>OZ253472.1:0-4309579 GCA_965261525.1 Dehalococcoidia bacterium
GGTATAATATCTCCGAACGGAAAATCTGTTGCTGAGTTGAAAAGCGAACTTGATACTCTTGCGAACAAAAACTGGCAGGATATTCTGAAGTGACGGCAGGACGCAATGTTACATCGCAGAGCGTACATTGGTGTACCCCACCTAAGTATGTTGAAGCGGTCAAGAGAGTTTTCGGCGGAAGAATAGATCTTGACCCATGCGCCAATGAATGGTCTATTGTTAGAGCCAATATAGAATGGACTCTGCCTGAAAATGATGGTCTAGCTGAAGAATGGAACTTCCAAGCTATCTATGTAAATCCTCCATATGGAGCTGACCGAAAGCGGAATACAACTATAAGACATTGGTTACGTAAGTGTGCGTATGCGCATAAGCTATATGGTTCGGAAGTATTAGCGTTAGTTCCAGTAGCGGCTAATACCGATCACTGGAAAAAATATGTCTGGGGTAATGCTACTGCGGTGTGCTTCCTATACGATACACGCCTTAAATTCTTGGAGAATGGCAAGAGTGATACTAAAGGAGCTCCAATGGCGTGTTCAATGATTTATTGGGGTAATAATTACAAATTATTTTTCGATATTTTTATAGAATTTGGAGCGGTTGTTGACTTAAGAAATTTATATGGCAAAATGATTGGCGGGGAAGGCCAGTCTAGTTTCTACACATATACGTGATATATGGGATGTTCCGTTAATCCTTTCATAAACCTATGTGCCTAGATGCCTCTCCCATGAAACCTTTCCCTATTCATCCAGAAAGCGAACACACACCGGCATGGGAATGTTCACTTCGTGCCTCGTCGCCGAGATAAGTCCCGAATCCTGCTCTATATGGAATGACACTATGTTGTCGCTGTCCTGATTCGCCGCGAGCAGGAATTGGCCCGTTGGGTCTATGCCGAAGTTCCTTGGAGTACGTCCCCTGGTCGAGCAATGCCCCATCGGGGTGAGCCTCCCGCTGTCCTGATCCACCGCGAACATGGCGATACTGTCGTGTCCACGATTCGAGCCGTAAACAAACTTGCCCGATGGGTGAACGTGAATGTCGGCCGTCGTATTCAAGCCTGAGAATCCGGTCGGAAGCGTCCCAATCGTCTGGAACTCAGATAGTCCACCCGTGTTCTTA
Source organism: Dehalococcoidia bacterium (assembly GCA_965261525.1). Classification (GTDB taxonomy): domain Bacteria; phylum Chloroflexota; class Dehalococcoidia; order Lucifugimonadales; family UBA1123; genus VXRN01. Next base: position 1,129 of record OZ253472.1, read on the forward strand.
TCGTACTCGAACGCGGTTATGGCGCTGCCAAGTTCGTTGATCAGGTAGGCCCACTGCCCGCCGGGATGAAAATCGAAGTGGCGAGGCCCGAACCCAGGGTTCACTTCGACATACGCGGGCCCGCTCGGCGCCAGTCGCCCGTTTTCCATATCCAGTCGATAGATGACCATGCGATCCTGACCAAGATCAGGCACATAGACGAAACGATTCTGGGGGTCCGGATTTATCGAGTGCGCGTGCGCGCGATCCTGCCTTCGGGGATTCACACTCGAACCCTCATGCTGGATGAAGTCAGAGGCGGGCCCGAGGTTGCCGTCGCTGTTGAGGGGCAGCATACACACGCTTCCGCCGCGATAGTTGGCTGCAAGAACAGTATGGCCCGTCGCGTCCACTTTCACATGACACGGTCCGGGCCCGCCCGTTCCTTGCCTGTTCACATAAGTCAACTCTCCTGATTCAGGATTTACCGAGTAGGCATACACTGCGCCCTGACTCTTTCCATCGAACTGCTCAACCTCAGACGCGGCATAGATGAACTGCTTGTTGGGGTGAAGCGCAAGAAATGACGGATTCCCAGCGCCCGTCGCGACCGATACGGGTTCCAGCCCGCCGCTGTCGCTGTCGAACCGGCAGGTGTAGATGCCCTCGGATTCAGTCTGCGTATATGTCCCGACAAAGACGAACGAGTTCTTGTCTGAGTGTGTCACATTGTCCTCCCGTAAGGTCTCACTGTGTTCTCGATTCCTGATAATACACCTTCGATTCCAGCGCCTTTTCAAAGTCCTCCTCAGTTTCCCGTAGAACTACACATCCACATCCCATTTACGCTATAATACGAACATACAAACTAACAACGGAGCGCCGACTGCCGATGCCTTTTAACCTCAATATACATAAATACGAAATTATACTATCAAAAATAGAGGGAGCATTAAAAAACCGCTCCAAAGTTAACGCAGGTGAAACGCAGGTCAACGCAGGTGGAAAAGTCACCTGTTCGTCACCAGTCAACCCACCTGCCGCCACCTGCTGAATCACCTGCCGCTTTATAAACCAGGATATATCAAACAGCTCCAATCCGGCCCATTGTAAGATGCTGGAAATATATCTCCAATACCGACTTTGAAAAAACCCTGCCTCGATTCACATTCAATTGACGCCTCTTTTGACCATTGGTAAACTCAGCCTCAATCAACCTGGAGGATATTTGCAGTGCCTAACAGCGTATCTTTTCACGATCTCAACCCGCTATCGTTCCTCGACCGCAGCGCAATGGTTTATCCCGACAAGGCAGCGATCATATACAACGACAAGACTTTCACCTACTCTGAGATGGACGACAGGGTGAACAAACTCGCCGGAGCGCTCCGTCAAGCAGGAGTTCGCAAGGGGGACCGAGTCGCTTTCATGGTCCCAAACATCCCCGCCATGCTGGAAGGGCACTACGGACCGATGCGCCTGGGCGCGATCCTCGTCGCCATCAACATTCGCCTGTCGGCCAGAGAAATCTCCTACATTCTGAACCATTCGGGCGCGAAGGTCTTGGTATTCGACACCGAGTTCTCCGACACGGTACGTCAGATGCGCGATAACATACCCGGCGTTGAGATGTTCGTACAGGTCGTGGACACACATCCCAAGGCAGACGACCTACCAGGCATGGAATACGAAGAGTTCCTCGCGTCTTCACCACCGGGAGTCCATCGCGAAGCTCTCGATTCCGAGACGGATCCCATAACCATAAACTACACTTCCGGCACTACCGGGATGCCCAAGGGCGTGCAATACCACGCGCGGGGGGCGTATCTGAACGCGCTTGGCGAGATATTGGAGTCCGGCGTCACGTGGCGCAGCACTTATCTCTGGACCCTGCCGATGTTCCACTGCAACGGGTGGTGCCATACGTGGGGCGTCACTGCGGTCGGCGCGACTCACCTGTGCTTGCGACGCATTGACGCCGCCGAGATATACAGGCTGATAGACAAGTATGGCGTAACCAATATGTGCTCCGCCCCGACTGTGCTAACGATGCTCTACTCCGTCCCGGAAGCGGCAGGGGCCGACCTATCCGGTCTCACGATAATGACCGCGGGCGCGCCGCCCGCGCCGCAGGTCATACGAAGCATCGAGGAAATGGGGGCGTTCATACATCACACCTACGGCCTCACCGAAACCTATGGCCCGACCACAATCTGCGCCATACAGCCGGAATGGGAAGACCTTCCCGCTAGTGAGCGCGCGCTGCTCAAGTCGCGCCAGGGAGTGCCGTTCGTCGTATCGGAACCCGGCCTGCGGGTGGTCAATTCCGACATGGAGGATGTGCCGCGCGACGGACAGACCATGGGCGAGGTGGTGATGCGCGGCAACATCGTTATGTCAGGATATTTCAACGACCCCGAAGCCACCGCCAAAGCATTCGAGGGTGGATGGTTCCACTCCGGCGACCTGGCCATATGGCACCCGGACGGCTACATCGAGCTTCAGGACCGCGCCAAGGATATCATCATCTCCGGTGGAGAGAACATATCCAGCCAGGAGGTGGAGAAGGTTATCATGGAACACCCGGGCGTGCTGGAAGTGTGCGTCGTTGGCGTTCCGGACGACCGCTGGGGAGAGGTGCCGAAGGCATTCGTGGTCCCGAGGTTGGGAGCCGAGGTTGGGGCGGAAGATGTTATCGAGTTCACGCGCGAGAGGATAGCTCGCTTCAAGGCCCCCAAGTACGTCGAGTTCGGTGAACTTCCCAAGACCGCCACAGGAAAGATTCAGAAGTACATCCTCCGCGAGAAGGAGTGGGAGGGTCGCGAGATGCGGATTCAGGGTTCGACGACCGTATGACCGTATAGCCCGAACCGCGCGATTCCAATACCCGGAGTAAAAAATGCCACAATGTAAGGTCTGCGGCAAAGATGTGTCGGCAGCGCTGGACACCCCTGTGGGAACGACCGTTGCCGGAACGCCGGAACTCGATCCCACCAGGGGTACCAAGCGATACTGGGAAGGCGCCTGGTACTACTTCGACAGCCTCTCATGCAGAAGCCGCTTCGACTCGGCTCCCGCCAACTACATGGACGCATAGGCCATTGTGGTTTTATGCGTCAGAAAATCTCCCCTATTAGCGCGGGTCGGAGTAGGTTTCAGCATTTGACAATATCGAGGTGGAAAACTCGCGCCTACTGCCTTTAATATATCTGCTGAATCTACAGACTTAGGAGAACTCCCATGAATACAGGCGACGTTGCTTGGATTCTTGTATCTTCCGCGCTGGTTCTGCTTATGACACCGGGATTGGCGCTTTTCTACGGCGGACTTGCGCGGAGCAAAATGCGGCAAGTACCATAATGTACAGCCTGATGAGTATGGGCTTAGTCGGAGTGGTCTGGGTACTCTGGGGATATTCGCTCGCATTCGGACCGGACATTGGTAAGTTCATCGGCGACCTGAGCTATCTGGGACTGAATGGCGTGAGCGCGTCCGAGCCCGGCCCATATGCCGACAATGTTCCTCACCAGGCATTCATGATCTTCCAGGGTATGTTCGCCATCATCACTCCCGCGCTGATAACGGGCGCATTCGCCGAGCGAATGAAATTCTCGTCCTACATGATCTTCACGATATTGTGGGTAACGATAGTCTATGCCCCGGTAGCTCACTGGGTATGGGGTGGCGGCTGGCTGGGAGAACTCGGCGCGCTGGACTTCGCCGGCGGCAACGTAGTCCATATCAACTCAGGCGTTGCCGCGCTCGTGGCGGCGCTAATATTCGGAAAACGCATCGGATTCGGCTCCGAGCCCATGGAGCCGCACAACGTGCCGATGGTCGTGCTTGGAACAGGGCTTCTATGGTTCGGATGGTTTGGATTCAATGCCGGATCGGCTCTGTCCGCAGACGGAAATGCCGTCAAAGCCTTCGTGGCTACGAACACCTCGGCGGCGGCCGGGATAATTGGCTGGACCACTATCGCGTGGATGATGGATGGCAAGCCCTCCGTGATTGGAGCGGCATCAGGCGCTGTCGCCGGACTTGTGGCTATAACCCCGGCGGCCGGTTTCGTCGGCCCGATGCCCGCCATAATTATAGGATTGGTCGCGGGCGTTGTATGCGACCTTGCCGCCAGATTCCTTGTCAGGCTAAACCTCGATGATGCGCTTTCGGTATGGGGCGTTCATGGAATCGGCGGAACCTGGGGAGCCTTGGCTACCGGCCTATTCGTCGGAGTTGGCTTCGGCGGCATAGCGGCGTTCACAGACGCTTCTCGAGGTGAGCAGATACTCAACCAGGTTATATCCATCGTAGCCACATGGGCGTGGGCGTTCGTGATGACGTTCGTCATATTATGGGTAATCAAAGTCACCATCGGCCTGAAGGTTTCTGACAATTCCGAAGCCGTAGGACTGGACGTAACCGAACATGGAGAGACCGCGTACAGGTGGTAGCCCGATGCCGGGCGGCGCGTTAAAACCGCCCCACCCGCCGCGCATCATTCAGGAAGGTTTCATATGAAAAAAATTGAAGCAATTATCCGACCTGAAAAGTTAAACCAGCTCAAGGACGCCTTGGTAGAAGCCGGGTTCTCAGGGCTGACAACCACACAGGTAACCGGACGCGGGGCGCAGCGCGGCATAGTGCATACTGGCCGTAGTGGGCAGTCCGTCGTCATTGATATGCTGCCCAAACTAAAGCTCGAAATGGTCGTCAGCGACTCCGACGTGGACCGCGCCTTAGACGTGATAGTAGATGTGTCCCGCACCGGGGAGATCGGGGACGGCAAGATATTCGTGCAGCCCGTAGAGCAGGTCGTCCGCGTCCGCACCGGCGAAAGGGGCGAGTCGGCGATATAGAGCCTTCCATCAGAAACAATCGGCTCATAGATGCTCAAGGCGTGAATTGAGGTATAGTATTATACATACCTTGAATTGATGGCATCTGACTCGACAAAGTTCCAGTTGAGAGAAACTCATGGGCACTCCAACCAAAATCCGCATCCGTCGCCGTCGCCACCGTATTCGCCGCCGACGCAATCCGTTCCTAGATGGAATAGCGAGTTTATTTGACTTCACCGGATCCACGAGAACATACACTGTGAGTGGGCGCTCACCAGAGGTCGTTGATCGTCAAGCGCTGTGGAACGACTGCGCCGCGATTGGCAGCGACTTTCGAGCTATCATAGGTGATTGGGAACATTTCGACTCCACTGAAGGAAACTCCAAGCACAATGTGCGGGAGACAAACATTGGCTGAAGAAAACCCTTCGCCAGAAACGGCAACTCATCCACCCACGCATACGGAAGACGAAACCCGTCCCCATGGACCTATTCGCGGCAATACCGTGCTTGTATCGCGACAAAGCTGGATAGGACCGCTGCCTCCCCCTGATGTGTTGTCAAGATACAATGTCGTGGAAAATGGCGCGGAGCGACTCTTCGGCATGGTAGAAAAGCAATCCAATCACAGAATGAGAATAGAGAACACGGCCCTTCACTCTGACAACAGTATCGCAACGGGGGGCCAGTGGTTCGGTCTGTGATTGTAGTATTGGCAGTCTTAGGTCTGGCGGGATATATGGCCTTCTTGGGCGCGACATGGGAGGCCGCGGCGGTAGCGGGAATAGATGTTGTCGGACTGGCGGCTGTGTTCGTTTATAGCAGACTCAATAGGCGAGATACGCAAGAGCATCAAGCATCGGATACTGACGACTACATAGAGATAGACACAGACCTTTGATAACTTGCTCACTCCAGCCCGTCGAAGCCCACGACCTCCGTCGGCGTTATCCTGAGCAGGACGAAGTCCAGCTTGTTCAGAATGTCCTCCACGTACGGCGCTCCCTCTTCCGCGCCGAGGTAGTGGTAGGATACCGCCCGCACCAGTTCCTCCACACCGTCTTCTGAAACGCGCGCGGCTCCGTTGAGCAGAAGCCAACGCTGAGGCGACTCATTCGCCGCGACACATAGCGCCACGTTCGGATTTCTTCTCACGTTTCGCGCCTTGACCGTATTCCGACCTACGGCCACCACCACCTCGTCTCCGTCCACCAAGTGCCATACAGGCGTCATGTGCGGAGCGCCGTCTGCCCGAAGCGTTGTAACAAACGAGATGATTGGCTCTCGCAGAAGGTCATCGGTCTCTTGCCTGCTCAGGTATCCCAAATCGTGTTCTCCCCTCTAAATCACAGTTCACACGGCGCATCCTGACCGCCGCTACAAGATCGCTCCGCGCTCCTGAAGATGCCGGATGTCGTCCCAATCGCGGCCCAGTTCCTCGATCAGGATCATCTCCGTGTCCTGGCCAAGCTCCGGCGCCTCTTTCCAGACGCCAGCCGGAGTCTCGCTGAATCCCACTGGGAAGTTGCACATCTTCACGTCGCCTATTACCGGGTGTTGGAATCCGGTGATGTAGTTATTCGCCACCACTTGTGGATCGTCTTCCAGCTCCTCGACCGTCTGCACCTTGGCGAAAATCAGGTCGTCATACCGATTCAGAATCTCCATCCACTCGTCCGCGGGTTTAGTCTTGAATCGCTCCGCGATTATGGCGGTAAGCTCCGGCGATCCTCCCATCATGCCTCGGATGTCGCCGACCATGGGATCGTCTATCAGGTCTTCCAGGCCAAGCGCGGTGGCGAAGTCAGCCCAGTATCGCTGGAACTACGCGCTCATGAACTGGATCCAGCGTCCGTCCTGGCACTCGTAGGCATTCACCAGCGGGTTCATCGGATTCTTCCTGTCCATTGCGCCGTAGTGGTATCCGGACAAGAGCTGCATACTAACCGCCAGTCCCTGCAGCCACATGGTGCTGCTGAGGTGCGAGACGTCCACGCGCTGACCCACACCCGTCACCTCTCTGGCGTACAGCGCGGAGACGACACCGAGGCACAGAACTATTCCGCCCATCTGGTCCGAGACCGCGCCCGACACGTAGGAGGGCTCCGACGCGGACATGGGCGTCGCGGACATCATCAGGCCGGAACGCGCCTGCCCGCAGCCGTCCAGCGAGGGCTTCGCCGAGTCCGGCCCCAGCGGACCGTACCCGGTACCCGAGCCGTATATCAGTCGGGGGTTTATCTTCCTGAGTGTCTCATAGTCCATGCCGAGCCTCTCGGGTATGCCCTTGCGGTAGTTCTCGATGAACACATCCGCCTGCTCAACCAGTTTATGGACAATTTCCCGGCCTTCTTCAGTCTTAAGATTGACCGCGATCCCGCGCTTGTTCCTGTTACACGTCTCGAAATAAGCGTTCCTGTCGCCCTCCAGAGCAATTGGGCGCGAACTCATCCGTGCGACCGCGCGTCCGATGTCCCCGTCCAGCGCCTCAATCTTGATTACGTCCGCGCCCATGTCTCCCAGCATGGACGCCGCCACCGGGCCAAACTGGTACATGGTCCAGTCGAGCACTCGCAATCCCTTCATCGGGCCGTCAACGCCGTTGATCTTAGTCTGGTTCATCTTGTCTCCTCAGCCGACACAGATTGCTGGCTTCAACCGAATCATTGAACGCTCATTCTAGCTAAACCGGAGGATGAAGCCCGCTCCACTCTGTCGCCTGCTCGTATGCGTGTCCAATCCTGCAAAGCAACGGCTCGGACAGATGCTTGCCCACGAATTGCAGGCTCAGCGGCAGTCCGTCGCCGCTCAGGCCGCACGGCGTGGACAGTGTGGGCGCTCCGTTGAAGTCGTATGGCACGGTGTAACGCTGAAACGCTGTCCCGCGCCGCGAGTCCATCGGGCCGTACAGCATCTCCGGCGTGACCGGGTAGGCGGGGCCCGTTGTGGACGGACACGCCATTACGTCTATATCCCTGAACGCCTCTCGCACAAGTCCGTTGCACTCGGCGCGCATATTGTTGGCCTCGGCGTAGTCCGCCGCCGACTTTCCCGCGCCTATGTCCAGCCAGCCCCGGAACCAGGGGCCGTAGTCGTCCCTGCGTGACGGGTAGTTCTCCCGGTGCGCCGCGACCGCCTCAGCTGAGCACAGGACCGGCCATGCTGGAAGATACTTGTCCACGTCCGGCATCTGGATATTCACTATCTCGGCGCCAAGACCTTCCAGAACTTTCACGCCGTCCAGAACCGCCTGCGTCAATTCAGGATCAACCCCATCGCTGATGTGATGTTCGTCCAGACCAATCCTGATCCCCGCGACTCCGCCCTCGATGTTCCCGAGCATATCCGGCACAGCGTCTGAGAGTGACGTGGGATCGTTCGCGTCGTAGCCCGCCATTGCCTGGAGCATGATCCCCGCGTCCGCCGAACTGCGCGTCATCGGCCCAACGTGGTCGAGTGACTCCGCGAGCGCGAGCACTCCATACCTGCTGACCCTGCCCCAGGTCGGCTTCAATCCCACGATTCCGCAGGCCGCCGCCGGGAAGCGGATGGATCCTCCGGTATCGCTCCCGAGCGAACCAAAGCACAGTCCCGCCGCGGTCGCGGAACCCGACCCGCTGGACGACGATCCCGCCCAGCGGTCGTTATCCCACGGATTCAGCGGTATCTGGAGCGCGGGGTTGTATCCGCCCATCGCTCCCTCGGTAAGATTCAGCTTGCCCAGCAGAACTGCCCCCGCCGACTCCAGCCTCACCACGACCGTAGAATCGAAGTCCGGCACATGGTCCATGTACACCTTCGCGCCGCCCATTGTTCTGACCCCGTTGGTGAAGCACAGATCCTTGACCGCTATCGGAACGCCGTGCAGCGGCCCGCGATACTCCCCTGCCGCAATCTCGCTCTCGGCTCTCTGCGCGGAGGCGGCAGCGTGATCGGACATCACAATAGCGTAGCTTTTCAGATGCCCGTCCAGCGCGTCAATCCGTTCGAGTATTGCGTTCGTGACCTCGACCGGCGACAACTCCCGCGCTTCTATCAGCGCGGCGATTTCAGTGATGGTCATGTAATGAAGCGGCGTATCCGTCATTAGGTCTTCTCCAGTCTCAGGGGCTACGGACACAGGATACAATAAAAGACGAACCTTGTAACGAGCCGCGCATCCCTGGCCACCGCAGGTTTTCGCATTGCCCCTTAGAGAAGTTTAAGCTAGTCTTATACTGAATCGGAGATATAGGAGAGGGTGAGAGGATATGAGCAAGAAATGGCGTATTGAGGAAGTTGGAGAGCGATTTGGCGAGATTCTAACAACCAGCTATATAGAAGGGCCTCAGTTTGTCGTGAGCGAGTGTGGGGAGGAAACCGCAGTCGTGATACCTATCGGGGAATGGCGAAGGCTGAACGGAATGAAGCGGGACATCAAAGATTTGCTTTTAGCGCCGGAGGCGCGAACTGAATCTCTTACGCCGCCTCGACAGCCTCTTCTACACAGGCCGCCCCCAACATTCGACTAAGAGCGGATGTATCTCCTTGACACCAATGTAATTTCGGAACTTAGACGCACACGCCCGCATGGGGCTGTCCTGAGTTGGATTTCAAACATACCGCGTGATCAGATATTTCTGCCTGCGTACACAATAGGAGAAATACAGGCTGGCATTGAGATTACTCGTGAGCAAGATAGGATAAAGGCCGAAGAGATAGAAAGTTGGCTCGACGAAGTTCTTGCCACATTTGTAGTTCTACCGATGGATGCGAACTCTTTTAGAGAATGGGCGCGACTCAAGCACAGAAAGTCAGTTCCCTTGGAAAAGGACGCCATGATTGCCGCGACCGCTGTCGTTCACAACCTAATTGTCGTTACCAGAAACACGAGAGGCTTCGTAGAACTTGGAGTGGACTGCCTGAATCCATTCGAGACTCAGTAAAACCACTCTCGCCTTATTCCGCAGACAACCGCTCCCTCACCTCGTCCGGCGTCTCGCCCGTGTTCGGCGCAATCATGTTCGCGATGAACCAGTCCGACAGCAGGTCTGCTATCTGGTCTGAGAGAACGCCCAGGCTCCCCGCTTCCCGCAGAACACGGATGAACAAGCCCAGTGAACTGATAGAAGGCGTTGGCGCGGGCGTTGGCTGCGGTGTAGGTCGGTTATCTTCAGCTCGATAACGATTACCGGACGTATCGCGTATCTCCCCTATCACTTCGACAGTAGGACGCGCGTTAGCCGCAAGCTCGGAAACGGTGAGAAACACATAGTCCTTTCGTCCGCTGAAAACCTCCGCCTTGAGGGGGACCCGCCCATCAACCTCGAAATCGAACCTCTGGATGGTGGAAGCGTCCATTTCCTCGCTGAAATCCACGAGGATGCTGTCGTTTCTGGCCTTGGTCAGATCATACTCGGTCTTGTCATCTCCGCTCTTGGATGCATCCCACCAATGTCCGGTTACGATCCTCTCTATATACGGGCCGGTATAATCAATTCTGACCGCATACGGCTGGCAACCTGCGACCTGTCCTGTTCTGCCGACGTCAACCCCTGCCAAAGATGTCCTGGGGAAGTCCCCAGGGGAGCAAGGGTCGTTTCTGCCATCAAGCGAGCTCTGCCTATCCAGCACGGCAAGATTGCCCGCGCCGTCCTGCGCCAGCGCCCACCAGTAGATGGTGGCGCCCAGATCAATTTCAGAGTCATCGGGGAGCAAACGGCTTGCTCTCATACCATCGTGGATTGTGCTGTATCTCGATGGGTCGCGCTCGTAAGCGCTCTCGATAACGCCGTCCGAGTCTTGGTCAACCGCGAAGATGATCCAAATATCACCATAGTCCACACCCGAATCGCCGTCGGTTACGTCGAATTGGATTTCAGTATCGGCAGTGTATGACGAGCCGTGCACCGGGCTTATGTTGGAGAAGGTCGGGGGCGTGGTCTCTACATACAGTCTCTTTGAAATAGTTTGGGGTGGATCAAGGTCCATGTATGTCAGCGTGATTATGTCGTCCTTGCCGACTTTCAGACTCGGCGGGATGGAATCGGCGTCTGACCGCGCGGCATTAGTGTCAATAACCCAGCGGAAGACTCCGCTGGTCCGGCTGGTCTCTTTCAGTGTTACAATGAACCCAACAGGGTCTGCCTGCGATTTGACTCTTACCTTGTCTCCGGTGTCGTTAATACCGTCGGCCCAGTAGCTGACGAAGACGGTTCCGGTGTATGGGATTACAAGATCAACACGCCCGTCTATGTATACTCTGTCAACTTCTATCGGGTTGCCGACCGCATCTTCGATTGATACATCCCGTTCGTTGACGAAACCGTCATCGTTTCTGTCCACTACGGAAACATTTCTCAGGAAGAAGCTATTAACGTTGCTGAATGTGTGCTGCTCGGATGAGACGCCTTCCATCTTGGAGATGATGTCCAGATCGGGGTCGGAGACTTCAAGACCTATCTGTCCACCCCCTATATTGTGGACGTTGCCATTGACGTCCATGGCAACGTAGCTGACGAAGACGGTTCCAGTGTGTGGGCTTACAAGGTCAACCCGACCGTCGGCGCTCACCCTGTCAATAGCAAGGTTGTCGCCGCTCGCGTCCACTACTGTCACGTCGTTCCTATTGACGAATCCGTCGCTATTCTTGTCGGCAATCGGAATAGCTTCCAGGAAGAATGTCCTTTCGTTGCTGAGTGTGTGCTGCTCGGATGACGAACCGCCCTGTCTTGCCCACTCCTTGTCCTCATATGTGTAGTAGGGATAGGAACTGTAGAATCGCACTGTGCCGGTGGCTGAGAATGCCGGAACGACGGCGACGAGAGACAGAATCAGCGTCCCAAGAAATACTAATGGCGTAAACAGCATCTTGATTTTCATGCTGCGCCATCCCGCTATGAGTCTGTGTGATTACGAATCGTAAGCTGGGCGTTGGGGGCTGTCAAAGAAACTTCCATTGAGTATGCGCGGCGGAATGTTGGCTATGGTTCCGATTCCGCAGACAACCGCTCCCTCACCTCGTCCGGCGTCTCGCCCGTGTTCGGCGCGATCATGTTCGCGATGAACCAGTCCGACAGCAGGTCGGCTATCTGGTCTGAGAGAACCCCGATGGACGCGGCTTCTCGCAGGACCGCGATAAGCAAGTCCAATCGTTGATCGGCGGACAGGCGTTCCGTTACCCGCTCTGCTGTCTCGCCAGTGACCGGGGCTATCCGGTTTTCTATGAACCAGTCCGACATCAGGTCCGTCAACTCATCGGACAGAACTCCCAGGGATCCGGCTTCCCTCAGAACTATGATGAGGAAATCCAGCGAATCGGGCGTGGAAGTCGGAGTCGGCTCAGGCGTTGGCGCCGGGGTTGGTTCGGGTGTCGGCTCAGGCCGGGTATCTTCGGCTCCGTAATAGTTGCCCGCCAGGTCGCGCACGTCTCCGACCAGCTCGACCTCGGGGGCCGCGTCAGCCGCAAGGGGAGGAACAGTTAGGAATACGTAGTCCCCGCGCCCGTCGAACACTTCCGTTTTCAGTGGAACCTTGCCATCCACCCTGAAGTCCGAACTCTGGATGGTGAATGAGTCCATATCCTCGCTGAATGCCACCAGAATGCTGGTGTTTCTGGCTTTGGTCGGGTCGTACTCGGTCTTGTCATCTCCGCTCTTCGAGGTATCCCACCAGCGGCCCGTTACCACCCTCTTTATCGTGGGGCCGGTGTTGTCAATCATGGCCGCGTGGGGCATACAGCCGCCGACGTGGATGGCGGCGGTGACGTCTGTCCCGTCCAGGTCCCCCCTGGGAAAATCGGGCAGGAAGCACGGGTGGTATGTGCTGTCAGCCGGTCTTGGCCTGTCCAGAATGCCCAGGTTGCCGGCGGCGTCCTGCGCCAGCGCCCACCAGTAGATGGTGGCGTCGGAACCGATTTCGAAGGAGCGTGGAAGCCCCATCCTGACCCAGAAACCGGGTTCTATGGGGTCAATATGTCCGCGCGGAGCGCCGTTCACCCTGTATTCTCTCGCTTGCTCGATGATGCCGTCGTCATTGTCATCGGCGGCGAAGATGACCCATACGCTGTCTTCGTCCGCGACGCCGGAACGGGCGTCGGTCACGTCGAACTCGACCTCGGGATCGGCCCTGCCCGCGGAGCCGTGCGCCGGTCTGATGTTGGAGAATACAGGGGGCGTTGTCTCCACATTCAACTTCTTGGAGATAGTACGGGACTGATCCAAGTCCTTGTAACTCAGCGTGATTACGTCGTCCTTGCCAACCTTCAGGCGTGGGGGGCTGGAGTCCGGGTCGGAGTTCCTCATGCCGACACTTATCACGAGGCGGAAAACGCCGCTGGTCGGCGAAGTCTCCCTCAGCGTCATCGTGAAACCCGTCGGGTCGGCCTGGGACTTGATCCTCACCGCGTCGCCGGTGTTGTGCCTTCTGGCGCCCCAGTAGCGGACATAGACGGTTCCGGTGTATAGAGCCACCAGGTCAACCCGACCGTCCACGCTCGCCCTGTCAACCGTGAGTTCGGAGCCGTCCACCTCGAAGACGTTCACGTCCCTGCGGTTTACGAACCCGTCGTCGTTCCTGTCAACAACCGGGACGTTTTCCAGGAAGAAAGTGCGCTTATTATTCAGCGTCACCGTCTCGGCCAGCGCGCAATCATCGCATTCATCGGGGGTTCCGCCGGGGATGTTCACGTGTTTTATGACGCCGGACCTTATGCCGGAAATGTCGGGGTCCGTCAGCTCGAGACCGACCTGTCCGCCCTGCCTGCCCCATGTCCGCTCCTCCTCGGCGTCGGACGGGTCGTAGAATCTCAGCGCCCCCGCGTCGGAGAAGACCGGAAGAATGGCGACCAGGGACAGAACGAGCGCTCCGAGCGAGGCCAGTGATATGAACCGCTTTGCGCTTTTCATGTCGCATCCCCCCTGTGAGCTTCCACTAATGTGAGTACAAGCGCGCCCACTCCATTATTATAATACGACGGAGGTTCGTCGGGGGATTGTCCGCCATCCCTGGGCCTGTTTCGGCGCGCTAAATCAGCGGCAGGGTTACCCTCTCGCCCCTCTGCATACTTACAGTCACGGCGTCCGTGAACTCCATATAGCGAACGCCGTCGAAGAAACTGGTGTGGGTTACGGGTTCGATCCCCCGAATCGCATTGATGAACTCTTCCTCGACGCGCCATCCACCCTGTTTCTCTTCCGGTATTGCGATCTCCGCCAGTTCGCCGTCTCCCCGACGACCGCCTCTGACGGTCATAGATGCGGAGTCCACGTGGACTGTGCCATCTGAACCAAAAATCCAAACCTGATCATCGGGCGCGAGTCCGGTAACCGTGCTCAGGCGCATCCTTGCCAGCGGGCCGGACGCGAACTCGATCAGTATCTCGATATGGTCCGGTATGTTGATGTATGCCAGTCCGCCGTCCCAGTCCTTGCGATGCTTGACGTTGACTTGTCCCACGGCTGTCACTGCCGCCGCCGGCCCGAACCAGCGCATTATGGCCTCGTACCATATTCCCATCTGCATGATGTTGTTCCCGGACATATCCCGGTTGTGACGCCAGTGGAGTTCCGAATCCCTGTCCACGAACCCGCCCTGGTGTACGGTAATGTCCACCGAAAGCACGTCCCCGAAGTAGCCATCCCCGATGAGGTCTTTGATTGTGCTGTCTATCTTAAGCGTGTGCGGAGCGGGAACGATCTGGGCTACCAAGCGCGGTGTCAACAGGGACGCGTGGAGCATCTCCCTGGCTTCGTCCGAGTTCATCGCCATGCGCGCTTCAGTAAGAACGTGCTTATCCGCGTCCAGAGCAGCCACCACAAGGTCACGGTGCATATACGGCCATGTGCCGATGCATATTGCGTCCGTGTCGTCGGCCTCGATGAGGTCAATCCAGGAGTCATAGACCGTGCTCAGGCCGAAGTCGTCGGCGACTCGCTGGCCTGATTCTCGGCTGCGGTTCGCCACGCTAACGCTCTCTACGCCCTCGATTTCGGCAAAGCCGGGAAGGTGCCTCAGTCTTGTATTCCCTCCCGCGCCGACATACCCGATGCGAATTGTGTTTTCTGCCATGAAATGCGTTCCTCCGAGTTGGTTCCTATGGGACTATCAGTGTATCTGTCGGATTATATTGGACAGCGTGGGGCTAGTCCAGTTTGTAATAAGATCTAGATGCTGTATCAGTTTGGTCGGTGGCAGTAATCACCCTCACCCCAGCCCTCTCCCTCGAGGGAGAGGGGGTCTGTTGATTGAAATTCATAGCTGACTGGACATTTACATACCCCTATCAGCCCGTCGAGGGAGAGGGGATTTTCGCGCCGCAAGGAACGCCGACTAAGTTGATACAGGTTGTTGTCGTTCACAGGGTCTTTCCAAAGTTGATAGGTGTGTGGAAAATCGGCTGAGTTATATATATTCTGATTTATGTGACCTCAGGTGAAGTCCAGGTGGACTTCAGGTGACGTTTCAGGTGGGTATTGACCTGAAAATCGGCGGATTTAGCTATGAATTCGCCTGGAATTGACCTGCAGAAAAAAAGTGTCGGACATTTTTGTCGTCATTGATAAACTCCACATTATATAATTCAGGCACTTTTGTTCTGTAACAAGCATATTGTAACATAGCGAGTGGAGAGTCGCGCAACCTTCCCGGCCACGCGAATGTTCGCTCAACCACCCATCTGCGCGGCAGCGCCTTAACCCGAATCCACCGAAGAGGGTTAGTATCGCCGCCGGGGCGTGGGTGAGGGACGTGTCAAAGTGGCGGTGCGGTTATGATGTCAGCGCCTGGGTCGTTCTGAAGGTCCGCGGTCGTGATTTTGGACGCCAATGGAGGCCCACAGTGGCGATTTGGGGCGAGTTTGACGAATCTGCGGGCAACAGTGGACACCCGCGGTCCGGTCCGGAGCGATCTTACGGACAAGACAGGCTGTGGTGTGTACGGTGGTCAGTAGTAGACACTGCCGTCAGGCCGGCAGAGGAATGGCTCGCAGTCTGGTCAGTGCGCGACCGAACTGTGTTTCCCAGGGCCAGCGCTGCGGGAGATGCAAAGTAAGGCGGCGGGCCGAGTGGGTGAGCCGTCCGGCGAGGGAGAACAAGCGTCTGCGCAGGGTCTTGGTGGTCGCCACCGGCTCGCGCAGACCGATGCGTCCGATCCAGCGAGCCAGGTTGTGAGCCATTACCTGTATGGCCATCCAGGCGGCGTTGGCTGCAAAGCGCCCCGAGGGCAGATGGTTCAGCCCGACACCGTACTTGAGGTCTCGGATGGCGTTCTCGATCTCGGCGTGGCGGCGATGGTCGGCCTCCAGTTGGAGGGTGTCGCCCTGTCGGTCGGTGATGAAGGCGTGATAGCTGTAGTCGACGAAGAGGGCCAGTTGTGAACCGGGCGTGGGCTTCACCCTGCGGACGATGAGACGCACCGGTGCGGCATCGGGCTCGTTCCGAAAAGGGGTGTAGGTGGTCTCAGCCACGTCGGCTGCGCCGTCCATCCAGTAGGGTATGGGAGTCCAGTCCTCCTCAGGTATGGCCTCTATGAGATTGCGCAGTCGGGTGTGCTGACGGACGGTGATGGAGAAGCGGACACCTGTCTTTCGGCATACGGAGACGATGTCATGGGTGTAGAAGCCACTGTCGGCGCGTACGGTGAGTTGTCCTGTGGCCCCGGCGCAGCGCACCCGGCTCACCGTCTCACGCAGGAAGTGGGCTGCGCCCCGGGCGGTGTTGGCTCGACCCTGTCGCAACCGGGCCATCAGCACGTCGCCGGTTCCTGCGGCGACGGCCACAAGCGGGTGATAGCCTCTCTGGCCGGTGTAGTTGTGGCGGCGGGCGCCCTCCTTGCCCAGTCCGTAGGTCTCGCAGATGGTGGAGTCCAGGTCGATGGTCAACGGCTCATCGCCGGGACCCGCGCCAGCGGCCCAGGCCCGCGCCAGCAACTCCCGGCTCACCCGGTCCAACTGCCGCACATGTCCCCACCTGAAGCTGCGCAGGAAGGTCCCCAGGGTGGATGGCGCCTTCACTGTACAGCCCAACACCCGCCCGGTCCCACCGGCACGCAGCGCGTCGGCGTCATCGATGCAGTCCCCACCGGCCAGCGCCGAGGCAACCAGGGTCAGCGTCTTGTCTCCCGGGTTCGCCCGTCCCGGCGCATCGCCCAGGTCAACGTTGCTGTCCACCAGTTCACTCAGTCCCAGGCGCTGAGCGAGAGTGGCCGGCACGAGCAGCCCGGCATTGGCCACCAGCCGGGGATCGTCGAAGGCGATTCGGATGCGGTCGGGACGCTCAGGTGGTAACATCTATTAAGTGCTCCTGCTCTGGGGTTGGTTCTTGTCTTCAAACCCATTATCCCAGATTCAATGGAGCGCTTTCTCACCCCTTTTGCACGACGACTCATCCATCCCTTCGGTGGATCCGGGTTAAGGGAGAGGGCTGGGGTGAGGGTGATTACCGCCGCCGACCAAACTGATACGGCTTCAAGTCAGTACGAAGTGTTGCGCGACTCTCCGCTCACTATGTTACAATATGCCTGTTACAGAACAAAAGTGCCTAAATTATATAATGTGGAATTTATCAATGACGACAAAAATGTCCGACACTTTTTTTCTGCAGGTCAATTCCAGGCGAATTCATAGCTAAATCCGCCGATTTTCAGGTCAATACCCACCTGAAACGTCACCTGAAGTCCACCAGGACTTCACCTGAACCAACATAAATCAGAATATATAACCCAGCCGATTTTCCACACACCTATCGACTTTGGAAAGATCCTGTGAACGACAACAACCTGTACCAGCTTAGAGACTATCTCAAAACTCTTCGCTCAAGCGGATGGCAGGAGGACACAATCTCCCTCTCCCTTGAGGGAGAGGGCTGGGGTGAGGGTGAAATTCCTTAAGGTCGGGTTTTGAGATAGTTACTTAGTCGGCGTTCCTTGCGGCGCGAAAATCTTCTCAGCCCTCGACGGGCTGAGAAGGGTATGTAAATGTGCAGCCATCTAAGAATTTCAATCAACAGACCCCCTCTCCCTTGAGGGAGAGGGCTGGGGTGAGGGTGATTACTCCCACCGACCAAACTGATACAGCTTCTCGCGCAATGGCCGCATTGCCCACATTCCCAATCATGTGTAAAATGAATCAGGAAATAGTCATGGTAGCCATACACACATCCGAAGACATCATCCACGCTCTGCGAGCGGACCCTCAACTGCTGAGCGAAGTCCGGCGCGCCATACTGACAGACGATATCCTCGCCCTGCCAGTCCAGTTCGCCGCTATGCTCGCTACCCAGAACAGGATGCTCGCGGAACTCGCCGAAACGCGCGAGACCCAGACATCCATGCTCGCTACCCAGAACAAGATGCTCGCTACCCAGAACAAGATACTCGATGAACTCGCCGAAACGCGCGCCGCCCAGGAATCCATGCAGGGAGATATACGAGCGCTGCACGGGATGTACCGGCAGCAACATGAAGACTTCGGTCGCTTCCGGGGCAGCTACGCCATAGACGCCGCGAAGCGAAACTCCTGGGAAGTCGCCAGAACCTTCGCCCAAGTCCACCACCTGAGAAGATTGAATATCAGGCGACTTCGCGGCGCTGAATTGAGCGATTTTCTCGACGAGAACTATGACGCCATTGACGCTCTTCAGCTTCGGGAAAGATCCTGGGAGACCTTTCAAGCAGCGGATTTCATAGCTGAGATAACAGGTCGAAAGATAGACCATCCGGGATTCTACATCGCGATGGAAGCGTCCTACACAGGAGACATGGAGGACGTAAGGCGAGCGACCGACCACGCGAAAATGCTGAGAAGTTCGACCGGCAAGGATGTTTACGCCGTCGTCGCCGCGGAGAGACTCGCCCCAGGCCTCGACAGCCGCCTTTTCAGCAATTCTGAACGCTTCATCGAAAGAAATGATCAGAACACCGCCTACTGGTTCCGGCTCACAGAGGCTCGAATGGAGCCATTGGACCCCTACTAAGCTGGACTTTGTACATTCAGGCGGCGTAAGTCAGGGATTCTATGAGTCGGTTGAACAGAAGCGCGGGGACTTTAACGATGTCGGGTTTGCGCTCAGACACACAAAAAGTCTCAGACGCTCTCCACATATGATGACGCGCCAACGTGATTGCGTCGCTGAACGTGGGTTCAGACTTGGCGTACCATGCGGCTGAACGCGTTGGAACTGAACCTTCTCGCCTTAGCAGTTCGGCTGCGAGTGTAACCCAGGAGAACAGCGCCAACAGCGCGGGCGTGGTACGGGCTATGGCAAGGTCCGACCATTGACGCTGCGTACCCACTCCAAGGTGAGCGCGTACCTCTTGGAAGGTCACCTCGAGCTGCCAGCGCAGCGTGAACCATTCAACGATCTGCGTAGGGGATACTGAAAGATCTGTGCACAGCAGGGACTGGGAGTGGAACTGCCCCAGTGGGTCTCGAATGAGAACCCAGCGAATGGGCACAGGTGGCTTGCCCGCATGATACCAGACGGCGGTATGAGAGCTGAGTTCCACTGTTCGGGTGTCGTCGCCGTACCATGCGACAGATGTCCGGCTCCAGCGCGTATCGGGGCGGTCGAGGAGTTCCCTGAGCGTGGGCAGGCGCTGGCCCTTGAGACGCGGGCGTCCCATTTGACCGGGCAGTCGGGTTGGAGCGGGTTCGTAGAGCGCGGCGTCCAGCCTCAGTCTGGTGATGAAGGCAACGGGTTGGGACATAGACTGGCAGAAGTGGAGCAGGTCGAGTGCGGCGTAGCCGCTGTCCGCCACCACCACGATGGGACGGTCCGGCAGCCAGCGTCGGAGTTGGAGTATCATCTGGCGCGCCCAGTCGGTGATTTTCTTGTGAGTCCGTCCCATCTTCCGGTTGTAGCGTTCGGAAGGAGCCAGAGCCGTCAGTACAGGCAATGCCCATGTCCTATGCGCCCAGGGTATGGTGATCAGCCACATCAGGCTTATCCAACGCAGGCCCGAGGCCTTGACCAGATGGCTGTCGCTGGAGCGCGCAGCGTCTCGGTAGATGCCCTTTGCCTTGATGCGACTGCCCCGCCGCCGCTCAATTGTTTCGTCTATCCCGAATACCAATGGACCGTCCCCTTGGGCAAGATGCTGAATCAGAAGCGTCAGCAGAACTCGGCTCAGCCGCAGGGACGACCATGCGGCGCGATTGAGAACGTGGTGGTACTTTGCGAAGCCGTCATCGTCGTCGAGGCCCATGACGCGAAGAGCGGATGTGATGGTGCGCTTTCGCGGAGCTAGAATGACTCCGACCAGCAATACCTGAACCTTCATCCAGGTTCTGCGTTGAAACAGAGTTGAGAAGGGTTGGAGTATGGGTATAATGGCTTCGGGCAGGGTGAGCGTAGCCGGACCTTTCGTGATAGCTTGGCTCGGCTATCTTACCCCGCTTTCATATCCTGTCTAGCTTTTGTACAAAGTCCAGCTTATAGACTATCTCAAAACTCTTCGCTCAAGCGGATGGCAGGAGGACACAATCTTCCTCTCCCTTGAGGGAGAGGGCTGGGGTGAGGGTGAAATTCCTTAAGGTCGGGTTTTGAGATAGTTACTAAGTCAACAGCTACGAATTGAAGCCGCATCTGTTCGTAGCTTGCCAGCGCAAGTTTCGCCCGCGCTAGTCGTCCTCGGCTGAGACTAAGGCATCCGTCCCACGCCGCAGGCGAGACTGCGCCCGCTTCCGAAGATCCCACAGTTCCTCGGCAATCTCTGGGGGAGGTTCATAAGCGAGGGCATTGGACGCCAGTTGTTCGGCCTTGCGGGGCTGGTTGCAACCCAGCGCCAGCCACCCCGCGCTGCGGTGCAGGATAGAGTGGGTTGGCTCTGTGGGTTCGGTCATTTGCGCGATGGCTTTAAGTTCCAGGTCAAGCGCCTGCTCGAACAGTTTCATGGACGCATTCGTATTTCCCCGCCGACGTTCCAAGTCCGCGAAGAAAGTCTTTTCCATAGCCTTGTCGTGTAGTTCGTCAAGAGCGCTCATTTTCCTGAACCTCGGCAACGGGTCTCCCGAACTCTACCACTATCACGTAAGTCCGTAGCCCTGAATTGGCAGGTCTGCCGGCCTGCCGCAACTTTTCTCTCACCCTCGCTCTTATGGCGCGGTCGTCACCATTCCGAATGCCTGATATTTCCAGTCCTGCCTTATCGAGGAAGCCTTCATCGGACGCCTCTCCTATCCAGTAGTCAAACCCAGTACCTTTCCAAGACTGCCTGATTATCGAATATCCAAGCTCTGCCCCGGCAACCAGGATTGCTATACCTTCAGCGCCCTTCTCTGTGGCGTAGTCGGGATCGTTCCAACTCAGTTGAGCTTGCGCTGCATCCGGATTCCATGTAAGGGCATGGACATTGTCGCTACAGCCCCGAACCGTGAGCCGAACCCCTTGAGTATGCCCCTGCGATTCTAAGCACATACTGGCAGCTTCCGCCAGCGCATTGCCGACCGCGGGAGTGATGGCAAGAATGTCTCCCAAGCCCAGGTCATTCAGATTCATCAATCTTTCGTGATCCGTCTCATATAATAGGCGTATTCAGTCCATCGCCTACACCATCCATATATGAGACCATAGGCAAAAGGCAAGCGCTCAGCATCCGTATGCCGCCCGGGTCAGCGCACCCGTCTCAAGACAGCCGCTAGTACCTGAAGCCGTATATCATCTCCCATCTTTCGTCGTCAAGTTGGTCGTAATTGGGAATGTATTCGCACACCCCGGTAATTACCAGGAATCCGTATTCGTGTTCGGGATGGTAGGATGACAGGACTATCAAATCCACGTTACGCGAAACGCAGTACTTTGATTCAGTCCGTCCGCGATAGCTGACGATATATCTGTCCCTTGCGCCTATTTGACCGCCAAACCCAAGTATTACGCCTTTATCAAATGTCTCCCATGTGTCCGCGTACTGATTCAATATACCGACGCGCCAATCTTTGAAGTCTTCGAGAGTCTCTGACGAGCCAACGGGCTGAGCGGCGATTTCGAAAACACCCGCTTGGTCAGACGTCCAGAAGGCGGAATAGTTTTCTCTATTGGTCTCTTCGTCCAATATCCAGCCGGGAGCGACATTCAGACCAAAGGCGTGCGTGGCGTTCCAGTAGGGCATCCACTCGGTGAAGCTCTTCTGTATCACCCTCTCGTTGGCCGAATATCTGCTGACGCTGCCTTCGCATATACCGGTACCCACCTTATATCTGTGAGGCTTGTCGGGATGCCATAGCGAGAAGTAGATCCGCTCGGTGATCCGCTCGACACAGTACGCGGTTGACGATTGCTCGCGGTAGACCAGTTCGTAGAATTCCTTCCCGCCCTCTCGTTTCCTGCCGAACGAGGTTATCTCGAATACGTTGTACGAATTATCGTGCGCGTATTCCGTTAACCAGCCCCGATACCATTCCGCATATCCTTGCAGTGAATCCGAAGCGCTTATGTCAAAGGCTGAGATAACTATGTATGCATTTCGGTCCGGTGCGCGGATGTAGGCGAAGCCCGATTTCTCCGAATCTTCATCTAGTGTCCAACGCGGCGGCGTATCCACACTGAATCCATACACACCGTTTCTGTATCTGTCCCAGCCCGCCGGAAGCGGCGGTGGTGTGGGCGCGGCGGAGGGAGTCGGAACTGGCGTAGTGGGAGTTGGAACCGAAGTGGGCGTAGTGACCGGCTGCGGACTCCCGCTGCCCTTAAGCGTTTCCAGCCTCGACTTCACTTCGTTTATAGCGACCGCGAACGATATGCCTTCTACCTGTCTTCCGTCTCGGGTTTCCCTTATTACTGAAGTATTCACGCCGACTACCTGCCCGGCGCGATTGAAAAGCGGCCCGCCGCTGTTGCCCGGGTTTATGGCGGCGTCCGTCTGGATGTGTTCCACCCCGTCATAGACGCGCTTGGCGGAAACGATTCCACTGGTGACCGTCATTGACTGGCCAAGCTGGAATCCCAGCGGAAACCCCATCGCAACGACACCTTCTCCCAGTTGAACGCGCGACGAATCGCCAAGCGGAACGTGGGGGAGAGCGACCTCAGGCGCTATATCAACGACCGCTAGGTCGGCAACAGCGTCCACGCCCAGAACGCTGGCCGGATACTCCGTTCCGTCGTGCATCCTGACCGTCACGCTCCGGTTGCCGCTCACAACGTGCTGATTGGTGACGACCCGTCCATCCGAATCTATGATGAACCCGGAGCCCGAACTCGTGATGGTGATTATCTGAACCACGCCGCCCTGCACGTTCTTGACCAGTTGGGCAATCGTCGGCGTGGAAGTCGCTGTCGGGGTAGCAATTGGCGTGGCAGTCGCTGCTGCGGTCGCGGTCGGCGCGGGTGTCCGGGTCGCAGACGGCGCTGGAATGGCGTAGTTCGTCGAGTCGAAGGCGTCGGCCAGCCTCACTATTTCCGCCCGATTCAGGAAGTCCGAAGCGCCGCCCAGGTCGGTCGTGGTGAAGAAATCAACATAGTACTGCGCCAAAAGTATGTGCATTATATCCAGAAGCAGCGGGTTCGAGGCCAGACGATACGACTCCACCATTACCGCTGTGAACCTATCCTCCGCCGGGACGGATTGGAGACGCGCTTTCACCTGTTCAGGGGTTTCGCCTGTGAAGGGTGTTATGAACCCGGTTATGTATATGTCGGAGAACAAGCTGTCGAATATCGTGAGCTGAAGCACATTGTTCGGGTGTACGTCGGCGGGCGTGGGCTGGGAGCGGATGTACTGCATGAGCGCCGCGAACTTGGCAAGATTGGCGGAATCCACCTTGCCCTGTCCCCGAGTAGATGGCGGCGCCGCTCCGGTCGAGGTCGGCGCGGGTATGGCGTAGTTCGTCGAGTCGAAGCCGTCGGCCAGCCTCGCGATTTCGGCGCGATTCAGGAATGCGGACGCGCCGCCCAGGTCGGTCGTGGTGAAGAAGTCAACATAGTACTGCGCCAAAAGTATGTGCATTATGTCCAGAAGCAGTGGGTTCGAGGCGAGACGATACGATTCCACCATCACGGCCGTGAATCTGTCTTCTTCGGGGACGGATTGGAGACGCGCTTTCACCTGTTCAGGGGTTTCGCCTGTGAAGGGCGTTATGAACCCGGTTATGTATATGTCGGAGAACGCGCTGTCGAATGCCGCGAGCTGAGGGACATTGTTCGCGTGTACATCGGCGGGTGTGGGTTCAGAGCGGATGTACTGCATGAGAGCGACGAACTTGGCAAGGTTGGCGGACTCTTGAGACCCTTGCGCCTGAGCGCTCGATGGGATGGACACTACCCCAATCGCGATGGTGGACAAGAGTACAAAAGCGGTGATGGCTGTCAGGGTTCTCTTGAGCATTGGCGACGTTTGTTTCCTTCCTGGTTCCGAGTACTGTCGGTTTGTTGCCGAATGAGTGTATATCATGCGGGGGGGGGGGGGGACAAATTTAATATGGCTGTCGATGCTGTATCAGTTTGGTGGGTAGGGGCAATCACCCTCACCCCAGCCCTCTCCCTCAAGGGAGAGGGGGTCTGTTATTGAAATTCATAGCTGACTGGACATTTACCCAGCCCTATCAGCCCATCGAGGGAGAGGGGATTTTCGCGCCACAGTCAGCGGCGACCAAGCTGATACAGGTTCGCTGATAGAGAGCATGACATATATCCTGATTTATATTACTTCAGGTGAAGTCCTGGTGGAGCCGTGGTGACATTTCAGGTGGATTTTGACCTGAAAATCGGTGGATTCAGCTATGAAATCGGCATGAACTCACTTGCAGAAAAAAATTGTGAGCCGGATTTGTCGTCATTGATAAACTCTACATTATATATATCAGGCACTTTTGTTCTATGACAGACATATTGTAACATAGCGAGTGGAGAGTTGGGAAACATACAGCGCCGACTGACGCTGTATCAGTGAAACCGACCACCGACCAAATTGGTACAGGCCCATGGTTGTCAACCTTCCCCCAGCAGCCCCTCCAATATCATCCCCGCCACCTCCTTGTCCAGCGGCTGATTGTTGTTGCCGCACTTTGGCGAGTGTATGCAGGATGGGCAGCCCGCCTCGCACAGGCACCGGCTTATGACCTCGTATGTCGCGCGCCACAGGTCTTCGATGACCTCGTAGCCGTGTTCCGCGACCCCTACGCCGCCCGGATGTCCGTCGTGGATGAACACCTGCGGTCTGCCCGTGTCCGGGTGCAGCGGGGTCGAGATGCCGCCGATGTCGTTGCGGTCGCACATGGCGAACAGCGGCAGGATACCGATAGCGGCATGCTCCACCGCGTGCAGCCCACCCGCGAGATCGAGCTTCTCGTCGTGGATGCGGTCCAGCGTGTCGCGGGTGGGCGTAAACCACAGCGCGGTCGTTTCATACTCCTGCGGAGGCAGCTCGACATACTCATCGCCCAGAACTTCCTCAGTCTGATGCTTCACCCGCTTGAACCCGACTACGTGCGTCGAAACGTTCACCTCGCCCAGGAACACCGACACCGGCCCCGCCCGCTTGCTCTTGTAAGTATTCAGGATGCGCGTCTCGGTATAGTCTCGAACCTGGGTGTAGTAGGGAGCGTCAGTGAGCGAGCAGTACGCGGTATGCGAGTCCAGGTCCAGGTCCTTCACCAGGTACGACTCTCCCTGGTGAAGATAGATCGCGCCCGGATGAAGCTGCATGAAAGCCGTCTCTTCCGACACCGTCTCGAGAATCGCGCCCGTCTCCGAGTCCACCAGCGTATAGAACGCGCCCGACGCCGAGCGTATGTTGACGCGCTCCGCCGGATACGTGACCTCCGGCAGCAGGTGCCAGCGTCCATGCCGAACATGAAGGTACTCGTCCTCGATGAGCTCGTCCGCGTACCACAGAAGCTCATGTCCGAAGAATTCCGTATCGTTCATCGTGAGCGGCGCTTCGTATGCCGCGCAGATCAGGTGCGGCTTCATTATGTAGGGGTTGGCCGGAGATATGCGGGCACTCTCGTGGCTCTTGCCGAAGAACGACTCCGGATGACGCATCAGGTACTGGTCCAGCGGGTTGTTGTTGGCGATCATGACGCTGAGAGAGCGTTCGCCGCTCCGACCGCTGCGACCCGCCTGCTGCCACGCGCTCGCGATGGTGCCAGGGTATCCGGTCAGTATCGTCGCGTCCAGATTCCCAACGTCCACGCCAAGCTCCATCGCGTTGGTGGTAGAAAGTCCGAGCAGCCTGCCCTCGAACAGGTCCTTCTCTATGCGCCGCCGGTCTTCGGGCAGGTAGCTCGCTCGGTACGGCGATATGCGTTTGGCTACCACCGGGTGAGTGAACTTGAGCTGGTCGCGCGCGTAAACGTGTATCAGTTCAGCCTGACGCCTGCTGCGGACGAAGGTCATCGTGCGCGTGTGCCGTTTCAGAAGCTCCGCGAACACCTGCGTCGCCTCCGAGTTCGTCGAACGCCGCGAGCCGTCCGCCAGATCAATCATCGGCGGATTCCACAGAACGAAGTCCTTGCCCCCGTATGGCGAACCGTCATCCTCCACAACCTCGAACGGCTCTCCGACCAGCCTTTCGGCATGCTCAACGGGATTGGCTATCGTCGCCGAACACAGGATGAACTGCGGACTGCTGCCCATCATTCGGCACAGACGCCTAAGCCTTCTGAGAACGTTCGCCACGTGCGTCCCGAACACTCCCCGGTACACGTGCGCCTCGTCCAGCACGACGTACTTCAGCCCGCGCAGCGTCCTGTACCAGGCGCGATGGTTGGGCAGGATTCCCAGATGCAGCATATCCGGGTTGGTCATGACGATGTTCGAGCTTCGCCGTATTGAGGGCCTGTCCGGGCGCGGCGTGTCTCCGTCGAAAATAGCGTGCCTTATGCCGCGCGGACTCTCGCCTCCCGGCATCAGAGCGGCGAGTTTCTTCTCCTGGTCCTGCGCCAGCGCCTTAGTCGGATACAGGTACAGAGCGCGCGCCGTCCGGTCTTTCAGCAGCGCCTCCAGAACCGGCAGGTTGTAGCACATGCTCTTGCCGCTCGCCGCAGGAGTGGCGACGATGACGTTCTTCCCGTCCCGCAGCTTCTCGATGGCCTCCGCCTGGTGCGTATAGAGACCGGACACGCCCAGGTCCTCCAGCCTCTGGACAAGGCGAGCGTCGAGCGGCGGGTCCAGGTCGCGCGTCTGCGCCTCTCTCGAAGGCGCCTGCTCCACATGGACGATTTGGTCCTGGTACCAGAGCAGGCTCTGCATATGTCTGAGGAAGTCGGCGGTGTCCATGGCGCAAGAGTAGCACATCCCATCGGGAATCCCTGATACTCGTGCCATTCTAAGCTCCACACACTCCGTCTTCAACCGGACCGCCGCGACAGAACGAATCTCCCCCAACCTGACTGCGACCTGTCTTATAAGTCCTGTGGCATATCAGCGGCCTCCGACTGTTTGCGCCTACTTCACCAATGGCTGACCAACCAGGCTCCAATATGGCAACACCAGCAGGAAGAGCGTTCCGATGGCTACCGCTGTCATCAACAGGCCGAAGCGGAAGACCTCGATCGCTTTGACGCCTGCGCGCTCGTATATGAAGAGGCCGGAGGTCGCGCCGGCGGGATAATACACCGCGGAATCTCCCACTACCACCACAGCCAATCCACAGACCAGGGGGTTTAGTCCCAGAGATTCACCAGCCGCCACGGCCACCGGAATGACCAGAGCAAGATAGCCCGCAATGTTGGGCATCATCGTCCGCGCTACGGCGGCGCAGCAGCAAAGGGCCAGAAGAAACAGCCAGGGATTATCGCCCAATCCACCAATCCACTCAACCAGACCGTTAGAGAACCATGCGGCGGCCCCGCTGCCGACTAGGGCATTGGCCAGGGACAGAGTGGACGCGATGACGAAGAAGTTGCTCCAACCCAGGTTCTGTTCGAACTCCCGCCAGTTCAGAACCCCGATGCCCGGCATGAGAATCAACACAAGGGCGATCATCGCCGGGACCGCCGGATGCAGTCCATGGGCGAAGTCGGAGAACCACAGCAACGCCGTAACCAGGGCTATGGCTCCCGCGCGCACCTCAACGGCGGTAATAGGACCGGATTCCACGAACCGGGCATCAGCCTGAGTCTCTACCCTGAACCCTGAGCGGTAGAGCAGGAATAGAAACACTCCGCCGATTATCAGGTTGGCGTAAAATGGAACGCTCATTAGCGCGAACCACCGTCCCCAGGAGAAGTCCTCCAACAGCCCGGAAGCCACCACCGGGGTCACCCCTCCGGCCAGAAGGGCGGTGGACCCCAGCCGATTCAGGGAACCCAGGGCTATCATTACCGCCTTGTGAAGCGAATGATCCCGGGAGATGTCCCAGCGCTCCATCACCTGTTCGTAGATATGCACCAGAATGGCTCCCCGCGTGCTGGCGGACGGAAGCGCGAACGTGAGGACGGCGAATGAGAAAAGCATCTGGACATAGAGAAGGACAGGACTGCCCCCCGCGCCCCGCATCAATAAAATGGATATCCTCTCGGCCAGGCCGGAGCGGTGGACCGCCATACCCAGGGTCAGGATTCCTATCAGAAAGTAGGCCACCGGCTGGGAAAACCCGTAAAGAGCAGATCCGACGTCGGATACGCCTCCGACCAGTACCAGCAAAACGATACCGACGAGCCCGGTAACCGCGATGGGCAGAGCTTCCGTGGCCCACAGGATGACGGCCAGGCCCATCACTGACAGAGCGGCCTGGCCCTGCGGCGTCAGTCCCGCAGGGGTAGGCAGCAGCATAAGAACAGCGAAGACCAAAGCGGGAGCCAAGACCCTGAGAGCAGTCGTAACCGTCCGCTTTGCGCTGTGTGTCTCAGTTTTCAAGCGGTGTTATACGCTCGGAAAGGTGTGGGCCGTGGACAGACGCTGTTTCAGTCGCTGCGCATCGAGTGTCCGAAAGGGCTGCTTGGCGTCGAGCACGAGGTACTCAAGCGCCCTCTGTGCCTCTATCTTAATCGCCTCAGAATCGTGGTCCTCATCACCGTCAATTGAATATTTGTCGGCGAACGTGCGACAGACGTAGTCATGATAGCTGGCAATCCATATGTACTTCTGTAGTACGTTCTTATTGGATTCGTACTTCCGCAAGCAGCCACGTACGCTTTCCTGGTGTGCAGCAAGAAGCTCATAATCAATGGAAGAGCTAAAAGGATCTTCGCGGAAGGCTTCGAACGCAACTTCGAGGTAGTTAACGAACAGTCGTCCATCATGACGGTCTTCAAGCAGGCTGTCATGATGCGGTGGCCTGTAATAGCCGTATGATGAGAGATGATCCAATATCATGGGCTCAACAGATGACCCAATGACCAGTCTAGGTGGCCCCCCCCCGACTTGTCTAGGTCCACGGCATCCAAGAAAGCGTTCCCATACACAATGTCCTGATCTTGATAGTGCGGACCCTTGGTAATCGCTCCTCGAAGGAAGAATCCATCTTCGGCAAGACCAGCTTGCACCTCTGCGAAGAGCATCAGTACCGTGCCAAGCTCAAATTCCCCGTCATCTATGTTCGGGTCGGGGAGCGGATAAGCGATGACGATGTTGTCAGTGAAGACCTTCATGTCAAAGATGGAAGGAACCTTTCCTCTAAGCGTCTGAGCTTCACGCACTCTTTTGTACGCCGCATCTAGGGAACGCTTGATCCTCTGAAGGAATTTTTCCTCCGCGCATGATTCGAAGGCTCCTTTCGTCATGCTACGGAACCCAAGAATATCAGCGTAGCAGATGATCGCCGGAAGAAGCGAAGGTGTCTTCGGATCCCAATTCACGCCCATCATCTGCCTCCGTGATTATTTGATTGCGCCTTTATCGCAAGTCCAGATAAACAAAAGCCGAAGAAAACACGCTTCGGCTCTTGTGGTTACTAATCTGACATGCCATCGGGCTGTGCCCGACCACTTATTGGCGCATTTGCCTAATGTTGAGTGATGGGCTCCGCGCATGAAGGGACGCCAGAGGGTATGTTGCATACAGTAATAACATGGTCATGTCTGGGTGTCAACGGGGAACCTGTACCGGGAAGCGTCACAAAAGTGGTATGCACCAGTCCATCCACGAGGGACACGAAGTAGCGCAAAGGCATTAGCCCGGATCCACCGAAGGGATGGATGAGTCGTCGTGCAAAAGGGGTGAGAAAGCGCTCCATTGAATCTGGGATAATGGGTTTGAAGACAAGAACCAACCCCAGAGCAGGAGCACTTAATAGATGTTACCACCTGAGCGTCCCGACCGCATCCGAATCGCCTTCGACGATCCCCGGCTGGTGGCCAATGCCGGGCTGCTCGTGCCGGCCACTCTCGCTCAGCGCCTGGGACTGAGTGAACTGGTGGACAGCAACGTTGACCTGGGCGATGCGCCGGGACGGGCGAACCCGGGAGACAAGACGCTGACCCTGGTTGCCTCGGCGCTGGCCGGTGGGGACTGCATCGATGACGCCGACGCGCTGCGTGCCGGTGGGACCGGGCGGGTGTTGGGCTGTACAGTGAAGGCGCCATCCACCCTGGGGACCTTCCTGCGCAGCTTCAGGTGGGGACATGTGCGGCAGTTGGACCGGGTGAGCCGGGAGTTGCTGGCGCGGGCCTGGGCCGCTGGCGCGGGTCCCGGCGATGAGCCGTTGACCATCGACCTGGACTCCACCATCTGCGAGACCTACGGACTGGGCAAGGAGGGCGCCCGCCGCCACAACTACACCGGCCAGAGAGGCTATCACCCGCTTGTGGCCGTCGCCGCAGGAACCGGCGACGTGCTGATGGCCCGGTTGCGACAGGGTCGAGCCAACACCGCCCGGGGCGCAGCCCACTTCCTGCGTGAGACGGTGAGCCGGGTGCGCTGCGCCGGGGCCACAGGACAACTCACCGTACGCGCCGACAGTGGCTTCTACACCCATGACATCGTCTCCGTATGCCGAAAGACAGGTGTCCGCTTCTCCATCACCGTCCGTCAGCACACCCGACTGCGCAATCTCATAGAGGCCATACCTGAGGAGGACTGGACTCCCATACCCTACTGGATGGACGGCGCAGCCGACGTGGCTGAGACCACCTACACCCCTTTTCGGAACGAGCCCGATGCCGCACCGGTGCGTCTCATCGTCCGCAGGGTGAAGCCCACGCCCGGTTCACAACTGGCCCTCTTCGTCGACTACAGCTATCACGCCTTCATCACCGACCGACAGGGCGACACCCTCCAACTGGAGGCCGACCATCGCCGCCACGCCGAGATCGAGAACGCCATCCGAGACCTCAAGTACGGTGTCGGGCTGAACCATCTGCCCTCGGGGCGCTTTGCAGCCAACGCCGCCTGGATGGCCATACAGGTAATGGCTCACAACCTGGCTCGCTGGATCGGACGCATCGGTCTGCGCGAGCCGGTGGCGACCACCAAGACCCTGCGCAGACGCTTGTTCTCCCTCGCCGGACGGCTCACCCACTCGGCCCGCCGCCTTACTTTGCATCTCCCGCAGCGCTGGCCCTGGGAAACACAGTTCGGTCGCGCACTGACCAGACTGCGAGCCATTCCTCTGCCGGCCTGACGGCAGTGTCTACTACTGACCACCGTACACACCACAGCCTGTCTTGTCCGTAAGATCGCTCCGGACCGGACCGCGGGTGTCCACTGTTGCCCGCAGATTCGTCAAACTCGCCCCAAATCGCCACTGTGGGCCTCCATTGGCGTCCAAAATCACGACCGCGGACCTTCAGAACGACCCAGGCGCTGACATCATAACCGCACCGCCACTTTGACACGTCCCTCACCCACGCCCCGGCGGCGATACTAACCCTCTTCGGTGGATTCGGGATTAGACAACCAGAAATCCATGCTGATACCGCCATATACCAGCCAGATATTTGACACTTCCTTGCTTCAAGAGACCCTGTCGCCGGTTCACGCGCCGTCTTGATACGCCTCGGACACCAATATATAATTCGGGCCGCTCCGCCGGAAGATACGCTGTGGGAGGAATAGGAGGGCGTACAGGTATGATACTCAGCCTTGGAGGTCGCTTGGACATGACGCCAACCCGGATATCAGCCCTCGCCGCCGCGCTTCTGCTTCTGATAGCCGCAGCCTGCGCGTCCGAGGATACCGAAGCCTTCAACAGGGGAAACGCCTACGCAGAGAAAGGCGAGTACGACCGCGCCATTGCAGACTACAACGAGGCTGTCAGGCTGAATCCCGACTTTGCCGAAGCCTACCACAACAGGGGAGTAATGTACGCATACAAAGGCGAGTACGACCACACCATTGCAGACTACAACGAGGCTGTCAGGCTGAATCCCGACTATGCCGAAGCCTACTACAACAGGGGAGTAGCCTACACAGAGAAAGGCGAGTACGACCGCGCCATTGCAGACTACAACGAGGCTGTCAGGCTGAACCCCGACTATGCCGAAGCCTACTACAACAGGGGAGTAACGTACGCATACAAAGGCGAGTACGACCACGCCATTGCAGACTACAACGAGGCTGTCAGGCTGAATCCCGACTTTGCCGAAGCCTATCACAACAGGGGAGTAGCCTACGCAGAGAAAGGCGAGTACGACCGCGCCATTGCGGACTTCGACACGGTTATTCGACTTAATCCTGACTTCGCTTCTGCTTACCAAGTCAGGGGGCTCGCCTACGAAGCTATTGGCAATGTTGACCGAGCCATTGCGGACATTAATAAGGCCATCCAACTGAATCCCGACCGCGCTATTGCGGACTACAACGAGGCTGTCAGGCTGAACCCCGACTTTGCCGAAGCCTACCACAACAGGGGAGTAGCCTACGCAGAGAAAGGCGAGTACGACCGCGCCATTGCGGACATTGATAAGGCCATCCAACTGAATCCCGACCGCGCCGAAGCCTACGGCAACAGAGGATTCGCATACTTCAACATCGGCGAGTACGACCGTGCCATTGCGGACTTTGACACGGTTATTCGACTTAATCCTGACTTCGCCCTAGCCTACAACAACAGGGGAATAGCATACGCAGAGAAAGGCGAGTATAATCAAGCCATTGCGGACTTCGACACGGCTATTCGACTTAATCCTGACTTCGCCCCTGCTTACCAAGTCAGGGGGCTCGCCTACGAAGCTATTGGCGATGTTGACCGAGCTCGACAGGACTTGGCTATCTTCGACAGACTTTCACGCTAATGACAAGATCGGACATGAGGCGCGGGAGGCTATAGGAAGTCTGAGCCACTACGTAGCCCTTGCCCAACCACGCCCTAGAACCCGATGACCTCCACCTCGCGGTCCACCACCTCTGCGTCCGGCCGTTCGGACTCGATGAACCCGACAACCCTGTCCAGCATCTGCGAAGCGTGGACCGCGCTGTTGGACACGCACACGATACCCAGCGTCAGCGTCTGCAGCGCGTCGTTCATCTCCACCTCAGCTATGGCGATGTTGAACTTGCTCCCCACGCGCTGGCGCAGAGAATTAGCCACGCGCCGCTTGTCCTTTAGGCTCCGGCTATGCGGTATGCGCAGGGTGATCCTGGCCGCTCCGATGTTCATAACGATCTGCCCCGTTTCATACCAATGTTCAACCGTCAGCCATTATAATGGGCGGGTATGCTTCGCGGTGGCATACAAGGTGAAAGT
This sequence comes from Dehalococcoidia bacterium, assembly GCA_965261525.1. GTDB lineage: Bacteria > Chloroflexota > Dehalococcoidia > Lucifugimonadales > UBA1123 > VXRN01. The sequence goes on from OZ253472.1 coordinate 34,488, forward strand.
ATCAAGGAGCGACAACCCGTGACCCTGGGCGAAGTGCTCATTTCGGAGAGCGAAATCATTCGCGCGATAGCTCAACTCGTCGAGGAGATCGTCGCTGACTACGGCGACGCAGACCTTCTCCTTGTAGGCGTGATGGACGGCGCCGCCTGCTTCCTCGCCGACCTGATGCGCGCATTTCCGCGCTCCGTCGAGGTCGTTACCGCCCGGGCCACCAGCTACGAAGGCTCCGAATCGCGCGGAGAATTGATCATCAACTGGCTTCCGACCCGCAAGCGAATTCAGGGCAGGCGCGTCCTTCTGGTAGAAGACATCGTGGATACCGGCGCGACAGTCTCCGTTCTTGTCGAGAAAATCCAGGCGCTGGGCGCTGCGTCGGTGAACGTGTGCGCCCTCCTGAACAAGCCATCCCGAAGAGAGCATGACGTGGAGGTCGCCTACGTCGGCTTCGACATTCCCAACGTCTTCGTGGTCGGCTACGGACTGGACTACAACGGCCACTTCAGAAATCTTCGTGACGTCAGGGAGTTGGAGGAGTGATTCAGCGCGCCACGCTTATAAGGAATTCCATTCCTCCCGTGATATTTTCAGGATTCTGATGACATTCCTTATCAACCCAATCCGGATATCCCTGCTGCCATGAATAGGTAATGGGATTGACTGCCCAGTATGTGGATGAACCATTTTCGGATGCCGTCCACCAGCAAGAGGTCCCTCGAATCCCAGCGCTCTGAGCCGTCGGATGAGTTCGCGGGAACTAAGGGGCGTTATTCGGGACAATTTCGTATATTACTTTGAAGCCTGGAATCTCGGGCACATCCCGTCCCATCTGCAGGTCTATCATCACGCAGCCTTCTATGGCATCTATCAGGTTGAGCCGCGCCTCTTCGTAGTTTTCAGCCTGGGTGAAGAATGCGCCTTCCACGGGGACGCTGGCGACGATCATGCCGTCGTCCTCTTCATATTCGGCAATAGCGAGCGCCGCTTTCACATAATCTGTCATAGAGAAGCAGGTCAGCTTGAAGGGGTATTGGGGCAGTTCCTCCCATTTTTCGACAGGATGTTTCGTCGCCTGTTCTACGTAGAAGTCGTACTCCGCCCTGTGCAACTCTCGGAGCTTGGCAAGCGCAAGGAACGCTCTTCTACTCGCCTCCTGGCTGGAGTCGCCGGAGGCATCGGTAAGCTCAGCGACAATATCTTCATGCGCAACCACATCGCCATCAGCGGTACGCGGCATATCTTCGAGCGTCTTGGCCAGTCTCGCCCTTTTAGTAGTCATTTCTTCACTCCCCAAACGAATGCGGAAAGACACCCGTAGCTCAATAAAAGCAAATGCCCCAAGTAATCTCGTCTGCTCGCTTCGTCTCTCGCGCTGCCTGCGGCGAACCGCCTGCCGCCCGTTCAACTAAGCTATCAAGCTCAACCACTTGGGACAATAACTACTCTATACGCGATTTGAACCTTTGTCAACTCCTTTTGGCGCGATTTTTAGACAATTTTCAAAATTGCGCTGTTCCGGTGGTGGGTGACGTGTTCCAAGCGGGTTGTCGTAGGCAGGGACGACCATCCGGCGCGTTATTTTTCCCGAATCCACCCGAACTGTGCTACAATCTTCCCGCGACAGAACAATCGTGCGGAGTCGTATTGTGGAGCTTACGGGTGAAATTTCAGGAGCCGAAAAAAACTCCCTGAACTGGTGAATACAGGACTCTGCAGGTCAAATGCAGGTACCAGACCCCACCAGCAGGCTATCAGCAGACCACCTGTTCACTTATCAGCGCCACATAAGTCCGAATAAATATACAGGGATCGCCATGACCGAGCCAAACTTTGCCGACAAAACCATCTGGACGGGCGACAATCTCGACATCCTGCGCGGACTCAACAGCGAGTCCGTTGACCTCATCTACCTCGACCCACCCTTCAACTCCAACCGCGACTACGCCGCTCCGGTCGGCAGCAGAGCGGCGGGCGCGACCTTTAAGGATACCTGGACGCTCTCCGACCTCGACACCGCCTACATGGGCCTGATCGCAGACGAGCGTCCCGCCATGTACAAGGCGCTCGAGACCGCCGGACTCACTCACGGCAAGAGTATGCAGTCCTACCTCTGCATGATGGCCGTCCGATTGCTGGAAATGCGCCGCATTCTCAAGACGACGGGCAGCATCTATCTCCACTGCGACCCCACCGCGTCCCACTATCTCAAATTGCTCATGGACGCCATATTTGGCGTGGGCAGCTATCGGAGCGAAGTTATTTGGCGGCGTGCCAACGCGAAAGGACTTTCATTCAAAGGTTATCCCCGGAATAACGATAACCTGCTTTACTACTCTAGGACTGGAGATTTCACTTGGAATCGCCCCTTTCGCCCACACGACCCCAAATATGTAAAGGACTTCTATCGCCACGTAGAACCTGAAACTGGACGGCGTTACACACTGGGAGACCTTACAAACCCAAACAGAAACCGTCCTGATTTGACCTATGAATGGAATGGTCATATGCGCGTTTGGCGCTGGACAAAGGAAAGAATGCAAGAGGCGCATGACTGCGGACTGATTCACTACACTTCGACCGGACTGGCACGCCAGAAACGATACCTTGACGAAATGCAGGGCAACCCTGTTGACACCATCTGGGAGGACGAAGATGTCAAACCCATACAATCGCGGTCCAAAGAGCGAATCGGCTACCCAACCCAGAAGCCGCTCGCCCTGTTGGAACGCATCATCGAGGCAAGCTCCAACCCCGGCGATATCGTGATTGATCCCTTCTGCGGATGCGCCACCGCCTGCGTCGCCGCCGAGAAACTAGGGCGCAAGTGGGTGGGCATAGACATCTCCCCAAAGGCCGTCGAACTTGTCAACTTGCGCCTTCAGGAATTCATGGGAGACCTGTTCCACTCCCAACTTGTCACCGCCCGGACGGACATCCCTCGCCGCACCGACATTGACGCCCCCGTCCACTACCGAAAGAACAAGCATATCCTGTTCGGACGGCAGGAAGGCCGCTGCAACGGCTGCCGGACCGAGTTCCCATTCAGGATATTCGAGGTTGACCACGTAATACCCCGCAGCCGAGGCGGAACCGACCACCTCGACAACCTCCAACTCCTCTGCTCCCACTGCAACCGCATCAAGGGCGACCGCCCCCAGGAATACCTCATCGCCGCCCTCGGCAAAACATGACCATTCCTGTGATACGCTATACTCAGGACAACGAAAACGCGAATAAACGACCGGAGACAGAACATGCTCGAACTGAGCCGACAGATAGCCGCGTATGAGAAGATGCAGCCCGCGCTGGAAATGGATCATTTCGGAAAGTGGGCCGTATTCTACGATGAGAAACTGGTAGACACTTACGAATCTGTGGAAGTGGCGATTGACAATGCCAGTCTCAGATTCGGACGCGGGCCATACCTAATACGGCAGATTGGCGCGGCCCCGATTTCCATTCCCGCGTCTCTCCTGTACAGGTAGAATAGCGAAGCATGAGAATAGCAGATGCCGGATTCGCGGACGGAGGCGGAAGTCAGAGCGCGGATATACTTCAACGCTTTGGGCCTACATTACAGGTACAAATGGGTTTCGACTCGTCGTACAGGCTTGATACGGGGTTGACACCCAGTCTGCCCGGGCAATTGCACTCCGCGCTGGTAGATACCGGAGCGGCGGACAGTTGCATTGACTCCGCTCTTGCCATGTCCCTCAACCTGCCAATCATTGACCAGCAGGAACGAACCAGAGCGAATGGGAGATTCTGGGTCAATTTACACGCCGCTCAGATGTATATACCATCATTAAATTGGGTGATCTCAGGGATGTTTGCCGGAGTGCACCTCAGCACAGGGGGACAGATACACCTTGCCCTTATCGGACGCACGTTCTTGAGGAATTTCACAATGGTGTATCAGGGACAAACTGGACAAGTCACTATAAGCAATAACATTTAGAACTGCTTTCCCTGCCTTCCCGCTCTTAGATCATTAGCTAAAGCTCAGACGTAGTAGTCAGCAGGCAATCATGGGAATCAAAGATGGATATGTATAATGAGGGTCCGGCTCCTGACTGGATGTCTGACATAAAGTGTTCTATACATGATTGCGCTAAGACAGAGGATAGGACTTTCCGGATAGCGGGCTATCTCTCATTATGTCTTCCAGACGCGGGCATTCCAGGCTGTATCACTCACATTCGCCATTCCTAATCCCACCTGAACCCCCACTCCCGCCACCCTCATCTAACAGGCATAACCCCTAACAACGAAGAGGCTGCCTCATCATGACAATAACCCGAATATCAGCCCTCGCCGTCGCGCTTCTGCTTCTGCTCGCCGTAGCCTGCTCATCCGAAGACGCAGCCGAGTCATCCCCAACCGAGCCGCCGCAAGTCGTTTCCGTACAATCCACGACCTCTCCGTCTCCGACGAGCGCGCCTGTCGCATCAGCCGCGCCCACTGAACCTCCCGCAACAGCAACCGCAGAGATCGAGGAACAGGACCTCAAGATAGTCACCCTGCTCCCGTTCGACGCCATTCCCGCCGTCCTCGATCCCGTGTTCATTGGCGCGGAAGAGGCCGAGGCCGAATTGGCCAAGCGCAACGACAACCCTGACGACACCCTGGTTCTCGGACTTTCCATCAACGGCGACAGCCGCGCCTACTACGTCCCCTCCCTCAGCGCGGTCGAGATAGTAAACGACACCGTGGGCGGTCAGCCGCTCGCGGTAACATGGTGACCGCTCTGCTACTCGGCTATCGTGTATAGCCGCGAAATCAACGGAGAGATTCACACATTCGGCGTATCCGGCAAGCTCATCATGAACGTCCTCGTCATGTACGACCACCAGACCAAGACCCTCTGGAGCCAGTTTCTGCAAAGGGGAGTCGAGGGCGAACTGGAGGGCGTCGAACTCGACGTCATCCCCGTAACCCAGACCACCTGGGGAGCATGGAAGGAACTCCACCCCGACACCAAGTTCCTCGATCTGTTCAGATCGGACCCCTACGACCAGTACTACGCGGACAACAACAGGCCCGGAGTTATCGGCGAACGCAACACCGATGCCCGCCTCGACACCAAGGATCTTGTGGTCGGCGTCAACTTCAACGGCACCCCGAAGGCTTACCCGCTCTACGACCTCGAATCTCGCCCTGTCCTGAACGATTCGGTCGCAGGGCAGGACGCGCTCGTCTATTTCGACTCCCCAAGCGGCACGGCGCTCATCTATGACCGCAGCGTGAACGGACGCGCGCTCAACTTCAAGATGGACCCCGACACCTCCGGCGTCCTGACCACGCTGGTGGACGAGGAGACAGGCTCCCGCTGGATGGCATTCACAGGCCTCGCGGTCGAGGGCGAACTCAAGGGACAGCGTCTGGAAAGAATCCCGTCTCACCTCTCCTTCTGGTTCGCGTGGACTGACTGGAATCCCGACACAGAGCTATTCACGGGCTGACAATACGGCGGCCAAACGGGTAGGATAGTAGTCGCCGGATATGCTCGCGCCGTCCGGCGACTATACCGCTCCTGGAGACGCTTTCATGCCCGCCGACTCTACCCAGCGACCCAATATAATTGTGATACTGGCCGATGATATGGGATATTCCGACATCGGCTGCTTCGGCTCCGAAATCCGCACTCCAAACCTGGACTCTCTCGGCTACAACGGACTCAGATTCTCCCAGATGTACAACTCGGCGCGCTGCTGCCCTTCCCGCGCCGCGCTCCTCACCGGACTCAACCCCCAGCAGACCGGGGTCGGCCACATGGTATCCAATCTCGGCGTACCCGAATACCAGGGCTACCTGCGCGAGAACTGCGCCACCATCGCCGAGTCATTGAAGGCATCCGGCTACTCGACTTATATGTCCGGCAAATGGCACGTGGGCGGCGACTACAACCTCGCCGACCCCGATAGCTGGACGCCGGGCGCTCCCGATCACCCCATTCCCACCCAGCGCGGCTTCGACCGCTACTATGGCATTCTGACCGGCGCCGGAAACTTCTACTTCCCCAAGACACTCATGGATCAGGAAACTCTCGTCCCCCTCGACGTGGACGACTTCTACCTCACCGACGCCATAAGCGACAACGCGGTCAAGATGGTCGGAGAAGCCGCCGAAGGCGATGACCCGTTCTTCATGTACGTCGCGTACACCGCCCCCCACTGGCCGCTCCACGCGCTTGAAGAAGACATAGCCCGCTACGAGGGACAGTACCGCCGCGGCTGGGACTACCTCCGCGCCAGCAGGCACGAACAGCTCAAGAGCATGGGCATCCTGGATGAGAAGTGGGACATCTCCCCGCGCGACAACGACAGCCTCCCATGGAGCGCCGCCTCAGACCGCGACTGGGAGGACATCCGCATGGCAGTTTACGCCGCGCAGGTAGACCGGCTCGACCAGGGCGTCGGCAGAATACTCGACGCGCTTCGCTCCAGGAAGATGGATAGCAACACGCTCATCATGTTCCTCTCCGACAACGGCGGCTGCGCCGAGTTCCTGGCAGAAGACGGCAGCCTTCCGCAGCCCGCCCGATACAGCGGCGTCAACCCCGACGGCTCTGCCGTCCGCCTCGGCAACATCCCCGGACTCCGGCCCGGCGGCCCCCAGACATTCATGAGCTACGATCTCCCCTGGGCAAACGCCTCCAACACGCCATTCCGCCGATTCAAGCGCTGGACACACGAGGGCGGAATATCCATGCCCTTCATCATGAGCTGGCCCGACAGGATTGCCGAACCGGGCATCGTACACTCCCCCGCCCACCTGATAGATATAATGCCGACCTGCCTCGACGCCGCCTCCGCCAGCCACCTGAACGAACGCGCCGGACAGGCCACCACGCCCCTCGAAGGTGAGAGTATGCTGCCCGCCATTGACAACCGCGAGTGGAGCCGGGAGCAGCCCATATTCTGGGAGCACGAGGGCAGCAGGGCCGTGCGCCAGGGCCGGTGGAAACTGGTCTCTGCCATTGGCAGCAGATGGGAACTCTATGACATGGAACAGGACCGCACCGAACTCGACGACCTCTACAATAAGAACCCATCCAAGGCGCGCGAGTTGGAGGGGATGTACGCCCAGTGGGCCGAGCGCTGCGGCGTCCTTCCCTGGAACATCATCAGCCCCGGCTGGAACCCCTCGATGCGGGGCGACAGCGTTCATATGTCAGGGTAAATCGGGTATTCAATCACCGTCCGACGACGGGAGGAACACATGGCAATAGTAATGGCGAAAAGAAGCAAGATAGCCGTCGTGGAGATTCACGGCACAATCGGCGCCAGCGTCAAGTCGCCGGAGATAGAGAAGGTACTGAACCGCGTGCGCCAGGACCACAGCTTTCGCGCGCTCGTACTGGATATAGATTCCGGCGGCGGCTCCGCGTCCCCCTCCGACTACATATACCGGGCCGTCAAGCGCATCGCCGGACGAAAGCCCGTCGTCGCCTGCGTTCGCGGAGTCGGAGCGTCCGGCGCCTACATGATAGCCTGCGCCGCCCACAGGATTGTCGCCGCGCCCGGCGCGATAGTCGGCTCCATCGGAGTTATCTCAGTCCGGCCCGCCCTGGAGCAGCTACTGGATCGCGCGGGCATAGGCGTCAACGTCAACAAGAGCGGCAAGTTCAAAGACCTCGGCGCTCCATGGCGAGAGATGACCCCCGAGGAAGATGAGAAGATCCAGGAACTCATAGACGACAGCTATGACTCCTTCGTCGAGATAGTGTCCGAGAGTCGCGGTCTGGACGAGGACCGCGTCAGGGAACTGGCGACCGGCGAGGTGTATCTCGCCCCGCGCGGCCTGGAAGCGGGCCTCGTGGACGAACTCGGCGACCTTGAACGCGCCCTCGAACTGGCCGCCACTGCCGCGGGAGTCCCCAATCGTCCGGTATTCCTGCGTCCGCCGCGTGGACTGCGCGCCCGGCTTCTCGGCCCGGTCGCCGACACACTCGTCGAATCGGTCTCAGAGCATATAGAACGCCGTCTGTGGCAGGGTCGCCACGGCCTGTGACACTGGCCGTTCGCGCCTCACTCCGCGACGAGTGACGTCCGCGCCACCGCCGCTTGCCTCTCCATTAGGGCAATGGACTTCACCAGAGCCGCAAACTCGCCTTCCGACCTGAATCCGCGCTCCTCCAGCGCCCCGCCCAGTATCGGAACATACTCCGGTACAACCGCGACCACGCTTCTTGCCTCGGCAAGAGAACGCAGACCGGAGTCAACAAGGTCGGAAGTCAATGCCGTGTAGTCCGGGTGCAGCATAATCTCAATCCGCCCAACACCGGACCGGACCGAAGTTCCAAGCCAGCCTCTCACAGCCCCATCCAACTCCAACGCCCGCTCTCTGGAACGTCCAACCGCCGGTTCGCGTGAATCCTTCCACTGTTCCAGCGTCATCCCGACAAGCTGGCGCGCCTTCAGAGGCGTCGTCTCGTTGTAAATGCGAAAGAGCGCGTGATCGTGTTCTGGGCGGCCTCTGACAGAGTGCGAGTCGGCATCGAACAAGCCACTACCTGTTTCCAATCCAGAAGTCTGTCTGCGATACAGCGTCTCCCGGAAGCAAGGAAAGAAGCCCGCTCGTCTGGCTGCCGGAATGATGTCGCTGTCCGCCTCGACTCGCAGGAATACACGTTCCGCTCCGCCGTATGCGGACGCGGCTGCGGCCTGTTCCAATAATGCCATCAGCGCGCCGTCGGAATCGGGGGCCGCGTATAGATGTGATACTTCCCAGCTTTTCTTCCCCGACCTCGGGCAAACCGCGCCCATCGTCTGAACGCGCCCACCCTCGGAGCACACCAATGCGCGCCAGTTCGCGCGGGGCGTGACTCGCCGCCGCGAAGCGTTGAGCAGGAAGGCATTGAGGGTCTGAGTTCGGATCAGAGAGGCGGAAGTTATCGCGTGGTTCGGAAATCGGTTCAGGCCCACGGCGAAACACCGGACAACGTCCAGCGGCTCAAAGGTTCTCACATTGGAGTTGCTGTCGTTTCCGAGGCTCGTGGGTCGGCCTCCGCCATCCGAATACTAAGTAACTATCTCAAAACCCGACCTTAAGGAATTTCGCCCTCACCCCAGCCCTCTCCCTCAAGGGAGAGGGCGATTGTGTCCTCCTGCCATCCGCTTGAGCGAAGAGTTTTGAGATAGTCTCTAAGTGTGGTCCTGGTTCTCTATATCTTCTGCAGACGCAGGTTGGGCGAAGCGCTTCAAGCAGATTTTTCACGTCGGCTATCTTATCCTCTACCATGTCGTCCGGCAGCCAATTCTCATAGAAATTAGCGTGCAGAGTGTTCGCCGCATCAAACATCAAACTGATTTCAGACTGCCCCGTCTCTTCGACTATGCGCTTAATCACGGGGAACAGGTCCCTGTGCCTTCGGTGACGCCAACCCCTCTGCTCGGCAATGGACTTGAGAGCGTGGGCCGCCGCGCCCCACGCCTTCTCTGACGCCTGGAGCGTGTCGCCCTTCTGAAACTCATCATCCGCCTGTCGGATCAACCTGCGACTGATTTCAGCATGTTCATCTATGAGTGTCACTTTGTTCCCTCTTCGACCATATCGACGAACAGTTTGTGCATTCGCTCGTCGTCGGTTAGTTCGGGATGAAACGCGGTCGCCAGCATATGCCGGTCGCGCACGGCCACGGGCCTGCCGTCCTCCAACCTTGAAAGCACCTCTACGTCCTCGCCGACGGAGTTGAACACCGGCGCGCGTATGAAGATCGCGTGGTAGAGTGGCCCCTCCATTCCGGCTACATCGAGGTCGGCCTCGAAGCTGTCCACCTGCCTTCCGAATGCGTTGCGACTGACGTTAGTGTCCATCAGATGCAGCGGTTCCGGGCGATGGTCGGTCAGCTCGCCGGCCATGACGATCATGCCCGCGCAGGTTCCCCAGGCGGGCATTCTGTCCGACAAGATACGTTCTCGCAGCTTGTCCCGCATTTCGTAGATGTCTATCAGCTGGACGATGGTAGTGCTCTCGCCACCCGGGATTATCAGTCCGTCAACCTCGTCCAGCTGATCCGGCAGGCGAATTTCGCGGACCTCGACTCCCAGCTTTTCCAGCGCGGAGCGATGCTCCGCGAAGTCACCCTGTATGGCGAGTACACCTACCGTTGTCAATCTCTACCACCCTCTGTTCGCCAGACGCTCTGAATCCGGCATATCCGCCACATTCAGTCCCGGCATGGCGTCGCCCAATCCCTTGGAGACTTCCGCGATCATCCTGGCGTCCTGGTAATGTGTGGTGGCCTTGACTATGGCGTCCGCCATCAGGTCCGGACGCTCGGACTTGAATATGCCCGAACCGACGAATACGCCATCCACTCCGAGCTGCATCATAAGCGCGGCGTCCGCGGGTGTGGAAACGCCGCCCGCGGCGAAGTTCACTACCGGCAAACGACCCAACTCGTGAACACCCTTGACCAGGTTGTAGGGAGCGCGGAGGTCGCGGGCCGTGGACATAAGCTCGTCCTCGTCCATATTCTGGATACGGCGTATCTCGCCCAGCACTTGTCGGGCATGACGAACCGCCTCGACTATGTTGCCGGACCCTGCCTCACCCTTGGTGCGTATCATCGCCGCGCCCTCGCCGATCCTGCGAAGCGCTTCGCCCAGGTCTCTCGCGCCGCACACGAAGGGCACTTTGAAGTCGCTCTTGTTTATGTGGTTGTTCTCGTCGGCGGGAGTGAGGACTTCGGACTCGTCAACATAGTCCACGCCCAGCGCTTCCAGCACCTGCGCCTCGACGAAATGGCCGATGCGCGCCTTTGCCATGACTGGAATGGTTACAGCGTCAATTATCTCCGCTACCTTCGTCGGGTCGGACATACGGGCAACGCCGCCCATCTTGCGGATGTCCGAGGGGACACGCTCGAGGGCCATCACTGCCACCGCGCCCGCATCCTCGGCAATTCTTGCCTGCTCTGCGGTCACAACATCCATGATGACACCGCCCTTGAGCATCTGGGCAAGACCTGCCTTGACTGTCCAGGTTCCTGTCTCGGTTCTCGTATCAATCACCATCGCGGTCCTCCGTACTTGAATAGGTTTTGGGTCTCAAGCTATAACGGGCATTATACTCTTGACAATTGAGCATTTACAACGAGCGGCGAGATTGCGCTAAACTGTGGCTGTAAGCGATACGCTAGTCGGCTATCCAAGTAATCTTAATAGTAGGAGATGCAAGAACAGTGACCAGATATGCCCGATTCCTCGCGCACGGCGAGGTCGCCTACGGAGTGGTCGAGGGAGAAACGGTAAGCCAGATAACCGCCGCTCCATATGAAGACCACGAAGTAACAGACCATACCCACACGCTAGACGAGGTGAAACTGCTCGCGCCCGTGGTTCCGAACAAGGTGGTCGCCATCGGCCTGAACTACCGCAGCCACCTCGGAGACAGGACGCCCCCCAGCGTCCCGGAGCCGTTCTTCAAGACCACCTCCTCCGTCGTCGGCCCGGGCGACGACGTCATCATCCCAAGAGAGGCCCTCGAAGAGGGCGTCACAGTTCAGCCGGAGGCCGAACTTTCCTTGGTCATCGGCAAGAAGGCCAAGCGGGTATCCAAAGAGGACGCGCTGGACTATATACTCGGATTTACCTGCGGCAACGACATCAGCGCGCGAAACTGGCAGGCCAACGACCTGTCCTGGTGGCGGGCGAAGTCGTCAGACACCTTCACCCCGCTCGGCCCATTCATCGTCTCCGACCTGGACCCCTCCGACCTCCGGCTCATCGGCAGGATAAACGGCGAGGTCGTGCAGGAACAGGTTACCAGCGACCTGCTCTACGGCGTTCCTGAGATAATCGAATTCGTGACCCGCGTTCTCACACTCAACCCCGGCGACGTGGTGATGACCGGCACACCCGGATCCCCAGGCGACGTTCACGAAGGCGACGTGATGGATGTTGAGATCGCCGAGATTGGCACACTCACTAATACCGTCCGAAACGAGGCATAACATCGGACGGCGCTAGACCCCCAACCGCTTTTCGTCATTCCCGAGAAAGCGGGAATCCAGCGGGGTGCGACAGATACGGCATAGTCAAACATTTGGACATTGTGCCGACAAGTGGTCAGTTAATACGACTTACTGACCACTGACGACTAGTGTTCCAACATTTTTGGATTGACGGTTTATATACCCTAACCCTAACCCTCTCCCAAAGGGAGAGGGGATAATTCGGAATCTGGATATCCATCACAACTAAGTTGTCGGACCGCTTGGCTGTGTTGACATTTATCGTCATTCCCGCTTTCGCGGGAATGACGAGCCACACTGCTGACGGAACCCTGATAACGCTGACTTCGCAATCGTCCTGGCCGGATATCAGCGCGCCGTCCTCACTGGACAGAAAACGTGTTATCCTGTCGTGGCTCCGAACGAACTCAGTAGATAGTCGCTATACAGTTCCAGCAACTCTTTGTTCATGGCTCAAAGACTATCAGTTTCTTCTCCTGTGCGTAACATCAGTGACCAGAATCAATTCAGCCTACTCGCCACATTAAGACATGAGTGGTTCGCCAGCCAGAATAGCCCCACAACGGAGTTAGCTCCATGACCCTGACCTTGAAAAAGAACATCATCATCGCCGTCGTCGTCATCGGAATTTCGGCGCTCGCGCTGGCATGGTGGCTGTTGTCCCCGCTATTTCTGAATACGACCGTCGAAGAGGAGTTCCCATTCTCAGCCACGGCGGATATGCCTGTTGGCATGACTCAGACCGAGGCGGAGAATGTCATGTCCGGCATTGCCAAGGTAAACATGGAAGCGATGGAAGATATGCCCGACGAGATGGCCGAAGCAGAGCGAGTCTCGTCCGGTTCGTTCAGGGACGCCGACAGCTTCCACAAGGGCAGCGGCTCGGCCAGTATCTACAGGCTGCCCGGAGGTGAGGGTGTACTTCGCTTCGAGGACCTGAACGTGACCAATGGCCCCGACCTTCACGTTCTGCTCTCCACCCATCCCGACCCGACCAGCAAGCAAGAACTGGGAGAGGTGGGCTACATTACGCTCGGACAACTCAAGGGCAATCGAGGCAACCAGAATTACGACATTCCCGCGAACACCGACCTCGACGCTGTCGGCTCGGTCATCATCTACTGTATGCCGTTCCACGTCATTTTCAGTGTCGCGCCGCTACAATAAGGCAGGCTCAAACCATATCGCTAACCGGGAATTAAACCCAAACCGCACCGAATTCACAGTTTAGCGCCTTGCGGATAGGGGATGGCTGCGGTGGTATAATAGCTGCATCGAATCAGGCTTCTCGAATCTGCCGGCCCGTCCAAAATACGTCTGATGGAGCGCAATCGTGTTCAGCCACCTCCATGTTCATACCGAATTCTCGATGCTCGACGGTCTGAGCAGACTGGACCCATTGGTTAGCCGCGCGAAAGAGCTTGGCATGGACAGCCTGGCCATAACCGACCACGGCGGCATGTACGGCGCGATAGACTTCTACCGCAAGGCCAAGTCGGAGGGCATCAGGCCGATTGTCGGGTGTGAGATGTACGTCGCGCCCGGCAGCAGGCATGAGCGCAACCCCAACGAGAGAAGCCCGTACCACATGACCGTTCTCGCCAAGAACAACACGGGCTACCAGAATCTCGCCAAGCTGATAACGCTGTCCCATCTCGAAGGCTTCTACTACAAGCCCCGCGTGGACCGCGAGATACTCGAACACTACCATGAGGGCCTGATAGTGATGTCCGGCTGTCCCAGCGGCGAGGTCCCAACGCTGATAACCCAGGGCCGCGCGGACGAAGCCCGCGCCACCGCCAACTGGTACAGAGAGGTGTTCGGCGACTACTATCTGGAGTTCATGCGGCACGGCGACGTTCCCGAACTGCCCCAGATAAACAACGGCCTGCTTGACATCCACCGCGACCTTCACATACCCGTAGTCGCCACCAACGACTCGCACTACGTCAACAAGCATGAGGCGCACCTTCAAGACATACTCATTTGCATCCATACGAACACGAATATCCAGGACGAAAAACGCCTGCGCATGGTGGAGGACTCTTACTATCTGACAAGTCCAGGCGAGATGGCAGATCTATTCCAGGACATCCCCGAGGCGGTCACCAACACGCAGAAGGTCGCCGAAATGTGCGATCTGGACATTGACTTCACGCAGCTCAGGCTGCCCAAGTACACGGTTCCGGAGGGAGTCACCCCGTTCGAGTACCTGTCCAACCTGTGCTGGGAGGGCATGAAACGCCGAATTCCAGACGCTGGCGAAGAAGAGAACACCCGCCTCTCCTATGAACTCGAGGTCATACGGCAGACGAGCTTCGACAACTACTTCCTGGTCGTGTGGGACATAGCGCGCTTCGTGCGCGATAACGACATCTTCTTCGCGGTGCGCGGCAGCGCAGCCGCCAGCCTTACGCTCTACTGCCTGGGCGTAACCAACGTGAACCCGCTTCCGTACCGGCTTGTATTCGAGCGTTTCCTCAATCTTGAACGCAAGGAAATGCCCGATATTGACATGGATTTCCAGGACGACCGGCGCGAAGAGGTTATCAACTACGTCGTGCAGAAGTACGGGCGTGAACACGTAGCCCACATCATCACGTTCGGCACACTGGGCGCTCGCGCCGCTCTGAGAGACGTCGGTCGCGCGCTCGGAATGACCTACGGCGATGTGGACCGCGTCGCGCGAATGATCCCCACCAAGCTCGGCATAACCCTGGATGAGGCCAAGTCCGATCCCACCTCCGAGCTTGCCGAGGCCATTGAATCCGATGCGAAGATTCGGGAACTGGTCGAGACCGCCGAAGGTCTGGAGGGAGTGACAAGGCACTCCAGCACTCACGCAGCGGGCGTTGTCATATCTCAGCAGCCCCTGGACGAGATAGTCCCCCTGCAGCGTCCTCAAAAGGCGGACAACAGTGGCTCGGTCGCCACGACAACGCAGTACGCGATGGAGCCGGTCGCCGCGCTCGGCCTGCTCAAGCTCGACTTCCTCGGACTGGTGAACCTTACCGTTCTCGCCAAGGCCCGCGACCTGATTGCGGAGAGACGCGGCATTAATTTCGACCTGGTGGACATCCCCCTCGACGATGGCGAAACCTTCGAGTTACTCTCCCGCGGCGATACGGCTGGCGTGTTCCAGTTGGAGGGCGGCGGAATGACGCGATATATCAAGGAGCTGAAACCCAGCGCCCTGGCCGACGTGGCCGCTATGATCGCGCTCTACCGTCCCGGCCCTATGGAACACATCTCCACGTTCATAGACGCCAAGCACGGGCGAATACCCGTGTCCTATCTGCACCCGGCGCTCGAAGAGATACTGGAAGAGACCTACGGGGTGATCGTCTATCAGGACCAGGTTCTCCACATCGCTCGAACCTTCGCCGGCTACACGCTTGGCGAGGCGGACATCGTTCGCAAGGCGATGGGCAAGAAGATACCCGAGATAATGGCGCAGGAGAAGGAGAAGTTTATCAAGGGCGCGCGGGAACAGGGCTTCGATCAAGACCTGTCCGAGAAGGTATTCTCACTCGTCGAGCCATTCGCCGGGTACGCTTTCAACAAGGCGCACAGCGTCAGCTACGGGCTCATCTCCTACTGGACCGCGTATCTGAAAGCGAACTATACCGCCGAGTACATGGTATCCCTGCTCAATTCATACGTTGGACACAACGACCGGATCAACTCCGCGGTCGCCGAATGTCAGAGGCTGAAGATACCTGTACTTCCCCCCAGTATCAATGATGGTCGCACGGAGTTCACGATAGAGACCAGGCCGGACAGGAGCGTCGCTATCCGGTTCGGAATGGGGGCGGTGAAAGGAGTTGGCTCATCCGCGCTAGAGGCGGTGATTGAGTCCAGGGACAAGACAGGGCGATTCGAGTCCATCGAGCATATGTGCCGAGAGGCCAATATGGGAGGCGTCAACCGTAAGACGCTGGACTCCCTGATCAAAGTGGGCGCCCTGGACGACTTTGGAGACCGCGCCGCCCTGCTGGAATCCGTTGACCGGATTGTAAGTCTGGCCCAGAGTGAAGCGAGTCTGAAAAACTCGGATCAATCCTCCATGTTTGATATGTTCGGCGAGTCGGTATCCGCGCCACTGGCCGATATCGCTCTTCCCGACATCACCGCCTCCGACCGAGAGCGGGATGAGTGGGAGCGCGAACTGCTGGGCATGTCGTTGTCCAACATCAACATACTGGCGAGCTTGCTCACGGTCACCGACTCTGAACACATAGTGTTCAGGAGCGACATACAGCCTGAAATGGCCGGTAAGAAAGTGTCCCTGGTTGGGCAGATATCCAACGTTACCAGAAGGTTCACCAAAAAGAACAAGCCTTTCGTCATAGCGACACTCGGCCTGATGGACGGTCAGATAGAAGTCTTCGTTTGGGAAGACAGACTTGACGCGACAGAGGGTCTCTGGGAAGAAGGCAAGATAGTGATCATCGGAGGCGGTGTACGAGTGCGTGAAGACGAGATTAGCATAAACTGCAACGATGCCGGTGAGTATTCCACATCGGCGGAATCATCCAGGAGTTCCGGCGCAACTTACGTCCCGTCCGTTTCAGCGACGAGCGAGGAACCCGCTTCCAATGGGAATGCAGCTCCAAGCCATACCGTCAAGGAGAACGGCGCCGGATACGTCAACGAGCGGCCCGCAGTTCCTGAGCCAGTTGCGGCGGCGGAAAAGAACGGCTCCGCAACTCCGCTCCCCGATACGAATGGCTCCGCATACGCATACCCCGATACCAACGGCCAGGCCAGGCCAGCCACGGGCCTGGCCCATTCCCAGGTACAAGTCCCGCATAGGCTCAACTTGCGAATCCGCGAGTCGGAGAACGCGGTGGACGACCAGATGATGCTCGACGACGTGAAGCGCATCCTGCTGTCCTACGAGGGCAAAGACGAGGTTATGCTCGAGATAGCGTCGGGAGGCACGATCTACCGGATGGAATGGTCGCTTATACAAGTATCAGTCTGCGACGAACTGACCAACCGACTGTCGGAAACGCTGGAAGGATCCGGCACGGTTATGGTCGAGGCAGTTCGAGCTTGAGGTGGGTGACGCTGGTCTCGGCCCCGGACCAATTGGCGGCCGAGATGTGGAGTGAGCTGCTCAATCAGCGTGGTATTCCAGCAATCGTTAGAGCGGGCGATACAGCGACGTTTCTTGGGGTGTCCGCATACCCCTGCCGAATACTGGTGGATGATGAATACCTGGATGAGGCTCGGCAGATTCTCAGGGAAGACCTCGGCATTATTGCCGATAACTCCGAATCCTGATCCTCAGAGCATCCTCCGCGCCGCGCCTTCGAGTTCCAGCAGACGCCGCTTCAACTCAATCCGGGTATCTCCACTCCCGAACCCGCGCATACTCCCATCGCTGCCTATCACCCTGTGGCAAGGCACGATAATCGGAATGCGATTTCGCGCCATCGTCTGGCCGGCGGCCCTCGGCGCGTTGGGGCTGCCCGCCATGCCCGCGAGCCACTTGTAGGTGCGAGTTTCGCCGCGCGGAATTGTACGGCACGCTTGCCACGCCTTCCTGTGGAAGGCGGGCGCGTCCTCGAAGTCGAGCGCGACATCACTAAACCCTGTGTCTGCGCCGTCGAAATATCTCAGCAGTCGTTCGCGCAGGTCTGAGAACCCGTCGGGGGAGCGCGCGGCGGCGTCAGATTCGAGATCAAGACGCATGGCGCATGTCTCATCGGAATCCTCGGGCAGGGTGCTTCGCAGAAGTCCTCTCTCTGAGGACAATAGTCCAATCCAGCCGAACCGGGTCTCGAATGTGTCGTAGTACCGTTTACTCACGCGCCCGCCTCCTGGGATGGCTGAGGTATTAGACGCCGGAACATTCTACCAACGAGCATGAACCTTATTTCTTTCCACGCTTCGATCAGCGCGCCCTGTTCATCTTCGTCGGCCTGTCTGCCTCCGTAGCGATGGGCGGCATATGATACCGCTATCTTCATTGCGCCCTCGTTGGCGTCTGGAATGGTACGACCTATTCGCGCTCCGAATTCCATGGGAGTCTGGTCGAATCTGCGGCCAACGCCGGCCAGCCAGCCTAGTCTGGTCAGCTTGGCGTACAGCCTGGACTCAGGGCCGAACGAGCCGAGCCCAAAGTTCCATATAACGGACCATATAATCCAGACCACGGCCACCACAGCCGCCGCAATTCCAGCGGGTACCAAATAACGAACAACATTATCAAGTGACACAAACGAATCCGAAGAATTGAAGCCGCTTCCTGGGAAGAGCATATTTTTCCCCTCAACGTCGAACGGGTCCATAAACTCGTCGGGGTCCTCTTCAATCGGGTCGTCGCCGACTCCAAGGAGCGATCTTATCGGAAGAGACGCGCGTTCGTGCTGGGGCCAGTTGGGCGTTGGCTCAAAGTCAATCCATCCATAATCGGGGAAATACGCCTGAACCCAGCCGTGGCTGTCCGAGTCGTGGATCACGCGCTGGCCGTCTTCGTTCAACTCGCCGGGGGCGTATCCGGCGGCCATTCGCGCGGGAACACCCACCGCTCTCAGCATGACTGTCATGGATGAGGCGAAGTAGTCGGAGTAGCCGACCTTGGTTTCTAGCAGGAACCATTCCACGCCATCCACGTCCGACGGGGGAGTGTCTATGTCCTGAGAGTATGTGTAATCCGGACCGCGTAGGCGCCTCTCTATCGCGAGCGCCTTGTCCAGGGGAGTATCCTGGCCCTCGGTAACCTGTTCCGCGAGCGCGCGAACGTTCTCAGGGAAGGAGGGCGGGAGTTGCAGGTAGTGGTCCGTCATAAAGTTGCTGTACTCGGTGGAAGCCTCTCTCAGTTCGTCATTAGTCGCCAGAGAAACATACGAGACCATGCGGTACGGATCATTCTCCTCTATTGTGTCGGCAAATCTCCATGACACCAGTTCGGGGGTAATAGGAGCTTTGCGCTGGAGCACAACGGATTCTACCGAGTCGGACGAATCCGACTGTATCTCGACTATGAGAAGGTCGTCGGGCAGTCGCTGGCCGATCATGCCCCTGGCCGTCTCCTCACTCAGGCCTCGCAGGTCGAAGCGGAAGCCCTCAGCCAGATCGCGCACATCCGCAGGGAAAGATGGGTCGGAGGACGGGTCGTCCATGTCTATAATGAACTTCCTGGGAGCGAGCGCCTCGATGACGGCGGGTTCGCTGACCCAGTTGAAATCTCCTCCGGAGAGGAACTTCTCGGACGAGAAGCCCAGTTGCATCATCTGCGTCTCGGATTCGCGCTTGAGGTTGTCGCGCCTCGCGGGTGGAAGAATATCGGGGCCGACCTCGATGGGTTCGGTTTCGGTGGCTATCCAGCCGCGGGGCGTGTATTCGTTGTAGGTCTGGGACAGCCAGTAAGACGGATATCTGGTCGTAGCCCATCCAACCGGCTCGCCGCCAAACGATATCTTCCCTATGAAGGGGAGCCACTTGCCAAAGAAGCGGCCGGGCGTGTCCTTCTTCGAGGGCAGCGCGGCGAAGAGTCTGGCGAAGAAGTCCTCGGTGGTGGTTATGGGGGCGCGCCCTATATTCCATATCTGAGCGGCTTGCGAGTTGGTATATACGTTCAGCGGCAACAGTACCGCCACTATTATGACCAGCGCGCTGAACCATGCCGTGGCGTGAAGCGTGAGCCAGCCGGTGTGCTCTGTGAACCTGATGTTGAGACGTTCCCAGTAGGCCTGGGCCCGGACGGTGCTAACCCTGACGATAAGCAGCATCGCGACAAACAGGAACAAGAAGAAACGAGCCGCGAACTTGTCGGGCAGAAAGCTGAGATTCGTGAGCATGGCCGTTCCAAGCAGTATCACGGCGACCCAGACATTGCTGCGTCTGAATATGAACCAGGAACTGAAGAACCCTGCTATCCAGCAAAGGGAGAGCAGCATAAGCGTGAAGGGCAGCAGATCGGTGCTGATGCCTCCGCCGTATGCGGCTTCCCACCAAAGGTCGAGCCTATGGAACATCTCCCCGATGCGCTCTATCGCGTCGCCGCCCTCAACGCTCCGCGCGGAGGTTTGCCAGAGGACGGCGACCGCGCCCATAAGAATTCCGGCGGGCGTAAGCAGGAACCATGGAGCGCGCAATTTGGCGAGAATAAGGCCTGCTATCGCAGCCCATATAAGAACGGCCACCAGGCCCGGCGATTCCACCCATTCGGCTGCGGTCACAGACTCGCCCACTACCAGAATCGCGAGAATCAGAAGCCCAAACGTAGCCCAACCCTGGCTGGGGCTGTATTGCTTGAACCTGTCCCACCATGTCCGGTGCGACGCGATGGTTTCCGGGTCCAGCCGGTGGTGAAGGAATACGCCAGCGCTCTGGGTACTCATGCGGTCGCCTCCGCCGCCTCGACCTCGGACGCGGTCATAGTATAAGTGTGCGCGAGCGCGAGCGGCACGTCGTCTCCCATGCGGACCACATAGGGATCAACTGCCGCGTCATACAGCGCAGGCACTATTGACATCGTCTCGAACATCCCGCCGAACGACTGACCGTCAACTAAGACCGTCGCAACCCTGATGCGGCGGCGAACAAGCTCTTTCACGGCTACCGCCCAATCCTGACGATGCGATGGGGTTATGATGACGAGCGCGCTCTGGGTTCCCCAGAGTTGTTCCTCTCGGACCAGCACATCATCGAGAGGCAGGCTGCCCTCCGCTTTGCTTCTGGCAAGATATTCCATGATTCGTTCATACTGTCCCGACCCCGTATCGGCGGGAAGAACGTAACGAGAATCTCCGTATGAGACGAGGCCGACGGGCATCTGAGCCCGTTCGTACTTGCGGGCAAGCGAGGCGGCAATCGAGACTGCGTATTCGTCGGTGCTCTCCTCCAATTCGCCCGCCTGAACGTCCCTGTGAAGGTCAACTATTATCCATACGTCGCTGGAGAGGCCGAGATCGAACTCTTTAGACATGAGCCTTCCGGTTCGCGCCGTGCTGGCCCAGTGGATTCTGCTGAAACTGTCGCCGAACGAGTATTCTCGGACGCTCGCGGCGTGGGGCGTCAGGTTGTGCGATCTGCGGTGCGCCGAACTGTCTCCGCTGATGTAGGCGGAAGATATCTCAAATTCGGGAAGGTCGTAGATGCGTGGATAGACAAGGAGCGAGTCCTGCCCGCCAAATTCGCGCTCGCGCCTGAACAGGCCGAATATGTCGGTGTTGGAAACACGAACCGGGCCGAGAGTGTATGCGCCTCGCTTTCGAGCGGGCGCGCGCGCAAGCCATGACCTGAAGCTGTTGTTGGACAGACTGAGCGCCATTCCGTTGGAATAGCCCGGCATGTCGGTTACGTCTTCGACTTCCAGTGTGGGCTTGGGAAGTCGGCTGTTATTGCGAACTACTATGCGCTCTTCGATGTCGTCGCCTACTCTCACCCTGCGAGTGCGCCGTTCGATTGCGACTTCCAGTCCGAACATCGTCAGCCAATTCCATATGAAGGCGAGAACCGCAGTCAGACACATAACATATATGAGCCTGTAGAACAGCGAGAACCCGGTGGCCATGCCGGTGAATATCGTGATGGCTATCAGGCCGACTACCAGGAAGAATCGCTTCTGAATAAATAGCTTGCCGGGGAAAATCGTTCTAACTCCTGGCGGCTGCCCGCGCCTGTCCGCCAGGAACGGGGATCTGTTCCAGGATCGCGTCCACGATCTCCGGGCGGGATACGCCTCTCATCCTTGCGGCCGGCGAGACGATAATCCTGTGGCTGAGCATGGACTGGGCCAGGTCTTTCACGTCGTCGGGAAGGACGAAATCGCGCCCGCGTATGAGCGCTATTGCCTGTCCGCCCCTGTACATCGCCAGAGACGCGCGAGGGGACGCGCCGAGCGATATGTCGGGGTGGGACCGCGTGGCGTCCGCCAAGTTTACGATGTACTCCTTTACCAGATCGTCAACGTATATGGTCCGAATTGTACGCTGGAGGTCCATTACTTCCTGCGCGGTGGCGACGGATTCGAGTGACTCGATGGGATGGGCCATCTGCTGGCGCTCGATGATTTCAAGCTCTTCCTCCATCGTCGGATAGCCTAGGCTGATTATCAAAAGAAAGCGGTCAAGCTGGGCTTCTGGAAGCGGGAACGTGCCTTCGTACTCGACCGGATTCTGAGTCGCCATGACCATGAATGGACTGGGAACGATGTGGGTTATTCCCTCGACGGTCACCTGCCGCTCGTCCATCGCTTCGAGCATGGCGGATTGCGTCTTAGGAGTGGCGCGGTTCACCTCGTCGGCCAAAACCATCTGGGCTATGATGGGGCCTTCTCTGAACTCGAATTCCCCGGTCTGCTGGTTGTAAATGGAGACGCCGGTAACGTCGGAGGGCAGAAGATCGGGCGTGAACTGGATTCGCTTGAAGGTTGCGCCGACCGAGCGGGCGATACTGCGGGCGAGCATGGTCTTGCCCACGCCCGGAACGTCTTCTATGAGCGCGTGCCCCTCGCACATGAGAGCGATGACGCCAAGTTCGACTGCCCTGCTCTTTCCAACTATAACTCTTTCAATGTTCTCGATGATCTTATGCGCCAATTCTCTGGCGGTGTCGTGCTGCTCCAAGAGAGTCTCCTAATTGAGGGCGTAACCGGACATTGGAGGGATTATACAGGATATACTCGGATTTGATACCCGTCGCGGAAATGCGCACTACATCCATCTTATAGCATACGCATGTCAAGCGTGTACGGATTGGGGAGAGTGGGAAAGTGGTGGGCGATAGAGGACTCGAACCTCTGACCTTCTGTGTGTAAGACAGACGCTCTAACCAGCTGAGCTAACCGCCCTGGGGAATGTGGCGCGATATGGAAGACGCGGGAGTGCGCTTGGCGGGACTCGAACCCACGACCTCATCCTCCGCAGGGATGCGCTCTATCCATCTGAGCTACAAGCGCACAAAACTGAATAATCTGACAGGCTTTGTGAATAGTGGTGCCGAAGGAGGGATTTGAACCCACACACCCTTACGGATACTACGTCCTGAACGTAGCGCGTCTGCCATTCCGCCACTTCGGCACAGATTTAGAAATACGCTCCTTTAAGCTGACGACGACGGTTGTCTGTGGTGGGCGATCGAGGATTTGAACCTCGGACCTCTCGCGTGTGAGGCGAGCGCTCTAACCACTGAGCTAATCGCCCCGGGTTTTCGTCCGGGCGCTCACGCGATTCAGGCTCGGACTGCCCTCGCCGTTACCGTTGAGTGGCAACGACAGGGTTCGAACCTGTGACCTAGCGCTTATGAAGCGCCCGCTCTACCGCTGAGCTACGTTGCCACCTAGGGTCATATCCTAACCAAAATCATATAGGAATGGCTAGTCGAGCGTCAAACTTCTTTTGATGAATTCAGGCGTCCGCGGACAGCCAATTGCTACAAGCCGGCCGCCGATCAGGCCCCCATTTTCAGCCACGCCTCGTAGTTTTCGCGCATGTACTGTATATGCTCAGGGACATGCGCCGCGTACACGTCGAGCCAGTCGTCCAGTGTCATCTCGCCATTTTCCGGGTGGTACGCGCTATGTAACCATGCTGCTTCAGGCAACGACTTGATGAGGGTGTAGGTCTTTCGGCGGAGCCACTTGAAAAGGAATAGCGTGTCTTCAATATCCTGTTCGTGGTAGCGCAAGGACTCAGCCCATATATTCTCGTCATACGCCATCAGGTCGCTGCCGGGCTCGGCAATTAGACGCCTGCAGCGGATGTAACTGTTGACCTCGCTGTCCGCTATGTGAATCAAATGCTCGTGAACGCTCCAGCAACCATGCTCGTCCCTGAACTGCCACATCTTATTGGGCAAAGCCTCAAGGGCGTCAACGAGCTTGTTGTAATCGTTTCCGTATGCGTCTATCTTTTCTGCGCGCTGCTGCGGTGTCATGTAATCCTTTAGTAACTATCTCAAAACCCGACCTTAAGGAATTTCACCCTCACCCTCAAGGGAGAGGGGGTTTGTTATTGAAATTCATAGCTGACTGGACATTTACCTACCCCTATCAGCCCTCAAGGGAGAGGGAGATTGTGTCCTCCTGCCATCCGCTTGAGCGAAGAGTTTTGAGATAGTCTCTTAGCTGGACTTTGTACAAAAGCTAGACAGGATATGAAAGCGGGGTAAGATAGCCGAGCCAAGCTATCACGAAAGGTCCGGCTACGCTCACCCTGCCCGAAGCCATTATACCCATACTCCAGCCCTTCTCAACGCTGTTCCAGCGCAGAACCTGGGTGAAAGCCCAGGTACTGCTGGTCGGCGCCGTCCTGGCTCCGCGCAAGCGAACCGTAACCTCCGCGCTTGGTGTCATGGGACTCAGCGACGATGACGGCTTTGCGATATACCACCATGTCCTCAACCGCGCCGTGTGGTCGTCCCTGCGGCTGAGCCGAGTTCTGCTGACGCTTCTGATTCAGCATCTTGCCCAAGGGGACGGTCCACTGGTATTCGGGATAGACGAAACAATTGAGCGGCGGCGGGGCAGTCGCATCAGGGCAAAGGGCATCTACCGAGACGCTGCGCGCTCCAGCGACAGCCATCTGGTCAAGGCCTCGGGCCTGCGCTGGATAAGCCTGATGTGGCTGACCACCATACCCTGGGCGCATAGGACATGGGCATTGCCTGTACTGACAGCGCTTGCGCCCTCAGAACGCTACAACCGGAAGATGGGACGGACTCACAAGAAAATCACCGACTGGGCGCGCCAGATGATACTCCAACTCCGGCGTTGGCTTCCAGACCGTCCCATCGTCATGGTGGCTGACAGCGGCTACGCCGCACTCGACCTGCTCCACTTCTGCCAGTCTATGTCCCAACCCGTTGCCTTCATCACCAGACTGAGGCTGGACGCCGCGCTCTACGAACCCGCTCCAAGACGACTGCCCGGTCAGATGGGTCGCCCGCGTCTCAAGGGCCAGCGCCTGCCCACGCTCAAAGAACTCCTCGACCGCCCCGATACACGCTGGAGCCGGACATCTGTCGCATGGTACGGCGACGACACCCGAACAGTGGAACTCAGCTCTCATACCGCCGTCTGGTATCATGCGGGCAAGCCACCTGTACCCATTCGCTGGGTTCTCATTCGAGACCCCCTCGGACAGTCCCACTCCCAGGCTCTGCTGTGCACCGATCTTTCGGTCTCCCCGATCCGGATCGTCGAATGGTTCGCGCTGCGCTGGCGGATTGAAGTTACATTCCAGGAGGTTCGCGCTCACCTCGGAGTGGGTACGCAGCGTCAATGGTCGGACCTTGCCATAGCCCGTACCACGCCCGCGCTGTTGGCGCTGTTCTCTTGGATAACTCTCGCAGCCGAACCGCTAAGGCGAGAAGGTTCAGTTCCAACGCGTTCAGCCGCATGGTACGCCAAGTCTGAACCCACGTTCAGCGACGCAATCGCGTTGGCGCGTCGTCATATGTGGAGAGCGTCTGAGACTTTTTGTGTGTCTGAGCGCAAACCCGACATCGTTAAAGTCCCCGCGCTTCTGTTCAACCGACTCATAGAATCCCTGACTTACGCCGCCTGAATGTACAAAGTCCAGCTTATAGACTATCTCAAAACTCTTCGCTCAAGCGGATGGCGGGAGGACACAATCTCCCTCTCCCTTGAGGGAGAGGGCTGGGGTGAGGGTGAAATTCCTTAAGGTCGGGTTTTGAGATAGTTACTTATTCATCTCCTCCACAGGGTCGCCCGCCTCCGACAACGGCGTTCGCGGTCCGGCGTCAGACGACTCACCCCCGGGCGCGTTAGACAGGCGAAACGACTCGTCTCACGCCACGTTATACGTGTCTCCACCTATGAAACACGCCGAATGTTACAGATGTGACTCACGAGTTTCACTGAATGCGCCAATGTTGATGTTCGGTTTGTACACCCTCAGACCCCACACTATCGCCATGCGTCCACGAAGGACGAACGATTCAGCGATAAGAGCAAGGAGGTCGCAAGATGTTCGTGAAATTCCTCAGACTATTGCCCATATTGGTTATCATCAGCGCCGTTGCGCTGGCGTGTTCCAGCGGGTCGGAGCCTCAGCCACCCGCGCCGGCCCCGGCGCCCGCGCCGACTTCCGCGCCGGCCGCAGAGCAGTCGGGTCAGCCCTGGTCTCGCCCCGCTCCCGCGTCTCCGTCCCAGCCCGCGCCTATGCCTTATGCGCCCGCCGCGCCCGCAATGGCCGCTCCTCAATCCGCTCCCCAATCCTCACCTCCGCAGCCCCAGTCTCAGTCGGCGTGGGGACGTCAGAACGCACAGCCGGGCGCGACGACATTCACAGATTACGAACGCTCTCCCGCCGTGCGCGCTTCCGTTGACAGCGTTTCTACATTCAGCCTCGACACCGACCGCACTTCGTTCCAGCTTGCCCTCAGCTGGGCGCGCGCGGGATACGAAGTGGAACCTGATTCCGTGCGCTCGGAAGAGTGGGTGAACGCATTCGACTACCGATACAAGCAGCCATCGAGAGCCGACAGCTTCGCCATACACTCGGATATAATGCCGCATCCCCTGGACAGCGGTCTGCTTCTCGCCCGTATCGCATTCCAGGCCCCCGAACTACGCGACGACGGCAGGCCGCTCAACGTAACGCTGGTGCTGGACTCGTCCGGCTCCATGGCCGACGGCAACAGGGTGGAGATCGCGCGGGCCGCCGCCGACAGCCTTCGCAGAAGCCTTCGCGACGAAGACCGCATCTCGGTCGTCCACTTCCGCAGCGATGTCATCCACGACCTCACCGTGGAGAATCATGACCCGAATTCCAGAAGAGTCAGAGACTCCATAAACCAACTGTCCCCCGGCGGCTCGACGAACGTGCAGGCAGGCCTCGATCTGGGCGTGGAGATTACCGACTATATGCGCCGACAGAATCCGAGCGCCTACAACTACGTAATCCTGATGTCGGACGGCGTGGCCAACGTGGACGCCACCAACCCGTTCGCCATACTGGAGTCCGCCGAGGACCGCGACAGCGGCAATCCACTGCGCCTCATCACCATCGGCGTCGGCATCGAAAACTACAACGACCAACTGCTGGAGCAGCTCGCTCAGCACGGCAACGGCTGGTATCGCTATCTGAACGATCCCGGACAGGCGAAGGCACTCTTCAGCCGCGAGAGCTGGCTCGCTCTTTCGATTCCGTTCGCCGACCAGACTCGCGCGCAGGTCACCTGGAATCCCGAAGTGGTGGAGTCGTGGCGCATCGTAGGATACGAGAACCGCGTCACCGCGGACCAGAACTTCACGCAGGCGCGCAAAGAGTTCGCCGAGATTCCGTCGGGCGCGGCCACCACAGTGTTCTACGAACTACGCCCGACCGAGTACCTGCGACTGGGCGACTCGGTGAACTTGGGTGACGTCGAACTGCGCTGGGTGACGCCGATCAGCAACGAGTCCAACCGTCAGCACGCGCAGGTAATGGCGCGGTACGACAGCCCCTCGGGCGACACGGACGGCGCGCTGCTGCAATTCAGCGCCGTGGTCGCGCTTACCGCCGACAGGTACAGCAGCCTGCCGTACCCCAACGCTCCATACGACGCGCAGTACGACCTGTCCATCCTGCAGGACGAGCTTCGGATGCTGGACAGCCATATCGGAGGACTCGCTTCCTACCAGGACTTCGCTTACGTGATGAACCACATCGCCACTGATTTGCCTCAAATCTCGTCGGGTTACAGTCGCTAGTTTAAGGCGCTATCACATTCGCGCGGCTTCCGGGATCAGACGGCCCCGGAAGCCGCGCTCTCGTTTTGGCCAGCGGAACAAGACCGCGGTCTTCGCCCAAAGGAACCCTATCTTGAAGAAGGGGTAGTGTATCAGCTTGAAAATCCGTTGCTCGTTGGGTAGCCCTCATCCTTCATCTCATTTCTAGCCGCTCGTTTGAAAACCTGGATATGTCGTGAGAGTATGGCCTTGCCACTGCGTACACGATTCGTAGTGAATGGGTTCTTTATCTCTGATTCTGATTGTAGGGCGCAAGATGCCGCCTTTCCGTTAGCCCGAATCCACCGAAGAGGGTTAGTATCGCCGCCGGGGCGTGGGTGAGGGACGTGTCAAAGTGGCGGTGCGGTTATGATGTCAGCGCCTGGGTCGTTCTGAAGGTCCGCGGTCGTGATTTTGGACGCCAATGGAGGCCCACAGTGGCGATTTGGGGCGAGTTTGACGAATCTGCGGGCAACAGTGGACACCCGCGGTCCGGTCCGGAGCGATCTTACGGACAAGACAGGCTGTGGTGTGTACGGTGGTCAGTAGTAGACACTGCCGTCAGGCCGGCAGAGGAATGGCTCGCAGTCTGGTCAGTGCGCGACCGAACTGTGTTTCCCAGGGCCAGCGCTGCGGGAGATGCAAAGTAAGGCGGCGGGCCGAGTGGGTGAGCCGTCCGGCGAGGGAGAACAAGCGTCTGCGCAGGGTCTTGGTGGTCGCCACCGGCTCGCGCAGACCGATGCGTCCGATCCAGCGAGCCAGGTTGTGAGCCATTACCTGTATGGCCATCCAGGCGGCGTTGGCTGCAAAGCGCCCCGAGGGCAGATGGTTCAGCCCGACACCGTACTTGAGGTCTCGGATGGCGTTCTCGATCTCGGCGTGGCGGCGATGGTCGGCCTCCAGTTGGAGGGTGTCGCCCTGTCGGTCGGTGATGAAGGCGTGATAGCTGTAGTCGACGAAGAGGGCCAGTTGTGAACCGGGCGTGGGCTTCACCCTGCGGACGATGAGACGCACCGGTGCGGCATCGGGCTCGTTCCGAAAAGGGGTGTAGGTGGTCTCAGCCACGTCGGCTGCGCCGTCCATCCAGTAGGGTATGGGAGTCCAGTCCTCCTCAGGTATGGCCTCTATGAGATTGCGCAGTCGGGTGTGCTGACGGACGGTGATGGAGAAGCGGACACCTGTCTTTCGGCATACGGAGACGATGTCATGGGTGTAGAAGCCACTGTCGGCGCGTACGGTGAGTTGTCCTGTGGCCCCGGCGCAGCGCACCCGGCTCACCGTCTCACGCAGGAAGTGGGCTGCGCCCCGGGCGGTGTTGGCTCGACCCTGTCGCAACCGGGCCATCAGCACGTCGCCGGTTCCTGCGGCGACGGCCACAAGCGGGTGATAGCCTCTCTGGCCGGTGTAGTTGTGGCGGCGGGCGCCCTCCTTGCCCAGTCCGTAGGTCTCGCAGATGGTGGAGTCCAGGTCGATGGTCAACGGCTCATCGCCGGGACCCGCGCCAGCGGCCCAGGCCCGCGCCAGCAACTCCCGGCTCACCCGGTCCAACTGCCGCACATGTCCCCACCTGAAGCTGCGCAGGAAGGTCCCCAGGGTGGATGGCGCCTTCACTGTACAGCCCAACACCCGCCCGGTCCCACCGGCACGCAGCGCGTCGGCGTCATCGATGCAGTCCCCACCGGCCAGCGCCGAGGCAACCAGGGTCAGCGTCTTGTCTCCCGGGTTCGCCCGTCCCGGCGCATCGCCCAGGTCAACGTTGCTGTCCACCAGTTCACTCAGTCCCAGGCGCTGAGCGAGAGTGGCCGGCACGAGCAGCCCGGCATTGGCCACCAGCCGGGGATCGTCGAAGGCGATTCGGATGCGGTCGGGACGCTCAGGTGGTAACATCTATTAAGTGCTCCTGCTCTGGGGTTGGTTCTTGTCTTCAAACCCATTATCCCAGATTCAATGGAGCGCTTTCTCACCCCTTTTGCACGACGACTCATCCATCCCTTCGGTGGATCCGGGCTTAGACCCCAACGGAAGAGGCGAATCGTGGAGTAACTCGGACGTTAAGCAGAAACGAAGTGTTCGTATAAATAAATAGCTCGCGCAGTATCATCTTTTCTAGGGGCGCAAATGCTACAGTCGGTGTTACGATTACATGAAATTTGACTATCAGTACGGACGTTCGATAAAATGTGCAGAGACAACAGAAGAGCAGTAACAGGAGAAACGCATGGTCACGATTGGAAAGGTTGATGAGGCTAGAACCCAGCCATTTGTTGAAAATGTGCCGGTGAAGTTGAAGGTGAACCGCTTCGGTTATGACCTCTTCGGCAATGAGGCTGGTATAGAAGTAACGTGGAAAGACGGTTCCACTCATGGAGTTGTCCCGGCCCGAGTCTTCGATGAGAAGGAGAAGGTTGCGTATGGCATAGCAACTGGGACACAGGGAGGTATGATTTGGGTAATGTTCCCTCCGACGCAAGGAGGACGCGCGACACTCCTTGTGCCTGAAGATGTACTGGAGAAAATAGAATAGGAGCATAAGGGATGATTCTGTCGGACTTAGAACTGAAGGCGGAACTGGAAGGTGGTAAGCCTAAAAATGGCGTACGTGATGAGCGAAGACTCATAATAGACCCCATGCCGCCGGACGACAGGATCTCCACTTCGTCTATTGATATGACGTTAGGTCCTAAGATATGGGTGCTGCCGGAAACAGTCGCCGGTATTCGGGTTGCTCCAACCGACACAGACTTTGACATTGAAAAGCATCTAAGACGATACGCCAAAGAAATAGATGTGTCACAGACGACATATGAAATATGTCGCCACCAGTTCATCCTTGGTGAGACTTCAGAAAGAATACAGTTGCCACCGCATCTTGGAGCGCGAATCGAGGGTAAAAGTTCCCTGGCTCGACTAGGATTGTCCATACACGCAACGGTGCCCACGGTTCAACCAGGGTTTAATGGCACGTTGAGACTCGAAATGAGTAGCGTGGGACCATTCCCTGTGATTCTTGAAGCGGGTATGGAGATAGCCCAACTCATTGTGGAGAGGGTTGGTTTACCTGCCGCGGATCCATATAGCGGAAGATTCCAGAATCAGGGAACAGCCTAACAAGAAGTTCCCTGATTCTGGAGATTCTCGCTCCGCCTCAAGCCCCTGCAATCCCAGTATCGGGGCTTTGCCATGTCTCGCCGATTCCCATTAGGCAACACCGAAAATCCCCCATTTCAACCTGATACAGTCTCCTACCAAGGTCCCAGCTTTATAGACTTCTCGGTTGGCGCTACACTGGGGCCGCTCATACCTATTCCTTGGGAGTATCGCACAGTGACCCACCATCATCACGTTCCGCCCCCAGTGACCGAGGGCCGTACCGGATTCAGGAGAGGGGCCGCCTTCATCATCGGCGGACTCACCAGCGGCCACGGAGTCTTCCATTGGATAGCCCAGAGCTTCATCGTCGTCCTTCCCGAAGTGCGCGACCTTCTGCTGGGCGGGAGCGTAATAGCGGTGACAAGCATCCAGACCACCAGGGAGATCATGTCCGGCGTGGTCTCGCTACCGGGAGGGATGCTCACGGACACACTCCGACGGTACTGGGGCTGGGTGATGGCGGTGTGCATGGCACTGTTCGGTGTCGGATGGCTTCTCATAGCAGCCGCGGGATGGCAGGTGCCGGGCAGTTCCTGGTTTGCCAGCCAGGAGAGTTCCGGAATGTTAAGGGAATCGCCTTCCCTGAATCCGGTCGGCTACGCTCTGCTGATCGTGGGCATGGCGGTTGTGGCGGTCGCAGCTTCCGTGTGGCACCTACCCGCGATGGCCGCGCTTTCGTCCCATTTCAGCCACCGGCGCGGTTCGGTCCTGTCGTTCCACGGCGTGGGAGGAAACGTGGGCGACGTGCTGGGGCCGGTCCTCACCGGACTTCTGCTCGCCACCCTCACTTGGCAGGCGATCATCACCATCTACGCGGCAGTGCCCATATTCCTGGCGTTCCTCGTGTTCTGGGCCTTCAGAGACATCGGAGAACGGGCGCAGGCAGCCACCGATGAACAGCCCGCCAACACTATGAGAATGCAGGTCGAGGAGACGAAGATACTCATCCGCAATCCCAGGATGTGGGGCATAACCATTGTCGCCGGACTAAGAGGCATGGCCTATATCGGGTTCATCACAGTGCTGCCGCTTTACCTGGCCGACGTTCTGGGCCTCACGTCTGAGGGCGATACCGGAAACTTCGCGAACCTGCTCATCCGCGGTTCGCTGATTGGACTCCTCGTCCTGGTGGGCATTCCCGCGAGCCCTCTAACCGGCTACCTCTCCGACCGCCTGGGACGCAAGCTGATACTGATACCGGCGATGATCGCGCTGGCCGTAATCACTCTCCTGATGGCTCCCTATGGAGACAGCCTGGCGATGATGTTTGGGCTGCTGGCCGCCTTGGGGCTGTTCCTGTACAGCGATCAGCCAATCCTGACCGCGGCGGCAATGGATATAGTGCGCGAGGGTACTGCGGCGACCACACTTGGCCTGATGTCCACCTCCCGTTTTATCTTCAGCGCGGCGTCCCCGCTGATAGCGGGTTGGCTGTACGACATTAACCCGGACAATCTCTTCTACTACACCGCAGCTCTCTATACGGTCGCCGTCGTCATTCTCATATTCATACCGCTGCCCCGTGTGGAACTCTCAGACGAGGACCATCACGGGCATCATCACGACCACGAGCATGGGCATGAAGACGAGGAGCGCGCCGGGCACTAGTCGCTCCCGGAAATGCGCGCGGGTCAGGAACTCCCCTAACCCAGACGCTTCTCGTAAAAGAAGCTCAGGGGGTCTTCACGGTAATCGCCGAAGGGCTGGATTTTATGAAAGCCGCTGTTCTCATACAGACCAATGGCCTCCGGCTGATGGATGCCGGTCTCCAGACGCAGATTGACGACGCCTCTGGCGACTGCGGTCTCTTCGATGTGCTTGAGTAGCCTTTTGCCCAATCCGAGACCGCGGAATTCATCGCGGACATACATCCGCTTCAGTTCACCGTACATCCCTGTGGGCTCCCGCGAGTCGACGAAGAACTGGATACCGGCGCATCCCGCCGGATTTCCACAGTGATACAGCACGAAGAACTCGATTGGCTGCGCGATCATCTTCTCGATGCTATACCCGTGCTGGCTTTCTTCCGGGTACAAGGGCGTCAGAAGGGCGTCGAGTTCCCCGATCAATTGGGATGCCGTTTCCGTGCCGGGGTGTTCTCTGCGGATTGAAATTGTCTCGCTGTTGGCCATGGGCCAAGTTTAGCATTTCGCTGTTCGGAGACGGTAGAAACAATCTGGGCGACTGTGAGTAACGGAAGCCGTCGAGTGTGGAGTCGGGATGTGGGTGGGCGACGGGCTTTCGAAAGCTATCTGGTTTCCCGTCCCGCCCACAACCATTCCACCACTGTGCTACAATGCGACCATTGCCGAGTGTATGGTGAGTCAACGCAATTCTAACGAACTTGCCCCCGGCAACTAATTGATAATGACTAGAAACCAAGCCCGAGGTGAGCGCATAGTTGTCCAGACAGAAACAAGAAAAGATGTAGAACTGATAGCCCATCTGATGCGTCGCGCAGGATTCGGAGCCACACGCGATGAGATCCGGCAACACGCCGAGTCCGACTATGAGACCACGGTGGACAATCTGATAAACCCGCCCGATACAAGCTGGGCCGGAAATTATATGGTCCGCCGCTTCCACTACGAGCAGTCCGGTATGTTGACGCCGCAGGGTGGGCCCGCCTACTGGCTGTATCGCCTGATAACCACCAACGCCCCACTGTACGAGAAGATTGCCCTGTTCTGGCACGGCATATTCGCCACCGGATATCCGAAGGTAATACACGGAAAGGCCCTCTCAGACCAGATACGCACTTTCAGGCGGAGGGGCATGGGAAGGTTCGACGATCTGCTGCTGGAACTAGCCAGGGATCCCGCCATGATCGTGTGGCTGGACAACCAGGAAAACCATAAGGACGCCATTAACCAGAACTGGGGCCGCGAGCTTCTTGAGCTCTTCTCCATGGGCGTCGGCAACTACTCTGAAGACGACATAAAGGAGTGCGCGCGCGCATTCACCGGCTGGACGCTCGGCAACACCGAGTACATGGTGCTGCGGTCTATGCGCGACTCCGACTGGCCATACGGGCGCATTGCCTGGCACTTCGAGTATCGCCCGGACGACCACGACCACGAAAAGACCTTCCTCGGGCACACCGGAAAATTCGATGGCGAAGACATTATCCGTATCATCTGTGAGCAGGAAGCCACAGCGCGATTCATAGCGCGGCACATGTACCATTTCTTCGTCGCCGACGAACCGCCCGTACCCTCATGGCCCTACACGCCGCCCCGAAATCCGGAAGCCATAGACGCGCTCACACAGGCATATTTCGACAGCGACCACGA
The DNA here is from genome assembly GCA_965261525.1 of Dehalococcoidia bacterium. Lineage (GTDB taxonomy): Bacteria > Chloroflexota > Dehalococcoidia > Lucifugimonadales > UBA1123 > VXRN01. Next base: position 68,599 of record OZ253472.1, read on the forward strand.
CATCCGAACGATGCTCACCACGCTGTTCAATTCCGACTTCTTCAAGTCCGAAGATATTCGCTACGAGAAGGTGAAAGGTCCCGCCGAATTCGTGGCGGGAGTCCTGAGGCTCACCGGGGAGTTCGACAGGCCGCGTCTCGAGATTCGGGACAGATTCTTCCAGATGAACTTCATGGGACAGATGCTCACCAACCCGCCCAGCGTAGAGGGATGGCGCCAGGGTGTCGACTGGATAGACACGGGCGCTCTGATTGAACGCGTCAACTTCGCCTCCGAGCAGTTCGGCGACATTGCCAAGCCGGGTGTCAGGTCAATCGTGCGGGACATCATGGCGCAAGACCCCGATCCGCCCCCTGAAGCGCTCATAGAAATGTGCCCCGAACATCTCGGAGTAATCGCCGTCTCGGATGATACCCGCGAGATTCTGCTCCGCATCGCCAACGAGGGTGAATCCTCAGAGGACAGGGTGGCCAACATACTCCGCCTCACCGCAGCCACCCACGAATTCCAGCGGGCATAAGATTAGCGCAGAGTAAGACGATTTCATAAGTCCCTTCCCCCTTGACGGGGGAAGGTTAGGATGGGGGTGATCAGCTTGGGCCTCCGCCAATTCACAACTGCGGACAGAATCTTGGAAAGCCTAATGAAATTTTCTCGCAGAGTCAAAGCGTTTGACGCACGACCGCGACACGACTATACTTACAAATGAACCCCCCTGTTACTTTCGGTGGCAGGGCAGCGAAGCCGCCTTCTGGCGGCTATCGCATTTCTATGAGTCTGCTCTATGACGACAAATGTATATATTGACGGCTTCAACCTTTACTATGGTTCGCTGAAATCTCGCTATCCCCAGCTCAAATGGCTTGACCTGCAAGCCTTCTGCGAAAACCTACTTCCCGGCCACAACGTCAATCGCATCCGATACTTCACGGCTCGGGGCAAATCTTCTCCCCGCGATCCGGGAATCGCGCTCAGGCAGCAGACTTATCTCCGCGCGCTTTCAACCTTGCCCAAAGTCGAGATTCATTTTGGACGCTTCGTAGTTAGAAGACAGCGTATGCCGCTGGAGAATGCCCCTCCTGGCTCGCAATCATTAGCTTGGGTTCTCAGGACAGAAGAGATGGGAACAGACGTAAATCTGGCAGCATTCCTTATTCTCGACAGTTGCAGCAATGACTTTGATGAGGCCGTAGTCATATCCAACGACGCGGATCTGGAAACTCCTGTGAGGATGGTCCGCGACACATTCAACAAGCGTATCGGTGTAGTCAGCCCACAGCATCCACGCAATCGCAGCAGCTTGTTGCAGAACGCCGCGTCCTGGACGCGACCGTCCATAACTCGGATCAACTTCAGTAACGGCCAGTTGCCTTATATGATAACTGACGCAAACGGCGCGTTTTACAAGCCTCCGAATTGGTAGTTGTCAGAGATAACGAAAAGCCCCTGACGTGAAAGTCAGGGGCCTCCGTTTCTTACCGGGGCGGCGCTGCGCAGCTGGTCAGTCCTGCACGATCTGCCAGATGGCCGACGCCGGGGCGCTGCCGCTGGCCAGGGTCTTGCCAACCTCGCCCACAGGGTTGTCCGAGTCCCGGTCGGCCGACAGCCAGACGCTGCTGGCGCCGGACTTGCTGAACGTTATCTTGTAGCCGCCGCCGTCCACCGCGGCAATCTCAACCGACGTGTGCGACGCGTGGCCGCTGCCGTCGGAGTGACACTCCCAGATGTGCACGTTGCTGTTGGCCGCGAACTCGCCGTAGTTGTCCACACAGAACTCCGGGCTCTCGCTGAGCGCGCTCACCAGCTTGTACTTGCCTTGGGCATCCCCGCCTGAGCGTTCCGTCACCACCCACTTCTGCGCGTCGGAGCCGTCGCAGGCCGCGGTGTGGACATTCGCCCGGTTCTCCGCCTGCCCGCCCTCCAGTTCCAAGCAGCCGGTGGAATCCGCCGTGACGTGGCTGATGGTCACCGTCTGGCCGTCGAAGTCCGTTCCCGCCGGCGTCGGCGTAGGATCCGGCGTGGGCGTGGGTGTCGGCGTAGGATCCGGCGTGGGGGTTGGAGTAGGCGTCGGCGTCGGCGTCGGATCCGGCGTGGGGGTAGGCGTAGGTGTCGGCGTGGGCGTAGGATCCGGCGTGGGGGTAGGTGTCGGCGTGGGCGTGGGCGTAGGCGTCGACGTCGGCGTGGGTGTCGTAGCCTCCGCTATCTGCCAGATTGCCGACGCCGGGGCGCTGCCGCTGGAAAGGGTCTTGCCAACCTCGCCCACCGGGTTGTCCGAGTCCCGAGCCACCGACAGCCAGACGCTGCTGGCGCCGGACTTGCTGAACGTTATCTTGTAGCCGCCGCCGTCCACCGCGGTTATCTCAACCGACGTGTGCGACGCGTGGCCGCTGCCGTCGGAGTGGCACTCCCAGATGTGGACATTGTTGGTGGCGGAGAAATCGCCGTAGTTGTCCACGCAGAACTCCGGGCTCTCGCTGAGCGCGCTCAACAGCTTGTACTTGCCTTGGGAAACTCCGCCTGAGCGTTCCGTCAACACCCACTTCTGCGCGTCGGAGCCGTCGCAAGCCGCGGTGCGGACGTTGGCGCCGTTATTCCCCTGGCCGCCCTCCAGTTCCAAGCAGCCGGTGGAATCCGCCGTGACGTGGCTGATGGTCATCGTCTGGCCGTCGAAGTCCGTTCCCGCCGGCGTGGGCGTGGGTGTTGGAGTAGGCGTCGGCGTGGACGTAGGATCCGGCGTGGGTGTAGGCGTAGGATCCGGCGTCGGCGTAGCCGTGGGCGCCGGGGTAGGCGTAGGATCCGGCGTGGGTGTAGGCGTAGGATCCGGCGTCGGCGTCGGCGTCGGCGTCGGCGTCGGCGTCGGCGTAGTCGTCGGGGCAGGCGTGGGTATGGGAGCCAGCGTGGGACCCGGCATATCCGCATCTATCCACCAGATTGCCGACGCCGGAGCGCTGCCGCTTGCCAGGGTCTTGCCAACCTCGCCCACAGGGTCGTCCGAGTCCCGGTCGGCCGACAGCCAGACGCTGCTGGCGCCGGACTTGCTGAACGTTATCTTGTAGCCGCCGCCGTCCACCGCGGCAATCTCAACCGACGTGTGCGGTGAGTGACCGCTGTCGTCGGCATGGCACTCCCAGATGTGGACATTGTTGTTGGCGGAGAACTGGCCGTAGTTGTCCACGCAGTACTCCGGATTGTCGCTGAGCGCGCTCACCAGCTTGTACTTGCCTTGGGCATCCCCGTCGGCGCGTTCGGTCAACACCCACTTCTGCTCGTCCGAGCCGTCGCAAGCCGCAGTGCGGACGTTGGCGCCGTTATTCGCCTGGCCGCCCTCCACCTCCAAACAGCCGGTGGAGTCAGCCGTGAGATGTCTCACCACCATCGTCTGGCCGTCGAAGTCCGGCGTCACCGGCGCCGACTGCCCGGACGTAGGCACAACCGGGTTGGAGTTCCCGGGCGAATTGCCCGACACTGCCGCGATGGTCCACACGGCTTTGGCCGGCGCGGCGCCGCTCACCACGGTCTGACCCACATCGCCCACCGGGTTGGTCGAGGTCCGGGTCACCGACATCCAGGTCTCAAAGTAGTTGTTGTCGAAGGTGCGCGACTTAACGGCCTTTGAACAGTTGTTAGGATCTGTAGTTCCATCGTCCTTTAGTGAGCAGAACATAATGGGAATGGGAGTGCCATCGGGGTCATCGGGGTCGGGGTTTGTTTTGTATTCAATTGTTTCGCCGTATTCCCGATCGTTGAAGACCAGGGTGTAGCCGGTGATCGCGCCGCCGCTGCCGGTCACCGGGACGAGGTCCACCGACCTGCTGGAGACGTTGGCGAGGTCCACCGACCTGCTGGAGACGTCGGAGCACGGCTCGATCTTCATCTTGTCGTTGGTGGTGTAGTCGGCGTGGTTGTCCAGGCAATGCGTCTGGCTGCCCAGCTCGCTGACCAGCTGGTACTCGCCGTAGTTCTTGTCGCTGGTGCGTCGCTGGAGCCGCCATTGCTGCTTGGTCGAGCTGTCGCAAGCCGCGGTGCGCACCGCCGCGCCGTTCGTCGCCGCGCCGCCCTGAACTTCCAGGCAGCCCGTGGAGCCGGAGGTGACGTGGCTCACCGTGATCGCCTTGCCGACGAAGCCAGGCACTTCCACCTTCACGAACTTCCACTCGTCCCCAGGCTGAGGATCGGCATAGTCTGCCGGGTCCCACGACGTCACCCACGCTCTGGCAAGGGCCGACGTGCCCGACGGGGTTCTCCATGTAAACAGTTTTTTGGTCGTTTCGCCTGACTCGTCGTAGGTCACCAGCTCGGCGCCGCCGGTTCCTGGCATATCAGCCCGGTCAAAGGACTGCTTCTCCAGGTCGGAATGGCCGTCGCCGAGGCAACGGGTCATCCACATCGAGTGCTCGGTCGAGGACTTGACCGTGAACTCGACGACCGTCAGGCAATAGGCCTGGTTCCTCGCCTGGTTCGTCAGCTTGTACTCGCCCGTGGTCGAGCCGCCGGAGCGCCGCTCCACCATCCATTTCTGCGCGTCGAAGCCGTTGCAGGAACGGGTGACCGCCATGCCGTACGAACCGTCGAGGCAGGCGGTGGAGCCGGGGTCTTTTTTGCTGCTACGGAGAGTAGGGGGATTGGAAGTGGGGTAGGTGGTGACGGTCCCGTCGGTCCCAACGTTGCGTATCTCGTAGAGCTCCGACGGCTCCGTCAGGTCCGTCGTAATCGTCCACACCGCCGAGGCCGGAATCGCTCCGCCCGCGGCGACCTGGTTCACATTGCCCGAAGGGCTGGTCGCTGTGCGCTGCGCCGACATCCAAGTCATGTCGGCGCCGCGGGGGGTGTCCCTGAAGCCCAGCGTGTAGCCGATGTCATTGTCGTTGGCGTCCTTCACAATGGTGGGTTTCAGCGAGACGTTGGTGCTGCGGAAATTGCCGTCATTGTCGGTCGTGTTGCAGCTTCCGATCCAGAGCGGCTTGTTCGCCGCGACTTCGCCGGCCGTGCCCACGCAGGTCACGTCATACACCGCGTTGCGCAGCCGGTACTTCTCCTGTACGGCAAATGAGGCGATGTCGCTGCGCTTTTGCAGCGTCCACTTCTGCGACAGGGAGCCGTCGCAGGGCGCGGTGACGACCCGCTGCGACTTCTGCGAATCGTGCGGCGCATTCAACTTCTTCGGGAACTCGCCGTGCTGCATATCCAGGCAGCCCACCGAGCGAGTCGTGACGTGGCGCACCTCCACCGTGGTCCCGCTCAGCATCTCGTCCGAGAACGTCGGCGTCGGCAGGGGGTGATTGGCGATGGTCCACTGGGCCGAGGCCGGGGCGGTGGCGTTGCTGCCAGTGGCGCTCAGCAGGTCCACGCTGCCCGAGGAGCCCTTATTCAGCCAGGCGCTGTTGGTCCCCTTGGTGAATTTCAGCGTGTACTTGTCCGTCGAGCCGGACACCTTGGCGACGGTGGCCGACGTACTCCCGGCGTCGGCGGCGCCGTCGGCGCGGCAGCCCCAGATCTGCGCGTTCTTGCCGCCGGTGTACGACTCCTGGTTGTCCACGCAGGGACCGTTCTGGGAACGGGTGACGACCTGTTCCCCCTGCGCGTTCACAGTCCACCGGTCATTGAACGCGGAATGCAGGTTGTAGCTGTCGCGGTAGGCGCCGGTCTGCCGCTTCACCAACTTCCAGCGCTGATAGATGTCATCGGCATCGCAGGTCGCGGTCTTGACGGCCGTGAGGTTATTGAGGCTGGGCGTGTCCAGGCAGACCATGGAGTCGCCGGTGCCCTGGCTCAGCCGGAGGACCCGCTGCCCGGCGATGTCCAGCGTCGGCGCGGGGGGTTCGTTCGTATTGGTGTCGGGGTCGTACCTCAGGTCGTAGACCGTGAACGTCGGGCTGCTGACCAGCTTCAGCTTCGTGCCGCCGTACCTCTCGCCCCCGACGCCGCTGACCTTGAAGGTGACCGTCGTCGGCGCATTGAGAGTCGCGGACTCCTCGCTGGCGTCAATGCTGAAATAAACTATTCGACCCTCCGCAGCGTCTTGCCCAACATACAGGGGCTGCTTGGAGCCGAGCCTTGTTTTCCCCTGACTATCGTACTCTCTAATCCGGACCAGCAGTTGGCCCCCGGCATGTCCCGGCGCCGTGCCCAGCACGGCCTTTATATTGCCTCGCAGGGACGCGCGATACCGGGTGTCACTCCGCGAAGAGCTCGTGTGGGGGGCCGGGTGAAAGGTGGAAATCCACCTGGTGCCCGCATCCACCTTCGCCAGGACGGCGATCTTCCTCGCCGCCTCGCCCTCGGTGAGGTCCAGGTCCGTCTCCAGCGCCGCGCCGTAGCTATTGCCGGACAGCGCCCGCGCCTCGATGGTGACCTCCGTCTCCAGGTCGTTGGATTTGAGGCTGATGCTCTCCAGCTTGGTCGCTCTCGCCAGCCCCGTGCGGACGGAGCTGCTTCCACTCACGGTGACGGACGCCGGAATGGTCCCGGTCAGCTGGTTGTTGTTCAGCAACAGGTACCTCAGGTTGCCGAGCTTGCCCAGCTCCGGCGGGATGGCGCCCGACAGCCCGTTGTTGTTCAGCAACAGGTACCTCAGGTTGCCCAGCAAGCCCAGCTCCGGCGGGATGGCGCCCGTCAGCCGGTTGTTGTTCAGCCACAGCTGCGTCAGGTTGCCCATGGAGCCCAACTCCGGCGGGATGGCGCCCGTCAACTGGTTGTTGCTCAGGTCCAGCTGCCGCAAGTTCGTGCTGGCAAGCTCCTTCGGGATGGACCCGGTCAGCTGGTTGTGCTACAGGTCCAGCTGCCGCAAGTTCGTGCTGGCAAGCTCCTTCGGGACGGCGCCGCTAAGCTTGTTGCCGCTCAGGTCCAGCAACCTCAGACGAGGCAGGCTGCCGAACTCCCTCGGGATGCCGCCGGTCTTGCCTTGGCCGCCCATCTGAATGATGTCCAGGTTGTCCAGTCCCGCGAGCTGCGGGGGCACGCTTCCGCCATTGAAGTCGTCGTGCGGCTTAAGCCAGTTCACGACGTATAAATCGTCTACGCCGATGCCTTCCCAATTCTTGATCGGGGTGGACACGCTCCAGTTCAGCGACGACGGGGACCCCGATATGGAGCTCTTGGCGGCCAGCAGCAGGTTGCAGTCCCGCGTCAGCGTAGCCTTCTGGCTTGCGCTCATCTCATCCCAGCCGTCGGGCCGCCACCCGGTGGCGGTGGACACGCCGCAGGAGTTGTCCACCACCATCACGGCGATGGTGGTGGTCGCCGTCTGCGGGGTCGAGGCGCTGTCGGTGGCGGTCATGGTGTACGAGACCGGAGCAACCGCCTTGACCGTGGTGGCGCCGCTGGCGAGGGTCCGGCTGGAGGCCGTGAAGCTGAGGCCGTTGGACGGCGTCGCCAGCGAGTAGGTGATGCTGCCCGTGCCGCCGCTGGCCGCCGGCAGCGTCGCCGAACTGCCCGCGCCGGGGTACATGGTGACCACCTGAATGTCCTTGGCGAACACCAGGGGCGGCGGTGGGGTCTGGGCCAGCGCAACGGCCGTGGTGGCCAGGGCCAGGATAACGAAAAAGGCCAATAACGAAGCATACCGCAGGTGGAATTTATCCATATTCATTGCGAACCCCCTCGTTGTTCAGTAGAAGTCCAAAACAATCCCGGCCGTGCATGGAAACGGTCCATCATCTCCAGGCATCTGAAGTCTCCATCCCTAATGGTGTTCGGGATTCAAGCATTACCCGACCCGCCGGCAGGGCATTATACACTGCATGATACATTGTCAGCGAATGATACTCCACCCCCCGACAATTGTCTATCTGAGAAAATTTCATTAGGCTTTCCAAGATTCTGTCCGCAGTTGTGAATTGGCGGAGGCCCAAGCTGATCACCCCCATCCTAACCTTCCCCCGTCAAGGGGAAAGGGACTTATGAAATCGTCTTAGTTGTAGAGTTTATATGCTGCATAAATGTGTCTATACTACTATCACCGATGGATTCCAACGCAGAGGAATTGACGCAATGACCACCGCCACAACGAAAAGACAGCCTGAAACGCTTGAGTACGATCTGACCGTCGGAATGTCGGTCATGGAAGGGCGCGGATTCTACTACCCCTCCGACTCCGTAGTCGCCAGCAACGGACGCCTCTACGTCGCCAACCGCTCCGTGGACGGCGTTGACCGGGGCGTCCGCGTTACCGTATGCGACATCGAAAGCGAGTACTACGGCACATTCGGATCGTCCGGCGAGAGCGACGGACAGTTTATCTGGGTCTCCGGCATAGCCGAAGACAGCCGGGGACGCCTCTTCATTACTGACGAATACAGCAGCCGTGTATCCATCTTCGACCTGGACGGCAACTTCCTCTCCAGGTGGGGCGCGGCGGGTAATGGAGACGGAGAACTGGATGGCCCATCCGGGATAGCGGTTGACTCCGCGGACGCGGTATATGTCGCCGACACACACAACAACCGCGTCCAGAAGTTCACCGCCAGCGGCATTCACCTGTTCACGATAGGCGGCGAGGGATCGGAAGTAGGCCGCATGAGCCTGCCCTGGGGTCTGACCGTCGCGCCCGACGGAGACGTGTATGTCGCGGACTGGGGGAACGACCGCATCCAGCGCTTCACCTCGAACGGCGCATTCGTCGCGGCATACGGCTCTTCCGGCTCCGGCGAGGGCCAGTTACGCAGACCGTCCGGCGTCGCAGTTGACGAGTGAGGGCTTATGTATGTAGCGGACTGGGGAAACGAACGTGTGCAGATATTCGACGCGGACGGACGCTTTATCCAGCGACTTAGGGGCCAGGCGACAGAGTCCAAGTGGGCGGTCAACTTCCTGAACATCAACAAGGAGGAAGCCGCAGCCCGCGTCAAAGCCGACCTCGACCCCGAGATACAAACGCTCGATCACTCCGACCCGCGCGAGGTGTCGTCACACACCGAGAAACTGTTCTGGTCGCCTGTGTCCATCAAACTCGACTCCGACGGCAGTATCTACGTCACCGAAAGCAACCGCCACCGGATACAGATCTACCGACAAGTATCGTAGGTTCGCGCTACGCATCGGAAATCTCAGAATCGCGCAGGGAGGCATATTGTGATTACACGTTTGTACACGGGCGACGACGGCCAGTCGCACTTCGAGGAATTGGACATGGATTCAGGGCCGTTCGCCTGGGGAGAACTGAAGTCGGCGACCGGGGTAATGTTCAGGCGGAGCGAGAAGGGCCGGTTTTCGGACTGGCACACCGCGCCGAGGCGTCAGTTCGTCATTACTCTGACAGGAGAGATGGAGATCGGCCTGGCGGACGGGACACTGCGACGCTTCGGCCCCGGGGACGTTCTTCTCGCCGACGACACGACCGGTCAGGGGCACACCACGCGCGACGTGGGAGACGCTCCGAGAATTACGGCATATGTGCCGCTGGAGTAGTCCCGCTGCTTAGCGTCGCTGAAGTAGCGCGACAAATATAGAAGGCAAGCGGGTCGCTTCGATGCCACTAAGCCCGAATCCACCGAAGAGGGTTAGTATCGCCGCCGGGGCGTGGGTGAGGGACGTGTCAAAGTGGCGGTGCGGTTATGATGTCAGCGCCTGGGTCGTTCTGAAGGTCCGCGGTCGTGATTTTGGACGCCAATGGAGGCCCACAGTGGCGATTTGGGGCGAGTTTGACGAATCTGCGGGCAACAGTGGACACCCGCGGTCCGGTCCGGAGCGATCTTACGGACAAGACAGGCTGTGGTGTGTACGGTGGTCAGTAGTAGACACTGCCGTCAGGCCGGCAGAGGAATGGCTCGCAGTCTGGTCAGTGCGCGACCGAACTGTGTTTCCCAGGGCCAGCGCTGCGGGAGATGCAAAGTAAGGCGGCGGGCCGAGTGGGTGAGCCGTCCGGCGAGGGAGAACAAGCGTCTGCGCAGGGTCTTGGTGGTCGCCACCGGCTCGCGCAGACCGATGCGTCCGATCCAGCGAGCCAGGTTGTGAGCCATTACCTGTATGGCCATCCAGGCGGCGTTGGCTGCAAAGCGCCCCGAGGGCAGATGGTTCAGCCCGACACCGTACTTGAGGTCTCGGATGGCGTTCTCGATCTCGGCGTGGCGGCGATGGTCGGCCTCCAGTTGGAGGGTGTCGCCCTGTCGGTCGGTGATGAAGGCGTGATAGCTGTAGTCGACGAAGAGGGCCAGTTGTGAACCGGGCGTGGGCTTCACCCTGCGGACGATGAGACGCACCGGTGCGGCATCGGGCTCGTTCCGAAAAGGGGTGTAGGTGGTCTCAGCCACGTCGGCTGCGCCGTCCATCCAGTAGGGTATGGGAGTCCAGTCCTCCTCAGGTATGGCCTCTATGAGATTGCGCAGTCGGGTGTGCTGACGGACGGTGATGGAGAAGCGGACACCTGTCTTTCGGCATACGGAGACGATGTCATGGGTGTAGAAGCCACTGTCGGCGCGTACGGTGAGTTGTCCTGTGGCCCCGGCGCAGCGCACCCGGCTCACCGTCTCACGCAGGAAGTGGGCTGCGCCCCGGGCGGTGTTGGCTCGACCCTGTCGCAACCGGGCCATCAGCACGTCGCCGGTTCCTGCGGCGACGGCCACAAGCGGGTGATAGCCTCTCTGGCCGGTGTAGTTGTGGCGGCGGGCGCCCTCCTTGCCCAGTCCGTAGGTCTCGCAGATGGTGGAGTCCAGGTCGATGGTCAACGGCTCATCGCCGGGACCCGCGCCAGCGGCCCAGGCCCGCGCCAGCAACTCCCGGCTCACCCGGTCCAACTGCCGCACATGTCCCCACCGGCCAGCGCCGAGGCAACCAGGGTCAGCGTCTTGTCTCCCGGGTTCGCCCGTCCCGGCGCATCGCCCAGGTCAACGTTGCTGTCCACCAGTTCACTCAGTCCCAGGCGCTGAGCGAGAGTGGCCGGCACGAGCAGCCCGGCATTGGCCACCAGCCGGGGATCGTCGAAGGCGATTCGGATGCGGTCGGGACGCTCAGGTGGTAACATCTATTAAGTGCTCCTGCTCTGGGGTTGGTTCTTGTCTTCAAACCCATTATCCCAGATTCAATGGAGCGCTTTCTCACCCCTTTTGCACGACGACTCATCCATCCCTTCGGTGGATCCGGGCTAAGAGACTATCTCAAAACTCTTCGCTCAAGAGGATGGCAGGAGGACACAATCTCCCTCTCCCTCGACGGGCTGAGAGGGGTATGTAAATGTCCAGTCAGCTATGAATTTCAATAACAGACCCCCTCTCCCTTGAGGGAGAGGGCTGGGGTGAGGGTGAAATTCCTTAAGGTCGGGTTTTGAGATAGTTACTAAGCGCAAGAATCCCGCGCGTAGAGCGCGGGATTCTTGTATGAGTCTTGGGTCTGTATGCATCGAAGCCGATAGGCTGTTAGCCCTATGGCTTGTGCCTGTTCACCAGATCAACGACGCGGTCGTCTATTTCATCAGGAATGTCGCGGCCCGCGTCGTGGAGCGCGATAGCGAGATGAGCGTCTCGGTGAAGTTGCTCGCGCTCGGGCTTTTCTTTGTAATTGTCCTCTATCTCGCCGAAGAGTCCGTCAATGTGTTCTTTTCTGAAGGCTGGCATTGGTGAATACCTCGTTCTGAAGCGCTCTGCATCTTACAGAATCACTTAGGGGCCGGCCCCAGTACAGGTTCCGGCCCCTTATGCTCAGTTTCCTATATGACTGCCACGTTGGAGGGAGTTGGTTCTACTCGTCTCCGCGTGTCGTGTGGCCTATCGTGAGAACCTCGTCGAGTTCGCTCACGAAGTCCATTATCTCCTCAGTGTCGGGCTTCTTTTTGCTCAGGAGCTTGGCCTTGAACTCCTCGAACAGCCACTCTTCCTTCGTCCCGTGCGGGATTTCGAAGAAGTCGCGGTCGAACTTGGGCAGCTTGCCAGGGCCGAAGTAGCCCTTGTCTCGCAGCTCGTAACCTTCGAGATTGTCCGTGCCCTTGCCGAGGATTCCGCCGTCGGTCTCGATGTAATGCTCCATAACAGGCTTCATGCCGTACTTCTGGACCGGACAGACCTTCATGCACACGGCGCAGCCTTCATAGCGCGCCATGACAGGTCGGCAGCGGTCGTAGATGAGCTTGTTCTTCTCTACGCCCCTGTACCAGACCTTCTCCTTGACGAGCGCCCTGCCGGGGCAGCGGTTCACGCAGACCTGGCATTCCTGGCATAACTGGTGTATGCCGTAGTCAACAGGCTCGTCGTAGGTTACGGGCGCGTCCGTGGTGATGATCATCAGGCGCGCGCGCGAGCCGAAGTGCGGAGACAGCAACTGTCCGTTCGCGCCGAGCTGCCCGAGTCCGGCGGCGACGAACATGGGTATGTACGCCGCGCTGTTGTCGTTGGGACTGTGTACCTGGGCGTGGTAGCCCTTCTCGCGGATGTACGCCGCGAGTTCGAGGCCCATCGCGCCTTCCATTTCGTAGGTCCCGAAGTGCGCGAACTCGGCCTCGAGACTGGGAATGGTCTGTGTCTGCCAGAAGTCCTGCTCGAGAGCGAGGCAGATGGCGTGTTCGTACTTGATCCACCGGCGCTTGCTCTGGTAGGCGTAGTGGCGGTCGAAGCGCGTAAAGCCGACTTCCCCATATCCCAGTTCACGGGCCTTCAGCCGAAGATCCTCGGTCATGTCCTTGCCGATTTCAGGCTCGCCGGTCGGCTGTATTTCGCCCGAAACGTTCGCGGCGTCCACCAGGGGCTTGTTGACTCTGTCATGCTCCTCGCGATACTGGCGAATATCGTCCGTATAGACAGTCCACACCCACTCGCGGTCCGCCGCTTTCTCAATGTTCTGGGACTCGATAGGATATACCCTAGTGTAGAAGGAGACATCCACGTCATTCTTGCGTATGCCGGGCACTGTTGTCAGGCTGTCTGGAACCGGAATTTCGTAATCCGGGTCTCCATGCAGCCTCCCCGGACGCTTTACAACGTGACTTACCTCTTTTGCGACCATAACTCTCCCCTCTCCTCTTTTTGGAGTATGTCTGTCGCGGAGTTTACTCACAATTTAATAACAAGTCAAGATAAAATTTGCATGAATTAATTGTGATGTATTGGCCGATTGCGTTACCGGACTCGGCGCGTCAACTCACTGGTTGATCCCCACTGACGTGGGCTCCTGTCCGAGACGCGCTCCTTCGCGAGCGGCGTATGTTCAGAGCCTGTCTCAGCAGGAACAACATAGCTCCAATAAGTATGACGCTCACATACGTTATAGAGCGGTCAACTATCGTGGCCGCGGCGGCCGCCGGCGCGGTCAGCTCGATAAGCAGAAGTCCGGTTACCCCCGGCTCGACGGCCCCGACCCCGCCCGGAGTGGGCACTGTGCTCAGGATGGCGTGGCCGACCGCTACGATTGCGATTAGAACCAGGCTGGAGTCTATTCCAAGAGCCGCGAGTACGAAGTACAGCCGCCCCATTTCCATTAGCCAGCCCAGCAAGCCCAGAAGCATTGCGATGGGCATGCGCTGAAAACTGCCCAGAGTCCCCTGGCTGAAGCGGTAATAGGCGGCCTTTATTCTGTTGGGCAGAAAGTTCGCCGCTCTCTCTCCGTATGCCTTCATAAACAGGGCAATCGCCACGATGACAACAGTCATGGCGAACGCCATCACGATTATATAAACGGACACCGCCTGCCCTCGGGTGATCGCCATGACCGCGGCGGCGGTCAGAATGATGGCGGCGACGATTATCATGTCCATGACACGTTCGGCCAACAGCGTGCCGAGACTCCACGAGAAGCTGCTTTTTGAATCCTCGGCGAAGGCGTATGCGCGGTATGCGTCGCCCATTCTGAGCCATGTCACCGAGTTGACGAACCAGCCGATGACTATCAGCTGTGAAGTGTGGAGCGTAGAGGGCACTTGGGGGCTCTCGGAGCTCGACTTCGCGGCGTTGGTCGCCAGTATCTTCCAGCGTATCCCTCTGAATATGAAGCTGAGATAGTAGAACGCGAGGGCGAGAAGGTAGAGCCACGGGTTTATGTCCCGGATGCTGCGCCAGGTTTCTCCCCAGTCCAGGTTGAACCTGATCGCGAGAAAGAATATAACCCCCGCCGCGACCCCGAAGGATAGTAACGTGGGAATCGAGAATATGCGTCTGGTGATGGATGCTTGAATCAGTGAGTTATCTTTGTCTCGTCTCATTGGCGCTTCATGCAATTATTATTGCGTACGAACGCCAAGCAGAGGGTATTTGGCCGGAATCCCCGGTCGGCGCGCTTCTTTGGCTCAGGCGCGCGGGGACAGGGCCTGCGTCGCTCGTCATTATGACTTCACCGATTTCTTCTCCGCATCTCGAATATTCGTACACGTCCACTCTTTTCTTCAGCGTTGTACTCACGGACGTCGTTGGGAATGGCATAGCCAATGACAATCGGGATAACATCCGCCCCGGTGACTTGCTCCAGGGACTGAGCGGATTGGATAGCGCGGTCAATATCATCTTCGGCGACCGTACTCGACGCTTCGACAGTGAAGAATACCTCATCGCCGCCGCGAGTGGCTCTGACTATCATGTCGGCGCTTCTCAGGCGGCTGTGTTGGGTATCGTCTATGGCGGCGATTCTCCGCGCGTGGTCTATCACCTGAAGAAAATCGCGGTCCACCGCGGGATGACGATCCTGATAGACCAGGATGTGAATGTCGTCCAATTCATAAACCGCCTCCAGGCGATTGGGGATGGTCGTTTCCAGCTTTCGCTCAAGCTCGCTTCCCACAAGATAGCCCACCAGAGATTCTACACGTCCTAATCTGGAATCTAGCCCATCCACCCGGGAGTCCGTATGTTCCACCCGAGACTCTATCCGCTCCACCCGGGAATCTATCCGTTCCACCTTGGACTCTACACCTTCCAGCCTGTCGTTCAACCTGGAAACGACTCTTACCAGGGTTTCGAGCGTATCGGCCATCCTGGCGAATTGCCTCGGCAGTTCCAGAATCTCATCCGTGAGAATTGCTTGCCGCACTTCTTTCAGCAGTTCCGGATCTTCCCGCATGGCGTCGAATACCAGGCGCGGATTGTTCCGTATTATCCTGATAACGTCGGCTTCGTTTATGGTGGTCATTCCAGCGTCTCCCCATCCTCAGCGCGAGAGGCTTTACGGTCACAAGTTTAGCAGAGTTGTTCTGTGGCGTGGATACTCAGAGCAGCGGACGCTTTGCCGGAATCCCCGGTCGGCGTGGATAGTTTGGGGGAGTGATGTCCACCTTGTCTATAATCACCAGTGTCTTGTTGTCTCCTCCGGCGCTGACGATTTCACGAATTGCTCCGCCCATGGTTTCAATGGCCCTGTGAGCGGCGACTATCTCGGCGGCGGCCGCCGTTGTCTTGTGAAGCGTGGCCACTCCCCCGACCCTGCAGAACGGAAGGGTGAGTTCGGCCAGAACTGGCATGGCCGCTACCGCGCGAGCGAACACGAGGTCGAAACATTCCCGGACGCTCCCG
This sequence comes from Dehalococcoidia bacterium, assembly GCA_965261525.1. Classification (GTDB taxonomy): domain Bacteria; phylum Chloroflexota; class Dehalococcoidia; order Lucifugimonadales; family UBA1123; genus VXRN01. Next base: position 84,018 of record OZ253472.1, read on the forward strand.
CTGTGCGCCAGTGTCTCGGCTCTCGCGTGCCGAACTTCTAAGTCGGACAACTCCAGGCCGCACGCCAGGTTCCTGAGAAACTCGACTTTTCGCGAGGTCGCGTCAACCAGCAATCCACTCATTGCGGGGAACGCGATCTTTATGGGTATTCCCGGAAATCCGGCTCCCGCCCCTATATCAATGAAACTGCGCGCGGTCATCGTCTCTAACGGAAGCGCGCCCGCTATTGACAGCGAGTCCAGGAAGTGCGTTTTCTGAACGTCTTCCCAGCCCGATACGGTCGTCAGGTTCATCCTGGAATTCCAGCGGGCCAGTTCGCGGTAGTACCAACGGAACTTATCTAGCTGCGCCGAATCCAGTGAGATTCCGAGACTTGCCGAATCTCTTTCCAGCTTTCGCGTATCTAATGTTTCACAAGAACTGTTCGGTTCTCGATTCCTAACCATATCGCTCCAGGCGCGTTCTAAATGTTCGAGGGAATGCTGTATCCGGGTGGCGTCGAGTCTTCCCGTGGAGTGAAGAATCTGGGCATTGTCCAATATCGTATAGAAAGGCGAGTGGGTCCTGACAGGCCTGCTCGATGGTGTGAGCCATGAACTATGAAGAAGCTGAAGACAAGAGTCTGATGGAGTGTATCAGCAACGGGGATAAAAATGCTCTCGAAGCGCTGTATTCGAGATACTCGAGGCCGGTCTTTTCCTTGTCGATTCATATGCTTAGAGACCCTGCCGCAGCCCAAGAGGTTACCCAGGATACATTTTTCAACGTGTGGCGGCGGGCCGGCACCTACAAGCCCAACAGGGGCAAGGTAACGAGTTGGCTCTTCAGCATAGCGCACAATCGAACGATAGACGAACTGCGTAAACGCCGCAGGGAGTACAACAGGGTCCAGTATGACGTTGACCTCACCAACAGGCCATCTGAGTCCAGAGCGGACGACCCTACTGAGTACGTAACGGTGCAGTTCGAGGGCAGACGCCTGAAGTCGGCGCTGATGAAGCTGAGGCCCGAGCAGCGGGATGTGGTCGTGTTGGCATACTTCGGGGGGCTGACCCACTCGGAAATATCCCGAGAACTGGATCAGCCGCTGGGCACGGTGAAGACGCGAATGAGGCTGGCGATGAAGAAATTGAGAGAAGTCCTGGAACCGCAGATTCAGGAGTCTGTCGAGCATGGATTGTAGCGACGCAGGAGAACTCATAGTTCCGTACCTTCGGGGCGCGCTGGAAGGCGATGAGGTTGCCGCGCTGGAGAGGCACATCGCCGCGTGCCGAGATTGCAGCCGCGTCACGGCAGAGGAAATGGTGGCAGACCTTGCCCACGCCGTCCCCCTGTTTGATCCGCCGCGCAGTGTCAAGGATAGGCTGTTCGACAGAGTAGAGTCCGTAAAGTTGCCGAGACGTGTGGTGTCTGCGCTGGGAAACTGGGCATCCGGACAAGCGAGACGATTCAGGCAGAGGGTATCGCTTGGATTGGCCGGAGGCGCGGCGGTGGCCCTGGTGGCTGTTCTACTGGTATCCGGTATTTGGTTCAACGGCAGGCTGACCGAAATCTCCAGGGATGCCGAACAGCTTTCCGATCAACTCGCGCTGGCGCGTGAACGTGAGCGTGAGGTCATGTCCGCGGTTGAAGAGCGCCGCGAGGCTACCTACGAATTGATTAGAATGTCCTCCACGCCCGGCGCTTCGGTAAACAGGCTCCTGGGCACAGGTCCGTGGTCATCGGCGCGCGGAATAGTAATGGTGTCTTACACGTCGAACAGGGGGATCCTTCTCGTAACCGACCTCCCTCCCTTACCGCCCGACAGGATATACCAGGTCTGGCTGATCAGGGATGGCGTCAAGTACAACGCAGGCTGGTTTACTGTTGATCCGTTGGGATACGGTCAGGCGATAATCATACCCCTGGCCCCGTTCGTTCAGTTCGATGGGATGGGTATCACGATAGAGCCTAGGGGTGGAAGCGTTGATCCGACGGGAGTGAATGTCCTGAAGGGCGATCTTTAGCCGCCGATGTGGTACATCTCCACCTTCTTGCGCGGCTCGTCCGTGAACAGGGTTCTTATCTCTGAGTAGCGGTCTTCCCTCAGTCCCCATATGCCGCGTATGATGTCCTCGATTTCATCATCGTCCGCGCCGTCGCGTAGCGGAGTTCTCAGGTCGGTCCCGGACGTGGCGAACAGGCAGGTAACTATCTGACCCTCTGGCGAAAGTCTCATGCGAGTGCAGTCCCCGCAGAACGGCTTGGTCACCGAGGCTATCACTCCCACTTCCCCGTCACCGTCTTTGAACCTGTAACGCAGGGCCACCTCGCCCTTGTAGTTGGCCTCGACGGGCTCCAGCGGCATTTCTGCGTCTATGCGATCCAGAATCTCTTCTGCGGGTACGACATCTTCCATCTTCCAGCCGTTAAGCGTTCCGACATCCATGTACTCTATGAACCGGACAATGTAATCGCGCTCCTGCGCGAACCGCGCCAGGTCAACGATTGTGTGGTCATTCACGCCCCGCTGCACTACCGCGTTTATCTTGATTGGACGCAGCCCCGCCCTTTCTGCGGACTCAATACCCTTGAGCACCCGGTCGGTACCGAAGTTTCGCCCGTTCATCTTCCTGAAAACGGCGTCGTCCAGCGAGTCCAGGCTGACCGTGATGCGTTGAAGCCCGGCGTCCTTCAGCTTATCCGCGAACTGCGAAAGCAGAAAGGCGTTGGTGGTCATGGTCAGGTCTTCTATGCCCGGCGTCCGCGCGAGCATGGTGATAAGCCTGTCTATATCCGCGCGCACCAGCGGCTCGCCTCCGGTTATGCGGACCTTCATTACACCCAAATTGACCAATATGCGCGTGAGCCTGACTATCTCCTCGAACGTCAGCAGGGACTCTCTGGGCAGAAACTGATAGCGGTCACCGTATATCTCGGCGGGCATACAGTACGGACAGCGGAAGTTGCACCTGTCCGTGACCGAGATGCGGAGGTCTCTAAGCGGTCTCCTGAATCTATCCAGAAGCGGGGTATGCGCGAAATCTGAAGTCATAATAAATCCATTATACAGCCAAACGTCGCTTGATGTGGGATATTTACTCCCTGAGCGAACGCGCGGCGTTCCGAGCCGCCTTCGCTCGGTGGCTGACGCGATTCTTTCGGTCATCCGACAGTTCGGCCATCGTGAGTCCTATGTCCGGGAACAGGAAGATAGGATCATATCCGAAGCCGTTGGCGCCGCGCGGCTCCGATACTACCCTCCCCTCACATGACCCGGGGTGAAGCGAAGTCGGGCGACCCGGTTCCGCAATCGCTATCACGCATCTGAATCGCGCGGACCAGGTGTCGGCGTCTGTGCCTTCCAGCTTGCCCAGCAGGAATTCCACGCGCTCGGCGTCGGTGGCGTCGGAGCCGGCGTAACGCGCCGACCGAACGCCAGGTTCTCCGCCCAAAGCGTCAACCTCCAGGCCGGAATCGTCCGCCAGCGTCTTGATTCCGGCGAGCTCGCAGTAAATTTCTGCCTTCAGAACCGCGTTCTCCTCGAACGTGTCGCCGATTTCCTCGACATCCTGATGAATTCCCAGGTCGTCCAGAGACACCAGTTCGTAAGGGACATCTCCCAGCAGTTCGGTCAACTCGCGCAACTTGCCCCTGTTGTGCGTGGCTATGAGCAGCTTGGCGCGGGTGGTCAATTCGGGTTTCAGTCCTGCGCGAATATGTCGGCCAGCGCCACGTCCAGCCCGGGGATCAGCGGAGTGGACACCAAGTCCGATTCATATATACTCGCGTCGCCATACTCGCCATCCCTCAGTCGGCGGACTTCGACGGTCTCAGTTTCGGGATGTACCATCCAGTATTCCGCCACGCCGTAGCGCGCGTAAAGATCGGCCTTCCGATTGCGGTCGTGAGCCGCCGTGCTTGGAGATAGAATCTCTATCACAAGGTCGGGCGCGCCGACTATGGCGTGATCCTGGATGATATTCCGCCTTGACTCGGACACGAACACCAAGTCAGGCTGCGCTATGTCATTCTCGGCGAATATCACATCTATGGGAGCCATATAAACGCTCCCAAGTCTCTGCCTTCTCACATGTGGCTTGAAGATGATGAACAGGTTGCCCAGAAGAACCTGGTGTCTGACAGTGGGCGCGGTCATCTCGTAGAGTTCTCCGTCTATTATCTCATAGCGCTTGTCGTCCGGGAACTCCACGTAGTCTTCGTATGTGAGTCTTACTTGCGTGTTGAACATGAGGACACGCTCCGGGCGCTCAATTATGAGTTCGAGATGGTTCAGATTAACAAAGGCTCTTTGAGAATGGTCGTAATTTTGGGGAATGACATATTTAACTTTTTCGTCTGACCACCATATACGGATAACCGTGCGGAGTACACAAGTGCATAACACCTGCAACAACCTGGTACGTGGAAGGCGACGCCACCTCCAGCGCCCACTCCGGCGGCTTTCCCACCTCCCACACGTTATAGGATGTCTCGTCCCTGATGGCCGATATGTCCACGTCGAAAGAAATGAAATAGTCGGGCGCGACGAATATCCGGTGGTTCGTCGTGTCGTAGCGAATGGGGATGTTAGAGAGCGTCAGCAGATTAGCTACGGGCCCCAAGTGGTTCTTGAGGAAGATAGCGATCTGATCAATGGTTGGACATTGAATCATCTCAATCGGTATGCGGTCCGGCATATCGTCCGGGTCTATCGGAACCGGACTTATGCCGTATATTTCTCTTGTAACGTCTATGAATTTGGTGACCATCTCTAGTAGTCCGACAACTTAGTTGTGATGGATATCCAGATTCCGAATTATCCCCTCTCCCTTTGGGAGAGGGTGAGGGTATATAAACCGTCAATCCAAAAATGTTGGAACACTAGTTCCGTAAGGTAACTGGGCCTGAATGGTGGAATCATCATAGCGGTGCGCGGTTAGTTGAGCAAGATGACTGTGGGTGGTGGAGTGACCTTTTCAGAGTCTTCCTCAGTTTCCCATAGAACTACACATTCACATCCCATATACGCTATAATACGAACATACAAACTAATGATGGAGCGCCGACTGCCAATGCCTTTGAACGCCAATATACATAAATACGAAATTATACAACCCAAATCCCGGGAGCGTGAGAAAAAAGGCTCCAAAGCTAACGCAGGTGAATCGCAGGTCAACGCAGGTGTATAAGTCACCTGTTCGTCACCAGTCAACCAACCAGTCGCCACCTGTTAAATCACCTATTGATTTATAAGCCAAGATATATGACTCGGCAAATTCGTCCGATGTAAGAAAGGATTCGTCCAGCGCCGACTTTGCAAAGGCCCTGGATTTGTTTAGCGCCTACTCTGCAACAGCCCTGGGTCGTGGTAGCTCCTTTGCAAAGCGGCGCGCGTCAGTCGCCATAGGATGGTAGAATCTCGTGCGGAGGTAAACACTTGACAGGCGCGCTTTCACAGTATCGGATAGTGGAATTCGGAAACCGGCCCGCGGTCGCCATCCTGGGTATGCTGCTCGCCGACCAGGGCGCGGACGTGGTCAAAGTCGAGCGGCCGGAGGGCGATCCTCTGCGGGATACACCGGTCTTCTCCGTCTGGAACCGTGGCAAGAAGTCCGTCACAGCCGACCCGTGCAACGAAAAGAACGCGCGCCGTCTGCTGGCGCTCATCCGAGAATCCGATGTGGTTATAGATGGATTCGAGTCGGGGATCAACTCTTACGGCATTGACTATGAGACTGCCCGCAACGAGAAGTCCGACATCATTCACCTGCGCATCCCAGGGATTGCCGAAGGAGGCAGCGTAACCGCAGGCGAAATCATCGTGTCCGCGGCCACGGGCGTGTACGCTGACCGAAGCGCGGACCGTACGGAGGGCGCGAGCTTCATATCTCTGCCATACGCCAGCGTCTTCGGCGCTATGGTCGCCGCGCCCGCGATAACCGCCGCCCTGTTCCACCGCGCGAGGAGCGGGGAGGGGCAGTCGGTTGTCGTACCTCTGTATGACTCGATGTTCACCGCGATGGGATCGGCCATCGTCCGCAGGCCGGACGTTCCGGTCGGGACTGGGATGCTGGCTCCGGCTATCGCGCGATTCTATCGCTGCGCCGATGGTCGCTGGATCAACCTGAATGCTGGCTACGAGCGTTCGCTCAGGCCGATGCTCACCGCGATGGGGCATCCCGACTGGTACGACGCTCTCACCGATGAGCGCCTCCACGCCAATATGGAAGAGCGCGAGGAGTGGGCGGCGCGGTTCGCCGAGGTCTGGCTTGAGAGGACAGCCGTGGAATGGGAAGACTTGATGGAGAACGTGGGAGCGCCTCTGACGATGTGCCGCACGCTCCAGGAGTGGATGGAAACCAAACACGCATGGCAGTCCGGCGCGGTTGTGGAGCTCGACGACCCGGTGTACGGCCCGATGCGACAGGTCGGAATCCAGGTGCGGCTGGAAGATACGCCCGGCGCGATAAGCGGCCCGGCCCCCGCGCTCGGACAGCACAACACGATTCTGTCCGATGGCTAGCGTCATCCATTTGTCATTCCCGCGAAAGCGGGAACCCTCGAAGAGGCTCGCCGCCCGGCAATCCATAGGCTGCGAAATATCGCATCGCATCAGAGCTATGCGGCGCGGCATCAATTAAGAAAGGAAATGACATGCACGGAGCGTTGGAAGGAATAAGAGTCCTGGATCTGTGCATCATCCTTGCGGGGCCGACCTGCGGCAGAACGCTGTCCGAGTACGGCGCCGACGTAATCAAGGTTGACCCTGAACATCGAGCGCCGGCCCTGACACCCTGGCTGGACGTGGGACGCGGCAAGCGCAGCGTCTGTCTGAATATAACCAGGGACGCCGGACTGGAGGCGTTCTACAGGCTGGCTGACACCGCTGACGTTGTATTGCAGGGATTCCGAAAGGGCGTCGCAGAGCGGCTGGGAATAGGTTACGAGCAGCTCAGCGAGCGCAATCCGGGTATCGTTTACGCGTCCATCAACGCCTTCGGACAGGAGGGAGACTGGGCAATGCGCCCGGGCTTCGACCAGAACGCCCAGGCCGCCACAGGTATGCAGCTTCGCAACGGCGGAGACGGACAACCCGGCCCGCCGCCCTACACATTCAACGACTACGGCACAGGTATCATGGCCGCCTACGGGGTAATGCTCGCCCTTCTGGAACGCGAGCGCACGGGCAATGGACAGAAGATAGATACCGCGCTGGCCTACACCGCATCCACGTTCTCGTCGGCCTACATGGTGGACTACGAGGGGTACGAACCAGACGAAGTCAGCGGGCCACAGGCTAAGGGTTTCGACTCGTTGAACAGGCTATACCGGACTGCGGACGGCTGGCTCGCGCTTTCGGCTGACCTCGACGGCGACAGCGCGAGACTGAGCGCGCTTGAACCGTTCAGCCGACTGGATGACCTGTCCGACGCCTCCACGATGGAATCGGTGTTAACGTCACGCCCCACTGCCGATTGGTTGGATATGCTGGACGCAGCCGGAATAGCGGCGACCGCCAACCGCGCGCTGGACGACGTGAGATCGGATGCGCGCGCCGAGGGACGCGGCCTTATCGTGTCCGAGAAGCATCCCTACTTCGGCAGCGTAGAACACGGCTCGGCGGTTCCGCGGATGAGCGCCACGCCCGTCAGGACTGGAACGTCGCCCGTATTCGGCGGCGACACGGTGGAGGCGCTGACCGAACTCGGCTATTCGGGTGAAGAGATAGAGGCCATGCGCGCCGCCGGCGTTATCCCTCAGACTGACGGTCTGCCGCTGAGCTGAGTACCCGCACGTTTGTCAGATTACGCCGTCCTCACGGAGCCTGTCTATCTCCACGTGGTCCAGCCCCAGTTCCTGACCGTAAACAGGCTCATTGTGCTCTCCCAGAAGCGGACTTCTGAAAGTCCGCCACGGCGTCTTGCTGAACACATAAGGCCGGCCGGCGTATGTGTACGTCTCTTCCAATTCGGGATGTTCCACCTCGGCGAACAACCCTCGGTCCTCGTAGAAGTGCGGGTCGTCGAGATTCTCGTCAGGAGAGCGAATTATTCCCCAGGGGAACTTCCGCCGCTGCGCCCCTCTGTATATCGCCTCCGCCGTATGCGACGCTATGAATCTCTTCACAACCTCGAATGCGTGTTCCACCTCGTAGCCCGTGCGGGCTCGCATTGTCGCCATGTCGAGATACTTCTCGTCGGTCAGATCCTCAGCCATTCCTTCAGAGTCCATCCAGGCAACGAGCGTCTTCCACTGGTTAAGGCTTGTGAACACCGCGAACACGTTTATGAACTTGTCGTCGGCGGTTGGGCAGAGCGTCTTGGGCGTGGGCTGCGCCCCGTGATGTCTGCCGGTCTGCCGATGTACTACATCGCCCGCGTAGATGTACAGGGGCATGGCGGCTTCGGTTGTGCAGGAGCAGGCTTCGTGAATAGATGCGTCAACGTACTGTCCCTCTCCGGTCATGTCGCGCCAGTTTAGGGCCATGAGGGTGCCGATGGCCGCGTAGTGCGACGCGGTAATGTATCCGTGTCCCCCGCTCGGACGGATCGGCGGAGAGCCGGGGAGGTCGTCGTAGCCGCAACTGTGCATTATTCCTCCCATAGCCATGGCCACCAGGTCGGACGTCTGGTAGTCGCGGTACGGGCCGTCCTGTCCAAACCCGGTCAGCGAAGTCATCACAAGCGAAGGGTTGATCGCGCTAAGGTCAGAGTATCCGAGGCCCAGCGAGTCTAGGTATCCGGGGGCGTAGCTCTCCAACAGAACATCGGCCTTCCCAACGAGCTTTCTGAGCAGTTCGGCGCCTGTCGGCGAGGCGATATCCAGGGTAATCCCCTCCTTCGCCGTGTTGAACGCCCAGAAGTGGAGACTGCCATTCTTGTCAGGGGCATCGTCGCGAAAAGGCCCGACATTCCGTGCGCCGTCGCCCTCCGGCGGCTCGGTCTTGATTACGCGCGCCCCCATCTCTCCGAGCAGCTTGCCGATAAGCTGTCCCTTCTCGTCACAAAGGTCAAGGATGATGATGTCCGAAAGGGCGGCTTGGTTAGTATTCATTGAGCATCCTCACTGGCGATATGGGTACATGGCGTCAAATGTACGACATCTGTCAGGTTTAACCAATAAGTCTCTGGCGATAAGTCCGAAGATCACTTTCGGTGATCTGATCTGGATCAACAAATTGGTAGTGACGTTCAGCGCTCACTCTTATTCCTTCATCGGATCGCTCGAATTCAAATATGGCGACTGTTTGGTCATCTATAAATTGAGCGCCTATTGGCTTAGGTATCAGGGAAGGAAATCTGGCTTCGCAGACATCGAAGTCCTGCTCTATCTGAACGATGTTTAATGAATCCGCCCCTGATTTAGCCTGTACGGGAATGACATAATGCGCGCCTCTCTTGTCGATACCCACGTAGATTTCATCGGTTTCGACTTGACCAACGTTAGGTATGTAAGTGCGAAAATGATTCTGTAATGAGTAGCAGGTAAGTCCAGTAGCTACATCAATCAGCCTATTGTATCTAAGGCGCGCCAGCAGAGACTGTTCGTCTCCTTGAGAATACATGACAACTATTCCTGGAGTTGAATCTGGAGCTTTGGTTACCGCAAGATTCTGGTTGGGAGTAAGGTCAATAATCGGAACAAGGGAAAATTGGTATAGTCCTCTGCCTGCCGGTCTGATGACCCACATCTTGCCTTCAGCAGCCAGCGTCTGAATAGATGAGGGAAGAGGAGTCCTGTATCGGAAGCTATATACAACATCTCCAAGATTCAAGGGTAAATCTATATTCAGAGCCTGCGCCGCTTCGACTATGTCTTGGCGTCGAAATCCGATATCGCTATCTGTGGCGTCGTATCTATCATGGAAGATTTTCGTTATGATCGCGGTGTAGCGATTTGTTGGGCTATCGCCAGATTGAGTTTGCATGCCTACCCCGGCCATCTCAACACTAGGACTTCTTCTTGTAAATACTGTTTTGTCGCGGTCGAGAAGCGAGTTCTGAACAAGTCCAATCCCACAACTTCATAACCCAGAGATTGCGCAATCTCGGACAACTGTTGTCCAGTGCGAATCAGGACTCTAAGGTATGAAGCCTGATCACCCACAACATAGGCGAGGCTCGCCCCTGGCTTGAGAAATCTTCGCAACTCAGCGAGATGTCGCGCCATGCCGCCAAAGTACAGCTTGGTTACCCGTGGGTAGAGTCGTTCGAACCCGGAGGTCTTGTTCAGGCGGACTCTTTCACATTCTATCCTGTCCGCCAGATCTTGTACTCTTGAGAATTTCGAAACGATTAAATCATCGTCATCATCCTTGTAAACGCCACGAGTATTTGATTTTACCAAGGTTCGCTTGATATTCCGCAGATCGTATCTATTCTTGACGAACCCCAAAATCACCGATTCCAGTCTGGTAGTTCTTGTGTAGTCTTTCTCATTGGGATATGGGGGCGATGTGAATACAGCGTCAATCGACCTAGGAGCTATTTGGGACTGCATGGATCTTGCGTCGCCCCAAATCGCTCGCGCGTCAGTAATTGGGAATCCCTTGATAGATGTAATGTCTTCCGCAGTAGTACGCACTTTCTCCAACCAATTGGCCGCAACAGGCGCATCGGTCTTAGTCTTGCCTACTCCAACCTCAGGTCCAAACCTGAGGTTGCCAACAGAATCAACAAGGGCTGCCGCAACCGCGAGCCGTTCGTATTTCGAGAATACAGGATGCCTATATTTCTCAATAGATTCCAACAGGCGGATAGTACGGTGCAAAGGGAGCGGACTAATAGAATTCTTGATGAGCAGTTTGACCTGCTCCTCTGGGAGAGTGCAGAGTATTTCTGGTTGATTTGTGAAACCGCTATGGTCTGGGTCCGAAATTTCTGCCCCCAATCCTTCAGAATTCAGAATATCTTCCGTCAATTCGCATATGCTGACTGCGTGATCCCACAGTTCTCCAGGCATGACATCCCAGTCGGTCTTCACTGCGCTCGCAAAATGCGCGATTGGGTTTGACTCTATTCCAACACTGGGTATTCCAAGTTTCTTACATTCGACTAAAGTGGTTCCTGTCCCACAGAATGGGTCTAATATGGTTCCACTCGAGTCTATGTTGAATTGTTCTACATAATGCCTGACAAGATGAGGCGGAAAGGACAAGACAAATCTGTACCATCGGTGAATCGGTAGGTCTTTCTTCAAGACCTGATTCCTAAGGCCTGGAGAAATCTTCTCCGAAATGTCAAAGGTAATTAGGTTGTTCTCTTCCACGCGACTCTCTACCCATCGCCTAAATGACGCCCTCGACCATCAACTCCGCGATCTCCTCCGACTCCAGGCCGAGTATTTCGCCGAATACGTAGTCGCTGTGTTCGCTGAGTAGTGGGGACGCGCGTCGCAGCTCCCATGGCGAGCGTGAGAGGCGCATCGGTTCTGCCTCGAACTTGGCTTTGCCGAGTTCGGCGTGCTCGATTTCAGGAAGGAAGTTCCGATGCTTCAGTTGCGGGTCTTCGTCAACCTTGACCTTTGGAGACTGCACCGCTCCCGCTATCACTCCGGCGGCCTGGAGCTTGTGGAAGACCTGGTGTGGCGTGTGGCGCGAAGTCCAAGTCTCTATAAGGGAGTCTAGCTCATCCTGATTGTCGTATCGTCCATCGTTTGTGGCAAACCTCGGATCACCCGTCCAGTCCGGCGCGCCGATTGCCTGAACGAAGTTGGCCCACTGCTTGTCGTCGAATACGGTTATGGCGCACCACTGGTCTTTACCTTCGCAGCGGTAGGTGTTGTGAGGCGCTACTCCCGGGTAAGGAGAGCGATTCCCGGGCGGATTGCCCTCCCGTCGATACTGGCGTCCGTTGACCGTCCTGTCCAGTATGGCCGTTCCGGTCAGCGCTACACCGGACTCGACCTGCGACAAGTCTATCCATTGACCCTCCCCGGTGCGGTTGCGATGATGCAGCGCCATAACGCAGGCCATCGCGCCATAGTATCCCGCCGTGTGGTCCATGTAAGAAAAACCCCATCCGGCAGGCTCTTCCCCGGGCAGGCCGGACATATATGTCAGACCGGAAATCGCCTGGGCGGTCGGGCCCCACGTGACGTATTCCTTGTCGCGTCCTGTGTGTCCAAAACCGGACAGGCTGAGATATACAATGTCAGGACGTATCGAACGCTGCATCTCGTAGTCCAGTCCCCAGCGCTCCAGGACGGTCGCGCTGAAGTTCTCGACTACTATGTCCGAAGCGGCGATGAGATCGTGAAGTATCTCAGTTCCGCGCGGGTGCAGCACGTTGAGCGTCGCGCTTAACTTGTTGCGGTTTAGATTGTTGAACATACCGCTTGCGTTCGGGTTTCCTCCGGCTGCGTATGCGGCGCGAATGTAATCCATAGAGTGCTCGAACTCGACGCGGATGACCTCGGCGCCGAAGTCGGCAAGAATTCGCGTGCATGTCGGGCCCGCCACAATCCATGAAAAATCTACGACACGAATGCCCTCCAGGGCGTGCTTACGCATACGGACTACTCCCAAAGCCTGTTGAATAACTACGGAATCCTATAACCGCGAGAGCGTGTAGTCAACCGGAATGAATCGCGAATTGCGGCGGGGTTTCAGGCCGCTATGCCACCACGCCCTCCGAGCGCAGTTCGGCGATTTCGTCATCGGAGCGTCCAAGCTGGCGCAGTACCTCGTCGGTATGCTGGCCGAGGGTGGGCGCGGGACTGCGGAAGCGGCCCGGAGTCTCGGACAGCTTGACCGGGATGCCGATGTTGCTCACGCGGCCCGCGACAGGATGGTCGGTCTCCACGATCATCTCCCTGGAGCGTACCTGCGGGTCATCGTACACCTGCTCCAGATCGTATATCGGGCCGGCGGGAACGCCGGCGGCTTCCAGCGTCTTCAGCCAGCGGTCGGAGGTCTTCTGAGAAAAGGTGTGTTCCAGGGTCGCTATCAATTCGTCCAGGTTATTCATCCTGTCTTTAGGTTCTATGAATCTGGCGTCGGACAAAAGTTCGTCGCGTCCGATGGCTACGCACAGCCGCTCCCAGTTGGCCTGGTTCGCAGCCCCGATATTCACGTAGCCGTCCGACGTCTCAAACGCCTGGTATGGAGCGGTGAGCCGATGCGCGCTGCCCTTTGGCTCCGGGGATTCGCCGGTGGCGAAGTACATGGCCGACTCCCAGAATGTGTACGCGATTCCGCCTTCCAGAAGCGACGTGTCCACGTGCTGTCCCTGTCCGGTTTTGAGGCGGTTGATGTATGCGGTCAGGATGCCGATTGCGGCGAACATTCCCGCGTTCAGATCGCAGACAGGCACACCTATCTTGGTCGGCGGACTTTCGGGGTGGCCGGTTACGCTCATCAGCCCGCTCATACCCTGCGCTACGAGGTCGAAGCCACCGCGCCGAGCGTATGGGCCGGTAACCCCGAACCCGGAGATTGTGCAGTACACCATGGCGGGATTCAGGGTGTTTCGATTATCCAGATTCGCGGTGTAGTCGCCTATGGATTGCCGAGCGGCGAGCCCTTCGGGGTTCCCGCCTTCGCGGGAATGACGAATGAATGTGGGACGTTTCAGATTGCAACAATCGAAAGACCCTGTGGCGGGATTGAGTTCTCGGACCTGCTCGTATCCCAGCCCCATGCGTTCCAGCGAGCCGGGCCGGAAGTTCTGGACAAGTACATCGTACCGGCGCGCCATGTCGAGGACTATTTCGCGACCCTCGTCCGATCTCAGGTCCACGACGATGCTGCGCTTATTTCGGTTGATCCCGAGGAACGCGGCGGACTCGCCCTCTATGAAGGGTGGCCCCATGCGTCGGGTGTCGTCGCCTCCGCCGGGCTTTTCTATCTTCACCACGTCCGCGCCCATATCCGCCAGCATCATCGTGCAGTAAGGGCCTGCCATGATCTGCGTGAGGTCGAGGACTTTGACGCCTTCGAGGGCGGTTGGATTCGTCATTGTCGTTTAGCCCGAATCCACCGAAGAGGGTTAGTATCGCCGCCGGGGCGTGGGTGAGGGACGTGTCAAAGTGGCGGTGCGGTTATGATGTCAGCGCCTGGGTCGTTCTGAAGGTCCGCGGTCGTGATTTTGGACGCCAATGGAGGCCCACAGTGGCGATTTGGGGCGAGTTTGACGAATCTGCGGGCAACAGTGGACACCCGCGGTCCGGTCCGGAGCGATCTTACGGACAAGACAGGCTGTGGTGTGTACGGTGGTCAGTAGTAGACACTGCCGTCAGGCCGGCAGAGGAATGGCTCGCAGTCTGGTCAGTGCGCGACCGAACTGTGTTTCCCAGGGCCAGCGCTGCGGGAGATGCAAAGTAAGGCGGCGGGCCGAGTGGGTGAGCCGTCCGGCGAGGGAGAACAAGCGTCTGCGCAGGGTCTTGGTGGTCGCCACCGGCTCGCGCAGACCGATGCGTCCGATCCAGCGAGCCAGGTTGTGAGCCATTACCTGTATGGCCATCCAGGCGGCGTTGGCTGCAAAGCGCCCCGAGGGCAGATGGTTCAGCCCGACACCGTACTTGAGGTCTCGGATGGCGTTCTCGATCTCGGCGTGGCGGCGATGGTCGGCCTCCAGTTGGAGGGTGTCGCCCTGTCGGTCGGTGATGAAGGCGTGATAGCTGTAGTCGACGAAGAGGGCCAGTTGTGAACCGGGCGTGGGCTTCACCCTGCGGACGATGAGACGCACCGGTGCGGCATCGGGCTCGTTCCGAAAAGGGGTGTAGGTGGTCTCAGCCACGTCGGCTGCGCCGTCCATCCAGTAGGGTATGGGAGTCCAGTCCTCCTCAGGTATGGCCTCTATGAGATTGCGCAGTCGGGTGTGCTGACGGACGGTGATGGAGAAGCGGACACCTGTCTTTCGGCATACGGAGACGATGTCATGGGTGTAGAAGCCACTGTCGGCGCGTACGGTGAGTTGTCCTGTGGCCCCGGCGCAGCGCACCCGGCTCACCGTCTCACGCAGGAAGTGGGCTGCGCCCCGGGCGGTGTTGGCTCGACCCTGTCGCAACCGGGCCATCAGCACGTCGCCGGTTCCTGCGGCGACGGCCACAAGCGGGTGATAGCCTCTCTGGCCGGTGTAGTTGTGGCGGCGGGCGCCCTCCTTGCCCAGTCCGTAGGTCTCGCAGATGGTGGAGTCCAGGTCGATGGTCAACGGCTCATCGCCGGGACCCGCGCCAGCGGCCCAGGCCCGCGCCAGCAACTCCCGGCTCACCCGGTCCAACTGCCGCACATGTCCCCACCTGAAGCTGCGCAGGAAGGTCCCCAGGGTGGATGGCGCCTTCACTGTACAGCCCAACACCCGCCCGGTCCCACCGGCACGCAGCGCGTCGGCGTCATCGATGCAGTCCCCACCGGCCAGCGCCGAGGCAACCAGGGTCAGCGTCTTGTCTCCCGGGTTCGCCCGTCCCGGCGCATCGCCCAGGTCAACGTTGCTGTCCACCAGTTCACTCAGTCCCAGGCGCTGAGCGAGAGTGGCCGGCACGAGCAGCCCGGCATTGGCCACCAGCCGGGGATCGTCGAAGGCGATTCGGATGCGGTCGGGACGCTCAGGTGGTAACATCTATTAAGTGCTCCTGCTCTGGGGTTGGTTCTTGTCTTCAAACCCATTATCCCAGATTCAATGGAGCGCTTTCTCACCCCTTTTGCACGACGACTCATCCATCCCTTCGGTGGATCCGGGTTTAGCGGCTCCTTCTGAGTTGGATGGAGATTATCATACCGTCCCCATAATAGCTGAAAGGATATTTCCCGCCTCCAATCTCTTTGTGGGACGTTTCACATTGCAACAATCGAAAGACTCGAACCTGTATCAACCCAGTCGGCGTTCATTGCGGCGCGAAAATCCCCTCCCCCTCGACGGGCTGACAGGGGTAGGTAAATGTCCAGTCAGCTATGAATACCAACGTACAGCCCCCTCTCCCTCAGGGAGAGGGTTGGGGTGAGGGTGATTACCGCCACCGAGTCAGCCCTCGACGGGCTGAGAAGGGTATGTAAATGTGCAGCCAGCTATGAATTTCAATCAACAGACCCCCTCTCCCTCGACGGGCTGACAGGGGTAGGTCAATGTCCAGCCAGCTATGAATTTCAATCAACAGACCCCCTCTCCCCTGAGGGCTGACAGCGGTAGGTCAATGTCCAGCCAGCTATGAATACCAACGTACAGCCCCCTCTCCCTCGACGGCTGATAGGGGTAGGTCAATGTCCAGCCAGCTATGAATTTCAATCAACAGACCCCCTCTCCCCTGAGGGCTGACAGCGGTAGGTCAATGTCCAGCCAGCTATGAATACCAACGTACAGCCCCCTCTCCCTCGACGGCTGATAGGGGTAGGTCAATGTCCAGCCAGCTATGAATTTCAATCAACAGACCTCCTCTCCCTTGAGGGCTGAGAAGGGTAGGTAAATGTCCAGTCAGCTATGAATTTCAATCAACAGACCCCCTCTCCCTTGAGGGAGAGGGCTGGGGTGAGGGTGACTACTGCCACCGACCAAACTGATACAGCATCGCCCCCGACTGTTGACAGGAAAATATATCCATGTTAATCTACAATCATAATGAGAGATATTCATCATAAACATAATTAATGGTGAGTATAATTCCCAGTTCGGTCAAACTCATAGGAGGTGTGTCAAATGGCTGGTGAAGGAAAGATGGACATTGAGATCATCTACTGCGTACCTTGACAGTATCACGGTGTTGCGGCCTGGATGGTCACCGAGTTCGTAGCTGAAGGCGGAAGTGCAGTATCCATAGAGGTGAAGCCCGGTGTGGGTGGAGTCCTCCAAGTGTTTGTTGACGGAGACAAGATTTACGACAAGAAGGAAGAGGACGGCCAGACGCCGCACCTCAACCGTGTCAAGGAATTGCGGGCCATTGTGCGAGACAGGCTCAACTCTCTCGCCGTTGCCGCTGACGACAACTAACACGGCATACGAATCCTGAAACGGAAGGCCCCGATAAATCGGGGTCTTTCTTTTTGTACAGTCCTCGGACGCGCTAAGTTAAATTCGAGGTTGACCTCGCAGACGCTGTGCGGATACATTTTACCGGGCGCATTTCTCCAGGGATTTTTGAGGATACCTGCCCGGCAGTCATCTCTCTTGGCGTAAGAGACTTAGCCAGACGAGCGCATCGCTAATCTCTGAACGCCTTACTCTACACGTGACATGGAGCGACGATTTGAAAGAGCAAACTTCGAACGGACGTCATTGGGCTACTATCGCGGTACTCCTTTTACTGGGAGTTCCAGGCGCTGTAATCAGGTTCTCCGGCGTACACTTTGACCCTCAAATTGCGGCTCTGATATTCGGAATTGGCATTATTGCCGGCGCATTCCTACTGTCCTGGGCGGCGGAGGTGGCGCAGATGGACGTGTCCGCGTCCCTCGCAATCGCGGTGCTGGCGCTCATTGCCGTAATGCCGGAATACACTGTGGAGGCGGTGCTTGCGTGGGATGCCGGCGAGTCATACAGGTTGTTGCAGACGACTGACGGGGCAGTCACAAAAGAGATGTCGCTTGCGGCGGCGAATGTAACGGGGGCGAACCGTCTGCTCATAGGAATTGGCTGGTCGGCGGTGATTATTATCTTCTGGTTAAAGCGGCGTGCCGGATTCGATATGCGCGGACTGCTGACGCTTGAACTCCCGATGCTCGTAGTAGCGACGCTGCTGACCATCGTTGTCGCCTTCACCAAGATGATACCGATATGGCTTGCGGCGGTGTTTATTGGAGCGTACATATTCTACCTGTGGAGGAGCTCGACACAGGAATCCGAGGAACCCGACCTGCTGGGCGCGGCCGAGATGATTGGCAGCTTCCGTCCCCTCTATCGGCGCCTGTGGGTAATCGGGCTGTTCGTCTTCAGCGCAGCCGTCATACTCATAGCCGCGGAGCCGTTTGTACACGGGCTGAGAGAAACGGGCGAGGCGCTGGGCATCAGCGAGTTCCTGCTGATACAGTGGCTTGCGCCCCTGGCGTCCGAGTCTCCCGAAATAATCGTCGCGGTGCTGTTCAGCTTGCGCGCCAATCCGAATGATGGCTTGACCACGCTAATATCGTCGCAGGTTAACCAGTTGACACTGCTGGTTGGCAGCATTGTAATAGTGTTCAGCATATCGGCGGGACAGGCGCTGAATTTCCCGCTCGATCATTTTCAGCCCAGCGGATTCTTCTCCCGGATATTCAGCGAATTCGGACTGCAATCCGGCGAGTTTCTACTGACGGCCGCCGCGTCCGCGTTCGCCCTGCTGTTGGTCTCTACTCGCATCATCAAGTTGTGGCACGGCCTTGCGCTTCTGGGAATATTCGTGGCGTATATCACGATTCTACTTGCGTTCCCTGGCATATTCGGCGGCGGCGAAGATGTGGAAAATGTGCCGCTGCGCCTCTGGTCGTCCATCATAATATTCGGCCTTGCGGCGCTGCTGGTAGCAGTGAACTGGAAGCGCGTGATCTATGCGTTCAGGGGCGTGCCTCGGCCCGACGAACCGCGCCAGAAAGTGTAACCCGCCATTCAGGGGCGCAACCGTCGCCATCCCACGCGGCTGTGGTACAATCCATACAAACCGATGGAAGGGGTTCGTTGGGATTATGAGCGGCGCTGATACAACTCGTGAACTGAGAGCCGAGAAGTGGTTTTCGTTTAAGAATCTGGCGGACGACTCTGAGAATATGAGAATGGTCAGGCAGGGGGCGTTGCTTTTCTGGATAATCGGGTCTTCGATTGGTCTGGAGACGGGGGCCTGGCTTGTCGATCCCGCAAAGCTATTTGGTGGGGAGCTTGGCGCTCCCGAAATGATGTGGGCCTTCGTCTTTGGCGGCATTGGCGCGATTCTGGGTGGATTGACCGGGAAATGGGTCGTGGACAGGCAATATAGCAGGGGGAACAGGCAGTGACCTGGCCACCCTCGCTGATTGCAATTTCTCTATTGCTGGCGATTCTATTTCTGGCCCTGTCAATCATACTGCGTGGTATGAGAAATCTTGATGAGGGCAAGATTTTCTCATACGTATTCAATGCGTTCGGTACCGCGTTTGTGCTCGGCAATTTGTTCTTCCCCGCGGTGTGGACGTCGGCCTCCTACATAATCAGACGCGGAACAGTAGAGGAAAACCTGTACCCTGGGGCGGGTATACAAAGTTTCATGTACTGGACATTCGGAATATCGGTATTAGTGGGAGGAGTAGCGATATTCAGGTTCTTTGACGGACTCATTCAAAATGAAGCCTCGCGGGAGTGAGACGACGAACGCCTACGACCCCTCCGCTATCCAGTCCGCCGCCCTCTCGGCGATCATGATGGTCGTGGCGTTGGTGTTGGCGCGGACTACGTCCGGCATAACCGATGCGTCAACGACCCGCAACCCCTCCAATCCATGCACACGCAGATACTGGTCAACGACCGCCATTTCATCCGAGGCCGGCCCCATCTTGCAGGTGCCGGACGAGTGGTGTTGGGTGCCGACATTGGCCAGTATCCAGGCGTCCAGCGCGGAGTCGGAGGAGAGGTCCTCGTCGGAGGGGGCTATCCTGCGGACCAGGCTGTCGGACAACGGCGGGGTCTGGGTTAGCTCGATGCACGTTCTGACCGCGCCGCGTATTCGCTCCCGGTCCCACTCGTCCGTTAGGTAACGATAGTCCAGGTGGGGCTGTTCGCGCGGATCGGTGGAGACGAGCGTTATCTGGCCCGCCGTAACCGCCTTCTGGAGCGCCACGCTGAAGCCGCTGTATGACTCGCCTTCCGGTATCTCGATGGTCGTCGGACGATGTTCGCTGGTCAGCAGCAGCGGGCTCATCTGCATGTCGTTCCTGTACGGCGAACCAGGGGTGGTGTATCTCATCCCGACCTGTATAGACGGCGCGTTATCTGGAGGGTCTCCCTGGTTCGTTTCGTACAGCATGAACACGGCCGGGTGGTCCCTCAGATTCTGGCCGACGCCGGGGACGTCCTTTACGACAGGGATGCTGAAAGACTCGAGGTGATCCCCGGGACCGACACCGGACAGCATGAGCAGATGCGGCGAATTTATCGCGCCTCCGCTCAGGATTATCTCGTCGCCATAGACCTCGAACGTGTCTCCGCCGCTCTCTGCCTCTATGCCGACAGCCCGGTTTCCATCAAATATGATGCGGTGGGCGAGAACCTCGGACCTGATCGTCAGGTTCAGCCTGTGCCTGGACATGGACAGGTAGGTGAGGTTGGTACTCATTCTCACGCCGTCCACGTTGTTCAGCGGGCGGGGGCCCACGCCCTCGGACTCCGGGTGGTTGTGGTCCAGGGTCTCCGGGAATCCGGCGGAAACACAGGTCTCCCAGAACAGGCGCGGTATCGGCAAGACCTCGTCCTTTGAGTAACGCCGGACGGGAATGGGGCCTTCGCCTCCGTGAAAGTCGTCGGCTCCGAATGTCAGATCGGTCTCGGACTTGCGGAAATAGGGCAGTATGTTGACGAATGCCCATTCAGGGCTGCCCAGTTCTGCCCACTCGTCGTAGTCTTCGGGTATGCCCCTGAAGAAGACCTGGCCGTTGACCGAGCTCGAGCCGCCAGTCAGCTTGCCCCTGGGCAGCGGGAATGGTTCTCGGTCAGGGGTGGCCGTGGCCATATATCCCCATGTCTCGGACTCCGGGCCGTAGGCCGCGGGCCATACCGAGTTGCCGAACTTGACGCTGTCCGGCATCGTGTCGAAGTTGGAATAGTCCGGCCCCGCTTCCAGAAGCAGGACGGAGCAGTCCGGGTCCTCCGTCAGCCGCGACGCCAACACCGATCCCGCCGATCCCGCTCCAACGATTATGTAGTCGTACCGCATATCAGTATCCCCCGATTATCGCGCGTGTATCTTGTATGGGCTAGAAGATAATGCCCCGCTCGCGGCGCGTCAACCGAGAAATGCGCCGTGATAGAATACGGGCCATAAAAATCTTGGTCATGTTGGTTCCGGCCCTACTCCTGGCCATCGCCTGCGGGCTGGGAAGCGAGATTCCATCGCCAACCCCAACCCCGAACCTGGAGGCTACGGTACAGGCGATGGTGGTTGCCGCGCTGCCTACCCAAACTCCGACTCCCACGCCGGACATAGAAGCCACAATCGAAGCGCGTGTAGCCGCTACCATGACAGCGGTCCCTACGCTTACGCATACTCCGACCTTCACGTCAACTCCTGTTCCTACTGAGACTCCAACGCCCACCCATACGCCTACCGCGACACCGACTCCTACATTTACACCCACCGCAACGCTTACCCCTACCCATACAGCTACCATTACGCTGACACCCACTCACACACCGTCTCCAACACTCACGCCTACTCCGACCCATACGCCCACCGTAATACCAACTCCAACACTCACGCCTACTCCGACCTATACGCCCACACTTACACCCACGCCCACGCCACCGGCGCCAACCGAAACCCCTGCGACCTCGCTCAGAGAGATGGTGAAGGAGGTCAGGCCGGCGGTGGTGAGGATTGAAACCAACTCATCAACCGGAAGCGGCGTCTTATATGAAACGGAGGGGCGGACTGGCTACATCATCACCAACCAGCACGTCATAGAGGGCTATAATCAGGTCTGGGTTACCGTAAACGACAGCGACAGGTATCGCGGCGATGTTCTGGGCGCAGACTCCGTTCGAGACCTGGCGGTGGTCGAAATATGCTGCGGCGACTTCAAGAAACTATCCTTTGGCGACGCATCCAGCCTCGAACCCGGAGACGAAGTAGTGAACATAGGCTATGCGTTGGGAATGCAGGGAGAGGCCACCATAAGCCGGGGCATCGTTTCAGCCATCCGTTACGACTCCCGCCATCGGAGTGACGTGATTCAGACCGACGCGGCGACCAATCCGGGCAACAGCGGTGGCCCGATGCTATCCCTGTCCGGCGAAATCCTGGGCATCAACACGTTCGGTATAGATGAATCGGCGAGTGGAAGGCAGGTCGAGGGGCTGAACTTCGCCATATCGGAAAAGACCGTGCAGGAGCGAATCCCGGCGCTTAGAGCCGACACTGCCAGTCCCACTCCCACGCCAACTCGACGCTTGTCACCGACACCGTCTCCTGAAAGAACAAATAGCTTCGGCCCCGTCAGCGGTGAACTGCGACACGACCCATCGGACGGCTTCATCAAGACCGAGTACGCCGACGTCTCCGTGACCGACATGGTAGTAGAAGCCACTTTCACCAACCCGTACTCGTCCAGTTACAATTCGTGGGATTATGGGTTCATAATTCGTAAGAACCACGATGCGCCCTTTATTTATATACATCGTCGTAAACAGCGACGGTCGTTGGTCGTTAAAATCAGGAGACGGCGCTCCATACAACAACGTGGGCGGCGGGACGCTCTCAAACCTAAATGCCAATGATGGAGGCAAGAACCACCTGAGGATAATCACCATTGGAAAACGCGGATGGTTCTTCGTCAACGACGAGCTTGTATCCTCCCTTGATTTATCGGATGTTACAAGGGCAGGCGACATCGCAGTCATCACCGGAGCATTCACAGGCGATGAGGTGGACGGAAAAGTCACAAGGTTCGAAGACTTCACAGGGACGCAGCTAAACAGACGCTACGGCCCCGCCGACGGAAAACTGGAGAAAGAGCCGGGATTCATCGCAGAACACGACAGTGGAGTGAATACGCGCGACCTGGTAGTGGCGGTCGAGTTCATCAGCCCAGAAGGCGAGGACTGGGATTATGGCTTCGTCGTTCGAAACTCTGAATTCGACCAGCTCGAAGTCATCGGACTTACCGACGCACAGTGGTGGTTCCACTACACCCTCGACGTTGGCGACGACGAATACACCGACGTGGCGGACGGTTGGCTGTCAGATACGGGTGCGCCTTTCCACTCCAGGAACCACCTGTTATTGCTCGCTTTTGGGGATTCAGGCTGGTTTTTCCTGAATGAGCGGTTGATTGCCCAACTTGACCTATCCCACAATCTGGATTCCGGCTGGGTCAGCGTGATGGGAGATTTCTTCCTAGACCATCAGGGTTCGCCGGAGTTCGAGAATTTCAACGTCTGGGCGCCGTAGGGCATTTGGAGTTGGGAACGGGACTTACGCAGTTGAAGAATACTTGATACACTTTTCGTATTCACACTCATTATCGGATGCAGGGGCCAGCGAAGATATTCGTTTGGATAGGCCATGATCGCAATAGATTCATCTATGACAAAACTGGAAAGGCAGCATCGGGAGCGATTGGCCGGGGTCTGGCTGGATCCGGTAGCTCAAAAGTTGCTGACAGCGCTGGATCGAGAAACATCCATCAGGTGGGAAGACATACCCGATATGGCTGAGTGTGAATGGAGTGAAGCGTCGCGGGCCGCCGCGCTCTTGGCCGGAGCCAACTTGTGTGAAGTTAGCCCCACCCGCATCAGGCTCAGCGAGTATGGAGATACATTGCTTGCCGAGTCGTCTTTGACCGAGCAGATAAGTCACGAAGTTGCAATCTGACCAGTACGCCAAACATCTGCGACGGGAGAGCCTGAGAGTCGTTGTCTTGGGGCCGGGAGAGGCGCAGCCCCAGGATTTGAGTAAGCGGCGGCAAATTGCATCCAGTCTCCGGGACCGCGGTTACTCGCTCGCCATTCTGGGAGAGGAACTTCTCGGTGAACCGGAAGCGCCTCTGCATCTCGCCCTTCGATCCGAGTTGCCCGATATAGACCTGTTGCTTGTTCTGAATACCGGGCCTGCTCCCTTGGCCGAGTTGACAACCATTAGTCTTGACCACAGAGCGAGACAGATACCTAGGGTATGGTGGAAGAGAGAACACGCCGCCGGGCCTCGATCAACTCCGGGGGACGTTGTAAGAATGTTCGACAACTGGCCCTTCAGCGAGGAAGAGTTCGAAAGCTGCGAGTTGGTCGAATCGGTTCTGGAGACGCAGACAGGTTCTGCGCGAGTAAAGCTCAACTGGAAGGTCGCCTGACAGACTGGGGGCTTCCTCCACCAATTTGATCTGGTCAGGATCGTAGGTTGGAGAAGAAATACGGAGGAAGACCGGGGCCGAAGTAGTCCTCAAGCCGTTTGTGGACGCGATTTGGGCAAAGCGCGGTCAGCCTGCTGGCAATGGCGATACTCCACACGACGCGGATGAGTTGCTCCGGCGGCCAACTCCCACCGGCGCGTCGTCAGCCGTCGCTTCTGAGAGCTGACCTTCCGACAGAGAATCCCTACCGTCGGATTACCTCGAACAGCCGGTATTCGCCCCCTCCTGATGTTCGCGCCTCCGAACGCGATGACGGCCAGCCCAAGCCACATCACCCACAGGATACCCATGTTGGTTACCGACAGTTGTGGAACGACTTGTATGCGTGGGAGGAGATCGAGGTGTATATGGCGAGTCCGGGACGTCCCTGCCCGAGGTACTACAGCCGGAAGTAGGACGCGAGAGCCATCACGAGCGCGAACGCGCCCATGCGCCAGCGTCCTGAGAGAGTCTGAAAGTCGGGAGGTGAGGATTTGTAATGCCCGCCCCGGGCTACGTCGCTCATTACAGGTGTCCAGTTATCAGTTGTCAGTTTGCGGCACTCTAGGAGAGAAGATTTGAACGGAAGTCGCAGCCTAGCTAGAATTGAGTGATACCTATTCCCCAACCATGGACGGGAAATCAGAGCGGGGTGATGCGATAGTGGTTCTTATGGAAACCGTAGTGCTGTGTCCAGGGTGCGGGCGCGATAACGATTCTGACGCTTCCTACTGCGCCGAGTGCAGGATGCCACTGTACAGGGGTATCCGTGTCAGCCCTGAAGAGGCGCGCGTAATTGAAGCCAAACGCCTGTCGAAAGTGCGCAGAATACGTATAATCCGATGGGCCGCTATTGCGGTCGTAGCTCTGCTCGCAGTTGCCGGGACAACGGCATACAAGACGATAGGGCCCGGGCGTGAACTGGACCCGCCCACGACCAACATCGGAGCGACCCCCGCGCCCGGAGACTGGCCCATGTACCAGGGCGACCCCGCTCATTCGGGGTATATCCCCGAAACGCAGCCTACGCCCGCCGGAAAGGTGGAATGGCAATTCCAGACTAACGCACCACTGTACGCCGCGCCGTCGGTAGCGGGGGATACTGTGTATCTCAGCGCGGGCGACAAGCGCATCGTCGCGCTGGACGCTGAGACCGGAGAGACGAAATGGGAGTATGAGGTAACCGGGCCGGTCAATTCGTCGCCCGCAATCGCAGGTAACCTTGTGTTCGTCGGGCTGCGAGACGGCAGGCTCCTTGCCCTGAACAAGTTGACCGGGACGCTGGCTTGGGAGTTTCAGACCGGCGACCTGGTTTACGGATCCCCCGCTGTGCATCAGGGTGTCGTGTATATCGGTTCGGGTGACTTTCACGTCTATGCCTTGGACGCGCTGACGGGCGAGGTCCGCTGGAGTCGGAAGACGGGAGGCAGGGTGGTGGCTTCTCCCGCGGTTAGCGACGACGTTGTGGCGGTAATTTCGCAGAACCAGCGCATCTACATCTACGATACCAGCGCCGGTGGGTTCCGATTGGACTACCTGACAAGGGATGTAAGGGGAGCGCCTTCTCTGGATAACAATCTGGCGTATGTGGGCAACTCCAAGAGCATCGTATATGCCATAGACTTGAGCCAGAAGCAGTTGCCATTCGAGAAGGCCGCCCGGTTCATCAGGACTCAGCTGTTTTTCTGGGGATTCTGGAACACGCTGCCACCGGTAAAGGGCTTCGAATGGGGATTCAGGGCGCCGGGTGAGATATTCCCGAGCGCTCCCGCGCTAGATGATGAAAAGGTCTATGCCGTATCCGAGTCTGGCGGCGTGTACGCGCTGAACAAGTCCGACGGCGAGCGAGTATGGAAGTTCAAGGCCGATAGCAAGGTCAGGTCAGACCCGTCGCTGGCGGGAAATACGCTCTACCTCGCCGACACGGAAGGCACGGTGTACGGACTGGATACCGCCTCAGGCGAGGAGCGGTGGCGGTTCGATGTGAATGACCGTGTTTCGACCGGGGTAGTCGTGGCTAACGAGATGATCTTCGTGTCTTCGGACAGGGGGGTCCTGTACGCGATTCGATAGGCGGGGCGGAAGGCGAGAAGATTTGCGTAATCGGCAGGATGGGATGGTGGAGACGGGGGAGGGTCGAACTCCCCGTCCAGAAGACTCTCCGACAAGACATCTACAAGCTTAGCCGATGCTTGAAATCACCCCGGCGCCTCCGCACCGGCAGAGACGGCGCTCAGGGCTAGCCGATGGTCTTTTGTCCCGGGCATCGGCGTCACCGAAACAGCATCCCGATTTTCGTCGCCTCGTCAGCCCCCTCGGGAGTAGGAACCGGGAGACGTAGCCGGTATTAAGCGGCTAGTGCGTACTGAGTGTCGTCAGGTACTTTCTTTGCCACCTGATTAACGAGGTTGATGGCGCCTCGGCTTGCAGTCCCGCGAAGGCATCCCCTGTCGAACCCACGCGTCCCCACTTAAATGTAACATCTATTATAGCATTGCTGCGATCAAATGTAACTGCGGGGTTTCGCATGGGCCTGTACCAATTTGGTCGGTGGTCGGTTTCACTGATACAGCGTCAGTCGGCGCTGTATGTTTCCCAACTCTCCACTCGCTATGTTACAATATGTCTATTATAGAACAAAAGTGCCTCAGATATATAATGTATAGTTTATCAATAACGAAGAATCCGGCTCACAATTTTTTTCCGCAGGTGAATTCATGCCGAATTCATAGCTGAATCCGCCGATTTTCAGGTCAAAATCCACCTGAAATGTCACCACGGCTCCACTAGGACTCCACCTGAAGTAATATAAATCAGGATATATGTCATGCTCTCTGTCAGCGAACCTGTATCAGCTTGGCCGCCGCCTGTGGCGCGAAAATCCCCTCTCCCTCGATGCGCTGAGAGGGGTAGGTAAATGTCCAGTCAGCTATGAATTTCAATAGCAGACCCCCTCTCCCTCAAGGGAGAGGGCTGGGGTGAGGGTGATTGTATTGTGAATACCTACCCATCTCAGCCCTCAATGCGAGAGGGCTAGGGTGAGGGTGATTGCCCCTACCCACCAAACTGATACAGAATCGTTTCGCATGAACCCGTATCAACCTGGTCGGTTTGGCGAAGAACTGTCATCCACGTCGTGTTTGGCGAAGTTGGAATGCCGTTTCGCTTCATCCAACTTGTAATGCATGGGTATATTGTATAGTGAACCGGGAAGCTGGTTAAGAATTTCTTTCCTCACACCTATAAAGTTGCCCGCGCCTTAATTGCCAGGGGGTTTTGACAAATGAAGATCGTTTCGGTGGAGTGCCTGATACTGGATGGGGATTATCCGTTTGTGAAGGTGCATACGGATGAGGGTATTACGGGTATAGGCGAGTGTTTCCGACGTCAGCCGGGGGTTACGAAGGCTCTTATAGAAGGACATCTTGCGCCTGCGATTGTGGGGAAAGACCCGCTGGATACGAGTGTGCGGTTCAGGGACATGATGGGAGCGGGGTCGGCGGTGGAGATGGGCGGGGCGGTGTTCTGCGCCATCGCGGGGCTGGATATCGCGCTGTGGGACATCAAGGGGAAGGCGTTCGGGGTTCCGATTTATAAGCTGCTGGGCGGCAAGATACGGGACAAGGTGAAGGTTTACGCAAGCTCGATGCGGCGGGACCTGACTCCGCTGGAGGAAGGCAGGCGGGCGGCCTCGTTCGTGGAGCGGGGGTACAGCGGGTACAAGCTGCACAGCGCGGTGCCGGGGGAGATTGACGACCCGGCGGACGAGACTATCAAGACGGTGACGGAAGTTCGGGCGGCGGTGGGCGATGATATTGACATTCTGGTGGACGTGAACGGGGCGTACTCGGTACACCAGTCCATGTACATCGGCGCGGCGCTGGAGGACCTTGGGGTGTTCCACTTCGAGGAGCCGCGTCCGGCGCAGGACCTGGAGGGGCTGGCTCGGATAGCGGACGCGCTGACTATCCCGATAGCGTCGGGGGAGATGATCTACACGCATCACGAGTACCGCGACCTGATCACGAGGGGGCGGGTGGATATTATTCAGCCGGACATCGTGAAGGTTCCGGGGTTCACGGAGTTCGTGAAGATCGAGGCGCTGGCGTCAGCGTTCAACATACCGATCACGGTCCACAACACTCAGCCGATACTGAGCACGGTGGCGCACCTGCATTTCTGCGCGGCGAGCTCGATGGTCCCGTATTCTCAGGAGTACAATATCGAGCCGATCTCGATACGGGACGAGTGGCCGATTCTGAAGGAGCCTCTGGAGGTGGTTGACGGGTATATCGCGGTGCCGGAAGGGCCCGGTCTTGGGGTAGAGCTTGATGAGGAGATGTTGAAGCGGCTTGCGAGGTGAATGTGTGGGTTGGCGGATGGCGAAGGGGATAGCGAAAAGATAGAATCGGATTATGCCCAGAAGATACAGTTCACGTGAAATAATCAGGATCCTGGAAAGCGAGCGTTGGCGGTTCAGTCGCCAGCGGGGTTCTCATAGGATATTCGTCAAGCCCGGGGAACGAAATCATGTCCTGGTACCCGCATCCGAAAGGCAGATTAAGCCGGGAACTTTGAGCAATATCAAGAGACAAGCGGGATTTTCGAATGATGAATTCGACAGGATCGCCAATGAGGTACTTTGAATGAAGACGACGATGCAAAAATTCACTGTCATATTGTTTCCTGACGAAGATGGGTACACTGTAATCGTCCCGTATTACCCCGAGGTAACCACATGGGGGCAGACGCCGGAAGAGGCATTCGAGATGGCGCAAGAGTGCCTAGAGTTGGTACTTGAAGTTCATGCCGATACTCACAGAGACCAAGTTCTACCCGGAATGGATGCTTCGCACGTTATTGTTGGGACAATAGGGGCGGAGGCGCCCGATGTTCTGCTGAATGATGTGCGTGAGCATGAGGCAGAGATGGAGAGGCGGAGGCCGGAGGAGGAGCGGCTGAGGAAGTTGAGACAGAAGGAGCGGGAGAGGGAGGCGATGGCGGTACTGGCGGAGGATGGAGAGGTGAGGCAAGGGACTTTGAGAAGTATCCAGAGACAAGCGGGGCTGTCCGATGAAGAATTTGACAGGATCGCCAGTGAGGTACTCTGAATGAATGCGCGGGCGGCGCGTGGCTTGATCGTTGTACTGAATTTTGGCTATGTGATATGCTTAAGCTGCCGTCGGAGGCGTGTCTCCGCTTGTTTCGCGTACCCTGAATATGGTGGTTGAGCGTGCGGCAGTCGCTAGGGATTTCAGCATATGGGAGGATGTTTTTGGCATTTGTAAATTCAAGAGAAGGTGAAGACCCCGAAGCTCTTTTGAAGCGCTTCCAGACCTCGATGCAGCGGTCGGGCATACTCAGAGAGCTCCGCAACCGGCGCTTCTTCCGGTCGAAGGGGGAGCAGTCGAGACTCGATAAGCAGCGCAGCCTGCGACGCATCCGACGCCGACGCCGACGCTAAGACGGCATTCATTTATTTTCGACGTGTAACAGGGGTCCGATTCGATTCCTGAATGTGTCTGAATCAGGATTTGCAGGATCCAGGGACGTTCAGGATTGATCTGTGAATCGGCTATGACCTCAGCCCGCGCTGCGGATCTCCGCTTGCCATTTGCGCAAGGACAGGCTTCGGGGGAATCATCCACGCGGGTCAGGTTCCTGCGCAATGACAGCTGAAAATAGAGTTGCGACCCAGCCCAGCCCCTGGATTACCGCTCCCCATCTCCACGAGGGCAAGTTTCGCGGTAATGACAGTCGGGGACGCCGCTGGGTCATTTTCGTACCGGTGGAGACACATGAGAATGGGCGAGTATTCGCGGCGCGGACAGCATGAATCTGGAAGATAGACTCAAGACGCAGTGGACCGAGGCCGCGCAGGACTGGATCGGGCAGGATCAGTCCATCCGCACGGGTATGCTCGACTCGTGGATGCTGGACGCTCTTGGCGACGTGAGTGAGAAGCGTGTACTGGACATCGGGTGCGGCGAGGGCAGGTTTTCCCGACTGCTCGCCGGACTTGGCGCAGAGGTCACGGGGGTTGATCTTACAAAACCTCTGATAGCCAGGGCGCGCGAGTTGGCGGTCGGCAGTGAGACTTATCTGGTCGGCGACGCTGAGAGCCTCTCGGGACTGGCAGACGACTGCTTCGATCTAGCGGTCTCGTACATTGTTCTGGTTGACCTTCTGGACTATCGCCGCTCCATCGAGGCGGCTTATCGCGTCCTGCAGCCGGGCGGCGGGTTCATAGTGTGCAACGTTCACCCGATGCGCTCCGCTGTGCCGATGGGATGGATCAACCAGGGGGGCAGGAAACTGTTCTACGCGGTTGACAACTACTGCGATGAAGGGCCGCGGGAGTTCACGTGGTGGGATCGGAGCTTCATCAATATGCACAGGACGCTGTCGAGCTATGTCGCGGCGTTCGTGGAGTCGGGGTTCACGCTGGAAGCGCTGCTGGAGCCGACTCCGTCAGAGGAGCAGCTTGTCGAGAATCCGACTTTCGACGACGAGTTCCGGGCGCCGAATTTCATCATCTTCAAGCTGAGGAAGCCTTAAGCAATACAGCGTCGGGCTACTGCGTCTATACCCTTGACTTGGACAGTAATGATTATTACGAGCAACAAAGGAAATGAGATAGCGACCATGGAGCAATGGTCGCTAAGCATAAACTGCTCCCATTGGAAGCGGGGACGCAGCGCTTACAGCCTGGCCGATTTCATCGTGAAACGGGAAGGCGCTCAAATTCTGGAGCAGCGCATATCGTCAGTCTTGTCGCAGCCGGTCACGCTGTAGAGAGCGACACCGGAATATCAGGCTAGTAGTCCGACAACTTAGTTGTGATGGATATCCAGATTCCGAATTATCCCCGCTCCCCTTGGGTGAGGGTTAGGGTGAGGGTATATAAACCGTCAATCCAAAAATGTTGGAACACTAGGTTCGACACTTACCGAAATCCAAGCAATCTTGACCTTGGGATTTCCGGATGTGTTGGCTCCGAGTCAAGTTTATTCGTAGGCTTGGAAGCCAAAGTAGATGAGTCGTTCGGTAGCGGGACCGTATGCGAACGGTATCAAAAGGCGATACGGAAGCTAAGTCGTAATCCAGGGTCGAAAGCTGCTGACAGGGTTGAGGGGCTACTATCTCATTACTTCGGAGAAACCGCATATCCTTGTGTTTCTAGGTTTTCCGACGTGGGCTATCAGCTATTGACCGGAACCGCGGGGACCGTCGCGGTGGGGGAGGATCTTTCGGTATTCTATGTGTTGGTTTTCAAGACCGACCTGTACGACGAGAGGAAGGGCCGGGACAATAGGTTGTCCTATGAGAAGTTCATAGCGGCGGCGGGAGGCAAGGCTATAACTCGGGACGAGGATGGTTTCGACGCCCATAAAATTATCGTGGCGGGAAAGCGGCTGATTTGCATTTATGATTACAAGATAATCACGTAGTCGCCCAATCCGCATGGGCGCGTAGGGCGGCGTGTCGCAGGTTCTACCATACGTTGTCTGGTAACCCAATCCGCATGGGCGCGTAGGGCGGCGTATGCGACGGGTAGAGCCTGCCCCGTACTTGAGATACGGGGGTGAGGGTGATTACTGCCACCGACCAAACTGATACGGCTTCAAGCCGGTACGAAGTGTTGCGCGACTCTCCACTCGCTATGTTACAATATGCTTGTTACAGAACAAAAGTACCTAAATTTATATAATGTGGAATTTATCAATGACGACAAAAATGTCCGACACTTTTTTTCTACAGGTCAATTCCAGGCGAATCCATAGCTAAATCCGCCGATTTTCAGGTCAATGCCCACCTGAAACGTCACCTGAAGTCCACCAGGGGTCCACCTGAGGTCACATAAATCAGAATATATATAATCCAGCCGATTTTCCACACACCTATCGACTTCGGAAAGACCCTGTGAACGACAACAACCTGTATCAACTTAGTCGGCGTTCCTTGCGGCGCGAAAATCCCCTCTCCCTCGACGCTGACAGGGGTACGTAAATGTCCAGTCAGCTATGAATTTCAATAACAGACCCCCTCTCCCTTGAGGGAGAGGGCTGGGGTGAGGGTGATTACTGCCACCGACCAAACTGATACAGCATCCCTCCGTTCCCCGAAATTGACAGGCCCTGTTTGCGGTGATAGTCTGCCTACATTCAGGAAACCATATTCCTGAATCAATGAAAGGCGCTCGAACCGATTCCATCTGAGGTCGCTCTCGGCGATTTTGGACGAACGTCAGACAGACGGGTGGGGAGTTGGCGAAACTTCCGAAGGAGGAAAAGCGATGAATTCACGGATGGTAACCGCCAAGGCGTTTCTGACGCTTCTGGCAATGTCAATGTTGGTCGTGATCGTAGCCGTGGCCTGCGGTACCGAGCGCGTGGTCGAAGTGGAGGTCATCAAAGAAGTCCCTGTTGAAAAGGTGGTAACCCAGGAGGTCGTGAAGACCGTCGAGGTCCCTGGCCAAACCGTCATCAAGGAAGTCGTGAAGACCGTCGAGGTCCCTGGCCAAACCGTCATCAAGGAAGTCGTGAAAGAGGTGCAAGTTCCGGGCGAGACCATCGTGATAGAGAAAGAGGTAGTGAAGACGGTTGAGGTGGAGAAGCCCGTCGAGGTCATCAGGGAAGTGCTGAAAGAGGTGGAGGTGGTCAAGGAGGTGGTCGTCGAAGCCCAACGTCCCATGGTGCGTCCGTCTCCCGGCACGGTGCTCAACATCGTAGCCAGCGACGTCGGCCCCGCGAACTGGCACAGGCCGATAGCGAACTTCCCGTACAACGCGATGTCAACGCTGTTGGGCGTTTCGGAACACTTACTGGACGTTGCCCCGGATGGGACTCTGCTGCCGATGATCGCCAGAGAGTGGGTGGTTGACGACGTGGGAATAACCTGGACCATCCAGCCAGGCGTGCCCTGGCACGACTCCGCCTACGGCACTGTTGACGTGGACGACATACACTGGTCGTACCAGAACGGATCGCGAGAGGGAACCGTCAGCCACTTCACGGGCTGGTACCGGGACGACTTCCAGAATCCCAGGATCGTTGACGAGAACACGATCCAGTGGGACTGGGGCGAGAACGGGCCGACCATACGCTACATACTGACGACGCGCGGACTGGGTTCGGGGACGGCCATCGAAAACAAGGACTACTACGATACCGTAGGCGAGGAAGTCCACAGCTCCAAGTTCATGGGGACCGGCCCTTACAAGGTGCAGTCCCATATCGGCGACGACATCATCACCCTGGAAGCGGTCAAGAATCACTGGCGTAACACGCCCGACTTCGAACTGGTCCGAGCCATAGAGGTGCCCGAGCAGGCGACTCGCATTGCGCTGATGAGGAGCGGCCAGGGCGATATTACCGATGTCTCGATCCCGCTGCTCGACCAGATAGTAAACGAGCCGGGCATAAGGCTGGTGCAGGGCGCGATAGCGGGTAAAACGTCTGCGGTGTTCTTCATGGGAGGTAACTTCCAGATCCAGCCGACATTGAGCGACGGATCACCCAACGCTCCCGCAATCGTTGAAAATCCGTGGGTCGGGGAGCCGGGCAACGAGGAGGACTTAGAGAGGGCCAGGAACCTCCGGCGAGCGCTCTCCTACGCGATTGATCGGGATTCCCTCAACGAGTTCATCCTGTTCGGACAGGGCTGCCACCAGTACGTGTACGTAATTGACGTGTGCAACCCACGTCACCAGGACGAGTGGATCCATCCGTATGATGTGGACAAGGCCAGGGAACTCATGGCCGCCGGCGGATTCCCGGACGGATTCGAGATGTCGATGTGGATTCCAACCGCGACTCCGCCGGACACGTTCATCGAGGTCGCTGAAGCAATAGTGCCGATGTGGGAAGAACTGGGAGTCACGGTAACCATAGACAAGAGCGCCTACTCCTCCCGAAGGCCGGAGTTCTTCGAGCGGGGCGCGTTGCAAGACGTTTTCGCCTTCCCCTGGGGCGGCGATATCGAACTGGTCCAGTACACTGACTACCTGTGCGACCTGATTGATGGCTGCACGAAATGGAACAGCGGGTACGACGATCCGATTGGGTACGACGTCCACAAGAACTTCTCTCAGGCCTACCGCGATCCTGCGGAAGCATGGGACGCGCTCACACCCTACTTCGAGTATCACTCGCACCTGGGCGACCTTCCTGTGATCACGTCGCTGGACTGGCTGGACCCCCTGATCGTCGGGCCTCGCATAGGCAAGGTGGACATGGTGGAACATAACCTTGCGATGCCCGAGATCGAGGGAATCCACATCGCCGATCAGTAATCGGCCGTGGCGCAAATAAACGCGCGGACCGGTTTTTGAGTTTGTTGGCGACTGCGCTCACAGTGTGGGGGCGATCGCCAGCAAGTTCAATTCGCCCAACAATGCAGGATGGGCGATTCACCTCCGCGTCCCAGAGTCACCAGGCGCTGAAGCCCGGTCCGGCGCGGTTACTCAGAATCGCAGACTGTCGCTATTTCGACTAACATGGCGACAGTCATTTCAGACCATCGCAGGAGTTATACATAGCTTGGCCCAATTCCTAGTCAGACGATTGCTGCTAATGCTAATCACTCTGTGGGCAGTGTCCGTCCTGGTTTTTACGATGTCGCGGATTCAAGGCGACCCCCGGACAATGTTCATGAACCGGGGAGTAACCCAGGAGATGTGGGACGCCTGGGGCAGAGAGATGGGCTTGGAAAAGCCTCTCCCTATTCAATACCTGGTGTGGGCTTCGAAGGCCGCTCGCGGCGACCTCGGGGACAGCCTCTGGGAGAGGAGGGCGGTAACGACCGCCATATTCGAGAAACTCCCGGCGACCATTCAACTGGGCGCGACAACCTTTCTGTTCTCAGTAGTCATCGGCATTCCCCTGGGGGTACTGTCAGCCGTGCATCGCGGGACCGTCGTTGACCTTATAGGACGATTCGTAGCCGTCACCGGCCAGGCCCTACCACCGTTCTGGATCGGCCTGATGCTGATCCTGATATTCTCGGTGTGGCTGGAATGGCTGCCCGCGGCGAAGAAGGGCGGTCTGGATTCGTACATACTGCCCACAATCACCCTGGGATGGTTGTTCGCAGCCAGCGTATTGAGACTTGTTCGTTCAAGTATGTTGAGCGTACTGGACGAGGAGTTCATCAAGCTGGCAAGGGCCAAAGGCGTTTCGGGAACATCGGTCATCTGGAAACACGCCTTCAAGAATGCCGCCGCCGCTCCTCTCACGTACAGCGGCCTTCTGCTTGCCGGCCTATGCACCGGCACGGTCGTAACCGAGTCGGTATTCGGATGGCCAGGCATCGGCAGGCTCTCAATAGATGCGGTGCTTCAGAACGACTTTCCCATGCTGGCCGGTCTTGTGCTTCTGTTCACGCTGCTATTCATTATCGGCAACCTCGTGGTTGACATTGTTCTGGCTCTTATTGATCCGAGGGTAAGGTACTCATAATGGAGAGCGGAAACGCGAATATGCCGGATTCTCCCGCTCTTTTCACGGCGCCCGGGGATACGTGGAGGGGCAATCTGCGCCGCATCCGACGGTGGCCGCTCCTGTCCGTGGTTATCCTGGGAACGCTCGTTTTCGCGGCGGTGTCCGCGGACCTCATAGCTCCACATGACCCTGTGAAGGCGAAGCTGAGCGCCAGGCGGGCGCCCCTGATGTGGGAGGAGGGCGGCAGCGACGAGTTCATCCTGGGCGGGGACCTACAGGGCAGGGACGTCCTGAGCCGGATCATCCACGGGGCGAGGGTGTCGCTGCTGGTCGCGGGTTCTGCAATATCCATAGGCCTGGTATTTGGCACGATGTATGGTCTTATCAGCGGCTACTTCGGAGGATGGATAGACGAGGTCCTGATGCGCATCGTCGAGATATTCCTCGCCATCCCATTGATTATGGCCGCCCTGTTCATTCTGGTTGTGGCCGGGGCCAGTTACCTTAGCGTGATTGGAGTTCTGGTGCTGTTTAGCTGGGTGCCGTTCGCCCGGCAGGTGCGAGCCGAGACGCTGGCGATCAAGGTTCTGGATTACGTGGCGCTGGCGCGTGTCGCCGGCGCGCCGACTCATCGGATTCTGATTCGTCATATCCTGCCCGGTGTTCTGAACACGGTCATAGTGGTCGCGACTCTTCAAGTCGGCAGCCTCATACTGACCGAGTCCATCCTCAGCTTCCTGGGCGTCGGGATTCCACCCCCAACCCCTGCGTGGGGAGCGATGGTGGCCGACGGCAGAAATTACCTGGCCAGCTCATGGGGCATCGCCTTTTTCCCGGGAATGGCCATTTTCCTGACAGTAGTCGGCTTCAACTTCATGGGCGACTGGATACGAGATTCTCTGGATCCCCGCCTGAGACAGCTGGATTAAGGCGTCTTTCAGGCGGCTGGGAAACCGTGTTCCAGAGCGCCGCCTGTCGTGGGCCACATCGGTATTCGACGTATATGCCCGCAACAATTCCCCAGTCGCGCAGGCTATTATGGCTGTCCACTTAGTAACTATCTCAAAACTCTTCGCTCAAGCGGATGGCAGGAGGACACAATCGCCCTCTCCCTCAAGGGAGAGGGCTGGGGTGAGGGTGAAATTCCTTAAGGTCGGGTTTTGAGATAGTCTCTTAGTCCCACTGCCACTCTACCTGGCCGATTCGGACGGTGTCGCCAGAGGTGATGCCGGCCTCTTCCAGGGCAGTGACGACGCCGGAGCGTCTGAGGCGCTGGTAGAACTGGATGTTGGCGGTCCAGTCGCCTGGGTCAACCATGACGGCCATTCGCTCGGCTGAGGGCCAGTCCACTACGAAGACGCCATCGTCCTCGACGTACACGGCGGGCCGGCGCCGGCGTGGAGTGGGTCGCAGGACGGGCAAATCGTCCTCGCTCACGCCCGGCGGGGAGGACATCAGGTCGGGGGCGTCCCGCAGAGCGCGAAGCACCGAGTCGAGCAGCGTGTCAACCCCCTCGTGGGTCACGGCAGACACGAAGTGTACTTCGTCGGTGTTGGCGGCTTCCCTGAAGGCGTCGTCGAGGTCGTCCCGGAGTACGGAAACGTCGGTGAGGTCGAGCTTGTTGACCGCGAGTACCTGTGGCTTGAGGATGAGGTCCTGGGCGTACTCGGAAAGCTCGGCGTTTATCTGGCGGTACTGGGCGACGGGGTCTTCCAGTGAGCCGTCAACAAGGTGCACCAGTACACGGGTTCTCTCGATGTGCCTGAGAAACTCGTGTCCAAGACCGATGCCGTCGTGCGCGCCCTCTATGAGTCCGGGTATGTCCACCATGACGAAGGTCTCGCCGTGACGCTCGACCATTCCGAGTGAGGGTTCGAGTGTGGTGAAGGGGTAGTTGGCTACCTTGGGCCTGGCCGCGGAGACGACCGACAGGAGGCTGGATTTGCCGGCGTTGGGCGCGCCTACTATTCCAACGTCGGCCAGCAGCTTGAGTTCGAGCCTCAGGGATACTTCCTGCCCCGGCTCTCCGGCTTGGGCAAGCAGGGGGAAGCGGTTGGTGGGGGTGGCGTAGTGGGTGTTGCCGGCTCCGCCGTTGCCACCCTTCGCGGCGAGGAAGCGCTGTCCCGGCTCGTCGAGGTCAACGAGAAGGCTTGGCGTTGAGTCTTCGGCCCAGACCTGAGTGCCGACCGGAACGGGGAGGGTGATGTCTTTGCCGTCCTTGCCGTGCCTGAGCCTGCGCTCGCCGCGGTTTCCGTCGGAGGCCGCGAAGTTACGCCTGTACCTGTAAGCGAGAAGCGTGTTGACGTTGGGGTCGGCTTCAAGATAAATGCTGCCGCCTCGTCCGCCGTCTCCCCCGTCCGGCCCGCCTCTGGGGACGTACTTTTCGCGGCGTCCGCTTATCGCGCCATTTCCGCCGTTACCGCTTTTTATGTGGATAGTTATCTGGTCAATCATTCTCTCAGTATATCTAATAATAGTAATAATATGGTGGATAAGGGGGACAATCGTCCAGGTAGTCGGTTCCGCAAAGCTGATGGGACTTTCAGAGGGTGTGTACAGTCTGCGGATAAGGCTGGAATGTTTGAGCGTGATGGTGTTTATACAGGGTCTAATAAGAGTTCAATGTATAAGGTTATCCACATGGGGATGCTGTTATCCCCACTTTTGGCGTGGTTATCCACATAGTTATGTCAAGTAG
Source organism: Dehalococcoidia bacterium (assembly GCA_965261525.1). Classification (GTDB taxonomy): domain Bacteria; phylum Chloroflexota; class Dehalococcoidia; order Lucifugimonadales; family UBA1123; genus VXRN01. The sequence continues at coordinate 122,113 of OZ253472.1, forward strand.
GTTGATTTAGGGTATTGTTTCTTGTCCGAAATTATCTTAGGCGGCGGCCCGAACGGACGCTCCAAAGGGTTACAGTCGCGTGCCATTGGACTCTGTTCCATTTCCGCGGATGCCGTATCAGTTTGGTCGGTGGCGGTAATCACCCTCACCCCAGCCCTCTCCCTCAAGGGAGAGGGGGTTTTCGCGCCGTAAGGAACGCCGATTAAGTTGATACAGGTTCATTCCGCGGAACTTGTCCACGTGGGGGGCGGGCAGATGATATACTAACATAGATACGCTGAAACTCAGGCAACCGGATAACGACGCCCGAAACGCGAGGCCGGATATGACAACGAGAACGACAATCCACCTGCCGCCCGGGATGGCAACGAGGGACGCATCGTTCCCGCCGCCGCCCGTCAAGTACACGTGGCTACGCGGCAAGAGACTGACGATACTCCCAGACCCTCCGAAAGATCCTGAACGTATGGAACAGATGCCAACCATAGGGATAGCCTTTTACATAATCAAAGACTTCCACGCCGGTCAGGGCGATGTTCTGGTGGGGTCGGAAGGCTACCTGTGCCAGTCGGCGAGGTCATATCCGGACCGGTATGTGCCGGACCTGATATTCGCGCGGGTGGATGAACCCGACACCGTCGTCAAAATCCAGAACGGATACGTGATAGACGAGGTTGGCAAGCCCCCGGACTTGGTTCTGGAAGTCGCGTCGCCAAGCACGGGGAGGGCGGACTATACGACCAAGCGCGACGGATACGCGAGGCTGGGGGTTGTGGAGTACTGGCGGTTCGACCCGAGCGGCGGCGAGTATCACGACCGGCCGCTGGCGGGTGACCTGCTGGTGGATGGGGCTTATGAGCCGATAGAGACGCATTACGAGCCGGACGGATCCATCTGGGGACGGAGCGCGGCGCTGGGACTCGACCTGTACTGGCAGGAAGGGAATCTGCGCTTCTACGATTACGGGAGGGGCGTGTTCCTGCCCGAATATCGGGAGCTCAGGGGACAGCGCGATGCTGAGAGGGCGAGGCGCCGGTTGGCCGAGGCGCGCGCCGAGTCGGAGGCTGAAGCACGGGCCGAGGCCGAAAGCCGCGCTGAGTCAGAAGCCGGAGCGCGGGCCGAGGCCGAAGCGGAGTTGGAGCGGTTGCGTGAACGGATGCGCGGTCTGGATGAACAGAATCCCGACGGCCAGTAGGTTCATGAGTTAAGGGGTTCGTGTCCCGTCGTCATCCCCCCCGAAGTTTGTGCTGTTGAAATGGGGGCGGAAATCCGGCCCGTATCGAACGGATAGGGCGCGTTTGGCGCGTGAGGATGGGACAGGTCTAGTATGCGGCTAGGGTCTCGCGGATGTTTATGAGGCGGCGGCGGAGTTGCGCGTCCACGTTTAGCTGATTGGCGATGCGGTCGCAGCCGTGGCTGACGGTGGTGTGGTCCTTGCCGCCGAGTATCTTGCCTATGGTGGAAAGGCCAAGCTGGGACTCCTCGCGGAGGAGGTACATGGTAACCTGGCGGGCCTGAGCGGTCTTTTTGTCGCGCTTGCGACCTTTTATCGCCTCGACGGGGACGCCGAACTGGGAGGAGACGGCTTCGACGACCACCCCGTCCGGTATCTGGCGTTCGGCGGCTGTTTCCACCATGTCCGCTATTGCCCGCTTGGTGAGTTCGATGGAGACCGGGCTGCCCGTCAGATCGGCGAGGGCGACGACCTTGTTGAGACTCCCCTCGAGCTCTCGGATGTTCTTGTGGATGCGCTCCGCGAGGAATTGGAGGACAGAGTCGGGGACCGCCTGGCGCATCTCCTCGGCCTTGGCGCGGAGGATGGCGATGCGGGTCTCTACGTCGGGGGGCTGGATATCCACGACGAGTCCGCCGGCGAGCCTGGATTGTATGCGGTCTTCGAGCAGGGTGAGCGCGGACACCGGCCTGTCGGAGGTGAGGACTATCTGGCGGTTGGTCATGTGGAGCGCGTTGAATGTGTGGAAGAAGCCCTCCTGGGTCTGTTCCTTTCCGATGAGGAACTGCACGTCGTCGAGGAGCAGGAGGTCGGCGCTGCGGTAGCGTTCTCTGAAGTTGTCGGTGGTTCCCTCGCGTATGGCCCTGATGTATGAGTTGGTGAACTCCTCAGTGGTGGAGTAGATCAGGGACAATCCGCGCGAGATCGCGCGGTGTCCTATGGCGTGCATGAGGTGGGTCTTGCCGAGTCCTACGTTGGAGTACATGACGAGGGGGTTGTATAGTTCGCCGGGCCTGCCGGCTACGGCCATAGCCGCGGCGTGGGCAAGTTCGTTGGACTTTCCGACGACGAAGCGCTCGAAGATGTACCTGGAGTTGAGTGGCGCGGACCTGTGCAGGGGCGTTGGGACGGGGGCTGCGGGTTCTGCGGGCTGGACATGGGTCTCGTCCGCGGAGTGGAGGGCGGCGGTCTCGCCATCCGGCGAGGTGACCTCGAAGCGTATTTCGACCTCGGACTTGACGACGCTCTCCAGCGTGCGGGAGATGAGGGAGTACATACGCTGTTCGAGCATCTCGGCGACGAACGCGTTTGGCGCGCCGACGACGAACTCGCCATCGCGGTATGCGACGCCGATCGTGTTCTTGAGCCATGTCTCGAAGTTGGGCCTGGTAACGTGCAATTGAAGTTGGCCCAGGGCGGCGTCCCAGATCTGCCTGGGGCGGTCTGCGGTCGTGGTCATATCAAACCTCATATCTGAGAAAAGGGTTTTGATAATAACACACACCGGGCCTGTGTTCGCAAGGCTGCCAGAGGCGGGGATTTTGTATGTCTCCGCAGAGCAATATAATTATGATATGGAACTGACAACCAAAAACTGAGTATGCTAATCTCAGGTCGGTGAAGCTACTCGATGGACGATTGTCGAAAGAGCTGGTAAATGCCTAACACGATTCTCATTGTCGAAGACGAGCCGAATTTGCTGGCCGCGCTCCAGTACAACCTGAAACAGGAAGGATACACTGCGCTGACCGCCACCGACGGCGATGTCGGTCTGCGTATGGCCACGAGCCTGTCCCCCGACCTGGTGATTCTGGATGTCATGCTCCCCAGACTCGACGGCTTCGAGGTATGCCGTCTCCTCCGACGAGAGTCCGGCGTCCCGATACTTATGTTGACGGCTCGGGGCGAAGAGGTTGACCGGGTCGTGGGTCTGGAACTCGGCGCCGACGACTATGTAACCAAGCCCTTCAGTATGCGCGAACTCCTCGCCCGCGTTCGCAATCTCCTCAGGCGGGCGTCGCCCCTCCAGACCTCCGACTTCGCGGGACGCTCTGAAGTCATCAGGTCCGAAAACCTCACCATAGACCAGATTAGTCACTCCGTTACGCTAGGCGATAAGCCCCTGGAGATGAAGCCGCGCGAATTCTCGCTTCTCGCGATGCTCGCGGCGAACAAGGGACGCGCGTTCACCCGCAACCAGATACTGGAACGGCTCTGGGGACACGACTACATCGGAGACTCCCGCACGGTTGACGTGCATGTCAGGTGGCTTCGGGAGAAGATAGAGCTCGACCCCTCGAAGCCTCGCAGAATAGTTACGATAAGGGGGCTGGGTTACCGCTTTGACGGATGAGGGCCAATTCCCATGCGTTGAATGGCCTGCATCTTGCGGGAGCGGCAATTTCTATCCCGATTTGGGGGCCGTACCGTGAGAATGCTTCCCGAGTCGCTGCGCCTCAGAATGCTCATTTCCCATATAGCGGCCATATCTCTGACCGTCGTGGCGGTCGGGATCACCCTCTTGGCGCTGGGAATTTCAGGCGCCGGCCTCATAGTCGCCGTCACGACTACCGCCCTGGTTGGCGCACTTGGTTCGGTTGGGGCCTCCTTCCTCATGGCGCAGTCTATCGCCAACCCCGTTCGCAACGTATCCGAGGGGGCCCGACGTCTCGCCAGGGGAGACCTCGATCACAGGGTGAGGACATCCTCACTCCGCGAGACCCGCGAACTCAACGACGCATTCAATGAAATGGCGGTCAGGCTCCGAGACCTGGTTCACGGCCTAGACAGCGAGCGCGGTCTGATGGCCGTCGTCATGGAGACCATGGCGGACGGCGTGATAGTCCTGGACTCCGATAACCGGATAAGACTCATCAACCGGGCCGCCCAGTGGCTTCTCGACGCCGACATTCACTCGATCCACGGACGCGCGCTCGCGGAAATAGCGCGCGACCATGAGCTCCTGGAACTCGCCTCCAACTCCGCGGCCGTCGGCCAGATACGCCGCGCGGAGATAGAGCTTCTCCACAACAGGCGATTCCTGCACGCCATAGCTACCCCCATCTCCGCGGACCCGCGGCGCGGCGTCCTTCTCACGCTCCAGGACGTGACGCCGCTCAGGCAAGCCCAGAATACCAGGCGCGAGTTCGTGAGCAACGTATCCCACGAACTCCGCAGTCCCCTGGCTTCGGTCAAGGCAATGGTCGAGACATTGGACGGCGGGGCTATATACGACACGGAGGTCGCTCGGGACTTCCTATCCCGGATCCACTCCGACATCGAGCGCATGACCGCTATGGTAAATGAACTGCTGGAACTGTCCATTCTGGAGAGCGGGCAGATGCCGATTCACCTCGCCCCGGTCGAATTATCCGAGATAGCCGACAAGGTGATGGAACGGTTCCAAATGTACGCCGGTTCCAAGAGTGTAAGACTGTCCAGCCTGATACCGCCCGACCTCCCGTATCTCATGGCCGACTCAGGCAAGCTCGACCAGATTCTGACCAACCTGGTGGAAAATGCCCTCAAGTTCACCCCGGAAGACGGTCGCGTTTCACTCTCGGCCAGGACCGTTCGGGAAGGTATTGAAATCGAAGTCGCCGATACCGGCGTCGGTATCCCGCGAGAGCATCTGCCACACATATTCGAGCGGTTCTACAAGGTGGACAGGGCGCGCAGGAACATCGGAACCGGGTTGGGGCTCGCTATAACGCGCCGCCTCGCGCAGGCTCACGGCGGGGACATAACGGTCAGGAGCGTCGAGGGCGAGGGCAGCGTGTTCACGTTCAGGCTGAGCCGGGCGTCGTGAGCGGGACGCGCCGAATCTTGCGACCCCGCCCGATTGGCGGTTAAACTTGAATCGGGATTTGCCCGGACGCTGAATGCGCGGACTGAGAGGTTGGCTGGAATATGAATACCCAGAACCGAAAAACCGAGGAGATCGAGCGAGTCCGCGAGCAGGCTTTCAGAGAAGGCTATGAAGCGGGTTTCAGCGCGGCGCGTGAGAAGCGCGCGGTAACCACAGAACCGCTGCCCGAAGCGGCGCTAGAGTACGCGCGCAAGGTGTATCGGCTGGAAGGGGTCGCGCGAGTGTACGCGCGGGTGTACATGGACCACACGATGGATTTGTGGACAGCGGTCTCCGAAAATGATGACGCGCTCCGACGCAGCATACGCGACATCGAGAGCCGGATATGGGACGCCTTCCCCTTCCATGTATTCGACTTTGGCATCCTGGGGCCTTCGACCATATACACCGAAGACATCCTGACCGCCACAGGCTTCAGAAGTGTTCCCTGCGAGGTGTCCGTTGCCGTTGGATGAGCGTCTGCTGGAGAGAGCCAGGCATAACGAGCGCTTTCCAGACACTCTCGATCTGGACACGACGCCGTATCTCGACTGGGCGGTGACCATCGCTTTCTACGCCGCGCTCAGATACGTGGATGCCTTCTTCTATCCAGCCGAGCCTCATGACCACCGGGAAAGGTTGACATGGGTGCAGACCAACCCGCGCACGCGCCCTATATGCGGCCCTTACATGGAACTGTACCGCCAGTCACGCAACGCCAGGTACGAGTTGACGGAATTCACGCCTGAGCGGGTCAGGTCGCTGGTGGTCAATTCTCTGGGGCGCGTACGGGCGCATATGCTCAGGCAATGAAACCCGGGAGCCGCATCCCATGAACTTCACCGAGGCCGCGCTGCTTGGGCTGATACAGGGCCTTGCGGAGTGGCTGCCGGTAAGCTCCGAAGGCGTACTGACGGCCGTCCAGTCGCTCGCGTTCGGCGACTCGTTGACGGACGCGGTGAACTTCTCTCTGTGGCTGCACCTTGGGACCGCGCTGTCCGCGCTCGCGGCCTTTCGCGCGGACGTGTGGGATGCGCTGCGTGATTTGGTCGGGCGTCCCACATCGCCGTCTCCGATGACCGCGTATCTCGTCTTGGCAACCCTTTCCAGCGCGCCGCTCGGCTTTCTACTGCTGACCGGACTCTTCGAGTTCTCCGAGCGCGTCGGAGTGGCGGCCATGGCCGCGGTGGGGTTCCTTATGCTGGGGACAGGCGCGCTCCTGCTGAAAAGCGCTTCATTCGGGACGCGGACACGCCGTGACGTGAGATGGCCGGACGCGATTCTGGCCGGTGTCGCCCAGGGACTCGCCGCGCTGCCCGGCCTCAGCAGGTCGGGGCTTACGATCAGCGCGCTCCTGTGGCGCGGAGTGGACCGGCGCGAGGCCCTCACGCTCAGCTTCCTGCTGAGCATTCCGGCAAGCCTGGGCGCGGGACTGTACGCCGCTGTCAGCGCGGGCTACTACGCCTCGCCCGAAGCGGCTGTTGCGCTCGCGGTGTCCGCGCTCACGGGCTTTGCGACCATAAGAGCGCTGATGGGCGTGGCGCGGCGACTCAATTTCGGGTGGTTCGTCCTGGTCATGGGCGCGGGAATAGTCGCAGGCGCGGTCTGGGTATGGTGAGTTCGGGCTAGAGCGGCTGGCGCTGCGATCTTAATGGTATTCTCGCCGTTCCATAACCGTCAGGACGATTGCAAAGTCGGCGCTGGACAAATCCTTTCTTACATCGGACGAATTTGCCGAGACATATATCCTGGCTTATAAATCAAGAGGTGATTTAACAGGTGGCGACTGGTTGGTTGGCTGGTGACGAACAGGTGACTTATCCACCTGCGTTGACCTGCGATTCACCTGCGTTAGCTTTGGGGAGTTTTTTTCATGCTCCCGGAATTTTGGCTGCGGAATCTCGTATTTATGTATGTTACGCTCAAAGTCATCAGTGGTCCGCGCTCCCGCATTAGTTTATACGTTCGTATTATAGCGCTATTGGGATGCGAATGTGTAGTTCTGTGGGAAACTGAGGAAGACTTTGAAAAGGTACTGTCACTACCCCAGGACGATTGCAAAGTCGGCGTTATCGTCACTCCGTCAGTAGCATGGCACTGGATTGCCGAGCGGCGAGCCCTTCGGGGGTCCCGCTTTCGGGGGAATGACGGACCGGAGTCCAGAAGACTAAAATTATAACTTTGCAATCGTCCTGCCATAACCGTCTGTTAATTCCATGTTCACAGGCAGAGCCTACACTCTACTCATCCCATCTCCTGGAGATGCCAATTTCAGCCCCGCTGGCTATCAGTCGGCGCTCATATCTCCGTTGCTTGCGCGCTGGCCCAGCGATTGCGATTTCCCGAAGCGCCGCGTTCCTCTAACTCTCGCTCCGCTGACTGACGCTGGTACTGATGAACTGACGGACTGCGAATAAGCAGGGTGGATAGGCGCGCGCCCAGCAGGAAAGCGCCGAAATCTGGAGTTTCGCTGGATGAGATTGAGCGTGTTTTCGCGCGTTAATGAAAATCCAGTCGCACGTTAATGAACCGTTAATCAGTCCTTTACTGCGTATTAACGGACGACAAGTAACCTTGATGTAACAGAAAACATACACCGACAAATCTCGGAGGTAAAAATGAGTAAGTACATTCAATCCAAGCCGCTGGGCGTTTCAGGACCGCTCGTTCTGGGAATGATCGCGGTGGCTCTTTTTGCCGTTGCGTGCGGTTCCGGCAGCGAAGTCTCCGCGGCAGCCGAGGCTGCGGTGGCGGTTTCGACCACTATTTACCAGCCGCCCGCGGCAGTTAAGGAGCAGAGAGCCGCTCTCAGAGGCGCGATTGAAATAGACGGCTCCAGCACGGTGTTCCCGATAACGGAGGCCGTCGCCGAAGAGTTCAACAAGGTGGCGCCCGAAGTCCGCGTAAACGTCGGCGTGTCCGGCAGCGGGGGCGGATTCAAGCGCTTCACCGTCGGCGAAACCGACATCTCCGACGCCTCCCGCCCGATCAAAGGCAAGGAAATAGTGGTCGCCAAAGAGAACGGCATCGAGTACTTCGAGTTTCTGGTGGGCGTTGACGGCCTGTCCGTGATGGTCAGCCCGGACAACGACTTCGTTGAGTGCCTTACCGTCGAACAGCTTCACGAATTGTGGAAGCCCGAGAGCATGGTCGCCAACTGGAGCGACCTGAATCCCGACTGGCCTGACAAGAGGGTGAACCTCTACGGTCCCGGCACGGACTCCGGCACGTTCGACTACTTCACCGAAGAGGTCAACGGCGAGTCCTGGGTGTCGCGCGCGGACTACACCGCATCCGAGGACGACAACGTGCTGGTGCAGGGCATAAACGGAGACAGGAACGCGCTCGGCTACTTCGGCTACGCGTACTACGCAGAGAACATGGACAAGCTGAAGTTGGTGGCGGTTGACTCCGGCTCCGGCTGCGTGGCTCCCAGCGTTGGTTCGATTGCCGACGGCAGCTACTCCCCGCTGTCCCGCCCGCTGTTCATCTACGTCAGCAAGGCCAGCCTGGCTCGCCCAGAGGTTCGTGAGTTCGTCAAGTTCTACATGGAACATGGCGCGGACCTTACCGCCGAGGTCGGCTACGTGCCTCTGAGCGCGCAGGAATACCAGAGAAACCTGGAATTGGTAAGTCAATAATAAAGTAGGTTAAACTCGCTCCCGGAGGCATGATTCTCTTGAAGCGTTGGGGCGGAGTGGCGTTGCATCCCGGACTTCTCCGCCCGCCCCATTACACATTGTGAAATTCAAAGGGACTCTGTTGGAGAACACGGTATCTGGCGTGGGTGAATCTGTTCCCTCTTCTGAGAGCAAGGTTGCTGACGGAAGATTCCGCCGCGGACGCGGCGGAAATATCGAAAGCCGAATAGCGAGATGGGTGTTCTTCGGCTGTGCCATTGTTTCCATATTTACAACTATAGCTATCGTATTCAGCCTGGTAAGCCAGGCTGTCGGCTTTTTCCAGGAGGTCCCAATTTGGGATTTCCTTACCGGCGCTCGATGGACCCCCATTCTCAAGCCCAGGTCTTATGGTGTACTCCCGCTGGTGAACGGCACGCTTCTCGTGGCCGCGTTGGCCGCTATCGTGGCGCTCCCGATTGGGCTTATGACCGCCATCTTTCTCTCGGAATACGCCCCGGACAAGCTCCGGCGGGTTATCAAGCCCATCCTTGAGATTCTGGCCGGTGTCCCGACGGTCGTTTACGGATACTTCGCCCTCACTTTCGTAACGCCTCAGCTCCAGAGAATCTTCCCCGACATGATCGTCTTCAACGCGCTCAGCGCCGGTGTGGTCATGGGTGTGATGATAATTCCGATGGTCTCTTCTCTGAGTGAGGACGCGATGATAAGCGTCCCGAGATCTCTTAGAAACGCTTCCTACGCGCTCGGCGCGACCAAGTTGGAGACGAGTATCAAGGTCGTGGTTCCGGCGGCTCTGTCCGGGATAGTGGCGTCCTTCATTCTCGCCATATCCCGCGCGGTTGGCGAAACGATGCTCGTAACCATAGCGGCAGGCGCTACCCCGCGCATGACCTTAAATCCGCTGGACAGCGTTCAGGCCATGTCCGCTTACATCGTCCAACTCAGTCTGGGTGAGGCTCCCCACGGTTCGCTCGAGTACAACACTATATTCGCGGTCGGAATCGTGCTGTTCGTTATGACACTCGCGCTCAACGTTCTGGGTTACTGGGTAGTGCGTCGCTGGAGGCAGGTTTACTAATGGCCGCTCGAACAAACGTCAACTTCAACCCCGCTCGCGCGCGGCGCAAGGCGATAGGCGCGATATTCTATTTCGTGTTCCTGAGCGCGGTTATGGTCGGCATCATTGGCCTGGTCGTGCTGCTCACGCAGATCATCACCGCCGGTTGGTCCTGGCTGGACTGGAACTTCCTCACCAGCTACCCGTCCCGGCACCCTGAACAGGCGGGCATCAAGTCCGCGATGATGGGGACGATATGGGCGATTGGCCTGACAGCCTTCATCACGGTCCCTGTCGGAGTCGGAGCCGCTATCTATCTCGAAGAGTACGCGCCCCGCAATTGGCTGACAGGGCTCATAGAGATCAACATATCCAACCTGGCGGGCGTGCCTTCCATCGTGTACGGGCTGCTCGGATGGGCGCTGTTCGTGCAGCTCATGTCGCTGGGCAGAGTGGTTCTGGCCGGCGCGATGACGCTGTCCCTGCTGGTGCTGCCCATCGTGATCCTCGCCTCGCGCGAGGCGATACGCGCCGTCCCGAACGAGTACAGGCTCGGAGCGTTCGCTCTGGGCGCTGACCAGTGGCAGGTTATCAGGGGAACGGTTCTTCCCTCTGCCATCCCGGGCATTCTCACCGGGACGATTCTCGCTCTCTCCAGGGCCATCGGCGAAGCCGCGCCGGTAATCACCATCAGCGCGCTGGTTTACCTGACCTTCGTGCCTTCATCGCCGCTCGATCAGTTCACCGTGATGCCCATTCAGATATTCAACTGGATTTCTCGCCCGCAGGAGGAATTCCAGAATCTCGCGGCGGCGGGAATCATGGCGCTGCTGATTATCCTGCTCTCCATGAACGCGGTGGCAGTGTTGCTCAGAAATAAATTCCAGACGAGGTCGGAGGAGTAGCGTGAACGACTCAGCCCCAATTTTCCAAGTCAACAACCTGAGTCTCTACTACGAGACGTTCCGCGCTCTTAGAGATATAAACATGGCGATCAACCGCTACTCCGTTACCGCTCTCATCGGCCCGTCGGGCTGCGGCAAGAGCACTTTGCTGCGCTGCTTCAACCGCATGAACGATCTCATCCCCGGAGCCCGCATAGATGGCGAGATCCTCTTCGAGGACTCCAACCTGTACGCCGACGATGTTGACGCCACCGAGATACGCTCCCGGATAGGCATGGTCTTCCAGCGTCCCAACCCCTTCCCAAAGTCCATTTACGACAATGTCGCTTTTGGCCTGAAGATTAACGGCTACCGCGGCGACATGGACGAGGCGGTGGAGCGCTCGCTAAGGCAGGCGGCCATCTGGGACGAGGTGAAAGACCGCCTGCGGGATAGCGCGCTTACCCTGTCCGGCGGTCAGCAGCAGCGTCTGTGTATCGCCCGCGCCATCGCCGTGGAGCCTGAAGTCATCCTCATGGACGAACCCGCTTCCGCGCTGGACCCAATCGCCACGCTCGCCATCGAAGACCTGGTGCGCAAACTGAAGGAGCGCTATACGATAATCATCGTCACCCACAATATGCAGCAGGCCGCCCGCGTCTCGGACGAAACCGCATTCCTCATGGTAGGCGACGACCGCGCCGGATACCTCGTAGAGCGCGGCGACACTAACAAGATATTCACCAACCCCGAAAATGAGCGCACAGAGGCTTACATAACCGGAAGATTCAGCTAGGCAGTGTCGACATTCCCCGTCATTCCCGCGACAGCGGGAACCCCGAAGGGCTCGCCGCTCGGCAATCCATGAGTGGCGCTATCCTACGGATGGCAAAACAAATGAATACTGCGCTGGGTGGGATTCTGTGGTAAGTTCTTGCTGGGAGGACTCCAATGCCGCGTATAGATTTCCATAGAGACCTCAGAGAACTTCAAGGCGATCTCCTTCAGCTTGGCGGAATGGTGGAAAAGGCCATCACCAAGTCATTGGACGCGCTTAAGAATCGCGACATGGCGCTGGCGGAGGAGGTCATAGGGGAGGACGACGCCATAGATTGGAAGCGCTTCGAAATCGAAGAGGGATGCCTCGACCTGATAGCGACCCAGCAGCCCCTCGCCGGCGACCTGCGAATCCTGATCACGGTACTGCACGTTTCGACCGAACTGGAGCGCATAGGCGACTACGCCGAGGGCATCGCGAAGATCAGCGTCGCCATGGGCGACGAGCCTCCACTCAAGCCCCTCATTGACATTCCGCGCATGGCCGACCGCTCCATGGATATGCTCAGGCGAAGCCTGGACTCGTTCGTGAACCGCGATGTCACAGCGGCTCGGCAGGTGTGGGACGACGACGATGAGGTGGACGCACTCTATGAGCAGGTATATCGCGAGCTTCTCACATACATGATGGCCGACCACAGCGTCATCAGGCGCGCGACCTACCTTCTTTGGATTGCTCACGACCTTGAGAGGATAGCCGACCGCACAACCAACATCGCCGAGCGGGTCATCTTCCTGGTGACCGGGACCTTGTCGCAAAAGAAAGCGGCCGTAAATTAGTCGTCCAAGAGATTTACACTTCCAGAAACCCCTGCCAGTCCAGCCGCAAGCCTGATAGCCGAGCGAAGCGTTCCTATATGGGCCACGCCGCGCTGTACCAATCTGCTGGCCGACATGGGTGAGCGTGACACGTTCGTATTCAGTGAAACCCCAGGAAGTCCGCCGACGCGATAACCGCTCTCGACGAAAGCGGAGCGACCGGCGCCGAGCCGCCTGATCGGTAGCTTTTTACAGGCCGTTGTTCAAGATATGTCCCTCTGATATACTATGCGAGGTTTGCAGACCCCGTTCGCCGGGGGTGGCCCGCATTGCTTTGTTTAATTCGCGCAGTGTGGAGAAGGTAGCCCGGTCCGCGAACCCACCCAAAAATTTCGTCCACAGAGTTGACCCACACAAAGCACAATAATTATAACGCAAGAAAGGAGGTGGGCTATTGAAGTGGATTAATTATGAGGCCCCCCACTCTGTAAGGGAAGCTGTTGACCTGCTGAGTCAGGCAGGTGACAGGGCTAGGCCCATGGCGGGAGGTACAGACCTTCTCGTCCAGCTAAGGGCGAGAGCTTACGACCTGGACTCGGTGGTGGACGTGAAGAACATCCCCGAACTTAATGAGCTTACCTATGACCCGGACAACGGGTTGACTATCGGCGCGGCTCTGCCGTGCTACCGCATATATGGAAACTCGGACGTGCAGAACTTGTACCCGGGCATCGTGGACGCCGCAAGTCTCATCGGTGGAACGCAGATACAGGGACGCGCCTCTTTGGGCGGAAACCTGTGCAACGCCGCGCCCAGCGCGGACTCCGTGCCCGCCATGATCGCCTACAACGGCGTCGCGCGCATCTCCGGCCCTAACGGCGACCGCGAGGTCGCTCTGGAGGACTTCTGCACCTTCGTCCGCCAGACCGTTTTGGAACCGGGCGAATTGCTGGTTTCCCTGCACTTCCCCACTCCGCCGGCCAACTCGGGCGCCAACTACATCCGGTTCATACCCAGAAACGAAATGGACATCGCTGTTGCCGGCGCCGGAGTATCGGTCGTCCTGGACAACGGCAACATCGCGTCCGCCAGGGTAACGCTGGCTTCGGTCGCTCCCACTCCGCTGTTTGTCGAGGATGCGGGCAGCGCGGTCGCCGGAAAGCCCGCGACCGAGGAGACTGTCCGAATAGCTTCCGCCATTGCCATGGAAGCCGCAAAGCCAATTACCGATATGCGCGGCACCATCGAGTATCGCAAGCACCTCTGTGAAGTGCTCACGCGGCGCGCCATGCTGACCGCCATCGAACGAGCTAAGGAGAACTAGATTGCCCGCTAAGACACATGTACAGACCACAATTAACGGCGAGCAGGTCGAATTCCTCTGCGAGCCTCGCGAGAGCCTCCTCGAGGTCCTGCGCGACGTTATCGGGCTTACAGGCACCAAGGAAGGCTGCAACGACGGCAACTGCGGAGCCTGCACGGTTGAATTCGACGGTCGCATCGTCACTTCCTGCCTGATCCTCGGCGTCGAGGCGGGTGGCAGTGAGATTACGACAATCGAGGGCGTCGCGGACGGAAGTACCCTCCACCCCGTGCAGCAGGCCTTCCTCGAGAACGCCGCGCTCCAGTGCGGCATCTGCACCCCCGGCTTTATCGTCGCCTCCAAGGCGCTGCTGGAGCATAACCCCGACCCCACCGAACACGAGATACGATTCTGGCTTGCGAACAACCTCTGCCGCTGCACCGGCTACGACAAGATAGTCCGAGCGGTGCAGGACGCGGCGGTGAAGATGCAGGAGGCTTAGACCATGACCACTACCGTTGACTACGAACGAAACATGGTGCTGGCCACAAAGACCTACGACGTGGTCGGCACTCGCCCCATCCGTCACGATGGGACGGACAAGGTGACGGGCAGAGCGCAGTATGGAGCGGACTACGAAGACGCCGGATTGCTTCACGGCCATATCCTCCGCAGCCCGCACGCGCACGCCAATATCAAGAGCATAGACACCTCGAAGGCCGAGGCGCTGGAAGGCGTTCTCGCCGTGGTCACCCACGCCGACTTCACCAGCGACGCCGATGGCATGGTTGACATGGGCGAAGGCGCTCCGACCAGCCTCAAGTGGCTGCGGGACAACGTTCTCGCCTCAGACAAGGCGTTGTACAGGGGCCATGCCATCGCGGGCGTCGCCGCCGTCAACCCGCATATCGCGGAGGAGGCGGCCAGCCTTATCGAGGTGGACTATGAAGTCCTGCCGCCGGTCATAACAGTCGAAGACGCAATGGCCGATGGCGCGATAATTCTTCACGACGACCTGAAAACCAAGGAGCTTGGCGAAGAGACCGATACGGTAAGCAATGTCGCCGAGCACTTCCAGCACAAGAAGGGCGACAACGCCGCCGGATTCGCTCAGGCGGACGTTATCGTCGAACGCGAGTACAGGGCCAAGACCGTTCACCAGGGCTACATCGAGCCTCACAACGCGACCGCGCTATGGAACGCCGACGGCAAATTGCGCATCTGGTGCAGCACGCAGGGCGCATTCGCTGTCCGCGACGCGATGGCGCAGCTTCTGGAAATGCCGGAGTCCAATATCAGGGTTACGCCCATGGAAATCGGCGGTGGATTCGGCGGCAAGATACCCATATATCTGGAACCCGTCGCGGCGCTTTTGTCCAGGAAGACCGGCCGCCACGTGAAAATAGTTATGAGCAGGGCTGACGTTTTCGAGGCGTCCGGCCCCACCTGCGGCTCCTGGAGCCGTGTGAAAATAGGCGCGAAGAACGACGGCACGATCACCGCCGCCGAGGTCGAACTCGCCTTCGAGGCGGGAGCCTATCCCGGCTCGCCTGTGAGTGCGGGCGCGATGTGCGCCTTAGCTCCCTACGACATAGAGAACGGCACCGTTGACGGCTACGACGTGGTTGTCAACAAGCCCAAGACTGCCGCCTACCGCGCCCCCGGCGCCCCTAACGCCGCGTTTGCGGTCGAGCAGGCGGTTGACGAACTGGCGCAGAAACTGGGCATGGACCCCATCGAACTGCGCCTGAAGAACGCCGCCAAAGAGGGAACCCGCAGGGTTGACGGCCCGGTTTTCAACAGGGTCGGACTGGTCGAAACGCTGGAAGCGATGCGCGACCATCCCCATTACAGCGCTCCGCTGGGCGAGAACCAGGGACGCGGCGTCGCCGTCGGCTTCTGGTTCAACATCGGATTCCACTCCGCCGTTGACCTCGCGGTCAACGGAGACGGCACCGTCAACCTGACCGAAGGCTCCACCGACATCGGCGGCTCTCGCGCCTCCATTGCTATGCAGGCAGCCGAGGTTCTTGGCATACCCGCCGAGGACGTTCACCCGTCCGTGGTGGACACCGACTCCATTGGCTACACCTTCCTCACGGGCGGCAGCCGCACCACCTTCGCCACCGGCTGGGCCGCTTATGAAGCCGCGCAGTCCGTCAAGCGACAGATGATCGAGCGCGCGGCCGCCATATGGGACGTGGACCAGGACTCCGTGCAGATGGAAAAGGGCGTCATCAGCTCGACCACCGATCCCGAACTCAGCATTACCTTCAAGGAACTCGCTGGCCAGCTCGCCGGCACCGGCGGCGGCATATCCGCGAGCGAGTCGGTCAACCCGCAGAGCTTCGGCGGCTCCTTCGCCGGAAATATCGTTGACGTGGAAGTTGACCCCGAGACCGGCAAGACGGACGTAGTCCGCTTCACCGCCGTCCAGGACGTCGGCAAGGCCATTCATCCCTCCTACGTCGAGGGACAGATGCAGGGCGGCTCCGTCCAGGGCATCGGCTGGGCCCTGAACGAGGAATACTACATGAACGACGACGGCGGCATGGTAAACTCCACGCTGCTTGACTATCGTATGCCCACCAGCCTCGACCTGCCCATGATTGACACGGTCATCGTCGAGGTCGCCAACCCCGGTCACCCATACGGTGTGCGCGGCGTCGGCGAGGCCAACATCATTCCTCCCACACCCGCCATAGCCAACGCGCTCCAGCAGGCCACCGGCGTGAGGTTCTTCGAGACCCCCATGAACTCGGTCGCCATCGTGGCAGCCCAGGGGACCAACGGCAGCTAATCCACCTGACGTAAAAACAAGATAGCGCAATCCACACGGGCGGGGTCTCAGGACTCCGCCCCGTGTATAATATCCGAGACACGAATAAGCGGCATCCACTCTGACAGGAGGATGACAAGTGATAGCGAAAGTCCCCCTGATCCTCGACCCTCAGCCCGAGGGCGGATACACAGTAACATCCCCCCTGCTGCGCGGCTTGGTAACCGAGGGCGACACAATCGCCGAGGCGCTGTTCAACGCTCAGGATGCGTTCCAGGCAGTGCTTGAGATGTATGAATATTTCGATGATCCTCTGCCTCCTGAACTGTTCATTGATCACAACGATGAGGAGCCTCTCCATGCGGAGATACTAGCCCCGGTTACGCTTCCCATTCCTGTATCGTGAGGTATAGGGAAGCAACGCGGAAGCTAAGCTGACTCGGTTGCTATGAAGCGCCGCCCAGAAGTAGGGGGTCGCACAGGAACTGGTTCAACCCAAATACGCGACAAAAGGCGGTATTGCCAGACCGCGGAAGGCGTGACCTGAAAATCGGAACCCTGCACGCGGCAATCAGAGACTTGGGCTTAGATTGGCAGGAGTTTCTTGAGGCGTAGGAATCTTCGCCTGAGGATATATTCCAGTTAGAGAGGATTGGAAAATATGCCTAGACAATATGACACAATAAAGCGCGTCAATACCCATGTAAATGATCTGTGCAGAAATTTCTCAGACTACCTGGGAATATTCGAAAATGAAAATCATTTCAACGAAGGCACATATAGGGGTAGCCTACGTGCTTACACAAAACATATTGAGTTGATAGGTAGTCAGGATACAACTAGAGACATTATTGCTTCGGATGAATGTCTGAGATCCGCTTACAGTATGCTCAAGAAATTTGGAATGGGTACCAGAGGCTCTGAACTTGTAAGTCAAAATGAATGTATCAATAGAATTCGCAAAAACACGGAATCAATCGCGTCATTCGACAACATGTCTATCCAAGATGTAGAACCCCAAGACATATCTAATCTGTGGAAAATCATCAGGATTATCGGTATCGCCAAAAATAAATCTCAGATAGTAGCTGCTTCGAAAGCGCTTCATTTTCTAATGCCGCGATCGATGCCGCCCATTGACAGGGAATACACGAGACGCTTCTTTTCTTATCAACAGATACAGTTCCAGGACAACGAACCGGTATTCAAATTCATAATGCCCTATTTTGTCCGCATCGCCCAGAAGAACGACCTGACTCCATATATCGACAGGTCAAGTTGGGCCATAAGTGTAGCGAAGTTAATTGATAACGCGATAATTGGGTTTGGTAAAGAGCATGGACGACACTGGCCTAAAGTGTCTGAATGTTGCTCAAGTGCGCCGAGTCTGTGGCAACCTAATTACCAGTGACTATCTTGGCACACCGCCGCCGCGCCTCATCGAACACATCACTCTCTGGAACCAGTATGCCCATAGCTGCATTCTCAGTCATTATCCGCTTAGCCTCACTTATCAAAGCCTGTTCGCGAGCCATCTCCGCGTCATATAAATCCAATAGGTCCAGAGCGTTCGTCAACACATCGTTCGCCGACCTGTATAGATCGGACTTCACCTTCTGTCGTATGCGCTCCTGGCTCTCTTCACTTATTGAGACGTCTGTCATCATTGAACCCCCAGTTATTGCTGAAACAGCCGCCGGAAACTCTGGCTGCTGTGTCGTATGCGAATGATTTCTACGCCATTTTGTACTGGTCGGTAGATAATCACGTAGTTGACCCCGGGCACAACATATATTCGATAATCATCTCCAAATCTGGGATGAGTTATTCCCATATAAGGAAAATCCGCAAGCAGATAGCATCTGTCCCTGAGTCGTTCAACTATGCGGCTTGCGCTGGCGCGATTACGCCGGGCGATATAGTCGTGAATCTGCTGGAGGTCGTCCAGAGCTTCGGGTGAGAACGCACAATCGCTCATTGCTTCATATTGCTATTATGCTTCTTGCGGACAATCTCGGCATTCCGACGCCGAATCTCATCAAACACTTCTTCAGCCGGAATCAATATGCCCGCGTCCGCCTGCTCCGTGCCTATCCTAACCGCCTCTTTCATCTCTGCCAGTTCGCGCTCAAGCTCGATGTCGTGTAAGTCCAGCAGATCAAGAGCATTCATCAACACATCGTCCGCCGACGCATATATCCCCGACTCCACCTTGCCCCGGATGCGTTCCCGATTCTGTTCGCTTATTGAAATGCCCATGCCCATTAGAATAACCTTGTATCCCGAATCATTCAATATACGATGATATGATATGAAATGGACAGAATCTTGTATAAGGCAATACGGACTGTTGTAGCGACCATACTCCTGCTTACCGTCATGGCCTTCATGGCCTGCTCCTCTGACCAAACCCCGACCCAAGCCCCCGCTCCTCAATCCGACGACGCCCCCTTCAGAATCGGCGTCATGGAGTCCGTCACCGGCGCAGGCGAATCCTACGGCAACGTCGCCGTACGCGCCAAGCAGATGGCGGCGGACGAAATAAACGCCGCCGGAGGCGTCAACGGGCGCAAGCTCGAACTCGTCGTCGAGGATTCCAAGTGCAACGCGCAGGACGCCATCACCGCCTTTCAGAAGCTGACCGACGTCGACGACGTAAAGATCATCCTCGGGACATCATGCAGCGGCGCGATGCTCGGCGCCGCGCCGCTCGCCGAAGCCGAGGGCATAATCCTGTTCTCCGGACTCGCCAGCAACGCTGACATAGCCGAGGCGGGCGACTACATCTTCCGCACCCAGATCAGCGACGTCGAGGTGGGAATCAGCACAGGCAACGTTCTCTGGGCCGATGGCGTCCGCACGCTATCCACAATCACCGAGGAGACCGACTACGCCGAGGGCGTGAGACGCACGTCCGTCGCGCAGTTCGAGGAACTCGGCGGCAGTGTCGTGGCTGAGGAGCGGTTCTCGTCAGACATCACGGATTTCAGGTCGCAACTCACGAAGCTGTTCGAGGCCAACCCCGACGCGCTCCACATATCCCCCCAGTCCGAGTTCGCGGGAGGAACTATACTCAAGCAAGCGCGTGAACTGGGCTACGAAGGTCCGATATACGGAGAAACGATTGCCGTGGGAACCACCGCGCTCGAAATCGCGGGCGACGCGGCGACCGGCATGAGAGCAATCACCGCCGCTCCCGACCCCGACAACCAGAAGGCGCAGGAGGTCATCGCCAACTTCAGGCAGCGCTACAACTACGTCACCCTCCCCTGGCACCTCACCTCTGCCTACGACGACGTGTACATCGCGGCCGAATGCCTCAAAAAGACCGGCGACGACCAGGACGCCGGCGGATTCAGGGATTGTCTGTATGAGATAACCTGGAGCGGCGCGCTTGGGAACGGCTACAGCTTCGATTCCAAAGGCGAGGTTGTAGGTCTCTCCAGGGCAGTTGTCGAAATACTCCCCCCTGACGACAGGACCGAAGACAACTACGGCTACAAAGTCCTCGGCCCCGCCTCCGACTGGAGCGTGGAATAGGCTCTGCTTCAGCTTTGATCGAGAGGGGCCCTCCCTGCTTCGGTTTGCCGATTGAAATGTCCAAGCCTGTATAATAACCTTAGTCAGTGGGACGATTGACACTCAGTGAAGGTACGCGACGTAATAAGAATGGTCGAACGGGACGGTTGGTACTACATCAGAACGCAGGGAAGCCATCGCCAGTACAAACATCCCGTCAAGCGTGGACGAGTGACCATCCCGGGACATCCTCGTGATGAAGTAAAGCCTACAACGCTCAGCAGCATATTGAAACAAGCGCAACTGAGATGATATGGAGAGGCCCTATGCGTAAATACTTGATAGTGATAGAAAAAGCGGGCAACAACTACTCGGCGTACTCGCCTGATATACTCGGCTGTGTCACAACCGGCAAGACCCGCGAGGAAACCAAGCGCAATATGCGTGAGGCCATAGAGTTTCACCTGGAAGGGCTGGTCGAAGACGGCGATCCAATACCCGAATCCGAATCTACCGCCGAGTACATAATGGTCAATGAACCCCAACCCGCCAAGTCCGCGTCCGTGGCAGTTCGGAGCTAACCCATGGCAACCGTATTCATCCCATCGCTAATGCAGAAACTCAGCGACGGCAACAACCGCGTCCATGTAGAAGGCGCGACCGTCCGCCAGATAGTCAACAACCTTGACGAACAGTACCCTGGCTTCAAAGACCGCCTCGTTGCGGACGGCAGAATCAAGGGAAATATCTCTGTCGCGGTAGATGGCGAGATAACCCCGCTCGGTATGCTCGAAAAGGTCGGCGAAAGCAGCGAAGTCCACTTCCTGCCCGCCATCGGCGGCGGCGCATGAGCCAAACAAATCTCCAGCCGCTCGACGAAAACTGGCAGACCGCGCTGGCCGTCGTAGCGCACCCCGACGACCTCGAATACGGGGCCGCCAGCGCCATATCCAAGTGGACCTCCGAGGGCAAAAAGGTCGTCTATCTACTCGCCACTCGCGGCGAGGCCGGCATAGACGGAATGGACCCTGACGAAACCGCAAGTGTGCGTGTTCAGGAGGAGATAAACGGAGCCGCCGTCGTCGGAGTCGACACCGTAGAGTTCCTTGACCACACCGACGGCATCGTCGAATACGGTCCTGCTCTGCGCCGCGACATCGCCCGCGCGATACGCGCCCACAAACCCGAGGTCGTTATAACCATCAACTTCGACCTCCGCTTCTCACATGGACTGGCCAACCAGTCCGACCACCGCGCCGTCGGACTCGCTGCCCTCGACGCCTCCCGAGACGCAGGCAACCGATGGATATTCCCCGAACTGCTCGACGAAGGACTCGAACCCTGGAACGGTGTAAAGGCGTTGCTCGTCAATGCATCTCCGAACGCCACCTACGCCGTGGATGTAGGCGACCATATCTATAAGGGAGTCGAATCACTCGAAAAGCACGCGAAGTACATCGAAGGTCTCGGTTCCGACGTCGACCCCGAAATGATGCTGACCATGAACGCCAATGGGGTGGGGATGGAATTCGGCTGCGACTACGCAGTCAGCTTTGAAGTATTTGAACTCTAAGAAACTATCTCAAAACCTGTCGCGGGAAACGAGCCACAAGGCCCAGGATAGCCTCCTCTCCCTTGAGGGAGAGGATTGAGGTGAGGGCGAAATTCCTTCCGGTTGGGTTTTGAGATAATCACTAAGTCGCCAGTTGATAAATTCTGTCAACTGAACACCGACAAACAAACACCAGCAGCAGGAGACAAATCCAATGACAGACAAGCATATCCAAGGCGTGATAGTCCCCATGCTCACGCCGCTGAACCCCGACGAGACCGTGGACATCCCATCCCTCCGCAGCCTCGTTAACCACCTCATAGACAACGGCGTGCACGGCATTTGGGCATCCGGCACAACCGGTGAATTCGCCAACCTGCCCGACTCCGAGCGCGTCCGAAGCATGGAAGCCGTCGTGGACGAAGTCGCGGGACGTGTGCCGGTAATAGGCAACATATCCAGTACATCCACCCAGATGTCCATAACCCTCGCGCAGGAAGTCAGCGAACTCGGTATGGACGGAATCGCCCTCACCCCGCCCTACTACTACCCCGACTCACAGGACGAACTCATGGACCACTACCGCTACACCCGCGACAGCGTGGGCGTTCCTCTGTGGGTCTATAACATCCCTCAAACCGTCAAGACCGCCGTCGCGCCGAGTACCATAGCCGCGCTCGCCGCCGAAGGTACAGTCGTAGGAGTCAAGGACAGCTCCGGCGCGGGTGAGCTGCTCGCCCAGCTCAACGTCCTCTGCGATCAGGGCGAGATTTCCCTGCTCCGCTTCCTCGGAACGATGTTCCGCGTAACGAGCGCGGGCTCCGTCGGCGTACACGGCGTCATTCCCGGCATCGCCAATCTCGTGCCTCGCGCCTGCGCGCGCGGATGGGAAGCGGGCGAGGCCGGAGATACCAACACCGCGCGCGAGTGCAACGCCCTGCTTATCAATGCCCAGAAAGTGGGAGCGGTAGCCCAGGGCGGCGGAGCGAACGCAGCCAGCTTCGGCGGAATGAAAGCCGCCCTTAAACACATGGGAGTCATCGAACACGACACCACGTCCCGTCCCTTCCGCCCACTGACCGACGAGGAGAAGGCCCAGATACCGCCCATCCTCGACGAGTTGGGACTGAATAGCTAGAACAGACATATCCGCGACTCGCCCTCGGATAAGAGGTTCACGAATGTTTCGGAAAGACTTGATGCGCTGGACCCTCATCGCCTTCTGGATAGTCGAAGCCTTTATCCTGACTGTCTTCGCTATCAATACGGTGAGCTTGATAAGAGGTTCATATGACCCGGAAGATCTGTGGTTCATACTGCTATTGAACGGGGTCATGCTGGCGACCGGCATAGGAACTGCGTACATTATCTACAAGGAGAAACTCATGAAGATAGGCGTTGTCGAAAGGGTGCGCGAAAGGCGCAGGATAGCCGCCGCTGTCGCCACCGCCGAAAAGTACAGGGGAATCAACCTGATGGATACCCCTGAAGCCAAGAGACTTCCCACTCCCAGATACCGATGCTCCAATGAGGGATGCGTTGTCGGCTATCCCCGGTACAGCGCGGACGAAATGTACTGGGTGGATGCCCAGCCGCTTCTGCCGGAGGGATGGTACTGTGTCGGATGCGTCGGGAAGATGCCCGACAAGGTTAGAGACGACCGCCTCAACATGGAAGTCTTCCTGATCCTCATGGACAGCGACACATCAGAAAAGGTCAAGTGAGCCAACCATCCAGTCACACCGTCCACGTTCAGGGCATAAACCTCCACTACGTTGACTGGGGAGCGCCCCCCGGCGCGGACGCCGCGCCCGCCCTGTTCCTGCTGCACGGCGATATGCGTACAAGTAGATCCTGGGACGCCGTCGCCCGCCATCTGCGCGACCGCTATCATGTCGTCGCCCTTGATTCCCGCGGACACGGCGACAGCGACTGGCCCGACTCCGGCTACACATTCGCCCAGCGCGTTGACGACCTCGAAGCCTTCTCGGACGCCATCGGAATGCGAAACGCCGTCGCGGTCGCCCACTCCACCGGCGGAGTGGTAGCCACCCTCCTCTCCGACCGCCGTCCGGACATATTCAGCCGTCTTGTCCTGCTTGAGCCTATGGTCGTCGTTACCGAGAGCTTCCAGCGTATGGTATCCGGTCGTTCCGAGAGGCCCCGGCGCGCCTGGGCAGACCGGCGGGAGATGTACGACTACCTGAAAGCCCATCGCATGACCGGCAAGTGGCGGGACGACGTTATCCGTGACGTAGTGGAACACGAATCATACGAACTTCCCGATGGCCGCCTGGACATGAAGTGGGCCATCGCATCTATGAGATGGAGCGAGCGCGAGGGCGACTATCTGGATATCAGGCCGACTCTCAGAACGCTGGGCAAACCCATCCTTTTTATAATGAGCGACTCCCGCGCCGACTCATTCAGGCATCTACTCCCAATTGCTGAGGAAACCCCGGACTTCGATCTACTCACTATTCCCGACAGCGCGCACAATATGTATATGGACCAGCCTGCCGCCGTCGCCGAAGCCGTCGCCCGTTTTACCACTCCCGACTAAGGTCCTTACGTTTGAAAACGGCCATCCGCTGGCCTGTACCAATTTGGTCGGTGGTCGGTTTCACTGATACAGCGTCAGTCGGCGCGAAAATTCCCTCTCCCTTTGATGGGAGAGGGCTAGGGTGAGGGTAATCCGCTCTACCTACTAAACTGATACAGCGTCAGTCGGCGCGAACCTGTATCAAGTTAGTTGGCGCTGCCTCTGGCGCGAAAATGCCCTCTCCCTTTGATGGGAGAGGGCTGGGGTGAGGGTGATTACTGCCACCGACTAAACTGATACAGCGTCAGTCGGCGCTGTATGTTTCCCAACTCTCCACTCGCTATGTTACAATATGACGATTATAGAACAAAAGTGCCTGAGATATATAATGTAGAGTTTATCAATAACGAAAAATCCGGCTCACAATTTTTTTCTGCAGGTGAATTCATGCCGATTTCATAGCTAAATCCACCGATTCTCAGGTCAAAATCCACCTGAAATGTCACCACGGCTCCACCAGGACTCCACCAGCGCTTCACGTGAAATAATATAAATCAGGATATATGCCATGCTCTCTATCAGCGAACCTGTATCAATTTAGTCGCCGCCTGTGGCGCGAAAATCCCCTCTCCCTCGATGCGAGAGGGCTGGGGTGAGGGTGATTGCCCCTACCCACCAAACTGATACAGCATCGCCATCCGCTGCGGCGTTGCGCGTATCGCTTAGTTCTAATACAATAAAATCTATCTAAAATTACAATAAAGAGGAGTATTGGAATGGCCAAATTTTCCACTGAGCGTATCAGGAATATCGTGCTTCTGTCGCATAGTGGTGCGGGCAAGACTATATTGGCTGAGGCTATGCTGCACACGTCGGGCGCTACGACGCGGCTGGGAAGAGTGGAAGACGGCACAACCACTTCCGACTTCGATCCTGAGGAGCACAAGCGGGGTACCAGTGTAAGTACCGCTATCCTGAACGCGCAGTGGCGAGACCACAAGATCAACGTACTCGACACCCCCGGATACGCCGACTATCGAGGAGAGGTAGTTTCAGGTATCCGGGTGGCTGACACCGCCGTCATAGTAGTCGCGGCTCAGGCAGGGATAGAGGTCGGCACCGGCCAGATGTGGAACATGGCCGAAGAAAGAGACCTGCCCCGCATAGTCTATATCTCCAAGATAGACAGGGAAAACTCCGATTTCTACGCGGTCCTGGACGCGCTTCAGCAGCGGTTTGGTCGTCATCTGGTCCCTGTTCAGATTCCCATTGGCTCGGAGTCTTCGTTCTCCGGCGTAGTGAATCTGCTGGATATGAGCGCCGATGTTCCGGCTGAAGTGGCCGACGCGGTCGAAGAAGGCCGCGAACGCCTGGTCGAAGCGGTCGCCGAACTCGATGACGACCTCGCCACAAAGTATCTGGAAGGCGAAGAGATCACCCACGACGAAATGGTAGAAGGCATCAAGCAGGGCATAATGACCGGCGAACTCGTCCCAATACTCGCGGGATCTCCCCTGAATGAACTGGGAGTGACCGAGTTCATGGACTTCGCGCTGGAATATCTCCCGTCTCCGGCCGAAATGCCCGCGGCCTCCAGCCGCGCCCCCGGCTCGGACGACGAGACCGAACTGACCTGCGATAGTTCGGGTCCTGTAGCCGCGCTGGTCTTCAAGACCTCCGCCGACCCATTCGTGGGCAAACTCTCCTACTTCAGGGTTTACAGCGGTACGTTCAGGGGTGACTCGCAAATGTACAACGCCAGCAGAGGCCAGGCCGAACGCATCGCTCAGGTATTTGAGGTACAGGGTAAGCAACAGTCAGCAGGCGCCGATCTCGCCGCCGGCGACATCGGCGCTATCAGCAAGCTCAATACCGTCCTCACCGGCGATACCATAAGCTCGTCCGATCAACCGGTCGTCCTTGAAGGACTCGTCTTCCCCGCTTCCATCTATCAGAGAGCGGTCTATCCCAAGTCCAAGGCCGATGTTGACAAGATGACCAGCTCCCTTTCCAGAATCGTGGAGGAAGACCCGTCCGTCGTAATCACGCGCGAACCCGACACCAACGAGATGCTCATGGCTGGTCTTGGCGACACGCACCTCGGAGTCACCATAGAGAAGATGCAGCGTAAATTCGGCTCTGAGATGCTCCTGGAAATTCCACGGGTCCCGTACAAAGAGACCATCAACCGCAGGGCGCGTGTCGAGTACAGGCACAAAAAACAGACCGGAGGACACGGACAGTTCGGCCACGTCTGGATCGAAGTGGAGCCTATGCCTCGCGGTACGGGATTCGAGTTCTCGGAGACCATTGTGGGCGGCGTGGTGCCGCGCGAGTACATACCGTCCGTTGAAAAGGGCGTCAGGAACGCCCTGAGCGACGGCGTTGTCGCGGGATACCCGGTTGTGGATATGAAGGCAACCCTCGTGGACGGCAGCTTCCACCCCGTGGACTCCTCGGGTGTATCATTCGAGATAGCAGGAGGACACGCCGCTACCAAGGGCATACAGCAGGCCAGCCCGGTTATCCTGGAGCCGATAATGAAGGTAGAAATAACCGTGCCCGATAACTTCACCGGAGACATAATCGGCGACCTCAACAGCAGGCGCGGCAGAATACAGGGAATGATCCCGGCGGGAGACGGGACCACTACCGTCCAGGTCGAAGCCCCACAGGCCGAGATGCTGACCTACGCCACCGAACTTCGCAGCCAGACACAGGGCCAGGGAGATTTCAAGATGGAGTTCGATCACTTCGAAGAAGTGCCGACCCACATGGTTGACCGTGTCGTGCAGATCACCCAGGAACACAAGGAAAAGGCGGAGGCGCGGGCGTAGCCCAACCACCTTTAAGCTGGTTAAGCAAATGAAATGGCCGCAGCGCATGAAGATTGGCTGCGGCCATTGGTATTTCAGCCTGTGTGAGATCGAGAGTACCCCTGCCCGGACTCGAACCGGGGCACCCGGTTTAGGAAACCGGCGCTCTATCCTCCTGAGCTACAGGGGCATGACCTATTTTCATAGCTAACCGGCGTTGAACTGAGAGGCAAGACGCGCCTGATCTCGTTTTTGCTAACATATTTGCTAACCAACGTCATCGAAATGCCTCTCGAACGCCTCCGCCGCAGAGACATCCATCTCCCTCAGAACGTGAGAGTAGATGTCCATCGTGGTTGCAATTGTACTATGTCCCAGCCGCTCTTGTACAATCTTCGCAGGAGCCCGAAGTTGTATCAGTTTGGTCGGTGGCAGTAATCACCCTCACCCCCGTATCGCGGTACGGGGCAGGCTCTACCCGTCGAGGGAGAGGGGATTTTCGCGCCGCAAGGAACGCCGATTAAGTTGATACAGGTTCCAAAATGTCTCCGCCCTTGACAAAATCTGCTGCCCGGTATAAGGGTATAGGTCAGTTTGACCTCTACTATTAGTAGTCCGACAACTTAGTTGTGATGGATATCCAGATTCCGAATTATCCCCTCTCCCTTTGGGAGAGGGTTAGGGTGAGGGTATATAAACCGTCAATCCAAAAGGTTGGAACACTAGTACCATGTCCACTTAGTTTTGTTGTATGCGGTCAACCTTAAACTGCCAATCGTCATTCCCGCGAAAGCGGGAATCCATAGGTTGCAGTAGTTTCTTACATGGCAGAATTATATGGACGCTGTACTAGGTGGAATTCGCCGATGCTGACTGTCTTGGCTGCGAGGCTCGTTCCTTGTGTACCAGGCACAAGAGTAATCCCAGGGCTATACGCCTACAACCCCATCTGTAATATCAGCTTGAAGCTTGTAATAAACCTGAAGCTCGATCCCGGAGGTTTTCCATGGCTGGTCAAGTGTCCACTGCTCTTGGTCTTATAGGCCATCTAATGCGCCGCGCCGCCTTTGGAGCGCCAGCCTCCGCACTGGCGCGATACTCGGATATGGCCTATGAAGCGGCAGTTGATGACCTTATAAATGTAGAGAGGTTCCCTCGGTTGGAGGAAGACTTACTGGAGCGGTACTACATTCAGCACGCGGACGAGGAGTCGGCTAATTGGACGGCGGCCCGCTGGATGTACCGGATGATAAACAGCCAGAGACCATTGGAGGAAAAGATTGCCCTGATGTGGCATGGTGTTTTCGCCACAGGCCGCAGCAAGGTCGCCAATAGCCCCATGATGCGCTCGCATTATGAGATGCTGCGGGACTATGGCCTGGGCAATTTCCGAGACCTGCTGGCGGCCCTTGCGAAAGACCCGGCGATGATTTACTGGCTCGACCAGCAGATGAATCATGGTGGCGCCCCTAACGAGAATTTCGGACGTGAGCTTCTAGAGCTGTTCAGCATGGGGCGAGGCAATTACACGGAGGACGATGTTAAGGAGTGCGCCAGGGCCTTCACAGGCTGGACCAAGTCCCAGACCATTCCGCGTTATCCCACTGGGTTCTTCGACAGCGAGTTCATTTACCTTGAAGATGACCACGACGATGGCATAAAGACTTTCCTGGGTGAAACTGGCAGGTTCAATGGCGAGGACATAATAGACATCATAGTACGCCAACCGGCGACGGCAAGATTTGTGGGCAAGGAAATTTACGCCTTCTTCGTCTCCGACGACCCCGATGGCGCGGCTATAGACGAACTCGCCGAAGTCTTTGTGAATTCCGGTTATGTTATCCGAGATGTTCTTCACCACATGTTCAATTCGGACTTCTTCAGGGATGCCATGTTCAAGAAGGTCAAAAGCCCCGCCGAGATTGTTGCAGGAACGGCTATTCTGGCGGGACGGCATCAGACGCCCTACGAGTTTGGCCTGACGGACATGACGAAAAAGACCACGATGATGGGGCAGGAGCTTCTAAATCCGCCGACGGTGGAGGGCTGGCACACGGGTAGGGAGTGGATAGACTCTTCCTATCTGGTTGAGCGCGTTAACTTCGCCTCTGAGATGGTGGGGGACATCAGCGCTCCGGGAATCGCCTCGATGCTGGAACGAATCACCAAGAACCGCGCGGAAATCTCCCCGGATGAACTCCTGGACGCCTGCCTGTACGAGATGGGATGCGTGGAGCTAAGGGACATCACGAAGAAGATACTGTTTGAGGAACTGGGAGTGACGGATTCAATGGACACAGATACTGCGGAGTTCCGAGAGGTGGTAGCCCAGATGCTCAGACTCATTGTTGCCTCTCGTGAGTACCAGTTCGCATGAGATTAGTTTTGACACAACAGCAGCTTTGATTTAGATGAAGGCGAGAATATGACTACCCATACCATAACAACCCAGTCCGGAATCAAGAAACATCCAGTTTTCGTCGTGCTTCAGCTGTCTGGTGGCAACGACTTCATGAGCACAGTAATTCCTTACAACGACCCTCATTACTTCGAGTTCAGAAAAACTGTCGGTATTCCGGAGGACGAGGCGCTACATATTGGTGGAGGCTATGGCTTTCACCCATCCATGGGGCCGCTGAAGGAACTGTATGACGAGGGTAACGTAGCCATTATCACAGGTACGGGCTACCCGAATCCAGACCGCTCCCATTTCCGTTCCATGGACATCTGGCATACGGCAGAGCCGGAGGCCATGAGTTCTGATGGCTGGCTGGGTCGTACAATTCGAGAGCTGGACCCTGGAAAGACCAACGTTGTCACGGGTGTGAGTTTCGGAACGGGCCTGCCGAGGGCGATGTACCTGGCCGGAACTCCGGCCATATCGGTGTCTTATCTCGAGGGCTACGGTCTGCTGACATCCCTGGCAGGCAAGCAGCAGAGGCAAGCTATTGACGCCTTTACTCGAATGTACGCGCCGGAGGAATTCGAGGAGGCCAGCGTAGTCTGGGACCATATCGGTCAAACGGGAATTGACGCCCTTACTGGCGCGGATATGCTTAGTACCGCGCCTCCGAAATATACATCAACTGTTGAGTACGCTGACGATGCCCTTTCCCAAAGCCTGAAAGGTATTGCCCAGGTGCATCTGGCCGGAATCGGGACGCGAATCTTCTATGCGCAGCAGGGTGGCTATGACGTGCACGGCAATCAGAAGCAAACCCAGGCCAGCCTTTTGGGAACAATGTCACGAGCATTGAGGGACTTCTTCGACGACCTTAGAGAGCATAACGCCGCTGAAGAAGTCATCATAATGGTGTTCTCCGAATTTGGAAGGCGCATAAAGGACAACGGCAACGGCACGGACCACGGTTCGGGCGGAGGAACGTTCCTGATTGGCGAGCGTGTAAATGGTGGCATGTACTCCCAATATCCGTCCCTTGCGCCGGAGCGGCAGCTTAACGGGGACCTCTACTTTAATCATGACTTCAGGTCCGTTTATTCAACGGCGCTTGAGCAGTGGCTGGGACTTAATCCCGACCCCATCGTAAACGGCCACTTCGATCAGTTTGAGGGAGTCTTTAGCCGTAGCTTCGCTGGATGACCTACCATTCCTGTATTCGTGCAGCACAAAGAATAGAGGCTTATTTTGAGTATCTTGAAAGAAAAGCCGGAAATTACGTCAGAAGCGCAAGCCGAGTATCCGACCTTGCTGAGAATTGGTCACAAATATGAGTTTTGCCTGGGCCAGAGGCTGCCGGTGGGAGGTTTTTATGGGCCTCTCGACGTGTCCATCGGCAACGACGATTGGCTTTATGTGCTGAATCGCTGGGACACTGTTAATCAGGCTCCAAGAAACCGGTATGTCACCGTGACGATGGACGATGAATATGGCGACTTCATCTTTCCTATGGTGGACGGCAAGCCCGATACGCCCGGCGAAGAAAAATTCCCTTCCCCCGCAATGTGTACCATAGATAGCGAGGGGGTTCTGTACTCCACCGATGAACACGCGAACGCTGTCGTTATGCTCAGAACTTCAGGCGAGACCATCGGCTGGTGGGGCGAAGCTGGCATTGAACCGGGACAACTCACAGCTCCATCAGGCATCACTCTGGATGCCGAAGAAAACCTTTGGATTGTCAGCTCGCGAAGTCACAGAGTGCAGAGGTTCACCCGTGAGGGCGAATATCTGAGCGGTTGGGGTGAGTTTGGGACCGAACCCGGTCGGCTGAACTTTCCCTGGGGCGTGGCGATAGACCCCATCAATGGGACCATACTGATAGCGGACTGGCGCAACAACCGTGTTCAGAGGTTCAGCGCAAGCGGAGAACTCCTGCAAATAATTGGGCGACCGGGCCACGGAGAAGGTGAACTATCCCGACCTAGCTCTGTGGCGATAGACATGCACGGTGACATTTATGTGATAGACCGAGGCAATCAGCGGGTTTTGGTGTTCAACCATCGGGGTATGTTCATAGAGTCCTTCCGGGGCGATGCGACAATGACAGAGAGGGGCGTTCAGAAACTGCTGACGAACCCTGACGCTCTGCGTCTGCGAGACAACGTAGTGAATCTCGACAGAGAGAAGCGGTTCTACAATCCCACCTCCGTTAAGGTGGACGACCAGGGAAGGGTTTACATTGTAGACACGGGACGCTTCAGGATTCAAATCTACCAGAAGCTATGGCGTATTTTGGAGCCTCACGAGGTTGACCCGGCTGAGATGCATCTCGACCCAGTTGTTTACTAGCGAATAGACTGGAAGGCCATACACAGTTCGATCATCAGGGAATTGAAACCCAATCAGATTTGAGGGGACGTTTTCCTTGTATTTTTCACTCTGCTATCTCTCTCCTGCCGCAAGGATTCCTTGATAGAAAGCATTGTGACCTATATGTTCAGCTCGACTTTGTACATTCAGACGGCATAAGTCAGCGATTCCATGAGTCGTTTGAACAAGGGCGCTGGGATTTTCACGACATCGGGTTTATGCTCGGACAAGCAAAAAGTCTCAGAGGCTCTCCACATATGATGACGCGCCAATGCGATTGCGTCGCTCTCTGTCTATATTATGTACAAAGTCGAGCTAATACCATGAAAAGACCCTGGCCAGACCCTACCCCTGTTCACGCCGGCGAATGAGCCGCGTTGGCGTGTCCACGATATGGCCGGAGAGGTTCAGCGCCGTGTGAATGAGGCCGACGTGCGAGTACGCTTGCGGAAAGTTACCCAATTGGCGGTTAGTTGAGGGATCGAACATCTCTGCGAATAGGCCCAGGTGGTTGGAGCACCGCGTGATCGTCTCATGGAAAAGGTCGAGGGCCCTGTCAGTCTGCCCCGTGTAGATCAAGTTGCCCAGTAGCCAGAAGCTCAGCAGCGTAAAGGCGCCCTCCGGCTGCGCCTCGAGACCGTCGTCCGTCTCTCCTGGGATGTAGCGCCATACCAGCGGCCCATCGGCCAGTTCCCGCTCGATGGCGTCGACGTTCTGCCGCACCCGCGGGTCTTCGGGGGGGGGATGAAGCCGAAGAAGGGGATCGCTAGGTTGGAGGCGTCCAGAGCGTCGCTGTCGTACCGCTGCCGGAACGCCCGCTTTGACTCGCTCCAGCCGAGGTCGAGCGCCTCCGTCTTGATGACGAACGCCGCCTGCGCCCAGCGCCGGTAGCGCCGCCGCTGCTCTACCGCTGCTGCGATGTACGCAGCCGTGTCGAGGGCGGCCCAGCACAGTACCTTCGAGTAAACGAAGTGCTGTTGCTCTCCGCGCACCTCCCAAACGCCGCGGTCGCGCCGCCGCCAGTTCTCGATGACCATTTCGGCCAAGGAGCAGACCAGCTCCCACACCTCCTCTGATATCTCGCCGCGCAACACCAGCAGCGAGTGGATTGATGCAATGACTTCGCCGAATACGTCCAACTGCAGCTGCTCGGCGGCGCCGTTGCCAATGCGCACAGGCCGGGAACCCTCGTAGCCACGCAGGTGATCGAGGATCTGTTCCTCGAGTGACGACGACTGCGTGATCCCGTATAAGATGCGTGGGCGGCGGCGATTCAACTGACACTGCTCCAGCAGCCAATGGACGTAGTGGTCCGCTCCGTACACATCTCCGAGCCGGTAGAGGATGTCGACGGTGAAGCTCGTGTCGCGCAGCCATGAGTAGCGGTAGTCCCAGTTCCGCGACCCGCCGAGCGTCTTCGGCAGGCTCGTCGTCGGCGCGGCGACAATGGCCCCGGTGCCTCGGTACATCATCAGGTGCAACACCAGGAATGATCGCACCACCTGCTCGCGCCACAGGCCGCCGTAATTCATCCCTGCGACGAGGTCCTGCCAGTATCTCCGGGTCAGTTGAAGCTTTTCCTGCGTGCGGTACCGATCAAAACTTGCCGATCTCCCGTTGCCGTACGCCAGTACGAAGATTGCCGACTCGCCCTGCGACAATGCGAACTCCCCTTTTACGCTATCGGCGCTTACCGGCAGCGAGACGCTGCTGAGCAGCATCATGCTCTGCCGGCCGCCTTTAGTCTCGACCGCTGTGCCGGCGCTTCGGAGTTGGCGAAACACCGGCACAGCGCGGGCGTAATCGTGCCGAGGCTCATAGTCACAGCGCATTTCCACGCTTCCAGCCGTGCACATGACGATGCGGTGAAGCTCCGGGGGGACGGCGGGATTCGTGTCGGGCTTGCCATCCATGTCGTTATCTTGAATGGGCATAAAGTCAGTAATCTTCACTACTCCCAGGGGCGTAGTGAAGGTGGTCTCCAGGATGTTGGTGTCCTGCAAGTAAGCCTGGCGCGCGCCTGTGTACGCGCCGCTGGGCTGGATGCGGAACCGGCCGCCGATGTCCTCGTCGAGGATGGACGCGAAGACGCTGGGTGAGTCGAATCGGGGCAGGCAGCACCAGTCAACGGATCCATCCGCGCCGACCAGCGCCGCCGAGGACATGTCGCCAATCAGTCCGTAGTTGTACATATTGCCTCCTCGATGTCAGATGTATGGCAATTGTACCATTCTAGCATCCCATAGCTATGAGGCCTGATCCGGGTTAAAGGTATCCCAGGGTCTTTCGATTGTTCGCCTTAGGCGGCCACTATGCGCGCCTTCCGGTAGGGGCAATTCTTGTGGTTGCCCTTTGGTTGCGTCGTCATACTGGATAACCGAAAGACCCTGAAAGGTATCCTCAAAAGCTGTGCAAAACGTCAGGCGGTGTGTCCTATCAGTGAAGCGCGCGGGCTTGGAGGCCCAAGAGATGAGATTCACCGCCCACGCGGGGAAGAAAAGCGTCGGTAGAGGATCGGAGGAACCTGTATCAACTTAGTCGGTGTTCCTTGCGGTGCGAAAATCCCCTCTCCCTCGACGAGCTGAGAAGGGTATGTAAATGTGCAGCCAACTAAGAATTTCAATCAACAGACCCCCTCTCCCTTGAGGGAGAGGGCTGGGGTGAGGGTGATTACTGCCACCGACCAGACTGATACGGCTTCGAGTCAGTGCGAAATGTTGCGCGACTCTCCACTCGCTATGTTACAATATGCCTGTTGCAGAACAAAAGTGCCTAAATTATATAATGTGCAGTTTATCAATGACAACAAAAATGTCCGACACTTTTTTCTGCAGGTCAATTTCAGGCGAATTCATAGCTAAATCCGCCGATTTTCAGGTCAATACCCACCTGAAGTCCACCAGGAGTCCACCTGAGATAACATAAATCAGAATATATAACCCAGCCGATTTTCCACACACCTATCGACTTTGGAAAGACCCTGTGAACGACAACAACCCGTATCAACTTAGTCGGTGTTCCTTGCGGCGCGAAAACCCCCTCTCCCTCAAGGGCTGAGAAGGGTATGTAAATGTGCAGCCAACTAAGAATTTCAATCAACAGACCCCCTCTCCCTTGAGGGAGAGGGCTGGGGTGAGGGTGATTACCGCCACCGATTCAAGCCGGTACGAAGTGTTGCGCGACTCTCCGCTCGCTATGTTACAATATGCCTGTTACAGAACAAAGGTGCCTAAATTATATAATATGGAATTTATCAATGACGACAAAAATGTCCGACAATTTTTTTCTGCAGGTCAATTCCATGCGAATTCATAGCTAAATCCGCCGATTTTCAGGTCAATACCCACCTGAAACGTCACCTGAAGTCCACCAGGGGTCCACCTGAGGTCACATAAGCCAGAATATATAACCCAGCCGATTTTCCACACACCTATCGACTTCGGAAAGACCCTGTGAACGACAACAACCTGTATCAACTCAGTCGTCGTTCCTTGCGGCGCGAAAATCCCCTCTCCCTTGACGGGCTGAGAGGGGTATGTAAATGTCCAGTCAGCTATGAATTTCAATAACAGACCCTCTCCCTTGAGGGAGAGGGCTGGGGTGAGGGGGACTACTGCCACCGACAGCATCGGATCGGAGTCGCGGGTTGACGGTCGGGGGATACAGGGTGTAGGAAGAAGGGTGAGAAGGTATCCGGCAGGCGGAAATTGACATGGACGTGGCAGTGAAGGAGTGGCAAGAGACACTGAAGAAGGTTGTCGGGAAAATGCGCAGGTCTGAAAATGGGGCGTGACTCCGGAAATACAAGCCGAGGCGGTCGGGGCGCGAGCTTGAGAAGGGGGTCCTCTCCCAACGAGATGATTCATCCGCCTCGAGTCATGGATGACCTGGAGTCTTTCTCCCAAATCCTGAGCGCCGGCCGCGTGGGCCTGTTCAGCGACTTCGATGGGACTCTCACTCCCCTTTTCGACGACCATCGGAACACGACGCTGTCTCCGGCGATAAGGGACACACTAAGTGAGTTGTCAAAGCAGGTGGAGCTGGTGGCGGTGGTGTCGGGGAGGGATGTGAGATTTCTGCGGGAGATGATTGGCTTGAAGAGTGTGACGTATGTCGGAAATCACGGGCTGGAGGAGTGGAAAGCCGGAGGAGAACAACAGGAGTGCGAGACGCAGGTCTCGGATGGCCTCTTGGAAGATGTTGAGAATGGAGTTGGGGGTATTGGGGTCTCGGGGTTATCCGTGGAGAACAAAGGTCTGAGCGTGGCGGTGCACTATCGGAACGCCCCAGACCCCACAGCGGCGCTGTCTGCGCTGTCGCGAATGTTGAAGTCCTTGGTTGCCGCCCGTGGTCTGGAGATCAGGGAAGGCAAGATGGTTTTGGAGATCGGACCTGGGGTAGGGGTGAATAAGGGCACAGTAGTGGGCCGGTTGGCGCGAGAGTTTGAGCTGACGGGGGCGATAGTTCTTGGGGATGACGTGACGGACTGTGACGCCTTCGATGCGTTGCGCGGACTGATCCGTGAAAGAGGCCTGAAGGGAGCGGCAGTAGCCGTCGTGGATGAGGAAACGCCGGAAGCCGTGATGCGGAAAGCGGACTACTGTCTGTCGGGGTCGGGTGAGGTGGAGGAGTTTCTGGATTGGATGGCTTACGCGTCGCCCAGGGCGGCAAGGAAGCTGTAACACCAGTCGCGGGCGGGTGACTGCTTACGTCCCCGGAGAGGGCCTTCCAGCGACGTTGTCGCTCGGGTCTGGGCATGGTCAGGGCACGGTAGATGGCGGAAGCTGTCCGCTGAAAGTCGTAAGGGTTGACCATGAGGGCATCCTGCATAGACTCTGCGGCGCCGCAAAAGCGGGAAAGGACCAAGACCCCGGGGTCCGAGGTCTGGGAGGCTACGAACTCCTTGGCGACCAGGTTCATGCCGTCCCGGAGAGGGGTGACGAGGCAAGCGTCGGCCTCCCGGTAGAAGTGGGCCAGGTCCTGCTGGGAATAGGAGCGGTGCATGGGGTGGATGGGCATCCAATGAGCCTCTCCGAACTTGCCGTTGATCTCGCCAACGAGTGAATCGAGTCGCTCGCGTTCCTGGGCATATTCGGGGATGTTGACCCGGCTGGGCGCCGAGATCTGGATGAGGGTGACGTGACCGAGGAGCTCCGGGTGGTCGTCGAACAGCCGCTCGATGGCCCGCATCCGCTGGACTATCCCCTTTGTATAGTCAAGTCTGTCCACCCCGAGAAGAAGCTGTCTGTCCTTTGGGAAATCCTCCAGGAAACGGCTAACGGGGGTCGGGACTTGGCTCAGGGCCATCTCGCGGAAGGCTTGGACGTCGGCGCTGACGGGGAATGAGCGCACCTTCAGGGTTCTGTCTTGGTGGTGTACGGTGTCGCCGATGAGTACGGCCCCGAGCTCGTCGCCCAGGGACTCCTGAAGGTTATGGACATATTTTCGGGTCTGAAGACCTACTAGGTCGTAGTCGAAGAGGCGGGTAAGCAACTTTCGGGCCCAGGGCAGGATGCCGAAGATCTCGGAGGGAGGGAAGGGACTGTGAAGGAAGAACCCGGTCCTGCCTGTCCAGCCGAGCTTGCGAAGCTCGCGGCCAAGAGGGAAGAGGTGGTAGTCGTGGACCCAGACCAGGTCGCCGGGCCTCAGGAGGTCTATGAGGGAGGCGGCGTACTTTCGGTTTACGCTGCGGTACACCCGATAGCTGTCATGGCTAATGGTGGCCCTGTCGGGGAAGCTGTGAAGGATCGGCCAGAGGGTGCGGTTGGAGAAGATGTTGTAGAAGCGCTCGACCTCGTCTCTGGAAAGGGAGAAGGAGGCCAGACGGATGCCTTCGACCTCGGTGATGGTAGTAGGCGCGGTGTCTTCCTGGCCGTCGTCGTTTCCGTCCCAGCCCATCCAGATGCCGCCCAGGGTCTCGATGAAGGGCCGCAGGCTGCTCACGAGTCCACCGATAGGAAGGTTGCGTCTTTCCTCCACGCTGGAAGACGTGGACACGGAAGGGATCCTATTAGAGACTACTACTACTCGGCCTTCACCACCCATGATCGCTCCACTGGCCCGAGTCCGCAACCGGTATAGAGCGGCCCCAAAGCGCCGCAGCACGGGTCTTTGTTCTGATTCTACTCTTAGGTTAATGACGCTCGCAAGTTGGCTATACGGGAGACGATTGCATTCCAAATAATGCGGCCCTGAAGTTTCTGGATTAGGGACGATTGTAGCGCGACGGATGCCGTCGCCCAAACGCGCACTTGCGAGTCAATGCCATACCGACAGGGAGATGCCGCCGAGGTCAAGGTTGGATGAAGTCCCTAGGGTAGGCGCGTCAGTTGGGTTGCGCTCAGGTCGTTGCCCGCGATTCGATACTCCGTAATATCATCTCCGACTTCTTGCCCCCGCGACCAGAACCCCGCTTATAGGCGGGGTTTCTCATTGTCCATGCACACTAGAGATTATTCGCAATGCGTCAACTTGTGTCAACGGCCATGCTGTGCTAGTGTCGCGCTTGCCAGACACGTACAACCTAATCACCCAATTCACATAGCCGATTGCCCGCCTGTCAAGGCGTTGCAATCGTTGGCACAGGGCGCGAACTGCGCCCCCGCGTGGTCTATGTGGATTGGGAAGCGTGTCTGGCAACCGCAACCTGTACCAACAGCCGCAAGGGGGCATCTTCATGCGAACGCGAACCCATTATCTTCTGTTGTTCATCTTCATAGCCATCGTGCTAACGGTCTGCAGCAACGACCCACTGCCACTGCCTCCTACCACGCCCCCGCCTACCGAGACCTCTACACCAGTTCCGCCGACAGCCACTCAGGTTCCGACAGTAACGGCCACGCCGGTTCCGCCAACCGAGACACCTACGCCGACCAAGACCTCTACACCAGTCCCGACTGACACCCCGACGCTCACGCCGACCCCGACTGACACGCCCACACCTGTCGCCACATCCACGCCGGCGGCGGCGGACGCGCCTCTGACCATCGCGGAATTGGTAAAGCAGGTTCAGGCCGGGGTGGTTCAGGTGTCCACGTCGGACGGTAGCGGTTCGGGGTTCGTGATTGAGTCTAATGGCCTGATAGTCACCAATGAACACGTGGTAGGCAGTCACAAAAGCGTTACGGTCAAGCTATCCGATGGAGTGTCCTATCGCGGCGCTGTCTTGGGATACGACCAAGTGGCGGACTTGGCCGCTGTCAAGATAGACGGTAGCGGCGCGTTCCACGCGCTTGCCCTTGGGGATTCAGACGCCGTTCAGGTAGGTCAGGCAGTCGTCGCGCTCGGCTACCCTGTGGCGCATCAAGCGGGTCAACCTCCTGTCGTCACCCAGGGCATCATCTCCGCCAAACGGGTTGACGACGGCGTGAAACGCTTCCAGACGGACGCGGCGATAAATCCGGGAAACAGCGGCGGCCCTCTGTTCGACCGTTCGGGGCAGGTTATCGGAGTAAACACGTCGGGGTTGGATTTCTCCGAAGCTGACAACGTTGCCTTTGCGGTCGTCGTGAATGAACTGAAGAGTCGGCTGGCCGCGCTCAAATCGGGCCAGAATGTGGTCGTGGAAGCGCCGACTGCCCCCTCGGCAGTGGCCGAAGGCTGGCTGAGGTACAGGAACGGTTTGTACGGATACAGCCTGGACCTGCCTCCCGGCTGGACTCTGGTTGAGAGTAGCGAGACTCCCACGTTTGCGGCATTTATTCCGCCGCCGAGTACGGGATAAGCCTACACGTGGGTTTCTGTTGATAAAGTCTCCGCTCTGAAAGCATCCGGCATCACGACCGACCAACAGTACGCGAACCATCACAAGGCCAGACTGGAGGCGCAGGCGCGCGCCAATTCGTGGAACCTGCTGGAAATCCAGTCGCTCACACGCCACGAACAGGACGGCGACATCTACTACGATTTGGTCTATCGGGAACAAGCTGTCGCCGGTGGCTGTATCCTGCGCTCTACGCGCCGTATCAGGCTGTCGGTGGACGGGTACGCCGTCGAAACCGAGTTCTGCGAACGCGATGTTGCGGCGCACGAAAGCGACCTTGCGGCCACACGGGACAGCTTTGCGCTGTGGGACCTCTACTTCAACAACACCGCAGGGTACTCGCTGTTCATTGCGCCGGGATGGACGCTCGACGACGCAACCCACACGTCGGAATACGTGTCATTCGACGCGCCTGAAGGCGCGGCCAACGTCGAGATAGCGGCCTATGCGCCTGGCAGTACCATCTCCGTCGAGGACTTTGTCCAGTGGCGAAAGGAATGGCTGGATGAGAAATCCCAGTCGTGGGTGTTAATCGAAGACAAGAAGTTTTTGGGGATAGGCGGTGAAGCGGGGGCGCGGGACGAATACATCCTGACCTACCGCGCTCAGATAACGTCTGCCGGTTGTGTTTCGGACAACGCGGAACTTGTAGCCGTGTCCTACCACGACCCCAGCAAGCCGATTGGCTATCTGATGGTGACAGCAGTCTGCGAACACAGCCTTGCGCTGTGCGACGGCGACCGATGGGCCATGATAAACGGCTTTATCTATCGGCCCTGACCACTACACGACTCTCAACCTGAGATGATCTAAGCCGCCCCCGGCCCCGCGACCTTGGGGCCGGGCATACTGCGCTTCCGCGTCAAGCGGCTGACGCGGCCACGTCCTGAACCTTTAGCTTTACTCTCCGAATCGCGTCCACGCCTTCCAACTCCAGGCGCGCCAACATCGAAGCCAAGGCGGAGACATGATGCACTCGGTGAATTTTGGTCGGGCCCTCTTGGGGAAAGCCGGAGTTTACTTCACCCGTGAAGAGGATGGATTCGGAGGCGAGCCAACGGGACGTGAGGGCGGCGGCGCGTGTCAGGCGCGCAGCATGGATTGAACCTGCCGTCCGACGCCACCCACGCCTCCTGTCCCGGAAACGGACACTCCGCCCCGGCTGCGATTTCACCCTCGTCGGACTCGTCGAGCCTGAATATGTTGTCGAGCAGGACCCTGCGGCCACCGGGCAGCCTGTGGCGTTCCGCGGTCTGGTGGGCGGCATCCACCGTCTCGTTCCACCGCCGTATGGTCTGCGGGTCCCTCCGCATCGACTGGCCCCGCATCTGGCTGAAATGGACCCAGAGATGATGGCCCTTGACCCGGTCTACGCCCGTTTCCGCGGCGAGCCTGACGATGCCGGGCAGTTCGCGGAAGTTGATTTCCATGAATGTCATCTGGAAGGTGACGCGGCGCCGGTTGCCGCCGGCAGCGGCGTGGGCGTCCCTGACCTCTATGAAGGTCCTCGTGTTTTCAAGTACCTTGTTCCAGTTGGAGCCGAGCATCACGCTTTCCTGAGTCTCCCCTGTGGAGCCGTTCCATGAGATCTTGACGTCGGACGTAACCGGCGCGATGCGCTCTGCCCATGCTCTCGCTCCCCTCTGAGGGAAGGTGCCGTTGGTCGTCAGGTTGAGCATGACCCCGTGCTCGGGGCAGAGGTCCAGAATCTCGTCGAAGTGGAGGTACAGGAGCGGCTCCCCCATCGTGGAGGGGATGATCTCCCTGAGGGGTGTGCCCTTGGACTCTACCAGTACCCGGCGTACCAGTTCGATGTCCATCCGACGCTTCGGGCGGCCGGCGGCCCTGCGGTCGCTCTGCGTAGCGCTGTAGGGGGAGTGGTCCTCGCACATGATGCAGCGCAGGTTGCAGTCGTCGGGGTTGGTGTCGAACGTAATCCGCCATGGCCCCGGACGACCGGCAGTGGCTTGGCATGAAGCAT
Source organism: Dehalococcoidia bacterium (assembly GCA_965261525.1). GTDB lineage: Bacteria > Chloroflexota > Dehalococcoidia > Lucifugimonadales > UBA1123 > VXRN01. The sequence continues at coordinate 163,400 of OZ253472.1, forward strand.
CCTGCCTCTTCGCTGTCCGAACGCCGGCGCTCGTCATGATGAATGCCTTACCCCCGCGCGACGCGGGCGTATATCTCCTCGACCGCCAGGGAGTGCTGTCTCATGTCCTGCACGTCCCGGTCGGCGGACTGGATGTAGCCCCGCTCTCCCAGCCGTCGCGCCAGTCCGGGATCGTCTGCCGGCCTCTGCATCCGCTCTCCCAGGGACACCGGGTCCCGGTGCCTGAAGAGTAGTCCGTTCCGCTCGTGCCGGACGTACTCGGCCATCCCGCCGTAGTCGGCTGTTATCACCGGAACCCGCGCCTGCAGCGCCTCGTGTATCACAAGAGGGGAGTTCTCGGCCCATATGGAGGGTACGACGATCGCGTCGCAGCGGTTGAACACCTCCGGGACTATCTCCGGGTTGCGGTATTCCCCCATCCACTCGACGCGGTTTCCGGCGTCTCCGGGAAGGCCCCGCGCAAGCGCCTTCAGGCCCGCGGTCTCCACACCACGCTCTCGGCCCCATATGCGGAGGAGGCGCTCGCCGGACAGGCTGTCGAACGCCTCTATGAGGTGGTCCACGCCCTTTGCGGGTATGTGAGTCCCGATGTAGCCGAAAGTGAACGGCTCTCCGGCGTCGCGTCGCCTGGATTCCAGACGGTCGAGGTGGAAGCCGTAGTCGAGGTAGGTGAGCTTGCGCTCGGGCAGTCCGAACTCGTCCCTGAATCTCTCCAGCAGGTACATGGCAGGGGCTATGAAGTGGTCGACCGCGTCGCAGACCTCACGTATGTGCGCCATCCTCCGGCCCACCCATCCGGTCCAGTGGGCGATGTCCGCGTCTAACTCGTCCGGAACGCCTCCAAAGCACCGGCGGTAGCAGTGGACGGCGCATCTCCTGTCATCCTGTCCCTCGCGGAGATGCCAGTTGTCGGACGGGTCGCTCGGGTGCATCTGTATGAACTGTCCCCTGGGGCACATGAGCGAGTAGTCGTGAAGGGTGAACACGATGGGAATGTCCCGCTCTTTCGCCGGGAAAACCAGGGAAGTGGAAAGGTGATTGAGGTGGCCTATGTGGACGACCTCGGGCCGCAGCCTGTCCAGCAGGGCGGAGAACGCCTCGTCGACCGCGGAGTGGCTGTAACCGTCGCCGGCCCGCGCCATGTTGATGACGTGAAGCTTGATACTGGGGTCCGAGGGGTCCGTCTCCCCGGTCATGGAGTACTCAGGGAGGAACGTGTTCTCCTGCCTCGTGAAGACGTGGACCTCGTGTCTCTCGGAGAGCGCCTGCGCCAAGCCTTGCGTGTACACCTCGGAGCCAGCATTGTAACGCATCGGGTAGCCGTGTATTACCTGCAGGATTCTCACTGTATGCGACCCTCGTTCTTCGGGAACTCATACGAGAATCGGGATCTGACCGACTCTCTGAAACACCGGACATGGGTATTATATATTTGGGCGCACTATATTGTACAAGACTGTACATTGAGGGGGTTCGCTCGATGGAATCATGACACTGAAATGTGCAATACAATTTGACCAGTGACTTGCGAGTGGAACTGGCCCGCGCTGAACAGGGGCAATGCGCCCGAAGGTGCGCTGCCTGACGTTCTCCGCCATGGGATGAGGTACCCATGTATAGTTATCAGGCCTTTGGGAGGTTTGATGCATGACCTCTCGATGTGAGTGTGAACCGATGAAGACAAGTGAAACAGACAGACTTAAGTCGAAACCCTGCCCTGTGTTCGATGGGAATTTATGGCTAACCTCATCGCATCGCATTCGGAAAGGTGAGTCGGAACCGCAGACTGCCTTCACTCGCCATATAGCTTCTTATCACCTGGTCGAACGCGTCGCCAACTGGTTCCCTGCCTATCTCCGCGAAGACGGCCTCGACCTCGAAGGAGACGGGGGGCATCGGCGGCCCAACTTGTCGGCATCGGCACAGCGCTATCTTGATCGCCTTGGCGCGGATGTCGAGGATCTGTTCCATCATGTCCTCGCCGTACTGCACAATCCGGCCTACCGTGAGGCGAACGCCGGAGCGCTCAGGATGGACTGGCCTCGCATCCCGATTCCCGGCTGGCCGGATGGCGACGAAGACAGGGATGCTGAGGAGATGGCCGAGTCAGCAGCGCGTGGCCGTTCCGTCCACCATCGACGGCAACAACATGGATGGAGGGAACTTCGATCTGTCCGCCGGCTGGGGACACTACGGGTCGGGCCATGCGGTTATGCAGGGCCAGGGACGTGTTGTAGAGAGATACTATACCTCGTATGAGCGCGCCGCCCTGGGCGATGATGCCTTGATCCTGGGCGACACCATCTTCGACATCTACCTGAACGACCGTCCCCTCATCCGTCTGGAATTACAAGCTCGGCGGTTATCAGGTTCTCAAGAAGTGGCTGTCATACAGGGAGAGCAAGGCCATTGCGCAGTGCAGACATCCTCTTGCTCATCGTCCGGCTTCATACACTCGCAGTTCCGTGTGACGGGCGAGTGCGTCGAAATCCGAGTCACTGTGAACAATCGGCGCGTCCGCGCGTATCTCGGCAGCGGCGATGAGGCAGGCAATCAACTTACGGACGGTCTCTCCCTGCCTTCGGCAGCGACGATATAGAGTCGCGGCATCGTCGTAGTCCGTTCCCTGCGTTCGTATAACCGTCGCCCGCGCAAGCAGCCTCCGAAGTCTTCGTAGATGCGATTCATCTCGCGCCCCGGCCATGACCTCCATTCGCACTGCGTCGCAGACGGCAATCTCCTCCATCAGCAGTTCATCCACGAGGCTGCAGACCGGAGAGCCTGTGTCCCGTAGGAACTCCACCCAGGCCGAAGTATCTACCAGTATCACGGCAGACGGCTGGAGCGCGCATTGCGTCGAGGTCACCCTCCCAGCCCATGCCTCGAAGCGCGCGCGCCTCATCAATAGACAGAGGTTCGACGACCAGTGTCCGCAGCGCGAAGTTAATCGCCTCGCGCTTGGTGGTAAATCCATTGCGCCGCAGTGATGCGGCGCATCAATAGTCTGTCCCGGATATAGACAGCCCACCAGACCGGGAATGTTCTCACCGACTTCGACCGTAGCCGAGCTACCCGCATAGTCTTCGTCCAACGAAGCAAAGTCAATCCGGACCCTCGCTCTATTTTCATCTCGGTCAAGCCGCGTTACGCGCGGTATTCACAATACGCGCTGGTAATCTAAGCAGAACCAAGGGATACGGCAAGAGCGTGGAGATGCTGTGTGGACCGCCGGCGCTGGCGCGGCTCAGAGAGGGTCTGGTCTAATGCCAGCTCGTTCTGTGAATACCTGCTCTGCTGGATCATTGACCCTGCATTGCGCTGGGGTCTATAATCAGTCTGCATTCTTCAGCCTTGGTGACGTGGCCATTATCACCCGGGAACCCGAATGCGCGGACAGTAGCGAAGTTCTTGGCTCTTGAACCGAGGGAGTGTTAGTCGCATCAGTCCCCATAGCCCCCACATCGAAAATCCGCGACAGACAGGACTTTCTGTGATTCCCGTAGAGAGCGATCTACGGCGGGCTGACCTGACCACCTCGTCTGATGACGGCCCCCGTGAGGCCTGTGGCGTGATCGGTGTCTATCACAATGGTGGGGATGCCGCCCGTGTCGCCTTCTTTGGCATCTATGCGCTTCAGCATCGCGGACAGGAGAGCGCAGGCATCGCCTCGGCGGACGGCGAACGCATCCGGGTTCGCACCGAGATGGGGCTTGTGGGGCAAGTCTTCGAGGAAGACGACCTTCTCGACCTTTCCGGTCGCCTCGCCATCGCCCACACCCGATACTCCACCACTGGCTCCAATCGCATCGTCAACGCCCAGCCCATTATCGCGCGCGGCCCCGACCTGGAACTCGCCTTGGCGCACAACGGCAATGTCATCAACGCTCTCGAATTGCGCCGGGAGATGGAAGACCGTGGATTTCGATTCGAGGGCACAAACGACTCTGAGATAATTGCGAGCGTTCTGGCCAACGCCCCCGCGAGAAACTGGGAAGAGCGTATTTCGTACCTGATGCGCAGGCTTCAGGGCGCGTACTCCCTGACGGTTCTCACCAAGAACGGCCTTCTCGGAATCCGAGATCCTCTGGGTGTCAGACCGCTGTGCGTCGGTAAACTGAATGGGAACGCTGACGGCAGCGCGGGTGGCTGGATCATAGCTTCTGAATCCTGCGCCCTGGACCATGTCGGAGCCGACTATGTCAGGGAGATTGAACCCGGTGAGGCTGTCCTGGTGGACGACAACGGGTTCAGGACAGTCAAGGCCCCCGACAATCCCGCTAAGCGCTCGAGTTGTGTATTCGAGAATATCTACTTCGCTCGTCCCGACAGCGTTCTTGATGGAAGGCTCATATATAGCGACCGCCTGAGAATGGGCGCGGAACTCGCCCGTGAGTATCCTACCGATGCTGACATGGTAATAGGCGTACCCGATTCCGCGACCGCCGCCGCTGTTGGCTACGCGCAGGAGTCCGGCATTCCCTACGGGGAGGGCCTCGTCAAGAACCGCTATGTGGGCCGCACTTTCATCGAGCCTAACCAGCGCCTCAGAGACCTGGGCGTAAGGCTAAAACTCAACGTGCTGCAGGGAGTGATTCGCGGCAAGAGCCTTGTCGTCGTTGACGACAGCATAGTTCGCGGCACTACCACTCCCCATGTGGTCAAGTTGCTTCGCAGGGGCGGCGCCAGGGAAATCCACCTGCGGATAACCGCTCCGCCAATAATGTCCACCTGCCACTTCGGCGTGGACATGGCTACCAAGAAAGAGCTGATAGCCGCGAACATCTCCGTGGAAGAGATACGGCAGATGGTCGGCGCGGACTCGCTCGGATACCTCAGCGTCGAGGGTCTGTTGCGTGCCGTCAACGGGACTAAAAACCGCTTCTGCCTCGGCTGTTTCACTGGCGAGTACCCCATCCCGGTACAGTTGGAAATGGACAAGCTCGTCATGGAAGTCCAGGAAATAGGCGCGGACTAGATTCACATGAACCGGCGGAGGCAGAACGATAAACTGCCTGTCGGCGTCATTGCGTCTCACGGCGGAACAAACCTCCAGGCCATCTTTGACGCCTGCGCTGATGGCTCGCTGGATGCTCAGATCCGGGTAGTAATCTCCAACAACTCCCGCTCCCTCGCCCTGGAGCGCGCCCGCCGAGCGCAAATCCCCACCGCGCACCTCAGCGCGCTTACCCACTCCGATCCCGCGCATCTGGACCAGGCCATCGCCGATACTCTGTCCGATCACGGAGTTGAACTTGTCGCGCTGGCCGGATACATGAAGAAACTCGGCCCTGAGACGCTGAGGCGATATCGCAACCGCATCCTGAACGTCCACCCCGCCCTGCTGCCCAAATTCGGCGGGCGCGGAATGTACGGCGAACGTGTACACTCTGCCGTGCTCGCAGCGGGCGAACGAGTCTCCGGCGTCAGCGTCCACCTGGTGGATGAGGAATACGACCAGGGCCCCGTGATCGCTCAGACTCAGGTCCCCGTCATGCCCGAAGACACCCCCGACACCCTCGCCGCCCGTGTCCTGGAGCAAGAGCACATCCTCTACCCTCAGACCATCCAGCGCATAGCCTCCGGCCAGATCAACCTCGACTCCCTCGCGTAGAAAAGCCCTTCTCGCCGCTTCCGCGCGAAAGTCGTGACGACATACACCATGTTCGATATGGCGGTCATGTGAAGACAACCGGCTGGACAATGACAATAGATATGTCCAGAAAATTCAGCTATGATTTAGCGCCGACGCAAATATGACATTGTCCTGGTCAATGTCTTGGTTGACGGAGGTTGAATATGCCAAGCTGGGATGTGTGATTCAATCTGAACTTGCGGGTCAACGACCGGAGAATCATACAAGACCTGGCCAGGATACACGCCTCAATTTAGCGGGCCGCTATATGGGCGAACTTCCGGAATGCTGGTGTGTGAGACCCGTTCGCCTTCGTAGATCGGCGGTCCAATCACGTAGTATTTAGTCCAAAGCCGCCAGATCATTTGCCATTGCTCTCCCGTGACATCCATACTCGCGACGGGAAGTCCCGCTTTCTTGGCGTCTTCAGCGCTGAACAATGCAGAATGTGTCTTGGGACGCTCAATCAGAGGCTCTACGAGTTTGTCCTTCAATGTGTTTACTTCATTGTCAGAGCGATCAGGATTGCTTCTAAGCGCCTCGCCTAACTGGTCCGATGTACGCTCTAGAGCCGACTGAGCTTGTTGGAACATCAAGGCGTTTAGATCGCCAAGCAGTGAGGCGTATATAGGGTAAGTTTCCGGCGCTTCTCGTACCCTGGCCGCAGAATCCTCCACTGCCGCAATAATATCTTTGGCGGAAACCAAACCGCCTTGGAATGGGAATTGAGGGTCAATCGGTCCCAGGTCGCTCGCTGGCCCCATGAGAATATGGTGCGCTCCGAGGGTCATCAATGTCGCGGCGCTCTTGGCCTGGTCAGGAATGATGATGGTTAATTCCTTGCATCTGGCTTGCGCGATTCTTATAAGCCTTACCGCGGTTTCTCCATCTCCACCGGGCGAGTTGAGTATGATGTGCAGGTCGTTGGTTGAATTGCCATTGTATATCATTTCCTCGAACAGAATGACGCTGTGGTCGAATATCACGTCATTCATCACCGCGAGTTTGCAGTAGAATCTATCCTGATATTCAGCAATTATCCGCTGGCGGTCATACCGATTCGCATTTACCGCATGATACAGTGGACTTTGGGATGGGCTGGAGTAACCGGAGTCGCCCATAAGCGCCGTCATTCCCGGAACCCAGGAATCGTGTGGAGTGTCGCAGACTTGCCCTTGCGAATTTTCTGTCCGAATTTGCGGGCGCGCTTTGCCATTTCGATTCGCTCTGCCCAGTCGGAATCCGCGAACTGTTCAGGAATTGGTATGGGCGAAGTCCACTTGTCGTCTTTCTGGGCTTCGTCAATTTCCTTCTCGATGTATAGGCCGGTGGTCTGGAAGCGGGCCATATGTCCTCCTTTCATAGGCTGAAACGAAATCTCTGTCCTGACTAGATGCGGCACAATGCTATCTACGCTGGGCATTGGTGTCAACATTGGGATTGCCTAATGTGTCGCCTCCCACCATATGCGAGCAGACAATTCAAAACAGAACTATTATTCTTATATGTATGCATTATAGCATATTGGGAGGAGTAGTTATGTAGTGTGTCGCGTCCGGGCCTTTTCAAAGTCCCGCATATATGACTGGTCCGGCGCCCGACAGGATTTGTTCAGCGCCGACTTTACAAAAGCCCTGGTGTTGCATACATATCTGACGCCTGACTAGCGACAATTCGGCGGGGATCATATGTATTCAGCTCTCTTCCCGTATTATGAAGGATCGTAACAGCGTTATAATCAAGCCATCCCAGCAACATGGACAGAGGGCGAATGACAGGAACAACATACCAGCAGGCGGGAGTCAACCTGGAGTCGTCGCAGGACGTTAAGCGACGCATCGGCGACATAGTCGCGCCGACGCACGGGCCGGAGGTGCTGGCGGGGGTCGGCGCTTTCGGCGCTCTATACTCGTTCGCGGGATACGAGGATCCCGTGCTCGTCGCCAGCGCCGACCCTGTGGGCACGAAGCTGAAACTGGCGGTCATGACGGACCGATTCGAGGGCATCGGCGAGGACCTTGTGAATGCCTGCGTGAACGACGTGATAGTGTGCGGCGCGAAGCCTCTGTTTTTCCTGGACTATATCAATATGAGCAGTCTGAGGCCGGATGTGGTGACGACGCTTGTCGAGGGGATGGCGAAGGCGTGCGGGGAGGTCGGCTGCGCTCTGATTGGCGGCGAGACGGCGGAGATGCCCGGGGTGTTCGCGGGAGATAATTTCGACGTGTCGGGGTTCGTGCTGGGGGCGGTGGAGCGTTCTGAGATGGTGGATACCTCTAATATAACGGAGGGCGACGCGCTGATAGGCCTGCCGTCGAACGGACTCCACACAAATGGCTACTCGCTCGTGAGGTACATATACGGTCTGGATTCCGACCCCGCGCCGCTGGACGAATTTCGTTCCGAATTGGGGGAAACGCTCGGGGACGCGCTGCTAAGACCGCACCCACCCTACTATAACCAGCTCGCGCCCGTGTTCGGCATGGTGAAGGGGATCGCGCACATTACGGGCGGCGGACTCATAGAGAATGTTCCGAGAATGCTGCCCGAGGGCGTGGCGGCCAGTTTCGACACGGCGTCCTGGCCTGTCCCTCCCATATTCTTGCAGATACAGGAAGACGGCGGCGTATCGCGCGAGGAGATGTACCGCGTCTTCAACATGGGGTTGGGCATGGTTCTGGTCTGTGACCGGGAGCGTGTGTCCGAAGTTCTGTCCGCGCTTCCCGACGGATTCGAGGTAGGGGAGGTCGTTGGGGAAGAGGGGGCGGAGCGGGTTGTCTTGTAGGCGGTTTTTGTCTCGAATATTTCGGTCTGCAACCATAGGAAGACCTGCGTTTCGCCGAAGCTTCACCAGACCAAATCGGCTGGCCTGATTCATAGTCAGACCAGCCGATTTACAAGCCCGTTAGCTGAAGCCCCGCCATGCGCTACCCCGGCAGGGTACATACGCTCTAGTCGTTGTCGTCGGACGGAAATTCGGCCATTTCTTCCATTACGAGGGGTTCGGGATCAATCGCCTCGTTCACGAAGTTGCCGCCGAACCCGAATTCGTCTCCGGGACCGAGTAGCGCTTCGGGACGAGACGTACCTGTGGTCATTACGCCCATGCCCCTTGTGGGAGCATTGGCTTCCTCAATGCTCAGGCCGCTAACGCCATCCTCGGAAAGGTTGAGCCTGGCCGGAATGAGCCTTCCGATGATGACGTTCTCCTTGAGGCCGCGCAGGTGGTCAACTTTGCCATTGACCGCGGAATCGGTGAGAACCCTGGTAGTCTCCTGGAAGGAGGCCGCGGACAGGAAACTTTCCGTGAGAAGCGACGCCCTGGTAATTCCCAGAAGCACCGGTGTCGCGGTGGCGGGTTCTCCGCCCTCGGCCAGCACTTCGGCGTTTCGCTGTTCATAGACACGGCGGTCCACCCTGTCGTCCGGCAGCAGGTCGGTATCGCCCGGATCGTCAATCTCCACATTGCGAAGCATCTGCGAGATTATCAACTCGATATGCTTGTTGTGGATCGGGACTCCCTGCGAGCGGTACACCTTTTGGACCTCGTCAATAAGGTAGCGCTGAACCGCGTCTCTGCCCTGGATACGGAGAATCTCCTTGGGGTTCTTCGACCCCTCTGTAAGGGCTGCGCCGGCGGTTACGAGGTCGCCGGTCTTGACAGTTATGTGGGAGGCGGCGGGAATGTTCTTGTACTCACGCTGTTCCTCGTCGGACCAGGTGATGGTGATGAAATCCCCGTCAATGGAGACCCTGCCGGACACGCGGGCCATGAGATCGGCAGTCGCAAGCGCGACGGACTCATCATCTTCGTCCGACTCAAGACTCTCATCCGGGTCGGCAAGTATTTCGCCGATGCTTACCAACGAGCCTTCCTCGAATTTGGGCGTGAATCCTTCCGGCAAGAAGTACTCGTCAGTATATTCCTCGACACTGGATACGCGGACGCTGCGATACTCAGGATCTTCGACAACCTCGACAGTACCGTCTATTTCGGACAGCGCCGCTTCGCCCTTAGGCGCGCGAGCCTCGAAGAGTTCCTGTACACGCGGCATACCGCTGGTTATGTCCTCACCCGCCACGCCGCCTGTGTGGAAAGTACGCATCGTAAGCTGAGTGCCAGGTTCACCGATACTCTGCGCGGCGATAATTCCGACGGCTTCACCGATCATAGACGGACGCATATTCGCCAGAGACAGGCCATAGCACATCTGGCAGATACCGCGCTCGGCCTCGCAGGTCATGGGAGAGCGAACCATTACGGACCTGAGTCCCGATAGTCCCGATTTTTTCAACTTTTCGATTGTCTCACCATCAAGCGCTCGGTCGCCGAAGACTTTTGCGTATGTTTCGTCACCAAGAATTTTCTTGAAGACCTCGAATGTTTCGTCGTCAAGAATTTCGTTGCGATTAAACAGTATCTCACCTGTGTCCTGATTAGTTATGGGCGATGCGAGATAGCGTGTTCTTATCTGTTCAATGTAGGGCGCGGCTCCCTCTTCTATGTCGTCCGCGTGTACCCATACTCCGTTCGGGGTCTCACAGTCGTCCCGCAGAATGATTATCTCCTGCGCTACGTCTATGAGACGCCGGGTGAGATACCCGGAGTGCGCCGTGTTGAGCGCGGTATCTGTCAGACCCTTTCGAGCGCCGTGCGTCGAGATGAAGTACTCGAGAACGCTCAGGCCCTCGCGGAAGTTGGCCTTGATGGGACGCTCAATGATGCGGCCCTTGGGGTCGGACATAAGGCCGCGCATACCGGCCATCTGCTTTATCTGGGCAATGTTGCCCTTGGCGCCGGAGTTTGCCATCAGGTAGATGCCGCCGTAGTTGTGGAGGTTATTCTCGATGACGGCCGTCAGGTCCTTGTTGGCGTCGGTCCAGATTGATACCGCTGCCTCATAGCTGCCCTGCCGGGTAACGAAGCCGTCCTGATAGAGCTGCTCGATCTGTTCCAGCTTCTCTTCGGCCTGGGCGATGATGGCGCCCTTCTCACGCGGCACTTGGATGTCGCTGATCGCGATGGTTATGCCCGCCTGAGTAGCGTAGTGGAAGCCAAGATTCTTGATCTTGTCAAGCACTTCCGCTGTACCCTCGTTGCCGAGAGTCGTGTAAACCTCGGCCACAATGTCCTTGAGAACGCTCTTTTCGATCTCTTTATTTTGGAACTCCATCTCATCCGGCAGCGTATCGTTCAGAATGATCCGCCCGGCGGTGGTCTCAATTTGCTCGCCCTCAATCGTAACCTTTATGCGAGCGCGCAACTCTATAGCGCCAAGTTCGTGGGCAAGCAGCGCGTCTTCGGTGTTGCTGAACACACGCCCGGCGCCACGCGCCTTCTCGTCCACGATGGTCATGTAGTAGGTGCCGAGCACGATGTCCAGCGTCGGCGCGACGATAGGCTCGCCCGAGCTTGGCGACAGCATATTGTATATGCTGAGCATCATCTGTCTGGCTTCCATGACCGCTTCGCGAGACAGAGGCACGTGGACAGCCATCTGGTCGCCGTCGAAGTCGGCGTTGAACGCCGTGCATACGAGCGGATGAAGCTGGATCGCGCTCCCGTCAATAAGCACCGGCTCAAACGCCTGGATACCCAGCCTGTGAAGCGTCGGCGCGCGGTTCAGCAGCACAAGGCGATCCTTCACGACATCTTCCAGGATGTCCCAGACGGCAGGCTGAATGCGCTCGGCCATTCGCTTCGCGCTCTTGATGTTGTGGGCGTAGCCCTTCATAACCAGGCGATTCATGACGAACGGCTTGAACAGCTCGAGCGCCATGCGCCTGGGCAGGCCGCACTGGTGGAGTTTCAGTTCGGGACCGGCGATGATGACTGAGCGCCCGGAATAGTCCACGCGCTTGCCGAGCAGGTTCTGCCTGAATCTGCCCTGCTTGCCCCTGAGCAGATCGGAGAGCGACTTGAGCCGATGATTATGGCTGCCCGCCACGGCCCGGCCACGCCTTCCGTTATCTATAAGGGCGTCCACCGATTCCTGGAGCATACGCTTTTCGTTACGCACTATGATTTCAGGCGCAGAGAGGTCTATCAGCCTCTTCAGGCGGTTGTTCCTGTTGATGACCCTGCGATAGAGGTCGTTTAGATCGCTGGTGGCGAACCTGCCTCCGTCAAGCTGAACCATTGGTCGAAGTTCGGGCGGAAGAACGGGCAGCGAAGTCAACACCATCCAATCCGGCTTGTTGCCGCTGTTGCGGAAGGCCTCGACAACGCTCATGCGCTTGATGGCCTTCTTGCGGCGCTGGCCCGACGTGGACTGCATCTCTTCGCTCAGTCTGCCGCGGAGCTCTTCGATGTCCAGCTTGCTCAGAACCTGCAGGACTGCCTCGGCTCCCATGCTCGCCTCGAATATGCCCGCGTACTGATCGCGGAGTTCGCGGTATCGGCTCTCCGTCAGAAGACCGCCGACGCTCAGGCTTTCGAGGTCGTCTATCTGTGAGGCAAGTTCTTCTTCGAGTTCGTCTCGCTTCTCGTCTGTTTCCAGGGTTGTCGTGTGTATGTCGGCTTCCAGCTTTCTCCTCGGGTCGTCGGGGTCCTCCTCCTCGCCCGTCTCGACCGACTCGCCCAGTTCGGCGCGTTGCGCGTTGAGTTCTTCCAGCTTCGCTTCGCCCTCGGACTCTATTCTCTCGATGCCGTCGTCGAGTTCCTTCTGGAGCTCTTCAATGCGCATTGCCTGGAGTTCGGAGTCCACGTTAGTGATGAGATACTGCGCGAAGTAGAGAACCCTGTCCAGATTTCTCGGAGACAGGTCGAGCATGAGGCCGAGCCTGCTCGGAGTTCCCTTGGAAAACCAGATATGCGCCACGGGCGCGGCGAGAGTTATGTGCCCCATTCGCTCGCGCCTTACCTTCGCTCGCGCCACCTCGACGCCGCAGCGGTCGCATATGACACCCTTATAGCGAATCTTCTTGTACTTTCCGCAGTAGCACTCCCAGTCCTTGGTAGGGCCGAAGATGCGCTCACAGAAGAGGCCGTCTTTCTCCGGCCGCAGGGTGCGGTAGTTAATGGTTTCAGGCTTGGCTACTTCGCCGTAGGACCATATCTTGATCTGGTCGGGAGAAGCCAAGGATATTCGAATTGCGTTGAAATCATTGCCGCCCAGGGCCATATTTGCGCTCCATCAAACTAGGATTTGGATAGTGAATGGATGCTGACCGGCTAGTCGTCGCCGGCGAATTCAGGATTCGTCGCCTCCACGCGCTCATCGTCCGGCGGTTCGGTTCCCTCTTGTCGCGCCTCACTTTCTATGATCGTGTCGCCTGTTACCGCAAACGGGGACGTGTCGCCAATTTCCATGCTCTCGACAAAGTTCGCCATCGAGATAACGTCCGCTATGTCGTCGTCGAAGTCGCCCAGCGACATCTCTTCCGGCTCTTCGTACATTAACTCGACCGACAGCCCGAGGCTCTGCAACTCCTTCATAAGTACGTGGAAGGATTCGGGTATGCCGGGCTGGATAACATCTTCGCCCTTGACAATCGCTTCGTAGGTCTTGACCCTGCCAACAGTGTCGTCGGACTTAACTGTGAGCATCTCCTGCAGGTTGAAGGCCGCCGAATACGCTTCCAGCGCCCACACTTCCATCTCGCCGAAACGCTGGCCTCCGAACTGCGCTTTGCCGCCCAGCGGCTGCTGGGTGATAAGGGAGTACGGTCCCGTCGAGCGGGCGTGTATCTTGTCCTCAACCAGGTGAATGAGTTTCATCATGTATATCTGGCCTACCGTGATGGGCTGGCCGAACGCCTCGCCGGTGCGCCCGTCGTAGAGTACGGACTTACCGATAAACGGGGCGGCGACGCGCTCGTCGCGGTTGAGGCGCAGCGCTTCCTCACGTACCTCTTCCGCGCTCATGCCGGACGTGTCCATTCCCATCTGTTCCTTCAACCAGATGCGAATGCTGGCTTCGCAGGCGACGCCCGTTTCGGACTTGTCGCCGAACAGGTCGTCATACTCATATCCGCGCTCGGAGAGCCATTCGCGCACGACGCCATAGTCTATGCGTCGGCCGTCTTCCTGATCTATGGCCCTCGGATCGGCGGCGCCGGACTGTTGAACGATCCATGCCTGTCCCAGAGAGTCCTCGATAGCGGTATCGGGAGCTCCATCGAATACAGGAGTCATCGCCCTGAAGCCCAGAATTCCCGCGGCCCAGCCGAGATGGGTTTCGAGCACCTGGCCGAGATTCATGCGAGACGGCACTCCGAGGGGGGTCAGGATAATGTCAACGGGCGTTCCGTCCGGCAGGAACGGCATATCCTCTTCAGGCATTATTCGGGCTATCACACCCTTGTTGCCGTGTCGGCCTGCCATCTTGTCGCCCTCGGTAATCTTGCGTGTCTCAGCGACCCACAGGCGCACCAATTTGTTCACGCCGGGCGAGAGCTCGTCGTTATTGTCGCGGCTCAGCGCCCGAACTTCGATAATCTTGCCGCCCTGTCCGTGCGGAACACGGAGAGAAGTGTCTTTTACGTCTCGGGCCTTCTCACCGAATATCGCGCGCAGAAGTTTCTCCTCCGCGCTCAGTTCGGTCTCACCCTTCGGAGTAATCTTGCCAACCAGAATGTCGCCGGGGCCTATCTCGGCTCCAACTCGGATTATTCCCTCCTCATCGAGGTCTCGCAGGCTTTCTTCGCCCACGTTGGGAATGTCACGAGTTATCTCTTCAGGTCCCAGTTTTGTGTCTCTGGCCTCCACCTCGTGCTTTTCGATATGTATGGACGTGAACCTGTCCTCCTTCACAAGTCTCTTGCTGAGAATGATCGCGTCCTCGAAGTTATATCCTTCCCAACTCATGAACGCGACCAGGAGGTTCTGGCCCAGGGCCAGCTCGCCCTGTCCGGTGGACATGCTGTCGGCAAGCACATCGCCGACTTTCACCACGTCTCCCCTGCTGACGATTGGACGCTGGTTGACGCAAGTGCCCTGGTTGGAACGCACGAAATTCATCAGCTTGAACGTGCGGTTCTTCCCATCGCCGTCGGTAATGACGATGCGCTCACCGCTGACGCGCGTTACCACGCCGTCAACATCGGACATAATTACCTGGCCGCTGTCACGGGCCACGCGCTCTTCCATGCCAGTGCCTATCAGCGGGGGATCCGGTCGAAGCAGCGGCACGGCTTGCCTCTGCATATTGGAACCCATGAGGGCGCGGTTGGCGTCGTCATGTTCCAGGAACGGGATGAGCGCCGTGGACACGCTGACGAGCTGTATCGGCGCAACATCCATGTACTCGATATTGTCCGGAGATTCCATAAGGCCGACGTGTTCACCCATACGGGTTTCGACCCTGCTCTCGGTGAACTGACCGAGTTCGTCCAACCCGGCGTTCGCCTGGGCTATGTGAACGGTCTCCTCAGCGTCGGCGGTCAGATAGACCACATCGTCCGGGTTGTTAGAGACGTACGGTTCCACCTTGACCACCTGCTCCGGCAGAGACGCAATCTGGGTCAGCCTGCCATTGCGCCTGGTCGGCACTCCTCCGGCCTTGAGAACCACGTGCCCGTTCTCGCCAACCACGTCCCCGGTGATCGTGCGGTTCTCCAGGCCGGGGTCGGTGTTGAGCATCTCGGTATGAACCCTTCTATACGGAGTCTGGATGAAACCGTATTCGTTGGTTTGGGCGTATGTAGCGAGCGAGCCCAGGAGTCCGATGTTCGGACCTTCAGGGGTCTCGATTGGGCAGATACGACCATAGTGGGAGTGGTGAACGTCGCGGACGTCAAAGCCGGCCCTCTCTCTCGACAGGCCTCCCGGCCCCAAGGCCGACAGCCTGCGCTTGTGAGTGAGTTCAGCCAGGGGATTGGTCTGATCCATGAACTGGGACAACTGCGAACCACCGAAGAACTCGCGAACAGAAGCGACAACCGGCCTGATGTTTATCAGCGCGGCCGGGGTAGTGGTCGCGGGATCCATCTGAGTGGTCATGCGCTCTTTGATAACGCGCTCCATTCTGATTAGACCGACTCGCACCTGATTCTGTATGAGTTCGCCCACCGCGCGCACGCGCCTATTGCCCAGATGGTCAATATCGTCCGGCCCCCTGACCCCATTGTTGATCTGAACCATGCGCCGGAGAAGCTCGACGATGTCTTCCTTAGTCAGCGTACGTTCAGGGATTTCGTCCTCGTTCTCGGAGTGCAGTTTGCGGTTGAGCTTGTAGCGCCCGACTCTGCCCAGGTCGTAGCGGCGCGCGTTGAAGAACAGATTCTCCAGCAGATCCTTGGCGTTCTCCGCGTTGGGAGGCTCGCCCGGTCGGAGCCTGCGATAGAACTCCAGCAGCGCGTTGTTCTTGTCCGCTACGCCGGAATCCTTCTCAATCGTGGTCTTTATGTAGCTGTGCTCGGAGTCCGTGTCCACGTCCTCGAACAGCGACAGTATCTTTTCGTTCGTCTCGTAACCCAGACATCGGAGCAGAGTGCTTACCGGCGTCTTGCGCTTGCGATCCACCTTGACGGATATGACGTCGCGGTTGGATGTTTCGAACTCCATCCACGCGCCCCTGTACGGGATCAGCTTGGCGGCGGCGAGGGGCCTGCCGGTGTTGGCGTCTATGTCTGTAGTGAAGTAAACGCCCGGAGAGCGCACAAGCTGGCTCACGACCACTCGCTCGGCCCCGTTGCTTATGAACGTGCCGGTGGAGGTCATCATCGGAATATCGCCGATGAACAGAACCTGTTCCTTTATCTCGCCCTGGCCGGGTCCGCCGGACTTGATCTTAAGCTGAACTGTAACGTACAGCGCAGCCGAATATGAGACTTCCCGCTCCCGGCACTCCTCCTCAGTGTATTTTGGAAGATCGAAGTAGTAGGATCCGGATGGCGGATCCTCTCCCGGATGCTTAGTAGGGTCAAAGTAGCGGTCTCCGAAAATCAACTCGAACCGCCCGCCGGGCAGGTCCTCTATGGGAGAAATTTCCCTGAAGAGGTCACCCAACGCCTCGGCTTTGAAATGCTCGAATGAATCAATCTGCACCTGGATAAGATTGGGGACGTCAATTATTGCCGGTATCCTTGAATAGGATCGTTTTGAAATGCTGCCATTCTGACCGTTGCTCGCCTGCAAAGCGGTTGAGGTCATACGCTCTCACACTCCCTTGCTGAAAAGTGAAGACTAACTTTGGTTAGCCCTTAAGCCGTTAATGATGAAGCTATGCCTTGTGGGTTGAGGGGGAATTTTGACAAACGCATGGCGCGATGTCGGAGATGGTTATGGTATGGAAAAGTGACGGGTAGTTGAAAAGGCATAGTGCGACTACTGCCAGAGTAGCACACCAACTGATGGATGTCAAACCGAATCCGGCCGCAGAACAAGCGATTCCTGCGGCTGAGAGTGTGAAACGGCTCGGAAACGGTGGTTTGCCTAGGCTCCCGACGCCACTTCGGTCAGACTTTCCAGATGCCCTTCGATATAGCAACTCCCGAAATAGTACACATCGTATTCAGTGTCGTCTCTAGTCTCTGTGTACTCGCGCCTGGGCGCAATGTCATTGTGGGTCAGATAATGCCTAACCCTGTCCCTGGCAGCCTGTTCATCGGGGTCGAACAGCAGCAGAATGCGTTCCTGGCAACTATCCGTTGTAATCCTCTCCAGTTTCACAGACATTCACCTCCGAGACTATTGACCGCATTATATCAGGAATTCCAGAAATTGGGGCAGGCGAGGCGGTCGTTTCAAGCCTGTATCAGTTTGGTGGGTAGGGGCAATCACCCTCACCCTAGCCCTCTCGCATCGAGGGAGAGGGGATTTTCGCGCCACAGGCAGCGGCGACTAAGTTGATGCAGGTTCGCTGATAGAGAGCATGACATATATCCTGATTTATATTACTTCAGGTGAAGTCCTGGTGGGGCCGTGGTGACATTTCAGGTGGATTTTGACCTGAGAACCGGCGGATTCAGCTATGAAATCGGCATGAATTCACCTGTAGAAAAAAATTGTGAGCCGGATTGTTCGTCATTGATAAACTCTACATTATATATCTGAGGCACTTTTGTTCTATTATAGACATATTGTAACATAGCGAGTGGAGAGTTGGGAAACATACAGCGCCGACTGACGCTGTATCAGTGAAACCGACCACCGACCAAATTGGTACAGGCCCTGACGTTTCAAAGCCGGTATCCAGTCAGTCCTTTCGAACGGCGGTCAGGGTGTCTAATCATACTCGCGGTCATGCTCTACCTCTTCTTAGCCTTCAAAAAGGCCCTGCTGAACAGCGTCCCCCTCTTGACAAACCGGCCTTACTTGTAGAAACATAAGTTCTATCAAGTAGGAGAGGCGAGATCATGCTCATAAAACACACCCCCGACGCCTATGAAAAGCTCAGAATACTCGGCGGAATGGCGACGGACGACATTCTGACCCAGCCGGAGACTCGCGGCGGACGCAGAGGCCCGTACCCCGCCCCCGACAAGAACCCCACTTCCGGGGTTTACCGCGCGTCTATGCCCAACGGCAAGTACATCAACCTGATGCGCGTCATGTTCACCGACTTCTGCAAGATGGACTGCGCCTTCTGTCCGAACAGCCACTGGGTGCCGAGAAAGCGTTACGCTTTCAAGGTTGACGAACTGGCGCGCACCTTCGCCGAACTGGCGCGGCGGCAGACGGTTAGCGGACTCTTTCTGAGCTCGGGTGTCGCGGGAGACGGCTCCAGGACCACAGACAAAATGGTGAAGGTAGTGGACGCGGTTCGCAACAAGTACGGATTTAAGGGTTACATCCATTTGAAAGTAATGCCAGGTACGGAATACGAGTATGTCGAGGCCGCCTACCGCCTGGGAACCAGATTGTCGGTCAATATAGAGACGCCCACGGAAGAGCATATGCAGAAGCTCAGCGCGATGAAAGACCTCAAGAAAGACATCCTCGATCCGATGGAGTGGATTCACAAGCTGACCGACAGCCACGCCAACGGAGCGGTGGGACAGGTCACCCAACTTGTGGTAGGCGCCGCGGACGAGTCCGACCGCGACATATTCGAACGCATGGACCAGCTATATTCCGAGTGGAATCTGAAGCGCATCTACTACGCCCCATTCAGGCCCGTGCGGCATACGCCCCTCGAAGAGCATCCGCCGACTCCCATGGCCAGGAGCCACAGGCTGTACCAGGTGGACTGGCTCAAGCGCGTCTATCGCTTCTCCAACGCCGAACTCGACCTCGCCTTCGCGGACAACGGCTTCCTTCCGCTCGACCAGGATCCGAAGACCTCAATCGCTGTCGAGAATCTGGACGCCTTCCCGATGGACGTGAATCATGCCGAGCGCGATCAACTTCTTCGAGCGCCCGGCGTCGGACCCAAGTCCGCGGAACGCATCGTCCGCAACCGCAACCGACACAGCATAGACACCTGGAGAGACCTGACCGCGATGGGTGTGGTGAGAAAGAGAGCGTGGCCATTCCTGGCGTTCCCTGGACACCGTCCGCCTCGCTCCAAGCAGCTGAGACTGGATCTGTTCGGCGAGGACGCTAGAGAGAAACTCCGGTCTCAGACCGCTGCGAGCGCGCCGCCGTCCGCCGCCCCATGCGGCGAGCGGATGTCCTGCGGGGGCTGTCCGATGCTGGGTATGCCCGGCCATCCCAGCGCGGACAGCGTGAACGCGCTTCCTATGGCAGGGTAGCTTGAGTTCGCTGGAATTTGTGTCCTCAGACTTCGCGGATGTCGGCTGTCCAGGTGATCTCGATGGCGTCTTTCACGCTCTCGTGCGCCGGACAGCCCTGCGGATGGACCCTGAGAGCGCGATCCGCGGCCTCTCGCTTATCCGCCGGAACAGGAAATTCGTAATGTACGTTGATGCTCGTGATTCTGATTGTGCGTCCTATGCCTTCGATGCGACCTTCCACCTCGGCGTTATAGTCTTCGGGGGCGACTTCAATTCCGCGCGCTTCCAGCGCGCGCCGCAGAGCGCCGTACATTCAACCGCCCACCGAGGACACGATATGGTCGAGAGTGGACGCCACCGGCGGAGCGTCATCAGGGACGCCGTAGTATTCCTTCAGGTCGCCCTGCACTCCGTACACAACCGGCCCGGGCACGTCACCCATGTACGAATGGCGAAGTCCGCGATTCATCTCCAGCCTGTTCCGCGATACATAAAGAAAGTCGTCAGCCATGGTTTGCGCTCCTGTAGTTTGCTTGGCACTCCGGACATTATACGCTAAGAATGGCCGTTCTCTTGGACGCACTCGCACTCGTCAGAAACTAATCGGGCTAGACTCCCCGGTGTCTTCCTCAAGTGCGCCTGCGTCCATAGATATGCCTCGTCTGGAGGCGCCCCCTCCAAACCAGCTATCCCACATGGGTTTAATAAAATTCCAAGCAACGCCTCCTAATATAAAGACAATCAGGAATAGTGAAACCATAATCCATTGTCTTACACTATCCCAGAACGTGGGCGACAATGCTTTCAGAGCCGGCAAAGAGTAGTCTAGCAATTCGATAGCCAGCCAGGGGCGACCCTCGTCAATAGCGCGATTGGCCTTTTCGATCAATGGATTTGCCAATTGGCGCCCCTCGGGCGTAAGTCCGTCTCCAGAAGTTAATTCAGCGACCTTTCTCCTGGCCAGGGTATCCAATGGGTGTACGGCAATGATGCTCACGCTATAATCCGGCGCTATATTTCCCGGCGGCCCGATTGATAGGGTCCGTATGGATTTAGGCTGAGCAACGTCGGTCCAATACCCATAACTTTTGTCGCCCATGACTTTTTGACGACTTGTGGACGGTAGGACTACATATCCAGTCAACTTTATTGTTAGGTCACCCATAAGGGGTCCGGTGGTGATGCTCCCCGTGCGTATAAGGGTAGGATTATGATCTCCAGATTTCCCCAAATGCCACTCGGGACTCCCGAGTTCAGTATGTACCTCCCTAGGCTGTTCCAAGCTCATACGGCATTCTACTGTTACTGTCGTTCCAGTGTCTATTCTGGGAGGAGGCTCGCGTCCGGTAGCTATTTCAATTTCATTCCCCCATCCGTCTTTGATTGAACAGCTTGGGAGCTCAATGGTGTCTGCCTGTACTTGCGACTGGCGTGAAATAACGACGACCAGTATGAACAGTGCGGCCAGCGCGACAGAAATCCAGGAATTCATTAGGCTCTTTCTATGTGCTTAATGGCGACTCAAGTAACGGATCAGTCGTTCACTTCTTTTTTTGCATTATCGGGCCATGCATCTTTGTGTTCCTGAGGAAGGCCGCTCTCGTTTTCCAAGTAGTACCGAGCAAACACACTCAATTCTTTCCTGGGATGAGGAGTCCAGAAAATCAATGAATCAACCGATGCCGAGCTGGCATTCGCGGGAAACACGGTTATCTTGTTTGTATCATTCCTGTATTCTTCCTCCAAGAACGTATCTCGGTATGTTTGTTCTGGAAACCCAAGACTTGTCATAACCAGGTGTGCAGGTCCCGTATGCACAACTATCGCTTTTTCGAACGCGATCATTCTGTTGCCTGGGCGGGGGTTTACCACGCGCACCAACGTGTTTTCTCGATGATTTATCAGTAATTGATTAGCGGGTTGCGGAGTCGGCAGAAGAGATTCAGAATGAGCGAAGTGGAACAGGAGCGCCGCCGAACACATCACAGAGCGCATCCAACAGCGTATCGCCATCAACCTTCCTCGCCAGAGTCCTGATCACGCTCGTGAATGCAGAGTACGCCTCAGCCCCTTCATAGGTCTTGGAGCAATGAGACACCTTCCGAGCTATCACCGCCCCGCGCAAGGCCCGTTCTGCCCGATTGTTGGTAGGCTCTATTCTCGGATCATCCAGAAAGCGCAGCAGGTTGCCACGGTCGTTGTGCCTGCCGAGTTCGTTCAGCAGTCTCTGATTGTCCGGGTCCGGCATCCGACGGTCTCGCAGATGGTGGGACACCTCACGTTTCAACCGCTCAGACTCTCCTGCAAAGTCCACCGCCTCTCCACGCAACTCTGACTCCCGCAGCTCAATCGACTCTCTCAGAAGTTCGATCAACCGCTTTCCGAAGCTCCGTCCTCTACCCACCTTGGTCTGAACCACCTCACTGACGGAACGTATAACGCGCGCCATGCACTTCTGTTGTCTGACACCGGACAGGGTATGGGAGTCATAGCTCCGGCCCCTGTCCGTAACCATCACTCCGCCATAGTCTGAGGGGATCAACTCTCTGACCTCCTCGTTTCGGTGGCGAGCGCGTATCTGGTACACGCTGGCCTCATCAGTCTCGAACGCCATCAGGTAAGCAGGCTCTCCGCCCACACGCCAGCCCGTATCGTCGGTGTGTACCACTGAACTTGAACGAACTGAACCGCGCAGACTGCGGTAGGCGTCTCCCACCTCTCCCTTAGCGCGTCGCAGAGCGTCCTGTGTGATTGCGCTCTGAGTTATCTTCACTCCGGTCAGAGTCCTGAGTATAGAGGGAATCTTCCTCACCGGAACACCCGCGCTGTGATGCAGTACATGGGCCGCCGACATCACACGCTTGCCCATTCTGTGAGCGCTCGCGCCATACTGGTCAGGGGCGACTTGCCGATGGCGACCACGAACCCTCTTGCCGCATGACCGGCGCCGGCATATCTGTACCCTGTATCCCTTCACCTGGGGTCTGGGCATTGGGGGAAGGTCGGTCACATACGCATACCCCACTCCCTCGTGTTCGAGGGCGCCCCCGCATCCCGGGCAACTGTCCGCCGACACCGAAACGTCAATGATCGGTTCTGTCAGTTCATCGGCAGAGGGGGGCTTTCGGAAGCTGAATGACCCTGTTCCCGGCTTTCGGCCCGGCCGCTTGGGCTTTGCGGCTCGCTTGCCCTTGGAGAACGGAGCGGCCTGGCGCTTTCCCGCTCTCTGAGCCTCAGCGAGTTGCTTCTGTAACTCTCGGATCGTGGCCAACTGCCGCGCAACTTGCATTTGCAGCCGGTTGACCGAGGACGTCAGCTCGTCGCGTTCAGAGGGTGAAAGGTCTTTGTCCGTACACATAACCGCAGTATAAGAATATGCTCAGCCAGATGCAATCCGACGCCGCTAATCAATTACGGTTGGATGATGTCATTCGCCATTTTCGAGATCATGAAGAGAGGCTGAAGGGCACAATGGGCAGGGCCCTGGCACAGAGAGCGGAGGCGGTATTCGAGATTGAAGGATTCATGGAGAGCGTTGAGATTCCGGAGGATGTGTTTAGAGACAGGTTATCGGTCGCGGGTGCTCCAACACCTAGCCATGAGAGAAATCCGAGATACAGTGTTTTCAAACCACTTCTCTTTGGTCAACAGGAAGGGAGATGTAAGGGGACTGGTTTCGAGATCCTTTACTCCGAAGCCACTGTAGATCATATCGTTCCAAAAGCTCGGGGCGGCAAAGATGAGTTGATCAACCCGCTAGTATTGTGCAACCCCTGCAACAGCGAATTGAAGCGCGACGGATCGTTGGAAGACTACCTGCAGAAGGTTCAGGAGGATCCTCCAATCTGCTTGGGGTATAAACGGCAGAAGTAGCTGGGTGTTCACACACTTCATCGTGTTGAGAGTCTGAAGCTCTACACGATACTTACTCACGGCATCGTTACAGAACTCTCCGCCGGGATTCTGGTACCAGCGCCGGTGCGCTGCACAACTTAGAATTGCTGCGAATCCGCCCGAAACGCCGTTTTTCGGGGTTCATGCGACAAAACCGGCTTCCGCAACGGCCCGTAGAGCGCCTGTTTCAAGGCCAGTAGTGTCATAGTACCTAGGCGGGATTGCTGAGCAGTTTCGTTACGGATGCCGTCCTAAACGGCAATATATAGCGTCGGCATACCCACGCGACCAGCTACCGCGGCCTAGGCTTGGAATAGCTACGAAGTAAGCAAGTCGCCGGCGGTTCGCGGCTCCGCGGCTGTGGATATCCCCCGCGTCGAAGAGACATCCGGTCTTGCGACACTCGAGACTAAAAAGCATGCCTTTTAGACGATACCTCGTGGTGAGTATCTCATAGCTTTGGGAAAGATGTTTTTAGTCGAGGTTCTGTCTCGACGACCAAGGTGATCGCCTTTCTGCAGGCGGTCAGTCTTGTCCGGGGGAACTTACACCCGCAGGGGCTGAAACAGTCGCAGTTCTGTTGGGTGGAGTTCGTGGCCGAGAACCTGACCACAAGCCCATTCGCGGGGCCGCAAGCCCAGCCCGGAACTGCCTCGCCATTCAGACGGGCATCTGCGCCGGAGAAGGAGTGGGAGTTGGTCGGGGCGGACGCTAGGGCGCAGGGGCACAGGGGAAGTCCTGGTCCTGGTTTTCTCTTACCCAGCCTGGCCATGCATGCGAGTCATTCTGTGTTTCAGTCCCAGTGTTGCAACCCCCTGACCGGCTTCCATTGGGCCCCTCATTCAGTGAAGAGGTGGCCGAGGTCCAGGCTGCCGGGCAGTTTCACGGAGGGTCTTCCGGCGCTGATGGTTGGGCTGGACCCCGCCTTCAGACGAACGCCAGACCGTGTGGCGATAGGTCTCCAACCGGTGGGTAGGACGATGGACACGTCTCCGATGGAAATCGAACCAGAGTATGTCGAAGAGCATCACAGGAACCTAAAATCTGGGCTAACTCAGAGGTTTCCGCTACTCATATGGTGAACAGGGGCGTCCTCCGGCTGCGTCTCAATAGGTTCGAGACGCAGCCGGAGCCCCAGGGCGTTGGTGATCTTCAGAAGTGTCGTCAGGGTCGGATTCCCGTCTTCGGACAGAGCCTCGTAGATATTGCTCCTGTCCAGACCTGCCTCCCGCGCCAGCGCGCTCATATTACGGGCGCGGGCGATGGTGCTCAGGGCCGCCCGTATCACGCTACCGTCACCGGGGTCTAGTTCCATGCACAGTTCCAGGTGGAGGCGGGCGTCCTGGTCTGTCTCGATGTACTCCGCCGCATCGAACTCACTGTAACTCTCAGGCATTAGTCTCTCCATTCCTGGGACATTCTTTTGGCTCGCTCAATATCTCGCCGCTGGCTGGATTTATCGCCCCCGCACAGAAGTACAATTACTTCAGCCCCACTGCGAATGAAATAGAGTCGGTAGCCGGGTCCGTAGTGGATACGCATTTCGGATACGCCGTTGCCTACCGCTTGAACATCTCCAAAATGCCCGACACCAGCGGCTTCCAGCCGAGCAACGATTCGGCTCACAGCCTGCCTGTCCCGTAGGCGACGAAGCCACCTTCTGAACGTCTCCGTCTGTAACACCTTAACCATGTCTATATTGCAGGTTATAACCTACACTTTGTCAAGGGTTTTCTGAAAGAAAAACTTCCATGCAAGACTAAAAGGCATGCCTTTTAGAGGCTGTCTCGTAATGGGTATCTCATAGCTTTCAGAAAAGAGGTTTTTAGTTAAGATACTCTGTATGCTCATCCGATTACCTTTCACTAAACTGAATGGAAACACGCCTGATAATGGTCGGCTCCGCTGTTGGCCTCAGATGTCGTGAATGCCGAATACCCGCTCGGGAGAGAACTGACTACGAAGAAATCCCCTCTGACCACTGCTCGATCAGCGTCGCTATCTGATAGGCTCCAGGTGCCTGCACTTGCTATAGGCCCAAACCGTCGCCCTTGACAACTAGGTTTTTGAAGCAAGAGACTCCATGGGCTGTGGATTCATCCTCATTGCAGTCCGCCACAGATAAGGAGACATGTAGTAGCGTGAGCATTGACCGAAATTATGTCGATTTAAAGAAGTTCGACGCCCTTATAGAGAGAGCTCTGGCTAGAACTTACTCGGCCCAGGACAGGTTCGATAACGAATCGGATTTCAAATTCGAGCTTTATCACCACCTTCACCAACTCAAGCTAAACGACCACCGGCTCGGGAATAGGATGCCAGGCCATCCGACGTGTCCTTTACACGTGGAAGCGAAGGCAGAGAACGGAAATCCTTCAAAGGCTGATCTGCTGGTATGCAATCCGGTCAGTCGCAGGCCATTCAATTATGCCGCCGAGCTTGTCATTGAATTAAAGGAGACGCTCGATTCAAAGGCTCTCAGCACCGAAGTTGCGAAATTCACGAGATATACCGGACGCGGTATTCGCAGATTGTACCTCATCCCTGGCAATCGAACGACGCTCACGGAGAGTCAGAAGTCAACCATCTTGTCAGCATATCCACGAGTCGCCAGAAAGCTGTCGATTCTTGACAGGTCCATGATTCAAGCCAAGCCCCTTAGCCCGAATCCACCGAAGAGGGTTAGTATCGCCGCCGGGGCGTGGGTGAGGGACGTGTCAAAGTGGCGGTGCGGTTATGATGTCAGCGCCTGGGTCGTTCTGAAGGTCCGCGGTCGTGATTTTGGACGCCAATGGAGGCCCACAGTGGCGATTTGGGGCGAGTTTGACGAATCTGCGGGCAACAGTGGACACCCGCGGTCCGGTCCGGAGCGATCTTACGGACAAGACAGGCTGTGGTGTGTACGGTGGTCAGTAGTAGACACTGCCGTCAGGCCGGCAGAGGAATGGCTCGCAGTCTGGTCAGTGCGCGACCGAACTGTGTTTCCCAGGGCCAGCGCTGCGGGAGATGCAAAGTAAGGCGGCGGGCCGAGTGGGTGAGCCGTCCGGCGAGGGAGAACAAGCGTCTGCGCAGGGTCTTGGTGGTCGCCACCGGCTCGCGCAGACCGATGCGTCCGATCCAGCGAGCCAGGTTGTGAGCCATTACCTGTATGGCCATCCAGGCGGCGTTGGCTGCAAAGCGCCCCGAGGGCAGATGGTTCAGCCCGACACCGTACTTGAGGTCTCGGATGGCGTTCTCGATCTCGGCGTGGCGGCGATGGTCGGCCTCCAGTTGGAGGGTGTCGCCCTGTCGGTCGGTGATGAAGGCGTGATAGCTGTAGTCGACGAAGAGGGCCAGTTGTGAACCGGGCGTGGGCTTCACCCTGCGGACGATGAGACGCACCGGTGCGGCATCGGGCTCGTTCCGAAAAGGGGTGTAGGTGGTCTCAGCCACGTCGGCTGCGCCGTCCATCCAGTAGGGTATGGGAGTCCAGTCCTCCTCAGGTATGGCCTCTATGAGATTGCGCAGTCGGGTGTGCTGACGGACGGTGATGGAGAAGCGGACACCTGTCTTTCGGCATACGGAGACGATGTCATGGGTGTAGAAGCCACTGTCGGCGCGTACGGTGAGTTGTCCTGTGGCCCCGGCGCAGCGCACCCGGCTCACCGTCTCACGCAGGAAGTGGGCTGCGCCCCGGGCGGTGTTGGCTCGACCCTGTCGCAACCGGGCCATCAGCACGTCGCCGGTTCCTGCGGCGACGGCCACAAGCGGGTGATAGCCTCTCTGGCCGGTGTAGTTGTGGCGGCGGGCGCCCTCCTTGCCCAGTCCGTAGGTCTCGCAGATGGTGGAGTCCAGGTCGATGGTCAACGGCTCATCGCCGGGACCCGCGCCAGCGGCCCAGGCCCGCGCCAGCAACTCCCGGCTCACCCGGTCCAACTGCCGCACATGTCCCCACCTGAAGCTGCGCAGGAAGGTCCCCAGGGTGGATGGCGCCTTCACTGTACAGCCCAACACCCGCCCGGTCCCACCGGCACGCAGCGCGTCGGCGTCATCGATGCAGTCCCCACCGGCCAGCGCCGAGGCAACCAGGGTCAGCGTCTTGTCTCCCGGGTTCGCCCGTCCCGGCGCATCGCCCAGGTCAACGTTGCTGTCCACCAGTTCACTCAGTCCCAGGCGCTGAGCGAGAGTGGCCGGCACGAGCAGCCCGGCATTGGCCACCAGCCGGGGATCGTCGAAGGCGATTCGGATGCGGTCGGGACGCTCAGGTGGTAACATCTATTAAGTGCTCCTGCTCTGGGGTTGGTTCTTGTCTTCAAACCCATTATCCCAGATTCAATGGAGCGCTTTCTCACCCCTTTTGCACGACGACTCATCCATCCCTTCGGTGGATCCGGGGTAAGGCTCCTCCCACTCGGAGCGGACAGACGCGCCGCCCGGCGCTGGCCTCGACGCGCGCGCGTTGCCCATGACCACCAGAACAGTGTCGCACATACCGGCGTTTATCGCGCTTGCGGCGGCGGTGGTGGCCGACGCGCCGCTGGCCCCCTGCATGGACACGCCGGTTGCGAACGTGGGCTTGACGCCGATGTACTCGGCCATCATCGCGGGCGCGGCGGCCCCGTCTGTAACAAGGCCGTTTATGTCCTGCTTTCTGAGGCCGGAGTCCTTAATGGCGAACCCGGCGGCCTCGGCGCACAGACCGTACAGGGTGCGCCCCTCGAGTAGCCTGCGGGTAGGCACCTCGCCAATCCCGACGATTGCCGCCTTTCCTCTAAGTGTCATAGCAACCAACCTCCAATGACCAAGTGGGGGCATTGTACTACAAAAGGCGGATGCGGACTATGCTGGGCAATGTGAGCATTTTCTCTCTTGCAACATTCTGCTGGAATATGAATGACCCTTTATTCAGCCTTCCAACCCACTCCCCCGCCGTCCAAACAAGCTCTCTGAACATCTGTCTGCAAATGAACCAGATTCAGGATTGACAACGGACAAATGGTCTGGTATTGTTCAAAGAACATAAGTACTTTGGAGAAAGTAGATGACAGCAAAACTCTCGGCCCGCCAGGAAAATATACTTCAGTTCATCAGGGAATTCATGGAGGAGCGTCGCTACCCGCCCACGGTACGCGACATTCAGAATGGTTGCAACGTAAGCTCGACCTCGGTCGTGGATTACAATCTTCACAAGCTCCAGGCAATGGGGTATCTCAAGCGCGAGCCGGAGGTATCTCGCGGTATCGAACTTATAGGCGAGGGCCTCAAAGGCACGAAGCGGGACATTCAAAGCATCCCCGTAATGGGCAGTATCGCCGCGGGTGAGCCGCTTCATGTGCCGGACGCTCCGGCGTATGCTGAGGAGAGTTACGACACGATTGACTTGCCCTCGTCGCTCATTGGCGAGCGTGAGAATATGTTCGCCCTGCGCGTGAAGGGCACTTCGATGATTGACGCGCTGGTCGCGGACGGCGACTTGGTGATTCTTGAACCGGCCAACGAGGCCAGAAATGGCGAGATGATCGCGGCGTGGCTGAACGGAAGCGAGGAGACGACGCTCAAGCGCTTCTACATCGAGGGCGACATGGTGCGTCTCCAGCCCGAAAACTCCACGATGCAGCCGATCATGGTCGCCGCCAAAGACGTTTCGGTGCGCGGCAGGGTGGTTGGAGTCATCAGGTCGCTCTAAGTCCCTATCTCAAAACTCTTCGCTCAAGCGGATGGCAGGAGGACACAATCTCTCTCTCCCTTGAGGGCTGAGAGGGGTTGGTAAATGTTCAGTCAGCTATGAATTTCAATAACAGACCCCCTCTCCCTCAAGGGAGAGGGCTTGGGGTGAGGGTGAAATTCCTTAAGGTCGGGTTTTGAGATAGCCTCTGAGCTGGACTTTGTACATTCAGGCGGCATAAGTCAGGGATTCTATAAGTCGTTTGAACAGGGGCGCGGGGACTTTAACGATGTCGGGTTTGCGTTCAGACAAGCAAAAAGTCTCAGACGCTCTCCACATATGATGACGCGCCAACGCGATTGCGTCGCTGAACGTGGGTTCAGACTTGGCGTACCATGCGGCTGAACGCGTTGGAACTGAACCTTCTCGCCTTAGCGGTTCGGCTGCGAGGGTTATCCAGGAGAACAGCGCCAGCAGCGCAGGCGTGGTATGGGCTATGGCAAGGTCCGACCATTGACGCTGCGTACCCACTCCGAGGTGAGCGCGTACCTCCTGGAAGGTCACCTCGAGCTGCCAACGCAGCGCGAACCATTCGACGATCTGTGTCGGGGAGACCGAAAGATCGGTGCACAGCAGAGCCTGGGAGTGGGACTGTCCGAGGGGGTCTCGAATGAGAACCCAGCGAATGGGTACAGGTGGCTTGCCCGCATGATACCAGACGGCGGTATGAGAGCTGAGTTCCACCGTACGTGTATCGTTGTCGTACCATGCGACCGATGTCCGGCTCCAGCGTGTATCGGGGCGGTCGAGGAGTTCCCTGAGCGTGGGCAGGCGCTGGCCCTTGAGACGCGGGCGTCCCATCTGACCGGGCAGTCGGGTTGGAGCGGGTTCGTAGAGCGCGGCGTCGAGCCTCAGTCTGGTGATGAAGGCAACGGGTTGGGACATAGACTGGCAGAAGTGGAGCAGGTCTAGTGCGGCGTAGCCGCTGTCAGCCACCATGACGATGGGACGGTCTGGAAGCCAACGCCGGAGTTGGAGTATCATCTGGCGCGCCCAGTCAGTGATCCTCTTGTGAGTCCGTCCCATCTTCCGGTTGTAGCGTTCTGAGGGCGCAAGCGCTGTCAGTACAGGCAATGCCCATGTCCTATGCGCCCAGGGTATGGTGGTCAGCCACATCAGGCTTATCCAGCGCAGGCCCGAGGCCTTGACCAGATGGCTGTCGCTGGAGCGCGCAGCGTCTCGGTAGATGCCCTTTGCCCTGATGCGACTGCCCCGCCGCCGCTCAATTGTTTCGTCTATCCCGAATACCAGTGGACCGTCCCCTTGGGCAAGATGCTGAATCAGAAGCGTCAGCAGAACTCGGCTCAGCCGCAGGGACGACCACACGGCGCGGTTGAGGACATGGTGGTATATCGCAAAGCCGTCATCGTCGCTGAGTCCCATGACACCAAGCGCGGAGGTTACGGTTCGCTTGCGAGGGGTTAGGACGGCGCCGACCAGCAGTACCTGGGCTTTCACCCAGGTTCTGCGCTGGAACAGCGTTGAGAAGGGCTGGAGTATGGGTATAATGGCTTCGGGCAGGGTGAGCGTAGCCGGACCTTTCGTGATAGCTTGGCTCGGCTATCTTACCCCGCTTTTACATTCTGTCCAGCTTTTGTACAAAGTGAAGCTTAGTGTCTTCGATAATAATTGTGGTCATGCCATACTCCTCCTCGTGTGGGTAGTTCTGGATTGACATAAATTTGGTTTCGAAGGTTATTGCCTGATGAACGCAGAGCGGGCCTGACGATTTTGTCAGGCCCGCTCTGTATAGATAAGTTGTAGTAAAAGCCCTTGCTGACAATTCGCCTGGCAAGGTTTGCTTTGTGTCTCTAAGAGGGTGTTTCCAAAGCCTTCGAATTGACCTATACTACTCGCATCATGCGCAAACCCTATCCCAGCGACCTCACCGATGAACAGTGGGATATTCTCGCTCCCCTGCTGCCGGCAGCCAAACCTGGAGGACGCCCTCGCGCAGTAGACCTTCGGGAGGTGGTCAACGGCATCCTGTACGCGCTTCGGAGCGGATGCGCCTGGCGTATGCTCCCCAACGACCTTCCTCCCTGGCAAACAGTGTACAAATACTTTCGGAAGTGGACAACGGACGGAACGTGGAAACGGGTCAATGGGACTCTGCGCTCCGCCGTTCGAGAGGCGGAGGGCAGGAATCCGACGCCCAGCGCGGCGATCATAGACAGCCAGTCAGTGAAGACTACTGAAAAAGGGGGCCTCGCGGCTATGACGCGGGCAAGAAGATCAAAGGTAGAAAGCGACACATCATAGTGGATGCCATGGGGTTGTTGTTGGACGTGGTGGTGCATCCCGCCGACATTCAGGACCGGGACGGAGCGAAGTTGGTTATCTCTAAATTGAAAGGACGCTTTCGGCGTATGCGTTTGATCTGGGCTGACGCGGGCTATGGGGGAAAACTGATCGAGTGGGTGCGGGAGTTGACAGGATGGACGCTTGAAATCGTGAGGCGTCCCCGGGACAGTCACCAGTTCAAGGCGCTGCCGCGCAGATGGGTGGTTGAGCGAACATTCGCGTGGCTGGGAAGGTGTCGCAGGTTGAGCAAGGACTACGAGGCGCTGCCTGAAACAACCGAGGCCTGGGTCAACATAGCTATGACTCATCTCATGCTCCGACGATTGAATCCTTCATGACATATCCTTTGGAAACACCCTCTAAGACTTCTAGTTGGCTCTGATGGCAATCACCTCGGCGATTTCCGTAGCGCTGAGGTCTTGGTTGCTGATGTGGGTGAAGTACAGAGCTGCGACGACTTCGGTGTGGGGAAATACTTTCCGCAACACCTCGGTGCTCAGTATGACTTTATCGAGGTCGTCTTCATCACTTGTGTATAAGGCTTCTACGACAATATAGAGATCGATTCCTCTTGCTGTGTGTCTCTGAGCTCTTATTATCAGGTCTGTTCTCAGCTCGACTTTGTACAAAAGGTGGACAGAATATAAAAGCGGGGTAAGCTAGTCGGAGCCAGACTACGACGAAAGGTCCGACTTATGCTCACCCTGCCTGATCCCATTATACCCATACTCCAACCCTTCTCAACTCTGTTTCAACGCAGAACCTGGATGAAGGTTCAGGTATTGCTGGTCGGAGTCATTCTAGCTCCGCGAAAGCGCACCATCACATCCGCTCTTCGCGTCATGGGCCTCGACGACGATGACGGCTTCGCAAAGTACCACCACGTTCTCAATCGCGCCGCATGGTCGTCCCTGCGGCTGAGCGGTGCCCTGCTGTCGCTCCTCATACATCGGTTCGATCATGGCGACGGCCCCTTGGTGTTTGGCATAGACGAGACGATTGAGCGAAGGCGAGGCAGACGCATCAAGGCCAAGGGGATATATCGAGACGCTGCGCGCTCCAGCGACAGCCATCTGGTCAAGGCCTCGGGCCTGCGCTGGATAAGCCTGATGTGGCTGACCACCATACCCTGGGCGCATAGGACATGGGCATTGCCTGTACTGACAGCGCTTGCGCCCTCAGAACGCTACAACCGGAAGATGGGACGGACTCACAAGAAAATCACCGACTGGGCGCGCCAGATGATACTCCAACTCCGGCGTTGGCTTCCAGACCGTCCCATCGTCATGGTGGCTGACAGCGGCTACGCCGCACTAGACCTGCTCCACTTCTGCCAGTCTATGTCCCAACCCGTTGCCTTCATCACCAGACTGAGGCTCGACGCCGCGCTCTACGAACCCGCTCCAACCCGACTGCCCGGTCAGATGGGACGCCCGCGTCTCAAGGGCCAGCGCCTGCCCACGCTCAGGGAACTCCTCGACCGCCCCGATACACGCCGGAGCCGGACATCGGTCGCAT
This sequence comes from Dehalococcoidia bacterium, assembly GCA_965261525.1. Lineage (GTDB taxonomy): Bacteria > Chloroflexota > Dehalococcoidia > Lucifugimonadales > UBA1123 > VXRN01. The sequence goes on from OZ253472.1 coordinate 196,072, forward strand.
GGTACGACAACGATACCCGTACGGTGGAACTCAGCTCTCACACCGCGCTCTGGTATCACAGCGGCAAGCCGCCTGTGCCCATTCGCTGGGTTCTCATTCGAGACCCACTGGGGCAGTTGAACTCTCAGGCGCTGCTATGCGCCGATCCTGCGGTCGCGCCGATCCGGATCGTCGAATGGTTCGCGCTGCGCTGGCGGATTGAAGTTACATTCCAGGAGGTACGCGCTCACCTAGGAGTGGAGACGCAACGTCAATGGTCGGACCTTGCCATAGCCCGTACCACGCCCGCGCTGCTGGCGCTGTTCTCCTGGATAACCCTCGCAGCCGAACTGCTAAGGCGAGAAGGTTCAGTTCCAACGCGTTCAGCCGCATGGTACGCCAAGTCTGAACCCACGTTCAGCGACGCAATCGCGTTGGCGCGTCATCATATGTGGAGAGCGTCTGAGACTTTTTGTGTGTCTAAGCGCAAACCCGACATCGTTAAAGTCCCCGCGCTTCTGTTCAACCGACTCATAGAATCCCTGACTTACGCCGCCTGAATGTACAAAGTCGAGCTAAGATGAAAGTGACGCTTCCTGACTCGTAGAGATGGAGGAGGAGAATATAGCTACCGGGTCGTGCCTGAAGTGAAAGACGCGCTCGGATGTGGTCCTGCTGCGACTGGACTCTACACGGTTTGCGAGGACAACTCTACGAAAGAAAGCTCGCCCTCGCCTTCACAAACGTAACGGATTCGCGTCCGGGCGTTGCCACCGGAATCATTCAAGCTCCAGGATACCCAGACGTATCGCGTTAACGACCGCGCCCAGCCTGTTTGCAGCCTTCAGTTTATGGCGAAAGTGGCGTATGTGGTTCCGTACCGTGTGAGGACTGATATACAGATTTTCCGATATGTCCGGCACCTTCCAGCCCAGGGACACCAGGCGCAGAACCTCAAGTTCACGAGCGGTAAGCGAAGGCGCGTCGGTGAGAGAGACATCTGCCTCAGTATGATCCGACACGATCTCATATCCACCCTGGGTCAGTTCATCCTTGACCGATTCGGCGGCCCTGTCTAATTGCTGGGACTCGTTGCTGGGACTCGGTCCCGTCGTCGAAGAGATGCACCAGCAGCGGAGCGTCGTTTTCCTCGCCGCCGACCACCATGGGAGTCAGCAGCACGGGCTTCCGAACGCCCGTAGCGCAAAGCATCCGCAGTCTGAGCGTAGTTGGAATCTTGCCGACTTGCAGACAGCGCAGCGAGGGGCACCCACGCTGGCATTCCGGGGTCAGGCTTCCGGCAGCCAGCCCCGACAGGACTTCATTGCAGCGGCGTCCAATGACTCGATCCACAGAGTGTCCAAGAATCCGCTGCGCGCCGCTATTCCAGAAAATGATTGTCTGATCTATAGTAACGGCATACGCGCCGATCTCCGAGGTCGCGAGAATGTCGAATATGCTGGTTGAGGTCAAGGGCGCTGGCCTTTTCTGAGGTGTTCGGCGGGACGTCGCGCGTCTATGTGTTTCAACTGGTCGCTGCCGATATGCGCGGGGAGACGCATTTAGAGACTATCTCAAAACTCTTCGCTCAAGCGGATGGCACGAGGACACAATCTCCCTCTCCCTTGAGGGAGAGGCTGGGGTGAGGGTGATTGCATTGTGAATACCTATCCCTCTCAGTCCCTTGAGGGCTGAGAGGGATAGGTAAATGTCCAGTCAGCTATGAATTTCAATAACAGACCCCCTCTCCCTTGAGGGCTGAGAGGGGTAGGTAAATGTCCAGTCAGCTATGAATTTCAATCAACAGACCCCCTCTCCCTTGAGGGAGAGGGCTGGGGTGAGGGTGAAATTCCTTACCCCGGATCCACCGAAGGGATGGATGAGTCGTCGTGCAAAAGGGGTGAGAAAGCGCTCCATTGAATCTGGGATAATGGGTTTGAAGACAAGAACCAACCCCAGAGCAGGAGCACTTAATAGATGTTACCACCTGAGCGTCCCGACCGCATCCGAATCGCCTTCGACGATCCCCGGCTGGTGGCCAATGCCGGGCTGCTCGTGCCGGCCACTCTCGCTCAGCGCCTGGGACTGAGTGAACTGGTGGACAGCAACGTTGACCTGGGCGATGCGCCGGGACGGGCGAACCCGGGAGACAAGACGCTGACCCTGGTTGCCTCGGCGCTGGCCGGTGGGGACTGCATCGATGACGCCGACGCGCTGCGTGCCGGTGGGACCGGGCGGGTGTTGGGCTGTACAGTGAAGGCGCCATCCACCCTGGGGACCTTCCTGCGCAGCTTCAGGTGGGGACATGTGCGGCAGTTGGACCGGGTGAGCCGGGAGTTGCTGGCGCGGGCCTGGGCCGCTGGCGCGGGTCCCGGCGATGAGCCGTTGACCATCGACCTGGACTCCACCATCTGCGAGACCTACGGACTGGGCAAGGAGGGCGCCCGCCGCCACAACTACACCGGCCAGAGAGGCTATCACCCGCTTGTGGCCGTCGCCGCAGGAACCGGCGACGTGCTGATGGCCCGGTTGCGACAGGGTCGAGCCAACACCGCCCGGGGCGCAGCCCACTTCCTGCGTGAGACGGTGAGCCGGGTGCGCTGCGCCGGGGCCACAGGACAACTCACCGTACGCGCCGACAGTGGCTTCTACACCCATGACATCGTCTCCGTATGCCGAAAGACAGGTGTCCGCTTCTCCATCACCGTCCGTCAGCACACCCGACTGCGCAATCTCATAGAGGCCATACCTGAGGAGGACTGGACTCCCATACCCTACTGGATGGACGGCGCAGCCGACGTGGCTGAGACCACCTACACCCCTTTTCGGAACGAGCCCGATGCCGCACCGGTGCGTCTCATCGTCCGCAGGGTGAAGCCCACGCCCGGTTCACAACTGGCCCTCTTCGTCGACTACAGCTATCACGCCTTCATCACCGACCGACAGGGCGACACCCTCCAACTGGAGGCCGACCATCGCCGCCACGCCGAGATCGAGAACGCCATCCGAGACCTCAAGTACGGTGTCGGGCTGAACCATCTGCCCTCGGGGCGCTTTGCAGCCAACGCCGCCTGGATGGCCATACAGGTAATGGCTCACAACCTGGCTCGCTGGATCGGACGCATCGGTCTGCGCGAGCCGGTGGCGACCACCAAGACCCTGCGCAGACGCTTGTTCTCCCTCGCCGGACGGCTCACCCACTCGGCCCGCCGCCTTACTTTGCATCTCCCGCAGCGCTGGCCCTGGGAAACACAGTTCGGTCGCGCACTGACCAGACTGCGAGCCATTCCTCTGCCGGCCTGACGGCAGTGTCTACTACTGACCACCGTACACACCACAGCCTGTCTTGTCCGTAAGATCGCTCCGGACCGGACCGCGGGTGTCCACTGTTGCCCGCAGATTCGTCAAACTCGCCCCAAATCGCCACTGTGGGCCTCCATTGGCGTCCAAAATCACGACCGCGGACCTTCAGAACGACCCAGGCGCTGACATCATAACCGCACCGCCACTTTGACACGTCCCTCACCCACGCCCCGGCGGCGATACTAACCCTCTTCGGTGGATTCGGGATTAGGCGGTCGCAATGCGTGTCTTCCGGTAGGGGCGCCCCTTGTGGTTGCACTCTAGTTGCGGCGCCATATTGGATAACCGAAAAACCCTGGGTCTGCGTCTCGTCGTTCCAGCGAAAGTGGGAACCCCGAAGGGCTCGCCGCTCGGCAATCCAGCGGGCGACTGCTGACTAAATTGTTTCCACCCACCACTTTTGTGATGCTTACACCCCGAAATCACTACTTGACCCAACCCCTGCCATCCTCTATACTCCCATATAAGAACATACGTATCACAACAACCCCACAAACCCAGATTCATAATTCCAAATTCCTAATTGAAAATTGACAATGACCCCATACCCGGAACTCCAACAGATTGTCCGAGAGGAAACCGACAACGGACGAACCGTCGTCCGATTCATGCAGCGCGCCATGAACGGATACTTCGACAACTTCACCCCCAAACACCAGATCATGGCCGGACGTGTCCTCGCCATACTCTGCATAGAACAGGGCATAGAATTCGTCGAATCCATAAAGAAACCCTCCGTTCCCAGGACAAGGGACTCCGCCCAGCGCCGCGCCGCAGACGACGAAATTGACTCTGCGCTCACCTCCGCCCAGCGTGAAATCGCCGGATACGTCAGGAAACTCACCAGAGGCGGACGCAGGGTCGTAAAGTTCCTGCTCGAAGCCATGGAAGGCGGTATCAAGAGCTTCAGCCCCTCCCTGCGAATAGCCGCCGGAAAGGAACTGATCGGCTACGCTTTTCCAATATTCGCGCCGCCGCGTCGCAGGATGACCCGGCCCGCGACCGACTCCGATCAACAGTCCGCTCCCAGGCCGACGCCGCGAGCGCAGACCGCGCCGGCCACGGCTGCCCCACAGTTCACCTATCCGCCCGCCGGTGTCCCCCTCGGAATGCCCCGAGAAGAAGCCGAGCGTCTCTACCGGATCAGGTACTGCGAAGAGGGCGATACCATAGACGACTCCATACTCCGCAGGAGCATGGATAAGTTCGAGGACATGGAATCGCAGCAGGCCGAGGCGCGCAGACTCTGGGAGGAAAAGGAACGTTACATCAAGAAGCGCTGCCCCGGCCTCACTCCCCAACCCTACCCCAGGTGGTTCGACGGCCTGATGGACATCGTGCATTCAGCCCCCGAGGACCCCAGGGATTGGTGGACCGAGGATGACTGGGCGATGTGCGAGGCGGGCCTGTGCGACGACGGGGATGACGACTGGCCCTGTCCCTGCTCCACCGTCCCCCGCGACGAAGAAGATCCCTGACCGCCCCGCCCTCAAAACTGAATACATGCTCATCAACGGCAGGGGCTTTCGTTTTCGTCGCGTCATACCCGCGAAAGCGGGTATCCACCCCTCCGGTATGAGCGAATGTTGTTGTACTGTCGCCCCTGAGACGGGAGATATGCCACTTGATATTATCCCAAACAGGATACAAGACTCTGGTCATCGCCGAAGCCAACCTTGTTGAATTCCACCGTGTCGGTCTATAATGTCGGCGTCGGAAATTCGGATCAGCAAGTTCAGGGAAGAGCGTTTCAGGCATGAGCGAAAAAGCGGACTCGAAAAAGGGATTTACGCGACGGCAGATACTCAAGGGCGTGCCGATAGGAATAGCGGGCGCGGCGATTTTCAGCGTGGTATCGGGCGGTGTGGTGTCGAAGTTCGTGCGGCGCAGGCAGATGCCGAACGTTCCCGAGGACTCGATCTTCGCCCCGGACAAGAACCGCTACCCACAGGCTTAGGCTCTCACGATACGCCTCACCCTCCGCGCCCCGCGGAAGCAATGCCTGCCGTACAAAGGCGCGAGCAGCCAATGACCTCGATGTACAGATTAACTTTTTTGTTCCTGTCAATGGTCGTATTCATCCTGTTGGTCACAGCCGGATGCTCCGAAAGCCGATCATCTCCTCCTGAACCGACGGTCGCCTCGCCGCCAACTTCCACACCCGTCCCAACTCCCACGCCAATAAACGTAGATGACCTTCTCCGACGCTCGGGCGAAGCGACCTCCCAACTCGACACATTCCACTTCAGACTCGAACACAACGACGAAGGCAGCACCCCTTTCAGTGACACGCTGGACATCACCGAGGCCGAAGGCGATGTCGTAAGCCCCGACAGCATCTCTATCAGCTTTTCAGGCAAGTTCAGCGGCAGGTTCGCCATGCGCGCCAGCCTGATTACGATTGGAGATGAGAGCTACATGACCAACCCCCTGTCCGGCAACTGGGAGGTGGTGGCCGCCGAGGTCAGCCCGCTCGGATTCTTCGATCCCCAGCGGGGTATCGGAGCCATGATGACAGACCTGCGAAATCCAGCCCTCATCTCCAGGTCGGACAACGAGTTCAGAATAGTAGGCGACCTCGACGTGCGGGCCTTGCGACCGCTGCTGGGCGACGCGGCTCAGGACGGGACCGTGCGCGTGGAGGTCACCCTGGACAAGGACACACTCTACATGAAGAAGGCGGTGATAGAGGGACGCGCTACCGCCGGCGATCCGGACGGCGTGATACGGACAATCATCATGTCGCAGTTCAACGAGCCCATCTCGATCTCCGCGCCCGACAGCGGCTAACCCTTGTCTTCCTCGACCGACAAGGGCGGACGGACCCGTTCGCGCTATCTCACGCTGCTGCCCGTGTTCGCGGGCATATTCATAGCGGCGGACGACCAGACTGTAATCGTTACGGTCCTCCCGCAGATTCTCCTTGACCTCAACGTTCAGGTGAACGAGCTTGACCGCGCCTCCTGGACTATCACCGGTTATCTGCTCGGCTACGTAGCCGCTATGCCCCTGATAGGCCGGATGTCCGACGTCTGGGGGCACAGGAACCTCTACGTCGCCTCGATGCTGGTATTCATGGCTGGCTCCGTGGCGGCGGCGCTCACCACGAGCCTGACCTGGTTCGTCGCCGCTCGTGTGTTTCAGGCCGTCGGAGCCGGAGCGCTGCTGCCAATCTCCATCGCCATCGTCGGCGACCTCTTCCCGCCCGACAGACGGGGCATTCCGCTTGGGCTGATAGGCGCGTCTTCCGAAGCGGGAGCGGTCATAGGTCCACTGTGGGGCGGCCTGATAGGCGACTTCCTCGGATGGCCCTGGGTCTTCTGGATAAACATACCGCTCGGCGTCCTGGTACTCATCCCTCTGCTCGCGCTGCTGCGCCCCAGTCCGAAGTACCCCGCGCGCATAGACTACCTGGGCAGCGCGCTTCTGGCCGCGTCTCTATGCGCAATCACACTTGCCCTCGCGAGGGTGGACTCGCCCGATGCTTTGTTCCTGGTGTACGCGCTGTCAGCAGGTGTTACATTCGCCCTGTTCATTATTCGACAGAGGATAGCCGACTCGCCGCTGTTGCCTCTGACGATGTTCGGATCGCGCGCGTTCGGCGCGGCCAACGTCACGCACCTGCTCATCGGGGGCGCGCTCATCATCGGCATGGTAACGATACCGCTGATGGCCAATACCGTGTTGGAGAAAACGACCCTGGACGGCGGCCTGATGCTGATGCGAATGACTGTGGCTATTCCTGTTGGCGCCGCGCTGGGAGGGCTCGCCTGCCAGCGCATGGACTCTCGGATACCGACAACTCTGGGACTGGCCCTGATAGCGATTGGGTTTGGCCTGATGAGTTCATGGGGAACCGACATCGCCGACCCTGCTATGACGCTGCACCTGGCGACGGCTGGGCTGGGCTTCGGGCTGCTGATCGCGCCAATAGCTCTGGCTGCGGTCAACTCCGTGCCGGTCGAACTGCGCGGAGCCGCTTCCGCCATTGTGACCGCCATGCGCGTAGTCGGCATGACCTTCGGACTGGCCGCATTGACCGCCTGGGGAACCGGGCGTTTCCAGCAGCTGGTAGTGGGACTCGAGCTGCCGCTGGCTCTGCCGGGTGAGACATCCGAGCAGACCCAGGCCAGGGTAAGCGAGTTCGAGGCCGCGCTGACGGACGCCGGCCTTTCTATCTTCAGCGAATTCTTCCTGATAGCCATGGTCGTCGCCCTGGTAGCGATACTTCCAACGATGTTTATGGTACTTAGGAAAAATAATGCCCAATCAGGATGAATGGATAATTCCTTCCAAATTCGGGGTACTCAAAAACGCGGATTCCCGTGATAGCAAGAATAGCAACTATTGATGGTGATTACGTCACGCGTTAATATAGTAAGCAATGAATCGTTTCAAGGACAGGGACACTGAACGATTATTCAACGATCAGTTGGTTCTTCGTCGAGGGGTACCCATGGACATTGATACTCCAATACACCCGGGCGAGCATCTAGCGGAGATACTGGACGAACTCGGAATCAGCCAGTATCGCCTGGCCAAGGCAACGGGAGTCCCTCCTATTCGCATCAACGAAATCGTCCGCCGCCGCCGGTCCATTACAGCTGATACCGCGCTGAGAATCGGTCAGGCGCTGCGGATGTCTCCCGAATTCTGGCTAAATCTCCAGCGTATGTATGATCTGGATGTGGCGCGCGCTTCGACGGACACCGCCTTCATCCAGCCGCTCGTCGAGGCGCATAGCTAAAGTAGGTCGTCCCCGAATCTGGATTAGAGTAGGATGATACTCAAGTTCCGTCGGCGCCATAATTTTGCCAGTTCAGACCCTATTCCATTGGATTTTTGTATTGACAGTGACAATGGTCAATCCTATACTTTTCCCAGTATTTACATACTGAGGGGATGTGGTTGCAGTGGCGCGTATATACTTCAAAGCCGTCATAGGAATGGATAAGTAGTGCGCTCAAGTAGGCGCATAGCGGATCCTTCGCTCCTCTCTCGAACTGTCCCTATCGAAACCGCCTCTATTGTATGTCCATGGACTTCCCGTGAGTTGGACGCTGTGCGTCATGCCAGTCACCCACCGGGGGGTTCGCGCTGTTCAGTCATCCGGTGGCCAAATGACTAAGATTATTTTCGTTACGGGCGGCGTGGTAAGCTCTATCGGCAAGGGGGTCAGCGTCGCCTCGATTGGTCGGATCCTCAAGAGTCGCGGCGTCTCGGTTTCGCTCATGAAACTCGACCCCTATCTCAACGTTGACTCCGGCACTATGTCCCCCTACCAGCACGGTGAGGTGTTCGTCACCCAGGACGGTTCGGAAACCGACCTCGACCTCGGCCACTACGAGCGCTTCGTGGACGTGAACCTGTCGAAGCTGTCGAACATCACGGCGGGTCAGATATACAGCGAGGTCATATCGAAGGAAAGGCGGGGCGAATTTCTGGGCGGCACCATACAGGCCGTGCCGCACGTCACCGACGCCATCAAGCAGCGCATCCAGAAACTTGCCGAAGAATCTCAGGCCGACGTAATCGTAGTCGAGGTGGGCGGCACCGTGGGCGACATAGAGGGCCTTCCATTCCTGGAAGCCATCCGGCAGATGCGTAACGAGGTCGGGCGCGACAACGTCTTCTACGTTCACCTCACATTCCTGCCCTACATATCTTCCGCAGGCGAGCTGAAGACCAAGCCCACCCAGCACAGCGTCCGTGAACTGCGCGGTATCGGCATTCAGCCCGACGCCATAGTCTGCCGCTCCGACCATGAAGTGGACGACGACATCAAGAAGAAGATCTCGATTCACTGCGACGTTCCCGGCGAGGCTGTGATCACCCTGCCAACCGTGTCCAGCATCTATGAAGTCCCTCTAATCCTTCAGGACGAGGGCCTCTGCGACCTGATCATTGACAGGCTCGAGCTCAAGGGTGTCGAACAAGACCTGGTGGACTGGCGCAATATGGTCAAAGCTATCCACGAACCCAAGCGCGCGCTGCCGATCGCGATTGTGGGCAAGTACGTTGACCTGCACGATTCCTACATATCGGTCAAAGAAGCGTTGCTTCACGCCGGCCTGCACTTCAACCTTGACGTGGATGTGGCATGGATAAACTCTGAGCAAATCGAGGAGGAAGGCGCGGACGCGCTTCTGGATTCGGTCGTCGGCATAGTCGTGCCGGGCGGATTCGGGCAGAGGGGCGTCGAGGGCATGATCCAGACCGCCACATACGCCCGCGATCACGATGTCCCGTATCTGGGGCTGTGTCTCGGCTTGCAGGTGATGGTGATAGAGATAGCGCGCAACGTCGTGGGATTGAAAGGCGCCAACTCCACCGAGATGGACTCCGCCACTCCCTATCCCGTAATTGACCTCATGGACAGCCAGCGCGATGTTACCGACATGGGCGGCACTATGCGTCTGGGCGCGTACCCGTGCAACATGGTCAGCGACAGCATCGCCGCGAGGGCCTACGGAGATGTAGAGGTAGAAGAGCGGCACAGGCATCGCTGGGAGTTCAACAACGCCTACCGCGAGCGATTCGAGGCCGCAAACCTGTGGCCCACCGGCATATCCCCCGACGGAAGCCTGGTGGAGATCATGGAATACGCGCCCGCCAGGTTCATGCTCGGCACCCAGTTCCACCCCGAATTCCTCTCCCGCCCCAACAGGCCCCACCCCCTCTTCCGCGAATTCATGTACGCCGCCCAAACCGTAGTCCGCGAAGGCGGCCAGCCGCCCCTGCCCCTGTCCCAAGGCTAGACGAGACATCCGACGACTAGACGCATTCAGTCAATGATGCGTTAGCGACTAGACCGCCCTGACCCCAACCCCCGGCGCCGCACCCACCACCACCTCGCTCCGCTCAACCACCGGCGTTCCTCCCACCACAACGTACTCAATTCCCATCGGCGGCAGACCTGGATCCTCATAGGTCGAGTTGTCAATCACTGTATCCGGATTGAAGATGACAACATCCGCATCCATTCCCTGACCTATCCTGCCCCTTCGCGCGAATGCGGGCGTCCTGTCCTGGAGCCTCCGCGCCGGCATGAGCGAACACTTGGACAGCGCATCCGATAGCGACAGCAACCCACGCTCCCGAACGTATCTGCCCAGTATCAGCGAGTAAGTCCCCGCCGTCCTGGGATGTCCCTTGCCATTCCGCAGGAACCCGTCGGTTGCGATGGCGCAGAGAGGACTGGTCACTGCCGTGTCAACCGCGTCCTGCGGCGTCGAGTGGACTATCACCATCCCGCCCGTCTCTCGGTACTCGGCGAAGGTGGAAGACGTGAGCCTCTCTCCGGTTTCCGCCCACTGAAGGCTGTCATAGCCGATTCCGTACTTCTGCTGCCAGCCCTCACTGAACAGCGCGGAGTCTATAGCGGTCATGCCGGCCGCGTATGGGTAGCACTCTGTCGTGACATCCAGACCGCGCTCACGCGCTCCCCGAATCATGCCCAGCGTGTCGCCGGTGGCGTGCATTCCGGTGCTCTGGACGTGAACGATGTGCAGCGGCGCGCCCGTTACCGCGGACGCCGCTATCACCTCTCCCGCGGCCTCAATGCTGCTCATCGGATCCTGGTGTCCCTTTCCGCGCAGGTGAACATGGCACGGAGCGCCGTACTTAGCCGCGATCCTGAAGACCTCGATAACCTCCCACCTCGAGCAGCCGCGCGTGTAGTCCAACCCGAACCCGACGGCCAGCGCGCCGCGCCGAAGGCCAAGCTCGATACCCTCTTTTATGCGTTCGAGTTCGTCTGTCGTAGCCTCTCGGTATGCAGCGTCCGCGACCGGAAGGAAGTCGCCCGGGTCGCCCATGACCTCGATGCGCACCGGAATGTGTCCCACGCTCGCGCCAAAGTTGATTAGCGCATTGCCCTTACGACGCTCGTACCAGGAATCAATGTCCCCCGCGCCCACCTCGAGTTCGAGCGCGGTGGTCACGCCGTCTCTGGCCTGAACCTCGTAGTTCTCGGCGTCCTGGCCGTGCGAATGCAGGTCTATGAAACCCGGCGCGACAATGAGACCGTCCGCGTCTATGACCGAATCACCGTCTAAGTTGGCGTCGGTCAGCGTTTCGATGCGTCCGCCTCTCACGCCGACATTACGAATGGCGTCCAGACCGGACTCGTGATCTATCACCCTGCCGCCCCTGATTACGAGATCATAAGTCATGGATTTCACCTCTGGTACAGATTCACTGTGGGTAGGTACTCCTCTGAGAGCGCTATTGCCTTCTCGACCACCTCGCCCTCTTGGACGAAAAGGGTGTAGGCGGCGGCATCCGGCGACGCCGACAGTACCTTGTATCCGTCCTCAACGAACGCGATGGCGCAGTCGTTGTCTATCGCAATGCCCATGCCGCCCCTCTTCTTCACCATGTCATGGAAGCTCTGACGCCTGGGGATGCCGTCTGTCTCGCCGTTGTAGTGGGGGCAGGCCAGCCCACTCACAAGCCCCATTCCGGTTACTGCGATATAGTCCCAGTCGTCGGGTTTGTAGAACGACATGGAATCGCTGTGCCCGCTGTCGAACCAGCAGATTGCGCCCGCGCTCACGCCGCACAGAACCGCCCCACGTTCGTGCGCCTCCCGCAGAAGCGTGTCCACACCCAGCCTGCGCCATCGGCGCATCATCTTCAGCGTGTTGCCGCCCCCGACGTAGATGATGTCGGCGCGGCCAATCTTGCGAGCGGTATCCTCCGGGTCTGGAATCGCGCCGAGTAGGTAGAGAACGTCGGTGTCGCAGCCGTATGCCACGCGGTATGCCTGGTCGAACGCCTCCCAGTATTCCACCGAATCGCTGCTGGCGGTCGGGATGAACAGCGCATTGGGACGCGCCGCGCTGGATCGCTTGGGCGCGAGTTCCATGATGACCCTATCTATCGGCTCGGTCACCAGCGCACTGAGGTCACCTCCGCCAATCGCCACTATCTTTCCCATGTGAGACCTCGCCTACTCCAGCCCATCCGGGCGCCGTTTATGCCAGTCGGTTAGAGACTGGTATCTCCTTCCAATCGCAAGGCAAACGTTTTCGTCATAGGCCCTCGACATGAACTGGATGCCGGTCGGCATTCCGTCAACGTCGAACCCGCTCGGAACCGATACGGAAGGTAGGCCGCAGCCGTTGCCGACGGCCCCAATCACATCGCCCGGGCCTGTGATAGTCCGCCTGAACTGCTCGTCAATCGGCGTAGCGGTCGTGAGCGATGTGGGCGCGGCAATAGCGTCGTAGCCGGACATCACCGCGTCAACCTCCCGCGCCATTACCCCGCGCAGCCGCAGCGCCTTAACATAGTCGCTGGCAAGTATCGCGGTTCTGGCGTAGGGGCCATAGTGGTCTTCCGGCGCGGTCAGCCCGGCAGGGCCGCCCTCGGCTATGAAGTCCTCGAACGCGCTCGCGGACTCTACCATCAGGATAGTCCGCGTCACCTGCACATAAGGCAGGTCGGGAAACTCGATCTCCTCCACGTCCACATAATCGGCAAGAGCGCCAACCGCAGCCTCGAAGTTGGCCTTCACAGCGTCCTGCGCGCCCTCGGTGGCGTCCCTGAGAACGCCTATCTTGAACTTCCGACCTGGGTCGTAGTCCGGGTCATATGTGAACGGGTGAGGGTAGGTCGTGGGATCGTTGGGATCGGGTCCGGCTATGGCTTCCAGCACGATACCGCAATCATCCGCGGTGAGACACAGCGGGCCCAGTTTGTCCAGTGTCCAGCACAGCGCCATCGCGCCGTGGCGGCTGACTCGGCCATAGGTTGGGCGCAGACCGGAGAGTCCGCAGTTGTTCGACGGCGACAGTATCGAACCCCAGGTCTCGGAGCCTATTGCGAACGGGACAAGTCCCCCGGCGACCGCCGCTCCCGACCCACTGGACGACCCGCCAGTCCAGCGCTCTTTGTTCCACGGATTGCGTGGCGGGCCGGTGAAGGATGCGTTCGGCTGGTTGTATCCCATGCCGCCCGCAAGCTCTATCATGGCGAGCTTGGCGGCGAGGGGCGCGCCCGCGCGCTCCAGCTTTGTGACAACAGTCGCGTCGCGATCGAACTGCTGCTCGCTGAACGGCGCAGCCCCCCAGGACGTCGGTATCCCACCCGACGTCGCGAGCAGGTCTTTCGCGCCGAACGGAATCCCCGCGAGCGGACCGGGGTCGCGCCCGTCAGCAAGCTCGGACTGAACACGGCGCGCGGTTTCGAGGGCGCGCTCCGATGTTAGGGTCACAAGTGAATTGTAAGTCGGCCCGAATTCATCCAGGCGCGCAAGACACATTTCAGTCAACTCTACCGGGGATACGCTCCCTTCACGAATGAGCGACGCGAGAGTTCTGATTGGGGTAAAAGCGAGTTCGTCAGCCATTGTCGTCGCTCCTGAAGGGCTTGAAGGTGGAGAAAGGCTCAACGTCGTTGGTCAGATTAACGGCGCGCATTGGAGCGAAGAAATCGGACAGCCCTACGACTGTCTTACGCACCTGTTCAAGCTGACCGTCATCCAGCAGGTGACCGTACTTCTCCTTGACCACCGCGAACATCAGGTCCTGTTCCAGCGATTTTCCAGTCTTTGCTTCCATAATAGCTTCCTTTGCAATAGATATTCGGATTGGAGTCGTTCGCGCTGTCCACTGTAAACTGTAATCCGAATACTGTAAACAGGATTTCGAAATGACACTTCTCGCAGGCATATTCGGCTATCCAATCCGGCATTCCATATCGCCCGCGATGCACAACGCCGCGTTCGAGCATATTGGAATTGACGCGGTTTACGAGGCTTGGGAGACAGCCCCGAACGATCTGGCTGCGGGCGTAGCCGCGTTACGGAGCGAAACCTACTTGGGCGCGAACGTGACCGTGCCACACAAGCAGGCGGTGATGGAACATCTGGACGAGATTGACGATCTGGCAACGAGAATCGGCGCGGTGAACACAATCGTCAACCGGAGCGGTCGTCTTATCGGCTCCAACACCGACGCGCTTGGGTTCATCAACTCCCTCAGGGGCGAGGCCGGAGTAAGCGTCTCAGGCTTGGAGGTGGTTCTGGTAGGCGCGGGCGGCGCGGCGAGGGCGACGGCATACGCGCTGGCAGATGAGCGGGCAGGCGCTCTGACGATTGCGAACCGAACCGTCGAGCGAGCCATATCTCTCGCCGAAGAGCTACGGCGGGCGGGTGTCGAGACGACCGCGTTCAGTATTGTGGCCCCAGAGTTTATGATAGCCTGTAAGCGAGCCGATCTGATAGTCAACTCCACGTCGGTGGGTATGCTGCACGGCCCGGCGGAGGGCGAGTCTCCCATTCCGTCCGACGCTATTTCTCCTGGATGTGTTGTGTACGACATGGTGTACAACCCACCGAACACACCCCTCCTCGTGGACGCCGAGAAAGCGGGCGCTCGATGCGTCGGCGGTCTGCCGATGCTCGTCTATCAGGGAGCGGCTGCCTGGTCGCGCTGGACGGGCCAGGAGGCCCCGGTGGACGTGATGTTCAAAGCGGCAAAAGAAGCGCTTGATTTGTAGCCGCGCCGTCCGAGCGCGGAAAATCTATCAGAAGATGGTGGAACTCAGAATGACCCAGGTCAATCCTCCGGTTGAGACAAACGATCCCGTAGATGCCGTTAAGCAGTGGTTCGCGCTGATGGAGCGATATTGCGCCAGCGTAGATTACGCCGCCGCCGAGCATATCTTTGCGGAGGAGGTCGTGTCGTTCGGCACGGCGATGAGCATTGTACGCGGGCGCAAGGCGCTGCGAGAAGGACAGTGGAAGAGTATCTGGGGAAACATCAGCGACTTCAAGATGGACCTGGACAATGTGTATGCGGGCGGAAGCGGCGATCAGGCGTGGGGAGTAGTTTCATGGACATCCACCGGCTATGACGGAGACCACAGGCCGTTCAATCGTCCGGGGCGGGCGACTGTTACACTAGAACGGCGCGATGGAGTCTGGCTCGCGGCGCATACACATTTTTCTCTGTTTCCAGGTACGCCACAGCGCACTTTCGGCGCGAGGGCATGAAACCAGGTCGAATCGCATGAAAGGCAGGAACTTTGACGTGCGCCCGACGGTCGCTGAAGATAGGGGCTGGATTGTCGAAACGCTTGAGACGTATTGGAACGCCACTGCCATGGTTAGCCGTGGCGTTTTACATAACATTTCTACCCATGAGGGCTTTGTTGCCGTGCAGGATGGAATTCCCGTTGGATTGCTGACATATGACATGGTCGGCGAACAGTGCGAGATCACGCTAATGCAGTCTATGCGTGAGGGCATCGGGGTGGGAACGGCTCTTATAGATTTTGCGAGAAGCGCCGCCGTATCTTGGGGATGCGCCAGGCTGTGGCTCATCACCACCAACGATAACCTGCGCGCGCTCGGCTTCTACCAGAAGCGAAGTTTCACACTCGTTGCCGTATATCCCAACGCCCTTGCGAATTCACGAGAACTCGAACCTGGGATCCCCATGATCGGAATGAACGGCATTCCGTTACGCGACGAGATTGAAATGGAGATGCTGTTGCAATAGTGTCCTGATTGTTCAGTTCGGGCTGCGCAGACCCCGGCTGTGAATGAGAACAAACCGGCAAAAGGGTCGTTAGCGCCATTCGATTTTCAGCGTGAATGATGAGTCGGAACACCTGAAATCGTCTCCATCTACTGAGGCGTATTGACTAAAACTGCAATGCGCCGCATACTCAGAGACTATCTCAAAACTCTTCGCTCAAGCGGATGGCAGGAGGACACAATCTCCCTCTCCCTTGAGGGCTGAGAGGGGTAGGTAAATGTCCAGTCAGCTATGAATTTCAATAACAGACCCCCTCTCCCTTGAGGGAGAGGGCTGGGGTGAGGGTGAAATTCCTTAAGGTCGGGTTCTGAGATAGTTACTTAATGCCATACATAAATGTCCGTACTAGGAGAACAACTATGGCGCGTCTAGATGTACGGCTAGATTCCGAGCGGCGGCGGCGGTTAGAGGAGCTCGTCGAGGAGAGAGGTCTGCCCATCTCAGATGTGGTGCGTCGTCTGATTGATGACGCCTATGAAGAAATAATGTTGGAGCGTCGCAGGGCGGCGGTCGGACGTCTGGTCAGGTTGGAGGCTGAAGACCCCCCGGATGCCGACGCGCTCTCCCGCGAATTGGAGGCCGCCCATGAACCAGGCGGTCTTTATTGACGCAAATGTCCCAATATATGCCTCCGGCAGGGCGCATCCAAATAAGGAACCGTGCGCGAGAATCCTGATGATGGCCGCCATATACCCACAATCCTTTTTCACCGATGTCGAGGTTCTTCAGGAGCTACTGCATCGTTATATCGCATCCGGGAGATGGGCCCTCGGAAGAGAAGTCCTTCAGAATTTCGCCGAGGTGATGCGCGACAGAATAGAGCCTGTTCATGAAGAGGATATTCACTTGGCGGCTAGTAGTCCGACAACTTAGTTGTGATGGATATCCAGATTCCGAATTATCCCCTCTCCCAAAGGGAGAGGGTTAGGGTGAGGGTATATAAACCGTCAATCCAAAAATGTTGGAACACTAGGCTGGCGGACAGGCATCCGCGTGTAAGCGCTCGCGACCTTGTACACGTTGCGGTTATGCGACGGCTGGAAGCCGACACAATAATATCCGCAGATACGGACTTCGACCGACTGCCCGGTATTACCCGTCTCAATCCCGCTGAGGTGGAGGTATGGGGTGATTCGGTAGAGCCACTCCCATAATCCGTCCAATCCACATCAGGTAGAATTGACGACGCATAGTTGTATGTAACTCACTGACCTTACGCAGTTGAGAGAACTTTCGTAGCTGGGCTGGCTCATTCTCAGACAAAAATTCATAGCTAAGTGCGTAACATCAGTAACTCAGTGAGCCATGCGACCAGAAGTAGTTTAACTTCAGGGTCGAGTTAGCGTCTAATGTGACCTCTGACAGAAGTGATTTGCCGGGGGCATCCTAGGATGAAGTACAGCTCCAAACCCAATGTCTATCTGGTAAGCAGGCCGTCGGTTGACTGGGAGCAGATAGCCGCCTTCCTGTCTGACGAGGACCTGCCTCCAATCCCTAACAGCATACGCGCGGGCGCGGACGACGCGAGCGCGATTATCGAGACCTCAGCGCGGCTGTGCTATATGAGCTTTGGTCGCGGGCGACGCGACATTGAAGACTTCATAAACAATCTGCTCAATTCCAAGGACGGTTCTGTTTTCGAGCACGTTAACTATGGCTTCGTGATAACCGGCGTCTCACGCAGTCTCACGCACGAGCTTGTCAGGCACAGGGCCGGATTCGCGTACAGCCAGCGCTCCCAGAGATACGTTGATGAGACGGAGGGGTCGTTCGTCATGCCTCCCGCGCTCGTGATGGAGAACGGAGCCGCGGACGACGCTCGCGCCATTCTTGAGGACGCGCTCGAGTCGGCCGCCGACAGCTACGTGAAGCTCGTAGAGGAGCTTGAGGAAGTCTTGCCGAGAAAGCGCTTCGAACACAATACCGACCGGCGCAAGGCCATTAGACAAGCGGCGCGCGCTGTTCTTCCCAACGCCACCGAGACCAAGATTTTCGTGACCGGAAACGTCCGAGCCTGGCGTCACTTCATCGAAATGCGGGGCGCGCCGTTCGCGGACTGGGAAATTCGCTCTCTGGCCATACAGATTCTCGACCTTCTCCAGAAAGAGTCGCCGCTGATGTTCGGCGACTTCGAGGTGTCGGAACTGCCGGATGGCACACAGGTCGCCACGCCGCAATACTCAAAAGTCTGACTCCGGCCGGACCGCGATTGTCGCTCCCGACCCCGCCGAATAACTTCTACGATCTCCTCTGTGGCTATATTGACGTTAACGTCCTCGACGTCAAATGGGGAGTCGCCCACGGATTGCGGCCTCAACATGAATATCTGGCCGTCTCTGGTTCGACATCAAGACCCCTAAGCCCGAATCCACCGAAGAGGGTTAGTATCGCCGCCGGGGCGTGGGTGAGGGACGTGTCAAAGTGGCGGTGCGGTTATGATGTCAGCGCCTGGGTCGTTCTGAAGGTCCGCGGTCGTGATTTTGGACGCCAATGGAGGCCCACAGTGGCGATTTGGGGCGAGTTTGACGAATCTGCGGGCAACAGTGGACACCCGCGGTCCGGTCCGGAGCGATCTTACGGACAAGACAGGCTGTGGTGTGTACGGTGGTCAGTAGTAGACACTGCCGTCAGGCCGGCAGAGGAATGGCTCGCAGTCTGGTCAGTGCGCGACCGAACTGTGTTTCCCAGGGCCAGCGCTGCGGGAGATGCAAAGTAAGGCGGCGGGCCGAGTGGGTGAGCCGTCCGGCGAGGGAGAACAAGCGTCTGCGCAGGGTCTTGGTGGTCGCCACCGGCTCGCGCAGACCGATGCGTCCGATCCAGCGAGCCAGGTTGTGAGCCATTACCTGTATGGCCATCCAGGCGGCGTTGGCTGCAAAGCGCCCCGAGGGCAGATGGTTCAGCCCGACACCGTACTTGAGGTCTCGGATGGCGTTCTCGATCTCGGCGTGGCGGCGATGGTCGGCCTCCAGTTGGAGGGTGTCGCCCTGTCGGTCGGTGATGAAGGCGTGATAGCTGTAGTCGACGAAGAGGGCCAGTTGTGAACCGGGCGTGGGCTTCACCCTGCGGACGATGAGACGCACCGGTGCGGCATCGGGCTCGTTCCGAAAAGGGGTGTAGGTGGTCTCAGCCACGTCGGCTGCGCCGTCCATCCAGTAGGGTATGGGAGTCCAGTCCTCCTCAGGTATGGCCTCTATGAGATTGCGCAGTCGGGTGTGCTGACGGACGGTGATGGAGAAGCGGACACCTGTCTTTCGGCATACGGAGACGATGTCATGGGTGTAGAAGCCACTGTCGGCGCGTACGGTGAGTTGTCCTGTGGCCCCGGCGCAGCGCACCCGGCTCACCGTCTCACGCAGGAAGTGGGCTGCGCCCCGGGCGGTGTTGGCTCGACCCTGTCGCAACCGGGCCATCAGCACGTCGCCGGTTCCTGCGGCGACGGCCACAAGCGGGTGATAGCCTCTCTGGCCGGTGTAGTTGTGGCGGCGGGCGCCCTCCTTGCCCAGTCCGTAGGTCTCGCAGATGGTGGAGTCCAGGTCGATGGTCAACGGCTCATCGCCGGGACCCGCGCCAGCGGCCCAGGCCCGCGCCAGCAACTCCCGGCTCACCCGGTCCAACTGCCGCACATGTCCCCACCTGAAGCTGCGCAGGAAGGTCCCCAGGGTGGATGGCGCCTTCACTGTACAGCCCAACACCCGCCCGGTCCCACCGGCACGCAGCGCGTCGGCGTCATCGATGCAGTCCCCACCGGCCAGCGCCGAGGCAACCAGGGTCAGCGTCTTGTCTCCCGGGTTCGCCCGTCCCGGCGCATCGCCCAGGTCAACGTTGCTGTCCACCAGTTCACTCAGTCCCAGGCGCTGAGCGAGAGTGGCCGGCACGAGCAGCCCGGCATTGGCCACCAGCCGGGGATCGTCGAAGGCGATTCGGATGCGGTCGGGACGCTCAGGTGGTAACATCTATTAAGTGCTCCTGCTCTGGGGTTGGTTCTTGTCTTCAAACCCATTATCCCAGATTCAATGGAGCGCTTTCTCACCCCTTTTGCACGACGACTCATCCATCCCTTCGGTGGATCCGGGTTAAGGGAGAGGGCTGGGGTGAGGGTGAAATTCCTTAAGGTCGGGTTTTGAGATAGTTACTAAGTCATATCGGTGTACTCAATCGCGCCAAGTTCACCGAACGAATAGTATATAGCTACGCCAGCCGCACAATCCGCGCGACCTTGATTATGGCTACCAGAATCGGCATAGCAAGGTCGCTGATCCTGAAGACCGCGAATGTCACCGAGGCCGCGATAGCCGCCCCCGCCAGGATGTCCATAGGGTAATGCACTCCCGTGTACACCCGCGCCAGTCCGTACAGCCCCGCCACTGTTATGGCGAACCGGCCTATCCTTCGGTTGACTCCCCATATCCCAAACGCGATCCCAAATGCCGCCGCCGCCGAGTTGGCCGGAAACGACGAGTCCGTAGGCCGGTAGAAGAGAAGGTTCACGTCCAGGTCAACGAAGGGCCGGGGTCTGAAGTAGAAGATGTTTGCGATGAATACGACCAGCCCGGAAAGACCCATCGAGGACAGAGCGACTAGCGCTCCCACCTGCTGACGAATACGTATTCGGGAATCGCGCTCGGCGAACCAGGCTACGATCAGAGGAAAAGCCAAAATCGCGGGCGCGAGATAGTCGCTCGCCGCCAACTGCGCCGCCGTGTCCACGATTGGCAGAGCGCCGACGAAGCCGTTTATCCAAAGAAATAGCGTTTCGTCAGGGTTCGCCAATTGCTGCGCCAGTATGTGATGCTGCGTGCCAGAGCGGTCGCATAGTTGCTTTCTCGTAGTGCGTCAATGCCGCTGTCCGGGTCTGAATCTGCGCTCTTCATCCCGTAGTTGACCAGTGAGGACAAGAACAGCGTTGCCGCAAAAGCCGAGAGAGCGCCCAGGGAGAAGTACATGGCCTGGTCGGGAGCGTCCAGGCCGCCTTCGTAGTCGTTGATGTTCCGGGCGCCGGTTCCAAAGAATAGGGCGAATCCGAGCGCCGCGGTTGCAAGTCCAAGCGTTCGGGCGATTAGCGCCGACTTGAAGAAGAGCAGCCCTCTGAGTCCGCCGAGGGAGAAGGCGAACTGCAAGACTCCGACCGTGGATATGAGAACCGCGATGTAGTAGTCAGCAGTAAAATTAATCATGCCCGGCGTACCCGCGTTCCGAACGCTCTGCCCACAGTATGGCGCTGCGTGTCTGCAAGCAAGGAGTAGTCACTACTCCATTGGAATTTCGGTACACCATTCCTTGTACTTGGGATTGGCGCCCTTAATCAGGCCAATGTAGGTGTCGAGCAGACTCTGTGTGATCGGCCCTACCTCTCCGTCACCGATGGGGCGCCTGTCGAGAGAGCCGACGGGAGTTATATGCGCCGCTGTTCCTGTCAGGAAGACCTCGTCGGCCAGGTAGAGTTCGCTGCGCCGTATCTTGCGCTCGACGACCTCTATTCCAAGCTCTTCGCGTGCTAGTGTTATAGCCGAATCGCGTGTGATGCCGGTTAGGTTGTTGTCTGACACCGGCGGCGTGAAAATCTGCCCGTTGGTCACGAGGAACAGATTCTCCCCGGAACCTTCGGACACGTCGCCGTCCTGGGTCAGCATGATCGCTTCGTCGAACCCGGCGAGAGTGGCCTCGGTCTTGGCCAGAATGGAATTGACGTAGTGTCCGCTGATCTTCACGCGGGGCGGAATCACTGTGTCGTCAATGCGCCGCCACGAAGAGGTCGTGCAGTGAATCGCGCCCTCGGCATCTATGTAATTGCCGAAAGGCACGGCGATCAGGGTGAAGTCGCTGGACAGTTCCTGTAATTTCAGGTTGGCGACCAACTCCTCGCTCTTGTAGGCGAGGGGCCGAATGTACAGGTCCTGCTTGTAGCCGCATCTCTGAAGAAGTTCTATCGTGATGCCGCACAACTGCTCAGTGGTGTACGGAATGTCCATCAGCATCATGCGGCAGCCCTGAAGCAGGCGGTCGTAGTGTTCGGCCATTCGGAATACGTAGAGTTTCCCGTCGTCCTCGTTCCAGTTTCCGCGAATGCCCTCGAATACCGCCGTCCCGTAGTGGAGAGCGTGTGTCATTACACTCACGCGCGCATCTTCGATGGGGACTATATTTCCACGGAAGAACGCAAGAGACTGGGGCATTTTCTGAAACTCCATGTTATTTCGGACTGCCGCGTATTATATCCAATGCGTGTTCAATTGCACAATCCTATACCTCGCGCGCAATTGACCAAATCCACATACATGGTTCGCGATAAGGCCGTGGAACGATTGCCGGATACTACCTGCGGACCGAGTAAGGATCGGCCGCGTCTCTCAGGCCGTCGCCCATGAAGTTCAGCGTGAGTACCGCGAATATAACGAACAGTCCGGGCGTCAACAGCCAGGGAGCGTTCGCCACGGCTTGTAGGTTCTGAGCCTCGAAGAGCAGTACGCCCCAACTGATGGCGGGCTGCCGGAGGCCAAGTCCCAGGAAGCTGAGCGAGGTCTCGGCAATGATGATCGCTGGTATCGCCAGTGTGGTAGTGGCGATGATGTGACTCATGAACGAGGGCAGCATGTGTCGGAATATCACGCGCATCTGACTGGAGCCATACAACTGCGCCGCCATCACGAAGTCCTCCTCACGCATCGCGAGGAATCTCCCTCTGACCTCACGCGCCAGGGTTGTCCAGCCAATGAGCGATATTATTACGGAGATAGCGAAATACACCTTCACCACCGACCAGTCCTGCGGCACGGCGGCGCCGAGCGCAAGCCAGACGGGTATGGTTGGCATGGCGCGCAGGAACTCTATGAGACGCTGGATAATCGAGTCCGTCCAGCCTCCCCTGTACCCTGACAGGCCGCCCATCAGTATGCCCAGGAACAGGCTAATCGCCACGCCCACAAGACCGATGGACATCGAAATCCGCGTCCCGTACATCAGCCTGGAGAAAACGTCCCTGCCCAGCTTGTCGGTGCCCATCGGACGCAGCGCGTGCATCCCCTCCTCGCTGTCCGCGCCAATAAGGTGAATGCTCGTCTTGAAGAGGCCGAACAGCTTGTACTCATGCCCGCTTACGAAGAACTTGATGTAGCGCTTCGCGTCCTTGTCCTGGACATGCTCCATAGCCAGGGTAACGGGATTGCGCTTGCCCTCTATCCCGTACACGAAAGGTCTTGGAATCCACCCGTCGAACAGGTGGATGCGTTGCGGAGGCATGAATACCCTGGAAGACGACGAGTCCAGAGGGTCGTGTATGGACAGAAACCCCGGGAACAACGCTATGACGTAGAAGCTGAGCACAAGCATCAGGCTTATCATGGCCAGGCGATGCCGCCTGAATCGCCACCATACCAGCTTCCACTGCGAAGCCAGATACGCGGCTTCCTCCGGTGTGGCGACTACCTGCGGATTCACCGACTCTGTGCTAGCCATTCCCTATGCTCCGATCCGAATCCGCGGGTCAATCAGAGCGAGAACGACATCCGAGATCAGCGTCCCAACCAGCGTCAGGGCGGTCAATATCAGGATGATCGAGCCCGCGAGGAACATATCCTGGGTATAGAGCGCTCTCAATAGCAGCGGCCCCAGCGTGGGCAGGCTCATAACCGTAGCGACTATCAGGCTGCCCGAGAATAGCTGCGGCAGGGTCCAGCCTATTGTGCTGACGATTGGGTTGACCGCGATTCTCACTGGGTATCGCATAATCAGCTTCCATTCGGGCAGACCCTTCGCGCGCGCCGTCTCCACGTAGGGCTTGTTCAGTTCATCCAGAAGGTTCGCCCTCATTATCCTTGTCAGCCTGGCCGTCCCGTCCGTGCCGAGTATCAGCATCGGCACCCAGATGTGCTTCAGCATATCTACGACCTTGCCGACACCCCAGGGAGCTTCCACGTAGTCGGGCGAGAAGAGTCCGGTGACGCTCATGCCGAAGTAGGCGAACACCATCCACATGATCACCAACGCGAGCAGGAAGTTGGGCGTTCCAACGCCCAGATATGAGAAGAAGGTGAATATATAATCAATCAAGGAGTATTGCTTGACCGCGGAGAATATCCCAATCGGGATGGCGAGCGTCCAGGTGAAGACCACGGTGAACAGCCCGAGAATAATCGTGAGAGCGAGACGCTCGTTGATAAGCTCGTTTACCGAGATCCTCATTTCGAGGGATTTCCCGAAGTCCCAGCGCATGATGCCCCAGACCCACTTGCCGTACTGAACGTAAAGCGGCTGGCCGAGTCCGTACTGCTTCCGCAGGCTCTCAAGCTCTCCCGGGTCCGCGAACTCGCCCTGGTTCTGGAGCTGGATTACATAGTCTGAAAGAAAGTCGCCAGGCGGCGCCTGTATCAGGCCGAACGCCACTACGGACATCAGGAACATCATCGGGATGAAGGTCGTCAGGCGGCGTAGTATGAAGGTGAGCATTGCCGGCTTCCAGTTGTTGTTAGTTGCTAGTTGTCAGCCGTTCGTTGCCGCGGCGCGTGGTTATCTGAATCAAGGTTTTGGGAATTTTCAGGGTTCGGGGATAGGGGGGCCCACCAGGGACGCCCCTATCTTTTAAGGGGCGCGCCTAGTAGTCCGACAACTTAGTTGTGATGGATATCCAGATTCCGAATTATCCCCTCTCCCTTTGGGAGAGGGTTAGGGTGAGGGTATATAAACCGTCAATCCAAAAATGTTGGAACACTAGTTGGTGAAGTAGAATTGTTCGGGGAATCCGGTGGACGGTGTGCGGAACATCCAGGCGTTGGCGGCAATGTCAGGAACGTTTTGCAGCCTGTCGCTCGTGATTATCACGCCCTGATTGGAAGGGCTGAGGCCGGTAATGCCGATTATCCACAGTTGTTCAAGTTGCAGCCTCGCTATCTCCTTCCCCAGTTCTATGCGCTCGGCTAGGGGCAGCTCCGTGGTTTTCGCGCGCATATCGGTCAACTGTTTGACCAATTCAGGAGGCTCGATGCCCTGCTCTCCGTCCGTGTTGTACCAGAGCCTGGTCTGCGGGAAGATAGGTTCGGTCCAGTCCGCCGCCGGCCCGAGCGCCGGGTCGCCGATGCCGTTGCCCCAGATGTACACCAAGTGTTCGCCCGCCATACGCCGTTCTGAAAGAAGCGTCCTCGTTATCTCGTTGACCTTGGTCTTGACACCTACAGCCTCCCAGTCCGCCGCGATAAGCTCCATGGTGTCCGTGTCGCGGCCCTCGCCCGGCGTGGTGTCCATGATGATGTGCAGCCGCTCGCCGTTGTCCATCAGCCGGAAGCCCTCGGAGTCTTTGTCCGGAAGTATGGCGTCCAGAAGCTCGTTGGCCTTGTCAGGATCGTACTCGGTCCACTTGAAGGCGTACTCGTCGCCCGGGTAGTGAGGTTCGGACGGAGCCGGAGCGGGCTGCCTCGGCACGCCTTGACCAAGATAGCTGATCTCGTTGATCTCGTTGCGGTCAATCGCGTGGGAAAGCGCGATTCTGAAGTTCTTGTCCTGGAAGTATTTGACTTCGGGCCCCTCCCATTGCTGGTTGAAGTGAATGCCTATCTCGGCGCCGGTGTTGGCGGGCCAGATAGTCATGTGATAGCCGCCCGTCTCCTCATTCTGCTTGAGAAGCGGGAACATGGACAGGTTCACGTGGCGGCCCTGGAAGTCAATCTCGCCCGCAATGGCCTTCAACTGGAGAATGTCGTTGTCCTGGACGAGCGTGTATTGCAGCCTGTCAATATAGGGCAACTGGTTGCCCTCCTGGTCAACCGCGTAGAAGTACGGGTTTCGCAGCGCGGTGAATACCTGCGCCGAGCCGTACTTGCTGCCCGGAGCCGGAATCCAGGGCTTCATTAGAGGCCTGTCGGGGTTCACTCTCAGGTCGAACATGGCGAGATAGTAAGCCTGCCAGGACTCGTGGCCCGCGTCCTTAGCCTCCTGCTCCACATTCGGGTTGTACTTGAGATGGAACTGCTTCATGTAATTGGACGGCGCGTAGGGTACATTACAGCAGCCGTTGAACTGGTCCATTTGCGCGATAGTCTCAGGGAATACCCAGAATGGATCCTCAAAGCTGAATTGGACGGTAAGGTCGTCTATCTTGGTGACCTTGCCCAATCCACTTGAGGTCTTGAGCCTGTTCGGCTTGACGGGAGTAAGTTCGTCATCGAGGATCACGTCTTCGTAGTGGAACACGAAGTCCTCGGAGGTGAACGGGTCTCCGTTCGACCATCTTGTGCCTTCGCGCAGGTGGAACGTCCACGTCCTGCCTCCGTCCGACGCCTCCCAAGACTTGGCGATGGCGGGGACCAGCGCGCTCGCGTCCTGCGACCACCGTAAGAGCCGCTCACTCGATAACCTGCCGTAGTTCCAGACGTCGGCAGGGCCGAAATACACCCTTCGGATAGTCCCGCCGTATGTGCCAATCGAAGCCGCCGGAATTACCATAGGCTCTGATGGTATTCGGTCCTCGATGGAAGGAAGTTGGCCTGCCTCTACGAGTTGCCTCATCAATGGGGCTTCGTTGAAGGTCTTCGGAGCGGGTATCTCCTTGATAACCTCGATCTCCTTGATGACCTCTTTTACAACCTCTACTTCCCTGATGACCTCTTTCTCCACCTCCACTTCTTTTACAACCTCAACCGGAACTTCCTTGATGACCTCTTTAATTACCTCAACCTCTTTGATAATCGGCGTCGGCGCCGCCGCGCCGCTGTCACCCGAAGAACAGGCCGCCATAATCGCCGCCAAGCTCACCAATAACGCCACTGACCACAATAGTTTCTTCATTGCATCCCCTCCTAGCCTGATGGGAAGTTTCACGACGCCGGAGTTCCAATTTAAGTTACGCGGGTATCCAAATGTGGTATTGTGTCGGAAAGTCTGCCAAAATCCTGCTTGGCAGCATAATATCCAAACATCTTTGGGGTGTCAATCAACGAATCACGCCGCCCAATACCACAGCGCCGTTGGTAATACTATAGGGGCGAGTGTCCCGGTCAGGAATTCAGAAGAGGAAGGAACGACGTGCAGACGAACCCATTGTTGGAAGTCAAGGACCTCAAGACACACTTCTTTCTGGATGAAGGAACGGTGCGCGCCGTGGACGGCGTCAGTTTCGATATACGTTCGGGGATTGTTCTGGGAGTCGTGGGCGAGAGCGGCTGCGGAAAGAGCGTACTGGCCCGTTCGATTATGAGGATAGTAAGGCCGCCCGGCAGAACCATTGAAGGAAGCATAGTCTATGACCGCGGCCTGCGGAGGGGCGTCGAGGACGACTATGTGGACCTCGTTGAAATACCTCTGGACGACCCCGACATGAGGGACATCCGAGGCAGCGACATCGCGATGATCTTCCAGGAGCCTATGGTCTCCTTCAGCCCTGTACACACGATAGGCCAGCAGATCATTGAGGGAATACTGCTGCATGAGCGCGACATATCGAAGGAGGAAGCGCGCGGCAGAGCGGTCGAGATGCTTCGCCGGGTGGGAATTCCGAACCCTGAAGCGCGGATTGACCAGTACACATTCAGCCTGAGCGGGGGTATGCGCCAGCGCTGCATGATTGCGATGGCGTTAGCGAGCGACCCGAGCCTGCTCATCGCGGACGAGCCTACGACGGCGCTGGACGTGACCACCCAGGCCCAGATACTGGAGCTTATGGCGGAACTCCAGGATGAGTTCGGGATGGCTATGATGCTCATCACTCATAACCTGGGCGTAGTCGCGCAGATGGCGGAAGAAGTCATAGTAATGTACCTCGGCAAGATCGTGGAGTGGACGGACATCAAGACGCTGTTCGAAGAGCCGAAGCATCCGTACACTGTCGAACTCCTCAAGTCCATTCCAAGACTGAGGCGAGTCAAGCAGGAAGAGAGACTGACGGCCATAGCGGGCAGTGTCCCATCGCCGTATGTAAGGCCGCCGGGATGCCCATTCCACCCCCGATGTCCTCAGGCGGTTCCCGGGATGTGCGATGTGATAGAACCCGAACTGATTCAAGTTGGCGAGCGCCATGTGGTCAGTTGCCTGCTGTATGCGGACGGCGCTTCCGGTCAAGCTGCGGAGTCGGAGTGAACATGAACAACGGCAGTGACACGGCGAACCTGTTGGAAGTCCGAGACCTGAAGGCGCACTTCCCGATTATGTCCGGCTTATGGCGGCGGGTCGTGGGATACGTGCGTGCGGTGGACGGCGTGAGTTTCGATCTGAGGGCGGGCGAGACACTCGGACTGGTGGGTGAAAGCGGCTGCGGCAAGACCACCACTGGCAGGGCTATCATACGCGCGGTAGAGCCGACGGCGGGCGAGGTATTCTATCGCATGGACGATGACACCGTCATAGAGGCAACGACCGCCAACAGAAGAGAACTCCAGACGCTCCGCCAACAGATCCAGATCATCTTCCAGGACCCGTTCGCGTCCCTCAATCCCCGAATGACGATTTTCGATATCGTCGCCGACCCCCTGAGAGTCAACAACCTGTCCGGCGGGTCCGAGTTGGAAGACCGGGTGGCCGAGATGCTCCAGTTGGTGGGAATGTCGCCCGCGTTCATGAGACGCTATCCCCACGCATTCAGCGGCGGCCAGCGGCAGCGCATTGGCATAGCGCGCGCGTTGGTCATGAACCCGCGCCTGGTCATCGCGGACGAGCCGGTATCCGCGCTGGACGTGTCCGTCCAGGCGCAAATTCTTAACCTAATGCTTGACCTTCAGCAAAACCTGGGGCTTACCTATCTGTTCATAAGCCACGACCTGAGCGTGGTGCAGTACATCAGCCACAGGGTGGCTGTTATGTACGTAGGAAAAGTGGTCGAACTCGCGCCGACTGACAAGTTGTTCACACAGCCCAGGCACCCATACACCCAGGCGCTTCTCTCCTCAGTGCCGGTCCCGAACCCCGCTGTGCCTTCGCTCGGGCAGACACTGGAAGGGGAGGTCGCCGACCCGGCCAATCCGCCTAGCGGGTGCTACTTCCACCCGCGCTGTCCGTTCGCGCAGGAGATCTGTCGTACCACCGAGCCGGAATTCCGGGAAGTGTCGCCGGATCACTTCACACGCTGCCACTTCTCAGAGGAACTTGACCTGCCCGGAGTCCCTGAGTAGCTTCCGCTTCTGTGAATGTGTCGGTTGCGCGGAGTGTGTATGTCATGTAAGGATGAGATGGGACACAGGGATCTCATTCCATCCTCTCCAGAGACTCGATCCTATTGCCCGATCCGGCTACCAGAAGATTGTCGCCCTCGCGCAGGGTATGGTCCGGGCTTGGGCCAACAAGGGTTATCCTGTCCGCCCTTCGCAATGCGAGTACTTCAACACCGAGGGACTGCGCCGCATGGCTGACAGTCGAGCCTGCCAGGGGAGAGTCCGCTTTGAGGTGTACGATAGACAGTCTCAGACCGTTGTCATCGGCGCTCTCGAAGAAGGAGTCTATGAATTCAGTGGCTTGTGGTCTCAAGGCAGACGTGGCAATGCGCTTGCCGCCGATTGCGTGGGGTGAGACAACCTGGTCGGCGCCCGCCTTTCGCAACTTGTCGGCGTTCCGGGCATCTGAAGTTCGAGCCACGACGAACAGGTTGCTATTCAGGCCCTTCGCGGAGAGCGCGATGAACACATTATCGCTGTCGTCGCCCGCCACCGCCACCAGTCCGCGGGCGCGGGCGACGCTCGCCGATTCCAGCACACTGTCCTGGGTCGCGTCGCCCTGGACGTAGGCATATCCGAGTCCATTTGCCTCGGCGATAGCGTGAGAGTCTGGATCAACTACGATGAAGTGGACATCCTCATGCTGAAAGGCAAGCGCGACTTCCTTGCCAACCCGGCCAAATCCGCACAGAATGTAGTGATTTCGCTCACCCGCCAGCCTGGTTCGCATTCTTCGCCTCCGAACAAAATTCCTCAGAGCCTCGTGTTCCACTATCGCCTGCATGATAGACGAGAGAAAGTAGAGCATAGTCGCAACGCCTGCCACCATCAAGAAGATTGTGAAGACTCGTCCGGCGCCGGACAGGGAATGTACTTCGTGAAAGCCGACGGTGGTAAAGGTGAGAACGGTCATGTACAACGAATCGAAGAACGACCATCCCTCGATCAGTATGTATCCCGCTACTCCAACTACCAGCAGAGCGAACAGTATGCCAACGCCTGAACCTATCCGTCTGCCTATATTTTCCACGCCGATGACGCCTCCACATCGTCTTCGGAGAAGCGCGTTCTCCGTGCAGCACAACTGCTATCGTAGCACAGCGTGGAAGTAGCGGCGTAGTCAGGCGGGAAACGGAAAGGCTTTCGAGATCATCTTGGAAAAGTCGCCGCTCTCCGGTCGCTTCATGTGGTGTTGGCAAGCATTACGCTGATATGTGGCTGGCGCCAACTGCGGCGCAACTCTATAGCCCATAGCGACCGCATGGCGCTGCGCCGCGCGCGCCTGAGAAGCTAACATCGGAAGTCGTCTGCGCTGACTGCTGGCTCGGCGCATTAGTCTCGTGGTCTTGCGGAGTAGTCCTGGAAAGGCCCGTCGCGCCACTGGAGCGCGGCCCTCAGACCCTCGGACTGTGAGATTTCCCCGAATACCCCCGCGCTGTTCCTGAATGTCGAAAGTCCCTGCCAGTCAACGCCGACCTCCAGGGCGGTGCGGAATCCCATAATCTCGTAGGCGCGGTTGACGGCCTTCTTGGAGGCCGCAAGCATATCGGGGGAGATGGTGGCAATCGCTCGCGCTTCCTTACTGGTCTCGGCGTCGAGTTGGTCGGCGGGGAAGGCTTTCGTGGCCCAACCTATCTCGACCGCCTCTTTGCCGCTGACCGCCTTGCCGGTGAACATCAGGTACTTGGCCTGGCTCATGGGCATCTTCCATGGGAAGTACATCGTGTCCGGTGTGGTAAGGGCCCTGACCGGCGGGTATCCCAATTGGGCGTCCTCCGCCACGAACATGATGTCGCACATCGAGGCAAGCTCGCTTGCTCCCGCCAGGCACCAGCCGTGTACTTGAGCTATCACCGGCTTGGTGAGTTCCCATATCTGCCACAGTCCATTCACCAGGTCCCGGGCGTACTGCGCCGTCAGTTGGTCAACGTCTTCGGAAACATAACCCTCCACAGGCCGGTTGGGAGAAGGTTGCGTGGGGGTAAGGTCGTATCCCGCGCTGAACGCGCGGCCCTCGCCCTTGATGACGATGCAGCCGACCTCGGAGTCGCGCTCCGCCCTCTTCAGCGCGTCTTGCAACTCCTGTCTCAGCGCCCAACTGAGCGCGTTCATCTTCTCAGGCCGGTTCAGCGCGATCACGCAGACACGTTCCTCTATACTGTAAAGCAGGTTTTGGTAGGTCATGTTCAATCCTCACGGCGCTTGGAATGAGCGGTATTCTAACCGAAAAGCGGAGTGGGCGCAGGCTCTAACCCGCTTCTGATAAGGGAGTCAATCCGGTTGCTCCAGTCCGCTCGTAGAGAACGATGGAACTATCCTGTTTACATGGAGAAATCAGAATCAGATGAGACATCTTACAACGGCCCTTGTGGTAATCGGCTTTGTCCTTTCGTTCGCCGTCGCCGGTTGCGCCAACTCCGAGTCTAGCGAACATAGCGGGGGCGAAGAGTCGGGTGAACACAGCCGGGAATCCGAGTCGGGTGAGCGCGGTGAGGGCGGCGAGTCGAGTGAAGAGGGTGAAGAGTCGGGAACGCAGTTTGCGCTGAACGATACGTTTGACGAGATTCGGGCGGGAGCCAGGCTGATTCTGTCGTATGACTCGAATTCCAACACATTCACAGGCACAGTGGAGAATACGACCGGGGCGATGTTGAGCCGCGTCCGGGTTGAGGTACATCTCTCTAATGGGATCGAACTGGGCCCGACAAGTCCGGTTGATCTTGCTCCCGGCCAGACGCATGGCATCAACCTGCCCGCGAGCGGCGAACCCTTCAAGTCCTGGAGCGCCCACCCCGAAGTCGGCTGACTAACAGCTAGAAAGTTCGTCCCTGCCCACTCTGGCGCTTCTTTCCTATGTCTCGGCGGGAAGGAATGGTATGAGGCCTTTCTCGAAAGCTATCTCCTGCACCTCTCGAGGCATATTGCGGACATCCACCGGCAGACCATTCACTTCGACCAGCCATGCTAATGGATGGCTCTCCAGGCGACTTGGCAAACACCAGTTCGTGTCCATTTGTCTCATGCCGAGTGTCTTTCGGACGAGGGCGGCCTTATTTGTTCCCGTACTCTGCTTTACGCCGAACGCGCTGCATACGTCTGCCGAACTCATATGCGGATCCTGACTTCGGTCGTGCAGAAAGTTGGTCAATCCGACTGCCAACACGATTCCACACGCCCAGATGTCAACCCCGCCTCTCATAAGCGGCGATGGACGCTTCCTGCACAGCGCCGCGGTCGCTTCACGGACAAGCTGTTCGTACTCCTCGTTCAAATGCTCACGGCAGAACGGGTCGGTAAGAGCCGTGATTTCATCGAACTTCGCCTTCATCTTGTTGGGGACTCTTTCGGATAGAACTTTTCTCTCCATGCGATTGCGCCTCCGTAACACGCGCCGAGAAGGCGGGCTAGTTGTCGAGCGACTTGGGTCCGTATTTCCAGATTCGTCCGCCGCTGCCTGCGGCCAATCCGTTGTTAAGGCTCGTGAACATGATGCCCTTCAGACTGTCGCCGGACGACGTGGTCTCTTCCATAGTCCATGTGGAGCCGCCGTCCGCCGAACGAATGACTATAGTTCGCGCGCCCACGGCCCACCCGTTGCTATCATCGAGGAAGAAAACGCCTAAAAGGTCTTCGGTCTGCCCGGATCCAACGGATTCCCAAGTAGCCCCGCCGTCGTTCGTTCGGATGATCGTGCCGTCCTCTCCCACCGCGACGCCGAAAGTCTCGTTTGGGAACCATACGCTGTTCAGTACGGCATCCGTGCCTGATGTTTGCGCAGTCCAGGTGTCGCCGCCATCGGCGCTGTGAACTATTGCTCCTTCATAGCCCACTGCCCACGCCTTGCTGTCGTCGGATAGGAATGCCACATCCAGCAGGTCTTCTCGTGTGCCGGAGTCCAGTTTGGTCCAGCTTGCGCCGCCGTCGGCGGTCTTGTAGATGCCGCCTGAGTCGGCGACGGTCCAGCCATTCGACGCGTCCTTGAAGTGGACGCTCTCCAGGGAGAATACACCCGGTATGGCCTGGAGAATCTGCCAGGAGTCACCGCCGTCAGTGGTCTTGAGCGCCACCCCGGCGGTTCCGACTACCCAGCCGGTACTATTGTCCACAAAAGACACTCCTGTCAGGTTGATGGCGGTTCCCGACTTTTGCAGCAGGAAAGACTGACCCGCATCTGTGGTCCTTCCGATAGCGCCGTCAGTGCCGACCACCCATGCGGTATCGGCATCCAGCATGAAGAGGTCATTGAGTCCGAGCAGACGCCTGCTGATTACCTGTTCACGGGGAGGGAACTGCGGAAGCAGCCGCCACTCGCTCGGCAAAGTCCGCTCCGAACCCGTGGAAGCGTCCCCGTCCGACGAACCTGAGCAGCCGAGTGTCATCCCTATGATTACGCTCAAGGCAACAATCGGAAGTGACCATTTCCAGGCTGTCTCAATGAGCTTGCTCATCTGCGCGAGGGTGGGGGAATGGAAGCTGATTACGTTGTTTGGAATGTGTCTCATATGATGAAGACCCCCTGGCGTAGGCTGGGTACTATCGAATCTTCCGAATCGTCAGGACCGTGCATATGTCTGTTATCTGAGTGTCAGCCCGGAGTTATGCGATTGTTCCAAAATCCGGGGAACTCCACATCATTCGTCTTTCCCGCGAAGTCGGGAACCCCGAAGGGCTCGCCGCTCGGCAATCCAATGGGTACTATACCGAATCTCGGCATAACCGAAAGATCCTGAGCGTCGACTGTGTATGTTGACAGTATGTTGACAGTATAAGGATAATGTGATATTAAATTTGTCGTGAGCGCAGAGTAAGAATAATCTACATATGCGGTGTAATCAATCCCCTGTGCAGCCAACGACAATCCCTTCGCAATTTAAGTTCACGCACTTGTAACACAATCGTTACACATCTGAAACAAGTTGAACACCCTGTATTGTTATTTTAGCCTGTGTCAGCCTGGAAGAGGCTTGCGCGGATTAGTGTCGATTTATATAACGATTGATCTTCGATCCGGCCCCAGATCGCATTGAACGGAGGTTCAGGCAATGCTAAAACAACTGGCAAGACTGGCGGTAATGATAACCGCAATGATGTTGCTTCCACTGCTGGCGGCGGCGTGTGCAAGTGAAGAGGAACCGCCCGCGCCCGCGCCAACATCGGCTCCCGCTCCCGCTCCTACGACAGTGCCCGCTCCGGCTCCGGCGCCAACATCGGCTCCCGTGCCCGCTCCCGCTCCAACATCGGCGCCAGCTCAGCCAATGGCTGAATCCGCAAGCGTGACTTTCTGGAGCGGCCTCGCCGAAAACTGCGACACTCGTGGCGGACATCTCAATCTCGGCAATCGCATTACCGAGTTTACCAACCTGAATCCGGCGACGGTAAATCAGGTAATCCAGTTCTCCATAACCGCCGAGGTGCTCTCCGGTCTGGTGCAGCTGGACACCGAACTCAGGCCGTCTCCCGACCTGGCCGAGAGTTGGGACGTTTCTTCAGACCTGCTCACGTACACATTCCAGCTTCGGAATAACGCCAAGTTCCACACCGGTCGGCAGTTCACCGCCGACGATGTGGTGTTCACCTACGACCATCAGTTGGATCCCGCTACCCAGTCCATCCATACCAAGGGACTTGAGGGAGTCAACAGGCCCGAGAAAATTGACGACTACACTGTCAAGATCAGCACCGCGTTCCCGAGAGCGTCATTCCTGACCAAGGTGGTCGAACGGGCCAGTGGCCGCGTTATGACCATTGTGGACAGCGAGACCCTGGCGGCTGAGGGCGAGGGCGGATTTAACCGGATGCCGGTGGGCGTTGGCCCTTTCAGGGTCACCGACCACATCTTCGGCGAGAAGCTCGAACTCGAGGCCGCCCGCGATACATACTACGACCCCAGTGTGCCATGCCTTGACAATGTCACTATGCACAACATCCCAGAGGACAATACCCTGATAGCCGCCCTGGAAACCGGCGAAGTTGATATGATCTACGGCTTCGCGCCCCAGTTCTGGGACCAGTTGGAGGAGGCGCCCGGCGTAATCGTGGATCCCACCCCTGACGTCGGCTTCCAGATGCTCGCGTTCAACATGAGGGGTGACCGCGAGGAAAAGACGGGCATCGCCGACGCGCCATGGGATGACATCAATGTCGTGTATGCCGTCGGGAACGCTCTGGACCGCGACGCTTACATTGACCGCGCTTTCCAGGGCAGGGCAATTCCGGCCTACGGACCTATCCCACCGGGCGAGAAGTTCTACTTCCGGGACCTCGGCCCTACCAGCCGGAGAAAATTCGACCCGGATACCGCCAAGCAATTGATGGCTAAGGCAGGACTCGAGGACGGGTTTGAGATCAAAGTCATGACTGATCCACCAAACAAGGTGCCTCTGGAGGTATTAGGAGCGCTGCTCAAAGAGCAGATCAACGTTATTCTGATTCCTGACATAGTGGAGACGTCCGTTTACCAGCCGCGGCGCGCGGCCGGCGAGTGGGAAGCCTTTATGGGAGGCAGTGGAGGCGATCCAGACCCCGACGACGCGGTGGACGACTGGTTCGTCGACGGCTCCAAGTTCAACACCTACGGCTACAACGACGAGACCGTCAACCGTCTGAATCTCA
Source organism: Dehalococcoidia bacterium (assembly GCA_965261525.1). GTDB lineage: Bacteria > Chloroflexota > Dehalococcoidia > Lucifugimonadales > UBA1123 > VXRN01. The sequence goes on from OZ253472.1 coordinate 231,701, forward strand.
AGCAGAAGGCGGCGATTGACCTAGATGAGCGCCTGGGATACATCCTGGAGCTCAGCGCCCAGATTGATGAGACATTCCACGGAGTCTTTACTCATCACAATATCAACCGCACCGCATACCGCGACGATGTAAAGGGGTACGTGTGGATACACGCGCTCCGGCAGCTGAGCGCCGTCTGGCTGGACAGATAGACACGCCACACCCGAATCGCCGATAGTGACTCCGGGTCACGATTACAGGGAATACATCCCAGAGTCGTGATCCGGAGTTTGGCCTGCCCCTGTTCGGTTCGTAGGGCAGGCGGTGGCTCACACCGATGGGATCAACTTATGCAGCGTTACATATTACGGCGGTTCATTTTCTCGCTTTTCGCTATCTGGGCTACCATGACTGTAACCTTCATATTCATGCGGCTGCTGCCCGGCGACCCCATTACCACACTGGTGGGCATGGAGGGAGACCCGAGCCAGATTGAGGCGATCAAGTCGCGGCTGGGACTGGACCGCCCCGTCCCCCTGCAGTATTTCTTCTATCTGAAGAGCCTGGCGACCCTCGACCTGGGCGACAGCATCTACAAGCGGCTGCCGGTGAACGACCTCATTTTCCAGGCGCTTCCCCGAACCCTATCTCTCGCCGCGGTTTCATTCGTTGCCGGAGTGTTCATTGGTCTTCCCGCCGGAATAATCTCGGCCATCAGGCGATATTCGATCTGGGACCATACCGCCACGCTAATCGCCTTCGCGGGGCTTGCCATGCCCGGTTTCTGGCTGGGCATCATACTGATAATAGTGTTCGGGGTGCATCTGAACCTGCTCCCCGTATTCGGATACGCGCCCATCTCCGACGGCGCATGGGAGTGGCTCAGCCGTCTGATACTGCCCGCGTTGGCCACAGGCACCGGATTCGCCGCGATTCTGGCAAGACAGACCCGTTCCGCGATGCTCGAAATCCTGTCCCAGGACTATATCCGCACCGCATACGCCAAGGGTCTCACGGAACGTGTCGTCATAAACAGGCACGCGCTGCGAAACGGCCTGATACCCGTTGTGACAGTGATGGGCATAGCGCTCGCCATTCTGCTCAACGGAGCGGTCATAACCGAGAACGTCTTCGCCATCAAGGGGCTCGGCAGACTTTTCATTGACGGCATCCTGGGCAGAGACTATCCAATCGTTCAGGGCGTAATCCTGCTGGTCGCCTTCATCTTCATCTTCATGAACTTCCTTGTTGATATGCTGTACGCGGTCATAAATCCTCGTATCAGATACACGGATTAGGTGACGACAAGTGGCTGAAAACACTTCCATACAAGCACAACTGGAAGAGCAATCCAGTCCAAGACGCGGGTTCAATTATTTCGCCCGCAGGTTTGCCCGCGACAGGCGAGCGATGGTCGGCCTGGTTATTGTGGTTCTGTTCTCTCTTATCGCAATACTGGGAGATCTGGCGTCGCCCTACGACCCACAGGCTCAATCGTTCGAGTTGCTCGAAAGCCCCACTCTCGGCCATCCTCTCGGAACAGATAATGTTGGGCGAGACCTGCTCAGCCGCATAATTGTCGGAGCGCGCATCTCCATGCTCGTCGGCATCAGCACCGTCACTCTGGCGGCGGCCGCCGGCATAGTGTTGGGCGTCGTCGCCGGGTACTACGGCGGCTGGATTGACATGGTGGTGATGAGATTCATAGACGTCCTATGGGCCTTCCCCAATTTCATCCTGGCCGTGATGCTCGTCGCTATATTCGGACTCGGCCTCTCGAACGTCATCGTCGCCATCGCCCTGGCATACGTGGACGACTTCGCCAGACTTATCAGAGGCATGGTGCTTGTCCTGAAAGAGGACGATTTTGTTACAGCCGCAAGGGCGATGGGCGCGTCCAACAGAAGAATGATGTTCAAGCACATCTTCCCCAACGCGCTGCCTCCGGTCATAGTTCAGGCAAGCGTATTCGTAGCCGCCGCTATTCTGGCCGAAGCGGGCCTGACTTTCCTGGGTCTGGGAGTATCACCCCTGACCCCGACTTGGGCCTCGATTCTCAACGACGCAAGACCATTCTTCACGCGCGCATGGTGGCTGGGGACTTTCCCCGGTGTGGTTATCATGCTAATCGTTCTGGCCGTCAACTTCGTCGGCGACGCCATCCGCGACATCAACGATGTGCACGAGTACGGGCCGGGCGTGACGACTTAGAGACTATCTCAAAACTCTTCGCTCAAGCGGATGGCAGGAGGACACAATCTCCCTCTCCCTCAAGGGCTGAGTGCGGTAGGTAAATGTCCAGTCAGCTATGAATTTCAATAACAGACCCCCTCTCCCTTGAGGGCTGAGTGCGGTAGGTAAATGTCCAGTCAGCTATGAATTTCAATAACAGACCCCCTCTCCCTTGAGGGCTGAGTGCGGTAGGTAAATGTCCAGTCAGCTATGAATTTCAATAACAGACCCCCTCTCCCTTGAGGGCTGAGTGCGGTAGGTAAATGTCCAGTCAGCTATGAATTTCAATAACAGACCCCCTCTCCCTTGAGGGCTGAGTGCGGTAGGTAAATGTCCAGTCAGCTATGAATTTCAATAACAGACCCCCTCTCCCTTGAGGGCTGAGTGCGGTAGGTAAATGTCCAGTCAGCTATGAATTTCAATAACAGACCCCCTCCCCTCAAGGGAGAGGGCTGGGGTGAGGGTGAAATTCCTTAAGGTCGGGCTTTGAGATAGTTACTTAGCGGATCCTATCGCCCCACTCATGCCAACGTTCCGAGCGTCTCATCTGTGTATAATCGGCGCATGAAATTCAAGTACCGCAGGCATCCTACAGCCGAAACCGTCGCGATAGGACTTGTGTTTCTCATCGCTCTGGTTGGCGGCACGATCTATCTCACAAGGGAAACCGGGGACACGGGAACGCAGTCTCAGGCCGGCGTCGGACGCTGGGAGATGCAGGACTCGGGCGTCACGAACACCTTGCTCGACGTGAAGTTCCTGAACGACACTCATGGCTGGGCGGTTGGCGTTGGTGGTGTCATCATCGCCACAACCAACGGGGGAGAAACATGGACGAGGCAATCGTCCGGTTATGAACTTACCCTGCAAGAAGTCGAATTCGCGGACGAATCAAACGGCTGGGTCGTCGGACATCTGGGGATCATCCTCAACACCAGAGACGGCGGACGCGCCTGGACTGTTCAAGGCAAAGACGCCGCGCTGGGCCAGAATCTCATCAAGGTTCACTTTGACAACCGCACCGACGGCTGGATAATCACTGAGAGGGGTAGTTTCGCGCTCAGAACGACAGACGGCGGCAATACGTGGAGTCGCCAATTCTTTGAAAACACTCTACCCAGATCCGACGCCTTTTTCCTGAATGACCGGCATGGCTGGGTGTCCTTCAAGTCCGGCGCGGTTTTCTCTACCTCCGATGGCGCCGAATCCTGGGAACTGCTCAAGGGGATCAATGGCGTACAGATCGGAACGAACAGCGTATTCTTCCTGGACGAGCGGAACGGCTGGATTGCGGGGTGGCGTGGGAAGGCTCAGGGAGTCGGCAGCGGCGTACAGCTCGTCAAATATCTCACCGACGGGATGGTCGCGCGCACGACCGACGGCGGCGCGACCTGGACTAGACATGATTCTGATACCGGCCGATTCCTATGGGACGTCGTGTTTTTCGACGCCCTGGAAGGATGGGCGGTCGGATCTTTCGGCATGGTGATGCGCTCTCTTGATGGCGGCGTGACCTGGGAACCCATGCCAGTGGAGACTGAGTCGGTGCTCCGGGCAATGTCGTTTCCTGACAGAAACAACGGCTGGGTAGTCGGCGATGGTGGCGCTGTGCTGAGGTTCACCAGGAATTGAGCCGGAGTGCATACGTGCGCATAAATCGTCAGACATAGGCTTGAAGAGACCCGAATGATGGCCGAATTCCCTGTTGCGTGGGCTATGAATTGAGAGTATGCAGGGCCCTTTCAAAATCTTCCCCGGTTTCCCATAGAACTACACATTCATGTCCCATATGCGCTATAATGCGAATATGCAAGCTAATGCCGAGGCCGACCACCGATGACTTTGAACGCCAATATACATAAATACGAAATTATACAACCAAAATTCCGGGAGAGTGAGAAAAAAGGCTCCAAAGCTAACGCAGGTGAATCGCAGGTCAACCCAGGTGGATAAGTCACCTGTTCGTCACCAGTTAACCCACCAGTTGCCACCTGTTAAATCACCTGTTGATTTATAAATCAAGATATATGGCTCGGCAAATTCGTCCGATGTACGAAAGGATTTGTCCAGCGCCGACTTTGCAAAAACCCCGGAGTGTATGATTTAGCGCGGCAATTCTGTATTCGCTCCACTATGAATTCGAATAACGGGAACGGACGATGCGACACATCCTTCACGCCGATTTCGACGCCTTCTACGCCTCCGTCGAGCAGTTGGACAATTCCGAACTGCGCGGCAAGCCCTTGGCCGTCGGCGGCAGCCCGGACTCGCGCGGCGTTGTTGCCTCCGCGTCCTACGAGGCGCGCCAGTACGGCGTGCGCTCCGCTATGCCCATGAGGACCGCCTTTAATCTCTGTCCGACGCTAATACGGGTAAATGCTCGATTCGAGCGATACAGGGAGATCTCCCGCGCGGTTATGGAGATATTCAGGGAGATTACCCCACTTGTGGAGCCGCTTTCGCTGGACGAAGCGTATCTGGATGTCTCCGACTCGATTTCTGCTGGTCATAGCGCCGTGGGCATAGCGCGCAGACTAAAACGGCGAGTCAAGAAGGAACTCGGCCTGACTATATCGGTGGGCGCTGCCGTGAGCAAATCGGTCGCCAAGATAGCCTCCGACCTCGAAAAGCCGGACGGCCTCACGGTCGTGCCGCCAGGTGAGGAGGTGGCCTTCCTGGCTCCACTGCCCGCCGGAACGCTTCCGGGCGTCGGTCCCAAGACGCGGGAGCGCCTAAAGACGCAGGGTATTCTCACAATCGGCGATCTGGCGGCCTGTGATGACGATTGGCTTATCACCAAGTTCGGGCGCAACGGCTCTTACATCAAGAAGCTCGCCCTCGGTCAGGATGATCGCTCGATCCAAACCCGGCGCGACACCAAATCAGTCAGTTCAGAGACGACCCTCGTAGCCGATACGGGCGACCCCGACGCGCTCCAAGAGTTGGTAGCTCGCCTCAGCAGAGATGTGTCGCGCTCGCTCGAACACCGAAGACTGCGCGGGCGAACAGTCAAACTGAAATTGCGCCTGTCCGATTTCACGACTTTCACGCGCCAGGTGACGCTTAGCGAAGCAGTGCAGTCTTCAGACCAGATTGCGGTCGCGGCGAACGGTCTCATGGATGTGGAGATGGGCGACGGTCGTAGATTTCGACTTGTGGGAGTGGGCGTCTCCGGTTTCGGCGCGGTGGAAGAGCCCGATCAGATAGTACAGCCCCGTCTGCCAGGAATCTGACTAAACTTCCAGTTCGTCGAAGATTGACCTGTACGACGCCGCGCGGGACGGTGATACTCGGCCATCTTCTTCAGCGACTCTTACCGCGCAGTCCGGCTCTTCCAGGTGCGTGCAATTGCTGAAGCGGCAGTCGGCGGCAAGTTCGTCTATTTCGGGGAAGTACAGCGGGAGTTCTCCGAGCGTCAGTCCCGCCAATCCGAACTCCCTGATGCCTGGTGTGTCAGCTACATATCCGCCGCCGTCCAGCCTGTACATAGACGCCTGCGTGGTCGTATGTCTTCCCTGGTGATGCGCTTGGCTGACGTCACCGACTCTTAAGTCCAGTCCCGGCTGAACTGTGGACATTAGCGAACTCTTGCCTGTGCCGGAGAGCCCGACCACAACCGTTAGCCTGCCAACCAACTCACTTCTGAGGCTCGATATTCCCGCGCCTGTGAGCGCGGACGTGGCTAAGGTCTTGTATCCCATATCACGGTAAATGCGAGTCACTGATTCGTACTCTTGGGCGCAATCAATGAGATCGGCCTTGTTGATGCATATAATGGGAACGATATCCGAGAGGGTTGCGGCAATAAGGTAACGGTCTATCAGTTCCGGCCACAGGTCGGGTTCCCGCCACGATGAGACGATTAGTAACTGGTCCACATTGGCGGCAATGACCTGCTGGCGTGGCGCGAGGAAAGGGTCCGGTCGGACCAGAATCGCGCTTCTTGGCAGAACAGCCTCTATTGCCCACGCGCCCGCTCCGTCCTCGGTTACGACTGCCTTGTCGCCAACCGCGACAGGGTTTATGTATCCCGTGTCCAGTTCGGTCAGCAGTCCGCGGATCGTAGCGGCTCTCTCCTGTCCGTCCATCTCGATTTTCGCCGACATTCCCGCAACCGTCGTAACCAATGCGGTCCTGCCCGCGACCGACGGCATTGTGGTGGCGGACATCGCGGGTTCTATCTCTTGCGGAGACGCGGTGAGAACCTCGTCTATTTGCTTGCGTCGGTCACGCTCGTCCCTCGGCATAACCCGCTCGAGAGACCCGTGATCCATTTCATCCCAGTCTTGCTCTGTGCTGACTGTCCAATCCTTCTGGCGCGCCCGTACACGCTTGACGCTTCCGCTCCGACGGAATGTCTTTCGGCTGCTGCGTGTTTGTCTCTTTCTCGGTGTTCTCGCCATGAATTCCTTTTCCACTCACTGCCATTTGAGTGGCTGAGATTCTATGTGTTCTTTTTTCTTCCGGACTAGTAGTCCGACAACTTAGTTGTGATGGATATCCAGATTCCGAATTATACCCTCTCCCTTTGGGAGAGGGTTAGGGTGAGAGTAGATAAACCGTCAATCCAAAAATGTTGGAACACTAGACCCAAACATAAAGAGCCATGAACTGCGCCCGTTGCCGCTCATGGCTCTCGTGGTACGAAGATACTACCCGTCGAAGAAGGCTCTTGCCTATATCTAACTTCGGGTCAGCATATCCACTCCATGGAAACCAGGCGGACAGCAAAACACAATGCAAGTCTATCTGTGGATGCCGCTCTTGACATTCTCCGCCTCCTTCCATCGGAATGGGCAACTGCGCTTGATAGCGCGGATTATACGCAAGGCGCATACGATTGACAACACCGGAATCTCAGAAACCGCGTCCCTTCCAAGTCTCCATTTGGATATGGCATTGCGGAATGGAGACCGATGGATGGATAATAAACGCAATTCAGTAACGCAAAGGAGCGCAGATTGTCCAAGATAGAAGATATGTGGCAGGCACCGGGAACCAGGCCCAACGGACTTCAGGCCGCGGACGACGGACTGTGGGCGATAAGCGCGGATGAGGGTAGCCGCCTCTACAAGCTGGATTACGATACCGGCGAGGCGATGGTGGACGTGCCTACCGAGACTTACATATCAAGCGGCATGACTGTCGGGGGCGGTCATGTTTGGATCGCTTCCACACACAACTCGCGGTTGTACAAACTGAACGAAGATGGGAGCGCGGTCAAGTTTTACGATCCGCCCGGTACAGGTGTCCGCGACCCACGCGACACAGGACCCGACTACAACCGTCCACACGGCATGGAGTGGGTGGATGGAAAGATGTGGGTCGCCACCAAGCCGGCGCTGCGGATATACCTGATTGACGCCGACACTCTGGAGGTCGAACACTCGATACCGACGCCGGGCGCCGCGCCGCACGGGATAGCCTGGGACGGCGAGACAATCTGGTGCGCCGACCGCGTAATGCGGAAAATACATCGCCTGAATCCCTGCAACGGAGAAGTCCTGGAGGAGATACACGTACCAGATCCGGAACTGCATGGCCTGACGCTGCGCGATGGCGCGCTGATCTTCTGCTGCGACCCCAGCGGTCGCGTGTGTAGAATAGAGGTTTAAGGCTGAGGGCGGGAGCAACATTGTCGCTCCGCCTGTGCTATTTCTTACCTCTTGAGTCCTTTCTATTGGATCTAACGTGTCCTTTGACTTGCTGAGTTTTCCCGTCAGTACCTTTTCGAGTGTACGATAGGATGCGATTGAACTTTCGTCCAGCGCTGTCTTTTGCCATCATCTAGTCTCATTTGACTAAGCCCATTGGTATCTTTTCTTGAGGTCGGTCAGCTTGCTGTATGGAATCAATTTATCATGTTGCATTCTTCCTACCACTATGCAGGGATCAATCTTGATTCGTGTTGCGAATTTAGTTACGCTATTAGAGTCATAATAGCGGGCATCCACAAATTCCTGCCATTGATTCGGGGGAATCAAGAAATTAGCGGAGAATCTATCAGCCTCTTTTTCATGTTTTGTAGCGGTATTGATTCCTTTTATGTGTACATGCGTGCCTTTGTGACGAATAATATGGCAACACTCGTGGAAGAAGCTAAACCAAAAGATGTCGCTCCATTTCCACTTAAGACTCATCTGGATAAGTCTCTTATCAGGTGCCAGCCACTTCGCCACGCCGTTCGCACCACTCTTGGGCAGCTCCTGCACGAACACAACCGCAACTCCCGCATCGGCGCAAAGTTTGACCATTCGTGGCGCGAATACCTCAGGATCGGTAGTTGTCAGTGCCCGAATTTTTTTGACGGCACACTTGAACTTGCGTTCGTTATACGAGGCAGTGTCCATACCGCGCCCTTCTACCTCGCCCTTTCTTAGCCAAACAGACAAGGCCCCTAAAGACACCTTTGAGTTGTCACTAATGCGAAATCCTGCCACGGGTTCTATACCGTGCTTGTCCCAAGCATCGAATGACGCGAAGCCTAGAAATGCGAGTAGCGCACCCACCTTGTCCGCTTTGTCTCGATACCTTTCGATCCAGCCGCATTTCTCAATTTCTGTAATAGGAAACTGTTTCAGTCGGCCTTGGTTAGCTTGGATCTCCCAGTGGCTTCGCTCTTTCAGCCGTGACTGTGTGAAGTGATATGTTTCTTGTGCGCTTGTCCACACCTGCGCTGGAATTCCTAGTACAATTTCCAGTTCCACAGCGGTATCATGGGTTATATTTTTCTTGCCTTTAATGATCTGGTTGACAACTTGAGGAGGTCTGCCCATTCGTCTGGCAAGTTCTAGCTGAGTCATACCTATGAGCTCAATTTCTTCCTCTAGAAGCTCACCCGGATGTATGGCAAGGTTGGATATTGGCCGAAAGTATTGCCTAGTCTTCATAATGACTTGTCACCTCTATTATGCGGACCGAGTCTTCGTTCTCATCATAGGTGAGTATTAGGCGCCATCTTCTATTCAAGTCTATTGCATATTGTCCAATTCGCATGCCTGAGAGCGGATGCAGCCTGAACGAGCGGACCCTATGAAGATCGTTAAAATAGTGTGTATCTAGAATCCAGCTAACGCGCTGAATATATTTCCTTGCGACTACGATGCCCCATCTCTTCTCCGCTCGGTTATAGTCTTCGAAACATCGTTGAAGTTGTCTGTTGGCAAAGATGACTTTCATATTCACTCATTGGGTGAATGATAGCATGACATAGTCCATGTTTCAAATTTAGTGTGTTGCAGTGACCACGTGTGCAGAATAGAGGTGTGACGGCAGGATTACGAGTCGGCAGCCGAGCCCGCGAGTTCCCCCGCGAACTCAGGCATGACTTCCGTGGCGAACATCTCGATTGACCGGAGCCACTTTTCCTGTTCCAGCCCCGCCGCGCCGAACTTTCCGAAGATGCGCTTGATGCCCTTCGACCTCAATGCCTCTAATCGCTCGCAGACCACTTCCGGAGTTCCTACCAGCGGGCGAATACCCTCCTGACGCGCGCGTTCAGCGGCTTCCAACCGGTCCCTATCCCGGTGTACCCAGTGCTTGTAGTTGTCGGGAATATTGCCGTCTTTGTCAGCCGGGTTTCCTATCCGGTAGAACTCCTCATTGATCTTCGCTTCCAATCCCTTGATGTCGTTTTCCGCCTCCTCCATAGTGGGGGCGACATAAACGCTCGCGCTCACTGGCAGGTCAATATGCTCGTGCGGATGTCCGTGGTATTCCATGCGCTCGTGCCACATCTGCACCACACGCGGGGTCTGGCCGAGAGTCGTAGTTGGACCTCCGACCAGGATGGGAATGGCCTGGCTTGCGGCGTAGTCCACGCTCTCCGGGCTGGTGCTGACGGCGATGTATATCGGCGGGCCCGGCTTCTGGATGGGCTTGGGAATCACCCAGATGTCCTCTATGTTCACGAATTCGCCGCTGTACGTCAGCGAACCTTCCTCCCAGCACTTTTGCACCACGTCCAGGTACTCCCTGAACATTACTCTGGATTGCGTTATATCCACTCCCATCCCGTGGAATTCCTGCGCCTGGTATCCCGCTCCAATTCCCAGGTTGAATCTTCCGCCCGAAATAATGTCTATCGTCGCCGCTTCCTCGGCCACCTGCACAGGGTTGTGGAAGGGCAGTATTACGATGGAGGTGCCGATCCGCGCCTGTTTCGTCCTGGCGGCCACCGCGCCCATGAATGAGAAGATGCCCGACAGAATGCCGTGCCTGGAGAAGTGGTGTTCGCCCAGCCATATATCCTGAATACCGAGCCTGTCGGCCAATTCTGCCTGTTCCAGCGTATTTGCGAGCGTCTCCTCTCCGGTCATACTCTCATGCCACCTGATAACGTCGAACATTCCGAATCTCATGGCCTACTCCTCCCAGCGTGTCTTGCTTCGCACATTATCTAGGAAGATTGAGCATCTCACAAGTTTGGTCTCCGACGTCTCAGGCCCTTTTCAAAGTCCTGCTCAGTTTCCCGGAGAACTACACATTCACATCTTATATGCGCTATAATACGAACATACAAACTAATGACGGAGCTCTGACTGACGGTGACTATGAACATCGCTATACATAAATACAAAATTATAATATGGAAATTCTGGACGCCGGAAAATTCCGCCATAGCTGATGCAGGTGAAATGCAGGTCAAAGAGTCACCTATTAGTCACCAGTCAAGCCACCAGTGTCCACCTCTTGATTTATAAATCAAGATATATGACTCGTCAGACTCGTCCGCCGTCCGACAGGATTTGTTCAGCGCCAACTTTGCAAAAGCCCTGCCGACGTCTTCATTAACTTGATTGGCAGTGGCGATTAAGATAACCTTATCTGCGTTTGAAAAACCCGAAATGGGGTAGCGACGCTCGCAGAATCTTCCAGAAGCGTAGCATCGCGCCTCGGGACTATTTACAGGAGGTCAGCATGGCTGATATTTCAAAATCCGTAGCCATCGTCGGCGTAGCGGAGTCCGATCAGATTGGAAGAGTGGAAAAGTCGAATTTACAGTTGCACGCCGAGTCGGCGTACAACGCGCTGGAGGACGCGGGACTTACCATGAAAGACGTGGACGGCCTGATGACGGCCGGCACGTCAACCCTGACCCTGGGCGAGTACCTTGGCGTCAACCCCAGGTTCACCGACACGACGGCTGTTGGCGGCTCTTCGTTCATCATACATATCGCGCACGCGATGCTCGCCATCAAAGCGGGCTACTGCGAGACGGTCCTGGTGACTCATGGAGAGGCCGGACGCAGCGCGCGATCCCGAGCGGGCGGGAACGCGTCAGAACCAGGAGCGCAGTTCGAGACCCCGTATGGCTATATAGGGGCGCCGATAAATTACGCTATGGCCGCCCGCCGCTATATGCACCAATATGGCGAGGACTACGCCCGTCAGGGTATGGCCGAGGTCGCGGTCGCGACCCGCAAATGGGCGAACCTGAACCCGAAGGCGTACTTCAAAGACGTTCCCATGTCCTTCGACGATTACCACGACTCGCGCTGGATAGCCTGGCCGTTCCACCTGCCGGACTGCTGTCTGGTGACAGACGCGGGCGGCGCCTATGTCGTAACCACACCGGAACGCGCCCGCGACCTTCCTAAAAAGCCCGTGTGGGTACTGGGAGCTGGCGAGGGCCTTGACCACGGTCTGATCAGTCAGATGCCTGATCTGACGAGTACCTGGGCGAGAGAGTCCGGCCCCGCTGCGCTGAAGATGGCCGGAGTCACCCATGACGACATAGACCTCGCCATGATCTACGACTCGTTCACTTACACCGTTTTGGTCACCCTCGAGAGCCTGGGCTTCTGCGGGCCGGGCGAAGGCCCCGCTTTCGTCGCCGATCAGCGCACCGCGCCGGGCGGCAGTTTTGCCATGAACACCAACGGCGGCGGACTGTCATACACCCACTCCGGCATGTACGGAATGTTCCTGGTCCTTGAAGCTGTCCGGCAGCTTCGCGGCGAGACGGACGAGCGCCAGTTGGACGATCCGAAGCTGTGTCTGATCAACGGCACGGGCGGATCGCTGTCCTCCACCGGCACCGTAGTTCTGGGTGTTGACTAATCCCTTGACAGAGAGGCAGCCGCCACTCATCAAATCGAGAGGCGGCCATGTCCAATTTCCAATTATCAGGAGAATACAATGACAACTGGATACAACAAGCCCGTTCCGGTGCCGCAGGTGGAGTCCGATGTTTACTGGCAAGGGGCCAAGAACCACGAACTATGGCTGAGGAACTGCAACGACTGCGGCAACGCCTACTTCTACCCGCGCGACATTTCCCCGTGCTGCTTCTCTAGGAACACGGACTGGAGGCAGGCCAGCGGCAAGGCGACCCTGTTCACATACGCCATAGTCCACCGCGCTCCGCACATGGGCTTCGTCGGTGACGTTCCCTTTGTGCCTGCCATGGTGGAGCTTGAGGAAGGTCCAATCATGCCGACCAACATCGTCATGGACGACCCCACGCCCGAGAACCTTCAGATAGGTATGCCGCTAGAAGTCGTCTTCGAGGACATCACCGAAGACATCTCGCTTCCAAAGTTCAAGCCGGCCTAAGAGACTATCTCAAAACTCTTCGCTCAAGCGGATGGCAGGAGGACACAATCTCCCTCTCCCTTGAGGGAGAGGGCTGGGGTGAGGGTGAAATTCCTTAAGGTCGGGTTTTGAGATAGTTACTAAGCCATAACCGCAAGGTTGAAATCAGCGGGCAGGTTCGTTTACTCGCGATCTGCCCGCTGAACTTCATTCGCGCCAACCGCTACCAGAGTCCACATAGACTGTCCCTCCCACACTCGACAGCGTGACCTCCTGACGATACAGTCCGCCCTCGATCCGTACTTCGGATGTGTGAGTCTTCTTCCTCCACTCCACCGAACCCGGCCCTTCGCCCAACGCCTCGACTATCACACGCCCGTCCATGTCATCCGGCATGGACAGCCCCAGCAGATTCAGGACAGTCGGCGCTATGTCCACGTTCCCCGTCGGCGAGGTGACTCTGGTCTGCTGTCTGAAACTAGGCCCCCGGGCGAGCAGTACGTTGTTCATCTCGTGTCCGCTCATCGAGCCGTGCTGTCCCAGGCCGCTCGAGCCCCCGGTGGAATAGACGAACCCGTCGTAACCGGCGGCATTGGTCTCCGAGTCCCATGCGAACGACATGGCGATCTCCGGCGATCTCGGTCCGTCGCCTCCCGTCAACGACATCGGGAGAGCGCCCTCTATCTCGCCCGCCGCCTCCGCCGCCAGCAGCGCGCCGCACCAGGGTTGCGCCATGAGATGCGCCGCAAGCCTCGAAGCGGTATCTTGGTCGCGCGTGTAGAACAACACACTCCCGCCGTTTGCGGCGACCAGTACCTCATCCCCGGAAAAGCCTGCGTTTCGGACGTGAGACTCGACATCCACCGTTTCGCGTATCGTCGAGTAGCCGTGATCGGACACTACCATTACATCGGTCTGCGAAAGTCCGTTCTCTCCGAGCCAGTCCATGACTTGCCCAAAACCCGCGTCCGCCTCCCTTATCGCGCGGTCGGACATGTCCGACCCGACTCCGTACGCGTGCTGCGCCTTGTCCGGCTCGGACGACCAGATGAGCGCGACCGTGGGCTGACGTTCGGGCAGGATATGTTCGGTCAGAATACGGATGGCGTGATGGAAGCGCGGAGTGTTGGGCTGGGACTCCACGGGCCACTCTCCGAACCGCGATACCAGGCGTTCGCGAAGAGAGTAGGGCAGCGTGAAGTCAGGATGTATCGTCGCGCCGCCCGACGTGTCGGCGCTTGGATTGTGTACATAGGCATTTCCTGAGGTGCCGACCCCGATGGCGGTGTACTCCAGATCGTACGCGGAGAGTATGTCTGCCAGCGTGGGGGCGAGCAGTACCCGTCCGGTCTTGCGCGCCAGATCCGACAGCGTAGGCTCCAGGGCTGAGAATACTAGAGTGGGGTCATAGTCCCGCGCCACCATTGTGTTCGCCGCCAACCCGTGGCCGCCAGGGTAGCGTCCGGTGACCATGCTGGCAGCGTTGATTCTCGTGACGGAGGGAAACACCGGGTGGTGGTTCTCGAAGAACACGCCTTCTTCCGCGAACCGCGACAGGTTGGGCATGAGTTCGGGACAAATCTGAGCGGGCTGAAGCCCGTCGAATACGACGATAAGGACTGAGGTCATGACGCCTGCTCCATAAAGGGGTTGAGAATGTGGAATCAGAAATTGGGAATATATCACCCGTAGGCTTGCAAGTTGTTATTATCCTTACTATTATCTATAAAGCGTTCTGTTCTCACAACGTAAGGATTAAGGTGGTTTGTCTATGATTGAATCTGGCATAACTGCAAAGGGTCAGACTACATTACCCAAAATTGTAAGAGAAGTCTTGGGAGTGGAGGCGGGCGACCGTATCCGCTACATAATACAGGATGGGGAGGTACGTATTCGGCCTGTCCGTCCGATTAGCAGGCTATTCGGTATTGTGCAGTATAATGGCCCCTCAGTCACGCTCGATGACATGGAGCGAGCAATATCCGATGCGGTTGGTAAAGGTTGATAGCCTTGGATACGAATGTCCTCCTACGCTACTTGGTACGGGATAATGCTGAGCAGGCAGAGGCGTCACAGATCCTCTTGGAAAATCTGTCAGCCGACCGTCCAGGGTTCATATGCCGTGAGGTTATGCTTGAAATTGTATAGGTTCTGGAACGCGCATATCACCTGTCAAGAGACCAAATCGCTGTGATTGTCGAGGAGTTGTCTTACAGCGAGGGACTAATCATTGAGGCTGACGATGACGTAATTCGAGCCGCTATAGGTTACCGGCAGGGAAGCGCTGATTTCTCTGACTTCATGATTCTCACAGCAGCGCAGCGAGTCGGAGCTGAGCCACTGTACACATTTGTCCGTAAATTCTCACGTCTGGCGGGAGCCGAACTGTTGGGCACGACACAGAGGGATGATTCTTGATGACTCACCACGAACTGGAGACTGCATTCTCAATAGATATGTCGGCCATAAAATTTGGCCCCGGCGTCACCCGCGAGACGGGGTACGAAGTCGCCCGGATGGGGGCGAAACGGGTGATGGTCGTGACTGACCCAAGAATGGCGCGACTTGAGCCTGTGTCCGTCGTCCTCGAATCGCTGAAGGCTGAGGGCATTGACACCGTTCTGTTCGACCAGGTAGAGGTGGAGCCGACGGATGAGTCTTTCAGGGAGGCGATAGAGTTCGCTTCCAATGGCAATTTCGACGCTTTTGTGTCGGTCGGCGGAGGATCGAGCATTGACACCGCGAAGGCCGCCAACTTGTACTCGACTTATCCGGCGGACTTTCTCACATACGTCAACGCGCCAATCGGGCGGGGCGAGCCTGTTCCCGGCCCGCTGAAGCCGCACGTGGCCGTGCCTACCACATCAGGCACAGGCTCGGAGACGACGGGCGTGGCGATATTCGACCTTCTGGAGATGAAGGCGAAGACCGGCCTGGCGCATCGCGCTCTCAGGCCGACTGTGGGCATAGTGGACCCCAATAACAGCCGCACGCTTCCCGGAATGGTTACCGCCTGCACCGGGTTCGACGTGCTTTGCCACGGGATCGAGGCCTACACTGCATTGCCATTCAGCCACAGGGAGGCTCCACCCAATCCCGGACTGAGGCCGTCGTACCAGGGGTCGAATCCGATCTCGGACGTGTGGGCCACCCGCGCGATAGAGATGGTTTCGCACAACATAGTTAGCGCGGTCCAGGACTCGGAGGACATCGAGTCGCGTTCCAACATGATGCTGGCGGCCACGTTCGCGGGCGTCGGATTCGGAAACGCCGGATGCCACCTGCCGCACGGGATGTCTTATCCTGTATCCGGCATGGTGCGGGAGTATGTCCCCGAAGGCTATCCCGACGACCATCCAATTGTGCCGCACGGCATGAGTGTCATTCTCAACGCGCCCGCCGTATTCCGATATACCGCTCCCACCAATCCCGAACGGCATCTGTACGCGGCCCGTCTAATGGGCGCGGACGTGTCGGGAGCGGGGCCGGAGGACGCCGGGGACATTCTCGCGGACGCTATCGTGTCGCTGCTCAGGGAGATAGGCGTTCCCAACGGACTGAGCGCAATCGGCTACTCGCCCGAGGACGCTCCCGCGCTGGCCGCAGGCACTATGCCGCAGCAGAGGGTGATCGGACTGTCGCCGCGCCCGGTGGAGGAGGAGGACCTGCGCCAGCTTTTCCGCGACTCGATGACGATTTGGTGAGTTAGTCGTTAGTTTTTAGGATTCAGGCGGTAACGACTCTGACGCGGTGGTTGTTGCTGTCGGCTACGTAGAGGGAGCCGTCCGCCGCGATTTCGCAGCCGTGCGGACGGTCCATGCCCGCGTCGGTCGCGGGGCCGTTGTCGCCGTGTCCGCCAAGCTGACCGCCCGCGATTGTGGTCACGATATGTGTGGCGGCGTCAATTCGGCGTATCGCGTGGTTCTCGGTATCTACCACGATGACATTGCCCTCGCCGTCGCACCTGATGCCTTTGGGTCCGGCCCACGTGGATTCGATGGCGGGGCCGCCGTCTCCGGTGTAGCCCAGTTCGGCGTTCGCGCCCGCTATGGTTCCCATGATCCCATCGGGGCCGACCACTCGGACGCCGTTGCCCTCGCGCTCAGCGATGTAAGTGTTCCCGGCGCCGTCCATACATACGGCGCGCGCTCCGAGAATGCTGGCCTCGGTTGCGGGCAGCCCGTCGCCTCCGCGCTCCTTCTCGCCGTTTCCGGCGACCGTCGCTATAATCCCGGACGCGATGTCCAGGTGGCGGACTCGCTGGTCTTGTATGTCGGCTATCAGCAGACCGCCGCTGCCGTCGAGATAGCAGTCGTTGGGCTCGCGCATCCGCGCCTCGTATCCCGGACCTCCGTCGCCCGAGTAGCCCGGTTCGCCGGTCCCTGCCACAGTTGTGATGATGCCGTCGGCGTCAACCTTGCGGACGACGGCGTTCAGGCGATCAACGATATATACGCTCCCATCCGAGTCAATCGCCAGCGAGTAGGGTTCGTGCATTGTGGCCTCGGTTGCGGGACCTCCGTCGCCCGAATATCCTAGCTTCCCGGTTCCGGCGACAGTCGTGATGACGCCCGTTGCGGCGTCCACCCTTCGGACGATGTGGTTGGTCGCCTCGCAGACGAACAGGTTGCCCGCGTCGTCGAAGGCGCACATGAACGGCTCGCGCATCAGCGCGTCTGCTGCGGGGCCGCCGTCGCCTGAGTAGCCTGCCTCTCCGGTTCCGGCGAATGTGGATATGATTGGCGATTGGTCGGAGTTCATGTCTTCTCCCGGTTTCCTGTGAATCCTTGTTCTTGCTCGGCGACTCGCGTCAGTTTGAGCCGTATGGCTGGCCGAACTTCTCAGAGTGGGCGATGTCGGACAGGGACTTGCGGTTCTTGCGTCCCATGTTGCCTCGCCTGTCGTTCGCCCTGTACCCGAATGGAAGAACGGTCACGAGTTCCATGCCGTCGGGGATACCGAGCAGCTCCTTGACCTGGCGGTTCTGTTCGGCGACGCGGAGGCCGACGAAGCAGGTTCCAAGTCCCTCTTCCCAGCCGACGAGTTCCATCTGCTGGAGGGCGCGTCCGGTGTCGAGGTCGGGCCTGTCGGCGTTGTCCATCGCTATGACTATGGCCATGGGAGCGTCAGCGACGAAGCGACCGCTGGAGGCTATGCTTCCTATCTGTCTCAGGGTGTCCCTGTCCCTGACGACAATGAAATGCCAGGGCTGGAGATTGCGCGAACTGGGCGCCCATTGCGCCGCCCTCAGCAGTTTGTCCACAACCTCGTCCGGCACCGGGTCGTCGGTGAACTCCCTGACGGTGAGTCGGCTTCTTACAATGTCGTAAACGCTCATATTCAGACCTCCATGAGCTGGTGTGTGTACAGGATACATGAATTCGTGGCGGGTGAGGCGCGGGGCGCGTTGTCCGGGGTTGGAAATCGGTGAGTCATATATTCTCCTTTATATTTGTCTAGGTGGGGTTCAGGTGG
Organism: Dehalococcoidia bacterium; assembly: GCA_965261525.1. Lineage (GTDB taxonomy): Bacteria > Chloroflexota > Dehalococcoidia > Lucifugimonadales > UBA1123 > VXRN01. The sequence continues at coordinate 249,923 of OZ253472.1, forward strand.
GGTTCAGGTGGACTCCTGGTGACGTTTCAGGTGGCGATTGACCTGAAAAAGGGCCGATTTAGCTATGATTTCACCTGCGGGAAAAATTTTATCTGTCGGCTGAGTCGCCATTGATAAAGTCCTCCTTATGTTATATTGCGTATATTTGTTCTGTCGCAGGGTTATTGTAACATAGGGAGGGAATGGAAATATAGCACAAGGGGCAACCACAAGGGTTGTCCATACGCAGTTGATGGTCGAAAGGCGGCGGTAAGCCGAGGGTGGGAGCGGGTGTGTATAATGGCGAGACCATGGTTTCTTATCCGCACATAGAAAGTTATCGCTCTGCGCTGGAAGAGCTTATCGAGTTCGGGGGCTCGGACGGCGAGTTGAGTATCAGGGCGGCGTTCCAGAACTGTTTGGCGGCGTATTGCCGCGAGCACAGGGAGAGGCTGGCGCTGGTGCCGGAGTTGCGCGCGGCGAATAATGTCGTGCCGGACGGGACGGTGAAGGATGCGCTGCGGATGGCGCGGGGGTACTGGGAGGCGAAGGACTCGCACGACGACCTGGACGCGGAGATCCAGCGCAAGTTCAACAGCGGGTACCCGCGCGGCAACATCCTCTTCGAGGACTCGCAGACCGCCGTGCTGATACAGAATCGCGAAGAGGCGATGCGGGCGGATATGTCCCGGCCGGGGGAACTACACCGGCTGATACGGAGGTTCCTGGACTACGAACTTCCTGAGATAGAGGAGTTCCGACAGGCGCAGGAACAGTTCAAGACCGACCTGCCTGCGGTCATAAACAGCCTGCGGGAGGCGGTGGAACAGGCGGAAGCGGACAACGCGGAGTACCGGGCGGCTGCGACCGAGTTCCTGGATCTGTGCAGGCAGAGCATCGGGCCGGACGTGTCGGAAGCGGATGTGCGGGAGATGCTGCTCCAGCATATTCTGACCAAGGACATCTTCCTGCGGGTATTCGCGGAGGACCAGTTCCACAGCGAGAACAATATAGCGCGGCGGCTGGACTCGCTGGAGCGCACGTTCTTCACGGGGGATACGCGGCGGGAGGCGATTGACCGCCTGCGGATATATTACGGAGCTATTGGCAGGGCGGCGGACGAGATAGCGGACTACTCGGAGAAGCAGAGCTTCCTGAAGGCGATATACGAGGACTTCTACAAGGCGTACAACCCGGCGGCCGCGGACAGGCTGGGGGTGGTCTATACGCCCAACGAGATAGTGGACTTTATGATACGCGGGACGGACGACCTGCTGAGGAAGCATTTCGGGCGCTCGCTGGCGGATGAGAACGTGCAGATACTGGACCCAGCGACGGGGACGGGGACTTTCATCACCAACCTGATTGATTACCTTCCGGCGGACAGGCTGGAGTACAAGTATCTGAACGAATTGCACGCGAACGAGGTGGCGATACTGCCGTATTACATAGCGAACCTGAACATCGAGTACACGTACCGAGAGAAGACGGGTCGGTACATGGAGTTTCCGAACCTGGTGTTCGTGGACACGCTGGACAACATGGACTGGAAGGGCGCGACGGGCGGCGCGGTGGTGCGGCAGGGGGCGTTCGAATTGGGCGGGCTGTCGTTCGACAACTGGTACCGGATGCAGCAGCAGAATGAGAAGACTATCAGCGTGATAATCGGGAACCCGCCGTATAATGACAGCGCGACGCTTTGGGGGGACGGCGGCGCAAATCGCAAATACCCTGAAATTGACCGCAGAATCAAGGACACCTATATCAAAGAGAGTGCGGCGCAGAAGACTCACCAGTACGATATGTACAAGCGGTTCATTCGCTGGGCGTCGGATAGACTAGATGATGCCGGCATTATCGCGTTCATCACCAACCGAGCGTACATTGACTCTCTACAAGACGATGGCTTTCGCAAAATCACAGCAGATGAGTTCAGCGATTTGTATATAGTTGACCTTGGCGGCAATTTCCAAAGTGAAGGCAAAGCAGGCAATGTTTTTGGAATCAGGATAGGCGTAGCCGTTGGTTTCTTCATCAGACAATCAAAGCCAGCGGGTAGGGGACAGATTCATTACCAAGCTCTTGTGGATAATAAATCGGGCAACGAAAAATTAGCAGAATTAGCAAACTTGAATCTTGCTGATATAGATTTTGAGAGTATCGTCCCAGATAAGCGAAATAATTGGATGAACCAGTCCGGGGGTGATTTCGACAAGCTGATAACACTTGCCAATAGAGAAACCAAGTTCGCCAAAGATGTCAGTCAAGAGAGAGCGGTTTTCAGGTTATTCAGCCCTGGAGTGAAGACTGACCGCGATGATTGGGTGTACGACTTCCGTATTCGTGATATTAGAGACAAAGTGCATTTCTTTACGGATATCTATAACGAAATGCTAGAAAACAATACCAACTCTTATGACACAGTCATTAAATGGAGTAGTACACTACGCGACAGATTCAATCGTCGTGAACGTATAGTCTATAACGACGACTGCATAGTTCCGTCGTTATTCCGTCCTTTCACTGTAAAACACTACTTTGCCGAAGTGGTCATGAATGACAGACTTACCAGAAATCATTACGAAATGTTTGGAGCGGACTTGCGCCGGGACAACTCTGTTATCTGTATCAAGGGACCTTCAGCCAATTACTTTGCTGTTATTGCTTCCGGTAGAGTCGTTAATGAGAAGTTCGCAGGTACAAACAACGGTGGAACATTTTGCCTGCCGCTATACCGCTACACGGAGGACGGGGAGCGGGTCAGCAACATAACGGACTGGGGCCTGAAGCGGGTCAATGACCACTACCGGAAGGAGTTCGGCAGGCATTTCGAGGAGGCGGTCGGGGGAGGGAGCATCAGCGCGGAGGACATCTTCGCCTACACCTACGCCGTCCTCCACGACCCGGTGTATCGGTACGACTACAAGAATGACCTGCTGCGCGAGTTCCCGCGCCTGCCGCTGTATCATGATTTTCGTGACTGGCGGGATATGGGGCGCGAGTTGCTGGATTTGCATATCAATTTCGAGAGCGCGGAGCCGTATCCGTTGGAACGCCGCGACACGGACAAGCCCGCGACCAGGGTGATGCTCCGCGCCAACGCCGACGACAAGAAACGCGGCGTTATCCGCATAGACGACCAAACCACTCTGAGCGGCGTGCCTGAGTCCGCGTGGCGATATATGCTCGGCAACCGCTCCGCCATCGAATGGGTTCTGGACCAGTACAAGGAGAAGAAGCCGCGCGACCCGACGATACGCGAACGCTTCAATACCTACCGCTTCGCGGACCACAAGGAACAGGTTATTGATTTGCTGAAGCGGGTGTGTACCGTGAGCCATAGGACGGCTGAGATAGTCGGCGGAATGGCTTACTGGATGGATGGCAAATTGGTGGTGTCCGGCGACAGGGACAAGCATGAGTGGGCGATGATGGGGCTGGCAGCGATGTCCAGCCAACCGAATGACTTGGAAGAGGACTGGGGTGAATGGTTGGAGAAATAGTGTGGGCGCCGTTCCCTTTCACCAATTTGACACAGTCGAAGATACGCCCGGTACTTGTTATCGCTGATGTAAGAGAGGTTGGCTCTAGTCGGCCATATGGTCTCTGGGTTCGAGGGAATGGGCCAGTCTTTCCAGCACACTGTTCACGCCTTCCAGCCTGGCCTGCTCACGCTCGGCGTCGCTGATGCGTGAACTCGCCGCCTCGATCCTAGCGTCAATCTTGTCGCCCTGCGCCTCGATCCTGGTGTCCAGTCTATCGTAACGCGAGTCTATTCTCTGAATCAAAACCAGTCCCATCCCAAATATGGCCAGGAGAATTGCAATAACCGACCCGGTCCCAACAAATTCTCCTATTTCCATGATCCACCCCTTGAATAGAGTACGCCAGCGGGGTGTACTGCGCAAACAATCCACTTCACAACGCTCTCGTCCTTGTGTGTCCAGATAGCATCCGCGCCTGAGAGATATGGGATTGTTATTCACACTGTTATTCTTCTTCCCTGAAAGCCAACAGAATGCAACCTATCATCGTATTGGCTAATCTATGATGTCCTAATTTGACTCCGACTCCTCTTCCAGGAGGCGTCGGATGCGCTCCTTGGCTTTGCGTATCACCTCTGTCTCTTCGGCGATTTTGTCGAACAGGTCAGACCTCGCCTTTATGCCCTCTTCCACCAGGAAGGCGGCGGCGGCGGAGCGGCTGTTGGTGACGCCGGAGTCAACCAGTTCGTCTATCTTTTCGAGGCTCTCGGAGTCTATTCTGAGCATGACCACGTTGTCGCGCGTGGCCTTGACCGACTTGATGGTGTCGCGTATGGACTCCCCGACGCTCGAGGCGAATCCCTTGCTCTTGTCGAATGCGTCACGCACTGCCTTGTCAACGTCGTCCAGGTCGTCCAGCACTATCGTGATAACTCGCTTGTTCTCCCTGTGCACGGTGTCTTCGTTCTGTTTGCAGGTGTTGTCTCGCTCGGTATTGTGAGTCATTTACGTTCTCCTATTCGCTTTCTGTATTACACGTAATTTTACATTGAAGTAACTGCGCGTTCAAGATGATTTATAGGAGACCGCACTACACACCATGCCCCAACTGCTGTAAACTCTGTGAACGGCATTGAACCCTGACAGAGCGAGTGGTGAGAACCTATGACAACTTCTTCAACCTTGGAACATTATCGCGGCGAACTGGCGATACCCAGCGAGACTGATCGGCACGGCGTCAGCGTCGAATTGGATAGCGGGAACGGGACTGTTACCCTGAAGTTCGATGAGCCTGTCGCCGGATCGTCTGAATGGGTAGGGCAGAACGCCATTTTCATGGATCGTCCGAAGTACCAGGAGATACAGTTCACCACGTTCCACCTTCCTAAGGAAACCGTCGAACTGATTTGGAAGATGAACAAGTCCAAGCTCGACAACACGATTGCGGGCGTTGTGGTCGCCAGGCCGAACAGCATTCGCGTCAGGGGCGAAAAGGGCTACATTCTCACACGGGCCTAGCCAGACCGTCTTCCATCCGCCTAAATCATTGACACATGAGGTCTGTGGTTAGAGAATAACGCTTGCCCAAACTGCGGCAAGGGAGTCTGAACAGTGCCTCAACTGGCCCTCAATGGTATTCGTGTGCTGGAACTCAGCGACTGCATCGCCGCGTCCTATTGCGCCAAGATGTTCAGCGACTATGGCGCGGATGTGGTCAGGGTAGATTCGCCTGACAATCCTTCGACATCCACACTTGATTCCGAGAATGTGGAGCGGGTAGCGCTCTATCTTCACCTTAACGCGAACAAAAGGAGCGTCGCGCTGGATCTCGAGTCCGAGCGTGGTCGAGGTCTTCTGCGCGACCTCGCGTTGCAATGCGACGTGGTTGTGGAGAGCATGAATCCGGGAGTCGCGGAAGGGCTTGGAATCGGATACGAAACTCTCTCCGCTCAACGTCCTGACGTTGTAATGACATCGGTCACGCCTTTTGGGCAGACGGGCCCGTACAGTGACTGGGCATACACCGAGCTCACGGTGTTCGCTATGTCAGGCGCGATGAACCGGGAGGGGCTGCCCAGCCGATACCCTCTCAAGTACGGCGGCGAAATAGCTCAGTATTTCGCGGGTACAGCCGCCGCCGCCGCGACCATGTCCACGTTGACAGGCGCGGCCTTTAGCGGTGTTGGCGACTGGATAGATATATCAATCCTGGAGGTCATGGCCGGCCACCCACACCAGATAGGACGGCGAGCGCCTTTCGCGTATTCCGGTGAGGTGGACCGGAGAACCGAGCCTCGAACGTCGTCGGCGGGAGGACGTGAACCATACGCGGTCGGAACGTTCAGATGCAAGGACGGCCACGTGAGTTTCCTGCCCCTGGGTTCACGGATGTGGCCGAACATATCGGAGATGATCGGCCAGCCGGAACTACAGCAAGATCCGCGCTTCCTGACCTCCGACGACCGGTCCGAAAACCGGCATGAACTGGAGGCGATCTTCCAGTCCTGGCTGGACGCGCATACCCGCATGGAAGTGTTCGACGCCGCGCAGAAAGCCGGACTGCCGGGTGGCCCGGTTCTGCATTCGCACGAGACTGTCGAGAACGAACAGTTCAGGTCGCGGGGCTACTTTCAGGACATTATCCACCCTATGTACGGGCATCTTTGGCATACGGGCTTACCCTTCATACTAGCGGACGTTCCGAGAAGCGCGTCCGCCCCCGCGCCCGAAAGAGGCGCTAACAGCAGGGAGGTATTGGCGGAGTACATTGGTCTTGCCGAAACGGACCTGAGGGATCTGGAAGACAGCGGGGTTGTGCGGAATGGTTAGTGAATTGGGAAAGATTAAGGGAGCGCTGTCCGGTATTCGCGCACTGGAATTGGCTGAGATCTGGGCCGGGCCTTTCTGCGGTGTCCTGCTTGGAGATATGGGCGCGGAGGTCGTCAAAGTCGAGGCGGTCCAGCGAATTGCCCGAGGCGCCATAAGACCCGCTCCCGTTTCTCACGGATACCCCGACATGGACCCGGGGGATCGACCGTGGAACCGAAGCGCGAACTTCAACGCGGTCAACCGCAACAAGAAGGGCATTACCCTGGACCTGACCCGTCCGGCGGGCGTCGAAATGTTCAAGGAACTCGTCAGCGTCAGCGACGTCGTGTTCACGAATTACGCTTTTGGCGTTATGGACAAGTTTGGCTTGGGCTACGACGAACTCCGAAAGGTGAAGCCGGACATTATCGCGCTGTTCACTCCCGGCTTCGGAAATACGGGGCCATACCGAAGTTTTCGCAGCATGGGCATGGTGATTGACGCGATCACCGGACACACAGCGCTTCGTGGCTATCCCGATATGGACCTGTCACACAACTCGCTGGTCCATCATCCTGACGCTGTCGCCGGCGTCAGCGCGATGTTCGGCATCTGTATGGCGATACGCAACCGCGCCAGAACGGGCAGGGGGCAGTTCATAGATCTGTCGCAGGCCGAGAGCTTCATGCCGCACCTGGGCGAGGTCTTCATGCAGTACGGACTGACGGGCGATGCGCGTTCGAGGAGGGGCAACGGGCATCCTCGAATGGCTCCGCACGGTGTCTATCGCTGCGTGGGAGACGAACATTGGGTAGCTATTTCCGTCAGGACGGATGACGAATGGGTGGAGATGTGCGGAGTCATGGAGATGCCCCAATTGGCGCGCAATCCCCAGTTTGAGACTTTGGAGGCGCGACTGCGTAACAGGGATGAACTCGACGACATCATCGGGCGGTGGACGCGGGAACTCGGGCGATACGAGGTTGCGGAGACTCTCCAGGCGCGTGGAATACCGGCGGCGCCTGTCCTTGATTGCGGAGGGGACACCTACGACAACCCGCACTTGCAGGAACGAGGATACTTTCAGGCGGTTGAACACCCGGACGCGGGGGTGCATCTGTACAGCGGCCCGATATGGAAGATGACGAACAGGCCTGACGAGCGGCACGATCCGACGCCTGGCCTCGGTGAACATAACGATTGGGCGCTGGGAGATTTGCTCGGCATTGGTGACGGCAGGCTTGTGGAACTTGTGCTGCAGAACATTATCGGGACGGTTCCGCTTGAAGGCGCGGACATGGGCGGCGTGCGACGCGCCGCCGAATTGAGAAGCCGGAATAACCGCTAACTACATACGCGTATCGACCATCTTCATCTGATTGAATGGCTCGGTAACTCAGTGAAGGGACAGTGAGAACATGGCAGAGATAACAGGCGCAGAGCTAGTCGTTGACTCTCTGAAGCGAGAGGGGATAGATACTATATACACGCTGCCCGGAGACCCGATTGGCCCGATTGTGAATGGGTGCGCCGAGGCCGGATTGCGTGTTATCGCAGTCAGGCATGAGCAGGCTGCCGCAATGGCCGCTCAGGCGCACTCGTACTTTACACGTGGCGTCGGGGTGTGCGTGGCCGCCTCCGGCGTTGGACAGACAAACACACTCACAGCAATCGCCAACGCCCAGGTGAACTGCTGGCCCTTGCTGGTGATAGGCGGGTCCGCTGAACTCAGACGGCGCAACATGGGCGACTTCCAGGAACTCGCGCAGGTGGAATCCACCGCGCCGCTGTGCAAGTGGTCATACGCCGCCGAGTCCATCCAGAGGATCCCGAACCTCATAAACATCGCTTTGAGAAGATCTGTCGCCGGACGTCCCGGCCCCGTCTATCTCGACCTGCCCGCCGAGATGATCTCCGGCTCGGTTGACGATTCCGAGGTCGAGATACCGACGCCAGCGCCCGAACCGGCGAGGCCGCTTGCCGAACCGGACAAGATCGAAAAGGCGCTGGAAGTTCTGAAAGACGCCGAACGCCCGCTGCTGATTGTCGGTAAGGGCGCGTCCTGGTCGTGGGCGGAGGACGAACTGCTCCAATTCGTGGACCGCACGCAGATACCCTTCCTCACGTCCCCAATGGGCGCCGGAACCCTTCCACCGGATCACCCGATGAACGTGTCGGCAGCCAGGACGCAGGCGCTCCAGGGCGCGGACACCATTCTTATGGTCGGCGCGCGGCTGAACTGGATTTTCCACTTCGGCCAGCCTCCCAGGTTCGCCGAGAACTACAAGCTGATTCAGATTGATATTGACGACGAGGAGATAGGCACCAACCATCCGGCGGAGGTTGGGCTGGTTGGCGACGCCAAGATGGTCATGGGACAGTTAGTGGACGCGCTAGACGACAACCCCATCGAGTTCGGCGAAACACCATGGCTCGGTGGACTGAAAGAGAAGTCAGCCCAGAACGCCGCCTCTATCGAGCCGATGCTCAACGCCGATATAATGCCTCTGGGCTACTATCGCATTCTCAAGGAGATACGCGACTACCTGCCCAAGGACTCGATTCTTGTCGCGGACGGCGCTTCCACGATGGACATATCCAGGCAGGTCATTCCGGTATGGAACCCCAGGCAGAGAATTGACGCCGGCGTCGCGGGCTGCGTGGGCGTGGGCGTGCCGTTCTCCATAGCCGCAAAGGTCGTCTATCCCGACAAGCCGGTTATCTGCCTGCAAGGAGACTGGGCCTTCGGGTTCAACGGCATGGACATCGAGACTGCCGTCCGCTTCAAGTTGCCCATCGTCTGGGTGGTGTTTCAGAACGCCAACATAGACAAGTGGGTGCGCGAGTACGTGGACGGAGAGGAAAACCCCAACGACTTCACTCCTGCCATGCGTTTCGACCTGATGATGGAGGCTTTCGGCGGACACGGTGAGTACGTCGAGGGTCCGGACGAGATACGCCCCGCCCTCGAACGCGCCTTCAACTCAGGCAAGGCGTCTCTTGTGAACGTCATCATGGATCCGGGCGCAAGCCGCCGCCCGCAGCAGTTCGCGTGGCTCGCCCGCGAAGGCCGGATGGGTTACTGATTACCAACGGGTCAGGCGTTCCGGTACGCCTGGCCCCGTTCCATCACTGTCTCAAGCGAACTAAGGTCGCCTCTTTCGACGCGGTTGCCGCGCGGCTGGGGCGGCCTGGGGTCTAGCCCCAACACTTCCACCACCTTTGGGTTGCTATAATAGCCGTTGTAGGTGTACCGAACAAGCGCATCGAAGAACTCGGGGCTGTCCGCTTCGACGCTTCTCAGAATCTCGTCCTTCCGGTCTCCGTCCAGTTCCTCGAAACTCGCGCCGGTCCGCGCAGCCGCGATCTCTATGTCCTGCAAGCCGTCGGAGAAAAGACGCGCGAGTTGGGTGGACTCTGCCGCTATTCCGTCCAGATAGTCCGCCGTCCCCACTTCGCCCGCGCCCAGCATATCGCCCTGCGGGTGAATCAGGCGGTCGAGTACTGCGGTAACGAGCGTGTGCTGGCTTTGGCTAAGAAATCGTGGCATTGTTAGTTCCTTGTGTGTGGGGCAGTATTTTTGACTCATAGGGTAAGGTCAAACGGGAGGTCCGAAATATCGCGAAGGCGCTTTCCTTCTACCAGTGTGTCGAGCACTTCTGCCTGATCTTGGTTTTCTATGGCATCCACTGCGGAGGTCAATTCCATCAAAGCTATGTGATAAACGCAATCTATATCGCCTGTGCCAAGCGCGAGCGACGCCAACCTCGTCGGCATTGGCTCGGCGGTAACAGCCACAATATGTGGCACTTTGCCCTTCCTGTTCCGAATCAGGTTGAGAGCTTCGGTTCGGGAATTCTGGGCGCGGTCGCTTCGCATAGTCCACTTGCAAGATACGCTTGCGTGCAATGTTGGCTTTGGGCCATTCGCGTTTCGCATAGGCGTTAGCTCAGCTAACTCTGAGCCGTCGGCTATTACGACAGAGTCTGAGTTTATGAGATCATCGTCCAAAGGCTGCCTGCTAATAGTGATGTCGGGTTTTACAAGGTAATCTCCCTGTATGGCAGCCGCGACGCTCTTCTCTCTCATGTTCGAAATGACGTTATCCAACAACGTGAGATGGTCGTACTGATCGAATCGCGCGATGCCGGGCTTACGCTGACTTGCCGAAAATTCCCAAGGTCCCGGTCGTAAATGTCCCAATATCTGAAACGACCCGTCGAGAAATTCCATTGTGATGTTGGCGAATTTAGTCCCTATTGTCTGTTCAGCCGGAGGGTTATCACATGGAGACATATCCATCTGCGCGAACATTTCTTCGGCAATAGCCGTGCTGGTTCTGCTTCCCCTGTCCGCGTTGCTCAGAACTCCGTTTCGGTATCCGAGTATCTGTTCGCAAAGTTCCATGTGATAGGTTCGCCTAATTTCCCCAATATCCATAATGTTCTATGGGCCGTTCTTGCTCAAGCAGATTATTGATTCGTCATACATACGCTGTTCGATTATTGAGTTTGTGGGACCGCCTCGGCTGGCGGGCAAAAGACGACGGTCGCGGTCTATTCTACGTTGGATGGTCCCGTCTAGGTGAAGGGGGTCTTCCAGATTCGCGGCTATCGAAGCGAGAAGCTCTGCGGTAGGTATGCGCTGCCCCTTGATGGTGGAAGGGCCTACCACGATTATGGCATAACTGTTGGGTTTGAGAACCCTACCGATTTCGGAAAGGACACTTCGCATCTCGGTCAGGTACTTGGATAGTACTCGCGCCTGTTTGGGGGCTGTATTGGAGAGGCTGTCTATCGTGTGCCGCGCGTAGTCGGGCAGTCTGTCCGCTCCATTCCATCCGTTTGTTCGCTCAGAACCGACGTATCTGGATCGAAGTCTTGAAAGGTCATTGATAGACCATCCGAACCAGACCAGCGAGAACTTGTGCGCCCTCATGTAGTCAATCGCGTTGGCGTAGGGCGGAGAGGTCACCACTAAATCTACGGACTCATTGGGCACGGACTCCCGCATATTCCGCGCGTCGCCCTCCATTGCGGTCAGGTCGTCTGGTCTCATTCGGGGCAGGGCCGCCAGACTAGCTATGTTCTTCCGGGCTCTCAGTCTGAACTGATTTATGGCGTCTTTGACTGACTTGCCTGGGGAAATGTGCGCCCTGCCATGCGCCAAGTCGCGCGCCTTGGTAACGCCGCCGGATTTGGTCACGATTATGGCCGACAGAGCGACCTCAAAGAACTCCCTAACGTCTTGTCTTAGCACATCGTCTTCAACCGTATCTGTTACCAGATTGATGGAATCGAGAAGCGCTTCCAATTCACGCTGGATTCTTTCCGTGAACCAGTAATCTACGAAATCCTTGGTATCCTCGTCGAACCGCTCAGTGAGTCTATTCGTAAGTTCAGGCATGGCTAAAGTGTCATAGGCATTCGCTACTATGCTCGCCGAGAGGCGGTGGAGCAGGTCAATGTCATCAATGGGCGTGGTCTTAGCCCTGCATTGTTTCACGGCGAGCGGGTCTAGGTCGAGACCTATGGCCTTTCTCCCGCGTATCGCGGACTCGATGAGTGTCGTTCCAGATCCCATCATCGGATCCAGGACAACATCCCCCGGGGCGGTGAGACTCTCGATAAACACTGCGGGCAGTTGCGGAGGGAATTTGGCCGCGAACGCGTGAATGCTATGCGTAATAGTCGCGGATGACTGGCCCCGGAAGTCGAAATCCTGGCTGAGCAAGTCATTCAGTACTTTGTCTCGCTCTTCTAATGTAGGCATAAGCCGATTCCTGTCAATCGTGTTCGCTTGGCGTGTGGACTGGTTAGCCGTGAAAATGTCGGGCGTTCTGCTTGAATTCGTCGGCCATGTGGAGGGCGACGGCCTGGATGGTGGAGGTCGGATTGACGCCGCCCGCCGTGACGAAGACGCTTCCGTCCACGACGTACAGGTTGTTCACGTCGTGCGCCTGGCCTCCTCGGTTTACTACGCTATTATCAGGGTTCGTGCCCATCTTGGCAGTTCCCATCAGGTGCCAGCCGCCCGCTCGCAGGAGGGGTATCACGTTTACGTCACAGGCTCCGGCGGCTTCCATAGCTTCACTGGCCCGCGCGATACCGTGTTCCATCATCTTGGCGCTGTTATCGCTCAGTGTGTAGCTTATCTTCGGCGCGGGTATTCCGTCGCTGTCGGTGAGTACGGGGTCCAACGTTACCTGGTTGTGCAGTTCGGGAAGGTCCTCTCCGATCACCGCGATTGTTATCGAGTGGCCCAGGGCCTTCCTGAACCTGTCGTGATGCTCCGCTCCCCAGGGAATCCTGCCTCCCATTATCCCGCCCTGCACGGTCGTCACGGGCCCATTGCTTCGCGCGACCTGGAATGCGTAACCGCGCACGAACCCGCGCGACAGATCTGTCTCATAGAATTCCTGGCTAACTATAGCTGCGCCATTCGGCCCTTTGTAGCCTTCGAGCAGTTCCTCGAACACGCCCGTCACCATCGCGTATGGGTGGAACATCAGGTTCTTGCCGACAAGCCCAGACGAATTGGCCAGCCCGTCCGGGGACATGGCTGACCTCGAGTTCAGCATGAGCCTCGCGGTGCCTATGCCGTTGCACGCCAACACGACCGCGCGCGCTTTCTGTTCCTGTATGTTGCCGTCCGCGTCGTAGTACAGGACGCCATCCGCCAGCCCGTCGCGTCCTACCGTTATCTCCCGGACGCGGCAGTGGGTCTTCAACTGCGCTCCAAGCGCCAGCGCCTTGGGCCAGTAGGTGATGTCGGTTGAGGACTTGGCGCCGCGCGCGCAGCCGATGTCACAGGGGCCGCAGTTGTTGCAGGCGGCGCGCCCGTCGTAGGGCGCGGTCAGGATCGCGGAGTCCGACGGCCACCAGTGCCAGCCCAGCTTGTCGAATCCCCGCGCCATCGTCTGGCCTACCGCTCCCAGCGGGATTGGCGGTGTCTGGCGCGCCGACTTTGGCGGGTAGGCGGTGTCGCCGGTCGTGCCCGCAACGCCCATTATTCGGTCGTTGAGGTCGAAGTAGGGCTCAAGTTCCTCGTAGCTGAGCGGCCAGTCATCAGCTACGCCGTCCAGCGTTTTCGTTCGAAAATCGGAAGGATGGAATCGCGGAAAGTGCGCGCTCCAGTGAATAGTGCTGCCTCCCACCGCGTTGTACATAAGCGGCGCAATCGGCGAATCCGCGTCATTCACCGGGTAGTCTTCAGGCAACCCTCTGAAATTCGGATTGGCGTTGAAATCCGTCTGGCGGTGTATCTCCCAGTCCTGCCGCGTAGGAGGATACTGGGACGGGTCTGTCCAGCCGCCCTGCTCCAGGCACATTACGTCGAAGCCGTCCTTAGCCAGGCTCCATGTGAACGCCGCTCCAGAAGCGCCCGCGCCTATCACCAGAACGTCAACTCTATCATCTTCTTTCGGCATAGCTGTCATCCCATCCTGTGTACATTTCAAAAGCCGGATCGCGCTGATTATATCACCCAAAACGCGCGCCCGCGATGCTGTATCAATTTGGTGGATAGGGGCAATCACCCTCACCCATCGAGGGCTGACAGGGGTAGGTATTTTTATGTCAAGTTAATGGGCATCAAGCCAAAGGTGGTTCGGTCTATGGTTCATAAAGCTGAAAACTCGACTTTAGCTCGCTCTCAGCCACCCTCACCCCCAAGGGAGAGGGGGTCTGTTATTGAAATTCATAGCTGACTGGACATTTACCTACCCCTATCAGCCCATCGAGGGAGAGGGGATTTTCGCGCCACAGGCAGCGGCGACCAAGCTGATACAGGTTCGCTGATAGAGAGCATGACATATATCCTGATTTATATTACTTCAGGTGAAGTCCTGGTGGAGCCGTGGTGACATTTCAGGTGGATTTTGACCTGAAAATCGGTGGATTCAGCTATGAAATCGGCATGAACTCACCTGCGGAAAAAAATTGTGAGCCGGATCTTTCGTCACTGATAAACTCTACATTATATATCTCAGGCACTTTTGTTCTATAATAGACATATTGTAACATAGCGAGTGGAGAGTTGGGAAACATACAGCGCCGACTGAAGTTGTATCAGTTTGGTCGGTGGCAGTAATCACCCTCACCCCAGCCCTCTCCCTTAACCCGAATCCACCGAAGAGGGTTAGTATCGCCGCCGGGGCGTGGGTGAGGGACGTGTCAAAGTGGCGGTGCGGTTATGATGTCAGCGCCTGGGTCGTTCTGAAGGTCCGCGGTCGTGATTTTGGACGCCAATGGAGGCCCACAGTGGCGATTTGGGGCGAGTTTGACGAATCTGCGGGCAACAGTGGACACCCGCGGTCCGGTCCGGAGCGATCTTACGGACAAGACAGGCTGTGGTGTGTACGGTGGTCAGTAGTAGACACTGCCGTCAGGCCGGCAGAGGAATGGCTCGCAGTCTGGTCAGTGCGCGACCGAACTGTGTTTCCCAGGGCCAGCGCTGCGGGAGATGCAAAGTAAGGCGGCGGGCCGAGTGGGTGAGCCGTCCGGCGAGGGAGAACAAGCGTCTGCGCAGGGTCTTGGTGGTCGCCACCGGCTCGCGCAGACCGATGCGTCCGATCCAGCGAGCCAGGTTGTGAGCCATTACCTGTATGGCCATCCAGGCGGCGTTGGCTGCAAAGCGCCCCGAGGGCAGATGGTTCAGCACGACACCGTACTTGAGGTCTCGGATGGCGTTCTCGATCTCGGCGTGGCGGCGATGGTCGGCCTCCAGTTGGAGGGTGTCGCCCTGTCGGTCGGTGATGAAGGCGTGATAGCTGTAGTCGACGAAGAGGGCCAGTTGTGAACCGGGCGTGGGCTTCACCCTGCGGACGATGAGACGCACCGGTGCGGCATCGGGCTCGTTCCGAAAAGGGGTGTAGGTGGTCTCAGCCACGTCGGCTGCGCCGTCCATCCAGTAGGGTATGGGAGTCCAGTCCTCCTCAGGTATGGCCTCTATGAGATTGCGCAGTCGGGTGTGCTGACGGACGGTGATGGAGAAGCGGACACCTGTCTTTCGGCATACGGAGACGATGTCATGGGTGTAGAAGCCACTGTCGGCGCGTACGGTGAGTTGTCCTGTGGCCCCGGCGCAGCGCACCCGGCTCACCGTCTCACGCAGGAAGTGGGCTGCGCCCCGGGCGGTGTTGGCTCGACCCTGTCGCAACCGGGCCATCAGCACGTCGCCGGTTCCTGCGGCGACGGCCACAAGCGGGTGATAGCCTCTCTGGCCGGTGTAGTTGTGGCGGCGGGCGCCCTCCTTGCCCAGTCCGTAGGTCTCGCAGATGGTGGAGTCCAGGTCGATGGTCAACGGCTCATCGCCGGGACCCGCGCCAGCGGCCCAGGCCCGCGCCAGCAACTCCCGGCTCACCCGGTCCAACTGCCGCACATGTCCCCACCTGAAGCTGCGCAGGAAGGTCCCCAGGGTGGATGGCGCCTTCACTGTACAGCCCAACACCCGCCCGGTCCCACCGGCACGCAGCGCGTCGGCGTCATCGATGCAGTCCCCACCGGCCAGCGCCGAGGCAACCAGGGTCAGCGTCTTGTCTCCCGGGTTCGCCCGTCCCGGCGCATCGCCCAGGTCAACGTTGCTGTCCACCAGTTCACTCAGTCCCAGGCGCTGAGCGAGAGTGGCCGGCACGAGCAGCCCGGCATTGGCCACCAGCCGGGGATCGTCGAAGGCGATTCGGATGCGGTCGGGACGCTCAGGTGGTAACATCTATTAAGTGCTCCTGCTCTGGGGTTGGTTCTTGTCTTCAAACCCATTATCCCAGATTCAATGGAGCGCTTTCTCACCCCTTTTGCACGACGACTCATCCATCCCTTCGGTGGATCCGGGCTAAGGGAGAGGGGGTCTGTTGATTGAAATTCTTAGATAGCTGCACATTTATATACCCTTCTCAGCCTGTCGAGGGGGAGGGGATTTTCGCGCCGCAAGGAACGCCGACTAAGTTGATACAGGTTCGCGCCGACTGACGCTGTATCAGTGAAACCGACCACCGACCAAATTGGTACAGGCCCCACGCCCGCGCCGAATTTTACATTATATGTTCGTGGATGTATCATATCCCGAATATGGCTGAGAGTCGGCGTTGCCGAATTTACTCTCGGCTCCTTGGGGGCGACGCGGAGAACTCACATGAATCAGCGCCAGAGGTTCCTGACACCCGGAGGACAGAAGCAGCTCGTAGATGAACTCAACCAGCTTCGCGCCGTGCGCAGGCTGGATGTGGCCGCCCGCCTTCACATAGCCACCGAAAGTGGCGGTACGGTGGACAACGCCGAATATGAAGAAGTCAAGAATGAGCAGGCGTTCGTCGAGGGCCGCATCCGGGATCTTCAGGATATTCTATCCAACGCCATTGTCGCTGAGAAGAGCCCCGACGCCGACCGGGTGCAGTTCGGATCGTCGGTTACAGTCAAGACTTCCAACGGAAGACGCCGCCACTATCTGCTCGTGGGAAGCGCCGAGGCCAGGCCTCTGGAAGGGAAGATATCCAATGACTCGCCGGTTGGTGAGGCTCTTCTTGACAAGCGCGTCGGTGACGTTATAGAAGTCAATACGCCCGCTGGCGTACAGAAACTGACAATTGTAGAGATAGAGTGAAACTCCGCTCTTGCGAAAACGCTTGCTGTTGGATATGTCTTGTGACTGCCCATGAGGGAAATAGCTGATGAAATATTACAGGCTGAAATACGATCTGTACGACCCATCCGAATCAACTGAGCCTGATAAGTACATGGTTGATATTCCGGCGTTCCCGGGTTGCGTAGCATGGGGAGATACTCCGCAAGACGCGCTGGAAATCATCGAAAGCGTGGTCGCGGCGACTATCGAAACATACATCGAGGAGGGTTGGAAACTGCCTGAAGAAATCAGCGACTCAATTATTTCGTTTGAGAAAAACGAACTTCTGGTACAGGTATGACCTACCGGGAACTCACTCGCAAGTTAAGAAGACTTGATTGTGAATTCAGCAGGCAAGGTAGAGGCGACCACGAAATCTGGAGAAACAACAGGACACGCAAGACTTCGCCGATACCATATTGGGGAAGTAGAGATTTTGACAACGTTTAGCCTGTGTCAGGGCTTAGCCCTCGGCGAGACGAGGACGACAAAGGAATTCATAGAAACTCCCAGGAGAATGTATCCAGATGCCACTGCCATCCGATGAACTTGTACAGGTGCGCCTTGAGAAACTGGAAAGCCTGAGAACCAGGGGAATTGATCCTTACCCCCGCAACTATGAGCGTACTCACACCGCGCAGGATGCGATTGCACACTTCGAGTCCGTCGAGTTTTCGGGCGAGGGGGAGTCCGAGATTGATCACGTCTCCATTGGCGGGCGTATAACCGCGATGCGTGGAATGGGTCGGGTCACATTCTGCGACATTCTGGACGGCTCCGGCAAGATTCAGGTCATGTTCAGAAGCAATACCCTCGGCGACGAGTATCAAATTCTGGACTACGTTGATATTGGCGACTGGGTAGGCGTCTCCGGCCCAATGATCCGCACACGAACCGGGGAGGTCACCGTTCAGGCGAACAGTGTCACAGTCCTGTGCAAGTCCCTGCGACCGCTCCCCGAAAAATGGCATGGACTCACAGACACGGAAGTCCGCTACCGCCAGCGATACCTCGACCTGATAGCCAATCCCGAAGCGCGCAAAGTAGCGATAATGAGAAGCCAAATGGTGAGAGCCGTTCGGCGTTTCATGTACAGACGAGGTTTTATCGAAGTCGAGACGCCTATCCTGGTGCCTGTGGCGGCGGGCGGCATGGCGCATCCATTCGAGACGCATCACAACGCATTGAGCCGTGACCTCTTTCTGAGAATAGCTACAGAACTCCATCTGAAGCGGCTGATTGTCGGAGGTCTTGAGAAGGTTTACGAAATCGGCAGGATCTTCCGCAACGAAGGCTTAGACGCCAACCATAACCCCGAGTTCACGACCATGGAGTCCTATGAGGCGTTCGCCGACTACAACGACGTTATGCGCCTGGTCGAAGAACTCGTAAGCACAGTGGCAGCGGAAGTCACGGGCAGCGCGGTTGTGGAGTATGGCGACCTTTCGATTGACTTCACGCCGCCCTGGCCCCGGCTCAGCCTTGTCGAGCAGATAAGGAAATACAGCGGAATTGACATACTCGATCACCAGCAGGTTGACAGCCTGAAAGAGGAGATGGCCGCGAACGGCATAGACGTGTCCAACCAGGTAAGCTGGGCCGGACTGGTTGACAAGCTCATATCCACAAGGGTCGAGCCTAATCTCATCAAGCCCTCATTCCTCGTGGACTACCCGGTTCAGGTCTCACCACTGGCCAAGCGCACCGGATACGACGACAGGCTTGTGGAGCGATTCGAAGCGTTCTCCTCCGGCATGGAGATCGCCAACGCCTTCACCGAGCTGAACGACCCGGTTGACCAGCGCGCCAGGTTCGAGGCGCAGGAAGAACTGCGTTCCGAGCTCCCAGAGGAGGAGTGGGACCGTCTGGACGAGGACTTCCTCACCGCCATCGAATACGGGATGCCGCCCACCGGCGGGCTAGGCATGGGCATAGACCGTCTCGCCATGCTTCTGTGTGGACAGCGCACAATCCGCGAGGTCATACTCTTTCCGCAGATGCGGACTTAGTAACTATCTCAAAACCCGACCTTAAGGAATTTCACCCTCACCCCAGCCCTCTCCCTCAAGGGAGAGGGGGTCTGTTATTGAAATTCATAGCTGACTGGACATTTACCTACCCCTCTCAGCCCGTCGAGGGAGAGGGAGATTGTGTCCTCCTGCCATCCGCTTGAGCGAAGAGTTTTGAGATAGTCTCTTAGAGGGACAGTGGGGTCGCTCCCTCTTATAGGCCATTTCTCCGGATCCCACAAACCCGTGGATATGCGTGTTATCCAATTCTCCCGCGCATTTCGAGGAAATCGCGGTAGCGCGTTATTCGTAATTCCCGTAATACCAATTCAGCTTGATGAGGCCGCGTAGTATTCAGGTAGCCGCTGAATGTTCCGTTTGATCCAATCCCAACCTACCAGCGACTTCACTCGTTCGGGATCCGATTCCAGCCTGCTCAGGCAGGTATTCACCGCCTCAACCTTCTCATCTATACTCCCATAGACCCTGCCCTCTACCCACCTGCGAACCTCCTCGAACACCCGCTCGGCAGGATTAAGCTCAGGACTATAGGCAGGCAGCGTTATCGTCTTCATCCCCGCTATACTCCTCACCAACTCGCTGCGATGACTGCCCGCTCCGTCCCACACAAGCGCTCTCACTTCCGTGTATCGCCTAACGCTCAGCGCCGCGCGCGCCACCGTCTCAGACCTCATCGAGTCTATCCACGCCCACTCCGGTTTGCCTCTGCCAAAGTCCACCACCAGGAACAGGTACTTCCACTCATAAACCAACTGCAACCGCTGAACCACCTTCACCCCACGAACTCCCCACACCCGGCGCACCATCCCGCGAAGTCCGACTCGCATCTCATCGGCAAACCCGATCAGCGTTCCCGAACTAACTCCCGCTCTCCGAAGGGAACGGCCAAGCCCCCCTTTTTCCACCGCTCCTGAGCGTACAGGTCCGCCTTCTCATGCCGGGGGCTGGGAACCTTCGGTGAACATCCCAGCCGCTCAAGCACACTGTATATGCTGTTCCCCTTGAACCTCACACCGTACTCCGACTCCACCCAATCGGCGATCTCACCAGCAGTCCTGAAACGTCCACTTCCAATCTCCCCAACCAATCTCCGTTCCTGAGACTCGCTCAGAAACCTCGGCTGACCCACTCCTCCCATCTTGCGGGACAGGACCTCGTCCAGACCGCCTTCTCTATACCACCCAACCCATCTCTGCGCGCTCCGGCAGTGAACACCCACAGCTTCAGCCGCCACTTTGATCTGCCAGCCGCGACGTATCAGCCACAGCGCGCGCAGCCGGGTACGAATATAGACATCTCTCTGGGACTGGTAGGCTTCCTTCAGCGCTTCCGGTGTGTCTTGCTCATGCCATGCCATCCTGAACGGGCGTCCAATCATCTGCTACCCTCCAACGCCTGAGTTGGCTTGAGCATAAATGAAATATCAGACTTCGACCAGCTCCTCCACGCTCACATCAGGATGAAATGGTATAACTCGGCAAAAGCTCCACAATATTCGATTAACTACCCATTCAGACGCGACTCGAATCGTAGCGTCAACAATGAGGAACGTTGTCTCCGAATAAGAGTTGACAGCAGTCCGTCCGGTGAGAACAGGGCTCCTGACTGGATTCAGTTCCAAGTTCTCACGAATAATCCAGAATTCGCGAACGACTGGAAGAAGGATGTCAGAGGACATAGCATAGTGAACCCTGCTGAGAGTTCCAACCCTGGCCTCCTCGCAGTGGGCGCTCTGAACCTGCATTCCAACTCGGACTATGACGAGTTAATGAGTTACAGTGCTCGGGGACCTGTGTTTATTGAGAACGCAAGTCCAACCAGCACTCCGAGTCGCATAAAGCCAGATGTATCAGCAGACAGTGGCGCGCGCGCACAACTCCACGTCCTTCGGAGGCACGAGCGCAGCCACCGGTCACACCGGCGGTCTCGCCGCCCTTGTCGTGCAGTGGTTCAAGAGCGTCGGACTGGAATACAACGCCGCCGACATAGCGGACTTCCTCAAGAAGAACGGACAGAAGCAAGGCGGCCATAGCCATAGCCCCAACAACGACTGGGGACACGGCTCCATCAAGCTCCCCTGCCCGTCCAAGAAGGTCCCGCACCTGCCATACTCCGTATCCGGCGACTGGACGGACGACGACTGCGCTTCCACCCGGCGCAACCGAAGTCCCAACTACGTGGACTACTATACCTTCACCCTGTCGGCGACCATGACCGTGAAGATAGCTCTGACGTCGTCAGACGATCCATATCTATACCTGATAGAGGGCCTCTTTACCGGGGGAAGCGACTACTATAATACCAATCCACTGTGATGTCACCATGTTCTGCGGAGCCAAGCTGGATGGATTCCCGCTTTCGTGAGGAATGACGGTACGCAACCTGATACTGAGAGATATGGCGCAGTCAAACTGAAACGGTATAAGAGAAACGACGACGCGGTAGGCAGAGACTCCCGAATCACGGAAACGCTTGGCCCGGGCGCCTATACCATTGCCGCGACGACCTATGACCCGCAAGAGACCGGAAGCTATAACCTCAGCATCGGTCTGTCATCCCAGGACGACAGCCAGACCGTCGCCACGGCCTCCTTGAATCCCGACCCGTCGAATCAGACATTCTACGTCTATGCCGACAGGGAGGACTGGCACACATTCACCGTGAACACGGATGTTCCTGTCAAAGTGCGCGCCAACCCAACGAGTACTGATAAGAGGATTGAGATTACGACATCATCCGGGGCAGGCAACCACTGCCCCGCGACTCGGAACGAAACCAAAGAACTGGACAATGGCGAACGCATCTACCTGTCCGGGTGTTCAGTGGGTACGGGAACGGTCCAAATCCTGCGCAGGTCGGACAACAGCGTGATCCGCACTTACACCATTGAAGTCCGCAACAGGCCGACGACGCCATCTACCACAGTGTGCGAGCCCCTGACCAACTTCAACGCATACCGCAGATACCCCACTTGGGTCTATGGAACGTGGACAAACCCGACGACGGGTCTTACCTCCACGAACAAGAAGGTTGATATACAGAGAAAGGAAGGGGCCAACTGGGTTCACCATCAGGTCATCAACCAGAGGGGAGCAACATACACGGACGTATTGCACATCGGCGCAGACAGAAACACCGAATACAGATACAGAGTTCGCAACGAGTGCGGAACCTCCTATAGCAGTTACACCTCGTGGGTCGTAGTTCCACCATATAGCTCAGGGGCATCCGGTTCTAGCGGAGATGAGGTTCCGGCTCCCACTCCAACGCCTACACCGGAACCGGACGGCGCCGGCGGGCAAGGTCACAGGGAGAAACCCGAAGAACCTCCACCCCCCACCCCAGTCAATACAAAATAGAGCAAGCCAGAGATGAGCGGTGAAAAGTCACCGCTCGTCTCAACTTCGCTGACGCGCGTCATTACAAAACTTCTTCTCCCTCAGGGTGAGGGTGGTACACGCTTGTTCATGCCCTGTCCGAGTTTCCCTTTTCGCTATACAATAATGCCCATCATGCGCTACAATACACCCACTGAGACCGATAGCTGATTACTAAGAACTACAGACTAATAACTATAAATCGGAGATTATGTTACGGAAAATCGGAAGTCCGAAAATTTTCCCCGTAGCTAAACTCAGGCAATCTCAGGTGAAATGCTGGTGGCCTTTCACCTGTTCCGTCACCAGTCAACCCACCAGAAGCCACCTGTTACGTTATAAATCTGAATATATGATCCCACTTATTTCAAGCGAGGTATAGAGCATTGCTTCCCACCGCCCTGGCCATGGCCTTCATCACCACGCTGGTCGTGGCGAACATCATCGCCATAAAGCTGTTCGCCTTCGACATTCCGATAATACCGGACGACTGGCTGATAGATAACGTGTGGGTGTTGCCGGTAAGCTCGTTCACCTATCCCATAACCTTCCTGATAACGGACACCATCGCCGAACTGTACGGACGCAGGACCACCACCCGCATTGTCTGGATTGGCTTCGGGTGCAGCATCCTGATGCTGGCTATGATCTATATCGGAAAGATACTGCCGGGCGCCGGCTTCTGGGTCGCGGACGGTGGACAGGAACACTACGACTTCATTCTCGGAAGCGTGCCGCGCATCGTCGCCGCCTCCATGGTCGCCTACCTGGTGAGCCAGAACTTCGACGTGTTCGCCTTCCATTTCTGGAAGGAAAGGACCGGCGGACGCCACCTCTGGTTCAGGAACAACGCCTCTACCATGATGTCCCAGGGCATAGACACTGCCCTGTTCATCACAATCGCGTTCGCCGGAACCGTGCCGGGCAGCGTACTTGCGACGATGCTCATCGGCCAGTACCTCGTAAAGGTTTGCCTGGCCGCGCTGGATACTCCGGTGGTGTATGTCCTGATAGGCGCCATTCGCAAGTACGGGCGCAACGACCCCGCCATAGCGAGCGGCCCACAGGATTGACGCAAGCCTGATTCGGCGTCAAAATATAGCCACAAATACACTTAAGGAGATTACCCATGCCACAGTCAGGACAGGAGATGCTCGACCAGAGCATAGCGACCTGCGAGCGTATAGCGAACGGCCTCGGAGCGCAGGACTCCGCCTGGGAGACCTCAATTGTCGAGATAGTCGAAAAGTTCGATGAGATCAGCGGCACGTTCTTCTTCAAGACCATGCCCTCGATACCTCCAACCCGCACCGCCATGCGCGAAGCCGACGCGCTGCTCGGCCTCAAGGAGCAGGGCAACTGGGACGACTTCGGACCGCAGCTTACCAAGCTGATCTCAAGCGCGCAGCAGGTCATCGAGAAGGCCGGAATGAAAGGAACGACACTTACATGAGCGGTCCCGTACTCATTACCGGCGGCGCGGGCAGCGTAGGCCGCCAGCTTGTGGAGATGTTCGCCGAGGCGGGCAGAGCGATTCGCGTATTCGACCTGCCCATGATGGACTTCTCCGGACTGGAGGACAGGGACGGCATCGAGATAGTCCGTGGCGACATCACCGACACCGAGGGCGTGCGCAAGGCGGTGGAGGGCGCGGAAGCCGTCCTGCACCTCGCGGCGATCCTGCCTCCCAACAGCGAGCGCAACAGGGACTTCACGTTCAAGGTGAACGTGGGCGGTACGCAGAACATCATATCCGCGATGGAGCGGTCAGATCCCGACGCGCGGCTGGTGTTCACCTCGTCCATCAGCACCTACGGCGACACCAGCGCGGAAAACCCGCCGGTAACTAACTCCCACTCTCAGAGCGCGATAGACATATACGCCGACAGCAAGATTGAGGGCGAGAAGCTAATCAGAGATTCCTCGCTAAACAACACGATTTCCCTTCGGATAGCGGGTATAGCGGTGCCAGCGTTCCTCGAGCCGCCCGAACCGTGGCCGTTCATGGAAGACCAGCGTGTGGAGATGGTACACCGCGACGACGTGGCTGACGCGCTGTCCGCGTCTGCGGACGCGGCGGGCGACGGACACAGGGTGTTCAACATCGGCGGAGGCCCGACGTGGCAGCTATACGGCCGCGACTACGTCAAGGATTTCTTCGACGTGATGGGCGCTCCGGTCGAAATGGCGACCTACCGCGATACTCCGGGCTGGATGGACTGGTACGACACCGCCGAGTCGCAGAAAGTCCTCGGCTACCAGAACCGCAGCTACCAGCGCTACATCGGCGAGATGCGGGCAATCATCCAGGCGATGATGGAGGAGTAGGACACGAGGAAGGCAGAGTGCGCTCATGGCAGGTCAACTTCATAGTGTAGAGGCTCCACCGAGGCCTGAGGAATTCGGCCAGGTTCCGCTTGAATTCGCCCGTGACAACGCCCGCGAGCCGACTCGCTCCGTGTCTGTCGGGGCTGTTCCCCAGGTGTTCATGGCCTGCCAGGACAACCTCGAGTTCATGCGCGACCTTCCCGACGGCTCGATGAAGCTGATAGTGACTTCGCCACCGTACAACATAGGCAAATCATACGAAAAACGCTCTCCAATGGAGGACTATCTGCAAGACCAGGAACGGGTTATCGCAGAGTGCGTGCGTCTGCTTCACCCAACCGGATCGTTGTGCTGGCAGGTCGGCAACTACGTGGAAAACGGCGAAGTCGTTCCGTTGGACGTGATGCTCTACCCTCTGTTCAAGCGGCGCGGCCTCAAGATGCGCAACCGGATAGTGTGGCACTTTGGCCACGGGCTGCACTCGTCCAAGCGGCTGTCAGGGCGGTACGAGACTATAAACTGGTTCACCAAGACCGACGATTACACATTCAACCTGGACCCTATCAGGGTGCCGTCCAAATATCCGAATAAGCGGCACTTCAAGGGGCCGAACGTCGGCAAGCTGTCCGGCAACCCAAAGGGCAAGAATCCTAGCGACGTGTGGATGTTCCCCAACGTCAAGAGCAACCACGTCGAGAAGACGACACATCCATGCCAGTTCCCCGTGGAGCTTGTCGAACGGCTCGTTCTCTCTATGACCGATCCAGGCGACTCGGTTCTGGATCCGTACATGGGAGTCGGGTCGTCGGTTATCGCGGCCCTGATGCGCGGACGCAATGGGTACGGCTGCGACATAGTTGAGGAATACGTTGAAATCGCGTGGGACAGAGTTCGCGCTCTGGAAGAAGGAAAACTCAAGACCCGCCCGATGGGAAAGCCGGTCTATGATCCGACAAAGCCGAATGGCGGGCATTGATGCGGATCGTCTCCCGCTATTCCCACCTGAACGGAGAAGAGGCTCTACGCTTCCGCCGGAGTGAGCTCTGGGATGAGATAATCGAAGTAATCGAGTCGGTGGACGCGGAATCTTGCCACACCAAAGTGTCTAGAGAAAAGACGCGAGCGGGGCGCAAGTTCTATTCACCAATAGACATGAACAAGGCTTTCGGGATTGCGTTCAAGCAGAGAGGGTGGGAACAAAGGCGTCAGGGCTTTTGGACAACCGCAGACGAGAGGATCGTTCGCAGGATTGTGGGTCTTCCACCAGACATTCAGAAAAAGACAATTGAAGAATCGGGACACGAGGCGATCTCTTTATACAACCAGACCGACTTTGTAAAGGATCGAATCGCAGTTGAAGTCCAGTTTGGAAAGTATGCGTTCGTAGCGCATGACCTATTCGTAAAACACATGGCTTTCTACATTTCTGACGTTATTGACATCGGAATCGAAATTCTGCCAATGAAAGAGCTTGAGAGAGAAATGTCGTCGGGCGTGCCGTACTATGAGCGGGACCTTCTCAACATCCTCCGGCAGGGACGCAACATCCCAGCCGTCCCGCGTTGGTCATCATCGGCATAGCCCCCTGACTTGCAGAGTGTATAATGGACCCCACACTCAGCCATCCCCCACGGAGACAGCGCAATGACTACCCAGACCGAAATCCATGTAATTAACAGGCAGACCACCGTCCGGAAGATGGAGAATCTTCGCTCGATCCTGAGCGAGATGGACGGCGTTATCGTGGCCTACTCCGGTGGGGTGGACAGCGCGTTCCTGGCCGCCGCCGCGCACGAGACGCTGGGGGACAAGGCGCTCGCCGTCACCGCGAAGTCTCCTAGCCTCGCGCCCTCTGAACTTCGGGAGGCGATAGAACTAGCCAACCTGATCGGACTCAATCACCGGGTCATAGAGACACATGAAGTCGAGCGGGAAGACTACGCTGAAAACAATCCAAATCGTTGCTTCTTCTGCAAAGACGAACTCTATACGTACCTCGCCGGATACGCGCAGGATGAAGGCTACGAGCACATCGCCAACGGCACGAACACCGACGACCTGGGGGACTTCCGTCCCGGCCTCAACGCCGCCAAACAGTACGGAGTCCGCAGCCCGATGGTTGAAGCCGACCTGTCCAAGGCTGAAATACGCGCGCTGTCCCGCGAAATGGACCTTCCCACATGGGACAAGCCCGCGCAGGCATGTCTCTCCTCACGCATCCCATACGGCACGGCTGTCACAGTCGAGGCGCTGACTCGCATAGCCCAGGCCGAGGAGTACCTTCACGATGAGATAGGCATTCGCCAGCTGCGAGTGCGCCACCACGACACAGTAGCGCGCATCGAGGTCGAACCTACCGACTTCCTCACGCTGACCGAGGATGCCACACGTGAGAAGATAACCTCCTACTTCCGCTCGATAGGCTACTCCTACGTCACCCTGGACCTCGAGGGCTTCCGCTCCGGCAGCCTGAACGAGGTGCTCGCCGGCCTGCGAAACAAACAGAGAGGATAGACTATCCTAACTATCGCCTTTCCTCCAATTAGCAAGTGAGAAGTGTCCGATACTCTACCCTTCGATGGTCGAATTCATACAACGTTGCGTCAATATAGTCGTAAGAGCAATCGCGGCTTTAGCGGCATGGGCAATTTTGGCCAGTGTCGGAATATTGCTCAATTTGCTGATAGAATATGTATTAGAGCAGTCCAACGCTCCTGAGTCTGTCAAGACTTTGTTATCTCAAGTAGCGCTAGGCGTTCCGATTTTCTTGGGATTCGCTATTATGCTAACTGGTTTAGCTGACATTTTCAGGGTCGTAAAGGCAAGTTTATACCAATTCACAGTAACGCCGTCGTGTTTACGTTGGCTGCTTCAGTAGATTCCCGCTTTCACGGGAATGGCGATACGCGATTTGCCACAGAGATTCGCGGCGTAGTCAGAATTAATTGGTATTAGAAGGCGACCAAAACTTAGATGAGGATTCCGTCAGCAATGAAAGATAAGTTCTTAGAGTTCGTGCCTCTCAGGGACGCTCCTTTGGCGCTCGTGTACTCATTGCTGTGGCTCTTTGCGCTTTGGGCCTTTCAAACGCCTGTGGATGAACGGATAGTCGTGTGCGTCCTTGCATACACAACCCTATGGGCATCTCGCCTCATTGTGACCAATTCAGTTGTATTCATACTAAATCGGTTGCATAGATATGCGTTGCAAGTAGCGGATAAGTTGGGAATCGAACTTCAAGATAACGCACAGATCGAAATGAGCGCGGGCGCTCGTATATTGGGCGCATTGTTCGCACTCGCCGTAATCTTTGAGATTCTCGGACTTTCTTTCTCGCTCATGGCTCCGATTGGATCCGCTATGGGATTTTCTCCACTAGGTTTGTATTTCAACATAGCGGCGTGGATACTGCTGGCTTTGGGCGCTTTGGCTCTCGCGATTTTCTTCACCACATCGTTCTTCGTACTCCCGATAGCCAACTCTTTGGATGATGCCCTGAGAACCCCTATCAACAGAATTGAGCAATCCCAAGGATGGATAAGGCAATTGGCAGTTTAAGATAGCTGAGAAATCACCCCTCCGAAAAGCGCCTAGCCGAATACAACTATCAGCCGCCTGAGAGTGGCAGAAGCGCCTTCAGAGTAGGAAGCCATCCCAGCTAGTCTTTCTGTATAGATGATACTCCGTTAGCGGCGGAAACTAATCCTCTTGAACGACTCGGAGTAGAGCATACCTTTTCCGACGGAGCGGCCTCTCCGCCACTCCTGCATTCTGGGCAGCAGTTCCTCGTAAGGGCGTCCGCCCGTCTGCGTCTTGTGTTCCGCCAGCGCCTTGATTGCGATCTCCATGTGGTCGGTCACGTCAACGAAGATGTCTGGTTCAGGATGCCCCATTATCCAGACCTCCGCCACCTTATGCGGCTCGAACCCCTCTTCCAGCAGTTCGGGGAAAGTCATGTGGTCGCGCGCCGCGGGGAAAACAGCGGCGAGCGTGGCCTCTCCGGCGGCCATATGGTCAGGGTGTCCCACGCCCCAGCCACCGTCCAGGACCCGCATCGGATACTGGCTGATGACTACATCCGGCTTGTGTCTGCGAATCTCGCGGGCAATGTCCCGCCTTACGTCCAGCGTGGGCTGAAGATAGCTGTCGGGGTAGTTCAGGAAGGCCACGTCTTTCAGGCCAAGTACCTTGCCCGCCTCTATCTGCTCCACTCTGCGAATTTTGGACAGTTCCTTCTCGGCGATTTCACGATCCGAACTGCCCTTGCTGCCATCGGTGCAGAGGACATAAGTCATCTCCCACCCCTCGGCGCACAGCTTCGCAACCGTGCCGGAGCAGCCGTATTCGGCGTCATCGGCGTGGGCGATTACAACCATTCCGCTGGAATATCCTTGTTCTTCCGACATCAATTCTCCTCTTGTCTTGTATGAATTCTGGTCAACCCGTTATTGTAGCATTTCTCAGTTAGGGGGAATCTGCGCTATTACCCTGAACCCGTATGAGCTAGTCAGCGCGTCGCTGGCGTGCTGAACCGCGTCCATCACGGGCGCCGGATACACACCCAGCGCTACCATGCCCAACAGTAGCGCTCCCAGGAGTCCGACTGTGAGCCGCGGCAGCCGAATGGCGCTACCGTCAATAGGTTCTTCGATATACATCTGTCTCAGAATCTGAAGATAGTAGTACAGCGATATCAGACTGGTGAATATCGCAAGTCCGGCCAGCCATAGCAGACCCTGTACCGCCGCCGCGTTGAACAGGTAGAACTTGCTCACGAATCCGGCGAATATCGGCAGACCGGCAAGCGACAGCACGGAAGCCGACATGATCATAGCGAGGTACGGCGATCTGCGCGCGGCTCCCGCCAGACCCGGGATGTCGTCTCGTCCGGTGGCATTGTAGAAGGCCGCTATCGCAAGAAACGCGGCCAGGTTTGTTACGCCGTAGGCGATGATATGAAGCATCAGCCCGTTCGAGGCAAGATGCGAGATCTGCGTACCAACCCTGCCGTCAGGTCCGACCGATGCGAGCGCGGCGACACCCATGAGCAGGTATCCCACGTGCCCAACGCTGGAGTAAGCCAGAAGTCGCTTGAGGTTGGTCTGCGCGAGCGCGACCAGGTTGCCCAGCGTCATCGTGAGAGCGGCCATAATCACGAGTATCATCTGCCACTCGTCCGCGACCGGCATAAGCGCCTGAGTGAACAGCCTGAGAATCAGCGCGAACGCGGCGGCCTTGGACGCCACTGCCAGGTAGCCGGTAATCGGTATCGGCGCGGCTTCGTAGGCGTCGGGCGCCCACATATGGAACGGTACGGCAGCCACCTTGAAACCAAGTCCCGCGATGATGAGCGCGAGTCCAACCACGACTCCGGGGCTCAGACTGCCCGCCGCTGCCAGTGTCTCCGATATGCCGTCGAATCGTGTGGTGCCCAGCAGGCCGTATATCTGGCTGATGCCGTAGAGCAATAGCGCCGAGGACACCGCCCCAAGTAGTATGTATTTCGTGCCACCCTCGTTGGACTTGGGGTTGTACCTGTCGAAAGACACGAGGACGTAGAGTCCGAAACTCAGTAGTTCGAGTGAGATATAGGCCGTCAGCAGTTCGCCGGACGCGGCCATCAGCATCATGCCGACAATGGTGAATGTCAGAATGGCGTAGTACTCGCCCGCGTAGCTCAGGTTTCGGCGAACGTACTCCACGGACGACAGCGCGACGACCACGCCCATGACCAGGAACACCGCTTTGAACAAGAGCGAGTACCCGTCAACTACGACAAGTCCGTCATAGAGGCTGTCCTCCACGTTCCACTGGTAGATGAGCGTCACCGCGAGAATCACCGACAGGCCGGCGGCGGTGGCGTATCCCAGCAGGTGTTTTCGGTCCTCACGAACGAAGAAGTCCAGCGTCAGAATCAGGAACGCGAGTCCGGTTACCATGAATTCTGGGGTCAGGAGCAGGAAGTTGTTGTTCATCCCACCTCTCCGAATCGCGCGAGGATGTCGGCCACGCCGCCCTCTATGACCCGTATGAACGGGAACGGGAACAGTCCGACAAGCAGAATGAATCCCGCCAGTACAAGCATAGAGAATTTCTCACGAACGCTGGCGTCGGTCTGGTCTGCCCACCGCTCTCCGAGAGGGCCAAAGAACACCCTGGCCATGAGCCTGAGAATGTAAACTGCGGTTATCGCCGCTCCGATGATGCCCAGTATTCCGAGAACGGGATAAGTCTGGAACAGGCCGAGGAAAACGAGCAACTCCGCCACGAATCCACTTAGCCCCGGCAGACCAAGCGAGGCCATTCCCGCGATGGCGAACAGCGTGGCCGTGAAACCCATGCGCTTGGCAAGTCCGTTCAGCGTCCCGATGTCGCGCGTGTGTGTCTTTTCGTATATGACGCCAACGGCGGCGAAGAATAGGGCGGTCATTACGCCGTGGCTGAACATCTGCAGGACCGCGCCATTGAGACCGAGTGGGTGGAGCGTAGCTATTCCCATCAGAACGTAACCCATGTGACTGACGCTCGAATAGCCGATGACGTACTTCAGGTCTGTCTGTCCCATCGCGGACCATGCTCCGTAGATTACATTGACCGTCCCCAGTCCTATCAACGCGGGCATCCAGAATTCGGCGCCTTCCGGCATCAACGTCATACCCATTCGTATGACACCGAAGGCCCCTAGCTTCATGAGAACCCCGGCGTGAACCATGCTCACGGCAGTCGGAGCTGCTACATGACCGTCCGGCGACCAGGTGTGAAACGGCCATAGTCCTGCCAATACTCCGAAGCCCACCATCAGGAACGGGAAGAAGACTCGCTGGAATCCCTCGGAGAGCGCCGCATCCTGGAGAGCAACAAGGTCGAACGTGCCAAGATCGGCTTCGACGAATATGGCGAGTATCGCTATCCAGATAAGCGCGCTGCTCGCGACGAGGTAGAGCATCAGCTTCATCGCGCCATACTCTTTGGTGCGAATGAAAGTCGGGAATGTGGAACTGCTCCCCCACACACCGATGAGCAGGTACATCGGCATCACGGCCAGTTCGTAGAAGAAAAAGAAGAAGAACATATCCAGCGTTACGAACACGCCGAATACACCCGAGAGCAGCAGTAGATAAAGTACGAAGTAATCCTTGGCGCGGTCCTCTATGTTCCAGGACACGAGTACGCCGGTGAACAGCACTATCCCCGTCAGCAGAACCATGAGCGCGGAAATCCCGTCGAGTCCGAGGCGCAGCGTAATCCCGCTGTCTCCCAGCGGCCATGGGCCGGGGATTTCCAGCCACTTCCATATTCGCTCGAACTGCACTCCTCCAGCCGAGTGGTCGTATGTTACGAAAACGTAGCACGACAGCAGCATCGTCGCCAGCGCGACCGCCAACGCGAAACGGCGCACGGCCAGGACGTTGGATCCGGGTATCAGGATAAGCAGACCCGCGCCCGACATCGGAAGGGCGATGATAAGCAGGGGCGTGTAGCTGTCGAGAGTTTCCATTATTGCTTAATATATTTCCGACGCTTCACTAGAGCGTCGGAAAGTACCTAGCTCCGAGGTAGTTCAGGTATTCCGGTTCAGCTTGCTCAGACTCTCTGATACGCATGTAAACATCCTGGTACGTGAGCGCTTTGAACCGTATCTCATTCTCAATGCGGTCGGAGAAGCGAGCGATTTCCTCCCTGTGTTTCTTCGCTCTATCGCCTGGGCAATCGTAGTACAGGTAGTAGAGACTGAATTTGTCGCCAAGCTGTGTCGCCAATCCGAGCGCGTGCTTGAGAAGTTGCCCAGGATCCAGATACTCAAACCCGAGATTCTTTTTGTCTAGCTCTTTAGCAAGCGTTTGACATTGCGGTAATCCCGCTCTCGTCCATAGACCGCGGAAACAAGGGAAATAACTTGCGGCAAACTCGCCCTTGCCCTTAGTCGAGCATCCTAACGGCTCGGTGAATTTGCACTCGATTGCAATAGCATGGCATGAACTCAACGTTATTGCGACATCGAGATGCGGTGGAGTACCTCCAAGCCCTGTGGGGAACTTCGCTTCGAAATCCAGCGACTTCGCGTTATTTGCATCTATACCAAGCGCCCACAACAGGGGAGTCCTGTCCTTGTCAGTCCAATAGTCAAAGAAGTTCGTGGCCAGCGCTGAAGATGAATGTAACGCCTTCATCTTTCCTTTCAGTTCCGAACCAGCTCCTCTTCCAAATGCGTTCCTTGCACAAGCTGATAAAGGTTGCCGAAAGTTGTCCTCAACAGCGCCCACATAGCCCTTTGAGTCGAATGGAATATCATTCGACTTCGCCCAGGATTTCTGCGCGTCCTTTATTATGTCTTGTTCGGTAGCCATTCGGCTGAACACTCCTTACAGGAAAACCCACCAGATCAGCGCAAGAACGACGACTCCCGCGGCCATCGCCATTCCATAGTTATATATCCTGCCGGTCTGCACGAACTTCAGTCGCAGGCCCGAGCTCTTTACCATATCGGCAGGCCCGTCAACGCCAACGTCGTTCACAACGACCCGGTCGAAAACCGCGACGAAGCGCGCGAGCGCGAGCGCTAACCTGTCAATGACCCACTGGTAAGCCTCGTCCACGTAGTATTTGTTCACCAGAATCCGGTGAACGAGCGCGAATCGCGCAGCCACCGCTTGCGCTGATAGGCTTCCCTGAACATACGCCAGCCAGCCGACAACTATTCCCGCTCCGGCCAGTATTACGGACGCAAGGGTGAGCCAAATGACGATGCGGAACTCGCCATGCCCTTCTATGAAGCCGGCGAACCCGTGATAGCCCTCCCACAGCCCAAATGCCAGCAGTCCGACGCCCACCGCGAACGGCGCGAGCAGAAGCAACGGAAAGGTCATAGTAGCGGGCGATTCGTGTACGCCGGAATGGTCGTCTCTGGGCTGTCCGAGGAAGGCCGCGAACGCAACGCGCGCCATGTACAGCGCGCTCAATGCCACACCTGCCAGCGCCAGAATAATATAGACCGGGGGAAGGTGTTCGAGCGCGTGCAGCAGAATCTCGTCCTTCGTGAAGAAGCCTGCAAGGGGTATTACACCCGCCAACGACGCCGCTCCAATGAGGAACGTCCAGCCCGTTATGGGCATACGGCGCAGCAGTCCGCCCATCTTGCGAATGTCGGTCTCTTCTTCCATAGCGTGCATCACGCTGCCCGCTCCGAGGAATAGCATCGCCTTCGATACCCCATGCGCCACGAGGTGGAACAGCGCCGCTCCCACACCGCCCGCGCCCAGCGAGAGCATCATCAGCCCCAGGTGGCTGATGGTCGAGTACGCCAATACACGCTTGATGTCTGTAACCACAAGCGCGATGGTTCCGGCGAATATGAAGGTGAACAGGCCAACCGACGCGACCACGAGAAGAACCGTATGTTCCAACTCGAACAGCGGCATGAGCCGCGCGACCAGATATACCCCGGCGACGACCATGGTGGCTGCGTGTATGAGCGCGCTTACAGGGGTCGGCCCTTCCATCGCGTCCGGCAGCCACACATGAAGCGGGAACTGTGCAGACTTTCCCATTGCGCCCACGAAAATCAGCAGGGTCGAGACTGTCAGCGTTGTGCCCGATATTCCGCCGTTCTCCGCGATGTGGATGATGGTGGATATGTCGAAAGTTCCGGTCGCCCTGAACAATAGAATAATTCCGATGAGCAGTCCAACGTCGCCTATCCGTGTCGTTATGAACGCCTTCTTCGCGGCTTCGGCGGCCGAGCGCCGTTCGTACCAGAATCCTATGAGCAGGTACGAGCCGAGTCCTACCAGTTCCCACGCGATGTACAGGAAGATCAGGTTATCCGCGAGCACAAGGACAAGCATCGCTGCCACGAATAGCGAGTGGAAGGCGTAGTAGCGTCCCAGGCCGGGGTCGTAATGCCCATCATGTTTCATGTATCCGAGCGAATAGACCTGGACCAGCAGGGCGACGAATGTGACTAGCCCCAGCATGGTAACCGAAATCTCGTCAACCGCGACGCCCCAACTAATGGTCGTTTCGCCGATACTGAGCCAACTCACGCCGTAAGACGCCGCTCCGTTGCCCAGCAGGCCGGCCAGGACGAACCAGAACAGCGCGAATCCGAGCAGAATAGCGATAATGGACACGAAAGTACCCTGCAATGGCAGGTATCGTCTGAATGGCAGAACAATGAAGAATGCGCCCGCGCTTAGCGCGGGTATCACCCATGCCCAGTTTGTCCCTATGTGTTCAGTCATTGGCATCATTTCCAGACCGACCCGCCATTCGAGTGTGCGCGGCGCTTGACCAACTGGCATCGCAGTCGGCGGAGAGTCTGTCTCCCCGGCTTGTGGCTATATGCGCTGGCTACCACTTCAGAGTATCAATCCGGTCAACGTTGACTGAACTCCGGTTGCGATACAGCCTGAGTATTATGGCTATCGCCAGAGCGAGTTCAGCCGCGGCTATCGTTATCACGAATATGATAAGAACCTGCCCCAGCGCCCTCTGCGCCGCTCCGAAGTCAACGAAAGTGGCAAAACCTATCAGGTTGATATTGACCGCGTTCAGCATAAGCTCAATGGACATAAGAATCAGGACAGCGCTGCGACGCGCCAGAACGCCATATAGTCCAATGGAAAAAAGCGCGGCGGCCAGTATCTGAAGATGCGCCAACTCTATCAATCGCGGCCCCCGACGGTTCGCACCAGGACTATCGAACCTATCAGCGCGACCAGCAGCACAAGGGACGCCACCTCGAACGGGACGGCCCAGTCGGTGAAGAGACTCTCACCCAGCTCCGCGAACCCGACGCTCTTCCTCTCCGCCGTTGTCCGAACTCCTGTCGTGACGACAGAGGCGACAAGCAGCGCGAATACGCCAACCGATATGATTGCCGCCAACGGCCATTGGCGATGGTCGGTGAGGTTCTCAAAGTCCTGAATTCGGGTCAGCATCAGTGAAAACAACACCACTATCACGACCGCTCCACCATAGATGAGAATCTGGACGAGCGCGAGGAACTCCGCGAACATCAGCAGGAACACTCCCGCTACTCCCAGCAGCGAAGCCAGCAGCGCGAAAGCCGCATAGACTATGTTTCGCGTAAACACCACGCCCAGCGCTCCCGCTATGACAAGCGTGGCAGCTAAGTAAAAGAAGACGAGGGACGGGGAAATCATCAGCGGTTCGATTCGCTACTCACGTTGTCGGACTCGGAGTCTTTCGGGCGGGCTTCCCGGGACGCTCCGTTTTCTTAACGGGCGCTCCGCTGTTTTTGTCAGGGTTGGAAGGCTGCCATCCGGTCTCGGACTGGAAACGCTTGCCCATGTCGAGAAGCATATCCAGATCAACCCGATTGCCGTTGCGCTCGTACTTGCTCAGTTCGTGCTCGTGGCTCATCTCTATCGCGTCGAAGTTGCACACGTCAACGCATATGCGGCACAAGATACACCGGCCAAGATTTATCTCGAAGGTCTCGATAATCTTGCGCCGGCGACTCGTTTCTTCTTCGTATTTCGGATTGTCGGTCATCTGCGCGCTCATACACTGAGTTGGACACTCGCGCACGCAGACCATACAACCCGTACAGTACGGCTCAGGAACGCCACCATCCCACAGCAACGCGGGGAAGCCCATATAACGAGGGGCAACCTGATGCCGCTCCTGTGGGTCAGGATATTGGTCTGTTACCGGCTTGCGAAACGCCGTCTTGAGCGTCACAGCCAGCCCTTCAAGGAATCCTATCATTGCTTGACCAACTGCAATACGAGGCTAACTACCGCTGTTATCAATCCTCCGCCACCAATCGCTATCAGCGTGATGAGTAGCTTGTGCATATCGTCGAGTCGCTTGCTCATCTGCTCCTGTATGCCCTCGACTCGACCCACGCGCCCGTTCAAGTCATCTATCTTATTCTCGACACGCTCGACACGCCCGTCTAGGCCATCTATTTTATTTTCTATCCGTGCAGTCCGGTTTTCGGTAGCCACCACATTGTTCTCCTTAGTCTATCTTCGGAGGCTGCTGGCCGAGTACACGGTGACCGTATTTCGTTCGGTCTTCATGCGAGGCCAGCGGAAGATGACATAGACCGTTCCTCCTAATAATACCAGAGAGAGAGCGGTCAGTACCCACAGCGGCCATCCGTAGAACAGGACGACCCCGGTGGCGACTATATTCAGGAACGACAGCGGAACGAGCATCTTCCAGCCGAAGGACATCAGTTGGTCTATCCGAAGCCTCGGATAGGTCCCGCGTATCCAGAATATGACCCATATTACAAGCGCGGTCTTAACCATGAACCATACTACGGACAGCGTGGAATGAGCCACGCCGTCCAGCGGCATTGTAGGCCATCGCCATCCACCCAGAAAAAGCAGCGCGGTCAACGCGGCGATGGTGAACGTATTGAGATACTCGGCGAGGAAGAACGCCGCCCAGTGAGCGCCGCTGTACTCGACGAACGGACCTCCGACGACCTCCGACTCGGCGTGGTGTATGTCGAACGGAGTTCGCCCCAGCTCGGCAAGCCCGGCTGTCAGGAACAGGAAGAGTCCAAGCGGCTGCACAAGCGCGTACCCGTAGTTTGCCTGCCCGTCCACGACCACCGTTAGATCAAGAGACTGCGCCAGCATCGCCACGCCCAGTATCGCCATGATGAAAGGTATTTCGTAGCTCACAAGCTGTCCCGCCGCGCGCAAGCCGCCCAGAATCGCGTACTTGTTCGCCGACCCCCAGCCAGCCATTATCAGTCCCATCACCGACAGCACGGATATAGCGGTTATGTAGAAAAGCCCCAGGTCGAGATTCCGCAACACCAGGCCGCGAGCCACCGGAAGGGTCACCCACAGCATTAGAGACGGGATGAATACCGCGACCGGGGCAATCCAGTAGATTCGCCTGTCCGCCCAAGAAGGCAGGATGTCTTCCTTAGTGAACAGTTTGATACCGTCGGCGATGGGCTGGAGCGTTCCGTGAAATCCAACGCGCATAGGCCCCATTCTCATCTGTATTCTGGCAAGCGCCTTTCGCTCGGCCCAGGTCAGTACCAGAGCTATAAGTGACAGGAAGGTCAGCAGTGCGATGCCGCCTAGAGTGTAAAGGATGATCTGGGAAATGCTCACCTGTCCACCTCACCCAGAACTATGTCTATGGAGCCCAGGACAAGAACGGCATCCGCGATGTATGCGTCCCTCAGCATCGCCTGGAGAGCCTGCAAGTTGCAGAAGGACGGCGCGCGAACCTTCACCCTGTACGGCTTGTCGCTCCCGTCACTCACCAGGAATACGCCAAAATCACCGCGGGGCGATTCAGTGCGTATGTAAACCTCACCCTTAGGCGGCCTCGCTATACGCCGCACGTTGGCGGCTATTTCCCCACCGGGTATGTCCCTCATCGCCTGCCTTATGATACTCAGAGATTGCCTCATCTCTTCGATCCGAACATAGTAGCGGTCCCAGCAGTCGCCTTGAGTTCCCACAGGAATCCCAAAGTCGAACCGATTGTAGATCGAGTAGGGCTCCGAGACTCGAACGTCTTCCGGAACGCCGCAGGCGCGGAGCGGCGGGCCTGTAACGCCGAAGTCAATCGCCTCTTCCGCCGAAATAGCTCCTATGCCCTTCGTTCTGGCTAGGAACATCTCGTTCTGGCTCAGGAGTTCATCGCACTCCTCTATGCCCCGCTCCAAATGGTCTATCAGCGCGTTCATTCGTGGGCCAAAGTCGTCGGGGAGGTCTTGGTTGACCCCGCCGATGCGGATATAGTTGTGCATCATCCGCGCGCCGGTAACGGACTCGAACAGCGCCTGAATCCGCTCACGCTCTCGGAAGCCATAAAGAATCGGCGTCATCGCACCCGCGTCCAGGCCATAAACTCCGTAGAACATCATGTGGCTGGCGATGCGGTTGAGTTCGCACAGTATCACGCGGATGTACTCGGCGCGCTCCGGCGCTTCAATGTCCATAAGCTTTTCGACGGCCATACATATAGCGAGTTCGCCGTTCAGATTCGCCACGTAGTCGAGCCGGTCGAACAGGGTGATGATCTGGGCATACTGCTCACCCTCGCACAACTTCTCGGATCCCCGATGCAGGTATCCGATGTGCGACTCCGACCGAGCTATCCTCTCGCCGTCCACCCATATCACGAGCCGAAACACCCCGTGCGTCGAGGGGTGCTGAGGACCCATGTTGACCATCATGTCAATGGCGTCGCCGCGTTCTGTGACTTGTTCTTGTATCTGCATCTTTCGTCGAGTGTTGAATGCTATCGAACTTCATCAAGCAGACGGAAATATCTTCCCCTGCTCATTCCCGCTGTCCGCATATTGGTGCGTATGTGTCCTACCGCAACATACCTGGGACTGGTCTTTATAACCAACGGACGTCTCAGCCCCGGCTTCCTCATCATAATGTGGTCTCCGCTTTGCCTACTCACGGCGAATCCATCCATTTCAAATATGCGTATCAGAGTGCGGCAGGTGGACAAGCGTTATGCGCTTTCCGCCCGAAGTCAATGAACGGTCGCTACCTTGTTTTCGCTAGTGCGTTCACGCAGCTTCCATTCGTCGCCAACTTTCTGGAAGCCGGACTCTTCCAACACCTCGTCCAGCGTTCCCAACTCCTCGCATCCTTCCAGAAACAGTTCTACGGCTTCTTGGAGCGAGTCGCTGGCATCCTCGGGGCTATCGCCAAAACTGGATACATCCAACTCCCTACACAAGCCAACATAACAATCGCCTTCAGGGAATATCTCCGCCTTGTAGATTATCTTTGCCATACAAGACCTCTATCCATCATTGGTGGTCAGGTAAGCCTCTATCTCATCCCGTATAGCCCTGATGCTGGGTTGCGGACAACCGGAGACCCTTTCATCTAGGCCTTCGTGCTTGTGATGAGGAGCGTATCGCAAGCCTCGATGGTGATCAGCGTTATCGTATCTGAATATACACGGGCTTTCTTCGGTCATATAGTGAAACGAGTAAGCCAGCCACCTAGGAGGGTCGCCGGAAGCGGTCAGTGTCAGGTTCACATCCAAGAGGCTTCCACCAGGGAATCTTATAACCGCTTCAAGTTTTGCATACCTGCCCCTCGTCTCCCGGATTTCAGCCCTCTCTATGGCATCCGCGCCTGCGGATAAAAGAACATTAAGCACCTTTCCAGATAGTCTTGTGTGTTCTGTTCCAATTGCCCTATCTGTTAATCTTCAAGTCTTCAAGTCCGAACTCGCTTGCAAGCTCGCAGTATCCCGCCCAGTCAATGTGCTCACGACAATCTCCCTGAAGACCGCCATGATTCCACTTGTACATGAACTCCTTGGATGTCATACCGTTACGCGCCTCAAACTCGGCGAGCTTCTCCACGACATCCTCTTTGGACATACGGATAACCTCTATCTCGTAGCCCATGGCGGTCTTTATTGTGTAGCTGTTTTTCTGTTCGATCATAAGCTCACCTTGGTTGAGATTTGAACACGACAATCTCATGGCCGCTCAGTGCATTCTACCACTCATCATAATCGTGGAACGGGAAACTCTTGCGGCCCGGATATCCTTCAAAGCCCTCGTAGAGCAGAAGGGGGACAAGGTTCGGATGCCCCTCGAACCTCACTCCGAACAGGTCGTTGCTCTCTCGCTCATACCAGTCAGCGCCTCCCCATACACCGGTGACCGTCGGAGCGACCGGCGAGTCCTCGGGCAGGCGAGTCTTGACCACCATCTTGTGGCGTATGTCCAGCGAGTAGAGATGATAGTTCACCTCGAACTCTCCCGAACTTTCGACATAATCAACCACGGATAGACAGCGCAGGTAGTCGAACTTCAGGCGCGGGTCGTTCTTGCATATCGAGCACACGGCTGGCACGTCCTCAGGCTTGACGGTGAGAGTAACTTCGTCAACCGCCGCGCCGACCAGTACATCCAGCCCGGCGACTTCGGGGCCGAATATCTCGTGGACTAGCGACGAGAGATTCTCTCCCACGGCATCGAGAGCGACCGGGGCTTCGGGAATGCGCGGTTCGCGTCTAGCTCGCCGCGCCACTCTGCTCCGCGTCCTTCTGGATCTTCTCCTGGAGCTGCATTATCCCGTGCATGAGCGCCTCAGGACGGGGCGGAC
The DNA here is from genome assembly GCA_965261525.1 of Dehalococcoidia bacterium. Taxonomy (GTDB): domain Bacteria; phylum Chloroflexota; class Dehalococcoidia; order Lucifugimonadales; family UBA1123; genus VXRN01. The sequence continues at coordinate 290,647 of OZ253472.1, forward strand.
ATCCGGGTACATACACGTCAACGGGTATGAGGTGGTCAACTCCCATCACGACAGAGTACGAGCGATAGTACGGTCCGCCGTTGGTGGCGCAACTTCCCATGGCGATTACCCACTTGGGATCGGGCATCTGCTCGTAGAGCAGCTTGATAGGATCGGCCATCTTCTTTACAACCGTCCCCGCCACAATCATCACATCCGCCTGTCTCGGTGACGGCCAGGTCACGACTCCGAATCTATCGAGGTCGTGATGCGACATGTGCGTACTTATCATCTCGATGGCGCAGCAGGCCAGGCCGAAAGAGAGCGTCCAGAGCGAGTTCTTGCGCGCGAGCGCGAACAACTCGTCCGACTTGGCGGTGAGCGCGTTGGGCAAGGCTCGATTGAACACGCTGTCGGCAGGCGTGTTTCCCCTGCCGGGTTGGTAGCCCTGCCCGAGATTCATCTCCATTGCAGCGCCCCCTTGCGCCAACTGTAAATGATGCCGAAGAACAGTATGGCAATGAATATGAGCATCTCGTAGAAGACCGCGGGTATCGTCTCCAGGAAGACAATAGCCCAGGGAAACAGGAAGACCGCCTCCACGTCGAATATCAGGAACAAGATAGCGAACACGTAGTAGCGGATATTTATCTGCGTCCATGTGAAGGGAGCGGGTGGGATTCCGCACTCGTAGGGTATCTCTTTCTGCTCCGAGTAGCGCCTGGGGGCCAGAATGTAGGACACGCCGAACAGCGCGCCCATGGCGGCGAGTCCGATTCCCGCAACCAGCAGTACGGCTATCCAGTTGATGTCGTAGCCTTCCGGCATATTTTAACCCCGGTAGTTGGCTTAGAAGGGCCGGGTCAGAGCGGCATTGGCAGCCGGAATATGAATCGCCCAGGAAAGCGCCCGTTTCAGTATAGTCGCAAGCCTCAAGAAGCCGAAACAATCTAGTCCAAGCGCAAATTTAGTGTAGCAACGGCCCTATACAGTGTCAATTCAGACCCGGGTCAGCGCACTCTTCCATCAAACTGTGGCATACTTGGTTGAAAGAAGAACTGAAAACAATCGGGAATCTCGCATGAACAACTACTGGCTCATAGGCGGAGCGGCGGTACTGGGACTGCTGCTCATAGCGAGCGTCGTTGCCGCCGTCATGCAGAACGAGACGGAGTTCACGCCCGGCTCACCCGAGGCCGCCATCCAAGCCTACCTGCGCGCGCTGGACGAGGACGACTTGCAGGCCGCATACGATTCCCTGTCTTCCGAACTGCAAGAGAGATGCTCAATCGAGGATATGTTCGGCGGGAGAGACTCCGAATGGTGGCGTCTTGACGACAGTCGGATTACGCTGGCGGACACGCGAACTGTCGGCGACACCACCTTCGTAACCGTTAGAATAGCGCAGTTCCGTCACGGCGGCCCATTCGATTCGTCAGAATACGCTTTCGACGAGAAGTTCGCTCTCAAACAGTTCGGCGAACCCTGGAAATTCTCCGAAAATCCGTGGCCGCGCTTCAGCTGCCTTCGGCGGACACCCGAACCAGTCCGTCCGGTATCGCCGTGAGTCCGCGCTCCGGCCCGGAGTCAGGCGCAACATAGGAAGCAAGTGGCATTTTGGAAATCCTGTCCATAATCATTCCGGTTCTGATCCAGTTGGCTATTGTCGGAGGGATAATATACGCCATCTACGCATGGCGCAAAAGGGGACGGGATTCCCACACCCAGGATGACCCGGGCATGGGAACCCTGAAGCGGCTCTATTTCTACGTCATCTCTTTCGCCGCTCTTATGACGCTCATAGCCGGAATCTCGCTGGCGGCGCAGAGTCTGCTGAACGTGCTGTTCGACGGGCAAGCGTTCTCACTCTCATCCAACCGACTCGCCTGGGGGTTGTCGCTGTTCATCGTCGCGCTGCCGATATGGGCGTTTCACTGGCGGTTCATCCTGCGAAACGCCGCCGCCATGCCCATCGAGAGCCGCTCTGTCGTCAGAAAGTTGTACGTGTATCTGACGCTGGGCGTTTCGCTCGGCTTCCTCATGGGCGTCTGCTACGAGATACTCAAGTGGGCCATGATGGCGGGCGAGTTTCCCGAATTCAGCCTCGCGTCCGTACTGCCCTGGGCGATGGTCTGGGGATACCACTGGCAGATCGAGTCCACCGAGGGGCAGCAGTCCGTGGAGACGCTCGGAATCCGCAGGCTCTACCTATATGTCGCGGCGTTCGTGGGCGCGGTTATGTTCGCCGTCGGCGCGGGCGGCATCGTCCACACCCTGCTCCAGGACGGATATTCCGCGATGTTCCTGGTCGCGGTCGCGCTTCCCGATCAGACCGGACTGGCCCGCGAGTCGCTTCGAACCGACTTGTCTATCGCCATCGCGGGAGGAGCGGTGTACTGGGCGCACTGGCGCGTATTCGCGCGGAGCGACAGGGACTCGGTTCTGCGCTGGATATTCCTGTTCATGGCGAGCGTAGGCAGCGCGGCCACCGCTCTCGCCAGCGGCGGGGTCGCGGTGTTTACCGCGCTGTCCTGGCTCTTCGGCGCCGCCAACGACCCCGCCGCGCTCCACTTCGAGGATATGCCCGCCGCCCTGGTCACAGCATCCGTCGGCGCTGTCGCCTGGGTGCTGTTCAGGCGTAGGATGCTGGCGGAGGCCGTCGGTGAATACGCCACGCCAATCCGCCGAATATACGATCACCTGATGGCCGCGCTGGGACTCGCAGCGCTCTCGGGCGCGTCCTTCATGATATTCAACACCGCTCTGACCGTGTTGGCCGACGGACTGAGCGTCACTGTCAGAGACAGTGGCGCATGGCGGTCGCCGGTGGCGGCGATACTCACGACACTCGTCATCGGCGTTCCCGTGTGGGGATACTATTGGCGGCGCCTGCGGCTGGCCGCTGACGCGGAAGCGGAGGCGACCGCGTTGTCGCATCGCGTTTACATATTCGCGGTACTCGGCGTCGGGGCGCTGGCGTTCCTGGGCGGCGGCGGCGGAACGCTGTTCGTCATCCTGCGCGACCTTCTGGACGCCGCTCTATCGGTGGAAACCCTTCGAGACCTTACGCCCGCGATAGGGACCACCCTCACAGCCGCGCTCTTCCTGCCATATCACTGGGCCATATACCGCGCCGACCAGGCCCTCCAACCCGACGGTCCGCCGCCTGAGCCTCGTCCGGCGCGAAAGCGCGTGACGCTCCTCACGGCGGATGGCGGGTCCGCGCTCGCCCAGGCTATCGAGGAGGCTCTCGGATACTCGATCCGCGAGGCGCGATGGTCGGACCCTGACGCCTTCATACCTACACTCAGTGAGGAAGAGGCATCTCGAATCGCGGACGAAATATCCCAGTCCGGTGGCTCCAATGTCCTGCTCATACCTGAGGGAGACGGCATAAAGGTCATCTCTTACGAGTGAGACGGTTGTCATTTTGCTATGCGGTGGCGACAAGTCCAGTCAACCGCGCGACATAAGGCGCGCTCAGAGAATGGCAAGTGAAATCTAGGTGGCATTATGAAACTCAAGAAGTTTGACGTGGTTGACTTTCTCGATAGTGACGAAGTAGTGATCGAGTATCTTAATGTTGCGTTAGAAGAGAACGATCCGAGATACTTCGCGAAGGCTCTGGGGAACGTCGCTCGCGCCAAAGGGATGACTTCCATATCCGAGGCGACCGGATTGGGGCGACAGTCTCTGTACAGATCGCTCTCCGATGAGGGGAACCCTCGCATAGAAACGCTGTTCAGGATTCTTGCCGCGCTGAATGTACGGCTTGCTATTACCCGTTAGCCATTCGACGCGGCAGGTTTCTCTACTTCCTCTTACCAGTTGGTGAACGCGCCGTCGTTGCGCCTTAGCTGCGGCAGCCAGCCGTTCAGTGGCGCGGGATGGGCGATGGCGAAGTCCTCGTCGAAGTCAACGCCCAGGCCGGGCCTGTCAGCCGGCGTCCATGAGTAGCCGTCCGCCCACTCTATCTGGACGGGGAACAGGTCCGTGGCGAAACTGCCCGGACGCCTGGGCATCTCCTGTACGCCGACGTTTGTCGAGGCCATGCACAGGTTCACGCACGCCGCCGCGCTCACCGGGCCGAGCGGGTTGTGCGGCACGATGTCAATGTAGTGAGTCTCCGCCCAGTGGGTTATCTTGAGCGCCTCGGTCAGCCCGCCCACTATACACAGGTCTATGCGGGCGTAGTTGATTAGCTCCTCCTCGATGACCTCTCTGAACGGCCACTTGGTCGCCCACTGCTCGCCCGCCGCTATCGGCAGCGATACGTGTCTGGCGAGCGTCCGATAGCTGGCCGGGTTCTCCGACCTGAGCGGGTCTTCTATGAAGAACGGATTGTACGGCTCCAGCGCGCGGCACATCGTTATCACGTGCGCGGTGTCCAGCCGCGTGTGAACGTCGAAGCAGAGTTGTATATCCGGCCCGACGGCCTCTCTGACCATCGCCATCTGCTCCTCGGCCATGCGCATGGACTCGACAGGCTCAAGGATCCCTGGTTCGCCGAGGGGGTCGCTCGCGCTGCGATACTCGAACGCGCCGCCCGTCTCCGGCTGTCCCCAGCGAACGAACTTCCAGCCTTCGGCCACGGCCCGCCTGGAGTTCTCCACAAGTTCCTCGTTCGTCCGACCCTGTGTGTGCGGGTAGCAGACGACCTTGTCGCGCACCGGCCCGCCCAGCAGCTTGTACACCGGCATATTGACCGACTTGCCCTTGATGTCCCAGAGGGCTATGTCAATCGCGCTTATGGCGCAGCAGTACACCTTGTCCGCAGGGAAGAAGCCTCCCCTGAACATCTGCTGCCACAAACGCTCGGTGCTCCAGGGATCCTGGCCTATCACCGCCTGCGACAGGTGCTCGATGGCCTGCGTAATCGCTCCGCCCCAGTTCCGTATGCCTATCTCGCCCAGGCCGTATATCCCCTCGTCCGTCTCCACCTTGACGATGAAATACGCTCCTCCGTCTCCGTCGTGTACCGAATATGGCTTTATAGCCGTAACCTTCATCTATCGCTCCTTAAATGGCGAAAATTCCTGATTTCATCTTGTTCATTCTACGCCCCGCAACACTCAAGCGACACATTTCCGGCGTCAGCCGGGATTCGCGTATATTCGACGATCAGGCGCGGTCTCCAAGTACGAAGCCCCTGACCGCGTGGCTGTAGCGCTGATACACCAGACCCATGGCCAAAAGCAGGACGCCCAGGGTCAGGAAAGCCGCGACCCTGTATCCCAAGTCCAACAGGAACACGTCGAACACGAACAGCTTGGCGACCGGGATCACCAGCAGTCCAATCCCGGCCAGTCTCACCCACCTGGACCGCGCCGCGATCCCCGCGCCTATCACTCCCATAGAGTACACCGCCCACAGTACGGTCAGCGACAGGTGCGTAGAATTGACGTAAGTGTCCTTGTTCTTAGCCGAGAGACTGCCGAATAGGTGAATCACCTCCTGGCTCAACATCCACAGCGCGACCACGTTGGACACTATCAGTAGGGCCGGAAAGACGTAGTCCTCCGGTTCGGCGAGACGCTCTCGCTCACGCCTGTACCAGAATGTGAACGCTATCAGCAAAGCGAGAACCAGCGCGAAAGCCAGGAAGCGAATGTTCAATATCGGCATGAACGTCAGCGGATCGAGGCGCACTTCCAGGGCGTCGAATGCCAACAGCTTAAGAGTCGCTAAGGCCAGCAGACCCAAGCCCGCCCATCTTACCGCGGGCAGCCGCTTCACCAGCCCGACGGACACAACAGCCGAGCCGTACACCGCCCATAGCACGGTTAACGATAACTGCATGGCGTTGAAGTAATCGCTTCCATTCTTGACTCCGAGGCTGTCGAAGTAGTGGATCACTTCCTGGCTCAGCATCCACAGCGCGACCACGTTGGCCGCTATCAGCAGGTTCTGAAAGGTGTACGCATCCTGATCCGTAAGGTTGGCTTCCTCCCGCCTGAACCAGAATGTGAATGCGGACAGCAGCGCGAGTACGATTGCGAAAACCATGAAGCGAATGTTCAGCGCGGGCGTGAAGGTGAGCGGGTCGAGGTGTACGCTCAGGGCGTCGAATCCCAGCAGTTTCAGCGTCGCCAGGGCCAGCAGTCCCAAGCCCGCCCACCTTACCGCGGGCAGGCGCCTCGCCAGCCCAACTGATAGAACGACCGCCCCATACATCGCCAGCATCAGCGTCAGGGAAAGGAGCGTCAGGTTGTCCCGATTCATGGCATACTCGGCATACGACACTTGGGCCTGAACCGGGCGGCTGTCAAAATAGTCAATTATTTCAAGGCTGAACAGTCCCAGAGTAATCAGGTTGGCCATCCCCAGCAGTATAGGGAACGCGAATTTCTCCCTGTCTAATTGTCCCGTCGCCTTACGGTTGCGCCAGTAAATCAGGCCGGTCGCATAAAAGGCCGCAACGACAATCGCCGTAGTTAGAAAGCGGCCGTTGAGAACAGGCGTGAACCCGTCGAGGTCCACTTGTATATCGAACATAACCAGATGAGCTACGGCAAGCGAAAGAACGGCGAGTCCAAATAAACGAGTCTGCCAGCGACTCAGATAGAATCCCATCCATACAAAGACAGTGCCCTGCGCGGCCCAAGCCATGGCCACGGAATATCCGCTGAGTTGCAGTGGGAATGCGATTGTCAGGAACAGAACCGCAATTCCCAGCGAGAATACCGCAACCCGCGCCGGCGCGCCGCTCCTCCTAAGCGCAAGGAGCGCGATCAGTCCGTAGAGCGCGGAGAGGCTGAACGCGATCAGTCCGAACCATTCCTCGTAGCGATCCCACAGTATCCAGAATGTCAGCGCGAAGTACCCGGTGGCGTTCACGCTCATCAGGCTGAGGTCCGCGGGGCCGGGCATACGCCGCCATAGAATGTGGAACAGCGGCGTGGCCGCCGCGAATGTGAGAAATACTCCGGTCAGAACGATGTGCGTCAGAACGGGGTCGAACCCGGGGAAATACGCCAGCCAGTAGGCGAACAGGCCGTATGACCCCACCCATCCCAGAAGCGTGAACCATCGCCAGTTTCGGAACGTGGATATGCCGAGTATTCCGAGGTCAACCAGCAGTATGTACACGATCATCAGTCGCGGATCGGGCAGGTCGGGGCCCAGCAGGACGGGCGAGATGAACGCTCCGATAACCCCCAGAAGAGCGATGGTTATTGACTCATAACGCAGCGCGAGCAGTGACGCCGCAGCGACGACGACCGCCAGCAGCAGGAACGCCACGTCGGGACGAATGAGTTGGTACAGTCCGAAGGCCGCGTATATCGAAAGGTAGAGGATAGCGGCTCCGCCCGCCGTAACCGGCTGCGCCCACCGGGGAACTCGCCGCTGGGCGTACTCTCCCGCTCCCAGCAGCGCCAGTCCTACTACGACGCCCAGCGCGACGCGGCCAGTGTCATTTATCCAGTTGTTGTCGAATGCCAGCTTGAGGAAGAATCCGATTCCCAACACCACGGCGAGGGCGCCGACGATGGCAAACCAGTTCCTGCCCAGCGCCTGCTCCCAGTCTATCCGAATCCATTCCGGCCAATTCCACTCCGAGTCCGTCCAGGATCCGAGACGCGCCGGCTCTGGCGACCGCAGCGCATCCTCGACTCCTGACGCCGCTTCCACATCCGAAACGCTCGCCGGTTCGGGAAGACTCTCGCCCCGGGTAACGCGGTCGGGGACCACCGGCCTTCCTCCGGATGAAATAACATCGCAGGAGGAAGGCGCGGGTGAACGCTCCGGTTCATCCGCCCTGTCCGCCGCTTCGACATCGGGCGAGCGTTGAGAGCGGACGACGGGACGCTGACTTCGCCTTTCGATCTCAATGACACGACGCCGGAGGCGTTGGAGCAATGCGGTAGCCTCTGTGAGTTCATTCCATACTGAGGCCATCTCCGCGCGAATCTCCCGCTGTTCGCGGTCATCGGGGACGGGCCGAGACCCCTGCTCCTCTCCGGACTCGGACGCCAACCTGTATCCGCATCCGATGCAGTAGGCGCTAGAGGCGTCGTTAGCTCGCAGGCATTCGGGACAGACTACTTCGTTCGCCATCCAAGCCACCTCATTAGCGTTCCTGTTGAGTCCATTTGAACTATATCACGCCCCATCGAAACTCTAGCGCGTCAACAGCGAGGCGCAAGCGCGCCCAGCGACGTCACACCTTCCCGACCAGCGACTTGAGCAACTCGCGTGTCCGGGATACCGACGCCTCGGCATCATCTCCTGTCGGGAATATGGACGCGAGGAAGTCCGTCGCGCCCGAGTCCGAAAGCGTTCTGAGCTGCGTCTCGATTTCGGACTCGCTGCCCACTATCGCCACCTCAGCCGGACTCTCGACGCCCTCTATGTCCAGCATACGCCGATAGCTGGGCAGGCCGCCGTAGCGACCGAAGAACTCTGCCGCCGTCTCGAAACCGGCTTGCCGGTCGTCCGTCACGCATATCGGCAGCCCGACACACATCCTGGGAGCGGGTCTGCCCGCGCCATCCGCGGCGGACGTAATTCTGGGAACTATGTGTTCCTCCAATGTTTTCGGGCCAACCATCCAGGTTATCGTGCCGCTTGCCCGCTCGCCCGCCATTCTCAGCATTCTTGGAGCGAGCGCGGCCACGCACACGGTGGGAGGCGTATCGGTCATGCGCTGGATTTCGCCGGATACGCTGAAGTGACGTCCCTGGAAGTCCACACTTCCGGTATCCATAAGCGAGTTCAGTATTGTCAGATACTCGTCCATGTGCTGCGCGGGAGCCTGGAAGGACATTCCCCAGCGGCCCTCGACGACCGGCCTGTGCGACAGCCCGATGCCCAACAGAAGCCGTCCGCCCGTCGCCGCCTGTGTGGTCAGCGCCTGTTGAGCGAGCGCCATCGGGTGCCTTGGATATGTAGGCACAACTGCGGTACCGAGTTCTATGCTATGAGTCTTGTCCCCGGAGAGCGCGAGCATTGTGAGGGCGTCAACTCCCGCCACCTGCGCCGTCCAAAGCCCGTCGAAGCCGTCGGCCTCGGCCTCAGCGGCCTGCTGAACCTGTCCCCGCACACTGTCCGCGGCCCCCATAGTTCCGATGAAGTTCCCTATTCTCAATTTCAGTCTCCTGCTGATTCCTGCTCGGCTACCCATTGTCTGGCGGCGGCGCGCGCCGCGCGCCTGTTTGGCGCGTTCATTCCACGACTTCTCAGGTCAACGGTTGATTCCAGGCTGTGCCCGGCGGACGGTCGTCCGGCCATCAGGTTTTCTTTGAATGTGTCAATGTCCTTTGCGAAGGCGGCCCGCCATCCGGGGGTACGGTCGAACGCCGGAGACGTCTCCATCACACCGACCTCATTGAAGCGGTCCATGAACTGCGTGTCCGCGACAGATTCGCCTTCCCATATGAATACGCGCTTATCGCTGCCCATGTTGTACGCGCCTATGAGGTTGACGCTCGGCGGAGGACTGCCCTGCCATATAGTGGCCCAAAGTTCCGGGTCGCGTGTCCGGTCCGACGTCAGTATGGATACAAACAGCATATTATCTCCTCGACAGTATATTTCCCTTTTCGCTCTCTCCAATAACCGAGGCCACGGCGAACTCCTTGGAATGGCTCAGGGAGAGAGCGATGTCGGACATTCCGATCCTGTCCGCCCGCGTCCGGGCCGTGCCGTGAAGCACGATCCTGGGAGCCTGCCCCCTTCCCCTGACCACCTCGATGTCGCGCCAGCGCACGCCCCGGACTCCGGTTCCAAGAGCTTTCATGGTGGCCTCCTTGGCGGCGAATCGGCTCGCAAGCTGCGGCGCTCTGCCGCGGCAGTAAGCAGCCTCTCGCTCGGTGTAGATTCGGCGCAGGAAACGGTCGCCGTAGCGTTCGTAAACACGCCGAACTCTCGAGATTTCGATAATGTCAACTCCCGCTATCAGCACTTTCCCGCCTCGATATATGAAATTGCGCCGCCTATTATATACCCGATGGCTGTGTATAATAGATGGCTATGGGGTGTTTCCATTTTCAGCCAGCCGAAGTATGAGGTGAAAACGGCTCCTATCACAAGAGGTATGCTACAATTTCAACTTAGACTGACAAACGCAGGCGGGAACGCGGAATGGTAAAGAGGATCGCTCTCTTCAACAACAAGGGCGGGATGGGTAAAACCACGACGGCCCTCAACCTGGGATGGATGCTGGCGTCCAAGGGAAAGAGGGTTATTCTAGTTGACGCCGACCCACAGACGAGCTTGACGAGTATGATTCTAGGTTACAGCGGCTTTGACGACGAAGTGAAGGAATTAACTCAATTCTACGAGGAGTCTGTAAACCAAAATCTAAAATCTGGACTTGAACCTGCGTTTGAATCCAGGCCATCACCATTGAAGGCAGTGGATTGTTACGCTGTGCCTGCACAAAAGGGACTGTTTTTGCTCCCCGGCCATATAGGTCTTTCCGAATACGAAGGCACACTTGGCATAGCCCAAGAATTGTCAGGATATATACACGCTTTTCAGAATCTCCTCGGCGCTGTTTCCAATCTACTGGAAAAGACCGCAAGAAATTACGCAGCCGACTACATTCTGATTGATATGAACTCAAGTATAAGTTCGTTTAACCAGAATATTTTAATGACAAGTGATTACTTCGTTATTCCTACCAACCTCGATTCTATATCAGGAATGGCAATTGATTCCCTTTCTAATACATTATCCAGATGGCATCTTTGGTCTCAGAGAGTTAACTCTCTCCCATTACTAAAGGAAGCTGTCTATCCCTTCCCTGAAATAACCCCCAATTTTCTGGGAATGGTAATTCAAAACTATCTTCCAAAAGGAGGAATGCCTGCCAGAAACTTTCAAACACGGATAGATATGATCAATGAAAGAGTGAACTCACGTCTGGTCCCGGAATTGAAAAAGTCCGGTATGATGTTACCGCAGGACAAATACAGCCAATGCAGGATTCAGGACTATTGTTTGACTAAGATTCCTGACTTTAGCTCACTTATTTTTAAGTCTCAGGAAACGCAAACCCCGATTTTCACGCTCACCGAAAAGCAATTTGCATCATCTCGAGATGACTTAGAAGAGATATACTCTGACTTTGCCAACAAAGTCATATGTATGACAAACGACTGAATAATATATGCGGATAGCTATTGAGCAATTCCGAGTGAATATGTCGCACGTTCGCAACTTCGGTTCACTAGCAATAACACTGGACGTGCGGACCACAGATCCCCTGATACTCTGCGATTTGCTACGAGCTGAACTTGAGCTCGCAGTTAGCGCCCTCGACTATTTTGTACATGAAACAGCGCGAATGGGTATGCTGGAAGTTCATAGCGGAAGCCGTCAATCCACAACACATTTTCAGCGATTTCAGAATACTATTGCCAATGTTGCAGAGTAATTGATTAGCGGCATCGGATTGCATCGGGCTGAGCATATTCTTATACTGCGGCTATGTGTACGGACAAAGACCTTTCACCCTCTGAACGCGACGAGTTGACGTCCGCGGTCAACCGGCTGCAAATGCAAGTTGCGCGACAGATGGCGACGATCCGAGAGTTGCAGAAGCAACTCGCTGAGGCTCAGCAAGCGGGAAAGCGCCAGGCGGCTCCGTTCTCCAAGGGCAAGCGAGCCACAAAGCCCAGGCGTCCGGGCCGAAAGCCGGGAACAGGGTCATTCAGCTTCCGAAAGCCCCCTTCCGCCGATGAACTGACAGAACCGATCATTGACGTTTCGGTGTCGGCGGAGAGTTGCCCGGGATGCGGAGGCGCCCTCGAACATGAGGGAGTGGGCTATGCGTATGTGACCGACATTCCCCCTATGCCCAGGCCCGAGGTGAAAGGATACAGGGTACAGATATGCCGTTGCCGGTCCTGTGGCAAGAGGGTTCGTGGTCGCCATCGGCAAGTCGCCCCTGACCAGTATGGCGCGAGCGCTCACAGAATGGGCAAGCGTGTGATGTCGGCGGCCCATGTGCTGCATCACAGCGCGGGGGTCCCGGTGAGGAAGATTCCCTCTATACTCAGAACTCTGACCGGAGTGAAGATAAGCCAGAGCGCGATCACACAGGACGCTCTGCGCCGCGCTAAGGGAGAGGTGGGAGACGCCTACCGAAGTCTGCGCGGTTCGGTGCGCTCAAGTTCGTTCGTACACACCGACGATACGGGCTGGCGTGTGGGCGGAGAGCCTGCCTTTCTGATGGCGTTCGAGACTGATGAAGCCACCGTGTACCAGGTACGCGCTCGCCACCGAAACGAGGAGGTCAGAGAGTTGATCCCCTCAGGCTATGGCGGAGTGATGGTTACGGACAGGGGCCGGAGCTATGACTCCCATACCCTGTCCGGTGTCAGACAACAGAAATGCATGGCGCGCGTCATACGCTCTATCGGTGAGGTGGTACAGACCAAGGTGGGCAGAGGACGGAGCTTCGGAAAGCGGTTGACCGAACTTCTGAGAGAGTCGATTGAACTGCGGGAGTCGGAACGTTGCGGAGAGGCGGTGGACTTTGTGGGAGAGTCTGAGCGGTTGAAACGTGAGGTGTCCCACCATCTGCGAGGCCGGCAGATGCCGGACCCGGACAATCAGAGACTGCTGAACGAACTCGGCAGGCACAACGACCGTGGCAACCTGCTGCGCTTTCTGGATGATACGAGTGTAGAGCCTACCAACAACCGGGCTGAGAGAGCCTTGCGCGGGGCGGTGATAGCTCGGAAGGTGTCGCAGTGTTCGAAGACCGACGAAGGCGCTGAGGCGTACTCTGCGTTCATGAGCGTGATCAGGACTCTGGCGCGGAAGGTTGATGACGATACGCTGGTGGATGCGCTCTGCGATGTGTTCAGCGGCGCTCCTCTGCCGGCTCGTTCTCTCTGACTCTCTTCCACCGATTCCGCAACCCGCTAATCAATTACGTTGCAGACGCCATTGCCGATCCTACCAATGACAATTGGCTGGAACGTGAAATCATTACTCAGCATAGCCGTATCAGCTTTCAAAGTTATGGCAGCATCCGCGATGCTGTACGCATATTCTATGGCAAATCTCCATGGCCTGAAGTATCGGAGCACGTTGGATTGGATACACAGGAAATAAAGGAGAGGCTCAATCTTATTGTGGACAGGAGAAACAAAGTTGTACATGAAGCAGATATGGAGCGTCCCTCTTATCTTGATAAACGATACCCGATTGACTATCAGATGGTCGAAGACTCGGTGGCCTTCATCGAGCGAATCACCGAAGCCATTTACGAAACGGTCGCACTAAACGCTTAAATTTACTCAATCTGCATTTTCGAGTAAATCATACGTCTCTTGATACATGTTAAATAGGGGTTTTCAGATGTCTGCGACAATAATACGCGGCGCTAGTATGGCCGAGGAAATACGGGCGGAGGTGGCCGAGGGAGTGGCGGAAATGCGCTCCAAGCACGGCATAGTTCCGGGACTTGCCGTCGTACTGGTCGGCGATGATCCGGCGTCCGCGGTATATGTACGCAACAAGGAGCGGGCCGCCGTCGAGGCCGGTATGGTGTCCGAGATCGTCAGGATGTCCACCGCGACTGAGGACGACGTTCTAAGCGCGGTGCGCCGCCTGAACGCGGACGCCCGCATTCACGGGATGCTCGTTCAGTTGCCGCTGCCCGGCCACATCTCGGAGAACAGGGTCATAGAGTCGGTCAACCCGAACAAGGACGTGGACGGACTTCACCCGTTCAATATGGGACTGCTTATGGCAGGAAGGCCGCGCTTCGTCCCGGCGACTCCGGGCGGGATTCAGCAGATGCTCATGCGGACAGGATTCGACCCGTCGGGCAAGAACGTCGTGGTGCTTGGACGCTCCAACATCGTTGGCAAGCCAATTGCCAACCTGCTCATGCAGAGGTCTGACGGCGCGAACGCCACGGTGACCGTCTGCCACACGCGAACTCGAAACCTGGAAGAAGTAACGCGCGACGCGGACATAATTATCGCCGCGATAGGGCAGCCACGCTATCTCAAGGCGGACATGGTAAAGGAGGGCGTGGTCGTCATTGATGTCGGCATCAATCAGATAGACGCTCCCGAACGCAGACGCGGCTACCGGCTGGTCGGCGACGTGGACTACCGCGCTGTCAGAGAGAAGGCGGCGGCGATAACACCGGTGCCGGGCGGTGTAGGCCCCATGACAATCGCCATGCTCCTGTCCAACACCCTTAAGGCGGCGCGCCTGCATATACACCCGCACCTTCGGGACGAAACCGGAAGCTGACCTACGTCGTTGAACGATTCATATGTCTCTATGATTTCAGTGCAATGAGTCCACTCGACAGCCACCTGACAAGCCCGTTCACAGTCCGCCCCATGGAGGAGCGCGACCTGAACCAGACTGCCGAGGTGGAAAAGGACGCGTTTCCCAGGCTGTTCCCGTCCACCTCCTTCCGCCGTGAACTAAACAACAAGATAGCCTACTACCTTGTCGTGTCCCGCTGCGACCAGGGCGAGTCTTCCGACCCGTCCCTTCCGCCGCTCCCATACACCGATGCCCACTCCGACAGTGGCCGTCCTCTATTGAATCGCATGGTTAGCGGCGCGTCGCGCCGCATCTGGAGACAACGAAACCCCTCATGGCAGCCTGGCGACGAGTTTATCGCCGGGTTCGTCGGCATATGGCACATGATGGACGAGGCGCACATCGTCTCCATAGGAGTCAGAACCGAGTACCGCGGACTCGGACTTGGAGAGATGCTCCTGCTCTCAGCCATAGAGCAGTCAATAGAGCACGAGTTGAGGCACGTAACGCTGGAGGTTCGGGTGTCGAATCACGTAGCCCAAAACCTATACAAGAAGTACGGATTCACGGAGCGCGGCCTACGCAAGGGCTACTACACCGACAACCGCGAGGACGCCCTTATTATGACTACGCCTCTGATCATGACCGAGACCTACAAGACTCGCATACGCGAACTGTCCGCCGCGTACGAAAGCCGACGGAGTCCGTCCGAACGCCACCCTACTCCCCGCTTCGACGACTAGCCGGGGCCCTTCCGGAGCGCGTAGATCGCGCCCGTCAACCTGCCTATCATGTGATACAGGGCTTATTCAAAATCGGGATGAAAGATTCATTTATGGTATCTTCCAATGGGCCGGATTGGGTCATTTTGATATATCCTTATTTATATTGCGCTGGTGGGACGCTGGCTTTGCAACAGGGACTGCGCTGGGGGACGCTGTGCCTGTTATCTCCCAGCGTTCACCCTGCGTTAGCTATGAATAGTATTTTTCTGCCTCAGACGCATTTTCTGATAACCTCAGATTTATGTATTCAGCGATATAGGTCGTATGTTTCATTTCGGACATTGTAGCGCATCCAAGGCATGAATGTATAGTACAGCCAGAATCTAAGCCAGGGTGTTTCGATTATCCGATATGGTGCCGCAACCAAAGGGCAACCACAAGGGTTGCCATTACGGGAAGACACGCATTGCGACCGCCTAAGGCGAACAACCCAATGACCCTGCATGTGATACATGCCGCCGTGTCAGTGGACGCCAATCGTAGTACACTTGGCAAGCCAACCGCATCCGAAACAAAAGGCCGCCGCCCTTCATGCTATCTGTCTTCCGCCGTCTAAGCTACGCCCACGTCGTGCTCGCGACCGGGTTCGCTATGCTGTTCTTCAGTACCGGAACGCGCTTCGCATTCGGACTCGCGCTTCTCCCGATGACCGAAGACCTGGGACTTAGCCGCTCCGCGCTGTCCTCGGCGCTCACTCTTTTCATGCTCGTGTCCGCGTTCGCTATGCCGATAGTTGGCCGTCTGATTGACCGGCACAGCATACGACTTGTGATGTGTACGGGCGCCGTCATGAGCGCGCTGGCCATTGGACTCATGGGCAGCGTCGGGGCGGGATGGCAGGTATTCCCGCTGTACGGCGTACTCTACGCCATCGGCTTCGCGGCGACATCGGTGGCTCCGGTGAGCGTGCTGATGAGCCGTTGGTTTCCCAACAACCGGGGGCTGGCGTCCAGCGTGGCTATCACCGGCAACGGCACAGGCCAACTTGTAATCATCGCGCTGCTCACGTCGTTTCTCGCGTCCATAGGTTGGCGAACCGCATACACAGTTCTCGGACTGATCAATGCCGTTGTCGTCATACCGCTTATCTTACTGGCAATCCGGTCGCATCCCGCAGAGCGAGACGAACGGCCAGAACCGAGGTCCCATTCGTCCTCCACCACCCCGTCCCTTCGGCCCGTCCTGGCGTCCAGAGACTTCTGGATGCTGATAGTCCTGTTCGCCGCGTGCGGGACGCAGGACTTCTTTGTTGCGACCCACGTCGTGGCCTTCGCGCAGGACCAGGGGATCAGCCAGTTTTTTGCCGGAAACATCCTCGCGTTCATGGGTCTGGCCGCGCTGGCCGGGGTACTGCTGTCCGGCGCGCTCGCGGACCGGATGGGAGCGTCGGTCCCGACGATGCTGTGCTTCCTGCTCAGGATCGGCCTGTTCGCCTTTATTCCGTTCGCGCAGACACCTATCAGCATTGCGGCGTTCGCGCTGATCTATGGGTTCACGTTCACGATGACAGCGCCGCTCACCGTAGTTTTCGCGGGAAACATCTTCGGAACAGCGCGCCTCGGAAGCGTCAGCGGACTTATCAACATGGCGCACCAGATTGCGGGCGGACTGGGCGCAGTGGTGGGGGCGGCCATATTCGACGCGACAGGCAGCTACGACGGGGCCTTTTTCCTGATGCTTGCGCTCGCTATCCTTGGAGCGGTCTCGACGCATTTGGTCCGTGAGAACTCATTGAGCTAGGCGCTGCCGGCAACGCTTGGCGCCTGCTTGGAATTCGCTGCCACTTTGGCGGCAGTATCGCTCGGGAGCTTGATCATGTATTCGCCAGGAGCGGAGGCGCTTGGCGGAGAAATTGGTTCTCCTCGGTTGATTCGACCGGTGATCGCCTCGTCGAGCGCGTCCACTGCCTCGCACAGCGCATCTTCGATATCCTGCCCAGAAGTGTGGCAGCCGGGAACGTCTCTGAATGAGACTACTATCTCATCTGATGCGTAATGTCGAAGTTGAGCAGGATACTCCACACTCATTTCTGTGAACCTCCTCTACTACCGGAAATCGTCTCTATGCACCCCAAGGTCGCGGATCATGTGGGAGAGGAGCCCCTGGCCCAGTTCCTTTCTACGATCCTTCACAATGGTGTTGCGAGAACCGAAGTACAAAGTGACGTGACTTCCCTTTCCACGCTCTGAGTTGACACTGACCGCAATCCGGCGCTCACGCCCGATCATCCTAACTCCACGAATGAACTCAGAACCAGTCACCGATCCAGTCGTTTCAATAGGCCAACGCCATCGAATTCTTCTACTATCATACCACACCCCTCAATCTGGTCCCTGATTCGCCGGAACCGTACCAGCGGATAGTCGCTGCCGGGCAGAATCTTCTCCATACCAACCAACTTCGCAACCGACGAGAACACCTCCGGCGAATACAGGAAGGGTGAAGCGGCGGTGTCGAACCATACGTTTTCGAGTGAGGCTCTCACCTCAGGCATCAGCGCGTAGAAGGGCAGACCGCCGCCCCAGTGGGCGCAGACTATCTTGACGTTTGGGTAGGCGCGCGCGTTCTGGATGAATCGCATGGTCACCTGGGGCGTCGTATGGCCTTTGCCCTGGTAGAGATGGCCGACGGGCTCGGATGTGTGGGCGGTGATCACAAGCCCATACTCATCCGCCACTTCCAGCAGCGGCCTCATCGTGTGGGCGTCGCCAATGTCGAATCCCTGGGTATCCGCGTGAAGCTCGCCGACTCCGACCATTCCCGCCTTCGCGCAGCGTTCCGTCTCCCGCGCCGCCGCTTCTCCCCAGCCCGGATTCACCGAGCAGAAGCCGATTATCCGATCCGGGCACTTCCGAACAGACTCTATGATGTAGTCGTTGACCTCACGCGCAAGTCCGAGATCAGTCCAGCCAATACCCATAGCCACCGAGCGATCAACGCCGTCCTCGTCCATCGCTCGGATAAGGTCTTCGGCAGTGGCCATTCTTGCTTTCGGGTCGGCGAACAACTCTCCGAAGGTCGCGTCCCGCTGGACCCATTTTTCGCGCTCACCCCCGAGCCAGGGCGGGAATATATGGGTATGGAAGTCTGTAACTGAGATGATTGACCTCTTAAATCAGCGCAAGTTATAGTACTTATGTAACCTCATGACGATGTTGATTGAAGAGACCGCAATAACCGCTGAACCTGAAATCGGCTTTCTGGACGAAGCCATAAACGAGTTGGCAGACGATCCCGAATTCACAGCCGAGGGGCTGGCTATCGAATTCACCGAACAGATAGCCCGCGCCATGAAGAGCCAGGGAGTCACTAAAGCCGAACTGGGCAGAAGAATGGGAGTGTCGAGAGCGTACACCACCCGCATCCTGGACGCGCCGCCGAATCTCACGCTCCTTTCAATTGCAAAGGTGGCCCTGTCCCTGGGGCTGACCGTCCAGATTCATGCAGTGGAGGCCGCTCCAGAAAAAGAATCCCCCAATTCGTCCGAACTGCAATACCCCGCCGTTGAAGTAAGCTCTGAAGGCGGAGTAACCACTAAGTAACTATCTCAAAACCCGACCTTAAGGAATTTCACCCTCACCCTCAAGGGAGAGGGGGGTCCGTTATTGAAATTCATAGCTGACTGGACATTTACCTACCCCTCTCAGCCCTCAAGGGAGGGGGGGTCCGTTATTGAAATTCATAGCTGACTGGACATTTACCTACCCCTCTCAGCCCTCAAGGGAGAGGGAGATTGTGTCCTCCTGCCATCCGCTTGAGCGAAGAGTTTTGAGATAGTCTCTAAAGGCTGAGTATCCCTACTGCGCAGTCATGCCGCCGTCTATGACCAGTTCTGAGCCGGTCATGTAGGACGAGTCGTCGGAGGCGAGGAACAGGATGCCCTGGGCTATCTCTTCCGGCTCCCCGATGCGACCCATCGGTATGCGGCTCAAGACATACTCTCTGCGCGATGCGGACTCCGACCCGAAGCTGCCCATCGTCATGGGCGTCGCCATGAAGCCCGGGTGAACCGAGTTGACCCGGATGTTGTCAGGGGCAAGCTGGATGGCGGCGGACTTGGTGAATATGCGAATCGCGCCCTTGGCGGCGTGGTAGGCGCTGGATGAGGGGCTTCCGACGATGCCGTAGATGGACGATATGTTGACTATCGAGCCGCCGCCCGCCGCGCGCATCAGCGGTATGGCGCAGCGCGTCCCTAGGAACACGCCCTTGGCGTGAATGTCCATCTGGAGGTCCCAGGCTTCCTCGGTCGTATCCTCGACCCTGGAACTTCCGCCGATGCCGGCGTTGTTCACCAGGATGTGCAGCCCGCCGTAGGCCGAGACGGTGGCCTCTATCGCCTTCTCCCAGTCGCTCTCGCTGGCGACGTCCAGCTTGACGAACATGACGTCGCGCCCTTCCTGTTTGAGTTGGGCCGCCGTCCGCTCGCCGGAGTCGGTGTCTATATCGGTCAGAACGACCTTCGCGCCCTCCTCTGCGAACATCCTGGCCGCGACACCGCCGAACCCCTTGACCTCTCCGGTGACGCCGTGCGCCGCGCCCGTGATGAGCGCAACCTTGTTCTCGAGCCTCATGTCAAGCCCCCTTGGTCTTTCGCTGTTGTTCCTGTCTCGGGATGATACAACATTGTCCGCCGCCTCGCTTGCCAGTCCGATGCTGTATCAGTTTGGTCGGTGGCAGTAATCACCCTCACCCCAGCGTTGTCCAGCAGGTCATTGACCGCATTTTTAGTTTGGTCGGTGGCAGTAATCACCCTCACCCCAGCCCTCTCCCTTAGCCCGAATCCACCGAAGAGGGTTAGTATCGCCGCCGGGGCGTGGGTGAGGGACGTGTCAAAGTGGCGGTGCGGTTATGATGTCAGCGCCTGGGTCGTTCTGAAGGTCCGCGGTCGTGATTTTGGACGCCAATGGAGGCCCACAGTGGCGATTTGGGGCGAGTTTGACGAATCTGCGGGCAACAGTGGACACCCGCGGTCCGGTCCGGAGCGATCTTACGGACAAGACAGGCTGTGGTGTGTACGGTGGTCAGTAGTAGACACTGCCGTCAGGCCGGCAGAGGAATGGCTCGCAGTCTGGTCAGTGCGCGACCGAACTGTGTTTCCCAGGGCCAGCGCTGCGGGAGATGCAAAGTAAGGCGGCGGGCCGAGTGGGTGAGCCGTCCGGCGAGGGAGAACAAGCGTCTGCGCAGGGTCTTGGTGGTCGCCACCGGCTCGCGCAGACCGATGCGTCCGATCCAGCGAGCCAGGTTGTGAGCCATTACCTGTATGGCCATCCAGGCGGCGTTGGCTGCAAAGCGCCCCGAGGGCAGATGGTTCAGCCCGACACCGTACTTGAGGTCTCGGATGGCGTTCTCGATCTCGGCGTGGCGGCGATGGTCGGCCTCCAGTTGGAGGGTGTCGCCCTGTCGGTCGGTGATGAAGGCGTGATAGCTGTAGTCGACGAAGAGGGCCAGTTGTGAACCGGGCGTGGGCTTCACCCTGCGGACGATGAGACGCACCGGTGCGGCATCGGGCTCGTTCCGAAAAGGGGTGTAGGTGGTCTCAGCCACGTCGGCTGCGCCGTCCATCCAGTAGGGTATGGGAGTCCAGTCCTCCTCAGGTATGGCCTCTATGAGATTGCGCAGTCGGGTGTGCTGACGGACGGTGATGGAGAAGCGGACACCTGTCTTTCGGCATACGGAGACGATGTCATGGGTGTAGAAGCCACTGTCGGCGCGTACGGTGAGTTGTCCTGTGGCCCCGGCGCAGCGCACCCGGCTCACCGTCTCACGCAGGAAGTGGGCTGCGCCCCGGGCGGTGTTGGCTCGACCCTGTCGCAACCGGGCCATCAGCACGTCGCCGGTTCCTGCGGCGACGGCCACAAGCGGGTGATAGCCTCTCTGGCCGGTGTAGTTGTGGCGGCGGGCGCCCTCCTTGCCCAGTCCGTAGGTCTCGCAGATGGTGGAGTCCAGGTCGATGGTCAACGGCTCATCGCCGGGACCCGCGCCAGCGGCCCAGGCCCGCGCCAGCAACTCCCGGCTCACCCGGTCCAACTGCCGCACATGTCCCCACCTGAAGCTGCGCAGGAAGGTCCCCAGGGTGGATGGCGCCTTCACTGTACAGCCCAACACCCGCCCGGTCCCACCGGCACGCAGCGCGTCGGCGTCATCGATGCAGTCCCCACCGGCCAGCGCCGAGGCAACCAGGGTCAGCGTCTTGTCTCCCGGGTTCGCCCGTCCCGGCGCATCGCCCAGGTCAACGTTGCTGTCCACCAGTTCACTCAGTCCCAGGCGCTGAGCGAGAGTGGCCGGCACGAGCAGCCCGGCATTGGCCACCAGCCGGGGATCGTCGAAGGCGATTCGGATGCGGTCGGGACGCTCAGGTGGTAACATCTATTAAGTGCTCCTGCTCTGGGGTTGGTTCTTGTCTTCAAACCCATTATCCCAGATTCAATGGAGCGCTTTCTCACCCCTTTTGCACGACGACTCATCCATCCCTTCGGTGGATCCGGGTTAAGACCTAATTTTTCTAAAAACCATTCACGAAACCAGTCCTGCGTCATCATTCCGAATAGGGCTACATTGACCCGATTTTCCATCTTGGTCAGATCTTCATATATGAAGATGTCGGAGTTATCGTTTGGCTGCATCTTGATCTCCCCAGTTTGTTTGCGTTTTAGCGATGGCTTGATTCCTAAGCATTTGGATTGAATGAGTGTTCACGATTAGAAGTGTCCATATCCTGACAATCCTAAAATCCGGCAAATCCTGATTCAGACAACAGCGGTCCGACCGCTAAGAATTAAGCCCCGACTCCAACCCCTCGTCCAGTTCTACCCCCAGCGCCCGCAGGGCCACGGACAGCATCGCGTAGTAGCCCACCAGCGTAATGAATTCCACCACCGCCTGCGGCCCGAGTAAGTGTTCGATGGCCTGGAAAGTGCGGTCGGTGAGGTCGCCGTCGAGCGCCAGTTCCTTGGCGGCCTGCGCGAAAACGCCCTCTTTCGCTGGCAGTCCCATCGGCGCCCTTCCGATTCGGATGCTCTCGATAACCTCCGGGCGAACGCCGACCTCGCGCGCGATTGGCTCATGGTGCGCCCATTCGTAGTCACTGTTCGTGTGCCGCGCCACGCTGATAATCGCTATCTCGCGCACTACCGGATCCAGCGATGTGTTGAGCCGAAGGTACTCGCCCAGTTGTCCCACGGCCTCCGCCGCCTTTGGACTGTTCATCAAAGCCCTGAAAGAGTTGGGCATTGGCGTGTTCGGTTCAATACTTCCTCGCGTCTCCGCGATGTGGTCGAATATACGCCTTCCTTCCTCGTTCAACTGATCCCGTTCGATATACTGAACTCTGGCCATGCTTGAGTATCCTTTCAATAAGATGCCGCTCAATCGCTTTCGACCGACCGGATTAGCTCGGCTGTCTTCCGGCCCAGTCTCGTCAGATTCTCCGCCACCTGTACTTGATAGCGGCCCTTGGGCCTCGCTCCGCGCAGGTCGTCAGGCAGCGCGCTCACTCTTCGAGCGTGATATTCCCGGATATCTTCTATCGAGGGAAGGGCGCAAATCCGCTGACCGCTCTTCATCACAGGTTCGAGCAACGGTTCCCCTACTTCGCGCAATCCATCTTCTCGGTATTCATGCAAAACGTCCAGCCCCATAATGCCGTCTGCTCCGGTATGTCTCGTCACCTGCTTCGGACCCGGCAGATACACTTTGTCCTCGCTGAGTTTCATGATCGGTCTGCCGTCGTATTCGACGAGCTTGTACACGAAGTCCGTGTATGGCGCGTCCGCCGAGGCTCCGACCTTGGTGCCAACTCCGAATCCGCCAATTGGCGCGTCCGCCGCTGCCAGCTCGGAGATCGAGTATTCATCAAGCCCGCCGCTCGCCAGTATCTGCGCATAGTCAAGTCCGGCATGGTCAAGCATCGCGCGACTGCGCCGCGAGAGCGAGTCTATGTCCCCGCTGTCCAGACGAATCGCGCGAAGCCGTTGGCCTCGGCCCTCCATTTCATGCGCTACTTCTATGGCGTTCGCCACACCCCTCAGCGTGTCATAGGTGTCCACCAGAAAGGTGGAAGAGTCGGGGAACGACCTCGCGTATGCCGAAAAAGCCTCGCGCTCGCTTCCAAACGACGAGATATAAGAGTGGGACATTGTCCCCACCGCCGGAATCCCTAACTGAACCGCCGCCGCGACGTTGCTGGTGCCAGCGAAGCCCGCGATATACGATGATCTGGCCTGTCTCATTGCCGCGTCCACTCCATGTGTACGCCGCGCCGCGAAATCCACCACGCTTCGTCCCTTCGCGGAGTCCACCACGCGGGCGGCCTTGGTCGCCAGCATTGACTCCAGGTTTACCCGGTTCAATATGAAGGTCTCCACCAACTGGCACTCGATTATCGGCCCGCTGACCTCTATTACCGGCTCGCCCGCGAAGAAAATCTCACCCTCTCGCATCGCCCGAACGTCGCCGCTGAACTTCAGTTCGCGCAAGAATTCCAGAAAGCCGTGGTCGAAAATGCCGAGCTCTCTCAGCGCGGCTATGTCTTCCTCGCCGAACCCCAGATTTTCCAGGTACTCGATTGCGGACTCCAGCCCGCAGAACACGTAGTATGCCCTGTTGGGCGGGAAGTTGCGGAAGAACAGGCTGAACGTGGCGCGACCAAGCTGACCGCTCTGGTAGTATGACTGCGCCATAGTCAACTGGTAGAGATCGGTAAACAGCGAATTTGAGAAGGATTTGTGGGGCATAGCGTTCTTGTTTCGATGATCAATCACTAAGGTTGGGCAAAGTGTAGAATCGCGTGGCATATTGGTCAAGCGTAGATGCCGAACGCTAATCCGCGCGCGCCGCTTCGTCGTATCATATTTACGATACACAATGTTATTGGACAGAAGATGATCGCTCGAAAGAGATACATCGCCATACTGATGGCTGTTGTGGCCATGACGCTCATTGCCTGCTCGGATGCGGGCGAACCGCTCAGCGTACCCGCGACGGTCGTACCTGTTTCAACTGCCCGGCCCGTGCCTCCCACTCAGCTGCCCGCGCCGGATACCCCGACCTCCGTCCCAACACCCGTACCAGTGGCGAGAGCCGCGACGCCTACCGAGGCTCCTACCTCGACTGTCGCGCTGACAGCAACGTCCGCGCCGACAGAGACTCCCGTCCCGACGCCCGAGCCGGAGCCGCCAACTTCCACCCCGGTTCCATCGCCGGATACGCCCACGCCGGTTCCGGCAGTCGCGATGCAGGCTACTTCCACGCCTGTGCCGCCGGATACCGCCACTCCGGTTCCGCCGTCGCCCATTCCGACCGCTACCGAAGCGCCGACAGCCACTGCTGTACCCACTGCCACCAAAGTTCCCGATACACCCACTCCGGTCCCGACGGCAACAGAGATTCCAACTCCGCAGCCGACCGTCGCGCCACCCCAGCCCGTGGCTGAGTATGGAGTTGGCGTTGGAGACCTGGCCCACCTGTTCACGCTTCCTTCCATAGACGGCGAAGAATACAGCCTCGAGCAATTCCGAGGAGCGACGACGGTACTCGTCTTCTACCGCGGTTTCTGGTGACCGTATTGTCAGGCGCAGCTCGGAGAGTTGTCAGGAAAACAGAGTGAAATAGACGCGCTGGGAGCTCAATTCTTTGCGATCAGTGTGGATGACTTCAGCAATGCTGGATACATACCGGACAGGCCAGATATCAAGTTTCCAATCCTGTATGACGCTTCGCGTGAAACTGTGCAGGAATATGGTGTTCTGAGCAATCGCGGTCTGGCCCATCCCGCGACGTTTGTGATAGACGCCGGCGGCGTCATCCGATGGAAGCGGGTCAACGAGAATTACACGAACCGTCCTGCCGTCGAGACAGTGCTCGCCCAAGTCAGAGAACTCGTGCCCTGATTCTGCCGATAGAGCGGGGCTCTTGTAATTTCGTCGTTTCTCGGAGCGCGGCTCCCCGCTGTGAGTCCGGTGATATTTTCGGTTACAATTGTCTTACGCATACGCCAAGCTCGCGGTCTTTGGGCCGACGACGGTGGGGGGAATATGAATCAGGCAATTGATCCGAGCGAGACATCACGGGCGGCCTGGTCGGATGTGCCGATTGGCGACCTGGCCTCTGAGCCAGCGCGAATGGCCGGCGTTGGCGACCCGACCGACGCGGGATGGACGTGGACTCTGCCATCTGAGTATCCCGATCTCATACCCCTCGGCGGCGGCATACCAGACGCGCCTACCGTCCCGACCGAGCAGTTCAGAAATGCGCTCAACGCCGTCCTGGATGAGGAATCGGATGAGGCGATGGTCTATGGCGGCTGGCTGGGGTTCGAGGGTCTGCGAGAGGCTATCGCCGACCGCCAGAACCGTATCGAAGGTCTGGACCTTGACGCAAGCAACTTCATCATCCACAACGGCAGTTCTGCTGCTATGGACAACATAGCAAGAGCCTTCATTCGCCAGGGCGAGGTCGTGATAGTCGAGGGGCCGAGCTTTTCCGGCATCGTCGCTACTATCAAGTCATATCTCGCGGAGGTCGTAGAAGTTCCCATTGACGATGATGGTATGTCTCTTGAAGTTGTGGCCGCCGTCATTGCGGAGTCCGAGGCCGCAGGTAAGACGGTCAAGATGATCTACACCATCCCGGACTATCACAACCCGACCGGCGTCACGATGTCGGCCTCGCGCAGAAGAGCGCTTCTCGAACTGTGCGCCCATCATCGCGTTCTCATGGTGGAGGATGGCGCTTACAGCGAACTCTACTTCGACAATACGCATCCGCCATCGCTGTCCGCGCTGTCCGAAGGCTATGGAGTCCTGAGAGTTGGCGCTTTCAGTAAGGTCGCCGCGACCGGACTGCGAATCGGGTGGATCCAGGCCAGGCCCGAATTCATAAATGCGCTGACCAAAGTCCGCTTTGACATGGGAACAAGCCCAATACTTCTCAGGGCAATGGCGCGCTACCTCCGGTCCGGCCACCTGGAAACCCATGTGGAGGAGATGCGCGAACTCTACGCTCTCAAGTGCAGGGCGCTCTGCGACTCGCTTCAAGAATACTGCGAACCGTATGCCAGATTCACGCGCCCGGACGGTGGGTTCTTCCTGTGGCTGGAGTGTATCGGAGCGCCGGCGTCCGAAGTCAGAATCGCCGCCGCTGAGGAGGGCCTTATCTTCCCAAGCGGCTCCATGTTCTACCACGATGCCAACAGGGCTCAGGACAAGTATCTTAGGCTTGCGTTCAGCAGCGCGTCAGTCGAGCAGATGTCGGAAGTGGGGCCTAGGCTCCTATCCGCATTCCGTAAAGTCGTTGACTGATTCAGTCTCCCAATTTCGTCTTCAGAGAGGTAAATCTTCATGACCACGGCAGCGCTGAGTCCCGCTCCTATTGCCACAGCCACCCCTGAGTCCGTCGGACTCGACTCCGAAAGGCTCGCTGCTCTGGACAGCCTGATAGAGCGACACATCACCGAAAATCGCTACCCGGGCGTGCAGTACGCCGTCGCCCGGCATGGCAAGTTGGCTAAGTTAGCCACATTCGGAGATGCACGCACCGACCCCAATGCGACTGTCGCAAACGATGAGACTCTATGGCTCATGTTCTCCCAGACCAAGGTGATTGTCACCGCCGCGCTGTGGCAGCTTGTCGAATGCGGGGAACTCAGGTTTGCGGACAAGATTTCCGACCACATACCAGAGTTCGAGGCCAACGGAAAGAGCGACATAACGCTGTTCCAGGTCATCACTCACCAGGGCGGATTCCCGAACGCGGAAGTTCCCGAGGAAGCGTGGGAAGACCACGACCTGCTGAGAAAGACGGTCAGCGACTTCACGCTGGAGTGGACTCCGGGGTCGAGAGTCCACTACCACGGAACAGCCGCGCACTGGGTTGCCGCCGCTCTGATCGAGGCTGTGACAGGCTCCGACTTCCGCGACCATGTAAGAGAGCGACTGCTCCGTCCGATTGGACTGGAAAACGAGATATTCGTCGGAGTGAGCGAGGAAGCGGACGACAGGTGCGCCGACATACACCATCTCGAAGAAGACGAGAGTTTCATCGGCAGCCGCAGGATAGCCCGTTCCTCCCGGAATACCCGCGCGTGGCGCGCCGCCGGGGTGCCGGGCGCGGGCGGCTACGGGACCGCGAGAGGCATCGCTTCCTTCTATCAGATGCTGCTTGCCGACGGAGTCCTGAATGGCGCGAGAGTTCTAAGTCCGAGGGCGATTCAGTACGCTACCCGCAACCACACCGGCGACCGAATTGACGAGAACATGGGTATGCCCATGCACCGCGGAATCGGCCCGCATATTAGGGGACTCACGCCCACCATCCGCGGCCTTGGGACTATCGCCTCGCCTTCGACCTTCGGACACGGCGGCGCGGGAACGTCGTACTCATGGGGAGACCCCGAGTCCGGCGTTTCGTTCACCTACCTGTCTAACTGTATGTCCCCGGAACCCTGGCACAGCGTCAGGCTGGATAAGGTGTCCAACATAGTCCATGCCAGCATCGTTCAGGAGTAAGCGACACTGATTCAGGACGCCGGCGTACACCGTTTCCGTCCGGCATCCCAATTCCCAATGTTTGTCTCACGACGTGGCTCGTTCCTGTTCGATTAGCGTCCGTCGGAGAATCTTGCCCGACGGGTTCTTGGGAATGGCGTCGGTGAACTCCACGTCCCGTACGCGCTTGAACGTAGCGACTTTGCTAGCCACGAAACTCATCACGTCCTCCGCGCTAATCTCGACGCCCGGTCTGGCTACCACGAAAGCCTTCGGGATTTCCCCGGATTCCAGATCCTCCTTGCCTATGACCGCCGCGTCCGAGATTCCGGGGTGCTCCAGAAGCACGCCCTCAAGCTCGGCGGGCGGCACCTGGAAACCCTTGTATTTGATGAGTTCCTTCTTTCTGTCCAGAACCCACACATAACCGTCTTCATCCATTCGCACTATGTCCCCGGTGTGCAGCCATCCGTCCTCTGTCAGCGTTTCGGCGGTCGCCGTCTCGTTGTTGTAGTAGCCCTTCATAACCTGCGGTCCGCGCACCAGAAGTTCGCCTGCCTCGCCGTAGGGCGCCTCGCTCTCGCCGGTTTCGAGGTCAACGACCTTTTCCTCGGTGTCAGGCATAGCCGGGCCAATGGAGCCGTGACGAATCAGGTGCGCCTCCATGAAGTCCGCGTTGGTGACAGGGGACGTCTCGGTCATGCCGTAGCCCTGGATTATCGGTATTCCGAGCGAGTCCTGAATCCTTCCCTGCATATCCTCCGAGAGCGGAGCCGCGCCGAAGAAGCATACTCTCAGAGATGACAGGTCGGTGTCTCCCACCGCTGGGTACTGTGTCAGTCCCAGTCCGACCGGAGGCACCGTGAACAGGACCGAAACGCGCCGGTCGGACATGAGAGAGAGAAATTCATCCATGTCGAAACGCCCCATCATCACCTGGGTCGCTCCGGAACCTATCGCGCCGTTCATCAGCACGTTCATCCCGTATATGTGGAACAGCGGCAGGTGAGTCAGGATGACGTCATTTACGTTCAGCGCGGCCTCCTCACCGTCGCGGCCCAGGAACTGATGAACGTTCGACGTGAGGTTGAAGTGAGTCAGCATCACCCCTTTGGACAGGCCGGTCGTGCCGGAAGAGTAGGGAAGCGCGGCCAGGTCGTTCTTCGGGTCTATCGCCACGTTCGGCGGCGACGCGGGCGCGTTTTCCAGCAGTCCCCAGAACGAGGCTCCGTCCGACGAGTTCTGCGTGATTACAATGTCACGCTTGATTCCTCTGGCCTCGTCGCGCGCCAGATCGGATATCGGCTTCAGTTCTTCGTGAACGATCAGCGTATCTGCGCCGCTGTCATTGAGTTGGTGGGCGATCTCCCTCTCACGGTAGCCGGAATTGATAGTAGTCACTACCGCGCCTGTCTTGAGTATGCCGAAGAACGCTATCACGAACTCCACGCAGTTTGGGGCGAGTATAGCGACTCGGTCCCCCTTGCCGATTCCCATACTCGCCAGAGAGGCCGAGAGACGGTCCGAATACTCACTCATCTGGCTGTATGTAAAGGCGCGGTCTCCGTCAATGACCGCGGTTCTGCCGCCATAGCGCCGGGATGCCCGTGTCAGCAGGTCTTGTAGCGGAAACGAATCATATGGGGCCAGAGATTTCCTGAGTTCTTGAGCCGTTGTTAGTGCCATTTCTGCGCGCCTCCTGTATTGAATGAATTGGGGACAGGGGAGGCCCCCTCTTCTATCGTTTAGCTTAGAAACATCCTGACCGATGCGTGTGGGAATCTTACTTCAATCACTGCTTGCTTGAGTCTTTCCATCGAGCGGACGTATGGAACATAGTCCGGGTCATTTTCCGCCAGACCGTGCGGGCACCTCCTGCCGATTTCGGTCTCAGGACACATATGATTTCCGCCCGCGTTTTCGTCCCAGAATCCCACTAGGCGCATCGGAAAGTACAGCGTCTCCGCCACCATCCGAAGGTCGCCCATTATCTCCGTAGGCCGAAACGAAGAGTCCGATTCCAGCCTTACGGTCACGCTATCCATTCTGACCCTCTACCCTGGGAAGTGGTCCCATCCGCCTGACCCTGTTTCAATAACGTTGCCGTCCGAATCCAGGATACGAACAGATCCGTCAACATCTTCTATCATGCCGATGACGCTGATTCGCTCTTCAAGCAACTCTGTCGCTTTGTCCATTATATCCGCCTTCGCGGTGAAAATTATCTCATAGTCCTCGCCGCCGCTCAGAGCGAATTCAAGCCATCTGTCAGGGAATGTATTCTTCAGGTGATCGTCTGCCGGAAGCCTCTCCACCTCGACGACTGCCGACACGCCGCTCGCGGCGCACAGCTTGCCCAGGTCTGCGGTCAGTCCGTCGCTCACGTCCATAGCGCACCGAACTCCGAGCTCTCTAAGCGCCCTTCCCTCCGCGACGCGCGGATTCGGTCGGTTGTGCGCCTCGGTCAGATGGGTCATTGAGTCATCTGGAGTGTTCCGCGCCGCTTCCGGGTCTAGCAGGATTGTCAATCCCCCTGCCGAACACCCCAAATGCCCGGTGACTCCTATAAGGTCGCCAACCCGCGCCGAGCCGCGAGACAGGACATGGGATTCCGGGCTGCATACTCCTTCGAGAGCTACTGTCACGAAGAATGTGTCGGACCTTACCACGTCGCCGCCGATAATCGCGCCGCCCGCGTATTCGCAGGCTTCCATCATGCCATCGTACATCTCTTGCAGACCATCTACCGGAATGTCACCGCGCAGACCCAGAGTGACCAGCGCAAGCGTCGGAGAGCAGCCCATGGATCCCACGTCGCTGAGGTTAGACGCCATCGCCTTCCATCCCAGATCGCACCACGGAATAGTGTCCGTCCTGAAATGTACGCCTTCCACCATCGTGTCGGTCGTGGACACCACCCGTGTCCTTCGCTGAATCCACGCCGCCGCGTCGTCGCCGATCTCCAACTCCACCTCCACTCCAAGCGGGCGGAGATTCTCGATCTGGACACGATTTCGCTCGCGGATCCTCGACTCCAGCAGGGCTATCAGCTCGAATTCGCCTAAGTCTCTGACTAACATAGGGCCATTATAGGGTGCGCCATTCACTCGCCTCAATACGGAGGCGTTCATGGTAAGTCTATCCTGCCGCTCTTTGTTGTCCATCGGAATCGGCTTGGGGAGAGAGTGCATTCACGCACCCGTCCGCCGTTTCTCATTCCGCTATACAATCATGCCTCCGATGCGCTACTATACACTGAATAAAACATATGAACTGTACGATTGCTCTTATTCACGCTATCATTGCCTACGACTTGTCAAACCGCCGACCCACGCTTCGACCGAGTCTGAATACGATAAACTCAAATTTATACTGACCCCCGAGGGGAGGAGATGAAAAACACTCCCATAGCTAACGCAGGTGAAACGCAGGTCAACGCAGGTGGCGAACTCCACCAGACCCGCCTGTTGATTGACCAGTTCCCACCTGTTGATTGACCTGCCTATTATAAGATGCAACTTATGGAACTGGCCGTCCCGACGGATTGACACGCGATTGCGCTGATCCGCCGACTGTACTGTGGACAGTGAGGAGTGGAGCCAGTAACATGAAATCACGCCGTCAGCGGGACTGATGGCCGCAATCCGACAACCTACGGAGGCCCTCCGCTTGAAATTCATAGACATCATCTATAAAAAAGACGATGGCATCGCCTGGCTCACGATTAACAGGCCCGAGGTGTACAACGCCATCAGAGGCCGCACCACCGACGAAATGGCGGTCGCCCTCAAGGACGCCGGAAACGACCAATCAATCAGGGTTGTCGTCATATCCGGCTCCGGCCCGAATGCCTTCTGCTCCGGCAGAGACCAGGGCGAGGACAGAAACAGCCCCGAATACTCAGGCAGCAGTGAATCGCTGTTCATGGACCTCGTGCAGCATATTCCGCAGCCAATCATAGCGATGGTGGATGGATACGCTATCGGGTCAGGCAACATTCTCGCTTACACCTGCGACTTCACCGTGGCCTCCACTCGCAGCATCTTCGGTCAGACCGGCCCGCGCGTGGGAAGCCCTGCATCCGGCGCCGGGGTGGGCTATCTGGCCCACGTCGTGGGACAGAAGCGCGCCCGCGAGATATGGATGCTCACACAGCAGTATTCCGCCCAACAGGCGCTGGAAATGGGTCTCGCCAATTCTGTAGTTCCTCATGAACAACTCAAAGATGAGGTCATCCGGTACTGCAGCATCATAAAGAACAACAGCCCTGTCATCCTTCAGCTTCAGAAGATTACCTTCAACGAGTCCGCCGAGTACCTGGAGGAGAAGCCGAGCGCCACTGAACGGTACTCCCCCCACTATTCTGAAACGGAAGAGTCCGAGGAACGGCGCCTCGCATTCATTGAGCGCAGGCCGATCAACCCCGACAAGAATCTGCCGATAACTCTGACTGAGCGGCAGGCATCCCTTCTGGAGTAGTGACTGAATTGAGCGCGCATACCATTGATCTAAACCTCCGATTGCCGTTCGAGGCCGCCGGTGTGGAATTCAATATCAAAGTTGGAAAATCAGACGAGGGCGCGACATTCTCTCTCTCGGCGTTAGACGACTCCGGGACACCGATTCCATTCACGTCCGAATCGTCGCCTGTGTTGGCTGACTGGGTGAGGGGATACACGCGCTGGCTTTTCAGGGCCGGAGTTACCGCCCAGTACAGTGAAACCGCAATCTCGGGCAACTTCGGCCAGGGTATGAACGCCGAACGCATCCTGGAAGGCGTTCAACTTGCCTGCGACATGATAAGGCAGCGATTCGAACTCTACGAAGATTCCGTCAGAGCCTAGTAGTCCGACAACTTAGTTGTGATGGATATCCAGATTCCGAATTATCCCCTCTCCCCTTGGGAGAGGGTTAGGGTGAGGGTATATAAACTGTCAATCCAAAAATGTTGGAACACTAGCAGTCCGACAACTTAGTTGTGATGGATATCCAGATTCCGAATTATCCCCTCTCCCCTTGGGAGAGGGTTAGGGTGAGGGTATATAAACCGCCAATCCAAAAATGTTGGAACACTAGTAGTCCGACAACTTAGTTGTGATGGATATCCAGATTCCGAATTATCCCCTCTCCCCTTGGGAGAGGGTTAGGGTGAGGGTATATAAACCGCCAATCCAAAAATGTTGGAACACTAGCGGCTATTCCAAACCGCCGGTTCCGTATATGCGGCTATGTTCGCGCAGAGCGCAGTTATCCATGACGACGGAAATGCCTGAGGCGCGAGCCTTGGCGGCCGCATCTTCATGGATAACTCCGTCCTGCATCCAGATAAATCTCGCTCCGGCGGCGATTGCGTCGTCCACAATCGGCGGAACCTGACTTGAGCGCCTGAAGATGTCCACCATGTCAATCGTCCCCGGAATCGAGACCAGGTCCGGGTAACTCTTCATGCCCAGAACCTGGTCCACAGCCGGATTGACCGGAATTATCCGGTAACCCTGTTCCATCAGGTACTTGGCTACGTAGTGGCTGGGACGATCAGGACGCGGGGACATTCCGACCACTGCAATCGCTTTTGTTTCCCGCAGTTGCATTTCCACTTCGCTTTTGCCACACATATCTTATCCCATGTATCCTGATTAAACCGCTCCAATCTCTCCAATTGCATTGTAACGTAACGCTCATTGAAATGCTGGAGCGCTTTCCTACTGGATTATGCGCATTCCGAGCGAGTATCGTCACATTCTGAATGCCTTCACATACAGCCCAATGCGCACGGATTGAAACGCTTGCTAGAGGAATTTCTGCTCCAGGATTTCGCGATCATTATGACGGTCGCCGGCATAGCCTTGGTTCTGTTCAGGTTCATCAACCAGCCGCCGGCGCTCGGATACCTCGTGGCCGGCATTATCGTCGGCCCATTTACATTGCCGCTGATTGGCGTCGGTTCCCCGATCCACTCCCATGAGACTATTAGGACTCTTGCCGAGTTGGGGCTGTCTATACTGCTATTCGCGATCGGACTCGAATTTGGCTGGCGGCGCATTCGAAGACTCGGACTCCCAATCCTCCTGATTGGGGCTATCGAGGTCTCGTTTATGGTGGCGCTGGGGTACCAACTCGGACGCGTACTCGGATGGACGGGGATTGAAGCGGTCTTCCTCGGCGCGGCGGTCTCCATCAGCAGTTCCGCGATAATCCTGAAGATGCTCCGAGACACCGGAGCGCTATTCTCCACGCATGGACGCCTGATTGTTGGCATTCTCGTGGTCGAGGACTTTGCCGCGGTCATTCTGCTCAGTGTGCTCTCGGGCGTCCCTTCCGCCGAAGCCAGCCACTTTTCCGACTTGGGCCCGCTCCTTGGAAAGTTGGTACTCTTTCTTATGTCTGTACTGATTCTGGGCGGGGTGCTCGCGCCTCGTCTCATCAGACGGGTGGGCCGCTTTCATTCTCCGGAGATGCTGCTTGTGGTCGGACTCGCGCTCTGTTTCAGTCTGGCGCTTGTCGCGGACAGGCTGGGCTTGTCTGCCGCCGCGGGCGCGTTCATTATTGGAACCGTCCTCGGGGATGCAGACTATTCGGAAGACCTCGTTCGCAACATGGCCCCTGTACGCGACGTGTTTTCCGCCTTGTTCTTCGTTTCAATCGGAATGCTGATAGATATCTCACAGGCTGGAGAATTCATACTCCCAGCGCTGCTCGTAACACTTGTCTTCATTGCAGGCAAAACCTTCATTGACACTGTAGCGACCTTACTCGCAGGACATATAGGAAACACTCCGACTCGTGTGGGATTCGGGATGCCTCAACTGGGTGAGTTCTCTCTCGCAATGGTGAAAGAAGGGAGCGACCACGGCGCAATTGGGACCTTCATGTACCCTGTAATGGCTATATCCACCATGCTGACCGCTCTGGTCTATCCTGTTATATTTCGATCCGCCGATGGCTTTACGCGACTCCTTTCAAGCGTGTCCCCACTCTTTGTGAAACGGTATTTATTCCTTGCGTCCAATTGGATGGAGTCAGTGAGGTTGGCTTTCAATCTCACGAACTCTGTTGGTGACGAGATCAGGGACTCCGCCAAGGTGTTGGCCGCGAACGCCGGTGTTGTCGTAGTTCTGATAGCCGTAGGCACATTCGCGCTTAGCTATGCTGAGCCGCTTTCTGGAGTCCTGGGCTTCAACGAGCGCTTCATGGGACTCTCCGTGACCATTCTGGTAGTCGCGTTCTCTGTGCCGCCGGGCGTGTTCATATGGCGCGCGCTCCGGCGGATGATTGACGCCGTGGCCGATGTTCTACTTGGTGGTGGAAGTTTCTTTGGAATCGCCTGGGACTTGACCATACGCGCGATTCTGCGAGACGCGCTCCTTTTCGCCATGATTGCGTTGCTTGCCATATTCAGCCTTCCATTTCTGTCCGGTCTCCTGTCTCTGGGTAGCTTTGTCGCGCCGGTCCCATTCCTCATCTTTATTGCGATCATAGCCGGCGCCTGGAGACTCCTGTTCCGACTTCATAGGTCCATGGAAGACGCATTCAGATTTGCGTTCCTCGATGCCTCAGAGGAAGAAACAACAGCGTCTGAAGAGCCCCCCGCTCGGTAGCAACGTTTCTATCTGCAATTCCACGATCTTTCATTGCCGGATATGCGTAGTCCCGGTCATTTACGCCCAGACAGTCTCGCGCTTTGCTACAATAACCGCGCCTTCAGAATGCGTAGGCGCTAAAGAGAAGCTAAGCGAAGAGAGAGATAACTATGGCGCTTCAGCCCGCGATACTGGAAATTGGAACAGGAATAGACCTTCATGGTCAGGACTACACGGAAGCCGCGCGACGCGCGGTCTGGAACGCGGTCCATCAGAGCAGCCTCATGTTTCTCGGTCTGCTGGGGCCGGACACTTCAAAAGAAATGATAGTGGACGTTACGGTCGCGATACCTCAGCCGGACGCGGTTGACGCGGAAACGGTGCTCGCCGTCCTGCCACATGGTAAGGGCCGTCTGACGACCGTACAGGGCGGCCTCGAAATCGAGCCGCGCGAGGGATCGGGAGACAAGACGGTCATCGCCAACGCGGCGGTGGTCGTTAGGGTAGAAGTGTAGCTACTTCGCGTCAGCGGCGGCGCGGGCAAGCCCGGCGAGCCCGGCAAGGTCGTCCAGCGAGATGATCTGGCCCGTGTTCTCATAGGTCTCTATCAACGTCCGCATGTCGTCGGGAACACGGCGCGAGACTCCGGCGTCGCTGTCGAAGTCCACGTAGATCACCTCGGCGCGGAGAAGGACGTCGCCGGTCAGACGGTTGTTTATCTCGCATCTTGTCGTCAGACTTGTGTTGCCGATACGCTCGACCTTCCAGTAAATGTCCATGAGGTCGTCCACCCTGGCAGGGGACAGGTATTCGAGCGTTGCCTTCACAGTGGCGGTGTCGAAGTGACGCCTGCCGTCGGGATCGTAGAGCGCGAAGCCGAGGTTTCTGAAGTACTCGGCCTGCGCGACTTCGATGTAGTCCAGGTACACGCCGTTGAACACTATCCCCTGCACATCGCACTCAGACAGCCTGACTCTGACGACGCAGCTGAATCTGAAGTCCCGACCGGGCAAATGACGCTCGCTTTCTTGACACTGAGAGAGATAGGTCAGGGACACGGCCTGATCTGAGTTGTAAGAATCGATGATTAGCGGCAAACACCCCAAATACGGGTGAAGGCTCAGCCTTCCTTGACACTGTTTTCGGCGTAAAGATATACTCAACGCAATGAGTTCGCAACTGACAGCAGAGTGCCAGGTCGTCCACCCAGACGGCTTGGAAGTGGAAATAGCATCGGGCAGCATGACGCGGCTCGCGGGCGTGTCAAATGCGCTCGGCGGGGCCGAGGGAATACACTTGGCGATAGCCACGATTCCGCCCGGATGCGCCTCCAGTCCGCACTATCACGTCAACTGCGAGTCGGCCATCTACGTTTCAAAGGGAAAAGGACGCTTCCTCACGGGCAAGCGCCTCGAGAAGACGCTGGACATATCGGCGGGCGACTTCATCTACGTGCCGCCGGACTCGGTTCACCAACCTGTAAACGACAGCCTCACGGAGGCGATGGAGCTCATCGTAGCCCGTAACGCGCCCGTGGAGATAGTCGTCGAATTCGACCACGAAACGGGCCAGCCAGCAGAATAACCTTCCCCCACTTCCCCCTCCCCAAAGTGGGCCATTAGCTCAGACGGTTAGAGCGCAGTCCTGATAAGACTGAGGTCCCTGGTTCGAGTCCAGGATGGCCCACCAGACACAAGCCAGATGATGTAGAAATGGTTTCCCTTGATGCAAGATTTGTCGAGAGAACTTTTGTACCTTATACTTTAGAAAATGATCGTTCGCTCTGTTCGCCACAGGGGGCTGCGGTTGCTGATAGAACGCGACAACCCCCGACTCCTTCACCCGGACCTACTGAATCGGGTCGGCAATGTCTTGGCGGCGCTAATCCTGTCTGAAGATATGGATAGCTTTGTCGCCGACGCGCCTCGCGGCTGGCGTATCCACCGACTCTCGGGTCAACGACAGGGAGAGTGGAGTGTTTCGGTATCCGGGAATTGGCGGATCACGTTTGACGAAGAGAACGGCTATATTGACCGCTTGAATCTGGAGGATTATCACTGATGGCTGACAAGGGCATAAAAGTAAATATGACCCCTCCTCATCCGGGCGAATTCGTTCGCGTGGAGGTAATTGACGATCTGGGGCTGACCGTGAAAAAGGCCGCCGATATTCTGGACATCGGAGAGGCGGAGCTTTCAGACCTGCTGAACGGCGACGTGGAACTAACGCCAGAGATGGCGCGGCGTATCGAGAAAGCCTTCGGCGTGGGCGGGGATATGCTGATACGGATGCAGGCGTGGCACAACGCCTCGCGGACGCGAGCGCGGGCAAGTGAGGCCAGCGTCCGGCATTAGGTTTCTGTCTGGATGGGCCTAATACCATTTGGTCGAATGCCAAGGGCCAAGTATTACATCTGGAGGTAATCAGTGGACAGATTCTTAGTTCAAGTCAGCAAGGATGCTGGATATTCCAATATTAGAAACAATCGGAAATATGAGAACAATAAATGGATGAATAAAGGCAGAGATGCGGATCATGGCCTAGTCAAGTCAGGAGATGAATTACTTGTCTACTGCACCAGTAGCGTGCCCGACTATGGGATGTCCTTCGCTTTCAAAGTAGGTGTCCAAGAAGTAAGTGAGGACAATGTCACTCTCGAACTTGACGAACCTCTCTATTTTGCATCTCCTCTCAAATTCCAATACATCCGTGATCTAGTGGACCGCAATAAACTTCCTAAAGTATTTCTCAAATGTGGCCACCAAGGATTCAACATCACAAAACTTATACCATTTCATCCTGACTGCGCCGTGAACGCCAGTTA
Source organism: Dehalococcoidia bacterium (assembly GCA_965261525.1). Lineage (GTDB taxonomy): Bacteria > Chloroflexota > Dehalococcoidia > Lucifugimonadales > UBA1123 > VXRN01. Next base: position 328,544 of record OZ253472.1, read on the forward strand.
CAAGTTGTGTATCGTCATTCCCGCGAAGGCGGGAATCCAGCGAATCCGGCTTGGAAAACATGGCGTCATCACTATGGATTGGTATTACTACCTCTGAGGCTCAGCATATCTTGGAATTGGTCAGTGTAGATTCGACAAACACTGAAACTGATCTGCAAGTGTTGGCCGATGAGCTACTTCTGCCCCGGGATTTCCTATATAAAACTAAAGAGTTACTTGATGACAAAAAGCAGATCATATTCCAAGGCCCACCCGGGACTGGGAAGACCTATGTAGCTCAGAAATTCGCGGAATCCCTCGCCGAGTCGAAAGAGCGGGTTACGCTGGTTCAGTTCCATCCGTCATACGCCTACGAGGATTTCGTGCAGGGCTTCCGGCCCACTCAGAAGGACGGACAGCTTGGGTTCGCGTTGAGAGATGGGCCGCTACTTCAGGCCGCTGAGCGAGCTAGGAATGACTCAGACGAGAAACAACACTTCCTCATTATTGACGAGATAAACAGGGGCAACCTGGCCAAAATTCTTGGGGAATTGTATTTCCTGCTGGAATACCGGGACGAAGAAATCAGTCTCCAGTACTCAGACAAGCGGTTCTCGTTGCCCGACAATCTGTCCATTATCGGAACGATGAACACAGCCGACCGCTCCATCGCGCTGGTGGATCTGGCACTGCGTCGCCGGTTCTACTTCGTGGAGTTTCACCCGGACAGGTGGCCTATCAAGGGCTTCCTAAGCCCGGATCCACCGAAGGGATGGATGAGTCGTCGTGCAAAAGGGGTGAGAAAGCGCTCCATTGAATCTGGGATAATGGGTTTGAAGACAAGAACCAACCCCAGAGCAGGAGCACTTAATAGATGTTACCACCTGAGCGTCCCGACCGCATCCGAATCGCCTTCGACGATCCCCGGCTGGTGGCCAATGCCGGGCTGCTCGTGCCGGCCACTCTCGCTCAGCGCCTGGGACTGAGTGAACTGGTGGACAGCAACGTTGACCTGGGCGATGCGCCGGGACGGGCGAACCCGGGAGACAAGACGCTGACCCTGGTTGCCTCGGCGCTGGCCGGTGGGGACTGCATCGATGACGCCGACGCGCTGCGTGCCGGTGGGACCGGGCGGGTGTTGGGCTGTACAGTGAAGGCGCCATCCACCCTGGGGACCTTCCTGCGCAGCTTCAGGTGGGGACATGTGCGGCAGTTGGACCGGGTGAGCCGGGAGTTGCTGGCGCGGGCCTGGGCCGCTGGCGCGGGTCCCGGCGATGAGCCGTTGACCATCGACCTGGACTCCACCATCTGCGAGACCTACGGACTGGGCAAGGAGGGCGCCCGCCGCCACAACTACACCGGCCAGAGAGGCTATCACCCGCTTGTGGCCGTCGCCGCAGGAACCGGCGACGTGCTGATGGCCCGGTTGCGACAGGGTCGAGCCAACACCGCCCGGGGCGCAGCCCACTTCCTGCGTGAGACGGTGAGCCGGGTGCGCTGCGCCGGGGCCACAGGACAACTCACCGTACGCGCCGACAGTGGCTTCTACACCCATGACATCGTCTCCGTATGCCGAAAGACAGGTGTCCGCTTCTCCATCACCGTCCGTCAGCACACCCGACTGCGCAATCTCATAGAGGCCATACCTGAGGAGGACTGGACTCCCATACCCTACTGGATGGACGGCGCAGCCGACGTGGCTGAGACCACCTACACCCCTTTTCGGAACGAGCCCGATGCCGCACCGGTGCGTCTCATCGTCCGCAGGGTGAAGCCCACGCCCGGTTCACAACTGGCCCTCTTCGTCGACTACAGCTATCACGCCTTCATCACCGACCGACAGGGCGACACCCTCCAACTGGAGGCCGACCATCGCCGCCACGCCGAGATCGAGAACGCCATCCGAGACCTCAAGTACGGTGTCGGGCTGAACCATCTGCCCTCGGGGCGCTTTGCAGCCAACGCCGCCTGGATGGCCATACAGGTAATGGCTCACAACCTGGCTCGCTGGATCGGACGCATCGGTCTGCGCGAGCCGGTGGCGACCACCAAGACCCTGCGCAGACGCTTGTTCTCCCTCGCCGGACGGCTCACCCACTCGGCCCGCCGCCTTACTTTGCATCTCCCGCAGCGCTGGCCCTGGGAAACACAGTTCGGTCGCGCACTGACCAGACTGCGAGCCATTCCTCTGCCGGCCTGACGGCAGTGTCTACTACTGACCACCGTACACACCACAGCCTGTCTTGTCCGTAAGATCGCTCCGGACCGGACCGCGGGTGTCCACTGTTGCCCGCAGATTCGTCAAACTCGCCCCAAATCGCCACTGTGGGCCTCCATTGGCGTCCAAAATCACGACCGCGGACCTTCAGAACGACCCAGGCGCTGACATCATAACCGCACCGCCACTTTGACACGTCCCTCACCCACGCCCCGGCGGCGATACTAACCCTCTTCGGTGGATTCGGGCTTAAACTTGTCAACCTCCGCCCGTTCTGGGACAATCACTCGGGGGAATCGTACTGAGGGTGGCGACCCTAGCTTAAGATGCCTCGTGCACTGGCTATATGACGCGCTTGCGCTTCAGGATTTCGATGTACTCGTCCTTGGTTATCGTGCAGCGGCGGGCGTGATTAAACTCCTGCTCGTTCAGACGGAGCTGCTGTCGGATGCTGTGGTGCATCGGCAAGTCTCCTGAGCCCTAAGACCGCCTGGTTCGGACAACTCTGTTGCCCTCATACGTGAGCTATGCCAGAAGGTCGCGCCCGTCTCTCGTTTCAAAACCGAACTTATTGACCATTCGGTCGAACTCGTGCGCCTTAATCGGCATATTGAATTCGCACCTTGGACAGAAGCGTTTCCCAAACCTTCAGCAGGTCTGCGCCTAAGTTGTCCTGATCCTCGCGGAGGGTCAGGGAGAGCTCCACGATGGCGACCTGGAGATCGCGAATCGCCTCAGAATAGGTGGATCCAAATCCGAACTCATTTATCTCGGTCACCTCGGCGACAATGGAATCGCCTTCAGTCAGAAAACTGACGTCGAAGGGTGCAAGCACTCGGAACCGACCATCCGCCAATGTAGCCAGAGGAAAAGGAGATGGCCATCCTGAGTCGCTCCCTTCGCGTAACGGTTCGGGGCCCGGACCAGGCTCGAGATAGACGGTCTCGCTTCCGGTTGCATCGAGGTGACTGGCATCATGGATGAGCTGAACGATTTGTTGCTCTAAGAGGGTGTTTCCAAAGGATATGTCATGAAGGATTCAATCGTCGGAGCATGAGATGAGTCATAGCTATGTTGACCCAGGCCTCGGTTGTTTCAGGCAGCGCCTCGTAGTCCTTGCTCAACCTGCGACACCTTCCCAGCCACGCGAATGTTCGCTCAACCACCCATCTGCGCGGCAGCGCCTTGAACTGGTGACTGTCCCGGGGACGCCTCACGATTTCGAGCGTCCATCCTGTCAACTCCCGCACCCACTCGATCAGTTTCCCCCCATAGCCCGCGTCAGCCCAGATCAAACGCAGACGCCGAAATCGTCCTTTCAATTTAGAGATAACCAACTTCGCTCCGTCCCGGTCCTGAATGTCGGCGGGATGCACCACCACGTCCAACAACAACCCCATGGCATCCACTATGATGTGTCGCTTTCTACCTTTGATCTTCTTGCCCGCGTCATAGCCGCGAGGCCCCCTTTTTCAGTAGTCTTCACTGACTGGCTGTCTATGATTGCCGCGCTGGGCGTCGGATTCCTGCCCTCCGCCTCTCGAACGGCGGAGCGCAGAGTCCCATTGACCCGTTTCCACGTTCCATCCGTTGTCCATTTCCGAAAGTATTTGTACACTGTTTGCCAGGGAGGAAGGTCGTTGGGGAGCATACGCCAGGCGCATCCGCTCCGAAGCGCGTACAGGATGCCGTTGACCACCTCCCGAAGGTCTACTGCGCGAGGGCGTCCTCCAGGTTTGGCTGGTGGGAGCAGGGGAGCGAGAATATCCCACTGTTCATCGGTGAGGTCGCTCGGATAGGGTTTGCGCATAATGCGAGTAGTATAGGTCAATTCGAAGGCTTTGGAAACACCCTCTTAGAAACCTGCGTAAGAGATTCACTGATTCGAAGAAACGCTAACTCCCGAACTGCTCCCTATTGTGGGTTATGCCTGACTGCCGAGCCTAACTGCGATTTCTAATTGCTGCTGTGTCAGAAGTTGGGACGTACGGAACGAAGATTACTTAGGTTGAGTGATCAATTAACCGCTAAGCTGGTTCGACCTTTGGGTGGCTACGCTATCATTTCGGTTCTAACCCTTTGGTACGAGCCAGACTCTCCCAGCAGGCACTTCGTCTCCCGCGTCGCGGACTCCCAGTGAACCGGACGCGCTAAAACTGTCCTCCCGGCCTAGGATGTACGGCACCGTCTCCTCGATCATCACGTCCGACTGGGCTTCGAACCACTCCCTGTGCAGCACATTCCGAGCGGCTTCATGGAGGTTCGAGCGGGAAATGCCAATTTCCTCGACCAGTGTTCGCCAAAGGCGTCGTCCACCAGGGGCGACGAATTGATCCTGGAATAGAGACAGTCTCAAAATTGGACCGTCTATCACCTTCCATCGGGTCAAACCCGACCCGATGGTGGGTGGAGCAGGTGCAGAGAAGTTTTTCGGGCCTGCGTGTATTGACTGGCAACGCGCTTTATGCGCACGCTGCTTTACACTGACAGGCAATTCTTGGCACCATCTCAGACTTCATGTGTTCCCTGAGTTTCCCAAAGAAGCGCGGGCCTCATCACGAAAACGAATATACCTTATCCGAAATTCTACCCCACCACGTGACCATTCGTCGTTAGGCTGAGAGTAGGTTGGGCGCCTGTTAGCCCGACCTCGACAATACATTGACAACCGAATACCGAGACGCACGACCTATGTCGTCCGCGACCCACGTCTCGGCTTGGAGCATGACCGCGCGCCTACGGGCGCATTCAGGAAAGGAGAATGACTATCGCAAATGACACCGGACTGATCGAGAAGGGCTTCCTTGGCTGAACCCAAATACGGAAACGTCGAGGACGTCCTGAATGAATCCGCTTCCATACTCCGGAATGCAGAGATGGAAGCGCATGGAGGAACAGACCTCCCTGAGAGTACCGGAGAATCTGGGTTCCCCGACTTAAGTGAACTTAGAGAGATGCTGGACGAGATTGACGTTGCTCCAATTGAATCGGCATTCACTAGTCCGGCAGGAAGCAGAGGCCGCAGGCCATATCCGCGTGGCCCGATGATAAGGGCCCACCTGTCCATGCCCATTCTGGGCATAGCGGACATATCCGCTCTTTACAGACGACTGATGAACGATCCGGCACTGAGGGCCGTCTGCGGGTTCACGACCCACGTCCCGTCGCGCCCAACGTTCTCGAGGGTGTTCGGCCAGCTGAAGGAGATGGACAAATTGCTGGAGGAGCGTCTGGCAGAGACCGTGGAGAAACTGAAAGAGTATCTGCCCGACCTTGGAAGAGATGTGGCGGTGGACTCGACTATGATCAAGACGAACTCCAACATTAACCGCTCCATTCTCAGCGACACGGAGGCAGGCAGGGGTAAGAAATACAGTGTACAGGCGTCAAAGGGCTGGGAGTGGGTCTTCGGATACAATGCCCACATTGTTGCCGACGCCAATCACGATGTCCCGCTTGCTGTAATGGTGACCAGAGGAAACGAGAGCGATATGAGCTATCTCATCCCGCTGGTGGAAGGTATGGCGCCGCGGCCCGGGGTTGTGATAGCGGACAGTGGTTACGACTCGATAGAGAACAGTGAGTGGCTGCACGAGCGAAAAATCACGCAGGTCATCCACAAGAAGAAGCCGCCGAGCGGACACCATACCGACGGGTGCGGGCAGACGTACTCAAAGAAGGGAACCCCGCTCTGCGAATGCGGAATCGAGAGACCGTTCATTGGACCCGATTCCGGGACCGGCGAGCGCGTGTACGGCCCCGTCAGCGACTACGAGCTTGGGGGCAAATTCGAGGGCTTTTCCGGGTGCGAAGTCGAGGTCCGGGTCAACCCCAATGACGACATTCGCCTGTTCGACGGGCCGATTCCCAGAGGCAGCTACGAATGGAGCAGTACCTACAGAAAACGCTAGAGCGTCGAGCGGGTGTTCAGCCGCTGGGAGAATCGCGGCGTCATTGAGAGTCACTCGTTCAGAGGACTGGCCAGGGTGAGGCTGCTCGTTCATCTGTACGCTATCGCGTACGTCGCTGCCAGGATCGCGGAGGTGAAGGACAACTACCCGCTGCCGATGGCGGCATAGAAACAAGCAGATAACTCCCCTCATTTAACGACCCATCCGCGGGTTGGAGGTGGTGTTTATGCTGTTTTTCCACTCAGAGTCGGTTCACAATGAGATGCTGTGGGGCCGATATATGTGGGAAACCCAATCCAACGAATAAATTGGATAACGTCATCGTGTAGAATATGATGTGTCTATCCCACGCGCGATTCTGGCCATCCACCGGGCAGAATCAATTATGAACAGGCATATCAATAGAGGTACAACCCACAATGGTAGGCAATTTTAGACTTGGTTGGAGCCCAAATAGTGCTTTGGCAGGAGCAGTGGAACGTGAAATAGCTTCCGATAAACAGCGTCGGTGGCTAAAGTCTTCGAGTGAATGGGAGAGGAGCATTCTACTGGAGAATGTTTCATCGGTGTCAGCCGGAAAGTTCTCCCTTAACCCGGATCCACCGAAGGGATGGATGAGTCGTCGTGCAAAAGGGGTGAGAAAGCGCTCCATTGAATCTGGGATAATGGGTTTGAAGACAAGAACCAACCCCAGAGCAGGAGCACTTAATAGATGTTACCACCTGAGCGTCCCGACCGCATCCGAATCGCCTTCGACGATCCCCGGCTGGTGGCCAATGCCGGGCTGCTCGTGCCGGCCACTCTCGCTCAGCGCCTGGGACTGAGTGAACTGGTGGACAGCAACGTTGACCTGGGCGATGCGCCGGGACGGGCGAACCCGGGAGACAAGACGCTGACCCTGGTTGCCTCGGCGCTGGCCGGTGGGGACTGCATCGATGACGCCGACGCGCTGCGTGCCGGTGGGACCGGGCGGGTGTTGGGCTGTACAGTGAAGGCGCCATCCACCCTGGGGACCTTCCTGCGCAGCTTCAGGTGGGGACATGTGCGGCAGTTGGACCGGGTGAGCCGGGAGTTGCTGGCGCGGGCCTGGGCCGCTGGCGCGGGTCCCGGCGATGAGCCGTTGACCATCGACCTGGACTCCACCATCTGCGAGACCTACGGACTGGGCAAGGAGGGCGCCCGCCGCCACAACTACACCGGCCAGAGAGGCTATCACCCGCTTGTGGCCGTCGCCGCAGGAACCGGCGACGTGCTGATGGCCCGGTTGCGACAGGGTCGAGCCAACACCGCCCGGGGCGCAGCCCACTTCCTGCGTGAGACGGTGAGCCGGGTGCGCTGCGCCGGGGCCACAGGACAACTCACCGTACGCGCCGACAGTGGCTTCTACACCCATGACATCGTCTCCGTATGCCGAAAGACAGGTGTCCGCTTCTCCATCACCGTCCGTCAGCACACCCGACTGCGCAATCTCATAGAGGCCATACCTGAGGAGGACTGGACTCCCATACCCTACTGGATGGACGGCGCAGCCGACGTGGCTGAGACCACCTACACCCCTTTTCGGAACGAGCCCGATGCCGCACCGGTGCGTCTCATCGTCCGCAGGGTGAAGCCCACGCCCGGTTCACAACTGGCCCTCTTCGTCGACTACAGCTATCACGCCTTCATCACCGACCGACAGGGCGACACCCTCCAACTGGAGGCCGACCATCGCCGCCACGCCGAGATCGAGAACGCCATCCGAGACCTCAAGTACGGTGTCGGGCTGAACCATCTGCCCTCGGGGCGCTTTGCAGCCAACGCCGCCTGGATGGCCATACAGGTAATGGCTCACAACCTGGCTCGCTGGATCGGACGCATCGGTCTGCGCGAGCCGGTGGCGACCACCAAGACCCTGCGCAGACGCTTGTTCTCCCTCGCCGGACGGCTCACCCACTCGGCCCGCCGCCTTACTTTGCATCTCCCGCAGCGCTGGCCCTGGGAAACACAGTTCGGTCGCGCACTGACCAGACTGCGAGCCATTCCTCTGCCGGCCTGACGGCAGTGTCTACTACTGACCACCGTACACACCACAGCCTGTCTTGTCCGTAAGATCGCTCCGGACCGGACCGCGGGTGTCCACTGTTGCCCGCAGATTCGTCAAACTCGCCCCAAATCGCCACTGTGGGCCTCCATTGGCGTCCAAAATCACGACCGCGGACCTTCAGAACGACCCAGGCGCTGACATCATAACCGCACCGCCACTTTGACACGTCCCTCACCCACGCCCCGGCGGCGATACTAACCCTCTTCGGTGGATTCGGGGTAAGGCGGAAGGTCAGATCCGTCCGCTCCGTAACGTCCGGGGCGATGAAGGCGGCGGTGGCCGCGCTTGCGCCGGCGATGGAGACCGTGGGCGTTCCTCCCACCTGGCTCCAGGCGAAGGTCAGGGACCCCGCAGCAGTCTCAGCGTCGTTGCCGACGCCTTGCAGCGCCACCGTCTCTCCTGCCTCTGCGACCGTGACCTGGGCCGCGTCTATCGCAGCCGTTGGCGGCGTGTTGGCCGGTTCGGGCGGCGGGCTGACGGCAATGGTCGTCTCGGCGCTGGCTGACAGTCCGCCCTCGTCGGTGACCGTCAGGCGGAAGGTCAGCTCCGTCCGCTCCGTAACGTCCGGGGCGGTGAAGGCGGCCGTGGCCGCGCTTGCGCTGGCGATGGACGCCGACGGCGTTCCACCCACTTGGCTCCAGGCGAAGGTCAGGGACGCCGCAGCCGTCTCAGCGTCATTGCCGACGCCTTGCAGCGCCACCGTCTCCCCGGCCGTTGCCGTAGCGACCTGGGCTGCGACGATGGCGGCCGTGGGCGGCGTGTTCTCCGGCTCCGGCTCCGGGCTGACGGCAATGGTCGTCTCGGCGCTGGCCGACAGTCCGCCATCGTCGGTGACCGTCAGTCGGAAGGTTAGCTCCGTCTCCTCCGTAACGTCCGGGGCGGTGAAGGCGGCCGTGGCCGCGCTTGCGCCGGCGATGGGCGCCGATAGCGTTCCACCCACCTGGCTCCAGGCGAAGGTCAGCGACTCCGTAGCCGTCTCAGCGTCATTGCCGACGCCTTGCAGCGCCACCGTCTCCCCGGCTACCGCTGCTGTGACCTGGGCCGCGTCTATCGCAGCCGTTGGCGGCGTGTTGGCCGGCTCCGCTCCTGCCACCGTGACGACCATCGTGTCTGAGTCGGACCGGCGCTTCTTGTCGGTGACGGTCAGCTCGAACTCCAGCGTCGCGCCGCCCGCCGCGTCGTCGGGAATGGTGAACGTCGGGTCGCCGTGGGTCAGGTGATCCAGGGTGACGGTCGACCCGGACAACTGCGTCCACCTGTGGGCCATCCGCCACCATGCGCCGTAGGGGTTGACACTGTTTGTGCCTTGCAGCGTCACGCTCTCGCCCGGCGCTCCCGCCAGGTCGGGACCCGCGTTGGCCGTGGGCGCCACTGACGGCTGCGTTTGTCCGGAGAACTCCTCCCAGGTGGCGGTTCCGTCGCCGTCGCTATCCACCTTCAGCAGTGGATAATGTATGCTGTCTCCGAAGTCCCAGGGGTCGTCTCCGCCGCTGACCCTGTCTATGTCCGCGTTCCAGTTGGCGTAGATGCCGGCGTAGTCCGTGGGCGCCCGCAGCTGCGCGGCGGTTCTGCCGCCGGCACCGGCCGACCGGTAGGCGTCGGTGTTGAAGTAGCTGTCCCGGACGCTGCCCCAGCCGTGGCTGTACCCGGCGACGCCATGCACGTATTGGGAGGAATCGCTAGCAACCGACCCGATGGCATAGCTGGCGATGACCGTCCCTGTGTTGTCGCCGGCGTAATTGATTAGCGGGTTGCGGAGTCGGCAGAAGAGATTCAGAATGAGCGAAGTGGAACAGGAGCGCCGCCGAACACATCACAGAGCGCATCCAACAGCGTATCGCCATCAACCTTCCTCGCCAGAGTCCTGATCACGCTCGTGAATGCAGAGTACGCCTCAGCCCCTTCATAGGTCTTGGAGCAATGAGACACCTTCCGAGCTATCACCGCCCCGCGCAAGGCCCGTTCTGCCCGATTGTTGGTAGGCTCTATTCTCGGATCATCCAGAAAGCGCAGCAGGTTGCCACGGTCGTTGTGCCTGCCGAGTTCGTTCAGCAGTCTCTGATTGTCCGGGTCCGGCATCCGACGGTCTCGCAGATGGTGGGACACCTCACGTTTCAACCGCTCAGACTCTCCTGCAAAGTCCACCGCCTCTCCACGCAACTCTGACTCCCGCAGCTCAATCGACTCTCTCAGAAGTTCGATCAACCGCTTTCCGAAGCTCCGTCCTCTACCCACCTTGGTCTGAACCACCTCACTGACGGAACGTATAACGCGCGCCATGCACTTCTGTTGTCTGACACCGGACAGGGTATGGGAGTCATAGCTCCGGCCCCTGTCCGTAACCATCACTCCGCCATAGTCTGAGGGGATCAACTCTCTGACCTCCTCGTTTCGGTGGCGAGCGCGTATCTGGTACACGCTGGCCTCATCAGTCTCGAACGCCATCAGGTAAGCAGGCTCTCCGCCCACACGCCAGCCCGTATCGTCGGTGTGTACCACTGAACTTGAACGAACTGAACCGCGCAGACTGCGGTAGGCGTCTCCCACCTCTCCCTTAGCGCGTCGCAGAGCGTCCTGTGTGATTGCGCTCTGAGTTATCTTCACTCCGGTCAGAGTCCTGAGTATAGAGGGAATCTTCCTCACCGGAACACCCGCGCTGTGATGCAGTACATGGGCCGCCGACATCACACGCTTGCCCATTCTGTGAGCGCTCGCGCCATACTGGTCAGGGGCGACTTGCCGATGGCGACCACGAACCCTCTTGCCGCATGACCGGCGCCGGCATATCTGTACCCTGTATCCCTTCACCTGGGGTCTGGGCATTGGGGGAAGGTCGGTCACATACGCATACCCCACTCCCTCGTGTTCGAGGGCGCCCCCGCATCCCGGGCAACTGTCCGCCGACACCGAAACGTCAATGATCGGTTCTGTCAGTTCATCGGCAGAGGGGGGCTTTCGGAAGCTGAATGACCCTGTTCCCGGCTTTCGGCCCGGCCGCTTGGGCTTTGCGGCTCGCTTGCCCTTGGAGAACGGAGCGGCCTGGCGCTTTCCCGCTCTCTGAGCCTCAGCGAGTTGCTTCTGTAACTCTCGGATCGTGGCCAACTGCCGCGCAACTTGCATTTGCAGCCGGTTGACCGAAGACGTCAGCTCGTCGCGTTCAGAGGGTGAAAGGTCTTTGTCCGTACACATAGCCGCAGTATAAGAATATGCTCAGCCCGATGCAATCCGACGCCGCTAATCAATTACGGCCAAGGTACATTTCATTCTGTCTGATCAGGGCGAGGCAACCAGCGCACAAATCAGGGAACAAGCAGAGTCCCTAGGATGGAATGTGTCTGCAAGTGACATAAAAAGAGTCGTAAAGTCCCTAGAAAATCTAGGACTGGTTACATACGAATAGACATCGGCACCACATTCCGTTAAAGAAAGCTAAGCCAGCAGCGCGTCCCCGATTTTTCTGCGGTGGAAGCGCGGGTCGCCGAGGTAGTGGTAGAGCGTCCGCGACATTCGGGTATGCAGGATTAGACCGTACTCCCGCACGACGCCTATTCCGGCGTGAACTTCGTGGGAGTGGTTGCAGCCCTGGTAGTAGCCTTCCGACGCGACTGCCTTTGCGAGATGTACGCTGGCATCTTCGCGTCGGCCCGCGTCCAACTTCCATAGGGCCTCATAGGTGGTCCAGCGCGCGGCGTCCAGATGGTTGACCATCTCCACGATGTGGTCCTGAACACGTTGGAAACGGCCAATGGGCGTGCCGAACTGTATGCGAGTCCGAGAGTAGTCGAGCGTCATGTCGAACACCGACTGCGCGCCGCCGACTTTGTAGGCGCACAACACAGGTATGGCTCTCTGGAACGCGCTCTGAAGCGGCTGCCATCCGCCGCCCAACTCGCCCAGAATCGCGTCGGACGGCGCCTCGACGTCCTCGAAGACGACTTCCCCCACCCATCCCATGAAGCCTGGCAGCGGCCTGGTCGAAAGACCGGGCGAGCGAGCGTCCACCATCAGCAGGGTGATACCTTCGTGTCCACGCGCTCGAACGGCGCATATCAGCGTGGTCGCCGCCGCCGCGTCGTGAACGAACAGTTTGGTTCCGCTGAGAACGTAGCCCGAATCTGTCGGCTGCGCGCGCATCTGGACCGATTCGGCTCCCCATCCATACTCGGGCTCGGTAAGCGCGAGAGTCACTATCTCGCGTCCGGAAGCGATATTCGGAAGCCAGCGACTGCGCTGCTCATCGCTTCCCGCCTCGGACACTATCAAGGCGCCCAGCACACCGGATGAGAAGAACGGCCCGGACAGAGGACCCGCGCCAAGCTGCTCGTAAACCACAGCCGTGTCAGTCAGCGAACTTCCGGCGCCGCCGTATTCCTCCGAGACGAGCATTCCGAGCCATCCTATGTCCGAGGCCTTCTGCCATATATCAACGGAGTAGCCCGTCTCGGATTCGTCGAACTCGAGCAGCGTCTCCTTGGAGCCTTCACGCTCCATAAAGTCGCGCGCCGTGTTTCTCAAAAGTTCCTGTTCCTCGGTAAATGAAAGGTCCATCTATCGTCTCTCGTATTCCCGTATTAACTCCCTAACTTCTCGATGAAGGATTGGCAGATGATTGGTTATGATATTCCATACCACTCCGTTATCGGTATCATAGAATATATGCGCCAAGCGATTTCGGAAGTCTATGATCCTGCGGTGATTAGTTATCTGAGACACCGCTTCAGGATCGGCTTTCGACAGCAGGTTGACCGACTCACCGATGATTATGAACTGTCTCTCCACGGCGGAGCGCAGCATTATGTCTCGTTCATATTCCGCGAAAGATTTCCCTTCGGTGAACTGCGAGACCAACCGCGCGGCATCCCGCATAAAGCCCAGAATCTTTGGTGCCTCAGGCTCCGTCGGCATAGACCAGTTCCCGAATTTCTTCTATAAGTCGTTTGTAGGATGGGTCCCGGGGTGTGCTTTCCAATCCCAGAAATACGTGATCCAGTTCACCCTCGAAAAGATCTCCGAGCGCTTCCATAAGTCCAAAATACGGGGATCCAAACCCGCCTTTCCTATGCGCGTCCGGGTCGTGGAACGAAACCATGAAGTCTATATCCCGCAAATCCCGACCCGTATATCCGACCCTCACGGACCCAATAACGTCCAGCCGCTTCACTTTATACTTCTTGCACAGCCGCGCTATCTCGTCCCGCTTGTCCAATACTATCTTGTCCATTTAGCGACTCTCATATTCCTCGATCAACTCCGCGACTTCCCTACGGAGAACGGGAAGATGGTTGTTTATGATAATCCACACTGTTTCATTGCTCACGTCGAAATATCTGTGCGCCAGTCGGTTCCTGAACTCGATAATACTACGATGACCGCTTATGAGAGATATTGTCTCCGCGTCAATTGATGATAATGCGTTGACCGCTTCGCCAATTATGATGAATTGTCTTTCTACTGCCGAGGTTAGCATCGTGTCTCCGTCATATTCGGAAAACGACTTCCCACTTACGAACTGCGTGATCGAATCCGAGGCTCTTAGTACATGACCCAGCCGTCTGTTTCGCCTCTCGCGCTCAGGCCGCATACACTATATCCCGAGTCTCTTCTTGATCGAAGTACGAATCATAAGGCGTCTTCTCTATCCCCAAGAATACATACCTGCTCCTGCCGAACATATCTGCCAATTCAACCATCAGGTTCAAGTAAGCGTCCGTGCGCTTCAGGGAATCTGATTCCTGGAATATAGCGATGAAGTCCAGCGGGTTGCCACCGGGCCCAAATTCCGCGGATATTTCAGGATCGAGAACATCCAACCGCTTCACTTTGTATTTCTTGCACAGCCGCGCTATCTCGTCCCGCTTGTCCGATACTATCTTGTCCATCTCATTCACCTCAAAGCTAGATTGGCTATTCCAGCCTGCCCGCCTGCTCCCTGACCTGGCGACCCGCGCCCAGCCGACGCGCCATGATGACCTTCTGTATCTCCGCCGTCCCGCCCGGGTGCATCGCCACGATGCTCGAGCGCTGGAACACCTCCATGTGACCATCAGACCTGTCCCACTTTGGATCGTTGGTCAGCGAGTATGGGCCGAGTATCTCCAACATTGCCTGCGCCGAACGAAGCCCGGACTGCTTCCGGTAGAGCGAGTGCTGCGGACCCTCGTGAGCCAGTTCCTGGCGGGTGTGCCGCATCCAATAGTTACGCAGCCCGAACAGGCGCGAAATCTCCGCCTCTACGTACACATCCACCAGCAGATCCCGAATGCCGGGGTCGTCACTCAGAGGACGTCCATTCTGCCTTAGCTCTCCGGCATATTCGAATAGCTTATCAACGAGTCGGTTTCGTCTGACCGAGCCGCCGGAGCCATGCTCCAGTTCCAGATGAGTGGTAGCGACCTGCCAGCCGTTGTTCTCCCCGCCTATCAGGTTGAAGGCAGGAACGCGAACGTCGTCGAAGAAGATCGTGTTCTTCGTTCCGGTTCCCGCGCCTCCCTCCCCGCTCGTGATGAGAAGGTCCATGGGCTGTATTGTGATTCCGGGACTGTCGGTGGGAATCATAAACCAACTCAAATTGCGGTGGCGCTCTCCGTCGGGGTCGGTGCGCGTTATAGTCCAAACCATCTCGGCGCCGTGCGAACTTCCGACGTATATCTTCTGGCCGTTCAGCACATAGTCGTCCCCATCGCGGACGGCGCTCATCTCCACGCCCGCCAGATCGGAGCCCGCGCCCGGCTCGGTCAGGAGCTGCCACGTGCGAACGTCGCCCCTGAAAATCGGAGGGAGAAAGCTCTCTTTCTGCTCGTCGCTGCCCCAGACCAGGACGCTCGCGCCGCCCAGCCGTCCGCCGCTGTCGTAGTATGGCGGCAGCGACAAACCCCGCTCGTCCAGCTCCTCCTCGATAACGATGGCGTGGTCTATGGACAGCCCGCCGCCGCCGTACTCGGTGGGAGCGGTCGGCCACAGCCAGCCTTTCTCGCCCAGGCTGCGGCCCAACTGTCGCAACTTCAGATAACCGTTGTAAGACAGGTCGTTGGAGTCCGCGGGAAACTCCAGTCCGTCCGGCAGGGCCTCGGTGAGCCATCCCTTGACCTCGCTGCGAAATTCCTGCTGTTCCGGCGTGTATCGAGGCTCGAAATCCATCTGGCCGCCCCCTGAAAGCGAAATTCTGTGGTAGCATGATTGTATTACCCTAGTAATATCCGGTCAACGCGCAAGGATTCCGAGAACAACTACCGGAAAACACCTATATGGTCGCTTGCGAGTGAATAGTGAGAGTTTCATTTAGAACTGGAACGCTTAGACGATGTTATGAGGATCAGCGTGAGGCTTCGCGTCGGTGAGGCGATACTATTGGGAAAAAGTACATACAGCGAATCCAGATTCTCAAGTCAGTTCCGACCTTCGCGACCCTGTTCGAGATGAGAATATGGTCTGACCTTCCCGTATCTCCCTGCAGTGTCCTGGAAGAAGAACTCGAAGCGCGCGGAATGACGCAAAACGAATTGGCGGAGCGAATGGGCAGGTCAATCCGAAAGATAAACGGGATAGTGGGTGGAGAAGATGCGCTCACGCACAGAATCTCGCTCGAACTAGAGGTCGTTCTCGACATTCCCGCTCAGTTTTGGCTCAACTTGGAATCCGCGTACCGTATGACTATGGCAAGAAATGAGAACCGCGCTGGTCTGAATTCCAAAACAGAAGAACTCTCGCATTTCTCACCTTGACCTACTCAGCCGACCTTCATATTCACTCCTCATACGCCTACGCTACCAGTCCGAGCCTGAATTTCGAGAACCTGGCGCGCTGGGCGAAGATCAAGGGCATAGACCTACTCGCCTCAGCCGACTTCACCCAACCTGAGTGGTTCGCCGAGTCGAAAGCGAAACTGACCGAGGTGGACGACGGGCTATACGAATACGACGGTGTGAAATTCATTCTGGGCGCCGAAGTGAACTGCACGGCCAGGGTCGGCGGACGCGCAAGGCGAATACACATACTTGTATTCGCTCCCAGCCTGAGCAGCGTGTCCAGAATCAACGAAACCTTGAGACATCGCGGGGCCAAGCTGGACGGCGATGGCAGACCGACACTAAGCATTACGCCCAGGGACCTGCTGGAAATGCTGCTCGAAATCGAGCCGCGCTGCTTCGTCATACCCGCCCACGCCTGGACGCCCTGGTTCGGCATATTCGGCTCCAAGTCGGGCTTCGATTCGCTGGAAGAGTGCTTTGGCGATCTTACACCGCATATACACGCCATAGAGACGGGGTTGTCCAGCGACCCCGGTATGTGCTGGCGCGTACCTGAATTGGACGACCTGTCCATAGTCTCGTTCTCGGACGCCCACTCGCTGCCCAAGCTCGCCCGCGAACTGACCATATTCAACGGCAGTCCGAGCTACGACGGCCTGGCCGAAGCTCTGCGGACACAGGACATCGCCTACACCATCGAGTTCTTTCCCGAAGAGGGCAAGTATCACCACTCCGGTCACCGCAAGTGCGGAGTCAGCCTTACGCCCGATGATGTGAACCGCGACGGACATCTCTGCCCCGTGTGCGACCGACCGGTCACTCTCGGCGTAATGCAGCGCGTAGAGGAATTGGCGCGCAGGGAACTTAGCGCTCACAGGGATGAAGACGGCCTGGTTCATTCCCCAGACGGCAGACCGCCATACAGGTCGCTGGTGTCGCTGCAAGAGATATTATCTGAGGCGATGGGCGTCGGGGTAAACACGAAGCGAGTCCGAGGAGCCTATGCTTCGCTCGTGGAGATGTTCGAAAGCGAACTCGACGTTCTTCTCAGCGTTCCATCCGGCGAAATCGCCGCGGCCTCGCCGCGCTACGGTCAGCTTGTTGCCGAGGGCCTGGAAAAAGTCCGAACCGGAAACATACACATCGTTCCGGGCTTCGACGGACAATACGGCAAAGTGAGAATATGGCCCGATGAATCTATGACCGGCGGCTCTCGAAAGGCGACGGAACAGCCGCGCCTGGTATGAAGGACTCGCGTCGCCACAACTTAAATCCTTTGCCTTATCGCGCATCGCGATGTACCATTTGGAATATAGCGTAAATATGCGCCGTGGAGACAGACATGAGCTATCGCCGCATAGGCCTGCTGCTCATAGTGGCTGTGGCAGCCGTGATGGCTCTCGTAATCCTGGCTTTCATCCTTTTCTCAGGGTCCGTCGGCAGTTCCGCGGAGGTATCCATCAACGAAGTCATCAGCATGGCCAATCGCGGACAAGTGGAGAGCATCGAGGTCAGGGGCGACTCGCTCACGGTGACAACCATATCGGGAGAAACCTTCGAGTCCAGAAAAGAGTCTGGTTCCTCAGTAGTAGAAATGCTCAGAGGGTGTTTCCAAAGGATATGTCATGAAGGCTTCAATCGTCGGAGCATGAGATGAGTCATAGCTATGTTGACCCAGGCCTCGGTTGTTTCAGGCAGCGCCTCGTAGTCCTTGCTCAACCTGCGACACCTTCCCAGCCACGCGAATGTTCGCTCAACCACCCATCTGCGCGGCAGCGCCTTGAACTGGTGACTGTCCCGGGGACGCCTCACGATTTCAAGCGTCCATCCTGTCAGCTCCCGCACCCACTCGATCAGTTTTCCCCCATAGCCCGCGTCAGCCCAGATCAAACGCATACGCCGAAAGCGTCCTTTCAATTTAGAGATCACCAACTTCGCTCCGTCCCGGTCCTGAATATCGGCGGGATGCACCACCACGTCCAACAACAACCCCATGGCATCCACTATGATGTGTCGCTTTCTACCTTTGATCTTCTTGCCCCCGTCATAGCCGCGAGGCCCCCTTTTTCAGTAGTCTTCACTGACTGGCTGTCTATGATTGCCGCGCTGGGCGTCGGATTCCTGCCCTCCGCCTCTCGAACGGCGGAGCGCAGAGTCCCATTGACCCGTTTCCACGTTCCGTCCGTTGTCCACTTCCGAAAGTATTTGTACACTGTTTGCCAGGGAGGAAGATCGTTGGGGAGCATACGCCAGGCGCATCCGCTCCGAAGCGCGTACAGGATGCCGTTGACCACCTCCTGAAGGTCTACTGCGCGAGGGCGTCCTCCAGGTTTGGCTGGTGGGAGCAGGGGAGCGAGAATATCCCACTGTTCATCGGTGAGGTCGCTCGGATAGGGTTTGCGCATAATGCGAGTAGTATAGGTCAATTCGAAGGCCTCGGAAACACCCTCTAAGAGAAGCCCAGGTTGACCTCAGCGGCGTCAACGTCAAGGAATCAGGCGGACTTTCAGCCATCCTCGGACTGCTGTTCAACTTCCTCCCGCTCATCTTCTTCGGGTCGTTGCTGTTCATCTTCTTCGGAGCCGTTCTCCTGCTCGTCCTTCTGCTCATACGTAACAGCCACGCCTGAGAAGAACCTACGCCTTTGCGACTTCTTAAAATCCTTTGCCTTGCGGCACAGCGTAATGTACTATTGATATATAGCGTCAATAGGCTCAGGAGATACGCATGAGCTATCGCTGGATGCGAAACAGTTTCATATACCTTCTGCTGATCGTGGCCCTCGTTGCTATAGTATTTACCTTTTTCTCCGGCTCTTTGGGTGGTTCGAACGAGTTGCCCATCAACGAGGTCATCACGATGGCCGGTCGTGGACAGGTGGAAAGCATCGAGGTCAAGGGAGACGCCCTCACCGTAACCACCTTCTCCGGTGAGACCTACGAGTCCAGAAAAGAGTCCGGCTCATCCGTGGTCGAGATGCTCAGGGACGCGCAGGTTGACCTGAGCCGGGTCAACGTTTCAGTCAAGGGCTCAGGCGGATTCTCCGCCATATTCGGACTGCTCTTCAACTTCCTGCCCCTCATCTTCTTCGGAGCCGTGCTCCTGTTCATGATGAAACAGGCGCAGGGAAACTCCAGCCAGACCTTCAGCTTCGGTCGAAGCAAGGCGCGTATGTTCATGGGCAACAGCCCACAGGTCAGCTTCTCTGACGTAGCCGGCGTGGAGGAGGCGAAGGAGGAACTCCAGGAGGTGGTGGAGTTCCTGAAGTATCCTGAGAGGTTCCTCGCTCTGGGAGCGAAGATACCCAAGGGAGTGTTGCTGGTGGGCCCTCCGGGAACCGGAAAGACGCTTATGGCGAAGGCTGTGGCCGGAGAGGCCGGAGTTCCGTTCTTCAACATATCCGGTTCGGAGTTCGTCGAGATGTTCGTTGGAGTGGGAGCGAGCAGGGTGAGAGACCTGTTCGACCAGGCCAAGCGCAACTCTCCCTGCATCGTGTTCGTGGACGAGATAGACGCGGTGGGTCGCCACAGGGGCGCCGGACTTGGCGGAGGCCACGACGAGAGGGAGCAGACGCTGAACCAGATACTGGTTGAGATGGACGGGTTCGACACAGGGACGAACGTGATAGTGCTGGCCGCGACGAACCGTCCGGACATACTTGACCCCGCTCTATTGCGTCCTGGCCGATTCGACCGTCGAGTCGTGTTGGACAACCCGGACCTCAAGGGACGGATACAGATACTGGACGTGCACTCCAAGGGCAAGCCGTTGGAGGAAGAGGTTGATCTGGAGCGTGTGGCCAGGCAGACGATTGGATTCAGCGGGGCGGACCTTGCGAATCTGGTGAACGAGTCGGCTATCCTGGCCGCTCGACACGCAAAGAAGATGATAGGGAGTTCGGAGTTCGCTGAGGCGATAGACAGGATCATAGCCGGTCCTGCGCGTCGGAGCAAAGTGATAAGCGACCGGGAGAAGGAGATAACCGCGTACCACGAGGCCGGTCATGCTCTTGTGGCCCATATGCTGCCCAACGCCGACCCTGTCGCCAAAGTAACGATAGTCGCTCGCGGGCAAGCGGGCGGATACACCAAGACCGTCCCTGAGGAAGACCGCAATCTTGTAACCAGGAACCAGCTTGAAGCGCGTTTGGCGATGGCCATGGGTGGCAGGGCCGCCGAGGAACTCGTATTCAACCAGTTCACCACCGGGGCCAGCAACGATCTTGAGCAGGCCACCAGCATTGCCCGTCAGATGGTTACCCGCTTCGGAATGAGCAAGAAGCTGGGCCCGCGAACGTTCGGCAAGCGCGAGGAGATGGTGTTCCTGGGCCGCGAAATATCCGAACGGCGCGACTACTCAGACAACGTGGCCGAGCAGATTGATGATGAAGTCCACTCTCTTATCGAGAACGCGTACGGGACCGCGATGCGAATCCTGAAAGAGAACAAGCGCCGACTAGACCACATCTCCGAGTACCTGATCGAGAACGAGACCATCGAAGAAGAGGATGTTCCCGGCATCTTCGACGGGCCTCCTCCCCAGAATATGCCAATGGCTCCCGCGTCTGCGGACTGAGCATTGAGCGAGTCTCGTCGCAGTTATACAAGGACCATTTAGAGAGTAGAGAGTGTCCAAATGAACGTCTGGGTTATCAGGGCAGGCAGGTCGGGAGAGTTCGAGGACTTCTTCTTAGATGAAGGCGTTGTCGTAATCAATTTTAGCTTCCCGCAAAGCGTGGTTGATTTCGCCGACAGGGCTCAATTGCTGAATAGCCTGCATGGTGAACCAGCCTACCGCGATTCGAGCAACCAAAAGATTGCGAGTGCAGGAGGCCAACTCTGGCGGTTTGCCAACGAGATCCAGAATGGCGATATGGTAGTTATACCCAGAAAGAGTCCGCGCGTAATAGCGGTCGGCACAATATCCGGCGATTACTCTTTCCGACCTGATATGCCGGATACTCAGCCTGATATGCCAGACTTGGGCAAGCATACTCGAAGTGTCAGGTGGCAAGCAGTGGACATACCCAGGGAAGTATTCGATCAGGATTTACTATTGTCTCTGGGCGGTCTGGCTACGGTTTATCAAGTCAGAGCGGAAAATGCTGAAAAGCGCATTGAACGAATCGTCAAGCTGAGCCTTGACGAGGAGCCAATAATCCTGTCGGAATCGGAGTCTTGTGTTCCCGATGGCGCTGAGCCAGAGATTGATCTGGACGAGCAAATTGAAGACCGCATCGTCCAGCGAATCAGGCAAAGGTTCTCTGGAACACGGCTGGAGTATCTTGTCACGGAGATACTTAGGGCGTCCGGCTATCATGCTGTTCAGACAAGGCTTGGGCCGGACGGCGGAATTGATGTCGTGGCGGGAATGGGTGAGATGGGTTTTGGCGAACCCAGATTGTGCGTACAGGTTAAGTCGGGTGGCGCTCCGGTAGGCCTGCCGGACTACAACCGATTGCAGGGAAACATACGAGGTTTTGGAGCGCAGTATGGACTGCTCGTCAGTCTTTCTGACTTCACCAGTGTTGTCCGAAAGGAGAATGAACGCTCATTCTTTGAGATTCGACTGTGGGGATCGCATGAACTGGTAGAAAATCTACTCGAGACCTACGATTCGCTGCCAGTGGAAATTCGCTCTGACATACCCTTGCAGAATCGCAGAGTCTTAGTAGAATCCGAAGACTGAGGGCGACCATTTACGTTGGGGATCTCATTCAACGGGGTATATGTTCTTCTGCACTGGAATCGCTCAATTGTGAGAAAGGCAATGCTTAAATGGATGTGAAAGAGGCTGCGCTAATAGCCAGAAGTTATATCACCGACCTATTCTCTGACGACAAGATAACCAATGTCGGGCTGGAAGAGGTCAAATTCGATATAGATACCAACACGTGGAAGATAACCCTCGGTTTTTCGCGCCCATGGGATCACATAAATAACTCGCTGGTCGCCAAGCTGGGAGGTTCTATCCACCCGGATCGCTCCTACAAAGTAGTCCACATCAATGACCATGACGGCACAGTAATATCACTCACCGACCGCATTTTGGACGCTTCCAAGTAGCGGATGCCTCTGTCGGGATATTTTATTGACGCGAACTTGCTCTTGTTGTTCGTCGTAGGCAGCGCGAGTCCCGACCTGATCGCCAAACACCGCCGTCTGAATGAATATTCGGTTGATGACTACTACATCCTGCTAAACGAGCTTAACAAAGTCGAGCGCGTGTTAGTGACGCCAAACACGCTTACAGAGGCGTCGAACCTGCTCGCTTACCATGCAGAGCCTGAGCGTTCCCTTTTGTTCGACACGCTCAGGGACATTATTCGAGATTGTGTCGAGGTAGTCGTCAAAAGCGAGGTCGCGTCATCCAGAAGCGAGTTCAACAGGCTTGGACTCACAGATTCGGCTCTCTTGGAGGTTGTATCGGAAGAGACACCGCTGATAACCGTGGATATGGACCTGTACTTGGCCGCTCTGCAAGAAGGCAGGAATTCCTCGCTGAACTTCGCGCATATCCGGAATTTGTAAGGAGAGAGGGGCGCCCCGCTAGGTGAGTTCGCAGTGGGGCGTGAGACCCAGGACCCCACACCCCGACCGTTATCTACTCCATCACTTCCTTGAACCTCTGTATTGCCTCGATATGAGCCTGCGGAGATTCGAGTCCCGCGTTCATCGTGTTGACGGACAGGTGAGTCGCGCCAAGCTCGCGCCATGCATCGGCGGTACGCTTCCAGTCGTCTTCCGACGAGTCGCGGATGGACACCCAGCTCTCGACGCCTATGTCGTCTGGCCCGCGCCCAGCCGCCGCAGCCTGCTCTCTCATGCTCTCGATCAACTCCCTGCCGCGGTCGTCAGGCCGGAACAGCGGGAACCAGCCGTCGCCCATTGTCGCCACTCGATGTAAGGTCTGCGGAGCCGCGCCTCCAAACCAGACTGGGATGGGCTGCTGAACGGGCAGGGGATTCAGGCCCGCGTCGGTCACCTTGTGCCAGCGGCCGTCGTATGTGATCAGATCGTTCGTCCACAGCTTTCGCAGCAGGTCTATCTGCTCCTCCGACCTCCGGCCTCGGTTGTGGAAATTCTCGCCCAGAGCCTCGTACTCCACCGCGTTCCAGCCGACGCCGATGCCGAGCCTCAGCCTACCCTGGCTGAGCACGTCCACCGCCGCCGTCTGCTTGGCGACCAGCGCGGTCTGGCGCTGGGGCAGGATGATTACTCCGGTAACGAGTTCCACGCTGCTCGTTACGGCGGCGAGGTATCCGAAAAGCACGAACGGCTCGTGAAAAGCGTCCGTGTGTCGGTACGCGCCGCTCCATCCGGGCCTGGACTCCGCGTTCGCTCCCAGAACGTGGTCGAAGGCCAGGATGTGGTTGTATCCCATGCTCTCGGCGGCCTGGGCGTACTCGCGCACCGCGCCCGGGTCGCTGCCGATTTCCGTCTGCGGAAATACTACTCCAAGTTTCATAAATTACACTCCTGTGGTGGTGTCTGACTTAGTGTACTATATACCAATCCGCGCTTTGAGCGCGGCTAATTCCAGCAGACGGTTGAACGTATAAATGGCGACCTATGACCTTATACTTAGTGGCGGAGTCGTACTCGACCCGAAGAATGGATTCGAGGGAGTGAGCGACGTCGGTGTCAAGCGCGGCAGGATCGAGCGTGTCGAACCCGAACTCGATCCTACCAGGGCCGAAGACGTCATAGACGTGTCGGGCCTGTGGGTTATGCCCGGACAGATAGATACGCACGCCCACGTCGCCGGACTGTCGCGCAACTGGGACCCCGCGCTCGGATACGGTATGTTGGCCCGCGCCGGTACCACGACCGTCATGGACATGGGCGGCACGGGACCTACCCTCATTGACGGCATAAAGCGACGTGGCGCGGGTCTGAATGTCGCGGGCAATTTCGCTCTCATTCCCGGTCTGACGATTCCGGTCGGCCGGCTTTCGGGACCGGACTTGCGCGACACGGTCTCGTCCGCCCTGAGACAGGGCTGCTATGGCATCAAGATACTCGGTGGTTATCATCCGTTCTCGCCAGAAGACTCGGCGCGAGTTATAGCGGAATGCAACTCCCAGCGAGCGTATATCGCGTTTCATCTCGGCACTACGGATTCGGGAAGCCAGCTTGAGGGTCTGCGAGAGGTGCCTTCACTCGTTGGGGACGGCAGACTTCACGTTTGCCACGTCAACAGCTACTGCCGCGGTGTGATTGAAGACCCGTCTGATGAATGTGACGAGGCGCTGGACATCCTCGAAAGTATGTCGGAGCAGTTGAACTCGGAGTCGTATCACGCTATTCAGAACGGGACGACCGGGCTGTGCGACGATGATGGCAACGTGATAGCCGATGTGCCGCGCAATTGTCTCCGGCTGCGTGGTTACGACACCACCTACCGGGGTATGCGCCGGGCGATAATGGACGGATACGGCTCAGTGGTGGCCCAGAAGGGCGGACAGATCTATTACGCGCAGCGACAGGAGGCTCTGAAGTTGTTCGAGCGAGCGCGGAGCAACGTAGGCATGAGCTTCCCTGTGAACCTGCCTTCTTCCGCATTCACGCTCAGCTCCGCGAGAAACGCGGCTGGCGAGTTCATCGTGAATGCGGTCAGCACCGACGGCGGCTCCCACCCCAGGAACGTGGCTATCCAGACCACGATGGCACTGGTGGATTTCGGCGCGCTGACCCCGCTGGAGATGGCTGAAAAGCTGTCCTGGGGTCCCGCGAGAATGATGGGACTCTGGGACAAGGGACACTTCACCCCCGACGCCGACGCCGATATAACCGTTCTCGACCCGCAGAGAAACGAAGCGGTAATGAGCTTCGTCGCCGGTTCGATGATAATGCACTATGGAAGGCCGGTCGGATCGGGTGGGACGCTGCTGGTGACGCCGGAGGGCAAGTCCGCCGCAAAAGAGAGCGGACTGCCCTACCGGGTCGTTGATCTGTCGGAGAGCAAGCTATACGCGGGGTATGGGGGGTGATGGCGTTTGTTCAACATACAGGTTAGTCAAGTTTCTCAACCGCCGCAGGAATGTCATTGTGGTCTGACGGTTATTACCAGCCTAATAGCCATTCCAATTAGAGCTATTAGGCTCTGTTGACATTCAATAATTCAGGCTATCTTTGAGTCGTTGCGGCGGTGAAAATAGTTACACTTTTCGCGGAAATGACAAGAAATGTTAACACTGCCTAGTAGGGGCCCAGAAACTGCCCGCCGTCAAAATGAATCATATGATCTGGTTCGTCCGCTATCCAGACCTCTGTTTCCCAGCTGATGGCCTTTGAGAATCTTGCGAACGCGGACATATCTATGAACGCGCTGACGAACACACATCCTACTGTTGCGTTCTCAGTCAGGCGACGCAACGCCAAGTGCCTGAGCTGGTCAATTGGGTTCGATGAATGAACTGCTTCGATGACAAACAGCCACTCTTGCTCATCGTCGTACGCAAGCACGTCGGGTAACATAGATCTAGATGGTTCCGCTATGCCGAGCGAACGTAGTTTCTCTGCATCCATATGGAGCACCTTTTTTGATGTATCCCCTATGTACAGTACCTCCGCTCCTTTTGAGAAGCGCGGCAGGAACTCCTCAATAATGGCCTTCTGGATTTGATTGTGTGGACCTGGCGACAAGTTGTATGTCTGGCCAGTCGGGAGCTTGACCGGAACCATCTTGAACTCCCGTGCCTTACTAAGCCTATCTGCAAGCATCCCAGCATTCTGGCGGAACATCTGGAGTTGTTCTTCCCAACCGTCACGCCCGTAACTCTGAATCAGCTTTAGTGATTCTTTCGGAATGGCGTAGCCTCTTGTACCATCATTGGTGTCCGCTGTCGGGTCTGCGGCACTTGGCATGACCAACTTTGCTTCTACAAGGATTACCAAATCCTTACGTCGAACATCATCGTACGACGAATCCGCAAGTTTCTCACCGTAGTGAGCGTTCCAAAATCGTATGATTTCCCGTGTAGTAACTGGCTTGGGACCTTCGTCAAAGAAACTCTTGGCTTCGGACCACAACATATGCGGTTGCAAGTACCCAACAGCCAATAAAGCCTTCGCAACGCGCTCCTGTCGACGCTTTGTGTAACTTCGTAGTGGCACCCCAATACTTCGCAATATGTTAAGAGCTTGTTCAACTTTCTCTGACGCGGGATCACTAGCGAGGACGTCCATTGCTGTGATGTGCCTCCTATCAGTTCTTTCTTCGGCCCTTGGCAACTCCATTGCCAGTGCAGCTTTGACGCTTTGCGCAAGGGCGAGTCCTAACAATGGCGCAACAGCGTTCCCTATCTGCTCGTATTGTTCGTATTCATTGCCAGCGAACTCAAACCAATCTGGGAATCCCTGCAACCGCGCACCCTCACGAACGGTGAGTCTGCGTCGTTCACCACCCGGCATACGCAACCTCATCATATCTGATGTGGCTGCGCCGAGGTTTCTGCACGTTACGGTTCTTGATGGCCTGTCCAAGTGTAGGTCTCGGGGTGTTACACAATGGCTCCGGCGTTCGTACTCCGCGATGTATTTGTCCATGCTTGGCGTAAGGTAATGGGTGTCAGGCCCTTCTTGGAATGCCATCTCGCCCAGCGCAGTCCCGGCCGTTATTGGCGCTGTCACGAGAGGTTCCGGCCAACGCCAACCAACGGTTGAGGCTACGATCACCACCCTTTCACGCCTCTGAGGCACTCCATAGTGCACGGCATTCAATATTCTGGTCTCAACTGTGTATCCAAACCGCTCCAGTTCGTTCACTACCGAACGCAGGTAGTCTTTGTTGCGATAGAGTGCTCCGCGAACGTTCTCAATGAGGGCAATCTTAGGTCGGATACGATCAACTGCATTGAGGAATACAGGGAACCCATTCCGACGGTCTCGCTTCCCACGCTGATATCCGAATTGACTGAACGGCTGGCACGGCGGCCCTCCGATGATGACTTCAGCGGCCTCATCTGGCTTGCCGATCTCCAAGAACACCTCATGGCAATCGCCACTCAGATTCGCGGAATAAGTATCCACCACAGCTTTCTTCATTTCGTATCCGATTGAGCGAAACCCTTGCACTTCGAACCCAAGCGTGAGTCCACCACAGCCCGCAAATAGGTCAAGCACCACAGGCGCACCGGACGGCACATTTGGCTTAGGGAGAGCTTTGTGAAGCCAAGAGTGCCAGTCACTCTCCCCCATCGTGAAAAGCCCCTGTTGGTGTCCATTGTCCATTTGGTTACTCCTTGCCAAAGGGTGGTATAGTTGGGTAGTCGGAGACGTGCCAGCATTGTGGGCGGCGCTTCTGGCCTGGGGAAGCGCCGCCTGATTTTTTAGGGACTACATCATCACGACGGAGCGGAGGACCTCGCCGCGCTCCATCTTGTGGAAAGCCTCTTCCACATCGTCGAGCGCGATGGTCTCGGACACGAACTTGTCCAGGTCCAGGCGGCCCTGAAGGTGCAGGTCTATGAACATCGGAAAGTCCCTGCTGGGCAGGCAGTCGCCGTACCATGACGACTTCAGCGAACCGCCCCTGCCGAAAACCTCCAGCAAGGGAAGCTCGATCTTCATGTCGGGGCTGGGCACGCCGACAAGCACGACCGTTCCCGCGTGGTCACGAGCAAGGAATGCCTGCTCGTATGTAACCGGGTTTCCGACCGCTTCGATAGCCACGTTGACGCCGTTGCCGTCGGTAAGTTCGCGTATCGCCTCAACCGGGTCGGTCTGGGTGGAGTTGATGGTGTGGGTGGCGCCGAAGTCTTTGGCCCACTCCAGCTTTCGGTCGTCTATGTCAACGGCGATGATGGTGTGGGCGCCGGCGAGTTGCGATCCTGCGATTGCAGCGTCTCCCACGCCGCCACATCCGAATACTGCTACCGAGTCTCCGCGCGTGACTCCGCCCGTGTTTACGGCGGCGCCGAGCCCCGCCATTACGCCGCACCCAATGAGTCCGGCGGCGGCGGACGATACCCGAGGATCTACCTTAACGGCCTGGCCCGCGTGGACCAGGGTAAGCTCCGTGAATGCGCCTATTCCGAGCGCAGGCGAGAGCGCCGTGCCATCTTCGAGCGTCATGGGCTGGGCTGCGTTCATGCTGTCGAAGCAGTACCAGGGACGCCCACGCAGGCAGGAGCGACAGTTTCCGCATGGCGCGCGCCACGCGATGATGACGAAGTCGCCCGGCTGCACGTTGGATACGCCGTCGCCGACACTTTCCACCACTCCCGAAGCCTCGTGTCCCAATAGGAACGGAAACTCATTGTTGATCGCGCCCTGTCGGTAGTGCAAGTCTGTGTGGCAAACTCCGCACGCCTGTATTCTGATAAGAGCCTCTCCCGGTCCCGGATCCGGCACTACTATAGTCTCAATAGTTACAGGCTCCCCTTTGGAACCCGCTATAACTCCTTTTACCCGATTTGCCATGTACGTTTACCTCCCGAATGTCCGCCGCGTTCGTGTTAGCGGCCCGATTTGAACCCCGCAGAGAATAAGCTACGCCGTCATCGCTGTCAATCGCCACCATTTTCGTCTTTCGGGCGCGGCGGGATGATTCGCTCGATGGGTATAGCCAGGTCGGGGAAAGCCTGAGGCGCGATTGTCTGGCCGAGCGCGTATCGTCGGGTGTCGCGATAGCCTTCCGCCGCAGGCTGCGTGTTAGATTCTATCCAGTCCTCCCGCAGGTTCACCAGCCAGGCTTCCGGGACGCCCGAGGCCGCGTAGAGCGACAGTTTCACGTCGCGGTCATATCTGAGCGTCGAATCGGACACCTCAACCAGCAGCAGGACGTCCTCCGGGCGGGGAGCGCGGAAGGCGTAGCCGTCTTCGCGCCACGCCAGCAGCATCGCATCGGGTTCCGGCTCGGAATTGTCGGGCATGACCAGCGGGCTTTGAGTTCGGACGCGAGCGCGTTTCGTTTGTCTGAGTATGGATAATTCGCCGTCTATAAATTCAACGCAGGCTGCATGGCGACTCCCTACGGGCGACATGACGATAACGTCTCCTGCGATAAGCTGGACTCGTTCATAGGGCGCGAGTATGCCGGCCCAAGCCAGGGCGTGGTACTCGGCATTGGTGAAGGGCCTGCGTTCTGGGCCGCCGATTTCGGGATGCCTGAAGAGTATCTCTCCGCCAATCAGTTCGAGATGTTCATTCTCCGCGAATATGTCCGCGTCGCGCATCGCGAAGAATTCGCCCGCGTCGAACAGTCGCAGTCGAGGTTCGTCGAAGCCGGGGATGGGCCGCGACAGCCGTGGGCGCGGTTGCGTTAGCGTTGTCATTGATAAGCTCCTTCGTGGAGTGTATGGCATGGATGATTATATCATGCGCGCTCGGACACAGCGGCCCGAGCGCAGAGGGAAGAGGGCCAGATTCCGCGTCAATTGTGAACATCTTGTTACACTATTCACAATTGACGTTCAAGAATATATACTTTACCAAATATCCTAATGAGGAATTCGATGCAATCAGGCGAAGTCCCGGAAGTTGTAGTATTGCGACTGCCCTTGTATATAAGGGCGTTACTCCAACTTCAGAACGAGGGAGTTGAAGTAGTCAGTTCCCAGCAGATTGGCGAACGGCTTCACATGACTCCCGCGCAAATAAGGAAGGACTTGAGCTACTTCGGCAAGTTCGGAAAGCAGGGGCGCGGCTACTGCCTGCGGGTACTCCTGGACGAACTCCGCGATATTCTTGGGCTGACGATGGATTGGCCCGTGTGCCTGGTGGGAGTCGGCAGACTGGGACGCGCGATCATAAACTACACCGGCTTTGCCCCGGAGGGGTTCACCATAGTCGCGGCTTTCGACAGTTCGGAAGACCAGGTGGGAACCAGCGTCGGGGAGTTTACGGTGCGGCCTATGTCCGAACTCTCTGACGTGGTCAACAACATGGGCGTGTCAATTGGCATAGTCGCGGTTCCGTCGGCGCAGGCGCAGACAGTAATCAACCAGCTGGTCGAGAACGGCATCAAGGGCATTCTGAATTACGCGCCAATCGCGCCCTATGTGCCGGAGGAAATCGTGGTGCGGAACATAGACCCCGTACTCTCACTGCAATCAATGACCTTCTACCTGAAGGGCCGATAAAGGCCGCCGGCGCATGGAGTGGCGGAGGGTGTGGCAGAATAGAGCGGAGGAGCCATGTTAGCGAAGAACGCGAGGGTGGATGTTTCTGCGTCCACCACAACCGAAGTCTTCTACCCCGAAACGGATGGTATGCCTTTGCCCGACGGTTATTATCAGTATAGTCATTTCTTGGAGATTCTCTCTCTATTGAAGTCTTTCTTCAGTCTCCGGGAAGATGTTGTTGTCGGCGGCGATATATTCATCTACTATCAGGAAGGCAATCCACAGGTCAGTGTGGCGCCGGACTGTTTTGTCGTTTTCGGCGTCGGCGTGGAGTCATTCGAGAGAAACAACACGTACCTTATGTGGGATGTGGGCAAAGCGCCGGACTTTGTGTTGGAGATAGGTTCTCCGAGCACGGCCAGGAACGACCTGAGAGGGAAGCGAGACTTGTATGCTCAATTGGGGATAGGAGAGTACTGGCGGTTCGATCCGAGCGGCGGCGATCATTATGGCGAGCCTCTAGTTGGCGAGAGTCTGGTTGACGGCGAGTATCGAGAGTTGGTGATGGGTCGCGATGTGGACGGGAGGTCGTGGGGCCATAGCCCCATGCTGAACCTGGAACTGCATTGGGAAGATGGTCGTCTGCGGTTCTATGACCCTGTGGGAGGGCGCTGGCTTCGGAACATAGAAGAGACCGACGCGGCGCGAGAGTCGGCTGAGGCGCGTGCGGAATCCGCTGAGGCGGTCGCGGAGACGGAACGGACCGCTCGTGAATCGGCTGAGGCGCGGATAGCGGAATTGGAAGCGGAACTGCGACGGCTTCGCGGAGAATAGCGGGCCGCGCTCGCCTGATGAGGGCGAAGATGGCCATGCAAGAAGGGTATAACTGGGCCGCTACTGTTGTGGCTGATCTCCACGCCTGGGTCGTCGGCGTCGCCGGGCCACGCCCAGTCTGGCAGCCGACCGCCGCATAGAGACAAGCGCGCGTTCGAGGTCCATGTCCGCCGGAGCGGAGGCGACACGCTCCTGGGCTCGCCGCAACGCCGTTTCTGCGCGCTCGAGGTCAATTTCGTCCGCCTGCTCCGCCGCGTTGGCAAGGATGGTCACCCTGTTGCCAAGCACCTCAAGGAAACCGCCGCTGACGAACATATAGGTCTCCTCGCCGTCCCTGGAGACCCTGATCTCGCCGGGGTCCAGCGTGGTCAGCAGGGGGGCGTGTCTGGGGAGTATGCCCAGCTCGCCGTCCGAGCCGGGGGCCACGAGAATGTCAATGTCCTCGGAGTACACGACCCTCTCGGCTGTTACGATTTCCAGTCTCATATCAGGCATAGTAAAGCCTCGCGGGTCCGTCTAGTTCTCGGCTCTCATACGTTCGGCCTTCTCGACCGCTTCTTCGATTGGGCCGACCATGTAGAATGCCTGCTCAGGGAGGTCGTCGTGGTCGCCGTCGAGAATCTCCTTGAAGCCGCGCACCGAGTCCCGGATGGGAACGTACCGCCCTTCCTGCCCGGTGAACTGTTCGGCGACGAACATTGGCTGCGAAAGGAATCTCTGTACCTTTCTGGCTCGGGTGACGGTGAGTCTGTCTTCTTCCGACAGTTCCTCGATTCCTAGAATCGCGATGATGTCCTGGAGGTCGCTGTAACGCTGGAGCACCTGCTGCACTCCTCGCGCCACGTCATAGTGTTCCTGGCCTACGACCGCGGGCTCGAGAATTCTGGAGAAGCTCGAAAGCGGGTCAACAGCGGGGTACAGGCCCTGCTCTGAGATGGCGCGGTCGAGAGACACCACGGCGTCCAGGTGGCCGAACGTGGTTACGATGCCCGGGTCGGTATAGTCGTCGGCTGGCACGTAGATCGCCTGGAACGAGGTTATGGAGCCGTTTCTGGAGGAAGTGATCCTCTCTTCCAGCGCGCCCATCTCGGTCGCCAGCGTGGGCTGGTAGCCGACCGCGGAAGGCATACGGCCAAGCAGCGCGGACACTTCCATGCCCGCCAGGATGTAGCGGTAAACGTTGTCAATGAACATCAGGACGTCCTGGCCGCGCTCTTCCTTGAAGTACTCGGCCATCGTCAGGCCGGTGAGCGCGACGCGGGCGCGAATTCCGGGAGGCTCGTTCATCTGGCCGAAGACGAGTACTGTGTTGCTCAGAACGCCCGACTCTTGCATCTCGCGCCAGAGGTCGTTGCCCTCACGCGAACGCTCGCCCACTCCGGCGAATACGGACACTCCCTGGTGAACGGTGCCGATGTTGCGAATAAGCTCCTGAATTACGACGGTCTTGCCGACCCCCGCGCCGCCATACGCGCCGACCTTTCCGCCCCTGGTGAACGGGGTTATCAGGTCCATGACCTTCAGGCCAGTCTCGAGAATCTCGATCTCTGTGGCCTGTTCCTCGAAACTGGGAGGTTCGCGGTGGATCGGCCAGACGTCTCCCCCGTCTATCTCTTCGAGGTTGTCCAGCGTCTGGCCGAGGCAGTTGAACAGTCGGCCCAGCGTCGGATCGCCAACCGGAACTGCCACCGGGCTGCCGGTATCCAGGACGTCAACGCCGCGAATCAGGCCCTCGGTCGGACCGAGCGCGAGGCAGCGCACCCAATTGTTTCCAACGTGCTGTTCGACCTCGAGAACCAGCTTTTCGCCACCGGCCTCTGTCTCCAGAGCGTTGAAAATCGAGGGCATATCTTCGGGCGGGAATTCCACGTCCACGACTGTTCCGATAACCTGGGTGATCTTTCCGTTTGCCATGTTGTTCAACTCTCCCGTTTCAGGGCGATTACCGCTCGTCGGCCCTCGAATTGGAGGCCATCATCAAACAGGGCAATCGCATCTGAATTTCAGCGATATTATATATTCTAATTTATATCGTCCAGATCATATAACAGGTGAAACAGGTGGCTTAACTGGTGACCCAACAGGTGGGTTCTGAACCAGAGTTCACCAGAGTTTGTAGCTAATTCGCCAGAAAATTTTTTCTGACAAGATTGGTCATTTATCATAACTTATGGTTTCAATATCCAGTTGTCGGTTTTGGACTCCAAGTGTCCAGTCGAGAATTTCATAATGGTCATTGTATTCAAATTAGCACAAATGTACAAGGCCGTTGTCGTTTTAGATGCAATTGCTCTACATCATCGAATACTCTATGCTTCCACCGCCGCCGCACCGCCAACAATGTCCAGAAGTTCGGTCGTGATGGATTCCTGGCGCGCCTTGTTCATCACAAGGGTCA
This sequence comes from Dehalococcoidia bacterium, assembly GCA_965261525.1. Taxonomy (GTDB): domain Bacteria; phylum Chloroflexota; class Dehalococcoidia; order Lucifugimonadales; family UBA1123; genus VXRN01. Next base: position 361,786 of record OZ253472.1, read on the forward strand.
GGTCATCTACCATCGCGTTCGCGTTGTCGGTCGCGTTTCGCATGGCGACCATTCTGGCCGACTGCTCGCTGGCGATTCCTTCCAGCAGCGCATGGAAAATCTGCATCTCCATGTAGCGCGGGAGCAGGTCCGACAGCACCTCCGCCGGATTCGGCTCATATATGTACCCGACCTGGTCCTGTGGACGCAGATCGGACGGCTGCACGGGCAGAAGCTGTTCCACGACCGCGTTCTGGGCCGTAGTGTTTATGAACTTCGCGTATGCGACATAGACCGCGTCAACCTCTTCCGACTCGTATGATTCGACCGCAAGATGGGCGATTGGACTTATATCGAGAATAGAGGGCCGGTCGCTGATGTCGGTGAACACGGCGCGAACGTTCACTCCGTATCTGACCATGAAGTCGCGACCCTTCTTTCCAACCGCGATGACGCGAGCGTTATCGCCATATGAGGAGATGAACTGGCCCGCCGCGCGGTTGATGTTGGAATTGAGGCCGCCCGTCAGCCCTCTGTCGGGCGTGATGACTATCACCTCCACGCGGTTCACATCTCGGGTCTTCAGCAGGGGGTGTATGTTGTCTTCGTCTTCTACGGGCTGCGCGGCCAGGTGAGCCAGCATCGTGTTCAGATCGTCCGAATACGGCCTGCCGTTAAGGGCGGCTTCCTGCGCGCGGCGCATCTTGGATGCCGCTATCATGGACATAGCTTTGGTTATCTTGGCAGTGTTCTCGACACTGCGGATTCGGCGTCTGAGCTGCCTTACGCTGGCCATGTTTTGATTCTGTCCTTACCCTATGCGCCTAAAGCGAATTCCACTCTTCTCTTGATATTCCCGCTCTGCGCATGATACTTCTTATCAATCCGAGTCCTACGTCCCTGCTGCCGTGCATGGGGAACGGAATTGACAGTCCCTTTTCAGAGTGAACCATGTGCATATGTCGGCGTCTCGGTTCCGGCCCTGTGAACCTCAAAGCGCGGAGTCAATCTCGACAATTTCTATTTTCGCCTCCGTGCCCGGAATGGGCGGGACATCCCAGCCCATTTGCAGAGCTATGAGAACGCTGCCTTCTATGGCGTCCGCCAACATCTCTTTCGCGTCTTCGTAGTCTTCACCTTGAGTGAAATAAGACGCTTCGACACCTGGAACATGAGCGAAAATGACGTCGCCATCCGGTTCGTACTCGGCTATTTCAAGTGCGGCCTCTATGTACTCGGACAGGCAGAGCGACTGCAGATTAACAGGAAAGTTGGGCAGGTCTTTCCAGTCCTTGATCCGATCTTCCTCGGCGCGCCGGAGGTAGAAATCGTATTCTTCTCTGTGCGCCTCCCTCAGCTTGGCAAGCGCGATAGATTCACTTGTCATATCCGCACCTCCTACTGATTAATTCTGTGGAGTTCTAGACACTTTGGATTCGGTGTTTGGCTGCCTTACGCTGGCCATGTAATCCCCTAGTACGGCACGGCGTCCTTGAAGTCCTGAATCGCGGCGCTCAGCGCCTCTCCGGACTCGTCGCTTATGATTTTCTCTTCGCGTATAGTAGCCAGAAGGTCTGGATGATTCGCGTCCATGTAGCTGTGGAAAGCCTGCTCGAAGGGTATGACTCTCGCTATCTCCACGTCGTCGAGCAGTCCGTTAACAAGGGCGTACATGATAGCCACCTGCTTCTCCATCGCCAGGGGAACGCTCTGGCCCTGCTTCAGGATTTCCGTGGCGCGCTGTCCTCTTTCAAGCTGTCGCCGGGTCGCGGGATCGAGGTCCGCGGTTCCGAACTGAGCGAACGTGACGAGTTCGCGGTACTGCGCGAGGTCAAGCCTCAGCGTTCCCGCGACCGCCCTCATCGCCCTGGTCTGCGCCGAGCTGCCCACGCGCGATACCGAAAGGCCCGCATTCACCGCCGGACGAATGCCTGAGTTGAAGAGTTCCGTCTCAAGGTATATCTGTCCGTCCGTGATTGAGATGACGTTGGTGGGAACATAGGCCGAAACGTCGCCCGCCTGCGTCTCGATTATGGGCAGCGCCGTTATCGAGCCTCCGCCGTGTTCGTCGTCCAGCTTGGCGGCGCGCTCGAGCAGTCTGCTGTGCAGGTAGAAAACGTCGCCCGGGTAGGCTTCGCGTCCCGGAGGGCGTCTTAGCAGGAGCGACATTTCCCTGTACGCCCAAGCGTGCTTGGAAAGGTCGTCATAGACTATGAGCGCGTCCTTGCCCGCGTCCATGAAATACTCGGCCATCGCGCAGCCCGCGTATGGGGCGATGTACTGAAGGGGAGCCGGGTCGGCGGCGTTCGCGGCGACCACAATCGTGTGTTCCATGGCCCCATTCTGCTCCAGCATGGCGACGGTCTGAGCGACCTTGCTCGCCTTCTGGCCGATGGCGACGTAAATGCAGATCAGGTCACCGCCGCGCTGGTTGATGATCGTATCCAGCGCAATGGCCGACTTTCCGGTGGACCGGTCGCCGATGATAAGCTCACGCTGTCCGCGCCCTATCGGAATCATGGCGTCAACCGCCTTGATTCCCGTCTGGACCGGAGTATTGACGGACATTCGGGTCGAAACGTCGGGAGCGACCACCTCGACAGGCTTAACGCCTGCCGACTCTATCGGCCCCTTGCCGTCCAGCGGTTCGCCAAGCGCGTTGACCACGCGGGTGAGCAAATTATCTCCAACCGGCACCTCGACTATCCGCCCGGTGCAGCGAACCCTGGAGCCTTCTTTGACCGCCCTGGGGTCTCCCATTATGACAGCGCCAACCGAGTCTTCTTCCAGGTTCAGCGCCATACCCATGACGCCGCCCTCGAACTCCAACAACTCTGTATATGCCGCGCCCGAAAGACCGTGAACCTGGGCAACGCCGTCGCCCACTGATATAACGGTGCCTTCGTTGACCGATTCGAGCTGCTGTTCCCAGTTCTCGATCTGGCTTCGGATCACCGAAGCTATGTCCTGACCTCTGACCGCCATTTCGGCCTCCCGTGGAACGTTGTCTGTTGATTATCTGCGCGCGAACCGAGTCGGTTCGCGCGCGCTTTATCTTTTGAAATGAGCCGATGGAAGAATCAGCGGCGCCGCGCAATCTCACGGCGCATGGACTGGAGTCGCGTTCGGGCGCTGCCGTCCATCACCCTGTCGCCCACTCGAATTACCATTCCGCCCAGTATCTCAGGGTCAACCCGAGTGGAAAGCCGTATTTCCTTGCCCGAGGTCCGCGTCAGCATCTCCTCCACGCTGTCTCGCTGCGCGTCGTCGAGCGGGACTGCGGACACTATTTCGGCGCGCTCTATACCCCTGTGAGCGTCCAGCATCTCCTGGTATCTGTCGGTGATCTCAGGGAGTCTGTGGATTGCTCCCCTGCTTGTAAGCAGGAACATAAGGTTCAACGCCAGCGGACTGACCGACGAACCGAGAGACTCACGTATTACCCGCTCCTTTTGGGGCGCTGGCACACGCGGGGCCGACAGAGCCTCGCTGAACTCCCGGTTGGTTGTAGAATCGGCGAGTTGAGTAAGGTCTTCCAGCCAGTTTTCCAGTTCGTCGCGTTCTACGGCTAACTGAAACACTGCCTTTGCGTACCTTATTGCCGATGCTGTGGGCATTTGCTCTACCTGCTGCTCACGTTTCTTTCGGAAGTGGGGAATTCAGGCCCGCGCTAGTTGCGCCTGTTTGCCTGAGCGCCCTCTTCCAACACCTGTTCTATCAATTCATTGTGGTCGGACTCGTCGAGCGAACGCCTTATCACGCGCTCGGCGGCGGCGATGGCCAGTCCGGAGAACTCGCGCCGCAGATCTTCGATGGCGGCGTCACGCTCGCGCTGGATATTCGCCTCGGCCCTCGAACGCTCCGCGGCTATGTCCTCACGCGCTTTCGCAAGTTCTTCCTCGCGGAACCTGTCCGCAACCTCTCGCGCTTGGGCGATAAGCTGCTGGCCTTCAGTCCGTGCGGATACCAGTTGCTGCTGCATCTCCTCGCGGGAGCTTGCCGCCTCAGCCTGCGCCCTCTCGGACGCCTCAAGGCTCTCCCTTATTCGCTCGGAGCGCTCGTCCAGCATTCTGACAATCGGCTTATACAGCAACAGCCAGAGACCCAGGAAGAGAGCGCCGAAACTGACCAGCTGCGTAATCAGACCGGGTACGTTGATTCCTATGGCTTCCATGCCTTCACCTAACCTTCTTCCGACTTCCGATGTTTTTATGCTCGTGCAGTTGCCGGGCTATCGGCGCTTTTTCATTAGAATGTAGATTATGGCGAAGCCTATGCCAAACAGAACGCCGAAACTGATTAGCTGCGTAATCAGACCGGGTACGTTGGTTCCTATGACTTCCATGCCTTCACCTAACCTTCTTCCGACGAACCATCCCGTATATTGCGATGCGCGCGAACGACCCTGGGCCAGAACGTGAACACAAACTCCGCCGCTCACACTCTATGGGGATGAGCAACTTCGCTTTCGCGGGTCGGTTTAGACGAATTTAATGATAATCGCGACTACCAGAGCGTAGATAGCGATGGCCTCGGTGAACGCGATGGCCAGGATCATGTTCTGCTGGATGGGACCGGCGGCGTCTGGGTTTCGGCCCAGCGCTTCCATCGCCTTGGAGGCCAGTATCCCGATACCGATACCGGGTCCAATTGCGCCGACTCCAATGGCAAGTCCCGCTCCTATGTTTAGAATATCGCCTTCCATTCCTCAACTCCTTTATTGTCTGTGTCGAAAGAGCGTTAACTCTTACTGCCGCGGTCCGGTCTCAGACCAAAGCGCGGAATTCACTGCAAGCTGTGCTAATCATGGTTGCCTCCGTGCGCGGTCGTCGCCGCTGTGGCGAACACCAGCGTCAGCATGGCGAAGATAAACGCCTGGATCATGCCTACGAAAAGTTCCAGACCCAGGAACGGAATGATGCCGATGAGCGGGATCAGGAAGATCATCGCCGCGAGCAGAACCTCGCCCGCGAATATATTTCCGAACAGGCGGAAGGTGAAGCTGATGAGCCTCGCGATTTCGGAAATCCCTTCCAGAAGTCCCACGAAGAAGCCAATCGGACCTTCTCTGAAGTTGATGTACTTGCCCAGGTGCCCGAATCCGAGCGCGCTGAACCCCCATACGTGAATCATCACCATAGCGATAATGGCTATGCTCAGAGTCATGTTGATGTCGGTATTCGCGCCCCGGAAGTAGGGAATCAGTATTCCGGCCGTCTTGCCCGACTGCGGATGCTCCTCCCACTCCTCAATGGTCACTCCATCGCTGATCGAGCCCGGAAGCATCAGCGCGACCGGCCCATCACCCTGGAACGTCTGCACCTCTATGTGCGCCTTGTCAACGTGGCCTTCGTCGTCAGTGTGATGCTTGGCGACATGCTTGGTGTCCTCGATCCAGCCGATGGTGCCGAATCCGGGCAGGATGCCGATCCAGTTCGCGGCGACGATAAACAGGAATATCGTCATTACCAGCGGGAAGAAGCGACGAGCTCGCTCACGCCCCGCTATGCTCTCCGCCAGGTTCAAAAAAAACTCCAGAACCATTTCAACAAGGCCCTGGAGTCTTCCGGGAACTTCAGTGAGTCTGCTTCTCACCAGAAGAGTAACTATCAGGAGTACGGCGATCGTCATCCAAGTGGCGACCATAGTATTGGTGATTACGAATCCGGGAGCTACCGGTTCCGCGGGAATCGCGATGGCGGCAAGCGGCGAGCCAAGAAAGCCGAAACCGAAAGCCTCACCCAGAGCGCCGCCGAGCAGCGCTATCACAAAGACTACCAACCCTATCGCCAATATCAGCAGCGTTCTTGGGTTACGCAGCAATTGTAGATTCCCCCATCTCTTCTTTGGCTCAGACGACCTGCCAGCGCGTAAACGCCGCTAGTCGTCGTTCGATCCTCTCAGAATAGCCATCAGCATCCGGTACATTCCGACGACCGCTATTCCTATTCCTACAAACAGCCCTGTCAAGGTAAGCGCCGGACTTAGCCCAAACTGCCGATCAAGTAGAAATCCTCCGACAGTTCCGCCACCGATACATATGGCGACAAACCAGCCTACGCCTAGAAGTTGGAAGGCCAAAGCCAATTTTCGCCCTCCCATCAAGGGCCTCCTCAATAGCTTGTGTAGTATATCACAATCGAAAAAACAGGGTCAACGAAAAGAGGCCCCGCTTCAAATGGGGGCCTCCACGCTCCACATCGAGTCTAATTTATCGCGCCGCGCCGGTAGGCTTATCCCCACCCTCGCCCAGGTCTTCGAGGTTGAGCGAGTCTATGAAATCGCTGAACGCCGAGAGACTCCTCAGCTCCTCTTCCGTCGGCGGTCGGGATTCCTCCCCCTCCTCTTCGGATGACATGACCGCCTTCCCTGTGTTCTGGTCCATCCGAACTCCGGCCTTGTCTATAACAGAGTCCTCGGCGAATATGGGGGACTGAGTCCTGACCGCCAGGGCCAGGGCGTCCGAAGGTCGTGAATCTATCTCCGTTTGTGACCCGTTGTGCTGCAATACTATCTTTGCGTAGAACGTATCGTCGCTCAGGTCGGAAACCAGTATGTGATTGACTTGCGCTCCCAGCGAATGTATTACCGACTCCAGCAAGTCGTGTGTCAACGGGCGAGGAACGCTCACCTCCTGGAGTTTCACCGCAATCGCGTCCGCCTCATTCGCTCCTATCCATATGGGCAGGTAACGATCTGAGTCTTTATCCTTTAGAATAACCACTCTCTGGTAGTTCTGAAGGCTGACACGGATGCTGTCTATGGACATCTCCCGCATAGCTAAACTCCCCTCTTCACTAGCTGGAACCAATTCTATGCCCACCCCAAACGGGTGTCAACGCATTTGTCCGCTCCAAAGTGGCGTCCAAATGGAGCAATTGCATTGGATACCTCCGTTTGACAGAACGAAGGCTGGGATGTCCTGGATTCAGAGCCTTTTCTGTGGAATGCCGCTACTCACTTATAAAGTCGGCCACCCGCTCCCCTATCATGACCGACGTGGCGTTTGTGTTTGCGCGAATGCAGTCGGGCATTATGGAAGCGTCAGCCACCCGCAAACCATCGAGACCGTGCGCCCGTCCCCACTGGTCAACGACGGCCATGGGGTCCGACGACGGCCCCATCTTGCAGGTGCCGGATATATGGTGGCTGGTGCTCACGTTCCGAAGTATCCAGTCGTCGAGCGCATCGTCGGATTCCAAGTCCGCTTCGGTTGGGTCTGTCAGGTCCGCGATGTACTCCGACATCGCGTTCTGCCCGGCTATCTCGATACATATTCGTACCGATTCCCTCATTCTTCGCGCATCGAACTCTGTCGCAAGCAAGTTGTAGTCCAGGTATGGTTGGATGCGCGGGTTTGCGGTCCTCAGCCACATCTCCCCCGCTGACTCGGCGAGGTATATGCAAGCGGTCATGCCCAGGCCGACAGGGCCTTCCTCGGTGTCGGTGTAGTATAGACGCCGCGTCGCGTAAGAGGAGGGATGGATGAGCATGTCGTTTCGCAGGTTAGAGCCTGTGGCGGTGTACCGCAGAACGAACTGTAAGCGAGGCGCGAGTTTGTCCTGGTCGAACCCATCCACAGTTTCCCACCTGAGGCCGACCTGTGGATGGTCTCTGAGGTTCTGACCGACTCCGGGCGAGCCGTGGACTATCGGAATGCCCATTTCCGCGAGGTGGTCCGTGGGACCCACACCCGAGAGCATCAGCAGGTGGGGCGATCCGATAGCTCCCGCCGACAGGATAATCTCGCTGCCATTGACAACTCGCAGCTGGCCGTCTCTCTCGACTTCCACGCCTACCGCCCTATTTCCCTCGAAGATCACGCGGTTCGCCAAGGTCTGGGACATAATTTCGAGGTTTGACCTGTCCCTCGCGGGGTTGATATATCCTATATTCGTGCTCCACCGGATGCGGTTGGGGTTATTGAATGGGCATGGCCCGACTCCCGTGGAATCCGGGTCATTATGGTCGGGACAGTCGCCGAATCCGTACTGCCTGCACGCCTCGTACCACGCCTGCTGGTCGGACAGCCATTGGTCGGAGGCATATCTGCGAATGATGATGGGACCTTCGGTTCCGTGGAAATCGTCAGCGAAGTCCGTGTCGGTTTCCAATCGCCGGAAGTAGGGCAGCAGCTTCTGGAAACTCCATTCGTCATTGCCCCACGACGCCCAGTCATCGTAGTCTTCAGGGACGCCGCGCAGGAATATCTGGGCATTGACCGCTGATGAGCCCCCGGTCGCCTTTCCACGCGGAATCAGCATCGGGTTAGACCTGTCAGTGGCCTTTGCGACAAAGTACCAGCGATTGCCGGATTCCATCGCGTTTCTCAGCATATCTCTTCCCGTCAGCCCGTGTCCGTAGCCGTACTTCACGTCGGGAGGCGTGCTGTCCAGGTCCGGGTAGTCCGGGCCCGCCTCGATGAGGAGAACCGAGCGGTTGGGGTCTTCGGTAAGGCGGCTTGCCAGAACCGCCCCAGCCGACCCCGCGCCCACTATGATGTAGTCATATGTCATTGTCAATTTACCCCACGGCCCGTATTGTGTCGCCGCATCCGCAGAGAGGTTAATCAGCCATGTCGAATCGTTCCGACTCGGGCGGGCGGGACCATAGTTTGTCAGCGCCGGCCATCGTCCTCTCACGCTCCGGGCTCGCTCGCCAGGTGTCGTAAATCTCGTTGCTTTCCCACGCGACGAGTGTTGTTATCTTTGTCGGATCCGACCTTGAGATGAGTGTCTGGCGGCTTATGAATCCGGGGTGTCTGCTCTGCGCTTCGCCGTTTCCGTCGAGCAGCGTTCGCGCTTCACCAACGAGATCGGCCTTCGACCAGTGGTGGGTGAGAACTCCTATCATTGCATTCTCCTGCCCAGAGATTATGTGTCTGACGTTTATGCGGATGAATAGTACCATGATGCGCAATGTCGCGCGGAGCGAACTCACAATTGTGAAGCGCCTCACAATTACTATATTTATGTAATTCTTATGATATAATTTTGTTCCATGAACTAAGGTGGATGTGTAGGCAGGGGCCACTTCAGCGCTGAGGAAGTTTATCGCTATTCTGGTCGGAGTATATCTTCCTGCCATATTTATGCTACTGTTATGGACATCACCGTCAGCATTTCGTTATAAACATATAGGGGCGCATTTATTTGCGTTAAAAATTACACAAAGAGGTTAATATCAAATGGATAGGCTCGATGTACAGATAGTTTCCCATCTACAGGAGGATGGAAATGCAACCAACGCGAATATAGCGAGGTCTATACTCCCGTCGCCTGTAAGCGAGGAGACAGTCCGACGCCGCTTGAAAAGGCTTATGCAAGATGGCTACATGAAGATAGTTGCCGTTCCCGACGCCCGAAAGATGGGATATGAGTCACAGGTCATAATCGGCCTGCAAGTGGACGCCGACAAGATTGATTACGTCGCCGACGCGCTGTCCGAGATGAACGAGGTCAACTGGGTATCGGTCACCACCGGGTCGTTCGACATCTTCGGATGGGCAACGGTAAAGTCCTTCGATCAACTGAGCGACTTTCTCAGAACTCGCGTTGGACGAATAGAAGGCGTGAAAAAGATAGAGACGTTCCTGACCCTTGAGTCCAAAAAGCAGGAGCACGGCATAAATATGAAGTCGGTTATCATTTAGCCGATAGAGGCCGTGAACTGTACCGGACCTCTTGCTTGAAACGGAAACGGCTGTGATTTTCTCGTGGGTACGCTCATACTCCGCAGCGCTCACCGATCCGGAAGACTCTAGGATATATGTGCGACAAAACACCTCGCGAACATCACTCGCATTCTCCTTCTGAACGCATTCGTGCGGCATGGGCTCTGCTGTTTGATTCCGGCCTTCCCTGGATAAGAGTTGTGCCCCTTCTGTTGGCTAACTCGGCGCGCAAATTTGTTTCACTTGAAGGCTGCTGTGGAAATTACGGTCAGCCCGGATGTTGAATGAAATAACTTCCGTCAACGTGTTTGGCTTCTTATCCATCCCACTCAAAGCTCATTCAGGGCCTTTTCAAAGTCGGGAAATGTTTCCAGATATGCTGCGCACTCTACTCTCGCTATGTTACAATGTACCTGTGCAGAACAAACATTTACATAATCTGGAATTTATTTATGACGACTCGTCTGACGAATAACTTTGTTCTTCCAGGTCAATCATAGCTAAATTGACGCTTCTCCAGGTCACTTTTAATCTGTGCGCTCACCTGAACACCGCCTGAAGGCCACCTGGAACTTATCTGGATAATATAAATTAGGATATATGTCATGATGTCTTGTCAGCCGATTTCGACCGGAGCCGCTAATTTTGAAAAGACCCTGAAGTTCATTGACCATGTTTGACAGTGTCTTTTGATATTACGTAACATTGAACTATGAACTTTCCTATTGGGGGTACTGTCCGTTGCAACCCGAAGCTACTACATCGCTCCTTGAGACCGTTGGCAAATACATAGAGTACGCGGAGCAGCGTAAGGGATATAACCTAGAGGAAACCCCAAAGGAATTGCAGCGATTCGTCAACTGGTGCGGCGCTAGCCGATCAATTAAAGACATTCCTCCTTCGGTCGTAGGCGACTACGCTGACAAGGTTGCAGGGACAGGAACGACACCACAGGCCCCCGAAAGGCTGCAAGAGGTGAGAAAGTTCCTGTCCTTTGTTCGTAATAAGGGTCTCGGTCCGGAAGACAAGGACGGCAAGCAGGTCAACCTGGCCCACCATGTCCGTGTCAGAAGAGCGAGAGTCAGGCAGACCCGCTCAGCAGTGCAGCAAGAGAAGCTCATAGAACTGACCGCCGAAGGGCATGAACAGCTTGTGAGCGAGCTCGAGGCTCTCAAGTCCCAGCGCGGTCACCTCGCCCTTGAAATCCAGAGAGCCGCCGCGGACAAGGACGTGCGCGAGAACGCGCCGCTCGAGGCCGCCAGAGAAGAGGCCGGAAGGGTCGAATCCCGCGTCCGCGAGATAGAGGTCACTCTCGGCAAAGCGGTTGTAATAGATAAAAACGACCCGACCCGTTCGCAGATCATCAAGTTGGGTACGGTTGTCCAGGTTCAGGACATAACATCCGAACGAGAATTCAAGTACACGGTAGTCAGCGCGTCAGAAGCCAATCCTCTGGAGTTTAAGATTTCCGACGCCTCTCCTCTGGGTAAAGTGCTGCTCGGCAGGGTCTCCGGTCACCAAGTCGTCGCTGATACTCCCAGGGGCAACGTGACATACAAAATCGTCAGTATATCCTGAACTCCACAGTACACCTCGATAATGATATGGGGCCGCTGACGCGGCCCCTTTTTTGTCCCTTCCACTCGCGTTTCGGACTTTGGTTCAGGTTCGTGTATCATGGGTGAAAACTCAGACGCGCAACTCAGCAGGCAAGGTGAAGTGAATGGCAACCCAGGTTAGAGAATCCGATACCAGGGAAATGGTCGAGGACCTGGACAGGCTGGTATCGGGCGAAGTCAGGTTCGACAAGATGAGCCGTGTCCTGTACTCGACGGACGCGAGCCTATACGAAATCGAGCCGATAGGGGTAGTCATTCCGCGTACATCCGAGGATGTTGTCGCTGTTGTTGAGACGGCCAACAAGTACGGTGTGTCCGTTCTGCCCAGGGGTGGAGGCACGAGTCTCGGAGGGCAAACCGTCGGTCATTCCATCGTCATGGACTTCTCCAAGTATATGCGCAGCGTCATCGAGGTCAACGAAGAAGAGCGTTGGGTTCGGACCCAGCCCGGCATAGTTCTGGATGTGCTGAACCACCGGTTGCGAGAGAGCGGTCTCCTGTTCGCGCCCGACCCTTCCACCTCGAATCGGGGAAACGTGGGCGGCGCGCTTGGCAACAACTCCTGCGGCGCGCACTCGATAATGTGGGGCAAGACCGTGGACAACGTGCGCGAACTCGATGTCGTGCTGTCCGACGGCAGCACGACGCGGTTCGGCGGCCTGGACGGCGCGCAACTCGATGCCAGGATGCGCGGGGAAGGGCTGGAGGGAGACATATATCGCGGACTGTTCCGTATCGGAGAGACCAACCGGGACGAGATTATCGCCCGCTATCCCAGGATACAGCGGCGCGTGTCCGGCTACAACCTTGATGAATTCGTGGGCGGAATGGGATTCGACATGGCCCGCTTCGTCGTGGGATCTGAGGGCACGCTGGTAACTATCACCGAAGCGAAGCTGAACCTTGTCCCCAAGCCCAAATTCACCGCGCTCGGCGTGCTGCACTGCGCCGACCTGATCGAGTCAATGGAGGCCACGGTCGTCGCGCTCGACTTCGAGCCGGCCGCAGTGGAACTCATAGGCTCGATGATTATTCGACAAGCCAAATCGAACCTGGCATACTCGCGCATAACCGACTTCATAGACGGCGACCCGGAGGCGCTGCTGGCCATCGAGGTTGTCGGCGACAGCCAGGACGAGGTCATATCCAAGCTCGTCAACCTCGGCGCGGTATTCTCCGGCAGGAATCTCGGCTACAACTTCCTGAGACTCATCAAGCCCGAGGACCAGAACAAGGTCTGGGAAGTCCGCAAGGCCGGACTGGGACTCATGATGAACGTGCCGGGCGACGCCAAGCCGCTGCCCTTTGTAGAAGACACCGCCGTCGCTCCGGAACATCTGCCCGACTTCGTTCGCAGGTTCGACGAGATTGTGACATCTCACGGGACAGAGGCCGGATACTACGGCCACGCCAGCGTCGGCTGCCTGCATATTCGTCCGCTAATCAACCCGAAACGCCAGGAGGACGTTGACCGCATGGTCTCCATCGCCGAAGAGGTCGGCGACCTTGTGATGGAATACGGAGGCTCCATGAGCGGCGAACACGGCGACGGCCTCGTTCGCAGCTGGTTCAACCGCAAGATGTTCGGCGACCAGCTTTACCAGGCGTTCCGAGAAGTCAAGCAAACTTTCGACCCGAACGGGATTATGAATCCCGGCAAGATAGTTGACTCCCAGCCGATGACGGAGAATCTGCGAATCGGCCCGGAATACAGGCCGATTCAGCTCGACACCGGCTTCGCGTTCGGTTCAGAGGGAAGTTTCGCTCACGGCATAGAGATGTGCAATGGACAGGGCGCGTGTCGCAAGACGCTCGGCGGGACGATGTGCCCGTCCTACATGGTCACCCGTGAGGAGGAACACTCCACGCGGGGCAGGGCGAACGCGCTGAGAGCCGCGCTGTCCGGCGCGCTGCCCGCGAACTCACTCACCGACAAGCGCCTGTACGACGTGCTGGACCTGTGCCTCGAATGCAAGGGATGCGCCGCGGAGTGTCCGTCCAACGTGGACATGGCGAAACTCAAGTACGAATTTCTGAATCAGTATCACAAGGCGAACGGACTTCCTCTGCGAAACCAGTTCTTCGGAAATATAGGCGCACTCAGCAAGCTCGGCTCGTTCTTCGCCCCGTTCTCCAACTGGGCCAACAGGCTGCCAGCGGCGCGCCGGATGCTGGAATCGCAGGTCGGAATAGACAGCAGGCGCGAATTGCCGCCGTTCGCAAGCCAGACTTTTGTGCAGTGGTTCAGGGCGCGGGGAGGGTCGCCCGACTCGGTGAACCGGCTCGGACAGGTCGTGTTGTTCCCGGATACCTTCACCAACTACAATCATCCCGAACTCGGCAGGGCTGCGGTCAAGGTTATGGAAACGCTGGGATACCAGGTGATCCTTCCAAAGGTCCGGTGCTGCGGACGCCCGATGCTCTCGAAGGGAATGTTGGATAAGGCGAAAGAGAACGCCCAGTACAATGTCGGCGCCATTTACGATTACGTGGAATCCGGCGCCAAGCTGGTGGGACTTGAGCCCAGCTGCATTCTCAGCTTCGCCGACGAGTATGCCGACCTGCTTCCAGACGACGCGGGCAGGGCCGCGAAGATAGCCGAGAACACGATGCTGGTCGAACAGTTCGTCGCATACGCGCTGGAACAGGGCGCGGAACTCGAACTGGACGGATCGAACCTGCCGGACAAGATACTGTTCCAGGGCCACTGCCACCAGAAGGCGCGAGTTGGCGCCGCGCCCGCGCTGAGCGTTCTGAGATCCATAGAAGGCTGCGAGACGGTTGAAATCAACTCCGGCTGCTGCGGAATGGCGGGCAGCTTCGGCTACGAGACCGAGCACTACGACATCTCCATGCAGATAGGAGAGATGTCTCTCTTCCCCACGATACGAAATCAGGAAGGCGACTTCGTAGTGGTGGCCGAGGGAGTCTCGTGCCGCCAGCAGATAGCGCAGGGCACAGACAAGCGCGCCCGACATCTCGTCGAGGTTCTCGCGGACGCGCTTGCCTGATTACGGATTCACGCTATGTCATACCAATTCGGAGTAACTCAGTCGTATTTCCGGTGGCTAGACTCAATGGATTCCCGCTTTCGCGGGAATGACGATACACAGCCTGTTGCAGAAATTCACGGCATAGTCAGACTAAAATAGTATCAGGAGTGAACCTATTCACATGTGTCTGGCGACCAGTTGTAAATCTTGGCAAGAGACCCGCCCATGAGCGTTGCGCGCTCCGAATCTGAGAGTTGGTCGGTAACCCGGAATGCCTCGACGCCCTGCTCGTAGGTTAAGAGATTTACGGCCCGGGTCCAGTCCGTGCCCCACAGGCACCGCTCGAAACCATACGCCTCGAATATCCTGCGCAGCGGTTCCCAGATGTCGGAGTAAGGGAATGGCTCATGCGACAGAGTGCAGGCCCCTGAAATCTTGATCGCTACGTTGTCGAGTTCAGCGAGCGAAAGCACGCTGTCGAGTTCGGCAAAGGGTTCCGGCGGCGCGGGCGGCGCGAAGGGCTGAACCAGTCCCACGTGGTCAATCACGATCTGGGAGCCTGGATTTCGCAGAGCAAGCTCGCGCAGCAGGGGCAGATTGCCCGAACTCATGATGTTGATCGGCGCGCCGGCTTGCGCGCCCGCGGCGAGAATGCGGTTCAGACCGGGGTCGTCCGCCTCGTATGACCCGTAACTCAGCATGATTCGGGCCCCTACAACACCGGGTGTTCCAGTCCACTCAGCCATCTCTTCTTCTATCGCATCCGACTCAGGATCGAACGGCCTTATCAAGCCAAATCTGCCCGGATGCTTCGCATAGACCTCAAGCGCGTAGCTCGCGTCGTAGCGATACATTGAGTACGGCGATACCAGCAGCGCCCCATCAACGCCAACAGCATCCATCGCGGCCACCATATCGTCGCCGGTGACCTCCTCCGGTCCCTGCAAGTGGCCGCTCCAGGGTCGTTCAGGACGGTTACGCTCATAAGCGTGTACTTGTGAGTCAATTGTGGGAGTTCGTGTCGTCATTGTCTTCTCCTAGTCACACGATAGCCGTGGACTATCGTGTCAGTCTATGTCCAGATGCTTCTAAGGTAGTTGATCGGGACATGGCAAGTTTACACCCGAAACGGTCCTGTGTGTTGCTAGTCAGGGCTGTTGTAGTTGCGCTTAGAGTTATGGCCACGCGCGGAGGTGTGCTAGACTTGTGTGGCCACATTCACGTCCACTGAGTTTTGTTACATGCAGTGTGTCGGCTTGTACGAAAAAAGCCGTGATGCGCGACAGATCTCACAGTTCACCCGAAAAACCCGCAACTCCGAGACGATAAGCGGCTATAATGACGTGCAATAGGGAGCGTAAGAGAATTGACCACGATCAACACAACTGACGATCTTCTGACGCTGTTGCGTGAAAATCATGAATTTCGCGAGGCGGTGAGGCAAGCTATTTTGACAGAGGAGTTGCTTTCGCTCCCTGCAGTATTCAGCGCGTTCGCGTCTGAGATTCGCAGTGATATAAAGCGACTTGAGCAGGGCCAACAGGAACTCAGGGGCAGTGTCAACCAACTAGAAGAGGGCCAACAGGAACTCAGGGGCAGTGTCAACCAACTAGAAGAGGGCCAACAGGAACTCAGGGGCAGTGTCAAGCGACTAGAAGAGGGCCAGCAGGAACTCAGGGGCAGTGTCAACCAACTAGAAGAGGGCCAGCAGGAACTCAGAACCGGCCAGCGGGAACTCAGGGGCAGTGTCAACCAACTAGAAGAGGGCCAGCAGGAACTCAGAACCGGTCAGCGGGAACTCAGGGGCAGTGTCAAGCGACTAGAAGAGGGCCAGCAGGAACTCAGAACCGGTCAGCGGGAACTCAAATCCAGCGTTGACGCTCTTCGCGGGAGCTCACTCGAGCAAAAGCTGAGAACAAAGCTGATCCCCTTGGTGAGCCGTGAATTCAATGTCAAAAGGACATATCCTATCTGGGCTCCCGGAATCTTCGTAATGTACGGAAGCGCCAAGGAATTTGACGATAGGATGGTGCAGGCGGCGGAATCCGGCATCATCAGCGAAGATGACGAAGACAGGCTGCGAGTTACGGACTTCATTATGCGCTCGCAGCGGAAGGCGGACAGGTCAACTCTCTGGTTCGCGGTGGAGGCTTCCGGCGTCATAAATGACGATGACATCACTCGCGCGAAGCGATCCGCCGAAGTCATCACCAAGTTGTATGGACAAACCGCCATCCCTCTGGTGTACGGGTATCAAATACAGGAGGAACAGGCGAAACTGGCCAGGGACTTGGATGTCCCGGTCTTCATTGATGCCGACAGGGATTAGAAGAAGAGCAATCTCTAATCTCAAAGGGCACTGGTGGTCTGTAATCTGCCGGGGCCCTTTTTTGATATGCGTTTGAGCCGGCGCTTTCAAACACCATCCAATCCGGTCCTCGGCCAGTCTCTCAAACTTTTATGGCTCGCCCGTTTGGTGTAGAATAGTTTCGGTCGTTTGGATGACTCGGCTAAGTCTATTGAAGAGGTTCGCTTTTGGCTGAATATGATGTATTGGTTCTCGGCTCAGGTCCAGGAGGATATGTAGCCGCTATTCGCGCCGGACAGTTGGGCATGAATACTGCGGTAGTCGAGAGAGACGCTCTCGGCGGAATCTGTCTCAACTGGGGATGTATCCCATCCAAGGCCCTTCTTCGAAATGCCGAGGTCCTCAGCATCATCCGCCATGCTGATGACTTCGGCATAGCTGTGGGCGACGTAAGCCCCGACTTCGGAAAGGCAATTGACCGCAGCCGCGTTGTGGTCGGTCGTCTGACACGTGGAGTTGGGTCGCTCCTGCGTAAGAATAAGGTGGACCACATCCGGGGCACGGGAGTCCTCCAGGACGCGCGGACCGTCCGTATCGCTGAGGATGGCCGTACTCTGTCGGCGAATCACATCATCGTCGCCACGGGCGCCAGCCAGCGTGATATTCCCGGCCTGCCCATAGACCATGAAACCGTCATAACCAGCCGCGAGGCCCTGGAGCTTAGAGAAGTCCCGAGACACGCGGTAATCGTAGGTGGCGGCGCGACCGGATGTGAGTTCGCATACGTGTGGCGCGCATACGGGGCTGAAGTCACGATTGTCGAACTTATGCCCCGCCTTATTCCCAACGAAGACGAAGAGATAAGCGCGCAACTGGAGCATTCATTCAAGCGTCAGGGCATAAAGAGTGTAACGGGGGCGCAGGCTCAGGTAACCGGGGTGAACGGCGGCTCCGCCAAGGTGTCCATATCTACCAACGAAGACAACTGGATACAGGAGTGCGACAAGGTTCTGGTTGCCGTGGGTGTCCAGGGTAATACCGCCGGCATAGGCCTGGAGTCCGTTGGCGTGAATACAGAACGCGGTTTCATTCCCGTTGACGACTCCATGCGTACCAATGTACCCAACATATACGCCATAGGCGACGTTACCGGCAAGATGCTTCTGGCCCACGTCGCGTCCGCGCAGGGCGTTACCGCTGTCGAGTGCATAGCAGGGCTTGACCCCCAGCCTCTGGATTATGTCCAGATACCCAGGGCTATCTACTGCCGGCCGCAGGTAGCCAGCTTCGGCCTCACCGAGGCTCAGGCCATAGAGCAGGGCTATGCCGTTAAGATAGGCCGCTTCCCGATGGCGGCCAGCGGCAAGGCGTTGGCTATGAATGAGTCCGAGGGCATGATAAAGTTGGTGGTTGATGAGGAAATCGGCGAAATACTCGGCGCGCACATGATAGGAGCCGAGGTTACGGAACTCCTGGGCGAGCTCGGAATGACCAAGCTGCTCGAGGCGACGACGACCGAACTCGGCTGGCTGGTGCATCCGCATCCCACAATCTCTGAGACAGTCAAGGAGGCCGCGCTCGCCGCGGAGGGAGAGGCTATACATATCTAGGCGTGAATAGCCGCGTCCTCATTCCGGCCGTGATGATACACTGCGCTGAATCTCGCGGTGAACTCGACAAATTGATCCGATACCCCGCACAGCGAGGAAGTCTATGAAAGTAGCTATAAATATA
This sequence comes from Dehalococcoidia bacterium, assembly GCA_965261525.1. GTDB lineage: Bacteria > Chloroflexota > Dehalococcoidia > Lucifugimonadales > UBA1123 > VXRN01. The sequence continues at coordinate 380,092 of OZ253472.1, forward strand.
GACAAGGCGCAGGTGGCCGACTTCTACCGGAAGATGTTGCTCATCCGACGGTTCGAGGAGGCCAGCGGCAGGCTCTATATGCAGGGTCTTGTCCGTGGCTTCCTACATCTGTACATAGGGGAAGAAGCGGTGGCCGTGGGCGCTATCAGCTTGCTGGAATCCCAGGACTACATCATCACCCACTACCGCGACCATGGACACGCGCTCGCTCGCGGCATGGACCCGAAAGCCTGCATGGCCGAGCTCTGTGGCAAGGCTACGGGCTCCAGCGGCGGCAAGGGCGGCTCGATGCACCTGTTCGATGCAAACCTTCACTTCATGGGCGGTCACGCCATTGTCGGCGGCCAGATGCCCATTGGCGTGGGCATGGCTCTCGGCGTCAAGATGAAGCGGCAGAACGGCGTCGTCATGGTGTTCTTTGGCGACGGCGCGGTGAACGAAGGCGAATTCCACGAATCCCTGAACCTGGCTTCGCTCTGGAAGTTGCCCGTCGTCTTCATGCTCGAAAACAACCTGTACGGCATGGGTTCCCACGTTGACATGACCCACGCCGCCGGGCGCGACATATACAACTCCGCCGAATACTACAAGATACCCGCGATGCAGGTTGACGGCATGGACCTCATGGAGGTCCGCGAGGCGACATCCGAGGCGCTGGGCCGTGTTCGCGCCGGGTACGGCCCCGTATTCCTGGAGGCCATGACGTACAGATACCGAGGACACTCCATGGCCGACCCTGTCAATTACAGGGAAATGTCCGAAGTGGACGAGTGGAGAATCAACGATCCCATTGACCGTTTCAAGGCGCTCGCCCTCGGAGAAGGGCTTATCGCCACCGGGGAGTTGGAAGAGATTGATTCTCAGGTCTCTGACGAGATAGACGAGGCGGTCAGGTTCGCTCGCGAGAGTCCCTTCCCCAAACTCGACGAACTCTACAAAAACGTATATGCCTAGGATCCGGAGTGCGTTATGCCCGAAATGATAATCAGAGAGGCCATTGCCCGCGGACTGCGCGAGGGTCTCGACACGGACGAGGATGTGTTCATGATGGGCGAGGACATCGGCGCGTACGACGGCGCCTATGCCGTGACACGCGGCTTTCTCGAACGCTACGGCCCCGAACGCATTCGAGACACTCCCATTTCGGAGTCCGGTTTCGTAGGCGCGGCCATCGGGGCGGCTCTGGTCGGCATGAGGCCGGTCGTCGAAATTATGACCATCAATTTCTCTCTGCTCGCGATGGACCAGATTATCAACCATGCCGCAAAGCTGCACTATATGTCCAATGGACAGCTCAACGTCCCAATGTTGGTAAGGACGGTTACCGGCGGCGGCGCGCAGTTAGCCGCGACCCACTCGCAGAGCTTCGAGGGCTGGTACGCTTCGGTTCCCGGACTCAAGGTCGCCGTGCCCTCTACTCCGTATGACGCTCTCGGACTGATCCGAAGTTCTCTCAAGGACGACAACCCGATAATCTATGCCGAACACGCTTTGATATACGGTGTCAGGGGAGAGGTTCCGGATGATTACTACGAGGTCCCTTTCGGCAAGGCCGAGGTGCGCCGCCAGGGTTCGGACGTCACCATCATCGGCTACTCCCGTATGGCCCACGTCGCCATGGAAGCCGCCGACAAACTGGCGGAACGCGGCAGGCGGGCTGAAGTCATAGACCTGAGAACGCTCAGACCGCTGGACATCGAAACGATAGCCGAATCCGTCAGAAAGACCAACCGCGCCGTTGTGGTCGAGGAAGCGTGGCGAACGGGCGGATTCGCGGGCGAAGTAGCCAGCGCGATCCACGAAGAGGCCTTCGACTACCTGGACGGCCCTGTCGTGCGCGTGGGTGGATTAGATGTGCCCGCTCCCTACTCAGGACAACTTGAAGCCGCGACCATTCCGGACGCCGACAGAGTAGTGCGCGAGATAAGCGAAACCTTTGGAATTTAGCCCACCAGACCAGTTTAATCTTCTTCAATTGACATATTATCTTAACTTGCAACGGCTCGCTTAGGCGGAAGCCGCACTATCTATTTTAGAGAGGGGGAGTTCCTTGGCTACTGAACTCACCATGCCCCAGATGGGCTACGATATGCAGGAAGGCACCGTTGTGCGGTGGCTCAAGACCGAAGGCTCCAACGTTGAGTTGGGTGAGCCTGTGGCTGAAATTGAAACCGACAAAGCGGTCGTGGAGTTCGAGTCCTACGCCGCCGGCGTATTGCAGACGATACTGGTTGAAGAAGGTTCCACCGTTCCGGTCGGTCAGCCTATCGCGCTTGTCGGCGACGAAGCCAAGGCGCCGACCCCAGCGCCCGAACCGGAACCCCTGCCGCCGGTCGCTGATGCCGAACCCGAATCCCCGGACGAAGAAGAGACCCATGAGGCCATTCCTCTCGGGGCGTCAACTGTGCTATCCGCGCAGGTTGACGGCGTTGCCGAGCAACCTCTCGAAGCGCCGAGCGAACCTGTTCCCATCGGGCGCATATTCGCAACCCCAATCGCCCGCCAGATGGCGTTCGAGGCCAGTATAGACCTCGCGGACGTCCGAGGAACCGGGCCGGGCGGACGAATCGTCAAAGAGGATATAGTCAGATTCATCGAGTCCCAGGCCGCCGCTCCCACTGAGCCCGAACCCGAAGCGCCGGTCGTAGTCGAACCAGATCCGGTAGTGGAGGAAGAGGCTCCTGTCGTCGCCGAAGTCGAGGTTAAAGAACCCGAGGTAGAAGAGGTCGCTGCCGAGCCGGAAGCCGGACCCGTAGCCGAAGAGATTGTCGCCGAGCCCGAACCGGAACCCGAAGTTGTCGCCGAGACTGAGCCGGACGCCGATCTTATCCCGCTCTCTCGCATGAGGCGGCAGATAGCGCGCGTAACTATTCGCTCCAAGGACGAAAAGCCCCACTTCTACGTCAACACCGACGTGGACATGACCGACGCCATGGCGCTCAGGGGCCAGATAAACGACGCTCTGGCAGACAGGGGAGTCCGCGCCACTGTAAACGACCTGATCGTCGCCGCCAGCGTCCTTGCCCTGAAGAAGTTCCCCAAGTTTAACGCATACTACGAAGACGGCAGCATCAGGATGAACGACGACATCAACGTCGGCATTGCCATGGCGCTGGAAGATGGCCTTATAATGCCCGCCGTCGTCGGCGCGGGCGATATGTCGCTGAGCGAAATAGCCCAGGCCACCAAGTATCTGACCGCCCGCGCGAACCAGGGAACCCTGCGCCCCGATGAGTATTCCGGCGGCACGTTTGCCGTGTCCAACATGGGCATGATGAACGTCACCAGCTTCGTCGCCATAATACAGCCGCCCCAGACCGCCGTCCTAGCCGTCGGCGCGGTACAGAAGCGCCCGGTCGTGGCCGACGACGACAGCATAGTCGTCCGCCGGATGATGACCGCCACCCTGTCCGCCGACCACCGCATAGTGGACGGCGCCGAAGGCGCGTTCTTCATAAACGAGATAAAGCGCCTCCTCGAAACCCCCCTCAGCGTCATCCTCTAGACATCCGCGATATGCGCTTACCCTGTCCGTACCGACCCACACCGCGTCCGGGCAGGGGGAGGCGCGAGAGGACTCTCCTCTGAATGTCCCTGTCCTAATCAACAGGGCATAGTACAATGAACGTAGGACAGGATCGCTTGGGATGCTCTGTATCCTGAGCGTCGGTCCGGGATAAGTGGGGAGCGGAGATGTCGAAACTCGCGTCGTTTGCGCTTTTGGCATGTGTCATGCTGGCCTTGGTTGTCGCCTGCGGCGGGCCGGAGCCGACGAGCGTCGCCACTCCCACACTTACCAGCGTTCCACTCCCGACCGCTGCGCCCGTCCCGCCTGATACCCCGACCCCTGTGCCAGCTCCGACTTCCACGGCTACACCCACGCCGACCAATACGCCTGTACCCACACCAACCAGCGCGCCCACACCCACGACCGCTTTGACCACGGACAGGGACATACTTATCGCGCTCTACAACTCCACCGACGGCCCCAATTGGAAGTTCAACGGGGACTGGCTGAGCGACCTGCCAATCAGTGAATGGATGGGGGTCACGACTGACAATAACGGTCGAGTTATTGAACTAAGTTTGTATAGAAACCAGTTGAGCGGCGAGATACCTCCAGAACTGGGTGATCTGCGCTTCCTCGAATTTCTGGAACTTAACGTCAACCAGTTGAGCGGCGAGATGCCGCCCGAACTCGGTAGGTTGTACAACCTGGTGGCGCTGGACCTCAGTGAAAATCAGTTGATTGGAGAGATACCTCCCGAACTTGGTCAACTCTCCAATCTGGGGGGGGGGGGCTTGGCCTCAATGACAACCGGTTGAGTGGAGAGATACCTCCCGAACTCGCCAATCTGCCCCTGTTTTTCCTGTTCCTCTCGGGTAACCAACTTACCGGTGTGAAGGGCGGAGAGATATTGGACAACCGGGGCGGCGGAATACTGTACCACTTTAAGTTAGTATTGACCGGGGTAAATGTCCGCTCTGAATAGTCTGGGGTTAAGTGCGTAGGTCAGTCTGAAGACAGCATGGCGGCGGCCTGTCTGCTCTGCCTGAGCCTGTAGCTCTCACCATTCATCTCCAGGATGTTCACATGGTGAGTCAACCTGTCCAGCAGCGCCCCGGTCAGCCTCTCCGATCCGAACACGTCGGTCCACTCGTCGAACGGAAGGTTGGTGGTTACCAGGATCGGGCCCCTCTCGTACCTCTGACTGAAGACCTCGAAGAGCAGTTTGGCCCCGGTCCGAGACAAGGGAACGAAGCCCAGTTCGTCTTTGATCAGCAGTTTGAGTCGAGACAGCTTCTTGTGAAGGTTCAGCAGTCTTCTATCGTCCCTGGCCTCCATGAGTTCATGCACCAGCGCGGCGGCGGTCGTGAAGCCCACAGACAGTCCCTTTTGACAGGCGGCAAGTCCAAGTCCGAAGGCCACGTGGGTCTTGCCGGTGCCGCTGTTGCCCATCGCCATGACGTTCTCACGTCTCTCGACGTACTCACACCTGGCCAGTTCGTTCACGAGCTGCCTGTTCACCGACGGGATCGCCCCGAAGTCGAAGGTGTCCAGGCTCTTTATCGCCGGGAACCTTGCAGCCTTGATCCTTCGCTGGACCATGCGGTGATGACGATCTATGAGCTCGAGCTCGGAGAGTCTGAGAAGGTAGTCGGGATGGTCCACTCCCTCGGCGGCGCGCTGCTGCGCCATCTTGTCGTACTCGCTGAGGAAGGTCGGCAGCCTCAGCTGCTTGAGGTGGTGTTCCAGCAGCAGAGTCGATCTGTCGCTCACGATGCCCTCCCTGTAAGAAGACCCATATAGTCCGTGGCCGAGGTCTTGTCGACGCTTACCCTGGGAAGGTACGGGTACAGTTCCAGGTCGAGACGGGGAGGCCATCCCTCGATGTTGCACAGCAAGAGATGTTTGACCGCGTCGAGGCTGACGGCTCCCAGACTTATGGCGTCACGAACAGCTTGATGCACCTCACTCGCGGAGAAGGTCTCCATGAGCCTGAGAACCTGCACGAACTCCTTCTTGCCGCGCCTTCCCATCCTCGACTCCCTAAGCCGGCGCAGTGTGTCGAACTCATCGGGCAGGTCCCACCCCAGAAGTGGCGCCGCCTGGTCCAGAGCGGCGGTCTTCTGCTCCAGGAGCGGCAGGTAATGGATCGGATCGAACACGAAGTCGCCTCTCTCGTAGGAGCGCCGGTGTCTGGCTATGACCTCCGATCCGCAGCTCATGACCACCTCGTCGACATACCCTCTCACCAGCACATCCCTGTATCCATACGCCACCGGCACCGAGTAGTCGTTGGTCTTATACCTGACGAGAGACAGAGAACTCACCCGGGTCGCGCGCTTGTCGCTCGCGTCATACGGAACCGCGGGCATAGGCAGCAGCGCCGTGAGGTACTGCTTCATTCGCTCGCCTATCGTCTCGGCGTGTCCCCTCAGCCTTGCCTCCAGTCTCTCTGAGCAGCGACCCTCCAGATACAGGTTGAGCGCGAAGAAGCTCTCGAACGACGGGATGGGCACCAGGAAGTTCCGTCTGCCATACCCCACCATCCCCTCGACGTTGCCCTTGTCGTTGCCCCTTCCCGGCCGTCCGAACCTGTCGGTGAACAGGTAGTGGGACTGTAGCTGGGTGAACACCCGGGTGCGGACGCGCCGGCCGTCTCCCAGGATCCTGGCGACGGCAAGCTTGGTGTTGTCGTACAGAGCCGGCCACAGCGAAGGCAGGGGATGCTCTGGGGAACTCCGCCCAGGAAGCGGAACGCCTATATGTGCCCATCGCAATACGTCTCCGTGGTCTCCGCCGGGTAGGCCTTCACGAAAATGCCGTCGCTGTGCGGCAGGGACATGACGAAGAAGTGGACCCCCGCTTTCGCTGAGGGCAGGCTCTTGCGCTTCACGCCTCCTATGACAGCCCACGCCTCTCCGAAGTCGCACTGGGCGTGGCCCGGCGGATGGGACAGCGGAACGAACATCTCGCGAGCTGTGCGACGGCGTTCTCGCACGTAGTCCTTGACTATGGTGTAGCCACCCTCGAACCCGTGCTCGTCCCTCAACCGCTCGTAGATCCTCTTGGCGGTGTGGCGCTGCTTCCTGGGTACGTTGAGATCGTCCTGGAGTATCGGGTCTATCACCCCTTGTACCGCGTCAACCATTTTTGCCGGCGCGTTGCCTCAAGGTTTTTGTTACCGAACTGAAGCTATTGCCTCACGGAGAATGTTACCGAAATCAGGTCATTGCCTCACAATGGGTGTTACCAAGAATGAGGAGGCAGCCAGATGGTCGGAGAGATCAGCGGAGTAACGAGGACCGAGGTGCTCAGGGCTATACGCAACCGGTACAGAGATGCGTCGAAGAAAGACAAGAGTCGGATGCTGGATGAGTTCGTCGCCATAGCAGGCTGCCACAGAAAGCACGCTGTCAGACTCCTGAGACAGAGCGATGAGCCAGCTCCCCGGAGCGTTCCAAAGGGCCAGCGCATCTATGACGAGGCGGTGAGGGAAGCGCTGACTGTGGTGTGGGAAGCGTCGGATCGGATATGCGGGAAGAGACTGAAAGCAGCGCTGCCCAGCATGGTGGAGTCACTGGAGAGGCACGGCCACCTTGACCTCGATCCCGGTGTTCGGCGACGACTGTTCTCTGCGAGTGCTGCAACCATAGACAGGCTCCTGCGGCCCATCAGGGAGCAAGCTGGCAGTCGAAGGAAGCGCAAGCAGAAGAGGAAGATGGGAAGTCGCATCCCTGTTCGCACCTTCTCCGACTGGAAGGAACCTGAGCCTGGCTATCTGGAGATAGACCTGGTGGCGCACTGCGGAGGCACGGTGACCGGTTCTTACATCAGCAGCCTCGTGGTCACTGATGTGTGTTCAGGCTGGACGGAGGCGATTCCACTGCTGGCGCGTGAGCAGTTCCTGGTGGTGGAGGGACTGGAGGCGGTCTCACGCGTCTTCCCTGTTCCTATCCGCGGGATAAACTCCGACAACGACAGCGTGTTCATCAACGAGACGCTGCTGAGCTACTGCAAGGAGCGGGGCATCGAGTTCACCCGCTCGCGTGCGTATCGCAAGAACGACCAGGCGTGGATAGAGCAGAAGAACGGCTCGGTCGTGCGTCGCTTCGTTGGACACGAACGCTACTCTGGACCGATGGCCGGTCAGACGATGGCGCACCTGTATGGTGCGATGCGGCTGTAGGTGAACCACTTCCAGCCCTCGTTCCAGCTACTTGAACGGAGCCGTGACGGCGGGACCGTGAAGAAGAGATACAGCACGCCTGCCACACCCTGCGACCGTCTCCTGTGGCGAGACGACGTGAGCGAGGAGACCAAGACGATGCTGTGAGACAGTCGAGCTCAGCTCGATCCTGTATCGTTGCTGCACACGATACGCGAGGCGCAGTCGGCGCTTGCCACCATCAACGCAACCGACTCGGCGAGTGTGCCGCAAAGCGATAGTCTGGAGCACTTTCTGAGCAGTCTGCCCGAGCTATGGAGACAGGGCGAGGTTCGTCCCACGCACGCGCCGAAGAAGAGAACACGTCGCGGGCAACGCACACGACCGGATCCCTTCGAAGGGGTATGGTGCGAAATATTGGACTGGCTTCAGCAGCAGCCGGACGCAAAGGCTGCCGAGTTGCTTGATCGTCTGATGGCTCGCTATCCCAACCGGTATAGCAGGCGTCAACTACGGACGCTTCAGCGCAGGGTTCGCCAATGGCGCATCGTCGTAGCGAAACAGTTGGCGTATGCTTCTGCCGAACAGAGTGAAATGAACGAGGCTGACCTAGGTGACATCACACCTGTGAGCGACAATTAAAAGCTGTAAACTTTCGGTAACATTTTTCGATGAGGCAACAGGCCTGCAAAAGTTATTGTCGCGTATCACCCCTGTGTATGGACCTATCTTGGGTCTTCTGGGGGCCTTGCTCCTTCGGTAGCCCGGAGGAGTGGGATACTTGAGCATCTTGCGAATGGTGTCTCTGTGCAGACCGAAGATGCGGGAGGCCTGACGGATGCTCATGCCGTCCACCATGGACGTTCTCCGGACACGCATATACAGTTCCACGCTGTACATCCTTCTCACCTCCCTTCGGGTCTGGTTCGACCCTATGGAAGGCGATAGACGGTACGGTTTTCAACCGCCACAGTCAGGCAATCGAGCCGCCTACGTGGTCCATTTTATGTGTCGCTGTCCAGGATAAGTGTCGGGTTAAGTGGCCAGCATAAATGTCATCAACTCGCTCCGTGATGGTATCAGATCATGCTCGATGCGATGTAAGTCGATGGCGCGTCATTGGCGGACTCTCGGCGTTCATATACTTCTTTACGGTGTCTCTGTGTATGCCCAGTTCCCGGGCGATCCCACGAATGGACAGGCCCTTACGCTTCGCCTTCTGTACCGCTTTCCACCTGGCAGTCTGTAGTCGCGTTGGCTTCCTGTGTCGCCGCGTCACAGCTTTGCGAGACCTTTCAGTGTCGTTGTGACCGGAGGCGTCAAGGGGCTCTTCGGCATCGCGAGTGGCGTCCGCAGTCGCCAGTCTGTCCGTCCATTTTCTTCCCAGACCGTTGTTGGGGGGATGGAGTATAGGCGTATGTACGGTTCTGCCAGCGAAGCCGCGAAGGAGGCTCGGACGTGGTGGCGCCTCCTGAGAGGGGATGTCACGTTCTTCGTGCTGCACCCGCAGGGTTCCACCCAGTTCCTCAAGTACATCCACGGCTGCTCCGGCGTAGCTCGGCCGGTCCGTGCCTGGCAGTAGTTGCAGAGTGCGCCAGCGGTATCTGACCGTGTTGTCCCTGGCGACTCTGCGTCTGTACTTGAAGCACAGGATCCCCTCCAGGCATATCTCCTCGCCCACAGTACGATAGGCGACTTCAGACTCCTGAGCAGGCGCCTTGAAGCGGTTATTGAAGCGTGGAAGGAAGTCCTCCAGCACGCGGTTGGCGTCATCGATGGTGGTCGCGCCCGCAAGCCGGAGCTCCGTGACCAGCCTGTCCTGGAGTGTACCCGCGGTGCGTTCCACTCGACCTTTAGCTTGCGGCGATCGAGCGAATATTAGCTGTACGCCCAGTTCACCCATAGCTCGACTGAACTGAGTGGGACCAGCGGCGGTCTCTGACGGTGGAGTGTGCTTGAAGACGGCATGGCGGTCTGCATAAAGCGCGAGCGGTATGCCGCAGCTACGTATCAGACCTCGCATCAACAGGAAGTAGCTGCGTGTGTTCTCCAATTCACTGAAAAGAGCATTGACCACGATGCCGGTGGCGTCATCCACTGCCAGCAGCAATGTGAACTGCGGTCCGTCGCCTCCAAGCCATCGATGATGACTTCCGTCTATCTGTATCAGCATACCTTCACGTGGCATACGCTGACGCCGGACTCGGCGCTTGGGCGGACGCCTCCCACGCGGACTATTCTCGCCGGCGTTCACCAGCAGACGCCGCAGCGTGCTGCGAGTTATGTCTATGCCTTCGTGTTCTCTCAACAACTCGCTCATATGAGTGTGGTTGGTTCCCGAATACCGCGTGCGCGCCAGGTGCAGCACAGCAGCCCTCGTTGCCTCCGATATCGCATTGGGCGCTCTGCGACCTCGATGACCATGAGCAAGGGCGGCTGCGCCTTCCTTCCTGTATGCCGCCAGTATGCGCCAGGTATGGCGTATGCTCACTCCCATCAGCGTAGATGCCTGTTCTATCGTCATGTACCCCGTCAGCAAACTGTTGAGTACCTGAAGTCTTGCCTGTTCCCTTTGGTTCAACGTCACATTCTCCATGATGTGACATTCTTGCTGAACAGTTAGTTGTGACGCTTATGCTGAACAACAACATTTTATGTCCGCCCTTTACATACCGGCTGTATACCCGATAGCCTGGATACAGGCGAGAACGATCTTTCCGGACTCGGCCTGCCGTTCTGTTCGGGCAGTGAGGACGCCGCGGATAGGGCCGCGTTGGTCGCGTTCCATAGCGCTATGGACGGCGCGAACTGGACGAACAGCGACAACTGGCTGAGCGATGCCTCGATTGGACTGTGGCGCGGCGTGTCAGTTGACGAAAGCGGCAGAGTCGTTAGCCTGTCCCTCGCAGATAACCGGTTGACTGGAGAGTTGAGCGTTGAGGCGCTCGCGGAACTCGCCCGTCTATCCAATTTGATACTCCTTGACCTCAGCGGCAACCAATTGACTGGCGAGATACCTCCCGAACTTGGTCAACTCTCCAATCTGACAGGAATTTCTCTGTACGGCAATCAGTTGAGCGGCGAGATACCACCCGAACTTGGTCAACTCTCCAATCTGGAGGCGCTATGGCTCGCTAATAATCGGTTGAGCGGCGAAATACCGCCCACGCTCGGCAATCTACCCAATCTGGAGGCGCTGTTATTCTCTAGCAACCAGTTGAGCGGTGAGATACTAGTAGAGTTTGGCAATCCATCAAATCTGCAATTGCTGGGGCTGGATGAGAACCGGTTGATCGGGGAGATACCGGCGGAACTCGGCAACCTCTCCAATCTGGTATTCTTGTACCTCAGTGGCAACCAGTTGATCGGCCAGATACCGGCGGAGCTTGGCAATCTATCAAATCTGCAATCCGCGACGTTCAGCCGCAACCGGTTGACTGGGTGCGTACCCGACGGTCTGCGAGATGTACAGCTCAACGACTTTCCCGGCCTGGGCCTGCCCTTCTGCGGTCAGTAGTCCGGACCGGCGGAGTCAGCCCAGAATCGGCAGAACATACCGCTCTATCGCCTCCGCCAGCCCGTCCTCATCCACCGTCTGCACGACGTATCGCGCCGCGTCCCGCACCTCTTGCGGAGCGTTGCCCATCGCTATCCCCAGTCCCGCCGTCTCCAGCAGCGGCGCGTCGTTGAAACTGTCGCCCACCGCGATTGTCTGCGACGGCGCGATGCCTGACATATCGCACAGAATCCGCAGTGCGCTGCCCTTGTTGACGCCGCTCCGCGTGAAGTCCACCGCCCACAGTTCGTTGTACGGAAGCCAGACCTTCACCGCCTCCATGCCCCTCTCGTCGCTCACACTCGCCACCATTGCGTCCGCGGTCTCTCTGTCCAGGTCGAGCGCCGAGACCCTGGTGAGATCCCATGTATCCAGCTTCGACAGGTCCGTTATCGCGCCGCCCGCGTGCGTGGCGAAGAACTCGCGGCCACCCTCGATGATAGGCCGCATGGCCCTGCGGGACAACTCCTCACCCAGCGGCGCGCTCCAAAGACTCTCTCCGCTCACCGGGTCCAGAATCTGCGCCCCGTTGTCCGAGATCTGCGCCCACGTCAGCCCAAGCTCCCCCGCGTACCTCAGAACGTCCCCCGTCTCCCGGCCCGTAGCTATCGAGACGCCTATCTTCCGCGCGACTTCTTTCACCGCCTCGGCGACCCTGGGCGATATGAGTTCGTCCGGCCCGATAAGCGTACCGTCCAGATCGAGTATGAGCGCCCTGTATTCAGGCATGATTGGCTAAACCCTCGATACTATGAGAAATAAAGTCAGGATAAGTACAATTCTGGGTGGCCTATGACCGTCCTGTCCAAATAAGGGTGAAGGCTCAGCCTTCCTCGATCCATGTCAGGACACGCTCGCCCAACGCCCGACGGAGCGCACCGAGCTCAGACCCTGGAGCTCCACCATCCTGGCAAGCCCTGAGCTTATGTCCCGCGCCACGCCCGGGCCCCTGTAAACAAGGCCGGTGAAAAGCTGAACCGTGTCGGCGCCCGCCGCGAGCGCCTGCCATGTATCCCAAGCCGTGAATATGCCACCGCAGGCGTTGATGTTTGTCGCGTCTCCAACCCGTTCTCGCACTTCGTGTACCATGCGCAGAGTCCGGCCGAAGACAGGTCTGCCGCTCAATCCACCCGAACCGACGCCGAGCCGCGCGTCCTGCACAGGCTGCGTGTTGGCGACTGTCAGAGCGTCCACCCGCTTCGACACGCACACATCGGCGAGAGACAGTACGAGTTCGTGATGTTCGGGATCATCCTCGCGGGCAGGGAAGGGCGGCATCTTTACGAACAGCGGCCTTGTCCGCGACTCATTGAGCGCGTCCAGCAGGTCTGCCAGAACCGACGGATCGTGAAACACCCTCAGATTGGCAGTGTTGGGCGAACTGATGTTGACCTCTATCGCGTCCGCCAGCGGTTCCAGCGTTCTGTGACAAGCCGCGATGTCCCCGATTTCAGTCCCCGACACGCTCACCACGACCGGAGCTTCGCCTACTCGCCGCCTGCCCGCCCTGAGTCTCTCCACAGCCGCCTCCAGTCCCAGACCCGGAAACCCAAGCGCGTTTACCAGAGCGTGACGCGACACATCTCTAATTAGCCGAGTCCCCGGATTGCCCGGGCGCGGCTCCAGCGTCACCGTGCCGCACGTCACATACCCGAACCCGAGCGCGGCCAAGCCGGGCAGAAGTTCGCAGTTCTTATCATAGCCCGCCGCCAGGCCCACCGGATTTTTCAGTTGCATCCCAGCCAGGCTTGTGCGAATGGCGGGGGAGGTAAATCCGTTGACCGCTTTTAATACGCTCTGCGCCAGCGGCAGTTTGAGGATTGGGATGGCGATATGGCGGTGCGCGGTTTCAGGCGGCAGTCTGAACAGTATCGGCCTTACCAGAGACTCATATGTGTTCGGTATGAGTGATAGGGCCAATATATGTCTCCCAGTATGCCGCAGTATGCCCAAGTGACAACGCGGCATCTAGGTTATCAGGAAATTGGGTTCGCGGTCTATTTGACTTGCGGCCGTCTTTGAACCAGGAATTCAACGAACTCCCGCCGGAGGAGAAAGATAAAGCCGCATAGCAGAAGGTCCCCTCGAATCCAGGGGCATTTCTTATTCACCGAAACCACCGCCGGCGTTCTCCACTCATCCCACGACCCGCGCCATGTGGTCGCTGACCTCTATCCGCGCGACGTGCGTCAGAAGAAAGTCGCGCTTTTCGTCGAATTCCCGTTCATTCCACTTTTCGAGCATATCGTCCACGTCCGCCGGCTTGTCCGACTTCTCCGCCAATTCCCTCGCCTTGTCAAGTTCCGCGAGCGCGCGTTCGAGTTGGTCGGTCTTCACCGCGCCCGAAGCGGTCTTGCGCAGGGTCTGCGAGAATCTGCGTTCCGCGTTCTTCACCCTCTCTTCCCATATCTTCTTCAGCGCCTGTTCGGAATCCGCGCCTTGATTCTGAGAAAGCTGTCTGCGGAGCGTCCTCGCCTCGATGGCCAGCGGAATCTGCGCGAGCACCGCCCCCTCCAGGTCGGCCTCGCGCCAGGTGTGATACCCGCACACGCTCTGGTTATTGCGGGACTGGCACTGGTAGTAGCGGTATGTGGCCCGGCTGCGGTTACCGTCCTTGTTCCTCCACAACTGCCGCCGCGTTACCCCCATCATCTTGTTGCCGCAAGAATCGCAGAAGGCGATCCCGGACAGCAGGTACGGCTCCGACCGCGACACTCTCCCCATCGGACGTCGCTCTCTCACGATGTCCTGAGCCGCCCGGAATATATCGCGCGGTATGATAGCCTCATGGGTTCCGGGCAGCCGCAGCCCGAACCGCGTGTACGTGCCGATATAGACCGTGTTTTTCAGAATATCCCTGATGCTCACGACGTTCCAGTTTCCGCCCCTGCGCGTGGTTATCCCGCGCTCGTTCAGATGCTGGACGATGAGCCTCATGCCCATTCTGTCTTTCGTGTAAAGCCTGAATATGAGTTCTACGACAGGAGCCTCGTCCTTGACGACTTCCAGTGTGCCGTCCTCACCGTTCCGGTAGCCGTAAGGCGGGCGTCCCAACCCCTTTCCACTGAGCGCCCTGCGCTGCATGGACCTTCGGATCTTCTCGCTGCGCGATTTCGACGGTCCGGTCGCGCCTAGCGCCGCCAGAGCGTTCTGAAGAGGGTCGGGCCAGTCTTTATCCTGGCACGCAACCTTGCTTCCTATGCTTTCCAGCGCCAGAAACGCCCGCGCCACCGCCTCCAGATCGTCCCCCAGGTGTGTCGCGTCCGGCACGGTGACCAAAAACTCCGAGCCCGATTCTCGGATGTAACTCAATAGCCTTTCATACTCAGACTGCTTGCCGTCGTCCGACTGTCCGAGATCACCGAATATCTCGACCGGCTGGTGCATATTGATATAGCAGTAGTCGCGGAATTCCGACTCTAAGTCCTCAAGCGACCTGCCGCCTTCTGTGTTCAATAATGTTGGGGCGTTCGCCCTGAAATATCCAAGCGCTCTCAATCGAAGTTAAACACCCTCACCCTAGCCCTCTCCCTTGAGGGAGAGGGGACTTTTGTAACTCATGAGTAAATCAAAATTCGTGAGCAGCTTCCGCACTGCACAATCTCGTCTCCGGCCCGCGCGCGCTGAAGCTCCGTCGTCGGAATCACAAGCCTGCAACCCTGGCACAGCCCGCGCCTGTCAACCAGCGCCGCGCCCTGTCCACCCCTGAACTCCCTCACCCTAGCCCTCTCCCTTAAGGGAGAGGGGACTTTTGTAACTCATGAGTAAATCAAAATTCGTGAGCAGCTTCCGCACTGCACAATCTCGTCTCCGGCCCGCGCACGCTGAAGCTCCGTCGTCGGAATCACAAGCCTGCAACCCTGGCACAGCCCGCGCCTGTCAACCAGCGCCGCGCCCTGTCCGACCCTGAGCTGCCTCACCCTAGCCCTCTCCCTTGAGGGAGAGGGGACTTTTGTAACTGAGGGGACTTTTGCAACTCATGAGTAAATCAAAATTCGTGAGCAGCTTCCGCACTGCACAATCTCGTCTCCGGCCCGCGCGCACCGAAACTCCGTCGTCGGAATCACAAGCCTGCAACCCTGGCACAGCCCGCGCCTGTCAACCAGCGCCGCGCCCTGTCCGTCCCTGAGCTCCCTCACCCTAGCCCTCTCCCTTGAGGGAGAGGGGACTTTTGTAACTGAGGGGACTTCTTTTGCAACTCATGAGTAAATCAAAATTCGTGAGCAGCTTCCGCACTGCACAATCTCGTCTCCGGCCCGCGCGCGCTGAAGCTCCGTCGTCGGAATCACAAGCCTGCAACCCTGGCACAGTCCGCGCCTGTCAACCAGCGCCGCGCCCTGTCCGCCCCTGAGCTGCCTCACCGACTCGTAGATGGCAAGAGTCGTCGGAGCGTGTTCGGACACCAGCGCCAGCCTTTGCCGCCTGAAGTCGGGCAGTTCGGACGTTACTTCCGCGTGCCTCGACTGGAGATTGGCAAGCTCGCGGGTACGTTCTTCGTCAATACGCTCGAAAAGCGTTCTCACCTTGTCCAGCAGCGCTTGCGTATCGTCGCTCTCTATCATGAGCTCCAGCAGCTTGTCCTCCTCCTCGCCGAGGTTCCCCACCAGACTGGTTCGCTCTTCCTGGTACGCCTCAAACTCCCTGGGGTTGGTAACCGATCCGTCGTAGAGTCGCCTGTCAACCTCGGCGATTCGCCGCTCGATGTCCTCGATAATGTTCTCGCTCTGTCTCCTCAGCCTGGCGAGTTCCGCCATCTTGTTCTCTAGCGCGTCCAGTTGTCCCTTGGCGGCGATACGTCTCGAATCGTCCGCAGCCCTGGCGCGAATTTCCGCCAACTCCTCCTCCCGCTTCTGAATATCCCAGTCCAGAAGCTGAAGGTCATATAGTTCCCTGACAGTTGCCATTCCCCACGCCCGCTTATCTTGATTCCTGGTTAGAGTGAACCCATTCTAATACAATTGCCAACTTCTATGAATAGGTTCTGAGCCTTTGTCCAGGGTAACCATCCGCAGTCGCGGAGTCATTTACTTCGCCCCGTCATCAGGGTCTTTTCAGATGGAGACTATATTGGCTTGGTCGGTCGGGGATTGATGTCAGAATCAGGATTTACAGGATGTCAGGATATTCAGGATGAAATCTGCCGGGTGTCTCCGTCCTCTCAAACGAACATGATCTGAATCATCGCAGTAAAGTTGATATGTACAGACTAATTCAGGCCGTTCTGAAAAAGTTTTTGAAAATTTCCGCTCTATCTGCTCTGTGTCGTCCGAACCGTGATATTTCGGATTCATGTTATCGTTCAATACGTCTTTCTCATGTCAGATAGTCAATCAGGATGGGTATATCATTTTCTGACAGAGCAGATACGTCGTATTTTCCGCTCTGAAAGCGCTCTGTACCCGCTCTCCGAAGGTCGGAGCAAGTGGTATATCGCACATATGTATTATAGTGTATCGGAGGTATGACCGCGTAACACAACCGGCGCCAACCCAGGGTCTTTCGGTTATCCAATATGGCGGCGCAACTAAAGGGCAGCCACAAGGGTTGCCCCTACGGAGCAATACGCCGGCTTACCATGAGAGCAGGTCTGGCAGCCGCCGGATATTGATCATCGAATGACCCCGGCGTTTCGGGCGGGATTGTGCTGGCGCGCGGCGATCTTACCAGGGCGAGTGGAGGAACTCGATTCTGTCGGAGGGCCAGTAGCTGAGCCAAGCGCGACCGATGATTAGCTCGTCGGGGACGAATCCCCAGTCACGCGAGTCGCTGGAGACGAGGCGGTTGTCGCCCAGGACGTAGTAGGCGTTCTCAGGCACTTGGACGGGATCGAGTCCGCGAGTGTCGCGGTGGACGACGTAAGGCTCGTCCAGTCGCTCCCCGTTTCGTATGACCTGTCCAGCGTCTATCTCTATCAGGTCGCCCGGCAGACCTATGACGCGCTTGACCAGGGCGCGGGACGGATCGCGCGGGTGCAGGAAGATCATGATGTCGCCGCGTTCGGGCGGGTGGAAGGTGAAGAGCGCGTTCCTGTCGCGGGAGTCGGGGACGAATGGTATGAGGCCGGTCAGCGCGTCGGCGTTGAGACGGGAGAAGACCAGCTTGTTGGCGATGAGATGCTGGCCGTCAACGAGGGTCGAGGTCATGCTGAAGCCGTCCACCCTGAAGTTCTCTATGCTGAAGTGTATGGCGAGGAACACGGCCAGGGACATCAGCGCGGTGTGCGCCAGTTCGCGTATGACCTCTCGCACGGGCGCTCCGCCTTTCGGTTCAGCTAAGCAGCGCTCCGACGGTGGCGAGGACTGCGCCGACGCCCGCCATGAGCGTGGGCGTGAGCCATATCGTTCTGCGGCTGAGCGCAGAGCCGCCGAGGTAGCGCAGTTCGGAGGTATGACCGTCTCCGTCCCGGGCTTCCTCATACCGACTTCGCATACTCCAGTATAGATGAGGGATACGCAGCAGGAACAGCGCGCCCAGCAGAACTATGAACGCGGGTCGGGCCGTGGTAAGCGATACCAACAGGGAGGCCAGGACACTGTACACGACTACGCTTATCAGTGTGACGAACCCGACCCTAAGCCACAGGCCGGAGCGGGTGGTCTCGCGCGGCGTCTTCCAGGGCCTGGTCGGATGGAAGTCCCCGGGTCCGTACTCCGGCCGCCAGCGGTCCACGAAGAACTGCCCGATGATGAAGAACATCATTCCCAGCAGGATGACGGATAGGATGTAGTCCCCGGTCACCGCTGAATGTTCGATGGTACTCCAGGTTATAGAGGCGAGGACGGTCCCTGCTATCACGTAGAAGCCCATTCGAAGAAGTGTGTGAATCGTCATATCCTTGGGCCGGCCTTGTACAGTATGCCCTCCTGTTATCGTAACAGGAGGGCTTCAGCACACTGTGCCCCTCATTCTGAAGAGGTCAAGATTTCTCCGACAAGCCAGTACGGACCAGGACAATTACTCGGAATTGGCTGCACTACTATCGTCTGAACGTGGGAGAATGGGGTTATACCACCGCCCATTCGCATCTCGTCTCCGACAGAGAAAGACAAGGATGCGCCCGAGTCGTCTATGACTCTCACACCCCTGCCATCATCGGCCATCTCAGACGTGTTAGGCCATATGAGGAGGAAGTCAGCGCCATCTATGCTCCTTACACGCAGACAGCCGTTCTCTGACACCAGTTCGCCCACCAGCAGGGCTTCTAGTCCCACCGGTCCTCCCTTCAACTGAGGGAAGTTGGGGTTAGCCGGCTCTGGCTCTGTGCATCCCACCATTAACAATAGAGCAATCGCCAGCAGCGAAAAGTGGGTACTCGACCTATGAGACAATTGGTCCCCTTCCTTAACCCGGATCCACCGAAGGGATGGATGAGTCGTCGTGCAAAAGGGGTGAGAAAGCGCTCCATTGAATCTGGGATAATGGGTTTGAAGACAAGAACCAACCCCAGAGCAGGAGCACTTAATAGATGTTACCACCTGAGCGTCCCGACCGCATCCGAATCGCCTTCGACGATCCCCGGCTGGTGGCCAATGCCGGGCTGCTCGTGCCGGCCACTCTCGCTCAGCGCCTGGGACTGAGTGAACTGGTGGACAGCAACGTTGACCTGGGCGATGCGCCGGGACGGGCGAACCCGGGAGACAAGACGCTGACCCTGGTTGCCTCGGCGCTGGCCGGTGGGGACTGCATCGATGACGCCGACGCGCTGCGTGCCGGTGGGACCGGGCGGGTGTTGGGCTGTACAGTGAAGGCGCCATCCACCCTGGGGACCTTCCTGCGCAGCTTCAGGTGGGGACATGTGCGGCAGTTGGACCGGGTGAGCCGGGAGTTGCTGGCGCGGGCCTGGGCCGCTGGCGCGGGTCCCGGCGATGAGCCGTTGACCATCGACCTGGACTCCACCATCTGCGAGACCTACGGACTGGGCAAGGAGGGCGCCCGCCGCCACAACTACACCGGCCAGAGAGGCTATCACCCGCTTGTGGCCGTCGCCGCAGGAACCGGCGACGTGCTGATGGCCCGGTTGCGACAGGGTCGAGCCAACACCGCCCGGGGCGCAGCCCACTTCCTGCGTGAGACGGTGAGCCGGGTGCGCTGCGCCGGGGCCACAGGACAACTCACCGTACGCGCCGACAGTGGCTTCTACACCCATGACATCGTCTCCGTATGCCGAAAGACAGGTGTCCGCTTCTCCATCACCGTCCGTCAGCACACCCGACTGCGCAATCTCATAGAGGCCATACCTGAGGAGGACTGGACTCCCATACCCTACTGGATGGACGGCGCAGCCGACGTGGCTGAGACCACCTACACCCCTTTTCGGAACGAGCCCGATGCCGCACCGGTGCGTCTCATCGTCCGCAGGGTGAAGCCCACGCCCGGTTCACAACTGGCCCTCTTCGTCGACTACAGCTATCACGCCTTCATCACCGACCGACAGGGCGACACCCTCCAACTGGAGGCCGACCATCGCCGCCACGCCGAGATCGAGAACGCCATCCGAGACCTCAAGTACGGTGTCGGGCTGAACCATCTGCCCTCGGGGCGCTTTGCAGCCAACGCCGCCTGGATGGCCATACAGGTAATGGCTCACAACCTGGCTCGCTGGATCGGACGCATCGGTCTGCGCGAGCCGGTGGCGACCACCAAGACCCTGCGCAGACGCTTGTTCTCCCTCGCCGGACGGCTCACCCACTCGGCCCGCCGCCTTACTTTGCATCTCCCGCAGCGCTGGCCCTGGGAAACACAGTTCGGTCGCGCACTGACCAGACTGCGAGCCATTCCTCTGCCGGCCTGACGGCAGTGTCTACTACTGACCACCGTACACACCACAGCCTGTCTTGTCCGTAAGATCGCTCCGGACCGGACCGCGGGTGTCCACTGTTGCCCGCAGATTCGTCAAACTCGCCCCAAATCGCCACTGTGGGCCTCCATTGGCGTCCAAAATCACGACCGCGGACCTTCAGAACGACCCAGGCGCTGACATCATAACCGCACCGCCACTTTGACACGTCCCTCACCCACGCCCCGGCGGCGATACTAACCCTCTTCGGTGGATTCGGGCTTAAGGTGATGTCAAAACGTCGACGTGGACGCCCCGGGAAATGTAGTTGACGGCCATGTAAAAGGCGTCATCTGAGTCTCCTGCGGGAGAACCAACGTGTGTTCCGTAGGCATCATTGTATCCTTGCAACTCTACTAGCAACAGCGTGTCGGGGAGCGCCTGCACATTCAGGATGACTCCAGCGCAATACACGCTGTTGCTCCGCATAGCATGACATCTGTTGCGATGCACCAGCCGGGATTGGGTTCTTCCCGGTTGGCGTATTATGTCCTCTCACTCTGGGATATATCCCGATTTGTCTTCCGAAGAGCCAGTATGGGCCGGGACAATCACTATTGTGAACGCGGTCGGATCCCGTGCCACCACTAATCATCACCTTGTCTCCGACAGACAGCAGCACTTCCGAATTCTCGCTGAGACGCACACCCTGTCCATCACTAGTCATCTTGGAAAAGTTAGGCCATATAATGAGGTAGGCTTTGCCAACTGTATCGTCCCTTAAACGAAGACAGCCGTTTTCTGACACTAGTTCGCCTAGAATG
The DNA here is from genome assembly GCA_965261525.1 of Dehalococcoidia bacterium. Lineage (GTDB taxonomy): Bacteria > Chloroflexota > Dehalococcoidia > Lucifugimonadales > UBA1123 > VXRN01. The sequence goes on from OZ253472.1 coordinate 400,921, forward strand.
TAAGATTCTAATCCCACCGGCCCTCCCTTCATCTGAGGGAAGTTGGGGTTAGCCGGCTCTGGCTCTGTGCATCCCACCATTGACAATAGAGCAATCGCCAGCAGCGAAACACATGCTTTTGCCCTGTGAAGCATTTGACCTCCTTCAGGAGGGTACCCGCACAATACATGTTATTGCTCCGCGGAGCTCGACCTCTGCTGCGATGCACCAGCCGGGAAGAACTCAATCCCGGCAGGTGCATCGTGCCCCTCATTCCGAATAGATCCCGATTTGTCTTCCGAAGAGCCAGTATGGGCCGGGACAATCACTCGGAATTGGCTGCGCTACTATATTGTGAACGTGGTCGGGTGGAGTTCCGCCACCACCAATCATCACCTTGTCTCCGACAGACAGCAGCACTTCCGAATTCTCGCTGAGATGCACACCCTGTCCATCACTAGTCATCTTGGAAAAGTTAGGCCATATAATGAGGTAGGTAGAGCCATTTACCGTTCTTACACGAAGACAGCCGTTCTCTGACACCAACTCGCCTACAAGGTCAGCTTCTAATCCCACCGGCCCTCTCTTCAACTGAGGGAAGTTGGGGTTAGCTGGCTCTGGCTCTGTGCATCCCACCATTGACAATAGAACAATCGCCAACAGTGAAAAGTGGGTACTCGACCTATGAAACAATTGGTCCCCTTACGGTGATGTCAAAACGTCGACGTGGATGCCCCGGGATATGTAGTTGACCGCCATGTAATAGGCGTCATCTGAGTCTCCTGCGGGAGAACCAACGTGTGTTCCGTAGGCATCATTAGAAAAGAACCACGGACCGCCGCTGTCCCCAGGAGAGGAGAGGTTATCGTAGCCAGCCGTATTGTTAACTCGAATGAAATTGGGAGCCGGATGAGGGAAATCGTCAGTTTCGTCAGGCCGATAGTTCTTGGTCTCAATATAACCGCAAGTATAGTGTGTTGTCTTGCCATACTTGCAAACGTATTCACCTACTGACTGGGAGGTCCTGTGTACTGTCCCCGTTATCCTTCGGGTTCCGCCACCGCTTGTCGAACGTATCTTATTGGTAATTGTGAAATCGGGAGCTGTGAACCATTGTATATCGTACCTATAACCGATTTCAGCATCCTCATGATCCAGGTCCGTCCCATTGTAGGATACCTCATCTTCGCAGTGCGCTGCTGTCGTAATGCCTCTCGTGCCAACGGCATTTTTAACGGAAAAACCACTAGTGCAAGGGGTTAGTGATAGCCCGCCGTATATGTCGGCTTCCAGCTGACCCATTGCCGAAACAGTAACTAAATCAACCTTTTCAGGCAAGCTGACGATCCCCTTTTGTATTGCATCATCCAGACGACCCCGTTCGGCTACGTAAATCTTGACCTTACCCGCCTTTACATCAATTCCCGATTCAGCAGGTATATCCTTGCCACTGATGGCTTCGATAGCCTCAGACTGGGCTTCACGAAGCTCAGCAAGTGTTATGTCCGCGTCTCTCAACTCTACCATATCTGCCAGCGGTCCAATCGCTACATGTTGCCCGTATCCCTGAATCGTCCCATTTCCGTTACTGGTGAACCGAACCACCATGCCGAAATCGTTTGGGCCGGAACCGTGCTTTATCCAGTGCCCAGCGCCGGAAGACACGCATTGCGACCGCCTAAGGCGAACAATCGAAAGACCCTAGCTAGTAACCGAAGACCACAACTACGCGCGGTCGCTGTGTTATCCTAGACGGAACTAAGCCATCCCATGAGGGTATAGTCCATGTTCGTTGTAGGCACGGCAGGCCACGTTGACCACGGCAAGTCCACTCTCGTCCAGGCGCTGACGGGGATAGACCCGGACCGGCTGGCGGAGGAGAAGGAGCGCGGCCTGACGATAGACCTGGGTTTCGCGTGGCTGGAACTTCCGAGCGGCAACGAGATAAGCATAGTGGATGTTCCCGGGCATGAGCGGTTCGTGAACAATATGCTGGCCGGAGTGGGCGGAATTGACCTGGCCATGCTGGTGGTGGCAGCGGACGAGTCGGTAATGCCGCAGACGCGCGAACACCTCGCCATTCTCGACCTGCTTAGAATACCCAGGGGTCTCGTCGCGCTCACCAAGAGCGACCTGGTGGACGAAGAATGGATCGAGCTTGTGACCGCCGACGTCGAAGACACTCTCGAAGGCACTGTACTCGAGGGCGTGGGTATCATACCCGTCTCCGCCCACACCGGCGAGGGCCTGCCGGAGCTTGTAGAGGCTATCGAGGCGCTGCTGAAAGACATTCCGGCCAAGCGCGACCTGGGACGTCCACGACTGCCCATAGACCGCTCCTTCACAATGAAGGGATTCGGCGCTGTTGTAACCGGAACGCTGATAGACGGGTACCTGGACATCGGCCAGGACGTCGAGCTCGCGGTTGCGGGTGAGAGTACCCGGATTCGCGGCATTCAGACTCACAAGAGCAAGGTAACCCGCGCCGAACCCGGCACTCGCGTCGCCGCCAACCTGATAGGCGTGTCCCACGATGAAGTATCTCGTGGCGAGGTTCTAACCCTGCCGGGCTGGCTGCGTCCCACCACCGCATTCGACGTTCACCTTCGCGTCCTGAAGGATGCCCCGAATCCTCTCCGCCACAATATGTATGTGACCGTGCATACAGGTTCGAGCGAGTCGGTCGCCCGGCTGCGTCTGTTCGAGGATGACAGCGTCCTCCCCGGAGATACCGCCTGGGCGCAGCTCAAACTGGACAATACGATAGCCGTAGCCAAGGGCGATTACTTCGTAATCCGCTCCAACATGACCACGCTCGGCGGCGGCAACATCGTTGATACCCACGCCCCCCGGCCCCGCCGACGTCACAGACCCACCATCGAGCGTCTGGAAATCATGGAGAGAGGCGATGTTCGAGAAGTGCTGCACAAGACCATTGAAGGCATCGAACCCGCCGAGTTCAGGGAAGTCGTCAACCGCGCCAACATGAACGCCGACACCGCGAGGGTGGAGCTTGAGAAGATGGCCTCGGATGGCGGAGTCGTCGCGCTCGGCAGCGGCGGCATCAACCACGCGACCAGGTTCTACACAGCGGACGGCTGGAACTCCCTTACCGAACGGACGCGCGCGGCCCTCGGAGACTATCACCGTCAATTCCCGCTGCGAACGGGCGCGCCCAAAGAGGAGTTGCGCTCCCGTCTGAATCTGTCCCCTCAGGTGTTCAACGACGCGCTCAGGATTCTCAACGAAGGCGGCGTCACGGTTGAAGACGGCTCCACGGCGCGCCTGCCCGACCACGTCCCCAGTATCCGTGACGCTCAACGCGAGATGGTGGACAACTACCTGCGCCAGCTGGACTCCAACCCATTCTCTCCTCCCACCGACATAACGATAGATCCCGAAGTCGTGAACCTCCTGGACGAGAGGGGTCAGGTGGTGAAAGTCAGCGAGAGCGTGGTCTTTTCCGCTTCGGCATACGGTGATATGGTTGATAAGATATCCGAGTATCTCAATCGGAATGGCGAAATCAGCGTGGCCGACGTGCGAGATCTGCTTGGCACGAGCCGAAAGTATGCCCTCGCGCTCATGGACCATCTCGACCATGCGCGAGTCACCCGCCGCGTCGGAGACGTGAGGGTACTGCGATGAGCAAGCGAGTTAAACCCTCAGACACAGTGCGAACGAGGCCCGGATGACCTCCGACAGCGTAGGACAGACTGACTACCGGCTCACTCTGGTCATGAATGCGAAGACCTTGCCAGTGTCATACGTTTCCTCGACCCTCAGGGTGATGCAGGCTGCCTTGAGAGACTCCGCGCGGAGTGTCGAGGGCGGAGAATCCCTGTTTGGCGGTCAGCCACAGCCCGTCCTTCTCCTAGGTGCTGTAACGTCGGACAAGTCCGAGGTTGTCTTAGAGCTCTACTTCGCCGACCCGGCGGACGACGCTCCAATGCGCGACTTGTCGGCGCAGGCGTTCAAGTTATTCATCATGAATTTTGGAAAGATGCTGAAGCGAATGCCCCAGCGCGATCTCTGGGGAGTCATGTCGAGCGGATCAGGAGCGCCCAGGTTCGACACCGAAACGAACCGACGCCTGAATGAACTGCGAACGGAGTTGCGTCACTTCAGGCGGGCCGTCCTCAGACACGGCCGCCGCTCCATCACCTTCGACGGCGACCAGTTGGAGATTGCCTGACCACGCGGTCTTCCGCGCTCAGTATGCCAACCAAAACCCCCTCAATAGGAATCAGAGGCTCATTGACAGGATCAACCCCCAGTCCGAATATCTCAAGAGTCACTGCTCCCAGAAGCGCATGGGAATCTTCGTCCGCGAAAATTACCGGACTTGCGCGAACCATGTCGTCAATCCGTAGCGCGGTTTCGCCGATGTCGCGAGTGATACTCTGACCATTGGCTAGTATGAAGTCCATGGAGCCAAACGGAATCACTTCCAGCGACCTCAGAACGGAACCTGGCAATTGAGTATAGGTCGCGCCTGTATCCACCAATGCCTCAACCGTCTCGAACCGGCTGTGGCCAGAATTTCCCACTTCTATTTTCATGTTGAAGGCACTCACAGTTCACTCCTGAGCGTACTCTTCAGCGCAGTGCCAGAATCTCCATCACCTGCGGGTTGACAAGGTTCATGGGCTTGCGCCCGTCGAGGACTGCGGCCACCTCGACGCCGTACCGCCTGGGGCGGAGCGCCATCGAAAGCTCGGAGTAGTGGGCGGCGTGGGGGGTCAGGACCACGTTGTCCATGCCCAGCAGGGGATTGTCCGGATCCGGTGGTTCCTGTTCCAGCACATCCAGTCCCGCGCCTAGTATCCAGCCTTCCCGGAGGGCCTTTATCAACGCCTGTTCGTCCACCACCGGGCCGCGCGAGGAGTTGATCAGGATGGCTGTCGGCTTCATCTTGCGCAGCGCGTCCTCGTCAATCAGATGGTATGTGCCGTCGTCCAGCGGCGTGTGAACCGATATGTAGTCTGACCGCTCCAGAAGCTCGTCGAACGACACGGATCTCGCGCCCACCGCCTCGAACGCCTCGTCGGAGATGAAGGGATCATACGCAATCAGGTCAACCTCGAACGCCTTGATTCGCCTGGCGAACGCGCTGCCGATGCGGCCAAGTCCGACGACGCCCGCGGTCTCGGTGTGCAGCGGCCCGACCGGGGCCGAGATGCGCGGAGTCCAGCGATTCTCCCGAACGCTGCTCTCCTGTTCGAGCAGCTTCCGGTTAGCGGCCAGAAGCAGCATCATCGCCTGGTTCGCCACCTCGCGCGTCCACAGGTCCGGCACGTTTACGACCGCGATGCCGGTGGCGGTGGCGGCTGGCACGTCAATGCAGTCGAAGCCCACGCCGGTCCTGAGGACGGCCTTGCAGCGCTCGAAAGAAGACAGCACCTTGCGCGTTATCGGAGCCTCGCTCACGATCAGCGCGTCCGCGTCGGCGGTCTGCTCGATTATCTCGTCCTCGGTCTCGAGACGAGGCAACGGCACAAGCTGCGCCCCCACCTTCTCCAGCTCCTCGATGGTGTCGGCGTGGTTCGCGCCGGGGTTCTGCCCGCCAATAAAATAAACAGTGAATGTGGTGTCTGACATGGTTGGCCTGTCCCTCTGAGTGTGTGATGCCCGAATTGTACCATGTCCCCGTCGTATCGTAAGTTCCGGCAGAACCCACCGCGAAAGCGTCCATTGACAGTGTAGCCATCTAATGGCACACTGGGGTTACACTGCGATGGGAGCGAAACTTAGCCCGGATCCACCGAAGGGATGGATGAGTCGTCGTGCAAAAGGGGTGAGAAAGCGCTCCATTGAATCTGGGATAATGGGTTTGAAGACAAGAACCAACCCCAGAGCAGGAGCACTTAATAGATGTTACCACCTGAGCGTCCCGACCGCATCCGAATCGCCTTCGACGATCCCCGGCTGGTGGCCAATGCCGGGCTGCTCGTGCCGGCCACTCTCGCTCAGCGCCTGGGACTGAGTGAACTGGTGGACAGCAACGTTGACCTGGGCGATGCGCCGGGACGGGCGAACCCGGGAGACAAGACGCTGACCCTGGTTGCCTCGGCGCTGGCCGGTGGGGACTGCATCGATGACGCCGACGCGCTGCGTGCCGGTGGGACCGGGCGGGTGTTGGGCTGTACAGTGAAGGCGCCATCCACCCTGGGGACCTTCCTGCGCAGCTTCAGGTGGGGACATGTGCGGCAGTTGGACCGGGTGAGCCGGGAGTTGCTGGCGCGGGCCTGGGCCGCTGGCGCGGGTCCCGGCGATGAGCCGTTGACCATCGACCTGGACTCCACCATCTGCGAGACCTACGGACTGGGCAAGGAGGGCGCCCGCCGCCACAACTACACCGGCCAGAGAGGCTATCACCCGCTTGTGGCCGTCGCCGCAGGAACCGGCGACGTGCTGATGGCCCGGTTGCGACAGGGTCGAGCCAACACCGCCCGGGGCGCAGCCCACTTCCTGCGTGAGACGGTGAGCCGGGTGCGCTGCGCCGGGGCCACAGGACAACTCACCGTACGCGCCGACAGTGGCTTCTACACCCATGACATCGTCTCCGTATGCCGAAAGACAGGTGTCCGCTTCTCCATCACCGTCCGTCAGCACACCCGACTGCGCAATCTCATAGAGGCCATACCTGAGGAGGACTGGACTCCCATACCCTACTGGATGGACGGCGCAGCCGACGTGGCTGAGACCACCTACACCCCTTTTCGGAACGAGCCCGATGCCGCACCGGTGCGTCTCATCGTCCGCAGGGTGAAGCCCACGCCCGGTTCACAACTGGCCCTCTTCGTCGACTACAGCTATCACGCCTTCATCACCGACCGACAGGGCGACACCCTCCAACTGGAGGCCGACCATCGCCGCCACGCCGAGATCGAGAACGCCATCCGAGACCTCAAGTACGGTGTCGGGCTGAACCATCTGCCCTCGGGGCGCTTTGCAGCCAACGCCGCCTGGATGGCCATACAGGTAATGGCTCACAACCTGGCTCGCTGGATCGGACGCATCGGTCTGCGCGAGCCGGTGGCGACCACCAAGACCCTGCGCAGACGCTTGTTCTCCCTCGCCGGACGGCTCACCCACTCGGCCCGCCGCCTTACTTTGCATCTCCCGCAGCGCTGGCCCTGGGAAACACAGTTCGGTCGCGCACTGACCAGACTGCGAGCCATTCCTCTGCCGGCCTGACGGCAGTGTCTACTACTGACCACCGTACACACCACAGCCTGTCTTGTCCGTAAGATCGCTCCGGACCGGACCGCGGGTGTCCACTGTTGCCCGCAGATTCGTCAAACTCGCCCCAAATCGCCACTGTGGGCCTCCATTGGCGTCCAAAATCACGACCGCGGACCTTCAGAACGACCCAGGCGCTGACATCATAACCGCACCGCCACTTTGACACGTCCCTCACCCACGCCCCGGCGGCGATACTAACCCTCTTCGGTGGATTCGGGCTAAGCCGAGTTCTGCTGACGCTTCTGATTCAGCATCTTGCCCAAGGGGACGGTCCACTGGTATTCGGGATAGACGAAACAATTGAGCGGCGGCGGGGCAGTCGCATCAGGGCAAAGGGCATCTACCGAGACGCTGCGCGCTCCAGCGACAGCCATCTGGTCAAGGCCTCGGGCCTGCGCTGGATAAGCCTGATGTGGCTGACCACCATACCCTGGGCGCATAGGACATGGGCATTGCCTGTACTGACGGCTCTGGCTCCTTCCGAACGCTACAACCGGAAGATGGGACGGACTCACAAGAGGATCACCGACTGGGCGCGCCAGATGATACTCCAACTCCGGCGTTGGCTTCCAGACCGTCCCATCGTCATGGTGGCTGACAGCGGCTGCGCCGCACTCGACCTGCTCCACTTCTGCCAGTCTATGTCCCAACCCGTTGCCTTCATCACCAGGCTGAGGCTCGACGCCGCGCTCTACGAACCCGCTCCAAGACGACTGCCCGGTCAAATGGGACGCCCGCGTCTCAAGGGCCAGCGCCTGCCCACGCTCAGGGAACTCCTCGACCGCCCCGATACACGCTGGAGCCGGACATCGGTCGCATGGTACGACAACGATACCCGTACGGTGGAACTCAGCTCTCACACCGCGCTCTGGTATCACAGCGGCAAGCCGCCTGTGTCCATTCGCTGGGTTCTCATTCGAGACCCACTCAGGCAGTTCCACTCCTAGTCCCTGCTGTGCACAGATCTTTCAGTATCCCCTACGCAGATCGTCGAATGGTTCGCGCTGCGCTGGCGGATTGAAGTTACATTCCAGGAGGTACGCGCTCACCTTGGAGTGGGTACGCAGCGCCAGTGGTCGGACCTTGCCATAGCCCGTACCACGCCCGCGCTGCTGGCGCTGTTCTCCTGGATAACTCTCGCAGCCGAACTGCTAAGGCGAGAAGGTTCAGTTCCAACGCGTTCAGCCGCATGGTATGTCAGGTCTGAACCCACGTTCAGCGACGCAATCGCATTGGCGCGTCATCATATGTGGAGAGCGTCTGAGACTTTTTGTGTGTCTGAGCGCAAACCCGACATCGTTAAAGTCCCCGCGCTTCTGTTCAACCGACTCATAGAATCCCTGACTTACGCCGCCTGAATGTACAAAGTCGAGCTTGTGGCCCATTTAAATACCAGTTCGGGAGCGGTGTCCTCCAGCTACGCCACCGGCCGGGTTGCCGGCGTCAAGAACAACACCGGCGGCCTGGTGGGTGACAGCAACGGCTGGGTGGTGGCCTCCTGGACCGACACGGTCGTGACCGGAGGCGACGACGTGGGCGGCGTGGTGGGCGAAAACAGCGGCTGGACACAGAACGTCTTAGCGCTGGGCACGGTGAGCGGCAGCGGGCATGCGCATGGCGTCGTGGGCCATACCGAGAACCAGAAGGACCTGGAAAGCCTCGGCGTCTATTACAACTCCGACCGCCATCAGGTGGACGACTTTCCCTACTCCAGGTCATTGTTGGCGCTGAAAGATCCCACAGGCTACAGCGGCATTTACGCCAAATGGAACGTGGACACCGACCGCCGGCCGGCCGGGGCCTCCTCCCCGGACGACCCCTGGGACTTCAGCACGTCCAACGAATTGCCGGCGCTGAAGGCGGACCGCAACGGCGACGGCATCGCCACCTGGCAGGAGTTCGGCCGCCAGCGGCGCGGCGGCCGTGATCACGACCGCGACGACGACAACCTCATCGAGGTGTCCAACCTGGCCCAGCTCAACTCCATCCGCTACGACCCCGCCGGCGTCGGCACACCTTCGACCGCGGCCAGCCGGGCCTTCCGCGACCCCGCCTACAACATGGGCTGCGCCACGAAGTGCCAGGGCTATGAGCTGACCGCCGACCTGAACTTCGACACCAACCGCAACGGCCGCGCCGACGCCGGCGACTACTACTGGAACGACGGACAGGGCTGGCGGCCCATCGGCCACGCCGGCGATACAGCGTACAGCGGCGAGTTCCACGGCAACGGCCGCAGCATCTCCAACCTGTTCATCAACCGGACCGGAAGCCAGGTGGGTTTGTTCGGCACGATTGGCAGCGCCGCCTACGTGCATCACGTTGGGCTGCCCAACGTCAATATAACCAGCGCCGGCTACTACGTCGGCGCGCTGGTCGGCTACATGCAAGGCAACCAGACCCGGGTATCCGCCAACTACGCCACCGGAAGGGTGGTCGGCGCCGGACAGACCGGCGGGCTGGTCGGCAGCAACCAGGGCTACGTGAGGGCCTCCTGGGCCGAGGTGAGCGTACACGGCACCAAGCACGTCGGCGGCCTGGTCGGCCACAACGCCGGCGACGTCAGCGCGTCCTATGCGCTGGGCCCGGTGCGCGGCGATTCCTGGGTACACGGCGTGGTGGGCCTGACTGACGGCGGCGTCCTGAACGAAGTCTATTTCCGTTCCGACATCAACCCGGATATCGACGACGTACACGCCAAGACCAAGGCGGAGCTGGCGACGCCCACGGACTACACCGGCATCTACGAAAACTGGGACGTGGACCTGGACGGGGACGGCACCTCAGACGATCCCTGGGACTTCTGGACCGAAAGACGCTACCCCCGTCTGAAGGCGGACCGCAACGGCGACGGCAGATTCAACCGGGCCGAGTTCCGCGGGCAGAACCCGGGGGACATCAGCGGTAATCTGGCGGACTACGACACCGACACCGACAACCTGATCGAAGTGACCAACCTGGGCCAGTTGGATGCCATCCGCCATGACCTGAACGGCGACGGAGAACTCGCCATAGCGTCAGTCCGTCAGTACGAGCAGGTTTACCCCAACCCCCTGGCGGGTATGGGCTGCCTGGACACCTGCGTCGGCTACGAGCTGACCGCAGACCTGGACTTTGACACCAACGGCAACGGCGACTCCGACTCCGGCGACGACGACTGGAACGGCGGGGCCGGCTGGGATCCCATCGGAAACGCCGCCTGCGCCTACACCGGGGAGTTCAACGGCAACGGCCGCAGCATCTCCAACCTGCACATAGACCGAACGGAGAACCGCATAGGGCTGTTCGGCCAGATTGGCGGCACGGGCTTCGTGCATCACGTGGGGCTGCCCAACGTCAGCATATCCACCACCGGCTATGACGTTGGGGCGCTGGTGGGATTCATGCAGGGCAACCAAACCGCCCTGTCGGTGAGCTTCGCCACCGGCCTGGTGGCTGGCTCCGGACAGGTCGGCGGACTGGTCGGCTCCAACCAGGGAGCGGTGGTCGCCTCCTGGACCGAGGTCAACGTATTCGGGACCAAGCACGTCGGCGGCCTGATCGGCCACAAGAGCGGCCTGGTGGCCAGCGCCTATGCGCTGGGCGCGGCGGTCGGCGACGAACGGGTCCACGGCGCGGTGGGCTGGAGCACCGGCAGCAACCTGCAGAACGTCTATTTCAATTCGGACGTCCACCGGACGACCAGCGACACGATACACCCCAAGACCACCGCCGAACTGCAGGCGCCCACGGACTACCAGGGCATCTACTCCGAGTGGAACGTCGACACCAACCGCGGCGGGGAAGTCGACGACCCCTGGGACTTCGGCACGGCCAGCGACTACCCGCGCCTGAAGGCGGACCGCAACGGCGACGGCATCGCCACGGCGCAAGAGTTCCCCGGTCAGGAGTTTTCGGAGCAGTCGGAGCAGTCGGTGATTGACTACGACGCCGATAACGACAACCTGATCGAGGTATCCAACCTGGACCAGCTGAACGCGCTCCGCTTCGACTTGGACGGCGACGGCGTCCAAGTATTACGACGAAGTCTATCCGGACCACACGGAGGGATTGGGCTGCCCGGACACCTGCATCGGCTATGAGCTGACGCGCAACCTGGACTTCGACGCCAACGGGAACTGGGATTATGATGAAGACGATCACTACTGGAACGACGGGGCCGGCTGGGAACCCATCGGCCGGACCACGCCGTACACCGGCGAGTTCCACGGCAACGGCTACCACATCGCCGGCCTCTACATCAACCGCACCGGAAACCGAGTTGGGCTGTTCGGCCAGCTCGGCGGCACGGGCTTCGTGCATCATGTGGCGCTGTCCCATGTCAACATAACCACCGACGGCTATGATGTCGGCGCGCTGGTGGGCTTCTGGTGGGCTTTATGAAAGGCAGCCAGACCGACGTTGCCGCGAGCTTCGCCAGCCGCGGCACGGTGACCTGCGGCGGCCAGACCGGCGGGCTGGTGGCATCCTGGACCAACGTCGCCGTGCAAGGAACAAAGCACGTGGGCGGCATCGTGGGCCACAATGGCGGGAGCGTGGCCAGCGCATTCGCGGTGGGCACGGTATCCGGCGATTCATGGGTACACGGCGTGGTGGGCGCGACCGTCGGCAGTACCCTGCAACTGCAAGAGGTCTATTACAATTCGGACAACTACCCGGTGAATGACCCTCCTTACTCCAGGACCACCGAGGAACTGCAGGCGCCCACGGGCTACGAGGGCATCTACGCGAACTGGAACGTGGACACGAACCACGAACCGCCTGCCGGACGGGGTCTATACCCCGGACGACCCCTGGGATTTCGGCACGGACAGCAGGTACCCGCGGCTGCGGATCACCCGCAGCTCCTATGACGACCAACAACCCCCGGTTAGGATGCGGCTCCGCAAGAACAGCGGGAACACGTCGCTGCTCCACCGGGGAACTATCGTCTTCTCCGGCGACCCGATTAGAGCTCAATTCTGGACCAATTACCGGGAGGACACTCTGGCGCAATCCGGGTTCAGTCAAACGGCAGGGCCGGAGGTTATCGTCAGCAGCAAAACGGACAACGCCTGGGAGTTCTACGCGCCGGACACCGCATCAGTTACGACCATGGAGTTCACTTTGTCCGCAACGGACTACAAGGGTTTAACCAACGCCGTCTCCTGGGACCTGGAGTTGCATCCGGTCCGTCCGACCGCCGTCGCCACAGTTTCCGATAGTGTAAGTGAGGGTGACATGGTTACGCTCTCCGGCGCTGCGAGCTACGCGGGGTTCAAGTACTTCCACAGCGCCGACGCGGCGAATCTGCCGAGCCAGACCAGGCCCATCAAGAGCTACCAGTGGACCCAGACCGGCGGGCCGGATTTAACCCTGAACTGCGCCCTCACCGGCCCTGAAATCGAGGCCGCGGGGTGCGAAAACGGAGTTGCGACGTTCACCGCGCCCCAGGTGGATGCCGACACCTCCTTGGGTTTCGAGCTGACGGTGACCGACGAGCGTGACCTTACCGGAGCGGTAGGGTTGAGCTTTGGGGTATCGGCAGCCAGGCAGACCGGGCAGTCCCGGGAGAACGTCATCTTTCCGCCCACCGCCTGCGCCGGAGACGACCTGACCGGGGCGCCCGGCGAAACGGTCACCCTGCAAGGCACTTGCAGCGTCAACCCCCAGGGGGAGTGGTATCAGTTGACCCATTCCTGGAGCCAAACCTCCGGGCCGTCGGTAACGCTGAGCAGCGCCGTCGTGGGCGACCCCAGCTTCACCGGGCCGTCTGACACGGCGGTCGGAACGACGCTGGAGTTCGAGTTGACCGTTTCCGACATCGTGGACCAGTTCGACAGCGACACGGTACAGGTTACCGTGGTGGAAATCGGGAGCGTCTCAGCCGATGCCGGCGAGGACGTGACCGCCATTATCGGCCAAACCGTTACGCTGAACGGGAGCAACAGTGAGAATTCCTACGGCGGTCCCTCCGGGTTGACCTACTCATGGAGTCAATCGTCCGGGCCGACGGTGACGCTGAGCGACGGCGCTGTCGCCAGCCCCAGCTTCACCGTGCCCACCGACGCGGACGACGAGGCCAAGCTGGAGTTCGAGTTGACGGTGACGGACCAACTCAGCTCGTCCGGCTCCGACACGGTTGTGGTTACGGCGGACCGCCTCGGCCCGCCCACGGCCAACGCCGGCCCCGACCTGACCGCCGCGCCGGGCGAGAGCGTAACCCTGCAAGGCACCGGCAGCGCCAACCCCTACGGGCAATGGCATGAGTTGACCCATTCCTGGAGTCAAACCTCCGGGCCGACGGTAACGCTGAGCAGCAGCGCCGTGGGCGACCCCAGCTTCACCGTGCCGTCTGACGCGGCGGATGGGACGACGCTGGAGTTCGAGCTGACCGTAACCGACCTGGGCGGGGATTCGGACACCGACACGGTGACGGTGACGGTGCAGGAGAATGTCCCGCCGGTGCAGGAGAATACCCCGCCGGTCGTCGCGGAACTGTCGCCGGTCCGGGTATTCTCCGCCGGTACGGTAGAGCTGGCCGGCCAGGCCACCGACACCGAGGACGACGCGGAGTCCCTGTCCTACCTCTGGGAGCAAACTGACGGAACGCCGACGGTCACCCTGACGGCGGCCAACACCAGCGTACTCAGCTTCACCGCGCCCGACGTGACCGGCGAAACGATCCTGACCTTCCGGCTGAGCGTAACCGACTCCGGCGGCCTCACCGCCCAGGAGGAAGCGACTGTCACCATACTACCGACGCCGGCAGCCTGCGCCGGAGACGACCTGACGGGAGAGCCGGGGGCCGAGATAACCCTGGAAGGTATATGCAGCACGAATCCCTACGGCGAATGGTGGCAAATGGCGCACCAGTGGACGCAGCTCTCCGGCCTCAGCGTTACTCTGACCCACCCACAGGCGTCGGCGAATCATGCCGCCGACAAGTTCGGCGACCCCAGGTTCACGCTGCCGACCGACGCGGAGGGAGGCGCCACGCTGGAGTTCCAACTCACTGTGACCGATGAGGAAGGCGGGACGGACACGGGCACGGTCACGGTCACCGTGTCCGTGCCCGTGCCCGTCGAATAGTCACGGGTCGAGGCCCGAGCCGGTCAGTGAAACATATGGTGAGTTCGCCCAGGTTGGACGAACTCACCGCGCATCTGACGATTACCGTGTCGAGTGACTACATTGACAAGCCAACGGCGCTGCGTTAATCTCACCCGACAGGCTAAACGCTATATAGCAAGGGCAAAATATATTCAGGGAGGGAGAGATATGGCCGATTCCCAAGTTTATTGGATGGACGCTCATTCGGAATCCACAGAAACTAGCCTGGTGGCGAAGATGGTAACCGTCTTCAACGCCGCCAAGCTGGACGAAATGATCAAACCCAACGACGTCGTGGCGATCAAGCTGCACTGCGGCGAGTGGAACAACACCGCGTACCTTCGGCCCGTGTACGCGCGCACGCTGGCGGACCGCATCAAGGAACTCGGCGGCAGGCCGTTCGTTTGCGACACCACGACCTCGACATATTCACCATACGGCTCACGCTCCAGCCAGCTTGACATTCTGCTGACCGCAGAGCGCAACGGGTACAGTTCCGCCACGCTGGGCTGCCCGTTCGTGTGCGCCGACGGCTGGCTCGGCACCGCCGACTTCAGAGTGGATATCCCCGAGGGCTACCTGCTCAAAGAGGCATACGTAGCAGAGGCAATCGCCGCGGCCGACGTTCTCATCGCGCTGACCCACTTCAAGGGCCACAGCATGGGCGTCATCGGCGGCGCGCTGAAGAATCTGGGCATAGGCGCCCAGTCCAAGCGCGGCAAGCTCAATGTCCACATGGGCGGACACCCGAACTACGGTCTCGGAGCCGCCGCGACCTTCCATCCCGAAGCCTTCAAGGGCAAGGCGAACACGCCCGACTGGGAAATCCTGGAAGATTGCTGCCCGTTCAACCTGTGGAACATCAACGAGGACGACGAACTCGAATGGGAGCGCGAGAAGTGCGCGACCTGCCTGGGCTGCTTCGGAGTCATGGGCAGCAGGGGCATCCTCGAAATTCCTCCGGTCAACTTCGACGCCGTGGACATCGCCATAGCGGACGCCTGCCTCGGTGTCGAGAAGGCGCTCAAGGGCAAGGTCGGCTATATCAACATGGCGATTGACGTTTCGCCTCGCTGCGACTGCGCCAACCACGCCGACGTCCCCATCGTTCCGCACCTGGGCGTCTTCGCCTCCACCGACGCGGTGGCGATTGACATGGCCTGCGTGGACGCCGCCAGACGCTCAGCCGGTATGCCCGGCTCCGCCGCCGAACTGATGGAAGCGCACCATCCGGGCGACCGCAAGTTCGAGGCCGCAGCCGCGACCTTCCACTCACAGAGCGAGGTCACCTCCATCAACACCGGACACGAGATCGGACTCGGCAGCCGCAACTACGAACTCGTGGACGTGGAGCCGGAGCCGGAAGAGAATCACAAGTTCCCCTACGACCGCAGGCCCAGCCGCCAGCGCTTCATGGCGAACTTCGAGCGCTTCCAGCCATTCCCGTATGACCGCCACGACGGCAAGGGCTTCGCCCGCAACGACGAGGTGGACATCGAGAAGGTCAAGCATCACTACGAGGACGAGCTCAACGGCTACTCCATCCTCGAGGAGATCGAAGAACTCGTTCCGGCGGACGACGACTAGACTCCAACTGTAATCTCCGCAAGAACCGAAGGGGCGCGCTGGAAAAGCGCGCCCCTTTTGCGTATATCACTCAAATGAGAAACATCCGGTTCAGGTCGCTTGGGGGCGTACTGGTTTTAGCGTCCGTGCCCGTCGCGGGCGAACCTCGAATCCGCGCGGGACCTGGCCAACCAGACCTTGTAAACAACGCGATACCCCTCCACCAGGAGTTGAGTGACAAATGCATATACGATTACTGACCCTATCGGGGGCGCTTTTCCTTTCTATCCTTCTTATCATCGTGTCTATGGTATCCGCTCAGGAGCCTTCCGAACCAGGTTCCAGAGACAGTCCCAAACGCCAGACCGGACCTGGGGGTGGCGCTGTGGGCCAGTGTGACAGCTGTTTCTGCGACGACTTCCCCCATCTGTGTCCCGCGCCCGATACACCGACAACCGCACCGACTCCGACACCCAGACCCACCTGGACCCCTAGACCTACTTGGACACCTAGGCCGACCGCTACACCCATACCGCCGACCTCCACGCCTAAGCCACCGACTGCTACACTCATACCGCCGACTGCGACTCCCAAGCCACCGACTGCTACACTCATACCGCCGACTGCGACTCCCAAGCCTACTTCCACGCCCGCGCCTACTCCCACTCCCGACCCCGCCGCAGGATGCACATATTCATCAATCAGCCCAATGAGATACACACGTCCGGTCATAAGAAGCGGAAGTTGGAGCGGCGACTGCTTATCTCCGAATGTGTCGGGTAGATACGCCCGCTACTATCTGCTTGACCTACCGCTAGAGGTAAAGGTCGAAATCAATCTCATATCCGACGTTGATTCCTACCTGAACCTGCTGAACGGGTCGGGGCGGAACGGAAGCATCAGAGCATCGAACAACAACAGTGGACTCGGAACGGACGCTCGAATAACCGCGACTCTGCCGGCAGGGACTTATACAATCGAAGCCTTGCCCAACAGCAGGAACAGCACATCGGATTTCCACCTGAGAGTCAGACTTCCACAAGTAACGCCACTCGCTACCAACGCCGCCTATGCGTCCTACGATTACATACGCCTACTTGTCCTTCCGTCAATCAGGGCAACCCACACAGTAGGGGAAGATTGGATAACTGAGAGGTTCGGCAGCACAACGTACAAGACCTTCGTGAAGCATAAAAACTCGCTCATTCTGCACAACAAAACAGCCGTGTACCTTGCGAAAGGGGGGCCACCTTCATGGAGGTCTGCCACAACCAACGTGTACACTGACTCCGATGACAACTCCCGTACACGCGATACGCACCAATTCAGCATTTCCTCCAATCAGTGGAATTCGGCAGGAATCTATCCGGGAGATACCGACTGGTGGGGCGGCACGGCGGTATTCGAGGACGGTAAAGCGTCAACGCAATACCTGTATGACAGTAGCGTGAAAACATATGCGACCACGCATTTCAGCTTCGGCTGGTGTCGAGACGGGGGTTGCCCCGATAGACACTCAGGCCAGAAGGTACTAAATCTGTGGGGAGGTAATTAGCAAACATGAAACTGCACATCACAAATAAGTTCAGGTATGTCCTGATCGCGGTATTCACGGCCGCGGCTCTGGCTGGTGGAACGTTCTATACCGCGAGTCTTCTCCGCAGTCAGAACATCCCCACATACCAGTCTCAGGGCGCTGAGTATGCCAGGTCGTATGTCAGCGCGGACGACAAGGTGTTCATGAAGGTCAACGACTATGAAGTGAACTACCGGGAATACGCCGAAATGAAGAGGCAGTTTGCAAACAATCTCCGCAATATGCAGGCGCAGGTCAATGGGGCCGTCCCCTTGGATGATTGGATGGAACCAGTAGGCGACGAACGCTACCAGCCGTCTCGCCCGCTTCCCCAATTTATGATTACGGACGGTTTCAAGGCTCTGACCGCCGTCATGGAGAAACACGGGGTTGAAGCTGGTGCGCTCGGCGCGGTTATCATAGACTACGCCCGATACAGTCAAGCGGTGGAAGACGGGTTCACAGTAACCGATGATGCGCTCGCGGAAGAAATCAGAGAAACTAGAGCGGCGTATGAGAGTAATACCATTTCATCCTGATGTGAGGGTAGAGGAGCTGGTCGAAGTCTGATATTTCATATATGCTCTAGCCAACTCAGGCGTTGGAGAGTAGCAGATGATTGGACGCCCGTTCAGGATGCAATGGCATGAGCAAGACACACCGGAAGCGCTGAAGGAAGCCTACCAGTCCCAGAGAGATGTCTATATTCGTACCCGGCTGCGCGCGCTGAGGCTGATACGTCGCGGCTGGCAGATCAAAGCGGCGGCTGAAGCTGTGGGTGTTCACTGCCGGAGCGCGCAGAGATGGGTTGGGTGATATAGAGAAGGCGGTCTGGACGAGGTCCTGTCCCGCAAGATGGGAGGAGTGGGTCAGCCGAGGTTTCTGAGCGAGTCTCAGGAACGGAGATTGGTTGGGGAGATGGGTTGGGGACGTTTCAGGACTGCTGGTGAGATCGCCGATTGGGTGGAGTCGGAGTACGGTGTGAGGTTCAAGGGGAACAGCATATACAGTGTGCTTGAGCGGCTGGGATGTTCACCGAAGGTTCCCAGCCCCCGGCATGAGAAGGCGGACCTGTACGCTCAGGAGCGGTGGAAAAAGGGGGGCTTGGCCGTTCCCTTCGGAGAGCGGGAGTTAGTTCGGGAACGCTGATCGGGTTTGCAGATGAGATGCGAGTCGGACTTCGCGGGATGGTGCGCCGGGTGTGGGGAGTTCGTGGGGTGAAGGTGGTTCAGCGGTTGCAGTTGGTTTATGAGTGGAAGTACCTGTTCCTGGTGGTGGACTTTGGCAGAGGCAAACCGGAGTGGGTGTGGATAGACTCGATGAGGTCTGAGACGGTGGCGCGCGCGGCGCTGAGCGTTAGGCGATACACGGAAGTGAGAGCGCTTGTGTGGGACGGAGCGGGCAGTCATCGCAGCGAGTTGGTGAGGAGTATAGCGGGGATGAAGACGATAACGCTGCCTGCCTATAGTCCTGAGCTTAATCCTGCCGAGCGGGTGTTCGAGGAGGTTCGCAGGTGGGTAGAGGGCAGGGTCTATGGGAGTATAGATGAGAAGGTTGAGGCGGTGAATACCTGCCTGAGCAGGCTGGAATCGGATCCCGAACGAGTAAAGTCGCTGGTAGGTTGGGATTGGATCAAGCGGAACATTCAGCGGCTACCTGAATACTACCCGGCCTCATCAAGCTGAATTGGTATTAGCTTTAGTGGAACCGAAGTTAATATGGAACAGATAAGGATCCTTGCCCGTGATGAAGAACTCGAGGTCGTATCTGCCCACTTCCGGGTTGTCAGCCCATCTCATACCGTTTCAGTTTGACTGCGCCATGTCTCTCAGTATCAGGTTGCGTACCGTAATTCCTCACGAAAGCGGGAATCCATCCAGCTTGGCTCCGCAGAACATGGTGACATCACAGTGGATTGGTATCATACTATATATGTAAATCGCAATGGGATCTCTATTGATGAGCTGGCAAGTCTTTCTGATGTTACTAAGATTACCTGTTCCGGTAATATCAGTATCGAAGACTATGAAGTCGGCAGTTGTGCTATCGTTTCCGCCAAGAAAACCAGGATTGGTTATCCTGATAGTAGTTGGATTGCTTATCCGCATTGTGGCATTCTCAGTGTTGCCTGCGGCATTTATCCAGATAGGGCCAGACGTACTGTTTACAAACTCATCAATTGTTACTAAGGGACTGGGATAGTACCGAATGGCGGAATGCTGATTCGTGCCCGTTATGGTTGAATTTTGCTCGTAAAGATCCATGTCCAGTGGAGAAGTACCGTCTCCCAAGCCGTCATAAGGATATCCTCCCGCGTGAACTATGATGTCAACATCCTTGGCAACCAACCATCTGGCCGCCTGGTAGAGTTGGCGAGGCGAGTTTGCTTGGGCGTAAATAATCTCAGATGATGTAGCAATGTCTTGGACTAATTCTGCAACATTCACACCGTGTTTGATGTCTCTATACACCATATTTGGCTCGCAGTCAGAACTTCCTAATACCATTTCATTCTGACCACGACATGAATCTCGGCGGCAGTCTGTGTATCGTCATTCCCGCGAAAGCGGGAATCCATTCAAATCTAGTCAGTTACAATACACCGACGTTATACCAATTCAGCTTGATGAGGCCTCGTAGTATTCAGGTAGCCGCTGAATGTTCCGCTTGATCCAATCCCAACCTACCAGCGACTTCACTCGTTCGGGATCCGATTCCAGCCTGCTCAGGCAGGTATTCACCGCCTCAACCTTCTCATCTATACTCCCATAGACCCTGCCCTCTACCCACCTGCGAACCTCCTCGAACACCCGCTCGGCAGGATTAAGCTCAGGACTATAGGCAGGCAGCGTTATCGTCTTCATCCCCGCTATACTCCTCACCAACTCGCTGCGATGACTGCCCGCTCCGTCCCACACAAGCGCTCTCACTTCCGTGTATCGCCTAACGCTCAGCGCCGCGCGCGCCACCGTCTCAGACCTCATCGAGTCTATCCACACCCACTCCGGTTTGCCTCTGCCAAAGTCCACCACCAGGAACAGGTACTTCCACTCATAAACCAACTGCAACCGCTGAACCACCTTCACCCCACGAACTCCCCACACCCGGCGCACCATCCCGCGAAGTCCGACTCGCATCTCATCTGCAAACCCGATCAGCGTTCCCGAACTAACTCCCGCTCTCCGAAGGGAACGGCCAAGCCCCCCTTTTTCCACCGCTCCTGAGCGTACAGGTCCGCCTTCTCATGCCGGGGGCTGGGAACCTTCGGTGAACATCCCAGCCGCTCAAGCACACTGTATATGCTGTTCCCCTTGAACCTCACACCGTACTCCGACTCCACCCAATCGGCGATCTCACCAGCAGTCCTGAAACGTCCCCAACCCATCTCCCCAACCAATCTCCGTTCCTGAGACTCGCTCAGAAACCTCGGCTGACCCACTCCTCCCATCTTGCGGGACAGGACCTCGTCCAGACCGCCTTCTCTATATCACCCAACCCATCTCTGCGCGCTCCGGCAGTGAACACCCACAGCTTCAGCCGCCGCTTTGATCTGCCAGCCGCGACGTATCAGCCACAGCGCGCGCAGCCGGGTACGAATATAGACATCTCTCTGGGACTGGTACGCTTCCTTCAGCGCTTCCGGTGTGTCTTGCTCATGCCATGCCATCCTGAACGGGCGTCCAATCATCTGCTACCCTCCAACGCCTGAGTTGGCTTGAGCATAAATGAAATATCAGACTTCGACCAGCTCCTCGACCCTCACATCAGGATGAAATGGTATTAGAACAGGAATTCAGCAATAGGCGGCGCTCCTGCCTCTGCAACACCCTTTTGCAATTTTCTTATCGCAGAAGTATCAATTACCAAGTCCATGTCACTATTTTCCGATAGTCCACTACTTGAACCAATTGACTTTCCTGTGCCCAAGCTGTGGAGCCGCCCGTATTGACGCCTCTGATTCCCATTGCTACACTCGCGCCAACCTCAATTCGGATGGCAGGATGAAGTTCGGACTATTCTATGAACACCAGATACCGCGTCCATGGGACGATGGCGACGAGCATAAGCTGTTCAAAGACGCGCTGGATCAGGTCGAACTCGCGGACAGGCTGGGCATTGACTACGCATGGGAAGTCGAGCACCACTTTCTGGAAGAGTATTCCCACTCCTCTGCGCCTGAGGTGTTTCTGGCGGCGTGCAGCCAGCGCACGAAACGCATAAGACTGGGACACGGCATAGTTCTAATGCCGCCCGGATTCAACCACCCGGCGCGCGTCGCGGAGCGAATAGCCACGCTGGACCTGGTGAGCGACGGCAGGGTTGACTGGGGAACCGGCGAGTCCAGTTCGCGTATGGAGCTTGAGGGATTCGGCATTGATCCAAAGCTGAAGCGCGAGATGTGGATGGAGACGGTCGGAGAGACGGCCCGCATGATGACGGCGGAGCCATATCCTGGATTCAAGGGCCGATTCTTCTCCATGCCGCATCGCAACGTTGTTCCCAAGCCAATGCAGAAGCCGCACCCGCCGATCTGGGTCGCCTGTTCGAACCGCGAGACTATCAAGCTGGCCGCTCGGCTTGGAATCGGCGCGCTGACCTTCGCTTTCGTTGGCGCGGAGGATGCTAAACACTGGGTCTCCGAGTACTACGAGACTTTCAGGAACGAGTGTGAACCAATCGGGCAGGCGGTGAACCCGAACATAGCTATGGTCACCGGGTTCATGTGCCACACTGACAGCGACGCCGCCGTCGAGCGCGGTCTGCCCGGAATACAGTTCTTCGGATACGGTCTGAACCACTACTACGCCACAGGGACGCACGTGCCTGGCAAGTTCAGCATCTGGGATGACTTTGAAGCCAGCCGGAACGGGGAGAATGGTCCGACCGGCTGCATCGGAAACCCGGCTCAGGTGCGCGAGACGCTGCTGCAATACGAGAATGCGGGGGTGGACCAGGTCGTCTTCATACAACAGGGCGGTCGAAATCGGCACGAGCATATCTGCGAATCACTCGAACTGTTCGCGAGGGAGGTACTCCCCGAATTCAAGGAGAGGGAGGATGCCAGGCTCCGCGCTAAGGCGGAGGAACTTGCGCCCTTTATCGAGAAGGCCGAGAGCAGGATAAAGCGAGTCCCGGAAATGGACCCAATACCGCAGGTCGAGTCCTATCCCGTGTTGATGGAAAAGCTGGGAATGCCGCAGGAGGACCGGCGACGGAACGGTGGAGATATACTCTCGTCGCTTCTTGGCGCGGAAGCCGACGGCCCCTTGGACGACTGACTTCACTAATTTCAGGAGATAACGATAATGTCCGCAGCCCAACTCGAAAAGGTGATAGAGCTACTGACCTCCCGCGACAGGCCGGAGAACCCCACGATAGAGGACGCGCGCGCGGGCTTTGAGAAACTCGCGCGGGTTGTCGGTGGGAAGACGCCCGCCGACGTTCGACAGGTGGACGCGGGCGGCGTTCCGTCTGAGATTGTAACCGCTGAGGGAGCGGCGGACGACACCGCCACTCTCTATCTTCATGGCGGAGGCTATGTCATAGGATCGCCGAGGACACACCGCGAATTTGCGCGTCGTCTTTCGGCGGCCAGCGGCGCGCAAGTCCTGGTCATAGACTATCGGCTCGCTCCGGAGAATCCGTTTCCGGCTCCGGTTGAGGACGCCGTAACCGCGTACAGATGGCTCCTGGACGAGGGATACGCCCCAGAGAGTCTGTCCATCGCGGGCGACTCAGCGGGTGGTGGTCTGACCGCGGCGACGCTTGTCAGCATCAGGGGTCAGGGTCTTCCCCTGCCTGCCTGCGGAGTTTGTCTGTCGCCCTGGGTTGATATGGAGGGCATGGGCGACTCGATGAACAGCCGCGCCGACCGCGACCCGATGGTGCAGCGTGAGGGGCTGGTCAATATGGCGGGCGTGTATCTTGGGGGAGCCGATCCCAGGTCGCCGCTGGCCGCTCCCATGTACGCCGACCTGGACGGATTGCCGCCGCTGCTCATACAGGTCGGCGCAAGCGAGACACTGTACGACGACGCCGTTAGACTGGAAGCGAAGGCGAAAGCCGCCGGAGTCGAGACGACCTTCGAGGAGTGGGATGACATGATCCACGTCTGGCACATTTTCGCGCCAATCCTCGACGAAGGCCAGGAGGCAATAGAACGCATGGCGGAGTTCATGCGAGACCAGTGGGATGGGAGCAAGTCCTGACGCGCTTGCCGATCCCAATTATGCAGCCATGCCGTTGAACATCCACTAATCACTGAGGCTTGCACATGGCGAAGACGAGACCCGAACCCAAATTTGACTGGTTCATTCCGATAGACGGCGACGGCGCTCATATTGGGACCGTCCGCGCCGAACGTCCTCCGACTTTCGAGTACCTGCGCGAGGTTGTAGAGACAGCCGAGCGA
Source organism: Dehalococcoidia bacterium (assembly GCA_965261525.1). GTDB lineage: Bacteria > Chloroflexota > Dehalococcoidia > Lucifugimonadales > UBA1123 > VXRN01. Next base: position 424,794 of record OZ253472.1, read on the forward strand.
AACGGGTTCCACTCTCTTCTCATACCCACTCGCTTTGCCAATGGCCTGTTCGATGAGACCGCTCCTCTTGCCGAGACATGGACGACAGTTACGGCGCTCGCTGCGGTGACAAGCAAGATCAGGTTTCTCATAGCGGTAAGGCCCGGGTTCATTTCCCCCGGTCTTTTCGCGCAAATGGCCGCGACTCTGGACCAGATAAGCGGGGGCCGGATAGACCTCAATGTCGTGCCGGGTGGCATCCAGGGCGACTTCGAGCGGTTCGGTGAGACGAGCGACCACGCCAACAGGTACGAGCGCGCCAAGGAGTTCATCGCCGCGCTCCGCGCGCTTTGGCAAAAGCCAGATCCCGTGGACTTCGACGGGCGATTCATCAATCTCAGGGGCGCGCTGGTTTCTCCCGGAGTGGTGAACGGCGGCCCGAAGTTCTATCTTGGCGGAGCGTCGGAACGCGCGCTCGATCTGGCGGGAAAACAATCCGACATTTATCTGGCGTGGATACTGCCGCAAGACCAGATAGCCGCGCACCTGGAGAGGGCAAACGCGAAGTTCGAGGAGGCCGGGAGGGACGCGGCCTACGGACTCAGAACTCATATCATAGTAAGAGAAACCGAGGCAGAAGCGTGGTCTGCGGCTGAAGACCTGCTCTCCGAGGCGGCGTCTCAAGTCAGGGACCAGCGAAGTTCAGCTTTTGCCGGCACCGCAATGGTCGGACAGCGCGCCCAGGCTCGCGTCGTCGAGGACCACAAGCTCGGCGCCCGCCTGTGGAACGGCATATCAACGGTTCGAGTCAACTGCGGCACCGCAATCGTCGGAACTCCGGAGCAGGTCGCAAGCGAGTTGGTCGGCTTCTGGAAATTGGGAATAGACGAGTTCATACTGTCGGGCTTTCCTCATGTAGAAGAGTGCGACAGGGTAGCCGAATGCCTGCTACCGCTTTTGAAAGACATGATTGCCGACCATCAATCCGACTGAACTGGGCGACTCTCTCCAAGAATAGCGATAGCGCCGTATCCAAACCGCAACAGATCGTCCGCCCATCAGCACAGATAAGGTGACTTATGTCCTCTCCGCCTACCGAACAGCCCTCTTTGTGGATAAAGTGGAGATTGCCCGGTCTGATAGCAGTCGGCATCCTGATAGTGGCGCTCATTTTGTATATCGCGCGGGGAGCGCTGTTCCCGTTCATTATCAGCATAGTTCTCGCTGAACTTCTCTATCCCATCGTAGAGTTTACGGAGAGGTGGCTGCCCGGCAGACGGAGATTCCCGGGCGTCGCCAGGGTCATATCCATCCTGCTTATCTACATAGGCTTCATAGCAATCATCGGTGCGATTCTGTATCTCACTCTTTCCTCGCTGATAAGTGAGGGCAGACAGTTCATAGAGGCCGCCCCGCAGTTGTACGAACAAGCGAGGGTCAGCGCGGAGAGATGGTACGCGGAGTTCAGCGACCGAGTGCCACCCGAGTTCACGACCCAGATACAGGAATTGCTGGAGTCCGGAAGCGGGGCGCTCGTCAATGCCGCCAAGGCCGTAGCTGTCAAAACCATCAGCGGGATTGCGAGCACCATATCTTTCGTAGTCGGCCTGATAGTCGTGCCGATATTGCTGTTCTACCTGCTCAAGGACAAGGACGAACTGCTTGACGGGGTATATTCTCCTCTTTCGGTCGGCGTCGAAAGGCATACGCGCAACGTACTGGGCATAATTCATCGGGTCATCGGGTCCTACGTTCGCGCCCAGCTTATCAGCGTTTCAGTGGTCGGCATAATGGTTTTCGTGGGCCTCACTCTTCTCGGGGTAGAGTTTGCGCTCATACTCGGCATACTAGCCGCTATGTTCGCCATTATTCCCATCGTGGGCGCAATCATCGGCGCGGTGCCAGGCGTGCTGATAGCCCTGGCTAACGATCCGGATAAGGTAATATGGGTGGTTCTGGTATATGTAATCGCCCAGCTTATAGAAAGCAACATAATCACGCCCAGGTTGCAGGCCAATGCCGTCCGAGTCCACCCTGTTATGGTAATGGCTATCCTGGTAATCGCCGCCGATATCGCCGGAATCTGGGGCATGATTGCCGGAGTTCCACTAACCGCCGCGGTCAGGGACGTTTTCGTGTACTTCCAAAGGCAGTGGAGTCGGAAACGCGACCAGGAAACACAGCCTGTGGAAGCGGACTCAAATGACGAGAGCGCGGGCGCGGGCGTTGAAAGCGCGTCGCCACAAACAGACCCCGGCTCAGCATAATCGGAGGTGTGAACATGAGATGGATAAGATACCAGTACGGAGGACGGGTTAGCTACGGAATTCTGGAAGACGAACAGGTTGAGGAAGTTTCCGGGTCTCCGTTTGGGGAATACACCCGAACGGGGCATCGTTTCCCTCTATCAGCCGTCCAGCTAAGGATTCCATTCGAACCCCTTACGTTCTACGCGGCTGGCGTGAACTATGAGGAACACGTACGCGAGGCCGCCGCGCTGCTCGGTCGTGAACCGGACCTGCCTGAGAAGGCGGATGTCGGCTACCGCGCCAACAACGCCCTGATCGCCCACGGTGAGCCGATTGTTATTCCCAAAGACGCCACCGAGCGCGTCCAGTACGAGGGCGAACTCGTCGTAGTGATCGGCAAGCAGGTGAAGAACGTGTCCGAGGAGGAGGCCCTTGACTGCATTCTTGGCTACTCCATAGGGAACGACGTGAGCGAACGAACCTGGCAGGCGGGAGACCGCACGCTCTGGCGAGCGAAAAACAGCGACACCTTCAAACCCATGGGGCCCTGGATAGAGACCGACGTTGACCTGGACAGCCTCCAGACCACGGTGAGAGTCAATGACAATGTCGTCTCCCAGTTCCCGACGAACAATATGATTTTCGGCGTCGCCCACTACATCAGCGAAATGACCCGGTACATGACCCTGTACCCGCGCGACATGATCTGGATGGGAACCGACGGCGCGACCGAGAACATCAAGGCGGGCGACACGGTGGACGTGGAAATATCGAGCATCGGAACCCTGAGCAACCCCGTTATATCCGAGGAGTAAGAACAAGACATGGCGACAATCAATTCCGTACTTGGTCCGATGGACACCGCCGACCTGGGTTTCACCCTGTCGCATGAGCACGTGATAGTCACATCCGCCGGAATCCAGTATGTCTATCCCGAGTTCATAGACCGCGCGGGCTCAATCGAGCGCGGAATAGCCGACCTTGGCACAGCCTACTCCGAGGGACTTCGCACCATCATTGACGTTACGACGATTGACCTGGGACGCGACATCAGAATGCTGGAGCAGGTATCCCGCGAGTCGGGAGTCAACATAATCTGCGCCACCGGAACCTGGCGGGACATTCCCAGGGTGTTCTGGACCTCTACCCCCGACATGATTGCCCCCCTGTACATCCGCGAGATAGAGGAAGGCATCGAGGGCGCCGGCATAAAGGCGGGAATAATCAAGGTCGCCAACGACATGGGCGGCGTAACCGAGGAAGGCGAGATCATCCTCAGGGCCGCGGCGCGCGCGCAGAAAGCCACCGGCGTTCCCATCTCGACACACACCTGGGCGCCGGAGCGTGTCGGCGAGCAACAGGTGACGATTTTCGAGGACGAAGGCGTGGACCTGAACCGCGTTTACGTCGGCCACAGCAACGACACCACCGACACTGAATATCTAATAGGGCTGCTGGAAAAGGGCGTCTGGATAGGGCTCGACAGATACCCGGGCAGAAAGACCGAACTCACCCCCGACTGGGAAGGCCGAACCGAGACGGCCTGGAAACTGATACAGGCCGGATGGGGCCGGCGCATCATGCTGGGACACGACTGGTCTGTCACCCTCAGCATAGCCAGCCTTGAGATGCAGGAACAGCGTCGGCAGTACAACCCCGACGGCTACCTGTTCATCACGCGGCGCGTAATCCCGCGCCTGAAGGAACTGGGCGCGACCGACGAGGACATCAACAACATCTTCGTGGACAACCCGCGCCGCTTCTTCGAGGGCAAACAGTAAGCTGGATAAAAGATGGGCGCTCCGCTACCATAAATTAACCGAACGGGCCAACCTTCACACGGAATCGCTAATGGTCACCAACCTCACAGACACGACACGCGAAATCCACGGCATATCTCCTGTGCCGATAGACCCTGACAACCTGCCTGACCGGATACCACACGAGATGCTACAAAGCCCGACTATCAAGCAGACCACGGCCATCCTTGAATACTATATAGATACCCTTGATTTCGTGTTTCTGGACATCAACATCCCCATTCGCTACGATCCCGCCAACCGTCGTCTGTTCGCGGCGCCCGACATCTATATATCCTTCGACGTGGACTTCGAGGCCATCCACGAAGAGACTTCCTACAACCTGTGGGAGGTGGGAAAACCCCCTGAGTTCGCTCTGGAGGTGGCCTCTCCATCCACCTACAGAAATGACCTGGACGAAAAGCCATCCATCTACGCCCGTATAGGCATCCGTGAATACTGGATGTTCGACCCAAAGGGTGGCGAACTGTACGGGCGGGCTCTCTCCGGCTACCGCCTTGTGGACGGTGCCTACCAACCGATTGAGATAGCGCCGAACGAGCATGGACTTCAGTGCGGGTACAGCCGCGAACTCGGACTGCGACTATGCGCGGTGGATAGGTCGCAACGGACTGATCTGATCGCCGCTCAGCCGAACATAGTCTTTATGGAGGACCATAACCCGTCGCAGCTAATGTTCCAGGATGCGGAGACCGGTCTCTATCTCCTGAACGTGAGGGGACTGAAAGCGGAGCATGACAGGGTCGAGTCTGAGCGCGACTCCGCCCAGACTGAACTCGACACCGCCAACGCACGCGCCGCCCGGGCCGAAGCCGAAGTCGCCAGGCTGCGCGAACAACTGCGCCGACTGGAACGTAGTTGACGCGCTTACGATCCCCGCGAACCCTTATTATTGCTCAAATGCGATACTCCAACCGTATTGACACATTCGTTCTTGATAAGTATCATCTTTGTCAGAATGACATACATCAATAACAGTCACGGAGTTCAGAAGTATGGTTGGAATATCCGAGGCGCGGGGACAAAACGCTCTATTCTCGCTGGAACCCCTGTCCAAACAGGAGTTGTTGGACAGCCTCCGAAGCAACGGCAAACTGGACTACAAAAGATACCTGGGGTCGCCTCTGAGATACGCGGGCGGCAAAAGCCTCGCGGTCGGGTACGTGGTAGAACTGTTGCCCGAAAATCTGGATAGACTGGTTTCCCCTTTCATGGGTGGGGGTTCGGTCGAGATCGCCTGCGCCAGAGAACTAGGCATGGAGGTCATCGCCTACGACATATTCGACATCCTCTGTACTTACTGGCAGGTTCAGATTTCGTCGCCCGAAGAATTGTACGAACAGCTTCAGCGATTCGAGCCAGACCGCGACACCTTCCGCCGCGTGAAGGAGCGGCTGTCGGCCCACTGGCGAGATGGGGAAACTCTGGAGCAACTCGATTTGGCTGCTCACTACTACTTCAACTCCAACACATCCTACGGCCCACACTTCCTCGGCTGGCCCTCAGACATCTACCTGAACCCGCCACGATACAATAAGACGCTCCAAAAAGTGCGCGACTTTAGATCCCCTGGTCTCAGCGTAGAATGCACCCGCTTCGAGGACTCCATCCCCAGACACCAAGACGACTTTCTCTACTGCGACCCTCCCTACTACCTAGAGGACGGCAAGACATTCGTTGGGATGTACCCACACCGTAACTTCCCTATCCATCATAAAGGCTTCCGGCATGACCTTCTGCGGGATATGCTTCTCGACCACCCCGGCGGCTTCATACTCTCCTACAACGACTGCGACGTAATCCGCGAATGGTATTCAGACTGCGAAATGTCAACTCCAACATGGCAATACACCTTCGGGCAGGGCGACACCAGAATAGGCGAGAACCGCGCCAGACTGAACGGCGGCTCCCACGTCAAGAAGTCCCACGAACTTCTAATCTGGAGGTATCCAAAGTAATGGCTCGCCGCGCTTCGAGTTCGGGGCAGGCACGCAGATACCGCCAAGCGGGGCATGATATTGCCCTGAGATTTGCCCAGCGTCTCGGATTGAACGAAGATTATCGGAATGATAGAGTAGCCAAGAAGGATGTGATTGATCCGTCAGGCGACGCCCACTCGGTCAAGGCAGGCCAAAAGAAATGGCAGATATTTCTGTACAGGCGATCTCGATTCATTGAAGACGACGGTTTCCAAGCGTTGAATGGAATCGGGTCGTTGCTGGTTCATTGCATTGACGCCTTTCCGCCTCGATTCGAAGATTACAGGGGAAACGAGGATGCGGCGAAGGAGAGATTACGAACACCCATGCGCGAACTGAAGGATAGATTCCAGCGCAAGGCTCTACTTCGCGCATTCCTGATGAAATCTATCTTTAATGGTGGCGAGGTTGACTACCTGACGATTTGGCATGATGAACTATTTCACGTGTTCCGGAACCGAGACGTAATTCGCGCGATGGGTGAAGCGTTCATTGTTGAAAATTCTCAAGCGCGGACTGTTGCGCAATATCCAGAACAAAAAGTCTTGTTCAAGCACATGGGAAGAAACGTCGGCGAATTGGAAATGCGGAACGACAGCAGACAGCACTATCAGGAAGTCCGATTCAATATGAACAAAGAGCCAGCGGTACGACTTCTGTTCGCCAGCATAACCGATACCGATGACTTCTCCGACGAGGTTCGCAGATACGGGGAAGCCATTCGGACCTTCGGGAACTGGAATCGCTAAAACCAAAACGGGGCCTTGCATAGCAAGACCCCGCCCGTGTTAGAGGCGTCCCGGGGAACACCTACCCGGAATACCTCCTGCTACTACTATCCAATTGCGTAACCTCCTTTCCAGGGACACTTCCATAGACTTTCAACCTCCTCCCCCCTTATCCCTGACACCCATTATATGATGAAAGAGGCAATTTGAAAACCGATTCCTAGCTTATCGAGGTGTAAGTCATCATGATCGGACACATGAACGGCGTGATAGTCTGGACGGGAGACCTGCCGCGCCTGAAGGAGTTCTACTGCGAAACGCTGGGAATGGAGCCGTACTCTGTACGCCCCTACTTCGTTTCATTCAAGTGGGGCGGACTCAGATTCGCCATTGGCAGCCATGACCACGTAAGCGGTCAGGCTAGGGATCCCCACCGCATCATGGTCAACTTCGACGTCGAGGACATTCACGACCTGCACGTTAAACTTGCCGCAAAGGGCGTCGAGTTCATCAGGACGCCGGAAAAGGAACATTGGGGAGGCTGGGTTGCCTCGTTCCTGGACCCTGACGGCAACATCATCCAGGTCCTTGAACAGCCTCCCGAACGAAAGGGCGAGCCGATTCCCTGACCCCGTCGCAAAACTGAACGCTAGGGACCCTCTTCGTAGTATTGGAGCGGCGAGCGCGGGTCGAACGGCCTGTACGGGTACCTGGCAAGCCGTTCCTCATCCAGGTCAATGCCGATGCCTGGAGTGTCCGGCACCTTGATGTAGCCGCTCTCTACCTCGAACGGCTTCACCGCTATGTCCCTGCCGAAGTCTTCCAGGTTCACGAAGTATTCGGTTATCAGGAAGTTAGGAATCGCGGCTGACACCTGTATCGTCGCCGCGAGTCCGAGTGTTGTGCTGTTGAAGTTGTGCGGCGAGACGGCCACGTAGTACGGCTCGGCCATAGCGGCTATCTCCTTCAACTCCAGAATGCCGCCCACGTTGCACACGTCCGGGTTGAGTATGTCGGCGGCCTGCTTCTCGAAAACCTCGCGGAACTCGAACTTGGTGTAAAGCTCCTCGCCGGTGACAATGGGGATGTTCACGTCGCGTTTGACCGCGGCGAGCGCGTCAATGTTCTCGGCCAAGACAGGCTCTTCGTACCAGAAAGGGCGGTAGCGTTCGATCTCGCGGCCTATGCGTATCGCGTGCATTGGCGCGAGCCTGCGGTGCATCTCGACCAGTATATCCACGTCCCAGCCCACGGCCTCGCGCACGACCCGCACGTTCTCGATGGCCGCGTTCTCGACTTCCTTGCTCACGAATGTGCGCCAGGGACCGGGTATAGGGTCGAACTTCATCGCCGAAAAGCCCATCTCCACGACGGCGCGGGCGCGGTCCGCGAGTTCGTCCGGCGGGCCGCCGCTCCAGCCGTTTGCGTAAACCCGTATCTTGTCGCGACAGGCGCCGCCTATGAGCATATGCACCGGCATACCCGCCTTCTTGCCCGTGATGTCCCACATCGCGTGCTCTATTCCGCTGACGGCGCACCAGAAGTCCATTGCGCCGCGTCTTCCGGCAAAATCGTCGTATGACCACTGGAGGAAGTGCTTGATATTGCGGGGGTCGCGCCCGATGAGGTAGCGGCGCATCTGGTCTATGTGCGCGGTAATCTGAATGTCGCGGTCGGACTGCGTATAAGCCTCACCCCAGCCATAAATGCCCTCATCAGTCTCGACCTTCACAAAGCATAGGTTCTTGCCGCGTCCGGGGTTTGCCAGAAAATGTTTAACGTCTGTGATCTGCATGAAATTCTCCAGTGTTCAGTTATCAGTCGTTCCCCTATATCCTAGGCATAGTGTTCCTTTTTTGCTGGCCGCCGAACTTGAGGCTGTTAAGTCCAATAGCTGAGCAATACTCTTCGACTGTTCTGATTCAATACGATTAAATTAGCGATCATAGAATCTATCCCACTTCTCTGCCCTGTCTTCCACCCATCTGTCAATTTGGGCAATCTCAGCATCATTCAACTCTCTCCAAGTAACACCGCCATCCTCAGTCGCTATTATCCTGTAGTCGCCCTTATGGTTCCGATTGTAACGCCTCTGAGTGTTCTCCCTATCGCGGCAGTAGTTAGCCCGCTCCAGAGATGTATGATTGTGTGTACAGAATCCACTTGGAGTGGAACCATCGCTGTACCTCTCCTGATAAATCAGTTTGTCAGGCGGTATGGTCCGCGCATTGCTTGAAGTTGCATTCTCCATCAGAGCAATGAGATCACATTCGTTGATTCTCTCAGTACCATGTTGGGCGGCAGCATTCATCTTTGTCTTACCAGGATTAGCACCCTGCACGAGGTAATCCGTCTTGGAACTCACACCATTCGTCACACCCGCCCCACACTGCTTGATTGCGTTTTTGATTTCATTGCGTGTGTAGTTCTCAAAGTCACCAGTTACCACAAAACGTTTTCCACTTATGTTTTCCCTATTCATATCCACTTTTCTTACACGAATAATCCGTGTTAGGGGTCGGTCTTTATCCCAAGCCATCTTTTGCCAAGAGTTGAATATGCGGAACAATCATCTCGCCGTCCACCCACCATCCAGCACCAGTTCGCTGCCCGTAACCCAGCGAGACTCGTCAGACGCCAGATACAGGACGCCATTCGCTATCTCCTCCGGTTCGCCGAACCTGCCCAGAGGAATGCGGCTCACCATCTCGGCATAGGCTTCCGGGTCACCTCTGCGCACCTCGGTCATCGGTGTCACTATCGGCCCCGGATGCACCGAGTTGCAGCGTATTCCGTCCGGCGCGTACTGAATGGCGGTGTGCTTGGTGAGCAGCCTTACCGCCCCCTTCGACGCCTGGTACTGCGGGCTGGACTGCTCGGTCCCGACAAGTCCCAACTGCGAGGATATGTTGATGATGGATCCGCCGCCCGACTCTTTCATCGCCGGTATCGAGCGCTTGGTTCCGAGAAAGACACCTTTGGAGTTGATGTCCATTACGCGGTCCCAGTCCTCTTCGCTCGTCTCGTGGAGAAGACTCCACTGGCTGACGCCCGCGTTGTTCACCAGTATATCCAGCCGCCCGAACGCCGAGACGGTATCGCCTATGGCCCTCTGCCAGTCCGACTCGCTCGTAACGTCCAGCCGGACGAACAGGCACTCCCCGCCCGACTCGTTTATCTCGGACGCCACCGCCCGACCCTCATCCTCCAGCGTATCCCCTATTCCCACCTTAGCCCCTTCTCTTGCAAACAGCCGCGCCTCCACCGCTCCCATACCTCTCGCCCCTCCACTTATGAACGCCACTTTGCCTTTGAGTCTCATAGTCGTTAGTCCTTGGATTTCAGTAATTGGTCGTTAGTTCCCAGCGCTTGGATCGAATACTGATTACTCACCACTGTCCGCTATGAGGCGGTTTACCAGGGCGTTGGCCCAGGCCCTCAGGTTGTCGTCCAGGTCGGTTCCGCAGTGGGGGCAGTCGTAGTCACCCACGCAGTAACGCATACCGCAGGTCGGGCATGGCTGAATCAAATCGAGGCTGTCTATCGCTTGTTGAATCTGTTGTTCGGTGGCCATGGTTTCTAGTTTTTAGTCCTTAGTAACTATCTCAAAACCTGTCGCGGGAAATGAGCCACAAGGCCCAGGATAGCCTCCTCTCCCTTGAGGGAGAGGATTGAGGTGAGGGCGAAATTCCTTCCGGTTGGGTTTTGAGATAATCACTTAGCGGTTGGCTTTTAGTTGGTTGAACAGGTTGAACGCTTCCTGGCGGGTGGGCATTCCGGCGATGGCTCCCCTCCGGCGTAATTTGAGGCCCGCAGTTATCGTTCCGAGTTGCCCGGCATCCGCGATGCTCATGCCGTTTAGCAAGCCGTGTATGAAAGCGCCGTTGAAAGCGTCGCCCGCGCCGGTGGAATCTATCGGGCCACCCGGAGAGTAAGCCGGAATCTCGACTATCCCGTCCTCCGAGCCTATCACCGCGCCGTCTTCACCGCTTGTTACGGCGACGACAGGCACACCGAGACCGCGGAAATGGTTGATCATGGCAATCGGGTCGTCGGAGCCGATCAGGGCGGGTGCGTCGTCCGAGGAGTTCGGCAGGAAGTAGTCAACGAACGGGAGCAGTTCAGAGGCAGCTTCCCGTAAGTCTTCGGGACTCCAAAGCTGGTGGCGGTAGTTGGGGTCGTAAGAGACTTTCAGGCCGCGCTCCTTGGCGATCTGCGCGGCCCTCAGGACTGTCTCTCGCGTGCGCTCCGATATAGCCTGCGCTATGCCGGAGCAGTGCAGAACCTTCGCGGAGCCGATGTAGTCCGGGTCGAGGTCGTCGGGGTGAAGGGTTGTTGGCGCGCTTCCGCTGCGGTAGTACACGAACTCCCTGTTGCCGTCCGGCATAAGCGCAACGAAGTGGACGGCATTGAACCCCTCGACAGTCCTGATCTGGCTGGTGTCTATGCCCAGAGAGTTCCACGTGTTCAGTAGGTATCCCGCGAACGGGTCGTTTCCGAGTCGGGTTATGTATCCCGAACTTGTGCCGAGCCTCTGGGCCGCTACGCAGATATTGAAGCTGTCTCCGGCGAGCGAACGTGTGAAAGTGTCGGCCTCTTCTATCGGGTCTTCCGAGAAGAGTTCGATCATGCACTCGCCTATGCTGATGAGTTCGGGCATCCGATGTCCGTTACTTTCGGACATACTTGACGATGCGGCGTCCAGACATACCCTCTACCGGCTGTACGAAGTAGATGTTGCCGCCCGAATCGCCCGCCGCGCCGTGGCAGCTGCGGAACTCAGGTCCTCCCCAGCGGGCGAGTGTGTTTCCGTCGGAGTCCAGTACGCTGAGGAAGCCGCCATTGTGTTCGGCGACGTATGCCGAGCCCCCGGAGTCCATCCATATGACCGCAGGTCCGATAAGCTCTGAGGGCCACTGTCCGATGTACCCGCCTTCCTGGTCGAAGACCTGCACGCGGTCATTCTCACGATCTGCCACGAGTACCTGTCCCACAGAATCAACCCAGACGCCATGCGGCAGGTTGAATTGCCCGGGTCCGCTTCCAGGGTCGCCCCAGCTCTTGATGTGACCGCCGTCAGGGGAGAACTTGTGGACGCGGCAGTTGGCATAGCCGTCCGCGACGAACACGCTCCCGTCCTCCGCGACCGCGACTCCCGCCGGAAGGTTGAACGGCTCGCCGCCATGCGTCACGTCGCTCCACCCGTTTGAGGAGAAGACGGAGTTGTCGGCGCCGGTGTCGGAGCGGTATCCCTTCTCGCCGATGGTCATGAGCAGTTCTCCATCAGGGGTGTACTTGAGAATCTGCCCCATGTCGCGGTCAACTATCCAGATATTGTCGGACGGGTCGGCGTATATCGCGTGCGGAAACACGAAATCCACCCCGTCCCAGTGGCTGAGATAGTTGCCGTCCTTGTCGAACACGATAACGCCGCGCTCGCCGCGATTGAATCCGTAAACCCTGTCCCGCGAGTCAACCGCGACCGCCGCCATAGGCGCGTCCCAGTCGTCGGGCAGCTTAGCCCAGTCGTAGATAGCCTCGAATGTGTGCCTGTCGCTTCCAACCGTCGCCATGACTAACCTCTCTATAAAGTTCTGTGTGGAAATCCGACCCGCTCGCCTGCCGTCGTTACCGCCAAGACTGTCCTCGTGAAAACAGGGGAGCGACAATCCATTCAGTCTGGCCGCCGCAAGCGCAACTGCCTTGCTCCGAATTGGCATTAGCTCGCCTCGCCCGATCCATCCTGCCCGTCACTCCAATCAAACAAATCACAGTTCAGACGACCCCCGAACCACCTCCGCCTCGCGGCCCGAATTCTACCACACAGCCCCCCAAACCGCTCACAGAGGCCAAAAGGCGGAAATTGATACAAGATTGTTACAGCAAACCCCCCAATCTACACAGTAAAGATACACGCGCCTTGTATGGTGGATATATCACAAGCCACAGGAGGCACGAAATGACCAAGAGACTATCTCAAAACTCTTCGCTCAAGCGGATGGCAGGAGGACACAATCTCCCTCTCCCTTATGATGACTCGCAACTCAGGAATCAGCGTCTTCCTGTGAACCAGATCAACCTGCGCGTCCATTTCATCCGACAGGAAATGCTTGAGATATATGAAGTCCAGCAACGACGCCTCGAAATCAGGGGCGAACTCGACCAGCGCGTCAACATCGCTGTTCGGGCCTGCCTCATCCCGAACGGTCGAACCGAAAAGCGCGATAACCTCTACCCCAAACCGTCGCCGAAGTTCGGGCTTGTGTTCCCCGAGTATTCGGAGCGCTTCCTCTCTTCGCATATCACCCTTCCTTACGCCGCCCGAACCGCCTCCGGCTTGCAGGCTTCCATCACCGCCAGCGTCGAGTCCACACCACGCCTGGCCGCCACCACTCTTACTATCGCGGTGTCCAGCCCCTCAGCGAGCCGAGCGAAGGCCGCCGCCGCTCCGTCCGCCTTTCCGAAGTATCCGACGCTCAGAAGTATCTCCGCCGGGAACGCCTCCGCCACCTCGTCCCTCGACGCGCCCTTCTTCCTCATTTCGTCCAGACGCGCCAACTCGTCCGTGAAACCCATTCGCTCGAAGTGCGCCCTGTATCCAAGCTGGCGTTCGCGCTCAGTGGGAACGGACGCGCCGAGCGCGTAACCCATAGTGGCCTTCGCCAGCGCGATGCGGGCCGCGTCAACGTCGTCGTCAACGCAGATCCTTATGTACTCGGCGACATTTATCTCCGATGGGTCGCGTCCGGCCTTGGCCGCGCCCTCCGTGATACGGTCCCTGCTCCAGGCTATCTGCTCCGGTGTACACCAGTTCAGGCTTGCGCCGTCCGCCAGCTCGCCGCTCATTTCCAGCATCTTCGGGCCGAGCGCGCCGAGATAAACAGGGGTTTCGGGCGCGGGGCGCATACCGAGTCTCATGCCTTTGAGTGTGGTCGTCTCGCCCTCGTACTCTACCCGCTCACCGTGTACAAGCGGTCGGATGACGGACAGGTAGTCGCGCATCAGAGCGAGCGCGGACATACGCCCGACGCCAAGCGCGGCTCGGGCCTGCGGCCTGTACGCTCCACCCGATCCTATGCCCATTATGAACTTGCCGCCCGTTATGTCGCTGACCGTGCCGCCCTCCATGGCGAAGGACAGCGGAGTTCGATACATCACGGGGGACACCGCTATGCCGGTGATCAGACCCTCGGGGACGACTTCGGTGGTAGCCTGCCAACGCTGAACGCACAGGTGAAAAGAGTCCTGCCCGTTGCCTTCGGGCGTCCAGATGCTTGTGTATCCGAGGCGAGCGGCCTCACGTGAGACTTCGCGCTGCTGATCCCAGTTCAGGCCGAGTGTAGGGTCGAGTCCAACTCCGATTTCCATGTTCGAACCTCGCAGTTTTCAGTTGTTGGTTATCAGCCGTCAGTTTACAGGTTTGGCATTGTATTGTCAGGTGCAGGGTCTTTCGATTATCCAATATGAAGACGCGGCTTTGCGCAGTCCTGCTTCTCCACTCAAAGAACCCTTGTGCGAATACTCTCGTTCACGCTACAATTACCCCATAACAAGACGTTGCCAAACCATTCACTGCGCTCACAAGGAGGGCTCAGATCCCAGCGCGTCACAAGCCACCGATTATATTAGAGGGATTTCTCAAACACCCTTGAATTATATAATGTGGAGTTTATCAATGACGACAAAATCGGCTGACAAATTTTTCTGCAGGTGAATTTCAGGTCAGTCCATAGCTAAATCCGCCGATTTTCAGGTCATTTCCCACCTGAAACGTCACCTGAACCCCACCTGGACTCCACCTGCACTTTTATAAATCAGGATATATGTAAGCTGTCTCGCCAGCCGATTTTCCACAGAACCGCCCACTTTGGAAAGACCCTGTTGTCAGGTGAGGCTGTGTTGCAGAAAGTTGTAGGCGGGAATAGAATTTGAGTTACCGTATAGGGTCACGCTGTCATGTATGCGGTCGTTCGAGGATGAACGAGCATGAAGACGAGATTACTGGTGACGGCGTAGCCCTGTGTCAGATGAAATAAGTCACGCTTCGAGGAGGCTGTGGTGCTAGAACAATTCAAGGTGCCTGAAGATATAGCGGTTCACGTACAGGAGTCCGCTCTTCGGGAGACGGTTACAAGTGTCTTCAAGAAGATGGGCGTCAGCGACACGGATAGCGAACTCGCGACCGACGTTTTGGTAAAGGCGGATATGCGCGGCGTGGAGACGCACGGCGTCTCCAATATGCTGCGCGCTTACGTCGCCGGGTACGGCAGCGGGGAGCTCAACAACGACCCGAATTGGCGCATTACGCGTGAGACGCCCGCCACGGCGAATATAGACTCCGACCGCGGCCTGGGGATCATCGTTACCCCAAAGGCGATGGAGATAGCGATAGAGAAGGCCAAGAACGTCGGCGTGGGCATGGTGACGATACACAACTCGCGCCACCTTGGGATGGCTTCCTACCACGCGATGATGGCGCTGGAACACGACCAGATAGGTCTGTGCGTAACCTCCTGCCCGCCCGGCGTTCTGCCAACGTTCGGCGCTGAGCCGAGGCTCGGAACCAACCCGATAGCAGTGGCCGCGCCTGCTGACAAGGAGCCGCCCTTCGTGTTCGACGCGGCGACAAGCACGGTCGCCGGAAACAAGCTCGGACTGGCGCGAAGGCTGGGGAACAAGCTGCAACCCGGTTGGGTAGCAGACGCAGACGGCGTTCCACTAATGGAGGAAGTAGATCCGCCCGTGCCAGGCTATGAGGGTCGCGCGTCCTCGTTCCTGCTTCCGGTGGGCGGCAACCGCGAGTCCGGCTCTCACAAGGGCTACGGACTGGCCTGCGTTGTGGACATCTTGGGCGGAATCCTCTCCGGCGGCGGCTTCGGCATGGTTCCCGGTCGTCCCAACTTTGGGCACATGGTTGCGGCCTACAACATCGAGGCGTTCATGGACACCGCCGAGTTCAAGCGGACGATGGATGACTTCCTGAGAATACTCAGGGAGACTCCTCCCGCGCCCGGCCACGCCAGAGTCCTCTTCCCGGGCCTGCCCGAATCAGAAGAAGAAGAGGCGCGCGCCGAACACGGAATCCCGTTCCATCCAGAGGTTATCGAGTGGTTCCAGGACATCACCAGCGAACTCGACATTCCATACAATCTGACGTAGCGCCGCGTTGAAATAGATGGGCGCCATATATCCGTGGAGTATTCATTGGGACTGTCCATGAAACTCTACGGACACATGGAAACAGTGGAGAAAGTGGATGCTATGGACGAACTCACCAAGCCTGAACTGTATGAAACGCCTTCCGACGGCAACAACATCAATACGGATGAGCGAAACAACACCCAAGAAGAGCGGATTGAACCCTTCACTCTGGAAGAAGCCTTGCAACTGACACGCATGGACTCAATCCACAACCCCGTCCTCGCGGAATACTGGGGAGACGACTCGGATGACGACCTCATCGCCAATCCCTAGCCCTGCAGACGTAGTATCCATGCCATTTGGCTTCTGGATCTAACCGGGGCGAAAATACGCCCCGCTGTGGTTCTTTCCACTTACCAGTTCAATCAATCGCGCGGGTATTTCGTTTTCAATACCCACACCGAGGATGACTATGAATGAAGAGACCTTGTCGGAGCCTTTGGGACCGCTTCGACCGGAGCGGCCATAGGTGGACTATCCGGGGCCGCGGCTACAAGCGCTACCGCGGCTTGGTTTGGAGGTGGGTCGTTAGCTACAGGCGGGTTGTTGGGAATGGCAGCCGCGCCTTTCGCACTCACCGGAATAGGCGTCGTAGCGGGTTTGGGTATCCTGGGTGCGGCAGTAGCGGTCCGGCATATCAGGAACAGACGGCATAGGGAGGAATATATAGAAGAACAGATCCGCATCATGGACGAGGCGGAAAAACGCATGAAAGCGAATCAGGAATGGTTGTCGAAACACCAAGACACGGCTCACCAAATAACCAAGCGACTCATCAAGACAGCCGCGATCCTGGAGTATCTCACTGGACAAAGCAAATCTAATCAATCCGTCAGCGATGTTGGTCGAATGCTACACCAAGCCGAGGCTCTGTTCAGGGAAATGTGCGAGAATCCAGTACCGCATAACAAGATATATCTCGAAAAACCGTCCAAAGTAACCGATTTCAAAACTCAAACTACCAAGAATAGCATATCCCTTGAGTGGAAGGACCCGGATAACGGTGAATCCGAGATCACACATTATAGGGTGGAGTGGTGGGAAGGCTTACTTAGAGACGGTACGTCGTTATGTACAGTTGATCCCAAGGCGACAATACGCAAACTAGAACCGGGAACTGATTACTCGGTCACCATTACAGCAGTTAATGAAATCGGAGAGAGTGACGAATCTGATAGTTTCAAAGTACGAACAACACCGTAGCTGGATTTGTTTCTATTCGAGAACTGCGCTTGGATTGGTCGGAGCGATGAGGGATCCGGATCATTCCATAAATCAGCCTTCAAGCGCATTGCCCAGAGCGTTCGCGTGGACTTCAGACAACTGAGACACCTGAACGCTGAGAATGTCCCCGATTGTGAGGTTGTTGCCGGAGACGGTTCCCAGGTTCAGCCATGGAACCCCCTCGGCGGCCGAGATTTCGCTCAGGTCCGGCAGGCGGTCCGCGGGCAGCGTAACGATTATCCTAGACTGACCCTCGCCGAACAGCGCGGCGTCCCATCTGCCCGTGATCGGTGCGGTGATTTCTGCTCCAAGCCCCCCCGCAATTGAACACTCAGCTATCGCTACCGCTAGTCCGCCATCTGAGCAGTCGTGGGTAGAGTTCGCGATTCCCGACGAGACCAGCTTGCGGCACACCCTCTGAACAGCGGTTTCGAGGTCTAAATCAATGCTGGGGCGACCCGCGACCTGGCCATGTATCAACTCGAGGTACTCGCTGCCGCCGAGGCCGGAGCCATCGGAGTAGAGCGAATCCCGTCCGAGCAGCGCTATCACGTCCCCCTCGTTCTTGAACGCGACGGTCGCGTGAGCGCGAACGTTCTCGGTAATGCCAAGCGCGCCAACAACGGGAGTGGGATAGATAGCCGCGCGGCGCGACTCGTTGTATAGGCTCACGTTGCCGCTTATGACGGGCGCGTCGAAGCGGCGGCTGGCCTCCGCGATGCCTTCAATCGCCTTCTCGAGCTGGGCGTATATCTCCGGTCGTTCGGGGTTGCCGAAGTTCAGGCAGTCGGTCAGGGCTATGGGAAGCGCGCCCGTGCATGAAACGTTCCTGCACGCCTCGGCCACAGCTATCATGCCGCCCACGAACGGGTCGAGGTAGCAGTACCGCCCGTTGCCGTCGGTGGAGAGGGCGATGCCCTTGTTAGCGCCTTTTACCCTCAGGAGAGCGGCGTCTCCCCCGGGGACGATGACAGTGTTGGTCTGAACCTGGTGATCGTACTGTCGGAATATCCACTCCCTGCTCGCTATGTTCTGAGATCCGAGCAGCCTTAGAAGACACTCGGCGGGCGTTATGTCGGGCATCGGTAGCTCCAATAGGTCCAGTTCGGGGCCGGTCAGAGGCTTCACGCTACTGTCGCCCCGATAAAGAGGGGGATCCGTCAGCAGACCCACCGGAACGCTGCCTCGCGCCTGCTCTTCATCCAGTATTGTCGCCAGACCGTCCGCCGTAACTTCACCTATCACGTCCGAGCGCAGGTCCCACTTGTCGAATATCTGCCTGACCTCGGCCTCACGTCCTGGCTTGACGATAATCAGCATACGTTCCTGCGACTCGCTGAGCATGACCTCGTAGGGTATCATCCCGGACTCGCGGCGCGGCGCTTTGGATACGTCAATCCTGATTCCGGCGTCCGCGCTGCCGGCGCACTCGACGCTCGCGCTGGCGAGGCCCGCTGCGCCGAGATCCTGTATCCCGACAACCGCGTCACTCTGAGCAACCTCGAGGCAGGCTTCTATGAGAACTTTTTCGAGGAACGGATTGCCGACCTGCACGGTAGGTCTAAGCTCGCGCTCGTCCTCGAACGTCCGGGACGCGAGGCCGGACGCGCCGTGAATGCCGTCTCGTCCCGTATCCGCGCCAACCAGCATGAGCAGGTTGCCTGGGGCGCCCGCGGTCGCTCTTCTGAGGTCGCCTATTCTCAGTAGGCCGACACACATCGCATTGACGAGAGGATTGCCAGAGTAAGTGGGAGAGAAGTAAACCTCTCCACCCACATCAGGCACACCGATGCAGTTTCCATAGCCGGATATGCCGGAGACGACGCCCTCGAACAGATACTTGCTCCTGGGCTCGGACAGCGGGCCGAAGCGCAACGAGTTCAAAAGCGCGATAGGACGCGCGCCCATTGCGAATATGTCCCTGACTATGCCGCCGACTCCGGTCGCCGCGCCCTCATACGGCTCTATCGCGGACGGATGGTTGTGAGACTCCACCTTCATCACCACCGCCCAGCCGTCACCGATGTCCACGACCCCAGCGTTCTCGCTGCCGGGCGCGACCAGGAGGCGGTCGCCGCCGGTATCGAACATCCTGAGCAGGGGCTTGGAGTGCTTGTACCCGCAGTGCTCGCTCCATAATGAGCCAAACAGGCCGAGTTCGAGAGAATTAGGTTCGCGACCTAGACGCTCGACTATGGCTTCGTACTCCGCCTGAGAAAGAGCAAGTTCGTCGAGGGATTCCTGAGAGACGGGCATTCAGACTATCCTATTGGGGTTGGAGACTTCCGCTCCGTTGAGGTCAGTATCGAACGGAAAACAGCAAGTCCGTCCGTACCGCCGACAAGCGGGTCGCAGCAGCGCTCCGGGTGAGGCATCATACCCAGAACGTTGCGCTCGCGGTTGCAGACTCCGGCTATGTTGCGGCGCGATCCGTTTGGATTGGACGATTCGGTGACACTTCCATTGGGGTCCGAGTACCTGAATATGATCTGCCCGTTCTCTTCCATCGAGTCCAGCGTCCTGTCGTCGGCGTAGTAGTTGCCTTCTCCGTGTGATATGGGAACCGAGAGAACATCGCCAACGGCACAGCGGTTGGTGAAAGGCGAATCGGCGAACTCGACGCGAAGGTTGACCCACTGGCAGCGAAACTGGAGGTGGGCGTTGCGGGTCAGGACGCCAGGCAGCATTCCAGCCTCGCAGAGTATCTGGAAGCCGTTGCAAATGCCAATGACCAGTCCGCCATTCTCGGCGAAACGCTGCGCTGCGGGCATAACCGGGGAGAAGCGCGCAATCGCTCCCGGTCGCAGATAGTCGCCGTATGAGAACCCGCCCGGCACTATTAGGCAATCAAGACCGGAGAGATCGGTGTCCTTGTGCCAGACGTAGCGCGCGCGCTGCCCGAGGTTTTCAGTTACCGCCGTGTGGCAGTCGGTGTCGCTCCAAGTTCCGGGGAAGACTATTACGCCGAATTCCATTGACTGTTACTCGAACTTCTTAATTGTATGTTTCTCGCTCGCGGAATCGGGGGACACTCAGGCAGGCTTGGCGCCATTGTCCGGCAGCAGCGCGATTACGCGGTGAACGAAATCGTTTACCACCGGACGGTCTTCGGCGATCTCATAGTCTTCCATAAAATCGTGGTAGAAGTTGGCATGGAAATGTTCCGCGGCTATAAACGCGCCTATCAGAACCTGATCATCATGCCGTTCAGCCAACCTACTGACCGTTGTCTTCATTGCGCGGTGGCTTCCGTGAGGCCAGCCATGTTGTTGGGCGACTGCCATCACCGCGTGGGAAGCGGCGCCCCACAACTTCTCCGACGCTTGCAGATGGTCGCCTGCGGCAAACTCACGGTCAGCCGCATCGAGAAAATTCTGCGCCGTCTCAATATGGTCTTGTATCAGCATAGGTTCGAACCAACTCCGATCCGGGAACCACGGTCTGTTCTCTATAGGCTTCTGAGTGTCTGCTGGACTATGGCGCTGATCTCGCGGCCCTCGGCCTTGCCACGAACCTGGGGCATTATCGCGCTCATCACCTTGCCCATGTCCGCAGGGCCGGACGCGCCGACTTCCGCGACAACCTGCTGAACGAGATCGGTTATCTCATCGCGTGTCATCTGCCGCGGCAGGTAAGCCAGTATTACGGACAGTTCCGCCTGCTCCTTGTCCACCAGGTCTTGTCTGTCTGCGTCACTGTACGCCTCGATGCTGTCGCGGCGCTGCTGCGCCTGCCTGGACAGAACTTGAATTACTCCCGGATCGTCCAGTTCCTTCTGATCCTTTATCTCCTGGTTTCTGATCTCGGAGCGCAGGTAGCGTATAACATCACGCCGGAGGACGTCCCTTCCGCGCATAGCCTGTTTGAGGTCGTCTTCCAGCTTTGATTTCATGGTCATTTTGACTCTCCGGATTCCGAATTTTTCAGCATGGCTATCGCATCTTCAATCCGAGACAGCGTAGTGTCACGGCCCAGCACTTCGACTGACTCGAAGATGGGAGGGGAAACTCTTTGTCCGGTGACCGCGGCCCTGAGCGAGCCGAGAAGTTGACCGACCTTTATGCCGAGGTCTTTTGCCATCGGCCTGAGCAGGTCTTCAATTGACTGCGTGTCGAAGTCGTCGAGATCGGCAAGGCCGTCCCGCGCCGCGCTTAGGGCAGTCACGGTTTTTTCGACATCCATGCCTCTCTGAACGAGATCGGCGGGCTCCACCGAGATTTCTTCGGAAAAGACGAACTTGACCAGCGGCGCGGCGTCCTGAAGCGTCTTGAGCCTCTCGCGCACGAGGGGGACGACCTTTCCTACCCGCTCATTGTCGGGCTGAGTGTCGAAGCCGGGGGCGGAGTCGCGCCAGAATTTGGCGAGCGCGTCCGCCAACCTGTCGCTGTCGGATAGACGTATATGCTGGCCGTTGAGCCAATCCAGCTTGGTACGGTCGAACACCGCGTCGGACTTACTGACACGCGCCAAGTCGAAAGACTCGATCAGCTCATCGGTCGTGAATATCTCTGTGCGGTCGTCCAGCGACCATCCAAGGAGGGCGAGGTAGTTCATAAGCGCTTCGGGAAGGACGCCCATGTCGCGGTAGTCCATGAGCGAGGCGGCTCCGTGGCGCTTGCTCAGCTTCGTCTTGTCCGGCGCGAGTATCATGGGCATGTGCGCGAATTCGGGCATATCCCAGCCGAACGCCGAGTATAACTGAACGTGCCTGGGGACACTGGGCAGCCATTCCTTCCCGCGGGTGACGTGAGTTATGCCCATGTGATGGTCGTCCACAACGGATGCCAAGTGGTAGGTCGGAAAACCATCGGATTTGAGGGCGACAAAATCGTCGGCGAGCCGGTTTTCGAACTCCAGGTGGCCAAAGATTATGTCGTCGAGAGTGGACTTTCCCTCGGAGGGCATCCTGAAGCGGACTACGGACGGCGTATCTGACTTCTCGTATTCGCGCTTCCGGGACTCGGTGAGGTCGAGGCAATGACGGTCATAGCCGATTGTCTCGTCTCCGCGCTCCTGTTGGGCGTGTCTCAGTTCGCTGAGCCTGTCCTGAGTGCAGTAGCAGCGGTAAGCGTGTCCCGACTCGATAAGACTCTGGGCGGCGTCGCCATAAAGTTCGAGACGTTCCGACTGAACGTAGGGTCCATAGGAACCGCCAACATCCGGACCTTCGTCCCAATCGAGTCCGACCCACTCGAGAGATTCGAGCATGGACTCGACAGCGCCGTCGGCGCGGCGGCCCTGGTCGGTATCCTCGACGCGAATCATATAAACGCCGTCGCGCTTCCGCGCAAACAGCCAGCCGAATATCGCTGTTCGGACGTTGCCGATGTGCGGGTTGCCCGTCGGGCTAGGGGCAAAGCGGAGTCTTACCTGGTTGGTCATGGATTGATCGGCCCTCAAGACTAGGAT
This sequence comes from Dehalococcoidia bacterium, assembly GCA_965261525.1. Classification (GTDB taxonomy): domain Bacteria; phylum Chloroflexota; class Dehalococcoidia; order Lucifugimonadales; family UBA1123; genus VXRN01. The sequence continues at coordinate 447,383 of OZ253472.1, forward strand.
CACTATCAAGGCTGAATATGATTCTAGCATCAACAGCGGCGCGACATAAACAGAGACGCCGGAGACGATGCTGTATCAGTTTGGTCGGCGGCAGTAATCACCCTCACCCCAGCCCTCTCCCGTCAAAGGGCTGAGAGGGGGTTTTCGCGCCGCAAGGAACGCCGACTAAATTGATACAGGTTGTTGTAGTTCACAGGGTCTTTCCAAAGTCGATAGGTGTGTGGAAATCGGCTGGGTTATATATTCTGATTTATGTGACCTCAGGTGGACCCCTGGTGGACTTCAGGTGACGTTTCAGGTGGGTATTGACCTGAAAATCGGCGGATTTAGCTATGAATTCGCATGGAATTGACCTGCAGGAAAAAAAGTGTCGGACATTTTTGTCGTTATTGATAAACTCCACATTATATAATTGAGACACTTTTGTTCTGCAACAGGCATATTGTAACATAGCGAGCGGAGAGTCGCGCAACACTTCATACTGGCTTGAAGCCGTATCAGTTTGATCGGTGGCAGTAATCACCCTCACCCCAGCCCTCTCCCTCAAGGGAGAGGGGGTCTGTTGATTGAAATTCATAGCTGACTGGACATTTATCTACCCTTCTCAGCCCTTAACCCGGATCCACCGAAGGGATGGATGAGTCGTCGTGCAAAAGGGGTGAGAAAGCGCTCCATTGAATCTGGGATAATGGGTTTGAAGACAAGAACCAACCCCAGAGCAGGAGCACTTAATAGATGTTACCACCTGAGCGTCCCGACCGCATCCGAATCGCCTTCGACGATCCCCGGCTGGTGGCCAATGCCGGGCTGCTCGTGCCGGCCACTCTCGCTCAGCGCCTGGGACTGAGTGAACTGGTGGACAGCAACGTTGACCTGGGCGATGCGCCGGGACGGGCGAACCCGGGAGACAAGACGCTGACCCTGGTTGCCTCGGCGCTGGCCGGTGGGGACTGCATCGATGACGCCGACGCGCTGCGTGCCGGTGGGACCGGGCGGGTGTTGGGCTGTACAGTGAAGGCGCCATCCACCCTGGGGACCTTCCTGCGCAGCTTCAGGTGGGGACATGTGCGGCAGTTGGACCGGGTGAGCCGGGAGTTGCTGGCGCGGGCCTGGGCCGCTGGCGCGGGTCCCGGCGATGAGCCGTTGACCATCGACCTGGACTCCACCATCTGCGAGACCTACGGACTGGGCAAGGAGGGCGCCCGCCGCCACAACTACACCGGCCAGAGAGGCTATCACCCGCTTGTGGCCGTCGCCGCAGGAACCGGCGACGTGCTGATGGCCCGGTTGCGACAGGGTCGAGCCAACACCGCCCGGGGCGCAGCCCACTTCCTGCGTGAGACGGTGAGCCGGGTGCGCTGCGCCGGGGCCACAGGACAACTCACCGTACGCGCCGACAGTGGCTTCTACACCCATGACATCGTCTCCGTATGCCGAAAGACAGGTGTCCGCTTCTCCATCACCGTCCGTCAGCACACCCGACTGCGCAATCTCATAGAGGCCATACCTGAGGAGGACTGGACTCCCATACCCTACTGGATGGACGGCGCAGCCGACGTGGCTGAGACCACCTACACCCCTTTTCGGAACGAGCCCGATGCCGCACCGGTGCGTCTCATCGTCCGCAGGGTGAAGCCCACGCCCGGTTCACAACTGGCCCTCTTCGTCGACTACAGCTATCACGCCTTCATCACCGACCGACAGGGCGACACCCTCCAACTGGAGGCCGACCATCGCCGCCACGCCGAGATCGAGAACGCCATCCGAGACCTCAAGTACGGTGTCGGGCTGAACCATCTGCCCTCGGGGCGCTTTGCAGCCAACGCCGCCTGGATGGCCATACAGGTAATGGCTCACAACCTGGCTCGCTGGATCGGACGCATCGGTCTGCGCGAGCCGGTGGCGACCACCAAGACCCTGCGCAGACGCTTGTTCTCCCTCGCCGGACGGCTCACCCACTCGGCCCGCCGCCTTACTTTGCATCTCCCGCAGCGCTGGCCCTGGGAAACACAGTTCGGTCGCGCACTGACCAGACTGCGAGCCATTCCTCTGCCGGCCTGACGGCAGTGTCTACTACTGACCACCGTACACACCACAGCCTGTCTTGTCCGTAAGATCGCTCCGGACCGGACCGCGGGTGTCCACTGTTGCCCGCAGATTCGTCAAACTCGCCCCAAATCGCCACTGTGGGCCTCCATTGGCGTCCAAAATCACGACCGCGGACCTTCAGAACGACCCAGGCGCTGACATCATAACCGCACCGCCACTTTGACACGTCCCTCACCCACGCCCCGGCGGCGATACTAACCCTCTTCGGTGGATTCGGGTTAAGGGCTGACAGGGGTATGTGTTTTTATGTCAAGTTAATGGGCATCAAGCCAAAGGTGGTTCGGTCTATGGTTCATAAAGCTGAAAACTCGACTTTAGCGCGCTCTCAGCACTGTGATGAGTAGGCGCCAGATTCTTGCATCTTCCAAGATTTCATAGCTAATTCCAGACTTTACCTACCCCTATCAGGCCCGTCTAGGGAGAGGGGATTTTCGCGCCGCGAGGAACGCCGATTAAGTTGATGCAGGTTCACCGGAGACCGTCGGCGCTTCTAACCGTCGTAATAGTTGTCACAGCCTTGCCTCTTAGCCCGGATCCACCGAAGGGATGGATGAGTCGTCGTGCAAAAGGGGTGAGAAAGCGCTCCATTGAATCTGGGATAATGGGTTTGAAGACAAGAACCAACCCCAGAGCAGGAGCACTTAATAGATGTTACCACCTGAGCGTCCCGACCGCATCCGAATCGACTTCGACGATCCCCGGCTGGTGGCCAATGCCGGGCTGCTCGTGCCGGCCACTCTCGCTCAGCGCCTGGGACTGAGTGAACTGGTGGACAGCAACGTTGACCTGGGCGATGCGCCGGGACGGGCGAACCCGGGAGACAAGACGCTGACCCTGGTTGCCTCGGCGCTGGCCGGTGGGGACTGCATCGATGACGCCGACGCGCTGCGTGCCGGTGGGACCGGGCGGGTGTTGGGCTGTACAGTGAAGGCGCCATCCACCCTGGGGACCTTCCTGCGCAGCTTCAGGTGGGGACATGTGCGGCAGTTGGACCGGGTGAGCCGGGAGTTGCTGGCGCGGGCCTGGGCCGCTGGCGCGGGTCCCGGCGATGAGCCGTTGACCATCGACCTGGACTCCACCATCTGCGAGACCTACGGACTGGGCAAGGAGGGCGCCCGCCGCCACAACTACACCGGCCAGAGAGGCTATCACCCGCTTGTGGCCGTCGCCGCAGGAACCGGCGACGTGCTGATGGCCCGGTTGCGACAGGGTCGAGCCAACACCGCCCGGGGCGCAGCCCACTTCCTGCGTGAGACGGTGAGCCGGGTGCGCTGCGCCGGGGCCACAGGACAACTCACCGTACGCGCCGACAGTGGCTTCTACACCCATGACATCGTCTCCGTATGCCGAAAGACAGGTGTCCGCTTCTCCATCACCGTCCGTCAGCACACCCGACTGCGCAATCTCATAGAGGCCATACCTGAGGAGGACTGGACTCCCATACCCTACTGGATGGACGGCGCAGCCGACGTGGCTGAGACCACCTACACCCCTTTTCGGAACGAGCCCGATGCCGCACCGGTGCGTCTCATCGTCCGCAGGGTGAAGCCCACGCCCGGTTCACAACTGGCCCTCTTCGTCGACTACAGCTATCACGCCTTCATCACCGACCGACAGGGCGACACCCTCCAACTGGAGGCCGACCATCGCCGCCACGCCGAGATCGAGAACGCCATCCGAGACCTCAAGTACGGTGTCGGGCTGAACCATCTGCCCTCGGGGCGCTTTGCAGCCAACGCCGCCTGGATGGCCATACAGGTAATGGCTCACAACCTGGCTCGCTGGATCGGACGCATCGGTCTGCGCGAGCCGGTGGCGACCACCAAGACCCTGCGCAGACGCTTGTTCTCCCTCGCCGGACGGCTCACCCACTCGGCCCGCCGCCTTACTTTGCATCTCCCGCAGCGCTGGCCCTGGGAAACACAGTTCGGTCGCGCACTGACCAGACTGCGAGCCATTCCTCTGCCGGCCTGACGGCAGTGTCTACTACTGACCACCGTACACACCACAGCCTGTCTTGTCCGTAAGATCGCTCCGGACCGGACCGCGGGTGTCCACTGTTGCCCGCAGATTCGTCAAACTCGCCCCAAATCGCCACTGTGGGCCTCCATTGGCGTCCAAAATCACGACCGCGGACCTTCAGAACGACCCAGGCGCTGACATCATAACCGCACCGCCACTTTGACACGTCCCTCACCCACGCCCCGGCGGCGATACTAACCCTCTTCGGTGGATTCGGGTTAAGGGAGAGGGGGTCTGTTGATTGAAATTCTTAGATGGCTGCACATTTAGATACCCTTCTCAGCCCGTCGAGGGGGAGGGGATTTTCGCGCAGCAAGGAACGCCGACTAAGTTGATACGGATTACGGCCAAATCCCCCGTTTGACACCCGATCAGCCCTGAACTACGATTCAAATCGGAGCCACCAAGCACAGGCGCAAGGAGATACCAGCATGGGCGCGATAATTGGCGAAGGCAACTTCAAGTATGAACACATCATTGACTGGCACAAGATGCCGGAGGGCGCGAGGCTGATAGAGACCCCCGGCGTAGCCGTTGACTCTCAGGACGACGTTTACGCCTTCAGCCGCAACCCCGACTACCCCGTCATGGTTTTCGACCAGGACGGCAACTTCGCGCGAGGATTCGGCAAGGGCATATTCGGCAACCGCACTCACGGCATATACGTCGGCCCCGAGGACACCATCTACTGCGTGGACGACGGCATACACACGATCACCAAGTTCACCCGCGAGGGCGAACTGCTCATGACCATCGGAACGCCCGGCGTCTCTTCGGAGATATGGAAAGGCGAGCCTTTCAACAGGCCCACCCATGCCGCCATCTCCAGAGAGACCGGCCACTTATATATCTCCGACGGCTACGGCAACTTCAACATTCACAAGTACACCGGCGACGGCGAGTACGTGAAGAGCTGGGGCGGCCCCGGCATTGACCCGGGCGAATTTCTGCGCCCGCACAACATCGCGGTTGACAACGACGACCGCGTGCTGGTTGCCGACCGCGAGGCGCACCGCATACAGGTCTTCGATGGCGACGGGAACGTTCTGGACGTGTGGAACAACATCCATATGCCCAATGGCATGACCATAGGCCCGGACGACAACATTTACGTCGGAGAACTGCCCGGCGCGACACAGGCCGACCCGACCCCGCCGCGACACGGACACCGCGTGAGCATCTACGACTCCAGCGGCAAGCGACTCGCCCTGCTCGGCGCCGACGACGAGGGCGAAGAGTCCGGGGCCTTCATAGCCCCTCACGGCATGGGCGTTGACAGTAGCGGCAACATCTACGTCGGAGAGGTGTCCTTCACCATTCGCGGCAGCCACATGGACCCGCCCAAGGAACTCCGCAGCTTCACCAAGCTCGCCAAGGTCAGCTAGGCGACGCTTCCCTCGCTCTCCCTGTCGGCTCCGTAAATCGGATATAATCAATGCCGTCAGGGAGAGTTTGAGAAATGCCGACGATCAATACGACCGACGATCTGTTTCTGAAGCGTCTCAGACTGGAGACAACACTATACAATCGTGGAATGCAGTTAATAGCCACGCTGCTGAAGGTCCGTGATAACCAGAGGGTCAGGGTCGCCGAAAGAGACGAAAACTCGGAAGAATTCAATAATGCCATCTACGAGGCTCTCGAAAATGGTGTACTGACCGAGGAAGAGTACGACCGCATCCTAGACACTGACATGATTATGATCAGCCGCAGGCCGGGGTCTTCCAATCCTGTCTATTCCGCTATCGAGGCGTCATACGCCGTATCCCGGCAGGACATTGCCAAGGTGAAGCGAACCGCCGCCATACTCAGCGAGATATTCCATGAAGCCGAGATACACGCGGCTCTCTACTACATGAATATCACGCCCGCCATCCGGGAAGAAGCGTCTCAGAGGGAAGTCCACCTGTTGAGGGCAAGAAGTCTTCTCAACTAGCCGCGGCTCAAGCTCAAATACTTGGTTCCGCACACCCTGAAAGTCGAGACGCCATTCAGTGAACAACATAGCCAGTATCAGGGCAAGAGAGGTTCTCGACTCCCGGGGAAACCCGACCGTCGAGGTTGACGTAAGTCTGGAAGACGGAGCGTGGGGCAGGGCCCTGGTCCCGTCCGGCGCGTCCACCGGCGCCAACGAGGCTGTGGAACTGCGCGACGGCGACTCCAGCCGATACAAAGGGCGTGGAGTTCTGAAAGCCGTCGAGAACGTCCACACCCGCATAGCGCCCGAACTGGTCGGACGACCGGCTGGCGACCAGCGGCAGATTGACGAGACGCTCATCGAACTGGACGGGACGGACAACAAAGGCAGCCTCGGCGCCAACGCTATTCTTGGCGTCTCTCTCGCCGTCGCGCACGCCGCCGCCCTGAGCGAGGGTAAATCGCTTTACACGCGATTCAATAATGGCGAACCGTTCACTCTGCCAGTCCCCATGTTCAACGTCATAAACGGCGGACGACACGCCGAAAACTCCACCGACTTCCAGGAATTCATGGTAGTCCCCGCGGGCTTCGATACATTCTCGCGCGCGCTCCGGGCCGGGGTAGAGATATATCACTCCCTGATGGACGGACTGCGAGGCCGCGGCCTCAGCACCCACGTCGGCGACGAAGGCGGATTTGCCCCGTCGCTGTCCTCCAACAGGCAGGCCGTAGAGCTTCTGCTAGAAGCCATAGAGAAGGCGGGCTATAAGCCCGGCAAACAGTGCTTCATTGCGCTGGACGTGGCCGCGTCCGAACTCAGTGGCGCTCCTGGGAGCTACTCCCTGCCGCGAGAAGGTACGACGCTGGACGCCAGGGGGCTGGTGGACATATACGACGACTGGATAGGCGACTATCCCATTGTATCCATCGAGGACGGGCTGGCCGAGGACGACTGGGACTCGTGGGACGCGATGTGCCTAAGGATAGGATCGCGCGCGCAGCTTGTCGGAGACGATATCTACACCACCAATCCACGGCTCATAAGACAGGGAATCGAGCGAAACTCATCCAACGCCGTACTGGTCAAGCTGAACCAGATCGGGACCGTCAGCGAGACCCTCGACGCCATAAGCATGACCAGAGAAGCAGGCTGGGGCATTGTCATCAGTCACCGCTCCGGCGAGACCGAGGATTCCTCCATAGCCGACCTCGCAGTCGGAGCGAGCGCCGGACAGATAAAGGCCGGCGCGCCGGCCAGGGGAGAACGGACCGCCAAGTACAACCGGCTCCTGCGAATCGAGGAGGAACTGGGAGGCGATTCTCGATTCGCGGGCGCGGAAGCCTACGAGAAATTCCTTGCTCAAAGCGGATGACAGGACCCATATCCCGACCGTCGCGCAGATCCGAGAGTCGCTCGCGCCGCTCATAGCGCGCGCCGGAGCGCGAAAGGCGGTCGTGTTCGGCTCATACGCGAGGGGCAGCGCCGACAGGTACAGCGACCTCGACATCATCATAATTCACGACACCGAAAAGGGCTTCTTCGACAGGGCCTCGGACTTTCGAGATGTACGCTCCGCTTGGCCGCGTTCGCTCGATATGCTGATATACACGTCGGACGAAATGGGCGAAATGCTCGCCCAGCGTCGCCCCTTCATTGAAATAGCCTTGGAAGAGGGCATCGTAATCTATGAAGCCTGACCCGACAGCCGAGGCCACACGCTGGATTTTGCAAGCCGAGAACGACCTTGCGTTCGCCCAACTCGCGCTCCAAGAGGGATACCACTCCCAGACCTGTTTCATGTCCCAGCAGGCCGCAGAAAAAGCGCTCAAGTCAGTGGCCTACGGCAGAGGCGACAGGTTCGTCATAGGTCATTCACTCCAGGAACTTCTGAATGACCTGGTTGGTACGCATGGGAACATGGAATCCCTCAGAGATGCTGCCTGCCGTCTCGATCAGTACTACATCGCCACCCGCTACCCCAACGCCCTTCCCGGCGGTCTGCCTTTCGAGACATTCACCAAGGGACAGGCTGAAGAAGCCGTCCAAATGACATCAGAAATAGTGACATCATCCCGCGCATTTCTGGAATAATATAGGTAGTAGGTGAGTACACGAACATCAAATGTGGGGCAAGTTCGATAAGGACAGGGGATACTGAAATGTCCACACGCATCGGAATCAACGGCTTCGGACGCATGGGCAAACAGACCCTGCGCGCCGCCTTGGAACGCTATCCCGACAAATTGGAAGTCGTCGCGGTTAACAGCCGCCGGGGGCGTCCCGAAGACATCGCCCGCCTGTTCAAGTACGACTCCACATACGGCAGATACCCGGGCGAGGTCAAACCAACCGACGACGGCATCAATATAGACGGCGTGGATGTGATGGTGCTGAACGAAGACGACCCGTCCAACCTGCCCTGGGGCGAAATCGGCGTCGAGATAGTCATTGAGTCCACCGGCGCGTTCAACGACGCGGGCAAGGCGAGCGGACACTTGGAAAGCGGCGCGAGGAAGGTAATAATATCCGCGCCCGCAAAGGGCGACGCGCTTACCGTCGTGCTCGGAGTCAACGAGGACGACTACGATCCTGAGCGTCACAACATCATCAGCAACTCCTCCTGCACGACGAACTGCATAGCTCCCATAGTCAAGGTTCTGCACGACAACTTCGGCATCGAGCGCGGTCTTATGACAACCGTACACGCCTACACCAACGACCAGCGTATTCTGGACAAATACCACCCCGACCCGCGCAGAGCCAGGGCCGCAGCCCAGAACATCATCCCCACAACCACCGGCGCGGCAAAGTCCGTCGGAATCGTTATGCCGGAACTGAAAGGCAAGATCAACGGCATGGCGGTGCGCGTGCCGACCCCGACCGTCTCCCTCACAGACCTCGTGGCTACCCTCGAAAAATCTGTGTCGGTAGAAGAGGTGAACGATTCGTACAAGGAGGCTGCGTCCAACGGCCTGAACGGTATCCTGGACTACACAGACGAGCCTCTCGTCAGCGCCGACTTCATTCGCGACCCGCACAGCGCCATCGTTGACGGAATCTCCACTCTGTCTATCGGCGGCGACATGGTGAAGGTAGTCGGTTGGTACGACAACGAGTGGGGCTACTCCTGTCGGACCGCCGACCTCGCCGCGTTCGTAGCCGACAAGGGCATATAGTACCCAATGGCGGACTCAGCGACAGTCAAACAGAACATCCAGACAATCCGAGCCCTGTCCAACGACCTAGCCGGATTTCTTCACACGCTCCCAGGCGATGTCTGGCGCGACCCTGACACATACGCCAGCGCGTGCGACCAATGGAAAGTGGCGGACGTTGTAACCCACCTGGTTACGATATCGAACATGAAGACCATGAGCATCCGGAGCGCGCTGAGGGGCAATATCTCGCCGCCAATGGGATATGAGCGCAAGTCCGCTGAGGAACGCCTGCAAGAGTTAATCAATCTCAGGGAGGCGTACTATGAAGACATCTTCTACGAGTTCAACGCATCCTGTCTGCGTCTCAACAGCCTCCTGGTTGAACTCGAACCTGACCAGTACGACCTCGCCGCGTGGCATCCGGCCAGGGTAATGGACGTGTCGCGGCTGATAGAACTTCGTCTGATGGAACTTGCCGTTCACGCATGGGACATACGCTGCGTTTTCGACCGCAGCGCCAAGATCAACCCGGTCGCAGCGCCGTTCCTGAAAGGGTGGCTTCCCAACTGGCTGCGCGCGTCATTCCACAAGCCCGCGGATCTCGAAGACAACGTGACCTTCAGGTTCGATCTTACCGACTCCGAAGAAGAAGCCCACGATCTGAAAGTGCGCGCCGACTCATTCTCGCTCGAACCCGCCGATCTCTCAACAGACGCCGACGTTGTCATATCGCTCGACTCCAGCGCCTACATCCTGTTTCTGATGGGCCGGGTGAACCTGCGCCGCTCCGTTCGCAGACGTCAGATCGGACTGGAAGGAGACATGGAATTGGCCAACAAATTCAGCGAGTGGTTCGTCGGAATCTGAAGCCCGGAATCATACGGTCATCCGATGACTCTCTGTACAGTTCTTGATCAGGAGCCGACCCAAAAATCAAAGCCCATCACACGAATCAAAAAAATCACAGTTCAGACGCTCCGCAAGCTCCACGAAACTCGATGCAACCACGTCAAAGCGGGACGTATCGCCGGGGGCCTCCCCCTTACCCGGACCAAACTCGTCCGGTCTGAACACATACGCAGTCCTGAGCCCCGCCTCGCGCGCGGCGTCCACGTCGTAAGCGTGAGCCGCGACCATAATAACCTCGCCCGGCGCGGCGTCCAGCATCTTCACCGCTCCCAAATACACCTCCGGGTTCGGCTTGTAAGCGCCGAACATCTCCGTGGAAAGCACACAGTCCCAGGGCAGCCCTCCGTGCTTGGCAAGAGACACCAATAGCGAGAGATTCCCGTTCGATAGCGTTCCCACGATGTGGTCCCGCTTCATCAGCGTCAATCCCTCCACAGTATCCGGCCACGGATTCAGTCTGTGCCAGGCCCTGTTCAGATGAGCGACTTTGCCCTCCGGCAGTTCGGCCACTCCCAAGTCGCGGAGCAGTTCGTCCAGAACCTCACGATGAATCTCGTCCATCGTGATCCAGTCCCTCTCACCCAGCGCGATTCTGCCCTGCAAATCACGGAAGCCCGCACGCCACCTGTCCGCCACCTCGTTCCAGTCAGCGCTCAACCCGTTCTCGTCGCCGAACCGCTCCAACTCCACTATGATTGACGACCGCCAGTCCACAGTCGTACCAAACACGTCGAACAGTATCGCTTTCACAGAGGGCATACAATCATCTCTACGCCGGAGCTTAAGATTGCCATTCTCCAGCCATATTGTGGATTATTCGTGATTATACACCTGCCGGATCCAGTCAGAGGGGGCTCGTTCTCTGATCGAAGCTGCCGCGCTGTCACGAAAATCGGACGATTGACCGCAGACCTGTGATGTGCTGTAATCGCGCCACAGGATTGAATTATCCGCGATCTTCACCATCTCGAAAGGAGAGGCAGCCATAGATACACTGAGAAGACCTCTAGCCGTTATACTTGGAGCTATAGCTCTCGCGGTTGCGTTCCACTTCATATTCTCCTCGTTCTACCCGGATAGCGTGGACGCCAGCCAGGTGTGGGAGATACTGGACTGGTTCATGGCCTTCGCGGTTCTCGCTACGTTGGTAGTGACATTTATCCACAAAGGGCGCATTGAATCTGGTACAGCGGACACCAACAAATACATCTGCCTCAATGTTGCATTCTACGCCGCTGCGTGGCTGGCAATCTGGTTCTTCTGGAACTGGTTCGACGACCTTGCGTTAGGCGACGAGCTTCAGAGTGAACTAAACCTGACATTCTGGGGATTCATTGACCCTATGTTCATAGTGCTGGTAGGCAGTGTGAGCGCATATCTTTGGAGACACGAACCCGGCAACTAAAAGAGCGCAATTAACCTCGGAACAGTATCCATAAGCCCGGATCCACCGAAGGGATGGATGAGTCGTCGTGCAAAAGGGGTGAGAAAGCGCTCCATTGAATCTGGGATAATGGGTTTGAAGACAAGAACCAACCCCAGAGCAGGAGCACTTAATAGATGTTACCACCTGAGCGTCCCGACCGCATCCGAATCGCCTTCGACGATCCCCGGCTGGTGGCCAATGCCGGGCTGCTCGTGCCGGCCACTCTCGCTCAGCGCCTGGGACTGAGTGAACTGGTGGACAGCAACGTTGACCTGGGCGATGCGCCGGGACGGGCGAACCCGGGAGACAAGACGCTGACCCTGGTTGCCTCGGCGCTGGCCGGTGGGGACTGCATCGATGACGCCGACGCGCTGCGTGCCGGTGGGACCGGGCGGGTGTTGGGCTGTACAGTGAAGGCGCCATCCACCCTGGGGACCTTCCTGCGCAGCTTCAGGTGGGGACATGTGCGGCAGTTGGACCGGGTGAGCCGGGAGTTGCTGGCGCGGGCCTGGGCCGCTGGCGCGGGTCCCGGCGATGAGCCGTTGACCATCGACCTGGACTCCACCATCTGCGAGACCTACGGACTGGGCAAGGAGGGCGCCCGCCGCCACAACTACACCGGCCAGAGAGGCTATCACCCGCTTGTGGCCGTCGCCGCAGGAACCGGCGACGTGCTGATGGCCCGGTTGCGACAGGGTCGAGCCAACACCGCCCGGGGCGCAGCCCACTTCCTGCGTGAGACGGTGAGCCGGGTGCGCTGCGCCGGGGCCACAGGACAACTCACCGTACGCGCCGACAGTGGCTTCTACACCCATGACATCGTCTCCGTATGCCGAAAGACAGGTGTCCGCTTCTCCATCACCGTCCGTCAGCACACCCGACTGCGCAATCTCATAGAGGCCATACCTGAGGAGGACTGGACTCCCATACCCTACTGGATGGACGGCGCAGCCGACGTGGCTGAGACCACCTACACCCCTTTTCGGAACGAGCCCGATGCCGCACCGGTGCGTCTCATCGTCCGCAGGGTGAAGCCCACGCCCGGTTCACAACTGGCCCTCTTCGTCGACTACAGCTATCACGCCTTCATCACCGACCGACAGGGCGACACCCTCCAACTGGAGGCCGACCATCGCCGCCACGCCGAGATCGAGAACGCCATCCGAGACCTCAAGTACGGTGTCGGGCTGAACCATCTGCCCTCGGGGCGCTTTGCAGCCAACGCCGCCTGGATGGCCATACAGGTAATGGCTCACAACCTGGCTCGCTGGATCGGACGCATCGGTCTGCGCGAGCCGGTGGCGACCACCAAGACCCTGCGCAGACGCTTGTTCTCCCTCGCCGGACGGCTCACCCACTCGGCCCGCCGCCTTACTTTGCATCTCCCGCAGCGCTGGCCCTGGGAAACACAGTTCGGTCGCGCACTGACCAGACTGCGAGCCATTCCTCTGCCGGCCTGACGGCAGTGTCTACTACTGACCACCGTACACACCACAGCCTGTCTTGTCCGTAAGATCGCTCCGGACCGGACCGCGGGTGTCCACTGTTGCCCGCAGATTCGTCAAACTCGCCCCAAATCGCCACTGTGGGCCTCCATTGGCGTCCAAAATCACGACCGCGGACCTTCAGAACGACCCAGGCGCTGACATCATAACCGCACCGCCACTTTGACACGTCCCTCACCCACGCCCCGGCGGCGATACTAACCCTCTTCGGTGGATTCGGGCTTAAGGGAGAGGGAGATTGTGTCCTCCTGCCATCCGCTTGAGCGAAGAGTTTTGAGATAGTCTCTTAGATGTCTTCTGTGCTCAGGCAGCTAAGTCCGTATCCGATCTTATACTGTCCGTCATCGTAACTGATGTTACGCACTTAGCTATGAATTTTTGTCTGAGAATTAGCCAACGCAGCTACGAAATCGCTCTCATCTGCGTAAGGTCAGTCAGTAATACGGAATCGGGCCTCCAACGTACAGACCGAGTGTGTCTCCTCCGACAAGGTGAACGTGGCCGTGAAACTGTGTCTGGAGCGCGTCCTGCCCGAAGTTGGAGACAATCCTGTACCCGTTCGGACACATCTCCTCGCCGAGCCGCACCGACAGCTTTCCGATTTTGGACATCAGATCGCCGCTTTCCCAAAGCTCCCGCTGAGTCATGTGGCGGGTGGGAATTAACATTATCTGTACAGGGAACCAGTCGAGACGGTTGCGAAATACGAGAATGTCGTCCTCTTCATGAACCTTTCTCGACGGCAGACGTCCCGCGACAATCTCGCAGAATGTGCAGTATTCGGGCACGTCTAACGCCTTCTGCCTCTGTTGGGGCGTTCGGGAGCGCCTCGTCTGCTGCCGTCTCTGCGGTTCACGCGATAGTCGGGCGCGTCCATTCGGATTATAGTGCCTGAAGACTGGTCCTGTGTGCGGGATATGATGGGTCCTGAGCTGTCGGCCATGTCCATTGGGCTGGTAATGACAGTTGGAATCCGAGAGTTATGCCTGTGAACGACAATCTGATACAGCTTTTCGTATGCCCAGTCACTTAGATGGTCACTGCTAAGATGGTCCATTACCAGCAGCGGCGCATTCTTGATCTGGTCGAACACACGGTCATAGGCGACGCCGCTGTCAGGTCGGAAGGTAGATCTCAGATAGTCCATCAGATCGGGAACGAACGTAAAGAATATGGGCTGGCCGCGCGTCTTACGCTCTGCCGCGATAGCGACCGCGAGGTGAGTCTTGCCCACCCCGGTATCTCCGAACAGGGTAAGCCAGCCCCACCCGTCCGGGTCGGCGGCGTACCCACGAGCGGATTCGAGCGCGTTTTCGAGGCTAGTTCGCTGCGCTGCGCTGCTGTTGTTGCCCCGAACGTCGAATGTGTTGAAGGTCATGCGGCGGAGCATGTCTTCCGGGATATTTCCCAGTTGCCTGGCGGGTTCGAGCGCGTGAGCCGGGAACTCCAAAACTCGGCTCAGATCCGGGTCGGTCATCCTGCTCGATATGTAAGGGTCTATCTCTGAAACATTCATCGAGGTTGTTACGATGGTGGGCAACTGCGCGTTCGCCCTTCGGTTGAATATCTGCTGCAACTTTTCCTGAGCCCAGGGGGTGGCGCTCTGCGTTCCCAGACCGTCCAGAATAAGCATCGGCGCGTCATTGACCTGATCGAACAGTTCGGAGTATGAGATAGCGCTGTTGGGGGCGTATGTGGAACGCAGATCGTCGAGAAGGTCCGGCACGTGGACGAAGAACACCGGCCTGCCCTGTTCGATGCAGTGGTTGGCGATGGCCGCGGCGAGATGGGTCTTGCCCGATCCGTTGGGGCCGGTTAGAACGAGCCAGCCCGCCGGCTCTTCGGCATAGGCGAGAGCGGCTTCGTAGGCGGCGGCGAACATTCGCTTGGCCTCCTCGTTCTCGGACCTGCCGCCCTGTATAGTCGAGTCGAACGTCATACGGGAGAGGACACCCAGGTTGGAGTAGCGCCGGAGTCGCGCGGACCGTTCGCTCACCGCGGTCCCGGCCTGACAGTCGCAGGGTTCCGCTCTGCCAAAGTATGGGTGTCCAACCGGCACGTCAAGCGTTAGCCATCTGCGACCATCGCAGATCGGACAGGGATCCTCCACTTGCTTGGTATAGATAGAACCGTTTTCGGCGCGACTCGCGTCGCCGTTCGCGGATCTAGAATCCCGTAACCTTCTTAAGATATCTTCCAGGTTCTCCATATCCCCTGCCTTCTCGCTCCCACCTTTCCAGAATTGCGGAGATGTACCTCCAGCTTCGCTTGTTCTGTGTCACCGCTTCACTGAAAGCGTCCGCTATCCAGTCTTCATGGTACATCGCTTCGGCCTCTCGCAACTGGTCCGAGATGATCGGGCTGAGTAGGCCGATGTTCTGTTCATACATCTCGAATATGTTTGGCCGTTCCACCGGAGGTTCCACAGGCCCGTATTCGGATATCTCTTCAGGCGTAGGTCGGTCCGCGAGCCTCGCCAGGGCGGCCCTATCCGACGCCGTGTTCAGCCCGAAAACAGGCTGTTTCTTCCGTCCCGAGCCCATAACTACGAACGAGAGCGTTCCCCGCTTCACCGCGCGACCAAGCGCCTTCTCGATTACGTCAGGAATCTTCTCCTTGCCGTTGCCCCCAAGCGCCGCGCGAGCCAGAGTTTCGTCGGCCTGAATCTCACGCAGCGTGAGGAATCGCGGATAGCCCCTCTTTTCGCTCAGCAGCGAGATGACCCGGAGCGTGCATTTCAGCTCCGCCAGATCGTCAATCCGCTCCAGCAGCGAGCCAAGCAGCGGGGCAGGCACGGGCACTTGCCGCACCTTCCTCGGAAATCCCGCGTATGGCTGTTTACTGTCCTGCGTCACTATGGTCTTCCTTCTACACCGGCACGTATTCCATGGCGCGGGCCGGAGCGTAATCGAGAGACTCGAATCGGACCCTATCGTTGCGGAAGTAGAGCGGCACCATTCCAACCGGCCCATTTCTGTGCTTGGATATGATTATCTCGGCGATATTTTCAGGGTACTGTTCCGACGGGAACTTGCGCTCCCAGTCTTCTCGGGTTACGTACTGATCCTCACGGTGGATGAATGAGACAACGTCCGCGTCCTGCTCGATACTGCCGGACTCTCGGAGGTCGGAGAGCAGCGGACGGTGGTTGGGCCGTTGTTCCACCGCGCGGCTTAACTGTGAGCAGGCCAGCACGGGTATGTCGAGTTCGCGCGCGAGTCCCTTCAGGGCGCGAGACACCTCCCCCAGCGCAACGGCGCGATTGTCGTTCCCGCCAGTGTCTATTAGCTGAAGATAGTCCACGACTATAAGATCGAGACCTTGTTCCTGCTGTAGTCGGCGCGACTTATTGCGAATCTCCATTACCGACTGGAAGGGGGTTTCGTCAATGTACATCGGCAGGTCGGACAGCAGCCCAATGGCGTCCAGCACCATCTGCTCCTCTTCCTCGCGGAGAAGATTCATCCGCAGGCGGTGGCTGTCTATGTTGGCCTCTGACGCGAGCAAGCGTACCGCTATCTGTTCGCCGCTCATCTCCAGGCTGAATATGCCGGACGTGAATCCCTCTGCCGCCGCGTGGCGGGCCATGTTCAGCGCGAGCGTGCTTTTCCCAAGGCTGGGACGCGCGGCGAGTATGACAAGATCAGAACGCTGTAGTCCGCCACCGAGAAGTTCGTCGAGGCTCGGAAATCCGGTTATGACGGGCGCGAGAGATACGGAACTGAGGTCCTGGAGCGCGCCGCTTTGTTCCATGTACTGGTCCAGAAAGAAGCGAAGGTGGGCGAAGTCGCGCTCTCCGCGTCCCTTCTGGATTCCGTAGAGAATCTCCTCGGCCCTGGCCAGCACGTCGTCAGAGTCCGGGCCGCCCTCGTACCCAATGTCAACTATCCGAGCGCCGGCTCGTATGATGTTTCTGAACACCGACATACGGCGCACGATTCGAGCGTAGTGCTCGATATGGACGGACGTGGGTACGCTCGAAACGAGATGCGCCAAATATGGCGATCCTCCGACGGCTTCCAGCGCGCCTTCCTCGGAAATGGCGATCCGGTGGGCGACCGTGACCTGGTTGATGGCCTCGCCTCGGTCAATCAGGGCAAGACAGGCTTCGTAGCACTTTCGGTTGCGTTGGATGTAGAAGTCCTCGGGCTTGAGGAATGAGGTGACGCTTGTGAGAGATTCGCCGTCTATCAGAATCGAGCCGATGACGGACTCTTCCGCGTCGTTGTTATATGGTTGAAGACGGTCGGTAACCAAGCCTGCCTCCCGGTTAGGCGACCGCGTTCAACTGTCTTTCAGTCAGAACGCCCCGCCAGCGCGGGGCCGGACACGGTCAGCCCTGATTTTGTTCTTGTTCGGATTCCGCTTCGACTTCTTCCGTCTCAGTCTCGACCGTTTCCGCTTCCCCGTCTTCAGACTCTTCGGAAGCGCTCATGGACTCGGCGAACTCCTCCGGAGTCATGCCGGTCGGATACACCAGCACCGATATGCCCGCCTCTACTTCAGGATGCAGCCTGATAGTCAGGTCGTATTCGCCAAGGTCACGGATCGGTTCGTCGAGTTCAACGGCGCGGCGGTCAATTTCCTTCTCGGTAAGTTCCGAGAGCCGCTCTGCGATGATGGCATTCGTTACCGAACCATACAGTCTTCCCGAACTTCCGGCGCGCATCTCAACGCTGATCTGGGCTCCATCGAACTCGGCGGCCAGCTCCTTCATATCCTCGAGCCGCTTGAACCGGTTGACTTGCGCCTGGTTCTCGAGTCTTGTCACGCGCTGGACGGCGTTGTGGGTAGCGGGTGTCGCCAGCCTCTTGGGAATCAGGTAGTTGCGGGCGAAGCCGTTCTTTACTTCTTTAATTTCTCCTCCCTGGGCTACTCCAGGGACATCTTCCAAAAATACGACTCTCATGGGCAAGCTACCTCTGGTCAATTATTGAATGAGTCTGTTATATCGAACAGGTCAACCACCCTATTTTGCCATACAACCGCCCAATAAGAAAATACGAACTGTTGTACTTGGCAATATAGCACAAAAGTTTGATTTTGGGGAAGGGGAGTTTTGGTCGCTCCGGGGGTGTTTTCAAAGTCGATAGGTGTGTGGAAGATCGGCTGGGTTATATATTCTGATTTATGTTATTGCAGGTGAAGTCCAGGTGGTGTCCAGGTGACGTTTCAGGTGGGAAGTGACCTGCGAATCGGCGGATTTAGCTATGAATTCACCTGGAATTGACCTGTAGAAAAAAATTGCCGGACAATTTTGTCGTCATTGATAAACTCCACATTATATAATTCAGGCACTTTTGTTCTGCAACAGGCATATTGTAACAGGGTGAGGGGTGGGTTGCACAACATTTCACGCTGGCTTTGAAAAGGCCTTGTAAACTCCAGTTTAATCCATCTCACTCGGTGTCCGCTCATGTTAGACTTCTATGAGAAGATGGCTCCAGCGAGTGTTGAGGAGGCGATTATGTCATTGCCCAAGTATAATGAGAGCGCTCTTCTGGATGAGGCTTGCGCGATGATCGAGGAGATGGGCGGGGTCAGAGTACTGATCGAGGACCTGGCCGAGTTTCACGAGCTTCACGCCCGCATGAACAGGCAGCGCCCCTCTCTGGTTGAGAAATATCCCGGCAAATGGGTTGCGGTTGGGATGAACGGAGTATTGGCAGTTGGAGACTCCGAGGAGAAGGCGCTACAAGCCGCCGAGAACCAGGGCATACGGCGCTCCAACGTTCTTGTGGAGTTTATGGACACCGATCCACCCATGCTCATCCTATGATTGTCGGTCAGTTCGATTCCTTTGGAAGACCCTATGTGGTGTGTCGCCTGATTATTCCGCGTCTTCGGGTGAGCCGACGCATATCCTTTCTGTTGGACACAGGCGCTGACAGTACCAGTTTGCATCCAAGAGACGCACGCGCCACTCGCATACCTTTCGCCCAACTCAGCAACAGGCGCAGTTCTCGGGGCATAGGAGGTAGCTCATCATACTTCAATGAGCCGGCGATACTGTCGTTCTCCGACGACGCGGTTGTGAGAATCTACGAAGTTGGTTTGCTAATTGCGGAGCCGAATGATACGAATGAAGTCCTGCCCTCGCTACTGGGTCGCAATGTGATAAACCGCTGGTACATGGAGTATGACCCTTCGGAAAACAGGCTTGAGTTCACTGTGCGCCATGCGGACCGCACACTAACTCGGACTATTTGAACGCCGACCATTTTATGCCGTCCAGATAATCGGGGAAAGTGTAAACGCCGGTCACCTGCACCCAGCAGGTTTCGGGGTATCGGCCAATTCGAGTTGGTCTGGCCAGCCCAATGCGGAGGTAGGTTCGGTCGGATTTCTTCAATCTTTCCAATAGACTGCTGACGGCGCGAGGCACTGTGCGGTAGCTTCTCAGTAATTGTTTGAATACTCCACGGAAAGCCAAATCGTTCACCGGGAACCCTTTGTAAACATTATCTGAAGCATCCTTGAAAGCCATCCGCAGGACTCTTCGACCTTCACCCTCATGGCGCAGGTCCACGCTCAGGTTCAGGATTCTGACATTGCTGATAGTTCCGAGGGAGCGGGTCAGAGTGCCCGGCGCTACCCGTCTTTCATTCAGATTGCCGTCGAAAATGCTATGCACTGAATCATGCGAAGTCTTGCGAAGAAGCGTCTCCCAGTGTTTGTCCTTAAATGCGTCCTTGTATTCGACGGTCTGCGGATCGAATGCGCGGTCTTCGATGTGCGGGGGAGCTATCTGCGCGGGAGAGAAGTCCATCCACACTTTGGCGCCCGGGAAGATGATGGGTTGGTCGTCCTTGTACAAGTCCCATATCTGGACCCCGCCCTCGACGACCGGACGGATGCAATCGAGTTCCTGCGTTACGCCCGCAATGCAGACCTGGCTGGCCCACATCTCCGTTACGTCCGTAATGGCTATCAGTTCCCTCATAATTCACCATTACAAGTGTAGTATCTCCACTTCGGGAAAGCGATTCATCTTCAGATACTCTGCCGCGAGCCTTCTGTGGCACTTTTCGGGCGTTCGTTCGCTGCACAGCAGCACAACCCCCTCGGCCAAGAGGCCGCGCTCTATGGATTCCAATACTGAACGACGTTCCATCAGCCGGATGTACCTCGATTCGTAGAGATCCCAGTCGCCATCCTTGCGATACTGCTGGAACATTTCTTTCTCGGGCGCGAGCAATGGAAGTTCTACATATTTCAGCCGGGTCAGCTTTTCGATGAAATACTCGATGTTGCCCTTCTTCGTGAATCCGGCTAGCTGCGAGTTGTTGTTGAGGCGCGTGTCCGCAAGATACCCGGCGTCGGTCGAGTTCAACAGGTCGAAGAACTCGCGGGCGGACTTTCCGGTAAATCCGATGGTATATATCTTGTTCGTTGCCATTTTCTAAAAGTCGAATGAACTCTGAAGCTGCTTGCCGTACTTCCTGCCGACCGAGAGTTGCGCCGTGCCCTGTACCTGTCCATCACCCCTGATATGCAGAAGTCGGCAGCCGTTTTCTTCCAAAGCAGGACCGATCAGCAGAAGTCTATGGCACTGTGACGGGTCTTCCTCAGAGCATAAGAGAACCGTCCTGCGGCGCGAGGCCATGCCCGCAAGCTGGGATATGGCTTCCTGAAACTCGTCCAGAGCGCGCATCCTGTGGTAGTCCGGCTTACCCTCAGAGTTGTACATCGCGGGATTCTGAGGCTTGCCTCCCAGCGGGCCGCCCATGAACTCGTAGTCTATGCCCGTCGCTTCCAGCAGGCCGGGAAGTGTGCGATGGTTGGCGAACGGCGCGAATCTGGAGACCGGCCTCGTCCTGGTATCCACAAGAAGCTCGATCTGGTTGTCCGCCAGAAGGGGGGCGAACGACTCCCAGGTGTGGTTGCTGTGGCCTATTGTGAGAATCTCTGTTGTCATTAGATACGGTCGCCCTGACGATGTCGCTTTGTCTTATACCATTTTAGTCTGACTATGCCGTAAATCCTCCGGCAGGCTGTGTAGCGTCATTCCCGCGAAAGCGGGAATCCATCAAATCTAGCCAACACAAATACGACTACGTTACTCCGAATTGGTATTAGATGATCGTAGCCATTTTACAGCGCCGTACCGAAAGAACACCAAGCCGCAGCGCGCCCTTTCCCATCTGACTTCCAATCCTTTACAATTCCTCGAGTGCCTTATGCAAGTCTTTGCACAAGCTGAATAAATGCAAATACATCTTTCTATCTATTGAAAACCGTTGGCGAATGCTCTAATCTGTATCTCCTAACAATTTCAGGAACTCGATATGCCCTGCGAAGAACAGATGGTACAGACGCTCAAGGAGTACGGTCACAGGCCCACTCCCCAGCGCCTTATGATTCTGTCCGCCGTCAGACATTCCGAAGACCACGTTACCGCCGCCGATGTGTTAGAACAGGTCAAGGAGTCCTACTCATTCATAGATCTGTCCACCGTGTACCGCACCCTGGATATGCTGAAGCAGATGCGCCTCGTCTCCGAGACGGACATGGGCAGCGGCACATACGCCTATGAATGGCTGGAGCAGGACAGGCATCATCATCTCATTTGCAGCGGCTGCGACCGTATTGAGGTGCTCGACAATGAATTCCTGCGCGCGCTTGACGCGAATATCCTGGAAAGTTACGGATTTGAGGCGGATATGGACCACATAGTTCTCTTTGGCCGGTGCCGCGAATGCACAGCCGGCTCTGAAGAGGCGCCTTGATATGCGCGGCCCAGTCCGGGAAGCGAAGATTCGGATGCGGAGATTCTGGCCGAACGCGGCATTGGCGCTCGCTTCTGTCCTGGCTCTGATTGCCCTTATCTCCTGTTCGTCCGATGAGGACAACCCGAATACACAGGCAGGCGAAGACTCGGGCATGTTAAAGGTCGTCAGCACCGTGTCTCCGATAACAAGCCTCGCCGAGAATGTTGGCGGAACCCGAATACAACTTGAGGGAATTGTTCCGGAGGGGGTGAACTCCCACACTTTCGAGCCCGCCCCATCGGTCGCCATAATCATAGCCGACGCGGACCTCATCATCCTCAACGGGCTATTCCTGGAGCAACCCTCGCTCGAATTGGCGCGCTCTAACAAGAAGTCGGACGCGGTCATACTCGCGCTCGCGGACGAGGCGATCACGCGCGACCAGTGGGTTTTCGACTTCTCCTTCCCGGAGGGCGACGGACACCCTAATCCCCACCTCTGGACCAGCCCGGACCTCGCTATCAAGTACGCCGATCTGATCAGGGCGAAACTAGCGTCCCTCGACCCCGACAACGCCGACTACTACGCCGAGAATTACGCCAAGCTGGAGGAGCGGCTGAACGATCTCGACAAGAGAATCGCCGCGGCGGTCAATACGATACCGCCCGATAGCCGCAAACTGCTCACATACCACGACTCCTTCCCTTTTTTCAGCGCCCGCTACGGCTTCGAGATTATAGGGGCAGTGCAGCCCTCCGACTTCAGCGAGCCATCCGCCCGGGAGGTGGCGTCGCTTATAGACCAGGTACGGGGTACGGGCGTCCCCGCCATATTCGGCTCCGAAGTCTTTCCCAGCCCCGTTATGGAACAGGTCGCAAAAGAGGGCGGCGCGAATTTCGTTGACAATCTAAGGGACGACGACCTTCCCGGCTCCCACGGCGATCCTGGTCACTCGTACATGGGCCTGATGGCCACGAACATACAGATCATGGTTCCGGCGTTGGGAGGCAGCGCGGACGCGATGAACGGCTTCGACACCGGCTCCGTCTTCGAAGGCGAGAGCCTCGCAGTCTATCCAGAGTAAGGTACTTTGCTTCACCCGACTCCCCACGAATACGAACACGAAGAGCCAATTGTGGAACTGAGAGGCGTTACCAGCGGCTACGGGGGCAGCCCCGCGCTCGAGTCCGTTGACCTGACCGTGAACCGCGGCGACTTCGTTGGCCTGCTGGGTCCCAGCGGATCGGGCAAAACCACCCTTCTCCGCACTATCCTGGGAGCGGTGGATATCTACGAGGGCGATGTCGTTGTGGAAGGCATGTCAATATCGGAGCGGCGACCACGCATTGGCTACGTGCCACAGATAGAGACCAGCGATTGGAACTTTCCGGTGACAGTGGAGCAGGTCGTGATGATGGGATTCACGTCCAGCCGATGGTGGCTGCCGTGGGGTCGGAGGCAGGACTACGACCGCGCGCGCGAAATCATGGAGCGCATCGGCATAGGTGATCTTGCGAAGCGACACATCCGCGAGCTCTCCGGCGGCCAGCAGCAGCGTTCGTTCCTTGCCCGCGCTCTGGTCGGCAGTCCGCGCGTTCTTCTGCTGGATGAGCCGACATCAGGAGTGGACATAAAGACGCGCGACGAGGTGATGCACCTTCTCGACGAACTGAACCACCAGGATGTCACCGTGATAATGACCACGCACGAGATAAACGCTGTGGCCGCGCATCTGCCCTGGGTGGTGTGCGTCAACGGACGTATCGTGGACTCCGGCCCGCCGAGTCGCATCTTCACGCCGGAAGTTCTCAAGCGCACATACAATGCCGATATCGTCGTCACCGAATACATGGGGATGAAACTTGTAGCTGAGTCCCCACATTTCTTTGGTAGAAACGGCAACGGTCAGGCTTCCTCACACGAGGCCCATCCGCACGAGGCGCAGAGGACCTGAAGGCCAGTGTTTACGCCACTTGAGTATGAATTCTTCGTGAGGGGCCTGATTGTGGCGACCCTCGTCGGAGGGCTGTGCGGCCTGATAGGCGTCTATGTCGTATTGAGGCAGATGTCATATATCGGGCACGGACTCGCGCACGCCATCTTCGGAGGGGCGGTAACCAGCTATGTGCTCTCGATCAACTTCTTCCTTGGCGCGAGCCTGTGGGGATTCGTCTCCGCCATGTTGATCAATGTCGTCTCTCGCAGGCGCAGCATAAGCGCCGACGCCGCGATTGGCATAGTCACCACGTCCAGCTTCGCACTGGGCATAGCGCTCATAAGCAGGTTCAGAAACTTCACACGGAGTTTCGACGCCGCGCTGTTCGGCAATATACTCGGCATAACTCAGTCCGACATGTTCGCGATAATCGTGGTGACCGTTATCGCCGCCGCCGCGGTGTTCGTCGGATACAAGTACCTTCTCTTCACGACGTTCGACTACGAAGTCGCAGGCTTCTACGGAGTGCCGACGGGCTGGATAGACGCCGGATTCGCGCTGCTGCTCGCCGCGGTCATCGTCGTCTCCCTGCAAGTCCTGGGCGTCACCATGATTGCCGCGGCCATCGTCATACCTCCGGTCTCCGCCCGCCTGCTCACGAACGACTTCACCAAGATGCTGCTTCTGTCCGTGATAGTCGGCGCGTTCTGCGGCCTCGGCGGCCTCTACATGAGCTTCTACATAGACGTGTCGTCCGGCGCCTCGGTCGTGCTTTTCTCCGCGACGGTGTTTCTTGTGGCTCTGGGCTACACTTCTCTCCGGCGGCGAATCAGCTCGACCAGATGGAAAGCAGGACACTCTAATCTCGGCGGCGAGGTCGAATCCCTGCACTGAGTGGAAAGCCACGAACGCGGTCTGCTAGAATTAACGCAAGTAGCTGATAAGCGTAATCAAGGCTTGCACAACATCGGATCATCATCTATCTCACTTTCCCCTCTTTTCCCGCGCCGCCGAACCGTTGTGCCATTCCCCCCGGACGAAGGTAGTCCCTATTCTCATGCCATCTGCATCTCTTTCAACACGTCGCCGTCAATCCCGTTCACACACCCGCGAACAGCGCTACTACGATGTTGTTTGCTCTGACTGCGGCACATCTACAACCGTACCCTTCAGGCCAACCCAGGACAGGCCGGTGTACTGTCGCCCCTGCTTCAGAAACTTGCAGAATGGCCACTCGCGTGAGACAAGCTCATTCGCAAGCGAACCATTCGCTCCGGAATTTCCTTCTGTTGATAGCGCCGACGTCGCCGATGTGTTTCCCGGGATGGCGTTGAAGGACTCCACAAGGGCGGCGGTGTCTCGGATGAATATATCGGAGCCCACGCCCATTCAGGAGAAATCCATCCCCCACCTTCTTGAGGGACGCGACCTGGTTGGACAGGCGCGCACAGGTTCAGGAAAAACGCTGGCCTTCGCGGTTCCGCTGACCGAGAAATGCGACCCTTCGATGCGGAGAGTCCAGGCTCTGGTTCTGACGCCAACCCGTGAGCTGGCTATTCAGGTAGCCGAGGTGACGAAGGCGCTTGCTTGGCCGCAGCGACTGCGGGTTACCCTGCTGTATGGCGGCCGGTCAACGAAGCCGGAGTACACGGCGCTGAGGAACGGGGCCCAAATCATAATCGGCACCCCGGGCCGCACTCTCGACCATCTGCGACAGGGCACTCTGGACTTGCGTTCGGTTCGATTCCTGGTGCTGGACGAGGCGGACGAAATGCTGGACAGAGGGTTCGCCCAAGACGTAGAAGCCATCATTGGCCAGACGCCCCCCGAGCGTCAGACCGCGCTCCTGTCCTCCACCATGCCCTCATGGGTGGCCAAGACCGCCAGAAAACACCTGAGAAACCCCGTAAAGGTGGAAGTGGATGCCGACGTACAGGCCCCGCCGACTGTGGAACATCTGGTTTACACCATCAGGCGGAGCGATAAGATAGGCGCGCTCCAGACTCTGCTGAATCAACGCGCCGGCGCCCCTGTCATCGTGTTTGGCAGGACCAAGCACGGTGTAAGGAAACTGGCTAGAGAGCTCGACTTGCTCGGCTACCCGGTCGGAGCTCTCCAGGGAAATCTCAGCCAACACGCGCGGGAACGTGTGATGTCCGACTTTCGTTCTGGAGAATCGCCAATCCTGGTAGCGACAAACGTCGCAGCCCGGGGCATTGACGTCGAGGGCATTGGTCAGGTCATCAACTACGACCTCCCGGACTCGGAGATACTCTTCACCCACCGTGTCGGGCGAACCGGACGCATGGGCCGAGCCGGAGAAGCTATAACGTTCATCACGCCCGAAGAAGAGAAGAAATGGCGTGAGATCGAGCGGGGACTAAGACTGCACTTTACCCGCGAGAATTGGAGAGCCTCCGCCCACTGAAGCTTACGAGCGACTCCTCCTAGTCTTAATTGTTATCCGGCGCCACGCGCCACTCGGAAAATCGCAGCGCCGGATAACCCACCTCACTCCGTATAGACCCACCCCTCGAATACCGGATTCACGAAGTTGCCATCCAAATCGAGTATCTCGGACTCGGCGGTAACGAAAATGAACCCAGGTATTACGCTCTCACCGGGTATCAGCGATGGCTTCCCTTTCGGTTCGGTATCGAATACCAGCGTATCCGCGCCGCTTCCTTCTATCATGGGCAGTTCCCAACCACCCGTCGCGGGATCAATGACATAGAGCGCCACGTCGCCGTTTACAGTAATCGGCTCGTTGAATTTCACCTCGACATCCCCTTCGTCATTCTTGGCGAGGCCGACTACTTCGGGCGGACCCGGAGACCCGGAACCGACCATGCCTCCCGGAGTCAGCATCGAAGCGCCAACCTCGATGTACTCGGATGGCGCCTCGATGGTCAGTGGCTCGTTGTGGCCGCTGTATTGAATGTCAACTATCTTATGGCCTGCCCCACTTGAGTCCTTCGCGACCAAAGAGACGGACTGATGGAGAAAGGTATTGACGTCCAGCGCCACCTGGAATTCCATTGATATAGGACCGAAGAAGCTGCCTCCTGAGGCGTCAGGGGGAGGAGTGAATGAAATCATGTAGTTCGAGCCGTCATCCGAATACGTTACGTCATTCCAAACGACGTCCCCATCGGTTGTTGCCTGTATCTGTTCCTCGAATGAGCTCACTATGAGGAACATCTCTGACAATTCATCAGGCACATCCGGTAATTTGGTCCAGCCGTTCGAGGTCGGGTCATTGACGTAGGCGACGCCGCCCGTGAGTATGACTTTGACCTCCCCGCCTTGCGGTATGTTCAGAACAACGCTTGCCTGATCAGGCATCACACGGGTCATCCGGAGTTCTATTATGGGAAGAGCGTCGCCCGACATTGACGAGCCACCCCCCAACATCGCGCCCAGATTGATTGCGGCTTCAACAACCACTGATTCAAGCTGTCGCATTGCTTCGTCGCCGCACCCGATTATCAGGGCGGCATCGTCAAGCGAGCCGCCGGTGAGGCACTCGGACGGCAAATCGGCTATCACTCCTCCCCCGCCGGATGAGACAGGCTCCGGTGTAGAAGTCGGCTCTAGCGCGGGAGTCTCCGTCGGACTGGGCGTTGGAGCCTGTGTCGGCGCTGTGTCAGGAACAGCCGTAGGAGTCGGGGGCGACGCTGAAACCGATACCCGTGTACTCACGGGCGGAGCCACTTCCGCGGGCGACGGCGTACTGGGCGTCATCCGGGGCGAGGTTGGGGCGGGCGTTAGAGTCGGCGCGGGCCGCGCGGTCGAGGCGGGCTGGGGCTGCATCGGCTCGGCCTTATCCCCCCCACCGCAGGCATAGATCACTACCAGTGTGAAGAGGCTCAGAAGCGCTGCCACAAACTTCAGCTTGGACATTATTATCTCCCGTTTAACTTTCCATTACATAAATTTTACGGATCGGGAGTTAAATCAGATAGATGAAAAATGAGGTTTCGATATGGTTGGATGTATAATTTGTTAGGAGTTACGCACTTGGATATGAAATCCTAGCTAAGTATGACCTAACCCAGCTACGAAATCGTTCTCAACTGCGTAAGTCCTATTTGTATTAAATGACCGGACGGCGACGCTTGTCCGTTGTATCCTATCGTATCCTAATGAGAAAGATCACTGGATACCCGCCACCTCCCGCGTGGGTTGCTGACCTTCCTGCGTGATTCCCGTATAATTGCCCCGACTTCAATACTCGACTTTCAAGCGCACTGTTCCTGCCCGCACTGAATCCGCTCTACCTGAATAAGAATCTACGGGGAATGAATGAATGGACTCTCCAACCACGCTCTCATTGAGCATAGACATCGGCGGCACGTTCACTGACTTCACCTTGCACGACACCACTACGGGCGAACTGAAAGTCCACAAGGCGCTGACCGACGCCGTTGATCCGTCCCGCGCGCTGATTCAGGGCCTGCGCGAACTCCTCGATGAAGTTGGCGCACGTCCCGAACGCCTCCGGCTCGTGGTACACAGCACGACTCTGGCTACAAATTCGATCATCGAGCGCAAAGGCGCGAAGACGGCGCTGCTGACCACAAAGGGATTCCGGGACATCCTGGAGTTCGGCAGGGAGCGGATATACGATATGCACGACCTTCACGCTCGTTTCCCGGACCCACTCGTTCCGAGAAGCCGCAGGGTCGAGGTTTCCGAGCGCGTTGACCGGGACGGCGTGACGCTCACCGCACTCGACATTGACGGCGCGGCGGCGGCCATCGAGGAGTTGGTAAGCGAAGGGGTTGAATCCGTTGCGGTGTCCCTGCTGCACGCCTATCGCAATCCCTCTCACGAGCAGGCGCTGAAGGAGCTGGCCGAGACTGGGTACCCCGATCTGCGCGTATCTCTGTCTTCAGAAGTCGCGCCCGTCATCAACGAATATGAACGCACGTCAACAGTCGTTGCGGACGCTTATATCAAGCCCGCCGTCTCCCGATACATTGAGAGTGTGGAACGCGATCTAACTGAACTGGGCTACGAGGGCCAACTTCTGGTAATGCACTCTGCGGGCGGTGTAATGAGCGCCGCCGCCGCAAGTGAGCGTCCGATTCGATTGCTGGAGTCTGGACCGGCGGCGGGCGCGCTCGCGGCGGGCTTTTACAGCAAGATGATCGGGGAGCCTGACCTGATTTCGCTCGACATGGGCGGCACCACCGCCAAGACCTGCATCATCGAGGGCGGGCAGCCCAGCCAGGGCAACGGCATCGAGGTCGCTCGCGTTCACAGGTTCAAATCGGGCAGCGGCCTTCCGATTCTCATTCCGGTACTGGACCTCATCGAGATTGGATCCGGCGGCGGAAGTATCGCGCGGCTGGACAATCTCGGACTGTTGCGCGTCGGACCTCAGAGCGCGGGCGCGAGTCCCGGCCCCGCCTGCTACGCTCTCGGCGGAACACAGCCGACTGTGACGGACGCCAACCTGCTTCTCGGCTATCTCAACCCCGAGTACTTCCTGGGCGGTCGGATGACGCTGGACGCGCAGGCCGCGGAAAATGCGCTTGCCACGCTCGGTTCGGAAATGAGAATGGACGCGGTGGAAGCGGCCTGGGGCGTTTACAGTGTCGTTACCGAGAACATGGCGGCGGCGGCGCGCATACACATCATCGGGCGAAACAAGGATCCGCGCAACTACTCGATAGTCGCGTTCGGCGGCGCGGGACCGGCGCACGCCTGCGAGGTGGCTCGGATACTGGGCGCGACTAACGTCGTCGTTCCACTCGGAGCGGGCGTGACGGCCGCGCTGGGTTGTCTGGCGGCTCCGCTTTCCTTTGAAAACATCCGCTCGATGCCCGGCCTGCTGGAGCAGACAGACTGGGACGCGGTCAATCAGGCGTTCACAGAGATGGAAGCGCTGGGACGGGAGATGCTCCTGAGCGCGGGCGTATCCGACTCCGTCGTAACTCTGACGCCCTCCGCCGATATGCGGCTCTCGGGCCAGATACACGAGATAACCGTGCCGGTTCCCATTGGCGCCCTTTCACCTTCGGACGTCGAGGGTATCAGCGCGGACTTCCACCAGACGTACCAGGAACTATACAGCCGCCGCAACCTCAGCCTGCCCATTGAAGCGCAGAACTGGCGTCTTCTGGTCAGCGGGCCGCAGCCGACGCTCGAACTTCGCCAGCAGGAGGCGGAGACAACCGGGTCGAGCGCCGCTCTCAAGGGAACCCGCAGGGCATATTTCGCCAACGCTCGCGGACCGAACGAAGGCGGCTTCCTCGACTGCCCGATTTACGACCGCTACGCCCTGCCGGTGGGCGTGACACTGGACGGACCCGCAATCGTCGAGGAGACAGAGGCTACGACCCTGATCCGCCCGGGCGACAGCGCGTCGGTGGACTCGTGGCTGAACCTGAGAATCACTGTCGCACACTAATAGACAGCGCTTTGAATTGGAGATAACTGAGATGACCCAGAGAGAGAAATTCGACCCGGTATCGCTGGAGATAATGTGGAGCAGGATGCTCAATGTCGCAGAGGAGATGTGGACAACCGTCCTGCGCACGGCTGTATCAACTATCATAGCCTCCGCAAACGACTTCGGTTGTGAGGTTCTTGACGCCGAGGGCAGGTCCATCGCGCACGCCTACCGCTCGATGCCCGTGTTCAACATGACGATGCCAAACGTCACGAAGGAGATACTGAAGAAGTATCCGGTGGACTCGATGCATCCGGGCGACGTCTATATGACAAACGACCCCTGGATGTGCGCCGGACACCTGCCCGACATCGCAATAGTGTCTCCTGTTTTCTACCAGGGACGCTTCGTTGGGTTCGTGGGCAACATCGCCAACACCTCGGACATCGGCGGCACTCTCGATCTCAAGCGGGTTACGGACTCCTATGAAGAGGGCCTCTTCTTCCCACTTTGCAAGCTCTATGACAAGGGTGAGCCGAACGAGTTGGCCTTCGATATGTACAGATGGAACGTCCGCGGCCCGGATATGGTGCTGACCGACATCGAGGCGCAGGTGGCCGCCAACCAGGTGGGGGCGCGCCGCATCAACGACTTCCTCGACGAGTACGGGCTGGAAGACCTCGCCGCGCTGTCCGCGACCATCAGGGGCCGCTCGGAAGCTGCTATGCGCCGCGCCATAAGTGAACTTCCCGACGGGGTTTATACCAATCACGTATATACCGACGGCATGGGAGACCCTTTGAAGATACAAACGCGCATAGAGATACGCGGCGACGAGATACTGGTAGATTTCGCAGGCTCCGACCCGCAGATAGACCGCGGCGGCCTGAACTGCACGATGATATACAGCCGGGGCCACACCTACTATCCCCTCGCGTGCCTGCTGACGCCCGATGTCCCCGTAAACGAGGGCTGCTTCGAGGCGATAACGGTCACCGCGCCGGAGGGTACGATAATCAACTGCACGTTCCCCGCCTCGGTCGGTTCGCGAACAAACACCGGCTGGTACATTCACGGCTGCATATTCGGCGCGCTTGCCAAGGCCGTCCCGGACAGGATTCAGGCTGGCAACGGTCTCATGTCCTCCATCCGCACATACGGCGTCGAGAACGACGGACGGCTGTTCAATGCCCACCTGTTCTGCGGCGGCGGGCGCGGAGCCACAAGCCGAAACGACGGCATGGGCCTGAATATGTTCCCGTCGAGCGCGTCGAACGTCCCGGTGGAGGTGTTCGAGGTGAACAGCCCCGCGCTGATCGAGGCGAAGGAACTGATTCCCGACTCGGCGGGCGCCGGAAAGTTCAGGGGAAGCCCCGGACAGCGCGTCGTCGTCGGTAAGCTGCCCTCACATTCCGGCGCACTGAACGTGTATATCCACCCCAACCGCCTCACATTCGCGCCGCAGGGATCTTTCGGCGGCGGCCTCGGCGCCAAAACCGAAGTCATAATCAACGGCGACAGAGTCAGCGACGATCCCAAAGCTATGACGTCCGGGGCGGTGCCTCTGGAGACTGCGGACGACAGGCTCGTGCTAGAATTCCCCAGCGGCGCGGGCGTCGGAAACCCCTCGGAGCGACCCAGAGAACTCCTTGAAACCGACGTACGAAACGGGCTCGTGTCCGAGGACGCGATGCGAACCGAATACGGCATAGTCTGAGGAGGTCCTTGAATGAGCGAATTTGAAATGAGTGTCGGCGAAGCGACTATTGTCGCCCTGACCGACATGAACTGCGCCTACCCCACTCCCCTGCCCGAACTGTGGCCGAATGTCCCCTTCGACGCGTGGAAGCCCTTCCGCGAGATGTACCCGGACACATTCGAGGGAGACAAGATGCGCCTCGAGATCGGATGCTACCTGGTACGCTCATCGGGCAAAACCATCCTGATAGACACGGGTTACGGACCCGGTCCGATAGAGTACATCGGAGGTCTGCGCGGACAGCTCATGACCGACCTGGCGTCGAATCGCGTCAGCCCCGAAGACGTTGACATCGTATTCCTGTCCCATCTGCACCTCGACCACGTAGGCTGGAACACTGAGGAACGCGATGGGAGAAACGTACCGGTCTTCCCCAACGCCCGCTACATCGTCCACGAGAACGACCTCACGCACTTCCGCAAACCCGAAGTTCAGGCGGCGGGTCGGTTTCCTTACATAGACAGTCTTGTCGAGCCTCTGGATGATCTCGGCGTTCTGGACACGCTTCCCGGCGATTCCGACCTTACACCTGATGTTCGCGCCATTCACACCCCGGGCCATACCCCAGGCCACATGAGCGTAATGGTGTCGTCCAGAGGTCAGCGCGCTCTCATACAGGGCGACGTTCTGATCCACCCAGCCCAGATCACCGAACCGTCATGGACGCCTCTGTTCGACGGCGATCCTGAAACGGCGCAGGCCACAAGACGAGCGCTGCTCGAACGCCTCGAAGCCAGCGGTGACACCGTTGTCTCCTGCCACTTCACCAAGCCGGGTTTCGGACAAGTCGTGAGCGTGGAGGGAAAGCGCTACTGGCAGACGGGATAGAGGCTATACGACATTTTTGCGTACGCGCAACACGCGCGATGTCCATTCTCGGGGCGCTCGCTGATATTTCCAAAGTGTAATTTATATAGATCACCGGAGAGAAAAAAGAAACCCGGATCGTAGCTGGAACAGGCAAAATTCAGGTCAAACACAGGTGACCTTTCACCTGTTGACTCACCTGCTGCCCCCTGTTGATGACCAGCGGCTTATAAACCAAAGCATATACGACCAGCCGATTCTGGATTCGATTGACCCGATAGACGGAGCCTGAATTCACAGTTATAATAGCCGATTGGAGACGAATCTGAATTGAAGACCGCCGTAGTTATACAGCGCCACCGATTCGAGACGCTGGGGTCGAATTTCTCAGCGATTCTCAGCGAGTTGGGCCATGAAATCGCGACCGTTCCGGTGTTCGAGGGCGAGCCGGATTTCGCGGAGTTCGACGCGCCGGATCCGGACGGTGTGGATGTCATAGTCGCTCTCGGTGGGCCTATGTCCGCGAACGACGGCTATCCGGCGCTGCAACAGGAGATGAACTATCTCAGGCAAGCGACGGAACTTGGGAAGCCGACCCTTGGCATTTGTCTGGGGGCGCAACTACTGTCTCTCGCGCTTGGTGGAGTAGTAGAGCCGACGGGCGGCTACCAGTTCGGACTGAGAAAGCTGTGGATTTCGGAGGAGGGCCACGCGGATCCGGCGTTCAGCAAAATATCCGCGCCGCTCGTCCCAACGCTGCACGGCGAATGCTTCTCCATCCCTTCGGGAGCAACCATGCTGGCGGAAGGGTTTATGCTCCGAAGAGACGGCAATTACCGCCGTATCAACATGGCGTTCCGTTACGAGAACGCATACGGACTCCAGTTCGAGCCTCAGCTTACACTGGAGGAACTGAGGGTGTGGAACCGGGAGTTGGCGGGGGACTATGAGCTTATGGGGGCTGAGTTCGACCCGGAGGTGGAGTCGCGGCGCAACCTGCGGGAATTCGCGGGATTCGCGCCGGCGCACGAGGCTCAGATGAGGGCGTTTCTGCGGGCGGTGATTGGGGATTGCCATGCCTAGGGGCTTATCTCTGCAAATACCAATGATCTTGTCGGTTGTCGCGCAGTTTCTAGCCGTGCTTGCCGCGCTTTGGGTGATATGGCCTCTCAGTGTCGGCCCTATATCCTATTCGGAGCGCAGTATCGTTGATATAGATGGGTTGAGCGTTCTGCCCATACTGTTCGCGCCGTCCGCGCTGATACTCGCTGGGACCGTCGCGCTGTATATGTGGGCTACTCGGGGATCCAGAATGGCGAAGTGGGCGGCGTGGACGGTGTCTTCGCTTCTGCTGCTCGCGTCGCTTATCGAAAGTATGAGCGTAGGCCTATTCTTTCTGCCCGCCGCCGCGACAATGTTGCTGGCGACAGTCCTGCAAAGCAGGATTTACAGGAATATACATTCTAGTTCTTCCTGACCGACCGACCCGGAAGTGCGCCAGTGTGCCGGCCGTCGTCTATGACCGGGACTCCGTTTACGATCACGTACTCTATGCCGATTGGGAACTGCTTGGGATTGGTGCGGGTGGCGGGTGCGCTGACTGAGTTGGGGTCGAAGACGGTGATGTCGGCGTTCATGCCGTCGCGCAACACACCCCTGTCCTGGAGTCCGAGCCTCTGAGCGGGGAATGAGGTCATCTTGCGAATGGCGTTGGGCAGGGACATCTGGCGCTCTTCTCTGACGTACTCGGCGAGTATGATCGGGAAGCAGCCGTAGGTGCGCGGACTGGGGAAGTCGCCCAGCAGAACGGCGTCGCTGCCGACCATGGAGAGCGGATGCGTCACGAACGCCGGCAGCGTCTTAGGATTCAGGCCCTCGGCGACATAGCAGGTCTGGAGGTCTTCCTCGATCAGCAGGTCGCAGAGCGCGTCAACGGGATTCTGGTTACGCATCTCCGCGATTTCGGCAATCGAGCGTCCTTCGTAGGCGTGATTCTCGGGGCGTTTGAAGTAGGTGAGCCACATATCGTGCCAGGTCGGGGCGCGGGGGACGACCTCATCGCGCAGTCGGGCGCGGGCGTCCTCGTCGGCTAGCGCCTCTTTCAATCTGGCGGGGCCGCCTTCGTGTACCCAATCGGGGAACACTATCAGGATTCGGGTGCTGCCCAGACTGTACGGGTAGCTGTCGAACGTGACATCCTGTCCGGACTCGGCGGCGTCTTCCACGAGTCCAAGAAGCCGTGGCGCGCCGCCAGGAGCGGGCGCCTTCTGGTAGAAGTGGGTGATATGCACGGGGACGCCACTGCGGTCGCCTATCTCGATTGCCTCCCTGAACGGGTCCATGAACATATCGCCGGACTTGTAGCGTACATGGGTGTGGTAGATTCCTCCGAGTTCGGCGACCTGCTCGGAAAGCGCGACCAATTCGTCGGTGCTCGCGTATCCGCCGGGCGGGTAGTCGAGGCCGGTCGAGAGACCGAGCGCGCCTTCCTGCATCGCCTCTCTTATCATCGCCTTCATGTTCGCTATATCGCGCTCCGTGGCGGGAGTGGAGTTCCAGCCAATGGCGTCAATTCGGACGGGAGAGTTGCCGAGTATGTACGCGATGTTCACCGCGGATTTGCGGTCGAACATATTGAGATACTGCTCGACCGTTGACCACGAACCGGGAAGAGGAGGGTTGCCGTCGAGACCGGAATTCATCTCCACGAACCGGCGAAAGTCTTCCTGGGACTTGAAGGGGGCGTATGAATTGCCGTCCACACCGATCAGTTCGGTCGTTACTCCCTGTCGAACTTTGGGCTCGTGTTCGGGTTCGGAAAGCAGGACAAGACCGGAGTGGGCGTGCATATCTATGAAGCCGGGGCAGATTACCATGCCGGTGGCGTCTATCGCGCGGGTCGCCTCGGTGTCGCGGACCGTTCCTCTGAAGACGCGGACCTTGGCATCTTCGACACCGATGGAGCCGTAGTATCCCGGGTTTCCGGTTCCGTCAATTATCAGGCCGTTTTGGATTAGAAGGTCAAGCATGGGGGTCCTCGCTATATGGTTTGAATCCGGGTCACTCCGCCCACATTCGCAGGGTCAGGCTACGGATGTCCGTCAGATCCAGGGCATTCCGCAGCCTCCTGTCCTCTGTGATTAATTCTGCGTTCTCGCGTCGGGCGAGCGCGCAGTACAAAGCGTCATAAACCGTGATGTTGATGTCCAGAGCCAGTCTCAGGGCGTCTTCGAGAAGGTCTGCTTGGGGCACAAGGTGAACGTTGATTCTCAATAGATCATTGTACGCGGCTACGACATCCTCGATATGAGAGCCTACACGCAAGGCGTCCTTCCAGAGAACGTTCGCGCTTTCGACAAGAAGGAAGTCCGGCGCGATCAGTTGTATTTCAGAAACCTCGTGGAGAGAGACAATCTCCCTGACGAAATCAGTGTATTCTTCGGTTATGACGAATTTGACCAGCGCGCTGGCATCAATGACATAAGTGATCAACGGTCTCTATCTTCCCTGATCCATTGCGTGGTCAGGTTCAGCTTGCCCCCCCGCAGTTTTTCGAGTTTCTTCCGGTGTTCGTCGGCCTGTCTGATGAACTCGAATTGCGGCTCGGTCGCTATGCGCGCATCCAATTCTTCTGCGGATATTCCCAGGTCTGAGAATCTGGTGATTCGCTTGCGCCCTTTGGCCGATTCGGGTACGTTCGATTTTTGGTCATCAGCTTGCACACCGTCCTGGACAGGACGAACTTCTATCTCCACGCGCTGATCGGTCGGCAGACCGGTGGGACTGTCGAGTTCTATGGTATGGCCCTTTATCGTTCCCCGTATCTTCATATTCTCGCCTCATTGGTACAGATTATCTTAAGATTCATTATAATCAAACTGAGAAACAACTGAATACTGACAACTGACGACTCAAACAGGATGAAGAACCATCCCACAGCTATCCCTCACCGACATATACTACAGGCTGCGCGATCACTACGGCCCGCAGAAGTGGTGGCCTGCGGACACGCCGTTCGAGGTAATGGTCGGGGCGATCCTGGTTCAGCGAACAACCTGGACAAATACCCGCCGCGCGATTGAGAACCTGAAGTCCGCGGGCAAGCTGTCCCCACGCGCCATCAGGGAACTGGAAGAAGACGAACTTCAGACCCTCATTAGACCTTCGGGCTTCTTCAGGACGAAGGCGAAAAAACTGCGCGCCCTCTGTGAATACCTAGGCGAACAGTACGGGGATAGCATCGAGGCGATGTCAACCCGGCCGGACGAGGCGCTGAGAGACGAGTTGCTGTCCATCTACGGAATCGGTGACGAAACGGCGGACGACATAATGCTGTACGCTTTCAGGCGTCATCTATTCGTGGTGGACGCGTACACCCGCCGGATATTCGGCAGGATAGGACTGGTGAACCCAAAGCTGAAGTATGGCGCTCTCCAGGCAATCTTCCATGAGAACATTCCGAGAGACGTTGCCGTTTACAACGAGTATCATGGGCTTATAGTCATGCACGCCAAAGCGGTATGTAAGACGCGCCCGGCGTGCTCGGAGTGTCCGCTCGATGCTGAGTGCCCGAAAACAGGGGTCTAGCGTGTGTCCAGCGCGAAAGTAAGGATGCTGTTAGTCTTGATGACGAGGTGAACGTCGCGCCCGCGTTTCAAGTCCAGTTGGCGGGCGGAGCCGGGCGTAACCTCGGCGACGATCATCTCTCCCATGTCCAGATATACGAGTGCGCGTCCACCAGTTTCGCGCACCTCACGGACTACGGCGGGAACGGCATTGCGAGCGCTGGTAAGGGGCGGAACACCGAGACTGAGGATGATGTCGCCTGAACGGATGGATACCGAGACGGTCTCACCGGGGCTGGATACGGTGGGCGGACCGACCAGTACGGCGTCTCCTATCGCCAGCCTAGAAGTGCCATCCTCTTTATCCAATTCCAGAACACGCGCCCGCAGAATGTTTTCGAGCGTTCCATAGTCCGCTATTCGCGCGACCGCGGGATGCGCCATTACTTCGGGTGTGTCTCCATAGGCGACCACTTTCCCGGCGTCCAGCGCGTAAGTTCGCGGGGCAAGCGCGAGAGCCTCGGACAACGAGTGCGATACGAAGACCATGGGGACACCAAGCTGCCCGGAAATGCTCTTGAGATGGGTGAGGATGGAAGCTCGATGCGCGGCGTCCAGGGACGCGAGAGGCTCATCCATCAGAAGAAGCCTGGGCGATGAGGCGAGAGCGCGGGCGAGCGCCACCCTCTGCCTCTCTCCGCCTGACAGGTTCTGGACTCCGCGATCCATGAGGTGAGCTATTGACAGAAGGCCTGCCAGGGCAT
Organism: Dehalococcoidia bacterium; assembly: GCA_965261525.1. Classification (GTDB taxonomy): domain Bacteria; phylum Chloroflexota; class Dehalococcoidia; order Lucifugimonadales; family UBA1123; genus VXRN01. Next base: position 485,375 of record OZ253472.1, read on the forward strand.
CCGGCTCGAACTGACGCTCGGAGCGCGGGGTGAGTTTGTATCCGTATTCAACGTTGTCGCGGACACTCATGTGCGGGAAGAGCGCGCCGTGCTGAAACACGTATCCAAACCGACGTCTTTCGGAAGACACGTTGACTCTCGCTGATGACGAGTAAACCATAGCGCCGCCGACTTCTATATCGCCTTCGTCGGGAGTCAGCATACCGGACACGCAGTCGAGCAGGGTCGTCTTTCCACTGCCGGACGGTCCGAAAACTGTCGTAATTCCGCGCTCGAACTGCCCCGCGCAGTCCAGGGTGAATCCCTCGTAGGACTTTCGCACACCGAACTTCAGGAAGGGTTTCGATTGAAGATTGTCCAGTCCAGGCATAGCGAGCTAAGCGCTCCTTTCGCGCGAGCGTCGCAGGAGCCAATTGTGAGCCGCGAGCGTCGCAAGTGCCAATGCAACAGCCACAAGAACCAGGACCCTCGTTTCCTCTCCGCGCCCGAGCTGAATGCTGTCATAGATGGCGAGGGGGACAGTCTGCGTTTTGCCGGGTATGTTGCCGGCCACGATGATCGTCGCGCCAAATTCGCTCAGGGCGCGGATAAATCCGATCAGAACCCCCGCCAGGACTCCCCTGTAAGCCAGGGGAAGAGTGACCGTGAGCGCCACCCTCAGAGTACCCGCGCCGAGGATACGCGCGGATCTCTCCAGTCTTTCGTCAACCTCTTCCATCGCAGTCATGATCGCGCGGGCCACCAGCGGAAACGATACGACGGCCGCCGCCAGGACGGCCGCGACCCATGTGAAGGCTATCTCCAGTCCGAGAGAACTCTCGACGAGCGAACCGAGTGGTCCCCTGCGACCAAGCAGCAGCAGCAGCAGATATCCGACGACGACCGGAGGCACCGCCAGCGGCAAGGACGCCATAATATCCAGGATGAAAGCTCCCCTGATACGTTTCTTGACCACCAGCCAGCCGAGGGCCAGCGCCAGTGGCAGATTCAACAGTGTCGCTATGACGGCAACACGGAGGGTCAGGAGTATAGTTTCGAACAGCAAAGCCGCTTCACTCAGCAGGGAGGTCGGAGAATCCAAATCGGCGGAAGACAGCCAACGCTTCCTCGGAGGACAGGAATTCAAGGTACGATGTCGCATTGTTTCGATTGGGCGAGCCCTTCACCACAACCGCCGGGTAGATGACCTGAGAGTGCAATCCGGGATCAACGGAATGCGCCACCTTCAGAGAGTCCGAACTTTGCGCGTCGGTCCGATATACTATGCCAGCGTCGGCATTTCCCATTTCTACGTAGGTCATCGCGGCCCTAACGTCTTTCCCTAGTAAGAGTTTGTCTTGCAGTTCGTCCCAGATGCCCGCTGATCTGAGCGCTTCTTGCGCGTAGGCCCCAGCAGGAGCGAGAGACGGGTCGGCGAGCGCGAGGCGGTCTATGGCATCCGAGGCCAGATATTCCAATAACTCCATCTCCGCGACTTCTTTCAGCATAACTACCACCAGTTCATTGGTCAGAAGGCGTTGGGAATTCTCAGTCGAGACGAACCCCTTCTCGTCCAGAAAGTCAACCGGCGTACTGCCCGCCGAGATAAACACGTCCGCAGGAGCGCCGCTCACGATCTGCTGCGCCAGCGACTGCGAGCCACCGAAGCTGAGGTCCACGTTATTGCCAGTTTGGCTTTCGTACCGATTGCTGATCTCCGTCAGCGGATCACGGAGGCTCGTGGCCGCGAAAACGAGCAGGTCTCTGTCGCTCTCGCAGGCGGTGAGTGAGAGAAATGCGGCGGCGGCCAACAATCCCCACAGACTTCGCATCGCCACCTGCGGCATATGGCAGTCCTTAAATCCGTCGCTTACCCTCATACCCTGAAATTATGTCTATTTCCAACATCCGACACAATACCTAAAGCCGGCTATCAGGGCCTTTTCAAAGTCAGAAAATATTTCCGGATATGTTGCGCGACTCTACTCTCGCTATGTTACAATACGCCTGTTGCAGAACAAACGTTTACATAATCTGGAATTTATTTATGACGACTCCTCTGACGAATAACTTTTTTCTTACAGGTCAACCATAGCTAAATTGACGCTTCTCCAGGTCACTTTTAACCTGCGCCCTCACCTGAACACCACCTGGAGGCCACCTGAAACTTACCTGGACAATATAAACTAGAATAAATGTCATGATGACTTGTCAGCCGATTTCGACCGGAGCCGCTAACTTTGAAAAGACCCTGAGGCTTGAAACGGCCAAATTGACACCGCTGAATGGGTAACCTAAAATCAGACTTGTCTTATGTTCAAATTACCCCATACGAGATCAGATAATTCTCTGATGTCTTACAGACCTTCCCAGGTTGAGAGGTGCGCGCGGGCGAGTTCGTCTTTTACGAATTCCCGCCTTGTGGCGGCATGACCCGCACCGCCCGCCGATCTTCGGCATCCGGCGCGCGACTTCATTTCGTTTTTCCGACCGCTTATAGTCCTTCCGTGCCGTATTGCGCCATTGGACTACCATACTTAAGGTGAGATATAGACATGAGCAACGACAATTGGACAAGTGAGCGAGTACGCGAGACATTTCTGAACTACTTCGAGTCGCAGGGGCACAGCAGGATGGCGAGCGCCTCCCTGATTCCGGTCGGCGACCCGACCCTGCTATTCACAAGCGCTGGCATGGTGCAGTTCAAGCATTACTTCACGGGCGAGGCGGATCCTCCCAATCGCAGACTGACCACGTCTCAGAAATGCTTCCGCACACCCGACATCGAGGAGGTCGGGGACGCCACGCACAACACTCTGTTCGAGATGCTTGGCAACTTCAGCATCGGCGACTATTTCAAGAGGCAGGCGGTGGACTTCGCGGTGGAGCTTATGACCGAGGGATATGGCATCCCGCTGGAGAAGTTCGCGGCCGCGGTCCACGACAGCGACGACGAGACGCGCGAACTCTGGGTGAACCAGGGAATACCACGCGACCTCGTGTACAGCTACGGAGACGACGAGAACTGGTGGGGACCAGCGGGTGACGAGGGCCCATGCGGTCCATGCTCCGAGCTTCACTACGACTACGGCCCCGGACAGGGGTGCGGGCAGGACGACTGCATCCCAAACTGCAAGAACTACAAGGATAACGGCGAGGCGTGCGACCGCTACGTGGAGCTGTGGAACCTCGTGTTCATGCAGTTCTACCATCACCTGGACGGCAGTCGCGCCAATCTTCCCGCGCCAAGCGTGGATACGGGTATGGGTTTCGAGAGACTCACGCGTATCCTGCAAGACGTGGGGACCGGCTACGAGACTGACCTGTTCACGCCCATTATTTCCAAGGTGGAGGAGATAAGCGGACACAAGTACGGCGAGGAGACGGATTCCACATATGCTATCCGGGTTGTCGCAGAGCATGGTCGGAGCGTGACATTCCTGGTTGCGGACGGTGTCGTACCGGGTAACGAGGGCCGGGGTTACGTGCTGCGGCGCGTAATCCGACGCGCGATTCGGTACGCTCGGCGCCTGGGCATAGAGGGTAACTTCCTTGGCGAGGTCGCGGACACGACTATCGAGAAGATGGGAGATATCTACCCCGAACTGGTCAACAACCGTGACTTCATTAACACGGTGCTCAGACTGGAGGAAGACCGATTCCAGCAGGCTTTCCAGAACGGCTACGCGCTTCTGATAGAGGAGCTCAGGGGAGCGGAAACGCTCTCAGGCGAGGTCGTTTTCAGACTGTGGGATACTCACGGGTTTCCGGTTGAGATGACCCAAGAGATAGCCGCCGAGCAGGGCGTCGAAGCCGATATGGAGGGTTTCGAACGAGCTATGGCCGCCCAGAGAGAGCAGTCTCGAGCGGGGGCGCAGTTCGGTGACGACAGGGCAAAGATCCGGGTGTACGAGAGTCTGGGAGTCGGAGGAACCGCATTCCTGGGCTACGAGACGCTCAACGCATCGTCTGTTGTGGTCGGGCTGATCACGGAAGATGAAGCAGCGGGGTCTGTCTCAGAGGGCCAGGAGGTAGAGGTTGTGATGGTCGCCACTCCGTTCTACTCCGAGGGCGGCGGACAGGTTGGAGACGCGGGGGAGATTGTTGGCGCGGAGGGCCGGATATTGGTCCGCGATACCCAGGAGGTCATGCCAGGCCTTACTGTCCACTTTGGCAGGGTGGTCCAGGGTTCCGTAGTTATGGGTGAGACGGTTGACGCATACGTTGACCCAATTCGACGCGAGGACACCGCTCGCAATCACACGGCAACACATCTGCTCCACGCCGCTCTGCGCCAGGTTCTAGGCGCTCACGTTCGACAGGCGGGATCACTTGTATCGCCCGACCGCCTGCGATTTGACTTCACCCATGTACAGCAGGTGAGCGACGAGGAGATGTGGCAGGTACAGCTCCTGGTCAACGAGAAGATCAGGCAGAACGCGCTCGTCCTGAAGGACGAGGACACTTACCAGGAGGCTATCAGGCGGGGCGCGCTCGCTTTCTTCGGGGACAGGTACGACGAGCGGGTACGGCTGGTGGAGATAGCCAACGGCGAGACTTTCAGCTTCGAGGTGTGCGGCGGTACTCACGTACAGCAAACCGGTGAGGTTGGCTCCGTTTACGTGCTCGGGGAGTCGAGCATTGGCGCGGGAATGCGTCGTATAGAGGCGGTCAGCGGTCGCGCCGCCGAGCGAATGGTCTGGGACCGGTTTCACCGAGAAGAGCGCGTGGCGCGAACGCTCCAGACTTCGCCTCAAGAAGTGGAGACTCGTGTTCTCGCGCTGATGGATGAACTCGATTCGCTTCAGCGTAAGCGGGAGGCGATGGAACGCCGACTTTCCTTGCAGTCCGCCGAAGGGCTGCTCGACTCAGTTCAGGATGTCGGAGGAGTGCAAGTTCTGTCGGTTCGCGCGACAGCCGCGAACGCCGATTCCCTACGGGAGATGGGCGACTATCTACGCGACAAGATGCGAAGCGGCGTGGTAGTCCTTGGATCTGTAATCAACGACCGTCCGATGCTGGTATCCATGGTTACATCCGACCTGGTCAGCGAAAAGGGGCTGAACGCCGCCGACATTGCGCGTACTGCCGCCCGCGCGATTGGCGGTGGTGGGGGCGGAAGGCCCGACGTTGCGCAGGCGGGCGGGCGCGACGCATCCAAACTCGACGAGGCGCTGGCCCTCGTGCCCGGAATAGTGTCAGAAAGCGCCGCCGAATGAGAGTCCTGGGACTGGACGTGGGCGACAGGCGCATAGGTCTGGCGCTCAGCGATCCGACGGGTCTGCTCGCGTCTCCGTTTGGCGTCGTCGAGCGGGGCCCGTCCGACCTGGTGGACATCGTGAGTATCAGCGAGGAAAACGAAGTTGCTGAAATTGTCGTCGGGCTGCCGCTGAGTATGTCCGGAGACTCAGGTCGGCAGGCGGGCAAGGTTCGGGCGTTCGTACGCGATCTGAGATCCCAGACCGACCTGCCCATCAAGATGGTGGACGAGCGGCTGTCCACTGTCCAGGCCCAGGGGATGCTCCATCAGTCCGGCCGCCGTCGGCGCGGCGACCGGGGCCAGTTGGACGCGGCGGCGGCGGCGGTGATATTGCAGGCGTATCTGGATTATGGTGGGCGGTGACGCGCGGCGTCCTCTGCGGCGGGGTGAGATTCTGGTATATTGGGGGTATGAAAGCCTCAGATGAAGTTGCCTAATGGGGAAGAGGCATACGTTGCCCGGGAAAAGATTACGCATTTTCTGTTGCGTCACAACCACAAGTATGGTCAAAGCAGAGCCAGGTTTTTCTCAAGATTCGGATTTCGCATAGATAAGTGGCAAGAACTTGCAGACGCTCTGCTAAACCAGGGAACCAGACACGAAGTGATTGATATTATAGAGATTGATATCGGTGTCAAATATGTTGTGGATGGAGAAATTGAAACTCCCGATGACCGGAATCCGGTCGTGAGAACCGTGTGGATGGTGGATACGGGGACGGATGCACCCAGGTTGATTACGGCATATCCCATAAGGAGATGAGATGTTCAAGGAACACGACTGTATAGTTCTTACTTCCGACATTAAGGAAAAAGGTCTAAAGTCAGGATATGGAGGTACAATTGTGCACATCTACCCGGGCGGTGACATCTTCGTAGTAGAGTTCATATCTCCTGACGGCTATACGGCAGACATCGTTGACGTGCCAGCATCCCAGGTAAGGCCAATGACCAGTGAGGACATCACTCACACTCTCAGAGTGGAGACGGCTGTTTGAAATAATAGCTGTCGCATTTGGCGCTCCAACGGCAGATGTCCAAAAGAAATGAAGACAGCTAAAGAGTTGCACAATCAGGCCATGGACATTGTAGAGGCCGCTATTCTCGAACGGATGCGGGGCAACTCGGAATCCACTATCCGGCTATACTCAAAAACTCTTGAGCTAGAATTTGCCGCCATAGTTGAAATGGAAAGACAAGGACAGACTGCGGAACCTACTTGGTCAGTGCTTCACCGAGGGGCAGGCTGGATGGCATTCAACAGCAAGCAGTATCGCAGGGCAGAGCAGTTGACCAGCAAAGCTCTCGCCGGTAACCCCCATCCAGAGATTGCTGAAGAACTACGGACCTTTGGAAGCAAGCAAACGCTCATCTAATACCAGTTCAACCTAAAAATGCCTGATACTACCCTCGTTTGTATGCTGCAAAAGTCTCCCGCGAGAGCGGGATTCCGTTGGTTCCAGCCAGAAGAATGCGACTTAATCACACAAATTTGGTATTGTCAATATGGGCCTCACCGATTCAATGGAGGTAAACGACCTTCAATCGCCTTAAAGTTGAATAGAAGTTGCTCTTCTATCTCACTCAGTTCTTCGGGTAGCCAGAATCCATAGTAGAACCACACAGCTATACCCAATGGTGTATGCCCGGTCATTCTAGAGTCGCTCAGGTGTTGTTCCATACGTTGGCGTAGATTCATGCTAAGCCCGATATAGAGTACGTCATCGTATATGTTATACCATTTCAGTCTGATATTGGCATGAAGGAACTGGTAGGAGTCTGATATTTCGTTTATGCTTGGTCCAACCCAGACATTGGAGGGCAGCAGATGATCGGACGACCGCTCAGGATAGATTGGTATGAGAACGACACCCAGGAGACTCTGAAAGAGGCCTACCAGTCCCAGACAGATGTTAGTATTCGCACCCGAGTGCACTTGCTGTGGCTGATACGCTGTGGTTGGCAGATCAGGGTTGCTGCTGAAGCGATGGGCGTTCACTACCGGAGCGCGCAGAGGTGGGTGGAGTGGTACAGGGAAGGAGGCCTGGACGAGGTAGTGTCTCGCAGGATGGGAGGAGTGGGTCAGCCACGCTTTCTGAGCGATGAGCAGGAAAGCAGGTTGGTGGAGGAGGTAGGAAGCGGACGCTTCAGGACAGCGGGAGAGATCTCAGACTGGGTGGAGTCTGAGTATGGAGTGAGGTTCAAGGGGAACAGCATGTATAGTGTGCTTGAGCGATTGGGGTGTTCCCCAAAGGTTCCAAGACCTAGACACCAGAAGGCGGACATGGAAGCTCAGGAGCGGTGGAAAAAGGGGGGCTTGGCCGTTCGCTCAGGAGAGCGGGGGTGAATTCGGGAACTCTGGTCGGTTTCGCCGACGAGATGAGAGTTGGGCTTCGGGGCATGGTTCGAAGGGTGTGGGGAGTGCGAGGGCTGAAGGTGGTTCAGCGGTTGCAGTTGGTATATGAATGGAAGTACCTGTTCTTGGTGGTGGACTTTGTTCGTGGGAAGTTGGAGTGGGCGTGGATGGACTCTATGAAGTCGGAGACAGTGGCGCGAGCGGTTCTGGGAGTGAGGCGACATACGCAGGTGAGAGCGCTGGTGTGGGACGGAGCGCGGAGTCATAGAAGTGAGTTGGTGAGGAGCGTGGTGGGAGTGAATACGGTAGTTCAGCCTGCGTACAGTCCTGAGTTGAACCCCGCCGAGCGGGTGTTTGAGGAAGTTCGCAGGTGGGTGGAAGGCAGGATGTATGGGAGTGTCGAGGAGAAGATGGCTGCGGTGAATGACTGTCTGAGCAAGCTGGAATCTGATCCTGAAAGAGTTAAGTCTCTTGTGGGTTGGGAGTGGATCAAGAGAAACGTTCGGGAACTGTCTGAAGACTATGCGGCTTCATCAAGCTGAAATGGTATTAGTCGACAATCGTTGACTTTGGAGGAGCGCATTCCCCAAATGAAGACACCGCCGTAACCTCTGTTCCAGTTTCCAGCGGCACGCCCTTCGGGGCGCGGAACTATATGTTTGTGAAGGTGGAGACGGATGAGGGCTTTGTCGGATGGGATGAAGCCACGTCTGGGGCGATGTCCTTCGTCCCCATTTCGGCGTCCGATAGCATAGTCAGCGTTGCGCCGGCTTCTTTATCGTAAGTGAACTTCAATCCCGTCTTCTGAATGGAATGCGCCAGCACAATAGAACTGCGCGGAAGCGAAGCTCCGGCCTCTTGTGACCAAAGCCTCTACCCGCGCAGTTTTGTGCTGGCGGGATAAGCGATTTCGCCCTACGCCGGCTCGGCCAGGAACACGGGTATCTTGCGTGTGGTCTTGTTCTGGTACTCCTCGTAGGGGGAGAAGGCGGCGACGGCAATATCCCATAGGCGGGCGCGTTCGGCTTCGTCCTCGACTTCGCGGATTTGCATCGAGTGAACCTTGGCTTCGTCCCGGATCTCCACGCTGCTGTCGGCTCGGAGGTTGTACACCCATACAGGGTTCTTCGGCGCGCCACCCTGCGAGCCTACGAGTACGTAGTTATCGCCGTCTTTCACGCGCATCAGCGGTGTCTTGCGGATTGCGCCTGTCTTGTTTCCGCGATTGGCGACGATGATGACGGGCAGGCCGGTTTCTCGCAGGGTGGTTCCCTCGGCTCCTTCGCTGCTCTCGTAGAGTTCCACCTGCTCACGGACCCAGTCTCTAGGTGAAGGTATGTATTCTGCCATATTTCGCTCCTTACTCTTTTTGCGAATCGTCCACGACTAATCATAGCGGGAATAGCGGTCAAGCTCCACTATATCCGCGGCAAGTCACCAACGGGAGGTTCGATGATCTGTGAACGTAAGCGAAATGCTGGATGTGATGAATGAATCGCCATACGGCATTTACGCCGTGGACTCGGATCAGAGGATAGTCTATTGGAACTCCGCCGACGCCGGATTGCGTGTACGACGATGGTCTCGAACCCCTGACCCAGCGCGAACTTCAGGCGCTGCGCTTGGTAGCCCTGTCCCTGGAGATCCCATATATAGCCGACAGCCTGGGCATAAGCTCCCATACTGTTCTCGCCCACATCCGCAACGCTCGCGAAAAGCTGAAGGCCAGGAACAGGATGGATGCGGTTCTGGCCGCGCAGCGGCGCGGGCTGCTCTGAGGAAGCGTTTGATTTGGGAACGGGGGCGGACATTCCCTCAAGTTATCGGTTCGGACACAGTCGGAGACCATCCCCGGCGGCGCGGCGTTTTGACCGGGCGGGTTGGGGCTGATATTCTTCGGTTGCCGAACGACGACGCTGAAGACACACGGAGGTCTTAAGACAATGCCCAGAATACCCCAAATCCGGGAGCGGTCCGACGTTCCTGAGAATATGGCTCACCACTTCGACGCGATTGCCAGCAGCAGGGGCCGCGTTAGCGGGCCATTCTCCATATTACTTAACAGCCCTGAGATCGCGGGAAGAGCCGCGCATCTCGGTTCGTACATCAGGTTCGAGTCCGTTCTAGGCGCGGACATACGCGAACTCGCCATCATAACGGCGGCGCGCGAATTTGACTGCGATTACGAGTGGTCGGCGCACGTCGCGCTGGCCAGGGATTCAGGAGTGCGAGAGGAAGCGATTCAGGCCGTGGCGAACAGGGATTCCCTCGATTCTCTGACTGACGATGAGGCATTGGTGATCGGATACGGACGCGAGATGCTCGGCAGCAAGCGTGTATCCGACGATACCTTCGGGAAGGCTGAGGCGCGCTTCGGTGTGCAGGGCGTTACCGAACTCACCGCGACTATGGGCTACTACGCGATGCTTGCCTGCGCGCTCAACACTTTCGAAGTGGAGCCCGCTCCGGACGCCGAACGCCTACCCTGACACGAGCGGCATGACCCGCTCGGCGAACGACTCCTGAATCCGGCGAACTCTATCCAGGTCGCCGGAGCTGATAGCGAGAACCATTTCGGAGACGCCGAGGCCTTCGTATTCCGAGACAGCCTTGGCCAGTTGGTCGGGGGTTCCTACCATGGGAGTGTCGGCATTGTCGGAGGCAGTGTCGAGCACGTCGAGTTCGCAGCGGACGACTAGCTGCATATCATCCGGGTTCCGGCCATGTTCGCGCCACATTTCCCTTAGCGACCCAGCGCGTCGGGCCATGTCCTCGATGGATCCTGAGTTCGGATGCCAGCCGTCGCCGATCCTCGCGCTTCTCCGCATCGCGGCTCGGCTCATTCCGCCAATGAGGATCGGAACGCCGGGTTTCTGCGCCGGTTTCGGTGAAAACTTGAAGCCTCCGCCGAAGTCGAAGAACCTGCCGCTGTACTCAGGTTCATCCGATGTCCAGAGCTCGCGCATTATCTCTATGGACTCGTCCGCGTACGCGCCTCTGGTCGAGAAGTCGCTGCCAAGCGCCTCATTCTCCTCGCGCAGCATCCCTACACCCACGCCCAGCGTGACACGGCCTCCCGACATGACATCCAGCGTCGCGACCGTCTTGGCCAGGACGAGCGGATTCAGATACGGAAGCACAAGAACCGTCGTGCCGAGTCGCACTCGCTCCGTCAGCGCCGCCACCCACGTCAGTACAGTCAGCGCGTCATAGTACGGCCTGTCCTGAAGCCTCTCGTAGATGTATCCCACATTGAGTATGTGGTGATTGACCCACACCGAGTCGTATCCAAGTTCCTCCGCCCTGACCGCGAGGTCAACGACGTCCTGCGGATTCTCAATTCCCCAGTTCTGCGGCGTTACATATCCGAATTTCATTACTCACCCAAGTATCGTGTTAACTTCTTCCACGTCTTCGTCGGTTAGAGACCAGTCCGCCGATGCCGCGTTGCCTTCCACCTGTTCGGGGCGTGTCGCTCCCGCTATGACCGAACTTACCATCGGATTTGCGAGCAGCCATGCGAAGGCAAGTTCCAGTATCGTATGACCTCGCTCTGACGTGAACTCTTCCAGTCTCTCTAATATGTCGAAGTTGCGGCCTGTGAGCGTGCCTCTGTCGTTCTCCGAAAGGCGGGCACCCTCCGGCGTGGGCTGTCCCCTACGGTACTTGCCTGTGAGAAATCCATTCTCCAGCGGGTAGAACGGCAGAATACCGATACTGTACTTCTCGCAGAAGGGTATCATCTCCTCTTCCGGCTGACGATACAGCATCGAATAGCGGGGCTGCACGCTGGAAAAGCCGTTGATTCCGAGAGTCTTCGCCGTCCAGTGAGACTCGCACACCTGCCATGCCGCGAAGTTCGAGCAGCCCGCGTAGCGCACCTTGCCCGCGCGTATCAGGTCGTCCAGCGCCCTCAGCGTCTCCTCGATGGGAGTGTTCGGGTCCCACCAGTGAATCTGATAGAGGTCAATATAGTCGGTGCGCAGTTTTCGAAGGCTTATATCTACTTGGTCGTAGATATGCTTCCTGGAGTTCCCAGAGTTGTTCGGTCCTTCTGAGATTCGACTGGAAACCTTGGTGGCGATCACGGCCTCGTGGCGTCTGCCTGTCAACGCCTTGCCGATGAACTCCTCCGAATAGCCGCCGCCGTAGCTGTTCGAGGTGTCAATCATATTCACCCCGGCGTCCAGCGCTGCGTGAACCACGGTCTTGGTTCTGCCCGCGTCCAGCCTGCCGCCGAAGTTGTTCGCGCCCAGCCCAATGGCTGAAACTTGAAGCCCCGAGGACCCCAACTGTCTGTACTGCAATATCAGTCTCCTGTTTTATATTGGAACGCTATCCATAGAGCGAACAATGTTTGTCAGGCCTCTGTCATACTGACCTGTCCATGTTGTCGGTATCACGCAGAAGGGCGGAGAACCCGGCTTGCCGGAAGTCGTGGTCGTAGGCCAGCGCTTCAGTTATGCCGCGTTGTTCCATCAGCAGGAAACTGGCGCAGTCGGTGACGCCCCATCGCTGGTCTGTCCGGTCAGCATATCGGGAAGCCGCCTCTCTGAATTGGTGGCTTGTCTGCGGCACAACTTCGACATCGGCGTCGTGTAGGGCATTCTGAGTCAGGTCGGACGCGAGTTTTCTCATATGAGGCCCGAGTCTGCTCGCATAGTTGAGAAATTCCACGAATACCATTTCAGTTGTGATGATTCGGCAAGTTCCCAACTCGTTAGTGACTGAGCACGCGATGGGATGCAATTCGTCATCGTCGTAAGTCACGGCTATCCAATAGCCCGCGTCCGCGAACACTTCTCTCATCATTCATTCTCTTTCGGGAAGCCGTACAGGTAATGCTTGTAGTTCTTAGCCCCGTCGGTTGGCAGATCGTCGTCCGCCGAAGCGGGTATTTCTGCCCTCAGCCGGTCTATCATAGCGATGACTGGATGAGTTCCCGAGCCGGGCGCGCGTTCTTTTTCCGGCTGTTGAGGAGCGGTAGGCTCAGGTGCCTTGGACGTGACATTCACGATGCGCAGCGTCACTTCCGCGCCTTCATCGAGGTCGAGAGGTTGAAGCGGCGTGAGCGAGCCGTTCGAGAATCTGGCTTTGACGTTGGTAATCATGTTTCAGTCCTTTTGGCGCAATGCGAATTGGCGGGCAGGGCCCGGAGTCGTTCGTTCCCCTCTTCAGAACTCTTGCCGCGCGACGAGCAGGCCGTCCTCTCTCTCAACCCTGATCGCGAAACTGTGAGAATCAATGGTTAGCGCCATTTCGCGGTCTTCGGGCGGAAAGTGAGGCTTTGTGGGATCGTTGTACTTCTGAGATTCTTCACCGGCCAGAACCAGCGTTTTGACTGCTTCGTGACTTGGCCGTCTGCCCTGGAACAGATTCTTGAGAAACAGCGCGCACTGCTCGTCCTCGTCCACTCTGATTCGTCCCTCCGAACCCATCGCGACAATGGTCAGCAAGTCAGGTCTTTGATAGCTTATCGCTTCGACGGTGGCGGAAGCGACGGCGAAAGACACGCCATACAGCCTGTCGGCGCCGGTCGCGGCTACCATGCCAACTGTCCCTGCCCTCGTTGACTGGATTATCGTCTTGCCCGCGATGTCCGCGCGGCTCAACTCGGATGGCGAATTGTTGAAGTCGAAACCCTCCGGCCTCATGCCGCCGACCTCGCCAACACACAAGTCTCCGACACCTTGTTCGCGGAGAGCAATGGCCTCCTCTACCTCGGCTACCAGAATTATCTTCTCCACGCCCCTGGACAACGCGACCGCGGCTGTGGTGTAGGCGCGGAACACGTCAATTATTATCACGACGCCCTCGGCGGCTCGGGCGCCCTCCAGCAGGCTGACAAGCCTAATCTCCATGTTGTGCGACTTTCCTTAGGAAGTGATTGAATACAAGGGAAAGGTACGGGTCTATTCCCTGAATTCATGTGGAAGCACGAATGTGATGTCTTCTTCGACCCCGTCTATTGTGGTAACTTCATCGGGCGCAAGGACATTGATCACATCCATAATCAGGTCCTCAGGCGTCGAAGCCCCCGATGTTATCCCGATGTTTTCGGCTCCGTCCAGCCATGAAATATCCAACTCTTCAGGGCCGTTGATGAGGTATGCGGGAAGTCCGTTCGATGCTGCCACTTCACGCAGCCGATTACAGTTTGAACTGTTATGGGCGCCAATTACCAAGACAACATCGACTATCCTGGATAACTCGTCCACAGCCTCTTGACGATTTGTGGTTGCGTAACATAAGTCGTTCCGAACTATGGCATCCGAGAAATTCTCCTCTATCTCGGAGATCGCTCTCTTTGTGTCATTGACCGACAGTGTCGTCTGCGTTAGTACGGCAATGGGCGTGTTGTCGTCCCAGTCAGGCATATTGCCTCGCTCGCGGTCGTCAACAAGATGCATGTCGGTCTGGCCCATAGTGCCTTTGACCTCCTGGTGGCCTCTGTGACCGACCAGAATCATCTTCCGCCCCTCGCCGGCGTATCTCTTCGCCTCGTTGTGTACCTTTGTAACGAGCGGGCAGGTTGCGTCTATAACATTCAGGTCGCGTTCTTCTGCCTTTTGGAAGTCCTCCGGCGGAGAGCCGTGAGCGGAGAAAACTACCGTCGCTCCCTGTGGGATTTCGTCAACGTTCTCCACCGTTCTGGCGCCCTTGTTCTCCAGGGACCTGACCACGTATGGGTTGTGCACGATCTGGTGCTTCACATACACAGGATGCGGATATTTCTGCAGGGCCAACTCCACAATATCTATCGCGCGCACGACGCCCGCGCAGAATCCTCTCGGAATGCCAAGATAAACCTTCATTGAATCTTTCCCTCCGAATCTGGCAGGTAAGCCGCCGAGGAAGCATCAAATTTCTGGTGGGTAGTCATAGGCCAAGGTCTTCTGGCCCGCGTCTCGTAAATCCCGCAAAAGCGGGAATCCAGTTCACGATTGCTGGCTAAACCGTCCCACCCACCACTTTTGTGATGCTTCCAGCCGCCAATGGATTGTAGCATAAGCAAGATTTGATGGTTATACTACTCAGGAGTCTTCCCAACTCTCAATTATCAGGGGGATGAACCTAATGAGATTAGCTCAGAGAATGACCAGACTGGGAACCGAGACCGCCTTCGAGGTGCTCGCCAAGGCCAGGCTTTTGGAAGCGGAGGGTATGCACGTCATACACATGGAGATTGGCGAACCCGACTTCGATTCTCCGTCCAACATCGTGGAAGCTGGCAAGACTGCGCTGGATGATGGTTTCACCCACTACGGGCCTTCGCCGGGCTTTCCGGAATTGAGGGACAGAATAGCGCAGGAGATCAGGGATACGCGTGGCGTTCATGTCGTGGGCGATAATGTGGTAGTTACGCCGGGCGGCAAGCCGATAATGTTCTTTCTGATCATGGCGCTTGTGGATCAAGGTGACGAGGTGTTGTATCCGAATCCGGGCTTCCCGATTTACGAGTCTATGATCAACTTTATGGGTGGCGTCCCCGTTCCAATGCAGCTGTATGAATCCAGGGAATTTAACATTGATATAGACGAGATCGAGGGAAAGATCACCAGCCGCACCAAGCTGATGATAGTCAACTCGCCTAACAATCCGTGCGGGTCGGTTATCTCCAAAGACGATCTGGAACGCCTAGCGCAACTCGCCATTGATAATGACATCGCGGTACTGTCGGACGAAATATATAGCGGGTTTCTATATGAAGGCGAACACCACTCCATTTCCAGTTTTCCCAATATGAGGGAAAGAACGATAATCTTGGACGGCTTCTCGAAGTCCTACGCGATGACAGGATGGCGAATAGGCTATGGGGTGATGCCGCTCGAACTTGTCGAGCCGATTTCAAGGCTGGTCACCAACAGCGTTTCATGCACGGCTGGCTTTACGCAGATGGCCGCCCTGGAAGCGTTGAACGGAGCGCGAGACGATGTCTATTCGATGGTTGCTGAGTTCAAGAAGCGGCGTTCGATAATCGTGGATGGACTCAACTCTATCAAGGGTATTCGCTGCCCGCTTCCTAGAGGCGCTTTCTACGCTTTCCCTAATGTAGAAGAGACGGGAATGAGCAGCCGCGAGTTTGCGGACGACCTGCTAACCGAGGCGGGCGTGGCGTGTCTGCCCGGCGAGTCATTCGGTGAGTTTGGAGAGGGGTACGTCCGATTCTCGTTCGCGAATTCGGCGGAGAACATTGAAAAGGCGTTGGACCGCATTGAGGACTTTGTTAAGAAGGCGAATTGATGACACTTTCAGAAGAACGGTCAGGACACCCATACCATATGCACGACGCCGTTCTGGCTCAGCCGCAGGCAATCGCGCGCGTTATCGCAGAGGAGCGCGGGAATATCCAAAGGCTGGCAGATCTGGTTCTGGAGGCATCGAGGACGCATATCGTCGGGATAGGCACTTCTTGGCACGCCGCCCTTGTGGGTGAAGACTTACTGAGAAATCAGGGGGGCCGGGAGGACGCGCGAGCCTGGAACTCGTACGAATTCTGTGACCGTCCGCCTTCTCTCGACGGCGATGACCTCGTCATAGTCCTGAGTCACCGCGGCACGAAGACATACTCGGCGCGGGCGCTGGAATACGCGTGCGCTTCGGGCGCGGCCACCGCCTTGCTGACCGGTGTGGGCTCGGACGCGCGACGCGAACTTGCAAAAGTAGTAGTCGAGACTTCAGAGCCTGATCCTTCGTCCGCTTTCACGATCAGCCACACCGCCGCTCTGGCCGCTCTCATGATGCTAGCTGTCGAGCTATCCGGTGAAGTCTCCGCTGATTCGCTCTCAGACCTGCCGGATGCTGTTCAGGAGGCGATCTCGGCGGAAGGCTCGGTAAAGAAGTGGGCTGCGGAATCCAGGGATGTCCAACGCTTCTACTTCGTTGGAACGGGGCCAAATACATCCACTTCATATGAAGCAGCCCTCAAGATGAAGGAGGCCAACTACACGACCACGGAGGGCTTCCAACTCGAACAGTACCTGCATGGCCCGTTCGTCTCGACGGATGAAGGCTGCCTCGTTACGTTTGTAGCCCCGCCCTGTTCCGGTTCGGAGGACAGAGTGGCTGAATTGATGAGAACCGTTACCGAGGTCGGCGCGCGGACCGCGGCCGTCTTGCAGACGGGCGACGACGCCAGAGCCAAACTCGTTGGCACAGCTATTGGCGTTCCCGAGTGCCCCGCTATCTTCTCGCCGATTGTGTACCTGGCGCCGCTCCAACTTTTTACGTATTGGCTGGCGGTGGAGCTTGGTCATAATCCCGACGTGTTCAGGCTCAATGATCCGAGGCACGTCGCCGCCCGCCGGCATTACACGCTCTAGCGCGTTCGGCGCTCGCGAATATCATGCGTAACTTCAGAATCGCATTGGCGCAGATCAACCCGACGGTCGGAGACCTCGAAGGAAACGCGACGAAAGTAGTACGCGACATCGAGAAGGCTCGCGAGGCGGGAGCGGAGCTTGTCGCGTTTCCTGAACTCGCGATACCAGGGTACCCACCTGAAGACCTGCTGCTAAAGCCACAATTTCTTGAAGAAAACCGCAAATACATGGAATGGGTTGTATCGAAGTCTGAAGGGATAGCGGTTGTCGTCGGATTCGCGGATGCGGTTGGGGCCGAAGTGTACAATGCGGCGGCGGTAGCCTTCGATGGAGAACTCATTGATGTCTATCATAAGATGTTTCTGCCCAACTACGGCGTCTTCGACGAAGACCGTTACTTTCGCTCCGGAGAGGCGTGTCCGGTTTATGTGATCAATGGCGCTTCGGTTGGCGTCAATGTCTGTGAAGATATTTGGTATCCGGTAGGACCTACAGTGGTCCAGCGCGCTGCGGGCGCGGAGATCATAGTCAATATCAACGGCTCTCCATTCCATGCGGGCAAGCGGCATTTCAGGGAAAAGATGCTGGCGACGCGCGCCGCGGACAACGAGCTTTTCCTTGCCTACGTAAATATGGTCGGCGGTCAGGACGAGTTGGTGTTTGATGGCGCCAGCATGGTCTTTGACCCACAGGGAGACGTAATAGCGTCGTCCAGCCAGTTTGAGGAAGACCTGCTTGTCACCGACCTGGACGTTCAGTCCGTGTTTCGTTCCCGTCTGAGGGAACCCAGGCCTCGTAAGGAAAACCCAAGTTCTCTGAGAGACGTAGGAAAATCCAAAACAGTCCGAGTGTCCGAGTGGTGTGGAAGTGACCTATCCTCTGAAACTGAAGTTCCGGGTAGGCTTGGGAATTCCTACAATGGCCCAGAGGAAATCTACAAGGCGCTCGTATTGGGAACGCGTGACTACGTTAGAAAGTGCGGCTTCAGCAAGGTCTTGGTCGCGTTGTCGGGTGGTATAGACTCCAGCCTGGTCGCCGCCATCAGTGTTGACGCGCTGGGCAGTGAAAATGTAGTCGGAGTTTCCATGCCGTCCGAATTTTCGTCCGAGGGCAGCGTCGTGGACGCGAAACTGCTCGCCGACAACCTCGGAATTGACATCTGGACCATTCCAATCGAACCGACATTCAACGCCTTTCTGAACTCTCTCGCTCCTCAGTTTGAAGGCACGGAATGGGGAATAGCCGAGGAGAACATCCAATCGCGGATTCGCGGCAACCTCATAATGGCCCTGTCGAACAAGTTCGGCTGGCTTGTCCTCACCACCGGCAACAAGAGCGAAATGGCCACGGGGTACGCAACGATCTACGGCGATATGTCGGGTGGATTCGCAGTTATCAAAGACGTGCCGAAAGTGCTCTGTTATGACATAGCTAGATTCATCAACTCCAGGACGGGGACGTATCTAATTCCGCTGTCGGTTATAGATAAGCCGCCCAGCGCTGAACTACGCCCCGATCAGCTTGACCAGGACAGCCTGCCGCCATATGAGGCTCTTGACCCGATTCTCAAGGCTTACGTGGAGGACGATCTGAGCTTTGAGGAGATAATCGCTATGGGAAACGACCCTGCGGTGGCGAAGCAGGTCATCGGACTGGTGGACCGCTCGGAGTACAAGCGAAGGCAAGCGGCGCCGGGCATCAAGATTACTCCGCGGAATTTCGGTCGGGACAGGCGTATGCCAATAGCAAACCGGTGGCGGTCGTTCTGACCGCCTTGCCTGACTTGGGAGACTTATTCAAGTGGGCGCTATTTCCAGACTCTATGAGTCAGAATTCTTGACCTGTCGGCCTCGGTGAGATGCGGCTCGATCTTCTTCGCGAACTCTGCCACCGAAGACTCTACCGAAGACTTGCTCGTGTCCAGCGTAATCTTGTGCCTGAACAATGAGCGCGCGCAGGCCTGCTCATACTGATCGAGCAGCGCTGGAATGTCCTCGTCTTTCACGGGGCTGTTGGGGTGTGGATTCTTCTCCATACGCCGCGCGATAACGTCTGCCGAAGCCTTGACGTGTACGAGAACTGTGTCGGGCGCGAACCGGATAATCGAGTATTCCACCTGCTGGGACACCACTTTTCTGTCATGTGGCTTACCGTCTCCGCCGTAGTCGTAATACATCGGGCCGTAAATGCCGTCGTCTATGTGAAG
The DNA here is from genome assembly GCA_965261525.1 of Dehalococcoidia bacterium. Lineage (GTDB taxonomy): Bacteria > Chloroflexota > Dehalococcoidia > Lucifugimonadales > UBA1123 > VXRN01. Next base: position 504,498 of record OZ253472.1, read on the forward strand.
ACCTATGGACATCCAGTCCGGCCCATTCCAGGAGTTGGCCTGAATGTGGTAGTACAAGCTATGGCGTTGGGTCATCTCCTTAAGTTCGGAACTCAGAGCGAGAACTTGGCTGCGTTCGTCTTCGGTCATGTCCGCCTGTGGGTGGCCCGACGTGTCCGGCAGCTTCCAGTGGTCATGAATCAGAGGAAATCTCACGCCCATCGTCACGCTCATCCAGTCGTCTATTGCGAATGTCAGGGTTGTGGTGCCGGAGTATTCACATCCGACGACTACCAATCGCATCTTTTGCTCTCCATATTACTTAGTATTATGGAAACACTGTAGCATATAGTGGGACTCAATGTGCGTTGTCGAGCAAACTGGAAAACATCCTGCTTGCATAGCATCTATTGTGACGAACCAAGCGCCGGATATTCATTGACGAATGCATGAGTTGTTGATAGCTTTAGTCTATTGGAAGCGCTCCGCCGGAGTAACCGGAGAGTCGTTCCTTGACATGGGCCAACTTCGAAAATGGGAAGGCTTTCCAGCAAGTGAGCTGGTCAAATGACAACTATCAGCACAGAGTCTGCCGAAAAACCGGTCGTTCGACCTGACATGCTCTCTGTTCTTGAAGACGGAGGGTACAGGATAACCAAACCCAGGTTGAGGGTGATAGAGTTGCTTAGCCGGAAGGAAGGTGGGTTCAGAGCGGACGACATCTGTGACGAACTACCGGAAGTGGGACGGGCGACAGTCTATCGTACTATCAAACTGCTGTTTGACGCGGATGTGATATGCAAGCTGTCATTACCGGACGGCACACCCATATACAGCACTGCCCTCGTCCATCATCATCATCATACGGTATGTGTAAAGTGCTACAGTATTGGTGAATTCAGGCACGCCACAATAGAACGTCTTCTGAGGGCTTTGGGGAGTGAGGTCTCGGGTGAGATAATCGAACACAGGATAGAGATATTCACATTGTGCGCCGATTGCGAGACCAAGTAACCGGGCTTAGAGGCTGTAACATTCGTCGCCCTTGGTGAGCCACACAGCATAGTTTGGCGCTGCGACCGAAAGCGCGGAATGCCGCTGAGTGTCGAATGGACTAGGCCTGGACCAAGATGGACACTGCTACTACCGCAGTGACCACGGCTGTGGCGGACAGATTGAATTTCCAGGACAGGCTGAGCGGTAGCCTAGCTCTTCTGTGGCCGAGAGTACGCTGTGCAGCCCCCGCAGACACATATCTGGATGTCGCCGACAGTTCGGGGAACCGAGTGCGCGACTTGGCGTTGATCTCAGTGTTGGATACTGCCGTCTGCATCGCCTGACTCCGCCATATGCTTGGTTTTCCGCATTCAGAGCGGAAGTGAGTGTACGAAAGTGTGATTTTTCGTGTACGTTCACTGAACATCTCAAGATATGCTAATCAAGAGACTTACTGCATACTAAAGGTGAAGGTTAGTATAGGCTAAGTCCTGGCGCGTGTCAACACATTCGTGGATGATAACGGTGGACGTTCCTTCAGGCGAGAGTGACGGCAATGATTCCGCCGACCGTCATGGCAATTGAGACCAGCTTTACGGCAAGAATCCGCCCCTCAAGCGGCTCGTCCAAGACTCTGGACACCCCCAGACTGAGCAGTATTCCGAGGATGAAGACGAAAAGCGGTCTAATCGCCATGACCGTTACGGCCAGGGATACCGGGCCGGAATAGATCGCAAGCAGCTGCAAGATGACCGCCACAAGCACCAGCAGGCCCTCCGTGAATATCGTCAAGCTGATGGATGCCGGGTCGCGAATCGCTCTCACAAGGTCGGGGAACATACTCTTTCTGATCATGATGCCGACGCAGGCCAGTCCCAGTCCCAAGCCGCGCCATACGAATAGTGACCAGATATCTATGTCGCCGGCTACCACTTTGGTAAGATACTGGCTGAGTCCGAAGGCGAGGCTGGAAACCATCAGAAGCGCAAACGGGACTAGCTGACCCTGGCCACGCTCGGAGCGGCGCGTTGTTGGGCCGAAGGACATGAACGCCGCGCCGCTCACCGTAACGAATATGCCGACCCACGCCAATACGCTGATTATTTCCTCCAGGAACACCTGCGCTAGTACGGCGACAAATATAGGGTGAGTGGACGTTATAGGGACCACCCTGGAGACATCCTGCATTCGCATTACCCAGAACATAAGCACGAGGTATATGCCGGCAAGGAATCCGGATGCGGCTGAGATCAGGGTCGTATCAATGCCGTATCCGCTGAACTTGGCGAAGGGTAGAACAACTGCGGCCAGCCCGAACTGTATCAATCCGACCAAGACGATGAATGCCCTGGGGTTGGTCACGAATCTCTGAATGAGAATCTTGTCCAGCGCGGACACTACCGCGAAGGTAAGCGCGCTGCCGAGGGCCAGTAACACCCAGCTCATTGAAGTAACAGTCGTCCGGCGACGTGGCGTGTGAGCATCTTTTTCGGCTAGAAAATAGCTTCTTCGCCCAGCGCTTCGCGGATCATGAGGCGCGAGCGCTGGCTGTCTTTGATTCTGAGGTCGAGGTCGTCAGGGTTGCCCCAGACTTCCATTATTCTGGACGTGAGTCTCTGACGCGCTGAATCGTACTCGGGGTCTGCCGCCAGGTTGTCGAACTCTCCCGGGTCTGATTCAAGGTTGTATAGCTCGATGTCGGGCGGGTCTCCGTGGCTGTAACAGAGTTTCCGGTTTCCCTGACGCGCCATTGCCCTGGGCCGGTCAGTGCCATGCGCGAGGTGTTCCGCGAATGCATCGTCGCGTTCGCAGCTCGCGTTGCCGGTCATTTGGGGTAGCAGCGAAACGCCATCCGCGCGCATTATGGACGCTGAATCTTCGTCCACGCCTGCCATCTCCAGAATGGTTGCGGTGGCATCCACGAGGGAGACGGCTCCGGCGAAGCGCTGCCCGCCCTCGATGACGCCGGGCCACGCTATCTGAAGCGGCACGCGGGCGGATTGCTCGTAGAAGTTCATTTTGCGCCAGAGGCCATGCTCGCCGAGGGACTCTCCGTGGTCGGATGTGTGGACTATGACGGTGTTGTCGGACATTCCGAGTTCGTCAAGGGTGTCGAGAAGGCGACCAATCTTGTCGTCGAGGTATGTTATCAGGCCGTAGTAGGCTGCCCTGGCCCTCCGGACTTCGTCCTCGGTGTATCCGTCGAAGTTGAACGCCCGGCGCAGCCTGCGGGCCGCGATGGGCAGATCTTCGATGTGACCGGGCGGGTTGGAAGGCAGATCGGCGTGTTCGGGATAGTACATCGAGAAGTACGGCTCGGGCACGATGAAGGGGAAGTGGGGCGCGACTAACCCGACACAGAGCGCCCAGGGACGTTCGCGTCGCGCGGGATCCCTGAGATAGTTGAGCGCCTCCGCTTCTATCGCGTCGTCAGCGTCTATCATCGGGCCTCTGCCCGGCCGGGCCTCCTTGACGCTGGGCCAGGGTTCGTCGGCGGTGGGTATGCCGTCTTCCCACAGGTAGATCGGGTGTCGTCCTCCTGTGGAAAGGCCGAGACGCCGCGCGGTCTCATCCTCGGCGCTTCCTCCGCCGTGTGGGTCGTATGCAAGCTGGGACCGGAACCCGTGAAGCCTGTCGGGACCTATCAAGTGCATCTTGCCGGAGAGAGCGCTGTCATATCCGACCGAACGCAGCATATAGGGCCAGGTGGGAACGTCGGAAGGGAGCGGCTTTGCGTTGTCCCAACCCTCGCAGTTGGAGACGTAGCGTCCGGTCATGAATGAGAGACGTGACGGCACACATAGGGGAGAGTTGCAGTAGGCGGCGTCGAACGTCGCGCCTGATTCCGCGATTCGCTCCATGTTCGGAGTCCGCACGAAAGGGTGACCGTACGCGCTCGACCACATAGGGCCGTGTTCGTCGGACATGATGACGAGGATGTTGGGTTGGTCCGGCATATGGGGGCTCTCCTGGTGAGTCGGCGACTACGGGACTAGACCGCGGTTGTGCCGTACACATGGTCGGGGACGACTATGACGGCGGCGCGGCGGTCGGCGACCATCGCGCGGTCGTACTCCTCCCAGTCGGGGTGTTCCTGGCCGGAGGCGGTGCGGTATATCCCCCTGAGAGCGTCACGCAGTTCATCGTCGTCGGACTCGCCGCGACGCAGGACTTTGGCCTGTCCCTCGAGAACAACGTAACCCCACCAGTCACTCTTGGAAATCAGCAGCGAGCAGCGCGAGTCTCGAACAAGGTTGTGGAGTTTCGCGCGATCTTCGGTAGTGGTAAACCCCACTCCATCGCCGTAAGCGCCCACTGTTACTATGCTCATCTGGGCAGCGCCGTTCATTCGAAAAGTGGTAAGCACGGCCTGGTGGTTGTCGGACACGAATTGTTTGACATTATCATCGAGCATCTTCTTGCCTCCGGTTTACAGCGCGAAATCTATCTCGTAAAGATCGTAGTGGGAGTGGTCCATGCCCAGATTCTTGTAGGTCTGCTGGGCGACTAGATTGCTCCGCTCAACGTACAGTCGTATGCCGCAAATATCGTCGCGCTCCCGCGCCTGTCGCAGCGCATGGTCGTACATGGCTGTATAGACTCCGCGCCTGCGATGGTCCGTGTCCACGAACACGCTCTGTATCCACCAGTACGTGGCGTTTCGCCAGTCGCTCCATTCGTATGTGATCATCAGGCTGCCCACAACAGTGTCGCCTATTTCGGCCACGAGGTAGAATCCCTTGTCGGAGTCCGCGAACACGGAATCCACCCCGGCGCCGACGAGCGACTCATCGAGCGCCTTGCCCTCGGTCTCAAGAGCCATGCTCTGCTGGAATCGGACTATATGGCGGGCGTCGTCTGGCTCGGCCCGGCGCACCAGGATTGGCGAATCGGTCAACGCTTCTCTCCTTTGGTTCGGTCCCGTTAGAATCGGTTCAGGGACATGCAGGGGCATATTATCAGAAATCCGAAGTTAGCAATGGACAAGATAGTCTCCGCGGATGAAAGACAACCGGCGGGCCTGATTTCGGAATGGACATTTACTTGGGTTTATAAGCCGCTGGTGTTTCCACGGTGACTTTCTGGTGACCTTCTGGCGGCCTACAGGTGGGGTCTGGTCCCTGCGCTTCACCTGCAAATCCCTGTATTCACCAGTACAGGGACTTTTTCCTGGTGGTCAGTACATAAGCGATTAACTCAAACTTATAGTATCTTCAGTATGTATGTTCTGTTAAGTCTGTATAGTAACATAAAATGCAATTGACCGTATAGTAGTATGGGAAACTGAGGGGACTTTGAAAGACTATGATGGGAGCGAGGCAGGCCTGTCAAGCCAGGACTGAGTATATTAGAATTGGGGCGCATTTCTGAGAGAGGTAGAAGATAACATTGAGCAGGATTATGCCCAGTTTTGGCGAGGCGGTCGAGGATATTCCCGACGGCGCGATTCTCATGATTGACGGCTTTGCGGGACCGGGCGGCACGCCGCAGAACCTGATTCGCGCCCTGAGGGATCATGGCGCGTCGGATCTGACCATCATATCCAACACGGCTGGGCTGGCGTCGGTCATAGGGTTCGGGACGCTGCCGGGTGACCGGCCCATAGATATAGGCATTCTGGTGGAGAACGAACAGGTAAAGAAGGTCATCGCGTCATTCCCTGTGTCGCCGTCGCCGTCCCGACCGACCGCCTTCGAGAGAGCGTATCGAGAGGGCAAGATCGAACTCGAGGTTGTGCCACAGGGCACGCTGGCCGAGCGCATCCGCGCCGGCGGAGCCGGAATCCCGGCCTTCTATACTCCGACGGGAGTAGGAACGCTGATGGCCGAGGGCAAGGAGTCCCGCGTATTCGACGGACGGGAGTACCTGCTTGAACGCTCGCTCGTGGCAGACTTCGCGCTGCTGAAAGCGCACAGGGCGGACACGATGGGCAATGTCCATTACAGGGGAACGTCGCGCAACTTCAATGGCGTCATGGCGACCTCGGCGGACGTGGTGATAATGGAGGTTGACGAGGTGGTGGAGCCGGGCGAGATTGATCCGGGCGCGGTTCATACACCCGGCCTCTACGTTGACCGAGTGGTGAAGATATGAAATATGCCGTGGTCTATGAACGGACTCCCAACAACTACTCCGCCTATGCTCCTGAACTGCCAGGCTGCATAAGCACAGGCAAGACCTGGGACGACATCCGCAAGATGATTCAGGAAGCCATCACATTCCATCTGGAAGACCTGATGGAATGTGGAGATCCAACTCCCCCGCCTCGGATGTCGGTTGGAGAAGCGATGGCGTACCACATTGATAGCCTCTCCCAGGTCGGGGAAGAGATTCCCGATCTGGAGACGACTTTCGGCACGGTGGAAGTCGAAGTGGCGACTGTCGCCTCTACCGCTTAGACGGGCCTGAACTTCACCAGCGTGTACTCTTCCGAAACGTCATCGAAGACGGCCTCGACGGGCATATCTATCTGCGCGTTCTCTATCTCGCACTCGACCAATGTCGTCGGTATCTTGGGGCCTTCATTCAGCTGGATTATCGCGTAGATGTGCGGAGTATCCGGCTGGAAGGCAGAGTGCGCGGACTGGTGGACTATTGTGAACGAGTAGAGCCTTCCCATGCCACTGACCCGCGTCCAGTCCAGATCGTTCGAGAAGCAATTCGGACACTGCTCGCGCGGGTAGAAGAAGATGTTGGAGCAAGTCTTGCATCGCGGCAGCGCGAGTTCATGACGTTTGGCGGCGTCCCAGAATGGACGCGAAAGCTGTTCGTTCATCGGTATCGGAAGCGGTTTCGCGTATGGAGTCGTCATCTTTCTGTCCATTATCAATTGTAAATTATTGATTGTAAATTCCCTAAATCGTGTCCTCGGACCCGAGGACCAGCGAGCACATTTCGCTCGCCGTGCCGCCTCAACCATTCACCATACATAAGTCGTTTCGGAGTACCTGCCTGACTCCGGCTTTGCCCATTACCTGGCGGGCGCCCTCTATGACGTGCCTGAAGCCGCCGGCCAGTCCGGGCTGACCGCCTGATAGCTGGCCTCCGTCGGTGTTTATCGGGAACGTTCCTGTATAGGTCGTATCGGTGGACTCGTAGAACGGGCCAATCTCGCCCTTGCCAACGAATCCGGCGTCTTCGAGGCTCACGGCCACGAGGATCGTGTATCAATCATAGAATTCGGCGAACTGCATATCGGCCGGCCCGTACCCGGCCATCTCGAAAGACCGCCTCGCGCTTGTGGCGACCGGGGTAGTGGTTATGCGGTCGTTCTGCCATACGTTGGCATTGGACTGTTCCATGCCCGATCCCAGCAGGTATGCGGGACGGTTGGGAAGCGCTTTGGCGCGCTCCGGCGTGGTCATAATCAGGGCCGCCGCGCCGTCGCAGGGCATTACGCATTCCAAGAGACGCAGTGGGTAGTTGACGTACCTGGAGTTCAGGATGTCCCGCACGCTGGCGGGCTGACCGTGGAACACGGCGTTTTCGTTCTCCTGCGCGTTGAAACGCTGGTCCGCCGCGACCTTCGCCATCTGCTCCTGCGTTGTGCCGTACTCGTACATATGGCGGTTGTAGATCAGCGCGTATCCCGTTCCGGCTCCCGGCGCCATTCCGTAAGCCCGAATCCACCGAAGAGGGTTAGTATCGCCGCCGGGGCGTGGGTGAGGGACGTGTCAAAGTGGCGGTGCGGTTATGATGTCAGCGCCTGGGTCGTTCTGAAGGTCCGCGGTCGTGATTTTGGACGCCAATGGAGGCCCACAGTGGCGATTTGGGGCGAGTTTGACGAATCTGCGGGCAACAGTGGACACCCGCGGTCCGGTCCGGAGCGATCTTACGGACAAGACAGGCTGTGGTGTGTACGGTGGTCAGTAGTAGACACTGCCGTCAGGCCGGCAGAGGAATGGCTCGCAGTCTGGTCAGTGCGCGACCGAACTGTGTTTCCCAGGGCCAGCGCTGCGGGAGATGCAAAGTAAGGCGGCGGGCCGAGTGGGTGAGCCGTCCGGCGAGGGAGAACAAGCGTCTGCGCAGGGTCTTGGTGGTCGCCACCGGCTCGCGCAGACCGATGCGTCCGATCCAGCGAGCCAGGTTGTGAGCCATTACCTGTATGGCCATCCAGGCGGCGTTGGCTGCAAAGCGCCCCGAGGGCAGATGGTTCAGCCCGACACCGTACTTGAGGTCTCGGATGGCGTTCTCGATCTCGGCGTGGCGGCGATGGTCGGCCTCCAGTTGGAGGGTGTCGCCCTGTCGGTCGGTGATGAAGGCGTGATAGCTGTAGTCGACGAAGAGGGCCAGTTGTGAACCGGGCGTGGGCTTCACCCTGCGGACGATGAGACGCACCGGTGCGGCATCGGGCTCGTTCCGAAAAGGGGTGTAGGTGGTCTCAGCCACGTCGGCTGCGCCGTCCATCCAGTAGGGTATGGGAGTCCAGTCCTCCTCAGGTATGGCCTCTATGAGATTGCGCAGTCGGGTGTGCTGACGGACGGTGATGGAGAAGCGGACACCTGTCTTTCGGCATACGGAGACGATGTCATGGGTGTAGAAGCCACTGTCGGCGCGTACGGTGAGTTGTCCTGTGGCCCCGGCGCAGCGCACCCGGCTCACCGTCTCACGCAGGAAGTGGGCTGCGCCCCGGGCGGTGTTGGCTCGACCCTGTCGCAACCGGGCCATCAGCACGTCGCCGGTTCCTGCGGCGACGGCCACAAGCGGGTGATAGCCTCTCTGGCCGGTGTAGTTGTGGCGGCGGGCGCCCTCCTTGCCCAGTCCGTAGGTCTCGCAGATGGTGGAGTCCAGGTCGATGGTCAACGGCTCATCGCCGGGACCCGCGCCAGCGGCCCAGGCCCGCGCCAGCAACTCCCGGCTCACCCGGTCCAACTGCCGCACATGTCCCCACCTGAAGCTGCGCAGGAAGGTCCCCAGGGTGGATGGCGCCTTCACTGTACAGCCCAACACCCGCCCGGTCCCACCGGCACGCAGCGCGTCGGCGTCATCGATGCAGTCCCCACCGGCCAGCGCCGAGGCAACCAGGGTCAGCGTCTTGTCTCCCGGGTTCGCCCGTCCCGGCGCATCGCCCAGGTCAACGTTGCTGTCCACCAGTTCACTCAGTCCCAGGCGCTGAGCGAGAGTGGCCGGCACGAGCAGCCCGGCATTGGCCACCAGCCGGGGATCGTCGAAGGCGATTCGGATGCGGTCGGGACGCTCAGGTGGTAACATCTATTAAGTGCTCCTGCTCTGGGGTTGGTTCTTGTCTTCAAACCCATTATCCCAGATTCAATGGAGCGCTTTCTCACCCCTTTTGCACGACGACTCATCCATCCCTTCGGTGGATCCGGGTCAAGGCAGCGTCCCTCCAGATAGAGGTTGAGGGCGTCGAAGCTGTCGAACGACGGTATGGGCACGAGGAAGTTACGACGACTATAGCCCACCATGCCCTCGACGTTGCCCTTGTCGTTACCCCTTCCCGGCCGTCCGAACCTGTCGGTGAACAGGTAGTGGGACTGTAGCTCGGTGAACACCCGGGTGCGGACGCGCCTCCCGTCTCCCAGTATCTTCGCAACCGCCAACTTCGTGTTGTCGTACAGGACGCTCTGGGGAACTCCGCCCAGGAAGCGGAACGCAGATATGTGTCCGTCGCAGAACGCCTCGGTGGTCTCGGCCGGGTACGCCTTCACGAAGACGCCGTCGCTGTGGGGAAGGGACAGCACGAAGAAGTGGACATTGCGCTTCACCCCGTCTATCACCGCCCACGCCTCTCCGAAGTCGCGCTGGGCGTGCCCGGCGGGATGGGAAAGGGGAACGAACATCTCCCGGGTCGTGCGCCGGCGCTCACGCGCGTAGTCCTTGACGATGGTGTACTTGCCCTCGAACCCGCGCTCGTCCCTCAGCCGCTCGTAGATGCGCTTGGCGGTGTGGCGCCGCTTCTTCGGCAGACTCATATCTGAGCGCAGTATCTCGTCTATGACTCCTGTGTACGGGCCTATCTTGGGTCTTCTGGGAGGCTTTCGCCTGCGGTAGCCCGGCGGAGCGGCGTACTTGAGCGTCTTGCGGACGGTGTCTCTGTGCAGGCCGAACACGCGGGACGCCTCCCGGACGCTCATGCCGTCCACCATGCAGGCTCTTCGGACACGCATATACAGTTCCACGCTGTACATCCTTCTCACCTCCCTTTGGGTCGGGTTCGACCCTATGGGAGACGATAGACGGTACGGTTTTCAACCGCCACAATCAGGCTGTCGAGCCGCCTACACGGTCCATTTTATCTCCGCCTTTTACAGTTCCTTGCGGCGCGAAAATCCCATCTCCCTCGACGGGCAGAGAAGGGTATGTAAATGTGCAGCCAACTAAGAATTTCAATCAACAGACCCCCTCTCCCTTGAGGGAGAGGGCTGGGGTGAGGGTGATTACTACCACCGACCAAACTGATACCGCATCCGAATCCGTCCAAAACTTGACAAGTATCATCATCTGGGTTATTTTACTCTTTGCCGATGGTATTAGAATCGTTCTAATTTGGTGGAACTCTACAAACTCTCCCGGACCATAGGCCTCGGTCAGGAGATGATTTTGGACTCTCAGGTTCAATATCGCGTAAACGAGATGTGCGCTTCCATGTCGGAGTTGGGTGTAAATGTAACCCCCCGACGCGCGAAGGTGCTGGAGACGCTTGCGTCCACCGACTGTCATCCCACCGTCAACGAGATTCACTCCGAAGTTCGCCGCATATACCCCTCTACCAGCCTCGCTACCATCTACAACACCATCGAGATTCTTAAGGAAGCCGGCCAGGTTCTCGAACTTGAATTCAGCGGCTCCCCAAACCGCTATGACGGACTCAGGCCCGACTCTCACCCGCACCTCATTTGTCTCACTTGTCGTTCCGTTGAGGATATGGATGTGTTCGAGACAGAGGATGTTTCCCTTGATCGCGTTTCGGACGCCACGGGATACAATCTGGTGAGACAGCGAACCGACTACTATGGTGTTTGCCCCAATTGTCAGGAAAGCGACGAAGGTTCTACTTCGTCCGCGAACCACAAATAGCGTCAACGTATTTACAGTTATAAGCCGACCTTCGAATAGAAATAGTAAAGGAGGGAATATATGGCCAGCAGAGAAGACATTGCGCTAATATCCCACCTCATGCGTCGCGCCGGATTTGGAGCGACAAGAGAGGAGGTAGAGCGTTACTGTGAAATGGGGTACGAGGCGACCGTAGAGGAACTCCTCAACCCGGAATCCCAGCCGCCCGTGGATGAGTATTCGCTGTACCGTTACCACCCGATCACTGAGGTGCCGGGCGGAGCGGCCGCGCCGGGCCAGGCCAACTGGCTCTACTGGATGGTTACCACACAGAGACCCCTTGAAGAGAAGATGGCGCTGTTCTGGCACCATGTTTTCGCCACTGGAAACGCCAAGGTGGACAACTGTAACCACCTGCTCGAACAGATAGATATGTTCCGGGAATATGGCATGGCGAACTACCGCGACCTCCTGGTCGAGCTTGCCAGAAATCCCGCCATGATCTACTGGCTGGATAACAACGAAAACCACAAGCACGCTCCCAACGAGAACTGGGGACGCGAGCTTCTGGAACTGTTCAGCCTCGGCGTCGGACACTACACTGAGACCGACGTGTACGAGTGCTCCCGAGCATTCACCGGCTGGACGATTGACGCCAAGATGCCCAGATATCCATACGGACGCCACCCCTGGAAGTTCAGCTTCAGGCCCGAAGACCACGACTACTCCGAGAAGACCTTCCTCGGTCATACCGGCGACTTCGACGGCGAGGACATCATAGACATAGTCCTCCGGCAGCCCGCCTGCCCCAGGTTCATAACGCGGCATATGTACAACTTCTTCGTCGCGGATGAGCCGCAGGTTCCCGCCTGGAACATCGAAGAGCCGCGCAACCCGGAGGCGATCAACGAGCTGTCCCAGACGCTCGTGGACAACAACTATGACATCAAGCCCGTGCTGCGCCAGCTATTCAACTCCGACTACTTCAAAGAGGCTCAGTACCAGAAGGTCAAGAGCCCGACCGAGGTGGTCGTTGGAACGCTCAGGATAACGAAGGACATGACCGGCCCTGATCCTCGACTCGAAGCTCTGGGCAAAGAGCCGGGCTACCTGGGCCAGGACATCCTCGACCCGCCCAGCGTCGAAGGCTGGCACACCGGACACGAGTGGATAAACAGCGGCTCGCTGGTCAAGCGCGTCAATTTCGTCGCCGACCGAGTGAGTGATACCGACCTCGCCGGAGTCAGGGAAATGGTGGACTACGTAGGCTCAAACGGCTCGGTTATGACCCCCGAAGAGCTTGTGGCCCGCTGCCTTGACGTCATGGGCCCTATGGAAGTTGACGAGCGCACCCACGGCGAGTTGGTATCTCACGTCGCGGGCGGCGGCGATGTCAAGGTGGACGCGGACGACTTCGACACCCGCGCGACCGAGACCTTCGCGCTCATCGCGGCGACGAGAGAGTATCAGTTCGGCTAGACACAATCATAGGAACCGGAACTGACCGGAGCGCGGAAATCAACTCCGCCTCCGGTCACGATCCCACAGCTAAAGGAGAATAAAATGGCTGCCAATGGCAACGGAAATGGGAAGCCCCCGGTCTTTGTTGTGCTCCAGCTCACCGGCGGAAACGATTACTTCAACACGATCATCCCATACAACGACGAGAACTACTACGACAGCAGACGCTCCCTCCAGATCCAGCAGGACCGCGTCCTGAAGTTGGACGACGAGCTCGGAATGCACCCCGCGATGGGCCCGATGCAGGACATCTACCAGCAGGGTGACATGGCGATCATACACGGCGTCGGCTACGCCAACTCGCCCAGGTCGCACTTCCGCTCCATGGACATCTGGCACACCTGTGAGCCGGACAAGGTCGGAACCGAGGGCTGGCTGGGACGCGCCACCCGCGAGATAGATCCCACCGGAGAGAATCCGGTAACCACGGTCAACATCGGACAGGCGCTCCCAAGGGCGTTGGTAACCCCTGGCGTCTCCGTCGCGTCCGTAGCGGATCTTTCCAATTACGGCCTGCTCACCAGCATTGAGCGGGAAGACCAGCGCAACAAGATGCTCGAGCGCTTCTCGAATATGTACGGCCCCGCCGTCGGCAGCGGTCCCGTCATGGAATACCTCGGACAGACCGGACTGGACGCGCTCAAGGGCGCCGACATCCTGAAGGTCGCGCCGGGCAAGTACGAGTCCAGCGTCGAATATGGCGCGACACCTGTCGCCTCCAAGCTCCGCGACATAGCCCAGATACACACCGCCGACGTCGGCACCCGCATCTTCTACTGCGACTACGGCTCCTTCGACACCCACGCCGCCCAGGCGACCACCCACGCCAAGCTGTGGCAGGACGTGTCCGAAGCTGTCGCCGACTTCTGGGACGACCTTCGCGAGCATGACGCCGACCAGAACGTCATCATGTTCATGTTCAGCGAGTTCGGACGCCGAGTCCGCGACAACGGCTCCGGCACCGACCACGGCGCCGCCGGCGTCGCCTTCGCCCTCGGCCCCAACATCAAGGGGGGAATGTACTCCGAGTACCCCGAGACCAGGCCCGAAGCGCTCGAACAGGGCGACCTCGTTCCCAACCAGGACTACAGAGGCGTGTACTCGGCCATACTGGAAGACCACCTCAAGATTGAGGCGGCCCCCATAGTCAACGGTCAGTTCGAGGCCCCCGGCTTCATTCGGACCAACGGACACTAGGTGCTAACTTCAGCGGCAGGGGCAGATGAATAATTCGCCCCTGCCGTATGTCGAAAAGTTGTTTACGTGTTCATGTCATCTGAGGAACATTGGGATATAAGCCGTAAGTTCATTGAACAGGCCGTCTCAGATTGTGTGGATGCTGCATCTCAAGCGATAGGAACCTTAGCCGAACATCGCGGATGGAAATACGACACCCACACAGATATGTTCAGAGTTGCGCGCAGAATAGCTGAGGAAACAAGCCGCAGGGAAATCCGCGTATTATTTCAGGTGGCCCTTATCTCGCCGTACAACTTTGATGAGGGATGGGTCGACAACGAGGGCGTGGAATTTGATATAGAAGCCGTCAAGAAACTGTTGACGATGCTGGAAGGCATCTACTAGGATATTCAGTCTGAGAAAATCAGGAGTGTCACTTATGCTTACTACAACCGTAGCCGGAAGAACCTGGAACTTCAGTCACGCTATTGGCAGAAACGCCGCTGCCGGAAACGGATTTACGCAGCCGGTTGATGTGGCCGCCGGGCCTGAAGGTATCCTGTACGTCCTGAGCCGTGGAAACGACGGCATTGGCGGAGTCACCGCCCAGAACAAGCGCATAGGCAAGCTCACCATAGACCAGGAATTCATCGGCGATTTCGCCAGGGGAATTCTCACGTGGCCCGCTGGACTCGCAGTTGACGCCAACGGCAATATCTACTGCTCCGAAGAGTTCAAGGACAAAATCTACATCTTCAACGAAGACGGCGAAGAAATCGGCTCATGGGGCGAGTCAGGATCGGGCGAAGGACAACTCAAAGCGCCCTCAGGACTCGAATTCGACAGCGACAACAACCTGCTCGTCGCCGACGCTCGCAATAACCGCGTCCAGAAATTCACCGCCGACGGCCAGTACATCGCCACAGTCGGCGAGGGCCGGCTCAACTCCCCGTGGGGCATCGGCCTCGACTCTGACGACAACATCTACGTCGCCGACTGGGGCAATAACTGCGTCCGCAAGTTCTCTCCCGACGGCGACCTCCTCCTCACCTTCGGAGGCTCCGACCTGGACAACGGCGGCGACTTGGACCATCCGGCCAGCGTTGCCATTGACAGCGAGGGCGATGTCTATGTCTCCGACTGGGGCAACAAGAGAATACAAATCTACGAACCCGACGGCTCGGTCATAACCGCGCTCTACGGCGACGCCGTGGAGTTCAGCAATTGGGCCGCCGAGGTCATCAATTCCAACCCCGACGCCCAGAAGGCTTACAGGCGCGTCAAGGACAGGACCCCCCTCGGACTGTTCGAGCGTCCCGTCGGGCTGACGATTGACTCTGAAGACCGTCTCATCGTAACCGACTCCACCCGCGGCAGGCTTCAGATCTACGCCAAAGAGAAGGACTACCTGGACCCGCAGTTCAACCTCTAGTATTCTCGAAAACCTTAGAGACTATCTCAAAACTCTTCGCTCAAGCGGATGGCAGGAGGACACAATCTCCCTCTCCCTCGAGGGCTGATAGGGGTAGGTAAATGTCCAGTCAGCTATGAATTTCAATAACAGACCCCCTCTCCCTTGAGGGAGAGGGCTGGGGTGAGGGTTAAATTCCTTAAGGTCGGGTTTTGAGATAGTTACTTAGCCATCAGGGGGCGGCCACAACCGGGTCGTCCCCTTGCGATTCTTGTTAATTGACACTAAATTTCGCCCTATGTACGATAACCAAAGTGTGTCCATAGTTCGTTGTAGCTAATCGTGGCGTAATAGGTGGTTGTTTTATCAAATGCGGGATAACTCAAGCATCTTGCCGGAAACGGCGGCGTCTGTTTACGACGTTCCGGCGTTTCGCAACATTCAGTACCCGGCATACCGCGCCGAATTGCGCGAACTGCGAGTCCAGCTTCTTCTCATGCAGGAGTGGGCCATGAGGCGGGGTGAGCGCGTAGCCATAGTGCTGGAAGGCCGCGACGCGGCGGGCAAGGGTAGAACCGCCTCGGGCATAGCCCGCTACCTCAACCCCAGGACCGCCAGGATAATCAACCAGGGAATACCAAGCCCCAGTGAGATGCGCAACTGGCTCGGCGTACACTATAAGATGATGCCGCCCGAAGGCAACATCACCGTCTTCGACCGCTCCTGGTATTCGCGCGCGCTCGTTCAGCCCGCAATGGGATACTGCTCGATGAGACAGTATCACTACTTCATGAACAAGGTGAACGACTGGGAAAAAGACCTCGTTGACGAAGGCGTTTCGCTCGTGAAGATATACCTGTCCGTATCCCGCGAATCACAGGAACTTCGTTTCAGACTGCGACGGAGAAGCGAACTCCAATACTGGAAGTACTCCGCCAACGACCGAAATGTCACCGAGCGCTGGAACCTGCTCACCTACTTCAAAGAGAGAATGTTCGCCGTCACTTCCACCGACTACGCCTCCTGGGTTGTCGTAAACTCGGACAACAAGCATCAGGCTAGGTTGAACGCGATCCACTACATCTTGGGCCGATTCGATTACGAGGGAAGCGACATAGACATAGACCTGCGGCATCTTGAAGAAGTAAGTGACAAGCAAATAGATATGGTTGTGGACGGCGTTCTGTTCACCGGACTGAACGCGGATCAGGCAGCGATATTGGAACGGATTCATATGCATGAATAGAGACGAGCTGCCGCGGATGCCGGCCGCCGGGGGACTTGTTCTCTGCGGCGGTCACGCGTTATTGATAAGAAAGCACCGGAAATGGGACCTGCCCAAAGGAAAAGTCAAAAAGCGCGAACCCTCTGAGGAATGCGCCCTCCGAGAGATCTCAGAAGAGACCGGATTAGATAAGAAACTCCTATCCATTCGTCAGCCCCTCTGTCGCTCGAGCTACATCTCCTACTACTCATACGGTCCGGTCAACAAGACCGTGGACTGGTTCATTCTGGACTACGCGGGCGAAGTCTCCGACCCTCTGTCCCCCGACCTGTCAGAAGACATTGATATGTGCCGCTGGGTCGCTTTCGATGACCTGCTGGAAACAATGGAAACCGCGCGCGCTTATCTCGATCCGGTCAAACTCCATATATCCGGCTTCCTGAGCGCAGCGCCGGTGGCCGCCGGCTCCTGAGCCTGCTGTCTTACGTGAGGGTCACCGGGTCCACGTCCACAGTCCATCCCTGTGGAATATGCGCCATGTCCAGGAGCGCCCTCGGATCGCGGCCCCTGAGAACGATGTGCCACCTGTACCGTCCCCGAAGCCGGGCCGGGTAGGGTGGAGTTGGTCCAAGTATCTCTATATTCACCATGTCCGCATTTCTCCGCGCCGAACGCAGTTCTTCCGCCAACTTGACAGCGCGCGACTCGCACGTCGCGTTGTTTGTGTGGGAGTGGACAAGCCGTATCAGCCGCGAGAATGGTGGGTTGTTATGCTCGCGCCGATATCGCATCTCATCTGAATAGAATCCTGTGTAGTCCTGCGCCGCCGCCCTCTCGATAGCATAGTTCTCCGGCTGGTACGTCTGGAATATCACCTTGCCGGTCTCATATCCGCGTCCGGCCCTTCCCGCCACCTGGCACAGAAGCTGGAAAGTCCTCTCGCTCGACTTGAAGTCCGGGATGCTCAGACCCACGTCGGCAAGCGCGACCCCCACCAACGTTACGCCGGGCAGGTGCAGACCCTTAGCTATCATCTGTGTCCCGATAAGTATGTCGGCGTCCCCGTTTCTGAAGCCCGACAGAATCGCCTCGTACTCTCTGGGATAGCGCGTCGCGTCGCGGTCCCATCTGAGCGTCCTAGCCCTGGGAAAAAGCCGCTCCACTTCCTCCGCCACCGACTGCGTGCCTATGCCATAGAAACTGAGCCTGTACCCCAGGCACTCGGGACAACTGCGCGGCATCCGGCGCTTGCGTCCGCAGTAGTGACACAACAGCCGCTGCATAGTCCGGTGATATGTCAGAGGAACGTCGCAGCTTCGACAGCTTATTCTGTGACCGCAGCCTCTGCACTGCATCTGCGACGCTGTGCCTCTCCGGTTGAGGAACAGGATCGCCTGCTTTCCGTGCCCCAGGCATATCTCGATCTCCGACTTCAGCGCCCTCGAAAATATACCTGTGTTTCCGTCTCGCAGCTCGTCCCTCATATCTACTATCTCAACGTCCGGCAGTGAAGCGACTGCGACAGAGCCGTCACTTTGCCTGTTGAGACGGTCTGGCAGAGTGTGAAGCCGGTACTCTCCGCGCAGTCCTCGGAAGTGAGAAACTATGTCCGGCGACGCGCTTCCCAGAAGCGTCACCGCGCCCGTCATCCTTCCCAACTGCATCGCCACGTCCCTCGCGTGATACCTGGGAGATGTGTCGTTCTGCTTATACGTCCACTCGTGTTCCTCGTCCAGTATCAGCAGTCCGGGATTGGGTACTGGGGCGAATACCGAGCTTCGGGACCCGACCACGATGGGGCAGCGTCCTTCCTTTATCGCCCACCACTGGTCGTAGCGCTGTCCGTCGCTCAGACCGCTGTGAAGCACCGCCACTTTGCCCGGGAATCGGCTCGCGAACCGCTCGATAGTCTGCGGAGTCAGAGATATTTCCGGAACCATAACCACAGCCTGCCTGCCTAGCGCGAGACACTCTTCCACAGCGCGCAGGTATATCTCCGTCTTGCCGCTTCCGGTCACCCCTTGCACCAGGATCACCCTGGGCCGTCTGTTCATGTCTCGGAGAGTCTCGATTACGTCGGCCGTAATCGCCGATTGGCGCTGCGAAAGCGATACCGGAGGCTCAGGCTCGAATACCCTGTCCGCCAACGGGTCTCGGAAAACCTGCGTCTTTTCTATCTTAAGCCACCCGCGATTCACCAGCGCCTTGACTATCGCGCCGCTGAACTCTCTCCGAACTTCTGACACAACCATAGCTTCGTCGGACTCCGCGAGTCTGGTTATAAGTTCCGATTGTCGCGGGGCTCGCTTACCATCCGTCAAAAGCCAGCGGCCAATCTCCTCAAGCGCATCCCTGTTCACGCGCAGATGTTCGACGTACCGCGGCCCGATAGACGCGCGGTTTGCCTGTGACTGCCTTCTCAGCGCCTCACGTCGGACAAGGCTGCTGACTGCGCTCCGCGCCCTCTCTCCCAGCCTGGATACGAGCCGCTCCATGTCCATGGACTCTTGGCTGCGGACAATCTCTACAATCTGGGCTTGCAGTTCGTTCTGGGCCGCTGACGTCGGGTCGCCGAACTTCGGATTGACGGAAAGAATCGTGTGGGTCCGGGTTCTTGCGCCCGGCGGCAGCATCGGCGCGGCCGCGTCGAACAGCGAGCAGATATAGTAGTCGCTTATCCAGCGCGCAAGCGAAATCTGGTGTGAGTTAAGAACCGGAGCGTCGGACAGCGCGCTGGAAATCGGGCGTGTCTTCTCGACCTGTGGCGAGGATGTAATCTCGAAGACGATACCCTGCAACGCGCGGACGCCGAAAGGAACACGCGCCAACTGGCCCGGCGCGAGTCTCATGCCTTCTGGGATGTGGTAACTGAACGTCTGGGAGCGCCCGGTCGGAGCGTCCACGGTGACTTCGGCGTATCTCATAAGGCCGCAGACCCCCGTGTAGATTCACCGGAACACTTCATGCCTGCAACGTTTGCTCACAAGTGGTCAAGGTTGTTCTTGACGTCAGTCCCGCGGAAGCGGGAATCCACCGTTGGACAGCCATTAAGGTTTAAGAGAAGACTCCAGTCCCTATGAAATACGGGCCATAATGAATCGCCCTACCTGCGGGCGCGTTCTCTCCGGTCTTCCCTGATGCGGGCCGCGCGTCCCGATCTGCCGCGCAGATAGTAGAGCCTCGCGCGGCGCACGCGCCCTCTGCGCACCAGCTTGACATATTCCACGTTTGGCGAATGAAGCATGAACGTGCGCTCGACGCCAATCTCATAACTGACACGGCGAACGGTGAACGAAGCGCCCGGTCCGCTTCCCCGGGTACGCATGATCACGCCTTCGAAGACCTGCGTGCGCGTGCGGCTGGCCTCAGTAACCCGGACACCCACCTGTACGGTGTCGCCGGGCGTAAATGCGTCTATGTTCTCGTTCTTTTCGAGCTTGACAAGCTGATGGGCTTCCATTTTTCTCGTATCCTGGGATCACATGGGGCAGGCGATTCGCATTTGGATATTGTATAGACAGACGCCAATCTGATTCAAGATGAGTTTCAGAGCCGATGCTGTATCAGTTTGGTCGGTGGCAGTAATCACCCTCACCCCAGCCCTCTCCCTTGAGGGAGAGGGGGTCTGTTGATTGAAATTCTTAGCTGGCCGCACATTTACATACCCTTCTCAGCGTCGAGGGGGAGGGTATTTTCGCGCCGCAATGAACGCCGACTGAGTTGATACGGGTTGTTGTCGTTCACAGGGTCTTTCCAAAGTCGATAGGTGTGTGGAAAATCGGCTGGGTTATATATTCTGATTTATGTGACCTCAGGTGGACCCCTGGTGGACTTCAGGTGACGTTTCAGGTGGGTATTGACCTGAAAATCGGCGGATTTAGCTATGAATTCGCCTGAAATTGACCTGCAGAAAAAAAGTGTCGGACATTTTTGTCGTCATTGATAAATTCTACATTATATAATTCAGGTACTTTTGTTCTGCAACAGGCATATTGTAACATAGCGGGAGCAGGGTTGCGCAGCATGTCTGGAAACATTTCCTGACTTTGAAAAGGCCCCGCAATGTCGCGGAGCATCCGCAAAGCTGAAACTTCAGGCTTCTGGACTCCCTTCGGTAGGTTGAGTTGAAATGAAATGCCAACGCTGCCTGGCGTTTATCCTGACCTAGTACCAAGTCCAGATAATCATGATATGCGGCGACATGGCGCAACCCCTGGATTGCCGCCTTCGCGGGAATGACGAGTAGGGAGTGCGGGAATGACGAAAGTGGCCGACGATTATTACATATTTAACTGGACTTGGTACTAGTGTTCCAACATTTTTGGATTGACGGTTTATATACCCTCACCCTAACCCTCTCCTAAACCCGGATCCACCGAAGGGATGGATGAGTCGTCGTGCAAAAGGGGTGAGAAAGCGCTCCATTGAATCTGGGATAATGGGTTTGAAGACAAGAACCAACCCCAGAGCAGGAGCACTTAATAGATGTTACCACCTGAGCGTCCCGACCGCATCCGAATCGCCTTCGACGATCCCCGGCTGGTGGCCAATGCCGGGCTGCTCGTGCCGGCCACTCTCGCTCAGCGCCTGGGACTGAGTGAACTGGTGGACAGCAACGTTGACCTGGGCGATGCGCCGGGACGGGCGAACCCGGGAGACAAGACGCTGACCCTGGTTGCCTCGGCGCTGGCCGGTGGGGACTGCATCGATGACGCCGACGCGCTGCGTGCCGGTGGGACCGGGCGGGTGTTGGGCTGTACAGTGAAGGCGCCATCCACCCTGGGGACCTTCCTGCGCAGCTTCAGGTGGGGACATGTGCGGCAGTTGGACCGGGTGAGCCGGGAGTTGCTGGCGCGGGCCTGGGCCGCTGGCGCGGGTCCCGGCGATGAGCCGTTGACCATCGACCTGGACTCCACCATCTGCGAGACCTACGGACTGGGCAAGGAGGGCGCCCGCCGCCACAACTACACCGGCCAGAGAGGCTATCACCCGCTTGTGGCCGTCGCCGCAGGAACCGGCGACGTGCTGATGGCCCGGTTGCGACAGGGTCGAGCCAACACCGCCCGGGGCGCAGCCCACTTCCTGCGTGAGACGGTGAGCCGGGTGCGCTGCGCCGGGGCCACAGGACAACTCACCGTACGCGCCGACAGTGGCTTCTACACCCATGACATCGTCTCCGTATGCCGAAAGACAGGTGTCCGCTTCTCCATCACCGTCCGTCAGCACACCCGACTGCGCAATCTCATAGAGGCCATACCTGAGGAGGACTGGACTCCCATACCCTACTGGATGGACGGCGCAGCCGACGTGGCTGAGACCACCTACACCCCTTTTCGGAACGAGCCCGATGCCGCACCGGTGCGTCTCATCGTCCGCAGGGTGAAGCCCACGCCCGGTTCACAACTGGCCCTCTTCGTCGACTACAGCTATCACGCCTTCATCACCGACCGACAGGGCGACACCCTCCAACTGGAGGCCGACCATCGCCGCCACGCCGAGATCGAGAACGCCATCCGAGACCTCAAGTACGGTGTCGGGCTGAACCATCTGCCCTCGGGGCGCTTTGCAGCCAACGCCGCCTGGATGGCCATACAGGTAATGGCTCACAACCTGGCTCGCTGGATCGGACGCATCGGTCTGCGCGAGCCGGTGGCGACCACCAAGACCCTGCGCAGACGCTTGTTCTCCCTCGCCGGACGGCTCACCCACTCGGTCCGCCGCCTTACTTTGCATCTCCCGCAGCGCTGGCCCTGGGAAACACAGTTCGGTCGCGCACTGACCAGACTGCGAGCCATTCCTCTGCCGGCCTGACGGCAGTGTCTACTACTGACCACCGTACACACCACAGCCTGTCTTGTCCGTAAGATCGCTCCGGACCGGACCGCGGGTGTCCACTGTTGCCCGCAGATTCGTCAAACTCGCCCCAAATCGCCACTGTGGGCCTCCATTGGCGTCCAAAATCACGACCGCGGACCTTCAGAACGACCCAGGCGCTGACATCATAACCGCACCGCCACTTTGACACGTCCCTCACCCACGCCCCGGCGGCGATACTAACCCTCTTCGGTGGATTCGGGTTAAGGGAGAGGGGATAATTCGGAATCTGGATATCCATCACAACTAAGTTGTCGGACTACTAGGTTCTGTTGACATTCGGAATCTCATCCTGTCATTCAGTCCGTGATCGGATTTTCAGTATTCCAAACAAGCGTGAATGCGACTTAAGTAGCGACAGTCCACCCCTCTGGATTGCCGCCTTCGCGGGAATGACGAGTAGGGAGTGCGGGAATGACGAAAGTGGCCGACGATTATTACATATTTAACTGGACGTGGCGCTAGTCCATCAGGCTCTGAAGGAAGAGAAGTTCGTCATCTGAGAGTTCGCCTTCGGGGAGTCGGTCGAGAAGGTCGGGGCGATTGTGGAATGTGCGGCGAAGCGATTCTCTCCGCTGCCAACGGGCAATTTCGGCGTGATGGCCGGAGAGTAGGATTTCGGGCACGTCCCAATCTCGGAAGGTCGCGGGGCGGGTATATATTGGGTGCTGAAGCAAGCCTGTTGTAAAGGAGTCGTTCGCGGGGGATTCAGTGGACCCGACGACTCCGGGCAGAAGACGCGACACGGCCTCGATTATCGTCATGGCCGCAAGTTCGCCTCCGCCCAGAACGTAGTCGCCTATGCTGATAGAGTCTGTCGCCAAGTTCCGGGCGACACGCTCGTCAACACCCTCGTATCGTCCGCAGATGAGCGCGAGTTCGGCCTGTGACGCCAATTCTTCGGCTACGCTCTGGGTGAACGTCCGGCCCTGCGGCGTCAGCAGTATGACAGGAGACGAGTTGCTGAGTTCACCCGAATAGCGGATTGATTCCACCGCCTCGAACAGCGGACCGGGCTTCATCACCATCCCGGGACCGCCTCCGTAAGGATAGTCGTCAACTGTGCGGTGACGGTCGTGTGTAAAATCGCGGATGTCGTGAAGGCTCACCGACACAAGTTGACGCTCCTGCGCGCGGGCCAGGATACCCTCGCCCAGATATGCCCCGAACATGGCGGGGAACAGCGTCAGTACGTGGAAGCGCATCGCGCGTCCTACGGGTTGGAGTGGGTGCGCCAGCCGCGGATCATCTCCAGGGCGTGGGACATTGAAGAGAGGGCTACCTCCAGGGTCTCGCGGACACCCTTGGGGCTGCCGGGCAGGTTGATGATCAGGCACCCGTTTCGGACACCGACGACGCCTCGGCTAAGCATGGCGAACGGCGTGTTCTTGAGCGTCTCCATTCGCATGGCCTCCGCTATGCCCGGAGCCTCAATGTCTATGACCGCCCGAGTGGCTTCGGGAGTGACATCCCTTGGTCCAAGGCCTGTGCCGCCCGTAGTCAGGACGACGTCCACCTCCGCAGAGTCGCACCACTGAATCAGGCGCGCCGATATGTCGGCCTTCTCATCAGGGACGATGCGCCGGTCCACTTGTCGGAGCCCCGCCGCTTCCATCATCTCGACAATAGCGTCTCCGCTGGCGTCCTCAGCCCGCTCTCCGACGGATCCGGAATCGCTCACGGTAAGAACCGCGAATCTGAAATTAGTGTCGCTCATCTTATACTCTTCTAAAAATCTGGCTAATTGGTCTCAGTACACCTTGCAAGCCTAATACTATCAAAGAGAAACTTAATAGCGTAGCGCCAGAATCCCAATTCGGGGACAAGCGGACTTCGGGCACAGGTCATTGTTTGTTCGATGTTGTCGTTTCAGCCGAACGGAATCAGCCTTCAATGAAAAAAGACATATACCCCTGACCTTCGAGTTCCTCTCTTTCGGGCAAGGTCTTGATTCAAACGATTCAGGAGTCGCCGAAGAGAGTAGGGCCGACAGTGGAAGATAAGCAAGATATGACAAGCCTCGCCAATGAGATACATATACCCCCAGCCACCGAGCCCGCGCATTTGCCGGTTATGGTCGAGGAGACGCTGAAAGCGCTTGCGCCCGTTGAGGGCGGTTCCTTTATAGACTGCAATCTTGGAGAGGGCGGACATACTGAAGCGATCCTGAGTTCAGTCCGCAGCGCGAGGGTATTGGGAATAGATCTGGACTACGACGCTTTAACAAGGGCGTCGGAACGCCTGTCGGACTGGTCTTCGCAATTGACCCTGCATCACGGAAATTTTGCCGACTTGTACAGAATTGCCAGTTCCTATCGCCATGTGCCGGTTTCGGGAGTTCTGTTCGATCTGGGCCTATCTTCAGCGCAACTGGATTCGCCGGACAGAGGATTCAGTTTCAGGCATAAAGGTCGGCTGGATATGAGGTTCAACCAGAATACCGGCATCAGCGCATACGACATTGTGAACCGCTGGTCGTTGGAACGCCTTGAGAGCGTCATTCATGAACTTGGTGAAGAGCCCAGGGCCGGCCGAGTCGCAAGGGGCATTGTCAGAAATCGCCCCATAGATACGACTGTGGAATTGGCGAACATTGTAATCAAAGCTCTCAACTGGCCGACGTACAGCCGCATACATCCGGCGACGCGAACGTTCCAAGCTCTGCGAATGGCGGTCAACGAGGAGAGAGAGAACCTGGAGCGGGGACTGGAGGATGCGGTGCAGTCCCTGAAAACCGGCGGTCGCCTTTTGGTAATCAGCTACCACTCAATCGAAGACAGGCTGGTAAAGAACTTCATTCGCAGGAGCGCCGCGTCCTGCATTTGCCCGACGTCAATACCTGAGTGTGTGTGCAACAGCGCGCCAACACTTGTACCAATCAATAAGAGGGTTATCAGACCCACAATATCAGAAACACGAGATAATCCCAGAGCGCGCAGCGCCAGAATGCGCGTCGCCGAGAGGATATAAATGACACAAGTAAAACCTGCACAAAACCCATCCGGCTCTTTGTTCGGAGCTGTCTCCCGCGCCCGGCCATTCGGTGGCAGACGCCGCGACCTTGGACGAAGCATACCTCAAAAGGTCAGGACGATTGTGGCCGTTGACGTAGGCACGACGAAGATATGCACCATCGTCGCCGAGTCCGAGGGTTCAAATCGGGCGCGAGTTGTCGCGCACAGCATAACGCCTTCAGGAGGCATTACGAAGGGGAACGTGACGGATATTTCGCAGGCGGAGATTGCCATCAGGCGGTCTGTGTCGGCAGCGTCCCGAAAGACGGCGACTCCGTTTTCTTCGGCATACATAGGGATTACCGGAACTCACGTATCGTTCCAGGATCGGTATGATCGAATCAACTGGGCCGCGACAAAAGGCGTTATCACACTGGATGACATCATCAACGTTCCCAGGAGCATCGCCACCGCCAGCGCGAGGTCCGGCAGACACGTAATTCACGCGCTGACACGGACCTACACTCTGGATGGACAGCAAGGCATACAGAATCCTTTGGGAATGCACACTAAGAGGCTTGAAGTCGAAAGCCACGTAATTTCTGCCGACCCGTCCCTTGTGAAGAAACTTACGGAGGCCGCGCGCAAAAGTGGACTGGATGTCAGCGCGCTGGTCTTCCAGCCGGTGGCAAGCGCCGAAGCCGTTCTGACGGACGCAGAGAAGGACGAAGGGGTGGTGTTGGTGGACATCGGTGGTGGCACCACCGATCTGATCATCTTCCGGGATGGCGTTGTTCAGTACACCTCGGTGCTGCCAATCGGCGGATTCCAGTTCACTAACGACATATGTATAGCATTCGACGCTACCTACGAGTCCGCAGAGGCGGCGAAACTCGAGCATGGCACGACAGACGTGCTTGGCACGAAGCCCCAGGAAGAGGTGACTCTGGCAATCGAAGGTCGGGAGTGGTCTCGAAATATTCTCCGCCGCGACATTGCGCAACTTCTGAAGGAACGCGCCGTAGAACTACTGAGATTGATCAGGATCAAGATGGTCGAGAGCGGTATTGAGAACACCGACGACTTCAGGGTAGCGCTAACTGGCGGAAGCGCCAAGCTGCCCGGAATGGAGAGCCTGGTTAGGGATAATCTGACCAGCAACGCCAGGATAGGATCCCCAAACTCACGGTGGGAACTGCCCAGAGCTCTGCAGGAGCCGGAGTACGCTACGAGCATTGGCCTCGTAGCCTGGGCGATGAGGAATCCGGACGCTTCGTATGAAGACCTTTCGAAGTCCCAGAGTGACACCGAAGGGAGCGCGAGAGGCGAAGGCAGGGTAGAACAGAATCCGGCTCCGCCCAGACGTATGTTGGGACGCCTGTTGAGAAGATAAACATTCATTAGCACCATCGAAATATCAATCAGTAAACAATTAGGGGGAATGGCATGACGACATATCGGGGCGATCACGAGACTGTTGCCCGCATCAAGGTTGTAGGTGTGGGCGGCGGCGGATCAAACGCGGTCTCAAGGATGTTTAGAGAACGTATTCCTGGCGTCGAATATATCGTCGTCAATACCGACTCTCAGGCGCTGATACGCAGCGACATACCTATTAAAGTTCGCATAGGAGACCATTTGACGCAGGGCAAGGGTGTGGGTGGAGTGCCGGAACTCGGTTCCAAGTCGGCTGAGGAAAGCCGGGAGGACCTGTATGAGGTCATCCGAGACTCGGACATGATTTTCATCGCGGGCGGAATGGGAGGCGGCACGGGCACGGGCGCGGCTCCGGTTCTGGCCCAGGTGGCGAAAGAGTCGGGCGCGCTGACGGTTGCGGTGGTGACCAAGCCGTTCGAGTTCGAAGGACTGAGGCGCATGAGGGTCGCTGAGTCCGGCATCAAGCGACTCAGCGAACACGTGGACACGCTTCTGGTGATTCCGAACGAACGCCTTCACGTCATAACCGACGAGGAGATAACCGCGGACAACGCGTTCAAGCTGGCGGACGACGTACTTCGGATCGGCGTGCAGTCTATCGCTGAACTCATTACAGTCGCGGGCGACATTAACGTGGACTTCGCGGACGTGAATGCGATTATGCGCGATTCCGGGCCTGCATGGATGTCCATCGGCTGGGGCATGGGCGAGCATAGGGCCAGGACTGCCGCCCAGCAGGCCATATCCAACCCGCTGCTAGACGTGTCAATCGAGGGCGCGCAGGGCGTCTTGTTCAACATCACGGGCGGCAGCGATCTGAAGTTGTCGGAGCTTCACGAGGCGGCGGAAGTGATTCAGCGCGTCGTTGATCCGGAGGCGAACATCATCTTCGGAATGGTTACCGACCTGAAGATGGAGAACGAGATTAAGCTCACCATCGTAGCGACCGGATTTCCGGTAGGCGAGTCGTTCGGAGACAAACAGGACAACATAGATCGTATTCTCGCGGAAGCCCTGGCTAACGGCGACGAACACGATCTCGACCTTCCGCCATTCCTTCGCAGGCAGGCGCGAGCCGCGAGCCTTCGCAGCAACGGCATTAATGGCAGCAACGGACGACACTAGGCCGTTGCTGTACAGATAGCGCAGTCAGCCATAGGAGCGCGACGACATATATCGTCGCGCTCTCTTTGTGTCGCGTTAACATGGCAAAATACACTTGACACGCACAATATATTGCGATAATTTATCTGGGTAGCGCAATAAGTTGTGGTTTTTCATACAAAAGATATATTTTATGCTAAACCATTTCTGAAACTTACGCCAGTCTGGAGAAGTGTCGTGTACTGTCCATATTGTGAATGCGCCAGTTCCAGGGTAATAGACTCTCGCGACTCGGGCGACGGCATCCGTCGTCGTCGTCAGTGCTCGGAGTGTGAGCGGCGTTTCACGACTTATGAATACGTTCAGATACGCGCGATGACGGTGGTCAAGCGCGATAAGAGGCGTGAGGAGTTCCAGAGAGAGAAGCTGTTCTCCAGCTTGGCCAAGGCCTGCGCGAAGAGGCCGCTTCCAATAGGCGCCATCGAGAAGACGCTCGATGAGATTGAGACCACTCTCTCGGAATTGGGCCGGGCGGAGGTAACGGCAAGGTCCATTGGCGAACTGGTAATGGATAAGCTCAGGGATCTGGACCGTGTGGCGTACATCAGGTTCGCGAGCGTTTACAGGGACTTCAGCGACATCGAGAGTTTCAAGCAGGAGATTGATGCCCTTCTGGACTCAGGGGAATCTGACAACGGAATTCACCCCGACCAGATTCGCCTGCTCGAAGACGACGGGGCCCCACGCTCCAAGCGCAAACGCCGCCCTGGGCGGAGGCGGTCCAAACGTCCACAAGTCGGTCCGGCGTAAATGCAGCCGAAAGTCGGTAATTTCGACCTAATTTCCTCATGTATTTATAGAATGCTTGTGCTAGTATTGAAATATAATCGTTGATTCTCGCCTTCAACCAATGAGAAAGTCTGACTTTCTCGAATCGAACAGGAGACAATCATGTACGTGGATCAAAAAGGCAGCGAGTCTGGGCAAGTCAACCACGAGGAAGACATGCTGAGACAATTCGAGCAGATGTTCACGGGCTCGTCTCGCGAGATCCGTACGAAGGCTACTAGATTCCTTATGACACTGGACGACTCCAGCAAGAACAAGTACAACCAGTCCGATGAAATTCTGTCGCTGTCCGAGAACGCGCGTGTCATTCTGGAGCAGCGATATCTGAGAAAAGACTCGGAGGGAAACGCGATAGAAACGCCTGAAGAGCTCTTCAGGCGGGTGGCCCACGCGGTGGCGCAGGGAGAGTCGAACGGGCTGGAGTCGCTGTGGGAGAACAGGTTTTACAAGCTGTTGACCTCGACGAGATTCCTGCCGAATTCTCCTACCCTCGTGAACGCTGGCACGGGACGCGGATGCCTGTCGGCCTGCTTCGTGGTAACTCCTGACGACAATATGGAGTCCATAATGGAAGTTGCCCACGACGCGGCGATGATAGAGAAGTGGGGAGGCGGAATAGGATTCGGCCTCTCAAGGCTGCGCCCACGCAACGACATGATTAAGACGACGCACGGAAACGCCTGCGGTCCCATCGCTGTCATGAAGCTCTACTCGGCGGTCGGCGCAACTCTGACTCAGGGGGCTTTCAGGCTGGGCGCGCATATGGGACAGATCCGAGACTCGCACCCGGATATCCGAGAGTTCATACACTGCAAGGACAACGACGACACCCTCCAGAACTTCAACATCTCCGCGCAGATTACAGACGCCTTCATGAAGGCTGTCGAAGCGGACGCGGAGTGGCCGCTGATAAACCCACGCGACGAGGGCAAAGGGCCGGCGAACTCGGTTGTCGAGACCATAAGCGCGCGGGAGTTGTGGAACGAGATAGCGGAATCGGCGTGGAAGACCGGAGACCCCGGCGTTGTGTTCATAGACAGGGTATGGGAGACCGCTCCAAATCCGCAGATGGGCAGGATCGAGACGTCGAACCCGTGCGTCACAGGCGACACTCTGGTTTATACGGGAGACGGCCTTGTTCCTATCAGGAATCTGGTTGGTGGTACGCCCACCTTGTCGCTGGATGACAGGTCGGGTGTCGAATCTTCGTTCGCCATCAAGGTATGGCAGAGCGGAGTCAAGCCTGTATATCGCTTGACAACCAAGGAAGGTTATTCGCTGAAGCTGACCGACGATCATGAAGTCTTTACAGAACGTGGCAAAGTAGCGGCGGGCGACCTGAAACGGGGAGACCGCATACGTCTGCTGAATCACAAAGGGGGATTCGGCGATACGGGAGACAGAAATCTTGGCCTGGTTCTCGGCTGGCTGACCGGCGATGGACACATTGACACCAAGCGCGCTGTCCTGAGTTTCTATGGCGAGGACCACGAGCTTGGCGCGGAGATGGCGCCGGCCACCCAGTCCGTGGTCGCGGGTACAGGCAAACGACCTACCAGAACTTACACCACTAATATGCACGTGACCGAGGCCGGACGGGGCATGATCCAGTCCACCCGACTTAGAGACGTTGTTCGTGAGTTGGGTCTTACGGAAGAGAATTGGCATCATGTTCCCCAAGCCGTGTACCAGGGGAGCGAGGATATGCAACGCGCTTACCTGCAATCCCTGTTCGGCGCGGACGGAACGGTATCGGGCGGCGGCCCAGAGAAGGGAGTCAGCGTTCGGCTGAACTCATCTTACCCTGAACTTCTCGAAGGGGTACAGAGGCTGCTTCTTAATTTCGGCATCGCTTCACGTATATATCTCAGGCGGAAAGAGCGCATGGCCTTGATGCCGGATGGAAGAGGCGGCGTTAAAGAGTACATGACTATACCCAACTACGAAGTGATAATCAGCAAGGACAATGTGTGCCGTTTCATGGACGAGATAGGTTTTCTGAATGAACAGAAGAACATCCGGCTTCAAAAAGCGGTCTCTGAATATGGCGACAGGGGATTTTACAAGGAAGGCTTCCTGGCTATCTTCGAAAGCCTTGAGCCGCTGGGCAGCGAGCCAGTTTACGATCTCACAGAGCCAATGACGCATTCCTTCGTGGCGAACGGATTCTGCATATCCAACTGTGGAGAAGAATTCCTGGAAAACTACGGCAACTGCTGCCTCGGTTCTATCAATCTCGATATTCACGTTGAAGACGGCGAGTTCGACTGGGAGACGCTGGAAGAGACAGTACGAACGTCGGTCAGGTTCCTGGACGATGTTATCAACATCAACACTTTCCCGCTGCAGCGGCTGCGAAAGGTCAACCTGGCTACACGACGCATCGGACTGGGCGTGATGGGCTGGGCGGATGCGCTGGTCAGGATGAGACTGGCATACGACTCCCAGGAGGCGCTCGACTTCGCCGACGAGCTTGGCGGATTCATTCAGCGGATTGCGTGGGACGAGTCCGCGCGGCTGGCTGAAGACCGCGGCCCGTTCCCAGAGTATGAACGCTCCGCGCTCAAGCAGCGCGGACTGCCGCCGGTGCGAAATTCCAGCATCGTCACCATCGCCCCAACCGGAACGATTAGCCGGATAGCGGGCTGCTCGAGTGGAATCGAGCCGCACTTCGCGCTGGCATGGTGGTCGAACGTTTTGTGGAAGGACCACGAAGGCACGAGTTCCCGCCTGCTCGACGCGCCCGCCTCTATCACAGAGTCGCTCAGAGCGCATCTTGGCGATGACGAAAGCGCGCGTCGAGTTCTGGAACAGATCGTGGACGATCCGGTGTCGGCAGAGGACATCCTGAGAGAGCACGGACTGGATCCGTCGGTCTATCGCACCTCGATGGCTATCAGCCCTGAAGCGCATGTAAGGATGCAGGCGGCCTGGCAGAAACACGTCACCAACTCAGTATCCAAGACAATCAATCTGCCAAACAGCGCGACGGTTGAAGAGGTGCGCGAAGCATATGAACTGGCCTGGAAAACAGGCTGCAAGGCGGTTACCGTCTATCGCGACGGCTCCAAGTCCATGCAGGTGCTGGAGACGGGATCAGACGCAGAGCATGAAGACGAAGTTGTCGGAACGGACGGGTCTGCCATACTGGCTCCGAGGACACGGCCTATCTCTGTCAAGGGAGTGACCGACCTGGTAAGAACCGGACACGGCAATATGTACGTGAATATAACCTTCGACGACAGTGGGAAGCCTTTCGAGGTATTTACCACACTGGGCAAAGCGGGCGGATGCGACTCAGCTAATCTGGAGGCGGTGGCGCGGCTGGTTTCCCTGGCGTTGAGGTCGGGGATAGACTCTGATGAAATCGTACATCACCTCGAGGGGATCACGTGCTGCCCGGCTTGGGACGGCGGGACACTGATACGGTCGGCGCCCGACGCTATGGCTCACGTTCTTACCAACCATCTGAATACCGCGCACGGGGCTATCGCGGGCCCTTCGGAGGAACAGACATCCGCCGCCGTCCAGCCCGGACTGTTTCCATCCACCAGGCGAACCAATGGACACGCTGGCAGTAACGGCAACGGAAATGGTTATAACCAGGTGGCGTTAGCCGCGCGATGCCCTAAGTGTTCCGGTAGGCTTATCCCGCAGGAAGGGTGTCTCAATTGTCTGGACTGCGGATACAGCAAGTGCGAGTAGTCCGCCAGTTCCCGCGCTTATGATGATATAATGAATCGAGCCAGCCTACTTAAGCGGGTTGGCTCAATCTCTGTAAGAGCGAGGAGACAGCAATCCCATGAGCGAACGACCTCTGGTCGCCATTACGATGGGCGACGCCGCGGGTATCGGAGCGGAAGTAACCGCCAAGGCGCTTCAGGACGAGTGGGTGTACGAAAAGTGCCGTCCATTCGTCGTGGGAAGCGCGGCAGCTATGAACTCGGCGCTCGACCTCATAGGCGCGTCGGGATCGGCTCGACTCGTTCACGATGTAGCGGACGTGAACGGAGAACACGGTTCGATAGACGTTCTGGACCCCGAAAATCTGGACTTCGGCCAAATCTCATACGGGGAGTTGTCTCCGGTAGCGGGGAAGGCCTCAGTCGAGTGGATTCTGCAAGCGGGAGAATTGGCGGCAAGCGGCCAGATTGCCGCTATCTCCACCGCCCCTATCAACAAGGAAGCGTGCGATCTCGCAGGCTTTGAAGATGTCGGGCACATGGAGATATTCCAGAGCCAGACCAAGGCCCCAAACGTCGCCACAATGCTGATGGCCGGCTCTCTGCGGGTTGTGCATCTGACTACGCATCGCTCGCTTCGTGTCGCCTGCGACTACGTCACCAGAGAAAACGTGCTCGAAAAAATCGCTCTGACGGACGAGTGTTTTCGGGCATGGGGCTTCGCCAGCCCTCGGATAGGGGTGGCCGCGCTCAACCCGCACGCGTCAGACGGTGGACTTCTGGGCGACGAGGAAGCGAAACAGATAGCTCCGGCGGTGGCCGACGCCCTCGATGCAGGCATTGACGCAACAGGACCCGTGCCGGCGGACACGATCTTCAACCAGGCGATTGACGGCAAGTTCGACGTGGTAATCGCGATGTATCACGACCAGGGACATATCCCAATCAAGGTGCATGACTGGGCAAAGAGCGTCAGCGTCAATCTAGGACTGCCGTTCATACGAACTTCTGTTGATCATGGCACGGCATTCGACATCGCGGGCAAGGGAATCGCCGATGCTGAGAGTATGCTCGAGTCCATCAGAACCGCGGTATCCCTGGCCAGCGACTCTGTACTTCCCCAATGACGAGCAGCGCTGTTGACATCACTGGCGATCTGATACAGCGGCTACAGAAGGTCAGGGCGCTAACGGAGTCGTCCGTTCCGGGGGAAGCGGCGGCGGCCGCCGCCAAACTTCAGGAGATACTTCTAAAGTACAACCTGGAGATGGAAGATATTGAAGACAACTCCCCTGTATTGGACGACAGGTACGTCAGAGAGGAGCTTGAGCTCGGCGCGACTTCCGGCAACATGATCAACTGGCGCAGAATTCTGCTCAGTGGAATCGCGCGGTCGCTCATGTGCGCCGCCTTCGGGTATCAAGGCGCTCCCAAGATGGTGATAGTCGGCCAGACGCACAACATTAAGATGGTCAGGCACTTTTACGACTACCTTTCGTTTGAAATTTCACGGCTGGCGGATGTGACCTGGGAAAAGGCGCGAGGCAGAACGCCGGAGCACGGGCGCAGTTGGAAGAGTTCATTTTACAACGGAGCGGTGGACATCGTAGTTCAGCGACTCGAAGAGAAATATCAGCAAGTCTCCCGACAGTCCAGCCATACACAAGCCCTAGTGCTGAAGAACGAGCAAGAATTGGATAATGCGGTCGGAAACCTGATTGGAAGGGTCAGGAAGAACACCGTCCGTCAGAGATACAGCAAGGCCGGGTACAGTCGGGGGGCGCGAGCGGGCAAGAGAGTCAGCCTCGATAAGCCCGTCGGAGGAGACGGAAGATCAAGCCGTCTGCGAGAATCACGGAAACGATGAGGGCCAGTCCCCATCTATCAAAAAGATCAGGAACATGGGAATGAAAATAGCATTTATCGGCGGCGGAGTTATGGCGGAAGCCATTATCGGTGGGATTGTGGATGCCGGAATAACCTCGGCGGGCAGTATCGGCGTTGGTGAGCCGGTCGAATCCAGACGCCGCTATCTGGAAGACACCTACGGGCTGACGCCCTATGCCGACAATCTCGAAGCGGTGAACGGCGCGAGCCTGACGGTTCTGGCTGTAAAGCCGCAGAGCCTTCCGTACGTGTTCCCACAGCTATCCGGGAAGTTGGGTGAATACAACACAGTGTTGTCCATAGTTGCGGGAGCGACCATGAAGACGCTTACGTCCGGGTTGGCCCACGACGCCGTGATCAGGGTCATGCCGAACACGCCGGCGCAGATAGGCGCGGGGATGACGATGTGGACCGCGTCGGACTCTGTCTCCGACAAGGCTAAAGACACCACCCGGAGTATCTTGCAGACGCTTGGCGAAGAGGTGTATGCCTACGACGAAGGCATGATAGACATGGCGACCGCGCTGAGCGCAAGTGGCCCCGCCTACGTGTTCCTGTTCATAGAGGCATTGATAGACGCCGGCGTGTATCTGGGTCTTGCGCGAGACGTCTCGAGGCAACTCGCTCTTCAAACTGTCCTGGGCAGCGCGCAACTGGTCAGGGACAGTGGCAGGCACCCGGCGGAACTCAAGGACATGGTCACCTCTCCGGGAGGAACAACTATCGAGGCGCTCAAAGCGTTCGAAGATGGCGGATTCCGAGCCGCTGTATTCGGAGCAGTTAGCGCGGCATACGAAAAATCCCGGACTCTGGGAGGATAGGGTGGTCAATTACCTGATACAGTTTGTCAACATTCTGGTCAACGTTCTACTTATAGCGATAGTTGCCAGGGCTCTGATGTCGTGGTTCCCGCAGCCCGGTCAGGGCAGTCCCTTCTTCATTATTCGGCAGATGATTTACCAGATTACGGACCCAATAATAGAGCCTATCCGAAAGGTAATGCCCAGCACTGGAATGCTTGACTTGTCGCCCATGGTCGCCATGATCCTGCTGATCGTGATTCAACGTGTCTTGGGGAGGATACTTTAGGAGTCGCAGTTCAGCCTCGAGGGCCGCCTTCGATGAACTTAGACGCCCTGATAAGCCTGACGAACTACGACCCTGAGGCCGGAATACTCAAGCCTGTCAAGTTCGTAATAGACATGGCGATGCTCGTCCTTTACATTTCCCTGTCTATCAGGATGACCCTGCGACTCTTTCGCCCACGCCCTGGCAGCGCCTTCGTCTCTATCCATTGGCTGGTCTATCATCTGACCGAGCCTCTTATGTCTGTGGTGAGAAAGGCATTTCCAAAGGCGGACAGCTTTATGGTGACGCTGCTCCCGACGCTGGCTGCGCTGACGCTGTACGGCGCGGACATTCTTGTGAATCTGGCTTTCAGGCTGCTGGACAAACAGCTAGTCGCCTGACCGAATCCGCCTGAGCGCGTCGGCGCAGTCCAACCCCTCTACTTGAACGACCTTGTTCCGGGACTTATGTCCACGGATGACACGGATGGCGGACTTGGAAACTCCAAGCCTGGCGGCGAGCAACTTGATAACGGCTTCGTTCGCCTTGCCCCTGTCCGGGGGCGCGGTTACTCGCACTCTGACAGCGCTGTCGTCGGTGACTTCGACGGAGTTGCGACGGGCTTTGGGCTGGACACGGACATTGATGTTCATAGGCACTGAGCCTCAGCCCGTCAGTCTGCCGTTCTCATCCAGGATGGTTTGCAGCTGTTCTATCAGCGGTGGAACTTCGTCTCGAATAATCTCCCAGAGCGTCTCGAAGTCAACTTCGTCGTAGGCGAGTATCAGCCGGTTGCGCAGATCCGACGTTTCACGCCATGGTACATACGGATATTGGGAACGGAAATCTGCGGGAACCCGTCTGGACGCTTCTCCAACGACTTCCATCAGGCGAACGAGCGACAGGTTCAGCATCCTGTCCGTGTCCAGGTCCGCCCGTGAGCGCCCCCGCGTCATCTCCAGCGCTTCGGCGGCGTGATCGAGCATATGATGTATGTACACCCTGACGTCACGCCTCGACATATATCTCCTCCGCCTCGTCAAGGACTTCCCGACGGAAGTATTTGCTTAACTCGCTGGGGGTGTTCAAGTCCACCCTCCGCCCGATGATCTTGGACAAGTCCCTCTCCATGTCGAAGTAGGCAAAGCCGGGAGTCCGTCCGGGCGCGAACTCTACAAGAATGTCCACGTCGCTTTCGGAGGTGAAGTCGTCGCGTATCACCGAGCCGAACAACGCCATTCTGCGGATATGATTGCGCCGGCAGAACTCGGCTATCTCGTCATGCGGGATTTCGATTCGGGCGGGCATAGTCTCCTCGGTGGACATTCGGACTTACGGTATTATGCAGAACTGTTGGTGATAGCCTCAACATCCTCAATGTCCAGCAAGCCGCGTTCCAGTCCGTGCATGAGTACATAAGGCTGCATCATTGGATCCGTAAATCTATATCTGTAAGCGCGAGGTTCGCCAAACCTCTGGAGAACCTCTCCCCTGCTGTCATCGCACAAGCCGCGCAGGTGGCGGGCGAAAGAAGGAATATCCTGGTCCCTGCCCATGATCCGGGAGTATGGAGATCTCACGTTGGCGGCGCGGAAATATCCAAGTTGGTCGGTCTGAGCCAATGCGCAGGCGAGAAGAACCTGGAAATAACGGTTCTGCTTGCGCGGACTGGCGATAGCCATGTCGAACTGGCGCAGTATTGTCTGCTGCGACTCTCGCACAACCGTACCCATCGCGGTCTTCACGTCGAGAGTTTCTACATTTTCCCTTCTATCATCTATCGCCGCGCGTCCGGAAGCCAGCCCCAGAGCGTGGACATAGTGTGGCAGTCCAAGAGACAGCGCGCAAATCTGCGAGACCGCTTCTTTTGAAATCTCCATACCGACAGATCCTATGCCATGTTCGACTATCTCTTTCAATTCGTCAAACGGCATCCTGGGCAAGCGTATCTGGACAAGACAGCGATTTATAGATTCATGCTCTGCGATAAGGTCATCAACGTCATCAGCTACGCCAACCAGAATCAATGTGGTGTCCACACTGAAATCGGACAGGGTTTTTATGGTATCGGCGAACAGAGTATTTATGTCAGGATCCTCTAGTCGGTCAAATTCGTCAACTATGAGTATCAGCTTCCGTGATCGGTCTGCGCGAAGGGTGTCAAATACGTAGTCCAAGTTGAGATTGCTGTACTCATCTTTTACAGGAAGCTCAACTTCCTTGAACAGCGCATTCCATATCTGCTTATAGGTGGTATCGTGATAGCAGTTGAATTTTGCGCTGGCTATGATTTCTGAGGTAAATGGCCTGAGGTGGGTCGCTAATATATTGGCGACCGAAGTCTTGCCGACCCCACGCTCTCCATATATGATTGCGTGTTGTCCGTCCTGATTGGCAACATCAGTAAGCCGCCGGATTATGGAATAGCGCCCTCGGAAGAGGTCTTGACGACTGATGGCAGTAGCTGGGCTAAATACTTGACTTAGCCTTACATCAAACTCTTCCCATCGAATAAGTTCTTCTACCATACTTACAATTATACATCGCATTCCAAAAATTACAAGTAAACCCACGAAAATCGCTAGTAAGGGCGCTTACGCTGTGCATACGCTGAATTATATCAATAGCTAATCTCGCTTAGCGGCGACAGGCTGAATGGATCCATCCTGGATAGACGCTAACGAGAATCGCTAGTAAACCCACGAAAATCGCTAGTAAGGGCACTTACGCTGTGCATACGCTGAATTATATCAATAGCTAATCTCGCTTAGCGGCGATAGGCTGAATGGATCCATCCTGGATAGACGCTAACGAGAATCGCTAGTAAGGGCACTTACGCTGTGCATACGCCGCGTTATGATTACAGTAGGGTGGCAAGCGATTGCCTTCCGCATATATTTTAGGCGTGGGCGAGGGCGCCTCCGTCTATGAAGATGGTCTGGCCGGTCACGAAGTCGCAGGCGTCTGAGGAGAGATAGACTAGCAGCGCCGCGAGGTCGTTGGGGTGTCCCTTGCGACGTGAGGGCAGGTATCGAACGAGAAGTTCTTTCTGGTCATCTTCGGAAGGCTCTTCGGGCGTTACCCAGCCTGCGCCGATTCCATTGACACGGATGCCCTGACGCCCCCATTCGAGGGCTAGCGAGGAGGTCATCTGGTGAATCGCGCCCTGGGCCGCGCAGGCGGCGACCGAGTTCCACAGGCCGCGCTGGGACAGGCCTGAACCGATGTTGACGATATGGCCGCTGCCCTGCTCCAACATATGGGCGCCAACTGCGCGGCAGGCGAGGAACACGGATTTCAGGGTAAAGTCCATGTACTTGTCCCATTCATCCTCGGAGACATTCTCGAAACGCTTGCCGAATTCGGCGCGGGCATTGTTGACGAGTATGTCCACGCTGCCCAGTCCTTCGACTACCGCGGCAACCATATCCCGGACAGAGGAAGAGTCTGTGAGGTCGGTGGTGACTGTGATGGCTTTGCGTCCGTGATTCTCGACCGCTGCGGCAGCATTGGCCATGTCGGAAGACTCGCGGCCCGCGATGGCGACGTCGGCTCCCGCCTCCGCCAGCGCACTCGCGAAATAGGGAGTCCAACCCCTGCTGTCCGCCGTTATGATCGCGTTCTTTCCGGTCAGGTCCCATTCGCTTGGTATAGGCATTGGTTTCCTCGTTTGGTTCTAATTTGAGAGTCATCAGTTGTCAGAGGTTGTCGCGAAGGCTACACCGACATCTGATGACTTATGACTGAAGGCTTATATTGTCAGTGGAATTTCGGGCGCGTGACCGGTGGGAGCGTAGCCGCCAGCAAGTCCGCCGCCATCTATAGCGAACGCCTCACCGTTCATGTAGTCGGATGCGGAGGAAGCGAGGAATACCGCGATGGCTCCGATTTCGTGGGGATGTCCCACCCTGCCTATGGGTATGAACTCGCCCCTGGGCAGTGTGAGCCTGGACTCGTCAGTACCTTCGGTCGGGATGAATCCGGGGACTATGCATGTGCTGGTTATACCGTAGCGGCTCAGGCTGGTGGCGAGCGTTCGCGTAAGCTGAACGATTCCGCCCTTGCCGACGCAGTACATATAGTTGTCGCGTCCGCCCCTGTAACCGAAGCCCGATGACAGGTTGACAATCTTGCCGCTGCCGCGCTCGACCATGTGCTTGGCGATGGCGCGTGAGCAGTAGAACGCGCTGGACATATTGGTGTCAATGCCCAGATGCCATTCTTCGTCGGAAATTTCCCATATCGGTGTCGCGCCCTGGCCTCTGACGATTCCGGCGTTGTTGAACAGCACGTCCACCTTGCCGAGTTCGGCTATGGCCGACTCCATGAGGGAGTTGACCTGAGCGGAGTCGGTAACGTCGGTAGAAATCGCCACACCCTTGCGTCCGAGTTCGCGCACCATGTCGGCCACTTCCTGAATTGGGCCGATTCTCCGGGAGGCTATTACCAGGTCCGCGCCCGCGCGCGCCATGGCCAGGGTCATTTCCCTGCCGAGTCCGGTGCCGCCGCCCGTTATCACTATGCTCTTGCCTTCAAGGCTGAGCTTCTCTTCAAGCATATCTATTCTCCGAGCATGAATTGTCTGAATCAGGATTTGGAGGTTATGAGCGCAAGCAGCCACTCAATAGGCCGCTCAAGTCTAAAGCGCCTATTCACCAGCATGACGCGATTATACTTGGGATGTTACTTCACCCGCTACTACGCTGATACGCTCACCGTCCGGCTGAAGCAGAATCAGGTTTCCCTCGTCGTCAACCGACTCGGCAATGCCCGTGAGAACCTGTTCGCGCCATCGGAGTTCGACTTGCTTTCCGAGCGTCTCCAGGGTTGCCGCCCAGTCCGTAGTCAGGGATTTGCCCGCTTTCACGCGAGCGTACCAGGCATCGAGATTACTCAGGACGGAGTGAAGCGCGTCGGAGCGGTCGAACTCGCGTCCGGCCTCGGATCGGAGGCTTGTAGCGGTGTCGGCTATCTCCGGATGATCGGACACGTCGAGGTTCACGTTGACTCCGATGCCAACCAGAGCGTGAGCGAGCCTATCGCCGTCGAACTCGGTCTCGATGAGAATGCCGGACAGCTTTCTGCCACTGACTCTGACATCGTTGGGCCACTTGACGGCAGGCCTTAGATGAGCGAATCCGGCGACGGTGTCGAAGACGGCGAGGGCGGCGGCCATATTCATATAGGGAAGTTGATCGCGTTCAGGTCTGAGTAGCACGGTGAAGTAGAGGTTCAGGTTGGGCGGGGATACCCAGACTCGATTGAATCGGCCCCTGCCCTTATTCTGCTCCTCCGCTATGACGACAGCGCCTTCATTCTCGCCATCGTGGGCCAGGTCTCTCGCCAGGTCCATGGTGGAGCCGACTGCCTGATGATAGTGTATGCGGCGCCCGACGACGGAATCGGCCAGGGCAGCCTCAATTCGGGCAACGTCGAGAGGGCGCATTTCGCTAGAGCGCCTCCGGTATCAGTTCGACGAGCCGACTGCCGCGCACCCACGTCTCGACGTCGAGACCCTGCCCCTGTCGAAAGGCGGACTGCGCGCTGAGACGGGTGAATACGTCCCGCCTCTCTGTCTCGCCGGTAATCGGACGCGCGCGGACGGGGATGTCGGCCTTCACGTCGTCTTTGATGTGCAGGGCAACATCGGAATTGGCGCAGAGGTTGGCGTACCAGCTGCGTGGGCCGGGTGAGGCGGCAAGGTAGAGTTGACCATCCATCAGGTGGCACCATATCTCGATGCGGCGCGGCTCGCCGGTCCTGCGTCCACTGGTCGTTATATCAACTACCATGTCAATGCTGAGGGCGTCTTTCACGTTTTGTTCGACGTTCCGCATTGGAGTGTCTCCTTCCTGGACAGTCGTTGTCGGCGGATAGTTTTCGGCCAAAGAAAGCGCCGGCGCGACGGGCATATTGTAGCGCAGGCGGCATATGGAATATAGAGTTGGGACGGCGTATGCGTTAGGGCCAATTTCCGAACACCGACTACCGTCCGAAGCTGACAGGGACTCTTCGATATTGGAGTCAGCGGATTGAGATATATACCCGCGCTTATAGTCATTCTGGTGACGGAACAGGCACTCTACAGGTGGCCTGCTGGTGGCCTGCAGGTGGGGTCTGGTACCTGCATTTCACCTGCAAAGACCTGTATTTACCAGCTCAGAGGGTTTTTCGGTCCGGTCCGGTTTCGTTCATAAACTTCACTATATGTACGCACTGTTGTTCGGCATGAGTAGATTGTAGCATATCTCAGGAGTAACTGTAAGGCGCGCAGGAAACAATGTTCGAACAGGAGGAACATTCACCCTCACAGCGGACAGTCCTGTCGCCGTTGTGGCTCCGAACGAACTCAGCAGATAGTCGCTATACAGTTCAAGCAGTTCTTTGTTCACGGCTCAAAGACTATCAGTTTCTTCTCCTGCGCGTAACATCAGTTAGAATAAAATGTTCCTCTGCCCCTGACAACCCGAAAAACAGCCCTATCGGTAATGGCGCTCCATCTCGGAGGCGTACCGGCGGCCCAGACCGCTGGAGTTGTCAGGAAGCCACTGTGTCAGCCTGGTCGGAAGGGAAGCGGCGCCCGTCTCCCTGGACGCCAGCAGGCCCGCCGACAGCCCGTCTATCTCATCCCGCGTCAGAGCCACGTCATTCACGAACGCGCCCACGAGCTTCGAGCCGAGCAGCACAAGGCCTGGCGGCAGTTTCAGGGTAAGACTCCTCGCGCCGATGCTGCGTCTGACGAGTTCCACGTACTCCGAGTAGCTGAACACTTCGGGCCCCACGGCGTCCATCTCGATGTTCTGGTCGCTTTCGCTCATCTCGACCGCCAGGTCGGCGATGTCCTCGACAAAGCCCGGCTGAACGGGATAGTCTCCCCATCCGGGGATCGGAAAGACGGGAAATCGCCGGAGCGCCCAGGATATGTTGTTCAGCAGTATGTCCCCATGCCCAAAGAGGAGCGTCGGCCTGATGATGGCGTGGGACGGACCCACCTCACGGAGAGATTGTTCGGCCAGCGCCTTGCCATGATAGTACGGCAAATGCGAGTCAATGGCAGCGTTGGCAATGCTTATATGCACGATGCGCCGGACTCCGGCCCACTGCGCCGCGGCGAAGAGCATCCTGAGATTCCCGGCGGCTCGCTCATGGGTCATGTCTCCATGAGCCATGCGGATCCAGTAGGTGTTGAAGAGTGTGTCGGACCCAACGAGGCTGCGGGCGAGTAGATCGGGATTGTCGAAGTGGTAGGGCATCATTCTGACCTGACCGCCAAAGGGATCAGGCCGGTCCGGGTGGCCCGTGAGGGATCGGACCCTATGACCCCTCCGCAGCAGCCTCTGGGCGATATAGCGTCCAGTGTATCCGGTAACGCCGGTGACGATATGTGTCTTGTTCATCTGAATCACTCCCTCAATGGCGACGATGCTCACTCTCGCCGGGCCTTGACGAATAACGAGCGCCAATTCGATGGCGATGCCCAGCAGTGTCGCGCCAACAGCGCCCGATACTGCGTTCGTCACCATCCCGTCTTACCGGGCACCTTAGCGAAATCAACCAACTTATGCATATTTTACACGCCGCGCAGGCTCCGAGGTCAAATCGGCGGCCTCAGTTATGCACACCCCTCATGTAAATGCTGAGAGGGGTAGTATTCACAATGCAATCACCCTCACCCCAGCCCTCTCCCTCAAGGGAGAGGGGGTCTGTTATTGAAATTCATAGCTGACTGGACATTTACCTACCCCTGTCAGTGTAAATGGGGAAGCGCCAGCGTTCATGCGCGCGCCGGCCAGCGCAGTCGGATTGAATGCTGGTCAATCGCATCCAATCCGTACCCTGTTATCCGAACCGAGCCCGTCAGCGTCGGACCCTCGTCTCTGTCTGTGACGGTCACGGGTCATGTCCGGAGGGTCTGACGCTGATCCTTACTCATTCACGGGAAGGCGAATAGTCACCGCGACGCCCTGTCCAGGACCGTCACTCGTTAAGGTAACCGTACCCCCATGCGCTTCGACTATGGCCCGGGTGATGGCTAGTCCCAGCCCTGTGCCGCCTATGCCACGACTACGAGATTGGTCAGTACGGTAGAAGCGGTCGAAGACATGGGGAAGGTCTGCGGCGTGGATGCCGATCCCGTCATCGGTGATCGAGATAGCCAACGCCTCGTCGCTTTCCAACCCCGCCCTGAGCGCGATGTTCCCGCCGGCCTCGGCGCAATGAATGGCGTTTCTCAGCACGTTTCCCAATGCCTGGCTCATACGCATACGGTCCAGGTCCACGCGCGGGAGGTCGGGGGATACCCGCAGCGACAGTTCGACCTGTCGAGCCTGGGATTGTGGCTGCCATCGGTCCACCTCCGCGGTGAGCAACTCGTAAATCGAACTCGCTTCGAGCGTGAGCCTCAACTCGCCATGGTCCGTCTCCGCGAGCCAGTTCAGATCAGTTACGAGGCCGCGCAGCCTATCTACTTCCTGGATGATGTGGTCGGACGCGCTCTCAGGCGTCTGAAGTCCGTCGCGCAGCGCTTTCGCCTCCAGTTGTATGACGCTCAGTGGCGTATTCAGCTCATGAGAGACATCGTTTATCAGCCGCCTGCGGAGGTCGCGCTGAGTTTTCAGTGTGGAGGTCATTTGGTTGAAAGCCTCACTCATCCGTCCCAACTCATCCGAGGATGTGACCGGCAGCTGGGTCGTATCCCCCTGGGCAATTGCCTGGGTTGCCTCCGTCAAAGCTGTCACAGGCGCTGTGACGCGTTTGGACAGCCAGGCGGCCAGCAGCATGGCGACACCGACCGTCAGCATTCCGCCAACTGCGGTGATGTACAGGAGAGCGCTGAGAAACCCATGCGACTCGGTGGACAAGAACTCATGGTTCACGTCCACATAGACGTGGCCCACGGGCTGGTTGGCGGTCAAATCGAACACTGTCCCGCGATGCCCGCCCATATCCGGCGCGATGGTTCCAGACGACAGCTTGGATAAGTTGTCCTTCACCAC
Organism: Dehalococcoidia bacterium; assembly: GCA_965261525.1. Classification (GTDB taxonomy): domain Bacteria; phylum Chloroflexota; class Dehalococcoidia; order Lucifugimonadales; family UBA1123; genus VXRN01. The sequence continues at coordinate 548,678 of OZ253472.1, forward strand.
ACGTCCATCTACGCCAGCGATGACGACTCGCACCGGGTCTCTGTGAAAGAGCTCGAAGGTTTCTCCCTCGTTCTCTTCATATCTCTCCCTCCGCAGAACCTCGTCGTAGATGTATCCGGCCTCGGACAGCGGTTTGTCCACCGTCTCCCAGCCACCGGCGGCGGTATATTCCCGGCTCAGACTCCGGGCTAATCGGGCCGCCTCATCATCGCCTATCCGGTCTATGAACACGCCCAGGCGGGACTGCGTCGCGTAATAGCCCACACCGACACTGGTCAGGACGGTGAGAACGATGACAAGGACGGTCGAACCCATGATACGCCAGCGCAGCGACATCATTCGTCCTCCACCACGAACTTGTAGCCGACGCCGTAGATAGTCTGAATAGGCTGGCTGCCGTCTCGGCTGATCCGCTTTCGCAGGCGGGTGACCTGGCTGTCTATGGCGCGGTCGAACCCATCAAATTCGTGGCCGAAGGTCAGCGAGATCAGCTGATCGCGAGTGAGCGCCTGGTTGGGATGACGCATGAACGTTGACAGCAGAGCGAATTGGGACTGGCTCAGAATCACGGGTTCTTCATTGACCGTCACGTTGCGGGCAGTCTCGTTCAGCGTGATGTCGCCGCCTGTCAGGACCTGCCGGACTCTGCCTTTGACGCGGCGAAGCACGGCTTCGGCGCGCGCGATGACTTCTTCGGGATCGAATGGCTTGACGATATAGTCGTCGGCCCCGCTATCCAGTCCGATGATTCGCTCGGCGTGCGCTTCTCTGGCCGTCAGCATGATTATTGGAACTTCCGACTCTCGACGCAGGATTCTGCACAGTTCCACGCCGTCGAGACGGGGCAGCATAAGATCGAGGATTATCAGGTCCGGAGTCAGATTGCGGGCCAGGGCCAGGCCGGATTCTCCGTCATGAGCAACCTCAGCGGAGAATCCGGCGCGCTCGAAGTACACCTTGACCCAGTTCGCGATCCTCGTATCGTCTTCGATTATCAATACTGTGCCGCTCATCGCCAGTCCTCTAAATAACCATCTGCCCGATACGTCTATGGTCGGATTATCTCACTTGAAGTTCCGACATATTCCCTCGGTCGACTCCGATTGGCTCTAGCCGCCGCCTTTCCGCTCGCCACCACTACCGTGTTCGCCGCCGGACTCGCCGCCATGCTCGTCACCAGCCCGATGCTCCCCGCCCGACTCGCTCCCCTCACTTCCGCCGCCAACCTCGGCGTGCGCTATCCATCCGGTGAACGACGCCTGCGTCGCGGGCAGGATGATCGCTATCACATCGCCCGGAGCCATGTCCGTCGGGGTCGTCGGGCCGAGCTCGGTTCCGTTCGAAAGATGCACTTCTATCCTGACCTGGCTCAGGACGCCGCTGGTCGTGTTCTCCACAGCGCCCTTGAAGGAGTTGCTTGGAGCATCGTACTTCAGTATCAGCCGGGCGCCGCCGCGAATTGTATCGAAGGTCTCATCCAGCGCCAACATATTGGCACCGCTGCCCTCTTCGCCACCGCTGCCTTCAGCGCCTTCTCCACCTGTGTGAGCTACGGGGCCGGGGCCGCCGCAGTCAAACACTTCCATGTGAACGACGTATCCGTCGTAGGAAACTCCCGCGAGTTTCGGTTCACCGGCGACTGTCAGGCTTGACGCCGCTTCCTGTCCAGGGTTCAGGTCTCCCAACTTCTGGGGACCAAGTTCTCCTACTGTATTCGATCCCGACTTGAGGTGAGGTTCGGCCTGTACGTAGCAAAGTGTCTGCGAGAGCGTGTTTCGCACCGTTCCGTGGATAGACTGGGTTGCCGCGTCGTACTGCATGGAAACGGCCAATCCGCCGAGGACGCCGTTCCACGACTGTCCGAGCGAAATGATCGGGCTCGACATTTCGGCTTCACCGATCTCCGAGCCGCCTTCGCTGCCAGACTCGCCGCCGGACTCACTGCCAGACTCGCCTCCCTCACCGCCGGAACCAACCTCGGCATGTGGTGTCCATCCGGTGAACGCCGCCTGCGTCGCGGGCAGGTTGATCGCTACCACCTCGCCCGGAGCCATGTCAATCGGAGTCGTCGGACCGAGTTCCGTTCCGTTCGAAAGGTGCACTTCGATCCTGACTTGGCCCAGCGCTCCGTTGGTCGTGTTCTCCACAGCGCCTTTGAAGGAGTTGCTTGGAGCGTCGTACCGCAGTATCAGCCGCGCGCCGTTACGAACTGTATCGAAGGTCTCATCCGGCGCCAACATATTGGCGCCGCTGCCTTCTTCGCTGCCAGTTCCGCCGGACTCACTACCGCTTTCACCACCGCTGCCTTCGGCGCCTTCTCCTTTGGCGCCATGCTCGCCTCCAGATTCGCCCTGGCTTGCCGTGTCGCCACCAGACTCCGAGCCGTCTCCGGGTGAGGTGCCTATGGTACAGCCGTTGAGTATCACCGCGGAGAGTATAACCCCCATGACCGACCCAATCAGGAACTTTTTGGTCATCAATTTCTTTCGAATCATTCTTTCACCTCTTTTATGAACGTCTGTGATACTACTCACGATAGCGATGAAATGTCGCAGAAATATGTCGTCCGTAGCCGGGGCTGGCCGTGAAGGGAAGCCGACTGGCTCAGAAGGGAGAACCGGACGCTGCGGACTCGCCTCTCCGGCTGAACGATGTCAGCCTTCACATCACCCTTGTCACTGACGGTGACATGGGCCTGTTGGAGAAAGCCTCGGCTGTCTGCGGTAACGAAGGCCGAACCATACAGGAGTCTGCGGATGGGGCTGCCCGGGGGTCAATCGCTGAATGGGGCAAAACGGGCATTTTCTCTGAACAGTTACAGAGCGCTTAGAGACTATCTCAAAACCCGACCTTAAGGAATTTCACCCTCACCCCAGCCCTCTCCCTCAAGGGAGAGGGAGATTGTGTCCTCCTGCCATCCGCTTGAGCGAAGAGTTTTGAGATAGTTACCTAATCCCTGGACATCAACGCGATACGGGGGCGCTACACAATTAGCGCTAACTATGTAGTAATATGGTAGAAAACAGGCTGGCAGGCTGGCGGCGGCATAGCGCGGGCAAATCTGACCAGGCGGGAGGACTCCATGGCACCAATCATAGGCGCAGGCGACTTCAGGTACGAATATCAACCGGGATGGGCCCGGATGCCGAGCGGTATGTCCCTGCAGGAGCCCAGCGGCGTGGCCGTTGACTCCGTGGACCGGGTGTACGTGTATCAGCGCCAGGGACCACCGGTCGTGGTGTTCGACCGCGACGGGCATTTCCTCCAGTCTTGGGAGCGCCGGAACGGCGTCCCAATGGACTCCCATCACATCCACGTCGGCCCCGATGACACCGTCTATCTCACCGACCGCGACGCCCACCAGGTTCTGATCTACGACACTGTCGGCAATTTACAACGGTCGTTGGGAACGCGGCGCCGGGCGGCAATGCAGGCGCCGTTTAACCACCCGGCCGACGTCTGCGTGGCCCCATCCGGGGAGCTATACGTCGCCGACGGCTACGGAAACTCCAGCGTTCATCGCTTCAGCGCCACCGGAGATTACATAAGCAGTTTCGGCAGCCCCGGCAGCGGCCCCGGCCAGTTCCGGGTGCCCCACAGCGTCCGCGTGTCCCAGGACGGCCGGGTTTACGTGGCCGACCGCGAGAACAACAGGGTGCAGGTGTTCACGGCAGAGGGCGAATTCCAAGCCGAATGGACCGATTTCAAGTGCCCCATGGGCGTCCACATAGACGCCAACCAGGTGGTTTACGTCACTGACCAGATCCCCCGTATCAGCATATTCACCCTTGACGGCGAACTGCTGGCCCGCGGTCGAACCTTCGAGGGAGCCCACCAGGTTTACACCGACTCCCAGGGCAGCATCTACGGCATAGACACCGCCAACCAGCGAGTCCAGAAACTAGCGAAGCTCTGACGGGATTCTTCAGAGGGACCCTTGGCGATTCGCCTTTCTTGACATAACTGGATAACCGAAAGGCCCTGCCGAAAAATTGAGAATTGTTGACTGAATAATCCTACCCTCATATAATCACATAATTAAGCCCAACCTGCCGCTGGTTTGCGGCAAACAACTTAGGAGAAAGACTATGAAGAAATTCAGTTGGACGATGCTTGGGCTTACAGTGGCCCTTGTATTCATACTGGCCTGTTCGGGCGCGGACGATTCGGCGACGCCCGCGGCTCCGGCGGCTCCGGCTCCCGCAGCCCCTGCCCTCGCCCCCGCCGCGCCTGCCATGCAGCAGGCCGCCGCGCCGCAGGCTCCGGCGGCTGCCGCTCCCGCAGCGGCTGCCGCGCCCGCGATGGCGGTCCCGACCGTTGTGGCGCCTGTCGCGCAGCCTGCGCCGCGGGTCTATTCCGCCGTTCCCACGCCGGTCACTACCGGTATGCCGGTCTATGGCGGCGCGCTCAAGATCGTCCCGCAGGGCAGCCTGAAGTCGGTTGACCCGCAGTGGACGACCCTCATCGTAACCGCGCACGTCGCGCGGCACACGATGGAGGGCCTGTTCCAGCTCGACGAGTCCTTCAGCCCCGCGCCTATGCTGGTGAGCGACTGGGATGTGAGCGATGACGGCCTCACCTGGAGGTTCAACCTGCGCGATAACCTCATGTACCACGACGGCAGGGCCGTCAACGCAACCGACATCGTCGGCTCGTTCGAGCGAGTCAAAGAGAAGGCCGGCATGTACAAGAGGCTGTTGGGCGAGTTCGGAGCGGATATGACCGCCGACGGCGACTCCTCTATCGTCATCACGCTGACCGAGCCGACCGCGCTGGTCCTGGACTCGATTCACACCAACCAGAGTTTCGCTCCCTACGTGCTGCCTGAAGAGATACACACGCTGCCGCAGACGGAATCCTCACAGACAGTTATGGGCACCGGCCCATTCAAGTTCGTAAGCTGGGCGCCCGGCGACAGGTGGATAGCGGAGCGCTGGGTGGACTACGCCAAGCGCGACGAGCCGACATCGGCGCTCGCGGGCGGCCACACGGTCTATGTAGATACCATCGAGTGGATCGAGATACCCGACATGGCCTCCAGGATAGCCGCGCTGACCGTCGGTCAGGTACACGCTCTCGACGAGTTCAAGGCCGACTTCGTTCCGCAGATCAAAGAGAACCCCGATCTTAACCTGTTCATCAATAAGCCCGGCAACGGCACCGCCGTCTGGGTCAACCACCTGAAGCCGCCGTTCAACGACAAGCGCGTCCGTCGCGCCCTCCAGTTGGCATACCCGATGGAGCGCGCTCTGACCGCCGCGGTCGGCGATCCCGAGTTCTGGAGCCTGTGCACCAATTACCAGGCCTGCTTCACCCGCTGGGACACCGACGCCGGAGCCGAGGGGCGCTACAACGTGAAGGACATTGAGCGGGCCAAGGCGCTTATAGCCGAAGCCGGTGTGGAAGGCGTGGAGGTTCGCGTCATGCAGCCTCTGGATATGCCGGTTCTTCCCGACCTGGCCGCCGTTACCGCCGAGGTGCTGACAGAGCTCGGATTCGACGTGGACCTCCAGCCTATGGACTGGGCCACGCTCGGAACCCGCAGGGCAGACCCCGAACTCTGGGAGGCTTTCCACACATGGAGCGGAACCGGCAGAGTTCTAGGCCCTTTGACCAACACATCCTTGCAGAAGGACGGCTGGTTCAACAGGTACCAGGACGAGACGGGCAAGATGACCGAATTGATGAACAAGTTCGCCAGGGCCAAGAGCGCCGATGAACAGTTCGCCATCTGGGAAGAGATCAACACCTTCGCGTTCGAGGATATCCCGATCATCAGGATCGGTGACTTCTATCCTCCGCTCGCATCCAGGAAAGAGGTCAAGAATTGGAATCCGATCCCGTTCCCCGTACTGTGGGACACGTGGATAGATGAAGAGTAGGCCAAACCGCCTTAACTCCCGACAGACAACTGCCATATAGTAAGAAGGAAGGCGTCGGTGATATACTGCCGACGCCTTCCGTTTATAATAGTGGCAATCGCCCTCCCTTGACGGGAAGAGGAAATGCGGAGATTCAGGTGAAACGGCGTCACGGAGAACCAGATCATGGCTACACAGAGCGTACTCACAAAGCCCCGCTTCCGCGTCCCGGACTACTCGGACATCGAACCGCTGCCGGACCCGCCCAGACAGCCTGACATGATGGAGCAGTACCCAAGTATCAGCGCCTTTACCACGGCGCTCGGCCCGTGGTTCAGACATCGAGACGACGTGTTTGTCGGGGCGCTAGGTTACCTGTGGGCCCACCCCGACGACAGGGACGGCCCGTATCCTGACGGCACGTTCGCTGAGGGATTGGACGGTCCCGAGAGGATCGTTCGTCGCAACGGCTACGTGATAAGCGAGGTGGGCAAGCCGCCCGACCTGGTTCTGGAGGTGGGTTCTCGGAGCACGGGAAGGCAGGACTACACCACCAAGCGCGAGCGCTACGCGGGGTATGGAGTGCGCGAGTACTGGCGTTTCGACCCCAGTGGGGGCGAGTATCACGACGCTCCTATCGCGGGCGACAGGCTAGTGGATGGGAAGTACGAGCCTATCGAGATAGTGAGCGAGTTCGAGACGCGACACTGGGGATATAGCGAGGTACTGGGACTGGAGTTTTGGTGGGACGACGGAGAGTTGCGCTTTCGAGACCCAGTGAGTGGCGAGTTCCTTCGGACGCCTGAGGAGTCGCAGGACGCCGCTGAGGCGGCTGAGGAGCGCATGGCCGAGATGGAAGCCGAGTTGCGCAGATTGCGGAGCCAATAGCGTTCCGATGAGCCTAAGCGACGACGCGCGCCTATCCCCGGCTCTGCCGACCGGGGGATTGATAATTCATAGTTACTAATTGAGAATTGGTTAGGCCTAAATGTCCGGGTACATAATAAGAAGACTGTTTGCCAGCATCCCCGTGATACTCCTGGTGGGAGTCATCACGTTCTCCATTCTTCACATAGCTCCCGGCGACCCCGCCGTCCTGATGGCAGGCGAGGAAGCCACGCCTGAAGACGTAGAGAAGATGCGGATAGCGCTCGGCTTCGACAAGCCCTTCTACATACAGTTCGGCGTATGGGTGGGAAATCTCCTGCGAGGAGACCTCGGCACCTCCATATTCTCCAAGCACACGATAACCAGCCTGATGGCTCCCCGATTGCAGCCCACGCTCAGCCTGGGACTGCTGGCGATTGTACTTTCTATTTTGTTCGGCATTCCGATGGGAGTTCTGGCCGCCTGGAAGGTCGGCAGCCTGACCGATAGAGGCGTCATGGTGTTCGCTGTGCTGGGATTCAGCGTTCCCGTCTTCTGGCTCGGTTTCATATTCATCTGGCTGTTCGCCGTGCATTTCAGAATCTTCCCGGCAGTCGGGTTCGTTCCCATAAGTGAAGGGGTGTTTCCATACCTGAAGAGTCTCACGCTGCCCGCTCTCGCCAACGCGATTCCGTTCTCAGCCCTGATAGCCCGCATGACGCGATCAACGATGGTCGAGGTGCTGCAGGAAGACTACATAAGGACCGCGAGGGCAAAGGGTCTGGCCGAGCTGCGCGTGATAGGGCGACACGCGCTCAGGAACGCATCCATTCCCATCGTAACCGTTATCGGCCTGGTGTTCGCCGCGCTGGTGAGCGGAGCCGTTGTTACCGAGACGGTTTTCGCTATTCCCGGGCTCGGCAGGCTGCTGGTTGACGGGGTGGTGAGAAGGGACTATCCAATCGTTCAGGCCATGCTGATGGTTACGGCGGTCAGCTACGTTTTCGTGAATCTTATTATTGACATTTTCTACGCATACCTGGATCCCAGAATCAGGTATTAGCCCTCATTAGCGGGGATGGCAATTGACTGAAACACAAGAGGTCACGGTAAGAGCCAATCGCGGACTTTTGCGCGGTTCGGCGTTCGCGCTCAGAAGAAACCCGAATATGCTTCTGGGCGCCATAATACTTTCCATTGTGGTGGTCATAGCGATTTTCTCGCCCTTCCTGGCTCGCACCAACCCCTCGGAACTGAACCCGTTCGAACGCCTTCAGCCCCCCAGCTCGGCGCACTGGTTCGGAGCCGACCACCTGGGCAGGGATGTCTTCGACAGGACGCTCGTGGGCAGCAGGGTATCGCTTCTGGTCGGCTTCTCGGTGGGATTCATCACCTCCGTCGCCGGTCTGGCCATTGGCCTCGTTGCGGGATACTATCGCCGTCTGGATAACGTAATCATGCGGTTCATGGACGGGTTGATGGCCTTTCCGTCGCTTCTGCTCGCGCTCGCTCTGATTGCCGTGCTGGGCGCCAGCGTACAAAACGTCATCCTGGTGATATGCGTCGTAGACACGCCCAGAATGGTTCGCGTTGTCAGGGGTTCCGTTCTCACCCTCAGAGAGCAGCAGTTCGTCGAGGCCGCCAACGCCATCGGCACGCCCGCATGGAGAATCATGCTCCGTCACATAGCCCCGAATACGTTCGCGCCCGTCATGGTGCAGGCCACATTCATATTCGCCCTCGCCATAATCGTCGAAGCCAATCTCAGCTTCCTTGGCGCGGGCGTGCCTCCTTCCATTCCAAGCTGGGGCAACATCATGGGACAGGGCCGAACATATCTCCAGATTGCCGTATGGGTCACCTTCTTCCCCGGACTCTTCCTGTCATTATCCGTTCTGTCAATCAACCTGGTCGGCGACGGCCTGCGGGACACCTTGGACCCCAGATTCTCCAGAAGGGCCTGATTCTCAACTCCCAATAACCCGCAGATCCATCTCGCCAGACGTGACTTTCGCGCATATGTAGCAATCTTGTTACATATGCGCAGCGTATATTATGAAATGACCTTCATGGAATGAATGATTTGTTGACTGAAAAAAGATTCAGACATATAATCCTGTCAACGCTCAGGACTAAGAGACTATCTCAAAACTCTTCGCTCAAGCGGATGGCAGGAGGACACAATCTCCCTCTCCATCGAGGGAGAGGGCTGGGGTGAGGGTGAAATTCCTTAAGGTCGGGTTTTGAGATAGTTACCAAGAGGCCTGAGAATGATTGTGGTCGCATCCGAATCGAGTTAATCACTAATTTATCGAATGCTGGAAGAACGCAGATAACAGGGAGGATTTAGATGCAACGTTTTAATTGGATGATACTGGCCTTAGCGGCCATCATGGCGCTCGCGCTGGCCTGCTCGAGTTCCGAAGAACCGGATGCTCCCGCCGCGCCACAGGCTCCCGCGCCCGCGGCTCCCGCAGCGGCAGCGCCCGCAGCCTCGATGCAGCAGCCCGCCTCGCCGCAGGCTCCCGCGCCCGCGGCTCCCGCAGCGGCAGCCGCGCAGGCGCCCGCGGGAACGCAGTCTCAGGCACCGTCCGTCGCCTCGATGAGGCCGGAGCCCAGGCCGATAGAAATGATGGGCGACGCCAAATCCGGCGGTACGCTCAAGTATGTGCCGCAGGGTTCCATCAAGTTCATTGACACAATGGCCACCGGCGCAATCGTTACCGGAACAGTCGGGCGTCACGCTTACGATCAGCTATTCTGGCGAAACGCCAACTACGAGATATTCCCGCAGATGCTCGATAGCTGGAGCCTCAGCGACGACGGCACTGAGTACACCTTCAAGGTCAGGGCCGGTCAGTCATTCCATAATGGCGACCCCCTCCGAATGACGGACATTGCCGAGTCCCACAATCGTTTCGCGCGCGTTGACCCGCTTGGACGCCAGCTCCTCGGCATTTCCGCCGGAAACGAGGGCAAGGAACGCCCGGAACAGATATTCAACCAGATTCTGGACGAAAGCGGAAATACCATCGTAATGAAGTTCGAGCAGCCGACCGCCATGGTGCTGGAGTTCCTCGCTCAACTCGACCCTCGCCAGCCCTCCATTATGCACGAGGAACTCTGGTCGGTGGCCCCGGGCCAGCCGATAGATACCGCCGTGGGAACGGGAGCGTATATGCTTACCGAGTGGATACCCGGTGAGGTGCTGAAGTTCGAGAAGTTCGCCGGATACGTCCCCAACGCAGGCGAACCCTGGGACTTCACCAAGGGTGAGATAACTCAGTATCTTGACGGCTTCGACGCGCTGGACATACCCGACCACGCTACCCGCGTCGCCGCCATTCAGACCGCCGAGGTTGACGTTCTGGACGACTTCAGGATTGACTTGGCCGAGACCCTGACGGAAGTGGATGGCGTCGAATGGTCGCCCATCCGCGACGGAAACTACGGCGGAACGGCCTTCAACCTGAACCATCCCCCATTCGACACCAGCGAGGCGGGCAGACTGACCCGGCAGGCCGTATCCGCGGTCGCGCCGAATGACAGGATCATGCAGGCCGCCGTCGGCGACGAGAGTATGTGGACAGAGTGCTACCTTGTAGTTCACTGCGGCACCCCCTGGGGTTCTGTGGCCGCCGATGAAGTCCAGGCGGAAGGCATCAAGACCAGGTCCGGCGACATGGAAACCGCCATGCGCCTTCTGGCCGAGGCCGAGGCGCTGCGTCCCGGCACAAAGGATATGCGAATACGCATAATTGCCGCCTCCGACATGCCGTTCATGCCCGAAGCCGGGCTTGTCATGTGGGAAGCGATGAAGGGAATGGGCTTCACCAATGTGGAGCTTGTCTCGGTGGACTGGGCCTCGCGCGTAGCCATCACCGGCTCTGAGGGCCCCTGGGAAGTCGCCACTACCTGGTCGAACTTCGCCAACGGCCTGAATCCGCTCGCGCCGCATATGCCCGGCAGCACAAACAGCGCGGGCTATGACGAACCCCGTCTGGACACGCTGCGCGGACAGTTCCTTGTCGAGACCGACCCGGTCATCTTGCAGGGCATTTACGACGACATGAATCGCACAATCTACAACAACCCTCACTCGATCAACCACTTCATGTTCTCTCCCCCTCGGGCGATTCGCTCCGACGTGGAGGGATTCTGCATAGACTGCCTGTTCCCCATACTTCACAACGTTTGGCTTGACAGGTAGTACATCGGCATAGGATATGGGGTGGAGAGGCGCGCGCTTTTCCACCCCGCGCGCTAACTCATTTAGCCGTACATAGATTTCGAGGTCCGGCGTTATGCTGCCCTATATCTTGCGAAGAGTAGCTATGACGATACCCGTGCTCATAGTGGTATCAATCATAACGTTTTCAATAATGCAGCTTGCGCCCGGAGACCCTGCGGCGATTCTGTTGGGTGGAGACTTTCTTCAGATAGCCACCGAAGAAGATATCGCGGCGGCCAGGGCCGCGCTCGGAGTTGACCGGCCCGCGATTGTCCAGTACCTGGACTGGATGGGCGGGTTTTTCAGGGGAGACCTCGGCACATCCCTCTTCACCGGGAAATCGGTCTCCGAATTGGTCTCGACCAGGGTAGAGCCTACCGTCTCCATGATCTTCATGGGCATATTCATCGCGATTGTTTTCGGCATTCCTATGGGCATCCTGGCTGCGTGGAAGGCGAACAGCTGGATTGACCGTGTTGTCATGATCTTCGCGGTCATAGGCTTCTCAATGCCCGGATTCTGGCTCGCGCTCAACCTGATGTGGCTGTTCAGTGTTACACTCGGATGGACTCCGGTGTTCGGCTTCTCGCAATTCTCAGATGACGTGCCTCAATTCTTCAGACACTTGATACTGCCCTCTATCTCCATCGGGCTCTCGTTCATGGCGCTCAACGCCCGAATGACTCGTTCGAGTATGCTGGAAGTCCTGAGAGACGACTATATACGAACGGCGCGAGCGAAGGGTCTGGTTGAACGTGTCGTCCTGTTCAGACACGCCCTGCGCGCCGCCTCTATGCCTATTGTCACGATTGTCGGCCTCAGTTTCGCGGGCGCTGTCACCGGAGCGGTTCTCACCGAGACTGTTTTCGCCATTCCCGGAATGGGCAGGCTGTTTGTGGGCGCGGTGGGAGACCGCGACTTCCCCGTGATTCAGGGCCTCATGATGATTTTCGCGGGCGCTTATGTGTTCGTGAACCTAGCGGTTGATGTAGTGTACGCATATCTTGACCCAAGAGTGAGGTACTGATGGCTACTGAAGGGACAGGAGTAGCCGGAAGGCTCGAACCTCGCTCCAAGTGGGCGACCACCGCCACAAATGCGCGGCGCGCGCTTATCAAGAACCCCAATATGCTGCTGGGATTCTTGATCCTGTCCATAATTTCGTTTTTCACCATCTTCGCCGGCGCCATAGACAGGTATGATCCGCTAAAACTCGAGCCTCTCGACAGACTGTTGGCCCCGTCATCCGAGCATTGGTTCGGGACCGACAACACTGGCAGGGACGTATATTCGCGCACGATTCACGGCGGGCGCGTCTCTCTTCTAGTCGGATTCACCGTCGCGCTTCTCACCGTGTGCGCCGGCATGGTCGTGGGACTTATCTCAGGCTATGACCGACGCGCCGACATGATTATCCAGCGATTCATGGACGCGATAATGTCCTTCCCCACGTTGTTGCTCGCTCTTGCCCTGATAGCGATGCTGGGAAGTTCCATCAACAATGTGATTATCGTGATTACCGTCGTGGACACGCCTCGCATGGTGCGAATCGTGCGCGCCCAGGTTCTCGCTTTGCGAGAGTACCAGTTCGTCGAGGCGGCCCGCGCGCTTGGAGCTCCCACCTGGCGTATTCTCCTGCTGCACATTGCGCCCAATACCTTCGCCCCCGTGATGGTGCAGGCGACTTTCGTATTCGCCACCGCGATTCTGGTAGAGGCTGGGCTCAGCTTCCTCGGACTGGGCATTCCACCCGAACTTCCAAGCTGGGGCAACATACTCGCGCTCGGAAGAACTTACCTGCAAACCGCTGTTTGGGTGTCTTTCTTCCCCGGTCTTATCCTGACCATAACGGTTCTGTCCATCAACCTGGTCGGAGACGGACTTAGAGACGCGCTCGACCCCAAGCTGTCTCGTCGCGAGTAGATACCGAACAGGGGTGGGGATGATGCTTGAATGTGGTTATGAACCCGCGAAATGTCCGGTATGTATCTCCTGATAGCGGTAGCCCTCAGAATCTTCGCCGGATTTGGCCTGTCGGTGCTGTTGTCCATATGCGCCATCATGCTGACTTGGGCCATGTATTATTTCATGGACTATCTCTGGCCGCGCTGGGTATTCATTGCCCTGTGGTTCTCACTACCCGGAGTCGGGGCCGGCCTTGGCGCCGCGATTGCCTGGTGGGAGTCGGAGGAAACGAGGCTGATGCGGGCTTTGCGTATGGGCGCAGGGGTCTTGCTGGGACTGGCGGGCGCGTGGGCCGCCTACTATTACAAGACTGTGATAGACCCGAACCCGGCGATTTTCAGTTCGCGAGAAATTTCGGAAACGGCCATTTTATGGTCAGTGATTGCGCCCAACCTGATCGCTTCGGGCATCGGCGCGTTCAGGCAGATACGCACCGGCTGGATATAGATTGACAGCGAGGTCGCTGGACATGAGCGATTCCAATCCGAATGATGGACGCGGAAGACGGTTGGCGGTGGTTGGGGCTGTCGCGGGTCTTGTTCCGGCGGCAGTCCTGGGACCGTTGCCGTTTCTGACTGCCGAGGGGCCGGAGGCCACCACCCAGATTGCGGGTAATGCTGCCTTCGCCCTTATGTACCTTTCGCCTTATACCCTGGCCATCGTAGCCTCCAGAGTGTCCAGCCCTGCCATCCGAGGCGGTTTTCTGGCTGCTGTTGGACTGCTGTCTCTGGTTGCGAGTTTCTCCGCATTCCTGTCACTGGTCTCCCTGGTTTTGCTGCCCGCGACTATCCTGATCTGGATTGCCTCGGTCCGAAGCCTTACGAAATCGGGCAGTTCTCTGACGGGCGCCATACCCGCCGCCGTCGCCGGGCTTTTGATCTCTGCCTTAATAGGTTTTAGCTTCTTCACCCTCCTGCTGATTCAGGAGCCGGAAACAAGATGCTGGGTATTGACCCTGGGAGACGACGGACAGTACCACTGGGAATCCAGGCCCAACGTTGGGGAGGAACCGGGGTCGCTCAGCCCCGGGCCGATGACCGGGCATGATAGAAGGGGGCACTGTACGAGCGACGTCATAACCAATACTGAGGCCGCCATGACTATCGGCCTTCTTGCGGTCGCCTTCCTGGCCACCTGGGGGTTCATGTTATGGTCTGGACGCCGGAGCCTCCTTTATCAGAATGGGCGCGCGTGACGCTGTTTCGCGTATGCGACAGTGTGGACGGCGACTCCGCCTATTTCCACTTTCTACCTCGGTCTAGCTCGGCGGCTCGGTGACCTTCACCACCCGGTTGACGAGTAAAGATGACGAGACTGGTGTCTGCGAAGACACTTCTTGGTGGCGCTATATAACTGACGATGTTGGTACGTAATTTACTTCCATTCCATGGCCTGTTCCACCTGGCTATATCGTTGGGGCCAACCTCTATTTAGAGACTGTCTCAAAACTCTTCGCTCAAGCGGATGGCAGGAGGACACAATCTCCCTCTCCCTCGACGGGCTGAGAGGGGTAGGTAAATGTCCAGTCAGCTATGAATTTCAATAACGGACCCCCTCTCCCTTGAGGGAGAGGGCTGGGGTGAGGGTGAAATTCCTTAAGGTCGGGTTTTGAGATAGTTACTTAGCCTGTTTTTCGGTCGCATGGCTGGTTGCTGGGGTTGCATGGGCGCCGTTCGCGGGGTCGGCCTCGAACCCCCTCCCTGGCGTAGTGGACGGCCGGCTCCAGCAGTTGCTCCAGCGGGAGGACGCCGACGCCGACCTGGGCGGCAATCGGGTGCGCAGTGGCGACAGCGCCGCGCTCGACGACGATCTCGTCCTTGTCGGGCCGCCAGACGCTTCGTGTGTTCAACGGCCCAGATCCCCCAGCGCGACGTGGGCGGCGTTGTGTCCGGGCGCGCCCGTCACCTCGCCGCCGGGATGTGTCCCGGCGCCGCACAGGTAGAGGCCCTCGACCGGTGTCCGGTAGTCGGCCCACCCCGGCAGCGGCCGGCGGGACATCATCTGCTGCGGGACCATGTCGAGATGCCTTATGTTGCCGTCGGTGAGGCCGATGCGCTCCTCTATGTCCTCCGGGGTCAGCAGTGTCCAGTCGATTATGGCCTCCCTGAAGTTGGGAGCGTACTTGGACACCTCGTCAATAAGCCGCTCGCCGAACTGCCGCCGCATCTCGGGCCAGGAGCCGTCCCGCACATGGGGCGGCAGGAAATAGACCCACATAGACAGCGCGTGACGGCCCTCCGGCGCGACCGTCTTGTCGTACACGGAGGGGATCTGGACCTGGATGATCGGCGTCTCTGTGATCCGGCCGTTCTTGGCGTCGTTCCAGCTCCTCTCGACATGCTCCACGGTGGGACAGAGGCTGATCATGGCGAGGCGCTCCGGGTTGTACTCGGAGCCCAGGTGTCCGGAGAAGTCAGGCAGCTCCCTCAGCGCGCAGAGGAACTTGGCGGATGCCGACTGCGTTTTCAGCGCCCTGACCTCGTTGACGAACTCCTCGTCGAGGCCGGCCCCGTCCATGAGCTTGAGGAAGGTCCGTTTCGGATCCGCGTTTGACAGAACTACGTCTGCGGCGATCACCTCTCCGTCGACGAGCTCGACCCCGGCGGCCCTGCCGTTGCTCGTCAGGATGCGGCTCACCTCGGCTCCCGTCCTGATCGACACGCCCGACGCCTCGGCGGAGCGGGCCAGCGACTGGGTGATGGAGCCCATGCCGCCGCGGACGATTCCGTAGTTCTCGGTGTCCTCGCGGAAGGCGGCGTACCTGTAGAGCGCGGCGATGTAGGCGCTGCCCGGCGCGCTTATGTTACCCATATCCATCGCGCCGGCGCTTACGGCCGCCTTGACCTCGTCCGAGACGAAGTAGCGTTCGATCAGATCCCTGAGCGGGACGGTCAGCAGCGTCTCGAGGAGTTCCTCCTCCCCCTCCTGGCGGAACCTCTCGGCGAGCTCGGCGAGCGAGGGCGGCGGGCTGAGGTAGTAGTCGCTGAGGATACGGACGGCGCGGCGCCACAGGTCGGCCCATTCGAGCCAGGCGTCGGCGTCCTCCCGCGACAGCGCACGGAGCTCCTCGGCCGTCTTTGCGTCGTCGTGCCAGATGGTCAGCGCCTTTCCGTTGGGGAAGGGGTGGACCCGCGACGGGTCGAGGGGGTACACGTGGAAGCCGTACCTGCGCAGCTCCAGTTCGTCAATCACCTTCTGTTGAAGGATGTGGCAGACGTAGGAGCAGGTAGATATCCTGTAGCCGGGAAACCACTCCTCGGTCACCGCGGCGCCTCCGACGACGTCTCTGCGCTCCAGCACCTGGACACCCAGACCGGCCCGTCCGAGGTAGCCTGCGGCGACCAGGCCGTTGTGTCCCCCGCCAACGATGACGACCCTCGTATTCTCAGCCATGGTAAGCTCCTCCCGTTTGCGTTATGGCAATGTTAGCAGTTTAAGCCCGGATCCACCGAAGGGATGGATGAGTCGTCGTGCAAAAGGGGTGAGAAAGCGCTCCATTGAATCTGGGATAATGGGTTTGAAGACAAGAACCAACCCCAGAGCAGGAGCACTTAATAGATGTTACCACCTGAGCGTCCCGACCGCATCCGAATCGCCTTCGACGATCCCCGGCTGGTGGCCAATGCCGGGCTGCTCGTGCCGGCCACTCTCGCTCAGCGCCTGGGACTGAGTGAACTGGTGGACAGCAACGTTGACCTGGGCGATGCGCCGGGACGGGCGAACCCGGGAGACAAGACGCTGACCCTGGTTGCCTCGGCGCTGGCCGGTGGGGACTGCATCGATGACGCCGACGCGCTGCGTGCCGGTGGGACCGGGCGGGTGTTGGGCTGTACAGTGAAGGCGCCATCCACCCTGGGGACCTTCCTGCGCAGCTTCAGGTGGGGACATGTGCGGCAGTTGGACCGGGTGAGCCGGGAGTTGCTGGCGCGGGCCTGGGCCGCTGGCGCGGGTCCCGGCGATGAGCCGTTGACCATCGACCTGGACTCCACCATCTGCGAGACCTACGGACTGGGCAAGGAGGGCGCCCGCCGCCACAACTACACCGGCCAGAGAGGCTATCACCCGCTTGTGGCCGTCGCCGCAGGAACCGGCGACGTGCTGATGGCCCGGTTGCGACAGGGTCGAGCCAACACCGCCCGGGGCGCAGCCCACTTCCTGCGTGAGACGGTGAGCCGGGTGCGCTGCGCCGGGGCCACAGGACAACTCACCGTACGCGCCGACAGTGGCTTCTACACCCATGACATCGTCTCCGTATGCCGAAAGACAGGTGTCCGCTTCTCCATCACCGTCCGTCAGCACACCCGACTGCGCAATCTCATAGAGGCCATACCTGAGGAGGACTGGACTCCCATACCCTACTGGATGGACGGCGCAGCCGACGTGGCTGAGACCACCTACACCCCTTTTCGGAACGAGCCCGATGCCGCACCGGTGCGTCTCATCGTCCGCAGGGTGAAGCCCACGCCCGGTTCACAACTGGCCCTCTTCGTCGACTACAGCTATCACGCCTTCATCACCGACCGACAGGGCGACACCCTCCAACTGGAGGCCGACCATCGCCGCCACGCCGAGATCGAGAACGCCATCCGAGACCTCAAGTACGGTGTCGGGCTGAACCATCTGCCCTCGGGGCGCTTTGCAGCCAACGCCGCCTGGATGGCCATACAGGTAATGGCTCACAACCTGGCTCGCTGGATCGGACGCATCGGTCTGCGCGAGCCGGTGGCGACCACCAAGACCCTGCGCAGACGCTTGTTCTCCCTCGCCGGACGGCTCACCCACTCGGCCCGCCGCCTTACTTTGCATCTCCCGCAGCGCTGGCCCTGGGAAACACAGTTCGGTCGCGCACTGACCAGACTGCGAGCCATTCCTCTGCCGG
Organism: Dehalococcoidia bacterium; assembly: GCA_965261525.1. Classification (GTDB taxonomy): domain Bacteria; phylum Chloroflexota; class Dehalococcoidia; order Lucifugimonadales; family UBA1123; genus VXRN01. The sequence goes on from OZ253472.1 coordinate 566,481, forward strand.
CCTGACGGCAGTGTCTACTACTGACCACCGTACACACCACAGCCTGTCTTGTCCGTAAGATCGCTCCGGACCGGACCGCGGGTGTCCACTGTTGCCCGCAGATTCGTCAAACTCGCCCCAAATCGCCACTGTGGGCCTCCATTGGCGTCCAAAATCACGACCGCGGACCTTCAGAACGACCCAGGCGCTGACATCATAACCGCACCGCCACTTTGACACGTCCCTCACCCACGCCCCGGCGGCGATACTAACCCTCTTCGGTGGATTCGGGTTAAGTCGTATTCACGCTTGTTTGGAATACTGAAAATCCGATCATGGACTGAATGAAATGACAGGATGAGATTCCGAATGTCAACAGAACCTAGTTTTCTCACCTTAGCGTATTTTAGTCAAGCAGCGGCCTCTTTGCCCCCACTTTGGCAGACACCGAACATACAGGCGGAACCTGTATCAACTTAGTCGGCGTTCCTTGCGGCGCGAAAATCCCCTCCCCTTCGACGGGCTGAGAAGGGTATGTAAATGTGCAGCCAGCTAAGAATTTCAATCAACAGACCCCCTCTCCCTTGAGGGTAGGTAGGGGTATGTAAATGTCCAGTCAGCTAAGAATTTCAATCAACAGACCCCCTCTCCCTTAACCCGGATCCACCGAAGGGATGGATGAGTCGTCGTGCAAAAGGGGTGAGAAAGCGCTCCATTGAATCTGGGATAATGGGTTTGAAGACAAGAACCAACCCCAGAGCAGGAGCACTTAATAGATGTTACCACCTGAGCGTCCCGACCGCATCCGAATCGCCTTCGACGATCCCCGGCTGGTGGCCAATGCCGGGCTGCTCGTGCCGGCCACTCTCGCTCAGCGCCTGGGACTGAGTGAACTGGTGGACAGCAACGTTGACCTGGGCGATGCGCCGGGACGGGCGAACCCGGGAGACAAGACGCTGACCCTGGTTGCCTCGGCGCTGGCCGGTGGGGACTGCATCGATGACGCCGACGCGCTGCGTGCCGGTGGGACCGGGCGGGTGTTGGGCTGTACAGTGAAGGCGCCATCCACCCTGGGGACCTTCCTGCGCAGCTTCAGGTGGGGACATGTGCGGCAGTTGGACCGGGTGAGCCGGGAGTTGCTGGCGCGGGCCTGGGCCGCTGGCGCGGGTCCCGGCGATGAGCCGTTGACCATCGACCTGGACTCCACCATCTGCGAGACCTACGGACTGGGCAAGGAGGGCGCCCGCCGCCACAACTACACCGGCCAGAGAGGCTATCACCCGCTTGTGGCCGTCGCCGCAGGAACCGGCGACGTGCTGATGGCCCGGTTGCGACAGGGTCGAGCCAACACCGCCCGGGGCGCAGCCCACTTCCTGCGTGAGACGGTGAGCCGGGTGCGCTGCGCCGGGGCCACAGGACAACTCACCGTACGCGCCGACAGTGGCTTCTACACCCATGACATCGTCTCCGTATGCCGAAAGACAGGTGTCCGCTTCTCCATCACCGTCCGTCAGCACACCCGACTGCGCAATCTCATAGAGGCCATACCTGAGGAGGACTGGACTCCCATACCCTACTGGATGGACGGCGCAGCCGACGTGGCTGAGACCACCTACACCCCTTTTCGGAACGAGCCCGATGCCGCACCGGTGCGTCTCATCGTCCGCAGGGTGAAGCCCACGCCCGGTTCACAACTGGCCCTCTTCGTCGACTACAGCTATCACGCCTTCATCACCGACCGACAGGGCGACACCCTCCAACTGGAGGCCGACCATCGCCGCCACGCCGAGATCGAGAACGCCATCCGAGACCTCAAGTACGGTGTCGTGCTGAACCATCTGCCCTCGGGGCGCTTTGCAGCCAACGCCGCCTGGATGGCCATACAGGTAATGGCTCACAACCTGGCTCGCTGGATCGGACGCATCGGTCTGCGCGAGCCGGTGGCGACCACCAAGACCCTGCGCAGACGCTTGTTCTCCCTCGCCGGACGGCTCACCCACTCGGCCCGCCGCCTTACTTTGCATCTCCCGCAGCGCTGGCCCTGGGAAACACAGTTCGGTCGCGCACTGACCAGACTGCGAGCCATTCCTCTGCCGGCCTGACGGCAGTGTCTACTACTGACCACCGTACACACCACAGCCTGTCTTGTCCGTAAGATCGCTCCGGACCGGACCGCGGGTGTCCACTGTTGCCCGCAGATTCGTCAAACTCGCCCCAAATCGCCACTGTGGGCCTCCATTGGCGTCCAAAATCACGACCGCGGACCTTCAGAACGACCCAGGCGCTGACATCATAACCGCACCGCCACTTTGACACGTCCCTCACCCACGCCCCGGCGGCGATACTAACCCTCTTCGGTGGATTCGGGTTAAGGGAGAGGGCTGGGGTGAGGGTGATTACTGCCACCGACCAAACTGATACGGCTTCAAGCCGGTACGAAGTGTTGCGCGACTCTCCGCTCGCTATGTTGCAATATGCCTGTTGCAGAACAAAAGAGCCTAAATTATATAATGTGGAGTTTATCAATGACGACAAAAATGTCCGACAATTTTTTTCTGCAAGTCAATTCCAGGCGACTTCATAGCTAAATCCGCCGATTTTCAGGTCAATACCCACCTGAAACGTCACCTGAAGTCCACCAGGGGTCCACCTGAGGTCACATAAATCAGAATATATAACCCAGCCAATTTTCCACACACCTATCGACTTTGGAAAGACCCTGTGAACGACAACAACCTGTATCAACTTAATCGGCGTTCCTTGCGGCGCGAAAATCCCCTCTACCTCGACGCTGAGAAGGGTATGTAAATGTGCAGCCATCTAAGAATTTCAATCAACAGACCCCCTCTCCCTTGAGGGTGAGGGGGTCTACTGCCACCGACCAAACTGATACAGCATCCTCCTGAATATTAGAAGGAAAGAGGGCATCAACGGACAGCGATCAGGCTTCCGCATCGCTGAGACGATATGTGTTAGATTGCGCTTGAATATAATTCTCGCATCGGAAACATCGGGGCGATGCCCGGTTCTGAGCGAATCGGAGGAACTTTGACAATGGGCATTCAACCGTACACGATACACATCGCGGACGAGACTCTCGATGACTTGAAAGATAGGTTGGCGCGAACCCGCTGGCCTGACGAGATCGAGGGCGCAGAGTGGGACTATGGCTCGAATCTGGCCTACATCCGCGAACTGTGTGAATACTGGCTCAATGAGTTCAACTGGCGAGAACAGGAGCGCAGGATTAACGAATTGGAGCACTTCCGCGCCGACGTTGACGGACTCGGAATACATTTCATACACGCGAAAGGGATGGGGCCGGATCCTATTCCGCTGGTCATCACACATGGGTGGCCGAGCACATTCGTCGAGATGCTGAAGATAGTCCCGCTTCTGAGCGATCCGGCGAGCCACGGCGGGAATGCCGCGGACTCCTTCGACGTCATCGCGCCGTCCATGCCGGGGTACGGGTTCTCGGACAGGCCATCGCAGCGCGGCATGAGTCCGGGACGCATCTCGGAACTGTGGCACATCCTCATGACCGAGGGCTTGGGTTATGACAGTTTCGTAGCGCAGGGCGGCGACTGGGGAGCGCAGATAACTACCACGCTGGGCCTAGAGTACCCTGAATCGGTAAGTGGCATTCATCTGACGATGGCGTCGGGCGGCTCTCCGATACCGCCTGAGGACGAGCTTTCGGACGCGGAGAAGGAGTTCCTCGCGCACCGTGAGTGGTGGCAGCAGGCCGAGGGGGCATACGGACACCAGCATCGCACCAAGCCGCAGACCCTTTCTTACGGACTCAACGACTCCCCTGCCGGACTCGCGGCGTGGATCGTAGAGAAGTGGCGTACGTGGAGCGACTGCGGCGGTGATGTCGAGTCGCGCTTTTCCAAGGACGAACTCCTGACTCACCTGACCGTTTACTGGGCCACGCAGACTATCAGCTCGTCGGTGCGGTTGTACTACGAAAGCGGAAAGGCTCCGTCTCGGCTTAGTTCGGACAACCGGGTGACGGTTCCCACGAACTTCGCCAGGTTCCCGGTGGAGATCAGCTACCCGCCGGAGGAGTGGTTGCGCCGCTTCTACAATCTCGCGCGTTACACCGAGATGCCGAGCGGCGGACACTTCGCCGCCGCAGAGGAGCCGGAATTGCTGGCTCAGGACATTCGCGAATCGTTCAGGCCGCTCAGGTGAGCGCGACACACATCCGAGGAGAGAAAAATGGCAAACTACACTATCAAGGTCGGTAACGCGGAAATGACCGCGCTGGCGGACGCGGTATCAATGAGGGACCCGCAGGCGATATTCCCGGGATCGTCGCTGCAGGAGTGGCGGCTCGTGCCGGGAGCGCTCTACGCGGGGGACGAAATACAGTCGCGTGTGGGCACAACGGCGGTCAGATCGGAGGGCAAGCTGATAATCGTCGACACGGGGCTGCAACTGCCGGGCGCCCAGCTTCTGGAGGACATGAAGCGGCGCGGTGTGGACCGTGATTCGGTTGATCTTGTCGTACTGACACACCTTCACGGCGACCACGTGGGATGGAACCTGTCCAATGGGCAGCCAACATTTCCAAACGCGCGATACCTGATACCAAAGGCCGACTGGGACTTCTGGACACAGGAAGAGGTGATGGCCGACTGGCCCCACATACGTCAACAGGTAACGCCGCTGAAAGACCTCAACATCCTGGATCTCATGGAGGACGAGTACCGGATTACGGGCGAGCTTACGACAATGCTGACGCCCGGACATACCGCGGGACATACGTCTATCGTCATTTCGTCGGAGGGCGAGAAGGGCTTCATCCTGGGAGACGTAGCGAACAATCCAGTGCAGATAACGCACCCGCAGTGGACGCCCATATTCGATATGAATCCTGGAATGGCGCGCCGAACGCGGCGTGCAGTTCTCGAGATGCTGGAGCAGGGAGGTCACCTCGTTTCCGCAGGCCACTTCCCAGACCCTGGCTTCGGCCACATCGTGAAAGTCAGCGGCCGGCGGTACTGGCGGGGCGTTTAGCGTTTTCTGATCGCTATCGTATTGATTACGAAAGCTGGGCGTGGGTTCAAAACTCCGCGCCCTCGGCGATTGATTCGCGCGGGTCGTCTTCCACCTTCTCTGGACAGTCAGCCAATGTGAGGTCGCACATACTGCATTCGAGACCGCTTGGGACTTTTCGCGCCGGCTCGGAGTCGGATATCCGACGTATCACTCCGAACAGGTGGCTCCTGAAGGAATCGTCAACGGCATCGGAAGGTATTTCGACCTCGCTGTTGTCTCGGTAAACCAGGCGGCCGTCAAACTCGACGCCCTTGAACTGGTTGATATAGGGCAGCGCGTACATATAGATCATTACCTGCGCGTTGTCGGAGGCGCGTGGCTGTCCGGTCTTTACGTCGTAGATTGTTCCGGTTCCATCCTCCCGCATGACGACGAGATCGGGCTTGCCACCCAGCACCGCCCCGGAGCTTCCGCGCAGGTTAAAGTAGTTCTGGTCTTCGGAAAGGACCCTGTTTCCCTCGAATTCCAGCTCCGTTCTGACATCTCCCAGGAGGGCTGTGTGATTCATTTGCCATGTGACGACGTCGAATGGACTGGGAGAACGGTCGTAATTTTTGTGGTGCGCCTTGAACCACGCCGCCCACTCGCAGGAGCGGTCGCCCACCAGGAGCTTGGACAGCCAGGTCACCCAGATGTACGGGCCGGATCTTGGTTCGGTCATTGGTATGCTCCATAGTCTTCATACAGTTAGATGTATCTATTGTAGTCGTTATCTTTTAACGGGAAGAGCCTGCCTCCTGGAAGGGTTAAGCGGGTATAATAAAGGGCAGTAAAGAGAGTATAAGAATTGACGACGATCAGCACAATTGACGAACTGCTACGGCTCGTGCGGGAAAACGAAGAGGTCCGTGTCGCGCTGAGGCGTGAATTGCTGACCGAAGAACTTCTGGCGTTGCCGGGTCAGTTCGCGGTCATGCTTGAGACGCAGAACTCCATGCTGAAGGACCTGGCCGGTTTGAGGCGAACCCAAGACGCAATGCTGGAGACACAGGCCTCGATGTTGGAAACCCAGAACTCGCTGCTGGAGACACAGAACTTAATGCTGCGTCGTCTGGACAATATCGAAATCGGATATGGGCGAATGAGTCAAGACTTCGGCAATTTCCGGGGCAACTATGCCGAGCACGCCGCAACGAAGAGCGCCACCGGCATAGCGCTCAGGCTGGATGAGGCTAAAGGTCTGAGGATTGACGAGACTATGGTAGAAGTTCTCGCGCGCGACAGGCTTCGTTTCCTGGCAAGGGGATATGGCACAGAAAGACTCGCTGGAATCCCCCTGGGCGTCAGGGAAAGTTTTTACAAAGCCGATCTTATAATGGAAGTCGCCAAGGCAAATGGAGAAACCTTCTACATTGCAGTGGAGGCTTCCTATACATGCGACGACAGGGATACCAGCAGAGCGTTGTCTCACGCTAACCTTTTGACGAAGTTCACGGGAAAAGAGGCATGGGCCGTGATCGCGGGAGTTCGCATAGACAGGCGCATCCAACTTCTCATTGATGGCGGCGAGGTCTTCTGGTACCCCCTTGAAGAAGAGGAAATGGATGTGTCTCAACACACGAGGTGAAATCGGTGTCGAAATTCGTTGATCGGCTCTATTCAGTTTCGCAAGCGAACGAAAGCCTGGTGTGCGTGGGACTGGATCCTGATCCCGAACTTATGCCGATTTCGGACGTGTCTGAGTTCAATAAGGCCATAGTAGAAGCCACGCGGGATGTGGTGTGCGCGTACAAGCCCAACTTCCCGTTCTATGAGGCGCTGGGTCTGCCCGGTCTGAAAGCGCTGGAGCGGACGGTGGAGCATATACGGAAGGTCGCGCCGGACACGCTGCTGATAGCGGACTGCAAGCGAGGCGATATCGGTTCTACTAATAAGATGTACGCGCGCGCGCTGTTCGATACGTGGGGGTTCGACGCGGCGACGGTCAACGCCTGGGGCGGCAGTGACTCCATGGAACCCTATCTCGAATATCAGGACCGCGGCGTAATCGTGTGGTGCAGGTCGTCGAATCCGGGGGCGGCGGAGTTCCAGGACATTCCGGTCGCATTCGATGGTGGGCATATTCCTCTATACGAATGGATGGCAGTCAAGCTAGCAGAGTGGAATAAGGCGGGGAATATCGGAGTGGTGGCAGGCGCTACATATCCCGGAGAGTTGGGGAAGATACGCGAGAGATGTCCTGGTATGCCTATGCTGGTTCCCGGAATAGGCGCCCAGGGCGGAGACCTGAAGGCCAGCATAATCCACGGTCTGGACGCGGATATTCCCAACCTGCTGATAAGCTCATCCAGAGGGATCACCTACGCATCCTCAGACCCCGACAAGTTCGCGAGTGCGGCGAGGCGGGTCGCGCTTGATTTGCGGGCTTCTATCAATGATGTTCTGACTCGACAGGGCAGGACATGGTAAGGCAGTACGAACTCGGCTGGGTGGTCAGGCTCAGAAAGCGGCACCCGTGCGGAGGTACGGACTGGGAAGTTGTCCGCCTGGGCGCGGACATTGGGTTGAGGTGTGTGACCTGCCAGCGGCGATTGTTGATGCCTCGCTCAACTCTGGACAAACGGCTCAAGATGGTCGTGTCGGATGAAGAGGCGCAGCGGACGGGGTGAGCGCTGCCGCGTAATGTTCTACGGCAGCGTAAGCCATATCGAGTAGAGTTCCCGCCGCGAAAGTCCCGTGGCGGCGGTTGCGACCGCTATCGCGTCGCGCGCGCTTGCGCCCCGCTCTTTCAGGCGCGCCAGTATCTCCCTGGCGTCCTCTGTTGGGACAGGAGTCGGCGAGTCGTCTGCGCCCTCTATCACCAACGTGAATTCGCCGCGTGGTTCGGTGAAACGCTCGATTGCCTCGGACACGGTTCCCCTAAAGACTTCCTCGTGCATCTTGGTCAGCTCGCGACACACCGCGATCCGGCGGTCTCCGAGCGCGTCTCGAACATCCAGGAGTGCTGAGGCCATACGGTGAGGAGTCTCGAATGCGACAAGAGCCCTGGGTTCCGAGACAAGTTCCGAGAGCAGCCTGGTTCTCGCTGTTTTCCTGCCGGGCAGGTAGCCGAGATATACGAATCCTTCGGCGGGAATTCCCGATACGGCTATGGCCGTGGTAATCGCGGACGCGCCGGGCAAGGCGGTAATCGTGAATCCGGCGGCGGCGGCGGCGGCTACGAGTTGCTGTCCGGGGTCGTTCAAGGTGGGAGTTCCCGCGTCCGAGACGATGGCGATGTCCTTATCGGGCAGCAGGCCGAGCAGGTACGGGGTTTTCCTGGCCCTGTTGTGTTCGTGGAACGCTGTCGCGGGCGTCGAAATCGAGTAGCGAGACAGGAGTTTACGGGTTACCCGGGTATCTTCGGCGGCTATCAGATCGGCCTCTTCGAGAACGCGCAGGGCGCGCAGGGTTATGTCTTCGAGATTCCCGATTGGGGTGGGGACTATGTAGAGGACGGGCATAAGACACCACAGGCGATAATATGCGGATATTGTACGACAGAGGGATACGCAGTCAAGCCGCGTTGCCCAACACATCATGTTGGCGTACAATTCGACGAATCACACGCATTAGTATTCAGGCGGGAGGGGCTGATATGGTCCAGGTGTCAGACGCAGAGATTAAGTTCGACAACAGGTTCACTAGCGAATTTGGATTCCCAAGAGGGCGAGCGGCCACCAAAGTAGTGGATTATCTGGACGACAAGGTGCGCGAGTTCATACGGCAGTCGCCGTTCCTCGTAATGGCTACGAGCGCGGCGGACGGCGCTTGTGACGCATCTCCCAAGGGCGGAAGACCGGGATGGGTGAAGGTTCTCGACGACCAGACTTTGCTTATCCCGGACGTTGCCGGCAACAGGCTGTTCCAGTCGTACCTGAATATGTCCGAGAACCCGAACATCGCGCTGATTTTCTTCATTCCGGGCGTGCCTGAGACAGTCAGGGTGAATGGCAGGGTGAAGATAGTGGACCGAGCGACGCTGGATGATATGCAGGTCGCGCTGGAAGTGTTCGACCCGGATGAGAACGCAAAGATTCTTCAAGGCGTGGTGGTGGAGATAGGCGAGGCGTATGGGCACTGTCCGAGAGCTCTGACATTCTCCAGGCTGTGGAAGTCCGGTTAAGGCCGAACAGCAGAATTTTAGCCAACGTCTGACCTTGAAAGTGGAGCTGAGCATGACCGAGGACGCGCTGTCGGACATCAGGGTAGTCGAGTACAGCATCGGACACGCGGGGGCAATGTGCGGCAAGGCGTTCGCCGACCTCGGCGCGGACGTGGTGAAGGTGGAGCCGCCGGAAGGCGATCCGCTTCGGACGGCGGGGCCTTTTCCGAATGACTCAGCCGATTCGGAGTCGTCCGGTCTTTTCATGTATCTGAACGCCAACAAGAGGGGCGTGTCGCTAGACCTCCTCAGGGATGGCGACAGACGACGTATGCACTCCCTAGTGTCCGGCGCCGATATTTTTGTCACAGACGTTCAGCCCGAGCGGGCCGCGGAACTGGGGATAGATTCCGATACGGTGGGCAAGCTCGATCCCCTCCTGATTCGGGTGTATGCAACGCCTTTCGGGAATACGGGACCCTACAGGAATTGGAAGGGTACGGACCTGATTGCCTGGCATATGGGGGGCATGGGCTGGGAGTCTCCGGCGATGTTCGTTACAGACCCCGAACGCCACACGCCTCTGAGGGGGCGTGGGAACCAGTCCATGTACCTCGCGGGATGGGTCGCGGCGGCGGGCGCGATGTGCGCGCTGTTCCACAGGGAGAAGTACGGACAGGGGCAGGAAGTTGACGTATCGGCAATGGACGCGGTTTCCAGTCATATACGCGGCAATTTCGCCATGTTCTCATACGACATTTCGCAGATGCCGGAGACCAGGCAAAAGGGTATGTTCCCGTGGATATGGGAGTGCAAGGACGGTTACGCCACGGCAACTTTCATAATGGACCACTGGTGGGTGTCTCTGAAGGCGCTGATGGGCAACCCGGAATGGGCGGAGAAAGAGGAGTACGACACGCTTGCCGGGCGGAGAGAGGGCCTTGATGAAATCGAGAAGGGTGTCTCGGCGTGGGTGAAGGGATTTGAGAGACACGCCCTGTATGAAATGCTCCAGTCGCGGGGTATTCCCTGCTTCCCGGTGCAGAGCGTGGATGAGATTGTGGGCTCGGCGCACTACAAGGAGCGTGGGTTCTTCGTCGCCCAAAATGGCAATTCTCCAGGCAGCGGGATAGTCCAACCCGGCCCGTCAGTGCGATTTTCGGCGACACCGTGGGAGCTGCGGAGACCGGCTCCCCCGCTGGGTCAGCACAACACGGACTCCGTGTGGTCCTCCGTCAGGAGCTCGGCGCCCCGCAAGAAATTGACCCACGGTGAACGCAACAGACCGCTGGAAGGCGTGCGGATAGTTGACTTCGGATGGATACTCTCGGTGCCGTATGCTGGCAGATGGCTCGGGTCGCTTGGGGCCGAGATTATCAGGGTGGAGTCCAATACGCGGCTGGAGTTGGGGAGGAGCGCGTTAGGCGGCGGCGCGGACGGAGAGCCGGGCGTGAACAGGTCCGCTATCTGGAACTGCCTGAATCACAGCAAACGGGGTGTTACGCTCAATCTGCGAGACCCGGACGCGCAGCAGCTTGTGAAAGAGATCGTAGCTGTGAGCGACGTGGTAATGGAGAATTTTTCGACCGGAGTGCTGGACAGACTGGGTCTGGGATACGACGACCTGCGAAAGGTCAGGCCTGACCTCGTAATGTTGAGCGGCTCTACTATGGGCACGTTCGGACCGGACAAGGACGCGACGGGCTTCGGGCCGAATGTGTGCTCGTATGCAGGCCAGCCATCGGTCACCGGATACGAAGGGGGGCGACCCCAGAATCTGGGCGGCAACTGGCCGGACTACCTTGTAGGAACAATGATGGTGCATTCCGTTCTCAGCGCGCTGTGGCACAGGGGCAAGACAGGAGAAGGGCAGAAAATAGAGGCGGCGATGGCGGAGGTCGTGAGCAGCATGATACCGGAGGCGTTCCTCGACTACACCATCAACGGTCGCGTGGCGGAGCGAATCGGGAACCGCGACCCAGACATGGCGCCTCACAACGTGTATCGGTGCGCGGGGGAAGACCAGTGGGTGGCGATTGCGGTCCAGTCGGACGATGAGTGGGCAAGATTTTGCCGGATCATCGGAAGTCCCGGTCTGAAGTCGGACCCGCGATTCACGAGTCGCAAGGGTCGCAAAGCGAATGAGGACGAACTGGACAAGATCGTCGCGGACTGGACGATTGGTAAATCTCCCATGGAGGTGACCGAAGCCCTTCAATGTGAAGAGATCGCCGCGGGGCCGATCATGGATGCGGTTGCGATGTTGGGCGACCCACACTTCCGTGAGCGTGGGATTATCATCGAGATGGACCATACGGAAGTGGGGACGCGCGAGGTGGCAGGACTGCCGATAAGGTTCAGCGGAATCCAGAGACCGGCTTACTATTCGGCTCCGCTGCTTGGCGAGCACAACGACGCGGTGATTGGCGGGTTGCTTGGGCATGAAGAAGAGGAGTTGAAGTCGCTGAAGCGGTCGAAGGCGATTTACTGACGCAGAGATTGTGGGGCAGATATTATAATGTGGGACGTCGCCCGGTGGATTCAGGATAGTTGGGGGTGAAAACATGGTGGATCAAAAGACGAGGATCGAGATAGGAATAAGTAAGGAAACTGCCGAGTTCTTGGAATGGGCTGCTTCTAGGACGGGATACAGTACGGAAGATATGCTGGAGTATTCGGTCCAGTTGCTAGACACAGTGCTGGACTGGAGACTAAGCTCGCCGTCGAAAGAAGACTTGGAACCGAAATCCGTTGAGGATGACTTGATAGACGTGCTCCGGCTTGCCCTTGAGATAGAGCGATTGGGCGGGGTGGACCGCATAGTTCTGGAACGTCCCGGTAGGGAGAGATGGGCTATTAGGCCCGATAGTGATTCGATTCTGAATCGCAAGAAAAAGACAGGGCGATGGCGGCGGCGTTGATTCACCGCACATTCACAATTCCTGACGGAGACTGACTGTAATGTCCGATTTGAAGGAACCAGACAATGAAGCTAATTCAGAACAAGATATAGGGTTATCATCTGGCAATGGCCTTCAATTCGAGCGAAGGCCAAAGAGCGAGCGTCCTTCTACTGGCATGAGGGAACCGCTAGAACGCCTGTCCCCGATAGAGAGGGTCAGGTTCGGGATTCTATCCGGTTTCGGAGTTCTTATGTTGATCCCCGTTGTCGCCTTTGTTCTTGACTTTTGGTTTATCACGGATATGAGTCTGGATGGCGCGATACGTCTGATTACAACGCTGTCCGCAGCGACCTCCGGGCTGGTTGGCGCGGTGGTGGGATATTATTTCGGTCAGAACTCCAACGCCAGCATTTCATAAGCGCCAAGCAGCAACTATTCTTCAGGTAGGGAGGCAAGATATGTCAACTGAGCAATACAGTATTTCCATAGGCCAGGATCGCGTGAACGCGATCTTTACTGACGCTATGGCGCGGATGTACGGCCTGGTAGCGCTGGGCATCGTGACAACCGGGGCCGCCATATGGATCGGCGATATGCTCGGCGTGGGGGACGTCATATTCAGCTTCGGCTGGATAGGGATGCTGCTCATGTTCGGCATTATGTTCGGTATGCTGATGGGCGCGAACGCCGTAGTCATGCGGGGCAATACGGGACTCGGAACAGCGCTGTACCTGGCATTTACGGGATTCGAGGGGTTGTTCCTCTCACCTATACTAACCAGATTCACGACCGGCACGATTGGCGTAGCGTTCGTACTGACCGCGGGTATGTTCATAGCGATGAGCGCGGTGGGCATGACCACAAAGAGGGACCTGTCCAAGCTGGGGCCGATGCTCATTTTTGGACTCATCGGCGTGGTGGTCGTCAGCCTGATCAATATGCTGCTGCTCCAGTCCAGTATGCTGTTCCTTCTCATCAACATAGTGTTGTTGCCGATCTTCCTGGCGCTGACGGTCTGGGAGACAAAACAGATGAAGGAACTGGCGCAGGATGCGGCGATGCGCGGCGAAGCACAAGTCGCCAACCAGGTTGCGGTGATAGGCAGCATCGGGCTGTACCTGAATGCGCTCAACATCTTCCTGATCCTGCTGAACCTGCTGGGATTCCTTTCGGACGACTAGGTAATTGCCCGAAAGGCTAAATCCTACATCGCGAGTAGTTGGCTGAAGCAAGTTGGCGCGGTCAACTACTCATATCTTCACGTCCCTCAGAACACAGGCTTAGCGCTAATTTGGGAGAGCCAAGAGTCAAAAGACTCCGAAGCATCCCCATGAACGTGGATTTGGCTTGACTCAGGCGGTTTGCGGCATGATACTTCCAATGGCATTTTTCGCGATGTCTATATTCAGGGTTTGTGAGCTTGCAATTGAGATTAACCGCAATACTGATATTACTTGCTGTTATCCTCGGCGCGTGCGCGGACACGCCTGCGCCCACGCCGACACCAGCGCTCGCTATTCCGACGCCGACGCCCATCCCCACGTTGACTCCCACTCCGACTCCCCCGACCGCTACACCAGCGCCGCCGACCCTGACTCCCACTCCACAACCGACCAATACACCCGTTCCCACGCCCACGTTCGCGCCTGAACAGGTGATTCTGCCAACCGTAGAGGTCATAATCGAGACGCCAACACCGACAAGCGCGTTTCCTACTGATCTGGATCTGCGGCTGGACGCAATCGCGTACAAGACATCGGTATCCAGAGACCTCCCCACGACCGAACTAGTGGAGCGCGAACTGATAGACAAGGAAGAGTTCCGCAGACTATTCAGGGAAGACCTGGAGGAGGACGCCGAAGAGTTGGCGCTAGATACCCGTCTGTATCGGAGGCTGGGCATTATCGAGCCGGACACGGACCTCGCTCAGATTCTGACCGATGTATATGCGGACATAGTTCTCGGGTTCTACGACGCTGACGAGAACAAGATGTATCTCCTTGCCGACAAGGACAAGTTTACGCTGAACGATCACTTGACAGTGGCGCATGAAGTCACGCACGCGCTTCAGCAGTATGAGTTCGACATTGGCGGATTGAGGGACGGTATTGAGTCCAACGCGGACAGGTGTCTCGCGCTGCGCGCGCTGATAGAGGGCGACGCGCTGCTGTCGGAGTTGCTTTATATGCTTACCTACTTCGACGAGGATCAGCAGGCGGAGGCCCAGAGCAATCGTGGTGGTGAAGATCTGACCGCGTTCCACGCTGCTCCGGTGTTCATCCAGAGTACAATAACGTTCCCGTATTCGGGCGGCTACCAGTTCGCCGTGAGCCTGTATATGAAGAGGAATGACTTCAGCCACATTGACCTTGCGTATGAGACGCTTCCCGCTTCTACGGAGCAGATCATCCACCCGGCGAAGTACGACGCCGGAGAGGAGCCAATCGAGATATCCGTCCCCGACCCTACCGCATTGCTGGGCGAAGGCTGGACCGTAGTTGATAGGAACGTAATGGGCGAACTGTTCCTGCGGTCGTATTTTGAGAGCGACCTTGACAGAGAAACGTCGGCGGCAGCGGCGGCGGGATGGGGAGGGGATGAGTTTCTGCTGCTGGAGACGCCGAGCGGAGATGACGCGCTCGTTATGTTCAGCGTGTGGGATACGACAGACGACGCGGGTGAGTTCGCAGACACGTTCAGGGCTTACGGGAGGGCGATGAGTGGCCGGGAGTGGGAAGAGGTTGCCTACTCGGAGGATTTAGAGAATCCCGGGCACCTGCTGGAGACGGAAGGCAGGGGCACGATTCGAATTCGAGTCTTTGGGGACGAGGTACGGGTGATAGTGGCGCCGGACGCCGAATCGTCCGGTTCGCTATTCGCGGCCCTGGAATCTCTGAAACCGACATCGGAGTACGTGCCGTCGGACAACAGCGCCACTTCTACGAACCCGAACGCCAATTAACACTCTTTGCGCCGTAGATGTGGTACGCGCGCGTCTCGTTGGGGCGAGGGATGTCAGCCGCCGAACATCTTCATCATCTGGTTGCGGCCCCGCCCCGTGGACATCTGCTTCATCATCTTCTGCATCTGGCGGAACTGGTTGAGTAGCTGGTTGACCTCGCGCGGGGATGTGCCGCTGCCCCTTGCGATTCGCCTGCGCCTGCTGCCGCTGATTATCTCGGGTTTTTTGCGCTCCTGCGGCGTCATGGAGTATATGATTGCCTCGACGCGCTTGAGATTGTCGCCGTCTAGCTGGTCCGAGTTCAGCTTGCCCTTAACGGCTGAGAATCCGGGCACCATTTCGAGTATCTGGCTCATGGGTCCCATCTTCTTCAGCTGCTGCAACTGTTCCAGAAAGTCTTCGAGGTCGAACCTTGCCTGCCTGAGCTTGCGGTCCAGTTCCAGCGCGCGTTCTTCGTCGAAGTCGAGTTGAGCCTTCTCTATAAGGCTCTCAACATCACCCATTCCGAGGATTCTCGATGCAAGCCTGTCGGGGTGCATCTGCTCTAGCGCTTCGATTCGCTCGCCAGTACCTATGAACTTGATTGGTATGCCGGTGACCTTAGTTATAGAGAGCGCCGCGCCGCCGCGGGCGTCACCGTCCATCTTGGTGAGCGCAAGACCGGTAACGTTCAGACGTTCGTGAAACTCCTCCGCGACACGGACGGCCTCCTGACCCGTCATGGCGTCCAGGACGAGCAGGGTCTCAATGGGAGATACAGCCTTGTGGACAGACTCGAGTTCGTCCATCAGTTCCAGGTCCACCTGGAACCTTCCAGCGGTATCTACGATGACCCAGTTCACACCGCTTTCGCGTCCGCTGGCGATTCCTGCCTTTGCGACTTTGTTGGTGTCGCGCACCTTCCTGTCCGAATATACAGGAATTTCGATCTGGCTCGCGAGGGTCTCCAACTGGTCAATAGCGGCGGGCCTGTGCAGGTCCGCCGCTACAAGCATGGAGGACTGTCCGGCCTGCTGGAGGTGTCGGGCGAGCTTGGCGACTAAAGTCGTCTTGCCCACGCCGTTCAGTCCGGCCACCAGGATCACACCGGGCTGCCTTGGAGGGTTCTCGAGCCTGTGGCTGCCACCCGTAAGAACTTTGGTGAGTTCGTCCTGGGTTATCTTGACGACCTGTTGGCCAGGCGTGAGCCGCGTGAGCAGGTCCTCAGCCAGCGCGCGTTCTTTGATGGCAGATACCAGTTGGCGCGCGACTCTGAAGTTGACGTCGGCCTCGAGCAGCGCCATACGCACTTCTCTGAGCGATGCGTCAATGTCTTTCTCGGTCAGCCTGCCCTTAGCGTTGAGTTTGTAGAATATGCCATTGAGTTTCTCGGAGAGAGCCTCGAACATGAAATCACTCCGTGCGTCGAGTTCAGCGGGCGGACTGTGCCGCGCCGTAAACGGACTCGACCATGCCTTTCATTATTGACGAGATGAACCTGACGCCGGAAATGGCGCGGTAGTATTCCATTCGCGTAGGTCCGACAACTCCGACCGTGCCCAGGGCATGTCCCGGGACTCCGTACCGACATATAACTACGCTGAGCGGCCTGAGCGCCTCACCCCGATGCTCGCCCCCGATAATTACACGAACAACCTGTCCAACAGGCGCTTCGTCCAGCGCGGCTTGGATAAGGCTTCCATCCTCGACACCGCGGATTATTGGACGAACCTTTTCGTAGTGGTCGAATTCGGGCTGGTCGAGTAGGTTGCGGAGGCCGTCAACATACGGATCGTCGTGCGCGGCGCTGTCCTCTTCCTCGAGCATGACAACGGCGGCGTTGATCGCCCTGCGTTCATGGGGGGATAGTTCCAGAGGGCTGTGGGCTATCTCCTCGTGAGTCAGGCCGGTCACATGACTGCGAAGCCGCACTCCCATGGATTCGAGTTCGGAAGTCTCCACAGGTTCGTCGAAGCGAATCAACTGTTTGCGGAGCTTCGCCTGTTCGAGGACAATTATTAGCAGCGCAAGAACATCTTGCACGGGAACCAGTTCGAGATGCCGGATTCTGGACACGGTTGTCTTAGGGAACGTAGCTATGCCCAGGTTTCCCATAAGCTGAGCTATCAGCATGGCGGCAACGTTTCCCCACTTGTCCACGTCGTCCTGCACCCGGTCGAAGTGATCCTCAATCGTTGTCCTGGCCTGTGATGGGACGCGCGGATCTGAATTGGCGAGAAGAGACTCCACGTAGAGCCTGTAAGCCCTGTCTTGCGGAATACTACCCGCCGAGGCGTACGGGCGTGATATATAGCCCTGCTCTTCCAGCGCCGCAACCTCGTTACGAACTGTCGCAGAACTGACGCCGAGACTGTGATTTCTAGTCAGACTCTCGGACGCGATCGGCGTCGCGTTATGCACGTAGTCGTTGACTATGTGCTTGAGTATCAGCTGTTGGCGTTCTGTCAGCATACCTAAAGTCATGAAATTCAGCAGTTGCGGAGTCGTATCCGTATCCAAGAGAAACTTTCACTCTGTTCAAAGTGTCCTTGGGGTATTCAGCATAGCATAGCATATCACGGAACGTCGCAAGTGTTGACCAGCGAATTCAGCGAACTTGAGAGATGCCTCCGCCACGCGCTTTCAGAACGTGAATCGCCATTCGCTGTTTTAGGCCGATTGGTCTAGGCTATACTCATTTAGACGTAACGATTTGTTAGACCTGTAATCGGAGAGCATCCACATGGAGATAACCTGGCACGGACACTCGTCCATAAGACTGTTGAGCAGAGATGTGTCTCTCTTGACCGACCCTTACCCCGACAACAAGGGAGAGCCCAGCGCCGACATCATCGCCGTCAGCTGCGACTATCCGTCTCATTCAGCGCACGAGTCAGTCGGTGAAGATACCAAGGTGCTGAATGGGCCGGGCCAATACGAGGTGAGAGGATACAACGTTTCTGGAATTGGAACGGCGTTGAACGATTCCATGGACAGCCAGCGGATCAATACCGTTTATGTCATCCGGTCTGAAGGGTTGTCCGTATGCCACCTGGGAAATCTTAACGCGAAACTGACATCGCGACAGCAGGAATCTCTCGGTTCTGTGGATGTGCTGATTGTTCCGGCGAGCGACAGTGGCACATTGGGGGCCAAGGAGATATCGAGGTTAGTGAGCGTATTGAGCCCGGGAATCGTCATACCCGTTCACTACGATCCCGGAGAGGGTGAAGACGGTCTTGGGTCGGCGCGCGCGCTCCTGAGCGAGATGAACGTGGAGCCACCCGATACGCAGATACGCCTGAATGTTACCGAGAACAATATACCCAGGGAAACGCGGGTAGCGCTGTTGAGAAATTTGTCGGGCGGTTAGCAGGCGGTCAGATTAGCGTTACCCGAATCCTCGCCCCGAAGAACGGGCGAGGATTTTTCTATTGCTTCCCAGTGGGAAGGTGGTCAGATCTTACATATCTTTGCCGAGACTCGCAAGGAACTCGTTGTTGTTTCGGGACCTGCGTATATGGCCAAGCAGCTTTTCGCTGGATTCGCCCGGATACTTCTCGTCAGAAGATATCATCGCAACCATGCGGCGGAGCAGCCACACCTGTTTCAAAGTGGCTTCGTCAAGGAGAAGTTCTTCACGTCGCGTACCGCTTCGAGCAATATCAATCGCGGGGAATATCCTGCGTTCGGCCAGTCGGCGGTCGAGATGCACTTCCATATTTCCGGTGCCCTTGAACTCTTCGTAGATCACGTCGTCCATGCGGCTGCCGGTTTCAACCAGGCAGGCCGCAAGAATGGTCAGGCTTCCGCCCTCTTCCGTATTGCGCGCCGCGCCGAAGAATCGCTTGGGCGGGTACAGGGCGACAGGATCAATGCCGCCCGACAGTGTGCGTCCGCTAGTCGGAAGCGCGAGGTTGTAGGCCCTGGTGAGCCTCGTGATACTGTCAAGCAGTATCACGACGTCGCTTCCGGCTTCGACAAGTCGCTTGGCCCGATCGAGGACCATCTCGGCGACGCGACAGTGGTCTTCGACCGGCTCGTCGAATGTCGAGCTGTAAACCTCGCCTTCTATAGAGCGACGCATATCGGTTACTTCTTCAGGACGCTCCCCTATAAGCGCAACCATGATATGTATGTCGGGATGGTTGATAGATACTCCGTTGGCGATCTCTTTCAGGACAGAGGTCTTTCCAGCCTTGGGTGGGGAAACTATCAATCCGCGCTGTCCTCGTCCGATTGGAGCAAGGAGGTCTATGAGCCGGGTTGATGGGTTTCTGGGGACGGTTTCAAGCTGGATGCGCTCGATGGGGAAGATCGGGGTAAGTTTCTCGAAACGGGGACGATTGCGCGCCGCCTCGGGCCGAACTTCGTTTACGTCCTCCACTCGGACAAGACCGAAGTATCTTTCTCCATCCTTCGGAGGCCGCACCTGGCCTTTCACCTGATCACCCGTCCGCAGTCCAAAGCGCCTAATCTGGGACTGCGAAACGTAAACGTCGCTGGCGCCGGTGTCAGCGCCCTCCTGTCGGAGGAAGCCATAGCCATCGTTGACAATGGAGAGTATTCCTCCAGCCCTGATAGGGCCTTCCTTTTCAGCAACCGCCTTGGCAACGCGATTTACCAGGTCATGTCGTTTGTTGGACCCATTTGTATTCGCGCCAAGATCCGCCGCGAGCTTAACAAGCTCGTCATTGGTCTTGGTCATTATTTCTCCGAGGTTCATTGTCTGCTCCGGGATTTCGTTGGTTCAGTTTTGCTGGACATATCACTTCCAAAGAGGCGGGCGTAGGGATTTCATGCTGGATGAAGGATTCCGGCGCGACCATCTTTCGCGCCGCCGAGATCGGAAACACCTGGTAGATGCTATTTACGCTTGTACATCAGACTATCGTAGTAGCGCTGTCCACAGGGATCATTTGTAGGTTCAGCGCATAGGGCCGTAAAGATTTCTTGTCTCGTATCGCGCAAAACAACTCATAAGATTGGTGGCTTGCGCGAACTGCGACAGCAGGTGAACTGCAATAGAGACTGGGCCTTGCCGATAAGGACAACTCCAGTTGAGTGGGAACTCAATGGGGTTGCTTGGAAGATGATAAGGAATGATGCTTAATAGATAATATCATATGCTTCTGATTGAGTCCAACCTCAAATTCCGATGAGTCCTGTATCAACTTAGTCGGCGTTCCTTGCGGCGCGAAAATCCCCTCTCCCTCGACGGGCTGAGAAGGGTATGTAAATGTGCGGCCATCTAAGAATTTCAATCAACAGACCCCCTCTCCCTCGACGCTGAGAAGGGTATGTAAATGTGCGGCCATCTAAGAATTTCAATCAACAGACCCCCTCCCCCTCGACGCTGAGAAGGGTATGTAAATGTGCGGCCATCTAAGAATTTCAATCAACAGACCCCCTCTCCCTCAAGGGAGAGGGCTGGGGTGAGGGTGATTACTGCCACCGACCAAACTGATACGGCTTCAAATCAGTACGAAGTGTTGCGCGACTCTCCACTCGCTATGTTACAATATACTTGTTACAGAACAAAAGTGCCTGAATTATATAATGTGGAATTTATCAATGACGACAAAAATGTCCGACACTTTTTTCTGCAGGTCAATTCCATGCGAATTCATAGCTAAATCCGCCGATTTTCAGGTCAATGCCCACCTGAAACGGTCACCTAGAGTCACCTAGACCCCACCTAGATTTCACCTGCAATAACATAAATCAGAATATATATAACCCAGCCGATTTTCCACACAACTATCAACTTAGTCGGCGTTCCTTGCGGCGCGAAAATCCCCTCTCCCTCGACGGGCTGAGAAGGGTATGTAAATGTGCGGCCATCTAAGAATTTCAATCAACAGACCCCCTCTCCCTCAAGGGAGAGGGCTGGGGTGAGGGTGATTACTGCCACCGACCAAACTGATACAGCATCAATCCGATGAATCCCGAGAGGGAGTAATCGAAGACCACAGCAGTTAGTTTTTCTGAGCATTGCTTCCAATAAAGCATGGATACGGCAAGGTCAGGCTTATGCGGCCTGGGTCGAGGCAGCGACCGCCTGACAAGCATAGTAGAACTACACATTCACATCCCATATGCGCTATAATGCGAACACATAAACTAATGATGAGGCCGGCCACCGATGACTCTGAGCGTCAATATACATAAATACGAAATTATACAACCAAATTTCCGGGAGCGTGGAAAAAGAGCGCCAAAGCTAACGCAGGTGAATCGCAGGTCAACGCAGGTGTTCTAATTGCCTGTTCGTCACCAGTCAACCCACCAGTCGCCACCTGCTAAATCACCTGTTGCTTTATAAATCAAGATATATGACTCGGCAAATCCGTCCGATGTACGAAAGAATTTGTCCAGCGCCGATTTTGCAAAAGCCCTGGGACTTCAGCAGAACGATTGCAAAGTTACAATTTTAGCCTTCTGGACTCCGGTCCGTCATTCCCGCGAAAGCGGGAATCCAGTGCCACGCTGCTGACGGAGTGATGATAACGTCGACTTTGCAATCGTCCTGGGACTTCAGGTAGGGTCTTTCGATTGTTCGCCTGAGGCGGTCGCTATCCGTGTCTTCCGGTAGGGGCAACCCTTGTGATTGCCCTTTAGTTGCGCCGCCATATTGGATAACCGAAAGACCCTGGGTTGGCGCTGGTTGTGTTACGCGGTCATACCTCCGATACGCTATAATACATATGTGCGATATGCCACTTGCTCCGACCTTCGCACATCGGAGAGCGGGTACAGAGCGCTTTCAGAGCGGAAAATACGACGTATCTGCTCTGTCAGAAAATGATATACCCATCCTGATTGACTATCTGACATGAGAAAGACGTATTGAACGATAACATGAATCCGAAATATCACGGTTCGGACGACACAGAGCAGATAGAGCGTAAATTTTCAAAAACTTTTTCAGAACGGCTTGAATTAGTCTGTACATATCAACTTTACTGCGATGATTCGGATCATGTTCGTTTGAGAGGACGGAGACACCCGGCAGATTTCATCCTGACATCCTGTAAATCCTGATTCTGACATCAATCCCCGACCGACCAAGCCAATACAGTCTCCATCTGAAAAGACCCTGGGACTTCAGCAGGGCCTTTCGATTATCTGAAAATCAGGTCAGTCAACCAGACAATCGTCCCCTCTCCCTCGATGAGAGAGGGCTAGGGTGAGGGTGATTTACGCCACTTGATTAGCCACTTGTAGAATAACCGAAAGACCCTGGGACTTCAGCAGTGCCTTTCGATTATCTGAAAATCAGGTCAGTCAACCAGACAATCGTCCCCTCTCCCTCGATGGGAGAGGGCTAGGGTGAGGGCGATTTACGCCACTTGATTAGCCTCTTGTAGAATAACCGAAAGACCCTGGGACTTCAGGGCTTCTGCTTGACCACTTTGGTGACGAGTTGTAGAATGCGGCCTGTCACGTGAATGAACATTCACGAAGATACATGCGCCATGTTTGGCCATAACGTTAAGTCGGTGTGTCAGTGCGCCATTGCCGGCGTCCAAACTTATGTCAGTTTCGTCTCATGGACAAATTCATACATCCGGGTCGAACAAAGGAGAATCAGATGGCAGGAAGATCATCTATCGGCGCTCCAAAACTATTGTTGTTTGTCGTTCTTGTACCAGTAGTTCTTATCGCGATGCTGGCCTGCGGATCGGCGGAGGAACAAGCGAGTCCCACCGCAGCGGCGGCTCCGGCTCCGGCGGCGGTTCCGCCAACGGCCGCGGCCGTTCCGGCGGCAAAACCCAAAGCCACTGAAGCCCTGATGGAGTCCCCCTTCTCGGACGGCAGACGCGGCGGTCACATGCGTATGGCCACCGGAGTCTGGTTCGACCGTTGGGACATGACTACCAGGTCTCACTGGTCTTCGACCCAGGGGCTTAACCGCATGTACAGCGGCGTTCTTCAGTTCTCCCCCAGGGACGGACTTACCGTAACCCCCGACCTGGCAAAGTCCTGGAAACTGGCGGACGACCTGGGAAGCGTTACGCTCAACTTCCATGAGGGAGTGACATGGCACGATGGCGAGCCGTTCACGGTTGACGACGTCGTTTACACGATCAACAGGTGGGTTGACCCGCCAGAGGGCACTCCTCAGCCTCGCGTCGCGGGGTTCCTCCTCGTTGACGAAATGAACAAGATTGACGACCATACGATGACTATCTCAACCAA
Organism: Dehalococcoidia bacterium; assembly: GCA_965261525.1. Taxonomy (GTDB): domain Bacteria; phylum Chloroflexota; class Dehalococcoidia; order Lucifugimonadales; family UBA1123; genus VXRN01. The sequence goes on from OZ253472.1 coordinate 589,660, forward strand.
GAATCCGACGAGCCGGATACTCGCGGCGCTGGCGGATTCCTGGCACATCATGCTTCCCGAACACCTGCTGTCGGCGAGCGGCGGCAAGCTGACCGATCCGGAACAGGTAATCGGCACGGGCGCATTCAAGGTGGATAGCTGGGAAGTGGGCAACAACGTGGTCACGTCCGCCTACCCAGATTACTTCGTTGACGCGCCGGACGGCAGCCCGTACCCGCTTCTGGACAAGATAACCGGCATCGCGTTCGCAAACAGCGAGGCGGCCGGCGCGGCGTTCGAGACCAAACAGATTGACTATTACACAACCTTCCCCGCGAACAGGGGCTACGGGATACAGGACCAGATGCCGAGTGATGTCTCGGTCGTCCGATGGGACAGCCCGGGCTTCCAGGGCATAGCGATGAACGGTTCAATACCCCCGTTCGACGACCCCGAGGTCCGCAAGGCTTTCCGATGCGCGGTTGACACCAAGGAGATAGTCGAGCTGACCAGCATTCCCGACTTTGACCCGCCCAATATAAGGCAGATCAGCTTCTTCGGCACCGCCGACCCGAACTACGACGACATACTTGATTATCCATGCCTGAACTGGGACCAGAAAGCGGCCCAGCAGGAAATGGCCAAGCAGGTATTCGCCGATAAGGGCGTGGACAAGATTGAGTTCCTCACGGAAGAGGCCGAGCCGAACATAGTTCTGATCGTCCAGCAGCAGATGGAGCCGCTGGGAGTGGAGATAGAGATAGTGGTGACCGAATTGACGTCGGCGAGGGAACAGGCGTACGCCTGCGACTACGAGCTGTTCTGGTTCGGCCAGGCGGTGGCGAGCAAGAGTCCGGTGGAGATCATCAACCAGGTGTTCAGACCGGGCGCGGGCTTCGATATGTGCCAGGCTGAACCGCCGCAGGAGTGGCTGGACCTGCTCTCGGAACTGGACAGGGTAGGGCTTGGTTCGCTCGAGGAAAAGGAAATCACCAAGAAGATGGACACGATAATGCGTGAGGAGTGGAACCCCAAAGTGCCGGTGCGCCGCCCGGACGAGTTCCAGATCAAGTACAACTACGTGATGAACGTGGACGCGATTGCGACCGCGAAGTTCATCCAGTCCAGGTTCGTTGACGCATGGCTGGACGAGGGGGCGCCCGGAAGATAAGTCGTCGGTTACTGAGTTACCGGATGTTCAGCGGAAGGAAGGTGTGAAATGCAAGGATACCTCATACGGCGACTGTTACTGATTATCCCCACCCTCCTTCTGCTGGGCACTATCCTGTTCTTGATGCTCCAGTTCATACCGGGGGATGTCGCCTCCACCCTACTCTCGAGCGAGGAGAACGCGGCGAGCCCCGAGGCAATTGAGAAGTTGCGAGGCGAACTAGGGCTGAAGGACCCACTGTATGTACAGTATATGCGCTGGCTGACGAAGATGGTGCAGGGAGACCTGGGATACTCGGCATACTTCAACCAGTCGGTATGGCAGGCAATCAAGCCCAAGATTGACGTCACCGTAACGCTCGCAATTCTCGGAGTGGTGGTGGCAATCGCCCTGTCAATTCCGGCGGGTATATTTTCCGCGCTGTTCAGAGGAAGCGCGTTTGACCAGGCGGTTCGGGCCGTCAGCGCGATAGGAATGGCGGTTCCGGCGTTCTGGCTGGGAATAATCATTCTGCTCGTGCTGGCGCGCTATGTAGGATGGGCGCCGCCCGCGCAGCACGTTGATATTTGGGAAGATCCCGTCAAGTCTTTACTGCGGTATATGTTCCCGGCGCTGATTCTTGGGTTCAGGTCGGCGGCGGTGATAAGCCGGATGATAAGGTCCATGATGCTGGAGGTGCTGAGCGAGGACTACGTTCGCACGGCCTGGTCGAAGGGGCTGCTTCCTCGCGTCGTGATAATGCGGCACGCGCTTCGCAACGCGCTTCTGCCGGTGGTGACGATGCTGGGAATGCTGTTCGCGTCTCTGATAGATGGCGCCGTCGTGCTGGAGACGGTCTTCAATCTGCCGGGCATCGGTCTGCACCTGGTGGAGTCGGTAAGGGGAAGGGACGCGACCATGGTGCTGGGCATGGTCCTGCTTATAGGCGTGTTCATGATGATTTGGATACTGCTGATAGACCTTTCGTACAAGGTGTTGGATCCAAGAGTAACCTACGAGTAGTAATCCCTCCCGAACGCGGGGCTAGGAACTGACATGGAATCATCGTTAGAAGAGAGCCGACAGGAAATCAGTTGGCAGGGCCGTGTTAGCGTGGTCAGAAACGGAATCTGGCGATTCTGTCGTCAGAACCCGGCGGGCGCGGTCGGGGGCGCGGTGATGCTTCTGATGCTCGCGCTGGTCGCGCTGGCGCCCGTGATCGCGCCTTTCGACGCCGCGAAATTCGTGGCCAGCCGGTACGAGGGTATATTCGGCGAGGCCAAGGGGGGCGAGTTCCTGTTGTTCGGATCGGACCATCTGGGTAGGGATGAGTTGAGTCGCCTGCTGTACGGAGGTCGAGTGTCGCTCATGGTGGGATTCTCGGCTCCGCTGATAGGCGTGGCGCTTGGCACGCTGATAGGCATCGTAAGCGCGTACTACGGAAGCCTGGTTGACATGCTGCTGCAACGGCTCGTGGATACTATGCTGGTGCTTCCCGGCCTTGTAATCGTAATAGTGGTGGCGGTGGCGTTCGGGTTCACGATGACGGTGGTGATCTGCGCGCTGGCGTTGTTCAGCACGGTTGGCTCTATAAGGGTCGTCAGGTCGCACGTGCTGTCGCTTCGGGAGGCGCAGTACATCGAGGCGCAGCGCGCGATTGGCTCGTCCTCGCTGCGAATTATCATGCTGCATCTCTTTCCGAACACGCTTCCGGTGTCCATAGTGCTGGTAGCGGTCGGGATCGCGGGCGCAATCGTCGCAGAAGCCCAGCTCAGCTTTCTGGGCATCGGAATCACGCCGCCGACCCCGTCCTGGGGGAATATGCTGAGCGGCGCTCAGGCAGTGTTCGACCTTGGCCCGCACCTGGCGATAATGCCCGGCATTATGATCTCCATAGCGGTGTTGGCCATGAACCTGTTCGGTGATGCCGTTAGGGACGCGCTCGACCCTCGCCTGCGGGGCAGGCATGAAGAGTAAGTTGTAGTTCCATGCCCTTGTCCGCGCTTTTATATTTCAGTCTCACAGTATGGAGTCGTAGTGCGCCACCCGATTCGCATACAGCGCATCGGTAGGCCGCTCATAAAGATTATGTAAATGAACCTCGCCTGAAAGACCGGCGGGAAGGAGCAAGTATGTCTTCGCAACCCAACATCGTGTTTATCTTCAGCGATCAGCAACGCTACGACACCCTCGCCTGCTATGGCAATGACTGGATTCAGACACCAAATCTGAATGCGCTCGCGGATAAGAGTTTCGTATTCGAGCGGGCGTATGTCACGCAGCCGGTGTGTACTCCGGCAAGGTCGTCAATCGTTACCGGTCTGTATCCACACGCGGCGCGGATGACCGTGAACAAGATGTCGCTTCCTCCCGACAAGAAAAGCATCGCGGAGATGATCTCTGAGGACTACCACACGGGCTGGTACGGGAAGTGGCATCTGGGCGACGACGTGATCCGCCAGCACGGATTCGATGAGTGGGTGAGTACCGAGGATGGCCACAGGCCGGAGTACACCAGACGCGAATATCGCAGCACGATGAGTGACTATCACCATCACTTGGTAGAGCACGGGTTCGAGCCGGACGGGGAAGCGGCGGACGGCACCCCGATGTTCTCCGCGCGGAAGCGCGCCAACCTGCCCGAAGAGCATCAGATGGCATCCTTCCTCGGTGGGAGGGCGGCGGACTTCATAGACAGGAACGAGGGCAGCCCGTTCATGCTGTACGTCAGCACCTTCGAGCCGCATCCTCCCTACTACGGCCCGCTGAATGACCTGTACGACCCGGAGACGCTGCCGGTTGGGCCGACGTTCCTGAAAGTGCCTGAAGGGGCTTCGATGCACAACACGGTCAGGGCGAGATACTGCACTCAGTACCTGGGCCAGCCGGACGCGGACGTGGACCCGTATCTCATTGGCAACGCGGCGTCGGGGAACGACGTTACCACCGAGGCGGGATGGCGCAGGTTGCGGGCGCGATATTTCGCCAACATTACCCTTGTCGACCGTATGGTAGGCACGATAGTCGAAGCGCTGGAGCGCAACGGCCTCTCCGAGAACACAGTAATCGTGTTCACGAGCGAACATGGCGAGATGGGCGGCGACCACGGAATGCTGGAGAAGCGTTCGATGTACGAGGAATCGGCGCGCGTGCCTCTGCTGATGCACGTTCCCTGGCTTTCCCATGAACAGACGATTCTGCGCGGCGGCGCGGGACACATTGACCTTGTTCCCACACTACTGGACATTTCAGGCAGCGAGGTTCCGGGACATCTTCAGGGGAAGAGCCTCGCGCCGGTTCTGCGCGGAGAGCAGACGCTAGACGGCAACGATGTCTTCATACAGTGGAACGGAGTCAGCGACATTGACGACAGGCACCTGGGGAGCGCCGAGATCAACCTGCGCAATACCCAGCCCTGGCGGACCATAGTACGGGATGGGTGGAAACTCGCGTTGTGCGCCACTGACCAGTGCGAACTGTACGATCTGAAAAACGACCCCTATGAGGAGAATAACCTGTTCAATGATCCGCACCAGAGGGAGCGGATCAGAAATCTGGCGGCGCGTATTCGGCTGTGGCAACACAAGAACGGAGACCACGCGCCACTTCCGACGGTTTGATGAGGACGCCGCTATTTCTGTTTAGGCAGCAGAGAGGATTCAGGACGTATTGCCGTTTGATCTTTCAATCTCGGCAATGCGTCTTTTCAACGCCTCGTTCTCGGCTACCGCTTGGGCGAGCTTGGTATTACTCTCGGCGGTGGCCTCGGCTACCGCTTCGGCGACCATTACCTCGCGTTCTCTTCTGCGTTTTTCTCTCCATATATCCAGAGCAATGCCCACTGAATCAGCCCCCTCGAATCTAAAAAATGTGATTGTAACCGCTACTATTCCAGCTTGGATTATACCAAGAAAGATGGCCATGATGGTTTCGACAACGCCATCGTGTACAACATGGTCAATCTGATACCAAGCCACCCACGCCGTTCCAATTATGAACAGGATAGCAAAATAGTATGAAAATCTAGGTCTGTCTTCTCGTCGAACGCTCCAGATGGAGTCTCTCGGGTGATTATCTCGCGATGTCAAGTATGAACGCTCCCGGAGAACTCCTGATTGGGCTCACCACCTGAGGCACCAATATCATAGTACAATTGTGTAGCACATATCGTCTTATAACAAGTGACTTTCGGACTTCAAGACCGGCTGAGTCGGGTATATAATCGCCATGAACTCAACCATAGGAACTTGACCATAGGAGGAAATCAATGGCCGACAGACCGAATATCGTCTTCATATTCAGCGACCAGCAGCGTCAGGACACTCTCGCGTGTTACGGGGCGGACTGGATGAATGTCCCGAACCTGAACGCTCTGGCCGATGAGAGTTTCGTTTTCGAGAATGCGTATGTCGCTCAGGCGGTTTGCACACCGGCAAGGGCGACGATCATGACGGGGCTATACCCACATGCGGCTGGGCCCATCGTCAACCAGATTCACTTGCCAGAGGACACGCCTGTCATTGCGGAGATGATCTCCTCGGACTACATCAAGGGATACATGGGCAAGTGGCACCTGGGCAACGACCTGGTGGCGCAGCACGGATTCGACGTGTGGAAGTCCACCGAGGACGGCCACAGATTCGCCAAGCCCGAGCAGAGATTCCTCACATCGAGCTACAACCAGTATCTGGTGGAACAAGGCTATGAGCCTGACAGGCTGAGGAACGGGGTGGGCATGTTCAGTTCGGACAGGCATTACGAACTGCCCGAAGAGCATCAGATGGCGTCTTATCTCGGCGACCAGGCGGCTGACTTCATAGAGGAGAACAAGGACAGACCGTTCGTCCTGTACGTCAGTACGTTCGAGCCGCACTCTCCGTATCACGGGCCGTTCATGGACATGTACGACCCGGCCACTCTGCCAGTTGGGCCCGCATTCCTGCAGAAACCGGAGACGGCTTCGCTTGTGAACAGGGTCAGGGCGAACTACTTCCTGCAGTTCATGCTGGACGGCGTTGACCAGACGCAGGACAATTACATGATGAGGTACGCCGCCTCGCGCGAGGACGTAAGCACAGAACTCGGCTGGCGAACGCTGCGCGCTCACTACATGGCGAACATTACGCTGGTTGACCGGATGGTGGGGAAGATAACCTCGGCGCTGGAACGCGCCGGAGTCGCGGACAACACAGTGGTGGTGTTCACGAGCGAGCACGGCGACATGATGGGCGACCACGGGATGCTGGAGAAGCGGTCGTTCTTCGAGGAGGCGTCGCGAGTGCCTCTACTGATGCGGGTGCCGTGGCTGTCGCGGGAGCAGACTATCTTAGAGGGAAGCGTCGGGCACGCGGATCTTGTTCCGACTCTGCTTGATCTCATCGGGGAGGAAGCGCCCGACACGCTCCAGGGTAAGAGCCTTCAGCCCGTGCTGAAGGGGGATTCGGACCTGAGCGAGAACGACGTGTTCGTACAGTGGAACGGCACGAGCGAGGAGATAGTGGACAGGTTCCTGGGCAGCGCGGAGATAAACCGGATGCTCGCGCTTCCATGGAGGTCGGTGATTACGCCGGACCGCTGGAAACTGAACCTGTGCGCGGGCGACCAGTGCGAGTTGTACGACCTGAACAACGATCCATACGAGATGAACAACTTGTTCGATGATCCGTCCCAGGCGGACCGCGTCCGCGACATGGCCGCTCGGATACGCATTTGGCAGGGCGAGACGGGAGATACGGTTCCGCTGCCGACGACGTAATTCATGCGGTCGGTATTCTGGATTGCCATAGTTCTATTCGGGACGCTTTCGACAGCGTGCATACAAGGGCGTCAGCCGACAGTGGCAGAAACGCCAGCCGCGCTTGTCGGAGTCGCTTCGGTTGTGACTCAGACGCCGACCTTGCTATCCACGCTTGCCGGCATGGGGGAAGTTGAAGCTACTCCGAGCCCAACCGAGTCGGTGACGCCAACTGCCACGGCGTCACCGACTGCTACATTCACGCCGACATCCACTGCCACTGCCAGTCCAACGCCAACACCCACTCTAACGCCAATGCCGACCGCCACACTCACGCCAGAACCAACCGCTACGCTTACGCCTACCAATACGCCCAGTCCCACGCCACCACCCACTAATACATCAATGCCAACTCCGCTGCCGACTGCCACGCATACGCCAATGCCCACCGTCACGCTAACGCCAACCGCGACATCCAGCCCGACGCCAACGCCGACTGCCACGCCAGCTTTCGAGCCGCTGTCTCCCAGGGAGTTGAAGACGAAACTGGATACGGTGTTCAACACGCCGGGAAACGTAATCTATACGGAGTCGGTAACCGGGCCGCGGGGTAGAACTGTGCATGTGCGGGATCGTTCGGGCAATGTGATAGAGATATTCGCCAACGGATACTACCTGCTTACCGGAAGAACTTTCGAGCAGGACAGCTGGGAGCCTCGGATACTTTCCAAAGAGGACTATGACGCGCTCGCCGATAAATACGATAACGCATGGTGGCTAAAGACGAAGACTCGTGGGTGGTGCTGTGAAACGACAGATTCAGGGCTTACATTGATAATCAGGGGGGACATCGAGCTCGCCACAGCCGTCGCGGTAACCGCGCACGAGGCGGGCCACGCCCTTCAGCGTATGCAGAATCCGGATCAGTCGGAAGCTGACTATTACTCTCTGTCAGGCGCTGTCAGAGAGGCCGAGGCGTACACCTTCGAGGTAGCGCTCGCGCGGAAGATAGGAGAGTACGCAGGAGTTGAAACCGCGGTATTTCCGTCAGGATACAACTGGGCAGCTTATCTTGACGCTTGGCGCGAAAGCCTGAGAGCGTCGAGAGAGGACACCACGCAAATACATGACCGGGGAAGGCTGATAATGTGGCTGGCCGTATTGAACGATCCCGAACTCAGCGACCTGCGCGCCGAACTTGAAAAGAACAATCACCTGTCTGGAGATTCAGCGTTCCGATTGTACCACAAGTTATTGAGTCTCAAGCCATCCGAGATAGAGTCCTATATGGAGTCAATAGAACTTAGTCTCTCGGACAATCTTGATTTCATCTTCGGCAGAGTGAACAAGCGTGTGGGCTTTGCCCCCCTGTTTCCCGGACTTGTACTTAACGTGCCTACGCTGGTCATTGCTCCCTGAACAGTGTCGGGGCATTTTCATGCCGATGACGGGAGCTGCGTATGGCGTTAGGTGGGCAACCACTTCTTGTTGACTTTGCATACGTATGAGAAGGTCGGGTTGACGAACTGGGTGCAGCGGGCCTCGAGGACTTGTCCGAGGAAGAGGTACGCCTCTCCCCTGTCAAAGCCGTAGTCGGCCTCCAGCCAGAGCAGCATTTCGGACAGGGCTGTGCGGAAGGCGTCCTCGGCGGGGCGTGTGATGCCGGTGGTCATTATGTGGGTGTCGTCTTCATGTGGGTGTCGTCTTCGATGCGCGGCCATGTCATGTTGGCCGGAAGCGGCGCGAGTTCGTATCGAATCCGGGCGGTTCCGCCGGTTTCTATGCCGCCCGCTCCGCAAATCTCGCCGTCGCCCTGGCGGGCGTGCATATCTCCGATGTGAAGCAGCGCGCCGGGAACCTGTATGGGAATGCGCACCGACGCGCCGGCCTTAATCTCCTGGATGTCGAAATTGCCGCCCCACTGTCCTGCCCATGCGTTCGTCCAGCGGGCGTTGGACGGCGCGACGCCTACCACTCCAAGCATGGGTTCGAGCGGGAACTTCAGGGCGTCGCTCCAGTGGATGAGTCCGTCGCTGATCGAGACTATCTTCTCGTGGTGGCCTATGGCGGTGGCGCCCATCCAGCCGGGCATGGCGCCGTTGCTCCCGCGAAACCTGGTGAAACCGAATGGCTCGGTCTGTATATCCAGAACGTGGACTATGAGTACCTGTCCCGGTTCGGCGCCGTTGACGTAGATAGCGCCGCTGGACGGATTGCCGCCCGTGAGCGACACTTCCAGTTTCTCCTGGTCGGGATGTCCCTCTATCCAGGGGCCGCGATTCATCTGGGTTACGACCTCGAACTCCTCACCGGGGTCAACGAACATGGTTGGTTCGTTGTCGGGGCCGGTCTCGAAGTAGAGAATATCCTTTGTGGCGCGCTGCATCAGTTCCCTCTTTTGCGCTGAGATTCGATGAAGGCCCTCGCGCCGTCCATGAACATATTGGTCGCCCGGGCCGAGGTCATCACGTCGTCGGCCATTTGCTTGCCAGCGGCGTGGACGGCGTCTCGCACCTGCGCCTCAAATTCCTTGACTCTCGGATGGTTGGGCTGTCCGGGCAGACCCAGAGACTGGGCAATGTCCTGCGCGCCGGAGGCGTAGAGGTCTATGCCCTCGACTGCCATAATTTCGGTGATGTTGTCCAGTACCTGAACGTCTTCCAGCTGCGCTATGACCAGAATGTTGTTGTTGGTGTGTTCCATGTAGCCGGGCAGGGATTCGACATCGCCGAAGTAGGCTCCGCGTCCTGAACCGAAGCTGCGGAGGCCCCTGGGGACGTAGCGGCAGGCGTCGGCGAGTTTCTGCGCGCGCTCGGCGTTGATTATGTGCGGGCCGGTGATTCCCAGGATGCCGCGGTCGAGGAACCTGAGAATCGTGGGATGTTCTATGTCCGGCACCCTGGCCATCGGAGTAAGGCCGGCCATATCGGCTATGCGGCAGAGATCGTCGAGTATATCTACGGTAAACGGGCCGTGCTCGCTGTCGAATGTGACGAACTCGAAGCCGACCCGTCCCGCCAGTTCGATCAGGGTCGTGGAAGGAAACGACAGATTCAGGCCGTAGGACATCTGGCCGTTCTCCATGTTGGACACGACGTTGTTCACTCTCATCTGGTCAGCCACGGCAAGCCTCCTTGGGTTCAGGGTAATTGGGTTATCAGTGGTCAGAATTCAAGTTTGGACGTTTGGCTCATTTTATTTGGACGTGTCTGGCAAGGCAATACATCCCATCAAATTCACAGGGTCTTTCCAAAGTGGGCGGTTCTGTGGAAAATCGGCTGACAGGACAGGGTTACATATATTCTGATTTATTAAAGTCCAAGTGGGGTTCAGGTGGAGTCCTGGTGACGTTTCAGGTGGGAAGTGACCTGAAAATCGGCGTATTTAGCTATGGATTGACCTGGAATTCACCTGCAGAAAAAAATTGTCGGCAGGTTTTGTCGTCATTGATAAATTCCACGTTATATAACTTAGGTACTTTTGTTCTGTAATAGGCACATTGTAACATAATGAGCGGAGAGCTGCGCAGTATTTCGTACTGACTTTGAAAATACCCTGCCGATGATTGCGGCGTTATTGACATACTCAGGCATAACGTGATAATTTTCACAACGGCCTAGAGGCAGCGCAGAGATGCTGAACTTGACAGGGGAACCGATCAAAAGTGACAATTTTCACAACATCCTCTGAGCAATCGGTTAAAGGTGTCTTGACACTGTAATCAACCCAATGTGATAATCTCTGTCGGCCTGAATCGAGGCCAGACCAACTAATACAGAAACAGGCAATCTGGCGCTAAACGTATGGATCCAATAACAATAGACCCCGGCGTAATCGGGCCCGCTAGCTGGAGTGAATTGGGAAGCCTTCTCAGGAGTCTCTGGCTATCAGTTTTGTTTATAGTCCTGTTCGCGTCGAATATGATCCTGGGGCATATAATGATCCCCTCGTTCGCTATGTCTGGACACATCCCTGACAGTTTCCGCAAGGCGCGACCCGTCCTCTACGCGCTGGCAATTATCTGCTTTGCGCTTGCGATGTTCTTCATATACCGCGCGATAGACTTTGCGGGTGTGCTAAGAAATTTCTGGCCGGACTACTGGATTTAGATAGAAACACCCAATTTACAACGGACTAACGAGACACCAGGGACCTACAGGACTTGATACCAGGCGACTTTCAGATCAAGAAACCAACCGGCAAGCAGATGGTCCTGTTTACGGGACTGGGGCTAGGCGGTCTGGTAACCGCAGTGGTGGTTGCGGTGGCGCTGACGTGGGTGATATCGGCGTGGTTCGGAACTCCCGTCATACTTAGCTCCGATGAAGGCCCTGATCAGCCGATAGCCTTCCCGCACACGACCCACGTTCAGGAACTCGGGCTGGACTGCACTTTTTGCCATCGTGAAGTAACGAAGTCGGCGCAGGCTACTATCCCGCCAGTAAACCTATGTATGACCTGCCACCAGGCGGTACTCGGATCCAATGAACAAGGGCAGGCCGAGATAAAGAAACTGCGAGACGCCTTCGACGATGGAGAGCCAGTGGCTTGGGTGCGAGTGCATCGGGTTCCCGACCATGTTCATTTTGTGCATGAGGCGCACATACGCGTTCTCAGCGCGAGGGACGGGATCGCGGAAACTGCCGTATGTTCGACCTGCCACGGGGATGTCGGTTCTATGGAAAAGGTCAAACAAATACGAACATTGAAGATGAGCGACTGCGTGGACTGCCACAGAGACAATGGCGCGCCTACCGACTGCACCACCTGCCATTACTAGAGGCTCGAACTTATTATGGGGTTAACAAGACGACAGTTTTTGACACTCACCGGCGGGTCAGCGTCCGCGGCGGTGTTGTTCGCCGCCTGCGGCGTGCCTGAAGACGAGCTGCTTGTCGAATCGCCTGTGCGTATGCCCGAGGATCTCGTGTCCGGGCGCGATAACTGGTACGCGACACTGTGCAGAGAGTGTTCCACAAGCGAGGGTGTTGTCGTCAGAGTGATGGAGGGTCGCGCGAAGAAGATCGAGGGCAATGTTGACTATCCCGTGAACGCGGGCAAGCACAGCGCGCGCTGTGAGGCGAGTCTGCAATCTCTGTACAATCCTGACAGGATTCGCGGACCGATGGTGCGCGCCGGTGAACGGGGCGCAGTCCAGTTCGAGGAAATAAGCTGGACTGACGCAATCGGGAGGTTGACCTTCCAGCTACAGAATCTCCAGGCTAGCCGCCGTCAACAGGGAATGGTGTTGGCGACCGGGCCGGGCGGCGGACATGCAGGTCTGGTCGGAAGGCGTTTCGCAGAAAAGTTCGGCGGCAAATACGCGCCATACGAGACTCTGGAAAGCACAAATCTGAAGATGGCGATGAGCGCTGTCTTCGGCCAGGAGCGCATTCCCGACTTCGATATTGAAAATTCTAACTTTATTCTTTCTTTCGGAGCGGACTTCCTGAACACATGGGGTTCGCCGGTACGCTATTCTCGCGGTTACGGCAACTTCAGGCAGGGAGACAGGGAGCGTGGAACGCATTATCACGTTGACTCGCGCTTCTCCATGACCGCGGCTAACGCGGACAGATGGGTGCCTGTGATGCCCGGCATGGAGGGCCTACTGGCGTTGTCGGTGGCTTATGTCATAGTCGAGGACGGTCTTGGCAACCCGGATGCCGTTCAGTCGCTGACCGGCGGGGACGCCGAGGCATTGTCTGCTTTCGCGCCTGATATGGTGGCCGAAAAGGTAGGCGTATCGGCGGAGAAGATCACTTCTCTCGCGCACGATTTCGCGGGGCATGGACCCGCGATCGCGATTGGAGGCGGGTCTGCCGGAGCGCATACCAATGGCCTCTTCAATATGATCGCCATATATTCTCTGAATCACCTGGTCGGCAGCGTCGGACAGCCGGGAGGGATTACATTCAATCCCGCGCCGCCTCTTGACGACATATCGGATTCGTCGTCCATGGCGACGCTGTCCAACTGGCAGGAAACAGTATCCGATATGCGAGCGGGCCGCGTCAACGCGCTTCTGGTGCGCGGCGCTGACCTGTTCTATGGACTGCCAGCCTCTTTGAATATCAGAGAGGCATCCTACGACGTGCCCTTCATATGCAGCTTCAGCGACATAATGGACGACACAACCGTAATGTCGGACCTGGTGCTGCCGCAGCATTCGCCGCTGGAGGATTGGGGTACTGACGCGCCCGCGTTCGGTCCAGGATATGAAGTAATTGGCTTCCAGCAGCCTGTGGTGAGACCTTTCTTCGAGAATAGGGGTTCCGAACTTGGTACGCGAAATTTCGGAGATGTGTTGCTCACGGTGGCTCAGGGCTTGAATCTGGATCTCGAGCTAGGCGGAAGCGGGTTCAAGGAAGTTCTTCAGTCCGAAGCGCGAAAGCTGTTCGAGTTGAATCGCGGATCGGTTAGAGCGAATGACTTCGGCTCGTTCTGGAACGGAACTCTACAAAGAGGCGGCTGGTGGGACACGAACGCTCGCTCGAGCGACGCCGTAACTCCGCCATCAGAACTGCCCGAATTCCAAGAGCCGGAATTCGAAGGCGGCGACAGGTTCGAATACTATCTCACGCCGTTCAGCCAAACGGGAATCGGAGAGGGCCAGAGGGCGCACCTGCCCTGGATGCAGGCTACTCCCGACCCCATCACGACCGCAACGTGGCGAACGTGGATAGAGATCAACTCGCGTTTGGCGGAAGAATTGGACATACGCGAGGGCGACGTCATCAAGGTAACTTCGCCACGAGGCTCGATTGAAGCGCTGGCATATCCGCATCCGGGTGTGCCTCCCTACACAGTCTCGATACCGTTCGGGCAGGGACACCGCGCAGGCGGAAGATACGCCAAAGACAGGGGCGCGAACGTGTTTTCTATTCTCGCGCCGCTGACCGACGACGAGTCGGGCGCGTTCGCGTGGGCCGCCACAAAGGTCAACATAGAGAAGACCGACGACTGGGTAAGGGTTCCGAAATTCGAAAATACCGTGCCGGAAACACCCGTTGACCATGGCGGACACATTATCGAAATCACCCGGGAAGATAGCTAGGAGAAACTTGACCAATGGCTGAAAGCTGGGGAATGATAGTTGATCTAGACAAGTGTACGGGCTGTCAAGCCTGCGTTGTCGCGTGTCAAGCCGAAAACAATATCCCGATCAACGAAGAAGAACACTTCAACCAGCGTCGCGCTATCCAGTGGATACGTGTGGAGCGGTACTGGGAGGGGGAATTTCCGGACGTAAAGGCCCGGTTCATTCCCATATTCTGCCAGCACTGCGCTGATGCGCCGTGTGAGCCGGTCTGCCCGGTTTACGCTACTTACCACAATAGCGAAGGCCTGAACGTGCAGATATACAACCGCTGCATAGGGACGAGATTCTGCGCGAACGGCTGCCCGTATCACGCGCGGTTCTTCAACTTCTGGGAACCGGAATGGCCGGAGAGCCTGACGAACCAGCTCAACCCTGACGTTACGGTGCGGAGCCGCGGCATCATGGAGAAGTGCACCTTCTGCATACAGCGAATACGGCGCACGAACCGGAAAGCGGACCAGGGCAATATGGACGTTTCGGACGAGTCCCTGGCAAGAGGACTGAATCCGGCGTGCGTAAATGCCTGCCCGACGGAGACGCTTGTGTTTGGCGACCTGTTCGAGATGCTTTCGGCCCGGCGCGCGGGCGCCCAGCGACTGCCCGAGCCGAAGAACAAGGCCCAGGCGATTGTAAAGAAAGAACTGGAAGATGGCCGAGGCTATCGTATCCTTGAAGAGTTGGGGACTAATCCATCGGTGATATATCTTCGCAAGGTCGACAAGGATTCTCAGGGAGCGGTGAGTCATGGCTAGCAGCGTACATGCCGCTCCACACGCGGGCGCTCACTCGGATCCCCGCGTCGCGGTTCCACCCACGTCGCCGGAGGAGACCACCAACTTCCTTATAAGCAAGCACCTGAATATAGGCGACAACTTCTGGCGAGCGGCAGCCGCATTTGGGGTTTTCGTGATCCTCGGGATCATAGGCTTCGTCATGAGGGTGTCTGAAGGCGTGGGCGACAGGGCTGTGTGGGGATACTATGCGGCGATGTTCAGCTTCATGGTTACGACCGCTTCGGCTGCGCCGATGGTCGCCATCGCGCCCCGGATGGCCAACTCGCACTGGCGCAGGCCCATATCGAGGGCCGCCGAACTCTGGAGCGTGGTCGGACTGCTCAGTCTGCTGTGGTTCATCCCCCTGCTGTGGGTTCTGCCGCCACTGAGCGACGGACGACGGTCGCTGTGGTTTTTCGACATGGCGCACCCGAACGACGTGCCATCCTACACGCCGCATATCTGGGCGTCGGCCGCGATACTCGCGCTGGTCGTAACCGGACTCGCGCTGGTGTGGATGTCGAGCCTGCCGGACTTCGCGTCGCTGGCGAAGCGAGCTCCCGCCGGATCACGGCACCAGAAGTGGGCGGCGTGGATGGCTCGAGGGTGGCTTGGCACTTCCAAGCAGTGGTTCATGCTGAAACGACGGATGGGAATACTCGGCGCGTTCTACTTTATGATGCTGGTATTCGTCCACTTCCTTATCAGCGTGGACTTTTTGATGACACTTATACCTGGCTGGATAGACGCGCTCTACCCGGTCACGCACGCCGCCAACGCTCTACAAGCCGCCGCCGCGACGATGGTGCTGACGGCCTGGGTTCTGAGGAAGTTCTGCGGCTATGAGGACTATATCGGACTCGACCAGATATGGAGCATCGGCAAGTTGATGTTCGCGCTTTCGCTGCTCTGGTTCTGGTTCTGGTTCTCGAGTTTCAACGTATATTGGTATGGCAAGAAGCCCAACGAGTTGGCGGTAATCGAACTGCTGATTAAGGGACCGTATTTATGGGTGTTCATGGCGGTGTTCATGCTGAACTTCGTGATTCCGCTGTGGACGCTTATATGGAACCCGGTTAGATACAGCCTGTGGGGACCGCCGCTTATCGCGGTTGCCGTGCTGGTCGGCACGTTCCTGGACAGGATAAGAATGTTTGTCGCGGCGTACTCGGTCGAGGGGATCGGGAATCCGAGCTATGACAAGCACGCGCTCGAACTGGATCATATACCGAAGACGGTGATGCCTGAAATCTGGGACGTGTTCATAATGCTGGGCGCGGTCGGCGGGGTGATCCTGCTGTACATGCTGGCAAGCAGGCTGTTCCCGATAATCAATATCTGGGAGCAGCGGGAGTTGCAGTTGTATGACAAGGGACACGTGCCCTATCATCGCGCGCATGTGCGCATTATGGGCAAGTCCGAGTAAGAGTGGATTGCCGAGCGGTGAGCCCTTCGGGGTTCCCGCCTTCGCGGGAATGACGGATAATGGAAGTTTCCCCCGCGCGGGAATGACGGACGACAATCTAAGGTTTAACGAGTAAGCGGCCTGAGAAAGGCGATATGCTAGAGCACGTACAGCTAGATCAGAAAACGATCAACGAGGAACTGCTGGGCGGCGTTTTAGGCACCCCCAAGTGGTGGCTGCCTGTCGTTCTGTTCCTGACGGTGGTGGTGTTCACCGGACTCGGCGCTTTCGGATACATGATGAATAAGGGCCTGGGCGTAACCGGACTGAACAGGCCGGTGTTCTGGGGCTTCTTCCTGGTCAATTTCGTTTTCTGGATCGGAATCAGCCACGCGGGAATCATGATTTCCGCGATTCTGAGGCTGACTCAGGCCGAGTGGCGACGCCCGATAACGCGCGCCGCCGAGGTTATGACGGTGTTCTCGCTGATGGCCGCGCTGCACACGCCGCTGTTCCACGTGGGTAGGCCGTGGCGCGACTTCTGGGTGTTCCCCTACGACTTCGCTCGCGGAGTGTGGCCTAATGTGCGCTCTCCGTTCGTGTGGGACCCGAGCGCGGTAATGACATACCTTATCGGAAGTTCGCTGTTCGTGTTCATCGCGCTGATACCGGACATGGCGGTCATAAGGGACAGAGCGAAGAACGTGTGGGTGAAGCGCGCATACGCGGGCCTGTGCCTGGGCTGGCGCGGCACTCCGAGACAGTGGAAACTTCAGGCGATAGCGG
The DNA here is from genome assembly GCA_965261525.1 of Dehalococcoidia bacterium. Lineage (GTDB taxonomy): Bacteria > Chloroflexota > Dehalococcoidia > Lucifugimonadales > UBA1123 > VXRN01. Next base: position 606,589 of record OZ253472.1, read on the forward strand.
GAATACTGCTGTCGGCGCTGGTTCTGCCGGTGTTCGTCTCGGTTCACTCGATAGTGTCCTGGGACTTCGCGGTGGTGATCGGCGTGGAAGGGTGGCACTCGACCATCTTCGCGCCATACTTCATCATTGGAGCGATTCACTCCGGCGTGTCCGCCGTGGCGATGCTGATGGCGCTGTCGATGTGGATGTGGAAGCTGGACAAGTACATACGCCCTGACCACTTCGACGCGATTGCGCGTCTGCTGATAGTGGTGGCGACTACGTGGTTCTTCTTCTTCTTCCTGGAGTGGGTGTTCGCGCTCTACACGTTGGAAGCGCCTGAGATAGCGCTGCGCGAGTTGCAGGTATTCCAGTGGCCGTATTCGGGGCTGTTCATAATCTTCATCACCACGGCGTTCTTAATACCCGTGCCAATGTGGCTGTTCAAGAGCGTGAGACGCTCGGCGTTCTGGATGCTGATAACGACTATCCTGGTGAATATCGGCATGTGGCTGGAACGGTTCATTATCATCATACCCGGGCTGATACGGCGTCAGCCGCTCACGTTCGACTGGGGGAGTTATCATCCCAGCATCGTGGAGATACTGATTGTGGCCGAGACGTTCGCGTTCGTCGCGCTGGGTATGCTGCTGTTCAGCAAGTTCTTCCCGCTGATACCGATTTTCGACATCAAGGAAGGCATGATAAACAGACGTGAGTTCAAGATCGGGCGTCGCACTATTCCGGCGACGGTCCGGGAGTGAGGTTGACCTAGAGATGCAGATGCAGCAGATGCTTGGGAAAAAGAGCGTCCTGGGCCTGTTCGCCGAGGGCGAAGAGGACAAGGCGGCCGACGCGCTGGACGCCCTCCGAGAAGCGGGTTATACCCACTCGGAATACGAGATACTGACCGGCACTCCGTACCCTGAGGGGACTTTCGGGGAGGAGGAGCCGAAGCACACGCTGTTCCGGTGGCCTCTTATAGGCGCGGCGTGCGGGTTCATCGTCGGCCTGGTGCTGACGAGTGGCACGCAGCTCGCCTACCCACTGGTTACGGGCGGAAAGCCGGTGCTGTCCATACCGCCGATGTCCATCATCATGTACGAAGGCACGATGCTGGGCGCGATCATCTTCACGGTCATCGGCATCGTGATCGAGTCGCGGCTGCCGAGGCTGTTCATGGGCGCTTATGACGAGCGCATCACGGAGGGCTATATCGGCGTTACGGTTACGACGAACGAGGACAGGGTTGGACGCGCCGAAGAGGTACTGAAGGAAGTCGGGGCCGAGGAAGTAAAGCGCGGCTGGGAGTCCTGAGACGTTGCATCTTCTGACTGACAAGACACGGATGAACGCATCTTCCCGCGTCCGAGTGGTCGGAGCCGTGAGGCTTGCCGCCGTCGCGCTGGGACTGTTCGCTTTGATGGCGGCGCTGGGATGCTACAACAACAACACGGGCGAGACGCGAGTCAGCGAGGACATTCACTTCAAGTTGCCGGCGTTCCCGGAGACCGGCTCCAACAAGGTGCAGATCTTCACGGAGATGCACTACCAGCCGTCGTACCGCTCGCAGGAGGGGCCGCGAATTGACCCTCCGGCGTCGGCGGTGCCCATCACTGGCAAAGAGGTTCTGCTGAAGTCGGTGGAGGAGTACCAGGCGCTGGAGAGTCCGGGCGGCGACGCGAGGAACGGACAGGCGCTGTACGCGCTGAACTGCCTGGTGTGCCACGGCGAGAACATGGACGGCCAGGGCAAGGTTATGACGTTCAGTCCGAACATGGCCCCGGCGAACCTGATGACCTCTCCGACGGCGGACCGGTCGGACGGCGAGATATACGGCATTATCAGCTTCGGCGGCAACACGGGCTTCAGCGTCCGGGTGCCGAAGCTCGACGACCCGACATACGACCAGGATCGCTGCGTGGGGCAGGCGGCCTGCCCGATGCCGGAGTTCCGCAAGCTGCTGACGGCGCAGGAACGCTGGGACGTTGTGGCGTATCTGAGAGAGCAGCAGGGGCGGTAGTCGGCGGGCTTCAGAATAGAGAACTCATGACGAGGGGCGCATTTTGGGATGCGCCCCTTTTGTTTGTCCGACGGCAGGAGTTCGATAGTGTTGGGTTTATGTATGCGCTGGCGCTGGGCTGGCGGGGCGACAGGTGTATAGCAGGAGAGCGACAGGGGTACGCTGGCGCCTGCGGTGACCTGCGTTTCACCTGCGTTAGCTATGAGGGCCTTTTTTCCGGGCTTCGGGTTTTTGGTCGTATAGGCTTGGGTTTATGCGTTTGGCTTTAGATAGGTTGTTCTGTGTGTGGGTATTGTAGCGGGTTCGGGGGGTGGGTGGGAAGGGGGATGCGTCGATATCACTCGCTAGTTCAGAAGATCGTAAGTTTGTACAACTGCGAACGCATCGCCCGGCGGATTCCCCAGTAAGTCATTGTATTTGCCACGCAAGTCATAATTGCTAGTCCTGGGTGCCTGACCAAGCATGTGCAGAAACAATGCCTCAGCTACTACCCTATTGCTCGCGATCATCCTACGTGTGTGCGGATTCCAAATGACATACTTCCACGGTTCTTCAGAAATCTCCACGGGCAACCGGCACAGGCTCCTAACTGCACGTTCGGTATCTATCCCTCTCATACGCAACACGCCCAATGCCCCGGAGAATGCCTGCAAGCCTACTGGTCGAAACAGAATATGTCCCCCTCTTCTATTCCGGAATTGGGCTACACGTTCCTCTCTCGGATCAGATCCCAATACTTCACTGAGTGCATGATCATTTTGCTGCAATAGGTCCCAGATTTCAGCAGCATCATGAGATATTGATTCAATTTCATTGTCATCGGGACGATTACCTTGGTGCACTTTCTTTAATGACGATAACTCCGCCTGAAAAACCTTCTTGATCATTCTATAAAGCGAAACTATTGTAGTAATGCTATGAGTATTGCTCGGGGGAATCTCATGGCGTGTTCCTAGTTGTACTAAACTTATGTGTGTGTCTTCATTTCTTGTTTCTGGAGGATTGAAGCCCTCATAATCGATTACAAGATTACGAGTTACTATAGCGGCTATGTCGTCTTCATCGAGAGCAATTATCTCGGGTTCGCTAACTGGTCTCGCCGCTTTATTTAATGTCGTGAACAAACGACGAACTCTTTCACGGCCTGTCTTGTAAACATCTGCTGAGATAAATAGTATGGAAAGAGTCTCATTCGCTAGGCGGTCCAATTCGTCCAGTCTTTCCTCCACGGACAATTGTCGCAATGCTTCTTTGATTCCGGCTACTCGGTGTTGCCCATCTATAGCGTACAGCTTTTCTGTTCCATCGAGTTTCAATATTCCCAGGGTATACTTGGATCTGGGGTCAAGACCGGGAGTACCAAATATGCTATTCTCGGCAACCTCTATTTCATACCAGGTCGGTTCTCCCATATACACTCCAACGACTATCGCAGGGAAAAAGTGCTGGTCTTGGCTTATTAAGTAATTGGCAATTTGCTTTATGCGGTCGTCATTCAAATTCCTCTGTATCCAGTCGTTCATATTTCGTGGTACCAGTATTTCAGTTGCCGGTCGCACTCTCTTGGCAACTTCACTAAACGGCAGCGTAGTAATGTAATAGTGCCAGTCCCCCATCCTAGCGTGTAGGGTTGGAAAAGCCTGAATGTTGTCTTCCGTGTGCATGCTCAATTACCCTCCACTCTCCCGTCGAAATGCAGTAATACCAGCTCCCGTGCGCCCATCGAATCTGTCGTTGTATGGAGGAATACAGGCATCCAACAAGGCTAGTTCTATTTCGTCAACTAGATTCACGTCTTCAACAATGGCATAGTAAAACTTGATGTGCCCATTCCACCTCTGCAGCATTCGAGAAATGACCACTCGGTCTTCAGATCTCTGATCGTACAGGTAGTCTCCGTAACGCCTTCGAAAGCCTCGACTACTTCCTGTCTTCCCAATGTAGAGCAAATAAGCGGATCGCGGAGGTCCTGAGAAGTCAGGCTCCAGCATGAAGGCATAGACACCAAATTTATCTCGGGGGACACATCTGCGGTTTTCAGCAGTGAACGGAACAGATAACCAATTCAACTCTGTTGGCAACCGACACTCACTCCACATCTCTGGGGAGTGAGTAAAGACAACTCTACCATCTCTTAATCGGTCTATAACTAAGTGGACATACCCTTTATCTGTCGTCATAGATTAATAACCTAATTGTCATCCTTCATATTCCACATAGACCTTCACATTCTTCCACCATAAGGTCTTGGTAGTCGGTCACATTACGGAAATCAACTTCGCTTAGGGGAATTCTTGAACTGTGCAGGAAGGCCGTACCATTTATCATATTCTTTATGGCAGGCACATCTCGAAGAGCTTGATCTATGAAGACGGCGTCTTGAAATGACTTGGGGTCTTTTTCCTTAATGTTCTTCCACATGGAGTCGTTGTGGTACGGACAACCTATACAAGAGCTACTCGGCAGATCGCGGCCTGGATAGTTTTTGCTGAACCAATCATACAGTTGAGCCCGGCTCAGATTTTGCTCGATAAGCGGGTAGCGCTTGGTGACCCACTCCTCCTTACCCGGCTTCTGGCGAGCCGCCTCGTCGACACTGATGCCCAACCACATTTCGACCTGTACATTCTTGGGAGCTCGGCGCCCTGGTGTGAGTTCCAGCATCTGCCGCAGATAGCGGTGAATCGGGTCCGTCTTATAGTAGGAGGTACATTGACGGCGTAGAATCCCCTTACTACCGTCCGAATTGGTTATGTATGCTGGTATCCCCAAGAAGTTTGAGCCATTCGGCATTTTCCCTTCGAGAATATTGTCCCGGATATTTCCGTTGTCAACTACGACCACTTCGTATGATAGCTGTGATTTCAACCATTTGAGGTGATCATATACAGCCTGCGGCTCCCAACCAGTATCCGCAAATATGGCTATGTCCGGCTTGGTGAGGCCATATTCGCCCCGCTCTGCCATCAACGCGAGACAGGATGACTGAACGCCAGCGCCGAGGCTCAATACTTGAACTGGTTTGAGGTTGCGAAGCTTCGTTCGATCACTCACATATTGGGGATCGGACATGATTTCTTCTACACGGTCTTCAATATGACTCCTCAAGGTCTCCCTGGGCATCGCATCCAATACTATTGTACCAGCGGCCAGATTCATACGCTTCCATATCTGATCAGAGCCTATCCCTGAAATGCCTTCTGCTTCATTCAAGAGAGACCGGGTGAATTCAGCCAGCACCAATGGATTCCTACTTATGTTAGAGTTCATCATGTTGTGATAGTGTCTGGGAGTATCGGCAAAATCGTCTAGGGCCTCCTGAGCTGTAAACGCACCTCCTGCGGCCTCTGCCGCTTTAGTTGCAGTATGCGCTATCCACCATGTACGTCCTGCTGTGTTGTTCTGCCTGACTGCATCTGTTTGATTTTCTACGAACCAGTGGCGTCGGATATGGTTGACAAGGTTTGTGTTCGCGTTGTGTGGCCACCGCTCAAGTGCATATGAGTGCAATTTGAAATGGGTCATCCAAGTCCATATTAGACCATCAGTAGCTAGGCTGGGTGTCATGCCGATTAGTGAGTTATAGAAATCCAATGCCTGACGATCCGCTCTATGTTGCCTGTTACGAGGCTCCTTACGTGCAGGGATGAGAGCTATTGGCTGATTGGAAGTTATACGGGTCTCTTCAGTGTATCGAGTAATACCCCGTTCTATCAGAAGGCCGTGGAAGTCTGCATTTGGGTCCATCCACATATTAGGGTTGTTTTCTGATTCTAGGCGTAAGACGTTATCTGCTTCTTGTGTAAGCCTTAGAACTGGGAAAGTTTGGCTCACCCTTTTACTCCTCGTCGCGATTGGTGAACGCTGTCAGAAAACGTCCTACCGGCTTTTCCATGATTCTCTGAGCGTAATCAAGCGCGTTGTCCTTCAGCATCTCATCGTCTGCTTGAACGTTATTGGATTCGAGCGCATGTCTAATCGTTCGAGTCCAGTTCCTATCCGAATTATCCGCTAGATTTCTCAATGCCTCTGTTACAGCGTGCAGATAGATGGAAGGGAACAGCGCAGCGTTATCCATACTGTCAGTGGCCTGCTGTCTCAGGGCTTCAATCCAATCCTTATCTCTAGAGCTCACGTATATCTTTATTCTATTTTCGTTAGTGTCCACTTTGAAAATGCCATTGTCCAGCCTGGGGTCGGCCACTAAGTCAATAACTGAATCGGGACTGCCGCCCTCTTCGAGGGTTATGCGAGTCTGTTTTCCTATTGCCAGCATCGAAGCCGGAGATATGCTGAATCCGTTCGGATTGATATATCTGATCTCCTCAGCGTGTTCGTTGGAGATAAACCGTTCTATGGGACGAACGCTGACCACATACGGGGTGAAGATTAGCTCTTGGGCATAGTCGCCAGCATTAAGAACATGTATGTCTTCCTCTTGATCCGACGGCGAGGTGGTGATACGAGTGAAAGTTCTGGCACAGGCTATCAGTGAGATGTACTTGGCCGCGCCGTCGGCGATTAGTTCTTTCAGATACTGGCTTGTGACGTGATACTTGATGGTTAGGCTAATTTCCTTTCCATTATTGAGCATGACATGGGGAACATTACCGGAGAAGATGGCATCTCCGTAGTCGTCTGTCCACGGCGCCAGCAGGGGGTAAGGCAGGTGGCGATTGTTCCAAGTGGTCATTGTCTAGATACTCCCAGTGTGAACGCCATACTTTCGATGTCGCTGATTGTGTTGACTCTGAGTATCGTGCGCCCATTGGCGCGCGGCGTGAGAGCTACTCTCCCATTGCTGACACTCACAGGCGTTTCATAGTTCTCGAGAGACGCTTGGGCGATTTCGATTCGGTTCTCACGCCCTCTTTCCTCTCCCGCCGGTATCAACGAGAGATTGATCTGGTTCTGAGAATCTCCTGCGACATTGAAAGCAATCACCGCCTGACGCGGGGCAATAGTCATTACCCGAACATTGTTAAGGGTTATGCGCCTTGCTGTTCCTCGACCAGCACTCCCTCCTCCTTCTCTGCCGCCTTCTCCATTACCACCTTGACCTCCTTCGTCGCCGTCTCCGCCACCTCCACCATTGCCACCATCACCTTCGCCATTTCCTTCGCGACCACCGCTTTCTCCATCCTCTCCTCCCACATTGCCTTCTCCACTCACATCGCCGCTTTCATCGCCTTCGACGTCGTAGTCCCCCTCTTCTTCTCGTATTTCGGTCTCAGGTCCCTGTGTGCTACCAGTGGGCGGATTTATTATCTGAGTTTCTAGTTCTTTGTTGCCAAGAGCGTTAGGATCGAACTCAGGGAGCGTGGAAGCAAGTTCATCTAGGTTAGATGTGTCCCCATACCGCGCAGTCTCGGACTTGTCATCAATTATCGCCCTGATGGAGTCTCTGGCTTCTTTGAATATCCTTTCAGCTTGTCTTATCTCGCTGCGCTCTTGCAGTTGCAACGGAGACATGGAATCGTGGCTTGGGTTTTCCATTGTCCGTATCCAGTTGTCTCCAGAATCAGATACTGGAATTACCACGCCGGCGAAATCAGGCCAAAGGCTTCTTCCTCGCGGGGCTATTGGATTTATCTTCTGCTCTCTACTGTCAGTTATGAGCATTCCATTTCTGTTTATATAAGCGATTCTTCTAGGACCTGACCCGATTGTGACATAAACATCAAGAGCACCAATCCTGGCGAGTTTGGATGTTTGGACAGCCTCCACATCGCGTATGGCCTTGTAGTAGTGGTATGCGTTGGGCGTTTTATTGTCTCGATTGAAGAGAGAGTCCAAGTTTTCGTGAGTCACTGCTACTGCGTCGCCATTTTCTATTTCGATTTCAACAATAAGTTGTTTGTGGTGAATTGCATAGAAGAAGCTCTCTATTACAGCGGACATCATTTCCTCAACCCAATTGTCTGATCGTGGATTGAAGCCCATGATAAACACGCCTGTTCCTGGCTCGTCCAATCTGAAGAAGCTCGATATATCTCGCCCAAGGATCGGTTCACCATTGGAATCTTTGTAGAATCCTATATGTTGTAGGTCTTCTTTTGTATCATCAGGGGCCGCGTGATTCATCAGGGTAGCCTTGCCCTGAAGCTTCTCGACTCTGCCTTTTCTACCGTTGAGGTATCGGGTGGAGTAGAACACAGTTCGGAGGTCGCTCACATTGAAGACGGCATTCTTCCCGATTCCGTAATTGCCACCGGGCGCACCACCAGACTTCTCAACAGCTCCTTCACGATGTACAAGCCCCGCCCAATGGTCATCCTTTAGTCCAGTCGTGCCAGAGTCAACGATTTGAAGGCAACGAATCTTTCTTTGGTTAAGCGTTTTCAGCGCAGTATCGTAAACCTTCTCTAACTTGGACCAGTTACTCGCTTTCACCCTATTGAGGCAGGATAGGATATGCCTTTTGAGATCAGACGATCCGATGAGTCTTCTTTTAATCTTTTTCTCAGAAAATTTCACCTTGACCGGGGTTGTCAGGCCGCTCTCTTTGGCGTCAAGCGAGTTCTGAATGATTTCCCGAACTAGCTTTGCAATGGGAGCGTCTCTGAAATACGCACTTGAAGGGTCGTTGGCGTAATCCATGCCCCCGTTGCTTGGGGGAAACTGCCATGTAGGACTGATACTCACTAGATTGGCCTCCAAGGGAAGTGAATGTGATATTCGTTGAATAACACCCAGGTGTCAAGGAGTTTAGTGGTCATACCCCAGATTCCGCCCCAGCCACCTTGCGGCCCGTGTAGCACGCTACCTGAAAGGCTAGACCGGGGAAGGTGTCGTCAATCCGACTCTGACTGCCAGTTGTAGCCGTTCTCGCGGCCCCAGTTGAGCCAGGCGTCGGCCATCTTTAATAGGTTGCCCTGAGCGTCTTTGGGGACAACAGGGTCCGCTCCGGTGATTTTGTGCAGTGCCGAGAACCAGTGGTCAGGATGTTTTTCGAGTTCCCGTAGATTAGTGGAACAGCGGCTTGTCCCATTCCGATGGTATGATGGGTGTGCGATCATCTCAGCCACATCGCCACCGCGTGGGCGTTCTCGCGGTCACTCATCCCGCAAGCTGCGGAAGAACTCTTCGGCTTCCGGGTCGCCTTTTTCTTCCCATTCACGCAGCGCGGCGTCTATTTCGGCAAGTTCCTCATCGTCGAGGTCGCTGACCGCAAGCCAGTCAATAATTCACGAGATAGCTTGGTAAGAGAGTCCGTTAGCTGCTGGGTTATATTGGTCACGCCCCCTCACCCATCGTCCTTCCCAGCCAGACCTCGTCGCGCACCGAAGTCCGCCGCTTCAATCGCGTGTGCAGAAGCTCCTGCGCCTTGTCGAATCGGCCTGCCCGGATATACGACTCCAGGATCGTATCCTCGAACACCTCTCGTTGGGCGTGGCTGCCACCGATGCGCGGAAGCTGGTCCACAAGCCCGTCCAGATTGTCCGCCGCGTCGTCGTAAGCGCCGTTGGCGAACGCCTCGACACCCTTCGCCAGCGGCAGCATAACCTCTCTCGACAGCGCATTGCCATTCTCCGACATCTCGCCCAGCCCCGAAATCAGCCTGCCCATCTCCTCCGTGTGTCCGCCCGCCGCGAACGCCAGCACCGCGTGAGCGTCCCTGAACGCAGGCCCCGGATTCTCAGCCGCCGGACGCGCGATTTCCAGGACTTCGTCCCACTGACCGGGCTGACCGTCCCCGTATATCTTCATCCGCCACATCAGCGACGCGCTATCTTGCAGCGAGCCAAAATTCTTCTCGATGACCGTCGGCCGGATGTGGTCTTCGTAGAGCGATACAGCGTTCTCGGGGCGTCCGTTGGCGAGTTGGAACAGCGCATGGTGCCAGGACAAGTGTACGTTGAACGGCCCACGCCGGTCGTACCCGTCCAGCCAGCCGCCCAGGAAGTCCGACCCGCCGTCCGGGTCGCCCGTCTCGAAGAAGACGTGCGCCACCGAGTGAGAGGCGTTCGCGTTATCCGGGCGCATCTCCAGTGAGCGCTCCGCGTATGTCAGCGCGTCCGCGAAATAGCCCGTCTCATGGTGAGCGAAAGCGTACTGGCCCAGGAACGCCCAGTCCTCGCCATAGTCCGACGCCAGCGGCTTCACTATGGACATAAGCTCCTCCGGGAAATTCGCCACTCCCGCCCCGCTGCACCCCAGAATCAGCACCCGACTCGCCAGCCGCAGCATCAGGATGTCGCGCGGAAACTCCTTCAGATGCTCCTGTATCAGCCTGTAAGCCTTGTCATTCCGACCGCCTATCATCAGCGATATGGCATCCACCTGCTGGCGTTCCCGCTTCGTCGCGTGTACCGCCAACTCTTCCGCGCGCGCCGCCGACTTCCTCGCCTCATCCGGCGCGCTCCGATACAGCTGGAGCAATCCCAGCGCCGCGTGCGCCACCGCCAGCCCCTCATCCGCCTCCACCGACCGCGCGAACTCCCGCTCCACCCCGTAAGTCTGCGCTATGAACATATCCAGCGCGTTCACATAATGATCCGCCGCCCGTTGCGATTCCGTCGTCAGCGGAAGCTCATACCTGTCCCTGACACCCGTTCCGTTCTGCATATCTGGCCTCCACCTAATCCGGCGCGACAGCGCCCGTTTTTCCTACTATGATTCGGGTTGAACAGTAACACAGCGCACCCATGCGGACAACCGCGCCGAAATCACCCCACGCTAAACATCCTATTCACTCACACGACAGAGCGCCGCAAGCTATCATTGGGATTTCGCCAGGCTACGAACTCTCGCTCGTGGAAAATGTCACGGGAAGACCGCTCTGAGCGTTGACTTACATACTTCATGCTGGCAGTATTCAACGCAACCATACAGAACAGTCGCCCGACGAACTAAGCTGCGACTGGCCTCCGAGTTGCAACAATCGGTACTGAACTAGACACGACCGCGAGTCTGCTACACCAACTGAACAGAGACGGATTCATCGTGGCGCAAGCCGATGATAGTCATCCATTGTCCCGCTGCCTCTCCCTGGACCTCGAAGTCCGTGTCCGGGATAGCCGCATCCGCGCATTCGCCGGAGTGCGCCCGGATACAGGTCAGTCGCTAACCTTCCCATCCGCGCGCCGCGGCCTCGCCTGGGCGTTGAATGACTTGGACGACCTCGCCAACGGCGCGGACTTTCTTCTGGGACACAATATCATCGCCTTCGACCTGCCCCGTCTGCGAGCCGCGAACCCCAACCTGCGAATGTTGAGATTGGGCGCGGTGGATACTCTCAGACTCAATCCCCTCGCCTTCCCGCGCAATCCCTACCACCACCTGGTCAAGCACTACCAGGACGGCCAACTAAGACGCGGACGCATCAACGACCCGGAACTGGACGCAGGGCTAACGCTGCAAGTCTTCCACGACCAGCTAAAGGCGCTGCGCGACTTCCATCCCGACCTGCTGACCGCCTGGCACTGGCTGACGAGTATGGACGACGGTGAGGGTTTCGATAAGGTCTTTTCGTTCCTGCGGAGTTCCCCAAGACCGTCCGACGCTCAGGCTCGCCACGCGCTTCGCGCCAGGCTGGATGGGCAATCCTGCCGTACACGCTCCCACGAGGTCATGGCGGACCCATCACGCTGTGGCTGGGAGCTTTCATACGCGCTCGCCTGGATGTCCGTGTCTGGCGGCAGTTCGGTCATGCCGCCCTGGGTGAGACATCAATTCCCCGAGTCGGGGCGTCTGGTCAGGCGGTTGCGCGACGACGCCTGCGCCGAGCCTGATTGCGACTGGTGTAGGCAGAGACACGACGCCCGCAAGGAACTCGCGCGCTGGTTCAGCTTCGACGACTTCCGCCCCCAACCCTCGGACGACGACGGGCGCCCCTTGCAGCGCTCCATAGTAGAGGCTGCGATGTCGGGAGAACACGTTCTGGGCATACTCCCCACCGGCGCAGGGAAGTCGGTCTGCTACCAGCTTCCCGCCCTCTCCCGGTACGACAAGACGGGCGCGCTGACCGTCGTGATCTCGCCCTTAGTCGCGCTCATGGCAGACCAGGTGGCCGGACTCGAGGCCAGGGGCATAGGTTCCTGTGTCACTGTAAACAGCCTGTTGTCCATGCCGGAACGCTCCGACGCCCTAGACCGCGTGCGTCTTGGCGACGCGGGCATTCTGCTCGTTTCGCCCGAGCAGCTTCGCAGCGTCTCACTCCGACGCGCTCTGACCCAGCGTGAGATAGGGGCTTGGGTTCTGGATGAGGCCCACTGCCTCTCAAGATGGGGGCATGACTTCCGACCCGACTACCGTTACGTCGGACGCTTCATCCGCCAGAAGGCCGGAGGAGAACCGCCTCCCCCTGTAATGTGCCTCACCGCGACCGCCAAGCCCGATGTCGTATCTGAGATAGTGGATTACTTCCAAAAGGAACTCGACATCCAACTCAAGCTCTTCGACGGCGGAACTCGGCGCGGCAACCTGGAGTTCGTAGTCGTACAGATCGGCGACGCGGATAAGTTCGCCAATGTCCACCAGATACTGGTGGCCGACCTGCCCGAGCGCGAACCCGGCGGCGCAATCGTGTACTGCGCCACCAGACGGCAAACCGAGGAGATGGCCGAGTTCCTCCGAGTGAAGGGTGTCAAGGCCGACCACTTCCACGCCGGGCTGTCGCCTGAGACCAAGAAGAACGTCCAGGAGAGTTTTATACAGGGTGAACTCCGAGTCATCGTAGCCACCAACGCCTTCGGAATGGGCATTGACAAGCCGGACGTGCGGCTTGTCGTCCACGCGGACATACCCGGTTCCCTGGAGAACTACATTCAGGAGGCCGGACGCGCCGGACGCGACCAGAAGCAAGCGCGATGCGTCCTGCTCTACACCCTCGATGACGTGGAGCGACAGTTCGGTATGTCCGCTCGTTCACGCCTCACTAGACAGGAAATCCACGGCGTCCTCAGAGCGCTCCGCAACCTGGACAGAAAGAAACGGCTGGGCGGGGAGGTGATCGCCACGGCCGGCGAAATCCTGGGCGAGGACGAGGACAACGCCTTCCAGAGAGATTCCGCCACCGACGACAACCGTGTGCGGACGGCGGTGGCCTGGCTGGAGGAGGCTGTTTTGCTCACCCGTGAGGAGAACAGTGTGCAGGTGTTCCCCTCCTCCCTGATGGTGAGTTCGGTACAGGAGGCGCGCGCCAGCCTCGAAAGGGAAGACATCCGGGAAGACTACCGACGCCAATTGCTGACGATAACCCGCGCTCTCATAGAGGCCAACCCAGACGAGGGCATATCTACCGACGAATTGATGACCGTCTCCGGCCTGAGCCCGGAGGGCGTGCGAAACGCGCTCCACGATCTGGAACGGCTTGGCATTGCCAGAAACGACACCGCGCTCACCGCGTTCGTCCATGTGGGCGTGCGGAATGGTTCGCGACAACGTTTTCAGAAGGCGGCCGATTTGGAGAAAGCGCTCATTGACCTGTTGCGCGAGAGCGACCCGGATATGCGCAAAGGCGCCACCTCCACTCTGCATCTTCGGCTTGCCAATCAGCGTCTCAAGGACGACGGCCATTCCTACGCGCTGCCCGAGCGTCTGAGGCGCATAATCCGCGGCATCGCCAACGACGGACGCGGCGAGAGCGGTGGCGGCGGAAGCCTCTCGGTGCGCGGACGGGACTCCGAAACCATGCGGATTACCCTGCGGCGCGAGTGGACTGATTTGGCAAAGATAGCCGAACTGCGTCGTGCCGCGGCCCTTCGGCTGCTGGAGTATCTTATCTCCACTCTGCCCGCCGGAATCCGTGGAACGGACCTGCTCGCCGAGACCACGCTCGGAAAACTTCTGAACGCGCTCCGCTCGGATATGATTCTGCGAAGTAAGGTCAGAAATCCCGATAGACTTAAGACACTCATGGACCGCGCGCTTCTATGGCTGCACGAGCAGGAGATCATCAAGCTGAACAAAGGCATGGCGGTGTTTCGTCCGGCTATGACCATCCGCCTTAGCCCCGAGAGGCGCGGATTCGCCGCCTCCGACTTCGAATCTCTCAAAATCCACTACGATGAACAGACACTGCAGATACACGTCATGGCCGAGTACGCCCAGAATGGACTCGGTTCTATGGCGGACGCCCTGCGGCTCTCCATGGACTACTTCAGTATGAGCCGCGAGCGCTTCCTGCGCCGCTGGTTGCCGGATAGGGACAGGGAGACCTCTCGCCAAACCACCCCTGAGTCATGGCAAACTATCGTTGACAGCCTGAATAATCCGGTTCAGCGCCGTATCGTAGCCGACGACAGGGAGAGGACCAATGTGTTGGTCCTCGCGGGTCCCGGCTCCGGCAAGACGCGCGTGCTGGTGCATCGCATCGCCTACCTGATACGTGTGCGGCGCGAAAACCCCCGTTCCATTCTGGCCCTCGCCTACAACCGACACGCCGCTGTCGAGATCCGCAGGCGTCTTGACGAACTCATCGGCGGCGACGCGCGTGGCGTGATTGTTCTCACCTGCCACGCCCTCGCCATGAGACTGGTGGGAGCCAGCTTCTCCGGACGCGCCAATCGCCTGGACGACTCGGACTTCCTCCAGGTGATGCGCCAGGCGACTCGACTGCTGCGAGGCGAGGGCCTGCCGCCCGACGAGGCGGATGAGTTCAGGATGAGATTACTCGGCGGCTTCCGCTGGATACTGGTGGATGAGTACCAGGATATTGGCCCCGACCAGTACGACCTTATCTCCGCGCTCGCGGGCAGAACCCTCCCCGAAGAGGATGACAAGCTCAGCCTCTTCGCGGTCGGAGACGACGACCAGAACATCTACGCCTTCAATGGCTCTTCCGTGGAGTTCATTCGGCGCTTCGAAGAAGACTACGGAGCGAGGCCCTCATACCTCACGGACAACTACCGCTCCACCTCCAACATTATCGCGGCGGCCAACGCGCTGATCGAGCCGTCGTCCAATCGAATGAAGACCGGACACCCGATTGAGATTGACCGGACGCGCGCCAAGGAGCCGCCTGGTGGAGCCTGGTCCGAACTCGACCCCGTTTCACGCGGACGGGTACAGATACTGCCTGCCGGGACAACTCCAATATCTCAGGCGCAGGCGGTCGTCGCCGAGCTGAAACGGCTCTCCACTCTTTCCCGGGACTGGAATTGGTCGTCCTGCGCGGTTGCCGCGCGAGAATGGAGCTACCTCGATCCGGTGCGAAGTCTGTGCGAACTGGAAGGCATTCCCATCCAGATGGCGAACGAGGAGTTCTCCGGCGTCTGGCGCCTGCGCGAGACCCAGGCCCTCCTCAACTGGCTGCGAGTAGAGAAATCTCAACTGGTGACGAGCGCCGACTTGGAAGGCTGGGTGTCAGGTCAGCCTGAAGGCCCCTGGATTGGACTGCTCCAGGAAGCCATAGACGCATACGCGCTGGACACCGGCGGAGCGGAAACCTCGACTGAGCATTTCATCGAATGGCTGGCCGAGTGGAGCCGTGAAGCGCGTCGCAGGCAGCGTGGACTGCTGCTGACCACCGCCCACCGAGCCAAGAGCCTCGAATTCGATCACGTGGTTGTTCTGGATGGTGGCTGGGATAAGGTTGGACGCGGCGAGGACGCTGACGCCCCGCGCCGTCTGTACTATGTAGCGATGACACGCGCCAGGCAATCCCTCACGCTCTCGCGTCTGCCGAGACCTCATCCGTTCCAGGACATCTTGCTGGAATCATCGTCGGTACTGTCCCGTAGGCCCATCGAACTCCCCGCCCCCGTCTCTGAACTCGCGCGCGGATATAGGCGTCTCGATCTGCGCGATGTATTTCTGAGCTTCGCTGGCTATCAGCGGCCCTGCCATACGGTTCATCGCGCCATTGCCGCGCTCTCCCCCGGCGACAGGCTGAGAGTGAGAATTAAATCGAACCGATGGGAACTCTTGGACTCCAAAGGGACGGTGGTCGGCAGACTCTCTCGCGATTTCGAATCCCCCGCCGGTATGCGCTGCGCCTTCGCCACTGTCCTGTCCATCGTCAAATGGGACAAAGAAAGCTCGGAACCGGAGTACCGCAGCCGCCTCCGGTCCGATACTTGGGAAGTGGTGGTGCCGGAATTGGTGTTCGAGCCGAATTCGTGAATCTCGTTGGAAGAATAACACTGCGTTGAGACGCGAGGTTCTCAACGTTTCCCCCGTTATACACATCCAGTCCCACACCATGCTACAATACCCCCGTGACACCGACCACAATCACCGAATCTAACATAAATTATACTTAATGAAAAACGATCTCGGAGTTCCGCAAAAAAATTACAGACGAAATCCGTAGCTAAATCCTTCGATTTCCAAGCTAAATCAAGCTGAAAGCCTCACCTGAACCTCACCAGGACTTGACCAGGCAGCCATCTGGACAATTATAAAGAAGAACTTATAGACACCGCGCTATTCGCCATTGACCAGCCCGCCCACCAAGCAGGAGACCAAACCCAATGCCCAAATTCGTCTTCATGCCGCCCCAGGACGACCTCAAGGCGATGTTCGCAGCCCGCCTCGCCGACACCGTTCCCGAGTACGAAGTAGTCGCGCCCGAAACCGACGAGGAAGCCATCGAGGCCATGCGCGACGCCGACGCCGCCTGCGGATGGATTCCGCCCGCAGCCCTCCAGGTCGCGGAGAAGCTCCGCTGGCTGCACAACCCCGACGCCGGCCCCTTCTACGGCTACTACTACGACGAACTGATCCGGCACCCGCTCACGATAACCAACCCGCGCGGCATCTACTTCGACCACATCTCGCACCACATAATGATGTTCGTGTTCGCGCTCTCTCGCGGCCTCCCCTGGTACCTGGACGCCCAGCGCAACCGCGTCTGGGACAAGGACGCCCGCAAGACCCCCTACGTATTCCTCGGCGACTCAACCGCGCTCATTAACGGCGTCGGCGGCATCGGACACGAGACCGCGCGTATCTGCGCCCAGCTAGGCATGGAGGTCATCGGAATTGAGCCACGCCCCGAGTACGACCTTCCCTACGTCGAGTTTCACGACCCCGACGAACTGGACGACATTCTGCCCCGCGCCGACTTCGTGATAACCACCGTCCCGCACACCCCGGACACCGAGGGGATGTTCGACGCCGACAGCTTCAGGCTCATGAAGAACACCGCCTACTTCATCAACATCGGGCGCGGCAAAGTCTGCAGGATAGACGATCTCACGGACGCGATAGAGAGAGGCGAAATAGCGGGCGCCGGCCTCGACGTATTCGAGGAAGAGCCTCTCCCCGCCGACCATAAGCTCTGGGGACTCCCCAACGTCCTGATGACGCCCCATGTCGCCGTTCGCGACGCCGAAAACATCCCCGAACGCCGATTCCGGGTAATCCTGGAAAACGCCCGCCGATTCCTCAACGACGAACCCCTCAACAACGTCGTTGACAAGGAAAAATGGTACTGAGGCCGCCGAGGCGGGACAACCTATCCGGGCGGGTCGAACTCGCCTATCCAACGAACGTACCGGGCGACCGGGACAGCCACCCGGTAGAACCTCTGGTCCGCGGTCCAGAACTCGCAATCCAGAGTCTCGGCCAGCGCCGGATAGCGCGCGTCATAAGCCGCGCCCTGCCTGAGCGCGTTTGCCAACTCAAGCGCCCTTGCATGAAGTCCCGCCGGATGGTAGAACTCAACTCCTACGGACAACAAATCCTGCATGAGACTTACCGCGGCCTCTACCTCCAGGTCACCCCGCATTGCTCGTCGGTGGAGAACATTGGCAACCTCGAAAAGCATTAGGTAAGGCGCCGCCGGTTGGATGCCCTCGTCATCCCAAAACCGCGCCAAGTCGGTGGCCTTATCGGAGTCCTCCTCCTCGACCAGCCACTTGAAGGCCACGCTCGCGTCAACGACGACGAACGCGCTCATACCCAACCATCCATCTGCGCGTCCCGTATCTCACGCGCCTCACGGAGCAAGTCAACCGAGTTTCCTGGAAGCGGCTTGCCCTTGAATATCTCCTGCCGGAGTTCAACAAGTCGCTCAAAGGATTGGCGATCAAAACTGCGCCTGTCTGCTTGCGCGTCCCATATCTCACGCGCCTCGCGGATCAAGTCAACCGAGTTTCCTGGAAGCGGCTTGCCCTTGAATATCTCCTGCCGGAGTTCGGCAAACAACTCGTGGTCGGGTTTGTCGGACAAGGCCCCACCAGCCTCATCCTTCTTCAACTCCCTGTCTATCGCGCTCATGCAATACCGACGGATACTAACACCCTTGAGAGCGGCAACCACCTCCAGACGCCGCAGCGCCTCGAGTTCCAAGTCCAGAAAATGAGTTGGTTATTCTCAGCTTCCATTGCTACCCTCTCTCAACGCTATCTGACTCTACTGAGAGTAGCGCAAGCTCTGAAAAAGCGTCAATGCTCGTTTCAGGCGCATGGTTCACATACGCCAAGCCAGTATATATACTGGCCACACTCCGGCGCGCTTACGCTGACGGGTTAGGTGCTGTCAGGATATCCAGGGAGGCAACGATAACTATGACAGGCAAAATCCCCACGGAACAGGAAGTAATCGGATACATGGACTCGCTGTCCAACTGGGGCAGGTGGGGCGACGACGACCAGATGGGCACGCTCAATTTCCTCGGACCCGACAAGGTCATGCGAGCCATCTCTCTTGTCGAGGAAGGAATCACCGTATCCTGCGCCCGCACGGTCATGTTCGAGGCTTCGCCCGATGCGCCGGCGCCGCCCGTCCACTTTATGGTTGAGAGCGGCGAGGGTTGGGCGACGGGCGACAAGGTAACGACCCGCACCGCCCAGGGCGCGACCGACTTCTTCGGCATGATCTTCCACGGCTACTCCATAACCCACGTTGACAGCCTCGCCCACTTCTTCTGGAATGGCAAGATGTACAACAACCAACCCGCCCACCTCGTGGCGACAAACTTGGGCGCGACCGCCGAGTCTATCGAGCTCACCAAGGACGGCATAGTCACCCGTGGAGTCCTGGTTGACGCGCCAATGGTGCGCGGCGTTGACTGGCTCGAAAGGGGCGAAGGCGTCATGCCCGAAGACATCCTCGCCGCCGAGGAGCAATGCGGTTTCAAGATAGAGGAAGGCGATGTGCTTCTGGTTCGCACCGGAAACCTGCATCGCAGAAACGTCGAAGGCCCGTGGAACCCCCGCGAGGAGGGATCCACTGCCTGTCAGGCCGCGTGTCTTCCCCTCTTTCACGAACGAGACATAGCCATGCTCGGCAGCGACACCGGCAACGACGTCATGCCCACCGGCTATCCCAACCTCACCAACCCCATCCATCAGGTTGGCATCGTTGGCATGGGCCTGTGGATTCTGGACAACGCGAACCTCGAAGAGTTGGCGCAGGCGTGCAGGGAACGCAACCGCTGGGAGTTCATGCTCTCCATAAGCCCGCTCCGCCTCCACAACACGACCGGATCGCCCGTAAACCCAATTGCGATATTCTGATGGCGACGCTGGTTCCCTGGTCTCAGCCCGCGGACGAAGTGCGGGGCTACCTCGCCGAGAACGAACGCCTGGTATCGAGCTTCGGCCCATACCATGCGACCTCGCGCCGCGTGATTCTCATCATTCCCGCGAGATCGGGGATCCACATCGGCCGAGCGCCCGAGGAGACCCGCGTACACGAACTGCCCTATACCACTCTGGAGAGCGTCACCGAGGTCAGAACAACAGACCGCAAGAAGATAATGCTCGGCGCGTGTCTCGCCGCCCTGGGTCTGGCCACCGTATTCGCTTGGTTTCTAATAGCCCCGATCATCTCGGTGGTGGCCGGTGTCTTCATGATGCTTCAGGGAGCGACTTCAAGACCGGCCTACTACCAGCTAAAGGGACGCGACATGGAAGGTGAAGACCTGTACAGGTGGCAGGTGATTCACTACGGGGCCGGTAGTTTCATCGCGTCCATAAGCACGATGACTGGAGTGGAAACCGCGCGCGACTGACGACACCGCTTCTTTCAAACTTTCCTGATCAAATTTTTACGCTTGGGTGACAGCCTTATGGCTGTTGTCCTTATAGGGAGTTGAAACATAGACGAGGACCCTTCACAGAATTCCAATACCGCCGCTGTTATCCAGATTACTCCTCTGATATTCGCCTTTTTGCTCGCTGTCACACTATGGAGTTGGAAAACAGCCATTTTCATCCACGACGATGCCATCTTCTATCTCGTGATCGCAAGAAGCCTCGCGCTGGACGGACATCAGACATTCTCAGGAATTATGTCCACCAATGGCGCGCATCCACTATGGCTCTATCTTCTCACCGCATACTCGTGGATGGTTGCCTCCATATTCGGTCCGGATTCCCTCAACAACATCAGAACCGCCCTCCCCGTGAGCGTTGTCCTGCCTACTGGTGGATGCGTGGTCTGGTGGAAGATAGGTAGCGCCCTGCGTATAAATCAGTTCGTCCTCATATCCATCCCCCTCATATTCATGGTATGTTCCCCTGTCCTCTACACTGAAATCCATTTGCTCTTTTTCACACTCTCCTTATACCAATTCAGCTTGATGAGGCCTCGTAGTATTCAGGTAGCCGCTGAATGTTCCGTTTGATCCAATCCCAACCTACCAGCGACTTTACTCGTTCGGGATCCGATTCCAGCCTGCTCAGGCAGGTATTCACCGCCTCAACCTTCTCATCTATACTCCCATAGACCCTGCCCTCTACCCACCTGCGAACCTCCTCGAACACCCGCTCGACAGGATTAAGCTCAGGACTATAGGCAGGCAGCGTTATCGTCTTCATCCCCGCTATACTCCTCACCAACTCGCTGCGATGACTGCCCGCTCCGTCCCACACAAGCGCTCTCACTTCCGTGTATCGCCTAACGCTCAGCGCCGCGCGCGCCACCGTCTCAGACCTCATCGAGTCTATCCACGCCCACTCCGGTTTGCCTCTGCCAAAGTCCACCACCAGGAACAGGTACTTCCACTCATAAACCAACTGCAACCGCTGAACCACCTTCACCCCACGAACTCCCCACACCCGGCGCACCATCCCGCGAAGTCCGACTCGCATCTCATCGGCAAACCCGATCAGCGTTCCCGAACTAACTCCCGCTCTCCGAAGGGAACGGCCAAGCCCCTCTTTTTCCACCGCTCCTGAGCGTTCAGGTCCGCCTTCTCATGCCGGGGTCTGGGAACCTTCGGTGAACATCCCAGCCGCTCAAGCACACTGTATATGCTGTTCCCCTTGAACCTCACACCGTACTCCGACTCCACCCAATCGGCGATCTCACCAGCAGTTCTGAAACGTCCACTTCCAATCTCCCCAACCAATCTCCGTTCCTGAGACTCGCTCAGAAACCTCGGCTGACCCACTCCGCCCATCTTGCGGGACAGGACCTCGTCCAGACCGCCTTCTCTATACCACCCAACCCATCTCTGCGCGCTCCGGCAGTGAACACCCACAGCTTCAGCCGCCGCCTTGATCTGCCAGCCGCTGCGTATCAGCCATAGCAAGTGCAGCCGGGTGCGAATGCTGACGTCTCGTTGGGACATATAAGCCTCTTTCAATGCCTCCGGTGTATCTTGCTCATGCCATGCCATCCTGAACGGGCGTCCAATCATCTGCTACCCTCCAACGCCTGAGTTGGCTAGAGCATATATGAAATATCAGACTGCGACCAGCTCCTTCACCCTCACATCAGGATGAAACGGTATTAGCCACTGCTTGCGGAAGATGCCGTAATCTATGTCAGAACTGATATGAGAAAATCAACTTACCAGCATACATATGATGCGCTACGGCACAATTTTCCAGAGAAGCGCGTAACCATAATAGAGCAACCAATGAACCCAAAACGACGAACCAAACCTTACAGCCGAGGTGGTGCTCCGAAACGCGCTAATTGTGAAGTTGATCTTATACTTGAACCTCAATAGACGGGGGTTGTGAATAATGAAAATACTCCTCGTCGCGACGAACCAAACAGACCGCTTTATGGACCGGATGGTGGTGCGGCCGGCGCCGATTGGGCTGGCGTATCTGGCGGCGGCGGTTGATGAGGGTGGGCATGAGTTGCGGGCGCTGGATTTGATGTTTTCGGAGGATGGGCCAGGGGACGTTGAGGATGCGGTGCGGGAGTTCGGGCCTAACCTGGTGGGGCTTTCGATTCGGAATCTGGATAATCAGAGCAGCAGCAACTCGGTGTGGAATCTTCCTCCGGTCAGGGAGATTGTGGAGCGGATCCGCGCCGTGAGCGAGGCGATTGTGCTGTGCGGCGGGCCTGCGTTCAGCATATTGCCGGCGGAGTGTCTTGAGTATGTGGGCGCGGACCTGGGTATCGCGGGCGACGCGGCGGAGGCGTTCGCGACATTGGTGGAGCGGTTGGAGTCGGGCGAGGATTACAGGGATGTTCCGGGTATCGTGTACCAGATGGACGGCGAGGTTGTGGTGAGCGAGGGGCGGTTCGCGTCGGATTTTCATAATTCCCCCAGGCTGGATCTTCTGGATATGCGGAAGTACAACGGGTCGGGGTTCGGAGTCGGGGTTGTAACGAAGCTGGCGCAGGCGTATTATCCGACGCTGGACAGCGGTTTCGACGGCAGCGACTGGCGCGCGCGTCCGGCGGAAGAGGTCGTGGAGGAGATAGCCGGGCTCAATCGAGACTACGGCATCAGCAAGTTTTTCTTCATTGACTCCGGCTTCAACATTCCTGCTGATTCCGCGAAGTCGTTGTGCTTGGCTATTCTAGAGTCCGGGCTTAAGATTAGCTGGAACAGCTACATCCGACCGGGTTCAGGAGACGAAGAGCTGATTCAACTGATGAAGCAGTCGGGATGCTCGCTGGCTCTGATGTCGGAGTCGGGCAGGGGGCCGGGAGAGCTTTCGGAGAGACTGAATGGATTGGAGGCTATGGCGCGTCTTTGCGCGAAGTCGGAGCTGCCGTTTACCATGAACGTGGCGTTCGGGGAACCGGGGGAGACCCGTGAGAGTGTGGAGCGAAAGCTGGAATTTCTGGACAACGTGAAGCCCGCGTTCGCGGCGCTGCGTCTTCGGACACGGATACTGCCGAATACCGGTGTGGCGCAGGCCGCGCTGGAGGAAGGTCTGATAGAATCCGAGTCGGACCTGTTGAGGCCGACATTCTACATCGAAGAGGAAGTCAGGGACTGGCTTGGAGACAGACTGCGCGAAGAGGTAGAGGCGCATCCACGCTGGAACCTGTCTTGATTTCGTTTATGGTTAAGCGGAAAAGGAACTGATATGCCCGTAATTGATCACAGCACACAGACGATGCCCGCCGCGGCCGACAAGCTCAGTTCGCGGGATATGATCACCGAGGGACACGGCGCGGAGTCGCTGTCGGTAAGCGAGTTGGTCGTGGAGCCGGGGTACAGTGGCCGTTTGCATACACACGACTCCGACGAGGCATTCATGGTAGTTGAGGGGTCAATCCAGTTTGTCGTGGGGGACGAGGTTCAGACGGTGCGCTCAGGGTACTCGATGCTCGCGCCTCCAGGAGTCTCTCACAAGCTGGTGAACAACACGTGGGTCTCGGCCCGAATGCTGGTCATTCGACCTACGACTGAACAGCAGACGACATTTCTGGAATAGCGCAGGCGCGCGACAATGACAGTATTGAACAGGAAAACGGAGGATATTTCCATGGCGACCAGTCAGACCGGAGCGCAGGAAGAGTTGCAGCTTATACCGACGAACGCGGGCGGAAGGTCTTTCGCCGGGCCGCCCAAGGCTCTGCAGTCGGAGATTACGCCTACCGACCTGTTCTATGTGAGGAATCACTGGAAGGGCGCGCCTGAGATAGACATCGAAGCCTACCGTCTGAGTGTTGGGGGCGAGGTGGCTCGGGAGCTATCGCTGTCCATGGACGAGTTGAAGGAACTGCCAAACAGGCGTTACCAGGCAACTTTCGAGTGTTGCGGGAATGGGCCCACTCCCGAGTACTGGGCGAAGCAGACGCGCTCGGTAATGGAGAAGGTGACGGGACACGGGATCATGGGCAACGCCGAATGGGTCGGCGTTTCGCTGGTTGACGTTCTCAATCTGGCGGAGATCGGGCCGAATGCCGTGGAGGTTCTGTTCGCGGGCGCCGACCACGGGCCGGACGAGGTCGTGGGCGACCCTGAGGAGGTCACCTATGAGCGCAGCCTGCCAATGTCAAAGGCTCTGCACCCGGATACGATGCTCGCCTGGCAGATGAACGGTGAGCCACTGACGCCGCTGCACGGATATCCACTTCGACTGGTGGCGCCGGGGTGGTACGGAATGTGTTCGGTGAAGTGGCTGGCTGGCATTCATGTTCTTGACGAAAAGTTCGAGGGGTTCTACCAGATTGAACGATACAGGGTTATGAATGGCCCGGACGCGGATGAGTTCTACACGTATCTCACTGGCATGAAGGTGAAGTCCATTATCACGGACCCAGCGCCGGGCGATCTGGTCCCGGTTGGGGATTACGTGGTGTCGGGCGCGGCGTGGTCGGGTGAAAGCGACATTACGCGGATCGAGGTCAGCGTGGACGGCGGGGAGACCTGGACGGACGCGCGAGTGACCGTGCCGAGAAGCGGCTACTCATGGACACGATGGGAGTGCGACTGGTCTATTCCGGTGGCTGGGAACTACGTTCTGATGTCGCGCGCAACGAATGACAAGGGAGAAACCCAGCCGATGGAGTTCCCGAACAAGTGGGACGGCATGGGTTACGGCAACAACATGGTATTCAGACATGACGTTGAGGTCGTGTAGTAGATCAAGTTAGATACACGCTACCGACCAACTAACTCGATGCGGTCTCCGTAACGCCGAAAGTCTGAGGCATTGAGCGCCAGCAGTCTGCGCTCTCCGTTCGCCAGCATTGTCGCAACGATGTTGGCGTCTTGGATTTGACGACCCCCGACTGAAACTTCACGTAAAAGCGCTATTAGCCACTCGGTTATCGTAGGGCCGTTCTCGAGTATCTCGAATTGGCCTATCAACCAGTTCACGTCCTCGAGCGCTTCATCGCGTGTAATAGTGACTAGTACGGTTTCAATCTGAATATGACGGATAGATACTATGTATTAATGTCAGGCGATTTCATGCGAAGAGGGCGGCTTATTCGCCTGTTGCCCGCTCTGGCGAATGGATATTAAGACGGCCTTGTATTACTGGCTGAGTAGAGTCTCCCTCAGTCTGTTAATCACGATTTCCAGTTCACGCTCATCCAGATTGAACGGGTCAACGCCGAGTTCGTCCGGGTTGTGTATGTCGTGAACATAGATCGGAGGGTCTCCCGACGCGAGCGCATCACGCACGCTGTCCCGGGATGGGCCGCGCCAGTCTCGTGTGAAGCGCAGAATCGCGATGGGCGTTAGATAGTCCCACTCGTCGTGTTTCACCGACACATCCAGCCCGGGTATCTCTATAAGCGCGTCCACAGCCTGCCCGCACATTTCCGCGAGCATTCGGTTCTCGGCTTCCTCGTCCTCGTTGGCGAAGATGTGGAGCGCCTCTACAATTCCTACAATCTCCTCCTTGGCGACCTTCATGCCTCGGCCAATGAACTGGTGAGGACTGGCGTTTGCATAAGCCGCCTCGATCAGGTCGGCGCGTCCGGCGAGTATGCCGGTTCCTTGCGGTCCGCGCACGGCCTTTCCGCCTGAGAATTGCACCATATCCGCGCCCGCCTCTATGAAACGGCTGAGATTCGCTCTCGGCGGAAGGTACGAAGCCGCGTCCACGATCACCGGCAGATCGTGGGCATGGGCTATTTCGACAACCTGCTCGAACGGCAGTGCGCGGCGCGAAATGAAACCGGAGAAGAGATACGCGACGGCTGCTGTGTTCTCGTTGATAGCGGCCTCGAGTTCCCACGGTTGGCAGCGACGTCCGTCCCCAATGTCAACTATTGTCGCTCCGGTAGCGGTGTAGCACTGGTCGTAGGGAAAGCGTTGGCTGCGGTGCATGATGATTTCGTTTTTCAGGCCGCGCGAGTTCGGAAGCTGAAACATCTTGGCCGGGTCGTTTCCAGCCATAACCGCAGCCGCCTGGAGCACGAGCCCGCCCGCGGACCCTGACGTGACCAGACCGGCTTCTGCCCCGGTTACCTCCGCGATCACCTTGCCGGCCGCCACGTTCAGCTCGTCCATGTTGACCATAGTAGCCGACGTCTTCTCCATCGCGTCGAGAACCTCAGGCCTGAGCTTGCTGCCGCCGTACATCGTGGTCGCGCCGGAGGCCGTGATGACAGGCTTGACGCCGAGACTCCGATATATGCTTGCTCCGTCTCCGAATACCATATTTCGACTCTCCCAAGGAAATGCCAATTTTGACTCTGAATCAGTGTCCGCAGTGTATCAGAATGTGGGGGTTGATACAGTGGATTTCGTCCTCGCGGTCGGGGCAATGAACTGGAACGGTTGCGCTTATTTGTGTGGAATAAACTCATGACCTGCAACTTTGAAACATTCTACCGCTCTGGGCAGGCAGGCGAGAGCGATCCGCCCGGCGTGTGTTGATATTCGCGCGAGTCAGAGTCTTGACAGTTACCGACGACGATTCGTACATTGCGGTTAAGCGCGAAGCTGAGATGACAAGAGCCACAGGAGGAATTTCCCTTGACTATCACGGCCCATCCACCAACACAGACCGAAGTTCAGTCGGCAACCAGTCACCCACTCGACCCTCTGACGCCCGATGAGATAGTCCAGGCAGTAGCAATCCTCAAGGCCGGGCGTGGTCTCGACGACAGGACTCGCTTTGAGACAGTTACCCTGAACGAGCCTCCCAAGGAGAGTGTGCTGGGCCACAAAGAAGGCGACCCGTTCGACAGGGAAGCGTTCTTCATCGTATTCGACAACCGCACCAGCATGACTCACGAAGCCATCGTTTCCCTGACGAACCAGGAAGTCGTGTCCTGGAAGCGAATTCCTGGCGTCCAGCCCAGAATCACACTCGACGAATTCTCTGAGGTTGAGGCTGCTGTGAAAGCCAACCAGGAGTTCATAGAGGCGCTCGCTAAGAGGGGAGTCACCGAAACCGACCTGGTTATGGTGGACGCCTGGTCTGCCGGAAACTTTGGCATCGAGGACGAGGAGGGCCTTCGCCTCATATTCGGACGCTGCTGGTTGAAGACAGGCCCCAACGACAACGGGTACGCGAGACCCATAGAGGGAATTATCCTGGTCGTTGACCTGAACCGCATGGAGGTGCTGCGTGTCGAGGACCACGGTATCGTTCCGCTTCCCCCGGAAGATGGAAACTACGCCGCCGAGTTCGTGCAGGACTTCAGGCAAGACCTCAAGCCGCTGGAGATAACCCAGCCGGAAGGTCCCAGTTTCAGCGTCGAGGGAAACAAGGTCTCGTGGCAGAAGTGGAGCCTCAGAGTCGGCTTCAACCCGCGTGAGGGCCTGGTTCTCTACCGCGTTGGCTATGAGGACAAGGGGAGAGTGCGTCCGGTCATGTACCGCGCCTCTCTGTCCGAAATGGTGGTTCCCTACGGAGACCCGCGCCCCCACAACTTCAGGCGCAATGCTTTCGACCTCGGCGAGTACGGCATCGGAATGCTGACCAACTCTCTCGTGCTGGGCTGCGACTGTCTGGGCGAGATCTACTATTTCGACGCCGATCTGCACGACAACCGAGGCAACCCAGTGACAATCCCCAACGCCATCTGTATGCACGAGGAGGACTACGGAATCCTCTGGAAGCACACCGACTGGCGCACCGGGCAGGTCGAGGTGCGAAGGTCGCGCCGTCTGGTAGTCTCTTTCATCACGACCGTTGGGAACTACGAGTACGGCTTCTACTGGTATTTCTACCAGGACGGCAACATAGAGTACGAGGTCAAGTTCAGCGGCATCATCCACACGTCGGCCTCCGCTCCCGGCGAGACGCCCAAGTATGGAACTCTTGTGGCTCCCCAACTGAACGCGGCCATTCACCAGCACTTCTTCAACGTCCGCCTCGACATGAGCGTGGACGGCGAGAGCAACTCAGTCTATGAGGTCAACGCGGTGGCCGAACCGCGCGGCCCGGACAACCCCCAGGGCAATGCTTTCTACGCCGATAAGACTCTGCTGTCCACCGAATCCGAAGCGCAGCGAATGGTCAATCCTGACAGCGCCAGATACTGGCTCGTCTCGAACTCGTCCGCCCGGAACTACCTCGATCAGCCTACAAGCTACAAGTTAATGCCCGGCGACAATACGCGGGCGCTGCTCGACGCGGACGCCAGTGTGACCCGCAGGGCAGCCTTCATGACCAGAAATCTGTGGGTGACTCCATACGCTCCTGACGAAAAGGCCGCCGCCGGAGACTACGTAAACCAGTGCCCCGGAGGCGACGGTCTGCCCGCCTGGACACAGGCGAACCGCGGCATAGAGGACACCGATGTCGTCGTCTGGTACAGCTTTGGAATGACCCACATAACGAGGCCGGAGGACTGGCCTGTAATGCCGGTGGCCTACGCCGGATTCACCATGAAGCCGGTAGGCTTCTTCGACAGGAACCCGGCTCTGGACGTGCCTCCGTCCGCGGGTCACAACGGCTCCTGTTGCGGCGGTGATTCACATAACTGCGCCTGCCGCAACGGATCTTCAGGCGTCTGTTCCTGCCATGTCTGATTTCGCCCGCTACACCGTTGACCTCTGGAAAGGCCTGGAACTCGACCTAAGCAAGTGGCCTAAGTTAATGTTCATAGTAGAGAATAGATCTCAACCCGGCGCCACTCACCGCATGATAGGCGATCTATTCCTCGCTACTGCGGCCCCGACAGTGGCAAAGAAACATTTACTGTGTCCTGGCCTTAGTTAACGATTGCGGAGAGACGTATCATGCCGACGCTGTTCCTAGAAGCCTTCGGAACACTCTCCGAAGGTGCAGACCTGATAACTATTGATGCTCAGGAAGAAGACCTTCATAGCGTTTTCAGAGAGCGCGCTGAATTGATGGGTTGGGCGACCACGTCCAACGACCGCTCGCCGTCGCCGCTGTTATGGGCGATGGAAGAAGCGGAGCTAACCGCCGATACCGACTTACACAGCATCGGATTCGCGCAGGTCGGCCTGGAAGTTGGACCCGTCGAGCCAGTGGATCTGCCGTCGCGCTCAGGTTACTCGCCACTGCCGTACCGCAGACGAAGCGCCGAGCCGGTTCTGGTGTTGCCGGCATTGGTTCAATGCTTCATTGACGCGCTCTCCCGCTTTGGAGTCGTAGAGTTGTCCGCGCTCCAGGTGACTGCAATTTCTCTGGACCCGGGTACACGGTCCTGCGCTGGCTATCTCGCGTCTGTGCTCAACTGGTTCAACGTCACCTCGAAGTCAAGAGTAAATGCAGTTATCGCCTTCGACCACGGGTTGCTCGGGGGACACACCGAATCCGAGTTGGTCGCCAACCTACAACGCTGGAACGATGATGGACCGTTCGAGTTCGGAGCGGCGGTGGCTGTGCCTGAGCGGCACATGGTCAAGGCGCCTGCCGAGACACCATTTCACCCCGTTTCTCCGCAATCGGCTCTCGGCGTGTCTGTCACGATGCCTGAGTGGACGCCGAGCGCGGTGGGCTGGGTACTTGCCAACGTCATTGATACAGCCCGAGCCGGTGAGCCGGATGTAAGCGACTTCATGGTGCGAGTGACACGGGTGTAGAAGTTCACGGAAATGACGCTGGCTACTACATAACCTATCACGCTTGGCGTCCACCTATTCACAGGGGCGGCACTCTTCGGGGCGCCGCCCCTGTCGTATGGAGATGCCTGACACCGCCTTTAGGACGGTTGCTATGCAAGAACCTGTATCAACTCAGTCGGCGTTCCTTGCGGCGCGAAAATCCCCTCTCCCTCGACGGGCTGAGAAGGGTATGTAAATGTGCAGCCAACTAAGAATTTCAATCAACAGACCCCCTCTCCCTTGAGGGAGAGGGCTGGGGTGAGGGTGATTACTGCCACCCACCAAACTGATACCGCATCGCCATGCAATTTTCGCTTGCATAAATCGCGGACTGCGCCCATAATGAACCATCTTATACTTGCGGACCGTTTCGACAACTTGGAATTGAGTTGGTTCTATACAAGATCTGGCGCGAGAGGCATCCGATATGGCGAATGTCACCTTGTCGAAGCAAGCAAGAGCGGTAGTCATCGGCGCTGGCATCGCCGGTTGCAGCGTGGCCTATCACCTTACCAAGCTCGGATGGCGCGACATCGTAGTCGTCGAGCAGGGGCCGCTGTTCGAGACGGGCGGCTCCACCTCCCACGCGCCCGGACTCGTCTTCCAGATCAACCCGTCCAGGACCATGGCGAGTTTCGCGCGATACACCGTTGACCTGTGGAAGGGGCTGGAACTCGACGGGGAGCCGTGCGCCAATCCGGTCGGCAGCCTCGAGGTTGCCTGGACGCCCGAGCGCCTCGAAGACCTTAAGCGCAAGGCCGGCTTCGGCATGAGTTGGGGCATAGAGGCCCACGTGATTAGCCCAGGCGAGGCGCGCGACCTCATACCCATGCTCTCCGACCGCATACTGGGCGCGCTCCATGTCCCCTCCGACATCCATACCAGGGCTACAAGGCCAGCCGAGGCCATGGCGCGAGAGGCCGAGCGCAACGGCGCGACTTTCCACGCCAACGTAAAGGTCACGGGCCTCGGCCTCGCAGATGGGCGTATCAACGCCGTTCACACCACGCGCGGCGACATCGAGACCGATCTTGTCGTCTCCGCCGCCGGAATATGGGCGCCGCGCGTCGGCGGAATGGCGGGCGTCTCCATACCTCTCTCCCCGATGCAGCATCTCTACGCCGTTACCGAACCGCTCCGCGAACTCGCGGGCGCCGCCGAGGAAGTATCCCAGCCGATTCTGCGTCACCAGGACGCGGCTATGTACTTCCGACAGGTCGGCGAATCCTACGGCATCGGCGCGTACAACCACGAACCGCTGCTGGTGGAAGCCGAGGACATTCTCGACCACGAAGAAGCTCCGGTCGCGCCCGCAGAGATGCCCTTCACCCCGGACCATTTCGAGAAGGCGAAGGTGGCCATGGGCGAACTTCTTCCGGCTCTCGAAGGCGTGGCGCTGACGCGCAAGTTCAACGGCCTCTTCTCCTTCACCAACGACGGATTCCCCGTACTCGGCGAGTCGCCCGATGTTCGTGGATTCTGGTCCGCCCAAGCCGTCTGGATAACACACGCCGGAGGCGTCGGCAGGGCTGTCGCAGAGTGGATAGTGAACGGCGAGCCGACCACCGATCTCCGGGAGTGCGACATACTGCGCTTCCATCCCCACGCCCACAGCCGCTCCTACGTCCGCGCTCGCGCCGCCCAGCAGTACCGCGAGGTGTACGACATTATCCACCCACTCCAGCAGATGACCCACCCCCGGGATCTACGGCTGACGCCCTTCAGCCCGCGACAGAGGGAACTAGGGGCCGCCTTCTTCGAGAACGCAGGCTGGGAGCGCCCGCAGTGGTACGACTCTAACGTCGGCCTCCTGGACTCCCTGAGCGTATCAGGCGAATCGCGCGACGGCTGGGAGGCTAGGGAATGGTCGCCAACTGTCGCGGCTGAACACGCAGCTACGAGAGAGCGTGTCGCAATGTTTGACCTGACTCCGTTTGCCAAGTTCGAGATTTCCGGCCCCGGCTCGCTCGCCGCGCTTCAACGCCTGGCGACCAACCAGATGAATAAGCCGGTCGGGACGATTACTTACACCTCGATGCTGACAACTAACGGCGGCATAAAGTGCGACCTGACCGTGACCCGTCTGGGCGAGAACCGCTTTATGGTGGTCACCGGCGGGGCGATGGGACTACACGACCTCGACTGGATACAAGCCCATCTGCCCGACGACGGCTCGACAACTCTGACGGATATTTCGTCTGCTCGATGCTGCGTTGGCCTCTGGGGCCCAAAGGCGCGCGACCTGCTGAGCCGCGTATGCGACGATGACCTCAGCAACGAAGGATTCCCCTACATGACAGCCAAGCCGATAACGATAGGAGAAGTCCCGGCGCTTGCGCTCCGCATCTCATACGTCGGGGAACTGGGCTGGGAGATATACGCCCCATCAGAGCTTGGACTGCATTTATGGGACACGCTGTGGGAGGCGGGCCGGCCGCTTGGAGTTGTTGCAGCCGGCGGCGGCGCGTTCGACTCACTGCGGCTTGAAAAGGGATACCGTCTCTGGGGCAACGACATTCATACCGAATACAACCCATACGAGGCGGGAATACGTTTCGCGGTCAGAATGAGGAAGGGCGACTTCATCGGACGGGACGCGCTCAGGGATATCCGCGCTCGCGGTCCGGAACGGAAGTTGCGCTGCATGACTCTGGATAATCCCAACGCCGTCGTCATGGGAAAAGAGCCCATCCTGGACGGAGACCGTGTACTTGGATACGTCACCAGCGCCAACTATGGCCACTCCATTGGGCGCGGCATCGTTTATGGCTACCTGCCGGTGGATTTTGCTGAAGTTGGAACGAGCGTTGATATCCTCTACTTTGGCGAACGCGTTCAAGCTACTGTTGCGAGCGAGCCGCTGTATGATCCAAGAGGTGACAAGATGAAGGCGTAAATCCTTGGCGGATGCCATATGCCAGAGTCGCGAACCCGTTGTTTCACTGGCCCAGGGGGAGTACACTCCCCGCCACACTCGAGGATAGGAGGGAGCAAATGGCCAAATCCATAAGTCATACCGTTACCAGGCCCGGCATGAGAGACGGAGACCCCGATATTGAGATCCCCGTCGCCGAAGATCTGACATCTGTTCCCGGAGTTCCTCTGAATCCCTCGGACGTAGCCTTTTACAGCAGGGAGTACCCGCTTGAAACCCAGTCCATAGACAAGTCCGCCGACCGCCAATGGGCGTGGGCATCCCAGCCCGGAGACATAACCGAAGTGCGCAAGGTCCAGGAAAAGCGCATGGAACCTATGTATGAGGCATCCCTCATCTCCGGCGACATCGAGCCTACCGGGACGCCGGGGCCGGGAGAAGACCTAACCGACGACATTCGCAACCTGGCGCGCGAACTAGGATTTGGAGAGGTTGGCTTCACGAGATACGACCGCCACTATACCTTCGCCAGCAAGAAGCGCTGGGCCAAGTTTGAGCGCGCGATCTGCCTGGCGATGGAGCAGGACTATGTCAGGACGCAGGACGGTCCAAGTCTCGAGGCAGACCAGGCCCGCTTCGACACATATGAAGTCCAGCAAGCCATGTGCCTGAAGTTGGCTGACTATATTAGGTCCAGGGGCTACCACTCGCAGATCCACGACGGAAGCGACTACAGCGGCCCGTACATACCGCTGTTCGTGGCCGCCGGACTGGGACAGCTCGGCGCGAACGGCCAACTCTTGTCCCCGCATTTCGGCTCCCGGTCGCGGCTCATGCTCGTAACTACCGACGCGCCGGTGACCTACGACAATCCGGTGGATTACGGAATCCATAAGTTCTGCCAGGAATGCCAGGTCTGTATAAATCGTTGCCCGGGACGCGCTCTGCCCAGGGAAAAGGTCTGGTGGCGGGGAGTGGAAAGGAACAAGCTGAACTATGACAGGTGCCGGCCCGTAATGGTAAAGTACCACGGTTGCGCGGTCTGCATGATAGTCTGCCCGATCCAACGATACGGCATGAAACCCGTCATGGAGCATTACGTCGAGACTGGCGAGGTTTTGGGAAAGGGCACCGACAATCTGGAAAGATACTCAATCGAGGGCAAAGGAGACTTTGGCTCCGGCGAGTTGCCTCACTTCGACCGGGATTTCTTTGATATTCCCCGGGGACGCGAGGAAGACTGGCTGTTTAAGAAGTTCAAGGAAAAGCTCAATTCGACTGGTGTGCCTGGCGAGTCCGAGCTTGTGGAATTCGCCACCGATGTCAAAAGAGTTCTGGACAAGGGCGAGACGACCTTCGACATCGCCTGAGTCGCTGGCCGTCGAAATAAGGAGGCGCAGTTGCCGACGTTTTCCGAATCACTGAAGTCCGGCAGGTTCGTTGTGACCGCCGAGCTCAATCCTCCAAAGGGCGCCGACCTCGGCCCTCTGTTCGAGGACGCCAAAGCCCTTAGCGGGATGGTGGATGCCTTCAACCTGACCGACTCCGCCGGCGCAAATATGACGATGGCCCCCATTGCCGCTGCTCACCTGATGCTCGACCGGGGTATAGAGCCGATTCTGCAAGTGACAGGCCGCGACCGCAACCGCATCGCGCTCGAGGGCGAACTTCTCGCCGCGTCCGCGCTCGGCATCAATAACGTACTCTGCATGAGCGGCGACCCGCCCGGCCGTGGCGACCATCCCGACGCCGTGGGCGTCTTCGACCTCAGGGCCGAAACCCTGTTGGACGCGGTCACCGCGATGAACTCCGGGACAGATATGTACGGCAACGAACTGAAAGGTACGCCGACCCTGTTCGCCGGGGCGGTCGCCAATCCGGGCGCGGACGACCTTGACGTAGAACTCGCCCGCATGGAGGGCAAGGCGAAAAGGGGAGCGGCCTTCTTCCAGACGCAGGCCGTTTACGACGCGGCGGCGTTCGAGAAGTTCATGGAGTCGGCGAGAGGGTTCGGCGTTCCGGTTCTCGCCGGCATGATCGTCCTGAAGTCGGCGCGCATGGCTCGATTTCTGAACGACAAGCTGCCGGGCGTGAGTGTGCCTGAGAGCGTCATTGACGAGATGGAGTCTGCCCGGAACAGGGTAACGACAGGCGTTGAAATCACCGCTCGCCTCATCCGAGAAGTGCGCGATATGTGCGACGGTACGCACATCATGGCCATCGGCTGGGAATCCCGCATACCGGCTATTCTGGAATCCGCTGACCTCGCTTGACTTCGACATCCTGAAAGACGTACTCGGAGAGACGTACTCACACCCTAAATTTGCTAGCAATATCAAGTCGCTTCATCCACACTCTCACCATCTATACGCCGCATAATCCAACGCTGAAGTCCAATAGTGGCAGGAAAATCTTACATCTAGAGGTACTAAGATGGCGCAGACTCTGGTAATTGACGGCCTTAAACCTCGTATCTTGCCGATTAACCTCCGGCAGAGCGGAAACAGCGACGCCCAGATGCTGATTTCCACTCGCGTCAGGAAATCCCCCTGGTGGCACCTGTCTAAGGCCGCCGGTTGCCGGGCCTATACGGTGTACAACCACCTCTATCACCCGCGCGCCTATATCAAGCCTGAGGACGGCGGGTTGATGGAGGAGTACAAGTTCCTCACCGAGCACGTCAGTATGTGGGACGTGGCGGTCGAGCGTCAGATTCGGGTCAAGGGCCCGGACGCCGCCGATTTCGTGAACCTGCTGATTACCCGCGACGTTCACTCGCTGATACCCACCATGCGCGCCCGCTACGTGATTCTCTGCAACCAGTACGGCGGCGTGATCAACGATCCGGTGCTGCTCCGCGTCGCGGACGACGAGTTCTGGTTCAGCATCTCCGACTCCGATGTGCTGCTCTGGGCGCAGGGAGTCAATTCCTTCGCCAAGTACAATGTTGACATCCACGAGATTGACGTGTCGCCCGTGCAGATTCAGGGTCCCAAGTCCGCGGCGCTGATGGAGAAGATGTTTGGTCCTCAAATAAGGGACATACCCTACTATGGCTTACTCCACGCGACACTGAACGGTCATCCGGTCACTATTTCGCGCACGGGATTCTCGGCTGAGGTCGGCTTCGAGATATACCTACACGACGCTATCCTCCACGCCGACGACATCTGGCCGCACATCCTCGAGCAGGGAGAGGAGTTCAACCTGCGCGTCATAGCCCCCAGCCACATCCGCCGCCTGGAGGCGGGAATCCTATCCTACGGACAGGACATGGATATCGAGAGCAACCCTTTTGAAGTCCGGCTCGGCTGGCAGGTTGATCTGAACAAAGACGACTTCATAGGAAAAGAGGCGCTGGCCGGAATCAAGGAAGAGGGAGTCAGTCAGCGTCTGGTCGGCCTGAGAGTCGGCGGCGAACCTATCGTCTGGTACAACGAAGACTTCTACCTAGTTAAGGACAAGGACTCGGGCAACGATGTGGGCTACATAACCAGCGCCTTCTGGTCGCCCAGCGTCGGCTCCAACATAGCATTGGCCGTCATGCCGCGCTCCCATTGGAGACGCGGTACTCAGGTCAATGTCCAGCTTCCCAAGGACGGCATAGTGGACGCCGAAGTGGTGCGCGTCCCCTTCTTCGACCCATCCAAGGACATTCCCAACACCGCCCTGTAAGCGAAACTACTTGTAATGCAAATCTAAAGAGCCGAAGGCAGGAATGCCTTCGGCTCTCTTCTTTTCAGGTTGCGGCTGTCTGGGGAAAGCCTACTGCGCTTCCGATCCTCGGAGCCGGGGATCGAGAACGTCTCGGATTGCGTCTCCGAAAATGTTGAAGCTAAGCACGGTGATGACGATAGCCACGCCGGGATACACGATTCGCCACCAGTGGGGATTGATCGCCTGTCCCACCGCGCTGCCGAGCATATTGCCCCAGGATGCGGTCGGCGGGGGTATCCCGATTCCCAGGAATCCCAATGACGCTTCGACGATGATCGCGGTGCCGATGTGCGCGGTCAGGATTATCAGGAACGGCGCGATGCAATTCGGCAGTACGTGGCGCATCATCACCCTCATCTCGGATGAGCCGACCGAACGCGCGGCGTCAACGTACATAAACTCTTTGACTGCGATTGCGACTGACCTGATAACGCGTACCCCGTATGGAACCCTCGTGAATGCGACCGCGATTATCACCGTCTGCAGTCCCGCTCCAAGAACTACCAGCAGCGACAGCGCGAGCACCAGGCTCGGGAAACTCATCCATACCTCGACGGCGCGCTGGGTTACCAGGTCGAACTTGCCGCCGAGATAACCGCTCGCCAGGCCCCACAGTGAACCTATTGTCGTGCCGAACACGACTGACGAAATGCCGACGATAAGTGAGATTCTTGAACCGAATATCACGCGGCTCAGTATGTCGCGTCCAACCTCGTCGTATCCCATCCAGTGGATTCGGTCTGGGGGTTCCCGGGCCATGAGCGGGGCGGTGTCGAGCGGATCATAAGGTGATACGACGTCTGCGAATACTGCCATAAGCACGATGAGGACGATAATGTTCCCCATTATCGCGCCGAGCGGTTTGTTGCGCTGGAATCGCAGATAATTGCGAATCCACGACGAACTCAACGACGTGATTGTCCTATTGTCTGGAGCTGTAGATATACGCATCGAATTTCTGCTGCCCGTATCCGGGTCATCTTGTCTCTATTCGTAACGGATCCTGGGATCTGCCCAAGCGTATGAAAGGTCTATAAGCAAGTTTATCAGAACAAATGCGGCCGCGTAGATCATAACCAGGTTCTGAACGACGTTGAAGTCTTTGTCTATTATCGCCGTGAGCATGGTGACGCCCAGTCCATTGATGGCGAATGCATACTCGACCGCGACTGAACCGCCGAGGGTGAATCCCATCATGATTCCCGCAATCGTGATAACCGGCAGCAGCGCGTTCTTGATTACGTGCCGCCACATGACGACCCGGCTGGCGAGGCCTTTCGCCATTGCCGTCCGGACATAGTCCTCTCTGAGAACCTCCAATATGGATGACCTGGCCATCCTAGCGATCATAGCCGCCATTCCCAACCCAATCACAATGGCGGGCGCTGTGGTCTTCGCTAAATTCCCGCCAGGATCGTCCCAGATATGGGAATAAAACAGGGGCGGGTAGTACTCGAATATCAACACGCCGAATAAGACAATAAGGGCTGCCAGCCAGAAAGATGGAATGGCGAGGAATAGCACAACGAAAAGCCTCGTCGAATAGTCCATCCACGAGTCCTGGCGCGCTGCGCTCAGAATGCCGATAGGCAATCCCACGACCCATGAGATTAGAATAGCCATAATCGAAATCTGAAGAGTGACAGGGCCGTGGTTCCGAAGCATCTCGGAAACCTGCTGGCCCCTGAAGAACGAGTTTCCCAGGTCTCCGGTCACAATCCCCTTCGCCCAGTGCAAGTATTGCTCGTAAAGGGGTCGGTCGAGCTTGAGATCGGCCATGAGCTTCTCGATGGCGGCCGGGTCAACCATCTGCACGCCCTCGCCACCGCCGCCACCGCCACCGCCGAGCATCGTAGCGACAATGCTGCCGGGGATGACGCGGAGCACCACGAAGATGATCATCGAAATGACCACCAGTGTGGGTATGGTCATGATTAGTCTGCGGAGTATGTACTTGCTCATGGTCGGGTAGGGTGAGGAGCCTTCGACGTGTGCCTCAGGCTCCCCTGTGTCTCTCCAATAACTCGGTTAGTTGACCCCTGCGGCCCCGTTAGGTGCGGCCGCAGGGGGTGTACAGAGACTGTACGGCTACTCGCGGTCGCGCTCGAACCAGATATGCGTCCAGCGGCGGTGCATGGAGTTGTATCCGCCGTAATATATGTCGGTCATGCCCGGACCACCCAGGTAGGTGCGGTAGATATCGTACCCGCCGTGGTAGTTGAACAACATTATCGGCACTATTTCGTCAAGCAGAACTTGCATCTCACGCACGTATTCGACACGCTTGTCAACATCCTGCTCCTCGTTGATCTTCAGCATAAGCTCGTCGGTTCGTGGGTCGGACCAGCCGCCGTAGTTCCAGCTGCCGCCGTCGGCCAGGAATCGAGTGAACCACGGCCCTGGGTCAATAATCTCGGCGGCGGTGAATGTGCCGGTCGTGTCGAAGTCCTTATTCAGCACCCGGTCGTAGTAGCCCCCTTCGTCAGTGAGTTCGATTTCCATCTCGACGTCCAGGTTCTTCCTGATCATGTCCTGGATCGCCGCGATGGTCGCGCTGGGCTGGTTGCCTCGCTGCAGGAACGATATGTTGAGTCCGCCGCCGCCCGGATACCCTGCTTCAGTCAATAAGCTCTTGGCTTCTGCGATGTCCTCTGCGGTGGGAATGCGATAGCCTGGAATCATTGCGAGCTCGTCACCGGACCGGGAGTATGGCGAACCGCCTGTCTGCCAGTCGGGCAAGAACCACCCGCCCGGCTCTTCACCGTTGAATCCCGTCTTTGCCGTGAGCTGGTGCAGCGTCATCTTGTCCACCACCAGGTGAACTGCCCTGCGGACCCTCACGTCGTCGAACGGGGGCCGGTTGGCGTTGAACGCGAAAATCTGGCCGTTGAAGAAGTTGCCAATCTGCGAGTGGTACTTCACGGGGTCGTCCCAGGCTCGCTGCATATCCTCCTTGGTGATCTGCATCACCGCGTCAACCTGCCCACCGTAGACGGCGGCGGCGCGCGCCTGCGCCTGCGCGAGCGCGGCCAGGTCCAACTTGTCGAAGTAGGGGAGGTTTTCGACGAAGTAGTCGGCGTTCTTGTCCATCTTCCAGCTTTCGCCGGGAGTATGTTCAGTGAGGATGAACGGACCGGTGCCGGGGATAAACGCGGAGTCGCGCATACTATTGTCCACGCAGTCCAGGTACTTCTCGGACACGACCATGTTCCATCCGCTCGCGAGCGCCGGCACCAGAGTGGTGCGCGGGCTGCCAAGGATGAACTTCACGGTGTGGTCGTCAATGGCGACGATCTCGCGGAGGTCCGCGCCGTCCACCATCAGCTCCTTACGAAGGCTGATCATGCCTTCGGGAGGGTCAATTATGCGGTTGTACGTCGCGACGACGTCATTAGCGGTGAACGCTCCACCGCCGCACTCGAACTGCGGACCGTCGTGCCACTCAACCCCGCGACGCAGCGTGAATGTGTACTCCTTGCCGTCGTCTGAAACCTCCCACGCGGTCGCCAGGTCGGGCGCGATGGTAAGTCCGCCGTCACGAGGGTCGAACTGCACCACGCCGTTGTACATCGGCTGTTGCGCCGTCAGGTTGTTGTGGGTCGGCGACTGGTGGAAGTCGTACATTGACGGCTTCGCCCTGCCACCCCACTTGAATGTTCCGCCGTACTTGGCGTTCATTGGGCTCTGGAAGTACTCGGTAAAAGACGCCGCCTGGGTAATCTCCGACTGGATAGCCGGTACCTGGACTTCCTTCACGATCTCCTTGATGACCTCTTTCTCGACGATCTTCTCGACCTCGACGATCTTCTCGACCTCGACGATCTTCTCGATTACCTCCGGCTCGCTGCTGCTGCAAGCCATCAGTACGACGGACGCTATCGCGCAAACTAGAAAGGTAAACGCAAGCCCCCGCATTCGCAAATTAGACATACTTATTCTCCTCCTGTCGTCTCAGGAAGCCGCTTGAACTCCATCAGCCCCACAGCGCCTCCTCAATCCTTCGGCGTACACTACGACTGAATCCGATCGTTGTCAACTGGTTCCTGAAAATATATGCGCTATTCATATTTCTTTCCTGAATCTTCCAACTCAGCAAAGCGGTCGCTCATTGAACCAAAGCCTAGC
The DNA here is from genome assembly GCA_965261525.1 of Dehalococcoidia bacterium. Classification (GTDB taxonomy): domain Bacteria; phylum Chloroflexota; class Dehalococcoidia; order Lucifugimonadales; family UBA1123; genus VXRN01. Next base: position 646,888 of record OZ253472.1, read on the forward strand.
CTCTCCATGGCTTATGCTATAATCAACCCACGATGAACTTTGCGCGACCTACCAATCCGGTCCGGCGTGAACCTCGTTCGGAAGGTAAACAAATGATAGACCCGGGGATTTTTTCAGTAGGCGCGATCCTGGTGGGCATATTCACCTCCATCATCATATTCATCTGGCAAACCAACTCCCTCAGCGGCAGGCTTGAGTCCAAGATAGAAATTCAGGGCAGAGAACTCAGAGTCGAAGTAGAAGCCCATGTCAAAGAACTCAGAGCCGAGATAGAAACTCAGGGCAAAGAACTCAGAACTGAGATGCAAACCCAGGGCAGAGAACTCAGAGCCGAGATAGAAACCCGGTCCAACCGTCTGGAGACCGAAATAGCAACCCGGTCCAATCGCTTGGAGGACGAGATAAGGTTGCAGGGCCAACGGGTCAGCAACTCCGAACTAGAGCAAGCGCGGCTCAACGGCATAAACAGCGTGCTGGTGGGTCAGACACACACCCACGAATCCCTCGCCGACTAGCGCAATATCCATTTCCTACGGGATAGAAGATACACATGAACAACGAGGTCAACATCATCATCGCTACCCTCGATTCGCTCGGGGAATGGACGGTGGTTCTAAACTCCGACCTTTGGTACAGGAATTGCATTTCCCTTGTTTTCTATTGGCCCGGTTAAATCTTCGGACAGTAGAAACATGAAGACCGCCAACCCGTGAGCAATGCCTGAGGCGACAAATCCGATCACGTAGTCCTTAATTCGATTGTCCTCTGCTTTGTCTTTGTTTGATCCGAACACCATAATCAGTGGGCTTACACAGATTATAGTGACACACATCATCCACCCAAATACGACAACTATTACATGGGCTGGATTGGTAGGCTGTATTTCCGTTTGAGGTTGTATCGCGCTCAGAAGCCAAAGAAATGCAGTTAAAGTCATTCCTATTGCTCCGAATGGTCGGTGCCATAAGGGGCATCAGAGGTCCACCAGTCCTTCACTTGGAGTAATATAAGTCAGGATATATGTAATCTGTCTTGTCAGCCGATTTCAGTTGGAGCCGTCCACCTTTTCGATTAGCTCTCTCGGCGCGGCCTCACTCGTTGTCCTGATTCCGACAGCAATCGTCTCCGCGCCGAAATGACTGAAAACTGAAAGACCCTGCCATTGAACCGGCCTTCACAGACCTCAGTCAGACAGGACTGGTGTTATAATCTCTGTCATTACCGGCGGGCGTTCGCGTCTGCGCCGGACACACCACACGATTGGAAAGCTCAATGATCTCTATTGATTTCGACAAGTTCACGCTCCCCAACGGCCTCGACGTGATTCTGTCCCGGGACAACTCGCTCCCCGTGGCCTCGGTCAACCTCTGGTATCACGTCGGCTCCAAGAACGAAGACGAGGGCAAGACAGGTTTTGCCCACCTGTTCGAGCACGTCATGTTCGAGGGTTCCAAGAACCACGACAGCAGTTTCTTCGAGCCGCTCCAGAAGGTCGGCGCCAATCTGAACGGCTCCACGACTCCGGACCGCACCAACTACTGGGTGGACGTTCCGTCCAACTACCTTGAACTGATCCTATGGCTCGAATCCGACAGGATGGGCTATTTACTGGAAGTCCTGACCGACCGCAAGCTCGACGTTCAGAGGGACGTGGTGAAGAACGAGCGTCGGCAGAATTACGAGAACCGTCCCTACGGCATGGCCCACATGATTCTCCAGCCCGCTGTGTTCCCCGCGCCCCATCCCTACAACTGGACCACCATCGGTTCCCCGGAAGACCTGGACAACGCCTCCCTGGACGACGTGAAGTCCTTCTTCCGGCGGTTCTACACTCCGAACAACGCGAGCCTCGCCATCGTCGGCGACTTCGATCCTGACGAGGCGCGGTCTCTGGTCGAAAAATACTTCGGAGACATTCCCCCCGGCCCGCACGTCGAACGCGCGTTTAGGATTGATTCGTCTCTGTCCGGCGCGGTGGACATTGCATCCTACGACCGTGTTCAACTCCCCAGGTTGTACATGACCTGGCCGACCGTGTCCGCCTTCTCAGACGATCAGCCCGCGCTCGACATGCTTGCGGCGATCCTGGGAGACGGTCGCAGTTCGCGTCTCTACCGCTCGCTCGTATATGAAAAGCGTTCCGCTCGTGAGGTGCAGGTCTATCACCATGACCAGGAGATCGCAGGTGAGTTCATTGTTCAGGCCACCGCCAACCCCGACCATTCGCTGGAAGAACTCGAGGAAGAGTTGCTCCATCAGATAGAAGACATACGATCCGGCAACGTGGGCGAGCGTGAACTTCAGCGCGCTAGGAATCGCATACAGGCTTCCCACGTCTTCCAGCTCGAACGCTCCGGCGGGTTCGGTGGACGCGCCGACCAGCTCAACTACTACAACACGTACACTGGCGACCCCGCCTTCATCAATAAGGATATTGACCGCTATATGGCTGTCAGTATTGAGGATGTTCGCCGCGCAGCCAGTATGCTCGGAGACGCTAGAGTCAGGTTAGCTATAAACCCGGAGGCGGAGCGGAGCGCTTCACCCTCGTCAGTGAAGCGCGGACAAATGCCCGGATCCGCTCCCCAGACCTCGTTCACCGCTCCCGTCCCCAACAGGGCGCGTCTGGACAACGGACTAAGCGTACTGCACGTCGAGAGGCGCGGAATCCCGACCGTCGCGTTCGGCCTTGTAATACGCTCCGGTTCGGTGGACGATTCACCCCAGCGCGCGGGTATCGCGCATCTGACGACCACGATGCTCCCCGAGGGAACCGTGACCCGCGACTCCGGCCGGATCTCCGACGAGATGGAGTTCCTGGGAAGCCAGATTCGCGCCGCGGCCAGCCGCGAACACATCCTGATCACCTCGGACGGACTAACCTCGACTTGGCGCGACACTCTCGCTTTACTCGGTGACGTCGCCATGAACCCTGTGTTCCCCGAACACGAGCTGGAACGCATCCGCGCCAACGTTCTCACTGATCTGAGCCGCGTATCCGACAATCCGGCTACGATATCCGCTCGCGCCACGAGGGGCGTGATGTTCGGACCCGGCACGGCATACGGCCATCCTCAATCTGGCAGTGAAGAATCCGTCAGCGCGACAACCAGGTCTGATCTTCAGGCGTACTTTAACACTCACTTCGACCCGCGCGCCGCTACCTTCATCATTGTTGGCGACCTGTCTTTCGACGAGGCCGTCGCGGCGGCTGATAAGACCTTCGGAAGTTGGAAAGCATCCCCCGGCGCTGTCGAACGCGCTCGCGCCGCGGTTGCTTCGCCGGACCCGCGCCCCACCACGATATATCTCGCGGACAAGCCCGGCGCCGCTCAGTCAGTCGTCCGCACAGGCCACCTGACGATCCCCCGGAACCACCCCGACTATCTCGCCTTCAACCTGTTCAACTACATATTCGGAGGCCAGTTCTCGGCGCGGCTCAACATGAACCTGCGCCAGGATAAGGGATACAGCTACGGCTACATGTCCACCATAGACTGGAACCTCGCCCCGTCCATGCTGGTCGCCGGCGGCGGTGTCCAGACCGCGGTAACCAAAGAGACGGTCATAGAGACCCTGAAGGAGTTCAACGAGATAGTCGGCGAACGGCCCGTAAGCGAGACCGAATTCACCGACGCGGTTCAGGGTATCCTCCGCAGTCTCCCGTCTCAATTCGAAACGCAGTCCAGAATAGTCGCCCAACTTGCCCGCATGTCCACCTACGACCTGCCCGATGACTATCTCGCCAAGCTGCCAGACTGTCTGGCCGAGGTGAACCTGGACGACGTGCGCCGCATGGCGGCAGAACAGCTCGACGTTGACCATCTCAACATAGTCATCGCGGGCGATGCTTCGGTCGTCGGGCCTGGCCTACGGGAGTTGGGCCTGCCCATCGTTCACATAGACTACGGGGGAAGGGAAGTCAGCCAGATCTGATATGAGCGCTACACACCTCACAACTCTGCGTTTGATGGACACGTTCCGCAACCTGTTCTATACGCCCATTTACGTGGCGGTATCGGGCGGGTTCTTCTACAAACACGGGCTGAACGTGATATTCACCACCATGCCCGAGGGCGGCTCCGCAATGGATATGCTGAGGTCCGGCGAGGTGGACATCACCCAGACCGGCATCAGCCGCAGCCTCATGGAACTGGACCTTGGGCATGAGGATGCCCCTCTGCACGTCGCGGAGATCAATCGGCGCGACGGCTTCTTCCTTGTATCGAGACTCGGCGTGGATTCGTGGGACTGGAAGTCGCTCGAGGGCGCAACCCTGGCGCCCGTAGGATTCACCCCCGTGCCATGGAACTCGCTCCGCGCCGCCATGTTGAAGCGCGACGTTGATCTGGATGCCGTGAATCTGGCGACCGGCCTTTCCGCTCAGGACGCGATAGACGCCTTCAGGTCTGGCAGGGTGGACTACGTTCACCTTCCGCACCCGCAGGCCGGAATGCTTGCGGAGGAGGGAGTAGGACAGATAGCCGTCGCGCTCGGACCTGAACTCGGACACATCTGTTATAGCTCGTTCGCCGCCATGCCAGCGCTGATAGACGCCAACCCATCCATGATTCAGGCTTTCGTCAACGGATTCGACGACGCTCTGGCATGGCTCGCCTCCGCTGAAGATGAGCGGATAGCCGAACGCGCCGCCCCATTCTTCCCTGATATGCCCCAGTTCCTGCTGCGCGACTCCATCAGCCAGTACCGCGCAAACCAAACCTGGCCCGACACCTCGCTGATAACACCCGAATCCTTCGATGCCATGCGCGACATCCTCATAGACGGCGGACTTGTTAAGGGACGCCACGAATACCAGAGGCTGGTGAGGCCGGAGTTCGCGCTCGCTTCTCGGAATATACTGTAATATGTATCCATCACCACTGTCCGTGGCAAGATATGCAAAGGTGGACCGCTAAAATCGTAGGATGGCCGAAAAATGACAGCCGAAATATGGGTAATAATCGCGACAGGTCTCGGAATCGTCGGAGCGATGGGGTTCTTCTTCAGAATCCTCAATACTCGGATAAGCGATATCAGAACTGATGCGGAACGCGCGGAACTGCGTTTGAAGGGCATGATAGACGGTGTGGAGCAACGCCTGAATGAGAGGATAGACGGTGTGGAGCAGCGCCTGAATGACGGTATGGAGAGAATGGAAAATCGGCTCACTGTCCGTATGGACGCACACGACCATCGGTTCGACAACGTGGACGAGCGGCTTCGAGCAGTTGAACGGGGGAACGCCGAAGTGGTAGGCGCTGTGAACATGATGCAGACCATCGTGATTGAAACGCTCAATCGTGAGATGGACAGCGAGCGCGGCGCGGTGGTCGGAGCCGATTAGACGCCACGGTCATCAAAAATGAACTATGAGAATCCCCGCCACCATCATCCGTATCACCCGACAGACGCCCACAATCAGGTCCTTTGACCTCGACCTCGGCGGACATGAACTCGGATTCAAGCCCGGCCAGTGGGTGGACTTCTTTGTGACAATCGAGGGGGCTGAGGCCATTGGCGGCTACTCGATAACCTCGTCTCCATCGGCGCAGACCTCCATCGGACTCGCCATCAAGCTGGACAAAGGCGACCACCTTGTGACCAACTGGCTGCACAAAGACGCCCAGGTGGGCGATTCGGTGGAGATAGGTCTGGGCGGCGATTTCTGCTTCACGCCGGATATGACAGGGCCAGTCGTCCTAATCGCGGGCGGCATCGGACTCACGCCGCTCATGAGCATCCTGCGCGCCATTGACGAGTCCGAACAGCCTGCGCCAACCACCCTCATTTACAGCGTATCAACCTCCTCCGAAATACTCTTCCGACAGGAGTTGGAGGAAATCGCGCGTCGCAACCCCGCGATAAGCCTTGTGTTCACAATCACCCGTCCCGGTTCCGAGCGGTGGGATGGGCATACCGGAAGGATAGACGACGACCTGCTTCATGCCGAACGCGTATCCCCGGACTCACTATTCTTCATCTGCGGTCCGCCTGACATGATCCGCGACGTAATCGGTATGCTGGTCAAACTCGGCGCGCCCGGCTCCCGCATCAAATACGAACAGTGGTGGTAAAAACTAAACCAACCGCTGAACATAGTCCAGATGTTCGTCAAGGTCTTCCGGCAAGACAAGGTTGGCATGTTTCACTGATGCCGGCAGCAGCCATGGAGATACTTCTTCCCACGTCATGCCCGTTATCCTGAAATACTCCTTGAGATATATCGAAAGGAAAATCTTCCGCGATACCCTGACAAAAGTCCTGCGAATGACACCCACCATCGGCATTCCGGCCGATACTACCATCACTGCCCTTGCAACATCTGCCGCAGGGTGCCCCCTCGATCCATACTTCCAGTCTACTATTACCGGCCCCGCCTTCGACATCAATACGTTGTTTAGGTGAAGGTCTCCATGGCAGATTGAGTTCCCGTCAGGCAGCCTCGCGAGACGCTCCAGCGCCAGTGACCTTATCTCGTCCGAGACCTCATCGGCATTCTCCACGCCGCTCCTCAGCTTTTCGCGCAGGTCCGGCATCTCCGCGCTCGTCTTGGAGTGCATATCCGCGTGAATCTGCGCCATAATCTTCGGGCCGGTGTATCTACGCCACGGGTACAACCTTGCCCACTTATGCATAGACTCGGCCTCGATGCGCTCCATCACGATTCCCGGGCGGCCATTCACATTGACTACCTCCCACATGCGAGGAGCGGAAAGCCCGGACTCGCGGGCAGCCCTCGTCACTCGCGCTTCCAGTTCGGCATCGTCATCGCTGCCTTCATCGATGAACAGCTTGACGACCTTGCCCTCGCCATACGCGAAGACCTCGGCCACATATCCCCGGCCGACAAGGGGACCCAAACTCTCCAATTGGAGCCTCCCCGGCTAAATCATCGAGTGGCTCTGACCGCCGTCCACAACGATGCAAGACCCGGTTATAAGGTCCGCGCGGTCCGACGACAGGAACGCGCAAAGATCTCCCACCGGCTCCGGCCATCCGAAACGGCCCATCGGAAGGTGCGTCTCGATGAAGTCCGACACCACCTCCTCCGGCTGATCGCTCTGGAACCTCTCCCAGCCGCCTCCAGGATGAGAAATCGAGCCGGGCGCGATGGAGTTGACCGTTATCCCGTCCTGAGCCAGCGACAGCCCCGCGTGCTTCGTCGCCGCGATGACCGCGGCCTTCGCGGACATATAGCCAATGTTCCCCCCGTGTTCACGCCCCCATATCGAGGCGATATTGATAATGCGACCCCACTTCTGCTCTTGCATATGAGGAAGTGCCAGCCTCGCAAGTTCGTACCCGTTGAACAGGTTGAAGTCGAATACAGCGCGGTAATTGTCCAACGGAGTCTCCGCTAGGTCCGTCACTCCCATCGAGCCGCCCGCGTTGTTCACCAGAATGTTTATCGGCCCCAGACCCTCGACACACTCCCGGTGAAGTCGCGGCAGGTCGTCAATATCAGTGACATCAGCGACCACCCCGACAGCCTTCACACCCAGAGCCTCCAGCTCCGCCACCGTCCCTGCGATAGTGCTCTCGGTCCGACCGCATATCGCCACGTTGACGCCCTCCGACGCCAGTGAGACGGCGCACTGGCGCCCAAGTCCTCTGCTGCCGCCTGTTACCAGCGCATTCTTGCCCGTGATTCCCAGATCCATCGGATAAGCCTTCCACTCAATTCCTGAAATCTGCGTTGAGCCTATCACGCCCAAAGCCTATACACAATTTTCACTACTTCCTGCTGCTACGCATCCCGCCCTGTGCCCTTGATACAATATGTGCGCTACACAATCTAGCGAATAATCGCTGGAATGTATTAGAAGCTGATGTTACGCACTCAGCTATGAATTCTTATCTGAGAATTAGCCAACGCAGCTACGAAATCGCTCTCATCTGCGTAAGGTCAGTTAGAAGGATAGTTGAATTATGGAATCCATAAAATGGTCGCCGATTGAACCTCTGGGATCTGAAACCGTAAATGTGGATTTCTCTGAAGTTGACTCATTGCACGGTCAATGGCTGGAAATAAAGTCCAGCGTGGAAGAATCGAATCCCAAAGCATATGACCGATTCAATGAGGAGCTTTTTCGCAGTTGGGCAATAGAAACAGGGATTATCGAAGGCTTGTACGAACTGGATAGAGGCATTACTGAAACCTTGATAGAAAAGGGATTCGTTGGAGAGTACGTAGAGAAAAATTCCTCCAATAAACCTACCGACGAACTCATACCTATACTCCGGGACCATAGGGAATCAATTGATTTTGTTAATGCTCACATCGAGAATTCACGTCCGCCGGACAAATGGTTCATAGCGAGTCTGTATCAGGTGATTACTCGCAACCAGAAGACATACAGGGCAGTAAATCAGTTTGGCGTATTCTTCGACAAGGAGTTAAACGGGGGTGAATTCAAGAAACTCCCGAACAACCCGACGCGACCGGACGGAATCATCCATGAATATTGTCCTCCCGAGCAAGTCGAAAGCGAACTGGATAATCTGAGCGGATGGTACCAGTCCCATGCAGCGGACGGATTACACCCCTTACTCACGGCGGCGTGGTTCCACCACAGGTTCACTCAGATTCATCCATTCGCAGACGGCAACGGACGGGTAGCCCGCGCTTTGCTTACGTGGCATCTAATAAAAGAGCATTTTCTGCCAATTGTAATAACCCGTGACATAAGGACGGGCTATATAGAGGCTCTCGAAAAAGCGGATGGGGGTGACCTAACTCCACTTGTTAGGCTCCTTGTGAGACTTCAAACCGACACCATAGTGAAGGCGATAAACGTTCGGCACGATTACGACGATACTCAAACTCAACTAGGGGCTGTTCCAAGCGTTGACGCCATTGAGGAAATTGTGGGCTTCATAGCCGACAGATTTGAGAAAAAGCGAGCGGAGAGAGAGCGAAGTCTGAGATATGTTCAGGACATCGCAGTTGAGTTACGAGGTTATGCGCGCGATGTCTTAGATGAGTCTGCCGTGAGAGCTAGTGAGCGGCTTAATGATGTGATTGGGCGGGAGATAATCACGAACATATGGCTAGGCGGCCCTGACGAACTCAACGAACACTACTACAGACTCCAAGTCTTGGGGACAGCCCAAGATGCAGGTCATTGGGTGAATTTCCAAGAGCCTCGATATTTTGTGCATCTGACGATCAGGGAGCGCAAACGCCTGAGGAGCCCCAAGATGAGCCTAGTCATTTCGTTGCACAGCGTCGGGCGTCATCTGACAGGTGTAATGGCCGCTACTTCATTCATTCAGTTCCACTATACGGGAAGTCCAGAGCGGGACAGAGATGACATTGATGAGGGATCTGGATTGGATTTCGAGATATGCGATCCGGAGGCTTTTATGTTCACGTCAAGAAACGCCGCATTCGAACTGAAAGACAGATTCGAAACGTGGGTTAGCCACGGATTCGGCATAGCGTTCCGCCGCTGGGCCGATGCATTCATAGAACAGGCATGACACACAGAAAGGCCGACATGAAAGTGCTACTAAGCCTCTACGACAAAACAGGACTCGTTGAACTCGCCCGCGCCCTCGCCGACTTCGGCTGCGAACTCGTCAGCACCGGAGGCACCGCCCGCGACCTGTCCAACGCAGGCTTGCCCGTAACCCAGGTCGCCGACCTCACCGGCTCCCCAGAGATGCTCGACGGCAGGGTCAAGACCCTCCATCCCGCCATACACGGCGGAATCCTCGCCCGCCGCGACCTCGACTCCCACCGCGCCGAGCTCGACAGACACGACATTGACACCATAGACATCGTGGCTGGCAACCTATACCCCTTCGTCCAGGCCGTCAGCGCCGACGGAGCCTCCCTGCAGGACGCCCTCGAGAACATAGACATCGGCGGCCCCACCATGATCCGAGCCGCCGCCAAGAACTTCCCATTCGTCCTCGTCATCGTTGACCCGTCCGACTACCACTGGATAGCCGACCGCATCGCCCAAAACGGCCTCGACCCCGACCCATTCACCATGCACGAGCGCAGGGAACTCGCGCGCAAAGCATTCCAGCACGTCGCCCTCTACGACACCGCCGTCTCCCGCTATCTCACCGACGACACCGGCGACACCTCCTGGCCCGAACTCACCTTCGGATACAATCGCGCCTCCGACCTGAGATACGGCGAAAACCCGCACCAGAAGGCCACCCTGTACACCTCCACGCTGTCCGCCGGCGGCATAGTCCGCGCCGAACGACTTCACGGCATAGACATGTCCTACACCAACTACCTCGACGCCGACGCTGCCTGGAAAGTAGTGTCCGACTTCCCGGACCCCGCCGTCGCCATCATCAAGCACACCAACCCCTGCGGACTCGCCGTCCATCCCGACCAGCCGACCGCCTACCAACTCGCCTTCCAGGGCGACTCCGTATCCGCTTATGGCGGCATAGTCGGATTCAACCGGCCCGTCACCGCCGCTACCGCCCGCGCCATGCGAGGCGTACTCTTCGACATAATCGTCGCCCCCGACTACGACGAAGACGCCCTCAAGACCCTCCGCCGCCGCGCCCGAACCCGCATCCTCAAAGTCGAGCCAGAGAGAGGCCCCGTCACCCGCCTCGACCTCCGGCCCATCACCGGCGGCGCCCTAATCCAGACCCCAGACGACATACACGAAGACCCAGCCGAATGGAAAGTCGTCACCGACCTGGCCCCCACCGACGACCAGCTCCGCGACCTCGCCTTCGCCTGGAGAGCCTGCAAGCACATCAAGTCCAACACCATCGTCCTCGCCAAAGACAACGCCCTGGTCGGCATGGGAGCCGGACAACCCAACCGCGTCACCAGCGTCCACCTGGCCCTCCGCATCGCCGGAGACAAGGCCGCCGGATCGGTCATGGCCTCCGACGCCTTCTTCCCGTTCCCCGACAGCATAGAACTCGCCGCCCAGGGATGCATAGCCGCCATAGCCCAGCCCGGAGGCTCCATCCGCGACGACGACTCCATCGAAACTGCCAACCGCCTCGGCCTCGCCATGGTCCTCACCGGCGCCCGCCACTTCCGCCACTGAGCGTCCGTACAGGCGACGCGCTCCAGCCTGATCCGTGTGCTACGATACATATCGGTAACTTCGAGAAGAGAGGACTGAAATGCTCAGGACAATAAGGGCCAAGTTTACAGACGGTGCGCTAAAGCCTCTTCAGAAACTCGACCTTGAAGAAGGCGCCGAAGTCATTCTGTCCATAGAAGATACCCCGTCCTCGGACCGAACCATACGCGCCTTAAGAGCCTCCGCTGGCGCTTGGAAGGGAAAGCATGATCCGGAAGAACTCAAGCGTACCCTTTACAAAGCCCGGATAACTGGCTCCAGGGAAGTGTCCGAGTAGCAATCCTTGCAATATCTTGTCGACACCGATTGGGTCATTGACCATATGCATAGCCGTGAACAAGTAGTTGCGCGGCTTGAGGACTTGGCCCCTTATGGCTTGGGTTTGAGCATCATATCGCTGGCCGAACTCTACGAGGGTGTGTTCTATTCCACAGACCCTCGATCCGAAGAACGCGCGCTGCGAGATTTTCTTCCTGCGGTTGAAATCATCCCCCTGGACGATGAGATATGTCGCCTGTTTGCCAGGGAGAGAGGTCGTCTGAGAGCCGCCGGTTCAATCATCAGCGACTTCGACATCCTGATCGGCGCGACTGCATTGAAGCACGATCTTATCCTTCTCACCAACAATCGCAGACATTTCGACCGTCTGGATGGCCTGAACATCATCTCGGTATGACTTGATGAACATAGTCCGCTTCGACACCCATTCCCCGACAGCGTAGAACTAGCCGCCCAGGGAGGCATAGCCGCTATAGCCCAGCCCGGAGGCTCCATCCGAGACGAGGACTCCATCGAATCCGCCAACCGCCTCGGCGTAGCCATGGTCCTCACCGGAGCCCGCCACTTCCGCCACTGAGCGTTCCTATATCACTCAGGCCTCATACCATGCGAATCGCGCAAAATCGGAATGCGTGTGTATAATCCTCCATATCCCGATTGGAGACAACCGATGACCACTGTCAGCAGACCCAACAAGGACGCGCTAATCAGGGCGCTGGACATATTCCGCGATGTCATGCGGCCTTATATCATCCAGAATTTGCGGAGGGTGCAGGGTGCGCAGGTGAGTCAACTGATAAGCTATTCCCTGCCTTCCCGAGCGAATGCGCCCCGCAACTCCGCCAATCTCGAGGCAGAGATAGACATAAATGACTTCCCCCCTCTAATCAAGGACAACTGGCGCAATGTCTTCTCTAGCAGTTTCAATTCCGATATGACTGTCCAGAATGCCCTATGGCAGATAAAAGAGGCCAGAAACCTGGCTGCGCATCCAGCCCCTCAAGACATAGATCCCGAGTTCACCAGAGCCCACCTGTTCCACATCGCCGACGTGCTGGGCAAAATGAACGCGCCTGAACAGAAGCAGGCCGTCGAGGATTTAAGAGACCGGCTCTTTAGCGCTTCAGATCAGACCGATACAGCGCCCACTGAACCGCGACTCGAACCGGATTCCAGCGGCGGGAAAGAACCATCTCAACGCCAATCCCGTTCTTCCAGCGACCTCGCGCCCTGGCGCAGCGTAATACGCGCCAATCCTGACGTGGCCCAGGGAGATTTCCAACAGTCCGAATTCGCCGCCGACCTCCAGCAGGTGTACGACGGACGCGCCGACGCTACCCAATACGGAAACCCGGTCAGCTTCTTCAACCACACCTACATCACGCCCGGAATAAGGACCCTTCTCGTTAACACTCTCAGGCGTCTGGCCGACAACGGCGGCGAACCTGTCATCCAGACCAAGACCGGATTCGGTGGAGGCAAGACCCACAGCCTCATTGCCCTGTACCACCTTGTAAACAGTATAGGCGCTCTGACCAATCCGACCTCCCAGAGTGGAGACTCGGAGCGAACAAGTCTCGAGATTCGCTCAATGATGGAAAAAGCCGGACTGAATCCCGACATGGGACTGGACACTAAAATCGCAGTGCTGGACTGCGCCTTCCTCTCTCCCACAAGTTCGGCTACGACCGAAAACGGCGACCCGCTCTACACCCTTTGGGGCGAGATGGCTTACCAACTTGGCGGACAGGAAGCCTACGAGATAGTTGGTGAAGCCGCGCGGCAGGGTACTGCGCCTGCTGGCCAACTCGACGAACTCTTTCAGCATATTGGGCCGTGCGTCATACTCATAGACGAACTCGTTTCCTATGTCCGTAACGCCGGAGCCATGCAGGACAACATCTATACATTCGTCCAGAATCTCACGCAGGCCGTTCGCAGAAACAGCGGCGTTGCTCTCGTAGTAACCCTGCCCGAACGCGCAATCGAAGCCGGAGGCGACCTGGGAATCGAGGCGCTCAGCAGGCTCGACAACATACTTGGGCGCATCGAGGCCACCTGGGAGCCGCTCGAAATCAACGAAGCCTTCGAGGTCGTCCGCCGAAGGCTGTTCGGCAACGTCATTGACGAAGCTGAGAGAGACCGCACCTGCGAAGCCTTTATCGCAATGTACGGGCGTAATCGCGTGGACTATCCCCAGGGCGTCAGCGAACAGCGTTACCTCCAGCGCATGAAGGACTGCTACCCCATACACCCCGAGATATTCGACCGGCTCTACTCCGACTGGTCTGCAATACCTCAGTTCCAGCGCACCCGCGGCGTTCTCAGGATGATGGCCACTTGCATAAGCCGGCTCCACCTGAACGGCGATTCCTCTCCTCTCATAATGCCCGCAAGCCTTACGCTGAGCGACCCCGCTCTCGCCAATGAGTTTGTTCGACTGCTGGATGGAAACTGGGCGCCCGTTCTATCTGAAGTGGACAGGGATAACTCCAGTACCGATGACATTGACAAGGGTTATCAGCCGTTCGCCAATGTAGGCGGCGCAGCCCGGCGCGTTGCTCGAACCATCTTCCTCGGCAGCGCGCCCAGCGGAAGCGTCAAAGGCATTGACATACGCCAGATTCGCCTCGGAACCGTCCAGCCCGGACACGGCATCTCCGTTTACAACGAAGCCCTCATCCGTATGGCCAGAAACCTCTACTACCTCTACAACAGCGACGACAGATACTACTTCCACGTAGAGGAAAACCTCAACAAAGTCGCCACCGACCGCGCCGGCCAAATGACCGGCCGCGAAGTCGCCGACGAAATTCGCAGGGTGACGCAAGAAGCCGTCGGTCGCAGATCCGACATCATCATCTTCCCACAGAGCTCCGGCGATGTCCCCGACACCGATTCCGTCCGTCTTATCATCCTCCCGCCCAACAAATCCCTCCCCAGCCGTTCCGCAGAAAACAACGACGCCGAATCCGAAGCCCTGAACATACTCCGCAACCGCGCCGACGCCTCACGCGTCCGAAAGAACACCCTCCTTTTCCTCGCCCCCAGGAGAGACGAGGTTCGACACTTGGACAGGGTTGTCAGGAACTATCTTGCCTGGACTTCTGTCCAGAGCGGAGACCGCCGCATCGAAAACCTCGAAGGCGACCGACGCAGGCAGGCTGTCGACAGCGTCCGACAGTACGCATCCGAAGTCCGCTCCGCCCTCGTCAACGCCTACCGCTGGGCAATGGCCCCATTCCAGCCCGACCCCCAAAATTCCTCCAGATTCGACATGAACCCCTGGGCAATAAATGCCCAGGACACTGCCCTGATTGTCGAAAGCGCCTTCGCCAAGTTCATAGAGGAAGAAGCGCTTGTAGATAGTCTGTCCCCCGCCGCCCTCGACGCCATGCTCGACCAGTACATCTGGAACTCCGGCCGCGACCACGTAAGCATAGACGAACTATGGGACATGATGACCGCCAACGTCTATATGCACCGACTGCGGAACAAGAGCGTCCTGATAGACTGCATTGAACGCGGAGTCCCCGAAGCCAAATTCGGCTATGCCGAGGGATACAATCCCAACGCCGACGCCGACCAGTACAACGATATACGCTTCGGCGAGCCGATGGACGAAGGACTCTTCGGAATATCCGACTTCGAGCGTGGGCGCGGCCTCCTCGTCAACCCCGAAATGGCGCGGCTCGTCAAAGAAGAACAGGCCAAACGCCGACAGGACGCCGATGGCGGCGAAATCCCGCCCGATGATACTCCCACTACCACAATTGACGTCATCAACCCTCCGACGGATACTGCCCCGACGCCCCCTGCTGACAGTCCCGCCCCGCCCGCCGTCACTCAGATAGTCGTAAACAAGACCTTCCAGCGCGAGATAGACCTGAACGACATCAGCCTGCTCAACGAGGAGATTATCCGCAACCTCAACGCCGACGGAGTACACATAGAAGTCAGCGTAACCGTGTCCGCCACAAAACAGGACGGCTTCTCCGAAAACACAACTCGCTCCATCCGAGAGAACAGCGTTCAGCTCGGACTGAACTTCGAGACTCCCGGATAGCGAATGGACTATCCCTCGCAGGTTGCCGCGAAATTGTTCAGCGCTTATAATCGGGAACGCAGTTTCAGAAAGTGTAGGGCGCATAAGGAGTATTTAGGTTGTTGGCATGGATATAGTGGATTTCCGTAAGTGATACGCCAAGCGTCCGCCACGAAATAGACAGACAGGAATACGCTTTGATCACGAATATGTGAAGTGGGACGAGAGCCACGGTGTACGTATGTTGCGGCCCGCGCCCGCGCAGGACGTTGAATTTGGCGCTCCATCCGCAGAACCAGGTAAGCGAGGCGTAAAGACTTACATATGGGTAATAGATGATCTGGGCATTCCCTACATCATAGAACCGCCTCTTGACAACAGCCCCGCGCCAAAGCATACCAATCTCACGGGTGGCGCGGACGCGTATATTGGTGGGGAAGCATGGTTTTCGGACAGCGCCAATCTATTCCTGTCAGGCGGATCCGGCAGGTATCCTCCACTTGACGAGCGTCAGTTGAATGACGCGGTGGAAGTCTTCGGAAGTTATGGATACATGGTCAACTCGCTGGGATGGGACATACAATCGGGTATGGCAATAAGGTACTTACGATGAAAACTGATCCAACGCTGTACCTTGAGTCCGTCTTCGGCGAATACCGCCCCGACTTGCCGATTGATGAAATCGCTAAACGTTCAAAGCGCAAGTTCGTCAGGAGCGGCGATCATATAGCTTTCTACGAACTTGACGTCAATCCCAACGCCACAGGCCACGTAATGACCGCGTGGGAAGCATACCGCGCTTTTGGCCTGGACATCCTCGTCGAGGCTATGGAATATGGTTCAGCGGTAATCCTGTCCCAAAGACACGCTATCGAGAACTCCCTCAAGAACCGTCGGGAAGAATTGGGACTATCCCCCAGGCGCGTAGCGCGGGCTGCCGGCGTATCGGAAGACCTTGTAGCGCAGGCCGAAAAGAACGCCCATTCGCTTCACGTACAGGACCTCGAACGTATCGCCTTCGTCCTCGGCCTGGACGAAAGACGCCTCGCTTACCATCCCACCTCCGGCGCGGACGACAAACTGGCCGCGCGGCTAAAAACTCTTACAGCAGAACCCGGTATGGGCGATGTCAGACTGTCGGAGAGGTCCGTCCTTCGCCTTGCCGAAGCCGCTTCCATAGTTCGCATACAGTCCGAACTTCAGGAAACCCTATTAGGAGAACCCCTATACGCCCGCTTCGAACCCCATGCGGATTACGGTTATCAGGATAATCCAGCCTATCGAATAGGTTATCATCTGGCTGATCAGACACGGGATACGCTCGAATTGAGAGACCGCCCCGTTAAATCAATGCGCGATCTGGCCGAAGACACATTGGGCATTCCGGTCATACAGGCGTCCTTGCAGGATGAAATATCCGGCGCCACAGTCGCGGCAATGGACAGCCGAGGCATCGAGCGTCGCGGCATTGTGCTGAACTTTGAAGGACCTAACCAAAATGTCTGGGCGCGCCGCATTACGCTCGCGCACGAAATCGCTCATCTGCTTTACGACCCCGATGACCGCCTCGAGAGGGTCAGGGTTGATTCCTACGACGGAAATAATCGCAATCCCGAATACTCAGGCGACTATGTAGAGCAGAGGGCCAACGCCTTCGCAGTCGCCTTCCTCGCGCCGCTCGACACCGTTCGCCGCCGCGAACCCGCGCCTTTCGCGGGGGAGCCTATTTCGAGAGATGCCATATCTCGCGCTATGAGGCATTTCGGGATGAGCCTCACCTCGGCGCGATTCCATCTTGCCAATGCCTATTATAGGCAGTACGACACGCTCTCCAACAGTGACATTCTCCCTACATGGCCCGACGATGTATGGAAAGCCGCCGAGAACTTCACCCTGGACTACTTCCCCATCCAAAGTACGCCGATACAACGTAGGGGTCGTTTCGCCGGCCTTGTAGCGGCTGTCCATGATAGGGGACTGATAAGCGACCATACCGCCGCGGCTTATCTCAATTGCGACGCTTCAGATTTCCGGGACAACTGTGAGACGATACTCAGCTTGTACCCTATCAGGCGCGCGGGGGCGCGGTGATCCTGCAAAATTCTCACGATACCGCTGATTCCGCCAATCCTAACGGCTTCTCCGAGAACATAACCCGCTCCGTCCGAGAGAACAGCGTCCAACTAGGCCTGAACCTGGAGATAAACTGATGGATAATTCCCTCGACTCGCCGGAGAGCGCGTCCGTCCGGAGAGTCGCCGTGTACGTTGACGGATTCAACCTCTTCTACGGTCTCAGGTCCAAGGGATGGCGACGCTACTACTGGCTCGACGTTCATCGCCTCGCTGAAAATCTGTTGCGCCCCGGCCAGACTCTGGCCGCTGTCAGATACTTCACTGCCCGTATCTTTTCCGATCCGCGCGACCCGGGTAAACTGGCGCGTCAGAACGCCTATCTCGACGCCCTAGCCACTCTTCCCGCCTTGAACATCCACTACGGTTACTTCCTGCCCAGAACTCGACGCTGCCCTAGCTGCAATGAGACGTGGCAGACCTACGAGGAGAAGATGACCGACGTGAACATTTCTGTCGAATTGCTCACGGACGCGCGCGACGATCTGTTCGACACCGCCATTGTGATTTCCGCTGACAGCGACCTGTCCCGTCCCATAACTGCCATCCGAGAACGGTTCCCTCATAAGCGGGTAATCGTAACGTTCCCTCCCAAGCGGGTAATCGTAACGTTCCCTCCCAATCGTTTCTCTCATCGCCTGCAGACCGTCGCAACCGCGTCACTCGCCATAGGTCGCGATAAACTGAGAAACAGCCAATTGCCTGAGAGTGTTGCCAGGCAAGACGGCTACTTGCTGACACGGCCTTCCATGTGGAACTAGGAATAAGGGAAATGTTCCTGAAAAAAGAGACGCCCCCCAAAGGGCCCTATGGGGAACGTCGGCCCAGCGATACGATCACTGGGGGGGTATGTATAATGTAAACCATCTCCGCTACCCTGTCAACGCCAACTCACCCCGAAAAAGGAATCATCTCCGTGCCACAGCCCGCCCGCATACCGCAAGAAACTCATCGAGGTTGACCTCCCCCGCTCCGTCCGAGAGAACAGCGTCCAACTAGGCCTGAACTTGGAGACTATTCAATGAAAGTAAGAGACGCTATTCGTCTCGTTGAGCGAGACGGATGGCGGCGTGTCAGGACTCGCGGAAGTCACAGGGTGTACAAACATCCAGTCAAGAAGGGTATTACCGTCATCGCGGGACATCCGGGAACGGACGCGCCGCCGGGCACATGGAACGAGATACTGAAACAAACTGGCATAGACAAAGGAGCGGCTCAGTGAAATACACTGTTGTAATCGAGAACGGCCCTACCAGCTATGGCGCGTATGTTCCCGACCTTCCCGGATGTGTCGCCGTCGCTGATACCAAAGAAGAGGTCCGCAAGCTAATACGCGAGGCTATCCAACTATACGCGGAAGCGCTTGAAGAAGAAGGACTTCCATTGCCCTCGCCCCAATCCTACGAGCTAATAGAGGTGTAACGTCCATGGTTCAACCCGCATACCGCAGGAAACTCATCGAAGTTGACCTCCCTCTCGACGACATAAATCGAGAATCCGCCCGCGAAAAGTCCATCCGGCACGGACACCCCTCCACTCTCCACCTCTGGTGGGCGCGCCGTCCGCTCGCCGCCTGTCGAGCCGTCATATTCGCCAGCATGGTGGATGACCCGTCATCGTGCCCTGATGAGTTTCCAGACGAGGAATCACAGCGCGTCGAGCGCGAACGCCTTCACAACCTGATAAGAGAACTCGTCAAGTGGGAAAGCACCGACGAATCCAAGCCCGACGTCCGTAAGCTCATTGCCGACGCGCGATATGAGATAGCCCGTTCCGTCGCCCGCTCGCGCGGAGACACAGCCCCCACCGAACCCGCCGCCGTCCTCGCCTACCTCGGCGACAAGGCGCTGCCCATCTACGACCCCTTCGCTGGTGGCGGCTCTATACCACTTGAAGCCCAGCGGCTCGGACTCCGCGCCGTAGCCTCAGACCTTAATCCCGTCGCCGTCCTCATAAACAAGGCCCTCATCGAACTCCCGCCCAAGTTCAACAACTGCCCGCCTATAAACCCAGCCGCCGACCCAATGGGCATGACCATCGGCAAGTTCACGGGCAGAGGAAAGAACCGAAAGCCCGAGCAAATCCCCTGGCGCGGAGCCGCCGGACTAGCGGACGACATCCGATACTACGGACGCTGGATGCGGGAAGAAGCGTACAAGAAGATAGGCCACCTGTACCCCAAAGCAAAGTTGCCAGATGGAGGCGAAGCCACAGTCATAGCCTGGCTCTGGGCGCGAACCGTCCCATGTCCGAATCCAGCTTGTGGCGTACAGATGCCACTTATGAAGACTTTCCAACTATCAAAGAAGAGGGGCAATGAGCATTGGACAAGACCTGTCATAGATCACGACACCAAAACGGTATCATTTATTGTCCAGAATCATAGCAATGGGGTACCCGAAGGCAGTACTGTCAACCGCAACGGTGCGACCTGTATCAGTTGCGGTGGTGCAGTAAAGTTAAACTATGTGCGCGAACAAGCGCGGGCAGGTAATATGGGCGAGGCCATGACAGCTTTAGTCGCTGAGGGCGACCGTAAGTGCCTATTCCTAACACCCACAGATGAGCACTTCCGGGCTCATCTGAATGCTAATCCTGCTTGGCGTCCTAATGGAAGTTTGCCAGAGCAAGCTAGAAGTATCAGTATACAGGTTTATGGGTTCTCACAATGGCACCAACTCTTCACGAGAAGGCAACTCACTGCTTTGACCGAATTTTGCGACCTTTTAGCGGAAGTGCGAAATCTGATTGAACAGGATGGTGCGGAAGAAGGTTATCTAAATGTCGTTTGCACGTATCTTGCACTTGTGATTGGAAGAGCCGTGAACAGTTGTTCTAGTTTCGCTAGATGGCAAAACTCCGGCGACAAAGTCGCCGGAGTTTTCTCGGGACAGTCAGTCCCTATGATGTGGGATTTTGCAGAATCCAATCTTTTCTGTACGGCAACCCAGAACTGGATGGCTCAAGTTGATTGGGTCGCCGAGGTTATAGAAAGGCTACCTGCAAATGTTGGTGTTGGCATGGTGTACCAAGCAGATGCGTCCACGACAGTTCATGTGGATAAAGGCCCTGTGATCGTCACTGATCCACCATACTATGGTCAGATACATTTTGCTGACTCCGCCGACTATTTCTATGTTTGGCTTCGTTCTATCCTCCGAGATATATATTCAGATCTTTTTGCAGGCATACTGACACCTA
The DNA here is from genome assembly GCA_965261525.1 of Dehalococcoidia bacterium. Taxonomy (GTDB): domain Bacteria; phylum Chloroflexota; class Dehalococcoidia; order Lucifugimonadales; family UBA1123; genus VXRN01. The sequence continues at coordinate 667,626 of OZ253472.1, forward strand.
AGAGCGAAGAAATTATTGAGAACAGGTTTCGATTCAAAGATCCGCGGAGACGTTTTGAAACCTTGCTTGGCCAGACACTGGATTTAGTTCGGGAGCGGTGCTCAGATGAATTTCCGTCATCAATTTTCTACGCATATAAGCAACAGGATGAAATACGGGAGGGTAGGGCATCTACTGGTTGGGAAGCTATGCTGAGTGCGATTGTTTCCGCTGGATTTCAAATTGTCGGTACTTGGCCAATGCGTACAGAGCGTTCCGCACGATCAAATGCACTTGGCACAAACGCCCTCGCGTCCTCAGTCGTCCTAGTCTGCCGTCCCCGCCCTGAAGACGCTCCGACCGCCGACCGCCGGCAATTCCTGAACGCGCTCCAAAGCGAACTCCCCGACGCCCTTGACCATCTCACCCGGGAAGGCCACATTGCCCCCACGGACCTGGCCCAGGCCGCCATCGGCCCGGGCATGGAGATATACTCCCGTTACAGCGCGGTCAATAGGACAAGCGGCGAACCTGTCCCAGTGCGTGAAGCGCTCGTCGCCATCAATCAGGCCATCGAGGACTATTACGAGAGACAGGAAGGCGAGATAGACCCCGAAAGCCGCTTCTGCCTCGACTGGCTCAAAGGACACGGCTACGCCGAGGGCGAATATGGTGAGGCCGAACTCCTCTCCCAGGCCAAGAACGTCGCCATAGATTCAGACTCCATGATCGGCCTTCTCACCGCCGAGGCGGGCAGGGTGAAACTCCGCCGCATGGACGAATACGGCCCCGACAGGCCCCTCTCTCGCGGCATGACCGCCTGGGAGGGCTGCATGAGAATGGCCTACCACCTCAACCGAGAGTACGGCGAGGGCGTAATCGGAGCCGCCAACGTCGCCCGCCAGATGGTCGGAGTGGGCGCGAATGTGGACTCCGTAGAACGCCTTGCCCGCATCCTCTACAACCACTACGACCGCAAGAACGACTCCCAAAACGCCGTCATCTTCAACAACCTCGTAACAAGCTGGCAGGACATCCTCACCCAAATGCAGGAAGCCCAAACCGAAAGGCTGATCTGAATAAGAACCGGCGGCCCCAATACAGTGAGACTGCGCCCATGAGAACATCACCATATCCATTGACGAAGAAACCCACCGGCTTGCCCGTATCCGGGCGGCGGAGATGAACACGTCAGTTTCCGAACTGGCGCGTGAATTGCTCAGGAGTTTCGTTCTGAACCGCGAAGAACCGCACGACCGCCGACGCAGGCTGCTGAGCCAAGTGATAGAGGACATTACCGCGAACGGCGGGGGATTGAGAATGGCGGATAATTTGACCCGAGAAGAGTTGTATGACCGCGCCGCCGCTCGCGCCGAAACGGAAGAGACGGAGCGTGAACGCCGCCGCAGGCTGATGAGCGAAGTGTTCGAGGACATCTGCGCTACCCGCAGCGGTTTCAAGGCGTCCGATAACATATCCCGCGAAGAGATCTACAATCGCCATGCGATTCGTTGACACCAACGTGCTTATATACGCGGTTAGCCCGTCTCCCCAAGAGACGGAAAAACGCCGCGTCGCGCAAGTCTTGCTGAACGACGGCGACCTCGCCCTGTCAGTACAGGTCTTGCAGGAATTCTACTATCAGGTGACGCGGCCCACCCGCGACGACCCGCTGACTCACGCGCAGGCGTTGGGATTCCTCGATTCGATCAACACCTTCCCGGTTCAGCCCATGACATTCGAACTCTTCACCGAAGCGGTCGAGACCAGCCAACGCTTCCAACTCTCATACTGGGACGGCGCGATTCTTGCCGTCGCTCGCGCGATGGAATGCGACACCGCCGTGTACTCAGAAGAGCGGTCTGCGGGTCATAGACCCGTTCACTTGATTCGGACATGAACCCCTTCGCCCTCAAATACCAACTCGAAAGAGACACCCGCCCCTTCCTGCGCGCCGAGGTCCAAAGCCTGCCCCGCGACCGGCGCGGAGTGTACGCCCTCTGGCTCCCCGCCGGTGAACTCCCCGAATGTCTCTACGTCGGCATATCCACCACCTGTATCCGCCGCCGCCTGCTCGATCACCTCTCCAACGAGACCAACCCCGAACTCCGCCGTCAGCTATACATGTTCCGCGACACCGTCCGATTCGCCGCCGCCTTCACCGACTCCGACGACCACACCCGCCAACTAGAAGCCGCCCTCATCTCCGACTGGCAGCCCCTCTGCAACATCCTCCTCCGCTAGAACCCATAAGCGCGGATGTGCTATAATCCCCACATGGGAAACAAGACGATACATAAATCAGGGATTATAACGGCGACTCGGATGACGGAGAAAATGTTCTCCCCAAAGCTAAACCCTGGTGAACGCAGGTCAAAAATAGGTCAAAATCACCTGCGCTCCTCACCAGCGTCCCACCAGGCGTCACCTGTTACCGTCACCAGCGTTCACCGGACGAATTATAAACCCGAATATATCTACTGAAAACTAATAGTCCGACAACTTAGTTGTGATGGATATCCAGATTCCGAATTATCCCCTCTCCCAAGGGGAAAGGGTTAGGGTGAGGGTATATAAACCGTCAATCCAAAAATGTTGGAACACTAGGTTCTGTTGACATTCGGAATCTCATCCTGTCATTCAGTCCATGATCGGAAATTCAGTATTCCAAACAAGCGTAAATGCGACTAGAGTAGCCACAGTCCACCCCTATGGATTCCCGCTTTCGCGGGAATGACGATAAATGTCAACACAGCCTAATAACTAAAAATTTCCAGGAGACCCACATGACACTGCTAGACGACACCCAGATCAAAGAAGTAGTCCGCGATAGATACGGAGCCTTGGCCAGGGACGCCTCCACAGCAACCGCCGCCGACTGCTGCCAGACCGACTGCTGTGGTCCCGACACCGACCTCGACGCTATAATGCCCCTATACAACACCGCCGAGACCGACGGCCTGCCTGCCGAGGCGCTCGCCGCCTCAGCAGGATGCGGCAACCCCCACGCCATCGGCACCCTTCAACCCGGCGAAACCGTCGTGGACTTCGGAAGCGGCGGCGGAATAGATTGCTTCATAGCCGCCAGGGCCGTTGGCGAGACGGGTAGGGTGATCGGCATTGACATGACCGAGGACATGATCCGGCTCGCCACGAGCAACGCCGCCAAGCTCGGCCTCGACTACGTTGAATTCCACCTCGCGGAGATGGAAAACACCCCACTCGAAGACGACTCCACAGACGCCATCATCTCCAACTGCGTCATCAACCTGGCCCCCGACAAGGACCCCGTATTCGCCGAGGCGTTCAGGATTCTCAGGCCCGGCGGACGCCTCATGGTCTCCGATCTCGTGAAGGTCGAGGAAATCCCGCTGGAGGAGGCCGAGGACACCGCCAACTGGGTATCCTGCCTCGCCGGAACCGAGATGAAGGACGTGTACCTAGGACGCATAGCCGATGCCGGCTTCACCGACATCCAGATCGTCTCCGACACCCCCTGGAAGTCCGACGACGACTGGCGCGCCGCCATACACAGCATGAACATAAAGGCGTTCAAGCCTGCTGCGGACTAGACCGATCCTGCCCCTCCCATAATTCCGACGAGGCTTATCCTCGTGAAATGTGGGAGCGGGAACCAGGACCCGTCTGCGATTCCGCGGCCGGAACGCCTTTATGGAACGTCGCCGCCTTCGCCCTTATCCGGGGCTGCGGGCAACGACGCTGTCAGTCTGGCGCCGCGCGTCTCGTCATTCCCGCGAGTGAGGGAATCTATCGAGACCACGGCGTCTCTGTATCATACTGTCCGATATGTGGCTTCCCTGAGAATGGAGAAGCCTGGTCGGCGTCCCTACTGAACACCGACCCCTACGTTGTTGTAATCACTGTGATTGTTGTGCGGCTGCGGGATTTCCAGGCTCGGCTTCAGGGTATCAATACCCCTGCGTATCTGCCCAAGAATCTCCGAAAGCTGCTCCTCTAAGCTGAAGAGCACCTCTCTCGAATACTGGTCCGCGCCATCCCTACGGCTGGACGCGATGTCCTCGGCCTCGGAGACTATCGCATACGACTTGCGCTGCGCGTCCTGCACGATCTCCTCTGCGTCTGACATTGCCTCATCCCGGATCTTCACCCCCTGCGCCTCCGCCACCTTCAGCACCTCCGACTCGGACACCATCGCCCTGTGCTCCCGCGTCGCCGTGGCGATGTGAGACGCTACCTCTTCCTCCACAGTGGACCTGACTCGCTGAGCCTCCAGGTACGACTGGTTGAGGATGCTGTCCTTCTGACGCAATACCTCGCGCGCCTCCTGGACGTCGGCGGGCATCGCCATCTGGAGGTTGTTTATCACCCTGGTGAACGTATCCGATTCCACCATTACTTTGCGCCCGAATCCCGGTACGCGACTGCTGCTGGAGTATAGCTGCTGTAACTCCTGTAGTGCTTGTTCGAAGTCCACCTTGTTACCTCCTCAATTAACGAAATTGTCTGTGATTGGTATGACTTACTTGTTGTCGAGTTTGCTCTGTAGCGCCTCGGCGATATGCGCCGGAACCAGATCCGACACATCCGCTCCCAGCGCGGCGACCTCTTTGATTCTGCTCGAATAGACGAACTGGTACTGTAGAGAACTCATGATGCACACAACATCTATATCCGGCGCGACATGCCTCCACATAAGAGCCATCTCGAACTCCAACTCGAAATCAAGACCTGCCCTCAGCCCCCGCACGATAAACTCCGCATCGTTCTCTCGCGCCACCACCGGCGCAAGACCCGTGAACGGCACAACGCTGATATTCGGCACGTCCTTTACAGACTCCTCGAAAAGCTCCACGCGCTCCTCGGTCGAAAACATCAGAGTCTTCGTAGGCGGAGACTTGTAAACGGCGATCACCAACTCATCGAAGACTTTCGCCGCGCGCCTTGCTATATCAACGTGCCCGTAGTGCGTGGGATCGAAACTCCCCGGATATATCGCCCTAGCCATTCACTTCTCCGGCAGATAAGATCGTAATTCCAGTATCTCCATACGTCCTGGCGGTCTTCAGAGAAAACCTGCCGACTGCGTACTCTTCGTCGTTTCCAGATCGGTGTTCCAATACCACAAGTCCGCCGGCGTTCAATATACGCTTAGACTGAAGCGCCTCCACCAAGTCGCCCAATTCGTCAGAGTCATAAGGCGGGTCGGCCATTATCAGGTCATACCCGCCGGGCAGCGTCTCGACTGTTCTGAGGACCGTTCCCCGGTACACCTCGGCTTGTGAGTCCAGTCGCAGCAGTCGCAACTGTTCCCGAATGGCTGAACAGAGCCTCCCGTTTCTCTCCACAAAAATCGCTCGCTCCGCGCCTCTGCTCAACGCGTCCAGCCCCAGCGCTCCGGTGCCGGCGTACAGGTCTGCGACACTCTTGCCTTCCACCGCCTGCCGCCCGATTATAGAAAACAAGGCGGCCCTCACCCGCTCCGAGGTCGGTCTGAGCCCTCCAACCGACGGAGTTCTCAGAGTGCGTCCCCCATGAATTCCGCCGCTTATGCGAGTAGTCACGCTTCCCTGTACACCATCTTCAACTCTTAATTCTCCAAGTTTCAGGATGCTAGCATGGAGGTTCACAGGCCGAAAGGTGAATTGAGTCCTTTTCGAGAAAACTTTTATACATGCGCGAACGCCGAATTCCAACCTGTATCAACCTAGTCGGCGTTCCTTGCGGCGCGAAAATCCACTCCCCCTCGACGCTGAGAAGGGTATGTAAATGTACAGCCAACTAAGAATTTCAATCAACAGACCCCCTCTCCCTTGAGGGAGAGGGCTGGGGTGAGGGTGACTACTGCCACCGACCAAACTGATACAGCATCACCGAATCCCCCTCGATGCTGAGAAGGGTATGTAAATGTACAGCCAACTAAGAATTTCAATCAACAGACCCCCTCTCCCTTGAGGGAGAGGGCTGGGGTGAGGGTGACTACTGCCACCGACCAAACTGATACAGCATCGTCGAATTCCGCCAAATTGCATTTCCCTCACTCCTGTAATAGCATAGTGAGGCGAATTTCTACCAGCCATGAACGAACGAGAGGTGGCGCCATGAACGAAGAAACACTTACTGCCCGAGAACATACCGCAGCTCTAAAAGTGTCCGTAAATGGCGAGGCGTCCGGCCTCCTTGAAGATGAACTGACCATACCCGCGGCGGAGCCGATTGAAGACCCTCCCAACATAGGTTCCGAGAACCGGATCAGGTACTTTCGTGAGAACCTCTATCCATACGCCCACAGAATGAAGAACAGAGAGTATAACGGCGAGAAAATGCCTCTCCAAGTAGAATTGGTCAAGCTCCAGAACTGGATCAGAGAAGTTGGCGAACGTGTAATCATACTGTTCGAAGGACGGGACGCCGCCGGCAAGGGCGGCGTCATACGCAGGTTCATGGAACACTGGAACCCGCGCGGAGCCCGTGTCGTTGCCCTGGACAAGCCCTCCGATGTTGAATTGGGCCAGTGGTACTTTCAGAGATACGTAAGCCACTTCCCGTCGGCGGGGGAAATAGCGCTGTTCGACCGATCCTGGTACAACCGCGCCGGCGTCGAGAGAGTGATGGGCTTCTCATCCGAAAGAGACTACCGGCTGTTCATCCAGCAGGCTCCTATTCTCGAAAAAATGATAGTGGACAGCGGAATCCACATCATCAAGCTGTATTTCTCCGTAAGCCGCCAGGAGCAGCTCAGGCGCTTTCAGAAACGCGCGAACGACCCGCTCAAGCAGTGGAAGGTCAGCCCCGTGGACATCCGATCCATTGATAAGTGGGAGGAGTACACCGAGGCCAAGGAGGCGATGTTCCTTCTGACCCACACAGACGGCGCGCCTTGGACGATAGTCAAGTCAGACGATAAGAAGCGCGCGCGGATAAACGCCATGCGCCATGTCCTCCACGTCCTCGATTACGAGGGAAAAGATACGTCCGTGGCGCACGCCCCCGACCCCTCGATAGTAGCGTCGTCGATGGACATTTACACTGCCGGAGCGCCGTACCCGTCGGTATAGTTCGAATAACCGGGGGGATGCTCGTATCCGCTTACAGGATTCGACCGCTGTCCGTGGCGCACGCCCCCGACCCCTCGATAGTAGCGTCGTCGATGGACATTTACACTGCCGGAGCGCCGTACCCGTCGGTATAGTTCGAATAACCGGGGGGATGCTCGTATCCGCTTACAGGATTCGACCGCTGTCCGTGTCGAGGACCAGGACCTTGCTCTGGACGTCAAGTCCAAGGCAGTCACGCGTCCGCGTCAGACCTTCCAGCGCCTGCTCACGGCTTCCCCAGCCCGCATCCAGCATAATGTCTAGCAATTCGCGTCCCAAAGCAGTCGCTTCGGGGGCCCTCTCGACGTAAATCGTTTCGATTGGCGTCCACAGATAGAGAGGAAGTTCCATTTTGAGAAGGCAGTATCGGATTGCCCATGTGAAGTGCCATGGCGTCCCATATTCCGGTACTGGCGCCGAACTCAGCCCGCTCATCGCTCCCTCTGCCATCCTCTTCAGGATGAACTCGCGCCTGAAACCAAAAGGCTCCAGAATCGTCTCGAGCGACGGATGAAGAACCATCTCCTCAAGGTCCTCTCCCACCCGAGCCTCAGCCGAGTCAGGCGGATATCCCGTTCCGCGCATAGTCTTGGGGTACTTTCGGGATACCATGATCCGGTGTGTAAGTTCATGCGCCGCGTGGTAGGCCAGATCGTCGTCCGGCAGCGACATCCATCTGGGCTGGCAGGGCGCGGTTTTGTCGGCCCCCTGGTCGCCGAAGACAGCGCTGAGCCCCTTCTCGATTTCGATCTCGGTGACCGGCAGTTCGGGCGCGAACTCCTCCCAGAAATCGGTGAATGGGTCCACAAGCTCTCGTCCGAGAACTTTCATGCCCGCTCACTTCCCACTGTCTGAACAGCGGGGCTTTCTTTAAGCTCAGGCTTCTTCACGGTCAGCATCAGCGCCGCTCCCATGAACGCCAGTATGGAAAAGGTGAAGAATGGAACGAAATAGGATTGCTGCTGGTCATACATGAACCCCGCGAACAGAGGCGCGAAGATCATCAGTATGTTGTTTGGAACTTGGGACAGTCCCATTATCGTGGCGAACGCCTTCCTTCCGAAGTACTCGCCCCTTATCGCCGTGAGCAGGGGTATTCGTCCCCCAAACCCAATTCCATACAGAATGGCGAAGATGTAGGCAAGCGTCGCTGTTTCCGCGAACGCGATAACCATAATCCCCGAAGCCTGGAACATCAGAAAAACAAAGGTCACCAGCGGTTTCGGGAACCTGTCTGCGATGTACCCGGCCAGGAACTGCGCCGGCAGGGCGACCAGCGTATAGACTATCGGGATTACGGCCGCTCCGCTCAACGAAAATCCCATGTCCGTCAATTTGGGCGCGAGGTGCAGCGCCAGAGTGACAATAGAAATGCTCGATGACAGGTGTACGATGGTCAATGCCCAGAATGCGCGGGTTCTGAGCGCCTGCTTTGCCGTGAACTCAGGCGCGTCGTCGTCCGGCTGGTCTTGAGCGCCGCGATTTGCGCTGGTTCCCGAATCTCCGTCGGGCTGCAGGCCCATGTCCTCCGGACGGTTGCGGACTGCCCTTGCAACCGGCCCTATAATCACCAACAGGAAAACGCCGATGACGAAGGTCGTCCAACGGAATCCGTAATTATCTATGCTGAAAGCCAAGGGCCATATCATAAGGGCTCCGACATGTACCCCCGACATAGCCGCGGCGATAGCGAGCGAACGTTTCCGAATGAACCAGTTGTTCACCATGCTTATCATGGCAAGCCAGCCGCCAAGTCCCGAGCCAAGCGTGATAAGCATGAACACGGCATAGAACTGCCACAGGTTATCCACCTGAGAGAAGAGAAGGAAACCGATGCCCATTATTATGTAGCCGATGAGTATCATGCGCCGGTTTCCCAGACGATCAATCAGCCAACCCTCGATGGGTCCCAGGACTGCGCCTTCCGCGCGAGCCAGGGCAAACGCGCCGGACATCTGAGTGCGGGTCCAGCCAAACTGACGCTCGAACGCGACCAGGAATGTACCTAAGCCCTGAAATACGGTCAGCGCCATCAGGGACAGCATGAATACCGACAGCGCCACCAATTTCCATCCATAGAACGTGTTCTTGAATGCCGAAATGGGATTGAAGTCGGTTAAATGGTTCAGGTTTCTCACTGCCAAGATTCTACCAGAGTCTCATGGCCGCGCGGCAGGGGATACTGGGCGCCCGACGAGTCAATTCGGCATACATTGTATGTCGCATAGCGGCGAGGATTCACTTTCTTCATCACCGCCCCGCCGAGAATGGAAGACCTGAGCCGCGCGGGGTCCTACTCGGACTCACCGACATCCTCTGTGTTCTGGATTTCTTCTGTGTCGGAGCCTGTTTGGTTTGAGGTTCTTGTTGCGCTACGCGCCCTCCGACTCATCTCTTCAAGCCGACGCTCTACCATGAAATGAATCGTGCCTTCGGCATACTTTCCGTCTTCATCTTTCTCGCCGGCCTCAATGCCCGTCAGGACCTCAATACCCTCGTCAATCGAGGAAACCGCGTAAATGCGGAACGCGCCGTCGCGCACTGCCTCGACAAGCTCCGATCTCAGCATGAGATTCCGTATGTTGGCCTTTGGGATGATCACTCCCTGTTCGCCGGTAATCCCTTTGGTTTTACACACATCGAAAAAGCCCTCTATCTTATGGGTTGCTCCGCCGATTGCCTGGACTTCCCCAGTCTGGTTGACAGATCCGGTCACTGCGATGCCCTGTCTTATGGGAACTTCCGACAGCGCTGATAATAGCGCGTAGAGTTCGGTAGAAGAGGCGCTGTCGCCGTCCACGTTGCTGTAAGTCTGCTCGAATGTCAGGCTGGCCGACATAGACAGGGGCCTCTGGCCGCCGTACTTGCCGTTCAGATAGCCCCGTATGATCATAAACCCCTTGTTGTGAATGCGACCGCTCATTCGAGACTCGCGCTCCACGTTCACTACCTGGCCACGGCCCACCGACACCCTGGCCGTTATCCTGCTTGGCCTGCCGAAGATGTGTTCACCCCTGAAGTACACCGCGAGCCCGTTCACCTGTCCCACGGCGCATCCTTCAGTGGATATGTGGACCGAATCCTTTTCGATGGACTCCATGATATGATCTTCCACCAGACTCGCCCGGTATCTGCGCTGCTGTATGGCTTCTTCAATATGCCTGGACGTTACCCTGTCGCCTCCGCGCTTGCCCGACCAGTAATCGGCCTCTGTCATTATGTCCGATATTCGCATGAAGCTCGTCGTTAGCTTCTCCTGGTCTTGCGTCATGCGACTCGAGTAATCCACGATGGATGCCACAGCAGTCTTGTCGAAGATACGCAAGCCCTTCTCTGAAACCTGACCGGACACGAAGGCCGCGTATTTCTCCACGTTCTGCGGTGTCCGCTCCATTACGGTGTCGAACTCGGCGGTCACCTTGAAGTATCTTCCGAAGTTCGGGTCCGCGCTCCTCAGCAGTTGCAGAATCGGCGCTCCCCCCACAAGGATAATTTTTGCCCTGAGAGGTATCGGCCTCGGACGCATCGAGGAAGTTGGAAAAGCGGAGTTCAACTCGCCGATGTTTTCTACACGAATCTCCCCGCTTCTCAGCGTCCGTTTCAGCGTATCCCAGGACAGCGGATTAGCCAGAAGGTCGTTCGCCTGAAGCACTAGATAGCCTCCATTGGCTCGATGAATCGCGCCCGACTTTATCATCATGTGGTCGGTTGCCATCAAGCCCATGCGCGCCCGGTAGTCAATGCGCCCGAACAGGTTGTAATAGGTGGGATTATGCTCGAACACTATCGGCGCGCCATCGCAGAGTGTATTATCCACTATGTCATTCACCCGGTAGCGTGTGAAGAAGTCATCTCCCGAATTTTCAACGACGCCTGACGCCTGGGGTGAATCGCCGTCCCCAGTGGGCTTGAAAGCCTGGATGTTGGACACCATGTCCGATTCCATTTCATCCAGGTACTCCACCAATTCCCGATGCTCGGCGTACTTGTCCTGAAGCTCGTCAACTATGGGTTTCAGAGTGAACCTAACCAGCTCTATGTCAACGTTCCGGCTGCGCGCGGCGGCCTCCTTGTTCAGTCTGCGGAACTCGGACATCGCGTGCGTTATCGTATGCTGGAGGGCCTCCGACCCTGAGCGAACCTCGTCCTGAGCTTCTCTCGGAAGCTGACCGAATTCCTCCTGTGTCAACTCTCTGCCTTCGGGGCGCAGAGGCACGGGCGTTATGCCGACCTGCGTGAATGAGAGAGTGAATCCCCGCGCCCGCGCTTCTCCTTCGATCCTCTGGGTGATGGACTGGCGCTCCCGCTGTATTTCCTCCATCACCTGTTGGATGCGATGCGAGTAGTCATCATTCTCGAACGCGGCAGGAATCTCGGCGCGGCAGGTCTCGATGAGTTCATTCATATCCCGAGCGAAGATTCGCATCTCGCCACAGGGAAGCGCGACTGGAATGGGCTGCGTTGTATCCTGGAAATTGTACAGGTAACCCCAGTCGGGCGGATTCGATTTATGTCCCGCGATACGCTCCAGGTATTCCCGAAGCGCCGTGTTTCTTCCTGTCCCAGGAGCGCCGGATACAAAGATGTTGAACCCGTCCGTCTCGATTCCGAGTCCCAACTCCAGCGCGCTCATAGCCCTCTCCTGGGCAAATGCGCCTTCCAGCGGGGCTACTTCAGAAGTCATCTCGAACCCCAGGCTGTCGGGGTCGCAGACGCGCCTTAGTCGTTCGACGGGTACTTTCAGTCGTTCAATGGACATGGTCACTCTCCACGGAACCAAGTATAATCCTAAAGAGAGACAGACACTAGGAGTACCGGGATGGGGCGCTACATAGAAGAGGCTTGGGCGCTATACAACCACGCGCTCAGCGAATTGGAAGACTGGCGTAGAATCGGGGACACGATACTGTTGCGAGACGCCGCTGAAAAGGCGTGGGGAGCGGTAACCCAGGGAGCGAATGAACTGTTGGAGTCCCAGGGGCGGGTCGTTCCGTCTGGGACAAACGCGAGACGGGACGGTATCAGGGCTATCGAGAGGGGAGACAGGAGGATACGCGCGCTGGGGCTGTACAGGCAATTCGCCACGGCGGAACTCATTCTGCATCGGGACTGTTTCTACGACGGCCAATGCCCTCCTGAGTTAGTGGCCGACTTTGTGTCCGACGATGTGCGTGAGTATCTCGGCGACATTTCGGGCGTCGCCAACGAACGGGCTTAACTCTCGCGCTCGGCGAGAAACGCCCTGACTGCGGGAACCAGATCGTTGGGAATCAGCATCACAGTCCGGGTTTCGTCCTCAAGGGCGGCTTCGTACTCAGCGAGTTCCTCTTCTTCCGTTTGGGAATCATAGTATTCGATCACGGCCCGGACGCGCTTCTGATCCCATCCAGGTGGGTATTCGTTTGGGTCCTTCATCTTCCTCTCCTTCTCATACGTCGCGGATGGCTTTCCACATATTATTAAGTCTCTCGTCGTGAGCGCAGCCCCCGAGCAAGAGTCACGATTCCTAGATAAATCCAGACCGGTAGAGAACTAACGGCTGTCAGCGCCCAAATAACGTATGTCACTTCCGGAGATGGACAACCGAATAAGTCATTTGCGCAATCGAATGCCACTATCAACAGAATGACTAACAGAGCGACGGCCCCCAACGTCAATAGTCCCGATACCGCGCAAACGAGAATTGCGCACCCGCTTACGACAAACCGACGCCGAAGTAGCCAGATTGAGACGGTCAGAGGAATGGCTGTGGCCCAAGTTATCATCAGTGTAATGATGTAGTCTAATAGAAAGTATGAGACATCTCCAAGACTATTGAGGAATTGAACGTCCCTGAAGGGGTGCCCGGTGGCAAGCAAAGCCAATGCCAGTATGCTTGGCGCCCACAGCGAAATAAGCAGTACCGCGGCAACTTGTCGAAGAACATTCAACCCGCGATCTCGGTCACGCACCGCCCCGGGTCCGCCTCCGCCAGAACCTGCGGCCTGTGTCCGGTGTGAATGAAGTCCGCAAGCAGCTTGCCCGCCATTGGGCCGCAACCGAAGCCTGAACTCGCCAGGCCGCTCACAATGTACAGATTCTCGCGAGATGGTACGCTTCCGATGATCGGCGCGCCGTCCATGGAGAAGGGCATGAGCCCTGCCCATGTCCGCGCTATCGGCAGGCCGGACAGCATCGGGATGACCTCCGAGGCGTGCCCCTTGTTTACCTCGATGCCCGTATGTTCGACGGTCTTGTCGTAGTCCGTCATTTGCCTGTCGCCGCCGAAGATTATCTCGCCGTTGCGACGCTGTCTGCCGTAAAGGTGGCGTGTAATCCTCGCGCCCCGCTTGTGCGTCACTTCCGGCGGAGTTTCAGCGTCCGCGCCGTCGTCTATGCTCCAGGCGTGAGCGGACTCCGCGGACGACATTGTCTGGAACACGCTGGGCGGCAGGCTATCGGTCGCCCACATCTGTCCGCGCACCGGAACGATGGGAATGTCGAGACCAAGCATTCTGCCCACCGGCGCGCACCACGCGCCCGCCGCTATCACCAGCGATTGGCACACGAACTCGCCGCCGCTCGTCGCGACCGAGTAGCCGCCTGCGGGACGGGGAGTGACGCCGGATACCGCGTGATTGGTCAATATGCGCGCGCCTGACTCGGCAGCGGCGTCAGCGAAAGCGCGGGTCGCCCTGACCGGGTCGGCCTGAGCGCGGAGCGGCGTGTACATATAAGCGAGTAGGGAAGGGTTGATTTCCGGCTCGATTGCCCGAACCTCCCACGCTGTCAGAAGCTCGACCTCGAACCCATGCGACCGCATTTCCAGAACGCGGTCGCGCATATATTCATACTGCTCGGCGGTGTGTACAGCGGTTAAAGAACCGGATTGGCGGAACTCGATGTCGTAACCCAGGTCTAGTTGAATCTCTTTGAACAGTTGCAGACTGCCCATAGTGAGGTACGACCCAAGATCGGGCATATCACCCCATCCGGTCGCCCCAATCTGTCCCGCGTTTACGCCGGACGCCTCCGACGCAATCTCCCCGCGTTCCACCAGCGCGACGTTACGTCCATGCCGAGCGAGATAGAAGGCGGTGGCCGCTCCCGCTATGCCGCCGCCTATTATCAGTATCTCAGCCTCTCGCGTCATACCGGCCCGCCTATGGGTAGAGCAGCCGTCCCTGCCTGTCCGTGAACGCCCTGAGAAGGTGTCCCTCTCCGGTGGTGACGTACAGAGTAGAAAGGTCTTCGCCGCCGAAAGTGCAGTTCGTTGGCCTGTCAACGTTGAGCGGGTGCGTCTCTATGACCTCGCCGGACGGGGAGAAGACGTAGATCATCGGCCCGGGGCCGCTCTCGCGGTATCCGGCGGTCGCCACAATGTTGCCCTCTATGTCGAGGCACATCCCGTCAATGCCGCGATGCTCGCCGAAGTCGTGAATGACCTCGCCTTCGCCCAGGCTTCCGTCATCGTTGACCGGGTAGGCGCGAAGTTCCCGCTTCTCCTCCGGCAGCCGTCCGCTCTGCGCGACGTACAGCGTGTTGTAGGCCAGCGAGAACAGCAGGCCGTTGGGTCGAGTGGTATCGAAGGTGACCCTGGCGATAGACCACGATCCGTCATCCTGCTGATCAAGCCTGTACACCGAGTCGTGGTCCAGTTCTTTGTTCGAGCGGTCTTCCGACCACGCGCCGCCCGCGCCTTCGTAGAACGGGTCGGTGAACCACACGCGGCCCTGTGGATCAATCGCCAGGTCGTTTGGGACATTGAGCTTGCTGCCCTCGAAGCCGTCCGCCAGAACAGTCGCGCTTCCGTCCGCCTCGTAACGCACAACACGCCTTCCGCCGCCCTCGCAGGCGAACAGTGTACCCGACGGGTCGAGCATCAGACCATTCGCGTTGTTCGTGCCTTCTTTGTATATGGTCGAAGCCCTAGCCTCGGGATCGTACCGCATTATGTAGCTGAAGGGGATGAAAGTGAACAGAAGTCCGCTTCCATCCCAGGCGGGGCCCTCCGTAGTGCCGACGTACGGTCCATTTACATTAGTGAAATTCCAGCTCATGTTTGCCTCTCAGTATTCAACTCTTAGATCTAATTCCCGGACAGTCGAATTATCAACACGACAAGCGCGCCGAGATTTCCCAGCATGGCGAGGACGACCGCTATCAGGATTCCGACCGTCCACTTGACCAGGCGCGTCTCAAGCGCGTACAGGTCGGCTTTCGTAGCTATTTGGTCACGTTCAAATTCTGTCAGAACTGCCATGCGCTTGTCTCCCATGCGATACCGCATCCTAATTCTGGTGGACAGCGACTACCAGTTATTCTACCATCAACGCAAAGTCGCCAGGGCTAGATCACCTCCTCCGACTCGCCCACGTCCTTGACCTCCGTGCCTTCGAGTTCCGCTCCGACTGCCTTTATCTGCCCGAATTCATCCCTGAATCCGTTGTGCATAGCGCGCGCATCCGAACTGTACAGCACGAAGCGCGCACCCTCTTTCAGCCACTTGGTGGTGAGCTCTATGGTCTGGTGATGGAACAGATTCGGAACGTTGCGCTTCTGGCAGATTCGGATAATCTCGCGCAGAGCGGCCTCGTAGTCAGGGTGGTCGTACTGGTCCGGGACGCCCAGCGTGATGCTGAGGTCGTTAGGACCGACGAAAATCGCGTCTATTCCACTCACGGAAAGAATGTTGTCCAGATTCTCGATTGCCGCGACGCTCTCTATGCCGATGATACAGACGCTGTTGCGATTGCGCTCTTCCAGGTATTCTTTCGTCGCCTGGGACGGAAATTCACCTGTCTCGATCACATTGCGCACCATCGCGCCCTTAAGTGGCCGCCACTTCGCCGCCGCGACGACTTCCTTAACCTCATCCACAGTCTCGCAGTATGGAGCGAGAATACCGTGCGCTCCGGCGTCGAGCGACATTGTGACATAGTGCGAGTCCGGTATGGGAATACGCACTATCGGCACAACCCCGCTGAACGAGAAGGCCGCTATGAAGTCCGCCATCTCTGACCGACCGCGCGGTGAATGTTCGCTGTCTATGATCACATAGTCCAGTCCGAAGCCGGACATTGGGTTCGTCCAGCGCGGATTGCGGCTCATGCTTAACATGGTGCCGTAAACTATCCCGCCGGAGTGTACTTTCTGCTTCAACTCGTAGCCGTTCATAATTTTCCTCCTGCCGAAGTAATGCTGTACCATGTCGGCGCTAACGCAGGCGCTAGACCGCGCTAGAGAGTTTATCAGCCCCGCGCCCAATTGATAAGCGACAAACTTCAACCAATGGCCCACGAAAACGAATCAGGATGTGTAACCCAATGAAACGCGTGATTATTGACACCGACCCCGGCATAGACGACACCGCCGCGCTGCTGTTTGCCTTCGGCAGCCCCGAGCTTGAAATAGAGGCGTTGACCACCATTTTTGGCAACGTGTCTCTGGAGCGATGCACCCGCAACGCGCTGACCATTTTGCAGGCCGCGGGCCGCTCAGACATTCCCGTCTATCAAGGTGTTTCGAGATCGTTCGGTCTGGGAGACCCTCCATACGCTCCCCACATACACGGCTCCGATGGCTTGGGTGACACGAACCTGCCGGTCCCTGACATCCGTATGCAGGCGCGAAACGCCGTGTTCGAGATAGTCGAGCGCGTTCTCGCCTCGCCGGGCGAGATAACCTTCATTGCCCTGGGTCGCCTGACCAACCTCGCGCTCGCGATAAACATAGCGCCCCAGATTGCCGACTCTCTGAAAGAGGTCGTTGTAATGGGCGGAGCGGTGTCAGCGCCGGGCAACGTGACCCCCGTCGCCACCGCCAATATATGGGGCGATCCGCAGGCAGCGGATGTCGTGTACCGCTCGGGCGCGCGTATCGTACAAGTCGGCCTGGACGTATGCCGCGAGGTCGAATTCTCCCCCGAACAACTTCAGCGGGTGTGGCTAACAGACACACCTGCCACGCGAATTCTCCATAAAGCGGTCTCCTTTATACAGGCCGCTTACAACAGCAGGGGACGACTGCGAAACCCGGATGGCGCGCAGTTCAACGACGTTCCCGCCATGGCATACGCGATTGACCCCACACTGTTCACAATGAGGGATGCTTTCGTCCGCGTCGAGCATAGAAGCCAACTCACTAACGGTCAGACCGTCGCGGACTTGGATGGTCTCACCGGGAATCCGCCCAACGCAAGCATAGCTTTGGAGGTGGAAGCCGACCGCCTGACAGCCCTCTGGGTCGAAAGAGTTACCGCAGTGGCCGCATAGCGACCGACCGCCAGCATCCTTAAATAATTGGTCTCACCTTAAACATCCCTTTATGGAACGTTGGTGGTTTCGTCTCTATCATGTGAGGTAATTCCTTTTGTCGCGGAGGCGCTTCACATGAACGAACAGATTTGGTACGGGGGAAACATACACACCCACACGACCGAATCGGACGGCGATGCCGAGCCGGATAAGGTAGCCGCCTGGTATAGAGAGCATGGCTACGACTTCCTCGTTCTCTCGGACCACAACCACCACACCCTCCTCGACTACGGGAACGGGCGCGATGGCTCTCTCGGCCCGCTTATGATTCCGGGCGAGGAAGTCACTGTCCGCATGAACGACAACAAGACACCTGTGCATCTGAACGCCCTCGGAATAAATCGGGTTGTCGAACCCACCGACACAGGGGACGTCGCCACCACTCTTCAGGCTAACATAGACGCAATTCGAGAAGCGGGTGGAATTTCCTGCATCAACCATCCAAACTGGAAATGGGCTTTCGATCACGAACCGATCATAGAGACCCGGGGCGCTAGTCTCATGGAAGTCTTCAACGCCGCGCCCGATTGCAACAATTATCCGATCCCTATGCCGGGCTTCCTCAGCCCATCCCAGATTTGGGATCGCGTTCTCAGCGCGGGCGTTCCCATTTTCGGGGTCGCTTCCGACGACTCGCACCACTACCACGACTTCTCGCCGGACATGGACAACCCGGGACGCGGCTGGGTGATGGTGGAAGCTGACGGGCTGGACTCGGAAGCGGTGATTGAAGCCATGGCAGCCGGTCGCTTCTACTCTTCGACAGGCGTATTTCTGGGCGAATTGACGGCGACATCAGACCAGGTCTCTCTGAAGATTCGTCGAAAAGCAGACTCTATCTTCCTTACAAGGTTCATAGGAATGGATGGTACTGTTTGTGATGAACAGGTCGGCAGGGAAACCTCATATCGCCCGACCGGCGACGAAGGTTACGTCCGCGCCCATGTTGCATCCTCCAACGGATTGCAGGCATGGACTCAGCCGGTCTTCCTTACCTAGCGGCCTCTTCATCGGCCAAATCTGCTATGTCGGGACGGTACTGAGAACATGTTCAGTCGGCGCGTGATCACGCTTATTTCTGTAACCCCGCTTCTACTTGCTCTTATCGCCTGTGGGTCGGAAAGCCCTCAACCCGCGCCGACCGCCGCTCCGGTCCCACAGGCAGTTGTCCCGACCTCGACGCCCGTACCAACTGCTCCAACTACTGAGCCGACCCCATCACTCGTTCCACCTACGCAGACTAGCGTTCCGACTGCAATGCCTACGCAATCTGTCCCGCCGCCGCCTGCTCCACCTACCAACACTCCGGTACCGACCTCGACGTCTGTTCCAGCTACACCGTCTCCTGAGCCCATCCCCCCAACAGCGACACCACATCCGCCGACACCAACCCCCCCGCCGCCTCCCACGCCCGTGGCGCTGAATCTGCCCCCAGCTCTGCCCGTTCCAGCATTTACACTCACGATCTTGCACAATAACGACGCCGAATCCCAGCTCATGGCTGACGGCGACTTCGGTGGCGTGGCGCGGTTCGCGTCCCTTGTCGCAGCGCTTAAGGAAGACTCGCTGTCCAGGTCTGACGGCGTTCTGATTCTCTCTGCGGGAGACAACACGCTCTCCGGACCGGAGTTCAGCGCCAGTCTGGAAAGGGGAGAACTGCCTTATTACGACGCCTTGGCAATGGACATCATCGGCTACGACGCCGGTGTGATTGGCAACCACGAACTCGACTTCGGCCCGGATGTCTTCGCAGATTTCGTCGAGAGTTTCGACTCGGACATTCCGTTCCTCAGCGCAAACCTGGACTTCAGCGCCGAACCCCGGCTTGCGGCCCTCGCCGACGCTGAACGCATAGTTCCCAGCGTCGTTCTCGATGTCGGCGCCGAAAGGGTCGGCATCGTCGGAGTTACCACACCCGACGTCAGTTTCATATCCAACCCTGGCGCAGTAGTTGTCAGTCCCGCTGTCTTGTCCGCGGTCCATTCCGAGGTCGCCTCGATGGTATCGGACGGGGTGAACAAGATAATTCTCCTCAGCCACCTGCAATCAATGGAACTGGATATGGCCCTGATTTCCGAACTGTCCGATGTGGACGCCGTCGTCTCAGGTGGCGGAGCATACCTTCTCGCCAATGAGGGTGACCCGCTTATCCCGGGCGACGAGGAATCCATCTACGGTCCATATCCAATATTCACAAAGGACTCGATTGGAATCTCCGTTCCCATCGTAACCGCGCCGGACGGTTACACCTATCTGGGCCGGCTCTCCCTCACTTTCAACAGTTCGGGCAGTGTGCTTTGGGTGGACAATGTGTCCGGCGTCGCGCGCGCGTGGCGGGTGGCGCGAATGATGATGCCCAGCAGCCTCATAGCGAAGTCCAGTCGAAGGTTGTCAGCCCAGTTGAAGATTACGTCTCCGGACTGTCCAGTAAGCGGGTAGGGTAGGTTCAGGTCAACTTCGATTCCCAATACCCGGACATGAGGACTATGGAAACCAACGAAGGCAATCTGATTGCCGACGCGCTTCTCTGGCAGGCTGAACAGTCCGCTCCCGATGTCGTTGCGTCCACGCCCACCGTCGCCATATTCAATGGAGGCGGCATTGGCAGTATTTCCGTCGCCGCACCCGGATTCCTGACAGAAGCCGACTTGTTCTCGCTGCTCCGCTTCCCCGACCTGATAGTCATTGCGCGCGGACTGAGCGCGGTGGACTTCAAGGAAGCGCTGGAGAACGCGGTCTCCAGAGTGGAAACCGCCTCAGGGCGCTTCCCGCACGGTTCCGGCTACAAGGTCGTCTATGATCCTGACGCCACCCCCAGAATAGTGGATGAAAACGGCAACCGTCTCTCGGAAGGCAGCCGGATCATAGAGGTCACGCTTGACGACGGTACCCCAATTGTCCGCGAGGGTAAGGTGGTCGAGGGCGCGCCAACTGTCAATATGGTGACCAACAGGTTCCTCGCGAGAGGCGGAGACCAGTACCCGCTTCAGGGATTCGAGTTCACGCGCATTGACGCCTTCACTCATGACGCGCTTTCGAGATATATCCGCGAAGCGCTGAGAGGCGTGATAACCGAGCGACAGTACCCTGAAGCCGGAGAAGGCCGCATAACAACGCCCTGAGTCAGAGCGCTGCCGACAGCCTGTCCCCGAACTCCCTCGGTTCACTGCGCTCGATCACCAGATCGGTAGCCTTGTGAAACTTCATGAAGTCCCGCATTGCGCGCGACACACCGGACACCAGCCTCGCGCCAGGCTTCACTCCCGGCTCCAGGTGCAGTTTCTTCAGACGCAGCACTCCGGTCTTACGCTCAATCTTTGGGTCGAATCGCCCGACCAGCCGGTCCCTGTATAGTATCGGCAGGCAGAAGTATCCCCATCTGCGCTTGGGCTCTGGAACGTAGCACTCCAGCGTCTGTTTGAATTTCCAGACATCCATATCTCTGCCCTTCGCCCAGAACAGGCTGTCGAACGGACTCAGGAACGTCGTCCGACCCGCGCGGACCTCACCGTCCGCCGCCATCTCAAGAGCTGGCATATTCTCCCTATGAACCAGCAACTCGCGAATGGAGCCATCCGCGAGCTTGCCGTTTACCCTCACGAAAGTCCCTTCCGATACGAGCGACTCTACGAGCGGCTTGGCCTCGGTGCGTTTCATGTGGAAGTAATCGCCGACCTGTACCGGCTCACACGCGCCCAGCGACCGCAGCGAGATTTCCAGAAGCCGCTTCAGCGCTTCTTCCGCTGTCGGCTCGTTTCGGTCCACCCACTGCGGGATGACCCTCTCTCGAACGTCGTAAATCCTCTGGAAGTTGATCCGGTTGGATATGGCCAGGCTCCCGACGTCATACAGGCGCTCCAGGGCGATCTTCGCGTCGTCCCAGTTCCACCACGATCCGGGCGCGCGCTTCCCAGTCCTGAAGTCCGCTGGACGCGCCGGGCCATCCGACTGGATCCTTTCAAACAGCGACTCCACGAACCGCGCGTTTTCGGGATCGGACACCCATTTACGATGCCATGCGCCTCTTCCCGTCGCCCGCCGTCTCATCATGGGCGTCAGCCATCGGTACGATGTTAGCGGGATGATGCAGGCCGCGTGCGCCCAGTACTCGAACAGACGCCGCTGGTTGTCCGGGGACATACTCCCGCCATCGAACAGCAATTGGTCGAGGTGCGCCATATCGCAGTCGCCAAGCCTACTCCAAAGCGCGATGTACTGGCTCCGATTCACCACCTGGAGCGTGTCAATCTGGACCCATCCAACACGCTCCACCGCCGAATACACATCCTCGATACTTGGGTTTCCCCGCCGTCGAGGCGGTCCGGTAAGACCCTGGGTGTGGAGCGCAAGCGCCCGGACGGCTTTTAGCGGATATACTTTATCGTTCACACTCAAGGCAGTGACTCCACGGCAGGGATGTCCCTATTTTATATGCTGTCGGACTCTGGAGCTAACCGTCTTCATAGCTGTTGCGGTCACTCCTTCTTGGGATATCCGCGCCGGATTCTCGCCAGCGTCTTTGTTTTTCAACCGCTTCGTGGAACCGAGCCGCTCCTATTCGGGCTTGTTCCTCTGTGAGTTCGGGTTCAGGCAGACTGTCTATGTAGTCCCACATGGAGTAGTTGGGTTTGTGGTCGGAGGACTCATCTTCCTCATACTCGGAGGGGTCCGTTTCCTCTGCAATTCGCCTGATCTTCTCCAGAATCACTTCGATGTTCGCTTCTTCTTCTGAATCTTCGGCTCTGTCGGCTGTTGGTTCGACGCTTTCGGTCGTCGGTTCAGAGCTGGCAGCGGCGGACCGCACAACTTCGGTCTCGGACGCGGCGTGGTGAGCGCAGTCGCATTCGGGCGGGTAGCCGCGGCTGAGCAGTTCTCTGGCGGCGGCGAGCCTGGAGTTGTGGGCTATTCTCCTCTTACTCGTTTCGTCTATGCCGTTCATGGTATTGAGCAGGTAGTTGACGATGCCCTCTGCGTCGTCGGTCATGTTCCTGATTGTCCTGGCGAGCCTGGCGTCGGCGCTCTCCGCGTCGCGGTCGGCCTTGCGGCTTTCGGCGGGGGAGAGTTCCTGGAGTTTGACCAGGGCGAAGGGGGACAGGTGTCCGTACCTGATGAGGATACGCGCGACCTGAACCCGGTGTCCGTGCGCGACACCGGTCGGGATCTCGTAGAAGACCTCGAAGAGATAGTGGAGAACGTCGTCGCCGTCGTTGGTCCTTAGTTGGATTTTGGAGGCGAGACGTTCTCTTGGGTTCAGGCTGTCGTTTGTGTCGCACATATCAGGGTTCTGGTCTTTAGTTTCCTTTCTGGATGATACTGATATTCGGTATTGGATACATAATAGCAAGAATGTTCTGTATCGTCAAGGGAAACATTGTCTGAACTGTGATTTGTTTGATCGGGGTGATGGGCAGGATTGATGGGATTGGCGCCTTGTCTGAATCGGGATTTGCGAGATGTGGGTTGCATGGCAAACGTGTGATTCGTCCGGGGATAGTTGTATGATTGGGGGGATTAGTACAGCGTCTATGTAATTCCGATGTACAGTGAACATCCCCTCCCACCCCTGGATTGCCGAGCGGCGAGCCTCTTCGAGGGTTCGCGCTCCCCGTTTTCACGAGGACAAGCTTCGGAGATCTTTGCGAAACCCTGTTGCACTTCGATTTCGGTAGTCTGAATGGGATTGGGTAGGGTCTAATTCCTGGCCGGTTGCACCGTCCACCCCACCCCGTCATTCCCGCCTTCGCGGGAATGACGGTAGGGAGCGCCGGAATGACGGCAGTTATGCAAAGGTCTCCTTTCGCGGGCATGGCGAGACGAAAACGAAAAGACTCTGATTGTGGGTGTGTGTTTCTTGGCGGGACTTTCTGCTGTAAGATACGCGCGAGCGGTTGAATGACCGAGCCGATGGAGACGGAAGTCACGCACAAGCGAATGTACAGGAGCTAACATTGAAGGTCACAGATTTCAAGACAATGGTCGTGGAAAACGAGCCGCCCTACATCGGAGGAAGGTACCTGCTTTTCCTGGAACTGCACACCGACGAGGGAATCACCGGACTCGGAGAGCGAATCACCGGCGGCGCCTACTCTCACAACATCGCCGACCTGAAGACGCAGATCGGCCTCATAGAGGAGATGGTCCGCAACTTCGTCATCGGCGAGAACCCCTTCAATATCGAAAAGACCTGGGACAGGATGTACGCCTCGCGCCACGACTTCCGCCACCCCAGCCTCTACGCCACACCTGTCATTAGCGCGATAGACATGGCTCTCTGGGACATCGCGGGCAAGGCCGCCAATCAGCCCATATACAACCTGCTCGGAGGACAGTACCACGAGACGCTCCGCGCCTACGCATACATGCCGGGCGGCGCGTTTCACGAGAACCCCGAAGCCGCGGGAGAGATTGCCGCGCAGCTTCTCGAAGAGGGAAATTCGGCCTGCAAGCTCGACCCCTTCTCGCCATCCTACCCAATACCGAGAGATATACCTCTCTGGGAAATCGAGCGCGCGGCCAAGATATTCGAGAGCATCAGAAACGCTGTCGGCAACAATCTGGAGGTTGGAATAGGCACACACGGCCAGTTAACCACATACAGCGCGATCCGTGTCGCCGACTATCTCGAACCCTACCATCCCTTCTGGTTCGAGGAGCCTGTCCCGCCCGAAAACATAGACGAAATGGCGAGAGTCGCCGCCCACACCAGCATCCCCATAGCCACCGGCGAACGGCTGGTGACCAAATACGAGTTCGCCCAGGTCCTCGAAAAGAAGGCCGCGCAGATCATCCAGCTGGACGTGGGGCAGTGCGGAGGCATAACCGAAGCCAAGAAGATAGCCGCCATAGCCGAGGCCCATTACGCGGTGATAGCGCCGCATATGTACTGCGGCCCGATAGCCGCGGCCTCCGCGGTCCAGATTGACACCTGCTCGCCCAATTTCCTGATACAGGAAGCTAACCAGGGCCCGCTCCACAAGACAATCTTCAAGGAGCCTCTGGTGTTCGAGAACGGCGCAATCATCCCGCCGACGGGGCCGGGGCTGGGGGTGGAGTTCGATGAGGATGTGCTGAAGAGTCGGCTGGTGGAGTAGTCTCAGCGAATTGATCCGATGTCCCGGTGGAGGGCAAGAGCTTCGTCGGGATGCTGGATATTAATATCGGATCGCTACTAAAGCCACTGATGTTGCTTGGAAGGAGTAGTAGATCGGATGGTGACAAAATGTTCCAAATGCACCGCTTCTAGATCCAGCCTTTGCAGTGGTTACCTCCAACATCGCAGGTCAGCCATCTGCGGCGGCCACCTGAACATCATCGAATGCAGCTTCACCTAGATAGTCGAATTCGTCCTCGTCCTCGTCGAATAGTTCAAGTTCAATGTGCCCTACTACTTCGGCGAAATCAACGGCAAGACTGGCAGTTTGTAGAGCACTCAAGAACGTTTCCCGCCCACTATCAAGTGGACGCCCCATCGCTTTGCTAATTAATTCGAGCATTGCTTCACCGCGCTCCACATAGCACTTCGCAAACTTGTCTGCTTGCAGCGTATCTTGACTCAGCCAATGGGATTCTAGGACGCTATGTAGCTCATCGTTCTTATCCCGCAACCGTGGCAGGTATATCGAGGGCGCGTTACTACCGATGATTTTGTTGGTTTTAGCATCTATCGGGGTCTTGTTAATGATGGAGTTGAACAGATGTGAAGGTACTGCTGGATCGGACTTACTCTCACACCATTTCTTTGGAAATATGTGATGAATATCAATTCTATCATCGTGCCAGTCGGATAAGGTCAGGGACTTTCCTGTTCGCCAGTCGGCTGCGCCGTTCTTCATCTGCATGGCATATAATCCCTTATAGGCCGCACTTTGGCGAGTGCGTAAGCTGATGAGTCGGGAGGGAGCAAAATTTGCTTCCCTTATCAAAGTGGGTTCAGGCCCGTTCCTGATGTATTCGGGCACTTCTGCCAAATCCCGAGCATATTGACTCTCAACTGCGCTACCATACATTTCACCGAACACACCCGACCAATACCAGCGCTCCAGCCGGCTTTCCGCGTTAGCTGGTTCTAACTCCTGACCGAGTTCCACGAAAATGGCTGATAGTGGCATCAATTGCGTGTTGTATGGCAGGTTGTTTTCAGTAAACACAAAGTTGCCGTGCAGGAACTTGGCGGCAGACTCAAATCCAATCTCCACCTTGTCAGCCCACTTTTGATAATCTTTGAGCGTTAAATTGAGTATGTCATCTCTCTTACATCCAATTCCAGGTGGTGCGGGATTTCCTTCTGCAATAGCGTGTCGCCGACGTTCCTGCGTAGCCAGAAGGGTTATTGATTGAAGGAAGTGTGTATTCTCGACGCCATGGAGCACGCCATATCTCGAATGCATTCGTTCACGCCTATCCTCCCAATCATCTCGCAATCGGTAACCTTCGGCTGCGAAAGAGGCGGTTAGTAATTCGAACACATTTAGCGTAACTCCTCCGGTATTCACCTTCTCGAAAACTGTGCAAACTGCTTCTTTGGATGTGTTTTTATCCAAGTTAATGGCTGGCAATTGGTATTCGACGAACTGTGAAAGAACCTTCTGTCGGAAATCTGCAAAGAACGAAAATGCGTTCCATTCAGGAGAGATATTTTTCCAATAACCCACATACGCCATCATCCATTCCATAGGGTCCATCACTTGCTCAGTGGGCATCATATGCTCTTGGTATTCAAGTTCTTGGGAAGATAAGTCGAGGACTATATCTCTCCCGAAATTTCTTTTCTCTACTCTGCCCTCAGGTACACTGATAAACGCGTCTTCCGGCTCTGCGTACTGGTCCAGACTCTTTTTCATATCAATATAGTACCAACGCTTTATGACTCTACGCCCACCAGGCCGATTTTTAGTTTCCACAGGCCCTTCATACCGCAATGCTTGGTATAAGGAGGTAAGTCGTTGCTGTCCGTCAAGAAGATAACGCTCGTTTTTTTGATTGTTATCTAGCACTACTCCTTCTATGGGGCGCTTATGGAACTGGATTTCGCCGTCGGCGGATAGGGTCATTATTGCGCCAATGGGGAATCCGCGGGAGATACTGACCAGTAGGCTCCTGATGCGTTCATCATCCCAAACCCATCCTCGTTGAAAGTCCGGCAACTGAATCTTGCCGATTTCTATATCGTCAAGTAGTGTCTTTAACGAAATTTTATCGGTTGTGAACATCGCGTACACCTCGGATTGGAACTTGGGAATTGCCTTATCACAGCCGCAATCATATCAAAATAGCCGCACGTGCATCCAGTCTGCTACACAACTCACTCAAAAATGACATTCGACCCATTCATGGCTCGATCCGAGCGATCAAGTTAATTCTGCTTAATCTACTCGGATTGGACATTTTCAGACCTATCTTAAGATATCCTTACAGCACGCCTATCGGAACTATTGACAGCACTTCCGGTTCTGTTCAGTGCGGCTTCCCAAAACTCTCAACCTCGATCTGGTCTTCGCGTTCGCCGATTTGCCACAGGTCGTAGGCCATTCGCATCATAGAAGGTTTTGTACGAAGAGTCGAACTTGCGCGAGAACTCGCGCCAATCGCGCAAGATTCAGCTGGGGATTGCCTCCCTTCATCTTGTAAGATTTGACGCGCGAGGGCGAATGAGCGAATATAATCAGGAGTGATAATGAGAGTGTAGATATGATGACCATAAATACCATAGAAGATGTCCTGCGGGCGGTGCGTGAGGATCGGGAGGTTCGCGCCGCACTGAGGCGGGAGTTGCTGACTGAAGAACTGCTTGCGCTGCCGCAGCAGGTCAGCGCGCTGACGAAGAGCATGGAAGCATACAGGGAAACCACGGATCAGCGGATCAGCGCGCTGACGAAGAGCGTGGAAGCTACCAATCAGCAGGTCAGCGCGCTGACGAAGAGCATGGAAGCATATAGGGAAACCACGGATCAGCGGATCAGCGCGCTGACGAAGAGCGTGGAAGCATCTAGGGAAGCTGCGGATCGGAAATTCGACATCATAGTGAACCGTCTGGACAGACAACACGAGATGTACAGGCGACAGCACGATGACCTCGCCAGATTCCGGGGGAACTATGCCGTTGACGCCGCGCGGAACAGCGATATGGAGATCGCCGAACTTTTCGCCCATCTGCGCGGTATGCGGAGAATACAAGTCAGAGCGCTGAACAAGCATGAACTGGACGAGATGCTCAACGAGAACTATGAAGCCGTGGAAGCCTTGCGTCTTCGGGACAGGGCATGGCGCACTTTCCCGAAGTCCGACATCATCGCCGAGGTCACGGATAGAGGAAATTCGAGGCCGGGATTTTTTATCGCGATAGAAGCGTCTTACACCGGGAACGCCGAGGATGCGCTGAAGGCGACCGACCACGCCAAGATTCTACGACGCGCGACCGGACGGGACGCTTACGCCGTTGTCGCAGGGGTGAGGATGGGGCCGAGCGTCGAGGGCCGCGTCTTCGACGAAATTGCCCGGTTCGTTGAGGCTGATGACGAGGATTCCGCGTTCTGGTATCCACTCGACGAAGACGAACTGGAGCCGCCAGACCCCTACTAGGATAAACGGCTACGGATTTTTGGCCCAGCCAGATGAATGCGTCCGGCTGGGTATTTTATCGTAGGCGCGGATTTAGGGCGCTCATCCTCACTATCTCTCCCGGATGCGGCGGGGCGCGCATATTCAGCATAATCACTCCGCCCTCGGAACGATTGACGGAACCTCCAGCTCCGCCAGCAGGTTCTGGAACCCGTCCAGGTCCTCGTCGAGTATCGTTTGCAGCGTGGCGAATTCGCCGTCCAGCAGTTCGGTGAAATGCGCGAACACCTCATAAGCCTGCTGGGGCGGTCTGAAGTCGCCCGCCGACACGACCGGCGACAGGCCCGCCAACTTCGCGTTCAGCCTGATCGGCATATGCAGTCGGTCCCTCGCGCCCTTGTACTCCGTCTGGATTAGCGCGCCCTCCACCGCGTTCAGCTTCTCTTTCAGCGCGTCCGCCGCTGACGTGACCGGCTCCTCTCCTGCCGTTCCCTCGGCTCGCTTCGCCCACTCCGCCACCTGCGACCGCGCGCTGCGGATCCGGTTGATATTGTCGTGCGTCTCCGATATCTTGTCGCGTATGCGGATGAGAAGCTCGAACTGCGCGTCGAAGTCTTCCTGCGTCGCCTCCACGCGTGGGTCCTTCACCATCTCGAAACTCTGAGTCTGCGACTGCTCGCCAACGCTCAATCTGACCTGGTACGTGCCCGGAGGCGCCAGAGGACCACGTCCCACGCCATCCGTCGTCTTGTCTCCCGGCGCCTTTCGCGCCCCCGGATAGCGCATACTCCAGCCAAACTTATTCATTCCGGCCTCCGTGGGAACGCGCGGGTCATCCGAATCGTCGTCGTCATCGTCTCTCTTCGCACTCGAATAGCTCTTGATCTCCACGCCGTCCGAGTCCAGGAAGGTGAGGGTGACATCCGATTCCGGCTTTTCCTTCAGCCAGTACCACACTCTGACGCCACCGGGCGCGTTCTCACCCGCGTCCAGCAGCTTTCTCTCGAACTCGTCATTTGGCCCTTTCGTATCAACGAACGCAACCGCCGCTCCCAGCGCGAGCTGGTAATTCTTGGATTCGCTTCCCCCGCGGCCCCTGAACGGCGCGGCCATGCGTATCTTCGTCGCGGGCTTCACCAGGTGCATATCCTCGTCCGCGAATTCGCCCGATACCTGACTCAGTTGGCTCAGGCCGTCGAATATCCAGAAACTCCGCCCATGTGTCGCCGCCACCAAGTTGTCATCCTTGATTGCCAGGTCGTACACCGGAACGACCGGGAGGTTGCCGCGCATCGAATGCCAGTTCTCGCCGTCGTCGAACGACACGTAGATCCCCGTCTCCGTTCCCGCGTACAGCAATCCCTGACGTTCATTGTCCTCACGGATACAGCGCGTGAAGACGTCGCTCCGAAGATTGCTTGTTATGGACTTCCATGTGGCGCCGTAGTCGGAAGTCTTGAACAGGAAAGGCCTGTTGTCGTCGAACTTGTACCGGGTCGCGGACAGGTACGCGGTCGCCGGATCGTGAGGCGAGACCTCTATCATATCTACCCGTGACCACTCTTCCAGATCGGGGGGCGTCACGTTCTGCCAGTTCTCGCCTCCGTCCCTGGATATATGCACAAGCCCGTCGTCCGAACCCGCCCAGAAGACCCCTTTCTCATGTGGCGACTCCACGAAAGAGAAGATTGTGCAATACGTCTCCGCGCCCGAAGCGTCCCCTGTAATATCGCCTCCGGATGGCTGGAGCTTGTCGGGGTCGTTTCGCGTGAGGTCTGGGCTGATTGGCTCCCAGCTTCCGCCCTGGTCGGTTGACCTGAATAGCACGTTGCCCGCCGCGTACAGAACTCTGGGATCGTGCGGTGAGAACTGGATTGGATAAGTCCACTGGAACCTGTACCTGGCGTCAACAGGCCCGAAGCCGGTGTTCAACTCCGGCCACACCGTGATGATCCGCACCTGTCCGGTAGAGTGGTCGTAGCGCAGCATATTCCCTCCGCCGCCCGGAGAGGAGCCGATTGCGCCCGATATGACTATGTTCGGGTTTGTCGGGTCAACCACTATGTAGCCGCTCTCAGAGCTTCCCACCGTGTAACAGTCGCCCCACGGGATTGCGCCCTTGTGTGAGCGAGAAGGCACGCTGATCGCGCTGTTGTCCTGCTGCGTGCCATAGACGCGGTAGGGGAACTGCGTGTCGGTCGTCACGTGATAGAACTGGGCTGTCATCTGATTGTATATCGTGGAGAACGTATCGCCGCCGTTGTAGCTGACACACGCGCCGCCATCGTTCCCCTCTATCATTCTCCGCGGATTTCGGGGGTCGATCCAGAGATCGTGATTGTCGCCGTGCGGCGTGTTCACCTCTTCCCATGTCTTCCCGCCGTCGCTGGACTTCCACGCGGAGTAGTTCAGTACCCACACAGTGTCCGCGTCCTGAGGATCCGCGAATATGTGCTGGTAGTACCACGGACGCCCCTGGAGGTCCCGGTTGTCGGACACGAGCTCCCAGGTGTCGCCATAATCGTCCGACCTGAACACCCCCGGTTCCCCAGCCTCTATCGTGGCGTATATTCGTCCCGGTTTGGACGGGGAGATAGCTACCCCAATCCTGCCGAAAGGTCCTTCCGGCAGCCCTGGATTCTCCGAGACATCCTCCCACGTATCCCCTCCGTCCGCGCTGCGCCACAAGCCGCTGTCCGGCCCGCCGCTGGAAAGGTTCCAGAAATTGCGGCGCACCTGCCAGATAGCCGCGAACAGCAGCCGGGGGTTGGCAGGATCAATGCACAAGTCGCCCGCGCCGGCGTTCTCGCTCACGAACAGAACGTTCTCCCAGTTCTTTCCGCCGTCCTTTGATCGAAATATGCCGCGCTGATCGTTCGGTCCGAATGCGTGGCCCAGCGCGCCCACATACACAATGTCCGGGTCGGTGGGGTGAATCCTGACCCGCGAGATGTGGCGAGTGTCCTCGAGACCAAGGTGAACCCACGAATGCCCGGCGTCATTCGACCTGTAAACGCCGTCTCCGTGGGTTACGTCCAGCCGGATGCATGCTTCGCCCATACCCGCGTAAACCACGCTGGGGTCCGAGTCTGACACGGCTATCGCGCCCACAGACGCGGTCTTGAAATAACCGTCCGAAATGTTCTCCCAGTACGTCCCCCCGTCGTAGGTTTTCCATACTCCGCCGGCGCAAGCGCCAAAATAGAAGGTTCCGGTGTCAACGGGGTCGCCTGCCACAGCCACCACACGCCCGCCCCGGGGTGGGCCTATGCATCGCCATTTCAGCGCGTTCAGCATTTTAGGGTCAATGTCGTTAGCGGTTCTCTGAATCGTCATCGGGCGTACTTCTCCAAGAGTAATAGTCATGCGCATTATAACCGCAACCTTGACGGTCGGCATTCACATTCATTCGAAAATGCAATCGTCAACAGCATTTTCCTGGACACTCCGGATGGGAGGTTGTTACGGCCATTGAAACAAGACGCCACGCATTAAGTCAGAACCCGCGTCAATACGTAATTGAGAAAGTCCGATGTATGGGTATAATGGCATCGTCCAAAACCAACGTAGCTTGTCTTTAACCGGATGAAAGTATGAGGAGATACCCCAAACTTGAACAGTCAGGTCCGACTCCGATGACCGGTATCCCAGATAGAGTGCGCGCCGTGTCTATGCCGCCTATAGACGCGCTCAACACTTATATGAACAGAATGAATGCCGAGGGCGGCGATGTCATCAGCCTCGGTCAGAGTGTGCCGTTCTTCGGCCCCCCGCCACAGATGCTCGATGCCGTGAGAGAAGCTCTGGACAGCTTCGGGCCGCGTTTGCATACCTACGGGCCGGACGCCGGCATACCAGAGTTACGGGACGCCCTTGCCAGAAAGCTCCGCGAGTTCAACGATGTCTCGTTTGACCCCGACACGCAACTGCTCGTCACCCCGGGATCCAACCAGGCATTCATGGTAGCGATGACAACTATCCTGGAACCCGGAGATGAGGTCGCAATAGCGTCTCCGTACTACTTCAACCATCACATGGCAATTGAACTCTCCGGCGGAACCGTCAAGGAGATACCACTGAGTGAGGAATACGGCTTTCAGATGCGCATGGAAGACGTTGAGCCTGCGCTGACTGAACGAACCAAGGCGGTGGTTCTCGTGTCACCGAATAACCCTACCGGGACTGTCTATCGCCCTGAAGAAATCGCTACCATAACCCGCGAGCTGACCGAGCGCGGCATCTACGTCATAAGCGACGACGCCTACGAGGTTTTCTGCTACGACGGAACCCGGCATACGAGCGTAGCCGGTCTGGCGGACTCCTATGACAACATCATCACACTTGGCAGCCTGTCCAAGACTTTCGGCATGACCGGGTGGAGGATTGGCTACATCGCGGCCAGCGCGGACTTTTGTAGTCAGGCCCTCAAGGTTCAGGACGCCATGGCAATCTGCGCCCCGATTATCTCCCAGGTCGCCGCAACAGCAGCGCTTGAGCGGATGCCAGAATATCCACTCGGCATGATAGAAGAACTGGATCACAGGCGCAGGATGCTGGAATGTACGCTCGAAAAGATACCCGCGCTCCACTGGCAAAAGACGGACGGAGCGCTTTTCGCGATGGTACGGGCTGACGTGGCGGGCCGGAACCAGGAACTCGCCTGGGAACTTCTGGAACACGCTCAAGTGCTCACCGTCCCGGGCAGCGCGTTCGGAAGGCAGTGGGAAGAATTCCTGCGGATTTCGTACGGTTGCTCGCCGAGGGACCGCTACGAAGAGGCGCTGTCGAGGTTCATAGAATACTTCCACCGACGTTAAGGAGGCCTGGTCCCCAAAATCAATCTTTGCCGCGCCGCGAAACTCACATCCTGCTGTCAATTGGGATGAGCTGGTTGTTCACGGGATCTATGCCCAGGCTGAATATCTCCAGCGTCACCGCGCCCAGCAGTGGCGTTGTGCCTTCGTCCCAGAAGACGACAGGGGATATGTTTGCTTCTTCCCCAAGTTTGATCCAAGTCTGTCCAAAACCCCTTCGCATCCTGGTTCCGTCAGCGAGTATAAAAGTTCTGTTGCTGCGCGCCTCGACTCCCAGACGCCTCAGTATGGATGCGGGCAAGGTGGTATAGGCCGCGCCTGAATCCACCATCGCCTCTACGACCTCATAATGCTGACCTTGCGGATCGCCTACCTCCAACTCAACATGAAGAATCCCCATAGAAAAACTCCCGACAATCCGTGTAGAACATTCAATTCCAAAAGAAAGTGGCTCCAGTATAGCAAAACAGGGGCGACCGCAATCGCCCCTGCCTGAGTCGCCGTACTTGTTTGAGCGTCTCTAGCTCTTTGCCCGTTCCACCGCCGCCCGTATCGCTCGCAGCGCGAACACCTTCGTCAGATGTTCGCGGTACTCGGCGGAGGCGTGAATATCCTCGTTTAGTTCGATTCCGTCCGCGGCGTGTCCGGCTGCGCTGAATATGGCCGCGTCGTCAAGCGAACTGCCCACCAGCCTGCTCTCCGACTCTGTGGCCCTGGACGCGCTCGCGCCAGCGCCGGTGATCCCGATTCGCGCCGAAGCGCAATGACCACCCACGTCAACCGACACTACTGCCGCCACACCTACTATCGCGTAGTGGGACGCCTTATTGGCCATCTTCGCGTAAGCGGCTCCGGTATTGGAACCAAGCGCCGGAATGCGAATCTCGGTTAGGATTTCATCAGGATTGAGGGCGGTTGTGAACAGATCAATAAAGAAATCGTCCGCCGAAATAACTCGCTCACCGGCGCTGGATGTCGCAACAATCTGGGCATTGAGGGCAACTGCAACTGCTGGAAGGTCGCCCGCGGGGTCGGCGTGCGCCAAACTGCCGCCGATTGTGCCCATGTTGCGCACCTGTGGGTCGGCGACACTGGCCGCGGCCTCGCCGAGAACGGCGGCATTCGCGTCAACCGCGTCCGAGGTCGCAAGTTCCTGGTACGTGGTCATCGCTCCGATGGCAAGACTTCCGTCTGCCTCGTTCACATAGCTGAGTCCATCTGCTTTGCCCAGATCTACCAGCGTCCCGGGCGCGGCAAGCCCGGTCTTCATCATCGGTATAAGACTATGACCGCCCGCGAGAATCTTGGCGTCTTCATTGCTGTTTAGGAGTTCCAGCGCTTCTTCCACACTGGAAGGCGCATGATAGTCGAACTTTGCTGCTGCCATCTCTAGTTTCGCCTCCTGGTCGAGTTGAAACCGACCCTGACTGACTTTGCGTTATCGGCTGTCTCGCATGGGAGTCGCCAAGTCTAGGACGACATCTTGTCCGCTGCGTACTGTACAGCTTTCACTATGTTGTGATAGCCCGTGCATCGGCAGAGATTGCCTGCGATTCCATGTCGAATCTCGGCCTCTGACGGGTTCGGATTCTTCTGGAGAAGGTCGTATGAGGACATTATCATGCCCGGCGTGCAGAACCCGCACTGAAGACCGTGCATCTCCCAGAAACCTTCCTGAATCGGGTGCAAGTCCCCGTTCTCGGATTCAAGCCCCTCGATCGTCATAACTTCGCCGCCATCCGCTTGAACGGCGAAAACAGTGCATGACTTGACAGCTACGCCGTTCAAAATCACCGTGCAGGCTCCGCAGTTGGAAGTGTCGCAGCCGACATGTGTTCCCGTCATGTTCAGAACGTCACGCAGATACTCGACGAGTAGCAAGCGCGTCTCTACTTCTGAAGTGTGTGCTGTGCCATTGATAGTTATAGAAATCTCGCGCCCCATATAAAACCCTCCGGCTTATTGTGGATTTTGCGAATGACCTCTTTCGAGGCAATGGGATTATATCAGCAAATTTTGCATTAGGCTACAAGGCGTCCAAATACAAAGGGCTTTCGCAAAGTTGGCGCTGAACAAGTCCTGTCGGATGTCGGACGGATTTGCGGAGTCATATATCTTGGTTTATATACCTGCACGTGGCTGCTGGTGGGGCTGCTGGCGGTCTTCTGGCACCCTGCAAGTGGGGTCTGGTACCTGCATTGACCTGCATTTCACCTGCATTAGCTATGGAGCGGTTTCTCCATACTGCCTATATTTTGATTGTATAATTTCCTATTTATGTATATTGACGCTCAAAGGCATCGGTGGTCTGCACTCAATCATTAGTTTGCATGTTCGTATTATAGCGTATGCGGGACATGAATGTGTAGTTCTATGGGAAACGGACGAAGACTTTGCAAAGGCTCTGTCGGGTAGGGGACTGTGGCGCGTCGTCAGTCCTGGACACCGACGGTAGCCGCAATGCCGAAGTGGTCTGACAGGCACTTGCCGTCCTCGGTGATGTTGTCAATCACACTTAATGCATTTGCTGTTAGATCCTCACTTAAGGCGATGTGGTCTATGCTCCCGCGTCCTCGGAATACAAGAGTCGAAGTGACTATTGACATACTTGGCGGGAAGATGTGCCAGAGTTTCTGGCGAAGATCATCTGGTGCATGGAGGCCCTTGCCTGGTCCAATGACTTGGTTCCAGTCTCCCATTACAATCAAACGTTTTCCCGATGCCTGTTCAAGCACCTTGTATAGGACTCCCTTGAGTATATCTAGGTATTGACTATGGTGTTCCCACCGCTTGACCCCGGATCCTTTGATTCCCGGAGATTTATCCCATGGAATACAGACCCCAGCGACAGTTACCTCGCCTAGAGAGGTTTCAGTAACGCCGGAGATGAATCGCCCCGGCAGTAACGAATCATGTCCCACACAGTCAACTTCCTTCCAGGGTTCTCTCGACCACAACAATACCTTCCGCTGGTTTTTCAGCTTCTGCCTTTCAGAAGCCCGATCTATCTGCGGGTAGATCGTACAGCCATCTTTCGACAGCATTCTAATGTCGGCCTCCGTGAGACATACTATGTCTGGGCAATGGGCATTTATTCCATTCAGAATTCCATCACGTTGCCATATATTTTTCCTGGGTCTAGCCGAAGCGCGCTGTACATTCCAATTGATCAGACTCAGCGTCATAATGCCTGCTCCTAGACAAAATCAGGGATGGCCCATAATTGAGCCACCCCCAGCGTTCAGGATAATATATTATCGTTAAACTAGCGCGCTTCGCTCTCCGCCTCGAATCCCGCCGAGCGGTGGTTGCCGTCGCAGAACGGCTTGTTCTCACTCTCGCCGCAGCGGCACAGTGTTATAACATCGCCGTCAACGGTGTATGTATTTCCCTGGGCGTCAACGACTTCAAAGCTGCCCTGTATCAGGTACGGACCGTTGGCGCGAGGGGTGATTGTTACGTCTGCCATTATGAAAAACCTCCGGGCTGATGCTGTATCCTGGATGTCGTGTCCGGCCTGTTCACTCGGCTAATCGTTTCCTGACCGCGCTGGTGAAAACCGGAACAACCTCTCTCCAGTCACCAACTATACCACAATCGCAGGCCCTGAATATGGGCGAACGCGCGTTGTTGTTGATAGCTATCACAGTCCCGGATCGCTGTATGCCCACCGTGTGATTGAATGGGCCGCGCACCGCGACCGCGATGTATAGTTCCGGCGCGACAGACTTGCCCGAAATCCCGATCTGGTACTGGCGCGGAAGCCACCCGGCGTCCGCCACGTCTCGGGTAGTCCCAATTGACGCTCCCAGTACATCCGCTAATTCTCGAATTGGCCCCATGTTCTCCGGTCCGCCAATCCCCATTCCGACCGATACCACCCGTGACGCGCGTTCGAGTTCCGCGCCTTCAGCCGATTCGTCCGATACGCTGTTGACCACCCGGACTCGTGAAGGTCTTGCGTCTGCCGCCTCCAGCCTGTTCACCACAGGTTCTATTGAATAGTCCGGCTCGCAGGCCGAAAGTATGCCCGTCCGAATGGTCGCTATGTTGGGCAGAGTCTTGGATAGGATTGGCGCGACTATGCTGCCGCCAAACGCTGGCTTCAGTTGAGACAACCTGCCCTCGTCGTCAATCTCAATGCCTACGCAGTCCCCGGTCAACCCAAGTTCGAGTCTTCCGGCGATTCTGGCGGCCAGGTCGCGTCCGTTCGCCGTGGATGGCAACAAAACGGCAAATGGCGAATGGTTCCGAATAGCCTCCGCAAGTACTGCTGTATGCGCCTCGGTGTCGTAAATCGCGAGATTCGGCGAGTCAGCGACGTGGACCACGTCGGCGCCGTAAGCGGTAAGCTCGCTTATGTACGATTCATCCCCGCTTCCGATCAGTACCGCCTCTACCGTCGTTCCCAGGATGGACGCCAGTTCTCTTGCCCGTCCCAGCAGCTCCAAAGTGACCGGACGGACCGTCCCTCCCATAATTTCCGCCGCGACCCAGAAAGCTCCGCAGTCGCCGACTTCTGTTCTTGGGCCTCTCGGAGCGGCTGCCCGTGTGGATGAGCTGTCACTGTCGAAGACACCTCGCTCGTCCAGAAACTCCATCACCTGTGAAACTGCGTTTTCGGCTGTCGCGTCTCTTATTACAACCGCGCTCCTCGCTGACTCGACCGAAAAGATTTCGTTCACCCAGGTGGGAGATCCGCTCTCTCCAAATTGCAGTATGTCTTCCGAGAGGTCGGCGGCGGTCAATTCCCGAATGGTCTTGTGTCGCGCCTCCTCCATGTCTTCGCGTCGCGGGTAGGTCTCTTCCGCCACTCCGTCGGTGACGCTTATTAGGGCCGGAAGGTCGCACTCGATCTCTTGGTAGCCTTCATCGTTCAGGCGAACGGCGGTAAGCGAATCGCAGTCTTGAGCGATCTCTAATCTGGAGACCGCGGTGATCTGTGGGATTCCCAGCATCTCCGCTATCTCCGGTCCGACCTGCCCGGTTTCGGAGTCCGAACTGTTTCGTCCGCAAATGATGAGGTCGCATTCCTGGCGCTCCAGCGCAATGGACAAAGCTCGCGCCGTGGCCAGAGTGTCCGAACCGGCGAACGCGCGGTCGTTGAGATGTATGGCGTGGTCGGCGCCCATTGCCATTCCCTGCACGAGCGCTTCCGACGCCTGGGGTGGCCCCATTGTTACGACAACCACCTCGGCGTCATACTCTGACTTGAGCCGCGCGGCAAGTGAAATGCCTAGAACGTCGTATGGGTTCATCTCGTTCGGGACTCCCTCACGCACCATTCGACGCGTCTCGTTGTCGAAGCGAAGCATTGAGACTACCGGTACCTGCTTTATACAAACTGCGATTTTCATGCTGCATCCATCGAGGACTTGGAAAAGAGCGCGACTTGTAGTCGGCTTACATTCGCGCTATCGGCTGGCAGGATGCGTATATCATTTTCCTGCCTTGTGAATGCGATTATACCTCTACCGCGACCCTTCGCAAGCTCCTTCGACACGGAATGCCGTTTCAAAGTCCTCTTTGGTTTCCCATAGAACTACACATCCGCATCCCCCATGCGCTATAATACGAACATGCAAACTAATGATGGAGAGCCAAATTCCGATGACTTTTAACGCCAATAAACATAAATGTGAAATTATGCTAAGGAAATTCGGGGGGCCTGAAATTTTTCCCCGTAGCTAATGCAGGTCTTAACAGGTGAAATGCAGGTGACCTTTTCAGGTGTCGGTCACCAGTTAAGCCACCTGCAGCTTTATAAACCAGAATATCTGACTCGTTAGATCCGCCCGCCGTCCGGCAGGATATGTTCAACGCCTGCTCTGCAACAACCCTTATAGGAACTGTCTCACTCGTTTTCTATGTCCTAACTAGCCAGATATATTAGTGTTGACACACTAATATAATTAGTCCATACTAATTTAGCCATTATGTGCAGGCATAAAAGGCAGGTTCAGGAGGACTAATTCGATGGATTCGCGCTTGTTCAGAACCTTGGCGTTTACCATCGTCCTCGTCTCAGCCGGTCTTGCTGTTGCCGCGTGCCAACCGCCGGACACCGAAGACAGCGTCGCGTCTGCCGTGAATCAGGCAAATCAGGCAGCCCAGAATGCCGCTACCGCCGCTCAGCAGGCAAGCATGGCCGCCAAGGATACGACTGCCGTTACCGTGGCTGAAGAGGCCAAGTTGGCTGCCAGAGACGCGGCGACTGCCGCTCAGGCCGCCGCCTCTGCCGCTCAGGAAGCGAGCGCAGCCGCCAAGCAGGTAGCCGGTTCTGCCATGACAGCATCCACCGAATTAGTAAAGGGAGACCCCGGAAGCCTCGTTGTCTATTCCGGGCGCAGCGAATCTCTAGTTGGACCAATCATCGAACAGTTCGCCGAAGCCACCGGGATTGACGTTAAAGTAAAGTATGGCAGCACCTTCGAAGTAGCCGCGACTCTGCTGGAGGAAGGTCCCAACTCGCCAGCCGACGTGTTCTTCGCCCAGGACCCGGGTGGACTCGGAGCGGTCTCCGAATTGCTTTCCACCTTGCCGGGCGATGTAGTCCTGAAGGTTCCTGAATGGGCCAGGTCGTCGGACGGCTCCTGGGTTGGAATCTCCGGGCGGGCGCGCGTTATCGTGTATAGCGCTGAACTCGTGAGCGAGGATGAACTTCCCACTTCGGTTAAGGATCTGACCGACCCCAAGTGGAAGGGACGTATTGGATGGCCGCCCACCAATGCCTCATTCCGCACCATGGTAACCGCCATGCGTATGATGTGGGGCGAGGATGAGACCCGCCAGTGGCTCCTGGATATGCAGGCCAACGAGCCGGGCATATTCCCTAAGAACACTCCCATAGTGACCGCCGCCGGGGCCGGAGAAGTTGCGGTAGGCTTGGTGAATCACTACTATCTGCACAGGTTCATTCAGGAAGAGGGCGACGATTTCGCCGCGCGAAACCTGTTCCTGAAGAACGGTGGCCCGGACAGCCTGGTTATGGTTGCCGGCGCAAGCATTCTGAATACAAGCGAGAATCGCGACAACGCCGAAGCGTTCATGCGATTCATGCTCTCCAGGGTCGCCCAGCAGTATTTCGCCGGCCAGACATTCGAGTACCCTCTTGTCGAGGGTGTAAAGACACACCGCCTTCTTCCACCACTAGACACGCTCAACGGCCCCGACATTGACCTCAGCCAACTCTCCGACCTTCAGGGCACGGATGCGCTGCTGAGAGAAACCGGAGTCATCCCCTAATCCCGCCGAGG
The DNA here is from genome assembly GCA_965261525.1 of Dehalococcoidia bacterium. Lineage (GTDB taxonomy): Bacteria > Chloroflexota > Dehalococcoidia > Lucifugimonadales > UBA1123 > VXRN01. Next base: position 707,603 of record OZ253472.1, read on the forward strand.
GGTGAGAGGAGAGGTCCCAGTGCTTAGGATGTCAACTCTCTCCAACCTTGCTTGGTCTTCGGGCGCAACTCGCCCCCCTGCCATTCTGGTGGCGCCCGCGTTGGTGGTGGGCGCTGCCATGGCTCTCCCGCTGGCCTATCTTCTGATCAGGAGCCTCGGAGCATCCTCTGAGGCTTGGGAACTGCTCTTCAGGCTTCGCACCGCCCAGATCCTGGGACGCTCCGCTCTGCTTGTTGCAGTGGTCGTTGCGGGAACCCTCGCGCTCGGAGTTCCACTCGCTTGGCTGACCACCCGAACCGACCTGCCCATGCGTCGCCTGTTGTCTGTCCTCACCGCGCTTCCCCTGGTCATACCGACATATGTCGGCGCGTTTCTCGCGATTTCCGCGCTGGGGCCGCGCGGCCTTGCGCAGGATATACTGGAACCCCTGGGCGTGTCGCGTTTACCGGAGATTTACGGACTTCCCGGCGCCGCCGGAACCTTGATACTTCTTAGCTATCCATATGTCCTGCTGACAGTCAGGGCCGCGCTGAGACGAATGGATCCCAGCCTCGACGAGTCGGCCCGCTTGCTAGGACACGGACCCGTGAGCGCTTTCTTCAGGCTGACTTTGCCCCAACTCAGGCCCTCAATGTCAGCAGGAGCTCTGCTCGTCGCCTTATACACTGTCAGCGACTTCGGAGCCGTCTCACTGATGCGCTACGAATCCTTCACCTGGGCCATATACCAGCAATATCAGGGGACCTTCGACAGGTCCGTCGCCGCGGTGCTTGCGTTGGGTCTGGTATCACTGGCCGCGGTCGTGCTCCTTGTTGAAAGTGTCGCTCGCGGCAATCGCCGATACTACAGATCCTCATCCGGCTCGGAACGCTCTCTGACTACATTGAGGCTTGGGCGATTGCGCTGGCCCTGCGCCGCATTCGCTTGGGCTGTCGTACTTTCCGCTCTTGGACTTCCTGCGTCCGTTCTGGCCTACTGGCTCATCAATGGCCTCTTCGCCGGGGAACCTCTGTTAATTCTGTGGCAGGCGACCCGCAATGCCATTGTGGTGTCGTTACTTGCCGCCGCCGTTGCCGCCCTGTTCGCCATACCTGTCGCCGCTCTCTCGGTTCGATTCCCAGGCTATTTGGCCACGCTTGTCGACAAAATCAGCCACACGGGATATGCGTTGCCCGGCATTGTCGTGGCCCTTGCGCTTGTCTTCTTCGGCAGCAGAGTCGCGACGCCACTCTATCAGACAGTCTGGCTTCTAGTATTTGCCTATGTGACGCTGTTCCTGCCCACAGCTCTTGGAGCGGTTCGCTCTTCTCTCGTTCAAATAAGTCCGCGCCTGGAGGAATCGGCCAGAATTCTCGGCAAGGGGCCGTTACGTGTTATGCTCTCTGTCACCGGGCCCCTTATGAGACCCGGACTGCTCATGGGAGGAGCGCTGGTTTTCCTGGTAACGATGAAAGAACTTCCTGCCACGCTGATTCTCGGCCCGCTGGGATTCAAGACTCTGGCGACGGCCGTATGGTCGGCTTCGTCGGAGGCATTCTTTGCCCAGGCCGCCGCTCCCGCTCTGATGCTCATACTGAGCTCTTCTCTGCCCATGGCTGTGATAATGCTGAGGGAGCGAAACAGATAAGGAATGGAAACTCCGGTTATCCGGGTCCGCGCGCTGACCAAGCGTTTCGGCGAAACTCTCGCTGTTGACTCTGCCGATCTGGATGTCTGGCCCGGCGAAATCGTCTCGATACTGGGAACCAGCGGCTGCGGCAAGACGACACTCCTGAGGCTCATCGCGGGCTTCGAGTCTCCCTCCACAGGGGCGGTCCACATCATGGGAACCAGGATGTCGGGACCCTCGTCTTTTGTGCCGCCCGACAAGCGGGGCATCGGCATGGTAGTTCAGGAATACGCGCTCTTTCCGCATATGACGGTAGAACGCAATATAGCCTTCGGTCTCCAGAACCTGGACAACTCCCGACGTGCCGCTCGAGTATCTGAAGTTCTGGAACTTGTGCGCCTCGCCGGATTCGGCCCCCGCTATCCTCACGAACTTTCGGGCGGCCAGCAGCAGAGAATAGCGCTCGCCCGCACCCTGGCTCCCAATCCGGCCGCCATTCTTCTTGACGAGCCATTCAGCAATCTGGATTCGACCATGAGACAGAGGCTCAGGACAGAAGTCGAAGACATCCTTCGTCTCCATCGTACAGCCGCGATATTCGTAACTCACGACCGCGAGGAAGCCTTCGCTATGGCCGACCGGGTAGGCGTAATGGTGGACGGCCGACTTCTCCAGATTGGAGCCTCTGACCAGATATACCACTTTCCCGCCAGTCAAGAAATAGCTGGACTCACCGGAGCCTGCGACTTCATTCCTGGAAGCGTCAGAGACGATGGCGGAGTTGACACTTCATTGGGTGTCTTGGAGTGCGCCGCTTCCCGGAAACTCATGCCTGCCCAGGAGGTCAGCGTCCTCATCCACCCGGACGACTTGGAACTTGTACCCGACAGGCATGGTCACGGCGCTGTCGTTTCTCGCGAGTTTAGGGGCGACGAGGTTATCCTGCGAGTCATTCTCGACTCCGGCGAATCCGTCAGATCCCGAAGACGCTCATTCTCCAGGTTGCCCGCCGGCTCAAGGGTGAAGGTGGTCCCTGTGAAGACCATTCCCTTTGCCGCGTATCTGAGAAGCGCAACGGAATAGATTCGGAACGCAACATTCAGGTAAAAGAAGCAGGGAAGCGTAAAGTACGCTTCCCTCAAATTACTCAAGTCTGACTTCACGCTAGAAGGTCAGCGACACCTTTAGCGCTCCGTCGCCTTTAGCGTCGGCGAGGTCAAAGGCCTCTTGGACCCGCGAAATCGGGTACTGGTGCGTCACGAAAGGCTCCATATCAATCTCGCCGTTCCGGATGAAGTCCACCGCGAGCTGGAACGCCGGCAGACCGGGCTCATCCTGCGCGCCGAATACTGTATGAATGTCGAGCCTCTGCCTGAAGAAAGTGTCCCAGTCGAAAGGCACGCGCTCCATTGTCGGCGGCAGGCCAAACACAGCGATTCGGCCAAGGGGTCTCACCATCTTGAGCGTCTGATTGAGCGTCTCGACGCTCCCTACCGCCTCGATGACTAAGTCCGCGCCTTCACCATTGGTCAGGTCCATGACCGCGTCGGTAGCCCGTTGTCCCGTAACGTCAATGACATCGTCAACCCCCATACGTCGAGCGTGTTCCAGCCTCTCTGGCACTGGCTCTATCGCTATTATTCGGTGCGCTCCTATACGCCTCAGCATGAAGTCGTGAAACAGGCCGACCGAGCCTTGCCCGACCACCGCCACGGTCTTACCCACTAGCGAGGGAAGTTTCTGGCAGCCAAACACGACTGTCCCAAGCTGCTGGGCCATGAGAAGATGGGCGAGTGGAACTTCGGCTGGCAAACGGAGCAGGAATTTAGGGTCTATCAACTGGTAGCCCGCGAACGTTCTGGAACTCCATATGTTGGGCGCTGTCAGTACAACTTCGCCCTCCTGGAATCCGGTGTCGCTGCCGTCAACCACAACGCCGACTCCCTCGTGTCCCGGGTATCCGTGCGGCAGCGGCCACTCATAGACGTTCCATCCCATGTAGCAGATGTGCAGATCGCTGCCGCAGATAGAGGCCAGTTCGGTCCTTACCAGAACCTTTCCCTGCTCCGGGTCTGGGACCGGTATCTCGTCGCAACGAAGTTGCTTTAGTCCTGTCGCAATCGCGGCGGGCATTGTGGGCATTGTTGTAAGTCTCCTAATCTACATTATGTTTCGTTGTTGTCGTGATGAATGGAGGCTCCTCAGATTTGGTGCATCACCGATGCCGTATGGCTGAAGTGCGCGCTTCACGATTATAGTCTATGCCGCTCTGTCTTCGACTACCAGCGTCCGGCCCACGGCTCGAAGCGCTTTCATAACTTGGGTCATATGAGAGCCATAGTCTGGAGTGAGCAGCTTCTTCACGGCGACCTGTGATATGCCAAGACGTTCTGCAAGGTCGTCAACCGTTATAAACTGTTCTCGCATCGCGGTGTACAGAGCGAGCTTGGCTGCTACGACAGGCGGAAGAGAAACCAACTCCTGTCCCTCGACGGCGGTACTTGGTACAGGAATGTCCTGGCTGCTGTCAACGTGAGCGCACAGCATAACGATCAACGCATCCTCAGCCATTTCCAGCGCTTCTTCTCTGTCCTTACCTGAAGTAAGGGCGCCTGGCACATCTGGGAACGAAACGTAAAATCCTTCGGGATCTTCGGGATTGAGAATACAAGGATAAACATAGCGCATAGCTAGAATCTCCCCCGGTCTATATTCAGGTCTTTCAACATTGCGGTCATCAGTCCGGCGCCGATCTCTTTACGTGGGACAGTCGTGCGACGGTGACCAATTTGCAAAAGCCCGTGACTGCCCTTGCCTCTACTCGGATCAAAATGGAATCGAAGATCATTGTTTCTGGCATAACGTCTGGCGCGTCTCACGAATTCTCTTCCATTCATGAATTCATCGCCGACTCACGACCGTGGTAGAAGAGGTTGTCGTGTCTCCACAGGTTTCTGTCAAATCTGTATGACCTCAATAAGTCGCCCGACCTCCGGTTATGTCGAACACTGCTCCTGTGCTGAACGAACACTCTTCCGACGCAAGCCACGCCACCAGCGCGGCAATCTCATCTATCTCGCCTGTCCGCCCCATCGGAATGCGTTCGACCATGTACGCTATCTGCTCCGTCGTGAACTCGTCCAGGATACGTGTTTGCACGACCGCCGGAGTAACGCAGTTCACGCGGATTCCCGTCTGCGCCAACTCCTTGCCCACGGACTTGGTGAGACCAATGACCGCGGCCTTCGTAGCAGAGTAGGGGACCATCCGCGGGTTTCCCTCTTTGCCGGCGACGGAAGCTATATTGACGATCCGACCGTAGTCTCGTTCCAGCATATGCGGCACAACGGTGTGGGTGAATGAGAACACGCCGCGCAGGTTCGTCCTGTACACCCGGTCCATCTCTTCCACCGGCAGTTCCCAGATGTTGCCGTTTATCCCGCCGATACCCGCGTTGTTCACCAGAATGTCTATTCTGCCCCACCTATTCAAGGCCTGCTGGCAGGCGCGTTCCGCCGTGTCGGACTCAGCCACGTCGCCAACTGTCAGCGCGGTTTCGATACCCCTCGCGCTGAGTTCGCTGGCCGCCTGCCCGCCGAGAGAGGCGTCGTAGTCAACCATCGCGACTCGTGCGCCTTCACTCCCCAGCCTGCGGGCAATTCCATATCCGATTCCGGTCGCCGAACCGGTTACGATAGCTACCTGATCATCGAAACGCGCCAATTCGCTCCCCCCATTACTGTGATTGTCTAAAGCGCCGATTCTGCCCTGAGGTCTTTAAGTGACTGCGAGAACGCTTCGATGGTGCGATCAATCACGTCCTCGTCGTGTGATGAGGACACGAGGAACGCCCGTCCGCCCATCATGTCAACGCCGTTCACCAGCATCGCCCGTCTGATCGCGCGAGTCTTCTCCTGAGGCATAGCGCTGTAAATCTCGTCATAGGACATATTGCAGAGGTCGCGGTCGCAACTGCACTCCGCGCCCAGATTGACGTGAATAATCGAAGCGATGCCGTGCGCGTGTCCTGTCACCTCGTTCTGGATGAACGACTCGTTGAGTCCGTCCCTCAGCCGTCGCGCCATTGCGTCTGCCCGCGCGTTGACCTCGCCCGTGGCAATGGCTTCCAGAGTCGCAATTCCCGCGGCGGCAGTCACCGGCTGCGCGTTGAATGTTCCACCTTGTGGGACTCTGAGAACAGAGTCCCACTCTGGGTCGTCCCTGAACGACATGAGTTCCATAATGTCTGATCTGCCGCCCACTGCCGCGCCGGGTTGGCCCCCAGCCACAATCTTCGCCATTGTCGTCAGGTCAGGCTCTATGTCCCAGCGCGCCTGCGCTCCGCCCGGAGACAGTCGGAAGCCAGTGATCACCTCGTCCATGATGAACAACACGTTGTGCTTCGAAGTGACATCGCGAATGTCCTGAAGAAAGTCGGGATTCATCAGGGGGAATGTGCCGTAGTGCGCGCCGTTGCACTCGACGATGACCGCCGCGATGTCGTCATCCTCTGACAGTATTCTGTCCACCGCCGCCGCGTCCGCCGGAGCCACTATTACCGTGTCCAGGACCTCACGTGGAACACCGCCCAGCGCCTGCCCCGATTCCGGTGTTACATAGTCGTGCCAGCCATGGAAGTGCTCGTGGAACTTCACGATCTTGGTTTTGCCCGTGTAGGCCCGCGCCAGCCGGAGCGCCAGATAGGTGGACTCTGTGCCGGACGCGGTGAAGCGCACGCGCTCTATGTTCGGCATGAGACGCTTGACCGCCTCCGCGTATCTGATTTCATGGGTAGTTGCGCCGCCCAGATGCGTTCCCCGAACCGCCTGCGCCGCCACCGCGTCTGTGACGGAGGACGGGTTGTGTCCCATGAGCAGGCTTCCGTTACCCATCACGTAGTCAATCAGATCATTGCCGTCCACGTCGAACTTGAGCGGCCCATCCCCGTGTTCGATATAAACCGCGAATGGAGACGTAAAGCGCGTCTGGTGGGTGATCCCTCCGGCAAACAACTCCTGGCCGCGCCTGTGCCAGTCTTCAGACGCCGCGAATTTCTCTCTGAAACGCTCTTCTATCGTTGCCATGTTATACCTCCATGTGTCCCTCGCTCTTTCAGTGCAAGGGACAAACTACGAACGCCGCCTTCTGGAACCACTGTCTGTCTGGCGCCTGCTCGCTGTTCCCGCCGAATCCACCGGGAGTCAGGGATGCGCCATACATCCGCTCATTTGCTACTGCGTCTGATGAAATTGCGTAAGCGCTTGTAAATAATAGGAGCAGCACGATTATGGCTAGGGATACCGGGAATACTATTGGAATTTCACGCATTTTCCAAACACCTCACCCTCTGGTCTTCAGATACTCTTCCAAGTGCTTTCTGAGGAGAGCGCGCGCCCTGTGCAGACGAGACTTGAGCGCGGGCACGCTTATGCCGATAACCTCGGCGGCCTCTGCGTTCGAGAGCTCTTCTATATCGCGAAGAACAACCGCCGCCTTGAAGTCGTCGGGGAGCATTTGCACTCCTTCCTGCAGCTTGTCTCCAAGCTCGGAATCGCTTGCCGCCCTGAACGGCGCGTCGCTCCAGTCGGGTATGACAACATCGTCCAGACCTGTTCGCGTGAGCGTCCGCGCCTTCTTTTCTTTGCGAAGGCGCATCAGCGCCGCGTTCACCGTTATCCTGTAAAGCCAGGTTGTTACCTTGGAGTCCCCTCTGAACCGCCCAAACGCCCGATAAGCTGAAAGAAACGCCTCCTGCGCGACATCTTCAGCATCCTGTGGATTTCCCATCATGCGAAGGGCCACATTGTACACGAAGTTCGAGTACTGCTCGACAATGTGATCGAAGTCCGTTGCCGCGCTCGAATCTTCTATTCGATTTTGGGATTGTTCTGCCACAGCTTTGCTCTAATCCGCCGCCGCCTTGCGAATCGTGAATTCACCGCCGTAAGTTCCTCGAACCCTTCAGCCTTGCGACGCATCCAATTGTAACTAAGCATAAGTGTTTGTGAAACCCTGTTGACGCAAGGGGCGCCTTCAATTACATTTGAATAGTTTTCCAGTGTGGAGTGTTGAGTTTGCGTTTCTTCAACCTGTTCAAGAGAAAAGATGTTGATTGCGAGGAAGTCCGGGCGGCGTCCTCGGACTTCATTGATGGCGATATGGGCCGCAGAGAGCGGGCTAGGATAGCCTTTCATCTGGAACGCTGCCCTCTTTGCAGCGCTTTCATCAAGACGCTGCGCGCCACTGTGGACTTGTTGCGTTCCACGCCCGTTCCAGAACTCCCTGTCGGATTCAAGCAGCGGATCAGGGACAGGCTGAGGGATTCGGGTACTGTCTGAACTGTGATTTTCGGGATTATGGGATAGACTGGATGGGTGGATTGCGCTTTCTGTTTTCGGGAGGAGGGTAGGGACGTTCAAGTCCGCTGGCGCAGAAGTTCGGGCAAGGAATGGATGATTCGGTCTGGACGTATGTCCGACCCATCTGGGAGTCCCTTGCCCGCGTGATCGTGCCAGATGGCGGTTATCCCGAGGCGTTGGGGCGCTGCGACCTCCCATTCCAGATTGTCGCCCACAATCCAGGCGTCGGACGCATTAGTCCCCAGTTGCTCGAGTGCGTGTAGATACACCCGCTCGTCTGGTTTGCCTATTCCAAATTCTTCCTCGACAAGAATGTAGTCGAAGTACGGCTCAAGATTGAAGCGATTAATCTTCCCGCGTTGCGAGGCCTTGTTTCCGTTCGTGAGCAGAGCCAGGGGCACACACTTCTCATTGAGAGCTTGCAGCGTCTCTATTGCGCCTGGGAACAAGTGGACACGGCGTTCGTGCTCCTCGATGTATTGCTCGGAAATCGAGTTCGCTACCCGCGGAGCGTAAATGCCCATACGACCGAAAGCGCCCCGGACCATCTCATATCGAACATTGATCGTGTTCATTCGACCCAGTTTGTGCCGTTCGGGATCGGACCAGAACCACTCGCGATACGAGTTTATCCCTTCCACAAGTCGCTCGGCAGTCCAGCCGGGCAGATCGCCGACATGGATTTCGCATACGCTCAGCCAGCTATCCATCGAGACCGCCCCGAACGCTATGATCGTGTCGTCCATGTCGAACAGTATGGCTTTTGGCAGCTTGCTACCCATTGCGTTCTGCCTTGCACTCGTCGCACTGGCACAACATTCGCAGCGCCTCGAACGGGTATATGCCTGTATAGTGCGCGTCGCTCCAGAGGAATTGGAGCGCGTACCGTCCCACCCGCAGATAGTCCTCGGCTTTCAGGCCCGCCGGCACGCTGGCCGGATCCAGCAGACGCCGGTTCGTCCACTCCTCCACGCACTCCGCGCAGCTGCAATTCACCCGAAGGTACGTCGCCGTGAACTCCGAAATATGCCCGTCCGTCCAGTTCACCGTAACGTTCTGGTCCTCTATCTCGACTCCTGAGACACCTAATTTGGCTGCCATCCAAATCCTCCACGCTGCTTGACACGACTGCCTACATGGTAGCCTAGCGAGCCTTTGAGATGCGAGAGACCCGCCGCCTTCCAAACCCTGCTATCATCCCACCCATGCAATCCTGCGCATCGGTCGCGATCATGCTGCGCAATCCGCTGATCACGAGAATCGCAAAAACCCACGAATCATAGTTCAGACAGCCTGGGGGAAGAAAATGCTCGATCTGCTCATAGTAAACGGCCTCGTGATAGACGGTACGGCCAGCCCGGGCTTCCACGCCGCCGTCGGCGTAAAGGAAGAGACAGTCTCCATACACAGAGGCGACGTGTCCGATCTGGAGGCCGAGAATGTGATAGACGCCACCGGCCACGTTGTATGCCCTGGCTTCATTGACCTGCACTCCCACGCCGGTTTGACGATTCTAGGCCAGCCTCACCACGATCCCAAGATACGGCAGGGCGTGACCACCGAATTGGTCGGAATTGACGGAATTTCGCACGCCCCCTTCAAGTCTCAGGACGAGCTTCACCGCTACATCTGGCTGGATTCCGGGCTGAACGGCTACCCGCCCATGCCCGCCGATTGGCTGTCCGTCGCCGACTTCATGGGAAAGTTCGACAACTCAGTCGCTATCAACGTCGCCTATATTCTAGGTAACTCGCCTGTGCGTATATGGTCGGTTGGATGGAACCAGAGGCTCGCCACCTCCGCCGAGACCGCCGACATGAGGGCCGTCGTGCGCGAGGCGATGGAAGAGGGCGCCTGGGGTTTGTCCACAGGGCTGGACTATCCACCCGGCGCATACGCCTCGACCGACGAACTTGTCGAATTGTCCGAGACCGCCGCGAGTATGGGAGGCTTCTACCACACCCACACCCGCGCCAGTCTGCGCTCGCAGGGACTTCTAGCGCCCTGGGAGGAAGCTCTCGATATAGGGCGGCGGTCAGGCATTCCGGTCCACCTCACTCACTATCGCCAGAGCGCGCAGGGAGTCGGCAGCCATCTCGACTACCTCGGACTTGTCGAGGACGCTCGCGCCGATGGAATGGACGTCACCTTCGACTGCTACACCTATCCCTACTCCGGCACAACCATCACAATCGGCCTGCCCTTCTGGGCGAAGGATGGCGGCCCCGAGAGGCTGATGGCCGCGCTCCGCGACCCCGCCGACCGCGCTCGGATGGCGGCGGAGGTGTCCCGCGACAGGCTGGAGAACAACTGGCTCACCAACTTCACCCAGCCTCAGAACAAGAAGTATGAAGGCAAGCCCATAACCGACATAGCCGAGATGCGCGGCCAGGAGCCGGTTGAAGCGCTGTTTGACCTGCTGCTGGAGGAGAATCTGGGTATATCTACAGTCGGTCTGGGGACCAATCCGCATACTTTGCCAGCGTTCGTGTCCCATCCGGCGGGCATGATCGCGTCCGACGCCATCCTGTTCGGCGAGTATCCCAACCCGCGCACCTACGGCTGCTTCCCGATAGTTCTGGCGGAGTTCGTCCGCGCCGAGAAGCACCTGCGCCTGCCCGAAGCCATACGCAAGATGACCTCGTTCCCGGCTCAGCGTCTTGGACTGCCCGACAGAGGTATCCTGCGCGACGGATTCAGGGCCGACATCGTCGTCTTCAACCCCGACACCGTAAAGACCCACGCCACCCGCGAGGACCCTCATCACTACCCGGTCGGCATCGAGTACGTCATAGTCAACGGGCAGGTGGTCATAGAGCGGGGCGAGAATACGGGGGCGCTGCCGGGGCGGGGGCTGAGACGCGGGCGGGCGACGACGTGATTCAAGAAGGTGGCGACACAACGGCATGGACAAGAATAGAGACCAATGGCTGAAATAAACTTTGAGAACCGAACCCTGTATCACGGGGACAACTTGGACTTTCTGTGCGGCATGAACAGCGAGACTGTTCACCTGATAGCGACAGATCCGCCGTTCAACAAAAATCGGGACTTCCACGCCACGCCGGACAGCCTGGCGAGAGGCGCGAGATTCAGTGACAGATGGTCTTGGGAGCGTGATGTCCACGAGGAATGGACAGACAGCATCAAGGACGACTGGCCTGCCATCTGGTCTGTTATAGAGTCAACGCGGGCGTCCTATGGCGGCGACATGGCCGCGTTTCTGTGCTGGCTTGGAGTTAGGCTGATGGAGATGCACAGAGTTCTACGGGATGATGGCAGTATCTATCTTCATTGCGACCCGACTGCGAGTCACTACATCAAGGCTTTGATGGACAGCATATTTGGCGCTGGGAACTTCCGAAGTGAAATCACATGGAAGAGAACAGGGGCGCATAGTGACGGACGGCAAGGGCGTCGGCAATATGGACGTATCCACGACGTTTTGCTGTATTTCACCAAGTCTGAAACATGGACTTGGAATCCAGTTTACACACCCTATGACCCAGCGTACATTGAACGGTCATATAGGTATGTTGAACCAGAGACGGGGCGCATATACAGACTTGACAATCTGACTGGGCCGGGTGGAGCGACAAAAGGCAACCCTCAATATGAGGTAATGGGAGTCACCAGATATTGGCGTTATAGTAAGGATCGGATGCAGGAACTCATTGAAGCTGGGAGGGTGATGCAGAGAAGACCAGGGGGTGTGCCTAGTTATAAGCGTTATCTTGACGAGATGCCGGGTGTACCTCTGCAAGATCAATGGACTGATATAGGGCCTATTCAGTCGAGATCGAAAGAGCGAACAGGATACCCCACACAAAAGCCCCTGGCGCTGTATGAGCGAATTGTCAAGGCGTCCAGCAACGAAGACGACATTGTTCTGGACCCATTCGCAGGCTGCGCCACTACTCCGATAGCGGCGGAACGGCTGGGCCGACAATGGGTTGGCATGGACATTTGGGATGGCGCGTACCAGACGGTGTTGACTCGACTTGAACAAGAGGGATTGGCTGTCCAGAACGCGGATCCCAAACAACCGCACCTGATGACCTTTGGAGACGTTCTCTATCTGACTGCTCCGCCGGAGCGCACGGACGATAATGAAGTCGCCGCTCCGAGTTTCAGGCTGAAGACGAAACGACCTGTCGAACCGTGGCAGCGGATTACTCACAGGGGCATGGTCAACATACTTGTTCAAGCTCAGAGCGATATGAGCGGTGTTATCTGTGGCGGTTGCGGTCGAGTTCTCGAACGCGAGTTCATGGAGCTTGACCACATTCTGCCCAGGGCCGACAGGGGCGAGAACCACATACTGAATCGAATCCTGCTATGCCGTCCCTGCAATGGCCGAAAGCGCGACAATCTTACATTGAGCGGATTGATAAGGGAGAACAAGAAACCCGATGTCGGATGGATGAAGTCAGAAGAACTTGCCCGAATCGCTCAGAGCAAGGCGACCGACAAGGCTGAATGGGTACGGGAAAACTTTGGAACGGAAGAATGCCAAGCGTTGATTGAAGGCAGGTCGAATGTGTGATAGGCCTGTGCTCAGTCCGTCGGCGGCGTGTCGCCCGTTATGCCCCTGTGTACCAGGTCCTCGATGCGGGACGATGCCATACCCAGCAATTCCCGCAGGACTTCCTCGCTGTGCTGGCCGAGTCCGGGCGGCGGTCCGCCCAGCCTGCCGGGTGTGTGGGACAGCCTCCACGCTGGCCCGGCATACGGGATTGCGCCTGTATCTTCCCTCTCCAATGTCTCGAAGAAACCACGATCTCTTAACTGCGGATTGTCCAGAAGTTCGGCGGCCTTCAGGACGGGGGCACTCGGTATGGACTGCGCCTGGAGCGTATTGGCTATGTCGTAGGCGCTCTTGTCACATGTCCACTCGGACACAATGCGGTCAAGTTCGTCAGGGTTGTCCAGCCGCGCCGCCAGATTGTGGAAGCGTGGGTCGGATACCATCTCCGGCTTTCCAATCACGTCGCAGAATCGCGCCCATTCGTCTTCCGAGCGCACAGCTATGGCGACCCAGGAATCCTCGCCCGCGCATCGGTAATTGTTGTGCGGGGCCATTCTGTCGCTGCGGTTGCCGCGTCTTTGGGGAGCTTTTCCGCTCATCGTGTAGGCTATTATGTGGTCGGGGATAAGGCTTATGGAAGTCTCCTGCTGAGACAGGTCAATCTCCTGTCCACGCCCAGTGCGGCTTCTGTAGTGGAGCGCAATCATCAATCCTGCCATTCCCATAAGCCCAGCGAACGGGTCGGTGTGCATCACCCCCGAATTCATGGGAGGGCCGTCCTCGTATCCCAGCAGCGACGTAATGCCGGACATCGGCTCGATAGCGCCGCCGTTCCCCATGTAATTGGCGTAAGGACCGCTTACCCCGTAAGCGGGCATACGCAGCAGTATGACACTGGGGTTGACCGAGCGCAGGACGGGATACTCCAGACCCAGATTCGGCAGCACGCGCCCGGAGAAGTTCTCAGCCACTATGTCCGAAACGCTCACAAGCTCCAGGAAGGCGTCCATCGCCTCGCCGTGATTCAGGTCGAGCGTTATAGCCTTCTTGCCGGTGTTGACGGAGTTGTAGGCGGCATTGCGGTCGAACGGACGCTCACCCGGATCGTTATTGGGGTAGGTTCCGGACAGGCGGGGCGGGTAGCCACCGCGCCATGGGTCTATTCTGTTCAGAGACTCTACTTGTATGACCTCCGCCCCCATGTCGGCGAGCAGACGGGTAGTGAACGCGCCTGCCCATGCCTGCGTCAGAACCGTGGCGCGTATGTGTCGTAGAGGACGCCTGTCATCCATGTCAGACAACACCTTCCTCTCGCAGACGCCTGGATTCTTCCGTCCTTATTCCAAGCTCTTCCACGAATACGTCCCGGTTATGCTGTCCTTTAGTGGGAGCGGGATTGCCCAGCCTCCACGGAGTCTCGTTCATCTTGAAAGGCGGGCCCGGCATAACCACATCGCCTACCTCCGGATGCGGCGAAGTGGCGAAAAAGCCGCGCTCGCGCAGGTGTGGGTCCTTCACCAGACGCTCCACGCCCAGCGTCATTCCGATGAGAAGCCGCAGCGGGGCTAATCCATGGAACAATTCTTCCATAGTGTACTTTGCCAGGTGTGGCAGAAGCAGTTTCTCGACTTCAGCGGCGCACTTTCTTCTGTTCGCGCCGGTCGCGAATCTAGTATCCTGCGCGAGGTCCGGGTCGTCGAAGAAAAGCCACATATACTCCCATGTGGCGTCGTGCCGGACATTGAGCGAAACGTAGCCGTCCTTGCAGGGAAGAAGGGGGATCGAGCCGCGTCCCGGCGATTCGCCAGAATGCATGGCTCCCAGGAACTGTGGGCTGAATGTAGCCGCGGCGGCTTCCTGTATGGATATATCAACGTGCTGGCCGTGTCCTGTGAAATCTCTGTGCGCGAGCGCGGTCATCGCCCCGAGGAAGCCGCACGCCCCCGCCTGATACGAGGACTCAAAGCCGGGCTCCTTCAGAGGCTCCCTGTCCGGTGAACCGTTCACATAGCTCAAACCGGAGGCCGCATACTCTACCAGTTCTGTCGCCTGATAGTCGCGCCAGGGTCCGCTCTGACCGAACGGCGTGATGGATACCAGGATGCCCGCGGGGTTGGTATTCTGTATAGCTTCGTAGTCTAATCCGATCCGACGCATAACGCCGGGAGCGTAACTTTCAACAGCAACATCTGCCGTCTTCAGCAGGTCGGCGGCTATATTCTGGCCCAGATCGGATTCTATGTCCAGCGCTACCCCGCGCTTGTTGGTGTTCAGGTACATGAACATCCCGCAAGTCTCAGGGTCGGCGCGCTCATTGGGGAAAGGACCGAGATTCCGAGTCGGGTCGCCGGAGAGAGGCTCGATCTTTATCACGTCCGCGCCGAAGTCCGCGAACAGCTTGGAGCAGAAGGCGCCCGCAATCCCGTTCGACAGATCAACAACCCGCAAGTCGGAAAGAGCGCCCACGCGCGGTTGGTTAGATGCCACCTGTACTAGCCCCTCTGGTCGCCGAAGCGGGCGTCCCTTGCCTTTGCGCGTGTTGTTCCTTCGTCAGCCCCTTGTTCAGCGTCGCGTTCGCGCCGGTAGGCGATAGAGAGAGCATGGGTCTGGAAGGCGCTGCTGATTCCTGTACGGAAACCCATCTCGTCCTGCATCTGATTGACCGAGAACTTGGAGATTCGCAGCGCGAAAGGCTCCTGGAGGGCTATGCGCTGCGCCAGGATCATCGTCTCTTCCTCCAAAGATTCTCTGGGCACAACCCGGTTCACCAGACCCAGCCTTTCCGCTTCGTGGGCGTCTATCCAGTCTCCGGTAAACAGGTACTCCTTAGCCTTCCTGAAGCCTATTTCCCAGGGAAGGCTTGCGAACTGCACGTGCGGCCCGCCCCAGCGCACCGTTCGGTCCGAAAATCGCGCGTCCTCGGACGCAACTATGAGATCGCAGGCCGTAGCCAGTATCAGGCCGCCCATGATGCAGTATCCCTGCACCTGCGCGATAGTGGGCTTCGGAAAGTCCCGCCAGCGCAGTGTATTGTCCAGGTTCTGCTTGCGGCTTCGGTCATAACTCCCTGGTATTCCGGGCGGGTATGGCCGCCTCTCCCTGTCCGCCATCTCCTGCGCGCTGCCCAGGTCATGTCCCGACGAGAAGTGGTCGCCCGCTCCCGCCACTATCACCACCCGTACCGAGTCGTCGTCCGCAGCCCTCATCAGCGCGTCGTCAAACTCCTCCAGCATCAGGCGGCTCTGAGCGTTCCGCACCTCCGGCCTGTTCACGGTGATTTTCAGGACAGAACCGTCTTTGTCCAACAGCAGGTTTTCGTACGTCATAATCCATTCCGTCCGACGCGCCAGCGCCTGTTCGTCAATCGCTGGCCCACGGCATTCATAAGCCCGCCCATGATACACCCTACATACCAATGTCGAAATGCTCCAGACGCTGCGCGATGCTGTATCAGTTTGGTTGGTGGCAGTAGTCACCCTCACCCCAGCCCTCTCCCTCAAGGGAGAGGGGGTCTGTTGATTGAAATTCTTAGTTGGCTGCACATTTACATACCCTTCTCAGCGTCGAGGGGGATTGGATTTTCGCGCCGCAAGGAACGCCGACTAAGTTGATACAGGTTGTTGTCGTTCACAGGGTCTTTCCAAAGTCGATAGGTGTGTGGAAAATCGGCTGGGTTATATATTCTGATTTATGTGACCTCAGGTGGACCCCTGGTGGACTTCAGGTGACGTTTCAGGTGGGTATTGACCTGAAAATCGGCGGATTTAGCTATGAATTCGCATGGAATTGACCTGCAGAAAAAAGTGTCGGACATTTTTGTCGTCATTGATAAATTCCACATTATATAATTCAGGCACTTTTGTTCTGTAACAGGCATATTGTAACATAGCGAGCAGAGAGTCGCGCAACACTTCGTACCGGCTTGAAGCCGTATCAGTTTGGTCGGTGGCAGTAATCACCCTCACCCCAGCCCTCTCCCTCAAGGGAGAGGGGGTCTGTTGATTGAAATTCTTAGATGGCTGCACATTTACATACCCTTCTCAGCGTCGAGGGCTGACGGGGGTAGGTAAAGTCTGGAATTAGCTATGAAATCTTGGAAGATGCAAGAATCTGGTACCTACTCATCACAGTGCTGAGAGAGCGCTAAAGTCGAGTTTTCAGCTTTATGAACCATAGACCGAACCACCTTTGGCTTGATGCCCATTAACTCTGACATAAAAATACCTACCCCTGTCAGCCCTTGAGGGAGAGGGGGTCTGTTGATTGAAATTCTTAGATGGCTGCACATTTACATACCCTTCTCAGCCCGTCGAGGGAGAGGGGATTTTCGCGCCGCAGGGAACGCCGATTAAGTTGATACAGGTTCGCGCTACGCGAAGGGCGATTACATCTGAATCGCGTCCCCGATCCAATGTATTGCACAAGTGTTCTTATTTGCGCTATAATTGCCCCACGCCAAACTGAAATTTAGATGCGATTGCCCTGTTCGTATTTCATGTGTCGGTAGGTCCATTCCCCCAACGGACTATTTCAGTTAGGACTTACGCAGTTGAGAACGATTTCGTAGCTGGATTAGGTCATACTTACCTAGGATTTCATATCCAAGTGCGTAACTCCTAGGAAATTAGCAAAGAGTGTCGGTAGGTCCATTTCCCCAACGGACTATTTCAGTATAAGCAAGATGCGCCTGGCAAGCCTTTGGATAGTGGCTTTCGCGTTGTCTGTCTCATTCGTGGCAATGCAGTTCCATATAGATGCCGTCAAATTGTGCGTCTATCCGTTACTCGGATTGGCGGCGGTTTGGTTATTGACCTACCTTAGAATGAACAAGACGGCTGAATAGATTCTCAAGATTTCCGGTTCACAATAGAATGCAGTTGACGTGAGTTTACTGGCAACATTAACTCCACTGTTATTTGACATATCCTTATACCTGACCTATGCTTTAGCACTACTCGGAGTGCGCTCAATTTCGGTGAATCCATTGAAGATGCCGACGCTTCTTAAGGAGTTTCCATTATGGCAGGCCGTATTCTGGACAGAATAGACTCTCCGGGCGACCTGAAGTCCCTGGACTACGAAGAGTTAGGCCAAGTCGCGCAAGAGGCGCGCGATACCATCATTTCTGTGATAACTGAGCGCGGCGGCCACCTTGCTTCAAATCTGGGCGTGGTCGAACTTACGCTGGCGATGCACCGTGTTTTCGACAGCCCCACCGACAGGATGGTCTGGGACACGACCAACCAGATGTACACTCACAAGCTGGTGACCGGAAGACGTGATGAGTTCAAGGATATCCGGCTGGAGGGCGGCCTATCCGGTTTCGGCGAGCCAAGCGAAAGCCCGCACGACACGCTTGCCGCCGGCCACGCGGGCACCGGGCTTTCCATAGCGCTTGGCATCGCGGAAGGCGCGGCCAACCGCAAGTTGGACTCCTGGACCATCGCTGTAGTAGGGGACGGCGCAATGACTTCAGGGTCGAGTTTTGAGGCGCTGAACAACATAGCGCATCTAAATCCCGAGAAATTCATTGTCGTGCTGAACGACAACGGAATGTCAATATCCGAAAACATTGGCTTCCTTACCAACTGGCGCAAGCGACTCATCACCCATCCCGAATATCAGCCAATGGTGGATCGAATGAAGGCGCTCTCTGAGAGAGCGCCCGCGGGCGGGCTGATGTACAACCTGGTCAAGAGGTTCAATACGGCCCTTGCGGGTTTCATTGTTCCCACAATGTTCTGGACCGAGATGGGATTCCAATATCTCGGTCCGATAGATGGCCACGACTTCAATCAGCTCGAACAGACTCTCAGGCAGGCCCGGAACTCAACAGGGCTCGTGCCCCTGGTTCATGTCGTAACCCAGAAGGGTCATGGCTATGAGCCCGCGGAAGACGACCCGGTCAAATTCCATCAGCCAAGCTCCCCACTGGGCAGTGGGTCCGGCGCGCCCACGTATTCCAAAGTGTTCGCTGACACGATCACGCGGATCATGCGCGAAGACCAATCCGTCGTTGGCATCAGCGCGGCGATGCTCGAAGGCACTGGGTTGGCGGGTGTGCGGAGCGAGTTCCCGGACAGGATATTCGACGTCGGTATCGCTGAGCAGCACGCTGTCAGTATGGCGGCGGGTATGGCATCCGCCGGACTCAAGCCTTTCGTGTCCATATACTCGACCTTCCTTCAACGCGCTTTCGATCAGATAGTGCATGATGTCTGTCTTCAAAACCTTCCTGTAACCGTCATTGCCGACAGGGCGGGTATCGTTGGCGAGGATGGCAAGACCCATCACGGCGCGTTCGATATTTCTTACATCCGGTGTCTCCCTAATATCGTCCTGGCCGCGCCGAAGGATGAAAACGAGTTTCAACACCTCGTTTACACCGCATACAAGCATCCTGGCCCATTCGCCATTCGTATTGCCAGAGGAGAAGCTGTCGGCGTACCGATGGAAGAAGAACTCAGAGAATTGCCTATCGGCAGAGGCTCTGTAATAAGAGAAGGGCGAGATGTAGTGATATTCGGGTTGGGCAAATCGCTTGCCGCCGCTTTGGATGCCGCAGAACTGCTTGACGACCATGGAATTTCCTGCGGGGTCGTGAACCCAATCTTCGTGAAGCCGCTCGACATAAATCTCCTTCTGGATGCTGCCCGCACAACCGGGCGTATAGTTACGGTAGAAGAGAATGTGCTTGCTGGAGGCTTTGGTTCAGCGGTTGTTGAAGGGCTAGCGGCGGGTATGGAGGACACAGCGGTTCACCGCATTGGAATGCCGGACTCTTTCATAGAGCATGGCGCCGCGGCGGATCAGAGACGGCGCCTGCAATTGGATGCCGAGGGCATAGTTCAGCAGATTCTGAATGTCTTCTTCCCAGACGCCGGAGTAAAGCGGATAGCTTCCTGACCGGCGTCGGCGTGGGCTAGAGCTGCACCGCGCTGCCATACTTCTCATAAGCCCTTTGGTAGGCTTTCGGCGTGTTCAGATCCAGGCGGATTGCCGGATCGTCGAATTGGACTTCGGTTATCGCGGATCGGTGTCGCTCAAATACCTCCCGGAGCCCTTGGTTCCGCTCTGATATGCGGCTGAGTTCCGGAAGAAGGCGGGCGGAAAACACCAAGGGATGACCGCCTCGTCCGTGGTATCTGGGCGACGTGAGCAAGGCATTCGCCTCAACATGGGTGGCGATTACCCTCGACACTATCTGTGGAGTGCGCGGCTGGTCAACCGCCATGATGATGATGTCGCTTGCATTTGAAGACACTTCGTCAAGTCCCGCCCTGATGGAAGAAGTGCGCCCGGATCTGAATTCGGTGTTAGTGACAATGCGAATCAAGTCGCCGAAAACGTAAGGGGCTACCTCCTCAGCCTTGTAGCCGAGAACGACAATGACTTCGGATGCCCCTGCTTCAAGCAACGTCTCGACCTGGCTCTCGACCAGCGTTTTTCCGAGCCATGGCAGCAATGGCTTGGGGCTTCCCATGCGTGAGCTAAGACCGGCAGCGGTCAGGACTGCGGATATGAAACGCATGTCGGACGTCTCGGATCAGTCGGCTGCCGCGACCCGCTGCGAATCCACTTTAGCTATTATGCGGTCTATGCGATGTTGCTCAAGTTTCATTGGGAGGCCAGTGCCGCCGAGCCTGAACATGAGTATTTCTCCCATAATGCTCACAGCAATTTCCTCGGGAGTGCGCGCTCGTATATCAAGGCCAATAGGCGAGCGGATGCTGCGCAGACGCTCTTCGTCAAGGCCCATACGAACCAAGTCTTCATATATCAGGATGGTTTTTCGCTTGCTTCCCATTAATCCGACGTATCTTGCCGGGGTAGCGGCCGCGGCCGCAAGCGCAACATTGTCAAACCTGTGACCTCGCGTTGCGACGACTATGAAAGTGTTTGCGTTTATGGGAAGTTCATTGAGCGCATCTTCGGGCTTTTTGGCTATTACAATGTCAGCGTCCGGGAAGCGCTCCGGGTTTGCGAACTCTACTCTATCGTCGGTGATGAACAGTCTGAAACCCAGTGGCTTGGCATGCGCCGCAAGAGCGAAAGATACGTGGCCGCCGCCGCAAACGACTAGCTGGGGCGGGGTGGTGTAGGCCTCGACGAAGTATTCCGCGCCGTCTTCCGCAATGGCGTATTCGTTCCTGCCCATGGCCATTAGGCCGTGGGCGCGTTTCATCGCGTCGTTATCCAGGTCGGGGTCGCCGAGCGAACCTTCGGTCGTTCCGTCCTCGCGAATAAAGAGCTTGGCGCCTATGGGAAGGTTCTTGCCGGGGGCGGACTTTATAAGGCTTGCCAGGGCGACGGAAGGACCGCCTTCGTATGCGGCGTCTATCTCTTTCGCGTAGTCCAGGTACTGGTCGGGGTTGTACACAGGGTCTATGAGGAAGAACATGGCGCCGCCGCACACTAGGCCGTCCTGGGCGGCGAGGTCTTCGTTCAGTTCATACTCGCGGTACTGCGCGTCGCCGCCGCGCCTCATAAGCTGGCTGGCGGCGTACCAGATGTCTCCCTCGACACAGCCGCCTCCGAGTGTGCCGACGCCAGTGCCGTCACTACGAACAAGCAATTTTGCGCCGGGCTTTTGTGGCGTGGAGCCTTTTGTGCGGATAACAGTTGCCATTACCAACTGTTCTTCCTTCTTGAGCAAGTTTACAGCTTCATGGAATACGTCTTGCATATCGCTGTCCCACCTCCGTGGATGGTTGAAACCCGTGCAGGATCACTACACACTAGCTTAACAGTATGCGCCCGTGTCGGCAATGCGGGTTGAGAGCGCAAATAGAATATGGGGCTGACCATTCGGTCAGCCCCATATCTAGGTTCTGTTGACATTTCATTTCAGCCATATAAGAGCGCCGACGAATTGCAGGAAACCCAGATACCTATCGGCCAACTTGTCGAATCGAGAGAAGATGCGTCGGTAGTGTTTCATCTTGCCTATCAAACACTCCACCAGGTGACGCTCTCGATATAGATGCCTGTCGTATGAGTACGGCTCTTTGCGGTTCGAGCGAGATGGAATCACCGCCTCAGCCCCGCCGCTGACGATAGACTCTCGGAACTCATCGGAGTCATATCCTCGATCCGCTATCACATACTCGCTCTCTGCCCCGTCTATGAGTTCGTCCGCCTGGGTGATGTCATGTTTCTGTCCCGCTGTCAATGTGAATCTCAGTGGATTGCCGAGACCATCCACGCTCACGTGAATCTTTGTGCTGAACCCGCCCCGGCTTCTACCGAGCGCCTGGGATTGCTGTCCCCCTTTTTTGCGGGCGCGCCCGCAGCGCAAGCATGAGCCCTGACTATGGTACTGTCTATTATCAGATACTCCATGTCAGGGTCATCAACGAAATGCCGATGCATCCGATCCCATATCCCGCGATCACACCATCGCGCGAATCGCTTATAGACACTGTTCCATTTCCCATACTCGACCGGAAGAAGCCTCCATTGCGCGCCCGACCCGCTCATCCAAAGGATTGCCTCAATGAATCGCTTGCAATCGGCTTGCTGTCCGATATACAAATCAGGCTCGCTTCTGAGAAACTCAAGCATCCTTGACCATTGTTGTGGAGGTAACCTAACTGTTGACATATGTACACTATAATACAAATGTCAACACAACCTAACCGCTTACTGAGGAAAACAACATTGTCCTTATCAACTAGAGTGCCATTGATAATTGCGATGGTCGTCCTTATAGGGCTGATCGCTCTTGCAACCAGCTTACCGAACGCATCAGCAGATACCACGAACAACAACGAATGCGAATCAACAGGAACACCAGTTCCCGGCCAACTCCATTCCCCAATATGAGCGCCGGTAGCGAATCCTGCGTTAACGTGCCTCCATCATCAGGAGCCAGTGGAACATCAGGGACCGCAACCATCAGGGGAGAAGGTAGCGTCCCCATGTCAGCACGGCAGAACTACTGCCTACCGAAAGCTGACGGAACTCTCGATTGTCCGTTCCGTACATCTAGTTCCAGTGGCGCATCTGGTTCCAGTGGTTCTGGCAGTTCCAGCGCCACTCGATACGCATACGGAGCTTACAATTGATACAGTCATGTTGTTCTGGCAATCAGTTCTCAGACTACTCTCGTCGTTCCTTTTGATTCTGATGATCTTGGAAACGAAAGAACAGGAATGAAATCATGTTAGTCAATTGTACGAGTGCGGGTTAATCTGGGGTGGAGTGTATTACAGTTTCCTAAAAGCAAGGGCATCCCATCGGGCCGAAGAACCTCGACGCGCCAGGATGCCCCTAACTGTTTATTTGCTTACTTGCGCTAGAGCTAGATGCCCCTGTCCATTCCCATGTCAACGGACAGTTCTCTGCCGTCCAGGGACTCTTCCATCTTGCTGCGGAAGTCATCCCACATCAGGTCTTCGTTCTGACCGTCGCCGTTCTTGACCTTGTTATCCATCAGCTTATCTCTGAACTCCATGAGCAGCCAGTCCTCCGCCCTGCCATGCGGCATATCAAAGAACTCCCTCTTGAAGCTGGGAAGCTGACCAGGCCCGAAGTGGCCCTTGTCCGAGAGTTCGTATCCCTCGAGGTTTTCGGTGCCTTTTCCGAGAATCTCGCCATCGGTTTCAATATAGTGTTCCATGACAGGCTTCATGCCGTACTTCTGAATCGGGCAGACCTTCATGCAGACGCCGCAACCCTCGTAGCGCGCCATGACCGGACGGCAGCGCTTGAAGACCAGCTTATTCTTCTCGACTCCCCTGTACCAGACCTTCTCAGGCATGAGCGCGCGGCCGGGGCAGCGGTTGACGCACACCTGGCATTCCTGGCAGAACTTGTGAATGCCGTAGTCAATCGGCTGGTCATAATTGACGTTGGCGTCGGTATAGACTATCTGCAGGCGCGCCCTGGAGCCGAAGTGCGGCGACAGCAACTGACCGTTCGCTCCGAGCTGGCCGAGTCCGGCCGCGACGAACATGGGAATCATCGGCCCATAGTGCCACGTGGGGCCGGATACCTGGATATTGTAGCCGAGCGCTCGGATGAACTCGGTGAGTTCCATCGTGAGCGGGCCCTGGTCGGCGTATGTGCCAAAGTGGGTGTCCTCCGCCTCCATGCTCGGGATGGTCTGAGTCTTGCGATAGTCCTGCTCCAGCGCGAGGCAAATGGCGTGAGGCAGGTCCTTGCGGATGGCAGGCTTCCTGCTGTTATAGACGTAGTGGGCGTCATTGCGGGTGAATCCCACCTCGCCGTAGCCCAGCTCAAGCGCCTTCTGGCGGATGAGTTCGGTCACGTCCTCGCCGTTCGGCGTACCGATAGGCTCAAGCTCGCCGCTCGTCCTCACCCACTCGACGATAGGCTCCATCGTATCCTGGTGCTCATTGAAGAACTCTATGGATTCGGGAGAGAAGCTCTCTCGTTCCTCCCTTGCCCAGTCCGCGGACGCGCTCTCCTCTATCGCCATGTTCTCCAGCGGATATTCCCTACTGTAGAAGGAGACATCCTTGTCCATTGTCGGAATCCCGGGCTCAGTCATCAAATCTTCGGCAACCGGAATGGTGATCGGCTCATCTCCCAATTGCCTGCCCGGACGCTCTACATAATTGCCTACCTTCTTGGCCATATCTGTATCCCCTCCTTCAAGATAATCTTGCCGCCGAATAGGATGCCGCGAGAGTAAATTTTTACCCAGCGCACAATCTATCACACAACTATTAATTGCGCAAAGGCGATATTTGGTTTGGAATTGCCGCATGGTGAGCCTTCAAAGACGCGCTTTTACGTTATCGGTATATTCTTAGACTCTGAACACGAAAAGAGCCGGGGCGGGATTGTCAAATCCTGCCCCGGCCCTGTTCATACGCTGTGAGAAGACTGCGGAGTTACTCTGAGGATTTCAGCGCAATGCTTCCGCTCCATAGCGTGAGAGCGTCGGAGCGCTGTGTTCCATTGACGCAGTAGGCGAGCAGCATATACTCACCCGGCGAGGCCGGAATGGTAATAGCCTGGTAAACCCGTCCCTGTTCGGTATCCGTGAAGCGTCCGTCGGGGCCGGTTCGGGTGAGCAGGGTGATTTTGTTGTACCAGCCATGCTCAGGTTCACCTTCCGCGCAGGTCAGGCGCGCGTTGGAACGAGGCTCGAAGGTAGCCAGGAGAACTCCCTCGGGCGAGAAGGTCTCTGAGACTTTGGTTGCGAACCCCAGATTTATCGAGTTGTAGTGGACGTTGCGAATCATCATGTTGTTCGCCACGGGCGGAGCCGGGTCGGGACCCATGTTTTCCATAGTGAATGTATTGTCGTTCCTGCCGGTTGGGCTCTCGTTTGTGAGGGGATTGCCCGCCGAGTCGGAGATGTTGCGCTCGTCTTTTATGGAGAGGGTGACGACGCCTTTGAGCAGGTCGAGGTCTCCGCCCTGGACGGCTACGAAGTAGGAGGAGCTCGGTGTTCCCGGCTCTCCCAGACCAACGGGGGCCACTCCAATCACGTTGGCGACGCTGCCGGACACATCGAAATCTTCGGGGTCAACGTTGATGACAGGTTCGCTGAAAGTAATCACCCACATCAGCGCGTCGGCGGCGGAGGTCTCGGTATCCGGCCAACTCCGCTCTATGCTGGACAGGCGGGGCGCGGTGGTGTCTATCGTGAACGCGGTCACGGCAAGAGGCGCGGAAGCATTGCCCGCCGCATCCGTCACGGTGACCATGCAGTCGGAGTGTTCGCCCACCGAGAGAGGATTGAAGGGGATATTGTTGACGCCCTCGCTGGCGGTCGTCCAACTGCTGGCGCATGGGCCTCCGTAGGTGATTTCGCCGACCTCAGTGGAACTGAAGGCATATTCAGGAGCGACGTCGCCCCTGGGCGTCTTGACCACGCTGATCTCTTGGAGAACCGGCGCGATGTTGTCGAGAGTGAATACGGTCTCGTTAACCTCGTCAGGGGTCAGATTCGCGAGCGGAATGCCGTCGGTGTCCGTGATGGGCCGCTCCCAGCGAAGTTCGATGGAGACCGAGCCATTATGGTCGGCCAGGACGTCGCCCCCGGAGAGCATGACGTCGTACACCATTCCGGCGGTCAGGGTTTCCAGTTCGCATTTGCAGATCGCTTCGCCGGACAGAATCACCATTTCGGGCATCACGGTTGTCAGGCTTATCACGCCAGACGCGCCGGAAATCTTGATGTTCGAGGCGTCCACGTTGATAACGCCGTCGCTGAACACAACCGCCCATCTCAGGGTATCGGAGTTGGTGCGCTCCACATTGGGACTCCATCGGATGATGGATGAGACATACGGCTTGGTAACTATCTCAAAACCCGACCTTAAGGAATTTCACCCTCACCCCAGCCCTCTCCCTTGAGGGAGAGGGAGATTGTGTCCTCCTGCCATCCGCTTGAGCGAAGAGTTTTGAGATAGTCTCTTGGTAGTATCCGCCTCCGGATACGAGGCTTCGCCGGAATTCGGGACAATCAGAGACGCCCCAAGAACCGGTACCAGGGCCACCGAGAGCAACAGCGGCCAGTGAAACCTTCCGAGTCCGTTCATAAATCGCGAATACAGTCCGATTCTGGACTTTTTCAATGCGATGACTCTCCTTTCGTGTCACATGAAATGCGCTTGTTCAACGAAACGCCGTGAATTTCAAGGTATTTTTAGTCCTGTTTTCATATTTTTCGCCTTACCATTGCGCGGTATCATCATCACATAACTATCTACTGACTCAACGAAAGACACCTGTACGATGCTGTATCAGTTTGGTCGGTGGCAGTAATCACCCTCGCCCCAGCCCTCTCCCTTAAGCCCGAATCCACCGAAGAGGGTTAGTATCGCCGCCGGGGCGTGGGTGAGGGACGTGTCAAAGTGGCGGTGCGGTTATGATGTCAGCGCCTGGGTCGTTCTGAAGGTCCGCGGTCGTGATTTTGGACGCCAATGGAGGCCCACAGTGGCGATTTGGGGCGAGTTTGACGAATCTGCGGGCAACAGTGGACACCCGCGGTCCGGTCCGGAGCGATCTTACGGACAAGACAGGCTGTGGTGTGTACGGTGGTCAGTAGTAGACACTGCCGTCAGGCCGGCAGAGGAATGGCTCGCAGTCTGGTCAGTGCGCGACCGAACTGTGTTTCCCAGGGCCAGCGCTGCGGGAGATGCAAAGTAAGGCGGCGGGCCGAGTGGGTGAGCCGTCCGGCGAGGGAGAACAAGCGTCTGCGCAGGGTCTTGGTGGTCGCCACCGGCTCGCGCAGACCGATGCGTCCGATCCAGCGAGCCAGGTTGTGAGCCATTACCTGTATGGCCATCCAGGCGGCGTTGGCTGCAAAGCGCCCCGAGGGCAGATGGTTCAGCCCGACACCGTACTTGAGGTCTCGGATGGCGTTCTCGATCTCGGCGTGGCGGCGATGGTCGGCCTCCAGTTGGAGGGTGTCGCCCTGTCGGTCGGTGATGAAGGCGTGATAGCTGTAGTCGGCGAAGAGGGCCAGTTGTGAACCGGGCGTGGGCTTCACCCTGCGGACGATGAGACGCACCGGTGCGGCATCGGGCTCGTTCCGAAAAGGGGTGTAGGTGGTCTCAGCCACGTCGGCTGCGCCGTCCATCCAGTAGGGTATGGGAGTCCAGTCCTCCTCAGGTATGGCCTCTATGAGATTGCGCAGTCGGGTGTGCTGACGGACGGTGATGGAGAAGCGGACACCTGTCTTTCGGCATACGGAGACGATGTCATGGGTGTAGAAGCCACTGTCGGCGCGTACGGTGAGTTGTCCTGTGGCCCCGGCGCAGCGCACCCGGCTCACCGTCTCACGCAGGAAGTGGGCTGCGCCCCGGGCGGTGTTGGCTCGACCCTGTCGCAACCGGGCCATCAGCACGTCGCCGGTTCCTGCGGCGACGGCCACAAGCGGGTGATAGCCTCTCTGGCCGGTGTAGTTGTGGCGGCGGGCGCCCTCCTTGCCCAGTCCGTAGGTCTCGCAGATGGTGGAGTCCAGGTCGATGGTCAACGGCTCATCGCCGGGACCCGCGCCAGCGGCCCAGGCCCGCGCCAGCAACTCCCGGCTCACCCGGTCCAACTGCCGCACATGTCCCCACCTGAAGCTGCGCAGGAAGGTCCCCAGGGTGGATGGCGCCTTCACTGTACAGCCCAACACCCGCCCGGTCCCACCGGCACGCAGCGCGTCGGCGTCATCGATGCAGTCCCCACCGGCCAGCGCCGAGGCAACCAGGGTCAGCGTCTTGTCTCCCGGGTTCGCCCGTCCCGGCGCATCGCCCAGGTCAACGTTGCTGTCCACCAGTTCACTCAGTCCCAGGCGCTGAGCGAGAGTGGCCGGCACGAGCAGCCCGGCATTGGCCACCAGCCGGGGATCGTCGAAGGCGATTCGGATGCGGTCGGGACGCTCAGGTGGTAACATCTATTAAGTGCTCCTGCTCTGGGGTTGGTTCTTGTCTTCAAACCCATTATCCCAGATTCAATGGAGCGCTTTCTCACCCCTTTTGCACGACGACTCATCCATCCCTTCGGTGGATCCGGGCTAAGGGAGAGGGGGTCTGTTGATTGAAATTCTTAGTTGGCTGCACATTTACATACCCTTCTCAGCGTCGAGGGAGAGGGGATTTTCGCGCCGCAAGGAACGCCGATTAAGTTGATACAGGTTTGTCAGCGCCTCAGCGCCTTTAGATGAGATTGCTATGCACTAAGTAACTATCTCAAAAAACCCGACCTTAAGGAATTTCACCCTCACCCCAGCCCTCTCCCTTGAGGGAGAGGGCGATTGTGTCCTCCTGCCATCCGCTTGAGCGAAGAGTTTTGAGATAGTCTCCAAGAGGTAGGGGGTTAGCGGTTCTAATCAAATAAGGGTTATCATGTACAGGAGCAACCAAAAACCGGAAACGGCGCAGAGGATACCAGACCATGCCCATCATTGATCACAACGACGCTACCGAAGTACCGTGGAGACCGAACTACCGCAAGTGGCTCATTACGGAGGAGGGCGACGGCACGACCGCCATTGACGCTTCTGTGAGCGAGGTAGGCATTGGAACCGGGGCTCCTCTACACACCCACGAGGATGACGAGTTAATAGTAATCCTGGAAGGAACGCTCCGCGTGCGTATAGGCGACGAGACTCTTGACGTGGGGGCCGATCACACAATTGTCGTTCCTCCCGGACAACCTCACGGTTTTGAGGCCGTTGGCGACTCCGCAGCGCGAATTGTGGGCGTCTTTCCCGCCAAAGACCCTTTCCTTCGCACCAGATTTCTTGAGGGCGGACCACCCGCGCAGCGCTCGGAGTAAAACGGTCGGCTACTCGATTACTCGCAGCATTCGCTCCCGGGCAGGAGTGAGAGACTCAATCAATATCGGGGCCATGTGTCCATCCGGCGGCTGCCACAGAATCTTGAACATAGTTGATCTTCCCTGGGTCTCAGCGACATACTCAACGCGAACAGGATACGAGCCCGCGCCGACGAGGACCTCCCCTTCCTTATCAACGTCCTCAGAAGGCGGGTCCTGCGCTATCAGATCGTTCTCAAAGTATAACTTCACCGGCCCGGACACCCTTTCCACTCCGAATTTGTGATTCCCTATACGCTCGACAGCCAGCATTCCCTCCCAGACTACAGTGTGAGGTTCATCTACCACAGGGAAGTAGTTAAACACATCCATAGAGGGAGCTATCTCCACAGCATCAGGTTGAGCGGATTCGTCGCCACTCTTAAAGAATCGCCCCACAGCGCCCAGAGGACGCGCGTTCCCCCGATACAAGTTGCTGAACGGGATTGGTTCGAGGTCGCCCCCCGGCGGCCTCCATAGCAAGCGAACAAATCTGTCCGGCTCGGTCACCGTCCCACTGATAGACAGCGTATGCAGACCGACAGCCGGCGCTACCTTAGATCTCCTCTTCTCAGGACCGAGGATGCGACGTCCGTCCAGTTCGACATACACGTCAAGGCTGCCATCCAATTCGAACTCATACACCCCTCCCACGTCCACCTTCAGCGCGCCCGAGACGCTCAATTCGTATGGATACTCTCGCGGGCCTTCACCGGTATGCCAAACTGATTCCTTTATGGGCTGTGGGTTCTCACCAACAGGCTCATTCCAGAGCGTGTAATCTACGTCTAGACCCTGTCGCTCCGCCAGTTGCTCACGGCTGACGAACGCAGTGTAGAAGATCGGCTCACCGCCGCCTGGGGCGGTTACGGCATTGAACTGACCATCAGGATAGTAAGCCCGCGCAAGTTCCCAGAATCCCTTTTCCCTCGGCTCGAAATAGACCGCCGCGCCATGCCAAACCTGAGTAGAGTCGAGCGGCAGAGTTTCGGGCGGCTTCACGATGTCCTTCTTCGGATCGCTTCCCAGCAACCGGCCTATCAACCCGAATTGAAACTGACGCGACACCCAGATCGAATATCCGCGTCGCTGCCGCTCGATTTGACTCGTCGCCATGAGAGTCTCTTCCGTGGAGAACTCCCCGTACACTCTCGGGTCATTGGCCTGGTCGTCAAAATAGAATTCCACGTTCATATAGAATATGACGGCCAAGACCACTAAGAAAACGGGCAGCGCGTATCTCCTGACTCGAGGCCATGGCGCGGAGCGACCGCCAGACCAGAGACGCTCAAGTGGGTAGGCTGCGAGCGCGGCAACCGCCGGTATTACAAGTATAGATCGCAATGACTGCGGGGATTCCCAGGGAACCGTCAGGACGCCTGGAAGCACCATCAATAGTACCCAGAAAGGCAAAGTGAAGAGAGCGGTGTTTCGCCACTGCGAAAATGCGAAGAAAAACCCAAGTACGAACAACCCGCCAATTACGAAGTCCAGCATCGGAGCGTCGGGTAAATTGTGACGCGGGTTAGGGTCTCCCTTCCGATTGAACATCAGGAGATGTTCTCTCAGACTTTCTTCAATCTGAGGGACCCATTTGTCGCGTGGAGTGATGGTGAAGACTGACGTTTGTTCCGACCGGGAGAAGAACTCTTCCGTATCGTCTGCCGCGAACTGAACCAGAGGCGCGGCAACAAAGAGCGCAGTCAGAACGAAAATCAGGATATGTAGAGCGAAAAGTCGGAACGGCGGACGGCTAACCACATAATGGTGGACCAACATGAAACCCAGTACTAATGGGAACATACGGATCGGGGCATAAAACCACATACCCAGACCCAGAGAAACTCCCGCGAGAGCGAAGTCCGAATGTCTTCCACCGCGAATAGCTCGAAGGGCCATCCAACCGGACAGCGCCGCGAACAGAACCCCTGTGATGCCGTGCATTCCAATCCGGCTCCAGATGATGTCCCATCGCATGAAGGCGACCAGAAAGGCGGCTATCAGACCGGCAACAGCGCCCATTATGCGCCGCGCGAATAAATATGTAGCCACTATTCCAAGAAGCCCGAAAAATATAGCTACGAGTCTGGCGGTCGTGACCGCGACACCGGTCAACTTAACTACCGCGGCGATAGGCAATAAGAATAGCGTGGGCAGGTTAGTTGAAGGCTCATAAACCGGAATCTGTCCCGGGTTGTGGGCGTACAGCTGGGCATGGGACAGGTTGTCTGCTTCGTCATACCATAACCCAGCAGGCAGTTCATCGAGGTTGTACAACCTGACTCCCGCCGCCAAAGTCAGTATCAGGCCCAATATCAGCCAGGGGACAAGCGAATTAAGTTCGACCTTGAATCCGCCATTAGATCTCACTCGGCTGACGGCGCCGGCCAAGCGACCGTCAATAACGACGATTCCGACCACTAACAGCGTCACCGCCGCGCCAAAGCAGTACCATGCCAGGGAAAGGCTTTCCACACTCTCATGTCCGAAGTTCCGTAGTGAGACGGACATAAGAAGACAGGCGGTGATTGTGGAAGCCCAGCCCAGGTCACTCCGCGTAAACTCGACATTCCAGATCCTGAAGGCCCACTCGGCAGGTCTCGCGCGGAAATCGAAGGGTAGCTGTGACTGGGCTGAAGGACCGTATGGTTTTCCCTTCGCCCGAACGGACTCAAGCAAGAGACATACGACAGCCACGGTCAGAGGCGCAACGGCCCAAATGAGGCCCCCGCCTCGGATGAAAACCTGCGCCAACATCGTCAAGAGAACGGCGGAAGCCACGAGAGTGAATCGTAGGGATGCCGCGCGCGAATCTCTCATGCGGTTGGTTCTGTCCTAACCACGTCAGATTCATACAGTTCGTGAATCCGCGCCTCGTCGTAGCCAAGTTCGGCCAGAATTTCGGCAGTGTGCTGTCCGAGCAGCGGGGTGGCGCGGCGAGGCAGAGTATTGGTGTCTCCAAACGACACTAGATTGCCGCTGAAGTGAATGTCGCCGAGGGTAGGGTGCGCAAGCGTAACGTCCATATCGTTAGCCCTGGCCTGCGGGTCTGAGAAGAAACCCGTGTTGTAACCATCTACTACCGGCGCGCATGGCACATCGTGAGATCGTAAAGACTCTATAACATCGCGCGACGAATGACTGGCGAATACCGATTCAGCAAGAGACTCCTCTATTTCGGAGCGGTCCTCCAATTCTCTGAGCGCGGACAGGACATGCAGCGTCCTGGCGCGGTCGTCGGAATTTTCCGCGGCAAGATATATCCAGCCGTCAACTGTCCTGTAAAGGCGTCGGAACGGCCCAACACCGATCTGATCCCTTGTGGGCAACCGTCTTGGCGCTTTACCGTCGTATTCGAGGAAGTCGTCGGCTCCCATTACGGTCCCGCTTGCCAAGAGATTCGTGTCGACCTTCTGCGCTATACCGAAGCGCTCTCTCGCGACGAGCGCCAGGACAGCGCCCAGCGCGCCCAGCGCGCCGCCGGTATAGTCGCAAGGAGCCAGCGCGGACAAATAGACAGGATGCGAATTATAACCGCCCTGCGCGCGCTGCAGCCCGGTAATCGCCTGGGCTATGGGGTCAACGCCCGGACGCTGCGCGTAAGGGCCGTCCCAGCCGTAGGCGGTAATGTGCGACTGTACAAGGCGCGGATTCAGTTTCCGAAGCGTGGCGGTGTCGAGGCCCATACGGTCGGTGGCGCCGGGTCGCATATTCGCCAGAATCGCATCGGAAACGGACGCTAATCCGCGAGCGATCTCTTTGCCTTCCTCGGTGCGGGTGTTCACCGATATGGCTCGCTTGCCAGCGTTGAATGCGATGAATCCGGCTCCGCCGGCCGGTCTCGATATATCACCATCCGGAGACTCGAACTTCACCACGTCAGCGCCCAGGTCAGCCAGAAGGCGGCCGGCGACAGGCCCCGCTATGACGTTGGTCATCTCCATAATTCTGACGCCCGAGAGCGGGAGCGAGGTCGCGTCATCACTTTCCGACTTGAATCGCGCATCGCGCAAATCGCCGAGGTCGGCATTGGCAGCTGTGTGCGGTCTGGGCCCTCGGACCCGCGCAGGGGTCTCCGAGAACTTTATCGGGAGGCCGGTCATGCGCGTTCTGCCGAGCGCCGGATCATCCACTTCGTGGACCAGACCATTGTGGAGTATCTGAGGGTCGCGCATCGCTTCTTCGGCGTAGCGGACGACGTCGCAAGGCACATCGGCCGCGCGAAGGTCTTCTATCCAGTCCATCGCGGGTCGCGTCTTGAGCGATGCCGCAACGAGATCGAACAGTCGCTTTCTGGCCGAATCGTCTCTCGGCCAGCGTCCATCGCCGTATTCTTCGGGGTTGGAATAGATGGTATCGGTGACGCCGATGACCGCGGCGGCGAGGTCAACGAACCCGGAATGTATGCAGCCAAGCTGTATCCACTGTCCGTCCGCGCACTCATATACGCTGTAAAAGGGGCCGCCTCCCTGCGGGGTCGTATTAAACGGACGCACAGGTATCGCCTCGCCCACGGCCTTCGGACTGTACAGAAGCGCGCCGGCCATGAGTGAGGTCTCTACTCGACCCCCGCCGCCAGTCCTCGCGCGTCTGTATAGCGAGGCGGCTATGCCCAGGTTGGCGAGCAGAGCGGCTCCGACGTATGCCACCGGATGCGCGACGTGAATCGGCCCGCCTCTATATGAAGGCTGGCTTGCGAGGATTCCTGTTCGCGCCGCCACGAGATCATGGTCGGCAGGATCATCTCTCAGCGGCCCCTTGGGGCCGTAACCAGTAATGGAGCAATGGACAAGCCGGGGATTGCGGTCCACTAAGGTATCGAATCCGAGCATCTCGCGCATTGGAGACGATGCCGGGAGGTCATCGAGCAGTACGTCGGCCCCAGCGCACATCTCACGCAGACATCCGGCGACATCTTCCGCGTCGAGACGCGCGACCTCCTTGCCCCTGTCGTACAGCGCGAAGATGTCCGGCTCGCGCACTATGTTCGCGTCGTCGGAGATCAAGCGAATCACACGGGCTCCATTGTCAGCCAAAAACATGGAAGCCAGCGCCGCCGCCAGTCCATCGGACAGGTCAACAACGGTTATGCCACTCAGAGCGGATGGAGTGTCAGACATAAGTCACCACGATAATCGAACAGCAAGGGCTATTGTGCTGACACAGGCTTCAATTGTCAATTGAGAAAAGGCGCAAAAGCGCAATTGCAGAGATCAGGGGTCGTCTTCGGCGTCGAAGCAGATGTCGCAGAGGCAGTCGTCGTCTTCGTCGCTGTGGATCGGGGCGCAGTCCTCGCAGTCGCAGTCCTCAGTATCGTCATAATCCGATGTCGCGAGTTCGATCATCTCCGACAGCAGATTCTCGTTGGCTATCATCTCGACGACCAGTCGCTCGGGGAACGGGACGGAGTAGAATTTGGGACAGCGCGCCTTGATGAATCCGTTTCTTTCAATCCACAGCGCCCGCGCTACGGCCAGGCGTTTGTGGGGATCGTCTCCGAACTCGGCGCTCTTTCGGAGAATGAACTCGTAGATGAGTTCGTCTTCTTTCATGCCGTAGAGTTCGGCGTATTCGGAGTTGGCATTGCCCACGCATACGGCGCAGGAGCAGCTATCGGCCTGAGCGGTCCGGGTTTGGACAGGGGCTGTCTGGGCGGTGGGCGCGGGCTGCGGCACGGGCGCGGGCTGTGAGCCGGGAGCGGCGGTCCCGCGTCTGCGCGCGGGAGCGAGCAGCGGGAAGCCGCATCCTATCAGTTCCCTGGCGGCGGCTATTCTCAGGCTGGGTCTGAAGCTCTTGACCAGACCGTTCATGGCGTCGAGGAAGAAGCGGATCATCTTGCGTCCGCTCCGGCTCATCTTCCTCGTGTAGTCCGCGAGTTCGCGTTCGGCGGCGGTGAGCATGGCGTCGGTCTCGTCCAGAATTCTGCGCTGGGGCGTGTTTCTCGGGAGGCTCGGCGGTCTGTTGGCTTCTACGAACTCGATGCCCTGTTCGACGCCGATTATGGCGAGGACACGGCCTGCCATGAGTTGGTGGTTGGGGGTAAAGTTGCTGAATTCACCCCGCATAGCCTGAAACAGGAAGCGGACTATGCCGCGTCCGTTGTCTGTTTCCTCTCGGATTATCTGTTGTAGTTCTGGGTATGGGGTCATTGTCAATTTTCAATTAGGGATTGTGAATTATGAATCTGGGTTTGCGGGGTTGTTGTGATACGTATGTTCTTATATGGAAGTATAGAGGATGGTGGGAGTTGCGTCAAGGGGAAGTCTGAACTGTGATCTATTCGATTTGGATGATTGAATCTGATTCTCGGGGATTGTTGATTGCCCCTATCCGGCTGATAAAAAATGACGGATGAGAGAAAGGGACGAGCTTTGCAATCTTCTTAACAATGTTAGGACTTACGCAGTTGAGAACGATTTCGTAGCTGGATCAGGTCATACTTAGCTAGGATTTCATATCCGAGTGCGTAACTCAAGAATGTATCCAAAGTCCGGCGCGATTCGTAGATAGTGTAGAATGGTTCTATAATCGGATTGCACATCCCCAAGCAGCCTGCGGAGTAAACAATGCTGAACAAACTTGGACGAATCACGCGAATCAGGCAGGAACGGAAGGGAGTTCCCGCTCCGCCGGGACAGTTCGTAACAGAAAAATTTCCGGTTCTCACCTTCGGTCCGACTCCCAGAATAGACCTGTCCACCTGGCAATTCAGGATATTCGGACTGGTGGAAGAAGAGGTCACCCTCGATTGGGAGCAGTTCAACGCGCTGCCGCAGGCGACGCTGGACGCGGAGTTTCACTGCGTAACTCAATGGAGCAAGCTCCAGAACACCTGGAAGGGCATCCTCTTCAACGACCTGATGAAGCTGGTCAAACCGACGGCGGAGGCCAGGTACGTAATGGCGCACTGCTACGGCGGATACACGACCAACGTGGCGCTGGACGTTCTGGACGACGACGACGTTCTATTCGCGCACACCCACGACGGCGCGCCACTGACGCCCGAACACGGCGGCCCCATGCGCCTGGTAGTCCCGAAGCGATACGGCTGGAAGAGCGCGAAGTGGGTCAACGGCATTGAGTTCATGGCAGAGGACGCGCCTGGATTCTGGGAAGTACGAGGCTACCACATGGAGGGCGACCCCTGGAAGGAAGAACGATTCTGGAGCAGCCTGAGCTACTAGGCTCGAACCCGGCAGTGGTCAGCCCGCCAGCTCCCTGACAATGCCTTCACTGGTCGAGTCCATCGTATCGGCAGTTACTCTATTCATCGGGGCAACGGTTCTCTCGACGGTGGGATTCGGTATCGGCATGACCACGATTCCGGTCCTGCTATTCATCCTGGAGCCACAGACCGTCATAGTGGTTGTGAACAGCGTTTCCCTTGCCCTGTTCGTACTTATCGTATATCAGAACCGTGAGGAACTGCCGGTCCGAAGCGTGGGACCGTGGGCGCTCGCGGGCCTCGCGGGTGTTCCGGTGGGAGTGCTGATACTCAAGGACTCGGACGCCGGACTGCTCAAGATAGCAATCACCACGGTCACCATAGCCCTTACGCTTGTTGTCGCGTTCAATGTGAGGGCCAGGTTTCCGAGTGGCCTGGCGGCCGGGTTGGTCATAGGGTTCCTGGTATCGGTGACGCTGAACGCGCTGGGAATCGGCGGACCGATTATGGCGCTTTACGTTCTCACGCAGAACTGGTCTCGGAACGCGGTGCGCGGCTCGCTCTCGCTCTATTTCCTGTTCGTGGAAGCGGCGGGAGTGGTCGGATACGGTGCAGCCGGACTGCTCACAACCGAGCGCATCGCGCTGATTCTCATAGCCGTCGCGCCGGTGACTCTCGGATTCTGGCTCGCCACGCATCTCGTCAAACGAATGAATGATGTTGTTTTCAGGCGGGCAACAGTGGTCGCGATTATCGGCATGAGCGGCCTGGTTCTGGCGCGGGAGATAGCCGCGTTTTAGAATGGTTGTCAGCGCTTAGCTTTTAGTTGTAAGTTTATAGTCTCAGGGGCCTTCCTTTCAGGAAGCGGACGGAGGAGAAGCCATGAAGATAACCAAAGTGGAAGCCATCGGAGTCAGCCGATACCTTTTCGCCAAGATACACACTGACGAGGGGATAACCGGCCTCGGCGAATCGGGCGCGTGGGGCTATCTCGAGGCGTCCAAGGCGGTGATTGAACTGTTCGCGCGATACCTGGTCGGCAAGGACCCTCTACGCATCGAACACCACTGGCAGTACATGTACCGCTACTCCCACTTCAGAGGAGCGGCGATAATGGGAGCGCTGAGCGCGTTGGACATCGCGATGTGGGATATTGCGGGCAAGCATTTTGGCGTTCCAACCCACCAGCTTCTGGGGGGCAGGACCAGGGACAAGGCGCGGGTTTACTATCATGTCTTCGGAGACACTCGGGAGACGCTCGTACAGGGCGTGAAGGATGCCAAGGAGATGGGCTTCACGGCGGTGGGACACCTCACCCCGTTCCTGGACGAGGACCGCGACGTTCCCTACTTCAAGACCCACGCGAACAAGATCAAGGAGGCAATCGAGGCGGTGGGAATGTACCGCGACGCCGTGGGCGACGATGTTGACCTTTGCATAGAGATTCACCGACGCCTGACCCCCGCCGAGGCGATAGCCCTTGCCAGAGGCATAGAGCAGTTCTATCCGTTCTTCTACGAAGACCCGATACTGCCCGAGAACTTCGACGCGATGGAACTCGTCGCCCAGCATATCAACATCCCAATAGCGACCGGCGAACGGCTGCATACCATTCACGAGTTCGAGATGCTGCTTAAGCGAGGAGCGGTACAGTACGTCCGACCGGACGTGTGCATGGTAGGCGGCATAACGCACGCCAAGAAGATAGCCGCGCTGGCCGAAGCGAACTATGTCGGAGTGGTGCCGCACAACCCGTTGAGTCCGGTGAGCACCGCCGCGTGTCTCCAGATAGCGGCCTGCATCCCGAATTTCGCGCTGCAAGAGTACCCCACCGGGGAGCATGAGGCTCCGAAGTCGGAGATAGTCAAGTCCGCTGTCAGGCTGGAAAACGGATATCTGATAATCCCGGACGCGCCCGGCATAGGCGTAGAGCTGGCCGAGGACGCGGCTGAGAAGCATCCATTCACCCCGCGAGTCGTATCCACCCGTCTCCATGAGGACGGCTCGGTGATAGACCAGTAGAGTCTATGACTGATAATATGACTGGGAGGCTCTGCCATGACCACAATGCAATCAACCAAAATCCAGACACCGACCGCCGCTGACTGGGCTTCATCTGCGGAGTTTCCTTTCCCTGGACCGCTCCCAGATGGAACCCTGCCCGATCCGCCACGGATTCCCGACATGATGCAACGCAAACATTTCTCTCGGTTCGATGAGACTCTCGGCCCATTCTTTGTCGCGCAGGGACGTACAGACATAGCCGTTTTCGGAGAGGCCTATGTCTGTTTTAACACGAGAGCGCGCTCCGCGCTGATACCGGACTGCATGGTTCTCCTAGGCGTGGACAACGACGTATTGGGAGAGCGTAACGGCGTCGTGATAGAAGAAGTGGGCAAGCCACCGGATTTCGTGCTGGAGGTGGCGTCTAAAAGCACAGGGAAGATTGACTACACCGCCAAGCGCGAAGGATACGCCCGCTACGGCATTCCTGAATACTGGCGTTTCGACGAAACAGGCGGGCTGTATCACGACCAGCCGTTGGCCGGCGACAAATTGGTCAACGGAGTCTATGAGCCCATCGAATTGAATTACGAACCGGACGGCGTAATCTGGGGGCACAGCGAAGTTCTGGGACTTGACCTGTGCTGGGTAGAGAGCCAACTTCGCTTCCGACACCAGGGCGAGTACATACCGACCCCGCAGGAAATCTGGCAGGCGCAAGTGGACACCGAAGCCGAACTCGCGGACTCCCAAGCCCGCTCCGAAGCCGAAAGGGCCGCCAGGGTAGAAGCCGAAGCCGAACTCGCGGACTCCCAAGCCCGCTCTGAAACCGAAAGGGCCGCCAGGGTAGAAGCCGAAGCCGAACTCGCGGACTCCCAAGCCCGCTCTGAAACCGAAAGGGCCGCCCGACTTGCAGCCGAGGACGAAGTTCGACGACTCAGGGAGCAGTTGTCCCGACTGAACCCCGACAGCTGACCCAAGCCGCCAATTCCGCATTCCGATTTGAGACAGCGGGGGCAGGATTGTTACGATGTCCGGCATGGGCATTGTAGTCAGACCAATTACCAACGATGAATTCGACAGCCTGTCTCGATCTGAGGCGCTCGGATTCGGTCATCACGCCTCGGACGAATACGTTAAGATCGCCCGCTCCTTTGCGGAGTTAGACAGGACCTTCGGCGCGTTCGACGGCAGTGACATCGTAGGTTCGGCCACGACGCGCACGTCCGAAATGACTGTCCCCGGCGGCAAGCTGAACCTGGGCTTCGTGGACGACGTGTCCGTTCTGCCGACGCACCGCAGGCGGGGAATCATGACCCAGATAATGAAGGCTCAAATGGAGCAGATGCGCGAACGCGGCGAGCCACTGGCGGCTCTCACAGCCTCCGAGAGTCTCATATATGAGCGATTCGGCTATGGAATTGCGACGTGGGCGCATCAGTGGAAGGTTGACCGCCGCCACACTGCCTTTAAGATTAGTCCGAACGGCGGAGGCGCCCTGAGGTTTGTATCCCCTGAGACGGCCCGTGAAGAGTGGCCGAAGCTCCACGCCAACATATGTGAGACTCGTGTGGGCATGGTGCGTTACGGCTCCGGGTACTGGCGAGCGGCGCTGTGGGACTCCGAAGAACAGCGGCGGGGCGCGACCGAGTATTTTCATGTTGCTTACTACCGCGAAGGACGGGTGGTCGGATTGTGTACCTACCGCAGACGCGAGCGTACGATTCTGGTCATCTTCCTACTTGGTGAGGACGCGGAAGTTGAGGCGGAATTGTGGAAATACTGCTTCGAAATAGACCTTGTGTCGGAGATTCGAGCTTTCAATCAGCCTACGGATGACCCACTCGCATGGCGGCTCAATGACCCGCGCCGCCTCCAGATGTCCCTCCAGGACCATATTTGGCTGAGGTTAGTGGACGTCAGAAGCGCCCTGGCCGCGAGGAACTACGCCGAACCGGGCAACCTGGCGCTCCACGTGCGCGACGAGTTCTGCCCCTGGAACAACGGCGCATATACACTCGAAGGAAGTCGAGCCGGCGCTGAGTGTACTCGCAGTGAGAAAGAGCCGCAGATCGAGTTGAGCGCAGCCGATCTGGCCGCGGCCTATCTTGGAGGAGTGTCATTTTCCACGCTCGCTCGCGCCGGTCGCGTCGAGGAACACGCTCCCGGCGCGCTGGCTAGGGCGGACCTGATGTTCAGAACCGAGCGACAGCCCTGGTCGCTGGAGTTGTAGTATTCTACCAACCTGCGATAACGCTATGCTAAAATGGATTTTCGTGGCCTGAGAGTGGTATGGACGCCCGGCCAACGCGGGTCGGGCCGGAAGATTCAGGCTATCCAGTTCGCCGCGATTACAGGAGAAAGCCAATGGATGTACCGACGCTGAAACTAGACGAAAGAACACTGACCGGAAAGAAGGTCCGACGTCTGCGACGGCAGGGTGTCACCCCCGTCCACGTTTACGGCGCGGGCATCAATCCGGCCAACCTTCAGGTGGACGACCGCACGCTCAACCGTCTCCTGCCGCAAGTTGGGTCGAATGTACCAATTTCCGTCGAGTATGAAGGTCAGGACGGAGAGAATATCTGCTTCGTCCGCGAGATTCAGAGGCATCCTGTTACCGAGACGGTAATCCACGTGGATTTCCTCAGAGTTGACGTAACTCAGACTGTCGCGGCTGAGGTGCCAATAATCCTTGTCGACGCTTCTCCTGCGGTAACGCAGATGGCGGGTACGCTCCTGCAAAACATTCAATCGCTGTCAATCGAAGCCCTTCCTATGAATATGCCAGCCGAGTTGACGGTGGATATTTCCGGGCTGGTTGACTTCGATTCCACCCTTTCCGTCAGCGACGTGGAAGTGCCGGGCAATGTAACGGTCCTGAACGAGCTTGAAGACGTAATAGTTCGCGTGGCTCCGCCTAGGCTCGAAGTTGAGGTTTCCGAGACGGGCGATGAGCTGGAAGAAGGCGAGGAAGCCGCGGAAGGTGAAGAGTCCGAAGCCTCCGACCAGCAATAACAGCCTGGACAGCGAAATGCAGTAGGAAATCGCCCCGGAATTGATTTTCGGGGCGATTTGTTTTTTACAAGGGATGTGTGGTTCAGGTCCGCCATTCCGACGATTTGGCTTGAGAGTCATTGACTCACACGGAATGCGGTTCATATAATTCGGATGCCGATACGAACTCCGGTCAACTTATGCCCAGGGCGAAACCTTGACTCAACGACAGACGACTTCAGGAGAAGAACTCGACACCGGACATCTGATGCTGTGGACGGTGCGCGTGGGCATAATGCTGGTCATGGCTATGCCGTTCATAATCTCGAACGACACGCTGTTTCCGTTCATAGTAGGCAAGGCCATATACGCCAGATCGGTCATAGAAGTCACATTTGGCGTGTGGCTGCTGCTAATCTTCTTCTATCCTCGCTACCGGCCACGCCGCTCACTGATAGTCGCGGCGCTGGGCATATGGCTGCTCGTCTCTCTGATAGCCGGACTGGTCGGCGTCAGCGCGGTCAGGAGCCTATGGTCAACATACGAGCGAATGCAGGGCATCGTTGACCTGGCGCACTGGTTCGCTTTCATCGCCATGACCGGGGCCGTATTTCGGAGCCTGTCGGACTGGAGGCTGCTTTTCACGGTCAATCTCATCGTGTGCATGATCGTCTCATTCCTGGGGATAAATCAGCACTACGGGATATTCGACATGACAGGATTCGGAATCCAGTCCGCCGACCGCATCGAGTCCACGCTGGGCAACGCCACCTATGTGGGCGCTTACACCATGGTGAACGCCCTGATTGCTCTCAGCATGATAATTCACTCTCTGGGCCGCAGTCCTGAGACGGGACGGGCGTCGGAGCAGGCGCCTCGCAGCAGAACCGCCCGTCGAAGGGGGCGTCGAAGAGAACAGCAGGCAGGTCCGACGGGAGCGGCTTTCAACTATCTCCCATGGCTTCAGTCGGTCTGGGTTCTTTCGGTCATGCTGAATCTCTGGGCGCTTTGG
This sequence comes from Dehalococcoidia bacterium, assembly GCA_965261525.1. Classification (GTDB taxonomy): domain Bacteria; phylum Chloroflexota; class Dehalococcoidia; order Lucifugimonadales; family UBA1123; genus VXRN01. The sequence continues at coordinate 749,567 of OZ253472.1, forward strand.
TTGACCGGAACTCGTGGAGCGGTCGTGGGGCTTGGCGCGGCAATGATTGTGTTCTCTATCGGGTACGCCGTCTGGGGTCGGATTCGTATAGCGCGGACAGTGTCCTTTGGGTTGATAGCGATTGCCGTTGTTGGCATCGCGCTGTTCGGGGTAGTCAGAACAACCTCGGTCCTGGACCCCGTCGTGGAATCCAACACTATGCTGGCGAGAATATCTTCGATTGGGTTGGGAGACGCGAGCATAAGCGGGCGTGTCGCGGGGGCCAAGGCCGGTGTTCTCGCATTCGTGGAAAAACCGATTCTGGGATGGGGACCGGAGAACTTTTTGATCGCCTGGGGCAAACACGTTGACGCAGAAGCCGCCGAACGCGACAGGTTCGACCAGGCTCACAACAAGCTGGTGGAGGAGCTGACCACCAAGGGGACTCTAGGCTTCGTGAGCTATATGCTCGTGTGGGCGGCTATGGCCTGGGCTATGTTCATTTCGATAAAGCGAAGGCGCGACAACAGCCAATTGGCGGTCTTGATTCTTGCCGCGACAATGCTGGCATACTTCGTACAAAACCTGTTTCTTTTCGACACGCCGGTGACGCTCATGCAGTTCTCGCTCCTGGCGGCGTTCGCCATCGCGCAGGAATACTGGGTAAGCGAGCGCGACGAGAAGAGGGCGCAATCCTGGATATCTGAGAGGTTGAGCGGCAAACTGAGCCTGCGGCCTGTGTCGGCTGCGCTGCGTACATCCTGGGGAGCGGTTTGCCTGATGGCCCTTGTGTCTGTGGTAGTCATCGGAGCTCTCTACGCGCTGAACCTGCGGGCATACAACGCGGCGGCGGATATTGTGGGATTCGGTCTTGCGGCCAGAACGGGAGCCACGTGGGATGAACGCCTGGTGTATGCCGAAGAGTCCATATCCACTTTCCCCGGTCTTGCCAACTATCCCCGTCGGCGCCTGATGCGCGATTCCTTTGACAGGCTGTCTTCACTTTCGGACGAAGAGTTCTGGGCGGCGGTGGCGCTCATGGAGAACACCGCTGACGACGCACTGGAAGTCGAACCGGAAAACTGGAGATTCGTCGCCTTGGTGATTCATCTTCAACATATAGCGGGGCAGCGCGACGCCGAATACCTAACGAAAGCCAAGGAGAACCTAGACCTTATGGCGGCGCTCGCTCCGAATCTGCCGGACACGCGAATCCTCATCGAAACTCAGGACGAACTGGAGCAAAGCAGAGCCACACCCTGATGCGGTTCCAAAAAGGGCGTGGAATTACCTGTCTTCTCCCTGCCACTTGGCGCGGAAGGTGAGCAGGACTGAGAGGGTCAGCAGCTTGACGTCCAGCCAGGGCGACATTCGCTTGATGTAGATCGTGTCGTAGCGAACCTTGTCGCGGGGGTGGGTGGAATAGCGTCCGTAAACCTGAGCGATGCCCGTCAAACCGGGCCTTACCGCGAGTCTTCTGCCGAACTCAGGCCACTGTCGGGTAAATTCCTCCACCAACTCAGGGCGTTCGGGCCTCGGACCGACCAAACTGATGTCGCCCTTCCACATATTGATGACCTGCGGGAGTTCATCGAGGGCGCGACTCCTAAGTATGCGGCCCACGCGGGTTATCCGGGGATCGTCCTCTTCCGCCCAGACAGCGCCGGTATAGCGTTCGGCATCAGGGATCATAGAGCGGAACTTGTAGGCCCGAAATATCTTGCCGCCCTTCCCGACCCGCGTCTGAGTATAGAATATGGGTCCCCGGTCGGTTAGCCAAATGGCCAGCGGTATCAATGTCCAGAGCGTCAGCCAAGCGGGCGCCAGCGCGATGTGCGCGACTGTCAGTACAAGCAGATCGAAAGGCCGCTTCCACCAGTCGCGGACGGTGATAGTACCCGCCGATACATGGATAGCGGAGGTACTGGAGTTGGTCTGCTTTTCGGGTTCCATCGCCGGAAAACGCCTAGCGCGTGTCCCTGTATGGGAGAAGGGATAGAGCCTTTGAAACTAGGGCGCGGATATGGTCGGGATGGGCGGGATCGAACCGCCGACCTCCTGTTCCCAAAACAGGCGCGCTACCGCTGCGCCACACCCCGAACTTGCGCATACTTTAAGATTACAGGTTTTCCGAATTCGCGGTAAAGGTCAACTTGGTTCAGGGGCGCGGCGTGAGCGCCAATCGGCGGCTTGCTCGTAGGCGCGCGCGATGCGGAACAAGCCGGCCTCAGAGAACGGGCGGCCTATAATCTGCAATCCGATTGGCAGACCGGACTCCGTAAATCCGCATGGCGCCGATATCGCTGGAAGCCCGGCAAGGGCGGCAGGACTGGTGTACCGCCTTCTGGCCAGGTCGAGTTTTCCCTGATAGTAGCCTCCCGGCGAGCCGGTGGAGCGCGCTATCGGAGGCGCGGGAGTGGGGCTGGCCGGCATGACTATGAAATCATAATTTTCCAGTGTACTCATCATCTCATCTTTGATGAGCGTTCTGGCGCGCTGGCCTCTGAGATACGTTGGGGAGGGTGTGATGGCGGCGGACTCAAGTCTCGTGCGCGTGTTCCAGTCGTACAGGTGGGCGCGGGACCGGAGCCATGGCATATGGAACGTGGCAGCGTCCACGTCGGCGGTCGCAAGGAATACCGCGCCGCTGTACGCCAGCATCGGCAAGTCGGCCTGTTCGACGTCGGCGCCGATCTCCGCCAACTGGTCGGCGGCGGACGTAACCGCGCTCCTGACCTCGCCATTCAGACCGTCGAAGTCCATGGCTTCACGCGGGAGCGCGACACGAACCCCACGCGGCCATTCACCAAAGGACTCGGAGTAGTCAGGCACCGACTCTTGCGCCGAGGATGAATCTCGTTCATCGTGTCCGGCGATGGCCTGGAGCATTATCGCGCAGTCCTCAACTGTGTGGGTCATAGGGCCGACCGTATCCAGGCTCCAACTCATGGGTATGACGCCGTGCCGGGGCACCCTGCCGTAGGTTGGGCGCAGCCCGACAATACCGCAGAACGCGCTAGGTCCTCTGATTGAGCCGCCTGTGTCAGATCCGAGAGACCCGGCGCACAGTCCGCCCGCGACCGCGACCGCTGATCCACTGCTCGAACCGCCCGCCGACCGTCCGGTATCCCATGGATTGCGGGGTGTGCCGTATGGGTGGTTGATAGTGCCTCCAATGGCAAATTCGCTCAGGTTGAGTTTACCGAGAAGAACCGACCCCGCCGCGTCGAGACGCTCGACTATTGTAGAGTCGTAGTCCGGCACATGGTCGGCCAAGACCCGCGAGCCTCCGCTGGTCAGGACGCCCTTGGTGTAGATGATGTCCTTGACCGCTACTGGCATACCGTGCATCTTGCCGCGGTAATTGCCACCTGCTATCTCCGACTCGGCGCGGGCGGCCTGAGCGAGCGCGGCATCGGACATCACGCTTATGTAGGCGCCCAAGTTGTCGTTCAGGCGCGCTATACGGTCGAGGTACGCTCGCGTCAACTCCAGGGGCGACAGACTGCGGGACTCAATCAGGCGGGCGGCCTCAGCAATTGTGAGCAGGTGGAGATCGCGGTCGTTCATCGGCTAAGCCTCCTCTGTGGAGAATACATGAGCCGGTTCGACAGACATCAGCAGGTCTTCGGGTATCTCGTCCAGCTCGGCAATGATACCCGATAATCTGGACGCGATGGTCGTCGCCCTTACATCGTCAATTTCCAAGCCGACGACACGGCCGAGTTCCTGCGCATCTTCTGAGTTCAGTTGGTTCATAATCTATCTCGGATCCGGGATTTGAGCGCCGACATTCTAACACGTTATCGGATTGTCATGCGTTTCAGGGGGCGATGTCAAAGGGTCTCTCGGTTATCCAGACTGCCAAGCGCGGCGGCCTGTGGATTGCCGAGCGGCGAGCCCTTCGGGGTTCCCGCCTTCGCGGGAATGACCGATACCGTGAGGCTTTTTGCTTTCGCGACAATCGAAAGACTCCGGCGATGGTATAATCCGGCCAACTCTCATAGTCTAAAGGGGAAAGGTCATGGATCTCAATGACAGGGTAGCCATAGTTACAGGAGCGGGACGCGGCATAGGCAGGGCAATCGCTGAGAAGATGGCTGCATACGGGGCCTCAGTCGTGGTGGCGGACCTCGACTCGGAAAACGCGGCGATTGCGGCAGCCGAAATCCGTGAGGCTCGCTCTGGCATCGAAGTTGAATCCACGGACGTTGATGTAACCGACCGGGACTCTGTCGCGCGAATGGCGTCTTGGACGGCTGACCGATTCGGCAAGATTGACATCCTCGTGAACAACGCGGGAATTATCGGAGCGCCGGGCTGGGAGCAGCGAGACAGGCCGGACGAAAGCGACTGGGATCAGATTTACTCAGTCAACGTGAAAGGCGTGGCAAACGCAACGGACATCGTCGCCGGATATATGAAGCCGAACAACTACGGCAAGATAGTCAACATCGCATCGGGCGCAGGGCGACAGGGCAGCCCTGGCAATCCACCTTACAACGTATCCAAGGCCGGCGTGATAAGCCTGACGCAGGCATATGCGCTGGAGTTCGCGCCGTTCAATATCAATGTCAACGCGATCTGTCCCGGTCTGCTGTGGACTCCGATGTGGGACCGCATCGCCACGAGGAACATCAAAATGGACGACGAGCTGAGTGGACTGACACCGAGGCGGGCATTCGAGAAAGTCGTCGCGAACCGCATACCGCTCGGACGCGAGCAGACGCCGGAAGACATCGGCAATCTGGCGGTGTTCCTGGCTTCCGACCTTGCGCTAAACGTTACAGGCCAGTCCATCAACGTGAATGGCGGCTCGCGTATGGACTGACCTAGCGGTACGTCAGTCCGGCCGCTTCCCGCCAGTCTTCTCCTCGTACAGCTTCCATGTGTTGTCGTTGAACGGGTAGTATTTGCCGGGCGAGCACTTTTCTATCTCAAGTTGGGCCTTGACTATGCCTTCGACATCTTCGCGCTGATGCGCTATTCGTATGACCTCATCAACCTCAGAATGCGGCACAACCACAACTCCGTCGTCGTCTCCGACAACCGCGTCGCCGGGTCGCACGAGAACTCCTCCGCACTGAACAGCGTCGTTGACCTGCCAGGGCCAGAACTCCGCAGGGCCCTGTTTGGCCGTAGTGGAAGCCGAGAACACAGGGAAGCCGTACTCTTTCAGCGCGACGCTGTCACGAACCGAGCCATCGGTTACCAGTCCTCCGACTCCTCTCTGCATCAGGCGAAAGAACTTTATGTCTCCGCCTATCGAGCTGTAAGTCCAGCCCATCGCGTCAACCACAAGGACTTCGCCCGGGCCACAGAGTTCGATTGCGACATACTCGGCGGACTGGTCGCCCTTGGGCTTGTCCGCGGCGAGATCGGGACGATGCGGCACGAATCTCAGAGTGACCGCGCGTCCCGCCATCTTCTGGCCCAATTGGAGCGGACGCGCGCCCTCTATGTAGCTCTGGGGCCAGTTCTTCACCCACAGCGCGTCTATCAGAGTTTGAGTGGGAATCTCCTTGAGTACTTCCAGGGTCTCGTCGGAAATCGGTGGCATATCGGGCAATTTACTTCTCCTGTGGCATCGCCTCTTTAGAACTGGTATTGTGAGTTTGGGATATATTCCGATTTATAGTTGTGCTGGTGAGCGAACTGGCGCCTTCTGGTGGGCTGCTGGCGCGGGCAACAGGTGAAGCGCCACCTGCATTTCACCTGAAAACACCAGAATTTAGCTTTGGGGAAAAATTCAGTCCTGTAATCGAGTCGTCATAGATAAATTTGTGTTTATGCGTGGAGGTTTTGAAGTCTTGTGTTTCATGAATGTATTGTAGCTTATGAAATATATGTTCGTCTATATTTCATGGCCTTTCGACAGGCGCGCCGCCAAGACCGGACCTGCCGGTCCCGCGCCATCAATTGTGTGATCGTAAATATCGGTCATATCTTTCGATTGTACCGAATTACTGTTTCAGCCGCAGATAAGGCATTCAATACGACAGTAGCTAAATATCGAATTACAAACGGATGGATGACGCAGAATCCTTACCTGTAGTACGAGACCGGTTCAGTAATTCTGCGCTGATTGCTATTGGGTCGGCTCGACAGTAGAATCACGGCAGCAACCAGAACAGCGTCTGGACAATTGACGCTGCGGGAGGAAATCCACATGGCCGACATCGAAGCAAGACTTGAAGAGCTGGGCATTACGCTGCCCTCCCAGCCGCCGCCGCCAATAGCGAACTATGTTCCCGGCGTTCGCGTCGGCAACCTGATATTCCTGTCCGGCCTCGGCCCCGCCAACCGCGCGGACGGCACGGCGCCTTCGGGCAAGGTGGGCCGCGACCTGACTACCGAGGAAGGGTACGAGGCGGCAAGGCTGACCGGAATAAACATCCTGGCTCGAATGAAGAGTGAGGCCGGCGGCCTGGACAACGTGAAGCGAGTGGTCAAGCTGCTCGGCATGGTGAACAGCGACCCCGCCTTCAATCAGCAGCCCGCCGTGGTGAACGGATGCTCCGACCTGTTCGTGGAGGTGTTCGGAGACGCCGGACGACACGCGCGCTCCGCAGTGGGGATGGCTTCTCTGCCTAACGACATCCCTGTGGAGATCGAGGTAATTATCGAGGTCGAGAACTAACTAAGCGAGCACCTGCATCGAGTATCGGGAGCGTATCAGGCGCCCCTCGGAGAAGCGTTGCAGGGTCATTTCGGATATGTCCAGGCTTGTCGCCTTTCCATCGGTGATAAGCTCGGACATTACGACGCCTATCATGGGCGACAGTTTGAAGCCGTGTCCACTGAAGCCGACCGCGATGTACAGGCCGTCTATCCCATCCACTCTATCCAGAATCGGGTGCCAGTCGGGCGTTGTCGTGAACAACCCGCTCCAGCCGCCTCGGAACAGAGCCTGCGCCATGCCGGGCATTCGCTTTACGAGCTTCTCGAACGTCGCCTCGACCATCGGCATATCAACCCCCTGGTTGAAAGTGTCGGGCGAGGCTTCCTCGTCCTCTCCTACGCCTATCAGCGTCAGGTTGCCCGCGTCCGGGCGCGGGGACATGTCAAATACAACGTCGCCGATTATCGGGTGGTCCGGCACCACATCCTGCGGCCTGCGCAGCATTATCACCTGGTGTCGAATCGGGCGCAGCGGCGCTTCCACGCCAATGGAAGCGAGCAAAGGCCCGGACCACGGCCCCGCCGCGACCACCGCGATTGGGGTCTCAATCCGCTCGTTCTCGGTCAACACGGCGGTAACGCGGTTCGCGGTTATTTCGATTCCAACCGCCGGAGACTCGGACAGTATTCGCGCCCCCCTGTCTCGCGCGGCGTTGGCGTACCCGGTCGTTACAGAGTAGGGGTCGGCGTAGCCGGATTCGGGTTCATACGCGAACGACTCGCCGTCGTAGGTCCGCACCATCGGAGCTATTTCCTGGACATCCTCTGCGGTTACGACGGAGGTATCCACTCCCGACGCGCGCTGCATAGAGACATTTTTCAGCATGGCCTCGCGGTCTTCCGGCCCGACGATGACGAAGTAGCCGGTCTTCGTGTAACCGGATGGCATTCCGGTGATCTCGTGGAAGTTCCTGAAGATAGAAAGGCTGTCCCAGGCGAGACGAGTGGTCACCTCGTTGGAGTAGTGCATCCTGAGTATGGCCTGCGACCTGCCCGTCGAACCTGACCCCAGAACATCCCTCTCCAGGAGAACGGTGTCCGTAACCCCGCGCTCGGCGAGGTTGTACAGGATGCCGCACCCCATCACGCCGCCACCGATTACTACCGCGTCTGCCATGTTCTGCCTCTCTGAGCGTCTGTAACCTGCTTATTCGCCTCGCAGGCGTCGGAGTTCGGCCTCCATCTCGGCCATTCTCGCCTCAGCGTGTTCGGCGCGCGCTTCAGCGTGTTCGGCGCGGGCTTGGGCAGCCTCCGCTTGCGCGCTGGTCTCTTCTATGTTCTGGAGCCATACGTCCGCCTCCGGGTCGTAGAACCGCAGCCGCCCATCACCCCAGTACAAATCCAGATTCAGAACGGGACTGTGCGCCCATACCACCCCGTCCGGCTCACTCTTCATCTCGAACCGCCGGTACGCGCCATCCTCCAGATACTGCCCAATCAGCGGTTCACCATAGTGGTCTCCGCCGCTCGGGTCGAACAGCCAGTATTCGCCAATCCCCATACGAGCGTACAGGTCGCGCTTGTCACCCAGGTCGTTCGTCGCGGTGCTGGGAGAGCCTATTTCCAAGATGAACTCGGGGACTTTGCCCACTTCCCATACTCGATAGGTGTTGTACCTCTGTATCGAGTCCATGCTGATGTCGAAAGCCACGTAGCAGTCCGGCGATATCCAACTTCGAGGCTCGCCTTCCACGTAGTATATGAACGTATTGCCGCTGATCGCTACGCGAGGGTCTCTCTCGAAGAACAGCTTAAGTGTAGGAAGTATGTCCAGGAAGTATTCTTCTTGGTAAAATCCGTCGGCCAATGGCATTCCGTCCGTTTCGGGATAGACTACTTCGGTTTTATCGGGTTTATCTGCGGCCAGAACCGCGCGCCTAGTGACCATTACCCCTATTCCTGCGCTCACCCATAGCCTGAATTGGCTATACTACCACACCCCTTTGGGTATCGGTGAAATCGAGCGTCTCACTTGTCCTGCCGAAATTCCATAAGTTCTGCAATTCTGATTGAGATCTTATACTACACATTAAACAGAAAGTGCATAACATCGCCATCTTCGAGCTTGTATGTCTTGCCCTCTTGCCTGAGAGACCCCTGTTTGCGAGCTTCGTTTTCGGTGCCGCACTTCACCATGTCCGGGTAGGCAATGACCTCTGCGCGGATGAATCCGCGAGCCATGTCTGTGTGAATCCGACCGGCGGCTCTCATCGCGTCGTCGCCCCTCGTTATAGTCCAGGCGCGCACGTCCTTGGGTCCGCAGGTGAAGAAGGTGATCTGATCGAGCGCGGCGTATGACAGCCGCACCATACGGTCGAGACCGGACTCGCCCGCGTCCAGAGACTCTCTGAACTCCGCCTCGTCCTCCGGATCCATTTGCGCGAGTTCCATCTCCAGCTTGCCGAACAGCGCGGAGCAGAGAATGCCATCGGCGGCTATTTCGCGCTCCAGCCCGTCCAGAATCTCGTCGGCCTCGTCCATCTGCTCCTCGCCCGCGTTGACGACGACGATAACCGGCTTGGCGGTGAGAAACTGGAACTCGTTCACGCGCCGCGCCTCCTCGCCGCTGAGCGCCTGGTTCCTGATGGGTGAGCCGGACTCCAGCCTGTCTTTCAGCCTGGAGATCAGCGCCTTCTCGCGGAGCGTGGAGTCACGGTCACCCCTCCTTACGCTTTTGTTATTCTGTTCGATTCGCTCCAGCCTGCGTTCCAGGATTTCAAGGTCGGCGAAAGTAAGTTCATAGAGCATTGTCTCGATGTCGCGGAATGCGTCAACGCCATCGCCGCCGTCCGGCACTGAGGGATCTTCAAATGCCCTGGCCACTACCACAAGCGCGTCCGCCGATTGGATGCGGTTCAGGTACTCGCCCGAAATTCCCCTTGTCTTTCCGAGGCCGTCGGGAGCGGCGGGCAAATCAACGTATATTACCTCTGTGTGAGTAGTTTTCTCAGGCTCATATAGCGCGCTAAGTACATCGAGTCTGGGGTCCGGCACCTTGGCGACCCCGATGTTCGGCTTTGCAGAGGAAGAATAGCCCGCGACTTGGGCGGCCCCTCTGGTCGCAGCATTGAAAATGGTTGTCTTACCGCTGAAGGGCAACCCGATTATTGCGATTTCCATTGGTGTGCGCAGGTTTCCTTTGTTAGCTATTTGTTATAGGTCTTCGTAGATCAGACATCAGTCGTCCAGCTTGCGATACTCGCCGTCTATCACCGTTGTTCCGTCTTTGGGCTTGTAACGTCCCTCGGCGTCTCCAGGGCGACCGGAAACTTCCATGAGAACGTCGCGGGGAGCGAGAAGAATGAAAAGCAGGCCGGATATGATCAGGACCAGAACGTCGTCTATTCTGCCCCACAGTCCCAGAAAGTCGAGGTCGTAAGGCACAATCGTATAGACAATCGCCGCGGGTATAAGCAGTTTAAGCCTGAATGGAACGCGGCTGTCCATCATCAGACGCATTATCAGGCGCGGTATTCCGGTCATCGTGAGTAGGCTCAAAAGTACCCGTATCATAATCGGCGCCTCCCAAGTATCTTGTCTTAATTATAGTACGAGAGTCGGCGATATGGAATGTGAAATTTGGAGAAGGCCCTGCACTCCGCCCAGGGCCTTCTCCAAATTCCGTTAACCTCCCAAAGAACTAGTAGTCCGACAACTTAGTTGTGATGGATATCCAGATTCCGAATTATCCCCTCTCCCCTTGGGAGAGGGTTAGGGTGAGGGTATATAAACCGTCAATCCAAAAATGTTGGAACACTAGCTAGTAGTCCGACAACTTAGTTGTGATGGATATCCAGATTCCGAATTATCCCCTCTCCCTCTGGGAGAGGGTTAGGGTTAGGGTATATAAACCGTCAATCCAAAAATGTTGGAACACTAGCTAGTAGTCCGACAACTTAGTTGTGATAGATATCCAGATTCCGAATTATCCCCTCTCCCCTTGGGAGAGGGTTAGGGTGAGGGTATATAAACCGTCAATCCAAAAATGTTGGAACACTAGCTAGTAGTCCGACAACTTAGTTGTGATAGATATCCAGATTCCGAATTATCCCCTCTCCCCTTGGGAGAGGGTTAGGGTGAGGGTATATAAACCGTCAATCCAAAAAAATGTTGGAACACTAGGCGCCCACATCCCCTTAATTTTGTTGCAAACAGATCGTTTTCAAATTCAATTCGTCATTCCCGTGAAAGTGGGAACCCCGAAGGGCTCGCCGCTCGGCAATCCAGGGGTGGGGGTGGGGGGCTGGTTGCTTTACATCAGAATCATATGGAAACGGTACTAGTGGTCCGACAACTTAGTTGTGATGGATATCCAGATTCCGAATTATCCCCTCTCCCTCTGGGAGAGGGTTAGGGTGAGGGTATATAAACCGTCAATCCAAAAATGTTGGAACACTAGGCGCCCACCTCCCTTTTACGCTATAATGCGAACATACAAACTAATGACGAAGCGCCGACCACCGATGACTTTGAGCGTCAATATACATAAATACGAAATTATACAACCAAAATCCCGGGAGCGTGAGAAAAAATTCCCCAAAGCTAACGCAGGTGAATCGCAGGTCAACGCAGGTGTTCTAATCGCCTGTTCGTCACCAGTCAGCCCACCAGTCGCCACCTGCTAAATTACCTGTTGATTTATAAATCATGATATATGATTCGGCAAATTCGTCCGCCGTCCGAAAGAATTTGTCCAGCGCCGACTTTCCATAAGCGCTCGCCAAACGTTCGTTGTAGTGGATTCAGACCGCGTGCTATAATCCCCTAGATATTCCCTATGAGATTCAGGAGAACCCGTTTGACTTCGCAGCGGACACGAGACTATGAGTTGGTGATGATACTTAGCCCGGAGGCTACCGAGTCGGAAGCCGCGGAAACCGTAAAGCGCATTTCCGACACTATCAGCGGGGGTGGAGGAAGCATTTCCCAACAGGATAACTGGGGAATCAGGAGGCTTGCCTATCCCATACAGCGATTCGTCGAGGGCAACTACTTCGTCACTCGCTGCCAGATGGAAGCGCAATCCGCGACGGATCTGGACAAGACGCTGAACGCCGCTCAGGATGTCATGCGTCACCTCGTATTCAGGCTCGAAAAGTCCGAGATAGCCGCCATGGAAACGCAGGCCGAACGACAGAGGCAGGAATTCGAGAGGCAGGAGGCCGAGGCCAGAGCCGCCGCTGCGCGCGAGGCTCGCGAAAGAGAAGAATCGGCAGCTAGAATGGCCGCCGAGCGAGAAGCGAGAGAACGCGCCGAGGCTGAAGCCCGGGCTCCGGCGGCTAAGTCTGAAACGGATGTGGAAACTCAGGTTCCATCTGCCGAGACTGAGACGGATGTGGAAACTCAGGTTCCATCTGCCGAGACTGAGACGGATGTGGAAACTCAGGTTCCATCTGCCGAGACTGAGACGGATGTGGAAACTCAGGTTCCATCTGCCGAGACTGCGACGGATGTGGAAACTCAGGTTCCATCTGCCGAGACTGAGACGGAAGCCCCCGCGGTCCCAGTTGCGCAGCCGGAAAGCGAAGAAAGCGTTCAGAATCCCGTATAGCGCACTTGACGAACTCAGTACTGTCGAGTCTTACTTAAGAGGTGTATTCGACGAACGATGCTGAAGTTCGGAATATACAGATAGTTTTCAGAATTGTCTGACAATATGCCAGGACATGAGCCATGTTTAACAAGATAACGATCATCGGCAATCTGGGTACCGACCCTGAGATGCGATATATGCCCAGCGGGTCGGCTGTAACCAGTTTCTCCGTCGCCACCAACAGGCGGTACAAGAATCGGGACGGTCAGACAGTTGACGAAACAGAATGGTTTCGGGTAAATGCTTGGGGAAGGCTTGCCGAAACGACCAACCAGTATCTGGAAAAGGGCAGATTAGTATATGTTGAGGGAAGGCTCAGTAGCCGTCCATGGCAAACGCAGGACGGCCAACTGCGGGCAGGAAACGAGATATACGCCCAGGAAGTGAAATTCCTCAGCGGCGCCGGTCAACCCTCCGGCGGTCCCGGATACCCGGGCGACGGCCCGCCTCCTGCGGACGACGACGCGGACGATCTCCCCTGGTAGTCCAGCAAGACACAGGTAACATAAGACCATGCTCACCCCGAAAGTCAGGAAACCTTGTACCTTACCGTTTCTTGAGCTTTCGGCCCAGCGAAAACCATCTATACTTTATTCCACGTAGCAGAAGGTGAGTTGATATGACGACGGAGCAAACCGGAAGACCACCAGATCAGGGTCCGCGACCCGGCGGCCCACCGGGAGGCGGTAACCGCCCAGGTGGTGGTGGGCCCGGTGGTGGCGGTGGTGGATACCGTCCCGGTGGTGGTGGCGGGCCCGGTGGCGGCGGTGGCGGATATCGTCCCGGTGGTGGCGGGCCCGGTGGTGGCGGTGGCGGATATCGTCCCGGTGGCGGCGGGCCCGGTGGTGGCGGTGGCGGATATCGTCCCGGTGGTGGCGGGCCAGGTGGTGGCGGTGGCGGATATCGTCCCGGTGGTGGCGGCAGACCCGGTGGCGGTGGCGGTGGATACCGTCCCGGCGGTGGTGGCGGACCAGGTGGTGGTGGCGGTGGATACCGTCCCGGCGGTGGTGGCGGACCAGGTGGTGGTGGCAGACCCGGTGGCGGTGGCGGTGGATACCGTCCCGGCGGTGGTGGTGGCAGACCCGGTGGTGGCGGTGGCGGGTTCCGTCGCGGAAGGCCGCGCTACTATAGCCGTAGAAAGATATGCGGCTTCTGCGTTGACCATATCGAATACATTGACTACAAGGATACCGACCGCTTTCGCAGGTATGTGACGGATAGGTGGAAGATAGAGTCCCGCCGCAAGACCGGGGTTTGCGCCAAGCACCAGCGCGCGATGTCCACGGCCATAAAGCGGGCCAGGCATCTTGCGCTGATTCCATTCAGTCCCGACCACGCGGGTCCTCCGATGCGATGGTCGAGATAGGGAATACGCCGGCGCGAGGAGACCTTTCCGATTTTGCGGCCTGTGACAGATATGTGTATTTCGGGGTTGAATAGTGGTTGATGAAGCGCGGCAAGCGCCATCGCGACGAACGGTAAGATCGGACAGACGCAGAGTCGTGGCCGAAAGGTCGCCCGAAGAGCGGCGGCGGCGGCGGCTCGCGCTAATCATTATCGGCGTACTTCTTCTGGTGATTACCGGGATAGTAGTCGCCGGATACGTGATTATCTTCGTCCTGCCCCCTCAGCAGTTGATAGTGCGTGTAGATGACGTCGTCTATACCCGCGGAGACATGGTAAAGCTACTGCGAATAAGACAGAAAGCATTGGAGCTGGACAGTTCGCAGGGTCTCAGGACAACTGACGACATATTCCAGGCGCTTCAAATCATCGTTGAAAACGAGGTCATAGCTCAGGTCGCGCCGAGTCAGGGGATCTCTATCTCCCGCGAGGAAGTGGACAACCAGGTACGGGGTTCAATGGCTCCTTCGGAATCCGAGTCGCAGGGCAAGTCAGCCGCCCAGATCGAACGAGAGTACCACGAACGCTACCGCCAATTCCTCAACTCTGCGCAGGTTAGCGAGAGCGAGCACCGAGACCTTGTAAGAAAGGCCATTCTGCGTGAAAAGTTCCGGCAGTTCGTCGGCGACCAGGTCCCTGTTTATGCGGAGCAGGTGCGTCTGCACCGCATAGGGATGAACTACCAGGACGAGATAGACATCATGCAGACCAAGTATGCAGACTTGCTCAGTGACGACAGAAGCCCTGAGAACATCCGCGCGACGGTACGGGCCATATCGCGCGAATTCTCGAGGGACCCGGAGACTGTCCAGTCGAAGGGTGAGCTGGGATGGGTTCCGCTCGGGATAATTGAGGACTACGAGTACGACTTCTGGGACCTGGAAGTCGGCGAGATGTCCGACGCCACTCCGAACGTGGAGAATCCACAGATCTCGTTTTTCTTCGTCGTCTCGGAGCGCGAGGATGTCCTGGAGATTAGTAGGCTCAACAGGGAGCAGCTCAAAACCCGCGCGCTCCAGGATTGGGTGAATGACGAGCGTCAGAACCACGACATCTATGCCACGTTCAACTCCAAGGTGTACGAATGGTTCGTGGAGCAGCTCAGAGTGAGCGCCAGCACTACACCCACACCCGCGCCGGACCCGTTCCAAGGCTTAATAACCGGACGATAAGGTTCTCCGCCGTTCTTCCAGGCTTATACCCTCCCCATCCCGGCATTCCTCTGAGGAAATTCCTTTGCGTTGGCCTGCCCCGCAATAGTAACCTGAATAACGAGACACTAACAGGAAGGTCAGCGCTTTGAGCAAAGACGCAATCGGAATCGCCCTGCTGGGAATGGGCGTAGTGGGTGGCGGAGTGGCGGATGTAGTAAGACGCAAACGGTCGCACCTGAAAGACATGGTGGGTTGTCCCATCGAACTAAAGGGCGTACTTGTAAGGGATGTCAACAAGCCGCGCGCGACCGAAATTCCGCGTGGTCTTATCACAACTGACGTAGAGAATATCCTCTCCAATCCCGAAGTTGACGTGGTGGTCGAGGTCATGGGCGGGCAGGATCCCGCTTTCGACTACATACTGAAGAGCATATCGCTTGGGAAGCACGTCGTAACCGCGAACAAGGAAGTCATGGCTCGGCACGGCCCGGACATCCTGACGTTGGCGCGCAATAAGGGCGTCCAGATCCTCTTCGAGGCGGCGGTCGCCGGCGGCACGCCGATTATCGCGCCACTACTCAGGGATATGGTAGCCAATGAAATCCTGACAATACACGGGATTATCAATGGCACCACGAACTACATTCTGACGAGTATGAGCCAGAACGGAGCAGACTTTGGCGAGACCCTTGCCGAAGCTCAGCGGCTAGGATACGCAGAGTCCGACCCTACGAATGACGTGGAGGGGATTGACGCCGCCTACAAGCTGGCGATTCTGGCGACGCTGGGCTTCCGCGCGCGAGTCAGGGACACAGACGTATTCCATGAAGGTATAACGCGACTACAAACCCGAGACTTCCAGTACGCGCGCGAACTCGGCTACGCCATAAAGTTACTCGGAATAGCAACCTCGGACAACGGCTCGGTACAGGCGCGAGTCCATCCCGCGTTCGTCCATGAGGACGCGATGATCGCCAAGGTGGATGGCGTTCTCAACGCAGTCGAGATTCAGACCGACCTGGCGGGCAAACTCCTTTTCCACGGCGCCGGCGCCGGCTCGATGCCCACCACCAGCGCCGTTATAGCTAACATCGTTGACATTGCGCGGAACCTGGCAGGCAACGTGACGCCTCCACCCATCGGAGAACTATCCGAGCGAACTCAGGTCCAGCCAATGTCCGAGTTGCGCACCCGCTATTATATCCGACTGACCGCGACAGACAGACCCGGCGTTCTCGCGCAGGTCGGCGGTGTCCTCGCCAACAGGAACATATCCATCGCTTCCGCCATCCAGAAAGAGACGGACGAGGTGGCGCAGAGAGCGGAGATAGTTCTGATGACGCATCGCGCCAATGAAAGCGATATGCAGCAGGCGATTCGCGAACTGGAAGCGCTGGACACGGTGGCCGAGGTCGGCAACATGGTTCGCGTGGAAGAGTGGTAGAAAACGGCTTGGCACATTCGTAGCGCACGCTGTAATCTTGAAAGTCAATTCACAGGGTTTGAGGTGAAATGTCCAATGTCCGCCATATACTACACATGGAAACGATGAAGTACCTGCAAAAAAGTGAAAGCGGAGCTTTCACAGAATGGCATCGAACTAGATGAACGCGATTTCTTCGCAGAACCGTTCACCGCTGAGGAACTCAGGGAGCTGATTGGCGACGTCCCCGTATCGGACTACTTCTCATGGCGTTCCCCGTCTTTCCGCAAACTCGGTCTGAAACGAGAAGAGATGAGCGACGGCCGGATGCTCGAACTGATGGTCGGGGAGCCTCGACTCATTCGCCGTCCACTCATTTTGACTGCTGAAGGAACTCTGATTGTCGGTACGGACAAGCGGGCAATGGCGGACTTTACGTCCGTATAGGGGGAACTTCTATGATGATTGACCTGTCTGGCAGAGTCGCTCTTGTCACCGGAGGCGGTCGCGGTATCGGGCGTGGGATATGCATGGCGCTTGCCGAGCAGGGAGCCGACATCGCAGTCGCGGACCTGAACATGGATAACGCCGCGGCTGTCTGCGGTGAGATAGAGGGCATGGGCCGTATGGCGCAGGCTGTAAGTATTGATGTTACCAGCCGACAATCCATAGAAGAGGCGGTTTCCCAAATACTGGAGGGAATGGGCCGAATAGATATACTGGTCAACAACGCCGGTATCGTCGGAGCCGGTAACTGGTGGGAGCGCGACAGGCCAAGCGACGAAGATTGGCATCTGACACACATGGTCAATGTTCGCGGCGTAGTCATGGTGACCGAAGCCGCGCAGGATCACATGATTGCGCGCGGTTCAGGAAGAATCATCAACATAGCGTCCATAGCGGCGCGACGGGGCGCCCCGGATTTACCTCACTACTCCACCACCAAGGCGGCGGTGGTGAGTTGGACCCAGTCCAGCGCGCAGCAACTTGCGCCGCGCGACATAACAGTCAACGCTATATGCCCCGGACTTCTCTGGACAGATATGTGGCAGGCAATTTCGAGAAGGCGTTCTGCCGCGACCGGCGAGAACATTTCGGGACGCGAACTCTTTGAGAGGGCCGTGGAGAACATGACGCCGTTGAAACGAGAGCAGACGCCGGAGGACATCGGCAAACTGGCGGCATTTCTGGCGTCGGACGACGCGCGCAACATCACCGGCCAGGCGATAAACGTGGACGGCGGGATACGGATGAACTAGCAACCGGAGACCGATTGCATTCGATGCCGAAGACGGAGAACTCTCTTATTGCCGTATCTAGTATCAAGTCGTTACAATATGGTCTAGCGCACTTGTCGGGGCGTAGCGCAGTCGGTAGCGCGCCACGTTCGGGACGTGGAGGTCGCTGGTTCAAGTCCAGTCGCCCCGACCAGCCCACCCTTATATGGGAAGGCATACACCGCTTCTGAATACATGATGGTTATTCGAGCGCGTACAGTTTCGCCTAGGAGAGTATCTCCATGAACCGTCAACGCGGCCGGGTCGGAATCCTCATGGGTGGAGGTCCCGCTCCAGGCATTAACAGCGCCATCAGTTCAGTAACCATTGAAGCGATCAACAGGGGATACGAAGTAATCGGCATATACGATGGCTTCTCGCATCTGATGGAGGGTCGCACCGACATGGCGCGTCCTCTGAAGATAGAAGATGTATCGCAGATACACTACCGGGGCGGTTCCATAATCCGTACATCCAGGGCGAATCCCACCCGTCGCCCCGAGCATATTCAGAATACGCTCAACTCGCTAAAGGAGCTAGACGTCTCCTTTCTCGCCACAATAGGTGGGGACGACACGGCGTTCAGCGCATCAGAAGTGTCGAGGCTCGCCGCTGGCGAAATCAAGGTCGCCCATATTCCCAAAACGATAGACAACGACCTTCCGCTGCCTGATGGAATGCCTACGTTCGGATATGAGACAGCGCGCCACCTTGGGACTGAGATCGTTCGCAACCTCATTGAAGACTTCCGATCCACCAACCGCTGGTATATCGTAATAGCAATGGGCCGCGCCGCCGGGCATCTCGCGCTGGGCATCGGAAAGTCTGCGGGGGCGACTCTGACGATCATACCGGAGGAGTTCCGATCCGAACGGATTGGAATAAGCGACGTATGCGACATTCTGGAAACAGCGATTCTGAAGAGAAGGGTACTGGGCAAAAACCGCGGTCTGGCCGTGATAGCGGAGGGCGTAGCGGAGAAGTTCGACCCCGAGGAACTGGCCCAGGTCCCAGGTGTCGAAGTCTCACGCGACCAGCATGGACACCTACGACTCGGAGAAATCCAGCTTGAGAAGATCCTGAAACGCGCAATTCAGAAGCGATTCGAAGAACGGGGCGAAACGCTGCCCATTATAGACAGCACGGTAGGTTACGAACTCCGGTCTTATGCGCCCATCCCGTTTGACATTGACTACACGCGCACCTTGGGATACGGCGCGGCGCGGGCGCTTTTGTCAGAACCGAGCGATCAGTATCCTGAGCAGGGCGGACTGATATGCCTGGTCGGCAACGATATCAGAGTAATGCCGTTCGACGAAATGCGAGATCCTGTAACCGGACGCACCCGCGTGCGTACAGTGGATGTAGAGAGTGAGAGCTACCTTGTAGCCCGAAAGTACATGATCCGGCTCGAGAAGGCCGACCTCGCCGACTGTGAGATGAAGAGACGACTGGCCGAGGCAGCGGGAATGACATCGGACGAGTTCATAGACAGATACGGCAAAGTGGTCGAGCTCGCAGGCGCGGTGCAATAGATAAATTCAGAGCAACTCAAAGGATCCAATCCAGAATGGGAAAAACTCAATCGCTAGTCAAAACAGCCAGCGCGCTCGTCGCGCCCGGAAAGGGGATACTGGCCGCCGATGAAAGCACGCGCACAATAGGCAGCCGTTTCGAAGCGCTCGGAGTAGAGAACGTGGAGCGCAACAGGCGAGACTACCGAGAAATGCTCGTCAGCGCTGAAGGGGCATCCGAATTCATTAGCGGCGTTATCCTATACCATGAAACCCTGCGCCAGAACTGCTCGGACGGCGTCCCGATTGTCGAACTGTTAAATGAGCGTGGCATCATACCGGGCATCAAAGTGGACACAAGCACGCACGCACTGGCGGGAGCGCCAGGCGAGGTTGTTACCGAGGGCCTGGACGGCCTGCGCGGTCGAATGGAGGAATACTACGAGATCGGCGCCAGATTCGCCAAATGGCGAGCTGTAATCGCCATCGGTCCGCATCTCCCAAGTTCGTACTGCATCGAGGTCAACGCGCACGCGCTCGCCCGTTACGCCGCGCTCGCGCAGGAGGCTGGCCTTGTTCCCATCGTCGAGCCTGAAGCGCTGATGGACGGCGGTCACGATATTTCTCGCTGCTACGACGTGACCCAGGAAGCGCTTAGAGAAGTTTACAGCCAACTCGCAGCCCAGCGAGTGATGCTGGAAGGCACACTGCTCAAGACCAACATGGTACTCTCGGGAAAGGATGCCGCTAACCGCGCCGGACCCGATGAGGTAGCCGAGCAAACGGTCGCCTGCCTTATGCGAAACGTTCCCGCGGCAGTACCCGGCATCGCGTTCCTCTCCGGCGGACAGGGTGACGATGAAGCAACGGACAATCTGCGAGCGATAAACGTCCGAGGCAAGGAAGTAGGCGCGCCGTGGGAATTGAGTTTCTCATATGGTCGCGCGCTCCAGTCGGCGCCGCTACATATATGGGCCGCAAACAGTGGCGCAACCTTGTCTGCACAGAACGCCTTCTACCGACGCGCTTCACTGACTTCGGCGGCGCGCGGCGCGGACTGACTCTCAAGACATGGCTTCCTGAGTAGCCACGCTCGCCTGGATAGCCCCTCCGGACATAGCCATTTATTGGCCAGATGCGCTGACAGCGGCGTAGTGAGTGTTATGACAACTCTCGAAAATCAAGACCTAATCCATTTGTTGCAAGGTGGTGAGTCAGACCGCGTTGAGTTCAAGAGGTCCCTAAGCGGCGATACTCGCAACGATATCCAAGAGGCAATATGCGCCTTCTCCAACGATCTGCCAAATCACCGTAAGCCCGGTTTGATATTCGTCGGCGCTCGCGACGACGGATCCGTTACGGGTCTGACAATCACAGACGAACTGCTTCGACAGTTGGCGGATATGAAGACGGATGGCAACACAGTGCCTCCACCTTCAATAATCGTAGAGAAAACATCATTCGACGATGGCGATGTCGCAGTGGTTACAGTCCACTCATCTGATTCTCCGCCAGTTCGTTACAGGGGCAGAGTTCATGTACGAATCGGCCCTCGGAGAGGAACCGCTACGGCCCAGGATGAGAGGATACTCAACGAAAAGCGCCGTTATAGGGACATTCCCTTCGACATTCACCCTATACCATCCGCCACTCTGGGCGACCTGAACTTACCCTATTTCGAGCTTGAATATCTGCCGCAGGCCTTTGCTCGCGAAGTTTTGGCAGCCAATGACCGAAGTATCGAAGAACGCCTGGCGGCCACCAAAATGATAGCATCCGCTGACGACCCTACGCCTACCGTATTGGGATTGTTAGTGCTGGGCAAACAGACCCTGGACTATCTACCTGGAGCATACGTCCAATTCCTTCGATTTGCAGGCAATGACCCCGTGGCCCCGATATTGGATGAAGAGGCAATCAGTGGGACCATTTCAGATATTCTACATCGCCTTGACGAGAAGTTGAGCGCTCATAATCGGACATCCGTTGATTTTACATCTGGACCAATCGAGAGGCGTGTTAGCGCATATCCGATACAGGCTATCCAACAAATTGCTCGAAATGCGGTCATGCATCGCTCATATGAAGGCAACAACGCGCCCGCGCGAGTTTACTGGTATGATGACCGTATAGAAATAATCAGCCCCGGGGGCGTGTTCGGGTCGGTAACGGTCGAAAACTTCGGTCGAGCGGGATTCGCGGCATACCGAAATCCCAATCTATCGGAGGCGATGAGGAATTTGGGATTTGTGCAACGGTATGGGGTGGGCATATTCTTAGCTAGGCGGTGGCTTATGGAAGCTGGGCATCCTGAAATCGAATTCGACGTTGATATTAACAATGTCCTGGTTACAATCAGATCAGCGCGGACATAGCGGGAGTCGTAGAAGTGCCTGTTCCCGTCCTGACTTTCTTCAATAATAAAGGTGGGGTTGGCAAAACTTCCCTTGTATATCATCTTGCTTGGATGTACGCAGATTTAGGACATAATGTTATAGCCACAGACCTTGACCCACAATCCAATCTCACCGGTATGTTTTTGGACGAAGATCGTCTGGAATCGCTGTACGGATATAAGAGTACTGCTGCTGCTGCAAGAACGATTTTTCAGTGTGTGAATCCTCTAATGCAAGTTGGGGACTTGCAATCCCCAGATCTTCAGGAAATCACACCCAACTTAAGTCTAATACCCGGTGATCTGGCGCTAGCCGGATTTGAAGACACATTATCAGCAGAGTGGCCAAACGCGCTTGGCTCCAGTGAACTTTACAGGCCATTTAGAATACTAACGGCCTTTTCGACTATCATGCAAGATGGCGCAGAGCAAGTGGATGCTTCAATAATCCTAGTGGATGTTGGACCAAACCTTGGAGCAATTAATCGTTCCGCCCTGATAGCGACAGATTATGTTGTCGTTCCCCTAGGCGCTGACCTGTTTTCTCTTCAGGGATTGAGAAATCTGGGGCCTTCTCTTCATAGATGGCGTAGTGAGTGGAGAAGGCGAACAGATAATTGGTCTGAACCGGGGTTCAGCCTTCCCGGAGGAAATTATGCAGCCCATAGGCTACGTGGTACAGCAACACGGCGTTCGACTAGGACGTCCTGTAAAGGCATACGATGAATGGGTCAATAGGATGCCGGAGGAGTATGCCATAAACCTTCTAGGACAAGACCATGGAAGCTATCCACCCACGCCAGACGAGGACTACCATGCCCTTGCTACAGTCAAACACTATAGAAGCCTCGTTCCATTAGCCCAAGAAGCACGAAAACCCATCTTCAAATTGACGACGGCAGATGGTGCCCGTGGTAGTCACGCAACGGCAGCTATGGCCTCATACGACGACTTTAAGGAACTAGCCGACCATATATACGATAGGATCACGTGACCATTTTTCTGTTAAAGGCTCCTTGAAGAAGAAGTGAAAACTCATCAGCGGTCGGTGAATGCGGGCATTACTTCTTTGGCGAAGACGCCCAGTTGTTCCATGAATTCGGCGCGGGGCATTCCCTCGGCCCAGTGCAGGATTACGTGTTCCAGGCCCGGGTATTTTTTCTCCAAGTCTTTCAGGAACAGGATGAAGTCCTCGGAGGGGCCGCAGAACCAGGCCTTCTGTTGCACGCCGTCTTCAATGTAGGGGGTCCGCGCGGGCGCGCCAGGGGTTCCCCATGTGCGTCCGTGTTCGTCGGCGTAGCGCACGAATCCGAACGGCGCGAACCACTTGTAGCGTTCGTCGTGGTATGGCCTGAGCCGGTTCATCGCCTCTTCCTGGGTGTCGGCGATGTAGAAGCCGAATTCCAAGGCGAGGTTTTCACCTGGCGCAAGTTCGCGGCCATACTTGGCGGACGCGCCACGGTACTGCTCGAAAATCTGCTCGACGAGGGTCTGCCCTGTCAGACCGACAACTCCCTTGATGCCGTTTTTGGCGATGAAGTCAATGGTTCTGCCGCTGACTATTGGCTGCCACATCTCGACGGGCAGATGCTTGGGGCGAGGGACCAGGGTTACTTCTTCGAGGTCGTAGCCGCGATATTCGACCTGGGCCGGAACAGCGTAGCGTTTCCCCTTGTGGGAGAATGACTCCTGATTGAAGGCTTTGAAGATGATCTCCATCTGCTCTTCGAAAATCTCACGGTTAGCGTCGTTGTCTATCACCGGAGCGCCGAGAGATTCGACTTCACGGCTGTGGTATCCACGCCCCACACCGAATATGATGCGCCCGTCGGTCAGATTGTCCGCCATAGCGTAGTCTTCGGCGAGGCGTATGGGATGCCACATCGGGACGATGTTGAAGGCGCACCCGAACTTCAGTTTCTCGGTACGAGAGGCCAGATGAGTGCCGAGCAGAATTATGTTGGGGATGCACTCGTATCCCTCGTGCTGGAAGTGATGTTCCGCCATCCACAGCGCGTAGAAGCCGAGTCCGTCCATAAGTTCGGCGAGCTGCCCGGCGGTGTCCAGACTCTCCGCAAGCCGGTCGCTCGGATACCTTCGCTCGTCTGCGGGCGTCCCATCGCTGCCGACATTGTCCAAGTCTATGTTGCCGACGTACAGTACTGAAAATTTGTCTATCATTCTTTACTTTCTCTTTGCGTTCAGGTCACTTGCAATGAACGGTTTCGATACATTATCCAGCCTTTTGGACATAGTACAGACGATTCATCATCCCATGGTCTGATATGTCGAAAGCGTGAGCCTGCACGAAAGCATCCACTGCTAGTCTGGCGCCGTGAAACTCATCTGAGTCATAGTCATCAAAAGATATGATTCCTCCAGGGACAGTGTGGGCCATAGCGTATTGGCACAATAGCTCATGCTCTCTTGAAGGTCGCAGTCGATTAGAACGAAGGAAAACTCCGATTCATGCACTACTGACAAAAGTGTGTCTTCAAAAAATCCCCTTATCGGAATTATTTTGTCGTCGCAACCCAGCCTATTAAGTTTCCTGGTAACGTAATCGAAATTAGTGGATGTAAACGCATCGTCTGAGGCACTCGTAAGCCCTCTAGAGCGCTCACGCTCCAACTCCAGCGGATTGAATCCTTCAAAACTGTCCAAAGCATATATTTTCTTTTGAATCCCTAGAGTTTCCAAGTACTTGGAAATCAGTATAGATGTTCCGCATCGTGATGAACCACATTCGACAACATCTCCATTATATGACGATGCGATATCGAGAAGTTGTCTTATATCTTCCATCCCTTCTTCATCAATGTTGCTTTCAAAGGAAACAACGGGCAATCTGTAAAGGATGTGGAAATTCAACATAAGCCAATTGTATGTATCGTCCGGCAGTAATCTCTTCAGCCTGGCTCGCAGACTCATAGCCATAACTAATCTCCCAAAATGACTTATGGCACGTCCATTCTTCTCAGGCGATAGACCGTGAGCAGAAGGAAAATCGCCGTAGCGAGAGCGGCTCCTACGATTGCGGCGGGGAACTCGATTACGCGGTCGTTCAGAGTTTCCAAGCCATTTTTATCCAAGCCGTTCATTATCGCAAGGGTGTAACCCCGGACACTCAGATATCTTACGCCACCTACGAACGTGCTCAGGAGTCCTTCCCAAAGGAAGACATACACAATTGCAAAAGGCAGGGCGCGGGTGGTGATGAGTCCCGCCCAGGTGAAGACGGAGGCGTAGGTTATGACTCCTACCAGGAGAGCCAAAGCCACTGCCATCGTGGCGCCGAGGTCGCCGTCCATACCAATGTAAGTGGCGGCCGCTCCGCTAATGACGGCCAGAGGGGCCGCTATTACGACCGAGGCGAGAAACTTCGGGACGGCAATGCGCCAGCGGGCGACCGGTTTCAGGAATACGTAGCTAAGTGTCTTGTCTTCAATCTCATTGCCGAACGCCGCTGTCGCTAGGGCTATCGTGACAAGGGGCATTATGACGCCCACCAAGAGGCCGTCGAGCAGACCGTCAATGAATTCCTGGTCGGCGTCCGGGCCTTCACCACCGGGGACGAAGGCGAGTCCAACGGGTATGATAGCCAGCAGGACTGTCAGAATCACGCGCCACTTGCCGGTGAGTTGCCGCAGGGAGAGGGTGAGTATCTGCGTCATCTAGCGTTCCACCACGTACTCGAACAGGCTTTCGAGTGAGTCGTCCATAGGCTCGACTCGCATAAGCCTGACATTGCTATCTCGGGCCTGCCTTGCAAGCGATTCCTGGAGCGCGGCAACGCTTCGGCTATATACGAGTAGAGAACCATCTTCTGACACAGTAACGGTGTCGACATTTTCCATGCCGACAATGGCCGACGCCATGACACGGGGAGAGTCCACGACGACGCGCACCTTGTAGGCTTGCTCGTCCAGCTTGGCTCGTATCGCCCTGAAGTCGCCAGCCGCGGCGAGTTTGCCGCTTATCATCAGCAGGATGCGACTTGCGAGGGTCTCGACCTCTTCCAGGATGTGTGAGGAAATGAGAATCGTTCGCCCCTCGCCGGCCAGTCGTTCCATCACGTCCTGAAACTCGATTCGCTGGCGCGGGTCGGTCCCGTTGAGCGGCTCGTCCAAAATGATCACCTGCGGATCGTGTACAAGCGTGGCGGCGAGACGCATTCGCTGCCGCATACCACGAGAATATGTTCCCATCTTGCGATTCTGAGCGTCCTCGAGTCCGACAATCGAGATGGCGCTGTCAACATGGTCGTCCATGGGTGAAAGATTATGAAGGCGCGCGGAGAACTCCACCAACTGCCTGCCGGTGAAGAAATCGTAGATAGATTCGTGCTCGGGCATGAATCCCATACGAGTGTACAGACCGGGATTGTCCCGGACCGGCTCTCCGAGCATCGTGATGTCGCCCCTGGAGCAGCCTGCGAGTCCGGCTATCAGGTGGAGAAGAGTAGTTTTGCCGGCCCCGTTGGGGCCAAGCAGACCGGTTATCCCAGGGCCGACATCGAATGAGACCTCATTGACGGCAACGACGCTGCCGTACCATTTCGACACATCCACGACTTCGATAGGCGCGTTCATGCCAATAGCCTCCGATAACGGTTCCAGAGTAAAAATCCGGGTACGCCAACCAGGACTATGTACCAGAGAATTGGCGCCATATCCGGCAGTTCGGCGACTTGCTGCATGACCGGGTTGTCGTTGTCTTTCTTATTGAAGATCATATCGCTGATGTGGATCGGCGCGTTGCCTATGTCTATAAGCGCGACCAGCGGGGCGAAGTCAGTATCGCCCAGCAAGGAATTACTCTCCCGCTCTACGACGACCCCATTAACCGTTGTTTCGCTTTCTTCAGTCCCCGCGACGAGTATTCCAGCAGTGGCGGCGGATATGAGCCACAGTCCGATGACGAACGCCGAAGCATATACGCGTCGAGTTGTGAAGGCGGCGGCGGCCAATGGGATTGTCGTCGTCAGTATCGCGATTACCAGTCCCGCGCTCAGGAATTTGGGTATGTCCGTCCAGTTGTCACGGATATAGTCGAGGGGCTGCGTCGCGCTCATGGTAAGGCCGATCATCAAGACCACCTGACCGGTGAATATGAACAGTAAGCTCACGACGAAGAACGCCATCCAGCGGCCCAGGACGTAGTCGGAGAATGTCAGCGAGCGCACCAGATAGAGGGTTATCACACCGCTCCGACGGTCGGGGCATAGGAGTTCCGGGGCTATGACCGCAGAAAAGAGAAGGAGAACCAGCGAAACAATCTGGTAGTAGTCGGCGTGGCCGGGGATGTCCAGGGCAACGCCGATCAGCCTTTCGGTTGTAGTGGCTATGATGATAAAGACGATGGCGGGAGCCATAACCGCGCCAAAGAACAGTATGGGCAAAATTTTGGCCATTGTTCCGCGGCCCATGCCGAAGCAAGTGCGAATTCCATTTACGAACAGGGCTTTCCGAGCGCGCGTCCTGCCCTCGCGGGGGCCGTCGTAGCGCTGATAGCCAAGGTCGAAGAGCTGGCCTTCAGATGCGCTCAAGATTGCGTCACCGATCATCCCTGAAGATTTCGGTCAGACGGTGGCGGCGGGGCCCCAGGCGGCGCAGCCTGACGCCAGAATCCACCAGCGCATCCCTGATCTCGTCGTACTCGTCGCCCGCAACACCTTGGACCGCTATCGAGTACCCGTCCAGGGAACAGTCGAGTCCACGCTCCAAAAGCGAGGACATCAGGGTTTCCACGTCGCCGTCCACTTCTATGAAAATGGTCTCGGTTTCCTGGGTGAAGCCGGATACCTCTCCTGACTCGACGACCTGCCCTCTTTCCAGAACGACGATGCGGTCGCAGGTAGTTTCGACATCCCCCATCAGGTGGGTCGAAAGCACTATGCTGATACCAAATTCACGCCCGGTGCGCCGGATAAGGGCGAGCATCTCTTCGCGCCCGACAGGATCGAGTCCGGCGGTCGGCTCGTCAAGCATTACTATGACGGGATCGTGAACGAGCGCCTGGGCTAGTTTGACGCGCTGTACCATTCCTGTGGAGTATTCACCGATGGAGCGATATCGCTCCTCGTCGAGACCGACGTGTCGAAGGGTATCGGCGGCCCGGGTGCGGGCGGCGGCGGGTGGAAGTCCGCTCACCTGCGCCATGTGAGTGAGGAACTCGGACGCTGTTACAGAGTTGGGCAGGCAGTCGTGTTCGGGCATGTAGCCAAGACGACTTCTGATTTCGACGTTTTCATAGGGACGTTCGTCCATCACGGAGGCTGAACCCTCGGTTGGAGTCAGAAGTCCCAGGAACAGCTTGATGGCAGTGCTTTTGCCAGCGCCGTTAGGGCCCAGCAGTCCGGTTATCCCCTGCCTGATTGAAAAACTGACATTGTCCAAGGCAATGATATCGCCGTACCGCTTGGTGAGGTCTTTCGCCTCCATTATCTCTATCATAGAAAAATTATACACCTTCTGCGGCGTGAAGGAAGGGGCATTTGATCAACAGCGCGGGTTAATAGAGACGCCGCGCGGGTTCTCTGCAGGCAGTTGTCTGAATCAGGACTCAAAGGATGTTGGGATGGGCAGGATTGACGCATGGACGTGGCGGTCGGAGGACTATCATTCGGCTAGGCTGCTAGCTGAATATCGCTCCCGGCTCGTGAGGTCAACTTCACACAGATACCGGCGGGGCAGTCAGAATCAGGGTTGTGTGGAATGGATGGGGGGCGTTGGCGGCTACTGACTGTTTCGCTCATTCCACCAGGCTGAGTAGCGGGAAGGTTCGAGTTCACCGTTCTGCCAGAGGTGGCGGACCTGAGTAAAGTGGCTTCGTACCTCGGACACGAACTGTTCTTCGGTCTCGTTGTTGAATATGAGCAGGTCGGCGGCGGGGGCGCGGTCATCCCAAGAGCGCTGGCTGGCCAGGCGCTGAGTAATCTCGTCTTCGGAGTACTGGTTGCGGGCGACGAGACGGCGGCGAACTATTTCCTGATCGGCGGCCAACAGCCATACCTGGTGGCACCAGCGTCCGTAGCCTGCCTCCACCAGATTCACGGCTTCCAGCACGGCGACTTCGTCCGGGGAGAGCGTATCGTTCCATTCGTCAATGACGGCCTTGATCGCGTCAGCAATACTGCCTATGGCAGAGGTGAGCTTGTTCATTTCCTCGGGCTTGCCGAAGACCTTCGCTCCGAGCTTTCGCCTGTCTATGAAGCCGTCCTCGCCAACTATCTCGCGCCCGAATATGGCGACAATTCGGTCGAACGCGTCGGTGCCCGGGTCGTACATCCTGTGGACGAGGCGGTCGGCGTCGCAGTGGATTGCGCCCGCCGCGACCATCAACTGGCAGGCGGTGGATTTTCCGGTGGCAATGGAGCCTGTGACTCCGATTATCAGGGGCATGGCGTTTCACGTGGTTAAGGTTATTGGTTTTGAGTTGCTATACGCGGACTAGAATGGCGGCTCCCAGATGTTTCCCATATCAAGCGCGAAGCCGGACAGTTCAGGGTCAGCCGAAAGCGTGTCCGGGTTTTCCAATACATCTACGCTCGCGTCCGGGCGATATATGTAAACCCGCCTGTCGCGCGGGTCCAAAAGCCAGCCCAGCCGCGCCCCGTTCTCCATGTACTCGTCCATCTTGTCAAGAAGCGCTCTCAGGCTGTCGGTGTACGAGCGCAATTCAATCACGAAGTACGGGCATATGGCGAAGAAGCCGCGGCGTTCTTCATCAGACAATTCCGCCAAGAGAGATTTGAGTATCCAGGACGAGTCCGGGGAGCGCATAGCGCCGTTCGGCAGTCTGAAACCTGTGGAAGAGTCAAAGACAATTCCCGTCCCGTCCCGTCGGGACCAGTATCCCAACTGAGCGGTTATATCGGCATTCCTGATGCCGGTATCGCTATGGGTAGGCGACATGAGTTCCAACTCCCCGGAGGCCGTCCGCTCGATACGAATTTCCCGGTTCATCGCGCAGAAGTGGGCGAACTGGTCCTCCGTCAGTTCTATGACAGGATCCAGTCTGATGACAATAGGAAGAATCTCACCCCTTACGCGGGGAGGAGCCGCCTCACCTGCGCGGGTCGGCGCCAGGGTTGTCATAGCGATACCTCACCATACGATACTCTCTAATATACGCTTATACGCTGGCGGTCTATTTTGAGAAAGACCGCCAGCGTATATGAAGCGCGCGGATTGCAGCGCTAGTTATCACCTGCGGCGGCGGCGGCGGTGGCCATACGATTCTTGAAGTGGGGCATGACCTCCTTGCCAAACGCTTCAAGCTGTTCCAGCAGCACACTCTGGGGGGTGCCCACGGGCAGGCCCATGTTCACGTGGTCGAGTCCGGGCCAGTGACGCTCGATCTCTTCCATCTTTTCTATTATCTGCTCAGGGGTGCCAACCAACCATGAACCGGATTCGACGGCTGACTCGAGCGTCGGAAGTCCGGCATGGGGGGCGCGAGCGGGGTCTGCGAGCGCGTCCAACTGATCATCGGTCAGACCGCGCACGAATCCGAGCGGGGCGAACATCTTCATGTTTTCCTCGTAGAAGGGTCTTGCCTGTCGTATGGCTTCTTCCTCGGATTCGGCGATGAAGAACGAGATCCCTAGAATGAGGTCGCCGCCGAGTTCAGTCTCATTGCCGTGATTGACCTGTATCTCCTGCCACTTTCTCACGACCTGGTCGGAAGCTCCGCCCGGCGCGGCGCCGCCGCCGATAATGCCCTTGATGCCGTGCTTGGCCATGAAATTCAGGCCACGGTCGCCCGCGCTGACGATAGGCTGCCAGCATTCGACCGGCATGTTGACAGGACGGGGGACGAGGCTTATCTCCTTGAGGGTATAGCCTCTGTAAGGCACTTCGGGAGGGATGGTATAATACTTGCCCTGGTGGGAGAAGGACTCCTCCTCGAAGGACTTGAAGATTATGTCCACCTGTTCCTCGAAGTAGTCACGGTTTTCGTCCTGATCCAGCATCGGCGCGCCGAACGCCTCAACCTCGCGGGTGTGGTAACCGCGCCCTACTCCGAAAATGACCCTGCCTTTTGTGAGTATGTCCGCGGTGGCGAAGTCCTCGGCCATGCGGAGCGGGTGCCACATGGGGGCGATGTTGAATCCGCATCCCATCTTAATCTGCTTGGTCAGGTGCGCGAGATGAACGCTGAGTTGGAGAATGTTGGGAATGCACTCGTAGCCCTCGGGCTGGAAGTGGTGTTCGGCCATCCAGAACACGTCGTATCCCAAGTCGTCCATCAGGGTACACATGGCTTCGGTCTTGTCGAAAACGGTAATGAGCCGCTCGTTGGAGTAGAAGCGGTCGTTAGCGGCGGTTCCGGCGAAACCGATGTTGTCCAAGTCTATGTGTCCGGCAAACAGGCTTCCGAATTTGTCAATCATAGCGGCGTCTCCTGTAATGGTATTATGGACATTGTAGATAAGTAGGCGCGAGTGTCAAGGAAGGGTGAAGATTCACCCTTATCAGGCGCGGCAGGGTGATACCTGAGCATACAAGCCAGACCTCGCCGTCATGTCTCATTTGTGAAGACATCAACAATTCCCATCGAAAGCGCGCCTGAAAACACGTTGAAGGCATCGGCTATTAGGGTGTGATAATCAGGTCACGCTCCGCCGATGTCATTGGCCTTTCGTACGTTCGCGCGGCAGTTCGTCTGTCGCGCGTAAGTTGCGTCCATCCTCGCCGGGTTAGACCACACGAAAGGCAGCTGCCCCGACATCCGGCGGAGCCTCTCCGCCCCCTTGGACCATTGAAACCCCGGTCATCGCATCATTGGCGGCCATGGCAGTTCACGCGTATTCGGGAATCGCATTTCTGTTGAAGACGGCCGTCGTGATACAATTGAGACATATTGAAATCCCCCGACCTCCCAATCGCCGATCCGCGCAAGCGCAGGCTGATTCTCCTGACGATAGCCGCCGGCACCTTCGTATCGGTTCTGGACCAGACCGGCGTGACTCTCGCGCTGCCGATAATGGCATCGGAATTCGAGGCCACTATTCCATTCGTCCAGTGGGTCGCATTCGGATATATACTTGCGACCGGCTCATTGCTTCTTCCCGCGGGAAGCCTGTCGGATATGATAGGGCGCAAGGTCGTCTATGTCAGTGGATTCTGCGTTTTCATAGTCGGCGCGGGACTGGCCGGTATATCCTCCGACCTGATGGCGGTCATAGGCTTTCGCGTTATCCAGGGCGCGGGAGCGGCGATGATACAGGCGAACGGCATGGCGATTCTGACGACCACCTTTCCAGCCCGCGAGCGCGGGCGCGTCATCGGGATGTTCATGACGATGGTGGGACTGGGCGCGATCATGGGCCCAATCATAAGCGGTTTCGTGGTGGGCGCGTTCGGGTGGCGGGCCGTGTTCCTGCTAGGCGTGCCGCTCGGAATGATTTCGATTTCGGCAGCCGTTGTGGTTCTTATCCGCGACACGCCCAGAATAAGCGGCCTCAGGCGGCTTTCATCCGGCTTCGACTGGATAGGCGCGATTCTGTCGGCTGGCGGACTCGTTACTTTTTTGCTGATTATGACCACCGCCTACCGCATAGGGTGGGCTTCGCCCGTGTCCATAGGCGGAGTAGCGCTGTCAGTCTGCCTGCTGGTCGCATTCGTGTACTGGGAGCGCAGAGCTCCCATGCCCATGCTCGACTTAGAGCTATTCAAGAGAAAGATCTTCGCGCTGGGTTCTTCGGCGAGTTTCTTCGGATTTCTTGCGGGCACGTCGGTATTCAGCATGATGCCGTTTTATCTTCAGGACGTGCTCAATCTCTCCCCGCGAATGGCAGGACTGTACATCGCTCCAGCCGCGTTGGGGTTCGCAGTTGCCGGGCCGCTATCGGGTCTGCTATCCGACCGCATCGGGGCGCGAAGAATCGAGTTCATAGGGCTGGGTATGCTGATCGCGTCGCTCGCGTTCCTGGGACGCCTTACAGTGGACACACCCCCCTGGAACGTAGCCGCGGCGATGTCTTTGCAGGGGCTGGGAATGGGTATATTCTACACGCCCAATACGTCGTCCGTACTGAGCGTGGTGGAGCGGGAGAGGTACGGGGTCGCGACCGCGTTCCTCAACATGACTCGGAACATCGCGAGCGTTGCCGGGGTCGGAATGGTGACGAGCATAGTGACTTTCGCGATGGCATCCAATGGCTTCGAGCCAAGCCTGGATTCGGTGGCCGCGGGCGGCGCGGGCGTGGAAGAAGCCTTCACTATGGGGTTAAGAATCGCGTTCCTGACAATCGGCAGTTTCATCGGAATCTCTGTAATACTTACAATCTTGAAACCTTCCGCGCCGAGCGAGATCGAAAGTGAGATCGCGGCAGCGGAGAGCAGAATGGAAGCCGAAGCGCAGCCAGGCGGTGACGGGTAATTGACTTCACTTAGAATCGGGCCTCTCAACCGGATTACTTCCAGCCCAAACTACAAGTGGTGGGCGTATGGAGCGGTGGCAATCGGTATGTTCCTGTCTGTCATGGACCAGTCGGGAATCAACATCGCCCTGCCTCAGATATCCGAACACTTCTCGGCGGACATACCAACCGTGCAGTGGATAACGCTTGGCTACAGCCTCGCGACCAGCGCGATGCTCATGCCTATGGGTCGGCTGTCGGACATGATAGGCCGGAAGCGAGTCTATCAAATCGGTTATGCGGGTTTCGTGATTATGGCCTTCGTGGGCGGCCTGTCTCAGAGCCTGGCTTTCCTGATTGCCGCCAAGATTCTTCAGGGGATAGCCTCGTCCGGCGTTCAGGCAAACAGCATGGCGTTTATTACCGAGGTCTTTCCTTCGAATGAACGAGGAAAGGCAATGGGGCTGTATATGACGGTAATCGGGACCGGCGCAATCTCCGGACCGATCATCGGCGGCCTGATCGTATCGAATTTCGGATGGAGATGGGTGTTCTTCGCGGGGATACCCGTGGGCATTTTCGCCATGGCCGTCGCCGCGCTGGTCCTAAAGGGACGGACGGAACGGCAGTCCGTCCGATCCGGCAGAGGCTCTTTCGACTGGGTGGGGGCGGCGCTTTCGGCCGCCGCTCTGGTCGTGTTCCTGCTGGCCATAACCAACGCATGGAAGCTGGGGTGGACTTCCCCTGCGATTGTCGCGGGATTCGCAGGCGCGGTCGTTCTGGTCGTCGCGTTCATAATGTGGGAGTCGCGGGTGTCCGATCCTATGCTGGACCTGTCCCTGTTCAGCAGCCGGGTTTTCTCGCTGGCAATCAGCGCTCGATTCGTCTCGTTCATGGGAGGCTCGGCTATCTTCTTCCTGATGCCGTTCTACCTGATACAAGGACTGGGATACGAGGCAAGCCGCGCCGCGCTGTTGATGATACCCGGCTCACTCTGCCTGGCGATTGTCGCGCCGTTGGCGGGAAGGCTGTCCGACAGAGTCGGCACACGCTGGCCCGCCGCCGCGGGGATGGTGTTCTCCGCCGCGGGGATGTTCACACTCTCCCTGCTCGGGATAGATTCGTCCGCGTGGCAGATAGTCCTGGGCATATTCCTGTCGGGTCTTGGAATGGCGACGTTCAGTTCGCCAAACACGAGCGCGATAATGGGGTCTCTGAGTCCTGAGAAGTACGGCATAGTTTCCGGCTTCGTAAACCTCGCGCGGACTTCGGCCAACGTTTCCGGCGTCGCGCTTTCGACGACGTTTGTAACGATAACTATGGCGTCCTACGGGTTCGAACCGAGCCTGTCAGCGCTGGCTGGCGGC
The DNA here is from genome assembly GCA_965261525.1 of Dehalococcoidia bacterium. Classification (GTDB taxonomy): domain Bacteria; phylum Chloroflexota; class Dehalococcoidia; order Lucifugimonadales; family UBA1123; genus VXRN01. The sequence continues at coordinate 783,722 of OZ253472.1, forward strand.
GGCGGGGAAGGCGTGAGAGCCGCGTTCGTGGCGGGACTGAGCCTCGCGCTGAAAGTTTCTTGCGGCATGATGCTGCTCGCGCTCGCGCTGACCCTATTCAGGACAGAATCTTCGGCGGCTTCACCGCAGCCGGTGAGCTCGGCGCAGCATACATCGGCGGCGGGCGACGACTAAGAGACTATCTCAAAACTCTTCGCTCAAGTGGATGGCAGGAGGACACAATCGCCCTCTCCCTCGAGGGAGAGGGCTGGGGTGAGGGTGAAATTCCTTAAGGTCGGGTTTTGAGATAGTTACTAAAGCCGAAATTGCCGCTCAGCGCCTCATGCCGCGTTTGATGCGGGCGAAACCGCGCACAATCTCTTCCGCCTGTGGGTTGTCCCAATCGGGGTAGGACACGATTATGTCCCTGCCGTCGAGCACCGGGAATATCACTGTCGTATTCGGCGCGGGCCGGAATAGGTCGTTTAGCAGCATATACAGCCCGACCATGGCTCCGATGGCTCCGACGACGAAGACGAACGCCTCGATTCTCGCGTCGGGCTGTATGATCGGCTGAAGTACCGCGCCCACTATGACCACGGCCGCGCCACCGATGAGCAGTCTCACTCCGATGGCTCGCTTGCCGTACTGCCCGCCGTTGAACTTGTTCGGCGCGCCCACCTCGGCAAGTTCGTAGGCGTCGAATTCGCCGTCCTTTGACTCGCCGAAGTTGCCAATTATTCTCTTGTTGGTAATGACTGCCTGATCCTCTTCGAGGACTATCTCTTCGTCCTGAAGAAGGTCGAACCTGGGTTGCATTGAGGCGACCTCCAGTATGTCGTGGATACTTGCTAGTGGCTCGATTCCCAGCCGCGTCCAACCTTCGCCATGTACTGGCGTATTTCGTTCAGCAACGCCGGTACGCTTCCTGTAACAGCGTCCCAAACGATTTCGCTTTGACAAGCCATGGCCGATGCACCAGAATTACTCGCATTTTGAACAACTCCGACCAGTCAACATTTGGCATCTCCCTTAGAACCTGCTCGCTCAGTCCCTTGGCCGAGTCGGTAAGAAGGCCAATTGCGTGATAGATAGCGAATCGAGTCCTGAGATCCCCATTCATGTAATCCTGTTGATGATGGGATAACCGGATAATGACCCGACACCAGTGTTCTACCCTAAGAAGATGGTCGGATGATTGAGGACCTAGCTCATTCGGCTGTGTAGATAATGTCACGGCTTTCCTTCTCGCGCTTGGCCCATTCGGCGCCACCCACAACGTGCTTATCAAGAATGTCCTTGTCCTCTATCCACACATTGCCGCCAAGCAGTTCCTGGAGTTCCTCCACAACATCGGAATGATGCTTCTTGAAGCCCCAGTCGTATTCGCCCGGACCGAAGTCGGCTATCAGGTAGAGGTCAACTGCGGCGAACGGATCATCTTCAAGCCAAGACCTCGGACGCGCCGGACGCTTCTGAGTGGTGTCTATCGCCAATTCTCGCACGTTCCAGCGCCGACATATCAGCGCGATCCGCTCCAACGGCAAGTCGGCCCGTGTCAGCAAGGGTTTGTCTTCCGACCCAATCATCGTTCACTGCCTCTGTTCAGACCAGAATTATCTTGTCGTATCGTTTCCCACATTGGCAATTAGTTTACGATATGCCATCGTATAATGGAATCCCGCCAGTCAGCCACCGAGCTTTCACAAGGGCGCGAACGACTTCCTCAGGGCCTTTTCAAATTGATACGAAATGTTGCGCGACTCTCCATTCGCTATGTTACAATTTGCCTGTTGCAGAACAAAAGCGCCTAAATTATATAATGTAGAGTTTATCAATAGCGACAAAACTGGCTGACAACTTTTTTCTACAAGTCAACTTCGGTGAATTCATAGCTGAATCCGCAGATTCTCAGGTCACTATCCCACCTGAAACGTCACCAGCGCCCCACCAGGACGTCACCTGAAGTAATATAAATCAAAATATATGTAATCCTGTCCTGTCAGCCGATTTTCCACAGGACCGCCGATTTTGAAAAGGCCCCGGTATTAAGTCAGGGCCTTTCGATTATCTGAAAATCAGGTCAGTCAACCAGACAATCGTCCCCTCTCCCTCGATGGGAGAGGGCTAGGGTGATTTACGCCACTTGATTAGCCACTTGTAGAATAACCGAAAGACCCTGGGTATTAAGTATTTATTGTTGAAAGTCGAACCCTTCGGTAGTATAGTTGCGGAATGTAGAATACTGAATCTTTGGACTTGTGTCGGCGCCGTAAATTGTCGGCGGAAAGGAAAGTGTGATGTCCAGCAGCGAACTTGCTCTGATGGCCCACCTATACAGGAGAGCGGGTTTCGGAGCTACCAGAAAAGAGTTGGAGCAGTACGTAGCTCGTGGCTATGAAGAGGCGGTCGAGGACCTGGTGGACCCGGAACGCTGCCCCGAACTCGACGAGGACGTAATCATTCGATACGTTGACGGTGAGAACCAGGTTATCTGGGCAGGGACCTGGATGTACAGGATGGTCATCACCCAGCGACCGCTTGTCGAGAAGATGGCGCTGTTCTGGCACCACGTATTCGCGACAGGGGCCAGCAAGGTCGAACATCCTCCCTCGATGGTGGGGCAGATTCAGATGTTCCGCCAACACGGGCTGGGAGACTTCCGCACACTCCTGCTTGAGTTGTCCAAAGATCCTGCGATGATCTTCTGGCTGGACAACAACGAGAACCGGAAGGGCGAACCGAACGAGAATTACGGGCGCGAACTGCTCGAACTGTTCTCCATGGGCGTGGGCAACTACACCGAGGACGACATAAAGAACGCCTCCCGCGCCTTCACCGGCTGGACATTCACCCAGCCCATACCAATTTACCCGCAGGGGCACTACCGTTCCAGGTTTATCTTCAAGCCTGAGGAACACGATGAAGGCGAGAAGATTTTCCTCGGCCACACGGGCAACCTAAATGGTGAGGACATCATTGACATAATCGTGCGGCAGCAGGCGACCGCGCGGTTCATCTCAAGGCACCTGTACAACTTCTTCGTCGCGGACGAGCCTCAGGTCCCGGCATGGTCTGTGGAGCCTCCACAGGATCCCGAGGCGATAGACGAGCTGGTGAATGCCTACTTCGACAGCGACGGGGATATGCGCCACATAATGCGGACGATGTTCAACTCCGACTTCTTCAAGCAGGCAACATTCAAGAAGATCAAGAGCCCGACAGAACTTGTCGCCGGAGTCCTGAAGCTGGGCGGAACCCTCGGCGATATGCCCCAGCCACAGATGACGGCCTACACACAGTCAACCGCGCTGATGGGACAGATGCTTCTCAACCCGCCCACCGTTGAAGGCTGGCACACAGGCAAGGAGTGGATTGACGGCGGGACATTGAACGAGCGCATCAACTTCGCGGTAGAACAAATCGGCGACGAGGAGAAGCCCGGCGTACAGGAAATCATCGAGCGGATGGGCGGTGACAAACTGTCCCCGCAGGAGTTCACAGACGTGTGCCTCGACCTGGTAGGACCGGTTGACGTTGGAAGCCAGACGCGCGAAACGCTTATGGAATATGCCGAGTCGGGCGGCGCTCTCGACCTTAGCGACGACGAGTCCCGTGAGCGAAGCATTCCCAGAATCGTTCATATGCTCCAGATGATTGTGTCCAGCAAAGAGTTTCAGTTCGCTTAACTAGCAAGGAGACGCGAAAATGGCGACAAACGGAAAGCCCCATGTGTTGGTGGTCTTGCAGCTTACGGGAGGCAACGACTTTCTGAATACTCTCATCCCGTACAACGATCCTAACTACTACGACGCCCGTCCGACGGTCGTCATTCCACAGGACCAGGTTCTGCCCATCAACGACCAGTTGGCTTTCAATCCCAACATGGCCCCGCTGAAGGACGTGTACGACGCCGGCAAAATGGCCATCGTGCAGGGCATCGGCTACGCCAACTCCAGCCGATCCCACTTCAGGGCTATGGACATCTGGCACACCTGCGAGCCGAATAAGGTCGGCACCGAAGGCTGGCTGGGCCGCGCTATCCGAGAGATTGATCCCGACAAGGAAAACGTGCTGACCGCGGTTAACATCGGCCGCGGACTTCCCCGCGCGTTGGTCGTGTCGGGCGTGCCTGTTACCTCGGTCGGCGACCTGGACAACGTCGGCCTTATGACCAGCATCGAGGAACAGGAGAGGCGCAGCAAAGCTCTCGAAATGTTCAAGAAAATGTACGCTCCGGCGATTGGCTCCGGGCCGGTGTCAGAATACCTGGCGCAGACCGGGTCGGACGTGCATACCGGCGCGGACATTCTCAGGACGGCGCCGCAGATGTACTCATCCGACTTGGAGTACGCGGACAACTCGATAGCCAAGAGCCTGAAGGACGTGGCGAGGATCCACCTCGCAGGTCTGGGCACTCGCATCTTCTACACTCAGCACGGCGGCTACGACCACCACGCGAACGAGAACAAGTCCCACCCGCAGCTTCTGCAGGAACTGTCGGGCGCGATAGTGGACTTCTTCCAGGACCTGCGCGACCACGACGCGGCGGACGAGGTGTCCATGATGGTCTTCACCGAGTTCGGACGCCGTATGCGGGACAACGGCAGCGGCACTGACCACGGTTCGGGGGGTGGCGCGTTCATAATAGGCGAGCGCGTAAACGGCGGACTCTATGCCGAGTACCCGTCGGTCAATCCCGCCGACTGGCTGTACGGCGAGGACCTTGACTGGAAGATTGACTTCCGCGGCATATACTCCACGATGCTGGAGCAGTGGATGGGCCTCGATCCCGTCCCCATAGTTGACGGCCAGTTCGAGCAGATCAACCCGTTCAACTAGGCATGATGGGCGGCGGCTGGTTGTGGTCGCCGCCCTCCCATTCAGCGAGACGAATATGGCTACATGGAGTCGTAGCGACAACAGACGAGTTCTTGACCTGTATTTCGAGGCTGGGAGGAAACCTCTTCCGCAGAGTGATGATAGAGTCGTTAAACTCGGCAAGGTTATTGATAAGCCTCCCAAATCGGTACATATGAAGATGGCAAACTATCAATGGTTTGACCCTGAGAGTATCGGTGGCCTTGAGGGAGGAACTAAGCAATCTTGGGAGGTCTGGCTTGAATGCACAGGGAGCGGAGCGAATCCGCCTAGACTAGGAAATCATCGGTATAGTCGCAGTGACGACATAATGGCACTTGATCTGTATTTCAGGGCTGGAAGACAACCGCTCTCGGAGCGAGATATTAGAGTCTTCAAACTCAGTAAGATTATTGGCACGTCCCCCAAGTCGGTGCATAGAAGGATGGCAACCTATCAGTGGCATGATCCGGACAGGGTAGGTGGTCTTGATACAAAAACCAGTCTAACTACGGAAGTCTGGAATGAATTCGCTCATGATGAACAGAGTTTGAGAGAAGCCGCCGCCAATTGTAAAAGAGAAGCTAGATAACAGAGGTGAAAATCATGGACAGACCCTACGGACTTCTTAGAGCCGGTTATCCATTCCTTAAGACGCTCGGAATGCGCCGCATAACCAACTTCCCTAACGACGTCGCCATAGGCGACGAGGGGCGCGTCTATATCCTGTGCCGCAACGACGGCGCGGCGGTCATCAGGGTGTGGCACTTCGACGACGCCGAAAGGCTGACCGACGACCTCGTGGGCATCGGCGGTTACGGCAAGGACGAAGGCAAGTACACCTGGCCGGTCAACATAATCCTGGACAAGGACGAGAACATCCACGTCTCCGACGAGGCGCTGCACCGCATATCCTCTTTTAGCATGGACGGCGAGTTCATCGGTAGCTGGGGTGAGGAGGGCGACGACGACGGACAGATCAAAGGTCCGGCCGGAATGGTCTTCGACGCGGACGGCAATATGATTGTCGTGGACTCGCTCAATAACCGCGTCCAGAAGTTCACCGCGAACGGCGAGTTCATCATGAACTGGGGCTGCCACGGCGACGGTCCGGGACAGTTCAATATGCCGTATGGCATAACCGTTGACGAGGTTGGCGACGTTTACGTCGTGGACTGGCGCAATGACCGGGTTCAGAAGTTCACGGCTGAAGGCGAGTTCATTATGGAGTTCGGCTCGTCCGGCTGCGAGAACGGCGAGTTCAACCGCCCTACCGGAATCGCGGTTGACCACTTCGGCGAGATCTACGTCGCGGACACGGGCAACGACCGGGTGCAGCTTTTCAACGAGAAGGGCGAGTACGTGCAGAAGTTCCTCGGCGACGCGACTCTGTCCAGGGTAGCGCGCGACTATATGCTCACCAACGCCTACCCCAACCGCCTGCGCGACATGGCGAACATGGAGGAAGCGAGGCTGCTCCGCGCCCCGAAGTCGGTGCGGATTGACGACGAGAGCCGGATGTATGTGCCGGACTATCGCTCATATCGCGTGCAGGTGTACTTGAACGAGGCCATCCCCCTGGACGAGAGCCAGATGTCTGCGCCTCTGAGGGCGCCGACATTGGCGACGGTCTAGTCGTTCGTACACAATCTAGCTGAGTTAAGGGCGGCGTTCCACTGGGGACGCCGCTTTGCTATCCTCAAAGTAACTAAACCACAATAGATTTCGGCACATTGGCTGAATGACATTGCTAATTTAGGCTGATTCTTAGATCTTCCCTTATCAATCTACCGAAGTCCAATGTAAGAGGGTCAACACATGTCATATCTGCTGAACGTATTCTCTCCCGAAACCTGGCAGACATTTCAGGAGAAGGGAAAAACGGTGACTGGATTTTCCGAACGACGACACAAGTTGGCACGTGAAAGGGTAAATAAAGGAGATATATTCCTTTGTTATTTGACTGACGTGTCCCGATGGTGCGGTGCTCTACGGGTCGAATCCGACGTCTTCTTCGACGAGACCCCTTTCTTTGGAGATTCTGGCCTCTTCCCGGTTCGGTTCAAGGTAAGTCCAATAGTGGCATTAGAACTCGAATCAGCAATTCCCATACTCGATGACAGTGTCTGGAGCACACTGACATTCACAAAGGGCCTTGAAAAGACTAACCGTTCTTGGGTCGGCGTAATTCAAAACCCATTAAGGCTGTTTGAGGACAGCGACGGGGCGAAAATGATCGAAGTACTGAAAAAAGAGCAATCTAATCCACGGATATTCCCACCTACTGATGCTCAGAAAATAAGACTGTCTAGGAAGGGAATCGTTCGGACACTATCGGGAAATGTACAAATTGAAATTCCAACCCGTGAAGATGAAGACGCGGAATTCAATAGCAAGTTAGACGAATCAGTCCCAGCGTCAACTAGACGAGAGTCAATTGAAATGCAGGCTAAGGTCGCTAGAATCGGCGCTGAAATGGGATTTCACATTTGGATCCCAAAGAGCGATAAGTCGCGCATCTTACAGCATATCCCACAGGGATTGCACGAAAAGTTCGCTGACGATCTTCCCTTTAACTACAATGACGCAACGCTCAGAACTATCGAGGAGATCGATGTTATATGGATTCAGTATGAAGCCATCGTTCGAGCCTTTGAGATCGAACATACAACTGCCATATACTCGGGACTATTGAGAATGGCGGATTTATTGACCCTGCAACAGAACATTGATATAAGACTTCATATTGTGGCCCCCACTGAAAGGAGAGACAAAGTCTTCAGCGAGATCAGGAGACCTGTATTCGCATTCCTTAGACGAGGACCAATGTCCAAACTGTGTTCATACCTCGCATACGAATCGATTGATACATTAGCAGAGGCAGAGTATCTTCCACATCTGAATGACTCAGTTATTGAGGAGCATGAGGAGTTTGCGGAACTCTAACATGGTGAAGAGGAATGTCTCAGAGCGATCCAGATGTAACAATGTTGTCTGTCCGAACAACTCGGTCGTGTTCTTGGTAAGCCATATTCACACGCAGACCTTACCCTAGTCCGCCCCCGCCGATGTCGGTGCCCTAATACCATTTCAGCTTGATGAGGCCTCGTAGTATTCAGGTAGCCGCTGAACGTTCCGCTTGATCCAATCCCAACCTACCAGCGACTTCACTCGTTCGGGATCCGATTCCAGCCTGCTCAGGCAGGCATTCACCGCCTCAACCTTCTCATCTATACTCCCATACACCCTGGCCTCTACCCACCTGCGAACCTCCTCGAACACCCGCTCGGCAGGATTAAGCTCAGGACTGTAGGCAGGCAGCGTTATCGTCTTCATCCCCGCTATACTCCTCACCAACTCGCTGCGATGGCTGCCCGCTCCGTCCCACACAAGCGCTCTCACTTCCGTGTATCGCCTAACGCTCAGGACCGCGCGCGCCACCGTCTCAGACCTCATCGAGTCTATCCACGCCCACTCCAACTTCCCACGCGCAAAGTCCACCACCAGGAACAGGTACTTCCACTCATACACCAATTGCAACCGCTGAACCACCTTCACCCCACGAACTCCCCACACACGACGCACCATCCCGCGAAGTCCGACTCGCATCTCATCGGCAAACCCGATCAGCGTTCCCGAACTAACTCCCGCTCTCCGAAGGGAACGGCCAAGCCCCCCTTTTTCCACCGCTCCTGAGCGTTCAGGTCCGCCTTCTCATGCCGGGGTCTGGGAACCTTCGGTGAACATCCCAACCGCTCAAGCACACTGTATATGCTGTTCCCCCTGAATCTCACACCGTACTCAGACTCCACCCAATCGGCGATCTCGCCGGCCGTTCTGAAACGTCCACTTCCAACCTCCACAACCAATCTCCGTTCCTGAGACTCGCTCAGAAACCTCGGCTGACCCACTCCTCCCATCTTGCGGGACAGTACCTCGTCCAGACCGCCTTCTCTATACCACCCAACCCATCTCTGCGCGCTCCGGCAGTGAACACCCACAGCTTCAGCCGCCGCTTTGATCTGCCAGCCGCGGCGAATCAGCCACAGCGCGCGCAGCCGGGTACGAATATAGACATCTCTCTGGGACTGGTACGCTTCCTTCAGCGCTTCCGGTGTGTCTTGCTCATGCCATGCCATCCTGAACGGGCGTCCAATCATCTGCTACCCTCCAACGCCTGAGTTGGCTTGAGCATAAATGAAATATCAGACTTCGACCAGCTCCTCCACGCTCACATCAGGATGAAATGGTATAAGAATCTCTCTGGTGCCATCTAGCATAATCCATGGCAAAAGTAGTGCCAGTAGCGACACTAAGGTGACTATAAAGGCAAAAAGCCTGACTATGAGCGTGACTGCTTGCTGGCTCTTAGTAATTCTGGGGTTGAACACCATTACTATTTCACCTCGAAGGGTGAGCCTGTGGCTGCTTTGATATTCTCGCTGGCGGCGTGGAAATCAACCAACTGTCGGTTCAAGTTGACGATGGCCTTTGGCACTTCCCGGAACGCTGACGAATCAAACACAAAATCGGCGCGTAACTCCATTTTCCGTAGATCCGCGTCCATATCGTCCAACTGGGAGCCGATTTCAGCGGCCATACGCAGGGCGGAGTTAGCCTGTTCCTCCCATTGTCGGTAGAGACCCATTTCATACTCGTCTTCTTGACTGGCTCTGGCCTCGTTTTCAGGGACCCGCATCTGCATAGTTATGGCTTGTTGCTGAGCGAAATACTCAGCCGCTCGACTCTTTGCGTTAGCAATAGAAGCATCAAATTTGACGTAAGCGATCTTGGCGGTGTCGTAGCGGGGCCGCCACTCGGCGATAAGAGTATCGAGATTGGCGATCTTGGCTATATCGCCAGGTTCTATTGGCTGGCGTTGGACTGATGCCCCTGGAAGCTGAGTCTTGTCCCTTTCCACATCTTTGAAGGACTTGGGCGCGGTCTCCTGCGCCGCAGAGGGTTCTAGGGTTGCTGATTGGTCATAAGGTTGTTGGCCGGTGGCCCCAATAGCGCTGACTTTGGCAAGGGCTTGGTTCATATTCTGGGCTTGAGTCTGAGCTAACTGCACTGACTCCGACATACTGGCGGATGTGGTTTGGGTTATTTCTCCGTAGGCTGTCCATCCTGTGAAACCAATTACGCCCGCCGTAACAGCGATCAGAGTGTACTTCAGGGTTGTTCCAATCAAGACACTTTCCTCTGTATTCTATTTTCCGCAATTGATGTATGGATACGCTGTCTTACGCGGGATAGACGCGGATTTTGGCGGCTATGTCGTAGCTGAAGACAACCTCGCCGGCGCCGCAGTTCAGGGTGATAACCCCTCGCGTCTCGGCGGTCTCATTGACGCGGACTTTCTGGCCCGGGAGTATGTTTTTCTCCACGAAGTATTCCAGCAGCGCCTGGTCGTCTTCGGGAACGGAGTCTATGACCATATCCTCGCCCTCGGTCGCCATATCCAGCGGCATAGAGTTCTTGTTCGGCTGGTAGTCGCTGCCGGGTATGGGGTGTCCGAAGGGACAGGTGTCGGGGTTGTTCAGCACGGCGACAATGCGGTCTTCGAGGTTCGGGGATATGGCGTGCTCGAGCCGGTGAGCTTCCACGTGGGACACCTGCATATCCATGCCCAGCAAATCCACCACCAGCCTCTCCGCCAGTCGGTGTCTGCGGACGATGCTCTCGGCAGACTTGCGTCCGCTTGTGGTAAGAACGACCTCTTTGTTCGCCTTTGTTTCGACAAGACGCTCGCGCGCCATGCGCCTTATCATCCCGCCGACGGAGGGCAGCGACGTTCCCAGTCCTTCGCCCGTCGGGAGGGTCTTGAGATGCTCGGACAGGATAGTCAGCGTTACGCGCGTGCCCTGCTCGTTGAGCCGGAATATGGACAGCAGGTAGTTTTCGGTCGCCATGGACAGGCGGTCCGCGGAATTGGGGGTCTTTCGGCTGCGTGATTTCGGAGCTTCTGGCATAGTGGCGCTATTATATCACCAAGCGCTTTGGCGCGGGGTTTCGGTTCACGGAGTTGATGCTGTATCAGATTAGTCGGCGCGCCGCCCAACCGTCATTCCCGTGAAAACGGGAATCCACTACGCTTTGAGAATTCTGTTTGAACAGACCGACCAAATTGATACAGGTTCCACGGAGTTCATCGCCATGGCGCGATAGTCGGATTAGCCAGCTCATATATTTGGCTTTATGATTGACCAGATGGAAGCTGGAAGTTTAACTGGGTGAATGTCGCCTACGTTTGCCAAAGTTTCGCCCAGCGTTTTTCCAACAACTCCATCTGCATTTGCTCAGGAATGTCAAAACAACCTAAGTAGGTGGCCTAGGTTAATATTCACTGTAGAGGATGGTCTCCGCCCGGCTCCTTCCCGCCAAGTGATAGGTCGATCTATTTCTCGATACTGTGACCCCGGAAATGGCAAAGAAACATTTACCGTGTTCTAGCGCTTAGTACCACGTCCAGTTAAATATGTAATAACCGTCGGCCACTTTCGTCATTCCCGCACTCCCTACCGTCATTCCCGCGAAGGCGGGAATCCAAGGGTGGGGGCTGGTTGCTTTACATCTGGAAACGGTACTGGTTTTCAGCATTTTGTTGTTGGAGTTCGACTTTCACATCTGCATTGTAGCATAATAGGGAAAGGCATATGTTATTATGCGAGAAACTACAGCGATTTTACAGGGGCCTGATTGCTGCCTTGATATGGCGGCGTCATTCAGACCTGATGTAATATCTAAATGCCTTTACAGTTGCACACACATTCTCAGGAGGAGATGATGATTTACGAATACCGAGTCTATGAAGCCGCGCCCGGCAAGCTGGAAGCGCTGAACTCCAGGTTCCGAAATCACACGCTTGGGATATTCGAGCGCCACGGTATCAAGAACATTGGCTACTGGACCGCCAGTGTCGGTGACTACAGCGACCGGCTCATCTACATCGTCGCGTTCGAGGACGAGGGGCAGAGAGCGGAGGCGTGGGCCTCGTTCCGAGCCGATCCCGAATGGAACAAGGTGAGGTCGGAGTCGGAAGCCGACGGTCCACTGACGGCCAGGATAAGCAACTCGATTCTGAACCCGACAGACTACTCGCCGCTTCAGTAGGACTACGAAATATATGCTGGGCAGGAACAAAGCCGCCGAAATAATACGGGATCATGGTTCAAATGACCTGTATGAAGTCATCCAAGCCGAAGGTCTGACCATAGCGCGACTGGACTTTGGCGGCGCGCGCTTTCGCGAATTCTACGTAAACGGAGTCATCTTCCTGCCACTGGACTCGGAAGCGGAAGCCGAGGAGCGTTCGAGTCTCGCTCACGCCCTCGGCCATCATTTTCTGCATATAGGCAACCAGGTCTGGATGCGCGGTCTGGGCAGTATGTGGAGTTGGAAGCAGGAACGGCAGGCGGAGGAATTCGCGGCATGGTTTCTGATATCTGCTGGCGATGAGTCCGACCTCGAAGGTCTTTCGACTTTCGAGATATGCGATACGTTCAATGTAGATGCCCGCATAGCCGAGGTTCGCGCGGGTGAATGGCGTCGCTCGCGTTCCATGTAGCCGACGGAATTACATACCGCGGCTAACTCTCCATAAGTTTCAATATAGCGACAATAGCTAAAATGACGGCAATCTGTGAACCGATCATCCACTTGGTCAGATTGCTTATTTCCCGGGCAAGTCGAGTTTCCAACTGGCTGAGGTCGTTCTTGGTCGCCAGATGGTCGTAAGCTCCCTCTAGCCTGCTGACACGTTCCTCTATCGTTGCGGTCATCATAGCTCTCTATGCTCTCTATTCTTGATTCGTCCCTGCGAGGCTGGATCAGTAGCCACAGTTATAACTGAAATCGTCTTATCTTGCCGCTTCCTCTTCTCCGGCGTTGTAGCTGCCGAGAAAGACGCGTGTGAGTATATCAGTATCCCTGACCGACTCCGGGGCGCCTGTATGCACGACGCGGCCCTTGTCCAGCACGTAGGCGCGGTCCACTATGTCCAGTACGCCCTTGATGTTGTGTTCGACGACCAAGATGGTCGTGTTGAGCCTGTCGCTGATCTCGGCGACCTTGTGAAACACCTCTGTTACGATGATGGGGGCGAGTCCCAGCGTGGGTTCGTCGAGCAGCAGCACATCGGGAGCGGCCATCAGCCCACGTCCAAGCGCCAGCATCTGCTGCTGGCCGCCGGACATCTGGCTGGCGAGGTCGCCGCGCTTCTCGCGCAGTATGGGGAACAGCTCCATGACGGAGTCCAGGCGTCGCTCCTTTTCCTCCCGATCATTCATGTACAGGCATCCCATCTCCAGGTTCTCCTCGATGGTCAGGTGCGTAAATACCCGCCTGCCCTGCGGCACGAACGCGATGCCCTCTTTCACAATCTCGTGCGTGGCCGCGGCCAGCGGGCGGTCCTGCCAGTAAACGCTGCCGCCGACCACGGGCGCGAGTCCCATTATCGCCTTTAGGACTGTGGACTTTCCCGCGCCGTTCGGACCCATAACCGCGACCACTTCGCCCCTGCGCACGCCGAGCGAGATTCTGTCCAGCGCGACCACGGCTCCGTAGTGAACGGAGATGTCGGTCAGGTCCAGGAAGCCGGTTCGGTCGGGGTGGTCGGAGTTGGGGCTGTGTGGTCCGGCTGTATGTTCGGTGGAGTTCATGCTTCCATCATGTCCCTGTATGGCATTCGGGGCGATTTCATATAGTAGGATTTATAATAGTATAGCGAGCGCAGGTGAGTTCAACAGGTGAGTCCAAGTGGGACGCTGGTGCGGATTTCCACCTGCGCCAGTGTGAATTCGACCTGCGTTCACCAGGGTTTATAGCTAGAGGAGAAAATTTTCTTGTGTAAGGAGTCGTCAATGATAACCTCATATTTATGTATTCAGTGGTGTAGGTCGTATGTTTCATGTAGATATTGTAGCATAAATTAGAGATATATATATAGCGATACGGGAAACGCCGCGGACAATTCGCTAAGTTCCGAGGTAGGCTTGTATTACCTCGTCGCTGCTGAGTACGGCCTCCACCTCTCCGGCGGTGAGAAGCCGGCCGCTGTCCAACACGATGAGGTGGTCGGTAAGCTCGCGCACGATGTCCATGTTGTGAGAGACGAAGATGATGGTGTAGCCCTCTTCCCGCATGAGATTCATTATATCCTTGACCCTGTCCAGCATCTGCGGGAACAGGCCGGCGAAAGGCTCATCGAATAGGTACGTGCTGACGTTCATCGCCATCGCTCGCCCGATCTCGATCAGTTTTCGCTGTCCATATGAAAGTTCCATAGCCAAAGAGTCTCGCTTCTCCCACATACCGACACTTTCGAGGATTGTGCGAGCCCTGTCCCTGTTTTCAGATTTGTTTCGTTCCAGAAGCGCGGGAAACACGCCGCGTCTAGTCAGGACCACCGTGATGTTGTCCATCACGCTTATCTGGTCGAACAGCCGCACCTCCTGGAAGGTGCGGGTAATGCCGTGCGCGGGTGTCTCGTGGGCGTGAATCACTCTGAGACCCGTCCCATCTATTATGACCATGCCTCCGTCAAGAGGCAGGGCGCCGCTCAGAAGGTTCACCAGCGTTGACTTGCCGGACCCGTTGGGGCCGACAATGCTGGTCATCCCCTTGCGCGGTATGGAGATCGAAAGCCTGTCAACGGCCCTCACCGCTCCGAAGCTCTTCGAGATTTCGGAGGTTTCGAGGGCGTATTGCTCGCCGTTCTCAACATAGTTAGCGGTCATAACCTGTATCTCCCGACGAGTCCCTGCGGCCTGAACAGCATCAGCAGTACCAATAGTATTCCCAGCACGACCTGCCGCGCCTGTCCAATGTACTCCACCGGCATGAATGGCAGGAAGCGCATACCCTCTTCCAGCAGGACGAAAGCTATCGCTCCGAGAAGCGACCCCCAGATTGTGGCGAGCCCACCCAGAATCACGATGGAGATCAGCAGAATTGACTCCAGCAGTACAAACGAGAACGGGTCAATAAAGCTCGTCCAGCTCGCGAACAGACCACCCGCTAGTCCGGCCATCATCGCCGATATTACCCATACGGCCAACTTGAAGTGAGTCGCCTGGTATCCGAAGACCTCTATCGCGTCCTCGTCCTCCCGTATAGCGGTAAGCACCCTCCCGAACGAGGATGTCACTATGAACCACGCTATCAGCATGATGGCCGCAAGAAACACGAGTACGAAGACAAGGAACTGCAACTCCCCTTCCAGTACCCAGCTTCCTATCTTTGGCCTGGCTATTTCGTGAATGCCGAACGCGCCCCGGGTAAAGCTGCGCCAGTTCAGAAATACGTTGAACGCGATAATCGCAAACCCGAAAGACACCAGCACGTAGATATCGTCCCTGAAACGGTTGAACACGACGCCCACTACGATGGCCGCAAGCCCAGCGACCAGCACGCTCGCCGGCAGGGCGGCGAAGAAAGGCCAGCCAAACGTGGGAATCGCCTCAGTGCGCAGCTGCTCATAAGCCGGATCGGACGTGAGAATCGCCATGGCGTATGCGCCGATTCCGAAGAAGCCGATGTGTCCCACCGACAGCAGACCCGTATAGCCCACGACCAGGTTCAGGCTGACGGCCAATATCGCCCAGATAGCGAAAACCGTTCCCACAGTTATGGCGAAGCCGCGACCCTGCCACAGCATGAACGCCATTGCCCACGCTATTACGAACAGGCTTGCCCAGAACTGTATGTTGCTCCTGGATGTCTGCCATAGACTGCGCGGATCTCGCGTTAAAGCCATGGCATCTTTCAGGCGACGGATATCTATCGGCATCTGGTCACTTCCTAGGCAGAAGGCCGTTGGGCCAGAAGGACAGGAACAGTATCAGCAGTACGAACGAGATGGCGTCCTTCCACTCGCCCGCGAGGTCCCAGATTCCGAACTGCTCGATGAGTCCGAGCGTGAACCCACCGACAATCGCGCCGTACAGATTCCCAATGCCGCCGACAACCGACGCAATCCAGCCCTTCAGCAGCAGAAGCAGCCCCATCCGAGGTTGAATAGCCGTGTCATGGCCGCTCAGGACTCCGCCCATTGCCGCGTAGATCGCGCCGATAAAGAAAACCGCCGCAATAACGACGGTGGTGTTGATACCCACCACCTTCGATACTTCCTCGTCGTCTCCGATTGCCCTCACCGCTTTGCCGAATGCGGTCATTTTGAGCAGGAGGAACAGGGCGATGAAGCCGACGATGGCTACCCCTATGGCGAATACGTTGAATCCCTTGATGTTCGCGCCCGCTACCTTCAATGGGGCGCTGCCGAAAGCGTCCGGCAGGGGACGCGGGGCGCTCTGGAAAATAATCGTGGTGAGCGCGGTAATCGCCAGCAGTATGCCGAGCGAAGCCACAAGCATTATAAGCGGCGACCTCGCCTGTTCGCGCATATGCACGTACAGACCCCGATACAGCGCCAGCGACACCATACCCGCCAGCAGGCATGAAACTCCCCAGCTTAGGTAGAGGCCGGAGCCCGGAGCGTCCGCTATCAGCAGAGCGCAGTATGCCCCAAGCGCGATTCCCGCCACCGCGCCTGCGATCAGTACTGGCGTCGCGCCTGCGCGTGGGAATACCCGGCGGTACCCGTTGTGAAGTATCCAGACTACCAACAGAGCCACGATCACGCCGACGGCGGGGCTGAGTATGCTATGGATACTGGCCGGAAAACCGAGGACGAACCACATATAAATTCCGGCGGCCAAGCCCACCAGTCCTGTAATCGCTCGGATAGCCGTTGGATTAAGGTGGCTTCTGAGGCGGGACTCGAACGCGGTGTGAAACCCCCACGCAACAACCCCGACGGTTACGGCGGCGAACGCCAGGTTGACGAGCGGCTCGTTGACCTCATACCTGCCGCCGAGAGTGTCGTGGGAGCGCAAGTAGAACACACCATACGCGCCCAGCGCGGATGCCGCGCCATAGTACAGGTCGAAGAACCAGACCGTGCTGTAAACGAGTGTAAATCCCATCGCTATAAGCGCGTAAACCGCGCCCACCGCGAGCCCGTTGAACGCGAATTGCATAGCCTGGTCGGGGGACTGGGTTATCTTCCAGATAACGTACAACGCGACCAGCGTGGTCAGCGCGACAGCCAGGAGAGCGCCACGATTTTCACGGTATCCGAGCAGCATCAAGCTCCCCTTGCGTCCTTTGTTTCCCTCCGGCCTCCGCCGGACGGCTCATTGGCTTACGACAGCGTGGGGGCGACCCGCCGCAACAGCGGACCTCCCCACGAATCTCGTTGCTATCGCGCTGTCGGATTATTGCATCGGAGCTGGCCCCAGCACCTTGTAACCCTGGTTGTCCTCGCTCCGTTCCCCTGTTGGCAGTACCTCGACGACCACGTTCGATAGTCCGATGACCTCGCCGTTCTCGTCGAAACTGTAGTCAGAACCAATGGCCCCGCTCCATGAGACATCGTACAAACAGTCCCTGAAGCCGTCTGCGTCCTGATCGTCTCCCGTCCTCTTCAGACATTCAGCGGTTATGTACACGTCGTCATAGGCAGATCCCAGGTACCAAGGAAGCGTTACGTAGTCGTACCGCTCTCGGAAGTTCTTAAGCACTTCCTGAGCCTTGGAGTTGGAGGGATCCAGGTCCGCGGTGATCGCCTTCATCCCAGTGGCGGCGTCTCCGGCTATTTCCAACGCCGTCGTTCCGATGGGAACGATGTCGGAGTAGATCGGACCCTCATAACCAAGTTCACGCGCCTGCTTAACAATAGTGCCGCCCGAGAACTCCGACTGCGCCGCTACGTGCAGTCCGTCGGGGTTCTCGTTGAACAGCTTGGTCAACTGCGACCTGAAGTCGGTGACGTCCGAGGCGTATCGTTCCTCTCCGACTATCTCGCCGCCCAGCTTTTCGAACTGCTCCACGGAAGTGCGTCTGACGCCCTCGGCGTAGTCCGTGGACTCGGTGATGGTCGCCAGTGTGCGAACCCCGTCCGCCCACAGCGTGTTTCCGGTGTCAACGCCGACCTGCGCGTCGCTCATGGATGTACGGAAGATGTAGTCTCCGGCGTTGGCGATGTCCGGGTTGGTGGCAAGACCCGAGAACATGACCACGCCGTCTTCCTCGGCGAGCGGAGCGGCTCCGAGCATGGCTCCTGAGCAGGAGGTGCCGAGGATGATCTTCACGCCGTCCACGTCGGTGAGTTTACGGTAAGCGGTGATCGAGTCCTGCGCGTTGCACTTTTCGTCCTCGACGATGAGTTCGAGCTTGCGTCCGTTGACGCCGCCCGCCGCGTTGATTTCGTCCACGGCCATCTGCTTGGCCTGGACGGCGACGTTGCCGTAGGTCTCACCGGGCCCTGTAACGGACTCCATCACCCCTATCCTGAACGGCTCATCCATCATGTCGCCGGACGGCTGCGCCGGCGCAGAAGTCGGCGCCGAGGGAGTCGCAGGCGGAGAAGTCGGCCAGGAGGCGGACTGCCCCGACACCGCTGTGGGCTCCGGTTCCGCCTCGCCGCCTCCGCAAGCCAGTGCGAACAATACAATTGGCAGCGCCACCAGCAACAACAGAGACATCGATTTTATAGATTTAGCTTTCATAATATCCTCACCGCTATATATTTTCGCAACCAATATCCTCTTTACGCTAAACGTGTCATGCGGGGATTCACATCGGAGCGATGCGCTTATTACTCATTATCTCACCGAATCGAGACCGACTGAACTCATCTCATATTTATATCATCCAGTTAATACAAACCGCAAGAAAACTCAAGACATGGTAGTGTATCAGTTTCAATTCTCCGACCCTGAAAATTACAGAAATCCATAGCTGGAATCCCGAGATTTCAACCTGCGAAATTTCAAATTGATACAGTACCCAAGACATCGAACAAGAACACTACAATGGCTAACTTGCGGCATTATAGCAATGTGTTTCGCTCGCATATCTGAATGATGAGCCAGTGACAGCCAGCACACCGCCCAATTAGAGTACGGGCAGTGTGCCGTGAGTAGCGGTTGGCAGCTAAGCTAGGACAGCTTTCTGCCGAAGAAGTCGAAGACCTTTTCCCACGAATCCATCGCCTGTTCAGGACGATAGGCGCCGCGGTCGTGGTACCAGAATCCGTGTCCCGCGCCGTCGTAGCGATGGAACTCGTAATCCTTGCCATGCTGCTTGAGAGCATCTTCGAGCTGGTCCACCTCGCGCGGAGGCGGGGACTGGTCGTCGTTGCCGAATATGCCCAGCACAGGGCAGGATATGCCCTCGGTCAGGTCAATCGGAGCGACGGGCTGCTGAGGAGTGAGCGCGTCGGAAGCCGTGACCACTCGACCGCCCCATAGGTCCACCACCGCGTCGAACGCGCCAGACCGGCACGCGACCATGTAGGAATGTCGCCCGCCGGAGCAGCTGCCGATGATTCCGACCTTGCCATTGGTATAAGGCAGGGAGTTCAGGAAGGCCGCCGCGCCCTCGGCGTCGGCAAGCACGCTGTCGTCGGAGACACCGCCCTGTCCACGCGCGGCTGATGCGATGTCGTCCGGCGTACCCTGTCCGAACCGCGCGAACAGGTCGGGCGAGCACACGACGTACCCGTGATGGGCGAACCGGCGCGCGAACTCTCTGTAAAGCTCGTCCCAGCCCGGCAGGTGGTGTATCAGGACTATGGACGGGAACGGGCCCGCGCCCAGAGGCCGCGCGAAGTAGGCGTTCACCCTATCCCCGTTGTAACCGCTGACGGTTACCGTCTCGGCGATCTGTCCCTCATAGTCCGCTGTATTGAATTGATTCCACATTTTCATTCCTCCCTGTATCTAATCGGGTTTACTGGCTTTGCGGTATGAAAATAACGCGCTCATACCGGCGCACAATAGATACTCGCCGACAATGCGAGATTATCAGCGTCGCCCGTTCCAGTCAACGCCGCGCCGGGAAAGACAGCGGGCCTGTGATATGATGAGAAGGAAAGGGAGGCGGAATCATGGTACCGGATCAGATAGTATCAACCGTCGGCTTCATCATGACGATAGGCAGCATGATCGCTCTCGTGGCAATCGTCGCGGTCTGGGCGTGGTCGGCGACGCGAAACGTAAACAGAAATAGCCAGTCGTCGACCATGAATGATCCCGATAGCGCGGATACACAATGAGATCCGTCAGCGGGAATTCATCATTAGTCGGCGTGTTGCTGGTTCTTTTTATGCTATGTACTGGAGGAATCGGCATTATGTTCTGGCACGCGCCCATTCCAGCTGAGGAACTTACTCCAGCGTAAACCAACCTCATAAGCATTGGGGATTGGATGGTCAAGGTGTCGGTGGGGGCTATCCTCGGAGTAATCGGCGGTGCCCGTGTAGCCACAGCGAACGGCGGCGGGACATAGCCCGATCCAACCCCCGTTACCCACCGTCCGGCACGAACCACCCATCATCCCCCTGCAGCAGCGCCCGCGAGCGGTTCACCTCCCCCGCATGATACAGGTCATGCTCGATCATCGTAACGATGATATGCCGCGTCGGAACCAGACCGCCCCAATGCGCCTTTCTCATCGAGTCCAGCTCTGAGTCGTCTTCGAACTCGCCTATGCAGCCGGTGAGGTACTCATGTCCCTCACGCAGATAATCCATCGCGGCATCAACCGACGACAGTCGCTCGGGCGCTGGTTTAGCGGGCGGCTCGCCGTAGTCGAGGTCACCTTCCCTGAAGCCGTGGTTCGCGTACATGAACTTGAACATGCCCACGTGCGCCACAATGTCCCGAATGGAGCGTTCAGCCCCCTCCGGGAGTCGCGTCCACGATTCCTCCCTCACGCTCGCCAGGTTCTTCAGCAGCGAATGTTCGCTGTCCGCGAAAGCGCGGTCCATGAGCAATAGCAGTTCGTCAATCTTTGGTCCGGGCATATGATTCACCCTCCCGCTCCCGCTCTATCATAAAGCCAAGCGCGACATAGATAAGTATATCGAGGAACAGCCCGCCCACAGCCGCAAGCTCCGACTCGAAGAACGCGAACACCTGGGTAACGAAGATACTCACCAGCAGCGACCGTTGAAACCACACATACGCGCTCAGCCGAGACGCCCGCAACCGCCATATTCCGATAGCCGTTATCATAGCCGCGACCGTTGCCGACGCCGTTTGCGCCCACCCGGTGAAGCCCAACTCCAGCCCCTGCGTTGGCAGTAGGTTGACGGCCAGCAGGAGACCAGTCCCAATAAGCTGGCCCATGGCGAACAGCGCGGCGGCGATTATCAAAACCCTGACAAACCACCGGCTCAAAGCTATGCGACTGTACGCTTCCAGCAGCCAATCCCGAATCTTGAAGTAAAACCCCATGTCCGCGCCCCGCCGGATTTCCACGTCCTCCACATACGTCCTCAGCGTTCGCGCGAGTGGGTTCCTCCGGTCGGACATCTCCAGCAGTTCGATGATCTCGCTCTTTGTCTCGCTGTCCAGACCGCCGCCCGCCGCCAGTTCCAGACGGTTCAGCGCGTTCGCCAACGCCACCTCCGAACCGACGGACTTTCGACCGCGAAGCGCGCGCAGAAGCAGAAAGATAGAGATGAATATGATGTAGATCAGGCCAATAGTCGGCTGGAAGAAGTAGTCGTTGTCGCTGGTGATGAACTTTCCCAACTCATCTATGAAAGTTCCGAATCCCACTCCGGCCAGAATGGCGGAGAGCCTCTGGGCGATATGCCCCAGGCTGGCGAAGAGGAGGAGCGCGAGCGCCATGAACAGGCCGCCCCAAAGCATATGCGCTATGTGCAGGCTGTCCCCGCCCAGCTGCGGATAGTCGGCGATGGCCAGAAAAGCGCGGATGCCCAAAACGGACGCGACGGAGGCTATCAGAAAAAGTTCTATAAGCTCCGGCGCCTTTGTGTTGTGGATATAGAATCGCGTGATATTCATTCTGTGATAGCGTTAGGGTTGCCCGCCGCGGTTCAACCTTGGGGAGCGTTCTGCTTGAGCAGTTCTATGAGGCGGTTAAGGCGGTCGGCGTCGGAGAATCGCTCACCGCCCCACACATCTGGAAAGTCTTTCACCTCGTCTCCGCATACATCCTGTATCTCATCTTGGGGGATGTTGAAATGTTCGGAGATAAATTGATCGCGAACCCTGAGAACAAGACCCTTCTCGTCAGAACTCCAGCCGGGAAGTATTGAAAGAAACGTTCTAAGTCCACCACCGACAAGTCTAACCTGAAAGGACAAACTGGATAGACTCCGGATTCTTCCCCGCGACATGGGTAGGAATCCATCGTAGGCTTTATCCCATAGTTTCTCCACTCCGTTTTCTGCCGCGATATCCCGAAGTTCAGCTTGAGTAAGATTTTGTCTGCGCTTCGACGTTTTTCTGGTTACCGCTCGGGTCTGTACAATTTCTTCATCAAGAAGCATCGAACGCCCTATCATCTCTTGGCCATCGGCATTGAAATAGGCGAACGTGGCGACGTTGATATCCACTCCATGTGTTTCAGAAAGGTATCCCACGATTCTCTCCGTCGCTGAGTCGAGAGCGGACGCAACAATATACATACGATGCGCCTGGTTCACGAATTCGGGCAGGTCTTCCCCAAATTTTTCCCTGAACGTATCTTCGAGGCTCTTCCCATCCAGAAGGTCCGCATTTGACGTGATCTCCTGTATGTCCGAAAGTCCGAGGTTCTGAACCCATGAGGCATAGTCCAGGGTTTGCGCCACGATGTCACGCGGCGTTCTGTCCCGCTTGAGTTCCAGGATAATCAGGTTGGCGTCGGAATCTATGGCGAGCAGGTCTATGCCCCCGGTATGTCCGGTCGGAACCTGCTGACCGATCACGAGCAGGCCGGCGTTCACCAGACTAATGTCCTTGCGTATCCAGTCCTCAAGCCGAGATTCGAGGTTTAGTTTGTCCAGGTCAACCGGCCTGGGTGAATCTTCCTCTATCTTCCACAGCTTGATTTCAGTCGGCATGGTTTCTTCTTCCCTTCTCTGTTCAGAATGTACGACGGAGCCGGCTATGGCCCATCTTCAACCATGTATTCCTAGCATTTTCGGGAAGTTCGACAATATGATGGTAGTTGGTCTAATCGCCCTTGCGATAATTGTCGTAGATTGGGCGTTATCACTAATCCGGAAAAGGGGTCAAGGTCATTTCTTTTAACTTTTTCTAACCGCTGCCTAGTTAGTGTAGCAACGAGTTCGCCGGAGAAATAGATCGGTATTCTGAATACGCGCTGGTAATCTAAAATGTAGTTCCAATATTACACGGAGGGCGATACATATGGCCCGTCCACGCGCGTACAACCATGACGTTCGCTGCCCACACTGCGGTTCCACCTGGGCACCCAAAGACGGACACTCAAAAGGCAAGCAGACCTATCGCTGCGGGGACTGTCTTTACCGATTCACCCCCGACGGCAACCGCTACTACTACCCTGCGATGACCATTCGTCAGGCTCTGAGCATGTACTCTGAGGGTGGGAGCGTATCCGCGAATATCTTGCCCTGCTCGATACGACACCAGCCCAAGTTTTGTGGTATACTGCCTCTGGTGGCGGCACTCTGAGTTCCCCCGGCCGCTCTGTGGCTCCCTAGTTCACACTTCGGTTCCTCGTCAGTTTCTCTCCGGACCTCCCATGGCTCATTGCGTCTTTTGCCTTGGTGGCCGTCTCTTGTCAACTACCCAATGAAACGGAGGACACTATTGAGTTACGAAGACAGAACCCTCTCCTGTGTGGAATGCAGCCAATCGTTCATCTTCAGCGCTGATGACCAGGCGTACCACGCCGACAAGGGCTACACAAACGAGCCCAAGCGCTGCACGACCTGCCGTCAGGCGAAGCGCGTCCGGCGCAACGGCGGCGGCGGCGGCGGTGGTTATGATCGAGGCCCTCGGGAAATGCACCCGGTCGTTTGCTCCGAATGCGGCAAGAATACCACCGTGCCTTTCAGACCCAGGGGCGACCGCCCGGTCTACTGTAGCGACTGCTTCAGACGGTAGGGTACGCCGGTTACCGCGGGCAGATACTAGGATCTCGTGTGAAGGGGGGAGGCGAGTAATGCGCCTCCCCTCTTCGCATCTGAATGAAAGAACAGGAGAAAGGCCATGAGACTATGGCCATTCAGCACACAAATTCGGAAGAGTTGCGCCGGGAGTTTGCTCAAGACATTCGAAGTTGAGGCTGAGGATACCGCGGCGATGCGCTACGTAGCTAAATGAGGCAGGCTTGGCAACGAGCGCATCAACCAGGTATGTATCTTCAGTCCGACCGCCCTTTCTGATCCGGAACTGGCTTCAGCCAACTATTGCCTGCTCCAAGCGCTCCAGGCTCGAATAGCCCACCAGCGCGCTGCTCACCCCAGAGTTGCCCAAAGCGAACCGCAAGGAAACTTCCACCAGGTTATCTACGTAACCCTCCTGCTGAAGGAACCGGAAGCCGTCCGACCTGGCCATATCCTGGCCGTAGTCGCCACCTGAACCAATGGGTGCGACGGACGGCGACGGGATGTCTCATGTCTTCCCCGGTCAGCGCTCCCGCCGCCAGGACCCGAATCACCAGCACTCCCATGCCATTGGCTGATGCGCGCTCAATCAGATTCCCATAGTCGGGCATATCGAATCCGGGCGGTACGGCCTATCCGGCGCTGGGATTGACCAGGTTATACACCGACCGGACAGAGTCCAGTGTTGCCGAGCCGATGACTCGGTGCAGGGCCGCGGCTTCCCCCACTGCGGTCATACCCCAGAATCTGACCTTACCCTGGTCTCGCAACTCTCGCAGCGCGTCCACCACCTCTTCGGGAGAGATCGAACTGTCCTCTGCCTTCGACTCTCCAAGTTCCTTGGCACGTCTCCCGACTTCTGGTTGAACCTGCAACTCCGTTGGGACCTGTACCACGCTGAGAGCGCCGAGGCCGAGCAGATCGACAGTATTCGGCCCTATGAACTGGTAAAGGCCCCATAGAGGACAGGAGAACGTCAGCTGCGAGGAGGAGGAATTGCCGATTGCAACACTTGACGGCAAAATGTCTCATAGGGTTTTGGGTAGTTTTTTGACGATCTCCCAACCTGGCCTGCTGTAACAGATAAAGGTCTCAGGGTCGCCGGCTATATAGGGTAAGAGAGGCTATTGCCCACGTAGACGCCGAACTTCCGCTTCCAGTTCGGCCACGCGATTCTCTGTGGTTCCAGCGCGAATACGCTCTTCCTCGTGGCTCAGAAGTCAGCGTCCGCCCACATGGTCCCAGAAGCGAAGATCATCCTCCGTCCACCAGATGTCCAGATTCAGCGCTTCGCTGTGAGACCACTCCCGCCCGTCGGCATCGCGCCGAAGCTCGAAGCGATGGTATTCACCGTCCTGAAGATATTCGCCAACCAGCGGCTCGCCGTAGAACTCACCGCCTGTCGCGTCATATCGCCGGTATTCACCCACTCCGATCTCCGCGTACAGATCCCACTTGCGGCCTAGGTCAGCAGCAGCGGCGCTCTCCGAGCCTATCTCAAGAACGAAGTCAGGAGCCTAGCCAACCTCGCACAGCTAATAGGTGTTGTTTCCCTCCAGCTACAGAGAACGTTGCGCAGCTTCAGATAGCCCGAAGACGATGTGGCAGTCAGGTGACACCGATTGATGTTGCCCGAGCATTGGGGTATATATCCTACAGGCAGACTATCGAGTAGTAACGGACGATTTATACAAATCAGTTGTAACCACGACCGACAAGACCCAAGCGGACACTGGTCGGGATCGAGTTGTGCAGGCTTCTGTCCAGATAGGGGGACCGGGTCTTCACAATGGACAGGGCGCGAGAACTGGCTCCCCGCGCGGGAGTGAAGGACGCGTATCTGCCGGAGCGTCTCCATTGCCTTCACCGGACCGGTTGGATAGTCCCACTGCGCCGGGGGCTCTATGCATTGTCGTCCACCACGCCGGGGGGCCCCGACGCCGATGAGTTCAAGATAGCGATGTTCCTCGTGAGCCCCGCCGCCATTTCACACTGGACGGCTATGCATCACCACGGATTGACTGAGCGGATCCCGAGAAGCATCTCCGTCCTGACGACGACCGAAGGATCGGCGCCGAGGCACAGGAATCCCGCCGTCGCCCGCTCCCGAGACGGCTATCGGGTCCGAAACATCCACTACAGGTTCATACGGACACGTCCCAATCGCTTCTTCGGCATCGAAAGAGCCTGGGCGAGAGAGACTCGGGTCTGGATCACGAACCTGGAACGCACGCTTCTGGACGGGCTCATAAGGCCGCGATACTGTGGTGGCTTCGCCGAGGCGCTCCGCGCCTTTGAAGTTGGAATGGAGCGCGTGGACATCGAGCGGATGGCCGATTACGCGGTTCGCCTGAACCTGGCGACCGCCAAGCGGCTGGGGTGGGTACCGGAGCGGCAAGGAGTCGGCGGACCGGTGGTTGAGCGGCTGCAATCGCTTCCGACCAGGGGATATACCGGAGGCTGGACCTCTCCGGTCTGCCAAGGGCGTCTATAACGGACGCTGGACGCTGATAGAGAACTCACCGCGAGCGGGCGGGTGATGAGTCCTCCTCGCCACGCACCCCAGCGGCGCAATTTACTGCCCACTTGACATAACTTAAACAGGACGGGCTGCCGACTTCACATAACGATAATAGGGCGAAACCGAACAGGTGGATAATTGATAGACCGTTCACACGCGAACGGACGGTAGTTGGCATATCCCGCTCTTCCGCCCCAACAAGCGGCCAATTCTGGCGCCGGTTGAAACCATGCAGAGCTTTCGGCAATAGGGTTTCCGGCGGTCGCCTGGTATGGACCTTCAACTGCGTCGCCAATCACCGAAAACGAGCATGAGTTGGGGCTGACCATTCGGTCAGCCCCATAAGCTAGTGTTCCAACATTTTTGGATTGACGGTTTATATATCCTCACCCTAACCCTCTCCTAAAGGGAGAGGGGATAATTCGGAATCTGGATATCCATCACAGCTAAGTTGTCGGACTACTAGTCTATTCTGTTGGATTGGCGCGGTCTAGTAGTCCATTGGGGGCATGGCGGGTGCCGCGGACGCCGGTACCGGCACGTCGGTTATGAGGGATTCGGTGGTCAGGACCATGGCTGCGACGGAAGAAGCGTTCTCAATCGCGGCGCGGGTGACCTTGGCCGGGTCCATGATGCCCTTCTCGAGCAGGTGGCAGAACTCGCCAGCCTCGGCGTCGTAGCCCCAGTCGCCCTCGCCCTTCAGGCTCTCGGAGAGGATGACCTCGCCGGAAACGCCGGTGTTCTCGGAGATGAGCTTGATGGGACGCTGCAAGGCTGTTCTGAGAATGGCGGCGCCGGTCTCCTCGTCGCCGGAGAGTCCCAGTCCGTCCAGCGCGACGCTGGCGCGCAGGATGGCAAGTCCGCCACCGGGAACGATGCCCTCTTCGACAGCGGCGCGGGTGGCCGACAGAGCGTCCTCGACGCGGTTCTTCTTCTCTTTGAGCTCGACCTCGGTGGCAGCGCCGACCTTGATGATGGCAACGCCGCCGGAGAGCTTGGCCAGGCGCTCCTGGAGCTTCTCGCGGTCGAAGTCGGATGTGGTCTCGTCAACCTGGGCCTTGATCTGGTTGATGCGGCCCTGGATGTTGTCTTCGGCGCCGGATCCGTCCACGAAGGTCGTCTCTTCCTTGGAAGCGACGATGCGGCGGGCGCGGCCAAGGTCTTCGACCGTAACCGAGTCCAGCTTGCGTCCCACTTCCTCACTGATGACCTGGCCTCCAGTCAGGATGGCCATGTCTTCCAGCATCGCCTTTCGTCGGTCGCCGAAGCCGGGGGCCTTGATGGCCACGCAGTTGAGAGTGCCGCGCAGCTTGTTGACGACCAGAGTGGCCAGGGCTTCGCCCTCGATGTCCTCAGCCACGATCACGACATTCTTGCCGACCTGGAGAATCTTCTCGAGGGCGGGCAGGACATCGGAAACGGCGGAGATTTTCTTGTCGGTAATCAGGATGTATGGATCGTCAATGGACGCTTCCATGCGGTCCTGGTCGGTGATGAAATAGGGTGAGATGTAGCCGCGGTCTATCTGCATACCTTCCACGAACTCCTGCTCGTAGGACAGACCCTTGGACTCTTCGACGGTAATCACGCCGTCCTTGCCGACCTTTTCCATGACATCGGCGATGAGTTCGCCCATTTCGTCGTCGTGCGCGGAGAGAGAGGCGACCTGCGCGATCTGCATCCGTCCTTCGACGGGAGTGGACATCTCTTCCACGGCGTCTCGCATGGCGACAACGCCCTTTTCGATGCCGCGTTTGAGGGCCATGGGGTTGGCGCCGGCGGCGATGTTCTTGAAACCTTCGTGTATGATGGCCTGCGCGAGCACGGTTGCGGTGGTGGTGCCGTCGCCGGCGACATCGTTAGTCTTGCTCGCCGCTTCCTTTAGAAGCTGGGCGCCCATGTTCTCGAACGGGTCTTCGAGTTCGATCTCTTTGGCGATGGTAACGCCGTCCGAGCATACCTGGGGCGGGCCGAACTTCTTGTCCAATACAACGTTTCGGCCACGTGGGCCGAGCGTTACGCCAACGGTGTCGGCCATAACGTCTATGCCGCGCTTCATCGCGGACCTTGATTCCTCACTGAACAGAAGCTGTTTTGCCATATTCGCTCAGTCCTCCTTCTTTAAGCTATGGGAAATGGTGTTAACTCGATTATTTCTTGAACAGGATGTCGTCTTCGCGCAGGACGAGGTATTCTACATCGCCGTCCTTGTACTCGGTGCCGGCGTACTTGGAGTAAATCACTACGTCTCCGACCGAGACTTCCATTGGGATACGGGCGCCGTCGTCGGCCAGACGTCCGGGGCCAGCGGCCACAACGACGCCTTCCTGGGGCTTCTCTTTTGCCGTGTCGGGAATGTAGATCCCGCCTGCGCTCACCTGTTCCTCGCCCTCCTGGGGCTCGACAACCACGCGGTTGCCCAGGGGCTTGAACATGACCTTTGTTTCAGTCGCCATTCTAACTAGAACCTCCTTATTTTAGATTACGTTGACTACCTGAAATGTTGATTAGCAGTCTATGTGTAAGACTGCTAATTGAGATGATAGCGAAAGCATTTTCAGGGTGTCAACAGCAGACTCCGAACGGATGCTGTATCAGTTTGGTCGGTGGCAGTAATCACCCTCACCCTAGCCCTCTCCCATCGAGGGAGAGGGGATTTTCGCGCCGCAAGGAACGCCGACGAAGTTGATACATGTTGTTGTCGTTCACAGGGTCTTTCCAAAGTCGATAGGTGTGTGGAAAATCGGCTGGGTTATATATTCTGATTTATGTTGGTTCAGGTGAAGTCCAGGTGGACTTCAGGTGACGTTTCAGGTGGTATTGACCTGAAAATCGGCGGATTTAGCTATGAATTCGCCTGGAATTGACCTACAGAAAAAAAATTGTCAGACATTTTTGTCGTCATTGATAAACTGCACATTATATAACTTAGGCACTTTTGTTCTGCAACAGGCATATTGTAGCAAAGGACTAGGCTGTTGTGTAGTATGTGTGGAAACTCGCAGTCCGATACAGAGGGGAGAAGGGAATGGACAAGCCAGAGTTCGTTGACGCCCATGTGCATTTCTACGATATGCGGCATCCTGATTTGTTTTACGCTCACTGGCAGCCCGATGTCGTTCACCCTTCTCTAGGCACGCTGCCGAGGAAACTCGCCGAGCGCAACTGGCTCGCCGAGGACTTCATAGAGATGACGCGCGAATCGAATGTCGTCAAGGCCATACACGTGCAGGCGGCCATAGGCTCTGACGACCCGGTCAAGGAGACGGAGTGGCTCCAGCAGGCCGCGGACCGCACGGGGTTCCCGCAGGCGATAGTCGCGTACGCAGACCTGCGTGCCCCGGACGTGGAAGCAACGCTGGAACGGCATTGCGAATTTCCCAATATGCGCGGGATTCGGGATTTCTCAT
The DNA here is from genome assembly GCA_965261525.1 of Dehalococcoidia bacterium. Lineage (GTDB taxonomy): Bacteria > Chloroflexota > Dehalococcoidia > Lucifugimonadales > UBA1123 > VXRN01. Next base: position 813,444 of record OZ253472.1, read on the forward strand.
ACGGGGACTACCTGGTGGAGCCGGACTTTCACAGGGGTTACGCTCTGCTTGAAAAGTACAACCTGATAGCGAGCATAGCGGCGCAGTGGCAGGAGATGGCGAAACTCCGCGGTCTGGCTGAGAAATTTCGCAATATCCCGATAGTGATAGACCATGCTGGGTTTCCGGCGAAGCGGACGCCGGATTATTTCGAGAATTGGAAAGAGGGAATGCGGACCGCTGCCCAAGCGGACAACATCATCTGCAAAATATCAGGCCTCGGCATGGGTGACAACAACTGGACGGTGGACAGCATCCGGCCCTATGTCCTCACCTGCATAGAGACGTTCGGGGTGGAGCGCAGCCTTTTCGCCACGAACTGGCCGGTGGACAGTCTGTTCAGCGACTATTCCACGATAGTTAATGCCTACGACGAAATAACGGCAGGGTTCACGGATGATGAGCGGGCGGCGCTGTTTTCGGGGAACGCGGAGGGGATTTATGGGATTTAGCTAACTGGTCTCTGGAATAGAGTGCCACGCAATCGCTTCATGGGGTGACGTAGATGAGAGGCTTTGACGGCTACCTGATAGAGTCCCACGAGATGCGGGAGAAACTGGTCGCAGGCAAGTTCAGGCCAAGGTAACACTTCGTGCCGCCGAAGGGCTGCTGGAACGAGTGGACGCACTCGCGCTCGCCGTCCACTGCTACAATGAGAACCGACACCCCTTCAGGCTGTTCATGGCTTAAGAGTCCAAACAAGGAGGTGAGTTATGCAGAACATCATCCTGTACTGTTGTGGTTTGGGTGGGGTAATACTGCAGGAATCCAGACAAAAGCTAACCCATGATATAATCCCCTCATGGCGAACGGTGCTCTGACCGCATCACTAACATCTTCTCGTCTCACCTCTACCCTCTGGGCTCCAGCACCAGCGACAGCCGACGCTACGGCGGCATCAGACCGACCAGCCGTTCCTTCTCGGATTCGCGGGTGGCCTGTGTATCCTCCTCGTACAGCCGCGCCACCTTGTGCGGGGTCATGTATATCATGCGGTCAACAGCCAGCATACATAGCGCCAACTCGTTCATGTAGTCCGGCAGTTCTTCCTCAGAGGTGTACACTCGCAACTCGTCCTTGCCTACCAACTTCACGCTGAATGACCGGAGCAGACCCTCCAAAGTTCGTCGTCTGGTCTCCGTGTCGTCTATATCGAAGCCGCAGAATCTCAGGTCGCCGATGGTCTCTCCTTCGTCCGAGACCATCAGCCCGGAGTCTGTTCTACGAATATAGACTTGAATACAACTACGACGCCTGTTCAGAAAAGGAAGCGTTATCTCACAGACCCTATCTTCGTAGGTATTCGTCTCTGAGTAGTCACGCAGCCAATCGGCGTACCGCTGAACTAATTTTTCGCCATCTAGCTTGTCCATATCAGAAATCTCCTATTACGTTCGGAACTTCGATGATGTTGCAGTAATCCAAAAACTCCCGCCACGTCACCACTATATCGTCGAGGTCCGTAAATTCATCTGGGGGTGGAAACGCCCAGGGATATTCCTCGCCTTCTACGTATCTCTGGATATGGGGAGTCTCTACCCATCGCCCCGCATATCTCGATAGACGCCTATTAGGCGCTTGTCGGGGATTAGGGTGCGGTGGCCCTCCTGTCTCTAGTCGAATCAGAACTTCATCTCCACAACGCAATTGCAATCTCCACCTGTTGGAAGATGAATCCTTCCGTCGCCTACGTCCCCGCCTGACATCCAAAAGGAACGACTCCTGTCCGTCTAGCGAAACCATCGGAACAGTCAGGTTCTCACCGGGTTCAGGAAGAAGCAGGAAATCAACCACGTCCTCGAACCGCTTTTCGATTGCGATTAGGCTTTCGGCCTCGTCCTGAGTGAGCATTGCCTTGTTATAGTTAGGAGTTACGCACTTGGATATGAAATCCTAGGTAAGTATGACCTAATCCAGCTACGAAATCGTTCTCAACTGCGTAAGTCCTAATAGTATCACGTCGCGGGTTTCGGGGCGGACGGAGTTTGCGGCGGCGCGTATCACGTTGCCGCCGCCGACACGCTCTCTTTCAGCGAAGGTTCGAGCAGGCGGGCGATAGTCCCATCGCCGTCGCTCTGAATTTCCAGGAACCGGCTCACAGGCTCTGACGAGAGAAATGGCATCAGGTCGTCTTCTATTTCGGCAATCTCAATTTCCATGCCTGAACTAACATGATGCAGGAAGTTGAAGATAGTCAGGCCGGCGGGGGTATTGTCTTTGTGATCTATCCTGAGAAGAATCTGGTCTGAGAGTTGGTAGCCTGTGGCCGGCCTGGGAGTTCCAAAGGCGATATACAGGATGTCTCCGTCTGCATCGTATGTTACGTGGACCGAATTCACTTATGGGCAACTTTCGCAGTTAGTCAACTCCGCGCCGCGGCCAGCGGTTTCTTCTCGGACTGCGACTCGACCTGCGCATCCTCCTCGTAAAGCCGCGCGACTTTCAGTGGAGTCATATATATGAGGTCGCCAATCGCCATCATTCCACGCGCCATTTCATTCAAGCTGCGTGGAAAATCATCTTCCGATGTGAGCATCTGCAACTCATCCCCGTCCAGATTCATGCCGGATGAAAGCAGTATGCGTTTCAGCGCGTCGCGCCTGGTGTCTGTATCTATGACAAGCCCGCATATTCTCAGGTCCCTGATAGTGTCGCCATAGTCTGAGAGCATCAGACCGGAATCCGTTTTACTGATATAGACCTGAAGACAATTCCTATGCCTGTCTAGAAAAGGCAACGAGACCACCCAAGTATCTTCATAAGGATCCACTTCGGAGTAGTCACGCAGCCAGTCAGCATACCGTTGAACCAGCCGTTCGCCCTCTAATTTGTCCATGTCAGAAATCTCCCATTATGTTCGGAGTTTCAATGATGCTACAGTAACCGATGAATTCTCTCCATGTCACGGTTATATCACTCAGGGCAGTAAAGTCGGGTGGAGGTGGAAGCGCCCATTCGTCTTCCTGCCCTTCTATGTATCGCTGAATATGCGGAGTGGGAATCCGCCGGCCCGCATATCTGGATAGACGCCTGTGAGGAGCTCGTCCCGGATTGATATGGGCCGGTCCTCCGATGTCCAGCCGAACCAGAACTTCGTCACCGTAACGCAACTGCAACTTCCACTTGTCAGAAGACGAATCTCCCCGCTGTGGGTGTGGGAGTCGTCCGTGTTCGATGTCCAACAGGAACGACTCCCGCCCGTCAACCGAAACCAGCGGGATTACCAGGTCATGGCCGGGTTCGGGAAGATATAGGAAATCAATCGTGTCGTTGAACCGCTTTTCCATCGCGATTAGGCTTTCGGCTTCGTCCTGAGCAAGCATTGCGCGACTAGGGTATCAGACCAACGGGATGAATCTGATACTCCGCGGTTCCTCCCTATGGCCTGATGTTCGACACTCCGCCATCTATCACCAACTCGGATCCCGTTACGAAAGAGGCTTCGTCGGAGGCGAGGTAGAGGGCGCCGTATGCTACGTCCTCCGGCTGTCCGAGCCTGCCAATTGGAATCTCACCCACTCGGGTTTCGGGACGGATTGAATTGGTGGCCGCTCGAATCATATCCGTGTCGATTGGTCCGGGATGGATGGAGTTGCACCTGATGCCCTCGGCGGCGAAGCGGCCCGCGGTTGACTTTGTAAATACCCGCACCGCTCCTTTGGACGCGCTGTACGCGGGGGAAGCCATGGGCCTGCCCAGTATGCCCGCTATCGAGGAAATGTTGACTATCGAGCCGCCGCCCGCTCTCCGCATAGCGGGGATGGCATACTTGACGCCGAGGAACACGCCCTTGGCGTTGACGTTCATCATCGTATCCCAGTCTTCCGAAGACACGTCCATGTCGGAGTGTCTCATGGAGATGCCCGCGTTGTTGACGAGAATATCTAGCTTCCCGTACTTACTTTCGGCCCGCTCGACGGCTTGCTGCCAGTCAGCCTCGCTCGTTACGTCCAGGTGGATGTACTCGACGTCTCCGCCGAGTTCCGCGATTTTTGCTTCAACCTTCTTGCCGTCCTCGTCCAGAATGTCGCCGAAAATGACCTTCGCTCCCTCCATGGCGAACAGTTCAGTCTCCACGGCGCCCTGTCCTTTCGCGCCGCCGCTTATGATCGCTACCTTGCCGTCCAGTCTGCCCATGTCTTCCTCCTTGCGGAATGAGTGTTTCGATAATTCTTCCCGCATTATAGACTGAACGCATCGTTTTGCGGTGATACACTGTAAGAGGATTCGCATTGACACGCCGAAACAGTTAGGAGGTACAAATGGTTGCTGCCAAATCGACCGTCAAGCTCACATATGAGGACTATCGTAGGATGCCCGAAGACGAACGCTACGAACTGATAGAGGGAGAATTGATTATGGCAGCAGCGCCGAATAGAGCGCATCAGACGACGCAGAGAAAGCTAGGCTTGCGAATGGGTAGCTTTGTAGAGACGGAAGACCTGGGAGAAGTGTTCTTCTCTCCGTTCGACGTCGTGCTGTCCGAACACAATACGTTCCAGCCCGACATCATCTTCGTCTCCAAAGAGAATGCCGGCATCATCACGGACGCGAACATACAGGGCGCGCCGGACCTGGTGGTCGAGATCATATCGCCGTCTTCTACTGGCAGGGATTGGGTGGTCAAGCGAGACCTGTACGCCAGGCACGGCGTCAAGGAGTACTGGCTGATAGACCCTATCAACAGGACTCTGTGGGTGATGCTTCTGAAGGATGGATACCTCGAACTTGCGGGCGAATACAGGGAAGGGGATACGGTGACCGCTTCCACGATCAAGGGCTTCAGCGTAAGCGCCAGCGACATATTCTAAGGCCGACATCTCTGTACAGCTTTATGAGAACACACGCCGGGAGTAGAAATGAGCAGCGAAACAAATGGATTGGACTCGGGGCCTTTGGCTGGGATCAGAGTCCTGGACTGGACGATGTGGCAGTTCGGACCGGTGGCGGCTTCTATGCTGGGAGATATGGGCGCCGACGTTATCAAGATTGAGGCGTTGGATGGCGACGTTGGACGCGCGGTCGCGCGCATGGAGTCCGCTGACGCCGGCCTTCCGGCGGGCAGAAACGCTTACTTCGAGACTTGCAATCGCAGCAAGCGTGGAATCGCCGTAAATCTGAAGACCGACGAGGGACGGGAAATAGTCCACAAACTTGTCGAGGGCGCGGACGTTTTCATACAGAACTTCCGCAAGGGCGTCGCGGAACGTCTCGATATGGATTATGAGACTCTCAATAAGATCAATCCTAAGTTAATCTACGCTTCAGCTTCAGGGTTCGGGCCGGAGGGTCCGGATGCGGAACTACCTTCTCTTGACGGCTGCGGACAAGCGCGGGCCGGGCTGATGATGTCCGCCACCCCTCCCTGGGCCAGGCATCCTGTGTCTGTTCGAGGAGCGCCTTCGGACCAGGTCGGCGGCATTACTCTGTGCCTCGGCATACTCTCTGCGCTATTGGCCAGGGAGAGTAAAGGGGTAGGCCAAAAGATTGAGGTGTCCCATATGAGCAGTACCATGTGGCTCCAGGGACTGGCCGTTGGAATGAATCTCCTGACAGGCCAGCATCTTCCCACACTGAACCGGGATGCGGTTACCAACTTCATGTATAACATTTACAAGTGCAAGGGCGGGAGGTGGCTCAGGATTTCCAACCCGCAACCTGCCCGCTATTGGAAGCCGTTTGTCGAGGCGCTGGGAATCGAGTGGATATTGGAAGAACCCAGCTTAGAAGGCGCGCAGGAGGGGAAGGCCGGTTCTCCGGAACTCATGCGAATAATCGAGGACACGTTCGCTACCAAGACGTACGAAGAGTGGGACGCCATCTTCCGGCGTTACGGGTTCATCTACGCGAAGGTGCAGACAATTGAAGAGCTCCCCGACGATCCGCAGGTGATAGCAAACGACTACATCACAGACTTCGATCATCCCACGATAGGCCCGATCAGGGTCTGCAACTTCCCGGTCGCCTTCAGCGAGACTCCGTCAACTATCAGAAGCGGCGCGCCGGAATTGGGCGAGCACACCGAGTCAATCCTGGTTGATGAACTGGGCTTCGACTGGTCGGATATAGAGAAGTTCCAGGACGCGGGAGCGATCCTGTAACCTCATGTTCATCAGAGTTTGGACGGTGTTTTATGACTGAACGAGAGTTTCTTTGCATCGCGCATAGAGGCGCGTCTTCGTATGCTCCTGAGAATACTTTCGCCGCGTTCGACAAAGCTCTCGAACTTGGCGTCAACCACGTGGAGCTCGACGTTCATTTCTCAAGAGATGGGCATATCGTTGTGATTCACGATGATACCCTGGATAGAACGACTGACGGCTCCGGCGCGGTGGCGTCCAGGACTCTTGGTGAGCTGCGCGGCCTGGACGCCGGATCGTGGTTCGGGACTGAGTACTCGGGAGAACGTATAAGGTCGCTTGCCGAGATATTCGAGGAGTACAAAGGCAGGCTGTATTTCCATGTAGAGATAAAGGCTCGCGCCGAGGGTCTCGCAAGCCGTACCGCGGATATGATCAGGGCGAGCGGGCTGACGACAGATGTCACCGTCACGTCCTTCTGGAAGCCGTGGCTCGAAGAGGTAAGATCATACGCTCCCGAACTTGAGACGGGGTGGCTGGTACCGCTGGGGCAGGGAAGTTCGTGGGACGACTCGATCATCGAACAATCTGTTGCGCTTGGATTTAACCAAGTATGCCCGCGAGCCGACATCACAACACCAGAACTGGTAGAAACGCTCCATCGAAAGGGTTTCGTCGTCAGGTGTCACGGAGTTTACAGCGAAGAGCTAATGCGACACGCCGTGGATTGCGGCGCGGACGGCATGACTATCAATTTCCCAGACAAATTGATTGAGTATATGGGCGGCCTGAAGTAGATAATGGGAACCGAATGCCCGTTTGTCGCAGGGCCCATTCTAAGTCCTGCTCGGTTTCCCAGACAACTACACATTCACATCCCATATGCGACATAATAAGAACATACAAACTAATATCAGAGCGCTGACTGACGGTGACTATGAACATCGCTATACATAAATACAAATTATGATATGGGAATCCTGGGTGCCTGAAAAATTCCGCCATAGCTAATGCAGGTCAATGCAGGTGGAAGAGTCCCTGTTGGTCACCAGTCGGACACCACTCAAGCCACCAGTGTCCGCCTGTTGCTTTATAAATCAAGGTATATCACTCGTCCGACGTCCGACAGGATTTGTTCAGCGGCGACTTTGATAAGCCCTGCCACTTATCGCACGAATTGACACCACGTGGCGCTGAATCTACAATCCGCGCTGCGAGAACTCACGACAAGGAGTGAAAGATGACTGCTCCGGTATTGAGCACTAGGCTCTGCGACATACTCGAAGTTGAATACCCGATCTGCCTCGCGGGTATGGGAGGCAGGTGGACTCCGCCCGAGTTGGTGGCCGCTGTGTCGGAGGCGGGCGGACTCGGGGTTATGGGCGGCACGGGTATGGCGGTGGACGCGCTGCGAAGTCGTATTCGCAGGGTGCGCGAGTTGACCAACAAGCCTTTCGGGGTGGATCTTCTATTGCCCGTGGTCACTGGCAGCGTGGAGACGGGCGGGAGTTCGGGGCAGCCTGAGTCGCAGTTCGAAGCGGTGCGGCGACAGTATCCGAGACACGCGGCTTTCGTTGATACGCTGATAGAGGAATTCGGTCTTGAGAAGGCGGAGCCGCCTGAGCCGGGCGAGACCGGCTTGGCGTTGGCGCGTAGGCAGGTTGATGTGATCATGGAAGAGGACGTGGCGATATTCGCCGCCGCGCTCGGCGATCCGGCCTGGGTTGTTCCAATGGCGAGAGAGAAGGGTGTCAAGGTGATGGGCCTGGTCGGAAGCGTTCGCAACGCGCACAGACAGGTGGCCGCGGGGGTGGACATCATAGTCGCGCAGGGAACTGAGGCGGGAGGACACACCGGGCGGATCGCTACGATGCCACTGGTGCCGCAGGTTGTAGATGCGGTGTCGCCCCTGCCAGTTGTCGCGGCGGGGGGAATAGCGAATGGCCGTGGAATTGCGGCCTCGCTTGCGCTGGGCGCAGAGGGGGCATGGATGGGAACTGCATTCCTTGCGGCCAAAGAGTGCGGCATCTATGAAGCCCAGCAGGATACGATAATCCAAGGCCGCTCCGAGGACTTCGTTATTTCCCGATCCTATACGGGAAAAACGGCCCGCCAGTACCAGGGTCCGATTGTGCAGGCATGGGAGAACTCTGGGCTGGACACGCTGCCGATGCCGTTGCAGGGCGTATTGATGTCCGGATTCAACGCGGCGGCGGAGCGTTCCAAGAGGTATGACCTGGTGTTCAATCCGGCGGGTCAAGGCGCCGGTATGGTGAACGAGGCGAGGCCGGCTGCGGACATAATGGCCGATCTGGTTAGCGAGACGGTGTCCGTGTTGAACGGAATGAGGGAGCGGGTGTCCGTTGGCGCGTAACGCCGGCTCCGGTTGACTACTCTTGCGGGTAGCGCAGCCTCCCTTCCAATTCCTGTATGCGGGCCTCGGCTTGCTCGGCGCGATTTCGCTCGGCGTCCCGCTCGGCCTCCACACGCTCGATCACCGCATTCAACCCGGTAACGTTCAGAACGTACTTTCCGGTCTCAACATCCTGCAATAGCAGCAGCGCAGGATTGTAGTCCAACTCGAACACCTGCATGAGTTCCGGCTGAATGCTCAGCAACCCCTCCCGCTTGGACTCCTCCACGCCGCACAGCCTCACCCCCAACTCCTCGCTGTATCCGCTCATCAGACCATGCTCGTTCGGAGTTATCTCTATCTCTTCGTACTCCCCATCAACCAACTTGAATCCCATCAGCGCCTGTCCGTACAGGTCGCCGCCCGTCGGATCGAACATCCAGTACTCATCAACGCCCATCTCGGCGTAGATGCCAGGCTTTTCGTGCAGGTCATTCTCGTATGTGGACGGCGAAGCCACCTCCAAAACGAACTCCGGCGGCTTGCCCACCTCCCACAGGTTGTAGCCGGACCGGTCATAAATGGCGGCTACGTTCACGTTGCGGGAACGGTACAGATCCGGAGCCACGCCTTGGCGGAGGTCGTTCGGATTGGTGCGAATGGGGGTGTTGGAATCTATGAAGACAGGTTGATCGTCTTCGTCCGTGATAGAGTAAACGGCTATTGTGGCGTATAATATAGATCGTCCTTGCATCATCTCGATAGGGACTCGTTCTCCGAGCAGAATGTACAGACCCGGGTCTTCGCAGAAGTCGGCATAGGTATAGCGCGGCTTCTGAACTGTCGCAATGGGTGTGGATGCCATGTCATGTTCCTCGCAAGCGTGTTGGCGATTAGGCTAAGCGCGAGTAAGCTGAATCTATGATAGCCCCGACACGCGAGTCGGACAACCCCGCCGCAAACTTCACTTCGCGTTCAGGCGCCGAGTCCCTGTATCGTGCGGCGCTACTGTCCGAGCTTCCGATATGCGGCCTCCCTGTTGCTGTGGGCCTTCGCATGGTTAGGGTCGAGTTCAATCGCCCTGTTGTAGTCTTCTATCGCACGGCTATACTTGCCAAGCTCTGCGTATGAAACTCCCCTGTTGTTGTAGGCATTCGTAAAGTCGGGATCGAGTTCAATCGCCCTGTCGTAGTCTTCTATCGCGCGACGATACTGTCCAAGTCGTCCGTATGCAAGCCCCCTGTTGTAGTAGGCATTCGTAAAGTCGGGATCGAGTTCAATCGCCCTATTAAAGTCTTCTATGGCGCGGCTATACTCGCCAAGCTCTTTGTGTGAAACTCCCCTGTTGTAGTAGGCATTCGTAAAGTCGGGATCGAGTTCAATCGCCCTATTAAAGTCTTCTATGGCGCGGCTATACTTGCCAAGCTCTGCGTATGAAACTCCCCTGTTGTTGTAGGCTAACGCAAGGTCGGGTTCTAGTTCGATAGCCCTATCAAAGTCTTCTATGGCGCAGGGATGCTGTCCAAGTCGCCAATATGCAAGCCCCCCTGTTGTAGTAGTCCGTCGCATCGTTGGAGGTGCTGAAGATAGCCAGCGCGTACACACTGGCTATGCCCAGAACGAGGATCGTGCCCACAGCCAGCGTCCAGCGCCACCACCTCATCCCTGTTCGCTTCTCAGGTGGAGGAGAAACAGGGGGTGTGGAGGGAGGCGCGCCGGACAGTTGGGTCGGGGGCGCGTTGGGTGTTGCCGCAGACACGGGAGACGCGCCCGGAATCGGGTAGATGTCGGTCGCCTCGGAACCGCGCGCTTCGAAGTCCACTCTCATGCCGAGCTCGGGAGCCAGGTCGTCGTTTTGCCATTCGTCATGGGTGAATGTGTAACGCACCCCGTCGTTGCCCAGAATGAGGCCCTGAGCGCTTCTCACGTTTAGTATCACACCCTGCATGGATGCACTCCTGTACTGTTCTGGTTAAGCAAAGCGCATTATACCCAATCCCAACCATTAGTCTTAGCCCGAATCCACCGAAGAGGGTTAGTATCGCCGCCGGGGCGTGGGTGAGGGACGTGTCAAAGTGGCGGTGCGGTTATGATGTCAGCGCCTGGGTCGTTCTGAAGGTCCGCGGTCGTGATTTTGGACGCCAATGGAGGCCCACAGTGGCGATTTGGGGCGAGTTTGACGAATCTGCGGGCAACAGTGGACACCCGCGGTCCGGTCCGGAGCGATCTTACGGACAAGACAGGCTGTGGTGTGTACGGTGGTCAGTAGTAGACACTGCCGTCAGGCCGGCAGAGGAATGGCTCGCAGTCTGGTCAGTGCGCGACCGAACTGTGTTTCCCAGGGCCAGCGCTGCGGGAGATGCAAAGTAAGGCGGCGGGCCGAGTGGGTGAGCCGTCCGGCGAGGGAGAACAAGCGTCTGCGCAGGGTCTTGGTGGTCGCCACCGGCTCGCGCAGACCGATGCGTCCGATCCAGCGAGCCAGGTTGTGAGCCATTACCTGTATGGCCATCCAGGCGGCGTTGGCTGCAAAGCGCCCCGAGGGCAGATGGTTCAGCCCGACACCGTACTTGAGGTCTCGGATGGCGTTCTCGATCTCGGCGTGGCGGCGATGGTCGGCCTCCAGTTGGAGGGTGTCGCCCTGTCGGTCGGTGATGAAGGCGTGATAGCTGTAGTCGACGAAGAGGGCCAGTTGTGAACCGGGCGTGGGCTTCACCCTGCGGACGATGAGACGCACCGGTGCGGCATCGGGCTCGTTCCGAAAAGGGGTGTAGGTGGTCTCAGCCACGTCGGCTGCGCCGTCCATCCAGTAGGGTATGGGAGTCCAGTCCTCCTCAGGTATGGCCTCTATGAGATTGCGCAGTCGGGTGTGCTGACGGACGGTGATGGAGAAGCGGACACCTGTCTTTCGGCATACGGAGACGATGTCATGGGTGTAGAAGCCACTGTCGGCGCGTACGGTGAGTTGTCCTGTGGCCCCGGCGCAGCGCACCCGGCTCACCGTCTCACGCAGGAAGTGGGCTGCGCCCCGGGCGGTGTTGGCTCGACCCTGTCGCAACCGGGCCATCAGCACGTCGCCGGTTCCTGCGGCGACGGCCACAAGCGGGTGATAGCCTCTCTGGCCGGTGTAGTTGTGGCGGCGGGCGCCCTCCTTGCCCAGTCCGTAGGTCTCGCAGATGGTGGAGTCCAGGTCGATGGTCAACGGCTCATCGCCGGGACCCGCGCCAGCGGCCCAGGCCCGCGCCAGCAACTCCCGGCTCACCCGGTCCAACTGCCGCACATGTCCCCACCTGAAGCTGCGCAGGAAGGTCCCCAGGGTGGATGGCGCCTTCACTGTACAGCCCAACACCCGCCCGGTCCCACCGGCACGCAGCGCGTCGGCGTCATCGATGCAGTCCCCACCGGCCAGCGCCGAGGCAACCAGGGTCAGCGTCTTGTCTCCCGGGTTCGCCCGTCCCGGCGCATCGCCCAGGTCAACGTTGCTGTCCACCAGTTCACTCAGTCCCAGGCGCTGAGCGAGAGTGGCCGGCACGAGCAGCCCGGCATTGGCCACCAGCCGGGGATCGTCGAAGGCGATTCGGATGCGGTCGGGACGCTCAGGTGGTAACATCTATTAAGTGCTCCTGCTCTGGGGTTGGTTCTTGTCTTCAAACCCATTATCCCAGATTCAATGGAGCGCTTTCTCACCCCTTTTGCACGACGACTCATCCATCCCTTCGGTGGATCCGGGCTTAGTGATTGATCATCGAAACAAGAACGCTATGCCCCACAAATCCTTCTCAAATTCGCTGTTTACCGATCTCTACCAGTTGACTATGGCGCAGTCATACTACCAGAGCGGTCAGCTTGGTCGCGCCACGTTCAGCCTGTTCTTCCGCAACTTCCCGCCCAACAGGGCATACTACGTGTTCTGCGGGCTGGAGTCCGCAATCGAGTACCTGGAAAATCTGGGGTTCGGCGAGGAAGACATAGCCGCGCTGAGAGAGCTCGGCATTTTCGACCACGGCTTTCTGGAATTCTTGCGCGAACTGAAGTTCAGCGGCGACGTTCGGGCGATGCGAGAGGGTGAGATTTTCTTCGCGGGCGAGCCGGTAATAGAGGTCAGCGGGCCGATAATCGAGTGCCAGTTGGTGGAGACCTTCATATTGAACCGGGTAAACCTGGAGTCAATGCTGGCGACCAAGGCCGCCCGCGTGGTGGACTCCGCGAAGGGACGAAGCGTGGTGGATTTCGCGGCGCGGCGTACACATGGAGTGGACGCGGCAATGAGACAGGCCAGATCATCGTATATCGCGGGCTTCGCTGGCACCAGCAACGTCGCGGCGGCGGTTCAGTTAGGGATTCCGGCGGTGGGGACAATGTCCCACTCTTATATCTCGTCGTTTGGAAGCGAGCGCGAGGCTTTTTCGGCATACGCGAGGTCGTTCCCCGACTCTTCCACCTTTCTGGTGGACACCTATGACACGCTGAGGGGTGTGGCGAACGCCATAGAAGTAGCGCATGAAATGGAGGGCCGAGGCCAACGGCTTCGCGCGATTCGTCTGGACAGCGGGGACATAGACTCGCTCTCGCGGCGCAGTCGCGCGATGCTTGACCATGCCGGACTTGACTATGCGCAGATACTGGCGAGCGGCGGGCTTGATGAATACTCGATCTCCGAGCTGGCAGCGGCGGACGCGCCAATTGGCGGATTCGGAGTTGGCACCAAGGTCGGAGCCTCGGCGGACGCGCCATACACGGACTTCGTGTACAAGCTCGTCGAATACGACGGCAGACCGATCATGAAACTCAGCGAGGACAAAGTGTATCTGCCGGGTCCGAAGCAGGTGACGAGACATACCGGAGCAGACGGCATTATGGGGCTGGACGTTTTGCATGAATACCGAGAAGATGGATTGCGCGAAGTAGGGGAACCGTTGCTCGAACCTGTGATGAAGAGCGGTCAGCGGATTTGCGCCCTTCCCTCGATAGAAGATATCCGGGAATATCACGCTCGAAGAGTGAGCGCGCTGCCTGACGACCTGCGCGGAGCGAGGCCCAAGGGCCGCTATCAAGTACAGGTGGCGGAGAATCTGACGAGACTGGGCCGGAAGACAGCCGAGCTAATCCGGTCGGTCGAAAGCGATTGAGCGGCATCTTATTGAAAGGATACTCAAGCATGGCCAGAGTTCAGTATATCGAACGGGATCAGTTGAACGAGGAAGGAAGGCGTATATTCGACCACATCGCGGAGACGCGAGGAAGTATTGAACCGAACACGCCAATGCCCAACTCTTTCAGGGCTTTGATGAACAGTCCAAAGGCGGCGGAGGCCGTGGGACAACTGGGCGAGTACCTTCGGCTCAACACATCGCTGGATCCGGTAGTGCGCGAGATAGCGATTATCAGCGTGGCGCGGCACACGAACAGTGACTACGAATGGGCGCACCATGAGCCAATCGCGCGCGAGGTCGGCGTTCGCCCGGAGGTTATCGAGAGCATCCGAATCGGAAGGGCGCCGATGGGACTGCCAGCGAAAGAGGGCGTTTTCGCGCAGGCCGCCAAGGAACTGGCGCTCGACGGCGACCTCACCGACCGCACTTTCCAGGCCATCGAACACTTACTCGGGCCGCAGGCGGTGGTGGAATTCATTACGCTGGTGGGCTACTACGCGATGCTGTCCGTGGCCCTGCGGGCGCTGGGGGTAGAACTGGACGAGGGGTTGGAGTCGGGGCTTAATTCTTAGCGGTCGGACCGCTGTTGTCTGAATCAGGATTTGCCGGATTTTAGGATTGTCAGGATATGGACACTTCTAATCGTGAACACTCATTCAATCCAAATGCTTAGGAATCAAGCCATCGCTAAAACGCAAACAAACTGGGGAGATCAAGATGCAGCCAAACGATAACTCCGACATCTTCATATATGAAGATCTGACCAAGATGGAAAATCGGGTCAATGTAGCCCTATTCGGAATGATGACGCAGGACTGGTTTCGTGAATGGTTTTTAGAAAAATTAGGTCTTAACCCGGATCCACCGAAGGGATGGATGAGTCGTCGTGCAAAAGGGGTGAGAAAGCGCTCCATTGAATCTGGGATAATGGGTTTGAAGACAAGAACCAACCCCAGAGCAGGAGCACTTAATAGATGTTACCACCTGAGCGTCCCGACCGCATCCGAATCGCCTTCGACGATCCCCGGCTGGTGGCCAATGCCGGGCTGCTCGTGCCGGCCACTCTCGCTCAGCGCCTGGGACTGAGTGAACTGGTGGACAGCAACGTTGACCTGGGCGATGCGCCGGGACGGGCGAACCCGGGAGACAAGACGCTGACCCTGGTTGCCTCGGCGCTGGCCGGTGGGGACTGCATCGATGACGCCGACGCGCTGCGTGCCGGTGGGACCGGGCGGGTGTTGGGCTGTACAGTGAAGGCGCCATCCACCCTGGGGACCTTCCTGCGCAGCTTCAGGTGGGGACATGTGCGGCAGTTGGACCGGGTGAGCCGGGAGTTGCTGGCGCGGGCCTGGGCCGCTGGCGCGGGTCCCGGCGATGAGCCGTTGACCATCGACCTGGACTCCACCATCTGCGAGACCTACGGACTGGGCAAGGAGGGCGCCCGCCGCCACAACTACACCGGCCAGAGAGGCTATCACCCGCTTGTGGCCGTCGCCGCAGGAACCGGCGACGTGCTGATGGCCCGGTTGCGACAGGGTCGAGCCAACACCGCCCGGGGCGCAGCCCACTTCCTGCGTGAGACGGTGAGCCGGGTGCGCTGCGCCGGGGCCACAGGACAACTCACCGTACGCGCCGACAGTGGCTTCTACACCCATGACATCGTCTCCGTATGCCGAAAGACAGGTGTCCGCTTCTCCATCACCGTCCGTCAGCACACCCGACTGCGCAATCTCATAGAGGCCATACCTGAGGAGGACTGGACTCCCATACCCTACTGGATGGACGGCGCAGCCGACGTGGCTGAGACCACCTACACCCCTTTTCGGAACGAGCCCGATGCCGCACCGGTGCGTCTCATCGTCCGCAGGGTGAAGCCCACGCCCGGTTCACAACTGGCCCTCTTCGTCGACTACAGCTATCACGCCTTCATCACCGACCGACAGGGCGACACCCTCCAACTGGAGGCCGACCATCGCCGCCACGCCGAGATCGAGAACGCCATCCGAGACCTCAAGTACGGTGTCGGGCTGAACCATCTGCCCTCGGGGCGCTTTGCAGCCAACGCCGCCTGGATGGCCATACAGGTAATGGCTCACAACCTGGCTCGCTGGATCGGACGCATCGGTCTGCGCGAGCCGGTGGCGACCACCAAGACCCTGCGCAGACGCTTGTTCTCCCTCGCCGGACGGCTCACCCACTCGGCCCGCCGCCTTACTTTGCATCTCCCGCAGCGCTGGCCCTGGGAAACACAGTTCGGTCGCGCACTGACCAGACTGCGAGCCATTCCTCTGCCGGCCTGACGGCAGTGTCTACTACTGACCACCGTACACACCACAGCCTGTCTTGTCCGTAAGATCGCTCCGGACCGGACCGCGGGTGTCCACTGTTGCCCGCAGATTCGTCAAACTCGCCCCAAATCGCCACTGTGGGCCTCCATTGGCGTCCAAAATCACGACCGCGGACCTTCAGAACGACCCAGGCGCTGACATCATAACCGCACCGCCACTTTGACACGTCCCTCACCCACGCCCCGGCGGCGATACTAACCCTCTTCGGTGGATTCGGGCTAATGCGTGATGGGATAGCAGGCGCTCAGCAAGAACGTTACTACGCCTGCGACAATCCGGACGAGAGCCATTGGTGGAATCTGAAGAGGATGGCGACTATCGGCACACGGTCGAGTTGGGGTGATATGGTGATCTTCCGTGAAGACGACCCCGACTATTGTATAGATGAGCTTTCCAATACCCAGTTCAAGGTTCGGAAGGGTTCGGGGCAGTCCTGCTAACTATCCTGCCAGTTGACTCCATTGTTCCGCTTGAAGGACGAACGAGACACTATCGTGAAGGGAGAAGGTCATAATGAAACTAAGAATTGCCTTTGGAGTTGTCGTACTGCTAGTCATACCGACCCTGATCGGGCTGTTCGTGGCTATGCAATTGTTCTCGACCGAGCGAGAGACCGCGAGCGCCGTTCCTATTCCCGCCCCAGGGTTGACGAAGCAATACCGCGTCCTCCCACGTTCCAGCCCGTACACGGAGACATGGTAACTCTGGAGGAAGCGCAGGAACGGACGCCTTACACGATACCAATACCTCCACAGAGCGTAGTTGGCGCTGACCTGGAGGAAGTCTGGGCTTCATACGAAGACAGGTCGGCGGAGTTCAAGCAGGTCTATCTCATATACTCCAACGGCTTGGAAATTTCCATAGGGGCAAGCATGGAGGACATGGACTACGATGATGAGGATATTCTGGACCTTCTGGACGGCCCATTCAAAGGAGCTACCGTTAGAGGAATCAGAGCAATAGGGAAGGACCCTTATGTCGGTGCGACAAGTATCGGCACCCAGGCAAACATCATCGGGAGTCTCAGTTGGTGGGTGAATCAGGTCGACATCAGCCTGTGTCATCCGACCCTGACCATGCGGGAGTTGATCACAATCGCAGAAGCGATGCCTGATCCGACTTGGTCTTCCCAGTTAAACCAACAAGGGACTCCCGTACCATCATCGGGATAGTCCGCACAACTCAAACGAATAACCGGTGTACCGCGGGCCAGCCAGTTGGTGGGTTCGCGGTACGCCTCGTCAGATCAGAGACGGACACCGCCATATCTGATCTGCGACCGTAAATACGGACGGCGACGTTTCTATATGGGCAGCGTCATCTCGACTTCAACGCCCGCTCCCCTCGCGCCGGTTATGCTGAATGTTCCGCCCATGTCCTCGGCGCGCCGTCTCATACCGTCGAGGCCGTAGCCGGTTTTCGGCTCCATCGGTTCGAATCCGACTCCATCGTCTTTTACTGAGAGATGGGCGCTCTGCGAATCCGTCGAGAGCGTGATCATTACGCGAGAGGCCTGCGAGTGTTTCAGGATGTTCGAGAGCGCCTCGCGCAGGACGCGATAGAGGCAAGGCTTCAGCGGCATAGGAATCGGTCGGTCTCCCTCGCGTATCGTGACATGGGTGGGTATGCCGGATATGGCCTGGAACTCTCTGGCCTGAGTTCCCAGCAGGTCGGTGATACTGTCGTCGTTCATCAGCAGGGGCGCGAGGTCGTAGATGTAATGCCGAATTTGCAGAAGCGTCTGTTTGGACAGCGGAACCAGACGGCGAAGCGATTGGATCAGATCCGGGTCGTCGCCGCGCTCGGCGAGTCGCGCGGAATGCTCGATTCCGATGTTCAGCGCGTACATGGCCTGTCCCACGCCGTCGTGAATCTCTCGGGCGATGTGTCCGCGCTCTTGCCGGGCGGCCAGTTCCGCCTCAAGTCTGCGAAGGTCGGCGTTGTGTATGCCGATGGCGATGAGTCTGCCCAGTCCATTGCAGAGTGCGAGGGCGTGTCGGGCGTCGGCGTCTGAGCCGACCGAAGCGGCTACCATCACGCCCAAGGTGGTTGAGTAGTCATCTATGGGAACGGCAATGCGCCAGGAATCGCCGTTTCGGGCGGTCAGGGATTGGGAGTGGTCGGCGGACTCGTTGGCGAGGGCGCTTGCCTCGCTCTCAGGGAGATTCGCGCCGAGCCTGGCGCCGTGGGCCAGCCTGAGCGCGCAGTCTTCCCGCCGGGAGAGGTATATGGCAAGGCTGCCGTACCTGTGTCGTTCGACTATCTCTCGGCATATTTCGCGGGTCAGGTCGTCCAAATCGGCGGCGAAGGAGAGTATGATACGCGCGATCTCGAGCAGGGTTCCCTGTTCGTGCCGGGCGGTTAGATCCTGCGACTGCCGCGTGTCCACGTTCATATCCTCAAAAGGCTGAGCTATGCTATTTTGCGAGACCGCTCATCGGTGGGAGAGCAGCGCCCCCGCGCTATCTTACCATCAGGAAGCGGCGAGCGAATTCAGCACAAGGCTGAGCCCTGACCCTTATGTTACTTAGGGAGACCACTCATCGGCTGGAGAGTGTGTCTCCAAGCGTTTGTGTTCACCGAGTCCAGTCTTGCGGGTCAGGAAGCGGCGAGCGATTCGAGAAGTTTGGTGGTGTATCTGCCGCGCGTGAATTCAGGGCTTTCGATTGCCTTGCGGAGGGTGGGGACGTTGGTCTTGACACCGGAGATTCGGGTCGCGTCCAGGGCGTGGCGCATCAGGGAGATGGACGCCTCGCGCGTCTCGCCCCAGGCTATGACCTTCGCCAGCAGAGGGTCGAACCAGGATGACACCTTGTCTCCGGCGCGGAAGCCGGTATCCACGCGCAGGCCGTCGAGGTCGGGAATGTGGAACTCCTCGAGGGTTCCGGGGGACGGGATGAAGGTGTCGGGGTCTTCGGCGTAGATCCTGCACTGGATGGCGTGTCCGCGGATGTCGGGCAACTCCGACCGTATCGGCTCCCCTGCCGCTATTCTGAGCTGTAGTTCCACTATGTCAACGCCGGTCACCATCTCGGTCGTGGCGTGTTCGACCTGGAGCCTTGTATTGGCCTCGATGAAGTAGATATTGTCGTCCTGATCAACGAGGAACTCGAATGTTCCGATATTCCTGAACCCAACGCTTTGAGCGGCTTGCGTCGCCACGGTAGTAAGTTCGTTGCGTGTGTCGTGAGATATGGAGGGCGACGGGGCTTCCTCTATGACCTTCTGATGCCTGCGCTGGACGGAGCACTCACGCTCCCATAGATGGGAGGAGGTTCCGTCGGCGTCAGCGACGATCTGGATCTCGACGTGGCGGGCGTCAGGGATAAATCGCTCCAGGTACACATCTTCGCTCCCGAAAGCGCGCCTGGCTGATGAGCGAGTGCGCGAGACCGCCCTCCCCAGACGTCCGGGATCGGACACCAGTTGCATACCGATTCCGCCGCCGCCCTCGCTCGCCTTGACCATGAGCGGGTAGCCGACGGCTTCCGCCACGGCATCCAGGTCGGCGGCGCCAGGCGCCACGTCCGCGCCGGGCAGTATCGGCGCTCCAACTTCCGCAATTCTGCGGCGCGCCTGGCGCTTGTTGCCCATAAGCCTGATTATCTCGGCGGGCGGGCCGACGAAGGCTATGCCGGATTCGGCGCAGGCGTCGGCCAGATCGGGGTTCTCGGCGAGCAGGCCGTAGCCGGGATGGATGGCGTGGGCGCCGCTCGCTCTCGCGATGGAGATTATGTTGTCAATGTCCAGGTAGGCTGCGATGGGATTGGGGGAATCAGGCAGGACGACGGCTTCGTCGGCGAGTTCGGCATGAAGCGGCGCACCCTCGGCGGTGGAGTAGATAGCCACTGTGCCGATGCCCAGCCGTCGGCAGGTTCTGATTACGCGGCAAGCGATTTCGCCGCGATTGGCTATTAAAACTTTCTTGAACATTACAGGGTAAGCATTCCTTCGCTGACAATCAGTTATCCCAAGAATTGACTATTTCTACTCCGGTAGAGGCGAAGTCTGGTACGTTTCGCGCAACCACGATCATCCCGTTAACCAATGTGGAATCTTGCGCAGGCGCGAGCCACAGCCGTATCGACAGGCAAAATGCGACCCGCGAATGTAGGCAATACTTGTCCATCGAACCAGTTACGGAGGACGTTGCCCTGCAATGGGTCTCGACGTTCGGCTAAAGATACGCCAATTTCGATTTCTAGAACCGAAATCGCCGATAAGAACAGGTCGTTCACTGCGACACTGCTGGCCCACGCCACTACATTTCGGTTGGCCCCACGGGTTCTGGACTTTCTTAGTTCAGAAACAACGTTCGTATCCAGCAGATACATCAGACCGCATCTGACTTTCGATACAACTTCGCGCCAAGGCGAGGCGGTTCGAAAGATGTATCGCAGGAATCAGGCATGGCCAGTAGATCTACGACGCTATGCTCCAAATTAGCAACGCTCGATACGTGAGGCCTTACCAGAACCTCTATGAAACCGCTGATCTCGGTCTTATCCATAGATTGGTGAAGATCTTCATATACATCTTCGGCAATTGTGATGGTAAGTTGTCTTTGCATACCCACTCTCATAAGATTCACTCAATTGTGAAGCTAGGATAGTAATTTTACACTATCAAGTCTTTACCTCTACGAGCCTGTCGCCCTCGGATACGGACTGGTCCTCTTCTACGTGGACGGTCGAGACCGTGCCGTCGTAGTCGCAGATGATTTCGTTCTCCATCTTCATGGATTCGACAACCGCCACCACGTCGCCCGCGCTTACGGTTTCTCCCTCGGACACGAGGATTTCTATTACGCGGCCTGTCATGGGTGAGTGAATTGTTACGTCTGCCAATGTCTTCTACCTCATCCTGTTGTTACTCATTCGTCTCTGAATATGCCTATGGTCTCGGCTTGCTCCAGCCGAGCTATCCGTACATCGCTCATGCCGAGCAGTTCATTCAAAGTCCGTTCCGTGTGCTCCCCAAGCCTTGCGGAGGGTATCCAGGAGGAACGATCCATCCCGGGCATCGTGATAGCCTGCCCGGGGTATATCTTTGCCCCCATATCCGGCTCTTCTATTTCGACGAAGAAGCCTCGCGCGTTAAGATGTGGGTCGGCGAGGAGTTGATAGTTCTTGGCCGCGCGTCCGGCGGCGATACCCACGGACTGCAACGTCGCCGCGAGTTCAGCGCCGTCCTGTTGGCGAGTCCACTCGGCGACTATGGCATCCAGACTCTCGGCATTCCGTCGCCTCGCGGACGAGTCCGAGAACTCCGTGGAGTCCGCCATCTCCGACCTGCCCATCAATTCACACATTCTGCCCCACTCCGAATCCGACATGACGCATATCGCAATCCATTCGTCCTCGCCCTTCGCGGGATACACGCCGTAGGGAGCGTGTTCGGGGTGGGAATTTCCGACACGCGGAGGCTGAATACCGGTGCGTGAGTGAGCGACGATGAACTCACCGATCTGGCAGATCGGGCCTTCTATCAGCGCGAGGTCTATGAACTGCCCCTGTCCTGTGCGCCTCCGGTGATTCAGCGCGGTCATTATGGCGGCGACGGAGTTGAGAGCGGAGACGGGATCGGGGTAAGCGAGCGCCGAGGTTCGGGGAGAACCGCCCTCGTAGCCCATCATGCTGGGGATGCCTGTCATGGCCTCGACCGATGGGCCGAAAGCGGGGTAGTCGGCGTACTTGCCCGTTGTCCCAAACCCTGGCATGGAGCACATTACGATGTCGGGGCGGACTTCGCGCAGGTCTGCGTATGTAAGGTCGAAGTTGTTCATCACGCGGGGACGGAAGTTCTCCACGACGACATCGGCGGTTGTCACCAACTCCAGGAACGCATCGCGGCCAGATTCGTGATCCAGACGGAGGGCGAGATTGGACTTGTTGCGGTTGAGCTTGTTGTTAGCGCCGCCCATGCGGTCAATCGGAACGCGGGGGTCGCTTATCTTGATGACCTCGGCTCCGAAGTCGGCGAGGATGCGGGTGGCGAGAGGCCCCGCCCACACGCGGGTAAGGTCGAGGATGCGAACGTCGCTCAGTGGGGATGACTCACCCTCACCCTGCCCCTCTCCCTCGGTGGATTGACAGGGGTAGGCATTCACCCTCACCCCAACCCTCTCCCTTGAGGGAGAGGGGGTTTGTTGATTGGGATTCTTGGCTGTCGGTTCATTTATATACCCTTGTGAGCCCTTGATGGGAGAGGGGATTTGTGGGGCGGAGGCGCTCAGGATTTCGTTGGTGTGTTGGCCAAGTCTGGGGGCGGGGCGGAATTCGGGCTGCGTCTCGCTCATTCTGAACGGGACGGTGGGATATGTCAGCGCGCCCGCATCCGGGTGTTCCACCTCCACAAAGAACTCACGATGTACAAGCTGCTCATCGGCCAGCGTCTCAGAGAGGTAGAGCATGGGCGACGCAGGCTCGGACCAGTCGCCCGCCGCGTATGCAAACACTTCCTGGCGGGTCTTGTCCTTCATCCAGTCTATGAGTATCGCGTCAATGTCGTCTGCGTGTTCGCGCCGCTCGACGAATGTCTGGAATCTCGGATCTTCCAGAAGTTCGGGCTGTCCGACCATTGGGAATAGCAGGTCCCACTGTCCCTCCGTGGACACCGCGAACGAGACATAGCCGTCTTTGCACGGGAGGATGGTGATGGGATAGCGGCCATAGTTGCCCTTGTTCTCCCAGCGCGCGCCGTGCCTGCTTCTCACCACGCCGCCGTAGGTGTGCATCACAGTCGTGAACTGGTGGAGCGCGGCGAGAGTCTCTATCTCAGAGACGGAAACCCTGCGTCCCCTGCCCGTCCGCTCGCGCTCCCAAAGTGCTATCATAACGCCGCCGTATCCGTGCAACCCCGCAAGGTATTCGGGCTGACGGCCGGGTATGGACAGAGGCTCTCTGTCCTCGTCGCCGGA
Organism: Dehalococcoidia bacterium; assembly: GCA_965261525.1. Classification (GTDB taxonomy): domain Bacteria; phylum Chloroflexota; class Dehalococcoidia; order Lucifugimonadales; family UBA1123; genus VXRN01. Next base: position 836,333 of record OZ253472.1, read on the forward strand.
CAGGTATAGGAACCCACCAAAGGCCAGGCTGACCAGAGGGGTTGTCGCCCAGTCCGAGTAGGGCCCGCTCGTACCGAACGGAGTCAGCGAGAGGTCTATGAGACGCGGGTTGAGCGCCTCCACCACGTTCGCAAGTCCAACACGCTCTTGCGTATCGGCGTTCCAGTCTTCCAGCAGAACGTCCGCGTCTCGGATGAGCCGTTTCAGAGATTCCGCTCCCCGCTCGGTTTGCCAGTCCAGAAGCGCGCTGCGCTTGCCCATATTCAGGTGAAGATGCAGCGCGCTCGCCTCGGATTGGCGGACATTGGGCAGCCCAGGCCCTTCAAAGCGAGTCAAGTCACCACCGGGTGGACGCTCGATCTTGATTACGTCCGCTCCGAACGCGGCGAGCATACGACCGCAGAACGCGCCTGCGACGCCCTCGGATGCCTCGATAACGGTTAGGTTTTCGAGGGGCAGGGTCAAGACTCAGTCCTGCCCTTGACCACACCGTCCGCGATAAGTGTCTGAATCTCATCGTCGGCAAGGCCAAGGTCGTTCCGCAGGACATCTTCAGTGTGTTCTCCGAGCAGCGGCGGATGTCCCTGCGGCTGCGCTGGAGTGCGACTCATGTGCTGCAACGCGCTCGCCAGAACCGGCACGCTGCCGAGTGTCGGGTGGTCAATGTTCCAGATAGATTTGCGCGCCGCGGCCTGCGGGTCATCGAGGGCGTCGGCAACGGTGTTGATGGACGTAACCGTTATGCCCGCCTGCTGAAGCGCGTCCATCCAGTAGTCGCGGGTGTTATCGCCGAGCTTATCGTTGATCAGGGTCTCGAGGGCCTCGCGGTTGCGAACGCGGTCCGCGTTTTCCCTGAACCGCTCGTCGTCGGGCAGGTCGGACAGTCCGACCGTGTCACACAGGCGGCGGAACTGGTCGTTGTTATTGGCGGCCAGCATGAAGAATCCGTCCGAGGCGCGGAAGTCCTGGTAGGGCGCGACCTGCGGGTGCGCGTTGCCAAGTCTGCCCGGAATCTCCTTTGTGGCAAGGTAACTCTGCGTGATGTTCGCCATCATCGCTATGCCCACGTCGAACAGCGAAACGTCAATGTGCTGACCCTTGCCGCTGCTCTCACGCTCGTGCAGAGCGGCGAGTATGCCAATGGTGGACGTCAGTCCGGTGAGAATGTCTATCCAGGCGGCGCCGACCTTGGAGGGGCGGCCTTCAGGCTCGCCGGTCACGCTCATTACGCCGGTCATGCCCTGGAGAGCGGCGTCGTAGCCCGGCTCCTCTGCGCGCGGGCCGGTCTGTCCGAAGCCGGTTACGGAGGAGTAGATGATTCCGGGATTGACGGCGGACAGCGATTCATAGTCCAGGCCGAAGCGCTTGAGGTTGCCCACCTTGAAGTTCTCGACAACCACGTCGGCCTTCTGCGCCATTTTCTTGATGATGTCCTGACCGCGCGGATCTCTCAGATTGACTATCAGGCTCTTCTTGCCCCTGTTGGCGGACAGGTAGTACGCGCTCTCTGATCCGACGAACGGCGGCCCCCATCCACGGGTATCGTCGCCCCACGGCGACTCTATTTTCCAGACCATCGCGCCCAGGTCGGCCAGAATCTGCGTCCCGAACGGGCCCGCAAGTATCCTGGACATATCAAGTACGGTTATATCGCTCAACGCTCCCATTGCGTCACCCCCGCTAAACTTCAACGCCCATGTTAAAAGGCTTGGCGTACTCGGCGCAACATAGCTTGGGACGTATATCGCGGCCCCTGATATAATTCGAGTATCCCAGCGGGAGGGCAGGCATGGTCACGAAAACCAAATACACATACGAGGACTACCTGAATACGCCGGAAGGCGAACGCTACGAGCTTTTGGACGGAGAGTTGATATTGGTCGCTTCACCCAACGAAGGTCACCAGATGGTAAGCATAAGATTGGGATCGAAGATGCACGTCTTTGTGGATACGCGTGAACTCGGATGGGTCTTTCACGCCCCCTTCGACATAGTGTTCTCAGACACAGAGGTCGTTCAACCTGATCTCATGTTCATCTCCAAGGAGCGGGAGAACATCCGGACCACTGCCAACGTACAGGGAGCGCCCGACCTGGTGGTGGAAATCCTCTCTCCGTCCTCACTGAAGCGGGACTGGGAGTACAAGAGAGAACTGTACGCCAAGTATGGAGTGAAAGAGTATTGGATAGCCGACCCGGTTCATAAGATGATCTCGGTGATGCTGCTGAGGGACGGCGTTCTGGAGTTGGCGGGAACCTACGTCGAGGGCGACACGCTGACCTCGACCGCGCTGGAGGGCTTCAGCGTCGGGGTGGGGGAGATATTCTAAGAATAGGAGAACAGATTGACTGAGGAAGAGTTCTTGACAGCGCAGAGTATGGGTCTGCTCAGCATGGATTAGGAATACCGTTCGAGTACCCGATTACAGCAGACCAAGGAGTATTATGACAGATGGCCTTTGGTGGATGTGAGCTTTGATCTGTATCCAAATTCAGCGCGGTTGAGAGTTACGATACGCGAGGCACTCACCGAGCAGGAGAAACGCCAACGGGAGGAGGAGAATCGTCAGAGGAAAGAGGGGATACGGCAGTGGGAGGAGGAAACTCTTCGGAAGAGAGGATTTGCTATATGGGACAGGGATGATGACGAAATGTTTCAGACTTGGAAAACCATCGAGGAGTCCTATCTTGAGGAAATCGAAAGGTTAGAGCAGGAAGAACATGTCCCATATATGAGCAGGATGCCTCACGGTATGCCATAGTCTATGCTTGATATGGAGAGAATTCTTCGGCATAACGGGGTTCATATAGGCCCTGAATCTGACACTGATGAGGTAATGGCATCTCTTCAGAATCTAGTTGAATCTGACTCTACCGGAATAATGAAAGTAATGCAGCAAGAGCTTCTTGATCTAGCCCAACTGGATCAAAATATGGAGGGGAATGTTCTCTTAGAGGGCATTCCCCAAAGTCTTGAAAACCGGCATAGAGGGGAACTTGGCTCAGGCATTTCCGTAATGTCCGACTGATGCAGTGCAACACACTGGAAGCTCGGAACTGGTCTGTTTCCCGCACTAAGTAGCCATGTCTCTGGGGGACCTGGCGAGTCTTGCGGTCTGAAGTTCTTCGTTGGTGATTATGGGTTCGGCCAGGAGTTCGTTCGCGAGAGAAGGTGACGGTCCGACGTCTCTCAGGGCGGGAATGACCTCCTCGCCCATGAGTCTTATGGAGCGCATCAGCTTTTCGTGCTCTATTCCTCCGAACATCATCCAGTTGCTGACGTGGGTTGCGCCGGCGGCGGCGAACTTCTTCAGCTTTTCGGTAACTGTTTCGGGGCTGCCGAAGAACAGCCTGTCCATGAATGGGGCGTCGTCGAGTTCGCCTTCGTAGGGGATTGCCTCGATCCTTCCTGACTTCACCGCCTGCCGGTTCAGTCCTCGTTGGGCGCGGTTCTGCCAGCGGGCGTATTCGAGGGCTTCCAGCGCCTCCTCGTCGGTCGGCGCGACGTGCGTGATGCACTGGACGCCGAGACGAATGTCATCAACAGGCTTGCCGAGTTCCCGATGCGCGTGGGCCAGCGCGCCGTACTGGGCGCGCACTCCGTCGAGTCCCATCTGGCTGGAAGTGAATGGCAGCATGTTATATTTGGCCGCCGTTCGCATGGAGTCAACGCTGCTTCCGGTTATCATCAGCGGCGGGTGTGGCTTTTGCAGAGGCTTCGGAAAAACGGTGACCGGGTTGACGATATTCACGTATTCGCCTTCGTATGTGAAAGACTCGTCCGAAGTCCACGCTTTCAGCAGAACGTCCAGTGTCTCGTTGAAACGGGCTCTCGACTCGCCGACATCCGCTCCGAATCCGGCCATCTCATAGGGCTGATAGCCGCGCCCGACACCGCACATAAACCTGCCGTCCAGCAGGTTGTCAAGCACCGCGACTTCTTCGGCCAACCTGAGAGGCTGCCACATCGGCAGAATGACGGAGGCGGTTCCTATTCCAATGCGACGTGTGCGTCTGCCAATATACATTGCCTGAAGAAGCGGGGCAGGGGAATTACCGTAGTTGGTGAAGTGATGCTCGGCGATCAGGCAGTAGTCGAAGCCGAGCGTCTCTGAGTACTGAATCTGTTCGACGCCCTCCTCGAACAAGACCCTCCAATCCCTGAAATCAGGGTTCGGCCACTCGTAGAACAGACCGAATTGCATATGGTTAACGCCTTTCCCGCTTAGTCACGCAGGCTTCACGCCAACCAGACCAGCTGATTCATTCAGACCACCCACGCGGTTCGCGCGCGTGAGCCGCTCGTTGGGAGCAACTCCGGCATTTTATACGGCTCCATTCCGCATTGGGACACAGTCCTGCACTCGTCAGGGAGACTTTGCTGTTGATCCATTCACGAGACAGCGCGTGTCCTGGCCTCGATCCGTCACTGCGCTATGAAGCCTCCGTCTATTACGAGCTCGGTCGCGGTAACGAAAGACGCTTCGTCCGAGGCCAGGAACAGCACTCCGTAAGCCACCTCAATCGTCTCCCCGCGCCTTCTGAGCGGAGTTTGCCTGATGTAGTTATCGCGGTCGGTCGCCAGCGAGGCGTTCGACGATTTCATCGGCGGCATGAATCCGGGATGCACCGAGTTCGCCCTGATGTTGTCCGGCCCATACCTGACCGCCGTAGCCTTGGTGAATATCCGTACCGCGCCCTTGGACGCTTCGTAGGCGGGGTGTCCGTTTTCGCCCGCGACGAATCCTCTGATAGAGGATATGTTGACGATGCTTCCGCCGCCCGCCTCCTGCATGACCGGAACTACGGCGCGAGTTCCGAGATAGACGCCCGTGGAGTTGATGTTCATGATGCGTTCCCATCCGTCCATGTCCATCGGGTCGGAGTAGGCCGTGCTGCTTATACCCGCGTTGTTCACGAGTATGTCCACACCGCCGTAACGCTCGACGGTATGATCCACAAGCGCCTGCCATGAGTCAGCGTCGGTGACATCCGTGTGGACGTACATGGCCTCGCCGCCGGTGTCTTCGATCTGTCGCGCGACCGCCTCTCCATCGTCGTCCGTTATGTCGGTGACGACTACCTTCGCGCCTTCTCGCGCGAACAGCCGCGCCTCCTCCGCTCCCATGCCGCTCGCGGCTCCCGTAATAATCGCCACTTTGCCTTCCAAACGCATTTTCTCACCTCTCGTGCAGCCGCGCTCCGCGCGATCATCGAATTTATGCCCGAATCTGGGCGGAATATACCACACTGTTGTTAGAAGTCGCCCTATTGCATACACTGCCAGCAGCTTTTCGCCCGAATCTGGAAGCGCTGAACGGTATATCGGCGGAGCCGCCAATGTTCAAGCAATCCGCAAATGGAATCTACTACGGCTGGCTGATAGTCGCGGCAGGTATGTTCATCGCTATGGTGGGCGTCGGACCGTTCAGCGGCTTCGGTGTCTTCGTGATACCCATGAGCGAGGAATTCGGCTGGAGCCGCAGCGCGGTCTCGCTCGCGGCGTCGGTGGCAGCGCTTGTCGGCGGATTCAGCCAGCCGTTCATGGGGCGCATATTCGATAAGGTAGGTGGACGCAGGCTGATGCTCTGCGGACTGCTCACGCTCGGCGCAGCCAACTTACTGCTCACCTTCACCAACCACATCATCCATCTTGTGCTGGTATTCGGCGTCGTTGTCGCGCTCGGCGACAGCGCGGGCACGATGAATACGGCAGTCTCTCTTGTCGCAAAATGGTTTCACCGCAGACGCGCGACAGCGGTCGCGCTAATATCATCGGGAGCGTCTATGGGAGGGCTGATACTCGTGCCCTTCATCGCCTTCACCATTCCGCTCGTCGGGTGGAGAACCACATGGATGATACTCGGCCTGTTCATACTGTGTCTCGCGCTTCCGGTCGCGTTTCTGGTAATCAGGAACGATCCGAGCGAAATGGGCAGACTGCCGGACGGTGGAGAGAGCGTCCCCGGACAGACGATGGCCTCCGCCATTTCCAGAGGTCCGCTCGAGGTTGACTACTGGATGAGGGCCTTCGCGTCCGTCCCGTTCTGGCAGCTATTGGGCGGCTACTTTGTCTGCGGCGTGAGTACCGCGATGATCTCTGTCCACTACGTGCCATACGCGATTGAAAAGGGCTTTCCCCCATCCGTTGCCGCGACCGCGTTCGGACTTATGAGCGCGCTGAATGTCGCCGGAGTCCTGCTCGCGGGCATTCTGGGCGACCGGATCGGACGCAAGAACCTGCTGGCGCTCGTGTACCTGATGCGGGGCATGGGCTATCTGGTATTGCTGACCGCGCCCGGCCTCTGGGGGCTGTTCGGATTCGCGGTCATAGCCGGATTCTCGTGGATAGCCACAGTCCCTCTTACCACTTCCCTTACAGCTGAGGTTTACGGACTCAAGAACATCGGCACGCTCAGCGGGGTAGTCTATATGGCGCACCAGATGGGGGGCGCGCTGTCCATACTGTTCAGCGGCATCATGAAGGACATAACAGGCGCCTACACAATACCATTCGCAATCGGCGGCCTTTGCCTGCTGTTCGCCAGCGTCGTCAGCTTCTCCATACAGGAGAAACGCTACTCATCCCGATACGTCTCCATTCCCGAACCCACGTCCACGTAGAACGCAGTGGGTTTGGTGTGGGACTGTATCCGCATCTGCGCCGAAGATATTGGACGCGCGTCTTATACGCTCCTCCGCAGCAAATGGGAGAACTCAATGATCCAGCAGACAACGACAGCTGGCGCCGCTGGCATCGCCGACCGCATTGTGGCCGATATTGACGCGCTCGAACTTCAGAACACGCCGAACATCCGCGCCGTCCGTCGTCAATACTCGCGCGAGATACGAGGCTGCCAAACTGATCTCGTACTCGATCTGTGCAGTTAGGCTGATAGGGACGCGCAGACTGCGCTGGGTGGCGTATGAACTTGTCCGGTTCCACAAGGCGACGTTCCAGACGCTGACCGAAGCGACCGTCGAGCGACTCGGACGGGGAATAGACAGTTGGCAGAGCGTTGACGCTTTCGGCTGTACGCTATCCGGGCCTGCGTGGAGGACGGGAAACCTGTCGGATGCCGCGGTCCACGGATGGGCGGCGTCCGAGGATGTGTGGCGGCGGCGGGCCGCGCTGGTCAGCACAGTGAAACTGAACAGCCGCGCCGGCGGCGGTACAGGGGACACGGCGCGAACTCTCGCCGTCTGCCGTCTGCTGGCCCACGACCATGAGGACATGGTTCAGAAGGCGATGTCGTGGGCGCTGCGCGAACTTGTATTTCACGACCGCGAGGCGGTCAGCAAATTTCTGGAGGATCAGCAGGATACTCTGGCGGCAAGGGTGAAGCGCGAGGTGAGAAACAAGCTCGAAACCGGCCTGAAGAATCCTGGCCCGAAATCGTCCTACCGAGTCGGACGAGTACACCGACTAAGTAACTATCTCAAAACCCGACCTTAAGGAATTTCACCCTCACCCCAGCCCTCTCCCTTGAGGGAGAGGGAGATTGTGTCCTCCCGCCATCCGCTTGAGCGAAGAGTTTTGAGATAGTCTCTTAGCCCGGATCCACCGAAGGGATGGATGAGTCGTCGTGCAAAAGGGGTGAGAAAGCGCTCCATTGAATCTGGGATAATGGGTTTGAAGACAAGAACCAACCCCAGAGCAGGAGCACTTAATAGATGTTACCACCTGAGCGTCCCGACCGCATCCGAATCGCCTTCGACGATCCCCGGCTGGTGGCCAATGCCGGGCTGCTCGTGCCGGCCACTCTCGCTCAGCGCCTGGGACTGAGTGAACTGGTGGACAGCAACGTTGACCTGGGCGATGCGCCGGGACGGGCGAACCCGGGAGACAAGACGCTGACCCTGGTTGCCTCGGCGCTGGCCGGTGGGGACTGCATCGATGACGCCGACGCGCTGCGTGCCGGTGGGACCGGGCGGGTGTTGGGCTGTACAGTGAAGGCGCCATCCACCCTGGGGACCTTCCTGCGCAGCTTCAGGTGGGGACATGTGCGGCAGTTGGACCGGGTGAGCCGGGAGTTGCTGGCGCGGGCCTGGGCCGCTGGCGCGGGTCCCGGCGATGAGCCGTTGACCATCGACCTGGACTCCACCATCTGCGAGACCTACGGACTGGGCAAGGAGGGCGCCCGCCGCCACAACTACACCGGCCAGAGAGGCTATCACCCGCTTGTGGCCGTCGCCGCAGGAACCGGCGACGTGCTGATGGCCCGGTTGCGACAGGGTCGAGCCAACACCGCCCGGGGCGCAGCCCACTTCCTGCGTGAGACGGTGAGCCGGGTGCGCTGCGCCGGGGCCACAGGACAACTCACCGTACGCGCCGACAGTGGCTTCTACACCCATGACATCGTCTCCGTATGCCGAAAGACAGGTGTCCGCTTCTCCATCACCGTCCGTCAGCACACCCGACTGCGCAATCTCATAGAGGCCATACCTGAGGAGGACTGGACTCCCATACCCTACTGGATGGACGGCGCAGCCGACGTGGCTGAGACCACCTACACCCCTTTTCGGAACGAGCCCGATGCCGCACCGGTGCGTCTCATCGTCCGCAGGGTGAAGCCCACGCCCGGTTCACAACTGGCCCTCTTCGTCGACTACAGCTATCACGCCTTCATCACCGACCGACAGGGCGACACCCTCCAACTGGAGGCCGACCATCGCCGCCACGCCGAGATCGAGAACGCCATCCGAGACCTCAAGTACGGTGTCGGGCTGAACCATCTGCCCTCGGGGCGCTTTGCAGCCAACGCCGCCTGGATGGCCATACAGGTAATGGCTCACAACCTGGCTCGCTGGATCGGACGCATCGGTCTGCGCGAGCCGGTGGCGACCACCAAGACCCTGCGCAGACGCTTGTTCTCCCTCGCCGGACGGCTCACCCACTCGGCCCGCCGCCTTACTTTGCATCTCCCGCAGCGCTGGCCCTGGGAAACACAGTTCGGTCGCGCACTGACCAGACTGCGAGCCATTCCTCTGCCGGCCTGACGGCAGTGTCTACTACTGACCACCGTACACACCACAGCCTGTCTTGTCCGTAAGATCGCTCCGGACCGGACCGCGGGTGTCCACTGTTGCCCGCAGATTCGTCAAACTCGCCCCAAATCGCCACTGTGGGCCTCCATTGGCGTCCAAAATCACGACCGCGGACCTTCAGAACGACCCAGGCGCTGACATCATAACCGCACCGCCACTTTGACACGTCCCTCACCCACGCCCCGGCGGCGATACTAACCCTCTTCGGTGGATTCGGGTTAAAGCATAGGGTTAAAATAAACTCGCAACTTTCCAGTCTTGATTGGCTATGACTTATCGTGAACCGGTTCCCGAAGACTGCCCGCCTGACGACGCCGAGGAAGTCATCGAACCCCTGATTGTTTTTCGCTTGGTGCGGAATAACCCGCCTACCTACGACGATTTCAGGTCGCAGCGTGCCGAGAAGCCAAATCAGAAGTTCAATGTATCCGAATGCCAAGCGCGAGGGCTGTCGGTATTCTTAAATCCCAATGAGGCTGCAAAATGCTCTAAGTATCGAAATCTCAGAGATACGCTGGTTTGTCGTGTGATATTGAATGACGGCGCAGGGCGCATACAACAGACGGGACGGCGCTACCACTGCACATGGTGGCCTCTGGCCGACTTTGATATTTTGGCAAACTGCCAGGTGATGTAATCATGAAAACCATATACCCTACCGAAATCCTAGATTACTACGACGGCATACAACTTTTTGCTGGGCGAGACAAAATAGGGGGTCATTACATCGGCTCCATGGTGGACACCGTGAGCGGAGTTGATCGTTATCTCGTGACCGGCGCCGCTCCTGAGCGGTTGCGCCAGTTTCGGTCAGGCATGCTTGATCTCAGAACCCTGCTGCTGGAAGCGCCTTATGGCGAATGGTACCTGACGCTGGCAGATGGCGAATACGGAGACCCCTTGGCCCTGCAACCCCAGGACGGTCCGCTGGACCAAACCGACTTTCTGCCTGAAGCAGGCTTCCTGCTTGACGATACACCAATTGATGACCTGGCCAAGAACGTCTCAGTTCCGGACCCGCTGAGCAGCGGCGCCGCTGCTCAGATGGCAGATGGCCGAGAGAGACCGCCGCTCGAAGACATCACGTAAATAGCGGAGGGGCGCGGAAATCCCAAAAGGGGCGGCGCATCTCGAAATGCGCCGCCCCTTTTATCCGAACTCCGCCGGATCAATCCAATATCAGGAATCGACTCAGGAAAAGAGCGGAAAAACCCCTTCCCTGAGTCATCCGCAATCGTCAGGGCCCCGGGGTTGGCGGAACCGGCGTCACCGTTGGCCTGAACAGGTCGAACTCCTTCCACCTGGAGGGCGGACCCATCCAGAGCTCACAGTTCTCGTCCCCCGCGGGACAACCCTTCCATTCGCTGTAGTTCCACAGTCCCCGGTCCACCTGGGCCGAACTCGCGGCGCATCCCGGCGTATCGTAGGAGCCGGAGTGAATCCTGTAGTCAAGCCCGGGCGCCGTGCCGCCTATCTCTATCTGGTGAACCATGTCCACATCCAGGTAGACGCCGAACCGCCTGCGAGAATCGGACTCGTCCGTAACTCTGTAGGCAGCCGGAAGATCGACCTTGAAGGATCCCAGGTACCTATCATCAGGCTTCACGTCCTCAAGCGCATGTCCGGGATTTCTGTAGTCGCAGTCGCTCACCCCGGCATAGGGGGCTTCATATTCCAGCGTCACCTCGTCCGCGGCGAAGGCCGAGGCGTACAGCGGATTCGGATCGTTGGTCAATACCAGCGTATCCTGGTTCGGATCAAGCTCCTCCCACTTGTCCTCGTCCGCGGTATACCTCTGCTCATAGATCCGGTAGTACAGATAGACGAAGACATCCTCTCTCTGAACGACCCTGCCCTCTATCCCGATATTCAGGTCCAGACACTCCCTGCTGTTCTGATTGACCTTGACCGGGTCGCAAACCCCGTCCGCCTGCTCCCCCTGCATGTGGGGATGCATCGATACGACGCGCAGACTTCGTATCAGCATCGGCAGGTGGTTGAAATTGGCGCCCACGCCCAGACAGCGCGCCTCCACTCCACCCGCCACGTAGGTGGGCGTGTACTCTATCGCGTTCAGCTGAACGACAAACTCATGACAGACGTCCTCCGGCGCTATGCTGCTTCTTATTATCTGGACCTTGCCATCCCCGTACATATCATCGACGTCGCTCCTCGCCGCGCTCGGCAGCTGAACGAACGTGCGGTCGTCCGGATGGTCCTCGGGGTCGAGCACGCTGAAGACGTGAGTCTTCCCACTCTCCTCCATATTCGGATGCTGCATTTCGGGCCATTGCCGCGCGTAGACCATCTCGGGACTCACCGTAAGATTGCCGCTCGGCTGCTCCCCGTAGGAGACATAGCTGCTGTCGTAGATAGGATAGACCCATCTGAAGTTAATGCCGGACAGTCTCCATTCGTACTTGCCCCCCTCCGAGTTCACGTAGTCAAGGTAGAGGGGATTGTCCGCGTAGCCTTCCTGCTCGCTCTTCAGTCCGCACAGCCCGACCACATGCGTGTCGGGCATGTCCTCGTCATGTCCCAGGACGTCCCTGAAGAGAACGGAGGTCCCCTCCTTCATGTAGACCTTATTGCGCTCTGGGCTGAAGGCATAGGGTTTGTTCTCGATGTCATAGGTCAGCCCCACATCCGAAATACCCGGATAGTGGGGATCCTCCAGGCTCCGGTTCCAGGAGGAGGGCCACATGTAGTCATGATAAGGGGTGTCCCATTGGGACGTTCAGGAAAACGTCTCTGTCGATTGCGCTGTGGAACCAGTTCCATGGCTTGATGCAGCCATGGTTGACCTCGCCCGTCCGGACCAGCAGAGGCATATCCTCGTACGACAGCCGCCAGTCCGAGGATTCTCCCGCGCCCGACTCCCCAATGAAGTAGCGGCCCCTCGGCGCCACGTCCACAAGGTCAGTGGCGGCATGGATAACCAGGTCGACCGACCCGCCGCGGGAGTAGGCGGGATCGCCGGTCGGGTTGTCCGGGTCTCCCCCGAAGTCAATCCCGAATATGCCCTCGAACTCGGGGTTTCTCGCCCTGACCCGCGAGAGAAAGAGATGCTGCCTGCTTATATCCGACGTGATTCTTTTCTCTGTCGGATAGGTGTCGGTCGACGTCGGATGCGGGGTCCACATGGGCGGGTCCGGACTCAGCCAGCCGCCGGTGGCCACCTGATTCGACGGCGACCCGTCCGGGGCCGCGAACGCCGAATAGACAATCAGCGCCGATACCGCCAGGAGCGTCAGAACCGACAGAATCCTCGCCTTGGACAAACTCATAAAGCGGGTGTGAAAGCCGCGAACCCTATCCATCCTTCAACACCTTTCTACTGAAGACCGAAAGCAGCCTGGCAATCGGGGTCTGGTACTCGCTTCCCTCGGCGATGTTCGGATTGCTCGCCGGCTCGTCCAGGTACAGCCTGACCGTCCCCGAGTACCTTGTCGAGGACATTATGCCAGCGACTATGTCCCAGACCACCGAGACGATATTTCGTCCGCCCACCTCAATCAGCACACAGCCCACTCCCGAGACCCACAGTACCCCGACCGCCGCGTATCTTCCAATAGTTCCGAGAGCCTGAGCCACGGCGCTCTGAAAGAATACGTAGGCCATCGCCGAGACCATGATGAAGACCACGATCTGAAGGAACGTCATTCCCAGAAAGACCTTGTCCTTCTGGTCCACGTGAGTGGGAACTTCCTGGATCATCCAGTCATCTTGATTTCTCATAGCGCCTTTCTATGGGGTTCCATGGCTTCTCAGACCGCCGCCCGAACTGCTTGCCACCGGACTCTTTATGCCGCCGGCGAAATGGCTGACGGCGCTGGAACTCGCGCCGACGCCGGTCAGCGCGACCGCCCCCAGACCGCCGGTCCCATAGGCCGCCATCAGGTTGGCTCCCGTCCGGGCGGCCTGCGGCAGATGGGCCGCCATGTTGGTGACCATCGTCATCGTGGAGAGATAACCCTCGCTCAGACCGCCGTCTCCCATCATGGAGGGCAGCTTCCAGGTGAGATAGAGCGCGAAGCAGCCTAGCAGAAGCGCCCAGAACACCTGCATCTCCCCGATCACCTCATCCCCTATCGGAATGGTGCTGCGGACGAAGCTGAGGGCCAGGCCCAGACAGACCACCTGGAGCGCATGCCGAAAGAGCGTGATCATCCAGAGCTGCACCCACTTCCGCCCCCAGCCCGACGTGTCGGGCAGAATGAACATGGACAGCGCCACGGGGGCGATGATCATCAGAAGATTGATGAGAACTATCCTCAGAATGAACTGTCCCATTATCAGGAGTCCCAGGACGAGGAAGAACAGCAGAACCAGCAGAATGCCCAGAAGCAAGAGTACATCCGAGCCCGCGCTGGCCGCGTCGGCGGCGAAGCCGGTCGGCGAGCCGCCGCCCATCACGTGACTGACCGCCAGGCCTATGTGCAGAATGTCCCCCGGACTCACCGCGAGCGCCTCCGCCACATAGCGCGAGACCCCATCGGCGAGGTCGATGAGAAGACGACACCACCAGAACGAACTGCCCACCGCTATCGCGGCGAGAATTATCCGCGGCGCCATATCCTTCCATCCGGACCCCGAATCCTGACCGCTGACCATCGGCTTGACGATGGAGCTTATGGCCGCCCACGCGATGAATATCACAAAGAGCGCGAACACAAGGTTCATCATCACCGTCCAGCCCAGCACGACGTAGCCGCGCTCATATGTTGCCGCAGCGGGCGTTCCCTTGGTCAGGCCGGTGAACGACAGAAGGTCCCTGGAGTACTTCCTGAAGCTCAGAATATCGTCTATATCCGCGCTTGAAATCGTATTGTACGGATTGAACGCGTAGCTCGACTCGAGCGTCAGGTCCGGAATGTCATACTCGTTAAGATCGTTATCGTCCAGAAGCGAGAAATCCTTGTCATAGGCATAGGTGGCGGTATCAACGCCCCGCCCAGGACCGGCGAAGCTCGCGCCCACCTGGAAGTGGGGCGTAAGGCCGTCGCGGTCGGACGGATTGCTCCGCCGCCATCCGTCGTGCGCGAACCAGAATGGCGTCGTGTAACTGGTCGCCACCGTGGAGGCTCCCAGGGACTGCATGCCGTTGTCTCTCGCAATCCCAAATCCGGTCCCCGGATCGGTGTAAACGTCCCTCGGTATCTTGTAGGTGAACATCCAGACCCTGTGCGGCGCGCTGCCGGTCCCGTTGGATCCCATATCGAACCTGGCCGACCTGCAGAGAGTATCCTCATAATCAAAGCCATAGTCGCAGCCCGGACCCTTGAGCCCCGCAAGATGCAGGCGCAGGTTCTCAAGCGACTGATAACTCGCGGCCTCCTCCATCCTTGGATCCCAACCCGCGCCGACCCCAACCGCGGTGGGATCCCACGGAAGGAAGCTGACCTCCTCTGTGAAAACCACCTTGATGTTGAGGGTCTCGCCTGCCACAAACCTCGGCGGGGCTCCGACCGGAGGATTCAGTATCCTGACCTCCTTTATAACCGGAGAGTTGCCCGGCCACACTGTTCCCACCTGCAGGCGCGGCGCGGCCACCTGGACGGGATAACCTCGGTCCCTCAGACGCGCGATCAAGGTCTCATCGGAGCTGCTGCCCCCGCCCGCGAGATCTCCGGTCGCGCCAACGCCCGTTCGCTTCGTGAAGTAGACCTCCCTGTCGGCTTCCACCCCCAGGTATCCCTTCATAACAATCGGAATGCCGCCATCGGTTATCTTGGGCATCGCGTTAATGTCCGCCGAACCGAACTCGAGCCAGTAGTCCGAGCCCTCCATCTGCGATCCGAACTTGAGATTCTTCTCACATCCGTCGGACTGCACATTGGCGGCCCGTCCCCACGCGCCGCAGGCGACGTCCATGGCGGCGAACGCCGTGGGACGCGTTACTCCAAATATCCAGAAGAGAGGATCGAGCCTCAGCAGTATCTTGTCCCAAATGGAAAGACTCACATGCTCTCCAACCACAAAACCGTCCCTGGACGACGGGTCGTTCGGATTGGGCTAGGTTCGCTGGTGTCCGTAGTGAAGATTCGTCTCGTCGCTGAAGGGATTCGGATTCGGCCCGACCGTGGAGCGCTTCTCGATGGACTCAGCCGTCCATATCTTCAGATACAGCTTCTCCGCGCTCGTGACCGAGTGCTTTCCCGAAATCACGGGAACCGAAAGCTGTATCCTGTTGTCCCCGTTCCACCACTGGGAATTGTACTTGAAGACCGCATGACCGTCGTTGCTGTCCAGGCCCGCCGGACGGAGCATCGGAGTGCTCGTTCCCAGCCTTCCGTATCCGACCTCGCTCATGAGCTCGGCGGACTCGGGAAACCCGACGGTATTGTTGAAATAGGATCGCTCGTGCTGGGGCTTGGCGTGATAGTAATTCGAGCTGTGTAGAGCGAATCCGCTTTCGCTCGCAACTATTCTGCCGTCATTTGAGTCCTTATCGACCACAAATTGCTTCAGCCCGTTCTCCTCCCGATAGATAACCCATCCCCAGAAGTTAGGCAGGCAGTTGAATATGGGCGCTACCTCAATTCCGCCGTTCTTCAGACGCCTGAAGAGGGGATACTCGTCCCCCTCGACCCTGTCCTGGTTGAGAAGCTGAATGGCCTGATGCCCGTTGAGGGGATTCCCGCCGGCGTCGTATCCCGAATGATGCCTGTTGTAGGCGCAGGTCTCCTCGTCCTTGGCGTCCCACCCGGACTTCGGCGCGCCGCCCGGGTCCGTGGTGTCCTCCACGGGAACCGCGTACTCGCCTGTAGAGGGAACCGGATGGTGGGCGGCGGCGTCCCGGACCGAGATGGTTCCGAGCGCGACGGCGCACAGAACCAGGATGACGCCGAGAACGGGCCGCCTGCGGCTAAGAGGTGAGAGCGAAGGCATAGAAAACCTGTCAGAATATGTCCAGAATGGTCTCATATCCCCATTATGAGGATTGTCTACCGACAAAGAAGAGGGGCGAGGGGCGTTTGTGAGAGTGGAGCGACGGCGCCTATCGGATAGCGGGGAGTGTCAAAACTCCGTTTTGGGCCTTACAGTTTTGACACCGGAGTTTCAGCGGGCTTGCCGGAAGGCAATAAAAAAGAGAGTTGCAATGCAACTCTCTTCCTGGGGCGTGAAGATTACTCGTCGTCCGTAAGGTCGTCGAGCTTCTTCTGTGCCTCTTTCAGCTCGATCTGGAGCTTTACCAGGTCGAGTTGTCTGCTGAGTTTTTTACGCTCATCAGACTCGTCGTCGGGAGGGGATTTTTCATCCTTCTCCGACTTCTTCACTACTCTCTTTATACCCGCGACAGCGAGTGTTATGAGAGAGATAGTGATTAACAGCGATCCGATGGTTCCGACTACGTCGGGAACCTCTCGGAAACTGTTGAACGCCACTAAGAGCAGCATTCCGATAATTAGAGCGATAACGCTCAGCTTGGTGCGTATATGATACCTCCTGCGCTTGCGAAACTCCTGTTAAGAGTCTCGACTTAAGATGCCCAATGCTTATTGATTGGGTACACACTATTTAGAAAATAACTGCCCCCTGAGCGCGCTTTCAAGCCGTCTCAGAGAGCCGGGGGAGCTTTTCGGAAGGGGTCTCTATTCCGATGGACGCCCGCCGAAAAGCGCCGCCAAATTCACATTCATCTTCCATCCGCGCCCGCGCTTGTCCCTGCGGCTGCGCTGCTCTATAATCACCGTTGCGAGGCGGCGGACGAACCGACCGGCGACCATCTGTTAACCCGCTCAGGCGGGGGGGAGCCGGGAGCGGCCTTATGGGACGCAGGAAAGTTCGCCAGGGCCATGCGTCCGGTCTCGCGGCGCGAAAGCCGCTGGCGTGGATACCTCACAATGGCGGCGGAAATGCCGGGCCCCCGCATCTCGCGGGGTCCCAGACCTCATGCCATTCAAATGCATCCGCCCCGCGGTTCCCCTCCAATTTACATTCGGATTTCAGGGCCATCCGCGCCCTTGCCCAATCATTGTCCCCACGACCGCGCTGTTCTATAATCACCGTTGCGAGGCGGCGGACGAACCGACCGGCGACCACGTTTGAACCCGCTCAGGCGGGGGGGGGGGCCGGGAGCGGCCTTATGGGACGCAGGAAAGTTAGGGCCATGCGCCCGGTCTCGCGGCGCGAAAGCCGCTGGCGTGCTACCTCACAAAGGTGGTGGAAACGCCGGGGTCCCGCCCAGCGCGGGGCCCCAGACATCTTCCGAGCCTTCTCCCAGAAGCCATCCCGGATCCCCCGGCGGACTTGTAGTCCGACTCACGCGCGTTCCTGAAACGTTATCGACGCGAGACATCCGGCGAAGACATCGAGACGAACGTTGCGGGGAGAGCTACCGCTCTCTCAGCGAGAGCAAAAATTTTCGACCCGCGGCGTATAAGTTGTGTCACCCACACCTTGTACTGGCCAAAGCAACGAAAAGCAGGAACAGTTTGAGAGAGAGAGAGAGCGAAAAAGCGCAGAGGGGCTTTCCCCAGTATATCCTGGAGTTCGCCTCCGCGCTCTGAGATCAGGCCAGCCATCGGTCGGTCGGTCGCTCATTACGCATCAGAACCGGGACTGCTCCGGCCTGACGTCCTGACAACTTCCACTCGGGCAGCAGCGCCCGGCTGACGACGGTTCCAGGATTAGGGGTCCGCCTGCCGCTTAGTCAGTCCCCCCAGTAGCGGCGTCGTGGCTCATCCGACCCGGCGCTGGTGGGCTTGCTCGTACCGCCGGGTGTTCCTTTGTCCTTGCGGGCGGCCCCTGTGAGAGGGCCGCCGACGTATCCAACACTCTCACCATAAACCGGATTTGGAAAATGACCGCCGCCTTTTCACCCGAATTCGGTGAAAATCGGTGAAAAGAGAATATCGGAGGGAAAGAGAGACGGCGGACGGGGCGAATTACGCCCGCCGTCCCTCTCTGGTATGGATAACCCGGGATGTCTCGCCCGGGGTGAGAGAGAACCCTTACGAAAAGCGGGCGGGAGAAAGCCCTGATTCTCCCGCTATCTTAGTCTTATGCCACACATCGAAATGCGTGGACGCGGGGTATCTGGTCGATTTCCGGTAGCAGTCGGGGCATCTCACCCCGCCATTCGCGCTAAAGTGGATTTGGAGGTTGCACTTCGTAATATCCCATCGCATTCCAGCCTGTACGATTCTATGCTTCACGTTCGCTCTCCTTCCGGTCTATCCCCGTGTATATGGGGGAACCGCTGCCTGGAGATCATCTTCTATCCAAGATGACCAGTCCATTGGGCCATCAACCCTGAGGGCCGGACGAAAACCCATTGCACAGCTCGGACTTTCGTATATAATACCCTCATACCAGCGAAAGGACACTCCAAGCGAAACGAATACCGAATGAAAGAATGCAAGATAACAGAACCCTTCACCATAGGCGAAACCGCCTACGACCTCAGCGACCTCGAGAAAGTCTACAGGGCATGGACACCCATGTTCTGGACATCGAAGTCGCTCTACAAGGTGGATGAGAACGAGTTCCTCTCAGTCTCAAGATCCCCCTTTGTTCATGACAGCAACGACGCCGACGTGGCGGTGCTCAGCCGCATCGGCGCGATAAGGGAGGCCGTGAGGATGAACGCCCCGGACGACACCCTCAGGGAGCTGGGCGTCACTATACAGAGGCGATTCAGGGCCCCCGAGGAATATTACATCAGCCACCCGGACACCCTGATGATCACCGGCATAAATCCCATCCCCTGGTACTACGACTGTCTGTTCAGAAACTTCGACGGCTCCTACCTAAGGGTCAGAACGCTCGTCTCTCTGAAGATACTCTGGCTGAGGGAGTGGATTCAGCCGATGAGCCAGCGCGAGGCCATCCTGCACACCCTGAGCCGAGACTTTTCAAAGGAAGGCCTCACCCTTCTGGGCATAGAACCCGACTGAGCCTCTCAACGCCAGAGCGCGGCCGGAGCGAAGACTCTTCCCACGCGAATGACATGGCCCTCTTGCCGAACGGACGGGGGCCTCTCCATCGGCGCAGCCACCTCCCCATCAGAGAATGAGACGGGCTTTGTACAAAAACTCGCTAATTCACATCCCCGTGAGGACTAATTGTGACAAACGGACATATTGTACAAAACCAATGAGACGAAAGACGCATGAACATCCAGACGGCAGAACGAAACATCAAAGAGCCCTTCATCATCGATGGCAGGAGCTACAACCTCAGCGATCTCGATACGGTCCACAGCGCATGGACGCCCATGCTGTGGACCACAGAGTCCCTCTACAGGATAGACGAGGACGAGTTCCTATCGGTGTGCAAAACCCCGCTGCTGCACAGATCGGATAAGGCGAACATCTACCTGACCTCGCGCCTGGGCGCGATAGACGCGGCCATCAAGATGAAGGCGCCTGACAGCGTTCTGGAAAGCCTGGGAGTGGACGTCAGGCCGGAGCCCGACTCTCCTGAGAAATTCGACCGCAACCACCGGGAAACCGAACTGGTTGCGGTGAGCCATCCCAACTTGTTCTGGTACAACTGCCTGTATATCAATCACGACGGCTCCCTCTATAACAATCGGCTGATAAGCCTGGAGCCCCTGCCCCTTCACCAGGACTGGAGCGTAAGGCTCACGCAGCGACAGGCGATAAGGTTCGCATTGCGGCGCCTGCGCTCCGAGCATGCGATGAAATCCATCGGGGTCAGGTTTTAGACGGGCTCTTCCTGACGCTGAGGCGGCGCTAACGAATTTCGGAAGCGGACCGCAGAGATGAATATCATGATCATCCCATCACTGCGTCTGCTCTGCCAACCGTAGGAATTGTCCAATCCCGCGACTTTATGTCGCATCATCCCATCACTGCGCCTGCCCTGCCAACCGTAGGGATTGTCCGGTCGTGCGACTTTATGTCGCATCATCCCATCACTACGCCTGCCCTGCCAACCGTAGGGATTGTCCGGTCGTGCGACTTTATGTCGCACATTCCCCCTCACTACGCTTGCCCTGCGCCCGTAGGCATTGACCCAGTACCGCGACTTTATGTCGCACATTCCCCCTCACTGCGTCCGTGGGGATTGTCTGGATGAGAAGGGCGGCGAACGCATGCCAGAAAACGGAGGATTGCCGAAATGCATGCGCCATCGCCCACGAGAAGATAGCGCAGCCGACATCTGCGCTACAGGCGACTACGACTACCGCACGGTGTAGGGCTGGAAGGCGTACAAAGCGGGATTGCCATCCACGTCTTTAATTGTCGCTCCCCGTCCGAGCGCGAACCTTTCTATGACATCAGTGTCTTCAAGCGTAAGACCAGTATTGAGCGTTAGAGTATTCTTCGCGAACCCTATCGACATTGGACAATCATCAGTAGCGGCGGGAGTAGTTACCGACGCACACCTAATGATGCCCTTATTCCTCACAGAAATAGCGACTGTCCCTGTAACATATACCGGCTCAGAGAACGTCACCATCACCCCATTCGCAGATGTCGCCACAACGCTCACGACTCTGGGAGCTTCGAGGCTCACCGAGTCTCTGCCCGCGACCTGTCCGACCTCGACCGCGCCGCCCGAGCCCCCCACAAGGCTGGTTACGGTATTGACGACGGTGAACGCGACCAAGACCAGGGCGACTCCGATGAGCGCCTGGACCATGGACTGCTTACCCGTCTCCGCCTTCTGGGAATTGCCGCCGCTCATCATCAGCATGAACGCGCCGTACACGAAGTAGAGAACCCCCACAACGCCCACGAAGGCGATGATGATGCTCACAACGGTGCTGAAACTGTCTATCAATCCTGTCATTTCAATCCTCCTGAAAGATTCTTCACAGGATGATTGAAAACCAACATCGAATTCCTATCAAAACAGGCGGGGGCCTTTTGCCCCCGACCATCTCTCAGCCAGATAGACGCTCTATCCGATAGGGCCGCCCCGGTCCGACGCACGGACGCGTCCTCATCTTTTGCCTTTCATATTTCACTCAGTCCAAAACTGCCGGTCCATTCCGAGTTGTCCCTTCAGTCGTGCGACTTTATGTCGCACAATCCCCTCACTGCGTCTGCTCTGCCAACCATAGGGGTTGTCCGGTCCCGCGACTTTATGTCGCATCATCCCACTCACTGCGCCCGTAGGGATTATCCGGTCGTGCGACTTTATGTCGCACATTCCCCCTCACGGCGTCTGCCCTGTGTCAGTGCGATTAGCGATAATGCCGCTCGATCTCCGAGGCATAGCTTCGGCCAAGTCCTGCCGCGTTCTCGGGAAGCCAGCGCGTGAACCTTGTGGGAAGCGAGGCCTCGCCCACCTCCATCGAGGCCAGCAGTCCGGACGAAAGCCCGTCTATCTCGTCCCGAGTCAGCGTGACGTCCCGGACGAGCGTGCCCACGACCCTCGATCCCGCCATCGGGCCTGAACTCGATGTAACCGCCAATCCTGTCGATATGCCTGGCATCCACCGCGCGGTTCGTATCGGTGACAACGTCGTATTCGTTCTCCACCCGCGTCGGCAGAAGGTCGTCGACCTCCTTTATGGTCATCGAGGATACGTACACCACGCGTCCTCCCTGCTTGATCTCGATGGCTCGTGCGCTGAACCGCATGGCTGAACTCCTGGTTCCTTATTGTTGGTATCCACCCGGGCCTTCGCCCGGGGACTTTCATCAGACATTGTGCAAGGAAAATCGACGGACGTTTCAAAATGAGGGGGCCTTTTCGAGAAACCCACAAAACAGGGGTTTCTCCCTCTCAGCCATGGAATTCGCCTTCTCTTTCGAGAAGGCGGACCCCCTCAGTTTCGCGTGTTCCTGAGTTCACTGAGATATTCCCCACACTCTTCACAGTCACCGCCCGGAGGTCCCGGATGATTTCTGATCTGATGGATTCGGTCGAGGGCGGCTCGGAATATCCGCATGGATCTCCGGACCTCCATGCTCCTCTCCCCGCTCAGACCGGACTTGGCCATACTGCAGCCTCCCTGGAACTAAAAGACGCCAAAAGAGAAAGGTCCCTCGCTCTATCTAACGGTGGACATAATGGTCTGGGGTCAGTCGACCCGACCATCACCCCGACGTATCCCGAATCCGCGATGAACAGACAGTCCGCGACTCTATATTGTCCGCTGGCGTTCATCAGATTTATATCGTAGCCCGCCATAGCGCAGACCGCGCCCGAGTCCGACACGAAGGTGCGATAGTCAGGATCGGCCACGAGGGTGGGATTGAGCGAAATCACGCTCTCCCTGTGGGTCTGAGCCGCGGACATGAGACGGGCGTCAGGATAATCGTAGGCGACGATGAGAACAAAGGAGGGGGTTGGCTCGTCAGTGAGCGCGTCCCATCCGAACCAGCCCCAGACGTTCCCGGGCGCGGACGCCGAGACCGCTCCAACCAGCCCCTCGGCTATGTCCCGGACGTTCTCCGCGCCTATCTCACCGCGGGCGTTCATAAAGACGGCCCCATTGGACCAGGACAGTCGCCACGTATCCGGAAGCTCCAGGCTTGCCCCGACCTCCGGCATCTCATATGCCCACCAGCCGCGCCTGTCGGACCTTCTTTCGCTCCACAGTTCCGCCTGCCCCGGACGGTCGGGGAACGTGGGATCATCGATTGACTCAGTAGCGGCCGGAGCGATTTCCCCTGTCAGACCGCCGGATTGCGACTTTATGTCGTCAGCCGTCTCGGCTTCCTCCTCGGCGCGAATCCGCGCCCGTTCCGCAGACGCCCGGGACACCACATCCGAGACCAGCGCATCCTCCTCCGCCACGTCAACCTCCAGCACACTGGCCGGAATCGCCGGACGGTCGTCCGGGCGGTTGTAGTCGGACATCAATACGTTTAGCTCCACCCCCGCGCCGTAGGGAATGAAGCTCATCCGCTCCGGAAGAAAGCTCTCTGAGCTGACGAAGATGATGTACTGCGCCGGATAGTCGCCCCCGGAGGGCGTCGTCCACGAATAGCCCATGCTCCGGACAAACTCCGGATTGACCAGCCCGGAGAGCTGCCAGGTCTCGCCTGTCCCGTCCATTATTATCTCCGAATCGACCTCGGACAGAAACGCCCCGGCCGAGGATAGAAGAAGCGCTGGGTCTATGTGTACGACCTTCGAGAGAAGCCCGGGACTCCGAATACGGGTCCAGTCCAGATACGTCGAGTCCGAATACTCCGCCGTCGCCGTCCCGCCATCGTCTATTTGTCGGTCTTCCTCATCACCCGGGAGCGCGATATAGGCGCTCTCCCCGATTATCCTGACGTGAGCCAGGGGCGCGGCGCCCTCGGACGCCGACACACTGATGGAGGAGAGGGACGGACGAACCGCCAGGCCCTCGTTCACCAGGTTGCTTCCCCTCGCGCTCGCTGTGAACCTGAAGCTGCTCACTTCGTCCATCTGCCTCATGGTCTCCTCAAGAGCCCACCTGGCGTTCGAGATGGGCGTGGCGGTAGGCTCTGCGGTCGGCGTCGGAAATGGCGCCTCGCGCTCCGTTATCGCCGCGCTCATGGCTTCTCTCATAAGCTCGTCCGGCCCGCAGGAAATGTCCACCCCCGTGGAGCCGAAGATATAGGCGACGAGCAGAATCACTCCGCAGATCACAACGACCCTGTGGGTGTTCATGCGTCTGAACCATCCGTACATAACGCTCTCTTCCTCTCATCGGGCGAATCTACATTCACGGTCCGCCCCTCGATTGTAGCGCGGCTGCCGATATTCGCCGCCAGCTTATCGGGGGCCGTCCGGGGGAAGCATGGATTTGACAGAGACAGCGCCTGCCAATAACATCTGACTCATCCCAAAGGACTGACTCCAATGATCGCCAATTCCGAAAGCAGAATCGCCTGGGCGGGCGCGCTCGTTCGCCGCTATGGACTCCCCGGAGCCGCCGAACGGCTGGGGATTCATCCCGAAGACCTCGCCGACGCGCTCGACCCCGACCGGCCCAGGCTCAGGCAGGCTCTCCTGGACGCCATATCGGAGCTGATGGAGGCCGACCCCGGGCTCGCAAGCCCGATAAACGAGGACGCGCCCACGGACCCGCGGCACAATAAGACCATTCCGCTGACGCCGTATCCCGACGAGGTGAATTTCTTCGGAAGGGACATGGCCTTCAAGGCCGGCAGGTGGAGAATCCTCAGGCGCAGGGCGAATTCCCTGCCCAGGGACGGCGGACTGCCCTCCCTGTCGACCCGCGAGAACCTTCTGAAACTCGAAATAGAGCTGTTGCGAGACGAAGGCATGACCCTCGGGAATGATCAGAAGCACTCGCAGGCGGTGCGCTCTCCGACCATCAGGCTCAGAGAGCAGTGGGAATGGCGCGAGCGGGAGCTTGAGAAAATTATCGCGGAGCGTGAGGCTCTCGAGGCTAAGATGAATAGAAGAAAACTCATAAGGAGACTGTTCAGTTCACTGACTAAACGCACAAAATGAAATTCCGCATAAGACATATCGTACAATCAATAGCAATCGCCATTATTGGCTACAACTGGTTCGTGGGCCTCCTGCCCGCGCTCGCCTTTGCCTTCGCGGTGAACTTCCTCACCAGGTTCTCCTGGGAGAGATTCCACTCCCGCCTTCTCACACTCTCAGTTCTGCTCTCCACCTTCGGACTATCCCTGGTCGCAACCGGCGTTCTCAATCAGAGAGTGGAGCAGTGGCGCACCATCGCAATCCCCGCCGATATTCTCGTTGTAACGCTGCTCGCCGGCGCCGCCATGCTTCTCACCGGCCTGGACGGAATCACCATATGGACATTCAGACCAAAGACAAGCCTATGGATAGCTTTCGGAGCGACCGCCGCCGGCGTGGGAATCACCGCGCTCTCGGCGGCAACGCCGGAGTACGCTGAGATAACATCCGCCGCGGGTCCTCCCCTGGCCTACTACGGCGCGCTGCTGCTGGTATTCACGCCCGTCAGATTCGCGTATCTCTGGCTCAGGAGAAGAAACGAGGGCAGGAACCAAACGCAGGAGCGCAATATGAACATTCTCGGCAATATGGGTCTTCTCGGATGGAGCCTTGTCCTTCTTGCAAGCGGAATACTGCTTACGGCCGCCTTCGCTTACCACCGAGAGGTTCCCAACTTCGTGGGTACAGTGGGCGGTCTGCTCGTCACCATTTCCATTCTGGGAATCATCGTCGGGGGCCTGCGGAAGATATCCGGGCGCGGGAGAAAACCCGCCGCCGAACCCCCGTCGGCCCCAGGGCGGGACCTCAGTCCGGACGAGAGGATACTGGCAAGCGCGAAATTCAAGATGGCGGCGCTCGGCCAGCGCGCCGACCAAGCTTCTCTCGCCTATGCCGCGCAACTCGGCCATGCCATCGACACCGCCGACTATATCGGCATGAGCGTTACCCTGTCCAACGAACATACAGCTGAGATAGAGTCCGCTCTCGGCGGATTCAAGCCCTACTGGCCCTCCGGGGGCAGACCCGAGGTCATAGAGCTCTCCACGTACCTCGAGCGGCAGGCGCAGGCCGCGGAAACCGAGGAGCGGCGGTCCATCTACGAAGCCGGAATCGCGGGTGAGACCCTGCTTGTCCAGAAGCTCGAGAGCATGCTGGACGAGTCCTGGTCGATAATATGCGGATACCAGAACACAAGGGGCGAGACCGACGTGATCGTGGTCGGACCCCATGGCGTATGCGCCATGGAGATAAAGAACTATCGGGGCATCATCAACATCCAGGGACAGAACTGGATGAGAAGCAGATACGACAGGTTCGGCAACCCACCCGATCCCCGGCGAGATGCCCACCCCGATTCAGGACGCCGGGGGACGCTCCCCCTCAGACCAGGTCAACCAGATTTCAGACGCCCCGGAGACCGTGCTCGCGGCGCGCTTTGAATTTCCGATAACCGTTCGCCGCGTCGTCGTATTGGTTCACGAAAGATGCGAGCTCGGAAGCGTTCGCAATCCGGACCTGGACGCGATACTCAAGATAGACCAGATAAGCCCCGGGTCCATCTTCGTCGGCAGGGACTACGGCCTCAGCGCGGAGCAGGTGAGGACGCTTGTGAGGATAATACGGAGCGACCACCGGAACTGAGGAGCGCGGGCGGGGATACCTCCCCGCCCGCCGCGCGTCACAATCCGGGAGCGTGACGTTCGAGGCGTCCCGCCCCGGATTCTCCCTGTCAGAGACCGCTCTCATCTCGACTCAAACTCATCCCTTCCGGCGAATACCGCGGCCTTCACCCTCACCGTGCCCCTCGGATTCTCATAGGTCTCCGTTCGAGCGGAGAGACGGGACAGCGCGACACGCGCTCCCTCGTCATCCGGCCTGAAGAATATCTTACAGCCCCCGGAGTCTTCCAGAACCCTCGGGTCGTCATAGCTCTCGGTCACCGCCGGTCTATCGCCCGTGGGCATATAGGTCATGAGGACAAGATCCATGAGGTGTCCATGCGGGCCTATGAACTGGGTGTCAGGACGCAAGCCGCACTCCTCGGACCTCCATGCCCTCACCGCGAGGGTCTCGGGCATATAGATCTCCGTCGCGTTCGGGGTGACGTACTGAAACCTGAACTGGTTCAGTCCGGTCACCCCGAACGCGATCACGCAGACCATGGCCCATCTGAGGGTTCCACCTGCCCCCAAGACCCTCATGCCCGACCCCACCATCACCCCCGACAGAAGCGCCATCGGCAGCATCGTCGCGTGCATGCGCGTGATAGGAGGCTGGGGATAGGGAGAGAGCAGCGCCGTGGGAACCATCGTCGCCAGCAGCCAGAACACGAGCATTTTATCAGCCGACCGCCAGCGAATCAGGGCCGTTCCGATTCCAACGAGGACCATAACGCCGGAAACCCTGTCCAGAAGCGAACCGGAGATATAGTGTCTCATCCAGTCCGGATTGTGCCACCAGAGGGCCAGGTTCCTGAGGTTCCCCGCCAGACGGGAGACCGGGTCCCCTATCTCACTGTGATAGATGGAGTAGGGAGACATCGTATCCCTTCCCATGACGAGTATCGATTCCATGCCGTTGTCCAGAAGGTATGGAGCGGCGCAGGCGGCAAACCCCGCCGCCGCCGGCCAGAGGGAGAGAAGCCGCTCCGGAGTTCTCAGCTTGAGAGCGGCCCAGAACAGAAAGAGAGGAAAGACCACACGCGCCGGAAGCGCGGTATAGAGCGCAAGTCCGGCCAGAAGCCCGGCCACAAGCAGAAGCCGCGCGCGCTCCCGCCGAATGGCGGCGGCGAACGCCAGAACCACCCAGGCGATGACAGGAAGCGCGTCAAGATGAGTGTATCCCGTATGACTGAAGGCCATCAGGTAATGGCTTGACAGAACGATGACGGCGGCCATCACGCCCGCCGTCCGTCCCGAGAACCTCAGGCCCAGCATATAGATCGGCGGGAGGGTGAGCGCCACGCTCATAACCGAGGAGAACTTCCAGCCCCAGGCGCTCCCTCCGCCGAATATCCAGCTGAAGGCCGCCTGATAGACGCTGTTGAGCATCGAACTGTTGTAATAGACCCCCTGAACCGTGAAGGGATCGGAGATTCCGTACTCTATTATCTCCCTGATCCGGAGATAGAAACCTATTTCGTCTCCAATCGCCGCATAGTACCAGTCCCTGAGGTCATGCGCGTGAAGTACGACCGCCAGCGCCATGAGACCCCCCACGATGAGACAGTCCGTCCAGAGTTCCCTATCGGGCAGGCGAAGCCGAATATCCACGTCCCGCAGAAGCGGCAGCGCGACCAGAAGCATGCCCAGCGACCACAGCGCGATGTCCACGCCCGTCTCCCTGCCCGCCAGAATGCGCGCGGCGAGCGCGAGGTAGACGATAAGCGCGCCGGACCAGCACAGCGGGGCGAACCTTGCGTCCGCGCCACCTGCGCGAGCCTCCGCTTCCACGGAAAGACGCTCCCTGAGAACGACAGCCCCAAATCCCACGGCCCCCGCGCACACGGCGACTGAGAGAATCGGGAGCAGGGGAGCGCCGGAGAAGAACGTAAGCGCGATATTCAGCGCGCCCGCCGCCGCGACGAGGGCTGCCCATACCGAAGCCGGGACCCGCCGCGCCGAGGGTCCGGCGCCGCTCTCTCTTTCATTCATGGAAAAATCCTCTAAGAGGGTGTTTCCAAAGCCTTCGAATTGACCTATACTACTCGCATTATGCGCAAACCCTATCCGAGCGACCTGACCGATGAACAGTGGGATATTCTCGCTCCCCTGCTCCCACCAGCCAAACCTGGAGGACGCCCTCGCGCAGTAGACCTTCGGGAGGTGGTCAACGGCATCCTGTACGCGCTTCGGAGCGGATGCGCCTGGCGTATGCTCCCCAACGACCTTCCTCCCTGGCAAACAGTGTACAAATACTTTCGGAAGTGGACAACGGATGGAACGTGGAAACGGGTCAATGGGACTCTGCGCTCCGCCGTTCGAGAGGCGGAGGGCAGGAATCCGACGCCCAGCGCGGCGATCATAGACAGCCAGTCAGTGAAGACTACTGAAAAAGGGGGCCTCGCGGCTATGACGCGGGCAAGAAGATCAAAGGTAGAAAGCGACACATCATAGTGGATGCCATGGGGTTGTTGTTGGACGTGGTGGTGCATCCCGCCGACATTCAGGACCGGGACGGAGCGAAGTTGGTTATCTCTAAATTGAAAGGACGCTTTCGGCGTCTGCGTTTGATCTGGGCTGACGCGGGCTATGGGGGAAAACTGATCGAGTGGGTGCGGGAGTTGACAGGATGGACGCTTGAAATCGTGAGGCGTCCCCGGGACAGTCATCAGTTCAAGGTACTGCCGCGCAGATGGGTGGTTGAGCGAACATTCGCGTGGCTGGGAAGGTGTCGCAGGTTGAGCAAGGACTACGAGGCGTTGCCTGAAACAACCGAGGCCTGGGTCAACATAGCCATGACTCATCTCATGCTCCGACGATTGAATCCTTCATGACATATCCTTTGGAAACACCCTCTAAGACGCCCGATGGCATCCTCCTCAGCCGGAATCATCCTGTGTCGGGTGATAATCAGCGTCGGAATCCACCTGCATCCGGTGAGAATCAAGGTTGGAATCATCCTTTGTCGGATGAGAATCAGCGTCCACGTCCATCTGTGTCCGGTGAGAATCAGAGTCGACCTCATCCTGCATCCGGTGAGAATCAGGGTCGATGTCCTCCTCCTGTCGGTGAGAATCAGCGTCGGAATCCACCTGTGTCCAGTGAGAATCAGGGCCGACGTCCTCCAGATAGCCCTCGCCTCGGAGCGTGTTCGCTATCTCGCGGTACGAAGCGATCCCGAATCCCCTGAGCCTGAAGAGGTCCTCTCTCTCCAGGTCGAGGAGGTCCAGCGCCAAATCCACTCCGGAGCGCTTGAGAACATTCAGAGCCCTTCCGCCCAGATTTAGGCTCTCAACCGGCTCTCTGTATCTCATGCTGGCCTCGGCGTCCATGGTTGTCCTGAACACGGAGGGATGAAGATTCAGATGCCCCTCGGCGAACGCTCTCAGGCCCTCGAACCTGTTCCCCAGGGACGACGCGCTCTGCATGACGGCGTCAAGCGCCCCAAGCGTACCGTTGGTCCAGACGCTGACGGTCAGTTTTTCAAAATCCGTTCGGGACCCGATCCGGACGCGCTCAACGGCATACTCGGCCCTCACGACCGGGCTGAATATCCCGTCCGTGAGATACCGCCCGCCCGCCGGGTCCCCCGCGCCGGGCGCGGGCTCATAACCGCGTCCCATCATGAAGGAGACGGAGGCCGACAGTCCCGCGTCGACCTCCTGCGACAGCTCGGTTACGAAAGAGTCGCCATTGACTATCTCAAAATCCCTCTGACCGGCAAGATCGCGGAGTCGAACGATAACGCCCGGACCTGCGACATCAAGTCGCATTACCCCTCGGCGCGGCGGCGGATTCGCCGCGCCGAGGTAGGCTATTCGGGCAGAGCGAAGGGACATGACCACGTCCTCGGCGCGGGAGAGAGTTCCGCGCAGAACGCCGGCGTCGTCGAGTTCATGGTCATCTATGACCACCCCGACCACCGCGTATCCCCGGTGTCCCCGGTAGCGCGCGCGCCTGAGCGGGCTTCCCAGGGTGACCCCGTACCCCCGCGGCAGCGGGCTGAGCGACAGGCGGACATGGTCTCCCTCATCCACCTCGACGACAAGAGCCGGGTTCATCTCCGGCTTCGCCTCCTCCTGAGAAATCCAATATAGATTGAAGTCGGTTATTTCCAATGAACGTCTCCATATTCAGGTTTCCAAAACCAGATTACCGCAGACCAACAATACCCCCGCTGGCTTTCTGTCCGGATTCCCGCGCGGGG
This sequence comes from Dehalococcoidia bacterium, assembly GCA_965261525.1. Lineage (GTDB taxonomy): Bacteria > Chloroflexota > Dehalococcoidia > Lucifugimonadales > UBA1123 > VXRN01. The sequence continues at coordinate 866,608 of OZ253472.1, forward strand.
CAATACTCATATTCCGGTCTTACTGACGTATCCCACCGGAGAGTGAAGATGACGTCCCGGGACCACGGGGAGATCGAGGACGCGCTCTGCCGGATCCGGTTGGAGTCGATTCCGAACGGGATATTTCAATCTCGGTGAAATTCAAATATGAACTTCCGCGGCTTTGACCTCGGAATATCCCCCCGACTCTTCCAAAGCTGACCCATACTGAAAGCGGGGGAGCGAATATGCGCGTACTCAACGCGCTCTTCACCCCCTCACTTTTTGATCCGTTTTTCAGGTCACGGCTTAAATAGGCCAAATCTAAAACGGAGGATGCGTCAATGAGAAAGTATTTGGACAGGTTTTCACTCAGGAGCGGAGCGCCTTTCAGAAGCCTCTGGCCGCTCGGCCTTACGGCGGCGGTGGCGATCATAGCGACCGCGGCCTTTATGACGACCGAAGACCGGACGGAGCCCGTCTACGCCGATGGAGGTCACGGCCCATGGACCTGTGAGGCGCATAATGACAATGGGGATTGCACTATCTGGGTGTCAGCGCCCCACAGACATACAGCGTCCACGGCGGACCCCGTCAGCGCCCACGAGGATAAAATCTGCACGAGCGGCTCCGCCTCGGACTGCGACTTCGACACGCTCATGACAATGCTCAATGAGGCAAACGACCGGGATCTGATAGGCAGCCACATCATCGGAATGTTCACGAAGATAACCGCAAACATAATCGCCGCCGACACCGGAGAGACAAGAGCCGAGGTCATAGACAGGATATCGACAGGAGACTATCACGAGCGCCTGGGCGATCCGAACGATTACAGCTGGATATGCGAGGCGCAGAGCTCGGGCGGCGACTGCCAGATATACGGCAAGGCTCCGCCCTCAGACTGAACGAACGGGGAGTATCTGCCTCGCCTGACCAATCGAAGAGGCGCCGCCAGCTTGATCCTGGCGGCGCCTCTTTCTGTTTTATCGGCCCGTTCATGACGAATTCGATTCGAATAACAGGGCTCAGTGGAATTTGGAACAGAAGGAAAAACGTCTCAAATCGGGATATATATTTCGCTTTCCGATAGCAAGAACTCCCACGCTCAAAATCGTTCCCACGCGAAAGCGCGGCTCCCGCGCATATATTTGACAATTCCAGAGATTATCCGCGCAGACACCGTAGGTGGAGTTCAGCCTTTCAAAAATGAGCAGAAACTCAAAAATACTCATCTCTATCATGGGCGCGAGCTTCATGCTCGTCATGGCAATTGCGGCTCTTCCGTCATTCCTGAACCTGACATCGCCCATAGAACCCATCTACGCCGATAGGGGGCACCCTCCATGGACGTGTGAGGCGCGTAATGACTATGGGGTATGCACTCTCTGGGTGTCAGCGCCCCATAGACATCCAACGGCCACGCCAAGACCAACCCGAACGCCAAGACCAACAGCCACGTCACGACCAACACGCACGCCCCGGCCGGACGCGACAGCCACACGCACGCCCCGGCCCGACGCGACAGCCACACGCACGCCCCGGCCTGGGCGTCCGGACCCCACCAGCACCCCCGGTCCCACAATTGGCCGGCACTCACGCTGCGAGAATCATAGCCATTGGGGAAGAACCCAATGGCATAAGCATGTTGGACTTGGGACAACAGGCTGCACGCCACCCAGGGCAACAAGAACCCCAAGGCCAACGGCAACGCCTACGCCGAGGCCGATAACCCATTATCACACCAGCTGTCAGTATCACTCGACAAACGGATTTTACTTCTGGCACACACACGCCGACCCATACGCGCCCTACTATTCAGACCCATGCGCGGGTCTGACGAGCACGCCCAGACCAACCTCCACGCCCAGACCGGAGGCAACCGCTACGCCAAGACCCAGGGTAGGGTCCACCGCTACGCCAAGACCGACCGCTACGCCAAGACCGAGGGCGACCGCAACGCCAAGACCAAGACCGAGGGCAACCGATACACCAAGACCCAGGCCGACCGCTACCGCTACGCCCTTTATACCTCCTCGGTTCCATAGCTCCTGCCTATATCATTATCATCCGCCAGTAGCGAGAACACACAGACACACCGGCGGCGGCATCCTTGGCCGCATAAGTACTTGCAGGGCGCCAACGGCAACGCCGACCGTGACTCCAACGCCGCTGAACACGGCAACCCCGACTCGGACTCCGGCGCCGAACACGGCAACCCCGACCCGGACTCCAACGGGCCAGATTACAATACCGACCCCGACAGCAACGCCGATGGGTGGAGGTGGAGCATCGACGCCGACTCCGACAGCAACGCCGCTGGGTGGAGGTGGAGCATCGACGCCGACTCCGACAGCAACGCCGCTGGGTGGAGGCGGAGCATCGACGCCGACTCCGACAGCGACGCCCACAGGCGGAGGCGGTCAGGGCTCCGTGTTCGCGGATATATGGCTGTGGAACACCCCCGGCCCCACCGATCTCACGCATCAGCGCAGCATAGCGATCTTCAGCGTGATGCATAGAACCTCGCTGAAACCCTTCATCATCTACCCGGACCGCGTACCCCCGGTCAAGGGATCGCAGAGGTGGACGGATCTAAGCGAATATCCGGAGCCGCGCTACCCAACGCCGACGACCACGCCACCCGTCCCTATATGGGTTCCGCCGGCCACGAGTACGGACGAGTATACGGATCCAAATCTGCCGTCGCCGGTTCCCGCGACGCCGACCATGACACCCTCGCCCTCCCCATAAGCCGAGGGCGAGACCCCCTGGCCGCGCCAGACCGCAAGTCCCATAACTGCGTCCACGCATCCACCCTCCTGCGCCCTCCACCGCGCATCGGAGATCTCGCGCATCTCGAGCGGAAACGCAGACAGACCAAAAACCCTACTGATACAATCCACAACGGTGGATAGCGGGTAAACCACCTGCGGCTTGAGCAAAAGCCGGCGCCGGCAAACAGCCTCGAGACTCTGCGGAAACGGAGACTGACCGTGACAGACAAACATCCCGCGCAAAGCGCTCCCGCATACGCCATAGACATGCGCTGCCCAACGGAAAGGGGCATGAACCCCTCGTACCTGATAAGCCAGCGAATGTGCGCGGTCTGCCGGAAAGAGGGGTCTCTCGAGATATTCACCAGCTCAGACCCCCGTCTGTTCATCCATAAGATATACGAGTGCTGCCGCAGAAAACCCGACTACATGGCCCCCAGGGCGACGCTGGCCGAGCTGGTCTTCCGAGTGATCATCGCAAGGAAGAACGAGCCAATGGACGCCGAGGAAATAGCCTCGACCATAAGGAACATCAGGTCACAGCATGTTATAAAAAGAATCGAGACCCCGGTCATAGCCGCCATTCTAAGGGCGGACCGATATTACGGATTCATTGAAACTGACAGGAGTTGCGAGAAATGCCCGACATAGAACATATCCCGGAGGAAAAGGCCAGGCTGAATATGATGCTCGCGTCCGACGACGGCGAGCAGCTCGAGCAGCTTCTGTAGATGCTGGACAAGCTCGAGGCCGGACAGGCCGCCCAGATGACCTTCGAGGACGGCGAGGACGTGGACGCGACCATGAAGGTGCTGACCAAGGCCACCCGCGTCAGGTCCGTGCAGGTCAAAAAGGAGCAGTACATGGACAAAAACGGCAAACAGGTGGTCTCGGTCTATCTCGCAGGCGCCCGACAGCAGACCCGCGCCAGAAAAAAGAGCGAAGGAGCCTCAGGACTCCGCCCCTGAGCCGATTCAAAGGTCCGGCCTTACGTATGGAAAATAGTCCGCCCTCAGATAGCCGCGGCGCCGTGATTCCCGGGCCGTACCCGGCTTGCGCCCGGACTCACATCTCATACGAGTGAGCCGAGGTCCCGGCCACCCGTACCCAGTTCGCGCCCGAAAACTCCGAATCCTGAAGCGTCTCCAGCGAAATCCCGAGTGCCGCGAGCTCGCACGCAAGCACCCTGAAGGACTCCGGCCTCCGCGGGGACAGAGAACCGTCCCCCTCGATAATGCTCGAGTAGGCCTCGGCCCGCCCCTCCAGGTCGTCCGACTTCACCGTCATCATCTCAAGAAGATTGTACGCGGCCCCATAGCTCTCAAGAGCCCACACCTCCATCTCCCCAAGACGCTGGCCGCCGCCCTGGCTCTTGCCGCCGAGCGGCTGCTGCGTTATCTCCTGATAGGAGCCGACCGAGCGGGCATGCATCTTATCGCCCGCCAGATGGGACAGCTTGAGCATGTACTTCATTCCCGACGTGTGAGACCCCGGCAGAAAATCGCCGGACCTTCCGTCCCTGAGCCTGAACTTGCCGGAAACAGGAGAGGGATCCGACATCTCCGTCTCCCGCGCGCGCCATCGCGTCGAGCTCGGCGAGACTCATATCCGCCGAGACATCCTCCCCCCGCCCTCTGAGCCAGTCGAGCAGGACCGTCCTCACAAGCCAGCCCTCCTCTCTCTCGGCGAACCCGGGCATCGCCTCAAGCAGACGCGGCCACTCATCCCCGCCGTTCTTCATCCGGGCGAACCTGTCGGGAACATAGGATTCGGCCATCGCGTCCTGGATTCAGATCCAGGACGCGCCGTCGAACGCCGGGGTTTCGGCGTAAAACCCCGCCCTGGCCGCCGCCATGCCCAGATGTACCTCCATGAGCTGACCGAGATTCATTCGAGACGGCACCCCGAGCGGATTGAGAACCACGTCGACCGGGGTTCCGTCAGGAAGCGTCGGCATATCTTCCACGGGCATGACCACCGAGACCAGGCCCTTATTGCCGTGCCGTCCGCTCATCTTGTCCCCCACCGCCAGGGGACACGCGCGCGCCACGCTCACCCGCGCCATCTCGCTCGCCCCCGCCGGAAGCGGGTCCTCAGCGCCCCCGGAGACCATTCTGGACGAGGTCACCACCCCATGGTCGCTCTTGCCCGCAAGGAGCGAGGTGTCCCGCCACCGCCTGACCAGAGGTTCCTCCGACATGCCTATCAGCAGAGCCTCGTCGCCGCTCATATCCCCGCGGGGCGTTCGCTTGGCCACCAGAACATCCCCCGGACTCACGCGAACGCCCACCCTCACAAGCCCGTTCTCGTCCAGCTTGCTCCTTGAAACACGCGACAGATGGGGAACCTCACAGGTTATCTCCTCGGGCGATTCCTTCCTCACTATCACATGATGGTCCATAATGTGCATGGACATGAACTTCCCGTCGCCTACCATCCGCTCGCTCACCACTATGCTGTCCTCATAGTTGTATCCTTCCCAGCTGAGAAAGGCCACCAGAACATTCTGTCCGAGCGCCGTCTCCCCCCCCCCGTCGCTGGCGTACCCGTCCGCCAGGCAGTCCCCGACCTTCACCACCTGTCCGGGCATTACCCTCGTTCTCTGAGATATGAAGGTGTTCTGGTTCGAGCGCGCAAGAGCCCTCACCGGATACTCCACCGCCTCCTTTTTGTCGGCAGGCCCCCGCTTCGGCCATACTTTCACCATCTTCCCGCTCGCCTGGATCACCGTTCCGCAGACGTCCGCCCAGACCGAGTGCGCCGGACTGCGGGATATTTCGCGCTCCATTCCGGTGGCGACCAGCGGAAGCGCCTGGCGCTTCATATTCGCGCCCATCAGCGCCCGATTGGCGTCGTTATGATTGAGGAACGGTATCATCAGCGTGGACGCGCTGAACATCTGCCTGACCGAGATGTCCACACAGTCCAGCTCCGAGGAGTCGCAGATAACCACCTCTCCCCCATGCCTCGCCTCCACGCTTCCGGGCTCTATCTCCCGGAGCTCCTTCGCCCCCACCATCGCCTGCCCTATCCGAAAACCCTCCCTCCTCGAACGCGCCGAGCCAGACCGTCTCGCCTGAGACATACGGCAGAACGCTCACATCGAAGGCGGGGAGATGAGCCGAAAGCTCCGAGGCCGTCCTCTCCGACAGCCTTTCGCCCGCCCTGGCGACCGGGGATCCGCCTGGAGACAAAACGTCCTCAGAGACCAGCCGGTCCACAAGGGCCACCGCCTCGTCGGAGCGGACCGTCTTCCTGACTCTCAGATATGGGGCGACTATAAACCCGTCCGCATCGAACGAGGCCCCGGCCGCAAGCGCGTTCACCAGCCCGATATTCTGTCCCTCAGGCGACTCTATCGGACAGATGCGCCCGTAGTAACTGTGATGAACGTCTCTCACGTTTATTCCCGCCCTGCGCCTGTCTATGCCGCCCGGTCCCAGGGCGGTTATCCGTCGCTTGTGGGTGATCTCGCTGAGCGGATTCGAGTTGTCCAGAAACTGGCAGAGGGGCGGAGCTGAAGAAATTTCTCACCGAACGGTCAACCTGGTCAAAGGAGATCAGACGCCCGGAACCCAGACGGAAGATATCCTCGCTCTCCATTCCCCAAAGCCTCTCGACAGTCGCCTGCCGGCCGGCCATCAGCCCCTGCCTGAACGACTCGTATATCAGCTCTCCGGCGCGTCTCACGCGCCTGTTGCCCAGATGGTCCACGTCATCGGTATCCCTCTGTCCGAGCTGAAGCGCCGCCGTCTGCCTGAAGATGCCGAAAATATCCTCAGCCGAGAGCGTATCGCCTCCGCCGTCCGTCCGCCCGTGAACGCTCAGGTTGAGCCTTCTTCTGCCCAGGACCCCCAGACTCAGACGCTCCGGGGACATGAGCATGCCCCTCAGGGGCTCCCTCGTCCGCCGCCAGCGGGAGGGAGCCCCCGGCTCCAGCAGTCCTAGCAGGTGAACGAGACACTCGTCCTCGCTGTCAAGCATGAAGCCTGCCGCGTCGAGGCTCGGGCGAATCCATAACCCCTCCGGGTCTATTTCGTATAGAGTGCGCTCTATCAGGTCTCTTGAGAAGCCCAGCGCCCGCATCAGGCCGCCGCGCCAAAGCGCCGTCCGTTATCCAGGCGCGCGGTGAGAATCCGCTTTCCGGACATCTCCATCATGATGCGGGTTCCGCGCTGAGGCAGAAACCTCGAGGACGCGAGTTCGTCCCCGGACCCGGGATCGTAGGTCTTTGAAAAATAGATCCCCGGGGCCCTCACGAACTGGCTTACCACCACGCGGCGCGAGCCGGATATGACAAAGCACCCGTCCTCAGTCATGAGCGGAAGTATGCAGACCCGAATCCCCTCGCGCTCCACCACCTCGCCGGTGGATATGTTCCTGACGCGCATGGAGCATCGCAGCTGGGCGTCGTAGGAAAAGCCCAGGTCAACGCATCTGTCCACCGACAGAGAGGGCGCGGAGAGCTCGGGACGAAGGAGTCTCATCTCCATTCTCTCGCCACCGTCCGAGAAGACGGTCTCGGACATCGCCTGGCTCAGTCCCTCGGAGACGAGCCAGCGATAGGATTCAACCTGGTGGTCCACAAGACCCGGGAGACGCGGGGAGAAACCTATTCTCCCGTAAAACCTCCTGCGGCCCGTCACCTGAAATTGCCCTGGTTTCCGAACTCGTCGGACGACGCGGTCCCATCGCCGTCAATGTCCACCTTCAGAACCGGGTACTGGATCCATGAGCCCATGTCCCACGGGTCGTCACCCACCGATATGTTCCAGCGCTCATAGACCCCTATATACTTGTCCGGACGCTACAGCACCTCCATGTCGTAACCGCTCACGCCGGACGGGTCCCCCACGGCCGCTCCGTTCATCACGCCCGACAGGCGCGTGTCCCAGATAACCGACATCGGAGCACCGTCGTTCTTTCCGAACGCCCCGCTGGTCAGTTCGGGTTCCGAATCCCCGTAGCCCACCCGGGATATGGCGTAGCTCACCTGGGCGTGCTGCTCGTTATAGCCGACAAGTCCGCCCAGATAGCCCCTGCCATGCACCTGTCCCAGGCTGTAGACAAGCCTTATGTCCCCGGCGTTCCTGCCCACAAGTCCCCCGCCGTTATAGCCTGAGCTGAGAAAACTCCTGGCGTAGCCGAACTCGATTCGCCCGTTGAGACTGTTCAGTCCGACGAGTCCACCGACGTCGGATATGCCCGTCACCTCCCCGACCGAGCGGACCACATTGGCGAATCCGTCCTCATTGTGTCCTATGAGTCCGCCCACCTTCCGCCAGCCTCACACGCGGCCCTCAAAGCCGGACGTTCTCACGACGCCCCTGGGTTGGTTGCGCCCGACAAGACCGCCCACGCCCTCTCTGCCGGTGACCGTTCCGTCGGCGAAGCAGCCTATCACCCTCCCGCCGTTGTCCCCAACGAGCGCTCCGGCGTGATTGATGCCCTCCACACGCGCGCGCCTCACGTTGAGATCCCTGATGACGCCTGACCGGGGTCCCACCGAGCCGAAGAGACCGGCGGAGGTGAGCCGCATCTGGCGAATGAACAGCGAGTTTATCGTGTGTCTGTTGCCGTGGAAGATGGCGTCGTAATCCTCCACCCCGTCCCCTATCGGTATCCATCCGCTGTGAACGGAGTCTATCCACTCGTGGGACACCGACCCGCTCGCATACGAATCCGGATTGTAGAAGTCCAGGCTGGACACGAGCTCGTATCCAACGCAGACATTCTCAGGACAGCCCATGCCCGGCGCGCCACCCTCGAAGGAGGACTTATAGGCGTTTACGTCCGAGGGATAGCCATCGCCGTCCAGGTCGTATCTGACCGCGTTGAGATGCTCCAGGTAGGCGATCTCTATGAGCCCATCGTCGTCTATGTCGTAGTCGACAGAGCCCGGCTGCAGTCCCGAACCGCCTCCCGAATCGTCCAGAAGAAGCGGCGCGGGCTCGTCGTCCAGATAGAGAACGGCGTTGTCCTCGGGAAGAAAAGCCGGAGCTGACGGCTCCTCATCTCCGCCAAAGGGATTGCACCCGGCGGAAAAGACCGCAAGCGACAGGGCAAGAAGTACCACTATGTATCGACGCATGAAAACAGACTCCATCGGATAGGTAATACCTCTGATAATGCATATGGCCCAAACGCGCCGGGTCAGAGAGGAGCTTATGAAACGCCAGAGGCCCGCCAAAGCCCGAATACAAGCGCGAAACGAGCGAAATGACCCTCTCCGTTTTCACACGCGAATTCCATCGGCTCACCCACAAATTCGCTCAGTCCGACATACGGACAAGCCGCGGCGCGGCCTTCGGGACCGCCCCGCGGCGCCGTGAGCGACCCCTCCGCCCCAGTCCGACGAGACGATAGAGACTCCCGCAAGTAGCGCACCCGAAGACGTCCGCCGACAGTCCGAAGACCCAGCAGCCGCTCTCCGAGCCCACGCTCACTCCTCCCGACGAATCCATCAGGACAAAGTGCCCGTCCGGACCGTCCTCCCCGCGCGTCCACAGGGGTCCTACCCTCACGGTCTGCCTGAGCCCGCCCGAACCCGCCGGGCCGCAGCCCAGAACATATTCTCCCGGCCCGAGCGAAAGCGTCCTGTCGAATATCAGCGCGGCCGGAGCGAAGCCGCCCAGGTCCACAAAATTCCCCTCCCCATCCCTCAGCCACCATCCGCGGCTCTGTCTGTAGCGAGCGAGCGAGCGATAGGTCTCGGCCGACAGACAGGACTCGCTGACGACCCTCACCCCAGCGGCGCGAGCGGGTTCGGTCATAAGCCCCTCCGCTTTCGGTACACGAAGTAGACCGCGCCCATGCCAAAGAAAAACAGGACCCAGGCCCACAGGGGAATCCTGTCGAGAAACCGGAGAGTGAACACCACGCCCATGAACGCCACTATTCCAACAAACAGGTACTTGTACATATTTTCCATCGCAACGCTCCCAAGGAGGCTTGACTTCCAAATCCCGCCCGCCGCTTCTCTCAGAATATAGAGCTTTTTGAAAAGACGGATTCCGGCTTCCCGGCGAAAAGCTGACGGCTCTTTGGAGCAAATGTCCTATCCTTTTCCAAAGAGCGCGCGCCAGAGGGCGCCAAAGGAGAGGAAATTGACCAAAAAGCTATCGTCCAGACAGTCGAGAATATTCACAACCATACAGAACTTCATCGAGACACACGGATATCCGCCCACCGTGAGGGACATAACCGCGGCCTGCGACATAAGCTCCACGTCGGTCACCGACTACAACCTCGACATACTGTGCGAGCGCGGATACATAGACCGAGCCGAGGGCATATCCAGGGGCATATCGCTCACCGGCAAGGGACTATCGCCCGCCGCCGAGCGCGTCAGGCGCGTTCGGCGCGCGGGCGCGATATGCGCCTGCGAGGACTTCCGACTCGAAGAGACCGAGAACGCCGAGCTCATCGCCGTCAGCGCGAGCATGCTCGCCGGCAGAAAGAACGTCGTCGCCGTGGACGTGAGCGACGACTCCTTCAACTACGCGCTCTTCGCCGCTGGCGATACCATGCTCATAGACCTGTCCGACGTCCTGCCGGGCAGGGGCTCCAGACTCCTGTGGTTCAGGCCCGCGGGGCGCCTCTGCATAAGCGCCGTGGAGAGGGCCGGAACGGACCTTCGGATAGTCAACCCCGGCGGACAGCCGGTTATCGTTCCAAAGGACCATGTCGAGATAAAGGGGAGAATACTCGGCGCCATGCGCGCTTTTCCGGCCGTTCACTCCCCATAGAAACTCCGACAAAAGACAGAGAGGCGCTCAGAAATGAAAAACCCAGGCCGACCCGCGCTCGCTCCGGATCTGCCCGCGCCGACAGGCAGCGGGCAGTACAACGGACTGAGCTATCTGGTATTCATTCACGAGAAGATAATAGACGACATAACGCGGGCTCCGGAGCTCAGACGAAGACTCTCGCTGACCCTTCAGCATCTGGCGTCGAGGGGACAGACGAGCGTGGTCAAGGGCTGCGGCCCCCCAACAGGGGCTGGAGACGCAGCCCCATGGGCGGCTCCGGCGGCATGGGACAGTACCTATGGTGGACCCTCGGCGGCGGACGGATAGTGCCGTCGGAGATAAACAGGGAAATGGGACTCACAAGAAGCGTATGGGTCAGGTCCCTCAGGCATCACGACGATATGAGACCTCTGTCCCCGGGAGACACCCGGCTCGAATACATGCCGCTCAGACAGGCCGAGATAACCGGAGAGGACGAGACCCTGGACCGACCAGCAGAGAAGATTCATAGACTCAGGCGACGCCGTCAGAATAGTCTACGGCCATCCGGGCAGCGGAAAGACCACCGCGCTCTGGCAGGCCATAAGTTCCAGGACCGCCGAGAAGGTTCTCTACACCTCCTGGTCCAGGGATCTCATCAATGTTTCCCTGTCGTATCTGCGCTCTTTCGCCCCGAGCTCCGTTGAGATAGTCGGCTGCGACTTCGCCACACTGCTCGGCGCGCTGCGCGGAAGGGACATACCGCGCGTGAATCCCGCCGCGCTCGGCTCCGTCCGCGTCGGAGCCCGGAACATGGGCCCCTGGGCGGGCCGGACCGACGAGCTCTGCTCCGAAATAAGGGCCGTGATACTCGGGGCGGTGACCGGCTCCGAGTCCACCATCGCCTCCCCGAACGGCTGCGTGCGTCTGTCCCGCGACGGATACGCCAGACGCAGGGAGAACTTCCTCAGCCCCGACTCCATGGATTCAGCCATGATGATCGTCTCGGCGCTGGAGCGCAGCGGACATCTGGCCCGCGTATTTCCGGACCTCGCAGCACTCGGACCGGCGAGGGAAAGACTACAGTCCGGACAAATCCCCGATGGAATTGGAGATATAGACAGACTGGTCCTGGACGAGGCGCAGGACCTGACCCTCGTGGAAATAGAGCTGCTCATTCTCATGTGCAAGGCCGTCGGAAGCACCAGGGGCAGAATGCCCTGGATACTAATATCCGGAGACGAGGGCCAGACCGTCTCCCCCTCGGGATTCGATTGGGGACCGTTGAGCGCCCTGCTCTCCTCGGAGATAAGCAGGCCGGGCGAGTTCGGCATGGAGAGCAAGCTGCGCTCGCCCGCGCGAATATCGGAGGTCATAGACAGGACCTCAGGGCTCTACAGAGACCTCAGACGCCGGCTGCGCCCGTCCAACCAGGGGAGCGCCATGATTCCGGACGCCCTGGAGGCGGGTGCCTACCACACCGTCGCGCACGGCAGAGACCGCGCCTCGGCGCTCCTGGAGAAGCTGGGAGACATGGAGGGCATGGCCGTCATAACGCTTGAGAGCCGCGCCCCGGCGTGGCTCACGCGCCGGGCGGCGCGCCTCACCCTCACGCCAGAGGACGTGAAGGGGCTGGAGTTCAGAGCCGTGTGTCTGATAGATCCCTGAAAGAGCCTTGCGCTCATAGACGCCGCGCCCTCCGGCCACGCCGCCGCTCCGTCCCTGGACGATCACGCCAGGCGCACGAGAATAGACCGCCTGAGAGTGGCGGTCAGCCGCGCGACCGAAACACTCATCTTCCTCGATACCGACCCCATCGACGGAAGCGAGGAGCTCAGCTCCTCGCTTCTCGGCGAGCATATAGCATGCGCCCCAGACGACCTTCTACAGTATATGAGCGCGGCCAGCGACCTACCCGAAGACCTCGTTCTATCACGGATACGCCAGTCCCGGGATCTGCTCGGCTCCAACACGCTGGCGGCATGGAACAGAGCGACGCAGGCCGTTCAGATGCTCGGAAAACCGGACCTTCCGAACGGCGTCGGAGACCCCGAGGTTCGCCGCGAGGCGTATCTCAACCTGCTGGCCATCGGCGCCAGGCTCATATCGGACGGAACAGCGGACGGCCCTGACGCGCCGGACACGTTCGCCCGATGCCGCGACGCCGCGCTTCTTATGGACGGCTCAGAGGACCACCTGCGGCTGCTCGACAGGCTTCGCGAGTGGACAAAGCGGCCACAGAGCTGTCCAATCAAGCTGCTCGAGGCCGCGCTCGAAATCGAGGAACCGCTCACATGGCTGGGACTCTCGCTCGTTCCCCACTACCAGGCGATACAGTCGGCCCTGGAGATGTCCGCCTCAGACTCCCGGACCGCCGCTCTGTTCAGACAGAACGTCGAGAACTGGCTGAGTCTAGCCGGATACGCCGGCAACATCCAAAAGAGAGCGGCGAAGCTGAGACTCATGTCCCTCCACACCCTTCTTTCGGAAAGACGCCTTGCCGAGGCCGCCGAAACGCTCCGGACGCTGCCCCGGGCCGTGGCCGCGACAGCCGCGGCGGAAAGAGCGGAGACCGCCGACCACCTGGGAGCGGCGTATCTCTTCCATCACGCGCGGATGGGCGAGAAAGCCATGAAGGCCATGAAGACGCACTACCGCGAGCGCATCGACTTCGCTATGAAACTCATATTCGAGAACCGCTTCAGCGAGGCCATCGAGATATGCCACGAGATAGAGACCGTATCGGCGGGGACCCTGCCCCTTCCGGAGATCTCCCCCGTCTCCACCGCGTTCGTGCGCGCCAACGCGCTCATCGGCATGGGCCGTCACGCAGAGGCGATGAGAAACTACGACATCGTCACAAAGGGAAGCGGCAAAAAGACCGTCAGGGCCACAGCCTATTTCGGACAGGCCTGCATCCTCTACAAGAGAGAGGACCTTGAGGGCGCGCTCAGAAAATGCGTAGCCTCTTTGAACAATGACGCCAGCAGCAGGCTTCCGGGCTCTCCCATAAACGGAGTCGCCGAGCTCGCCACGCTCATCAGCATAAAGCTGAAGAACTACCATGCCGCGCTGGTCTACGGCCTGATAGCGCATCGGAATGACCCGGAAAACATCAGGATCGTGGAGATGCTGGTTCCCGCGCTCCACGCGCTCAGGAACCACGACCTGGCCCTGAAGTACTGCGAACTCGCGCTGAATCAGAACTCCGAGAAGAATATCCTCTGGTTCCTGCGGGCGATGATCCTCGCGGCGCAGGACAACTACGAGGAGGCCGCCGAGAGCGTCGAGATGATAGACGACGTCTCATCGTCCGACAAGGCGCTCAAGAAGCTCTACTACGGTTACTTTCTGTCGATGGCAGGACAGCGCGTCAGGGGAATCATCTACCTGGACAAGGCGATAGACGAGATGGGACCGATAAATTTCATGCCGCTTCTGTGCAGGGCCGAGATCCACGAACTCGCGGGCAGAGAGTACATGGCGATGGATGACACCTTCCACGCCGCCAGCTGCATGGAGGACGGACCGAATCGGCGTCTGCTCATGCTGGAGAGCTACTACAAAAACGAAAATCTACCGGGAGTCGTCATAGAGTGCAGAGCGCTGATCGAGATGAACGAGTCATCCGGCGAAATATACATGGCGCTCGGACACGCGCTCAGCCGCATGCAGAAAGAGGAGGACGCCTGGCAGCGATACAGCAGGATAGACAAGCCGGAGGAGGACGCCCTCCCGTCTCGATACAGCAAGACGGACAAGCCCATGATACCGTCCCACCGGGCCATCCCGCTTCCGCCAATCCCTGAATCTCTCAGAATCAGAAGGAGAATGGTGAGAAAGATGCTCGGCATAGACATCGGAAGCGAGGCTCCCTTTTCCATCAGGAACTATTTTCTGGACACAATCGACAGGGACATTCCCGCCCGCTCGTCCTAAACCCGGATCCACCGAAGGGATGGATGAGTCGTCGTGCAAAAGGGGTGAGAAAGCGCTCCATTGAATCTGGGATAATGGGTTTGAAGACAAGAACCAACCCCAGAGCAGGAGCACTTAATAGATGTTACCACCTGAGCGTCCCGACCGCATCCGAATCGCCTTCGACGATCCCCGGCTGGTGGCCAATGCCGGGCTGCTCGTGCCGGCCACTCTCGCTCAGCGCCTGGGACTGAGTGAACTGGTGGACAGCAACGTTGACCTGGGCGATGCGCCGGGACGGGCGAACCCGGGAGACAAGACGCTGACCCTGGTTGCCTCGGCGCTGGCCGGTGGGGACTGCATCGATGACGCCGACGCGCTGCGTGCCGGTGGGACCGGGCGGGTGTTGGGCTGTACAGTGAAGGCGCCATCCACCCTGGGGACCTTCCTGCGCAGCTTCAGGTGGGGACATGTGCGGCAGTTGGACCGGGTGAGCCGGGAGTTGCTGGCGCGGGCCTGGGCCGCTGGCGCGGGTCCCGGCGATGAGCCGTTGACCATCGACCTGGACTCCACCATCTGCGAGACCTACGGACTGGGCAAGGAGGGCGCCCGCCGCCACAACTACACCGGCCAGAGAGGCTATCACCCGCTTGTGGCCGTCGCCGCAGGAACCGGCGACGTGCTGATGGCCCGGTTGCGACAGGGTCGAGCCAACACCGCCCGGGGCGCAGCCCACTTCCTGCGTGAGACGGTGAGCCGGGTGCGCTGCGCCGGGGCCACAGGACAACTCACCGTACGCGCCGACAGTGGCTTCTACACCCATGACATCGTCTCCGTATGCCGAAAGACAGGTGTCCGCTTCTCCATCACCGTCCGTCAGCACACCCGACTGCGCAATCTCATAGAGGCCATACCTGAGGAGGACTGGACTCCCATACCCTACTGGATGGACGGCGCAGCCGACGTGGCTGAGACCACCTACACCCCTTTTCGGAACGAGCCCGATGCCGCACCGGTGCGTCTCATCGTCCGCAGGGTGAAGCCCACGCCCGGTTCACAACTGGCCCTCTTCGTCGACTACAGCTATCACGCCTTCATCACCGACCGACAGGGCGACACCCTCCAACTGGAGGCCGACCATCGCCGCCACGCCGAGATCGAGAACGCCATCCGAGACCTCAAGTACGGTGTCGGGCTGAACCATCTGCCCTCGGGGCGCTTTGCAGCCAACGCCGCCTGGATGGCCATACAGGTAATGGCTCACAACCTGGCTCGCTGGATCGGACGCATCGGTCTGCGCGAGCCGGTGGCGACCACCAAGACCCTGCGCAGACGCTTGTTCTCCCTCGCCGGACGGCTCACCCACTCGGCCCGCCGCCTTACTTTGCATCTCCCGCAGCGCTGGCCCTGGGAAACACAGTTCGGTCGCGCACTGACCAGACTGCGAGCCATTCCTCTGCCGGCCTGACGGCAGTGTCTACTACTGACCACCGTACACACCACAGCCTGTCTTGTCCGTAAGATCGCTCCGGACCGGACCGCGGGTGTCCACTGTTGCCCGCAGATTCGTCAAACTCGCCCCAAATCGCCACTGTGGGCCTCCATTGGCGTCCAAAATCACGACCGCGGACCTTCAGAACGACCCAGGCGCTGACATCACACTTTGACACGTCCCTCACCCACGCCCCGGCGGCGATACTAACCCTCTTCGGTGGATTCGGGCTAAAGCAGAGACGAACAGCGCCGGAGCGGGAGCGCAGATCCCGAGGGAAAGAGTTCGGAATGCATAAGAGAAATGAAAGGAAGAAAATGTACGAATATGAAGAGCTCGCCAGAAGAGCGCTCGATATAGACGAGGAAGAGGACATCGAGGAGGCCATGATGGAAAGGTACGGCATAGCGTCCGAGACCTTCTACGAGATAGCGGATGACCTGCTGCCCTTCACCTACCCCATCCAGAGTCCCTTCGGCGGCTGGAAACACACATTCGGCGTTTTCTCAGACGACTACAAGGCGTGGACTGCGCTGGCCCAGATAGACTCCGGGATGAAGACGGAGGCGCCCTGGCTCAAGCTCCAAGTCGTGCGACTTTATGTCGCATCATCCCCCTCACTACGTCTGCCCTGCCAACCGTGGGAGTTGTCCGGTCCCGCGACTTTATGTCGCATCATCCCCTCACTGCGCCCGTGGGGATTATCCGGTCGTGCGACTTTATGTCGCACAATCCTCTCACGGCGTCTGCTCTGCGCCCGTAGGCAGTTGTCCGTGGGAAGATCATGAGGATCCCTGTTCACCAAAACCCGGGAACAGGGCCTCCGTCCATGTCAGACCTCCACACTCAGGGCGGCCGACGCCCGGGGTTCGGCGGCCCGCGCTTCGGGTGGCCGAAGCGCGGCGTCCTCTGGCAGAGTCCACACCCGCTGAGAGCCCTTGACCTCCACCGGCGGATAGACGGCTTCTATGTCGGAAAGCAGCCATATCCACCGCCCGTCCGAATAGTCCCCATAGGGGTCGGACGGGATCTGGTATGGCTCGTAGGGCTCCGGCGCGTTCTTGGAAAGAACCCAGACCCTCTCAGGATCGCAGTCGGCGTCGCCCGTAACCGAGCTGAAGCCGCGGCGAGATCACCTGAACGCAATCCTCGATGACAGCGGTCGCCACAACGGCCCCAAGCGGCATCGGAAGGCCCCTGGCGGCATCGGAGACCTCGTCGCTCCACTCACTGAACCTTGGCCTGCGGCGTCCGGCGTGAATGGCGATGCGCTGTCCGATCAGCGCGTCCGGCGCAGGCCAGTCGCGCGTCTCGGCCAGCTTTATCTCAAACGCTATCAGGCTGGCCCAGGGCTGATAAAGGGTGATCACTCTCATATGCGAATGCTCCAAAGGGCTTTGTACGAAAAACATGGCGATTTGGAATGATTGTAACCAATAGCCGCGCGCCCGAAGGTCGCCTTTCGCATAACCCATGCGAAAACAGACATTTTGCGCAAAGCCGCGGCGGGAGATAAAACCGACCGACCGAAAAAGCGGCGGCCACTAGCCGTACCATAAATATAATGACCCGAAACGGAGCGATGCAATGCACAGACAATCGAGAATAAAACAGGAAGACAAAAATGCCAGGAACACCGGAAAGAGCGGGAAGAGATCCCCAAAGCTCAATCCGCAGGGCTATATTCTCATCGCAGCCACAGCAGTCACGATCATCATCCTGCTGTTCGTGGCAAGCCTATCCAACAGGATGGCGGGCAATATCGAGCGCATGGAACAGAGCATAGACTACACCCGGCAGAACCTCATTCACATGGACGAGCACCTTGAGATACTTCAGCAGGGGATCGACGAGCTTCACGCGAAAATCGACCAGCAATCCCCGGAGTTCGCAGTCCCCGGAAGTTCCGAATCGTCCCAGAACGCGCCAAACCCGCACCCCCAGGAGACGGAGAAGAAATGAGCCGAACGTCAGCTGTCCTATACCAGAGCCGGAGCGCATCATGAAAGCGACCTGCGAGAAACCGCATTGCAACGCGCCTGCAGAAAGCCAGGCGGAATTTAAGGGAGTGACCGTGGCGAGGGCATGCGCGGAGCACACGCCGGACCTCATCGAGTTTGTCAATCGCCATGCCGGCGTATCCATCCCGAACGGAACGGAACAGCGCGGCATGGACGCAGAGGCGGCCTAGCGCGAGTCCTGCTCACGAAGGCGCCCGCGCCATATCAGCAGCCGCGCTGCATAAGAGCCGGAACGGCGAACTATGTCTGACGGTGGATACCAGCGGCGGCTTCCGGTCAACAAACGGCCATAAGGAGAGCCGGTCCTGAATTCAGGATATAGGCTTTGTACAAAAACGGACCTGTCTATAATAACTGACGTTACCCACAGGAAAAGGAATGGAGGCGCGCCCCATATGAACATCAGGAGAATGAAGAACAGGGCAGGCCTGGCCCTTGCGACAGCGCTCATCCTGTCGGCCACCGCCTGCGGGATGGCGGAAATCCCCACGCAGACGGGCCCATCCCAGGATGCCTTTACGCCGGAAACAGCGCCGGCAGGAGAACCTGCAACGTCAGGTACGGCGAACAACCGGGAGACCGGCCCCACGGAGGTCGCCGGAATAATCACCGACGGCCCAACGGGACAGGTCGCCAGGGTCACCCGGGCATCGGAGCCGAACACCGATGAAACCCCGGGACCCAGCCAGGAAGCCCCACCGGAACCCCCCATAGCGCAGCCGACGGAAGCCCCGGCGACCGGGACCGGCGGGAACGACGCAAAAGACGAAACCCGGATAACCTCGGCGGGAGAGACCCCGGAACCCCAGGCCCAGTCCCCCCAGCCCCAGACCACGGAACCGCCCAGGACCCCGGGAACGCCGCTGGCCCACTTTATCGCCGGCGCCAGGGACCGGGTGCGCCTCAGTTGGGACGAACCGGAGGAACCGCCCCACCGGTACCGCCCCATGTGGGACCCCAAGCTGGGCAACCTGCCCAACCCCGATGGGACCGTCATCGACAACTCCGCCCCTGTGACCGGATACCTTGTAACCCGGAACGACGGAAGAACCCTGACCACCAGTGGACCCGCCGCCACCGTCTCCGACTACGAGGTGGAGGCCGGTCGGGAATACTCCTACACCGTCGCCGCCAGAAGCGAAATCGGCAGCAGCCCGCCCTCAACGGCCGTTGTGGTCACGGTGCCGCCGATGTCGCCCGCGCCGGTCAACCTGAGCGCCACCGCCGCCCGGAACCCCAAGACAGGGAGGATGGAGGTGAACCTCCGGTGGGAATGGCCCCACGAAAGGCCCGTCCGTAACTACGACGTCACCCGGTCGGAACTGGACATGGTATGGCCCCTTGGATGGGTAAACCAGGACACCCTCACCTTCACCGACACGGAGCCCGAATCCGGCCGGACCCACCGGTACCAGGTATGGGCCCGGACCGACCGGGGAACAGCCTACGCCTGGACGGAAATCACCATACCGCTACTGAGAACCTATGCCAATCCGTGACAATCCATGATTATCTCTGATCGCTGTCTCCTGACGCTTCACCGCGGTTGCCGGACAGCCAAAGCAGCCAGTCTTATCTCCGCTCCACGTCCTGACGCCGGATAGCTCTCGGCGTTTCTCAGGTTCAGGGCGGCGTTCAGATCCCGGTCCAGCATCATGCCGCACTCGTGACAGATGAACGTCCGCTCCGACAAGTCCATGTTGGGTCTCACCACTCCGCACGCAGAGCAGGTCTTGGTGCTGGGAAACCAACGGTCAACCTTCTCAAATCCGATTCCAAGCCAGCCGCACCTGTACTCCAGCTTGGCGATGAATCCGGCCAGCGATGCGTCCGCCAGGGCGCGGGCCAGACGCCGGTTCTTCATCATCCCGGCCACGTTCAGGGTCTCCACCACCACATTGCCGACGGGCTTCGCCGTTATGGCGGATGCGGCTTTGTGGTGAGCGTCGTTCCTGATATTCCTGACCCGGACGTGGGCCGCTTCTTTTTGAGCGTACCGCCGTTGCCGACGGTTGCTGTGGCGGTTCCTGCCGTGTGTGTTCCTCGACCGGGCGATGGACCTGTCCAGCCGCCGCAACCGGCTTTGCGCCTTCCTCAAAGCCTTCGGGTTCGGGTACTCCGTTCCGTCCGAGCACACCGCCAGAATCCTGATCCCGACGTCCACGCCAACGGTTACGCCAGAGAGCGCGGCAGGAGCGGTCTCCGCGTCGCCACGGTCACGCAGACGAACCACCGGCCAGCCTCACGCTTCACCGTGGCTTCCACAACCTCGCCGTCGAACCGCAGGGCTTCGCGGGTGCGCAGTCCGCCTATCTTCGGCAGCCAGACGGTCTTGCCTTCCAACCTGACCGTTCCCGGCCCGTTGTCGGCACGGAAGCCACAGCCAGAAGTCCGCTTGCGAAACTTCGGGAATCCGACTGGACCCGCCTTGCGGTACGCTCCGAAGGCGTCAATGGCCTGTCCCAGCTCAATGATGGCGTACTTGGCGGCGTTCTGGCTGAGACCGACGCACCAGGGCGCAAGCGTCCGCTTGACGACGTTGAACCGCGGGCGGAGCGTCTTTTCCCGACGCCACTCGCCGTCGTCAAGTCCCGCCTTGAAGTCGGCGAGGGCGTGATTGTGGGCGAAGCGGGCATAGCCCAAGTGTCGGGCCAGCCGTGTCGCCTCGGCGTTGTTAGCAACCAGCCTTATCTTGTGTGTCTTGACAATGCTCATACCAGGCTCAGTTGCTTGGCCGCTTCCTCGGCCTCAGGGCCGGTCAAGGTATCGAGGAGTTGCTTGTGCTTGCGGGAACGCGCTCCGTACAGGCGAGCCGAGAAAACCGTGATGATTTCCAGCACGCCCTGGGCAAACTCTTCCTCGAAGCTGGGCTGTTCTCCAGCATGGATAATGACAGTCTCGATTGGCGGTCCGGTGAAAGAGGGGAGAGGTCTGGGGCCGCGCGCCGGGCGGGACCCCGGCGTTTCCCCCGCCATTGTGAGGCAAGCACGCCGACGGCTTTCGCGCCGCGAGACCGGGCGCATGGCCCTGGCGAACTTTCCTGCAACCCATAAGGCCGCTCCCGGCTCCCCCCCCCCCCCCGCCTGAGCGGGTTGAAACATGGTCGCCGGTCGGTTCGTCCGCCGCCTCGCAACGATGATTATAGAACAGCGCGGTCGTGGGGACAAGCGCGGGCGCGGATGGAAGATGAATGTGAATTTTACGGCGTTTTACGGCGGGCGTCCATCGGAATAGAGACCCCTTCCGAAAAGCTCCCCCGGCTCTCTGAGACGGCTTGAAAGCGCGCTCAGGGGGCAGTTATTTTCTAAATAGTGTGTACCCAATCAATAAGCATTGGGTCTTAAGTCGAGACTCTTGAAACAAGTTTCGCAAACACGCAGGAGGCAAGCATATGCGTACCGTTATAGGGAGCGTTATCGCTCTAAGCCTGGGAATGCTGCTTATAGTGGCGTTCAACAGTTTCCGAGAGGTTCCCGATTTCGTCGGAACCATCGGATCGCTGTTAATCACTATCTCTCTCATAACACTCGCTGTCGCGGGTATAAAGAGAGTAGTGAAGAAGTCGGAGAAGGATGAAAAATCCCCTCCCGACGACGAGTCTGATGAGCGTAAAAAACTCAGCAGACAACTCGACCTGGTAAAGCTCCAGATCGAGCTGAAAGAGGCACAGAAGAAGCTCGACGACCTTACGGACGACGAGTAATCTTCACGCCCCAGGAAGAGAGTTGCAATGCAACTCTCTTTTTTATTGCCTTCCGGCAAGCCCGGCAACCCAGGAAGCAGCGGAGGCGCCGGCGATGACCGCGATAGATATGTCAGGAGACTGCCATGACTCTAAGACCCTGTGGCGACTCGTCTCAGCGCCCCCGAAGGTCCCGCGCCCGGGCGGCAAGACCCACGAACTCAATGAACTCCACGACCTCGCCGACCTCGCCCATCAGGTTGGTCGCCTCGGAGACCACCGCGCTCAGATCTCCCTCCTGGGCCCAATAGCTTCCCCTGAGTATCTCGGCATACTCCGCGACCAGGGCCGCCATTCTCAGTCCGAGCGGCGCCTCGTCGAACTCAAGGGACACCGCCTCCGGCCCGACCAGAGCGCTCTGTTCGGCGACCTCGCCCATGCGAATATCCTCATATCTCAGAAAAACCGAGCCGAGCGGGCCGCTCAGTCCGTCATGCAGCTTGATCTCATAGAGAGCCGTGACCTCATGTCCCGCGCCTATCTCGCCCGCGTCCACCTCGTCGTTCCTGAAGTCATCGTCCCGCACCCGACGGTTCTCGTATCCCAGCAACCTGTACGAACGGACCACCTCCGGGTTGAACTCCACCTGTACCTTCGCGTCGCGCGCTATCATCTCCAGATTCCCCGTAAGCTCGTCCTCAAAGAGCCTCCTGGCAGCGGAGAGCGAGTCCACATAGTGATATGTCCCGTTTCCCCTGTTGGCAATCCGCTCCATCAGGATGTCATTGAAGTTGCCCATTCCGAACCCAATGGTCGTGAGAGCAATCCCTCTGTCCACCTCCGGCTGAATCTGTTCAAGCACGGAGTCCGCGCCGGTCCTGCCCACGTTGCCCACGCCGTCCGACAGAACTATCACACTGTTGGTCATCTCAGGATCGAAGTTCTCTGCCGAGACCTCATAGGCGAGCCGCAGCCCGTCCTCCAGATAGGTGGACCCGCCCGACGAGAGACGTTCCACTGCGATCCGCGCGGCTTCCCGCTGCTCGCCGGAGATAGGCTCAAGAAGAATCCTGCCCTGGTCCCCATAGGTCACGATTGCGATGGTGTCCGTATCCCGAAGCTGGTCCAGCAGAATGTGGAGCGACCTCTTGACCAGCCCCAGGCGCTCCGGACCATCCATAGAACCCGAGACGTCTATGGCGAAAACGAGATTGGCGTCCTTACGTTCCTCAGCCGAAACCTCCCTGCCCTTGAGCGCCACCCTCATGAGCCAGTACTTATCGCTTCCGAAGATAGACGGAGCGACGTCGACGTAGATGGCGAAGGAATCCGTCTCAGGGGGAGCGTAGCCATAGTCGAAGCTGTTTACGAACTCCTCCACGCGCACACTCGCCGGCTCCGGCAGATAGCCGTCCTGAACGTAAACTCGCGCTATGGAATACGACGCGGTGTCCACGTCGAGCGCGAACGTCGAGAGATTGTCCTCGTCTGTGTCAATAAATGGATTCACTCCGTAATGCTCGAAAAAAACCAGGTCATAGGGAGCGTCGTTCACCGTGGCGGTTCCTCCGGACGAAAGCCCCAGCGACGCTGGAGCGCGAGGGTCTGACTCCACCGAAACCGAATGGGACCGCGCCGAAGACTGAACATCCGGCGCGTCCCCCGACATAGGCTCAGAGAACTGCACGTCCACGCTATCTATCTGAAAGGAATCAGTCCGGTCCGGCTCAGGCTCAAGCGCGGATTCTGAGATCCCGACCTCAGGGATAACGACAGCCACAGGCAAGGCAGTCTCCGCATCCCCATGGACAGCGACGGCCACAGGCAAAGCAATCCCCGCATCCTCAGGGACTCTGACAGCCACAGGCAAGGCAGTCTCCGTATCCTCAGGCTCAGTGGCAGCCGCCGGGGGCAATACCGTCCTCTCAGGCTCGACGGCAGCCGCCAGGGGCAATACCGTCCTCTCAGGCTCAGCGGCTGCCGCCGGCGCCGGAGGCAGGGCAATCCCCGCCGCCACCGCTGCCGCTATCGCGGCCGCGGTGGCCTCCGCCGCATAGGGAACAGGGGATTCCAAAGACACGGCGGAGGACCCAGACTCAGGCTCCAACACCTCATTGCCGTTTTGACATCCAATAAGAACCAAAAGCGCGATAAGGGTAAGAATAAACACTCGCATGACGTTTGCCTCCGTAGAAAAATTCAGACCAATCCAGGGAATACTAGACAACCGGAGAGGAACAGGCTGGCCACCGCGGGAGGAAAACAGGCGGAGAATACAGAGCAGTCAAACGCGCCCGCCGCCCGGACTTTTAACATTCAAAGACCACCGCGCCAGGGCGCCGATGACCTCCGCGGACGAAATTCGTCCGTTCATCCAGGTCGCCCGACATCGACTTCGACCACATGGATTCACTTCCGGCAGACAGTGTGGGTGGAAACCACCTCTGAAGACCCTCTCAGCGAGGCCATCACGTCTATCATATAGTCCCGTGAGACTTTCTAAAGTCTCTAACATTAGCATATGTATTGACCATACCCCGTCTTATGGGTAGTATGGGCATCATGAAGACGACGCTTGACATCCATGACGAACTGCTAACCAGGGCAAAGCGACATGCGCAGGAAACCCGTCGCCCACTCCGGGCGGTGGTCGAGGAAGGACTCAGGTTGGTCCTATCGAAAGAGACGCGCCCCGAGCGTTACGTTCTCCCGGACCGCAGCTACGGCGGCCCCGGGATTCATGACCCCCTTGCTTCCTATACCTGGTCCGAACTACGCGACATTATCTATGGCGACGGTCCTGCATCGTGATTGCGGTCGATACCAACATACTGGTATATGCCCATCGAACAGATTCGCCGTACCATTCTCAGGCGGCATCTCTAATTGCGTCTCTGGCAGAGGGAGACATTCAATGGGCTATACCATGGCCCTGCTGCTATGAATTCCTCAGCGTGGTTACCAACCGGCGTATCTGGGGTGACAGGACTACACCTGTCCGGCAAGCCTGGCAACAGGTCACGGCCTGGACTGACTCACCGTCTAACCGGCTCATTGGGGAGACCGGTGACTTCCTCGACATCCTGCATAGATTCGTCGACAGGCCGCATGTTTCAGGTGGAGTTGTTCACGACGCACGGATAGCGGCAATCTGCGTGGCTCATGGAGTTGAAACACTGCTCACCAGGGACAGAGACTTTTCGCTGTTCCCCGAGCTACCTGCCCACGATCCACTACGTATGCTGTAGCCAGCGCGGGCTTCGGACGGGGCCGTATCTCAGCGCCAACTTAATTTCCGGTTGATCCCACACAGACGCACAGAAACGACATTGGCAACCGGGCTTTTGAAAGTCTCTCATAGTCCCGGTCAGGGCTTGACAAAACGCGGCTCTGAGGCAAACATACGTTTGACACCGAAAAAGGAGCGACAGGCATGCCGTCCGCGATTGAATGGACAGACGAGACCTGGAACCCGGTTACCGGATGCGCGCGCGTATCCCCGGGCTGCGACCACTGCTATATGTTCTCCATGTACCCGCGCCTGAAGGCCATGAACGTTCGCGGATACGAGCTGGGTCCGGACCGTATCCGGCTCCTTCCCGAGCGGCTGGACGCTCCGCTGAGGTGGGCGACGCCCCGCATGGTGTTCGTCAACAGCATGTCCGACCTGTTCCATCCCCACGTGCCCTACGAATTCGTCAGCGATATATTCGACGTCATGCGGGAAGCCGCCGCCCGCCGGGGACATATCTTTCAGATCCTTACCAAACGGCCCGGCCGCGCCGTCGGATGGTGGGAGCTCAACCGGGAGCGATACGGTGGAATCTGCCCCGAGGGAGTATGGATGGGAACCTCGGTGGAGAGCCAGAAGTACGCTCCCAGGATAACCGTGCTGGCCCGGCTGCCCGCCGATATAAGGTTCGTATCCGTGGAGCCGATGCTCGGAGCCGTGGATCTCAGCCAATGGCTCAGGCAGGGGGACGTCCACTGGGTTATCGCCGGAGGCGAGAGTGGTCCCGGAGCCAGAGAAATGGAGCCGGACTGGGCCCAGGACCTGAGAGACCAGGCAGCGGAGGCAGGCGTGGCCTTCTTTCTGAAGCAGCTCGGATGAGCGCGAAACAAACGGTCAGGCGACCTGGCCGTTCTGAACGGTCGCCTGTGGAACGAGTATCCGCTACTATCATGAACCAAAGCCCTTCGAACGCTGGAAGAGAGATCAGGATTCCTTAACACCTTAATTCGACATATCTCCCAGATTAAGCTCAGTACTCGGACGGGCGCGCCGGACAAACGACGCAGCATTCTCCAAGAGACCCGCCTCAGACCGGACTCCGACCTGACCGACGCCTTCCGTTCGACATTTGAACAGGTGTAAAATGGCGCTCACTAGGAGTCACGACGAGAGGAAGGCTAGGCATGACTTCAACGACCGACCAACACCAGACCAAAAAGAAACCAGGCGCAAGGTTCCTGAAGCCGGACACCGCGGTGGCAGACCGCATTGACCAGCTAATCCTCACCGATCCCTACCATAGAGCCCTGAACGAACGCAGAAAGAAACAGGCAAGCTGGCTGAAACGCTCGATGGCGCTACACTGGAACGCCGACCTACCACAACCCTTCGTGGGATTCGATCCAGACAGCGCGCACTTCATCGCGGAGTGGCAATCAGACACCGAGTGCAACACGCTGACCATAGACGCAGAGAGCGGTCGGGCCTGGTACGATCCCTGGTCGGCAGAAGCGAAGAATCCGAAACTCTCCAAAGAGTTCGACCTGAACAAGAAGGAAGACTGGGAATGCCTGAGGAATGTCCTCACCAGAACCCGACGATAAGGACCGCAGGTCCGTACTATCGCCAAGTTCACCCAAATAATTTTCAAGACGGCCGCGCACTATCCCCTGCCTTTGTTTTGCGCGACACCGAATGCCACCTGACCTTGTCGCTGAACGACGGGGCGCGAACCACAGCCCAACGGAGCCACGACGAATACACCCGCAACAGCGAGCGGTTATCGGCCGCAGTACTGGAAATAACGGCGCCGGAACTAGAGCAGTCCGGCGCTGAGCGGTTGGTAGACTCGCCCAACCAGCAGACCCACGCCCACGTCGACGCCCTCTACGACAAATCCATGAGCAGAAGAGAGCGGAGAAACGTAAGCCAATACCTGGCCGCGGCCGCGAACAGACGCGGCCCGGCGTACCTCCATGACCAGCCGTCAGACAGCTAAATAAAGCCGAGTAGAGAAACGGCATGATAGAACGGAAATTGCCCCACACATAGTAGGCTTGTTCAAAATTCCCCATCGCCGGATTGCCGATCCAAAGCTGCGTGAGATTTCCTAAGAGGGTGTTTCCAAAGCCTTCGAATTGACCTATACTACTCGCATTATGCGCAAACCCTATCCGAGCGACCTGACCGATGAACAGTGGGATATTCTCGCTCCCCTGCTCCCACCAGCCAAACCTGGAGGACGCCCTCGCGCAGTAGACCTTCGGGAGGTGGTCAACGGCATCCTGTACGCGCTTCGGAGCGGATGCGCCTGGCGTATGCTCCCCAACGACCTTCCTCCCTGGCAAACAGTGTACAAATACTTTCGGAAGTGGACAACGGATGGAACGTGGAAACGGGTCAATGGGACTCTGCGCTCCGCCGTTCGAGAGGCGGAGGGCAGGAATCCGACGCCCAGCGCGGCAATCATAGACAGCCAGTCAGTGAAGACTACTGAAAAAGGGGGCCTCGCGGCTATGACGCAGGCAAGAAGATCAAAGGTAGAAAGCGACACATCATAGTGGATGCCATGGGGTTGTTGTTGGACGTGGTGGTGCATCCCGCCGACATTCAGGACCGGGACGGAGCGAAGTTGGTTATCTCTAAATTGAAAGGACGCTTTCGGCGTATGCGTTTGATCTGGGCTGACGCGGGCTATGGGGGGAAACTGATCGAGTGGGTGCGGGAGCTGACAGGATGGACGCTTGAAATCGTGAGGCGTCCCCGGGACAGTCACCAGTTCAAGGCGCTGCCGCGCAGATGGGTGGTTGAGCGAACATTCGCCTGGCTGGGAAGGTGTCGCAGGTTGAGCAAGGACTACGAGGCGCTGCCTGAAACAACCGAGGCCTGGGTCAACATAGCTATGACTCATCTCATGCTCCGACGATTGAAGCCTTCATGACATATCCTTTGGAAACACCCTCTAAGGCACAGTTCTCGCAATATTAGTTCGTGCTGAGGCTTATGGTAAGGAGGTCTGGTCCGCCGCGAGCTTTGCGCCCTCGGTCTGCATGGAAGAGTCCCAAAACCCGTGATTTTTGGGGTCGGGGCCGCAGAACCGGCTTCCACATCGGCCCGTAGAGCGTCTGTTTCGAGGCCAGTGTTTCATAGTACCTGGACGGTGATTTCCGAACGGCCAGGCTCCGGACGCCGTCCTCGATAGCGGTATATGACGCCGGAATACCCACACGACCAACTCCTGCGTCCTGGTCCTCAAACAGCTACGCAGTCAGCAGCTTGCCGGCGGACCTAAGTCCCGCGGTCGTGGGTATCCCCCGCGTCATAGGAACGGATCGAGATTCTATCGCACTGCCCACTCAGGTGGGACTTGTATATCTCGTCGTCCGAATAACCATTTGCTATAGTCTGCGACTCGTTCCTGAATGACCGCGAAAGGTTGAGGTGTGGCTGTGTTGCCTATCACGAAGTCGGCGAACACCTCTGAGAGCCATGACTGCGTGGGAATGAGCTTCGCGGCGTTGACTAGGTCTTGCCTGTCAAGGCAGCCGCGACATCTCCGGCAGAAGTTGCGTTCCTGATTGCACTCAAACTTGAAGATCATCTGAAACTCCTCACAACTTGCTCTTCCACTCAGCCCAGACAATCGACTCTACCGAGCGCTTCCTTAACGTAGGTTACGGCGAGGGTATCGGTGTATTCAATGGGTCTGGAGTGTATAGAATCCCAGAAATGGTATATCAGCTATATATGGGCAATCCTGCGCCCGAGCCTGTGAACCTTGACAGATTCAAAATGCAGTGTTCCAATCTCACCCGCTCATCACAGGATACAGGGCACACACTCGGGAACCGTCGGGAAGGATCCATTCCTCCCTTTATACGTTCACATGAGGTTGTGTCGCTTCAGTGAATATCCAGAATATCCGGTCCGAGGAGTTATTGATATTGACCACTGCGCGAATGTCAAGGGCGGTGACATATCCTGTCGCTGTCCAGGATAAGTGTCATACCATTTTACTCTGACTCCGCTGTAAAGTTCTCGGCAGACCACGCTACCGTCATTCCTCACGAAAGCGGGAATCCATCCAGCTTGGCTCCGCAGAATATGGTGACATCACAGTGGATTGGTGTCAGGTTAAGCCCGGATCCACCGAAGGGATGGATGAGTCGTCGTGCAAAAGGGGTGAGAAAGCGCTCCATTGAATCTGGGATAATGGGTTTGAAGACAAGAACCAACCCCAGAGCAGGAGCACTTAATAGATGTTACCACCTGAGCGTCCCGACCGCATCCGAATCGCCTTCGACGATCCCCGGCTGGTGGCCAATGCCGGGCTGCTCGTGCCGGCCACTCTCGCTCAGCGCCTGGGACTGAGTGAACTGGTGGACAGCAACGTTGACCTGGGCGATGCGCCGGGACGGGCGAACCCGGGAGACAAGACGCTGACCCTGGTTGCCTCGGCGCTGGCCGGTGGGGACTGCATCGATGACGCCGACGCGCTGCGTGCCGGTGGGACCGGGCGGGTGTTGGGCTGTACAGTGAAGGCGCCATCCACCCTGGGGACCTTCCTGCGCAGCTTCAGGTGGGGACATGTGCGGCAGTTGGACCGGGTGAGCCGGGAGTTGCTGGCGCGGGCCTGGGCCGCTGGCGCGGGTCCCGGCGATGAGCCGTTGACCATCGACCTGGACTCCACCATCTGCGAGACCTACGGACTGGGCAAGGAGGGCGCCCGCCGCCACAACTACACCGGCCAGAGAGGCTATCACCCGCTTGTGGCCGTCGCCGCAGGAACCGGCGACGTGCTGATGGCCCGGTTGCGACAGGGTCGAGCCAACACCGCCCGGGGCGCAGCCCACTTCCTGCGTGAGACGGTGAGCCGGGTGCGCTGCGCCGGGGCCACAGGACAACTCACCGTACGCGCCGACAGTGGCTTCTACACCCATGACATCGTCTCCGTATGCCGAAAGACAGGTGTCCGCTTCTCCATCACCGTCCGTCAGCACACCCGACTGCGCAATCTCATAGAGGCCATACCTGAGGAGGACTGGACTCCCATACCCTACTGGATGGACGGCGCAGCCGACGTGGCTGAGACCACCTACACCCCTTTTCGGAACGAGCCCGATGCCGCACCGGTGCGTCTCATCGTCCGCAGGGTGAAGCCCACGCCCGGTTCACAACTGGCCCTCTTCGTCGACTACAGCTATCACGCCTTCATCACCGACCGACAGGGCGACACCCTCCAACTGGAGGCCGACCATCGCCGCCACGCCGAGATCGAGAACGCCATCCGAGACCTCAAGTACGGTGTCGGGCTGAACCATCTGCCCTCGGGGCGCTTTGCAGCCAACGCCGCCTGGATGGCCATACAGGTAATGGCTCACAACCTGGCTCGCTGGATCGGACGCATCGGTCTGCGCGAGCCGGTGGCGACCACCAAGACC
Organism: Dehalococcoidia bacterium; assembly: GCA_965261525.1. Taxonomy (GTDB): domain Bacteria; phylum Chloroflexota; class Dehalococcoidia; order Lucifugimonadales; family UBA1123; genus VXRN01. Next base: position 896,880 of record OZ253472.1, read on the forward strand.
CTGCGCAGACGCTTGTTCTCCCTCGCCGGACGGCTCACCCACTCGGCCCGCCGCCTTACTTTGCATCTCCCGCAGCGCTGGCCCTGGGAAACACAGTTCGGTCGCGCACTGACCAGACTGCGAGCCATTCCTCTGCCGGCCTGACGGCAGTGTCTACTACTGACCACCGTACACACCACAGCCTGTCTTGTCCGTAAGATCGCTCCGGACCGGACCGCGGGTGTCCACTGTTGCCCGCAGATTCGTCAAACTCGCCCCAAATCGCCACTGTGGGCCTCCATTGGCGTCCAAAATCACGACCGCGGACCTTCAGAACGACCCAGGCGCTGACATCATAACCGCACCGCCACTTTGACACGTCCCTCACCCACGCCCCGGCGGCGATACTAACCCTCTTCGGTGGATTCGGGCTTATGGGGAGTTGTTCGAGGAATCCCTCGACCGCCGAGTAGTCCGGTTCGGCTTGCGGTGTAGTCTCAGCCCGTTCCTCAGCGGCTTGCATCGCTTCAACAGCGTCGAGCGTAACGTCTACTGAGAGTTGAACCGCCGTCTCTCCCCGCCGCCATTCCACAGAGTTCACGCGATAGAGAGTTGCGCCGGCCGTCTGCCAGTGGGTCCGTCCAGTGGTGCGCGTGGATATGACGATTCCCGTCTGTATCGCAATGCGAAGATAGCGCCATAGTTTGTCATAGTGCCACCTCTTGGCTTTTTGTCCCATGTGCCTGTCATTGCTCAGCATAAGGGCCTATGCGACTGCCCCGCTCGATACGACTTTAGTCCAGGCAATCAGGTATACTGTATGTGGTGGCGGCACTCTGAGTTCCCCCGGTCGCTTCTTGGCTCCCTTGCTCACCCTTCGGTTCCTCGTCAGTTTCCCTCCGGACCTCCCACGGACAATTGCGTCTTTTGCCTTGGTTGCCGTCCACTTGTCGACTATCTAATAAAACGGAGGACACTATTGAATTACGAGGACAGAAACCTCTCCTGTGTTGAGTGCGGCCAATCGTTCATCTTCAGCGCTGATGACCAAGCGTACCACGCCGACAGGGGCTTCACAAACGAGCCCAAGCGCTGCCCGGCCTGCCGTCAGGCGCAGCGCGCGCAGCGCGGCGGTGGTGGCGGCGGTGGTAGTTATGATCGAGGCCCCCGGGAAATGCACCCCGCTGTTTGCGCCGAATGCGGCAAGGACACCACCGTGCCCTTCAGGCCCAGGGGCGACCGACCAGTCTACTGTGACGACTGCTTCAGACGACAGCGCGCGTCGAGTAACACGGGCAGATACTAGGATCCCGTGTGAAGAGGGGAGGCGACCAATGCGCCTCCCCTCTTCACATCCGCACGAATCCACAAGCTTTCGGACGAGTTGCGTCGGGAGCTGCTCAAGACATTCGAAATTGAGGCGGAGGATACCGCGGCGATGCGCTACGCAGCCAAACGAGGCAGGCTTGGCAACGAGCGCATCAACCGGGTATGCATATTCAGTCCGACCGCCCTTTCTGATCCGGAACTGGCGTCAGCCAACTATGAAAACCTGATGATCCTGAATAAGGGCATGCTCTTCACGGGGCACATCATGAAGGCCCCCGCATCCTCGAACGCAAGCCTGGTCGTTCTCCACGATAAGCGCGCCGTGTAGGGACCTCACGAATCCCCTCAGTTCCGTCGTCTCCGCGAACGAGACCTCTTCTTAACCATCCTTGGACTCTTTTCGGGTTGTGTCGGGGGCGTCGTCGCCTTTAGTTCGTCCCGAATACAGAGGCTCCACCGGCCTACTGCGGCCCCCGTCTGCTTGGGATCATCTCCCGGATCGGCGTTTCAACCTGGTCCGGGACTGAGGCGGGCATTTTGATGCTCACGAGGTTTCCGGAGAAACACCGCCGAGTCCAGTAACCTGATCATTGCGCCTTAGCCCGGATCCACCGAAGGGATGGATGAGTCGTCGTGCAAAAGGGGTGAGAAAGCGCTCCATTGAATCTGGGATAATGGGTTTGAAGACAAGAACCAACCCCAGAGCAGGAGCACTTAATAGATGTTACCACCTGAGCGTCCCGACCGCATCCGAATCGCCTTCGACGATCCCCGGCTGGTGGCCAATGCCGGGCTGCTCGTGCCGGCCACTCTCGCTCAGCGCCTGGGACTGAGTGAACTGGTGGACAGCAACGTTGACCTGGGCGATGCGCCGGGACGGGCGAACCCGGGAGACAAGACGCTGACCCTGGTTGCCTCGGCGCTGGCCGGTGGGGACTGCATCGATGACGCCGACGCGCTGCGTGCCGGTGGGACCGGGCGGGTGTTGGGCTGTACAGTGAAGGCGCCATCCACCCTGGGGACCTTCCTGCGCAGCTTCAGGTGGGGACATGTGCGGCAGTTGGACCGGGTGAGCCGGGAGTTGCTGGCGCGGGCCTGGGCCGCTGGCGCGGGTCCCGGCGATGAGCCGTTGACCATCGACCTGGACTCCACCATCTGCGAGACCTACGGACTGGGCAAGGAGGGCGCCCGCCGCCACAACTACACCGGCCAGAGAGGCTATCACCCGCTTGTGGCCGTCGCCGCAGGAACCGGCGACGTGCTGATGGCCCGGTTGCGACAGGGTCGAGCCAACACCGCCCGGGGCGCAGCCCACTTCCTGCGTGAGACGGTGAGCCGGGTGCGCTGCGCCGGGGCCACAGGACAACTCACCGTACGCGCCGACAGTGGCTTCTACACCCATGACATCGTCTCCGTATGCCGAAAGACAGGTGTCCGCTTCTCCATCACCGTCCGTCAGCACACCCGACTGCGCAATCTCATAGAGGCCATACCTGAGGAGGACTGGACTCCCATACCCTACTGGATGGACGGCGCAGCCGACGTGGCTGAGACCACCTACACCCCTTTTCGGAACGAGCCCGATGCCGCACCGGTGCGTCTCATCGTCCGCAGGGTGAAGCCCACGCCCGGTTCACAACTGGCCCTCTTCGTCGACTACAGCTATCACGCCTTCATCACCGACCGACAGGGCGACACCCTCCAACTGGAGGCCGACCATCGCCGCCACGCCGAGATCGAGAACGCCATCCGAGACCTCAAGTACGGTGTCGGGCTGAACCATCTGCCCTCGGGGCGCTTTGCAGCCAACGCCGCCTGGATGGCCATACAGGTAATGGCTCACAACCTGGCTCGCTGGATCGGACGCATCGGTCTGCGCGAGCCGGTGGCGACCACCAAGACCCTGCGCAGACGCTTGTTCTCCCTCGCCGGACGGCTCACCCACTCGGCCCGCCGCCTTACTTTGCATCTCCCGCAGCGCTGGCCCTGGGAAACACAGTTCGGTCGCGCACTGACCAGACTGCGAGCCATTCCTCTGCCGGCCTGACGGCAGTGTCTACTACTGACCACCGTACACACCACAGCCTGTCTTGTCCGTAAGATCGCTCCGGACCGGACCGCGGGTGTCCACTGTTGCCCGCAGATTCGTCAAACTCGCCCCAAATCGCCACTGTGGGCCTCCATTGGCGTCCAAAATCACGACCGCGGACCTTCAGAACGACCCAGGCGCTGACATCATAACCGCACCGCCACTTTGACACGTCCCTCACCCACGCCCCGGCGGCGATACTAACCCTCTTCGGTGGATTCGGGCTAAGGGAGAGGGCTGGGGTGAGGGTGATTACCGCCACCGACCAAACTGATACAGCTTCAAGTCAGTACGAAATGTTGCGCGACTCTCCACTCGCTATGTTACAATATGCCTGTTACAGAACAAAAGTGCCTGAATTATATAATGTAGAGCTTATCAATGACGACAAAAATGTCCGACAATTTTTTTCTGCAAGTCAATTCCATGCGAATTCATAGCTAAATCCGCCGATTTTCAGGTCAATACCCACCTGAAACGTCACCTGAAGTCCACCAGGGGTCCACCTGAGGTCACATAAATCAGAATATATAACCCAGCCGATTTTCCACACAACTAGGAGTTACGCACTTGGATATGAAATCCTAGGTAAGTATGACCTAATCCAGCTACGAAATCGTTCTCAACTGCGTAAGTCCTATGTTGAAAAAAACGAACTGAGGGCCCTGGCTGAATCGGAGTTGGCGCATTCCACCCGACCAGAACGCGGACTTTGCGCGTGCGATGGAGCGCGATGGAGGATGTTCTGGAGGTCTATCATCGCTCTTGCGATGGTAATGAGGCATTGGTGTGCATGGACGAGACGAGCAAGCGGCAGGTGAGAGAGACTCGAACGGCCCCGTCCGTCGGCTCCGGGCGCAGTGGCGTCTTACGACTACGAATACGAGCGCAATGGAGTGAGCGGCCTGTTCATGCTGTTTGCGCCGCTGGAAAGCTGGCGTCGGATCGAGGTCGGGGAACGTAGTACCAAAGTGGACTGGGCGCGTGTGGACTGGCGCTTCACCACTGAGGACGCTCGTGCCAGACTGAAGTCTCTCCACCCATCAATACAATGATTTTGGACTAATAGAGGCCACCTGGAACTTGTCTGGATAATATAAACTGGAATAAATGTCATGATGTCTTGTCAGCCGATTTCGACCGGAGCCGCTAACTTTGAAAAGACCTTGCGTCATCGGACTGACCAACTCCGCTCAAGTTTGGGGCAGACAAACTTGTGGCGTAATACCCTATCGCGCTTCACTACTCAAAAGAACGCGCAATTACGGGCAGGCATACGAAATCTGCCCGATCCTACTGACCGGGCAGAAAATTGCTCATACTTTTCGTAATCGTCCCATAGACGGTGTGTAAAGAAAATGGCAGGGAATCCTGCTAAGGTGTTGAAAACCAAACCAACACCGGAGGCCCCCTGCCATGCCCAGAGTACGATTCACACTCCCCCAGGTCAAGGATTACCCCGATTCCAGGCCATCGGCCTGTCCAAACTGCGGCAGCGTCTTGTTGAACCGACATGGTCCGGTTACAAAGCGCATCACAGACCCCTACATAAGCGAGGTTACCGTGATCAGGTATCGTTGCACCGACTGTCTGAGGACGTTCAGACACTACCCGGAAGGTGTGGACAGCCATGATCAGAGTCTGAGACTCAGGGCTCTGGGCGCGCTGAGTTGGGCATTGGGTCTGTCGCTGCGTTCGGTGAGCCATCTGTTGTCTGCGCTGGGCCGCTGTCTGTCTCGGATGAGTGTATGGCGAGACGTGCAGGAGTCGGGGTCTGGCGCACTGAGGGGCTGGTTGAACAGGACGCGCTCGCGGGTGAGGGTGATGGGAGCGGATGAGACTGTGGTCAAGCTCAGGGGCAAAAAGACAGTGGTGGGGTTTGTAACGGACGCTCAAAGCGGTCAGCTTGTGGGGATGGACGTGTTGGTGGACAGGGACAGCGCGGGCTTTACGAGGTGGCTTCAGCGATATGTGAGCCGCTTCGGAGTGGAGGCGATGGTGACCGATGACCTGTCTACCTACAAGCCGGTGGCCGAGCGTTTGGGTGTTGAACACCAGGTGTGCATAGCGCATGTGAGAAAGAACGCGCGCAGGCGTCTTGATGAGATAGATGGGTGGGACGGCTGCAAGGCGATGATATGGCGTCTGCTGACTGAACTGCCCGAGGACGGCGGCCGGAAACTGCTGAGAATGGAACCGAGTGTTCGTACTGAACCTAAACTTCGTCGGTTGGTGGTGGAACTGTGTGAGAAGTGGCCGAGTCTGTTGTGTCACCGGCGAGTGAGGGGTATGCCTCAGACCAACAACTGCACTGAACGGACGATAGGAAGGAGCAAGATCAGGTATAAGCCCGAATCCACCGAAGAGGGTTAGTATCGCCGCCGGGGCGTGGGTGAGGGACGTGTCAAAGTGGCGGTGCGGTTATGATGTCAGCGCCTGGGTCGTTCTGAAGGTCCGCGGTCGTGATTTTGGACGCCAATGGAGGCCCACAGTGGCGATTTGGGGCGAGTTTGACGAATCTGCGGGCAACAGTGGACACCCGCGGTCCGGTCCGGAGCGATCTTACGGACAAGACAGGCTGTGGTGTGTACGGTGGTCAGTAGTAGACACTGCCGTCAGGCCGGCAGAGGAATGGCTCGCAGTCTGGTCAGTGCGCGACCGAACTGTGTTTCCCAGGGCCAGCGCTGCGGGAGATGCAAAGTAAGGCGGCGGGCCGAGTGGGTGAGCCGTCCGGCGAGGGAGAACAAGCGTCTGCGCAGGGTCTTGGTGGTCGCCACCGGCTCGCGCAGACCGATGCGTCCGATCCAGCGAGCCAGGTTGTGAGCCATTACCTGTATGGCCATCCAGGCGGCGTTGGCTGCAAAGCGCCCCGAGGGCAGATGGTTCAGCCCGACACCGTACTTGAGGTCTCGGATGGCGTTCTCGATCTCGGCGTGGCGGCGATGGTCGGCCTCCAGTTGGAGGGTGTCGCCCTGTCGGTCGGTGATGAAGGCGTGATAGCTGTAGTCGACGAAGAGGGCCAGTTGTGAACCGGGCGTGGGCTTCACCCTGCGGACGATGAGACGCACCGGTGCGGCATCGGGCTCGTTCCGAAAAGGGGTGTAGGTGGTCTCAGCCACGTCGGCTGCGCCGTCCATCCAGTAGGGTATGGGAGTCCAGTCCTCCTCAGGTATGGCCTCTATGAGATTGCGCAGTCGGGTGTGCTGACGGACGGTGATGGAGAAGCGGACACCTGTCTTTCGGCATACGGAGACGATGTCATGGGTGTAGAAGCCACTGTCGGCGCGTACGGTGAGTTGTCCTGTGGCCCCGGCGCAGCGCACCCGGCTCACCGTCTCACGCAGGAAGTGGGCTGCGCCCCGGGCGGTGTTGGCTCGACCCTGTCGCAACCGGGCCATCAGCACGTCGCCGGTTCCTGCGGCGACGGCCACAAGCGGGTGATAGCCTCTCTGGCCGGTGTAGTTGTGGCGGCGGGCGCCCTCCTTGCCCAGTCCGTAGGTCTCGCAGATGGTGGAGTCCAGGTCGATGGTCAACGGCTCATCGCCGGGACCCGCGCCAGCGGCCCAGGCCCGCGCCAGCAACTCCCGGCTCACCCGGTCCAACTGCCGCACATGTCCCCACCTGAAGCTGCGCAGGAAGGTCCCCAGGGTGGATGGCGCCTTCACTGTACAGCCCAACACCCGCCCGGTCCCACCGGCACGCAGCGCGTCGGCGTCATCGATGCAGTCCCCACCGGCCAGCGCCGAGGCAACCAGGGTCAGCGTCTTGTCTCCCGGGTTCGCCCGTCCCGGCGCATCGCCCAGGTCAACGTTGCTGTCCACCAGTTCACTCAGTCCCAGGCGCTGAGCGAGAGTGGCCGGCACGAGCAGCCCGGCATTGGCCACCAGCCGGGGATCGTCGAAGGCGATTCGGATGCGGTCGGGACGCTCAGGTGGTAACATCTATTAAGTGCTCCTGCTCTGGGGTTGGTTCTTGTCTTCAAACCCATTATCCCAGATTCAATGGAGCGCTTTCTCACCCCTTTTGCACGACGACTCATCCATCCCTTCGGTGGATCCGGGCTTAGCAGTTCGGCTGCGAGAGTTATCCAGGAGAACAGCGCCAGCAGCGCGGGCGTGGTACGGGCTATGGCAAGGTCCGACCATTGACGCTGCGTACCCACTCCAAGGTGAGCGCGTACCTCCTGGAAGGTCACCTCGAGCTGCCAGCGCAGCGTGAACCATTCAACGATCTGCGTAGGGGATACTGAAAGATCTGTGCACAGCAGGGACTGGGAGTGGAACTGCCTGAGTGGGTCTCGAATGAGAACCCAGCGAATGGACACAGGCGGCTTGCCGCTGTGATACCAGAGCGCGGTGTGAGAGCTGAGTTCCACCGTACGGGTATCGTTGTCGTACCATGCGACCGATGTCCGGCTCCAGCGTGTATCGGGGCGGTCGAGGAGTTCCCTGAGCGTGGACAGTCGCTGGCCCTTGAGACGCGGGCGTCCCATCTGACCGGGCAGTCGTCTTGGAGCGGGTTCGTAGAGCGCGGCGTCCAGCCTCAGTCTGGTGATGAAGGTAACGGGTTGGGACATAGACTGGCAGAAGTGGAGCAGGTCGAGTGCGGCGTAGCTGCTGTCCGCCACCACCACGATGGGACGGTCCGGAAGCCAGCGTCGGAGTTGGAGTATCATCTGACGCGCCCAGTCGGTGATTTTCTTGTGTGGTCGTCCCATCTTCTGGCAATAGCGCTCTGAAGGAGCGAGGGCGGTCAGTACAGGCAATGCCCATGTCCTGCGCGCCCAGGGTATGGCGCTCAGCCACATCAGGCTTATCCAGCGCAGGCCGGAGGCCTTGACGAAGTGACTTCTGCTGGAGCGCGCTCCGTCTCGATATATCCCCCTGGCCTTGATGCGTCTGCCACGCCTTCGCTCAATCGTCTCGTCTATGCCAAACACCAGGGGGCCGTCGCCATGATCGAACCGATGTATGAGGAGCGTCAGCAGGACACGGCTCAGCCGCAGGGACGACCACGCGGCGCGATTGAGAACATGGTGGTACTTTGCGAAGCCGTCATCGTCGTCAAGGCCCATGACGCGAAGAGCGGAGGTGATGGCGCGTTTGCGCGGAGCCAGGACGGCGCCGACCAGCAGTACCTGAGCTTTCACCCAGGTTCTGCGCTGGAACAGCGTTGAGAAGGGCTGGAGTATGGGTATAATGGCTTCGGGCAGGGTGAGCGTAGCCGGACCTTTCGTGATAGTTTGCTCGGCTATCTTACCCCGCTCTCATATCCTGTCTAGCTTTTGTACAAAGTCCAGCTTCGAGGTCCACGGCGATGACCTGTCGCGCGCCGAAGCGCGCGGTGATGGCGGTGAAGGACAGGCCGATGCTGCCCTGCCCGAATATGAGGACGCGCTTGCCGAGGATGGCGCCCATCTGCTGGCAGGAGTAGAGCACGGCGCCTGAGGGCTGGCACATGACCCACTCGTCGAGGCTGCCGTCGTCGGGCAGCGCGACCATGCGGTCGGGGGTACCGGCCATGTACTCGACGAGTCCGCCGTTGCCGTCAACTCCGGGCAGCACGATGACGCGCTGGCCTTCGCGGAACCGGTCGTCGCGACTTTCGACTATGGTACCGGCGCAATCGTGGCAGGGGCTGCCGACCTTCATGGGGTATTCCTCTTCGGGGTACACGTCTCCGTAATCGTGCCGGATGTCGCTCTCGCAGACGGACCATCGTTCCAGCTTAACCAGGCACTGGCCATCCTGGATGGCAGGCGTTTCAGTGTCCATTATATCCCAGGTCTTGGGAGCGCTGATTCGGGCGGTTTTCGTGGGGTAATCTCCTCTTCCATTTGCCGCCGCAATTTATATCCCACGCGGGGTGACATCGCAAGGACGCTCCGCCTGGAGTCCGCCCTCTGACCATTGATATGGATCGTGTCATATACTGTTATCTCAATTCGGAAGAAAAGCGGAAGATGGCCTCCGGCGAAAAGAGTTTTCAAAATACCTGCCCTACCTGCCCTGTCAGCTACGGAAACGAAGTGATTTTCAGGGCGCTTTGGAGAATTTTCCTGCCCTGAACCTGCCCCAGCCTGCCCTGTGAGATTAGTTTTGATTTATTCACTGATGTTACGCACTCAGCTATGAATTCTTATATGAGAATTAGCCAACGCAGCTACGAAATCGCTCTCAACTGCGTAAGGTCAGTTATTCATATCAGATGTCCCGCTTTATGATTGTCAGGATTGTCAATCAAATATGAGTCGTTTCGGATCAATCAGGGCGCCCCGCGAGTCTTGTTTGGAGGGAGGATGTGGATGGGTAGTGAAATGGGGAACTCAGTGGGATTGGGGATTGCCTAGCGGGGTTCGAGTGGCCTCAGGTCCGCAGAGTTCAGCCGATGCCAGAATGCGGCATTGTCGTCGTGGACCTCGACGAACTGACTCACATCGTCGTAGAGCCGGTTCTGCGTCCCAGCGTCCATCTTGTCGTCCAGCGTCACCGCGGCCACAACCGCGTAGGCGTCCATCCCAGTCACAGATCGCACGATTCTGGCATGGTCGGTCGCCCTGTTTATGTCCTCTTCGTCCCCCGTGTAGGAGGATTCCACCACGATGTAGAATTCCGGTTCCGCGTCGTCTCCCGCGTACAGATCCATTACCGCCACGATCATGTCGGGGCGCAGGAAGGTTCTCCTTGCTCTTGGTCGAAGATTCAAGGACTCTATCAAGTCTCTATGAACTCTCAGCCATGTCCTCCGTGTATTGGCGGATATGTGTCTAGTGTCTATATCCTCCAATCCGTATCGTCCAGCGAACAGAGCGGCAATTTCCAGATCGTCTCCACGCGCGGCGCTCTGGGCATAGTTGCCGCGGTAGCTGGACTGAGCCCGCACCTCTCGCCTGAACGATTCTCCCAGTCCGTTGATGTCTTTCCGGACAACTTCGATGCCCTCTTCAACGCCGTCAAATCGCTCATCAACCGTTGCCCTGAATTCCCTGGCCTCTGCCCTGAATTCCCCGACCTCCTTCGGCAGCTCAAGCAGGTCCTGAGTCATTAACTCGCGCCTAGCGGCGGCTTGAAATTCCTCGTTCTCTCGCAGAGCACGTATGAAGTCGTCGGTATTTCTGATCGTAACCACCATGATCCATCTCCTCATTCGATTATAGACCATATATGTTGTGTGTTGTATAGAACATGGCGATGGGAGGGGGTCAATCCACCACCCCGTTAAGCTCTACCGAATTTTGCGGGCGTAATGCGTTAATTTCCGGGTGGAACTGCCTTTATCGCGCAAAGCGCGCCCGGGGAATCCGCTTGACAGTTTTCTGGAGGTTTGGTTAGGCTAGGTTCTACCCCTCAGTGGGCCTGTAGCTCAGTGGTAGAGCGGTCGGCTCATAACCGATTGGTCGCAGGTTCGATCCCTGCCGGGCCCACCAAACTGTACAAGATCAAGAACCTTCGTGATTCGGTTAGTCCTTGGCGCTTTAATCAGCTTGGCGCACCGCCCCGGCTGCCGGTGAAATCACCGGACATGGAACGGTGAGTCTTTGATGAAAAGGTTGAACGCCGAGCCCCCACTGTGTCAGCGGGGGCTTTTCTTTATGTAGAGGCTGGCCGGCGACTCAAAAGTCGCTGCTCAGCCCGGTCATTGCCTCTCCGGCGGCTCCCCATCCGCCATCCTATACCCCACTCTCGGCTCGGTGAATATGCAGCTGGGCAGGACCGCGCCGGCGCTCCAGCTTGCGGCGGAGGGATCTTACGACGGCGCGCATAGGCCGCACGTCGCCGTTGTTCTCCGGTCCCCAGATCCTTTGCAGCATAAGAACGGGCAAGTCCAGGCAACGGCTTCACGCCCATTTCGGAGCCCGGGTCTTGAATCGAGGTCACCGGGGCATTATGGCAGCTTACACTAATACTTATACAACCTGATGTAATATGAAGGATTATTTAACAGTAATCTTATACAGAGATGTTACGCACAGGATAAGAAGCTGATAGTCTTTGAGCCATGAACAAAGAACTGCTGGGACTGTAAGCGATTACCTACTGAGTTCGTTCGGAGCCACAATGGCGACAGGACTGTCCGCTGTGCTGGAAGGCGAAGTCAGCCACGACGGGAGAACACGTTTTCTGTTCAGTGAGGACTATGACTCCCAGGAGAAGCCCCACACCGCCGAGGCCGCTCGATGTCAACCCCATGACAGCGATGCACCCTCCCATGACGCCTTCACTCGTCTGCTCACAAGACAGCCTCCAGACACAGAGGCGCTGTGGACAGAGACACAAGGGCTGGTCAATCTCAACGGCGGTGTGCTTGTGCTGGATGATTCCACCCTGGACAAGCCCTATGCCAAGCGCATCGAGCTGGTGACCCGCCACTGGAGCGGTAAACATCACAGGGTGGTTATGGGCATAAACCTCATAAGCATGGTGTGGACGGACGGCAGAGCGATCATTCCCTGCGACTTCAGAGTCTATGACAAGCCCATCGGAGGCAGGAATAAGAACGAGCATTTCAGAGACATGCTCCACAGCGCCAGGGTGCGCGGCTTTGCGCCTGAGTGCGTTGTGTTCGACAGCTGGTACAGTTCTCTTGAGAACCTGAAGCTGATTCACTCCTACGGCTGGTCGTGGCTCACTCGACTCAAGTCCAACAGACAGGTCAACCCGGATGGAACCTGCAATGTTTCTGTCAGTACCATTGAGATTGGGACTGAAGGAACGCGTGCGCATCTCAGAGGGTATGGGTTCATCAGAGTGTTTCGGACAGTCTCCCCGAATGGAGACGCGCAACACTGGGCAACCAACGACCCGGAGATGTCTGTTGATAAGCTCGATGAGATGGGCAGAAGGGCGTGGTCCATTGAGAACTACCACCGAGGTCTCAAGCAATGCTGTGGTGTCGAGAATGCACAGGTCAGGTCTGCTGTGGCTCAGGTGAACCATATCTCACTCTCGATTCGTGCCTTCGTTCGGTTGGAAGTCCATAGACTGAGAACAGGCGTCAGTTGGTATGAGGCCAAAACTGACATCATCAGAGAGTCTGTGCGTCGTTATCTGAAACAGCCTCTCTACATACTACACTCAACTGCGTAACTCCTAAGTGTTTTGAACCTGTTACTATGGGTATGGATAGCAGGATCAGACTGCTCTATGAAGCCTGATGATCCTGAATCCAGCCATCCGGAGAGCAACCTATCATGTCGAATTTGCCAGGGGTCAACGTGGAGCGCCAGCGACCTTCGGCCTCCGATAGAGGGTTGAAGGCGTTAGCCGTAGTGGGTATATCTGTGCTACTCATATTTGGCGCGTCTGCATGTGGGGGAGAGAGAGCGCCGGACATTGGAGCGGCGTCCTCCGAGGGCGGTACTCCAATAGTTGTTCCAACTCCACCTCCTACCTTTTCAGCGAGAGATGTCCAGATTCAGAGGACTGAGAAACAGGTGTCGGCGTCCCCAGCCGCCGAAACAGCCAATGAAAGCTCCATTCGGATATCGGAGAATGAGAATCAGTCGTCCACGATCTCCGATGGGGCTCGTACGGCGGATGCCTCAGCGCGCACCGGATCCGAGAGTCTTGCGCCCGACTTTATAGGAATCGTGAGTTGGATCAACTCTGAGCCATTGACGTTGGCGCGCCTGCGCGGCAGCGTCGTCTTGGTAGATTTCTGGACATACACCTGCGTGAACTGTATTCGGACATTCCCGTATCTGCGGAACTGGAACGAGAAGTACGAACCCGCGGGTCTGGTCATCGTTGGCGTGCATACGCCGGAGTTCGAGTTTGAGAAGCTCCGAGACAACGTTGCCGGGGCCGTAGATACGTTTGGAATCAAGTACTCGGTAGCATTGGACAATGACCGCAGGACCTGGAACGCCTTCCGCAACAAAGTCTGGCCGGGCAAGTATCTGATCGACAAGGATGGATACTTAAGGTACACGCACCTTGGCGAAGGCGCGTACAGGGAAACAGAGCAGAAAATCCGAGAGTTGCTCGCCGAAACAGGCGCGGACCTCGCCACAATCCCGGAGGGTTCCGCGCCCGAGCCGCAGGTTGACCCAGAATCGCTCACCGCGCTGCCGGCCAAGGGTCTAACGAGGGAGCTTTACGCCGGGTTCGAACGTAATCTCGCCGCCATGTCCTCGATGAACGGCACACCGTACTTCCTCCAGATCAAATACTACGACTACCCCGACACCGACCTGATATACACGGATATAGGCGAGCGTGAGAACCACTTCATAGTGTTACAGGGCCTGTGGCGAAATGAGGCTGAGAGCATCGTCCACGGGCGAGCGACAAAAGACTACGAGGATTACATCGCCATCCAATTCGCGGCCACCAGCGTAAATGCGGTGATGGAGCAGTGGGCCGGGACACCCTATACCGTACGGCTGATAATGGATGGTGTACCCTTGAGTTCGAAGGACGCCGGCGCCGACGTGAAGTTCGATAGTGACGGCAATAGCTTTGTCCTAGTCACCGAGCCCCGTATGTACCGGCTGGTGAACTTGCATCGCTTCGGCGAACACGAGCTCAAGCTCAGTTCCAACTCCTATGAGTTCGCCCTCTTCGCCTTCACCTTTGGGGATTACGCGGGAGGCGAGCCTAGCCCGTAAGCGCCCACTGGGACCCGGATCTATCGATAAACAGGCGCCGGCCCACCACCTTCTGAAACAGTTCCATCTCTGCAGGGTCGTTTCAAAGGCGCTCCGAATTTCGCGCGTTATACACAGGACACTGTCGTCGCCAGCTAGCAATTTGACATAACGTAGATTGCGGTGTAGGTTTTGATTACAAGTCAATCTGGGACAAGCAATCGGATTGTTGCCATTCGCTTACCCGATCCAGAGCGTGACCTCTATAAGCAGGCAGACATCAGGGGGATATATACGATGGCCTCGACAATTAAATTTGGATTAGCGGTTCTGGTAGGTCTGATGGCTCTTATAGTCATAGCCTGCGCCGGCGAGACGACGGTAGTCGAGAGGACAGTGGTGGTCAAGGAGGAGGTCCCGGTCGAAAAGATCGTCGAGAGGACAGTGGTGGTCAAGGAGGAGGTCCTGGTCGAGAAAATCGTCGAGAGGACGGTGGTGGTCAAGGAGGAGGTCCCGGTCGAAAAGATCGTCACAAAAGAGATCGAGGTACGCCCTCCGGGCTCTATAACGCCATCAGGTACCGTCCGAGTGGCCTGGGGAGAAGTATCTTTCCCTGCCATGGTCCCTCACAGATCCGGCATGGTTTCAGCCCAGATGCAGGCTTGGACCGGCGCTTACGAAGCGCCCCTCTACCAGAATTCAGACGGATTCGTCGTCCCACGGCTCGCCGAAGCGTGGGAGGTTTCCAGCGACCAGACGAAGTTCACGTTTCAGGTCCGTAAGGATGTGCCGTTCCACGGTGACTGGGGTGAAATGACCGCCAACGATTGGGAGTGGACAGGCAACGACGGGTGGTACGGTCCGAACACAAACCGCACCGGAGTCTTCACCTGCACGAGAGTCGAGTGTACGCCGAAGGTCGTGGATGACTACATCATAGAGTTTACTATCGTCCGTCCGGACCCCTTGTTCTTCTTCAATTTGTTCAAGTCACATGACGGTATTCCCATTGGCAGCCAGCATAGGTTCGATGCCTTGGGCGTGGATCGCTCGATGGCGGAATTGCCCGACGGCGGAACAGGGCCGTTTATTATCACGGACTGGATCCCCGACACCGAGATTGTCACGGAAGCGGTGATTGACCACTGGCGCAGAACTCCCAACATCAACGAGGTGCGCCATCTCCAGATCACCGAGATGGCAACCGTTATTGCGGCTCTTCAGGCAGGAGACCTGGATGTGGCCAAGATTGCCGACTCTTTCATTCCTGAGCTGACATCGGCGGGCCTGGAGACTCGCTCTCTCGGCGAGGGCATGTTCATGGGACAGTGGACAGGTAACTTCTGTATCCCCGAATTCGAAGGCACGCCCGTGCCCCCTAGGCCGGCATACGACCCCGACCTGCCATGGATTGGCGACTGCAACGACATGGATTCCAGGGAGGACGCGCGCAAGGTCCGCAGGGCCCTCAGCATGCTGATTGACCGCCAGAGGTTGGTGGATGGGATCGTGGGCGGACGCGGCCGGCCCCTCTTCTTCTGGGACGGCAACGGCAACGTACAGGACGAGTTCCTGCGCCGGACGGGAACCGAGGGGAGATGGGACGTGCCACATGACCCTGAGCTGGCTAAGCAATACCTGCAGGAAGCGGGCTGGGGCGACGGATTCAGTTTCGAGCACGTCTGCAGAACAGGCGGGCATCCGCTGGCTGTGGAAAGTTGTGAGGCAGTGGCGGGTCTGTGGGAAGGCGCCGGCCTGGGGTTGGAGCCAATCATTATCCGGCAGCCCTACCAGGGCGGCATTCGAGACAGGCTGGTCGCGCGAGAATTCCAGGGCGTCTGGTTCCAGGGTGAGGGCGCGGGCGCGGCCAATTTCTACAATCCCCTGGGCGACGCGGCCCGACGTCCGGACGCGGCGTTCAATCCCGGCAGCGAATGGCAGGAATCCCTGGACTGGTTTGAGGGAATCAGTACAGCCAAGACTCTCCAGGAGTTCGACGAGGTAATGGTGGAGGCCGCGGACTGGATAAGCTACTGGTCTTACGCGTTCGGCGTGTACGGCTTCCAGGATGTCTTCGCCATCAACCCCGAGGTAATTGGGGAATGGCCGAGAGCAAGCAATATCACCCAGTTCGTGGACTTCGAGAACATTGAGCGTCCGGAGTAGAGCCGCTTATCGGGGGTATCCGCCGCCGGACTAGTTGATCTGAGGATAAAAACGAGGCGCCATGTGCGGTATCCGTGTATGGCGCCTCGTTCAATTAGTGAGGTCAGGCCGCCAGACTGGCCACATCAGGGAGTGAATTGTGCTTCGCTTCATAACTCGAAGGGCCGCAGCATCGGCAGTAACCATGTTATTGGTGATTACGGCTATTTTCGCTCTCACCAGAGCATTTGGAGATCCCCGAACGATCTACATCTCAGACGAGTTCAACACAGATTTGTCCATGAGCAAGAAACAGTGGGACGATCTAGGCGTAGAGTTCGGCCTGGACAAGCCTATGATCTACCAGTACGGCCTTTTTCTGGGCCGTCTTGCGAAAGGGGATTTGGGCACGTCCGTGCACCAACGCCGCCCCGTCATCCTGCTCATCATGGAAAGGCTTCCGGCAACCGCTCAACTCGCGTTGGGGGCGTTCATACTCACAATCGTGACCGGCGTGCCGCTTGGAATCCTGTCCGCCGTGCGCAGGGGAACCATACTGGACCTCGGTGGACGACTATTTGCGGTTCTAGGGCACGCCCTCCCCTCGTTCTGGGTGGCTATGATCCTGGTGCTCGTGTTTGGAGTGTACCTCGACTGGGTGCCCACATACGGACATAGGGGCATCAATAGTTTCATCCTGCCATGTATAACTTTAGGGTGGGCGTCCGCCTCCGGGATATTGAGACTGACTCGGTCCAGTATGCTGGAAGTGCTGGATTCCGAGTATGTCAAGCTGGCGAGGGCCAAGGGCGTGTCGCGATACGGAGTTGTGTGGAAGCACGCTTTACGCAACGCTCTGATCACCCCGTTGACCGTCGCAGGTCTGACACTCAGTGGCCTGATTACGGGATCCGTCATCATTGAGACGGTCTTCGCCTGGCCGGGCATAGGGCTGCTGTCCATTCAATCGGTGTACAAGTCCGATTACGCGACTGTCCAGGGGGTGTTCATCTTTGTGACGGCTTTCTACATCGCCGCGGCATTCATAGTGGACATCGCCTACGCGTGGGTTGATCCACGGATAAGGTACGGGTAGAGACCGATATGACTGACAACAGTTACCTGGCGACAACTCGAAATCACGGGTTTTTCAGATCCGGGCTGAGGTTTTTTCAAAGGTGGCCAGTGTTCTCCGTTCTGGTCCTGGTCCTGGTGCTGTTGACAGGTACAACCGCCCAATGGATCGCGCCCCATGAGGAGAGGACCGGGGATATACTGGACAGACACGAGCGACCCGGGCTCGTCGGGGGCAACCCCAGATTTCTGATGGGGACGGATCACCTGGGACGCGACGTCCTGTCTCGCGTCATTTATGGCTCCAGGGTGTCCCTTATTGTCGCCGGCATTGTAATAGCGCTGGCTGCGACTTCTGGGACAATGGCAGGATTGGTCTCGGGCTTCTTTGGCGGCTGGGTGGACGAGGTAATGATGCGGTTGGTGGACGGAATCATAGCGATGCCTCTAATCGTCGTCGTCCTGGTGCTGGCCGTTGTGCTGGGTCCCAGCTTTGGACTGTTGATCGGCGTTCTGACAATTGGTTCATGGCCGACCTTCGCCAGGGTCGTTCGTGGCGAGACGCTGTTGCTCAAGGAGGCGGACTACGTAGCGCTTGCGAAGGTGGCGGGAGTCTCGACACCGCGCATTCTGATCAGGCACCTGCTGCCGGGAGTCACCAACAGCGTAGTCGTTGTGGCTACGGCCAGCGTATCCGGGGTGATCCTGTCAGAGGCGGGACTGAGCTTTCTGGGCATCGGCGTTCCTCCACCAACCCCATCCTGGGGCGGAATGGTTGCCGATGGCCGCGCATACCTGGTGACCGCCTGGTGGGTCGCCGTCTTTCCCGGCTCAGCAATCGGATTAACCACACTTGCTTTCGTATTCTTGGGAGACTGGCTGAGAGACAGGTTCGACCCGCGGCTCCGACAGAACGTGTAATACGGTATCACTGTGCCACGGCGGTATGCCGAGTATTCAAGGAACTACCAGGGAACTGCATCGGTTCGCACTATACCGCTTATGTCAACTGGTTATCCCCGTCAACTAAGTCCGCCGGTCATGTAACGGGTTCACTGGCCCTGTCCATTGAACATAAGACACTGACTGGCTTAATTTCCGGGGTCGGGCGAAACTGTACTACTCAACCCATCTCTGAGCGCTCTGGTGGTGAACGCCGCCGTTCTCCGCTGCCGTCCGTGTGGGTTTGGTAGACCTTTGCCATTCACTCAGGGGTGTCGCTCTCAAGACAGTTTACGCTGAGCGATCGTCCAATCAGCTTCTGCCTCCAACGTCCGTGGTGGCCTGAGAACAGGCCAAGTGTCAGACTCCCCAGTTCCTTCGTGTCATCATGATCCCGAAGCGGCCTGATAGGCGTAATGGACAGCTTTGACTGTCACCGCCGACCTTAAAATGACCCGGTAACGTGTCGATGTTCAGCGAATAGGTCATCTCTAACTGTTCAGGGAAAAGGGTCAAATGTAAGTTAGTATTGACATCGGGCCGGCGCAGGGGTACATCGGCACGGAAAATACATTCGGCCTGACCGGCATAGTCGCGCTAATCGGAGCCATCGGCTTCATCATCGGCCCAACCCACCTCCCCGGACGAGACACTGCCGAAGCAATTAGTCTTTAGCTCGACTGTCCACTCCCCCGCCGCAACTCCACCCGCGCCCGCTCCTCCTGCACCTGCACCACCGCCGACCCGCCAAGATGACCAATCCCCGCTGCCATCGCCGCCACATACTTCTGGTCCACCGCAGCCGCAATGTCCGCCGGCACATCCACCTCCCGCGCAAGCTCAGTCGCCAGCCGCACGTCCTTCGCATCCGATCTCACGAACGCGAACCCCGCCAGGTCAAAGTCCCGGTCGAACACCGACTCGAATCTGCGTATCCCGGGGCTGGATGCCGACCCCGCCGCCATCACCGCCGCAAGCGTCTCCAGCGGCACACCCGCCTTCAATCCAATCGTAAGCGCCTCAGCCATCACGCCGAACGTCGCATGGCTCACGAGATTGTTGCACAGCTTGCAGATCGCTCCGGCGCCCACCGGCCCGCAGTGAAAGATGAGCTCCGGGTCTGCGATCGCTTCGAGCGCAGGCCGCACGCCCTCCAGCGTCTCCGGATCGCCCCCCGCCATCACCGTCAGCACGCCTCGGTCCGCCGAATCCGCCCCCGACCCCTTGCTCACCGGCGCATCGATATATTCGACACCCTTCTCGGCGCATATCCGGTGCAGCTTTCGCACCATGCTCGGCGAGTTCGTCGCCAGGTCGATATACACGGTACCCTCCGCAGCCCCATCGAGCACACCCTGCTCTCCGCTCACCACCGCCTCCACCTCCAGCGGCCCCGGCAGCGACCCCATCACCACATCGCTTCCACGCGCCGCATCAGCCGGCGTCTCCGCCCACATCGCACCCGCCTCCAGCAAGTCCGTCGCCGCCTCCGGCCTGATGTCGTGCACCGCAGTTCGGTGCCCTGCGCCCACGACATTCAGCGCCATCGGCTTCCCGATATTGCCCAGCCCGATAAACCCAATGTTCATGTCGCTCTCCTTATGACGACTCCTGTTCGCCTACGCATCTCGTCCGTCATCGGAGTTGGATGCGCAGCGGTCCCTCGACAGCCTCCAACTCGATTACACAGCGGTCTGGCAGCGATTCCACCGCAACGTTCTCGCCGGAGACGGACGCGCGGTTGACGTCGGCCAGCGATCTGGGCACCTCGATACGGTACTTCCGTCGGCGCTTGATGCCTGGGTGGTCTCCTTCGACGGAGCCGATCTCCAGGGTGAATTCCCCGTCCTCGCCAACCGCGGAGACCCTGAAGGTCTGCCGGGACGACTCTCCCCGCTCGTAGGCGTAGCTCTGTCGGTCGTCGTCGTAAAGCGTGAATGACCCATCCCGCTGGCCGGGGGCCGCCAGCAGCACGAGGCGGTCCTCGGACTCCAATGGAATCGTGTCGGAGGGCTCGCGCATGGGTAGCACGGTTCCGACCCTTATGAACCAGGGGTCGTGTCCCAAGGGAGCGTCCACAGTGACCCGGTCGGGGCCCTCGAAGAGCCGCATCGTCCAGTAGTGAAGCCATCTCCCCTCCGGCAGGTACACACTCCGCTCCCGTACCCCCTTGCCGTAGACGGGGGCCACAAGGACGTCCGGTCCCCACATGAACTGATCCCATAGCTTCCTCGTCTCGGTATCCTCGGGGAACTCGAGCGCCATCGCACGCATCATGGGGATGCCGGTCTGGTTGGCCTGGCTGAGCAACGTGTAGTTGTAGGGAAACATGGACGATCGCAGGCGGATCAGCGGCACGAATCTGGCCTCATTCTCCGGGCCAAATCCCCAGGGCAGCCGTATCCGCCAGTTCACTCCGTGGGACCTCATCAGAGGGCCGAAGACGCCCATGAAGGCCCACCTTATGAACAGTTCGTCGGTGAGATGCTCGGTGGGGTAGAAGCCCCCGATGTCGCTCTCGGGGAAGAAGACGCCGGACATCTGCATGTTGAGTAGCCAGACCGTCTGGGCCTGCATCATCTCCCAGCTACTCCAAAAGTCGCCTTGGTTACATCCGGCGGCATACCTCTGAATCCCGGGGAACGCTGTGCGGTTGAGGATGTAGACGCGGCGGTCGGGAAAGTCCCTGCGCTGCTTTTCATAGAAGGTCTTTGCCCTGAGCAACGCCCAGACGTTGTCGTACTCGTCGAGGAAGTCCTTGTCGTCGAACTTCGCCGGATCGCGAGGGGCGTAGTCTGGAACATAGTTCCTGGCGCGGGCGCTGCGGGATCCCAGGGCAACGAACTCTGTGCCGTCCAGCCACCAGCCATCCCAGCCATCCTCGTACAGGTACTTGTGCTGCTGCCACACTTCCTCGCAGGACTGCGGGTCCGAGTAGTCCCCCTGCCAGTAGCCATGCACGATGGGGTGGAAGCCGCGCTCGCGCAACCTTCGAATGTCGTCCGCGCCGCCCGGCAGAAGCTTCGGGTTGTACTCGGTGTAGCTGCGGTATGAGTTCCAGCCTTGGTACATCTCGGGATAGCCCTCATGGAAGCCTCTGGCGCTTCGCCCAACGGCGCCTTCGCCACCGTAGGTGCTCAACAGAACCAAGCCGTCGCAAGGGATGCGCTTCTCGCGAAAATAGGTAGTGACGAAGTCGAGTTCACCAGGATTCATCCAGGTGCGGGAGGACTGCTCGTACCCCAGCGCCCAGGCGGGATGCATCGGCGGCAGGCCGGTGAGTTGGACGAATCGGCCCAGGGCCTCAGCCGGGGTCGGCCCGTCAATGAAGTAGTAGGTGCGGATGTTGCGGCCCTCGACGGTGAATCGGTCACGCAGGTCCAGTGTCATCGGAAAGCTGCTGTCGAAGAAGAGCCCGAAGCCCTGGGAGGAGAGCACCCACGGCATGTGGTTGACGCCCTGGCCCGTCTCGCGGTGGTGGATGCGGTAGACCTTGTCCCGACGGTCCAGGTCGATGTCCGTCAGCAGGTCCATGTCGTGGGTGGTGCGCAGCTTCTTGGCGTTGTTGCCGCCGACACCGTAGAGGGCGAATCCGCGGTCGATGACGATGGAAGCCGTTTCCGGCGTCGGGTCTCTGAACTCGCACACTGGGTCTTCGCCCGGGTCAGCGGTTCTGTAGATTCTGACTTCAGGCCTGTCCGCGTCCACCTCGACCCGCAGCGCATTGGTCTCCAGCACAGACTGCCCCGCGCCCGGGGCGTTCGCCACATCGAGGCCCTCCACATCTCCCGGGACGAGGAAGGAGGGCTTCGAGCGCGTGTAATCTGTGGGGCAGTCTATGGCGATGACGTGATCGTTCAAGGCCCGTAGAGCGAATACCGGCTGTTCAGGCATCGTTGGT
This sequence comes from Dehalococcoidia bacterium, assembly GCA_965261525.1. Lineage (GTDB taxonomy): Bacteria > Chloroflexota > Dehalococcoidia > Lucifugimonadales > UBA1123 > VXRN01. The sequence goes on from OZ253472.1 coordinate 918,927, forward strand.
ATCTCCTTTGTCGGACTGGGTCGTGAGGCACACTGTAGCATTGTTCGACGGCGGCGTGGCGTTCAGGTCTTGGGAGGGGAGGTGGAGCGTCTCTCAGAGATACCGCAGGCCGCTCGACGGTCGTCCTTTTCACTTTGTGTGCAGCATATCGTAAGTATTTCTCTCTTTTCGTATCTGCTGGGGCGCAGACCGGCGACCGAAACCCTTGGGTGTCAATCTATACCGGAGACTAACATCACCTCCAGGGGACCACACCACCGGCAACTGTCTCATGGGCGCCATGACGACGCTCATCTGAACTCGTGGCGGAGTTGGTGTGAGGATGGGGTAGGGTCGCACTATAGGTTTTATGTAAAGTTGGCTTGAAATTCGTAGGTCGGGTACGGCGCCTTCTGAGTAGTTCACAGTCCGATCGGGAAAACGGTCGCGCCCTGTCCCATAAACTTGAACAGGTCTGGTCTGTATTCAAGGTTACGTGTTAGTCTTGAATAAGGGAGGACGTGACATGGCGAGACTGGAGACAAGACGCTGGGCAGGCGACCTGTCCGGCCCGACGCGGTCCGACCGCAGTCCCTGCGCATACGAGGTCTATCTGCCTGACTGGTTGACCGGGCGCCGGTTCACTCTCGACGGCGATGTCGCCGCGGACGTCTCCAGCGCGGAGTCCGCTCTGGCAAGGCTGGACGCTTCAGCCGACGCTCTGGCGAACTCTGAGGCTCTCGCCCGGCTGCTGCTGCGCGCCGAGTCGGTGGCCTCGTCCAGGATAGAAGGCCTGGAAATAGGTGGACGGCGCCTTCTGCGCGCGGACGCCGCCCGCAGGCTCGGGGAGGAGCCGCGGGACGTCACCGCCAGGGAGGTGCTTGGCAATATCGACGCGATGACCTGGGCGGTGGACGCGGTGGGCCCGGGGGACCCTATCACCCTCGAAACGCTGCTGGAGACCCACCGGCTGCTCATGGCGGGCACGCGTCTGGAGGAGCACGGGGGCCGTGCGCGCGTGGTTCAGAACTGGATCGGCGGGAGTGGTTACAATCCCTGCTCCGCCTCCTTCGTGCCACCGCCCCCTGAGCGCGTGCCCGACCTGCTGCAGGACCTGTGCGACTTCTGTAGCGACGACTCGCTCCCGGCTCTGGCGCAGGCTGCGGTCGCCCACGCGCAGTTCGAGACCATCCACCCCTTCGTGGACGGCAACGGTCGCGCCGGTCGCGCGCTTATCCACCTCGTGCTCCGCAGGCGCGGCCTGGGCCTGAGGGTCCTGCCCCCCATCTCACTGATCCTGGCGACATGGTCGCAGGACTATATAGACGGGCTGATGGGGACACGCTACGTCGGCGCGCCCGACTCGGGGCAAGCGCACACGGGGCTCAACCGCTGGATAGCGCTCTTCGCTGTCACTTGTAGTCGCGCGGTAGAGGATGCCAGCCACTTCGAGGAGCGCGTGAGCGCGCTGCAGTTGTCCTGGCGCGAACGGGTCGGTCGTGTGCGCAGCGACTCCGCTGTGGGCCTGCTCATCGAAGCGTTGCCCGCGTCGCCCGTTCTCACGACGTCAACTGCCGCCGAGCTCGTGGGCCGCTCGTTCCAGGCGACGAACCAGGCGATTGAGCGACTCGTGGAGACGGGAGCGCTGGCGCAGGTGAGCGTGGGGCGTCGAAACCGCGCATTCGAGGCGCGTGAACTGGTCGACGCGTTCACCGCGTTCGAGCGCCGGTTGGCAAGTCCAGAGGGGGATACTCTCGTGTCACCGCCAGCCCGTCGCGCGCCGCGGAGGCCGGTACGCCAGGGACGCAGAGTCAGCGGAGATACTGAATGATGAGGGCGCTGACACTACACCAGCCCTGGGCGCAGCTCATGGTCTGGGGTCTCAAGAACGTTGAGACGCGGTCCTGGGCCGCTCCCGGGAATCTGATAGGTCAGCGCATGGCGATCCACGCGGGAAAGCGCGAGCCCCGACCCACCGAGTGGAACATCGAGGTACAGCTTGCCGTTCTTCAGCGCGCCGGCGGCTCTCACTCGATGCCGATGGGCGCGGTCGTGGCGACCGCGCGGCTGATCGAGTGTATGCAGGTGGTGGACGAGCCTGATGACAATGGCCTGATCAGATGCCGCGGTTTCGGGGAACTGGGCAACGAGCCCGAGTACGATGCGACAATCAGGACGGACCCCTACGGCGACTTTTCGGTGGGCAGGTGGCTGTGGGTATTCCAGGACGTACGGCGTGTGGAGCCACTCTCGATAAATGGCCGGCAGGGAGTGTGGACATTGCCGGTGACGCTCGAGGCGGATTTAGTATGAGAACTGAAATAGGTTCGCACTAGAGTCATTATGTCCACTAAGCGGAAGGTCGCCCTGTTATAGTTATGTAAAGAGAGGCGACATGGTAATGCGAAAAGTCCATTGGCAGCACAAAGGGTGGCGCGACACGCGTTGCGGCATTGCGGTTATCGGTTCAGAGAGAGCGGGGATCCGCCTTGCTTATCGTGTACAGGATGTCAGCTGTAAGTCGTGCGCGCGTTCTCTTAAGATCGCAACGAAATAGGGGAAAGTGATGCTCCTATAGTTTGTCAAACAGCTTTATCGAGTATCTGGGCAGGCTTCTGAGCCAGTTGCATTGAGAGTCAAACCCAATCCCAGATGACCCATATACATCATCGCAGTTGCATCCGGCTACTCTCCCGGTCAGAAGTGCGAGAGGGGCTCGATCCTGGCTACCGCCAAGCTGCCGTTCGACGAATGGACGGAGGCGCTAGGGCCCGAGAGGCTGACCGGAGCGTTGCTGGACAGGCTGACTCGCCACGTACACATCCTGGAGATGAATGTCGAAAGCTACAGCAACTGTCTTAAAAGTCAAGAGGTAAGACCATCGACCTGGGGACTCAGATCGCACCAGCGCGAGCGATGTTTGAGCATGGAGTTGAGGATCACAAGCAGCTTGCGCATGCAGGCTGTGAGGGCCAGCTTCTTCGGCTTGCCTGCTGCCAACAGCCGCTTGTAGAAGGCACTGATCACGGGATTGTAACGGCTGGCTACCAGCGCTCCCATGTAGAGAGTGGCACGGACCTTGGCGCGTCCACCCCAGACGGTTCGCTTGCCCCTCAGCGTGCCGCTGTCCCGGTTGAAGGGAGCCACCCCTACCAGGGCGGCGATCTGCCGGCGATCCAGTGTGCCCAGCTCCGGCAGGTATGCCAGAAGGGCGAGGGAGAGCTGCTCCCCCACTCCGGGCACGGTACGCAGGAGGTCGTCCTTCTCCCTCCAGACGGGACTCTGACGGATTGTCTGACGTAGATCCCTGTCCAGATCTTTCAGCTCCCGCTCCAGCCATGCAATGTGGGCTTCGATGCGAGGACGGACAGCGACCGTGGCGGAACCCAAGCGGTTCTTCTCTGAGGTCAGCATAGCGACCACCTGGTGCCTTCGCGAAGCCAGCGAGTTGAGGACCTGGGTCTCGGCGTCCCGCAAAGGGCGCACGGGAGGCCGGACTGCTTCGGCGAAATGGGCGAGCGCCGCCGCGTCCAGAGCGTCGGTCTTGGCCAACCTCCCTGTGGCCTTGGCGAAATCCCGCACCTGGCGTGGGTTGACGACGACCACCGCCAACTCCTCGGCCGCCAGAGCTGCCACAAGGGACAGTTCCACGCCGCCGGACGCCTCCAGAAGCACGATGGCAGGTTCCAAGTTCTTCAACTGAGATACCAGTTTCCGAATTCCTGCCTCGTCATTGGAGACTCCCCATATTTCGCCCGCGGGACGAATGGCGACATCCAACTGGGCCTTGGCTACATCGATGCCTACGAAGATAGATTCCTGTTCCACGAGTGCCTCCTGCGGATTACTGGCCCCTCCTTGCAACATGCGGGCTTGGTTAGCCCATGCAACTGTTCGGGCTCTATCCTAAAGGGGTGCGACGACCCTCACTGTAGCACGGTCTTCCATGACCAAGGCTCAATCGGTCTGCCGCACCCCACTCCACCCAAGTGAAGTCATTATTGCAAAACAAAGACAAGATACAAGGCTCAGACAGAGCACGTAGGCCGCCGCTATGCTGTCTTCGGACTGACTTGCCGCCCTAATCCCAGACTATTCAGAACTGACTTTATGTCCTGCTCGGTGGTTTCCCAGTCTGCCCATACCGGCTGGCCTTATCAGCCGGTATGGGCAGGTCTTCGCTCACGATAGCCTCTGTCTGAACAGTCGCCTTCCTACGCTGCGGAATCGCCGGCTGACTGATCCTCCGCGACCTGGCTCAAAGAGACCGTATAGGATCCGGCGTTGCCCTCGCTCTCGTACGGAGTCCCTATCTCGACGTGGTAGGCGCCTGGAAGGAATGTATGAACAATCTCCTCAACGGGCGTAGTGTCCCTACCTATGAACAGACCCTGCTCGTCGTCGAATAGACTCCATATGCTGACGCCCGCCGGACCGTCGCTCACAGCCACCCGATACTCGCCCTCCTCGGATATCTCGAGTCGGAACACGTCGCGGTCGTCCAGGGACTCGACGCCGAAGACCGGGATCGATACGCCGCCTTCCGTAACCGCCCAGTCCCATGGGTTGAGGCCCGGATGGTCAGGCGCGACGTCGCTGTCGATCCTGGCGGTTATCGAGTCTCCAGGACGAAGCGCCACGTCCGGGTCCGGTCTGTAGTCGTCCGCGTGGTCGTCAACGCGGACGGACAGGGTGTAGTGACCAAGGCCGACGCGATACTCATTTCCTCCTCCGACCGCGACGTAATACGTCCCATCCTCCTCGGGAATAAAGAAGGCGCGCGCGAAGTTCCCCATGAACCCACCCTGGTCTCGCTCTCCCAGTACCCGCTCGCCCTCCTCGTCCAGTATCTCAAGTATGCTCGGGTCCACCAGGTGCCCCGGAACGTACTCCATGTGAAGACCCAGCCAGGAATTAGCGGACTGACTGAACTCCATCCTGTTCTTGAGCTCGAGTATGTAGTTCTGGCCGCCCACGGAGTTGAAGCTGAACCAGTCCCTTCCGTCGTCCTCTGCCGTAAGCTCCCCGTGGCGGGTATCGATCAGACCTGACCCAACATCCAGAACGATGGAGTTCTCAACCGGCAGTTCAGGCGCGGGCTCAACCGGGACGTCCGTTTCGGTAGGCCGCTGAGTGATGGTCGGCTCTTCGATCTCAGGCTGTAAGACCGCATGGTCGGGGTCGTCGTCGAGACCGTGGAATATCCGGTTTATCCTGCCGCCCAGGGTATCGACGGACCAGAGTCCGCCGTCGCGGCTGTCCTCGTTGTAGTAGAGACCGGTTCCGGGACCGCCAGCCTCGACGCTGATCCCGTCGGCGTCCAGGTCATCGCCCTGAACCGTGTATCCGAACACGAGCCTGTCCGTGCCCTCGCCTCGCAGCAGGCTGGCGACTCTGCGGTTCTCTCCCACCTGTATGTACAGTCCGGCGTAGTCGGCCCGCTCCCCGGTATCCGGGTTCACGTCGGTCACATCCCCCGTGAAACGCGCCGTGATCTCTATTGCGTCTCCAAGGGTGTACGCGCCCGGAGTCTCCCCGTCCACTGACGCGGCGGGAAGTTCCTCAGGCGCCGACGTGATCTCCAGCTTGTATATTCCGACTCCGTCGTCGTCCTTGATGGTGATAATGCACTCGCCGTCCGTTCCGCGGTCGACCGAGTTGTTGAACCTGACCCTGAAGGTCTCGTCGGCCTCGGGGTACAGGTCGTCCTTGGTATGGAAGTCGCGTCCCATCCTGCCGTGCTCGGACTGGTACTCGTTGCTGGACTGACGCTCGGCGTAGAGACGCTCGTAGTCCGACTCGTCGGCGGTGATCGCCTGGGTGTACCAGAACACCCGCATGGTCTCGTGCGGCCATGCAGAGGCATACTTCTTCTGTACTTCCAGCCTGAAGTCCTCCCCCTCTTTCACCTGGGTCTCCAGGCAGTTGATCATGAGCCATGGTTCGTTGGCGCGTTGAGACGAAGCCGAGTATGCCGCATAGACTGCTTTGCGCGGAGGGGACAGCGGTCCGGTCAGGACGGCAAATAGCGCAATGGCAGGCAGCGCCATCAGCGCCATAAGGCCGATTTTCCGCGCCACTCTCACTCCCGATCTTCTGATATTTCTCTGTCTTGTTGTCATTTCGGAATCCTCCCTTCGTGTGTGATTCCTCGATATGGATAAAACGGTTTGAAAGGCGCATCTTTATGGCTATATATATCTACCTATATGATAACGACTATTACAATAGTATATATTAACTATAGGAGACATAAGCTGAGTTTTCAACACCAAAATCCCGTGCATTGCGGCAGGCGCACGTAGTCCGGGGATCCGGAGCGGGCGCAGGGGGTGACGGACATCGAATGAGCGCGTCTGAATGCAGGAGCCGCGAGGCCGGCTAGGCCGGCTAGGCCAGCCCGGCGCCGCATCGTGTCGGATTCGATATTTCATCAAACCCGATGTAGTGGTATGACGCTCCACGCTGTCTTACAGGAATCTGCCGGGGCCCTACTGACTGCGCTGGCGGACGTTCGAGGATTAAGAGGTTTTTTCAATGACCGGATACTGTATGAAGTGTCGAGAGAGCAGAGAAATCCAGGAAGCTGAGCAGGTAACGATGAAGAACGGCTGTCCGGCAACCAGGGGCAAGTGTGGCGAGTGTGGGAGCACAATGTTCAGGATAGGCAGGATGTCCTGAACGAGCTTATTTGAGCCTCCCTGGGCATCCTGGAGTTGATAGGACATTCTGCCCACTTATGTCTCACCCAGAAACCAAGCCCGCAGGTCCCGCATGATTCCCCCAATTATCGCTGTGTGAAGTCGGCAACCTGCGGTTGGCATGGATGTCCCTGGCCACGTAGTGCAGAGGGGTTAAGAGACAGTCTCGCTCAGGTCCGCGCCCGTCAACCCGAATGGCCCCAGGAACGCAATCAGCCATGCCCGGTTGAGCCGCGCCACCCGCCACGCGCTCCGCCAGTCCAGCGAGCAGCCCGACAGGTACCGCGCGAGCCTGCGGTCCAGACGGGTCTTTCGCCTGTGGCACTCCCTACAGAGCCACTGAAGGTTCTCCAGCGTGAACGCGCGCATGAGCGCGTCCTGTCCGAGCGCTCTCGCCACCTCTATCGCGAGCCTATGGTCCAGTTCCTCAGCGGCGTCCCCGCAGCTCTCGCACATCGTGAGCTGGATACGCTCCGGCTTCTGACCGGAGGCCACGCGGTAGGCGTCCAGGCAGTACTCGTGCCATGTGAGCCGGATGCTGGACGCGTCTTCATGGCACCATCTGCACACACCTCTCACGGGAGGCTCTCCCCAGCGCGCGGTCCTGTTCACCAGCCTTCTGGGATGCGCGGATGCGTGTCGCCTGTGGTGGAGCGCGAGTCCCCTGTGTCTTCGCCGACGCACTATGTCCGTCATGTCGCTCATACGGTCAGCCTCCCCACAGTAATGCCGCAGCGTGATATATCATATTCTGCCGCATCACTCCGACAGTACGTCCACGCCGGTGGGCTGAAGGGGAGCGAGAACGCAGTCCGCTGCCCTCAGGGCTGTCTCCATCTCTGAGCCGTCGCCCGCGCCGGTGTCTATGACAACGTCGTCGTACCGTGAAGCGATGGTCGCTATCCGCCTTGCGAATGCCTCGCCGTACAGCGGCGTCGAGTCCAGCCGCGGAAGCCTCAGTGAGGAGCGCGTCTGCACCCAGAAGCGTGAGCTTCCCTGTCTGTCGGCGTCGACCAGCAGCACCCTCCGTCCCGCGGCGGCCCTCATGCCGGCGAGGTTGGTCGCGAGCGTGGTCTTTCCTGTGCCACCCTTCTCTGCGAGCAGCGCTATGATCACCGTGTCCTCTCTCTGATGCGTTCTGTCAAGACGCTATGCGCGTATATAATATATCACGTTGTGATACGACACGAAGCTAGTTTCACTGTCGTATTCCCATGGATACCCGGCCTCTGTCCTCCCGGTGAGACGGGTCCTCAGGCAAGTAGTATTATTGAGTCGGCGCGCCGGGCCCTCTATTCTCAGGGGACCGGCGGCTTGAACGGTCGCCGCGACAGGCCGCGTGGCGGAAACGGAAGACGCGCCGGACTTAAAATCCGGCGACCCTATGGGTGATGTGGGTTCGACTCCCACCGCGGCCACCACCGTCCCCAATGAATATGGGAGGGATTGATATGAGGACTACCTGTGAGAAACCGGGCTGCGGCAAGCCCGCCGTTGTCCAGGCGAGATTCGGAGAAGTGGTCGTGGCGAGAGCATGCCTGGACCATGCGCCCGATTTAGTCGAGTTTATCAATCAGCGCATTGGGGCTTCGGAACCAGAACTGGTCGCGCAATCTGTAAGTCAGAATGGGACAATGTAGGGAAGTTCGCCCTATAGTCTTTATGTCAACTAAGCCAAAGGCCGCCCTACTGTCGTTATGTAAAGTCAGAAATGTAGGACGGAGAGCGCGTAGCGCTCTTCCACGCTCAGAAGACATTCGACATCGAAGCCCATGGTTTCCCCTCTTTCTCTCACTGGGCAGGGCGTGTGCAAAGTTATGATTTTAGGTTTCTGGACTCCAGTCCGTCGTTCCCGCGAAAGCGGGAACCCAGAGCGACGATGCCAGGGAAATAGTGATGATAGCGACTTTGCACAGGCCCTGGTGGAGCCAGAGCCGCTCCAGCTCGGTGACGTCTTCTTATTCCGGATCGGTTACTATCGTTTCGGATTTCTGGACTTTAACTTCAGCCGTCATCGGATCAAACACCGTCGAGCGCGAACTAATTGCTTGCCGCGTTCGGCTTATCTCCGCCGCCAAGCGGTCTTCGTCGGGCAGGGTAGTCTGATACTCCGCGGCCATCACTTTGTTAGGCAAGCCTTCAAGAGCATACCGAGCGACAGCTTCATCTTTCTGCGAACACAGAATCAGACCAACAGGCGGATTCTCTCCCTCATGTACCCAATTCTCCCTCGCATAGTTCAGGTACATATTCATCTGACCTGAATCGGCGTGGGTGAACCTGCCGATTTTCAGGTCAATAACGATGAGACACCGTAGACCTCGGTGAAAAAACAGCAAATCGACCCTGAACCATTCGTTGCCGATTCGCAGACGCCTTTGCCTACCCATGAAGCAGAAATCATCACCCAACTCCAGTAGGAATGTCTCCAGGTGGTTTATCAGGGCTTCCTCCAGGTCGCTTTCCGAGTACTCATCTTTGAGATCAAGAAATTCAAGTACGAATGGGTCTTTTATCGCCTCTTCGGGCAGGACGGCATCTTCAGGGATGGGATTTTGTCCCCTTTCCAACATGGCCGCCTTGTTCCTCGAAAGGGCCGTGCGCTCGTAGAACTGCGAGTTGATCTGCCGGTCGAGTTGACGAACAGACCATCCCCCGCGCAGCGCCTCCGCTTCGTAGAATTCACGGGCATTCACATTCTTGACTGATAACAGACGCACATATGCGGACCAGGGAAGCGGGAAGATATCAAGTACATGTTCCAATCTTAGTCTTACGGATGTCGTTTCTGATTCTCCAGACGCTGTTTGGAGAATCAGATCGGGTGGATAGGATAAATAAAACGAACGCATTAACCATATATTCTGACGGGAAAATCCGCGCCTATATTGCTGGGTCAAGTCCACCGACAATCTTTCAATCAGTCCAGAGCCATATTCAGCTCTCTGTTCCCCTTCCTGCTCGAACTCCACTATGCTGCGTCCAATCAACCAGTAGGCGGCGGTCATAGTGGCATTCACCGAACGAGCGGCATAACTCCTGGAGGCGTCAACAATAGTTGCCACCTCATCGAAGACGGTTCCGTATAGAGCGTCAATCCTGTCGGCTTCTGCCATCGCCTTCTTCACGACCCCTTCTACTCAGCGTCTGGGTGAAACATCCCCTTGGATGTAACACAGTACCAATGCAAGCGCTCATCGGCAAGACAATCTGAACGGTCCCAGGGTCTTCCGATTGTGTTGAATGCGACAACCGAAAGACCCTCGCGCTAGTCCTCCGATTCAACCCTCGCTCTGCCCGCGTGCGCCGCTCCCGCCACAACGCCGCGCTCCTTCAACACTGCGGACGCCAGACCGTACAGCCGCCGCGCTCGAACCGACTTCGTACCGAGAGCATCCCACACATGCCAAAGATGAAATGGAACTGCCTACAGCCTCCCGACCCTTCTGTAATTCGGTATTATGGCGGGAGAGAGTTCCCTGAGAACGGACAGAAAGGAAGCGATGCCGAGCGTCCCGTTTGACTTTCCACCCGACCCGGTCGGTAACCACGTCGATTTCCGGTACCGTCCGCTGAACCATCCCCTGCTGCTGCACGAAGAGGTGCCGGACTATGTGGAAAACGACATGCATCTGCGCAAGCGGCTGGGGCTGGCGCTTCAGCATCTGGCGGCTCACGGACGCACCAGCATAGTCAAGGGTTGCGGCGGCGGCAATCAGGGGTGGAGGCGCTCCCCGCTGGGCGGCAATAGAGGAATGCAGTTTTACCTCTGGTGGGCCCCGGACGGCAGCCGGCCCACCAACGGAGTCAGGCGGAGTGAGGAACATGAAAGCGGCAGCATCTGGGTGCGGGCGGTTCGCCATCACGACGACCACACTCCACTCGCCATAGGGCCTGACGCCTCAGACTACTACTCCATTGGACAGAACGACATCGCCAGCCACGACGATACATTCATCAGCCCGCCGGACACCGAGAATCAGGCCCGGTTCGTCAGGGACCACAACTCCGTCCGGGTGGTGCACGGGCATCCAGGTTCCGGCAAGACCACCGCGTTGTGGAAGGCCATAGAGGCGCGAGACAACCAGCGTGTGCTGTACGTCTCCTGGTCACGGGAACTGACCAATCTTGCCGCCGAACGCCTGTCCACCTTCGCGCCGTCCAACGTTTCGGTAACCACCCGCGACTTCCTCACCCTGCTGGGCGAGGTCTGCGGTTACGATGTGGAGCGCGTTTCCTACGAGCGGAGCCGCGCAGTGTTCACGCGGGCACTCGCAAGAACCCGCAGCCGACCGACCGACCTTGGAGTTTGGGCGACTCGGCAGGACGCTCTCTACGCCGAGGTGCGCGCCGTACTGCTGGGGCGCGCCATTCCCGATGAGCCGGGTTGCGCGTACATCGACAGTCTGACAGCCGAGAGGCGCCTGGCCCGTCTCACCGACGCCGAGTACAGTCGGGTTCGGGGCGGCAGAAACGGTGTCGGAGAAGGAGCGGCGGGAAGTCTTCTGACGATCGCAGAACGGCTGGAACGGCACTCGGCAGCGGAGTTGGAGAAAGCGTTCCCCGAACTGGCGGCGGCGGCCGAGTCGGTCCGGAGATTGCGACAGGGCCATCTCCCGCGCGGCTTCGACAACTTCGACCGTATCGTTGTGGACGAGGCGCAGGACCTGACGCTTGTCGAAGTGGCGGTGGTGACGGAACTGTGCCGCGCCATCGCGCTGCGACGACGACGGGCGCCATGGCTGCTGCTGGCCGGAGATGAGGGCCAGACAGTCCGCCCCTCGGGCTTCGAATGGTCGCTGCTGAGCGGGCTGCTCGCCCACACGCTCACCGCACCGCAGAGGTTCACGCTGGACACCACCCTGCGTTCACCGGAGCGAATCGCGAAGGTCATAGAGCGCGCCTCGCAACTGTATCAGAAGACTGGTCTCGAACGAAGACTGAGACCCGCCGACCAGCGCCACGAGCCGGGTGGGGACCCGACCGAAGCTCAGCTCTTTTACGTGGACGCGCCGAGCGTGAAGGAGGCGATTCGACTGATGGACCGTCTCAACGACCTGGCGAACGTCGCGGTCGTAACGCCCGGCATCGACGCTCCGGCGTGGCTCCCGGACCGCCTGGTGGACATGGCGCTGACGCCTGCGGTCGTCAAGGGCCTGGAGTACCAGAGCGTGTGCGTGCTGGAGCCCGGGCCTACACTTCAGCGGCTAAGCGCCGAGGTCGATCTGCCCTCCCACGCGCCCGAGCTGGAGGCCCACTCTCGACGCACCGCAATCGACAGGCTGCGTGTTGCCATAAGCCGTGCCACCGAAAACCTGGCGTTCATCGAGATAGACCCGGACGACGCGACCCAGATGTCCAGCATGCGCCTACTTGGGAACGCAACCACGTACAGCCCCGACGACCTGGTCGACTATCTCACCAATCCGGACACTATACCCGAGAGCATGGTCCCCGATCTGATAAACAGGGTCGGAGATCTGATCGACACCGCACCGGCAAGGGCATGGCAGCTGGCTGGGCAGGCGGTGCACCTGCTCGGCGCGCAGGACTCGCCGGGCGCGGTGTCGGATGCCGCCACCCGTCGGGAAGCTCACACCGCGCTGCTCTCCACGGCGGCCCGGATGCTCGTGGACGGACTGCCCGCTCGGGTATCCAGAAGCCAGCTGGCTGCTCAGTCCGAATACTCGGCCGCCATGCTGGATGTGGAGAAGTCCGTTGAGGCGTTCCGGCGGCTGGACGAGTGGACGCAAGACCGTGACAGAGTTCCACTTGAGCTGTTGAACGCCGCTCTCGCGCTGGGGAAGGACGGAGACTGGCTGAAAGCCGCGCTGCCGCCCGTGTCGCAGGCCTTTCGCGAGGCCATCGAGCGCTGCGCGGGCGAGGCGGGAGATGCCGAACACTTCACTGGCGATGTGGTTGGCTGGCTCGAACTGAGCGGGTACCGGGGCGACGTCGCGGCACGGGCGCGTGAGCTGCGCACCATCGCGGCAACTGCCCTCCTCAACGCCGGCCGAATTGAGCAGGCCGAGCGAGTCATCAGGAGTGTACAACCCGGAGACATGCACCTTGACGCGCTGCACATGGAAAAGAGCGGGCGGCTGGAAGAGGCAGTGACGCTGTACGAGCGGGCCGGATCGCTCGGGGACGCCAACCGGGTCAGGACGGGTATCGTAAGAGACCGGTTCCAGCAGTTCGAGCGGAGAGGGAACATTGCCTCGTCGAGTATACATCGGCTGTCCGCTGACGAGCGACGGCTGGTTCGAGCGGCTAGGCGCGCCGTCGCCTGTCCGAGCTGCGGGGCCGGGGTCGGGCAGCAGTGCGTGGGCTCGGGCGGCCGCCCCAACTCCGACAGCCACGTCGACAGGAGGCGTCTGGCTGGCAGCCTGAGTTTCGAGCGGATCGCCGCCTCTCCCGACGTTGCCAATGCCGCCGCCTCAGGCACACGAGATCAGCGACCGTCATCGGATGACGAGCTGCGGCTGGTTCGAGCGGCTAGGCGCGCCGGCGCCTGCCCTCGCTGCGGCGTGGCTGCCGGGCGCCAGTGCGTGACACCCAGCGGCTCTCCTTACCCGGATAGCCACGTCGAGAGGCGTCGGATGGCGGGGTCGTCTCCAAGGACCGCCACCCACTCGGGCGCGAGCCGATCAGATTCGGGACCCGGTTCGCGCCGAAGGTAGCCGTTCCCTGGGTTCGGCACATCCTCATGACCGGCGAAGTGCGGCCTGAGCAACGCACAGGAGATATTGGGCTGCCCGACACGCGGCATGGCAGAAACCCGCGTCTTCAGGCGACGCGGGATGCGGTTTCTGAGACTGCGATGATATTTTATGTCCACTGCCAACCTACATAGCTTTTGCCCCAGGGAGCGGGAGTCTATAATTGCCTTTGGAGACAAGCGCTGGAGACTCGAATTGACCGGAGGGGAATTCATGGAGTCGCATACGAGCTTCTGGATAGCTGTCTTGCTGTCCACCGTCCTCCTGCTGCTGTCGGTCGTCGCGTGTGCGGCGACGCCTCCACCTCCCACTCCGATTCCACCCGCGCCGGCCGCCCCTGAACCCAAGAGGCCACCACCACCGCCGACACCTACCGAGGAAGAGGGAAGAATCCAGACCCCGACGGACTTCGGAACCAACACGCGAGTAGTCGATGGAGACATACACGTGTGGCACGCGCCTACATGCCCGCCGGTTCCTCCCGCCGCATGGGTGGCCTCCATCATCCTGACCGACCTGCGTTCCGGGTCCCATCTGTACCTAACCGGGACGGTTCCGTCAGAACGTCACCCGCCCCTGATTACCGCTCTGACGGGGGTCGGGAACGATTCGCCGAGGCGCTGGAGGATAGTTCTCTGATGGAACTCATCCTCGCTCCCATGGAATGTCCCTGACCAGGCAAACCAACCACAATCCCCTCCGGGCAGAACCGCTGCCGGGAAATAGCGCGGCGCTTTTCAGATGGTCTCTCTGGACGCGTAGGCGGGCATGGGAGCGATGGTGGACGTCGCGGGAGTGGGAATGAAGATATTCGGCACAGATGACTCGTTCGACGACCGGGAGATAGACTCGGCGATCGCGATCATCAAGCAGGCACTCACCGGGGAGCTGACGAGCGAGAGGCTTGAGAGCATCATGGGTCACGATTCCTGAGCGAAGAGCCGAACAGGTCGCATGCCGCGGTCCGCAGAAGACCGCCTTGCGCCTGTGAGACAATTTGCTGTGTTTTGTTGCATCCGGCCCGCCTCTCCCTAGTTGAGACCTCTCCTTAAACCTGACAAGTTAGCCCCGATATGCAACAATGTCTCGGAGACACCGTTGCGCTGAAACGAGGGCCATCCGAATGACCACGCAAGCCATCGCCCGCCGCCGCAGACCGCGCGGGCTGCATCCCAAAAGAACCGACGGGGAGCCGCAGCACCTCGAGGCCGACGAGGTGGACGCCATCATCAGGGCCGCCGAGGACCCGAGGGCAAAACTCCTCATGCTCACTCAGTGGCGCGCCGGGCTTCGCGTATCCGAGGCGCTGGCGCTCGACGTGTCCGACCTATCCCTGGACTCGGAGCTGCCCACTATCAGGGTGCGGTCCGGCAAGGGCAGGAAGGCGAGGGTCGTTCCGGTCCACCCGGAGCTTGCCGCGGCGTTCAGGATGGCGCTGTCCTACGGGAATGTCGCGGAGGGCCGTCTTATCGAGGCGCACAGGTCCACGGCATGGCGGTGGGTACAGGCTGCGGTCGAGCGGGCGGAGAGGCTCGGCGCCATCGCGCCCGGCCGGAAGGTAGGGACCCACACGCTTCGCCACAGCTACGCCCGGCACCTACTGATGCACGGAGTGCCGATCAACTACCTCAGCCGCTGGCTCGGCCACTCGTCGATACAGACCACTTTGATCTACCTGGAGCTTGTGCCGGATCCGACGGGGAGTCTTGCGGCGGTGCCGTAATAGTACCCACCCACGAAGATAGATAAGCGGGCGCCAATACTTAAACCAATTCATGTGATCACCAGGTTATCTATGGCGTCACTTGCTGCTCATATTCAGGATTTTGTTTTGTACTAACGACCGATAGTACGGAATCGGATCCCGCCTGGGATATTACCCCGTCTGCTCCAGACATGATCGTGAGGTATCAATGAATCCTTGGCAGTTGATCGGCCGGGCCCAAACCCCTGGCGGAGGAGCGGAGCTCGTTTTGTACCAACGCGACTCTGAGTTCTCGCTCAAAGCGGATAACCTGGAACTCATGAACAGCCGGGTTCATGGGTCAGAAGAAGCCATGGCCAGACTGGGCTGTCAGAACTTGGCAAAACGGCCGAAGGCCCGCGTTCTGATTGGCGGTCTGGGAATGGGCTACTCGGTGAGAACGGCGCTGGACATCCTTGGCGAGGATGCCCGGGTGGTGGTCGCGGAGCTGGCTCCAGCCGTGGTTGAATGGAACCGGGGAGCGCTTGCCGATTTGGCCGGCCGACCTCTTGACGACCGCCGGACTGAACTCCATGAAGCCGACGTTGTCCAGTTGATCACGGCCGCCAGAGGTGACTACGATGCCATCATGCTTGATGTCGACAATGGCGCGGAGGCGATGGTTCGAAAGGGCAACAACTGGCTTTACAGCCTGCCGGGGCTGACCGCCACCTACGCGGCGTTGCGGCGCGGCGGGGTATTGGCGATATGGTCTGTCGGTTCTCAACCGCCATTCGTCAGACGTTTGCGCCGCGCCGGTTTCGAGGTGGATGAAGTCAAGGCGCGTGCGCGTGGTGGAAGCAGCCGCAAGGGAGGCGCGCATCATGTCGTCTGGATTGCCACGCGCGGTTGATGGAGGACAGCGTTGAATTGTGATCAACGACAATTAGATTTGCCGACCTGTTGCATCAACAATATTGCATTGCCGTCATTGTCGCTTCGGCTTAGCGGAAGTCGAAAGCTGTGGCCCCCGCGGAGCGGCCGTTGCGCCGGCTTCGGGCTCGACCACTCAGGAACCGACATGCTAGGGTCACAGATTATCAAGAAGTGAATAGACAAAGAGAGCTATCGCAACTTGCCATGAAGAGCCGAGTTGTCGCCCAGGAGAAACGATGACTGACAGACGCCCACGGTATATTGATGTGGTTGACGTAGCGAAATTGGTGCGGCAGTCGCTCAAGGAGGCCTTCCCTGATGTCAGGTTCTCGGTCAGGTCCAGTCGCTACGCAGGTGGCGCATCCATTCTTGTGACGTGGAAGGCTGGCCCTCAGCAGTCCGACGTGCACTCAGTCGTCAGGCAGTATGACGGTTCCCGCACGGACGGAGACTACTCTCCGAGATCTGTTCACCACTACCTACGCCCTGATTGGGAAGGCGATGGTTGCATACAATCCAGCATCATCCGCGATGGGAGCTTCCGAGCCCGAAGGTGAGGACAATCGCGTACTTGCACGACTGATGCCTCCCGATGTCGAGTTGGTTCACTTCGGCGCCGATTTTGTGTTGTGCTATCGCGAACCCTCTGATGCAGAAGCTGCCGAGATTGAGCGGCAGTTCGAAGAGGCACGAGCAAACCGGGATCCTGACGAGTTGGCCTTTTGAGTCGTTGTCTATTCTCATTCCGACCGATCCAACCGATCCCTACAGAGAGCCCGGAAGCGCATGGTGTAAGAGTTACCCTTACCAAGCCCTGCTCGCGCTCGGCAAGTGGAGAGACATTGGGTTAGCAGACCAAGCAGCCTCTAAAATGCACGCTTTTTGGTCTGGACGCTCTCTGACATGGTTCTCATCTCCGACGGGCCCACCACTTAGGGGAGACCCACACCCGCGGGGCCGCGAGTTATATGCGCTGGCGACACTTCTCAGCTAGACCAAGCCAAAGCCGCGGGAACTGGCCGCGTGGGTATTCCGATGGCTTATACCGGGTTCTGAGACGGATGCGTCGGACGCGATCCGGGAATATGAAGCCCGTGTGGTATGGCCTAGAACTATGACCCCATACCAGTGCAGACATGGAAAGCGCTGGCACAAGGGCGAACTCCGTAGACGAATCCCGCGGCCAGTTCTACTGGCCAACTTTATGCTTCAGCCGATTCAGAGCGCGGGAAGAATAAGTTGAGAGGCAAGAGAGGAGGCGCTGAACCGCTCAGGCGGATATAAGCCAGACCATGGGGACAGTGTAATCCACCGCCCAGGCGGTTCCCGTGGTATTCAGACTAGACGGGGAGGCGATGGAATCAATCCATCATCATCAGTAAACACATTGCACAGGGAGGCAATACCTTGACTGACAGGGAAAGAGCCATCGTCAACGCGAGCGAGCTGCTGGCGCTAAAACCAATCATTCTCGACACAGAAACAACCGGTCTGGACAGCCGCGCCGAGATATGCGAGATCGCGGTGGTCTCATCGGAAGGCAATGTCCTGATGAACCAGAGAGTCAGACCCAAGAGACCGATCCCGGAGGACGCCACAGCGATCCACGGTATCACCAACGCCGACGTGGCGACGATGCCGGTGTTCCGCCAGGTGGTGAACGGACGGATCAAGAGGATGATGGAAAACCGCAACATCGCCATCGCCATATTCAACTCCGAGTACGACCTCCGGCTCATAGACCAGTCGTACGGCCCCGGTTCCCCGAGGGCGAGGTACCACCGGCGCCCGAACACTTACTGCATCATGAAGATGTACGCAGAGTATTACGGGGCCTGGAGCGAAGACCACCAGTCGTACACGTGGCAGTCGTTGGATGATGCGGCTTCTCAGTGCGGACTGGAGTTCGAGGGCGCAGCTCACAGCGCGCTCGCGGACGCGCGCATGGCGCTGGCGGTGCTCCGGCACATGGCCGCGACCAAGACCATAGCAGAGGGAACCTCTCCAACCGGACATTACGGCCGCGGACCTTGTTGATCGGTTGATGCGCCATTACCCGGAGCGTTACAGTAGGCGTCAGCTGTGGACACTACAACGCAGAGTTCGTCAGTGGCGAGGTCTCGTGGCCAAACAACTGGTGTATGCTTCAGCAGAACAGAGTGAAATGATAGAGGCTGACCAAGGGGACATCAGACTCGTGGGCGTCAACTATGAGCCGCGTAAACTTCGGTAACATTTTTTCGCTGAGCGCTTAGGCCTTGGTGATACAGTATTCCGCCGCCCCGGTTGTCCAATATGTCACCGCCCTTGACAGACGCGAAGGCGCTGAAGATCTCGAGATCCGCTTATCTGCGGAACGTCTTCGACTGGTGGCAGAGCGAGCGCGAGGGTGGTCGCGGGCCGACGAGTGCGCCGGCTTCGACCAGGACGGACATCGAGCCGGTGCTCAGCGCGGCCTTTGAGGACCTGAAGATCTTCCTGGCCGAGGAGCTGCGAGAGTTGAAGACAGAGAGCGACCCGGAGCGCCAGGGCTGGCGCCGCTGGCTTCCTCGATGGTGAAAGGAATGGAAATGGTAGAAGACCCAAGGAAAGAAGCTGTTGAGCGGATGATCGTCGAATTACCCACGCGTCCAGCTCCCGCGGCCAGTGCCTGATCCAGCTACGAAGCGCCGGCGGTGTCGGCAGCTCGCGGCTCTACGGGTGTGGATATTCCAAACATGATCGGACTGCCAGTGATGAGGGATACCGACGACGAGCCAAAACGCTACATAGGGCTGAGGTATCCCGAGAGCTTCGTGCAGAAGATACGGCTGGCGGCGGACTCTAAGAACATGCGGGTGGCGGACTACATACGGGGCTGCATAGAGGAGCGGGTGGAGCGGGACGTGGTCGCGCTGGCGCGAAGGCTGAACGACGAACTATCAGATTGATACAGCGCAGTATGATATATCACTTCGGTATATCCTGGAGGTTTACCGCATGAGGAGTATGCTGAGCGTCATAACCCATCGCCGCCACCGCGGACTCTCGCTTCACCACAGGCGCCATCCCTCGGCGCATCCCAGAAGGCTGGTGAACAGAACCGCCCGCTGGGGAGAGCCTCCGGTCAGGGGCGTGTGCCGTTGGTGTCACGAGGACACCGCCGACATCCGGCTCACGTGGCACGAATACTGTCTGGACGCATACCGCGTCGCCTCCGGACAGAAGCCGGAGAGAATGCAGCTCACGATGTGCGGCGCCTGCGGCGGGGCCGCGGCTGAACTGGACCACAGGCTGTCCATCGAGGTGGCGCGAGCGCTGGGGCCGGACGCGCTCATGCGCGCGTTCACGCTGGAGAACCTGCAGTGGCTGTGCCGAGAGTGCCACAGGCGCAAGACCAGGCTTGACCGCAGGCTCGCGCGGTACCTGTCGGGCTGCTCGCTGGACTGGAGGCGGGCTCGGCGGGTGGCGCGGCGCAATCGTCTCTGGCTGAACGAGTTTCTGAAGCCTCTTGGAGTGACGGGCTAGCGTCGGAGATCACGCCGCCGCCTTCAGGACCATCTAATCGCCTGTACGTGATGGACAGTCCATCCGCCTGCGGGCTTCACGGGAGCGGAGATCCGATCTCGGACGGCGTGATTCAGCGCGCCTGACACAGCGAATCCGGTACGAACGCACCGCTATCCAACATAAAGGCCCGGGCTGGCGGGGCCAACTCCTATGTATACGGGTGTATGCGGGCAGATCGCCGAGCAAGACAGAAGTGGGCAGAATGTCCCGCTCGCATTTCCGGCTAATAGAGTGCAACGCCTATGATTTGGAGAACAAAGCCTGTCAGTATCAGCACAAGGCCGAGGGATGCGATTCGTCTATTGTTTCGAACTGAACACTAGGCCCCACGATACCGGGAGGCTGTATCAGATTTGCAGGCGGTGATCTCACCCTCACCCTAGCCCATCAAGGGAGAGGGGACTCCTTCATCCTATAACGCGCGCCTACCAATCTGGGACAGCATCGGGTCTCGTGTCAGGATTATATCATTCGACAGTTGCGTGCTAGGATAGATGTCCGCCGAAGTTAACCGGCGCAGGATTCTAGCTTGAGACTCATCGGCACGCTGACCCGGGCTTCCACGCCTCTGGGCGTCTTCCGCCACCGCAACTTCGCCTTCGTGTGGGGCTCCACCGCGCTTGTGGGCATCGGGACGCAGATGGAGTCAGCGGCGCTGGGATGGTTTGTCCTCTCGCTGACGGACTCCCCGTTTCTGGTCGGTTCCATCGCCGCGGCGCGTATGGCGCTGAACTTTCTGGCCCTGTTCGCCGGCGCCATCGCCGACCGTCTGCCGCGCAACCTGCTGCTTATATCGGTCGAATTCGTGATGGGTCTCATGGGCATTCTGATGCTGGCGCTGATACTGACCGGCCTGCTGGAGGTCTGGCACATCTTCGCTATCACTCTGTTCATGGGCGTCGTGCGCCTCTTCCAGATGCCCGTCGCCCAGTCGCTGGTGGGCGACACCCTGCCCAGAGAGCGGGTGAACAACGGCGCGGCTTTCAACACAGTGGCCATGAACATCGCCATGCTGTGCGGCCCGGTCATCGGCGGGCTGCTGTACCAGGGGTCCGGACCACAGGGGGCCTACCTGGCCATCGCGTCGCTGTACCTGGCCGGCGGGATGGTTGCCGTGGGCATCAGGATCGACCGTTCCGAAAGAACCAGCCGTCAGGAGTCGGTGATGCACACGGTAACCGACGGCCTGCGGTACGCCGCCGGCAACCAGGTCATCTGGGCCGTGCTGACTGCGGCAGTCATCATCAACCTGGCCGGGTGGACGGTACACACCGGACTCGCCCCCATCTTCGCACGGGACGTACTGGGCGCCGACTCGGCCGGGCTGGGCCTGCTGCTCTTCGCCTTCGGCGTCGGAGCGCTGAGCGGATCGCTGGGCCTCGCGATGGCGCCCAGCCTGCCCCACACAGGTAGACTGCTGTTCGTGGCCGTGATCATGTGGCACACGATGGTCCTGCTCTTCTCCCTGTCGCGGTCTTTCTACCTGTCCATGGGCCTGTTCGTGCTGGTGGGTGTGGCATTCGCGTCCACGCAGGTGCTGATACTCACGCTTCTGCTTCGCACGACGCAACAGGAGTTTCGTGGCAGGATCATGGGGCTGCGTTCCTTCGCCATTCTGGCCTACAGCTTTGGCAGCATGGCCGCCGGGGCCATCGCCGGTGTCTGGGGCGCGCCCACGGCGGCCCAAGTGGCGGGCTTCACCGGCATTACGCTGGCGCTTGTGCTGGCGGTGGCCGCGCCGAAGTTGCGACGGGCGTGATGGTGCGATGTTGTGGGAGGCAGCAGGCCTGCAAAAGTAATTGTCGCGTATCAGCGTTCGCCAAGCAGATAGCGACCGTCGCCTCAGGGTACGACGACGTGGTGATAGACACCGGCGCAGCCGACGAGCGAGACATAAGTGGGCAAAATGTCCCGTTTCGTTTATGAACTCTGTTCACCTTTGTACGGTTGATGATCGCGAGCCTCTTCCTCAACCTCGAAAGAGTACGGCTGACCCATCAACTGGGAGGTGCATAGTCACGGTCGCATCTCCCGCCAGTGCATTTCTCCACACTCGCATCCGTCATACCAAGATCGTCCTTCCGGATTAGGCGTCATAACACGGGTGAACTTTATGCCTCTCTCTGCCAAGAACTTGACAGGACCACCCGGTCCCCAATCTTGATACGAGTCCCAACGAACGGGCTGACGTGCAAGTGCTATCAGACACGCATTTAGATAGGCGGATTGCTGTGAGGTCCGTTCGCTGGGCGCGATGTCGATAATACTTTTGATAGCTGCAACTCCACCCATATTCAACTTGCCTGAGTCGTTAGTGGTCATATTCTCTCCTAGTTAACCAAAACTGTATATGAGTCCCTATCCAAAAGCCGGCCCCCACAGATGTGCTTAAGCTCATATCGTGGCCGTTAACAGCCGGATGGGACTTTTCGCCCTATTTTGTCCCGCGACACTGTTGTTGCTCAGCATAAGTGTCATGACTTAACTGCTCAGCAACAATGTCACAATGGAGAACGTGACATTGAACCAGAAGGAACAAGCAAGACTTCAGATACTCAACAGTCTATTGGCGAACCATATGACGATAGATCAGGCAGCTACTCTGATGGGAGTGAGCGCACGCCACACCAGGCGACTTCTGGCGGCTTACAGAAAGGATGGCGCAGCCGCACTCGCTCACAGCCATCGAGGACGTAGGCCCCCAATACAACACCGGAGAAGACAAAGGCCGAAGCGCTGCGTCTTGCTCGAACTCGGTACCCAGGAACCAACCACACCCACCTGAGCGAGCTGCTGAGAGAACGCGAGGGTATAGACATAGCTCGCAGTACATTGCGACGGATACTGGTTGAAGCCGGAGTGAACAGTCCGCGCCGCCGGCGTCCGCCGAAGCATCGTGTTCGTCGGCGGCGTATGCCCCGTGAGGGGATGCTGATACAGATAGATGGCAGCTGCCACAGGTGGCTCGGAGACGATGGTCCCCAGTTCATGCTGCTACTGGCAGTTGACGACGCCACGGGTAGGGTCGCAAGCGCCCTGTTCTGTGAGTATGAGAACACCAGAGACTACTTCATGCTGATGCAGGGTCTGATCCAGCGTTATGGGATACCCATTGCCCTGTACACAGACCAACGCTCAGTCTTCAAGCACGTACTCGGAGGCGGACTGCCGAGTGCTCCAACTCAGTTCAGCCGCGCTATGGAGGATCTTGGGATACAGATGATATTCGCCCTGTCTCCCCAAGCCAAAGGACGCGTGGAGCGGACCGCGGGACCCTTTCAGGACAGGTTGGTAACGGAACTTCGACTCGCGGGCGCGATCACCATCGAGGAGGCTGGGGTTGTTCTGAAAGCCTTCCTCGACCGCTTCAACGAGCGCTTCGGAGTATCCGCCAATGAGCCTGACTACGCCTACCGTCCAGTGGATAAAGACACATGCCTGGATCGGGCGCTGTGCTTCAAACACAGTCGGAAGGTGGCAAAGGACAACACTGTGAAGTACCGCCGGAGTACGCTTCATCTGCTGCCCAGCAAGGAACGACCTACCTACGCCGGGTTGAAGGTGGATGTGTTAGAGGGGCTGGACGGGCAGTTAGTCGTTGAGGGCGAGGGCCGTGTCATCCCCAGCCAGGAGGCACCGCCCCGTCCGAACATCCTGCGCGGTGTCAATGGGCGCTCTTCACATGCACCACCGGATCGTAACGGTCTCGGTAGTCGCTGGGCGACGGTTCTGGCATCACTAGACAGGGAGAGAGCAGAGGAGAGCGACCGCGAAGCCATCTATGAAGCCATCTATAAGGTACGAAAGAAAGCGACGCCCTTACCAAGGAAGCCCACCCCCAAGCAGATAGCAAGGTGGGAGGCTGTTCACGAAGCGAATCTCAAGGGCCTGTCAATCAGAGGGATAACCCGGGAGACGGGCATCCACAGGAACACAGTGAAAAAGTACCTGAAAGCTGAGAGTCCACCAATGACGCGCTCTCGGGTGAAGGTGGAAGTAACGTAGTCTGATACCATGGCAAGCCAAGCTAGTACCATGTCCAGGTTATTTTGACAATGCACAAGAACTCTTTTAGTCTTTGGAGCAATCTTTTCTATGAGGGTGCGCTTGAAGATGGCTGAGAGAAAATACAGAGTCAAGTTGACAGAAGACGAGTAACCGTCCCACAGGTGGTGTGCGGATTTGAGATGTAGCTGGGAGAGTCAGTTTTCTCAAGAGGAGGGATTCTGCTTAGGCCGCGACCAACTCGCCCAGGTCCAGACCTTCCTGTCCGCTCCACACCCACTGTGTCAGACCCAACCCGTTCATCATACCCTCTTCGCTCTTGTAGCCCCTGACTGTCTTATACCTGATCTTGCTCCTTCCTATCGTCCGTTCAGTGCAGTTGTTGGTCTGCGGCATACCCGCCACTCTCTGATGACATAACAGACTCCGCCACTTCTCACACAACTCCACCACCAACCGACGAAGTTTAGGTTCAGTACGAACACTCGGTTCCATTCTCAGCAGTTTCCGGCCGCCGTCCTCGGGCAGTTCAGTCAGCAGACGCCATATCATCGCCTTGCAGCCGTCCCACCCATCTATCTCATCAAGACGCCTGCGCGCGTTCTTTCTCACATGCGCTATGCACACCTGGTGTTCAACACCCAAACGCTCGGCCACCGGCTTGTAGGTAGACAGGTCATCGGTCACCATCGCCTCCACTCCGAAGCGGCTCACATATCGCTGAAGCCACCTCGTAAAGCCCGCGCTGTCCCTGTCCACCAACACGTCCATCCCCACAAGCTGACCGCTTTGAGCGTCCGTTACAAACCCCACCACTGTCTTTTTGCCCCTGAGCTTGACCACAGTCTCATCCGCTCCCATCACCCTCACCCGCGAGCGCGTCCTGTTCAACCAGCCCCTCAGTGCGCCAGACCCCGACTCCTGCACGTCTCGCCATACACTCATCCGAGACAGACAGCGGCCCAGCGCAGACAACAGATGGCTCACCGAACGCAGCGACAGACCCAATGCCCAACTCAGCGCGCCCAGAGCCCTGAGTCTCAGACTCTGATCATGGCTGTCCACACACCTTCCGGGTAGTGTCTGAACGTCCTCAGACAGTCGGTGCAACGATACCTGATCACGGTAACCTCGCTTATGTAGGGGTCTGTGATGCGCTTTGTAACCGGACCATGTCGGTTCAACAAGACGCTGCCGCAGTTTGGACAGGCCGATGGCCTGGAATCGGGGTAATCCTTGACCTGGGGGAGTGTGAATCGTACTCTGGGCATGGCAGGGGGCCTCCGGTGTTGGTTTGGTTTTCAACACCTTAGCAGGATTCCCTGCCATTTTCTTTACACACCGCCTGTGGGACGGTTACGAAGACGAACGCGACTATCTGAACGATGTAGGACACAAGGGCAAGTCGTCGGCCCGAAAGGTGAAGCGCGCGCTTGCGCTTTTGAAAGCCGATGAAGGCATATCTGATCCGAAGATATCTGAAGCGCTTTCCATAAGTGTTCCGACTGTTGGCCGGCTTAGAAAACGTTTCGTTGTCGAGGGTATGGAGAGGTCGTTCGCGTAAACTGAGCGGCAAGCAGGAAGCGCATTTGGTCGCTGTCGCGTGCAGCGACGCGCCCGAAGGATATACTCATTGGACGCTGAGGCTTCTTGCGTGCAAGGTTGTCGAGTTGGGGTACTCTGAGAGCGTCTCCCCCGAGACGGTGCGACAGCTACTGAAAAAAACGAACTGAAGCCATGGAAGAAGAAAGAGTGGTGCATCCCGGAGGTGAGCGGCGAGTTCGTGGCTCGAATGGAAGACCTGCTGGATCTTTACAGTGAGGAATATGATCGGGATCGTCCGGTGATCTGCTTTGATGAGACATCCAAACAACTGATTGAGGATGCCAGGAAGCCGATAGCGGCAGAACCGGGACGAGTTCAGCGCTATGACTACGAATACAAACGGAACGGAACGCGCAACCTGTTCATGTTCTGTGAACCAAAGGGTGGGTGGAGACACCTGGAAGTTACAGAGCGTCGTACAGCTATCGACTTCGCTGAGCAGATGAGATGGCTGGTTGACGAGGCATATCCCGAAGTGGAGACAATCAGGCTGGTTGTGGACAATCTGAACACCCACAAGCCGGGATCTCTCTACGAAGCGTTTGAGCCTGCCGAAGCGCGCCGCATAGCGCGGCGTCTGGAACTGCATTACACGCCGAAGCACGGGAGTTGGCTGAACATGGCGGAGATAGAACTGAGCGTGTTCAGCAGGCTGTGTCTGAAGGGTCGGATCGGCGATGAAGCGACATTGCGGAGACAGACAGCGGCTCTCGAGCGTGAGCGCAACGCTTCCTGCGCCACCATAGACTGGCGGTTCACTACTCAGGACGCTCGTACTAAACTCCGACATATCTACCCATCATGATTAACTGGACTTGGTACTAGTGACATTCTTGCTGGTCACTTACCCTGACATTTATCCTGAACTTCGACAGCGACACTTTAGGTTCTGTTGACATTCGGAATCTCATCCTGTCATTCAGTCCATGATGGAAATTCAGTATTCCAGTCAAGCTTGAAAGCGACTAAAGTAGCCACAGTCCTCCCTTCTGGATTGCCGGGCGGCGAGCCCTTCGGGGTTCCCGCGAAAGCGGGAACCCCGAAAAATGTCAACACAGCCTAAGCTACGAAGGCTAAGGTCCATCCACGTAGTCCATCTCCGGATGCAGGTCCCACCTGTAGGTGTCGGGCGGGTCCACAGTCTCGGCCCACTCCCTCATGACCTGCTCGTCTTGCTGCGCCAGCGCCATTTTGCGGGTGACCTCGTCAGGGTCCCACCCGTCCAGGACGCGCTCGATAAGCTCGTCTCTTATGGCGCTGTAGGCCGGGTCCTCGGCCAGGTCGTTCAACTCGTCGGGATCTTCGGCAAGGTTGAAGAGTTGAGGCCTCATGCCATGGTAGTAGTTGAGCTTCCACTCCTCGTAGCGGACCATCCGCTGCACCGATCCGTCGGGCGGAGAATGCACGTCGAACGGCAGACCGTCCCGCTGGGCGTACATGACGAATTCAGAGAAAGCGACATCCTCCCACGGTGTCCCCTCAGGATCCTTCAGCAGATCGATCATGCTCCGGCCGCGAGAGCGCGGCAGAGGCGGCGCGCCGACCGCGTCCAGCATCGTCGCATTCAGATCGAGCTGGTTTATAACACGGTCGCAGCTACCGCCCTCAGGCAGAACTCCGGGCCATGATATTATGGCCGGAACACGGGCCGAGTCCTCGTAGAAAGTCTGCTTCCACCACAGGTCATGCTCGCCGACCTGTTCGCCATGGTCCGTCGTGTAGATGACCAGTGTGTTGTCTTCGAAGCCGTTCTGCCGAAGCGCATCCAGCATCTCGCCGATCAGGGCGTCCGTGCGGGTCACGAGCGCCCAGTACGCAATGCGGCAGCGCATGATCTCCTCGTCGGGCACATCCTCGATGCCCGTCCTTTTTCGCCACCACTGGAAATACGGATGGAGCTTGTCAGAGTACGGCTCACGAATCCGGGGCATGGGTACCTTTCCAACGTACTCGTCGTAGTCCTCCTTGCGCGCCACGAATGGCTGGTGCGGCAGCATCATCCCGACGGACAGGGAGAACGGCTCTACCTCGAAGCCGGAACGCTTCCTGATTCCAAGCCTGTTAAGGTAGTCCACCGTCGAGGCTGTGACATATTCGTCGTGGACCTCGTAGGAGCTCTGGCCGTAGCCGGACTTCTCCAAAGCAACACGCTGCGGTCCTGCGGTCCCATCGAGTGCCCCATGGTCCACAGGGTGGAGACTGCCCATGTAGTTTGGACTATGGTCTCCGACGTAGCGCTCCGCGAACCCGTGAAGCTGGTCGGAGCCGACGAAGTGGAGCCGTCCAATCTGCGCGGGGCGATAGCCTGCCGCGCCCATAGCGTGGGCGTAGGTCGGGATCGCAGAGCTCAGGGTCTGCGTGTTGCACCAGACCTCGTTCTCATAGGGGTACTGGCCTGTCAGGAGTGACATCCGCGAAGGAACACAGATGGGTGAGGCGCAGTAGACGTTGTTGAGGACCGTCCCACGGGCTGCGAGCGCGTCCAGGTTCGGTGTCCTGACCGTCTCCTCGCCGTAACAGCCGGATATTTTGGGGTTGTGCTGGTCCGACTGTATGTACAGGACGTTGGGCCGCTGGGCGTCATTGGATTGATTGCTATCGTTGGTCATGGGTGTAAGTCCTCCGGGTTAGTCAAGGCCGCCGCGCAGCTTCGGGTCAAGGTGGTCCCTGAGCGCGTCGCCGAACAGGTTGAAAGCGAGTATCGTGAAAGTTATAGCCATTCCTGGGAAGACTACCATCCACCACAACGGATTGAGGAACTCGCTGGACGCCGAGTTCAGCATATTGCCCCAGCTGGGGCTGGGAGGAGGAACGCCCAATCCTAGGAAGCTCAAAGCCGCCTCCGCAAAGATGGCGCCGCCCAGGCTGAGGCTGGCGACGACCATAGCCGGGGCGATGCACTGGGGCGCCACGTGCAGAAGCATAACGCGAAGATGGGATGCTCCGATGGCGCGAGCCGCATCGACGTAGGGCATCTCCTTAACGGACAGTACCACCGACCTGATAACCCTGGTCGAGCCGGCTACTCCGCCGATGCTGATTGCGATGATGACGGTGAACACCCCGCTACCCAGCGCAACCAGAAGCATGAGGGCCAGAATGATCCCCGGAAAGGCCAGCAGCACCTCGACGATTCGCTGCGTGATCAGATCGAACCGTCCTCCCATGTATCCCGATACGATACCCCAGGAAAATCCTATGGACTTGCCAATGGCGACGGAAGCGAATGCCACGAGCAGCGAGGTACGCGCTCCGTACATGAGCCGGGTAAGCACGTCTCTGCCCAGAAAGTCGTTCCCCATCGGGTGACCGGCAGACGGAGGATGACGGAGCAGGGAGTAGTTGGCTTCGAGCGGCGGATACGGCGCTACAAAGTCGGCCATGGCAGCCACAAGAACCACCAAAATGAGGAAGGCGACGGCAATCGCGCCTATGGGAGAGGTGCCTACGAAGCGCCTGATAGCCGTATAGACGGCCAATCCCACGGACACCCACGTCAACTCCCGGCGTTCACTCGGTATGTAAGTGTTGTTGGACTCCACTAGAGTATCCCCCCGGCGATTGCCGGCTATCGAAAGCGGATGCGTGGATCTATCAGCGCGTAAGTAAGATCCACGATCAAATTTATCACCACGAATATGACACCGAACAGGAGCACCAGGTTCTGCATTACCATCCAGTCGCGGTCGCTCATGGCCTGGGCCAGCGCGGCGCCGAGGCCGGGCACCGAGAATGCCTTTTCAACCGCAACCGAGCCTCCCAGGAGATTAGCGAGCTGCAGGCCTGACACTGTGACCACGGGGAGCATCGCATTCCTCATCACGTGTCTCCACACGACCTTCTGCTCTCCCATCCCCTTTGCTCGCGCGGTGCGAACATAGTCCTCTCTGAAGACTTCGAGCAGCGTGGCGCGGCTCATTCTGGCTATGATCGCCGCCATTCCCAGGCCCATGGCAATCGCCGGTGGGAGAGTCATCTGGAGGTTGCGCCACGGATCTTCCCATATCTGTACCAAGGTGATGGGCGGCCGCCACGTGAAGAAGATCACGGTGATCAGTATAAAGCCCAGGCCGAGCCAGAAGCTGGGAGCGGCAAGGAAGAACGTGACCGTGAACCGCGAAACATAGTCACTGAACGAGTTGCGCCATAGAGCGCCGATGACGCCCACCGGAAGCCCGACGACCCACGATATGATTACGGCGAATATTCCGATCTCGGCCGTAATCGGCCCTCTTCTCTGAATCGTTTCCCTGATGGGGGTGTCGCGCCAGAAGGAGAAGCCAAGGTCTCCCCTGGCGATATCAAGCATCCAACTGAGGTACTGCTGGTACAGTGGTCTGTTCAGGCCGAGGGAGGTGAGTATCGCCTCCTTCTGCTCCTCGGTGTATGAGGTCGGGCCGGACTCCTCATCGACCATGGCCTGCAGGGGATCGCCTGGAAGAACGCGCATCACCAAGAATATGAGGACAGATACTCCTATGAGTGTGGGTATAGCAAGGAGAATGCGGCGCATTATGTACTGTTGCATACCACCTCACCGTTCCGGTTAGACTGGGGCTCCACATTTCAAAGGGTGAGAGAGGGTGGCCATGCCGACCGAACCTCTCCCACCACTTCCGGTCATTAGATTATGCGCAATCTATTGGTCCAGCCAGACCGTGTCCAAGCGGTCCCATATGGCCTGAATCCGTATTCGGAAAGGCATCCCCTTTACGTGATTGCCCCATACCATGCGGTGGTTCCCGAAGTCGTACAATACCCCCGGCGGGTCGTTGTCAAGCAATTCCTGAGCCTGCTTCACCTGGAGGCCCAAAGCAGAGGCGTTCAGCTCTGAGTCCATTCCGTCTATGAGCCTGTCCAGTTCAGGGTTGGAGTATCCGCCCCAATTCTGGGACGCTCCGGTCGCGTACATAGTCCTGAGGTATGGGGTAGGGTTGCGAAGATGGTTGATCCAGACGAGGTAGCGTACTATCTCGAATTCGCCTTCGAGGTGACCGGGCACCAGGCTTCTTTCTACCGCGTTGAGCCTGATGTCTATGTTCAGATTACGCTTCATCATATCTATGAAGGCTTCGTCGGCGACACCACCCTGCGAGACCATCTCCAGTTGCGGGAACCCCTCTCCATTCGGATACCCCGCCTCCGCCAGAAGCCTCTGCGCCTCCGCCACGTCCTCGCTGTTGTCGGCTCGGTAACCCGGCAGAGTCTCGATCACAGCCCTCTGAGTTACACCCTCCGCCGACGACGGAAGCCACCTGGCGAGCTGGAAGTTGCCTTGGTTCACGGCGCCCATGTCGTGGCGGTTCAGGGACAGGAACATCGCGCGACGCACGCGCACATCATCCAGCGGAGCCCTTCGCATGTCGAAGAAGGCATGCCCTCCGCCGGTGTTGGGCACCTGCACCGTCTCGACAATGTCGCTTCTGTTGAGCGCCTCGTTATATCCGTCAACTGAGACATTCCAGCTAAAGTCGGTTATCCCCGTGATAACCGCAATCGCCCTGTCGGTGCCGTTGGGCACGTGAAGGTGCCTGATGCCGTCCAGGTATGGCAGTTCGGAGTTCCAGTAGTCCGTGTTGGCCTCGAGGTGCAGGTACTCGCTCTCGATGAACTCACCGAACTTGAAGGGTCCGGTCCCGGGCGTCTCGCTCATGGAGATCGTCCTCAGATCGTAGTCGAACTCCTCCAGGGTGTCCTTGGCGTAGATCGTGGGGGCGGGCAGCGCGAACGCCCCGAACTGCCAGGCCGACGGCTGCTTGAGATTGAACTTCACCGTGTAGTCGTCCACGGTCTCGATGCTTTCCACTGTGCCGAATACGTCGGTGATCGTAATCGCGATGTTGCCAGGAGGGTCTATGATGCGGTCGAAAGTAGCCTTGACATCCTCAGACGTAAATGGCGACCCGTCGTGGAACCTGACGTCCTCCTCAAGGCTGAACGTGTAGCTCATGGCGTCCGGCGCGATATCCCAACTTCTGGCCAGGCTGGGGATAATGGATGCCATGCCATCGTTCGGATTCCGGCGGACCAGGCCGTTATACATATTGACCAGCGTCCCTGCCCAGTTCTGGCCGGACGGGCCTTGGTGGTAGTCGAAGTGCGGCAGAATGAAGCCCCAGGAGGTCCGGAGCACGCCGCCTTGCTTGGGGAACGGCTCCAGCGCGCGGTGGACGTAGCCCTCGGGCTGCGCCATCACCTCCACCTCCCTGATCACTTCTACCTCTTTGACCACCTCAACTGTCTTGACTACCTCTTTCTCCACCACCACCGTCTCACCGGGCACCTCAACTGTCCTGACTACCTCCTTCTCCACCACCACCGTCTCACCGGGCACCTCAACTGTCCTGACTACCTCCTTCTCCACCACCACCTCCGTGGGTACCTCTCTCACAACTTCGCGCGTGCAGGCAAGCGCCGACACTATGGCGAGCGTGAATCCGATAAGAACCAAGAATCCGGTTTTTCTGAAACTGCCTACCATGTCTTCCCCCTACAGATTGAACAAGACAATTAGATTGCGCTCTAAGTTTCACACCACGTCGCGCTGGGCGAAAAATGCCCACGCAAGGCTTCGCAGTATCCAATCACGCATGATTTATTCTGTCAAGCAACCAAAGTCCATGGCAGGGCCTTTGCAAAGTCATTCTCAGTTTCCCATAGAACTATACATCCGATTCTCATAAGCGCTGTAATCCGAACATACAAACTAGGCTGTATTGACATTTATCGTCATTCCGACGAAAGCGGGAATCCAGAAGGGTGGACTGTGGTTACTTAAGTCGCATTCACGCTTGTGCCGGGTTGGACGCTGGTAACCAACCTCCGTGTATGATTGAGAAACAACGCTAGAACAGGGTAAATTCCACAGTTCGTCTCAGTCAGAAGCTTTCAGGGAGTATTTATGAAGGACAAGCAGTTCCCATGTCAAGGGCGGGCGAACATTGGACCATCGCGGTGGACGCTCTGTCGCTGCTGAGGGATTCTGTCCGCTTAAGCCCGGATCCACCGAAGGGATGGATGAGTCGTCGTGCAAAAGGGGTGAGAAAGCGCTCCATTGAATCTGGGATAATGGGTTTGAAGACAAGAACCAACCCCAGAGCAGGAGCACTTAATAGATGTTACCACCTGAGCGTCCCGACCGCATCCGAATCGCCTTCGACGATCCCCGGCTGGTGGCCAATGCCGGGCTGCTCGTGCCGGCCACTCTCGCTCAGCGCCTGGGACTGAGTGAACTGGTGGACAGCAACGTTGACCTGGGCGATGCGCCGGGACGGGCGAACCCGGGAGACAAGACGCTGACCCTGGTTGCCTCGGCGCTGGCCGGTGGGGACTGCATCGATGACGCCGACGCGCTGCGTGCCGGTGGGACCGGGCGGGTGTTGGGCTGTACAGTGAAGGCGCCATCCACCCTGGGGACCTTCCTGCGCAGCTTCAGGTGGGGACATGTGCGGCAGTTGGACCGGGTGAGCCGGGAGTTGCTGGCGCGGGCCTGGGCCGCTGGCGCGGGTCCCGGCGATGAGCCGTTGACCATCGACCTGGACTCCACCATCTGCGAGACCTACGGACTGGGCAAGGAGGGCGCCCGCCGCCACAACTACACCGGCCAGAGAGGCTATCACCCGCTTGTGGCCGTCGCCGCAGGAACCGGCGACGTGCTGATGGCCCGGTTGCGACAGGGTCGAGCCAACACCGCCCGGGGCGCAGCCCACTTCCTGCGTGAGACGGTGAGCCGGGTGCGCTGCGCCGGGGCCACAGGACAACTCACCGTACGCGCCGACAGTGGCTTCTACACCCATGACATCGTCTCCGTATGCCGAAAGACAGGTGTCCGCTTCTCCATCACCGTCCGTCAGCACACCCGACTGCGCAATCTCATAGAGGCCATACCTGAGGAGGACTGGACTCCCATACCCTACTGGATGGACGGCGCAGCCGACGTGGCTGAGACCACCTACACCCCTTTTCGGAACGAGCCCGATGCCGCACCGGTGCGTCTCATCGTCCGCAGGGTGAAGCCCACGCCCGGTTCACAACTGGCCCTCTTCGTCGACTACAGCTATCACGCCTTCATCACCGACCGACAGGGCGACACCCTCCAACTGGAGGCCGACCATCGCCGCCACGCCGAGATCGAGAACGCCATCCGAGACCTCAAGTACGGTGTCGGGCTGAACCATCTGCCCTCGGGGCGCTTTGCAGCCAACGCCGCCTGGATGGCCATACAGGTAATGGCTCACAACCTGGCTCGCTGGATCGGACGCATCGGTCTGCGCGAGCCGGTGGCGACCACCAAGACCCTGCGCAGACGCTTGTTCTCCCTCGCCGGACGGCTCACCCACTCGGCCCGCCGCCTTACTTTGCATCTCCCGCAGCGCTGGCCCTGGGAAACACAGTTCGGTCGCGCACTGACCAGACTGCGAGCCATTCCTCTGCCGGCCTGACGGCAGTGTCTACTACTGACCACCGTACACACCACAGCCTGTCTTGTCCGTAAGATCGCTCCGGACCGGACCGCGGGTGTCCACTGTTGCCCGCAGATTCGTCAAACTCGCCCCAAATCGCCACTGTGGGCCTCCATTGGCGTCCAAAATCACGACCGCGGACCTTCAGAACGACCCAGGCGCTGACATCATAACCGCACCGCCACTTTGACACGTCCCTCACCCACGCCCCGGCGGCGATACTAACCCTCTTCGGTGGATTCGGGCTTAAGCGCCAGGGGAAAATGTCACCCCGGTAAATTGCCATGCTGGCAGATTACGATACTTCCGACGTTGCGCGAACTCGCGCCTTTGGCGGGCTTTCTGTATCGTGGAGTCACAGCCTTGCGAACTCTTACAGCGCCGCCGCGGTCGGCATCGCCGCCGAGTTTGTCCGATTCGAGTATTGTGTCCGGTATCGCCACTTCGTCCTTCAATCTTCTGCTGACACCGTTGGTGTAGCGGCTGGGGACAGTCGCGTGTACAGTCTTTGTATCGAAGCTGCGCAGGATACTTGGATGGGGCGGCGCTTCCTGTGAGGGGACGATGCGCCCCTCGCGCTGCGCCGCCAGGCAGTGCGTCCAGCCCTTCGAGCGCATCCACCACCGATCCGGCATAGCTCGGTCGACCCTTGTCGGGAAGCAACTGTAGGGTACGCCAGCGGTACTTCACCGTGTTGTCCCTCGCAACCCCGCGCCTGTACTTCAGGCATAGGGTTGCGCCCAGGCGCGTCCCCGGGTCCAGGACCCGATACGCAGTCTCTGAGCGCTGTAAAAGGTGTTGTTGCTGAGGGATTCTGTCCGTGCTAACTGCTGAGCGAAAATGTCCGCATGATGGAGAATGTGACATTGACGCAGCAAGAACAGGCAAGACTTCAGGTACTCAACAACTTACTGGCAGGGTATATGACGACGGAGCAGGCAGCGACGTTGATGGGAATGAGCACACGCCACACCAGGCGCATACTGGCGGCTTACAGAGAGAAGGGAGCAGCCGCACTCGCTCACGGCAACAGAGGTCGCAGTCCTGCCAACGCTACACCGTACGCATTGGCGATCGAAGTAGTACGTCTGGCGCGGACCCGATACACCGGAGTCAACCATACGCGCCTGAGCGAGTTGCTGAGGGAGCGGGAAGGCATAGACATCGGTCGAGACACGTTACGCAAGATATTGACAAGCGCCGGTGTGAACAGCCCTCGTAGGCGTAGACCGCCTAAGCGCCGAGTTCGACGGCAGCGGATGCCTCGCGAGGGTATTCTGATACAGGTAGATGGCAGCTACCACAGATGGCTTGGAGAAGACGGACCGCAGTTCACATTGCTGCTGGCAGTGGACGACGCCACCGGTATCGTGGTCAATGCGCTGTTCTGCGATTTGGAGAACACCCGCAGCTACTTCCTGCTGATGCGAGGTCTGATACGGAGCTGCGGCATACCGCTCGCACTTTATGCAGACCGCCATGCCGTCTTCAAGCACACTCCACCGTCAGAGACTGCCGCAGGTCCCACCCAGTTCAGTCGAGCCATGGGTGAACTGGGCGTACAGCTAATATTCGCTCGATCGCCGCAAGCCAAGGGTCGAGTGGAGCGCGCCGCAGGAACGTTCCAGGACAGGCTCGTTACTGAGCTCCGGCTTGCGGGCGCAACCACCATCGACGATGCGAACCGCGTGCTGGATGACTTCCTTCCACGCTTCAATAGCCGCTTCAAGGCGCCTGCTCAGGAGTCTGAAGTCGCCTATCGCACTGTGGGCGAGGAGATATGTCTGGAGGGGATCCTGTGCTTCAAGTACAGACGCAGAGTCGCCAGAGACAACACGGTCAGATACCGCTGGCGCACCCTTCAACTGCTGCCTGGCACGGACCGGCCGAGCTACGCCGGAGCAGTCGTGAATGTACTCGAGGGACTGGATGGAACCCTGCGGGTGCAGCACGAAGAACGTGACATCCCCTCTCAGGAGGCGCCACCACGTCCGAGCGTCCTTCGCGGCTTCGCTGGCAGAACCGTACATACGCCTATACTCCATCCCCCCAACAACGGACTCGGTAGAAGATGGACGGCCAGACTGGCTGCTCTGGACGCCACTCGCGATGCCGAAAAGCCCATCGCCACCTCCGGTCGCAACGGCGCTGGAAGAGTTCGCAAAGCTGTGACGCGGCGACACAGGAAGCCAACGCCACTACAGACTGCCAGGTGGAAAGCGGTACAGAAGGCGAAGCGTAAGGGCCTGTCCATTCGTGGGATCGCCCGGGAACTGGGCATACACAGAGACACCGTAAAGAAGTATATGAACGCCGAGAGTCCGCCAATGACGCGCCATCGACTTACATCGCATCGAGCATGATCTGATACCATCACGGAGCGAGTTGATGACATTTATGCTGGCCACTTAACCCGAATCCACCGAAGAGGGTTAGTATCGCCGCCGGGGCGTGGGTGAGGGACGTGTCAAAGTGGCGGTGCGGTTATGATGTCAGCGCCTGGGTCGTTCTGAAGGTCCGCGGTCGTGATTTTGGACGCCAATGGAGGCCCACAGTGGCGATTTGGGGCGAGTTTGACGAATCTGCGGGCAACAGTGGACACCCGCGGTCCGGTCCGGAGCGATCTTACGGACAAGACAGGCTGTGGTGTGTACGGTGGTCAGTAGTAGACACTGCCGTCAGGCCGGCAGAGGAATGGCTCGCAGTCTGGTCAGTGCGCGACCGAACTGTGTTTCCCAGGGCCAGCGCTGCGGGAGATGCAAAGTAAGGCGGCGGGCCGAGTGGGTGAGCCGTCCGGCGAGGGAGAACAAGCGTCTGCGCAGGGTCTTGGTGGTCGCCACCGGCTCGCGCAGACCGATGCGTCCGATCCAGCGAGCCAGGTTGTGAGCCATTACCTGTATGGCCATCCAGGCGGCGTTGGCTGCAAAGCGCCCCGAGGGCAGATGGTTCAGCCCGACACCGTACTTGAGGTCTCGGATGGCGTTCTCGATCTCGGCGTGGCGGCGATGGTCGGCCTCCAGTTGGAGGGTGTCGCCCTGTCGGTCGGTGATGAAGGCGTGATAGCTGTAGTCGACGAAGAGGGCCAGTTGTGAACCGGGCGTGGGCTTCACCCTGCGGACGATGAGACGCACCGGTGCGGCATCGGGCTCGTTCCGAAAAGGGGTGTAGGTGGTCTCAGCCACGTCGGCTGCGCCGTCCATCCAGTAGGGTATGGGAGTCCAGTCCTCCTCAGGTATGGCCTCTATGAGATTGCGCAGTCGGGTGTGCTGACGGACGGTGATGGAGAAGCGGACACCTGTCTTTCGGCATACGGAGACGATGTCATGGGTGTAGAAGCCACTGTCGGCGCGTACGGTGAGTTGTCCTGTGGCCCCGGCGCAGCGCACCCGGCTCACCGTCTCACGCAGGAAGTGGGCTGCGCCCCGGGCGGTGTTGGCTCGACCCTGTCGCAACCGGGCCATCAGCACGTCGCCGGTTCCTGCGGCGACGGCCACAAGCGGGTGATAGCCTCTCTGGCCGGTGTAGTTGTGGCGGCGGGCGCCCTCCTTGCCCAGTCCGTAGGTCTCGCAGATGGTGGAGTCCAGGTCGATGGTCAACGGCTCATCGCCGGGACCCGCGCCAGCGGCCCAGGCCCGCGCCAGCAACTCCCGGCTCACCCGGTCCAACTGCCGCACATGTCCCCACCTGAAGCTGCGCAGGAAGGTCCCCAGGGTGGATGGCGCCTTCACTGTACAGCCCAACACCCGCCCGGTCCCACCGGCACGCAGCGCGTCGGCGTCATCGATGCAGTCCCCACCGGCCAGCGCCGAGGCAACCAGGGTCAGCGTCTTGTCTCCCGGGTTCGCCCGTCCCGGCGCATCGCCCAGGTCAACGTTGCTGTCCACCAGTTCACTCAGTCCCAGGCGCTGAGCGAGAGTGGCCGGCACGAGCAGCCCGGCATTGGCCACCAGCCGGGGATCGTCGAAGGCGATTCGGATGCGGTCGGGACGCTCAGGTGGTAACATCTATTAAGTGCTCCTGCTCTGGGGTTGGTTCTTGTCTTCAAACCCATTATCCCAGATTCAATGGAGCGCTTTCTCACCCCTTTTGCACGACGACTCATCCATCCCTTCGGTGGATCCGGGCTTATACAGATCACTCATTCCAAGGGTGTGGCCGAGTTCATGCAGTACCGTTGGCAGCAGGAACCACCAAACTTCGGGATTTGATGGCGAGTAGTCAGGGGTTATCTGCCTGTGATCGTTGGGGTCTTCCGTCCAGACAATTTTCTCCTCTTCCCCCTCCTCGCTTACTATGGTGGCGGGCTGTTCTAGCCAGACCACCCCCATCCTCAGGTGCTTGTGGCCGTCGGGTGTGGTTGTGAAGTAGCCTTTGAAACAGGCGCGCGCGTGCCTACACTCGTTCGCCTGTCCGGCCTTGATATCGATGAAGTGGCCATCGCTGTTTTCGCTGCACGGATCCGTGCAGAACTTGATATGAGGCCATTCGGAACTGCCGACTCCATTCCATATTTTAAGGGCCTTGTCGACCACGCGGGGCATCAGGCGGCTGGGATCGTCTTCCGGCACCGTGCCCCCGATAAGAAGTTCAGGGTCCGGTATTTCCGGCTCCGGCGGCATCCGGCCTATCGAGTATCCAACGGCGCGATCCTCCTGGTGGTTCCCGCTGGGGTGGTAGATTATGTACTCGCTTTGCACGGTCAACCTGAGACTCCTACTGGTGGACATTTCGGACGGGTCGTTCAGCCTGGCCTCCACGACATAGTATCCGGGTCTGAGGTGGAGCGCCACGCGGGAGTCGAGTGAGCCGCTCTTCTCATCATTGTCGTTATGTTCGCGGATGACCGACCCGGTGACTGTGTTGCTGGCATCACTGGCCCGCAGTTTCATCGTCGTGTCCAGCCCGTCACCGGCCAGGTCTATTATGACATGAGTCCAGTCGGTGACCGAGAAGTTGAAGTACCGGCAGGCCCTTCCCCAATCACCAGTGTGACTGATAGTCTGATTTACCCTGAGCCTCCTGGGATTCAGGTCCTCCTGGCTGCAGGATAGCGGCGTAGGCGTGTTGGGAACAGGCACAGGCGTGTCGGTCGGCGTAGGCACAGGCGTATCGGTAGGCGTGGGAGTCCGAGTAGGCGCGCGCGTTGCTGTGCGAGTCGGTGTAGGCGTCGGTGTGAGTGTCCGAGTAGGCGTGCGCGTTGCGGTTCGTGTGGGCGTTGGTGTCCGAGTAGGCGCGCGCCTGACTGTGCGAGTCGGCGTAGGCGTCGCTGTCGGCGGAGTCGGGCATTGGAGCGTGAACTCGACCCACGCTCCGGACCCCACGCGTCTCGGTATCTAACCCCGTCTCCCCTGGCGTTGACCCCGTAGTAGTATGAGACACCACAGGTTATTCCCGTGAATGTGTAACTATTATTCGGAGGAATTTCAAAAAGCATGTAGCTCTGGGACTGACTGTTCTGATAGCCCACCTGGTATTGCTGGACGCCGCTGATCCATGTCCAAATCATCCAAACGCTGTCGGGGCCCGCTCTTATCACCCTCAGGTTGGACGGGGCAGGCGGCTTGCACTTGATCACCGCCGTCGCCGTCGCCGACCACGGCCCCCAGACCGCGCTGTACGCCACCCCGTCCCCAATCGCCCTGATCCTGAGCTCGTAAGCGCCACATCTAATGTCCTCGGCGGTGTTGTTCGATACCCATGTGGCGGGGAGGGTGGCATACCCCCACGGTTCCCATGGCCCGTAAGACCCCGATGATGAATACCGAGCCCGAACCCCGATCTCGTAGTTTCCGATTCCGCTGAGAGGGTTCACGCTCACCAGGAGGTCTTTCTGGTTGAGAACCGTTGCGGTGAGGTCAGGAGCGGGCGGCGGCGAGTGCGAAGAGCCTGACGCTCCGGGAGCGGGCGTCTGTCCGTTCGCCTCGGACGTCGTGGCGGACTGGAATATCCCATCGAGCGCGAACGGCGGAGGCGTATCCTGTACGCTGACCGACAGGCTCGCCAACTCCAGGCCGGACAGGGTTTCCAGCCTGACCGTGGCGACGCCCACCGGGCCGCAGGCGGTCAGCGTGATTGTGACCGGCGGCTCGAATAGAAGCGGGAACGACTGGGGGCCGGAGTCTCCAACGGCCTCACAGGAGCCGTATCTGAGAGGGCCGCTGACGACCAGATTGACCCTCGTATCCGCCGGAACCAGGTCATACGCGGTTATGTCGGTGGTCTCCCCCGGCCCCAGGACTGTCCGGGACGCCTTCAACTTGCCTGTGGCCTCGGGTGGACTGGGCAGGAGCGTCCCCCTCGTCCGGCGACTGCGCGGTCACCGCTGTCCCGATAAGAACAGCAAGGATGACTGCTAGCGCGAGTGTGGAAAGAATCGCCGTTCGGAATACGCTGGATGTCATAGAATCTCGGTCTCTCGTGAATGTTGCAGCCGCACACTACTACACCAGCGCGCAATCGCCAACTCCCCGCCAAATCCGGGCGCAATATCCATAGAAGCGTCTTTCGGGATTGGATACCTGCGCCCATCCTGTTATATGATGTACCCGCGTTACGATTAAGCAGGGCAGCGCTGAATCCGCGCTAGTACCGATTCCACTTAGTTTTGTTGAATGCAGTGCGCTTTCAACTTCCATTCGTCATTCCCGCGAAGGCGGGAATCCAGGGGTGGGGGACTGGTTGCTTTACATCAGCATCATATGGAAACGGTACTAGTTCATAGAGGCTATTGCTCATGGACGAAACAGGAGAGAACCGGCTGGGTAAGAACCCGTCTAAACACGGAGAGCCTGAGAGGGTCCCCGCGTTCCGTAAAGTGGAGCGCCACTTCTGGCGGCGCATGACACGTGGATTGCTGGTAATAATCCCGCTTCTTGTCACTTTCATCATCCTGCGCTACCTCGTCGTCATAATGGAGAACTTGCTGAGGCCGGTCGCGAGCCTGATTCTCGAAGTTCCATACATGGCTGACGTACCCGCATCTGCTCCGCTCGCATGGCTGATAGCCGTCTCGGTCACATTCGTATTCCTGTACCTGCTCGGCTGGCTGGTGACCGGAGACAGGGGACAGAGGAGCGTAAAGATGGTTCTCAATTCGATTCTTGACCGCATTCCCATCGTTGGCAAGATATACACGGTAGCGAACCAGGCTACCGAGGCCATCGCCACGCCCATAAGCGGCGGATACAGTCGAGTCGTGTTCCTGGACTGGCCGAGAAAGGGCGTTCGCGCGATGGGCCTGGTGACCGGGCAATACTACGTGCCGAAAGAAGACAGGGTTATGTTGACCATATACATAGCCACGGTGCCAAATCCCACGTCCGGAATGCTGGCGATACTGCCCGAAGAGGAAGTGATCGAAACGGACATCAGCGTCGAGGACGCGATGAAGATAATCTTCTCCGGCGGAATCGTCCTGCCCAACACAATGCGCGTGGGCGACGAAGTGGGATTTACTCACCAGAGCAGACGGCCGGACTCGGTTTCTTCCGAAGACACGCCCGTTCCGCTAAATTAGCGGCTGATATATCAACGCCCCTGTTTCGGCGAAGCGCCTAAACCGCTTCCCAGTCCCGCAAGACCGCGTGGGCCGCGTTATGTCCCGGCGCTCCCGTTACCTCTCCGCCCGGATGCGTGCCCGCCCCGCACAGGTAAAGGCCCTCCACCGGCGTCTTGTAGCCATCGAACATCACGCCCGGCCTGTTCGACAGTATCTGCGCCGTCGTTATGTCCAGGTGGCGTATATTGCCGTCAGTCAGGCCCACACGCTCTTCCAATTCCACCGGCGTGAATAGCTCCCAGTCCCTGACCGACTGGCGGAAGTTGGGCGCGTACTTCCCAATAGCGTCTATCAGTTGCTCGCCCGTCTGTTCTCGCAGGTCGTCCCAAGTTCCTTCGCGCGGCCTCACCGGCGCGTACAACACCCAGATGGACATGACGTGCTTGCCCTCCGGCGTCAGCGACTTGTCCACCACCGACGGGATCTGTATGTGCATAACCGGCGCGGAAGACGGTCTTCCCGCCCGCGCGTCGTCCGCGCTCTGCTGGAAGTATTCAACCGACGGGCAGATACGCACCTGCACCAGGAAGTTTTCGTCATAGCGGCTTCCAAGCTGGTGAGTGAAGTCCGGCAGTTCGTCCAGCGCGGCGTGGAACTTCAGGTAGGACACGTCCGTCTTCAGCCTGCGGATGCCCCGCACAACCTCAGGC
Source organism: Dehalococcoidia bacterium (assembly GCA_965261525.1). Lineage (GTDB taxonomy): Bacteria > Chloroflexota > Dehalococcoidia > Lucifugimonadales > UBA1123 > VXRN01. Next base: position 960,775 of record OZ253472.1, read on the forward strand.
GCGAGATCCTTCTCGTCCACCAGAGACAGGAAAGTGCGTTTCGGGTCGGCGTTGGACAACACGACGTCCGCCTCTATCCGGTCGCCGTCCGCGAGTTCCACACCGACGGCCCGCCCGTCTCGCACAAGTATCCGCTCCACCGCCGCGTTGGTGCGAATCTCCGCGCCCAGCGATTCCGCCGCCCGCGCCATCGCCTGCGTTATGCCGCCCATTCCACCATGCGGAATACCGAAATTCTGGTCCTCCGTGAAGATGTCAGTGTCATTGTAGGCCACGGACATTATCGAGCCCGGAGCGCGCGGATCGCCCGCGTCCTCGGCGTCAATGAAGACCGCCCGCACCTCAGGCGACACGAAATGATCCTCCACCAGATCGCGCATATTCCCCGTCAGCATCCGCTCCCACACAGCCTCGTCGCGCGTCCCGCGCGTGTCTTCTGTCACCTGCGCCAGCGTCGGCGGGCTTTCGAGGAAGTAGCGGTGCAAGATGCCTGCCGCCCTTCGCATGAAGTCCTGGAAGCGTCCGTAACCCTCCACGTCGCGCGGGGATAGCCGCGCCAGTTCCTCGGCGTTTCTTTGCTCGTCGTGCCAGCGCAGCATATAGTTCCCGCTTGGGAACGGCTGAAAGCGATACGGGTCCACCGGATGGATGTCGAGGCCGTGCTTTCGGAGTTCCAGGTCGTCTATCACCTTTCCCTGGAGCATATGGCAGATGTACGAGCAGGACGACACGCGGAAATCGGGGAACAACTCCTCGGTTATGCACGCTCCGCCAACGAAGTCACGGCGTTCCAGAACCAGAACGCGCCCACCCGCTTTGGCCAGGTAGTTGGCGGCCACGAGCCCGTTGTGTCCCGCTCCCACGATTATCGCTGAATACGACATGGTACGACTCCTATGGTTGATAGGTGATACTATTCATGGTAATCCTATCCTATGGTGAATCAATGAACCAGATTAAAGGCATACTATTCGACTCCGGCGACACGCTCGTCAGGCCAAAGGCGCGTTCGTGGTTCCCCAAACAACATTTCATTGACCCGCTTGAAGCGCGCGGGATACGCGATGCCCGGATGGACAGGTTCGATGAAGCGCTCGTCTTAGGGCTGCGGTATCTCGACGACAATCACTATCTGGCAGCCGACGAGAAGATAGAACGGAGCCGGTTCCGTACTGCCTACCGGCTGATACTTGAGGCGTTGGGTATCGAATCGCCCTCCGAAAGGCTCATATCCGACATCCTGCGCCCATTCGATGAAGAAGTCGGCATAGAGCCTTTCCCTGACACGCTTCCGACCCTGACGGAACTCCGCAGGCCGCTTCAGGACATATCCTCGAGAACGTCGGCCAGAATCTCGTCGAACACGTCGTCAAAGACCCTTCCAATGTCCAACTCTAACCCCTCCAGCGTCGGCGACCTCAGCGTGTCATCCTCCCTGTAAACGCCCACTATCTCATAGCGTCCGTCTTTCAGAAGCATCACTATCACCTGCTTGGCGTATGGGTCAACCAGCCAGTACTCCTTTACGCCGTGCTTCGCGTACAGATCGCGCTTGTATCCCCAGTCCCTGGAAGACGTGGACGGCGACAGAATCTCGACCACCAGGTCCGGCGCGCCTCGGATGTTCTTGCCTGTCCTGATGTGCGACCGCGCCTTAAAGAAGAACAATATATCCGGCTGAACAACGTCCGTGTCCGACAGGTACACGTCAGTCGGAGCGAAATAGACAGAACCTAGATCGCTACCCTTTACAAACACGTAAAATTCCCCGACTAAATTAGTCTGTGTGTTCTGATGCGCCATGTTCGGCGCAGCCGCCATTATCAACTCCCCGTCCAGAAGCTCGTAGCGTTCGCCTTCCGGTGTCTTCGCGTAGTCTTCATATGTAAGTTTGGTCTTGGTTTCAGTTACAACCACGTTCGCCTCCCGCTGCCTGTCGCCTCTCCATTATAGACCAATCCCCACGCCCGCGAACCGATCATCGGCAGACCACCTGCACAACATAAATCCCAATACATACATCCTGCTTCCCCTCTCCGCGTCGCGCTCTTCAACTTCCGCCTCCCGCGGCCTCCAATCAGAATCGCGTAGCTGTGATACAATTCGTCTCGGCTCATTCCTCATATGAAAATCCGCCTCGTACAAAGACTCTCAAGGAAGTGACATGAACTCCCGTAGCTACGACATTGCCATCATTGGCGGCGGCATTATCGGACTCGCCACCGCTATGAGAATTACTCACGAGCATCCCGACCAGAAGGTCGTCGTCATAGAGAAGGAGTCCGGGGTCGCGCGACACCAGACGGGACACAACTCCGGCGTCATGCACGCGGGCATCTACTACGCGCCCGGCTCGCAGAAGGCCAACTTCTGCTCCACAGGCGGCAAGCTGCTCAGGGAGTTCTGCGACGAGCATGGCGTCGAATACGAAATGTGCGGCAAGCTCATCGTAGCCATCAACGAGTCCGAGGTCCCCGGCCTCGATGAACTCTACCGCCGCGGAACCGCGAACGGCGCCGAGGGGCTTGAACTAATCGGCCCCGAAGAACTCAGAGAGCGCGAGCCCCACGTCGCCGGAGTCAAGGCGATATGGTCCCCCAACACCGGCATCATTGATTTCACCAAGGTGTCCGAGGCGTACTCGATTGAGATGCGCGAAAACGGCGGCGACCTCATTACCGACGCCGAGGTTCACGCCATCTCCAGGAGCAACGGCTCCGCGCATATCCGGACCGGCGCGGGCGACTTCACCGCCAGGAACATCATCAACTGCGCCGGACTCCATGCCGACAAGGTCGCCCGAATGATGGACGTGGAAATCGGCGTCCGCATCATTCCGTTCAGGGGCGAATACTTCTCCATCAGGCCCGAGAGCGCCCATCTGGTCAACGGCCTGATATACCCCGTGCCTGACCCCTCGCTTCCATTCCTGGGTGTTCACTTCACCAAGCGGATCAACGGCTCGGTCGAGGCCGGACCGAACGCCGTTCTCGCCCTGAAGCGAGAGGGATATACCAAGACCTCCTTCTCGCTTGGCGACGCTTTGGACACGTTCTCCTACCCCGGATTCTGGAAGATGTCCATGAAGTATTGGAAGACCGGGTTCGACGAACAGTACCGCTCGCTGGTCAAGTCCGTGTTTGTAAAGTCGCTCCAGACGCTCGTGCCAGAGATAACCGGAGACGATCTCTACGCCCCCGGCGCCGGGGTCCGCGCGCAGGTCGTTGACGACAACGGCGCGCTGCTTCAGGACTTCAGCATCGCCGAGACCGAGGGCGCGATACACGTTCTGAGCGCCCCTTCCCCCGGCGCGACCTCCTCACTCTCCATAAGCCGCTACATAGTGGACATGGCTGAGAGGTCGTTCGGCCTGGCGTCATAGCGAGCGGAGGCAGGCGAACACATTCGGACAGCGCGAGACTCCCCGAAGCGGCGGATGATCCGGTGGATGGTATATCATTGTCAGTGGACATCGAAACCCGATAGCCCCAGAGAGGTCTGTGATGGTCGGCAAGACGATTGCGGTTACAAGTACATACACGGAACTCGAACGCTTCCCCGAGTTCCCTCCTCGGGACGATATGCAGAATTCAATCTACCTCTACCGCCCCTCCCACATCTACGCTCTGGAGATCTATCTCGGCAACCCTGAAACCACGATAGTCCTCGGAGAGGTTCCGGTGGGCTGGACGGCCGGGCAGAGGGAGGGCGTTCGCAGTCCGGACCTTCTGATAGCGGACAACGTTGACCGCGAGGACATCATCGAACAGCGCGGGTACTCTATCGAGCGACAGGGGAAGCCCCCCGACTTCGTGCTGGAGGTGGCGTCTCTGACGACCGGAGAGACCGATTACACCGACAAGCGTCGTGACTACGAATCCTACGGGATACCCGAATACTGGCGCTTCGACCCGTCGGGAGGGAAGTACCACGACGTCGCGCTTGCGGGAGACCGTCTGGTGGACGGCGCGTATCAGCCCATAGAGACCGAGTGGCTGGATGAGGACCGCTGTCGCGGTTACAGTGAGTTCCTGGGACTGTATGTTTGCTGGGAATATGGTGAACTGCGTTGGTACGATCCCAGGACTGAGAGTTACATTCGCACCCACGCTGACGAAGTGGAACGCGCCGACCACGCCGAAGCCGAGCGAGAGCGCGAGGCCGCCGCGCGCAGAGAGGCGGAAGCCGAACTCGACAGGCTCAGGAAACGACTGGAGGCCACGGGCGAGGAGGAGTAACCGAGTTGACATGGTGAAAGAGTCGTTCAGCCCGGCTTCATAGCGAATGTTGACACAAGAACACATTCGGACAGCGCGAGCCTTCCTCAAAGCCGCCGACGGTCCGGTGGATGGTATATCATTGTCAGCGGACATCGAAACCCGATAGCCCCAGAGAGGTCTGTGATGGTCGGCAAGACGATTGCGGTTACAAGTACATACACGGAACTCGAACGCTTCCCCGAGTTCCCTCCTCGGGACGATATGCAGAATCCAATCTACCTCTACCGCCCCTCCCACATCTACGCTCTGGAGATCTATCTCGGCAACCCTGAAACCACGATAGTCCTCGGAGAGGTTCCGGTGGGCTGGACGGCCGGGCAGAGGGAGGGCGTTCGCAGGCCGGACCTTCTGATAGCGGACAACGTTGACCGCGAGGACATCATCGAACAGCGCGGGTACTCCATCGAGCGACAGGGGAAGCCCCCCGACTTCGTGCTGGAGGTGGCGTCTCTGACGACCGGAGAGACCGATTACACCGACAAGCGTCGTGACTACGAATCCTACGGGATACCCGAATACTGGCGCTTCGACCCGTCGGGAGGGAAGTACCACGACGTCGCGCTTGCGGGAGACCGTCTGGTGGACAGCGCGTATCAGCCCATAGAGACCGAGTGGCTGGATGAGGACCGCTGTCGCGGTTACAGCGAGTTCCTGGGACTGTATGTTTGCTGGGAATATGGTGAACTGCGTTGGTACGATCCCAGGACTGAGAGTTACATTCGCACCCACGCTGACGAGGTGGAACGCGCCGACCACGCCGAAGCCGAGCGAGATCATGCCCAAGCCGAGCGAGAGCGCGAGGCCGCCGCGCGCAGAGAGGCGGAAGCCGAACTCGACAGGCTCAGGAAACGACTGGAGGCCACGGGCGAGGAGGAGTAACCGAGTTGACATGGTGAAAGAGTCGTTCAGCCCGGCTTCATAGCGGGCGGAGGTCAGCGGACGTTGATGCGCGAACATATCCAGACAGCGCGAGATTTTCTCGAAGCCGCCGACAGAGAGTTTGAAGCGGGGGACAAATTGCGGGGCTCCGAGAAGATGTGGGGCGCGGTGTCCCATGCAGTCATGGCTGTGTCCCAGCAACTAGGTTGGCCTTACGGGTCTCATAATGCCATGAGATTAGCGGTCAGAAGACTCGCTGAAGAGCGCGACGACCCATTTATAAGCGCTGCCTTCGGAGTGGCGGAGAAGTTCCACGCCAACTTCTACCACGACTTCATGGAAACCGAAAAACGACAGGAATCCATCGCCTCGGTGCGCCTTCTGGTCGCCCGACTGATGGCTATGACAGACGACGACCGTAACGGCTACAACCAATTGCCCGGCGTGGAGTGAACAATGTGGGTCATGACACTTGAAAACGCGATTTCTTGTAGTGGATGCAACCACGCTATTTTCGATGGCGAGCTATGCTTCGCGTCGGTTCCGGCGCAGATGCCGAAAGGAGAGCGCAGGGAAAGCTATCCTCACTTTCACCTGGACTGTCCTGGATGCGCCTCCGATATTTCCTGCTATCAGGCATACGCTTCCAGGCGCCCAACTTTTGTATCCCGGGGAAAGCGTGAATGCGTGTACTGCCGTCATTCAATACAGTCAGGAGACCGCGTTATTCGGAATGACCGCTATTTCTTGGAATACGGCGGGGGAAACCAGAAAAAAGCGGGATCGGCGTTTCAGACGTTTATGAACAGCCGAGTTGATTCCGCTGCTAGATTTCAGAATCTAGTCTCTGCCGACAGGATAAAGTTCAAAGAAGCGGGACTGGGCGGCAAGCGCGGCATTCGCGCCGACGCTCAAGCCGAACAATTCTTCAATTCCAGTATTCCCGCCCCAGTCCGCAATCTGGGCGAGGGCGCTGTCAGAAGTTTCACCAAGGGCAAACACGCCAGTCATATAGAGTCCGTCGCGAATGCGCCCGGCAAAGCTAAAAGCGCCGGAAACGTCGTGTGGGAATCCGCCAGGAGCAATTTGCGGCGCGGCTCTGACAACATGACCAAACCCGAACTGATAGGGGCCAACATAAAGAACGGCGCGCAGGCTACTAAAATCGTGGCGAAGAGCGTCGCCACGAGAGCCGGACGCGCCGGGGCTATATCTGCCTTGCTCGAACTTCCCATAAGCGCGGTAGAGAACGGCATTCACGTCGCAAGGGGCGGAAAGAATGTCAAGGAAGCCGCTCGCGACATCGCCGCGGATACCGCCAAAGCCGGAGTTGTCGGTGGAGTCTTCGCGGGCGGACTCACCGTCGCTGCCGCCCTCGGAGCGGGCGCGGCGATAGCGGCATCCGCTCCGACGACGACAGCAGTCGGAACAGGCGTGTTCGGAGTTTCGACATTCCTACGTGTCAGGCGCGCAATGAAAGACGCGCGCGTAGGGCACGAAAGCCTGTATTTTCACGCCGGATGCGCAGAGTGTGATACTGTCCATACATGCCATGAACTATTCGCAGCCCAGGTTGCTCTTTACGCTTTGGATAGTTTGCTGAAAGATGGTTGAGGGAATTAGCGGCAACAAGAATTTGTTGACCGCTAACTGACAACTGTAAACCAAAAACTCTCCGGGAGGAATCTATTGAAAATCGCATACGCTTTCAGACGAGGAACCTTCTACCCATTCATGGCAGGCGCGGCCTGGAACATTCCTGAAGACCCCAAGACACGTACCGAATACCTCGGCAGGGTCAACGACATCGGCTTCGACGGCATAGAACTCGGCTTCGAGGCGTTCGGCGGATTCGACGCCACCGAGAAGACCGCAACCGAATTTCAGTCCATACTGGAGGACGCCGGAACTCCCTGCGTTGCAATCAGGGCGGGCGGCGGTCTGTGCCAGCCCAACGTCGCCACTGAGAACCGGAAGCGTCTGGAAAAGGCGGTCGAGATAGCCGGATGGACCGGCGTCGGAGTGGTGAACACTGCTCTGGGCGCTCCGCCGCGCGACGCCACTCTGGACACAGGCCCCAGCGGCGAGCCTTCCTCACACGGCTCCAGCGCCCTCGCCACCGAGGACGACTTCGTCCGAACCGCCGCCGCGCTAAGAGATGTCGGCGCAGTGGCCGGAGGCCATGGCATCAACATAACCATCGAGGTTCACCAGCACTCCATCGCCGACAACTCCTGGTCAACTCTACACCTTCTCGAACTCACCAACAGCCCCAACGTGTCCGCCAACCCGGACCTCGGCAATGTGCTCTGGACATACGAAGAGCCCGAAGAGACGATGGAAGAGTGCATAACCGCGCTCGCGCCGCACTCCAAGTACTGGCACTGCAAGAGCCTTCAGCGCGTCCACATCCCTGAACTCAACCACTCGTACTTCATACGGACTCCGCTTCCCGACGGCGACATAGACTACCGATTCGCCCTGTCCGCCATGCACGAGGCCGGATACGACGGCTACTTCGCCCTCGAAGGAACAAACACCGGCGACCAGCTCCACAAGGACAAGCGAAGCGTTGACTACGTGAAAGGCATCCTAGCTGAACTCGAAGATTAGTTGCGCTTCAGGGACCTGCGCCTGGACTGAGGATGTCTCTGAGACAATGTGGGGCATCCTCAATACTCCACAGAACCCCAATTTTAGAGTCGTAACCGACACAAGAACCAAAAACTGGCAACCCTTGTTGAACCTGTATCAACTTAATCGGCGTTCCTCGCGGCGCGAAAATCCCCTCTCCCTCGACGGGCTGAGAAGGGTATGTAAATGTGCAGCTACCTAGGAATTTCAATCAACAGACCCCCTCTCCCTTGAGGGAGAGGGCTGGGGTGAGGGTGATTACCGCCACCGATTCAAGTCAGTACGAAGTGTTGCGCGACTCTCCGCCCGCTATGTTACAATATGCCTGTTGCAGAACAAAAGTACCTGAATTATATAATGTGGAGTTTATCAATGACGACAAAAATGTCCGACACTTTTTTTCTGCAGGTCAATTCCAGGCGAATTCATAGCTAAATCCGCCGATTTTCAGGTCAATACCCACCTGAAACGTCACCTGAAGTCCACCAGGGGTCCACCTGAGGTCACATAAATCAGAATATATAACCCAGCCGATTTTCCACACACCCGCCGACTTTGGAAAGACCCTGTGAACGACAACAACCTGTATCAACTTAGTCGGCGTTCCTTGCGGCGCGAAAATCCCCTCTCCCTCGACGCTGAGAAGGGTATGTAAATGTGCAGCCAACTAAGAATTTCAATAACAGACCCCCTCTCCCTTGAGGGAGAGGGCTGGGGTGAGGGTGATTACTGCCACCGACCAAACTCAGGCGCTACCCTCTTGTTGTGAAACTTGACACAATCTACCGCGTTCACTAAAATCCATTAAATCGGTGGTTGGAGCGCTTGTCTTCAGGGGTTTGACATGGAGTTGAACGTTTCACAACTGTTGATGCAGCCTAGCGGCTCCGGCCGTGAGTATCACCTTGATGAGGTCGTCAATCTTACAGAGGACATTCATGGGGTCAGATTTCGGGGAAGGGTGAACCTCCTTAGAACCAACAAGAGTGTCTGGGTAAGCGCGATTCTGAATTCCGCCATAGACTCCGAATGTGGACGCTGCTTGACTCCAATTAGCCATCCCATTCACCTGGAGATAGAAGAAGAGTTCGTTCCGACACTGAACCCTGGGACCGGAGCGAAAGCGCCGTTGCCCGATGATGACGACGACGACAAGGATTACTGGATAATAGACGAGAACCACATCCTCGACCTGACCGGAACCGTAAGAGAGTACACGATAATGGCGTTGCCGATGAAGCCGCTGTGCAGACATCAGTGCGCCGGGCTCTGCCCCACATGTGGAGCGGATCTGAATGTAAGAGCCTGCTCATGCGAGGCGCCCATAGATGCCCGATGGGGCCCTCTTCTCGAACTGATTTCGGGAACCCCGGAGAAAAACTAGAACTGAAACGAGAAACTTAAAATGCCGCCACTTCCAAAGAAAAAACACTCCAAGAAGCGACAGGGCGGACGCTCCGCCCACTTTGCGATAAAGGGCATCTCGCTTTCGCGATGTCCGCAATGTCAGAGCGCCCGGCTCCCTCACAGGGTATGCGCTAGCTGCGGCTACTACAATGGACGAGAAGTAATCCCCGACACGAGTTCCAATGTATTCTAAGCCGTTTGTCTCGTACAGAAATTTCATACTCATACCCCCTCTAAATGGAGTTTTGACATGACACTCACGTTCAAAACCGAATCTCGCGGCCCCGAAGTAGCGTATCTTTTCCCAGGACAGGGCGCGCAGGCCGTCGGAATGGGAAAAGAACTCTACGACAATTCTCCCGCCGCCCGGGACGTGTTCGACCAGATTGACGACGCGCTCGGCCGCTCCCTCACAAAGACTATGTTCGAGGGACCGGAAGATGACCTGCGCCAAACCGTGAACGCCCAGCCGGGCATAATGGCCGTCAGCCTCGCCTGCATGAGCGCTATGGAACAGGAACTCGACTCCGATACCCTGCCGAATCCGGTCTTCATGGCAGGACACAGCCTCGGAGAATACACCGCTCTCGCCGTATCGGGAGCGCTGGGCATTGACCAGGCCGCCCTGCTTGTACAGGAGAGAGGCCGGCTGATGCAGGAAGCCTGCGAACAGAACCCCGGAACCATGGCCGCCGTGATCGGACTCGACCAGATCGCGCTTCAGGAAGTCGTCCGCGAGACCGGCGTCTGGATCTCCAACGTGAACACCGGCGACCAGATAGTTATTAGCGGCGAGCGCATGGCTATTGCCAGAGCGATGGACCTCTGCGATGCGCGCGGAGCCAAGAAGGTCATCGCTCTCAGGGTAGCCGGAGCTTTCCACTCCGGCCTCATGGAGCCGGCCAGGGCAGGGCTTATGAACGCTATCGAAAGCATGGACTTCCATGATGCCCGCGTTCCCATCGTCGCCAATTGCGCCGCGCTCCCTCTGACCGACGCCGACCAGATTAAGCAAGAGCTACTGTCCCAGGTGTGTAGCGCCGTCCAGTGGAAAGACACCATAGACTACATGGTAGGCTCCGGTGTTGAGAGCTTCGTGGAGATAGGACCGGGGCGCTCTCTCAGCGGTATGGTCAAGCGCATCAATCGCCGCGCCAAGACATCCAACGTCACAGATATGGACTCGATACTCAAACTGCGCAGAAACTAGCGGTTCGCGCGGCGCAGCCTGTATAATCGGCGGGCGCGTCCGCGCGACTGAATCTTCTGACATATGGACAGGATAACTAGACTGCAAAATGGTACAGACCCGGAATAGAAGAGTGTCCAACTCCAGGCGCGCAACGCGCGTCGCCGTGTTGCAAGCGCTGTCTGAAGTGGACTGTGTCGCTCATACTCTGGACGATGCGCTGTCATACAGGCGCGAGTCCCAGGAATTTTCAGCCCCGGCAAATGAGTTCCTGACCTATATGACTCAGGGCGTCCTTAAAAATATCCACGAATTAGATAAGATAATTACCGAGTACGCCCCAAGTTGGCCCGTCTCGAATATGTCCGTCATTGACCGCAATTTGCTCAGGATGGCCATATACGAGATTACCATGGGGAGCGATACTCCGCCGAAGGTCGCTATAAACGAGGCAGTGGAGCTTGCCAAGGTCTTCGGGTCCGAAAGTTCCCCCAGGTTCGTCAATGGCGTTCTTGGGTCGGTGATGGAAACTTCACTCTCGAAGCAGCCGTCGCCAATCACAATTTCTGCTGACACGGAGGTATAGCAGTGGCAACGATACTGGAGCGGGTACAGGAAGTTGTAGCCGAAAAACTAAGCGTGGATGAATCCGAAGTAGTGCTCGATGCCTCCTTCACAGAAGACCTCAACGCCGACTCTCTGGATTTGGTCGAGCTTATCATGGCTTTTGAAGAAGAGTTCTCCACCGACGACGTCACGCTGGAAATCTCCGATGAAGACGCCGAAAATATACAGACCGTCCAGCAGGCAGTGGACTACCTGGCCGCCAACGGCATATCGTAAGACTAGAACCCGGGCGTCTTATACACATGTAAAATCAGACAGGCCGTCACCGGCCTGTCTGTTCAGCGCTACGCTTAAAGGGCCAGTCCTCTGACCAGACCCAATGTCTTTATTACAGGATTCTCGGGCGCGGGTAAGACTACTATAGGTCGAGAAACCGCGCGGCTTCTCGGCTGGACTTTTGTGGACACCGATGACGAGATAGTCGCGTCCCAGGGAATGGCGATAGAAGACATCTTCGCTCGATACGGCGAGGATGAATTCCGCTGTATCGAGCGAAGCGCCCTCGAAAGAGTCGCCTGCGCCGAAAGACAGGTCATATCCACCGGCGGCGGCATTATCATGGACGAGCGCAACCGCGCGGTCATGGAAGCCAATGGCGTCGTAGCGCTGCTTGAAGCGCGTCCTGAAACGATACTCCAACGGCTGTCCGAACAGCAGGCGCGGGACGATGACGTCGCGGCAAGACCGATGCTGGAAGCCGCAGACATCGAGGATCGTGTCCGTTCCTTGAAGGCGCTCAGACAGTTCAACTATACTCTGGCCCACTGGACAGTTCACACCGACCTTCTGACCCCCGAGGACGCGGCGGCGGAGGTCGTTCGGGGGTTCGAAATGGTCAACGCTCGCTTGCAAGCCCAACCCGCGGCCCAGGATTCTTCCGACATGGCCGCGCGGGTCCACACTTCTTCCGGCGATTACCCGCTGTGGGTGGGCTGGGATGTCATCGAAGAAATCGGCGCTCGCGTCCGCAGCGCGATGGACCCTCCCGCCGCCTACATAATTTCCGACAACTACGTGCAGACCCAGGCGCGCCGGGCGCAGCGCTCTATGGAAAGCGTGGGGATTCCCACTCACCTATTCTTCATCCCTCCCGGCGAACAGAGCAAGACGCTTGAAACCGCCCAGCACATCTATCACTGGCTCGCCTCCCTGAAGGCTGAACGCGGACATCTTATTCTCGCCGTGGGCGGCGGAGTGGTCGGAGATCTCGCGGGATTCGTGGCCGCGACATATCTGAGAGGCATACCCTACGCCCAGGCGCCGACCAGCCTCCTGGCGATGATGGACGCCGCCATCGGAGGCAAGACCGCCGTTGACCTTCCGCAGGGCAAGAATCTTGTCGGGGCTTTCTACCAACCCAAGTTCGTTCTGGCCGACGTTTCCACACTCCAGACCCTCCCTCCTCGCGAGCTGGCGTCTGGATGGGCAGAGGCGATTAAGCACGGACTCATAATGGACGACAATCTGCTGTCCACATTCGAAAGCCTTCCGGACGAGATACAGTCCTTGCAGCCTGAGATTGCCACCGATGTCATTCGTCGCAGCATGGCGATAAAGGCCAACGTGGTGTCCCAGGACGAGAAAGAGACGCTCGGAATCAGGGTCCTTCTCAACTACGGCCACACCATAGGCCACGGCATAGAGGCCGCCACCGGATACGGTCGTTACCTGCACGGCGAGGCCGTGAGCGTCGGCATGATGGGCGCCGCGAACATAGGCCGTCAATTGGGCATGATGTCCGAATCCGAAGTCGAACGCCAGCGCGCCATTCTCTCCAGATATGGACTTCCACTGGATGCCAGAGGGGTTGATCCCGAAGCCGTCTCCGAAGCCATGCTCTCCGACAAGAAGGTCTCTGCGGGAGCGATACGTTGGGTATTGCTCGATGGCATAGGCAACGCCACAACCCGAAATGATGTACCCTCTGACATGGCGCGGACGGTATTGAATGACTTAATGAACTGACACCCGGAGGGCTGTTGGAATATCTCGACTGGATATTGATGGCACTTCTGGGGGTTGGCTCCGGCGCTTACGGCGTTCTTGTGGGAGCGGGCGGCGGATTCATTCTCAGTCCGATGCTTCTGTTGGTATTCGACTCCGAAGACCCGGAGGTTGTGGCCGGAACAGTGCTGGCGGCCATCGCCATCAACAGCATCCTGGTCGCCCTGATATACATCAGGATGAAAGTAGTGGACTATCGCAGCGCGCTGCTCTTTGCGGGCGCCGCCGTGCCGGGCGCGGTCATAGGCGCGTTTGGAGTCGGCTCCATAGCCCCCGAGCTTTTCAGAACACTATTCGGCGCTCTGCTGCTGCTTGTGGCCCTCCAGCTTGCGCTCCGCCCCAGCGTTCATAGAAACGGCAGAGTTGGCCAGCCGCGCCATGTAATATCCGCGACTGTCAGAGAACGCCACATCACGACCGCATCAGGACAGGAATACCGCTACGAATTCAACGAGGCTCTGGCCACTTCGTTCAACGTCGTACTCGGGTTCATATCCAGCTTTTTCGGAATAGGCGGCGGATTCCTCAGAACCCCAATACTCGTGATTGCCTTCGGATTTCCCGTGCGGATAGCGGCCGCGTCATCAGTGTTCGCGCTTGCCATTTACGGCAGCGCGGGCGCGTTGGCTCACGGATACCTTGGTCATATAGAACTGTTCCCGACTCTCCTTTTCATCGGTGTCGGTCTCGTGGTCGGCGGACAGATCGGCGCGATGCTCTCGGGGCGAGTTCAGGGGGTCTGGGTAATGCGAATGCTTCTAGTGGTCGTTTTGCTGCTTGGCATTCGCCTGATGTGGGAGGGTCTGGCGGGATAATTGAGATGCCGTCAGAACGAAGGGCCTATCTCCCCGTTTTCGTTCGCCGACAGCAGGGCCTGGTACGAGTATCCCCTTCGTCTCAATTCCGCGCTTCCACCCTCGTTCCTGTCCAGTATTGACAGTACCTTGACGACCCTGTATCCTGCGCTCTCCACCGCCTCGATAGCGTGAAACAGGCTGGCCGCCGTGGTGCAGGTATCGTCCACGACGGCGACAGGCGCGCCCTTGCAGAGCGAGGCGGTCGGTCCCTCTATCGCTCTCTTCCCACCGTGTCCTTTGGTCTCCTTGCGAACTATTAGTCCGGGGATAGGATGGCCTTCTATCCCGCTCACGACTGAGACTGCGGACACGATTGGGTCTGCGCCAAGGGTCGGCCCTGCTATGGCTTGGGCGCCGCACTCGCGCAGAATGGGCAGGAACGCTTGGGCAACTCGATAGCCGCCCTCCGGATCCAGTGACAGAATGCGACCGTCGAAGTAGTAACTGCTCGTTCCACCCGCCGACAGCTGGAACTCCCCGAACAGCAGCGCACCCTTGGCTTTCGCCAGTTCCATTATCTCGAAGGCGGCGTGCGTGTCGTCTCCTTGTATAGCTTTTGAGTTGTTCATTGGAAATTGCATAACATATTTAATCTATCGGGTTCCGGTTTAGAAAACAGGCTTTTGACCTATCCTTTAATAGAACCTACCGCTCGCCCTCTTCCATGGCGGACTCCACGTCTTTCTTTATTCTTTCACGAAGCTCGGGGTACTGTTCAAACTCGGGGTTATTGAGTATCAGGTCTATTCCCCGCTCCAGCCCCCGCTCCAGCCCCTGCTCCAATCCCTGCTCCAATCCCTGCTCCAATCCCTCTTTACGAGCTTCACTCCGCATCCTCTCTCGCTCTTTCCGCCGCCTCTCTCGATCCTCTAGTATCTTTGCGATTGCGTAGTAAGGCACTCTTACAATTACCTCCAGTGATGACACTGAGCTTCCATAAGTCACAGCGCCATAGCTGACCATATCCGACATAGCGGCAAGGTCGTTCCAGTATCGCCAAAACACCCAAATCTCAGGGACTGACCTATCGAAGTTAACCAATACGCCGGTGGCTATCAGACTGCCCCAGGGCGCGGTCAGCGCGTGGATTAAAAGCCAATGGGCCTGTACTGTCTTACTGATATACCCTGCTAGTAGTTTAACACGCTTCACCAGTGATTTGTCCTTAAGTCGCCATGTTTATCCCGCCTATCCCGAAGCAGACTACGGCCATTGTAGAACGCCGTCCTCGTAAATCTCCTGTAGAAAGCGGTCGGTAAAGACCGACTCCACTTCCACCGCGTTCGACAGTCCCTCATACTCCAGCAGCGAGTCATGGAAGCTCTTCCACTGTTCGGCGGTCATCCAGCCGAAGCCGTTCTGCTCGGTAAGCGGCGACGTGGCGTCCTTTTGCTCCTCAATCATCATGTACCGCATATGCTCGCGGTCCTCGCCCCCTGCGTACTTCATCACAATGTCCAGAGCCTCTTCCGTATTGGCGAAGGCGTACTCCATTCCCTTCATGGTGGCTTTAAGGAAGCGGGTGGCAGTTTCGGGATTCTCTTCAGCGAAGTCTTCCCGCGTCACGTAAGTCAGACCCATGGTCTGCATTCCATAGTCCGCCGCGTCGAACGCGACCACGTCGAAGCCGAGGCCGCGCACAATGTTCGGTTCATTCGATTTGAATACCGCCAGCAGGTCCACCTGGCGCTCAGTCAGAATGCGCGGATCGTATCCTACCCTGACTTCCTGTATTTTCGACCTGTCCACCTGCGCGGAATTTACGATTGCCAGGTACTCAGGCGGAATCGTGCCCTTGTACCCGAAGGTCTTGCCTTCCCAGTCCTCGGGCGTGTTGATGCCCGATTCTGAGAGCGCGATAAACGTCTGCTGACCACGCTGGCCGAACAGCGCGATTGCGACGATTGGCAGTCCCGGGTCTGCCTTGAGCTTCAGAGTGTATCCGGCATCCGCTGATACGAAGTCGGCCTTGCCTCCCATGAGCAGATTCATCGAATCCCCAATAGAGTGCTGGATATCCACATCGAGTCCCTGCTCCCGGAAATAACCCTTCTCCTGAGCGGCGTACACAGCCACAAGTGGCAGATTCGCCTGGGCCTTATAGCCCGCTACGAACCTCACACTCTGAATTTCGGGTTCGGGTTCGGAACATCCAAGTACAAACAGGGCCGACAATATGAACATCAGCGCGAAAGCCAGCGTTCTTACTCTAATCATTTCCGGGGACTTTCCGTCGCATTCCAACCAAGTGGGCAACTTAAACTATGTTTGAAGACTCGTGCCAGAACAGAGCCTTCTTCTCAACAACCGACAGCAGAATTGTTAGACCGATGCCCATGAATGACAGTACGAATATCGCGCTGAACAGCGTGGGCATATCGAGGTTACTATGGGCTACGATGATAACGCTCCCGAGTCCTTTGTCCGCGCTGAACCACTCACCTATCACTGCGCCTATCACCGATAGTGGGATGGAGACCCGAAACGCGGAGAACAAATACGGAGTCGCGCCCGGCACTCTGAGCTTGAAGAAAATCTCACGCCGTGACGCGCGGATCGAGCGTAAAAATTCCATCGCTCCCCTGTCCACGGATCTAAACCCTGTAACGGCGTTCACGAGGACTGGGAAGAAAGTAATCAGCGCGACTATGAGCACCTTGGGAACAGGGCCGAATCCGAACCAGATTACGAATAGCGGCGCGACCGCCACAACGGGAGTCACTTTTACCAGAATCGCCAGCGGGAACAGGCTGCGTTCGATATAGCGCGACTGAGTCATCAGCGCCGCGCCCACGAGCGCGACAGCCGTCCCGAGCGCGAAGCCCGCCAGCGCCTCCGCCAGAGTTACCGCTCCATGTCCTATGAAGAACCAGATGTCTCCCACCAGCCTGTCCAGCACTATGGAAGGAGCCGGCGCTATGTACGTCGGCACATCGGCCAATCGAGTCCAGAATTCCCACGCGATGCCGACGACGCACAGCGCAACCACGGGTGGCAGGATATAGCTAAGTCCCTTACCGGAAACCCGATTTCGGAAGTTGACAGCGGAAAACCTGCGCTGGGGATGTCCGGCTGCGCCGACCCGTCTATCTGGCGATGGCTTGTTCATTCAGGTTCCCTTGCCAAAGAAGGTCATGCAGCCATTCTGAGTATCGCAGAAACGCGGGCTCACGCTCCACACTGCGAGTGCGTGGCCTGGGAAGATTGATTTCGACCATCTCGACTATATGTCCGGGTCTTCTGGACATCACCGCCACCCTGTCGGAGAGAGTAACCGCTTCTGAAATGCTGTGAGTAACGAATACGACACTCTTCTTATCGGTGTTCCATATCCTCAGTAATTCATACGCCATTGTCGCCCGTGTTATTTCGTCGAGCGCCCCGAATGGCTCATCCATCAAGAGCAGCGAAGCTCCTGACGCCAGCGCGCGCGCAATGGCAACTCTCTGAAGCATACCCCCGGATAACTGTGAAGGGTAGTAATTTGCGTACTGATCCAGACCTATAAGACTTAGCAGTTCTGAGACGGAATGGCTGTCCGCCGGATTATTCCGGAGATTGACTTCGAGTGGCAGTCGCACGTTATCCGCCACTGTACGCCAGGGCAGGAGGGCCGGCTCTTGGAATACGAACCCGAACGCCTTCTTTGCCTGCGCCTCGGCGGGAGTCAGACCGTCAATCAGAACCTCACCGGAAGTCGGCTCCATTAGACCGCCGATGAGCCTCAGCAGGGTTGACTTGCCGCAGCCGCTCGGCCCTATAAGACAGAGGAATTCACCGTGTTCTATTTCAAGGTTGATGTCTTGAAGTACAAATCTTCCATCCACTTCGTCGTCGAAGCTCTTGTACACATCGTTTATACTGACGTGGTGAGAATTGGACATCTGGGTAATTGTGAAGAGTACTTGTGGGGCCGCGGAGGCGAACAGAGGTGGAATTGCCTGATTGCAATATAGAGTATAAACTTGAGGTTAAAAGTTGCAACCGGAAATCTTCACTTTCAAAGCTAACAGCTACTAATGTTGGCATGAGTTTCATAAAGAAGGATTAACTATGTACCTGGTGAGAAGAATCTTCAATACCAAGCCCAGAGAAGCGCGACGAGTCGCCAGTATGGTCCATAATCAGGCGCAGCTATACCGCGACGCCGGACATAGGAGCGAGTTCAAAGTCTATTTCAACGGCGGCACGCTGCCGGGCGATACCAACGTTGTAGTGCTGGAGTGGACAGAAGAAGCGCTTATGTCGCCGATGCGTGAGGGCAATGACCTTCCCCAGGAGGCGCTAACGCTGGGACGAGCGGCCCTCGAATTCGTGGAGAGCAGCCGGATAGAGTTCATGGAACTGCTCACGCCTGACAAGATCATGGACGTGTAGCGAATACGCTATTTCGCCCCCGCGCCGCTGAGCGATTTCAACCATCTCCGCGTGGCGCGGGGAGAGCGAAACCGCATCAAATCCAGATGGGCGTATTCGGGTTGAGCAAAGGCTATGGGCATAGACCTCCTGCGGCTCCAGTGCGTCTTGAATGCCCACACCAACAGGGAGTCCTTCTCAAAGAAGACACCTCGCAGGTTTTCCCTGTTGCCGTTCCATAGCTCGGTGCGCATGATGGCGCGGCCCATTGTTCTGCGAAACAACCGCCAGAATGTCACGTTGAACGGGTAGTCCAGCCACACTATGGTCGTCGCTCTCGCCCAGATTATATCCCGGGCTACGGAGTAGTTGCCGTCCACCACCCAGTTTTGCGTCGTCAGCGCGTCCGATATCTTCTGTCTGAAGATGTCGTCCGGCGTCTCCGTCCAGTCCGGGCCATGCTGATAGGTGTCCAGTTCGACGTGGCGCACATCCATCAGGTTAGCGAGTTCGCCCGCGAATGTGGTCTTCCCCGCACCTGACGTGCCTACCACAACTATCCGTTTCAGCGTGTCCGTTCTTGTATTCAACAGCGTCTCTCGAAAGGAATTGTCGCGCGTGTGGATGTTCAGCCCGCCGAAATCATATTATAGTACCGAATGAACACATGGTCGCGCGAACGTCGAGGCGCGGAGAATCGAGGAATTAGATATGCGCCTGAAAGATAAAGTCGCCCTGGTTACGGGAGCGGGATCCGGCATAGGCCGCGCAGTCGCGCTGCTGTTCGCTAACGAGGGAGCCTCGGTTGCGGCATCCGACATATCGGGCGCGAACGCCCGGGACACCGCGAACATGATCGAAGAATCGGTAGGCAGGGGACTCGCGCTCTCCGGCGACGTCTCCAATGGCGAGGACGCCGAGCGCATGGTGAGCGCCACGGTCGCCGAGTTCGGACGACTGGACATATTGATCAACAGCGCCGGAATCAGCGCGCGCAACGCCCTCCCGGAGGGCGCGTCCCCCGAGGCTATCTGGGATAAGGTGATGGACGTGAACCTGAAGGGGACATACCTGGTGTCCTGGTACGCGGTCCCCGAGATGGAGAAGGTGGGTGGTGGCTCGATTATCAACCTCGCGTCAACGATGGGACTGGTCGGTTATCCGGTCGGAATCGGAGGCGGATTCAATCCGTATCCGCCTTCCAAAGGCGGCGTGATCCAGTTCACCCGCACCCTTGCGATAGACAGCGCGCGAAAGAACATAAGGGTCAACTGCCTGTGTCCGGGGTTCGTCGCTACCAACTTCACCAGGGCGCTTACCGAAGACCCCGTGACCAACGCGCTGCTGGAAGAACTTCATCCAATGGGCAGACTGGGCAGGCCGGAGGAGATAGCGAACGTCGCGCTCTACCTGGCCTCGGACGACGCGGGCTATGTAACCGGCGTCGCGCTGACCGTGGACGGCGGATACACCGCGCGATAGCGTTCAGCCGCGCTCGAAGAAGGCAACCTCGCTCATCCACACCTCGCGGGATATGCCCGTCAGCGCCTTCTGGTTGGGTTTATCTACCGCGAGCCGTCGGGAAAGCAACTTAGGGTTGAGTTCGCGCTGCATCATCGGACAGCGCTTGACGAATCCGTTCAGAGTGCCGCGCTCTCCGCCCAGAAAGACATAATCCATGTCTTTCAGATACGGGGTGAACACAGTCCGCGTTATCTCACACGTCTTGTCGTACAGTTCGCGTATGAGACGCTCTCTGCTGCGCTCGAACCGACGCTGGGACTGTCCGCCCGCGCGGTGCCGGTTCTTCATGTAGCGAGAGTCCGTCTTCGTAGCGCTCAGTGTCTCGCCTCTGAGAACGCCCACTGCGTACCTTCCCAGTCTCAATAAGACCACACCGATCACGGGTTCCGACCTCAGCAGGCGACGAAGTTCGTCAGGATGAGCGTCCACGGCCCGCGCATCCGAGACCAACGGAATCGGCGGCCTGACTACCACGATTCGGTCGGCGGCGGCGAACACCGCCGCTCCCGTATCTCCGCTCACTGTCTCCTCAATGGCATCCGCGATAGCCGAGCGTTCCTCCCCTGATTCCGGCAGAAGATGTCCGTAGTCGCGCTCCGCAAGCGTCCGGGCCGAAACATACACGCTCGCGGCGCAGCCTTCGGCTTCCAGTTCGCCCAGCAGACGCAGGACGCCGTTCTTGCCAATCCGCTTTGTAGTCTTGTTCATACGAAACGCGCCGATGTGATACTCTGATAATCCAATGACACAATCTTGCCAGTTTCAGTATACCCGAGTGTGGAGAGGCGCGCCGTGAAAAAGAAGACCGAACTTGCGATAGACGAAGACCTGTTGCATAGTGCCATGGAAGCGGCGGAAGAAACAGGAACTGACTTATCCAGGTTCATCGAAAACGCTATCCGTGAACGGCTTTTCAGGCATCAGTCTTGGAAGGCGAGACGGGAACTCCGACTGAAGGAACTTGAACTTCAGAAAGGGAAAAGCGCGGTAGAGAAGTTATGGGGAATTATACCCGCCGACCGCGAGACGGTAGAAGCTATCCTCAAGGAAGACAGCTACCTTGACGTTTGTTGACGTCCACGATGTAGATGCTATCTTCCACCCAGACATATCTTATCTCTGTGACATATCTGCTGGTATTCCGCGTTCGGGAACTGTTAGCATGACAATGCCCCCGTAGCTCAGTGGACAGAGCACTGCTGTAACGAAGCGAGAGGTCGCGGGTTCGAATCCCGTCGGGGGCCTTGCTTGTGTTCCAGCCTGTATCAACTTAGTCGGCGTTCCTTGCTGCGCGAAAATCCCCTCTCCCTCGATGGGCTGAGAAGGGTATGTAAATGTGCAGCCATCTAAGAATTTCAATCAACAGACCCCCTCTCCCTTGAGGGAGAGGGCTGGGGTGAGGGTGATTACTGCCACCGACCAAACTGATACAGCATCCTTGTGTTCAACTCACTTGACAGTGTGACGACAAAGAGTTATATTGAATTTGCTTCGTTACAGCGTCTCAGTTTCCACTGAGTGAAGGGATTGCGAATAGCGGTCTCGAATGAAGACCCGCCGTATTAACCATTATGGGGCGGGTCTTCTGCTTCTAGTCCAGCGCATTGAAGGGCTGGAAGTCCACATACCCAACGATCTGTGACTACCGTCTAGGCCGTTCCGTCGCCGTTCATCCAGTATTCGTAGCGATTAGCGGCCATTTCCGACTCGCGCTCTATGTCCTCTTCGAGCAGGTAGCCCTCCGACACCATTTCTGACGCGGCCTGTCTCACTCGCTCCACATAGTCGTCCCTGGACTCGTAACGCTCGTCTATCGAGGGCCTCGGATCGCCGGTCGCTTCCCTTTCTTCGCGTGTCTTGTGGAACGGCAGCGTCCAGCCCGCAAGACCGCCGGTTATTCCGATTACGAGATCAGGATTGCCGTTGTCAGGATGGCGCAGGTTCCAGCCGGTGTTGGTAGCGAGAGGAACACTCACGGAGGGCAGCCGTATTCCGCCCACCTCGTTGCCGTCGTCGTCAACATCGGACACAATCGCGGGGTACTCCTCGCCCTGCTCGGCGGGCAGTTTGACCGTGCGCCCCAGGTGAATCTCGTCGCCGTAATCCAGGCGCATGGCCCTTGTAACCTCGGGCGGGAATGTCACCGACGGAATCCGCTCGAACTTCTCCCTGAGAGTATATGACTCCACCCCGCTGCCGTCGTCCAGACTCGGATGACGAGACGCCGGAGCCGGAGCTTCGCCCCTCACCCAACTGTCCAGGTTGTTCAGTTGCGCCCTCTGCAATGGCGAATAGTCAACCGCATTATAGGGCAGTTGCCCCTTCAACCCGTCCATCTGCCTGATGGTCTCGGGCGGGAATACCCCCGACCCGTGCTGAGCGCCAGCGAAATGGTAACGGCGGACGTTCTCGGACTCGGCGGCGTCCGTCATAGCGGATATGTCGGTGTGTATGAGCGCCGCGTCTCCGCGCCAGTATTCCGCGGACGTGTTGGTGAACATGATCTTCGGGACGTTTCCGCTCTCCTCCATGCGAGTGAGCAGGGAGCCGCTAATACCGCTGACGGGATCGGTGACCTCTGTGTCCGAGAACGGGAACAGTTCGGGGATGATGTAGCACACGTCCTTGGACGGCTGGCCGAAGCGCAGGTTGAACTCGCCGCGCATTCCGCCCGCGACGTGCGGAATGATGCCGTCCAGCGCAATCCGCCCCTTCTCGTCGTTGTTCATCCCGTAGTAGATGTAGGTTCTCAGAAAGCGACCGCTCTGCGAAGAACCGAAAGCGTGAGCGTATTCGATGGAACCCGCGCACGGGTTGCCGTCCGCCTCCGACTCGTACTTCAGGAACGACACGATGTCGCGCGTTGACGCCATTCCAAGCCCCACTACGTCGGTTCCCGTGGTGGTATAGATAAGTTGATAGATGCGGCCCGGCTCGAACCCGCTTCTGAGATAGACGTGATTGAGGTCCGGCTCCACCTGCTCATCCTCGACGCGCACGAACTGGAACTGGTCACGTGAGATGTCAGTCGCGGGGCCGTTGGGATGGTCGCGAACGGTGAGTGTCGCGCCCGGTTCGTGGGGATCGGCCGGCGGGTGCGGATCGTGGATCCTGTCCGCGAGCAGAAACACGTTCGTCGGCTCATTGCACTGGAACTGGTGAAGAATGCGTCCCGTGATTCCGCTGCCATCCGGGTTCAGCGCCTGCGGTGTCCGCAGGCCGATGCGGTCCGGGTCGTCCGCCGGAACGTCGGACTGCCAGCCACACCAGACGACAGTGTATCCCTCACGCATCAGGAATCCGTTGCCGGGGTGCAGAGGCGCGCCCGGATCCATCGCGCGCGGCGAACTGTTGAATCCGAGAATAGTCTTTCTTCCACGGTTCACCACGTCGTAGATAATGCTGCCCCGACCGCGCTCCGGGTCCGCGGGCTGGAGCATCTCGAAGTCCGCCGAGAACGATACACGCCCCCCGGAGTCGCGCGGAGCCAACTCTATGTCCGTGATCGCGCTGTTATTCGGGTGCAGCGGGTCAACCGAGAAGTGGGCCGTTCCCTTCAGATGGTTGTAGGCGCCCACCTCGCCGAATGACTGTCCGCCCGCGAACGGGGTGACGCTGGTTATATCGAGCTTGGTTACTGGCAACTCCAAATCCCCTTTCCTTAGAGACTATCTCAAAACTCTTCGCTCAAGCGGATGGCAGGAGAACACACAATCTCCCTCTCCCTCGAGGGCTGACAGGGGTATGTAAATGTCCAGTCAGCTATGAATTTCAATCAACAGACCCCCTCTCCCTTGAGGGCTGACAGGGGTATGTAAATGTCCAGTCAGCTATGAATTTCAATAACAGACCCCCTCTCCCTTGAGGGAGAGGGCTGGGGTGAGGGTGAAATTCCTTAAGGTCGGGTTTTGAGATAGTTACTTAGTACGCCGTGATTGTATCATCGTGAATGAGACTTTGCGCGAGGCTGGCGCCGGGGATATTCGGGTTGGCGGGCCGGCGAACGGCGCCCCGACCCTCTCCCTTGAGGGCTGACAGGGGTATGTAAATGTCCAGTCAGCTATGAATTTCAATAACAGACCCCCTCTCCCTTGAGGGAGAGGGCTGGGGTGAGGGTGAAATTCCTTAAGGTCGGGTTTTGAGATAGTTACTTAGTACGCCGTGATTGTATCATCGTGAATGAGACTTTGCACGAGGCTGGCGCCGGGGATATTCGCGTTGGCGAGCCGGCGAAAGGCGCTCCGACCCTTCCGGCTGGAAGAATCGGAGCGCCGTCCGACGCGCGGGGTTGCCGCGACTCTACTCTATACTCAGGGTGAATGAGTCGCCGTCGCCGGTCGAGACCGCTTCGGCAGTGTAACTTCCGGCGGGGAGCGTCAGGCTGGCCTGGGCGCCTCCGTTGTGCAGCAGCTTGCCGTTGTTCAGGGGACGTTGATGCGATGCGTCATCGGGCCCTTGGGCGGCGTTCCCCAGCCATTCTTGGGAGCGCCTTTGGAGACGAACAGCACGCCGTCTCCGCTCAGGCTTATGGACACAGAGGTCCGCTCAGACAGGCTGAACCGGAAGTACCGCGCCGCGCTGTCCGTTCGGTGATGCGCCCGGCAGCCGCTGTCGCTCCAGTCGCCGCTGAACGAGACGGCCGCGGTCAGTTCGCCCACACCCGTCGCGCAGGAGGTTACGGATGACGACCTGGGTTCTGGAGTCGGCTCGGGTGTGGGTACAGGCGTCGGTTCCGGTGTGGGTTCGGGCGTGCGGGCCTGCTCCGACCGTCCGGTGGACACGACTCCGGGGAACCGCACTTCGAGGCTGTTGGAGAGCCGCCGACCGTCGGTCGCGCAGATAGCGCCCTGGACGTCGCAGGGCCGGTCTCCCTCAAGAACGACCGTCACTTCATCGGTCGAATCGGGCGCCACGATCACCTTCCAGAGATCGCTGCGCTTGTCAACGCGGCCAACGCCCGTCACCCTGCCACCGGTCACGCTCAGCGAGTGATCCCTGATGGTGCGGTAGCTGATGCTGATAGGCTCGCTGAACGCGATGCGGAATCTGAAGGGATTGCCCTCGTGCGCTGTCGGCGTATTCTGCAGGTTCGAGTCCGCAGTGAGCGGCGGAGCTTCCACTATTTCCACAGGAGGCGGCAATTCTCTGCTGACAGGCGGGCTGGAGTCGGAATCCCCAGCTAGGACAATGAGCGTGGCTGTGGCGCTCGATGTGTGAATCTCGTAGGTAACGCGGGTAACGCCGCCGACGCGCGCGTACGACCTGATAGTATAGCGGAATGTGTATGTGCCGACCGTCGGGATATCGATATCGTAATTCGAGGGTGTGAAATATAGGAGGTTTAGGCCGGTTTCCAGACTGCCGGCCGGCCCGTTTATCTGCTCCCAAGTGTACTCTATGTTATGCCAGATGGTGCCGTATTGCCCATTGTCAATGAGGTTACCAGTCAGCTCTATAGGGAAGTTCGGTAGGGGGATTCGTCCTACGCACACAGTGCCGCTTCCGGAAGGAACATAGTGGCTGCACATGGTTTCGGTTTCGTGGTAGTACGGAACCGTCAAATTTGCGACAGAGGCCGCGAACCGGGGGTGAATCGTCACCTGGACCGAACCGGACCGGGTAGCGCCGCTCGCTGTTGTCACTGTCACACTCAACGTGACTGCGGTTTTAGACTGGACGACGGGCGCGATGAACATGGCAACTTGGCCGTCGGTATCCCACCAGGTCACGCTGGGCCCCGCGGACTGGCTCCATGTATAAGAACCTTCGCTCGCACGAACTTTGGCTTGCAGCCAGACGGGCGCGCCTGAGCCTGCATCCCTTCCGCTGACTGCGATATCAATAGGGGTCTGCGCGTAGGCGTCGTCGCCGGACAGCGCCGGAAACAGCCCGGCCAGCAGGAGGCCGGCTATTATGAGAACGCCGAACAGCGGGACTCGAGCGCGAATGCGTTTTTTCTGGTCATAATTACGGGGGGGGGGGGGGGGTGAATTCCTCTATTTATCCGATTTATCCATTGGAACATCCCAAGAGCCTTTCTGAGCCGCGCTGCGGCTGTAAGTTGATCCGCAAGCCCACGGGCCCACGGGCGGGCGGGATATTATATTAGCCACATTCCCCAAATAGTGTCAAGATACAAACAAGAATATCATTGCATTACCCCCTGTTTGAAGGCAACGCGGGTTAATCCCACATGTTCATCCTCGTATGTGACGAGCATTTGTACTCAGTTTGAGTTCACGGCTGCTCTGTCTGGACGACTGATTTAGTATTCCCCAAGTTACTGTCCAGACTTGACATCCACCCCCGCTCACACTCTTGCACTTTCTATCCTATTCCCATCCCAGCGTCTAATCCTGGAGTCAGGAACCGTTCTCCGGCGCGCGCAAGCGGGCGCTGATTTGGATAGATAACGATTATGGCGCGCCAGAGCGAATGGGATTTCTTCCCGAGAGGATGAAACCCGACTCTCGTTATGTTGGGGAAGGCCGCGCCAATACGGCAGGTATTCCTGTATTGTCCCTCGCATCCACAGAGCGAACGGCTATCCCTGAGGCCAGGCCGTGGATCGGCTCAGACGTATATGTCGCACTGTTTAAGATCGTTCGCGACCTGAAGGCTATTGATTGTAAGGATCCGGCAAGGGTTCGTTTGGCAATCTGACATTGCGACAACTCACGGGTGAGGAAATCCCCGAACCCGAAACTGGAGAGAAAGCTGTATGGACTGATATTGACAATGTGTTTCGCGTCCGGTTGAGTTGTCAGAGAACTTTGCTGACCGCAACGACGTCCTGACATCAGGGGTAGGTTATCTCCGACATGGCAGTCGTGATATTTGTGCCGAGGGGTCTTTTGCCGTATGCTGACGATGAAGGATTGCATTAAAATAGTCCTCAATATATTGTGAGGTACGAACATGAGGATCAGAGTTTCACCGCCCCTTTTTCTGGTAATTGGCGCGACGGTGGCCGTTTTGCTCGGTTGCGGTTCAGCGCCTGCCTCCTCGACGCCTGACGATACGTCCTCGCCACCGCCGTCGGCGCCTATCGCGGCCACCGACAGCCAGCCGCAGGCTGATTCAGTGGATATCGGCTATGAGGTGGGCCTGCGCGCCCCCGAATTCGGCATGAGCCTGCTGGACGGCAACAGAGTTACGTCCTCAGACCTCACCGGCGAGGGCAAGCCGGTGTTCCTCTATTTCCATGCCACCTTTTGACCCACCTGCCGCTCCGAGTTGCGGAGTATCAAGGAACAGGTTGGCGAGAACTACGGTGACCAGGTTGCGTTCTACGTCGTCGGCACAAGCCCTTTCGAGAGCATAAAGCAGCTGGAAGAGGACAGAGCGGAGAAGGGCCTCCCCTGGCCCGTGGCATACCCGGACAAGGGTATGCTGGAGGCGTTTGGCGTCACCAGACAGGCTTCCAAGATAGCAATAGACGGCGACGGGACTATAACCCACCGCTACGGCACAGGCAGAGGCGACTACGAAAGCTGGTCTGCGCTGTTCGACGACATCAGCGCCAACTAGCGGACGGACAACATTCGCTGGCCGGATAAAGCGTACGGATGTTTAAGTCGCGCGCGAGCCAAAATTCACATGGATCCGGCTTCATGAATGTATCCATTGCGTATTCTCCCAGCCAGCGCTTCTTACACACGGTATAGTCTATGACGCTGCCGCACGGCTTTCTCTCAGGGTGTTTCGATTATCCAGATTCGCAGTGTAGTCGCCTATGGATTGCCGAGCGGCGAGCCCTTCGGGGTTCCCGCCTCTGCGGGAATGACCAGTAACGCGGCGCCATTGGATTTTAGAATAATCGAAAGGCCCTGGGGCGAAGGGGAGTAGTCCGACGCTAGTCGGGTTAACATAACAACTGGTACAAAGACTGGGGACAGACCAGTATAGCGTCGAACATCAATCCGCCAACGATTTTGGAGCGCGGCCTTATGAACAAAAGTATATGCGACATTCTCATTCACAACGGCCAGATCATCACCATGGATTCGGAACGCAGGATATATCGTCCGGGCGCGGTGGCGATCACAGGTTCGCGCATCCTGGAGGTTGGCGCAGATGCAGAGCTAAGAAACCGATTCGATGCTACAGAGACGGTGGATGCCGAAGGCGGTATCGTGCATCCAGGCTTCATAGACGCTCACAACCACATTGTGCACACTTCCTGTCGGGGAGTCTTCGGCAACGTCCGCGATACAGGCTCATCGCCCGTCAATTTCGCGGATTGGAAAGCGGGAGTCACCGACGTAGATGAAGCCGCGGCCACCGCGATGGCAGGTCTGGAGATGCTTCGAAGTGGCTTCACGATGTTCATCGAGCCTGGCTCGCTGTTCTCGACCGAGGCTGGCGCTGAGGCGGTCGAGCGCGTGGGTCTGAGAGCGCTCTTCGCCCCGCTCTATCTTTGGGACAGGCGCGAGACCTTCGATGCGGTTCCATCGCTCGTGAGTCCGAGCCTGACGGCTCGCGCGCCCGTTGACCTCGACAGGTCATTGGGGCAATTGGATGTGGAGCTTCACCGCAATAATGACCCCGAAGCGTTGGTTCGCGGGTACATCTTCTTGTATGGTCTGGGAACCGCCTCGCCCGAGTTGCTGCAGGCTGCGCATTCATGCGCTCGCGACAACAACGTCCCCCTGTTTCTGCACGCCGGCTACGTTCCCAGAGAGGGCGAGATCTATCGCGCCATGACTGGCGTCAGCCAACTCGTACACTTGCAGGAGCTGGGTGTCCTCGATGAGCGCACCGTTATTGTCCACGCGAACGTACTGGACGAGGCGGAGGATAACGCGGTCCACGAGACGGGCTGCCAGATCGTGTGGTGCCCGGCCGCCTTCTTCTCGCTCGGCCTCGGACGAAGCGCGAACTTCAGGATGGCGGAGCGACATCGCCGGGGAATCCGCGTCTCGCTTGGAACCGACGCCGCCAGGGACAGCACACCGGGGGATACCATGCTCGCGGCGCGCTTCGCGTCACAGACGTATGATGACCCCATCTCCCCCGGAGCGTTACTCGAAATGCAGACCATCAACGCGGCCGCGGCCGCCGGATTGGATGCGGAGTTGGGAAGCCTGGAGTCCGGTAAGCGCGCGGACGTCGTGGTGAGATCCGCGCGAGCGGCTGAAGCCTATCCCGCCAACAATCCGGTCCACCTGCTGGCGCTGACGATGGGAACCGGAAGCGTGGATACGGTTCTGGTCAACGGCGAGGTCGTCTTCAGCGGAGGGCGCTCGGTCCGGCTGGACGAGACCGAGGTTTACAGGACCGTTTCCGATTCGGTCGTTGCGCGAGCGAATCGGCTCGACATCGCTCTGGACCCCGAGTGGCCGGTCATAAATTGATGGATTTACCTGGAGGTTTCCCGTCTCATCTACCGGATGATGTGAGAGTTCTATCGTGAGGCGGCGAGGACGACTGACAACTGATCACTGAAAATGGAAAGACCCTGCGGAGCAGCCCGAATGGACTTGATCGTCATTAACGGCCGGGTGGAAACTATGGACCCCAACAACAGCGTGGTTCAGGCCGTGGGGATCCGGGACGGCAGGATTGCCGCGTTAGCCCGAATCCACCGAAGAGGGTTAGTATCGCCGCCGGGGCGTGGGTGAGGGACGTGTCAAAGTGGCGGTGCGGTTATGATGTCAGCGCCTGGGTCGTTCTGAAGGTCCGCGGTCGTGATTTTGGACGCCAATGGAGGCCCACAGTGGCGATTTGGGGCGAGTTTGACGAATCTGCGGGCAACAGTGGACACCCGCGGTCCGGTCCGGAGCGATCTTACGGACAAGACAGGCTGTGGTGTGTACGGTGGTCAGTAGTAGACACTGCCGTCAGGCCGGCAGAGGAATGGCTCGCAGTCTGGTCAGTGCGCGACCGAACTGTGTTTCCCAGGGCCAGCGCTGCGGGAGATGCAAAGTAAGGCGGCGGGCCGAGTGGGTGAGCCGTCCGGCGAGGGAGAACAAGCGTCTGCGCAGGGTCTTGGTGGTCGCCACCGGCTCGCGCAGACCGATGCGTCCGATCCAGCGAGCCAGGTTGTGAGCCATTACCTGTATGGCCATCCAGGCGGCGTTGGCTGCAAAGCGCCCCGAGGGCAGATGGTTCAGCCCGACACCGTACTTGAGGTCTCGGATGGCGTTCTCGATCTCGGCGTGGCGGCGATGGTCGGCCTCCAGTTGGAGGGTGTCGCCCTGTCGGTCGGTGATGAAGGCGTGATAGCTGTAGTCGACGAAGAGGGCCAGTTGTGAACCGGGCGTGGGCTTCACCCTGCGGACGATGAGACGCACCGGTGCGGCATCGGGCTCGTTCCGAAAAGGGGTGTAGGTGGTCTCAGCCACGTCGGCTGCGCCGTCCATCCAGTAGGGTATGGGAGTCCAGTCCTCCTCAGGTATGGCCTCTATGAGATTGCGCAGTCGGGTGTGCTGACGGACGGTGATGGAGAAGCGGACACCTGTCTTTCGGCATACGGAGACGATGTCATGGGTGTAGAAGCCACTGTCGGCGCGTACGGTGAGTTGTCCTGTGGCCCCGGCGCAGCGCACCCGGCTCACCGTCTCACGCAGGAAGTGGGCTGCGCCCCGGGCGGTGTTGGCTCGACCCTGTCGCAACCGGGCCATCAGCACGTCGCCGGTTCCTGCGGCGACGGCCACAAGCGGGTGATAGCCTCTCTGGCCGGTGTAGTTGTGGCGGCGGGCGCCCTCCTTGCCCAGTCCGTAGGTCTCGCAGATGGTGGAGTCCAGGTCGATGGTCAACGGCTCATCGCCGGGACCCGCGCCAGCGGCCCAGGCCCGCGCCAGCAACTCCCGGCTCACCCGGTCCAACTGCCGCACATGTCCCCACCTGAAGCTGCGCAGGAAGGTCCCCAGGGTGGATGGCGCCTTCACTGTACAGCCCAACACCCGCCCGGTCCCACCGGCACGCAGCGCGTCGGCGTCATCGATGCAGTCCCCACCGGCCAGCGCCGAGGCAACCAGGGTCAGCGTCTTGTCTCCCGGGTTCGCCCGTCCCGGCGCATCGCCCAGGTCAACGTTGCTGTCCACCAGTTCACTCAGTCCCAGGCGCTGAGCGAGAGTGGCCGGCACGAGCAGCCCGGCATTGGCCACCAGCCGGGGATCGTCGAAGGCGATTCGGATGCGGTCGGGACGCTCAGGTGGTAACATCTATTAAGTGCTCCTGCTCTGGGGTTGGTTCTTGTCTTCAAACCCATTATCCCAGATTCAATGGAGCGCTTTCTCACCCCTTTTGCACGACGACTCATCCATCCCTTCGGTGGATCCGGGCTTAAGCCCGAGGGGGTCTGTTGATTGAAATTCTTAGTTGGCTGCACATTTACATACCCTTCTCAGCGTCAAGGGGGAGGGGGATTTTCGCGCCGCAAGGAACGCCGACTAAATTGATACAGGTTCGCCAGGCAAATACGCTGTCATGCCGTCGCACGGTATCTGCTATACTGTGAATGTTGCATATCAACCCTCGCAAACGCGTTGTGGCATACATGAGCATACCACCTCCCCTTAGGTTACAACGGCATTGCTGAGTTATATGAGATCCTGGTGGTGAGATGCGCAAAACCCTAGTCTATTTTCTGATCATCGCGGGTGTCACGGCAATCGTATTCACTCTGCTCTCCGGCTCATTGGGCGACGCCAACGAGTTGTTCATCAACGAGGTCATCACGATGGCCGGTCGTGGACAGGTGGAAAGCATCGAGGTGAAGGGAGACGCCCTCACCGTAACCACCTTCTCCGGTGAGACCTACGAGTCCAGAAAAGAGTCCGGCTCATCCGTGGTCAAGATGCTCAGGGACGCGCAGGTGGACCTGAGCCGGGTCAACGTTACCGTCAAAGGCTCAGGCGGACTCTCCGCCATATTCGGTCTGCTCTTCAACTTCCTGCCCCTCATCTTCTTCGGAGCCGTGCTCCTGTTCATGATGAAACAGGCGCAGGGAAACTCCAGCCAGACCTTCAGCTTCGGTCGAAGCAAGGCGCGTATGTTCATGGGCAACAGCCCACAAGTCAGCTTCTCTGACGTAGCCGGCGTTGAGGAGGCGAAGGAGGAACTCCAGGAGGTCGTGGAGTTCCTGAAGTATCCTGAGAGGTTCCTCGCTCTGGGAGCGAAGATACCCAAGGGAGTGTTGCTGGTGGGCCCTCCGGGAACCGGCAAGACGCTTATGGCTAAGGCTGTGGCCGGAGAGGCCGGAGTTCCGTTCTTCAACATATCCGGTTCGGAGTTCGTAGAGATGTTCGTTGGAGTGGGAGCGAGCAGGGTGAGAGACCTGTTCGACCAGGCCAAGCGCAACTCTCCCTGCATCGTGTTCGTGGACGAGATAGACGCGGTGGGTCGCCACAGGGGCGCCGGACTTGGCGGAGGCCACGACGAGAGGGAGCAGACGCTGAACCAGATACTGGTTGAGATGGACGGGTTCGACACCGGGACGAACGTGATAGTGCTGGCCGCGACGAACCGTCCGGACATACTTGACCCTGCGTTGCTGCGTCCTGGCCGATTCGACCGTCGAGTCGTGTTGGACAACCCGGACCTCAAGGGACGGATACAGATACTGGACGTGCACTCCAAGGGCAAGCCGTTGGAGGAAGAGGTTGATCTGGAGCGTGTGGCCAGGCAGACGATTGGATTCAGCGGGGCGGACCTTGCGAATCTGGTGAACGAGTCGGCTATCCTGGCCGCTCGACACGCAAAGAAGATGATAGGGAGTTCGGAGTTCGCTGAGGCGATAGACAGGATCATAGCCGGTCCTGCGCGTCGGAGCAAAGTGATAAGCGACCGGGAGAAGGAGATGACCGCCTACCACGAGGCCGGTCATGCTCTTGTGGCGCATATGCTGCCCAATGCGGACAAGCCCTTCAAGGTAACGATAGTAACGCACGGACAGACCGGAGGATACACTCGCTACCTGCCCGAAGAGGACCGCAACCTGTGGACTCGCGAACAGTTCGAAGACATGCTCGCCGCCGCAATGGGCGGCAGAGTCGCTGAGGAGTTGGTCTTCGACGAGATAACCACGGGCGCTGGAAGCGACATCGAGCAGGCTACGAACATAGCGCGACAGATGGTTACTCGGTACGGAATGAGCGAAAAACTGGGTCCGCGAACGTTCGGCAAGCGCGAGGAGATGGTGTTCCTTGGCCGTGAGATTTCCGAACAGCGGGACTATTCGGACAAGGTAGCGGAGACCATTGACCAGGAAGTTCACGAGATAATTGACGACGCCTATGAATCCGCGCGCAAGGTCATATCCGAGTATATGCCAAAGCTGAAGCAGCTCTCGGAATATCTCATCGTTAACGAGACAATTGAGGTGGACGAAATGGACAAGCTGTGGGAGACTCCGCCTGACAGTGACAGCGGCGTTGTCGCTCCGCTTCCGCCTGCATCCACGCCACCCGTAACTTCAGCCCCACCCGCCCCATCTCCAGCCGGAGACTGAGTACGACGCGCATCCACTATCGCCAAATGGAATAATCAGAATCAGTGGAACGCGACAAACTCAATAACCGTAGGGGCGGACTCTAAAAAGACTTCGCTCCGGGTTACTTTAGCGACGGGTGATCTTTCGGCGAAGCCTGTCCAGCCACGAAACGTTGTATTCAATCGGCTCGCCGCGCCACTTCTTCTGCACTTTGGGCGGCCTGACCAGCACCATACCGTAGCCTATGATGAACATGAGCAACCCGGCCCAGCCCAACCACCCGGCGACTCCGCCTATGAACGGCCTCACCAGTAGGGTGGATAAGATCAGCACAAACCCAACCAGCATCACCCGGCCGGGAGAAATAGACCAGAATCGCCCTCCCAGGGCCTGACTGACGTACAGCCAGGCCAGCCTGAAAAACCCGATGCTCTTGTTCGAGGATGCGGACTTTCGGCATCGCTCACCGCCGCCAATATCGCCCGCCTTCTGAAGGATCTCCTCGATTTCGCGCTGGTACTTGCTCGACATCTTAAATCCCTCACACTATGCCACTTCTAAATCGAATCCTAAACAACAGCGCGGAAGGTGTCAAGACAGCCCCATCACTTTCTCGCGCGCCAAGTGGAACTCCCCCACCCTCGAGTAATGCGAACACAACTGCCGTCCCACGCGCTTTCAGAGTGACGTCTCCTATATAAGTCGGCGTTCGTAGGTGGGACCCCATGTTGTTTGTTCCGAGCGAGCGCTAATGAAGAGATGGAACCTGTATCAACTTAGAGACTGATGTTACGCGCTCAGGTATGAATTCAGACCACAGAATGAGCCAGATCAGCTACGAAATCTCTCTCAACTGCGTAAGGTCAGTTATACCAATTCGGAGTAACGTCGGCGTGTTGTAACTGACTAGATTTGAATGGATTCCCGCTTTCGCGGGAATGACGATACACAGACTGCCGCCGAGATTTATGTCGTGGTCAGAATGAAATGGTATTAGAGACTATCTCAAAACTCTTCGCTCAAGCGGATGGCAGGAGAACACAATCTCCCTCTCCCTCAAGGGAGAGGGCTGGGGTGAGGGTGATTACTGCCACCGACCAAACTGATACGGCTTCAAGTCAGCACGAAGTGTTGCGCGGCTCTCCACTCGTTATGTTACAATATGCCTGTTCCAGAACAAAAGTACCTAAATTATATAATGTGGAATTTATCAATGACGACAAAAATGTCCGACAATTTTTTTCTGCAGGTCAATTCCAGGTGAATTCATAGCTAAATCCGCCGATTTTCAGGTCAATACCACCTGAAACGTCACCTGGAGTCCACTTGGACTTCACCTGCGATAACATAAATCAGAATATATGATACAACCGATTTTCCACACACCTATCGACTTTGAAAAGACCCTGTGAACGACAACAACCTGTACCAACTTAGCTGGACTTTGTACAAAAGCTAGACAGGATATGAGAGCGGGGTAAGATAGCCGAGCAAACTATCACGAAAGGTCCGGCTACGCTCACCCTGCCCGAAGCCATTATACCCATACTCCAGCCCTTCTCAACGCTGTTCCAGCGCAGAACCTGGGTGAAAGCTCAGGTACTGCTGGTCGGCGCCGTCCTGGCTCCGCGCAAGCGAACCGTAACCTCCGCGCTTGGTGTCATGGGACTCAGCGACGATGACGGCTTTGCGATATACCACCATGTCCTCAACCGCGCCGTGTGGTCGTCCCTGCGGCTAAGCCGAGTTCTGCTGACGCTTCTGATTCAGCATCTTGCCCAAGGGGACGGTCCACTGGTATTCGGGATAGACGAAACAATTGAGCGGCGGCGGGGCAGTCGCATCAGGGCAAAGGGCATCTACCGAGACGCTGCGCGCTCCAGCGACAGCCATCTGGTCAAGGCCTCGGGCCTGCGCTGGATAAGCCTGATGTGGCTGACCACCATACCCTGGGCGCATAGGACATGGGCATTGCCTGTACTGACGGCTCTGGCTCCTTCCGAACGCTACAACCGGAAGATGGGACGGACTCACAAGAAAATCACCGACTGGGCGCGCCAGATGATACTCCAACTCCGGCGTTGGCTTCCAGACCGTCCCATCGTCATGGTGGCTGACAGCGGCTGCGCCGCACTCGACCTGCTCCACTTCTGCCAGTCTATGTCCCAACCCGTTACCTTCATCACCAGACTGAGGCTCGACGCCGCGCTCTACGAACCCGCTCCAACCCGACTGCCCGGTCAAATGGGACGCCCGCGTCTCAAGGGCCAGCGCCTGCCCACGCTCAGGGAACTCCTCGACCACCCCGATACGCGCTGGAGCCGGACATCGGTCGCATGGTACGACAACGATACCCGTACGGTGGAACTCAGCTCTCACACCGCGCTCTGGTATCACAGCGGCAAGCCGCCTGTGCCCATTCGCTGGGTTCTCATTCGAGACCCACTGGGGCAGTTCCACTCCCAGTCCCTGCTATGCGCCGATCCTGCGGTCGCGCCGATCCGGATCGTCGAATGGTTCGCGCTGCGCTGGCGGATTGAAGTTACATTCCAGGAGGTTCGCGCTCACCTCGGAGTGGAGACGCAGCGCCAGTGGTCGGACCTCGCCATAGCGGGTACCACGCCATTGCTGCTGGGACTGTTCTCCTGGGTTACACTCGCCGCTAAGCTGTTGCGGCGGGAGCGTCCGACTGCTCTGCGATCCGCCGCATGGTACGCCAAGTCTGAACCCACGTTCAGCGACGCAATCGCGTTGGCGCGTCGTCATATGTGGAGAGCCTCTGAGACTTTTTGCTTGTCTGAACGGAAACCCGATATCGTGAAAATCCCCGCGCCCCTGTTCAAACGACTTATAGAATCGCTGACTTACGCCGCCTGAATGTACAAAGTCCAGCTCAGGAGTTACGCAGTTGACCAATAGCTATTAGCATAGAGGTGAACGCACCCCAAATCGAGTAAAGCATATGAATCCAACCAAGTGCGATGAACATGATTACATACATTTTGTGATAGCTGCTCAGCTCGACTTTGTACATAATATAGACAGAGAGCGATGCA
The DNA here is from genome assembly GCA_965261525.1 of Dehalococcoidia bacterium. GTDB lineage: Bacteria > Chloroflexota > Dehalococcoidia > Lucifugimonadales > UBA1123 > VXRN01. The sequence goes on from OZ253472.1 coordinate 997,026, forward strand.
ATCGCATTGGCGCGTCATCATATGTGGAGAGCCTCTGAGACTTTTTGCTTGTCTGAACGGAAACCGGATATCGTGAAAATCCCTGCGCCCCTGTTCAAACGACTTATAGAATCGCTGACTTATGCCGCCTGAATGTACAAAGTCCAGCTAAGTTATTCTAAACCGGCCACAAGGCTGGCTCTTTGGCGCAGTCAAGATTGCTCAGCTTTTACGCTTCTTCGGAATCTCAAAGAGCAATTACTTGAAGTAGGGAATCACTTCTTCGACTATCAACCGTAACGAGTTGCTGACGCGGTCGTAGGGAATCTGGCCTCCGTAGTTCGGCTCCATCATCACCCCGGTCGCGCCAAAGTCTTCTTGGAAGCCCTTTAGCCGGTCGGTCACTTCTTTCGGCGTCCCAAACACCACGCGGTTGCATAAGATGTCTTCGTACGGGGCCGAGGCCGCCTGGCGCAGACTCAATGGAGTCCACTACAAGCAGGAGTTCACCTTGGGAGGCGCCAGAGACCGATAGGACGTACGGAATGACCACAATGCACCTGTTCGATACCTGGGCCAGAGAAGAGAAGGCCCTCTGCGGCGCCGATGTTCCCGCCATCAACCTGATGGCGGTGGACTACTTCCTGGAGCGGTAAGGGAGGCATGACCTCGAAGGCAGCCTCACGGGTCCAGTCCGCGACGGCCAGGTCGGGTGCAGGAAAGGTGTCCAAGGGCAGATTCGCCTCACGCGGCCAGAGGGCTGCCGCTAGGAAGGGCCGGTAACTCCAGTGGCCGGGCTGTCGTTGCCACACCCGACCCCGACTCACTGTCATGGTCAAATCAGAGAGGGAATCAAAGCCGTGAGACCGCCCACAACAGTAACGTAGTTGACATAAGCGGTATAGTGCGAATCAATTCTGCCTACGGCACCATCCCTGAGAACCGCCACCCGCCACCTGCGAGGATCGGAATACCTATCAACTATCTGAGCCGCTGGCTCGGTCACTCATCGATACAGACGACGCTGATCTACCTGGAGCTAGTGCCGGACCCGACGGGGAGTCTGGCGGCTGTGCCATGAGAAGGGGATATGGAGCAAATATTTCTCGAGCGCATTAATCGCTTGGTGAAGAACTGCGCCCTCGCCTTCATTACGGCAATCCTTGCGCGTCTTAAACACTATAACTAGGATTTAGCCCGGATCCACCGAAGGGATGGATGAGTCGTCGTGCAAAAGGGGTGAGAAAGCGCTCCATTGAATCTGGGATAATGGGTTTGAAGACAAGAACCAACCCCAGAGCAGGAGCACTTAATAGATGTTACCACCTGAGCGTCCCGACCGCATCCGAATCGCCTTCGACGATCCCCGGCTGGTGGCCAATGCCGGGCTGCTCGTGCCGGCCACTCTCGCTCAGCGCCTGGGACTGAGTGAACTGGTGGACAGCAACGTTGACCTGGGCGATGCGCCGGGACGGGCGAACCCGGGAGACAAGACGCTGACCCTGGTTGCCTCGGCGCTGGCCGGTGGGGACTGCATCGATGACGCCGACGCGCTGCGTGCCGGTGGGACCGGGCGGGTGTTGGGCTGTACAGTGAAGGCGCCATCCACCCTGGGGACCTTCCTGCGCAGCTTCAGGTGGGGACATGTGCGGCAGTTGGACCGGGTGAGCCGGGAGTTGCTGGCGCGGGCCTGGGCCGCTGGCGCGGGTCCCGGCGATGAGCCGTTGACCATCGACCTGGACTCCACCATCTGCGAGACCTACGGACTGGGCAAGGAGGGCGCCCGCCGCCACAACTACACCGGCCAGAGAGGCTATCACCCGCTTGTGGCCGTCGCCGCAGGAACCGGCGACGTGCTGATGGCCCGGTTGCGACAGGGTCGAGCCAACACCGCCCGGGGCGCAGCCCACTTCCTGCGTGAGACGGTGAGCCGGGTGCGCTGCGCCGGGGCCACAGGACAACTCACCGTACGCGCCGACAGTGGCTTCTACACCCATGACATCGTCTCCGTATGCCGAAAGACAGGTGTCCGCTTCTCCATCACCGTCCGTCAGCACACCCGACTGCGCAATCTCATAGAGGCCATACCTGAGGAGGACTGGACTCCCATACCCTACTGGATGGACGGCGCAGCCGACGTGGCTGAGACCACCTACACCCCTTTTCGGAACGAGCCCGATGCCGCACCGGTGCGTCTCATCGTCCGCAGGGTGAAGCCCACGCCCGGTTCACAACTGGCCCTCTTCGTCGACTACAGCTATCACGCCTTCATCACCGACCGACAGGGCGACACCCTCCAACTGGAGGCCGACCATCGCCGCCACGCCGAGATCGAGAACGCCATCCGAGACCTCAAGTACGGTGTCGGGCTGAACCATCTGCCCTCGGGGCGCTTTGCAGCCAACGCCGCCTGGATGGCCATACAGGTAATGGCTCACAACCTGGCTCGCTGGATCGGACGCATCGGTCTGCGCGAGCCGGTGGCGACCACCAAGACCCTGCGCAGACGCTTGTTCTCCCTCGCCGGACGGCTCACCCACTCGGCCCGCCGCCTTACTTTGCATCTCCCGCAGCGCTGGCCCTGGGAAACACAGTTCGGTCGCGCACTGACCAGACTGCGAGCCATTCCTCTGCCGGCCTGACGGCAGTGTCTACTACTGACCACCGTACACACCACAGCCTGTCTTGTCCGTAAGATCGCTCCGGACCGGACCGCGGGTGTCCACTGTTGCCCGCAGATTCGTCAAACTCGCCCCAAATCGCCACTGTGGGCCTCCATTGGCGTCCAAAATCACGACCGCGGACCTTCAGAACGACCCAGGCGCTGACATCATAACCGCACCGCCACTTTGACACGTCCCTCACCCACGCCCCGGCGGCGATACTAACCCTCTTCGGTGGATTCGGGCTTAGGCTAGTGGCGCCGTGTGCCATGTTAAGGTTTATTATGGTGAGGACGCAGGCATGTTCAACAGTTCAGTGCGCCGCGAGGCGATTGACACATTCACGAAATCCGTCGAAACACACGAGGCAGTTCGCATGCAGGTGGAGACCGCCAGCGTGGACCTGTACGAGCGGCGGCAGTATGCGGCCGCCGAGGTGATCCACCGAGTCGAATTGTACGTGAACACGCTTTCCAATTCGCCAAAGGAGTTCGATAGCACGATAGCCGAGTTCCGGATTGAGGCTGACAGGTTCAACGAAACCGTCCGGCGCATCGAGACCAGCGCCGCCAAAACCACCGGAATCGGGAGTGCGACAGGAGCTGCTGGAGTAGCGGCGGGTGTTGGAGTGGCGGCCTTCGGGCCGTCAGCGGCGATGGCAATCGCCACTACCTTCGGCACCGCGTCGACCGGCACCGCCATATCAGCCCTCTCCGGAGCGGCGGCCACCAACGCCGCGCTTGCCTGGCTTGGCGGCGGGGCGCTCGTTGCTGGCGGTGGCGGAATGGCAGGCGGGAGTACGCTGCTTGCGCTAGCCGGACCCGTGGGCTGGGGAATAGGTGGCGCGGCTCTCGTGGGAGCGGGCGTTTACCTAAATGCCCGCAATAAATCCCATGCCAAGAAGGCGACCGAGCAGCGCGTTGAGGTAGAAGCGCAGATCAGGTCATTGGAAACGGCCAGACATGAGATCGGTGGCCTTCGCCGCCGAACAGTGGAACATTCGGAGGGGTGCATGACTGAACTGGCGTGGGTCGGGTCTCGCGCTCCAGATAACTACCAGGCATTCACAGAAGAGCAGAGGGAGCGACTTGCGGCTCTCATCAATCATATACGTTCGTTGAGCGAACTGATCAGGGCCGAGGTCGCGCTGTGAGCCGAGCCGAAATAGGAAGGGCGGAACCGCCTCATATCGCCGCTCAGGTCGCTGCGGTGTGGGTCAGCTTGGACGCGGCGAGTCGCGCGCGCGATCTCGCCAACGCCTTGTCAACTCAAGATAGGGCGTTCTTGAATGCCATGAAGCAATTGCAGGCGGTCCGCGACTTCGTGGGTTCGCCGGAGAATATCCTGGGTAGCGCCGCGACGAAACACGGCGAAATAGCCGAACAGGTTACCGTCCACGTCAGCAGGGCGAAAGACATCCTCCTGGGAAACACGCCGACGGCCACCTTTGAGGGTGTGGGAAGGCTTGATCCCGTCGATTACCGCATGGGCGGCGTGGAGATTCAGTCCAAGTACCATAACGGCCTTCGCAACACATTGGACGCGGTACTGGGACATACAGAGAAGTACCCCGGATTTGCGCGTGGTGGGGGCGCCTACCATATCCCTCGGGACCAGTCCGATCAGTTGAACCAGACCATATCAGATGACGGCAGGAATGCGATCACGGACAGGATAGATTCATTGCGGCGGCAGACGGAGAGGTCCGTGGACGACCTCATCCAGCCGGGGGAGGCCAACTACTCAGAGGTACAGCAAGGGCGCATACACGATACGATACGAGACCGCGAGGATTCGCTAAACCAACAGAAGGAAGATCTCAAGGATGCGGCTCGTTCGAGTCACGGCCCGTCCCTGGCCGGACTTGGAAAGGCTGCGGGAATTGGAGCGGCGGTGGGAGGCGGTGTTGCCCTCACTCAGGGAATGTGGGTCAAGTACCGGGAGGGTAAGAACCCGTTCAGAGGGGATTTCACGTCCCAGGACTGGCGAGACGTGGGAGCGCCGGTCGCGCTGGGAACGGGAGGAGGCGCAATTGCCGGAGGAGCACTGTATCTGTTGACCAACTCAACAAGCCTGTCCGCGCCCGCCGCCGGAGCGTTCGTGAGCGGTCTAATGGGTATTGGCAATCTTCTGCGGCAGTACCACGCAGGCGACATAGACGGAGATCAGTTCTTGGATATGTCGCGGATGGTTGCGGTGGACGCCGCGATAGTCGGCGTGGTGTCAGCGGCCGGTCAGGTGGTAATTCCTGTGCCTATGCTGGGGGCATTCGTCGGAAGCGTAGCTGGGCAGTTTGTCGCAACCGCGCTTCGGGAATCTCTCGGTGAAGAGGAATCCAAACTTATAGCGCAGTTGCGCGCCGACGAGGAGTTCGCCCGCGCCCGGCTCGACCAGGAATGTCAGGCATACATTCGACGGCTCGATGACCACTTCGGAAGCCTCGAACGATTGGCTGCGGTAGCCTTTGATAGCGAAGTCAACACGAACCTGATGCTGAAGGCGAGTGTGCGGTACGCGGAGACGGTTGGGGTACCGGACGACCTCATTCTTCGCACGACCGACGATCTGGACGAGTTTATGACGGAGTGAACATGAACCAATTGAACAATCCTCTCAAGGGCTTCTCGCCTGAACTTTATATTGCCGCCCTCTCGAAGCTCGCGCATTCTGACGGGATTCATCCGAGTGAGCAGGAAATACTGACTGCGCAGGCAAAACATTTCGGCATTGACATAGATAATCTGTCTGATGTCCCGGAGGACCTCGCGCAATTGCCGTGGGCTACGCGGGTGCTGGTATATCGGGACGCCGTAATGCTTGCCCTGGCCGACGAGAATACGAGTAGCGAGGAACAACAGTATCTCGCTGACCTCGCCATACGGATGCTGCTGCCCACAGAGACCGCAGACTCAATCTCGGAGTGGGTACAGGACTATGGGACGTTGCTGGAGCGTCTGGACGCCCTGATAGCAGAACCGGAGTAGCGCCGCACTCTGAGAAGAAGCAGACTTGCCATAACCCCTATAGTGCGAACCGCCCTATTTCGTCCCACTCTGCATTACAGGTTGCGCGACCAGCCCTGGTTCCGAAGCCCCTATGTACTGATTGATAAACTCGATCAACTCGGGCTCATGGTCCGGGCAGGCCCTCGCCACGGTTACCTCTCCGAATCTCGCCTGGGCGACGGCGGGTTCGCCGCAGCCCGGTTTCTCACAGGTAGCCTTCATCTAAATCCCTCCCATCTCAGTGGGGACAGTGCTGGCCGCGACCCATCAGGTCGCCGGATTTTAAGTCCGGCGCGTCTTCTATTTCCGCCACGCGGCCTATCCCGCGGCGCCCGTCCAGCCGCTTGTCCCAAAGGGATAGAGGGCGCTCGGTGCTCCGACCTAACGATACTACATGCCGGAGGACCCGTCCCACCGGGCCGACAGAGGCCGGATATCCATGGGAATACGACCGCAAAACAAGCTAAGTGTCGTATCACGTTGTGATATATTATAGACGCGTATCGCGTCTTGACAGAACGCAGCAAGGGGAGGACACGGTGATCATAGCGCTGCTCGCAGAGAAGGGCGGCACGGGAAAGACCACGCTCGCCACCAACCTCGCCGGCATGAGGGCCGCCGCGGGACACCGGACGCTGCTGGTCGACGCCGACAGGCAGGGAAGCTCCCGATTCTGGGCGCAGACTCGCTCCTCACTGAGGCTGCCCCGGCTGGACTCGACGCCGCTGTACGGTGAGGCGTTCGCCAGGCAGATAGCGACCGTCGCCTCAGGGTACGACGACGTTGTAATAGACACCGGCGCGGGCGACGGCTCAGAAATGGAGACAGCGCTCAGGGCAGCGGACTGCGTTCTCGCTCCCCTTCAGCCCACAGGAGTGGACGTGTGGACAGCGGGACTGGTGGACGGTCGGGTGGCGGAGGCGCTTTCCCGCAATCCCGACCTGCAAGCCTGGGCGCTCTTCAACCGGGCTCCCACCAACCCGCGCAACCGGGACGAGGAAGAGGCCAGGGTTGCCCTGGAGGGCTGCGTGGCGCTGAGGGTGGCGGACATCAGGGTGGCGTTCCAGCGCGCGCTCACGTCGGGCATGACCGCGCATGAGTACCGACAGAGCCCACATAGGGCCAGGGACGAGATGGCGGCGGTGTACGAGCTTGTGTTCGGCGAACCCTACGCGCAGAGCGGCGCCACCCAGAACAATATGTATCTTTAGGAAGTTACCCTAGACCGGAGAGATTGCATGACGATGAGAATGAGACAGCCGGAGGGATCTGGACGCGGCAGCGGACCGGGGATGAGGGATACCGACGACGAGCCAAAGCGTTACATCGGACTCAGGTATCCCGAGAGCTTCGTTCAGAAGATAAGGCTGGCGGCGGACTCCAGGAACATGAGGGTGGCGGACTACATACGCGGCTGCATAGAGGAGCAGGTGGAGCGGGACGTGGTGGCGCTGGCGCGAAGGCTGAACGAAGAACTATCAGATTGATACAGCTCAGTGTGATATATCACTTCGATGTGTCTCGGAGGTTGACCTCATGAGAAGTATGCCGAGCGTCATAGCCCATCGCCGCCACCGCGGACTCTCGCTCCACCACAGGCGTCATCCCTCCGCGCACCCCAGGAGGCTGGTTAACAGGACGGCGCGCTGGGGAGAGCCTCCGGTGAGGGGCGTGTGCCGCTGGTGTCGCGAGGATACCGCCGACATCCGGCTCACATGGCACGAATAATGCCTGGACACCTACCGCGTCGCCTCAGGGCAGAAGCCGGAGCGGATGCAGCTCACGATGTGCGGCGCCTGCGGCGGGGCCGCGGCCGAATTGGATCACAGGCTGGCGATAGAGGTCGTCAGGACCATGGGTCCCGACGCGCTCATGAGGGCGTTCACGCTGGAGAACCTTCAGTGGCTCTGCCGAGAATGCCACAGGCGAAAGACCCGGCTTGACCGAAGGCTCGCGCGGTACCTGTCGGGCTGCTCGCTTGACTGGAGGCGGGCGCGGCGGGTGGCGCGGCTACGGTGGCTAGATTGAAGGACAAGCGTCAGGCCGGACTGCTGACATCACAGCGACTGCTGAGCGCTGGGTCCGAAGTGAACAAGGAATCTAGGTAATAGGACAAGGTGGGTCGCTTCCAACTTGGCGAAAATGGCACAGTTCTAACTTGGCGTTGACAGCTGAAGTCGTCCGCGGCCGGCACGCACTGGTCGCACTCCCCCGCGCTCGGCACGTGCCGAGCGCGGGGGTACGGGGAACTTTTATACAATCTCTTCGTAGATCTCCGTCTCATGCGTGGACGCCAGCACAGGGTAGATTCTCTCGAAGATCTCAGTTATTGATCGCGTGGCGCGAACCTCATTGCGTGAAGCGTCATAGGCCGCTACGGAATCCCAACGTTGAACTGTGACCATCGTCCCGTGGAGACCAAGTACCTTTCGGTACACGCTCAGGGGAGGAAAGCCGGCCTCAACCGTGGCCCTCTGAACTTCCCTTAGGCGCTGCTGAAGTCCTCCCCCGCCAGGTTTTGGAGTGTAGGTTCGTCGAACGATAATCAAGAGCGTCTCCTTTGTGGTTTGAGCCGGAGGCGGATCGACTCGGTCAATCTCCAACCGGGGCAGACGAGCCCTTCTTCTATGCGGGACCGATCAAGAGCGACGGTTCAATTGTACCATCGGACTCGATCACTGGCAATAGGATCCTTTGCCGATTGTCGCCACGGACATCGATATTGATTTGGAAGGGACACTTGCCTCTCGGTCCGGTTTCTGGGACGGAACGATCCCTCGTCCGGGGCGCCGGCGTTGGTGGGCATCGCGCCGCTCCTGGCCACTATCGGTATCGGAGGATCGCGTCGAGACGCAAGGCTGCCGGAAAACTGAAGCTCTACGATTGTCTTGTGTCTAAATCCCTCACAGTTGGCATAGCGACATAGGCCGAACCATATGGGATTGCGGCGTCCCCTGAAGCGCGGACCGCCGACCGGCTTCTCGAACCCTCCGCTTAGCCCTTTCGTAGGATACCTGGAAGACATCTACAGAGCCGCCCCGTAGGGAGACGCTGCCCGATGAACCCCGTCACTCAACAGGCTCCTCCAGCATCCGCGCCACCAACTGGCGAACCATCGGGGCCTCGTCGTCACGCAGCCCTGCAACTTGTCGGCGGACCTCCTGTGACAAGGCAACGCCTCCGAGAGCTTGTACAGCAGCAGCGCGAACGCGCGGAGCCTCGTCCGACAGGCGGCTGGACGTGAGCGGGCGGAACGCTTCCCTGTCTCCCAAATTGCCCAGGGCTCGAGCGGCTTCCGCGCGCGCCGACGCGTCCGAGTCTCCCAGGACGCTTATGAGCGGCCCGACAGCCGGCGCATACCTCAGTTCACCCAGCGCGATGGCCGCCCGCCATCCGCCTCTCCCGCGCCGAACTGTCAGGCGAGATCAGTTTGTCAAGCATATCCGGCGCCGCGAGCGTGTCGCCGAGCCTCGCCAGCGCGATGGCAACGCTGCTAACGACCAGCGCGGACTCATCGTCAAGCGCCGCCAGAAGGTGGGGGATGGCCTGGACCGCTCCCAGTTGTCCCAACGCCTCTGCCGCAGCGTTCCTGAGAAGCGTGTCACGCCTCGCTCGTAACGCGTCGAGCAGCGGGGGCACGGCAGAGGGGCCGCCCATCTCTCCGAGGGCCTCAGCCGCGGCAGCCCTGGCCCGACGGGGTCCGTACCTCACTGCGTGGACGAGGTGCGCCTCCGCCTCCGGGCCACCGATCTCTCCCAGAGCCGAGGCCGCGGACATTGGAACGTACTTGTGGTAACTGGCAAGGGCTTTGACCAGGACCGGTATTGCGCGGCGATCGCCCAGGCGGCCCAACGCCTCCACCGCGTCCTCGACGATGGCTTTATTATCGTAATTGCGGAAATGCCTGTCCTCCAGTACACCGATGAATGCCGTTACGGCCTCGTCCGCGCGCTCGGTCAGGTCCAGTCCACAGAGCGCCTCGGCCGCAGACCCGCGCGCCTCATCATCGCAGTCGTAGAGCGCGGCAATCAGGCCCGGTACTGCCCTGGAATCACCGATCTGACCCAGAGAGACGGCGGCCCTCGCGCGGATGCCGGCGGTAGCGTCGTCGAGCGCGGCAATCAGGCCGGACACGGCGCGCGCGTCGCCCAGCTTCCCGAGAGAACGGGCGGCCTCCGCGCGGGCAGCTTCGTCCGGGTCTCTCAGCGCTTCTATCAGACCTGGCGCGGCCTGAACATCGCCCAGCTCTCTCAGGGCCGCGGCTGCCGCGGCGCGAGGGGATTCACCTGGATCCGCCAGTACATGGATCAGTCCGGGCACGACCCTCCGGTCCCCCAGCTTCCCGAGCGACCGGACGGCGTTTGCCCTGGTTCTCTCGCCAGGGTCGTCCAGCGCCTCGATCAGATGGGGCACGACCTCGCCGCCCTTGAGTTCGCCCATGGCCTGCGCCGCAGCTCTGCGGACCAGCTCGTTCGGATTGGACAGCGCCTCGACCAGGAAAGTCTCCACGCCGCCGGCGTCCTGGACGCCAAGCAGCCGGGCGGCATAGCGTCGCACCGACGCATCGTGGTGAACCAGCTCGGGGATGAACTCCTCTATCGGGTGATCTGTCATGGGTTGCCTCCCGGAAACCTCCATTGTATGGACTGCCATAACGCTCACGCAAACTGAACTCGCGCCGAGATCAAATTCCGCGTGGTTGCCGCAACTGGCTGAAATCGGCCCATGCGCGACGGCGGCGCAGGGTTTCGGCGGGCTTGAGCGAAGGTGGAGGCCATGGGGAATAGCGCTGTCGAAGCGCTCTTCCGGTGTCCCGAAGTAGAGTTGACATAATGACTCTAGTGCGAACCGCCCTGCGTTGTCCGCTTCTGTCCTACTGGCCGCGTGGTCGGCCCGGGTTCGGAAGCCCCAATATGCTGATTGATAAACTCAACTAAATCGGGCGCATGGTCCAAGCATGCCCTCGCCACGGCTACTTCTCCAAACCTCGCCTGGACAACGGCGGGCTTGCCGCAGTCCAGTTTCCCACAGATAACCTTCATCTGAATCCCTCCCATCTCAGCGGGGGAAGTGGTGGCCGCGGTGGGAGTCGAACCCACATGACCGATAAGGTCGCCGGATTTTAAGTCCGGCGCGTCTTCCGTTTCCGCCACGCGGCCCCTCTCGCGGCGACCGTTCCAGCCGCCCATCCCCTGAGGATAGAGGGCGCTGCCGCTCCGACTCAATAAAACTGCCGGCCGGGAAGTCCTTGAACTTGCCGCCCCTGTGTCCTCCCTGGCAGTTCCGAGAGCTGGACTTTCATCGAGAACGCGACCGCCAGACTAGCGGTGTGTTATTGCACGTTATGATATTGTATAGACGCGCATCGCGCTGTAATAAACCTCAACATCAAGGAACGCTATGATCGTCGCGCTGCTCGCCGAGAAGAGTGGCGTGGGACAGAGAGCGCTGCTCGTTGACGCCGACAGGCAGAGAAGTTCCCGCTTCTGGGCGCAGACACGCTCCCCTCTCAGGCTCCCTCGGCCGGACTCGACACCGCTGTACGGCGAGGCGTTCGCCAGGCAGATATCAACTATCGCCTCCAGTTACGACGATGTGGTGATAGACACCGGCGCAGCCGACGAGCGAGACATAATAGGGCATTTTGTTGCAGCGCAAAGGCGCTCAGCTTGTCCGCTTACGGCAGCTAGGCACTCTCTTGTGCCCTGCGATTGACTGTGATCCGTGCAGCTCATGTTTCAGTGTGCTTTAAATTCGCTCTGCTGCTTGCGAGACCTTCGTAAGTCGTTCCTTGTTGGGCCGCACAAGTGCGACTTGCTAGTTGATCCACTCAGGATAGTACACATCGTCGCAAGTCATGCAGACAAGGTCGTCGCCCTGCAGCCGCTGGTCATTACCTGCGGGATGGTGTTTTCTGCGCCGCTACCGCTCCGTCACCGTCAGCGTGTAGGTACCGGCGCCGTTTCCCATGATCCGGATGTAGTAGGGGCCGCTGTCCCTCGTGGTGAACTCCAGGCGCGCGTTTGCGCCCGTACCGGAACTATGGTCACTCAGGGAGTCCGACCCCCCTTCATCCTGGTCATGCACCGGGTCATCCACATCTTGGTTGCGGAGTGTTTTTCGTCAGGACCGAGTATGGCTGCTATGCGCGGTTCCTCCAGCGTGCCGCGGACCGTGGCGCTGCCTTCGACGTCGATTCGGTACCTCGTGCCTGCCTCCAGCCCAACCCTGAATACATCCTCGTCATCGGTCCGGTCGCTGTTGCCGGTCACGGATTCGCCCACCAGGGCCCTGCCCCGGCTGGTCGTGTCGGCGGCGAAGTCGTCGCCGTCCGGTTCCGACACCATCTCTTGACAATTAGCGAGGACGGAATCGCTGAGCAACAACACCCCGGTGGTCCAATATGTCACCGCCCTTGACACTATTCGCTGTGTCCCCTGTCCCCACGCCTCAGTACGATGAACATGGCTGGCAGGATAGCGATCAGGCTCACTGCCATGGCTATCAGGAAGAATTCGCTGAAGATAGAAAGGCCGGCGTCCGTCAGCGCGGCCTCGAACTCGCTTACCCTGGCCTGGGTCTGCTCGGATGTCTCACCCGGCAGAGCCAGCGGCAACTCGAGTCCCACTACCAGCTGCTGGAAACGCCCGGTTCCCCAGGCGGTCAATGCGGCCAGTCCGAAGGTCATGCCGACTACGCGCATGGCGGTCACAACGGCGGACGCGGCTCCGCGCAGTTCGACCGGCACGGAGTTGATCGCGGCCAGAGCTATGGGAGCGATCAGCAGCCCGAAGCCCAGCCCGGCAGTCGCCAGGTGCAGCGTCATAGCAGGGTCGGCGATGTCGGTTCCCCATGAACTCATCAGGCCAAACCCAATCGCTATCAGGGCCAGTCCCAGAGTTGTCGGTATCCGAGAGTCCATGCGCTGGCAGGCGAGCCCTCCCAGCGCGGCGCCAACAGGAATAGCCACAGTCATTCGCATCAGCATCAGGCCGCCGTCCAGGGTCGTTTTCTCCAACACGGTATTGGCCATCAGCGGTATCGTTACCATGCCGATGATGAGCGCGCCCCCGATGAGCAGGTGCGTGACGTTGGCTGCGCCGAACGCGCGCGATCCGAACATCGTCAGAGGCAACAGCGGCGAGTCGGCTATCCTCTGTCTAATAATGAACAGGGCGAATGTAACACCTGCTGACAGCGCGTACGCGAGGAACAAAGCATCGGGCGAGTCCACTCTCGCGAGGGCAAGTGTGATTGCGCATAGAGACGCGGCCAGAAGCGCGCTGCCCAGGTAGTCTATGCGCGCGGGGTACTTCGGACTGGGGCGCAGCAGCGCGAGCAGAGGGATGAGTACCAGGACGCCGAGCGGTATGTTTATCCAGAAGACCCAGGGCCATCCGAGGAAGTCGCCTATCAGGCCGCCCCACAGTGGGCCTATGACCGCTCCCGCTTCGGATGACGCGCCAATCAGACCAAGCGGAACGCCCCGTCTGTCGGACGGGAAGAGGTCGGCGACGATGGCGATGGATATGGGCAGCAGCGCTCCGGCTCCGACGGCCTGAAACACACGAGCGGCGACGAACCAGGTCAGGCTCGTGGTGAGCGCCGCCGCCACGGAGCCAGCCATGAATACCAGCATCGAGGCGACGTAGAGGTTCCTGTGCCCCCAGACATCGGACATCCTGCCAATCAGGGGCATGGCGGCGACGTAGCCGAGCAGATAACCGGTGATAGTCCAGGAGGCGCGATCAAGCTCGTTCACCTGAACGTTGAGGTCCAGGAGTATCTGGGGGAGGACCGTAACGATGACGGTCTGGTCGTCAGCCGCGATGAAGATACCCGCCAGGACGGGCAGCAGCGTGAGATAGCGCGAACGGGTCCGTCCGCCCTTGTCGGTCGAGGAAGACAAGGGTTAGCCGCTGTCGGGCGCGGATATCGAGATGGGCTCGTTGAACTGGGACATGGTGACCGTCCGCACCACGCCGTCAGGCTCGTTGGCGGTGGCCTGTCCCTCAATCACCGCCTTCTTCATGTAGAGCGTGTCCATGTCCAGGGTGACCTCCACGCGCACGGTCCCGCCCTGAGCCGCGTCGCCCAGCAGCGGCCGCAGGGCGACAACGTCGAGGTCGCCTTCTATCCTGAACTCGTTATCCGACTTGGAGACGAGCTCCGGATTTCGCAGGTCTGTCATCATGGCTCCGATGCCCTGCTGGGGGTCGAAGAATCCGAGCGGGCTGACCTCGGCGGCGACCTCCTCCCAGTCGCCGGAGAGGGGGTTGGTCATGTAGCTCTCGTCTCCAATCGTAATCAGGCTGGAGCGCATTGCGAACATTCCGCTGAACGTGCCTGAAACGCTGATGGAGACGCTGTCGGGGCTTACGACATCGCCTTCTGCTTCGGTAACGGCCAGTGTGTCGCTGAAAGGCGTGCTGCCGCCGTCGTTGTGTTCGAGTCTGAAGTGGAATGTGTCGAGTTGGGAGGTTGCTTCCCCCGAGCGTCGGAGAAGATCCTCTACGTTTACTGGCGTGGGAGTTGGGACGGGTGTGGAAGTTGGCGGCGAGGCGACCGTCGGTTCAGGAGGAGATGATCGGCTTTCGGAGCATCCGGCTATGACCAACAGGATGAATACGACCATTGACAGGAACATAAAAGTTAATCTGTACATCGAGGTCATTGGCTGCTCGCGCCTTTGTACGGCAGGCATTGCTTCCGCGGGGCGCGGAGGGTGAGGCGTATCGTGAGAGCCTAAGCCCGAATCCACCGAAGAGGGTTAGTATCGCCGCCGGGGCGTGGGTGAGGGACGTGTCAAAGTGGCGGTGCGGTTATGATGTCAGCGCCTGGGTCGTTCTGAAGGTCCGCGGTCGTGATTTTGGACGCCAATGGAGGCCCACAGTGGCGATTTGGGGCGAGTTTGACGAATCTGCGGGCAACAGTGGACACCCGCGGTCCGGTCCGGAGCGATCTTACGGACAAGACAGGCTGTGGTGTGTACGGTGGTCAGTAGTAGACACTGCCGTCAGGCCGGCAGAGGAATGGCTCGCAGTCTGGTCAGTGCGCGACCGAACTGTGTTTCCCAGGGCCAGCGCTGCGGGAGATGCAAAGTAAGGCGGCGGGCCGAGTGGGTGAGCCGTCCGGCGAGGGAGAACAAGCGTCTGCGCAGGGTCTTGGTGGTCGCCACCGGCTCGCGCAGACCGATGCGTCCGATCCAGCGAGCCAGGTTGTGAGCCATTACCTGTATGGCCATCCAGGCGGCGTTGGCTGCAAAGCGCCCCGAGGGCAGATGGTTCAGCCCGACACCGTACTTGAGGTCTCGGATGGCGTTCTCGATCTCGGCGTGGCGGCGATGGTCGGCCTCCAGTTGGAGGGTGTCGCCCTGTCGGTCGGTGATGAAGGCGTGATAGCTGTAGTCGACGAAGAGGGCCAGTTGTGAACCGGGCGTGGGCTTCACCCTGCGGACGATGAGACGCACCGGTGCGGCATCGGGCTCGTTCCGAAAAGGGGTGTAGGTGGTCTCAGCCACGTCGGCTGCGCCGTCCATCCAGTAGGGTATGGGAGTCCAGTCCTCCTCAGGTATGGCCTCTATGAGATTGCGCAGTCGGGTGTGCTGACGGACGGTGATGGAGAAGCGGACACCTGTCTTTCGGCATACGGAGACGATGTCATGGGTGTAGAAGCCACTGTCGGCGCGTACGGTGAGTTGTCCTGTGGCCCCGGCGCAGCGCACCCGGCTCACCGTCTCACGCAGGAAGTGGGCTGCGCCCCGGGCGGTGTTGGCTCGACCCTGTCGCAACCGGGCCATCAGCACGTCGCCGGTTCCTGCGGCGACGGCCACAAGCGGGTGATAGCCTCTCTGGCCGGTGTAGTTGTGGCGGCGGGCGCCCTCCTTGCCCAGTCCGTAGGTCTCGCAGATGGTGGAGTCCAGGTCGATGGTCAACGGCTCATCGCCGGGACCCGCGCCAGCGGCCCAGGCCCGCGCCAGCAACTCCCGGCTCACCCGGTCCAACTGCCGCACATGTCCCCACCTGAAGCTGCGCAGGAAGGTCCCCAGGGTGGATGGCGCCTTCACTGTACAGCCCAACACCCGCCCGGTCCCACCGGCACGCAGCGCGTCGGCGTCATCGATGCAGTCCCCACCGGCCAGCGCCGAGGCAACCAGGGTCAGCGTCTTGTCTCCCGGGTTCGCCCGTCCCGGCGCATCGCCCAGGTCAACGTTGCTGTCCACCAGTTCACTCAGTCCCAGGCGCTGAGCGAGAGTGGCCGGCACGAGCAGCCCGGCATTGGCCACCAGCCGGGGATCGTCGAAGGCGATTCGGATGCGGTCGGGACGCTCAGGTGGTAACATCTATTAAGTGCTCCTGCTCTGGGGTTGGTTCTTGTCTTCAAACCCATTATCCCAGATTCAATGGAGCGCTTTCTCACCCCTTTTGCACGACGACTCATCCATCCCTTCGGTGGATCCGGGCTAAGCGGTGTCATGCTGGGATTCGCGTTAGGCGGATCAGTGGCCGTTGAAGTGGCATTCCAAACCCCTGGCTTGGGAAGGTCCAGGGCCGATGCTGCTATATTGCGAGACATGACCACAGTACAGAGCCTCGTCCTGGTTTACGGGATCGTATTCGTCCTTGCGAATCTGCTGGTCGATCTATTGTATGGCTGGATCGATCCTCGAATCAGACTCGCATAATCTCATACTCATCAATTGACAAAGAACGCTAGCCTCCGAGACGATTGCATAACCCCCTCTCCCTCGAGGGAGAGGGTTGGGGTGAGGATGAAGGGCTTCGGACTGAATGGAATCAACACTCGCCTCCAGGGCGCCTGGAACGGTCTTCTCCAGAATCTCGAGTAACGTATTAGCCTTTGCGCGGACGCGCCCCTGGCACACCTTCTGGGGCGTGGTCAGCCTGGCAATTGTGATTGTGTCATTCGCTGGCCCTCTTGTACTTCCCATTGACCCCTTGTCGGCTGATTACGACAATTTGGCATCTCCCCCTGATGCACAGTACTAGACGGGGACCGATCTATTAGGCAGAGACCTAACGTCGAGACTAGTCTATGGGGGCGGAGTGTCGCTGTTTATAGCAAGCTCCGCTCTCCTCCTGGGGACGTTTATCGGTGTGGTATGGGGCGTCGTGAGTGGCTACCTGGGAGGAAAAACAGACCTCCTTAGCGAACGAATCATCGAGATACTTCTCTCCCTGCCGGGCTTGATCCTTGCCTATCTGATGATCCTGGTATTCGGCGACGGTTTTTTGCAACTTATCTTGGCCTTAGCGATTACCCGCGTCGGAGCCGTCGAGCGGGTTGTGCGATCGGTGGCTTTGTCGGTAAAATAGACCATGTACGTGGAAGCTGCCAGAAGCGTTGGGACTTCTCAGATGAGGATTATCTGGAGACATGTGTTCCCCCAGTGCGGAGCTGTCCTGATCGTATTGCTTACGATGAACATAGGGGGAATTATCATCACGGAAGCCTCTCTCAGCTATCCTGGGGCTGGGGATTGCCCCTCCAACTCCAACATGGGGCAAAATGCTGGGTGAGTCCACGATGCAGTCATTTGTTCCGATATGGTGGATGGTCACGTTTCCGGGTTCATGATCACTCTCACCGTTCTGTCCTTCAATCTCTTCGGAGACGGTCTGCGCGACGCCCTGGATCCCAGGCTCAGGGGCACGATGTAAAGTCAGACCATTGACGGTGTCGGTCCGCCGTGACGGGAGCCCGTCGAAAGGCCGGAGTCCAGGAGTGGGGACGGACGCGACCGCACATATGCCAAGGATAGTTAGAAGTATGGTCGTCTCGAATACAAATCTTGACTACGATGCAATCGTGATAGGGGCCGGGATTGCGGGCCTGTACGGGTTGTATAGACTGCGGGAATTGGGTATGACGGTCCGCGTCTTCGAAAGAGGGACAGGAGCGGGAGGCACTTGGTATTGGAATCGCTACCCCGGCGCCCGGTTCGATTCTGAAAGCTACTCCTACGCATATTCATTCTCCCGGGAGTTGCTTGACGAGTGGGACTGGTCCGAACATTTCGCTGCACAGCCCGAGACTCTGCGATATCTGCAATACGTAGCCGATAAATTCGACCTGCTGAAAGATATTCAATTCTCTAGTGAAGTCAAATCCGCTGTCTATGATGATGATACTCGGAGTTGGGCATTCCAATTAGAGGATGGGAGTACCTACAGAAGCAGGTTCTTGATCACTGCCGTTGGCAACCTCTCTGAACCTACTCTACCAAGAATTGAGGGTATCGAATCTTTTGGAGGACAATCCTTTCACACCTCTCGATGGCCTCACACTCCCGTAAAGTTCACAGGCAAAAGGGGGGCAGTTATCGGAACTGGGGCTACGGGAGTGCAGACAATCCAGGAAGTATCCAAAAATGTAGGGCATCTCACTGTCTTCCAGCTTCGACCGGACTGGTGTGCCCCTCTTCACAACTCGAAGATAGAGCCGGATGAGATGAAAGCTATTAGGGCCGGCTATCGCGAGATGTTTGAGGTATGTGCCCAGACTAATGCTGGATTTATACATAATGCCGATCCCAGAGGCGCTTTTGAAGTGACCGAGGAGGAACGATATCAATTCTGGGAGCAATTGTACGCCAGTCCGGGCTTTGGGATCTGGCAAGGCAATTTCAAGGATATTTCTACAAATCCCAAAGCCAACAAAGCCATATCCGACTTTTTGGCTGACAAAATACGAGCGCGTGTCAACGATCCCCTGGTAGCGGAAAAGCTAATTCCAAAAGATCACGGTTTTGGGACCAGACGCGTACCTCTGGAAACCAACTACTATGAATGCTACAACCAGGAAAATGTCAAACTCATAGACATTAGCGAGACTCCTATTCTGAGAATCACCCAGAACGGCATTTTGACCACCGACAGAGAGTTCGACTTCGACTTCATAATCTATGCCACTGGGTTCGACGCGGTAGTCGGCAACTTTAACAATATAGACATCCGCGGTGCTAATCAGCGGAAATTGAAAGACCAATGGAAAGAAGAGTTGGCGACCTTTCTAGGGATGCTGGTCAATGGCTTCCCTAATCTGTTCATGATTACAGGACCCCATGCATGGACGGGGAACCACCCGCGCGGCATCGAATACGGCGTGGAGTGGATAACGGATGTTATAAAGTTCATGAATGAACATGGCCTCACGCGAGCCGAAGCCAGCTTGGAAGCCCAAAGGGGCTGGTATGAGACTGTAGTGGAACACGCCAGGGACTTGCTGAGGAGCCAGGTTGATTCGTGGTTCACCGGCATCAACATTAATCTGGAAGGTAGGCAAACCCGGATCACAACCCAGTACTCTGGGGGTCAACCATTGTACAGAAGGCGCTGTGAGGAGGTGGCGGAAAACGGCTATAAAGAACTGAGTCTCAGGTAGATTGGATTGCCATGAGGACTTACGGTAAGGAAATCTTCTGGGCAATGCCGACAACGCCACTGCGGGCGCTTATGTCATCGGCGATGTGCTTGCGGGCTGGCAGACCCTCGACTTGGCCACACTGCCGGTCGAGGTGTACGCCGACGGCAGACACGTTCAGGAGACCACCTACAGGGGCCGATAGCTTGACAGCTTGACCCATCCGCGTGAATTCCGCTGCAGTTTCGACGAACTGATCTCCGCCTTGCAATGGGGCGCTAACGACTTGTCGCAACGCGGTCTGGGCTTTCGCGACGGCCAGATCATCTCCACCGGAAGCCCGCATGTCCCCGTGGAGGCAACAGCGAGCGCCGAATTCGTTATCCGCTATGGTGATGCGGGCGAGATCATTGCCGCGTTTGATTAGTCCAAACGCAGAGGAGGGAATCACATGATTCAACTAGACGGACGGGTCGCAATCGTGACCGGAGGGGTCCAGGGGATCGGCCTGGGAGTGAGCCTGAGCCTGGCCCGGGCGGGCGCCAACGTGGTGCTGGCCGAGTTGGTGGAAGAGCATATTCCGGCGGCCGGCGCCGAGATCGAAGAGGTAGGCGTGCAGGCATTGGGTGTCCAGACCGACGTGACCAAGGCGGCCTCGGTGGACCACAATGGTGCGCGCGACGCTCGAACGGTTCGGGCAGATCGACATCCTGGTCAACAATGCCGGGCTGGTTATCAAGAAGCACATCTCGGAACAGACCGAAGCCGATTACAATGCAGTGCTCGGTGCCAACTTAAAGGGGACGTTCCTTTGCTGCATGCGAGTGGTGGAGGAGATGCGCAAGCGCAATACGGGAGCGATAGTGAACCTCGCGTCACAGGCCGCGTTTCGCTACACCATTCCCCACGTGCCCTATGCCGCCGCGAAGGCAGGCATTGTCGCGTTGACGCGTGATCTCGCCTACGAGGTAGGGGCGATGGGAATCCGTGTGAACGCCATAGCCCCGGGGATGATCGACTCTCCAGGTCAGCGCCTCACCAATACCGAGGAGGAAATAGCGGAGAGGGTCAAGGCTATTCCCCTCCAGCGCATCGGCCAGCCGCGCGACATCGGCGATGCGCTGGCCTTTCTTGCTTCCGATGCGGCGGGATACATCAGTGGGATCACGCTGCCGGTCACGGGTGGCAGATAGCGATCAGCGCGTGGCTGGCATTATGATGAATCATACCGTTTCATCCTGATGTGAGGGTGAAGGAGCTGGTCGCAGTCTGATATTTCATATATGCTCAAGCCAACTCAGGCGTTGGAGGGTAGCAGATGATTGGACGCCCGTTCAGGATGGCATGGCATGAGCAAGATACACCGGAGGCATTGAAAGAGGCTTATATGTCCCAACGAGACGTCAGCATTCGCACCCGGCTGCACTTGCTATGGCTGATACGCAGCGGCTGGCAGATCAAGGCGGCGGCTGAAGCTGTGGGTGTTCACTGCCGCAGCGCTCAGAGATGGGTAGAGTGGTACAGAGATGGCGTCCTCAACGAAGTTGTGTCGCGCAAGATGGGCGGAGTGGGTCAGCCGAGGTTTCTGAGCGAGTCTCAGGAACGGAGATTGGTTGGGGAGATTGGAAGTGGACGTTTCAGAACTGCTGGTGAGATCGCCGATTGGGTGGAGTCGGAGTACGGTGTGAGGTTCAAGGGGAACAGCATATACAGTGTGCTTGAGCGGTTGGGATGTTCACCGAAGGTTCCCAGCCCCCGGCATGATAAGGCGGACCTGAACGCTCAGGAGCGGTGGAAAAAGAGGGGCTTGGCCGTTCCCTTCGGAGAGCGGGAGTTAGTTCGGGAACGCTGATCGGGTTTGCCGATGAGATGCGAGTCGGACTTCGCGGGATGGTGCGCCGGGTGTGGGGAGTTCGTGGGGTGAAGGTGGTTCAGCGGTTGCAGTTGGTTTATGAGTGGAAGTACCTGTTCCTGGTGGTGGACTTTGGCAGAGGCAAACCGGAGTGGGCGTGGATAGACTCGATGAGGTCTGAGACGGTGGCGCGCGCGGCGCTGAGCGTTAGGCGATACACGGAAGTGAGAGCGCTTGTGTGGGACGGAGCGGGCAGTCATCGCAGCGAGTTGGTGAGGAGTATAGCGGGGATGAAGACGATAACGCTGCCTGCCTATAGTCCTGAGCTTAATCCTGTCGAGCGGGTGTTCGAGGAGGTTCGCAGGTGGGTAGAGGGCAGGGTCTATGGGAGTATAGATGAGAAGGTTGAGGCGGTGAATACCTGCCTGAGCAGGCTGGAATCGGATCCCGAACGAGTAAAGTCGCTGGTAGGTTGGGATTGGATCAAGCGGAACATTCAGCGGCTACCTGAATACTACGTGGCCTCATCAAGCTGAAATGGTATCAGTACTTCGTCGACACTGGGCTGTCCCCAGTGATCCCTCAGATTGATAGCAATTGGCGTCTTCTCCGTTCGGTCTCTATAAAAATCACGACGTAGTCGATTGAATATCTCTCTTACAGTGAGGCTCTTTCCAGCACCGAAGGGCCCAATGAGAACGACCGTCTTCCCCCCATTCAACAAGTCGCTAATCTGCCTGATGCTGTATGACTCAGTCGAATCGATAGGCGTTAGGGGCAACTGCACATATTCATCATCGGGTAATCGATAACTATCACTCTCGGGGTCAGTAGCACTGCCGAAACGATACTGCCACCTAGCTTCCAAATATTGTGGAGAGTCCAGTAGCCTACGCTTGAATTCTTGTATGGATAGTGCCTCGATACCTTCTTGTCTGGCAGTCGAGCGTTGTAGAGCCGTAGGATCATTTAATGTGACGATTCTCAGTTTTACGGTTTCACCCTTGCGCTGCAATTCTCTTCTTGCTGCATCCAGTTTCAATACTTGGGTTCTAAATTTTTCCATCCTGCCGTCTGTGGTGCATTCAATCAAATGAATCAACTCTTCAGTACGACAAACACAATCTATTTCATCATTGTTGATGAGCTCGGCTGCTCCATCACCTGGCGCCAAGTTCCACAATGCTCGTGCAACCGCACGGACTCCCTGCTCGAATTCCCAACCAGCCAATTTATGCGCTCCTTTGGGATTAGCATCTTCCTAGCTTGAATGTCAGCTATCTGCGATAGGTCGCGCTGAACGACCTGTTGCTCAGCCAGCGCCGGAAGTCCTCGTTCTCCGTGTACAGCTTGTAGAGCTCTGCGCCGCACTGGATCGTGCCTATCAGCACCTCGTCCAGCGCGCGATCGTGCTCCACCCGGGCATTCTCCTCGTCGGGGTGCTGGCGGGCATTCCGATAGGCGTCCTTCTCCTCAACTTGCTCGGGTATCCCGGCAATGAGTTCACCCACCTGGTCGGCGTCTGTGAACTCTGTGCCCCACAGACTGTTGAACTCCTCCAGAATCACCGACAGGGGATTCATTTCCGGCTCTGGTATGTATCCGCCGCCAGAAGCCGGCGCCGGATCTATCTCTGCGTCCTCGTCTTCCAGAAGGATAGCCTGGGTCGCCAGCTTCTCCACCCGGTAGCTGTCCATGTCTATGACCTCGAGGATTCCCTTCGACAGGTCCTCCTCCACCGGCGCGGGCAGCTTCGGTATCAGGAAGTTCAGGAAGATGGACAGCTTCTCCCACCCGATGTCCTCATACGGGAGTATCTGCGCCAGGAATGCGTATGACCGGACGAACCCCTTGGCCTTTCCCTTGAAGTCCACCTGCCCGTCCTCGTCAAGCTCAGTCCGGTACACCTCCACGCAGGAGTCCAGTATCGGGTCGAGACGGTCGCGGTCGGCTCCGTCGAGGTACAGCTTCACCAGCTCGTCTATCCGCTCCTCAGAATAGACCTGGCAGCCGTCCAGAGTGGCCCTGAGGTCGTGCAACTTGTCCGGGTCGGTCTCGTCGGACAGGATGGTCGTGCGGTAGTAGTCGGAGAAGGCTTCCTGGATGGTGTCCGAGTCGTTCATGAAGTCCAGAACGAAGACGTCGCGCTTCTTCGGATGGGCGCGGTTGAGCCTCGATAGCGTCTGGACAGCCCTGATGCCGGAGAGAGTCTTGTCCACGTACATGGTGTGCAGCAGAGGCTCGTCGTATCCGGTCTGGAACTTGTCGGCGCACACCAGGATACGGTAGGGCTCCTCCTGTATCTTGCCCGCGATCTGGCTGGAAGGAAAGCCGTTCAGCGAGGTCTCGGTCACGTTCGCGCCGCCGTATTCGTGCTCGCCCGAGAACGCCACTATTGCCCTGTACCGGCTCCCGCGCTCTTCCAGGTAGCTCTTTATGGCGTGGTAGTACTCGATGGCGCGCTGAATTCCGTCCGTTACGACCATCGCGCGCGCCTGGCCGCCGATCATACTTGGACCGATGACCTTCTCATGGAAGTGGTCCATCATAATCTCAGCCTTCATGCTGATGGCGCGCTCATGGTCCTCAACGTAGCGGCGGAGCTTTCTCTGCGCCTTCTTCGAATCGAACTCCGGGTCGTCCTCTATCATCTTGACCAGGTTGTAGTAGCCGCTTACTGGCGTGTAGTTACTCAGCACGTCCAGTATGAACCCCTCCTGGATGGCCTGCTTCATCGTGTAGCTGTGGAACGGAAGATGTTTCTTCGTTCCGTCCGGCTGTGGGTCCGGCTCGCCGAACAGCTCCAGCGTCCTGTTCTTCGGGGTGGCGGTGAATGCGAAGTAGCTGGCGTTCGCGAGCAGTCTCTTGGACTCGATGATGCTGTTGATCCGGTCCTCGAAGGTTTCCTCGTCCTCCTCGGCGTCGCCCGAGGACAGGACGCCGGACATTGCCGCCGCCGTGCGGCCGCCCTGGCTGGAGTGCGCCTCGTCTATGATGATTGCGAAGTTGCGGTCGCTGAAGTCTCCGCTCATCTCGTCCAGGATGAACGGGAACTTCTGCACTGTGGAGATGATGATCTTCTTGCCGCCCTCGATGAATTCGCGGAGATTGCTGGAACGCTCGGCGTGACCCACGGTCGCGCTCACCTGGGTGAACTGTCTGATGGTCTCCTCTATCTGCGCGTCAAGAATGAGCCGGTCGGTGACGACGATGATGGAGTCGAAGATAGGCGCGCCGTTCATTCTCAATCCCACCAGCCTGTGCGCAAGCCAAGCTATGGAGTTGGACTTGCCGCTTCCGGCAGAGTGCTGCACCAGGTAGCGTTGGCCGGCGCCCTTCTCCTGTACGTCGGCCAGCAGTTCCCGCACGACGTCGAGCTGGTGGTAGCGCGGCCATATCTGGGTCCTGCTCTTCTTCCTGGTCTTCGGGTCCGTCGTCTGGATGAGCTGGGCGTAGTTCTCGAGGATGTCGGTGAGGTTCTTCCTGGAGAGGGTATCCCTCCACAGGTACTCGGTCATGAGGCCGTCCGGGTTGACGGGGTTGCCCGCGCCGCCGTCCCTACCCCTGTTGAAGGGCAGGAACCACGAAGCCTTTCCCTTGAGTTCAGTGCAGAACCGAACCTGCTGGTCGTCAACCGCGAAGTGGGCCATGCACCGTCCCAACTTGAACAGGTCCTCGCGCGGATCGCGGTCGCGTTTGTATTGCTCCTCGGCGTCCGCCACGGTCTGCTTGGTGAGGCTGTTCTTCAGCTCGAAGGTCGCAACCGGCAGGCCGTTGATGAAAAGCGCGAGGTCGAGCGCGAGGTTGGGATTTCTACCGCTGTATCGCAGCTGGCGGGTTATGGAGAACCTGTTCAGGTCATGCAGTTCCTTCGCGCTCTGATTGCCGGCGGACGGCGTGGCGTAGAAGAACGTAATGTTGTGTTGCCCATGCCTGATACCGTTGCGGAGAACTTCCACCACACCCCTGTCGGTCACCTGCCTCTTCAGCCTCGCCAGAAAACGCTGCCTTGTGATGTTGTCGCTGTCCAGCGCGAGCGCCTCGGCGGCGTCCGGCTGGGTGTCTCTGAGAAAGGCGGACAGCTGCGACAGGTCGACGCAGGATTCGCGGTCGTAGTCGCCGGAGCTGCCCGGCAGCCAGCCGGCGCCCGTCATGCCCGCGAAGATGATGTCCTCGAGGCCGCACTCGCTGGTGTCGGTGGCGCGCCTGCCGTCGCCCGATTCCCCGGGGAGATCCGTTTCAGGCTTCGGTTCGGCCTTCCTGCTTGGAGAGCCGGCGAAGAGACCTCGCCTGGGATTTCTCCACTCAAGAACCTCCGGGATGTCGTCGGTGTCTATCTCGTCGTCTGACAGGTCCATAAGCGCCTCGAGCTCCGCCCTCTGGCTGGGAGTCAGGTCAGAAACTTTCACTCTCATACTTTCTCCTTTCACGGGACGTGGCCCTTCGGGCGCTTATTATCCTGCCAACTTGTCCGCCGAATCTCAGATCATATTCAGGCAATGTGTGAATGACGATCAGGACGGCCATTCCAACCATTCCGGTGGTCTGAAACCTTCGTTCATCGGGAAATGGGTCGTCCTCGGTCACAGCCAGCTCGTCCTGAAACGCGAGCATGGCGGTCTCGAAGCCGATTCGGTGTTTTTGTATGTTCTCCCTGTTCTTGTCATCGTCCCATGTCCAGTACAATCGCCCGACTCCCCGGGGCTATGGTATCGGTAATTCGATCTCGACCGCGAACGCGCCGCGAACGTCCAGTTTTCCGGTGACGACGTCCGCGATCAGCCGGATCCGGTATTCCTGCATCAACTCTATCTGACGATGAGCGCGGTCAATCGCCGAGTCGGAGTCTGTTGTCGCCCGGCCCAGATATTCAATAATTTCTAGCTGTTCCGGAAGAGGTGGCAAGTACACCGGAGTTACAAGTAACTCATCATCATAAAGCCTTAGGAAACCTGCGGTGCCTGTGCCGAGTCCCGTAGCTCTTCGCCGGAAGTGTGTTCTGTAAATTTGAGTTCGCAGCAGGTCGCTCAAGAACTGCATCTGAAGGGGCTCTCTCTTCTCGAACACTGAGTAGTCAGGACTAACGAGTCCCTCGAGCCTAGAACAGAAGACTAAACCATTGTTGGCCTGAAGGCGATTAACCACCAATTGGTCAGGAGTGACTAACTTATATCCGATCAATGACCGACTTTGGGAGGGGCGTGTGAAGTGTTCATCATAAACTACCACACCGTGATCACGGCGCAGCGAAAGTAGCGTCTCACCACCAGTGCTTGACCTTTCATCAACCGAACAGACGACTGTCTTTAGTCGCCGTCGTTCCCAATGCGCCGGCACATCGCCGAGCCAATCTACGCCGGAGGGCTTGAGAGGAGCGTTGGGATCGAGGCCCCGGGTAACGGCCTGATTGATGACGGCCTGTTTCTGCTCGGTCAGCAGCTCGATTAGCCGCTCCTTGGCGCTGATGTAGCTCTGGATGCGACTGTCGGCGTAGTCAAGGTAGCGCACGATGGCGGTTTGTTCGGCAGAAGGAGGGAATGGTATAGGAGCATTGAGGAATGCTTCGTCAGTTAACTGGAGACGGGAAGTCCATATCCCCTTAGAGCGCACTTGTAGTTCCCATTGAAAGGGAGCCGACCTGACGAGGTGATGGATATATTGGGCGATTCCCCCACTATTCGGCAACAACCGATAGACACCATATGCGGAGCTAATTATTCCGTGATGCACAGTCACACCCAAGCCATGTGCCCAAGCCCACAAACTGTTTATTACTAAGTCTCCAGGCCAACAGAGCTTATATCCTTCGTATGATTCTGCCCTGAACATCGTGACATTCGCACGTTCCCGAGGAATTACCCCGTGCTCGGCTGAAACCGTCAATAATTCCTCGTGCCCTTTCTGAGAACGAACATCAACGGGACTCATAAAATTCTTACATCTCTGCACTTGCCAGTGGATGGGAACATCCCCTAGCCACTCTAAGCCCGAGGGTCGGTAGTCTGGATACCGTTTGAGAGCACCAATAGCCATCAGCCCTGCACCCCACCCACAATCTCTGCCAACAGCCCTTCGGACTCCTGTTCCAGATCCCTTATATCAGCCATGATCTCAGACAGAGGTCGCATCGGCTCGGGCTTGTAGAAGTGGCGAGTGAAGCTAATCTCATAGCCAGTCTTGACACTGGCAGGGTCGTACCAGGCGTCGGGAGCGTAGGGCAGAACCTCGCGGCGCAGGAAGGCGTCTATGCCGCCCTCTTCGAGCAGCGGCGCCTGGCTCGGTATCCCGGAGGTCGTTGTCGCGCTCGTACTCGACCACCACGGCCCTGCCATCGATGTTTCTCTCGAACAGCCCGCGCAGCGGGTTAGGCGCCGTTTCCTGACTGTGAATCTTCTTAATGACCGCGGGAGCGTCCTCAGATCGCTCGGCTGTGGCCCTGAGTTCCCTTATCTCCCTGGCGTTGTGGGCGCGCTCGGGGTCAATCCCCACCAGTCTCAGCGGACGGTCCACCGTCACCTTCCAGTACCCAAACGCTTCGCTCGGGAATATCCTGGACTGCTCGCTTTCCTCGAAGGCCAGGAACGTCTTGCATATGCGGTCGATGTCCCCGTCGGACAATTCGCAGTTCTTCTGTCCCAGGTTCCTGCGCAGCGGCGTGAACCACTTGCTGGCGTCTATCAGCTGCACGTATCCCCTGCGATGCGCCGGCTTCCTGTTGGACAGAATCCAGACGTAGGTGGCGATGCCGGTGTTGTAGAACATGTTCAGGGGCAGCGCGACGATGGCCTCCAGCCAGTCGTTCTCGATGATCCAGCGGCGGATGTTGCTCTCGCCCGAACCGGCGTCGCCGGTGAACAGCGAGCTGCCGTTGTGGACCTCGGCTATCCGGCTGCCGAGCGGCGTGTCCTTCATCTTGCTGAGCATGTTGGCCAGGAACAACATCTGACCGTCGCTGACCCGGGTCACAAGCGAGTACTCGGGATCCCCGGCGTGGCTGATGACGAAGCGCGGGTCGCTCATGCCCTTCTTCCCGCCCATCCTGGCGAGGTCGTTCTTCCAGCTTTTTCCATAGGGCGGATTGCTCAGCATGAAGTCGAAGGTCCGCGGCCAGTTGGATTGGGACAGCGCGGCGTCGTTTGACAAGGTGGAGTGCTCAGGCCCGCCGACGATGTTGTCGGCGGAGTTGCCCTCTCCCTTGAGTAGCAGGTCCGCCTTGCAGATAGCGTAGGTCTCGGCGTTTATCTCCTGGCCGTACAGGTGCGTGGACACCCGCTTGCCGCGCCGCGCCGCGAGGTCCTGCAACGTCCGTTCAGCCACGGTCAGCATCCCGCCCGTTCCAATCGCCCCGTCGTACATCAGGTAGGTCGTGGACTCTATGGAATCGGCTACCGGGTCGAAGACGAGCCGGGACATAAGCCGCACGGCGTCCCTGGGCGTCCAGTGCTCGCCCGCCTCCTCGTTGTTCTCCTCGTTGAAACGGCGCACCAGGTCCTCGAATATGGTGCCCATCGCGTGATTGTCCAGCCCGGGAATCACGACCGCGCCGTCGCCGTCCAGGACAGGCTCGGGAGACAGGTTGACGTCGGGCGAGGTGAACATCTCGATCAGTGTGCCGAGAGCGTCCGCGGCCGACAGTCTCGGGATCTGGTTGTGGAACTCGAAGTTCCTGAGTATGTCCTGGACGTTGGAGGAAAAGCCGTCCAGGTACGCCTCGAAGTTGGCCCGAAGCTGCTGCCGGCTGCTCGTGTCCAGCAGGCCCTTCAGCGTGAAGGGCGACGCGTTGTAGAAATCCTGGCCCGCCGCCTGCCTGAGCGGTCCGTCCTGGGCGACGATCCCGGCGTCGTCCAGCATCTTCTTCCGATTCAGGACGGCTTCCTTCGTGGGCTCAAGGACCGCGTCGAGGCGTCTGAGAACGGTCATGGGAAGCAGGACGTCGCGGTACTTGCCGCGCACGTAAAGGTCGCGCAGCACGTCGTCGGCCACGCTCCAGATGAAGTTGGATATTCTGCCTATCTGCGGGTCCTGCATACATGTTTCCTTGAGATGACTTATTTCGCCCGTCCAGTGTAACACCGGCCATAAACCGAAGATTAATTTCCGGGGATTATAGTTCGCTCTCGAACAACCCGCGTGCTTCGCGCGCCGCGGGAGCTCCCCAATCCGAGTTCGCGCGCGCCCTGAATCACCCGGTCCGGCAGTCGGCTGCGTTGACGGTCAGGATTGCCGCGCCATATATTTGGGCGAGATAACGATCCGGACCAGCCCGACAGGGATGCGAAGAGACCATGCCGCACAATTTCCCAGAAACGAGAGGAATCAGAGCGGGCGCGCAGCCGCTCCTTCACATCACAGAGACTGCTATGGGTGGGCCTTGAATACCTGTCCCCGATGCCAATCGAGGCATTCGGTGGCGGGTCGGTGGCTGCTGTCCAATCTGGCGGGCACGTAGAGTCGCTCTCCGTCATACTGACCGATTGCCATTTCTCTACCGTGGCCGGTCAGATAGCTGGATGCCAACACCCTAAAGTCCTCCCTCACTGTGAATGAGCCCAGATCAAAGAGCTTGCGGTGAAGCACGCAGAGCGCCAAGCCATTACGAACTTCTGAGGTTCCGCCATATGCGTGCCAGTGAATGTGGGCCGCCTCCAACCCGACGGTGTGTTCCTGTAGTTCCAGAGACAGTTCGCAAACAGCGCACCTGCCATTGTAGGCTTCGAGTACCCTGGCCCTGAAGACTCCGTCGCGCCTGCGGCGGCGGATCGTCAGTTCCACCATCTGGTCGTCATCCACAAATGGCGTGTCATGGAATCCGGCTGTCCGCAGGATGTCGTCGTGAAGCGAATCCGGAAAGTGCAACTCCAAAAGGGACAGAACGATACGCCATGCCAGATTCGGGTCCTCCTGCATGGCTTCGTAATACGGCTCAATGAGGCCACCCCTGACTCCATGCTCTCTGAGGCTGGAAACACGGGGGAATCCAGAAGAATCCATGATGTCCAAGTTCCGGATGTCGACCTCCCAAACCCTGTCATTCTGCATTCGCCAGAAGGGCTGTTCTGTGGGAACACTCCTGCGGTGAGGTCCAAATAGCCGGATCAACCTGGTAAGTTCAATATCGACGGTGTCGAACGCGACTAGGCGCGGCTTGTCATTGAGACATCGTCCAATCGCCCAGATGGCGAGCATCGGCTTGTAGGGAGCGCGGACCCCGTATCTGCTCCATACCCGAAGGTTCTGGAACTGCGTTAGCATTTCGTCTCTATCGACGTTCATATCCCAACCCGTGCTGATCGAGTAGGTTCTTAATCTGACTGACTGGTCTCCTGATGAATTCTACGAATGCATTACTTCGCGCTTTTCTCGAAATTACCTGGTCAGACGGTACGTCATCGTTGTGTTCCAGAGCAACCTTCTCGCTTGGCAGTCGATGGGTACCTGTGAGATTATTCAGATTTTAACTCACATAAATTACGGAAAGTTGGAGAACTCCCTAATGTGAAGTCCCAATACCGGGATTTTATCTCTGTTGATCCACTTCCAAATCCGCCGTCGCCAACAGAACAACATCGTTCGGATGTCTCAAAGGCGAACAGCGTGCCGCAAGTTCATCATGCGCTTTTTGACTTAGGGCGTCGAGTTGTTTCTGTCTCTGCTTTGCGCTGACCTTGGGAATTGGGATCTGTCCACTGTCTATCAGCAAATCATTGAAGAAGGCAGGATTACTGATGGCAATGCCTCTCTCGGTTAGGAGAATTGGCATGAGCGCATCCCAGCGGGGCAGACCCTGATCATCCTGCCAGCGTATCTTGTATAGGGCAAGGGTGCCACTCTGCGGCGAGGGCAAGCTGGCATATTCCCCCCCCCCCCCCCCCGAACTCCGTAGACTGCGCCTTCTCAATGAGGTCAAGGAAGAATGGACTGGCAAAATCCATGGGAACAACATTTGACAGACTTGCCGCCACTCCGCGATCAACAGTGATACGCACATACGCCCCCCTAGGCGGAAACTCAGAGTATTGACCCCGCAGATCCTCAGGGAGTTCTACCTCCAGTGTCTTGCCGTTGTGCAGGCGACTCCGAACTCTTATGCCCATGTGTGGCAGCATACCCTCCAAGAATGCGAGCACATCTCTGTCACTGAAGCTGTGAAGAGCTGTCATTTCGTTAGGATCGTAGCCTACAACATGGGCGAACAGTTGCTGCTGCTGAGACTGCGCCTCCCTTGATCTGGCAATGGCCTCGTCTATCTCAGCATCGGTGCGGCCTATGTCCAACGTCCTGTTTGCCGACAGTATAGACGCCATGTCCACT
Organism: Dehalococcoidia bacterium; assembly: GCA_965261525.1. Classification (GTDB taxonomy): domain Bacteria; phylum Chloroflexota; class Dehalococcoidia; order Lucifugimonadales; family UBA1123; genus VXRN01. The sequence goes on from OZ253472.1 coordinate 1,028,219, forward strand.
CTGTCCAGCAACTCACCCAGAATCTCTTGGTGGAGTCCATCATGGTAGTCGTCGCCGACTTCCGCCATCGTCTTGGCAATTGTGTCTATGCGTTCCAGCATCATGCCAAGCGCCTGGTTATCGAATCCATCGTTTGAAGTGAGGTTGAACACGACCACACGCTCAGACTGCCCGTATCTGTACAACCTTCCTGAGCGCTGCACCAATCGACTCGGATTCCAAGGCAAGTCGTAGTTGACCATGATGTGGCAGTTATGGTGAAGGTTAATGCCTTCGCCTCCCGCCTCCGTGGAGACCATAAAGCGGGCGGATTCGTTGAACCTGTCTATGGATGCCCGCTTTTCGTCAAGCGACATGGATCCGTGAATCTGGGCTACCCCTGCGTTGGGGTATCTTTCCTCCAGCGTGTTGACCAGATATTCCTGCGTTGCGCGGTATTCCGTGAATATAAGCAGTTTAGGGCGGCTGCGCTGGAGAGGCGATACTATCTTGGACAGGAATTCCTTCAGCTTGAGATCACTCTTTTTCACTTGTGCGACGTTCTTAATCAGTCGATCCAGCTGGTCGAGTTCGTTCGCGAAAAACGGGTTGGCGCCGGCATTCCGAGTGGCGACTTGGTCTGCCAAATGCTCGAGATCGTCTCGGGCATCGGTCCCTTCCTGAAATTCCTCCATCAGTTCGTTGAGTGAGGGCGCTGGACTGTCTGCTTCGAGGGCTTCTCCTATAAGCCTATCCCTTCGACGCTTCAGCGCGCGCTCAATGGCCGCGACGCTCGAGGATGCCAGGTTTCCTATATGTGGTCATCACGAAGCCGATGGCCCTGCCCTGAATGCCTCCCGCCTGGGAAGCGGCGTAGCCTTCCCGCAGGTACCGCTGAAGACTCGCGTCGAAACTCCGGGCTTCGTCCGATAATGGCACCTCAACTAGGTGCGTATCCTGGCCCTTAAAGATGAACTTGCCCGCGGCATCTGTTACCAAGCTCTTACGGTTTCTGAGTATGACTTCGGCGACGACGGACGGATCGGAATACATGCTGGCAAGTCGCTGTTGAAGGTCTGGGCGAAGAAGCATGAGAAGATTGATGAACTGCGTCTCTCGTCCCTGGGGGGGTGTGCCTGAAAAATAAGCCGGTCAGTATGGCTTCTTAGAGTCTCTGCGAGACGGTATCGCTGGGTCACTGACTGGCTGGGTATCTTGCTGAGATGATGGGCTTCGTCGAACACAATCACGTCCCATTCTCCAGAGTCGCTGAATATCGGGGCATGATTGTCGGACTTGGCCCTGTCAATTGACACAATCACCTTGTCAAAGGTAGCCCAGTGAGACGGTTGGTTCACGAAGAAATCCCGCCCATAGATGCGGTAGTCCTGGTTGAATTTGAACCGCATTTCGTCCTGCCACTGTCTTGCAATACCCGCGGGGCAAACTATGAGAACTCTGCGCGCCTGCCGCCTGCGTCGCAAGGCGGCGAGCAGGAGTCCAATTTCGATGGTCTTGCCGAGACCCACATCATCCGCAATGAGCCAGTTGGCATGATCGGACGCCAAAACGCGATGGACGAGTTCAATCTGGTGTGGAAGAGGGTCCACGTCCAGCCTGTCGAGAGCTCCCGTTACCTGGTTCCATGAATCCAGGGCGTAGGCTAGGGCCTTGAGCCTGAATCGTTCAGCGCTGTCTTCGGATGCCTGTCTGGAAAGAAATTTAAGCGAAGCATCTCTAACTCTTACAAGATTCTCATAAGGCAGCCAGCGGGTGTCTCCTGTTCGGTGGAGCTGAACCAGCACCATATCCCTGCCTGCGATCTCTCGATGGGTCCGAACCGTAGCCATTCCGAGTGTCTTCCGAACGTTGGACCGAGGCCTGTCTTGAACAATGTTATTTGTCCTTAAGCCATTCCTTAGCTCGGACAGTGGGTGCCACTCGGAGTTGTCAGTCCTTCCCCACTGGACCTTGACCTTGACCTCGCCGCCGCTAACCCTGCTTTCGACGACTATGCCGAGAGCCTTCGGCTTGGAAGCTGTGGATACCCAGCACCCAGGTCCCGGAATTGGTCCGTTACTCATTGCGCCCCCCAATGGGCCATACAGGACCCGGTGACGTCTCTGACGCGTTGCTTGATTCCGCAGCCCCTACGCTGGGTATGTTCCAGCCAAGATTGTCGTGCCATTCATGCTCTGGATACCAGTCCTGGATGTGATACCAGCGGGGCACGCTGGAAGTATGGGAGTACGGGGGAACTTCATCCTCCGGGGTTGGGGTACCTCCATCTGTCGACCGGAGTGTCGAATCCATGATATGGTCTCGCCGAAAATATGACTCCATATCTCTTTCAGCGTTTTGCCAGAAGATCAGGGTCTTCCATTCTTCCCCGTCATTCAGTGCGGATCGGAATGTCGCGAAGGAGGCGAACGACAAAAAGCCGTGCCGCCAGAGTGAATGGTAGTCCCACTCCTCGAACCACATGGGATCGATCATTTCCTCTGGGTGGCAGTTGATGCGCTGATGCACTATACGGTACGCGGCGTCCCTGCTGAGTATATTCGACATCGGAGATTTGGCGGACTGCCACCCGTATGTCCGGAAGCACCACCTGCTTTCCCACCGCTCAGGCACACCCTCCCAGCGGTTATGGAACTGCACGAACATCAGCAGTGTTCGGCCAGTCCAGGGCTTTGATACGAGCCACGGCAGCCAGTTCGAAAGCCGCGCCCTGCTGAATTTCTTGAGGTGGTCACGTATCTGCCTACCTTGGTCGTCGGACAGGCCCACGCTGGCCAGGAACAGATCAAGACGGATATCGACATCAGTCAGATCTATGAATTCGGCGCCTTGGTAGAGGTCGACGCTCAGGTTTGGGTCATACTCGAAAGCAGGAACTGGAAGGTCGGGAGGCTCAGTATCTTGACTGGCTTCCAGTTCGTCCTCAAACCAGTCGGAAGGGATATCGAGGTCGTCGTCAGGACTTGGCTGAGACGGCGAGAAGACAGTATTTTGGTCGGTCTGAGACGGCTGTTGCTCTATGCCATCGGTAGCCGGACCGCCCATCTCTACCTTGGTGTTCGTCTTTACACTCGGCAATATTTCAACTGTGGAAGACGACGACTTCAACAGGACCGGTGTTGGGTCCCAAGGATCGCTTTCCAGTGAAATGGGTACTGGCTGGTCTATGAAATCTTGCGCTTCCCAGCCATCTGGGGTGTCTGACGGCATATGAGTAATACCAATTCGGAGTAATGTTGCCATATTTTACTGGCCAGCCCTGAATGGATTCCCGCGAAAGCGGGAATGACGATATACGACTCGCCACTGACATTCATGGCATAGCCAAACTGAAATGGTATAAGGGGAATGTGGAATTATGGTTTCAGTATTAAGCGGTTTTCAGAAGAGCGCCTGGATCCCACTACACGAGGCAGGAAACTGGATTAAACCCTGCTGAGCCGGTCCGATACTAGCATAGTGAATGAGCAATTGGCATAGTCCTAGTCAAGATGAAGTGTTCTATGTGGACTTGGTATGTGGGAGACAAGAACTCCGTCAACCTCGGTAAGTTCCTTAAATCCGCAGTAAAAAGGGAAATTGCTAACCGAAGGGCGTGGATCCAGGGCCTCACTTCCCGTCAGAGATTCCCACATTCTCTGACGCACATCTCCGGACCAACTCACATTCAGAACATTCGTATTAACTTAATATAACCGCGCTTATATTAAGTTAATGATCGTTCATACTCGAGAGTCTTCATGGACGCCACGCTCCGGATGAAATTCGAGATTCTGCCTATCTGCGGGTCCTTTAGACACAACCTTTCCCAAGCCCGTTCCATCACACGGAGACGTTGTACCGCCCATGAGAGTGGAACCAAAGTTATTCATTGAAGCATGGATGAACAGACTGGCCGAAAGTATCATGGAGACAGTCCAATGAGGGAAGGATCATGACAGAAAGGGACAGCGTCCACTTCGGCGATACGACAATCGAATACCAGGTACGCCGCAGCCTCCGCCGCAAGAAGACGGTCCAGATCAGCCTGGACGGAGGACGCGTATCTGTCGCCGCGCCGGCGTCGGTCCCGGACAGCGAGTTGCGGGCGATGGTCCGCAGGCGCGCCGCGTGGATACTCAGCAACATCCACGACCAGGAGTCCCGCGCGACAGCGCGACCGCTGTTTATCAGCGGGGAGAAGCTGCCGTACCTGGGACGAAACGCGCGCATTACCGTCAGGTCCGAGGACGCGCGCGCGCCGGCGATCCGCTTCGACCACTGGAAATTCATAGTGTCCGCGCCGAGGGAGCTGTCAGGCGATGAGCGCCGCGACCGAATCCGCGACGCTTTCATCGAGTGGTACCGGGAAAGAGCGGCGGAGAGGCTGGAAGCCGGGGTGGAGCGTTTGTGGTCGAAACTCGGCCGGGGCGAGAGGCAGAGAATACTTGTCAGAAACCAGCGCAGACGCTGGGGCAGCTGCGCCGCGGACGGGACGCTGCGCTTCAACTGGCGAATCGCGATGCTGCGCCCAGAGCTCATCGAGTATATTGTCGCGCATGAGCTCGCGCACCTGACGGTCAGGAATCACTCAGCGGACTTCTGGGAACTGGCGGCCAGCGTACTGCCTGACGTACAGCAGCGCAGGCGGCGGTTGAGAGAGGCGGAGAGCGGTCTTCCACTGTGACTCTCAAACGAGGGCGCCGCGCAGGGAGAAACCACCCATGAGAGCCATAACGCTTCACTCAGCCATGGGCCAGTCTGATAGCCGGAGGCGGCAGGACCGCCGGGGACCGCAGATGACCCGCGTCCTCCGAATAACCTCCTCGCTCAGCCGAGGTCCGGGTAGCGCAGCGACAGCCCCCGTGTACCCGTCTCGTAGCGGGTGATGTGCCAGCGGCCCAGGTTGGCGCTCAACAGAATCTCCCGCTCGACGCCGCAGAACGCTATGTTGGTCGGCGCGGCGATGATCGTACCCTCGAAGTCATCGGCGAGAATTTCCAGTTGACCGGATATTGTGTAGCGATAGATTCGATCCGGCCGGTAGCAGGCGACGTACAGGTTTCCATCGATGTCGAACGCCACACCATCCGGCACTGCGCCGGGAAGTTCCACGACCGTTCTCGCGTCTCCGGCAGAGCCGTCCGACGCTATTTCGATCTCCGAAATGCGAGGGGGATTCAGACTCATCGCAACGAACAGGCTTGTGCCGTCAGGCCCGATGCAGAGGCCATTCGGGAACTCGCACAGCGACCGTGTCCAGACCTCAGTCTCGCCATCGCGCCCGACCCTGTAAATCCTGCCATTGTCGGACTTCCAGTCGCCCGAGTCGCAGACGTACAGGTTTCCGTATGCGTCGAATGCCGGATAGTTCGGGGTGTCGAACGGTTCGTCCGGCGCGCCCGTAGTGTACGCCGTCACGTCCCCGCCACTGGAAATCTTCATAACCGCCCTGTTGACAGTGTCGCAGGCATATATGTTGTGCATTGCGTCCAGCGCCACGCCGAGTACGAATCCTCCGGTGTCCGCGATCTGAACGGCCTCTTTGCGCCCTATGTCGATACGATAGATCTGGCCCGCCTCTCCTCCGGCGTAACAGTATCCATCCAAGCCCCAGGCGATTCCCTCGACGTGGTCGAGACCATCTACGAGGACGGAGACGTCGGTCTCGTTGTTCAGCAGCGCCATGTGTGTTCCTCCAACCGGGTTAGAAAGCGTATTAACTCTCATGGTCCTGGTAGAACCCGGAATTGAGGAAGCCGCCGTCTATGGGAATGCCAACTCCATTGATGTAACGCGCTTCGTCGCTGCACAGGTACATGACCAGCTCCGCAACCTCTTCCGGAAGGACTCGCGCTTGATGGGAAACCGCTTCAGTCTCTGCTCTCTGAGTTGGGGCTCTCTCTTATATACCATCTCAGTCATGGGCGTTATCGCGACGCCGGGACAGACCGCATTGACGTTAATTCCGTACCGCGCCCACTCGAGGCCAAGCTGTCCTGCGAAGTTGATGAGCGCCGCCTTCGCCGGGCCGTATGCGCCGCGTTCGGGCACCGGGGCTGTCGCCGCGACCGACGACATCAACACGACGCTACCGCCGTCTCCCTGCTCGACCATCCTCCTGCCCGCCTCCCGGCAGAACAGAAACGCCCCCGTCAGGTGCGCCTCGAGGGAGAGGTTCCACTGATCGAGCGACATATCGAGCACGGGCGACTTGATGTTCGTGCCCGCGCAGTGCGCCAGATAGTCCACCCGGCCGAGTTGGCTCACGACCGTCCGGACTGCGTTGACGACGGAGGCCTCGTCGGTGACTTCGACCTTCACCCCAATCGCCCGGCCGCCGGCCGATGCGATTGACCGCGCCACTTCAGACGCCGCCTCCGCGTTCAGGTCCGCCACGGCGACCGCGACGCCGCGCGTCGAGAATCTGCGGCAAATCTCCGATCCCAGACCGCCCGCGCCACCGCTGACGACAGCTACCTTGTGTTCCATGATCCACCTCCTAATGGCGATGGCGGGATAGGGCAAGCGGGACACATGAGATCCGTTGGGTTGCCCGCGCCTGGGACTATTGTACAGTCCGGGGTCACCGAATTTCTCCTCCTCAGTCCTTCCCGACAACGAAGTGAAGCCCCTGACAACACGGAGCAATCATATCGAACAGCGCGGCGCAAGACCGGACAATTATGAAATCACTTACGTCATGCACTACCAGAAGCCAGTTAGGGCAGCGCCGCGACTGCCGAGACCTCGACCAGGAATTCCTCTCTGACCAGGCCGTTGATCACCAGCAGTGTATTGGGGGGATAATCGCCTTCAGGGAAAATCGTCGGGAACACCTCGGCGCGCCCCGCGATGAATCCCTGCACAGAGTCCCGTCCCACGACGTAAGTGGTGAACTCCACAACGTTGCTGAAGGTTGCGCCTACGCTCTCAAGCGTTCCTCCGAGATTCTCGAACACCTGCCTGGTCTGGGCGATCGCGTCGCCTATCCCGACCGGGTTGCCGTCGAGGTCCACGGCCACCTGGCCTGCGATGAAGAGCAGTTCGCCGGGGGCGGTCCTGATCGCCTGCGAGTAGGCCCCAATCGGTTGTGGCGCCTTGTCCGTATTCACGATGGTTCGCCTGAGTTCACTCACGTCAATCCTCCTTGGACCCGCGCAGGGTCCTGTCTCGCTGTCTGTTCCGTTTAGCGCCGTGTTCCGTGGTAGAATATGCTGTATCGCCCAGACATCATATCTTAAGAATGCGGATGAAAATTCTCGCTGCAAGCATTGGACTCCTCAGCAGTGGACCTCAGGGTAGCCCGGTCGGGATAGGCGACGTGATCGCCCAGACCAGGCAGGTGTTCTAAATCCGCGGGGATAGTGTCATAGGAAGAGTCGGTTCGCACTATACCGCTTATGTCAAGAAGGGGAATCATCATTTCAGGTATGTCTCTTGGCATGAAGACTTCTTTCTCCATCCAGGCACGTACCAGGGGTCTCAACTCATTCACAGCTTACATTTCCTGCAATGACCCCACGCATATTCGGACCCGCGTGTGGGTACGACGTTCTTCATTCAAATGCGACAGGAACGTCAGTTAGCAAGCGACAAGTGGAATACAGACAGGCTCGTAAATCAGCCCATCGTCTTTTGGCGGCGCTCCTTTGAGAGCCAAATGAAAGCGCATGTATATCATTCCAAAGCCGCGCCCGTGGACAATACCACTCCCATCGAGCCTCATGTATCTGGAAGGGCGTGAATGAAAGCGCATGTTGGGATCGACGCGGACCATTGAAATAGTGCTACGAACACATCTCCTGTACAAGTGTTTCAGGGCGCCAATGCGGACATTCTGGCATCCCACGACTTCCAAGCTGCCGCTAATCAGCTCAGGGCTAGACCCGCGCTGTGGGCAGCGTGGTTCAGCATCAATCCGCTGGCCAAGTGTGGACCGCCGACCGCTATCATTATTCCTCGCCCAAGACATCCGCGGCGATGATGGAGGCATTTGACCCGGCGGGGAATCCGGCGTAGAAGGCCATGTGAGTGATCACCTCGGAAATCTCCTCCTTCGTCAGCCCGTTATGCAGGCCAAATCGAATGTGGAACTCAATCGGGCCCGGGCGGCCGACGGAGATCATATATGCGAGCGTCATGAGGCTCCGGTCCCGTTTGGACAGGCCTGGTCTCTCCCACATGTCGTCCCAGAGTACGTTCCGGGTGTATTCCGCAAGGGCCGGAGCAGACTGCTTCATTTCTTCACGAACAAACTCAAATTCCATGTCTTCTCCTTAAATGTAGAATTACGGGCATCAAGGCCCGCCGCTGTCAGGTACTCGATATGCTCCTGTTCAGCGCTGCTTTACTCACAATAACCAACTTGCTTCCAGTCAACGAAGGAATTCCTGGCAGCCCAATGGCGATCATTCAGCAAAGGCTGGTTCAATCTTCCACTGGGAGCCTTACTTCAATGTTTCCAGCCCTCTCCTCTTGGAGCAGATGATAGACTCTATGGTCCAGATTAGCCCATTCTTTTCTGTTCGCGCCTGCTGTCATTTCGTCGTATGTGTCTGTAGCTGTCCGCATAGGGACATCATAGTCGCGGGCAAGTTCCAGCGCTAAGGCCACGTCCTTTCTAACGATCCCAAAGGTTGATCTGACTTCATCAAATTTGCCCTGGAAATAAGATCCTGGCAGGGTGACGTTTAGAATGTGTCCTCTACCACCAGCTCCATTCCTTATGCATTCCACCAGTGTTTCAGCGGGCACTCCCGCTTTGACCCCAAGTGTGAGGGATTCGACCAAGATCCTTTCCAACCCGTATTGGAATATATTGTTCATGAGTTTGCAGATACTTGCCGAACCGATTTCACCCGTGTAAGTGATTCTGTCCCCAAACGAATCAAATATTGGTTTTAGCTTTAAGTAAGTGTTCTCATCACCACCTACCATTATTGATAAGACGCCATTTTGGTATGCGCCATTCTGATCTACGCGTCGGCCACTTACTGGAGCATCCAATATTGACGCTCCTTTCGAAGCAAATGTTTCGCGTAACCGTCTGATTAGTGTTGGGGAACTGGTGCTTAGATCGGCCCATACTGAGCCACTACTGACGCCGTCAAGTATCCCGTCTTCACCGGTAGCGACAACTTCGACCTCGGTAGGGCCCGGTAAAGAGGTGAATATAACGTCGCATCTTTGAGCTACTTCCTTCGGACTGTCTGCCCATGAAGCCCCCAACTCAAGATGAGGTATGGCGGCTTCTTCGTTGATATCGTGCACTGTGACTTTGTATGAGTTCTCCATTAAGGCCAGACACATGTGGTGTCCCATATTCCCGAGACCTATAAAACCGATATTTATCTCGTCCATTTACCATTCCTCCCTCAAATCTGATCTGTGTCTTCCAGGCTCTCGCCTGCTTTAACTTTTTTATGACCCCTTCGCTGTTGAAATCTGCCGTGTCATTCCCTTCCCAACTGGACAGCAGGCTATCGGATACGGACTATCCACAGGATGAGCAGGTTTCACCGCAGAACCCGCTCGGCCAGCCGCTCTATAACCCGCAGGGCCTCCTCGCCCCTGTTGGTGCGCGTCTGGAAGACCACCCTCTCGACGCCGACATCGGCGAAGGATTCTACAACGTCGGGGTTGATTCCGTCATACATACTGATCTCATCGGCAAGGGATTTCACATTGTGTACGATGGAATCAATGCCGACAAACATAGTGATCTGCAAGGAACTGGGATCTCGTCCCGCCGCGGAGGCCAGCTCGTCCATGGCGTCCCTGCCGCGCTTGACATATTCCGCGGCGGCCCCGCTGGCGATATTCCCGATGGGGACCCCGGGTATCCAGCCGTCGCCCCAGGCAACCGCCCGCCTGAACACGTTCCTGGCATGGCCGCCCAGGAGAACCGGAGGGTGAGGTTTCTGCGCAGGCTTGGGATTGCACCTGACAGCGGGGAAGTCGTAGTGCGTCCCGTGGTACTCGGCCTCGTCTTTGGTCCAGAGTTCCTTCATCGCCAGGACAGAGTCTCGCACCTGGGTCCAGCGATGTTCGAAGTCCCCACCCAGGATCTCGCTCTCTTCCCGATTCCACCCGGCGCCGATGCCGAAGATGAATCTTCCCCCTGACAGGTAGTCCAACGTGGCTATTTGCTTGGCCAGCAGCATGGGTTCGTGCTCTGGAACCAGGAGGATTGCCGTCCCCAGTTTGATCTCTTGGGTAACTGCGGAGACTCTGGCCAGCGTGATAAGAGGATCGGCCTGGTGGGACAGGTAGTCGGGTCTCGAGCCGTCCAGAGTGCCAACATAGGGGCTGGAGCAATCTACAGGGAAAATGGTGTGCTCGGGCATGAAGAAGGACTCAAAGCCCAGGGCCTCTGCCTTTTTGCCGAGCGCCGCAGGGTCCATAGAATCACTGTGGACCCTAAAATTACCGCTGCTGATACCAATCTTCATCAGAGTGAATCTCCTTCCTCGAATATCGTCTGGTCATCACGCGGCGCGTCACGTCAATCGGAACATTTGGACCGGCAGCATGGCCGATGTTCCGGCGTCCACCGGGAGGACCGCGCCTGAAATCCAGCGGGCCTCGTCGCTTGCCAGGAAAACCACCGCCCAGGCAATGTCCCATGCGGTGCCCTCGGTGCCCAGGGCCCCGGCCCTTCGGCGGCGGTCACGGTTTTCCTCGCTTATGGGTACGCCCCCCGGACTGTTGACGCCCGCCGAAACCATGGGAGTCCAGAGGTGTCCCGGGATCAGGCAGTTTACCCGGATATTGTCCCGTCCATGATGCGCCGCCATGGAGTAGGTCAGGGAGATAACACCGCCCTTGGCCACCGCGTAGGATACTTCACCGCCGCCCCGGATGCCCGCGGTGGACGAAACGTTGATGATCGAGCCGCCTCCGCCCTTGACCATGGCCGGAACGGTGTGCCCGCTGGTCAACATAACGCCCTTCAAGTTGATGCTCAGTACACGGTCCCACTCATCTTCCTCCAGATCAGCCACGGTGTCGCCTCTGGCGGCGTTCACCGCCGCATTGTTGAACAGAATGCTTGGAGCGCCGTAGCGCTCGAGGGTGGCGTCCACCATGGCCCGGCAGTCGTCAGACCGGGTAACGTCGGCCTCGAACACCGACGCTTCGCCGCCTTCTTCCTCGATGATTGCCAATGTTTCTTCCGCGCGGCTGGCTACCACGTCAACCAGCAGCACTTTGGCGCCTTCGCGGGCCAACAGTATCGAGGTGGCTTTCCCTGTGCCGAAACCCGGTCCGCTGGAACCGGCCCCGGTGACGATGGCAACCTTTCCACTCAGTCTCAGCCTATTCTGCTCCATTCTATATCACCTTTAGTCTCAATATGATGATTTACCCCGTTCCGCGCATCCGCGGGTCAAGGACGTCCCGGAGCGAATCGCCCAGGAAGTTCCAAGCTAACACAACGGTGATTATTGCCGCTCCGGGGAACACGCCCAGCCACGGCGCCACACTCGTATAGGTCTGGGTCGCCCCGGTCAACATTCCTCCCCAGGATGGGAAGTCCGGAGGAATTCCCAGACCCAGGAAGCTGAGGGTAGCCTCCGTTATGACCGCCCAGCCCATGCTGATGGTAAACAGAATGATGTAGGCGGCAAAGCAATTGGGCGCTATGTGGCGCAGAATGATGCGCCAGTCGCGGGCGCCCACGGCTCTCGCCGCCAGCACGAAGTCCCCCTCTTTTATCCTCAGCGCCTGGGAGCGTATGGTGCGAGCGGTGCCGGGTATGAACCCCACGCCTATAGCCAGTATCACCTTCTCCAACCCTGCTAACCCCATAAATCCACCGCCCGAGTTGACGCTGCCAAGCACAGACAGGAGGACCAGGGCTATGATGAGGCCGGGGACAGCCATGAGGGCGTCAATAAACCTCTGGCCGATGAGGTCTATCGCTCCTCCAAAGTAGGCGGTAGCGATCCCAATCAAGGCGCCCGCGGTTACGCCGGCCAACACACTGGCTACGGCCACATACAGGGAGACCCTTGCCCCATAGACCATCCTGCTCAGCACGTCGCGGCCCAGACGGTCGCCACCCAGCCATAGCTTAACCGGAGGGTCCTCTGTTTCGTCCGACGCCCCCGGGGGAGAGAACACAAGAGAGGTATAGGCTCGAAGGGGGTCATAAGGCGCGAGCTGGGTGGCGAAGACGGCGACTATTATGAGAATTACGGTTACTATCACCCCGAAGCCGCCCAGAGGCTTTTGAATGCAGAAGTTGGCTGCAATCCGCCAAACCTTGGGCCTTGGTCTCATCCTCTGAGCAAGCGCCTCAGCGGCGACTGTCGCTCCGAGTCTCTCCTGGCTCATCTTTCCACCTTTGTCCACCTTGGGCGCGGTAGTGAACCTGTATCAGTTTAGTATGCAGAGGGGGTCACCCTCACCCTAGCCCTCTCCCTGAGGGAGAGGGGATTTGTTGATTGAAATTCATAGCTGACCGCGTATTTACATACCCTTCTCAGCCCATCAAGGGAGAGGGGACTTATGAAATCGTCTTACGAGTAACGTATCCTTGGGTCGAGCCAGGCGTAGATGATGTCAACCACAAGGTTCGTCAACATGATCATGACCGCCACCACCATGACCAGGGACTGAATCATGATGTAGTCCCGGCGTCCGATGGCATCAATCAGCGTCCTGCCCAGTCCGGGAATCGAAAAGATCTCCTCTGTGGTCACCGAGCCGGCCATCATCGCCGCGAACTGCCACCCGAAGATGGTCAGCACAGGCAGGGCGGCGTTCTTGAGGGCATGGCGCACGATGACCGGTCTTTCCCGGAGGCCCTTGGACCTGGCCGTGCGGATGTAGTCCTCCCGGATCACCTCCAGCATGGCGGAGCGGGTCATCCGGGCCGTGATGGCCATAGTATAGAACCCGAGGGCGAGCGCCGGAAATATAAGCTGCTGGAAGTTTAGCCGCGGGTCCTCCCAGAGCTCAGCGTATTTCAGGGGCGGCGACCACCCGAACACAAGGACCAGGAAGTATATGGTAAGGATTGCTACATAGAACGTGGGAATCCCCACGCCGAACATGGTCACTATCCTGGCGGCATAGTCGCCCCACGTGTCCTGCTTCATAGCGGAAAAGACACCGAAAGGCAAAGCGAATGCCAGGGCTATGAATTGCGCCATGACAGTCAGCTGCAGGGTAACGGGGAGCCTGGCGGACAGGGTGTCGCTGACAGGCTCGTTCAAGTACATCGAGGTCCCGAAATCCCCTCGGGCCATACCCCATAGCCACTTTCCGTACTGGACCGCGATGTGCCTGTCCGTTCCCAGCTCTTTCCGCTTGGCCTCGATCTGCTTCTCTGTGATCCTCGTCGCGAACGCCATGGAACTGTGCGCCAGGAAGAGCGCGGGGTCGCCCGGCACAATACGCATGAGGAAAAATACCAGCAGCGAGACCACCAGCAGCGTGGGGATGAACAGAAGGACTCTTTTTAGTATATAGGTCTGCATGGCCGCCCCTGATTAGAGGGTAGAACTCTCCCCCCATCAGAACTGACAGGGGTATATAAATGCGCAGTCAGCTACGAATTCAATCAACTGGCCCCCTCTCCCTCAGGGAGAGGGTTGGGGTGAGGGTGATTGAATTGTGGATGCCTACCCCTCTCAGCCTCATTAGGCGCTGACAGGGATAGGTAAATGCACGGTCAACTATATGTCAATCAACTGGCCCCTCTCCCTCAGGGAGAGGGTTGGGGTGAGGGTGAAATACCCTACCCCCCTCTCTCAGGTCTATCCTGATCCCGCCGTCATTCGACGGAAGGCTCAGGATAGACTGGTGGTAGGGATAGGGGTGGAAGCGCTTCCCTGGCAACTACTCTTCGATCCAGACATGCTCCCACTTCAACTGGGAGTACAGCGTAGGCGCCATATGGAAATTCTGGAGCTTCTTGTTCACAATGTACGGCCGAACTGAGTGCCACAAAGTCAGGAGGGGACCGGGGTCCTGTTCTATCAGGTACTTCTGCATCTTCCTGACGATTTCTTTCCGCTTTTCGGGGTCTTGCTCGGTTCTCTGCTCGACCATTGCATCCTTAAACCACTGGGGGGCGAGCTCCGTCTTCCACTTGGTGGTTTGTTCAAATCCGTCAATAAAGGTTGTCTGGTCGCCCGGCGTCATCAACATAGCAATGTCCTGGGCTGCGATGAGGTAGTCCCCCGCGTCGCGGTAGCCTGTCTCCGCGTTATAGCGCGATATGCCAGCGGCGCTATCTATTGGAGTGAGGGTCCCGTCTATGTCCAGGAACCTCCTGAGTTGCTCCAACTGCAGCTCAGCCCAGGATACCTTGTCTCCCGATATCCTGGTCATCATGGTGAACTTATGGCCCTCACCGGGGGTGTAGATCCAGGGGTCGGTGGTGTCAGTGGCCTCGAAGCCATTGGGGTGTTCCGCTTCCCACTCGGCGATCAGCCTCTTGGCCTCGGCTAAGTCGTCAGGATGTTTCTCGCCGTTAGGGCCCTGTCTGTAACCGGGCGCGTTGGCTACCTCTTCGGCCGTATACCCGTACCAGTTGTCCACTCCGTAGTAAGGGGCCGCAAGGTCTGTCCCGGGCCCAGCGCCGAATACCTCCACAAATTCGTGGCGGTCGAAGACCAGATTGAAGGCCTGTCTAATCCTTAGATCATTGAAGGGCGGGTTTATCGTCATGAACATTCCCGCGGGCCCGAAACTCCCTGACCACACTACGTCCAGCTTGTCCGGCTCCTCCTCCCCAAGCTTTAACGCTTCCTTGTTGCTGAGGGGGGTGACCAGCCAGGACTGGGTCAGCACCCGCCCTGTCCTGAAGGCCGCTATCGTCGGGCCGCTTTCGGTAATTATGAAGTGCTGTATGCGGTCAACGTAGGGGAAGCCTTCTTTCCAGTAGTCCGGGTTCTTAATCAATTCCATGGAGACGTCGTTCTCGATTTCTCCTGGCAGGAAGGGCCCTGCGCCCATGGAATTGCTCCACTTGGTTGTGTCTATGTCCGACTCGCCCCAGTGCTTGGCAATTATGTTGAAGGGCGACAGAGCCAAAGTGGGGAGGAACTCACCTGAGGGGTTCTCGATTGTTACCTGTACGGTGTTCTGGTCCAATGCCCGGCTATTCCCCTGCTTGTAAAATGGGTCAAATTGCGTGAACGCGGGCCTTGGCCTCTCTGTGTCGGGGTCCTGCATAGTGTCCAGGCTGTACACCACATCCTCGGCGGTGACGGGCAATCCGTCGTGCCAGGTGGCTCTTTCATCGAGGTTGAAGGTGTAAGTCACGCCGTCGCCGGCCACTTCCCAGCTGGCGGCCAGGTCGCCCCTTATATCCCATCGATCCTCGGTCTCGGGGTTGAACTCGATAAGCTTGCCATGCATCGAGTTGATATTCATTTGGTGGCCGTAAAATTCATATGGGTGGTGATTCAGGCCGGGGAATAGGTAGTTCGCGATCGTGAGCGTGCCGCCGTACTTGGCGTTCGGGTTAGCCATCGCTTGCCCGGTGACCCCAGTAATCTCAACTTCCCCCGCCTGACCGAACGCGGTGGTCACAGCCGCTTGGACGGCCTCTTCGACGGCCGCCGCGACAGCCATCTGAATATCCTCTGGGCTTATTCCAGGCTGCGCCTTCAGAGCGCTCTCTACCGCCATCGCCATCTGCTCTTCGGTCACACCGCCGGGCTGGGCAGCAAGCGCATTGGCTATCGTCGCCCCCATCTCATCCGATGTCACTCCACCAGGCTGCTCGGCCAGGGCGTTTGCTATGGCCGACGCCATCTCTTCTGACGTCACTCCGCCAGGCTGCGCCCTCAGCGCCTTCGATATCTCCGACCCCACTTCCTCTGTGGTCACGCCAGGCTGCTCGGCCAACGCGTTGGATATAGCCGACGCCATCTCCTGAGAGGTGACTCCACCTGGCTGCGCCCTCAGCGCCTTGGCTATCTCCGACCCCACGTCCTCTGTGGTCACGCCGGGCTGCTGCGCTTGCATGGCCTGCTGGATGGCGGCAGCCATGTCTTCCGCCGTGACTCCGGGCTGCTGCGCTTGCATGGCCTCCTGCACAATCGCCGCGAAGTTCACCGGCGTGGGGGTCGGCGGCGCGGGCGCTTCAGCCGAACCGCAGGCCATCGCGGTGAACATCAGCGTCGTCGCCAAAACTGCCGTGAGTACCCAACGAAGTAAATGAACGGAACGCATAACACTGTCTCCTAGACTCAAAATAGGCCTCAACCCGAATTGCGCCCATTCAAACATACGGGGGGGGGAAGTCAATAAGTCTTGTTCAGGAAATAATATTCCCGAAACACCGCTCCATGGAACTGTTGCGGGAAGTGAGTGTAGGAAACATCGTGGAGTTGAAATACGGCGAGACGACCTTAGGAACAGTTGCCTTCGGACGGAGCGCGAAGACTGGTCGGCTGGTCAACACACAGACGGCTGCGTTACGAACTACGCTGGGTGGTTACGAACCTGTATCATCCTGGTCGGTGAGTCCTCCCCCTGGATACCCGCTTTCGCGGGTATCCAGGGGGAGGGGGAGCAGGGCCTTTCGATTATCTGAAAACCAAGCTGCCCAGTTCCCTCTCCCGTCGAAGGCTGAGGGCTAGGGTGAAGGTGATCCGATCTACTCACCAAACTGGTACAGCATCCGGACTTGAGGTTTCCTTGTCTTCGCGCGGAAAGTAGAATAAATTGAGATGAACATGGAGAACTCTACTCGCCCCGTAGAGAATCTGCGCGAATCTGCGCTGAAGGTGCGCAGGGAGGCGCGGCCTTTCTACGCGGCGCTGTTCGTCTTGCAGACGTTCGGACTGATAGTGTGACGATTCTATATCTCGCTCATGGAGGAAACGGAGGGCGTGTCGGTCTCGTTCTGGCAGGCGTTGGGGTCGGCGGTGGGTGAGGGAAAGGTTCTCGACATCGCGGCGGCCAGCCTGGGCGAACTGGAGCGAGACGGCGCGAAAGCGGTGATAAGCACGATAGTGTTGATGTAGGTATGGGACGCGATGATGGCGACAAGGGATGCGGTGAACGATTGGCTGGAGAAGCGCAGGGAGAAAGCGCGCGCGGAGGGACGCACTGAAAGTATCGCCGAGGGACGCACTGAGGGTATAGCGGAAGGCCGCGCTGAGGGACGCACTATCGAGCGCGCCTTGTGACGGGAGTGGTACAGGCGATGGGAGGAGGCTCGGGCGCGGAACGAGCCGTTCGACGAACCGCCGCCCGGCGAGGACGCCGAATAGAGGAGCGAGTGTCCGACGACCCCATGCCAAGGCCGGCAAGCCAGGTGACGGTATCACCTGGCCGGTTTACTCAGGGGGCGTCTGAGTCTGAGAAGGTTGTTCCTTTTGCCTCCTCTCCCTCGAGGGAGAGGATTGAGGTGAGGGTGACAAGCGCCAATCTCCCTAATCCTAACCTTCTCCCACTGGGGAGAAGGGACATCTCAAACACCCCCTCAGGAGACGGCTAATCGGCGGGTACGGGCGCCTGGGCCTCTTGCTTCTTGAAGGTGGGCATTACCTCGGCGCCGAAGAGTTCTAGCTGCTCCAGCGTCATGCTCAGCGGGGTGCCCATTGGAGTGACATTTACATGTATCCGCTCCAGGCCCGGCCACCTGTCCTGAAGTTCCAATAGCTTCTCGATGACAAGCTCAGGCGGCCCGACTATCCACGAACCGCCTCTTATGGCGTCCTCCACGGTCGGGAGTCCCGCGTTGGGAGCGCGGCGGGGGTCCGCCAGGACTTCAATCTGATCGTCATCGAGGTCGTGGCCGATTAGAGGGGCGAACATCTTCATGTTCTCGTGGAAGATGTCCCCGACGTTTTCTATGGCCTCCCGTTCAGTCTCGGCTATGTGGAAATTGATGCCGATGGCGAGGTCTCCGCCCAGCTCGGTCTCCTTTCCATGGCGAGCGAGCGTCTCCTGCCACCTCTTGACGACCTCCTCGCCCGCTCCGCCGGGAGCCGCTCCTCCTCCAATGACGCCCTTGATGCCGTGCCTGGCCATGAAGTCCAGCGCGCGCTGGCTCGCGCTGACCATGGGCTGCCAGCACTCTACGGGGAGGTTGCGGGGCCTGGGCACCAGCGTTATCTCCTCCAGTTCGTATCCTCTGTATGGGACCTGGGGCGGGATGTCGTAGTGCTTGCCGTGGTGGGAGAAGGAGCGCTGGTTAAAGGCCTTCATCATCACCTCCACCTGCTCCTCGAACAGCTCCCTGTTGGCGTCCTGGTCAATGATGGGGTTGCCGAAGCTCTCGACTTCACGCGAGTGGTAACCCCGGCCAACGCCGAAGATGACCCTCCCTCCGGTCAGGATGTCGGCGGTCGCGTAGTCCTCCGCCAGACGCAGCGGGTGCCACATGGGGTTGATGTTGAAGCCGCAGCCGAACCTGAGGTTCTCCGTAATGTGGGCCAGGTGGACGAACAGCAGCAGCAGGTTGGGCAAGCACTCGTAGCCCTCGTGCTGGAAGTGGTGCTCGGCGGCCCAGAAGTCGTCGTATCCCAGCCTGTCCATGGTGGTGACTATGGCCTCGGTCTTGGGGAAGACGCCGGCCAGCTCATCGTCCGAAAAGCTGCGGTCGTTGACGGGCGTACCCGCCAGGCCGATGTCGTCCATGTCCAGGTTGCCGGCGAATAGACTTCCAAATTTGGTTATCATGTCTGGTCTCCTTTCTTGTTATCAAGATGTGCGGTCGCAGGTGGGTCGGCTGTCTTATTCGGAGTCCGGACCACGGTCCGGGCTGGGGAGTTGGAGGTCTGCCGGAGCGTTGCCCCGCCAGTCATGATGCAACATCCTGTGCCGCACCAGCCATTGACCGTCTTGCCGTACCATCTTGTCCACGTATCGAAGACCCGTTATCACCACGGTCGACGCGCCTTCGACATGGTGAACGCCGAATGCGACGGCGTAGGTCTCCACATCGGCGGTGTCCCCATCGAGCTGGACTACCTGGTCGCCCATGAAATGGGTTGACCGAAGATGGCTGTCCGGCGGGCGCATTATCCAGCTAACGATGTTATCGCGCCCTCTTCCATCCCACTCGCCGTAGTCTGTGTACGCGTCGGAGGTGAGAGTGGAAGCGATCAGGTCCGGGTCACGGCCATCAACGCCCCTGGCGTATCTTGCCATCAGGTCGCGGAGGGCGGCTTTATCTACCAACTCCTGAAGAGCCGGATCAAGCGCCATGATTTCCTCCTTTATCGGGTTGAAACGCACATCTCTCGCGGCAACCTCAAGCCGGAATTTGCCATTGTCCGCTACATTTTCATGAATTCCGGTTCTGCGATTGCGTGATAGTAGGGTATCTTTGCTATTAGACTCTGTCAACAATGTCGGCCTTGAGGCACTCGGGAGGCGGCTTGGACCGACGTTTGCTTTCCCGCCTCTTCAGGCGCTGGTTCCTGGGCCTACGGTATCTCTGGACGGCGGTCTGCCGCGCCCCGGTCCATGTCAGTGAAGTGATTATTACACGCCAAAACCAAGATACAAGGAGCATCAAAAGAGGGCATTTTGATGCTCCTATAGATGTCAAGCCACTTTATCGAGTATCTGGGCAGGGTTACGGATGGCCGAGTAGACTTCGCGAGCGACATAGCGTTTGAGACAGCGAATGACGTCGCGCTTGCTCATTCCCTCCGCGGTTCGACGTCGCATGTATGCCTGGGTCCTCGGATCATGACACAGTCTGACGATGACTATGCGATAGAGCGCCGCATTGGCTTGGCGGTCTCCACCACGGTTGAGCCGATGCCGGTTGGTCTTGCCGGACGAAGCAGGTATCGGGTTTACGCCGCACAGTGAGGCGAAGGATGCCTCGGAGCGAAGGCGATCAGGATTGCTCCCCGCTGCGATCAGCAGAGTCGCAGCCGTATCGGGTCCCACACCGAAGGCGTTGACCAGGGCTGGCGATATTGACCGGGTGAGGCGTTCCATTTCCGCCTCCAAGTCTCGCACCTCTTTGCTGAGTTGAAGGTGCCGGCAGGCAAGTGAACGAAGAGCGTACTTGGCCGCACTCTTGGGATCACCCAATCGAGAGGGGCGAAAGCTCCTGCACCGCTTTGCGAGAGCGCTGGTGGTCAGACCGTCGAGCGTTTCGCGAAGCTCGGCAGGAGCTGTGACAACCAGGGACTTCATCTGGTTGACGGCCTGGGTGCGAGCCTTGACAGCCGAGTCCCTGGCGCTCTTGAGCATACGGATCATCTCGACTTCGCCCTCGCCCGACTTTGGAATGGAGTCGGCCACACCGGCAAGTACTGCGCGCGCTGCCATCTCCGCATCGACAGGGTCGCTCTTCCCCTTGCGATGGCGAACCGAACGAGCAGGTCTATTGACCTCGATGACACTGTAGCCCCGGCCAGTCAGGAAACGAGCCACTCCAGCGCCGTAGGAACCCGTACCCTCAATCCCGAAAGAGCCAATGTCTCCCTGACGATGAGACCACCGTTCGAGCTCCTCATACCCATGGATGGTCGCTGACACGTGCCGCTCACCAAGTCGGACACCCTGCCGGTCAATGGCTACCGCCACATGCTGATCCTTGTGAGTGTCGACTCCGACGATTATCTGAACTGCGCGACGACTTTGGTAACCTGCGACTCCTAACATTTCCGCCTCCTGGAGTATAGGGCGCAGGCTGGATGAGCGGACAAGACTGCGACGCGGCTTTATGCCAAGCTCCTATAAAGTCACTGCTCACCGAAGCTCTTGGCGTGTCAAGGGCGGCGACATATTGGACAACCGGGGCGGCGGAACAGTGTACCACCAAGGCCTAAGCGCCCAGGGAAAATGTCCGCTTTGATTGATGAGGATCTGGGGACGGAAGTCAGTCCGAAGAGAGCAATGCGGCGGCCTGCCCGCTCTGTCTGAGCCTGTAGCTCTCGCCGTTCATCTCCAGGATGTGAACGTGGTGGGTCAGCCTGTCCAGCGGGGCCCCGGTCAGCCTCTCTGACCCGAAGACCTCGGTCCACTCGTCGAAGGGCAGGTTGGTGGTAACCAGGATCGAGCCTCTCTCGTACCGCTGGCTGAAGATCTCGAAGAGCAGCTCGGCGCCGGTCCTGGACAAGGGAACGAAGCCCAGTTCATCTATGATCAGCAGCTTGAGACGAGACAGCTTCTTCTGTAGGTTCAGCAGCCTTCTCTCGTCCCTGGCCTCCATGAGCTCGTGTACAAGGGCGGCCGCTGTTGTGAACCCCACCGACAGTCCCCTCTGGCAGGCGGCGAGTCCCAGACCCAGAGCGATGTGAGTCTTGCCCGTTCCGCTGTTGCCCATGGCGATGACGTTTTCTCTACGCTCAACGTACTCGCACCGGGCCAGTTGGTTCACGAGTTGCTTGTTCACTGACGGGATCGCCAGGAAGTCGAATGTGTCCAGGCTCTTTACCGCGGGGAACCGCGCCGCCTTGATCCTGCGTTCCACCATGCGGTGATGACGGTCTATGAGCTCAAGCTCCGACAGTCTGAGCAGGTAGTCGGGGTGATCAACGCCCTCGGCGGCGCACTGCTGCGCCATTTTGCCGTACTCCCTGAGGAAGGTAGGCAGCCTCAGCTCCTTGAGGTGATGTTCCAGCAGCAGAGTTGACCTGTCGCTCACGACGCTCTCCCGGTGAGAAGACCCATATAGTCGGTGGCTGAGGTCTTGCCGACGCTGACCCTGGGAAGGTACGGGTACAGCTCGAGGTCCAGTCTCGGCGGTCGTCCCTCGATGTTGCACAGCAGGAGATGCTTTACCGCGTCGAAGCTGATCGCTCCCAGCCTGATCGCGTCTCTGACTGCGGAGTGAACCTCGTCGGCTGAGAAGGTCTCCATGAGCCTGAGGACCTGAACGAACTCCTTCTTGCCGCGCCTTTCCATCCTCGACTCCATCAGACGGCGCAGCGTGTCGAACTCCTCCGGCAGGTCCCATCCATGGAGGGGAGCCGCCTGGTCGAGAGCCGCGGTCTTCCGCTCCAGGAGCGGCAGGTAGTGGATCGGGTCGAACACGAAGTCGTCCCGTTCGTAGGAACGCCGGTGTCTGGCTATGACCTCCGATCCGCAGCTTATGACCACCTCATGGACATACCCTCTGACCAGTACGTCCCTGTAGCCGTATGCCACCGGAACCGAGTAGTCATTGGTGCGATAGCGCACCAGCGACAGCGAGCTGACGCGCGTCCCATGCTTGTCGCTCGCGTCATACGGGACCGCCGGCAGCGGCAGAAGAGTCGTGAGGTCTTGCTTCATACGCTCGCCAATGGTCTCGCGGTGTCCCCTGAGCCTCGCCTCCATGCGCTCAAGGCAGCGTCCCTCAAGATAGAGGTTGAGGGCGTCGAAGCTGTCGAACGACGGTATGGGCACGAGGAAGTTACGACGACTATAGCCCACCATGCCCTCGACGTTGCCCTTGTCGTTACCCCTTCCCGGCCGTCCGAACCTGTCGGTGAACAGGTAGTGGGACTGTAGCTCGGTGAACACCCGGGTGCGGACGCGCCTCCCGTCTCCCAGTATCTTCGCAACCGCCAACTTCGTGTTGTCGTACAGGACGCTCTGGGGAACTCCGCCCAGGAAGCGGAACGCAGATATGTGTCCGTCGCAGAACGCCTCGGTGGTCTCGGCCGGGTACGCCTTCACGAAGACGCCGTCGCTGTGGGGAAGGGACAGCACGAAGAAGTGGACATTGCGCTTCACCCCGTCTATCACCGCCCACGCCTCTCCGAAGTCGCGCTGGGCGTGCCCGGCGGGATGGGAAAGGGGAACGAACATCTCCCGGGTCGTGCGCCGGCGCTCACGCGCGTAGTCCTTGACGATGGTGTACTTGCCCTCGAACCCGCGCTCGTCCCTCAGCCGCTCGTAGATGCGCTTGGCGGTGTGGCGCCGCTTCTTCGGCAGACTCATATCTGAGCGCAGTATCTCGTCTATGACTCCTGTGTACGGGCCTATCTTGGGTCTTCTGGGAGGCTTTCGCCTGCGGTAGCCCGGCGGAGCGGCGTACTTGAGCGTCTTGCGGACGGTGTCTCTGTGCAGGCCGAACACGCGGGACGCCTCCCGGACGCTCATGCCGTCCACCATGCAGGCTCTTCGGACACGCATATACAGTTCCACGCTGTACATCCTTCTCACCTCCCTTTGGGTCGGGTTCGACCCTATGGGAGACGATAGACGGTACGGTTTTCAACCGCCACAATCAGGCTGTCGAGCCGCCTACACGGTCCATTTTATCTCCGCCTTTTACATCTCGGCGCCTTATGGACCATCCCAGGAACGAATCGACAGATCAAAATCAGGGCATTTAAGCCAGTCTCACAGAGAGTCAGACCCGAACATGGATGGCCCATAAGATATCATCGCAGTCTCATTGAACTTGGAGTAGTTTTGGAAGGATCGCGAGAGCTATCTGTTGCAACGTCTGAGATTGCGCAGGGCAAATTCATGAGAGGAGTGATAGTCTGTATTCGCAGTGCAGCTTGCTAACCTCTTGGTTCGAGTTCGCTAACAGCACTTCGGGTTCTTTGTGGCTCCGCAGTCCGCCCTCTGTTTGGGGTCGTAGGGCCTCAAGCCAAGTTCTTGAATTGGTTACGGGCTGGTTATCCTTGCTTTGAGGCGCGCAAGTTCCCCGAAGGTCGCGATCGCTTGTTTGCCCATGGGCGCGATTGCCGCCGCTCCGAGTATCGTCACCTGACCGGCTTCCAGGCCAATCTCTCTCTGAGATAGACCATTGACCAGCCAAACCAAGACATCCAAAGGCTCACGCCTACGCTCCAGAGGCATACCTGGAACGGGAGAGCCGTCAACGGTTAGTTCAACTTTAAAGTCGCGCAGAGACAGTTCCCGCCAGTCCTCGATATCGTCGCCGACGACCACCCCAAGGCAACCGGCATTGTATGCATATTGTTGAAGAAAATCAGCCTCAATTTGCGTATTGAATCTTTCGCCCGAAAAACGCGTACCACCGATTTCGAATG
Source organism: Dehalococcoidia bacterium (assembly GCA_965261525.1). Classification (GTDB taxonomy): domain Bacteria; phylum Chloroflexota; class Dehalococcoidia; order Lucifugimonadales; family UBA1123; genus VXRN01. Next base: position 1,052,131 of record OZ253472.1, read on the forward strand.
CAGGCACGAGCACGACATGTTCCGCCAATTCATCGGAACTATAAGCTGCGGATCGAGCCGGAAGATCAGTTAGCAACCTGAAGCCCAGCTCGGCCTCAACGATTACATTTGCATGACCGTATTGATTCTCAGGCAGCGCTGCGGGACTTCTGAGAAGATTTGGTTCAAAAATACGCCCAACAAGTTCGCCGCCTACTTTCCATCCAACCACGTTCTGCCCAATGAGTCTCGCCAACTCGTCCTGGATGGCGACTGCCGTTTCCAGATCCTGGGGACAATGCTCTCCAGAAAGGCGTTCAATTGTCTTGTTCTCCTGCCAACTCCTGGCCAGCTTTCCGGCGGCTTGAGCAATTTGATCCGGTGCCATAAGTGTTACCTCCCCTAGTAGTAATACCAATTCAGCTTGATGAGGCCGCGTAGTATTCAGGTAGCCGCTGAATGTTCCGCTTGATCCAATCCCAACCTACCAGCGACTTTACTCGTTCGGGATCCGATTCCAGCCTGCTCAGGCAGGTATTCACCGCCTCAACCTTCTCATCTATACTCCCATAGACCCTGCCCTCTACCCACCTGCGAACCTCCTCGAATACCCGCTCGGCAGGATTAAGCTCAGGACTATAGGCAGGCAGCGTTATCGTATTCATCCCCGCTATACTCCTCACCAACTCGCTGCGATGACTGCCCGCTCCGTCCCACACAAGCGCTCTCACTTCCGTGTATCGCCTAACGCTCAGCGCCGCGCGCGCCACCGTCTCAGACCTCATCGAGTCTATCCACGCCCACTCCGGTTTGCCTCTGCCAAAGTCCACCACCAGGAACAGGTACTTCCACTCATAAACCAACTGCAACCGCTGAACCACCTTCACCCCACGAACTCCCCACACCCGGCGCACCATCCCGCGAAGTCCGACTCGCATCTCATCGGCAAACCCGATCAGCGTTCCCGAACTAACTCCCGCTCTCCGAAGGGAACGGCCAAGCCCCTCTTTTTCCACCGCTCCTGAGCGTTCAGGTCCGCCTTATCATGCCGGGGGCTGGGAACCTTCGGTGAACATCCCAACCGCTCAAGCACACTGTATATGCTGTTCCCCTTGAACCTCACACCGTACTCCGACTCCACCCAATCGGCGATCTCACCAGCAGTCCTGAATCGTCCGCTCCTAATCTCATCAACCAGCCTGCGTTCCTGCTCCTCGCTCAGAAACCTGGGCTGGCCCAATCCTCCCATCCTGCGGGACAACACCTCGTCCAGACCCCCGTCCCTGTACCACTCAACCCATCTCTGAGCGCTCCTGTAGTGAGTTCCCACAGCTTCTGATGCCGCTTTGATCTGCCAGCCGCTGCGTATCAGCCATAGCAAGTGCAGCCGGGTGCGAATGCTGACGTCTCGTTGGGACATATAAGCCTCTTTCAATGCCTCCGGTGTATCTTGCTCATGCCATTGCATCCTGAACGGGCGTCCAATCATCTGCTACTCTCCAACGCCTGAGTTGGCTAGAGCATATATGAAATATCAGACTGCGACCAATTCCTTCACGCTCACATCAGGATGAAATGGTATTAGTAGGAGCGGTGCTGACAAAGTGCAAACTGGCGCCGGAACCCATGCAAGAGGAACCCGTATGGGTCAAAGCACTCAGTTTGGACAGGAGGGTTTTGGAGAGGAGGGACGACACTGAACTAAACGTGCAGGTGTTCGTGCGAATGAAGAACGGAGACCTGTACATCGGAGATCTGCGTTCCTACCCTATTTTGCCTGACTCTGAAGAAGCAAAGGACATCAGACTCGGAAATTCCGTGCTGTATCTCAATGACAAGCGTGACTCGCCGGTCGATCTAAGATTTGACGATTACAAGGGAGGGGGAGTCCTTCTGAACACAGTCAATGTGTCTAGCATAGAGTACGTCCTACACGAAGACTACCAGAGTGTGGACGAGTCGGATGGAAGTCATACCATTTCATCCTGACTGCGCCGTAAACGCCAGTTACAAGTTGTGTATCGTCATTCCCGCGAAGGCGGGAATCCAGCGAATCCGGCTTGGAAAACATGGCGTCATCACTATGGATTGGTATCAGGCTCAAGAATAGTCCAAATTGATCCTGCACCATCTGCTTCGAAGGCTCCGGTTCGACTGGTGCGACCCCCTCGTTATTCTTTGCACGAGGAGTGGAAAGAGTTCTGGTGTAACAGGGTATCCGTCGTCGCGTGGGTGGGTCGTTCTCCTCGCGATGCTGATCGCGGTTGTCAGTACGATTGTCGTTGGGCTCATCTTGCTTTCGAGACGCTAGCGAGTGATATATGGCAGCCTTAGCTATTTGTTGGGGAACCCAAGGATAATCCAGCGTAGCACAGGAGTTGAGATGTCCCTAGAAAGGCCCCGCATCAAGACTGTTCCTAGCCGAACTGTGAACTGTGTGATTTGGCCAGAATATCCAGTCACTCAGTGGCAGTTCAAACGCGATCTATTTCGTCATTACTCACCCCGGGCGGGTGGTGGATACCGTATTTCACAGGAGACAATAAACGAGATCGACGACGCGTCCTGGTCTCTGACGCCTGATATAGCAAAAAAACTAAGCACTCGTCTCATTGATCACTGGTTGTCAGACCAGGGAGACCTCTTAATAACGACGGATATAATCGACGAAGCTGCGCAGCGTGACCCTCTACCAATTTATATCATACCAATCCACTGTGATGTCACCATGTTCTGCGGAGCCAAGCTGGATGGATTCCCGCTTTCGTGAGGAATGACGGTACGCAACCTGATACTGAGAGACATGGCGCAGTCAAACTGAAACGGTATCAGGGCGGAGAGACTGCTCCGATACATATCCCGTGAAATCCCAACTGTTGGTGAGTATGTACACTTCACAAAGGTCACTGAAAGTGGTTTAAGCCCGGATCCACCGAAGGGATGGATGAGTCGTCGTGCAAAAGGGGTGAGAAAGCGCTCCATTGAATCTGGGATAATGGGTTTGAAGACAAGAACCAACCCCAGAGCAGGAGCACTTAATAGATGTTACCACCTGAGCGTCCCGACCGCATCCGAATCGCCTTCGACGATCCCCGGCTGGTGGCCAATGCCGGGCTGCTCGTGCCGGCCACTCTCGCTCAGCGCCTGGGACTGAGTGAACTGGTGGACAGCAACGTTGACCTGGGCGATGCGCCGGGACGGGCGAACCCGGGAGACAAGACGCTGACCCTGGTTGCCTCGGCGCTGGCCGGTGGGGACTGCATCGATGACGCCGACGCGCTGCGTGCCGGTGGGACCGGGCGGGTGTTGGGCTGTACAGTGAAGGCGCCATCCACCCTGGGGACCTTCCTGCGCAGCTTCAGGTGGGGACATGTGCGGCAGTTGGACCGGGTGAGCCGGGAGTTGCTGGCGCGGGCCTGGGCCGCTGGCGCGGGTCCCGGCGATGAGCCGTTGACCATCGACCTGGACTCCACCATCTGCGAGACCTACGGACTGGGCAAGGAGGGCGCCCGCCGCCACAACTACACCGGCCAGAGAGGCTATCACCCGCTTGTGGCCGTCGCCGCAGGAACCGGCGACGTGCTGATGGCCCGGTTGCGACAGGGTCGAGCCAACACCGCCCGGGGCGCAGCCCACTTCCTGCGTGAGACGGTGAGCCGGGTGCGCTGCGCCGGGGCCACAGGACAACTCACCGTACGCGCCGACAGTGGCTTCTACACCCATGACATCGTCTCCGTATGCCGAAAGACAGGTGTCCGCTTCTCCATCACCGTCCGTCAGCACACCCGACTGCGCAATCTCATAGAGGCCATACCTGAGGAGGACTGGACTCCCATACCCTACTGGATGGACGGCGCAGCCGACGTGGCTGAGACCACCTACACCCCTTTTCGGAACGAGCCCGATGCCGCACCGGTGCGTCTCATCGTCCGCAGGGTGAAGCCCACGCCCGGTTCACAACTGGCCCTCTTCGTCGACTACAGCTATCACGCCTTCATCACCGACCGACAGGGCGACACCCTCCAACTGGAGGCCGACCATCGCCGCCACGCCGAGATCGAGAACGCCATCCGAGACCTCAAGTACGGTGTCGGGCTGAACCATCTGCCCTCGGGGCGCTTTGCAGCCAACGCCGCCTGGATGGCCATACAGGTAATGGCTCACAACCTGGCTCGCTGGATCGGACGCATCGGTCTGCGCGAGCCGGTGGCGACCACCAAGACCCTGCGCAGACGCTTGTTCTCCCTCGCCGGACGGCTCACCCACTCGGCCCGCCGCCTTACTTTGCATCTCCCGCAGCGCTGGCCCTGGGAAACACAGTTCGGTCGCGCACTGACCAGACTGCGAGCCATTCCTCTGCCGGCCTGACGGCAGTGTCTACTACTGACCACCGTACACACCACAGCCTGTCTTGTCCGTAAGATCGCTCCGGACCGGACCGCGGGTGTCCACTGTTGCCCGCAGATTCGTCAAACTCGCCCCAAATCGCCACTGTGGGCCTCCATTGGCGTCCAAAATCACGACCGCGGACCTTCAGAACGACCCAGGCGCTGACATCATAACCGCACCGCCACTTTGACACGTCCCTCACCCACGCCCCGGCGGCGATACTAACCCTCTTCGGTGGATTCGGGTTAAGGAACCGCCCTACCTCTTGGGATACCTGAAGCTCCGTAAACGAACGGAGGTGGTGCGCCTGGGCCGACACGGGGTGTCAGAGCTCAAGTCGCATCCGGCGGTGTCCGCGGCGCCGATTTTTCTGTTCGTCCCCACAAAGGGCGCGGCGAAACACATATCTGTTAGCCGGCGGTCCTGAGCGCGCTACGGTATCTTCGGTAACAGGATATGCACACAGGCTTCGCCATGCTGGCGCCGTGCTCGCGCAGGTCGTCTCTCTCTCCGCGCACGACGACGAAATGGGCGAACTCATCGCCGATGTCATGGAAAAGGTCGGCGAGAATGTCGTGATCGTGGCTGAGGACATCGGGGGCGAGGCCCTGGCCACCCTCGTCGTCAACAAGCTGCGCGGCACGCTCAACTGCGTGGCCATCAAGGCCCCCGGCTTCGGCGACCGACGAAAATTGAGAACGCTTCTTCCGTCGTAGCCATGGTCCTGACGACCGAATCCCTCATAACCGACGTGCCGGCGCCGGCGGCCGCGGCACCCGCCATGCCCCCAATGGACTACTAGACCGCGCCAATCCGACAGAATAGACTAGGTTGTGTTGACATTTGTATTATAGTGTACATATGTCAACAGTTAGGTTACCTCCACAACAATGGTCAAGGATGCTTGAGTTTCTCAGAAGCGAGCCTGATTTGTATATCGGACAGCAAGCCGATTGCAAGCGATTCATTGAGGCAATCCTTTGGATGAGCGGGTCGGGCGCGCAATGGAGGCTTCTTCCGGTCGAGTATGGGAAATGGAACAGTGTCTATAAGCGATTCGCGCGATGGTGTGATCGCGGGATATGGGATCGGATGCATCGGCATTTCGTTGATGACCCTGACATGGAGTATCTGATAATAGACAGTACCATAGTCAGGGCTCATGCTTGCGCTGCGGGCGCGCCCGCAAAAAAGGGGGACAGCAATCCCAGGCGCTCGGTAGAAGCCGGGGCGGGTTCAGCACAAAGATTCACGTGAGCGTGGATGGTCTCGGCAATCCACTGAGATTCACATTGACAGCGGGACAGAAACATGACATCACCCAGGCGGACGAACTCATAGACGGGGCAGAGAGCGAGTATGTGATAGCGGATCGAGGATATGACTCCGATGAGTTCCGAGAGTCTATCGTCAGCGGCGGGGCTGAGGCGGTGATTCCATCTCGCTCGAACCGCAAAGAGCCGTACTCATACGACAGGCATCTATATCGAGAGCGTCACCTGGTGGAGTGTTTGATAGGCAAGATGAAACACTACCGACGCATCTTCTCTCGATTCGACAAGTTGGCCGATAGGTATCTGGGTTTCCTGCAATTCGTCGGCGCTCTTATATGGCTGAAATGAAATGTCAACAGAACCTAGTCTCCGTGTGACTGCGCGGGATACTAACAGAGTATATCCTAACTAGAGAAATCTCATTCGGTATGCGGGGTGAACCTGTATCAACCTAGTCGGTCCGCCCCCGGATCGTCATTCCCGCGAAAGCGGGAATCCATAGGCGCGGTTCAGTAGGTCAATCAGAGCATCTCCGTGGGCCGAGATTCGTCGGCTCGCCGGGATGCCCTTAGCTTTTGTACGCTGTGATATACTCCATCCCAGATTAACCAGTCTGTGATTCGAGGTGGGCAATGTTCGACGTAATCATAATCGGCGGCACGGTCGTTGACGGTAGCGGTTCGCCCGGATTCAGGGCGGACGTCGGCATAGTCGGCGAGCGCATAGACGTCATAGGCGACCTCTCCCAGGCCGAGGCGCGCCGCGTAATCAACGCCACCGGCCTCACGGTCTCGCCGGGCTTCATAGACACTCATGCCCACTCGGATGGCGTCTTGTTGCTCGACCCTCAGCACGCGAATGGCCTCCGACAGGGCATAACCACTGAGATTCTGGGACAGGATGGCCTTAGCTACGCGCCGATGTCCGCGGACAACTACAAAACTTACAGGCGATACCTGTCGGGCATACTTGGCGAGCCGCCCGAAGACCTGGATATGTCCAGTGTGGCGGCGTTCCGGTCGCACTACCACAAGAAGGTCTCTATAAACACCGCGTACAATGTCGCGCACGGCGCTATCCGGCTGGAAACTGTGGGGTTCCAGGATGTCCCCCTGCGAGACGAGGCGCTGGACAAGGCTCTTGATCTCGTGCGGCAGGGGATGGAGGATGGCGCGGTAGGATTTGCCACGGGTATGTCCTACCACCCCAACGCATGGAGCGACACTGATGAACTGGTAGCTATCTGCGAGGTGGTGGCGGAATACGGCGGCGTTTACACGACCCATCTGCGTGATGTGAACACCGACCGCGGCTTCGGGGACGGCGGCGTGCCTGAAGCTCTGGAGATAGGCCGGAGGTCGGGCGTCAAGGTCCACTTCTCGCACTACCGCACCGACGCCTCGAATGCCGGACAGGTGGCGGAGCGGATGGAACTGATAGACCAGGCCAAGTCCGAGGGTGTTGACTGCACACTGGAGCTTTACCCGTACCCAACGGGGAGTTCCTTCCCGCTCAGCTTCCTGCCCAGCCAGGATCATGTTGGCGGCCCGGACGAGATAATGCGCAGGCTGCGCGACGGACGAACCCGGCGCAGGCTGGTGAGGGAATTGGAAGAAAACCCGCGCCGCACACTGAACGATGCGGTGTTCACGTATATGAAGGTCAACAAAGACCTGGAGGGAATGTGCCTTGCGGACGTAGCCGCGGAACGCGGCCAGAGTCCTGGCGAAACGCTTATTGACCTGCTCGCCGAAGAGGACGGCCAGATTTGCTATCGTGGCGCGCCGCCTCACAGCGTCAAGGTATGGGACCAGATCAGCAGAGACGCAATGGACTTCCTCGCGCGCGAGGACTACATGGTGGGCAGCGACGCGATTCCGATAGGCTCGATGCCCCATCCGAGGGCATATGGCTGCTTCCCGCGCTTCCTCGGGCGCCTCAGAAAGAAGCATCCCGTCATCAGCCTGGAGCAGACCGTCCAGCGCATGACTGATAATGCCGCGCGGCGTTTCGGCCTTAAACTTCGCGGACTCGTCAGGACGGGCTATTTCGCGGATATCGTCGTCTTCGACCCTGAACACGTCATTGACAACGCAACGTATGACGACCCTGTCCAGTTCCCTGCGGGGATACCCTTCGTACTGGTGAACGGGAGCGTCGCGGTTGACAACGAGCGATGCACGGGCGTCATGGCCGGCCAGGCGGTTCCGTAATTGAGTAAAGTCCACGTGGAAAGAGCAAGTGGTAGCTCTACATGGTAGCCAACGGTGGTTGCAGATAGCGGTCAACCGATGCCCCGGTGTCATAAATTCGGCTATTATCGAGTCACTCAGCCTCGACTCCGGGGAAGAGATCGAGTAGCGTTCACCATTGGAATCCGATGGATTCGCCGAATACAGGGATGCCCGATTCCTGACGAACTCCGGCGTTGCCCCCGTCTCACGGGAAGGATGGGAAACGGCAATCTCGCTGGCTTCCGAACATCTTGGCATACGCCGCTCCAATCGGTGGGTCTCTGAGAATTTGGGCGATGTGTTCATAGACGTCAGCGAGATGTCTCATCTATCCTGGCCCTGATTTGGGCAATGTCGCGCCTTTCCTCAACCATGCCGCGATTGAGATAATTTGTCCGAATCATTTAGAATTGCTATCAGAAGCGTTGCGATGGGACGCTGGACGATAGAGGAACAATCGCGACAGCAAGCGGCAGGGCAGGCCGAACCGGGCCGCCCGCGCGGAATAGAGCGCTCATATGGCTACTCTGCATATCAGAGAAATCAAGCAACCACCACCTCCTGTACCGAACGACAGCATCCATTATCCTGAGTCCGATGGTGAACCAGTGGCTGAATCAGGCTTTCAGTACGTTCCGGCAACCTACGCGACCTCGGCGCTGTCTGCTTACTACGCCGACATACCCCATATCCATGTCGCGGGCAATATGTTTATCTACTATCAAGAGGGCAACCCTGCGATGAGTGTCGCCCCGGACGTGTACTTGATCCCCAATCTGGACAAGCGCCTTCGCACATCCTACTTCATGTGGCTGGAAGGCCGGGTTCCGATGTTCATAATGGAGATCACCTCGAACAGCACTTGGCGGGAGGATATAGGCCGTAAGCGTGAACTGTACGAGAGCTGGGGAGTATCCGAGTATTGGCTATATGACCCGACGGAAGAGACCCGACTGACGCCGCTGTTGCAGGGGTTCCGTCTTGTTGACGGTGTGTATGAGCCAATCGAGATCGAGTTGGACGGAGATCTGTATTGGGGATTCAGTTCGGTTCTGGATATGGAACTCCATGCCAGAAAGGACTGGTTCAGGTTTTTCAATCGTTCGACCGGCGAATATCTGAACAATCTCGAGGAGGCGGAGGCGGCTCGTCTATCGGCTGAGCGGGAACTGGAACTGGAGCATGAGGCGCGCCTGACAGTTGAGCGGGCGCGGGAGAGTGAGCGTGAGGCGCGCCTGACGGCTGAGCGGGCGCGGGACGAAGAACAGGCCAGGCGCGAGGCGTTGGAGCGTCTTCTGCGTGAACACGGCATAGAGCCGACACGCTGATATGTCAGCGATTGGCCTCGGCTTGTCAGTCCTGTAATTCCTTCAGCGGCTCAGACCCGCGCCAGCCGCGACTTCAGTAGCCATATCCGAGAAGTCATGAAGAATCTGCCCCGATACGAAACTGGGATCCATCGGGGTGATCGAGACCCAGTTGTTGCGCGTCGCCCAGACATCACAGCCTTCAGGGAGCTTCGCGTTCGTTGGGCGGTTGTGCTTTATCCAGTAGTGAGAGCGCCAGCCGTCGCGGCCGCGCTCGATGTTTTCCAGGTACGCCTTTGGTCCCAGGGTGGTGGACATCACACCTCGGATGCGGTCGCCGGACCCATTGGGAACGTTGACGTTGTACATAATCGGTCTGTCGCCGGACTCGTTCGCCATGTGGCGCGCGAGGCTCTTCGCTACGCGCGCGGCGATTCCGTATTCTATATTGGTGATTGCGGTGACGGAGACGGCGATAGAGGGTATTCCGCGAAAGTAGCCCCTCAAGGCGGCGCCGACAGTGCCGGAATCCAGAACGTCCAGCCCCAGGTTGGCGCCGCTGTTTATGCCGGACACCACCAGGTCGAAAGGTTCTGGGAACAGGCTGCCGTCCGCGAGTATCACGCAGTCGGACGGAGTCCCGCTTACCGAGTGGGCGGTCACGCCCTCCAGCTTGGATTCGACCTCGTTCACGCGCAGCACATTCAGTAGAGTACGCGCTGTGCCGACTCCGCTCTGATCACGGTCGGGGGCCACAACTGACACTTTGCCCAAATCAGCCAAAGCCCCGGCGACAGCCCATATTCCCGGCGCGTTTATTCCGTCGTCATTCGTAACCAGTATTCTCAATGTGTCAAAGCTCCCTTGTTATGTACCAGCGCATATACTTTGGATTATCCATAGAAATGCCCCGGTCGTAATATATCTCGAAGTGTCTTCCCTCAGTTGTCAGTAGCCTGTAGTAGTTCCTGTGATACCGCTGCCACCACCTGTGCTTGCGCCCGTCGCCGGGGAAGCCGTAGTCCTGCCAGGACGTCATGATTCTCTCTACGCGGTGGGACTCTGTTCCAAACGAAAACGCCAGAGGCTCACGGGTATCGGCATCCCGTTCTACGGATATCCGCTGTCCGAAAAACCTTCTTGGCGTTCTCAAAGTTACAAGTGTGGAATTATGGATGTCTTCGGCCTGAAGATACCGAATGAGCTTGTGTATCCGTGTAAGTACGTCGCGCCCGAAACCTGGCCAATCTCGCCATTGCAGAAGAAGCCCGCCAAGGGCAGGTCGCCGACCCTGTCGCGGAACATGTCTGTGTCATGGTCGGGACGACCATACAGGTACGATCCACGTCCCAGGCACTGGAAGAGCAGCGCTCCGGCGCCTGAGGCGGGGGGCCCGTCGGCGGAGTACTGGGTAAGCATGGCGTCGAGGTCGTGCGCCGATGTTTCGGCGTCGCGCAGGTGGAATTGCACGGTCTGTCCCTCTTTCAATATCTCGCCAACCGCGAGCGCGCCGCGCCGCGCGTCCACGCCCAGGATATTCCTGATGAGGAAGTCGCCAAGCCGAGGGTCATCGTTGAACTCGTCCATAACGACGCCGAGGAACAGTGAATGCTGCGCAAGCTGTTGGTCGCGCTCGTCCAATTGCTGGAAAGTCTCGCGCAGGACGTCGAACGTGTCCCTGCCATCGAGTTCCTGGAGCATATTGTGCTCGCAGGAAGTGATTTGCATCCGATGTCCGATTGGCCGACAGCCCTGCGCCACTATTGTATCTACCGCGATATTGCCGTGCAGCGCGACTCCGACGGCTCCGAAATCGTATGTGCGGTCGCCTAGGTACAAAGTGTTCGAGCCGGGCTGCCTGCCGCCGGACGCAAGACCGCCTATCTTCGCTCCGCGAGGGAATGCGTAGTCGAATCCCATCAGAAGTTGCTCACCCTGTACGCTGAACGGGTCGGACAGGATCATGAACTGAGGATCATCCGCGGCCGCCACGTGGGCGAGCTCCTCCCACGCGGATGGCGGGGCGTCACCGTCGGGCAGGTCATTGTTGTCTATGTGGAAGCCCACCATATTGACATCGGGCAGAACGGCTGCCGTGAGGGAGAGCCCGGGCCTGTCTTCCACCTCATGCCCGGCGCCTATCACACCACCGCCGGAGCACCCTATGAGAAAGCGTTCGCCGAACAGCTCACGCACCAGTCCGGGAAGCTCGTCGTATCGGGCGGCGTGGTGCGCCGACACGAACGCCACGATGAGATCGGGCTTCTGTTCGCCTAGCGCGTCTGAAATTTCACGGGCGCATTCGGCGACGGCGTACTTGAGAAACCTGTGTTCGGATATTGCGGATACCCACTTCATCGTCGACCTCCCCATATGACCGTTGGCTGCGGGGCCTTGTGATGTGGGTATTGTAACAGGATGGGCGGGAGGTGGCACGAGCGGCGCGGTCAGGATGAGAGTCTTTCGTTTTCGACCTGTCATTCCCGCGAAAGAGGGAACCCCGAAGGGCTCGCCGCTCGGCAATCCATATCTCCAGGATGCGGCAATACAGGTAATTCAGCCAGTCCAGCCGTGGGACATAAGGGACTGGCTCTGGAAAATCATGCCGCGCCGGATAATGAAAACATCCTGGTGATACGACCGAGACGGCTATTGCCAATGGGAGATGTGATAGACTGAAGCGACTTCTTTATTAAGGTCCGTTCTTGCTCAGCCGCGCGCGCTCCGACAGCCCACACTACAAGTGGTGGGTGTTTGGCGCGGTGGGTCTTGGTTCGTTCACGGGTGTTATGACGTTCGGGACGGTCAACGTCGCGCTTCCGACCATAGCCGGCTATTTCGAGTCTGACCTTCCGACTGTGCAGTGGGTGGTAATCGCGCAGACGCTGACGGTGAGCGCGCTGCTGCTGCCCATGGGCCGACTATCGGACATGGTCGGGCGCAAGCAGGTGTACATAGCGGGCCTGCTTCTCCTGATGGGCGCATCCGTATTTGCCGCGTCGTCTTCGAGTATCTTCATGCTGGTAATGTCGCGGGTGGTCCAGGGGATGGGCGCGGCGATGACGCAGGGTACCGGAATGGCGATGATAACCTCAGTGTTCCCGGAGGAAGAGCGAGGAAAGGGCATCGGATCGCACATGAGCGTCATTGGAACCGGCGGCATGGTGGGGCCGGTGGTGGGCGGCCTGCTGGTCAGCGCCCTGGGATGGCGATGGGTGTTCCTGGTGAACCTGCCCCTGGCCTCGATTGCGCTCATCGGCGCTGTGGCGCTGATGGACTCTAAGTTGTTCTTCAGAGAGACTCGCGGCGTTCGGTTCGACTGGCCGGGGGCGGCGCTGTCCACCGCCGCGCTGGTGACGTTCCTTATGCTTATGACGAACGGCTACCGTCTGGGCTGGACCTCCCCGCTGATCCTGCTCGCGGGGGCCTCGGTGGTCGCGCTCGTGGCGGGGTTCATTCTGTGGGAGCTCCGCGCTCCCAATCCGATGCTGGACATGGGACTGTTCAGACGTCGGGTATTCTCGCTGGGAGTGCTGGCCAGTTTCACGTCGTTCCTCAGCGTGGGCTCGATCCGGTTTATGATCCGTTCTATCTCCAGGGCGCGCTGGGCTATAATCCGGGCCAGGTGGGATTTATAATGCTGCCGACCGCTGTCACGATGACGATAATAGGGCCAATCGCGGGTCGGCTGTCCGACCGCTACGGCTACCGCGCGTTCAATGTGGCGGGGCTGCTGCTGGCTTCGGCGGGAATCTTCACCATATCGCGGGTATCCGAGACGACGCCGCTGCCCGTCATAATCGCCGCGCTGGTGATCCAGAGCGCGGGAACAGGGCTGTTTGGTTCACCAAATTCAGCCTCCATATTCTCGGCTGCGGCAGGCAACCGACATGGGGTGGTGTCGGCCCTGCTGAGTCTGGTGCGAAACTCCGCGAACGTAACTTCCATAGCGGTGGCGACGGCGGTGGTCACCTCCACGATGGTTTCGATGGGCTACGCGCCCGATTTGGGCAACGTAAGCGGCGGTGAGGACACCGGATTGCTCAGATCGTTCGTGTCAGGCATGAATATGCTGTACTTCGGAATGGGCTGCCCGTTGCTTGCGGGAGCAGTCGTGTCCTTCCTGAAGGGTCCCGCTCCGGCCAGAGTAGGACCTGGGCGTGATGTGGCGCGGGTAAGGGCAGGCGAATGATCCTGAAGGGGATTCTTTAACCGCCGTTGCTGGTATGCTGATTGAGTACAGATATGGACAATACCCCGACATACCCGCCCGAGTTCTTTCGCCGCAGGGACGAGTCCGACGACGGGATCTTCTATACGGAGCCTCGCCTGGTCGCGCATATAGATGACCGGGCAATCGAGAGCATAGGCAGGTATTTCTCGGAGACGCTGCCTGAAGACGGCGTTATTCTTGATCTGATGAGTTCCTGGCGTTCGCACCTGCCATCCGATTTTCGAGCAAACCGCGTCGTGGGACTTGGCATGAACGACGTGGAGATGCGCGAGAATCCGCATCTTGACGAGTACGTAGTTCACGACCTGAACGACAACCCCTGCCTGCCCTTCGACGACGCTGTTTTCGACGCGGCTATGGTCACCGTCTCGATACAGTACATGACGCGCCCGGTGGAGGTATTCGTGGAGGCGCGCCGGATACTGAAAGACGGCGCGGCTTTTCACGTCATTTATTCCAACAGAATGTTTCCGACCAAGGCGGTGGCGGTCTGGCAGTCTCTCGATGACCGTCGTCGCGGCCAGTTAGTAGGCTCCTATTTCTCCTCGAGCGGTGGCTGGGAAGAGATAGCGCTGTACAACATCAGCCCTGATACGGGGTCATACTCCGATCCTGTGTACGTCGTTTCCGCCCGAAAGTCGGGGGCATGATATATAATTGAGTTCTGAGTCAGCGACCCAGTAACATGGAAGGGCATGAGCATTGGAGCGATACAGCCTGTTAAATCAGTTCGCGGAAGTTACCGACAGGCCGGACTATGAGGTTGACGTCGCAAGGGCCGCGATGCTGCTGGCGGCGACGGAATATCCGCGACTGAACGTGGAGCGTGAGCTCTTCGCGTTCCAGCGTCTCGCCGGGGCTATTTCGAGCAAGTTTCTGGAAGACGACGACCCGCTGTACTGCGTCAACACAATCAGCGAGCACCTCTTCGACGTCGTGGGTTTCAAAGGTGACGCGGATAACTACTACGACCCGAGAAACAGCTACCTGAACCAGGTCATTGAACGGCGTACAGGCATTCCCATAACCCTTGCGGTTGTCTATATGGAGGTGGGAAGGCGTCTGAAGGTGCCTCTGCTGGGTATAGGAATGCCCGGACACTTCTTGGTGCGGCACAGGGAGATCGAGAATCTGTACATAGACACCTTCAGTGGCGGCATCCTGCTGTCCGAGGAAGAATGCAGGGACATCCTCAGAGACAGGACACGCGGCGGCCTCGATTGGAACCGTGACCTGTTGAAGCCCGTATCCAATCGGGAGATAATTGCGCGAATGATACGCAATCTGAAGGCGATATACATGGCAGACCAGGACTTCGTTCGCGCGCTGACCATCTCGGAGTTCGCGCTGGCGCTGGACCCGCATTCGGCTATGGACAGGCGAGACCGCGGGATAGTCCACTATCAGCTTGGACACAGCGCGGAGGCACTGGACGACCTTGTTTACTATTTGGACCTGTCTCCGAACGGCCCGGACGTCGAGGGTGTCCACGCGCTGGTCGCCGAGCTTCGCTCTTTCCTTGACGATTGAGAAATTGGCAAAAGTCCCCTCTCCCTCAAGGGAGAGGGCTAGGGTGAGGGTGTTTAGCTTCGATACATCTTCTAGCCCCCATAACGGAGTCGAGTGTTGAACATCGAGCGCAAGGTTAAGTCTCTGGCGCTGTCCCTCGGATTCGACAGGGTCGGTATCACGGACGCCGCGCGGTTTACGCGGGACGAAGAGGCCGCCATCCAACGAGTGCGGGACGGGCTGATGGACGGGCTCCCCTGGTACACGGAGGAGCGGGTTCACCGGATGAATCGCCCCGGTCTGCTGCTGGAAGACGCACGCTCGGTAATTTCCATGGCCGCCAACTATAATACCGGCGCGCCACCGGATGAGTCGCCGGATTCCGAGAATCCAAGGGGAAGGGTGGCTCGGTACGCCTGGGGACGCGACTATCACAATGTCATCAAGGGCAGGCTGCGGAGGTTCGCGCGAGAACTTCCCGACGCCGTGGGCCAACCTGTTCGGACACGCTACTTCGTGGACGACGGTCCAATGAACGACCGCGCCGCAGCCGAGCGTTCCGGCGTGGGCTGGTTCGGCAAAAACACAAACATTCTCACACCGACGCACGGGTCATGGGTGTTCCTGGCCCAGGTCATAACCGATCTGGAGTTGAAGCCCGACCCGCCGCTGAAGAAGACCTGCGGCGAGTGTATCCGCTGTATTCCGGCGTGTCCGACCGACGCGATAGTCGCTCCCTACGTCATTGACAACCGGAAGTGCATATCGTTCCTTACCATTGAGCTGCGCGGTCCGATCCCGCGCGAATTGCGACCCATGATGGGGGACTGGGTGTTCGGATGCGACATATGCCAGGAAGTATGCCCGGTGAATCGCAAAGCCGTTCTGAGCGGGGATCCGGACTTCAACAAGCGTCACGATTTCGACGCCCCCGACCTGATTCCTTTGCTCGAACTGGATGATGATGATTTTCGCAAGCGGTTCGAGGGCAGTCCCATCCGGCGCGCCAAGAGAGAAGGTCTTCAGAGAAACGTCTGCGTCGCGCTCGGCAACATAGGAGACCCGGTATCGGTTCCGGCGCTTGCGACTGCGCTTAGCGAGGGGGTTACGCTCGTCAGGTCGCACGCGGCCTGGGCGCTGGGACAGATCGGAGGCAATGAGGCGCGAACTGCGCTTGCGCTTGCGCTGGACACTGAAGAGGACGAGGGTGTCCGGGAGGAGATAGCATCGGCACTGGTTTGACAAATGAAGACAAATAACCAGCGACTTTCGGTTAGTGCTGAAACAGCAATGTTACGGCTGAACAGAGGTAGCCTTAGTATTAGCAGAATACTTGTGTTATGTACACGGCGTCGTATCCCCTCCATTTACCGAAGGATGCGCCGATTCCAGTGCGGTCATACTGCTTGCCTAGCAGATTGGTGCGATGTCCTGGGCTGTTTACCCAACTACGAACGGCTTCTTCTGCCATTCTGTCAAGACTATCCTCCGTCAGTTCAATTGTTATATTCTCCGCGCCTCCGTAGTGACTGCCTTTCCAGCAGTTATAGCCCGATCTTTCGATACGATCCGTTGGACCCAGGCCCTCTGGAGTGTCGTGGCTGAAGTATCCGCGTCTGGTCATGTCTTCGCTGTGAGCCCGCGCGATAGCGCCCAGATGATCGTCCCGCAATAGAGGTGAACTCCCATTCTTGGCGCGTTCTAGGTTGATGCCTGTGTGTACCTCGCGTTCCAGCTCCGCCACCCTGTGGGTTGATTCCACATCTTTGTGTATTTGAAGTTCTCCCCTTGACGTCTCCGCAGTTCTTGCTTGCGTCGTCGGAACGGGTGTACCCGTAGCCATTATTGCGGCAAATGATTCAGGAACTCGTTCGGGTGATGATCGTTGTTTCTCAATCTTTGTGCTTATGCTTTCGGGCATTTTCAGTTTGAGATCAGGGTTTTGGAGCCAATAGATACCAGTGGCGATTGCTAAACCAATGATGATGGCAATAATCATTGGCGCCACCCGCCCTCTACGACGTCTCCTTGGCATATAGAATACCTTTAGCGCTTATGAAGAGATTGGCTGATTTCTCAAACTCTCAGGGAAGCAGTGTGGCGACCATTTCACAGAACAATTGCGTACGTTTCTGTTGGCGGTCATGTTTCGGGCCATCGGTAGTATCCTATCCCGGTCGCAACTGACAGGAAGTTGGATATTTTGGGCAGTTTCCGCTTGTGTCGCATGGCGACCTGAACGCGTATCATAGTTTGGTGCAGTATCAGCAGGATCGAGACTGCGATTACTATTATTAAGCCTTCGTATATTGCGTTTACCAAGTCGTTCACAATATAGATAATAGCCATGGCTGTTGCCAGCATCGCGAGAGGGGCCCAGAAAATGGACTTGCGCCGATAGTAGTAGTTGCTAGTGATTATCGCTAGCAACGCGATTAGAACTGGCCCTATGGTCAGAATTGCGGCTTGTACGGGGTCAACCTGGTACAAGTATTCTCGTATAGGCGATGCCAACAGAGCGATTGCGCCTACGCCATCTAATACCAATTCAGCTTGATGAGGCCGGGTAGTATTCAGGTAGCCGCTGAATGTTCCGCTTGATCCAATCCCAACCTACCAGCGACTTTATACCGTTTCAGTTTGACTGCGCCATGTCTCTCAGTATCAGGTTGCGTACCGTCATTCCTCACGAAAGCGGGAATCCATCCAGATTGGCTCCGCAGAACATGGTGACATCACAGTGGATTGGTATTACTCGTTCGGGATCCGATTCCAGCCTGCTCAGGCAGGTATTCACCGCCTCAACCTTCTCATCTATACTCCCATAGACCCTGCCCTCTACCCACCTGCGAACCTCCTCGAATACCCGCTCGGCAGGATTAAGCTCAGGACTATAGGCAGGCAGCGTTATCGTCTTCATCCCCGCTATACTCCTCACCAACTCGCTGCGATGACTGCCCGCTCCGTCCCACACAAGCGCTCTCACTTCCGTGTATCGCCTAACGCTCAGGACCGCGCGCGCCACCGTCTCAGACCTCATCGAGTCTATCCACGCCCACTCCGGTTTGCCTCTGCCAAAGTCCACCACAAGGAACAGGTACTTCCACTCATAAACCAACTGCAACCGCTGAACCACCTTCACCCCACGAACTCCCCACACCCGGCGCACCATCCCGCGAAGTCCGACTCGCATCTCATCGGCAAACCCGATCAGCGTTCCCGAACTAACTCCCGCTCTCCGAAGGGAACGGCCAAGCCCCCCTTTTTCCACCGCTCCTGAGCGTTCAGGTCCGCCTTCTCATGCCGGGGGCTGGGAACCTTCGGTGAACATCCCAGCCGCTCAAGCACACTGTATATGCTGTTCCCCTTGAACCTCACACCGTACTCCGACTCCACCCAATCGGCGATCTCACCAGCAGTCCTGAAACGTCCACTTCCAATCTCCCCAACCAATCTCCGTTCCTGAGACTCGCTCAGAAACCTCGGCTGACCCACTCCTCCCATCTTGCGGGACAGGACCTCGTCCAGACCGCCTTCTCTATACCACCCAACCCATCTCTGCGCGCTCCGGCAGTGAACACCCACAGCTTCAGCCGCCACTTTGATCTGCCAGCCGCGACGTATCAGCCTCAGCGCGCGCAGCCGGGTACGAATATAGACATCTCTCTGGGACTGGTAGGCTTCCTTCAGCGCTTCCGGTGTGTCTTGCTCATGCCATGCCATCCTGAACGGGCGTCCAATCATCTGCTACCCTCCAACGCCTGAGTTGGCTTGAGCATAAATGAAATATCAGACTTCGACCAGCTCCTCTACGCTCACATCAGGATGAAATGGTATAAGGTCGCTAGAATCGGCGCTGAAATGGGATTTCACATTTGGATCCCAAAGAGCGATAAGTCGCGCATCTTACAGCATATCCCACAGGGATTGCACGAAAAGTTCGCTGACGATCTTCCCTTTAACTACAATGACGCAACGCTCAGAACTATCGAGGAGATCGATGTCATATGGATTCAGTATGAAGCCATCGTTCGAGCCTTTGAGATCGAACATACAACTGCCATATACTCGGGACTATTGAGAATGGCGGATTTATTGACCCTGCAACAGAACATTGATATAAGACTTCATATTGTGGCCCCTACTGAAAGGAGAGACAAAGTCTTCAGTGAGATCAGGAGACCTGTATTCGCATTCCTTAGACGAGGACCAATGTCCAAACTGTGTTCATACCTCGCATACGAATCGATTGATACATTAGCAGAGGCAGAGTATCTTCCACATCTGAATGACTCAGTTATTGAGGAGCATGAGGAGTTTGCGGAACTCTAACATGGTGAAGAGGAATGTCTCAGAGCGATCCAGATGTAACAATGTTGTCTGTCCGAACAACTCGGTCGTGTTCTTGGTAATACCAATTAATTCTGACTACGCCGCGAATCTCTGTGGCAAATCGCGTATCGCCATTCCCGTGAAAGCGGGAATCTACTGAAGCAGCCAACGTAAACACGACGGCGTTACTGTGAATTGGTATAAGCCATATTCACACGCAGACCTTATACCATTTCATTCTGACCACGACATGAATCTCGGCGGCAGTCTGTGTATCGTCATTCCCGCGAAAGCGGGAATCCATTCAAATCTAGTCAGTTACCATACGCCGACGTTACTCCGAATTGGTATTACGCTAGTCCGCCCCCGCCGATGTCGGTGCCCTAATACCGTTTCAGTTTGACTGCGCCATGTCTCTCAGTATCAGGTTGCGTACCGTCATTCCTCACGAAAGCGGGAATCCATCCAGCTTGGCTCCGCAGAACATGGTGACATCACAGTGGATTGGTATAACCTGTCTGGTCGCGGAAGCCGCTTCGTCCTCAACCAGGTGCTCCTTCTCCCAATCAGGTATCAGAAGCCTGTTCGTGGGCTCCACTAGGACGATACTGACCGCACCCGCTACGCTGGCTATGACGGATTTGATCAGGGCGAGGTCGTAGCTGACCATCATGTCGAAGATTACCCCGCCTATCCAGCCGCCGAGCGCCATGCCCTAAGCATAGTGAGACCTCAGCCTACTTCAAACCTTGATCTCCCCAGGCTTGGTACTTCTTGGCGATATTGGCTACAATTGACTGGCGTTCAGCATCAACACGGGAGGTGCAGTGATGGAGAAATCCGACTCCAAGGGAACTTGGACCCTCAGAGAGGCCAAGGCCCACCTTGCCCAAATCCTGCGTCTCGCCGAAGTAGATGGTCCTCAGTTCATTGATGCCCGACAGACAGATGACCCCCACATCAAAGAGCAGAAGACTTTCGTAATCGTCCCCGCCGAACTTTGGCATGAGAAGAGCCCGCCAGACAAACCATTGGGCCAGTGGCTTATCGAAAACATGCCCAGGGGTATTGGCGTGAAGGAGCCCGAATACGATGAAAGTGGTCGTTTCATCGCCTTCAGCGACGTGATATTCGACGAGGAAGAATGAGCGGCTTCCTACTAGATACCAATGTAGTGTCCGAATACACCAGGCCCCGCCCTCATCCTGCGATAGCAGATTTCTTGGCGACACAAGATGACCTATGGGTATCCGTCGTGGTCATACACGAACTGGAATATGGCATAGCGATACTCAGCGAAGGCCGACGCCGAGCAAGATTAAGGAGCGCTGTATCCCGGTTCTTGGAAGATTATCGGGATCGTATTGCTCCTATTGACCGACGGGCTTCTGAGGTAGCGGCTTCACTGCGAGCGCGAGCGCGTTCAAATGGTCGGGCGCTGCATATACTCGACGCGCTGATTGCAGGGACTGCTGTTGTGTGTGACCTGATATTGGTAACCCGCAACGTCAGGGATTTCGCTGCCTTGGACGTAAGCATTGTCAACCCATGGGAAATGCCTTGACGTCTATTAACGACGCGTTAAGCCCGAGCAAAGATTCATTTGGCTCACCGATTGATCGAGTGGTTCAGTCCGCCCCCGCCGACGTTGGAGCGCGGATAGGTTCGGGTGAGGTGGAGGTAGCATCTTCTGGCAGGTGCTCGGTTTCCCAGTCGGGGATCAGGAGCTTGTTGCTGGGCTCGAGGAGGAGGATGCTGACCGCGCCCGCTACGCTGGCTATGACGGATATTATGAGGGCGAGGTCGTAGTTGCCCATCATGTCGAAGATTACTCCGCCTATCCAGCCGCCAAGCGCCATACCGAGCCCCGCGCCCAGCATCTGGATGCCGTGCACTGAGCCAACCGGCGCGAATCCGTAGTACCTGCGGTTGAGGATCGGGAATCCTCCCGCCTCGCCTCCGTAGCCGATTCCGAATGCGGCGGCGAACGCGAAGAAGAGCCAGACGTCGTGAGTCCAGAATAGCATGATGACAGTGACGCCCTGTATGAGGTAGGCGATGGCCATCACGGCCTTGGGACCATACTTGTCGCACATGACAGGAGTGGCGAGACGGGTGATGATGCTGACAGCGGACATGGCGGTCACGAGGCTGGCGGCGATCACAAGCGAGAGACCCTCGGCGACGGCTATGGGGATGATGTAGATCAGGATGATGGCGTGGCCGACGCAGCCGAGGAAATGAATCGAGCTGAGGTTCCAATAGGCGGCGGTGTGGCGCATGAACTTGATGAACAGCTTTACCCTGTCCGCTGGCGGGGTCTTGGAGCCTACCGCCGGGTCTCCGGGCATGAATCCGTAGGGATCTATACCGAGGTCGGAGGGCTTGTTCTTGTATATGGCGATCAGCGCCGCCATTATGATGGCGGAGGCCACGGCGGTTATCCAGAAGGTGTCCTTCCAGCCGAACTGCTCGATCATGAAGCCGAGCAGTGGTGTGGCGAGAGCGGGACCGAGGCCCCAGGCCGCCATGAGTATCCCCATACCCAGTCCCAGGTGTCTGCGGAACCATGTCATGGCCGACGGGATGAGCGGCACTAGGAAGATGGCCTGGGCTATGCCGAGAAGCACTCCGAAGGTGATGTAGAGTTGCCACACCTGATTGACGACGCCAGTCAGCATTATCCCGATGATGAACAGGGTGCAGCCGATAATCATGGCTTTTCGCGCGCCAAGACGGTCTCCGAGAGCGCCCGCCACGGGAGAGGCGAGCGCGGTAACGACGCTGGACAGCGCGTATGCGAGCGTGATGGAACCCTGGCTCCAGCCGAACTCGGTACTGAGCGGGTCTATGAAGACGCCGAATGCCATGCGCACCGACGACCCGACCATTTGCATGACCGCGATTATGGAGACTATCACCCATGCGTAGTGCCAGTAGAAGACACGGGGGCGCTGGGGGGTTCTGAATGACGCTGGAGTCCTGTTAGTGGCCAAAGTGG
This sequence comes from Dehalococcoidia bacterium, assembly GCA_965261525.1. GTDB lineage: Bacteria > Chloroflexota > Dehalococcoidia > Lucifugimonadales > UBA1123 > VXRN01. The sequence goes on from OZ253472.1 coordinate 1,074,390, forward strand.
GGTTCCTAATATAGTTCCTGGATGGAGGGGATGGGTTCAAGCAGGTGGATGAGAAAGCCTAGTGGAGCGGGCAGATCAGAAGCACCGTCCGCTCCCAAGTCTTAGTTTCTAGCTCGGCATTGACGGATTGATAAGCGGGACCGCTATATGCGCTTGCCGCTTGGACGTTCCGGACCTCAATGTTGGCGCTGGCCGCCCATCCCACCATGTAGATAGTCAGCGCGAGACTGACGACCACGACAATGACGAACTGGACAGGGAGGCCGATTATTCGGGCTCCACGTCTCGCGTATATCTCATCTCTGCCTGATTCGGACACTGTTGATTAACGTCCGTGGGGTTGGGAGGAAAATTCAGCGGTGACGCTCGAATTCGGGGTTGCAACTGCAACCGTGCCGTAGAGCGGTCAACGCTGTTTCCAGATGTCCACGAGTCGCTGGCCGTCGTCGTCGGACACCCCCCACATCAGGAAGTGTACGCGCACGTCCTCGTAGAGGGTGACGGCGCCATGGTCGGCGTCCGGGTCGCGGTAAGCCTCGACGCTGACATCCATCCAGTCCAGAGGCGTCTCCTCCTCGCTGGCGATGCGCTCGATCATGTTGACCGCGCACGCGGTGATGCCCGAGAGGAAGAACTCCCCTGCCCCAAGTTCCTCACCACCGGAGTCGTCAGCCACCCAGTGATGGCTGCGGGCGTTGGAAATGGCCCGTCCCAGGGTCCCGGTACTGTAGCTGCGTACTCTGTAAGCAAGGTCCAGTTCTGCCATGACAGTCTCCTAGTTTGAAGTTTTCAGTTCTTAGAAACTATCTCAAAACCTGTCGCGGGAAACGAGCCACAAGGCCCAGGATAGCCTCCTCTCCCTTGAGGGAGAGGATTGAGGTGAGGGCGAAATTCCTTCCGGTTGGGTTTTGAGATAATCACTTAGTTATCAGTCGTCAGTTTTTCGGAGCAATATCGTAACCGACGACTGACAACTGTGAACTTACTCGCCGTTGATGGCGCGCCAGAGGTCTTCGCCGTTGGACTTCCACCATCCGTGCAGGATGGTAATATCGGTGCCGATGGAGAAGTGACGCACGCCCATATCGAGATATTTCTTGGCATCGTCGGCGGACTGTATCTCTGCGCGGGCTGCCACGCCCGCGGCGACGGCCGACTTGAATACCTTGTCGTGCGCGGCGACCACGTCAGGGTGGTTGCGCTGGCCGGGCTGGCCGATGCTCACGGAGAAGTCGGAACCTCCCCACTGGACCATGTCCAGGCCGGGGATTTCGAGTATCTCGTCGAGTTCGTCCACGGCGCCCTTCTTCTCGATCATCACGGCGGCGACCGTCTCCTGCAACGCCTTCACGTACTCAGCCGAGCCTCCGTAGCCCATGTATGTGTGACGACGGGTGGCGACTCCGTACCAGCCCTTGTCGTCGGGCGTATCGGGCTTTATCGTCAGAATCTGCTCTCGAACGTCGGCGGCGGAGCGCGCATCGGTGAATAGCACGCTGCCAAAGCCGGAGCCGACGGCGCGCTGGGCGAGGTATGCCTGGTGGCTCTGGTCAACCTTAATCATCATGCCCATCTCGAAGAGTTCGGCGGCGCGGGCTAGATTGTCGAGGTCGTGCAGGTCTGATGGACCGTATTCGGCGACGAATTCCACATAGTCGTATATGCCAGTATGACCGACTGCCTCCACAACGGATGGCCAGGTGGAGTGAATGTGCGTGCTTACGGTCGGCTCACCGGACTCCAGTTTCTGCCTGAGTACATTTGGTTTCATGTGTTCATCCTCCGGGGACTATTCTAGGATCGGTAACAGGATATACCATTCTGTCGTTGACTGCGCGGAATAATGCGCTCATGTAACGCTGGAAACAATACTCTCCGAATACGAAAATGTACATACCGACAGAACGGACACTTCAAGTCCTGATATGGCTGGGAGCATTAGCTCGACTTTGTACAAAAGCTAGACAGGATATGAGAGCGGGGTAAGATAGCCGAGCCAAGCTATCACGAAAGGTCCGGCTACGCTCACCCTGCCCGAAGCCATTATACCCATACTCCAGCCCTTCTCAACGCTGTTCCAGCGCAGAACCTGGGTGAAAGCCCAGGTACTGCTGGTCGGCGCCGTCCTGGCTCCGCGCAAGCGAACCGTAACCTCCGCGCTTGGTGTCATGGGACTCAGCGACGATGACGGCTTTGCGATATACCACCATGTTCTCAACCGCGCCGTGTGGTCGTCCCTGCGGCTGAGCCGAGTTCTGCTGACGCTTCTGATTCAGCATCTTGCCCAAGGGGACGGTCCACTGGTATTCGGGATAGACGAAACAATTGAGCGGCGGCGGGGCAGTCGCATCAGGGCAAAGGGCATCTACCGAGACGCTGCGCGCTCCAGAGACAGCCATCTGGTCAAGGCCTCGGGCCTGCGCTGGATAAGCCTGATGTGGCTGACCACCATACCCTGGGCGCATAGGACATGGGCGCTCCCCGTTCTGACAGCGCTTGCGCCCTCAGAACGCTACAACCGGAAGATGGGACGGACTCACAAGAAAATCACCGACTGGGCGCGCCAGATGATACTCCAACTCCGGCGTTGGCTTCCAGACCGTCCCATCGTCATGGTGGCTGACAGCGGCTACGCCGCACTCGACCCGCTCCACTTCTGCCAGTCTATGTCCCAACCCGTTGCCTTCATCACCAGACTGAGGCTCGACGCCGCGCTCTACGAACCCGCTCCAACCCGACTGCCCGGTCAGATGGGACGCCCGCGTCTCAAGGGCCAGCGCCTGCCCACGCTCAGGGAACTCCTCGACCGCCCCGATACACGCTGGAGCCGGACATCGGTCGCATGGTACGACAACGATACCCGTACGGTGGAACTCAACTCTCACACCGCGCTCTGGTATCACAGCGGCAAGCCGCCTGTGCCCATTCGCTGGGTTCTCATTCGAGACCCACTGGGGCAGTTCCACTCCCAGTCCCTGCTGTGCACAGATCTTTCAGTATCCCCTACGCAGATCGTTGAATGGTTCACGCTGCGCTGGCAGCTCGAGGTGACCTTCCAGGAGGTACGCGCTCACCTTGGAGTGGGTACGCAGCGCCAATGGTCGGACCTTGCCATAGCCCGTACCACGCCCGCGCTGTTGGCGCTGTTCTCCTGGATAACTCTCGCAGCCGAACCGCTAAGGCGAGAAGGTTCAGTTCCAACGCGTTCAGCCGCATGGTACGCCAAGTCTGAACCCACGTTCAGCGACGCAATCGCGTTGGCGCGTCATCATATGTGGAGAGCGTCTGAGACTTTTTGCTTGTCTGAACGCAAACCCGACATCGTTAAAGTCCCCGCGCTTCTGTTCAACCGACTCATAGAATCCCTGACTTACGCCGCCTGAATGTACAAAGTCGAGATTAGTTGGTTCAGGTTCTCGAGAAAATTGCATAAGTGGAATTATAGTAGTCGAGGAGCCGCCAATATCTGGATTCCCGCTCCCCGTTTTCACGAGGACAAGCTTCGCAGGGATGACAGCGCGGGGGGGGGATGACGGGTGAGCGAGAGAGACGGGCTTATGCAATTTTCTTAGAGGGTGTTTCCAAAGGATATGTCATGAAGGATTCAATCCTCGGAGCATGAGATGAGTCATAGCTATGTTGACCCAGGCCTCGGTTGTTTCAGGCAACGCCTCGTAGTCCTTGCTCAACCTGCGACACCTTCCCAGCCAGGCGAATGTTCGCTCAACCACCCATCTGCGCGGCAGTACCCTGAACTGATGACTGTCCCGGGGACGCCTCACGATTTCAAGCGTCCATCCTGTCAACTCCCGCACCCACTCGATCAGTTTCCCCCCATAGCCCGCGTCAGCCCAGATCAAACGCAGACGCCGAAAGCGTCCTTTCAATTTAGAGATAACCAACTTCGCGCCATCTCGATCCTGAATATCGGCGGGATGCACCACCACGTCCAACAACAACCCCATGGCATCCACTATGATGTGTCGCTTTCTACCTTTGATCTTCTTGCCCCCGTCATAGCCGCGAGGCCCCCTTTTTCAGTAGTCTTCACTGACTGGCTGTCTATGATTGCCGCGCTGGGCGTCGGATTCCTGCCCTCCGCCTCTCGAACGGCGGAGCGCAGAGTCCCATTGACCCGTTTCCACGTTCCGTCCGTTGTCCACTTCCGAAAGTATTTGTACACTGTTTGCCAGGGAGGAAGGTCGTTGGGGAGCATACGCCAGGCGCATCCGCTCCGAAGCGCGTACAGGATGCCGTTGACCACCTCCCGAAGGTCTACTGCGCGAGGGCGTCCTCCAGGTTTGGCTGGTGGGAGCAGGGGAGCGAGAATATCCCACTGTTCATCGGTCAGGTCGCTCGGATAGGGTTTGCGCATAATGCGAGTAGTATAGGTCAATTCGAAGGCCTCGGAAACACCCTCTTAGCAATATGGATCGAGTGGGAAAGGCTTCATCCGGGATAAACAGCGGCACGACTCTCTGTTTCCGTATTACCCAAGATGAGAAGCGGAAACAGAGTAGAAAGGTAGATTGATTTGGCACAGGTCGCAACGGTTCAAGGCGCGGAGCGTATGATGATAAGCGTCGAAGCGTCGTATGACGGACTGCGAGTGTCCTTTGCGGATGGGCTTGTATCCTTAGCGCCGTGGGAGAGCTTGGCAGGGGTTGACAGTCAGGCTGAGGTGGCTTCCATTAAGGTGAACACGCCTTAGCCCGAATCCACCGAAGAGGGTTAGTATCGCCGCCGGGGCGTGGGTGAGGGACGTGTCAAAGTGGCGGTGCGGTTATGATGTCAGCGCCTGGGTCGTTCTGAAGGTCCGCGGTCGTGATTTTGGACGCCAATGGAGGCCCACAGTGGCGATTTGGGGCGAGTTTGACGAATCTGCGGGCAACAGTGGACACCCGCGGTCCGGTCCGGAGCGATCTTACGGACAAGACAGGCTGTGGTGTGTACGGTGGTCAGTAGTAGACACTGCCGTCAGGCCGGCAGAGGAATGGCTCGCAGTCTGGTCAGTGCGCGACCGAACTGTGTTTCCCAGGGCCAGCGCTGCGGGAGATGCAAAGTAAGGCGGCGGGCCGAGTGGGTGAGCCGTCCGGCGAGGGAGAACAAGCGTCTGCGCAGGGTCTTGGTGGTCGCCACCGGCTCGCGCAGACCGATGCGTCCGATCCAGCGAGCCAGGTTGTGAGCCATTACCTGTATGGCCATCCAGGCGGCGTTGGCTGCAAAGCGCCCCGAGGGCAGATGGTTCAGCCCGACACCGTACTTGAGGTCTCGGATGGCGTTCTCGATCTCGGCGTGGCGGCGATGGTCGGCCTCCAGTTGGAGGGTGTCGCCCTGTCGGTCGGTGATGAAGGCGTGATAGCTGTAGTCGACGAAGAGGGCCAGTTGTGAACCGGGCGTGGGCTTCACCCTGCGGACGATGAGACGCACCGGTGCGGCATCGGGCTCGTTCCGAAAAGGGGTGTAGGTGGTCTCAGCCACGTCGGCTGCGCCGTCCATCCAGTAGGGTATGGGAGTCCAGTCCTCCTCAGGTATGGCCTCTATGAGATTGCGCAGTCGGGTGTGCTGACGGACGGTGATGGAGAAGCGGACACCTGTCTTTCGGCATACGGAGACGATGTCATGGGTGTAGAAGCCACTGTCGGCGCGTACGGTGAGTTGTCCTGTGGCCCCGGCGCAGCGCACCCGGCTCACCGTCTCACGCAGGAAGTGGGCTGCGCCCCGGGCGGTGTTGGCTCGACCCTGTCGCAACCGGGCCATCAGCACGTCGCCGGTTCCTGCGGCGACGGCCACAAGCGGGTGATAGCCTCTCTGGCCGGTGTAGTTGTGGCGGCGGGCGCCCTCCTTGCCCAGTCCGTAGGTCTCGCAGATGGTGGAGTCCAGGTCGATGGTCAACGGCTCATCGCCGGGACCCGCGCCAGCGGCCCAGGCCCGCGCCAGCAACTCCCGGCTCACCCGGTCCAACTGCCGCACATGTCCCCACCTGAAGCTGCGCAGGAAGGTCCCCAGGGTGGATGGCGCCTTCACTGTACAGCCCAACACCCGCCCGGTCCCACCGGCACGCAGCGCGTCGGCGTCATCGATGCAGTCCCCACCGGCCAGCGCCGAGGCAACCAGGGTCAGCGTCTTGTCTCCCGGGTTCGCCCGTCCCGGCGCATCGCCCAGGTCAACGTTGCTGTCCACCAGTTCACTCAGTCCCAGGCGCTGAGCGAGAGTGGCCGGCACGAGCAGCCCGGCATTGGCCACCAGCCGGGGATCGTCGAAGGCGATTCGGATGCGGTCGGGACGCTCAGGTGGTAACATCTATTAAGTGCTCCTGCTCTGGGGTTGGTTCTTGTCTTCAAACCCATTATCCCAGATTCAATGGAGCGCTTTCTCACCCCTTTTGCACGACGACTCATCCATCCCTTCGGTGGATCCGGGCTAAGACTTATGCAATTTTCTCAATCGAATAACCCATGTAACCAAAACAGACCGGGCGGCGTTATACTACATAAGGAACATCCGCGACTAGCATACGAGTCAGGAGGCTGAAGACATGAGCGCCGCGAGAACCTTCCCGATAATCGTCTTCTCAATCGCCCTGCTCATGGCGGCGCTGGCTTCCGCCTGCGGCTCCTCCGAGGAGGGCACGGAATGGGCAAGGCAAGATGATTTTTTCTCCGCTGATGAGTTGTCAGCGCCCGCCCCGGTTTCAGCCCCAACCGCCGCCCCCGCGCCTGCCCAAATGCGAGAATCTATGGGTCTTGACAGACGTTCCTTGCTCCCCGGGTGGAACGTGGTTCAAGAAGCGGAAGTCGTAAAAGAGGTGGTAGTAGTCGAAGTTGTCAAAGAAGTGCAGGCATTCCCCGCAGCTCCTTCTGCGCCCGCGCCCGCGCCCATGATGGAGGCGGAGACAGCAGCCCTCGCCGGCCCGGACGTCTCCCCTCAGCAGCCGGCCCAGCTCGTATCCCAGCGCCGAATCATCATTCGCACCGTCAATATGTCCATCGTCGTTGACCAAATCCAGGCCGCCATAGACGACATCGCCCGAATCGCCGACGAGGTCGGCGGATGGATGGTCTCCAGCGACCGCAGCCTCAAACACGCGGGCAGCGTCAGCGTAAGGGTTCCTGCCTCCGACCTCGACTCCGTCGTCGAGACGCTGCGCCAACTCGCCTACGACGTCGAATCCGAGATCAGTACCAGCCAGGACGTCACCGACGAATACTTCGACCTCCAGTCCCGCCTCAAGAACCAACTCGCCACCGAGGCCGCGCTCATCAGACTGTTGGACAGGGCCGAGAACGTCGAACACGCGCTCGCGGTTCAGCGTGAGTTGAGTTCAGTCCAGGAAAATGTGGAGCGACTGCTTGGGCGCATCAAACTCCTCGAGGAGACTTCCGCGTACTCGCTGATAACAGTCAGCCTGAAGCTGGCCCCGGTGGACATGACGATTGACGCGGGCCCCGACCAGTCCGTTGCCGTCCACACTCCCGCCAGGTTCAGAGCGACGTTCAGACCGCCCGAAGGGATTGACGGCTACGAGATCAACTGGGACTTCGGGGACGGCTTTGAACCTGTGTTCATCAGTCGCACCGCACCTACCACCGAGGAGGGCCAGCGTATTACGGCCACTGTCACGCACACCTACGACGATCCGAAAGACTCTCCTTTCATCGTTCAGGTCCGTATCAGCGGTTTCGGTGAGAGCGGAGTGGCCGAAGGAGAGGACACGCTGATAGTTTCGGTGTCTGAGATCCCGGTGATAGAGGTATATGCCGGCGACGAGATGGAGGTGACCCAGAATGAGGACGTTGTATTCACCGGCTCATTCACGCGGCATGTCGGACTGACGAACGTGCGGTACAGTTGGGACTTCGGGGACGGTTCGCCCGTCTTCGAGGGAGAAGTTCCCGAAGGCACCCGTGTCGCCATGACCCATTCTTACGCCAATTTCAGGCCGGACCCATATCGCGCGAGACTAACTATCATCGCGGACAGCGCGGTTGGAGAGGTCAGCGCCTCTCAGAACATATACGTTTTCGTAAAAGAGGAATTGGGTCTGATAGTCGGAGGCTTCGACGTTGGCGACACCGCCAAAACCGCTGTCAGGATGCTAAGTCTGGCACTCTCCGGTCTGACCGTAGTAGCGATCTGGGTCGCGATCTTCGGCATAATATGGATCCCATTAGCCGTCGTCGTGGTTATTATCATCCGCAGAAATCGAAGGGTAAGATCCGAATCCCCAAGACCCCCACGCTCTCAGCCGGAACCGCAGGCTGAATCCGGCCCCGGAGTGGAATAGCTGTGAAAAATCCAATAGCGGCGCTTACGAGTGTCAGGCGATGTGTCGCGCGCGAATATGGACTGAGGCGAGGCCACGATGAGCGCTGAACAGGCGGTCGTCCGACACTTCACCGCCACCGGATTCGTCGTCCATCGCGGCAGTATCGCGCTTCACTGGCATCCCAAGGTGAAGATGTGGCTTCCCCCAGGCGGACACATCGAGCCCAACGAAGACCCCGTTCAGGCCGTCAAACGCGAGGTTCTCGAAGAGACTGGTGTTGAGATTGAGGTTCTCAACACGGGAGCGGGATTGGGGCTTGGCTACCCCCAGGAGGTCATTCCTCCCTACACCATAATGGTCGAGGACATCCACGATCCGGCGCAGGGCTTCCACAAGCACATAGACATGATCTACTTCTGCCAGCCGACGGGCGAGGCGAACTTGCCCAGTGGCTGGCAGTGGGTGTCCAAAGGCGCTCTTGAGAGCATATCCCTACTCGATAGGCATGGCTCGCCGCCGGAGGCGCCCTCTGAAGACGTGAGGTTGCTCGGCATCCGCGCAATTGACTTTGTCGAGTCTCTTAGCTGACACCCCGCGCCTTCTGCTGCGCCGACCGCACAAGTTGCAGGAGTTCATCTCTGTCCGCAACATCCCTGATGTCTCGGACTTCTCCGTATCTATCGTGGACTATTTCGTTCAATAGCTCCCATGCGTCGCGCTCGGCAGACTGCACCGTTGCCGGGTCAATGCTCTGCCAGTATTGCGCGACGGTATGTCGCATTGCCTCGTCAATCGGAGTGCCGCGCCGGACACGTCTGCCCACCTGCACAATCAGGTTGGCTACCAATGCGCTGCTCATTGCTATCTCCAAGCCAGGATGTGGTGACTTAGCATAGGGAATCGGTCAGCGGGTGTCCAACTCTATTGGTTGGGCGAGCCTGTATCAATTTAGTCAGTGCTGCCTGTGACACGAAAATTCCCTCAGCCCTTGATGGGCTGACAAGGGTAGGTAAGAGTGTACAGACAAGCATGAATACCAACCGACAGACCCCCTCTCCCTCAGGGAGAGGGTTGGGGTGAGGGTGAATACCTACCCCTTTAAGCCCTCAAATAGGTAAGAGTGTACAGACAAGCATGAATACCAACCGACAGACCCCCTCTCCCTCAGGGAGAGGGTTGGGGTGAGGGTGAATACCTACCCCTTTAAGCCCTCAAAATGGGTGAGGGTGATTGCCTCTGCCTACCGTACTGATACAGGTTCCTTCAGCGATTCGCTCTGTTGACGCATACGGGAATTTGTATATACTGTGAACGCTTTGAACTTGGAAGTTCTATGAAATGAGATAATCCCACACGGTGCGGCTACCGAAATTGCGGCTCGAACGGTGGGAGATTGGAGAGATAGATGGTAGATACTCTGACAGGGAAAGTCGCCATAGTGACAGGCGCCGGCCGCGGAATCGGCAGGGGCGTCGCTATGGCTTTGGCGGCGGAAGGGGCGAAGGTCGTCGTCAACGACCTCGGCGGCGCGGTTGACGGCACGGGCGCGTCGCAGAGCCCGGCCGACGATGTAGTCGCCGAAATCAAAGCCGCGGGCGGCGAGGCTGTCGCCAACTACGATTCCGTTGTCACCATGGATGGCGGCGAGAATATCGTCAAGGCTGCCCTCGACAATTACGACAAACTGGATATTGTCGTTACGGTCGCCGGAATCCTCCGCGACCGTATGGTCTTCAACATGACCGAACAAGAGTGGGACGACGTGATTGATGTTCACCTCAAGGGAACTTTCACAGTGTGCAAGTTCGCGTCCATTCTCTTCAGACAGCAGCGCTCCGGCCGCATAATTACGTTCGCCTCCGAGTCCGGTCTGTTCGGCAACACCGGACAGGCCAACTACGCCGCCGCCAAGTCGGGAATCGCCGGATTCACAAAGGTCGTGGCGCGAGACCTCGGACGCTACGGCGTCACCGCCAACTCGATCTGCCCCAGGGCGTCCTCCAGAATGACCGCGACCGTGCCGGATGTGGCTCGACAGATGAGATCCGGCAGGAGCGAAACCGAAAGGGCTCCCGCCCCCCAGGGCCCCATGGACCCGGACGACATAGCCCCGTTTATTTGCTATCTCGCCAGCGATATGGCGTCCAACGTGAACGGTCAGACCTTCCTGGTGTACGGCGGCAATATCACGCTGCTGTCCCTCCCTCGCAGAGTGCGAACGATGTTCAAGAACGACCAGTGGACGCTCGACGAACTGAAGGAACTCGTTCCGCAGAATATCACCCACGGACTTCCCAATCCTTCGCCTCCTCAGCCGCCGCGCCAGTGACCCGCGACATGGTTCTTGTCATTCCCGCGAAAGCGGGAACCCTCAAAGAGGCTCGCCGCTCGGCAATCCACAACCGCATGACTCATGCTCAAATAAAGATCAATTCCCATCTTCGTAACCATAGGGGAGACCAAACTTATGGGAGATATGCTTAAAGACAAAGTTGCCATCGTAACCGGCTCCGGGCGAGGCATAGGAAGCGGCATTGCCAAGCTATTCGCCGCTGAAGGAGCCAGGGTCGTCGTCAACGATCTCGGCGGCGCCGTTGATGGCACCGGCGTGTCCAATTCACCCGCCGACGAAGTTGTCGCCGAGATAAAGGCCGCCGGCGGCGAGGCCGTCTCCAACTACGACTCGGTCGCCACCATGGACGGTGGCGAGAACATCGTCAAGACCGCCCTCGACAACTACGGCAAGCTCGACATTGTTGTCACGCCGGCCGGAATCCTCCGCGACCGTATGGTGTTCAACATGACCGAACAGGAATGGGACGACGTTATCGCCGTACACCTGAAGGGCACGTTCACCGTCTGCAAGTTCGCGTCTATCCTCTTCCGGCAGCAGCGGAGCGGCTGCATTATCACGTTCTCATCCACCTCCGGCCTGTACGGAAATTCAGGACAGTCCAACTATGGCGCCGCCAAGGACGGAATCGCCGGATTCACCCGCGCGGTCGCCAGGGATATGGGGCGCTACGGAGCGCGCGTCAACAGCATTTCGCCCGGCGCGAATTCCCGCATGACCGCTACCGTTCCCGACTCGGCGCGCCAGATCCGCGCCGCCTCCGGCATTCAGGGAGCTTCCGCCGCGAGAACGCTGGAACTGCGTCGCGAGCCTGAAGACATTGCCCTATTCGTAACCTGGCTTGCGTCCGACGAGGCCAAGGAAGTGAACGGATACGTATTCCATGTGACTGGCGGGGAAATCTCGCTCATGAACAACCCCGAACCCGCCCGAACCCTCCAGAAGCAGGGTCGCTGGACGGTCGAAGAGATAGCCGCTATGTTCCCCGGCACTCTCGGCATGGACATGGTCAACCCCGCTCCTCTACAGCCCCCAAGACAGTAGCTCTAACAATAAACTCGCATCGAGGGCCGCTCACATCGTTCAGAGCGGCCCTCTTTCTTTCCGCTCCACAGGGTAATCTCATCTGATTCTCGCCGACGCTCCAATTAGATACGCACGAAAGTTCTGTTTTATGCTATCATGGATGCATGCTTTACCAAACAAACAGACCGAATTCGGCGTCTCCGCGGGGAACTGTGCAGAACCCGCCGAAACGTCTCGACTATGTACGAGCATATATGTCAATTGACCTGGAGCGTCGGAAAAGTCGAACACCAGTTTCTCACTTTACTGATACCAGTTTTCAACCAGTTTGATGTGAAACTAGTCACCAGTTTCTGGATATATAGATCAAATATATGCGCAGCCCGAAATTTAGATGCGATTGCCCTGTTCCTCCCCATCAATGAATTGACGCCCAAGTTAGCGGTTCATATAATTGCGCCGTTCAACAGTTACAACGCTACGGGGGCGCTCACATGAATCCACTGGAACCCAGACAAATAGGAACTACCGATGTCAGCGTTACCCCCATGGGTTTTGGAGGCGCGCCGCTGGGTGGCCTGTTTACGTCGGTCGGCGCGGAAAACGCGGTCAACACGGTCCGGAGCGGATATGAACTAGGCATCCGCTTCTTTGACACCGCCCCTCTATACGGGCGCGGCAAGAGTGAACGCTTCTACGGTCAGGCCCTCTCCGAATACGACAGGGACAGCTACATACTCTCGTCCAAAGTCGGGCGCGTTCTGGATCCAAACGACAGCGCCACCGATCAAGACGACATATACGTCGAATTGCCGCCCTATGATGTGGTGTTCGACTTCAGCCGGGACGGCGTTCTCCGCTCCATCGAGGAGAGCCTGGAACGGCTCGGTCTCGAGTGCCTCGACATAGCCCTGATACACGACCCTGACGATCACTGGGAGCAGGCCCTCACCGAGGCGTATCCCATATTGGCCGAACTCAGGTCCCAGGGAGTAATCAGAGCAATCGGCGCTGGAATGAATCAATGGGAGATGCCCGCCCGTTTCGCGCAAGAGGGCGACTTCGACTGCTTCCTCCTCGCGGGCCGCTACACCCTTCTCGATCACTCAAGCCTCGAAGTCCTGCTCCCACTGTGCCAGGAAAAGAGTATCAGCGTCATCCTCGGCGGCCCTTACAACAGCGGCGTTCTCGCCTCCGACCTCGGCCCAGACACGACCTACTTCTATCAGCAAACTCCGCCGGAAGTGCTGGAAACCGCGAAGCGGATAAAGACAGTCTGCGACAGGCGCGAAGTCCCGCTTAAGGCCGCCGCCCTGCAATTCGGCCTCGCCCACCCCGCCGTCGCCGCCACGATACCCGGCCCGCGCACGCCCGACGAGGTTTCCGAAAACATAGCGATGGCGTCATTCGACATTCCGGGAGACCTGTGGGCCGAGCTGAAGTCCGAAGGCCTGATCCCCAATGAAGCCCCAACACCGGACTGAATTTGGGACTATGCTATGCTGAATGAGAGACAGGCAGAGCGAGTATCGCTATGGAGCGTTCTGAGCAAGTATTGGAACTCGTTCATATGGATACTCCTTATATTCCTGATAGTCTGGACAACCGCGTTCGCCCTGTCATACGATTTCGACAAGGTGATCCACCGCCTCCCAAGAGGCGTGTACACGTACAGCGGCGCGGACATGAGCGCGATGCCCTTCAAACAGGAAGCGCCGCTCGCCGTCGCGCTGGCTTTCGTAAAGGACTATGCGACGTACACACTGCCCGCGGTGGCGATGCTCGCGATTATCTTCGTACTGATTGCGGACGGAAAGGAGAACCTCAAAATGACGCTCACACGCTGGCTTAGGGAGAAAGTGGAAGAAGAACAACTGGAAAGGGCCCGGTCGGAAGGTCTGGTGGAAGGCATAGATCAAGGCGTGGCAAGAGCGAACGCAACCTGGCTGGTCTGGTACAACAAATTCCAGGAAGCCCGGAAGAAGGGCGAACCTTTCGACGAACCGCCACCGGAATTGTAATCGGAGACCGATATGAAATCCCTCGCCATGACGCTCGACCTTGTAGAAGCCCCGGATGTCATTGAGAAATACAAGGCTTATCACCGCGAGGTCTGGCCCGAAGTCATAATCGGTCTGCGCTCAATCGGCATAACCAAAATGAAGATATTCCTGCTCGGTACGAGAATGTTCATGTACCTTGAAGCCCCCGACGACTTCGACCTGGCGACTGACTTTCAAGGGTACGCCGACTCTTCGCCCAGGGCGAAAGAGTGGGACGAACTGATGCGGAACTTTCAGTCCCAAGTCCCCGAAGCCCAGGAGGGCGAATGGTGGGCAAGCATGGAGGAAGTCTTCGATATAGACTGGTTCCAAGAATGACCAAACTACACGAAACAGTTGACAGCCACCACCACTTCTGGGATATATCCAGGCTCGAATATCCATGGATGCCGCCTGGCCCCAGCGTAGTGCGCCGAAACTACCTCCCGCGAGACCTCAAACCCCTGATTGACGAGGCCGGAATACGTAAGACCATCCTTGTACAGGCGCAGCAGTCCCTTGAGGAAGCCAACTTCCTGCTGGATATAGCCGAATCGAACGTTTTCATATCGGGGGTGGTCGCCTGGGCGGATGTGCAGTCACCAACATTGGGAGACGCTCTCGATACTCTTATGAAACGGGACAAGTTGGTGGGCATACGCCATCAGGTAGAAGATGATCCCGACGATGATTGGCTGGCGCGGCCCGACACAATCCGCGGGCTGCGGGAGATAGCCGCGCGGGATCTGGCCTACGACATGCTGGTCAGGCCGCGCCACATGAAGCATGTGCCAACGGTGGCCGAGAGTGTCCCGGGGCTCCGTATGGTAATTGATCACATTGCCAAGCCGCTAATCAAGCATCAAATCACTGCGCCCTGGGACGCGCTCATGAAGGAGATAGCCGAAATCCCGGACATCCACTGCAAAGTGTCGGGGATGGTCACTGAAGCCGACCACTCCAGTTGGACTGTCTCGGACCTCATGCCTTATGTCTCCCACGTTAGGGACGTTTTCGGAATCGAGAGGCTTATGTTCGGCAGCGATTGGCCGGTGTGCCTGTTCGCCGCATCGTACAAGCGCGTGGTGGACGCGGCAATTGAAGCAATTGGCCCGACGACGGATGAGGAGCGCACTGGATTTATGGGCGGCAACGCCACGAGATTCTACAAACTTTAGGGGGAATACTGTGCCAACAGTACAAGCGGACAGACTGACATTCATAGCCGCCGAGCTTCTCAAGGGGTCGGGCGCCAGCGAGGAGGAAGCGGAGATAATATCCCGCCATTCCATCGGCGCGAACCTCGCCGGACACGATTCGCACGGCATCATCCAAGTACCTACCTACATAGATAGGGTGAAGCGCGGCCACATCGTGCCGGGCGCGCCTTTCGAGATAATCAAGGACACCCCTACGACGACGGTTGTTGACGGACACTGGGGATTCGGCTACGTGGTTTCGGAGCGCCTGATGAAGATGACCATTGAGAAGGCCAAGCAGGGAGGCGTCGCCGCCGCGACGGTCTTCAGGCAGAGCCACGTAGGGCGTGTCGCCGACTATCCCGTCATGGCAGCCGAGAGCGGGCTTATAGGAATCATGACCGCCGATTCGGGAAGATCGTCCAAGTCGGTCGTTCCCTTTGGAGGCCGCGAGCCTAGGCTCGGCACCAATCCCATATGCATAGCCATGCCCTCGAACCTCGAAGGCGCGATGTTCATAGACATGGCCACCAGCGCGGTCGCGGCCGGTAAGCTGGGCGTCGCCGTGGCGAGGGGCTACAATGTGCCGGAAGGCTGGATACTGGACAAGGACGGCAATCCCAGCACTGACCCCAACGACCTGAAAAACGGGGGCGCTATCCTGCCCCTCGGCGGCCCCGAGGGACACAAGGGCTACGGCCTGTCCGTGATGGTCGAGATTCTATCAGGCATACTCACAGGTCTCGGGTTCGGACACGATCCGTCTGGTCGGCACAACGACGGCTGCTTCATGGCCGCTTTCGACGTTGACGCCTTCCGCGACGCCGAGGAGTTCAAGGCAGAGGTTACCGAGTTCGCCCATTACCTCAAGAGCTCGCCCCCGGCGGCGGGATTCAGTGAGGTATTCTATCCCGGAGAGCTTGAACACAAGAGAGAACAGCAACTCCTGGGCGAAGGTATCTTCGTAGAAGACGCGACCTGGAACAACCTCAAACAACTGGCAGATGAATTCGGTCTCGCTGACACCCTCCGATTCGAATAGTCTATACCAACGCCAGATACAAAAGGGCATAGTGAGCAGGAGTTGATTACCGCTCACTATGCCCTTCAATTCGTATTCGTTGGTCGCCTTTGTCAGGCGATATTGACCTCAGCGCTTGTGTCGCG
This sequence comes from Dehalococcoidia bacterium, assembly GCA_965261525.1. Taxonomy (GTDB): domain Bacteria; phylum Chloroflexota; class Dehalococcoidia; order Lucifugimonadales; family UBA1123; genus VXRN01. The sequence continues at coordinate 1,090,446 of OZ253472.1, forward strand.
TAGCCACGTCGGCCTGATTGTCAATTCAGGAATAGCCGCCCGCTGCGGGAGTTTGGCTATAAGCGTGATCGCTTCGGCGGTGTCTTCAGCGGTCACCATCGTCTCGCGCGCCTCGTCGGACGGCACCACCGGCCTGTTGTCCAGGATTGGTGTATCCACCTCCCCCGGAATCACCACGCTCGCGCGTATCCCCGTGTTCCTCAGCTCCGCGTTCAGGAAGGCGGTGAAGTTGATGACCGCAGACTTCGCTGCACTGTAACTCATGCCCGCTAACGGGCTTGCGTTCACCCCGGCCATAGAGGACACGTTGATTATCGTTCCCTCTCCCGCTTCCTTCATCGTCGGTACAACGGCCTGCGAACAGAATACGCTTCCCGACAAGTTAGAGTCCATCACGCTTCTGATGTCCTCAGGGGTCGTGGTCATTAGCATCCTGTGGGGCGAGCTGTGCCCTGCATTGTTGACCAATACATCCACTTTTCCATACTTGGCGAGCACTTCATTCACCATATTGGTAACTGCGTCCTTGTCTCCAACGTCCACGCTGTAGGCCTCTGCGCTCCCACCCGCGGCATTTATCTCATCCTTCACCCCTTCAACCTTGGAGTAAGTGCGCCCCACCGCTATCACGACCGCGCCATCTTCAGCCATCATCAGGGCTGAGGCCCTCCCAATACCGCTGCCGCCGCCAGTTATGATGCACACTTTTCCTTTAAGTCCCATGTGAGAATCTCCTTCGTGGGTATTGATTCCGAGTATTCAGCATTGCGCGATTGGTTTGTGGTCGCGCAATCGCCACTGCTGCGACAGCATCGCAACTGTGAGTCCTCGCTGCCCCGTATGCTACCATCCGAGTCGGCAGTCTTGCGAGGACAAACGCCAGTTGAAGGTCACTTCATCGGACATGTATTGGAGACACGGCAGAGACGCATTGCCCAAATATGCGGAGACTCAGGCGCGCTTTGATGTCCAGGAATCAGCCTGTTACGGCAATACCGACTAGATTTCCGATTCCAAATGTAATGGCCGCCGCGAATCCGCCCGCCATGAGCATTTTGGCGCCGCCCCAAACGAGGTTTCTTCCCGATCCCGCGGCGACTATGGCGCCTACAACAACCAGGGCTACTGCGCTTAAACCGGCGCTGAGCGTGAACGCCAACGATCCGGCGCCCAGCAAGTAGGGGAGAATCGGAACAATCGCGCCGAGTACGAATGCTACGAAGGAACTTGACGCGGCGCCGGTCGGGGATCCGAGTGAGTCGGGAGACAGGCCTAGCTCCTCGCGCACTACCGTATCCAGTGCGGCGTCGGGGTTCTCCATGAGCCGCTTCGCCACGTTCATGGACTCTATAGTTGTTAGACCCTTGTCCTCATAGATGGCGGCAATACGAAGCGCCACTTCATATCTGGAGATACGAAGTGAGGCGGCGAGCGTCTTGATCCTGTTTTGGTAAACGTCTCTTTGGCCCGCCACGGAGACATATTCCCCCGCCGCCATTGAGAATGCCCCCGCCATGAGACCGGCTACCCCAGCCAACAGCACCCATTTCGGATTGTCAACGCCCCCGGCAACTCCCATTACCAGACTGAAATTCGATACCAGTCCATCGTTTACGCCTAGTATGGCCGCGCGGAGATTTCCGACACCTAGTAGTCCGATGTTTAGAATGCCGTCGCCTCTCTCTTCAGACTCACCGAAAGCCATTGAGATTCTTGTCCCGATTGGAAGAAGTGCCGCTCGCATCCTGCTCTAATGATTGCAGCTTATACAAGTATAGTCGGAGACATTCAGGTGAGTACAGAAATGCGATCTCGAATGGCTTTCAGTCTGTCTAGATTGTCCTTGTCTGGGCCCTTCTTGTCAGGACCGGGGACTTCCAGAACAAATGGAACGTCTCTGAACGCCTCATGACCCATAATGACCTCGAATCCCTCGATACCGATGTAGCCTTCGCCGATGTTCTCGTGCCGATCCACTCCTGAACCAAGCTCGACTTTGGCGTCGTTGGCGTGGACCACGACCAGCCGGTCAATGCCAATGTGCTTGTCGAACTCGTCCATCGCGGTGTTGATGCCGTCGGGGTCTGCCAAGTCGTATCCGGCGGCAAAACAGTGCTCAGTGTCGAGGCACACCTTCATCCTGTCGCTGGACACTTCCTCTATCATACGCCCCAACTCCTCAAATGAAGCGCCGAGATGTGAACCCATGCCCGCGCTGTTCTCAACTATCAAATAAGGACCTTCGGGGCTGGATTCGATGACACGTTTCAGAGTTTCCGTCGCAGAGCCGATGACGGCGTCGAATCCCTTTCCCTTGTGGCTGCCTGCGTGGAAGACTACTCCCTCCGCGCCGATCTCCGCAGCCACTTCCATATTCTGTATGAGGCAGGCAGCCGATTTGTCAAGTTGATCAGGGTTCCCGCCTATGTTGACGAGATAGCTGCCATGAATGAACACCGGGGCGATTCCGGTACTCTCTGACTCCTGTCTGAACTTGAGCGCTATGTCCGGCTTGAGTTCCCTGAATTTCCACGCCCTTGGAGAGGACGCGAAAATCTGAATAGTCTCCGCCTCCATGTTTGAGGCTCTCCTGAAGGCTGTGTGAAGCCCGCCTGCGGTAGAAACGTGCGCCCCTAGTTGCATAGTCTCGCTCCCCGATAATTGATCAATGAATCCGCGCATATCCTATCTACTAGCTCCCATCGAATTCTAGGCTGGATCGCGCCGAAATTCTCACGCCTCGCGTCCTTTTGCGTCCACTTCCATTATCCCAGTCCTTAAATACACCAGCGCTGAGGAAGACAGAGATTGCTTAGCGGGGTCATTTGAAATACTCCCGATACGGAGAACTACTCTGAGGCGAACCAGCAGGCAGGACTTTTGCAAAGTCGGCGTTGGACAGATCCTGTCGTACATCGGACGAATTTGCCGAGTCATATATCCTGATTTATAAATCAACAGGTGATTTAGCAGGCGGCGACTGGTGGGTTGACTGGTGACGAACAGGTGACTTTTCCACCTGCGTTGACCTGCGATTCACCTGCGTTAGCTTTGGAGCCTCTTTCTCACGCTCCCGGGATTTGGGTTGTATAATTTCGTATTTATGTATATTGACGCTCAAAGTCATCGGTGGTCGGCACTCCGCTGTTAGTTTGTATGTTCGCATTATAGCGCATATGGAATGTGAATGTGTAGTTCTATGGGAAACTGAGGAAGACTTTGCACAGGCCCTGACTAGCAGGGCAATCGCATTGACTGACCGGGCGCCTTGAGCATAACCTGACCGGCAACGCAACACATTGCCCGACCTCAGTTACTACCATATAATGCCGACAAGATTGACCAAACTTGCGAGGAGAAATAGATGGGTCTTAAAACGATAGCGATACTCAGTCCCGGGGATATGGGGCATGGGGTCGGCAAGGCGCTGGCCGAACACGGATATGACGTAATAACGTGTCTTGCGGGTCGCAGCCAACGGACGAAAGACCTGGCAGCCGCTGGCGGATTTCGTATGGTGGAAACGCTGGATGAAATGATGTCCGAGGCGGAACTCATTATCTCTATACTCGTCCCGGCCGCGGCTGAAGGTGTCGCGGAGGACATTGCTGACACAATGCGGGCGACCGGACTGTCGCGGCCGTTCGCGGACTGTAACGCTGTCTCACCTCAGACAGCGCGGCGCATGGAGTCCAGGATCAATGGCGCCGGTGGCGAGTACATTGACGGAGGAATTATCGGAGGCTCTCCCGCGAGAGGCGCGACCCCGCGTATTTACACCTCAGGCCCAGGCGCCGGTATCATGGATGAACTGGACGGGAAGGGCATCGCGGTCAGAAACCTTGGACCAGAGATAGGCAGAGCGTCCGGTATCAAGATGTGCTATGCCTCTATGACCAAAGGGACTTCCGCGCTTCGGGTAGCAATGTTGACAACCGCGCAATCGCTGGGACTGTATAGCGAGTTGGTTGAGGAGCTCGCATTTAGCCAGCAAGGCCCGCTGTCCGCCATGGAGTCCGGCGTCCCGGGGCTTCCTTCCAACGCTGGCCGCTGGATAGGCGAGATGGAGGAGATAGCCGCGACGTTCGACGCCGCGGGCGTAACGCCACACTTCCACCAAGGAGCCGCTGAGATTTTCAGATTGTTGGCCTCGACTCCGTTCGCTGACGAGAGTCCTGAAACAGTTGACAGGGACAGGTCTCTGGCAGAGACGATAAGAGTCACCTCCGAGTATCTTCCCAGTCTTATGCAGTCCGCAGACTAGGGGGAAGAGTTGAAAGCGCTTTTTGTCAAGGAACCGGGGACAACGCCCGAATTCGAGGTCAGGGACATCCCGGATCCCAGGGCGCGCGCTGGCCAAGTCGTCGTCAGGGTCGAGGCGGCTGGGCTATGCGGGCATGACATCGCCATAATGACGGGTATTCTGCGTCGAGGCGTTGACCACGACGTCGTCTTGGGACATGAAATTTCCGGTCGCATTTCGGAAGTCGGTGAAAGTGTTGCTGGTTTATCTGTAGGCGATGCCGTTGTGGCGTCGCTGACGGCCTTCTGTGGCGAGTGCGACAGATGCGTAGCAGGTCTTGACTATCGGTGCCGCGTGGGGCGCGGCGTTGGACATGGCATAAATGGCGGATTCGCGGAATATGTTCGGCTTCCTGCCCGGAGCGTTACTCTAATTCCAGACGGCATAGAAACGATTGGCGCCTCTCTATTGGCCTGTCCAATTGGAGTGAGCGTCCGCGCGATAAAGTCGGTCGCCAATATACGCGCCGGAGAAGTCGCGCTGATAACGGGGGCAGGAGGGGGACTGGGAATACACGCAATCCAGGTTGCGACCGCGTTCGGGGCGCAGGTTTTCGCCGCTACGTCAAGTCCAGAGAAGCTGGACGAACTTGAACGGTTCGCGCCCGGAGGCGTAATGCTGGGTGGCGAACTCGACTTTTCCGAATTGGTTCTCGCGTTTACGGAAGACAGTGGGGCGGACGTGGTTATAGATACTGTGGGGTCAGCTACATTCGGAAGTTCGATGCGCAGTCTGGCGCAGTCTGGTCGCATGGTTCTGCTCGGAGAAGTTGCCGGAGGACGCGCGAGGATCAGCCTGACGGATATTATGTTCAGGGACGCTGTAATTCAGGGTTCGACCGGTGCGAGCCTGGGTGATATCGCGACGGCAGCGGAGCTTGTTTCAGGCGGAGATGTGGAACCTGTTGTCCACGCGAATCTGCCTCTGGAGGAAGCGGGTGAGGCGGTTCGGATAGTCGCGGACAGGCAGGCGTTGGGGAGAGTCGTTCTCCTACCGTGAGGCGTAAGCGTCTCGCGCAGTCGTCTCATTGAGATGCTTGGAGAGGCTTACCTATTTGATCTAATCTGAGGCGCTTTGCCCCTGTCTGGTCACGCGGTCGCTTCGCGTGGCTGCCTGAAACGCCTGAATATGCCGCCTATGTCGCCGTACTCCCAGGATATCAGCACCTGACTCGCTATGGCGATGGAACTGTATGTTCCGGCTACCACTCCTATCAGTAGCACGAGCAGGAACTCGCGGATCGTTGTCCCACCAAACAGGAACAGCGCCAACAGAGTTATGAGCAGAGTTATGCTTGTGTTGAGAGATCTGCCTATTGTCTCCGAAATACTGAGATTAACGACTTCCGACAACTCTCGATTGGGATGCGTCGTGACGTTTTCGCGTATCCTGTCAAACACGACGATAGTATCGTTCACACTGTATCCGATGACGGTCAGGATGGAGATCAGGAACATGGTCCCGACTTCCATGTCTAGGACAGCGCCAAGTATGGAGAATATCCCGATTACAATGATAGTGTCGTGTATCAGCGCGACAATTGCCGCGGCCCCATATCTGAAGGGGCTCGGGACATTCCTGAATGCCCACCATATGTATATGAAGATACCCACCGCCGCGGCCAATACCGCATAGAGGGCGTTGAGTACCGTTTCAGACGCGACAATCGGCGATACAAGATCGAATGACAACTCGGTTAAGCCGTCGGGAGACAGATTCGCTTCGAGCGCGTTAAGAAGCCACGTCTTGGAGTCAACCTCCACTTCTTCCGTTTGGAGGTCATCATCCGTCAGCTCTTTGGTTCGTATGAAGAACGTGCGGTCGCCGAGCTTCTGCACGGTGGCGTCTGGGTGTCCCGCCGAGGCGAGTTGGTTCCTGAGATCGGCCTGGCTTACATCGGCCTCGAACTCGAGAGTGAGTGTCGAGCCTCCCGTGAAGTCAATGCCAGGATTAAGACCGGGCGTGATTATCAGGAATGCCACGCCAGGCAGTATTACTATCAGGGAAACTAGATAGAACCATCCCCGCTTGCCTACGAAATTCAATTCACGCTCCTCTAATCGGCGGTATCAGTGACAAATTGTTGCGGCACTTCACTCCCGCCGGATGGCAGCCATATTCTCATTGATCTTGTCAGCCTGGTAGTTCCCATGAAGCGCAGCAGCGTACGGCTAATCGTAATGGCTGTGAACATACTGACTACAACGCCAATCGCGAGAGTTACCGCGAATCCCTGAACGACGCTGGCGCCCAACTGGTCCGCGAACCAGAACAGGATTACGCAGGTTATCAGTGTTGATATGTTTCCGTCCCTAATCGCTGGCCATGCCCTGTCGAATCCAATATTTATGGACGACAGGAGTGTTCGTCCTGCGCGCAGTTCGTCTTTCATGCGCTCGAATATCAGTATGTTCGCATCCACCGCCATACCAATTGACAGAATCACGGCGGCCACACCGCTGAGAGTCAAGGTTACCGGAAGTATCTTGAAGATAGCCATGACCAGCGTCGCGTAGATAATCAGAGCTACGGATGCGATGAGCCCGGGCAAGCGGTAGTACAGGGTCATGAAAATAAGGACAAGGCTTAAGCCGACGAGCCCGGCGACCACGCTCTTCGCAAGGGAATCCGCGCCCAGGATAGCGTCAACGTCGCGCTCCTGGATAAGTTCGATCGGTACGGGAAGGCGTCCCGCTTCCAACTGGAGCGACAGGTCACGAACTCTCTCTACCGTGAAATCTCTGCCCTGAATTATCGCTGTGCCGGCGGTGATGGCTGTCTGGACAGTGGGGGATATGAGCTCGTCATCGTCCAAGAAGATCGCTATCTGATCGCTTATGCCTTCGGTTTCTTGCTTGCGTACGATATCCAGAGTCAGTTCACCGAAAATACGGGTTCCCTCGCTGTCAAATTCCAAGTTGACGATGGGAATTCCAGACTGGGTGTGCTGGCCGGGGAAGGCGCGCGCAAGATTGTCTCCGGTCAGGCCGATGGGCTCATCAACGGTCCCGATAATCTCGGTAAACACAAATTCGGGTCTGTCGCCCACCCTTTGGCGGGCTATATCCAGAGAAGGCTGGGACTGAGTATCCTCCTCAACGGGAATGAGAAAGGCATAGGTTGTTGTATCAAGTCGCTGAATAGTCGGATAACTAGCCGTGAATCGCTGCTTTTCATTTCCGTCTATGGAAATATCGAGAGTATTGGGTAGTCTGCCGCCAAAAGGAGACGCTTGGGGGTCTTCCTGCCGTCGCGTGATGAAGTCCTGCTGATAGACGAAGTAGCTCTGTGCAAGTCCAAGATAGACTGACGTGAACTTCTCCACACCGTCTTCGCTGAACTCTATCATCAGCGCTATGGGGGGCTCTTCCTCGGTCTGTGCGGCTTCTTCCGTAGATGTAGCCAGTACGTCAGTTGACGTGTCGGACATGTCTGGGATGAAATCCACGCTGACACCCGCGATGTCATCGGAGGTTATGTCATCAAGATCGCGAGACACGTTAAATGTGCGGCGCCTGAATTCCAATTGGGCGGTCTCGCCTATGATCCTCTTGGCGCGGTCAGGATCGCCTACGCCCGGTAGCTGAATGAGAAGTCTGTCCGAACCGAGAATCTGGATAATCGGTTCGCCCAGGCCGGAACTGTTCACGCGCCGTTCTATGTTCAGCTTCAGCGCTTCCATCTGGTCCTGGGTGACTTCAATTGGAGCGTCGGTGACCGGGTCAGTTAAGCTGGCCTGATAGACAAGGTGGCCGCCGCCCTGAAGGTCCAATCCCAGGCTCAGTCCCAATAGGGTGTTGTCCGAGCCTCTCTGAAAATCACCGACGGAGATCGTCTGGAAACCGAGTATGAGCCCGGCCGCAACGACGACAAGCGCGATAATGATTACAGTTCGCCCATACCTACCCACCGGCTGCTCCTATTCTAAAGTTAGCTCTCGCCAATTTCAATGCCTCTTCCCTGGATTTGATCTGGCCTCGCGCTTCGGCCTGGGCGACGGCTCTCAAAAGCCGTCCAACATACGGTCCCGATTCAATTTGGAGGTCTCTCATAATATCATGGCCGGTAAGCAGTCCCTTTCGAGATGCGGCGGGTGTCTGTTTTTGAGGGCCGACCGCTAGGATATGTTCTATGACCCTTACTTGGCTTCGCATTTCGGCTGGGGTAAGCAGTGGACCACGCGCCGCAAGAAAGTCTGCCATGTTCAGGTATAGCGTGTCCAGTGCAACATCGTCTAAGTCCCGATAGTATCTGTGAATGGCGCGGTGCGTGGGCAGTTCTGCCTTGTTCGCCATTTGCCGGGGTCTCAGGTGATGGCGAATCATGCCGCTAACCATGCCAATGCCTTTGCGACCGACCCGCAGACGGCTGAGAATATCCTGAGCGATCTCTTCGCCCTTCTCCGAATGACCAAAGAACCTGACCCGACCGGATGGCTCGATGGTCTTGGTGTGTGGTTTGGCGATGTCGTGAAGGAGAGCTGTGAGCTTGAGCAAAGTGCCCCTCGCGTGCCCGTCGGAACCTTCACGCCGGAAGTATTCTTCCATTCCCTCGAACCCGGGCATAAATTCGTGTACGAAGTCGTTGGAATAACTTTGCGACACTATCTGATCGGCGTAGTCCACGGCCGCTAATAAGTGTCCAAATACATCGTAGTAATGCTCCCTGGGTTGCACTACGCCCCTCGCGCGGTCGAGTTCGGGGATGAGGACGGACAGCAGTTCCAGACTGTCCATTAGCTGTATCCAATTCGCCGCTCCGGGCGCCGCCAGAATTCGAAAGAATTCCTCCCTGATTCGTTCCGGGGACGATTCAGTCAGTTTTGGCGCATATCTTCGAATCAAGGACTCCGTTTCAGGCGTGAGGGTAAATCCGGTCTCTGCTGAGAGCCGCACTGCTCTCAGCAGGCGGATTGGGTCTTCTGTGAATACGCTGTCGGAAGCGGCTCGGATTTTCCTGTCAGCGATGTCTTGGACGCCGCCGAGCGGGTCTATCAGGTCCCAATTACCCGACATGGTGGATTCCAGAGGCGTCGCGATTGCATTGATTGTGAAGTCGCGACGCCGTAGGTCGGCAAGAATGTCATCGTCGGGCAGGCTCAGAAGATCAATTATCACCCTGTGCTCGCGGCTTCCCGCGACTACCCTGGCAGCGTCGCGCTCGAAATCAATGCGGATCTTGTGTCCCTTCAGCGCGTCGGCCAGCGCGTCGCCGACCTCGTTAGCGGAATCGCTTACGACGATGTCCACATCCCTGGTTGTCTTGCTGAGCATAGCGTCCCGGACTGAACCGCCGACCAAATAGGATGTCACACCCAAAGTCTCTAAAACCTGGCTGGCGCGGCTTACGATAAGTTCGGTTTTTTCTTCAAATGGGTTCATAGCGTAATTGGCGATCACTCTTAAGATAAAAATGCGCCGCCTTCACTGGCGGCACGCGCGACCTGACAGGGCAGGGATGGAAACATTACGTGATCTTCATTGATGCGGGAACATCTTCAGCAGCTACTGGGTCTGGGACGGTGGCGGAATCTACTTCCATTGTCTCTTCTTCCTCATCGAGTGGCTGTCCGTTCTCATCGACAAGGTAGGGCGCCTGGTGTTCCGCGATGTGGTCGAGGTAGAGGATCCCATTCAGGTGGTCCACCTCGTGTTCCATAGCTTGGGAAAGAAGCCCGCCCGCCTGTATCTTGACGATTTTCTCTGTGTGGTCGAGAGCGCCAAATCGGACCCACTCCGAACGATTTACTATGGCGCGATATCCGGCGTGGCTCAGACATCCTTCCTCTACTTCCCGCAGACCTTCACATTTTAGGATCTCTGGATTTATATAGATGCGCGCTTCTTCCTCTTCAGGTATCTGTATGACGATCAGTCGTCTCAGTTCTCCGACCTGATTGGCGGCAAGTCCGACGCCGCCTGCCGTCTGCATCGTCTCAACCATGTCGTGGGCGAGATCAAGCAACTTCCTGTCAACGCGCCTGACTTTCCTGGCGCGCTGCCGTAGAATAGGGTGCGGAATTGCAAGAATCTCTCTTATTGCCAACGTACTTCCGCATGCCTCTTCATGAATAAGGGGGTCGAACCGTACCTTATTGTACCATCAGGGATTCGAGTTGGCATCAAAATTCCGTTTTGTCAGGGTCCTTCGGAGTGAGGAGACTGAACTAGACATAATCTGGATTTATCATTCGCCGATGTGAGCTGGTGAGTGTGCAGGTCATCTGCTAGTGGCCTGCAGGTGGGGTCTGGTACTTGCATTTCACCAGCAAATACCTGTATTTACCAGTATAGAGGATTTTCGGGTTGAGTAAGATTCCACTCATAAATTCCAATATATAATACGGACTGTTGTTCTGGTATGAATCAATTGTAACATAGAGTTGAAGGAATCGTGTAGTGAAAATGGAAACTTGGTCGAATTCGCAAGGCCCGTGCCGTACAGGTGTCATCGGGCAAGTATGGTATATTCGCGCGGTGGTTAAATTATTCGTTCCCAGGCCGCCTTACTGAAGCTGTGCGTCCTTTGAAGTGAAGGAGACTTTTCGAATGCCGAGAGTAGCCGTACTTGACGATTACCAGAAAGTCGCGCGGGACATGGCTGACTGGGATTCCCTCCCGACGGATGTCAGCTTGGACTTCTTCAGCGATCACTTGTCCGCTGAAGATGACGTGGCTCGGCGGCTCCAACCTTACCAAATTGTGGTTGCTATGCGAGAGAGGACTCCGTTCCCGAGGACGCTACTGGAGCGTCTGCCGAACCTGAGACTGCTGGTAACGACCGGAATGAGGAACGCCTCGATAGACATGGAAGCGGCGGCGGAGTGCGGCGTCACCGTCTGCGGCACCGATGGACTGCCATATCCGACGGCTGAACTTACCTGGGCGCTCATTCTCGCGCTGGCGCGTAAGGTTCCGACTGAGGACGCGGAAACGCGCGCAGGCGAGTGGCAGGTGACGATGGGTGAGGGACTCCAGGGAAAGACACTCGGAGTCATTGGACTTGGCAGACTTGGTTCTCAGGTTGCGAGGATTGGCGGAGCATTCGGGATGAACCTCGTTGCGTGGAGCCAGAATCTGACGGCAGAGCGGGCATCTGAGCTGGGCGCCGAGCTTGTACCGAAGGACGAATTGCTGAGTGAATCAGACTTCGTCACGATACATCTCGTGCTCAGCGACAGGACGCGAGGACTGCTGGGCGAACGGGAACTGTCGCTGATGAAGCGGTCGGCCTACCTCGTCAACACCTCCCGCGGCCCGATAGTGGACGAGTCTGCCCTCATCCGCGCCCTGGAGTCCGGCGCGATAGCGGGCGCAGGCCTCGACGTGTTCGACGTAGAACCGCTGCCACTCGACCACAAGCTGAGATCCCTTCCGAATACAGTCCTCACCCCACATATGGGCTACGTGACTGCGGAGACATACCGCATATTCTACGGGGACGCCATGGAGAACATCGCGGCATTTCTGTCTGGAAGCCCTGTGCGTGTTCTGTCGGTATGAGTGTGAGGGACATCTGAAGGGGCGTTTCAAGCGAAATTTTGGCCTTGCGAATCTACGCCTGCTAGCTGTTCACTATATGCCCTGTCGCTGTTCTTTCCGTGCAATTTGCATCTAGCGAACATTTGCGCTATCATATCCGAACATTGAATCACTGAGTTGAAACGAGAGTGCAGATAGCAATTTGGTCACCAAGCAGTTTCACGAGATACGAGACCCGATTCACGTATTTGTAAGGCTAGACAGAGACGAAAGGAGAGTCCTCGACTCAAGTCCCGTTCAGAGGCTCAGACACATTCATCAACTGGCGATGTCATACCTCGTGTATCCGGGCGCGACGCACAAGCGCTTCGAGCATAGCTTGGGAGTGATGGAACTTGCGGGGAGGGTATTCGACGTAATCACCGCGGAACAGAACATCCACGAGTCGGTGAGACGGGTTTTCTCAGATATATCTGGAGATGGCGCAAAGAGCTACTGGCGTAAAGTTCTGAGGATGGCAGCATTGTGTCACGACATCGGACACCTTCCATTTTCTCATGCCGCCGAACATGAACTATTGCCAGAGGACTGGAATCACGAGCGGATTACATCTGAACTTGTCTTGGGCGATGAAATGAGAGTGATATGGAATTCCATGAGGCCAATCATCGCTACAGAGGATGTCGCAAAAATCGCCGTAGGTCCAGAGAAAATGCCGAGCACAAACTTTACTCCATGGGAGCTTCTATTATCCGAGATAATCACAGGAGATTCGCTAGGTGTAGATAGAATGGACTACCTATTGAGAGATTCACATCACACCGGTGTCGCTTACGGCAGGTTTGATCACTACCGCCTTATTGATACCATGCGCGTCCTACCCACGACCCAAAATTCTGACTCGCCTACGCTAGGCATAGAAGGTGGTGGTGTCCATTCAGCCGAAGCCCTGTTATTGGCTCGTTACTATATGTTTATGCAAGTCTATCATCACAGAGTACGAATAGCTTACGACTTCCATCTCAAGGAATTTTTGAGTGCATGGTTAGAGGATGGATCATTTTCAACAGATATTCAGAAACATCAAAGGGTTAGCGATAACGAAGTCCTTTCTGCTATATCCGATGTTTCAGATCGCCCGTCGGCAAGCGGATACAAACACGCTGATAGAATCGTTAATCGCAAACACTTCCGGCCTGTTTACACACGAACACGCAGGGATGAAATCAATTTTGCAGACCCTCTATCCGCAGTGTATGAGTCTTGTGTTGAAAAATATGGAAATCATAACGTTTATAAAAGCGAATATACACAGAGGAAATCGAATCCAGATTTCCCTGTCTTAACCTCAGCAGATCTAGTGGAACCATCTCTTGTGGTATCAGATATTTTGGAGCAAATCCCAATAGTGGATGTCGGAATTGTGTTTGTTGCTCCAGAACATAGCGAGGATGCTAGGAGATGGTTCAACAAGGAGAGGGAGACAATTCTGTCTCGATCTGATGATCATGATGGAGATTCAAAATGAACCGGAAAGAGCGCCATGCCGTTATTTCTCGACTAGTGAAAGTAATGCGAGACAACGATAGTTGGGCAAGTGAGACTCACATCCAGAAATGTGTTTACTTCCTGCAGAATCTGTTGCGCACGCCAATAGACTACGAGTTCGTGCTATACAAGCACGGCCCGTATAGCTTTGACTTGCAAAGTGAACTGGCTTACATGAGGGCTAGATTCCAGTTGGGAATTGAGATACGGAATCCCTATGGGCCATCCTTCACCATAGAAGTCAGAGGTAAACAATTCGCCAACAGGGCTTCGGAATACGACGACGCGATCAACTTCGTCGGGAAAGAACTCTCAGCGAGAGATGTTCGTTCGCTTGAACGACTGTCCACTGTGCTATTCTTACAGGATCAAAACCCTAAGTTGAGTGATTCACAGATCGCCTGTCAGGTAAACAAACTAAAGCCGCATATCTCTGTGTGCAGCGCATCCGTGGCGGTTCGGAAAGTCTCGAAACTTCGGAAGAAGGCCGAGTGTATCAAGAAAGCGTGCGCGAGGTAGCCCCCGCGTTTTCATCCTCAGACCAGGTTCTCTATCTCGACGGGCTCTATCTCGTCCGCCAAGTCGAAACCGAGAATGCGCGAGTAGAAGTAAAGCTCGGCCTCCAGCGCGCGCTTTACGTTCTTAGAGTTCCTGAATCCGTGTCCCTCTCCTTCAAAGGACAGGTAAGCCACGGGCAGACCCTTCTCTTTCAGCGCCTCCAGCATCATCTCCGACTGAGGCGGCGGCACTACCCTGTCCTCCGTCCCCTGGAACAGGATGATAGGACACGACAGCCCCTCCGTATGGTGTATAGGTGAGCGTTCCTCGTACAAGTCGCGGCGTTCTGGATAGGGGCCTACCATCGAGTCCAGGTAGCGCGACTCGAACTTGTGCGTATGCTCTGCCAGCGCGCCCAGGTCGCTCACCCCGTAGAGGCTTGCGCCAACCCTGAACACATCCCTGAACGCAAGAGCGGCGAGCGTAGTGTATCCGCCCGCGCTGCCGCCTCGAATCATCAGCCGTTCGCCGTCCACCTCGCCCTCGTTCACCAGATGGAGCGCCGCGTTCACGCAGTCGGCGATGTCAACTATGCCCCACTCCCCGTTCAGCCGCCGCCTGTATTGCGTTCCGTAGCCCGTGCTGCCGCCGTAGTTCACGTCCACTATGGCGATGCCGCGGCTCGTCCAGTACTGGTAAGACAGGCTGAATGAGGTCGTGGCGGCACCCGTAGGCCCACCGTGGCTGATGACCAGCAGGGGCGGATTTTCTTCCTCCTCACCAGCGAAGTCAGCGTTTTTCGCGGGGTAGTAGAAGGCGTGCGCTGTCAGCTCGCCGTCAGTCTCGAATTCTATGGGCTGCGGCATAGATATGTAGCCATCTGAAACGGGCACGGATCGCGACTGCTTGATGACGCTTATCTTTTCCGTGTCTGGGTCGAGAGAGAGCAGTGCGTCCGGCTGGCTTGCTGACGCCGCCTCCAGAACGACGCGCCCGGACGTTGCCCTTATGTCGCCGCGCGACATCTCAGTGTACGGCGTCTCAATCGGATTGAACTCGGTCGTGCCGGTGTCAATGGTTGCGAGTTTCCAGAAGCCGTTCTCTGCGTATTCGCACACGATTCGTTCTGCCGACTCAAAGGCGTACGTTCGGGCGCCGAGCGCCCACGCCGGCGCGCCGAATTCCACCGTCATTGGAGCCATGGCCTCGATGTGACCCTCGCGCCAGCGGTACAGGTTCCACCATCCCGTACGGTCGGAGACGAAGTAGAGAATGCCGTCCGGCGACCACTCCGGCTGGAAGACAGACTCGCCCGGCATCCCTGCCAACTTCTGTGGCGCGCCCACAGAACCGTCATTGCCAATGCCCGCGGTCCATAGCTCAGTGCTGTCCCACGGCATACTGGGGTGATCCCAGCTTAGCCAAGCCATCGTGGAACCGTCGGGGCTGACGGACGGGTAGCCGTAGAAGTCGCTGCCTCGAACAAGGACCTCGCCCTCGTCGCATCCGTCCAGATAGAGCGCCACAACCTCGTTAGCGCAATCCTGGTCGGACTCGCGATGGTCCTCACGGACACAGATGAGGCGATTGCGCTCACGGTCAATCATCCCGTCGGCGTAGCGCAGGTCAACACCCTCCGATGTGATGGGAGTAGGGTCGCCATCCGATTCCTGGCGATACACCCGGCCATCGGCGAAGTTGGAGAATAGAAGTGTGCCCTCTGAAACCCAGAAGCAGAGGCCGCCGTATTCGTGTACGCGAGTGCGGACGTTGTAAGGGGGGTGAGTGACATCCGTGGTCGTTCCGTCCGCTGACCGCCTGACTATGACGTTTCTGCCGCCTTCATGCGGTCTCTCTTCCGCCCAGTAAATGTCGGCTCCATCCAGTGCGATGGAGCCGAGGCGTACCGAGTTCTGCACCACCATGTCGGAGGTAATAGGCGAATTCCATGAACCATAAGGCGCGACAGTCGGCATTTTCCTTCCTCTCTACGCAGCTATTGGCCAAGTTCGAATGTCTTGCTCCACACGCCGGGCGATTCAGGCAGATGAATCATCGCTTCGCGCATCCGCGCGTTGTCGGGGTGCGCGGTCTGCTGATGTAGCCAGTCTTCGCCCTTCGACACCTCAGTATGATCGAACTCGTACATAGTAAGGTACTTCGGCTCGCCGACCACGGCAGTGTAGCGTCGTCCGCGCCTCACTCCATCCACGGTCTCGTAGTTGGGGACATAGACCGTGTCGTACCAGTGGTTCCACTCATCCTCAACTTCGGCCGGGATGTCCATCCGGCCTATCTGTAGCGCGGGGACCATGGCGCTGCTCGCTATTTCATCCGTCAGCCCGGCAGGGTGAATCATCTCGTACACGTTGCGGATGTAGGTGGTCGCCGTGTACTCCGGCGACATTCGCTTGGACCACTCCGTGGGGTTTGAGCGTACTTTCAGGTACTCGTCGGACTCCATTACGGCGGAACTTTCCAGTTCGTAAACCGCCAGGTGCTTCGGACCGCTGACCACCGCCTCGTAGCGAGCGGCGCTCAGGATTCCGGGGATGGACAGACGCTCCTCGATATGCTCTTCGTTGTACCAGCGATTAAACTCGTCCTCGACATCCGCCGGGACCTCGCACCAGACCATCAACAGGCCAGTGCCCTTCTTGTTCGCCATAACGCTCCTCCGTTGTCAGTTTTCAGTCGTTAGTTTACAGTTATCAGTACGGACTTGTCAGTTCTGAAGATAAACATACCTTAAGGAGCAAGCATGACTATAATACAAGACTTGGAAACGACGATTGCAGGGTTGGAGGATGAACGCTTGTCGGCGATGGTATCGGCTGACGTTGACACCCTCGACCGAATACTGGCGGATGACCTCAGCTACGTTCACACGACAGCGGCGATAGATACCAAGGAGAGCCTGACAAGCGGGCTGGCGTCCGGCAGGCTCAATTATGAGTCCATCACGCCGACGGCGCGGGTGGTGCGGACTTACAGCGACTCGGCCGTTGTCAGGGGAGGGGCGCACGTCCACGTAAACGGCAACCACTTCTCGCTTGAGTACACCGTTGTGTACGTCAACAATGAAGGCGACTGGCGGATGACCTCCTGGCACGCCACGCGGCTGCCGTAGGTAGGGGAAGGTAAAATGGGATTCATTCATGTTGATGTAGATGTATCGAATCCGGCGAACCCGGACTTGAGCGAGAGGGTTCAGGTAATGGTGGACACCGGCGCCACGCTGAGCATACTACCAGCAAGTATGTTGGACAGGCTGGGAATACTGCGGCTTAGCAGGCGCCGGTTTCGGGGCTTTGGTGGTGTAGTCACTCGTGAGGTCGGCGGCGCGTATATGCGTTACAACGATGAAATCGCGGCTGTAACTGTGGTGTTCGGGTCTGAAGACGACCCGCCTATCATGGGCGTTACCGCGTTAGAGGAACTGGGATTAGAAGCGGACCCGGTTCATGGCAGGCTGAACCGAGTGGATATGTTGATGTGACGGTGTGAGAATCAGGAATAGCGAACTGCCCAATCCGCGGTTCGCTATTCCAAGACCGCTCGTCCTTAGTTCCCTGCCGCGACCTCCACTGACCTGCCAGAGAACTCAGGCATCACCTCTTCAGCGAAGCGCTGGAGTTGTTCCAGGATTACGGACTCCGGCGTGCCGACAGGATGGCTGACTCCGACTCTATCGAGGCCCGGATAGGCGGCCTCGAGTTTCTTGAGTTGCTCGATAATCACTTCGGGCCGGCCTGCGAGGAATCCGCCG
Organism: Dehalococcoidia bacterium; assembly: GCA_965261525.1. Classification (GTDB taxonomy): domain Bacteria; phylum Chloroflexota; class Dehalococcoidia; order Lucifugimonadales; family UBA1123; genus VXRN01. Next base: position 1,108,045 of record OZ253472.1, read on the forward strand.
GTACTCACCGCGTCCTCTATGCGGGGCAGATCTGCGGTGGGAGCGCGGGAAGGATCTGACATTGCGTCAATCTGCTCATCGCTCAGGGCGCGGACCAAGCGCAAAGGGCCGAACATCTTCAGGTTTTCTTCGTAGTAACCGGCGGCGGCCTCTATCGCCTCCTCCTGCGTATCCGCGATGTAGAAGTGGAAGCCAATGGAGAGATTCTCTCCGAGCATAAGGTCGCGGCCCCCGCGGGCATTGGCGTCTCGGTACGCCTCTATAACCCTGTGCATCGCTCCGCCTTCTGCGACACCTCCGCCTATCACTCCCTTGATGCCGTGCTTGGCCATAAAGTCGAGGCCGCGCGGGGTAGCGCTCTGAATAGGCTGCCAGCATTCGACCGGCAGGTTCACGGGGCGTGGGACCAGGGTTATTTCCTTCAGTGTGTATCCGCGATACGGAACCTCGGGCGGGATAGTGTAGTACTCGCCCTCGTGTGAGAACGACTCTTCGTTGAAGGATCGGAAGATGATGTCAACCTGCTCCTCGAACAGGTTGCGGTTGGCTTCCTGGTCGAGCAGGGGAGATCCGAATGTGTCCACCTCGCGGGTGTGGTAGCCACGCCCGACACCGAATATCACGCGTCCGTTGGTGAGTATGTCGGCGGTGGCATAGTCTTCGGCGAGACGCAGCGGGTGCCACATCGGAGCGATGTTGAATCCGCATCCGATCTTGAGGTTCTCGGTCAGGTGCGCGAGATGGACAGCAATCATCAGTAAGTTTGGAATGCACTCATAGCCCTCGGGCTGGAAGTGGTGTTCGGCCATCCAGAAGGTGTCGTAGCCGAGCCTGTCCATAGTCGTGGCGATGTTGATGGCCTTGTCGTACGCCGTCACAAGGTGGTCGTTGTCGAAATAGCGGTCGTTGACCGCTGTTCCGGCATAGCCGACGTTTTCCATGTCAACGTGGCCGGCGTAGAGGCTGTCGAACTTAGTTATCATGTCTTTCCTCCCAATGAACGATGACCGTTCTGACTATGGAGCGAATGATAGAGCAGGTGTCGAGTTTGGGCAAGTAGGCTCGAAAACAGCGGATATAGTTTGATTTATATTGAACAGGTGAGTATCTGGTGCGGCGACAGATAGCAACTGGTGAATTTTCGACCTGAGTTTCACCTGTGTTGACCTGAGTTTGTAGCTGAGGGAATTTTTCTTTTGCCCCGAGAGGCTCGCTGATAATCCCTGACTTATATTTAATATGGTGTGAGACAAGTTCATCATGTGATTATTCTAGCACATATGGTCGTGCGATGCATAGATACTACAAATGTCATAGGGGGAGTTAGTTCTCCGAAAACAGACCGCCGATAGAGTTAGCAGAACCTGTATCAACTTAGTCGGCGTTCCTTGCTGCGCGAAAATCCCATCTCCCTCGACGAGCTGAGAAGGGTATGTAAATGTGCAGCCAGCTAAGAATTTCAATCAACAGACCCCCTCTCCCTTGAGGGAGAGGGCTGGGGTGAGGGTGATTACTGCCACCGACCAAACTGATACAGCATCGAGTTAGCACGGTGATTTGACAGCGCGGGAATGGGTTCATATCATCAACGCCGACTTGAATAGCGATGAGATATGAGTGTTGAAGGAGAAGAAATGGCTACGCTTGATATGAGTCCTGTGGAAGTGTCCCAGGAAGTTCTTGACGGACTAAAGAGTATCCCGACGGCTACCGTGTACAACGCGGTGCGCTCTATGGGGTCTCTTCTAACTGTGTGCGAAGGGCTGGTGAACTTCACTCCGAGTAAAGAGCGCATGGCGGCGAGGGCCCGGACGCTCAGATTCTTGCCTGTGCGACCTGACATTGCGAGTGATCGAGCGCATGGAGAGGACTCCGTCGAGTATGTCGCCATGGGCCGGTGCGGACCGGGTGATGCGCTGGTCGCGGACATAATGGGATCTAGAGAGGACGTGGTTGCCGGAGACGTGAAGCTGCTGCAACTGGCGATGAATGGGGCCGATGGCGTGGTGATTGACGGGGCTATCCGAGACCTGGATGTAATGGTGGACGAGGACTACGGGCTGCGAGTTTACGCGAAGTCTCGGAGTTTCCACGGCAACCCGACGGCGATACCGGCAGAGGAAAATGCGCAGATCCAGTGCGGTGGCGCGCTCGTGCGACCGGGAGACGTGATGGTAGGAGATAATGATGGGGTACTGGTGGTGCCGTCCTGGATGGCAGAGGCCGCGCTGGAGTGGGCGATTGACCACGAGGGAGCCGAGAATTACATCAAGGAGAAGGTACGCGCCGAGGGAGTCGCTCCGGGCAAGTATTACCCGCCCAACGAACACCTGATGGCCGAATGGAGCAGGGTCAGACAGGAGCGCGGCGGATAGAAGGGTTCAGGCATCCGCGTTGCGCCGCAATGGGGCGGTTTGGTATATTTAGCTTTGTCTTCCGCACCTGTACTGTGGGGCTGTAGCTCATCTGGGAGAGCGCTTCAATGGCATTGAAGAGGTAGGGGGTTCGAGTCCCCCCAGCTCCACCACAACACCCACTCATAACGTCCCGTAGAGTCCCACATCTCCTGATTTGGTAGCTAATGCGCCTCCTTCCAGTCTTGTAACTCCTCATGGCGAAACTCACGGCGACGAAGATCAAATCCCTGAAAGAACCTGGTAGATACGGAGACGGTCTGTATCTGCGGATCACGCCGGCGGGTTCCAAGAATTGGATACAGAGAATCGTCGTGAACGGCAGGCGAACCGACAAGGGACTTGGCGGATATCCCGCCGTCTCGCTGGCACAGGCCAGACGCAAGGCGGCAGCCAACAGGTCCGCGTTGCCAATGGAATTAATCCATGGGAAACAGAAGAACCCGTCGCTCCGACATTCCGAGAGGCGGCCCGGATTGTCCACGAACTGAACATCCCACGCTGGAAGAATGCCAAACACGCCAAGTCGTGGATACAAACTCTTAAACGCCACGCTTTCCCAGTTATCGGGGATGTTCCCGTTGAACGGATAGGGCGCCAAGACGTCCTTAGTGTTCTGACTCCGATCTGGACTGAGATTCCTGAAAATGCCCGCCGTGTTCGACAGAGAATGCGTACGGTATTCAAGTGGGCAATGGCTCACGGCTTCCTTGAATACAACCCAGCTGGGGAAGCGGTTGACGGCGCATTGCCTCCCATGCCCAAAGTCAAGAACCACATGAAAGCGCTACCCTATCAGCAGGTCGCCGACGCCCTCAGGACTGTGGAGAGTGGGCCGTCCAATCCTGTTACCAAGCTGGCTTTCAAGTTCCTTGTCCTGACCGCTGCCCGTTCAATAGAAGTCAGGGGCGCGCTCTGGTCAGAGATTGACCCGCAAGCGCGGGAGTGGCGCATACCCGCAATCCGCATGAAAGACAATGAAGAGCATCGTGTACCGTTGTCAGATAAGGCGATTGCAGTTCTGATCGAAGCGATGCCGCTTCCCGAAAGTCGATTTGTGTTCCCGTCCTTCTACGACCCGGACAAGATGCTGTCAGAGAACGCCTTATCCCTGATGCTAAGAAAACGAGGGGTTCCGGCCGTACCTCATGGCTTCCGGTCATCATTCCGAGATTGGGCAGATGAACAGACCTCGGCTTCTCATGCGGCAATGGAGTTGTCGTTGGCGCATAAAGTCGGGTCAGCGGTTGAACAGGCTTACTTCCGGTCCGACCTGTTCGAACAGAGGCGCGAACTGATGCAGAAGTGGGCTGATTACCTTGAAGGAACCGGATAGACAAGATTGGTTATGCGGGCCAGTCTCTGGGAACGCTCATAAAGGTTATCCTGGCACGCAAACAGTCCCCGTAGACCGCCATTGGGCGAGCGGGCTTCAGCACGCGGTACCCGTCGTCGTGAACCCATGCTTTGATGAAGACACTCGTCATGCGCATGTAGTCCTTGATCGAATTCCGACCGATCAGAAGGTGAGGCCACTGGTCACGGGTCATGAACCCGATCCGGCCGGAGAATTCGAGAGCGGGACTGCCGCAAATGGCCGCGTCCATCTGGCCGTGGCAGCATGGCTCATTCATCGCTCATTGTACCCTCCTCTCCGCTGCGCAGATTGGCGGTTTGCAAGGCGACGCAGTCCGCCGACATTAGTAGCAGAGCAAACACCCTGTGCCTTCTCTCGCCGCCCATATCTTAATCTTCAGAGAGCATTGCCGAATCACTCCGCCTCTGAGACCTGGCTTGTATTCAGAGTAGAGATCAAAAGATTGTCAGCAAGGACTCATTACCTGAGAGTTGGACGTTAGGAATCCAAATGGAGGAGCTAATGAAATTCAGGGGTCAAATTTCCGGTCTCTCCAATCCCGGAAATACGCCTATCGAATTTGGATATGGCGGATACATAGGGTTGAGAGTTTAGAAACTTTTCCCGTTTGAGGACGTCATAAGTAGGGTTCTTTGAAAGACAATCCATGGAATTTGAAAGTCAATAAAAGCGCATTTTCGAATTTGACTGACTGACTTCGGAGACCCCTCTCCGCGGCACTCACTCTGAGAGACTGAGCGTACAAAATTTATGAGAATCGCACTTGAGAATTGTGATTCCTGTACGTGGAGATGGATTATGAAGGTGTTGCGATTGCCTGAAGTACTCGCTCGTGTGGGCCTATCGAAATCTACGCTGTGGCGCTTGATCAATGCTCGTCAGTTTCCGAGGCCGATTAGACTGGGTTCACGAGCAACTGGGTGGATCGAGGAGGAAGTTGACGAGTGGATTGCAAGTCGATCCCGGACGGTTTAGTGTGGTGCGGAGGAAGGGGTTGCAGTGCGGCGCAAAGAGCGCGCCCCGAGGCATGCGTATGTCGCTGGATTCGTGGCAGGACCGTCCGATAAGCCGCTCTTCATGCGCGTCCGCGGCCGAGTGCCTGAGTGAGTTTGAGTTGGATCCTGTGTGGGTGAAATCTCTGGTGAGTTGGGAGTAGGCCGCGGGGAACTTTCAGGTACCGCTTTGAGACTGCGCAACCTCTCAAAGGTGGAAAATATGATGCTGGGTGAACAGCGATTCAGGTTGAAGAACGCCCCGCAGTTGATGAAGGCCGCATTTGTCGGAGCGAGATCCCAATAATATGTGGGATTGCAGAACTTGGAAGGAGTCTCCGCCTGAACTGGGATGGCCACAGCCTAAGACTGAAACCGCATCTCCGCTAGAACATGTTTATAATCTTGGCTCCGCAGCTTGCGATCCCCAGGAACCCCAGCAGAATGCTCGACAGCATGACCGCGATGGGAGGTCCGACCCGTTTACCCGACGCCGACGCGATTATCACCCAGATCAGTCCGCCCACGAAGGCGACTCCGGCAAGAAGGAGGAAGATAAGCGACAACACAGCCTCCCCAACGTAGCTGTTTCAGATGAAGTATCTTGACTTATAGTCAATCCGCCGATAGCGTTCGTGTCAAGTGGACGACTTTCAACTGGCATTCGGACGGCATGTACGCTATCTGCGCAACTTCCGCGGGCTGACGCAGGAGGAGGTTGCGCATCGCGCCGGTTTTCATGTGACTTATATATCCGGCATCGAGAGAGGACGCCGGAATCCCTCCCTCAAGAACATCCACGCCGTGGCTCAGGCATTGGAGGTGCCTGTGGGGGAGCTTTTCACATTCGAGTCGTATCAGCCCAGGGACGGGCGACAGGTGAATCATCCCTGTTGGCGATGGCGCCGGCCACCGCGCGTTTAGCCCGAATCCACCGAAGAGGGTTAGTATCGCCGCCGGGGCGTGGGTGAGGGACGTGTCAAAGTGGCGGTGCGGTTATGATGTCAGCGCCTGGGTCGTTCTGAAGGTCCGCGGTCGTGATTTTGGACGCCAATGGAGGCCCACAGTGGCGATTTGGGGCGAGTTTGACGAATCTGCGGGCAACAGTGGACACCCGCGGTCCGGTCCGGAGCGATCTTACGGACAAGACAGGCTGTGGTGTGTACGGTGGTCAGTAGTAGACACTGCCGTCAGGCCGGCAGAGGAATGGCTCGCAGTCTGGTCAGTGCGCGACCGAACTGTGTTTCCCAGGGCCAGCGCTGCGGGAGATGCAAAGTAAGGCGGCGGGCCGAGTGGGTGAGCCGTCCGGCGAGGGAGAACAAGCGTCTGCGCAGGGTCTTGGTGGTCGCCACCGGCTCGCGCAGACCGATGCGTCCGATCCAGCGAGCCAGGTTGTGAGCCATTACCTGTATGGCCATCCAGGCGGCGTTGGCTGCAAAGCGCCCCGAGGGCAGATGGTTCAGCCCGACACCGTACTTGAGGTCTCGGATGGCGTTCTCGATCTCGGCGTGGCGGCGATGGTCGGCCTCCAGTTGGAGGGTGTCGCCCTGTCGGTCGGTGATGAAGGCGTGATAGCTGTAGTCGACGAAGAGGGCCAGTTGTGAACCGGGCGTGGGCTTCACCCTGCGGACGATGAGACGCACCGGTGCGGCATCGGGCTCGTTCCGAAAAGGGGTGTAGGTGGTCTCAGCCACGTCGGCTGCGCCGTCCATCCAGTAGGGTATGGGAGTCCAGTCCTCCTCAGGTATGGCCTCTATGAGATTGCGCAGTCGGGTGTGCTGACGGACGGTGATGGAGAAGCGGACACCTGTCTTTCGGCATACGGAGACGATGTCATGGGTGTAGAAGCCACTGTCGGCGCGTACGGTGAGTTGTCCTGTGGCCCCGGCGCAGCGCACCCGGCTCACCGTCTCACGCAGGAAGTGGGCTGCGCCCCGGGCGGTGTTGGCTCGACCCTGTCGCAACCGGGCCATCAGCACGTCGCCGGTTCCTGCGGCGACGGCCACAAGCGGGTGATAGCCTCTCTGGCCGGTGTAGTTGTGGCGGCGGGCGCCCTCCTTGCCCAGTCCGTAGGTCTCGCAGATGGTGGAGTCCAGGTCGATGGTCAACGGCTCATCGCCGGGACCCGCGCCAGCGGCCCAGGCCCGCGCCAGCAACTCCCGGCTCACCCGGTCCAACTGCCGCACATGTCCCCACCTGAAGCTGCGCAGGAAGGTCCCCAGGGTGGATGGCGCCTTCACTGTACAGCCCAACACCCGCCCGGTCCCACCGGCACGCAGCGCGTCGGCGTCATCGATGCAGTCCCCACCGGCCAGCGCCGAGGCAACCAGGGTCAGCGTCTTGTCTCCCGGGTTCGCCCGTCCCGGCGCATCGCCCAGGTCAACGTTGCTGTCCACCAGTTCACTCAGTCCCAGGCGCTGAGCGAGAGTGGCCGGCACGAGCAGCCCGGCATTGGCCACCAGCCGGGGATCGTCGAAGGCGATTCGGATGCGGTCGGGACGCTCAGGTGGTAACATCTATTAAGTGCTCCTGCTCTGGGGTTGGTTCTTGTCTTCAAACCCATTATCCCAGATTCAATGGAGCGCTTTCTCACCCCTTTTGCACGACGACTCATCCATCCCTTCGGTGGATCCGGGGTTAGATACTTCTCCCGAAAACCACGAGCAGGACAATTGTCCTGCTCGTGGTTTCCAATCACCTAAGGCCTCATCGCTACTTATACCAATCCATAACTGAAATGGTATTATTTGCTAAGTTTCGAACTTTCAGTGAAACTTCCAGTATTATGATTTAACTTGGTTAAGGATAATACTGGGAGAAACTCTCTCCACATTGGAGAATCTTGATTCGGTTGAAGTACAAACCCAGGTAGGTGATCCGCAATTGCACTTCGCATCTATCAGGAAGAGGATCCGACAAGACGTCTTCCCGGATTTCATCTACTGCATCCTGCATAGCATTTGCACTTGGCTTTATGTACATGTTGCAAGCAATATTTATGGTTCGGTCAAGTCCCGATAGTATTGCAGACGGAATTGAGGTAGAAGAACTCTTTATGGCTTTGATGAAGCTCGTCAGTGAGATAGCTGTGGAAATAGTACCGCATACTTCTCTCTTGTAGTCCTCAACGAAATCTTCTACCTCGGATAACCCGTCGCCCAAATCGCTGTACTCTTCTTCGTCTCCAATGTAGAAGTGCCTCGTTACGCTCGTCCAACTCCAGCGAACTTCGGGGTCCGCAATCACCGGATACACCGCGCCCACGTGTTCCACAGTCTGCACCAGTACGTTGTCGCGCAACTTGTACGCCGTCGGCGCCGAATCTCCATTGGCGTCAACCGCCCAGGGCGGAGCCACAGTACCAATCACGTCGCCCTCCACGTTCAGAACCTCTATTCCGCCCTCGCCGTCCTCGCTCAGCTTGAATCCGCTCGGCAGTCCGAACTCGAACTCGTAGCTCGTCGGCGCGCTCGCGTCCCGGATGTACACGTATGCGGCAAATCCTTCCTCTGAGGCGTCCAGCGCGATGTCGTATGAATCTCCCGCGTAGATCGCCAGGTCGTTGTCACCTATCACTGTCTTTGTCTTGTGGTCGTCCGTGGCCGGCAGATAGAAACGCGCCATTCCCTCGACTGTCGTTGTGGTCTCGCCGGTCACGGCGTCTATGCTCAGGGATTCGAGACGGTATTCGACGCCCGCCTTGGGGTCGGATGAGAGTTGCAGCTTGTCGTTCGCGTCCAGCTTCACCTTGTCGCTTATGCTGTTCTTGGCTATCAGTCTCTTCAGTGTGTCGTAATCCGGGCCTTCCGCTCACGCCGTGTCTCCGATGGAGAATAAGCTACTAGCATTGCCGCTATCAGTAGAACCGCCGTCAATCGCTTGGTCATTTCGCGCCTCCTATGGCTTGTGATACATCCACCATACAAGGCGCGTGTAAATCTGGCGTAAAAATCCGCCCCAAAAGTGTAAAGATTCTGTGTAGATTTGACTGCCGGAGGGCTTGGAGAGGCCAAATCAAGCAATTCTGAGCGTGAACAGTCTCTCGACAGGCTGGAGTAGTTTAGGTCTTGGAGTACCCTGCGGGCTGTGGAGTCAGTCTAACAACAACCCATCGAGGACATGGTCAGTGGGGTACCCCTGCTTCGCAAGCGCGCGAGGCTTGGACTGGACGGCGAGAGGGAACCATACCGGCTGGGCGACCTGGCGATTGACTACGCGCGGCGCGAGGTTACGCTGGCTGGCCGGCCTGTACAGCTAACCGCGACCGAGTACAAACTGCTGTCCGAGCTTTCGGTCAACGCCGGGCGCATTCTGACCCACGCCCAGCTGCTGGAGCGGGTATGGGGGCAGGACTACTCCGGCGAATCGCATTACGTGCGAGGGTTCGTTAGAAAGCTGCGCCGCAAGCTGGGGGACGACGCCAGAAGCCCGAAGTACATCTTCACGGAGACCGGCGTCGGCTACCGGATGGGCTAGACGTAGCGTAGGTTTTTTGGGCGCGTCGCTGAAACGGCCTCTAGTACCGATACGGCGGCAAGCTCTCCCTACTACCTGAGTCAGCATGTCAGGGCTGGTTGAGTTTGTCCAGCGCTTCATCAATGCGTTCGTTAAGCTCATCCGGGACACCGCCCAACACAATGCAGCCGTCTTTGAGGCTGTCCTCGTTCCATTCTCTGAGGTTCTTGGCGGCTTCTTCCTCGTCAAGGACGGAGCCTGCAAAGCTCAGACGAATATCTGACAGAACTCCGGGAATAGCGCGAATCATTGACCTCAACGAGTGGACATCAGGTGGATTCCCTAAAAATTCGTTCATGGATCTCCGAGGGGCGAGCAAGGTTATTATTGGCCCTCTATTGCAGGCCACTTTGTTTGGAGTGCTTACTCCGATAACCTCGTACCCTCCGATAACTTCAGGAATGTTCGCCACCCAACTGTCATCGTAGTCGTAATCGAATACCGGACGGGAGGAGTAGGGAGGGCGCGGATTGGAGTTGCGGTAAACTACCTCCGTATCTTTGCCGGTATCCGAGACATTCTCTACATTCACAGAGATTACTTCTATACCTTCTCCGGTGTCCGATTGTGGCGCGTTCTGGTCATCAACAGTCGGTATCTGAATCGGGTCCGGTACTTGTTGTCCATTGGGTGAAGAACAAGACGCCAAGCTGCCCACAACCACCAAGAGCGACAGGAACGCAATCGAAATGGCTGTCTTCATGGTATTTCCTCCATGATGTATATGGGGATGGGGAGGTGCACTTAAGCGGAGATTCCCGGCTCAGAGGCGTCCAGAACGACGTCTAAGGAAAACTTTGTGAGAAACTCTGTTCGCAGTTGCGAAGCTCGATTTGGTTGAAGTAAAGGCCGGCGGATGCAATCCGCAATTGCAGTTCGCATCCATCGGGAAGCGGATCAGACAGGACGCGTGTTTTTTTCTGTGATAATCGGGGGGGGGGGGGTTGCCGTAATAATCTTGTGTCACTTTCGGTATTTCGGCTCAGACGAGCCGTTCGTGGAGCTGGGTGGCATAATTCGGGATGAGACACGGAGGACGCGAGCGCAGACGGTTTCGGAGGCGGCCTGACGCGCGAGTTCGACAGGTTGAGACGGGAGAACGAGGCTCTGCGCGTGGGTGTCCACGTCGGGAGAGCCGCCACCCCGCGAGGCGCGGCTATCCGGCTGGCTGGACGAAGACGGAGCTCGTCTCGGCGTGGGCTACGAATCGGAATTGGAGCGGCATTACAGATGAGAAACTTGCCAGACTCACCAAGTCACCAATCTGAAAACAGGAATAACTGCTCCCCAATATCTTGACTGGGTCCCTCTATCTTCTGACGATTGGAAATTTCCTCACCAATAATATGACTTGCGGTAGCCTCATTGATGAGCGATTCGTTCATCCGATATTCATCAAGACCCGGAATATCTATGCCAAAAACTTCCTCAAGATGGATCAGCAATCTGTCCACCAGAAGTTTTACATCGCTGCCGAAAGTGACCTGGCATCGCAAATCGCTATCTTGCACAAGTTCCAGAGGCTCTTCCCTGATTCTCAGTACATCCCACCCGGATGCCTTCAATCTCTCCGTTTTCCCTGCATCTTTGTCCAGCCTGCCTTCGTGCCAATGCGCTCCATCGTATTCGATTACCAGCTTTTCAGACGGAATCGCTATATCAGCATTCAGAGATTTGCCTTCAGGCGTTATAATCTTTCGTGTCTGCGTGGGGTCAATATCCTTGAAGAAAGTCGCTAGTTCACAGGCAAGGTAAATCTCAATTCTTGACCTACCTGTCAGCTTACAATATCTGCATCCGTTGCCATTCAACGCTCTGCTTGCGACGACAGCTTCCCATTCATGGCCTTTTGGGCAACGCCACCAGACCCCTCTATTAGTTCCAATCGCTACTTTATCTGGCGTTAGTTCCCCATTCCTTGTGGGATGCCACTCCCTTGCCAACTCAGGAGCTTTCAAGGATAGCCTGTTATCATCTGTAACAATGTTTCCCGCGCAGAAGGGACATCCGACTTCGTCCAATGTTCGGCTTGCGACAACAGCTTGCCATTCATGGCCTTTTGGGCAAATCCACCATACTTTCCGATTAGCGCCGTAAGACACTTTATTCGGTGTTAGGACACCATTCTTGGTGGGGTGCCACTCTTTCGATACATCGAGGTAACGTGAGGACAGTCTGTTGTCATCTGTAACAACTTTGCCGGCACAGGTTGGGCAGCCACTGCCAACTAGAGTCCTGTTCTTGACACTTGTTTCCCAGTCGGCGTGATCCTTGTTTTTCTTACAAAACCACCAGACTTTTCTGTGACTGCGGTAAGCTACGTCATAAGGCGTCAGATCGTCGTTCTTTGTAGGATGCCATTCTTTGACTAGATGAGGACATTGAATAGACAACCTATTTTCGTCAGTAACCTTCCTGCCCGGGCAATCGGGGCACCTGATGCCTCTACTGCGGTCCGCTATTGTGTACTCCCACTCATGCCCTCTTTCACAAAGCCACCAAGCTATGTCACTGCTTCCAAAAGACACATCATGAGGTGTCAAGTCGCCGTTCTTTGTGGGATGCCATTCTTCGATCAGATGAGGATGTCGAATAGACAACCTATTATCATCTGAAAGAAACTGTCCTGAACAGTACGGACATCCAGAGCCGCTACTGCGATTGTGTATCGTCGTTTCCCACTCATGGCCTCTTTCGCATTTCCACCAAACTATTTCGCCTGAGCCATAGGACACATCCTCAGCCGTCAGGTCGTCATTCTTTGTAGGATGCCACTCTTTTGCCAATTCAGGATATTTCAAGGATAACCTGTTATCATTCGTAACGCGCCTGTTGAGTTTCGAGCAATGCGGACAACCGCTCCCATGATTAGTCCGGTTGTTTATTGTAGCTTCCCATTCATGCCCTGTTTCACAAATCCACCAGAATTTCCTGCCGTTGCCATAAGATACATCATCAGGTGTTAGAATACCGTTCTTAGAGGGATGCCACTCGACCGCAATACGTGGATATAGTATAGACAAGCGATTGGCGTCTGTTACTTTCCTGCCCAATCATTCCCTCCGTCAAGTTAATGAACGATACGTCTGAGCCAAACAGAACGTCACAACTCCATATCTCTCAGGACTGGGGAGATGGCCAGCTTCGGCTCTGTGAGCGCCTGTACGTCGTCAGCCGTCCAGCCCGGGGCGACCTCCGAAAGTACCAATCCATCCTCGCCCACGTCCATCACCGCTATGTCGGTCACTATGAGGCTGACGCAGCGGGGGGCGGTCAGCGGGAACGAGCACTCGGTTACAATCTTCGGACTGCCGGAGCGATCTGAGTGTTCCATGGCCACGATAATTCTCCGAGCTCCGGCGGCGAGGTCCATCGCGCCGCCCACGTTGCCGATGCCGCGCTGGGGCAGCATCCAGTTGGCCAGGTCGCCGCGCTCCGACACCTGCATCGCGCCCAGCACAGCCACGTCTATATGTCCGCCGCGTATCATGGCGAAGCCCTCTGCCGAGTTGAAGAAGGACATTCCCGGGTTGGGCGCGAGGAACTGGCCTCCCGCGTTAATCAGGTCAACGTCCGCGTCGCCGGGTTCGGCCATCGGTCCGTAGCCGAGCACTCCGCTCTCGCTGTGGTAGGTGACGCTGCGCCCCTCCGGGATGAACTGCGAACACAGCGTCGGTATGCCGATGCCCAGGTTCACGATGTCGCCATCCTGAAGTTCGCGCGCGACGCGCATCGCGATTATCTCTCGGTCGAGTCTCTCTTTTTCCATCAACATCCTCGGACGGGGGGTTCGCTGCCCGTTTCCAGCGTGAGTCAATTTTCTTCGAGGCGTCGCAGCCGTTCCCTCAGCCTGGCATTTTCCGCTTCGGCTTCAGCGGCGCGGTTTTCGGCGAGGTTAGCGCGGTTACGCGCCAAGTCGCGTTCGACTTGCGCAAAGTCACGCTGGGTCTCGGCGTAGTCTGCGCGGTTATCCGCCATGTCACGTTCGGATTCGACCTGATTGGTTCGGACTGCTATCTCCTTCGGCGTGGGCAGAAAATCGCCGGTCGTGGGGTCTCGGAATCGGAATTCTCCGGCGTCCCAGCATAAGTCCAGACCCAGTACAGGGCTGTGTCCCCATATCAGGCCGTCCGGCTCGCTGTGTATAGGAAGGCGTTCGTACTTCCCGTCGACAAGCAGGTCTCCGGCCAGCGGCGCGTCGTGAAACCGCCCGCCAGTGTGGTCGAATCTCCAATACTCTCCGACGCCGTAGCGCGCGTATCCCTCGCGCTTCACCGTGTAGTCACGGCGGCCCGTACTGCGTGAGGCCACCTCTATCACGAAGTCGGGTGGCTTACCCACCTCGCTTATCACGTAGCCGTTGCGAGATATGATGTTCCTGGGGTTGACGCCGAAGGCCACTACGCAGTCCGGCGCGAAACGTTCGTCCTCGTTGTAAGGATCGTGTCTCAGGAATCCCTGCCCGGCAATCAGAACATCGCGGCGACGGCCCGCGTACCAAATTTCCAGGATAGCGTGAAAGAAGAACAGTACATTGTCTTGCTGCATATCAGGCTGTCTTGGCGGGTCGGGCAGAGGCTCGAGATGGGAATAGTCTGGCGGCGGAAGCAGTTCCGCAGCGGCGGCGGAGCGGAGCGCGCTTTCCGTAGCTGGCGTGGTCATGTTTGGCTTCTCCGTACGTCGGTGTCAGCGGACTCCTCTTTTGTCTGAGAATAGTAGCATACAGCCTGGCAGTTTGGTCAGCGGCCCCGAGACTTACTTCGCTCTGCCGAGCGCCTTCCTTCCGGCATCGAGTGTTTCTATTATCGAATCAACGTCGAAGACACACCCGCCCCAAGTTCCGCCTGAGGCGTGCTGAAGAGCGGCCCACAGCCTTGAGTCGTCCGGCAGGCTCGGATGCGGCTCAAGATCGTTCGGGTCGGGTCGGCTGTTCAATTCGGCGTCTCCCCAGGACGTTCCCAGGTTCTGGCCGTCTTTGCCAACAAGGTTGATCGCGCCTTCAAGGGTATTGCGGTCCACGACTATCTCTACTACGTCGCCTTCTCTGACCTTCCCTATCGGACCGCCAGCCAGGGCCTCGGGGCCGACGTGTCCGATGCACGCCCCGGTCGAGACCCCTGAGAATCGCGCGTCTGTAATCAGAGCAATGCGCTTGCCGTAGGACAGGTGCTTGAGCGCGGCGGTTATCTGATAGACCTCCTCCATGCCAGTGCCGAGGGGTCCGCCGCAGGTGAGAATCATGATGTCGCCCGCCTTCATCTTGTCGTTATCGTCGCGGCTCTTGATAGCGGCTATCGCGGCCCTCTCGGAGCGGAACACCCTCGCCGGGCCGACTTTGCGATACACGCCGTCGTCGTCAACGACGGACGGGTCTATCGCGGTGCTCTTTATGACAGACCCTTCGGGCGCGAGATTTCCGGCGGGGAAGCAGACAGTGCTGGTCAGGCCGTTCGACTTAGCTCTGTCCGGTGTCATTATCACGTTGTCGGGGTCAACGCGGGTTTCGTTTCGCAGATACTGGCGAACGTCGCGGCGACGCTCCGAGTCCTCCCACCAGTCCAGGTTCTGGCCGAGAGTCTGGCCGGTGACAGTAAGGGCGGACGTGTCCAGCAGTCCCATGCTTCGCAGATGCAGCATCACTTCGGGTACGCCGCCCGCCGCGTACAGGACCGATGTCGGGAATCCGGTCGGGCCGTTGGGCAGGACGTCCACGATGCGCGGCGTTTCTTTGTTTACCCTGTTCCAGTCTTCGACACCCATGCGAGCGCGACCCGCGGCGTGAGCTATCGCGGGGGTATGCAGCAGCAGGTTCGTGGAGCCTCCGCAGGCGGCGTGTACGACCATCGCGTTCTGGAAAGCGGCGTCAGTAAGAATGTCCCGCGACGTAACGCCGCGCTTTTCGGACATTACCAGCGCGCGCGCCGAGCGTCGCGCTATGTCCAGCCACGCCCCGGTGCCGGAGGGCGACAGCGCGCCGTGCGTTATGGCCAGCCCCAGGCTCTCGGCGACCACCTGCGAGGTTCCCGCCGTTCCGAGGAATTGGCATCCGCCGCCCGGAGACGCGCAGGCGCGGCATCCAACGTCCTGCGCGTATTCGAGGGTAACTTCGCCCTGGGCGAAGCGAGCTCCAATTGACTGGATCATGCCGGTGTCCTCGCCATGTTCGGGAGCAAGGGTCACGCCGCCCGGCACGACTACGACCGGGGTGTTAGGCAGTCCGGCGACCGCCATCATCATAGCGGGCAGTCCCTTGTCGCAGGAAGCGACGCCCATGACGCCGCGAGACGTGGGCAGAGACCGCGCCTGCCGCCTGAACACCTGCGCGGCGTCGTTGCGGTAGGGCAGCGAGTCGAGCATCCCTGTGGTGCCCTGGGTGCGACCGTCGCACGGGTCGGAGCAGAAGAGCGCGAACGGAATCGCGCCCTGTTCGCGCAACTCCAGCGCCGCCGTCTGTACCATGGTCGAGAGCTCGAAGTGCCCGGTGTGAAGTCCGAGCGCGATGGGCGTTCCGTCCGGATTCCTCAGCCCGCCAGCCGTGGACAGGATAACGAACTGCTTCCTGAGAAGCTCCACCGGGTTCCAGCCCATGCCCGCGTTCTGCGTCATTCCGAAATGGTCGCCACTGGAGCCGTTGATAAGGAAGTCCTCGGTAAAAGGCAGCGCTCCGACAGGCCCGCGCGCGTGCGTGAGGATCTGTGGCGCGCCTCCGCCCAGCACATCCTCAGTAGTCAGTTCGCGGGTGTCGTGTTCGGGGCTGATGTGTGTAGTGGTCATTGGTCGCTCCTCTGTGTCAATTGAGGATTGGAGTTGGGGAATCGTAGCGCATCTTAGAATGGGGCTAAGCTAGTAATTCGCTGGTGCGCTTATGTTGCCAGGGTTACTTTTACCTTGGGAGAACCAGTTGGCTCTGAGATTGCAGCCATTGGCTTAAGTTCTTATTGATTCTCAACCACTCGTTCCAGCTATTGTACAACTGTCGCAAGGCGTTTTCCTGTCCTGTAGCGATGGTATAGAATGTCGCTCCGTCAACCTTATACAGTCGCTCCGTATTGCCGACCTCCTGTCTGAACCGTTCTGGCCTTCTGGGAATGATATTCACCAAATAGCCTGTCCAGCCTTGCAATCCTCGCAAATGTACATCCAGTTCCTGAATGACGCCTCGCTCATTTGTCGAATTCAGGGTGTTGTGTTTGTTTTTGATCTCCGCAAGAATTTTCTTCGAATCATTTCGGACATCATACCCCGCATCCCAGAGTTCCCATCCGGGAATACTCCCAATGATGTTTTCGTGCATGTTGCCTATGCTGTCCTCCACACTTCGGGTATTCGCTACAACACGAAGCGCAGACTCTAAATCGTCGCTTGCGTTCAGGGACATCAGAGCCGCGATAGCACTGCTTCTGAAAGGGTCCTCTACATTTCTGCGCCGCCGACTATCGGTCTCGGATTGGGCGTTTTGAATCTGTCGCCAAGTTGTCTCAAACGCTTTATGCAGGTCAGATTCATCAATCCATGATAGCGCCATTTTACATATCACTTTCGCTGGCTGGCCGATGCAGTTCGATGCCGATTCCTATTCTACCCAGGCGCTGGGCAACTCTCGAAGTTGTGCCGCTTCCGCTAAACGGGTCGAGAACAACGTCTCCTTCATCAGTAAAGAGCTTTATGAAAAATTCCGGCAGCCACTCGGGATAAGCCGCGCTATGACCTGTGTTGTTGCAGACAGGCGGACCATGCAGCACATTGCCAGGATAGACGTATTTGCGTCCCTTCCATGCTGACATCTTGCGCCCGATGCCGGAGCCGGTAGCTGATTCATGCCGTTCATTGTCATTTTCGCTAAGATTCGCCAGCCGCTGCCCAACCCAGTCTCCCACCGGAACCATGACTGCGCGCTGGTTCATCTTGAATGATTTCTGTTTGGTGAAATGAAGCAGCCTTTCCCATTGATCCCGGAACCGATTCGGCCATTTGCCAGGCGCCGCCGTGGTCTTGTGCCAGATGTATTCCTCAACCCATCTGAACCCTGTTTCCTGACGCAATGCCATAATGAGTTCCCATACATAAGTCATCTTTTCTCCGTTTCTGGCACCTTCCTTGATATTAATGACCATTGAACCGTCTGGTCGCAAGACCCTCTTCATCTCATTGGCTCGTGGTAGAAACCATTCAACGTACTTTTCCGGTGGTATTCCCCCGTAGGTCTTCTTGCGGGCGTCGGCATACGGAGGAGACATCATTATAAGCGAAACACTTTCGTCTGCCAGTTTTTCTGGCATCACTTCCAAATTGTCTCCGTAGTAGATTTTCCCTACGTCTTCACAATTTAGGTTTAGCAGCCCCCCCTGTTTTACCGATACTCCCCTCTCGAAATTCGGTCGAACCAAATCTGCTCTTATTCCGGTCTCCGACCACGACGACCTCTCCCCCACATGGTCAGACAGCGTCATCAATTGCCTCCTCTACATTCCTGTTAGTATAGCCTGATTCATCAGAAATAGAATCATGTGTTCGATTTTAGCTCACTATACGACAAAGGTTTGAAATTATCAAGCGTACGCTGACGCTCATACACCCAATTTTTTTGAGAGTATCCGGACCAGGGCCTCAGAGTTGGCAGACTATGCTCTATCATGGAAATATGGCTGAGTTTCCCATAATACTACTCAACCCCTCACGCCGATGCGGGAAAGTCTGTATTTGGGGCGCAGGTTCAGGATCAAACCTGAATTATTATTGACGAATTATGTATGCGGATATAGGATTCGCCAAAATCAGATTCAGAGTCCCGGATATGGAGGCTGTTACATGAGGTACAACTATATCATCGTAGGCGCGGGTTCAGCGGGATCAATACTTGCCACAAGACTGTCGGAGGACCCGAACACGTCTGTCCTGCTGCTGGAAGCGGGGCCGGATTACGGCTCTGAAATTGACAATCTTCCGGAGGAGGTCAGGCATGGGTACGCGACCGGCATGGACGTTATGACCAGCGACCATAACTGGCAGTTCTGGGGTCAGCCCACCGCTATTGCCGAGCCGATGATGGTGCCGAGAGGCAAGGTCACCGGCGGCTCCAGCGCGATCAACGGGCAGGTGTTCCTGAGAGGAATGCCCGATGACTACGATGCCTGGGCATCGCTGGGCAACGACGAGTGGAGCTACGAGAAGGTGTTGCCGTTCTTCCGCAAGCTGGAGACGGACACCGACTTCAGTGGGGACTTCCACGGCACCGAAGGCCCGATAATCGCGCGCCGCTTCACGCGGGACACCTGGCCGGCCGCGCAGACCGCTTTCTACAACGCGGTCAAGGCGGCCGGATTCCCGGATGGCCCGGATCAGAACCACCCCGACGTCACCGGCATCGGCCCGACTCCCTTCAACAATCCGAACGGCATACGCTGGAGCACCAACGTCGGCTACCTGTCCATGTCGAGGCACAGGCTCAATCTGACAATCAGGGGCGACTGCACGACTCACCGGGTCATCATAACCGACGGTCGCGCCACAGGCGTCGAGGTCGAGAGCGGCGGCGAGAAATTCGTCGTCGAGGGCGACCAGGTTATCCTGAGTTCCGGCGCTATCGCATCCCCCCAGATACTAATGCTGTCAGGTGTCGGTCCTACAGACCATCTGAGGGAAGTTGGCGTTCCTGTTGTGCATGATCTTCCGGGCGTGGGACAGAACCTGCGCGACCATCCTGTGATCTGGGCTACATGGAGGACGCATCCCCACATCGAACTGGATGGCCTCGCTCCGAGAAGCCAGTTGATGCTGAGATACACCGCGGCCGGCTCCGACCTTCGCAATGACATTAAGATAACGATGGCGAACTTCGCTACGGAGCGCATCAACCGTGGCGGTGACAGGATGGAACCCATCGGCGTTCGTATGTCTGTCATCCTGGACCTGGCGGTCAGTTCGGGCGAGTTGAAGCTGACCTCGACGGACATCAACGTCCAGCCTCAGCTCAACTATAACTATTTCGCCGAGGAGTTCGATAGGCAGCGTTCGCGCGAGGGCATACGCCTGGCGCTCCGGTTGGCAGAGCATGAAGACTTCAAGGATGTTATCGTCGAGCGAATCGAGCCGTTAGACTCGGATCTGGAGTCGGACGACGCGCTGGACAACTGGATGATGCGCGAGGCTACGACGGGCCAGCACATCTCCGCGACCTGCAAGATGGGGCCGTCGGACGACCCGATGGCCGTCGTTGACCAGCATGGCAGGGTTCATGGGCTGGAGGGCCTGCGCGTAGTGGACGCGTCCATCATGCCGGACTGCATACGAGCGAACACGAATGTGACGACGATGATGATAGGAGAGCGGATAGCGGAGTTAATAGGGCAGGGGGGCTAGAGTAAAACCACGTTGAGGGACGGGCATTGGTGATCTGGAAAGCTATAATAGCGGCAGCCGTGTTCGTCTCGCTGTCTATGATGCCGGGTTGGGGCGGTGTCCGCCGCCCCGACCCGGCAGGCAGAACCGGCGCCCCTGGAGTTTCTAACGGCTGTTCTGGAAGATGCCTATATAAAGGGTCTTCTTCCAGACTCTCTCAGTGAACAACTAGCAAACCGGTTGGTAGATAATCTGATCGCTCAACACACTGGCGAGACACGTGAGCAGGCTATAGAGCGGCTGGGAGACAGCTTTCTTGGGCCTGTATTGATTGACCAGGTGGGTGAGGTTGACAGGATCGGTATCTACGGTTCAAGGTACTGGTTCAGTCTGCTCATTGCGGCTATCGAAGACGCCTATTCTGCGGAGACGCTCACCGACGCTCTAGTTGAATTACTGACCGACTGGTTTATAGGCAACCTGATTGCGCTGGAAACAGGCGAGACGAGCGAGCGGGTTAGGGAGCGTCTGTCCGTTCCGCTGCCCGAACCCACTTTGATATCGGACACCTTTGGAACATTAGCCAACCCCGCGCCGCTTGGAACGACGGGGCTGATGTCCGACGGCATAGCTGTCACTATAACCTCGTCCAATCTCGACGCGACAGACATAGTTGGAAGTTTGAGCGCCCCTCCCGCTCCGGGGAATAAATACGTCCTGGTCCACGTTAGAATCGAGAATGTATCCGGCGGGGAATACGCGCATAAGATTCCCCATTATTTCTTCGGCTTGATTGGCTCATCGGGCAGGATCGTCAGGAACAGTCATTACCGTGACGATGTATGTAAGGGAGCGACCAGACATCTGGATTACCGGGATTCACTCGACAGAGGGCAGTCGGTGAACACTATTTTATGCTTTGAAGTCTCAGAAGATGCAGAAGGACTGAGAGTATTTTACGAGTCAATCGCGCGTTACATAAATTGGCGTCGAATACTGGGCTTTTGGGCGACATCGGCCGAAGTCGCGCCGCCCACGCCCCCCGAAGCGCGCTCCGTATCGGATACATATGGAACGCGGGCGAATCCGGTTCCGCTCGGAGAGAACGCGCTTAAATCGGATGGGGTAGCTATCACCGTTCTGTCCGCCAACTTGGACGCGACTAAGGCGCTCAAAGATGCTCGTGGAGGACACTACTGTTATTCCGCTCAGGGCAACAAATGTGTTACCATCCGAGTTCGCGTTCAGGATGTCACGGGGAGGGAAGACGATCAATATAATGTGCGCAGCCTATACACTTATAGTTTTGGATTGGTTGCATCTTCGGGTCTGGTTGTGATTGGAGGCCTATATGATGGTTGTAGGTCCGCGGAAGAGTTGAATGTTTTCAAGGGTGGATGGGCGGAGACAGAGCTATGTTTTGAGATTCCGGTTGAAGAAAATAATCTGATCCTCTTCTACGACGGGGTTGATGGATTCTGGGACGTATCATCCAACATGGCGCCGCCCGCGCCTGTCGAACCCGCGACGCCTATATCCGATGCATACGGGACGCTTGTCAATCCCGTGCCATTCGGCGAGAAAGCGGGCGCGTCGAACGGCATAGCGATTACCGTGACAGGCTCTAATCACGATGCAGTGGGTGGGCGCGTCATCGTTCGTGTTCGTGTTGAAGGCTTTGGGGAAGAAAGTGCGCTCCACCAAGTGGACCACGACGACTTCAGAATGGTGTCATCTTCGGGCATGATTGTAAACAGCGATGGGTATGAGTGCGAGCAGCATGACTATGGAATGGAGGTTGAGGTCATCGAAGGTGGGTGGCAGGAGGGATCTCTGTGTTTCAACGTTCCCGCCGGAGATACAGACCCGATTATTGTGTACATCCCCGAGGAATTTGGCGTAGTCTCGGAAAGAGTATTGGGCTTCTGGGCGGCGTCGGACGGAGCATCTCCGCAATCCCGCGAAAAGCCGCCGGTCATATCGGACGCATTCGGAACGCTTGCCAATCCTGTACCGGCAGGCGAGAGCGCGCTGACGTCCGACGGCGTCGCTATAACCGTGGTATCGTCCCTCATAGACGCCACGATGCTTGGGTATCCGCCTTCCGATACACATACGACCGTGGTCGTTCGCGCGCGGGTGGAGGGATTTAGTGAAGACGCCAATAAATTGCGAAGATTAAGATATCGCGATTTTGGAATAGTGGGAAACTCAGCGATACTCAGAGACGAAGATTCGCGCATGAACTGTCGTCTCGACGGTCTTGACCTTGAGTACTTGGACGTTCAGTTTTTTACAGGCGGCTGGAAAGAGTTCAACTTATGTTTCAAAGTTCCTACCAGAGAAACCGACCTGAAAATATACTACAAGCCCAAAGGAGGCCGACCATCCGGTTGGATTCTGGTCCGTTCCTCCAAAAGCCGCCACCCCAGGAGTTGCGGTTATTTCAGACACCTTTGGAACGCTCCAAAATCCTGTGCCACTGGGCGAAAGAGCAGTCACGTCCGTCGGCATCGCTATCTCTGTCCTGTCCGCCGATACAGACACAAAACTGTCGCATAATCGCCCACCAGATGAAGGGAACGATTACGTTACTATCCGGGCGCGTGTCGAAAACCTCTCCGGATTCAGTGGGAACATAGAAGTGAGCGAACGGAATTTCGGACTTGTTACACACTCAGGCCAAATAATTTACGAAGTTGATTACTACCATGTCTATCAGTGTGGAGTTGTACCTGATAGTTTGAACGGGACGATTCCCAAAGTAGGTGCCAAGGAAGGTAATCTGTGCTTCCAAGTACCGACTGATGTGACAGAGGGTCTGAGTCTCTACTACGGAATCTTCGGTCGGGTATTGGGGTTTTGGTCGCTCTCAGCGGACACGCCGCCGCACGCTCCGGTCGAACCGGCGCCGCCAATATCGGATAGCTATGGGACGCGCTCCAATCCTGTTCCTATACAGGAGAAGGTGATAGCGTCCGACGGTCACGCGATTACTATCTTGTCAGTCAACCTGAACGCGAGACATGACGAGCACAGATACTATTCACACGGCCCTTCCGTTCCGCCCCCGGAAGACAGCAGGTACGTGGTTATCCGGACGCGCCTCGAAAATCACACTGCCCGAAAAGACGCCATTCTGAACGCGGACTGGGACGACTACGGGATCGTCACCCGGTCCGGTCTGGTCAAATACGGGCATGATTACAACTGTCCTTACACCCGGTACAGCATCTATCGCAACATCATATTCAGAGGCGGGTTCGCGGAGGGCGACCTGTGCTTTGTGGTTCCGACGGAGGAAAGCGGGCTAACTCTCTTCTACCGACCGGATGATTCGACGCTGGGGTTCTGGAAAGTGTCGGAGGCCGCATCTATCCCTACGCCCACTCCTCGCCCGACGCCGGTTTCAGACACCTATGGGACCTGGATGAATCCCGTTTCTCTGGGAGAGAAGGCTCTCGCTTCGGATGGCATAGCTATCAGCCTGATGGACGTTTCCGATATTGACAAGATTATCGAGGATTCGGGGGAATACTTCCCGCCCGCTCAACCCGGCGAAAAGTATTTCGTCATCCGCACGCGGATAGAGAACTTCTCGGACACTGACGTGGATGAATTGCAAACCGTGTATCACGCGGAATTTAGTCTCCTCACTTCGTCTTCAGAAATAGTAACGTCTGATGGTTATGGGTGCGGATATACGGTGAATTCTCCAGTTATCAGAACTTACCTGTTTCCAGGTCAACTTACCAATGCCTATCTATTCAAGGGTGGATGGGCCGAGGACTACCTGTGTTTCCAGGTTCCGATTGACGAGTCCATTCAGAGTGTCTTATATCGTCACGCAACTGAGCCGTATGGGGGCTATCGGAGTCAGACGGGCCCGGCTCTGGGGTTCTGGGCGGTCTCGGAAGACAGACCAATCTACACGCCGACTGAACCCGGAACGCCGATATCGGACACTTATGGCAGGATTGACAGCCAGGTTCCGACGGGCGAGAAGGCGGTCGCCTCGGACGGAATCGCGGTCACCGTCGTATCCACCAACCTTGAGGCGAATTCGGAATTTTCATCTCCTCCGCAGCCGGGGAACAAGTATATCCTTGTCCGCTTGCGAGTCGAAAACACGTCTGGTAAATGGAATGAATTGCGGGGATTGGGAACCAGGGATTTCGGAATCGCGCTCTCTTCAGGCCTGCTGAGAAACATATATGATCCCTACAATCCGAACCCTGCCATGTGCGACTGGGTTACCATACCTGACCAACTCGAAGCTAGGATTTACGGGGGTATGTCTTATGAAGGCAATCTGTGTTTCCAGATACCAATTGATGAAACAGCCTCGACCATCTTCTATATGCCATCCGCCAGCGCCTCCGACGCCCCGGCTCCACCTGCTTTACACGCGCCATATGACCTGGATGTTCTAGATCCCTATGTGCTGGGGTACTGGGCCTTGCCGACCGAGTAGTGAGTTATCCGTCGGACGGCGTGTCCCTCTTTCTCACGTCGCGCCAGCAGCGCAACCATCGCGCCTTCCTTGGCGAACAGGTGGGCAGTACTCTCGCCGATTCCGCTGTTTCCTCCGGTTACTATCGCTACCTGGTCGGCAAGTCTGTTAGCCATATCAGCACTCTTTCCTCCGTGTCGTTGATGCTTCGAGCGATGGCGGGCGGTTATATACCCAGCAGACCCTCGAGGTTCTTCCACAGGATCATGTCTTTTTCTTCCTGCGTAATGCTTTCGAGACCCAGTATCCAGGACACCGGCCAGTCTTCGCACATATCGTAGGGCCAGTCTGTCCCGAACACCACGCGGTCCGCGCCCACCGAGTTTATGATATAGCGGAGCGCCTGTTCGCTGTGGGTGATGGTGTCATAATAGAAGCGGTTCAGATACGCGCTCGGCGGCTGGCTGATATGCTCCCTCGCCTCCGGTCGCACACGCCATCCGCGGTCCATTCTTCCGATTCCGAAGCAGGTGTAGCCACCTCCGTGGGACAGGCAGATTCTCAGATCCGGGCAGGCGTCCATCACGCCGCCATACACGAACGACGCGAAGGTAACCGCGCGGTCGGCCAGATTTCCTATCGTGTTGGGAAGATGATACTTGTTGGAGCGTGGGCTTACGGTGGTTGGCCCGCCCTGGTGAATCAGGATGAATGCGCCGAGCTGCTCGGCCGCTTTCCAGAACGGCAGGAACTCCGGCTCGTCGAACGTGCGCCCGTTCACGTGGTCGCCGATCATCGCGCCCTTCAACCCAAGCTGAGTGATGCTACGCTCCAGTTCATCAATCGCCGCTGGAACGTCCTGAAGGGGCAGCGTGGCCAGTCCCGCGAATCGGCTGGGGTGATCTTTGGTGAGTTGCGAAACATAGTCGTTGCAGTCGCGCGCCATTGCCGCCGCAGCCTCGGCGTCCTTGTCGTAGTTGTACAGGACGGCGTTCGTCGAAAGCGCCTGCACGTCAACGCCGAGCGAGTCCATGTCCGCGAGACGTTCGTCCGGAGTCCACATCGTTCTCGGGTTATGCCGGTGAGCAGGGACAGCCTCCGACGTGATGCCGTGCCAGTCCTCGCCCGCGTTCATAGCCTCTACAAAGGCTTCCGGCGAGATGTGGGCGTGTATGTCTATCGTGCGCATTTAGTTACCATCCATGTATCTCTGTCTAAGCCCGAATCCACCGAAGAGGGTTAGTATCGCCGCCGGGGCGTGGGTGAGGGACGTGTCAAAGTGGCGGTGCGGTTATGATGTCAGCGCCTGGGTCGTTCTGAAGGTCCGCGGTCGTGATTTTGGACGCCAATGGAGGCCCACAGTGGCGATTTGGGGCGAGTTTGACGAATCTGCGGGCAACAGTGGACACCCGCGGTCCGGTCCGGAGCGATCTTACGGACAAGACAGGCTGTGGTGTGTACGGTGGTCAGTAGTAGACACTGCCGTCAGGCCGGCAGAGGAATGGCTCGCAGTCTGGTCAGTGCGCGACCGAACTGTGTTTCCCAGGGCCAGCGCTGCGGGAGATGCAAAGTAAGGCGGCGGGCCGAGTGGGTGAGCCGTCCGGCGAGGGAGAACAAGCGTCTGCGCAGGGTCTTGGTGGTCGCCACCGGCTCGCGCAGACCGATGCGTCCGATCCAGCGAGCCAGGTTGTGAGCCATTACCTGTATGGCCATCCAGGCGGCGTTGGCTGCAAAGCGCCCCGAGGGCAGATGGTTCAGCCCGACACCGTACTTGAGGTCTCGGATGGCGTTCTCGATCTCGGCGTGGCGGCGATGGTCGGCCTCCAGTTGGAGGGTGTCGCCCTGTCGGTCGGTGATGAAGGCGTGATAGCTGTAGTCGACGAAGAGGGCCAGTTGTGAACCGGGCGTGGGCTTCACCCTGCGGACGATGAGACGCACCGGTGCGGCATCGGGCTCGTTCCGAAAAGGGGTGTAGGTGGTCTCAGCCACGTCGGCTGCGCCGTCCATCCAGTAGGGTATGGGAGTCCAGTCCTCCTCAGGTATGGCCTCTATGAGATTGCGCAGTCGGGTGTGCTGACGGACGGTGATGGAGAAGCGGACACCTGTCTTTCGGCATACGGAGACGATGTCATGGGTGTAGAAGCCACTGTCGGCGCGTACGGTGAGTTGTCCTGTGGCCCCGGCGCAGCGCACCCGGCTCACCGTCTCACGCAGGAAGTGGGCTGCGCCCCGGGCGGTGTTGGCTCGACCCTGTCGCAACCGGGCCATCAGCACGTCGCCGGTTCCTGCGGCGACGGCCACAAGCGGGTGATAGCCTCTCTGGCCGGTGTAGTTGTGGCGGCGGGCGCCCTCCTTGCCCAGTCCGTAGGTCTCGCAGATGGTGGAGTCCAGGTCGATGGTCAACGGCTCATCGCCGGGACCCGCGCCAGCGGCCCAGGCCCGCGCCAGCAACTCCCGGCTCACCCGGTCCAACTGCCGCACATGTCCCCACCTGAAGCTGCGCAGGAAGGTCCCCAGGGTGGATGGCGCCTTCACTGTACAGCCCAACACCCGCCCGGTCCCACCGGCACGCAGCGCGTCGGCGTCATCGATGCAGTCCCCACCGGCCAGCGCCGAGGCAACCAGGGTCAGCGTCTTGTCTCCCGGGTTCGCCCGTCCCGGCGCATCGCCCAGGTCAACGTTGCTGTCCACCAGTTCACTCAGTCCCAGGCGCTGAGCGAGAGTGGCCGGCACGAGCAGCCCGGCATTGGCCACCAGCCGGGGATCGTCGAAGGCGATTCGGATGCGGTCGGGACGCTCAGGTGGTAACATCTATTAAGTGCTCCTGCTCTGGGGTTGGTTCTTGTCTTCAAACCCATTATCCCAGATTCAATGGAGCGCTTTCTCACCCCTTTTGCACGACGACTCATCCATCCCTTCGGTGGATCCGGGCTAAGTAACTATCTCAAAACCCGACCTTAAGGAATTTCACCCTCACCCCAGCCCTCTCCCTTGAGGGAGAGGGAGATTGTGTCCTCCTGCCATCCGCTTGAGCGAAGAGTTTTGAGATAGTCCAGCTAAGTCCGTCTTCCGATACTCCCCCGGAATACAGTCTATCCTATGCGATAATCTCCCCACATTGCCATTCTGGGAATAGGCGTCCCGAACTTGAGCGCCGGACAGGATGGAGGTCAATATGCCACTAATACCATTTCAGGCTGACTGCGCCGTGAACGCCGGTTACAAGTTGTGTATCGTCATTCCCGCGAAGGCGGGAATCCATTCAGGGCTGGCCAGTAAAATATGGCGACATTACCCCGAATTGGTATAACGGCCATGGAAATAACACCTGAAACTATCGCATTTCTGAAAAAGGACTTTAGCGATGATATGGTGGCGCAAATCGTCGGACGCCAGAAAATCATCTGTCGTATGTGTGACGAGCGCGAGACCTTGATAGAGAATTATCCTGAAAAGTGGGTGGTCATGTGAAAGGATGGGATGCTGTTTCTCGGCGATTCCTGGAACGAGGCGATGGATGAAGTCAAGAGTCGCGGCCTTCGCGGTTCGGATGTTGTGGTCGAGTATCTTGACCCTGACCCACGGATCTACATACATGCGCCATACCTCAATATCAAATGATCATCGGCAGGCCGGACGCTGGAAACGGCCATATGTAGTAGGCCATCTTCGCATCAGGCGCCTCGATATAGACGCGGAGATACCCTTCCTGTTGGACACGGGCGCAGAAAAGACCTCCATCCATAGGATGCCACAAGGGCGCGTATTCCTTTCGACAGACTTACGCGTAGGATCCAGACACACGGAGTAGGCGGAAGGTCTCCATACTTTCTCGAAGAAGCGCTGCTCGGATTCTATGACGATTTTCAGAGGCGATTCTACTATTACTACGAAATAGAATCGCTAATCGCCGAACCTAGTACCACGTCCAGTTAAATATGTAATAATCGTCGGCCACTTTCGTCATTCCCGCACTCCCTACCGTCATTCCCGCGAAGGCGGGAACCCCGAAGGGCTCGCCGCTCGGCAATCCAGGGGTGGGGGGCTGGTTGCTTTATATCAGAATCATATGGACTCGGTACTAGCGACGAGGACGGCGACGCCCTCCCCCACTGCCTGGCCGCGATGTCTTCAACCATTGGTATATGCAGTTCGACCCTTCAAATTTCAGACTGGAATTCTCAGTTCGATACGCTGACTATATTCAGGACCGGGTATTATACCCTGTTTGCCGTCCGGTCCTGAATCCAAAGCGAGGGCAGGAAAGGACTCAGAACTTCAGGCCGCCGCCCAAGCGCGAATAGTTTCATCTGGGCGGGCTGACAAGGGTTACTCCTCCATCCACTGGGAAGGCCACGCCCGTTACCCACTTGGATTCGTCGCTGGCGAGGTAAACGGCGGCCCAGCCGATGTCCCAAGGGGTGCCTTCGAATCCAAGAGGAGATGAACTGCGGCGCGTCTCCCTGCGCTCATCGGACATTCCTCCGGCGACCATGGAGGAGTACACGGGCCCCGGCAGAATGCAGTTGACCCGGATTCGCTGGGCGGCATGGTCTATCGCCATGCCCTGCGTGAGAGCGATGACGCCGCCCTTGGACACGGTGTAAGCGGTCAGACCGCGGGGGCGAATTGCCGATATCGAGGATATGTTGATGATGGAGCCTCCGCCGGTCGCCGCCATCGCGGGAATGGCGTACTTTCCGGTCAGCATCATGGACTTGACGTTGACCTCCATCACCTGATCCCAGACCTCTTCGGCGACCTCTACGACGGTGCCAGCGCCGCCTATGCCGACGTTGTTGTGCAGTATGTCGAGCCTTCCGTAGCGGTCAAGCGCGGCCCGCGCCATGTCGCGGCAGCTTTCGGCGGAGGTCACGTCGCCGATGAACACGGACGCGCTCCCGCCATGCGACTCGATGGCGTCCAGCGTACCCTTGACGCGGTCCTCATCGGTGTCCACGAGCAACACCTTCGCGCCCTCATATGCGAACAGGATTGAGGTAGCCTGCCCGTTCCCAACGATGTCGCCCCGCGCGCCCGCGCCGGTGACTATAGCCACTTTGCCGTCGAGTCTCGGTTTTCGTTCATGCGTTGGAGTCGTCATGTGAGATACGCCTTCAGTGGGTTTGGAATCATGCTATCGGCGGGTTGGGATAGGTGTCAACCTGACGCAAGCCATGGATGCTGTATCAGTTTGGTCGGTGGCAGTAGTCACCCTCACCCCAGCCCTCTCCCTCAAGGGAGAGGGGGTCTGTTGATTGAAATTCTTAGTTGGCTGCACATTTACCTACCCCTGTCAGCCCGTCGAGGGAAAGGGGGTCTGTTGATTGAAATTCATAGCTGACTGGACATTTACCTACCCCTATCAGCTCTCAAGGGAGAGGGGTAGGTATTCACAATACAATCACCCTCACCCCAGCCCTCTCCCTCAAGGGAGAGGGGGTCTGTTGATTGAAATTCTTAGTTGGCTGCACATTTACCTACCCCTGTCAGCCCGTCGAGGGAGAGGGGGTCTGTTGATTGAAATTCATAGCTGGCCGCACATTTACCTACCCTTCTCAGCGTCGAGGGGGAGGGGATTTTCGCGCCGCGAGGAACGCCGATTAAGTTGATACAAGTTGCAAGCCCTGGATCACGCGCACCGCTTCCTGAAGAACGAACTTCGTGGCTTTGTCCGAAGGCGATAGGTATTAGGATTTACGCAGTTGAGAACGATTTCGTAGCTGGATTAGGTCATACTTAGCTAAGATTTCATATCCAAGCGCGTAACTCCTAAGGTATGTGAAATGTTCGGAAGGATGAAATTCTATCCGTCGTCATAGTTGTCGTGATCTTTTTTTGCAGGGGTCTTGACGCCGGACTCTCTCCAGCGAATCTGTCTCTGAATTCTTTCGTGGAATCGGGCAGCGCCTATCCTGGCCTGTTCTTCGGTAATGGCAGGCTTGGGCTGTTTCCTGATGATTTCCCACATGGTGTAGTTGGGCTTGTGAGGAGAGGGAGGTTCTTCCTCCAATTCTGAAGGGTCCAGGTTCGCCACTATCTCTTTGGCCATAGCCACGTAGTCAACGGGTTCGTCCGCGATTTCGGGTTCGGGTTCAGCGCGGGCGTGATCCCGCGACGCGCCGGGGCGGTCGTCTTGCCGGGTCCCGGCGTATGCGGGAACGGCGGTCGAACGCGCGCGGTCGTAGTCGAAGCCACGTCTGAGCAGTTCGATGGCGGCGGCTACCCTGTGACGGTGAGCTATCTTTCCCAACCCGGACCCGATGGCGGAGTCTATACCGTTCATCGTGTCAATGAGGTAGTCGGCGATGTCCTCGGCTTCGTTGGTCTTGTCTCTTATTACCTGGGCCAGAGCGGCGTCGAACCGGGAGTCCTCGGCGTCGGATCGGGGCTGCCGGTTCGCGGGCTTGCAAGTCTTTCTGTTCTCCCTGTTCTTTTCCATGAAGCGAATGGCCGCCAGATCGCCGTATTCAGTGAGGATGCTCGCGGCTCGTTCGCGGTGCAGGTGCTTGACGCCGTCGAGTCTTTCGTGCAACACGTCGAGCAGGTAGTCCACGACGTCGTTGCCGTTGTCCGTCTTTCGGCGGATGGTCTCGGCGAGCGCGGCGCGCGGGTCCCGGTCGTTGGCTGTATCGCACATTTTCAGTTCTTAGTCCTCAGTTCTGAGTTATGAGTAATTGTTTGTAGGTGTCACGGGATACAGAATAGCAAGTATGTTCTGCATCGTCAAGGACAACATTGTCTGAACTGTGATTTGTTTGATTGGGATGATGGGCAGGATTGATGGGATTGGCGCCTTGTCTGAATCGGGATATGCGGGGTGTCTCTTGGATTGAGATTTTCGGCGGGGTGGTGGTGGTGGAGATGGTAGGGGTTGAGGGGGTGTACAATGTTGGGGTGAAGTGTATGTATTGTCGGGCGTGTGCCTGGATACCGGAGTAAGGAGTGCATGGAGGATGGACGAGTGACAGTAGAGAGAAACACTTGGAATGACCCCATAAGTCCTGAAATGAATGCTGAGCTTATTCGCGAACATGTGGAGAAGATCAAGAAATCGGGTACCGCGAAAGCCAGGCATGAGCAGTTACGTGAGTACAGCAAGATACATCACCGTCTGAGAAAAGAGAGTGCGGCGCTGTTAGAGAAATACCCCAGAAAATGGGTAGCCATGGGAAAGACAGGCATTGTGACTCTAGGGGACTCTCAGGAAGAAGTATTGGCGGAACTCGAAAACCGAGGTCTTGGCAACTCAGATGTGGCGATACAGTTCCTAGACCCGAATCCTCCCATTCTGATTCTATGATCATCGGCGAATTCGACCAGTTCGGACGGCCTCTTGTTGAAGGCCGCCTAATCATTCCTCGCTTGCGAATAGAAGAGGACATATCCTTTCTACTGGACACAGGATCCGGCAGCACGTGTTTGCATCCGGAAGATGCCATAACCATGGGTATTCCATTTGACCAGCTCGGGAACATGACAGAGTTCCGGGGAGTGGGCGGCGGGTCGCCGTACTTTCGAGAACCCGCGATTTTGGAATTTAGTGACGGACGTCAGACAAGATTCTACGGAGTTCGACTGCTAATAGCGGAACCTCGCGGCATGAGAAACGGGGGCCTTCCGTCGCTGCTGGGGCGAGATGTCGTCAATCAGTGGTATATGCATTATGACCCGACAAACGGCAGGCTTGAGTTCGAGGCTCGGGGAGCGGACTATACGCTGGACAACTTATGATTCCCCGGTTTGTGACACATTTGCAAGCGTATGGTATATTTGCCATACACTGACCACGGACAGCGTACCGATTCCGCTCGTCGGAGTGGACTAAAGCAGAGTTACAGATATGTGTTCGCGTTCAGGACGGATTGCCAATCGTCCCGGAGAGGTCTTACGTCAAAGTCCCGGATCAGAAACTCCAGGAATGCGCTGAGGGAGACGTAGCCTGTGGGGAGATGTGAGTCGCGGACCTCGGGCAAACCGACCCTCGCACCCTGTTTAAGGTGCAAGTGAGGTGTGACGATGCGGCTTCTGCCTCCAGGGCGCCAGTGATAATTCAGCACCTGGCGCGACTGGTCATCCAGAACTATGTAGATGTATCCGGTCGTCTCGACCCCCGTTTCGGTGAAGAGATAATTCTGATGATACTGAAGACTAAAATTTGAGGCGTTACCAAGCGCAACGGGGTTTCCGTAATTTATAGTCACGTAACTGTGGCTATCATAGGTGATCGGAACTGCAACGTATGGGGTAACGCACGACAATAGTAACCGAATGCTTCTGATGTAATCGTCAACAGTGTTCGTGGAGGCCTTTCCGACCATCAGTCGGCCCAGTATTCGGGTAGCGTCATCGCAAGACTGACTACCTCGTTGTGCCTCTCTTCATCGTTGTCGAACTGACCCGACCGATACGCCTCTATGAATAGATAAAAGAGATGTCGTCTTCTCAGATGGTACGACGACCACGTTGATACAGCATCCCTTCCAATTCTACCCCTGCCACTTTCCCCAATATATGGTATATTTGCCATACACTGACTACGGACAGCGTACCGATTCCGGTCGTCGGACAGGTTTCAGTTCTGAGAATTCCGACGATGCGGAGATTTCGTAGCAGAGATCACAATTTACCAGTCAAATACCAAGGGAGGCGCAGATGACAACGGCGACGGCAGACCTGCAACTAATGGCACACCTGATTCGGCGCGCCGGGTTCGGCGCGAACCGGAGTCAGCTCGAAGCGTATGCTGAGAAGGGCTACGATGAGACCGTCCGGGAGCTTCTGAACCCCGGCTCCGCCAGCGAGATGGGCGACGACCTGATCCGGCGCTATCACCACGAACAGTCGGGCATGATGGGTCAGAACAACCCGGGCGCGTACTGGCTCTACAAGATGGTGACATCCAGCGACCCGCTCCGCGAGAAGATGTCCCTGTTCTGGCACGGCATCTTCGCTACCGGATACCCGAAGATCACCCAGGGGAAGGTGCTGAGCGACCAGATAAGAATGTTCCGGCGCTATGGAATGGGCAATTTCAGGACGCTACTTGTGGAACTAGCGAAAGACCCGGCGATGATAGTGTGGCTGGACAATCACGACAACCACAAGGGCGCGATCAACGAGAACTTCGGCAGGGAACTGCTCGAACTCTTCTCCATGGGCGTCGGCAATTACAGTGAGGACGACATCAAGGAGGCTTCGCGCGCCTTCACCGGATGGACCATCGGCAACACCGAGTACATGGCGCTCCGAGCCGAGCGCGACTCGATCTGGCCGTATGGACGAATATCGTGGCACTTCCAGTTCGACGAGAACGACCACGACGACGGTGAAAAGGAGTTCCTCGGTCAGCGAGGCAACTTCAACGGCGAGGAGATAGTTGACATCATATGCCGGCAGCCGGCGACGGCGGCGTTCATCGCGCGGCATATGTACCACTTCTTCGTGGCGGACGAGCCGCCCGTACCGCAGTGGCCCTACGTGGAGCCGCGGAATCCAGACGCCATCCAGACGCTGGTGGACGCCTACTTCGAGAGCGACTACGACATCAGCCATATGCTGCAAGTCCTGTTCACATCGGACTTCTTCAAGTCGTCGGATTCATGGTACGCGCGGGTGAAGAGTCCCGCAGAACTGGTCACCGGGGTCCTGCGTCTTACCGGCGAGTTCTACCGACCGAAGCGCCAGATTCTGGACCGGCAGATGCAGATGATCTATATGGGTCAGTACCTCATCAACCCACCGTCGGTGGAGGGCTGGCACGAGGGGCTGGAGTGGATAGACACTGGAACGTTCGTGGAGAGGCTGAACTTCGCGTCCAGCCAGATGGGGAACGCAGCGCATCCGGGCATCGGCTCCATAATAGAGCGGGTGGCGACCAACGGCGGCTCGGCGATTGGGCCGGCCGAACTGGTTGATCGCTGCCTTGACGAGATAGGTATGGTCGCTGTGTCCGACGATACGCGCGCGTCCCTGGTGGACTACACGGCGGGCGGAGGCGAACTCGTCGCCGACCCCGAACTCAGCGACGAGAACCGCGAGCGGGTGGCGCAGCTTCTGCAGATGATAGCCGCGACGCACGAGTTTCAGCGGGCGTAGGAGAGAAATCCAATGACCACGCTAGAAATCTCAACCGGAAGGCTGTCTTACAGCCACACTATCGGCCTTTCCACTATGGAGGGCCGCGGGTTCTACTACCCGGTGGACACCCTCATCGGCAGGGACGGCAAGCTCTACACGATAAGCCGCTCGCTGGAGGGTGACCCGCGCGGCGTCCGCGTGACGATATACGACATCGAGAGCGAGTACTACGGCACGTTCGCGTCCTACGGCGAGGGGGCGGGGCAGTTCATCTGGCCCGTCGCAATCGCGCAGGACAGCCGCGAGAACATATACATCAGCGACGAAGACCTCAACGTAATCAACGTCTTCGACACGGACGGCAATCTCGTCGCCCACTGGGGAGAGACGGGCGGCGCGCCCGGCCAACTGGACGGGCCGGCCGGCCTCGCGCTGGATAGCGAGGACAGGCTCTACGTCGCCGACCAGCACAACCACCGCATACAGGTCTTCACCAGCGGCGGCGCGTTCGTTTCGGCGTTCGGCTCGCATGGCGACGGTGAGGGCGATTTCGAACTGCCCTGGGGCTTGACCATCGCGCCGGACGGCCACCTGTACGTCGCCGACTGGGGCAATGACCGCGTACAGAAGTTCACGCCGGACGGCGAGTTCGTCCAATCCTTCGGCAGTCCCGGACGCGGCGAGGGGCAGCTATACAGGCCGTCCGCGGTAGCGGTTGACGAGGCCGGCATGGTATATGTCGCGGACTGGGGCAACGAGCGCATCGTGATATTCGACGCGGCGGGCGGCCACGCACAGACCCTGCGCGGCGTGGCGACCGACTCCAAGTGGGCGGAGGCTTTCCTGTCCATCAATCTGGAAGAGGCGGCGGCCAGGGCGAAGGCCAACATGGAGCCGGAGATAGAGTTCTTCAACGACGACCCGCACGAGGAATCGTCGCACATCGAGAAGTATTTCTGGGCGCCCACCTCGGTCAAGCTGGATTCGGAGGGTCGTATGTACGTTACCGAGAGCAACCGGCACCGCATACAGATATACCGCAGGAATGGCGATTAAGGACTGTTTCCGCCATATCTTGCGAGCAGATGATACAATAAGCCTCGATACCCGAAAAAATAAAGCGCCGAGACCACATATTTAAGGAGAGCGCCATGGCAGCGAACGGCAACGGCAAGAAGTCTGTGGTGGTCTTGCAGCTCAGCGGTGGAAACGACGCCCTGAACACTGTGATTCCCTACGCGGACGAAAACTACTACGACAACCGCCAGTACCTCGGAATCCCCGAGAACAACATCCTGAAGCTGGACGACAAGCTCGGTCTGAACCCGGCCATGGGGCCGATCAAGTCGCTGTGGGACGAGGGCAAAGTCGCCGTCATAAACGGCATCGGCTATCCCAGCCCGAACAGGTCGCACTTCCGCTCGATGGACGTGTGGCACACCGCCGAACCTAACGACATAGCGCCGGAGGGCTGGCTTGGACAGGCCGTGCGCGACCTCGATCCCAAGGGCGAGAACGTCGTCACCGGAGTCAACTTCGGACGCGGACTTCCCCGCGCCATGTACGCCAAGGACGTGCCTGTCGCCTCCGTCGGAAATCTCGATACCTACGGCCTCATGCCGGACATCAAGGACGAGCGCCGCGCCATCGCTCTCGAAGCCTTCTCCCAGATCTACGGGGGCTCCGGCAAAGACACCATCTCGCAGTTCATCAGCCAGGTGGGTATGGACGCGCTGAAGGGCGCCGACATTCTCAGGGCCGCTCCGGCCGCATACTCGTCCGGCGTCGAGTACGCGGACAACCCCATAGCGGAGAATATGAAGAGCATAGCCCAGGTCATGTTCGCAGACGTTGGCACACGCATCTACTATACCCAGCACGGCAGTTTCGATACACACGCCAACGAGCTTGCCTCCCACGCCAAGCTGTGGAACGACGTCTCCATCGCAGTAGCCGACTTCATGGACGACCTGAAGGAGCATGGCAGGGACAAGGACACCGTGGTGCTGATGTTCTCCGAATTCGGTCGGCGCATCAGGGACAACGGCGCTGGCACCGACCACGGCTCAGGCGGCGTGGCCTTCGTGATAGGCGGCGACGTGAACGGCGGCTTGTACGGCGACTTCCCGTCCCTTCGGGACGAGGACCAGGTGGAAGGCGATATGCGTTTCAACAACGACTTCCGCATCACCTACTCCACCATACTGGACCGCTGGCTCGGCCTCGACCCCGTGCCCATCACAAACGGCAACTTCGAGCAGTTCGACTTCGTGGCCAAGTAGGGCCGCGAGACAAATAACCTTAGAGCAGTCGGACACCACATCCCGCGCGGGTGTGGTGTCCGTCTCTTTCGCCAAAGGAAGCGCGACATGGTATCCAGGCTCAACCCCGTCACAATCGAAATATCGTTTCCCAGACAGACATACAGCCTCGGCGATACCGTCAGCGTGAGAGTGGATATTACCGCCCAAACTGATGTGACGGTTAGGGAAGCGCGAATTGGGATGGAGTGCCAGATCGCTATACCGAAATTCGTTCCGGCATCAGCAGAAGGCACACCATCAATCGTGGCGGGCGAGAGGGAGGAATGCTAGGAGTGCCAATACCCAGCGCGGCACCCCAAATGACCACCACGTCGCTCGAAGTCGAACTAACGGATACGCACGACGGCCCCGCCTTCCTGACCAATCAGCGACTGCGAGCGGGCCGAATTAACAGCAGCGACGTTCGACTGGAGATTCCCGTCCGAACTGGGCGAAAACGCTATCGTATCCCAGAGCAGGGCGAGACCGGTATTCTCCTGGCAGGTAGTCGTTAGAGCGGACATCAGCCTCGCCCACGACATCACCGAGTCCAGTCCGATAGACATAGCCCTGGGCGGACGGGAGACGGACTGACAGACGAAAGACCTGCAGGCCTCACCACCTGCTGGATCTTTCGGCGTAAACGTGATCCGGCAACCTGTAACTGATGCCACCCTCGTCGAACAACGAAGTCTCAAGCAAGGTCGAAAATCTGTTGAGATTGTTTTTCTTAGCATATCCCGGCAACAGCTTACTCAGGATGTTCTTGTAACGTTCTTCAAACCTAAACTGCCCGACGACCCCAAAGGACGAACCGGAGGGGAACTCGAGAGAAGCGGAAAGTTCTTTCCCGATGAGTCCTCGTGAAAGACGGTACACATACTGAGACAAATTATGGCGTTCATCCGGGTCCGTAATCCCCGCAACCAGCGGAGCCGAGTTAACCAAAGAATGCGCCATCACTATTAATTCCACTTCAGAGGATGGCTCGCACATGAGTCCGATATCATACAGCTTCAGGGCTTCATCCTCGTCACGAAACAGGATAGTCTCAGGAATACCCATCAAGTAGCCCGTGTATCTCCAGACCGCCATGAAGCTCGCGGCCTCCTCGTCGCTGTATTCAGCTCCCAGGGTCTTTATATGTTTGAGCAGCCTGGCTGAAAAAGCGGAAACGGCGTAGCCCAGATGCGCCGCGCTGATTGGCAACCCCCACGATTCGGGTTCCCAGTCATCCGAGTCGTTCAGCAGTCGTCTGACCCGAGCGTGAATTATCCGAATGCGGACGGATAGTCTCCATCCGTCCCCCTCTCTGTCCAAGCCGCCGGGCAAGAATATGTCCGTCATGTGACGGTTATTCTGTGTCAAGCGCCTAATGCCCTGGTCACGCACCCGACCAGTAATGTAGAAGAACTTGGCGATGTTCGTTGTAAAGCCTTCAATCAGGACGCCCGCGACAAACGCCACCAGGACCAGCTTCGAGTTCCTGTGGAACATTCGTATGCCCGGTCTGAATTCTGAAAAGTCAACCCAGTCCGGCACAGTTGACGCATCTTCGAAGAACTCTCGCAGAGAAGCCGGCGCGTCCCGAAGAGCGTCTTCGCCTTCGTTATTCATGGCCGCCTCGATCAGCCTGTTCTGATCTCTCGCACTGAACTCGGCAAGATCTTCCACCATCGCCTCGCCCAGTGGATCTCCAATTAGAGTATGAGCCACGTAATTGGACGCTACATCGGGCGCAATAGCGCGGGCCTTCTCATAACCCAACCTGTAGTCGGAAGGTATATTCATCATTGTTTGCGCCTCCGTGTTAGCGTTCTGATCTCTGCAACCTGAATTCATTTAGTCCTCCGGCTCCACCCGCAGGTCAGGGAGCCACACAAGCCATGACGGTAGGTACCAATTCCCTCTGCCCAATACGCCCATGCTCGCGGGAACCAGCACAGACCACACCAGAGTCGCGTCCAGCAGTATCGCTGCGGCGAGCCCGAATCCCACCTGCTGGTTGATGGTGGTCTTTCCCGACGCGAACGCCCCGAATACCGCCACCATGATAAGGGCGGCGCCTGTGATTATTCCGGCGGTCTCTCGCAAACCATAAGCTACCGCCTCTGCATTGTCGCCTGTCTGGTCGAAACGCTCGCGGATTCGGCTAAGCAGGAATACGTGGTAGTCCATCGAAAGCCCGAACAGGACGGTGAACAGGAACAGAGGCACCCATACATCTATGACCTCCGCGTGCTGAAATCCCAGCAGGTCAGCGCCAACCCCCTTCTGGAACACCAGTACCATCAGCCCGTAGGCCGCTCCTACCGAGAGAAGATTCATAAAGACAGCCTTGACCGGAATGACTATCGAACGGAAGACCAGCATCAGCACAATGAAACTGAAGCCAAGCACGAACGCGAAGACAATCGGCGTATATCTGTTTACAATCGCATACACGTCCGCGGCCATCGCCGACACGCCACCAACCATGACGGCAGCCGGAACCCCGGCAAACGCTGAGCGGATATGATCGTCGCGGAGCGCGGACACGATATTTACTGCCTCCTGTCGGCGAGGCTCTCCC
Organism: Dehalococcoidia bacterium; assembly: GCA_965261525.1. Lineage (GTDB taxonomy): Bacteria > Chloroflexota > Dehalococcoidia > Lucifugimonadales > UBA1123 > VXRN01. Next base: position 1,147,090 of record OZ253472.1, read on the forward strand.
GGAATGACGACCGTCATCAAGGCAAGGTCTCCGGCGGGATTGACCATAAGAGCGGGCGGCAGCGGGAAATCCGGGGAGTCCATGAGAGAGGTCTCAAGGCTTTCAATCGCCGCCTTCACCTGTGGGTCGCTGACATCTCCGTCTATGACTATCTCGATAGGGTTTACAATCCCGAAGGAGAATTCTTCATCGAGAACGAAGAACGCTTCTCTGGCCTGGGAGCCTTCGGGGAATACGTCAACCCCATTGATTCCCGTCCGTATATCGAAATAGAAGTATGTCGCGACAATCATCGGAGCGACAATCGCCACGATGCTGATGATAGGGAACTTGGTTACGATGCGCGTCGCGCGTTCCCAGAAACCATCTTCTTCCTCTTCGTTTGAACCCCGGTCCTGGCCCCTCGTAAAATACGGGATGGCTGGGATGCGAGACCTCAAACCGGGCAAGGCGAAGACTATCGTCAGGAATAATACCAATGCCAATGCGGTTAAAACTATCGTCGCGATTCTGAGCGACGGCAAAAATATGGCCGCGCCGACAAGCAGCGCCAGCGCCAGCGCGAACAGCGCAAAGCTGGTGAATCGCATTGGCAAGGCGTCCACCTTTGGGCCGAGCAGCGCGAGTACCGCGGGCAAAAGCGTAAGGGTAGCCACCAATGCGACAATCACGACGAGTATGGCCCCAACACCCAGCGATTGCAGGAATGGAAATGGAACTATCAGAAGTCCGCAGAGGGCTATAACCACGGTGACGCCACTGAACAACACTGTCCGCCCCGCCGTATCCCCCGCTCTCTGAACAGCTTCCAACGTACTGAGGCCGCGATTCATCTCCTCTCTGAATCGGGATATGATGAAGAGCGAATAGTCAATACCCACCGCCAGACCGATCATGGTTATCATCAAAGTCACGAAGAATACCAATTCGAAAACTTGCCCAATCAATGCCGCGATGCCCAGTGCGATGACGATGGCCACGACCGCCAAACCGATGGGCGCCAGCGCGGCCACCAATGCGCCGAAGAGAACCAGCAGAATCAGCATCGCCACCGGCGCTCCCACCTGTTCGCCCTGCTCCAGGTCATGCGTGGCAAGTTCATTGTTCTCGTAGGAAATGCTGGAAGCGCCCGTTATCAATACCCGAAAATCGTCTGAAGCGTCCATTTCTTCGACAACATGAAGGACGCTCTCGATATTCGACTCAGCTTCCTCGAGACGACCGGTCATCACCAGCGGCATTATCGTCGTCTTGCGATCCATAGATACAAGCGATTCGTCGCGGCCCTGGTAGTAGTTCTGCGCAAATGTGACTACTCCGCCGCCCAGCGAAAGTATCTCCTCGGACACTGATTCGACCTTTTGTCGGAACTCGGGACCGTCAACCGTCAGGGATTCCGACTGAACGATAACAATTTCGGAAACCGGCTCAGGACCGCGAAGCCTTTCCTCCAGCAGTTTGGCGGCGCGCTCTGACTCTGCGCTCCCGGACAGCCGGAACTCGGTCGTGGTCGCGCTGTCGAGAAGATTCTGAGTGATAACGGCGGCAACGACAACCAGCGCCAGCCACACTCCAATGGTTATCCATGGCCTCCGAGCGCTGACACGGGCCAGAAATCCCGTCATAGCTGGACTCCTTGCGTCTCAATTTAGCCACCGTCATAGTATTGTAGCGCCCCAAAACCTACCATACACTACCTACCATACACTGGAAAAATAGGGCAGTATCGGGGCATTTCAAAGTCCTCTTCGGTTTCCGAAAGAACTACATATTTGCATTCCCTATGTGCTATAATACGAACATACAAACTAATGATGGAGCGCCGACTACCGTTGTCTTTGAAGCCAATATACATAAGTATGAATTTATACAACCAAAATTCGAGGGAGCATGAAAAACGCTCCAAAGCTAATACAGGTGAAATGCAGGTTAATGCAGGTACCAGACCCCACTTGCAGGGCATCAGAAGACCACCAGCAGCCCCACCAGCAGCCACCTGTGGCTTTATAAACCAAGATATATGACCCGTCAGATCCGCCCGCCTTCCGACAGGACGTGTTCGGTACCCAATTTACACAAACCCTGGGACGCCTGCGATGTTTGCATGGAAGTGGGAGATGGCGTAATCTACGCTCGGAAGCGCTCGGTCTTCGCAATCTTGGGAATCGTCTAAATCCCGGAAATCCTGGTTCAGACAGATAGGAGTCGAACATGGAAAAGGCACTGGATGGCGTGAGAATCATTGACCTGACTCAGTTCGAGGCCGGCACCTCCTGCACTCAGATGCTCGCATGGCTGGGCGCGGACGTCATAAAGATCGAGCAGCCCAATGTCGGCGACCCGGGTCGCGGCGTCGCCGGAACAGACTTAGATTCTCCCTACTTCATTCACTACAACTCCAACAAACGCAGCGTCACCCTCAACCTCAAATCCGAGAAGGGCAGAGAGATGTTCTTCGAGATGGTCGGGCAGGGTGACATTGTCGCCGAGAACCTCGCGCCCGGAACGCTGGAGCGGCTTGGACTCGGCTACGACGTTCTGTCCGAGGTCAACCCCAGCATCATCCTGGCCCGGGTCAAGGGATTCGGCACATACGGCCCGTACAGCCGCTACAAGAGCTTCGATCCCGTCGCGCAGGCGGCGGGCGGCGGCTTCTGCGCCACAGGCGAACCGGACGGCCCTCCCATGCGCCCTGGCACCACCTCCGGCGACTCCGCCACCGGAATGCACGCCGCTATCGGGATTCTCGCCGCCCTCTGGCAGCGCGAACGCACCGGCAGAGGACAGGTCATCGAAGTCTCGATGCAGGACGCAATCGTCAATCTGAGCCGCACCTGGATGGCGCGCTCGGACGAAGGCCGTGTCTCTCCCGAGCGCACCGGCAACAGTCTAAGAGCAAGCCCCGGAGTCGGCACATTCCACTGCGCCCCCGGCGGCCCGGACGACTACGTGTACATGATAGCGTCCCCCGCCCGCAAGCCAATGTGGGAAGCTCTCATCCATGCAATCGGCCACGAAGAATTCTTCGACGACCCTCGGCTCACCGATCCCGACCGGGCCATTGAAGTAACTGACGAGATCAACGGCCTGATTGACGACTGGACAAGGCAGCGCACCAAGTTCGAGGTGATGAAGATACTCGGCGAGAAGGGTATCCCGTGCAGCGCCTGCTTCAACGCGGTGGACATCTACGCCGACGAACATCTAAGACAGCGCGAGATGATAGTAACCGTTGATCACCCGGACAGGGGTGAATTCACCCTGCCCGGCTGTCCCGTCAAGATGTCCGACTCTCCGGTGAACTTCATCGCTGCCCCTCTCCTCGGACAGCACAACCCCGAAGTCTATGCCGAGTTCTTCGACGCCGACGCCGACGCGCTGGACGCGCTAAAATCCCAGAAAGTCATATAACTTGAAAGCCGTCTCCACCAACTACAAGGCACTCGTGCGTAGCGGCTACGACCACTGCGCCGCCGCCTACCACGAATCCCGTAAGTCCGAGGCAGGCCGTGAGCTTGACCCCCTTATGGACGTTCTGGGCGATGGCGCGGCGGTACTCGATGTCGGCTGCGGCGCGGGCGTTCCCGTAGCGCGGACTCTGGCGAAGCGGTTCAGCGTTACCGGAGTGGATGTTTCGGACAGCATGATCCATTTTGCGCGGGCGAATGTTCCGGCGGGCGTCTTCATCCGCTCGGACGTAATGTCCGCCGAATTCGCGCCTTCGACCTTCGACGCCGCGACCGCGTTCTATTCGATATTCCACATACCCAGAAAAGAGCATCCGACCCTGTTCCAACGCATTCACGACTGGCTGAAACCCGGCGGCTACCTGCTGTGCTCACTGCCCCGCCACGATGAGGACACATACATAGAAGACTTCTTCGGCGCGATTATGTACTGGAGCAGCTACGCGCTGGAAGACTACAAAGATATATTAACTGATGTCGGGTTCCGCCTTCTTAAAGAGTCCGTTGCCGGAAGCGGATTTAACGAAGCAGTCCAGGCCCCACCGGAGAGCCACCCGCTTATATTAGCCAGGAAGCAGGTAGCGCCACAATGAAATACGCTCTTTTCACCCATGTCCCCTGGCCGCAGAACACGGACGCCGCCAAGCTGCTGTCTCACGCGGCAGACGAGGTGTGTCTGGCCGAAGGTCTCGGATTCAGCAGCGCCTGGATTGCCGAGCATCACTTCACACGCTACGGAATAGGCTCCTCCGCGCTGGTCATAGCGGGCTACATCGCCGGGCGCACGGAAAAGATACGACTCGGCGCCGGCGTCCTGATACCGACGCTCCACAACCCGATTCGCCTCGCCGAGGACGCCGCGACTCTGGACGCGATAAGCGGCGGGCGGCTGGACGTGGGTTTCGGACGGGGTGTCTATGGATACGAATACAGCGGTTTCGGAGTTGATCCCGCCACCAGCCAGGAGCGCTTCCAGGAAAGCGTCAACGTCATCGAGGGCCTGTGGACTACACCGGAGTTCTCCCATAACGGGCAGTTCTACAACCTGAACAAGGTGAGTCTAGCGCCGCCTCCTTTGCAGAAACCTCATCCGCCAATCTACATTGCGGCGACTCGCACCCCGGAGACTCTCGACTACTGCATATCGAATGGACACAACCTCTGCATAGCGGTCGTAATGGACACCGCTCCCGCGCTCGACCTTCTGAGCCGATTCGTCCGCAAGGCCGACGAGGCCGGAATAAACAGGCCCGCGTCGGAAGTCCCATTCTTCAGGTATATGTACGTGGCCGAGACGACCGAGCAGGCGATACGCGACACCGCTGCCCATATTGAATGGGTACTGGATATGCTGTTCTGGCGCAACTGGTTCAAGGACGGCGGCAGCGAGATACATCACGACATCGAGCAGTGGCGCCGCGCGCGCGCCGAGACGCCGGTCTCCCTGGACTACGTGCTCGAGAACCGCGCCATCGTCGGAGACCCCGACTACTGTGTCGCGCGCATAGAAGAACTCAAACTCGCGGGGGTCGAGTATCTGGGCGCCAACTTCGCCATGGGCGGCCTCAGCCACGAGAAGGTACTGCGGTCAATGGAACTGTTCGCCAAAGAGGTGATGCCGCGCGTCGGTCTGCCAAACGCGGTCAGCGACGCCGCAGACGGCGATTGAACAACTGCGCGCGCGCCGGTGAAATGCTCTACTCACGACTTGGACAGTTTGTTGCAAGGCGGGGAGGCGCTGACCACCAGCTTTTCGGAGGCAATGCCCATACCCCGCGCATGGATGCTGGAATCAGGATACGGACCGACCATTAGTTGACTTCTACGGCTTTCGTGACAAAGGCAGCGCAACCCCTAAAGAATTGGAACAACGCATCCACACAGAGGCCATGTCGAAGATAAACCAGTTCCTCAATGAATCAAGAATCTATACCTACTACCATGTCCACTTAGTTTTGTTGTATGCGGTCAACCTTAAACTGCCAATCGTCATTCCCGCGAAAGCGGGAATCCATAGGTTGCGGTGGTTTCTTACATGGCAGAATTATATGGACGCTGTACTAGATATCCATGTCCGGCTTAGCAGAAAGTGCGAGCCATACCCGGAGGCGAGCCCGGCTGGATGAAATCAGGCGGGAACTGCTTGGCTGGATTGCCCTTGACCGCCGGACTCTTTGAGAGTCATTATTATATACGTTGCCGATGTCTCTGTGACTGAATAAGCTGCTACGCAGGGCTAAGGTGTCGGCGTTCTCGATGATGAGTTGGGCGTCCACGGGGCATCCAGAAAGCCTAAATGCTGGACGTGAGGCGGATCGAAAGATCAGCGCCGGGCTTCGGAGCCACACATTGGTATAAGCGGGTTCGACTCCCGCACTACTGCGGAGGCTCCAGAAATTGGGCGAGAAGTTTCGCCGGAGGGGGGAAGCCCCTGACGGTAGGAAGGTTCGTCCCAGGGCCGTCGGTAACGCGCAGACAGCCAAGAGGGGTCGGATTCCGTTTGCGGCGAATCCGACCCCTCTATTTTCTTTGAGCCATCAACTCCACGCGATATCCATCATAGATTCCGGATGTTCGCTCCAACCGCGCCGGGTGGCAGGATCGAAGTCCGCTCCATTCGACCAGACAAGAGTATGAATGTCGGAGTCTATACAAACTTGGTTGAACAGCGCTTCATCACGAAGTGGCCCGTATAGCTCGCCCCTCAGAATAGGACGGAAATCAATATCCTGCCGCGTTCGGTCGTAGAACTCAACTCGCAGGGTGTATGCCCCAATTATCTCAAATGAAGTCACCCGATATATTGGATGCTTCAATTCAACCTCAGTTGCTGGGCGGGAAGATTTCGGTGAGGAAATCAATGATGAGCCTGGAAGCGTTCATCGCCGTCACGTCGGCGTGGTCGTAGGGAGGCGCGACTTCCACCATGTCGAAAGCGACGACCTTGTGATTGCGGGCAAGGCAGACGAGCGAGTCGCGCAATTCCTCGTAGTATAGGCCGCCGACCTCGGGGGTGCCGGTGCCGGGCGCGTGGCTGGGGTCGAGAACGTCAATATCTATGGTGACATACAGGTTCTCCGACTCCGGGACCTCCGCCATTGCCGCCTCCGGCCCCAGTTCCTTGAACCTCCGGGTGGTCATAACCAGGTTGCCGTCCGCTATGGCCTCGTCATAGACTTTGCGGCTCTCCTTGCGTATGCCGATGGAGCTTATGTTGCGGACGAAGGGCAGTTCATGACAGCGTCTTATGGGGCTGCCATGAGTGTATAGAACTCCCTGTGTCTCGTGGGAGTAGTCCATGTGCGCGTCAAAGTGAACTATGTCAAGCGGCTCATGTATCCCAAGACCGCGGACTGCAGGGAATGTGATAGCGTGGTCGCCGCCCACGATGACGGGCATAGAGTCGCGCGAGGCTATCTTCTCCACGACGTTAGTCAGCTTCTGGAAGTTGTCCAGAATGTCCGAAGGTACAACGGTGATGTTGCCGCAGTCGGCCATTGTAACGCCGGCCAGAAGTTCGACTCCACGGTCGGAGTCAAAGTAGCCCGCCGCCTGTCGGTCGAACTGCATACCCCCGTATCCCACATACGAATAGCCCCTTGCGTCCCGAACGGCATCGGGCCCGTACCTCGCGCCCGGCCTCCCGAAAGTGCCCTGGTCGAATGGCATTCCCACAAGCGCGACTTGGGCGTCGAGTTGGTCTAGCTCTTCAAGTCGTGGACAACCGTAGAAGGTCCTGGGATTGGGTCGAATATCTGGCCAGCGATCTTCGTTCATGGTGTCGCCTCCAACGTCTTATACCAGTATGGGGAAGCCCGACTTGGTGCATATCTCAATGCGGTTGCCCTCGGTGTCCTCGATGAAGAATACACGCTGGCCGTCGCGCCGCGTGGTGATATCCGTCGTCTCGACATCCTTGGAGTGCATATACCTCTGCGCCTCCTCGATGTCCTCTACCTCGAAAGCGCCGTGGTGAGACGGCTCAGAGGGCGCGTCCTCGTTCTCTATCAAGTGCACCATCGCGCCGCTCGGAAGCTGGAGCCAGACTATGTGGTCTGAGTCCACCTGGCTCGGTATCTCCTGCACTCCCAGCACGTCCACCCAGAAGCGCGTGGCGCGCTCCTTGTCCTTGACGCAGTACGTGAGATGGTTGACTCGCCTCAGCCTGATTGTCCCGGTCATTCCCGCTGCCATAATACAACCCTCCGTTATTCAAGTAATCGAATCGCGCGAACATGATAACAGGATTCGGCTTGTACCGAAATCCGGCCTTGGACATCACGACTTACCCACTTTGGTTGTCAGCCAGACCGAGTTGTCAGGGAGGAGGGTCTGTCATTGCAAGGCAGTATTCCAGACCCGGATGAAGAATTCTGAGACTCTCCCGCGAACATACTCGGGATTGGTATGCGATTGCTCCGGGGCGGATTCATCGCTTCGTGTCGTTCCACTGCTGGGCGCGACGCATGAACACCGACGGGTCGGCCCGCCACTCACTGTATCCGAAGCGGCGGTTGTCCGTGAGGTAGTTTAACCTCTCGTCAATGCAGGACAGGAGTTCATCATCCTGTACGGATAGCGTGAAGCCTCCGTACTCCACCTTATCGTCGAGCGCGGCGACCGCGAACGCGCCCGACGAGTCGCGCTCAGCGTCGATGTTTCCTATTTCGCCCCTGGCCACGGCGTCTATGTCCCCCGCTTCGAGCGCGTCCAGAAGCTCGACCTCTCCGAGTTCGTCCCCGAGGTACACGAGTTGGGGCATATTCTCAGAGAGAGGATGGAGATGACGTCTTCCTTCCAGTTTTGGCGACGCGCCCGCGGATGTGATGGTGTAATCGGGGCCGCCGTCGGCAATCACGTCTCCGGACGGCGTCTCGACACGAACGCCCTCGACCAGAACGCCATCGCCATCGGCCAGCCCGGTAATCTGGAGCAGACGCGCCTCGCCCGTGGTTCCGGCAAGAACGCCAACGCGCGCGCCGCTGTTCAGGTCCGCGTGGGTCTTGAACTTATCCACGTCTCCGGCGCGAGAGAGGAGCGACTGTCGAAACGCGATATGGCCGGAGGTGAAGTTGACGGCCTTTTCGCCAGCCGGGTCCATGGTTCGGGATTCAAGAATCGTAATGCCGCCGCCGACAATGTCGTACTCCGCTCCGGCGGACATCAGCCATATGTCGGGCCAGACCCCGATGGCGCCGCGTTCGAAGGACAGCCGGGCGTCTTCCATGGCTTCGAGCGCGGTCAACAGGTTCGCTTCGTAACCGAGATGCTCATTGAATCCCTCGGAATTCGGGTCTTCGTCGGCGCTGTAACTGACCGGCTCGAAATATGCGTAGAAACCAACTTTGAGGACGGTTTCACCATTGCCGCAGGCTTTGTCCCTCTCGGCGACGGGGGCCGGAGAACACGCGAGCGCCCCCATTGCGACCAGCGCGAGCGGCGTTCCCGCCAATATGAACCGTTTTGCCGTTCTGAGGTCTGGCATATTCTTTCCCCGCTTTCTATGTTCGGAGTTGTATTCTACCTGAGCGTCGGCAATGGCTCCGCGGAGCGCGCGAATGTGGTAACAGGATTCGGCGCGTACCAAGGTCCGACCACATCATCGCCGGCGCGGTAGGCCCTGTGGCCTTTCGTGAACGCCGAATCAGCAACTCGGGGATAATCAGTATGGCACATCTACCAACCGGTTTCCTTCCAACTGCGACTTCAGGAAACCCAGCATTATCTGGAGAGCCTTCCGGGCCTCGGTTGCCGTCGAGACCCCATTACCGCCGTTCTCCATAACCTCAACCTCGATTAGTTCTGAGTAAGTCGCCGCTATTTCTCATAAAACTACACATAGTTCTTCCTACTATGCTACAATACGAACGTATAAACTAATCTTGAATAACTACAGCTTTTAGATGAAATCACCAGGCGCGGGAAAACTCTCTGAACTGGTAATGTGCAGGTGTGTGCTGGCCTCATGCAAGCCGATCATGCCCACCAGCAGGCCATCTGCGCGCACAATACACCCAGGATTGTATCACCGCTTGGCTCGGTCAGAATTGCCAACTGTTCCTACACTGTCCATCACGACTTTGAACAGGCCCTGCTATTCTGAGCGTATGTGTTGATAATAGTCTTGGCAAGGGGCCTGTGATACAATGCCGCCGAGTTCCGAACGGAACCGAACGACGATTTTCTCAGGAGGCGCTCCACCCTATGACTACCGCTACCGAACCCGGAACATACAAGACCGTAGGAACCCGACCCATCCGCCACGACGGTTACGATAAGGTGACCGGAAAGGCGGCATACGGCGCGGACGTGAACCTGCCCGGAATGCTCCACTCCAAGGTTCTCAGAAGCCCACACGCGCACGCGATTATCAAGTCCATTGACACCTCCGAGGCTGAGGCCGCGCCGGGCGTGAGGGCGATAATCACCTCCGCCGACTTCCCCGAATACGAAAACAGGTCTGTTGTCGGCGCCGCCGGAGGCCCGCCGCAGAACTTGCTGCACGTCAGCAGTAAGATACTTGCGCGGGACAAGGTTCTATTCAAGGGCCATCCCGTGGTCGCCGTCGCCGCGGATAGTCTGCACGACGCCGAGGAAGCTCTCGACCTCATCAAGGTTGATTACGAGGTTCTGCCCATCGTCACCACTGTTGAAGATGCCATGGCCGACGGCGCGCCGCTTCTCCACCCTGAGTTCGAGAACAACGTTGCCAGTCATTCCCGTATGGAGATAGGCGACCTCGAAAAGGGCTTCGAGGCGGCGGACATCACCATCGAGCGCGAATTCCGCACGAAGACTGTCCATCAGGGCTACATCGAACCTCACTCCGCCACCGCATGGTGGACACCTCAGGACCGCATCACTGTCTGGGGAAGTTCACAGGGGCACTTCCAGATACGCGACCTCACGGCTGGCGTCGTCGGCGTGCCTTTCTCCTCGATCAAGGTAGTGCCAATGGAGATTGGCGGCGGATTCGGCGGCAAGACGACGATCTACCTCGAGCCTATCGCCGTCGCCCTATCGAAGAAGTCCGGTCAGCCGGTCAAGGTTACGATGACCAGGACGGAGGTAATGGAGGCCTCCGGTCCCACCTCCGGCTCTTACATGAACGTGAAGATGGGAGTCACCAACGACGGTCGCATGACCGCTGCCTACGCCGACCTGCGATTCGAGGCTGGCGCATATCCGGGCTCTCCCGTCGGCGCGGCGGCCAACTGCATATTCTCGCCCTACGACATCGAGAATATCCTCATTGACGCATACGACGTGGTTGACAACAAGCCCAAGACGACAGCCTACCGCGCTCCGGGCGCGCCATTAGGCTCGTTCGCAGCCGAGACGATCATCGACGAGTTCTGCGAGAAGCTCGGCATGGACCCGATTGACTTCCGAATCCTGAACAGCGCGAAAGAGGGAACCCGTCGCGCCAGCGGCATCATCAACCCTCCAATCGGCGCGATAGAGACCGCGCAGGCTGCCAAGGACCACGACCACTATGCCCAGCCGCTCGATGGCAAGTGGCGCGGCAGGGGTGTGGCTTCAGGGTTCTGGATCAACGGAACCGGTCCGGCGTGCGCCACTGCCAACCTGAATTACGACGGCACGGTCAGCCTGATCATCGGCTCCATGGACATCGGAGGCACCCGGCCCGCGGCTGCTCAGCAGTTCGCCGAAGTACTGGGCATTCCTGTCGAGGATGTCAGCCCGCAGGTAGGAGACACCGATCAGATTGGCTATACATCCATGACCGGAGGCTCCGGCGCGGCGTTCAAGACCGGCTGGGCGAGCTATGAAGCGGCGCAGGACGTGAAGCGCCAGATGATCGAGCGCGCCGCCCTGCTCTGGGAGACGGATGCCTCGGAGATAGAACTGGAGGACGGCGTGTTCAGGCACAAGTCCGATCCTGAATTGAGCATTGGGTTTACCGAACTCGCGGGTCGCGCCGCAGAGACCGGCGGTCCCATCGTCGGCAGCGCCAACATGGATCCGGCCGGAGCGGGCAGCACTTTCGCCACGCACGTCGTGGACATCGAAGTTGACCCCGAAACCGGCAAGATCGAGATACTCAGGTACACCGCCGCGCAGGACAGCGGCACCTCCATCCACCCGAGCTATGTCGAGGGACAGATACAGGGCGGCGTCGTGCAGGGAATCGGCTGGGCGCTCAACGAGGAATACTACATGAGCGACGAGGGGCAGATGATGAACAGCAGCCTGCTGGACTACAGAATGCCCACGTCTCTGGACCTGCCGATGATAGACACGGTGGTCGTCGAGGTCCCCAACCCGAACCATCCCTACGGCGTGCGCGGCGTGGGCGAGGTGCCGATAGTGCCGCCGCTGGCCGCGCTCTCAAATGCGATATACGATGCCACCGGCATCCGCATGAGGGAACTGCCAATGAATCCGGCGGCTGTCGTCAAAGCCATCGCCGAGCATAACGGGGGCTGATAGATCAAATAAGATGACCGCCGCGAGAGACTACATCAGACGGCATGGCAAGCCCGATGAAAGGGTCATTGCGGATATAGTGAAGCGCGTGGTCCAAGTGGCGGAGCCGGATAGGATAATCCTGTTCGGCTCCGCCGTGCGTGGCGAGATGGGACCGGACTCAGACCTGGACTTGCCGAAGAGATAGTTCAGTGGGTGGAAAGTCGGATCAGTAGATAGATAGGCTACACAGGGATAAGAAAAACTTTCCGATAGGAGCGCGGACATGACTACCTTGGCCGAACCCCAGATTCAGGCCGAACCCACCCGCCGCCGCATCAGCGTGGACGAATACTACGCCATGGCCGCAGCCGGAATCCTGGCCAGGGACGAGCGCGTGGAGCTTATTGACGGGGAGATTATAACCATGTCGCCCATTGGCAACGAACACGGAGCGAGCGTTGACGCCGGGAACTACTTCATGGTTTCGTTCGTTAGAGGCCGGGCCATCGTCCGGGTTCAGAGTCATGTCCGTTTGGACGACTACAACCAGCCGGAACCAGACCTGGCGCTGTTGAAGTGGCGCGACGATTTTTACCGCCACCAAGCGCCCGGCCCGGACGACATTCTGCTTCTGGTAGAAGTAGCCCACTCGTCGCTGTCCTACGACCGCAACGTCAAACTCGCCCTCTACGCCCGTTTCGGCGTCCCTGAAGTCTGGATAGCCAACATTCCCGCTCGCGTCATAGAGACGTACACAGACCCTGTGGATGGACAATACGCCGCTTCCCGCGTGTACTCGCCGGGCGAGACGGTATCGCCCGCCGTCTTCATCGACGTGGAAATTCCCGTCTCCCAATTCATCGGCGCAATGTCCAAGGACGAGAGCGAGGATACGGGTGAGTAGTGCCTGATCATCACCGGAATCAGAGTCTATCAGGGGTCGCCCACGGCATAGGCTCCCGTTCGGTTAAGGATTTTCGATGGACTCACGACTGTCCGCGATTAAAGTTCTATGGCTTATGTTGCACTTGCTTGGCTTGATCATACTCTCAACATCCGCTTGCCAGCGCTTGAATCCTAGCCAACCTCCGCCGATAGCCCCGCTTCATCTTAGATATGCGAATGTGTTTGAACTTGACGATAACTATCCACCCTCTGACCTTTTCGGACACAGCTATGTCTCTACAGGATCCACTGGCGAGATTTACATTGTGAATATAGAGACCGGAGAAACTCGCAAACTCACCAGTGATGGTCGCATGAAATATGACCCAGTTATATCTGAAGGCTATGTAGCATGGATGGAGTATCACAATCCAAGTAAATTATCGGATGGGGTAGCCTCAAGTGATATATTCGCTCTCGACCTTCAAACAGGCGAAGAACGTCGCATAACCAATGTGGCAGCCCAGCGAGGTCAGCTTGGCATTCACGGCCACCGACTTGTGTGGACTGAAAACAGGCATCAGGGAACAGGTTCTGACATATACGCCTACGATCTGGACTCGGATGGGATGATTCCGGTTGTGGTCGCTCCTGGAACTCAGCGTGAACCTGACATCTACGGGAACAAGGTCGTATGGTCAGACAACCGCGACAGCCCTCACTTGGGGACGGTCAAGGCCGGTTGCGGCAACTGCGCCGAAAACACGTTCGACATCTATCTCTATGACTTTGAAACAGAAGAGACGAGGCCGATAGTCCAGACCGGCGCACTCAACTCAAGCCCCTCGGTCCATAGTGGCAAGGTCGTGTGGCTGAGGTATCGAACCAACCCAGACTCCGCTTCGGTGTATCTGCTCGATCTGGAAACGGGCTTGGAGCGGGAAATCGCAGACACGGGAAGACACGGCGGACGACCGCTCATATCCGATAGATACGTAGCTTGGTCAGTGGAATGGCCCTGCGATGTTAGATCAAATAACGAGCCGAAAGTCACGGGTCTCTACATATCAAACATCAAGGAACGCGAAACCACTCAGCTATCCGACTATGCAGAGCCGAGAGCCTTGATACATGAAAATGTCCTCGTGATAATCGAGGGTTGCCACCTGATTGAGGAGATTTACGCCGTCTTCCTAGAATGACCCGCGCCGTGTCCACCTAATCGCCTCTCACGTGAATCAGCAGCTTGCCGAAATTCTCGCCATTCATCATGCCGATGAAGGCGCGCGGGGCGTTTTCGAGACCCTCTACAACGTCCTCTCTGTATTTGAGCTGATCGCTGCGAATCCACTCCGCCATTCGCTGGCGAGCGTGTTCGTGCTTGTGGGCGAAGTTGAAGACCAGGAAGCCTTCCATCTTGGCCTGCTTCTGAATGAGAAGGCCCATGTTGCGGGGGGCGAGTTCAGGCTCCGCCAGGTTGTACTGTGAGATCTGGCCGCAGACCGAGATGCGCGCGTGGACGTTGATTAGTTGCATTACCGCGTCGGTCACGGGTCCGCCGACGTTGTCGAAATAGACATCTATGCCGTTGGGGCAGGCATCGGCGAGGGCTGACGGGACGTCCTCGGTCTTATAGTTGATTCCGGCGTCGAAGCCGAGTTCGTTTACGATGAAGTCAACCTTGTCATCGCTGCCCGCCGTCCCGACGACCCGGCATCCCATTATCTTGCCGATCTGACCGACCAACTGACCGACCGCGCCGGACGCCGCAGACACGACGAGCGTATCGCCGACCTCAGGTTCGCCGACGTCCAGCAGACCGAAGTAGGCCGTCATGCCCGGCATTCCCAGAACGCCCACGGCCGTCGAGATTGGCGCGAGGCCGGGATCAACTTTTCTAAGCTGGCTGGGGCGGGCAACCGCATATTCCTGCCATCCGAGCGAGCCGTCCACTATCTCGCCAACCGACAGTTCGGGCGTGCGCGACTCCACCACGCGGCCCACGACCCCGCCGGTCATAACCTCGCCAACCTGAAGGGGTGTGGCATACGATGGACCCTCGCGCATCCGTCCGCGCATATAAGGATCGAGCGAAAGCCACTCGACCTCCACCAGCGCCTCACCCTCGGCGGGCTTCGGAGTAGGAACTTCCTCCAGCCTGAAGTGCTTTGGCTCCGGGTAGGCAGTAGGTCGGGATGCCATAACTATTCGGCGGTTTGTGTCGTCGGGCATTGCGTTTATCTCCTTGTTCGGTGAAGGGAATGTACCTGAGATTATGGAAGGTTGCGAACTGCTCTTTCAACCCTGGTATGCGGTTTCGCCGCCAATCACGGTTTCCACTATGGGAATGTCCTTTATCGTGGATGGTTCGACCGACGTAATATCCTCTGCGAGTACGACCATATCAGCCAGCTTGCCTGCCTCGATAGAACCCTTCTTGTCTTCGTCGAAGGATGCGTAAGCGCCGTTCAGCGTGTAGAGCCGCAGAGCCTCTTCGACGCTGATGCGCTGGCTCGGACCCCAGAGCTTGCCGTTCATGTCCGTGCGTGTAACACAACTCTGAATTCCCATAAGCGGCTCGAACGGGCCGGGCGGATAGTCGGTCGCGCCGGTAGAGACAACGCCATTGTCTATGAACGAACGCTGGGCGAACATCCACTCCAAGCGGTCCTCACCGTAAAACTCCATCTTCTCTCCGTGATAGTAAACGTAGGTGCAGAACGGCGTCGCTATCGTTCCGAGGCGGTTCATTCTGGATAGAAGATCAGGATTGACGAGGGTGCAGTGCTCGATGCGGTGTCGTGGGTCGGGGCGCGGATGTTCGGACTGGGCCTGTTCATAGGCGTTCAGGACCGATTCGATGGCAAGGTCGCCGTTGGCGTGGATACAGACCTGGAATCCCGCGCGGTGAATCTCCAGCGCGGACTCGGTAATCTCGTCCTGAGTCATGGCCAGGATGCCGTGATCGCAGGTTCCAATATACGGCTCCGACATGTACGCGGTGCGCGCCGCTATCGCGCCGTCCGAGACCATCTTGATGCCTCCGAGCCTGAGGCGGTCGTCGCCGAATCCTGTACGTAGTCCGGCGTCGCGCAGGGCGGGGAAGCTCTGCCTCGCGGCGAGCATATAGACCCGCAGGCTCAGGTCGCCGCTGTCGCGGCCCTCAGCGTATGTATTCAGCTGGTCGTTGGACACCATCGCGTCGTGAACGCTTGTCAGGCCGCTCGCGGTCAGCATATTGCAGATGGTCCGCAGACCCTCCCTGCGGACTTCAGGCGTTACCTGTGGAAGGAGATCGCGAATCGGCTCGATAGCCGTTTCATATATCACGCCGTCCAGAGCGCCGGTGTTCGGGTCGCGGCCAAGTCTGCCGCCAGGCGGGTCAGGACTCCGGTCGTCATACCCGGATAGTTCCAGCGCTTTCGAGTTCAGGTAATAGACGTGTCCGGCGCGGTGCGATACCAGGATGGGCAGGTCCGTGGAGACGGCGTCCAGATCGTATCTGTTGAGGAATCTGCGCTCGGCGGTCTTTGTGTCGTCGAACTTGAACCCCTCAATCCAGTCGCCGGGAGACGCGCGTTCCACGCGGGCGCGGAGTTCGGACTGGACCGCGGCGATGGATCGCTGATCGCAGTCCGCGGCCATAACGTGTCGGATGCCGCTGCTCAGCACATGAATATGGGCGTCAATGAGGCCCGGGATGATTGTGAGCCCACTCGCGTCCACGACGCGGGTGGTGGGACCGATTAGACCTTCGATGTCATCGTTGCTCCCCACTCCGACGAACTTGCCGTCTCGAATCGCTACGGCCTGCGCTCTCGGATTCCGCGGGTCAACGGTTACGACATTGGCGTTCTTATAGACGGTTTCGGCAAATAGCTGGAGTGGCATAGTTGAATATTCCTGTATCGGCTGGGCTGTTCAAGCATCGAGGGTAAGAAGACGGGAGACTAATTGGCGCGCTTTGGGGCGGTCGCGGGTTATTTCCCTGGTGGTCAGATGACCATGATAGAAATTGATATGGAAGCGTTCTGCGGTATTGAACTCGGATAGCCATTGCGGCATACCGGGGACATTGTTCAGACGTCCAGCCACCGCTTTCAGAGAACCGTGACTGTTGTAGGGCCAATCGTGTTGCAGGGCTACGGCTATGAGCGCGTGAGCGACGGCTCCCCACAGCATTTCAGAAGCCTTCAGATGTTTCCCGTTGGAGAACTCCAGGTCGGCTTCGTCCAGAAATTCCTGAGCGAACATGAGGTGTTCCGATGCCGGAAGAGTCGTCGTCATGTCAGCCTGCCAGTTGTCGCGCGAGATTTATAAAGCATCTTGTTATGTATCGCGCTTCCGCGTCATCTCCGTTGGCCATATCGAAATAGCCGAAGCTAACTTTTGACGGAAATCCCCGCGTCGCTGAATACCCGCTCAGTAGAAAGTCCCCCGAATCGTCTTTGTGGTTAAGCCCGAATCCACCGAAGAGGGTTAGTATCGCCGCCGGGGCGTGGGTGAGGGACGTGTCAAAGTGGCGGTGCGGTTATGATGTCAGCGCCTGGGTCGTTCTGAAGGTCCGCGGTCGTGATTTTGGACGCCAATGGAGGCCCACAGTGGCGATTTGGGGCGAGTTTGACGAATCTGCGGGCAACAGTGGACACCCGCGGTCCGGTCCGGAGCGATCTTACGGACAAGACAGGCTGTGGTGTGTACGGTGGTCAGTAGTAGACACTGCCGTCAGGCCGGCAGAGGAATGGCTCGCAGTCTGGTCAGTGCGCGACCGAACTGTGTTTCCCAGGGCCAGCGCTGCGGGAGATGCAAAGTAAGGCGGCGGGCCGAGTGGGTGAGCCGTCCGGCGAGGGAGAACAAGCGTCTGCGCAGGGTCTTGGTGGTCGCCACCGGCTCGCGCAGACCGATGCGTCCGATCCAGCGAGCCAGGTTGTGAGCCATTACCTGTATGGCCATCCAGGCGGCGTTGGCTGCAAAGCGCCCCGAGGGCAGATGGTTCAGCCCGACACCGTACTTGAGGTCTCGGATGGCGTTCTCGATCTCGGCGTGGCGGCGATGGTCGGCCTCCAGTTGGAGGGTGTCGCCCTGTCGGTCGGTGATGAAGGCGTGATAGCTGTAGTCGACGAAGAGGGCCAGTTGTGAACCGGGCGTGGGCTTCACCCTGCGGACGATGAGACGCACCGGTGCGGCATCGGGCTCGTTCCGAAAAGGGGTGTAGGTGGTCTCAGCCACGTCGGCTGCGCCGTCCATCCAGTAGGGTATGGGAGTCCAGTCCTCCTCAGGTATGGCCTCTATGAGATTGCGCAGTCGGGTGTGCTGACGGACGGTGATGGAGAAGCGGACACCTGTCTTTCGGCATACGGAGACGATGTCATGGGTGTAGAAGCCACTGTCGGCGCGTACGGTGAGTTGTCCTGTGGCCCCGGCGCAGCGCACCCGGCTCACCGTCTCACGCAGGAAGTGGGCTGCGCCCCGGGCGGTGTTGGCTCGACCCTGTCGCAACCGGGCCATCAGCACGTCGCCGGTTCCTGCGGCGACGGCCACAAGCGGGTGATAGCCTCTCTGGCCGGTGTAGTTGTGGCGGCGGGCGCCCTCCTTGCCCAGTCCGTAGGTCTCGCAGATGGTGGAGTCCAGGTCGATGGTCAACGGCTCATCGCCGGGACCCGCGCCAGCGGCCCAGGCCCGCGCCAGCAACTCCCGGCTCACCCGGTCCAACTGCCGCACATGTCCCCACCTGAAGCTGCGCAGGAAGGTCCCCAGGGTGGATGGCGCCTTCACTGTACAGCCCAACACCCGCCCGGTCCCACCGGCACGCAGCGCGTCGGCGTCATCGATGCAGTCCCCACCGGCCAGCGCCGAGGCAACCAGGGTCAGCGTCTTGTCTCCCGGGTTCGCCCGTCCCGGCGCATCGCCCAGGTCAACGTTGCTGTCCACCAGTTCACTCAGTCCCAGGCGCTGAGCGAGAGTGGCCGGCACGAGCAGCCCGGCATTGGCCACCAGCCGGGGATCGTCGAAGGCGATTCGGATGCGGTCGGGACGCTCAGGTGGTAACATCTATTAAGTGCTCCTGCTCTGGGGTTGGTTCTTGTCTTCAAACCCATTATCCCAGATTCAATGGAGCGCTTTCTCACCCCTTTTGCACGACGACTCATCCATCCCTTCGGTGGATCCGGGCTAAGGGAGAGGGCTGGGGTGAGGGGGACTACTGCCACCGACCAAACTGATACAGCATCATGTCTATTTCATCGTGGTAGCCGGTATTATGTGCCGGTATGATGTGATCGTATATCTGCGTGGAAAACTCGCGGACTCTGCCAGGTTCTGATCTTTGAACCCAGGAAACCGTCTATCCGCGCCACAGCGTATCCATAAGCGCCAGCGCCTCCACAGGATGATGCGAATTGATCTCTGAAAACCTGAAGACCCGCCTCATATTGCCTCTGCTTGCGGCGGCGCTCGTTCTCATCGTTTGCGGCGGACAGGCCCAGGAGGCCGCGCCTGCTTCACCCACAAGCGTCCCGCCTACGTCCACTCCGGTCACCCCTTCCCCCGTACCCACGCAAACCGCTACACCGCTTCAGCCTTCTCCGACTCCCACGCCGCCTCCGCCGACCCCGACTGCAACCGCTGTCCCAACGTCTCCGGCGCAGACGACAAACACCCTTCTCGAAGAGAAGAGCTTCTCATTCCTGGAACATCTCACAGCCAACTTCAGCCCCAGGGAAAGCGCGACCGACCAGGAACTCGCGGCTGCTCACTTCCTCAGAAATCGGCTGGAAGATATGGGATACCACGTTTACCTCCAGGACTTCGATGCCTCCAGCGTGCTCACCACGGTCGAGTTTTCGCTAGATTTCACTTCTACCCCGGAAATTATCGAAACGCTGCCGCTCGATGGTTCTGTCGTAGAGAAGACACTCATAGGAGCCATCGCCGAAGTGGGCCAGGCATTCGAGGAGGATATTCCTCCCGAAGGGCTGAACGGAAAGATAGCGTTGATCGAAAGGGGGACGATCACTTTCCAGGAGAAAGTCAACCGGGTGGAGGACGCCGGCGCGGTCGCCGCGATTATCTTCAATAACGAACCTGGGAGCTTCAGGGGCAGACTTATATCAGGCTCCTTTATACCCGCCGTATCCATGACAAGGGCCGACGGCCTCAGACTGCGGGATTTAGTGGAGCAGGGGGAGACGAAGGCCGCAGTTTCTGTCGAGCGGCATATTTCCCTTCCATCCAGAAACGTCATAGCCGAGAAGCCGGGCAACTCAGAGTCCGGCGGCACCGTAGTCGTCGGCGCCCACTACGACACTACCTCTGACACACAGGGCGCGAACGACAATGGCTCCGGCTTGTCCACATTAATGACCATCGCCGAGTTTTCGGCAGACACCGAATACCCCTTCACCGTCAGGTTCGTCCTGTTTGGCGCTGAGGAGATTGGGCTGTTCGGAAGCCGCCACTACGTTGACGCTCTTACTGAGGATCAAATCGCGGACACCATCGCCATGCTGAACATAGATGTGCCGGGGTCGGGCAAACATCTGGACTTTATAGGCGCCCCTGAACTGACGAACCATGCCACTGAGATCGCGGCGGAAATAGGCGCCGACTACGAGCCGGCCGGACTGCCGGAGGGCGCCAGCAGCGACCACGCTCCCTTTCACGAAGCTGGCATCCCTGTCATATTCATCCTCGCCAACGACCTGTCCCGGATAAACTCCCCCGCGGACGACATAAAGTGGATCAACCCCACACTCATGGGCTGGTCCGCCGACATAGGCATCCAACTCCTCGACCGCCTCGCCGAGGACTCGGGCCGGTAGCCGCCGGGTTGAGAACTCTCGATTCGACTCGTCGTCGCCGGCATGACAGTACCCAAGCAGCGCCGGCGACCCGTCATTCACACGAAAGCGAGAATCCACAGGCTCCCGCGCTGGTAAATCTGGATAATGAAAATACTCTGAGAACACATCTGTTTTACTTGTAGGCATTCGGCGTTGCGAATATAATATCCATTGGGTGTGCGCTAAATTTGAGGCGTGTTAGAAGTACCAGAAAGTTCGAGCCGAATCCATAAATGACCACTAGCAAGCGTGACTATTACGACGTTCTGGGCATACCTCGTGACGCCACCGAAGAGGACATCAAGAAGGCGTTCCGAAAACTGGCCCTCGAATTCCACCCCGACCGCAACCGAAGTGACGGGGCGGAGGACCGCTTCAAAGAGGTCAACGAGGCATACCAGGTACTCTCAGACTCGCGTAAGAGGGCTACATACGATAGGTTCGGACACTCCGCGGCTGGCGGCAACGGAGGACGAGGTTTCGACGGATTCGATGCCGGGGCAGGTGGATTCGGAGATATATTCGACGCCTTCTTCGGCGGAGGATTCGGTGAACAGACCCGCGCGAGACCCAACGCCCCGCGTCGCGGAAACGACCTCCGCGCAACCATAACCACGACATTCGAGGAAGCCGTCTTCGGCGTTGAGAAAGAGATTGAGATCGAGCGCATAGACATCTGCGCTCGATGCAACGGCGGGCGCACCGAATCGGGCTCCGGTTCCACCATGTGCGCCAACTGCTCTGGTTCCGGTCAGGTGCGCCGTTCCCAGCAGAGCTTCTTCGGTCAGTTCGTGCAGGTTACTCCCTGCGGTGTCTGTCGAGGAGAGGGCAGCATAATCAACGATCCCTGCAACCAGTGCAGGGGAGCGGGGCGCGAACGACGCAACCGAAAACTCGCCGTCACCATACCCGCTGGCATAGACGACGGCATTCAGATCAGGCTGAACCAGGAGGGCGAGGCCGGTCTGAACGGCGGAAAGCCGGGAGACCTGTACGTAGTAATTAGAGTCCGAGATCACGAACTCTTCGAACGAGACGATACCGATATTCATCTCCCCCTCTCTCTGTCAATTCTTCAGGCGACTTTGGGCGCCAAGATCAACGTTCCCACCTTGGACGGTGAAGATGAACTCGTCATACCCCCCGGCACACAGCCCGGAGACAGCTTCATCATTAAGGGAAAGGGTGTTCCATTCATCCGCTCCGGCAGGCGCGGCGACCAGATAGTAACCGCCAAGGTGAAAATACCAACCGCGCTTAACGACGAACAGCGCCAACTGCTCGAGGAGTTGGCCGAATCCATGGGCGAAAAAGACATTGGCAACGGCGGCAAGGGCCTCTTCGACAAGTTCAAGGACGTGTTCGGAAACGAGTAAATGCCCACCGAATGGATCGAGCTCAGTATTGAAGCTCCCCCCGAATACGTAGAGCCACTGTCCGAAATCTTCTATCGCTACGGAGAGGGTGGCGTCGCCGTGGAGCAGCCCGGTGGATTCAACCCCGACGAGGGTGAAGCGCCGCCCGTCCCCGACCGCGTTACGATAAAGACCTACCTCCCGAAGGACCCGACCACGGACCGCCGCCGCGCCCAGATAGACGTAGGCGTCCGCCTTGTCGCGTACTTCGCCCCTGTATCCGAACTGCGTGAGCGGCTCGTGTCCGAGGAAGACTGGCGCGACAAATGGAAAGAGTTCTTCCACGTCCTGCGCGTTGGCAGGCGAATCGTGATCTGCCCCTCATGGCGCAAGCATGAACCGGCGGCGGACGATGTGATAGTCCACCTCGACCCTGGCATGGCCTTCGGAACGGGGCACCATCCCACCACCAGAATGTGCCTCGAGATTATCGAGCGGATAATGCCCCACGACGCGAGAGTCCTCGACCTCGGCTGCGGTTCCGCCATCCTGTCCATAGCCGCCCGTAAACTGGGCGCCGAGAGCGTGGTCGGTCTGGAAATAGACCCGATTGCCGTCGGGGCGGGACACGCCAATGTGGGAATGAACAGCCTTCAGGACAGTGTGGAAATCGTTCTAGGAACCCTGCCAAGCCCGAAAGCCCCTCCGCAGTCCTTCGATATTGTGGTCGCCAATATCTCCGCCAGAGTCGTCATTGACATGGCGACCCACATCACCGACTGCGCCGCGCCCGGCGGCAAAATCATCGCATCCGGCATCATCGAAAAACAGCTTCCGGCTGCGCTGGGGTCGCTTGAAGCCGCGGGCGCGACAATAGAAGAGACACTCGTTGACGGAGATTGGACCGCGCTGATAGCATCGGTATAACATCCTGGAACCAAGCGAGGCAGGTATTCCCAAATGCCTGACGAAACAACCATACTGGACTACATATCCGAGACATCCCTGGAACGTGGCGAGGACTACTATCGCAGAGGAGCGGTACTTGATGCGATAGTGGCAGGCCCTCACTTGTTCGCGTCCGTTCGAGGGAGTGAATTCAGCCCGTATCGGGTGTGTATTAGACTTGAAGAAGAGCGTCCCAAAACCGCCACTTGCAGTTGTCCATATGACTGGGGCGGCTATTGCAAACATATAGTAGCGGCTTTTCTTACATATGCCCGCGGGTCAAACGAGTTAAAGACAACCACTTCCTTGGAAGAATTACTGGCCTCTATTGATGCCGATGAACTGAGAAATCTGTTGATGGACTTCATAGAAAGAGATCCGCGAATGCTTTCCCTTCTGAAAGATGTCGCTCAGACAGACGACTTCAATTTCCTGATAGAAGACCCCGATGATTTTCCTGATGAGTACGATCCCTATGAGTACGGTGAATATGACTAGGAGTGGGATGAGCGTATTCATACACAAGACCGGGCTGACAACGGCGGTTATGCGCGCCGGAAACGTATGGATGCTGTACCGGGAGCGGTCGTAGATTGCCCAAGAAGCAGCGAAACCAGCACAAGAAACAGCAGCGCGCCCTCCAGAAGCGATCAAAGCGAAAGCAGAAGCTGTCTCGCAAGCAAACACAGGCGCCCGTGGGCATCAATCCACGCAGACTGCTCAGAATGGCGCGTCAGATGCCCATCGCGGGCGCGTGGATACAAGAGGGTTGGCAGGAGCAGGGCGTAGCGAGAGTCCTGCTCGCCCGGTCTCAGCCCAACGAAAACATCCTGTTCGGCGAGTACATAGTTGACTACTTCTGCACAGGAATCAAGGATTCGTCCTACACCTCCAACATAAACGGCGAGACTTTCTTCAACGAGGTGATACCGCGCCTCTACTCTGGAACGCCACCGCTCGACATAGAGGAAAGCCTCGCACACGAAATAATCTGGGGCGCAGTCGAATACGCCGAAAAGCTCGGATTCGATCCGCATCGCAACTTCCGCGAGTCTCGCCGCATTCTCGAACCGGCAGACGCGCTGCCACGCGGCGGCGCCATAGAATTTGGATATCAGGGCCAACCGCTCTACATTCCCGGTCCCGATGATAACCAGGTCGGCATCATCAGAAGACTGATCGAGTCGGTCGGCCTCGGCAATTTCTACTATCTGCCGAGCGGCGACATTCCCGAAGAGGTCGCGGAGCTCCTCAGAATCGAGCAGTCCGAGGATGCGCCCGATTCCGAAATATGGACTCCCGACCGGCAGCGGCCCGGAAATGTGGAAGCCCAATCCGGACTGTGGGTGCCGGGACAGCAGCCGGAATCCGCGCCCGACCGCGAGCAAGAGGAACAGCCTCTCATCTGGACGCCTGGACGCTCCTGACGGCGCGGCATATCGGCATATCGTGCACCGCTTCTTCGTCAGCCCCTCCGACATCGGCGGCGACACCGTGACCTTCCCGCGCGACCTGTCCCGCCAGATCAGCCGAGTCCTGCGTATTTCGCCCGGCGACGAGGTCACTGTTCTGGACAATACGGGCTGGGAGTACACCGTCACCCTTTCCGGCGACGGCGCGACGCGTACTGAGGGCAGGATCACGAGTCGGCGCGAAGGACACGGCGAGCCAGCTATACGTTTAACCCTGTATCAGGCCATGATCAGACCGGAGCGTTTCGAGTGGACGCTGCAAAAATGTACCGAGCTTGGAGCGGCCCGCTTCGTTCCGGTAGTAACTCGCAGAACGACGCGTAGGTACAAGGATGTCTCCGCGAACCGCCGCGAACGCTGGCGGCGGATCATCCGAGAGGCGTCGGAACAGTCCCGTCGCCTCAGGCTCCCCGAACTCGACGCGCCACAGACGCTTGAAGACGCGCTGAAGTCCTCGCCTCGTCCCGCGCTTATGGCCTGGGAGGGCGAAAGACGCTCCTCCCTGAAATCCACGCTCGAAAGATGGCGAAGCCTGGCGGATGATACGAGTGCAATGTCCATATTCATCGGGCCGGAGGGCGGCTTCGACCCCGCCGAGGTCGAGTCGGCGCTCGAACATGGCGTAGAGACAATCGGCCTCGGCAACAGGCTACTGCGCTCCGAGACTGCGGCGATGACGCTGACCGCCACCGTCATGCACGAGCTCGGCGAACTCGAGCCGTGACTCTTCTTCGACCCGGGTTACTCTGAAGTAGGGACGCGGTCCATCAGTCGCTGGACGGCGTCCGGGGCCGATATGCCGCCCGACAGGATGTCCTGAGTTACCTGCGCTATGGGCATCTCGACACCCAGCCTTCGGGCAAGCCCGAGAGCGGCAGTCGTCGTATAAACGCCCTCTGCCACGTTCTGCATACTACTTCGTATCTCTTCCAGCGGCTTTCCTGCCGCCAACTGTTCTCCGACATAGTGATTGCGGCTGAGGACGCTGGAGCAGGTCGCTACAAGATCCCCCATGCCCGCCAGGCCCGCGAAGGTGGCGGGGCTGGCTCCGGCGGCCATGCCCAGACGCGCTATCTCGGCGAGTCCGCGCGTCATAAACCCCGACTTGGCGTTGTCGCCCAGCTCCAGCCCGTCGCAGATTCCCGCGCCCAGGGCGATGATGTTCTTCAAGGCTCCACAGAACTCCACACCGATTATGTCGCTGTTGGTATAGACTCGGAACACCGAGGAGTTGATGATGGCCTGGGCGCTAAGCGCGGCTTCGGGATTCAGAGAGGCTATCACTGTGGACGCCGGCATACCGCGCGCTATCTCGCTGGCCAGGTTGGGTCCGGACAGCGCGCACACGTTGCGTTCTGCGCCGGACGACACCTCCTCCATTAATATCTCACTCATTCGTCTGCCGGTGTTCAGTTCGAGTCCCTTGACTGCGCTTACCACGATGCAGTCCGATGGAATGTGCGCCGCCACCTTGCGAATGTTGTCCCTCAGTGTGTACGACGGCACGGCGAGTATCACAACGTCGGCGGCAGAGAATGCATCCGCGTCGGCGCGGGCGCGCATTGAATCGGGGAAGGGGAACCCCGGAACGAAACGGGAGTTTTCTCGATGAGACTCCAGCGCGAAGGCCTCCTCCTCGGTCCTGGCCAGAAGACGCGCATCGTGTCCCTGCCTTGCGAGGATTATCCCCAGCGTCGTTCCCCAACTTGTGGCTCCGACTATGGTTACAACCGACATAATAGAGACGCTCGCCTAGGGGCTGACGCTCAGGTCAACGTTCTGGCCTATCTTGCGCTCCGTTCCATCCATCAGTCGGCGAATGTTGTCCCAGTGCCTTATGACAATCAGAGCGCCGCCTATCACGCCGTACCAGCTATACGCCAGCGGCTCCCATCCAATTACGGCCAGGACTATCAGGGCCAGCGAACCCAGCGACGTCGCCATTATCGAGCCGAGCGATACGTATCGCGTGAATGCAATGAGCGACAAACCTACGAGGGTGGCGATAAGCCCCGCGATGGGAGACAGGATGAGAAGTCCGCCCCAGCCGGAAGCGGTTCCGCGCCCTCCGCGGAACTTGATGAAGACCGGCCAGTTGTGTCCGAACAGGACGGCGAGCGCGGCGGCGGCCTCGACGCCGTAGGAGTCGAAGAACAGGCGCGCTATTACGACCGCCAAGATGCCCTTGCTCATATCCAGCAGGAGCACCACGGCCGCCGCGCCTCTGCCCGACGTTCTGAGGACGTTGGTCATCCCTATCTTACCGCTGCCATAGTCGCGAACATCCACATTGGCGACTAGCCTTCCGGCAATGAGACCGAACGGCACCGACCCCAGCAGGTAGGCAAGCGGAACCAGGATCAGGTAGTCTATCATGTCCGTCTCCTTCCCCTGAACCTCATCTTGAGGGGACTTCCGCGGAATTCGTATGCCTGTCTTATCCTGTTTTCGAGGTATCTTTCGTAGGAAAAGTGGATTGAATCAGCGCGGTTGACGAAGAAAGTGAAGCGGGGCGGGGCAACCTCGTCCTGCGTGACGCTATATATCTTGAGAGTGCGGCCCCGGAGTCCGGTGGGCGGATGCTCCGCGATAGCGCCCATTATAGTGCGACGCAGTTCGGGTCGAGGCACATCTTTCGTCCACTCGCCGAATACATCCAGGGCGGTGTCGAGCAGTTCTTCAAGTCCGGTCGAATTGAGGGCGGACGTGAAGCATACGGGCGCGTATGTGGCGAACTTGAACCTCTGGCGAAGAAGCGCCTCTATCTCGCGCTTGGTGACACCCTTGCCTTCGAGCAAGTCCCACTTGTTGACGCCCAGCACAAAGCCCTTGTAACTGTCCAGAATATAGCCCGCCACATGGGTATCCTGAGAGGTGGCGGGTTCCATCGCGTCCATCAGCAGGATGACAACGTCGGCCCTGTCAATCGCGCGAACCGAGCGGATAACGCTGTACTTTTCGACGCCCGTGCCTATCTTGCCCCGCCGTCGTATGCCGGCGGTGTCTATCAACAGGATGTCCTTGTCCCGATAGTTAATCAGCGTGTCAATCGTGTCGCGCGTTGTGCCCGGCACGTCGCTGACGATGGAGCGATTCTCGCCGGTCAGCGCGTTAAGCAGCATGGACTTGCCCACGTTCGGCCTGCCGACTATCGCCAGCCGAAGGTCGGCATCCGGTTCGGGGAATTCAGGTTCAGGAGGGAAGTTGCTCAGAATCTCCTCCATTACGTCGTCCAGGCCAAGGTTGTGGTAGCCGCTTATCGGGTATGGCTCGCCCAGTCCAAGTTCGTGGAACTCCGGCGCGCCCACCGCCTTGCTGTCGGTGTCAACCTTGTTCACGGCCAACACGACCGGCTTGTTACCCGGCCTAAGAACCTCCGCCACCTCAATGTCGGAGACGGTCACGCCCTGCGTTACGTCCACAACCATTATGATGACGTCGGCGTCTTCTATCGCGATCTCAACCTGGAAGCGGATCTGCCGCCACAGGTCGGTGTCGGGGAACGTCTCCAGCCCGCCCGTGTCAACCAGAATGAAAGGGTGATCGGCCCATATCGTCTCCATCATGACTCTGTCGCGCGTCGTGCCGGACTGCTTGGAAACGATGGCCACGCTGCGCCCGACCAGCCTGTTGAACAGGGTGGACTTTCCGACGTTGGGTCTTCCTACTATGGCTACTACCGGCTTGGGCATTGCTCTTCGTCTTCAGTTCTCAATGACTATCTCGGTGAAACTTCACATTATCCCTGTCCCATCAAGAGTCGAGAAAACCCCGCTCTCCAACTGTCCAGAGAAGTAACATAGGTCGCATATCAGGTGTCCGTTCGAATTGGCCCCGAACAGTTGGCGCTCATTGGACTATTCGCCGCGCAGCCGTCTAAGCTCCGCTTCAAGTTGCGCAAGACGGGCTTCTGCCGTCATGCGACCGGACATCTCCTCGCCAGCGCGAATCTCAGCCGCATCGGCGCGCGTCTCAGCCGCATCAGCGCGTGTCTCAGCCGCCATACGACCGTATCTTTCCTGGTCAGCGCGGTCCTTCTCTTCCTCGTGGCTCAACAGCCAGCGACCGGCCACAGGGTCCCAGAAACTCAGGATCCCGTCCTCCCACCATATATCCAGGTTCAGAACATCGCTGTGAGACCATACCCTGCCGTCGCTCTCATAGCGCATCTCGAATCGGTGGTACTCACCATTCGCCAGGTACTCGCCCACCAGGGGATCGCCGTAGAACTTTCCGCCTGTCGCGTCGTATCGCCAGTACTCGGGCATGCCCAGTTCAGCGTACAGGTCGCGCTTTCGTCCAATGTCCACAGACGCGGTACTCTTCGACGCTATCTCCAGAACGAAGTCCGGAGGCTTGCCCACCTCCCATATCAGATAGGTATTGTGCCTTTCCAGCGACAGTGATTCCTCCGCGGCCTCAGACAAGCCGAATACTACGTAGCAGTCCGGGGACACCCTGCGATTGTTGTCGCCCTCGATGTAGTAGAGGAACGTGTCTCCGTTCACGCGGGCGCCGGGGACGTTTCTGAAGTGGACTCTGAGAGCGCTGACGACTCTGATGTACAGCGGCGCTTGATATTCTCCGTCGGGCAATGGCATACCGTCCGTTTCGGGATAGACTATGGCGGCGACGGCGGCTCCGGTGGTCATGGGATCCTCCTTGATCGCTCCGATTCTACCATAGCCAAAGAGTCGGTTTCACGGTCGCGGACCGTTCGGTTCACGCCAATACTCCCCGCGAGCGTCCTGGCCGCTGAGCCATCGAACATTCACCGGTGGCTCAGCGCACCAATCAGGACAACAGTTCCGCAAGAATCGCCTTCTGCGCGTGGAGGCGGTTCTCCGCCTGATCGAAAACTATGGATTGCGGATGGTCGAGCATATCGTCTTCTATTTCTTCGCCACGATGCGCGGGCATATCGTGCATAAACGCCGCGCCCTTGTCGGCTCTCTCCATCAACCCGGCGCCCACACGGTAACTGTCGAATATCTCGCGACGTTCGTCAGCCTCTTCCTCGTCGCCCATGCTGATCCATACGTCAGTATAGACTATATCGGCGCCCTCCACCGCCGCTTCCGGCGATTCGGTCCAGATTAGCCGGGTCTCCTTTTCCGCGGCGCGGCGTTCAGCGGCCTTCCACGATATGTCCGGCACCTTGTACCTGGGAGGCGAGGCGATGGCGAAGTTCGCCCCAACCGACGAACAGGCTATGGCGAGGCTCGACGCGATGTTGTTGCCATCGCCAACATACGCGACATTGAGACCACTCAGGTCGCCCTTGCGCTCACTCATCGTTAGAAGGTCGCCGACTGCCTGGCAGGGATGGGCGAGGTCCGAGAGCGCGTTGACCACCGGGACATTGGAGTATTCGGACAGTATTTCCAGGTTTCGGTGGGAGAACACGCGTGCGACTATGACGTCAACAAGGCGGTCCAGAATTCGCGCCACATCCTCAGCGGGCTCCCGAGCGCCGAGACCCACATCCGACTGGCTCAGGTAAATGCACGAACCGCCCATCTGCTTCACGCCAACCTCAAAGCTGACTCGCGTTCGGAGCGACGGCTTCTCAAAAAGAAGGGCGGCAACCTTGCCGTCCATCGCCTTCGGGGTATCCCCTTCCTTCATCGCGCGAGCTTTCGCGACTATCTCACCGACCTCATCTGATTCAAGGTCGCCAAGCCACAGAAAATCCTTGAGTTTCATCGTTCCGCCTTACGGTTATTATTCGTGGCTGTTAGTTTACAGTTATCGGTGGTCGCTTGTCAGTATCGGCGCGACTCCTGGCACGCCGCAGTGTATTGGATATATCGGGATTTATATTGCCGCTGGCTCTGGGCTGGCGGCGCGGCTGGTGGAAAGCAGTTGGGCGACAGGCGCGCGCTGTTGCCTGTGTTGACCTGCGTTAGCTATGGGGCCGCTTTTTCCCGCCCGCCCCCGCCGGTGGCGCTGATAAATGAACACCCTAACCCCCGTATCGGCTAACAGGGGCAGGCTCGCCCTCACCCCAACCCTCTCCCTTGAAGGAGAGGGAATTCGTTGATTGACGTTAATAGATGATTGCACATTTGCATACCCCTGTTAACCCCGAAGGGAGAGGGAACTGATGCAGCCGTCTTGCCAGCAAGTTCCTCTTGACGCAACATGATGATTATCTATATTATCAAGAAAGAACGTACATTCGCAACACTGAAATGTTACAGAGGGAGGCATGGGGGATGGAACGAGAACATATAGCGCGGGAGGACAAGCCGTGTCCGGCGACGAAGCGGAATGGCGAGGTATGCGGTTCAACGCGAGTTTCAGTTTCGGGGTATTGCTTTGCGCACGACCCTGAGTCGGCGGCGTGGCGAGCGATGGGAGGACGGGCGACCAGCAAGAATATGCGGGCTATCAAGCGGATCAGGGAGTCGGGGATGGGGCATATCCTGAAAATGCTGGAGCAGACTTTGGAGGAACTTCGTTCGGGCGAAGGGAGCGCGGAGGATGCGAGGGCAATGGCAAGGGTGACGGATACTATTCTGAAGATGGCTGAGTTATCGGACGGGGACGAGAAGAAGGATGATCCGTTCGAGTGGCCGACGAAGTGGGTGCGGTATTAGGGAGTTGGGAATCAATAAGCCAGATATAAGGCCGCGTCCATCCTGGCGGTTGTGCAGGAGTCGCCGAAGCGATTCAGAATAACGGGTACAGGAAGCGGCAAAGTTCGAGGAATCAATCGGAGGGAGGAGAGAGCGTTTATGAGGCTGGCGCTGGCGCAGATGAGATGCGAGAAGGCGGCCATCTCGGAAAATGTGGAGCGCATGATAACTTTTCTGAACCAGGCGTCGGAGCGGTCGGCGGACATAGTTTGCTTTCCGGAGATGAACATTACTGGCTACGTAGCTCCTCGGAAGTTTCCGGAGGCGGTTATCAGTTGGGATGACCAACGCCTGGACCCTCTGTACGCATGGTCGGAAAGCAGGTCGGCATTGGTCGTCGCGGGTATCGTTGAGCGAAACCCGGACGGGATGCCGTTTGTTTCCCAGTCAGTGGTGCGAGACGGGAAAGTTGTCGCCATCTATCGGAAAATCAATATAGCGGGAGACGAGGAAATGATGTTCTCTCCTGGGCGCGAAATTCTGGTAATGGATCGCGACGGCGTGAAATTCGGCGTTCTTACCTGTGCGGACCAGGACCGTGAGGACCTGTTCTCACTTTGCGCCCAGAGCGGCGCGCGTATCGTGCTGCTGCCCTCTGCGCCCGGACTATTCGGAGCGCAGGCGAGACGCGACTGGAAATCCGGCTACCAGTGGTGGCGGGAGGAATGCGTGAAAGGAATCGGAGCGTATGCAAGAACACTCGGTATCTGGACGGCCTCCACGTCACAGGCGGGACGGACGACTGACGAGGACTTCCCCGGGGGTGGCTACATATTCGATGACCGTGGTCGGCTGGCGGCAGAGACGCCGGACTGGTCGGAGGGAATGATAGTTTACGATATAGCGCTCTGAGCCTGAGGCGCCCGGTGGGAGATTTGCGCCGCTGGCTGGCATCTGAGCGCCAATGCGACTTCTTGAGGGGAGAACCTAGCGTTCCAACATTTTTGGATTGACGGTTTATATACCCTCACTCTCACCCTCTCCCAGGGGGAGAGGGGATAATTCGGAATCTGGATATCCATCACAACTAAGTTGTCGGACTATTAGTGTTCCAACATTTTTGGATTGACGGTTTATATACCCTCACCCTAACCCTCTCCCAGGGGGAGAGGGGATAATTCGGAATCTGGATATCCATCACAACTAAGTTGTCAGACTACTAGTGTTCCAACATTTTTGGATTGACGGTTTATATACCCTCACCCTAACCCTCTCCCAAGGGGAGAGGGGATAATTCGGAATCTGGATATCCATCACAACTAAATTGTCGGACTACTAGTACCACTTCCATATGAAGTTGCCATATTCCAACTACTATCCGACATTCCCGCGAAAGCGGGAATCCATCGGCTCCACAAACGACGATATGTCAGAATTAGCTGGATGTGGTACTAGTGTTCCAACATTTTTGGATTGACGGTTTATATACCCTCACCCTAACCCTCTCCCAGGGGGAGAGGGGATAATTCGGAATCTGGATATCCATCACAACTAAGTTGTCGGACTACTAGTGTATAATATAAGCGACTCGTAGGAACTGTACCTGAATCAGAGCGCGTTGAGGTGTCGAGAATGAAAGTCCTTGTATCGGGTTCGACAGGACTTATCGGAACGGCGTTGGTGAGAAGCCTTGAGTCTTCGGGCAACAGCGTAAAGAGGCTCGCGCGCCCCGGTTCAGCAGGTGTCCATAACGGAATAGCCTGGGATCCAGAGTCCGGTTTCCTGGAGGCTCGGCAGCTGGAAGGATTCGACGCGGCAATCCACCTGTCGGGCGAGAATGTTGCGTCAGGACGCTGGTCCGACGAACAGAAAGCGCGGATCAGAGACAGCAGGGTGAGGAGTACAGAGTTGCTGGCCAATGCGCTCGCCACTTTGGATAGCCCGCCCGAAGTATTCGCCTGCGCGTCCGCTACCGGCTACTACGGAGACAGGGGCGACGAAACCCTGAACGAAGACGCCGCGCCCGGTTCGGACTTTCTTGCCGAAGTCAGCGCGCAATGGGAGAAGGCCACGGCCCCCGCCTCCGACGCCGGAATCCGCGTGGCGAACATGAGGATCAGCGTTGCGCTGACCGCGGCGGGCGGCATGGTCGCCACAGTGGGACCGATATTCAAGATGGGCCTTGGAGGGAGACTCGGTTCAGGGGCGCAGTATCTGAGCTGGATTTCCAGGAAGGACATTGTCCGCGCGATGGAATGGATACTGCGACACGACGACCTGAGCGGCCCGGTGAATCTCTGCTCGCCCAATCCGGTTACAAATTCGGAGTTCACCCGAACTATGGGCGGCGTACTGAGAAGACCGGCCCTGTTCCCTGTACCCAGGTTCGCGCTCAGAATCACCCAGGGCGAGATAACGGATATGCTCCTGGCGAGCGTAAGGGCGAAGCCGGAAAAGCTAGTCGCAAGCGGCTTCGAGTTCCGCCATCCGCATCTGGAGGACGCGCTGCGCTGGGCGCTGGCGGATAGGGAAGTTTAAGACGCCATTTCCGCTAAGCGTCACGTAGAGTTCGGCAAAACATCTTTGGCTGATGTGATAGCGTTCTCTACCAGCAACGGAGTTTTGCTTATCTCGATGACGATGAACTGGCCTATCTCAACGAAGCTGACCCTCTTGGTTGCCTGATTTGCGAGAATTCCCACACAGACGCCAGTCAACAGCACAACGACCGTGGGGCCGCTCACCAGGCTGGAACTTGTCACAAGCAAGACCGCTCCTGTGCATATACCGCCTTTTAATAGACCGTCTGTAAACTCCTTCCAGTCGCCAGTTTTTCTAGCGACGTGGAACGCCCTTGCGAGCGCGACGACCGTAACTACCAACATCATTGGATTGGCGCTAACTACGGCTGATAGCCCCATGCCGCCCACAAGACTGGAAAATTCTTCAACATCGTCATTATTCCAGTTGAGCGCTACTGCCAGAATGCTAATTGAGCCGACTATCAACTCGACGGCATCATAGGAAACCAGGTCATTGAGCCATGCCCTGGAAATTCCCCAATTTCCCAGAGTGTCCGCCAAGCTATTGAAAGTCTCTTCGTTCCAAGTTACCAGAGGCAACCCTCTGGGAGTGGTCGCGTCTCGGGCCAACGCTTGCAACAACCCCGCCGCTTCCTCGAAGATGCTGTCGTCGGAAGAAGCGCCCCTGACTGCCTGGAACGCGCCCATCAGCGTGTGTCCGCCGTCGAATAACCGATGGTATCCTCCGCCAATGCCGGTCTCGATGAATCTGGCGTCCATCGCCTTGTCATAGATAGTAGCGCGGCCAACTACAAGGCTTTGCAGCCATGAGTTGATTTCCCTGGAAATCTGAGGGCTGGACAGGGAGCTCTGAATTATGGAGAAAGCCTGCGCCTGGACACTCTTATCATCTGTGGATAGTCGGCCAAGCGCGGGGCCCATTTGAGCGATTAGTTTTCGCTTGGCGCTTCCGCTCAGCGACTTGGATGATTCGATTGTCGCGGCCAGACTGTTGCGGGCCTGCTCAGGAAGGACGGAATCCCATGGGACTCTCTGCCTGGCAGAGCCAACCTTAACCCCGGCAGCCCTTGCGCCTTGAGTAGCAACGTCGCCGACAGATTTCACGCTTTGAGTCACAGCGTCCTTTGCGGCCTCGGATTTCTGCGCGGCGGTGTCTCCGGCGGCCTTCACGCCTTGCATGGTAGTTTCCCCGATAGACTTCGCCCGCTGAGAGGCTACCGCCCCGGTGGTCTTGGCGCTGTGGGCGGTTGCTTTCCCGGCGGACTTAGCGCCCTGAGTGAAGTCTCTAAATACGGATTTGAAACGCCTCTTGTCCTTGGGCATGATCGAATATCCTCTATCCTGTCCGTATCCCGTGCGTAGGGAATATCAGCCGATGGACGGTCTGAACGCTCGACTCGGCGAAGGTGCGCGAGTCCCTGATGACCTGCTCGTCCAGGGCGAGATTGTCGGGGTCACGAAGCGAGTCCACCCCGTGTTCGGTTCTGTAATCGCTTGGAATATCGTTCCCGAAGCTCTGTCCTGAGAGTACACCGTAGGCCATAGTCCATGCGCGGGCGACGGCTTGAAGGTCGTATCCGCCTCCGCCAAGCGCGAGCCACTTGCCGGGCGAAGCCGCGCGAAGTTCGGACACAGCCTCCGCAAAGCCCTGCACCGTCAGCGCGAGGTGGGTTATCGGGTCGCGATAGTGGGAATCAATCCCAAGCTGTGTAACGATCACGTCAGGCTTGAACGCTTCCAGCAGGGGAGGGACGGTTTGCCGAAACGCCCACAGGTAAACTTCGTCGGAAGTGTATGGATACAGTGGAACGTTAACCGAGTATCCCCTGCCGACACCCGCGCCGGTCTCCTGAACGAAGCCGGTGCCAGGGAAAAGGAATGCGCCCGATTCGTGTATCGAGATGGTCAGTACCCTGTCGGTAGCATAGAAGGCGTGCTGTACTCCGTCGCCGTGGTGACAGTCTATATCTACGTAGGCGACTTTCATGCCCTCCTGCAGAAAGCGGTGGATGGCGATTACCGGGTCGTTGAAGACGCAGAATCCGTAGGCGTGGTCGGGCATGGCGTGGTGCAGCCCGCCTGACACATTGAACGCCGCGTCCACTTCTCCGGCTATCAGTAGTTCGGCAGCGACGACGGACGCGCCCGTGGAAAGCGCGGCAGCTTCGTAGATTCCGGGATAGTGCGGATTGTCGCCCGGCCCGAAATTGAAGGCCGCCGGATTCACGCCTGCGGCGCCCACGCCTATCCCTTCGACACCGTTCACGTATTCCGGAGTGTGAAACCAGCCGAGTTCGGCCTTGGTAGCCTCCCTCGCGGCCTCGATCTTCGATGAATCGGAGTCGAACGCTCCGTAGGAGTTCAGAAGGTCGAGGGTGTATCTGAGTCGGATCGGCTTCATCGGATGGGTGTCGCTCAGGGTATGCCCCGACATACGCTCGTCGTACAGGAAGACTGCCCGGCTGGGGTGGTATCTGTCGGATTGGAAGTCTGAAGTCATGTAACGTCTCGCACCCTGGATCGTCTTGCCGCTTGACATGGTACATAAACCACGAGTCTTTTCAAAGCGGTGACTGCGACCCGTACAAATGTCATAGCCTTGACAGCCTGATATAATACGTTCGACAGTTCCCTGTCATAGAGCGTCAGGAGTAGAAATGAATGATTGAACCAATTGAGGTGAAGGCAAAGGAATGTTACCGGGTATGGCTTCGGTATTCGGACGGAGTCAGCGGAGAGGTTGATCTGAATTATCTTGCTGGAAGGGGTGTATTCAAAGCCTGGGATACTCCAGGGTTCTTCGAGACTGCGCGAGTTACAGATTACGGATTCATAGCCTGGGGCGAAGGGGACGATATTGAAGTCTGCCCTGATGCACTTTACATGAGACTTACAGGCAAGTCCTTAGAGGAAATGTGGGCTGATTCCGCCGCGGTCGAAATTGCCTGAAGTCTGCCGATTCAACGGTATCGTCATACGAATATGTTACGGAGACCATCCCGGCCCCCCACTTCCACGTCGAAAGGAATGAATACAGGGCGCTGGTGGATATCGAGGGTCTGAAGACTCAAGAAGGTTATCTCCCTCCGCAGGAC
This sequence comes from Dehalococcoidia bacterium, assembly GCA_965261525.1. Taxonomy (GTDB): domain Bacteria; phylum Chloroflexota; class Dehalococcoidia; order Lucifugimonadales; family UBA1123; genus VXRN01. Next base: position 1,183,710 of record OZ253472.1, read on the forward strand.
TCGAGGCGAGTTCGCCAATGGGCATCAGCCAGACAATCAGAATTGTGGGAGGCTTGGAATAGAGCGGAGCGGAGCGAGCCACCAGGCAAGATTAAGCCGCTCTAATGCAAGAAGGTTCCGATTAATTCCTCCCGTCCCCCATCCCTTCAGACCGCACTGGTTGCATCTTCTTGGTAGTCGCCACCACTGGCAGACCGAAGTCCTTATTTCTGGATCCGAAGCCTGACGCCTCGCTCGTCTGTAAGTCTTTGACAAGGAAATGCAGGGAGAGGCCCCAACTTGACCCGATTCATGCTCTGGGATAGACTCCAATCGCTCACGGATATTCCCAATCCAATCGTATTTCTTTAGTGCCAGGAGGCGAATTATGAACTTATTGGTTATATCAGGCGGAGGTCACCCGTACCACGAAAGCACCCCGGTACTGCTCGATTTCCTCGGCAAAGACGGGCATGAGGTCCAGATGAGCGAGGATGCAAGCATACTGACGACGGATGGCATGAAGGAATTCGACGCGCTGGTGTTCAACACCAGGCGTGAACTTGAACTGACGCTGCAAGAGAACGAGCGCGTCGCGCTGTCGCAGTACGTCGGCGGCGGACACGGATTCGTCTGCATTCACATCTCCGGCTGTCGGCCCGCTGACTGGCATGAGTACCACGACATCACCGGCGGCGGCTGGATAAGCGGCGAGAGCTATCACCCGCCATACGGCCAGTTCACCGTAAACGTCAGCAACTCCGACCATCCCTGCGCCGAAGGAATCGGCGACTTCGTCACGAACGACGAACTGTACATGAACATCGCGGCCCGGCCCGGAAACGACGTATTCCTGACAGCCGAAGCGGAAGAAAGCACCCATGCCTGGGGTCCCGACCGCGCGCCGACTTTCATGCCCGGCGGCGCCTACGATCTTGCCTGGACTCGCGGCTATGGCAACGGCAAGGTATTCAAGACGACGCTCGGGCATAACGGTCTCAGTTTCCAGACCCCGCAGTTCCAGCGACTCGTTCTCAATGGCGTGAACTGGGTAACGGACAAGGGCTGATCGCCCCGAAAAGGCAAATCAATTCGCAAAGAAACAGGGAGGAACTTCATGCCAAAGGTCAGTGGACTTGGACATGTGGGGATATTCGTAAACGATCTTATGAAACAGCGGGACTTCTACTCTCGCGTAATGGGCCTTCAGATAGCCGATGAAGACCTCGAAAATCGGGGAATGGTGTTTCTCAGCGCGCATCCCGAAGACGAGCACCATGAATTCGTCATAATGAAGGGACGCTCCGCCCCCAGGGACGCGCAGGTGATCCAGCAGATTTCGTTCAAGGTTGACACCCTGTCCGAACTCAGAGATTTCTACACCGTCTTCAGGGAGGAGGGCGTGAATATCCAGCGGACAGTCAGCCACGGCAACGCCTTCGGGATGTACGCGGACGACCCTGAGGGCAACACCATCGAGGTGTATTACAAGACAGGCTTCCCTGTACCGCAGCCGCACGGCGACCCGGTGGACCTCGCTATGTCGGAAGAGGAACTGCTGGACATAGCGAGAGCGGCGATACCGTCAGACTGACTGAGTTCACCCAAAGTTTACAACTCCCATATGGAAACCCGTTTCGGAACGCTATACAATGCGGGCGGCTGAGCTGATCCGAGGCTGTAACGGTTCAATTGGTACTCGTCTCGCGAGAATTGTAACGACTTCCATCGTCATTCCCGTGAAAGCGGGAATCCATTGGCGCTTGGAACACGATTGTCAAAGTCACCTGCCAAGTTGACGCAGACTTAATTGATCCTCAGGGAAAGGTGTGAGTAGATGAAGCTCGTATTGAAGTCCGACCGTTTGATAGATGGCACAGGCGCCGCCCCCGTCTTGAATGCGGCGGTTGTGGTCAAGGACGGACGCATAGCGGAAATCACGTCCCAGGACAAACTGGACATAGGGGGGGGAGAGGATGTCAGCGTCATAGATGTTGCGGGCGGGACTTTGATGCCCGGCTTCATCGAGATGCACACCCACATCCATTGCAGCGCCCAGACCGATGCCTACACTCACATTATGACCGAGAGCGATGAGACCTTCATAATACGTGGTGTGGGAGCCGTCAGGGATGCGCTCGGATCAGGCGTCACCACGATGCGCGACCTCGGCAGCCGCAACCAGGTCATACTGCCTGTCAAGGCCGCCGTGGAACAGGGCATCATACCCGGCCCCCGCATGGTAGTGGCCGGCACGCCCATTACGACGACGGGCGGCCACTGCAATATGTTCGGCTCCGAGGCCGACACCGCCGACGCCGTCGTTTCCGCCATACGAAACCAGTTCAAGCTGGGCGCGGACTGCATCAAGATCATGTCAACCGGCGGCGGCTTCACCCCAGGCACCAACGTCCGCGCTCCCCAGTATCCCGTGGAGACGCTGAGGGCGGCGGTCAGGGACGCCGAGCGTCTGGGCCTCCGAGTGTCGGCGCACTGCCACGCATCCGCCGGAGTCCGCAACTGCGTCAACGCTGGAATTCACAATCTCATCCATTGCACATGGCTCGCCGAGAGCGAGGATGAGATGTATGACTACGATCCCGACTACGCCGACATGATAGCCGAGAAGGGTCTCTATGTTGACCCTACGCTCGCTCTGGGAAGGCTTAACAACATCAGGGGACGGAATCGCCCGCCCGCGAGCGGCGCAATGGGCGATCCCGCCCGCCGTTTCGAAATTCTGCGCGATATGTGGGACAGAGGCGTCAAGTTCGTGACCGGCATGGACGCCGGCATGACCAACGCCAATTTCGACGACTTCGCATACATCCCGCAGGTAATGGTCGAGGAGATGCATATCACGCCTATGGAAGCCATCGTATGCTCCACCAAGACCTCCGCTGAGTGCCTGGGACTTGAAGATGAGATTGGTACCCTCGAAGTCGGCAAGTCGGCGGATGTTCTTATCATAAATGGCAATCCCAACGAGGACATAACCGCTCTGCATGATGTCAACACAATCGTATCCCAGGGCAAGGTGGTCAAGCGGGAGAACGAACTTCTCATCTAGGCGGCGTAAAATAAGTCGAGATAGTGAGCCAGCCCGCAGACCGCGAGGTCAATTATGACTACCAGGCAGGCAGTACATCTGTCGCCGTCGGAACGCGACCGGCGGTACAAACATATCGAGCCGCTGCCCGACCCTCCTCCGAGGGAACCGTTTGTGGTTAATCAATTCCCGCACAGTTCCAGAGCCAACTACATACTCTCATGGATATACAGAGACCGCCCCGACGTATTTTGGGGTGGCGAGGGATTCCTCTGTATAGACACCCGTCCCGGCTCGATCCGATTCGTGCCTGACTGCATGGTAGCTTTCGAGGTTGATCCCTTATACGTATTCGCCCGAAACGGATACGTAATAAGCGAGATGGGTAAGCCGCCTGAATTTGTAATGGAAATTGGTTCCAGGACCACGGGCCGCGTGGACGTTGACAGAAAGCGCGAGGGTTACGCGAGTTTCGGCGTTCCCGAATACTGGCGGTTCGACGAGACCGGCGGGGACTACCACGGCCAGCCGTTGGCCGGAGACAGACTTGTGGATGGGGCCTATCATCCCATCCCGCTGCATCACGAACCGGACGGGGCAATCTGGGGACACAGCGCGATACTGGGTCTGGATATATACTGGCAGGACAAGAAACTTCGCATCAAAGACCCCGCCACCGGGGAATTCTTTCCCGAATACAATGAGGTCATGGAGGAGCGCGAAGCCGCTGTGAGTGAGCGCAACACTGCCATCAGAGAAAGAGATTCCGAGATCGCCCAACGCGCCGAAGTCGAATCCGAACTGGAGCGATTGCGCCAACAGTTGCTGAGTCTCCAGGATGAAAACTCATAGTGTCTAAGCGCATCTCGCTGACCGCCATCGCGATTTTGGCGCTGGTTGGATTGACCTTGATGGCCTGCGGCGCGGAGCAGCCGGCGACTGAGGCTCCTGGCCCGACAGCCACCCTCACCTCCACCCCTGCCGCCTTGCCACCTTCACCCACACCTACCGCGCAGCCAATTCCGACGCTTGCTCCGACCGCGGCGCCACGTCCATCGGTTCCAACATCTACGCCGACGATGGCCCCAGTTACAACGGCAGCGCCGACGCCTCCTCCGACGGAAGCCAGCCAGACGCCAACGCAGGCTGCCGTCTTACCAGAAGACTCAACTCCGCCCGATGTCCTTGGATATGTGGATGCAGGACAGATACCGGCGCCCGCGCCGATGGGACTCAATGAATGGATAAACTCAGAGCCGCTGGAAGTCGAAGATCTCAGGGGCAAGATAGTCCTGCTGGACTTCTGGACCTACACCTGCGTCAACTGCGTCCGAACCTTGCCTTATCTCAAAGAGTGGCATGAAAAGTACGCCGACGAAGGACTGCTCATCATCGGAGTGCATACCCCTGAGTTCGAGTTCGAGAAACTGCGCGAAAACGTCGAGGCAGCGGTCGCCGACCTGGGAGTCGAGTATTCCGTCGCCCAGGACAACGACCGCGTCACCTGGAACATCTACCGCGTCCAGGCCTGGCCAAGCAAGTACATCGTGGACGGCATAGGGTTCGTCCGCTACTACCATCGCGGAGAAGGTTCATACGCCGACACCGAGAGGGTAATCCGCTTTCTGCTCGAAGAAGCGGGCCGCGACCTGTCCCATATAGAACCCAACTCCGACCCTGACCCGCAGCGAATAACAGGCTCGCGCGCCACCGACCCCGAGAACCTCATCACAAGGGAACTCTACGGCGGGACCCGGAGAAACATAGACTTTGGCGGCGCGTACATCGCCAACGAGGAATACTACGAAGAGGCTGGCGTAGTCCGCGAATACACCGACCCGGGCGGGCGCAAGAACCACTTCATTTTCCTGCAAGGGAGTTGGCTCAACGAGTCGGAGAACTTGCGTCACGCGCGGGCCACGGAAGATTACGAGGACTATCTGGGCATAAAATTCTACGCCAACGAGGTAAACGCGGTACTGGACTCAGAGCCCGGAGCAGAGTACCAATTCAGGATAACCATGGACAGCGGCCCCATTCCCGAAGATTCCGCCGGCGCCGACATAACATACGACCAAAACGGCGACAGCATCGTGGTGGTGGACTCCCCGCGTATGTACCGCCTGATACGCCAACAAGAAGTCTCCGCCCACGAACTCCTGCTAATGTCGAAGGACGAAAACTTCTCCCTATTCTCCTTCACCTTCGGCGCGTACCCAATGGACGGTCAGTGAGCGCGCCCTCGCCCAATCGAAACATCGGAGCAATTAGCTAGGGTGTGTTGGCAATTTGAATTGCACGGGCTCAGGATGTCGCAGGAACAAGGTACAGGCATCCGTACCTTGCGATCTGAGGGGCTACTTCGCCTCATCAAGGAACATATGGACGGCGATAAGGGCGCCGGCTTTGCTTACGCCTTCTCCCCATTTCTCACCGTGTCCAATTACTGATTGTTTGGACAGGGCGTGTCCGAGTTCGTGAAGCAGTAGTTCCCAGTGCTCGATGGATCCATAAGGCGGCTCGAAGAATGTGCGGTCAAGTTGCGCCTCATTGAACCGTAGGGTTGGGGTTATAGTGGATGCCGAGCAGTCGGCGAGCTTGTAGTTATCAGGTTCGTAGAAATAACGCACTGTCGCTGTGAGGTTGCAGTGGCCGGCCATTTCCGTAACCCACTCGGCAAATCGGGCTTGGTCGGAATCGGGTTCAGGCTCGTAGTCTTTGCGTGGCGGCGGTGGGGTAGGGAATACTTCGTCAGAGTCTTTCACGTTGGCGTTTTTTCGGAGCGCCTCGATTTCCTTTTTGGACATTCCGCCTGAATTGGCTACTCCGTAACCAGCTTCGGATGCGCGCATATTGGCATCTGAGTCCAGTGTTGCAAAGACAGCCCTAGAACTGCCATAGCGTCCCCTGACAGTGGACTTGACGGCTCCGGGTTTGATTTGCGGGTGTTCTATCGCGCGCTTCACCCATTGAGAGCCGAATTCGTCCCGTTTCAACATTCCGTGGGTCGCGTTGAGAGTCTCGGCGTATATGCGATTGAGATACGCTTCACTGACGGCGTCTCGTTGCTGCGACATTGGAATATCCTGCATTACGTCGACGTCCCATGGACAGTCTATAACCTGCACGGGTATCCCTATTTCGTATAGCCATCCTTTGCTGTTGGCATCGTGTGGTTCTGAGATGTGAATTTTGGTTAGACGTTGCGCTGTCCGCATGGGCTTGCCGCGGGCGTCTTGCACTACGGTTTGCAGTTTTATGGAAGATATTGCTTTGGCCGGCTGATGTGGTACTTCCCGGTCGTTGACAAATAGGCGGCAGTTGATGGGTGTCCTGAAACGCCGCAGCATTGCAACGAGTTTATTGCTCTGTTGCTCGTTCCACGGCATGAGTACCTTTACTATGGTGCCATTGGCGCGTCGTGAGTTGGAAGTCAACTCTCTCGACCCCGTGCGCGGGAAGGTGACGGTGTGACCAACCGTTTCCACCTTCGCCTTAATTGCCACGCTGATGACGTCCTTTTCACCCACGTTGAAACGTCCTCTTTTAGCCCGGATCCACCGAAGGGATGGATGAGTCGTCGTGCAAAAGGGGTGAGAAAGCGCTCCATTGAATCTGGGATAATGGGTTTGAAGACAAGAACCAACCCCAGAGCAGGAGCACTTAATAGATGTTACCACCTGAGCGTCCCGACCGCATCCGAATCGCCTTCGACGATCCCCGGCTGGTGGCCAATGCCGGGCTGCTCGTGCCGGCCACTCTCGCTCAGCGCCTGGGACTGAGTGAACTGGTGGACAGCAACGTTGACCTGGGCGATGCGCCGGGACGGGCGAACCCGGGAGACAAGACGCTGACCCTGGTTGCCTCGGCGCTGGCCGGTGGGGACTGCATCGATGACGCCGACGCGCTGCGTGCCGGTGGGACCGGGCGGGTGTTGGGCTGTACAGTGAAGGCGCCATCCACCCTGGGGACCTTCCTGCGCAGCTTCAGGTGGGGACATGTGCGGCAGTTGGACCGGGTGAGCCGGGAGTTGCTGGCGCGGGCCTGGGCCGCTGGCGCGGGTCCCGGCGATGAGCCGTTGACCATCGACCTGGACTCCACCATCTGCGAGACCTACGGACTGGGCAAGGAGGGCGCCCGCCGCCACAACTACACCGGCCAGAGAGGCTATCACCCGCTTGTGGCCGTCGCCGCAGGAACCGGCGACGTGCTGATGGCCCGGTTGCGACAGGGTCGAGCCAACACCGCCCGGGGCGCAGCCCACTTCCTGCGTGAGACGGTGAGCCGGGTGCGCTGCGCCGGGGCCACAGGACAACTCACCGTACGCGCCGACAGTGGCTTCTACACCCATGACATCGTCTCCGTATGCCGAAAGACAGGTGTCCGCTTCTCCATCACCGTCCGTCAGCACACCCGACTGCGCAATCTCATAGAGGCCATACCTGAGGAGGACTGGACTCCCATACCCTACTGGATGGACGGCGCAGCCGACGTGGCTGAGACCACCTACACCCCTTTTCGGAACGAGCCCGATGCCGCACCGGTGCGTCTCATCGTCCGCAGGGTGAAGCCCACGCCCGGTTCACAACTGGCCCTCTTCGTCGACTACAGCTATCACGCCTTCATCACCGACCGACAGGGCGACACCCTCCAACTGGAGGCCGACCATCGCCGCCACGCCGAGATCGAGAACGCCATCCGAGACCTCAAGTACGGTGTCGGGCTGAACCATCTGCCCTCGGGGCGCTTTGCAGCCAACGCCGCCTGGATGGCCATACAGGTAATGGCTCACAACCTGGCTCGCTGGATCGGACGCATCGGTCTGCGCGAGCCGGTGGCGACCACCAAGACCCTGCGCAGACGCTTGTTCTCCCTCGCCGGACGGCTCACCCACTCGGCCCGCCGCCTTACTTTGCATCTCCCGCAGCGCTGGCCCTGGGAAACACAGTTCGGTCGCGCACTGACCAGACTGCGAGCCATTCCTCTGCCGGCCTGACGGCAGTGTCTACTACTGACCACCGTACACACCACAGCCTGTCTTGTCCGTAAGATCGCTCCGGACCGGACCGCGGGTGTCCACTGTTGCCCGCAGATTCGTCAAACTCGCCCCAAATCGCCACTGTGGGCCTCCATTGGCGTCCAAAATCACGACCGCGGACCTTCAGAACGACCCAGGCGCTGACATCATAACCGCACCGCCACTTTGACACGTCCCTCACCCACGCCCCGGCGGCGATACTAACCCTCTTCGGTGGATTCGGGCTTAGTGGGTTGGAGTCGTTTGGCGGTGTGGCCCATGAGCGTGTATGCGTCGGCGATGTTGCTGAAACCGGGCCCGTCGTCTTGGACGGTCACCATTGTGGCGCTGCCATCAGCCTGCGGCTCGACGGTGACGCGGCATTCACAGGCAAAGAGCGCTTCCGCTTCATCCCAGGCGTTTTGAATCAGTTCCTTCACGAGATCCCAGGGCTGGCGGCTGCTGTTGAGTTCGCGCATTCCCGATTCGGACACCTCGAAACGTCCGGTTGGAGTGGGTGTTTTCGATCCGGCGATGGTCATGATTTTTCCTAGAGTGCGTTGACAAATAAAATTTTCCAGCGCTTCAGACACCTTAGTCCGCCGCCTGGAATACGGCAGTCCTGCCTCATTCCACGGACCCATCCGCTAGAGTATATCTTCGGATACCCTTCCAGTTTGAATATGCTTTCGACCGTGTGCAAAACGGACAGGATGGACTTTTTCTTCCCCGACGCCTCCGGCATACACTTGACGCTCCCACTCCCACAACGGTCAGTCAACAAGAACCGCGTGTACAGAAATCGAGGCAAGCTAGCCGAGATCACTCGCTCTTATAAGATGAACGCCCTGCCGCTTCGCCTCCTCCTCGATGAAGAATTCGATGTTCATGTAATAGAGCGCTGCGTGTATCTCGGCGTCGGGAAGCGCCTTGCCGAGTATCGTCGTCGCCTTTACCCTGGTCAGGCTGTACGAAGACTCTACGACCGTATAGACCGGATCGGGAGACCCGCGCCTGGCGCTCTTCATAAATGGCCGCTACCGGCGAATGATTCTCAGGTACTCGTCATGGTCGCCGACCCAAAACCAGATGAAGTCATCGCCATCTTTGAGCGCCACGGCCCTATGGGCAGCGCCCACTCGTGCTGACCAGTAGCGTCCGACATTTCTGAACCTCAAGGACGGATGCCTGGGATTCGCCTTCAATAGGTCGAAGTTTCGTCGGGCTATCCGCTGTACTGTGAGGGGCAACTCCTCGAATCGCCGCCAGAAGTGAGGGTCTGTCCTGTGCAACTACAGATTCCTCAGGTCGCCTCTTGCCTTGGCTTCCAATGCCTCGGACGCTAAGGCATCTAACTTGCCAGCCCTCACATCCTCGTCGAACTCCCGCTCCCACCGTTCCCAGTCCTGGTCAAGCAGCCAGCGGCGCAGCCTGGAGTAGTCGGCCTCGGACAGGCCGAGTATCGCCTCCTGTAATTCCGATACGGTTGTCATTGCCCCATTCCTTTGTCCTCTTGGATTGTGCGGTCAAGCATTGTGGATACAATATCAAGATGTCGTTCAGGCGCTCAAGAAGTCTCTCACGAATAAGGATACTCTACCTCTTCCCCGCCGCCATGTTCGACGCTTCCGGCATACGCCTGAGTGTCGTCAGAAACGACCACTCCCCAACGGTCAGTCAACATGGTTGCGTGTACAGAAATCGAGGCGAGCTAACCGAGTTTGCCCGCCTTTATAAGATGAACGCCCTGCCGCTTCGCCTCCTCCTCGATGAAGGACTCGATGTTCATGTAATAGAGCGCCGCGTGTATCTCAGCGTCGGGGAACACTTTGCTGAGTGTATTCGCCGTCGCCCTTATCTTCTGGATATCGTCCATGGTCAAGTTGCGCGAACACTCGACGACCGCATAGACCGGATCGGGAGACCCGCGCCTGACGCTCTTCATAATCGTGTCGGTGAGGAAGACGCGCCGACACTCGGCGTCCGTGATTATGCCGTCCTCCTCTGCGTCGTCAATCGCGTCAGTGAACTCTTCGGAAACAGCGTCTGCTCCACCGGCCATGATCCTCTGGATGCGCCACACATTCAGCAAATTGGCTATCAGCCCCGGCCCGCGCCTGTAAAATATCAGACTCAGCATATCAAACCCTCTTGATGTACTTGAATGTGGTCTGGAATTGGGATTTTGTGCAAAGTACGCTAATCCTTGAATAATGTGAACTCATTGTACAATGTCGGACGCGGCTACTTCTTGCCAGCCGCCATGTTCAACGCCTCGGGCATACGTCTGAGGATAAGCAGCGCCGCCACTCCCACAACCGCGAGCAGTCCGTTGAATCCGAATGCGGCGCCCCACCCGAGGGCTCCGTCGAACGCGTCGAGCAGTCCGCCCGCAACGATGGGCGCGACCGCCCCCACCGTAAATCCGATGAAACTCTGTATAGCCTGCGTCGAACCTATGAGGTTCTGGGGGGCCAACTCAGTAACCGCGGTGGAATATATTGCCGAGTCCGCGGACGTGGCGAACCCGTATCCAAAGCCCAGGATGATCAGGACCACGGGCGGCGCGCCCACGAGCCATCCGCAGACGAATGAAATCGCGCCGCTCGCCGCGAAAATCACGCCCGCGCCCAAAGTCCTGCCAAATCGGTCGGATATGACCCCTCCGGCGAACACGCCCACTATTCCGGTCATGAACATGAAGCCAGACCAGGTGGCCGCCAGCGCCGCCGCCTCACCCGGCTCTTTTCCGCTGTGAACGAGAGCGGCCGCCAGCAGCAGAGGAAGCCACAGACGCGCGAGATACAGCTCCGCCGTGTGCAGGGCGTAGGCCAGATTGATAAGCAGCATGGGACGGTGGCGCAGCACACCCAGATTCAGCCTGCCCGAACTGCTCAACGATTGCGTGGATTCGCCCTCCTGCGACCGGCGCGGCAATAGGTGTATCAGCGCGATCAGCACGCCGATCAGCCCGACCAGCGCGGTAATCATGTACGCCGTCCGCCACGAATCCGTGAGGTTCAGAAGCTGTCCCATGAAGACATATGAGATGGTGGTTCCCGCGTACCCGGCGCCGACGAATATGGCGACAGCCGTGCCGCGCATACCGTCGGCGAACCTGAGCGATACGATCCTTATGCCCGGAATGTACGCTCCCACGTGTCCCGCGCCCGCGACAAATCGGAGAGCCGACGCTGTCCACACATCCCGCGCCAGCAGAGGGAACAGGATATTGCTCACGGCTATCAGCGCGACGCTCGCGAACATCACCCTGCCTGCGGGCAGCCTGTCGGTCACCGGGATCAGAAACGCCGCCGACACGGCGTACCCAACGAGGTACGCGCTGAATACCGCCGCCGCCTGGGAGTTGCTCATTCCCCATTCGTCACCCAGGAACGGGATGGAGGCGATGTAGCTGGAAAACGGCAGCAGAGCCAGGAGCAGAGTGGAGCTTATCGAGACGAGCCACGCGACATCCGTCCAACTTCCCAGACCGAATGGAGCTGGCTTTGAATCCGATGTCACTGGCAGACTCCCGCATTTATGACCATCGCGCTTCGTGATACTCTATACCACAGCACAAAGCCTGACTAACCGGAACCCTCATGATGTTTAACCTCCTCGACGAATGACATGACTATTTTATCCAGTCCCAACTCTGCGCTGAGAATTCCTGCGCTGCTTCTGATTGCGTCTTTAGTTGCAGCGATTGTCGCCTGCTCATCCGAACCCGATGACGTTCCGGTCGCCGAACCGGACTCGACCATTCCGGCGTTCACAAACGTCGCCAGGGAGGCCATGGGCGGCGCGTACCGGGTCTCCAATTACCGGCCCGGCGTCGCTATATTCGACTATGACCGAGACGGCGACCAGGACGTATATCTCACGCAGGAGGCAGGTCATCCGAACCGCCTATTCCGCAACGACGGGGATATGGTTTTCGTTGAGACAGCCGAGTCAGCCGGCGTCGCGGCGATTGAACAAGGCTCCAGCGGTGTTGTGGCTTGCGATGTGAACAACGATGGCTACCAGGACCTCTATGTCGGAGGACGCGGCATCCAGGGTGATGGACTCGACTTCAGGTCGGCGCGCGTAGCGGATGAGGACGGACAGACCATTGCGCCCGCATACGCCGACAGGCTGTTTATCAACAACCGCGACGGCTCTTTCAGCGATGTCAGCGCCGCCGCCTTTGGCGACAGCCCGAACCTGCGAGCCGCCGCTACCGCAGCGTGCGCCGACGTGGACAGCGACGGCTGGCTGGACATCTTCGTCGCCAATCTGATTGATGAAGACTACTTCTTCATGGGCGAGGACAACCATCCCGGTCACTTCAACGTGATGTACCGCAACAACGGCGACCTGACTTTCTCGGATGTATCTGAGGAGTCGGGACTTCTCGGCGAACAGATATGGATGCGCGCGCCGGATGGCAAACCGCTGATGTTCACTGACAGCGATGGCGCTACCTACGAGGGCTATGATCCATCTCTTATGGATAAAGAATCCAATCGTGTGGGAGACCCGACCGGCCCCACACACGCCGCCACGTTCTTCGACTACAACGACGACCTGCTTCCAGACCTTTGGGTCGCTACGGACGGCGATTTCCTGCGCCTGTACAGGAACGACTCCACTCCCGGGAGTGTGAGATTCATCTCAGTGGAAAGAGAAATGGGATTCGCCCGCGTCGGCAACTGGATGGGATTCGCAGTAGGCGACTACAACGCTGACTCGCGCCTTGACGTTTTCGCCACCAACGCGGGCTACCACCTGCGAATGAGAGACCCTCAGCCCAATCCCGGTCCCGACTGCAAGTACCACGAACGCTTCCGGTGGGGGACTTGCCTGAATGTTCTTCTCCGAAACGGCGTTGGAGCGTCCTCTGGCCGCTTCGAGGATGTGGCCCCCGCTACGAACGTCGAACCCAGCGCGCTCATGCCGCCCGCCTCTCTCGATCCCGCCAACATAAATCCCAATTGGCCCGTTCCGACCGGACTGTCGGCATACGAGTTCGGATACGGGGCTACGTTCTTCGACATGGACAACGACGGCTACCAGGACCTCTACTGGCTGGGTTCGGAGATAGCCAGCGGAGACGGACCGGGCGGCGACATTTATCAGTCCGCGGGCCGGATGCTAAGAAATCTGGGCGGCAAGGGCTTCGAGGACCTTACCGTCGAGACACGCCTGATTGATGTTCAGGGCGTGCGCTACGAAAAGATTGACACGCTGGAACCCGGACAGGATCCCGCTTCCATAAAACTGACGCCCAGATACCACGAGAATGGAAAGGGACTCGCGCACGGCGACCTGAACGGCGATGGCTACGTTGACCTGATAGGAACTAACAGCGGCGGCCTGCTGTTCACCGGCGAAGGCTACGACGCGGACTACGCCCCGGGGCCGACGTTCATGTGGATAAACCAGCCTGGCCTCAACAACTGGATTACTCTCAGGCTGGAAGGCCGAATGGCCGTGGACGGAACCGGCAGCAACGCCGACGGCATAGGCGCGCGGGTCTATCTCAGGGCAACCCTGGCCGACGGCGATGAACCCCTTACCCAGGTTCGAGAGGTTCAGGCCGGTTCGAGTTACCTGTCCATGGACAGCGTGGAGTTGGAATTCGGACTCGGAAGCGCGAGAATCGTCGAGGAGGTGACCATCCTCTGGCCCAGCGGACGTACCCAGACCCTGACCGGACTAGACGCCAACCAAGTCGTCAAGATGACAGAGCCGTCTGCGCCCTAAAGCCACCACTGGTAGGGAAGGAATGTAAGAACAAGCGGTATCACTATCCACATGGCCGCAAGCGCGAATGGCATTACATACACTCGATCCGGCGGGCTGCCTGTCGCCACATCCTCCCTGTGTCGCCTCAAGAACCTCCACAGCGAGAATCCCCACGTAAACACATTGACTACCAGTAGCGCCGACAGCCCTATCATCCACATTATCAGTTGTAATCTGTCGTATGTGTAGATGCGGTAGCTGTGCATAAGTATAAGAATCCAAGGAATCAGCCCGAACAGCCAGACAACTCCGTAGAGCAGGAAGTATGTCGCGCGGCCAATAAATCCGGGAATGGACTTCCCCGATATTTTCGTCACCATGTATATCCAGGGCAGTATCAACAGCGCCGAGTATAGCGCTCCCACCGCCCAGGAGTATCGCTTTCTCAGCTTTCTTCTACGAGCTAAAACAGCGGAAACAATTGCCGCGAACGGCGCCCATGCAACCCCGGCAACCAGCCATGCGACCGAAAAATAGGCTAAATAGAGGTTGGCCCCAACGATATAGCCAGGTGGAACAGTCCATGGAATGGAAGTAAACATAGAAGTCTCTTCCAGTTCACAACGTCGCTGGTCTGGTGATACGTAAGCTCGCGTGTCCAAAAATTCTTTCGACAGCAATAGTGTATAGTTGGACTCCCCGTATGAGTCCGTCCACGCTACTTTGACTATGGCATCATTTAAGGATGCGCGTAAATCTTCTACCGCCGCTCTCTTGGCTGAGGTAGAAAAACTGCCTCCTACTCCAACGCCTCCGTCATATGCCTTGCTGTCGCCGGCTGTTATCTTACCAGTTCGCAGTGGCGCTGCGAATTCCAGGACAGTTACCGATTCGTTCTGTATCTAAGTGAATTCCTCCTCCTGCAAAACTCCAGTTCTTGCGGTATCCGGCGAACAGCTGCGGGTAGTATCTGACGCGGCGTTGGGCTTCGTCGTAACTGTTGCGACCAACTAATCGGACACCGCCTCCTCGCAGCCGAACCTGTATCAACTTAGTCGGCGTTCCTTGCGGCGCGAAAACCCCCTCTCCCTCGACGGGCTGAGAGGGGTAGGTAAATGTCCAGTCAGCTATGAATTTCAATCAACAGACCCCCTCTCCCTCGACGCTGAGAAGGGTGTAAATGTGCAGCCAGCTAAGAATTTCAATCAACAGACCCCCTCTCCCTTGAGGGAGAGGGCTGGGGTGAGGGTGATTACCGCCACCGACCAAACTGATACAGCCTCCTCGCAGCCCGGTCGACTTGACGGCCTGAGGCTGCGGATGGTTAAGATAGCTTTAGCATCTTGCGAAAGGACCCGTAGCTATGCCCTCTTCAATCTCTTCCGACCTGGTGTACAAACTGGTGAGCGTCGCCTCTCCGTCGCTGTCTCCAGACGGCTCCAGACTGGCCTTTGCGCGATCTCACGTGGACAGCGAGAGCATGGAGACACGGTCGCATATCATGGTCATGGATATGGCGTCGGGTGAGAGCGCGCCGTTCACCGGCGGTAAGAGCGACTCCAGTCCGAGGTTTTCTCCTGATGGCCGCCATCTCGCGTTCGTCCGTCCCGACAACGACGGGAAATCCCAGATCTGGATCATGCCCACGGGGGGCGGCGAGGCGCGCAAGCTGACTGACGTTGCCGGAGGCATCACCGACGTCGCCTGGTCTCCAGACTCCGGCGCGCTGGCATTCGTGTCGGATGTGGACCCGGACCGCGCGCCGGATGACTATGATCCAAAGAAGGACCCGCGCGTCAGTGTGGTCAGGCGGATCAGGTACAGGGCGGACGGCCTCGGATGGAGAGGGGAGGCATTCAGGCATATATTCGTGGTCGATCGTGAGTCAGGCGAGACGCGGCAGATGACCGATGGTGAAGGCGACGACAGCGCCCCGTCATGGTCACCGGATTGCGCGTCAATTGCGTTCGTCGCTGATCGGAGGCCCGACCGTGAGATCTCAACCCACTCAGACGTTTACGTGATCCCTGCCGGTGGCGACGCCCCCGTATCGGAGCGCGGGGCAGGCATGGAGCTGAGGTCGCAGGGATTGTCGAGCGTCGCCGCGCTGTGCTGGTCGCCATCCGGCGACTCGATAGCGGTAGTGGGTTCGGACGACGACGTGGCGGCGGCTGGCTGGCAGTCCTGGATATTCGTGATCGAGCCCGGATGCGCTCCGCGCAAGCTGACCGACGACTCGATCAGCCCCGCAGGGGGATACGCTCCGCTTGTGCCCGCGCCCGAGATGCGCTGGACGGACGATGGACGCATATCGTTCATTGCGGACGCCCGGGGTGAGTCAGCGATATACCAAGCCGATGCCGGCACAGGCGATCTTCGCAAGATAACAGGCGGCGGCCTGATGTCTCAGATCTCGTTCGATGCCGGTGCCAAGTCTGCTGTCGCGCTCACTGTCCCTCCAGACTCAGCGGGCGATCTGCACTCTGTTGATATGACTTCCGGAGCGGCAGCCCAATTGACCGACTTCAACCGGAAGTACTTCGAGGAGCATCCTCCGGCCAAGTTGGAGAAGTTCACTCACAGCAGGGGCGGATTCGAGATCGAGTCCAGGGTCTTGTTCCCTCCCGACTTCGATCCGTATTTGCGCTACCCGCTCGTGCTGGACATTCACGGCGGGCCGCACGGGGTCTTCTCGGACAGCTTCAGCCCCCAGCAGCAGGTATTGGCAACCGCCGGATACATCGTTCTGGCGGTCAACCCGCGCGGATCATCCACGTACGGCGCTGACTTCATGACGGCTGTGCTCTGCGACTGGGGAGGCGAGGACTACCTGGACATCATGTCGGCGGTCGATCTCATATGCGAGCGCGACTACGTGGACGAGTCCAGGCTAGGCATCACCGGCTACAGCTACGGCGGTTTCATGAGCTCCTGGATTATAGGCCACGACACCCGTTTCAAGGCCGCCGTCGTTGGCGCTCCGTGCATCAACCTGTCCAGTATGTACGGGACGTCGGACATCGGTGTGCGGTTCGGCGAGGCGCAGTGGGGCGGTAAGCGCTGGGAAGCGCAGGACACGTTCCTTGAGCATTCTCCGCTTACCTACGCGCCCAACGTCGAAACGCCGGCGCTCCTCATGCACGGCGAAGACGACCATCGCTGCCCAATAGAGCAGTCCGAGCAGTACTTCGTGACGCTCAAGCGGCTGGGCAAGGAGGTCGAGTTCGTCAGGTTCCCGGGCAGCTCCCACGGCTTCGTCAGGACAGGCCATCCCAAGCTCAGGGAGGAGTATCTGTCGCGACTGCTCGGCTGGATGGATAAGCACATACGTGGCGCCAGGTAGTCAGCTTCTCTCAGCGTCCCCGCCGCACTGACATCCGCGGCACACGACGGGCCGGTGGTGATACGAGCGTATCCCACTCGGGGCTTGCCAGTCGGTGCTCGAAGACAGTGAAGGCGTCAACCAGTTCATGCGCCTCGAAGGCGCGGTTCCGACGCCCCACGCTCACCTGAACAAGTACGTCCGCTTCCACGAGCCGCTCGATTGCCTGGTTCGCAGCCTGGAACGAACGGCCCACCAGTTCAGCGGCGGTGGTATTCGTGAGAACGGGCGCGGCGGGAAGCGCTTCGATGAGCAGGCTTACGGCAAACCCTCTGCTGCTGCATGACCCTTATCAGTAAGTTCCCAAATTCCCCGGGGTGAGCTGCTGGCAATCAGCCCTTTTCCCCTGAGTGCATTTCTTTCGTACTCCACTTCATGTTTCCACCTAAGCCGA
Organism: Dehalococcoidia bacterium; assembly: GCA_965261525.1. Classification (GTDB taxonomy): domain Bacteria; phylum Chloroflexota; class Dehalococcoidia; order Lucifugimonadales; family UBA1123; genus VXRN01. The sequence goes on from OZ253472.1 coordinate 1,201,264, forward strand.
CCGGAGGAACCTTCCGCACGGTCGTAATCTGTTAGCCTGTCCCCCACTTTCCGATAGATACAGTCCATGACTTCTGAGAGGTGCGCGCGGCCACCCAGTTCAGCTAAACATCTGAGAATCCAAGGCCTGAACTCCTCCCGTGGAGTACGTGCGTCAACGCTAGCTGCCCGAAACATTGCCAAATAGTTATCGCCGCTTAATGTGTTCCTGAGGATTTGGTCCTCTCCCATTGTCTTAATGACTTCGACGTCAAAGACGAAATCGTCCTGTTTCTCAGTGTCCATGCTACCCTCAATATAGTAGTACTCGGCATCCTATGTAGAATGCTATATATACGAACAGCCCAAGCGCTACCCACTTGAGCATCCATTTCAACATAGGCCATGTCATAGTCCCCTCCTCAACCCTCCGGGTAGCACAGGCAGCGCCAGCCCTCGTAGCGCGTGCCGTGGTGGGGGATTGCACTCCCGGCATATCATGATGCAGGGCTCACGCCGGATATCGCGGGCGGCGTCCGCGCGCAGAAGGCATCTTCCGCCTATCTCCAAGCCTTCTATCCTGGACGAGGCCACCGACTCGGCGCACAGGAACAGCCGGGCCAGCGCCTCCGAATTGGCGAGAGCGGCGGCGGACGCATCCAGCCTCGCAAGCGCGGACTCGGCACCCGAGACATCCGAAGCAACGTCGCCATCGAGCGTGAAACGACGGCCGGGCAGATAGACCTCATATGTGCAGGGACTGCGGTCGGACAGCGTTGGACCGGACAGGTCGCCTGTCCAGCGCCTGCCCTCCAGTTTAGCCATGTCACGCACTTCTATATTCCAGATTAACACGTAACCCTGAATACAAGCGAGGCTTGTTCAAGTTTATGTAACGGGACGGGTATCAGCGTCGGATACCGGCAAAGGCTACTCCCTAGAAGCCCGGAATGCGAGGCTGCTGACCCAGCAGCAGCGCTCCTCCGTCGTCCAAAGTCGAAGGCCGCATGGCGACGTGCGCTGCTACTGTATGCACGTCGCGGAAGAGCCGCTCCACCGGGGACGAGCTGTATATGGAGTCAGTTCCCCCGGCTCGGTAAACAAGGTCCACCGCGGCGACTGAGGCGGTGGCCGCGTTAGTGCAGGCCAGGCGAAAACGGGCTCGCAACTCCGAGGTTAGCGGTTCGCCGGTGGTGATTTTCGCCCACACCTGGCCCAGAATGTCATACAGATAGGCCCGGGCGCTGCCCACAAGTGCCTCGGCGGCGCCCAAGTCGGCCTGCTTGTCAAATCTGGATGACGCCGGCCGACCGCTGGGTAGGTCCAGCTTCTCCCCCAAGATTTCGATCAGGCTGTCGACCGATCCCCGGGCCGCGCCCAGGGCAACAGCCGCCATCACGGCGATTACCATTGCGCTGTAGTCGTAGTGGCGGCTTGGCCGAAGGCTCGGCGCCCGCAGCGGGTGCCGGGTTACCAGCCGGTCAGGGACAAAGATGTCGTCCATGGTGTAATCGTGGCTGCCAGTACCCCGCAGGCCCGTTGTGTACCAGGTATCCAGAATGCGGCAGTCGCTAATTGGCGTGTAGAACACCCGCCAGGCGGGGGTGCCGTCCTCCATGATCGGCCCATGCCCGTCGTGAAGCCAACCGCCGCTGGCCACCCAATGAGCCTGCCAGCAACCGCTGCCGAGGGGCCACCGCCCGGACACCCGCCAGCCGCCGTCAACCTTTACTGCCCGCCCGTGGGGCATCAGGTTGCCGGCCACGTTCACCGGAGCGCCCGGAGTAAAGACATCCCTTACCGCGTCGTCCGGCAGAACACGGGCGGTCCAGAAGTTTGTAGAGGCGACGATCATTACCACCCAACCCACGGAGGGGCTGACTTCAGACAGTGTTTCCACCACCTGGGCCGCGGTAAGTGGATCGGCCTCCAGGCCACCCAACTCCCGGTCCACCATCATACGGAAGAACCCGGCATCGGTCAGCTTGCCCACCAATCGGTCTGGCAATCGGCGCGCATCGTCAATCTCCTCGACCATACCCCGGATATCGGGTAGTAGGGAGAGCGCCGCATCAATAAGGACCTCTCGCGGGTTGCCATTCGCCGTATCAATTGCATTATCGTGAGTATCATTCATTGTTAGTCCTACAACCGATTGGTCCGCTTCGGCGGTGCCCCGACCATGGGCGCACTCGCTTCGAAATCTCGAACCTTTACACCGGCTAATCTGATACAGGTTCCACTTGCTGTGTTCAGTTTGGACTCACTGCCCGTCGTCAAAGAATTCTCGGATGATTCCGACCGTGGTGTCCATGTCTTCATTATGCAGTCCGTGACCGACTCCCGGCGCCTCTGCGAATGAGCCGTTGCCGTTCGGAATCGCTGCCACCATCTTACGCGCCTGTGGTTCATCGAGCACCGAGCTGGTCTCTCCTCTAAGCACCAGGGTCCGGCAGCTGATCTTCCCAACGCAGTCCCAGAGGAACGGTCCCTCCTTGAGCGCCGTCCGGCCCAGAAGCCACCTGATCTCAGGATCGGTCTTCGGCACGAGAATCCCGTCCCAGTTCGTGCGGTATGTGTGCCTCACAGTGGCCCATATCTTGTCGTCGCTGGCTTCTGTGTCTTCCTCTCGGCGCCAGTCGAAGGCCATCTGATCGCTGAAGAAGCCCCTGGGCAGTTCTCGATTCCCACCCTGCATACGAGACGCCGCTGTTTGCCTGCCCGACGGAGAAGAGTCAGGCATCGGTCCGTAATCTCCCAGCGCCAGATTGTCGACGAGGTGGCCGAAGTAGGCTCCCAGAGGCATCCCGATCCTGGATCCCTGGGAGTGGCCATAATAGTCGAACGGATAAAGTCCGGTGGCCAGCGCGAACTGGCCGACGTCGGACGCGAACGACTGCGCCGAATAGCCCTCTCTGCTCCAGTCGCTGTCTCCGCAGCCTCTCGCGTCGAGCGCGACCACATGCCATTTGTCTGTCATGCGCGGCGCTAGCTCATCGAACTGGTGCGCATGGCCGCCAATGCCATGCATGAGGATCAAAGGCTTCTTAGTCCTGTCTCCTCCCCAGTCCAGGTAGTGCAGCGACAGCCCGTTTACGGAAACCCACTTGTCTTCAGGATACACGCCTGACATCGCTTACTCCTCTCAGCGCTCTACGGCCCGACAGCCTGACCGGATCGGCTGCCCTGTATCAGACCCTGTCGCGCCGCCGCAAACATATACGTCACCAGGTAGCTTCTGTACGGACGCCACCGAGCCGAGAGAGCGACAGCCTCGTCCGCAGTCAGACGCTTACCTCCATTGTATAGGGCCCCGAGCGACCTCTGTAAGGCCAGATCGCCTTCCGGGAAACCGTCAGGACGGTCGAATGCGCGTATAAGTAGCCAGTGCGCCGTCCACGGGCCTACGCCCCTTAACTTGACGAGTTCCTCCACTATGGAATCGTCTGGCAAGACGGCTAGCGTGTTCAGATCCAGTGACCCTGAAGCCACACTCTCAGCAATGTCGCTTATGTACTCGGCCTTTCTGGCGCTGAGTTTCATTCCTCTCAACTCGTCTATCCCAGCCTCTGCTATCGCGGCAGGAGACGGGAACACCCTGTAGTCCACCCCTTTGACGGAGATCACTTTCCCCAGAGTATCAACCAATAGGTCCCTGAGCGCGCGAGCGACCTCATTGCTGATCTGCTGACCGAGAATCGAAAGCGCGAGCCCCTCGAATGGAGACGCCGACTGCGCGATGCCGAGCCCTCGAAACCGACCTACGAACTCAGCCATTGGGTCGTCGCCCTCGACCGCGTTGTGGAACTCGATAAGGCTGCTCTGCGCGCCGACCAGCCGCACTGCCACTCCTACGACTTTCGACTCCTCCTCGGAGCTCAGCCGGTCTCCCTCCAAGCGCGCCTCGATACGCGGTCTCTCGACCTCTCCTACCGAACGGACACTCAGGGCGACCGTCTTGCCGCCGATCTCCAAAGCTCTGGAGAACACGCCGTCCGCCAGCGAGTCGGCGGCATACCTGCCGCGACCATACACTGCGAAACCGGCTGACGCATCGAAGTCGTACGGCGGCTCCGGTTCAAAAATGTGGGTAGCAGTGAACATCTACGCCTTCAATCTATAAGCGTCGCGTCGCCAAAGTTGTAGAACTGAAGCATACACCAACTGTCTGACTACGACACCTTGCCACTGACGATGGGAGTAAACTATCACAGGCTTCGCCGGCTAGAGGCATCTGGGGAATCGGATTCTGCGAAGCGCTTGGGTAATTGCAGGAAAGGTAATGCTACAATGACTACGCCCTCGTTCAATGCGGGTACTCCCCTTCTCTGGAGAATAGACATTGCCTGAGTTTGAGATAGTCTCCGACTTCCAGCCTACCGGTGACCAGCCCAGGGCCTTGGAACAGATTGTGAACGGCGTGAACCGCGACATGGCGCACCAGACCCTGATGGGCGTGACGGGCAGTGGAAAGACGTTCACGATGGCCAACGCAGTCGAAGAATTGCAGCGTCCCACACTGGTCATCGCGCACAACAAGACGCTGGCCGCCCAGCTCGCCACTGAGTTCAAGGAATTCTTCCCGAACAACGCGGTGGAATACTTCGTCAGCTACTACGACTACTACCAACCCGAAGCCTACCTCCCGCGCACCGACCTCTATATTGAGAAGGACGCGGACATCAACGAGGAGCTCGACAAGCTCCGACACGCGGCTACGCGCTCTCTGCTCACCCGGCGAGACGTTCTGATAGTCGCGTCCGTGTCCTGCATATTCGGCCTCGGCTCGCCTCAGGAATACCAGGGATTCATGGCCCATGTGCAGAGGGGAGAAATCAGAAGTCCCAGCAGGCTAGCCCGGCAGCTTATTGACATACAGTACGAGCGCAACGACTTCGACCTGGCGAGAGGACGTTTCAGGATACGCGGCGACACGATGGAGATACTGCCCGCCTACGAGTCCGTCGGCGTGCGGATCGAGTTCTGGGGAGATGAGGTTGAGCGCATAGTCGAGATGGACCCGCTGACGGGCGAGATACTGGCCGAGCGCAACGACATACAGATATACCCGGCCAAGCACTTCGTGACCTCTCAGGAGAGGATGCACACCGCGATCCAGAATATCGAAGATGAGCTATATGAACAATTGCGAATCCTGAACCGGGAGGGCAAACTGCTGGAGGCCCAGCGTCTCGAACAGCGTACACGCTACGACGTGGAGATGCTGCGGGAGACCGGATACTGCGGCGGTGTGGAGAACTACTCGCGTCACCTCGGTGGACGCGAGGCGGGAAGCACGCCCTATACGCTGATGGACTACTTCCCGGAGGACTATCTGCTGTTCATTGACGAATCGCACATGACGCTGCCGCAGATACGCGCGATGTACAAGGGCGACCGCGCCCGAAAGGAAGTGCTGGTGGAGTATGGTTTCCGCCTGCCGTCGGCGCTAGACAACCGCCCGCTTAACTTCGGCGAGTTCGAGCAGGCCGTCAACCAGGCAATCTATGTCTCCGCTACACCGGGACCATATGAGTATGAACACTCCCAGCAGATGGTGGAGCAGGTGATACGACCAACAGGACTGACCGATCCGATCATCGAGGTCAAGCCCACGGATGGGCAGATTGACGACCTGCTGCACCAGATCAAGCTCCGTGTGGACCGAGGTGAACGCTGCATAGTAACCACGCTCACCAAGCGTATGGCGGAGGAGTTGGCGGACTTCCTGCGAGAAATGGGCGTCCGCACCCATTATCTGCACTCTGAGATAGATACGTTGGAACGCAGTGAGATACTCCGAGACCTGCGGCTGGGAGTTTACGACGTGATAGTGGGCATAAACCTTCTCAGGGAAGGACTGGACCTGCCGGAAGTCAGCTTCGTGGCAATACTGGACGCCGACAAAGAAGGCTACCTGCGCTCCACTACCGCGTTGATACAGACCGTAGGGCGCGCGGCGCGGCACGTTTACGGCCATGTGGTCATGTACGCCGACCGCGTTACCGATTCGATGAAGCGCGCCATTGACGAGACCGAACGCCGACGCGAGATTCAGCAGGTTCACAACCGTGAGAACGGAATCACCCCGCAGAGCATTCAGAAGACCGTCCACGACATAACCGAACGGGTCAGGGCCATCGCCGAGACGCGGGAGAGCTACACGGTTGACTCGTCTGATATGCCGAAGGACGATATTCTCAGGCTCATCAAAGACCTTGAATCCCAGATGCGGACCGCGGCAAAGTCGCTGGAATTCGAGAAAGCCGCGTTGCTGCGCGACCAGATTACAGATCTCAGAAAGGTCGTTGTATAATTTGACGCCATATAGTGTAAAATGCCTAATATAGGACGCTATTGCGTCTTGACAGCAAGGGGGGATTTGTCTTGCGCGCGTCTCGGTGGCGGTCTTTGCCAGGATACGGGTTTGCGCTCACAATAGCGGTTATTGCGCTGTTGAGCGTAGCCTGCGCGTCGGAGGTGAGTGAAGGGCAGGGAACTCTGCCAGCGGATACGCAGTCAAATCTGCTGCCCAACGTTGATTTTGTCGGCTATTTATACTTCCGTCCGTCCATACCGGCCAGCGTAGATATTCGGCGTTTCCTGCCATCAGGAGGCATTGACATACTTCCTCCGGAGACATCGGAGAGCGCCGAGATATCAGGCGCGACTATTCTGACATCTACCGAAGGAGACATAGCCGGCTCCCTGGAATTCGTCAGTGTGGAGGATGCCCAGCAAGTACATGAACTGTACGGGAAGTATCCAGCCGAAGACGCTATATGGTCCAAACTGGATTCGAGTACCTTGCACGTAGTTCGCGGGAGTTCGGCTTGGGCAGTTGACGTTCGCGATAAGCTGGACACCAGCGCTCCGGACACCAGTACCAGAATCTCAATAGAGGAGAAGAGTCCAGAGTCGTGGGCTCTAATGACGAATTTGGCTGTCTCCGAGAACGATCCACCCATAGCGGCGGGGCTGATTTCTCCCGACGACAAACTTATCGAAGACATCGAGACCAACGTGGGGGTAGATCTGTCCGATCTCGACATTGCCTTCGGCAACATTGGCGCTCAGAGGCTCGCCTTTGCCATATACGGCGATGCGCCGATTGATATTACGCGGGAAATTGATTTTCGCTTCCTGACGCTCCACGACGTTGGGATGGTCATAGTCGGCGAAACCAATTATCCGGGTTTCGCGCTTTCGTTTCTTGTGAGCACGATTGCCGGACGCATCGGAATGGAGACGATAGACCTGGGCAACACCAACGCTCGCTACTTGGAGACGGAACACGCGCACGTCGTTCTCAAGAACAAGGGCAGTCTGATATACGCGGCTCTGGCAGACGACAGGCGCGATGCCGAACGGCTCATGCTCCGCGCGCGCTGACTGAATGCCGGACGGGTCGCGCCTCACTTACCCACTGACATGCCTTTTGACACTATTAACCCTCGTGGTTACAATTGACCTACATGAACGAGAAGCATACCGGGAGGTTGCCCAATGACCACACAGACACTGACCACAGACGATGTTTACGAAGCTCTCAGAGATGTGTACGACCCCGAAATCCCCGTTAACGTCGTTGACCTCGGTCTTATATACGACATCGAAGTTGACCAGGGCAACGTGGACGTCAGGATGACCCTGACCTTCGCGGGCTGCGGCATGGGGCCGTACATCGCTCAGCAGGCCGAGTGGCGCATCGCCGAGATGGACAACGTCGAGGATATCAACGTCGAGTTGACCTTCGACCCCCCCTGGACCCCGGACATGATTACCGAAGAGGGCAAGAAACTGCTCGGTCTGGACTAGTAGTCCGACAACTTAGTTGTGATGGATATCCAGATTCCGAATTATCCCCTCTCCCAAAGGGAGAGGGTTAGGGTGAGGGTATATAAACCGTCAATCCAAAAATGTTGGAACACTAGCCTCAGAAGTCGGCGCGGGTAACCACGCTGAACAATCAATACGAAATATCATCGCAGGGGCGGCCTGATTTGGGTCGTCCCTGTGTTTGTAGCGGCGCTTTGAAGATGGGCAGGAGATTAAGATGACCCAAATGGATCCCAATCAACAGGCTCAGGCCAGGGCCAAAGTCGAGGCAATGCGCCGACAGTTCGCGCAGAAGCGCGCCATATCCGAAACGCTGTCGCGCATCAAGCACAAGGTCGGCGTGTATAGTGGGAAGGGCGGAGTCGGGAAGACGACCGTGGCCGTCAACCTCGCCGTGACCCTCGCCAACGACGGCGCGAAGGTCGGCGTGCTGGACGTGGATATTGACTGCCCCAACGTGATCCGCGCTATGAAAGTGGCGGAGGCTCCACTCATTGGCGAGGACCGCAAGATGATTCCGCCTGAGCGGTTCGGTGTAAAGGTCATGTCAATGGGCTTCTTCCAGCAGGACGAGGAAGAGGCGATTATCTGGCGCGGACCTATGATTCACAACGCCATCAACCAGCTTTTGCAGTCCACCGACTGGGGAGAGTTGGACTATCTTCTGATAGACCTGCCGCCCGGAACGTCCGACGCGCCCCTGACCGTGATGCAGGCCCTGGACATGGACGGATTCGTCGTGGTCACCACTCCGCAGGAGTTGGCCAAGATAGACGCGATTCGCTCGGTGAACATGATCAAGAAATTGCAGATAGACGTGCTCGGCGTGGTCGAGAACTTCTCAGGAGATATATTCGGGTACGGAGCGGGCGAAGAGCTTGCCGAACATCTCGACATACCATTCCTGGGCAGAATGGAGATGCGCGCCGCCTACCGAGACACGTCGAGGCCCGCGGTCCTAAACAACAATGCGATCTTGGGCGAATACCGAGACATCGCAAAGGGTGTTGCGGCAACTCTTTCCTGATCCGCTGTCCTTAATCGAAACGAATTGGGGCGTCCTTTTCAGGACGCCCCAATTGAGATTCTTTCTAAGACTTAACTTACCGCCCGTTGGAACTCTCGCCATCCATAAACCTATCCGCGTGCCTCAAAATATCCAAGAGAACCTTCATTTCCTCAATTTCTTGTCCTATGTGATCCAGAGACTTCTGATCCTGATAGAAATTCCCGTGCATACCATTGGCAATCGAAAACAGTGTTTTGACCCTAGGTTCTCCCAGTTCCGCTGAGATCCGGTCCGAAATGGTAAACGCGTCCGCGTGAGTGACGTATCTCCAACTGCGCTGGGCCGCTAAATACTTAAAATAGTGGGCAATCGCACCCCATGCTTTTTCTGACGCCTGAAGCCTATCCCCTTTGGCTAGTTCTTCCTCGGCGTGCGTGATCAGCCGATGGCTGTGAACATAATGCGCTTCTATTGGTTCAGATATTAAAGTCATAGAACCTATTCCCAAAATCACGAGCATGGACAGCCATTACCACCCATGCTCGTTCTCTTCAATGATTTCCGGTCAGGTTTTACTCGCTGCGTTCCGGCAGAGCTGCGACTGCGTATCCGGGAGTCGTGCGCTGGCCTTCGTGGGTCTCCAGCCAGATTTCGCACTCGACGATGTTCTCGTCGTCCTGCTGGTACTTCTTCTTCACCACGCCCTTGGCGAAAACCGGAGTGCCCGGAACATCCATCCCGCGGTACTGCACGCTCAGCTTCTTGAGGGTGCCCCACTCACCGATCCAGTCGGTCATGACCTGGCCTAGGAACGCGTTCTTCAGCGCGCCGTGCAGAATCACGTCCGGCAGGCCGTTGTTCTTGGCGTATTCCAGGTCGTAGTGAATCTGGTAGTAGTCGCCGGACGCTCCGGCATACATCACCAACTGCTGGGTGGTGGGATCCTTGCGCAGGGTAGGAATATCCATCCCTTCTGCTACGTCTTCAAAATATACCTGTTCTGCCATGAAATTCCTCCCTTGGCGTCTATTCGTCTTCCTGCGGCTGGTAGTTGATCCCTGTGGTACGCTGGATCGCCACAGTAGTGCCGAACTGATTTACGTACTTGGTTTCGCGCTGTATGAACAGCATATTCCCCAGGCGCCCGGGGCGCTCGAACACGTTGGACACCATGGTAGTTACGGCAATTCGGTCACCCGGGCGCGCCGGCTCGTAGTACTCCCACTCACTTCCGCCGTCCAGATTGGCGGGGTAGGGGCTCCTGACGTCCACTTTCATTTTGCCCGAACGCAGCGAGCGTAAGAATGTAGGAGGCGCAACCAGGCCGCCGTATCGGGACTGCCTCGCGGCCTCTTCATCCGTATGGATCGGGTTGGTGTCGCCGATAGCGCGCGCGAACTTGATTATCGCGCCCTTCTCCACGTCATTCATGTAAGCCTCCGACTCTACGCCGACGGCCGCTCTCATCTCATCTGTGATAACAGATTCCTGGGTCATTTACATACACTCCCGGACAGTGAAAAACTGTCTTTGAAAATCTTGTCCAAGTGTAAAACCGGGACCGTTAGCTGTCAAGAAATATGGTATCAAGCATGGCTTGATACCATATTTCTTGACAGGAATGAATTTATATGATATTTTATTCATTATTTAATGAATAAAATAATTCACTGACGAGGCGAAATGCCTCCCATGTGCTAGTAGCAACAAATGGCCGAGGAGACATACGATGACGGATCGCCCTAACAGAACAGCCCTGATTGGAGCCTTGGATATCTACCGTGATGTGATGCGAAAATTCATAGTCCGAAGTCTGAGGCGTGTACCTGGTAGAAGTGTTGAGGATTGCATAAAGTCTGCGCTTTTGGATAGCCAGTATAACCAATTTGAACAGAACCTCCGCGATGGGCGTGATGCCGGAGAAGCTATAGACATCGGAGACTTCCCTCAACTCGTAAAGAATTATTGGCGAGATGCGTTCAGGGACGCCTTCAAGCTAGATTCCCAACCACTCGATACTATGCGCTCGATTGTCAAAGCACGCAATGATGCGGTACACCCGAGCAGTGAAGACATGGCATTGGAGTATGTCACTGACCACCTGCGCAACATCGCCGACGTGCTGGTTGCCATCAACGAGCCAGAGAAAGGCAAAGATGTGGAATGTATCAGAGAGAATATCATGCCATTCACAACACCGGCGCACAGATTCCGACAAGGCGGACGGGACGTGTACGCCTTCACGCTAGACATCGAGACTCTCGACAAACTACTACCCGACCGGGTGGAAGACCGAATGGTCAGAGACGCCAACCGCCCCCTGACACCGAGCCATGCTAGAGATATACAGCAATATCTCGAAAAGCGTGGTGATTGGCTGCTTGGAACGCTTCTACTCGGAATATCCCCCGACGCCGTGGAATTCCGCTCTTACATGGACGAAGCAAACGAGTACAGCGCAGTAGGCGAACTTCGCGTCCATATCTCAGACGCTTCCACCATGAAGATGTTCGATGGGCAGCACAGACGACGTGCTATCAAGGATGTGCTGGCGGAACTTTCTCCAAATCCGTCCCGTTCGGCTAAACTCGCTGCCCTGAAAAAAGAGTCGTTGCCCATCATGCTCTATGCAGAGAGTGATATTGACGCACTACGGCAGATGTTCGCGGATGCGGCTAGAACAAGGACCATAGAACGCAACACAGTCACACGGTTCGATCAACGCGACGCTTTCAATCTCGCTGCGATGGAGATTGCGAAAGAAAGCGAGTTATTCGCTGGGCGCGTCGAGATGGAGAGAAGCTCCGTTCCTAGAACTAGCCACAACATAATCGCCATAAACCAGTTAGCGATGACTCTGAAAACCCTTGAGGTCGGCTACTCAGGTCGCGTCAGCAGAGACCTCAACCAAGGTTATATGCAGGAACTAGACTCGCTCATCGAACGCTGCTGGATATGGGCAGACGACTTCATGCCCGCGGCCAGAAAAGAGTACAACGACTTAATGTCGGGCGAGATAGACAACTCAGATATACCGAAGGAAAGAGCTACTACTATGGCATACAATGCCACAGTAGTACGCATTATAGCTGGCTGCTATCATGAGTGGTCAGAAATAAGCGAAGACTTGGATGCTTTATCTGAGTTCCTTTGGAATGCGTCACTCAAACCTGGAGTAATCAGAGGCTCGCTGTTAGTACAGGCGGGTCTCGTAGCTCCCGGAGGCATATCGCCCATAGCCGCGACCCGAACTGTCAGGAGAGCGATTGACTACATAGTGAAAAAGGCTAATGAGATAAAATAGCTACCAGGTGATAGTCAGTATTTTGATCATAGTATGCCGGAGGCCCGACATGGCTATAACCATATCTACCGTAAACAACCAATACAGTCTGCGAGTCCCATCACACCGCTTCCGACAGGGTGGCCGAGACGTCTATTACTTCTCACTGGACATGGAGACTCTTGATGGCCTGTTGCCTCAGCGAGTGGACGATAGCATAGTGAGAGATGCCAACCGCCGTCTTACCCCAAGTCACGCCAAAAACATACAAATGTATCTGGGTGAGAAAGACGATTGGATTCTGGGCGCGTTGATGCTTGGTGTATCATCCGACGCAGTGGAGTTTGATCCCTACTCGAATGAATTTGGAGAAGTTGCCAATCCCAGTTTTGGCGAACTACGAATACGCACCAATCGCGTTAACACCATGAGGATATTCGATGGTCAACACCGCCGCCGTGCTATACAGGATGTCTTATTGGAATTGTCGCACGCGAGTGATGAGCGGAGCGCAGACAAACTGAACGAACTGCGAAAATCTTCCCTGACTATTGCTCTCTATTCCGAAGGGGACATGGGCACATTGCGGCAGATGTTTGCGGACGCTTCCAAAACAAAACGCATTGAAGCTCACACAATCGCCCGATTCGATCAGCGAGACGCATTCAACTTGACTGCGGTTAAGCTCTCCGAAAATAGTCCTCTCTTCAAAGGACGGGTAGAGATGGAGCGTTCGTCGCTGACGCGAAGTAGCCATAGTATCCTAGCAATAAACCAACTGGTTGCCGTATTGAAGAATCTGGAAGTGGGCTACGGTAGGCGTATCAGCAGTCAACTCAACGAGGAATATATGCTGAACCTTGATGGACTGTACAACAGATGCCGAATCTGGGCAAACGAGTTCATGCCGGCAGCCAGAGAAGAGTATAGTGGTCTAATTTCTGGCGAGATCGACAGTTCTGAAATTCCACAATTTCGGGCTGCTACATTCGCTTATAACGTCACATTTCTCAGAGTACTCGCGGGTTGTTATAACCTGTGGACAAACAAGTATGATTCCTGGGAACCTCTCGCCGAATTCATTCGCAAGGCGTCAGTGAGACATGGAAGCGAGTATGGTCTGCTAGTGGATGCACAGCTAGTGGAACCAAGCGGTAACTCTTTGTTCGGACGTCGACAAGAGGTAGCGAACGCTATCACACACATACTCAACACGGTAAGGGCTACCGCCTTCGGACAGTAATGATGGATCTAGCAGATGCAATTATGGCAGACCTCACCCATCCGGCCTTCACCCTCCAGGCCCTGGACGCAGGCGCGCGAGCCGGAGTTCTGCGTACCGCGCACGGCGATATTCCGACGCCGTTCTTCATGCCCGTAGCCACACAGGGCTCGGTAAAGACCGTGGACCCGCCCGACCTGAGAAGCGTCGGCGCGAACATCGTACTCGGAAACACCTACCACCTGTTCCTGCGACCGGGCACCGAACTACTGGAACGATTCGGCGGGCTGCACTCGTTTATGGGATGGAGCGGCCCGATACTCACAGACAGCGGCGGATTCCAGGGATTCAGCCTCAAACATCTGCGCAAGGTTGACCGTGATGGTATCCTGTTCAAGTCTCACATTGACGGCTCGCTGCACAAATTCACTCCGGAATCCACCATCAGGGCGGAGGAACAGATAGGAGCGGACATCATCATGCCGCTCGATATGTGCGTCGAAGCCAATTCCGACCGCGACGTGGTTGCGAGAGCAAGCGAACTCACCACCCGGTGGGAAGCCCGATGCAAGGAGGCGCGCAAGAGAGACGACCAGATCCTGTTCGGAATTGTTCAGGGTGGACTGTACGAGGACCTGCGAGCGCAGTCGGCTGACGCGATTCTGTCAATCGGGTTCCAGGGTTACGCGCTCGGCGGCCTGAGCGTAGGCGAATCGAAGGATGAGATGTATGGGATGACGGGAATTACCGCCGCCATGCTTCCCACAGACTCACCGCGTTATCTCATGGGTGTCGGATCGCCTGAAGACCTTGTGGAGAGCGTCGCCCGCGGGATAGACATGTTCGACTGCGTGCTTCCCACCCGAATCGCGAGAAACGGCGCGCTCTTCTCGGACAACGGGCGCATCAACATCTACTCCGCTCCTCACCGCGACCGGGACGAACCCGTCGAGCCAAGTTGCGACTGCTACACCTGCGGGAACTTCTCGGCGGCGTACATTCATCACCTCTTCAAGTCCAAAGAACTTCTCGCGTACAGGCTGGCGACGCTCCACAACCTGCGTTTCATACTGCGAATGATGGAGGAGATGCGCGATGCCATATTCGCGGGAACATTCCAGGCGTACAGAGAAGGATTTCACCGACGCTTCACACCGCCCGATCAGACAGTACGCAGAGAGCAGCGGCTGAAGTGGCTGGGATCGCAGGGTAGGCCAGGGGTATGAAAGAGTCAGCGGCTCACTCGATGCGGGAATACAGAAAGCGAAGAGCCTAGGGATGTGCGGTCGTTTCACACTTATCGCGGTGGGAGAGATAGAGCGGAGATTCCTGCTGGCAGGTTCTGGCATGGAGATAATACGAGAGAGCTTCGCCGAATCCGGCATGGAGCGATACAATATCGCCCCCACTCAGGATGTCCTCACTATAACCAACGATGGTGAAGCCAGCGCTGCCCAATTTATGCGCTGGGGACTTGTGCCTTCCTGGGCCAAGGACATCTCGATCGGAAGCAGGATGATAAACGCGCGGGCGGAGACGCTGGCGGAGCGACCGAGTTTCAGAGTCGCATTCAGAAGGCGCAGATGTCTTGTAATCGCGGACAGTTTCTATGAGTGGAAGCGCGACGGGCGCAAGCGAACACCGATGCGGATAAGCCTGGAATCCGGCGAGGTCTTCGCGTTCGCCGGGCTGTGGGAGTCATGGACCGGCCCGGAAGGCCGCCCGATCCTGTCCTGCACAATCATTACTACTGCCGCCAACGAATTCGTGGCGCCGATACATGACCGAATGCCGGTTATTCTGTCGCAAGACACCGAACCCATGTGGCTCGACTCGGATGTTCAGGATACCGACGCGCTGTCCGAGTTGCTGACACCGTATCCATCCGACCTCATGAGCGCATACGAGGTATCCGGCGTGGTCAATTCCTCCGCCAACGAAACGCCTGAGTGCATCGCCCCTGTTCAACGGATGATTTAGGGGGATATGACGGATTAAGACGTGTCGGGAATTCATTCCACTCAGGAGTATTCGCGATGGTCATTTACAACGCCGACAAGACCAAGTCTTTCTATGATGCATATGGAAGCATCGAATGGGACAGACTTGAGGCCTCGGCTTATAGGCGCGTGCAGGCAATAATACACACTGACTTCATCCGGCGGTATGTTGAGCGTGGGAACCGAGTCCTCGACGCTGTTTGACCATCCTCAAGGACGCCGAGGGATGGGACGTCTGGGGCGTAGTCGAGAACGGCGATCTCCCCGGATTTCCATCAGTCCAGGTGAATATGCGACATCCGCCGATGCATATGTTTACGAGTGAAGAACTGATTGTAAAAGGCGGAGATAAAATGGACCATGTAGGCGGCTCGACAGCCTGATTGTGGCGGTTGAAAACCGTACCGTCTATCGTCTCCCATAGGGTCGAACCCGACCCAAAGGGAGGTGAGAAGGATGTACAGCGTGGAACTGTATATGCGTGTCCGAAGAGCCTGCATGGTGGACGGCATGAGCGTCCGGGAGGCGTCCCGCGTGTTCGGCCTGCACAGAGACACCGTCCGCAAGATGATCAAGTACGCCGCTCCGCCGGGCTACCGCAGGCGAAAGCCTCCCAGAAGACCCAAGATAGGCCCGTACACAGGAGTCATAGACGAGATACTGCGCTCAGATATGAGTCTGCCGAAGAAGCGGCGCCACACCGCCAAGCGCATCTACGAGCGGCTGAGGGACGAGCGCGGGTTCGAGGGCAAGTACACCATCGTCAAGGACTACGTTCGAGAGCGTCGGCGCACGACCCGGGAGATGTTCGTTCCCCTTTCCCATCCCGCCGGGCACGCCCAGCGCCACGTTCGGAGAGGCGTGGGCGGTGATAGCCGGGGTGAAGCGCAAGATCCACTTCTTCGTGCTGTCCCTTCCCCACAGCGACGGCGTCTTCGTGAAGGCGTACCCGGCCGAGACCACCGAGGCGTTCTGCGACGGACACATATCTGCGTTCCGCTTCCTGGGCGGAGTTCCCCAGAGCGTCCTGTACGACAACACGAAGTTGGCGGTTGCGAAGATACTGGGAGACGGGAGGCGCGTCCGCACCCGGGTGTTCACCGAGCTACAGTCCCACTACCTGTTCACCCACAGGTTCGGACGGCCGGGAAGGGGTAACGACAAGGGCAACGTCGAGGGCATGGTGGGCTATAGTCGTCGTAACTTCCTCGTGCCCATACCGTCGTTCGACAGCTTCGACGCCCTCAACCTCTATCTGGAGGGACGCTGCCTTGAGCGCATGGAGGCGAGGCTCAGGGGACACCGCGAGACCATAGGCGAGCGTATGAAGCAAGACCTCACGACTCTTCTGCCGCTGCCGGCGGTCCCGTATGACGCGAGCGACAAGCATGGGACGCGCGTCAGCTCGCTGTCGCTGGTGCGCTATCGCACCAATGACTACTCGGTTCCGGTGGCGTACGGTCACAGGGACGTTCTGGTCAGAGGGTATGTCCATGAGGTGGTCATAAGCTGCGGCGCCGAGGTCATAGCCAGACACCGGCGTTCCTACGAACGGGACGACTTCGTGTTCGACCCCATCCACTACCTGCCGCTCCTGGAGCGGAAGACCGCGGCTCTCGACCAGGCGGCTCCCCTCCAGGGATGGGACCTGCCGGAGGAGTTCGACACGCTGCGCCGTCTGATGGAGTCGAGGATGGAAAGGCGCGGCAAGAAGGAGTTCGTTCAGGTCCTCAGGCTCATGGAGACCTTCTCAGCCGACGAGGTTCACTCCGCAGTCAGAGACGCGATCAGGCTGGGAGCGATCAGCTTCGACGCGGTAAAGCATCTCCTGCTGTGCAACATCGAGGGACGACCGCCGAGACTGGACCTCGAGCTGTACCCGTACCTTCCCAGGGTCAGCGTCGGCAAGACCTCAGCCACCGACTATATGGGTCTTCTCACCGGGAGAGCGTCGTGAGCGACAGGTCAACTCTGCTGCTGGAACATCACCTCAAGGAGCTGAGGCTGCCTACCTTCCTCAGGGAGTACGGCAAAATGGCGCAGCAGTGCGCCGCCGAGGGCGTTGATCACCCCGACTACCTGCTCAGGCTGTCCGAGCTTGAGCTCATAGACCGTCATCACCGCATGGTGGAACGCAGGATCAAGGCGGCGCGCTTTCCCGCGGTCAAGAGTCTGGACACATTCGACTTCCTTGCGATCCCGTCAGTGAACAAGCAACTCGTGAACCAACTGGCCCGGTGCGAGTACGTTGAGCGTAGAGAAAACGTCATCGCCATGGGCAACAGCGGAACGGGCAAGACTCACATCGCGCTGGGGCTTGGTCTCGCCGCCTGCCAGAGGGGACTGTCGGTGGGGTTCACAACAGCGGCCGCCCTTGTACACGAGCTCATGGAGGCCAGGGACGAGAGAAGGCTGCTGAACCTACAGAAGAAACTGTCTCGGCTCAAGCTGCTGATCATAGATGAGCTTGGCTTCGTTCCCTTGTCCAGGACCGGCGCCGAGCTGCTCTTCGAGATCTTCAGCCAGCGGTACGAGAGAGGCTCGATCCTGGTTACCACCAACCTGCCCTTCGACGAGTGGACCGGGGTCTTCGGGTCAGAGAGGCTGACCGGGGCCCTGCTGGACAGGCTGACCCACCACGTGCGCATCCTGGAGATGAACGGCGAGAGCTACAGGCTCAGACAGAGCGGGCAGGCCGCCGCATTGCTCTCTTCGGACTGACTTCCGTCCCCAGATCCTCATCAATCAAAGCGGACATTTTCCCTGGGCGCTTAGGCCTTGGTGGTACACTGTTCCGCCGCCCCGGTGGTCCAATATGTCGCCGCCCTTGACAACTGAGCGACTTCCTGCCCGGATGCGACGTATTGGAACTTGCGGGCAGTAACGTGACAGCTTATGAAGGCTCGGCGGCCATTGAAGATGTATTCAAAGACCGCGAGGCGTGGGAGAGCGCTGTCAGACTTGAAAGTGAGTTGAACAAACAGCCCGGGCTTCTAGACAGTGGCAGCCACATCATCATGGCTGCCCGCCGTACCGACAAACCGCTGGGCGCCAAGTCGAGACTGCCTCAATGATTTGTGAGAACTCCGCCCGTTCTGGAATGATTTCCCAACCGTTCAGTTTAGGAGATAGCTTCTAATAGAACGTGCAGCCGATGCCGTGATAGCCGATGGAGACCTCGCCGTCCTCGACGACCACGGGAGTGATCTTATCGCCGCCCGTAAGTTCCTGGACCTCATTCCACCGCTCAGGGTGGTCGCCGAGGTCAATCTCCTCGTACACCTTGCCCTTCTCGTCAAGTTCCATTTTGACGGACACGCAGATAGTGCATTCAGGATGCGTGTAAATAAGTACGCCGCTCTCAACCAAAACTAGCCTCTTTCTATTGGAAACTATATAATTATGCGCATTCAGGCTAGGGGCCGCCTCTAGTCATGTTCCTTCCCGAACCGCTATCCCGCCTATTTGAACTCCCACTATCCACTTGACCAGTTTGGTTTCCAATTCGGCCAGGTCTTTCTTGGTGGCGTAATGTCTCAGTTCCTCACGCAGTTCCGTCCTGGTAATGGGTTGTTCCGCGGTGGTCATTGGTCTCGCCCCTCTCTACACACCCAGCATACCCCAGCATACATCATAGGCAGGGCGAAGGTTCAGCCTTCCTAGCCGTAACAGCCTATGCCGTTGAACCCGATGGTGACCTCGTCGCCGTCAATCATGACCGGGCTGATGCGTTCTCCGCCTGTATGAGGCAGCACCTCGTCCCAGCGGTCCGGGTGCAGCGACAGACTCACCTCTTCATATTCGATACCGTCGCGGTCGAGTTGATCCTTGAGCATGTCGGTGTAGCCACAGCCCACCGTCGAATATACAACTACTGTCTTGCTGGCCGTACTCATTGTTCCTCCTGATCGGGTGCGTATCGATATTCCTCGAGACTCGAGCTAGCGACGTGCCACACACACTAAGAGGGCCGCTCACGCCTCTCTATCTCGCGTTCCTCAGCCTTGTGGCGAAGCGCCCGTCCCTTGTCCGGGTGTGGGTCTTCTATGAGGCCGTATATCTCATTGCCTTCGTGGTCTTCGGGCAGATGCTCTGTAATCGGCATACCCTCTTCATCCACGAACAACAGACAATGGCAGTACTTATAGATCATCATATCGTCGCAGGGACAGATCCAGGTGCGATGCTTGATCTCCTCCGTCTTGTCCGGGTAGAACCTGCACGGGCATAGCGGGCGGCCGACTTCATCTACGTTCTGCGCAAGCCCCAGAATAACGGACTCGGTCACGCCCTCAACCGGAGATGTGTATGTGCCCGATTTCTTAGTGAAGTTCTCAACCAGCCGGCGCATACGCTGCATTGCTTTTTCGCTGGGTTGTTCCGCCATCGGACGCCTCCTAGGTTCAGTCTATCGCTTTCTATTTCCCCCTATTATACATATCAAATCCCCACCATGTCCGCATCATGTAAGATTCCACTGCCTAGTCTTTTACTATTCAGGAGCCTTCCAAATGAGTTTGCTGCCCCGATTTCGTCAAATGGACACCGAATCCCGCGAGGTGATGCTCGACCGCCTCGACCGCCTGACCGAACTGCCCCTGCTGCTGCTCGCCTTCATTATGGTTCCGGTGCTGCTTGGCCCGCTGCTATGGGATGACAGTTTCTCCGCCGCCGAGAAAGCGCTCTTTCGGACGCTCGACATATTCATCTGGGCGATTTTCGCCGCCGACTTCTTCCTCAAGTTCGCTATCACCCCCAACAGATGGCGCTACCTGAAGCGACACTGGCTGGAAGCCCTGGTGGTCTTGATTCCCTTCATACGCCCGCTAAGGATAGTCAGACTTATCGTGTTCGGCGCACGCGCGATCAAGGCGACGCGAAGACGTCTGGTGAACGTGAACTTCCTGCTGGTTTACGCCGTTGGGATAGTTGTCGTCGCCGCCACAATCGTCACCGTCGTCGAGCAGGGACACGACTCGATAGACTCGTTCACCGACGCGCTGTGGTGGTCCGTCGTGACAGCCACCACCGTGGGCTACGGCGACATGACGCCCGTTACGCCGGTGGGCAGAGGAATGGCGGTCCTGCTCATGCTCGTAGGAATCGGGCTGTTCGGTGGTCTGACCGCCAATTTCGCTTCCACATTATTCAGAACGGACGACAATGTGGAGGCCAACACAGAGCAACTCCTCGACCAGATGAGGAATCTGCGCGAAGAGATAGTCGCGCTGAGACAGAGTGTGGACGTTTCAATGCAGGCCACGCAGCCGGCGACGACAAGGGGGTTTTCATTATCAGCCGTCACCAATATAATTCGTGGGCCAACATCAATCATATCGAATATATTCAGGCGCGGCGGCGGCGAGACCTCCGTGCGGGAAGAGATCGGAGATGACAGTATGCCCGACGCGCAGACCTTCCGACAGGCATGGGGCAAGTTCGCCACAGGCGTCTCGGTGATTACGACCGTGCAGTCCGACGACCAGATACACGGCATGACCGCCAACGGCATTACATCAGTCTCCCTCGACCCCCTGCTCGCTCTGGTATCCGCCGGACATAACACAGCGTCCTACCCGCTGATAAAAGAGAGCGGACGTTTCGCCATAAACATACTCACCGAAGAACAGCAGGCCATCGCCGAATACTACGCCCGCCCAACCGACCAGAAAACCGGCGACGTTCCCATGTCGTTCAGCCGCACCGCCCAGGGCGCGGCCACGCTGGATGGGGGTCTCGCCTACATGGACTGCCGTGTGGTCAACGAATATGTCGCCGGCGATCACACCCTCTTCATCGGGCAGGTCGAGGAGATTCACATCGGCGATGGCAGTCCACTGCTCTATTTCGAGGGAAAATTCAACCGGCTCGCGCACGGATCATAGCCCAGCAGGAAACGCGGAAGAGCGAGGTTACCAATGCAGCCCGAACTGATCGCCGACTACCAATGCGTAACGGGCGAAGGCCCACTATGGCACCCGATGGAGAGTCGTGTTTACTGGGCCGATATTCCTGAAGGCAGGCTGTTCATGTACAACCCGTACTCTCGGTCCCACGAGCAGATATACGATGGCCGCGAAGTCGGCGGTTACACCATCCAATCCGACGGCTCGCTCCTGCTGTTCATGGACAGATGCTCAGTCGCCGTCCTGCGCGGCGACGCTCTCGACTTCATAGTCGAAGAGATCCCAGACCAGACCGACAACCGCTTCAACGACGTCATAGCCGATCCCGCGGGGCGCGTATTCTGCGGCACGATGTCCCATCCCGACGGTCGTCCCGCTACCCTCTACCGCATGGACACCGACGGCTCACTCACTCCGGTTCTGGAGAACGTCGGACTGTGCAACGGTATGGGCTTCACCACCGACCTCAAAAGCATGTACTTCACCGACTCGCTCGCGCACAAGATATACATCTTCGACTACGACATAGAAAGCGGCGAGATTACCAACCGGCGAGTTTTCGTTGAGACACCTGACGACGACGGCACGGTTCCCGATGGCATGACTGTGGATGCTGAAGACCACGTATGGTCAGCGCGCTGGGACGGCTCGGCTCTCTACCGCTTCGCCCCCGACGGCTCAGAGATCGCCCGCATAGACTTCCCCGCCAAAAAGGTGTCCAGCGTCATATTCGGAGGCCGCGATCTTACCGATATGTACGTAACCACCGCCGGAGGCCACGACAAGCCCAACGAGGGACCCGGAGCAGGCGCCCTCTTCCGCCTCAACCTGGGGATAAAGGGCAAGCCCGAGTTTCTGTCGCGGGTTGGGTTGTAACTCTTCCAGGAAGGATTACCAATGCCGGGGTTCATAAATCGGATGAAAGCCAAGTCTCTGACCAAGAAGGGAAGAGACTGCTATAAGAGGCGAGAATATGACAAGGCAATAACGTACTTCGAAAGGGCTGTGGACTTTGACATGGCCGTCAAGCTGGAGCCGCACTATGCCGCATCATACTATAACAGGGGTGTTGCCTACTTGCGTGAGGGAGAGTACGAGAAGGCGATCACGCACTTTGACGGTGCCTTAGATTTGGATCCCGATGATCTGCTTAACTTAAGGTACAATGTCCAAGCTTGGAAAGACCTGTCAGTCCATAGTAAGGCGATAGAAGCGAATCCAGACGATTCAGAAGCCTATTGGAGGAGAGGAAGGATATATTCGGATTTCCAGTCCTACGAACAGGCTATCTTCGACTTTGATAAAGCCATAGAACTACAACCTGACTACTCCAATGCACACAGCGATAGAGGATCAGTTTATCTCCTCACAAATGACCCCGTTCGGGCTATCAGAGATTTTGACCAGGCTATTCGTTTAAACCCAGGCGACGCTGGGCATTACTTCAATAGAGGAAGTGCTCACCTTGCCAACGGCGATCACGACCGTGCCATTAGCGACTATGACAAGTGCATAGAGTTGGACCCCGATAGCGCTGATGCCTACGCTAATGAAAGCAAAGCCGTAGCCTATGCCCAACGAGGTGAAACACATATGGACTATGCTGAATTTAGTGAACAGAGGAGGGAGCGTCATCTTGCCGAGTACCGCTACGAAGATGCAATAAACGACTATAATATGGCCTTAGAGTTAGACCCACGCTATGTTGAAGCATATGTCAGCAGGGGGATAGCGCACGGTGCCATGGAAGATTATGACAGCGCTATCAGGGATTTTAATAGGGCTATATGGTTTGACCCAAGCCATGCCGGCTCTTATGCAAACAGGGGAGAAGCTTACCTGAGAAAAAGGGATTATCAAGAAGCTGTTGAGGACTTAAGCCGGGCTATAGCGCTTGATCCGACCATTTCAAAACTTTACAAAAGCAGGGCGTCCGCCTATAGGGGTCTGGGATACAGTGACCATGCCAGAGCAGATATACGTAATTACCTCCTTCGTAATGCCATCCGTTTGTGATACACAACATAGACATCCACGGTTATGTTCGCTCTTGGTGTCCCAATCCTAGTTTCGGAATTATCTTGCAGAACCTCCCAACCGATTTGCCGTTGTTCCAACACGCGAAATCTCGCCCTTCTCTCGAAGTTTATACCCGTCATCCCAGAAAGTCATAATCCTGCCTACAGCAGCCAGACCTGCGTATCCAGAACGATCACTTCAGAATTTCCCAATCGTTGAGAGCCACCGGCTCGTATGGATCATCATAGCGATAAGGCTTCCCTACAAAAGGGTATCGCTGTCGGTCGGTGGGTTCGGCGGGCTTTACCGACCATCTCGGTTCTGCTTCCATGTAATAGTCACGTCCGTATTCCAGAACGTATATGCGCGGATTTTCGCCGTCCACGTCCACCACACGGAACATAACGACCTCGCCGCTCTTGAGCGCGTCGTGCGACTTTTGGCTGGACACCTTCAGCTTTCCCCATGCGATTTTGGTATCGCTGGTTCCCTTCACTTCGACGCCAAAGGAATTGCCATCGTCAAATTCTACTCTGAGGTCCGCGCCGTCTCTGGCCTTCTTGATTTTGGCCCGGTCTCCGTAAACCTTTTCAAGACAGGCGCGAACTATGACCTCCGCCTTATCTGCCGTACTGAGATCCGCTATGAGTTTTCTCACCGGATCAGGTAGAGAAACGGTATAAACCTCATAATCGGCTTCCTTGCGCTTTTGCATCGGACTCACCCCCTACGCTCACAACGATACTAGAAGACATTTTTCAACTCAACATTACAACGAAACATATTAAATAGGACTTACGCACTTGGATATGAAATCTAATCGGATAACCAGCCAGTCCGAATACGAAATTGCCTTCAACTGCGTAAGTCCTATTAAAATAAAAAACTGGCATGAGCAGCGGAACATATCAAAACGAAGAAATCTGGTATTAGGGCAACTGCATCTGAAACCTGATGACGGTGCAGCGCACTTGTACAAAGGCATTGCTCAACCTAAGTAGCGTATATACGCACTTCAAGTGTGAGTTCGTACGATCAGATAATATCCGTGTCACGCTATCGAGCGTCAAACCGCCCGCACAGCGACAGCTTCGGGAATCGGCTTAATCTCCCTGGCCGTTTCACTCTCCACCTCCAGGTCGTAGTCCGATTGCAGACTAAGCCAGAATTCGGGCGTCATATCAAGGGCTTTTCCAATTCTGACAGCGACATCCGCCGTGATCGGCTCACGGCTTCCGACAATTGCGGTCAAGCGGCTCTCATCTATCCCCGTTGCTTGCGCGAATCCTGCTACGCTAAGCCCCAGATCCTCAAGAATCTCTCCGAGATGCTCACCCGGGTGATCCAAGGGTACATCTGCCATTGGACTCTCCTATCCATCGTAGTGTTTGCTCAATTCGATTTCCATCGCGCCTTGCATAGTCCAGATGAAGCATATTCTCCACTGTCTATTGACGCGGATGCTATGCTGCCCTCTTCTGTCGCCTGATAGAGATTCAAGTCTATTGGACGTCGGAAGGCGTAGGTCTCTCAGTTCTTGAGCTCGAAACACCTGTCTGATCTTTGCCCTGCCTCGTCTCAATATATCGGGTGGTAGTTGGTTGGGTATTTCGCCATTGAATAGTCGTTGGGTGTCGTTGTCTCTGAACCGATTCATAATGGCCTAGTTTCTTAGGCGTACCAAAGAGGACTGCTTGTATGATATATATGCTACTGTAATCCCCTTAGGCTGTAAAACCCATCCGCCATAGGAGCAAAACCATGTCTTACGAGCTCATACTCAGCGAGGTCAGGGACCGAGTGGGCGTCATTACCATGAACCGCCCGGACAAGCTGAACGCCATGAACCCGCAGATGAACCACGAGATCATCAGCCGGATAGCCGAATGGAACGAAGACGACTCCATCGGCGCGATTGTTTGGACAGGCGCCGGACGAGGCTTCTGCGCGGGCGCGGACATTGGCCGATTCGAGGCCAGGCGGGATGGACAGGACACAGGCGACATCGCTCCTACCGCCGAGGACAGTTGGCACGACGTAATCAGAAAGGCCAAGCCCGTCATAGCCGCTATCAACGGCGTCGCCATAGGCGAGGGTCTCACCCGCACGCTGCCCTGCGACGTTCGGATAGCGTCCCAAAGCGCTCGGCTGTCCTTCAGATTCGTCCGCGTTGGCCTGACCCCCGAGTTCGCCTCCACCCACTACGCGCCCCACCTCATAGGTCTTGGTCGAACTCTCGAATACATGCTCAGAGGCAACCTGATTCCCTCCGACGAGGCGCTCAGAGTCGGTCTCGTGAACTACGTCCACCCCGACGACGAGATGCTGGACAAGGCGATAGAACTGGCCTCGGAGATAGCGGACAATCCTATCTGGCAGCTTTCCCAGGTCAAGCGGCTCATCCACCAGAACTACATCGAGCATGACGTACAGACAGTTCTATCCGACGAGGGGCCGACTTTCCAGACCGCTATGAAGAGCGACGCGCACAAAGAAGCGCTCACCGCCTTCCGCGAAAAGCGCCCGCCGAGGTTCAACTGAGCGACAGAAAGCCAATGAAACCCCATGACGGATAGACCCTCGATAGCCCTAACTGCGGGATCCGCCCAGGATGACCTAAGCCCTTTTCTTAACGCCATCGAACGCGCGGGCGCCGGACCCTGGCCGATTACCGCGGACTACGCATTGACGCCCGACGAGATTCTGGCGCGTGCGGGGGCCCTCGTCCTCAGTGACGGCCCCGACTTGAATCCGGCGCGTTACGGTCAGATTCCGAACCCGGAAATCGAGCCTGTGACATACGACGACGCGCGTGACGATATGGAAATCGCCCTCGTTCGCGCCGCTCTGGACGCCGACCTGCCGATATACGGAATAGGCCGCGGTATGCACGTTCTGAACGTCGCGCTGGGCGGTGAGCTTATCCAAAGTGTGGACGGTCACTCTTCTAACCCCGCCGATACTGAAGACAAGCCATCGTATCATCACATCTACATATCCCCAGGCAGCAAGTTGGCTGCTGTGGTCGGGTCGGGAGGATTTGTGCGTGTGAACAGTCATCACCGCGCGGGTATGCGCGAAGCGCAGAAGTCCCCATACTTGCTCGCCTCCGCGTATTCTCTGGAAGATGGGATCATTGAAGCGTTGGAAAGCGCGAACCACAGGTGGGTGATCGCGGCGCAATTCAGTCCGCAGCGCAGAATGGAGATTCCGCCCCATTTCGAGAGGCTGTTCCAATCCTTGGCGGAGCGCGCGTCCGAACGCCTGGCTGCTGTCCACTGATGCTACTCACAAATCGCAGGCTCAGATGGAGCTGCGATTCCGGTAGCCCCCGCTGAACTATGTATTGAATTTCGTTTAATACACGGTCCATGTTCGCGTGAAGAATTGTCTCGAAAATGCTACAATGTACTGAGCCGAACGCGCTTCATTTGTACCTGTCAAAACACTGCGTGACAGCCCGCCCGTCATAGGTCATACGCCTTGGCGAAAACTGTCCCGATTAGTGGGGAGCGGCGCGCATGGGGCATCGCTGTAAAGAAGTTAACGGGGTACTCGCGCGCTTCAATTATGTCCGGGAATCAAGAGCGCCGGAAGCGTCTCGGCCTAATCGGAATATCCGTGATCTCTGGCGACAGAGGGTAGATTTTGTCAGGAGTCGGCCATGGTAATCGAGGCAACCAAGACTGAATTCGGGTACATCAGGCCAACGCAGATCGTTGACGAAATGCGTAGCTCGTATCTCGATTACGCGATGAGCGTGATCGTGTCGCGCGCGTTGCCCGACATACGGGACGGACTCAAGCCCGTCCAGCGCCGAATCCTCTACGCCATGCAGGACCTGGGCATGCGTCCCAACGTGCAGCACAAGAAGTGCGCGCGTCTGGTCGGAGAGGTGCTCGGCAAGTGGCATCCGCACGGCGACACCGCGGTTTACGACGCGCTCGTCCGCATGGCGCAGCCCTTCTCGCTTCGGATGCCACTGGTGGACGGACAGGGAAACTTCGGCTCCGTGGACAACGACCCTCCCGCCGCTATGCGATACACCGAAGCTCGCATGGCTCCCATAGCCGAAGAGATGCTGATCAACATTGACCAGGACACCGTTGACTTCACAGAAAATTTCGACGGAACCCTGCGTGAGCCGGACGTGCTGCCGGCGAGACTGCCGAACCTGCTTGTGAACGGGGCGTCGGGCATCGCGGTAGGCATGGCCACCAACATCCCCCCGCACAATCCTATCGAGATCTGCGACGCGCTCATCCATCTGGCAGACCACCCGTCAGCGACCGTCGAAGACCTTATGAAGTTCGTAAAGGGGCCGGACTTCCCCACCGGCGGCATCATCATGGGGACATCCGGCATACAGAGCGCATATTCGACAGGGCGAGGCCAGGTAATCGTCCGCGCAAAGGCGCGCATTGAGCCGATGAACCGCAGCAACAGAATGCAGATCATCGTCAGCGAACTGCCATACCAGGTCAACAAGGCCGCGCTGGTCGAGAAGGTCGCCGCGCTGGTCAAGGACCGCAAGATAGAAGGCATATCCGATCTGCGAGACGAGTCAGACCGCGAAGGTATGCGAGTCGTGTTCGAACTGCGCGCTGGGGTACAGCCCAGGGTCGTGCTGAACAACCTGTACAAGTTCACCGCGATGCAGAACTCGTTCTCCGCCAATATGCTTGCGCTCGTGGACAAGATGCCCAGGGTCTTCACTCTCAGGCAGGCTCTTCAGCAATTCCTCGAGTTCAGACAGGAAGTCGTCAGGCGCAGGACAGAGTTCGACCTTGCCAAGGCCAAGCAGCGCGCGCATATTCTCGCCGGACTAAGAATCGCCATAAGCCACCTGGACGAGGTGATACGCCTGATTCGCAGTTCCGAGAGCGCCCAGGCCGCCCGCCAGCAGCTTATAGAGCGCTTCGGACTCGATAACGACCAGGCGCAGGCCATTCTCGATATGCAGCTTCGCAGACTGGCCGCGCTCGAGCGCGAGCAGCTTGAAAAAGAGTACCAGGAAATTCAGGGCTCCATTCGGGAAATGGAGGAACTGCTCGCTGACGAAAAGAAGATTCTCACCGTAATCAAAAAGGAACTGCGCGACCTGAAAAAGAAGCACGGCGACGAGCGGCGCACTGAGATAAGCGGCGAAGCCTCTGACCTTGCGCGCGAAGAGCTCGAACCACACGAGCAGATAGTCGTAACCCTCAGCCAGGGCGGATACATTAAGCGAATCCCAGCGAACACATACCGCAATCAGCACAGGGGCGGTAAGGGCGTCGGCGGAATGACCACCCGCGACAACGACGCCGTGAAACATCTGCTCATAGTGGACACCCACGACAGGTTGCTGTTCTTCACCAACAAGGGCCGCGTCTATTCGCTGACCGCGTTCGAACTGAGGGCGGACATATCCCGCAACACCCGCGGCGTTCCGGTGATAAACGTAATCTCCATGAGCGATACCGAAAAGGTGAGCGCCGTAATCGGAGTCAACAAGGCAGACTTGGAGAAGGAGGGCCAGTACCTGGTTCTCGCCACCGCCAACGGACGCATAAAGCGCGTCTCTCTCACCCAGATGTCTAATATCAGGAACGCCGGTCTGAACATCATGGGAATGATGGACAATGATGAACTGGTCTCCGCGCGCCTCGCCGCCTCGGACGACCATATCGTCATGGTTACGGAAAAGGGTATGTCCATCCGGTTCGAGTCGGAAAAGGTCCGTTCTCAGCAGCGAGGCGCGCGCGGCGTGATAGGCATGACTCTCATTGATGGCGACAAGGTAGTCTCCATGGACGTGGGAAAGCCCAAGAACCGCCTACTCCTGGTCATCAGCAAGTTTGGGTTTGGCAAGAAAACCAAGCTGAGCGAGTATCGCCTTACAGGTAGGGGCGGCAAGGGAGTGAAGACCCTTGAGGTTACTGCCAAGACCGGCCCTGTCGCCGACGCGCAGATCATAGACGACACGAAGGAAGAAATTTACGTCGTCTCCGAAAAGGCCCAGGTCATAAGAACAAGCCTTTCCACAATCAATGTCATGGGACGCGCAACCCAGGGAGTGACCATACTGAAGCCGTCCGAAGGCGACTCCGTGGCCTCCATTTCCTGCGTAAGCGACTTGAACCTGATCGAAGAAAATGCCGCGAAACAGGCTGACAAGCCAAATGCCGCCCCGAAAGCCAAAAAGCCCACCACCACCAACGGACGCCGAAATGGCGCGGTAAACGGCGCACAGCCCAAGTTGGACGGACTGGAGTAGCAGGCGCATGGCCCCGTTCGCGCGGGCTTCGACCATCGTATGACCAAGGCTCTGGTCATACGATGGTCATAATACTCATAGGAAGCGTCATCTCAACCAAGGTGTTGAGCTCGCGCCCGTCTGCCAGGCTTCTGGAATCGGCGGTGGCGGATGCTACATTTGACCTGCATGACATGGAACTGGCATTCGACCTTCGCGATAAATTCGCGATGGCTCCCGCATTTCTCGACGAACTGATTCGCATGGTGGTCGAACAGGCCGAGCCGATGAAGAGCGGAGTCCCTTGAATCGAGCTCCTCAATGTCCCTTCCCAAGCGTCCTCCAAGTTTCACGCCGTCTGCCGCTCGCGCGGCCTTTCACTTAAAGAAGCCGCTCCCGGCCACTGGATCATATCTAAGCCGTAAACCAGCATCGGCGCGCCGTTCCGCCGAAAAGCCCTGGATTGAGTCTCCGGGGCCTTTTCAAAGTCAGGAAATGTTTCCTCCAGACATACTGCGCGACTCTCCGCTCGCTATGTTACAATATGTGTCAAGGGCGGTGACATATTGGACCATCGCGGCGGCGGAAAAGTGTACCACCAAGGCCTAAGCGCCCAGGGAAAATGTCCGCTTTGATTGATGAGGATCTGGGGACGGAAGTCAGTCCGAAGAGAGCAATGCGGCGGCCTGCCCGCTCTGTCTGAGCCTGTAGCTCTCGCCGTTCATCTCCAGGATGTGTACGCGGTGGGTCAGCCTGTCCAGCGGGGCCCCGGTCAGCCTCTCTGACCCGAAGACCTCGGTCCACTCGTCGAAGGGCAGGTTGGTGGTAACCAGGATCGAGCCTCTCTCGTACCGCTGGCTGAAGATCTCGAAGAGCAGTTCGGCTCCGGTCCTGGACAAGGGAACGAAGCCCAGTTCATCTATGATCAGCAGCTTGAGACGAGACAGTTTCTTCTGAAGGTTCAGCAGCCTTCTCTCGTCCCTGGCCTCCATGAGCTCGTGTACAAGGGCGGCCGCTGTTGTGAACCCCACCGACAGTCCCCTCTGGCAGGCGGCGAGACCAAGCCCCAGAGCGATGTGAGTCTTGCCCGTTCCGCTGTTGCCCATGGCGATGACGTTTTCTCTACGCTCGACGTACTCGCACCGGGCCAGTTGGTTCACGAGTTGCTTGTTCACTGACGGGATCGCAAGGAAGTCGAATGTGTCCAGGCTCTTTACCGCGGGGAACCGCGCCGCCTTGATCCTGCGTTCCACCATGCGGTGATGACGGTCTATGAGCTCAAGCTCCGACAGTCTGAGCAGGTAGTCGGGGTGATCAACGCCCTCGGCGGCGCACTGCTGCGCCATTTTGCCGTACTCCCTGAGGAAGGTAGGCAGCCTCAGCTCCTTGAGATGATGTTCCAGCAGCAGAGTTGACCTGTCGCTCACGACGCTCTCCCGGTGAGAAGACCCATATAGTCGGTGGCTGAGGTCTTGCCGACGCTGACCCTGGGCAGATACGGGTACAGCTCGAGGTCCAGTCTCGGCGGTCGTCCCTCGATGTTGCACAGCAGGAGATGCTTTACCGCGTCGAAGCTGATCGCTCCCAGCCTGATCGCGTCTCTGACTGCGGAGTGAACCTCGTCGGCTGAGAAGGTCTCCATGAGCCTGAGGACCTGAACGAACTCCTTCTTGCCGCGCCTTCCCATCCTCGACTCCATCAGACGGCGCAGCGTGTCGAACTCCTCCGGCAGGTCCCATCCCTGGAGGGGAGCGGCCTGGTCGAGAGCCGCGGTCTTCCGCTCCAGGAGCGGCAGGTAGTGGATCGGGTCGAACACGAAGTCGTCCCGTTCGTAGGAACGCCGGTGTCTGGCTATGACCTCGGCGCCGCAGCTTATGACCACCTCATGGACATACCCTCTCACCAGAACGTCCCTGTGACCGTACGCCACCGGAACCGAGTAGTCGTTGGTGCGATAGCGCACCAGCGACAGCGAGTTGACGCGCGTCGCATGCTTGTCGCTCGCGTCATACGGGACCGCCGGCAGCGGCAGAAGAGCCGTGAGGTCTTGCTTCATACGCTCGCCTATGGTCTCGCGGTGTCCCCTGAGCCTCGCCTCCATGCGCTCAAGGCAGCGTCCCTCCAGATAGAGGTTGAGGGCGTCGAAGCTATCGAACGACGGTATGGGCACGAGGAAGTTACGACGACTATAGCCCACCATGCCCTCGACGTTGCCCTTGTCGTTGCCCCTTCCCGGCCGTCCGAACCTGTCGGTGAACAGGTAGTGGGACTGTAGCTCGGTGAACACCCGGGTGCGGGTGCGCCTCCCGTCTCCCAGGATCTTCGCAACCGCCAACTTCGTGTTGTCGTACAGGACGCTCTGGGGAACTCCGCCCAGGAAGCGGAACGCAGATATGTGTCCGTCGCAGAACGCCTCGGTGGTCTCGGCCGGGTACGCCTTCACGAAGACGCCGTCGCTGTGGGGAAGGGACAGAACGAAGAAGTGGACATTGCGCTTCACGCCGTCTATCACCGCCCACGCCTCTCCGAACGTGGCGCTGGGCGTGGCCGGCGGGATGGGAAAGTGGAACGAACATCTCCCGGGTCGTGCGCCGGCGCTCACGAACGTAGTCCTTGACGATGGTGTACTTGCCCTCGAACCCGCGCTCGTCCCTCAGCCGCTCGTAGATGCGCTTGGCGGTGTGGCGCCGCTTCTTCGGCAGACTCATATCTGAGCGCAGTATCTCGTCTATGACTCCTGTGTACGGGCCTATCTTGGGTCTTCTGGGAGGCTTTCGCCTGCGGTAGCCCGGCGGAGCGGCGTACTTGAGCGTCTTGCGGACGGTGTCTCTGTGCAGGCCGAACACGCGGGACGCCTCCCGGACGCTCATGCCGTCCACCATGCAGGCTCTTCGGACACGCATATACAGTTCCACGCTGTACATCCTTCTCACCTCCCTTTGGGTCGGGTTCGACCCTATGGGAGACGATAGACGGTACGGTTTTCAATCGCCACAATCAGGCTGTCGAGCCGCCTACACGGTCCATTTTATCTCCACCTTTTACACCCGTCTGTTCGACGTGGACGAATACTACGCGATGGCAGAGGCCGGCATCCTGTCGCGCAACGAGCGTGTCGAGCTCATCAACGGAGAGATTATCCCAATGTCCCCAATCGGGTCCAGACACGCCTACTCGGTTGATGAGCTTAACGAACTGTTTATAACTCGACTCAGAGGGCGCGCGCGGGTCAGGTGTCAGAACCCAGTTAGGCTGGACAACAGGTTCGAGGTACAGCCTGACGTGCTGACGTGGCGATTCCTGAGGTGGCGCGAGGATATGTATTCGTCCGGACATCCCAACCCCGAGGACATCCTCTTGATAATCGAAGTTTCGGACACCACCCTCGACTATGACCGGGACGTGAAACTGTTCATGTACGCCCGCTTCGGAATCCCGGAAACCTGGATAGTGAACATCCAGGAGCGCCACGTCGAAGTCTATGACCAACCGTCCGACGGAGAGTACCAACGCTCGCGGATAGCGGGGCTGGATAGGATTCTCACCTTGCCCTCTTTCGAGGACGTGTCGCTGCCCGTCAGACGGATTTTCCCGGACTAAACTCCCTCGCAATGCCGACTTTGCTCGTACAGCCGCCCGAACTACGCCTGCGCATGGCATTCATGGATGTGCTGGAGGA
Organism: Dehalococcoidia bacterium; assembly: GCA_965261525.1. Taxonomy (GTDB): domain Bacteria; phylum Chloroflexota; class Dehalococcoidia; order Lucifugimonadales; family UBA1123; genus VXRN01. The sequence continues at coordinate 1,234,437 of OZ253472.1, forward strand.
CGCGGGAGTAGAGTACGAACGTATTCCTGACGGCTATGTCGTCTTTCTCAGAGAAGGCCAGGGCGTGGAATGGAAGGAAATCCGGGCGCGATTTTCTATCCCGAACCCCGAAGAGAATCCCCCTCTCTTCACTTAGAGACTATCTCAAAACTCTTCGCTCAAGCGGATGGCAGGAGGACACAATCTCCCTCTCCCTTGAGGGAGAGGGCTGGGGTGAGGGTGAAATTCCTTAAGGTCGGGTTTTGAGATAGTTACTAAGTCCACCAAGAAGCGCGCTCAGTCCCTAGACGAAAGCGAGAATTCGAGCGGCGTTGTGCTGTGTAAGCGCGCCAATCTGTTCGTTAGAGAAGCCTCGCGCGCGCATCCTGGGAATGATGTTCTCGAAGATATGTCCGTAGCCGTGTCCGCCGTACCGCGTCAGACGGTGGCGGGTGCATATGTCGTGGGCGAGCACGACCCGGTCGTCGCAGCCTATCTTGTCAAGCGCTTGTTTGATGGCATCCATTCTCTGCCCGTCGGACGGCATATCCATATCGGACAGCGGGTAATGGCTAGTCTCGTTCCCGAAAAGATCCCACTCCAGATAGCAGCCCGTAGCGGCGAGCGATTCGAGCGTCTCGAAATTAGCTACAGTACGATCCAGATGTCCCATTATCACGCGGCTTATATCCGCGCCCGCTTCCGCCAGTACCTCTATTATCTCCAGTGGAGCGGTCTCATAGCGGCCAGGGTGTATCAGTATCGCCGCTCCGGTCTCCTGCTGGGCGGTTGCCGAGGCTCTCAGAGACTTGCGCTCGTTGTCGGTTAGCGGCCAGGTACAGCCGACTTCACCAATGATGCCGGCGCGCACTCCGGTCCCGTCCACACCTTCCTCGATGTCCTCGACTATCTTGCGCGTGAGGTCGTCCTCGGTACGCGAATCCATGTCCTCGGGATGAACCATGTCAACGTAGAACCCCGCGCCCATGATGACGTGTACGCCGGACTCCCTGGACACACGCGCCAGGGCCAGAGGGTCACGGCCAATGCCGATGGTGGTCGCGTCCACTATCGCGCCGCCGCCGACTCGTCTGAATAGCCGCGCCTCCTCGATTGCCACGTCCTCTTCAACAACCCACAGGTTCTCAATGCTCGAATACTGGTTGTAGCCTACCCATCCCCGGTTCTCGAGGGTTATTGGTTCGTGAGCCCTGCGCTGCGCGGTCGCCTCCGCTGGAGGCTGGAACATGGCCCTGAAGTCTATGAATAGGTGTTCGTGCATAGTTGTGGGGCCAAGGTCGGATGGCTCAACCGAGCCCAGGACCGTCTGCGCCATGCCCTTAATGGAACTGCGTGCCATATCGCATAATCTCCGTTCATCTCAGGGTTGACACCGCGGCTACACGCCCGGGGGCGGCTCGTCAAACTGTTCTCCACGCTCTTCCGCTTCCAGTCGTTTCCGATTCCATTCCGCCACTTCCACAGTCAAAGCCTGCCGACCCTCTTCCCTGAACTTCTCACGCTGCCGCTCAATTTTGTCGTACAGATAGTCCCTTGCAACACGCGCCATTATCATTATCCCGCCTCCCAGTATGAAATTTCCTATCATTACGCCGAGTATAGAATACACGATAATTAGCGGTACGACATCCGCCGTATTCGACGCGACGGCAATCGTGGTTTCGAGGATACCCGCGTACTTCTGGCCCGATACCTCGTTCCATGCTATAAGTCCCGTCCAGGCAACTGTCAAGATACAGATCGCCCATAGACACCATGGCCACAACTTTTTGCTGATACTCAAGGGCGAGTACAAGTCAAACGGCTCAGACGGCTTCAATCGAGCGCTCCCTTCATAATAACGCAGCCGTATCCCGTCCGGCGGAGCGCCTAGTTAACACGTCGGAACGCCGGATAGCCGACGGCGAATCCCAGCGCGACAACCGACAGCAGCGCTCCACTGAGAAGGAGCGAGTTCGGCGTACCTACCTGTTCGGCCAGGATGCCAAAGGGAACCGAGCTAAGCGGCATTGCGCCGAAAGTCATCATGCCTATGCTCATCATGCGCCCGCGCATCTGCGGCGCGGCGAGAGTTTGCAACATAGTCATTCCAAGAGACATATGCACTGCGCTAACCACGCCTATCAGCAATAGGAACGGGATAGTCTCCAGGTAGCTTGTCATCTGGGAGAAGAGCGCGAGCGCGATGCCCCAGATGATAGTGAAACCAAGAAGCAGGAGTCCGCGCCGCTGCACAAGGTTCGGGAGGGCCGCGAGTCCGAGTGTTCCAAACAGCGCGCCCACACCCATGATGGTCATCAATATGCCGAGTCCGTCCGACTGCACGTTAAGAGCCTCGCGCGCCCATGCCGGAAGCAGTCCCCAGAAGGAGAAGCCGAACAGCGTTGTTATCAACATCAGGATAACCAGTCCCTTGCGACCGGGGTCGGCGGCCACATATGCCAGCCCCTCCTTAATGTCGCCACCTACTCCATTTCTGGAGGATGAAGCGGGTGTCCTGCCGGCGTCAATCATCAACGTTGATATGACTGAGAAGATGTATATCCCGCCGACGATGAAGAACACGCCATGTGTTCCGATGAAAAGAATCAGAAAGCCCGCGAGCGCTGGGCCTATTATGCGCGTCAAATTCATGCCTGAATTATTCAGGCTTATGGCATTCATCAGGCTCTTTTCGGGGACGATTTCAGACAAGATAGCCTGGCGGCTCGGCATATTGAACGCCATAAGCGACCCGTTGATGAGTCCTATAATCATCACCTGCCAGAAGGACACTATCCCTGTTATATCCAGGATGCCGATGATGACCGTCATTATGGCATTGCCGGACTGGCTCATAATTACCAGGTTCCTACGCGGAAGCCTGTCGGCGAGCGCGCCTCCGATAGGAGACATGAACGTCATGGGCAGTGAGAAACTGACCATGACCGCCACCAGCGCCAGCGGCGAGTCGTCGGTCAGGCGCAGGATAAGCCATCCTCGGGTGATCATCTGCATATTCATCGCCATGAAGGAGACGAACGAACCAGCGAACATCCAACGGAAGTCACGATACTGAAGGGAATTGAAGATTTGATAGCGCGCAGGGGAGAGTGCTGAGGGTTTTTCTTCCGGCGCCGAAGGTTCGACGGTCGTCAGTGTCCGTTGGTCCAAAATCTACCCCAGAGCGAAATGCGATTGCAGAATTTCACTGCGCTTAATGAATAGTAAGATTACACCCGCCGAGACTGGAGGGTCAAGACAGAATGGCTCGACAGACCAAGCGTATAAAGACGCTTGGTACATTCCCCAGCCACGTTCCGGTAAGCGCTGGACATCGCGGAGTCACGACTTTGGGCTGTTGCGCCCGTGACTCCGCGAGCGTACAATCAACCCCTGCTCCGATCCCCCAAACAAACGACTTTTCGGAATAGCTGTTTATAGAGGCCGCCTGACTTGCAATCTGAACAAACCGAGCGCGGAACAGGGCGACTGTGGACAACCGACCTTGTTCTGAATCTGTTCATTTCGCACTTTATGTTCGCCTCATACACCGCTATGCTGACGATCATCCCCCTCTACGTTATAGAACTCGGTGGGTCTGAGTGGCAGACAGGGGTTGTAGTGGGGTCTTTCGGCCTGCTTAGTATCCCGATAAGGCAGATGGCGGGACGATGGATTACCAACTTCGGCGCGAAGCGGGTAGCGATAGTGGGCACAGCCGTTTTCGCCGTAGCGACTCTGCTTCACATAGGGGCTTTCAACGTATGGCTGATTATACCCGCGCGCCTGGTGCAGGGATTAGGTCTGGCGATAGGTCCTGTCGCTACCGCTACGATTATCGCGATACTTGCGCCAAGCAATAGGCGCGCCGAGGGCATGGCGTACAACGGCAACGCGATCGCCTTCGCCAACCTGTACTCTCCACTGCTCGCTTTCTGGCTCTTCCAGCAGTTCGGGTCCGAGGTCGCGTTCGTGTACGCGGCCCTTATGGCTCTCGCGGGTACTGCGTCCGCGTTCGGACTGTCCGCGAGCCGCACGGCCATGCCTGCGGAGCCTCTGTCTTCATCGTCGGAATACGAAAAACTGCCTCTCATCAGTCGTTCCGCCATTTTCCCGACGCTGGTGTTCCTGACATACACACTTACCACCGCGCCCGTAAGCACATTTCTACCTCAATTGGCGAAGCTGAGAAATTTGGGCAACCCGGGGCTTTACTATACGGCAAATTCGATAACCCAGATGATCTCGCTGCCGATGTCGGGCTTGGTCGCCGACAGGCTTGGAAAAGGCTCGGTGATAGTGCCTGGGCTACTGGTAGTGGGAGCGGCGATGTTCATGCTTATGGCCGCCGACAACATGGTGATGTTTATCTTATCGGGGGTCCTGAACGGACTGGGATTCGGAATGCTCCAGCCGGCCACGCAGTCGCTGACCGTGGACCGAGCGCCCCCGCGGGAGCGCGGCACCGCTCTCGCAACGCTTCAGCAGGCGTGGGACGTGGGCGGTTCAGGAGGAGCATTTGTCGTAGGACCGCTTGCCTCAGTCACAGGGATAGCGGCCACTTTCGGCATCGCCGGGGCGGGAACGGCCCTGGGGGCGCTGGGATATGTGGCCTTCAGCTCCCGGTCACTCAGAAGGGCGCGACAAGAGTCATAAGGTTTAAGAGACTATCTCGAAACTCTTCGCTCAAGCGGATGGCAGGAGGACACAATCTCCCTCTCCCTTGAGGGCTGATAGGGGTAGGTAAATGTCCAGTCAGCTATGAATTTCAATAACAAACCCCCTCTCCCTTGAGGGAGAGGGCTGGGGTGAGGGTGAGGGTGACTGAGAGAGAGCTAAAGTCGAGTTTTCAGCTTTATGAACCATAGACCGAACCACCTTTGGCTTGATGCCCATTAACTTGACATAAAAACACCTACCCCTCTCAGCTCCCTTGAGGGAGAGGGCTGGGGTGAGGGTGAAATTCCTTAAGGTCGGGTTTTGAGATAGTTACTAAGTCCCCCACATCTCCGAGCCGAATAGAGGCTGGCGCTGGCTGAAGTGCTCCACCATCAGGACGGTCATCGTCTCTGTCTCGGTCCAGAGACGTCGCGTCGCGTCCGCAGACCACCGCACTGAATATCCTGCCCTCAGTTCCCCTTCCTCGCCCGCTACGCTCGTAAATCCCCCGCCTTCCAGGCATATAACATCGGTCGGATAGGGCGCGGAGACCTCGGGGATCTGTCCTTCAGGAGCGAAGCGCAGAATAGCGACCGTGAGATTGTTCAGTACCAGAAGCGCTTTGCCCTCGACGTTCGACGTTCCCGGCGCGGAGAGTGACGTCCACTCCGACCTCGGGACAGGATTTATTTCCGGGGCCATATCAATGTCCCGGCTGATCGCTGGACACCGAGAACAGGGTGAATCCGCCGATCTCTTCCGGTGACGAAGCCGCTTCTGGAGAGGCGGGCTGCTCAAGCATTTCTCGGAACCTTTCCATGCCGGTTACGACCTTCCAGATCGAATCGAATATCTTGTCCTCGTCCTTCATGCCGTCAAGCACTAACCATCGTTCAGGTTCCGCGCCGGCCAGCTTCAGGTAACCGCTTCTGACTCGGCGGTGAAACGCTAACGGCTCATCCTCGAACCGCCTCGCTCCGGCCTCGTCCATACGACCCGATTCGCCATAATCGAACAGCCCGGCCTGCACCTTTCCGACACGCTCGAGGGCCTCGGCGGGCGGACAGTCCAGAAGCAGCGTCAGATCGGGCATAACGCCTCGGGTTGCGAGCCTATTTGCCGAATCCACCAGTCCGAGAGGAAGCCGTCTTCCATACCCCTGGTAGGCGACAGTCGAATCAACGTACCTGTCCGCCACGATTACAAGGCGCGGATCCTCAACCTGCTTGGACAGCACTTTCGACACGAGGTCGGCCCTGGCAGCCGAGAACAGGAACAGTTCCGCTTCGTGAGAAATGGTCTCCCTGCCCCAGGGATTGCCCTTGATTAGCTCCCTGATGTGGAGACCGAGGTTCGTCGTGCCGGGTTCGTGGATGAAGTGAGTGGGAAGGCCCTTATCCTTCAACGCACGAACCAGCCTGGCGGCCTGCGTGCTCTTGCCCGACCCCTCTCCGCCTTCGAACGATATGAACAGCGCCACTCAGCGTCTCCATCCGGCTTGCGGAGGCCGTTGAATACCAGCCTCCCTGTTTTCGCGTGGGATATTGTATAGGACAACTGCCGGGAATTGGACACCGAGCGCAGCGTCCCTGACGGGAAATCAGCGGTGGTAGAAGACGACGCGACGCGACGGCTCTTTGCCCACACTGTGCGATTCGAGTCCGTGCTTATCCGCTATCTCGTGCTGGACGTGGCGGACGTATGAGCCCTGAGGGCTCAGGTGCACCTTGTGTTCGCCGTCCCGAATACGACCGGCGGCGGTCTCCGCCTCGCGCATGGCCGTATCGAGGGACTCGTCATGGCGTCCGTGCCGCTTGTCTCTGGTGATAGCCTTGACGAACTGCTCTATCTGAGGCGTGGTGTTACGCCTGAGAACGTACACCGGCTTGCCATTCTGCTCCGCGGACTGGAGCGCGTTAGTCTTGCGGCGATAGTAATTCTTCGTTGTCAGAAGCAGGTCCGCGCTGGATATGTTGTCAACCACCTGGACGGCGGAGTTCGTATTCCGTACAGCCTGCTGCAACTTACCCTTGTTCACACCGTAAGGCATTATGTGCGTGACTTTTACGGGTTCTCGTTCAGGTTCGGGATCAGGGCGCTCACCGTTGGCGTCGAACGGCATACCCACAATGTTCGAAGATCCGCCGTTCGGCGAGCGTGTAACCTGCGGCCTGGTCTTGGCGACCGTTCCGTCGGCGTTGACGGCGCGATGCTCAGGAGCTATGGAATAGCCGCGCAGAATGCGGTCCACCGTGTCAGCCACGTCCGGATGGACAACGACCTCGCTCCAGTTCTGTATCTCGACGAGAATGTCGAACGTGGGCGGGGCGCGGCGTTCCAACACCGTCTTCTGAGTTCGGCGTCTTCGCGCTTCAATGTCACCCAGCGTAACCGACTGCACACCACCCACGAGATCAGAGAGAGTGGGATTCATAATCAGATTGTCGAGCGTGTTGCCGTGCGCCGTGGCAACGAGCTGAACGCCGCGCTCTGCGATGGTTCGCGCGGCGTTGGCGTCCAGTTCTATGCCAATCTCGTCAATAATGATGACCTCGGGCATATGGTTTTCCACTGCTTCGATCATCACATTGTGCTGGAAGGCGGGAGAAGGCACCTGCATTCGCCGCGCCCGGCCAATCGCCGGGTGTGGAATATCGCCGTCGCCCGCTATTTCATTGGATGTATCCACGACGATTACGCGCCTGTGCGCGTCGTCCGCCAGAACTCGCGCCACCTCTCGCAGCATAGTCGTTTTGCCCACACCCGGCTTTCCGAGCAGAAGGACGCTCTTGTCGGTCATAATCAGATCTTCTATGACTCGAATAGTGCCGTAAACCGCTCTGCCGACGCGAAGAGTGAGGCCGATAGCCTTGCCGCTGCGGTTACGGATTGCGGAGATGCGGTGGAGGGTACGCTCGATCCCGGCGCGGTTATCCTCGCCAAAGCGACCTATGCGGGAGATTGTGTACTGAATGTCGTCTTCGGACACCTCAGCCAAATCGAGTGACACACTCTGTTCTCGGAACCGCGCTTCAGGCTCTCGCCCCAGGTCGAGAACGACCTCCAAAAGCTGATCGAGGTCATCTCTATTGTTAAGCGGGTCTTGAATGTGGGGTGGGAGCTTGTCTATCAAGACTCCCAGATCCAAGTCTATTTTTGGCTCCAAATTTGCAAACTCGCCCATGTTGCCTGCGAAATTCCGGTTAATACCTAGCTTACCAGTAAATCGGCGATTCTTCCATAGAGACTAACACCTGTATTCCCGCTCGGAACCATGCGGTTGCGGGGACGTCCATCGCCAGAACGTCCTGGATCCCGTTGCCATACATAACGACAACGACCGGTGAATATATCCCTCTGCTATAATACCCGGTCCACATGATTACCTAACCACTTGCGCCCAATTCCCCAGATTTCTTTGGGCGTGACCGTCAGGCTTACAATATGCCCTTTGGAAAGCGATTCGGTAGTTTTTGTCGGTTTGCACCACACTGTATAGCTCAGAAAATCTACCGCATCAGGATCAGTTGCAATTTCGTCAACCAGAACTGTAATCTGCGTAGCCTTCAAGTTTGGAAATAGCTTACTGATCTCCTGTCCGCCCAATGTGCATGAGTTAATACCAAATTTCTCATCCAACCGCAATTGGACAATATCGTGAACAACTCCATCGAGAGAATCTCGTTTGTTCCCGATTGGATCAATCCTCATTATATCCCGCAACCCTGAATTAGGTCGTTCACCGACTCTCTTTACTATCACGCTATCAATGTTACCACTGAATTTTCTCATTCCGGTAAGAAGGCCGTCATTGGCTGGCTCTACGCTAACCGTTACATCCGTCATTGTTGTGAATGCGATTCTTCCGGGTGGCCGGGGAATAGACTGTGCTGAACCGGTATGTTTCAGAAAGCAGTGATGCGATGGCCACGGTGGGCCAAGATGGTCGAAGAACACGCGAGAGTAGTGATCGCATCGGAAGAAGTACACATTACTTTTGCAACTTGGGCAGTTCGTTGGAAACGTGCGAGTATTGCACCAATAACCGTGAGTGACGTACATGGTGAATCCCTATGCGATATTCAGAAAGTCAGCTTTATCGTCAAGCGCTCATGCCGACTGCGCAACAGGCGCGACTCCCATGGCCTGAGCAACGAGTTCATAAGACTGCTTGCGCTGCTCGAAGTGGTAGCAGTTGGTGACTATGCCGATGTCCGTCGTCTCGTATCTCTCAGCAGACGCGAGAATGCCCTCCCGCACCTGTTCAGGGTCGCCCTCGATGTAGCTTTGCGTTGACTGCCTCATGTACTGCTTCGCGCGCTCATCCAGAGGCCAGTTGATTGCGTCCTCCGGCGGAAGAAGTCCGCCGGTCGTCAGGCCGAGAGCCGATATGACCTTGTTCAGGCTTCGAGACGCGCCTACGAACCTCGCCTCTTCCTCAGTCGGGGCGCAGATTACCTGCAAGCCCACGTTGACCTTGGGCTCCGCGAGATACTCGGAGGGCTTGAACATCTGCCGGTATAGATCGGCCATCCTTGGTCCGTACTCGCTGGTATTCCCGAAGAAGTCCGCGAAGCTGAACGGCAGGCCAATGTGCGCCGCGAGCTGCGCGCTGTAATCGGAAGAGCCCAGAAGCCAGACCTCAGGCGCCGTATCGGGTGGTCCTCCCGGCTGTGCCGTGATCTCGTGCAGTGGGTGTCCCTCCGGTATATCGCCGTTCAGAAACCCCAGCAGGTCTCCGACCATCTGCGGGAACTCGTGCTGGACGTTGACCGGCGGCCTCGGATGGCTGAGGGCGGCGGCGGTCAGACGGTCGCTGCCCGGCGCCCTGCCGATTCCCAGATCAATACGGTCGGGATAGAAGGCGTCCAGAATCCTGAACTGCTCAGCGACCTTCAGCGCGGAGTAATGGGACAGCATGACGCCGCCGCTACCGACACGTATCCGCTCCGTATTGGCGGCGATTTGGCCAATCAGTATTTCAGGGCTCGTCCCGCTGAACGACGAGGAGTTGTGATGCTCCGCGACCCAGTAGCGGCTGTACCCTACCCGCTCGGCGTGACGCGCAAGCTCCACGCTCTCACGCAATGCGTCCGCAGGCCTCCCGCCCTTTCGTATAGGAGACTGGTCAACGACGCTGAGAGTAAAGATGTTAGGAACGGTCATTGAGGTCCTTCATAAAGCTGCGTTCTTTCCTGAGGTAGTTCTCCACATCCGGTTCGTCTAAGAAATGCTTCGGATTGTTCGGGTCAACACCCGGAGCGAATCCGCTGTTGAACGGAATCACCTTGAACGGCGGCAACATGGAATCTTTCCCGCTGTCCGCGGCAGATTCCGGCGGCGCGGGCGCTTCCATGCCGCGCCGCGGCGTTTCGCTCACAACCTGCATGAACGGCTTGTCGTGAATCTGACCTTGCTCTTTCAGGTAGTCCGCAACGTCATCATCTAATGTAAGCGTTGTCTTCATGGATATATCCTGCTGTATCCAATGTCCGGTGTCAAGATTTCATGCCTCCGGGCAAATCCATCTAGCGCGTAGAAAAGTCTCAGGTATCTGAGTCCTCCGTCATCCTCATACCCCGTATCTCTCGCCGGAAGCCGACGAACAGGCAGAACAATGCGATCATCGTCCCTGCGCCGACAAAAACCCACTCAAGGCTCAACTTTATCAGCCCGCCGGCGACGGCAATAGAAATCGGCGGCAGACCTACTTCGGCAATCAACATGAGGCTCATTACGCGCCCCATCATCGCTTGTGGAGTTCTACGCTGCAGCCATGTCAGAAGCAGAACATCCACATACGCCCCTATTATGCCGACGAAGAAAGCGACCCCGACCGCCGCCCACATCGCTCTAAGAACCTGTTCACGATCTCTAAAATATGAGTCGAAGTGGTCTCCGATGCCGGACAGCGCGCCCGCGCCCCAGAACAGCCCGAAGTTCCGTGTTCTCACCAGTTTCCAGAACGATATGTTTTCCGATTCCTCAGCCATTGATTAAGTTGGCAGGGCCTTTTCAAAGTCAGTACGAAATGTTGCGCAACTCTCCGCTCACTATGTTACAATATGCCTGTTGCAGAACAAAAGTACCTAAATTTATATAATGTGGAGTTTATCAATGACGACAAAATCGGCTGACAATTTTTTTCTGCAGGTCAATTCGAGGTCAATCCATAGCTAAATCCGCCGATTTTCAGGTCACTTCCCACCTGAAACGTCACCACGGCTCCACCTGAACCCCACCTGGACTTTTATAAATCAGGATATATGTAATTCTCTCTCGTCAGCCGATTTTCCACAGAACCGCCCACTTTGGAAAGACCCTGTTGAGTTGGATGCGTCTGTTGGTCAGGATGATGATTGATGATACCCTAGAGTTGTCCGTTCAGCGCGGACAGACACTCTTATCGCCGTTTAATATGGGCGGCGGAGGTCAGGATATGAATAGTTCAGTAAGGCGTTCGTGGCTGATAGTTCCGGCGCACGATACAGAGAAGCTGGAACAGGCCGCGAATTCAGGCGCGGACGTAGTCGCGCTCGATCTCGAGGATACCGTCCACGACAGCAGGAAGCGCGAGGCGCGTGAGAACATCCGAGACGCCATCGGAATCATGCGAGACGCAGGCTCAGAAGTGTTCGTAAGATGCGACCCCGAACTGCTGTACGCGGATATGGCAGCCTCTGTCTGGCGCGGACTGAGCGGAGTCATACTACCCGGACTGACCGGCGCTGAGCAGGTGATCGAGGCAGACAGCATACTTTCTCAGTTTGAGTCGGAGCGCGGCGTCGTCAGACCGCCACCCGTCGGAGCGGTGCGCGAGGCGGACGATCCGCGCGGACCCGAACAGTCTCTGGAGATACACCTCTCGCTCGACACCGGCCCAGCCAACTGGAACGCTGAAGATCTGGTACGCGCGAGCGACCGGGTCCGCTCCGTAAGTCTGGGTCGCGCCGACCTCAAGATGGACCTAAGGGAAGACCCTTCCGGCAACCTGCGCCTGCTGCCCTATCTGATGCAGCGGCTCATAGTGATAGCCAACGCTCTGGGTGTGGAGCCTGTCGGCGCGTGGTGGCGAGCGACCTCGCGCGGTCTCAGCGCGAGTTACGACGACACTCTCCAAGCGGCATTGACAGGAAGGCAGGCCGGATTTCGAGGCGCTCTATGTATGAGGGCGGACCAGGTCGGCGCATTGAATGCCGGCTTCGCCCCGTCCACACAGAACGTGAGAACGGCACGCGCGGTTCTGAATTCCGCGCCCGGACATACCGCGACAGCGATGATCGCGTCAAATACCATCGAGTGGTCGGAAGCCTGCGCGCGCAGAGAACAGGCCGCAGTCCTTGTACGGAACACGGAGGGCGACAACAATGACTAGAAGAATCAGGCGATCCGGCCTGACTATGCCCATCAACAATCCTCGATTCGTTGGACGGTCGTGGACTCGCGACTGCGACTATCTCAACTTCGACCTGGAAGACTCGGTGCCGCAGTCCCAGAAGGAGTACGCCCGTACTCTGGTTAGAGAAGCCATAGCGCGCGGCCAGAAGGGCGCGGCAGAGATTAACATAAGAATCAACTGCGCCTACCCGGAAGTGGACGTTCGGGCCGCCGTATGGCCGGGCGTTTCTCAGATAAATTTCCCCAAGGCGGAAACCGCCGAGCAGATAGAGAATCTGGACGCGCTGATAACCGAGATGGAGCGAATCAGGGGGATAAGGCCAGGCACGGTACGTATAGGAGCGACCGTAGAGACTACTCTGGGGGTAACGAACTCATACGCGATAGCGTCGGCCAGTCCGCGCATAGACGCCTTCGGCCCCGGTACCGGATACGATATGTCCATGGACATGGGCGTGGAGATGTTCGTCGGGTTCGACCAGTTCTTCTACAATCGCGGCGAGGGCGAACTCGTGGCCATCGCGCTCGGACTTGAACGCGATGGCGGGGTCTATATGCCGGACACTACCGGCAACGTGGGAAACGCCGACCTTGCATTGAATCTCTCGCGAGCCAGCAGAAAGGCCGGTCTGAGATCGGGCGGCGGTCTGCACCCCAATGTCGTCGCTCCCCAGAATGAGGGACTGACTCCGACACAGGAAGAGGTTGACGACGCTCACCGGGTCCTGGAGTTCTTCGGGTACCTGGACACGCGGGGTGAAGCAGAGGGTGATATGGACGGCCACGCGGTTGACAAGTACGAAGCCGCCCGCGCCGCAGAACTAATAGAATGGGCTGCCATGTGCGCCCGCAGAGACGCCGAGAAAGCCGCGGCCCGCGAACGAACCTTGGCAGCAGAGTCCGAGCAGGTCGCCGAACCACCCGTCGTCGAAGAAACAACCGAGGATACCGAAACCGAGCAGCCCACCGATCAAGTTGAGGTTTCAGAGTCCGTGGAATCTAACGGAACAGAACAGCAGGGACAGGAACCATGAAACCATTCGTAAGACGGTCGCATCTGCTGGTCCCGGTCTCCGACCGCGATGCAGTCGAATCGTCACGGACGTACAACGCCGACGCGGTGATCCTGGACATGACGGGCGTGTCGGACGATGCCGAGCGATTCAGACGCAGAGGCAGGAAGACGCTCTCCGATTCCATAGAAGTGGCGAGTCGTGGAGGCGCGGAGGTCTTCGTCCTTGTAAACAAGACTGTCGCCCATGCCGATATAGAGGCGGCTATCTGGCCCGGCGCAAAGGGCATTGTGTTTCCCGGCGCAAAGTCCGCGGCCGAGATACATGAGATGGATACCGCGCTGACAGACCTCGAACAGCGGCGCGGAATTACAAAGGGTACTCTTCATATTATCGTTCTGCTCGATTCCGGCAGTGGAGTCTGGAACATCCGCGAAATTATTAGCGCGAGTCCACGGGTCAGTTCCGTCGGTCTGAACGAGTTAGCCCTGTGCGCGAACCTGGGCATCACGCCGACGGCAGATTTCGACCCGTTCGAGTACGCAAAGGGCCGCGTCATCATCGAGGCCAGGGCATCAAAGGTTCAGCCCATCGGCGTGAGCCATCCATATGGTGTCCTTCCACAGTTTGACGATGACGCTGAAATTGCCCGCCTCGCGCTGAGGTCGAAGAACCTGGGTTTCGCAGGCGCGATATGCCCTGACCCGTCCTGGGTTTCGCACTGCAACCACGCGTTCGCGCCGCCCGAAGATAGACTCGAATTCTACCGCGAAACACGCCGACTATTCGCCGAGGGCGTGGCGAGGGGCACAGCGGCAGTTCCCTATCCAGGCACCACGATGATGATAGACGTGCCTGTGGACGAGAACGCGCGGGTCAACCTGGAACTGTGGGAACTCTGCGCCGCCCGCGAGGCGGAGAAGGCGGCCGCCCTGGACAGGGCGAAGGCATGACCTTCCACGTAAGAGAGACGCAATCATCCTGACACAGCCCGGAGGCAGTTCATGGCTACGCAGACCAAACTGGTAACAGCCGAAGAACTCTTAAATATGCCCGACGACGGCTATCGCTATGAACTCGTGAGGGGAGAACTCAGAAAGATGGCGCCTCCTGGAGCCTATCATGGAAAATCTGCGATGCGAATAAGCATCCCACTTGGGAGCTACGTATATGAGAATGATCTAGGCGAAGTTTATGCAGCCGAAACAGGATTCAGGATCGGTTCCAACCCGGATCACGTCCGCGCCCCCGATCTAGCATTTGTGAGTCGCAGGCGACTGGTAGAGGTCGGAGAGATTCATGGGTATTTCCCAGGCGCGCCCGACTTAGCGATAGAAGTCATCTCCCCCAGTGACCGCTATACTAACGTGGCTGAAAAAGTCCGCGACTGGATGGATGCAGGAGCGATCATGGTAGTGGTAATAAACCCGCGCAGACGAGAGGTAACTGTATATCACCCCGATGAAGACTCAATCATCCTTACCGAAGATGACGTATTGGATGGCCGCGATGTAGTCCCCGGATGGAATTTTCCGGTCAGGAACATATTTTCACAGCGACCTTCAATCTCATGACATATCCTGAATGAGCCGATACACCCCGGAGGTAGTTCATGGCTACGCAGACCAAACTGATAACAGCCGAAGAACTCTTAAATATGCCCGACGACGGCTATCGTTATGAACTCGTGAGGGGAGAACTCAGAAAGATGGCGCCCGCCGGACAGTATCACGGGGAATTTGTAATTAACGCAACCATTCCTCTAGGAGCATATGTCAAAGCGAACAACCTGGGAAAGGTTTACGCTGCTGAGACAGGATACAGACTCGCCCCGGACCATGTCCTTGCCCCAGATATTTCATTCATAAGCCGTGAAAGATTGGAGACCATTGGAGAGAGTTCTAGGTATTGGCCCGCTGCGCCCGATCTTGTCATCGAGGTTATTTCGCCCAGTGACCGTCTTGCCGAAGTTTCGAGAAAAGTCCAGGATTGGCTGGATGCCGGAACTCGCATGGTCGTAGTAGTAAACTCGCGCAGGCGCGAGGTTACCGTAAATCTTCCGGGCAAAGCCTCAATCACCCTGACCGAAGAAGACACCCTCGACAGCGGTGATGTAGTCCCCGGCTGGACAATCCCCGTTATAGAAATTTTTGGCTGAAGACGATCAGACAATACCCAGGAGAAAAAATATGCCGATAGAGAGAGTGTCCGCAGACCTTGACCGCCTGCTTTCAGTTGACCAGGATATACAGGAACTGGGCGACGGGTTCGGAGGCGACGGCGGCCCAGCCGAGGGCCCGCTGTGGTGGAGCGAGGGCGGCTACCTGCTGTTCAGCGACATCCACAACAACAGGCGAATGAAGTGGACGCCGGATGAGGGCGTCACTCTCTTCCAGCAGCCCACCAACCACGCCAACGGACTCACCCGCGATCTGAAAGGCAGGCTGCTGGCCTGCGAACACAGCGCCAGGCGCGTCACCCGCCAGGACTCCGACGGCGAGATCACCGTCATAGCCAACAGGTACCGCGGCTCCCGCCTCAACCGTCCCAACGATGTTATCATCAAGTCCGACGGCAGCATATACTTCACCGATCCGGGCGCGCCCGCCCCCGGCCTCGACCTCGACTACTCCGGCGTCTATATGGTCTCACCCGACCTGGACGACATTACCCTGCTCGTCGGCGATTTCATCACCCCTAACGGCATAGCCTTCTCTCCCGACGAGAGCGTCCTGTACGTCAACGACACCCGCCGACAGCATATACGGGCCTTCGACGTCCAGCCCAACGGTACGCTCGCGCTCGCCTCCGACCGTGTGCTGTGCGAGCTGAGCGGCGACCGCCCCGGCGTCCCGGATGGAATGAAAGTGGACATAGAGGGCAATATATACTGTGGCGGGTCGGGAGGAGTCTGGGTCATAGACGCCGAGGGCAGCCATCTGGGTACGATAGTCCACGGGTACGACGCCTCCACAAACGTAGCCTTCGGCGGCGATGACTGGAAGACCTTGTTCTTCACGACGTGGAATACCGTGGGCAGCGTGCGGGTCAACATAGCGGGTATTCCGGTCCCGACGAATGTGGTGTGATTGGTAGGTACTACATCAATCTGTATTGGGTTCTTGCAGCGGTTCGATCAGATTCAACAGCAATGGAATACTTTCCTGCGTTGTATTCCAAACGATATCGAAGTCAATATCGTCGTAACCGTGAATCATCCGGTTCCGCATTCCTGTTATGGCATGCTAGGGAATTTCCGGATGCGCTTCCTGAAACTATACAGAAATTCGTCCCGCAACTTCGCCAATGACTTCGATACGTCGAATAACTGAGTCCTGCAACTGCGTGTTAACAAGAAATTCATCCATCTCGACGCCTTCGACATAAGAGCGTATCAGTCGCGCCGACGTGATGATGTCCAGAATTAACGCCGAGCCACGCTCCATAGATGACCTCGGCAGACTCTAGGATAGTCCTGCGCTGTAAATGGTTTCGGCTCATTTCGATGCCTCGCCGGCTGATAAGATCAACCCGCCGCCCAAACATGGCTTCCAGCTCCTCTTCCATGCGACTCATATCAAACATCGTGAGCCTGACGTCTTCACCAAAACTAACCAGCACGTCCACATCGCTTTCCGGGCCAAAATCCTCTCTTAGAGCCGAACCAAACAGCGCCAGTTCCCTAACCCGCCATCGCTGGCAGAAATCCGCTATCTCGAGCTGCGATACTTGTATCTTCGCGTTCATAAACGGCCCTCCCTATCCCTGCTTCGGCTTTCGGACGAAGAGCATCAGTACAGCTCCCATGAAGCTGAGGACAGCGAACGTAGTGAACGGAACTATGTATGTTCCCGTGGTGTCGAACATATAGCCCGCGAATAGCGGCGCAAATATCATCGCTATGTTCATAGGCAACTGGGAAATACCCATTATCGTGGCGAACGCCTTACGTCCGAAGTAGTCACCCCGTATTGCCGTCGTAAGCGGGCTGCGCCCCCCGAACCCGATTCCGTACATGAGCGCGAACACGTATGCCATTGGAACGGTGTCGAAGAGCGCTATGACCAGTATTCCCATTCCCTGCAAGAACAGAAAGAAGGCTATCATCAGGGTCTTGGAAAGACGTTCCGCAAAGTAACCTGACACGAATTGCGCTGGCAGAGCTACCAGCGTGTACGCTGTTTGCACGAACGCCGCGGCGGTTGGAGACATTCCGGTATCGGTCAGCTTCGGAACCAGGTGCAGCGCGAGCGTAACTATTGCGACACTCGACGCCACCTGCGCTATCGTGAGCATCCAGAACGCCGGTGTCTTTATGGCCTGCATCGCGGTGAACTCAGGCTCAACGTCCTCGATATGCGACGCTCTCTGCCGGTCCTCCATGTGGCTGGCCTGCGCTGGGTTGCTGTCGCCATCAGGCGCGAGTCCCATGTCCTCGGGGCGGTTTCGGATAATCTTGACCGCAGGCCCGACAACCACCAGCAGCAGCACGCCAATCCCCAGGGCCGCGCCTCTGAATTCGAACCACTCGATAGCAACCGCCAGTGCCGGCACCAGAAGCCCGCCTATGTGAATCCCTGACATCGCCGACGCCATCGCGAACGACCGACGCCGATTGAACCAGTTGTTCACCATCGCTATCAGGGCAAGCCACCCTCCGAGTCCGGTGCCCAGAGAGACAAACATATACGCGCCATAGAAGTGGATGAGTCTCTCATCCAAAGACGAAAAAGGCAATGCCTTCAGCAGCCCAAGCCGTGCCAGGTAGTCAATCTGAGAAAGCCAGATGAACCCCAGTCCCATCATGGTGTACCCGATGAGGACCATGCGCCGCGTCCCTATATTATCCACCAGGACGCCTTCAATTGGTCCCAGAATAGCGCCCTCGACCCTGGCCAACGAGAAAGCTCCCGAAAGCGCGGTGCGGCTCCACCCGTACCGCCGCTCAAGCGCCACGAGCATGATTCCAAGTCCCTGGAACACCGTCAGCGACATCAGCGTGAGCATGAACGACGACAGCCCCACGAGCCACCAGCCGTAGAATACGCCGCCGCTCATTACCATGCGTCCCGCGCTTAGTACGTCGGCCCGCAGCCCACCTTTCGATCTGCCCGTCGTTCCGGTTCTTGACGCTCGATTTTGCATGAGGGTAAGACTACCAGAATCCGGCGCTGAATTCTTGATTCCTGAGTTGCAATTCTGGATGTTAATCTCTCACCCCGATTAACTGCCGGCTTTCGACAGATCTGGACGCAGGTTGCCATTCAGTCGCCTACCATCTAAACTCGGAAACGATTCGATTCGGGAGGTTTCGGTTTCCCGGTTTTTGATGGGGAGGACATAGTGATAAACAACCTAATGGATAAATACTGTATAGTCGGCGTGGGAGAAACCGACTACAGTCGAGGCTCTGGCAGAAGCACCCGCGCCCTGGCGACAGAGGCAATTAACAACGCTCTCGCCGACGCCGGTCTGAAGCCGCGGGATGTGGACGGAATGCTCAGTTACCACGGCGGGGACTCCACCAACTCCAGCACTCTGGCATACGACCTCGGCATCAAGCTCAACTTCTATATGGACTGCTCCGGCGGCGGATCGAGCACCGAAGCGCTTGTCGGCCTGGCCATTGGCGCAATCGAGGCGGGCATGGCGGACACCATAGCCATCTTTCGCTCTATGAACGGATACTCGCAGGTTCGGATAGGCGGCACGGGAGCAAGGGCCTCCACTCCGGTGTCGGGCCCCGATCTGCTCCGGCGCAGCTACGGACAGGCCAGCGCGGTGCAGTCGTTCGCCTTCACATTCACCCGACACATGATGGAGTACGGCGTAACGAGCGAACAATTAGCCCAGATCAAGGTTACGCACAGCAACCACGCGAGCAACAATCCGAAGGCGCTGATGAATCATCGCGTCACAATTGACGATGTTGTAAACTCACGCTGGATTGTGCGCCCGTGCGCCCACCTCCTCGACTGCTGTCTTGAGACGGACAACGCTACCTGCATCATTGTGACCTCAGCCGAACGAGCCAAAGACCTCAAACAGCCACCGGCCTATATCCGAGCCGTCCAGGGTCGCGGAACAAAGCCCGGCGGCGACTTCCACTACCAGCACGCGCCGATCACCAGGGTCGCGGGGTATTACATCGGCCCAAGGATATTCGGCCTCGCCGACCTGACACACGACGACATTGACGTTACCGGGTGCTACGACGCCTTCACCTATACCGTGATGCTCCAATTCGAGGACTACGGCTTCTGCGAGAAGGGCGAGGCCAAGGAATACGTGACATCGGGCATCACCGACCTCGGTGGGCGCCGGCCCAACAACACCAGCGGCGGGCACCTGTGCGAGGGCTACACTCACGGCATGAATATGGTCATCGAGAACGTCCGACAGCTTCGCGGTACCGTGGATGACTATTGCCCGCAGTGGGCGGACGGCATTCACTCCTACGACTACTCGGAAGGCCACTGCCGGCAGGTGGAGGACGTCAACATCACAATGAACATGGGCTGGGCCTCCCCCGCGACGGGCAGCGCTCTCATTCTCAGGAGGTAATTCCATGCCGGTATATGAATACCGACAACTGCTTATGAACATCTCCGACCAGGATTCCGAGTACAAAGGGTACTTCGACGCCGCGAACGAACATAGACTCGTTCTCAAGAAGTGTCTGGACTGTGGACTGTTGCGTGGAGAGCCGGGAGCCGCCTGCCCCTGGTGCGCGTCCATGAAGTCGGAATGGGAGCAGGTGAGCGGCAAGGGCACGATATACAGCTACCAGATAGTGCCGCACAGCGTACTGCCAGGATTCCGTGACTGGACGCCCTACCCTATCGTACTCGTCGAGCTTGACGAACAGTCAGGCCAGCCCAATCCGGGCGACGGACTCCGCATCACCGCCAACCTGGTTGACGAGAACATGGACGTCGAGAAGGAGGAGAACGTTGCGATAGGAAAGCGGGTTGAGGTAGCTTTCATGGATATCGAAGACGGCTTCACTCTGCCGCAATTCAGGTTGTCCGACGAACCGCCCTCGGGCGAAGTCTGGAGATACCCAGTACTCTGAGATTAAAGCAGATTGGACAAGTCGAACAGTAGCCGGCTAATCCGTCAACGTGAGCATCCGGGATACGAAGCGGCGTACCAGTTCAGCGTTGGGTTCCATGTCCTCATGCTCGATGAAGTCTATGAAACCATGATAGAAATTGGCGTGGAAGAGTTGCGCTGCAACCAGACCCGCGCGCAATTGGTCATCGTCCATTTCGTCAGCTACTCGTCGGGCGGCATTTATCATCACCCTGTGGTTTCCGAATGGCCAGTCACGTTGCTGCGCGACTGCCACTATTGCGTGGGCCGCCGCGCCCCATAACTTCTCGGAGCCTTGCAGAATATCGCCTGCGGCCAGTTCATCATCCGCGACACTTAGAAACTTGCGGGCCGTCTGTGAGTGTTCCTGGCTTATCAATGAAAATGTCCTCCTAATGCTCTCAATTGTTATTATACCCGTCGAACCTCTCGATGGTAAGATAGGGGTAATCCGAACCATACGACAAAGGCATGAAGTTGGGACTTAAAATTTTCTTCGACGTTGACTATACGTTGCTTGCGATGGATGGAAGCCTCCGTCCCCACACGCGGCACACTTTCGAAAAGATAATAGAGGACGGACACCAGGTTTTTATCTGGTCAGGCGTAGGACTACGCAATGACGATGTGAAACGGCACGAACTGCAAGACCTCGTATCCGGCGTTTACAAAAAGCCGATCTACGACTTCATCAATGGACTGGAATTGCTGAAGGTCCCGCACTGGCCCGACTTCGTCATAGACGACTATCCCGAAATAGTGGACACTTTCGGCGGCGTACTCGCCAGACCATACTTCTTCCGCTCGGCGGACGACGTCGAGATGGATCACATTTACGACATCATAAACGACTTCGCCGCCACCGGCGGTTCTGAAAGGGTGGGATACAGGGCCGCGCGCGGGAAGCGTCCCAGTTGAGTTTTCGAGAATATGCCGATAGAACTGCTCAGACCCGAGGTCTCCTCCAAGATCGCGGCAGGCGAGATCATAGAGCGTCCCGCCTCAGCGGTCAAGGAGCTTGTCGAGAACGCTCTTGACGCCGGCGCTTCCAGAATTCAGGTCGAGATCCGTTCTGGCGGGATCGAGTACATACGCGTGACCGACGATGGCCTCGGCATACCCGCAGACCAGGTCGAATTGGCATTCCAGCGTTTTGCGACGAGCAAGCTCGCAGACGCCGAAGACCTCCAATCTATCTCCACGCTGGGCTTCCGAGGAGAAGCGCTCCCAAGCATCGCCTCCATCGCCCGCGTCGAGATGCGCACAAGGTCGCAGAGCGAGAACTCAGGTTCCCAGATCGAGCTTGACGACGGCGAGGTTCTCTCACTGTCAAGTGCGGGCCTGCCGGTCGGGACAACGATCATCGTGAGAAGTCTCTACCGCAACTTCCCCGCGCGTCGAAAATTCCTGCGGTCACCCGCGTCGGAGCATTCGCGGATACAAACGGTGGTCTCGCACTACGCAATGGCCTACCCGGAAGTCGGATTCGAGTTTCGCGCTGACAGGGGCAGACCGTTCACAAGCGCCGGCAGTGGAGACCTGCGCGACGCAGTGGCTGCGGTTCACGGACGACGAGTAGCCGCGAGTATGCTCGAAGTCAATTCTGACGACGCTGAACCGTCGGTAAGCGGTCTTGTTGGCCCTCCTTCATTGGACCGCGCCAACCGAACATACATAAGCCTGTTCGTCAACAGGCGATGGGTACAGAACCGTTCCATCTCCTACGCGATAGAGCAGTCCTACCACGGTTTCATGGCGGAGCGTAGATATCCGGTGGTCGTCGTCAACATCTCGGTACCATACGAAGATGTTGACGTGAACGCGCACCCCGCCAAGGCCGAGATACGATTCAGGAAAGAGAGCCAGGTCTTCGGCGCGGTCCAGAGAGCGGTGAGAAAGACGCTTACAGACCACGCCCCCGTTCCCGAAATCAGCCATCGCGCGGTGAGCCACCCCAACACGCCCCAGTACGCGCAAAGACCTCAGCCGCATAATCCGGCGGCATTCTGGCCCACGAACCCGTTCAGTGCGGCGCGCGGCGCGCAAAGCAATCCAAGAAGCGCTGCCATCGGCCATCATACGACGGACCTCGGCGACTTTCTCGCGCCGCCAGAATCTGCCGATCACGTGACCCCACCGCCTGGTGTCACGCCCGGCAAGGCGTTACCCGTGCTCCGAGTGCTGGGACAGATTCGGAACACTTACGTCATTGCCGAGGGGCCGGACGGAATGTACATGATAGACCAGCACGCAGCGCACGAGCGAGTGATGTTCGAGAAAGTGAGGGCCCAGGCAGCGGCAGGAACGCCGGAGGTCCAGAGCCTGCTCGAACCCACGGTCGTTGAACTGGACTCGAGAAAGATGGAATTGGTACTCAGTCAGTCAGAAGCCATCTCTGGAATGGGATTCGTCCTTGAACCATTCGGGGACAACTCGGTCATTCTCAGAGGCGTCCCCGCTCTACTGAACGAGTCCGACCAGGCGGGCGCGCTTGTGGACGTGCTGGACCTGATGACTGAAGGCGGCGGATTCGAGACGTGGGAAGAGCGGGCGGCTTATTCAATCGCCTGTCACGGCGCGATAAGGGCGGGCAAAGTTCTGAGCTACGAGGAGATGCGGGAGCTTGTAACGCAACTCGAAGAGTGCGCCCAGCCAAGTAGCTGCCCACACGGTCGTCCCACGATGATCCACATGAGTTCCGGCCAGCTCGAACGAGAATTCGGCCGGACGTAGCTTCTCGATGGTCGGGATTGTCTCCTTCCTGCTATTGCTCGAACTTCCTCAGAAAATCAATCCAAGCGCTTGCCGGTATCCCGGATAGGGGTGTCTGAAGCGTATCCTTGATATATTCATCCATTATTCCGGTTCGCGCCAAACGACCGAAATTGCTCCCGCTGTCGCTAACCGGACGGTCTGCGATGCGGTCTTTTTTCTGCGGGTAAGGACTAACGCCCTGGGGCTGTATGATACTCGTATCGGTACGGGCGTCCCGTATCTCTGTCCACCAATAGTTACGGTATCCTGCGGCATACTTAGCTTGTATGACAAATGGCTTATATGTTGTCGGAGTACCGGACAACACGTTGCTCAATACCCAAGGCACGACAACTACAATGTCCGCTTCCGAGCAGGCGTCTGGTGTCGTTGTAAAACGAAAATTAGGCATTCCCTCTTTTGCCAACAAATACCATCCCTTGAGTTCGATGCCCAGAATTATCTCCTGTCCGTTGCGATTGGCTTTGAGGAGAACATCGGGGAACACTTGCGCCTGCCGTTGAAAGAAGTGGCGCTGGTATCCTTCTTCGGGGTCCCAGACCGGTCGCATCCGATTCAGTGTGGTTACAACCTGATCCTCAATAGTAGCGCCGAGTACCGAGTTGAGGGTCTGAACATCGGTGGCCACAATACCTTCAATCGCTGTGCGACTGCTAAAGTGGGCGGGAAGAGCGTAGAGCGCGTCAATTACTCTCTTGTAGAGTTCGTAGTGAGGCCAGGATTCTTCAGGGCCAGACCGATCATGGGATGACATGATAGGCCAACCTTTTTTGAGATGCCTCGAAGTATTTGTCCAGGATCTCGGCGCTGTAAGATTTCCGTCCTGTGTTCACCGAGGCAATCGCAGAGGAGCAGAGCCCTCCGAATGGTTCCCATACCACGTCCCCCGGGTCCGACGACGCCAGAATCGTCCGCTCCACTAAGCGCAGGGGCTTTTGGTTCATGTGGATAAATTTCGATTCGTCCTTAAGACGCTCTTCACCACGCACGGACGGCTCTCTCCAGACGTTGGTAATCCCCACGTTGCAATGAAACTTCGCGCGCATACCCGACCATTCCCGCGCAGTCGCCGGTTTCACTCCGTCCAGGCTGAAGTAAGGTCTTCCTTCCGGTATTCCGTGTAGGTTTGCGTATTGCGCTATACGTTCAAACGCTTCCGGCGGAGGGAAGTACCAGAGATGACATTTCGTAAGGTACTTCCGGGTGGCCGCATTCTTGACTCCACAAGCTATATTCGCTTTATACAGTGGCAACCCGCTCCTTTCCCATTCGGAACGCACCCATTCCTTTATCCCTGTGGCTGACCCATCTACCTCTACCGTTACCTTCCTGACATACTGCGCGCAGAGTTCGGTAACGACTGGGAACTTGCGCAGTGTCTTGGTGTTGGAGTTTCCTGCGATATGGCCGACACCTTTATCCCACACGTGACAGGCTCGGTATTCCCAGCCGTTATCCACCAAAGTGGGGTGTACGCTTGCCCAACCTATTTCTGTATTCCAGAACCACAGAGTCGTCTCCGGCAACGCCCGTTCAGACCAGTGTTCTATGTGTGGGCGATACCATTCGGGTAGATGTTCGTGCGAAGGGGGGTCGCCCGGAAAACTGCCTATGCCATATGGTCCATCGGAAATTATGATAGTCGGCGAAGGCCACCCCTCTGAAACTTTCAGAAAGTCGCCATGGTATAAGTTAGCCCCGAGTCGTCGGTATGTAGAGAAGCGCTTCACCGCCGGTTCCAGACGATCAGGCGCAGTCGCTACCATCCCTTTACCTCCTCAGTTCAAGTTTGTGAACTCACACTATATAAGAACACATGTCCATGTCAAGCATAATTCGAGGCAAATTCGCCCACCGATGTGATGATTGTTCGTGTGAAGTATGGTGTGGGTTCAGAGGAAGCGAACCTGAGACCCGCTCCCCGACTCTACCAGTTCAGGATATGGGGTTTCTGATTTCGCCAGCCGTCGTCTGACGGGAAAATGGTAGTCATAGCCACGCGCTCTATGTCGCCGTCAAACATATGCTCGACAGACGACCGCCACTCCTTGTAGTGAGGAGCTTCGCGGTGGGCGTCCAGCGCGGCATCGTCTTCATATACCTCGTAGAGATGGAACAGGTTCGCATCTTCGGCGTTCTGGAGAATGTCGAATCGGTAGCAGCCCGGTTCGTCGCGCGTCGAGCCTTCGGCGTCGCCGAAACTGGCCTGCCGAAATTCGTCCGCGTACCCTTCCTTGATGCGTATCGTTACGAATATGGAAATCATGTCGTATGCCTCTCAATCAAAATTCAGCGGGATTATACCACGACGTTCCAGCTACTTCCGTCTCGTCCTTCCGATCAACGCGGTTAGCGCGAGCGTCCCGCTCACGACGCCGACGCCGACTATGCACGCTATCCCTTTCGCCAGCGCCTCGACATCCCATCCCACGGTTATGAGCGAACGCAGAGCGTCGAGAAGATAGGTGACAGGATTGTACGTGGCGACGGTAGAAAGCCATCCGGTCATCGCCTCCCTGGGTATGAACACCGTTGTCAGGAACACGAACGGGAAGAACAGCAGAAAGCTGGAGTTGACCGCCGCCGGATTGCCTGTCTTAAGCGCGATTGCGTATGGGAAACCGGTGAACACGAGACCCCACAACCCGGAAAGCAGTATGAACAGCAGAAGCCCCAGAGGCCCCGACGCGAAAGTAACCCCCACAACGAACCCAATAACTATTACGGGCAGCGTCAGCGCGACGACCAGAGTGAAGTCCGCGACAGTCAGGCCGAGCAGCAGGGCGAGACGGTTAACCGGCGTAAGCGACAGCCTGTCGAAATAGCCTGTCTGAATATCGGTAACCAGCGTTACTGCCCTCGATATGCCAGTAACCGCGAATATGATTGCGACCGGAAGCTGAAACGCCTTGTAGTCGAGGCCCGGTATGCGCTCGGCCATATCCTGAAGCGCGCCTACATTGATCGCGTAGAAGAACACCGGGATTATGAGGGCCGGATAAATCGCCTCTGGGTCTCGCGGAATAGAGCGCAGCGCGCGAGTCGCCACCGAAATAACGTCCGAAATGAATCCCGCGCGCCGCGCCCGAATGTTCGATTGATAAACGACTGCCTCGCTCAATTTATCTGTATCTCCTTGGAATCTGTCCTGTCCATTTAGTCCATATGACAATGTTATTGCCTTGAGAATCATGTACGGGAAGATTCATTCAAATCCTGACAATTCCATGACCCTTATTTGCGCGCTCAGTCGGCCGCGCCCGCCACTGATTCCTCCGGTTCGGCGGCCTCATCCATACGCGCGCCGGCGACACTTAGGAAAACATCGTCCAGCGTCGGCGTCCTGAGCGTGATTTCGCTCACCTCGACGCCTTTGCCGTTCAGGGCCAGAGCGATTCTGCTGATAGCCGCGGCTCCATTCGAGACCTGTATGATGACCTCGCTGCCCGTCGCGTCCACCGCGTCCACCGCATCCAGGCCGGAGACTGCCTCTTTCGCCAGTTCGGCCTGGCCGTCCACGCGCGCGATTATCACGTCCCTGCCAAGTGAGCGTTTCAACTCCTGCGGAGCGCCCTCGGCCATCAGTCTGCCGTTGTTGATGATGCCGACCCGGTTTGCGAGAGCGTCCGCCTCTTCGAGGTACTGCGTGGTCAGGAAGATCGTCACATTCATCTCATCGTTGATGCGTCGAACCTCGTCCCACACGCGCGCCCTGCTTATCGGGTCGAGTCCGGTCGTAGGTTCATCGAGAAAGAGTATCTCCGGGTTGTGTATAAGCGACGCCGCAAGGTCCAGCCGTCGCTTCATGCCGCCCGAATAGGTCCCTATGAACCTGTCTATCGCGTCTCCGATGTCAATAAGGTCAGTCAGTTCATTGAAGCGGGTATCCACATCTCGCCTCGACAGGCCGTACAGCCGTCCCTGAAGCCTGAGAAGTTCGCGCCCGGTCTGCTTGGGGTCCAGCGCGGCGTCCTGAAGCGCGGCCCCGATGCGAAGCCTAACGTCATTCGGCTTCTCTATCACATCGAAACCGGCGACGGTCGCGCTTCCTCCGGTGGGCATGAGAAGCGTAATGAGCATTCTAACCAGCGTCGTCTTTCCCGCGCCGTTCGGTCCGAGAAATCCGTATATCTCGCCCCTGGAAATGTTCAGGTCAATCCGGTCAACGGCTTCCACGTCTCCGAAGTCACGAGCAATGCCTTTGGTTTGCACAGCGTGTTCCATTTATTATCTCACCTGTATTTGTTCAGTACAATTGTTCGTTACACTTCTAAGAAAAATAACATTTGCCAGCCGTGTAGTCAACGGAAAACAATGCGGTTTTCGCAGGAAATGGCCGCTTCAAGGACAGGTTGGGGATTAGCCGAAAATCGCTATATGGGCGCGTTCAAACTTTCTGACGCTTAGTTCTCACGCCATCGCAGCTTCCACAGTCCGATACCCATGCACACAGAGGCAAACATACCCAGAACCGCAATTTCCACGAGCACGTCTGTCTGGCCGGAAAGCGACTTCATCATGCCGTCCGCGGCGTATCGTAGCGGAGACACCCACCCGAACAACCTCATCACAGTTGGAGCCTGTTCCATCGAGAAATAGACCGGACTCACCAGAGCCATCAGTATCCCCATGAGGTTGGTCATGATGCCGCCAACCTCCGGGCTTGGCGCGTAGCTCACTACGAACAGGGTGAGACCTGACATCGTGAGCAGCGTCATCGCCACTATCGGCAGAACGGCCCAGGTGAAGTGGAACTCCACGCCCGCAATCAGCGCCGCAATCATCAGAATCCCAACCGCCGAACCGGAAAGAACTCCACCGAAGGCCAGGATTCCAAAGGCATACGCCACCTGGGAAACGGGCATGGTGATTATCATTTTAAGCCGGCGCTGGAAGCGGTCGAACAACAAGCTCTGGCCCAGCATCGTGGTTGTGAGCATTGTCTATCCGAATACCATCGTGCCGATCATCGCTCGCCTTATGGCCGTGGGGTCGTCCGGAGCCAGAGCGCTGGCAAAGTAGAACATACCCATCGGAATACCAGCGTGCCCATCATGTACCAGTACCAGCCTCTGCGCATCAGTAGGAATCTGATTTCAAAGACACTCGCCACGTCTCCGAAGAACTTCCGCCATCCTGTAACGAGTCTCTGTCCGGTCTCGGCCCTATCCCCCGTTTGAATCGCCATTCATCGCCTCATCCCCGGTAAGGGCCAGGTACACATCCTCAAGGGTGGTTCTGTTGACGCTGAACTGCCGAATCCCGCGCGCCCTCACCTGTTCCACCAGCGCGTGATCATCTCTGCCGTATATCGTCTCGGTCGCCCCGTTTCCGCCATTGGCCGAATATGTGACCTTGAAGTCGAACCCATACGCCGACTTCAAACCCGCCACGCTGTCGAGAGCAAGAAGACGCCCCTTCGAGATTATGCCAACCCTGTCGCACAGCGCTTCCGCTTCTTCCATGTAATGGGTTGTCATAAGAATCGCCGCCCCGCGCGCCCTGTGTTCACGCACCAGGTTCCAGAGGTCGCGGCGCGACTGCGGGTCCAGACCGGTCGTCGGTTCATCCAGCGCCATAAGACGTGGGTCCGCCAGCGCGGCAACGCCAACCAGGACACGCCTCTTCAGCCCGCCCGACAGCTTATAATTGATGTTATCCCTATGCTCCTCCAGTCTGAGTTCTGAGATAACTTCGTCAGCGCGCCTGTTGGCGTCCTTGCGGGGAAGGCCCCTCAGCTTTCCGAAGATTCGAAGAGTCTCGCGTGGAGTCAGCATGTCGAAAAGTTGCGCCTCCTGCGGAACTATCCCCATGAGATTTTTCACCCCAATCGGGTCGGCGACCGCGTCCAGCCCAAATACTCGGATGTCTCCCGACGTGGGGAGGAGTTCGGTGGTTATCTGCCTGACCAGTGTGGTCTTGCCCGCGCCGTTCGGCCCGAGGATTCCCAGAACCTCGCCGGGATACGCTTTGAAGGAGATATTTCGATTCGCGTGTACGCCGTGCCCGTACCGCTTGTTCAGACTGTCAACCGAAAGCGGCAGGTCATCGGATACGCCGACGCGACCGCTGGCATACTCTTCTTCGATCAAACGCGAAACCGCGTCTGTCGTCATATCACCTTCTCCGTCATGAATTCGTCTCTGCCTTGATCTTCCTTCATATCCTGAGCATCCCGGAAATACCGGTTCCGAGAATTATGGCCGTAAAGAGAGACGCGCCATCCCGCTCCATGCGCTCACTCAATCGTTATGGACCCGTTGGATGTCTTAAGTGTGAGCTCGCCCTCTCCACCGCCAATGACTCCTTCGAGTTGACGCTTCTTCCGCTCTCCCAGGATCTCGACCTCTCTATTGCAGGTAAGAGATCCATTGCTCGTCCTCGCGCTCACACGCAGACTAGGCTCACCTCCGAGTCTGGCGATTATGCTGCCGTTGGAGGTAACCAGCCTGCTCTCCTTGTGAGGAAGAATCTCCCCCGCGAATCGAACGCTCCCGTTGGAAGTCTCGGCGTCGAACGTACCCTGACCATCACGCACGGTTATACTCCCGTTGGAAGATTCGAGAGTGAAGTCCCCTTCGATTCGCGCTGCCTCTATGCGGCTGTTGGAAGTGCGCATATCGAATGTGCCGGTCACTTTATCCGTCTCGATACGCCCGTTCGATGTGCGAAGTGTCCCAACACCCTCAATCCCTCGCAGAATTGCGCGTCCATTAGAGGATTGGACGTCAACATTGGCTTTCCGAGGCGACGAAATCCTGATATGCGCCCCGCGATTGAGAAACCTCCATCCCAGGAAGGATCGTCTCCCATTCGGCCTCGTCCGAACCAGGATCGTATCCCCATCTTGGGTCACTGAGTAATCCACAAGATCAGGATGCCTGATGGACGCGGAAACGCGTACTTCATCGTCAGGACTGTCGCCCACTATCTCCACCCTGCCGTTGAAGTTCTCGACAACGAGCGCCGGAATCCCTTCCGTTCTGAAACTGTCCTCGCGCCTCTCGCTGTCGGACAGATCCGCCGTATCACCCACGCTCACATACTCCCCGTTCGCGGTCGCCGACAGGATGGACTTCGCTGTCGAGACCGCCGTCCGCACGGTCGTAGTCACCGCCTGCTCAATCTTGTCGTCTAACGTTGTCTCCGCGCCCGGAGCTTGGGAGTCCCTGCTGTTCAGCGCGTCCAGCAGTCGCTCCGCCTCGTCAGGCGTGATCTTCCCGTCCGCGAGCAAGTCCAATACTCGCCTTCTGTCTTCACGCGCCATTGCTCTATACACCTCATCCTTTACGTTGTACCTCACACACTGACAGCCGATATATCCCCCGCGTCATCAGTCGCTTTCCGATATACTCTCCAGCGCCTCATCGAAAGATATTTCCCCCCGTTCGAGCCTCGACAGCGGATCCGAGCGTTGCGGCCCCCTGCCCACCTCAGCCGAATCCAGCCGCGCCGCAATCCCGTCCAGACGGTTCTTCACAGTCGGGTAGCTTATGCCGAATATCCGCTCCATCTCCCTCATGTTCCCCCTGCTGCGAAGAAACGCCATCACGAACACCTGGTCCTCGGCGGGCAGCCGCGCCAGCGGCGGAAGCTCGAAACTACCCTCTATCGCTATCCCCGTCTCCACCATCCTCACCCGCTCCACCACGAACCGAGAACCTCCCGTCATCCGCGTCAGATCGCTCCAGTCCCCTGCCATTCACTCCTCCCGCCGCCTGATTTCACATTATTGAATTATCATCCCTAATATACTAAGAAAAGTCAATATATAAATCAACAATTACAATATATCTCTGCTCCCATACGAAGCCGGCCTTCTTCTCCGTAGGGGCAACCCTTGTGGTTGCCCGTCAGTCGGAGTTCAAGCCCGAAACCGAAACCAATTCCATACATGACTGTGGGATTCCCTACAAGTCCGCGCGGGTTTGACACTATTCCCCGAACTGTGGTCAAATCACACCGCAAGCAGCAGGTCCAAACATCGAGGAGCGTAGTATGCGTGGAATAACGTGGCTCATCATAATATGGACTGGCTTCATGGCCTTCCTCTTGATCTTTGGAACATGTGTTGCTAGTTATGGATCTGCGGCCTACGGTTCTGACGATGATGCGGGGGAAGTCGCCGGTTACATATTCGACGTTTGGTTCGCAATATTCGTGGCGCTATCCCTGATATGGATAATGACCAAGATGGATGAATGGATGAAACAGGACACAGGGCAGCCAGTAAGCGATGCGGATAGTCCCGAAGAACCGGCTCCGCCGCCCGCCGCCGAAACTTCGGAAGATAGTGGAGATAAGACACCGCGGTTCCAGCACTTCGACTATTAAGTCAGCCGCGAAACCCGTAAGTCCGAACATCAGGGGAGGCTTACTCACCATGTCCACCTCTACGGCAAGATGGTTATTCGCACTGGGAGCAGTTGCCATTAAAGGTCTTTATCATTTACATATGTCCCGATAAGTATGAATGCCGGTACTGTACTTACTTGTGGGCAAATCGGAACCGCGCCAAAAGAATGCGGCGAAGATTACCCTGTGCCTAGGGGAGAACTTACTCCTTATGTTCAGCAAATACAAAGACAGTGGGTAGATGAAATTGGACAGTGGAGATAGTGTAAGGAAAGGAGACGCTATTCATGATAAAGCAACTCTTGATGGAAAGCGGACTATTCAACAAGATGGGCTCGCCCCGGAATGATGACGTGGTGACATTCTATGTCAAAAACATGCAGAACGGAGCGACAATCTACGTTCAACCTAGTGACAGGGAGATACACATTAGGACTCGGGCATTTGGGAATGGTCGGTTCGGCCTCTGCAATGAGAGTCTCCATGAGTTCGTCAAAGAACATCACAGCCGCACTGTCCGCTCCCCAAGCAATTCATCCCACGCCTATGTACTGAGCGCAGAGCATGTCCCCGGGCTGATTAGGATCATAGCCACGCGTTTCAGCTGAGTACCGCCCCTCACTCCACCTTTCTGAGTATCGAGCGGTACACCGGCCTCGCGGGACGGACGCGCCGCTCATCTCCCGCCATGCTATGACATAGCCCACACCCCATAGCCCCGCGTGGCTCCAATCCAAAGGAGCCGTGCCATCCCTCCCGGAACCTCACCAGGCGAAGCCACCCTCCGGCGTGGACTTGGAGCAGTCGCTCCGCCCGATGGTCGAGAGGTCCGGGCTGGTCGCCAACTCAAAGCGCCGGAGTATTACGAGACCCCGCGCCGTCATTGGCAAAGTCAGCCCAATCATCCATCAAAAGCGCCTGAACAGGGTATCCCATCCCTGTCGCTAATTTCTGGATGGTGTCCAGCTTCGGAGACTGGGCCGCGCCCTCGATTCTCGCGATTGTAACCCTGCCCACCCCGCTCAGATCCGCCAATCTCTGCTGCGACAGGTCGGCCTCGCGTCTCAAGCGCCGCAGACGCTCCGCGAACTTGCGCTGTCCCCGCAGCGTCTCTTCCGCCATACGGTCCCTGTACTCCGCGTCCCCGAAATGCCGCGCGAAATCCCACGGAATCTCCACCACGTCCCCCGACTGTGTCCTGATGACCGCCTCATAAGGCGTATCCACCTCGATGGAAACCACCTCAGACTGACCACCAACTTCCACCACGCTCTCCCACGGCACTACGGACACAAGCCTATCCGCAAATGACACCCGCAGCCCGTCATACGACGCCTCCACGCCTATCATCATCCGCTCCGCTCCCCGAACCGTTGCGACCTGTACCAAAAGCAATCTACCTTTCCCCCTGTTTCCTCTGCCCAAGTTGGGCAGTGCGAAAGCAGGCAGTCATATCCCTCTCTGTCCTGGATGAAGCCTTTCCCATTCACTCAGGATTGCCGCTATATTTTCAAAATACTCTTTTCTGATGATCCTCATCATCCCTTGCGGTGTAGAGTCAATGAATTCACCCGATAAGATTTTAATTCGATATTCACCCCCGTCTGTCAATATGACATGGACGTGTGGTGGGTTATGGTCTTTAACGTTGACTACGAACCTTCCCCAGTTGAATCGCGCTACGGTTGGCATTATCGCCTCCTATATATTCTTGTCGCATCATGCAGGCTCCTTTCTTTGGACCTGATACTTGATCTGTATTCTGTATTCTTCTTGACGTATGTATCAGACACGATACATACCGTATCATATCATTGCGATTCGAGTCAAGCGGAGAGCGCATCGTGAACCCGCATCAGATTAGTCTCCGCCCAACTCATCCTGCCCATCACCCCAATCAAACAAATCACAGTTCAGAACACTTGACTTATACAGAACATATTTGCTATTATGCCCCCAATTGATAATTCCTAATTCCAAATTGACAAGTGAACATGACTCTACACCCGGAACTACAACACATAGTCCGAGAGGAAACCGACAACGGACGAACCGTCGTCCGATTCATGCACGACGCCATGAACGGACACTTCGATAACTTCACGCCCAAACACCAGATCATGGCGGGCAGAGTTCTCGCTATCCTCTGCATAGAACAGGGCATAGAATTCGTCGAATCCATAAAGAAGCCCTCCGTCCCCAGGACAAGGGACTCCGCCCAGCGCCGCGTCGCAGACGACGAAATTGACTCTGCGCTCACCTCCGCCCAGCGTGAAATCGCCGGATACGTCAGGAAGCTCACCAAAGGCGGACGCAGGGTCATAAAGTTTCTGCTCGAAGCCATGGAAGGCGGTATCAAGAGCTTCAGCCCCTCCCTGCGAATAGCCGCAGGAAAGGAACTCATCGGCTACGCCTTCCCCATATTCGCGCCGACTCGTCGCAGGACGACCCGGCCCGCGACCGACTCCGACCAGCAGTCCGCTCCCAGGCCGACGCCGCGAGCGCAGACCGCCCCGGCCACGGCTGCCCCACAGTTTACCTATCCGCCCGCCGGCGTCCCGCTCGGTATGTCCCGTGAAAAAGCCGAAGAACTCTACCAGTCCAGATTCTGCCGCGAGGGCGATACCATAGAAGACTCCATACTCCGAAGGAGCATGGATAAGTTCCAGGACATGGAGTCGCATCAGGCCGAGGCGCGCAGGCTGTGGGAGGAAAAGGAGCGTTACATCCAAAAGCGCTGCCCGAACCTGGATCCCCTACCCTACCCCAGGTGGTTCGACGGCCTGATGGACATCGTGCATTCAGCCCCCGAGGACCCCAGAGACTGGTGGACCGAGGAGGACTGGGCGATATGCGAAGCGGGCCTGTGCGACGACGGGGATGACGACTGGCCATGCCCCTGCTCCACCGTCCCCAGGAACAAAGACGACCCTTCTTGATCGCCCCGTCCTCAAAACTGAATACGGTCTTCGGCGCGCTCTCGCTTGGCGCTTCCAACCTGCGCCCCTTCGATTCCCGTGGAAAGCCACAGTTCGTTTCCCAAAGCGTCAATCTCGTAGGGACGTTGCTCTCGGCTGCGACATCGAACTGGACAACCGAAAGACCCTGCGAAACACCGCAGGGCCTTTTCGTTTTTATCTCGTCATTCCCGCGCTCCCCACCGTCATTCCCCAGACACGACCATCCTGACCATCACCACAATCAAACAAATCACAGTTCAGACAGAGGCGCCAATTCATGCCATACTGGACAACCGAAAGACCCTGCGAAACACCGCAGGGCCTTTTCGTTTTTATCTCGTCATTCCCGCGCTCCCCACCGTCATTCCCCAGACACGACCATCCTGACCATCACCACAATCAAACAAATCACAGTTCAGACAGAGGCGCCAATTCATGCCATACTGGACAACCGAAAGACCTTGCGAAACACCGCAGGGCCTTTTCGTTTTTATCTCGTCATTCCCGCGCTCCCCACCGTCATTCCCCAGACACGACCATCCTGACCATCACCACAATCAAACAAATCACAGTTCAGACAGAGGCGCCAATTCATGCCATACTGGACAACCGAAAGACCCTGCGAAACACCGTCCTTCTGTCGCATTGCATTCCCACCCTTTGCTAAAATCATTCGGTCAACTCCCGATTGCCAATGAACAAACGACAGACCCGGAGGAACGAAACTGTGAATCTGCGCATACCCGGTCCAATACCCGTGCCGCCGGACATCCTCGAGGATATGTCCAGGCCGATGATCAACCACAGGGGCCCTGAGTACAAGGACCTGCTTCTGAGCGCGACCGACCGGCTAAAGCGCGTATTCGAGACAGAGGGCGACGTCTGGATTATCACGGGATCAGGCACCGCCGCCATGGAAGCCGCGGTCGTAAACACACTCTCCCCCGGAGACAAGGTAATCAACGCCACCATTGGCGTATTCGGAAACCGTTTCACCGACATCGCTTCGGCGTTCGGCGCCGAAGTCATAACCCTCGACTTCCCTTTCGGAGAGGTCATTGACCTCGATGCTCTCAGGGCCTGCCTGAACGACAACCCCGACGTGAAGGCAGTAACAGTAACCCATAACGAGACTTCTACGGGAGTGACAAACGACCTCCAGGCCGTCGCCGAAGTGGTAAAGGGCGAGTATGACAAGCTCATTCTGGTGGACGGGATTAGCAGCGTAGCCTCTATCCCAATGTCGGCGGACGCATGGGATCTTGACGTGGTTGCCACCGCCTCCCAGAAGGGTTGGATGCTGCCGCCCGGATTCGCGTTCATGAGTTTCAACGACCGCGCCTGGGCCGCCTACGCTGAATCCACCATGCCCAAGTTCTACCTTGACGTAGCGCAGTACAAGAAATACTATGAGATAGGCCAACCCCCATACACCCCGGCGGTATCGGTCATGTTCGCGCTCGACACGGCGCTCGACCAGCTTCTTGCCGAAGGCATGGGCTCAGTCTTCGAAAGACACGCCGCCGTCGGACAGTTCACCCGAAATGGAATAAAGTCTCTCGGACTCGACCTCTTCGCTCGTGAAGAAAGTTACGCCTCCAACACCGTAACGGCAGTCAGCATCCCCGACGGGGTTGACGCAACCGCGCTGGTCGGCAAACTCAGAACCGACCATGACGTTATCATTTCCGGCGGACAGGCTTCGCTCGCGGGCCGGATCTTCCGCATTGGACATATGGGCAAGACTACCGAGAACGACATACAGGACACCCTGAACGCCATTGAAGACGTACTGCCTAAGGTTGGCTTTGAGGGATAGCGAGGCGCAGAGCGGTTAAAAACGGCGACTCGTTTCTGATAAACTCAGGATGTCATGGACACACGGCGATTCGAAAGCCTAGTAAGGCAGGCAATACAGGAACTCCCACCTGCGTTCTTAGAACGGATGGACAACCTTGACATCGTGGTCGAGGACTGGGCCTCGCCGACACAGCTCATAGGTTCCGGCATCGAGGAAAAGGAGTCGTTGCTCGGACTCTACGAGGGCATCCCTCTTCCGGACCGATACGATTACAACCTCGTGCTGCCGGACAAGATAACCCTCTTCAAGAAGGCTATCGAAAGTATCTGCGACAGCGATGAGGAGATTGTGTCGGAGGTGCGCCAAACCGTCATTCACGAGGTGGCCCACCACTTCGGAATAGACGACCAGGCGCTGCATGAAATGGGGATCTACTGACATATACGCGACTCGATACGCCTGACGTCGTATCTATCCGGCGAGCGCGCCCGACCCACATCAGGGATAAGGACGCGCCCGCCGCTTGGCGTTTGTCACTGACTGACCTGTACAGAGTTCAGATGAAGGGGATCAAAAACCGCAAATGACAATCACCGAGATGAAGTCGCAGACGACCGAAAAGGGCCAGGAGGATATTGGCCTTGCTCTCAGTCTCCTGAATCCTCTGCTCCGATCCACTGACCAGTACCGGAATCTCACGCGAGCCCTCAATGGACAGAATACGCGGGTCAGGGCGCAATTGCTCTCGGAGGCCACGCCTTTCCTTGTGTCCACGCTCCTGCAAGATTTGGACGGGCCCGCGCTGATCGTAGTCCCCAGACCGGAGGAAGCCCGCCGCTTGCATGAACGGCTCTGCGCCTGGGTGGAC
The DNA here is from genome assembly GCA_965261525.1 of Dehalococcoidia bacterium. Lineage (GTDB taxonomy): Bacteria > Chloroflexota > Dehalococcoidia > Lucifugimonadales > UBA1123 > VXRN01. The sequence continues at coordinate 1,271,343 of OZ253472.1, forward strand.
AATCCCGAACGCATCCACCGCTTCCCTGAAACCGAGACCCTTCCATTCGAGCGTCTTGTCACCGATATAGACACCATCCAGCAGCGTGTCCGCGCTCTGGACGCCCTCCTGAACCCTGGCGACATTTCCACTCTGATCGTCGCATCCGCGACGTCGGTGGCGCAGCGCACTCTCAGTCGCGAGGCGTTCGAGGAAAGCGCCCACGAGATCAGTGTAGGCGACGTTATAGACCTGGACGACACACTCGAAATGTGGCGGCGTATGGGCTACAGATTCGAGTCCGCCGTTTATTCGCCCGGTTTCGCGAGCAGGCGGGGCGGAATAATTGACATCTTCCCCGTTGGCGCGGACCTACCAGCGCGCATCGAACTCTGGGGGGACGAGGTTGACAGCATACGCCATTTCGATCCGTCCAGCCAGCGTTCTACGGAGATAGTCCGGTCGGTGAAGTTAATTCCCGCCCACGAGACTTTGCCAGCGATGACGGACCGCGAAGAGCTGGACCATAGTATGGCCTACATAGACATCTCCAACTGCGCGTCCGCCCACCAGGAACGAATTAGAGAAGAGTTCTCGCAGCTTCTGGACGGACACGAGGTTGACGACCTGAACCTCTACGCAGGCTTCTTCAATCACGGCTCCCTTCTCGAATATATGCCTGAAAACACGCTGGTGATTCGCGTCAGGCCGGATGACACAGCAACCGCCGCCTGGGAAAACGAAGAGCGCATCCACGATCTGCGCGATACCAAGGAGCGACGCGGCGAACTGCCGATGAACTTCCCCTCCTTCCACATATCCTGGAACGAAATCGAACCCGCGCTGTCGAATCTCGGACCTCAATTGGACATAATCTACTGGGGAGCCGACGACCTCGTTTACGGCGACATCTACGTAATGCCGTTTGGATCTCCACCCACCTTTCTGGGTCAGATGGACTTGTTCGTCAGAGAGGCGTCGGAACTGCTTGAGTCCGGCCATTCCATCGTGGCGATCACTTCTCACTCTCGCAGACTGGACGAGATTCTCACCGAAAACGGCGTGTCGGATTCGCTGTCCGTTGCCCTCGCCTCAGCGCCCGCTCCGGGAGAGTTCGCGCTCATCCAGTCCGCCGGACCGAACTTCGGCGACGGCTTTGCGCTCACTGCCCAGGGCCGCAATCTCATCGTCGTTGGTGATACCGAGATCTTCGGCATAACCAAGCAGCGCAGAACCGCGCGCAGAACACGAACCAACTGGAATGCCTTCCTGTCCGAGATTACGCCGGGTGACTATGTCGTCCACGTTGAGCATGGGGTCGGCAGGTTCATGGGCGTCGGAAGACCGTCCGAGAGTTCCGATTCCTCGGCTGAATATCTCGTTCTGGAATACGCCAACCGAGACAGGCTGTACGTCCCGCTGGAACATCTCGACAGGGTTACCCCTTATGTCGCTCCCAGCGACTCCCCTCCTCACCTGACGCGGCTCGGGACACAGGAGTGGAGCCGCGCCAAGGCCAGGGCCGAGCGTTCTACCCGGCAGATGGCCGCCGAACTTCTCGCGCTCTACGCCGCGCGCGAAATGGTAAACGGCCACGCATTCGGCCCCGACTCCACATGGCAGCAGGAGTTGGAGGAATCCTTCCCGTTCGAGGAGACGCCCGACCAGCTGGCAACGCTGGCCGAGGTCAAGAGCGATATGGAAAACGAACGCCCCATGGACAGGCTGGTCTGCGGCGACGTGGGCTATGGAAAGACCGAGATTGCATTGAGAGTCGCGTTCAAGGCGGTAATGGAAGGTAAGCAGGTCGCCGTTCTTGCCCCCACTACGGTTCTGGCCCAGCAGCATTACGTGACGTTTTCACAGAGAATGAGCGCCTATCCGGTCAACGTGGAGGTACTGAGCCGCTTCAGGACTGGGCGCGAGCAGCGCGACATCATCGAGGCGCTGGCAGACGGCAGCGTTGATATCTGCATAGGCACACACCGGATCATTCAGAAAGATGTCAGGTTCAAGGACATCGGCCTTGTGATTGTTGATGAGGAGCAGCGCTTCGGAGTAGGGCACAAGGAGCGCCTGAAGCAGATGCGCCAGGAAGTGGACGTTCTCACGCTGACCGCCACTCCAATACCCCGGACGCTTCATATGTCTCTGGCCGGAGTACGGGACATGAGCACGATGGAGACGCCGCCTGAAGACCGTATCGCAATCAAGACATACGTGTCCGAGTTCAGCGACGAGCTGATCCGAGAGGCCATACTCCGCGAGATTGACCGGCAGGGGCAGGTCTTTTTCCTTCACAACAGGGTTTATAACATCGGGTACATGGCGAACTACATTCGCAGGATTGTACCTGAAGCGGAGGTTGGGGTTGCGCACGGCCAGATGAAGGAAGGCGACCTTGAGAAGGCTATGGCGTCCTTCGCGCAGGGAGAATTCGACGTACTGGTCTGCACTACGATCATCGAATCCGGCCTGGACATTCCTAACGCCAACACGCTGATAATCAACCGCGCCGACACATTTGGACTCGCGCAGCTTTACCAGCTGAGGGGCCGCGTCGGACGTTCCAGCCGGCGGGCCTACTCCTATCTCCTCATTCCAAGCGCTCGCGCTCGCGCCCTGAGCGAGACCGCGGAGCGAAGACTGAAAGCCATGCTCGCCGCCACTGAGCTCGGGGCCGGATTCCGAATAGCTATGAAAGACCTTGAGATACGAGGCGCGGGAAACATACTCGGCGCGGAGCAGAGCGGACATATTCACGCCGTAGGGTTCGAACTCTATACGAAGATGCTTTCCCAAGCCGTGGAAGACCTGCGGGCAAGGCGAGAGTCCGGCGATTTGGTCGGAATGACGCCGCAGGATATCGCCGACATGGTTAGCGACCAGGTGGACGAATCCATCTCCAGCAGCCTGACGCCTGAGCCTAGCGTCGCTCTGGATATCGGCATACCCGCCGGGCTGCCTTCCGACTACATCCCCGACTTGCCTGCCCGAATGGGACTGTATCAGAGGCTAATCGCTCTGAAAGACGAATCCTTGATTGCGGCGATGGAGGACGAACTCCGGGACAGGTTCGGCCCGATGCCATGGCAGGCGCGCGCGCTGCTATATACCGTCAGGCTCAGGATACAGTCCGATATGGCGGGCATTGAATCTATAACACGCGATAGTGAGCGCATCGTACTGAGAATGAAGCACGACGTGGGCGGAGCGAGACGCGCTCTGAGTCGCAGGCTCCCAAGGGGAGCGGAAGTGGGCAACACGCAGATCCGTCTTGACGTAAGCAAGTTAGACACACCGTGGGAAGAGTATCTGCTGGATGTGTGCGAACGGCTCGCCGAGTTCAGGACTGAGATGACACGCCAGGTTCTCGAAGCCGCGTCAGGCTAGGCCCTTCCATTGTGATAAGATTGGAGTGGGACAAGAGACTGAGTATTGGCCTCTAAAGGAGCTGGCGACTACTCCAGTCTCGTATGTTTTCGGGAGAGTGACAACCATGAGCGTACAAGAAAATGTACTGAGGGCGGCTGAGGACGGCATTAAGACATTGCTCGATCAGGCGTTCGCAGAAAAGTTTACGTTCGACCCAATTACAATCGAAGCTACCACAGACCACTACGGTGAAGATAACCTCAACATCATCGTGGTGTATGATGGCGACTGCAACCAGCTAGACCCGGAAAAGCTCAACCAGGTCTCGACGGAATTAGCCTCCATCCTGGCGGGATTCGGATTTCACAATATACCAACAGAATCCTATATTGACAAGAAGGAATACCCGGAGTGGATCGCTCTCATGGGCCAAGCGCCCTGGGAACAGGACGTCGAATGAACTGGCAACATTCGATTGAAGCCGCGAAAATGTTGGCCGGTTCGCATGAAACAATCCCCGCTCCACCAGGCAGACCGCGCCAAGCCATGCTCAAACGGTCTGTCAGTACCGCCTACTACGCCATGTTCCACGCCCTTTGCGAAAGCAACGCTGATACGTTAGTCGGACAATCTCCGCCATGTCCTCATACCGATCTATGGGTAGAGACTTACAGAGCATTGCAACATAGAACCGCGAAAAACCGATTGGCGTCGTACATTCAACTGACACAAGACCCCGCGGTGCGCAACTTCGGACAGGTTTTCGTCAATATGCAGCAACAGCGCATATCCGCCGACTATGACCCTCGCGCAAGATTCGCGCGTTCCGAGGTTGTCACATCAATAGGCCGGTCTGAGGCGGCAATACACGCCTTTTACAACGCTCCCGCCCCGACACGCAGACGATTGGCAATATACTTGTTAGTGCGAGGCCGCAACTGATTAGAGCATCTACCGCAGCGTGTGACTCTGAATGTTCGAGATGCCGCAAAGCTGACCGCAAGCGGCGCTAGAGGCCAAGCGTGAGCGACGGCAACTCCATCAGCGTCTCGATTCGGAGACAGCCTGTGTAACCAACGTGATTGCCGTCGCGGTCAATGAGCACCGGACCTATGCCAGCATTCATCGCGCCAGCCACGTCCGAAGTAAGCTGATCGCCTACGTGGATCGTATCTCCCGGCGCGCTGCCTGAACGTCGCAGCGCCTCCTCGAATATAGGAGCGTGAGGTTTCTCTATGCCTACCTCACCGGACGTAACGGCGAAATCCAGATAGGGAGTCAGACCCATGTCCTCCACCAAGTCAGCGGCGGACGTATTCATGTTGGAGATCAGGCCCAACGTTAGTCCCTGCTGTTTGAGCAGATCCATAGCGGGCAGAACATCGTCGAATCGGGCCATCTTGTATGGTATCTGCCGCACCGTCCGCCATATCACCATAGCCTGCTCCACGGTAACATCAAATCCGCAGCCGCGCAGTACGCGCCTCTCATATTCCCCGAAAAACCTGTCGCGTTCCTCGCCGTCCATCATTCGAACAGGCTTGACGGCGTTCTGCTCGGACATGAATGCGTCTGCCAGGGCGTAGCCGCGCAGCACGCCTTCGGGCGTCAGCTTTATTCCGAAGCGCGAGCACGCCTCGGACTGTATCTCGAATCGGTCCGGCCTGAATCCCGCGAGCGTTCCATAAAGGTCGAAGAAGATCGTTTCAATCATAGTCAGTCCTAGCTTATCGGTTTGTAGGTCAGAATCGAATCGTCTGACCGCGGCTCCGACTATACTTCTAATCCCAATGAGGCTATCACTTTTCAGACTATGGTGTACTCTTGGTTGACATTTTAGATATTATGTACTATTATAGGATCGAGTCCTGAATCTAAGGAAGATACTGCGACAATCCCGTAATGGAAAAGAGCCTGAACCATCCTCTGCCAAAGAAAACAGGATTTCATGCCCCTTTAACTTCATCCTGTGAAATCCATACACTCGCTCAGGTGGATTCGGCAGACTGAAGGATACTGTATCCGCACTAAATCGGGTGAATCGCGTTAGCTACCGAAAGGCAATCCGAAATGGTACAGAAGACATTTGAAGCCACAGAAGTCGTGCTGGGACGTGTGTTCAACGACGATTACCTTTTCCGAATGCCTGTGTATCAGAGACCTTACTCTTGGACTACTGAAGAGACAAGCGAACTTCTCGCTGACTTGGAAAGCGCTATGGACGATGAAACGAGCGCGGACCCCTACTTCCTCGGGAGCGTCGTTCTGATTGCAAACCCTAACAGTTCGGTGCATGAAGTGATTGACGGGCAGCAACGATTGACAACACTTACGATGCTGTTTTGTGTTCTCCGAGACTTATCTGACTGCAAGACTGCGCGGGAGAGTCTTAACCTTCGAGTAATGGAAAAACAAGATATATTCGCTGGCGGAAGAAACCGCTCTCGATTATCCATACGAGATCGGGACATAGAGTTCTTCCGCGACAAGGTGCAGATTGAAGGAAGAATTCAGGACTTTATAAGTGAGGGTGAAACATCCCTCTCAACTGATAGTCGCAAACTAATCTTTCGCAACACTGAATATCTCTGGAACGAACTCTCAACATGGAGTCCAGAAAAACGCAATTCGCTATCGGAGTTCGTCATCCGCAAGTGCTACCTAGTCGTCGTCTCAGCATATGATCGCGATTCTGCACATCGGATATTCGCCGTACTCAACGCTCGCGGACGTGACCTGACCCCTACGGACATCTTGAAGTCAGATGTTATCGGAGAAATCCCTGGTAGAGAGCAACCCGCATACACCGAGCGATGGGAAGATATTGAGGATGAACTTGGTAGAGAAGACTTTAGAGAACCCTTTGCCCATATATATGTGATATTCACGGGTGACAGGTTCCATAGAGAATTAGCTAAGGCGTTCAAGGCGGATGTCTTGTCGGTCTGCAATGGAGCTGAGTTCATAGACAACATCCTCGTCCGATACACTGAGGCATTCAAGGTTGTTCATAAATCGGCATATGAAAGTGGCGAGTACTCTAATGACGTGAATCGTATGCTGGGCTATCTTGGAAGACTCGACAACGACGACTGGATTCCCACGGCGATGGTGTTCTACGACAGATACAAAAATGATCCTGCGGCACTCTTGAGATTACTGAAAGATCTTGACAGGCTTGCGTATGCGATGTTCATTCTCGGGGTCAGAAGGGATGCAAGGCTGGCTCGCTATGCACCCGCTATTAGTGCCATCCAGAATGATGATGAGAGTCTCTTCGATGATAACGGGCCTCTCCAACTTACTCAGGAAGAACAAAGTAACGTTATCTCGGTATTGAATGAGTCAATATACCGACTTCGCCCCGTAGCGCGCTTCGCACGCCCACTGTTGCTGAGACTGGACAGTATGTTGGCTGATGCTGATGCAAGCTATGACCACAAGACAGTAACTGTTGAGCATGTTCTTCCACAGGCTCCAGAGCCTGGATCCGGTTGGGTGCGCAACTTTCCTGATGAAGACGAAAGAATAGAATGGACACACCGGCTAGCGAACTTGGTTCTCCTTTCGCGCAGCAAGAACTCTCGCGCTCAGAACTACGAGTTTGATAGGAAGAAGATTGAGTACTTCCAACGAGAAGGTGTTACCTCTTTTGCCTTGACCACTCAAGTAGTTACTGAATCTGAATGGACGCCCAGAGTCCTAGTGCGTCGTCAGAAGAGATTAATAGATGTGATCAAATCAGAGTGGCGTCTCGGTTAGTGGTTACGCCCTAATTGCGTATATACTGATACCATTTCATCCTGACTGCGCCGTTAACGCTGGTTACAAGTTGTGTATCGTAATTCCCGCCTTCGCGGGAATTACGATTGCCCCGCAAAGCCCACACAAGGGGATGAAAATCTATTTTCATAGTAATGACGATACACAGATTTCAGCCGAGATTCATAACGCAATCAGAATCAAATGGTATAAATTCAGAGACGAGATTAAAATATGCCGATAACCCTTGCTAAGGACGTAGTCGCGGAGATTATAAGGTGTGCGCTGAACGGACGCGACTATCGTGATATTGTAGATGTCGTATCTACTAATGCGGTTCTTAATTTTTTCCAAGAGGTTGGTTACGCTAAGCTCCGTGAAAACCGTATAACCTTGGACTGGTATCAAAATCAACTTTCGAACATTGACGCTAATGACACAGGTAAACATGAATCATCAAATACTCAGTTAGATATTTATAGATCCAGTGAGTTAGACAATGAACCTCTTGAGCTTATCCGTTCGTTTGAGGAGGAAGATACTGGCTTTGATATATCATTGAAATTTGGAGATGTATCAATTCGTCTGGACTTGAACGAAAGTCTGGTAGTCATCAATGGTCTTATGGCTCAGCGTATAGGTGTATGGAATGCGGCAAGTAAACAGGTTAAATGCCCTCTCATGGAGACCTTATGCAGATTGTTCGAGGTTGAATCAAGATTTTACGACAGAGCGCTCGCTGACGACGACTCGCTCCGCGAGGTGGACTACTATCTGCTTCCGCCTCATAGAGACAGGGCCAAGTGCGAAGTAAAGCTGATGGGGCGAGGCAACCCGGAGAGCGCTGATGTTATTCATGCCAGAGACACCGACGTATTCATCGCAAGTACCCTGTCCGATACGAACAGGCGGCAGTTGAACGACGCCGGAGTGTTTTGGACCGAGTTGCAAGTCTCCAAAGGCTTCTTGCGCTTTCAGAAAACCCTGTATGAACTCGGCATCCCACACGCGGCGCGTGATTCATTCTCGGACGCCGACATAGAGAGCGCCATCCGACAGACACTCGCCCTCTAGCGAATAGTATCCGCTCACCCCGACCGTCGTTGGCCCGGTGTCGTGAGAGGCAAGCCCGGTTTGCTCAAGGTAAGTATCAGCGGAATACTGATGAGAATTGACACGGCCATTATGAGGAACGGCTCCCTGTAATTTCCTCGCACGTCGAACATCCAGCCGACGAACACAGGGCCTATGACCCCGAACACCGTGCTGAACGTCATCATGATTCCCATGATTGTGCCGAAGCTGCGGCGTCCGAAATAGTCGGCCAACATGGCGAACCGGACGGGTATCGAGGCCCCGAATCCGATGCCCCAGAACACTATGAATCCTGCCAGATGCCAGTTGGAATTCGTGTAGGCGAATATCACGGTGCCTATGAATTGGAGAGAGAAGGAGACCGCGATGAAGTGTCGCTTGTCCAGGGTGTCGCCCAGCCAGCCGGCGGCGATTCGTCCCGACAGGCTCATAAGCGATACTCCCAGTATCACCATTCCCGCTACACCACGGCTAATGCCGAAGCTGGTAAGCGCGGGGATCTGGTGGACGGTGGCCGATATTATCAACTGTCCGGCGCCCATCGCCAGTACAAGCTGCCAGAACACGCGGGTCCTCATTGCTTCTTTGGTGGTGTATGCCACCTCCATTCGACCGCCTGAAGACGAACTTGCGCTGCCACCGCAGTGCGTTCCGGCGGTGTCAGCGCGGGTCCCGTCTGGGAGCAGGTTGTAATCCTCGGGTCGTGAGCGCATGACAAGCGAAACGGGGATGCCCATGATCCAGAATCCAATGCCGACCGCAAGAAGTCCGGTGCGCCAGTCGGTCGTGGCAATGAGCCATATCATCGCCGGCACGAGCAGCCCGCCTATGGCCGACCCGGCGGACATTATGGACATTGCCCTCGTGCGTTTGGATACGAACCAGTTGGCGACGGTCGTGGTGATCACAAGGAACGTCCCAAACGACAGTCCAAGCGTGATCACAGTGAAGGCGAGGTAGAATTGCCAGAGGGAGTTAATGCGGCTAAGCATTATGAAACCGAGGCCGGTGGCGACTATACCAGCCAGCATTACCCTGCGGGGGCCGAACCTGTCTATGAACCACCCGACGAAGGGGGAGACCATACCCGACTCGGTGCGCTGGAGGGACACGGCGGCGGAAGTTGTAGCGCGCCCCCAACCGAATTGATCCACGATGGGGTCGAAGAAAGCGCCGAATCCCTGCCAGAAAGTCCCGGAGGTGTAGCCCTGGCTAATTGACCCCGCGATTACGATCCACCACCCGTAGAAGAGGCCTCGGTCCTCATTCTCACGAGCGGTGGGCTCTGTTTTTGCAGTCTCTTCCGCCAACCGTCTCCGCCTGTACCCTACTGGAACCGCAAATACTGATAGGCTTCCGCCGGAAGAAGGAAGTTGGTTATGGAAGTAACCTCATACCAGCCCGCGCCGAATATCAGCCCATCGCGCTTGACAAGCCAGGTGTGCTTAGTTTCGCGGCGGTTGTCCCTGGCCGGGTTGTGGTAGAAGTAATCCACCCACTGACCGTCTTCTGTCGTCGCAAGCATCTTGCGACCGAACTCGTTGCCGTATATGTCGGTTCCGAGCGGGCCTTTGAGATCCTCGCCTATGTTCTCAGGGATGGTGGCGTGAGAAACTATGCTGTCGCTTTCGTCAATGATAAACAGATACCACTCACCGTCCACGCTGGACTGAGAGTTGTAGTAGTCAATGGTAGCCTCCCGCCCCTCGATCTCGTAGCGGCTTATGGCCTTCTCGACAAACGCCTTCGTGTATCCCTTGGGATCTAACTTGACGGCGGATTCCTGGTCTTCACTCCTCTCGTACCAGCCCGATCCAAACAGAAGTCCGTCGTGCCTGGTAACCCAGGTATGCTTCACTTCCTGCTGATTGCGCCGGACGGGATTCAGATAGGTATAGTCAACCCACTTGCCCTCCTCAGTGGCGGCCAGCATCTCATCCCCGAATTGATATCCGTTGATGTCCGTGCCAAGCGCTTCGTTCAGACTGCGCCCTAAATTATCCTTCACAGTTGGATGAGCTACGATACTGCCCGCTTCATCAACTATGAAGATATACCATTCGCCATCCACGCTTTCAGGTGAATTGTAGTACGCGACAGTTTCCGTTCGGCCTTCCGTGTCATATCGCTTGATGGCAGTGTCAACAAAGGCCTTGGTGTAGAAGCCGGGCTCCACCTCGGAGTTGGCGCCGCTGTACAGGTCGGAGGCGGTCGTTTGCCGATTCATAGGGTCAGGATAGAATATGGCTATTCCCACGGCGGCCACCGCTAGAATAATCGCGACGCCGATGCCAATCCAGTTGGACATCTGTCATTTACCTCCGAGCCTCTAGGGCCTATTACCACACTCGAATCTTACGTGAAAGGGTTCGGCATCATGCTGACTGGGACTTCGAGCAGTGTGGGCGCCTCGATTGCCAGGGACTCCTTCAAAGCGGATTCGAGCGCGTCCGCGCCCTCGACCCTGACGCCTCTCATTCCATATGCGTCGGCCAGCTTCATGAAGTCGGGATTGTGCAGTTCCGCGCCGATGGAGCGTCCTTCGAACCGGGTGACCTGATCTCTGAGCACGTTGCCGTAGGCGTTGTCGTTGAATACGACGACGACCGCGTTGATGCCGTACTTGACCGCGGTGGCCATCTCCTGGGATGCGAACATGAACCCGCCGTCTCCGGAAATCGCGACTACCGCCTTGTCGGGCTGGGCGACCTTTGCGCCGAGAGCGACCGGGTAGGCGTATCCGAGGTTTCCATAGTACGAGCTCGTGAGGTATGTCCTAGGCTGGTACACGGGATAGTTGACCCGACTATAGTAGCCTATCTGGGTCATGCCGGAGATGACTATGCCGTCGTCTGGCACCGCGTTCCTTATCGCCTTGGTCAGGGAGCGCTGAGGTTCTAGTTTGGGATCGGACTCCTCGCGTTCGGCTCTCGCCGCGTCCATTTCGGAGCGGCGACTCTCCCGAGGCTGCGATATTGCCGTCAACGCTCCGCGCAGTTTTTCAAGCGTGCGCCTGGCGTCGCCGATGAGGCCAAAGGTATCTTCGTAGTTTCGACCTATTTCTTCGGGATCAATGTCTATCTGGATGACCTTCTGGGAGAGGAAACCCGGGTACGCATTCCTGGTTCCAACCAAGACTACCAGGTCGTGGGCTTTCATCCGCTCCATATACGGGTCGTTCCTGAAATTCATTCCACCGAGCGACAGGTAATGCCGGTCGGAGACCGCGCCCTTGCCCTCAGCCGTCATGAGGACCGGAGACTGGAGGAATTCCGCTAACGCTGTCAGCGTCTCGGACGCGTTGGAGGATATAGCGCCGCCGCCAGCGTAAAGGAGCGGGGTCTTCGCGTCAGCTATCATCCGCGCCGCCTCTCTGATTCTGTCGTCGGAGGGGACTTCGGGCGCGTACATATCAGGCTCGAACAGGTCAACGTCGGCCTGGTCTTCCAGGGTCTCGGGCGGAATCTCTATCTCAACCGGCCTGGGCCGTCCCGTTTTGAGCTGGTGAAAAGCCTCATGCACGGCAGCGGGAATCTCGGCGGGATCAAGAATCCTGCGCGCCCATTTGGTTACCGGCTTTATCGTGTCCAACTGGTCGTTGATCTCATGCAGCATACCGCGGTCGGCGCCGATAAGCTCTCTCTGAATCTGGCCGGCGACGACCAGGACGGGGGAGGAGGCTGAGTACGCAGTGCCTATGGCGGCGCTGGCATTCTGGAGCCCGGGGCCAGGAACGACCATCGCGGTGCCTATGCCACCGGACGCGCGGGCGTAGCCATCCGCCATATACGCTGTAGCCTGTTCGTGTCGTGTGGTGATGAATCTTATTCCGGGCTCCTGGGCCAGGCCGTCGAGCGCGTGGTAAAGCTGAACTCCGGGAAGTCCGAATATAACTCGGACTCCTTCTCGATATAGCGATCTGGCAAGGGCCTCGCCGCCTGTCATGACTGGCATATGTCGTACTCCAGATTTAGTTTCATATCTTTAGTATTCGATATTTAGCTGCGGGCCGCTCGCTGGGCGTCGTAGTCTGAGGCGGCTCTTTCCATGGCCCTGGTCCTGATTTCGACGAGTTCTCCCCTGATCGCTGTGGAGTTGCTCTGCGACTGGTTCAGGCTTTCGACCGAGCCCTGGAATTGCGGCATCACGTATCGAGCGATAAGCTCGTAGCTGTGCAGTACCTGTTCGCGGGTGCCAAATTCGGTAGCCTGAATCATCAGCCCTCCGAATCCTCCGGATGACTCGTCCAGCCGGTGGATCATCTCTATCAGGTCGTCGGGAGTACCGACGCACCACGCTCCTCTTTCGACCATGAGATCAACAATCTTGTCCTGCGGACAGTCGGTCGCGTCGGTGCCGAGGGTCTGTTCGAAGTACTCACGCTGGTATCGTCCCGCGCGCATCCTTGCCTGCTCTATGGCTTCCTTCCTGGTCTCGGCTAGGAATACGTGAAGCACGAGCCGCCATTCGTTGCGGTCCATCACGTTGCCGTACTCTTCGGCGGTCTCTTCGGCGATTTTCCAGAAGTCCTTCATGTCGCGGGCGTAGGAACCGCCTCTAACAACGCTAACCGACAGGACTCCGAGGCCGTGCTTGCCGGCCATTACCATGCCTGAGGGGGACTGCGCCGCGGCCACCGCTATCGGGAAGTGAGGCTTGGTATATGGCCGAAGGTGGAGCATCGCATCCTGCAGCGTAAACCAGCCTCCATCGTGGGTAATTGGCTCCTTTTCGGTGAGCAGTCGCTTGATGATGCCCATTGACTCGTCCATCATGCGCCGCTGGTCAACGGGGTTGATGCCTAGCATATGGGCGTCGGTCATGAGCGCGCCCGGGCCGATACCCAGCATGGCGCGTCCACGGGTCATATGGTCGAGTTGCACCATTCGGTTGGCGACCATCATGGGATGGTGGTAAGGGAGACTGATTACGCCAGTGCCGAGCTTGATGTGCTTGGTGCGCTCGGCGGCCGCCGCTATGAACAGCTCAGGGGACGCGATGGTCTCCCAGCCCGCGCTGTGGTGTTCGCCAATCCACGCCTCGTCGAAGTCCAAATAATCCAGCCACTGGATAAGTTCAAAGTCCCGCTCGTAGGAGAGTGTGGGATTCTCATTTTGCCAGTGGAACGGCGCCATGAATATGCCAAATTTCATTCGTTCGGGAAGGGGCATGATGCAACGCTCGCTTTCGTGAGAGGTATGTTTCGCGGCTCGGCGCCAACGCTTTCAAGGTACGGAGGGATTCTATCATTTGCGCCATACGGCGGGCAAAGAGTCAACCCCGCGCGATGCCGTATCAGTTTGGTCGGTGGCGGTAATCACCCTCACCCCAGCCCTCTCCCTTGAGGGAGAGGGGGTCTGTTATTGAAATTCATAGACGGCTGCACATTTACATACCCTTCTCAGCTCGTCGAGGGAGAGGGGATTTTCGCGCCGCAAGGAACGCCGAGCTTAGTTGATACAGGTTCACCCCGCGCCAGAGGGTCAATTGGTCGGTGAAGGCGCGTCCGACTTTTTTAGGAGTTACGCACTCGGATATGAAATCCTAGGTAAGTATGACCTGATCCAGCTACGAAATCGTTCTCAACTGCGTAAGTCCTATTTTTATGGAGAGTAGAGCCGTGTAGGACGCCAAAGGGAGCGCGTTGAAGGGTGTGGCATATAGACGATTTATAGCGTTCTGGTGGGCTGCGGGTGATGTCAACAGGTGTCTGCTGGCGGTGCGCTGGCGCGGCCACAGGTAGATTCTCACCTGTATATCACCTGCAATTGCCAGAATTTGCAGCTAGAGAAGATTTCTTGCGGGTGTTCGGGTTGAGTTCGATAAGTTTTCGTTTATGCTTATAGTGGCGAAAGCCGCATCTTTCACGCAGAGATTATAGCATACATCGGCACAACATAAATAGCCTGTCAGGAAACATACCAGGGTCCTTTCACTATCCAGTATGACGTTGTTTTGCGATTCCATTTACCCAGGCGCCGTTTCACATCAGTCCGGTACGCAGCCAAGTACCACGCAGGAAGTGGACTATGTACGCCGCCATTCGCAGCGTCATGCCAATTACGATTGCCCATGGAACGCCGAACTCGGCCAGGCCGGTGTATTGGGACAGTATGAACGCCAGCGGTATCTCCACCAGCCACATTGTAGCGAGCATTATCACCATGGGCGCGAAGGTGTCGCCGGTGGTGTTGAAAGCCTGGGTGAATACCTGGACCGCGTTCATGGACAGGTATCCGATTGCGAGGATCTGGAGCCATGTGGACGCCTGAGCGACAAATTCGGGATCGGAGTTGAAGAACTTGGCAATCGGCCCCGGGAAGACCAGGAAGACCGCTGACATCACGATGCTCGCGCCTCCCGCGTAGATCAGGGCCCAGAATACCGACTGCCTTGCCCTATCTGTGTGCCCGGCGCCGAGGTTCTGTCCCGCAAGAGCGCCCGCGGCGCGTCCCATTCCGCGGCTGGCGTGGTTTACGGTATTTTCCGCCCGCCGGGACAGCGCGAATGCGGCGAGCGCTCCAGATCCGAACGGCGCGACCATAAATACGACTATGAGCTGGGATACGGCGCGCTGCGCGCCGGTTACCGAAGCGGGAATCCCGATCTTCAAGATACTCCAAATCAAGGGATAGTCCACATAGTAGCCCTTGAAATTCAGCTTGAGCCTGGATGTGCCGCGTATGAGGGCGCTCATGTTCATGCCCGCGCCGACAATCTGGGCGATAAGATTCGCCGCGCCCGCGCCGGCGAGTTCGAGGGACGGGAACCACCACCAGCCGAATATGAGGAACGGGCTGAGAACAAGGTGCAAGACCCTGGACACGGACGCCGCCTTGAGAGGGGTTATGCTGTCGCCGGAGGCTTGGAGACCGCCCGCGGTCAGTCGCTGCAATCCCATCATGGACATCGCCACAAGCTGGAAACGCATATAACCGGCGGCCTGCCTGACGACTTCATCGCCGATTCCCATTATTCGCAGGAGAGGTTCGGTGAGAATCATTCCAACGATCACCAGAACAATGGAATACACCAACGACAGGGTGAGGGCCTGAAGCATGACGTGGTTAGCGCGAGAGACACGACGCGCACCGACGGCGCGGGAGATCATGGAGCGCATTCCGGCGTCCAGTCCCATGCGCGCCGTCATCATGAGCATGAGGTAGGTCTGAGCGACTCCGAAGCCCGCGATAGCTTGGAATCCGATTCGTCCCGCCCAGATGAGATCGGCGAGCTGATCAACAACGCTCAGAAAACTCTCAGCTACCTGGGGCCAGGACAGGTACCACAGGTTACGCGGTATGCTGCCCTTGGTCAGGTCTCTGGCTGCGTATCTCGGTCGGCGTCTGCCGCGCCCGGACTCCGCGGCCCGGGCCTGTTCTTTATGGGAATGGCGAATAGCGCGAGGACTCTGGAATCAAGATAATGGAAAGGCCCTCTAAGCGGTCGAGGGCCTGTGAAAAATCGTCTATTGGATGGTAACATATCTTTTATACTTCCGAAATAAGTTTGTAAAGGTTGATGCTGTATCAGTTTGGTCGGTGTCAGTAATCACCCTCACCCCAGCCCTCTCCCTCAAGGGAGAGGGGGTCTGTTGATTGAAATTCTTAGCTGGCTGCACATTTACATACCCCTATCAGCCCTCAAGGGAGAGGGCGTCTGTTATTGAAATTCATAGCTGACTGGACATTTACCTACCCCTATCAGCCCTTAAGGGAGAGGGGGTCTGTTGATTGAAATTCTTAGCTGGCTGCACATTTACATACCCTTCTCAGCCCGTCGAGGGAGAGGGGATTTTCGCGCCGCAAGGAACGCTGACTAAGTTGATACAGGTTCGTAAAGGTTTTCACGTATTATGAAACATGAAACCCACATTGTACGGGCGCGCAGTGTGAGACTCCCAGAAGACCGCGCCACCACCGGTTCCGGCTTAGAACGAGAGTGGCGCGCTGGGAGACCAGGGACTGCAATAAATTGATAAGGGGTGCGAGTGAATGGTTTATCAGTCGGCAACGCCGGACTATACTATGGGCTTCAGCGAAGAAGCTCTCGCGTCTCCGATGCGACACAGCGCTGAGAGTGACGCGGCGTATATGCTTCCATATCTCAGACCCGGCCTCCGCGTTCTGGACTTCGGCTGCGGGCCCGGCAGTATATCGGTGGGTCTGGCCAAGTATATAGATACTGGTGAACTGCACGGCGTTGACATGGAGGAGTCGCAAATCGAAATAGCGAGGTCCGTCGCCAGGGCGATAGGACGGCGCAACGCTATATTTCATGTTGGCGACGTGACCGACCTTCCCTTCGAGGACGGCTTCTTCGACATCGCCCATGGTCATGACATTCTCATGCACGTTCCGGACACTCGGGCCTTGCTCACGGAGATCAAGCGCGTTCTGAAGCCCGGAGGCATCATCAGCTGCCGCGAGATAATATGCGGGTCCAGTTTCGCGCATCCCGATTTCGACGTCGTCAGAAGGTTATGGGAGATGTTCGAGGATCTTCTGGCGGCCAACGATGCGCATCCACAGATGGGGAAGGATATGAAGACCCACATCCTGGAGGCGGGATTCACGAACATCCGTGTGTCGGCGTCTTTCAATACGTACAATTCTCCTGAAGAAATTCATTTCGTGCGCTACCGGGCGTTTGAATGGCTGTTGTTGTCAGAGGTCACGGCGGCGGCGATAAAATACGGGGCCTGGACCGAGGAGTTGTCCACGCAGGCGCGGGCCATTGCCGACAAGTGGATAGAACATCCGGGCGCGTTCGCGGCCACCGCATACGGCGAGGCCATAGCCGTCAAGCCTTAGCCCCCTTACGAGTGGGCTTGCCGGGACTCTTCCATATGGCGTGGTTAGAGATTGTCCTGGGCGCGGATTCATCACCGGCCCCGGTCATCCGTTTGGGGCAAGCGCCTTCATCGCGCGGACGTAGGATTCCTTGTCCGGTTCGTTGAGGACAAGACGGATTTCGTCAACGCCAGCCTCGAAGTATGTCCGCATTTGTTCCCGGCACTGGTCGGGGTCTCCGACGATGGTCATTTCGTCAACCATCTCGTCGGTTACCAGTCTCGCGGCCCTGTCGCGGTCGCGGGACAGGTACGCCTCGCGTATCATGTCCGACTCTTCGCCGAAGCCGATGCGGCGCATATACTGGTGATAGAAGACACCCATGCCGCCGATGTAGAAGGCGATGTGTGGGCGTTCGCGGTCGCGCGCGGCGGGAATATCGTCAGTTACATAGACCGAGACCTGCGGGGAAATAGCGATGTCGTCGAGAGAGCGGCCTGCGGCCTCCGCGCCTTCCCGAATTGCCGCAAGAGACGGCCCCATGCGTGAGGGAGCCAAGAAAATAGGAAGCCAGCCGTCCGCCAACTCGCCCGTAAGTCGCAGGCTGGGGGGACTGAGAGACGCGATGTAGATAGGCAGGTTGTCCCTGTATGGCGCGAACCGGATTCTGAACCGCTGCGTCTGGAAGAATTCACCGTCGTGGTCGAGACGCTCGCCGCGCATCGCCTTTCGGAGTATGGCGATGTACTCACGCATACGAGTCAGCGGCTTTCGGAACTCTTCACCGTGAAAGTCCTCTATGACGAGCTTGCCGCTGGCTCCCAGTCCAAGGAAGAAGCGGCCCTCGGTCATCACATCCATGTTAAGGGCGGTCATCGCGAGGTTCGAAGGGGAGCGCGCGAAGATCGGGACGATGCTGGTTCCTATCCTGATGCGCGAAGTGACCGCGCCGAGTTGGGCGAGCGATGTCAGGGCGTCCTCGGCCCACGATTCGCCCATGGTTATGCAGCTGTATCCGAGTTCGTCGGCGAGCGTGGCGAGCTCACGCGTGTACTTCCAGTCGCTTCCCGGCGGCCTGAATCCCATTATTCCTACATCGCCCATCTTAAGATCATCTCCTGTAGTGGCTAATCCGCACTTGACGCGTAGAGTGTACTATAATGCGCTGGAGAAAAGTTCAGAGGAGCTATCCCATGCCGCTAGTAGCGCCAAAAGAGATAACATTCAACGCATACGAAGACGAGGATGGAGGATATTACGCCGCCGCCGAGGGGTATAGCATCGTCACTCAAGGCGATGATTGGGATGAACTGAAATACATGGTGCAGGATGCCATACTCTGCTATTTCGATGAGGGAACTCCTGAGACTATCAGGCTTCAACTCATCATCAAGCAGGAAGTCTCAGCCGCGTGAGATTGCCGCGAGATATATCCGGGGACGAGATGGCCAGCCTTCTGAGACGCCACTACGGTTATCAGGTTGTAAGGCAATCAGGCAGCCACATGCGGCTTACTTCTACGGTAAGAGGGTCAGAGGGCCACGTCGGCGTGCCGCGCCACCGCCAGTTGAGGGTTGGCGCATTAAACACTATCTTGTCTTTAGTCGCTGATTATCTTGAAATAGAATCGGCGCAAGTCCGCAGGGAGTTATTTGGAAACTAACGTCGGGAATTCGGACCTAACGCACCAGAAATCATTAACCCGGAGGATTGGACATTGACAACGGCGCAACAGACATGGACTGAGCAGATGGTCGAGGCGGCGGGAACAACGGTACAGGTGGTCAAGGGCGGCGTTGGACGCCCACTGATCGTTCTGCACGATGAGATGGGACCGCCCGGCTGGTTGAACTTTCACGAGTCCCTGGCGCAGGACTTCTCGATCACTGCGCCGACGCATCCCGGGTATGGAGAATCTCCATATCTCGATTGGATAATGAATATGCGGGATATGGCCGGATGGTACCTGGAAGCGCTAGACGACATGGAAGTCGAGAAGTGCGATCTGATGGGATTTTCGTTCGGGGGGTGGCTCGCGGCAGAGATGGCAACTATGCACCCCGACCGATTCAATAAGTTAGCCTTAGTCAACCCAATGGGAATCAAGCCTCCGTCCGGCGAGATATTCGATATGTTTCTTGTAGTGGCCAAAGAGTTCCTCGCAGAGGGAGTCCTCGACCCCGATAATACACCGGAGTTCGAGAAGATATGCCCGGAGGATCCGACCCCGGAACAGGCTGAATACTGGGAGGTCGCGCGGGAGCAGTCCTGCCGGCTCGCGTGGCGTCCTTATATGTACTATCGCGCGCTTCCTAATCTGTTGAGCAGACTGAAAAGACTTCCGACACAGATCGTCTGGGGACGGGAGGATCCCATCGTTCCCCTGAGCGCCGGCCAGGTGTTTCACGAATCAATTCCGGGCTCTCGCCTGGACGTAATAGACAACTGTGGGCACAGGCCGGAAATAGAGCGGCCGGAGGAGTTCGTTAGGCTGGTGAAGGAGTTCCTGCTGGAGTAGGCGCCGCATATTCCAGGCGTTTCAGTGCGGGGCGAGCGCTACGATTCGGTCGGAGGTCGGACCTGTTTGAAAGGCGCTTGTCCGAAGTCATATTGCCCAGAGGGTCGGTACTGTCGCGCGCAGATGTCGCCGCGCGCGTCAGCATATGCCCCATTTCACGAATTATCCCTTTTCAACCGGGTAAATTATGCCCGTTGATGGACTCCTGACTACTATTTATTGATTCATTAAAGCGTTGACAGCCCTGATTTCTTGGCATAGTATTCCGTTGCGTTAGTTGAATGTCCTACATGTGCGTTAAATGTCCTACATGACAGAGTATGAGTCGTAATGTCTTGGCCGCGCTACGGCTTGTCCAAGGCATATGAAGATGATACCCACACATCACTATCATCAGGTTTAGCATCTAAATCGGATGCGTTCCAATTTCAAACGGAGGGGATATCGTGTTTGTTTCGTACATTAGCAGGCCTAAGTTTTCACATCTGTGGAATATCTCAATTCTCATTCTTGTGATATTCGCAATGTCCGTGGCGCTTGTGGCGTGCAGTTCCAGCGAAGAAGAGGCGGCTCCGTCTCAGCCTGCGCCAGCAGCTCCAGCGCCCACAGCGGCAGCTCCAGCGCCCGCGCCTACGGCTGCTCCCGCTCCGGCCCAGCCCGCTCCGGAACAGGCGATGGAGACGAGCGACTCGTTGACAATAGTAATGAAATCCACCGGAACGCCTGTTTTCAGGAACGGCAAGTTGCCGTGGCCGTCCAGCACATTCCTGTTCGGATATGGCATCGCGGAGAGACTGGGCACTGTTGATGAAGATTACAAGCCCACTCAGCCTATGCTCGCGACGTCGTGGGAGATGGCCGAGGACCAGAGTGAAGTGATTGTCAATCTTCGGGACGACGTTGAATTCCATAAGGGATGGGGGAAGCTCACGGCAGAGGACGTAGTTTATAGCTACAATGACGCCAACGTTTTGACCAACCCCGAAAGCAGGTGGGACGACGCCGGAGAGATTTCGGTCGTATATAAGAACGTGGAGGCCATTGACGATCAGACCGTCCGGCTGGTGGTTAATGAGTTCCAAGCGGTATGGACCGACTACATAGCCCGCAGCCCACTGGTGATATTCAGCAAGAAGGTTTACGACGACAAGGGCCCCGATGAGGCCGCCAACACGCTGGTTGCGACAGGCCCATACGAAGTAATGGAGTGGATCGAGGGCGACAAGATTGACGCCGAGGCCGTGCAGGATCATTGGCGCGTAACCCCTTACTATTCCAGGCTCAGGATTCTTGAGGTCCCGGAAAACGCCACCCGCGTCTCGATGATGCGCACGGGTGAGGCGGACATAGCCCAGATTCCGGTTAAAGATATCGCTGACCTCATCGAGAACCATGGCGCGTCCACGCTTAATCACGGAGGTTCTACGGGTCACGGCATCTGGTTCGCGGGGAACTATATACATCCCGAATCGCCGGTAAGCGGAGCCCCTGTCAGCAGAGAGGGATTCACACCCGACGACGAGCATCCGTGGATCGGAGACCCGAGCGACCCCGCGAGCCTGGAGAGAGCGAAGAAGTTCCGCTCGGCGCTGGCTATGGCAGTGGACCGCGAGGCTATCAACGACATAATGCTCGGCGGACTCGGGGAACCCAACTACGCCATGTACGCCCCACGCCCAAGCCTGGATGGTTGGAATGAGCGCTGGAGGATAGAGTTCGATCCCGACCAAGCAAAGGCGATTCTGGAAGAGATAGGGATCGAGGCTGGATTCAAATTCCCATTCTACGTTCCTCCCGACAGTGTCGTGGTACCTGAAATCGGCGAGGCAGTGGCGGAAATGTGGCGCAACATCGGTTTGGAACCTGAACTGTTCAATATGGCTTACACGGCGCACAGACCAAGATTGGTCGAGAGAACCCTGAACTATCCTTGGCTGTTCGTGAATCCGGGCGCGGACGACCCCATGGACCTACCCCGCGCGCCACTGTGGACACAGGTTGAATCGGGAGCCAATCCGGGACTTGAAGACCCGCAGCTATATGATCTTTACTTCAAGGCTCAGGCGACTGAAGATCCCAGCGATGTCGCCATAATAAATGAGGAGATCATAGATTACGCGCATGATCAGATGTATCTTACGGCCATTGTGTCAGTACCCGGTCTGTTCACATTCAGATCGGAGACAGTTAAGGAATGGCCTCTCAACCGATATTCGCCGATCAACAATCTTGAGTACATCATAGGCGAATAGAGTTCTTATCGGAACGTAGTCTTGCCCCGGCGCGCGCAAAGCGATGCGACCGGGGCAATTCCTTGATTCAGGCGGGGGTGTAGTTCACGTGCGAGCGTTCCTCACTAGAAGAATCGCATTTTCAGTGGTAGCGTTGCTTGGAGCGACGTTCATCGTTTTCGCTTTGTCCCGCGCTCTCGGAGACCCGAGGCATCTTTTCCTCGCGCAGGGCCGCTTTAGCCAGGAGCAGTGGGATGCACTGGGCAAAGAGATGCACCTGGACCAGCCTCTGGCGTTCCAGTACGCCATCTGGCTGGGAAAGGCAGTTCAGGGGGACTGGGGCACGTCTGTCTATAACGGCAGGAAAGTGACCGAGCTGATCGGACAGCGAATCTTCAATACCCTTCAGCTTGGGTTGGCGGCATTCGTATTCGCGGGGATAGTTGGCGTTCCGCTCGGAATTCTATCGGCAGTCAAGCGAGGAAGTATTTGGGACCTGTTGGCGCGCGGATTCGCGCTTCTTGGCCAAGCTGCGCCTCCGTTTTGGCTGGGAATAATTCTAATCCTTATTTTCGCCGCAAATCTGGAGTGGCTACCGAGCGCAACAAAAGGCGAGGGCCTCGCTATCAGGAATTTTGTGCTGCCCACTATAACGATAAGCTGGCTGTTCGCGTCTGCCAATCTCAGGCTGGTTCGCACTTCCATCCTCGAAATCCTGGACTCGGAATTCATCAAGCTGGCCCGGGCCAAGGGAGTATCGCACAACGCCATCATATGGAAGCACGCTTTTCGGAACGCGCTGATTGCGCCTCTCACTTTCGCTGGAATAAACGTCGCCGCGCTGATTACCGGATCGGTACTTACAGAGACGGTTTTCGCCTGGCCGGGCCTGGGACGGCTATCAGTAAACGCGGTCTATAACAACGACTTTCCGGTTCTGACGGGGTGCGTTCTTATATTCACGTTCATATACGTCGCGGTGAATTTCGTGATTGATATTCTATACGCGCTCATTGACCCCAGGATCAGACTGTCATGACAGAGAAGGTGTTTCACCCGAGACGCCGTGTGGCGCAGTTCCTTTGGTATCTCAGGCGATGGCCGATAATACCCATACTGATAATTCTGGCGATCTGCGTCAGCGCGGCCTTCGCCGAAATTATAGCTCCTCACGACCCCATAGAGTCATCGCTGAGGGCGCGAAATATTCCGCCGATCTGGTACGAAGAGGGGTCTTCGAAGTACATACTGGGCGCAGATCCGCTTGGGCGCGATATGCTGAGCAGAATCATTCACGGCTCGCGGATTTCCCTTATCATCGCCGTCGCGTCCGTTTCCGCCGGACTGGTGATAGGAACCACCCTGGGTCTGATCTCGGGCTATGTCGGGGGACTCGCAGACGAACTGATCATGCGGTTCGTGGACATATCGCTGGCGATTCCAGTGATAATGATTGCCCTGATCGTTGTGGTGATCTTCGGCCAGGGATTCGGGATAATTGTCGGTGTACTTGTGCTCTTCACATGGACCGGGTACACAAGGCAGGTCAGGGCACAGGTCTTGACGATACGAGAATTGGACTACGTCGCGCTGGCAAGAGTGGCCGGGGCGTCGCATTTCAGGATCATCACGCGACACATATTCCCCGGCGTCGTTCACATCCTGATAGTAATAGCTTCACTAAATGTGGGAAGTGTAATCCTGGCTGAGTCCGTATTGAGTTTTCTGGGAGCGGGCATTCCACCGCCTACGCCAGCCTGGGGGGCTATGGTATCGTCTGGGAGGGATTTTCTGACCGACGCATGGTGGGTAGCTTTTTTCCCCGGCCTGGCGATTTTGCTGACCGTCATGGCTATGAACTTCCTCGGCGATTGGATCAGAGACAGGCTCGATCCCAGACTCAGGCAGATAGACTAAGTAACTATCTCAAAACCAGACCTTAAGGAATTTCACCCTCACCCCAGCCCTCTCCCTCAAGGGAGAGGGGGTCTGTTATTGAAATTCATAGCTGACTGGACATTTACCTACCCCTCTCAGCCCTCAAGGGAGAGGGAGATTGTGTCCTCCTGCCATCCGCTTGAGCGAAGAGTTTTGAGATAGTCCAGCTAAGCGCAGATAAGTCAGTGGCTTAATTGGTCTAACAAGGCGATTGATAGAAGCAGGACGGGTTCAGATATCTGTCCGCGATCTGGACGGCTATATTTGCCGCGCAACTTCCTGAACCCAACGTGATCAGCGCTGCCCAAACAAACGTGACAATTCGACCCAGAGGCACACCTGCGCGGATATTTCGCAATATGGGGCTGATTCTGATGTGATCGAACACACCCATCTGCTGCACCATAATGAAGTAGGCGGCTCCCAGCGCCGCCGCCAACACCCACAAAATCTGGGACTGCGAGTTGGCATCGTCGGGACCGGGCCACAACCTCGGGTCAATCGGCATGCGGTCGGTCAGCCCAATATAAACTGACATACCGAAAAGCGAACAGGCCAACATACCCAGGAACACAGTGGCTGAAATCAGAATCTGCCTTTTCAACTTTCCACCGGCGTCCTTTCAGGCGCATATAGTTTGGAGATATTCGCAGGGCTATTGCATACGAGCCATAGGCGCTAGCGAAGGCCGGGCAGCAGGTGGACGGTCATGCGGGATGATTCGGTATCCACATTGAGCACGACGTCTTTTATGGCGGGCAGAAGCAGGTCGCGCTCGTTCGGCTTTCGGACAATGTAAACGTCGTTGCCGGGCGTCTCGATTATCTCGGCTATCCGGCCCAGGTATTCGCCTTCGTCGGTGAACACGTCCATCTCAACCAACTGGAAGTGGTAGAAGGTGTTCTCAGGCAAGACGACGAGTTCACGTTCGGGAATCGTGAGATAGGCGCCTCTAAGTAATTCGGCGGCGCTTCTGTCCGGGACGGATTCCAGGAGGACGACGTAGCCGCCCTTGTTCGGTCGCATGGAGGCGACTCTCGTAGGGATACCGTCGAGGTAGAGGGTGGAACCCTGGTCGAACCGCTCAGGCGAGGCGGTCTGAGGCTGCACTTTCAGGTGTCCGCGGATACCCCACGCGCCTGTTACCTGCCCCACTACTACGTGGTCTTGGGGTGGCTCCGCGGGACTCGGAGGGATGTTCAGACTATCTCCAGTGTGGCGTGGGCGCCCTGCTTTACCGCAGCCACTCTCAGCAGGACTCTCATAGATTGAGCTACGCGACCCTGCCGGCCTATGACCTTGCCCTTGTCTTCGGGCGCGACTTCAAGCTTCAGAATGACGCGACCGTCCTCGTCTTCCTCCTCAGTGACTCTAACCTCGTCAGGCTGGGAGGTTATTGACCTGGCAATAAATTCGACGAGTTCTTTCATTCCTCTTCGGTTTTCTCCATAGCGTCAAGGGTCCTGAGCAACTGCTTGACAGAATCCGTTGGCTGCGCGCCCTGGCTGATCCATTTGCGGGCTTTTTCCTGGTCAATCGAGAGTGTGGGCGGGTCCGTTCGCGGGTTGTAGTGACCGAGATAGTCAATGAAGGCTCCGTCGCGGGCCGCCCTGGAGTCCGCCACCACTACCCTGAAGCTCGGCTGGTTTCGCGCTCCGGTTCTTCTTAATCGGATTTTGAGCATCTATATAACTCTCGAGATTTCTTTCATGTGTCGGCAAGATTTTATATACGGCATCGGAAGCCGAACTCCAAGGTAGGTAGTTCTGTGAGATACGACCTACCGTTAACTATACGGAATCAATTGGCGGCAGGCATAGCTCGCGACCGCTACGCTAGGAGTTGCGGGCTCGGCTAAGCTGGCTCATTATGCGAGACTTGCGTCGCGCGACGTTGTTCGGATGCAACGCGCCCTTGGCGGCCGCCTTGTCCAGCGCTATGACCGCATTGCGCACTGCCTGCTCCGCCGCGTCAAGATTGCCGTCGGCGATGTTGGTTCGAGCAGTTTTTATAAATGTTCTGGCCCGAGTTCGCAACGGATTTTTGCGTTCGTAGCGACCCTGGGATACTCTATCTGACTTGACTGCTGGCAATTAGGTTACTCCATAGAGATGAATGTCTGAACAAAAGCCTATTGTAGCAGGTTTGCGCCGCAATTATAAATTGCTTCGGGTAACCGCTGTAACACCGTTCACCGACTCGAGTTTGAAGAAGAGCCTGCTGAGCTGGTCTATTCCGCTGACGTGGACCGTGAGGGTGATGATAGATACGTTGTCGTACTCCTCGGACACGCAGGAAGCTATGTTCACGTTCTCACCGGATACCAGAGACGTTACGTCCCTCAGCAGTCCGACGCGGTCCATGGACCTGACCTGAATTCTGACGGGATACTTGACCTCGGTCTTGCCCCAACTCACGGCAACAAGGCGTTCGGGCTCATCCTCGTTGACGATGTTTGGGCAGTTCCGCCTGTGGACGGTGACCCCTTTGACCCTGGTTATGTAGCCGATTATCTCGTCTCCGCTAATAGGGTTGCAGCATCGCGCCATCGAGGTGAGCAGGTCGCCTACACCCAGCACCTGGATTCCGGCGCTTGGACTTATGGGCAGACCCAACTCCTGCTGCTGTCGCACTTCGGCCTCGGCGTCTTCTTCACGCGAACTGAGCTTGTTCACAACCTGTCCAACAGAGATGGAGCCGTCTCCGAGAGCGGCGAGGAAACTGTCCAGGCTGGCTATGCCCATCATCGCGGCTACCCGTTCGTCCTGGAGGGTAGTCAGGCGTCGAATGTGACGCTGATAGAGGTCTCGGCCTCTCTGAATATTGACCGAGCGTTCCTGCCGTCTGAACCACTGGCGCACCTTCGCCCTTGCCGACGCTGTCCTGACGTAGCCACGGTCTTCGTTCAGCCAGTCGAGGCTGGGTCCCCTGACTGTTTTGGAGGTGAGAATCTGGCAGGTGTCGCCGTTCTTAAGTTGATAGGTGAGCGAGACGAGCTTCCCATTGACCTTCGCGCCGATGCAGCGGAATATGAGGTCGGTGTGTATGTAGAACGCGAAATCCAGAGGAGTCGAACCTTCGGGCAACTCTTTCAACTCTCCGATAGGCGTATAGACAAAGACCTGATTCTGGAAAATGTCGGTGCGGAGAGAGCCGACAACGTCCTCAGAGAGGTCCCGCTGCCATTCCACAACCTGCCGCACCCTGACCATCTTTTGCTCGAAGGTTTCATCGCCCGGCTTCCCTTCCTTGTAGAGCCAGTGCGCCGCGACGCCATACTCGGCCAGGTGGTGCATCTCGTGGGTGCGTATCTGTATCTCCACCGGGTGGCTGTCCTCGGCTATGACGGTGGTGTGAATGGACTGGTAGAGATTGTCTTTCGGGTTGGCGATGTAGTCATCGAACTCGCCCGGAACCGGACGCCACTGTGTGTGAATGACTCCAAGCGCGGTGTAACAGTCCTGTAGGCTATCCACAAGAACGCGCATCGCAAACAGGTCGTGTATGTCGTCCACGGTCTTATTCTGGGATTCATACCTGTTTATCTTGTTGTGAATCGAGTATATGTGCTTGGGTCTGCCCGCTACTTCCGCGCTGATTTGAGCCTTGTCCATCTGTCTCTGGAGAATATCCCTGGCATTGGAGATATATGCCTCGCGCTCCGCTCGCTTGGAGTTGAGCCGCTTGGAGATAGCCTTGTATTCCTGTGGGTTGGTCTGCTGGAACGACAGGTCCTCAAGCTGCCATTTGATCTCCCAGATACCGAGTCTATGAGCGAGAGGCGCGTATATGTGCAGCGTTTCCTGAGCCTTCTCAATACGTTTGGCGGGCGACAGGAATCCTATGGTTCGCATATTGTGGAGCCGGTCCGCCAACTTGATCAGGACTACCCGAACATCGCGCGCCATCGCCATCATCATTTTGCGAATCGTCTCGGCCTGCCTATGTCCCGCCAGAGCGTCAGTATTTCTGTCGGACGCGACAAGCTCAGCCTCGGTGAGCTTGGTTACGCCGTCAACCAGACGCGCAATCTCCTCACCGAATTGGTCCCGTATGTCCTCAACGAGAATGTCGTCGCTGTCCTCAACGACATCATGCAGCAGGGCCGCCGCCAGCGCGTCCGCGTCAAGTTTCAGATCGGCCAGCACGTCGGCAGTCTCAAGCGGGTGCGTGATGAAGGGGTCGCCGGACTTGCGTTTCTGGCCCCTGTGAGCGTCTTCAGCGTAAAGGTAGGCCTTCTCGATGACATCGAGCCTATCCGTTGGAGTGTACTCCCGGGCTTTAGACATTAGGGATTCAATCATAATCGGCCCCTGTCGCATAAGATGATATCTGGATTATAGTACACTCTTAGAAATAAATCAGATGCGCATGGAGTCATATTGTGCAATTTCAGACGCCTCGTGGAACTGTGGATATTCTTCCTGAAGATCAGAAGTATTGGAATTTTGTGCGGAGCAAGGCAGAGGAAGTCGCTTCCAGGTTCGGGTTTCACAGGATAGACACGCCAATGTTCGAGGATGCGAGGCTGTTCGAACGCGGGGTGGGCTCGACGACGGACATCGTTGAGAAGGAGACTTACACATTCGAGGACAGGGGAGGAGACACACTGACGCTTCGAGCCGAGGGGACCGCTCCCGTCTGCCGCGCGTATCTGCAACACGGAATGCAGAATTCGCCTCAACCAATCAAGGTTTACTACATATGTCCCGTATTCAGGTACGAACGTCCGCAGTCGGGACGTTACCGGCAGCACACGCAGTTCGGGATCGAGATTATCGGCGAGGCCGACGCCAGCGTTGACGCGGAGGTAATCGAGGTCGGGTGGAGATACCTGGAATCCGTAGGTCTGTCGGACCTTTCGCTCTCGATAAATTCCATCGGCGACAAGGAATGCAGGCCGATGTATCTGGAAGAACTCCGCTCGTACTACGCCGAGCGCATGGACAAAGTGTGCGAGGACTGCATCCGGCGTCTGGAACGCAACGCGCTTAGGCTGCTGGACTGCAAGAACGAGCGGTGCCAGCCCCTGATCGAAGACGCGCCGGTTAGTTCGGACCACCTGTGTTCCGAGTGCCAGGACCACTGGGACAACCTAAGAAGCTATCTGACCGAGATAGGACTGGACTATCACGTCGAACGTCGCCTGGTGCGCGGATTGGACTATTACTCGCGCACGGTGTTTGAAATAGCGCCTCCCGAAGAGGGTCGGATGGTGACGATAGTGGGCGGGGGACGCTATGACGGGCTGATGGAAGAACTGGGCGGTCGTCCGACTCCCGGCATTGGGTATGGAATGGGACTGGAGAGGGTTATCCAGAACATACAGCGTCAGAATGTACCCCTTCCCGACAGGCGTGAGGCATCTGCCCTGGTGGTGCATCTTGGCATCGCCGCCAAGAGCGCGGGCATGAGAATAGCGTCCGAGCTTCGACAGGCGGGCATAGCAGCCTCACTCGCTCCGACGCGAGGTATGAGGTCGCAGCTACGTTACGCATCGAACACGGGCGCAACCCATGCGATCATTATCGGCGATGACGAACTTGCGAAGGGCGTGGCGACGCTGCGCGATCTCGACAGCAGCAGCCAGTCGGAAGTGCCTCTGGACAGGTTGGCGGAGGCGCTGGGGTCAGTTGAGGGCGGCGCGGTCCAGGACGAGTGAGAGGTCGTTCAGTCAGGCGGCTTCACTGCGACGACAACCGTAATCGCGCCCGGGGAATGATGTTCGCCATCCTCGGAATGCCCATGCGAGTGACTTTCGTGGCGCTCGTGGCTATGCTCTTCGTCCGCGGTGGATATATGGGCTCCGGTCTCTTGCATAACCTCCGCCTTCTCTATCCGCAGCCCGCTGAGTTCGGCTGTTACCTCCTCAGGCGAGGTCAAGGATCTCAGGTCATCTTCGCTCCACCCGGAAGGGGGCGTGGATTTATCGTGGCTGACAAAGAGAATCCTGCCGCCCGGGGCGAGCGATCTCGCGACGTTGGCTAGCATCCGCGCCCGTTGATCAGGCCACAGCTGGATATAGAAAGACGTAATCAGATCATACTCGCCTTCCGGTTTATACGTCGTCGCGTCGTGGACCTGGAACTCGGCGTCAAGTCCTCTGTCGAGAGCTAGCTTTTTCGCATTTTCAATGGCGACGCCGGAGAAATCTATCCCTGTCACCCGCCAACCTCGCTCGGCCAGCCATAGCGCGTTCCCTCCCGCCCCACAACCCACGTCGAGGGCGCGGCCCGGGGCGAGTCTGTCAACATGATCAACCAGCGCCTGATCATAGTCGGCGAAGGTGTGAGCCATCGTATCCCATATCTCGTTCCAGAATTCGACTGTATCTGAATCCGGCGATTCATTATTCATTGTCACCCCCCTCGGTGCGTAGATCGTTCTCCAGACTTACATCTCGATAATCACCCGCTCTCCTCTATCGAGAGTCACCGTGTATCGTTCGATGATCCCAAGACCGATGATGTACTTGCTGCCCAAGACGCCGATAGATATATTCGGTATTGTAGGCAAACCGAGTATTTGTAAACTTCGATAGAATAATCCTGTCATCGGCAACTCTGTATAGCATGGGATAGTCGGGCGCGCCTATGTTTCCGGGTAAGACGTTTTCAGGTATCACGGGGTCGCCGGAGAATCCGGTGTCCAAAAGCGCGAGGGCTTCCGATGTCCATCCCCTGACTGTGATGCGAATCGGCAGGAATGGAAAATCTGCGCTCGTTACTCTGCGTGAGACCATTCCGCCATTGCCTCGTGGCCCACTCTGGCCATGGCGAAGTTGTCACTGCCAAAAGTGTCTATTGCGCGTTTTAGAAGGTCCCCAAGTCGTTTGCCGAGGATAATTTCGCCGTCCAGGCTAATGGCTACGAATTCGCCAGTGTGATCTTTCTCCAGCGATCTGCCATACAGGTTGTATAGACGGCGCCGCTCTTCGAGTTTCCGCTTTATCCACTTCTCTTTGTTCCACACTTGCGCGTTCGTCATGAGCGTCCCTCCCCCCTGATAGCGAACCGCCATACTGACATTATACCCGACGCAGGCTTCAAGGCGGTCATATCCGCTATTGTCTCCCGCTGTATTTCCTGTGTGCGGCCCCGAGGGGTGGTCTCGCGGCGTGTCCGGGTGTGTGTTGACCTGGGCAACATCGCATACTCGGCTGTCACCCAACCGCGTCCCGACCCTTTCAGGAAGCGAGGCACGCCATCTTCCACGCTCACGGCGCATAGAACGCGGGTGTCGCCCATCGAGATTAGCGCCGAGCCTTCGGCGTAACTCTGTACACCAGTTTCGATTGATGTAGGACGGATCTGGTCTCTTCGTCGTCCGTCAATTCTGGTCAAATCTCTTCCCCCTGCTGTGAAGAATGGTGTACGGCAAAGTCTCTAGGCTGTGTTGACATTTATCGTCATTCCCGCGAAAGCAGAAATCCATAGGGGTGGACTGTGGCTACTCTAGTCACATTTACGCTTGTTTGGAATACTGAATTTCCGATCATGGACTGAATGACAGGATGAGATTCCGAATGTCAACAGAACCTAGTACCGAGTCCAGATATTGATGCTGTATCAGTTTGGTGGGTAGGGGCAATCACCCTCACCCCAGCCCTCTCCCATCGAGGGCTGAGAGGGGTAGGTGTTTTTATGTCAAGTTAATGGACATCAAGCCAAAGGTGGTTCGGTCTATGGTTCATAAAGCTGAAAACTCGACTTTAGCGCGCTCTCAGCCACCCTCACCCCAGCCCTCTCCCATCGAGGGCTGACAGGGGTAGGTGTTTTTATGTCAAGTTAATGGGCATCAAGCCAAAGGTGGTTCGGTCTATGCTTCATAAAGCTGAAAACTCGACTTTAGCGCACTCTCAGCCACCCTCACCCCAGCCCTCTCCCTCAAGGGAGAGGGGGTCTGTTGATTGAAATTCTTAGTTGGCTGCACATTTACATACCCTTCTCAGCCCATCGAGGGAGAGGGGATTTTCGCGCCACAGGCAGCGGCGACCAAGATGATACAGGTTCGCTGATAGAGAGCATGACATATATCCTGATTTATATTACTTCAGGTGAAGTCCTGGTGGGGTCGTGGTGGAGTCCTGGTGACATTTCAGGTGAGTTTTGACCTGAGAACCGGCGGATTCAGCTATGAAATCGGCATGAATTCACCTACGGAAAAAAATTGTGAGCCGAATTTTTCGTCATTGATGAACTCTGCATTATATATCTGAGGCACTTTTGTTCTATAATCGGCATATTGTAACATAGCGAGTGGAGAGTTGGGAAACATACAGCATACTCGTCCGATGTTTGACTACCTTTATTTTGGGAATTATATACAATGCTACACAGAGTTGATTGATGAAAGTTAAAGACCGGAAGAGCAACAAGCCCGAAGGCTGGCCGGATAGTGGCTGGAAGGCTTCAAGGGACAGTGAGAGACAGGGACAAGACTTTGCGCAGGTTGACGGGAAATGGAGAAAGCCACAAATGAGCGAAGTTGAATCGGGTCTCGAAATTACGAAGGTTGTCGTGGACTTAGCGTCCAAAGTATTTGGTCCTTCATTAACAAGACGGCAGGCAAGTGCCGATGCGGAATCTGAGGTTATTGGAGCACTTGCAAAGCAACTAACCAATTATATAGAAGCATTCCCTAATAACTCCGATATAATGGATGCAATTATATCCTGTGGTGGCAAGCTAAATCTCGGGAACCTCGTCAATATAGTTCATAAGGCAGCGCCACAGTTGAATGAAACGGCAACGCCCGCGCTAATCAAGGACGATTGGATTGCCAACTTTAAGGAGAAAGCACGCACCTGCTCCGACGATGAAATGTCTGACCTGTGGGCGCAACTGCTGGCTGGCGAGGCAAACTGCCTTGGTTCATACTCACGGAAGACAGTAAACGTGCTTGCTGATATGGATGCGGATGACGCCAAATCATTCAGCAATCTCTGTCGCTTTCAGTTGATGGACCCTCTCAATAAACATGGGCGTATGCTAGCAACGCCCGAGTTGGATGCTCGTATATACGTTGTACATGGTATTACTACTGACGTTGTGGATAATTTAAGAAATATAGGGTTGGTTATTTTTGAATCAGGAATGGCGCAGGCTAATACGATGTTAGATCGACGCTTGCTCGCTCATAGCAAAGGCATATTAGAGTTCGTGACGACTGATGGTACGGAGATCAACAGGGGAGGAATAAATAGCGGCGCGTTGTCGTTTACCAACAGTGGTTGGGAGTTATCAAAGTTGTGTCTTCCGATAGATACACCAGATGATTTTGTAGAGTGGTTAATAGATAACGCTATTTGGGGAAGCAATGTTACTGCGATTAGTCACAGTGGTATAGCAGTTGGTTATATGGACCGTGAGTTTGCCCATATTCATCCTGACATTGGCAGGCTCATTCTCCCGAGAGACGAACAACCAACACCCTACAGTTGCCAGTACTGCTTATACAACCGTAGCTCGCAACCTGCATAAACTGGCGCTACCTGCGGGACGCAGGGATGTAACGCCCCCTGACGGGAAGGTACTGGCCGTTGGCTTGCCCAGCGGTGAAACAGGCCCGGTTGAAGAGAGAACACGGACAGACTGCCAATTGGCTTTTGCCTTTAATCGTGAGGTATATGCGGTGCTACCTGTGTAGCATTGTATATAATTCCCTTTGGATTCCCCCTTTCGCGGGAATGACAGTAGGTACGTGGGAATGACGGCAAATGTCAACACTGCCTGGCATATGTTCAGGTCCCGTAGTATCTGTCGCCATAATCGCCGAGGCCGGGGGTTATGAAATTTCGGGCAGTGAGTCCGTCCGGGTCAACCGCGAGAACGGTGATGTTGGAGTGGGGGATCACAGACGCGAGCCTGTCTATTCCTTCGGGGGCGGCCAATACGCCCGCGAAGTGGATGTCCTCGGGCTTAAGTCCCTCCTCGATCAGAAGCCGAGCAGTTAGGCGCGATGTTCCGCCGGTACCGAGCATCGGGTCAATAATGACGGCGCGGCGCGGCAGCTTTGGAGGGAATTTCTTGTAGTAGAGTCTGGGCATAGCCGTCTCTTCATCTCGTTCCACACCTACAATGCCCACAGGCGCGTCCGGCAGCATATCGGTGAAGGCGGGCAGAATTGTCATTGCCGCCCTCAGGACAGGCACAATCATAACGTCATCCGGCATTGCTACGCCTCCGGCTTCACCGAGAGGAGTTTCGACAATGACATTCGTGTCCGCGAGTCTGGGCATAACTTCGGAGCAGAGAATGTAAGAAATCTTGTCCGACGCGCGTCGAAACTCGGCGGTGGACGTGTTTCTGCTTCGGAGAATAGTAAGAAGAATGTCTTTCATACCGTTTGGCCGAGCCTCAGAATCCGGCAAAAGGGGCAGGCGCCGGTGATACCTCGCCGATGCTGCCCCCCTTTCGAAACCCGTGTGATCGCTAGCGCTGCGGGACCTTGTAGCCGCCCGTTCCCTCCGCGAGGCTGTTCTCGTCCCAGGGATGGGCGAGAGCGACTTCCTCATTGATGTCGGCGCCCCAGCCGGGAGCCGTGGGAACCGTCATGTAGCCATCGCTGATTTCGGGAACGGCGGTCGTCAGTTCGTCCTTCCAGGGTATGTCGTCAATATCAATCTCCATAATGCGGACGTTGGGAAGCGTGGCGCACAGGCTGGAACTGACAAAGCTGGACAGGTGGCTGTAGTAGTTGTGCGGCGCGACGTTGTGCTGATAGACCTCGGCCAGATCGCCAATCTTCTTGGACTGGCTGAATCCGTTCCAGGGCACATCTATCATGAACATATCCGCCGAGTGGTTCTCGAAGTATGGGATGAAGTCGCGCATATAGAAGAGGTTCTCGCCGGTGCATATGCGCGTCGAGGTGGAGTCTTTGATCTGGCGCAGGCTCTTGGGTTCGTACATATCTATCTCCAGCCAGAGCATATCGAACTGCTCCAGCGCCTTCGCGATTCTCAGCGCACCCTCGGTCTTGAAGTGGAAGTTGAGATCGAGGTTGATATCAATATCATCGCCCACGGCGTCCCTGAAGGTTCCTATCAGCTTTTCGACGTGAGGCACGAGCCACTTGGGCGCGTACTGGTCGGTGGAGCCGACGCCGCCGCTGAAACCGCCGCCGAAAGTGGCGTCTTCCCCGGGCATGAGGATGTTCGTCTTGAGAGCGGTAAAACCACGCTCCCTGACCTCGTGGCCCAGGTTGGTCACGGCCTCCCATGAATCTATGGGCGGAGTGCCAAGAGTGTCATGGTGGCGAATGCGGGAGCTGCCGCAGTGCGACCAATAGACGCGCACCTTCTCGCGGGTAGGGCCTCCAAACAGCTCGACGACCGATATTCCCAGCGCCTTCGCCTTAATGTCAATAAAGGCGCAGTCCAGGCCCGCGATTGCCTTGGCCGCGATGCCGCCCGGACTCTGCCGGGTAATGCGGTACATATCCTGGAATCGCATCTCGAAGGCCCGGGGGTCTTTGCCTATGAGCAGCGGCTTCATATCCCTGATTGTTCCCTCGATGCCGTGTGGCGACCTGCCGTCGCTGCACTCGCCCCAGCCGGTTATGCCCTCGTCGGTCTCTACTTTGACGAACATCCAGGGTCGCCAGCCCGCGTCAACGATAAATGTCTCGATGTTTGTTATCTTCATCTGTCGGTCCTCTCATAGCTGGTAGAGTTTGTTGCCCGTGTCGGATAATAGCACACTCGATTCGGGGCTGATTGCAACCCAGTATCGAAGATGCGATAATACCGATCATGTCATCAAGGAGAACCCAGTGCACAAACAGTCGGATGAGTATGTTCCCAAAGGTGTATCTCTGTCTGAAGCGCTTATCCTTGAACGCCGCGAGAGAGCGGCCAGAAACCTATCCATAGACGCGAGATGGAGCGGAGACACCGAGGCCGCCGCTCTATTAGAGAGATACGGGAAGTCGGCGAGATACATGGCTGAATGCGCGATGCGATCAGAAGAGATGATTCAGGAACGCAAAGAAATGGAAGCCTACCTGATGGAAAGAGATCTTGGCGAACAGTGAAGTGGTCTTCGATACTTTCCCTCACATTCTCGGAGGTGTGTAATCCCATGAAGGTTGAGATGGACAAAGACGGCAGAATAACTATTCCGGCAAAATACCGCCATGAGTTGGGCATAAAGCCGGGGGATGTGATCATGCTCATATTAGAGGATGGCGAATTGCGCCTGTTCAGCGCCAAGAATGGATTGAAGAAGGCGCGAGAGATTTACCGAAAGCACATTCCGGCGGATCGTGACCTGGTTTCGGAACTGATAGCTGAACGCAGGGCAGAGGCTATTCTCGAATGACCAACCCAACCGTAGCGCTGGACGCTTCAGCGATATTGGCATATCTCCGATCTGAGCCTGGCGCGTCCAGCGTTGGGGATATGATGCCACAATCAATTGTCAGTTCGGTGAATCTGTCCGAAGTCATCGCTAAGCTGGCGGAAGAAGGGTTGGAAGAAGTCGAAATACGCAGAACTATTGATAGATTGCCCATACTTGTCATTCCGCTCGACGAAGAGTCCGCTTATGTCGCCGGATTACTGAGACCCGTGACGAAAAGTGAAGGTCTGTCGCTCGGGGATAGAGCCTGCTTAGCTTTAGGACTCAGCATGGGTTTGCCTGTTATAACAGCCGACCGTAACTGGACGCGAGTTTCGCTAGACCTGGACGTGCGACTGATTCGATGATTCACGCTACCGACATTGGAAATACCATCGGACTGCACAAATTCCAGGAGACACTCAATGCCCAGCATAGACGAGAATCTTGCGTTCGCGCCCGCATACCAACTGGCGGGGCTGATCGCCGACAAGCATATTTCCTCTGTGGAACTCACTGAACTTTATCTTTCGCGCATGGAGAGGCTGGACGGACAGCTCAACGCCTATCTGACTCCAACGCCTGAGATCGCGCTGCAACAGGCAAGAAAGGCCGACGAGGCCACGGCAAGAGGCGAAAGCCTGGGCGCGCTCCACGGTCTGCCGATTTCCATAAAGGACCTCCAGATGACGGCGGGAGTTCGCACGACCGGCGGATCGCTCGCCTTCAAGGACAGAGTGCCTGACGCGAACGCCACCTGCGTGCAGAAGGTACTGGACGCAGGGGCCATCATGCTGGGCAAGACGAACACGCCCGAATTCGGGCTCCTGGGCGCGAACGAGAACCGGCTTGGTGAGCCCTGCCGCAATCCGTGGAACACCGAACGCACATCAGGCGGATCCAGTGGCGGCGCGGGCGCGTCCATCGCGTCAGGACTTTGCGCGCTCGGAACGGGTGGAGACGGCGGCGGCTCGATTCGCATTCCGGCCAGTTTCAACGGGATATACGGCATCAAGCCCACTCAGGGGCGCGTGTCAAGCTACACCGGAGTTGACGCGCCGCCCGCCGCGAACCTCACAAGCCAGCAGGGGCCTATGTCTCGCTCGGTGCGCGACTCGGCGATACTTCTCCAGGCGATGTCGGGATACGACCCGCGCGACACCGGTTCGCTCAGGGCTCCGGTCCCTGACTTTGTGGCCGCGCTGGACAGGGGCGTTGAGGGCCTGAAGTTCGGCTGGAGTTCGGACTTCGGTTATACGCCCGTTGACCGCGAGGTGGCGCAGTCCGCCGAGGCGGGAGCGAAGGCGTTCGAGGAACTGGGCTGCTCAGTAGAAGAATCCGGCCTCAAACTGGAGTCGCCCTTCGACACCTGGATGGTCTTCTTTGGAGGCAACTCCTACGCCGCGAACGGTCATCTGCTGGACGACCCGGACGATCCGCTCACCTGGTACGCGCGATGGACAATAGAGCAGGGCGCGGGTTTCACGATGACCGACTACATACGCGCGCTCGGAAACCGCGACCGCATGATCCAGCAGTTCATGGACGAGTTCGACAAGTTCGACCTTCTGCTGTCGCCCACTATGCCGGTAACCGCGTTCCCGACCGACGAGTACCCGGAGGAGATAGACGGGCAGAAGGCGTATCCGACGGCGGCCTGGGGCTTCGTGCCTTTCACGCACCCGATCAACACGATTGGGTTCACGGCGGCAAGCATCCCGTGCGGATTCGACTCGGACGGTATGCCCGTAGGACTGCACATCATAGGCAGGCCGGGCGACGAGGAGACCGTGCTGGCGGCGTCCGCCGCGTTCGAGCTGGCGCGTCCCTGGGCACAGCGCAGGCCGCAGGTGTCGTAGCGCGACCGAGCCAGATTATCGTAACGGCAACGCCCTCTACTTTGGTCAGAGGGCGTTATTCATTTCCGACATTACCATTGTATTCCCATAATGCCCATATACCAGAGCATCACGATGAAAGGGGCAAGTATCGCAATCAGCAGGCCCAAGACCGCTCCAGACCACCCTCCTGCCGGAGCCGAGACTTCCGCAACCGGCGTTGGCAGAGGTGTGGCGGTGGGCGTGGGCAGCGTATCGCTGACAGCCCGCTCCAGTATATCCGAGTCGGCTGTCAGACCGAACACACCGAACTGGCGGCGCGTCACGCTCACAGTCACTCCCCCTTCGGACATCTGACTCAGCGAGAATGGTATCTCACTCCACTCCTCGCCCAGGTATTCCCTGAACACGAGACTGACTCTTCCCATTTCGTATGCCCGCGTCAGAATGGACAAATTCACCGTCAGTTCGCCGCCCTCCTCGTCGAGGATGATGTTCAGGGTGGCGGGCTTCGTGAGAACCGCATCTACCTCCGCCCTGCCCACGCTATCGAAGATATCCACTCGGACACAGAACAGAATTATTCCGGGCAGCCCGGTCCCGGATAGACAGTGTTTGTCGTTGGCGCTGACTCCGACCTGGAATGTGTGAGGTCTGGACAGTCTTGGAAACAGAACGTACACGCTACCGTCGGCTGAGACAATCCGACCTTCTACGTCGGGTTGAATAGTTTCTACCACCTCACTCGGCGATTCCTCTACTACCACCGGGACTACATCCAGAATGACGAATTCAGGCGTGGGCGTGACGGTCGGAGTAGCCGAAGGCGTTGGTGATGCGGTCGGCGTCGGTATCACCGTCGGAGTAGCCGAGGGTGTCGGAGAAACGGTTGGCGTTGGCGTCGGGGTATATGTTGGTTCAGGAGTAGGTGTGGTGGTCGGCGTCGCGGTATATGATGATCCAGAACTTTGCGCTCGGCTGGACACGGGAGTTGGGGATGGAGTACTGGTCGGCGTGGGCGTGAAGGTGGGGGTATAGGTTGGCGCATTAGTCGGATTCGGTGTATGTGTTGGTCTGGGTGTGCCGGTTGGCGCTGGCGTAATTGTCGGAGTAAGGGTGGGCGTTGGTGTTGGCGTGCTGGTCGGAGTGGATATAGCCGTCGGAGTAGATGTGAAAGTCGCGGTGGGTGTAGGCGTAGGAGTTATACCCACATACACCACGACACGATTAGACGGGGGGCCAACCGCGCTACTGCCTTCGGGCGTGTCCAAATCTGCATAGGCTCTAACTCTGTATGTGTACACGGAGCCGACCATTACGTCCTCATCTAAGAATGCAGATTCAGGGCCCACAATGGTATAGATACCGCCGCGCCCGAAACCGGTGTCCTGAACGAAACTCCCATCAGCGCATGAACCCAAGCAGCGTTCTATGTCGTAACCTGACGCCACATCAACAGGATCCCATGAGAGACTGATCCGAGACTCAGGGCCGTCCGATATAAGCGCAGCCCGGAGATTCTCGACTGCCGGTGGAAGAACGTGTATCTCGATGATCAGCTTGGCGACGGCCATACCCGTCGCGGCGTCAATGGCAGTGTAAGTCAGTTGGTACTGGCCCATATGGATTGGAGTTCCGTGAAGTGTGCGCGTGCTTGTATCGAATGTTAGTCCGGCAACTCTTGGAGTCAGCGTATATGTGAGGTCGCCGCTGCCTATGGGCGCAGTGGGTAGAATAACGGGACCAATGTCCTCGCCCAATACGTAGGTAGCGTCGTATGTTCCGGGCCGAACGTTCGGAAAGCCGGGGAGTGGGGTGGGAGTGGGAGTATTGGTAGGTGTCAGAGTTGGGACAGGCGTATTCGTTGGGGTTGGCGTTGGTGTAGGCGGCAATTCAATGTACACGTCTGACGAATCCACTTCTGGGCCACGTGCCAGACCTTCGGATGTCATCAACCTGAGATATGCGGAGATTCTATAAGAATACTCGTTGCCCGCAGTTACCTCATCATCCGTGTACTCAGTATCGGGTCCAAGAACTGTCTGAGTTCCGCCGTGACCGAAATCCATGTCAAGCGTGAACGTACCGCCCATCTCGGAACACGAGCGACGCTCTATGTCGTATCCGGACACGCCGGATATCGGATCCCAGGACAGCCTTATCTCTGCGCGGTCATCTGTGAGCTCCGCCTGAAAGTTCGAGACCGCCGAGGGCGATACGACTATCGTAAACATCAGCGTTGTTGTTCCCATATCCGGCGCCGAGTCTGTGGCTGTATATGTCATTGGATACTCGCCCACCGAGCTTGGCGTCCCCGATAGCGCGCGAGTCGTGGTGTTGAAATTCAGCCCCGCCACATCCGGCGTCAGCGAGTATGCGAAGACGCCGCTGCCGCCCATAGCTTCGGGCAGAGTCACAGATTCGATAGATTCCCCCAGCGTATAGTCGGCGTCATACCTGTCGGGAGGAATGGTGGGAAAACTAGGTATGGGGGTCGGTGTTGGCGCTGGTGTATGAGTCGGCGTTGGCGTCGGTGTGGGTGTAGCTGTCGCTGTCGGTGTTGGCGTGAGGGTCGCGGTAGGCGTTGGCGTCGGCGTGTTCATCGCTGTCGGCGTTGGGGTGAGAGTCGCGGTAGGCGTTGGCGTCGGGGTGTTTGTCGGCGTTGGCGTAGGAGTTGGAACATAAATGTCTTTCGATCCTACCCAATCATCATCATCGCGCGGAAGTTCTTCGGAGGTTGACAACTCAAGATAGGCGGATATGCGATAGAAGTATTCATTACCGGCCACAATATCCTTGTCTATATATTCTGTTTCAGACGCGCTAATCTTCTGAGTTCCGCCGCGTCCGAAGGTCTTATCGAGAGGGAAGGCGTCTCCCGGCTCTGTGCGCGCGTACTTCTCTATGTCGTATCCCGACACTCCCGCAATCGGGTCCCATGTCAACTTGATCTGTACACTATCCGCTGTGAGCGTCGCCAGAAAGTTCGGGACTGCCGAGGGCGATACGATTATAGTGAACGTCAACATGGCCATACCCATCCCGGGGGCCAAGTCGGTAGCCGTGTAGGTTATCGCATACTCGCCTACCAAGCTCGGCGTTCCTGAGAGAACGCGAGTGGTGGTGTCGAAATTCAGTCCCGGCGCTATGGGCGCGAGGGAGTATGTGAACTCGCCGCTGCCGCCGGTCGCTTCGGGCAGGGTCAAGGGTTCGATGAGAGTCCCTGCTGGGAAGTCCACACCGTATCTGCCGGGCGGAATATCTGGGAAACTCGGCGTCGGTGTCGGTATTGGTGTATGAGTGGGGGTAGGGGTCGGCGTATTCGTTGGCGTTGGTGTTTCAGTGGGCGTGGGAGTAGAGGTAGGAGTCGCCGTTGGAGTGAGGGTGGGCGTATTGGTAGGTGTAGGTGTTGGTGTTGGTGTGAGTGTGGGCGTATTGGTAGGTGTTGGAGTGAGTGTGGGCGTATTGGTAGGTGTAGGTGTAGGCGGCAAAGGCGTGGATGTTGGCGTCGCGGTTGGGGTCAATGTCGGCATTGGCGTATTTGTCGGTGTGGGTGTCGGAGTAGGCGGCAATTCGATATACACGTCCATTTCTTCCGACCAGGGACCCGCCACGATTTCTTCGGATGTCTTCAACCTGAGATAGGCAGATATTCGATATGAATATTCGTTACCCGGAATTACATCTTCATCTACGTACTCGTTCTTTGATCCTAGAACAGTCTGAGTTCCGCCGTGACCGAAATCCATATCGGGCGTGAACGTTCCATTCCGCTCTGCGCGCGCGTACTTCTCTATGTCGTATCCCGACACTCCCGCAATCGGGTCCCATGTCAACTTGATCTGTACACTATCCGCTGTGAGCGTCGCCAGAAAGTTCGGGACTGCCGAGGGCGATACGATTATAGTGAACGTCAACATGGCCATACCCATCCCGGGGGCCAAGTCGGTGGCCGTGTACGTCATCGAATACTCGCCTACCAAGCTCGGTGTTCCTGAGAGTTGCCGAGTGGATGTATCGAAATCCAGCCCCGGCACTTCTGGGGTAAGGGAGTATGTGAACTCGCCGCTGCCGCCGGTCGCTTCGGGCAGGGTCACCGATTCGATAGATTTCCCCAGCGTATATACGGCGTCATACCTGCCGGGAGGAATAACGGGAAAACTGGGTATGGGAGTCGCTGTTGGTGTTGGTGTAGGTGTAGGTGTAGGTGGAATTGGTGTAGGCGTCGCTGTCGGGGTGTTCGTGGGAGTCAGCGTCGGCGGTACTGGCGTCGGTGTAGGAGTAAGAGTAGGTATAGGTGTCACGGTTGGAGTCGCTGTGGGTGTCGGCGACACGGTCGGTGTTGGCGTAGGTGTTGGCATAGGATCGGCGACCGTTACTGTGAAAAGCGTGCGACTGTGGTTTGGCGAATCAAATGAACTATCCCCGACGGACGCCGACGCCTGGAACAAGTAAGTGTAGGTCTCATTGACGATTACCTTTGTATCAGTGTATGTGCTGCTAGCGCAGCTACAGATGTTTTCTCCACCAAAGGTCTCTAGGGTCTGTGAACCCAGGTCGCGGTCAATATAATACTTGGTAGCTCCGGCAGTTGCGTCCCATGTCAGTAAGACGCTTGCAGGGTCCGTAGTGATTGTTGCGCGAATGTTCTTGACGCTTCCGGGCTTGACTGAAACCATGAATTCCAGTGTGGCGAAATTCGAGCTATCACCTGAATCGGTAGCCGTATAGACCATTGGATATACGTCAAACCTGGAAGGCGTACCGGACAGTTTCAGAGAGTCCGAATCGAAACTCAGCCCCGGAACATCGGGAGTCAGGGAATACACGAAACTTCCGCTTCCGCCGGAAGCCTCCGGGAGTTCGAGGTCATCTATGGCATACCCGAATGGGAAATCGAGATTCTGTCCCTCAATATCATTGGGGCCAAAGCTGATTGCTTCAGTCTGCGCGGTGGAAAAGTCGCGGGGAAGCAGGATCAGGCATATCGCTACCAGCGCCAGAACTACAACGACAATGTACAACTTCGCCATTATATGCCGAGACAGCCCTGATGCTCAGTCCAGAAGGTGGCTTCTACACCAGCAACTGCGGGGTGTCGCCCAACTCGCGAGGCCGAATTCGCCTGAGTTCATCTGCCTCGGCGCGTTCAGCATGGTAGAGATCCCAGCGTAACTGCAAGTTCATCCAGAATCCTGGATTAGTGCCGAAGAATCTGGACAGTCTCAAGGCGACGCTTGGCGTGACCCCACGACGGCCTCGGACGACTTCGTTGACGCGCTGGTACGGCACGTGGATCGCCGCAGCCAGTTCATGCTGGGTCATCTTCATGGGCGAGAGAAATTCATTCAGTAGCATCTCGCCTGGATGCGTCGGTTCGCGGTCGGTTGGAATGCGTATCATGCCTGGTCTCCTCGTCAATGGTAGTCAACTATCTCGACTCTCGCGGGACCTGCGTCCGTCCAATCAAAGCAGATACGATACTGATCATTAACTCGGACGCTAAATTGCCCGCTTCGGTCGCCAGTTAGCCGCTCTAGGCGATTGCCCAGCGGCACTAGTAGTCCGACAACTTAGTTGTGATGGATGTCCAGATTCCGAATTATCCCCTCTCCCCTTGGGAGAGGGTTAGGGTGAGGGTAT
Organism: Dehalococcoidia bacterium; assembly: GCA_965261525.1. Lineage (GTDB taxonomy): Bacteria > Chloroflexota > Dehalococcoidia > Lucifugimonadales > UBA1123 > VXRN01. The sequence goes on from OZ253472.1 coordinate 1,314,855, forward strand.
ATAAACCGTCAATCCAAAAATGTTGGAACACTAGGAGATCGCCAATAGCTGTGGCGGAATCGAGTTGATCCAACTTTCGCTGAGCTACCCTCCATATAGAGGAAGGACACGCCCGCCGAGCGGTTCGGGTCGACCGTCCGTTGAAGATGTCTTCGGTGCCCTCGTCTTGAAATGAAACAATCACTATAGCATGTTAGCTACAAAGAAGCCGCAGAGACCAGCGTGCTGAGGATGGTGGGGAAGGGGAGACTCGAACTCCCACGCCTTTCGGCACATGATCCTAAGTCATGCTCGTCTACCAGTTCCGACACTCCCCCATCCTATAGCGGCCACATCATCGAAAGAGTGTAGTCCCTATGATAGCTAGAATCAATCCGCCTTAACAAATATCTGGGGAGGGGCTTCTCCGTTTCACACGAATAGTCCGATTTCGCGCATCCGCGCACTTAAACCCGAATCCACCGAAGAGGGTTAGTATCGCCGCCGGGGCGTGGGTGAGGGACGTGTCAAAGTGGCGGTGCGGTTATGATGTCAGCGCCTGGGTCGTTCTGAAGGTCCGCGGTCGTGATTTTGGACGCCAATGGAGGCCCACAGTGGCGATTTGGGGCGAGTTTGACGAATCTGCGGGCAACAGTGGACACCCGCGGTCCGGTCCGGAGCGATCTTACGGACAAGACAGGCTGTGGTGTGTACGGTGGTCAGTAGTAGACACTGCCGTCAGGCCGGCAGAGGAATGGCTCGCAGTCTGGTCAGTGCGCGACCGAACTGTGTTTCCCAGGGCCAGCGCTGCGGGAGATGCAAAGTAAGGCGGCGGGCCGAGTGGGTGAGCCGTCCGGCGAGGGAGAACAAGCGTCTGCGCAGGGTCTTGGTGGTCGCCACCGGCTCGCGCAGACCGATGCGTCCGATCCAGCGAGCCAGGTTGTGAGCCATTACCTGTATGGCCATCCAGGCGGCGTTGGCTGCAAAGCGCCCCGAGGGCAGATGGTTCAGCCCGACACCGTACTTGAGGTCTCGGATGGCGTTCTCGATCTCGGCGTGGCGGCGATGGTCGGCCTCCAGTTGGAGGGTGTCGCCCTGTCGGTCGGTGATGAAGGCGTGATAGCTGTAGTCGACGAAGAGGGCCAGTTGTGAACCGGGCGTGGGCTTCACCCTGCGGACGATGAGACGCACCGGTGCGGCATCGGGCTCGTTCCGAAAAGGGGTGTAGGTGGTCTCAGCCACGTCGGCTGCGCCGTCCATCCAGTAGGGTATGGGAGTCCAGTCCTCCTCAGGTATGGCCTCTATGAGATTGCGCAGTCGGGTGTGCTGACGGACGGTGATGGAGAAGCGGACACCTGTCTTTCGGCATACGGAGACGATGTCATGGGTGTAGAAGCCACTGTCGGCGCGTACGGTGAGTTGTCCTGTGGCCCCGGCGCAGCGCACCCGGCTCACCGTCTCACGCAGGAAGTGGGCTGCGCCCCGGGCGGTGTTGGCTCGACCCTGTCGCAACCGGGCCATCAGCACGTCGCCGGTTCCTGCGGCGACGGCCACAAGCGGGTGATAGCCTCTCTGGCCGGTGTAGTTGTGGCGGCGGGCGCCCTCCTTGCCCAGTCCGTAGGTCTCGCAGATGGTGGAGTCCAGGTCGATGGTCAACGGCTCATCGCCGGGACCCGCGCCAGCGGCCCAGGCCCGCGCCAGCAACTCCCGGCTCACCCGGTCCAACTGCCGCACATGTCCCCACCTGAAGCTGCGCAGGAAGGTCCCCAGGGTGGATGGCGCCTTCACTGTACAGCCCAACACCCGCCCGGTCCCACCGGCACGCAGCGCGTCGGCGTCATCGATGCAGTCCCCACCGGCCAGCGCCGAGGCAACCAGGGTCAGCGTCTTGTCTCCCGGGTTCGCCCGTCCCGGCGCATCGCCCAGGTCAACGTTGCTGTCCACCAGTTCACTCAGTCCCAGGCGCTGAGCGAGAGTGGCCGGCACGAGCAGCCCGGCATTGGCCACCAGCCGGGGATCGTCGAAGGCGATTCGGATGCGGTCGGGACGCTCAGGTGGTAACATCTATTAAGTGCTCCTGCTCTGGGGTTGGTTCTTGTCTTCAAACCCATTATCCCAGATTCAATGGAGCGCTTTCTCACCCCTTTTGCACGACGACTCATCCATCCCTTCGGTGGATCCGGGTTAAAGCAGCTTGGGACCGCAGGTCGAAATTCTGTCAGAATCGAATCTGCCGAGTATTTCGCAATTCCCCGTGAATTAGCGCGTATTCAGAAATTCGGGACGGTCAATGAGCGCGAACAGCGTTGGCTCCCATCGGAACAGGAAGAACCATACCCAGCCGTCCCTGCACCGAATGCAGTCGGGCTCCGTCCTTCGTATTATCACGCCCTCGTGCGTCCAGGAGGTTGATGTCCGCGCGTGGGCGGAGAGCATGGCTTCTACGGTCGAAATGTCCACCTGCTGTCCCTGACACCGGTCTTGCGCGCCCACCATACCGCGGCAAGCGTCGCTATGGCGGCCTGAGCGCCCGCGTTCAGCATCGGCTGGTTGTGTTGTTCATCATCAGCGGTTCGCGGTCGGCGTGGCCGCCATAGTACATATAGCCGCCCATTGCGTAGTCAACTATTTCGGCGGAAGATATTAGCATGTTTCAGCAGCCTGCCGGGATAAGGGTCTCTTCAAAGTCCTTCTCGGTCTCCCGGATCTTTTCATTATCCAGTGTGGCATGAATCGGCTGCGTTCTTTGTAACCCGTAAGTTGAATGACGATTCCCTTGCATGACGACACGAAGACATGGATTCCCGTTTTCAGAGACCTTTGCATAACTACCGCCACTCCCGCACTTCCTACCGTCATTCCCGCGAAAGCGGGAACCCTCGAAGAGGCTCGCCGCTCGGCAATCCAGGGGTGAGGGGCCGGTGCAAGCAGCTAGACATTCTGCGACTGTCCCAACCATTCAGGCCTCCCATATCGAAGTGGAACAGAGCTTCGCAAAGATCTCTCTTCACGGGAATGACGAACCGAAATGAAAAGACCCTACTCGGTTTCCTGAATAACTACACATCCGAATCCCTATGCGCTATAATACGAACATACAAACTAATGATGGAGTGCCGACTCCGATGATTTTGAGCGTCTATATACATAAATACGAAGTTATACAACGAAGATTTGAGGGAGCGTCAAAAAACGCAACAAAGCTAAATCAGGTGAAATGCAGGTCGTTGCTGGTACCAGACCCCACTTGCAGGGCACCAGCAGACCACCTGCTGGACCACCAGCATCCACGTGCTGATTTATAAATCGGGATATATGACTCGGCAAATCCGTCTGTCGTCCGATAGGATTTGTTCAGAGTTGACTTTGCAGGAGCGCTTGCCGGGATGAGAATCAATTGACTGGTATCGGGAGGTCGGTTACAGTCTTTGCAGAAATCACACTTGAGAGGCGGCTATGACCACGCAGAACGATGAAGCGCAGCGAGTCAGGTCGTACCTGCTCTCGCAGGGAGAGAAATACGCTTTCACCGAGTTATGGCCCCGCCTGATTAAGGCCAGGCTGGAGGTCATAGCCGCTGCGGAGGGAGTAAGCCAGGAGCAGGCGGACTTCACGTTCGCCCCTGAAGAGTGGAGCATCGCCGAGGTGCTGCACCACGTAGTAACAAGCTCTGGCAGGGTCGCCGAAACCATCGAGTCTCTCGCGCACGGCAATGATCCCCCGCCGCGCGCGATTGATCCCCCCAGGGAGTCCGCCGAACTTGGGATAGCGGAACTGCGGCAGCGACTGACGAGAGATTCGCTCGCCTGGTGCGCCCTCACGGAGAGACTGCCCACTTCACCCAATCTGGACGTCACCGCGCCTCATCCGTTCTTTGGAGAACTTCACGCCGGAGGTCTGTACCTGTTCCAACGAGTTCACGACCTCGATCACGTGGGGCAGATCAGCAAGAACAAGAACGCGCCCGGATACCCGCAGGACTAAGTAACTATCTCAAAACCCGACCTTAAGGAATTTCACCCTCACCCCAGCCCTCTCCCTCAAGGGAGAGGGGGTCTGTTATTGAAATTCATAGCTGACTGGACATTTACCTACCCCTATCAGCCCTCAAGGGAGAGGGAGATTGTGTCCTCCTGCCATCCGCTTGAGCAAAGAGTTTTGAGGTAGTCTCTAAGGTTATGAGAATAGCGGTAAATGTTACTACGAACTCCGGCGGAGACTGGGAAAGCGCAGTCACATTCGCGCGTGAGGCGGAGCGGCTTGGCGCGGAGTCAATATGGACGGGCGAGTCGTGGGGTTACGACGCGATAACGCCTCTGGCATATCTGGCGGCGAGAACCGACGACATCGCGCTCGGAACCGGGATCATACAGCTTGGGACGCGGTCGCCCGCCAACCTGGCAATGACCGCGATGGGGATGCAGTCCCTTTCGGACGGACGTTTCCGCCTGGGACTGGGAACGAGCGGGCCGCAGGTCGTCGAGGGCTGGCACGGAGTTTCGTTCGGAAGGCCAATCCAGCGAACCAGAGAGATTATCGAGATCGTGCGACTGGCAACATCGGGCGAGCGGGTGAACTACGACGGCGAAATCTACCGACTCCCCCTGCCCGACGGCGAAGGTCGCGCCCTGCGGAGCAGCGCCCCACCCGTTCACGTACCGATTTACGTTGCGGCGCTGGGACCTCGCAATCTGGAACTCACCGGAGAGCTGGCCGACGGCTGGATTGGCGGATCGTTCATTCCGGAGACGGCTGAAGTGTTTCTGAAGCACATTCGGGCGGGCGCGGAACGGGTTGGCCGATCTCTCGAAGACCTGGACTTGCAGATACCGATGTCGGTCGAGATTACGGACGACGTCGAGGAGGCCGGCGAAAGACACGCGCGCGGCTATGGATTCACGTTCGGCGCCATGGGTTCGCTCCGCAACAACTTCTACAAGGATGCTTTCGCCCGGCAGGGATTCGCGGACCAGGTGAACGAGGTTCAGCGTCTGTGGATGTCCGGCGAGCGGGACAAGGCTCGCGATCATGTTCCTATTGAACTCGCTATGAAGGCGAATCTGATAGGGACGCCCGCGATGATAAGAGAGCGGATCGCCATTTACAGGGACGCCGGAATCAGTACACTGCGGATCGGGATTCCAGGAGACGGAGTTACCGGGAAACTGGAGACGCTCGGTCAGGTTATTGACCTTGCTCGGGAGACCGCGCCGGAGTAGTGAGGGTCGGTTCGTCTGCCCTCTCCCCCGCATCATCGGATTCGCCGTCGATTCGAGATCGAACCGCTATCAGTTCTTCGCCAAGGGCTGACAGCATCCGCTCTTCTTCGGCCTCGGACAGTTCCATCTCTCGCATGAGGTCTGCGGCCTCGGTCATTAGCTGCGTGCGCAGTCCCGTGTAGTCCACATCTGACAGGTTTCCCAGCGAGTGATCGAGTTCGGTACTCATGAGTCCGGCGACGGCGGCGTCCCAGCGGCGCATCAGGTCGGCCTGCGGCGCGCCCTCGTCATATTCGAACTCGTCCCGTCGCAGCCCAACAATGAAGGGCCACAGGATGAAGAGCGCCGGCGCGAGCGTAAGTATTATGGCGATTGCGACTATCATGTTCGGTAATGCGAGCCTATTGCGCGGGGATTATCGAAATCTGATTTCCCCACTTCTAAAATGCAAATCCACGTCGAAGTTCCGCAGGAACGAAAGTCCAAGCAGACCGTCAAAGCCTATGCCAACCGGCATATCCATGCAGGCCGCTCTTACATCAGTCGCCACAGCGCCAAGGACTTCCACTGAGTTGAGCATGATTACAGGTGCGTGGACTGCGCCGGACGCGGTAATTATAGGTAGCGTGGCAGTTGGCTGGTCAATGTCATAGCCCAAGTCCCGGGCAATAGATGTGGGAATTGAGACAAGTGTAGCACCAGTATCAAGCATCATCTCGATCCTGGAAAACCCCATTGGCCCTGTAATTATGGCCTGAAAATGAATATGTGATTCTGAAGATAGCGTCAATGGCTGGAGAGTTTTTCCCGCATCTGCGGGGCTGAAGAGAGTTCCAACTCAGGCGCAATCCAGAACGAAATTGCCAACCCTGCATCCTCTGGCACAGGTGGTCCAGCATAGAGGATAGCTATATCGTAGTCTTTGCGCTTGCCTCGTGGGATTTCCCCTACTTTTCGCGCAATATCATCTCTGTTCTTAGAATGGTGGAACAGTTCCCCTTCTGTGGCTCCGAATTTATCGCTGGCAGTTACCAGGATAGCCAGCCACTCGCCCTCATATTCGGTCTTCAACTGTTCGATTGTGGGCATATGGCCACCTCTGGTTCTATATTACCAGAATAGCGCGGAATCAACCCATTACATATTCGTCGATCCTGTGAATAAGTGATTATCTCAAAACCCAACCGGAAGGAATTTCACCCTCACCTCAATCCTCTCCCTCAAGGGAGAGGAGGCTATCCTGGGCCTTGTGGCTCGTTTCCCGCGACAGGTTTTGAGATAGTTTCTAAGTAGATCGAACTCGAAAAGCTCGTTAGCGGAATAAATCTGTCGTCGCACTCGGTCTCTACTGACCAACAGTAATCTCATCTCCCACCGCCACGCTGCCCGTCGCCTCCACGATGCCGTACACGCCCAAGTAGGCGGCCCTGCGGCTTGGGCGGTAGCTCAGGATAAGGCGCAACGTGTCGAAGTCCCGCTCGCCCGTATTCGGATCGAGTGTGGTGATGGCGCAGCGGGGGTCGCGGGATATGAGTCGGAGACGGAGCCGGTCACCTATGAGAAGGCCCTTTCCCAGCCACGAGTCTTCTTCGTGCGCCTCGCATCCGCCAATCAACAGTGTGGGCCTGAACCGCTCAACTTCGAACTCCTTCTCGCCCTGTGTGAGGCTGCTCAGGTACGCAATCGTCGCTTCGGAAATTAGAGACACCGGGTACTCGTCGAAACATTCGCCAGGATTTCGGGGCTTCATAAGCGTAAGCTCCATTCCGCAGAAATCGGACAGCGCCCGGCTCCAGTCCCCAGCTATCTCTTCTCCCCTCACTACCCTGCCCCACAATACGGTCGCTGTCTCGCGGACCTGCTCAGGCCGCCCGCCAACGACACTTCCGTCCGGGAAGGTCAATCGCAGGTTATCATCTTCATCGGAATATTCCGCCGATACCTGCGTGAGTTTGCCTAACTGACGCTGAGTAACGACTCGTCCCTGCGAGTCCATTATCAGAAACCGACGATCTTCGGCGATTCCACGGTGGGTGATATGGGCACATTCGAGGCTGGCAAGTCCAAGAGACTTCACAGGAGTGGCGCGTATGGCCGATATCCTCGGCATATGGAACCTCCACTTTCTGAAGTTACGGCGGCGGCGATGGGACTCGTCCGCTCTTTCCCCGGACAAAGGCGTTACAGAATGTCCGCAAGCCTGTCCACCTGGTCAAGCGAAGGATCGCAGGGCCAGAGGAGAAACTCATCTATGCCAACATCTTCGTAAGCTCGCAGCGTGTTTCTGACCTGTTCGGGACTCGATGGCGCGGCGCTGGCGATTACTTCGGCGTACTGCGGCATGAATGAGTAGTAATCACCGATGTAGGCCGCGATCTTATCATCCGCTTCGCCGCCAAGCGCGAAATACGCCGCGCTTACGAATCTGGGACGGCCCTCCCTGCCGATCTCATTCCACCGTTCCAGGACGGCATCGTATGAGGCTCGCGCGGCGTCCGGGCCGCCTCCGCCAGCGATGAACCCGTCTCCCCAGCGCGCCACACGCGCCAGCGCCCTGGAAGAGACCGCTCCTATCAGAAGTTCGGGGCCGCCTTCCCGACCAGGAGGCGGACCTATGCCGCCAGCCTCGTCGCTGAATGGTTCGCCCGCCCAGACGCGCTTCATGGCCGCCAACTGCTCGTCGAACCGCCGGCCACGCGTGGTTATGTCGGTCTGGCCGGCGACAAAGTCGTCGGGTCGCCCCCCAATGCCGAGTCCCAGACTCAGCCTGCCGCCGGAGATGGCGTCCACGCTGGCCGCCTGCTTGGCGAGCATCGCTCCACTGCGAAGCGGGGCAAGCAGGATGGAAGTCATCAGCCTGACTCTGCTGGTAACCGCGGCGGCGGCTCCAAGAACCACCATCGGTTCGTAGTTGGGATAGACCAGCCTGTCCAGTACGGAAAGAGAACTGAACGGGCCGTCATCCGCCTTAGCCGCCCATTCCACAATCACGCTGCCCCGTACCCCCGGAATTGTTGCGGGCAGTCCTATTCCCACATCCATGTCGCGCCTCCCGAATTATTAGGCGTAGCAAAGGTTGTCATTTGTCAACTGGAACGAATATACCAGAACGCGCCAATCCGTATATCGGACCGGCGCGTTCCTTTCAGTTGTCGTTGTTCAACCCCACTCTCGGGAGGGGGCGATTCCTACAGCAGTTCTTTACCGAAGTAGTATCGCTCGATACCCCACTTGCGGCTGCCGAGAACGCCTATAAGCGCAGCAACTCCAAGCCACAGTAGAGTGACCTCGCCTCCGTGCGCTACAAACGCGTTACCGCCGTCCGGAGGATTGGGGTACAGGTGCGGCCAAGGCCACACAGGGCTGAGCGCGGCGTGAACGCCGAAGTAGGCGACAATCATCGTTGCGACAAGCGCTCCCGCTCCCAGTCGGGTCAGAATCCCCAGTCCGATGAGAAATGCTGAAATCAGCTCCACCCATCCCGCAATATCTACCAGAGTTCCCAGTCCGTTCGGGTTTGCCCCGGCTGGGAAGTCCCAGAGCAGGAAAGCCTTCTGGGCGCCATGAAGACCAACAAGAACCGCGAAACCAAGTCGGAACAGTAGATAGAACTCGTCTGTGAATCTCTCGAAAATATTCCCGAATATGGGAGCCGGTTGTGAACGATTTCCAATCATAGTAGAACTCCTTCTCCTTTCACGGGGAGCTTACCCGGCGCCTGTGTTCACCACGCCTCAGTGGTGAGCGCATACTACGATGTGCGGTTGTATTATGTAAATGTTAATTCTTCTTTCATGATACATGAAGCTAGTAGTCCGACAACTTAGTTGTGATGGATATCCAGATTCCGAATTATCCCCTCTCCCTTTGGGAGAGGGTTAGGGTGAGGGTATATAAACCGTCAATCCAAAAATGTTGGAACACTAGCATCCTAAGGTTTACATTGTGTGGTATTCTTTGCACAATTACGCTGTTGGATGCGCTAACTTTGTTTGGCGATTCATTCAATATTTCATGTCCAGATCAACACACATTTCAACACGCGTACGGAGGCAGCATATGACTACCCAGACCTATGAACCCAACATTGTCCTGTCCAATCAGGAATTCGATGTGATCGGCACCCGACCAATACGTCCCGATGGACTGGACAAGGTGACAGGAAGAGCGCGGTACAGCGCCGACATTCATCTATCGGGAATGCTTCACGGCAAACTGCTCCGCAGTCCGCGCGCGCACGCGCGGATACGCTCGATTGACTGCTCAAAGGCGCTGGAACTGCCCGGAGTCAAGGCCGTGGTCACGGCGGACGATATGCCGGAGGTATCCGCCGAATTCACCGACCAGGCCGAGGGCGCGATGGTGAACTACGGCTTCTACGGCAGGAATGTCATAGCGCGTGAGAAGGCTCTCTACAAAGGCCATGTCGTGGCCGCGGTAGCGGCGACCGACCCGAGCGTCGCTGAACAGGCCCTCGACCTGATCGAGGTTGACTACGAGATACTCCAGCCCGTTCTCAGCGCCGAGGACGCGATGAAGGACGACGCCCCGATTCTGCATGAACGCCTTCTCACGATGCACAGCCCCACTTTCAGAGCGGGCGGATGGGGTGAAGGTGAGCGTCAGACCAATGTCGCCAATCGCTTTGAATTTGCGCTGGGAGACGTGGAGGCAGGCTTCGAGCGGGCCGACGTCGTAGTCGAGCGCGAGTTTCGCACGGAGGCCGTACACCAGGGATACATCGAGCCGCACGCCGCTACCGCTCACTGGGACAGCGACGGCTACGTGACCGTATGGTGCAGCAGCCAGGGACACTTCGGCGTGCGCGATCACACGTCCAGCATCCTCGGCCTTCCGGTGTCCAGAGTGAAGGTAATCCCGATGGAGATCGGCGGCGGGTTTGGAGGAAAGGGACAGAGCGGCGTCTATATCGAACCGCTGGCCGCCAAGCTGTCCCAGAAGTCGGGGCAGCCGGTGAAGATAGTGATGAGCCGCTACGAGGTATTCGTAGGAACCGGCCCGACATCCGGTACGCTGATAAAGACGAAGATGGGCGCGACGCGGGATGGGCAAATAGTCGCGGCTGAGGCGCATCTGATATACGAAGCGGGCGCGTTCCCAGGGTCTCCGGTCGCGTCGGGGTGCAGGACGATGTTCGCCCCGTACAACATCCCGAACGTCTTCGTGGAAGGCGTGGATGTGCTGGTCAACAGGCAGAAGTCGGCTGCGTACCGCGCGCCCGGCTCCCCTGCCGCGGCCTTCGCCGCAGAGCAGGTTGTGGACGAACTAAGCCAGAAACTGGGCATGGACACGATTGAGTTCCGGCTGTTGAACACGTCCGAGGAAGGCACGAGGCAGGTTGCAGGTCCGCGCTTTCTGCGTATCGGCAACCGCGAACTGCTCGAGGCCGCGCGCGAACATCCTCACATGCAGACCCCGCTCGAAGGTAAATACAGGGGGCGTGGGATTGCCGCCGGCGCGTGGTTCAATGGCAGCGGCCCCGCGAGCGCGGTGGCCTCGATCAACCCGGACGGCACCATAAGCCTGATAGAAGGCTCGCCCGACATCGGTGGAAGCAGGGTGGCCATGGCGATGCACGTTGCGGAGGCGCTTGGCATCCCGGTAGGCGACGTCAGGCCGGCCATAGTTGACACCGACTCGATAGGGTACAGCTCCGGCGCGGGCGGCAGCGGCGTGACATTCAAGATGGGCAGGGCGTGCTACGAGGCCGCGCAGGACGCCAAGCGTCAGCTTATCGAGCGAGCCGCGCGAATATGGGACGTCAGCCCGGACGACGTCGAATACGACAGCTCGATGCTGAGGCATCGCCAGGACACCGAGCTCAGCATGAGTTTCGCGGATCTGGCCTCGCGGCTTAACGGCACGGGAGGCCCCATAGTCGGCAGGGCGACCGTCAATCCGGGCGGTGTTGGCAACGCATTCGGCCTTCACATCGTGGATGTGGAGGTTGACGATGAGACGGGCAAGGTGGAGATACTCAGGTACACCGCGATTCAGGACGCGGGCAAGGCCATCCATCCAAGCTACGTCGAGGGTCAGATACAGGGCGGCGCGGTCCAGGGAATAGGCTGGGCGCTGAACGAGGAATACTACTTCAGCGACGACGGCACTATGGAAAATTCCACATTCCTGGACTACCGTATGCCCACCAGCCTCGACCTGCCCATGATTGACACGGTGATAGTCGAGGTCGCCAACCCCGGCCATCCCTATGGAGTCAGGGGCGTCGGAGAGGTATCAATAGTGCCACCCATGGGCGCGGTCGCAAACGCTATACATGACGCTATCGGAGTCCGAATGACCGAACTGCCCATGTCTCCCGGAACTGTGGTCAAGGCGCTCAGTGCATCATCCGCATAAGGCGGTTGCATCGTCATCTCAACCTGCACTGCCCCGCTCTGGCAAACTGAGCGGGGCAGTATCCTTTGTCTGTGTACACTGATACTGATTTTCGTAGCCAGACCAACCGCGTGGGATGCTATTCTAAATCCAAGCTCTCTAACGGGTCGTTATCCCTGTCTGCCAACGCCGCCGCTTCAAGTATTGAAACCCTTGCCCTTTGTACGGCTTCAATTGCCAGATTGGCGCTTTCTTCATCTCGCAGGATACGTGAGTATTCTGTGCTGACCTGACGCGCCTCATCCCCATCAATGGCGCTGTGCCGATACTGAGTCAAGGCGTCAGTCCACATTTCAAAACCTTCGGAACGCCATTGCTCCGCTTCAGTGGCTACATTCTCTATTATCTGCGCCAGGTTAAGAGCGGTGTTATCGAGGCCGTTAGCCAATACCCTTAACGTCTCTTTCCTGTCAGCGTCCGCCATGCCTACCGACTCCGAGAGGCGTTGTAGTCAGCTTCGGCTTCTTTAGCCTCGCGCGTAGCTTCATCAGCCCGGCGTTTGGCTTCATCCGCTCTGCGTGTAGCCTGTTCAATCTTGTTTTCGAGGTCTTCTATTAATTTATGGTCAGGGTGTTGCTGTTTCGTGGTTTCGTTGGGCATACTATCCCCTCCACAATTTATACGGATGCTGCCTGGCGCTCCCAGCGCTCAGGACGAGTGTTAGAAATATGCCTCATTGTAACATTTCGGTTCCTCTCCGGGCATTTCGATAGAAATTTCATCACATCCCGAACCCACCTTGCCCATCCCCGCTTTGACCAATCCGAACTGTGGTGTTATCTTCACCTGAACTGTCAAACGCCCGCCAACCAGGGAGAGAATAATATGCTGCCCAAGCCCTTGAAGGACGAATATCGGCGTTCCACTTCCGTCTCGTCGCAGACCAACGTCGCGGTCCCCATGCGCGACGGCGTTATCCTGCGCGCGGACGTGTACCGTCCCGCCGGCGGCGGACGGCATCCGGTCCTTCTACAACGCATCCCGTATGGAAAGCACTCGCCACGCTACCGCAGCATGTACCTTGACCCGATGCGGGCGATGGACCGCGGCTACGCGGTGGTAATCCAGGATGTGCGGGGCAGGCACGTATCGGACGGCGACTGGTATCCATACGTCCACGAGGCTGAGGACGGCTTCGATACGATTGACTGGATAGCGTCTCAGCCGTGGAGCGACGGCACGGTAGGGATGTTTGGCATTTCGTATCACGGCGCGACGCAGTGGCTTGCGGCGACAGAAGCTCACCCGGCGCTCAAGGCGATTATCCCAGGGGTGACCGCGGACTCCTACTACGACAGCTGGACTTACCTGGGAGGCGTGTTCCAGCTTTTCTGGACAAGCGGCTGGGCGGCGGCCTTCGCGCTGGACGATCTGGGAGGCAGGGCCGCCAGGCATAGTGACGCGATGTCTGTCCTGCGCGAGTGGCGACAGGACAGTCGCGCGATGGCGAATCATCTTCCCCTGGAAGACATGCCCGCTCTCAGGCAGGTCGCAGACTATTACTATGACTGGCTGGCGCACCCAACCTATGACGACTACTGGAAGTCGTTCGCGCCCAGAGAGAAATTCGACAAGATAACCGTTCCCGCTCTCAATCAGGGCGGGTGGTTCGACGGCTTCATACGCGGCACGATCCGCTGCTACCAGGGTATGCGGGAACAAGGCGCTACGGAACTCGCGAGGACTCAGCAGCGCCTTGTTGTTGGTCCGTGGCTGCACCAGCCGCTGCCCGATCCATACGCGGGTCAGGGATACTTTGGGGGATCCGCGTCCGGGGCGGCGATTGACTGGCACGGGATGCAGATCGCGTGGTTCGACCGCTGGCTGAGGGACGAGGACAACGGAGTTAGCGCCGATCCCAACACGTACATCTTCTTGATGGGCGCGAACGAGTGGAGAGCGGAGGAGTCATGGCCGCCACCGGACGCCGAGCCGATGACTATGTTCCTGCGGAGCGGCGGCGGCGCGAATACGCTCAACGGCGACGGCGCGCTATCGCCGGACGCGCCGGACGAGTCCGAATCGCCGGACAGGTTCATCTACGACCCGTCCAATCCTGTACCGACTCACGGCGGCGCGCACCTTGCCGGGATTCCGGGCATTTTCGATGTGGGAGTTCAGGACCAGCGAGTCATCGAGGCGCGTGAGGACGTGCTGGTCTATACGTCGGAACCGCTGGAGAGAGACACTGAGGTAACCGGACACGTCGAACTGGATCTGTGGGCGGTCACCAGCGCGGCGGACACCGACTGGACAGCGAAGCTGGTGGACGTTCACCCGGATGGGCAGGCGCGAAACGTGTGCGACGGGATTGTCCGCGCGAGTTTCCGCGACTCGCTGGAATCGCCGTCCCCCATTCAGCAGGGAGAAGCGTACAGGTACAATGTGAGCGTCGGCCCCACGGCCATGCTGTTCCGCAAAGGCCACCGGATACGGCTGGAGGTGTCTTCGAGCAACTTCCCCGCATACGCGAGGAATACGGGCTTACCGACTCACGGGTCGGAGGATAAGACGCCGGTTTCCCAGACCGTCCTGCACGACGCGGGCCACCCGTCACGGATGACATTGCCGGTTGTGCGGAGGTAGATCGCCCGGAAGGCCCCCCTGTGCAATGAATCAGCGGCGCGCCGGAGCGGCGTCAAACAGTGAGGAGAATTACGATGGCTGGAAGAACGCAGCCAAGAGGCAAGTGTGGGTACTGCGAGAGAGACTTCAGCGCAGGCGGCATGATAAGGCGCCTATCGGCCTGCCCACGTAGAAAAGAGACTGTCGCTGAAGTTGACGGCAAACGTGGCAGAAGCGCGAAGTTGTACCACCTTCGCGCTCAGGACGAGTGGAGGAAAGATTTCTGGCTTGATCTGGAAGTGAGAGGCTCTACCACCCTGGAGGATATGGATTACTACCTCCGGCATATTTGGCTGGAATGCTGCGGACATCTGAGTATGTTCTCAAGAGACCGATGGATGGGCAATGAAATCTCGAAGGGAAGAATGGTCGCCGATGTATTCAAGCCGGGTCTGGAAATCACCCATATTTACGATTTTGGGGATTCGTCGCACACACTAATAAAGTATGTGGCCGTCCGTGACGGCAAGCCTGCAAATCCGCGCCACTCAATCGCCCTGATGTCCCGCAACAATGAACCGGACTTCGATTGCATTAGCTGCGGCGAGCGAGCGCTCTGGCTATGCGTCGAGTGTATGTACGAGAATAATGTTGAAGGAACGCTGTGTCAGCGGCACTCGGAGCAGCACCCACACCAAGACTACGGCGACCCGCTTCCACTCGTGAATTCTCCCAGGATGGGTATGTGCGGCTACGACGGACCGGCCCAGCCTCCATACTGATACAGGTTAATGGCATATTCAGGCGCGCTCATTCGGCGTATCCGGTGAGCTCGACATAGCCGCTTCCGTTTACGGGTTGGCCGTTGGATGTGCCCTCGATGCGTACCGCGCCTTCCCAGTACCGAACCAGGGTATGGAGTTCCTGGTCGCTGACGTATGGCGTAATCTCGATGTCCAGACCTTCTTCGGGAATCTGGAGACGCCAGCGCGACGGATAAGCGCCGCCTAGCGGGCTTTGCCAATGATCCAGCGCTTCGATGTTCACGTTCGTGGAATCGAGATGAGAATAGGCGCCGTCCGAAGCAACTAAAGTACCCAGATCGAAGTCGGTTGCCTCGCCTTCGCGGGGCCGTAGCTGGTAATACATGATGTCGCGCCCGTCGGACAATTGTAGCGCGAACCAGTCCCAGCCGATATGCTCGTCTGAGAGTTGGGCGGAACTCCACTCCCTGTCCAGCCAGCTCAATCCGCTGACCGAGTGCGCCCGCCCATTGAGCGACACGACTCCGGTCGTCGGCATACGGGTCATGGAGTAGTAGTAGGACGCTTCTCCGGGCTGACTGCCCTTTCGCGCGAATCCGCCTTCACCGTGCAGAACGATGTCCTTGTCGCCGTTCAGCGCGATGTTGATTTCAGCGCCCTCGCCGCTTGCGCTCAGGCGCATGGGCAGCGCGCCGCCATCGGAACCGGAGGCGGACCAGTCCTCCACCCAGACACGGAACGGCGACCCGACTGCTCCCGCCAAATCAAGAGCGTCGCGGCTGTAACGCTCGAAAGCGTAGAACTCATCGTTCTCGACATCAGTGAGCGCGAAGTGGGCGAAATAGACGTGCTTGGCGGCCCACTTGGAACTTCGCATTACATCCATCGTCGCAATGCCTCTTCTGAAAAAGGTGAGTTCGTACCCGAAACGACGACCTTCAGAGGTCTGAAGATTGCCGGTGTAGTACCACCATTCCAGGGCGTATTCAGGATGCGGGCCGTGGTCTTCCGGGAAGTCAAATCCGCGAGATCCGTCGGCGAGTTCGAACCCCGAATCGTCCATTCTCAACGCATCCGAAACCGACAGACTCGCCTTCACCTCCACCGCCTCGCCTGACAGCGTGAGCAGATAGACCCCCATCGCCAGCGCGGTCGTTACCAGTGCGACACTCACCGCCGTCATCATAAATCGAGTTGTCATCCCACTAGTACCATGTCCACTTAGTTTTGTTATATGCGATCAATCTTAAACTGCCAATCGTCATCCCCGCGAAAGCGGGAATCCATAGGTTGCGGCGGTCTCTTACATGGCAGAATTATATGGACGCTGTACTAGTACAGTTTCCATGTGTTTCTGATGTACGGTAACCAGCCCCACCTCTGGATTCCCGCTTTCGCTGGAATGACGGATATTGGTTTGAATATGGCATCTTCATGTGGATGTGGTACTAGTAGTCCGACAACTTAGTTGTGATGGATATCCAGATTCCGAATTATCCCCTCTCCTTTTGGGAGAGGGTTAGGGTGAGGGTATATAAACCGTCAATCCAAAAATGTTGGAACACTAGGCGCCAGGGTCTTTCGATTGTTCGTCTTAGGCGGTCGCAATGCGTGTCTTCCGGTAGGGGCAACCCTTGTGGTTGCCCTTTAGTTGCGGTGCCATATTGGATAAACGAAAGACTCTGCACTAGGCGCCCACTCCCCTGCTATGTTAAAATACGAACATATCAACTAAGACGACGAACATACATCATAATTTATAGGTTATACGGATCAAGACAAGGGAGCCGGAAAAAAAGACCCTCATAGCTAACGCAGGCGAAACGCAGGTCACCGCTGGTAACAGCGTACACCTGCCGCTCACCTGCCATACACCTGTCGCTCGACCTGTCATTTACCAGTGCATATATAAGCCGACATTATGATACTGCTGCGCCGCCGCTCGAACGGCTTCCGACCGGGAACTGACGACCGAATTTCAACGTCCGCCTACTCCTCCTGCAGCGCCCTCGCGGGCGAGGAGCGCGACATTCGGAACGCCGGATACACCCCCGCGAGAAGCGCCGCTGCTACCGCTATCAATACCGCCTGGGCCAGGACCGTTGGATAGACCTGCATTTCCATCGTCCATCCGAACGCCTTCCGATTTATTACGAATATGAGTACCGCCGCTTCTATCAGTCCAAGCGGCACGGACAGCAGACCCGCCGCCACGCCCATCAGACTGCTCTGTGAGGTGAACATGAGCCAGACCTGTCCCGGCGTGAACCCGATTACGCGCAGTGTCCCGAATTCCACGGCGCGTTCGAGCTGAATTGCCATTAGCGCGCCTAATACTCCAACGAAGGCTACCGCAACAGCCAGAACTCGCGCGACGGAAGTTATCGCAAAACTTCTCTCAAAGACCTCCAGCGCCGCTGCCTTCAACTCGGCGTTGGAACGAATCATAACCCCCTGATCGCTTCCAATAGCGTACTCGAGCGATGTTATCAGGTCGGCCACCCGGACACCCTCTGCAGCATCTACGGCCACGCCCGAATACCTGTCGTCGTCCCACAAGCGGATGTAGGCGGCGCGGCTTATCATCACCCTGCCCGCTCCGGTACTCCCGTAGTCGTAGTATATGCCCTCTACACGGAAGTCCCGATCCCCTTCCGATGTGGACAAGCGGACAGTGGAGCCCACTCCCTTTTCGTTCCGGTACGCGAATGGCTCGGATACCGCTATCGAGTCACCGCTCTGCAATTC
The DNA here is from genome assembly GCA_965261525.1 of Dehalococcoidia bacterium. Classification (GTDB taxonomy): domain Bacteria; phylum Chloroflexota; class Dehalococcoidia; order Lucifugimonadales; family UBA1123; genus VXRN01. The sequence continues at coordinate 1,332,550 of OZ253472.1, forward strand.
ACGCCACACGAGCGCGGGGTCCCCCTCTTTGAAAGACTGACGCTCGACGAACGCATCGAGGTTCGCGTCGGTAGCCAGAAGACGCACCTCGCCATCCGGGGAATTTACGCGGGCGTTTCTAACAGTCCTCACGCTCGCTACTCCCTTGACGTCTCGGATGCGCTCCAATACTCCGGGGGCAAGTTCGAACTCCGTCTGGTATGAGCGCAGGGACGCGGGAGAAATGTATATATCCGATCCGAGTGAGATTTCGAGCCACTGTTCCACGGTATCGCGAAAACTCTGGACCATCGTGTCAATGGAAATCGTGACGGACAGCGCCACTGAAAGGGCTGCAATCGCGACCGCCGTTCGGCTGATGGAGGCCAAGATTCCGCGCGCCGCCATCGCGCCCAGCGCGCCGAACATCCTGCCCAGAACGGGGGCCAGAACCCTGCTGAACAAGATGACGCTCGCCGGAGTGAGCATCGCGCCGCCAAGTATCAGAAACGCCAGTCCCATAAATGGCAGAAGAAGCGTATCGAAGGGTAGGAAGACCAGCCCACATCCGACGGCGATCACAACAATCCCTATCAGGGAGGCTATCGGCATAGCGCCCCTGAAGCGTGTCTCAAGGTGCGAGCGGGACAGAGCTTCCCTTGCCGACGCTCCCGTTGCCTCGAACGCGGGTATGAAGGCCGCGCCCAGCGTGGCGGCTATTCCCAGCAGCGCTCCCTTTCCCAAAGACCACAACGGGATTGTGACGTCCTGGACCGACACAACGAAGAAGAGATCGGTGATTGTCTGAGTTATCAGATGCACAAGTCCGCGCCCGACTATAATGCCGAGCAGTACGCCTGTAACGGAGCTTATTAGTCCGATGATCACGGCCTCACCCAGGATTAGCGTGAATATCTGCCGCTTCGTCACTCCAATGGCGCGGAGCGCGCCTATAACAGGACGACGCTGCACAATTGAGAATGTCATCGCGTTATAGATGAGAAACGCGCCTACTACGAGACCGAGCAGGCTGATCATGAAAAGGCTCTGATCGAAAGAGACCGTCAACCGCTCGATGGCTTCAGAGCGAGTGGAAGGAGTTATCACGGAAGTCTCGGGGGGCAGCGCGGACGTTACGCGTTCCAGAAGCAATCGGCCCTTCTCGCCGGAGGGAATGATGAGGTCAATATGGCTGAGACGTCCCTCAAAAGCGATGAGTTCCTGCGCGGTGGAAATATCGGTTATGAGCAGGTTTTCCAGCATCTCGCCGCTCAGACTATTCTGAGGCGTTACCAGTCCGACGATTCTGACATCGCGCTCTACACCGGAAACATCAAGATTGACGGTATCGCCCTCGCGCAGCCCCAGAGAGCTCGCGGTACCCACCGACATCAACGCGGTTGCGGGTGTGGCGAGTAGTTCAAAGGTGTACGTTATGGACTCGTCCACGGCGCCCTCCATTGAGCCGCCGCCGATGTACGGGCGAAACGGGGAGTCCGCAAATGGCTCTACTCCGAGAATGCGCAGGACTCTTTCATCTTCCAGATACCCGTAGCCTTCTACCAGAGGGGCGGAGTTTCTCACTCCCATATCCACTCGCAGCATCGTGTAAATATCCTCGGGCAGACCACCGGGTCCGCCGACAATCTGGTGCGTCGCCCTGCCAGCGACGGCATCGCCGGAAAGGCTGAATGCGCGCTTCGCGCTCTGATTCCCAAGGTCTATGGCGACCACAATGGCGACGCCCAGCGTTATACCCAGAACGGAAAGCGCCATCTGCCAAGGGTGTTTGAGGAGGTGGCGAAGGCCCGAGAGCCAGAGCAGCGAAGTCATGGCGCATCGGGCCCGGTCACATTGGGCATCTGTGGTTCGCGCATCGCGCGGGGAGCGAACTCAAGCATTGCGCGGGGCCTTATTCGACGAGTTGGCCGTTTTCAATGGCAAGCACACGATTCGCCCTCTCGATAACAACTTCGCTGTGCGATACCGCGATCATTGTCTTGCCACTGGCGCTAACGAGTCCGTCCAACAGCGACATGACCGCCATTCCGGTGTCGGTGTCGAGATTGCCGGTCGGTTCGTCGGCTAGAACCAGAATGGGGTCGTGAACGAGAGCGCGGGCGATGGCCACTCGCTGTTTCTCTCCGCCTGAGAGTCTGTCGGGATAGCTATCCAGGCGGTCTTGCAGCGCGACCTGCCGGAGCAGTTCGAGTACCCTCTCACTCGACCACTCTTTGTCAAAGTGGTTGAGGTGGAGCGGCAATAGCAAATTCTCCCGGATGGTCAGAGTCGGTATGAGATTGAAGAATTGGAAAACGAAGCCGATGTTCTTGCGCCGAAATAGCGTGCGCTCTTTCTCCGGCAACTTCGTAACGTGAACTGAGTCAATCATCACATCTCCGCCGGTTGGCGTATCAATGCCACTAATGAGGTTGAGAAGGGTAGTCTTGCCGGAGCCGCTGGGACCGGCGAGAGCGACAAAATCTCCGCAGCGTATGTCGGCGTTAACTCCCCGCAGGACCGAGCGCGTCTCATCACCTTCATTGTAGAGCTTGGTCAGGTCGCGTATCTTGACCATATGCGTGTCAGGGTCGGACATGGGTGTGGTTTCGCGGTCCGTCAATTGGATGGTGGAGCCTATCTTAATGATTACCCGTCTTGGTCAGTGTAATCGGCTATTCGGGTGGGAGTCAGCCGGAATATAACGGTGTCTTCAGACTGCTCACGATAGCCTTCAGCGAAAGCGCGGCCATCTTCCTCGCCATAATACCTGACTGCCATCGAGAGAACGAGGTCGTACAGGGGACGTTGGGCTTCCTCTATGCTCCCATCCAGAATTACCGATTTGTAAGGCGGCTCGCGCCAGTCAACGCAGAGCGAGGCAACCGGGTTTCGCATTATGTTGCGCCACTTCATGGTCCGGCGTCCGGTGAACATATACGCGGAGCCGTCCTCCCAGTGGTACCAGATAGGCGCCGATCGTAGGTGACCATTGGAGTCAACGGTACTTATGACCGCGACCAGGGTCTGGCTAAGAAATTCGTTAACGTGAGTGGGAATGGTCGTCATGGTATTGACAGCCTCTCTTGATTCATGGATCCATATTGTCGGGCATTAAATCTATTATGGCGGATATCCCAATGCGGAGTCCGTGGTCAGCAGTCTCTCACAAGCAGGAGCGCCCCAACCAAAGACTCTCCCAAATTATATAGACACATCGAACACTACTACAGTAGGCCTTATATGCCAAAAGCGCCTGTCCCTTTCAAAAAAACAGTTCAAATGCCAGTATGGACCAAGACTTTCAAGACACTGAAACAAACTTCGCGGAATTAGACATTACAGTTAGCAACTGTCGCATCCCAGGCAAGCAACCTAATTCCCCGGAAGAGGACCGTGGAAGATATATTCGGCTCGGTTGAGAGCAGAATGACCTTCTGCGAAGACGCCGATACTCCTACTATTGGTGAGTGGACAGAAGAATTGTAAATTCCGCTGCCCTGCATACCTGCCCGCTATGATAAACGCCTCAGGGATAGTCGTACCACAAACTAATCGAAGGCCGCGATAACTTCCTCTTCGACTCTCTGGAACTCTTCTGGTTCATTGGGCAGCCTGCCAAACATTATCTCGTCCACGCCCGCTTCGAATAGTTCTCCTGCGCGATCTATGACGTACCCGGCGGGCCCGGCGACGGTGCCAGGTCCAATTGCCTCGATAAACTGATTGGCCTCAGATTCATCGTCAGTGAGTTTCATTGGCATGAGAACCGTATGCCTGATCTCCTCCGGGTCGCGCCCGGCTCGTTCGCAATGGCGATTCAAGACCTCCACCTTGCGCTTGTACAGGTCGAGAGACATACCGCCGTGTCCCCTGGCGGCGAAGCCATCCAGGTTGAATTCGTCGCCGTACATGGCGAGCGTCCGCAGAGTCCGTCTTTCACCCATTCCGCCGACCATTATGGGAATGTGCGGTTCCTGCGCGGAACCGGGAGACAAGACCGCGTTGTCCAGACGATAGTAACGCCCATTGTATGTGACCGGAGACTCAGACGTGAACAGCGTCCTCAAGAGAGCGCACGCCTCTTCCAACCTGTCGGAGCGCTCTTTGACGGACGGAAATTCCCAGCCATACGCTTCGTGCTCGCGCCTGAACCAGCCCGCGCCGATTGCCAGGGTGAACCTGCCATGGGAAATATGGTCAATGGTTCCGGCCATCTTCGCCACGAGTCCCGGGTTGCGGTAGGTGTTGCCGAGCGCCAGGTGTCCCAGCCTAAGCCTGCTGGTGATGGACGCTATCGCGGCCATTGACGTGTAGCCCTCGTATGCAGTCTCCGCCTCGCTTGCGCTTGGCGGGATGAAGTGATCCGCGTGGTAAACGCTGTGCCAGCGACCCACCTCCATCGTCTCCACAACTGCGCGGATGTTGTCCCAGCTTGTCACGTAGCAACTGACCTGAGCTCCGAATTTCATTAGATTCTCCCAGGGGATATCTATGTTGTAATGTGTTACAAAGCTGTGTGATTTTCAGGGACTGAGAACTCTGGGCTGAAACCACGACAGAGCGCGGTTTACGATCATTCATGCGCTTAGCGCATTTTGCGCGGCTATGGACCTGGCCAGTCTGGATTCCAATTCAAGGCCGCGGGACAGGCTCATGTCGAGTCCATCGGCGACCGATCTCTTGACTCCGGCGGACAATACGGGCGGAATCTTCGACAGGCTGTTGGCGAGCTCGAGCGACACTTCCACCAGGCTGTCACGCTCCACTACCCGGTGAACGAGACCGATTTCAAGCGCGGTCTCGGCATCGAGCGCATCGTTAGCCAACAGCATCTTCATAGCGTGACCCTGTCCGATAGTTCTTGGTAGCGTCTGGCTGCCGCCCGCCGCCGGCACCATTCCCAGGGCGGTTTCCGGCATTCGGAATATAGCCTCTTTGGAAGCCACACGCAGATCACATAGGCAGGCAATTTCCACACCGGAGCCGATTACGTACCCGTGCAGGGCGGCCACGAGCGGCTTCTGAATCGAACCGAAGAGTCCCCAGAGGTCACGCTCCCAGCGTACCTGTCGCGCAATTACCTGAGAGGGAGCCGTTCCAAATTCGGTGAGATCCGCTCCCGCGCAGAAACCCCTGTCGCCGGCGCCAGAGATTAGCGCGGCGCGTATATCGGGATCGTCGCGCACGGCCTGAAGCGCGGCGTAGAGATCGTCACGCATCTGCACGTTGAAAGCGTTGATAACACCAGGCCTGTTCAGGACAAGTCGCCCCACTGCGCCTTCCTTCTCAAACAGTACAGTGGGTTCGTCGGACATTATCGCCCCTGATACGTCGGAGGGCGTCTTTCCAGAAACGACGATATGCCCTCTCCCCTATCCTCAGTGGACTGGAGCATGAAACTGAGGTCGGCCTCGAGCCGCAGGCCATGATCCAATGTCCCGTCCATGCCATTGAGAACCGCCTCTTTGAGGTATCGCAGAGCGATGGGCCCGTGTCCTGCGATGACTGAGGCGAGCTCCATAGCGCGTTCCGTTGCATTCCCCGACTCGACGACCTCGTTCACAAGGCCAACTTCCAACGCCTCCGTAGCTGTGACACGCCTGCCGGTCAGCAGCATATCTATCGCCCTCGAACGGCCTATTAGCCTGGGCAGCCGTTGTGTTCCGCCATCCCAGGGCATAGCGCCATTCAGAACCTGGGTCATCGCGAAGGTTGCGTCGCTGTCGGAAATTCGCAGATCGCAGGCCAGCGCGATTTCCAGTCCCTGATCCTGCACTCGACCCTGCACGGCGCAGACGACCGGCTTTTCTATATCGGCAAGCGTCTGGCCGGCTCTGAGCGCGTCCGGCACATGATTCCCACCGAGGACGGTCTCGATGACATCGGGCGACGCGCCCAGGCAGAAATCGTCTCCGAGCGCGTTCAGGACTACCACCCAAACATCGTCACGCTGGCGAACTTCGGTCGCGGCGTCGCTCAGGGAATATGCCGTCTCCGAGACTATCAGGTTACCGGCTTCTGAGGACACGATAGTTACGGTCGCGATGTGGTTGGATATTTCCAGATGGACACTCATTTGTTACAACCGTTGTAAGCAGGTAAGGATGGAAGATGTATCGGGTCGGGCATAGGATTAAGCGCGGCGGCGGGTCGCTATACAGAAATCAATCGTTGCGAATACTGTGTTCTTCGATTTCATACCAGAACAATCTACCCGACTCCACAATTTCCCGAACGCGATTGTCCAAGCGAACACCCGACACTACGGCATACGCTTTTCTCTTGGTAAACTTCTCCAGATACTCAGCGTTTCGAATGGCCCTGCTGGTATCCCTTCCATTGATTGTGTAAGAGGACTCCACGGCGACGTAGCAACGCTCACCATTCGCGTCTCTGGCTTCCATGATTAGGTCAGCGCGACGGAAACTTCTAAGATTGTCTCTCCGAGATTGGGGACTATCGAACATTTCGGTCGTATCGGCGGATTCTGCCATATCCATAAGCTGGTTCGCGCTGAGATTTTCCACTCGCCTCAGTCCCAACTCTATTGCAATGTCATCCGCAAACTTGAGAGTCGCGACTTCGGTGAATCCACCCTTTAGCATACCTATGTCATTTCTGATCGCTACCTGGCCCGCCTCCAGTTTATCGAATCGCCTATTCGTGGTCGCGGCGAACTTGCCGAATTCAGTGTACCTCTGCTCCGCCAGCGCAGTGAACTCGATGAATTCAGTGTGCCTCTGCTCCGCCAACGCAACGAACTCGGCGTGCCTCTGCGGAAGTTCGAGCAATTCACGTGTCAGCAGCCGAGCGCGCAGGGCCTCGAGCCAGTGTGGATTCTCGTCCAGTATCTGGATCAACTCTTCAATTGTATTGAATGTAGCCATGAATTCTTACCTGACAGACACGGTGATTGTATCACGGCCTATCTTCGATGAAGCAGAGCAGAACCGACCGGACATTGCCTTTGTACCTGGAATGGAGGCCTTCTCACGGGGATGGAGCAGGTCCAGCTACTTGAGATGTATGACAACCTGCCGGGAGTCACCCACTCCTTCACTTTCGGTCGTAACTTCGGGATGTTCGGACAGCGCGAGATGCACAATTCTGCGCTCGTTGGGCGACATTGGCTCCAGCGCGATGGATCGTCCCGTATCAGCGACCCGGCCAGCGACTCGGTGAGCCATATTGGCCAATGACTGGTGGCGCCGGTCCTGATAGCCTTCCACATCAATCATCACGTTGACGCGTTCGCCCGTTTTGTGGCTGACGATGTACTTGACCAGGAACTGAATCGTGTTCAGGGTCTCGCCCTTTCGCCCTATCAAAAGTCCGGCGTCATCGCCTTCAATCTCAAAAACAGGACCATCCAGAGACTCATTGTACATCTGCTTAAGCGTGAGGGTCGCATCAACGCCCATCATTGACATCAGGGATTCCAGAACTTCCGAGGTGAGAGTAACACTGTCTGGGGGCTCATCGTCGAGAAGGGCGACACGGACAGTTGCAGGTTCGGCGCCTATGCCGAGAATGCCCGACTTCCCTCTGCTAACGACGGCGATTTCTACGTCGCTGCGTTCGGCGTCTAGCTCCTTTAGAGCGAGTTCTATCGCTTCTTCTACCGTTTTCGCCGACATCTCTATCTCTTGCATCGTTCGTCTCCTCGACGGAAGGAACAGGCGCAGGAACGAGAGATGAGGCCGCTATGGCTTCAGTTTCGTCTTGTCCTTGTCCGCGCCTGAACTTGAAAAGGTTCAACATAGGATCCCATCCGGTCACAAAGCCTTGTATTACCACGCCCACCACATTCGACACAACCCAGTAAACAGCCAGGCCACTTGGGAAATTCAGAGTGAAGAAACCGAACATCACAGGCATCATCCACAGCATCATCTTGTTGGTAGAAGCCTGACGATCATCCGCCGTCGGCATAGCAGTCATCTTTTGCATGACCCACATGGAAACGCCGACCAGAACCGGCATTACGAATGGAGTCGGATCCGGAAGCGCCAAGTCCATCCATAAGAAATTACTGTTAATCGGTATTACACTGTGGACACTCGGCAGCCATACGTACAGGTGCCTAGACAGACCGACAAGGCTTTCAGGATTGGAAGGCACCGTCTGGATAATGGCCTGATAGAGACCAATCCAGATTGGGAACTGAATGAACATTGGCCCCAGGCAACCTAGAGGGTTCACGCCGCGCTCGCGATAGAGACGCATCGTCTCCTGTGAAGCCTTCTGCCTGTCGTTCTTGTTTCGCTCCTGAATCTCCTTCATCAGGGGCTGGAGCTGGCTCATAGCCTTTATCTGCCTGCTCTGCTTTACGGTCAACGGAACAAGCGCGAGCCGCACAAGAAGGGTAAAGGCGACAATAGCGATACCGAAGTTCAGGAACGACCATGAATACAGGAGAACCAGCCCGTTAATCATGGGCTGGATGATAACGAGATTCCAAGCGTCAATTATAACGTCAAAAAATTCCAAGTCGCGCCTCTAAATCAACAAACCTTCGCCCTGTCGCGGGGATGGGGGTCGTCCTCATCGGTCTTGTACACCCATTCTTCGTCGGGGTTTCCGTTCGGCTTTATTCTCAGGGCCATTATGGTGTGATCGGTTGCGGCGAAGTATATCAGGTCGTCCGACACTTCGAGCGATGTACGAACATCCGCCCCTATTCTGCAAGCCGCCTGTTCGGCGCCACTCTTTTCGAGCAGGGTGATTCTGGAGTTATCGCCGTCCGCAATCGGAACCGCTATCAAATCGTTAATTATCGCGGGTGTGCCGACCAGCTGACCTTCACTTTCATAAGTCCATCGCAGGTCTCCAGTGTCCGCATCAAGGGAGTACAGGATGCCGTCCAAAGAAGGCGCATACACCACTCCGTCTTCCACGAGCGGAGCGGCCCAATACCATCGGGTAGCGTCCGGGAATTTCCACTTCAGATTGCCTGTATCCGCATCCAACGCGTACAAAGTGCTGTCGAATCCTCCGAATATCACCAGACCGTCGTAAACGGCGACACCCGACGCGACAGCTCCACCCAGACGAAAGCTCCATTTTTCGCTTCCGTCGCTAATGTTCACCGCATAGACGTTGTGATCAAGCGATCCGAAGTAGGCTACATCGTTCACGACCACTGGCGAGGACCATATGGGTCCTGAGCCGTTGTACTCCCAGACGGGGTCGCCCTCTATGATGTCCACGGCATAGAGTACGCTTTCCGACCTTTCGGAGGAACCGGCCGCTCCGGTACCCACGATTGCCAGATTCCCAGTAATGGAAGGCCCGCCAACTATTCGACCGGCCAGGCGTTCCTGCCACTTCGGGCTGCCGTCTCTTTTGTCGTAGGCGTAGAGAACGCCGTCATAGCCGCCCACGAGAACCGTGTCGCCTGCAACCGCGGGAGAACCGTAGAGTCCTTTGTCAGCGTCCTCCTCGGTTGGCAACTCTCTCCGCCACTCGGTGTCGCCGGTTTCTTTGCTGACCGCGAGCACCTCACCTTGCATCGTGCCGATATACAGGGTTTCGCCGCTCACTGTGCCAGCCGACCAACCCTGTGGACGCCTAACTGCCGAGCACCCTACGAGAACCAGCACAGCGGCCAGAACCAAGATGAACAAGAACCATTTAGATCCTCGTCCGGTTAATTTATTTTCCATTTAGCGAAATTCCATAGATGCGATGCCAAATTAAGGGCATCCACACAGATTCTTACTTTAGAGAGTATGGACTAAGGGACAGGATCATATCCACTGCTGCCGAGTGGGTTGCAGCGTCCGAGCCGCTTCAGAGTCAACCACAATCCACGGACGAAACCGAATTTTGAGATAGCTTCATACGAATAGTTGGAACAACTGGGAGTATGCCTGCACAGTCCGGGCAAGTATGGGGAAATAGCCAATTGATAGAACTCGATGGCCGTCAGAGCGGGATTCCGCATTAGCGCATCTCTCCACGCCAGATTAGCCGACATTCGATTCCAAGACCCCTGAGCGGGCGAGGAGCCTGTCCAGTGAGCGTTTCAGCGCCCAATAGTCCGCGCTCCGCGCACCCTGGCGAGCTATGACCACAAGGTCCCAGCCCTCCTGAACCGGAGCCTCATACGCCGCCGATTTCAATCTTCTCTTAATTTTGTTACGAGTGACAGCGTTTCCCAGACGCCTGCTAACTGAAAAACCGAATCGAGTCGTATCCGATCCGTTGGCGCGCGCTATCAGCACCAGCCTTCTGTCCACCCGGCTTCTGCCGTGACGCCTGGCCAGCGCAAAGTCATCTGACTTTCTTAAACGTCGCGACCGCTGCATCGAATTCGGAGTCGCTCGCCGCCGCGGGCAGTTCGCCCGAACAGCGACAATTTACGCGGAAATTGTGGTCTGGAATCAAACGGTCAGCCTGTGCCTGCCCTTGAATATCCTCCTTTTCAGGACGTTCCGGCCTGCCTTTGTACGCATTCGTGTTCTGAAACCGTGCACTCTGGCACGTCGCCTCTTCTTTGGCTGGTAAGTTCTTTTGGGCATCTAAATACAACCTCTCAAGCACAAGAATTATAGTCATTGCCTGAAATCAGTGTCAATTTCGGGAGGCGCGCCTAATTTCGAGGTCTCAGCTGGCCTCTGAGGAATACCTTCAGCACACCCTCATTCGCCGCGCTGGAAAGTCTGCGCTCCACACTGCCATCCCTTCCGATGAAGAATGTCGTGGGAAGCGAAACCACCTTGTAGTTCCTACCGATCTCATTGGTCGTATCCAACCCCATTGGATACGTAACCTCTACGCTTTCAGCAAATCCGCGCGCGTTTTCCAGCGTGTCGGAAATCGCCACGCCGAGAAAGACCACATCCTGATCTTTGTATTCCTGATGCATCTCCTCGAAGAAGGGCATCTCCCAGCGACAGGGCGGACACCAAGACGCCCAGAAATTGAGGACGACAACCTTTCCTTCCATATCCGACAACTTCAGCATTTCACCGTCGAAGGTCTCAATCTCGAAATCGTGGGCCTTTCCCGTCTCCTTCGTTCCTCGGGGCAGTATCTTTACAGGGGTGGGAGCGGGAGCAGCCGTACTTGTCGGAGCAGGCGCAACGGTAGCCGTTGGCGCTGCCGTCGCGGTTGGAGGCGGCGTGGGAGCGGGAGCAGCCGTCTGCACAGGCTCCGGGGTGGCCGTTGGAGACGGGGACGTCGCCTGGTCACAGGCCGACACCGAAAGGGCGGTCGAAACAACGATAAGAAGAAATGCCAAGGTCTTCATTCCTAGATTATAGTCCATCGGGGGACGGAAGATGAAACCCATGTCTTTCAGGGCAGGACTTTTGCAAAATAGGCGCTGAAACAAATGCTGTCGGACGGCGGGCGGATCCAACGAGTCATATATCTTGGTTTATAAAGCTACAGGTGGCTGCAGGTGGCTTAACTGGTGACCGAACAGGTGAAACGTCACCTGCATTTCACCTGTTAAGACCTGCATTAGCTACGGGGAAATTTTTCAGGCGCCCATAGTTTCCTTAGTATAATTTCGTATTTATGTATCTTGATGTTCAAAGGCATCGTCAGTCGGCGCTCCGTTATTAGTTCAGACGTTCGTATTATAGCGCATAAGGGATATGGATGTGTAGTTATCCGGGAAACTAGGGAAGGGTTTTTCGATTATCCAGATTCGCCCTGTAATACCATTTCATCCTGATGTGAGGGTCGAGGAGCTGGTCGAAGTCTGATATTTCATTTATGCTCAAGCCAACTCAGGCGTTGGAGGGTAGCAGATGATTGGACGCCCGTTCAGGATGGCATGGCATGAGCAAGACACACCGGAAGCGCTGAAGGAAGCGTACCAGTCCCAGAGAGATGTCTATATTCGTACCCGGCTGCGCGCGCTGTGGCTGATACGTCGCGGCTGGCAGATCAAAGCGGCGGCTGAAGCTGTGGGTGTTCACTGCCGGAGCGCGCAGAGATGGGTTGGGTGGTATAGAGAAGGCGGTCTGGACGAGGTCCTGTCCCGCAAGATGGGAGGAGTGGGTCAGCCGAGGTTTCTGAGCGAGTCTCAGGAACGGAGATTGGTTGGGGAGATTGGAAGTGGACGTTTCAGGACTGCTGGTGAGATCGCCGATTGGGTGGAGTCGGAGTACGGTGTGAGGTTCAAGGGGAACAGCATATACAGTGTGCTTGAGCGGCTGGGATGTTCACCGAAGGTTCCCAGCCCCCGGCATGAGAAGGCGGACCTGTACGCTCAGGAGCGGTGGAAAAAGGGGGGCTTGGCCGTTCCCTTCGGAGAGCGGGAGTTAGTTCGGGAACGCTGATCGGGTTTGCCGATGAGATGCGAGTCGGACTTCGCGGGATGGTGCGCCGGGTGTGGGGAGTTCGTGGGGTGAAGGTGGTTCAGCGGTTGCAGTTGGTTTATGAGTGGAAGTACCTGTTCCTGGTGGTGGACTTTGGCAGAGGCAAACCGGAGTGGGCGTGGATAGACTCGATGAGGTCTGAGACGGTGGCGCGCGCGGCGCTGAGCGTTAGGCGATACACGGAAGTGAGAGCGCTTGTGTGGGACGGAGCGGGCAGTCATCGCAGCGAGTTGGTGAGGAGTATAGCGGGGATGAAGACGATAACGCTGCCTGCCTATAGTCCTGAGCTTAATCCTGCCGAGCGGGTGTTCGAGGAGGTTCGCAGGTGGGTAGAGGGCAGGGTCTATGGGAGTATAGATGAGAAGGTTGAGGCGGTGAATACCTGCCTGAGCAGGCTGGAATCGGATCCCGAACGAGTAAAGTCGCTGGTAGGTTGGGATTGGATCAAGCGGAACATTCAGCGGCTACCTGAATACTACCCGGCCTCATCAAGCTGAATTGGTATGCTGAATTGGTATAAGGTGGCCTATGGATTCCCGCGAAAGCGGGAGTGACGAGTAACGCGAGGCTTATGGATTTTCAACAATCGAAAGACCCTGGGAAATCGGGGAGGACTTTGGAAGATTCTACTATTAAGCCTTCACTTCAATTGCTAGAATATAGTCGCATCGTGTCCATAGGAAATCCGACTTTGACATCCCACCAATACGACAGCCGTCCCGCTTTTCTCAGATGGTCGGACTATTTGACCGGCAAGACCTGTACGCTCCGAGTCGAGTCAGAAGATGTCAGAGCGCCGGTCGCGCGACTTGTGTCCGAGTATCTGGCGGTCAGAGACGCCAGCGAACTGGTCTCAGACCGTCGCCTTTTGCCGGACTCCCTGGTCCAGTTTCAGGCGTTTCAGGACATCACCTTAACTCTGTCCGACGGCGGCGTACCTGGCTCTCTCATCCCGGGCGCTATTCTCAGAAACGGCCCACGCGAGCTGACTCCGGACCAGACCGCGCCATGCGAAACAGTCCTTCTTAACGGTTCTTACGTACACCTACTTGAAGTCAGCATAGATCGAAGCGAGACCGGATACACCAGAAACTGGCGTGGCTTCAACCGCAGACGCTGGGAGCGAAGCAGAGACCAATTTGAGCAGTTCGTCGAGTCCGCGACCAGCTTCGGACATGATTCCGGCCCGCCGCCCTCACTCGACACCTGCGAAGGCAAGATAGAGTTCCTCAATCGCGTAGCAAAGGCGGTCTGGGACAGTCCTTTCGAGAATTACTCCCGTTTCACAGGATTGAGACTGCCCTACAAGACCGCGGACGAAACACTTCTGAACATAATCGAAGGGCGCGGGGCAATCTGCTCCGAGAAAGTTCAGGCTCTCAAGTTTCTCACGGATATTTATGGATTCGAGTCCAAATACGTCTTCGCGGGGCCTGACGCAGTAGGAAGACTGCCGGGCGATGAACTTCGGCGAATACTTGAAACCTTCGACTTCCGAGGCGCACGCCAAACGATGAGATACTGGCAGCATCTAGCGCTGGAATACATCGTAGATGACCAGCGCATCCTCGTTGACGCGACCAATGGCAACATACCATTTCTCTTCCTCAATGGTCCTGAATACGAATCTATTCTGGAGTCAGACTTTCCAAGACCCGTACTTGTCAGAATGGGTACTTATCCAGAGAATTTCTACTATCACCGCGCGCCCGATGACCTGGCTCTCGACCTTTGCTACGCTATGGAGAGCTACATCCCTGAGATAGACCTCGTGCAAGTCTTCGACAATGAACTGGGCCTTGCCATAACGGCTGAATTCCTCGTCGCTCCGGTTCCGTTCAAGACTGACGAGGAATTCCTGAAACTATATACGCTTTACGAAGAGCTCGCCGCGCCCGACAACCTGGAAATGGATGTCGTCTCGAACTGGAGTCTTGACAGCCCCCTGGGTGAATCCTTCTACGCGCGAGACCCTGACGCCGCCGAGGCAATTCTCGATTCGCACGATCACCTGCTGGAACGATACGACCAGTTTGAAGGTTTCGGTCACCAGTTGGGGCTGGCGATTGTCAAACTGCGCAGTCGTTCATGAAAGCGCGGGCGGGAAGCCGAGGAAGGGTCGAGCTTCTCGCTTCGGCGGTGGATGCGGCGCGACAAACCAACTTCTGGCGTCGCAAGCTCGGGAACGACCCGATCACCTCAATGTCTGATTTCAAGTGCCTTCCGATAGTGGAAGCGGGCGAATACCGGAAACAGCGGTTCGCCGACCTGATAGCCATTCCAGATGAAATTGACTGGATACCGGGCCCCTGGCTAGGCCAGTCTCCCAACCGCGCCCCCGTCGCGGAAGGCGCGACCGAAGCCCGGCTCAGAGTGAGGATACTGCGGCAGGGCCTTTCCCAAGCCGTCCCGGATGACATCCATGACCCAACCGCAGTTGTCATATCCACATTCGAAAACCGTTATTTCGGAGCCGAGGTGTGCGCGGTTTTCGTTCGGATGGGTATTCCGGCTCACCTTGTAACCGACAGTGGCGCGGACTGCATAAACGAACTCGTGAGCATTTTCGAACCGAATATCGTGGCGGTTTTTTCCGACCAAGTTGACACTTGCCGCCTGCCCGATTCCGTCCGGCGCGTTGTGACCGTAGGGTCGGCGGGCATACCGGGACACATTCCAGTTCTGGATCTATACGTCTGCAATGAATTCGGCGTTCTCGGCATAAGAAATGACGAAAGCGAATATCGCCTTGCGCGCGACTGCTTCTATTTTGAGACTTCTCCTGAAGACACGCTGGTAGTGACGCCGTATTTCTCTCGCATCCAGCCCATAGTCAGGCTCGACACCGGCGACAGGATTCGAGTCACCGCACCAACCGATCTGTGTTAAATTTGTCCTCATGGATTCCACAGAGTTCGACCGTCTGATAGATACTCAGGCCGACCAGGCGCTGAGCGTTCCAAGCACGCCCGCATACGTCTATTCCGAATCCGCGCTGCAAGCCCTGGCTCGGCAGGCCGCTCTTATCGCAAGGCAGGCGAACTGTGAACTGCTGTACACGCTGAAAGCGTGCGCTATCGCCCCGGTTCTGGAATCAATTGCCCCCTTTGTACATGGATTCGCCGCAAGTTCCGTATTCGAGGCGCGCATAGCGGAGAGCGTCAGGTGTTCCGGGCAATCTCTGCACTGTTATTCTCCCGCGTACTCCGCCGCCGACATCGAATCCACACTGTCAGTGACCGACTATCTGTCCCTCAACTCACTCGCTCAGCTCGAACTCGCCGCAAGCCTGAATACGGGGCCGGCCTCGCTCGGTCTCAGGATAAATCCTGAACTGTCCTACGCTCCCGATCCAAGATACGACCCTTCCCGACCCGGCTCAAAACTCGGAATACCACTGTCCGATTTGGAGAAAATTCCTCGTTTGCCCGATGGCGTGGAGGGTGCGCATATTCACAATAACTGCGAGTCTGATGACCTCACCCAACTGGCCCAGAGCGCCGAAGCCCTCAACGGCGCGCTCAGACGCATAGATGATTTGCGATGGGTAAATCTCGGTGGTGGGTACTATCTCGGTCCTGAGACTGAATCCGCTCCTCTGGAGAAAATCGCTCGCAATCTCAGTTCCGATTTCGGAGTCAAGGTGTTTATCGAGCCAGGAACCGCCCTGGTACAGCAGGCGGGATTCCTTGTGAGCGAGGTACTGGACGTGTTCAGAAACGACAAGACGGACATAGTAGTTCTGGACACGTCCACGAGCCACCTCCCGGAAGTCTTCGAATACCAGTACATTCCGGAAGTGAACGTTCCGGCGCAGGGCGACGGAAACCCGACAAGGCTTGTCGGGCGCTCGTGTCTCGCGGGGGACATATTCGGCGAATACGGTTTCTCCGATCCGGTTCGCATTGGAGAGCGCATCGCAATAATGAATGCCGGGTCTTACTCTCATTCGCGAGCCGTTCCCTTCAACGGAATACCCATTCCCAGCGTCTATATGCTCAGAAGAGACGGCGCTTTCGATCTGGTCTCAAGTTACGACTACGACGATTTCGCGTCCAGAAACGGAGCTATACCGATTGCGGCTTATTGAAAGACAGGTATCCATCAGTCCCGCCCGGGACACATTCGCGTCAATCCGGTCATCAGCCGCCAAGTTCCTGGCCGAAGATGAAACGCCCGTGCGTTTCGCAGTCACCAGTTCCGACGGCGGTCAATACGAGTGCGAAATAGGAGTAATCGCGGGGGAACAATCCCATCAGGTTTCCCCGCTGTTCGAGTTCAGGCGTCGGAGCTACGAGTCCCAGGGGGCGTTCAATGTCGTATTCATGGTTCCCACGGGAATAGGCGCGGAAATTGGCGGACATTCGGGAGACGCCACACCCGCTGCAATCTTGCTCGCGAATATAGCCGACACTCTCATTACTCATCCCAATGTCGTCAACGCCTCGGACATCAACGAACTGCCGGCGAACGGACTGTACGTGGAGGGGAGCGTCCTGACACGGGTCTTGATGGGAACAGTCGGCCTGCGACCTGCGAGAGCCAACCGGGTTCTTGTCGCGCTTGACGCGAGCTACAACGAAAGATACGCCAAGTACACCGTCAACGCGGTGAATGCCGCCCGCGCCACATATGGCCTGAACTGCGCCGGGATCGTGAATACCGAACCGCCCATGAAGGTCGTTGGAAGTTATAGCGACACCGGACGAGCCGCCGGTTACGTGGAGTGCGTTGCCGGTTTGCTCGAAACCCTCATCGAAAGGCGAGACAGCTACGACGCCGTTGCGCTGGCGTCCGTTGTCGAGGTGCCCGCTCATTACCACTACGACTATTTCACCAGCGGCGGAGAGATGATCAACCCATGGGGAGGAGTGGAGGCGCTTCTCACACACGCGGTCTCCGCGATACTGAACATTCCGACGGCCCACGCGCCCATGATGGAGTCCGACGACATAGCCGCCGTGGACCCGGGCATAGTGGATTCCCGAATGGCGGCCGAAATTATCTCCATCACGTTCCTTCAGTCTGTGTTGAAAGGGCTTCACCGCGCACCCGCAATCGTCACAAACGGCTCTCAGTTCGACAGCCCAGACGTCATCACCGCCGAGAACATATCCTGTCTGGTAATACCCGACGGCTGCCTCGGGCTTCCCACACTCGCGGCGCTGAAACAGGGCATGACTGTCATAGCAGTCAGAGAGAACCGCAGCCTGATGCGAAATGATCTTGCGCGACTGCCCTGGACCCCCGGACGTTTCTATATGGCTGAAAACTACTGGGAAGCCGCCGGAATCGCCGCCGCGCTCAAGGCCGGACTCGATCCGGACTCGGTCCGCCGGCCTCTGAACACACTACGCTCATACCAGTGATGATGCGTGAACCCGCCGCTTCGACGTCCTCAGCAATTGATCTGATAGCACCTCCCTCAGGCGCCGAGTTGTCCGCCCTGCGCCGTATGATGCTTCACTGCGTCAGCGACTTTCCTACCTACCAGGGCATATTCGCCGCCGCGGGCATTGCCGACAGCGACATTCGGTCCGCCGACCCGCTGGAAGTCATGAGGAGCCTCCCAACTATCGGCGCAGACGAACTGCGCGGGATCAGCATGGAGGCCGTCAGCGCCATTGACACGATAGTTGACACCGAAACATCCTCTGGCACGACGAGCGGCGGCAAAATCCGCTTTATCTCGTCCGAAGACGATGCAGCCGAGCACCTGTTCCTCGCCAACCTGCTCACAACTTGCGGCATCGGCCCGGCGGACAGAGTGGCCTGCCTGGACACCGATCCCGCAGCCGTCATGATTTCCTTCCCGCGCGCCTGCGAAATCATTCCGACCGCCGAATCCTACTGCGTCAGTACCGGAGCCGGATTCGACAGATCGTCGCGCCTCCTCAGTCGTCTGAGGCCCACGGCGTTGATCAGCGTGCCTTCCATCATAGAAAGAACTCTGGACGCCGCGGGGGCGTCGCGTTCAGACGCGCCTGATTCGATCCGAAGGGTGGTTTACATTGGCGAGGGAATGGACACCGCGCTCAGAAAGCGTGTCCAGAAGGCGCTCGGCGCCGAGGTGTTCTCCTACTATGGCTCCAGCGAGACCTCCGCCCTGGGAATCGAGTGCCAGGCACACTCAGGCATCCACCTGTTTGGCTCTCGAACACTCTTCGAAGTCGAAAGGGACAGCGCTGTTCCCGACCGGGGCGAGTTGATAGTCACCACACTTGTCCAGAGAGCGCTGCCGCTGCTCAGGTACAGGCTGGGAGACCTCGTCAACCTGAGACACGGACACTGCTCCTGCCGTCTCGACCATCCCCGAATAGACGTGCTGGGCAGGTCGGAGATGTTCGCGTCCATTCTGGGATCGAAGATACACCACCACGCTATACACGAAAGCCTGGCGCGAGCCGGGATGCGCGGCCCACTCCAGATCACTTTGGAAAAAGGCCCACGTTCCGAAAAGATGCGACTGCGAGTCGCCGACTATAACTCTCACAGCGAAAAACGCCTGCTTGCCTCCATACTTGCCGATCACCAGGATGTTGAGTTCCTGTACGACAGTGGTCTGCTGGACATACGCTTCGAATTCCTGTCCTCTGCCGATCTGCTTCAGGACCGAAAATCCAACAGACTCATAGATCTTCGCTCCTGATGAGAACCACGCCGGCATTCACGTGTCATAGCATCCATCGGCGCTGCTGCGCTACTTCTAACGCCGCAGCGGGGGGGGGGACCGGATCATGGACGTTTTCGGACAGCAACTCTACGACCAACGTCGCGGTACTCGAAAAGGACCCTGATGGCAAAAGCCCCGACCCTTTCAATCAAAGCCCATCACCCCAATCAAACAAATCACAGTTCGGACAATGTTTCCCTTAACCCGAATCCACCGAAGAGGGTTAGTATCGCCGCCGGGGCGTGGGTGAGGGACGTGTCAAAGTGGCGGTGCGGTTATGATGTCAGCGCCTGGGTCGTTCTGAAGGTCCGCGGTCGTGATTTTGGACGCCAATGGAGGCCCACAGTGGCGATTTGGGGCGAGTTTGACGAATCTGCGGGCAACAGTGGACACCCGCGGTCCGGTCCGGAGCGATCTTACGGACAAGACAGGCTGTGGTGTGTACGGTGGTCAGTAGTAGACACTGCCGTCAGGCCGGCAGAGGAATGGCTCGCAGTCTGGTCAGTGCGCGACCGAACTGTGTTTCCCAGGGCCAGCGCTGCGGGAGATGCAAAGTAAGGCGGCGGGCCGAGTGGGTGAGCCGTCCGGCGAGGGAGAACAAGCGTCTGCGCAGGGTCTTGGTGGTCGCCACCGGCTCGCGCAGACCGATGCGTCCGATCCAGCGAGCCAGGTTGTGAGCCATTACCTGTATGGCCATCCAGGCGGCGTTGGCTGCAAAGCGCCCCGAGGGCAGATGGTTCAGCCCGACACCGTACTTGAGGTCTCGGATGGCGTTCTCGATCTCGGCGTGGCGGCGATGGTCGGCCTCCAGTTGGAGGGTGTCGCCCTGTCGGTCGGTGATGAAGGCGTGATAGCTGTAGTCGACGAAGAGGGCCAGTTGTGAACCGGGCGTGGGCTTCACCCTGCGGACGATGAGACGCACCGGTGCGGCATCGGGCTCGTTCCGAAAAGGGGTGTAGGTGGTCTCAGCCACGTCGGCTGCGCCGTCCATCCAGTAGGGTATGGGAGTCCAGTCCTCCTCAGGTATGGCCTCTATGAGATTGCGCAGTCGGGTGTGCTGACGGACGGTGATGGAGAAGCGGACACCTGTCTTTCGGCATACGGAGACGATGTCATGGGTGTAGAAGCCACTGTCGGCGCGTACGGTGAGTTGTCCTGTGGCCCCGGCGCAGCGCACCCGGCTCACCGTCTCACGCAGGAAGTGGGCTGCGCCCCGGGCGGTGTTGGCTCGACCCTGTCGCAACCGGGCCATCAGCACGTCGCCGGTTCCTGCGGCGACGGCCACAAGCGGGTGATAGCCTCTCTGGCCGGTGTAGTTGTGGCGGCGGGCGCCCTCCTTGCCCAGTCCGTAGGTCTCGCAGATGGTGGAGTCCAGGTCGATGGTCAACGGCTCATCGCCGGGACCCGCGCCAGCGGCCCAGGCCCGCGCCAGCAACTCCCGGCTCACCCGGTCCAACTGCCGCACATGTCCCCACCTGAAGCTGCGCAGGAAGGTCCCCAGGGTGGATGGCGCCTTCACTGTACAGCCCAACACCCGCCCGGTCCCACCGGCACGCAGCGCGTCGGCGTCATCGATGCAGTCCCCACCGGCCAGCGCCGAGGCAACCAGGGTCAGCGTCTTGTCTCCCGGGTTCGCCCGTCCCGGCGCATCGCCCAGGTCAACGTTGCTGTCCACCAGTTCACTCAGTCCCAGGCGCTGAGCGAGAGTGGCCGGCACGAGCAGCCCGGCATTGGCCACCAGCCGGGGATCGTCGAAGGCGATTCGGATGCGGTCGGGACGCTCAGGTGGTAACATCTATTAAGTGCTCCTGCTCTGGGGTTGGTTCTTGTCTTCAAACCCATTATCCCAGATTCAATGGAGCGCTTTCTCACCCCTTTTGCACGACGACTCATCCATCCCTTCGGTGGATCCGGGCTTAGGCACAATCTTTTCTGTGAGGGTGTGCCTGAAGATGCGTAAGAGCAAATATAGAGTCGAGTTGACAGAGAGCGAACGCGACTTTCTGAACGATGCAGGACACAAGGGCAAGTCGTCAGCCCGAAAGGTTAAGCGCGCGCTTGCGCTTCTCAAAACTGATGAAGGCATGTCTGATCCGAAGATAGCTGAGGCTCTTTCCACAAGCGTTCCGACTGTTGGCCGGCTTAGAAAACGTTTCGTTTTAGAGGGTATGGACAGAGCGCTCAACGAGCGGCCTCGACGAGGCCGTTCACGTAAACTGAGTGGCAGGCAGGAAGCGCACATGGTCGCTGTCGCGTGCAGCGAAGCGCCTGAAGGATATACTCACTGGACGCTGCGGCTGCTTGCGGGCAAGGTTGTCGAGTTGGGGTACTCTGAGAGCATCTCTCCTGAGACGGTGCGTCAGATACTGAAAAAACGAACTGAAGCCCTGGAGGAAGAAGGAGTGGTGCATCCCAAAGGTGAGTGGGGAGTTCGTTGCTCGAATGGAGGATGTGCTGGACCTGTATGAGGAGGAGTACGACCCTGAGCGTCCGGTGGTCTGCTTCGACGAGACTTCCAAGCAGTTGAAGGACACCCGACCATCGATAGACGCTGAACCGGGACGGGTGAAACGCCATGACTACGAGTACAAACGAAACGGCACACGCAACCTGTTCGTGTTCTGTGAACCAAAGGGAGGGTGGAGACATTTGGAAGTTACCGAGCGTCGCACAGCTGTGGACTTCGCCCACCAGATGAGGTGGCTGGTTGACGAGACATACCCCGATGTGGAGACAATCAGGCTGGTTCTGGACAATCTGAACACCCACAAGTTCGGCTCGCTATACGAGGCGTTCGAGCCTTCCGAAGCACGGCGCATTGCCAAACGTTTGGAACTGCACTACACGCCGAAGCACGGAAGTTGGCTGAACATGGCAGAGATAGAACTGAGCGTGTTCAGCAGGCAGTGTCTGAAGGGTCGGATAGGCGATGAAGAGACTCTGCGCAGACAGATAGCGGCTCTTGAGTGTGATCGCAATGAAGCCGTCGCCTCCATAGACTGGCGGTTCACCACACAGGACGCCCGCGCCAAACTCCGACATATCTACCCATCATGAATATCTGGACATTGTACTAGCAACGGGAGAGGAGAGCAGACATGATAACCAAATTTGGAAGCCTATTCGCCGGCAACCTGGACATGGACGACATCGGCCTGGCGGGTACGCCCGTCAACGACCGCAGCTTTTCGGACGATGAGCTGGCCGGCGTCTTCCCCAAGACCGAGGCCATAGTCACCACCATGGACAGGCTGGGATACGACGACTTCTGGGCCGCCGAGCACCACTTCCAGCACGAGGGCTACGAGTGCTTGCCCAACCTGCTGCTGCTGTTCGTCCACCTGGCCCACATTACGGAGAACCTCAGGTTCGGCTGCGGCTTCAACATCAACCCCATGTGGCACCCGCTGCGTCTGGCGGAGGACTACGCGACCGCCGACATCCTGACCGGAGGGAGGGTCATCTTCGGCGTTGGCCGGGGTTACCACTCGCGTGAAGTCGAGAGCTTCGGCAACCCCATCATTGACCAGGACGCCAACAGGGAGCTGTTCGAGGAGCAGGTGGAGGTGATGATGAAGGCCTTTAACCAGCGCTCCTTCTCCCACCACGGCAAGCACTACGACATCCCGCCCCAGGTCCCATACAGAGGATACGAACTGGAGGAGATAACGCTGGTGCCCAGGCCCCGCAACCTCCCCGTAGAGTGCTGGCAGCCCATGGTCAGCGCGAGCCAGCGCGCGCTGGACTTCATGGCCAGGCACGGCATCAAGGGCGTCATTGGAGGAGGAGCGGCTCCCGGCGGAGCGGGCGAGGAGGTCGTCAAGAGGTGGCAGGAGACGCTCGCTCGCCATGGAAAGGAGACCGAGCTGGGCGGAGACCTCGCCATCGGCATCAATTTCCACATAGCCGAGACTGAACGGGAGGCCATAGAAAACGTCCAGGACATCTTCCACGAGAACATGAAGATGTTCGCCCCTCTAATCGGCCACGACCTCGATGACGATCAGATCGAAGTCCTGGCGGACCCCCGCCGCGCTCCCAGCGCCGGACTCCCGACCGTGGAGGACGCCATAAGAGGCGGTTCGTGGATAGTTGGGCCGCCTGAGCTTGTCATCGAGAAGCTATTGGAACTTCAGGACAGGTGGCCGGGCCTGGAGCGGATACATGTAAATGTCACTCCAATGGGCACCCCGCTGAGCATGACGCTGGAGCAGCTAGAACTCTTCGGCGCCGAGGTAATGCCCACCTTCAAGAAGCAAGAGGCCCAGGCGCCCGTACCCGCCGACTAGTACCATTTCCATGTGACTATGCCATATTCCAACTTCACCCTTGGATTCCCGCCTTCGTGAGAATCCAAGGGTGAGGAGCTGTTCACTGTACATCAGAATTACATGGACGCTGTACTAGCAGCCGCTTCTTCGGATCATTGGACAGGGGGTGAGCGGTGAGAGCCTCGATATTACACCAACCCTGGGCGCAACTCATGGCTGGGGCCTCAAGAATATCGAGACCCGCTCATGGCCCGTTTCCAGGAATCTCATAGGCCAGTGCATAGCGACCCACGCCGGTGAGCGCGAACCCAAGCCAACTGCCTGGAACATCGAGGTCCAGAGCGTCATTCTCCGGCGCGCCAGCGACTCTCACTCCATGCCGATGGGTGCGGCTGTGGCGACCCGCCAGGCTGATCGAGTGTATGCAGGTTATTGGCGAGTCGGACAACAACGGCCTGGTTAGCTGCCGCGGCTTCGGAGAGCTTGGCGAAGCTCTCGAATACGAGGCGATCATCAAGACGGACCCCTACGGCGATTTCTCGGCGGGCAGGTGACTGTGGGTATTCCGGGACATGCGGCGTGTGGAGCCGGTTCCGATGAATGGGCGGCAGGGTGTGTGGACTCTGCCATCTGAACTCGCAGCGGAGTTGGCGTGAGGACAGGGTAGATTCGCGCTTTAGGTTCTATGTGAAGTTAACTTGCGCTTCAGGGAGTGGTGGATGGCTCGATCTTCAAGCGCTCCCACCTGCGATCGGGTAATCCACACGGTACATCTGGCTCCGTCTTTGCAAGACTTAACCCGGCTTTAGCAGGCTCCTGACCGCGATTCTACTTGTGAAACTCCGCCCTTGGACGTGGTCAGGACGAACGGTGTGCGGCGCTTTCGACGCCCAGCCAAAAGCCTGTCCAACCAGGGAACGTCTGTGGACTACACATTGAAACCGTAGTCGCGCTCCACACGCGCCACGCGCACCTTATAGCTCCTGTAGTAGGTGTCGCGGCCCCGCTCCTGTATGATGAGATGCTCCGCGAGTTGCTTGAATGCCCTTATCGCCTCGTCACTGTCCCAGTACGATACGGCAATGCTCAGGTCATCGTCGCCCGCAGCCTCAAGGCCCAGAAACCCAGGCTGCCGCTTCGCCAACTCAAGAATAGTTTCAGTGTCCTCGGCGTAGCCATCGTGATTGCCGGTGTGTGTCGATGAGAAAATCGCCGCGTAGTACGGGGGCTGTGGTGTGTTAGCCTGTGTCATCTGCCCTGCCTCCTTTGAAACTGCTGGTGCGCTGCCTTCGTTCGACGTCGAGCGCGTATTGTTTGGGACTGATCGACATACCAAATGCCGTCCCTGACAGGTTACCATTCTGCGGGTAGGTAGCTGTGAGTGTTTCAGGACATGCGGCGTGTGGAGCCTACCGGCTGAACACGTGGCTGAGTTGGTGTGAGAATCAAAACAGGTTCGCCCTATAGCCTTTACGTCAAGCAGATAGCAAATAGTGCCGACAGAGGACAGCCACTTCTCACCATACGCCGAGAATCTTCTCAGCGCACAAGGCCCTCCGCGACGACTGAACCGTTACGCTCCCTAGCCGAAGGCGCTACTTTGGGTGCAGTTCGTGGTATTTGACAACTTCAGAATTTCGCTATTATCTTATGCACTCGGTACTTGCTCAGCAGAGCATGGTTTGCAGGGACTGGATGCAATCTGGGAAATATCGGTTTACCACTGAGGAGGCGCGCTGTGGCCGAAAGACCGCTGGAGGGGAAAGTAGCGATAATCACCGGCGCTGGAAGTCCCATTGGAATTGGACATGCGATTGCACTAGGATTGGCTCGGGCCGGGGCCAAGGTCGCGCTGACCGACATAAACCAGGAGTGGCTGGACCAGACCATCAACGAGGTGCGAGAGACTTGTGGCGACGACTGCGCCATCGGCATCATTTCCGATGTAACCGACCCGCAGGTGTGCCAAGATGCAGTGGACACCGCCATAACGCAGTTGGGCGGGCTGCATATCCTCGTAAACAACGCCGGCGCCAACCCCAGAGCCGCCGGGCTGGGGACCACTAGCGGCGGCGCCCCCACGAACTTCTGGGAGAACTCTCCAGAGGCCTGGAGCCATGTGGTGGCGGTTAACCTGAGCGGCAATTTCTACATGGACAGAGCGGCGGTAGTCCATATGCTGGACCAGGGATGGGGTCGCATAATCGGAGTGACCACCAGCATGGATACCATGTGGCGCAAGGGTGGGGCTCCATACGGCCCGTCCAAGGCGGGACACGAAGCGCTGGTCGCCATCATGGCCCAGGAACTGGAAGGCGCTGGAGTAACCGCCAATGTTCTGGTTCCCGGAGGCGCCACCTACACCAACCTGACCTACAGCGGCGACCACAACTTGAGAAACCGGCTAATCCAGCCCGAAGTGATGCAGAAGCCAGTGGTCTGGCTGGCCTCAGATGATTCGGGTGAGTTCAACGGTCAGCGCATAATAGCCTACAACTGGGACGATAGTGTTCCTCTAGTGGAGCGGCTGGAGAAATGCAGCGCACCGGCCGCCTGGCCCCAGTTGGGGCAACAGGCCATCCGCCTCAGCCGGTAAGAGATGGCTTGGGATATCCGCATCAGGTCCTGATCCGTTCGTGGTGAGCTTGTCGAACCTCATGCCTGACTTCTTCAGCTCAAAATTGCTCAGGGAAGAGGCTCAGGCCTCACGAAATCCGGAGAGCAACTGCTGTTCACCTACAAGCGCCAGTTTGACAAAATCCTCGAAGCCACTGACCGTTTATTCAAGGGCTAAAATTCCCGCTCTCGGATACAGGTTCTGGTCCAGCAGTCCTCCATGCAACGAAACACCTAACACATACAGCGATGACATAAGCCCGTGCCCCAGGCTTCTGGGATGTATGTCCAGCGCCCGGATGGAACGGCGAATTCTTATTTCACCAGGAGAGAAACATGAGCAACTTTGAGAAATTGCAGCGCCGCCTGGCAGCGGGGGAGACGATCTTGATGGACGGGGGTATGGGTTCGGAGATCGAGAGGCGGGGGCTTGCAAGTCCCACCACGTGGTCGGGCGGTCCGATGCTCACCCATCCAGAGTTGGTGAGGGATATTCATCAGGAATACATAGAAGCGGGCGCCGAGATTATCATCACAAACACCTTTAGCGCAGGGCGTGACGTGCTGGAAGAGGGCGGCCTCGAGCACAAGGTAGCCGAGGCCAACAAGCTGGGAATCGAAGCGGCGGTACAGGCAAGGAGAAACTCCGGGACGGAGGACTCAGTGGTCATTGCGGCCTCCGTATCTACGATGGCTCCCATGGCCCACGCGGAAGTTCCGGTGCCCTATGAGAAAGCTCTAGAGACCTACCGGGAGCAACTGGGAGAGCTGGCCAAGGGCGGCCCGGATGTGGCGGTGGGCGAGATGTTGGTCCGGATATCAGACACGCTGGCGGTGATAGAGGCGGCGGCGGAGTTGGGTCTCCCGGTGTGGGTCGGGCTCTCCCTGGTCCGGGATGGAGACGGGCTTTACCTGGGCATCCAGGACAGACATGGAAGCGAGACCCTTCAAGACGCTATGGACGCCATCAAGGACAAGGACGTCGCATCGGTATTCATAATGCACACCCCGGTGGACGATACGGGGCCCGGGCTGGAGATAGTCAAGAAGAATTGGCCGGGAACCTTCGGCGCCTACGCCCATTTCCCCGGCCACCGCGGTCCAACCCCCAAGGCAAATGTCCAGGACCCACAGCAGTACCTGGAATACGCCAAGGGTTGGAGTGAGCGGGGGGCGCGGATAATTGGAGGGTGCTGCGGCACGAGACCTGACCACATCCGGGCGCTCAGGGAGTGGCTGTCCGGCTCCCAGCCCGGAGTCCGCCAAGCTTCCGTGTAACATCATGGCCATCCCTCACTCCCTGCAACGGGAGATCGATCGGATCTTCCGCAACCGTAAGATTGCTCACGGGCCGGGACTCGGAACCGCCCGTATGAACAGGCCAATGCAAACAATGCGCTCTCCACGCTGCCCTGAGCCCATGTATCCGTGGTTCGCACTAGAGTCATTATATAAAGTCAGGAGAAAGGAGATGAATCGATGTTGCATCCCACAGTACGAAAGACCTTTATCGGCATCGGATTGTTCTGGTTAGCCATACTTCTATTCGTGATAGTCCATTCTTCATTGAATGTCCCGGTAGCTGGCGTCAAGTCGGAAGCCACCCGGCTCACCCTGATGACGACACTCCCATTTACCGCGGGCGCGTCGGTCGCGATCATCGGCATCATCACGTACTGGACCAAGAAAAGACGCGGGACAAAATAGGGTAGACAGTATGAATTATTTTGAGATGTTCGGCCGATATGATGCAAACCCGGGAGGTACGGCGTACTTGATCGTCTTGCGAACGGTGTCTCTGTGAAGACCGAACACGCGGGACGCCTCCCGGACGCTCATGCCGTCCACCATGCAGGCTCTTCGGACACGCATATACAGTTCCACGCTGTACATCCTTCTCACCTCCCTTCGGGTCGGGTTCGACCCTATGGAAGACGATAGACGGTACGGTTTTCAACCGCCACAATCAGGCTGTCGAGCCGCCTACACGGTCCATTTTAATTCCGCCGTTCTCACCCGGCATCTGCTGATGCACGGGGTGCCGATAAACTATCTCTCGCGCTGGCTGGGACACTCGTCCATCCAGACGACGCTGATATACTTGGAGCTTGTGCCGGATCCGACGGGGAGCCTTGCGGCGGTGCTGTGACGATCTGCCAAACTAGACCGTCCTATCAACAGAATAGAAGAAAGAGACTTTAGTATGAGCTTTAGCGAAATCAGGCGAACGCATACCGATCTAATGGATGGACATCAAGAGATCAAGGCGCAGTTCACTGGCCTTGGCGACGAATTCATGGCGGATTTCCTAGGAGACTATGACACATCTGAACTTCGTTCTCAGGTATCCGAACACGGGGATGGATACACACTGCGTTCAGTGCCTAGCTCTATTGACGAAATGGTGTCCGTGACAGCCAACGATGATCTAGTGCTTATCGTCGCAAGATACCCCTCACTAGGTGAGGAGTCTGAATTCGATCCTCATGAAAATCTCGCCAATATATCCTATTGGCGAGAGTACACCCGGTTGCGACAGGACGTCGGACACTCACGAAAATTGCACTTCTGGGTTTGGCAGGGCTATTGTCCAGTACATGGCAAGGGACTCAGTAAGGCGCGAACGAATATGGATCTCCTGTTAAAGATTCGACCACAACTTGGACAGTTGATTCCGAAACAGAAGCGAATCTCGGAGCAACTACTCACAGCTTGTAAGAGGTGGTTAGCGAGTCAGGATATGAAACTGACGGTTATTACTCACAATAACCCAAACGAAGAACTTGACAGTGTCATCCTGCGTCTCATAGGAGATAAGTCAACAGCACACAAGAGCACGAACATCTATAGGCCCAACAACATAATGGATTTACTGACTTAGACGGACAAATGTATCGAAGGAGGTTACTCCACCTGATCTACTCACACACCTATTCAAGTTCCTCAGGCCCCTGTTCTCCCTGCATTACCTCTCAAATACAATGAGGATTACGTCTTCCAGCAGGGTTGCCTCTACGGTCACCTCTCCTATTCTCCTATTACTTGGGTTTATGCCATTGATGAAGTCATTCACCATCCAGTCAACGTCAGTTAGCTGACCTCTAGACATCGTCTGTATGAAGGTCAGTATTCCAGGAGATAGCAGTTCGGTTTCGTGAGAGAGTTGAAGGTGCGCTTCTTCGATGCCCCGCTCATCTCCTATTAGGATGATTTCGATACTTTCTTCCGGCGTTTCTGTAAGATCCGGCGGCTTTCTGCCATATATAGCAGGACGCCCGTCGGGGATATCGAATGGTTCAAATTCAAATCCTAATCCCTCAAATGAACTGCGGGCGTCACCAAGGTCCACCCCTTAGCCCGGATCCACCGAAGGGATGGATGAGTCGTCGTGCAAAAGGGGTGAGAAAGCGCTCCATTGAATCTGGGATAATGGGTTTGAAGACAAGAACCAACCCCAGAGCAGGAGCACTTAATAGATGTTACCACCTGAGCGTCCCGACCGCATCCGAATCGCCTTCGACGATCCCCGGCTGGTGGCCAATGCCGGGCTGCTCGTGCCGGCCACTCTCGCTCAGCGCCTGGGACTGAGTGAACTGGTGGACAGCAACGTTGACCTGGGCGATGCGCCGGGACGGGCGAACCCGGGAGACAAGACGCTGACCCTGGTTGCCTCGGCGCTGGCCGGTGGGGACTGCATCGATGACGCCGACGCGCTGCGTGCCGGTGGGACCGGGCGGGTGTTGGGCTGTACAGTGAAGGCGCCATCCACCCTGGGGACCTTCCTGCGCAGCTTCAGGTGGGGACATGTGCGGCAGTTGGACCGGGTGAGCCGGGAGTTGCTGGCGCGGGCCTGGGCCGCTGGCGCGGGTCCCGGCGATGAGCCGTTGACCATCGACCTGGACTCCACCATCTGCGAGACCTACGGACTGGGCAAGGAGGGCGCCCGCCGCCACAACTACACCGGCCAGAGAGGCTATCACCCGCTTGTGGCCGTCGCCGCAGGAACCGGCGACGTGCTGATGGCCCGGTTGCGACAGGGTCGAGCCAACACCGCCCGGGGCGCAGCCCACTTCCTGCGTGAGACGGTGAGCCGGGTGCGCTGCGCCGGGGCCACAGGACAACTCACCGTACGCGCCGACAGTGGCTTCTACACCCATGACATCGTCTCCGTATGCCGAAAGACAGGTGTCCGCTTCTCCATCACCGTCCGTCAGCACACCCGACTGCGCAATCTCATAGAGGCCATACCTGAGGAGGACTGGACTCCCATACCCTACTGGATGGACGGCGCAGCCGACGTGGCTGAGACCACCTACACCCCTTTTCGGAACGAGCCCGATGCCGCACCGGTGCGTCTCATCGTCCGCAGGGTGAAGCCCACGCCCGGTTCACAACTGGCCCTCTTCGTCGACTACAGCTATCACGCCTTCATCACCGACCGACAGGGCGACACCCTCCAACTGGAGGCCGACCATCGCCGCCACGCCGAGATCGAGAACGCCATCCGAGACCTCAAGTACGGTGTCGGGCTGAACCATCTGCCCTCGGGGCGCTTTGCAGCCAACGCCGCCTGGATGGCCATACAGGTAATGGCTCACAACCTGGCTCGCTGGATCGGACGCATCGGTCTGCGCGAGCCGGTGGCGACCACCAAGACCCTGCGCAGACGCTTGTTCTCCCTCGCCGGACGGCTCACCCACTCGGCCCGCCGCCTTACTTTGCATCTCCCGCAGCGCTGGCCCTGGGAAACACAGTTCGGTCGCGCACTGACCAGACTGCGAGCCATTCCTCTGCCGGCCTGACGGCAGTGTCTACTACTGACCACCGTACACACCACAGCCTGTCTTGTCCGTAAGATCGCTCCGGACCGGACCGCGGGTGTCCACTGTTGCCCGCAGATTCGTCAAACTCGCCCCAAATCGCCACTGTGGGCCTCCATTGGCGTCCAAAATCACGACCGCGGACCTTCAGAACGACCCAGGCGCTGACATCATAACCGCACCGCCACTTTGACACGTCCCTCACCCACGCCCCGGCGGCGATACTAACCCTCTTCGGTGGATTCGGGTTAAGGGAGAGGGGGTCTGTTGATTGAAATTCATAGCTGACTGGATATTTACCTACCCCTATCAGCTCTCAAGGGAGAGGGGGTCTGTTGATTGAAATTCTTAGTTGGCTGCACATTTACATACCCTTCTCAGCCCTCAAGGGAGAGGGGGTCTGTTGATTGAAATTCATAGCTGACTGGATATTTACCTACCCCTATCAGCTCTCAAGGGAGAGGGGGTCTGTTGATTGAAATTCTTAGTTGGCTGCACATTTACATACCCTTCTCAGCGTCGAGGGGGAGGGGATTTTCGCGCCGCAAGGAACGCCGATTAAGTTGGTACAGGTTCGCGGCTCATATAGGAACCTGTCGTTTCGGGAACGTCCTGGGATATGGAGCGAGGCTCCTGTTACCTGGTCCTAGCAGACAATCGAAGCTCGGGCAACGCCGACATATGCTAGACGTATCCATTCCGGCGGTCCCGCGCATTCGACTCGGGCGACCTGAGTTCCGGGTCACCGTATCCGCCTCCACCGGAGGACAACGCGACAATCCGGTCTCCCGGCCTGACAACCACACCCGCCTGCTTTGTTCGCAAGACCGTCTCCACGCCGCCTGAGACTATGGAGTACCTGTGCGGAAGTCCGGGTTCACCGCCCAGCGCTCCGAATGGGGGCACTACCACTCCATCCCCTGCCGTGTTGAGCAGCGCTTCCCCATCTCCTTCATAGATGATTTCGCACACTGCGCCCAGTCCACCCCTCCACTGACCGTTTCCGGCCGATCCGGGTCTCAACTCGTGGTTCACCACGAAGAGAGGGAAGCGCTCCTCTGTGACCTCGACGCTGTTGGCGCGGATTCCGCCCGCGACGTTTACCTCCCCGACGCAGCTCCATCCGTCGTGTCCAAGCGATGCGCCGCCGCCGCCTCTCGCCATGAAGAAGTGCCACAGGAACGACTCACCCGTTCTTGGATCGTCGCCTGTGATCGCGTATCGCAGCCGGCGAGAGAACCCGGCGTTCACCGCCTCAGGCACCGCCTGGGCAAGCGCCTTGAAGATCGCCTCGACGATCTCCTCCGCGCAGTGATTAGTGCTCATGCACACGGGCGCGGGGGACTCAGCGTTGACTATCAGGCCGCTTGGCGCGATCACCTTCAGCGGGCCCATCGAGCCCTCATTTTTCGGAACGTCATAGGGGGCCAGGTACATTATGGCCGCATGGGCCAGTGACCTCGTATTGGCGTAGGCGCTGTTGATGAATCCGGTAACCTGCGGGGCTGAATCGCTCAGGTCTATTGTCAGCGTGTCTCCCGCGACCGTGACCTTTGCCCTTATAGGAATCAGCCTGGAATCGAAACCGTCGTCGTCCACGAGTGACTCCCCGTGGTACTCTCCGTCGGGCCAGTCCGATATAAAGCTCCTGACCTGCGCCTCCGTCGCATCGAGGATGCCGTCCACAATGCGGGTCAGCCGGTCTGAGCCGTAGTGACCGGCGAGCTCCCGAACTCGTCGCTCCGCCGTCAGCACCGAGCCTATCTGCGCGTTCAGGTCGCCGAGGAAGTTCTTCGGATATCTGACGTTTGCCGACATCATCTGAAGCAGGTCGTCGCGCGGAACGTCGCCGTCGTAGATCCTCAGTGGAGGAATCCGCAGGCCCTCGTGGAAAATCTCGCTTGCCGACGGGTTGTAGCCGCCGTGAGTGCCTCCGCCAATGTCAGTGTGGTGCGCCCTGTTCACTGTCATGAAGGCGAGGGCTCCATCCACGAATACCGGGCGTATCACGGTGAGGTCCGGCAGATGCGACCCTCCGAAGTAGGGGTCATTGAGAAGGAACACATCGCCCGGCGCGATGCTGTCCCCGAAGTAGTCCAGCACGGCGTGTCCGGCAATTGGGAGAGCGCTAACGTGTACGGGTATGCCCTCGCCCTGCGCGACGAGCCTGCACCGGCCGTCCAGAATCGCGGTCGAGAAGTCTCTGCTCGCGTTCAGAATCTGTGAAAGCGCCGTGCGGAGCATTACGTCCATCATCTCAATCGCGATTGATTCCAGCCGGTTCCCGACTACTGAAAGTGTGACTGAGTCCCCCTGGGCGTCGTCGGGCGCTTGCCTGGCGACCTCGACAGCGATATGCAATATGCCGTGTCTGTCGAATCTCGCCGAGCATCGCTCGCCAACTACCACAGTGTTGTAGTCCGAGTTAATCACGGTCGGTCCATGCGTGACTTCCCCCAGGGCGTCGTCCCGCGCGGAAACAGCCGCGCCATCACTTGGCGCGTATGTTGCGTCCGCATACCCGCCACCAACCGGCAGACTACCTACCGCGCTTGCCCTGAGCGTAACAATCCTGATGTCCTGTTCCTGCTGGCGATAGGCGTACAAACGCTCGAATCGCTCGTGCATATTTTCAGCCCAGCGGGTTCGCAACTCCTCATCCCGCAACCTGAGATCGGGTATGTCCACTGTCACTTCATATATTTGGTCCAGGTAACGCATATCCGCGGACAGATGTACTCCGATTTCGGACTCGGCGGCGCCCGCCGAGCGGATGCGCTCCCGACCCTCCTCGACCAGAGTTGCGAACGCGGAACGCAGTCCGTCGAGATCTACCGCGCTGAGGCTGGATGGGTGCGACACCGCGAGGTCGTACTTCAGGTCGGACGCCATCATGCCGAAGGCGGACAGCGCCGGACCCATCGGCGGTATCAGGACGCGGCCAATTCCGATCTCCCTCGCCACTCTCGCCGCGATGAGTCCCGCGGCTCCTCCAAACCCCATCAGCGCGAACTCGCGGGGGTCAAGTCCGCGACTCACGGAAGCCAGCCTTATACCCTCGGCAATCGAGCTCGACACAACACGAAGAATACCTTCCGCCGCCGACTCGACATCCAGGCCGAGTGGCCCCGCGACCATGCTTTGGATCGCTTCGGTCGCGAGGTCCGGGTCCAGTTCAACCGCCCCGCCCAGGAATCTTTCGGTGTCGAGCAGTCCAAGAACCAGGGCGGCGTCGGTAACTGTCGGCTTTGTTCCGCCCCTGCCATAGCACGCGGGTCCGGGGTCCGCGCCGGCGCTTGTGGGACCGACCCGCAGCACTCCACCCTCGTCCACCCGCGCAATGCTTCCACCCCCGGCTCCGAGTGTGTGTATGTCAACGGTGGGAACCGCGATCTTCCAGCCGGACTCGAACTTCTCGCTGGCGACGTGGGGACTGCCGGCCTCGATCAGCGTGATGTCGGCGCTCGTGCCGCCCATGTCGAGCGCGATTACACGTTCCTCTCCCAGTTGGCGAGCGACATGCGCCGCTCCCGCCGCGCCTCCGGCTGGCCCGGAGAGTATGGACCTGACCGCCTGCTTGGAACTGTCAGCGACAGGGGCGATACCGCCGTTGGACTGAATCACGAACAGCGGCGCGGAACCGCCGGCCTCCGAAATCCTGGTTTCGAGCCGCTCCAGATAGCTCGACAGCGACGGCCCTACATAGGCATTCAGAGAAGTGGTCGAAAGCCTGTCGAACTCCTTGATCTGCGGCAATATAACATGCGAAGTGGAGACGTAGGCGTCGGGCAGCATCTCCCGCACGATCCTCTCCGCCTCCATCTCGTGGTCCGGATTCAGAAACGAAAACAGAAAGCAGATCGCCACCGAGTCCACGCCCTCGGACTTCAGGTACTCGACCTTGCGTCTCAGCCCTTCTACATCCAACTCGCGTCTGACCCTGCCACTCGAGTCCACGCGCTCCTCCACGCCGACACGCAGATACCTCGGCGCCAGCGGCTCGACCTGGTCCATCCTCAGGTTGTATCTGTCCTCCTTGAGACCTTCACGGATCTCCAACAGGTCTCGGAAGCCTTCCGTGGTGATCAGACCCACCTTCGCTCCCTTCCTCTCAACGAGCGTGTTGGTAGCGACCGTGGTGCCGTGAATGATGACCTGCGCTTTTTGCAGCAGTTCACGCGCGTCCATTCCCATGTACGAGGCTAGACCCGCTATACCCCTGAGAACGCCATCCGAGGGATCGGCAGGCGTGGTTGGAGTCTTGTACGCCACCGGCGTCGAATCCCCCTCATCCATCGCGACCAGGTCAGTAAAGGTGCCGCCGACATCAATGCCAATTCTCAATCCACACGTCCTTTCCGATTCCCTCTTGAGGGATACTCGTCACCGAATCTGAAACGAGACATATGATACTACAGCGGCCTGTGATTGAGCAGGATGGATCTTCATGGTCGGAAGAGACTGACCCAAATTAGCGGGCAGCCGGTTTTCGGTGAACGATATAGCGCGCAACCATCCCGCTAAACTTGTCCTCGCGGATACAGGGAGCGGGAACTCCGAAGGGTTCGCCGCTCGGCAATCTAGACCTACATTGCTGACGAAACTGTGACAAAACTGGCATTCCACAGGCCCTGCGTTATGATACAGGGCTTTTGCAAAGTCGGCGCTGGACAAATCCATTCGTACATCGGACGAATTTACCGAGTCATATATCCTGATTTATAAATCAACAGGTGATTTAGCAGGTGGCGACTGGTGGGTTGACTGGTGACAAACAGGTGACTTTTCCACTTGCGTTGACCTGCGATTCACCTGCGTTAGCTTTGGAGCCTTTTTTCCACGCTCCCAAGATTTTGGTTGTATAATTTCGCATTTATGTATATTGACGCTCAAGGTCATTGGTGGTCGGCGCCCGCTATTAGTTTGTATGTTCGTATTATAGCGCATATGGGATGTGAATGTGTAGTTCTATGGGAAACTGAGGAAGACTTTGAAAAGGCCCTGCTGGAGGAAGGTCGCAAAATTGTGAGAGGACTGGCAGTCGAGTACCATATTCGGGACGTTGCCGGATTGAATATGGTGGCCGAATGGGGCAGTCATGCAGACCGTCCGGCTGCGTTTGTCTCCGGCGGGTGGCGGGTGGTCTGGGGAATTATCCACTTCCAGTTGCCGGGGCGCGATGCTGATTTTCTGGATTGATCGAGTTCGGATAAAGGAGTTACACGATGGAGATCAGGCCTTTCGAGATACATGTGAGTGATGAGGTTCTGGACGACCTGAATCGTCGTATCTCGGCGACACGCTGGCCGGATGAGTTGCCGGGAACAGGGTGGGATTATGGATCCAACCTGAGCTACATCAAAGAGTTGGCGGAGTATTGGCGAACCGACTTCGACTGGCGGGCCCAGGAGCGGCTTATCAACTCCTTCCAGCATTTCAAGGCGGATGTGGACGGCTTGGGGATTCACTTCATCCATGAGCGAGGGAAGGGCCCCGATCCCATGCCCCTGGTAATTACGCACGGCTGGCCGGGGTCTTTTTTCGAGATGTACAAGATCATCCCCCTGCTGACTGATCCGGCCTCTCATGGTGGAGACCCGGAGGATTCGTTCGACGTGGTAGCGCCCTCACTGCCCGGCTTCGGCTTTTCCGACCACGCCCAGGAACAGGGTATGGAGGTGGGAAGTACCGCAGCCCTCTGGGAAGAACTGATGACAGAAGGGCTGGGCTATTCGCGTTTCGCCGCGCACGGCGGCGATATAGGGGCCGGTGTGACCTCCCGGCTGGGGCATGGCCATGCCGACAGCATGATTGGAATTCACCTGACATCTGTCACAAGGCCCACGCCTTACCTCGGGCCCGAAGCCAGAGAGCTGTCGGAGGCTGAGAAAACCCTGATCCGGGAGCGCGAGGAGTGGCAGCAGACAGAAGGCGGCTACGCCCACATACAGGGAACCAAGCCCCAGACTCTCGCTTACGGACTGAACGACTCGCCGGCGGGTCTAGCCGCATGGATAGTGGAGAAGTACCGTACATGGAGCGACTGCGACGGTGACGTAGAGAGCCGGTTTACGAAGGACGAACTGTTGACGACGGTGACCATCTATTGGGTCACCGAGTCCATCAGTTCATCCACCCGAATGTACAAGGAAAACCAGAGATACGACTGGACAATGGATCGTAATGAGAGAATAGAGGTCCCGACCGGAGTGGCGGCGTTTCCCGCGGAGATCAGCAGGCCGCCAAGAGAATGGGCGGAACGCTCCTATAACCTGCGGCGCTGGACTCATATGCCTGGTGGTGGACATTTCGCCGCGCTCGAAGAGCCGCAGCTTCTGGCCGAGGAGATCAGGGCATTCTTCCGCCCGCTCAGGAACGGCTAGATGCCTCTGCCGCAAGGCCTCGTCGCCAGTGTAACTCCGTCATCGTAAGGGGTGTATCGTGGGATGATATACTGTTGTCAGTCGGAGATCACATGTCTTACCAAGTCCTGAGAGGTCCGCGATGACCAGCAAGACGATACAGGCTGACTCTTCGAGGCGAGGGAGTCGGGATACCGTCGCCTTACGCCAACTCAAGACGAAGAGTCGCCACCTCTCTACCGCCCAGATCGAATGGCTCTCCCGCGCCGACGCCGCTGAACCCCACCGACTCGAACAGCGCCAACTTCTCGTCGTCTTCGACCGAGACGGTGGACCATATTGGCGAGGCATTTCTGTTTGCTCCCCAGTCCACCGCTCTCTGAATCAGAGCGTTCCATGAATGCAGGTTCTCTCTGCGGGTAAAGCCGTCCACGGCGCATCCGCCTGCCCCGTCTAACCGCGCCGTCGAGAGGCCGTCAAGCTGAGCGAGGCTGTCAGCCGCACAGAACCAAGCTCCTTGTCCGTCCCCGGTCAGGGCCATATAACGGCGATACAGGCCGAGGCAGGAGTCCTGTACCGCGTATCGTGTGGATAGCATTGCCGTGTTGGAATCCAGCATTTGCCAGTCGTGCGGTGACACCAGAAGGGGTATCATCGGAATGCGGTCGGCAGGGGATGGCTCCCTGACCTGCGCCGACCCAAGGTTGCGGAAATAATCCACGAGAAACTCTTCGGGCGAGTTTCCGCTTAGTACGTTGACCATAAGGTTCGCCCCGGCGAGCTTGCGCCAGCCCAGGCGGAAGTAGATTCTCGCCGCGCCGGGGTTTACGGTACCCAGAAAGATAGCCTGTCCGCCACGCTCCGCGAAATCGTCTCTGGCTTGTCGGGAGATCCGGGTGGCTATGCCGGAGCGCCTCGCCTGCGGGCTCGTGGCGACTTCACCCAATCCGCCCAGAGCAGGCAGCGTACGCGAGGTCGCCAGGAGGCACGCGCCGGCAAGGTTGTCTTCCAGTCTCCGGGTATAGACTGTGATGATGGATTGTGCCCCTTCACTTCCGAGCAGCGTCTCGGGGGTGATGTCTATGGGGCCTCCGAATATCGGCTCCCAGAACGCGAAGAGTTCCTCTACCAGTGGTTGTTCCAGAGGCGCTTCAAGCCTCATTCGGTCACTCCGCGCCGACCTCATTACTGTCTGGTTTTATGTTCCAGTGGTACAACGGCTCTCTCCGAACGGCATACGCCGCCAGGGCGGACCGCGACCTCAACCCCAGTTTGGAACGAAGTCTAATGGTAATCATCCCATATCATTAACCTGATGTTATCAGATTCAATCTCAAGGTCAACCCTCGCTTCCGACGCAGACCCTGGATATAGCCCCGTCCGCTGTTCGGCGTGATTCGTCTCTGTGATATAATCCAAGCGCGCCTGCGTGAACCGAACCAAAATTGGCTGGGAAGAATGCCATGTCAGTTGAAATAGAACCCGAACTATCCACCGGACAGGCTATGCGTAAGGATACCCCCGGCAAGATGAAAGACAAGCAGTTGGGCCCCAACGAGCGGACTATGCTCAGCCTGATGCGGCGCGTCCACGCCCAGAAGAAGGGCGCTGGCGCGTCCAGGAATGCCAACGTGATCGAGAAAGCAGATATAGCGTCTGCCGGACGAGCCATGTACAAGCGGATACTCTCCGAAGTGGAAACAACCCATTGGGGCCGGATGATAGTCATTGACGTCAACACCGGGGACTACGAAATCGCGGACGACGGTCTCACTGCCACCATGCGCCTGATGGATAGGAAGCCCGACGCTGTCACATGGGGAGAGCGAATAGGCTACCCCGCGCCGTACTACATAAATGAGCGGATTGCCCACGAGAAGATATGATTAAGGGCAGTGTAGTGACGATGCGAGCGTCCGATGGAACCGTTATCCTCGAACCCAGAGTAACTCTTCGCGTGGCAGGACCAGAGCGGGTTTTCCAAACAGTCGAAGCGGTTGTGGATACCGGATTCACGACCTATCTAACCCTGCCCGAGCGAACAATCCATCAACTTGGGCTAATCTACCTAGTGTTCCAACATTTTTGGATTGACGGTTTATATACCCTCACCCTAACCCTCTCCCAAGGGGAGAGGGGATAATTCGGAATCTGGATATCCATCACAACTAAGTTGTCGGACTACTAGTACCGTTTCCATATGTTTCTGACGTGTATCATCCGGCCCCCACCTCTGGATTGCCGAGCGGCGAGCCCTTCGGGGTTCCCGCCTTCGCGGGAATGACTGAATTGTAGTTCACCCTCACCCTAGCCCTCTCCCATCGAGGGAGAGGGGACTTCTTCAACATACAAATGACGAATGGAATTTGAAAGTACACTGGATACAGCAAAACTAAGTGGACTTGGTACTAGGACAACGTCCCGCGACCCTGGCTAGTGGCGAAGCGCGAATGTTTGATATATACGGTGGTCTGACGCTCTGGCACGACCAACTTCGCGTGGCGGTGATTCATCGCACAAATGACAGACCCCTGATAGGTATGTTTTTACTCAACGGTAGCCGCCTTATCGTGGATGCCAGAGAAGGCGGCGATGTAATAATCGAAGAAATTCTTTCGTCGGACGATAGCCCTTGACCAATCTCACTTTGCAAACATCTTGAATCGGCAGGACCTTTGCAAAGTTACACCGCTCTGTCATTCCACGGAGTTTGTCCTCGTGAAAACCGGGAGCGGGAATCCAGCGCGCGACTGCTGACTGAACCATGATAACGCCGACTTTGCAATCGTCCTAGAACCTCGCCGGGACCTTTTGTCGGTTGTCCAGATTCACGCCTGCGATAGTAGGGCTTTTGCAAGGTTGACGCTGAACGAATCTTGTCAGATGGCGGGGGGATCTGACGAGTCCTACCAGCAGACGCCTGCAAATCTCACCAGCACAACATAAATAGAAGCATATACACCCCAACTCGTCGTTCCTAATTTGGTAACGTCCGCCCCAGGAGGCAAGTCATGAGACTCGAAGGAAAAGTGGCAATTATAAGCGGAGGCGCGCGCGGACAGGGAGCCGCCGAGGCCAGGATGTTCGCCCGCGAGGGCGCCAAGGTCGTCTTCGGAGACATTCTCGACGACGATGGCAGGAAGGTCGAGGCAGAGATAAACGAGGCGGGTGGAGAGGCGACCTACGTCACCCTAGACGTCACCGACGAGGACTCCTGGAACTCCGCCGTAGAAGCGGCAGTATCGAGGTACGGCAAGGTGGACATCCTTGTCAACAACGCGGGCATCGTCTCATGGAACGCCGGAGACGACGCCACGGTCGAAGAGTGGGACAAGATTATGGACGTGAACGCCAAGGGCGTCTTCCTCGGAACCAGGGCGGTCGTTCCCGAAATGCGAAAGGCGGGCGGCGGCTCCATCATCAACATCTCCTCCATATCCGGCATGATCGGACAGGAGACCATACACCCCGGTTACAACGCATCCAAGGGCGCGGTCCGCATCCTCACCAAGTCCACTGCCGTCCAGTACGCCAAGGACGGCATCCGCTGCAACTCCGTCCACCCCGGCCCCATAAAGACCGAGATGACCAGACGCGGCTGGGACGACCCCGAACGCCTAGCGGTCACCGAGCAGAGAACGCCCCTCGGCAGATACGCCGACCCCGACGAAATCGCCTACGGAGTCCTCTTCCTGGCCTCCGACGAGGCGTCATTCATGACCGGCAGCGAAATGGTCATAGACGGCGGCGTAACCGCGCAGTAGGTTCCAATACGGATTTCTCGCACGCCAGAATAATTGACCAGAAATTTATGCAATTTATAGGTCCGCATATCACAGGTCATTGTTGTGAGAGGAGCTAAATGTATGACAACCAAACCC
Source organism: Dehalococcoidia bacterium (assembly GCA_965261525.1). Taxonomy (GTDB): domain Bacteria; phylum Chloroflexota; class Dehalococcoidia; order Lucifugimonadales; family UBA1123; genus VXRN01. The sequence continues at coordinate 1,373,490 of OZ253472.1, forward strand.
ATGACAAAAGACTATGAATACAACGGAGAAAAATTCTCGCTAGAGAAAACCGGAAATACCTCTCTGGTTGTCAGGGATGATCTGCATGAGGTCACCATCACTGTTGAAGAGCGCGGTCCCGGAAGTGTATTTGTCATAAGTTCAGGCCCAGGCGACCCCGGCATCTGGAGCTATGATCTGAATCGAGGATTGGATACCGCCTGCGATATGCTAATCAATATGCGCGGGGATGAATCCAGTCCCTCCGAGCAAATTGCCAAGCTGTGGAGGGACTGAATGTTTAGGTCCGGCATTACCGGCGAGAGGCTGAGGAGATCGCTAACGAGATAGACAAACACTACGCTACCGACGCCGCGCTCTCCGCTGTCCGAAGCGAATTGAAAGCCCTGCGTTGGACGATTGGCTTAGTGGGAACAGGCGTATCTGTCATAGTGGTAGTTATAAGGCTGACCATGTAACCCCCGACTACTCCAACGCATACAGCGCTCCGTCCCACGAAGCCAGATACAGCGCCCCGCCCGACACCACCGGCGTGGCTGAGATCTGGTCTCCGGCTCGGAACTCCCATTGCTTAACCCCCGTCGCCGAGTCGAGCGCGTGAAGTACCCCGCTCGTATCCCCCACGAATACTACCCCGCCCACCGCCGACATCGAGCCCACCACCGGCGCGCCGACATCATAAGTCCACAGCATTACGCCGGAATTTTCATCCGCCGCTACAATCTCACCCGCAAAATTCGCCGCGTACACCCGTCCATCGTAAACGACCGGAGCGCCATGAAACCCGTCTCCCGCACTAACGCCCCACACGAACCCCTTCTGTCTCGGCAGCGTCCGCGTTATCCCCCACTGGAAGAGCTGGGTTCTCATCCGAAGCCATAACCACTCCAGGGGAAGCGTGCGCTTCCTCCAGTCAACCGCCTTCAGACGCCCCTGTCCGTCAGCGATGAACAGGTATCGCTCTCCGAACGCCGCCGACCCGCGCGGTGTCTCCGAAACGTAGAAGTCCAGCCGCTTCTTCCCTGTCCGCCGATCAACCACGCGCAGCAGTCCGTCGAACGACACGATAGCCACCACATCGTCGAACACCGCCGGAGAACTGCTTATCCAGCCATCCGTCTTGTACGACCACCGCTCCCTGCCCGTAACCGCGTCCAGCGCATACAGCCGTCCGTCCCCCGATCCGACGTACAGTTCCCCTCCCACGACGCTCGGTGAAGACAGTACCCTGTCCCCCGTCCTGAACTCCCAGCGAACCTCACCCGTGTCCCTATCCATGGCGACAACTGCACCGTCATGCCTCCCAAAGAACAGAAAGTCCCCCGCCACAGCGGGTGATGAGTTGATCGGCTTCCCGGTTGTACTCACCTCCCATATCGTCACGCCCGTATCCGCATCCAGCACCAGGACCCTACCATCTCCCAGTGTGGCGTACACCACCCCGTCCATCACCGCGGGCGACGAATAGACAGGCGCGCCCGTATCCACCTTCCACTTCAACGCCCCAACCGGCGCGTCCAAGCCATCAAGGACAGAGCCACTATGAAGGGGGTCTCGCTGGTACATAGGCCAATCATCATCTACCGGCTCAGAGCTTATATCCGACACAGGCGACACGTAGAACAGCGCGATTCCCAGGCGCGGCAGCACATACCACACCACGAGTACAGTCACCGCCAGAGCAATCGCCGCCCGGCGAACGACTCTCCACCGTCCAACAGCCCTGCGCGGACGAGACGCGCTTTCTCCACTCGGACGCTCGACCTCATCCGCTCGATTGGCCCAGCAGTTGCCGCACCGAGAGGAGCGAACTTTGTTCTCATTCCCGCATACCCGGCATTCCCACACCAGACTACGCCGGTCACCTCCGCTTCCGCTCTCCATTACCTGCCCCCGACTCCCAGCTGGAAACGCCGTAACTCTCTGATGGTGTAGTGATCGGCGTCCTCGCGTATCTCCAGCGCGGTATCCAGAGGCACATCCTTGAACGTCTGCCTGATGCCCGACGTGGGCCAATAGACCTCAAGAGACTCCACCGCGTCCGCGGTCCCAAGCCCTATCTCCTGTTCCAGACTGGATGCGCCGAAACTGCCACCGCTTCCAACGACCGCGTGAATGTCCCGAGTGACGCCTCCTTCTGTAACCGTGACCCTGATCCTCGCGCCTATGGCTGAGCGGTTGGACTCCACGCCAACCAGCCGCGCCGACAGCCACCTGTTGCCGCTGCCCGGATTCACGTACAGCGCATTGAGAAAGCCGTCGCTCGGATAGAACCCGCCCACTTGCATGAATATATCCTGGTCTCCATCCCTGTCCAGATCCCCGAACGCTATCCCGTGTCCCTTCTGGATATGGCCCAGGCCTGCGGAGAACGTGACGTCGGAGAACGACTCTCCTCCGTTGTTCCGGTACGCCACATTCGGAGCGAGCGCGTCGAACGCCGGAAATCCCGTGCCCAGATAGAAGTCGAGAAAGCCGTCGTTGTCCATATCCCCGAAGTTCGCTCCCATCGCCTGGCTCACTCTGTACAGCCCGATCTGTTCGGTTACGTCGTCGAACCCGCCTGCCCCATCATTCCTGTAAAGCCGGGGACGCGCCCCGTCGTTCGGGATGCCGAGATAGTCCTTCGCCACAAGCTCGATGTCGCGCGCGTACCCGGCCACGAACAGGTCCAGCCAGCCGTCGTTGTCATAGTCCCAGAACCACGTCGGGAAACTCTCCAGAGGCTCTGTCAGGCCCAGTTCGGGAGCCACGTCGGTCAGTGTTCCATCACCGTTATTGCGATATAGGCGGTTCTCATCGGCGTAGTTAGAGATGTAGAGATCGGGGTCGCCGTCGTTGTCGTAGTCGCCCCACGCACTACCCTTGCAGTACCTCAGATTGGCGACACCCGCCGCGTCAGCAACGTCCGTGAAGGCGCCGTCTCCGTTACTCCGAAACAGGCGGCTCGGGAACACAACCGCAGCGCCCACTTCCGGCGATTCAGGCATGGACTCGCTGCAAGAGAACAGATCGAGGTCGCCGTCGCTGTCGTAGTCGGCCCAGGCCGCGCTCTGGCTCGGATACGCCGGAAGCGCAAGTCCCGCCTCTCGCGTAACGTCCGAGAAAGCGCCGTCCCCGTTGTTGTGGAGCAGCGACATCCGCATCTGACCGCGCGACAGCAGCCATCCCCCGCGCATTACAAGCACGTCAACCCAGCCATCGTTGTCGTAGTCCGCCTGAATTATGTTTAAGCCACCCAATTGCCCGCTCAACCCCGCCGCCTCGGTTCGCTCCGAAAACCTGCCGTCTCCCTCGTTTCGGTAATACTTCAGGCTGCCAGCCGGGTCCCATGTGGACGTCACGATGTCCAGGAGGCCGTCGTTGTCGAAGTCCTCGACGATGCTGCCGCCCGCAAGGCCAACACCGAATATGCCTACGTCCGCGGCGACCTCCTCGAACCGGCCTATTTCATACTCTGGGGCGAACACATCGGGCGAAATCAGGTATTCACGAGGAACGCCGCTCGGGTATGTTCCCAGGGCCATATGGGCTATGTTCAAGAGCCACCTGTACCTGACGTTCTCGGGGTCGTGTTCAAGAAGAGATTTAAGCGTGTCAGTCGCCCGGGTTACGCTCGATCCGTCTTCATGAGCGTAGGCGGGATCGAGAGGCAGGACGCACACTAGCCTGCCCTCCGGGCTGACACAGTTGCGCAGTTCGCCCTGTTTCATATACGAGACAGCCAGGTCTTCCATGATCCCGATACGGTCGAAGCCATCGGGATCGCTGAGATCGAGCGCCTCGACCAGAAGCCGTATAGCCTCATCTGCATCGCCTAGCCGCAAGCGATGGAACGCGAGTTGGCGGAGTATGTTCATCCGCCATGTATCGGTGTCGAACATCGGAGTTTCGGCCTGTTCGAGCAGATAGTCAAGCTGCCGCGTTCCGAAGTACGGGTCGCCGCTGTCCGCAAGCATGGACGCATACCTCGCCAGGTCTTCGGCGGTCCCGCCGCCGGTGGGCGTTGCCATATCCACCCAGGGATCGGCCCGCTCGCCACCGAACAGTCCGGGCCACCACACAAGAATCGCTACTATGACACACACAGTCAGTACGCAGCCTACCCCCAACACAACAGCGGCGGGCAGGCGGGCGACCTTGCGACGTAACATCGGTCAGAAGGCTCAGGCCGCAGTTGCCTTGTTCACCGCTGGCAGAACCTCCTCGGCCATCAACTCCAGGGAACGGAACCACTTCGGCCTGTCGGTCGTCCAGTCGTGGCACATGAGAAGCAGCGTCCCGAATCCGCCCACGTCGTCGTGCATACGTTTTATCCGGTGAGCGCACTCTTCGGGGTCGCCCACTATCCAGAAATTCTCAAGCATATACTCCGGCGTCAGGGCCTCGTCGGGCATATCGGGATCAATCTTCAGCCTGCTCAGTCCGGTGGGGCCGCCGCCGAAAAGCGGAATCCAATAGTCGCGGAAGAAGTTGGCGAACGGGCCGTTCAGCGCTTCTTCCCTGGCCTTCCGGCCGTCTTCGGCTACGAACACCTCTCTGGAAATGCGCCAGTCCGTCGGAGATTCCTTGCCGCCCAGCTTCGCGCCGCGCTCGAACACCTCGCGGTGACTCGGAAGGTGCTTCTCGAGCAGGAAGGAGCTGCTCATCGGGATCCACCCGTTCTGCCCTACCATCTCAAGCGTACTGGAATAGGGACTGCTTCCGGCCACGGCAATTGGCGGATGCGGCTCCTGATAGGGCTTCATGTGAAATCCGAGTCTGCGTTCCGGCTGGGGAGGGGAGAGCCTGGACGTGTAGAAAGGACCCTTATGCTCGAAAGGCTCACCCTTCCATATCTTCAGAATGATCTCGACGCACTCCGCCATCCGCTCTCGCGGGCTGCCCTCTTCCAGGTCAATGTCGAACATCTCGGCGTCCATGGCGCCGCCCCCCGCTCCGATGCCGAGATACAGCCTACCCCTGGCCATATGGTCCAGTTGAGCTATCCTGTGAGCTATGTGCGCCGGGTTGTGGAATCCGAGCAGCGAAACGCCTGTCCCGAAAGACATGCGCTTGGTGACGCCCAACGCCCTGGCGATGAACAACTCCGGCGAGGGCATATTTTCGAACGGGAGCAGAAAGTGCTCTCCGATCCACGCCTCGGAGTATCCGAGTCCGTCCGCGTACTCCATCAGTTCGAGGTCTTCCTCGAAGGTATCCGCGTGCAGCCTTTCGGGATAATGCAGCGGCATAAGGAACAATCCGAGTTTCACTTGTTTCCTCCATATACATATCTTGCCGCGCTATTGTACCAACTCTGTCCAAAATCTCTATATACTTGTGTATCACTTGATTGAAGCCAATGCCCAGCCTCAGGGCAATCTCATTTGGACAGTCAATAGAAGTCCGCACGGTCACCCATCATACGATTTGGTGATATAGTTTAAGAGAGGAGTCTATGGGTAAGTTTCTCAACGGACTTCGCGTCTCGGTGATGAGCGTCCATGAAAGATGGTGGTATGCCTACTTAGCGGCGTTTTTCGCGCAGATGGCGGGCTGGACGCTCATGGTGGCCTGGCATGAGGCTGTCTATGGCGACCACACTCACGCCGTTGAGTACCTGAGAGCGGTCGGGCGAGATTCGTCCCACATGGTTCAGATGTTCATCCTGAACACAATCGGCATAATCGAGTTAGGGAGGCTGATTATGGTTCTGGCTCAAGGCATAGCTGATAGACTTAAAGAGCGCAGAGAGAAATTCAAGGCCGAACTCATAGCTGAGGGCAAAACCGAGGGTAGGGCGGAACTGGCGGCTGAAATCGCGGCTTGGAACGAACGCCGACTGGAGGCCGAGGCGCGCGGAGAGAAGTTCGACAAACCGCCTCCGATGGGTTAGACCCGGCATCCGTTCGCACTTATTCCGCAGTGGCCTCCGTTCATTTGGCGAGCAAAGTCATCACGAAACCAGATATGAAATCTAAATGCGATTGCTCTGTGCCCAGACCATGGAGGGTGTATCAATGCTCAACATCCATGCGGTGATGACAGAACTAGCCAAGACCCGCCCAATCTTCCATTCGGAGGCCGATTTCCAACACGCTCTAGCGTGGCGAATCCAGAAGCTGATGCCAAATTGTGAGATTCGCTTGGAAGTCAGTCCCAGTCCATTTCCGAGAATGAGTCTCGATATATGGCTACCGACTGAAGAGACAGTAATGGAATTGAAATACTTTGGTCAAAACCTAAACATAGAATGGGCCAGTGAACGATTTGTGCTTCCAAACCGGGCAGCGGTGAATGTTAGTCGGTATGGCTTCGTAAAAGACATTCAACGACTTGAACGAGTAGTGGCACGTTGGAAGCCTGCCAATTCAGGGCTAGCGGTTCTTTTAACAAACACTCCGAGGTTTTGGAAGCACACAAGAGGGTCTCATTTAGATGCCGACTTTCATGTCTATGAAGGACGGAAAATTACAAACGAACGAGAACTAATATGGCTTAATACAGCGGGCCAACTCAGGGAATCACCAATAAAATCGCAAGATTCTTACTCCATGCGATGGAGAGACTACTCGGAAATACCTGGAACCGGAAATTACGGACAGCTCCGATATCTGGGCGTTGCCGTGGGAGAATAGCCTAGTTTAACTTCTGGCACGCTGAACACAGCGGCGGGTTACAAATTGAAGATGTCTCGCACGGGACAGGTGAAGCCGGGCAGGACCGCGCCGCCGTCCAGCGTATCGTCTTCGTTAAGCGTAACTACGGGACTGTCTATTGCATGGACCTCAACAGCGCGACTCCCAGGATTAACGGCCCATACGAGCGGAACGCCATAGTTCAGCCACATCCGCGCCTTATCGTTTACGCTGGGAGGATAGTCTGCGCTGGATACCACTTCCACTACAATATCGGGAGGTATCTGAATGTATCCAGCGTTTCGATCTCCGCGAGGCCATTTGGCGTAGGATATGTAAGCGCAGTCCACTTCTCGCACGGTGTCGGGATTCCACTCAAGTTGGACTCCCGTTCTGGCCGCTACGAGATGTCCCAAGCGTCTTGGCCTGACAAAAGCGCCGAGTAGGTAGCATATATTCACTCCCACGATGCTATGCCGCACTTCCGACGCCCTGATCCTGTAAAACACGCCCCGTATCAGTTCGCCGCGAACGCCCGCGCTGTCAAGCCGAAGAAGTTCGTCGGCTGTTATCAGCTTAGTTTGCTCTTCCACCGTCGGCATCTCATCTCCGCGAATTCATTCCCGATTTTGCCCCAAACTAATTATATGCCTAATCGCCCGCATCATCCATAAACACGACGATCCCGAAACCGTCGAAGACCATTGTGTTGACCTGCGAGGGCAGCATAACCGCGCCCATCATGCTGGCCTTCACGAGATGGGCGCCGGACACGAACGCCCCTCTCAGATCGGCGCGGTCGAACCTTGTGCGCTCGGATAAGTACGCGCCGACCAGGTGGCAGTCTTCGAACACAACGTCGCTGAAGTCGCAGCCTTCCAGGTCGGCCTCGGTGAAGTTGACGCCAACCAGTTTTCGACCCCTGAAGCTGTGTTCCCGCAGAGATGCCAGGCTGAAGTCAACCCGTTTGATGTTCGCGCCTTCGAGTCTCACGGTGGAGAGGTCAACGCCACTGAAGCGCGAGCCGGTGAGGTCCGCGCCAAACAGGTTCGCGCCATCCATGTCCGCGCCGGAGAAATCGCAGTTCGTAAGCCGTGAGATGTTCAGGCTGGCTTTCAGCATTCTTGCGGACATGAAACTGCATCCGGTTATCTCCGCCTCATGCGCCTCCATATTGTTCAGAGCGGCTTCCTCCAGGACCGAGTCCTTTAGTCGCAGATCGTGGCAGAGCAGATTGGAGAGATTGGCGCGGCGGAGCGTGCAGTCCTCGATCACAAGAACATCGGCTTCGATACCCTCGAAGTCGGCGCCGTCGAAATCGCAGTCCCGGAACACGGTCTCGTCGTCCAACATCTCGTATAGCCGGTCGTCGTCTGTGATGGACAGGTTTTCGTAGGTAGTCATATCGCCGTCAGAAGCGCCATCTTGTGGCTGTCTTTGGAAAGTCCGACTCCAGCCAGGCGAGCGCCTTGGCGAGTTCGAGGCGATACAGGCCCTCGGGTTCGTCTCCGAGAGAGATTCCGTACTTGCTCTCATAGGCGGATACGAGATCGGGAGTGGCGCTTACAGGTTCGAGAGCGCCTTCCATGATGACAACCTCGTCCCCACTCTCCAGGTGAACCACGGCGCGCGGGTCACGGCGTATAGAGCGCGCCTTTAACGAGTCTGTATCGGTGAAGAAGTGAAACGAATCGTCGCGCCAGACTCCCCACACCGGGCTGACGTGCGGGCTGCCGTCCCCGCGGGTAGTGGCGACCCAGTAGTTTCGCGCCTCTGTCATTCGCTCGACTACCCACGACCATCGGATCGGCTCGAAGCCGTATTGCGGATCTCCGACGCCGTAGCTGTCGGGCATTCGGGGGCGGTCCGGGACACTGTTTTGGCTCATTGGCTGTCCGAATCGGGGTTTACTGGACGCTGAGGATAGGCAGGATTTGAACGTTTCCGCGTTGCTATCCAAGGCATTTTCAAAGCCTATTGACCGCGCAGGCGTCGGATTTCAGCCTCCAGTTCCGCAAGTCTCGATTCTGAGGTGATGCGAACGGAGCGCTCTTCATCGGCGCGAATCTCGGCGGCGGTGGCGCGATTTTCGGCGGCGGTGGCGCGATTTTCGGCAGTGTCGGCTCGGTTTTCGGCAGTGTCGGCTCGAATCTCAGCTTTCAGACGACCTTCCCGCTCCTCCTCGTGGTTCAACAGCCAACGCCCACCAACAGGATCCCAGAAACGAAGGTCGCCGTCATCCCACCACAGATCAAGGTTCAGAACTTCGCTGTGAGACCACACCCGCCCGTCTCTCTCGCGATGCATCTGAAAACGGCGATACTCCCCGTCCACAAGGTACTCACCCACCAGCGAATCGCCATAGAACTCTCCGCCAGTCGCGTCGTACCGCCAGTATTCAGGCACGCCCAGTTCCGCGTACAGGCCCCGCTTTCTGCTCAGGTCAACCCTCGCCGTACTCTTCGAGGCTATCTCAAGCACGAAGTCCGGCGGCTTGCCGACCTCCCACAGCAAATAGGTGTTATTCCTTTCCAGCGACAGCGATTCCAGCGCGGCCTCGGACAGGCCGAAGACTACGTAGCAGTCCGGGGACACCCTGCGATTAGTGTCTCCCTCCACGTAGTAGATGAACGTGTCGCCGTTTACCCTGGCGCCGGGAACGTCCATGAAGTGAACTCTGAGTGTGCCAACGACTCTGATGTATATTGGCGCTTGGTACTCTCCGTCAGGCAATGGCATACCGTCCGTTTCGGGATAGACTATGGCGGCAGTGGCGGTTCCGGTGACCATGGATTCCTCCTTACTCGATTCGATTGTACCACAGCCCGAATATACAGCGAGCACATATATTCTGTCGCGTGGACGCCAGAGCGCGGATGCGCCAATTCTCTCATGCGAAGCGACTTGAACCCATAAGCGGATAGTCCTTATTCGATGGTGAGGACCGCTCGAGAAAGCTAACTGACCTCCGAGTGGTCAACTCCCCCAGACCTGTCTGAACAGTCTGAGCCAGTTGCCGCCCAGCACTTTGGACACGTCTTGAGCCGTATAACCTCGATTCAGGAGTTCGGAGGCCACGTTGGACAGGCTATCGGGAGTCTCCATGCCCTTCGGGTGCAGAAGGTTCTCTGGATAGACGTCCGAGACGTCCCTCAGCTTAGTTCCCTGTTGTGAGAATATCCAGTCGAAGAAGTCCTTGGGCTGGTTCTGGGTATAGTCCGTACCGATACCCACATGGTCTATTCCGACCCTCTCTACCAGATCGTCTATTGCGTCCACGTAGTCGAGAAGAGTTGACTCGAAGCCGTTTCTCAGGAAGGGCGGGAACGCGTTGGCCCCGATGACGCCTCCGCGCTCGGTTATCAGCCTGAGAGCGTCATCCGTCTTGTTCCGGGGATGGTCGAAGTATCCGCGGGCGTTGGCGTGGGTGCAGGCGACAGGCTGCTCTGATAGCTCGGCGGCTTCAAGCGTGGTGTGGTCCCCTACGTGGGACAGGTCTATGAGCATCCCCAGACGGTTCATCTCGCGAACCATGTCCTGACCGAAGTTGCTGAGGCCGTCGTCGGTGCGCTCATAGCATCCGTTGCCGACGAGATTGCGCTCGTTGTAGGTGATCTGGATGATGCGAACGCCCAACTTGTGGAACAGCGCGAGTCGGTTCAGGTCGTTTTCTATCGGAGATGCATTCTGCCAGCCGAGCACCACCGCTGTCTTGCCCCGCTCCTTCGCCTGGAGTATGTCGGAAACCGAGCCTGCCTGGGCCAGAGTTTCGGACTGGGAGTCGAACCTGTGAATCCAGGCCGCGAGATTGTCCATCGTCTCGCGGTAGTTCTCCCAGATAGCGATGGTCGCGTTTATGCCGGTGACCTTTCCGGCGCGCAGGCTGCCATACACCTCCGGGCTGTCCCAGTTGCTCACGTTCAGCCCATCGAATACGACGGACTCGGTATAGATGTCGGGCTGTGGGTTCAAGTCGTTAGCTTTCAGTGATAAGTTTTCAGTTGACCGGAGCGGATAGAGTCCGCCCCTGTTTCCTTAGTCTAGTGGAAGAATCCCCGTCCGTGGCGGCCTTTCCTGCCGTGATAGTCGCGTCCGAAGCCTCGACCCTTCATCTCGTATATGCTCTCCGGCGCGGACTGAATCCATGCCATGTACTCGTCGGCCTGCGCCTAGGTTATCTCTCCGGCGGCGACAAGTTCGTTCAACTTCTCCTGCGCCGATTCCTCGCGGAGTTCACGGCTGGCCTGAGCCATGGTGTCGTGAACGGTGTCTTCGTCAAGATTGAGAATCTGGGCGACGCGCGCCGTGAACCTGTTTCCCTTCGAGTCGTCCGCGACCTGCGCTGCGACGATGCCCGCTGTGAATACTCCAACAGCCAGTACGACGGTCAAGACCGACGCTATTATCCAACGTTTCCTGTTCATTCGCATCTGCTATCCGGTCTCCTTTTGAAACTATCCCCGTATCGCCATTCACATGGACACAGGCATCGAGTTCGGGGTGTCGCCTATGTCCAATCAATATAACGAGGGCGGCCAGGAAAAGGTTAGTTTCAGTCAGAAGGTGGGGAGCTTGGCAATAAAAACGATGGTGCCGAAGGTCGGAGTCGAACCGACACGGGATCACTCCCAACGGTTTTTGAGACCGTCGCGTCTACCATTCCGCCACTTCGGCACGTTGTCAGCCTTTCAAGTTTACAGATTTATGCTGCCGGTTGTCAGTCTTCTTTCAGGAAGCCGGAGAGAATGCGCGTGAACTCGCCGGGCCGCTCGATTTCGGGGCGATGACCGCAGTTGTCCAGGACGGCGAGGCGCGATCCGGGTATGGACTCGTTGTACAACTGGCCGGCGCTGAGGGGGATGATGGCGTCGTCTCGGCCCCAGACTATCAGTGTCGGCAGCCGCTTGAGTCTGTGAAGAAGGTGAGGCAGGTTCGGGTTGTGCATATAGGGACGCCAGCCGAGCATACAGGCCACCTCGCGTACGTCCTCCCAGTCCATGACCTGGTCGGGAGTCGGCTCGTCGGGGCAGATTATTGGGAATTCGGCCACGCTGTCCTTGTCGGCTACGGAGGCTTCCAGGAAGATCGGAACGGTGACCAGGAATATATCGAGTATTTCGCCGACCGGAGGCCTGACTCCGGCGGCTGACACGAGCGCGAGTTTCTTGAAACGTTCGGGGTTCATGGTGGCGAGCTCGGCGGCGAGCCATCCACCCAGGGAGAATCCGACCACGCTGACCTGGCCGATGTCCATGTCGTCCAGAGCCTCGAGATACCAGCCGGCCATGTCGCGCATCGTCATTGCCCAGTCCAGACTGGCGGAGCCGCCGTAGCCGGGCATCATGGGGATGTTCAGCGTGAAATCGCGGGACAGGTTCTCATGCCAGCGCATCCAGCCCGGATGTCCGGTCTCGTCGTGGAGGATCAGCAGCGGCTCGCCCTGTCCGCCGGTTACCAGGGTTGTCTGTATCCCGGCGAGTTCACGGGTATAGCTAGTGGAGGTGAGTTCGGCGGTCGTTGTCATGGCGATTCTCCCCGTATGTGTAGATGTTCAGTCCTGGGTTCTGCTCCAATGCGGAGTGTATCTTACACCCTCCAGCGCTTCAAAGTCCGAGTCCTGCGTCCAGAGCATCGCAGAATAGGCGCGGGCCGTAGCGTAGATTATGCTGTCAGCGAGGGCAAGCCTGTGTTCGATAGATAGCTCCCCTGCCAATATTGCAATATCCGTATTCAGTTTGACGACAGTATTCACCAACATACGCGCGACCGCGTTGTAGGCTTCTTCCTCGTTGAACATTCGGTATATTCGCCTGAACACCTCTGAAATGACAATAGACGGAACCAGAAGTTTATCCGAGTTATAGAGTGGTTCAACGAAGGCGTCGAAGTTTCGTCCGCGCGAGAGATACTCGATCCAGCCAGATGAATCAACAACATTCATGGTATATCCCAGTCGGGGTGTGGACTGGTGTCTATCCCGTGCAGCCTTTCACGCAGTTCCTCCAGTGGCATTAGTGGAACCAGGACGATTCGCCCCCTCATGGGTATGAGGACCACCTGCTGTCCCGGTTCGACTGAGATAGCTTCCCGAACCTCTTGGGGTATTTCGATTGTATATTCTTCGGATACAGTAACCTGTTTCGCATCGGTCTGCTCATTCGTCGTGCGGAGACTCGCATCCATCAATTTTCCTCCGAGACCTCCGCGTTTCTCGGCTCTGCCGACACCTCTTCTGCTGTCATCACGCTCCATCCTAACTGCCTCAAAGGCGATCCTGGCGTTCGTAATGTCGAGGCCTTCAACCTCCTCGATCCTATCGAGTTGTGCCACGCCCGGTAGCTGGGATCCGGTCACGTAATTGCTCAGTGTTGTCTGGTTCATGTCGACCGCCCTCGCAACGGCAGCCTGAGATAAGCCAGTCTTAGCAATCGCCTCTCTCAGCAACTGTCCCGCCATCACAAGCGTGACCTCCGTCCCACTCTCGCGCAATTTATCCGCATCCTCTATGATCGCCACCTGAGTAATCATCGCATTCTCCCTAGTTATCCGTCTATTCACTGTCGCCGCGCGCTTCTCGCGACTCACCGGACTAGATTGGGCTAACGTTATACGATTGATAGCCGCTTCCTGGGAACGCATGAGCCATTAATGGCTCTCGTTAACCATATGTTAGTCCACTCGTATGCCCACTCACCCGTATATCGTAACGCCCATGAAACGTGAGCGGATACTTTGCGGCTTGCCGCCTGAATCAGTCCGGCTGGTCGGACGCGAACAGGCTCTCGACGAAGTCGCGGGGTTCGAAGATAGCCATATCTTCAGGTCGCTCGCCCGTGCCGATGAATAGGACGGGCAGGTTGAGTTCGTCTGTTATGCCCAGGACTACGCCCCCCTTTGCCGAGCCGTCCAGCTTGGTGAGGAATACCCCGGCGCAGCGCGTATCCTCGATGAAAGCGTGAGCCTGTATCAGCCCGTTCTGGCCGGTAGTGGCGTCCATGGCAAGAATGACGCGATGGGAGGACTCGAATCCCTGCCTGTCTATGACCGTCCGCATCTTGCGGAGTTCGGCCATTAGGTCGGTACGAGTGTGCAGTCTGCCCGCCGTGTCAATTATCACGACATCAATCCCGCGGGAAACGGCGGCCTGTATGCTGTCGAACGCGACCGCGGCGGAGTCGGCGCCGTGCCTGTGGGATATTACGTCCACGCCAAGGCGGTCCCCCCACTCGCTGAGCTGCTCGATGGCGGCGGCCCTGAACGTATCGCCCGCGCCGAGAAGCACACTCCTGCCTTCGTTCTTATAGAGCCTGGTGAGTCGGGCGATTGCGGTCGTCTTGCCAACGCCGTTCACGCCGACCATGAGTATGACGAGAGGAGAGTCATCCACCTCCATTACGGAGTCCGCGCCCTCGACGCTGAGCATCGCCACCATCTCATCCTTAAGCGCGTCCAACGCTTCGTCCGGCCTGGTAATGCCGTATTCACGGATCCGGCCGCGAAGAGTATCCAGCAGTTTCATGGTGGTGGCTACGCCAACGTCCGCGGATATCAGGGACTCTTCCAGTTCGTCCCACATATCGTCGTCAATTTCGCTTCGCTGGAAGACGACCGTAAGCCGACTGAACCATCGGCGCCGAGTTCTCCGAACGGCGGCCTGGGTTCGCTCGCGGTCTTCGCGTTCGCCTCTTCTGAAGAATCTGAGCATACGTTAAGGTCCTGATCCAAGTAGGTGGAATTGGGCCGATTGTAGCATAGTGTGGGAATTCCAATGTAGTAAATTCAGAAACTGACTTATGAATCAGAACGGCCCCGCCATTTCAGCAGGGCCGGAGTCCGGGATGATTTATGAGATTCTTCGGAAGGCAGCCCGATGCGCAACTTCAGTCTTCAGTTGATCAGCATGGAAATTTTCAGAGGAGGACTGCCCTGAGCTTGGTTCAACACGAAGGACATGGTATTACTGAGCGATTTTATAAGCGACCAATTGCTCAACTGCTACATATCCCTGGCCCACACGCATTGTATTTTCAACTGTTCCTGTCCTCTACATGAAATTCAGGTACGGGTTAGTAAGTCCAACGGACATCGTCTCGCATCCACTATGTCATGATCTGGGCTGCGGTAGGAAGCGCTCGCACAGATTCACCACTGTCGGTTGATTCGGATAGAGTACTGGCCCTCTCTATCACCTCTGAGGGCCTCACGCAAAGAGCGCAATGTTTGCAGAGATGCCGCCGCGTTCAGTATTGAAAGTCTTTTCGCCGCCTGTCTTTCAAAAGACTGAAATGCCGCGACAAACTCTCCGTTTGCGAACATTTCGGTTCGCCTGCCCCTGTATCCTAAAATCATATTCAGGGTCAGTTTACGAATTGTTGACGAGGGACGTCAATCGGCATATGGCCGACAGCCTTACATAAGCCGGCCGAAGTGAGGAATCTCGCCGACGAGGGGCTTCAGGTATTCAATGAAGGCGTCTGTGACGAAGTTGTCCCTGGGAGCAAGGTATTCGTCGGGCATACGGCGCACTTTTCCGCCGACCTGATCGAGAGGGGCGAATCCGGTTCGGCACTTGTAGTCGGCGCAGTCCTCCCTTTCGAGAGTGACTATCACGTCTCGCATACCCTCTCGGGCGGCGGATACGGCGGCTCTGCCAACCATATCAGCCTCCTGAATGTCTGAATTGGAAGCGGCCCACGGGAATGAACGCTGAATAGTTCCGGGCTTTTCGTAGCGGGCGCGGACACCCAGGCTCCGGCTGACAAGGGCGGCGAGGTAGCGTGCGGGGCCGTCGTAGTATTCGTGCCCGAAGTCGTCCACGAACCAAGGGGCGGACTGGCCTCCGGGAATGCCGTCCGAAGTCCGTACATTCTCAGAGACTACGGCGACGGCGCAGCCGTATCTGGTGTAGGCGTCCTGCACGTCTGCAACGAACTTGTCTTCGTCAATCAGAATTTCGGGTACGCAGATCAGATGGGGCGGGTCGCGTTCTTCTCGTTTGGCGAGAGCGGCGGAGGCGGCGAGCCAGCCTGCGTCCCGGCCCATTACCTCGAATATAGTTATGGGGGATGCGCCGGTGAGCGCCTCGGCGTCGAGGCCGGAACCAATGACGGCGGTGGCGACGAACCGGGCCGCGCTGCCGTAGCCTGGGCAGTGGTCCGTCAGCACGAGATCGTTGTCAATCGTCTTGGGGACGTTTATCACGGAGAGGTCGTGGCCCATCTCGTCGGCCCGCGTCTGAAGTGTGTGGCCGGTCTCGGCGGAGTCGTTGCCGCCTATGATGAACCAGTAGCGGATGCCGAACCTATCGAGATACTCGAACACAGGCTCTACGTCGTCGTCCCTGAGACGGCGACGCGTAGAGCCGATGGCCGCGCCCGGGGCGTCGGCGACACTCATCCAAAGATCATGCGGTACTTCGGACAGGTTCAGGGCGCGATTCTGGAGTATCCCTTCCAGGCCGTGCGGCGCGCCGTACAGGGTTCCTGGGCCTGTTCTGGCAAATTCGGACGCTATGGCGTACAGGCTGCGGTTCAGTACGTGAGTACACCCGCCCGACTGCATTACCAGGGCTGAGTTCATGTCCCCATCTTCAGCGCGAGGTCCTCGAAATCGCTGGCGACCAGGTCAATCCAGTCCTCCGGCGAGGTGTCTATCTCGCGGCGAGGGCCGTGTTCGAACGGGCGCGGGATGAACGCAGTCTTGAGTCCCTGCGCGCTCGCGGCCTTGAGATCGTTCTTGTGCGCCGCTGACATCATCACCTCGGAGGGCTCGAGTCCGAGTATGTCGGCGGCCATAAGATATGTCTCGGGGTCGGGCTTGTAGTGGTGGGCGAGTTCCGCCGACAGGATGCAGTCCCAGGGCAGTCCGGCCCATTTCGCCATATTGGTCAGGAGCGCGACGTTGCCATTGGAGAGCGTCGCGATGACGTAACGCCGCTTGAGGCGGGTGAGTCCGGGAGGAGAGTCGGGCCAGGCGTCGAGCCTGTGCCATGCCTTGTTGAAGTCGCGCTTCTCGTCTTCGGTCAGACCCTCGATGCCGTACTTGACGAGCAGTTCGTCGAGTATCATGCGGTGCAGGTCGTCAATTCGTGTCCAGGGAAGTTCACCCTGGCGCACTTTATTCATCGAAGGGCCGTACCCATTGCGCCATGCGTCAGCGAACTCCAGCCAGTCCACATCGGTGATGCCCTTACGCTTGGCGAGCTGCTTGCCCTCGCGAGCGATGCTCATGCGCCAGTCCACCACTGTGCCGAACACGTCGAAAACGAGCGCTTTGACTTCATTGATTAGCATTGTTGCCTCCCGGAATTTGGGTTTTGGTTGTCTGTGTTTGGTGGTCGGGGTTCCTTACTCGTGGAGACGCTATTCATTTTCGGATTGCAGTCGCGACAGCTTATCGCGGAGTCGCCTGACTTCTGCTTCGGAGGCTAGTCTGGCGGCATCAGCGGCTAGTCTGGCGTCTTCGGCGACACGACGGGCTTCGGACTCTCTGGACGCCTGTTCTTCGGCGGCCAAGCGTCCGTCAGCCTCCTCGTCGAATGTTAGCAGGTAGCGTCCTTCGAGAGGGTCATAGAATCGCAGGTGTCCATGCTCCCAGCAGATATCCAGACCCAGAACCTCGCTGTGTCCGCGGAGCAGGCCGTCGTCTGTTGACGCTATCTCGATTGGGTCGTATCGGCCTATGCCGAGACGGTCTCCCGCGAGCGCCACATCGTGATACTCGCCGCCGGTGTGGTCGAAACGCCAATACTCACGTATGCCGAATTCGGCATACCGATTCCGCTTGTAGGTATAGTCCCTGACCCCTGTGGTCGGAGACGCCACCTCGAGCGCGAAGTCGGGCGGCTTGCCGATGTCGGTAATAGAGTAGCCTCTCTGTCCGATGATTTCATCAGGATTGATGTCGAACGCAACGGTCAGATCCGGTATCAGTACCTCCCGGCGATTGCCGCTGGGTTGCCAATTGACCGGAACCTCGCAGAGGACCAGGGTGGTTTCAGGTGAGCCGAAGTATCGCGCGAGCGCGGCCTGGTGAGCCGGAGAGTGCAGATAGAGGGGATTGAGCATATCTTCTCTGGGTGGAAATTCCGGGAACACATCTTCGAGCGCGGCCCGGATTGGCGATTTGCGCCTTGTCGTCATGTCTGACCTCACAGGATGGAGGGACGTCTTTATCATGCACATTGATTAGCGCGATTACCTCCCGGAATTCAGTTATCAGCATTTGGCGCTCAGGGGTTCTTTACGCGCGAGGTTACTATACTAATCGCTTTCGGATTGCAGGCGCGAGAGTTCATCTCGTAGTCGCCTGACTTCAGCTTCGGCGGCCAGGCGTCCGTCAGCCTCCTCGTCGAATGTTAGCAGGTAGCGTCCTTCGAGAGGGTCATAGAATCGCAGGTGTCCATGCTCCCAGCAGATATCCAGACCCAGAACCTCGCTGTGTCCGCGGAGCAGGCCGCTGTCTGTTGACGCTATCTCGATTGGGTCGTATCGGCCTATGCCGAGACGGTCTCCCGCGAGCGCCACATCGTGATACTCGCCGCCGGTGTGGTCGAAACGCCAATACTCACGTATGCCGAATTCGGCATACCGATTCCGCTTGTAGGTATAGTCCCTGACCCCTGTGGTCGGAGACGCCACCTCGAGCGCGAAGTCGGGCGGCTTGCCGATGTCGGCAATAGAGTAGCCTCTCTGTCCGATGATTTCATCAGGATTGATGTCGAACGCCACGGTCAGATCCGGTATCAGTACCTCCTGGCGATTGCCGCTGGGTTGCCAATTGACCGGAACCTCGCAGAGGACCAGGGTGGTTTCAGGTGAGCCGAGGTATCGCGCGAGCGCGGCCTGGTGAGCCGGAGAGTGCAGATAGAGGGGATTGAGCATATCTTCTCTGGGTGGAAATTCCGGGAACACATCTTCGAGCGCGGCCCGGATTGGCGATTTGCGCCTTGTCGTCATGTCTGACCTCACAGGATGGAGGAGCGTCTGTATCACGCAATTGTACATGATGTCATGCCCGCGCAAGGCGTATCCGGCAGTTACATTATTCCCTTCTGAGAGTACGCCGGTTCAGAGGCGCGCTTATTGCAAATATAGCCTGGGGTGAACAGGACGGGTCGCCGGCGGATTGGGAATTGGGAGTGGGTTGGGCACACCTACGGTGTTGGAACAGTCTATAATCTATGGGTGTGTCACGGGAGGTCGGTTGTGTCGAGGCGGAATGGGGTGGTGTGACAGGCGACTTATTAAGCTAGTGAGGGATTATGGTACAGGCGAGTAACGGGGCGGCGCGCATTCAAGAGATGGCGTTGAAACTGCGAGAGAGCATTCAGCAAGTAGTGGTCGGCAAGTCGGAGGTGATAGATATCGCCATAATCGCGCTCATCTGCAAGGGGCATGTTCTCGTGGAGGATGTGCCGGGCACGGGCAAGACGACGATGTCCAAGGCGTTGGCGCAGTCGCTGGGATGCGTGTTCAGCCGCATCCAGTTCACGCCGGACCTGATGCCGACGGACGTTCTGGGCGTCAATTTCTACAACCAGAAGTCAGGGGACTTCGAGTTCCGGTCGGGGCCGATATTCAGCCAGGTGCTGCTCGCCGACGAGATAAACCGCGCGACTCCGCGCGCGCAGTCGGCGCTGCTGGAGGCTATGCAGGAGCGACAGGCGACGATTGACGGGGTTACGCGGCGTTTCAGAGAGCCGTTCCTGGTGATAGCGACACAGAACCCGGTGGAGTTGGAGGGCACGTTCCCACTGCCTGAGGCCCAGTTGGACAGGTTCATCGTGCGCGTAAAAATAGGGTACCCAAGCGCGGAGGAGGAGTCCGACATACTGCTCAGATTCGAGAGGGATACCGTTCTGCCCGATATAGACGCCGTCACGAGTGAAGAAGAGTTGATCGAGATGCAGGACTCCGTTACACGCATCGAGGTGGATGACATTGTGCGCGACTATATCGTCGCGGTTGTGCAGAATACCCGGACGAACGACTCTCTCGCTCTTGGCGGCAGTCCGAGGGCGACGCTGGGCTTGTACAAGACATCGCAGGCGCACGCCGCGCTGGACGGAAGGGACTTCGTTACTCCGGACGACGTGAAAGCCATGGCGGAACCAGCGCTGGCCCATCGTCTGATACTGACATCGGGCGCGAGGCTGCGCGGACTGGTTCCCGAACAGATAGTGTCGAGCATACTGAACTCCTTACCCGTGCCAATCGAAAGGTAGCCCCGTTTGTTCAACAGTATCTGGCACGACATATGGATAGTAATGTTCGCGCTGCTAATAATCGTCGGCGTTTTCTCGGGGCAGGGTCTTGTCATCGGCCTTGGGGCAATGGGCTTAATAGTGGCCGGAGTGTCCTGGGTCTGGAACAGGCTCTCCCTGGAAGAGGTCCATTATGAGCGGAAGATAGAACAGCCGAGGGTGTTCATTGACGAAGAGACAATCATGACGATTTCGGTTGTGAACCGGAAACCTCTGCCGTTGGGAAAGCTGAGTGTCGTTGACGAGGTGCCGGACGAGATAGAAGTGGCGGAAGCCAAAATGGCGGTTAGCTCCAGTCCAAATTCCAAGATCATAATGCACAGTACTTCGCTGGCATGGTACGAGCGCATCCGATGGGAGTACAGGATAAAAGGGAACAGACGCGGATATTTCAAAATCGGGCCTGCCAGGATGGAGAGCGGAGACCTGTTCGGCTTCTTCGAGAGTCACAGTCCGATTGATAGAAACGACTATCTTCTGGTATATCCCAAAGTGGTTCCCCTGCCTGAGCTTGGTATGCCGGCCGCGCGGCCGCTGGGGGAGACGCGGGGCGGGATCAGAATTTTTCAGGACGAGTCTCGTCCCTCCGGGCTTCGTGAATATAACGTGGGAGACCCGATGAAGATTGTGGACTGGAAGGCTACCGCTCGTATGCAGAGTCTCCAGGTTCGCACATTCGAACCAAGTTCGGCGTTCACGGTAATACTGGTAGTGCTCGTAGAGACCACCGAACGCACGTGGGAGGGATACTCACCCATAAATCTGGAGCGCGTGATAACCAGCGCGGCGTCGGTCGCTAGTTACGCAGCCGAACAGCAGTACAGCGTTGGGCTATTCTCGAACGGAACGCCGATTCTCGCCGACCGCCCGATGAGACTCGACCCCGCGAGCAATCCTGAACAGCTGACAGTTATCCTGGAGGCCCTGGCGACAATCAGGCCACTTTCCATCGGTCCTATGGCTCCACAACTCGGACATGGCGCAAGGCGGTTCCCAATAGGTTCTACGCTGGTGGTGATCGCGGCAATACTGACGCAGGACATGGTTTCAGTCATATTCGACCTGAGAGCCAGAGGACATCGAATGGTTGTGATCTTCGTCGGAGACACAGACCCGCCCGACATGCCCGAAGGCGTTGCGCTGTACGATCTGAGAAGTTATTTTGAGAACATGGAGTTGGCGAGTGAGTTCGGCCCAGGATAGGCTTGTCCTAATAGCCAGCGTAATAGTCGAGAGCGTGTGGTTCTACGTTCTGATCGCCGTGTTCAGCCTGGTTCTTCTCCAGGGCGAAGCGGCGATGACTTGGATTGCCGCAGTGGCGATCATGGGCGCCTCTTTCGTGGTGGCGCGCACAACTCTGATGATAATAATGCCGCTGTGGATGCAGTACGTCATGCAGATGGTGGCCGGCGTAATTGTCATCTATCTGTTGCTTGGCACATACATACTTTCGTCCTCGGCGCCCGGTGTGGACCTGGGTTGGCTCGGGGCGGTGATGTCGGACGACGCATCCACGAACGACAGGGCAAAGGCCGTCGTCGCTTCGCTGTTTTCCGCCATACTGTGGTGGAGGGGCGGCAGAATAGCGTCCATCGAGTTTCCGACGGACCATCTGTCCATGACTTTCAGGGTGGGACTGATAGCGCTGTCTCTGGGGGCGGTCGTGGACATATTCCATTCCGCCAACCTGAATATATTCCCGCTGATGTTCACTTTCTTCGCGGTTGGACTGACAGGTCTGAGCATAGGACACATTCTGCCCGCTTCGAGCGGCAGGAATATCCAGCGGAGGTGGACGCGCATTATCGGCGGAGTGGTGGGCGGCATTGTACTGGTCGGCTTGGTGTTCGGCATACTTCAGAAGTCGGTCATAGATTTCATCGCGGCTCCGCTGGGCGTTTTATTCAACGCGCTGGTAACCGTCTTTATGTATGTCGTCGTTCTGCCGATTGCGTTTGTCGTAGGCTATATCGTGTTGTGGTTGTTCAATCTGTTTCGCAGCCTGGTCGGAGAACCGCCGGAACGTCCACAGCAGGAAATAGGTCCGGGCGACTTCCTCAATGACATCAGAGAGCAGGCGACTTCCTCCGAACCATCCATCTGGGGCGACGTCATTGAGTGGACGATAGTCGCGATTCTGGCCTTGATCGCTCTTGCGCTCCTGGCCAGGGGATTCAGGCGCATTGTGCGTTGGCGCAGAATTGATGAAGATGGTGAGCGCGAACCAATAGCCGAAGAGGTTGACCCCGGGCTGGACATGGCGCGTCTTCTGTTCGACCTTCTGCCTGAACGCTTCAGGCGACGAAGGGCCGTGACCGGGTTGCGACTGCCGGACGACGAACAGGACATAGTGGACGTGTTCAGAATATACTTCGGTATGCTGACCATCGCCGAGGCGCGAGGCTTCCGACGCGCGAGCAATCAGACGCCGCGTGAATATCGTCCCTCGCTGGCAAGGGTGTTTCCAAGCCGAATCGCTCGGATGGCTACCGAAGCGTTCAACCGCGCCTGCTATGGACGGCGGCCCGCGTCTCGGGAGCAGATTGACGAGATGAAAGAAATCGTGGAACAGGTGGGTTCTTCCAAATGACTTCCGACCTTGCGCTATGGCAGTTGTTGACTCTCACAATCGTATCATTCGGTGTTGGGATACTTGGAGGATTCGTGGGGCTCGCGCTGGGAACGATCCGACTGCCCGCGATGCTATTGCTGACCAGCATGACTCCGGCGATAGCGGGAGGCACTAATATACTCGTCTCCAGCCTCGCGTCTCTGAGCGGAGCGATACGCCATTTCAGAGAGGGTCGCGTTGACAAGCGGATCGTGCTGGTAATGGGCATTCCGGCCTTTGTCGGAGCGTTTCTTGGAGGATTCCTGAGCGATGTTGTGTCGCCGCGTCTGCTGCTTTCAGCCGCGGGCGCGCTTGTATTCTGGCAGGGCGTGGAGTTCCTGATACTCGCGCGCAACCGGCGTCGGGATAGTGGAGCGCATATGTTTGGCTCCGACCTCGAAGGCGCGGAGGGCGACTTTACGGTTAAGAGAATGTCGCTGGAGGGCGGTATAGGTTTCGGGGTCGGAGCGCTGGGCGGCGCGGTCGGTCTCATACTGGGAAGCATACGACTGCCCGCGCTTATCCGGATACTCAGGGTTGATCCGAGAATCGCGGCAGGCTCGAACCTGTTCATAGGCTTCTTTATGGGGTCGCTGGGATGGGTGGGCCACGTGGCGCGAGGCCAGGTTGACTATCCGCTCCTGATTATGATGGGCGCGGCGGCGATGGTAGGCAGCTATCTCGGCGCGAAACTGACCGGCAGGGTGGAGCTCAACACGCTGATTCTGGCGATGGGCGTTGTGCTGATAGTAGTGGGCGCGCTGTTGTCCTGGAGGGGCGTATTCGGCGGGTAGCCGGGCTCTCAGAGGGCGCGTCCGACCAGTATGCCGGCGAAGGCAGCCGCAAGTCCGACGGCTATGCTGCCGAGTATGTTCAGCGCGGCGCGCGCCAAGTCTCCTCCATCCGCAAGCTGGACTGACGCGACTGTCAGCGTGGAGAACGTCGTATAGGATCCGAAGAAGCCGACCGCTATGAGTAGCCGGGTTGACGCGGGCCATTCGTTTGCGTCGTACGCTGTAGCGAACACGCCGAGAATGAACGACCCGGTTATGTTGATGAGGAATATGCCAAGGACTGTGGGGCCCATGTAGGCGTTGACGGCGCGATCAATCGCGTACCTGGACAGGGCGCCGAGCGCGCCGCCCGCCGCTACCAGAAGCCAGTGCATGGTGAACCGGGCCACATCTTCAATAAAGTCGGCGTAGCGGGACGCTCGGATCGCTAATCTCTACCAGTGGTTCCCCCTGGTCAATCAGGCGCAACGCATCTTCCAGCGTATGCGACAAAATCTCTCGCAATTCGGCGTTTGACGTGTTGCCGCAGGTGAGCAATATAATCTGAGGCGGGAAGCTAAATATCGAAGATAACTCGGCATAATCACTGTCTTTGGACATTATGATGGCGCCCTCGGATGCCGCTCGACGGTATATATCTAAGTCTCTGGCGGTGCGAAGCCCTAGTTCTTGGACAGTCTGGGCTTCTATGGCGTAGTTTTCCGATAACCAGAGACGAAGCCTAGGTGGTAAATGCGCGTCCAGCCAGATTTTCATCCCACCAGGATCGGATGACTGACTCGGCTGCTGGCGAATTTAAGACAGGCAAGCACATCCTCACGTTCCAAGTCTGGCAATTCTTCCAAAACATCAGACACGCTGAGGCCGTGCGCTAGCAGGTCTATCACATCGGTGACCCTGATTCTGATTCCCCGAACGCAGGGGCGGCCTCCGCACTTCTCGGGGTCAACGGTTATTCGCGGGGCTATTTCTCTTTCCATATCTACACCAGTCCGATGCCGCGGATTTCGTCGAACGCCTTTTCGTACGCGCCGATGGTGTGAGCTATATCGTCCTCGGTATGAGCCGCGGTCAGGATGAAGCGGTTGCCGCTCTGCACGCCGTTGTTGAGCAGGGACAGAGTAAGCTGGCGAGATCGCTCCGACTCCATTGATTCTGCCATCTGGTCGTGTGAAAGGATGCAGTATTCCCTGTCGCATTCGTGATCCACACCCAGTTTCAGGAACATGAGAGACGCTATGCCTGAGACGCAGCCCGGTATTTCCATGCGTCCCATCAGGTCGTTCAGTCCGTCCTTGATCTGCGCGGCGCGCAGGTTGGCGGTATCGTTGATCGGCTCGTTCGCCACGATTTCGAGCGCGGCGATTCCGGCGGCGGCTGATATAGGATTGGCGTTGAACGTGCCGTTGTGGGCTATACGGGTATTCATGTTGTAATCCGCGTCGCCGGGCCTGTCCTCGATCATGTTGATGATGTCCGCCTTGCCGGTTACGGCTCCGCCGGGCAGTCCGCCTCCGAGAATCTTGGCGAGCGTCGTGAGGTCAGGTCTTATGCCAAAGTACTCCTGCGCTCCGCCCCTGGAGATTCGGAAGCCCGTCACCACCTCGTCGAATATGAGAACGACGCCGTAACGCTCGGTCACCTCGCGAAGTTGGTGCAGGAATTCGGGCAGGATTGGCTCCAGTCCCATGTGCGCGCCTGTAGGCTCGAGGATGACGGCGGCGATGTCGTCGTTGTTCTGAAGTGTCCTCTCGAACGTCTCGATGTCGTTGGGCGGCAGAACAATCATAGTGCCGAGCGTCTCAGCCGGTATGCCGCCGATTCCATCGGAGCCGGCTACCAGGTAGTCGCTCCAGCCGTGGAAGTGGTCCTCGAACTTGATGACCTTGGTCTTCCCGGTGTAGGCGCGCGCCATGCGTATGGCCATCATGTCGGCCTCGGTGCCGGAACTGTGGAAGCGCACCTTTTCGGCGCTTGGAATCAACTCTCTGACCCAGTTGCCCCACTGCACTTCAAGCTCAGTAGAACCTGAGAAGTGGGTGCCTCTGGCCATCTGCTCCTGGACCGCGCTGACGACTTCCGGTCGGGAATGACCCAGTATGAGCGCACCGTGCCCGGGGAAGTAGTCCAGAATGCGGTTGCCGTCCACGTCATACTTAGCCGCGCCCTCGGCGTGGGTGTAGTAAAGCTGGAACGGGTTCTGGCGTCGCGCGTCGTGGGTCACCCCGTCCGGGAACAGGGAACGAGCCTCCTCGTGCATTTCGGCGGACTTGGAATGAAGCTCGAAGAAGCGTTGTTCGATTGACGTTGACATACTGGGCACCTTCTACTGTATGGATTTGATTCTTGACGTGTATGTATTATAGCCCTCAGGTCTTGAGATGCAATCGGAGAATGAGATTGAGGATTGACGACAGTTCCAGGGGATGGGCTGCCTGGGTGGCGGCGGGCGCGGTCCTGGGGCTTCTTGGCGTTGTGATGGGAGCGGCCGGAACTCACGCGCTCGAGGGGCGGCTGGACACTGACGCGCTCGACACGCTGGAGACGGCAGTGCGGTTCCAGATGTACCACGCCATCGCGCTGGTTGCGGTCGGCGGCCTGGGCAGTGTGTGGAAGAGCCGCGCGGTCGCGATTACCTGCGGCCTGCTGACTTTCGGCGTGGTGGTGTTCTGCGGCAGCCTGTACCTGATAGCGTTCGCGGATATAGGCGTGTTCGGAGCGGTCGCGCCGGTTGGCGGCCTCAGCCTGATGGCAGGGTGGGGAACTCTGGCTGTTGGGGCGATACGACATCTCGCAGGCGGGAAGGCGGTTCTCTAACGCGCCTTCCCGCTAGTGTTCCAACATTTTTGGATTGACGGTTTATATACCCTCACCCTAACCCTCTCCCAAAGGGAGAGGGGATAATTCGGAATCTGGATATCCATCACAACTAAGTTGTCGGACTACCAGTTCCACTGCTTTCTTACCATGTAATTACCTTCACAGGCATCTGGATCGGATTTTCCCCAGACGTACTCATGGTTGACGGAGTGTCGGACGACTGTTGTTCCGAATCGCAGAACGGCAGCGCAGGGTCGAGATCGGAGAAGTCGTTGTCCGAAACGTCTTGGAGACTTACCGGTATGCAGCCCGTCAACTGATTGCCGCTGATGTAAAGCGTACCCAGATTCGTGAGGTCGCCCAGTTCCTCCGGAATATCCCCAGTCAACTGGTTGTTGCTGATAGTCATAGATTCCAGTTTGGCGAGATTGCCCAGTTCTGTCGGAATCATTCCGGTCAATTGATTGTTCCTGAGAGACAGCAATTCCAGTTTGGCGAGATTGCCCAGTTCCATCGGAATCTCACCGCTCAGCTGATTGTTCCTGAGGAACAGAACCTCCAGATTGGCGAGGCTGCCCAACTCGGACGGTATGGAACCGGTCAACTCGTTCTCATGGAGCATCAGCCATTCGAGGCTGGCGAGTTCGCCCAGTTCCGCCGGAATCTCACCGCTCAACCCGTTATCCGAAAGATAAAGTATCTCCAGGTCGTCGAGTTCGCCCAGTTCCGCCGGAATCTCACCGCTCAACTCGTTATCCACGAGATACAGCCGTACCAGGTGGTCGAGGTTGCCCAGTTCCACCGGAATCTCACCGCTCAGCTTGTTATCCGAGAGATATAACCATTCCAGGTGGTCAAGGTTGCCCAACTCGGGTGGTATGGCGCCGGTCAGATTATTATCGAATAGCACTAGTACATGCATTTCTGAGAGGTTGCCCAGCTCAGGTGGTATATTCCCGCTCAGCTTGTTTCTCGAGAGCCACAGATCTTTCAGCCCAGCGATGTTGCCCAGTTCGGGGGTATCTCTCCAGTAAACTCGTTGTCCTCTATGTCCAGGACGTCCAGGTTGGTCAGCTCTTCCAGCCAGGCCGGTATCGTCCCGCTTAAGTCATTGGTGTAGAGCCGAAGCCGTTCCAGATTGGTCAGGTTCGCAAGCTCAGGCGGCATCTCTCCGCTTAATTTGTTCCCATACAGATGCAGCGTTGTGAGATTGGTGAGGTTGCCCAGTTCAGGGGGTATCTCCCCGCTCAACGGGTTGTGATGAAGGTCCAAATTTATCAGACTGGCGAGGTTGCCCAATTCAGCGGGTATTGCCCCCGTCAAATTGTTGTCGCCCAACTCCAATTCTGTGACGCGGCCCGCGATGTCGGTGGTTATGCCGTACCATGCGGAGAGCGGCTCGTCGCTCAGCCAATTTTCGCTTTCCTCCCAGTTCGGGCCGTCCGTGGCGTTGTACAGCGCGACCAGCACGGCCCTGTCCGCCGCCGGCCCTTCGACCACCAGCCGATACCTGACCTCTTCTACGGTCTCGCCCGTATGTGGAGTTATCAGGCCGTCAATGAACACGTCCGCCAGCAGGTCGCTCAGAATGTTCGAAAGCTGGTTTTTGTCGCGCGCGTCGCTGAGCACGGCAACGAGAAGTCGGAAGGAGTCCTGATCTCCCGACTCTTGTTTAGCCGGAGAAGCTGATACCATTTCAGGCTGACTGCGCCGTAAACGCCGGTTACAAGTTGTGTATCGTCATTCCCGCGAGGGCGGGAATCCATTCAGGGCTGGCCAGTAAAATATGGCGACATTACCCCGAATTGGTATGACACGATGCCCAGCGCGACGACGGATACCAGCCCGAACGCGATGATTCCCAGCAGAATTTTCTTGTCCATGGGGCAGACCTTTCTCTCATTATATCTTTATCGCTCAACTCAAATCGTTCACAATCTTGAAACACAAAGCGCAATGATAATCACTCATCCACCTTCACCCTACGTCCCCTTCTGAAAACGGCGGTTGCCACGAACAAAAGTGTCGCGACCAGCGCCATCGCGGGGCCCGAGGGCAGGTCCGCGTGATAGGACAGGTACAGACCCATTACCGCCGAGACCGCGCCGATTAGCGCCCCGAGAGCCATCACTTCCACGAAGCGCCTCGCGATCAGGTAGGCGGTCGCGGCCGGCGTAATGAGCATAGCCATGACGAGCGCGATTCCGGCGGCCTGTATGCCGATAACGATGACCATAGCCAGCAGCGTGAGCAGCACGTATTCGACAAGATTTGTTTTGACGCCAGCGACGGACGCTCCCACGGAGTCGTGAGTGGTGTAAACCAGATGGCGATGGAACGTGTACAGGCCCGTCACCACAAGCGCGGTCAGTCCCAACGAGATATAGACATCGGTCTGCGTTACTCCCAGCACTTGTCCAAGCAGAAGGTCCTCGATATTGACGTTTACGTTGGTGGCTTTGGAAAGCATGACAAGACCCAGCGCGAACATACCGGCGAACACTATCCCGATAGAGGTGTCCTCTGTGAGACCTGTGCGGCGACTAACGGCACCCATGATAAGAGCTATTACAATTCCCGCCGGCACGGCGGCAAAGAACGGGCTTATGCCCAACATGAACGCGACGACCATGCCAGGGACCACCGAATGTGAGAGAGCATCTCCCAGAAATGCGTTTCCCCGCGTGATAACGTAGGCTCCGAGAATCGGGCAAGTGATTCCGACAAGCACGGATACAATCAGCGCGCGCGTCATGAAGTCGTATTGGAATGGGCCTATTATGTATTCGAACATACTCTTCCCCGATCAGATATGATGCTGGGGAGTGAATTCTCTGATATGTGAACCGTACAGTTCCTCCAGGATGTCGGAAGTCAACACCTCGTCGGGCGAACCGTAAGCGCGCACACTTCGATTGATACACAGTATCTTGTCAAAGCGTTCCGACATATTGCTCAGATCATGCGTTGACAGGAACACTATCCTGTCCGCGGCGACACAAGCCTGGAGAATCTCGACTATCCCTTCCTGCGCGCCCACATCAATTCCGCTGAACGCTTCGTCCAAAAGTATGACGCTTGCTTCCTGGGCCAGCGCGCGGGCTATGCCGACTCTCTGGCGCTGGCCGCCGGACAGCTCGGTTATAAGCGACGTTCGGTAATCCCACAGACCAACCCGGTTGATGCATATTCGCACAAACTCTCTGTCGCGCTCGCCAGGCTGACGGAACCATCCTAAATTCTGGAAGCGTCCCATCATCACTACATCCAGTACGGTGGCGGGAAAATTCCAGTTTATATTGTCGCGCTGGGAGACGTACGCCACTCCACCGGGCCTGGCGGCCGCTCCCAGCAGCTCTACGCTGCCCCGTTCAACGGGCAGCAATCCGGCCACGGTCTCGAACAGGGTGCTCTTGCCTCCGCCGCTTGGTCCCAGCACGCCCAGCAATGTGTTCGGCTTGACCTCGAAGGATACATCGGTCAGCACGGTATATCCGCCGCGCACGACCGTCACATTCTCCATCTTTATACCTGGGGTTGAACTATTCATTATCCAAAATCCCGTCACCTGGTCGGTTACTTCAATGCCTCGACTATGCGCGTCACGTTGGTTCGAATCACATCCAGGTAAGTCTCCGCGCCGCTACCTTCATGTCCGAGAGATTCGGAGTGCAGCCTGACAAGCGTGGCCCCCGATTCCGCCGCCACCGTAGAGGCGAGACGCTCGCTAATCGTTGTCTCGCCGAATACGGCGGGTACGTCATACTCTTCGACTCTGTGGCTCAACTCGGCTATGTCATCCGCCGACGGTTCGGCTTCGGTGGCGGTTGACAGAATGGCGCCCAGCGCCTTGAATCCGTACAGATTGGCGAAATAGCCCAGGCTGTCGTGCGATGTCACCAGCAGCCTACGCTCCTCCGGAATCTGCGCTACCTGCTCCACAGTCCATGAGTGCAGTTCGTCAAGCTGCGCGTTGTAAGATTCGGCGTTGCTACGATACGTCTCCGCGCCGGATGGATCCAGTACGCCAAGCCGCGCGGAAATGTCCCACACCGCTTTCTTCACGCGAAGCGGATCGAACCAGAAGTGGGGATCCAATTCGCCGTGTTCGTCGTCCTCAGCGTCCTCGTGGCCGTCGTGGATTTCAACGAACTCTATGGGTTCTACCACATCGGTTAATGCGACGACTGTTGACGGGTCGCGCGCGGCGTTCTTGACAAGTTCCTCCAGCCAGTGCGCTTCCAGATTCAGGCCGATGGTCAACACCAGGTCGGCATCAGCTATATCCGCCACCGCGCGGGCGCCCGGCTGGAAGGAGTGCGGGTCGGACCCTATCGTCAGCAGGGCGGTTACCTCGACGCGGTCTTCCCCTACATTTTCGACCCAGTCCGCGATGAAATTAACCGTAGTCACCACCTTTAGCGGCTCGGTATCCGGCTGCGCCGATGTTGAGGCAAGTTGATCTGTCTGAGACATTGTTTTCGATGATTCGGGTTCGGCGGAGTCGCCAGAACAGGCGAAGAGTACGAAAAGCAGCGCGACCAACATTGTTCTCATTGCGATTGCCTTCACTTTGTATCAAGCATGCGAGCATGAAACTCATGCCCCAGTGGATTATAACACCGACAACGGAGGGATTGAATACCGTCAAAATGCCTCATATCCGTTGTCCAGTCTCATCTTATGGTATTATATTATCCGCTGGTATTGTATTATCCGCTCACACAGAATCTGGAGTAGATTTTATTGACACAGTACGCGCTGTCCGACATCAAGGTTCTGGATTTCACTCACCACATCGCCGGTCCGTACTGCGCCAAGCTGCTGGCTGACTACGGCGCCGACGTCATCAAGGTCGAGCGACCGGGAACGGGCGACGGCGCGCGCCGAATTGGGCCTTTCCCGAACGACACTCCCCACCCTGAGAAGAGCGGAACATTCCTGCATCTCAACACCAATAAGCGTTCTATTGCCCTTGATCTGACTACGGACGAAGGACGACAGATAGCCCTCGATCTCGCCGCCCGCGCCGACGCGGTGGTGGAGAGTTTCCGACCGGGGACTATGGAGAAATTCGGACTGGGATATGATGCGCTTTCGGAGGTCAATCCCGCGCTGATAATGACCTCGATTTCCAACTTCGGACAGACAGGGCCCTACCGCGACTGGCGCGGCTCCGAGATCATCTTCTACGGCATGGGTGGAGAGCTTTACTCCACCGGCGTCGGCGAGAAAGAACCCCTGAAACTCGGCGGAACCGTCGGCCTCTACCAGGCCGGAACCGTCGCCGCCTACGCCACGCTTGGGGCCATATTCGCCGCGAGAGACCAGGGGAGCGGTCAGCGCGTTGACGTATCCATCATGGAGACGCAGGCAGGCTCGATAGACCGGCGCATGAGTATGCTGCTGGCATATCAGTACAACAGCGAGATAACCAAGCGCACGCCGCTTGGAGCGGCATCCGGGGCGGGTGGCTACCCATCGGGAGTGTACCCCTGCGCGGACGGCTTCATCCAGTTCTCCGGCGGCGGCAACTACTTCCCCCGCGTGCTGGATATGCTCGATTACCCGGAGGAGATCTCGGGCGAGGAGTGGCTGACCCCTGAAGCGCAGGCCGACGAGGATATGCAGGGACTGTTCGACGCCGTGTTCTATCCCTGGCTTCTGGACAGAACCAAGAGCGAAATCTGGGAGCGGGCGCAGAAGTCGCGTGTTCCCAGCGGCCCTCTGAACACGATGGAAGACCTTCACCACGACCCGATTTTCCACGAACGGGGCGCGTTCGCCGAGGCGGAACATCCCGAAATGGGAACGCTCAGATACCCGGGCAGGCCGTTCATCATGGGCGCGACACCCTGGGCCATAAGGCGACCCGCGCCGCTGCTCGGACAGCACACCGACGAAATACTCGCCGAACTGGGACTTTCGGAGTCCCAAATCGGCTCGTTCAGGAATGGAGGAATAGTGTGACGCAACACTTGCCGCTGGAAGGGATCCGCGTACTCGACATAACCGTCGTGTGGGCGGGGCCGTATTGCACGACGCTTCTCGCAGACCTGGGCGCGGAGGTTATTCGCGTGGAGTCCATTCAGATATTCGGGCCGTCGACTCGCGGCTCTTCGGCGCGCCCGCCGGAGTTCGTAATCAAAAACCTGCCCCCCTTCATCGGCGGTATGCCCAACCGCGAGGGCGGCGCCCGGCCCTGGAACCGCTACCCGCTGTTCAACGCCCACGCGCGCAACAAACTCAGCATGACCGTTGACCTGCGCAGGCCGGAGGGCAAGGACATATTCAACCGCCTTGTGGCTATCAGTGACGTTCTGGTGGAAAACAATCCCACCGAGACTATGCAGAAGTTGGGCCTTTCTTACGATGAACTCAGGAAGATAAACCCAGGATTCATCATGCTGCGAATGCCGGCATACGGCAATACCGGACCGTACCAGAACCACCGCTCCTTTGGTATCCATATCGAGGGTGTCATCGGACACAGCCTGCTCAGGGGCTACACCGATCTCGACGCCTCCGCCAACACGCAGGTCTATATGGCGGACGCCGCGGCGGGAGTGGGCGGAGCGTTCGTGGTCGCCTGCGCCCTCAACCATCGCCGCCGCACCGGAGAGGGCCAGCTCGTGGAGCTTTCTCAGGCTGAGAACGCGGTCCCGTTCCTCGGACAGGCTTTCATGGACTACTCGATGAACGGACGCAGCCAGGCGACGCTGGGCAACCGCCACCCGACCGCGCTCCAGGGGGTCTATCCATGCAAAGGCGACGACCGCTGGATAGCCCTCACCATCTTCGACGGCAGGGACTGGGAACTGTTCAGCGAGGCGATTGGCAACCCGGGCTGGACGCGAGAGCCTCAGTTCGCCACACACGATTCCAGGCGCGAAAACCACGACGCGCTCGACCAACATATCTCTAAATGGACTCGCAGCCGAGACCACCGTGAAGCCATGTCCCTGCTCCAGTCCTACGGAGTAGCGGCGGGCGCGGTGATGGACCAGAGAGACGCGGCGGAAGACCCGCACCTGCTGGCCAGGGCCATGTTCGAGGAGGCGTACCAAGCCGACGTCGGAACTCACCTGTACCCCCGCGCCCCATTCAAGATGTCCGAAAGCGACGTCCGCATCCGACGCGGCCCCGTTACCCTCGGCCAGGACAACGAGTATGTTTACAAGACGCTGCTCAATCTATCCGACGCCGAATACGACGAGCTCGTTGAGTCAGGCCACATAGGGGAAGAGTACGCGCCGCACGTGCATTAGGTGTGGAAACCTTGATGTATGATTTGCGAGGGGAGGGTTACATGGTCGAGTCAAATCTCAATACAGGCTGGCGTGTGGACGGAGATACGGCCTTTCTGGGACAGTCACTCGGGGAACTTGTCCATTCGAATCGAGGCACTGAGACCTCCCATGACCACATAGCATACCGCCGTCAAGCGATACCGCAGGCCCAGGGGCCAGTACCTGAAGAGGCGGGATAGCGAACGCAGGCCCAAGCCATTATCCGAGCGCCTCGAGGCCAGGGTCTTTCGATTGTTCGCCTTAGGCGGTCGCAATGCGTGTCTTCCGGTAAGGGCAACCCTTGTGGCTGCCCTTTAGTTGCGGCGCCATATTGGATAATCAAAAGGCGCTGGCCTATCTTTTGGGTTGCTTGAAATGGTAGGTGCAGCAGACTATAGTAGGTACAGTAGACTATAATTGTCTGGATTTTGGAGATAGCTAATCTGCATACCTACGTGTTGGCCAACTGAATCCCTCGACAGGAGGATCAAAAGGAAATGACCTACATCATCGCGGAACCGTGCGTGGATGTGAAGGACGGGGCCTGTGTGGATGTTTGCCCGGTTGACTGCATTTACGGATTGGACGAAGAAGACGACAACCAGCTCTTTATCCATCCCGAAGAATGTATAGACTGCGCGGCGTGTGAGCCGGTCTGCCCGGTTACCGCCATCTTCGCCGAAGATGACGTACCGCCGGAATGGGACAATTTCATTGACATCAACTACGAGTATTTCGATATGTCCCGCTAAGCGGATTCTCAACATCGCAAGAATCGAAACATACCCTGCCCTCCCTTCCTGACTTTTCAGAATGGACGGGGCAGGGTATTCTTTGGCAAAATCAAGATAGAAACCCAAGGGCGTAGCGTGGCCGTCATCATAGAAATATGAATGCCGCCAGCGCAGCAGCGCACATAAATCCAACGGACAGGAGGACACGGCATGGTTACCATTGAGTCAACAGAGAAATTCGCGGCTCAAACCTATGAACAAATGGCCGAGAGGCTTCAGGTTATCAGGCAGCGTCTGAACCGACCGTTGAGTCTAGCCGAGAAAGTCCTTCTGTCGCACCTGGACGATCCGGAAAATCAGGAGATTGTCCCTGGTGAAACCTACATCAGGGTGCGACCTGACAGGGTCATACTCCAGGATGTTCTCGGCCAAACCGCTATGCTCCAGTTTATGCAGACGTTGCGAGACAGAGTCGCCGTTCCAACGACGGTACACTGCGACCATCTCATACAGGCCCGAGAGGAAGGTGTCCAGGACCTCCGCGAGTCCCTCGCAGAAAACGATGAGGTGTATGGCTTCCTGAGATCCGCCTCCGCCCGATACGGCGTCGGGTTCTGGGAACCGGGCGCAGGCATCATCCACCAGGTCAACCTGGAAAACTACGCCTTCCCCGGACAGGTGATAATCGGCACCGACTCGCACACTCCGAACGCGGGAGGACTGGGAGCCTGCTCGGTAGGCGTCGGCGGCGCTGACGCGGTAGAAGTCATGGCTGGTCTGCCCTGGGATGTCCTCATGCCCAAGCGAATTGGCGTCGTCCTCACCGGCAAGATGAGCGGCTGGACCTCCCCCAAGGACGTGATACTCAAGCTCGCGGGGCTCCTGACCGTATCCGGCGGCACCAATAACATCATCGAGTACCTCGGCCCTGGCGCGCGCAGTTTTAGCTGTACCGGCAAAGCGACTATCACCAATATGGGCGCGGAGTTGGGCGCAACTACCTCCATGTTCCCGTACGATAAGAGCATGGCCGACTATCTCAGGGCCACCAACCGTCCGTGGCTCGCAGAGGCCGCCGACAAGTACGCCGATATGCTTCAGGCCGACCCCGAAGTGGAAGCCGACCCCGACAGCTATTTCGATCAGGTGGTCCGCATTGACCTCTCGACTCTGGAGCCTCACGTAGTAGGCCCACACTCCCCGGACAGAGCGCGACCGATTTCCGAGATGGCCGCTGAGATAGCCGACGGCGACAACGAGTTCATTGACTCCATCTCCGCCGCCCTTATCGGCTCATGCACCAACTCCTCATACGAGGACATGAGCCGCGCCGCTGACGTAGCCGAACAGGCCGCCGCGCATGGCTTAAAGTCGGTCGTCCCGTTCATGGTAACCCCCGGCTCGGAACAGGTCCGCGCCACCATCGAGCGCGACGGCCAGATAGACTCCCTCCACAAGATAGAGTCCACCGTTCTCGCCAACGCCTGCGGCCCCTGCATCGGCCAGTGGCGCAGGGCGCGGGAGGCCACCACGCCCAATACAATCGTCACCTCGTACAACCGAAACTTCCCGCGCCGAAACGACGGCCAGCCTACTACGATGAACTTCATCGCCAGCCCCGAAATAGTCACCGCCTATGCGATAGCGGGCAGTCTCTCGTTCAACCCGCTGACCGATGAACTCACCGCTCCGAACGGGGAGACGTTCAGGCTGGAGCCGCCCGCAGTCGCGCCCGCAGTCCCGGCGCAGGCATTCGACCGCGGCGACACCAACTACGTCGCCCCGCCCGAGGACGGCAGTGATATAGAGGTCGTGGTTGCCCCCGACTCCCAGCGTCTCCAGATTATGGAACCCTGGCCGGCATGGGACGGCGAGGATTTCGAGCGGGTCCCTGTTCTGCTGAAAGTATCCGGCAAATGCACCACTGACCACATATCCCCCGCTGGCCCCTGGCTTTCCCTCCGAGGTCACCTCGACAAATTCAGTGACAATATGTTCATGGGCGCGACCAACGCGTACACCGGAGAGGCCGGTAAGACCAAGAATCTCGAAACAGGAGAGGAAGGCGGAGCTGTGTCTAAGGTCGCCAGGGATTACAAGGCTCGAGGCCTGAAGTGGGTTGTGATCGGAGACGACAACTACGGTGAGG
The DNA here is from genome assembly GCA_965261525.1 of Dehalococcoidia bacterium. Classification (GTDB taxonomy): domain Bacteria; phylum Chloroflexota; class Dehalococcoidia; order Lucifugimonadales; family UBA1123; genus VXRN01. The sequence continues at coordinate 1,409,771 of OZ253472.1, forward strand.
GAAGTTCACGCGAACACGCCGCCCTGTCTCCAAGGCTACTCAACGGGGCCGCGGTCATCTCCCGCAGCTTCGCCCGCATCCACGAGACCAACCTGAAGAAGCAGGGCCTTCTCGCCCTCACCTTCAGCGACCCGGCTGACTATGACAGAATTCAGGAAGACGACCGCATCAGCATCGTGGGACTGAGCGAACTCGCCTCCGGTAAGCCAGTCAGGGCGATCCTTCACCACTCCGATGGCTCGGAAGAAGAACTGAGCCTCAATCACTCCTTCGCCGAAGATCAGCTAAAGTGGTTCCATGTGGGCTCCGCCCTGAACCTCTTCCATCAATAGAAAGAGTATAAGGCAACCAGGGGCAGTCCCAGGTTGAACATGAGATTCGAGATGGCAGCTTGGGAATGAAAGATTGCGGCGCGCGGATATTCGATATGCCAGAAGCGCTGGAACGCCGGCGAGAATCGGGCGAGTTGTATCTGGAGTTCCTAAGAGCCTCTACGATGAGCGTCGGAGTGTACGCGCTGGCGGCGGAATCCAGCGATCCGCAGCAGCCTCATACAGAGGACGAGATATACTACGTCCTCGACGGTAGAGGGAGAATCCACGTTGGCAACGACGACTTGGCAGTTAAACCGGGAAGCGTGATATTCGTGGCTGCCGGTCAGGAGCACAAATTTCACTCGATCACCGAGTGTCTGCGACTCCTGGTAGTTTTCGCCCCAGCCAGGGGATCGGGAATGAAGTGAATCAGTACGGACCCCGTTGAGTTTCTGAGATCCCGCCGTCATTCATTCCGTTGGTTTCGACTCAAGGACTTTCCACTGCGCGTAGGGACAGTCATCTGAGTCGTCTTGGGGGCAATCCGGCGATTGCCCCTGATTATCTCTTATCCGTCAGTCTCCGCTGGTTCCCACCCAGCCCGACTGGGATATATCTATCATTATCCCTTCAGGGCCGGCGTACTTCGTCTCCACATTCTGACCACCGTGTCCGCTGCCCATCGCGGAGTGAAGGGCCTTGTTGATGTCATCCCGTGGATCGGAGCCGATGTTCTTCAGGCGGACCTCCGTTGCCTCAGCGTCGTCAACCTGAAATCCGATATGATGGATGCCCGCGTAACCAACACCGAACTCTTCCCCGGCAACAGTGTCGTTGAGGAAGTTCAGGATCGCCAAATTTATGTTTCCATCGCTCAGATAGTACCCAACGGCATTCGCGCTCTCCACCCTGCCGACCTCCTGTAGGTCGAAGACCGACTTGAAGAACTCCGCCGTCTTATCAGGTTCTTGACTTGCAATCGCAATGTGCTTGATTTTTGCCATTTTTCCTCCTCGCGCGGCCAAATAATGTGGTAAACCACAGCAGCGCATTGAACACAATTTAATACTCGTCCAATATAGTAAGCGACAGTCACGCTGTCAATCTCATTTTGAAGTCACGCCAATAGCCTAGCTGAGCTCCCCAGGCTGCGCAGACTGATAGTCCTCCAGGCGTCCCGCCAAAGCGCGATGCTCTTCCCTTTCGAGAAGTGGATCCAAGTCGAGCAGACGTATCGCCTCACGGCGAGCGAGCGACAATGTGTCGTGATCAGTGATCTCAGCGACTCTGAGCGTAGGCAACCCGCTCTGGCGGGTGCCCAGATAGTCGCCCGGCCCACGCAGCTTAAGGTCTTCCTCTGCGAGCCGGAATCCATCCGAGATGCGTTCCAGCAACTTAAGTCGTTTAACAGCCTCCGCGCCCGGAGACTCGGACAGAAGCAGGCAGTACCCCCGATGCGCGCCGCGCCCTACCCTGCCCCTGAATTGGTGTAACTGGGACAGCCCAAACCGCTCCGCGCCGTCAATCAGCATCACGGTGGCATTTGGAACGTCAATCCCGACCTCCACCACCGGCGTCGAAACGAGCACGTCAATTCCGCGCTCCTTGAAGCTGTGCATCACCTCTTCCTTCTCCTTCAGAGACATACGACCGTGCAACAGTCCGACTGAGAAATCGGGATAGATCTTCTCAGACAGCCGCGCGTATTCCTCCTGAGCAGCCTTGGTCTGGATGACCTCGGACTCCTCGATCAGTGGGCATACCACAAAAGCCTGCCTCCCCTCTTTGACCTCATTCCGTATGAAGGCGTAAGTGGAGTCACGCCGGTCATGCTCTATGAAGCGCGTTCGTGTGGTCTGACGGCCCGGCGGCATCTCATCTATGACCGACACATCGAGGTCGCCATAGACTGTCAGCGACAGAGAGCGCGGTATCGGGGTCGCGCTCATGGCCAACATATGCGGCCTCTCGCCCTTCTCGCGCAACAGCGCCCTTTGGCGGACTCCGAACCTGTGCTGCTCATCTACGACCGCCAGGGCCAGATTCGGGATGTCCACTCGCTCTTGGATAAGCGCGTGCGTGCCAATCACAATGTCTATCAATCCGGCAGATAACAGACTGTACAGATCGTCCCGGATGCGCTTGCGATGTGCGCCCAGCAGCAGCGCGACGGTCACTTTGCGGTTGATGCCCGGAACGTCCAGCCGCTGGATATAGCCTCCTGCGAGCTGGAATCCAGAGTCGCTGAGCAGGCCGCATATCGTGAGGAAGTGCTGTTCGGCCAATATCTCGGTCGGCGCCATAAGAGCGGCTTGCTTACCATCCTGGACGACCACAAGCATTGCGGCGGCGGCCACGACCGTCTTGCCGCTGCCCACATCGCCCTGAAGCAGGCGGCTCATGGCCCTGTCTGATCGCAGGTCTGCTAGTACTTCCTGGAGAGACCTATTCTGGGCTTCGGTCAGCTCGAACGGCAATGAGCCGAGAAACGACTCGACAACCTCTGTGTCCACATCAATAGGAACCCCTCGATTCTCCTCTCGCCAGTCGTTCCTGCGCCTTATGACTGACATCTGGAGCAGGAACAATTCGTCGAAGGCCAGTCTGCGCCGCGCCGCGCTGACGGCGTCCGAGTCGTCGGGGTAGTGAACCTGGCGCATCGCGTTGCCAAGACCAATCAGTCCGGCGCGATGAAGCAGGTCCGGCGGCAGGTACTCCTCCACGCGCTCTATCGTCGCGTCCAGCGCGCGCTTCACCAGCGAGCGAAGTACCCGCTGAGACAGTCCTTGCGTGGATGGATACACCGGCACAAGCCTGCCGGTATGGACGAGATCATCTCCGCCATCCAGTATCTCGTATTCAGGCGCCTGAAAGACCAGATTCCCCCTGAAGACATTGACCTTGCCGCTCAACACGACTTTAACGCCATGCTTTAGCTGAGCCGCTACCCAGGGCATATTGAACCACACGGCCCTGATATTGCCGGTTTCGTCGCCGAGAACCGCCTGCGTGGACTTCTGCCTTCCCAGCATCGTCTGTTGAGATTCCCACACCGTCAGAATAGCGGTCTGGTCGTCTCCCGGCACAAGCTGGGAGACTGTCCGCACGTTGGTGAAGTCGTTGTACCGGCTGGGGAATAAGTGTACGAGGTCGCCGACAGTTTTGACCTCGAGTTTATGAAGACGAGGCAGCAGTTTCCGCCAAATGCCTTTCAGGAGGGTAACATCATCGGATAGCTCTAGCGGACGGCGGGGAGCAGGCGGCTTTCTTGGAACGGCCTTAGGCGCAGGACTGCTACTCTTGGCAGCGGGCATGGATTCCGGCGCTGTCGGCGGCGGCCCGCTCTCGCTCCTGACGGACACCCCGGCAGCCCGCATACGCCCGACAACCCGGGTGGCCCAATCGGACCTTTCCTCGGGGGACTTGGTGGCATAGGTAGAATAAGGGTCAATGTACAGCGCAAGGTCTTCAGAGAAGCGTTCAAGGAACTTATCCAAGCCGCCAATGACAGCGCGGTCATCGAAGCCGCGCTCGCGCTCGCTCCGGAGGATGTTGTATAGAGAGGTGGCCCGTTCCGTGTTGGTCATGGCGATATCCATTGTACATAGTGGTATCGCATCAGTAGCGCGGGGTTCAAGGGGATTATAGGCGAGCGCCCTGTTTTCCTATGTGCGGGCGCATACGATTCTGGCTACATTTCGCTTGGTGGTAGCGATTCTAGTATTCTGTGGATTCCGGCCTCGATTACCTTATCTGAAACTTTCCAGCCCGTGAGAGTGGGGGTTTCTTCCGAGCCTACTTTTAGCTTCTTACGGGCGAACCGCGCCTGCACCAGATTGTAGGCCAGAGGGGACAGGTCTATTCCGACCCACTGGCGTTCCAGCTTCTCAGCCGCTACGCAGGCCGTGGCGCAACCGGCAAATGGGTCGAGAACCATGTCGCCGGGGTTCGTGGACGCCTTGAGGATGCGCTCCAAAAGAGAGAGCGGCTTTTGGGTGGGATAACCAAAAAGTATGGTGTCGGTGTTTCTTCCGTAGCGCGTGGAGTCGCTATGCGCGGTGGAGCGCCGCCAGGTTATACCATTTCGGAGTAACTTCGTCGTGTTGTAACTGAATAGGCTTGAATGGATTCCCACTTTCGCGGGATGACGATACACAGACTGCCGTCGAGATTCATGTCATGGTCAGAATGAAATGGTATTATTTCGTTGCGAAAGTTATCCTGGCCGAACACGCAGTCCATAGCCATCTTCAGATAGTGGCTTGCCGTCGGGTCGCAGTGAAGATAGATTGATCCGGTCGGCTTGAGCAGCCGTCTCATCTTACGTACGTGGAAGCAGTACGATTGAGAACGCTTGTACATAGAAAATTATGCGCACATTTTTGTCGCAAGTGCAATAGACCCTTTAGCAAGCTCAGGGCGAAAATGGGTAAGGAACGTATTGTTGGATAGCGTCTACGCGCTCAGAAGCGAAATTCCGAGCGCGTCGGGGCCGACGTATGTGCCGAGCGCGGGACCGAACCGCGCCACTACTGGGTGGTCGGAGACCACTGGGCGCAGCGTCTCCGCCAGGCGTTCGGCCTCATCCCTGGAAGTGCTGTACATGACTGCCACCGATTCGAGCGGTCCGAATTCCCTGGCGGCGCGGTCAAGGCGGGAGACGGCCTTTCTGCGTGTGCGCTCTTTGGCGAAGTCGTGAACCTCGCCGTCCTGTATGATGATGAGAGGCTTGATCTTCAGCAGGCTTCCAATCATCCCCTTCGCTTTGCCGACGCGCCCGCCCTTGATGAGGTATTCAAGCGTATCGAGAAGACAGATACACTGGGATCTCTCGATGGCGTCCTTCGCCGCTGCGGTTACGTCTTCAAGCGATCCTCCGTCCCGCGCGGCTTTGGCTGCCGCTATCGCCACCAGCCCGGAACCCATGGACGCCTGTGACGTGTCCAACACCTCTATCGGACACCCGACATCGGCCACTCCCACGCCCTGCTGGGCAGAGTTCACTGTTCCACTCAGCTTGCCTGAGACGTGTACGGACACAATCCCGTCCGCTCCCTCAGCAACGCTGGCATAAGTCTCCGAGAAGTCTCCTACCGAGGGCTGTGAAGTCGCTGGAAATTCCGGCCCTTTCATCAGTCTGTCGAAGAACTCGTCAGTGGTGAGTTCCACACCGTCTTTATAGACTTCGTTTCCAAATCGGACATACGCGGGCACGACGGTTATGCCGAGTTCTTCAACAATATCGGCTGGAATATCGGATACGCTGTCGGTCACCACTCTTACGGCCATTTTCGTCTCCGCTCTACTCTATGGATATGAAGAAGTGATAGTGAGGCTGACCACCTTGGACGGTCTCGAATTCGATGTCGGGATACTTTTCCTCAGCGAGTTCAGTCAATCTTTCGGCGTCCCGTTCAGCGATAGGCTCGCCCCAATAGAGAGAAACAAGCTCGGTTTCGTCGGTCACGGCCTTGTCCAGCAGGCCGGTCAGCGTCTCCGCAACGGAGTCGCCGGCGTACACCAGCTGTCGGTCGAGCATCGCGATAACCTGGTCATCGCGGACCGACACATCTCCGAGGTCAGCGGCCCTCGACGCAAGGCAAATCTCTCCGGTCCGAACCTCGTCCAGCCTCCCCTCCATCGAGTCGGCCAGCGCGTCCAGTGTCAGACCTTCAGGGACGTATTCAAGAGCGGCCGCTATGCCCTGCACCACAGTGCGACTCGGCACGACACGCACCCTCTTCGACGACAGGTTCGCGGCCTGCCCGGCAGCCAGCGCGACATTGGGATTGTTTGGCAGCATCACGACCGCGTCGGTTGGGGCGTCCTCGATAGCCCGGAGAAGGTCGGCAACGCTGGGATTCATTGTGTCCCCGCCACTCACAAAATTCTCGATTCCCTGCTCTCTGAATATCTGCGCCAGTCCCTCGCCCTGAACGACGGCCACAACAGATGAATTGTCTCCGGCCAGCTCCGATCTTCGGTCAGCCGAATAGCGCTGGCGCTGCTCGTCCATATCCTGGATGTTCTCGTGAGACACGCTGCCCAGCGACGCCGCGTACTCAACCACATCATCCGGCTTGTATGTATGAACGTGTATCCTGAGCATCTCTTCCGAGCCGATAACGACAGGCGAAGCGCCAACCTCGAGAAGTTTGGCCATGATGGAGTCCTTGTCCAGGCCTTCACCCTGGATCAGGAACTGAGTGCAGAACCCGAACTCCTCTTGCTCTATCTCATCAAGGAAGTCGGGAGAGATATTGCCATCGCCCATGTCCGGCTGTGGAGGCTCCAACTGCTCGTCGAGTTCTGCGTCGCGCAGTACGTGGCGACGCATACCCTCGAGCATAACGTAAACGCCGTATCCGCCGGCGTCAACAAGCCCTGCCCTGTAAAGCACTGGCAGCAGCGTGGGAGTTCGCGCTACGGAGGCCAGGGCCGCCTCGGACGCGATTCCCAGAAGGAGCGCGAGGTCGTCCGTATCCTGTCCTTCGACTGCATCGGCGGTTTCGCGCATGACTGTAAGCATCGTGCCTTCCCGGGGATGTCCTACACCGCCGTAGGCATGGACGGACGCGGAAACTAATGAGCGCGCCAGTTCGCTTCCGCCGAAGTCCGCGCAACCTTCAAGAGCCTCGGCCATGCCGATGAAGAAGTGCGACAAGATCACCCCGCTGTTGCCTCGTCCTCCCATGAGGGCCTCTCTTGCCATAACAATGGATATTTCAGCTACTGAATCAGACGCCTGCGGACCGGACTTGGACACAATGTCCCTGACGGTGAGGTACATATTCGTTCCGGTGTCGCCATCGGGAACCGGAAATACATTCAGTCGGTTTAGTTCCGAAACGTTCGCCTCTATGAGTGTAAGCGCAGACTCGAACATAGATAAGAGTTCGGGGCCGTCGTACCTTGGAGAGCGGGATGGTGAGGAGGACATCAGGAAAGGATTTGCCCTGTCTTTCAAGCGTATGCTAAGGTCTAAAGGTTAATTTTCGCTGATTTTTCGTAGTATAGTTTAATCTCAATTAGGTGGTCAACATGGCCCGGTGCCAGATTTGCGCAAAGGCGGGACAGTCAGGAAACAATGTCAGTCACTCGAAGCGGCATACACGCACCCGTTGGCTTGCCAATGTGCAGCGCATGACCGTCATTCGTGAAGGCAAGCCGACGAAGATGCGCATTTGCACGCGATGTCTCAGAACCGAAAACAAGGCCATGATGAAGGGCTGAGCGGATAGTCCCGAGTCATCCCATGACAGAAACAGGGTCTGCGGAACTTTCGCCGCGCAAACCCTCCCTTCCAAACCTAAACGCGCCAATCGGTCAACTACGTTTTTGTTGACACCGCACACTGCCATAGCTAAGATAAATTCGTTGGATTTGCTGACAGTTTCGCTTGGCGAGACCGTATGAGTATTCAGTTGCGGAGCGTTTGATGGCCGAGTACACAAAGACCGAAGCGATGGACTGGGCGCGAGAAAATCTTCGCGGTCAATGGTCCACATTGATGACACCATTCACGCCTGAAGATGAGCTTGACGAAGAGGGCCTGCGTAAGAATATAGCCCATGTTCGTTCGCTGGGAACCCATGGAGCCGGCTGCACATGGGGTATGGGTGAATTCTGGAGCCTCGATAAAGAGGAACGTCTGAGAGTGTACGACATCTTGGCGGAAGAGTCGGGTGGCGAATGGCCCATTGGGGCCCACGTATCACACACCTCCGCCAAGGAGATGGTAAGTCTGGCCCAGCACGCCGAGGGCGTCGGATTCGATCTCCTGATAGTCGCCGCGCCTTATTTCGTTACTAACACCGAAGATCAGATTGTCGAATGGGTAAAGATACTCGCCGAAAACACCAATCTGGCCATTATGTACTACAACTCCCCGCAGTTTGGCGCCGTTGTCAGCGCCGAAGGACTGCAGAGAATCTGCCGAACGCCCAACGTGGTCGGGGTGAAAGAAGCCAGTTTCAACCAGGAACTGTCCATCAAAACACACCAACTGGTTGGCCAGGACGCGATAATCAGCACGCCTGATGAATGGATACTCTTCAAGGGCCGCGAGTTAGGTTTCGAACAGCAGGTTATGTTCGCTAACACCTCCGACTGGCGATTCGACACGCCTGACAAGAACTACTACGTACAGTTCATAGACAAGGCAATGCGTGGCGATCTCGACGACGAATTCTACGAATCTCACGTCAAGCCTGTAAAGCAGGTGTCTGACAAGTGGTGGGGATACACAGTCCAGAAATTCGGCGGCGCGCTTCCAGCGTCTATGTGCAAGTACTGGGGCGAATTGATGGGACTCGCCGGAGGGCACGTAAGGCCGCCACTTTCCGATTTGTCCGACGACGAAAAAACCGAACTCAAATCCGATGTTGAGGGCGCATTCTCGCAAATGCCATAACCAGCGAGTCAGTCGGGTATAAACCCAACAGACTCGGAACAGTGGATACGGGTACCAAATTAACTGATAGCCCGCATAGAGGTGCCACCTATGCTACTTATGGTAAGCGTTCAGAACTTAGATGAAGCCATCGAAGCCCTTCACGGAGGCGCGGACATCGTTGATGTCAAGAACCTTCAGGAAGCGCTCGTAGGTTCGGCCCACCCGCTTACCGTCAAGGCAGTAAGGGATTCCATACCTATGGACCGCCACGCCAGCGTTACGCTGGGAGTAGTTCCAAACCAGGCAGGCACGGTGGCTATGGCGGTGTACGCGGCGGGCATACTTGACGCAACCTCTGTCAAAGTCGGATTCATGCAGACCGAATACAACCAGGCCGTCGAGGTTCTTCTGGAATGTCGAGAGGCGCTTAATGGCTTCGACACTAAGCTCATCGGCTCGCTCTTCGCCGACAATCCGCTTTATGACGGTCTCGACGCCAGCCACATGGTGAACTTGGCCGAGGACACCAAGTGTGACGGATGGCTGATCGACACCCTGACAAAGGACGGGAGAAATCTTTTTGACTTCATACCCGAGTCCGAGCTCAGGGATATGGCGCTGTCGGGCAAGAAGAGTGGAATGTCCACGGCGCTCTCCGGTCATCTGAAGATGAGCGATCTGGACGAGCTGGCCCGCATTAATCCCGATATCGTCGGGGTCCGTGGGGCTGTCTGCCAGAGGGGGGAAAGGGACTCAGCTGTCCATCGAGACGCGGTCGCTGAATTCACCAGGCAACTTCGTTTGCGCGAGACCGGCAAGATCAGTGTCAGAGAGGCGCGGATAATGTCTGGTGACGGCGCGGGCGCAAACGGTTCGAACGGATGGATAGTTATTGATGGAACCGGGAAGACTTGCGCCGGGATTCTGGCCGCTCTCACTGCCCAGATTGAAAAGGACTCGGAATCCTTTATCGAAGTGATTATCCCGGACGTACTCAATACGTACGATGTCGTCGTGTGGGCAGAAGAATCCAGTCACAGCGTACTCACCCAGCGCAAAGACGAGTCCGGCGCCACAAGGATGCTCATAAAGCCATAAGACCCATCGGAGGTTCGCGCATCCAAGTCCAACTGGCGTCAACAGTATTGTTCAGATACGGGATTGAATTCCGCGCCCTTGTCAAGCGCGGAATTCCTGTTTTTGGGAATCAGGTTAGCGTTGCGGCGCATATTTCCTCATGCTACGATTAATCCAAGTATCAAATGAGATCAAGGCAGCCAATTGGAAATTGTAAAAGACATCGCAACCGTAGTAGGACTGGTAAGGGATGTCGTGCTTTTGGCGCTGTTGACTGTTGCGTTAATCGCGTTACTAGTAGTATTCAGTAAGATTAGAGATCTGTTGAATACCGTCAAAGAAACTGCGAAATCTGTTCAGGATGCCGTGAATACCGTTTCGGAGAAGGTTGTTGAACCGGCGGCCTCGAATGCCGGAGCGATGCGGGGCATTGGCGGGTTCCTCGGATTTATTCTCGGATTGCGCGGTAGAAAACGGCGCAAATCGAAAAATCAAAATTAGTGGGTCAATACCCAAGGAGACCAGATATGAGTGATAATAACAGTGTCGGATTTGTAGCGGGACTTCTTATAGGCGGGATAATCGGAGGGCTGGTTGGGCTTCTGCTTGCGCCCAAGTCCGGCGCCGAGACAAGGGCTGAGTTGTTAAAGAGAGGTGAGGTCTGGAGGACAAAAGCCGACGAGATGGCCGCTGACATGCGGAGCCGCGGGATGGCGCACGTTGGGGATATGAGCCAGCGCTTTGGACCTGCGGTTGATTCTCTGAGAGAGCGGGGTTCCGCTACCTCGGATACCGTACGTGAGACGGGTACAGACGCCACAGCAAGGCACCGCGGCGGCAACCAACAGACTGCAACTGACGCCGCCGAGACAGACAACGCATAATTGGGGCTTTGGTGAATTAGAGGGGCGGAAGGTTTGAAGACTTCCGCCCCTTATCTCTTGGCGATCCTATCCGATACTAGGAGCTTTCGGGTACGAGCCGAATATCTTGAAGAGTGAGGCGCGCTTCTTCATGGCGTCAAGCGCCTCCGACACTACCGTATCTTCGCGATGCCCGTCCAAGTCTATCAGGAATACATACTTACCCAGGCTTCTCCTGTCAGGACGAGACTCGATCTTAATCATATTGATTTCGCGTTGCGCCAACTCTCCAAGTGTGCTGTAGAGAGTACCAGGCGCGTCCTGAGAAAAGTCAAAGCAAACCGAAGTCTTGTCTCGACCTGTACGACTTCCATCCTCAGTTCCCAGAACAACGAATCTTGTCTGGTTGTTGGGTACGTCTTCAATATTGGATTGAACTATAGTCGCATCAAAGAGTTCGGCCGCGCGGCGACTGGAAATCGCAGCCGACGGATACCGACTCGAGTTCATATCCTCCACAGCGCTGGCAGTACTCAAAGCTGCCATATGTTCCGCATTTGGCAGATTGCGACTCAGAAATCCGCGGCACTGCGCGATTGCTTGCGGATGGGAATAGACAATCCGCACATCCTCCATCCGTACACCCGGCGGAATTAGAAGTTGATGATGGATTGGTATCACAACCTCTCCCCTGATCTTTAGCGGCGAGCCGTGGATCAGGAGATCAACTGTGTATGTAACCACGCCTTCCAGGCTATTTTCTATCGGCACAATAGCCTCTTCGACATCACCCAGTTCCGCCGCCTTCACAACTGCCGGAATCCCGCTGTAAGGAATACGTTCCGAATCCGCCGCATAGTCAATAGCGGCCTGCTCGCTATAGGTTCCTTCCGGTCCAAGATATGCTAATCTCATTCCTGTCCTCTCATCATGGGGAGCCGTTTTCTTCAGTCATAAATCCTTCAATGCTACCCATAAATGCATCAACGAGCATCAACGAAGCATCTATCGAGACATCAATCCCAAGCCTGTCGAAAAGTTCGATATGTTCGGACATATTTACGATTGCCATAACGCGGCTGACATCGAAGAGATGCTTGGCCATCTGGCAGACAACCAGATTTTGATGGTCTCTCCTGCCCGTCGCTATCAACGCCTGCGCGCGTACAGCGCCAGCTTTGCTCAGAACATTGAATTCAGTGGCGTCGCCCCGTACCACAACACTCCCGATTTCGTCCTCAAGCGTCGCGCACCTCACGGCATTCCGTTCGATGACCGTAACCTCCTGGTCATTTTCCAGAAGCCGCCGCGCTATCGCAGTCCCGACTCTTCCCGCACCGACAATAATCACATACATAAGCAAGGGCTACGCGCCCGCTCCTCCATCACTCACGATCTGAACAATCATGTCCCGGACAAGATCGGCGTGGCTGACGGCAGTAATTTCCAGCGCCTGGTACATATCTCGTTTCACGGGATCATCCATCATGCAAATCACTGTCGGGACTCTGAGTATGTGGTAAGCGATTTGCGCCGCCGTGATGTTCACGGAGTCGCTGCCGGTCACGGAAATGAATATGTCCGCATCCTGAGTTCTGGCAGTTCGAAGGCTCGACGCCAGCGTTACGTCCGCGAGGCGCGGATGGGCCCTGCCGCTCTTTATGAGAGCGGGCGAGAGACGATCAAAGGCAGTGGGAACAAGGTCAAGCACTTGTACCAGACTGCCCGAATCGCACAAAGCCGAAGCTAATACGGCTCCGGTGCGTCCACAGCCGCCAATCACGACTCTCTTTGCCAGAAGCCGAGCGCTGCTTGTCATGTCCTTCGCTCGAAAGAGTGAACGCTCTGAGAGGAAACGCCAGATGTTATGGGCTCACGCGACACTATGACTCTGCAAGGAGCGTATCTCAGAACGTATGGAATGTGCTCATCCAGCGCGTAAACGCCGTAATTCTCCCTATACGATGACCCCATTACAATCGCATCCACTTCTTTGAATACCGCTTCGCGTACGATTGCCGCTCCCGCCTTCCGAACCTGAACTATCTCCGCGTTGAGAACGCATTTGTACGCGCTGGCGATCTCCTCCATTTTGGCGAGTATCCGCTCCCCCGCCATATAGACTGAATTCAGAGCGGCGTCCAGTGGATGCTCGCGAGACACCTCGATCACATACAGAATGTGCAAACTGCTCTGGCTTGATTCGAGCAATTCGCACCCAAGCCTTACGACTTCCTCGTCGTACACTGCGCCGGTGACGGGAACCAATACCGATGGCATTCTAACTCCGTTTCGGTTTGGATCCCTTCTCTGCGTGGCCAACCTTATACGATTAAGCAAGCGGAAACCTCTGCGCCGTCTGAAATTATTCTATTGGACGCTCGCCTCTAACGGGGCCAGTCCTTGCATAGTATCGCCGACCAAATCCAACACTTCATCCTGTCCCGCCAGAATCATCCAATCCCCCGCGCTGACCACGTCATCCATATGAGGATTGAGAGTCACGTTTCGGCCGCGACGTATGGCCAAGACTGTAATCCCGTATTTATTCCTCGGTCCCGAAAAACCCAGTTCCTTGAGACTCATTCCGAAGAATCTATCCGGCGCTCGCAACTTACTGATGCCGAAGTTGGGGGTAATCTCCAGATACTCTTCTACATTTGGATTGAACATGCTGTGAGCCAGGCGGATTCCTGTTTCGTCCTCTGCGTGAATCACCTTATCCACACCTATGCGCGCCAGGGTATTTCCGTGAAGCTCGTCATGCGCCCTGGAGACGACGTACGAAACACCCATAGTCTTCAGAATCACCGACGTCATCACGCTTGCCACAATGTCCGAACCTATCGCGACCACCACCGCGTCATAGTCGGTAATGCCAATCTCCTTTAAGACGGCATCGTTCGTGCAGTCCCCTGTGAGAGGATAAGTAGCCTTGCCAACAATGCCCTGGACACGCGCCTCGTCCTTGTCCATTGCGAGAACATCATGGCCCAGGTTATATAGAGAACGCGCCACGCTGGAGCCGAATCTGCCAAGACCCAATATAGCTATTTGCTTCTTCATTGAAACAGCCCCTGTTTCACTTTACTTTTCCAACCTCGTTGGAAACGATTGTTACCCTATTGTAACGCGTTCTTCGACGAACCGATACCTGTCAACATACGACTGCTGGGCCATGGCTATTCCTATGGTGAACGGTCCCACTCTGCCAACAAACATAGCGACAATAAGTATCAACTGTCCCCACCGCGACAGCTCTGATGTGATTCCCGCGCTCAACCCGACGGTCCCGAATGCGGACACACCCTCAAAGATTAAATCCAGAAAATCGAACCTGCCGTCGGTGATACTTAGCGACACCACCACGACGAATACAATAGCAGTGGCAATCGCGCCTATTACCAGGGCGCTCCGGACCTGCCTCGCAGGAATCTCTCGACCAAACGCGGATGTAGTATTTCTGCCCCGGATCGTGGAGAATACCGCCACCAGTACGACGGCAAGCGTATTGACCTTCAGGCCGCCAGCGACTGATGCTGATGCGCCGCCTATAAACATCAGGCCGGTCATCAAGAAGTTGGTTTCCTGCTCAGTCTCAGAGTAGTCGAGAGTGGAAAAACCGGCCGTTCTGCCACTAATCGACTCAAAGACCGAAGTCGTGATCTTCTGGCTAAACGGCATATGACCCAGCGTTTCGGGATTCCGATACTCGAATACCATGAAAATGGCTATGCCCAGAAGGATGGCGACCGCAGTTAACGTAAGCACGAGCTTGGTAGTCAATCCAAAGAGTCGAAACCTGCGATGCCTCACAACATCGAACAGAACACCGTAGCTGATCGCCCCAATAAAAATCATAAGGGCCGTGATGCCAATTACGGTTCCGTCTGTCTGAAAAGCTGCAAGTCCTTCCTCATGTGGGAAGATTATGAATCCAGCGTTGTTGAATGCGGATACAGCCAGAAACAGCGCCTGCATCAGAGCTTGTTCAGGGGGGTAGAGCCCCCAGAACCTGACCGCGAGGACAGCGCAGGCAATGACTTGACTAACGACAGCGAACGCTACTATGCCAACCGCGAGGCGCACGAGTCCACTGTGCCCTACTCCCATCAATTCGCCTCCGAAGCTCTGCTGTATCAGAAGGCGCTGGGAGAGAGTGACCTGTTGCCCTATCAAGACTATGGCGAAGGTGGCGAGGGTCATAAACCCAAGTCCACCCACGAATATGATCCCAACCAAAATTAGCTGCCCGCCAGTAGTCCAATAAGCGGCTGTATCCCGTATGACCAGTCCTGTCACGGTTACAGCGGAAGTCGCGGTGAACAGCGCGACAAAGAGATGATCAAGTCCGTTCTCTCCGTAATGAGTAAAAGGCATCGCCAAGAGCAATGTCGAGACTATTACCAGAGCGGCGAACGAGTAAATCAGAATTAACGGCGTTGTGAATGCCCTTGACTCAGTCTCCCTTTGTTCGACGGCAACAGTTACCGGCCCCAGTTCAACTTGTCTGGGCTGTCGGACCATCTGGTCACCTGGTTTGGGGTTCCAGGGAATTCGCACTGAGCTTTTTCCTATACAGGTATGTTAATCAGGGAAGGGCCGATTTAATGCGACAACCTGCGCCGATTCTAGGATTCACATTAGCCCATTGTCAACGCGACAGAAGTGGGCGAGTCCGCGAGACAGGTGGCAAATTTTGTCTTGCATACTGGGCACACGCCGATTACCCTTGACTGACCCCGCAATTTACCTCAGGTCGCAGATATGTCGAACCGCCCTCCCCATCGTCCAAGACAGTTTCACCGGCCACACCTGCATATGCCCCATATCCACAGGCCTGACTTTCATGGCGTTCACATTCCTCACCCGCATTTGAGGCCGGGTGAGACCATATGGTTTCTTTTTGATAAGAATCTGAAGCCGCGAATAAAGAACCCTGTGTTCCAGTGCACACTCGCAACCCTATGTCTGATCATCATCTTACTTGTCCAAAATGCATTGTTCAGCGAGGCAATCGTGGTCTCAGTCGCCTCAACCGCGTTCAGTATATTCGTCTTCCCTGACAGTATCGCGTCCACTCCCCGCAGGGTTATTGGGGGTCAGATAGTGGCAATTCTGGCAGGATCGTTAATCTTTATTATATTGCATCTGCCCTCCGTTGAATCTGCGGCGGCAGACGCGCAACTTGTGCAAAGCATCGCCGCCGCTCTGGCCGTGGGACTTGGACTCTTGCTAATGGTAGCCACAAACACGGAGCACCCTCCCGCAGCGGGTGTGGCTCTCGGAATAGTCATAGATCCCTGGCAATGGTCGGCAAGCTTTCGTCATTATTAGCGCCCTGGCGCTCAGCGCAGTCCGAGCTGCGCTGAGACCGAAGATGATAAATCTCCTGTAACATTAGCGCTATATTTGCCCTTTTCAATGGCGCGAAGCTATATTATTGGCAGTTATGAGAGAGGCGGATGAACACCGACATTCGACAGCTAATCGAGTTCCTGCATTCGACCGAGTCTATGACGTCGCTCGCGGTGGCGGGCGCGGGCGCGGGCGCAATTGGCTGGATTTTAGGTGTGGCGGGCGCCTCGCGAACTGTACTGGATATACAAGCGCCTTATGCCTCCTCTGCCATGATCCAATACATTGGCTCGGAACCGGAACAGTTCGTGTCCGAAGTCTCCGCGCGGGACTTGGCCCAGTCGGCGTACCGCAGGGCAGTCGAACTCAGGGAAGGCAACACTCCGGTCGTGGGTGTGTCCTGCACGGCTGCTATTGCAACGGACAGGCCCAAGAGGGGCGAACACAGGTGTCATATATCCACGTACGAGGCAATGGGCTGGAGTACTGCGACTCTCACACTTGCGAAGGGATTGCGAACGAGGGATGAGGAGGACGAAGTTGTGAGCAGGTTGATTCTGAACGCTCTGGCGGAATCATTCGGATTGGATGAAAGAATTGATCCCGGCCTGTTAGACAATGAGGAGATTAACCGAACCGGACATCGGTTTCATGGCCCGCTGGAAGCCCTGGCTGCCAGACATGTTGGACACGTCTTGCGCCACGCGGATGGTTCGCAATCAGCCGATGAAGAATTTAGCGGAGTAATCCTGTCGGGTTCGTTCAACCCTCTGCACAGGGGACATATTCGCCTCGCGAACGTAGCTTCAGGAATTCTCGAGAGGCACGCCATATACGAACTCTCGATTGCCAACGTGGATAAGCCCGACCTGGAACTCAGCGAAGTCAGACGTCGTCTTAAGCAGTTCGAGGGCAAGACCGACATTGCCGTAACGCGCGTCCCGACATTTTTCGAAAAGGCCCGCCTCTTCGCCGGTTCTACATTTGTAATTGGATTTGACACGATGACTCGCCTGGTTGATCCGAAGTATTACGGTGGCAGCGATAGGCGAATGAGAGCGGCCCTTTCCGAGCTGCAAGACCTTAACAGCGGTTTCCTGATAGCCGGACGTGTGGATAATGGCGTATTCAAGACTTTGGAAGACCTCCCGGCGCCGACCGAATACGCCGATATGTTCACCCAGATACCGGAGTCCGCCTACCGTGAGGACATTTCATCCACGCGGATCCGTAGTGAGTCATCGGGTACAATTCACTAGAGACACCACCGTATTTCCGACGAAACGACCAAGGCTGCGTGAAAGGCAATGAGATTCAAAGACCTGCGCGAGTTCGTGTCCCTTCTGGAAGACCGAGGCGAGTTGAAGCGCATAACTGCCCCCGTCAGCGTTGATCTGGAAATAACCGAGATCGCAGACCGCATGGTAAAGTCCGGGGGCCCCGCCCTGCTCTTTGAGAACGTATCAGGACACTCAGCCCCCGCGCTTGTCAACATTTTTGGCTCACACAAACGTACCGCCCTGGCGCTAGGGGTAGAGGATATCGAGGAGTTGGCGGACAGAGTGCGCCGACTGCTAAGTATGGCCCAGGGACCTCCATCCGGATTAGGACGCAAGATGCGCGCGCTGGGCGACCTCATCGGGCTGGCGCGCTCCCAGCCGAACTTGGTCAGGCGCGCGCCATGCCAGGAAATAGCGCTGACGGGCGACGAGGTTGACCTGTTCACCATGCCCGTTACAACATGCTGGCCGTTGGACGCGGCTCCTTTCATTACACTGCCTCTTGTCATAACCCGCGACCCTGAGTCAGGCAGACGAAACGTGGGCATGTACAGAATGCAAGTGCATGATCGGCAGACGACAGGCATGCACTGGCAGACACACAAGGTGGGGGCCCGGCACGACCGTCGAGCCCAGGATCAGGGCATCGAGAGGCTGGAGGTTGCGGTCGCCATTGGCGCTGACCCGACCACGATGTGGACCGGTTCTATGCCTCTCCCACCCGACATGGACGAACTAGCTGTATCGGGGGTAATTCGAGGAGAGCCGGTTGATATAGTAAAGTGCAAGACGGTTGACTTGGAAGTGCCTGCCCAATCGGAGTACGTTCTCGAGGGCTACGTGATACCAGGCGAAACGAGAGACGAAGGCCCTTTCGGAGACCATACCGGCTACTACTCTCCCGCCGAGCCTTATCCTGTCTTCCATGTCACGGCTATGACGAGTCGGCGCGATCCGATTTACCCTACTACCATGGTCGGGCGTCCGCCCTCGGAGGACTTCTTCATGGGCAAGGCAACCGAGCGTATAATGCTTCCCGCGCTCCAGATGACGCTGCCGGAGGTAACGGACATGAATATGCCGGCGGAGGGTATTTTCCACAATCTTGTCATTGTCTCCATAAGAAAGGAATATCCGGGCCACGCCCAGAAGGTCATGCACGCGCTCTGGGGCCTTGGGCTGATGATGCTGGTCAAGACTATCGTCGTCGTTGATCACTACGTTGACGTCCAGAATCTGTCAGAGGTCGCATGGCGCGTAACTTGCAATATCAACCCCGCAACCGATATTACATACACCGAAGGTCCGATAGACGATCTGGACCATGCGACGCCCATGCCGAAGTTCGGCAGTAAGATGGGAATTGACGCCACCGCGAAACTCGCGGGAGAAGGCAGAACTCGAGAGTGGCCCGAGGATATAATTATGAGCGAGGACATCAAGAATTTGGTTGACCGACGCTGGAAGGAGTACGGGCTCTGATCACCGAGACCCAGCCTAAACCGATTTGGCGCAAGGCGCCGATGTTTCTGGACGCGATCAAGTTTCAGGAGAGCGTCTTTGCGCTGCCCTTTGCCTACATAGGCATGGTTTTAGGCGACGTTCATGCGGGTGGGGACGGGTTCCCGGGGTGGCGAATTTTCGCGTGGATTACAATCGCGATGGTATCCGCCCGAACCGTCGGGATGTCGGCCAATAGGGTCATAGACCGTCACATAGACGCCAGGAACCCCCGCTCCGCTCAAAGACATATTCCTCTAGGTCTCCTCACCGCGCCTGAAATGACCACAATGGCTGTGGTTGCATTCGGCATATTTTTATTCGCCGCCTACCAGTTGAACACTCTTGCGTTGGTTCTGGCGCCCGTGGCGGCCGCCTACCTTGTGTTCTATCCATACACGAAGCGTTTCACGTGGACCGCAAATCTTCTGCTGGGATGGGCTTTGGCAATCTCCCCCTCTGCCGCCTGGATAGGCGTCAATGGCAGTCTGTCGCTGGAACCCGTGATTCTGTCGCTCGCGGTAGCTATGTGGGCAGGCAGTTTCGACATCATTTATCACACGCAGGATTACGAATTCCAACGCGAGAACGGACTCCACTCCGTGGCTGCCCGCTTCGGTGTGGTCAACGCATTTCGGATAGCGCAGACCTTAGACATCCTTGCCGTGGCGTGCCTGGTTTCTCTCTGGGCATGGATGGGTCTCGGATGGCCATTCCTGGCAGCCTGCGGCGTGGCGTCCTGCATACTTTGGTACAAGTACACCCTCGTCTCCCCTGAGGACCTGTCAAGGATGGGAGTGGCTTTCGGACGTATCAACGCCTACGTTTCCACCACAATGCTAATTGGGACAGTCCTGGCGATTCTCTTATGACCAATGAATCGGAAAATGACAGCCAGCCGGTTGTAGTTGGAATCACGGGCGCGAGCGGCTCTATCATCGCCCTACACACGATTGACGCGCTTCTCGACCACGGAATTCCAGTCGTTGCATCGGCATCGGCGGCGGCGCGGATTGTATGGAAGCAGGAAATGGATGAGTCGTTTGGCGAAGCGCTGGAACGCTGGTCTGACTCCCGCATATTCAACTATCACGCGCCATCCGAATTGGCGGCCCCGATAGCCAGCGGCACATTTCCCACTCGCGGCATGATTATTGCGCCGTGCAGCATGGCGACAGTCGCGGCGGTCTCGCATGGAATGGCGGACAACCTCATTCGCCGCGCCGCCGACGTAACGATCAAGGAGCGCAGGCCCCTGATCATAATACCGCGCGAGTCCCCGCTGAGCGTCATCCACCTCGAGAACCTGACCCGGCTCGCCATGCTCGGCGCCACCATTATTCCACCCGAGCCCGCCTTCTACCTCCGTCAGCAGACGATAGCCGACGTCGCCGAATACGCCGCCCAGCGCGCCCTGCTCGCGCTCGGCGTCATCCCCAAACTGCCCGACGGTCTGCGCTACGAACCACGCTGAGCGGGGGGAATAGTAACTCTTCCCGCGCTTTAAAGACAGAGTTCTGAGATGGAATTACACGCTCGGTGGCGCACCGTCGAACAATCCTGGGCTTCTATGACTCTCTCTACATCACCAAGTGGTGATGTCGCACATACACAGATTGACAACGCACTGAAATAACCTATAATCTCACCCAAGGAGTGGACAGTGGTTAGCTTTGAACAAGCCTTCAGCGATACTGAACGAGCCGCGGAATCCGTCAGCGAATCGGTCAGACGGGTGGGAACGGAGGCGAGGGCGCTGGCGAGAGCCGCCAAGACAGGCAATCTTTCCGCGATTAGGCGCGCTCGAGCCGGACTTGACGATGCGTTGAATGCGCTTCAGCAGAACGCGGTGAACGCATCCCACTGGCCTTTTCATGAGGATGAAGAGGAACAGTACATGGCGGATCGTTACGCCGAAGAACTCCGCCATGCCGCTGAAGAGCAGGGTTTGTATATGTACGAGCGGGACGGAAACCTGATCTCATACCCGTCCATTGTAAGAATAATTCCGCGCGAACGAGCGGTCAGGATTGATAGGAAAAAGGTGTCCACCATCAGACCATCGCATCTGGCGAGTGTGCTGATGGCGAATCAGAATAAATCCAGTGGTTTCTCGTCAACTCGATTCCTAGAATCCTTGTATAACGTCTATTCAGATATAGTAAACAATGAATCCTCGGATAGAGTGGCTAGGGATAGGGGACGTGTCGTGCAATTGGCGAGGATATACAGGCTGTTCACGTCCCTGCCAGGCGCCAACCGCGAGTATGACCGCAGCGATTTCGCCAGGGACTTATACTTAATAGACTCTAATGGTCCCAAGCTAACCAGAAGAGGCGCGGTAGTCTCGTTCCCGTCTTCCACAGGCACCCGAAGACGTTCCAGCGATTTGTTCTCCTTCATCGGCCCGGACGGACAGAGCGTGGAGTACTACGGAATCCGCTTTACCGAGGATACCTAATGTCGAATGCAATTCCCATCGGCGATTGGCTGAACGCCCTGGACGATGAATACCTTTCAACGTTCATAAGAGACGGAGGCGCGTCAGTCAAGTTCGCGGTAACCCCAGACGAACTGAAGTCCTCCCTATACGAGGCTGTACGAACGCGCTGCCGAAACCTGGACTATGCGTTCGTCAATTTGAATGCGGCATATATGCGCGCGCATATGCCACAGGATTTCTTCTTTTCGCTAGCGAAACAGATTGACTGGCGATTGCTTGCGAGACGAATGGTCCTGAAACTGGCGGAAGACTCCGGATATCGGGTTGATGGAATCTCCCCCAACGACGCGGGCGAGGTGTTCGACAGTATCGCGGACGCCAACGGTGTCGAATCGCAGTTACCGCGAATGGAACTGAGGCCGGATCTCGCAAACAGCATCCTGAAGAACCCTCGGATGGCGAGAGACTTTCGGGCGGCAATGACTCACCTCTGTCTGAGCGGCGGAGACTTTGGGATAGATGGTGAGAAACATAATCATCCAATAGTAGAGTGGTTGACAGGTGAGAACACTCGGTTGGGAAACGTTCGTTTATACCAAATCCACACGCCAATCAATCGGAATACGGCGAGGCATTTCATCGAGTCAGCCCTCTACTGGATCCACTACGCAGGATACTCAGGGACGGTTATTATGATGGATAACTCCCGTGTAACGTTGGCCCGCAGGCCCAAACCACCGGACGGAAAACGCTACTACACCAGGGCCATGACGATGGAACACTACGAGATGCTGCGCGAGTTTATTGATGGCGCGGACAGGCTGACCGGCGCTCTGTTGGTAGTAGTGGCGAACCAGGAATTTCTTGATGACAGCACAGACCGCAGTTCTCGGGGGTACGGCATCTACCAGGCGCTTCGCACCAGAATAATGGATGACGTTCGAGACCGGAACCTGGTCAATCCTGTCGCGTCCATGGTGCGTCTGTCGGAAGGACCATACGAAGACGAGGAAGAAGATTTGCCATGGTAGCCCTTAATACGACGAACAATGCGCTCGCCTGCCGACGCGCGCTGGAAGCGCTCCGAAATGGCGTCCCCAATAGCGAGGCGGCGCTAATGCTGGGATGCAATCAGCCCAGGGCAGAGAAATCGTTCGACGATATGCTGAGTCGCGCCATGAACCCGGACAACCCGCCAGACAACGCTCTTGGGATGTTGGTATCCGGAGATTTCGGTTCAGGCAAGTCGCACCTTCTAGCCTATCTGGAGCAACAAGCGCTTTCGCAGAATTTCGTATGCAGCAAGGTGACTATCAGCAAAGAGACTCCTCTGTATGACCTGGGCAAAGTATTCAAGTCCGCCGTGGATAATGGTCGGATACAGGGCCACAACGGTCGGATGATCCAGGAACTGATGCAGGTAATACGCCCAGACTCTCAAGCATATGCGGACTTCTACCATTGGGCCAACGACGCGGCGGTAAGCGGGCTGATTCATCCCATTTTCCCTGCGAGTCTGATGGTACACGAACGCTCAGGAGACATGGAACTCAACGACAAGATAGAGTCGTTTTGGGGCGGCGACCGGATAAGAGTGTCGGACGTGAAAGCGGGTCTGCGAGACATCGGTCAGGGGCAGACATTCCAATTTCGAGCGCCCAAAGTCGCCGACCTTCCGCCACAGCGTCTGCGCTTCGCTGTCGAGCTAATCAAAGCCGCCGGGTATAAAGGCTGGGTCGTGCTGATAGATGAAATCGAGCTGATTGGCTCATATTCCATATTGCAGCGCGGCAGGTCTTACGCGGAGTTAGCGCGATGGATGGGGCAGGCTGTCAGTGAAAGTTACCCAAGCCTGGTCGTCATTGGAACTGTAACCGACGACTTCGCGTCCGTCGTAATCAGCCCGGATGGTGTCAAGAAAGATCACGACTATATTGGAGCAAAGTTGGAAGCCAACAGCCGGTACAGCAGCAGCGCCGGACGCGCAGAGACAGGCATGAGACTGCTGGAACAAGAGTGTTTGCCGCTAAATCCTCCCAGCGATGATGATGTGAACACTACAGTAGAGAAGTTGCGGCAGTTGTACAGTGACGCCTACGGCTGGGAAGCTCCCCAGCTTAAGGGCAGCGCCGGTGGGGCAGGGTTCATGGGGAGGATGCGTTACAAAGTCAGGTCCTCAATTAATGTGTGGGACCTGTTGCGTCTCTACCCGGGTTCAGACCCTGATACGATAAGCGACGAATTTAGACTTGCGTACGAGGAGAACCTCGACCTCGAACGCGAGTCCAAAGCCGACGCAGGGTAGAATATGCCATGCCCATCCATTTCGATGACCCAGGCGAATCCGACCACCCCGGCTCGGTGGCATGGCTGAGGTTCATCGAAGAGGAGCGCGGCGGCGGTATCCGCGCCGCGCTGTTCGAAACCTCGACACAAGGCGAGCCGCTCGGATTCTACTTCAGCCGCATGGACTTACACGTTCCACCGCCCTTCACGCAGAACGGCGACAACACAGAGAACACGGTGTTGTATCTCGCGAAATATCTGTTTAGGGTAGCTGCCAGGACACCGGACCTGATATTTGGGCTTGCCTCCGAAATACCGGCGCGAACATTCACATACGACATGCGAGTAAGGTCGCCCTTCTGTCGTGTAAAATCAACCGACCTCCCGCAAAATTCCTATTCACCCAACGACTATCGGGAGCGACTGATTTGGGGCGTTCAGCAGACCGCCGAGGCGCGCCGCGCACTGGATGAGGTGCTTGAATGCGATGATCCTTTCGAATCTTTCGGTAGGGCAGAAAGGGGTTTGAAAGAAGCGTTCGCCAACCCGCGAGTAAGCGCCATGACCGCTGTTCCCGGCCTGGATATACTGATTAGCATTTCCCTGCCACCGGACAGATTGAGCGCTCACTCTGCCGCTCAGGGCGAACAGTCTCACGCTGCCCTGACGGAGCGTTTATGGCAGATACTGGCCTCTTCTCCGAGGCCCCGCCAACACACTCGTAATCCCCAACTAGAGTGGACCGGCGAATTGATGCCATTTCAGAAAGACGGCGTTCGCGCCCTCTTGGATATGGGTAATCTATTGCTGGCCGACGATATGGGGCTGGGAAAGACCATTCAGGCCATCGCCGCCATGCGAATTCTCAAAGCTAGGCGTGAGATCGAATCGTGCCTGGTGGTAGCTCCCGCGAGCGTGCTGGACCAGTGGAGGCGGGAGATAGCAAAATGGGCGCCGGAGCTTTCCGCCATCATTATACGCGGGTCGGCAGCCGACCGTTCCTGGCAGTGGGATACCCGAAAAGATGTAATCTTAACCAGCTACGAGACTCTACGCTCAGACTTTGGCAACAATCGGCGGTCGCAGGTTCGTAAACGAACATGGGACGTGATAGTCGCTGACGAAGCCCAGAGGGTCAAAAATCGCAACCCCACCAGCAGCGCGCTGAAAGGATTGCGAAGAGTCCGCTCCTGGGCGTTAACAGGCACCCCTATTGAAAACAATGAAGAAGAGTTGGCCTCGATAATAGAGTTCGTTGATAACGACGGAATACATCCGCCGAAGCGCTACCGCCCAGGCCCTGAATTGCTGAACCGACACAGAGAGTTGCAGATACGGCGCAAGAAGGGAGACGTGCTTGATGACCTTCCGCCCAAATTAGTGACCAAGATAGACTTAGAATTGCATCCTAAACAGAGCGCAAGTTACAGGAAGGCCGAAGAAGAGGGGATAATTTACCTCAAGTCTCTGGGCAAAGAAATTGGGATAAGGCACGTGCTCGAGCTGATTACCCGCCTGAAGCAGATATGCAACGCGGACCCCAGAACAGGCGAATCCAGCAAAATGGACGATATTAAGGACCGCCTGGAGCGGCTGACCGCCCAGGGGCACAAGGCGCTGGTCTTTTCCCAGTACACCAATGACATTTCCGGCGTGGCGGCGATAGTCAATCACCTTAAAGAGTTCAACCCACTTAGCCTGACAGGCGACATACCCCAGCCGGAACGCCCCGCAATCATCAACCGATTCAAACGCGATGATAAACACAAAGTCCTGGCATTGTCACTACGCGCCGGGGGGCTGGGTCTGAACCTACAAGAGGCCTCCTACGTGTTCCACATGGATCGTTGGTGGAATCCCGCAGTAGAGCGCCAAGCTGAGGACAGGAGCCACCGAATGGGCCAGACGGTCAAGGTCAATGTCATAAAGTACTCATGTGTCGGGACCATCGAGGAACGCATAGACAAGATTTTAGAGCGAAAGCAGGAACTGTTCGACCACTTAGTTGACGACGTATCTCTGGACCTGTCAGCCCGAATGAGCCGCGAAGAGTTGCTCGGACTGTTCGGACTCCGGTAGGCGGCGCCCAATACTCGATTGCCCTGACAGAGCGCTCATATCTTCGACTTACGCCCCCGCTTTTGGTATCCTGTCCGAGTTGAAAAGCCAGACTATCCTGAGTCATATCCAAGGAGCGACAGACGATGATTTCCTCTCTCGATGCGGTCAAGGCTATCAATGAGGCGCGCGCCGACGCCGTGGTGGTTGGCACGATGACCCCAAATAGATACTGGGATTCAGTAACAGAGAATCCCGACCTCGATCTGCCCATTTTCGGCGGGATGGGGAAGGCCTCCTCTGTCGCCCTGGGAATAGCGATAGCCCAGCCCGAAAAGAAGGTCCTCTGCCTTGATGGCGATGGTTCGCTCCTGATGAACCTCGGTACCCTCGTTACCATAGCTGGCTCGGCCCCTGAGAATCTTGTCCATTTCGTCTTCGAGGACAGTGTTTATTTCACGACCGGCGGGCAGCCTGTCCCCGGCTCCGGCAAGTTCGATCTGGCGGCAATGGCCAGGGACGCCGGATTCGCCGAGTCATATGAATTCAGCGACCTTGAGGATCTGGCGAGCGAACTTCCACGTATTATGGATCAGGAAGGACCGATCTTTGTGTGCCTGAAGGTCAGCCATCCACCGGAGCCCCCTCCTTTCTATATGGGCAAGACAGGCCCCGCGATGTTGCGCCTAGCCGAAACGCTCAGGAGCCGGTAGCCAATGTTCGACTTTCACACTCATACCTTTCTGAGCGACGGCGTTCTTTCGCCAATTGAACTTGTTCGGCGCGCGATGAAGGTCGGTTACCGCGTCATGGCGATTACGGATCACGTCGGTCCGGGAAACATGGAATTTGTGCTGAAGACCTTGATAGCCGACTGCGAAATGGTGAACAAGCGATGGGACATACTCGCGCTGCCGGGTGTCGAAATCACTCATACCCCTAGCGAGGATATTGACTATATCGCGCGTGAGTGCCGCAGAATCGGAGCGAAGGTTGTCAACGTTCACGGCGAGACGATTACCGAGCCTGTAATAGAAGGCACCAACTTCGCCGCTGTATCAAGTCAACACGTCGATATACTTGCCCACCCTGGACTGATAACCTCCGACGAGGCTCGAATAGCCGCGCGGAACGGCGTGTTTCTGGAAGTGTCCGCGAGGCGCGGCCACGGTACGGCCAACGGCCACGTGGTTCAGACCGCGCGGGCCGCGGGCGCGAAACTCGTACTCGACTCTGACACCCACGCGCCCGAAGACTTGCTCACACGCGAATTCGCTATGAAGGTGGCGCGGGGTTCAGGCCTGAACATAGAGGACGCCGCCTTTCTTCTGGATATGGCCCCTCTGGACTTCCTGAAGAAAGTCGGCGTCAACTCTGACGGGATTCCCGCATAGATTGAGGGCGGTCATTCAGAGACTATAGGACTTACGCAGTTGAGAACGATTTCGTAGCTGGATCAGGTCATACTTACCTAGGATTTCATATCCAAGCGCGTAACTCCTAGTGTTCCAACATTTTTGGATTGACGGTTTATATACCCTCACCCTAACCCTCTCCCAGAGGGAGAGGGGATAATTCGGAATCTGGATATCCATCATAACTAAGTTGTCGGACTACTAGCTGGAATCCCTAGATTTCAACCTGCGAAATTTCAAATTGATGTAGTACCTAGTGTTCCAACATTTTTGGATTGATGGTTTATATACCCTCACCCTAACCCTCTCCTAAGGGGAGAGGGGATAATTCGGAATCTGGATATCCATCACAACTAAGTTGTAGGACTACTAGCTGGAATCCCTAGATTTCAACCTGCGAAATTTCAAATTGATGTAGTACCTAGTGTTCCAACATTTTTGGATTGATGGTTTATATACCCTCACCCTAACCCTCTCCCAAGGGGAGAGGGGATAATGAGGACACAATCTCCCTCTCCCTTGAGGGCTGATAGGGGTAGGTAAATGTCCAGTCAGCTATGAATTTCAATAACAGACCCCCTCTCCCTCAAGGGAGAGGGCTGGGGTGAGGGTGAAATTCCTTAAGGTCGGGTTTTGAGATAGTTACTTAGTCCGGCAGCACCACGGATTCGGGATCCTCGCCTCGCAGAATCCTCGCCGCATTGTACACGGCGAACGCGCGGCTCTTCTCGCCCGACTCCTGCGTGAAGGACGCCAGGTGCGGAGTCACCAGAACGTTGTCCATGTGGAGAAGCGGGTTGTCAACCGGCGTCGGTTCTTCTTCCAGAACGTCCAGCCCCGCCTGGGTAATCTTGCCCGCCTCCATCGCGCGTATCAGCGCGGCCTCGTCCACGACTGGCCCGCGACAGGCATTGATGAAGACCGCCGTCGGCTTCATCAGGTCGAACTCGCGGTCACTAATCATGTGGCGCGTCGGCCCGCCCAGAGGGACGTGAAGGGTGATTATATCCGCTGAACTCAATAGCTCGTCCAGCGACACCCGAGTCAGGTTGAGTTCGTCCTCGATTCCTTCGGGCGGGTCAATCACATCGGTGTATATGATGTCGCACTCCCAGCCCTGGAGTCGGCGCGCGACTCTCGACCCTATCCTGCCCAGACCCACGATGCCCACGGTCTTTCCGGCTATTTCGTTCGCCTGCGAGAACCAGGCGGCTCGGATGTCTCCCGCCCACTCCCCCGCCTTGACCGCGTTGAATTGAAGCTGGAGCTTTCGGATAGTGGATACCAGCAGAGCTATCGTATGCTCGGCGACCGCGACCGCATTGCCGCCCCCATTGTTCGAGACGCGGATGCCCATCTCGCCGAGAGCGGTCTTGTCCAGCTGGTCCGTCCCGGCGCTGGTCGTCTGGACAAGTTTCAAGTTGGGGGCGTGGCGAGCGACCTCGACGGACACATGAGCGCCCGCGACTATCATCACCTGCGCGTCGCGGAGCTCGGCGGCCTGATCTTCCATCGGCAGGCCGGAGTCCACCCAGCCAACCTCTACGCCTTCTGGAGCGACTCGCTCGAAGTCGGCCAGTCCGCTTCCGCTAGGCCCATAAATTACAATCTGAGCGCCCATTATCGTATCTCTCCTTATAGTTATTCTCTCAAGGCGCGGGGCGACCCCGCGCGAACCGGCCCGATTATACGATTGTAGAGACTTCCGGGCAATCTGAGAGTCCTTCTTAATCAGGGGTTTTGCAAACTCAGCGCTGAGCAGATCCTGTCGGATGGCGAGCGGATCTGACGGGGCATATATCTTGGTTTATAAATCGACAGGTAATTTAGCAGGTGGCGACTGGTGGGTTGACTGGTGACGAACAGGTGACTTTCACACCTGCGTTGACCTGCGATTCACCTGCGTTAGCTTTGGAGCCTCTTTCTCACGCTCCCGGAATTCTGGTTGTATAATTTCGTATTTATGTATATTGACGCTCAAAGTCATCGGTGGTCGGCGCTCCACTATTAGTTTGTACGTTCGCATTATAGCGCATATAGGATGTGAATGTGTAGTAATCCGGGAAACCGGGGAGGATATTGAAAAGGCGCTGGTGTTCCAACATTTTTGGATTGACGGTTTATATACCCTCACCCTAACCCTCTCCCAGAGGGAGAGGGGATAATTCGGAATCTGGATATCTATCACAACTAAGTTGTCGGACTAATAGTGTTCCAACATTTTTGGATTGACGGTTTATATGCCCTCACCCTAACCCTCTCCCAGAGGGAGAGGGGATAATTCGGAATCTGGATATCTATCACAACTAAGTTGTCGGACTAATAGTGTTCCAACATTTTTGGATTGACGGTTTATATGCCCTCACCCTAACCCTCTCCCAGAGGGAGAGGGGATAATTCGGAATCTGGATATCTATCACAACTAAGTTGTCGGACTAATAGTGTTCCAACATTTTTGGATTGATGGTTTATATACCCTCACCCTAACCCTCTCCCAAGGGGA
Organism: Dehalococcoidia bacterium; assembly: GCA_965261525.1. Taxonomy (GTDB): domain Bacteria; phylum Chloroflexota; class Dehalococcoidia; order Lucifugimonadales; family UBA1123; genus VXRN01. The sequence continues at coordinate 1,439,263 of OZ253472.1, forward strand.
GAGGGGATAATTCGGAATCTGGATATCTATCACAACTAAGTTGTCGGACTAATAGTGTTCCAACATTTTTGGATTGACGGTTTATATGCCCTCACCCTAACCCTCTCCCAAAGGGAGAGGGGATAATTCGGAATCTGGATATCCATCACAACTAAGTTGTCGGACTGCTAGTCTGAAAGCCGAACCTGTTCAAATCCAAATCTCGCACTACGCTACAATGCACACGTTGAGAAATAATGCGATACATTGCGACCCATTCCACAAGAGTTCACTACGCTGGTGTTCCAACATTTTTGGATTGACGGTTTATATACCCTCACCCTAACCCTCTCCCTTTGGGAGAGGGGATAATTCGGAATCTGGATATCCATCACAACTAAGTTGTCGGACTACTAGCTCGGCTGGGTGAAGCAAACCTTATTTCCGAATCTCAATGAACTGAAAGGCGAATCATGGCTGTTTCCAGAAAAATACGCGGGTTGCTTGAACAGGGGTCCTGGATACGCAGGATGTTCGAGGAGGGCATAGCCCTAAAGCAACTGTACGGCGACGAAAATGTTTTCGACCTTTCTCTCGGCAATCCGATTCAGGAGCCACCCGACGAGTTTTTCGCGGAACTCAGGCGCATCGCCGACAGCCCATCGCCAGGTATGCACAGATACATGCCCAACGCAGGCTACCCTGAAACACGCGCGGCAATTGCCGCGCAACTCTCCGAAGAAACAGGCCTGAGGTTCACCTTCGACGAACTGGTCATGACATGCGGCGCGGGCGGGGCGCTGAACGTCGTCCTGAAGACACTGCTCGACCCCGGCGACGAGGTGGTCATCTTCGCGCCCTACTTCGTCGAGTATTTCTTCTACGCTGATAACCACGGCGGGACCTGCAAGGTAGTCCCTCCCGACGAGAACTTCCTGCCCGACATGGGAGAACTGGAGAAGGCAATCGGAGAACAGACCCGCGCGGTATTGATAAACTCTCCCAACAATCCGACCGGCGTTCTGTACACAGAAGACACGCTCGCCGAGATCAGCTCGATCATTCGAGAGAAGGAAATAGAGTTCGGAACAGAGATCTTCCTGGTTAGCGACGAACCTTATCGAAAACTGATCTTCGACGGGCTCGAATATCCGCATATCTTCCAACACCACATTCGCTCGATTGTCGCTACGTCTCACTCGAAAGACCTCGCCCTGCCCGGGGAAAGAATTGGGTATATCGCCGCTCATCCCGAATATCAGGATACCCCGGAGCTGATGGAAGGTTTGATCTTCTGCAACAGGACTCTCGGGTTCGTCAACGCGCCCGCCCTGATGCAGAACATCGTGAGCAAGTTGCAGTCCGTGACCGTGGATATAGGCGAGTACCAATCCAAGCGCGACTTTATGTACGGCGAGTTAACGGAGATAGGCTACGACATGGTCAAGCCGCAGGGCGCATTCTATATGTTCCCCAAGTCTCCCATAGAAGACGACGTAAAGTTCGTCGCCGACCTCCAGAAGTACAACGTTCTTGTCGTACCGGGCAGAGGATTCGGTATGCCCGGTCACTTCAGGATTTCGTTCTGCGTAACCGATGCCACGCTGTCCGGCTCCATTCCTGGCTTCAAAGAGACATTCGAGAACGCGGTCCCATAAGATTATCGGACTACCGCGGCAGGGCGTCCTTCAACCCAAAGCCGGTCACCGGAGCGAGAACTACTTCATCCCCTCGGATACGCCCACGCCGGATGAGTAGTTCGAGACCCGCGAACGCGGCGGCCGAGGTCGGCTCGGCGAAAATGCCCTCTAAAGCTGCCAGTCGTCTCTGCCATCGGACGATACTCTCGTCTGAGACAGCCAGGATTGATCCCCCCGACTCCCGCACGGCTCGCAATACCTGCGCCTTGCGCGGCGGAGCTCCGACCGCAATTCCCCCGGCAAGCGTTGAGGCTCCCGGACTCCAAATTTCGCCCGCGAACTCGGCGGCTAAGGGCATAACCGCCTCTGCCTGAATCGCGTACAGCTTTGGCATACTGTCCACTACACCCTGCGACATTAGCTCTGAGTACCCTTTCCAACACCCCATAAGCAGACTGCCGTTCCCCACAGGAATGACGATGTGATCGGGCGCGGGCGACATTTGCGCCGCTACCTCATACGCGAATGTCTTGGTTCCTTCTACGAAGTAGGGACTGAGATTGTGTGAAGCATAGACCATGTGGTTTTCGCGCTGAAATTCAACAGCGGCATCCGTACTCGCCTCCCTTGGACCGGGGACCGCGTGAGTCTGAGCCTCGTAAACCCTGATCTGTCCCAGCTTTGCCTCCGGCGCTGTACTGGGCGCGAAGACATGAGCTCGAATCCCAGCCCTCGCCGCGTACGCCGCAACCGACGCGCCGGCGTTGCCCGAGGAATCTTCGACAACCTCTGTCACCCCGCGCTCGACCGCGACCGACATCATCGTCGCGGTCCCGCGATCCTTGAAAGAGCCTGTCGGATTCATAAACTCCAATTTGCCGAACAAGCCGGATATTCCGAGGGTCCTGCCCAGTTTCGGCATTGCAACTATGGGAGTATTTCCTTCTCCTAATGACACGCTCGGCTTGTCGGCGTGGTAAGGCGCGGGCATATCGAATCCTGCCCATCGGACCGTATGATCCGCATCATTGCTGTACTCCACATCCAGGGGAGAATCACACTCCACGCATCCAAGAGTGAACATATCCGCCTTGTGGGATACGCCGCACTCCGTACAAACTAAACTGATGTGAGACAACCGAACCTTCTCCCTCGTTGCGTCATAAGAGTTGCGTCGGTTGGCGCTCGCGAGACCGATGCGCCAATCCGACAACCTGGATAGGATAATCTGCTACCATTGTAGCAGTCCCATTAACTCATGCCCGCAACTTTGATGGTCGTATTTTCCGGGCTACTAATGTTAGAAAATCAAGGATGTTCAAATATGGCAACACTTTCTGCTTTGGCCGCGCCGCCCGACAATGCAATCATGTCTTCCCGCGCCGTTGTGTTCAGAGGAGACGGCGAACCCAAATCCCCAAAACTCATGATCAGAAAACTTGCTGAAATCGCCGACAGCGTTGGAATCGAGGAGGACAGTTATTCGCTCGGTGGGGTGGTGGAAGAGATAGAGTCTCGTTTCGCCGAACTGCTGGGCAAAGAGTCCGCCGTTTTCATGCCCACGGGAACGCTGGCAAACCATCTCGCCATACGCAACCTCTGTGGAGACAAGCCGCGCGCCATTGTGCAAGAGCAGAGCCATATCTACCACGACATTGGCGACTGCGTACAGAGGCTTAGCGGCATAAACCTGGCGCCGCTGGCGTACCAACGCCCATACTTCACCCTGAACGAGGTTCAGTCCACCGTTGAAACGTCCGTCGGTGGCAGAGTGCTTACACCCGTCGGCGCCGTCGTAATAGAGAGCCCTGTTCGACGGCAGCGCGGCCAGATAATGCCATTCGACGTAATGAAGCAGATTGCGGAATACTGCATAGCGAATCACATTTCCACCCACCTGGATGGCGCGAGACTGTACATGATGAGCGCGGCGACCGGAATATCGCCAGCCGAATACTCTTCCCTGTTCGACACGGTGTACGTCTCACTCTACAAATACTTCGGCGCCCCATTCGGAGCGATTCTCGCGGGTACTGAAGATTTCTGCCGAGACTTATACCACGACCGCCGAATGTTCGGAGGCGGACTTTCGAGCGCGTCGCTGGCAGCCGCTCTGGCGCTGCAAGGGCTGGACGGATTCGAGGAGCGATTTGCCGAGGCTATGGCAAAATCGGCGGCGTTGTTCGACGAACTGAACCGAATGAGCGGACTCAACGTAAAGACATACGAGCGCGGCTCAAACATATTTCCACTCAGTCTGGGCCCGGACGTGGATATCAAAGTCCTGATAGAAGAACTAGCCAACCAACTCGTATTCGTTAGCGCCGATGAGACCAATCAATCCCAAATCCACCTGACAGTCAATACGACTATATTGCGTCAGGGAAATGAAGACATAGCGAGAGCATTCGAGGCAGCGTTGAACATTGCTCGATCATGAATCAGTCCGAGTCATCAGGAACTTCGTCCAGAGGACAGGGGACAGGATCAACAGGCGGTACGGCGGCATAATAGACCGGATACGGCGGGTATTCATCATTGAACTCACTATCCGGGTTGCCAGGGAAATGTCCGAAGACGACCTTACCCACATGGCCGCCGGTGTCGCCTACTATGCCCTATTCTCGATTTTCCCGCTCATCATCGGGATGATAACAGTATTCAGCTACTTCCTTCAGTCCGAGCAAATCCAGGCCAACATAACCGGCGCCGTGGGTGGGTTCCTGCCCGGTTCCGAACAGTTCGTGCAGGACAACATCGAAGGCATACTGAACATCAGAAGCGCGCTGGGCTTGTTCTCCCTGGTTGGCCTGCTGTGGTCTGGCAGCGCGATGATGGGAGCGCTCGACCGCGCTATAAACCGCGCCTGGGACATTCACAACGACAGGCCGATCTACGTGGGCAAGCCGAGGCATATCCTCATGGTGATCAGCGCCGGGCTGATGTTCACGATCTCGATGTCCAGCGCCGCAGTCGTCAGGACTGCCCAGGAACTGCCCGGTCTGAACTTGCCGGTAATTGGGTTCGTCATTGACAACATGGGACATATCATCCTTCAAGGCGTGTCTTTCACGCTGATGCTCGTGATATTCCTGATGATGTACAAGGTCATTCCCAACACGAAGACTTACTGGAGATACATCTGGCCGGGCGCCCTCGTGGCCGCTATCCTCTTCGAGACGTCCAAGAATCTGTTCATCTTCTACCTCGAACGGTTCGCGTCCTACCAGAACGTGTATGGCTCGCTCGCGCCCGTCATAGTGCTGTTGTTGTGGGCATACGTCAGCAGTTTCATCGTTCTAATGGGGGCGGAGTTATGCTCAGAGTACGAACGGCTGAAGCACAACCTCGAGCGGGGCGTCGTTCGCCAAGCGAGCCCGAGCCCGAGCGCGGTGATCGCTCAAGCCGAATCGGAAGACGCCGTTCGGTAAGTGCGTCGCCTCCGCTCCGGAGCGGGTTCTCTAATCTGCCTTCCAGTCAGGATCGGAATGGGCGTCCAGATACTCTTCGTCCAAATCTACGCCGATGCCGGGCTTGCCGGAAAGGTGAAGCGTTCCGTTCCGTATGTCCAATGGCTCGGAGATTATCCTGTTATGGACGTCGAGAGCGGCGTGGTTGAATTCCAGCTTATAGAAGTTGGGGACGGTCATCATTACGTGCGCGCCGGCGAGTATGTTCACAGGCCCGCTCGCGTCGTGAGGGCTGACCGGGATGTAGAAGGACTCAGCCAGGTTCGCTATCTTGCGCATTTCGCTGATGCCGCCGCACCACAGGATGTCCGGCATTAGGTACTCTGCGAGCCTGTCCCTGAGAATCGGGACGAAGTCCCAGCGATGGTACAGCCTTTCTCCTACGCAGAGTGGAACGTCAACAGCGTCCCTGACGGCGCGCAGGGCGTCGTTGCTGTTGGGCTGGACTGGCTCTTCGAACCAGCCGATGTCGTAAGGCTCCAGCTTGCGAGCCATTCGAATAGCGGTCGGGACGTTGAAGTTGCCGTGGGCGTCTATCAGGATTTCCACGTCCGGGCCTACGGCCTCGCGCATCGCGGCTATCGTGTCGGCGCCAAGAGCCGCGCCCGCGGGGGAAATCTCGCCCTTCATATAGCGACGGTGATGCTGGCGCATCTCGGGCATGAAGGGGTCGGTCTTGAGAGCGATGAATCCCTCGTTGACCAGCTCTTTGGCCTGAGCCGCCGCTCGGTCCGGATCGCCGGGGGCGACGTGGGTGTACGTGGGAACATCATCCCAGACGGGTCCTCCGAATAGCTCGTAGATCGGGCGGTTCATCACCTTGCCCTTGATGTCCCAGAGCGCGATATCAATGCCGCTGAGAAGAGTTGTTACGAACCCGCCGAACCCACCACCGCCGGTGAAACGGCGGTACAGTTTGTGCCAGATGCGGTCTATGTACTGGGGGTCCTCGCCGATTAGCGATTCGCGGAAGTCGTCGCCGACCGTTGAGTCGCGCAGGAAGCGCGCCATATTGCCCACGATAATGCTTCCGCCGCCGCCGGAACTGGTCGCTTCTCCAATGCCGGATACACCCTCGTCGGTGTCAATCCTGAAGAACACGAAAGAGCGTCCCCGCGGTTCCGGTCTTGTAACCCAAACTTTCAAGTTTGTAATCTTCATAGTATGCTCCTATATTATCGGAACTTGTCGGCGCGGGACTGCGCCCTGTATTGCGACAATACTCATAACACAAAACAGGACTGTCTGAAACCATGACCAAACTCGATGTCGTCATACCCGGTCTTAACGAGGAGAAGGGGTTGGAGAACACAGTCCGCACTCTGTCGGCATTCATGTATGAGAACATGGGCTCATACGACTGGCGAATCGTGATCGCGGACAATGGTTCCACCGACGCGACGCCGGATATCGGGCGGCGGCTGGCCTCGGAGCAGGAGCGGGTCGAGTACCTGCGTCTGGAGCAGCGCGGACGGGGGCGCGCCTTAAAGTACGCCTGGGGACAGAGCGACGCGGACGTTGTGTCGTACATGGACATGGACCTTTCCACGGACCTGTCGTACCTACCGCCGCTGGTTGGGGCCATCGCTGAGGGGGGGCATGACGTGGCAATCGGGTCGCGGCTGAAGCGCGGGGCGCAGGTGGTAGGACGCTCGCCGAAGCGGGAGTTCATATCGCGCTCGTACAGCCTGATCTTCAGGGCGATGTTCTTCACGAGCTTCCAGGACGCGCAGTGCGGGTTCAAGGCGGTGGGCAGAAGAGTGGTGGATGAGGCGCTTCCGCTTGTGAAAGACACGGGCTGGTTCTTCGACACGGAGCTTCTGATCCTGTGTGAGAAGAACGGGTACAGGGTGGAGGAGCTGCCGGTGAGATGGGTGGACGACCCGGACAGCAGAGTGAGAATTGTCAGCACGGCATACGAGGACCTGAAGGGACTCGCCAGGCTGCGATTCGGCGGGCTGAGAGAATCGCGTATAATCCTGGGTAGGTCAAGGCAAGATTCATAGCAGGGTTGTGGTATGCACGCTTTCGTATGGGTTCTGATATTCGTCGCGTCTCTGTGGGCAGCGGAGACAGCGGACGCTCTGACTAACCTAAATCTGGACCAGTACGGAATACAGCCACGCAACGTGACCGGGCTGCGCGGAATTCCGCTGAGCGTGTTCCTGCACGGCGACTTCAGCCACCTGATATCGAATACCGGGCCTCTGATTGTGCTGGGCGGGCTTATATCACTGCGTGGAGCGCAGAGACTTCTCGTGTCCTCGGTCTTCATAACGCTGGTGAGTGGCGTATTCGTGTGGCTCATGGCGGGCGTGTTGACGGGTTACGGCATACATATCGGGGCCAGCGGACTGGTATTCGGCTACTTCGGTTATCTCGCGGCGCGTGGCCTCTATGAACGGAGCCTGAATTCGATCCTGATCTCGGTTGTGGTAATTGCCCTGTACGGCACGATAATTTTCGGCATATTGCCGACTAACGAATTCGTGTCGTGGGAAGGGCACCTGTTCGGGCTGATAGCGGGAGTCCTGTACGCTGGGCTTGTGGGCAAGGAAGACCAAAATAGGCTGAGAAACAGAGGAGTCTCGCAAAAGAGTAACTCCAGATTGATATAGCGAGGTGAAGCGTGTCTCCGTCAGAAGATAAGCAGTTCTCTCTATCCCTTTTCAGCATTCGCCGCAACACCGTTCAGATAAGTTTGTCCATGCTGCTGGTTTTAGTTCTGGCGATTCTGGTCGTCGTTGTGAGCCAGAACTCTTTCAATAGAGTCCAGGACTCGTTGAAGAGCGATCTGGTCGAATTACGGCAGTCCGAGAATGGCTCCGACTCAGCCAACGTTGAGATAGAGGCGACGACTCAGGCGATTTCAGCAGGACGAACCTGGTTGATGACAATAGGTATTCTCAGTGTCGCGCTAGCGGGGTTCGCCGCGTTTCGGTTGATAACCGTCGGTCTGCGATCCGTTGCATTGGAGGTCTGGATACGTCGTATGGGCGCGGGCGATCTGGAATACAGCGCGGACGTGGGCGGACGAGATGAGATAACCGAGTTGGGCATTGCGCTCGAAGAGCTCAGACAGCGTTCAATAAAGGCCATATAGCTGAACCTGGTCGAAAAACTGTCCCAAGACCTCCAGAGCAAGAACGAGGAGCTAGAGCGGGTCGTGGCAGAGCTTCGGAAAACTCAGGATCAGATAATAACCCAGCAGAAGCTCGCGGAGTTGGGGGAGTTGACAGCGGGAGTCGCCCACGAGATCAGAAATCCTCTGAACTTCATGAAGAATTTCTCCGAAGCGTCAGAGGAACTGCTCGGCGAACTGAAAGAAACGCTGGACGACGTGGATAACCTGGACGACGAGACGCGAGCGTTTATTTCAGAAATATCTCAGGACCTGGCCGAAAACATGGGACGCATACGTTCGCATGGCGACCGCGCCAATCGCATCGTTCTTGATATGCTCGCGCTTGGCCGCGGGGGCGGCCGATACCAGTTGGTGGACATCAACGGCCTGCTCACGGAGCGAGCCGCGCTTGCCTACCACAGCGCCCAAGCTCTTGATCCCGAATTCCGTCTGGACATACAAGAGGAACTCGACCCAAAGGCCGGCGATGTGTACGTGATTTCCGAGGACATGGGCCGTGTGTTTCTGAATATGGTGGGCAACGCATGTTACGCCACCGATGAGAAGAGTCGAACGCTTGATGTCGATCACGAATCCTATATACCAACGTTATATCTGAGGACAGAACGAAAAGAGGACATGGTCGAAATACGAATTCGGGATAACGGCGGTGGTATCCAGCCCGACGTTATCGAGAAGATATTCAATCCGTTCTTCACTACCAAGCCGTCGGACGAGGGAACCGGATTGGGGCTGAGCCTTTCCAACGACATAGTTCGAGAACACGGCGGCTCGATAACGCCCGTGTCCGAACCCGGAGAGTACACGGAGATGATAGTCTCTATACCCGTTTCGGGAGGCGTGGAGTAAGACGTATCCTCCCCCAAGCACGTTTGCTTGCTATATTTGTAAAGAACATTAGTACGCGTGGAATTCACTTTAGCCAAGTTTGAATTGTGTGTCAAGTCTGGACCGGCTTCTGCTCAGGGTATTTCGTTTGTCCAGATTCGCTGGTAGGTCGGCCTATGGATTGCCGAGCGGCGAGCCTCTCCGAGGGTTCCCGCTCCCCGTTTCCACGAGGAAATGCTTCGCGGGAATGACGAGAGGCGCGGATTCTCAAGAATTCGCAACAATCAGAAGGCTCTTGCGAAGGTTCCGTTTGGTACTGGTTGATGGCCCTAATCCGTTCGTATCGGTGGTCTATGCTTGACGGTCACTAATCTGTCGAATGTACTTCTGTTCCTTCCAACTCCATACTCCGCTAGATCATAAACAAAATCGGGAGGACAATCACAATCCACCTCCATTTCCCATAAGATTTGGGCGGTACGTGTTCGTGTGTCCATACATTTCTCGTGCGGACAATCATTGAAGCCACACGTTTTCAAGATAATTGGCTTACCATCTACATATACGCACTCCACCATCTCGCCGTCGTCATCGTGGCCGCTCACAGTCAAAAAAGGCTGTTCCTTATTTCTCATCTCGAACTCCCATCAACCACAACCAAGCGGAACAAACCCTCTCAATTGGTAGGCTAATGTTTCTGCAACACGTCGAACAGGTTCCAATATCTTATTATCGGACAATACATTTTCTTGCAAATCGAATGTCCCTGTCAGTTTCCAGTTTGTACCTTCAATCTTATATATGTACTGATGATTGGGCGACCAAACTTCACTCAGCATGATTGCCACATCAGCCACAACAGACGTGCTATGAAAATCCCATTCTTTATAGTATCGGTCATACTTACGTAAAGGTGATAACGCAGGCTTGCGAGATTTCAATGCCGTCTGAATATACTTGAAAGACTTAGCGGCATGGTCGAGTAGTTCGTCAGTCTGAGAAAGACTATATTGAGGTTGGTCACAAAAAATGAGCCATTCATATTTTTTGCTTATAAGATAATAGTGCGGCGTTTCAGTACCTTTGATAATCCAACACGTCAAGTCGCCTATGGTACGCTGGTATTTAATCTCAACTGGGTGTCTATCATTGTCAATGTCAAAAGTTTTCATAACTGCATTTCTAAACCCTCTATACCAGAATGGCGTCATAGACGACATTGGTGGGTCTGAACATTCAAAAGGCTCAAACGGGTCAACAATCCACTCAGATTGTTTTATTCGAGTCGCAATGCCCCTCTCGTTAATATGAATATCGGAGTCTGAAACAGGCATTTCTATCGTCGGAAGTTTCGCCATTCTATAATCGGCAATTTCATCTTCCTGTTTTCTATGCGAATAGAACACTTCTATGGCAAGTCGCTGGCCTATGGAGTTCCAAAGCATAACGTCAACACCGCGCCAACTTTGCGCAGTGTCAAAACGGACTTCCGTATCTCCACGTATTGGAGTGAAGGGCATACTGTATCCATGCCATTCAGGAAGGTCAAACATAAAGCCTAAGAATTTAGACGCCAACATATCCTTAACACGCATATGGATAGCGGTTTCCCTGCACTTTGCTATATCAGCCTTGGAATCGCGCCAGTGAGCATAGTGAGCGCGGCGACCATTCTTGCTTTTACGCCGATGCTCTAATGGCTCTTTACAGCCAAGACATTGCACATTACAACGTTGCCCGACTCCATCTTGGTCGTCGTCGGGACTGATATTGCCGCGTGTAGGATGTTTCCCATAGGGAATACTTAAACCGAATGAAGGCACTTTATATCCTAACCCTCTTGTCCAGAATTTTCTCTAGGCTATATCGGGTCGTCGCCTGCTCAAACGGAACCTCTCAAACTCCCATCAACCAATACCAAACGGAACCCTTGCGAAAGGCTCTTGGCTTCTGTTGCCGGCGCTCACAAGAGTGGATTTCGATTGCAGGTCATGGTTCTTCGAGGCGGGAGAGGAATTCGAGGGTGAGGCGGTTGAAGTCGTCGGCGCGCTCCATGTGGGGCCAGTGCCCGCAGTTTCCGAAAATGTGGAGGTCGGCGTGGGGCAATATGCGGACCGCGCGGTGGGCGTGCTGGACGGGGATTACCTGGTCATTGGCGCCCCAGAAGATGATGACTGGCATCTGGAGTTCTCTGAGTCTCCTGATGAATATGTATTGCCTTCGCACTCCAAGGATATTGATGTGGTTCGCGGCAATTCTGTGATAGGCATCGGCGGCGCCGGGGAGTGAAGCGGCGCGGTCGAGTTCGGCGACCAGGTCCTGAGTGATGAAACTCCTGTTGTAGAACACCCTGGGGAGTATGCTGGCGGCGTTACCCATTGGGCTGCTTCCCAGGGCTTTGCCGAGCCGGGGAACGGAAGCGAAGCGCATGAATACGCCGATGTTTCTTCCGAGTCCGCCAGTGGATACCAAGGCCAGTTTGGACACTATTTCAGGCCGTTCCAGTGCGATCAGGAGACAGAGTCCCCCTCCAATGGAGTTGCCGACCAATGAGACTTGCTCCAGTCCCAAGGCGGATACGAATTCGGCGACAACGTTGACCATGAACGGGGCGTCGTATGGGATGTCGGGTTTGTCGGAGTCGCCGTGTCCGGGGAGGTCAATGGCGAAGACGCGGTGACGTTCGGCAAGTGGCTGGATGTTGTCGCGCCAAGTGATACTGGAGGCTCCCAGACTGTGTATGAGAAGCACAGGGGGGCCTTGTCCAGCTTCGATGTAGCGGACTCGGAGGCCGGAGAGGGTGATGGTTTTGAGGGTCTGGGTCATTGGTTGAATTGTGATTTATGGGATGCGCATGATTCTGGTTGCCTGGATCGTGGTTGGGTGGATTGTGAGAGGCGGCCCACCCCAGGCCGCCTCTCTTTGTTACATGGTATCAGATTGTTGGTTACACGATGGCGAGTTCGGGTACCTGGACGCCTGCCTTGGTGAATTCCAGGGCGGAGTTGTCTTGGGTTGTGTCGGCGGTGATATGGTCGCCTTCAGTGAATTCGCGGGCTAGTATTTTGCGCGACAGGGGATTTTCGATGAAGCGCTGGACAGCGCGGCGCAGGGGACGCGCTCCAAATGTCCTGTCGTATCCTTCGCGGGCGAGCCAGTCACGGGCGGCCTCGGTGAGATCTATGGTGACGCCGTGCTCGGAGAGCCTTCTGGCGACCTCGGCGACGGTTATGTCCACTACCTCGCGGGTCTGTTCCTCGGTGAGCGGGTCGAAGACTATGGTGGCGTCGAGGCGGTTGAGAAACTCGGGCCTGAAGGCGCGCTTGAGGGCTTCCTCTATGGCAGCCTTGCGGCGATGCCTGTCGTCTCGGGTGGAGTCGCGCAGGAATCCGACCTGTTGGATCGGGTCTGAGCCGGTTCCGAGGTTGCTTGTCATAATGACCAGAGCGCTGCGGAAGTCCACGGTTCTGCCGTGGCCGTCGGTCAGGCGTCCGTCCTCCAGAATCTGAAGCAGGATGTTGAACACGTCCGGGTGCGCCTTTTCGATTTCGTCGAAAAGAATTACGCGGAATGGACGGCGGCGGACAGCTTCCGTCAACTGACCGCCCTGGTCGAATCCTATGTATCCGGGAGGGGCGCCTATGAGCCGGGAGACGGTGTGCTTCTCCATGTACTCGGACATATCCAGGCGAACCATGTTCTGCTCGTCGTCGAATAGGTACTCGGCGAGGGAGCGCGCTAGTTCGGTCTTGCCGACGCCTGTTGGGCCGAGGAATATGAAGCTGCCGATGGGACGCCTGGGGTCCTTCAGTCCGGCGCGGGCGCGGCGAACGGCGTCGGAGACGGCGGTTATCGCCTCGTCCTGTCCGATAACACGGTCGTGGAGGCGGTCTTCCATGTGGAGCAGCTTTTCGGCCTCGCTTTCGAGCAGACGATCAACGGGTATGCCCGTCCAGGTGGCTATGAGTTTGCCGATGCGCTCGGGGGTGACAACCATCTCGACCTCGGTGGCTGAGGTCTGCGCGCGGAGGGCTTCACACTCTTCGATGAGGCGGAGACGCTCAGAGCGGAGTTGGGCGGCCTGTTCGTAGTCGGCGCGCTGGGAAGCGGCGAGTTCCTCGTTCTCGAGGCGCTGGATGCGGGTTTCGGTCTCGACGAGATCTGATGGCTTGGCCTGCGCGTCTATGCGGAGCCGAGAGGCGGACTCGTCTATGAGGTCCACGGCTTTGTCGGGCAGCAGGCGGTCGGATATGTAGCGCTGGCTGAGATTCACTGCGGCCTCTATGGCCTCGTCGGTTATCTGAACCTTGTGGTGGGCTTCGTACTTAGGACGCAGGCCCTTGAGCATTTCCACTGCGGTTTCGGCGTCCGGCTCTTCGAGCAGTACGGGCTGAAAGCGTCTCTCGAGGGCGGCGTCGCGCTCTATGTAACGGCGGTATTCGTCCTCGGTGGTGGCTCCGATGGCCTGGAGTTCTCCACGGGCCAGGGCGGGCTTCATCATGTTGGAGGCGTCAATGGATCCCTCGGCGGCTCCGGCTCCTACGACTGTGTGGAGTTCGTCTATGAACAGGATGATTTCGCCCTCGGCCTGCTTAATCTCGTCCATGACGGCCTTGAGGCGCTCCTCGAACTCGCCCCTGAACTTGGCGCCGGCGACCAGCGCGCCCATGTCGAGAGATAGCACGCGCCTGTTCCTGAGTTCTTCGGGGGCGTCGCCGGAGATTATGACCTGGGCAAGTCCCTCGGCGATTGCGGTCTTGCCGACGCCCGCGCCGCCAATGATAACGGGGTTGTTCTTGGTGCGGCGGATGAGTGTCTGCATGACACGGTAGATTTCGACCTCGCGTCCGATAACGGGGTCCAGCTTGCCATCGGACGCGAGGTCGGTGAGATCAACCGTGTAACGCCGGAGCGCTCCGTAGCGGCTCTCGGCTCTTTCGTCTGTGACTCTCTGCGCGCCGCGAACCGTCTGGAGGGCGCGGTACACTTTTTCGGCGTCAACGCCGAACTCTCTGAGAACATAGGCGACAGGACCGCCCTCTTCCTGCGTAAGCGCAATGAGAAGGTGCTCGGAGCTGACGAACTCGTCGTTGAAGCGGTCTGCCTCGGCCTTGGCGCGGGACAGGACGCGCTCGGCCCTGGGTGTCATGAACACCTGGTTGGACTCCCGGGCGAGCTTGGGCGCGGTATCGAGCAGCGCGTGGAGCCTGGCGCGCATAGCGTCGGCTGACGCTCCGATTTCGCTCAGAATAGCGGCCGGGACGCCTTGTTCCTGCTGGAGCAGGGCAAACATAATGTGTTCGGCGTCCCATTGGGCGTGGCGATAGCGGCGCATTATTTCCTGAGACTCGCGGAGTACATCGCGGGCCTGTTCGGTGAAGTTATCGGGGCGTAGTACCATTTTTGCTACCTCGGCGCTAGTGTTCCAACATTTTTGGATTGACGGTTTATATACCCTCACCCTGACCCTCTCCCAAGGGGAGAGGGGATAATTCGGAATCTGGATATCCATCACAACTAAGTTGTCGGACTAATAGTGTTCCAACATTTTTGGATTGACGGTTTATATACCCTCACCCTGACCCTCTCCCAAAGGGAGAGGGGATAATTCGGAATCTGGATATCCATCACAACTAAGTTGTCGGACTAATAGTGTTCCAACATTTTTGGATTGACGGTTTATATACCCTCACCCTGACCCTCTCCCAAAGGGAGAGGGGATAATTCGGAATCTGGATATCTATCACAACTAAGTTGTCGGACTAATAGTGTTCCAACATTTTTGGATTGACGGTTTATATACCCTCACGCTAACCCTCTCCCAAGGGGAGAGGGGATAATTCGGAATCTGGATATCTATCACAACTAAGTTGTCGGACTACTAGTGTTCCAACATTTTTGGATTGACGGTTTATATACCCTCACCCTAACCCTCTCCCAAGGGGAGAGGGGATAATTCGGAATCTGGATATCTATCACAACTAAGTTGTCGGACTAATAGTGTTCCAACATTTTTGGATTGACGGTTTATATACCCTCACCCTAACCCTCTCCCAAGGGGAGAGGGGATAATTCGGAATCTGGATATCTATCACAACTAAGTTGTCGGACTAATAGTGTTCCAACATTTTTGGATTGACGGTTTATATACCCTCACCCTGACCCTCTCCCAAGGGGAGAGGGGATAATTCGGAATCTGGATATCCATCACAACTAAGTTGTCGGACTACTAGTTAGTTTGTAGTTATCAGTTAGTTGTCAGCACTTTGCTGATTATCAGAAGATATGAATATATTGTAGCAATAGATTTGATACGATACAACTCAATTTCGGGCGAGAGGAAAAGTTTTTGGAAATTTCCGCTCTATCTGCTCTGCGTTGTCTGAACTGTGATTTTTCTGACTGGTGTGAGGGATATGACGCGCTTTTCCTGATGTTGGTACGCCTATTGGTCGGTATTGCAACATTCGGAGAGAGCAGGTTTGCCGTAATTTCTGCTCTGAAAGCGCTCTGTACCTGCTCTGCGCGGTGTTATTCATCATCGTATTCCTGATGTGACAGCCTGACGTCTCTGAAAATTCTGCGTCCGTTACTCATGCTCGTGGCGATGTTAAGCGTTTCGTGGGCGGCGGCGTAGAGCCGATGCGCGCTGAGGGGTTTGATTTTTTGGAAGGCGCACCAGTCCTTGTAGGCGCGGTAGAGGTCGGAGCGGAGTATGTGGTCGTCCGGGCTTGGTTCGACGCATTCGCTCAGGAAGAGGCGTGTGGGGTTGGAGAGGGCGTTGAAGCGAGCCTTGGCGTCGCACATGGCCTGGCTTTCTATTAGCCGGCCACTATTGAGCATCCGCCGGTAGGCGGCGACGGCGTGGTTGAGAAGACCGGAGAGTTCTTCGGGGGTGGAGAGTTTTTCTATGAGGAAGGGGTCGCGTTCGTCGTCATCGAGTTGGGCGTCGAAGGGGACTACGAGCCAGCGACGGAGGTATCCGAATGATGTATCGGTGGAATCGGGAACTCGGTTCGCGCTGAATATGAGGCGTACGAAGGGCCGGAATTGGAAGGGTCTGCCGTACCTGCGGCGGGCGTTGATGGTGGAGAGCCGCCCGTCCACAATCTTTTTGAAGAGAGTGGTGTCCTTGAGTGTACTGTCGGGTAGGTCGGAGGAGATGTTGAGCAGCTTGTCCTGAAGTTCTGAGGCGGCGAACCGATTCTCGGCGAGTTCGTGCAGGGGCAGGGAAGATATATTGCGCGCACCGAGAAAATGGTGAAGGAGAGCGAGGGCGACGCTCTTGCCGTTGGAGCCCGAACCGAGCAGTATGACGGCTTTCTGGTGTCGGGTATCGTGCAAGGCGTAGAGCCCGGCGAGTTGGTAGAAGAGTTCACCTGCGTCGTCCGGAAAGACCCGGCTGATAAATCGGTCTATGGTCGGGCACTCGGCTCCAGGGTTCCAGGCGGCGTTGGTCTGGATTGGGGACAGGAAGTCGGGCGAATGGGGTTCGAGCGTACCGGACGTCACGTCGAGGATGCCATTGAGCGCGTTGACGCGGTCGAGGGGTGGCGCGTCCCAGAGTTCGGGGGCGTTGTCGGCGGCCCATCTTACGGCCATGTTCGCTTTCGCGGGCGTCCACTGTTCAAGCAAACCCGTGGAAAGGCATTGTCTGAGGGGCGCCTCGCCCGGCACATAGCGACCGAGTTCGGTGTCGTATATGAAGAGTGAACGGCCACGGGTGGCGAAGCTGTATCCCATGTACGTCAGATACATCATCGGGGTCCAGGACGGGTCACTCGTGTCAGCGCGGTGGGTCTCGCAGCACTCCTCGTCGCAGCAACCGTCCAGACAGTGGTCGCAGTCGTCGAAGCATTGATCGCAGCAGTTGAACATAGTGGTTTTCCTCGCGGCTCGTGAATGCAACAGGTTAAGTATTGTTGCTGTTATTGTAACATAATATAAGTATATATGTTCTGTCGAGAAATGGGAGGCGAGGAACATTACAGGGGTTCGACACAGAGGCCAGAGATACGCAGGGACTGACCACCAACTGAATTAGCGCGGGTCCCGAACAGGGGGACGGACTTAGAGGGGAATTGTGTTAGAATTGGGCGGGAATCAGGAATTCAGAATTGGAAGCAGACGCGGACGCCGTTGATAATAGATATTCATACCCATACCTACCCGACTTCGGTTGACAGTTTCATTGACGCGGACGAGCTTATCGAGGAGGCTAAACGCATAGGGCTGGACGGAGTTTGCATTACGGATCACGACGGGTTCTGGGACCATCGAGAGGTTGAGGATCTGTCCAAGAGGCACAACTTTCTGGTTCTGCCCGGATGCGAGGTGACGACCGAGGAGGGACACCTTCTGGTGTATGGACTGAGGCGGTACATTTTCGGAATGCACAGGGCGGGGTTCGTGAAGGAAAAGCTGGACAGGGAGAATGGGGCTATGGTTGTGGCGCATCCGTACCGGAGGACGTATCGGAAGGGGGCGGATGTTGACGCGGATGCGTACCGCGAGATGCTGGAGCGGGCGTCGCGGAACAACGTGTTCGACATGGTGAACGGCGTGGAATTGCTGAACGGTCGCGGGCTGCCGGAGGAGAATGCTTTCAGCCACGACCTGGCCGACTGGTTCGGCCTGCCTGGAACAGGCGCTAGCGACGCGCATAAATTGGAGGACATCGGCACGTTCGCGACGGAGTTCGAGCGCAAGATCACCTGCCTGGATGATCTAATCGTGGAGTTTCAGGCCGGTCGCTTCAAGCCGGTGGTTCTGGACAGGGGCCGGGAGCCGAGGCGGGTGGAGTTCGAGATGTCGGAAGCGGCGGGGTGATTGTCTGAGTCAGGATTTGCAGGATGTTTGAAATGGCAGGACGCGAGTCCGCGCCATAGAAGTTCGTAACTTAGAGACTATCTCAAAACCCGACCTTAAGGAATTTCACCCTCACCCCAGCCCTCTCCCTCAAGGGAGAGGGAGATTGTGTCCTCCTGCCGTCCGCTTGAGCGAAGAGTTTTGAGATAGTTACTTAGTACAGACGCTTGGCCCACGTTGATTTGCTGAAATTCCTGGGGGCGATTTGGTTATGCCACCTTTGCTGGAGATTCGGGACCTTCATACTTATTTCGCCACCCGAGAGGGCGTCGTCAAGGCGGTCAATGGGGTGTCGCTTACGCTGGAGGCGGACAGCGTTCTCGGCGTGATGGGCGAGAGCGGTTCCGGGAAGACGATGACCGCGCTTTCGGTGATGCGGCTGGTCCCGTTCCCCGGGAAGATAGTGGGCGGCGAAATATTGTATGACGGGCGCGACCTTCTGAGCATGAATGACAATGAGATGCGTCGTATTCGGGGTCAGGAAATCTCGCTTGTGTTTCAGGACGCGAGTTCGGCGCTGAATCCGGTCATCACCGTAGGCAAGCAGGTCGAGGAGCTTATGCTGGAACATACCGGCATGAGTAAGCGTCAGGCGCGCGGCCTCGCGGTGGAGCTTCTTTCCAATTTGGGAATACCGGGCGCCAGGGATATGCTGAACCGGTATCCGTTCCAGTTGAGCGGCGGAATGGCGCAACGGGTGATGATGGCGATTGGGGTCGCTCTGAAGCCGAAGATTCTTATAGCGGACGAGCCGACGTCTAACTTGGATGTGACGCTGCAAGCGGAGATTCTCCAAAGGTTGCGGGAACTTCGTCAGGAGAGCAAGACGGCTATCATGCTGGTCACGCACGACCTGGGAGTGATCGCGCAGATGGCGGAGAAGGTTGCGGTGATATACGGGGGCTACGTGGTGGAGTTCGCTGATACGCCGACTCTGTACAGACGCCCGATGCATCCCTACACCTGGGGACTCTTCCAGTCGGTGCCGAGACTCGACACTGCGGGTCAAAGACTCAAGCCAATGACGGGGGCGCCGCCTCAGATGCTCGACCCGCCGGACCAGTGTCCGTTCCTGCATCGCTGCGCCAAGGCGACGGTGGAGTGTCGCACAAGTCCCAGGCCCCCGCTGTTGGAGATCGAAAGCGGGCATACACTGGCGTGCTACAACCCCGTCGAGATCGGGGAGAGCGCGGCAGACTAGGGTCTCCAACATTTTTGGATTGACGGTTTATATACCCTCACCCTAACCCTCTCCCAAGGGGAGAGGGGATAATTCGGAATCTGGATATCCATCACAACTAAGTTGTCGGACTACTAGTACCACATCCACATGAAGATGCCATATTCAAACCAATATCCGTCATTCCAGCGAAAGCGGGAATCCAGAGGTGGGGCTGGTTACCGTACATCAGAAACACATGGAAACGGTACTAGGGTTCCGGCTAAATTGCCAGTGATTCGATGAGGTAATCGGGACGCTCGGCTTGCGGAAGCCGTGTCGAGTCGTAGCCGGAAATGCCTGTGCTGATGAGAGCGGACGCAATTCCGAAGTCGTTCGCGCCCCTGATGTCGGTCTCTATCTGGTCGCCTATCATTACCATGTCCATAGCGCCGCTGCGTCTGAAGGCCTCCTGGAAGATGGCGGGGCGCGGCTTGCCAAGCCGGGTAAAACGCAGGTCGGGTCGGTCGTGGTAGCGCAATTCCAGCGCCGCCTCGAATATCAGGGCCACCGATCCGCTGGCGAAGCCAAAGTCGTCGCCCTCAGGGTAGATGAGGTCCGGGTTGGGCAGAACGAGGTTCACCGACTTCCCCGCGTCTATCTTTCGGAAGAGCGCGCTGAGAACGGTGTCGGCCGCCTCCAGGAACGGGAATCCGGACTGGTCGCCGATTACGAGAGTGTCGAAGTCTTCTCCGTATTGCACAACGCGGCCGCCAGCAGCCTCGACGTAGTGGAGGCTGTCTGTGGGTCCGAGCACGACGCAGCGCGAGCCGACGAGGTTGTTGTCGGCAAAGTACCGGTTGAGAAGGCTTCCAGATGTAATGATCCGGGTCTCGTCTATGGGAAGGCCCAGCGATTTGTAGCTGGCGGCCCTGGTTTCGGGCAGGGCGGATGCGTCGTTGGTGAGCACGAAATAGGGCTTTTTCAGGTTGTGGAGCAGTCGGATGGCCGCCGGAGCCTCCGGCGCGACGAAGTCCGATCCTGCCAGGACTCCGTAGGCGTCGAACAGGATAACCGAATAGCGATTTGCGAGTTCCCGGAAGGTCGTCCTTGGTATGAGGGGCATAGGGCTATTGGGCCGTGTATCCGCCGTCTATGACGATTTCGGAGCCGGTGACATATGAAGACTCTTCGGAAGCGAGGAACAACGCGCCGTAGGCGACCTCTTCGGGCTTGCCGTAGCGTCCCATCGGGGTGTTGTCGGCGACTGTGTATTCTCCTATGCGTTCGGCGTTGGCTCGGCCTTCGGCGGTCATGGGAGTTTCGATTGGGCCAGGGTGTATCGTATTGACGCGGATGCCGTCTGAGGCGTGCTGCACGGCGGCGGACTTGGTGAATATGCGGACCGCGCCCTTGGATGCGTTGTAAACCGCGCTGACTGTGTCCTGGCCGATATTGCCGCTTATAGAGGATATGTTGATTATGGAGCCGCCGGTTCCCTGCGCCTTCATCTGGGCTATGGCGGCCTTGGTTCCGAAGAATACGCCCTTGGCGTTGATGTCCATTACGCGGTCCCAGTCTTCAACTCTGGTGTCTTCGATGGAGTTTCTGAAAGCGATGCCGGCGTTGTTGACCACAATGTCCAACTTCCCGAATTGCTGGACTGCGCGGGCTACGGCAGTGTCCCACTCGGATTCCTGGGTGACGTCGAGGCGGACGAAGATGGCGTCGCCGCCTGTCTCGTTAATCTCGGCCTCGGTCCGGCGTCCCTCGTCTTCTAGCACGTCGGCGATTACGACTTTCGCGCCCTCGCTTGAGAACAGCTTGGCCTCGGCGGCTCCCATGCCCCTTGCTCCGCCGCTAATCAGGGCGACTTTGCCTTCCAGTCTCATGTTGTTCCTCCTGGGGAGATGTTCGCAGGGGTTTATTCTACTGTGACCGGCTCGCCTTCGATCTGACTCTGGAGAGTGGCTACGACGATTTGGCGAAGGGTGTTTACGCTGCCCTTGATTTCGGCCTGGCCCTGTTCGACTGCTCTCAGGCGACCGTCAAGCGAGTCTATTCGCCGGTCAAGCGAGTCTAAACGACTGGTGTGTTCGAGCAGAATGCTCTTGATCTCAGCCTGGCCCTGTTCCACTGCTCTCAGGCGGGTGTCAAGCGAGTCTATCCGCCGCTCAACTCGGTCTATGTGTTGCTCAACACCATCTATACGCTTGTTTATCCTACCCTCCATTCTGTGGAGAGATACGAGCATCAAGCCCGCGACAGAAAAGCCCATCACGATGATTGCGATCAGCTCGGCCGACATACTCTTACTCCTCTGAGGCGCATTATAACCTACTTTCTGGCGTAAGATGAGTCAGGTTTAGTCTCTTTCGCGGCTCACGGTGACGGCGGTGTGCAGGCCGCCACGGACTTTGTAGTCGAGGGCGATGGTCATGCCGCTCGGGTTGCAGAGCGCGAACAGGTCGTTCAGGATGCGATTGGCGGCGTGTTCCTGGACGATTCCGACGCCTGTGTAACTCAGCAGGTAGTATTTCAGCGATTTCAGCTCTATGCAAAGGCGGTCGGGTACATAGGTGATCGTGAGTTCACCGAAGTCGGGCAGGTCTGTCCATGGGCAGACGGCGGTGAACTCGTCGGTGTCTATTACGACCTCAGCTCCACTTCCGGGGTAATCGTAGTCGAAAGCGAGCAGACATCCGGGATCTATCTCCTCTTCAGTCCGCGGCGGGACATGGAGATTATTCAGGCTTTTGTACTGTTTCTGAAGTTGCTCAATTGTAGCCATATTGTTCCTCTACGGTTGGTGTCGCACTTTGTACAAGCGCCAAGACTGTTGATCTGTCTATTAGCAATTGTAGAATTATAGTTATACTTTGGAAGGATGGTCAATTTAGATGTCAGCGCCAACAGAAATAAAGACGGAGCGTCTGCTCCTGCGCCCGTTCAGGCTCAACGACGTGGATGACGTGTACGCATACGCGAAAGATCCTGAGTGGAGTCGTTTTCTGCCGCTACCGTCGCCATACGAATACATGCACGCTGAAACGTATGTGGCGCAGTCGTTCCTGGCCCCGTGGGATGCCCATCCGACTTTCGCGGTCAGTCTGGACGATACGGTCATCGGCGGTATCAACATCAGGATAGACGCGGATAGCCTGACATCTGAAGTTGGTTATAGTATCGCTAAGGAGCATTGGGGCAAAGGATTGACGGTCGAGGCGGTAACCGGAGTAATCAACTGGGCGTTCGAGGAGTTTGACATTGTAAAGGTAACCGCCCGAGCCGACTTCCAGAACCGGCAGTCGTGGAGGGTGATGGAGAAACTGGGCATGAAGCGGGAGGGAATTCTGAGAAGCGCTATGGCGCCCAGCGCGGCCAATCCGGGTGAGCGCGTGGACGTGGTCTGTTACGGCGTACTCCGGGAGGAGTGGGAGAGTCAGGCTGAAGGATAAACTCAACAGCGAACTCGTGGAAGGATCGAACGCAGACTACGCTGTCCGCGTTCGTGGAGTCGCCAAATCGTTCGGGCGGACTCCGGCTCTTCGCGGCGTTGACCTGGATGTGCGCTGGGGACAGACTCTATGCCTCGTTGGAGCGAACGGTTCGGGCAAGACGACACTGCTGAAGATACTCGCGACTCTCTCAAAGCCGGATTCTGGGCAGGTTTTGATCGGAGGGCTCAGCGCAGACCGAAACGGACCCCTTATCCGAAAGCGGATTGGAGTCGTAACGCATGACCCTCTCTTGTATGACGACCTGACAGGACGCGAGAACCTGAGGTTTGTTTGCCGGATGTTCGGGTTAGACCGCGCCAGTGAGAGGGTAAAGCAGGTGTCGGAGATGGTTGGAATGGCGGCGCGCCTGGATCAGAGAATCGGAGCTATGTCTCACGGAATGAAGAAGCGTTTCAGCATAGCGCGCGCGATACTCCACGATCCTTCGATTCTCCTGATGGACGAGCCTGAAAGCGGCCTCGACCAGGAGGCGGTCGCGCTGCTGGACACGGTTATATCGGAGCGTTCCCATCCACGACGCACAGTGATTATGACGACCCACAACATCGACCGCGCTTTCCAGTTGGGAGATACTCTGGCTGTATTGTCGAATGGGCGTGTGTCTTATGCGGGGAACGCGAACTCCGAATCGGCGCGCGAGGCGTATATCGGACAGGCAGAGGCCGTGTAGTGAAGGCTTACCTGGGGCCTGTTTTCGCCATTCTGGTGAAGGACCTGTTGCTGGAACTCCGCACCAAGGACATCCTGATCTCTATGCTGTTGTTTGGGCTGCTGGTGATCGTAGTATTCAATTTCGCGATAGATCCGACTCCGAAAATGGTGGCTGCCGTGGCGCCCGGCATTCTGTGGGTATCGTTCACGTTCGGCGGGGCGCTGGGGCTGAATCGCTCATTCGGGCTGGAGAAGGACCGGGGCAACCTTCACGGGCTTATGCTGGCTCCTGTCAGCAGGGACGCGCTGTATTTCGGCAAGATGCTGGGCAATTTTCTGTTTATGGTGATTGTGGAAGCAATCATATATCCGGCATTCGCGATCATGTTCAACTTGCCGCTGCTGGCGCCTGGGTTCATTCCGGTCGCGCTGCTTGCGACGCTGGCGATAAGCGCGGTAGGAACTGTGTTCAGCGCGATGGCAGTCAACACGAGGTCGCGAGAAGTGATGCTGCCCGCGCTGTTTTTCCCTATTATAGTTCCTGTGATAATAGGCGCGGTGGAGGCGACAGGTATGTTGATGGGTGTGGAAGATGATGCGGGACTGATGCGGTGGATGATGTTTCTGGCCGTCTTCGACGCGGTATTCATAGTTGTCTGCCCAGTCGTCTTCAACTTCATCCTGGAAGAGTAAGGAAATCGGTCGCCGCGAATCCTATGCTTTGTTACATTGGGAGGAAGCGCGCCAAATTGGGCATGGTATCCTGAATTGGAATGTTCGGGATGTGGAAGTTTTTGTTATTGGGCAACTGCTCAAACTTCTACGGCGCAGAAGTTGATGTGAGGCAGTCCGAGTCAAGAAAGACCGATTTTGGATATGGCGATTGCGGTAAAGGGGAAGGCGGATCCAAAAGCCGTGGCCGTTGCGCGTGCTGTGTACGAAGCCGTGCAACCTGAGTCGGTAATCCTGTTTGGGTCTCGCGCGCGAGGCGACTACCGAGAGGATTCAGACATTGACCTGACGTTGATATGCGATGGTCTTTTGTCCAATGACGACTATATGAAGGCTCAGAGTGTCGCGGGGCGGACCGCCCGCGCTTCTTACGGGACGAATTGGGGGATTGACCTGGTGCCCATGCTAAAGGCAGATTACCTGCGCTGCCGCAATGGGATAAACCACGTAGCCGCGCAGGCCGCGCGGGACGGAATTGACATGAACGGAGAGAAAGAAGAGTACGAACCGGACGCCGGACAGCGCTTCGACTGGGCGGATGTTCGGCAGAGAGTCATCAATACGGATAGAGAGCTTATCGCACTGTCATGGCTGATAGAGGGGGATATGCCACAGGAAACGATAGGCTTCCACGCTCAGCAGGCGCTTGAGAACATTCTGAAAGGGTGGATTTCAGCTATTGGCGTCGAATATCAGAGCACACACGATCCGGGGGCGCTTCTGGGAATCATCAGAGGCATACCGGAAGAACGGGATACACCCGCGGGTGAGGAGTTGCAGTGGTTGACAAGGTACGCAGTGAGGTACAGATATTTGGGGGCCGAGATAGAAATGGATGACCCCGTAGAGCTTCACGGTGTGATAGCGCGGACTGTGGAAGCTATCGAGGAGCGGATCAAAGAGTTGACAGGCGTTGACGAACTGCCCCGATATACGAGGCCGACGCTCAAACTGTCGGATGGCGACGCGGAATAACCGACCACAAGTTCGTGTCCCTAAATCGACTGTGAGTGAAGAATGAAATGAACATACCCGAAGAAATATTGACCGAAATATACAGGCACGCCCGCGAGGAGTTTCCGAACGAATGCTGCGGCTGGTTGACAGGACCCAAAGACGGGGACGAGGCTGCGCGGGTTCGTCGAGCGGCAAATGCCTACAATCCGGCGACACATCCGACGGCATCCGACCGGACGGCGGAGTCGGCCTACGTGATTGACGGCGATGATCTCCTAGAGCTGAATCGCACTCTCGACGATGCGGAACCGCCTCTTGTCATTTACCACTCCCATCCAAATGGGCGCGCATATTTCTCTGAAACCGACCGAAGGGTGGCGACCGATCCCTGGGGTGACGGACCGGCATATCCGGTGAGACAGTTGGTAGTTGGGATAGACTCGAACCGGGTCGTGGAAGCCTGCCTCTTCGAGTGGGACGATTCTGCGATAGGGTTCGTTCCCGTGTGTGAGTTCCCGGGCGCTGAGATTTAGAGAACTTTTTTGAGCGCTTGTCGAAGTTCTTCGAGAGGAGTAAAACCCTCGAATCGGCCAGCGACTACACCTTCCCTGTCAATTACAAACGACCACTCAGCGCTGGGAATTCGCCACTCCCGGGCGACAGGCGACAACACGGCACGGTTCAGGTCGCCCTGAATCTCTTCGGGATTGTCGTAGTAGTCCACGTGGATGAAGTTGGCCTGGTCGGCAAACTCATTCTTCAGGTCTCGCAGGACCTCGACCTGCGGTCCGCACACTGCGTTGATGCAGAACGCAGGACTTGCCATTACTATGACGGTCGGCTGGCCGTTCTCTATCGCTTCGGCAATTGAAATCCGGTACAGGTCTTCGTCCTGGAGCGAGCCTGTGGTGAGTTGCGAGAGCCTCTCGACATCCTGAATTGTCTTGCTGAGACTGCCAATGGCGGGTTCTCCGACCACGGGCGCGTGAGTCTTGTCAGGCACCTCGAAAAACAGCGCGGCCTTCTTCGGAAGTCCGTCGTCGCCAAGTACAGTAGCCTGGACGGCCCACTTGCCCGGCTGATCGAAAGTCAGATTCGTCACATATAGTCCACGCTCGACTAGAGGGAACGGGTGGAACAAGGCAAGGGCTGTCTGAGCAGGTTCACCGAGAGAATCCGTCTGCGGATTGTAGAAAGACTGGACTGTCGCGGATAGAGCGTTGACCAAGCCCGTCTGAGAAACAAGCGCGAACGCTATTCTATGCCTCCCTATGCCTATGTCCGGCGTCGCGAAAATGGCTTGGATCCCGTCCTCAGACACCGGGCCTTTGATGAGAGGCACCTCTTCCGGCGGGGCATTGTTCTCAGACTCAGATGGGGTGTGTTCATCTGATGTCTCAGATGCTTGGGAGCAGGAGAGAATCAGCGCGACCGAGAACGCGGCGAGCAGCGTGACGGCAATCCTGAACAGACAGCGAGTGATCATTTCTTCACTGAACATCACGGATTAAGACCTCGCGCCCGGTTCCCCGCCTGCATACGAACCAAACGTGAAGGCGAAAATCTCCCAATCCGGGGAGTTCGATGACAGCATGAGTTCGCCGCCTCCGAACGCATCCTTATTCACCAGGAAGTACATCCGGGATGTGTCCACGACAACGTAACTATTGCCGTCGGGATCATACATTATGTCCCTGCCCGCTTGATTTTCTGGCACGGGCGCATCGTCCAGAATCACCCTGACCTGATAGGGGTCTGCTTGCTCGCTGCCCTCCCCTTCCCCATTGGACTCGGGCGACATTACAACGTTGACGCTCGTTCCGAAGAATTTCAGCGCTATGTAGTCTTCGTACTCCATGGTTTCGCGGGCGTGGACAAGACTCTCCTCGGTATTGAGCCAGAGTCCATTGAGGTACAGGAAGTGATTGAAATGCTCGCCCGGGTCCTCGTACAGCACCTCGACGTCAGGGGCTTCGTAGTATTCCACGTGCCTGACGTATGGGGGCGCCTGCTGCGCCATCAACGCTCCGTAGTTGCGTTGGTATCCGGCGTAGAGTTCGCGCGTCTGGCCTTCATCAATTGTGGTGGCTTTAGCGCTCTCGGCAATGTCCGGACCCGGGTCTGAACTCGCGGCTATACTACTGAGGTCGAATCCTGCTTCCTCCAATATCTCACGAATCTTTATTTCGGTCTCGTCGTATGCTCCCTCGCCGAAATGGCTGTACCGTATCTTGCCGTTGTGGTCTATGAGATATTTTGCAGGCCAGTAGCGATTCTCGAACGCTCTCCAGGTGCCGAATTCGTTGTCCTGCACGATTGGGTATTCGAGTTCAAACTTGCCAGCGGCTTCAACCACGTTATCGTACTCACGCTCGAAAGCGAACTCCGGCGTGTGTACTCCGAGAATTACAAGCCCATGATCGGCATACTTTTCGTGCCATTCCCTCACATATGGCAGTGTGCGTATGCAGTTAATGCAGGTGTATGTCCAAAAGTCGATCAGCACCACTTTGCCCTCAGCCCGCATCTCTTCGAGCGTAAACGGTTCAGAGTTTATCCACTGACCGGTCTGTCGAAGATCGGGCGCGGACGGATGCTCCATCGCTTGAGGAGCGGGTGTTTCAGTTTCAGTCGGTTCCGGGGTAGGAGGCGGCGCAGGTGTGGCCGTTGGCGGTTCGGGCGGAGTTGTGGGCTGTATTGTAGGAGAAGCCGGCGGCGCGGCGGTCTGCTGGACAGCAGGCGCGGGCGCGGCGGGAGTCGCGCCGTCGCTGTCTGATGAGCAAGCGACCGCTATGGCCGCCAGCGCGGTTATGAGAGATGTTATGAAGACACTGGCTTTGGATGGTGTGATTCTGGGCATGGGGAAATCCTGTGTTTCGCGTTGGCTGATGGGAGCGTTACAAGGGCCTTGTTATCTATACCGCTTGAACTAGTGTTCCAACATTTTTGGATTGACGGTTTATATACCCTCACCCTAACCCTCTCCCAAGGGGAGAGGGGATAATTCGGAATCTGGATATCCATCACAACTAAGTTGTCGGACTACTAGTTTACGATAAAGTTCGTTTTCGCGGTTCTCGTTGATTGGATGCGTGAACGCGGAGGTTAGGTTCACTGTGGAGGTTGTTGGCATTCAAGGGGGCGCGACTGTATCATCTATCTTGGCTGGCCGACGCTTAACGGATCTGCGCGAATGGGATGGTGAGTGAAATGCTGTTTGAGTCACTACATCTCAAAAACATATTGTCCTTCAGGAACACTGGGTTGCGGCTTGGGCCGATGAATATCCTGATAGGAGCCAATGCCTCCGGCAAGTCTAACTTGATTGAGATTTTGGCGTTGTTACAGGCTATACCGGACGACCTAGCAGGGTTCTTTCGTCGTAATGGACCTATTCTTGATTGGATATAGAAGGGGGACGCCGCATCCGGGGCGAACTTCCTTTCGGCGGAGATACTGGCCACGCTGAACAACCCGACTGGCGCGCGCGATGCGGAAAAGCGACTGACCTATGATATCCGGTTTGCCGCGAACAACGACCGGCTGCAAGTTATTGGCGAGAAGCTCGAAAATATCCTCCCATATCAAACGTACCAGGTAAATCCGTACTACTATTTTTCGGTAGAGAATGGATATGGACGGATTTCTCCGAGGCGGTCATACGATGATGGAAGGAGCGACTATCAAGAAGAATCCGAGGACGAACCTCTCACCAGGATAACCCCTGATAACTTTTCCCCGACACGCTCAGTAATGAGCCAGATTCGGGACCCTGTTAACTTTCCCGTGCTGACCCAGACCGCTCGCAGACTTTCGACTATGAGGCTCTATCGAAATTGGGATATGGGGAGGGATAGCCCCGCCCGCAAACCCCAAGCTACGGACGATGACACTAACTTCTTGGATGAAGATTTCAAGAATCTTGCTCTGGTGGTAAGTGATCTCCAGACTCGCGGCCTGGAGACATTCATTGACAGTAACATCAACCGCTTTTACCAAGCCTATGAAGGTCTGCGCTCTCGTGTGTATGGCGGCACAATACAATTGGTCGCCAACGAAACCGGAATGCGGAGCGCTATACCGGCTACCCGGCTGTCCGACGGAACCATGAGGTTCATTGCGCTACTGGTGATTCTGTGTCATCCCCAACCGCCTGAGTTGATTTGTATCGAAGAGCCTGAGCTCGGGCTTCACCCTGATGCCATGCCTTTGCTGGCAGATCTGCTCAGGTACGCTTCGGAGCGCGCCCAGATTGTCATCACCACACACTCCCCGGATATTGTTGACCAGTTTACAGCCGAACCGGACGCCGTTGTAGTCTGTGAGCGCGGGTTCGACGGGGAAACTCAATTCAAGCGCTTATCGCAAGATAACCTGAAGGACTGGTTGGAGGACTACCGACTGGGAGAGATATGGAAGAAGGGCGTGATAGGTGGAAATCGGTGGTAGAGGCGGTGAACATCGTCTTTGAGGGGCACAGCGGTCTGAGGCCCGGGTTTCACCAGTTGTTCTATCCCTATATGAGCCGCGCGCGGGAGCGGAGGATAAGGTTCAATCTGGTTGCAGGCGGGTCGCAAATAGAAACTGTCAAAGACTTCTTGAGGTATTGCAGGTCGAGTCCACATCAACTTAACGTTCTGTTGATTGATTCCGAAAAGCCTGTGGCCAATACCACACAGGCCGTAAGTTCTTTGCGCTCCGACAGTTCGTGGGATATCAGCGCGGCTTGCGCTGATGAGCAAATCAACTTTATGGTTCAGGCGATGGAAGCGTGGTTCATAGCCGACCCACAAGCTCTGACTGAGCGCTTTGGTCAGAGTTTCAGAATTAATGCTCTGCCAAACCCTCAGAATGCCGAGTTGACAACCCCAGGAGAGTTGGTTGCGGCTATTCACAGAGGGTTGAGACACAGCGGCTCTCGCCGCAGATATTACGACAAAGTGGCTGACGGGGTGAAACTCCTTCAACTGATCGACTTGGCGCGTGTCAGTCAGCGTTGCCCACACTTCAAAAGGCTAACGAACTTCCTAGATCGGAATATATGACCGATAGCCTACAGATTCTTCATGTGGACGCCGGCTTGGAATGTTCCCCCATCTTGTACAGGGTCGCATCTCCGGATATTTGCGCCTCCGAGTCTGTGCCATTAACATATTGGACGCGGGCGCGCCGTCCGCGCTATTCATATCGGAGAGGTCTAAGAATGAAAGTAGGATTCGTTGGCGTAGGTTTTATGGGACGTCACATGGCGCGAAATGTGCTGAACGGCGGACATAAAATGACAGTATATGATCTGAACAAGGAGGCCGCCGACGAGCTCTTGTCTCTGGGAGCGGAGTGGGCCAACAGCCCTCGCGAAGCGTCCGAAGACGCCGACGTGATCTTTTCGTCGCTGCCGACCCCGCAGATCGTGGAAGAGGTGGCTTCAGGCGAGGGAGGCATACTGAGCGGCGCCCGCAGAGGCGCGGCGTACTTCGACCTCAGCACAACCGATCCATCCACGATTCTGCGTATAGCGGCGCGAGCCGAGGCGCGCGGCATCCGTGTGTTGGACGCGCCGGTGTCGGGTGGTACGGGAGGCGCTGAAGCCGGAACACTGTGCGTGATGGTCGGTGGGGAGCGCGCCGCCTACGACGAATTCAAGTCGGTACTCGACCTCATCGGGAATCAGACCATGTTCTGCGGCCCACTGGGATCCGGCGCGGTCTGCAAGATAGTGAACAACCTCATAGGGTTGAGTGTGGGCGTGCTGCTGTCGGAGGCGTTCACTATGGGCGTCAAGTGGGGAGTGGATGCGCAGACGCTGTATGAGGCTGTGTCGCAGAGTTCGGGCAACACCACCAGTATGCACGGGTTCCCGAACGGCATATTCAAGCGCAACTTCGAACCGGGATTCCAGTTGGACCTGGCGGCGAAAGACGTAGGGTTGGCGACTCAATTGGGACGCGAATTGCGCGTGCCAATGGAGATGTCCAACATCTCCCAGCAGCGATACATAGCGGGACAGAACAAGGGATTCGGCAGAATGGCCGCGGGCGCTGTGGCCATGGTTCAAGAAGAGCGCGCGGGTGTGGAGATCAAGGGACCGGAGGCGAGTTGATTTCGGGTTCCAATTTCTGGCCTCAAACGATAACCGCAGGCGGGCGGACTCGGACAGTTAGCCGGCATATACTTGATAAGACGCATGAAGGCATAACCCCGGAAAGAGTGGAACATACTCTCGAGAATTGGGTAGTTCGCGGCGTCCGTACAGGCGCCGATGGAAGACAGAGTTGGGTTTATCTGGCGTTTGAGCCTCGATTAAGTAAAATGGTGAGGGTCGTAGTATCTATGGACGATAAAGTGATCGTCACGGCTTTCCCAGACCAGGCAGCCACAACCCATTGGAACAAGAAAAACATAGATTACTTTAGGAGATATTACCAGAACTTGGAGGTGAGAGATGCGAGTTAGATACGACCCTGAAGTTGACGCGCTGCGCGTCACTACCGAAACGCCTGAGGTAATCTGCGAATCTCTTTGGGACCCCGAGTATCACGACGTTGTTGTTGATCTTGCCGCTGAAGACGGACTCGATATAGTAGGGCTTGACGTTATGTGGGCATCTACCTACTTGCCTTTGGGCAAGAGAGGGTATGACGCCGAAACAGATACTCTGCTGATGGGGAGGACTACGACCCAGCCGGAACTAATCAGCGAGAACGGCGACATCATTGGATATTGGGAAAGGGACGAGGATGAGGCTGATGAGTGTCTGAATCCGATAGGCGTTGCTATCAAGCGGGCATCGGTTCATCTTGGGAAAGTAATCCCCAAACACGCTATCGCTAGTGTTCCAACATTTTTGGATTGACGGTTTATATACCCTCACCCTAACCCTCTCCCAAGGGGAGAGGGGATAATTCGGAATCTGGATATCCATCACAACTAAGTTGTCGGACTACTAGTATGCAGGACTAGAGACAGAGAGGACGTGAAAGGCGATTATGGAAAGACCTGAAAGAGCGCTCGTCGTAACGCCGCATCCCGACGATGCGGAAATTGGATGTGGCGGAACGGTCGCAAGCTGGGTAGCGGACGGAACCGAGGTTTTCTACGTTCTCTGCACCAATGGGGATAAAGGCTCGCAGGAGCCGGACATGACCTCGGAGCGTCTGGCCGAGATACGAGAACGGGAGCAGGCGGAAGCCGCCGCAGAGTTGGGCGTGAAAGAGGTCGTGTACCTGCGAATCCCGGACGGCGGGCTGGAAGACAACGCCGAGTTCAGGGGGCATCTAGTTCACGCGATTCGCAAGTTCAAGCCGGACGTGGCGCTGTGTCCCGATCCGCACAGGCGGTCGTTCTACCTGCACCGCGACCACAGAATCTGCGGTCAGGTCACGATGGACGCCGTCTTTCCCTACGCGCGAGACCGCTTGCACTATCCTGAACACGAGCGCGAGGGGCTGGAGACCCACAAGGCGGGCGATGTGCTGTTCTGGGGAACGGAGCAGCCGGATACGTTCATCGAGATCACGGACACGATAGAGAAGAAGATAGCCGCTCTGAAGAAGCACGCCTCTCAGGTGGGATCCGAAGACGGCGACGTGGGAGATTTCGTCCGCGCCAGCGCGCGCCGAATGGGTGAAAGGGCGGACGTGCCATACGCGGAGGCCTTCCTGCGCATCCAAATACGACGCTGATGTACGACCTGCACGCCCATATACTGCCCGGCGTGGACGACGGCGCGGTGACCCCGGAAGACACGCTCGCCATGAGCGGGGTCGCCGCCGAAACCGGGACGAGGGTCGTTCTGGCGACGCCACATCGCAAGGACGTTACCGAGGACTGGTCAGTTGACTACCTTCGGACACTGATCGCGGACATGAATGAGCGGAACCGCGCCCACGGCCTGGAGTTGTCCCTCGTTCTGGGCATGGAAAACCACCTCGACGCCGACCTGCCTGCCGAGATAGAAGCCGGTCGCGCGCTGCCTATGAACGGAACGCGATACATCCTTATCGAAATGCCCTTCTTCGGCAGGCCGGACTATATCGAAGATACGCTTGCTGAAGTTCAAGCCATGGACTTAGTCCCTGTCCTGGCCCATCCCGAACGCATCGAAGCGTTTCAGCATGACCCGGATATGCTGAGAAGATTCATAAAGAAAGGGATGCTAAGCCAAATCACGTCTGGCAGCGTAATCGGTTGCTGGGGCGAAGATGCGCAAAAGTTCACGCATACGCTTCTGGAGTCAGGCATGGCGCACGTAATGGCCTCGGACACCCACCACGCCGTTGGCGGGCGGTCTCCCAGGATGGATATTGGTCTCGATGCCGCCGCGAACATAGTCGGATTCGACGCGGCGTTGGCCATGCTCGTGGACACTCCGAGGGCAATTCTGGAAGATAGACTTGTAAAAACCGAGACGCCGCTTCAGCCATAGCAATCATACAGGAGTTCCGCAATATGAATAGACTCTCAGGACAAGTCGCAATTGTTACGGGTGGAGCGCAGGGCATCGGAGGAGCGACGTCTCGGCGTCTGGCGGAAGAAGGAGCCGCAGTCCTAGTTGCGGACGTGGATCTGGACACAGCCAGCGCCACGGCCGCCGCGATATCGGACACCGGAGGGCAAGCTGTCCCGATGCGCGCCGACGTTAGCCGCGCTGAGGACATCGAGGCGATGGTAGCCAGGGCGGTGGATGAGTTCGGGCGGCTGGACATACTGGTCAACAACGCTGTGTCCTCCAGCCTGTGGGGCGGCGACAATCTTATCTCTGACATAACCGAGGCGAGTTTCGACGCTGGCATGGGCATACTGGTCAAGGCGCATTTTCTCGCCGCGAAGCAGGCTGTTCCCCACATGACGGCTGCCGGAGGGGGCAGCATCGTAAACATCTCATCGGTTCACGGTATGCTGGGCGCGCCGGGAGCGCTGGTTTACGAGACTGGCAAGCACGCGGTCATCGGCATTACCCGACAGATGGCGACCGAACTCGGCCCGGTCGGAATCAGGGTGAACGCCATCTGCCCTGGGCACATCGTTACCGAACGAGCGCAGGAACGCTGGGACAGCAATCCGACAGGCTTGGGATTCTTCGAGGATCAGTATCCGGTTCGTCGAACTGGCAAGCCCGTGGACATTGCCAACGCCGTTGTGTTCCTATGCTCGGACGAGGCCAGCTTCATAACCGGCCATGCGCTTGTGGTGGATGGCGGTCTGACGGCGCAGTTGCAGGAGAATTTTGGCGTGCGGCAGGCGCACTACATTCGCGCTAACCCGGATGTGGAACTGCCCTATTGATTACCAATTCCTCGACTTCATTCAGGTTTCTCATGTATGTGAGTCCCTCGACCTTGGATGTGTCGGCGTCTCTGGCGACCACAGCCCCCTGGAAGCCGGAATTGATTGCGACCTGAACGTAGGGCGCCCAGTCGTCGAGAAAAAGAGTGTTCTCCGCTGGCGTGTCCATCTGTTCTTTCGCTACGTCGAACAGCCTGGTGTTCCAACATTTTTGGATTGACGGTTTATATACCCTCACCCTAACCCTCTCCCAAAGGGAGAGGGGATAATTCGGAATCTGGAGATCCATCACAACTAAGTTGTCGGACTACTGGTGTCGTCCTTTAGAATGCCGTGATTTGCAGAAATTATGAAGACACGGAAAATGTCCCTTAGACCCAGGCGACGATAGTTGAGTTCCAGGGACGGCCACGCTTCCGATAGCACGCCCATCTCCAGGCCTGACTTGTGAAGTCTCTCAAGCGCCTCGGGCACGTCGGCATAAGGTTCGCACGACTGTTTATGCACTCGAACACGAGCCAGTGTGTAGGCAAGTTCAGCGTCCGCAATTCTCAGCGAGTGCAAGGCGATGCGGTAGAAAGCTGCAAAGTGCTCGGTCTCCTCTTCCAGTGTCCAAATTGGTTGCGCGTGAAGCCTGTCCAATTCCTCCATGCCGAGAAGGACCGCGTCATCCAGCCCGTCGAAGCAGACCTTGGGATATCGAGCGCGGACGATGGACTCGAAACCAGGACCCGGAAACCACTTCCGCCAGGGCTGGTCGGGCGGAGCGTCCGCCGGAGCTATGGGCCGCATGAGTACGTCAGCGGAGTCGAACAGGATCGCGCGTATCGGCTTCATCTGAACCTCTCTCTTCTAAGGTCTTTCGATTGTCGCAATTGCGGAATCGCAGCGCTATTCGTTATTTCCGCTTTCGCGGGAATCCATAGGGATAATCTGTATAACCGAAAGCAACTGTCTCTCTTCCATGCCGCCTGCGCATCCACCTTCACACTATGCTACAATGTGTCCATAACAGAACAAATGTATCTAATAAATATAAGGTGAACTTTATCAATCATGATTCGGCTGACCGATAAAATTTTTCTTGCAGGTGAAATCGTAGCTAAATCAGCCCTTTTTCAGGTCACTCGCCACCTGCAACGTCACCTAGGCATCACCTGGACATCACCTGAAACCCCACCTGGATAATATAAATCAGGATATATGAATGATGACTGTATGCCGAAAATCGAAAGACCCCCTGAGATTGTATCGCAACCGATTTACCTTAATCCTTTTCTGTCTTATCATGCTCTAAGCGTATCAGCGAGTCGCCGCTGAACGGAGGCAGGCAGTGAAAACACGAGCGCCACAAAACAGGACTCTCATATGTTCAGAAGATGAGATGAATGTCTTGAGCGGGGATCTGGTTTCTGTCAAATCACCGATGACATTTCGCGAGGTTGAGAATAAGATCATCCATCAAGATATTTTCGATGCGGTATCTCACCTTCCTGCGGGCTTCGTGGATTTGCTGATTTTGGACCCCCCATATAACCTGTCGAAGAATTACGACGGGAGATATTTCAAAGAAAAACAACGCTCCGGTTATCAGACGTGGTTCGCCTCTCTGATTGAAGTAGTCAAGCCCCTTCTGAAGGCCGATGCAACGGTTTATGTATGCTCTGACTGGAAGACTTCGATGCTGATAGAGCCGATACTCGAAGACAAATTTTTCGTGCGGAATCGAATTACATGGGAGAGGGAAAAGGGAAGAGGAGCTTCGAGGAACTGGAAGAACAACACTGAAGACATCTGGTTTTGCACAGTTTCCCAGCAATATACATTCAACGTTGACGCAGTCAAGCTAAAGCGCCGGGTGATTGCCCCATATCGCAATGAGAACGGCGGTCCAAAGGACTGGCAGGAAGAGAGGGGGGGGCAACTTCAGGATAACGTTCCCATCCAATATCTGGACGGACCTGTCGGTTCCGTTCTGGTCAATGCCGGAGAACACCGACCACCCTACCCAAAAGCCTGAGAAGTTGATCGCCAAGCTGATACTGGCAAGTTCCAACCACGGCGATACGGTGTTTGACCCATTCTTGGGAAGTGGTACATCCGCGGTAGTGGCGCGAAAGCTAGGCAGACGGTTTACCGGAGTCGAAGTGAGTCGTACTTACTGTTGCTGGGCCCTGAAAAGGCTTCAGATGGCAGACAATAACCCATCCATCCAGGGATATTCAAACGGGGTATTCTGGGAGAGGAACACACTCATGGATCAGACCAAAAGTAAGCGCGTTGTTCCGGTGCGGAAGGAGAGGCTCATATGAGATCATCCTTTTTCTACCACCGTCATAATGAGAGAGTCGCCGACTTGATCAAAGACCATCTCAACTCTGCGCCACCATTTCTATCTGAGCAGACTGCTCCAAGTACCCGAGCAGCGGGTGACGCTATTCAAGATGTTATAGCTGATAAGTTCGACACACTACTTGGGGAGTGGCGCCAGGAGTATTCGTCGGACTTCGCTCGGCGGGCTATGGCAGATGTGGCTTTCAGAGACACGGAAGACTTCTGCTGCATTGTGGATGTGAAGACGCATCGCGAAGGCACCAGATTCAATATGCCGAATCTTACTTCCGTTGAGCGGCTGTCTAGATTTTACGAGGATGACAAGAACATCTTCTCACTGATTATGGTCAAGTACGCGCTCGATGGAAATCGGGTGGAGGCTTCCGATGCGCTCTTCCAGCCCATTGAATTCTTAAGCTGGGACTGCCTCACGATAGGCGCTCTTGGGTGGGGGCAGATTCAGATTTCGGACTCCAATCGGATTATCGTTAATCATGGGTACTCTCGAAAAAATTGGATGCTGGAGCTCTGTGAATCAATGTACGAGTTTTACCCGAGAGAGATACTCAAAATCGAAGAACGCATCGAAAGGTTCAGGAACATAAGGAGCTTCTGGTCTCAGAAGCCGGACGTATGGGCTTGACACACAGGAGCGAATTACATGTCAACAGTCAGCATTGACCACATAGCTATGCCGACATCCAACGCCGAGAGACTGATCGCATTTTACAAGCGGCTCGGATTTACTATCAACGAGGAGGAGGAGTGGCGGGCCGGAGATGCCAACGCATTCTCGATCCAGGTGGGCGACTCCAAGATAAATGTCCACCCGGAGGGCTACACCGCCAGCCTGCGAGGGCCGACTGCCGTGCCGGGATGTGGCGACATCTGTTTCGTCTGGAACGGAACTGCGGATGAGTGCAAAGAGATGCTTCAGAAGGCGGGCGTGGAGATAATATCGGGCCCCGGACCAAGGCGCGGCGCTCTTAAACACAAGAACGCCGTGAGCCTGTATGCCCGCGACCCGGACGAAAACCTGCTCGAATGGATGATTTACCTGTAAGGTCAATAGTCGGAGACTCACTGTTGGGACTCCAATTCGTTGCAGCGAGGTTGCAACGAAGCGCCTGTTACAATTATGATTTAGCTTAACCGCCTGCTCGTTTTCGGGCAGGTAATGACGCATGAACGCGCAATTGGGCGTGAAGACCAATAAGCAAGGATCCTTCGGGCGGAGTATGTTTCTATGGTAGCAACAAACGGAAGCTCTACGGCAATAGTCAATACCCTCTCATTATCGCACGGCCTAACTCGCCGCGAGGTGGAACTCCCGGACTATGAACGAGAGCGAATCGAAGATGTCGGTTTTCTTACCGCCATGACCCTCGTCCTTCTGGGCAATTACGCGCAGACCGGACACTTCGGCGGCCCGCTCGCCTACACCCCATATACCGTAACCAGCCACCTCGTCGGCCCCGACCTGGGGGGTCTGAGATACGACTACCGCAGACCCAAGCATCCATACGCCGACAGGTTCATGCTCGCCGGCGGCCACAACGCCCCGGTTACATACGCGCTCTGGATGATCATGGGCGAGGCTCTCGCCCGTAAACACGCCGCCACCGGAGACAGCAGATATTTCGCCGATCCCGAAACGTCCATGCTGTCCATAGACGCGCTGGGTTTCCGTCGCGGCAGAGGCGCGCTGGACACTATCCTGAAAGACAATGACCTCGTGGATCACCCTCTCATGGCACAGGCCGCGATCAGGGGCATCAGGTCGCTCGCCGGACACTCTGAGACAACAGACCTCACCAACGACGTCAACGGCGGCCCTTCCGGTATCGGTATAGCGACCTCCGCGGGCAAAGCCGCCTTCTGGGACATTGTAGGCGCGCCCGACAGCCTGAAGATAATGGCTATCGAGGGTGAATTCGCCATGACCTCCGGCCACTCGCAGGAGATGAAGACCGCCGCTGTCGCCCAGCAGGTCGGAAAGCGGCTTCGCATCCTGCTCTCCTACAACAACGCCGGAATTGACGACGAACTAGTCGGCAGTGTCATAAAGCCTGTCTATGACGCATACAAAATCGAAGACCAGTGGGCGGCATACGGCTGGAATGTGATGACACT
Organism: Dehalococcoidia bacterium; assembly: GCA_965261525.1. GTDB lineage: Bacteria > Chloroflexota > Dehalococcoidia > Lucifugimonadales > UBA1123 > VXRN01. The sequence goes on from OZ253472.1 coordinate 1,477,965, forward strand.
GGATAACGGCAACGATTACGACCAGGTCGTCGCCGCGCTCAAGACGATGGAAGAGTGGGACCACGAGGACGACAGGCCCATGATGGTCGTGGGCAAGACGGTCAAGGGCTGGTGGCCCGCCGCGCAGAACGGACACATCCCGGGCTATGGTGAGCAGGTAGTCAGCTACCACAGTCACCCCTATAACCTCGCCATGAACGGAGACTACTTCCAGGGTCTGGCCGCAACCTTTGAAAAGCGGTTCGGAGTCGAGTTCGAGGGCATCCGCGACGGCGCGGTCTCCGATGAGAGAGCGCGCCTCATCCAATTCAAGAAGAACATGGACGTCGCCATGTCCGTTCTGGAGCGGGACGGACTCGGCGACTGGATTGCCGACCGCCTGGTTGAATTAGGCGACAGCGTGGACAACAATCTGCCGCTGCGCGTAGATCGCGCCACCAACCCGTTCAAAGACGCCCGGCTATCCGTTAAGAACCTCCCGGTCGAGACTCAGAACGTCAAGGTGACGAACCCGTCGTCCGGCGAAGAGAAAGACCTGTCCATAAAGCTGTTCGAGGAACCGGGCAACGTGCGCGGCACCCGCAGAGCCATCTCCGAAATCATCAAGTGGATGAACTACGTAACCAGCAACCGATTCATAGTGGTGGCCGCGGACCTCGCAGAGTCCATCAACGTTGAGCACGGCGCCATCTGGGACACATTCGACCCGGTAGCCAATCCAAGCGGTGGACGGCTGAAAGCCGCGATACAGGAAGCCGGGAACGCATCCACCGCCATAGGACTGGTGGGACAGTCGGTATCCATGGATCCCGACGAACACGTGGGCGTCTGGGCGCTGAGCGGCACCTACGGCGCATTCACGCCGCTCATGTACCTGCCATCCCGAGTCTGGAGCCAGCAGAACCAGGACAGCCCTTTCAGGACGGGAGTGCTGCACATACTCGCCGGACACTCCGGCCCCGAAACCGCGGCCGACGCGCGCACCCACTTTGGCATATTCTCCCCGCAGGTGTGGAAACTCTTCCCACGCGATCAAGCTATTACCCTCAGCTTCTGGGATTACAACGATGTTGCGCCCGGCTACTTCGCTGCGGCGGAAATAGCCGCGCGAGAACCCAAGGTCGGCGTGATAGTCCTCGAGATCGCGAGGCCGGACTTCCCCGTGGCGGACCGCAACTCCTTCGCTGACACCGACCTCAAGTCGGCCGCGAAGGGCCTCTACCTGATACGCGACTTTGATCCTGACAAGCCCAGAGATGGCTACGTGCTGGTGCAAGGCTCGTCCTCGACGGTAAACCTCGTGTCCGTGCTGTCCCGCCTGGAGGAAGAAGGAGTGAACGTCCGCGTGATTGCCGCCATTAGCGATGAACTATTCAGACGCCAGTCAGCGGAGTACCAGGACTCTGTACTGCCCGCATCCGCCAAGTACGACCTCATGATCGTAACAACAGGCACGCGTCGTATGTGGCCGGTTCAGAACGTCGGCCCCCTCACCGATGAATACTCCCTCACATCCGACTGGGACAACCAGTGGCTCACCGGCGGCTCCGAGGCGGATGTCATAGCAGAGGCCCACCTGGACACAGAGTCCATCTACAAAGGCATCAAGCGCTTCGCCGCAGAGCGCGACAGCCGGCTGAGTCGGCAGAGGGAAGCGCTGGCGACGCTCGGGTAGTAATCAACTACAAAAGAATAAAGTCATATAGGGAGAACTGCTGGAGTTCTCCCTATGAAATTTAGAAGAAGCATCCCTTCGCTTCTTCATTACGGTCGTGAAACACTTCTGAACATGCCAAATGCGATGGCTCCATCGAAATTCCAGAAACATTCTGAACTGTACGTTGCCAATGTCTCCAAATAGACATTATTTTAGAAAATATCCCTTGAGAGCAAATACATGAGTCTTGAAGATACATCTAGTCGAATTTGGCAGAATGTACCAGAGCCGGCCCAAGGACACCCTGAGGAACTGCTACTGTGGAAGGCAGAAGAAGCCCTTCAGACACTGGTAGAACTCTCAGAAAGCCCAGACGTCAAGAATGCGTTTGTAAAGCGGTTGGAAGTGCTACGTTCTGAACTTAAGGACGCCGTGCATCAAGTCCTCGGAACAGAACACACAATCGCGTTCGTTGGAGATATAGGTGTAGGGAAATCCACCTCCATTTGCCGAGTATCGGGGCTTGAGATACTGAATGAGGAAACAGGAGTGCTTTCTCCTGTCCTTGAGGTAGGTGGTGGTGGAGTAACTGTATGCGAAGTTCATCTTGTTCAAGGAACTAGATACGGCTTAGTGGTCCATCCCAAGAACCATAGTGAAATTCGTACGGAAGTCCGTGAGTTTGCGATTCTCCTCAAGGATTCCCCAGAGCAATTACAGGACGACGATTCCTCAGACACTCCCAGCGGAACTTCTAAGGAAATCGCGCGAGCCATCAGAAATATGAGCGGTCTCGTTACAAGAAGAGTAAGTAAGCGAGGTCCTGATGGTGAGATTCTAAAGAGATCCAGCGGCCGAATCATCCAAGAGATTGAGGACCGTGCAAGAGAATTGGCCCAAGAATGCGTAGATACCAACGAATTCGCGGAAAAGATCATCAATAGGATCAAGTTGGAAAAGCGCACGCGGCGCGAACTATGGTACTCAGAGTCGTCGGAGAAAGAGCCTCTGAAGTGGCTTCAGGAAGTATTCAACCAAGTGAACAACGGGCGTCATCCTGAGTTCTCCATACCAGAACGCATTGATGTTGTGATTCCTCACCCGATAATAGGTTCGGAGCCACTGGAGGTTCGCTTAGTAGATACAAAAGGCATAGATCGCACTTCTGAACGCGAGGATATTGAACATCACTTTTCTGAGCCCAACACAATCTTGGTGCTTTGTTCAATGTTCAACTCAACTCCCTCCACTTCAACTCAACACATTCTGGAGAGAGCTATAGATGGAGGATTCTCCAATCTACAAGCAAAGTTTGCGATTTTGGCGTTACCACGACCAGAGGAAGCCCTTGCAGTGAAAGACGACCTAGGGTTCTCACCAGTAGATGTGGATGAAGGATACGAACTTAAACGTGAACAAGCCGAGATGAGATTGAAGAGTCTCGGAGTGCCTGAAGTAAATATTGAGTTCTTCAATTCTCGCGAAGATAATCCCGAACGCCTCAAAATATTTCTGATGGATCTGGTTCATAGCCTGAGAGAAACGCATTGCAAATATCTTGAAGAAGTTGTGGATGGCGTCAACGCTTTAGTGAATAATATTGAAGCCGAGCAAACTTGGGAAATACAGCGACAAGTAGCTAGGAGATTGAGAATATGGGTTACGGACAATCTAAAGTTCGTCTCGAATTTTTTAGGATTGGATGATAGCTTGATGAGAGCCATAAATAATGCGCACCCGAGTTCATTGAATGCAAGTGTGCGGCGCCAAGGAGAATGGTACAACCTCGATTTCTCGCTGCAGCTAGGATATGGCTCTCGCCGGGTAGCAGTCGTTGCGTTAGAACCAAGATTAGAGAGCTTCAATGCAATTGCAGGAAATCTTGAACACGACGCTGATTTGAAGGATGCATTGGATCTTGTCCAACAGAGTCGCCGCTTCCTGAGTAGAGAAGTTGAATCCATTTACGGTGAAAGTCAATTGCTCGGAATGAAAGTGTACAGGGAAAGGCTGAAACCCGATACTAGACTTTGGGAAGAATCCACCAATGAATGGGGTAGAGGTTCAGGATACCGTGATCGAGTGTACAGGCACTATAAGACTTGGTTTGATAGTCGCACCGTCAACCAAGAAAGACTACAGACACTCATAGAAGATGAGTGGCTGGGAGCTCTCCACCAACTGTCAGAGATTCTCGATGCTTATGAGGTATGAAGTAAATAGAAACAAGCGAACTCACATGATTCCGTCTCAGGCCGCCATTTGATCTGACACTTTATCTACACTATCATGCCATTTTGATCTTCAAGAAACTCACACGCAGAATGAGACCCGCCGATATTCCCAGGCCCGACCTGATTGTGGTCGGGCTCGGCAACCCCGAGCCGCACTACGTCCGGACGCGACACAACGCGGGATGGTGGCTGGTTGACTTGCTCGCCGAGAAGCATGGCATCAAAATTGTCAGAGCGCACAGTTCTACGCGTATGGGAGTGGGATCTATCGGCGAATACACCGTCGCTCTCGCCAAGCCGCGTACTCATGTAAACGGCAGCGGCGCGGCCGTACGCTACTTGCTCGCAAGGTTCCGAACGACCCAGGACCGTCTGCTGATCGTGTATGACGAGACCGCCCTTCCTTCCGGCAAGTTGAGGCTGAGACCGAGAGGCAGCGCGGCCGGACACAACGGCATGAAGTCCATCATAGAAGCGCTCGGAAACCAGGACTTTGCCCGCCTCCGAATAGGTGTCGGGCGTCCTCCAGCCGGTGGAGACATGATCGGCTGGGTACTGGGCGAGATGTCCGCCGAAGACCAGGAACTCGTGGATGAGGCGATTGTCAGGGCTGCGGACTCGATCATCCACGTGATGGACGAGGGCATTGACGTCGCTATGAACGAGGTAAACTGACGGAAAGTGACCCTATTCGCCTAAGCAAGTCCCATTTGCTGGGCGAATGTCTCCACGTATCCCGACGACGCCCCGAACTTCAACTCCGCCACCTTGGCGCGCCGTGTCCATAGCTGGAGGTCGTACTCTTCCATGAAGGCTATGCCGCCATGCACCTGTTGAGCTGTCAGCGTCGTCCACTTGTAGGCGTGGTTGGAGAGCGTCTTTGCGAGCGCTATCTCTCTGTCCGCGTCCTGCCCATCCTCGATGCGGGTAATGGCCTGATAGACAGCCAGCCTTGCTGAGTCTATCGCTATCACCATATCCGCGCACGAATGCTGCACCGACTGGAAACTCGCGATTGGACGGTCGAACTGTACACGCTGCTTGGTATAGTCAACGGTCATCTCCAGAACATGATGGGCGCCTCCAACGCTCTGCGCACAATGCAGCATAGACGCTCTGTCCAAAGCGCGCTTCAGCGCAGGCCATCCATCACCCTTCCCGCCAAGGATAGCGTCCGCTGGCAGCGTTACGTCTTCAAAGTGGAGCGCGAATTGCCTGTCGCGGGCTATGCTGTCCAGAGAGGTTGCGCGAATCCCGGCGTCAGACGCCGGAATCAACGCCAAAGTAACGCCGCTCGCAGGGTCGCCGTTTTCCGAAGTTCGGACCGGGGCCAGAATCACGTCCGCTGAGTTGGCGTACTCTACGAACATCTTCACGCCATTCACAACGGATTCGCCGCCACGTACTTCCAACGGCATTCTGACAGCTTCTGGGCGATAGCGCGCGTCCTTTTCCAGCAGCGCGGCAGTCGCTATCAGGGAGCCGTCCGCTATGCGCGGCAGAATCTCGCTCTTTTGCCTGTCCGAACCCGCATCCAGAATCGTGAGTCCGACGATGACAACCGAGTTGAAGAACGGCCCCGGGACAAGCGCCCGTCCGAACTCTTCCAGTAGAACCGCCAGGTCTGTCAGAGAACCGCCGGACCCGCCGTACTGTTCAGGAAAAGGCAGCCCCATCCAGCCAAGAGCGGCCATGCGTTCCCACAAATCGGCGGAGTACCCGCGGTCATCGCGCTCCATGGCGCGGACGAGGCTGGTTGGGCACTCTCTCTCGAAGAACTCACGCGCGTCGCTCTTCAGGGTCTCCTGGGTATCGGTGAGGGACAGGTCCATTCTCTAAGAAATCCTCTGCGGTCTGCGCGTTCAGGAAGTTATCTGAGTTCCGCCCGAGCGGGTAAGTGACGTGAATCCGGCGGATTCCGGCCTGGGCATTCCAAGTCCGCGCCTCGCTATGATATCGCGCTGGACCTCGTTCGCGCCGCCTCCGAATCGCAGGAATATGCCGCTGCGATACGCCTGCTCCATCTCGCCATCCAGCAGCGTATAGGGCGAGCTCTTTGTCAGCTGGCCGTACATTCCCAGAAGCTCGAAGCCGAAGTCGGCGACTTCCTGAATCAGGTCAGTAGCCACTATCTTGAGCGCGGAACCCTCGTAGTTAGGAACGATGCCCTGGTCTATCATCCAGGCGGTGCGGTACGAGAACAGCCGCACAACCTCGAGCTTCATACCCAGCTCAGTGAACCTCGTTCTGACGCGCGGGTCCCGCGACAGCGGCCTGCCGTCGCTCTCATGCTCGTTAGCGAACTTGATGAGCCTGTCCATTCGTCTGAGCAGGCCGGTATAGCGCGAGCCAATGCTGACTCTCTCGAAATCAAGCGCCATCGCGACGTGATACCAGCCGCGATTGGGTTCGCCGATAAGGTTCTGGCGTGGGACACGCACGTTGTCGAAGAAGACTTCGTTTGTGCGTCCGCTGTCCATTCGCCATAATGGGCGAACCGAGACTCCCTCCGAATCCATGGGCACCAGGAATACCGAAAGTCCCCTGTGCTTGCGGGCCTCTGTATCCGTCCGAGCCAACAGCCACACGTGCGAAGAGAAGTGCGCGGCGCTGGTAAACATCTTCTGGCCGTTGATGACATAGTCGTCGCCATCCACTACTGCGCGTGTCTGGAGTCCCGCGAGGTCCGTCCCCGCGCCCGGTTCGGTATATCCCAGCGCGCACTCCACTTCCCCGCTCAGCATCTTCGGCAGCCACTCCTCGCGCTGCTCGTCAGCGCCGACGTTCATTATCGTCGGTCCGACCATATGAGTGGCTGTACCATTAGTGTAGAGACTTCCGAAGCGTCCGATCTCCTCGGAGAAGATGTACTGGTCCATGAGCGAGCGTCCCAGCCCGCCGTACTCTTCCGGCCAGGAAATCCCAAGTAGACCTCTGCTGCCCAAAGAGCGCATGAATCGCTTCTGAGCGGGCCCGGGGCCGACGTCGTCAGCTGTTTCCATCTCCTCGCGCAGGTCAGCGGTAATGAGAGACTCGATGGTGGAACGTACATCATCCCTCCACTCATCCTGCTCGGGAGTAAATCGGAAGTCCATATACAGGTCTCCGTCGCAATGGTCTTTGGAGTAACATTGCGGGAGTGAACGGCTACATTCACTCCCACTACTCGTCACTCGTGTTGGGAAAGAGGATCAGGCTGGCTCGAATACGGGCAGCGCTAGGTTTCCTTCACCTTGGTCTATCCAGGTGAGCTTGACTCGCATTCCGCACTGTATGTCCTCTATCGGGTTTTCGACACCCACGACATTGGTCATAATCCTGAATCCCTCGTCGAGGTCAACATACGCCAGCGCGTACGGACCGAGGTCATTGAACGCCGGGTGCCTGTTTTGCATAACGACGCTGAATGTATAAACAGCCCCCTCACCTTTCGACACATTCCAGGATACGTTCAGGGAAAGGCATCCGGCGCAGTGGGCGCGGGGGTAGAATATAACCTCGCCGCAGTCGTCACAGGTCTGGTAGGTCAACTCACGACGTTTCGTCGCTTCCCAGAACGGCTCGGTATCCTGCTCAGGAAAGCGCGGCTGGGGTCTGAGAGCTTGTTCAGTCATTTAGTTCTTCTCCGTTCGTTCAATCGTCGCTCCCGTTGAAGCGGGAATCCGCTTCTGTCTATCGGCGTGGGGATGCCACATCAGTCAGCCGCCAGAATCGTGACGCCCGTGGCGTGCCTTGACCCGAGCTGACCACCGTTTCCGACCGCGACCGCAAGCTGCGCGCCGTCCACCTGTGAGGTTGACTCGCCTCTCAGCTGTCGCGCCGCCTCGATAATCAGATAGATTCCCCGCTCACCGGGGTGGTTGGAGGAAAGACCTCCGCCATCGGTGTTCATGGCAGGCTTGCGCGGGTCATCGAACACAAGATGTCCCTGCGCGACATACTCTCCGCCCTCGCCCTTTTTGCAGAAGCCAAGGTCTTCTATCATGCACATTACAGTGATGCTGAACGAGTCGTATGCCATGAGAACGTCAATTTCGTCCGGCGTTACGCCTGCGTCAGCGAAAGCCCTGGGGCCTGACTGCGCTCCTGCGCTTACTGTGATATCTCCGCCGTTCTCCCTGTACTTGGTAGCCTCGCCGCCGCCGATTATCCAGACCGGCTTCTTGGCGCAATTGGCGGCAACCTCTTTCGAGGCTATGACTACCGCTCCACCACCATCAGAGATCATGCAGCACTCCAGAAGTCGCAACGGCCACGCTATCATTCTGGAGTCAACAACATCTTCGACGGTCAGCTCTCTTATGCCGACGAATTCAAGGTCGGTCATCGCCTTAACCGCTTCGGGATTTCTCATCGCGTGCTTGCGCGTGGCGATGGAAATATGCGCGAACTGTTCGTTGGTGGTGCCGTACTGGTACATATGACGGTTCTTCACCAAGGCATAATTGGCGATAAGGGTCTGACCCCAGGACGCTTCCATATTGGACTGCGGGTTGGCGGCCCCCATGCCCACCGCGCCGCCCGTGCCTATGGCGCGGCGGTCGGAGTGCGCTGTCGAGCCGTATGTCAGCAGAGCGACGTCGCACTTGCCAGCGGCGATCATCGTCGCAGCATGGTTGGCTTGAAATTCGTAGGAAGTGCCGCCAACGGCTGTATTGTCAATCAGCCTGGGATTGATGCCGAAGTACTCGGAAATTCCCAGTCCGCCAATGCTCTGGTGGCTTCCGGTATCGTAAACGGCGTCCACGTCGCTCCATGTAAGTCCCGCGTCTTCCAAGGCGCGGGTGGCCGAGGCCGCCTTAATCTGGAGTGCGCTTACTCCCGGACCGACGACCCTAAGCGGATATTCGTGGACTCCGACTATAGCGGCCTCTCTTGTCTGAGGCATAGATTGACGCTCCTTTCACGAGGCAATGCCTCGACACTCAAGTTCAAATGTGGGCCAAAGTTAGCACAAGGTCGCAACCTCGTCAACGAACCATCAGGGCCTTCGCAAAGTTGGCGCTGAGCAAGTTCTGTCGGACGGCGGGCGGACCTGACGAGTCATATATTTTGGTTTATAAAGCTGCAGGTGGCAACAGGTGGCTTAACTGGTGACCGACACCTGAAAAGGTCACCTGCATTTCACCTGTTAAGACCTGCATTAGCTACGGGAAAAAAATTCAGGCCCCCAGAATTTCGTTAGTATAATTTCGTTAGTATAATGTTGTATTTATGTTTATTGGCGTTAAAAGACATAGGAATTTGGCTCTCCGTCATTAGTTTATACGTTCGTATTATAGCGCATAGGGGAATCGGATGTGTAGTTCTATGGGAAACTGAGGAGGACTTTTTGAAGACTTGGAAATGCCACTGGGAATCGTCCGGCGAACCAATTGAGCCAATCTCAGCCGACAATGTATCTCAAGGTGTGTAAATATTATCTATATAGCACTATTATGTTATTGTCATAATCTTTGCTAAAATGATAGTGTCCAGAGTCGAGTAGGCTTGATTCGCCCTCGCAGCGCCTGAAGCAGCCGTCAAAATTGGAGGAACTGCAAACCGGAGGGGTTGTGAGCATAAGCAGAATGCTAGATCTAATGAAGGAAGCCCCATATGGCGTTTACGCCGTTGATATGGAGCAGAGGATCGTATTCTGGAACGACAGCGCAGAACGGATCCTCGGATATAAGAGCAAAGACGTCATAGGTCGCCGCTGCTACCAGGTCTGCGCAAGCATCCCCGAAGAAGGAACAGAGTTGGTCTGCGTGGACGGCTGCCCTTCGATTCGGTTGGCCAGGGAAGGCATAATACCACCCGTAGCGCATGTGCGTATGTTGAGCTCTTCAGGCGAACGGAAGCCTGTCACCGTTACGCCGCTTATCATCCACCAGGATGATCATGACGAGCGAAATTTGCTCGTCCACCTGTTCCACGAGAAGGCAAACTATGCGCGCGCCAAGACGGTGGCTGAGAACGTTCACTCCGTCCTTTCCACAAAGCGTGAACTCGCGAATGCGTCCGCCGACAATTACAAGCCCCTCACAATTCGGGAACTCGAAGTATTGCGACTGCTCGCAATGGCGCTTGAAGCCGGAGAAATCGCAGAACGACTCGAACTCAGTTCTCACACCATCCTCAATCACATCCGCAACGCCCGAATAAAGCTGAATGCGAAAAACCGGCTTGAGGCCGTGCTTGCCGCCCAGAGACGAGGGCTTCTTTAACCGACTTGGCCCCCATAATTTCGCTTCTCGTCAAGACTCGCGCCTATACAGGGATTCAACAAACAGGGCCTTTCAATTATGAAATCGTCCTGCGCTGATCTGACCGTCTAAGTAACTTCCATAACTTTGCCTCAGGCGGCAGTTACTCGGGCCTTGCCGGTATCGTAAAGCGCCAACATATAACAACTGCCTGACAAAAATCAGACCCCGCAATGCGGGGCCTGAAAGTCCCGGCGCCGCGCCGCTCCCTTGCGCCACGCCAGGATATTGATTTTGTTGTTTATTCGCTAAGACGAATCGTCATCGGTCAGGTCAGCGGCGGGAATCGTGAAACTCATAGAGCCATCATCAGTCTGGAGATTGATATTCAGTCCGTCGCCGTCGCGCCTGACCGAAACCCTGCCGCCACTTCCGGGATCTTCAAGAAATTTCTTCAGACTTTCCTCGAACCCATCGGGGGCGTATGTAGCGATTAAGCTGTCGTCAATCTCTTTCATTAGGGACGATATGCCCTCGATGTCGCGCCCGAACCCGAAACTTCCTAATCCGCTTCCCATACCACCACGAGCGCCTCGCATCCTGTCCACCACATCCACCCTGCTTCGCGCCTTATGTATTTCCGCAATATCAAGAGGACTGACGAAGGATCTGTGATACAACCTGCCGCCGAGTCTGAATCCACGAATCTTGCCCATGCGATACGAGAATCCGCCTGCCATACCTGTTTCACTCTGCTTCACGACCTTTACTGCCCCGTCAACATCCATAACCACGGTCTGTTCACTCATATCCAACCCTGACAGATCGTCCACCGGGTCTTTTCCAACGAATATGCGCGCGTCATCGTTGATGGTGTATTCAATTGGGTCAGAGCCGTCCTTCGGCTGGAGCGTGAATGTACCCGCGTCAGCATCCAAGGCGGTGAGATTGCCAAATACTGTGCGGTATGTATGGTAATTCCCATCATCATCCGCGATAGTAATCTGGCTGCTCGAAACTCGGTCCTGCCCGCGCCCGGCCTTGTGAGAAGCGCTTCTCTTCGGATAAGCCTTCTCTGTCCACTCACCTACTGTAACTGTCGCATCCATGTCTGAGCCGTCGCGTGTAACGGTAAGTGTGAGAGCGGCGCCTGCCCCAGCCTCCGCAATCGCATTGGTCAAGTCCTTAACGCCGTCAACTGCCTCGTCGTTGACAGCGGTTATAATGTCTCCCACTTCCAGAACACCGCGCGATGGGCCATCTTCCAACACCTTGACGACTTCTGTGGAACCGTCCTCCGATGAAGATACGACGATCCCAATGTAGGGTTTGGCTTCCGGTTGAGCCTCCTCATACGTACCGACTGTCAGAGTCACATCCATACTTGAATCGTCGCGGGTGATCGTCAATGTGAGAACCGCGCCCGCGCCAGAAGCCGCTATCGCGTCTGTCAGGTCTTTCGCTTCACCAATTGCGTCACCATTGGCTGAAGTTATGATGTCCCCCGCCTCCAGAACACCGTCCGCAGGACCACCCCCCAATACCTTCACCACCTTCACTGATCCGTCCGACAGCGGATATATCACCACTCCTATATAGGGCTTGCGTATCTCTTCCGAGTTCGGCGCGGCCTGCAACTGTCCCATATCGTCGGGCTGCGATACCTCATCAGCGACCATCGCGTCCGCGCGGGGCAGGACTTCCGTCCGGGGCGCTGCTACGATGGGCCTGTCTTCAACAGCGGCATCAGTGGAAAGAGGGTTGGTTACTATGATCGCGGCGACGACTAGCGCTGCCAGAACCGCAAGCCCTCCGCCGGCAAAAATCCTGGATCTCATGACGTTCGAACCTCCCGCTAATGCGTTCCCAGTCTCGTTGCTCTGACTTATAGAACGCGGGGAAGCCGAAATAGGTTAGCGTCTTTGAGCCAATCTGACCGGCGTACCGCTGCGGCAAGCGCTATCGCTATCGCTACTCCCATCCCCGCAACGATATTCATTGTCTTTCCCGAGAGTGGGAAGCCACAGAAACTCGGAAAAGCCCGGGCATTTTGCGTACACGACCGGAACGGCTTGCCGCGCGGCGGAAGTCGTTTGGGCATCCGGTCATACTAGAGTCCGGAGATTTGGATAGGCTCTTGCGCCCGATGCATTCGGGTCAGCCGCCCGACAACTTTCTCCGAAGACGTTTAATCCAGTTTTCTTTGTCGGAGGGATTTGGGGCTACGACCGAACGCAGCGCAGACAGCGGATTGGCGCGCCTGGGTTGAATTCTTTCCGCCGTACACTTGGCGCAGTTGCAAGCCGGGGGATGATCATAGTACCAGTTCGATCTGCCCATTACTCTCCACGCTCCTGTCGGATAATCGGATTCCACCCACTGTTCACATCATTACCCTATGATACAATAGTGCCATTCCCGAATCACCCGCACTACGGATTCGTCAATGATAAGACTCTCAATAGGAGGGCTGCGATGCCGAAAGCGACACTCGATCTTGAAGACCCTGTAATTCTGCGACAACTCGGAACCGAGTGGCGGTTCGGGGCCGGGTGGGAGCCCGGCAGCCCGAATGAGGGGTTGGTATCCCAGTCTTCGGACAGTTCAGCCCGCCTGCCGGACTACGACGATTCAGGCTGGGAGGTCATTGACGACGTGGAAGCGGGCGGCAAGGATAAGGCCGCTGGCGGCGACAGTCCAGGGATACGCAAGACTCGCTCAACCGGTCTCACATTCGGCTGGTACAGAATCCGAGTTACTCTGCCGGAAACGGTGGGAGAATTCAGCGTTGAAGGGGCGGAAGTCTGGTTTGAGTCTAACATAGACGATTACGGTGAAATCTGGGTGGACGGCGAATGGGACAGGAATGCCGGCGCTGTGAATGGCTTCAACGTGACCAACCGGGTCCGCGTCACCGAAAGCGCCAAGCCCGGGGAATCCCACGTTATAGCTTGTCTCGCCGTCAACGGACCTCTCGCTCGACCAGGCGGCGGCATCTTTATGCGTTACGCGCTCCTGGACTTCCAGAAATAGACCCGATGACTCTTCCGGCTTGCGCTAAAGCGCCACTTACACACTCGCGACACTTCGGAAACCGACTCGTGCCAAATGTTGTCTAGCCAACGCGAACTACCGCTGTTCCCGCTGAACACCGTCCTGTTCCCCCAAGCGTCCATACCGCTCCAGATATTCGAGGAGCGGTACAAGATGATGCTTCAGGAGTGTTTGGACTCGGATTCGAGATTCGGGGTCACGCTAATTCGGGAAGGTACGGAAGTAGGAGAACACGCCGTTCCGCACGACGTAGGCACAGTCGCCCGCATCGTTCAGGTGAACCGCATTGAAGGTGACAGGTACTTTGTATCAGCCGTCGGGGAGAGACGCTTTCGTATAGTCGAGGTGACGCGTCACACGCCCTTTATTTCGGCGCAGGTAGAACTTCTGGACGAATTCGGGGACACGCCCGTATCAGACAACGTGATAAATGAAGCGATTGACCTGTTCGGCGAATACGCCCGCTTCTCCGTTGGAACCGCTGGCGGCTGGGTGAGCGACACCAAAGTACCCGCAGATCCCGCGCGTCTCTCCTACCACATAGCCGGCAAGATGCAGATGGATCTCGCAGACAGCCAGCGTCTCCTGGAGGAAGAGACCGCCGAAGAGAGACTCGCCGCTGAGATAGAGATGCTGAAGAAGAATTCCCGCGTCCTCAGGCAGCAGATGACCTGGCAGCTCCTCAGCCGTTTCAGCCGCCAGTAGCCGCCCAAACACTGACGACGCGGTCCCGTTTTTCCAAGTGAACGCGGCCGCTTTGACACATTCATGCGCCCGGCATATCATTCCAATATCCTCCACGCAATTCAGGAAACAAGAACATGGACTATTCAACCGTCAGAAGCGAACGGGTCGGAGACGTGGGCGTTATAACACTCAATCGTCCCGAAAAGATGAATGCCATTAATCGCGCTCTCATTGCGGACATTGACGCCGCTATTCACGCAAACGAAGAGGACGGCGCGCGCGCCCTGATACTCACGGGCGCGGGACGTGGCTTCTGCGCCGGAGCCGACCTCACCGCCGCGCCCGGAGAAGGCCACACGCCCGGCAACGAGACATTGCTCAAGAAAGGTATGCCCCTTGGCTATCCTTCTCTGTTGCTGCGCCGATTTCCGAGACCCACCATAGCCGCCGTAAACGGCGCCGCCGTCGGAGCCGGATTCGGTCTCGCTCTTGCCTGCGACATCCGCATCGCTTCCGAAAGCGCGCGCTTCTCGGCCATATTCGCCAAGCGGGCCCTCACGCCCGACTACGGCTGCACCCAGCTGCTCCCGATGGCCGTCGGTATGTCCAGGGCCATGGAGCTCATGTACACCGGCGACATCATAGACGCCCGCGAAGCCGAGCGCATTGGCTTGGTCAACTACGTAATTTCGGACGACGAATTCACCGAATACGTCATGCAGTTCGCCCAGAAACTTGCCTCCGGCCCATCCGTCGCCCATGCTATGACCAAGCGCATGGCCTATTCCGCGCACACTCGCAATCTGGAAGAGCAACTTTGGATTGAGGGACAAGCCAGCCAGGTTTCCGGTATGTCCGAAGACCGCTCCGAGGGCATAAAGGCGTTCATGGAGAGGCGCGAGCCGGTATTTCAGGGCCGTTAGTCGTTATTGCCCTGGTTCAGAAACGCCACCGCCGCGTCAGGGGCGATCAGCGGATAGACCTCGAACTCAGCAGGGATCATCTCAGCCCACTCGGTCAGCAGTTGGTGAAGAGTCTCGTTCGAATCAACGTCGAACAGCGCGACCGCGCCGCGTCCTACTCTCGCGAAGAAGAATCTCGCCAGCCCTCGGTCCAGTTTGTCCTGCGCCCACGGCCAGTATTCCTTTCGCCTTTCGCGCACCTCCGATGGACGGGTCGGTAGCGGTGTACTGATAGCCAGAAACAGCATTTCATCTCCTTGACTGGTCGCTCTGTTTTCACGCGTGGACACGCAGATAAGTTTGGCCTATATTACATTAAGCCCTCGACAAGCCCTCGACAAATCCAGCGGCGAATTTCCTCCAAGAATAAATTCAAGAGACGAGAATGATGACAGACTTCTCCAACATTAAGGCTCTGACTTGGGACGTAGGCGGCACAGTCTTCGATTGGCGCGGCGCGATCCAGGATGAAGTCCGACGCCTGGCCGCCGAACAGAACGCAGATGTAGATATCACCCAGTTCGCCACCGACTGGCGTACCTGGATGTTCCAAATGCTCGCCCGCGTCAGATCGGGCGAACTCCCATGGATGAACGCGGACCAGATTCACCGTCGCGTCCTGGACGATGTTCTTGCGAAACACAGCGCTCTCTCCCTGTCCGAGTCGGAGCGCGACGATCTGAACGAGGTCTGGCACAGGCTCAGTTCCTGGCCTGACGCCGCCGACGCGATACGGAGACTCAGAGGCCGCTACACCACCGTCGTCCTCACCGTCCTCAGCTGGTCCATAGTCGTTGACTGCTCCAAGCGCAACGCAATTGACTGGGACGGCATTCTGTCCTGCGAGTTCCTCGGGCACTACAAGACCGATCCTGAGGCATACCTGACCGCTCTCAAACTACTGCGCATAGGGCCGTCCCAGGCCATGATGGTTGCCGCGCATACCGGCGACCTGAGAGGCGCGAAGGCCGCGGGGCTCCACACGGCATACGTTCACCGCGAAGGCGAGTCCGACGTATTCCCGGGATCGTCCGATTCGGACTCGGCGGCCTCCGAATTCGACGTAGTCGCGGTTGACTTCCCGGACCTGGCCGACAAGCTGCTCGCCTGACCGATCAGAACCCGGCGGTCTTGTCGCATACGTACAGGAACGGCTCGTTAGCGATGAATCGGCGGAGATTTTCCTTGAATACCCTGCGCCTGCCCTCCCACATCTCGACGGTCAGCGCCGAGGCGTGCGGAGATATGATGACGTTCTCCAAGTCCCATCACGGACTGTCTTCAGGCAGCGGCTCGACCTCGAATGCGTCAATTCCCGCTCCGGCGATGCGACCGCTCTCCAGTGTGTCGTAAAGCGCGTCCTCATCAACTATCCCTCCGCGCGAGATGATTACCAGGTGCGCAGTCGGCTTCATCAGACTCAACTCACGCGCGCCTATCATGCCCTTCGAGTCCTGGGTATAGGGAGCCGTCACCACGAACCAGTCCGACATCCCCAGCAACTCGTCCAGCCTGTCCAGGCCCCAAACCTCCCTGACTCCGGGCGGAGCCGAAAACGGCTTCTTGTCCACCGCGTACACCTGCATTCCGAACCCATTGGCGCGTCTCGCCACCGCCTGACCGATGCCGCCCAACGCGAGGATCCCCATCGTCGCGCCTTCCATCTCTACTTGCGCGCGGTCATACTTGCGTGTGTCCCAGATGTGGGCTCGCTGGTCCGCCAGCATTTCGTGCGTCCTGTGCGCGAACGCGAGACAGAGCGCCATAACGTGGTCCGCCATGGGCGCGGTGTGTGGCCCGCGCGCGTTCGTCAGCACGACGTCGCTGTCCACGACCTCGGGAATCTCCGTCAGCTTATCTATGCCCGTGCCTGGGCAATGCATCCAGCGCAGATGATCCGCAGCCAGAAACACCCCCCGGCTCGGCGACCCCATGAATACGTCCGCGTCCTTTATCTCCCGCGCCTGCTCTTCCTCCGAAGCCGCAAACGCGAATTCCACATCCCCGAACTCTCCCCGAAGACTCTCCTCGAACCCATCCCCAAATAGACTTGTTACAACTACTTTCACTGTCGTCTCCCAGAAAATCAGATTCCCAATTGCAGCTCGCTCCACATCCTCCCCAAACTCTCGCTAATTTTAGCCCAATCTCCGGTCATAACTGATCCGAGTCTTCGCTCGACCAGACTTTTTTTCAATGCAGCCAATTTATGCAATCTGGCCACAGAAGAGAGTAAAAGACCCGCCTCTCGCCATTCCAATAGTTCAATGTCGAATGTATCTCGAGCTGTCTGACTGGTTATACGAGCGACAACTATATCTTCGTCACCCGTATCCACAAGAACGAGCGCGGGGCGTCGCCTAGCTCCCGACAAACCGGAGAAGGGAAACAACATCAGAACTACTTCGCCAGTCTTAAAATTCTCCACTATTTAATCGTATCGTAGATCGAATCAGCGTCGGCGTAGCCTGCAAGAAACTGCTCCGCCGTCATTCTGTCCCAGTCTCTGTCATCTCCTCCGTTTTCAGAATCATCCAACAGCGCGATCAATCTAATGCTCTGACCTCGCTTCATTCTCTCCATCAACGTGTACGGCAACTCCAACTTGCCCTCCGGGGTGATTTCAATTGGAATCTCATACATTTGCATCTCGCAACTCCGTAATCTCAACTTTGCCAGCGTGGTGCTCGCTTCTCCAGAAAGGCCCCAATCCCCTCTTTCGCGTCCGCCGTCTGGAGATTCTCCACCATTACCCGCTGCGCCAATTCGTATGCCTGCGGCCGGCTCATCGCCATCTGCCGATAGAAAGCCGACTTCCCGATGGCGACCGCGCTGGTCGGCGCGGACGCCACCTTCTTCGCCAGCGCCAATGTTTCCTCGTCCAACCTGTCAGCCGGAACCACGCGGTTCACCAGTCCGGCGCTAAGCGCTTCCTCAGCCGATATGGGATCTCCTGTCAGCAGCATCTCCATCGTCCGCTTTAATGGAGCTACCCTTCCCAGCGCGACAGCCGGAGTTGTGCAGAACAGCCCAATATCCACTCCCGGCGTGGCGAAAGCCGCGTCCTCCGACGCCACCGCCAGATCGCACGTCGCCACAAGCTGGCAGCCCGCCGCCGTTGCCAGACCCTGCGCCTGCGCTATCACAGGCTTAGGCAGCAGGCGGATGGCTTCCATCAACTTTGTACAGCGAGCGAACAGTATCGTCTGGTCTTCTATGTCACCCTCCGCCAACTCGCGCAGGTCATGCCCCGAACTGAACACCGGCCCCTCCGCCCGAATCAGGACAACTCGTACTTCCTCAGCCTCTCTAGCATCCTCCAGATGACCCAGCATCTCATCCATCATCGCCGACGACAACGCATTGCGCCGACGCGGATTGTTCAGAGTCAGAACGGCAATCCCGTCCCTGACCTCATACAGCGTAAGACTTTCCGGCATATACGCCACCTCTACTTGTCCCAGACAATCGGAGACTATACCTCAGAGTCATCCATCGGAGTTCGCCGACGGCGCGGCCACGGCTTCCAGTCGAATTCCAGATATAGACGTCCACCTGTCATTTCGAGCGCCTTGGAACGCTCCACCCGTCGCTCCGATAGCCTCTCATAACTCGTCAAAACGGACTCTCTAAAGACTCTGAAGGAGTTGCGCCTTTTGGTCCATTCCAGCATGGCAGCGCGCTCTGACTCTGTCATAGGCATTCCGGGCTCTGAGAACGCCGATCCTAGCAAGCCATCTCCCAGAAGGCGCGGTATCCTTATAGCCTCTAGAAATCCCCCGGATACCACTGACTCGAACATCTCGGTCATGCCCTCGATCTCTCCGTCGGCGTCCTCATCGCAGGCGTCGCACCCGCAGTCGGGAAAACGTTCCTCCTCCCATCGCCCAAACCTGACTCTGACTCCCGGAAAATCGGTGAAGGCGACTGCGATTGGAGCGCAGTCGGCATTATCAGGGATCAGCGTTATGGAAGGACGCGCTAACCCATCCTCGCTGATACCCAAGACGCTCAGGTCGTACCCCTCAGTCATTTCAACGTAGAAGTCCGCCCTGAGTCGTTCGATCAATCGCAGCGCCGCTTCATGCAGCGGCAGAAAGCGCTCGGGATTGGTTACTCTGGAATACGCCTCGTCGGGAGGCCCTTCCCTGCCCCAAGTGTCTCTACTCATGGCTCTTCCTCTAGCTTAATGCGATTCATCATATCCATTCTACAACAACTCGCCGCTTTAACCTCCACCCAACGCTCGATTCCGCAGGGTCTTTCCAAAGTCGGCGGTTCTGTGGAAAATCGGCTGACGAGACAGAATTACATATATCCTGACTTATAAAAGTCCTAGTGGGGTTCAGGTGGAGTCGTGGTGACGTTTCAGGTGGGAAGTGACCTGAAAATCGGCGGATTTAGCTACGGATTGACATGGAATTGGCCTGCAGAAAAAAATCGTCAGCCGGTTTTGTCGTCATTGATAAATTCCACATTATATAACTCAGGCACTTTTGTTCTGCAACAGGCATATTGTAACATAGCGTGTGGAGAGTTGCGCAGCATTTCGAACTGACTTTGAAAAGGCCCTGTCGATTCCGTTCGTGGTATCCTGTAAACGCCAAAAGCAATCCCAACTTCAGCTAGGAGAATGACCGTTATGGCAGACAAGATTCAAGTCGGAAACGTCGAGATAGTCGCGGTGCTGGACATGGTCCCGCCGCCGCGCGATCCCACCGTATTCATCAGGGATTACCCGCGTGAGGCATGGGCGCCATACGAAGACGAGGTTCTCGAAAACGGGATGCTTCAACTGTACTACGGCTCGTTCTTCGTGAGGTCGCAGGGCAAGACTATCCTCGTGGACACCGGCATGGGGCCTGGCCCACACGCCCACCTCGAAAATCGCACCGGAGACCTCATCGGCCAGATGCAAGCCAAGGGCGTCGGCGCTGACGACGTGGATGTGGTCATACACACCCACCTTCACCCAGACCACGTGGGCTGGAACGTGGACAGTTCCGGCGACGCCGACAAGCCCTACTTCCCCAAGGCCCAGTACCTCGGCCCACGCAAGGACTGGGAACACTTCATGCAGCCGGATGTCCTGCCTACCGCGCCGCACATCTCCCAGAACGTCATCCCTCTGAACGACCTCGGATTGATCGAGTTCATAGACGAAGGCCACAACGTCACCGACGAGATAACCACGCTGGAGACACCCGGCCATACACCCGGCCACCAGGTCATACTCATAAGCTCACAGGGCGAAAAGGCCGCCATCATCGGCGACCTGATTCATAATCCCGTCCAGATACACGAACCGGACTGGTGCGCCTTCGTGGACACCAATCCCGACGACACTCGCCGCTCGCGCAAGGCATTCATGGACCGCGCCGAACGCGAGGACATGATTGTCGCCGCCGGGCACTTCCACCCCGACCGGCACGTAGGAAAGTTCGTCAGGCTCGAAGGCCGCCGATACTGGCAGGTCATATAGGGGCGTAACCTGCTCTCGCCGAGCCGTAGGTTTGGGCCTGCAATATACTTTGACGAAAATGCCGTTTGACCCCTGTGATCATTGGTATATACTGGCAGGCGAACGTCAACGCACATAATCCGCCGTCGGCAGTGTCAGCGGCGGGGCCTTTGAGGAGGTATTCGAATGGCAGAATCCAATTGGGGACAGATTTACAAGGACCTGGGTGCTGAGCCGGTTATCAATGCCATTGGCAGCGTAACGATGCTCGGCGGCTCCACGCCAGCGCCTGAAGTCAAAGAGGCTATGGAGGCCGCGGGCGTGGCCTATATACCCTTGATGGAACTCGAGGATAAGGCTGGCCGCGCCGTCGCGGACATGGCCGACGTACCCGCCGCCTGGATAACATCGGGCGCCGGTTCCGCGCTTACCCTGGCCGCCGCCGCGGTCATGGCCGGAGACGATGACGACCGGATCCAGCAACTCCCCGACACGACCGGAATGAAGAACGAGTTTCTTATCCAGCGCAGGCAGAGATACTGGTACGACCGCTGTCTTGAGACCTCGGGCGCGAAGCTGGTGGAGTTCGGTACAGACGAGGGAACCACTCGTGAGGACCTCGAAAACGCCATCGGCCCGAACACCGCCGCTGTTCACTTCTACGCCGTCGAACAGGATCCCGACCCCAACGTACTTCCGTTGGAGGACTGCATAGAAATAGGCAGGGCGAACGGGATAATCGTTACAGTTGACGCCGCGGGCCAGATATACCCGCTAGAGAACTTCGGCAAATACGTCCGCATGGGCGCGGACTTCCAGTGCATAGCCGCCAAGTACATGGGCGCGCCCCAGTCCACGGGCCTGGCGCTCGGCACCGAGGACTTCATCCGCAAGCTCGGCTACCAGTCCTTCGTCGGATACGAGGGACGGCGGATCCGAGGCATCGGAAGACCCCACAAAGTTGACCGCCAGGAGATGATCGGCGCGGTAGCGGCCGTCAAGCGCTGGTTCACTATGGACCACGAATCCCGTCTCGCCGAGGCCGAGCAGCGAAGCCAGACGATCCTCCAACAGATAACAGGCGTCCCCGGACTGAAAGTCGAGATGATGGACAACATCATCGGACACCAGCCCTTCGGCGTACATATCGAGGTTGACCCCGAAGTAGCCGGAATGACCGCGCAGAACCTTGTGGACAGGCTGAAAGCGGGCGATCCGCCCATCTGGATGCGCGTCCGCGAAGGCGAGGAACACATAGATATACACGTCTTCGGCCTCTATGAGGGCGAGGAAGAGGTCGTCGGTCAACGCATCGCAGCCGAGTTCACCGACTAAGAAAGTAATCCGTTTGGTGAGTTGAAATTAGTTGACCTGAATAGCTTCACAGAAATATCATCACGTTAGGTGGTAAGAGAAAAGTAGCTTATTACACTCCGCACGCCTAGCGTGATGATTCAGAGAGAGTCCAGTGATCGCCGAGTCCAGCACACCACACAAGTGGCATAAGCACACGGTTGATGAATTTTCCACAAATTCAGCCCCGGTACTATCGCATACTGACTGGAACTTTGCGGGACAGGACACCCGATTCTCCACACATGGCATCCATACTTATGTTGCCGCAATGATTCCTTCACTCGCACGTCAACTCATAGAAATGTATGTCAGGCCTGGTGGATCTGTCCTTGATCCCTTTTGCGGCGGCGGCGCGGTCTTGGTGGAAACTGTGCGCTCAGGTCGGCATGCCTATGGCAGCGACATCAATCATCTTGCTGTTCTTGTGTCGAAAGCCAAGACCACTCACATGCCATCGAAAGCTATACAGTTTGAAGCACGTAATGTTCTCAGACGTGCATATGAATACGATGGACCATCATTGAGTTTCCCGAAGTCGGCATATGTTGAATTCTGGTTTAAGGATTATATGCTTCAACCATTGACAGCATTGCATTTCGCAATTGACAGTATCCATGACGATAACCATCAAATGAAAACTTTATTTCAAGTCATTTTGTCTGCTACTGTTCGTAACGTTAGTCTTACTTATAGAAATGAAGTACGTCTCCGGCGCATGAAACCATTGGATGAAGAATCATTCAATCCTGATGTATTCGGTATCTTCAACAAGTACGTAACACTGGCGCAGGAACGAGTTGCTAGCCTACCAGTGGGTATATCGGCAAACATAAAGCAACAGGACGCACGAATTTTAGATATGCCCAATTCATCTGTTGACTCAATTATCTGCTCTCCACCCTATGGTGACGAGAGAAATGGAGTCAACTATACCCAGTTTGCTAAAAATATGCTTTACTGGCTTGGGTTTTCGCAAGAATCCATCAGAGACTCAAAGAGCCGTAGTCTAGGATGGGGAAATTCTGAGAGGACGTTGCCTCCGTCTAGCACCTTATTCTCATCGTTAAATCGGATATCGGATAACCCAACTGCGGTCAAAGAAGCGATAGCATTTTATTCAGATTACTACAATGCTCTGATCCAGATGGCACGAGCAGTCAAACATCGCATGATAATTGTGATAGGCAATCGAGTATTGCACAAGAATGTATTTGACAATGCCCGGATTACAATTGAGTTGGTGGATGCGCTTGGCATTCCGTTAGAAGCTAGTCATTCGAGAAAACTACCCACAAAGCGTCTGCCTAAAATGCGTGAACACGGAGCTGGCATCGACAGAGAGACGATACTCATATTCTCAAAGTAAGAGCTTATACTCTAGCGGTGGGTATACTGCAATAGTTCTCTTACAGTCTGGAAAATATCGTTGATGTCATTGATTTCATTCATTCCGAATACACGATCGATAAGGACTACAGGTCTCCAGCTTACATGCACCAATGAATAAGTTGCTGGATTACGTAGAGCTTGACGATCAGCCGCAGATACTCTTCCCGACACGATCACGTAGAACGACATATTCAAGTCTTGGTTCCAAAAACGTCCTGACAGGTGGGCCATCAATGTCTTAACCACATTGGCCTCATGAACCAATTGGTAACGGCGATCAGGGCGGAGTGATGTCTTTACGCTAATGACGAAGGGAATTGATTCTGCATTACATTCACCCAGGATATGTTGATATGCATTGTTAATGATTGAGACTGTGTCTGTACTCATTGTCATAGTTCTGTTGAAATGATTCGCGACGTTGTCTGGTAAATTGGTTACGCATAGGAAATCCGGATTAGACATCTGCATATTGATGTCTGACGCCGACAAAGAATCAAATAAATCTTGCAAATAGCCTTGCGCCCTTTCTTCAAAAATCTCGTAGAAGTTCATTTGGTTATTGTTCGGGAGCTTAACGATAGCTGTTTGTCCTTCGCTCAATTGTGCCGCAGTATTCCAAAAGTTTAGCCCCAGTATGTTTTCAAACCACTCACCTCTGGAGTTATTTAATCCTCCAGTGAGTTTATCACGGCTTCCTGTACCAAATCTCGCGTCTGCCGCACTGCGTACCTGCTCTTGCAAGTTGGAAAGAATGTCTTGAATACTACCAGCGGGTGTCAATCCCCGATATATACAGTCAATTGCGGTAGTACGTGAAATTCTAAGCTCAGAGGACCTTGAAGGATTTAGTGAGACACATGGAATTTGATAGGGGCAATTGTTGCACTCCTCCGAAGAAGCGAAATAAGGCTCTGATCTTGGACTTAGTGTCACCGGAAGAGTTCCTTTCGGTACTGTCTGGGGCTTTCGCATATTTTAGCACAGCAAGGGAGCGTTAGGCATACGAATTCGGGTAATGACAGAAGATCCATACTAGGTTCTGTTGACATTCGGAATTTCAGCCTGCCATCAAGGCTTTGAGATGGAATTCAGCACTCCAAACAGTGGTTATAGTAGCGAAATTAGCTACAGCCCGCACTTCTGGATTCCCGCGAAAGCGAGAATGATGAGAAAAGTCAACAGAACCTAGTCTATTGGGACATATGCATGGCGAACAGGAGTAATTCAATGCCAGGGCCATTGGAAGGTATCCGAATCGTGGATCTAACCCAGGTGCAGGCAGGCCCTTCCTGTACCCAGCTATTCGCCTTTCTCGGAGCCGATGTCATCAAGGTGGAAGAGCCGGGCGTCGGAGACCGCACCCGCCACGAACGAGCCATCAAGGAAGGTGTGGACAGCTTCTACTTCATCGTCTTCAACGCCAATAAGCGCAGCCTAACGCTCAACCTCAAGACCGACGCCGGCCGCGACATATTCCTGAAACTGGTTAAGAAAGCAGACATCGTAGTCGAGAACTACGGCCCGGGGCAGATGGAGAGATTCGATCTCGGCTACGACGTACTCAAGACCGCCAATCCACGCGTTGTTTACTGCACCATCAAGGGATTCGGTACATACGGCCCCAACGCCCACATCAAGAGCTTTGAGCATATAGCCCAGGCCGTCGGCGGAGCGATGAGCGCGCAGGGTGAACCTGGACGCCCACCCACCTTCGTCGCCCCCGGCGTCGGCGACTCAGGCACAGGTCTTCACGCCGGCATAGGTATGCTGGCCGCTCTCAGGGCGCGCGACGCGACCGGAGAGGCCCAGCGCGTCGAGGTCGCCATGCAGGATGGCATCGTAAACCTGATGCGCATCCGAATGATTGACACCTTTAACACCGGCCTACCTATCGAGAGACAGGGAAACACCGCGTGGGGCGGCCCTCCCATGATCTACCCCTGCAAGCCCGAAGGGACCGACGACTACGTTGCCATAGTCCTGGCTGGCGACTCATGGGACACGATTCTCGCCCTCGCCGACCGCGCCGACCTTATAGGCGATCCCCGCTACTCTACCACCGAGGCCAGGGAAGAACGCGCCGACGAGGTGGAGGAGATCATCACCTCATGGACACGCACCATTACCAAGTACGAGGCCATGCAAGCCCTGACCGAACTCGGTATCGCCGCCGGGGCTGTCCAGGATTCTTGCGAGGTTCTGCAAGACCCGCATCTCAAGGCGCGCGAGATGGTCATAGACATCCGGGACCCCGCGCGTGGCGACTACCAGGTAATCGGCTGCCCCATCAAAGTCGAGGGCAACGACGTGCAAGTCGCGCCGCCTCCCCTGCTGGGCGAACACTCCGAGGAAGTTCTAACGACCCTTCTGGGCATGAAGTCCGAAGAGGTCTCGACACTGCGAGAAGAAGGCGTCGTGTAAATGCCGATACTCTAAAGAGTGGCGTCCACAGAGCGAACTGTACACTCCAGCTTGTCATTGACCGGGTCATAAGTCATACACCACCGATTTACTATATCGCGCCCCAACACAGACGGCAGATGTTCCATGTCTTCGTTGGGTTCGGCGATGTACAAACTGATGGCATATAATCTCAGCGCAGAGCAATCTTCAAAGAACAAGACCGCAGTCTCTTCGAAGTAACGTCCCCTGCCGCCAATTCCGCTAGGCTCTATCACACTCCCAACCGGTATGAAGTGTTTCTGTTCCGATCTGCCTTAAGTCGCCAGAATGCAGGCACGTGACGTCAGCGCCCGTGTCCAATAGAAAGTCAATTTCAGAATTGATGTCCAATCGTGGAATGGAAAGACGGCCGCGAATAAACGGCCGTCCATATTCGTCGAATCCGCCGATAATCATATGATGATCACCGACGGACTCGTTTCCATTAGCTTCACCACTGCTTCCCTTCGGGATATTCCCTGTTCATCGAGTTCCTTTAGAACATCGCCGAGGCTGTCCGCTGCGATTGCTCTTCCGTCGTCAAGCAACGCCACCCACTTATCGGGATAAAGTTCCATCAACTCAGCGCGTCGCGCGTCCATTAGATCAACTCGACGCGAGAATCTGCGTAGGTCCTCACGTATGCGTTCTGCGCCCCCCATTTTCTCGACTATTTCCGTGAGATCTATCGGGGGCGTATTCCTATCCGCAATAGCCATTGCACGCCTCCTTCTCAATTACAATCATACCGTACGCAAGCTAAACGAACAATCTGCGAAGAGTTTCGCGACCTGGGAAATGAACCTCTCCGAATCAGGCAGGTATCGCAAGCTCAGGGTGCGGCAACGGCGGACTCTGGGCTGCGACTACGGCTTCCTGCTCGGCCTCGCTCAACCCCTGGAAGCGTTCGGCTGCGTCCAGAACCTTGGGCAGCAGGCTAATCTCGCCGCAGCTTGGGGCCGTGTGCATAGGCTGGGACAATGCCCACCACAGAGACTTGTCTATATCCGCCTGCTCGCGGTGCGGGTCATACCACGTATGACAGTCCCGCGCTCCATCGTCCCATCCGCCGCGCGCTATCATCTTGATGGTCTGGATACCGACATCCCTGGCGTTGGCTTCCGTGAGAAGCGCTTCCGAATCACGGCGGTAGTCCGGGTTGCGAGCCATCGCCGGATTTAGAGGAAACATCACCGTGTCGAAATCGAAGCGACGCAGCGCTTCCAGAATCGTACTCGGCACGTATGGCCCGTGGCCCGTGATGCCCAGCCACTTGGTCAGCCCCTGCTCTCGCATCTCCACCAGCGTCTCCAGCGCGCCGCCCTTGCCAGTTGCCTTGTCAAGTTCCTCAAGGTTGATTACCGAGTGAAGCTGGAACAGGTCGAAATCCTCGACGTTCAGCCGCTTCATAATGCTCTCGACATCCCGCCAGGCGTCGTCCCTGGAACGGAATCGAGTCTTCGCGCCCAGAAAGACGCTGTCTCGTATCTCGGGCATCCAGGGAGCCATGCGCTCCATGGACTCGCCATACGAGGGCGCGATGTCAATATGATTCACGCCATGATCGAGAACAAGCTGAATCGCTTCATCCGCCTCGTCCTGCCCGACGTACCCGACGCCGAAAGCGCCGAAGGTGACGACCGTGCTTTCATGTCCTGTTCGGCCTAGTGTTCGTTTCTGCATTGCCGACCTCCGCGATATACATTAAGTAATTGTGTCTCAGAGATTTATGTTATCTACGGTATCCTCGCCATTATGACACAGAACGACCTCGGACTTAATCGCATTTATCCATTCACGGATGACATCACCTGCAGCCATTCGAAGTTTTTCTTAGTGTCTAGCGTGTTGCAAAACCCGGCTTATTGAGACTGACCTAGATTCTGAGACCAAGGTGGTAAGTCAAAGACAATGCCCGCCAATTGGCGGGCTTTAACTTAATTCACTTCCTCGCAACTACTGAGGACGATGTCACCGTCCCTGTACCTATCAAACCTGCACTCGGCAGTGAACGGGTCTTGACGACTCACTCTATCGAGTACCTCGTCGGGCAGACCATACAAGACCGCGCCAAGGGTTGCGATAGGCCCCTCTAAGTGGAGTTGATTGCCAATTACCGTGTCGACCCGTCCTGTGATTTCAATTCGCTCACGCCGATGGGTGTCGTCAAACCGTCTCACATTCTCTAACCGCTCTCTCACTCTAACCGCTCTCTCAGAAACGATTCCACAGTGAACGATGGTAACGGCTCTGGCGTTGTTGTAGGTTGGGGCGTTGATTCAGGGGTTGATGTAGTCGGAGTCGGATATAGAATTGCCGTAGTGAAAAGGGATACCACCCACAGCCCAAAGGACACCGCCACAGCTATCACGCTGTATCGTAGAACCTTCCACCGCTTCTTCGTGAGTCCGACTATAACGCCCACAACCGCAGAAACCAGAGAAACCATAAAGGCCAGAGGGAAGATTATCGTGAGAAAGTCTAGTACGGATTCCATCGAATACCCCTACGCAATGATATGTCGCCACATTTCGGCCAATCTTAGTCGAATGCCCGCCGATTTTCGAGCGTCCCCCGGAATCTAGCCAGATTTCCTTACCTTTGAGACGATTTCATTAGCCTCGGTTTTCTCAGACGCCTTAAGTTCGTGTGGGAAATCCATAAGGCGGGACTCACGCCCAAGGCTAGGCTATCTCAAGTCAGACGGCCTTGGTATCTTCCAGTCTGTCCACACGGGTTCATAGTCCCCTGCCACGACAGCGGAGTAACTGGTAGTCGCCCCCATCAAGGGTATAACTTCACTGGACAATGCCCAATGGGTAAAATCAAGTAGATAGCATATCTGGCTGTACCACTCCGGACACCGGTTGACTGCATGGGCCTCAAGCGTCACCGCCGTGTGAATCTCAAGGGCTGTGGGTTCGGGGCCGTGTGCCAACAGTATCCTGGACTTGGCAGTCTCGAAATCCTCACTGGTGCGCGGCATGATGTAGTTGACTATGTAGGTGTCGGAATATCGGTACAGCCCTGCCAGAACCGGGTTGTCGGGATTGTCCCGATGGATGTCCCAAAGCGATTGCAGATACCATTCCCGGTACACATCCGCCCTGCGGGGCGGGATGGCAGTGTGGCTTATGACTTCCGTTTCGGACTCGGCTACGCCTGAATGGTAATGCGCGATGTACAACACGCCCACGACAGCCGCGAACTCCAACAGGACACCCAAAATAACGGCAGTGAGAAACTTGCCCACTAAGATGCCCCCTTGCGACAATGAGATAGTGACGCTTGCCACAGCAGTCTCAACCTCGTGGTGAGTCAGCAAGAGGTCGCGACGCACCCTACTCATTGTCGAGTCCTACTCAACACTTGGTATTCAACTGCTGTGGCACGGAGGATCGTAGCATGAGCTAATTCGGATTGACAACATTCTAGTGCGTGTTAATATGCGGTCTGCCCATAAGACGCACTCCGACCAATGGCGGGGTTGCTTAGTTGTTACGCAATGAAAGGACATAGGGATACGACATATGCCAGCAAAGTTCCAAGTCGGTCAAAAAGTGGTAATTCAAGCAGAAGGCAATACTGACTACGAACAACACACACCGCCGCAAAAGATGGTAGGCGGGGTTGGATATGTCGAATCCTATCTGCCCATCATGGTCAAGACAGGTGGAACAAGCCAAGCGTCTGAATTCTTCCCCAGTGACGGGACTCTCGAAATCACTCTCTATGTTTATGTTGTGCGTCTTGGCACTGAACGTCTTAAACTGGAAGAGAGTTGGTTGGAGGCGGTATGAGTGCAGTTGGAAAGGCTTTAGCCCGAATCCACCGAAGAGGGTTAGTATCGCCGCCGGGGCGTGGGTGAGGGACGTGTCAAAGTGGCGGTGCGGTTATGATGTCAGCGCCTGGGTCGTTCTGAAGGTCCGCGGTCGTGATTTTGGACGCCAATGGAGGCCCACAGTGGCGATTTGGGGCGAGTTTGACGAATCTGCGGGCAACAGTGGACACCCGCGGTCCGGTCCGGAGCGATCTTACGGACAAGACAGGCTGTGGTGTGTACGGTGGTCAGTAGTAGACACTGCCGTCAGGCCGGCAGAGGAATGGCTCGCAGTCTGGTCAGTGCGCGACCGAACTGTGTTTCCCAGGGCCAGCGCTGCGGGAGATGCAAAGTAAGGCGGCGGGCCGAGTGGGTGAGCCGTCCGGCGAGGGAGAACAAGCGTCTGCGCAGGGTCTTGGTGGTCGCCACCGGCTCGCGCAGACCGATGCGTCCGATCCAGCGAGCCAGGTTGTGAGCCATTACCTGTATGGCCATCCAGGCGGCGTTGGCTGCAAAGCGCCCCGAGGGCAGATGGTTCAGCCCGACACCGTACTTGAGGTCTCGGATGGCGTTCTCGATCTCGGCGTGGCGGCGATGGTCGGCCTCCAGTTGGAGGGTGTCGCCCTGTCGGTCGGTGATGAAGGCGTGATAGCTGTAGTCGACGAAGAGGGCCAGTTGTGAACCGGGCGTGGGCTTCACCCTGCGGACGATGAGACGCACCGGTGCGGCATCGGGCTCGTTCCGAAAAGGGGTGTAGGTGGTCTCAGCCACGTCGGCTGCGCCGTCCATCCAGTAGGGTATGGGAGTCCAGTCCTCCTCAGGTATGGCCTCTATGAGATTGCGCAGTCGGGTGTGCTGACGGACGGTGATGGAGAAGCGGACACCTGTCTTTCGGCATACGGAGACGATGTCATGGGTGTAGAAGCCACTGTCGGCGCGTACGGTGAGTTGTCCTGTGGCCCCGGCGCAGCGCACCCGGCTCACCGTCTCACGCAGGAAGTGGGCTGCGCCCCGGGCGGTGTTGGCTCGACCCTGTCGCAACCGGGCCATCAGCACGTCGCCGGTTCCTGCGGCGACGGCCACAAGCGGGTGATAGCCTCTCTGGCCGGTGTAGTTGTGGCGGCGGGCGCCCTCCTTGCCCAGTCCGTAGGTCTCGCAGATGGTGGAGTCCAGGTCGATGGTCAACGGCTCATCGCCGGGACCCGCGCCAGCGGCCCAGGCCCGCGCCAGCAACTCCCGGCTCACCCGGTCCAACTGCCGCACATGTCCCCACCTGAAGCTGCGCAGGAAGGTCCCCAGGGTGGATGGCGCCTTCACTGTACAGCCCAACACCCGCCCGGTCCCACCGGCACGCAGCGCGTCGGCGTCATCGATGCAGTCCCCACCGGCCAGCGCCGAGGCAACCAGGGTCAGCGTCTTGTCTCCCGGGTTCGCCCGTCCCGGCGCATCGCCCAGGTCAACGTTGCTGTCCACCAGTTCACTCAGTCCCAGGCGCTGAGCGAGAGTGGCCGGCACGAGCAGCCCGGCATTGGCCACCAGCCGGGGATCGTCGAAGGCGATTCGGATGCGGTCGGGACGCTCAGGTGGTAACATCTATTAAGTGCTCCTGCTCTGGGGTTGGTTCTTGTCTTCAAACCCATTATCCCAGATTCAATGGAGCGCTTTCTCACCCCTTTTGCACGACGACTCATCCATCCCTTCGGTGGATCCGGGCTAAGGGACAATGCGTTGATTGAAGTAGGAGAAGAAGGACTACGCATTGCGCTGTCTCTTCTGATTCTATCGGCGGGGATAGCGGGGATACTGGCATACTGGCGGGGTCATCCACTTGTTGTTCTATTTCTGCTAGTTGGCATGGTCGGCTTTGCAACACTCATGGTCAACTGTTTTGCGGCGCTCTGACCGCTCTCGCAATTCCTCTTTCAATTTCCGTATGTCTCTACCGTCGAGGATTGCCCCCGCCAAGATAGACCTATGAAGCCAGCTAAGAGCATACCTGCGAAGCCCGCTAAGACACCGAACCCCAAGAACATATAAATGATTGCGCGTACCAATTCTTCTTTAGCTACTAACTCGATAGCCCCTGTTGCTCCTTCCATCTCCGTCACCTCTCTCACTTTAATGACCCCAATTCCTACCGCTTGTTCAGATATGTGTATCCATATACGAAACGTCAAATTCAAACTGATACACTACCGGAAGGTGCATTGTCTTGATGAAAATGGACTGGAGCGAAATCAGAGTAAGAGACTGGATGCTGACAGGAAGCGCCCTCGTCGTGGCGGCGTCTGTTTTGAGTGTGGCGATTATGCAGTTCGCGTTTGGATGCAGGTAGAGAGAGAAGGAAATGGGTATGAGCGAAGAAGCGCGTATTATCGCCCTGGGCGCGTTGGGTCGTAACGTCCCAGACAGCATTTATGTCCAAACATTGCTTGACCTGTCAAACGCCGCATCCGAGTACAGAAAAGAAAACCCGGACGCCTCGGACGACGACCCACACTTTCAAGCAATCTGGACGGCGATACGCATTCTTACCGAGCTTCAAGAATGGACAGATGTTGACCGCCTGAAATCCCTGCTGACTAAGTTAGGCCCGGAAGCGGTGGAGACCGCGCTGGAAGAATTACGGCAGGAACAGGCGCGGAAATTGGGTCAGTCTCAATAAGCGGAGTTTTGCAACACGCTAGTGTCCGGTTGTACTGTACATTCGCATTCTACATACGCTATTATACGAACGTCTGTGCTCGTATTGGAGCGTAGCCACCCGTGATTTTGAGCGTCAATATACATAAACTCAAAGTAATACAACGAAGATAAAGGGGGCGCATAAAAGACCACCCCAAAGCTAATGCAGGTGAAATGCAGGTACCAGACCCCACCTGCTGGGCACCAGCAGGCCACCTGTAGAGCCACCAGCATCCACTTGCGGACTTATAAATCAAAATATATGACTAAGCAAATTCCGTCTGCCGTCCAACGGAAAATGTCCAGCGCCGACTTTGCCAAGTCCCTGCGTTGGCCGACGTCGAACTCCTACGAAGAGCCCTGGACGTGCAGAGCGGCTTCCCGAACCAGTACACTTTGAAACCTGTGATAGACTCTTTGCGCGAAATTAGGATTGACCCGCCACTGTAACCATGACGGAGTGCCGCACCATGTCCCGAATATTCGAGATAGCCGACCGGTACGTAGAGAGGGTCGCGGAGATGAACCCGCTCAGCGCGACCTATATGGGCGTCCCCGGACACGACCACGAGATGAACGACTTCTCTCCCGAAGCGGCTGAGGCCGAAGCCGATCTCGACCGCGCTACGCTGGCACAGCTGGAGTCCGCGCCCGCGGAAGGAGACAGCGACCGCATAGCGCGCGAGGCCATGATGGACAGCCTGCGCCTCAACCTGGACAGGCACGACGCGAATGAGCATTTCCGCAGTCTGAGCATGATTTTCAGCCCGATTCACAGTATGCGGCAGGTCTTCGATCTCATGCCCCGCGACACTGAGGAGGCCTGGAAGAACATAGCCTCCAGAATGGCGCTGATTCCCCAAGGCGCCGACAGCTATCGCAAGACTCTGGAAAAGGGACTGGAACGCGGTCTGGTGGTCGCAAAGCGCCAGGCAGTCGAGACCGCTGATCAGTGCGACATCTGGAACGGCAGCGCAGAGGGTCACGAGTCTTTCTTCGATGGCATTGTCGCCGCGTTCCAACAGTCCGAAGTGGCGTCCGACAACATTGAAGCCGACCTGCGCGCCGCCGCCGAGTCCGCCAACCGTGGCATCGCCGAAATAGCCCAGTTCCTACGAGAGACATATGTACCCGGAGCATCCGACCGGGACGCCGTTGGACAGGAACGCTACTCACTGGGCGCCAGGGTGTACAACGGCATAGAACTCGACCTTCAGGACACCTACAACTGGGGCTGGGAACAGCTCGCTTGGGTTGACTCCGAAATGGAGAGTACTGCCCAAAAGATAGCCCCCGGCCGGACAGTCGAGGAAGTAATCGGCATACTGGATACCGACCCCACGCGCGCCATTGAGGGCGTGGATGAATTCAGAGAGTGGATGCAGCAACTCCAGGACCGAACAATCGGCGAACTTGACGGCGTTCACTTCGACATAGCCGATCCGGTAAAGAAGATCGAAGCGATGATCGCCCCACCGGGCGGCGCGCTCGCCATGTACTACACGCACCCCTCAGAGGACTTTTCCAGGCCCGGGCGTACATGGTATCCAACCGGAGGCAAGACACGCTTCCCGCTGTGGGGCGAGGTCTCCATCGCCTACCACGAGGGTGTTCCCGGACACCACTTCCAGCTAGGAACGACAGTCTATCTGTCTGATCGGCTTTCCAGGTTTCAGAGGCTTCTTGGGGGAACGTCTGGGCACGCCGAGGGCTGGGCTTTGTACGCCGAGCGTCTGATGGGCGAGCTTGGATATCTCGACAATCCAGACTACTACCTCGGAATGCTTGCCGGCCAGGCGCTGCGGTCAGTCCGCGTCATCATTGACATAGGAATGCACCTCGAATTAGAGATACCGCGCGACCAGCCCTTCCATACGGGCGAAAAGTGGACACCGGAACTCGGACTGGAGTTCATAAAGCTCAAGAGCCGCTTCCCGGAGAATTTCGTGACCAGCGAAGTCAGCCGCTATCTCGGCATCCCCGGACAGGCCATCAGCTACAAGGTCGGCGAGCGCGAGTGGCTCTCGGCCCGCGAGGAGTCGAAGCGTCAGCTTGGGTCGGACTTCGACCTCAAGGAATGGCACACCCGCGCCCTGTCCATGGGCCCGATGGGCCTGGCCCAGATGCGCCGCGAACTGAGGGGCTAGTCACCCGCCAAAAGAGTTACTTCCACTGATCGTGGTCGTCCGGAGGCCAGATGTTGGACGCGCCGCGTCCCGCGCCCTGAAGCCCGGAATCCTCGCGCCAGTCGGCCGTCGCGTCCCGCCACCTGGCGAAGTGCGGCGCCTGCGTGTGAGCCTCGAAGGCGGCCTCGTCCACATACACCTCGTACAGCCAGATGCGGTTCGGGTCTTCCGCGTCCTGTATCACGTCGAACCGGATGCAGCCCGGCTCATCGTTTACGGAACCGACCGCGTCCCCGATCATCTCCTCGATGAACTGTTTCTTGTAGCCTTCCTTAATCTGAATTGGAGCTATGATGACGTACATTTTGTTCTCCGTTTCAATTTTGAACTGAGGCCTACCTCGTACTTGCGGTAATGCGGGCAAGTTCTTGAAACTCAGGCATTTGAATCAATAACGAGCTTAGGTATTTGCTTCCTCTATGCCAGTCAATCTGAACATCGAGACCCGACTGGGCATTGCCATCTGCCCACTTGTGCATGGCCTGAACACAAGCGACTCCCATTTCTTCAGAGAATCTCATTACGTCTTGCGGCTCGCGCGATTTCGCTATTTTGAATATCTGCTGCAATGTGACATCGAGATTGCCTTCGGCTGACAGCAGATTGTCATTCGTAGTCGCAAGCGCTAGGCCCAGATTTCCGGTAAAAGTGTATCCAACATTGAACGTGGACTCCAGTCGGGTTTCAAGGCTGGTTTGCGTGCATGATCTAGGACTTCCCTCTTTCACTGCGTCGTAAACTAAAGTTACCAATGACTGGAAGTTACTTAACGAAGACGTAAATGAACGAACAGAAATGGTTTGCGTTTCCCCGAACATTCGGTAGTTGCAAACTTCGATACCATTCTCTGAAAGCGCGTTCTTATACCTCTGCTCAAGGCGAAGCTTACGCTTGTTGAGTGAAGCCGCGACAACTTTTTTTGACTTCGAGTCTGAGCTTTGAGTTGATGCGCCCGTTAACTTAGATATGGCGGCATGGGTATCGCGCAGATGCTCTTGAATTTCAAGTATGTTGGTCATTCGTCGCTCCCTGCAAGCCGTATTACCGCTATCCCCTTCATCCCATTTTCCCTATCGAATCCCCATTGCCGCATCCAGTACGCATACATATATTCTCCTTTCCAATAGTCTGGATGACCGTCTGGGTATTCTATGTGTGAGTAGCTGTCACATTTCAGTTCTGAGTATGGAGCGTCGCTATCAATCCATTCTATAACCATATACTGTTCATCTGTTAGACCGTCCACAAAATTGGATGTCATCCTCACGATGATATCAACATCATTGGGTTCTATTTTTGAAGTCATAAAACTGCCGTTGATCCATATCTCCCCTTCAATACTATAGTCATTCAATATACAAACAAATTTTTCAAGTCCTTCCATGATAGCAGGACGACTCTTCGACAGTGGAAATCCCGCTACACATAGTTCCCTGAGTTCATCCAATACAAGAATATGTCTCCCAATCTCCAATAAGGGATGGAAGACTGGTTCCCCGTACAGACTTTCGTCAACCATCCTCCTACTCGGTGGAAGCGAGTGTCCTGCTGGCCGCCGACACCGCCGCGCCGGGCGCGACTTCGTAGCCGACTGTGGGCAGGATTGCTTCGAGAGCGGAAAGGGCAAATAGAACGTAGTCCGCCCTGCTGGACTCGCCCATCAGTCCGAACCTCCATACCTTGCCGTCGAATTGGCCGAGACCCTTGCCTATCTCTATGTTGTACTCGGAGAGCAGTCTCGCCCGCACCTCCGCGTCGTCCACCCCTTCCGGTATCCATACCGACGTAATCTGGGCGAGCCGGTGATCCTCTGGCACAACCATTTCCATTCCCAGCGCTTCGAGGCCGGACCTGAGAGTGGCGGCGTTTTTCTCGTGGCGGTCGAAACGGTTCTCAAGGCCCTCTTCGAGAACTACTCGCAAACCCTCTCTCAGAGCCAATACCATACTCACCGGAGAAGTGTGGTGATAGACGCGGGGTGAGTACCAGTAATTGGCATTCAGGTTAAGGTCGAGGTACCAGGACGTGGGCGGCGTCTTGCGCGACCGGATCGAGTCCAGCGCCCTCTGGCTCACCGCCACAGGCGACAGGCCGGGCGGACATCCGAGACACTTCTGCGTCGCGCTGTAACTGTAATCTATGCCCCATTCGTCGAACGACATCTCGTTGCCGCCAAGCGAGGTCACCGCGTCCACCATGAACAGCGCGCCATGCTCTCTGGCAAGTCGTGATATTTCGTCGAGCGGCTGCCTGACGCCGGTCGAGGTCTCTGCATGGACTATGGCGACCAGCTTGACGCCGGTATGTTCTCGCAAGGCGTCGTTCAGCATTTCGGGAGGAAACGGCTCGCCCCATTCGGAGCGAAGCGCGACGACATTCGCCCCTACGCGGGTGGCCATGTCAACCATGCGTTCCCCGAAGAAGCCGCATATACATACGACCACGGTGTCCCCAGGTTCCAGAAGGCTGGACAACCCGGCTTCCATCCCCGCCGATCCGGTTCCCGACAACGCCATTGTCGCGGCGTCTCTCGTCTGGAACACCTCGCCCAGCAGCCCGGATACATCCTCCAGCATAAGAACGTAATCGGGGTCCAAGTATCCAATCATATTCTGCATCATGGCCTGAAGCACTTTCGGGCTGACCATAGAAGGACCAGGGCCTAGAAGTACGCGATCAGGCACGGACAAGACCTCGGAGACCGGCGCGGTGGGACTGTTTTCGGTCATCGGCAGAATCCTCTTTCTATACTTGGTTGTCAGTTTCTTTCAGGAAGTTGGCGTATGCCGTATGAGTAGCGGGATTGAGTCCGCAGGAAGGTTAGCTTCGGTTGTAGCGGTCCTCGAATCGCACTATATCGTCCTCGCCGAGATAGCTTCCGGTCTGCACTTCTATTATCTTCAGCGGAATAGCGCCGGGGTTCTCCAGCCTGTGCTGTTCTCCTATTTGTACGTAGGCCGCCTGGTTCTCGTGCAGCAGGAACTGCTCGCCGGACTTGGTAACCTTCGCGGTGCCGCTCACTACAACCCAGTGCTCGGCGCGGTGATGGTGCATCTGCAAAGACATCGCGGCTCCCGGGTTGACGGTTATCTGCTTCACCTGGAATCTCGACCCGAAGTCAATGGTCTCGTACCAACCCCAGGGCCTGTGTACGCGACGATGGTTCTCCTGCTCGTAGCGTTTATCCCGCTTGAGGGTATTTACCAAATCCTTGACATCCTGCACCCTGTTCTTATCCGCGACCAGTACGGCATCCGCCGTCTCGACGACTATCACGTCCTCCAGCCCGACAACGGACACGAGCCGATGCTGTCCGTGGATCATTGAGTTCCGCATCTCGTGGGCGTAAACATCGCCCCTGACCACGTTGCCGTTAGTGTCCTTGTCGCTGATGTCCATAATAGCGGCCCATGATCCGAGATCAGACCATTCGGCGTCCATAGGAACAACGACCGCGTGGCGTGGACTGTCGCCATTCGACGCTGTGATGCGCTCCATCACGGCGTAGTCAATGGTGTCCGCCGGACATTCCGCGAACATCTGAGGGTCGGGCCTGTAGAATATGCCGTCTTCGGATCCATTGTCATAGGCCCGTCTGCACGCCTGAATTATGTCCGGCCTGAACCGCTCGATCTCTTCGAGCCAGGCGGACGCTCTCATAATGAACATACCACTGTTCCACAGGTATTCCTCGGTATCGAGCATACTCTTCGCCGTGGCCTCGTCGGGCTTCTCGACAAATTCGGCCAGTTCGTAGGCGGCGCCATTCGCGACCGGCGATGGGTTGGCCAGTTGCGCTCCTCTACGCATATATCCGTACCCGGTATGAGGCGAATCGGGGGTGACGCCCAGCGTGGCTATTGAGTCTTCCATCGCGAGATGCGCCGCTATCAGGACCGCAGACTGAAAGGCGGCGACGTCGCCAATCGCGTGGTCCGCCGGGAAGGCGAGAATCAGCGGGTCGTAGTCGCCCTGAGCCTGATCTTCCAGCGCAAGCGCGGCGAGTGTAAGCGCCGGAGCGGTGTTGCGTCCCACGGGTTCGAGTAGTATGGACTGGGGCATATGGTCTATCTGCCTCGCCTGCTCCGCCACGAGGAATCTGTGCTCTTCATTGCACACGACTATCGGCTGCGCCATGCCCTCTATCCCGTCAAGCCTGAGAATTGTCTCCTGAAACATCGTGTGAGGGCCGATGATGGACAGGAACGGCTTCGGGAAAAACTCTCTGGACAGCGGCCAGAGCCTGGTTCCCGATCCTCCGGCGAATATGACAGGGTGAAGGTTCATAGCGCTCCAGTAAAATCAGGTGAATGGTCAGCGTGGGTCGTTATATTACCACTTCGACTTCTCAACGGATAGTTCTAGCCGTCCAGGGCGGCGGCTACGATGAGCTTTTCCATTGCGATTCCTAGCATCGTGGCTTCGTCCAGGCGGAGATGGTTGCCTGCGGTCGCCACATATGTCACGCCGAGAATTCTTCCTACACGAAAGTCAACGACCGTCGAGGATATGATCTGCCCCGAACTGTCGTGGACAGCTTTGAGCGCGACCGCGTCGTCGAAGAAGCCTTGCGGCTCCAATTCCTCCACCTCGATCATTTTCTGACCGTTCTCCAGGACCGCGCCCACATTCTCGGAGAAATCCTTGAGGAATATGTCGCGCATCCAGTGGCTTACGCTATCGGGCGTGTCGAACAGGTGGGCGACCGAGCCGACAATCAGATCCGCGCCGTCCATGTCCAGCCGTGCGGTAGGGGACACGAACTCTCTGACAAACCCCGCGATCCTGCCAGCCTCCTGGAAACGGCGTTCGGTAGCTCCGCTGAATCCGTGTTCGGCGAGGTCGCGATTGTCGAGACCGCCCTCACGCACCGCAGAAAAGCCATCGTAAGGCGGCTCAAGTGCATCTTCGAGAAGTACCATATTGGGGAGATCGCTCTCCCTCAGATCCATCGTTGCCTGTGTAATTGAAACCAGCGCCAAGACCTCCTGAATGTCTAAACTCCGATGCCAAGATTGTTTACTCCTCGATACTCTGTGTCAAGCATTGCAATGCGAGCGGGGTCTTTTCAGTTCAGTTTTTGCGTGTATAATGGCGCACACGTAAACAGTATGATTATTCACAGCCCAAAAAGGGGGGACGTATGAGCCGTATAAGAACAATAGGTATTCTCATTGGTGTCGCGGCGCTATTCGGACTTGTCGCGCTTGGATGTTCTGCGGACGAGCCGGCGCCGGCTCCGGCCCCGACGACCGCCCCAGCCCCCGCTCCCGCCCCAACAACTCCGCCTGCTCCCGCTCCGGCGGCTCCGGCGGCTCCGGCGGCGCCCGCCCCAGCCGCTCCCGCTGCTACTGCCGCTCCCGCCCCTGCGCCCGCTCCGACGGCTGAAATGGCAATGGGCAAGCGCGGCGGCATATTGAAGTACGGTCAGGGGCCGAATGTCGAGCATGTCTTCCACCTTACTTACAGCGGCGGCGCGTGCGCAGCCTGGTGCATGACGGTCGGCGACCCGATCACCGCATACGGTCCAGACTCCGAATGGGTAAAGGGCAAGTCGCTCGCGGAGTCGTTCTCGATGGGCGACGACCAGAAGACGATAACCTTCACGCTGAAGCCAGGTCTTCTTTTCCACGACGGGACCGGAGTTGACGCCGAGTCCATCAAGACAAGCCTCGATTTCGTGCTGAACCCGGACAACCCTGTCGTAACCCGCAGCGCGGTGCAGACTATCAGCGACGTGGAAGTAATAGACAATCTCACCCTGTCCATAACCACCGAGGACGTGTTCGCGCCCATCATCACCAACCTGGGTATGACCGCTGGGATGCCCTTCTCGCCGACCGCCTTCGCCACTATGGGACAGGACGGAATGGAGAGCGAGGGTTCCGTCTCCACAGGCCCGTTCATGGTTGGGGAGTGGGTATCGGGCAGCCACATTGACTACGTAAAGTTTGAGGACTATCACCAGGAGGGCCTGCCATATCTAGACGGATGGCGCTGGGTGGTTATTCCTGACGACCAGGTTCGCTCCGCCGCTTTGCAGGCGAACGAGATTGACGCCGCGAGCATAGCGCACTCCGCGCTGGACGCGATAAAGTCAATCAGAAACATATCGGACATACAGGAGTTCAAGGGCTTCGCTGGGCCTAGGATGGACCACTTCAACGCCGCCCGCGCTCCGTTCGACGACATACGGGTCCGCCAAGCCGCGCAGATGGCTATGGACAGGCACGCTTGGAATCAGGCGATGACCGGCGGCGAGGGTCTCGTTTACCTCGGCTCGCTGGTGCCGCCCAATCATGCCGCCAGTTACTCGGTTTCCGAGGAAGAGTTCCCGTATCCGTATGACCCCGAAGGCGCCCGCGCTCTGCTCGAAGACTACGCAAGCGACATGGGCATAGAACTGCCGATAAGCATGATGTCTGCCTTCACCTGCACCGCGGAACAGAAGGAACTGGGCTGCGAGGACCTTCCCGAACGCCCGATTACCATAACGACGACCTCGAGCGCCGGAAATATCGCGCGCGCCGAAATCTCCAAGGCATACTACGACACCGTAGGCTTCGAGGTGGAAATGGACATCGGAGGCGGCGACGAGGCCAAGCGCACGTTCGTCACCAAGGAAGCCAGCTTCTCCCTGAGAGGATTCGGACTGCGCCCGCACCCGTCGGGAACGTTCAACTCCTATCTGGGCTACGGCGGCTACTGGAACAACGGCGGCTGGGGAACCAGCGAGGAGCAGCTTGAGATTGACCGTCTGGTCAAACAGGCCGCTCGCACCTTCGACTCCAACGAACAGAACCGTCTCTACCGGGACGCGCAGAAGATTTACATGGAGGCCGCGCTGGGCGGAGTCAGAACCGCCGCCAACCCCTCCTACCACTTCATGCACTCTTCGGTCATGTGGGCGGAGTTCCCTGATCCCAAGTGGGTCAAGTACCCGTCCGACGCATCTCTGAAGATACACGACGTCTGGCTGGAACAGTAAGTCGGATCTTGAAATTCAAGGGGCTGTTCGCCTGAACGGCCCCTGCGCTCCCTCGCGCTCAAAGGTCGCAATATGACCGGATACATAGCCAGTCGCATCATCCAGATGATACCCGCGCTGTTCATAATCAGCGTGGTCATATTTCTGCTGGTGCGTGTGTTGCCCAACGACCCTATCTACTCGATGATGGGCGAGGACAGCGAGGGGCTTACGCCGGAGATGCGCGAGATCATGCTGCATGACCTCGGACTGGACCGCCCACTCCACATACAGTACATAAGCTGGGTGGGTGATTTCGTTACGGGCGACTGGGGCAGGTCATTCCAGAATAAGAAGTCCGTGGCGGGTGAACTCGCCACAAGGCTCCCCCACACCCTTCAGCTCGCCGCCGCCGCATTCCTGATATCGCTGGTTCTAGGCGTGACCGCGGGCGTGATTGCCGCGCTCAAGCGCAATTCAATGCTGGATATGCTCGCAACCTCCGGCGCCATGTTCGGAATCGCCATCCCCGACTTCTGGTTCGCGCTCATGCTGATTCTGCTCTTCAGCGTTGCGTGGAACCTGTTGCCCGTATTCGGCTCGACCCTCATCTGGGTGGACCCCGTTGACGGCATAAGGCACATGATTCTGCCCGCGCTCGCACTCGGACTGAACGGCGCGGCCACCATCATGCGCCAGACCCGCTCGTCTCTGCTGGAAGTGATGGGCGAAGACTACATCAGGACGGCGCGCGCCAAGGGGCTGTTCGAGCGTCGCGTGATATGGCTGCACGCGCTCAGAAACTCGATGCTTCCGGTGGTTACAATCCTGGGCCTTCGACTGGGCAACATAATCGGCGGCTCCGTGATTATCGAGACGATGTTCAGTTGGCCGGGGGTGGGCAGAATGGCGGTCTTCGCGCTCCAGCGCGCGGACTACCCCGTCATACAGGTCATCGTCATGGTGTCGGCCATCGCTATCATTCTGGCGAACCTGATTACCGACATCACATACGCCTATCTCGATCCCAGAATCAGGTACGGCTGATGAACGACAGCGGACAGGCCGCCAGGACACGACCCGGGCTGCTCTCTCGCCTCGGCGACGCTATGCCGACCGACACATTTCGTCAGTTGGTCCAGCATAAGCTGTCCGTTATCGGGCTGTCCTACATCGGCGTCGTGATCTTCGTGGGCGTCTTCGCGGACGTAATATCCCCATCCGACCCATACAAGATTGACCCTATAAACGCGCTGGCTTCGCCCACGCTCGAACACCCGCTGGGGTTGGACCATGTGGGACGCGACCAGCTTACCCGCCTGTTCTTCGGCGCTCGCGTGTCGCTTATAGTGGGCCTGCTGTCAGTGTGCATAGCTATCCTGATAGGCGTTCCATTGGGAATAGTCGCGGCCTACGCCGGCGGATGGACCGACCACGCTATCATGCGGTTCGTGGATTCGATGATAGCCATTCCCGGCCTCCTGTTCGCCATACTGCTGCTGCTCGTCATGGGCGGCGGCGTCCTTACCGTCAGCATAGCCATAGGGATAAACCTGTTCACCACCCAGGCGCGCCTCGTCAGAAGCCAGGCCCTCTCTGTCAAAGAGCGTGAGTACTTCATGGCCGCCCAGATGATAGGCGCGCCCACCTGGAGACTGCTGCTTCTCCACATGACCCCCAACTCCATCCAGCCCGTCATAGTCCAGGCCACGCTCGGTATGGGCTTCGCCATCCTTGGCGAGGCTAGCCTCAGCTTCCTGGGCGTCGGCGTCGAGCCGCCCACCGCCACCTGGGGCAGTATGCTCAACCTGGCGTTCGGAAACATGAACAGCGCGCCCTGGCTGTCGTTCGCCCCGGGTATCTCAATCTTCCTGCTGGTGCTTTCCTTCAACTTCGTCGGCGACGGCCTCAGAGACGTTCTGGACCCGAGACTGAGAGGCAGGTTCTAGTCAGCGTCGAAAT
Organism: Dehalococcoidia bacterium; assembly: GCA_965261525.1. Lineage (GTDB taxonomy): Bacteria > Chloroflexota > Dehalococcoidia > Lucifugimonadales > UBA1123 > VXRN01. The sequence continues at coordinate 1,521,018 of OZ253472.1, forward strand.
TTCTCGTCATACCAGCGAAACTTGTCCTCGTGAAAACAGGGAGCGGGAATCCTTGAAGAGGTTCTCCATGCGGCAATCCACAGGCTCATGTCCCAGCCGCATTATTGCTGGCGATCCCATAAAACCGGAACGTCAACGTTGCCTGGTTAATCCAGTAACTTTTCCAGCGCGTGTTCAACTTCGGATAACCGGCACAAGTGGACGCCTAACTCTTCGGCGTACTCGATAGTGCTTCTCCGAATTCTCTTAAATGAAGAATCTGAAACACAAATTAGCGCTTGAGCGTCCTCGCTCAGGCGCATCTGGTAGGTCAGAAATACGTCGTACATCATAACGGGGTGCGATCTGACGACCACAATCGCAGACTTATTATGGCGCTTCAACACGATGTCGGGTCTGAAATTGCGTTCTCTAAACCATCCGAAGATGCGAAAAGGCGGCGTTTCCGGCTCCTTTATTGCTTCATACCCGCAAGATTCAGCTATTTGAAGTACCTGGTCCGTAATGTGACTCTCAGTGACAATTGCCATAACTGGTCGCCTCCTCAAAACGCCTATTGGAAAAATATGAACAGCGCTATACTCGCAATTGCGGCAAGCCAGCCCGACACAGTTATGAATGCTTTTGCATATCTCCAGTTACGTTGAACGCGCTGTTCGCGATCAAGAGCGTCATGTAAGGAATTATCTTGATCGGACAATTCAACCGCAATGGGACTGCTGAATTCTTGCCCTAACACACTCAAGATTGTACACATCCCCTCTACACAATCTATTAACCTGCGGCTGCGAATCGTCACCTCCCAGTATTCCGTGATGAATACCGCCGAATCCTGGATTCGCGCCCAGAAAACGATCTGATTAGGGACAACTCCGCCCCATGTCTGGGCGGCCCTGATAGAAGTCAATGTCTTTACTGCTTCGATATTCCTGATTGCCGTCCGAGTAGGCTGGTCAAGTATCGGATGGTCAGGAATTGTAAATTGTACTTCCAGAGTTTCCATAAGTATCAACATGATACCAATCCACTGTGATGTCACCATATTCTGCGGAGCCAAGCTGGATGGATTCCCGCTTTCGTGAGGAATGACGGTACGCAACCTGATACTGAGAGATATGGCGCAGTCAAACTGAAACGGTATGATACCACAGGCTACATTGACATCTACGGAAATGCCGCGAAATCAATCCGTTCCAGACTGGTGGGACTCACTCAATCGTCATACTCCCTTTGCGTGTATCCTGTAATTGCTTCGGCTGACACGTGGTAGATATACTGAATGTGGCCCTAGCTGATGGAGGCGCGCCCATGGAAATAGTGTCAGTCCCATTTCCGCTCAGGTTTATAATCGCGCTGCCGGTTTGGCTTGCTTTTGGGTTTCTGATTTCCTATTGTCAGAAGCCGGAGGACTTCTTAATCAAGCGGCTAAGGCCGAAAGGGGACACCCGGTTCACCCATTCCCAGCTCCTATTCCGGGCTCTTGCCGGAGCAGTACTCTTCGCCCTACTTCTTACACTTGGCGTAGGCATCATAACATCCGACGAAGCATTCCTGGAGTGGAGAAGCCACTATGCCATATTCAACATATTTACCGGGCTGTACCTGGGCATTTCCTTATACCTTTATTTCAGACTCTGGAGATACCGCAAACTTACGCCCGCCGAACAACCTGCGTCCGACCCGAGACCCTTATTCGCGCGGCGTACAGAACCGAACCCAAAGACCTGGCTGTTGAGAGGTGGATTGATAGCCCTTTTCATCTTCATGGGGTTTATACCGTTTCAGTTTGACTGCGCCATATCTCTCAGTATCAGGTTGCGTACCGTCATTCCTCACGAAAGCGGGAATCCATCCAGCTTGGCTCCGCAGAACATGGTGACATCACAGTGGATTGGTATTACGGGAATTCCCTTGTTGCTTCTGCTGCTGTTCGTGGCGACAGGATAGTTATAGTAGATCCGGGACATTTTAGGCGGGGATAAGAGGGAGGAGGTCGTGGCAAATGGACTTTATGACGATACTCAAGATCGTAAGAGTCCTGTCGGGTATAGCGATTTCGCTTGGCGCTTCCTCGGTAGCGCTTCCTTACTTCGTAAAGCCGGAGGACTTCTTCATCAAGAGGCTGAGACCGGATCCGGATCTCGAGATAACACACGCTCGCCTTCTTGCTATGGCATTTCGCGGAGGGTTGTTAACTATCAGCGCGGCGCTGCTTGGGGGCGCCCTCGTATATGCTGAAATTTCAGCATACTCCCTGAGGCTGTGGGCCGTCGCTACACTGGTCGTCGGCACGTCCTTAGCCCGGATCCACCGAAGGGATGGATGAGTCGTCGTGCAAAAGGGGTGAGAAAGCGCTCCATTGAATCTGGGATAATGGGTTTGAAGACAAGAACCAACCCCAGAGCAGGAGCACTTAATAGATGTTACCACCTGAGCGTCCCGACCGCATCCGAATCGCCTTCGACGATCCCCGGCTGGTGGCCAATGCCGGGCTGCTCGTGCCGGCCACTCTCGCTCAGCGCCTGGGACTGAGTGAACTGGTGGACAGCAACGTTGACCTGGGCGATGCGCCGGGACGGGCGAACCCGGGAGACAAGACGCTGACCCTGGTTGCCTCGGCGCTGGCCGGTGGGGACTGCATCGATGACGCCGACGCGCTGCGTGCCGGTGGGACCGGGCGGGTGTTGGGCTGTACAGTGAAGGCGCCATCCACCCTGGGGACCTTCCTGCGCAGCTTCAGGTGGGGACATGTGCGGCAGTTGGACCGGGTGAGCCGGGAGTTGCTGGCGCGGGCCTGGGCCGCTGGCGCGGGTCCCGGCGATGAGCCGTTGACCATCGACCTGGACTCCACCATCTGCGAGACCTACGGACTGGGCAAGGAGGGCGCCCGCCGCCACAACTACACCGGCCAGAGAGGCTATCACCCGCTTGTGGCCGTCGCCGCAGGAACCGGCGACGTGCTGATGGCCCGGTTGCGACAGGGTCGAGCCAACACCGCCCGGGGCGCAGCCCACTTCCTGCGTGAGACGGTGAGCCGGGTGCGCTGCGCCGGGGCCACAGGACAACTCACCGTACGCGCCGACAGTGGCTTCTACACCCATGACATCGTCTCCGTATGCCGAAAGACAGGTGTCCGCTTCTCCATCACCGTCCGTCAGCACACCCGACTGCGCAATCTCATAGAGGCCATACCTGAGGAGGACTGGACTCCCATACCCTACTGGATGGACGGCGCAGCCGACGTGGCTGAGACCACCTACACCCCTTTTCGGAACGAGCCCGATGCCGCACCGGTGCGTCTCATCGTCCGCAGGGTGAAGCCCACGCCCGGTTCACAACTGGCCCTCTTCGTCGACTACAGCTATCACGCCTTCATCACCGACCGACAGGGCGACACCCTCCAACTGGAGGCCGACCATCGCCGCCACGCCGAGATCGAGAACGCCATCCGAGACCTCAAGTACGGTGTCGGGCTGAACCATCTGCCCTCGGGGCGCTTTGCAGCCAACGCCGCCTGGATGGCCATACAGGTAATGGCTCACAACCTGGCTCGCTGGATCGGACGCATCGGTCTGCGCGAGCCGGTGGCGACCACCAAGACCCTGCGCAGACGCTTGTTCTCCCTCGCCGGACGGCTCACCCACTCGGCCCGCCGCCTTACTTTGCATCTCCCGCAGCGCTGGCCCTGGGAAACACAGTTCGGTCGCGCACTGACCAGACTGCGAGCCATTCCTCTGCCGGCCTGACGGCAGTGTCTACTACTGACCACCGTACACACCACAGCCTGTCTTGTCCGTAAGATCGCTCCGGACCGGACCGCGGGTGTCCACTGTTGCCCGCAGATTCGTCAAACTCGCCCCAAATCGCCACTGTGGGCCTCCATTGGCGTCCAAAATCACGACCGCGGACCTTCAGAACGACCCAGGCGCTGACATCATAACCGCACCGCCACTTTGACACGTCCCTCACCCACGCCCCGGCGGCGATACTAACCCTCTTCGGTGGATTCGGGCTTAAGCTGAGGTGAGTTCAGTTAGCGGTACTTTTCGCAATTCCTCTTTCTATATACCGCTGGAAGCGCCCCAGGGCCATGAGCGGCCAGTAGTTCCTGTACAGGTCGTACTTGATCATGAATCCGGCGGAGAGTTCAGTTCCTTGCGTTCTAACCTTATTGGTCTTTCTTCCAACACCGTACCCGGGAAATCCGGCTCCGGTGAACCAGGGTTCAGCCCAGGTTCCGTTCTCTTGTTGAGTGTCTGTCAGATACCGCATACCCCGGTGGACAGCCTCGTGTTCCCATTCTCCGGCGGCCATAAGCGCGAGCAAGGCCCAGGCGGTCTGCGAGGCAGCGCTGGGACCCCGTCCCGCCAACTTGGGGTCGGCGTAGCTCGCGCAGCTCTCGCCCCAGCCGCCATCATCGTTCTGATGGGCCGCCAACCAGGCGACGGCGCGGCGCACCGGCTCCTTTGTCATATCTTCGCCCATCGCCTCGAGAGCGGGTAGAACGGCGCCTGCGCCGTAGATATAGTTGACGCCCCAGCGACCGAACCAGGAGCCGTTCGGCTCCTGCTCGCTCCACAGGTACTGAGCCGCCTTTTGCAAAGGCGACGAGTCCAAAGGGTAGCCGATGCGAACCAGCGCCTCCACGACATGGGCGGTTACGTCCGCGCTGGGAGGGTCTATCATCTCTCCGAAGTCGGCGAACGGCATCTCAGCGACGGCCTGGCGGAAATTATCCTTGTCGAAAGCGGCCCAGCCACCGTTGCTGCTCTGGACGCCAAGAATCCACTCCGCGCCTAGCCTTATTGCCTCCTCCCGCCTTCGAGAGTCCCCCAGTTTCACCCGCTTTAGAGCGATGAGAGCCTCCGCAGTATCGTCTATATCGGGATACTTGCTGTTGTCGAACTCGAATGGCCATCCTCCGGGAGTGGCGTCCCTGGCTTTGACTTGCCAGTCCCCTCCGACGGTGACCTGCGCGTTTGTGAGCCACTTGCCCGCTCGCCGCAGGACCGGACTATCCGACGGCACTCCCGAATCCTCAAGCGCGATCATCGTCAGGCATGTGTCCCAGACCGGAGAGACACAGGCCTGGATCCGCAAGGAATCGTTCTTCTCGATGGCGAAGCGCTTGAAGCCCTCGATGCCCTTCCGCATGATCGGGTGGTCAATGTCGTATCCCAGCACCTTGAGAGCGATTAGCGAGTAAACCCAAGGGGGTTGGATGCCGCCCCAGGAACCGTCATCCTCCTGGTGGTCAAGGATCCACTCGATGGCTCTGCGGATAGCTAGTCGCCTCATCGGATGGTAAGGCAGGAAGTTGTACCATCGGAATGCCTTGTCGGCCAACCGGAATGCCCCCGCCATGCCTAACAGATGCCTGAATTTCAAGGGCTCAGAAGGTCTGCCCTCTCCGTCCGGCATAAGTTCAGGGATAGCGGCGTGGTCTGGAATGGGACACACCGGCTTTTCGGTAAGTATGATACTCAGGGGGAGCATCGTGCCCCTGGCCCAACTTGAGAAGTCGTACAGGTTCATGGGAATCCAGGATGGGAGCAGCACAATCTCCGGTAGGAGTATTGGCGCTTCATCCCAACTCCACTGTCCGAAAAGGGCCAGCCATATTTTGGTGAAGACCCGTGTCTGAGGAGCGCCTCCCTTGGACAAGATGAACTCTCTGGCTTTCACCATCCGGGGGTCATCCGGGGAAGCGCCCGCCATCTTCAGAGCGAAGTAGCATTCAACTGAGGTGCTGAGATCCCCGGGAGAGCCGTAATACTGACCCCACGTCCCATCTTCCCGCTGGGAATTAAACAGGTGGTTTACTAACTTCCTCCAGGTGTCCGAGTCGCTTATGCCCAGGAACCGGGTCATCAACAGGTACTCGGCCTCCATGGTGGGGTTGGACTCCAGCTCGCCCCACCAGTAACCTTCGGGGGATTGGGTGCGTATGAAGTAGTCCTGAGATCGGCCTACCGCCTCTGTGACTGCGTTCCGCAGCTCTTGAGAGACGCAAGAAGTTTGCGCTTGTCCTACGGTCATCGCCCTTCCCTGGATGTAGCCACGATCTATAAAGCCATTGGATGGAAACTACCCGTCAGCCAATGCGCGCAATATGTTTCCGTCAACGAAGCGGGGGAGATGTCCATCAGAATCCTTCATGCGAGAGCGCTATGAAAGAATTTTCGGTTTCACGCAGAAACTGCCCCGAGTCCGGAGGTTCATGAATCCCACAGTGAATGCCGTCAGTGAGTTCCGCGCGAGCGAGGCTGCATTGCCCAGCCTGATCAACGCCGGAATAGACGACGGGCGGAGCATGACCGGCAGGGCCTGCCACCACCGGCCTCCGAACCCGGTATCCGACGCAAACCGCGCCACAAAGTCCGGCAGAGTGTCCTCTGCCGTGTCCACGACGGACCGAACAGTGAGAAAATGCGCGTTTCGCTCACGACAGGCCAGACCTATCCAGAAGCTCTCTGTCTCTACCGCCAGAGCGCCGGTGATCAGGCCCAGGCGCGTCTTGGCCTCCGGATTCGATACGATGTCGGAAGCCGTCACGCACGCTCCGGCTTGGTGACGAAGCCCCAACGTCGCCGCGACTCGCAGGGATTCGGCTGTCAACGCGCGGTCGGAGGTGAAAGGCTCTCCACCGCCTGGGTCCACCCGCCCGTTTGGGGCTATGCGCGCAGGCATCAGAGTATGAGCGACGATCAAGTCTCCGGCGCGCTGTCCGGCAATCAGTCCCCCCGCGAAACCAAGTGAGAGTACGGCGCTTGGGCGATACTCTTCCAGAATTTCTCGAACTGAAGCCTCAGCGCAAGCCCTGCCCACTCCGCTGACCGCCAGGACCGCTTGCGCCCCGCCAACACAACCTTCATACACAGACAGGGACGCAGATGGCGGAGTCCTCTTCCAATGACCAGCCTTGAGGATTCCTCGCGCCTCCTCATGCAGAGCCACCATCAAGGCCAAATCTCTTCCCACCTGTCTAGCTGGCTCCCACGCCGCCGCGCTTTCCGATAACGCCTTTCACCAAGGAGGCCGCTCCTCGGGGGCTGTTGAAAGCGTCGTAGATAGTCGCCGACTCGAACCCACAGTGCATCATGCAGTTGGCGCACTTGCTGTTCACGCCCACACCGTAGTTTTCCCAGAGGTCTGGGCTGAACAGGTCGTTGATATTATCTGTGTGTCTGTCCGCCAGTGGGTAGCATGGTTCACGCCAGCCCTGAACCGTGAAGGTGGGGTTCGACCAAGCGGTGCACTGGTAGTCGCGCTCCCCGCGCAGGAAGTTCAGGTAAAGGGGGTTGTTGTAGAAGCGGATGCGTTCTATCGCGTCATCGGTGAGAACCCGCTGGAAGACCTTTATGGATTCTTCCCGCGAAAGGAACATCTCCTGGACCGGACCATCTACGAAATCGTACCCGGCCGAGACCATCACGCCCTCGAATCCCATATCGGTTACCAGAGTAAAAAGTTGGTGCAAGTCCTCAGCGTCGGAACCTCGGAATAGCGTGGTGTTCGAACAGACCCTGTATCCGGCTTCAAGCGCCAGCCTGGACGCGACCATCGCCTTCTTCCACACTCCCTTGCGGTTGACGGCGATGTCGTGGCGGGCTTCCATTCCGTCCAGATGGATGACCCAAGCGAGATATTTGGAGGGCGGGATTAGCTTCATCACGCGCTCGAGCAGGATACCGTTAGTGCAGCAATAAACGAATATCTTCCGTCTCACCAATTCCTCGATGAGTTCCGGCAGTTGGCGGTACATGGTCGGCTCTCCGCCGGCAATGGACACGATTGGCGCGCCAGAGTCTTGCACGGCTCTGAAGCACTGCTCCAATGTGAGGGTCTTGGTGATGACGGGCAAGTACTCGCGGATTCGGCCACATCCCGCGCAATCGAGGTTACAGGCCTCCAAAGGCTCCAGCATGGTTACCAACGGGAATCGCTCGCGCCGATGGATGAATTTCTGCCTGAACATATATGAGAACGTCTTCCAGGCCAACTCTATTGGCCGTCTGGCGTGAGCTCCGCTCTCTGGCCGGTAAACCGGCAACGCCTGATCCGCCGTTTCCATGATCACACGCTTTGGGGGCGCTTCCGTGACCATCATGGCTGATCTACCATCTCCATATACATCCTCGGGAACAATATCTTTAAGCTGCCGACTGATAAGCCCCACAGCAAGTAGCGCGTATCCTAACCTAGTCGCGCAATTCTGTCAAAAACGTACTCGATCCTGTCTGGATACGCCGCCCACAGACCCATGTCTGATGCAATGTGAATCGGTCTGGCTGCGCCAGATATGAATGTCGGCATAGTCTATCGAGCGCAGAACCGCAGTTCCATTCTCCGCCAGTCATTGAACTCGACATATCGCAGGCCGTCGGGTATGCACCCTGTCAACCAGTTGTTATGTAGATACCATCCTGTGAGTTTGTCGAGACTGCCGAGTTCGGATGGTATCTCCCCGCTCAACCGGTTATCGCTGAGCCTCAGTTCTGCCAGTTCGGAGAGGCTACCGAGTTCGGACGGTATCTCCCCACTCAACCGGTTGTCGTTGAGTCTCAGCCTCCTCAGCTTAGAGAGATTGCCAAGTTCGGCGGGTATCTCCCCGCTCAACTGATTATACGACAGGGTCAGCGTTGACAAATGGGAGAGACCGCCAAGTTCGGCGGGTATCTCCCCGCTCAACTGATTATCCCATAGCCTCAGCCATGTCAGGTTAGAGAGATTACCCAGTTCGGCAGGGATCGCCCCGGTCAACTGATTCCTCGCCAGGTTCAGCCATGTCAGGTTGGAGAGGCTGCCGAGTTCGGATGGTATCTGTCCTCTCAAATGGTTTCCCTCCAGATTGAGGTCAGTGACGCGCCCGCCGTCTGTTGTGACGCCGTACCACTCTCCGAGCGGGCTGTCGCTCAACCAGTTCGTTTTTCTTGCCCATTGCGGGCCGTCAGTGGCATTGTAGAGCGCAGTCAACGCGTCCCTCCTCGTGATAGGGGGCTTGGGCGTCTGAATCGGGAACGGCTTGGGAATATCATAGTCCGATGGGTCAAACCCATCAGCCAACCTGACGATTTCGTCCCGCTTCAGGAATGCGGACACTCCGCTCAGGTCTGAGGTCGTGAAGTTCTGGACATAGTACTGAGCCAGAGAAACGCTCATTATGTCCAGCGGCAGGGGATTCGAGGCAAGACGATAGGACTCCACCATCACCGCGGTAAACCTGTCATTCTCAGGAACTGATCGAAGACGCGCTTTCACCTGTTCAGGGGTCTCGCCCGTGAACGGCGTAATGAATCCGGTTATGTATATGCCGGAGAAAGCGCCGTCGAATACAGCGAGTTGAGCGACGTTGTTCGGATGCACGTCGGCGGGGGTAGGTTCGGAGCGGATGTACTGCATGAGAGCCACGAATCTGGCGAGGTTGGAGGACTCTTCAGAATCTTGCGCCTGTATCGGGAGGGGAGAGAAAATCGCGGTCAGCGCGAGGGCTGTGGCGATGGCGATTATGAGGATCAGATTCAATTTGCTCATATTGTTCCGCTCTCCCATTCCACAACAAAAGACGCTTGGAGGCGGGAGTGTCCGACCCCTATGGAAACACCCTATAAGGCAAGTCACTTGGAAACGGAATCATTCGACCCTGATTCCCGAATGATCCGAGTCTGTGCCGTTTATACCACTCAAACCATGTTCTGTAAATCCAGAAAGCGGTTGAGAACCGGAACGCCCGTCGGCTCGAAGCGCCTGACATTGCGGGGCGCCAACAGTACATCGGTGTCGAAAAGAAACATCACAAATCCAAAGTTCGAGCGGACAATGGCATCCGCTCGAATTCATGGTCGTCCTGCGGGATGGACAGCCGCAATTTTCTCTTTTCGCAGATGCTGTATCAGTTTGGTCGGTGGCAGTAATCACCCTCACCCCAGCCCTCTCCCTCAAGGGAGAGGGGGTCTGTTGATTGAAATTCTTAGCTGGCTGCACATTTACATACCCTTCTCAGCGTCGAGGGGGATTGGATTTTCGCGCCGCAAGGAGCGCCGACCAAGTTGATAGGTGTGTGGGAAATCGGCTGGGTTATATATTCTGATTTATGTGACCTCAGGTGGACCCCTGGTGGACTTCAGGTGACGTTTCAGGTGGGTATTGACCTGAAAATCGGCGGATTTAGCTATAAATTCGCCTGGAATTGACCTACAGAAAAAATTGTCGGACATTTTTGTCGTTATTGATAAATTCCACGTTATATAATTTAGGCACTTTTGTTCTGCAACACGCATATTGTAACATAGCGAGCGGAGAGCCGCGCAACACTTCGTACTGACTTGAAGCCGTATCAGTTTGGTCGGTGGCAGTAATCACCCTCACCCCAGCCCTCTCCCTTGAGGGAGAGGGGGTCTGTTATTGAAATTCTTAGTTGGCTGTACATTTACATACCCTTCTCAGCCCGTCGAGGGCTGACAGGGGTATGTGTTTTTATGTCAAGTTAATGGGCATCAAGCCAAAGGTGGTTCGGTCTATGGTTCATAAAGCTGAAAACTCGACTTTAGCGCACTCTCAGCCACCCTCACCCCAGCCCTCTCCCTCAAGGGAGAGGGGGCCTGTTGATTGAAATTCTTAGATGGCTGCACATTTACATACCCCTATCAGCCCTTAAGGGAGAGGGGGTCTGTTGATTGAAATTCTTAGTTGGCTGCACATTTACGTACCCCTCTCAGGCCCGTCGAGGGAGAGGGGGTCTGTTGATTGAAATTCTTAGCTGGCTGCACATTTACCTATCCCTCTCAGCTCAAGGGAGAGGGGGTCTGTTGATTGAAATTCTTAGTTGGCTGCACATTTTACATACCCTTCTCAGCGTCGAGGGAGAGGGGATTTTCGCGCCGCGAGGAACGCCGATTAACGATTAACTGATGTTACGCACTTAGCTATGAATTTTTGTCTGAGAATTAGCCAACGCAGCTACGAAATCGCTCTCATCTGCGTAAGGTCAGCGATTAAGTTGATACAGGTTCCTTTTCGCAACAACTGTTGACAGAAATGGACGGACACCCTAACATTTGCACAGCAAGTTGAAGAATGCTCTAAATGCTCGCCGTTTGCATATAACAGACGAGTTGGAGGAGGACCACCGGATGGATTTCACCTATACATACACCGAAGATCAGGAAGAATTTCGCAAAGAGGTAAGGTCTTGGCTGGACGAAAATGTCCCCGACGATATGAGAGCGCCCGTTGACCGCATAGAGCTTTCCGAGAAGCAATACTGGTTCTGGCGCGATATGCACAAGGTCATCGCCGACAAGGGCTGGCTCTATCCCACATATCCCAAGGAATACGGCGGAGGCGGACTTTCCGGCGAACACGAGACCATCATTCAGGAAGAATTCAGGCGCGCCCGAGTAGTGCCGGGATTTACCAACAGCTTGGTATTCCCGACCCTGCTGGTATGGGCAGACGAATCCCAGAAGGACCAGTTCCTGAAGCCGCTGCTCAGCGCCGAGAAGGTCGCGTTCCAGAACTTCTCCGAGCCGAACGCCGGCTCAGACCTCGCCTCGCTCCAGAGCCGCGCTGTACGCGACGGCGACGACTTCATCCTCAACGGCCAGAAGATATGGATCAGCGGCGTTGAGAAGCCTGACTTCCTGTTCGGCCCGTTTATGACCGATCCCGACGCCCCCCGTCACCGTAACCTCGGCTACTTCATGGTGCCATTACCCACCGACGGACTTACCCAAGAGCGGATGAACCTACTCTCCGGCGACGACCAGAGCGTGTTCTTCTTCGACAATGTTCGGGTGCCGGGCGACCATCTAATCGGCGGCGATCACCAGGGTTGGCAGGTAACCCAGACCACCCTCGAGGTCGAGCATGGCGGACGCGGACAGGCGTATCCAGAGGACGAAGCCATGGAGAACCTCATGGACTACGTCCAGAACACCAGGCGCAACGGCGGCATGTTGGGCGCCGACCCCCTCATAGCGCAGGAAGCGGCCTCGGCCTACATTGATTCCCATGTCCACGGCCTGCTGAACCTTCGCAACTACGGTATGTACCAGTCGCGCCAGGAAATGACCTACCACGGTTCGCAGACCTCTATGTTCGGCAAGCTGTACAAGATAAAGAACGCCGACCGCGCGCGTGACATCATGGGTATGTACAGCCTGTGCGGCACCGAAGAGCCTCGCGCTCCGTTCGGCGGCGAGCCGGAAGTGTATCAGCGTGGAAGCCTCGTGGGCGCCCACCCGGCCGGCACCGTGGAGATTCAGAAAGTCATCATCTCCCGCCGGATAGGTATAAGCAGGACGCGCGAGCGCGCCGCGGCCACTCCATCCACTGCCGGAGTCGGCGGCGTCTAGCCCAATCGCGGAGAACCGTATAGATAAAGCGAGGGCCTTCCCACTTGACTGGGAAGGCCCTATTTTTAATATCCGTCCGCGTTCGACTATAATGACCCCTGATGTCACTCATCATGACCGTAGCCACGCCAATCTCGCAGTTGATTGTGCCTGAACGCAGGGAGTAAAGGGGGATAGCTTGGACTTCAGATCTCCGTACACACAGCAGCAGGAGTTTCGCGCATCGGTGCGAGCCTGGCTGATCGAGCACTTCCCCAGAGACCTGAAAATTCCGCCTGACGGCAGTCCGCTCGACGCCGATAATCAGGTCAAAGCCAAGAAGTTCAGGCAGTTGCTTGGCGAAAGGGGCTGGCTCGCCCCCTCATGGCCGAGAGAACTCGGCGGCGGCGGACTTACTTCCGGCCTCGACGTCGTACTGATGGAAGAAATGCGACGGATACCCCTACCCAGCATGGGAGACAACAATCGCTGGGTTCCCGCTATGATGGTCTGGGGTACGGATGAACAGAAGGCCCGCTTTATTCCGCCCTGTCTCAAAGGTGAGTCCATCACCTGGCAGTGCTTCAACGAGCCTGGTTCAGGCTCGGACTTCGCCTCGGTAAGTACGAACGCAGTTCCCGAAGATGGTGGCTGGATAATTAACGGCGAAAAGGCATTCATAACTGGCCGATTCGACCCGGACTATTTGATTACACTCGCGAATACGGGACGAGACAGGCCCCGACGCTCGAATCTCGGCGTGTTCATGGTTGACGCCAACAGCCCGGGCATAACGATAAGAAATATGCGGCTGCTCATGGGAAGTGAACGCCGCGTCAGATTCGACAACGTGTTCGCGCCGGACGACTGCCGCATCGGTCCTCAGTATCAGGGCTGGGAAATAGCCATGACCGTTATCGAAGCGGAGCGCGGAGGAGTAGCCTTCCGCATCAGCGAGGACGGCACGATTGAAAGCATCTATCAATACCTCCACGATCAGCGCAACGACCAGTAAATCCCCACGACTCGGAGACGCGCCGTGAACCGCCACGAACACGGACACAGACACAGACACCACGACGAAGCGATGCTAAGCGTCGAAGACGCGCTCGAACGCATCCTGGAACACTTTCATATCCTGGACTCGGATGAAACGCCACTCCTGGACGCGCTTGGACAGGTTCTTGCTGAGGACACCATGTCCTTTCGCGACATCCCACCGCTGGATAATTCCGCGATGGACGGCTACGCATTGCAGGCGGCGAGCATTTCCGACGCTTCGGAAGACAGTTCAGTTACGCTCAGTGTCGTAGGCGCAATCGCGGCGGGAGAACTGCCCACAACAAGAGTCGAGCCAGGAACGGCGATCCGAATCATGACCGGCGCGCCCATCCCACCCGGCGCGGACACGGTCGTTCCATTCGAGGAGACCGATGAGACAGAGCGCAGGAACTCCGGTCGCGACATGACCGAAATTGCCGTTAAGACAGCCGCTCCGATGGGATCGGACATCCGGCCAGCGGGTCAGGATGTCCGTAAGGATACGCGTGTTCTGTCTGCCGGAACCACTCTCCGCCCGTCCGAGATAGGAGTTCTCGCATCCCTCGGATTCGACATGGTGAAGGTCATACGCAGGCCGGTCGTGGCGATACTTTCTACTGGCGATGAACTTCTGAGCGCCGGCGAGGCCTACGCCACAGGCAAGATATACGACTCGAACAGCTACTCCGTCGCCGCGAGCGTGCTGCGCTACGGTGGCGTCCCTAAATTGCTGGGCATTGCGCGGGACAACCTTGACTCCATGAACGCTAAGCTGCAAGAGGGTCTCGAATCAGATATGCTGATAACCTCGGCAGGCGTATCCAAGGGCGATTACGATATGGTCAAGGACGTGCTGGCCGAACATGGGAGAATTGCCTTCTGGTCGGTTCGAATGCGTCCCGCCAAGCCGCTCGCGTTCGGCGTACTGGATGCGGACGCTGGACGAAAGGTTCCGCACCTTGGTCTGCCTGGCAATCCTGTGAGCGCGATGGTAGCGTTCGAGCAGTTCGGTCGCGCCGCAATACACAAGATGATGGGAAAGAGGGGATTCCTCAAGCCGCGCATACATGCAACGCTTGACGAACCTATATACAATACCGATGGTCGTCGCGTTTACGCGCGCGCAATAATAACACGACAGAATGGCGACTACCACGCCAGATTAACAGGCAATCAAAGTTCCAATCTGCTAACCTCGATGTCCGGCGCGAATGGACTGGCCATCTGCCCCGAGGATGCGCCGTTTAAGGACGCCGGAGAGATAGTCGAGGTGCAGATGTTGGATTGGCCCGAGGATGTTTTTTAATGCTTGAGGACATACAGACAACAGGTAGTTCCGATCAGCAGCCCAAATTCACAAAGTACTTTATAGACCCCGTCAGAGCTGAATCCACAGGACGATCCCTGTCGGTGCTTGTCGAAAGTAGGCTGTGCTATATGTGTGGGCGAGCTTTCGAGGAAGAACCGAACCTGTATTTGGAACCGCAGGATTTCATACATCAGATACATACGCACTGCTCGCAGGAGTATGACTTTCTCCGACCTGATACGCCGCTCAAAGAGGCGATTTTCCTAGTGCTGCTGGCTCACGGCAACGAGCCCATGTACGCCGAACAGATCAGTCTCTTCATCGGGCAGAGGTGGGCTATGACGCAATTCCCGCGCAACACATCGCCCGAGGTCATACAACTGCTGATGAACAGCAGCGACTTCTACTGCCTCGCGCCCGCTACAGACTCATAGTCAATTCAACACGTAACTGTTCCCTACCCGCGCCAGGCGAGGACGGAAAGCATCCCTCATAACAATCGGAGGCAGACAGTGAACTTGACCGAACGACGCGAGAGGTACAGAGCGATTCTCGAAGGCGGTGAATGTCTGCACCCGGCCTCAGTGTACGATCCTATCTCGGCTCGCATAGCTGAAGACCTTGGCTTCGAAGTGATGATGTTCGCGGGATCAATAGCGTCCGCCACGGCGCTCGGCGCGCCGGACTACATCGTGCTTACCCTGACCGAGTTCGCTCAGCAGGTCCACCGGATATGCCGCGCCGGAACGCTCCCTCTCATGGTTGACGCCGATCACGGCTACGGAAACGCGCTGAATGTCAGGCGCACTGTCGAGGAACTCGAGACAGCCGGCGTCGCCGCGCTGACGATAGAAGATACGCTGCTCCCCAGGCCATTTGGCCAGTCGGAGCAGAGCCTTATATCCATGGAAGAGGGCGTCGGCAAGATGAAAGCCGCGCTGTCGGGCCGACAGGACCCCGCTTTGGTTGTCGCCGGAAGGTCCAGCGCCATCGGCATAGAGGGAATCGAAGAGGGAATCCGCCGAGCAAAGGCATACGAAGCCGTTGGAGTTGACGCTCTCTTCATGACAGGCATCAGCACAAGAGCCGAATTGGAAGCCCTGAATTCCGAGGTTGGCATCCCCATACTGCTCGGCGGCGCGAGTTCCGAGTTGAACGACAGAGCTTATCTCGGCTCCCAGGGAGTCCGAATCGCGCTACAGGGACATATGCCGTTCATGGCCGCGGTCAAAGCGACATACGACACGCTCAAAGCGCTGCGCGACGGCGCCCCGCCCTCCGATCTGAACGACAAGATAGCGTCCTCGGAACTGATGGGGCAGGTGACGCGTCTGAACGAATACGATGAATGGATTGGCGAGTTTTTGGAATAGCCAACTGCAAGCCTTCCCGGAGGATACACAATGCCCAAGCCAACGAAGATCGAAAAGGTGGAGACGTTCCTGTGGGACCGCTGGCTGCTTATCAAGATTCACTGCGAGGATGGGACGGTGGGAATCGGCGAGGGCGGTGTTCATGGCTGGCAGCGTCCGACCAAGACGATGGTCGAGACGATGGAGCCGTACCTACTTGGCAAAGACCCTCACCAAATCGAGCATCACTACCAGTGGCTGTACCGCAGTTCGCATTTCATGGGGTCGGTTGTACAGGGCGCTCTCTCTGCGATAGACATCGCATTATGGGACATCAAGGGCAAGCGGCTGGACGTTCCGATTTACGATCTGATGGGCGGCAAGACGCGCGACCGGGTGCGCTGCTATATGCACGTGGGCGCGCCGGAGGATAACGACACCGCCGACGGCCTGGCGCAGGACGCGCTGAAGGCGGCCAAGGAAGGCTTTACCGCTGTCCGATTTTCCCCGTTTCCGAAGGACTTCTACCTGCACAGGTCTTACAGTGAATTGGCTGACGAGGCGGTGAAGCGAGTGGGCGCGGTGCGTGAGGCTGTGGGCGCGGGCGTTGACATATGCGTCGAGATTCACAGGCAGATGGCCCCGGCGGAGAGCATCTGGCTCGGTCGCCGACTCGAACAGTTCAGCCCCTTCTTCTATGAAGACCCGATGCTGCCGGACAGTCCGGCGATTATGGGGGACGTGGCGGCGCAGTGCAATATCCCGATAGCTACGGGGGAGCGGTTCACGACGATATTCGAGTACCAGCAGCTTCTGGAGGCGAAGGCGGCGTCATACGTGCGGCCCGACCTGTGCCTGTGCGGAGGGCTGTCGGGGTGCAAGAAGGTGGCGGCGATGGCGGAGGCTCACCACGTGAAGGTGATTCCGCACAACCCGTTGTCCCCGGTAAGCACGGCAGCGTGCGTCCAACTCGACGCCTGCATCCCGAACTTCGCGCTGCAGGAGTACACGGGGGAGTCGGAGTCGCCGAAGAGCGACCTTCTTGTGAATCCGCTGGAGTTGGTGGAGGGGTATCTGACGGTGCCAGAAGGGCCGGGGCTGGGGATAACCCTGAATGAGGCGGCGTTGGCGCAGCCGGAGAATCCGAAGGTTCTGAATACGCCGATTGGGTTTGATGGGTCGGTGCAGGATAGGTAGGCATATTAGGTTGTGACTCAACATACCAAGCTACTTGCTATCATCCGGTGATGTTATGAAGGGGTTTCTAAATCAGATAGCTGACATATCCAAGCTCACATCGGCCTTGGATGTTTTGTCGGATCTGTTACGTCAAGGTAAATCCACTGACGACGATTCGTTTGGGGAAGAATTACTCTTCAACCAGGTTATCAAACCTGGAAGATCTGGGGATAACATTGATGCCTACTTAGAACGAGTTAGGAGACTACCTCCTTCAAACCAGAGCCACCGTACAACGGCCCGAGGATTAAAGGAATTGTTCCGCCGTCTAGGGGTTGTGGTAGAGACCAGTGGAGTACTTGAACTTACTGACATAGGAACTATCTTGCTGCGTTCGTGGGATGAGAGTACTACCGATGAATTTAAACAACATTGGAGAAGGGTGATGTGGCACACCAAGGTGGCAGGCGATCAAGGTGAATCGCATCCCTATCGAATCTTGCTAAAACTGCTGGATCATCGACCAGGAACTTCAAGATCACTCTGTGCGCTCGCATTGGAGGCCAAGAATGATTCTGAAGAGGAATTTCATCGTATTCTTAACCTCAGGGACCTTGAAGATGAAGATTTAATCCGAGCAAGCATAGGCATAACCAAAAGCAATTGGGACAATGCCAAGAAGATATTTCCATCAATTGCTGAACAACTCGGGCAAGTTGCGAGAAATGGCAACAGTCTATATCTGATTGATATGGATGAACCGGAGGACGAATTCAATTCCGAAAGTCCACTCACCAGTCATCGAATAACTTCATTTCCAAGAAAGACATCGCCTGACTCCATTGCTCAATGGAGAGAGCCTGATATGTCAGATGAACTGGATGTGACAGCTTGGAAATCCCCAGCAATAGCAGTCCAATTAAGAGCTGACAGAACCATGAGACACAACCAGATAGTACGTCGATTGGCTCAGCATATTGTCGGTGTAGATTCCATCTGGGAGGATCCAATTGATCTATTGGTTGCTGTGTGTGAGCTACTGCTCTTATTTGAGGTCAAAACATTAGACGGCACTCCCGGCGACGAGATACGACAAGTGCGAAGCGCGGTTGCCCAATTGCAGTACTACGAATATTTTAGCTTGCCTGAAGAGTTGGTTTGCGGTACCATCCGCGTGGAGAAAATCGCAGCCTTTGAGGCACGACCTTCTAACGACCATTTAAGCTGGCTAAGGGATCTCGGCATTACACCCGTATGGATAGATAACGGAGAAGTCACCACATTATCTGAATGTGCATTAACAATCAGTCCGTATATCCGAGTGAGGTCAATTTAGAACATTGTGTAAATGTCAGTTGTATTTACACAAACTTCCGCTAATCGCCGATTAGCAATTTCTACATATGCCGGATTAAGTTCAAATCCAATGAATCTGCGATCATGCATCCTCGCTGCCACGCATTCTGAGCCACTACCTGCGAAGGGTACTAGGATAATATCACCCCTATTGGAGAAGTGCTTCACGAGCCTAGTGGATATTGACAACGGCTTCTGCGTCGGATGGTCAACTCTCTCGTCACGGAATCGCCGGCCTGCCAACACTGGAAATCGCCATACATCCCCGGCTAACCGTCCATCCGGATTAGGTTTCCAAACCTTGCCGTTCTTCTTGATAGGGTACTTGAGACGGTCTGTGCTTTTGTACGGCTCACGGATTGTGTGATAGGTCTTGAGTGGTCCCTTAGAGAACCAGAGAATGGGTTCATAGTGTGCAGCTAGACTCTTGGTATAGCCCGCGAATCCATTCTCGTAGTTCCAGATGATTTGGCGTTGATATGTGAGGCCCATGTCGTACATCAAACACTGGACCCAACAGAGGTGTCTGTGGATACCATACACAAATATGTTTGCTCCATGCGCCATCACTCTTTCGCACTCGGCCAACCAACTTGCCGTCCAAGATAGCCATTCAGAACGATGCTCAGCTTCCTTCCATACGCCAAAATCCTTATCCAGATTATAGGGCGGGTCAGCTATAATCAGGTTGAATGACTCATCAGGCAGTTTCTTCATACCCTCAATGCAATCACCCATCTCTATATTGTCCAGCCAGGACTGCAATTTCAATGAGGAGCTCAACGACTTACACCTCACGCACTTTTTGCATTATCAAGATGAACTGATTGTGGATGTTGGGAACGTATGCGTATGGATAGCCATACGGAAACACTCTCTTGTGGCGCTGGTGCAGGACAGTTATCCCCTTCAACTCAACACCATATTGTATCAGGGACCTGGTTATGTCTGAATGAAACATGACGTATTTGGAGCCGTGTCGAAAATCTCCAACTATTAGAGCCATGTATTTTTTGAGTTTGAGGCTACGTATACAGTCTCCAAGAATTCGAGATAGTTGCTCTAGGAACTCCCCATAGTCTTGAATATTCGCTAGATCACGAGGGTCGGAGCCATAGTCTGTATCGAGGTTTTGAGACTGTCGTTCCTGATACGCCTTGTGATCTTGTTTGTGCAATATCGACCAATAAGGTGGGCTGGTGACGATGAAGTCTATGCTGTTCTCCTTGAGGCAACATGCTAGTTCGCGCGCATCCCCGGTCTTTACAACTTGGTCAGGGACGCTGCTAAAGAGGTTCCTCACTTCGGTATCAAGCCTGATCCTAGTAAGTTCGGTGTACTTGGGATTGAGTTCGAAACCTATGCCTCTCCTGCCCTCCAACGCACACGCTTTGAGCGTGGAGCCAACACCAACAAATGGATCAAGTACGAGTCCACCATGTTTCGTAAAGAATCTGATCAGGCGAGCTACATCAGTAAACGAAAATGGCGCAGGGTGAAGCCGTTCAATCTTCGTATCCGGGTGCTTGGCGCCCAAACCCTGCTGGTTCCACACCGAGATTGTTTCTGGGATCCACTGCTTCGCGGAGAGGTCATTTAAGGTGTTTTTGGGATGGGTTTCATCAGGTACATACTGTACTGGCGATTCGCCGATTGATTCGGCACGTGGATTGATAGGTCCGTAACCGTGGTGTGAAATGAATTGGGGAACACCACCATACTCGTTCAGAATAACTTTTGCCTCTGCTTTCTTGTCATGCCCTGACAAGAAAAACTTGCCAAGTGCGACTTCAGCTCCGCACCCACACCAGCACTCCCCTGTTGGTAGTAATCGGCGGCCAGAGGCGACTTCATCTGTCATGGCATTTCCCCACAATTCCTAGAGTTCAATCCTAGGATACCATCCTTGAATGAAATGTCAAGCCCAGAAGCGACATTTGCGGATTATCCAGCCCTTTCACCCCTCCCACGCATACCGCCGCGCCGCCGTCTCGTCCAAATCCGTTCCCCAGCCGGGGGTTGTGGGGATGTTCATGTGGCCGTTGGCGATTTGGGGGAGGTTGGTGACGAGTTCGTCGCGCCAGGGGGCGGAGTCGACGTCTGATTCCATGATGCGGACGTTGGAGACGGCGGCGCAGAGGTTGAGGCTCTGGAAGCTGGAGAGGTGTGAGTTGTAGTTGTGCGGGGCGATGTTTAGTTCATAGACTTCGGCGAGGTCGGCGACCTTCTTGGCCTGGGAGAAGCCCTGCCACTGTACGTCAACCTTCACGGTGTCCATGGCGCGCTTTCGGAAGTAGGGCTGGTACTGGCGGAGTCCGAGAAGCTGTTCGCCGGAGCATATCGGGGACCTCTGGGACATCTTGAGCTGGAGGAGCGCGTCGGGGTCCTGGTTGTCTATCTCCAGCCAGAAGAGGTCGAACGGCTCCAGCGCCCTGCCTATGGCTATCGCTCCCTCGGTCTTGAAGTTGTAGTTGATGTCGAGGCAGATGTCCACGTCGGGGCCGACGGCCTCTCGCATCGCGCCAATCTGGTTGGCAGTGTGGCGGACAAGCTCGGTGGGGGCGTTCTGGTCGTTGGCGCCGGCGAACATATTGTTGATGACGGAGGGGTTTTCGCCCGGGAAGATGATGTTTGTCTTGAAGGCGGTGTAGCCGGCGTCGAGGGCCTCGCGGGCGCAGTCGGCTACGTCCTCCATGGTGGCGAGCTTGGGCTTGCCCCACTCCTCGGCCATTCGGGCGCGGTAGGTGGCGAGGTGCGACCAGTACACGCGCTGTTTGTCTCGGAACGGGCCGCCGAGCAGACGATACACGGGGACGCCATGCGCCTTGCCCTTGATGTCCCACAGCGCGAGTTCGATGCCGGCTATGGCCATGGCGGTGGCGCCGCCGGACGCGGAGCGCGTGTGCCGGTACATATCCATGTAGAGCTTGTCCACGGGAAGCGGGTCCTGACCTATCAGCGATTCGCCGAGGTCCTCGACCAGCGCGGGCAGTCCGCGAGAGAACGATCCCATGCCGTATTCGGAGTAGCCGGTTATGCCCTCGTCGGTGCGAATGGCGCAGAAGAGCCATGGATTGCGTCCGAGTCCGCGGACGACGAAGTTTTCGATTGCGGTGATTTTCATGGGGAGGGAGTCCTTAGTTGTTAGTAATTAGTAACTATCTCAAAACCCGACCTTAGCCCGGATCCACCGAAGGGATGGATGAGTCGTCGTGCAAAAGGGGTGAGAAAGCGCTCCATTGAATCTGGGATAATGGGTTTGAAGACAAGAACCAACCCCAGAGCAGGAGCACTTAATAGATGTTACCACCTGAGCGTCCCGACCGCATCCGAATCGCCTTCGACGATCCCCGGCTGGTGGCCAATGCCGGGCTGCTCGTGCCGGCCACTCTCGCTCAGCGCCTGGGACTGAGTGAACTGGTGGACAGCAACGTTGACCTGGGCGATGCGCCGGGACGGGCGAACCCGGGAGACAAGACGCTGACCCTGGTTGCCTCGGCGCTGGCCGGTGGGGACTGCATCGATGACGCCGACGCGCTGCGTGCCGGTGGGACCGGGCGGGTGTTGGGCTGTACAGTGAAGGCGCCATCCACCCTGGGGACCTTCCTGCGCAGCTTCAGGTGGGGACATGTGCGGCAGTTGGACCGGGTGAGCCGGGAGTTGCTGGCGCGGGCCTGGGCCGCTGGCGCGGGTCCCGGCGATGAGCCGTTGACCATCGACCTGGACTCCACCATCTGCGAGACCTACGGACTGGGCAAGGAGGGCGCCCGCCGCCACAACTACACCGGCCAGAGAGGCTATCACCCGCTTGTGGCCGTCGCCGCAGGAACCGGCGACGTGCTGATGGCCCGGTTGCGACAGGGTCGAGCCAACACCGCCCGGGGCGCAGCCCACTTCCTGCGTGAGACGGTGAGCCGGGTGCGCTGCGCCGGGGCCACAGGACAACTCACCGTACGCGCCGACAGTGGCTTCTACACCCATGACATCGTCTCCGTATGCCGAAAGACAGGTGTCCGCTTCTCCATCACCGTCCGTCAGCACACCCGACTGCGCAATCTCATAGAGGCCATACCTGAGGAGGACTGGACTCCCATACCCTACTGGATGGACGGCGCAGCCGACGTGGCTGAGACCACCTACACCCCTTTTCGGAACGAGCCCGATGCCGCACCGGTGCGTCTCATCGTCCGCAGGGTGAAGCCCACGCCCGGTTCACAACTGGCCCTCTTCGTCGACTACAGCTATCACGCCTTCATCACCGACCGACAGGGCGACACCCTCCAACTGGAGGCCGACCATCGCCGCCACGCCGAGATCGAGAACGCCATCCGAGACCTCAAGTACGGTGTCGGGCTGAACCATCTGCCCTCGGGGCGCTTTGCAGCCAACGCCGCCTGGATGGCCATACAGGTAATGGCTCACAACCTGGCTCGCTGGATCGGACGCATCGGTCTGCGCGAGCCGGTGGCGACCACCAAGACCCTGCGCAGACGCTTGTTCTCCCTCGCCGGACGGCTCACCCACTCGGCCCGCCGCCTTACTTTGCATCTCCCGCAGCGCTGGCCCTGGGAAACACAGTTCGGTCGCGCACTGACCAGACTGCGAGCCATTCCTCTGCCGGCCTGACGGCAGTGTCTACTACTGACCACCGTACACACCACAGCCTGTCTTGTCCGTAAGATCGCTCCGGACCGGACCGCGGGTGTCCACTGTTGCCCGCAGATTCGTCAAACTCGCCCCAAATCGCCACTGTGGGCCTCCATTGGCGTCCAAAATCACGACCGCGGACCTTCAGAACGACCCAGGCGCTGACATCATAACCGCACCGCCACTTTGACACGTCCCTCACCCACGCCCCGGCGGCGATACTAACCCTCTTCGGTGGATTCGGGCTTAAGGAATTTCACCCTCACCCCAGCCCTCTCCCTCAAGGGAGAGGGGGGCTGTTATTGAAATTCATAGCTGACTGGACATTTACCTACCCCTATCAGCCCTCAAGGGAGAGGGAGATTGTGTCCTCCTGCCATCCGCTTGAGCGAAGAGTTTTGAGATAGTCTCTTAGTGGGTGTTTCCAAAGGATATGTCATGAAGGATTCAATCGTCGGAGCATGAGATGAGTCATAGCTATGTTGACCCAGGCCTCGGTTGTTTCAGGCAGCGCCTCGTAGTCCTTGCTCAACCTGCGACACCTTCCCAGCCAGGCGAATGTTCGCTCAACCACCCATCTGCGCGGCAGCGCCTTGAACTGGTGACTGTCCCGGGGACGCCTCACGATTTCAAGCGTCCATCCTGTCAACTCCCGCACCCACTCGATCAGTTTCCCCCCATAGCCCGCGTCAGCCCAGATCAAACGCATACGCCGAAATCGTCCTTTCAATTTAGAGATAACCAACTTCGCTCCGTCCCGGTCCTGAATATCGGCGGGATGCACCACCACGTCCAACAACAACCCCATGGTATCCACTATGATGTGTCGCTTTCTACCTTTGATCTTCTTGCCTGCGTCATAGCCGCGAGGCCCCCTTTTTCAGTAGTCTTCACTGACTGGCTGTCTATGATTGCCGCGCTGGGCGTCGGATTCCTGCCCTCCGCCTCTCGAACGGCGGAGCGCAGAGTCCCATTGATCCGTTTCCACGTTCCATCCGTTGTCCACTTCCGAAAGTATTTGTACACTGTTTGCCAGGGAGGAAGGTCGTTGGGGAGCATACGCCAGGCGCATCCGCTCCGAAGCGCGTACAGGATGCCGTTGACCACCTCCCGA
Source organism: Dehalococcoidia bacterium (assembly GCA_965261525.1). Lineage (GTDB taxonomy): Bacteria > Chloroflexota > Dehalococcoidia > Lucifugimonadales > UBA1123 > VXRN01. The sequence continues at coordinate 1,545,351 of OZ253472.1, forward strand.
AGGTCTACTGCGCGAGGGCGTCCTCCAGGTTTGGCTGCCGGCAGCAGGGGAGCGAGAATATCCCACTGTTCATCGGTGAGGTCGCTCGGATAGGGTTTGCGCATAATGCGAGTAGTATAGGTCAATTCGAAGGCCTCGGAAACACCCTCTAAGGGAATCGCAACTCCTTGACAGTCCGCATACCTCTATATAGTATGAGACTATTCCCAAGTTGTCTTTCAGGCTTGGGTTAAAAATTCAAGGAAGGTGAGTCGCATGGTGGAATTTGTAATTGCGCTTCTCGCCGTCCTGATTGGCCTATCGGTAGGAATCGGAGCAGGCTATTACGGTCGCAGGCTGGTCTCCGCGAAGCGAATTGACGGCGCTCAGCAAGAAGCCGAGCGCATATTGGAAGCGGCGCGAGAGCAGGGCCGAACCACTGTCATAGAGGCTAAGGAAGAGTCTCTTAAGTTGCGTTCGGAATGGGAATCCGAATTGCGCGATCAGCGCTCCGAGATTAAGAATACGGAGCGCAGAATTGGAAACCGAGAAGAGAATCTCGAAAAACGGGCTAACAACCTGGACCGCAGAGAACGCCGGATTTCCAAGAAGGAACAGCAGGCTGAGGTCGTCGAGACAGAACTCGACGACCTCAAGCAGCAGGCGTTGGCGAAAATCGAAGAGATCTCTGAACTAAGTCAATCCGAGGCTGAAGCGGCGCTCATGCGCCAGGCCGAGGAGGATATTCAGCACGAGATAGCCAAGCGCTATCGAGATATAGAGATACAGGCTCAGGAAGATGCCCACGCAGTCTCCTCCAGGGTCTTAGCCACGGCAATCCAGAGAATGGCTGCCGAGGTCGTCTCCGAGATGACCGTTACATCCGTACCACTTCCCAGCGACGACATGAAAGGTCGTCTGATAGGCCGCGAAGGACGGAATATACGAGCAATCGAAAAAAGCACAGGTGTTGACCTGATTATTGACGACACGCCGGAGTCGGTAACTCTGTCGTGTTTCGACCCGGTCAGACGAGAGGTCGCCCGGATAGCCGTGTCCAAGCTGATTGCGGACGGGCGGATACACCCGGCCCGGATAGAAGACATGGTGACACGGGCGGAAAAAGATGTCCAGACCACAATCTGGAAGGCGGGCGAAGAAGCCGTCTTCGACACGGGAGTCCGAGGACTCAATCCCGAGATCATCAAGCTGCTGGGACAACTCAAGTTCAGGTACAGCTACGGCGAGAACGTGCTGCAGCACTCTCTTGAGGTGGCGCATATAGCGGCGATGATAGCGTCCGAAGTGGGCGCCAACGTGAAAGTGGCCAAGATCGGCGGCTTGCTTCATGACATAGGCAAGGCGCTGTCGCACGAGGTGGAAGGACCTCACGCGGACATCGGGGCCGAGATAGCGAACAAGTACAACGTTTCTCGCCGAATTTGCGCCTGTATCGCAGAACATCACGACGACGTGATGACTTCGCCAGAGGCGTTCATAGTCGCGGCGGCGGACGCGATCAGCGCGGCTCGACCGGGGGCGCGCAGGGACACTGTCGAGAACTACATGAAGAGGCTGAGGGAGTTGGAGGAGGTCGCGGGCGACTTCGAGGGAGTCGAACGCTGCTTCGCCATACAGGCCGGACGCGAAGTTCGCGTAATGGTCAAGCCCGATTCCATAGATGACGTCATGGCCGCAAAGATGGCCCGCGACATAGTCAAGAACATCGAGAAGAATCTGGCATATCCCGGACAGATCAAAGTCATGGTCATCCGCGAAAGCAGGAAGGTGGAATACGCCAGATAGCGGACGGGCAACAGACTGTCCGAAAACGAAATCGAACGCAGCGGCAACGGAATACCGGGCCGCTGCGTATCTTTGATACAGAGGAACGATATTCAATGGCGGTCGAAGTAGATTTGCACCTGCACACGCAGGCCTCGGACGGCACGCTGTCCCCCACCGAACTTGTGAGTCTGTGCGCCGAGCGCGGCCTGAAGACAATAGCCATCAGCGACCATGACTCCACGGAGGGCCTGGCTGAGGCTTACACTGCCGTTCAAAATTTTCCTGACATCGAGATAATCCCCGCAATCGAGTTGAGCGCCGACGTTCCGGGATCGGAGATCCATATTCTTGGATATTTCATTGACATGAGCGACGCAGCGTTTCAGAAAACTCTGAAGACATTCAGGGAAGGACGCTACGAACGCGGGAGGCTAATGGTGGAAAGGCTCATCGAGCTGGGCTACTCCATCACGTGGGAGCGTGTCCAGGAGATAGCGGGGGACGCCGCGATAGGTCGTCCTCACATAGCGTCGGCCGTTGTGGAGGCCGGATACTTCGAGTACTCCAGGGACGTGTTCGATTCGCTGATAGGCAGGAACGGACCGGCATACGTCGAGCGCGCCAAACTCACCCCGGAAGACGCTATACGGATGCTGCGGGAAAACGGCGCGGCGCCGGTCATGGCGCACCCCACGTATTCGGCGGTCAAGTCCGACAGGGGCGATGTCCAGAGCCTGGAGGAGACCCTCGCACAGCTTCAGACACACGGCCTGGAAGGGGTCGAGGTCTTCTACGGCGACTATACGCCGGAACAGATCGCTTATCTAAAGGACATCGCGGACAACCTGGGCCTCATTCCCTGCGGCGGCAGCGACTACCACTGCTCCGGCAATCCGGGCGAGCCCGAGCCAGGAAGCGTGGGGCCTCCCGCGCAAACAGTCGCCCGACTCAAGGAGGCGCATCGAAGCATCCGGGGCGTCCCTGTCTCAGGTTCCTAGCGAGCCGGAGCCAGACGCGCACGATGCTAGAGACATCTCTGTTAATTCTCGGAGCATACCTGATAGGTTCCATTCCAAGCGGGTACATCGTAGCCAAGTTTGTGGCAGGGATAGACATCAGGGAGTACGGCTCAGGCAACGTCGGGACGTCCAACGTCATCGCCCACGTAGGCAAGATGGCCGGCATAGCGCAGGGGCTTCTCTTCGACGGGTTTCTGAAAGGTTATGCGCCGATACTTCTGGGCAGGCACGTGTTGGAGGTTGACCTATGGACGCAGTGCGCGGCAGGAATCGTCGCCATAATCGGCCATAACTGGTCGCCATATCTCAGGTTTACGGGTGGACGCGGCATCGCGACTACGATGGCTGTCACCCTCGCGCTCAACTTCTGGATAGAGATGTTTGTCATGGGGGTAGTTTCGGCGGCCGGTATGCTTCTCGCTGCGCGCGACACGGCCTTCTGGACATTCGTCTCTATCCTGGCGTTCCCGATACTCGCGCTAACGATGGCAACCGCCGCGCCCGCACTTCCCGATAGCTTGTCGGTGGTGAGCGGGCTGATGGACAAGCCTCCGGAATTCATTCTGAGTTCGGCGTGCGTCAGCCTGATCCTACTGGGCAAGCGACTGACCGCCAATTGGGAACGTCCTCCCCCGGAATACGGGTTCATGAGGGTTATGGGTTTCAGACTTCTATGGGACAGGGATGTTCCCCGCAAGGTAGAATGGACGAAACGACGACCGAATTGAGGTTCACCTAGAATGGCGGAAATCACGTATTGCAGGCGTCACAGGGACGTCGAAACCAGCGTGTCGTGCGCACGATGCGGCGATCCGATATGCCCAAGCTGCATGGTACACGCCCCGGTGGGCGTTCGCTGTCTGGACTGCGCCCGAACCAGGCCGCTGCCCACGTTCGACGTCACCACTCCCTTCCTACTGCGGGCTGTCGGAGCGGGTGTCGCCGTGGCTATCCTCGGAGGAGCGGCAATTTCTGGCATAATCTGGTTCTTTCCCATACCGTACGCGCCCACAATTCTCATCGCGGCGATGGGGTATGGAATCGGTGAGGCTATCAGCTTTGCGACAAACCGAAAACGCGGAATGCGCCTAAAACTGGTATCAGGCGTGTGTATGTTGGTAGGCTTTACGATAATCACATGGGCCACAGGCGTAACCCTCATACCTATCAACTTGATAGCGGGGGCCATAGGGTTCTACCTGGCGCTCAGCAAATTCTGAAGACCGCCCCCAGTTTCGTCTCGAAAACAGGAGATCATCCAGAATGGACGACCTCGACCTGAGGATAATAGAAATACTTCGGCAAGATGGTCGGGTATCGAACGCCGGAATCGCGCGCGCCGTGGGCGTCAGTGAGGGTACTGTCCGACGCCGTCTCAAAAGACTGATAGACGAAAAGCTCATCGAAGTCCGCGTAATACTGAATCTTGGAAGAAAAGCTCGCACCGTAATAGGAATACACGTTGAGCCTCAGAACATTGACGATGTCCTGGACCAAGTATCGCGCCTGGACGGGGTGACATTCGCCTGCGTTACAACGGGCAGATACGACCTACTTATATGGGCGGAAGCTGAAAGCGCCGAAATGCTCGGTCAGCTCATTACGAAGACGATCAGCATTATCCCCGGAGTCCAGCGCACTGAGACTCATGTAGTGCTGTCACAGGGAACGGGGCCGATTTCGGTCTGACGCGTCTCTCCTCAGACGTTTGAGTCCAGCTTAAGACCAAGCTCGCGCAACTGGGCGCGGTCCACACTTCCGGGCGCGCCGAAAAGGGGGTCTATCCCGTTCTGGGTCTTCGGGAAGGCTATCACGTCCCTGATGTTGTTTCGGTTGGCGAGTATCATTATCAGCCGGTCAATGCCCGGCGCGATTCCTCCATGCGGCGGCGCGCCGTATTCAAAAGCCCGCACGAGCTGACCGAAGCGTTCCTCCACCTGCTCTTCGTCATAACCCAGAACCTTGAAGATGCGTTCCTGGAGGGCGCGGTTGTGGACCCTGATACTGCCGCTTCCAAGCTCCTCGCCATTGCCTATGAGGTCATAGCAGTTGGCGAGTACCCTGCCCGGGTCGGATTCTATGTACCGCTCGAAGCCGGGCTTGGGCGAAGTGAAAGCGTGGTGGACCGCGTCCCATGCCTCTCGCTCTTCGTCGTACTCGAACAGCGGGAAGTCGAGAACGAAAGCGAGCTTTATCTCGTCTGGGTCCGCAAGTTCCAGACGCTGGCCAAGTTCATGTCTGAGCGCGCCCAAGACGGCGTTTGTGGTCTTCTCCGGGCCAGCGACGATGAGAATCATGTCACCGATACGGGCGTTTGTCCGCTCTCCAATCTCACGAACCTGCTCGACGCTCAGGAAGCGGGAGGCCGCGGACCGTATCTTGTCTTCTGTCAGGTCATCCAGGGGACCGGGTTCGCCCTGCAAGGCGATGGTCACCAGCCCGGCCGCTCCGCGCTCACGCGCGAACGATATTAGAGCGTCCGTCTGCCGCCGCGAATAGGACGCTAGACCGGGCGCCGCGAAGCCCTTCACGACACCCCCGTTTTCGACAGCCGCGGTGAATATTCTGAACTCGGTCTTTTGAGCGAAGTCATTCAGGTTCGCCATCTCCATGCCGTAGCGCAGGTCAGGCTTGTCGCTGCCGTACTTGTCCATCGCCTCCTGGTAGGTGAGTCTTGGGAACGGCTTGGTCAGCTTCTTTTCCGGCGTCAGCGTCTCGATCAACTCGATGTAGAGTCGCTCGGTCAGGCTGAGAATATCTTCCTGCTCGACAAAGCTCATCTCCAGGTCGAGTTGGGTGAACTCCGGCTGCCGGTCGGCGCGCGGGTCCTCGTCCCTGAAACAGCGCGCTATCTGGAAATACTTCTCGACGCCCGCCACCATGAGGAGCTGCTTCAACTGCTGCGGAGACTGCGGAAGCGCGTAGAAGTTGCCGGGATAGAGTCGGCTCGGGACCAGATAGTCGCGCGCGCCCTCGGGGGTGCTCTTTATAAGGATGGGCGTCTCGATCTCAAGGAATCCGCGCTCGTCGAGAAAGTCGCGCATGAACTTGACGACCCTGTGGCGCAGTATCATGGTGTCGCGCATACTCGCGCGCCGGAGGTCGAGATACCTGTAGCGCATTCTTAGAAGCTCGTCCACTTCCGTCTCTTCGTTCACGTAGAACGGCGGAGTGAGGGACTCGTTCAGCACGGACGCCTCAGCGGCTATCACCTCGATTTCGCCCGTATCCATAGTGGGATTCTCGGTGCCCTCCGGTCTCGGGGCGACCGCTCCCGTTACCCGGATGACCCACTCGCCTCGGAAACTCGCGGCGATTGCGTGGGCATCGGGCGCGACTTCGGGATTGAACACGACCTGAGTCAGCCCACCGCGGTCCCTCATGTCAATGAAAATGAGGGAGCCGTGGTCGCGGCGCCTGTGTACCCAGCCGGCCAGCGTAACGCTTCGGCCTGCGTCTTCAGATCTGAGACTTCCGCAGCTTGTGGTCTTGAGCAAGATAGCGCCTTTCTACCCTTCCATCCGTTCGAACATCATCAGTAACTCTTTCACGCGCTCGATGTCTTTACCTATCCCTTCCTCGGGAATCAGGTCCGTATAGAAATTCTGGTGCATCGAATTGGCTACCCTGAACAAGGTTTCCATCCTCTCCGCATCCGTTGTCTCAGCAGCCAGACGCTCTACAATGGTGAAAGCGTCAGCGTGAATCCTGTATCGCCATCCCCGCCGTTCCGCAATGAACTTGAGGTAATGCGCGACAGCCCCCCAGGTCTTTTCAGAAGCCTGCAACCTATCGCCCTTCTCAAGCTCCGCTTCGGCCTGCCGGATCAATCTGCGGCTGTGTGTCAGATGGGTCTCTATGGGCTCATACTGAATCGTCATGCCAACCTCCTGTTGAATTATAGCCACACAACACCGAGCAAGAACAGCGTTCTTCTATGATCATTGCGAAGTCGGCCTATGTTTCCCATTTCGGAATCCAATGCCCAGCCCCGGCGCCGATATGATATTATCTCTCCATTATGGTTACATCGGCACAACTTGCACCCGAATCTCTGGTTGCCCGAATTATCGAGGAGATTCAGTCCAGCCCTGAGGCTCAGAGGCTGTTGCTGCGCGCGCTTCTGACCGAGGAGTTCCTTCGTATTCCAGAGCGTCTGGACCGCATAGAGGCCGAACTCGCGGAGGCGAAGACCGAACGGACCGAGATACGGGCCGAACTCGCGGAGGCGAAGACCGAACTCGCAGAGGCCAAGACCGAGAGGGCGGAGATGCGAGCCGAACTCGACCAGGCCAAGACCGAGAGGGCTCGGATGAGTAACGACATCGGGATATTGAAAGGCGATATGCTGGAGGTGAGACTCCACCGCAGCGTGCGACCTAATGTGAGCCAGCGCCTGGGCCTACGCAGAGGGCGCATCATGCAAAGCGCGGTACAGGAGACCAGATCGGACTTTTCCGACGCGGTTGATGATGCGCTTGTCAACAACCTTATCACCGACGAACAAGAAAACAGGATACATGCCACCGACATCATATTAAGAGCGCTGCGCAAGTCGGACGGTTCGCGGGTGTGGCTGGCGGTGGAAGTCTCCAACAGCTTGGGACAGAGAGACATCGAGCGGACGCGGCAGTCCGCAGACGCGCTGAGCGCAGTATTCGATGAGGAATCTGAAGCCATCGTAGTGGGGTACAGCATTCACCCGCGAGACAGGGAGCGAGCGGACAGGTTGGGCGTACACGCATTCATAGTCCCTACTCCCCGGCTGCCATCGGACAGCGAGTAGAACTCTTCAACTCATAGCTTATTGACAGACGACGGACGGAAGCCAGGATGGTAATCAGAACCACAGCGAAGACAGAGGAAATCTACGGCATAGCGCCGGTTCCGATAGACCCGGACGATGTGCCGGACCGGATACCGATTGAGATGATACAAGCTCCGACTATCGAACAGCTCCCATACTTTCTGAATATCTATCTGGAAGGATTGGGCAAAGACATCGCGGCTATGCTCATGCTCTCCAACATTCCCATTCGCTACGATCCTGTAAACCGCCGCCTGTTCGTCGCGCCGGACATCTATATAGCGTTCGACGTGGACGTGGCGGCTATCCGCGAAAAGACTTCGTATAATATATGGGAGGTTGGAAAGTCGCCGGAGTTCGCTCTGGAGGTGGCGTCTCCTTCCACATACCAGAGGGACCTGTACGAGAAGCCCGAAATATACGAGCGGATAGGTATTGGGGAGTACTGGATGTTCGACCCGACGGGGGGAAACCTGTATGGTCGCGCGCTGAGCGGGTTCCGGCTGGTGGAGGGGAAATACGAGCCGATAGAAATAGTTCCGAACGAACACGGACTGGAGAGTGGGTACAGCGAGGTTTTGAGGCTGCGGCTGTGTTCGTTGGAGAGGCGGAGACATTCGGAGTTGGAGGAGATTCAGCCGAACCTGACGCTCAGAGATGACTACAACGCGGTTCAGATGCTGGTTCAGAATCCGCAGACAGGGGAGTATCTTCTCAATGACAGGGGTCAGCTCGCGCGAACTGAGCGGGCGGAGGCCGAGAACGCCGGGCTTCGGGAGCGGATTCGGCGTATGGAACAGGACTGACCAGCGCTCGCCCAGTCGCCAACCTCGCCTCTCCCCTCATTTCGCGGCGCACATTCCCACATTCTCAACTCATAACTCATTGACAGACATTCACAGCCTCTTATATAGTTCAGGAACAATTTCATACAAGTCTGATATTTTGGCATGGATTTCCGAGCGTCCGCAGCGTTTGTTGCTTGGAACAATGCCTTATCAGACCTTGACAGATAATCGCCGTTGGGTGTACAAATTCTAACGGTTTGAAAATACTAAGCGAGGCGCTGATGCAGGCACAGCCCGCATCTGACAGCAAACGGGGGTCTCCCAATGGAGCGGTTCAGTGCGTTTCGGGGGGATTTATCATGTCTAACAGCAGTTCGGTCATATTCATTTTGTAATCGCTGAGACCTAATAAGGGGGTAGTAAGTGAAAAGCAAGAGGCGGTTTATACCATTAGTATTCTTAGGGGCAATAATTCTGTCCCTTCTTGTCATCGTGCCGGCGTTCTCTGCCACCGACGGCAAGGTGAGATTTTACGATGTAAGCGACACAGAGGACGATCAGGAATGGGCGAGACAGGGCGGAGAGGTCGCTCTGGAGGTCGAAGACGACGACCTGGATGTCGTCAACAAGCTGACGGGCAGTTCGGCGGAGTCCATTGACCTGAATAATCTCCAGACCTTCTTCCTGTCGAATGTTCCCGTGGCTGACAGAAATGACGATGGGTTCGTCAATGCACGGGACGTGACGGTCGTGGACGCAACCGACAACGCCCTTCAGGTTAACCGGGCAAGCGAGGATGGTCGCGTTGACCTTCAAAGCCCGCACACCGGAACTGTCCGCGTCAGCTATTGGGGCGCGTCTATTGACGACACCGGCGATACGGTAACAGTGAAGTCGCAGGCCGACCCGACGGGCTTCATCGTAATGCTGGAAGAGACCAGGGCGAACACCGGTGTATTCCGGCTGGTGATAAACACCAGCGTCAATAATTCAAACGTCGATTCCACCCCTCCCACATTGAAGGTGGGCAAGGATGACCAGATCACGCTGACGTATAAGGACGCGGATCCGAAGCGCACCACTTCCAAGCTCCTGAAGGTCGAATCAGCGGCTCCGGTCTTCTCGGAACTTTCCCCCGCGAACGCCGCGGCTGGCAGGGCCAACCCTGAAGTCGAGTTCAACGTGACGGACGGCGGTTCGGGAGTTGGGGAAGACGAGGACGACGACATCGTAGTCATCTTCGGTATTGACAATAATGGCGACAGCACAATTGATATTGAAGAGGAATACACGGTCAACGACCGAGGAAGCCTCAACGAAATTGATGGCGGCTTCCACGGCAGGCAGCGGCTTCCGAGTTCCTCCGCCGCCGAGGACGACTCCACCGTTTACTGGTGGGCGCGCGCGCTGGACGCGGCAGGAAACGAGGCGGTCACCGACCGTAAGGCTGAGATCAAAGTTAACGACAAAGACACAAAAGACCCCTGTACGGTCAGCGCGTTCCCGAGATTCAGCCTTGTTGGAGTTAACGTTGACAATACGCAGTCCATCGGCGGCTGCCAGCCATACTCCATCAAGATAGACAACACTGAGCCCGCGATAAGCGCGGTGAGAACCGGCGCTTTCTGGGACACCTCGAACAAGGACGACGACGACAAGACCAACGACGACCCGGCCAAGGCCAAGGCCAACATGATACTGGTGATGTTCAACGAATCACTGGACGCTTCCACGGTCTCGTCCAGCGACTTCGAAGTGAACGACCAGGAGCCGACAAAGGCGGAAGTGTTCAGCGGCGCCAAGTCGAACGTATTCCTAACGCTCGGTTCCGACCTGGATCCCAACGCCAGGCCGAAGGTCGAACTCGTGGGACGGGTCGAGGACCTGGCAGGAAACCGGCGGAGCACCGCTAAGGTGGACAACGCAACCGACGGAATCGCGCCGACGCTGAGCGTATCAGTGGAAGGCGGCAACCGCTCGGTTACCAATGACGAGATCAAGATACTCATATCTTCTAACGAAGACATTGGAACCCCAAATGTAGCGTTCCAGAGAGTAGTGGACTCCGGTCTGGGTGACGACGACGAGACCGAAGGCGTGGATGAGTCCATGAACGCGCTCGGCAGCGCCGCCAACGTGGCCGCCGTTCTGAAGTCGGCCAGAAACTACGAGGCCACATACACAGCGCCAGAGTCCGGCCTGTACAACGTGTACGTAACGGCGAGCGACGCCACAGCCGGCAACACCGGCAAGGCGGGCGTCAACAAGGGCCCAATTGACCTCACCGACGACACCAAGGCCATCCTGTTCGAGTTCGACAATGAGGTGGGCGAGCCGATGGTAATGCCGGATGACGAGACCGGTTCGGACAACTCCGATCCCTTCATCACGATTGACTTCGCTGCTGAGGGCAAAGAGTATCCCGACGATGCGGGCGTGGACGTTGACTCGCACGGCACGGTCACAATCGTGTCCGCGACTCTGAAGTCCCCCGACACGGACGCGATGGACATAGCCGGTTCGCTGGCGACGACGGACAACGTGATATTCCTGTACAAGGCCTCCGACCTGGCCAAGGGCAACCACAAGGTCACGGTCAAGGCTACGGACGACGCTGGCAACGAGGAAGAGTTCGAGAATACGGTCAAGATCGTGGAACGCGAGCCGTTCAGCCTGAAGCTAAAGCCCGGCTGGAACCTGGTTTCGCTGCCAGGAACTCCGACGAACACCAGCATCAACGCTGTCATACCGGCGGACCACCCGGCGAACACCATACTCAGCTATGACGCTGAAGGCGGATGGATGACCGCGATACGCAGCGAGGACGGCATCTGGCTCGGCACGCTGATGACAGTTGACTCCACCCGCGCCTACTGGATCCAGACGGATTCGTTCGAGGCCATCAAGGTGGACATTCCGAGGATAAGCGCAGGCACGTCGGTTCCGCCGACGATCAGCCTGATGGCTGGCTGGAACTTCGTCCCGGTCGTTGACGTGAGCGGCAGCCTGAACCACGGCGACGCGGTATCGGCCAGCGCATACTTCAGCGGCACGAAGGTCAATCGCGTGTACTCCTTCAACACCCTGCAGGGTATGTGGGAGGTAGTTGACATCGGGGCCGATGCTGAAAAGAACAATACCCTGATGGTTGGCTCCGGCTACTGGGCGCACGCGAGTGAGGACGGCGTACTCGCTCCGTAACCCACAGCCCAACAGGGCCTAATCGGTAACAGCTAGTTAGTAAACATCCCTCCCCAGTTTGGGGAGGGATGTTCTTTATTGTGCAGTGTAATTTCCAATCCCGATTCACTCACACTTTGATAGAATAAGGACAGGAACCAGATAGTGGATGAGGAACAACCAAAGACTGAACCACTCTGGCTGCGTCCGCTTCGGTGGTTGGCACGGCCTCCCGCGGAACCAAGAGAGACATTGCTGGCAGTCAGCCGAAAGTGGCTGCCCTTTTGCGCGGGACTGATCGTCGTATTGACTTTCGGATGGACCTGGATAATATACGGTCAGGTGGCTGCGGCGGGTGAGTATCATGGCGTCGGGGACGTCGCGATTGCGGTTGTGAACGAGACCTCGAAGGCCGCCGCGCTGATTGTGATATATGCAGTCTCGATGACATACACCTTGGACATAGCAGGAGGAGTAATAATGGTCACCGCTCGATATTTGACTAATAAGTTCGTGGAACCGCTCATAAAAAGGCATAGAGCGGAAGGTATGGACATATCCCACCGCAAGTGGACCGACTGGAACAACCGCCGCATGAAGGCCGAAGACGAGGGCGTTCCGTTCGATGAGCCGCCGCCCGCGCCGCCGAACGGGAGGGATGTCAATGGTCACCGCGCGATATTTGACTAATAAGTTCGTGGAACCGCTCAGGGAGAAGCTCCGGGATGAAGGTCGGGATGAAGGTCGGAAGGTGGGTCGGGAGGAAGGCATTACAGAGGGCATCGAAAAGGGCAAGGATATATCCTATCGCGAGTGGGCCGACTGGAACAACCGCCGGATAAAGGCCGCAGACGAGGGCGTTCCTTTCGACGAACCGCCACCCACGTCGCCGAACGGGAGGGATGTCAATGGTAACCGCTAGATACCTGACTGAAAAGTTCGTCGAACCGCTCAGGGAGAAGCGTCGAAAGGAAGGTCGGGAGGAAGGTTGGGATGAAGGTTGGGATGAAGCGCATCGTAGGTGGTCGGACTGGAACAACCGCCGCATGGAGGCCAGAGAGAAGGGTATCCCGTTTGACGAACCGCCGCCTAATCGGTTCAGAAAACAAGGCTATGACGAAGGTTACTCTGACGGTTATTCTGAAGGGATGATCTACGGTATGCGGAAGGACTGGCATCATCGCAAGACGGAGGCTGTGAAGAAAGGCGCTCCCTTCGATGAACCGCCGCCGTCTCGCTAAAATAGAGCGTTGTACATCACGAGTCGCTGCGCTACGATGGTGGAGGCTTTTCTCATTCTACGGGATCAATCCCTAGCGCCGCTTCCGTCGTACTCTGTTATAGTGGTTTCAATCATTCTGAATATGCTGGGGGCTGATGAGAGAAGCGGCAGACAACACAACATCGAACAGCGATATCATGCCACGCTTAACGACCTTCGCATCCCTGTCCGTATTTCTGGCCCTGGTCTTGACGCTGGCAGCCGCCTTCTTTCCATTGGATACATTCGCGCAGGGCGGGCCTCCCCCGGGGGGCATCATCTATTATGGCGAGGCGACCGTTGACGGCGAACCCGTGCCCGATGGTCTCGAGATAATCGCAAGGGTGGGCGATTACGAGTCAAAGCCCGTCACCGTAACTCAGGGAAAGTACGCATCCTTGTCCGTAGCGTCGCCGGACACATCACACGCAGGACAGACGATCAACTTCTTCCTCGGCGATGTTCAGGCGGACCAGACTGACAGATACCAACCCCACGGAATCCCGGTGATAAAGACCGGCTTCGGCCTGACATTCTCGGCGCTGCCCGCGCCGACACCCGCGCCGACCGTCATCCCAACCAATACCCCGATAACTCCCCCTACCCCACCCCCGTCACCCACTCCCGAGATCTCGGAGCCGATGGTGTTCGTATCTGGGTTGGTGTTCATACGTGGAACTTCGGAGGCTCCGACCGACTCGATACTGGTCGCCCGCATTGGCGACGGCTATCAGTCCGAACCCGCCGCCGTGATCGCAACCGACGGCACATATGGCGGCCTGGTGGTTGATCCCGGCGACCGAAGTTTCGAGGGAAGCGAGATTCGATTCTTCTTGAACGGCATACAGGCGCGCACCACCGCTATCTATCAGAGCGGCAAGCTGGAACGCACTTTCGACATTCTATTTACGGAGTACCCGACCCCGATTCCTACTCAGACTCCGATACCGACCAACACGCCCATACCCGCGCCTACGGATACTCCGGTTCCGACACGGACGCCCGTACCCACGCCTGTACCGCCGACCTCGACTCCGGCGCCGACACAGACTCCCGTACCTACGCCTACGCCAGCGCCAACCAACACGGCCATACCGCCGACGAACACGCCTGTTCCCACGCCGGAGCCCACTGAACCCCCGCAGCCTGAGCCGTCGCCTGAGCCCACGGCTTCGCCCGACGAATCCGGTGGCTGCTTCTCAGTCGCGAATGTGTCCCCATTGACAGGCGCGGCCAACGCCCTGCTCCTGATTGCGCCTCTCGGGCTAATTGTCGGGCTGAGGAACGCAAGCCGAAGACGGCGCTGATTACCAAAAACCGAGACCGATGTCTAACACCCAGCCTTCCGATATGGTATTATTGTGAAGGATTCTTCTAGCTGAGAGGACTTGCCTTTGCCTCCCATAAGCTCGCAGGATAAAGAGCGGCTTCAAAACGCGATCAATCACCAGCGCCGCCCTACTGTGACCGTCCTATCATCCCTGCTTGCCGTTCAGGACGAGCTGGGCTATATACCCGATGAAGCCATTGAAGAAGTAGCCTCGCTCAACAACACCACAATCAACGAAGTCTGGGGGGTAGCGTCCTTCTACACAAACTTCAGATTCACTCCGCCCGGCAAACACAATGTCGAAATCTGCTGGGGGCCAACCTGTCATCTAAAAGGCGCATCCCACATCCTGAAGCGGGTTATGGAACAACTCGGTCTGGAGGACGAGGGAGAGACTGAGGACAACAACATATCGTTCAAGTTCAATACCTGCCTCGGAGCCTGTTCCACCGCCCCGGTCATGAGCATAGACCACCATCTTATTGGACGTCTTACCCCTGAATCCGCGTCCGAGCGCGTCGGAAATCTTCTGAACAAGTCCTGAAAACACCCCCACAGCATCCCCAGCCCGTGAGCCATGCCCGCATACGAAGAAATTAAACAGACCGCCGATGAGCGCTGGAAAGACCTGACCGAAGGTCCCGAGCCCTGGATACGGGTCGGCGCCGCTATGTGCGGACATTCGTCAGGCGCGTATGAAGTCATAGACGCGCTCAAGAATACGCTCGACGCCCAGAACATTCCGGCTCGGATAGATGAGGTCGGCTGTCTGGGTGTCTGCTACGCCGAGCCGCTGGTTGACATCCTCCGTCCCGGAACCAAGTCAAGGCTCTTTTTCCGAAACGTCACTCCCGACGATGTTCCCTCGATAGTAAGTTCATATCTTGTCTCCGGCGAACTGCCCGCCGATAAGGTTTTCGGATATCTGGGAGAAGACCCGATAGACGGCGCTCCCGATCTCAGCGAGGCGCCCGGAATAGCCAGACAGCATCGTATCGCGCTCAGAAACGCCGGAAATATAGCTCCTGACGATATATACCAGTACATTTCCAATGGCGGCTACGGGGGCATACATAAGGCTCTCACGCAGATGGAACCGGACGACGTTATCAAGGAGATGACGGATTCCGGCCTGCGCGGGCGCGGAGGCGCGGCCTTCCCGACCGGCATCAAATGGAGCTTCATGGTTCGCTCCCCCGGCCCAAGGAAGTATATGCTCTGCAACTGCGAGGAAGGCGACCCTGGCGCATACAACGACAAGGGCATACTCGAAAGCGATCCGCACACTCTGCTCGAAGGCTTGATGATCGGTGGATACGCCACACGCGCCTCCAACGGCATCGTCTTCATCCGGCACGGTCACGACGGGCCAATTGAGCGCACCGAGGAAGCGATAAAGCAGGCATACGAAGCAGGCATCCTGGGTCAGAACATCTTCGGTACTGATTTCAGCTTCGATATAGAAGTCGCGCTGACCGGAGAGTCCTACGTCGCCGGTGAGGAGACTGCCCTGATGGAAGCCATCGAGGGCAAACGCTCTCAGCCAAGATTCCGTCCCCCCTTCCCTGCCGCATTCGGAGTCTGGGGATATCCTTCCACTATAAACAACGTCAAGACGTACTCCTACGCGCCCGAGATAATCTCACGCGGCGCCGAATGGTTCAGTTCCATAGGCGTGAACCGCAGCACGGGCACGGCGATCATCTG
Source organism: Dehalococcoidia bacterium (assembly GCA_965261525.1). Classification (GTDB taxonomy): domain Bacteria; phylum Chloroflexota; class Dehalococcoidia; order Lucifugimonadales; family UBA1123; genus VXRN01. The sequence continues at coordinate 1,561,210 of OZ253472.1, forward strand.
CCTCAACGGAAACGTCGAATACCCAGGTCTATATGAAGTCCCGATGGGGCTCACGCTCGGCGAGGTCGTCAACGACATAGGCGGCGGAGTCCCCGACGGCAAAGAGCTGAAGCTGCTCCAGACCGGAGGCCCTCTCGGCGGAGTATTGAGTTCCGAGAGTATGTCCGTACATATAGACTTCGACGAGATGCGCGATGCCGGAGCGATTCTCGGATCAGGCGGCATCATAGTCGGCGACGAAGACGTGTGCGCCGTTGACCTGACGCGCGTGCTGGTCGCCTTCTGCCAGTTCGAGTCATGCGGCAAGTGTTTCCCGTGCAGACTGGGCATGGAACACCTTCTCGAGATAACCGAACGCATCGCCAGATGCGAAAGCAGGCCCGGCGACCTCGACCTCATGCGCTCCGTCGGCAACACGATGGAAGCCAGCTCCCTCTGCGGACACGGGCAGCTTGGGTTCGGGCCAATCCGCTCCGCGATCACACATTTCGAGTCCGACTTCATCGCGCACATCGAAGAGCGCCGATGCCCCACCGGCAGTTGTCTCGGGCCACATATCACGCCGAAAACCACAAGACCGTACGCACACGATTTCGTACCCGGAGCAGGATAATGGCTGACGACATCAGGATCACCATTGACGGCCAGGAAATTCCGGCGCAGCCGGGCCAGATGATCATTCAGGCCGCCATGGACGCGGGAATGTACATCCCATACCTGTGCTATTACCCCGGGATGAAGCCATTCGGCGCGTGTCGAATGTGCGTGGTAACGGCAGAGGCTCCCACTCCCGACGGAACGTACCGATCTCTGCCCGGCTCCCCCGCCTCCTGCACGACGCCCATTTCGCCGGGCATGAGAGTAACCACTCAGAGCGCCGAACTCCAGGGACTCCGGCGCGGCATCATGGAAATGCTGCTGTCGGAGCATCCGCACGGATGCCTGACCTGCCATCGTATCGAACTCTGCGGCCCCGCGGACATATGTCTGCGCCATGTGTCGGTAAACGACAGATGCGTAACCTGTCCCAAGAACGAGCGCTGCGAACTCAAAGACACCGTTCGCTATCTCGAAATGGAGATGGACACGCCGCTCACGTACAACAACCGCCATCTACCAATGGCAACGCAGGATCCCTACTGGGACATGGACATGAATCTGTGCATTGTATGCGCACGCTGCGTCCGGGTGTGCGACGAGGTGCGCGGCGACTCCGCGCTAACGCTCCAGATGCGTTCGGGTCGAATCCTGATAGGAACGTCTCAGGGAACCAGTCTGCTCGAATCCGGCTGCGAATTCTGCGGCGCGTGCATTGACGTATGCCCCACAGGGGCTCTTGTCGAACACGACTACAAGTGGGACAAGGCCGTACAGGAAGTTAATTCCATATGCCCCCACTGTCCGGTCGGATGCGAAATGAAACTCGAGGTTAATAAGCGCAACCGCCTGATTCGATCCATACCCGACCGCCATGCCGCCGCCAACCGAGGACAGGGCTGCTTCAAGGGCAAGTTCGGCATGGAGTTCGTCAACCGGCGCGACCGAATAAAGTCGCCGATGATTCGCCAGAGCGGACAATTGCGACAGGCATCCTGGCCCGAAGCCATTGATTTTATAGCTGATAAGCTCGCCGACTACAAGAACGGACAGTATTCGCTGGTCGCGTCGCCGAGGGCAACGAACGAAGACGCCTATATCGCCCAGAAATTCGCGCGAGCGGTGATGGGTTCCAACAATGTAGATGTAGCTTCCAACACGCGCCCTGAGACACTCACGCCCCTCCGTGAGCAGCTTGGATACCCCGCGGCGACCAATCCGATATGGGACCTGGAAGACTCGAAGCGGTTCCTGGTCGTCTCGTCCAATATGACCGAGGAACAGAATGTTCTGGCGGTGCCTATCAAAAAGGCTGTCCGAGAGGGCAGCGCGTCGCTCATACTCATTGACCAACGTGAGACCGAACTTGCGCGGCACGCCAAAATCTGGCTCAGACCCAGAATAGGCAGCGAAGCCGTCCTTATCGGAGGCATGATCCGGGCCATCTGGGATGAATCGCTTGAAGACCACGAATTCCTGGATGAACGCGTGGACGGCATACAGGAGTTCCGAAACTCCATAATGCGCGAATTCGACCTGGCGAATGTCGAGCGCGTAACCGGAGTATCGCGTGAAGAAATACAGAACGCCGCGCGACACTTCGCGGAACAGCAGCCGGGCGCTATTCTTTACGCGCTGGAAACCGTCCCTCGACACCTGTATGAGGAATGCTCACGCGCGCTCGTCAACCTGGCGCTTGTAACCGGAAACGTAGCGCGCCGGTCTTCCGGCCTGTACCCGCTGTTCACAGGCGCCAACGAACAGGGCGCGCGGGACGTTGGATGCGTCCCCGACCTACTCCCCGGATATAGGAATACTGATGACGAAAGACACCGCCTGCGTGTGTCCGAGGCATGGAATGCCGATGTGCCTGCATCACCGGGCATCGGTGTGAGAGAACTTGCCGGAGCAGTGGCCTCCGGACTCGTCAAAGCCGTTCATATAATTGGCGACAGCCCCAACTTCACCAATGGCGAGTTGGGCCACTTCAAAGCCGCGCTGTCCAGCGCTGAATTCGTAATAGCCCACGCCACTTTCGAAAACGATGTGACCGAACTTGCCGACGTGGTTCTTCCATCGCAGGCATTCACCGAACGCGTTGGAACCTACACAAACCTCGAGCGAAGGGTCCAGCTTCTGCGACCGGCGCTCGGCCCAAAGGGCGACGAGGAGGCCGACTGGCGCATAATCTCCCAGATTGCCTCGCGCATGGACGCCCAGGGCTTCGACTACAATGACGAATCAGAGATTTTTGACGAGCTCAATAACCTCGTGTCCATATACGGCGGCATCACCTACGGCAGAATCCAGGCCGGAGGCATTCACTGGCCGTGTCTCGCCACCGACATGGCGGACGTCGCAATCCTATACCAGAAATCGCAGGCAGCGAGAAAATTGAGCCTCGCGCCGATGTCTTTGAGCGTCGTCCCCGATCACGAAGATGAGGAATACCCATTCATGCTGGCGCACGGACGTGTTCTGCACCAGCCCGGAGAAGATATAGAAATCGTCCAGATAAACGGCAAGAATGCCATACAGCGCGACGAGACGATCCAACTGCACCCCGAAGACGCCGCCGATCTCGGCATTGCCGAAGGCGACTGGGTGGAAGCCATATCCAGCCGCGGCAGAGCCGCGGGAATAGCGGAGCTCACCGGCCCGCAGCGCGGACTGGTCTCAATAACGACGCTGTTCGGCGATCTTATTACCGCTCTCGTTCAAAGCGAAGACCCCGATCCGATGCTAAACGTACCCACTCTGCCCCTGACCCCGGTTCAGATAGTCAAGCTAACCGCCCAGGTCGCGGCAGACTGAATGCCCTATCCGAACATACAAGGAGCGAATCTAACTTGACCACCCAAACCAGAAGAAGATTCCGGCGTCCTAAGCTGGCGGATACAATCATATTAAAGCGAACAGACCTCACACAGGATCTCTGGACCATATGGCTGGAAAAGCCCGACGGATTTTCATTCAAGCCCGGTCAGTATTGCACGATAGGAGTGGACGGCATCGAGCGCGCGTACTCCATAGTATCCGCCCCTTATGAAGAAGACCTCGAACTCTTCGTAGAACTCGTACCGCCGCCCGACGGCAACCTTACGCCACTCCTGTATAACCTAAGAGACGGAGACAGCGTCACCATACGCCCCAGGGCAAAGGGCATCTTCGTGTTTGATCCGTCGCTTCCAAATCAGCTGTTCGTGGCTACCGTAACAGGCGTCGTCCCCTACATCAGCATTATCAGGCAGTACCTCAACGACGGACAGACCGGACACCACTTCTACATTCTGATGGGCGCGAGCTACCATGACGAATTCGGATACGATGCCGAGCTCGAAAAGCTGGCCGCTGACCATCCAGACATGATCACCTTCGTCCCCACCATCAGTCGCCCGAACGAAGCGCCGAACTCCGGCTGGAACGGCGAGACCGGAAGGGTCAACGCTATGGTAGAGAAGTACGCCGCGAAGTGGGGCCTCACCCCGCAGGACACCATCGTCTATGCCTGCGGACACCCCGGAATGATAGAGGACGTCAAGGACCGCATGATCCCTCAGGGATACGAGGTCAAAGAAGAGCGCTTCTGGAAAGAAGACGACTAAGTAACTATCTCAAAACCCGACCTTAAGGAATTTCACCCTCACCCCAGCCCTCTCCCTCAAGGGAGAGGGAGATTGTGTCCTCCTGCCATCCGCTTGAGCGAAGAGTTTTGAGATAGTCTCTAAGCGCGAAACTGAAAGCGCATCTAATGGTAGGGCCGACTTCGAAAAGTCGGCCCTACCGATTTTGTTTGGAATCCGCGGTCCCGAAGGATTGTGTGAACTATATCAATCGCATGAGTCGGCTCTCACGATTTCCTACAGTCTCGCAGCGCAGAACGCTCAACTTCCAGATGGAACTCACCAGATACTCTGGTTTACTGCTACCATGTATGAACATTCCAACAAACTGTGGGAAAATCATAGTTATTAAATCAGCAATCGCAATCGCGTGTGTCGTACTGACGTTGGCATTTAGCGTTTCCTGCGGGCAGGAGCCTGTTCCGACTCCAACGCCTACCAGCGCGCCGACCGAAACGCCTACGCCTATTCCGCCTACCAACACACCGGTTGCGGGACCCGTCGCCGCGTCCAACATACCGTTTCCCACCCTGGTTCCGCAGTCAACCCGAGTGCCCGGACCATCTCCAACCCTAGGTCCGAGTCCTGTGCCTAGGCCAACACTCACACCGATACCACCCACACCAACGCCCGAACCCACAGCCACACCGTCGGCCGAGTTCGCGATACTGGACTCCGCCCGTGAGAGTATGATGGCCACGATCAGCCACGCCTTCGATGCAACAGGCGTGTTGATAGGAAAAACTGTGGACGGAACCGAAGTCGAAATTCCAGTGACCTACACCGGAGACGCGCTGTCTGACTACAATTCGGCCAGCATCGAGCTTACGACTCCATCCGAGGCTCTCGAATTCGACGTGATTTATATTCACGGCGGGAACTCTTTATACAGCGCAGCCATCGGAATGCGCTACGTGTTCGACACAGAAGCGCGGCGCTGGTCCGAAAATGTAGAACTGTTCGCGCTTTCCGCCCTGACAAATCCCCGTTTCCTGCTTGGTTCCAACTCGACAGAGACCAGCGGAATTGCGGCCCGAGGCCACATGAAGCTGGAAGGTCAGGAAACTTTGGATGGCGTAGATACGCACGTGATAACGGGTAATCTTCCCTTAGAGCAAGTCTCCGGGGCCGACGGCGAGTTGGTGGATGTAACCTACCGGATCGGGGTGGATGACGGTCTGCTGAGGCAGGTGGAAATAGAAGGCGCCATCAGTCCGAGTGTGTTGATGTCCTTGACCGACGACGGCTACACCGAGACTGACCGCGTGAAACTGACGGTGAAGTTCTTCGACTACGGCAAGCCTGTGGATTACGCAGCCCCCAATCTCGCAACGTCGCGCTTTGGACACGACGCCACACTACTCGACGACGGGCGCGTTCTGGTTTCCGGCGGGTGGACGGGAGTAGCCAATAACGACTTTATCGCGCCGTTTCCAGCTATTGTATCCCAGATATACGACCCTGAGACCGATACGTGGGTTTACACGGAACGCTTCTGGGAGGAACAAGTCGCGAAACGGATCGAATTCTTCATGTTCATGTCGGCGTCCAAGCTGCCCGATGGAAGAGTCGTAAGTGTCGCAATCCCCGCTGAAGAGGGAAGCAGTGTCGCGATTGTGGTATTCGACCCCGAAACCGGTGGCTGGTCGCGCCTTTCCGATGTTCCATCGAATCGCGTCTTTTCCAACGTATCCCTCCTGAATGACGGACGAATTCTGATAGTGGGTGGCGTGGACGCGGGAGCAATGTTGTCGGGCTCGTCCGCCGCCGATTTGCACGATATGGTGGAGATTTACGATCCAGCGACGGGAGAGTGGCAGTCGTCGGAAGCTATGAACAAATCCGCCGCGGAGCAGTCGGTCATCCCCCTGGCTGACGGACGAGCGCTGGCGATTGGTGGTGTCGTCAACGACTCGAATCGGGCACTCGACACGGCTCGCGCCGAGATTTTCGATCCGGTGACTAACTCATGGACACTCACCGGCGACATGAATGTATCGCGCGTGTCTCCGGAAGCGATTGCACTGACAGATGGCAGAATCCTGGTGACCGGTGGCTCGGACTCGTATGGCATGACGTTGGGCGACAGTTCGGACAGCGAAGTTTATGACCCAGATACAGGAGAATGGACGCTGACCGGCCCCATGTCCGTCCGCCGCATGAGCCACACCTTGACGCTTCTGCACGATGGTCGCGTTCTGGCCGCAGGCGGAGAAGACCCGCAGGGCAGCGACTACGTTCTGTACTCCACGACAGAGATATTCAACCCCGTCACCGATACGTGGACACCAGGCCCGGAGTTGTCCCAGCCTAGATCGAACCACTCCGCGACCCTGATGCCCGATGGGAGCGTACTTCTGGCAGGAGGCATCAGCCAGAAAGGCGAAAGATACCCCATCGCGTCCACCGAGTTCATATCACCCTGATAATCGGGCCTGCGCTTCCCTCAGAACAATAGGACAATTGACACAGATCGTTGTTTCGCAGATTAGGCGCATACATCTCGCTTTCAGACGCACTTCAAGCGGGTTAAAATAGAAGGGCTATGCCAACGCCAGCGCGCAGACAGTACCTTCGCATAAAGAGCGAACACCAGGATGCGATCCTGCTGTTCCGCATGGGCGATTTCTACGAGACGTTCGACGACGACGCCCGGGTAATCTCACGCGAACTTGAGATAGCGCTGACCTCCCGTGAGTTCGGATCGGACAAGAAAGTCCCACTGGCCGGCATACCATATCACGCTCTCGAACCATACCTGGCGCGCCTGGTAAAGAAGGGCTACAAGGTGGCGATTTGCGAGCAGACCTCGGAACCGTCAAAGTCAAGGAGCATAGTGGACCGCGAGGTAGTGCGCATAGTAACGCCAGGGACCGTGATCGAGGAGTCCCTGCTGGAGGGGAAGGCCAACAACTACCTGGCCGCCGTGATTGTAGAAGGCGACCAAGCGGGGCTGGCTTATGTGGATATCACCACCAGCGAATACGCTACAACCCAGCTTGCCGCCTCCGAAGTGTCGGTGGAATTGTTCAGGCTGCGCCCCGCCGAACTCTTGATCCCCGAGGGCGCCGAACCGGTGGATACTGATGATTCCACGTCCATAGCCTACATTTCCGCAGAGTCGTTCGACCTGGAGTGGTGTACCGAATCGCTCCAGCGCCACTTCAAGGTGAGCAGCCTGGAAGCGTTTGGCTGCGACCGTCTCCCGCTCGCGATAAGGGCCGCGGGCGCGATCCGCGAATATCTCACACAGACCCAGAGATCCGCCGCCGGACAGCTAACTACCCTCCGTACCTACACCACCAGCCGACATATGGTCATGGACCCGCAGACACGCCGCAATTTGGAGCTATTCGAGGGCGGACGCTGGGCCGACAAGTCGGCGTCCCTGCTGACCGTTCTCGACCGCACCAGGACGGCGATGGGCGGTCGCGTGCTGCGATCATGGGTGGGACAGCCTCTGCGCGACCTCGATGAGCTGGTACGAAGGCAAGAGTCTGTGGCATGGTTCCATCGGAGCGCGCTGAGACGCGAGCGCATCATCGCGCTGCTAGACTCAGTATCCGACATCCAGCGACTTCTGAACCGCATCAGGGGTTTCGGCGCTACGCCACGAGATATGGTTGCGCTCACCGCAAGTCTTGACGCCGCGCCATACCTGAAAGAGATCCTGTCGGAAGACGAAGACGCATGGCAGGTCCAGGCGCTCGCGGACGGGATACGGGACACCTCCGAGGTGGTCGCCTTGCTGCGCTCCGCTATTGCCGACGACCCTCCGATTTCGGTCGGTGACGGCAAGGTAATCAGATCCGGATTCTCTCCCGAAATGGACGATATACGAGACGCCACGACCAACGCGCAGCAGTACATAGCGCGTCTCGAATCGCGCGAGCGGGAGCGCACAGGCATCAAGTCCATCAAGGTCGGCTACAACAAAGTGTTCGGATACTATATCGAGATAAACAATTCCAATCTCAAGCTGGTGCCCGATGACTACGTCCGGCGCCAGACGCTAGTAGGCGGCGAGCGTTTCATAACGCCGGAGATGAAGGAGTACGAATCTCGCATCCTGAACGCGCAGGACCGCATGGCCGCACTCGAAAACGATCTTTTCAACCGGGTCTGCGCTCAGACCGCCGCCCATGCCGCAGACATATCCGCCACGGCGGAGACAATAGCCCTTATTGACACGTTCTGCTCACTCGCCGAGGTCGCATCCCGAAACGCATATGTCAGGCCGGAACTAAACGATTCGGACAAGATCGAGATAAAGCAGGGGCGCCACCCTGTGGTAGAGCGAATGCTCGATACCGGCAGCTTCGTACCGAACGACACGGTCATGTCCGGGGAAGACGGCCACCTCGCAATAATAACCGGGCCGAACATGGCAGGAAAATCCACTTACATCAGACAAGTCGCCATACTCGTTCTCATGGCGCAGATAGGCAGTTTCGTACCCGCCGAGTCCGCTTCGGTAGGTCTTGTGGACAGGATATTCAGCCGTGTGGGACTCCAGGACGACCTCGCTCTCGGACAGTCCACATTCATGGTAGAGATGGTCGAGACGGCGTCCATCGTGAACCACGCCACGCGGCGTTCCCTCATAATTCTGGACGAGATAGGTCGCGGCACCAGCACTTTCGACGGTCTCGCCATAGCGCGCGCAGTCGCAGAGTACATTCACAATCATCCCAATCTGGGGTGCAACACTCTGTTCGCGACCCATTACCATGAACTGACTCAGCTATCCGATCACCTGCCCGGCGTCCGAAACTACAATGTCGCGGTATCCGAGGAAAACGGCGGCATAGTGTTCCTGCGCCGCATAGTACCGGGACGCGCAGACAAGAGCTACGGAATCCACGTAGCCCAGCTTGCGGGAATGCCCAACGCCGTCGTCAACCGCGCCTGGGAGGTACTCAGGGACCTGGAAGTGCATGATACATACGACGCGGGGAACGGAAACTCGCGGGTCAACTCCACCCAGCCAACGCAGCTTGCCCTTATGCCGATGTCCTCTCCCGCCCTCGACGAACTGAAGGGGCTGGACATATCCTCCATGACCCCGATAGAGGCCATTAACAAGCTGTACGAACTTCAGAAGAGCGCGTCTGACGGCTGAACGTTTCCTTTAGAGGCTGGATTTAGCTCAATTCTCCCCTAGTGGTAGGCGGCGGTCTTTTGCCTGTTCTCGGCGGAAGAGGGCTATTATCTATTCGTCTATCAGGCATATTTCTCTCTCAGCGCTCTTGCCGCATCCTCTTCGCATGAAGAGTTCAACTTTTCATCCAAGCCGACGTCAACCCTTGAGGCGATAGCGTTCAGTCTATCCAGAAGTTCCCGCCTGCGCGTACGCGCTTGGGATTCGTCTATGGCGTAGGATTCGATGTCGAGCCACAATTCGCCCCATTGCGTATTTACCAACGCGCAATCTTCGCCGGCCACGGCAAGCATCGCTGAGTTCCTGGCGTAATCCGATATCGCGTCCCAGGACGCAAGACCGGCAATCACGATTCCTCCCACCACTGTGAGGAAAGTGAACAAGGGATCAGGTATGTTCGGCAAAAACACCGTCGCTTCGACGATAATCGCGGCGAGCAGCGCGAATCTCATATTTCTATGACGAACTCGATACGAATCAGCTAACGATCCATAATAACGAACATACCGCTCCGCGTCCCAGAGGTCTTGCCATATCGCATTCCTGGTCTGGTCCGTCACCACCGCCATGACACACCTCTCCGAGCGCCACTCTGATTTTTCGCTCCTACTCTTTATTGATAGAGTGTATTCAGTATATAAACAATCTTTGGTGATGTGAAGAGTTCGAGAAGCAACGTTCCGTTCCATCCCTCCTAGGGCAATTACATCTAATCGGTCTGTGTATAAATTCAGTTGATATGTCCGAACAGGGCGCCACGCGCGGGAACTGGTGACCAGTTTTCGCTTTTCAAGGGGCGTTTCTGGTGTGTCCGGTCGTCTATAGTCCTCTCGCTCCCCGCCGCGTCCCATGCCTGAACCGTATGTCTGTCGAGGCATGGGTTTATGATAGCATATGGCAGAACTTTTGTACCACAGCATTGGAGCGTATGCGCGAATTAGATGCGACTGCCCTTGCCCCATCCCTCCGCCTTGACGACCCGCCTAGCGCGTACTATTCTAAGCCTGCTGAAGCAATACTATCCCCAAAGAGAGCGAGGAGCGCACAATGACGACACTAGCCCTGCCAACGGCGCCATCGGAAGTACGAGAACTCATAAGGGACGGGCGTCTGGTTCAGACCACCAGCGGGATGTCCCCCGGACATGTTCAGGCGAACCTCGCCATCTTGCCCCGAGATCTGGCGTTCGACTTTCTGCTGTTCTGCCAGCGCAATCCCAGGCCATGCCCAATTCTGGAGGTCGTGGAGGCGGGCGAGGTCGAGCCCTCCGAATTCGCTCCGGGCGCAGACCTCCGCACCGATACTCCCCTGTACAGAGTATATGAGTACGGGGAACTTACCGCAGAGGTGGAAGATGTATCCGAATACTGGCGGGACGACCTGGTCTCGTTCCTGCTGGGATGCAGTTTCTCATTCGAGAACGCGCTCATCAACGCCGACATTCCCATACGGCACATGGAACAGGACTCCATCGTCCCGATGTTCATAACCGATGTGCCCACCGCGTCTGCGGGAATGTTCTCCGGGCCCATGGTGGTATCCATGAGGCCGATCAAGCGGGAACAGGTAGTGAGGGCGGTGCAGGTCACCTCTCGATTCCCGGCGGTCCACGGTGCGCCCGTCCACATAGGGGACCCCTCCGCCATAGGCATCAGCGACGTAATGAAGCCCGACTTCGGCGACCCCTCCGAGTTCGAGGATGGCGAGATGCCGGTATTCTGGGCCTGCGGCGTGACCCCACAGGCCGCGGCAATGGCGTCCAAGCCGCCCCTGATGATAACCCATGCCCCGGGCCATATGTTCATTACGGACAAGAAGGACGAGGACCTGGCTGTCATCTAGCAGAGCGCCAAAAAGCAGGACATCCCAACCAACAAGACGCCAAGCAAGGAGTTCCTCTTGACCATCGAAGACATTATTCTGGACAGAGACCGAAGGGGGATATCGCGCCTTCGGCCACATCTTCCCGCCGACTATGCGTCCCAGTCAGCCCAGCTTATTCTGGACAACCCGGGGACCGCCATTGTCGTTACGGGATTCTACATACTGGACGCGGGCTTCGCCGAGACCGACGGGCCTCCGGGGGCGGTTGTCATCGGCAGCGCGCTGAACCAACTGGGATACAACGTTGTACACGTAACCGACCGCTACGCCGCCGAGATCATGGACAAGACTGGAGGAGACTACTCCAGCGTTGTCGAATTCCCAATAACCGACGACGAGGCCAGCATAGCGTTCGCGCGGAAGCTGATAGCGGACCTCAACCCGTCGGTATTGGTCGCCATCGAGCGCTGCGGTCTGACCGACGAGGGCAAGTACCGCAATATGCGGGGGCGGGACATAACGGACTACAACGCTCGAATTGACCACCTGTTCCACTCCGACGTTCCTTCGGTGGGCATAGGCGACGGCGGCAACGAAATCGGAATGGGAAATCTGGCGGAAGAGGTCACCCAGGTCGAGTCCCTGGTCAAGATTCCGTGTATAACCGAGACGACGAAGCTGATGCTGGCAAGCGTCTCCAACTGGGGCGGCTACGGGCTGGCGGCGGCGCTGTCCGCGCTCTCAGGACGCAATCTGCTGCCTTCCATCGAGGAGGAGCAGGAACTTCTCAGGAACACGGTTGACCTGGGCGCGGTGGACGGGATGAGCGCGAAGCAGGAGTACAAGGTTGACGGCTTCACCATCGCGGAGAACAGCGAGACACTCCAGGCGCTGCACGACCACCTGGCGGCGATAGGGATAGGGTAAGTTCGCATGGTTGTACAGATAGAGAAAGTCATCCCCTACACCAGGGCCGACGGCGAAAAGGACATTGACCTTAAGTATCCGAGCGAGACGCCCGGCAAGGACGATATGCACCAGCCACTCTACATCGCCGAGATACTGGTAACACTAAGGAATCACTTCGCCCAATACGAAAACATCCTGGTCAGTGGAGACACTTTCATCTACTACGAGCAGGGCAATCCCCGTGCGCGATTCAGGCCGGACAGCTACGTTGTGATCGGCGTGGATGTAGCCGAGGTGTACGTGGACGACACGTATGTCATGTGGCGTTGCGGCAAGGCGCCGGACTTCGCCATGGAGATCGGCTCCAAGAGTACTTACCGCAACGATCTTCGTGGAAAGCGCGAACTGTACGCGCGGCTTGGGATTGGAGAGTATTGGCGGTACGACTGGACGGGCGGCGAATACTATGGTGAGCCTCTGGTTGGCGAGTACCTGGACACCGAATCGGGCGAGTATCAACGGTTCGAGATGATGACGGACCCGGACGGAGTCGTGAGCGGGTACAGTCCCGTTCTGGGGTTGGAGTTGCGCTGGGAATCTGGTCTGCTTCGGTTCTGGAATCCCAATACGCAATCGTATTTGCCTACGCTTGAAGAATCCGAAGAGGCCCGACAGGAAGCGGAAATAGCCCGACAGGAGGCGGAAGTGGCGCTTGACCGCTCCGAGACCGTCAGACTCACCACCCAAGTCGCTCTTAGCCAATCTGAGGCGGCCCGGCGAGCCGCGGAATCCGAGGTCGCCGAACTCAGAGATCGCCTGCGCCGATTGGAGAGAGACTGATCACAACCCCGTGGTATATACAATCTCATGAAGTGGCCTACGTTCCGCGCAGCCTGGGGTCGAGGACGTCGCGGATGGCGTCGCCGAAGAGGTTGAAGCCGTACACAGCCAGCGACAGCGCTAGTCCGGGCCATATCGCAAGCCACGGGTTAATCACAAAGTAGTCGCGGACCGGACCTGTCAGCATACCGCCCCATGAGGGTTCGGGCTGCGGCACGCCAAGACCCAGGAAGCTCAACGAGGCCTCGGTGAGGATCGCGATGCCCAAGGCTCCGGTCGCTATAATCAGCCAGGGGGCGACGCACTGCGGGGTGATGTGCCGCACCATTATGCGGAGGTTGCCCGCGCCGATTGATCGCGCCGCGTCAACGTACTGCGATTCCTTAACCGCCAGAACCTGTGAGCGCACTACCCTGTTGGCGCGCGGTATCTGCACTATACCGATGGCTATGATTATATTGACCAGGTTCGTTCCGAGAGCTGCGGTAATCGCCAGGGCCAGGATCAGGGTGGGGATGGACATGAGAGCATCCATAAAACGCTGGATGGTGTTGTCCACCTTGCCTCCGTACCAGCCGCTTATCACTCCAATCACGCCGCCCGCGCCGGAGCCGAAGGCGACCGACGCGAAGCCGACCAGCAACGATATGCGCGCGCCAGCCATCATGCGACTCCAAAGGTCACGACCCATCTCGTCGGTGCCGAGCCAGTGTTCGGTGGTTGGCCCCAGCAGCTTGTCGCGCAGGTTCCATTCGAGCGGGTCCCACGAGTTCAGATACGGCCCCACTATTGCCATTAGTACCATGATGGCGATAATTATGACACCCGCCGCTCCCAGTGGCTTTCGGGTAGTGAAATCAGAAATCGCCTTCCATGTTCCCGATCTACGAGGCTGTCCCAGCGTTATAGCGCCACTCTGCTGTGTTGCCATTCCAAAGTCCCCTGTGTGATATATCTGTGTCTTATGGAGTAATGAATCTTTACTGGTAGCGTACCCGCGGATCCAGCCAGCCGTATGACAGGTCAATCAGCAGGTTGACTACAATGACGCATCCCGCGAAGAACATCACCATGGACTGCACCACCGGGTAGTCGCGCTGGAGCATCCCATCTACTATGAAGCTGCCGATTCCGGGCAGCGTGAACACGCGCTCCATGACCACGGAGCCGCCCATCGAGAGAGCGGTGGTGATGCCTATGACGGTAATCACGGGAATCAGCGCGTTCTTCAGAGCGTGTCTCGATGTAACAATGAAGGTGCGCAGTCCCTTGGCGTGCGCAGTCCTGATATAGTCTTGGCGCAACACTTCCAGCATGGTCGAACGCATCATTCTGGACTTGGTCGCCGCGCTGATGTACCCGATCATGAGGGCGGGCCAGATGAACTGCTGTATGTTGCCCCATGGGTTGTCAGTGAACGCGATGTATCCGAGGGGCGGACTCCACCTCAAGAAGTAGGCTCCGCCAACAAGGAGCAGCGTCGCGCTCCAGAATGACGGGATAGACAGGCCCGCGAGCGAGACCACGCGCACGAAGTAGTCTATCTTGGAATCCTGCTTCAGCGCCATCAGCACGCCGGCGGGAAGGCCCAGCGCGATGGCAATGATTTGTGAAATTATCACAAGTTCAAAAGTAATTATCGCCTTCTGTTTGAAGTCGCCAAACACAGGGCGTTTGGTGAACAGCGACGCTCCCCAGTCCCCCCTGATGAAGCCGCCCATCCAGACATAGTATTGGACATAAAGCGGCTCATTGAGTCCAAGCGCTTCTCGAATCTGTTCGAGCTCTTCCTCGCTTACAGTGCCTTCCTCACCCCCGGCCTGCTGCGCCGCGATTGACTGGGCAACGTCGCCCGGAGCGATTCGCATCAGCGCGAATATCAGGAGCGATACAAGGACTGCGGTCAGCACTCCGAAAAGGATCCGCCGTACTAAGTATCGGTGCATCGGCTCACGCTCTCACATTCCCAACTAACTGTTTGGGGGCATCCTTTGCATTTATACAAGAACGCCCCAAATTACTTAACTAACTGTCTGACTGCGGGCTTACCTGGCCAGCCACATTCTCTCCCAGCCCGACCACTTGATCTGGGACGGGTGGTTGAACATACGCCATCCGCGCACATCCTTGTGCCACGCGGGCCATATGATGGACCACGGCATAGGGACCATGTAAGCGGCCTGGATCACCTCACGCTCTATTTCGTGAACTATCTCGCGTCTCTTTTCAGGATCCAGCGTCACAGCCTGCTCGTCGGCCATTTCGAGCAGTCGCTGAGCCCTTTCAGGGTCGGCCTGGAACCTGCCGGTTCCGCGGTGGTACCAACTCTCGGCGTCGGGAACCAGGAATATGTTGTAGAAATCGGACGGGTCGGCCACATCTGTCCTGGCCTTCGAGCCATAATGTACGTCGTAGTCGGGCGGCTCGCCGTGCGCGGTCTGACCGCGATCGCGCTGTACCGCTTCCTCCACCACGTCAACGTCCAATTCGATGTCCAAGTTCTTCTTTAGTTGGTCCTTGAAGTACAGACACCCGTCAATGAAGATCTGGGCCGGAGTGGTCATGCAGCCTGCGGTGAAGCGAGGACTGTTGGTTAGACCAGCCGCATCCAGAAGCCTGTTGGCCTCGGCTATGTCCTCAGCCTTCTGCCCAGGGCCGTTGCGGAAGCCGGGCATCGCCCAGAGTTCGTCGTCAGGAATCGCCCATACCGATCCGGGGGGCATCCAGTTGGTCGGCCTGATTACTCCAGTCTGTTCCTTGATCCTGTTGAACTCCACCCATTCGTCTCGGTCTATTCCGAGATGAATAGCGTATCTCACATTCTCATCGTTGAACGGTTCACGGTGCATATTGAACTGGAGGCCCTTGCCCCAGAGGTGCAAGACAGGCTCAAGGTGAATTTCGTCCGCGAAGGAGTCCAACACCTGTTCGACCTGTCCGGGAAGCAGCGAAGCGCTGCCCTCGCCGTAGTAGTCGGTCTGCCCTGTAATCAGAGCGGTGAAGCGCGTGGTCGCGTCCTCGATCTCGATGTGGTCAATACCCTCCAGGAAGGGAAGTCCCTCTCTCCAATAGTCGGGATTGGCGCGGATCTTTGTGCCGACGTCCTGCACTCGGTCGAACGGAATGAAAGCGCCGGTGCCGGTGCCGTAGAGGTAGGTTTCGTCGGTGGTCTGTTCCCAGCAGTCGGGACATTCGGCGGCCCACCAGTCAATAAGCGCCTTTGGCATATTGTTGGGCATTCCGGTAACGCCCGCGAACTTGCCAATCGTACCAGCGCGCGCCTCACTGAACTCGACGCGGAGCGTAGCGCCGGTCGGGCCGTCAGGGCAGGTCGCGCCTCCGTCCAGCATATGCTTGAGTCCCAGACGAGGCCCAGCGTGGGTTACGCCCACGTCCTTCAGGGACTGGGGCGGGTAGATGGCGAACTGTAGGCTCGCCGCGGCGTCCTCGCAGGTGAAGTCCTTGCCCGCGACTGCCATCTTGACCGAATCGGGCAGCGTGGAGTACGGATTGTCCTGGAACTTTACTCCTTCGCGAAGGGTGAAGGTAATAACCGTTCCGTCGCCGGACACGTCCCAGGTAGTAGCGAGGTCGGGCAGTATGGGACCAGTGAGGCCCTGCCATGGGTCAAACTTAATGAGCGAGTTATAGGTCGGAAGGAACTGCGGACCCTCGTATGTATGTCCAATATTCGGATCGTGTCCGTTCAGTTTCAGGTTGGCGCCGTATCTTACGATTCCGCCGCGAACCGGCTGTCCCCATTCGGTCTTGTAGCCATCGCTTGCCAGGTACTGGGCCACCCAGTCAGACTCCATAGCCATCTGAGGAACCGGGGTCGGAACCGGGGTTGGCGGCGCCAGAATAGGCTGAGGCGCGACGGGTACGGCAGTGATTGCCGGGGCCGCCTGCGCTGCCATGGCGGGAGCGGCTGGCTGCTGTGGCGCGGCTTGCGACGCCTGCGACGCGGCCTGCGCGGGAGCGGCAGCCTGCGGCTGCTGCGGCGCAGCGGGAGCGCTAGGCTCGTCAGCGGCGCACGCCAGCGACACTATCGCCAGAAGCGAAAGCGCCCATGCGACGCCAAATATCCTTATTATTTTCATTGTCTCCCCCCAAGTTGATAGTCGGCCTAACTATTCGTTCCTTCAATTCTATTCATCTGTAAACACAATATGCAAATGAATACCACAACCACGCTGTGTCGGTCAAGCGCGCGCCGCGATTGGATGCTGTATCAGTTTAGTAGGTAGGGGGCAATCACCCTCACCCCAGCCCTATCAGCCCATCGAGGGAGAGGGGATTTTCGCGCCACAGGCAGCGGCGACCAAGCTGATACAGGTTCGCTGATAGAGAGCATGACATATATCCTGATTTATATTACTTCAGGTGAAGTCCTGGTGGAGCCGTGGTGACATTTCAGGTGGATTTTGACCTGAGAACCGGCGGGTTCAGCTATGAAATCGGCACGAATTCACTTGCAGAAAAAATTATGAGCCGGATTTTTCGTCATTGATAAACTCTATATTATATATCTCAGGCACTTTTGTTCTATAATCGGCATATTGTAACATAGCGAGTGGAGAGTTGGGAAACATACAGCGCAGACTGATGCTGTATCAGTTTAGTAGGTAGAGCGGATTACCCTCACCCTAGCCCTCTCCCATCAAAGGGAGAGGGAATTTTCGCGCCGACTGATGCTGTATCAGTGAAACCGACCACCGACCAAATTGGTACAGACCCCCGCGATTTGCCCAGGGTGTTTTCATTATCAGATAACGCAAGATTTTATGACACTCATTCGCTTATGGCATAGGTATGGATTGCCGAGCGGCGAGCCCTTCGGGGTTCCCGTTTTCACGGGAATGAGGAGTCGAAAATGAAAAGGCCCTGCCCGCGTCAGCAGGGGGCGTCGCCGAATGAGACGGGGCGTACTCGGAGTTCAATCAGAGGCTGGGTATCGAAGGGATTTTGTCCGGCGCGCAGTTTTTCTATCCAGTCCGAACGGCTGGGGCGGTAGTAGTCTGCGCAGGTCTCCTTGGGAGATGTGTCCACCCAGTCCAGGAACGCCTCAAAGTCGGCGATTGCCTTGTCATGTTCGCCCAGGAGAGCGTAAACGAATCCCCTGCTGTCGAGGGTGCGCCCGGAGGGGTCGTGGGTGGCAGCGGCATCGCAGCGCCGGAGCGCGTTTTCAGCGTCTCCGGTTACGGCCATTTGCCAGCAGAGCGTACTGTTGAATGTCACGTTGGCGGGTTTCAACTCATGGGCGCGCCGCAGGTCCGCCAGCGAGCTGAGCAGGTTTTCCAGAGCGGAGTGCACCAGACCGCGATTGAAATATGCTCTGGCATAGCCGGGGGCCAGGTCAATCGCGCGGCTGAATGCGGCTATGGATAATTCAAGGTCGCCCGGCAAGGAGCGGTCGAGGTATGCGTTTCCGAGTCCGAGATGAGCAGAGGCAAGTTCGGGCTGTAACTCAATAGCTTTGTTGATGTCTTCGAAAGCGCGGTCGAGGTCTCCCGGCTTGCCCCTGGCTGTGTAGGCGGCGGATCGGTTGACGTATGCCGGAGCGTAGTCGGAGCGGATGTCGAGGGCCTTGTTGAGGGCGGTGATTGCGCGGTCCAGATCGTCTCGACTGCCGCGCTCGATGTAGGCGACGGCGAGGTTGAGGTAGGTGGCTGCGCGGTCCGGTTCGATGTTCAGGGCGCGGTCCAGGTCGGCGAGAGCGAGTTCGAGGTCGCCCGGCCTGTCCCTGTCCAGGTATGAGAGGGCGCGGGAGTTATACGCTTCGACCGAATCGGGGTCTGAGGAAATAACCCAGCTAAAAAGCTCGATGGCGCGGTCCAGGTCGGCGAGTTCGCCACTCCGATACGCGAGCCCGAGGTTGAACCGGAGGTTGGCGAGCGCGGACGGATTCTCCGGCGGCTTGGTCAACGCGCGAATCAGCGCGGCCTTGGCAAGGTCGTACTCTCCCTGGTCGAGATGCAGCTGACCGAGTGTTAGCAAAGCGACGTAGCGGACCTCTTCGGTCAGACCGATGTTTATGGTGGCCGGAAGTTCGGAGGGCGATGACGCTATGTCCACTACCTGCTGATCGCGCTGCTCCGAGCGGCTTCCGGGTACGGTGAATCTGGCTATCACGCGGCCGCTGTCGTATTCGCCCCATATGACAAGCATCGTGTTCGAGCGTCGGCCCGCAGCCTCAGCGTCGGCTTCTTTGTGAATCTCCTTCGGCCATTCGACCGCGCTCACGCCGTGGATTCCGGCGGCGCGTATCTCGCGGTCTATCTCGTCCTTCAGCCTTCCGAGAACATTGAATCCCTGCTGTCCGGCGGTGTAGTTGACGAACGGAGCAAGGACTATCAGCGACTCTCCGGCGGCGGCTGTGGGATAGACCGTCCTGTCAATCATCCTGAAAGCCAGGATGACGGCGACGATTGTCACCAGCGCGAGCGCGGCGGCGCCTATGCCGATACGCAGGCCCCAACGATTAAGAAACGACTCCTGAGGAGGTTGGGCAGTTTGTTCAGTCCTCTCAACGGGAGGGGGTGGCGCAGGAACAATCTCGGTGGAGACGAGAGGTTCTATTGATTGTTCATCGGGTATTTCGGCTGTATCGGGCGTTCCTTCGGGTTCGGGCGGGCTTTCGGGAGAAAATCCTGCCGCAAGAAGAAACTCGTCTTGTTCTTCGGGCGTAAGTCGGAGCAACTCGGCGCAGCGAACCACGTCTTCGCGGTACCGGGGTCGTGTGGTGACGCCCTCTTTCCAGCGGACAAGAGTGGGTCTGCTCACGGGGATCCGGCGGGCAAGTTCGGCGTCGCCGATGCCGGTCCGCTCCATGTAGAGGGTCAGGAGGTCAGCGAAAGTCGGCAATTGTTACAACTTAGATACTGATGTTACGCACTCAGCTATGAATTCTCATATGAGAATTAGCCAACGCAGCTACGAAATCGCTTCAACTGCGTAAGGTCAGTTAGATACACGGAATTCACTGGGCGCGACGTGATTGACTTTCAGAGTGTACACTATCGCCCGTGGATCTGACGTCAGCCGCGGGACGAGTTCACCGGGGGCGGGCGCTCAGGCGGATATGGGTGGCATAGGTCAGATATTGGCGAGAGCCAGCGCGCTCCTGAGTTGGTCGGAAGGAGAGTCTGCCGTCCTTGCGGGCGCGATGTATTTCGGGGAGTGGGCCGGCTGGGATTCGAACCCAGGACACCCGGATTAAAAGTCCGGTGCTCTGGCCAAACTGAGCTACCGGCCCGTACGTGGCAGAGTTCGACCGGAGAGGCCAAGACTGTCGCCGTTTGGACACGCAGTAATGATAGCGATGTAGGGATTGGGGTTACAAGCGGAGTATCGGTATGCTCGGCGCGATACTCCGCTCGAATCGGAGCCGGGAAGAGTGGCTAGTGTTCCAACAATTTTGGATTGATGGTTTATCTACCCTCACCCTAACCCTCTCCCAAGGGGAGAGGGGATAATTCGGAATTTGTACATCCATCATAGCTAAGTTGTCGGACTGCTAGTATCTGAAGCTGTCCAGCATCTCCAGCCTGTCTTCGTTAAGATCGTCCATAAGGAACAGGCAGACCCCGGTGAACATGATGAACCCTCTCGAGTTGTCGGGATAGAATGAAGACAGGGCAATCAGGTCTATGTAGCCCGCAGCGCATTGCTCCGAGCTCTTCCGTGCGGTGTAGGCGGTGATGTAAGCCTTTCGGTCTCCGACCTGTTCCCTCTTCTTGTTCAGGAAGTGCGGCTCGAACGCACTCCAGGTCTCAGCCTCGCTATACAATCGTCCCTCGCGCCAGTTCACGAAGTCTTCAAGGGTGATAGAAGTGTCGGTGATGTTATAGGCAACAACCTGAACAATCCCGCCTCCAGAACCTTGCGGGGCGATAACAGCGGACGCTCCCGCCTCGCGCAGTGTGGTCAATAGCCAGTTGGGAGCTATGTTGACGCTGTATCCAAAGGCCGGACTTGCGTACCTGTGCCACTCCAGGAATGTGTCCAGTATGGCGTTTCTGTCGAATACATGGTTTTCCAGACTGTCTTCGCATACCGAGACTGTTATTCCGAAGCCGTAGGGCTTACCGGGATACGAAGAAGACAAATGAACGTGCTCGGTCACGTCGCTTACGCAGTCGGTAGATGACGGCTGGTAGCGATAGGCGATCCGGAAGTACTCATCCTCAGTCTCGTCCACTCTTCCAAAGGAGTTGATTTCGAGCATATCTACCGAGTCCGATAACGCGGCGGCGTCAAGAGCGTTCCGTCTCTGTTCGGCGAACTCTCTGAGAGAGAAGGAGCCGGGAATGTCGTAGGCTCGAACTTCGGTCAATGCCTGTCTGTCGGGGGAGTTGAAGTGGGCGTACTTCTCGTCTTCAAATTCGGTGGTGAATGACCACCAGTTGGGCGGCACGTCAATGTTGTAGCCGTACTCGCCATTCTTGTATCTACTCCATCCGGGGTCGGGAACGGGATCAGGGGTAGGATCAAGAACGCTCCGGCCAGCGGTCAGACTTTGCAATCTGGCCTTCACTTCGTTTATGGCGATGGCGAACCCTATGTTGTCTATGGATCTTCCGCTAGACGATTCCTCATACTTGAAGGTGTTCACTCCTACCACCTGGCCCGCGCTGTTCAGCAGGGGGCCGCCGCTGTTGCCCGGGTTTATCGCGGAGTCGGTCTGGATATATGCCACATTGTCTATGACTACCTTGGCGGAGACTATCCCCTTGGTCACGGATTTCAAGCCGAGGGGATACCCGAAAACGACCACATCGTCGCCGACGCTGACAAGGGAGGAGTCGCCAAGAGGAATGGGATGTAGAAGTCTTTCGGCGGGTATCTGAATGACCGCGACATCGGCCAACTCGTCTATGCCGAGGACGCTGGCCTGGTATTTCGACTCGTCGAACAGCTCGACGGACACAGTGGGAAGGCGCTCTACGACATGGGCGTTGGTAACGATTCGTCCATCCGTGTCTATTATGAACCCGCTGCCCAGGGTCCCTTCAGATGTAGTTATGACGACAATCCCTTTCTCGACGTTTTTGACCAGTTGGCTGACCGTGGAGGGAATGGGAGTCGGGGGCGGGGCTGCCGCGGGTGTGGGTGTGGGTGTGGGAGCGAGTTGGGCGGCCAGGCGCTCGGCGACCTACGCGACGGTCTCATTGGTATGGGGAGCTATCAGGTTTTCTATGAACCAGTCGGAGAGCAGCTCGCTTAGACTGTCGGGCATCACTCCCTTGTCGTTGGCGTCCCGCAGCGCGGCCATGAGGAACTGGAAAGAGGTCTGTCCTTCGGCGGACAGCCTGTCCTTCGCCTGTTCGGTCGTCTCGAGCGTGTAGGGAACTATCAGATTTTCTATCACGTAATCGGAAATCATCGCGTTGACGTCATCAGACAACAACCCTTTGATTTCCGCGTCGGCAAGCACGATGACCAGGAACGTGAATGGGTCGGTTCGCGGTTCGGACCGGGCGTTGGGGGAGGCGGAAACGATGCCGAGCGCGACGACGGACAGAAGCGCGAATATCATAATTCCGAGTGCGGTCTTCTTTATCATCTCGACTCCCTGGCTTCCCGACAATCACAATGTTTGGGATAAGACATATTCCCGCGCGCCGAACCCGTCGAATCCGCGCGTGGTAGATGATAGCATTGTCGGGTGGGAATATGTATGACCGATTCGAGCGAAAGAGTTCCGGTAAACCGGCGCATCCTGGACGTTGCGCGACAGGTGCCGCATGGACAGGTGGCGACCTACGGCCAGATCGCGCTCATAGTCGGCGACTGCACGCCGCGCATGGTGGGCTACTGCCTGGCGTCGCTGGACTTCGACAGCGACGTCCCGTGGCAGCGCGTCATCAACCACCAGGGCAGGGTAAGCCCGCGCAGTACGGGACACGGCAGCCAGTTGCAGAGGGAACTGTTGGAGGCGGAGGGCGTTGAGTTCGACGCGCGGGGCCGCGTGAGTTTCCGAAAGTACGGCTGGATGGAGCCGGAGTAACAGCGGAGGTGCGAGTATGCCTGAGGCGCCCGAAATGCAGGTGGTGGCCGAATTCCTGGATTCGCTCCTGCCGGGCAGGACGGTACAGGAAGCGGCGGTACTGAAGCCCAGCGTGGTGAGGTCGCTCTGCGGCAGTCTGGACGAGGATATCGCAGGTCGGGCATTCGAGTCAGTGCGGCGCAGGGGCAAGTTTCTGATCATTGCGCTGTCCGGTGGTCGGCGCATCGTCATCAACCCTAAGCTGACGGGCGGATTGCAGCATTGCCCGTCCAATACCCGCGTTCAGAAGCGCACCTGTGTGAGGATGAAGCTGGACGGCGGCGTTGACCTGCGCTACACGGACGACCGGCAGATGGGGCAGTTCTACTATGTCGATAGTGACCGGGTGGAAGAAGCGCCCGGACTGGCGGAGCAGGGAGCGGACGCGCTGGACGAGTTCAGTTTCGAGGAGTTTACGGAGAGTCTCAGAAGGTTCCACGGTGAGATAAAGGGCGTTCTCACCAGGGGCAGAGTCATATCGGGGATAGGCAACGCATACGCGGACGAGATACTGTTCGACGCGATGGTATATCCGTTCAAGCGTCGGAAGGCGCTGTCGGAGGACGAACTGTGGCGCATCTACAAGTCGTCGCGCAGCGTGATCGAGGAGTCCATCGAGCAGGTACGCGAGCGAATGGGTGAGAGGCTTGACCACAAGATTCGTGACTTCCTGAAGGTTCATAACAGGGGCGGCGAACCTTGCCCGCGCTGTGGAAGCAAGATCACCGAACTGAGGGCGAACCAGCGGATAACAAGCTACTGCCGACACTGTCAGCCGGGAATGCTTCTGAAGAATTGAGGGCGCCCGTCCCCCACTATCTCGCTTATCTGACAGCGGGAGAATTCCCTATGCAATGGGGAATAACCTGCCCAGTCTGTGTTTTGGGTGGCCGCGCGGCACATGTTTGCAGAACTGAGCAGAACCCTGCTGCATCCAGGAAAATTGCAGGAACAGTACGCGGCGGTTGGGACTAGGAGGCTGTTTTCCACTCCAGCAGTCGGGCGACTTCCTCAGTGTGGACTTCGGGGTAGCTGATGTGCCCACAGGCGAGGCAGCTAATGTAGAATCCTTCAAAGTCGCGGCGGATCTGGCGATCGCCACTACAGCGGATGCAGGACTTGAAAAGCACAGAATTCTCTCTCAGAGCACTCTGTGCGGTAACTATCTCTCTCATTTGGTCACGTCCTCCTTATTTACTGAAATAGTTTTCATTAGAACCACCCTAGCTTACATCAAAATCCGCGACAGTACATTAACAACAGTTTAACGTATTATTAACGACCTATCGAAATGTGGAATAATGACTATTATGCCATGTGAAAACCACACGCGG
The DNA here is from genome assembly GCA_965261525.1 of Dehalococcoidia bacterium. GTDB lineage: Bacteria > Chloroflexota > Dehalococcoidia > Lucifugimonadales > UBA1123 > VXRN01. The sequence continues at coordinate 1,585,546 of OZ253472.1, forward strand.
CCAGTGAGCGTGGCGGAGGCGTAGCCCTCACTGGCCGCAGTGAGGTATGCGAACATGGCTACGGCTTCGGATTCTCCATGAACACGGTGACTCCCATGTCCTTGTAGTAGTCGCGGAGTTTGTAGTCGTAGTTTCGGAAACTCATTCTGACATTTGTGCCTTCGAACTGCTCGATGGCGTGGCGCAGGCAGTCGTCCACGGACTGCAGGGGATGATGCGGGTGCGCCTCGATGTCGTAGGTGAGGTCCGCGGGGCCCCAGGTCAGGCAGGTAATTCCGGGCTTGGCGAGATGGCGGGCGTTGGTGACCGCTCGCAGGGTCTCCATCTGGATGCAGAGTATGCCGTTGGCGTTCCACCACTCGGCGTAATCGAGGCGATCTTCGCGTCCTTCAATTCCATATCGGGCCGCGCCACCCCAGCTTCGCTTCGCCACCTGCGGGTAGTAGAACCAGTTGACGGCCTCATCCACCGTCGCCTCGTCTTCCACGAGCGGGACTTCGATTCCGAGAGGTCCGAGGTCGAGGATATTGCCGACGAGGTAGGCGTGGCGGGGGTGCTTGATCCTGAACTGGACCGGGATGCCCACATCCTTCGCGGTCTCGCAATACTGGACGAGCCTCTCTTCATTATAGGGCGAGTGTTGCGAGTCAGTATGTATGAAAGCGTAGTCGTCTTTGCTGAGTATGTCCTCCATCCGGCTCTTGGTGGCCGTGATGGGAACCGACACTCCGACGATGATGTCGCCTCGGACAATACGCTCTTTCAATGATGCCATTTGGTTTCTCCTTGTGGATAGTTCTTAGTCTTTAGTTTTCAGTTGTCAGAATCCAGGAACATGGGGGTATCGTTCCGTCAAAGCTGGCATGAAGAACTCGAAGCGGTCCGCGTCGTCGTAGCCGGTTATGTTGGCGGGCGACACACCCGGGCTTTCCAGCGCGGCGCGAACGATGGACTTGTTGAATGCGTGAATTCCCGATTCTTCGGACAGGAAGTGGTCAACGGGCATCCAGAGACACTCGGCTATCTCCTCTTCCTGCATGGTTATCTCGGTTGACAGGGCGGACAGCTTGCAGACGAAATATATGTCGGACTTGCCATAGCGGTAGCCATGCCAGTGCCTGAAGCAGGCGAGGGACTCGAACTCCGCGTGGACGCCGGTCTCCTCGAGCACTTCCCTGACCGCGCCGTCCGCTATATGCTCGCCCGGGTGGAGCGCGCCGCCCGGAAGTTTGTATCCAGGGCCACGACCGCTGCCCATGCGATAGCGCTCCGAGACGACCAGGATTTCGTCGCGCTCGTTGATGACGACAGCCCCAGCGCCTATGTAATGGGTGGCGTAAGGCGGTATGTACGAGCTTTCCACAAGCTGCAGGGTCATCAGGACGTATGCTTCCTCGGCGTGGTGATACTCGAACCCGGCGGAGGCGGCTATGGGGACGAGCGCGGCCCTGGGCAGTGGAATCTCCAGCCATACGACCTTGTAGCCCTCAGTCGTCCAAGTATCGAGGGAGTGTCGCAGCGCGCGGCTGAACTCATCCGGGTCGTGGGTCAGGCTGTCGGGGTCGGTGACGACTCCGCCGAACTGGTTTGGACTGTACTCTAATGTATCCATGATCAGCCGTGCCTCACTACCATCTGGACCTGGTTGGACGGGTTGCAGAGGGCCTCGAACGCTCCCTGTATTTCATCTAGCGGCAGGAAGCTGGCCTCGGATACCAGCGGATCCATGGTCACCTTGCCGGAGCGTATCAGGTCGAGCGAGATGCGCCAGTCCTCGGGCTGGGAGCCGAAGGATGTCTTGAGGTTGATCTCACGCGCCATCCAGTCGGGGGGAAGAACGGGGGTCTGTTCCCAGACTATGGCGACCAGAACCACCTGTCCGTTGCGGCGCACCATATTGAGCGCCTGGTCGAGAGTGCCCCTGGCGGCGGCGCACTCGAACACCACGTCCGGGCCGTTGCCGTCGGTGAGTTCGACTACGCGCTGTTCAGCGTCCTCTTCCAGCGGGTTGATAACGGCGTCGGCGCCCAGTCGGCGGGCGGCCTCGGCCCTTGCCGGGGCTGGCTCGGACACGATAACCCTGCTGGCTCCGGCAGCCCTTGCGACCTGCATACAGAGCAGACCTATCGGCCCCGCGCCGAGGACTACAACCGAGTCTCCAAGTTTCAACTGAGATAGCCTGACCGCGTGTACGGTGACCGCGCACGGCTCGCACATGGCGGCTTCCTCGTCGGTCACGCCGTCCGGGACAGGCACAGGCTCCCACTCTTCCAGCAGCACCTTTTCGGCGTATGCGCGTACCCGTCCGCTCGGACCGCTGAACCCGTCGAGTCGGTAGTTATAACGCTCTCCCCTGGCAGGCGTGGCCGCGCGCGCGGCGGGAGGGGGTTCGCCTCCTCCTCCGACCACACGGTCGCCGACGCTCCAGCGTGTTACGTCGTCTCCAACGGCGCTTACGACGCCGGAATACTCGTGCCCCATGACCGTGCCGGGTGGCGCTATGTCGTAGAGAAAGTGGTGAACGTCGGTGCCACAGATAGCGCAGTAGTTGACGTCAATCACAACCTGCCCGGGGCCGGGCGTCGGATCGGCCATATCCTCTATCGTGAACTGTTGGCTGCCCTGGTAAACGGCGGCGCGCATAGCTGGGACCTCCTTGGTTTGTTGTCAGACAGGTTATCATGGGCGTCGGGGTAGTCAAGCGCGATATATCAGGGCTGACGCGACCAGGGCAATCGGACCCAAATTTCAGCGGGGTCATATATTCACGTTAATATCGTGTAGGTCATGTGCAGGTGGAAAAAGGCGGCCTGCAGGTACCAGACCCCACCTGCATTTGACCTGCATTCACCAGCATTTGTAGCTAATTCGCCGAAAAAATTTTTCCTGTCAGGCTTGTCATATATTATGATTTATGGTTTTCAGGGCTCAGTTGCCGATTTCGGAGGCCGGATATCCGGTCGGAAGTTCGATAATTGGGAGTCATGTGGCTATTTTAGTCCAATCAGAACGGCTGTACAAGAGCGGTTGTCAGCGCCATTTCAGATGGGATTGCCCTGCTGGCGAGACCGTCCGATTTGATAGAATCGCGCTATGGTTGCGTCACACCCTACCGAAACTGCCTGCTTGACTGCCTCGCGCCGCCGTGTCTGTCACGCGCCCAATTCGACACCGGACTGAATATGCCGAGGAAAGCTATCACGGTCTTCATCGGATTCGCCCTTCTCTGGACGATGGCGCTGGGAGTGGCGTCCGCATCGCCGAATGAGCAGACGGATATTACGCCGTTCGAGTTTCTGGTAGCGGCCATCGAAGACGCGAGGGAGAACGACGCGCTCAGCGACACGCTCAGCCGGACGCTGGCCGACTACTTCACGGAGGACCTCATCCCGTCCGTTACCGGCGAGACGCCCGCGCGGGTGAGAGAGCGGCTTAAGGCGAGACTCTATCCTCACCACACGCCCTCCGTTTTCGAGATATTCAGGGCGGCGCTGACCGGCGCGGACGAGAGCGGCGCGCTGACGGACGAAATAAGCGGGCTGCTATACGACTATTTCGTTGACGACCTTATCCCGTCCGCTACGGGAGAGACGCCGGAGGGGGTGAGAGAGCGGCTGTCGGACCCGGATAGCGTCCGGGAGAAGGTGGTCGGTTTCTACTATTCGAGGGGGCAGAGGTATTCCGAAGACGGTGACGAAGACGACGATTTCGCTCTGGCAATCGCGGACTACAACAGGGCTATCGAGCTCGACCCGGAATACATACCCGCATACACGGGAAGGGCATTCGCTTTCCTGCAAATAGACGACCTGGATAGCGCTATTTCGGACTTCACAAGGGCCATCGAATCCGGCGCCGCGGACCACTGGGTATTCAACGGCAGGGGAATCGCGTACAGGGAAAGAGGCGACTACGACCTTGCGATAGCGGACTTCACAAAGGCAATCGAGCTCAACCCTGACTATGCGCTTCGCTATCTGCAGCGGGCCGCCGCCTACCTGTTCAGCGGAGACTACGAGCGCGCGATGTCGGACTACTGGGAGGCCGTCAAACTCGATCAGGAAAACAGGGACTACTACATAGAACGCGCGGTGAAGGATTGCGCGAAGGCCATCGAACTGGATCCTGACAACGCCGCGCTGTACCACCAGAGGGCTTTGTACTATCAACAGATCAGGGAATTCAAGAATGCGATAGCGGACTTCAGCAAGGCCATCGAACTCGACCCGGACAACGCGGACTTCTACTACGACAGGGCGCTGATGTACTTCAAGGTCGGCGAGCATGAACTCACGCTGGCGGATCTCGCCAAGGCCATCGAACTCCGGCCCGACGACCCGGATCTGTATAGCGAAAGGGCGTTTATACACGAGGAGTTGGGTGACCTCGATGCGGCGATAGCAGACCTCTCCAAGCTCATCGAACTCGAACCCGACAACACGAGTTTCTACATTCGCCGATCATCGCTGTATCGCGATCTGGGCCAATTCGACCTGGAACTGGCGGATCATTCCAAGCTCATCGAACTCGAACCGCACAATGCGTACAACTACGTCGGCAGGGGAGAGAGGTATCTTGAGCGGGGCGATTTCGACCTGGCCATCGCGGATTTCACAAAGGCCATCGAATTAGATCCCCAGGAGGCGTGGTGGTATGTTCACAGGGGAATAACTTACCGGAAGCGAGGCGACTTCGATCTTGCGATAGCGGACTTCACGAAGGCTGTCGAGTTAGAGCCGGACTCGGCGTATCACTATCTGAGGCGGGCGGCGGTCTATCTGCTGATTGGCGACGTAGAGCGGGCCAGGGCGGACTACGATCAGGCGGGAAGCCTCGAATCCGGAAATATACAAGAGTTCTACTACCGCGCGATAGAAGACCACACGGCGGCCATAGAACGCAGTCCAGACAATGCCGCGCTGTACGGCGGCAGGGCGTATTTCTATCACCTACTCGGTGAGGACGAACAGGCGATAGCCGACTATACCAGCGCTATCGAACTCGAACCCGACAATCCACAATTATATTACCTCAGGGCAAGAAGATACTACCGCATAAAAGAACATGAAGCAGCCATTGCGGACTACACAAGGGCCATCGGACTCGACCCCGACGACCCTATCTTATATTCTCAGAGGGCACGGGCATACGATGCTATTAGGGAATATGATGCGGCCATTGCGGACTACACAAAGTCTATCGAACTAGATCCCTTTGATAGCCTCTATATCAGCAGGGCAGATACCTATTTCGCTATGGGCGAATACGAACTCGCTATTGCGGACTACACTACGGTAATCGCATTGGCTGAACTGGATGAAGACTTCCGCCGCTTGGTAGGTACATATCCTGACAGAGCCGAGGCCTATCACGAATTAGGCAGCCATTCTAAAGCGATTGCAGACATGACCAAAGCCTTCGAGATAGCCGCAACACGCGGAAAAGGCGAGCACCGGCTATACCGTGTCAGGGCGTCAATATACAGGGACATCGGCGAGTATGACCTGGCCCTGGCGGATTTCGACAAGTCCATAGAACTCGATCCCGACAATCCATACCCATTCTCATTTATAGCCAGAGCGCTCCTGTATGCGAGGATGGGTGAATTCGGGCTCGCGCACGAGGATTACGGACGCGCGGTCACTTTCAAATCCAATAGAGATCTCAAAGATATCGAGATAAGGATAGAGTATTTCACAAGGGCCATCGAAGGAGGCTCCGCCAACTCAGACTGGTACAACTACTATGTGGGATACCTGTACCACAAGATGGGCGAGCATGAGCGCGCGATGGAGAGCTTTGCCAGCGCCATAGAACTCAACCCCGAAAACGCCGCGCTTTACCGTGGCAGGGCGTGGGCATATTTCGAAACGGGCAAATACCAACTCGCCATCGAGGACTACACCGCCGCGCTTGAACTGGATCACAACGATCTGGTCAGCTATGCGGGCCGCGCCTCCGCGTACCGCGCCATTGGCGATTACAGGCCCGCCATCGAGGACTACACCCGCGCAATCGAACTCGACCCGAACAACGCCGACCTGTACGCGGCCAGGGCGTGGGCCTACTATGAATCGGGCCTATATGGACGCGCCTCCAGCGACAACGGGAAGGCACTCAGGCTCGACCCGCACAATCCCGAACGACACGCCGACAGGGCACTCCTGCTTCGGAAGATGGGGAAGCATGACCCTGCGCTATTGTCGTATGGCCGCGCCATCGAACTCGACCCGGACAATCCAAAGTTCTACTATGACCGGGCGACCCTCTATCACGAACTCGGCAGGTATGAGGAGGCGATAGAGGACTACACCGAAACACTCCATTTGTACGATTACGAATACGCTAACGCTTTCGCCGGACGCGCGCTCGCATATCTGGAGATTGGCGAATATGTAAACGCGATGTACGACTTCAGGAACGCCGTCTTCGCGTATGGATATGGCAACAGGGAATTCCACGAACGCGCAATCGAGGCTTTCACCGGCGCAATCGCCGAACATAACATTTACTTTCTGTACCAGGATAGGGCGCGCCTCCATATCCTGATAGACGAACCCGAACTCGCCATCGCGGACTTGAGCAAGGCGATAGAATTATTACTGTCCGATTTCCCCGAACTGTACCCGAAGAACGGAGGAGATTTATACCTGGAAAGAGCGATTATATACTTGGATAATAACGATTTCGAGCGTGCAATAGCTGATCTGGACAAAGCCATCGAACTAGACTCCCATAACCCTCGATTCTGGCATAAGAGGGGGGACGCTTATTTCGGGAAGGCACTGGTTGAGGGGAGAGCCAAGACAGGCTCTGAGCTTCCGTGGTTGGTTCCCGGGCTGGCTTCAGCCCCGCCCGGACATAGGGATGACTTCGAAAACGCTCTCAACGATTATGAGCATACCCTCTATCTTTCGGATTGGAGCAATGCCGCAGCTTACGCCTCTTTTATACAGATTTTCATATCGCTTGGTGAGTTCGAATATGCCATACAACACCACTACCCGGCTTACGACAACCCAGATATCGAACCGGACAGCGCAGGCGTGTTCACGGTGCGCGGAAGAGCTTACAGAGAGAACGGCGACTACGACCGCGCGATAGTGGACTACGATACGGCAATCGAACTCGATCCCGAATCCCCACTCTACTATCGGGACAGGGGCATCGCGCACTACCTCAAGGGCGACTACGGCCGCGCGATAGCGGACTTCTACACGGCTATCTCCGCTTTGCCGGACGACGCCTACCTGTACCTGTTCAGGGGACTTGCCTACCAGATGAAGGACGAGTACCGCCGCGCAGTCCTGGACTACGACCGCGCTATCCGCCTCAACCCCGACGACCCGTATTTCCGCTTCTTCAGAAGCGTCGCTCTCAATGCGCTCGGCGAGGAGAACGAGCATGAGAAACACTTCGCGCTGCTGGAGGACGAGTACGACATAGCGCTCGCGCTCAGGCTGCTTCTGCCCGCTGTACCAATCAGCGAGTCCCAGGCTGCCGCGGACTAGCGCGGATTGGAGCGCGGACGGGCCATGAACAGCGTCACGCTCCCATATTCTCCGAAGCCGTCACCCTGCAGAGCCTCAAGGGAGTCGTGATCAATGTCGTGATAGTTCCCCAATTTGCTCGTCCACCGTCCGTTCTCTAACTGTCGCGCGGCGTGTGTAGGTGCGCCATTCTTGGCATAGATAGCGATTTTTCATATCCGGTTTGCAGACTGCCATCAATGCATACTTCGTATCCGGTCTGTCGAAACAGTTCAACAACCGAATCGAGAGTCAATTCTTTCGGCAAGTTCTCCGGCCAGTAGGCGTTAGCGACCATCGGCTCGAACCATTGCGAGTCGTCCCCCAACGCCCAGGCGATGCAGTTATAATCTGAAGAAGGTTCACTGGTGACGTTGAAGTCTGCCAAATTGGGAAGCCACCAGAATGACGGCGTCAGAGTCATTCAATATAACCCTTCGTCTTGCCCCACTCTATCCAAATCTTGGAAATGGCCCTTATCCTGCCCCTATCCTCATCGGGGATTTGCGGAGATTCGCCGGATATGGCGGCAAGGGCAGGAAACCAGTGATCGGGTTGCGCTTGGAGGTCTTTCAGAATTAGTGGAATTGCTGGTTCACCCATGTCCAAGATACTTTGGTATGCGGGATGAGTGATCATCTGAGACACAAAGGAGAAGTGTCCGGTGTCGTGCCTCCACTGGTTCGCCAATTTCTGAAATTCTGCTTCAAGATCGGTGGTGGGCTCGCGCTTGGCTTGGGCATGGGGGGCATTGGTCATTTTTCTGCCGCCTCCTTTCTACTCTGATTGTATGGGAATGGTAATCGGAAAGCGGCTTGCGAGTCCATATTTCAGTGGCGTGCATAGCTCACAGCATAGCCTCATTGAGCGACACCCCGAAGCCGGGGGCGCCGGTCGGCGATATGAAGCCGTCCTCGGGGAACGGTTCGCCCAGCCAAAGGTCGTCTTTGGGCGCGCCTCGCTGGCCGGGCAGCACTTCTGCCAGATCCATGCAGTCGGACGAGGCTATCAGGTGCAGGCCCCAGACCTCGCCTCCACGATGAGGCGCGACCGGTATGTTATGCTCCCGCGCTATGTCCAGGATTCTGAGGCCGGCGGTTATGCCGCCGCACCAGGTGATGTCGGGCTGCCAGAGGTCCATCGCGCCGGCGCGGGCCACGTCTCCGAAGCCGATGTGGGTGAACTCGTGCTCGCCGCCCGCTATCAGGGTGGGCTTGACCAGCGGCCTTAGCTCCGCCTGCCCGTGCAGGTCGTCGGGGGTCAGAACATCCTCGAACCAGTAGATGTCGTAGGGCGCGAGACGGCGGGCCATTTCTACCGTGGTCTCGGCGTCCCAGGTCATGTAGGTGTCTATCATTATGCGGGCGTCCTGCCCCATTATCCGGCGGGCGCGTTCCGCGGAGCGCTCTGCTGTGTCGTAGTCATCAGGATTGCCCGTGAAGCGGTGTGGGAACTTGTTCGCCTGAAATCCGAGTTCGGCGTACCACTCGGCGTCGGTTCCGGTGGCGTATGAGCTGATTTTGTCTTTCGTCTTCGGGCCGATTACCGCGTAAACGGGAGCGTCCCGGCTTCTCGCCAGCAGGTCCCACAGGGCGAGATCAATCCCGCTGAGGGCCATGACGCCGATGCCCTTGCGTCCGTAGGGAATGGACTCGTAGTAGAGCGCGTCCCATGCGCTGAAGATGTCTTCGACACTTTCTATCGTCCGCCCGACCAGAAGGTCGCGCATATGCCCGTTCACCACCTCGACCGCCGCCCTGCCGCCACCGCCGTACCCGTGTCCGACAACGCCGTCGTCCGATTCCACTCGAACGACAATCTGCCAGAGGTTGGTCCTCCAGGACGGGGGAACGTTACTGTAGTTGGGATAAACGGCTTTGAGGTCGGCGATTTTCATATGCAAGACTCTGCCGGGATTTAGACTGGTGTCCGTCTAATGTTCAATTATACTTGTCAAGAGATAGACACGTTGGTATTGTAAATTTGAAATGGACGCGATGCAAATATGAAACGAGAAACATCATGGCCCGCGCTACCAAGATTCAGATTAACGGTGAGCGCGACTCTCTCGAAATGAGCGCGGCAGTAGAAACATGCCAAGACCCCATAACATACGAGGGTGAGTCTGTAGTCTTTGACCCAAAGCATATGGTGACAGGGTTCCCGCACGTGTTCAAGTTCTTGGATCACTATATGGCCGTGATAAAGTCCTCTGGCGGAACTTTGAACTTCTTTTATTTCGACTATCCGGACAATGAGGCTGCGGAGTGACCCTTGGACCAGAGTGGTGGGCCACCCTCCTTGGGGGCGGTGGTGTCGGCGCCATAATCAAATCGTTTCTGCAACATAGGCCCGGAGATATTCCAGTCTGTCACACCCGAATTGTGAGAGATGGACGTGGACTTCCGTGGAATCGGCAAATCGCGATACATCCCCTTGAAGACGGCAGAATCGAGATGAAGGCGGTAAGGGCGGATGAAGTTCGGGATGATTGAAAGACTCCAGCGGGAAGAATGCGCGGCTTGACACTCTCCAAAGCGGAAGGGTAAAATTTTCGTGTTGAAAAACTGAATATCGTGGCTCTTATCCAGAGTGGCGGAGGGACCGGCCCCTTGATGCCCGGCAACCTATTGGGTGTGTGTAACATCTGAAAAAGGTGCCAATTCCGGCGAGCGCATGAGGCGTTCGAGAGATGAGAGCGGTAGATCGTACTACCGAAAGACTTCTCTCACGCCGAGAAGTCTTTTTTGTTTGGCGCAAGCGGCCAGTCTCCCCTCGACGATACGGGAGAGGGAACCTTGACCTCGATAGAAAATCAAATCACCCCAGTGGTCTGGCAGGGTGACTCCGTGAGCATCCTGGACCAGCGCAGGCTGCCGTCCGACGAGGTGTGGATTGAGACGTCGGACTATCGCCTCGTCATAGAGTCCATACAGAACATGTCGGTGCGGGGAGCCCCTGCAATCGGCATAGCAGGGTCGTACGGTCTTGTGCTGGCGGCGATGGAGTTGGCTCAGACGGCGAACGGGGACTTTTCGGACAGACTGCACGCGGCGGCGCGCGAGATAAGGCTTGCAAGGCCGACGGGCGCGAACCTTGGCTGGGCGGTTGGCCGAACGCTCTCAAGCGCGGCGGCGGCTCAGACGACGGAGGAGGTGGTGGCCGACCTTCTCAGCGAGGCAACGAGGATTCACCGCGAGGACGTGGAGAGCAACAGGCGGATCGGAGAACGCGGAGCGAAGCTGCTCCCATGGGGCAGCAGCCCACTGACGCACTGCAACACGGGCGCGCTGGCCACGGGCGGATACGGGACGGCGTTGGGGATCATCAGGACGGCCTGGGCGGACGGGCGAATCGAGCGAGTGTACGCTACGGAGACTCGACCTCTGCTCCAGGGCGCGCGGCTGACGGCATGGGAGCTGGGTCGAGAGGGCATACCGACGAGCCTGATAGCGGACTCCGCGTCGGGCGTTCTGATGAGGCGCGGGCTTGTTCATGCGGTCGTGGTCGGAGCGGACCGGATAGCGGCTAACGGCGACGTGGCGAACAAGATAGGCACCTATAGCCTGGCGGTTCTGGCTAAAGAGAACGGGATTCCGTTCTACGTCGCGGCGCCGACAGGCACGCTGGACGTGAGCCTGTCGGTCGGAGATGAGATCGTGATCGAGGAGAGGGACGAGGATGAGGTGCTGGGATACGGCGACTCGCGGACCGCGCCGGAGGGCGTGGGCGCGTTCAATCCCGCGTTCGACGTGACCCCGAACAGGTACGTTACCGCGATAGTGACAGAGTTGGGAGTGGCGCGTCCGCCGTACCGCCGCAGCCTGGCGTCAATAATGGAGAGCAGCGTTGACTGAAGCCACACTTGGGTTCATCGGGGGATCGGGCCTGTACGACATCGAGGGGCTGACGGACCGTCATGAGGTCGGAGTCTCCACTCCGTTCGGGGAGCCGAGCGACAGCATTGTTACGGGAAGCCTGGACGGCGTGCGGGTGGCGTTCCTGCCGCGACATGGGAAAGGGCACCGCATATCCCCTACCGAGATTCCTGTCAGGGCGAATATATATGCGCTGAAGTCGCTGGGCGTGGAAAGGCTCCTTTCGGTCAGCGCGGTGGGCAGCCTGAAAGAGGAGCTGAGACCGCTGGATCTAGTAGTCCCGGACCAGATTATTGACCGGACGAAGGCGCGAGTCTCGACATTCTTCGGAGACGGCCTGGTGGCGCACGTCGGATTCGCTGACCCGTTCTGCGCCGATCTGCGGCGGGACGCGTTGGACGCGGCGCATGGTCTGACAACGGTTCACGACGGCGGCGCATACGTCGTGATAGAGGGTCCGCAATTTTCGACCAGGGCGGAGTCGGCTCTGTACCGCTCGTGGGGCGCGGATGTTATCGGAATGACCGCGCTGCCGGAGGCCAAGCTGGCGCGCGAGGCGGAGATTTGCTACGCGACTCTGGCGTTCGTTACGGACTATGACGTGTGGCGGGAGTCGGAAGCTGATGTCTCGGTAGAGATGGTAGTGGCGAATCTTATGAAGAACGTGGAGACGGCGCGCAGGATTATCAGGAACGTCACGGCGCGGGTGTCGTCGGAGCGGGAGTGCGGTTGCGGTCGGACGCTCGAAACGGCGATAATCACGGGTCGAGACGCTATAATGCCCGAAACGCGGGAGAGGCTCAGTCTGCTGGTGGACAAGTACCTGAGCTAGCGGTATAGAAATTGCAAAGAGTATTAGGATTTAATCAGTTGGGAAACGGTGGATTGCCGAACGGCGAGCCTCTTCGAGGGTTCCCGCTCCCCGTTTTCACGAGGACAAGTTTCGCGGGAATGACGAGGGAAAGAGTATAGAGAGGAAGGCGATATGCCCAAGCAGATACCGGGAGAACCATACACAAGAATCAGCATTGGCGAGGCTGCCGAACTTCACGGCAGCGATGATCATGTATTCGTTGATGTGCGCCGGATGGACGAGTACGTGGATGGACACGTGACAGACGCGGTGTTCATTACGGTGGACGACCTTCTGGCTCGCATAGACGAGCTTCCCCAGGACAAGAACCTGCTGTTCATATGCGCGGCGGGAGTCCGCAGCGGCCTTGCGTGCGAAATGGCGGCGGCGATGGGATACGACACCGACCTTCTCTACAACATTGAGGACGGCACGGGCCCCTGGATCGAGAAGGGCTATCCGACCAGCTACGGATCGGAAGCGTAGGGAGCGCCTTGTCTCTTCTTGTCGTTGGATCAGTAGCGTACGACTCGGTCAGTACGCCCGCGGGCAGCCGCGACAGGGCGCTGGGCGGGTCGGCGGTGTATTTCTCGGTAGCGGCAAGTTGCATTACCGACGTGAGTCTCGTTGGAATCGTGGGCGAGGACTTCGAGCAGGCGCATGTGGAAATGCTGAAGTCTCGCAGTGTTGATGTCTCAGGGCTGGAGCGCGCGGCCGGCAAAACGTTCCACTGGTCGGGCGTGTATTCGACCGAGGACGTGAACCAGCGCGAGACGCTGGACACGCAATTGAACGTCTTCGATGACTTCAGTCCCACGCTGAATTCAAGGCACCGCGAATCCGAATTCGTCTTTCTGGCAAACATTGACCCGGCCCTACAGTTGCGTGTTCTGGAGCAGATGAAACGGCGTCCGAGGCTAGTCGCGCTGGACTCTATGAACTTCTGGATCGAGGGCAGACGGGACGACCTTAACCGGATAGTACGCGAGGTTGACCTGTTTTTCCTAGACGAGGGAGAGGCGAGAAGCTACGCGGGCGAGACCAACATAGTCAGGGCGGCGAGGCGGATCCAGGAAATGGGACCGCGCGCCGTGGTCGTCAAGCGCGGCGAGAATGGAGCGCTGATATTCGACGGGGACGAGATGTTCAGCGCGCCGGCGTTCCCGCTGGACAGCGTCGCTGACCCCACGGGCGCGGGAGACTCGTTCGCGGGCGGCTTCATGGGATTGCTGGCCGCGACCGGCGATACTTCACACGAGGGAATCCGCAGGGCTGCGATAGTCGGCTCGGTGATGGGTTCGTTCGCGGTCGAGGACTTCAGCGCGGACAGGCTGACATCCCTGACGACAACCGACATACAGGAAAGGTTCGACAGATTCGTTCGACTCACACAGTTCGACGGCTTTGGCGGCGGGACCGGAATTCCCAGCGCATACACTGCCGTCCGATAAATCAAAGGGAGGAAACCCTTGACTACAACCGTCACTAAAGGCCATGTTCTGGACACTTCGCTCGCGAGCCAGGGTGTGGGCAGAATCAAATGGGCGGCAAGGGAGATGCCGGTCGTGCGGCAGATCCACGCAAGATTCGCGGAGGAAAAGCCGCTGAACGGCCTGCGCGTCGCCGCTTGCCTGCACGTAACTACCGAAACCGCGAACCTGATGCTGGCCTTGAGGGACGGCGGAGCCGAGGTTGCGCTGTGCGCGAGCAACCCGCTGAGCACACAGGACGACGTAGCCGCCGCGCTGGTCGCGGAGTACGGCATACCAACTTTCGCCATCAAGGGCGAAGACCGGGACACCTATTACGGCCATATAATGTCCGCGCTCGACTCCAGGCCGAACATCACGATGGACGACGGCGCCGACCTGGTGGCAGTGCTTCACACTGAGCGCACCGGGCAGCTTCCCGATGTCCTTGGCGGCACGGAGGAGACGACGACGGGAGTAATCAGGCTCAACAGCCTCGCGGAAGAGGGCAGGCTCAAATATCCCATAGTCGCGGTCAACGACGCCGACACCAAGCACTTCTTCGACAACAGGTACGGCACAGGGCAGAGCACTCTGGACGGCGTCACGCGGGCGACGAATATTCTGTGGGCGGGCAAGAATGTAGTCATCTGCGGGTACGGCTGGTGCGGCCGCGGGGTCGCTCTGAGGGCGCGCGGAATGGGCGCCCATACGATTGTCACCGAGATAAACCCGATACGCGCGCTGGAAGCGGCCATGGACGGTCACCAGGTGATGACCATAGCGGAGGCGGCTGAGGTCGGCGACATATTCCTGACGGTTACGGGCGGCATGAACGCTGTCGGACGCGATAGCATAGCGGCCATGAAAGACGGCGCGGTGATGGCGAACAGCGGGCATTTCAACGTCGAGATTGACATAGGAGCGCTGGAGGAGATGTCGGACGGAAAGCAGACCGTCAGGCCGTTTGTGGAAGAGTACCTGATGGGCGACGGACGGAAGCTCTATCTGCTGGGCGAGGGAAGGCTCATCAACCTGGCGGCTGCGGAAGGCCACCCGTCGGCGGTGATGGACATGAGCTTCGCAAACCAGGCAATGTCGTTAGAGTACCTGGCTCTGACAGGGCATACGCTGTCCCCGAAGGTTTATCCGGTGCCGAGGGACATTGACGAAGAGATCGGGCGGCTCAAGCTGCAATCAATGGGAATCAAGATAGATACGCTGACCGCCGAACAGGAGAAGTATCTCTCAAGCTGGGACATTGGGACTTAATCCGAGAGACATGGCCGATACAGAGGAGCAGAGCATCGTGGCAAAGCGGTATCCAAACTGCTTCGGATGCGGCGAGGAGAATCCACACGGCCTGCGTCTTAATATGGAAATCGAAGACGGCGCACTCAGGACGGACTTCACTCCCGGGCCGCATCACGAGGGCTGGCCGGGGATTGTGCATGGGGGCGTGATAGCGGCGCTGCTGTATGAGGTAATGGAGAATTGGCCATATCTGCACGGAGTAGTGACGATGATGCGCTCGATGGACACCCGCCTCAGGTCGCCGGCCACAGTGGGACGCCCAATCAGAGCCACATCGTGGCTGGAGAGGCGCGAAGGACGCGAGTTGGACGTGGCGGCCAGGCTGGAGAGCGATGGCAAGACTGTCGCGGAAGGCAGGGCGTCGCTGGTCGAGCTGGACGAACGCAGACGCCGACTTGTAACCGATAACTGACTAAGAAACTATCTCAAAACCCGACCTTAAGGAATTTCACCCTCACCCCAGCCCTCTCCCTCAAGGGAGAGGGAGATTGTGTCCTCCTGCCATCCGCTTGAGCGAAGAGTTTTGAGATAGTCTCTTAGCCCGAATCCACCGAAGAGGGTTAGTATCGCCGCCGGGGCGTGGGTGAGGGACGTGTCAAAGTGGCGGTGCGGTTATGATGTCAGCGCCTGGGTCGTTCTGAAGGTCCGCGGTCGTGATTTTGGACGCCAATGGAGGCCCACAGTGGCGATTTGGGGCGAGTTTGACGAATCTGCGGGCAACAGTGGACACCCGCGGTCCGGTCCGGAGCGATCTTACGGACAAGACAGGCTGTGGTGTGTACGGTGGTCAGTAGTAGACACTGCCGTCAGGCCGGCAGAGGAATGGCTCGCAGTCTGGTCAGTGCGCGACCGAACTGTGTTTCCCAGGGCCAGCGCTGCGGGAGATGCAAAGTAAGGCGGCGGGCCGAGTGGGTGAGCCGTCCGGCGAGGGAGAACAAGCGTCTGCGCAGGGTCTTGGTGGTCGCCACCGGCTCGCGCAGACCGATGCGTCCGATCCAGCGAGCCAGGTTGTGAGCCATTACCTGTATGGCCATCCAGGCGGCGTTGGCTGCAAAGCGCCCCGAGGGCAGATGGTTCAGCCCGACACCGTACTTGAGGTCTCGGATGGCGTTCTCGATCTCGGCGTGGCGGCGATGGTCGGCCTCCAGTTGGAGGGTGTCGCCCTGTCGGTCGGTGATGAAGGCGTGATAGCTGTAGTCGACGAAGAGGGCCAGTTGTGAACCGGGCGTGGGCTTCACCCTGCGGACGATGAGACGCACCGGTGCGGCATCGGGCTCGTTCCGAAAAGGGGTGTAGGTGGTCTCAGCCACGTCGGCTGCGCCGTCCATCCAGTAGGGTATGGGAGTCCAGTCCTCCTCAGGTATGGCCTCTATGAGATTGCGCAGTCGGGTGTGCTGACGGACGGTGATGGAGAAGCGGACACCTGTCTTTCGGCATACGGAGACGATGTCATGGGTGTAGAAGCCACTGTCGGCGCGTACGGTGAGTTGTCCTGTGGCCCCGGCGCAGCGCACCCGGCTCACCGTCTCACGCAGGAAGTGGGCTGCGCCCCGGGCGG
Source organism: Dehalococcoidia bacterium (assembly GCA_965261525.1). Taxonomy (GTDB): domain Bacteria; phylum Chloroflexota; class Dehalococcoidia; order Lucifugimonadales; family UBA1123; genus VXRN01. The sequence continues at coordinate 1,602,147 of OZ253472.1, forward strand.
TGTTGGCTCGACCCTGTCGCAACCGGGCCATCAGCACGTCGCCGGTTCCTGCGGCGACGGCCACAAGCGGGTGATAGCCTCTCTGGCCGGTGTAGTTGTGGCGGCGGGCGCCCTCCTTGCCCAGTCCGTAGGTCTCGCAGATGGTGGAGTCCAGGTCGATGGTCAACGGCTCATCGCCGGGACCCGCGCCAGCGGCCCAGGCCCGCGCCAGCAACTCCCGGCTCACCCGGTCCAACTGCCGCACATGTCCCCACCTGAAGCTGCGCAGGAAGGTCCCCAGGGTGGATGGCGCCTTCACTGTACAGCCCAACACCCGCCCGGTCCCACCGGCACGCAGCGCGTCGGCGTCATCGATGCAGTCCCCACCGGCCAGCGCCGAGGCAACCAGGGTCAGCGTCTTGTCTCCCGGGTTCGCCCGTCCCGGCGCATCGCCCAGGTCAACGTTGCTGTCCACCAGTTCACTCAGTCCCAGGCGCTGAGCGAGAGTGGCCGGCACGAGCAGCCCGGCATTGGCCACCAGCCGGGGATCGTCGAAGGCGATTCGGATGCGGTCGGGACGCTCAGGTGGTAACATCTATTAAGTGCTCCTGCTCTGGGGTTGGTTCTTGTCTTCAAACCCATTATCCCAGATTCAATGGAGCGCTTTCTCACCCCTTTTGCACGACGACTCATCCATCCCTTCGGTGGATCCGGGCTTAGAGGGTGTTTCCAAAGGATATGTCATGAAGGATTCAATCGTCGGAGCATAAGATGAGTCATAGCTATGTTGACCCAGGCCTCGGTTGTTTCAGGCAGCGCCTCGTAGTCCTTGCTCAACCTGCGACACCTTCCCAGCCACGCGAATGTTCGCTCAACCACCCATCTGCGCGGCAGCGCCTTGAACTGATGACTGTCCCGGGGACGCCTCACGATTTCAAGCGTCCATCCTGTCAACTTCCGCACCCACTCGATCAGTTTTCCCCCATAGCCCGCGTCAGCCCAGATCAAACGCATACGCCGAAATCGTCCTTTCAATTTAGAGATAACCAACTTCGCTCCGTCTCGGTCCTGAATATCGGCGGGATGCACCACCACGTCCAACAACAACCCCATGGCATCCACTATGATGTGTCGCTTTCGACCTTTGATCTTCTTGCCCGCGTCATAGCCGCGAGGCCCCCTTTTTCAGTAGTCTTCACTGACTGGCTGTCTATGATCGCCGCGCTGGGCGTCGGATTCCTGCCCTCCGCCTCTCGAACGGCGGAGCGCAGAGTCCCATTGACCCGTTTCCACGTTCCGTCCGTTGTCCACTTCCGAAAGTATTTGTACACTGTTTGCCAGGGAGGAAGATCGTTGGGGAGCATACGCCAGGCGCATCCGCTCCGAAGCGCGTACAGGATGCCGTTGACCACCTCCCGAAGGTCTACTGCGCGAGGGCGTCCTCCAGGTTTGGCTGGTGGGAGCAGGGGAGCGAGAATATCCCACTGTTCATCGGTGAGGTCGCTGGGATAGGGTTTGCGCATAATGCAAGTAGTATAGGTCAATTCGAAGGCCTCGGAAACACCCTCTAAGAGATACGGATTGAATTCGTTCCGGTGGGCGGCAGCCTACCGCCATACATTAGATTCCCGCTTTCGCGGGAATGACGAAGAGTAGAAACTCCGCTAAAATTCAGAATTGACAACCCGCTATCAGGAGGGACCAAATGCCCCATAGCTTCATGGACAGCCCGTCGTACTTGTTCACATCCGAATCGGTAACGGAAGGGCACCCGGACAAGCTCTGCGATCAGATTTCGGATGCTGTGCTGGACGCTATACTGGCGAAAGATCCGTCTGCCCGTGTAGCGTGCGAGACCTGCGCGACGACAGGACTAGTCCTTGTGATGGGCGAGATAACTACCAACACCTACGTTGACATCGCCTCGATAGTGCGCAACACAATCCGCGACGCCGGCTACCAGGACTCGTCATACGGGTTCGACTACCAGTCGTGCGGAGTAGCCATATCGGTGCATGAACAGTCCGCGGACATTTCGCAGGGCGTGAGCCAGTCGCTGGAGACGCGGAACAAAGCGTCGGACACATACGGAGACGTGGACAGCCTGGGCGCGGGAGACCAGGGGATGATGGTGGGCTACGCCTGCAACGAGACCCCGGAGCTCATGCCGCTGCCCATCGCGCTGTCTCACCGGCTGTGCCAGCGGATGGCGCGGGCGCGACGCGACCGCGAGTTCGACTGGATTCGGCCCGACGGCAAGTCGCAGGTTACCGTCGAGTACGAGTGCGGCAAGCCCAAGCGTGTTCACACTGTCCTGATGAGCTCGCAGCACAGCGAGTCAGTGAGCCAGAAAGTGATAGCGCGGGATCTGGAGACGATTGCCAGAGAAGTCATCCCAGCCGAACTGGTGGATGACGATACCATCTGGTGGATCAACCCCTCCGGCAGGTTCGTGATAGGGGGCCCCGTAGGGGACTCAGGACTGACCGGGCGCAAAATAATCGTGGATACCTACGGCGGCATGGCGCGACACGGCGGGGGCGCGTTTTCGGGCAAAGACCCGACTAAGGTTGACCGCTCCGCATCCTACGCCGCGCGCTGGGTGGCGAAAAACGTGGTCGCGGCCGGGCTCGCGGAGCGCGTGGAAGTGCTGCTGTCCTACGCTATCGGAATCGCGCAACCGACTTCGGTATCCGCGGAGACGTTCGGCACGAACAAGGTGCCGGACGCCAAGATAAACGAGTTGATAGACAAGCACTTCGACCTGAGGCCAGGGGCCATAATCCGCGACCTGGATTTGAGGCGTCCCATCTACAAGAAGACGGCCGCCTACGGGCATTTCGGCAGGCCTGAAGAGGACTTCCCGTGGGAGCGCACCGACAGGGCCAACGCTCTCAGGAGGGACGCGGGCATCTGAGGATGTAGTAAAGCGCAGATTTGTGGGAGGCTGTTTCACACGCCGATGAACGGCGAGTGTGATAGCATTCGAGGGAGGAGCAGATGCCATGGTCACAAAGAATACCGCGCCGGTCTCAGACAAATCCGCCAACACGGAAATATTCTATCCCGAAACGGACGGTATGCCTTTGCCCGACGGAGAATACCAACTCAACCACTTCACGGACACTATTTCCATCCTGAAGCGCTTTTTCGGGAACAGCCTCAAGAACAGTCTCGACGTCCTGGTCAGCGGCAATACGTTCATCTACTACCAGGAAGGCAACCCCCGTCTCTCGGTGTCGCCGGACTGTTATGTCGCGTTCGGCGTCAACTATGACTTGATGCTGAGTAACGACAACTATCGTGTGTGGGACATGGGCAAGCCCCCGGACTTCGCGCTGGAGATAGGTTCGCACAGCACCGCTAAGAACGACTTGGGAGAGAAGCGCGAGTTGTACGCTCGGTTGGGGATTGGCGAGTACTGGAAGTTCGATCCGAGCGGTGGCGATCACTATGGCGCGCCTCTGGTTGGTGAGCGTCTGGTGGGCGGCGAGTACCGGGAGTTGGAGATAAGTCGTGGGCGGGCCGGAAGGGTATGGGGCCACAGTCCGACCTTGAATCTGGAGTTGCACTGGGAGGAAGGTCGTCTGCGGTTCTACGACCCCGTTTCCGGTCGCTGGCTCCAGAATATGGAGGAAATGGACGCGGCGAGGGAGGCGGCGGAATCAGTCGCAGAGATGGAACGCGCGGCGCGAGAGTCGGCAGAAGCGTCTGCGGAGGCGGAACGCGCGGCAAGAGAATCAGCGGAAGCGCGGCTGGCGGAGATGGAAGCGGAGTTGCGACGGCTTCGCGGCCAGTAGCGAATCGCGCGTAAGTCCTGGCGGCATTTTCATATCATTACACTGGGTTGCTATAACTACCGCTAACCAATCTGACACAGATTCTCCACAATTGAGCAGGTGATGGAAGTTGTATGCCCGGGATAAAATAAGGACGCGGGCATCTGAGGATGTAGTAAAGCGCAGATTTGTGGAAGGCTGTTTCACACGCCGATGAACGGCGAGTGTGATAGCATTCGAGGGAGGAGCAGATGCCATGGTCACAAAGAATACCGCGCCGGTCTCAGACTCATCCGCCAACACGGAAATATTCTATCCCGAAACGGACGGTATGCCCTTGCCCGACGGAGAATACCAACTCAACCACTTCACGGACATCATTTCTATCCTGAAGCGCTTTTTCGGGAACAGCCTCAGGAACAGTCTCGACGTCTTGGTCAGCGGCAATACGTTCATCTACTACCAGGAAGGCAACCCCCGTCTCTCGGTGTCGCCGGACTGCTATGTCGCGTTCGGCGTCAACTATGACTTGATGCTGAGTAACGACAACTATCGTGTGTGGGACATGGGCAAGCCCCCGGACTTCGCGCTGGAGATAGGTTCGCACAGCACCGCTAAGAACGACCTGGGACCCAAGCGCGATCTGTACGCTCGGTTGGGGATTGGCGAGTACTGGAAGTTCGATCCGAGCGGTGGCGAGCACTATGGCGAGCCTCTGGTTGGTGAGCGTCTGGTGGGCGGCGAGTACCGGGAGTTGGAGATAAGTCGTGGGCGGGACGGAAGGATATGGGGCCACAGCCCGACCTTGAATCTGGAATTGCATTGGGTTGACGGTCGTCTGCGCTTCTACGACCCCGTTGGAGGCCGTTGGCTTCAGAACATGACAGAGATGGCGGAAGAGGCGGAAACGGAACGCGCAGCCCGAGAGTCGGCAGAGGCAAGGCTGGCGGAGTTGGAAGCAGAGTTACGGAGACTTCGGGGCGAGTAGCGAACCTCACGTAGAACTTGGCTACGCTGTCATACCAAGACGATGGTGACTATAACTACCATTGACCCTGTCGGATACAAAATCTTCACAATTGATCTCACGGTGGATGCAGTATGCCCAGGATAAAATTCGGAACGGATGGCTGGCGCGCGATTATCGCGGATGACTTCACCTTCGAAAACGTGCGCATCTGCGCTCAAGGCGCGGCGGACTACGTGAACGCCACCGGACTGGCTCCGCGTGGATTCGTTGTAGGATACGATACCCGTTTCGGTTCGAAGGAGTTCGCGTTGGCTGTCGCCGAGGTGACCACAGCCAACGGCATCCCGACCTTCCTGTGCGACAGACCCGCCCCCACTCCGGTAGTCAGCCATGCCATCGTAACGATGAGCGCGGGCGCGGGCGCGATTATTACCGCAAGCCACAATCCGGCGCGGTGGAACGGGTTCAAGTTCAAGCCGGAATACGGCGGAAGCGCGTCCGGGGAGATTGTCGAGGAGCTAGAGCGGCACATCGCCAATGTCGAGAATTCGGGCCAGGCGCGTTCGCTAGATCTGAGAGAGGCGGAGCGCAGGGGCTTGTTCCAGGAGTTCGACCCCACAACGGACTATCTGAACCACATCGCCCAGTTCGTTGATCTCGATTCGATCAGAAACGCCGGATTGAACGTGGTCGTTGATTCGATGTACGGCGCGGGCGCGGGATACTTCGATAAGCTCATATCAGGCGGTTCTACCCGGCTGGTCGAGATACACGGCGAGGTCAATCCGGCATTCCCGGGCATGAGCCAGCCGGAGCCAATAGCCCACAACCTACGTGGGTTGATAGACGCGCTGGAAGACAATACCGCGGACATCGGGCTTGCCACGGACGGCGACGCGGACAGGCTCGGCGTAGTTGACGACGACGGGAATTTCATAAGCACAACGGAAACGTTCAGCCTGCTCTGTATGCACCTGCTGGAAGTGCTTGGACAGTCCGGCCCGCTGGTGAAGTCCATCACTATGAGCGGCATGATTGACAAGCTGGCAGAGCTACACGACGTGGAAGCTATCGAGACGCCCGTTGGGTTCAAGTACCTGGGGCCGCAGATGATGGCCGTCAACGCGCTTGCCGCGGGCGAAGAGAGCGGCGGGTACGCATTCCGGGGCAACATACCGGAGCGGGACGGCATTCTTAGCGGCCTGCTCATGCTGGACATGGTTGTCAGGACAGGTGAGAATCCAGCAGATCTCAGGACGCGCCTTTTCGAGAGAGTGGGCGTCCACATCTACGACCGCTGGGACGTCGAGTTCAACCCTGCCATGCGGGATGGGATAATTCATCGGGTGCGTACGTCAAGGCCTTTCGACATGGGTGGGCGGCCAGTCATCGGAGTGGATGACCGCGACGGCGTGAAGTTCCTTCTTGAAGACGGCTACTGGACGCTCATACGCTTCTCAGGCACCGAGCCTCTCCTCCGTATATACGCCGAAGGCCCCAGCGCCGCGGACGTGGCGGCGATGCTGGGCGAAGCGCGCGCGCTCACTGGCATATAGCGTTTCACGCACAACCCGACGACGACTTCCTCACACAGCCCGTCGGGGAAGCGGAGGTCCGTCCTACCCTTCGTGGGACAGGACGACGCCCACCCCTGCCGCGGCGGGGTTCGTCAAGCTGATCGAATGGGACATAGCATCCGGCGCGGCGAGGATTGCTCGTGAATCAGACGCCCAGCGGCCAGAACCACATGATGAGCGGAATGGATACGACGACGATGATGACCTCTAGCGGCAGCCCCATTCTCCAGTAGTCTCCGAATCGGTAACCGCCAGGCCCCATGACGATGGTGTTGGACTGGTGCCCTATTGGCGACAGGAAGGCGCACGATCCGCCGATGGCCACCGCCATCAGGAAGGGATCAACCGACGCGCCGATGGCGTCGGCTACTCCAATCCCTATGGGCGCCATCAGGATAACCGCGGTCGCGTTGTTGATCAGCGCCGACAGCAGCATCGTAACGATGAGGATGATCGCCAGTATCGCCCAGGGCGGATAGGCGCCTCCCATGTCCGTGACAGCCGCCGCGATCCTCGCCGCCCCGCCGGTGGTCTCCAGCGCCGCGCCCACCGGTATCATCGCGCCCAGAAGTACGATGACCGGCCAGTCAATCGCCTGGTACGCCGCCTGCAATGTGAGGAAACGGCTCATTAGGAGCAGTACGACCGCCGCCATCAGAGACACCTGTATAGGCAGGACGTCAAAAGCTGTCAATAATATGGCGCCCGCGAATACCGCAAGTGGAAACATCATCCCGCGCGATTGTCCTACCTGGAGGTCTCGTTCAGCGAGAGGAAGCAGGTTGAGGCGGGGCAGCGCCGACTGTACCAATTCCCTTTTGCCCTGAAGCAGAAGCACGTCGCCGGCCTCCAACACTATTCTGCTGAGCCTGGTGGCGAGCGAGGCGCCTCGGCGGGACACGCCAAGAAGGTTTACGCCGAAAGCGGCGTGCAGGCGAAGGCTTCGCGCCGTCCGGCCATCCACGCGGCCATTGGGAACTACCACCGCCTCCAGGAGAGCGACATCCTCCGCATTGACCGTCTTGTCAATGTCCGAGCGTATGTCTCCGGATCCTTCGAATGTGAACCCGGTCTCGCCGATAAACGCATTGAGGTCATCGGGGTTGGCTTCGATTATGAAGACGTCGCCAGTGTCTATTATCTCATAGCTGGACGGCGCGCCGTATCCGACGCCATTGCGAATGAGGCCGACGATTGCCACGTCCTCGTTGATAGTTTCCTCCAGGTCGCGGACGAGTTTCCCCGCGAATCTGGAATCCTCGGAGACTCTCACCTCCGTCATGTAGCTCTCTATGTCAATACTTTCCCCCAGAGCGCCCTGGGACTGTCGCCTCGGGATGAGACGCCAGCCAACCAACGAGATGAATATCACGCCGCACAGAGCGACTCCCAGCCCGACCGGAGTGAAGTCGAACATATTGAAGGCCCTGCCGGTCGTGTCGTAACGAACGGCGGAGATTATTATGTTGGGGGGCGTTCCAATCAAGGTGGTCATGCCGCCCAGCAGCGACGAGAAGGCCAGCGGCATAAGGTAGGGCGAATAGGGACGATTGACGCTCTTGGCAACCCTGATAGCCAGGGGCATCAGCAGGCTCAACGCGCCGACGTTGTTCATGAACCCCGACAGGACCGCGACCAGGCCGGACAGGGACGCTATCTGAACCGTCAGTCGCTGGCCGATGCGGGAAAACCAGCCGCCCAGCACGTCAATTACGCCGGAGTTCTGGAGCGCCCTGCTCAATATCAGTACGGCGACTACCGTTACCACCGCGGGGTGGGCGAACCCCAGATAGGCTTCCGAAGCCGGCACGATGCCGGCGACGGTGAGAATCAGCAGCGCGCCCAATGCAACCAGGTCGTAGCGCAGCCTGCCGGAGACCAACAGCGCAAGCGTGAGGATGAGAACCCCATATACTATCGCTTCGTCCATAGAACAATACTAACGCGGTTGGCGGATAGGGTCAAAAGCCGCCCTGCCCTCACCAGGGCGCGTGGAGGAACTCGATTCGGTCCGAGGGCCAGTAGCTGAGCCAGGCGCGTCCGATGACAAACTGGTCTTCTACGGCGCCCCAACTCCGAGAATCGCTTGAAACTGGACGATTGTCCCCCAGGACATATACTGAGTCAGCCGGAACCCAGACGCGTTCGAATGAGCGCATGTCGGCATTCACGACGTAGGGTTCATCCAGGGGTTTGCCGTTTCGGATGACCTGGCCTCTGTCTATTTCGATGTAATCACCCGGAAGGCCGATGACGCGCTTGACGAACTCGCGGGACGGGTCTTCAGGGTACAGAAACGCGATCATGTCGCCGTAATTCGGCGTCTGGGACATGAGAAGGGAGCCGTGGTCTTCGGATTCGTCGCCGAATGGAATGAACCTCTTCAGCGCTGCCAGGTTCAGTCCCACATACGCCAACTTGCTCACAATGATGTGCTGCTCATTGACAAGCGTGGGGTTCATGCTCATGCCGTCTATCCTGATGTTCTGAACACTGAAATGCAGGGCGGCAAATACCACGATGAAGAGGGTGGCGGCGTCCAGCGCCTCACGTATGAACTGCCGCACTTATTACTCGCTCCAATAAGTCCCCGGGGATGAGATTTCTAATCAACCGAGAAGCATCCCTATGGCCGCGATCCCGGAGCCGAGTCCGGCCATTCCCATAGGCACAAGCCATCGGGTTCTGCGGTCCATTGGGGAACCTCCCCGGTATTGGAGAACAGCGCTTTCCGAGTCCGTAACGCTATCGTACCGTCCGCGCATACTCCAGTATAGATGAGGCATTCGAATCAAGAACAGCGTTCCGAGCAGTACCATGAAGGCTGGCCGGGCGGTTGTCAGTAAGATGAGCGCGAACGCCAGCGCGGTGTAGATCGCTATATTCAACAGCGTGTTGAAACCGACCCTGAGCCACAATCCTCCCGTCGTCGTCGTATATGGGGTATTCCATGGCCGGGTGTCATGGAAGTCTTGCGGGGCAACTTCGGGCCGCAAGCGGTCCACGAAGAACTGTCCCACGACGTAGAACATCATGCCCAGCAGCAAAAGGGAAAGTACGTAATCACCGGTTACGGCGGAGTGCGAAATCGTACTCCAGCTGATCGAGGCGAGTAACACACCTGTTATCATACCATTTCATCCTGATGTGAGCGTGGAGGAGCTGGTCGAAGTCTGATATTTCATTTATGCTCAAGCCAACTCAAGCGTTGGAGGGTAGCAGATGATTGGACGCCCGTTCAGGATGGCATGGCATGAGCAAGATACACCGGAGGCATTGAAAGAGGCTTATATGTCCCAACGAGACGTCAGCATTCGCACCCGGCTGCACTTGCTATGGCTGATACGCAGCGGCTGGCAGATCAAGGCGGCGGCTGAAGCTGTGGGTGTTCACTGCCGGAGCGCGCAGAGATGGGTTGGGTGGTATAGAGAAGGCGGTCTGGACGAGGTCCTGTCCCGCAAGATGGGCGGAGTGGGTCAGCCGAGGTTTCTGAGCGAGTCTCAGGAACGGAGATTGGTTGGGGAGATTGGAAGTGGACGTTTCAGAACTGCTGGTGAGATCGCCGATTGGGTGGAGTCGGAGTACGGTGTGAGGTTCAAGGGGAACAGCATATACAGTGTGCTTGAGCGGCTGGGATGTTCACCGAAGGTTCCCAGACCCCGGCATGAGAAGGCGGACCTGTACGCTCAGGAGCGGTGGAAAAAGGGGGGCTTGGCCGTTCCCTTCGGAGAGCGGGAGTTAGTTCGGGAACGCTGATCGGGTTTGCCGATGAGATGCGAGTCGGACTTCGCGGGATGGTGCGCCGGGTGTGGGGAGTTCGTGGGGTGAAGGTGGTTCAGCGGTTGCAGTTGGTTTATGAGTGGAAGTACCTGTTCCTGGTGGTGGACTTTGGCAGAGGCAAACCGGAGTGGGCGTGGATAGACTCGATGAGGTCTGAGACGGTGGCGCGCGCGGCGCTGAGCGTTAGGCGATACACGGAAGTGAGAGCGCTTGTGTGGGACGGAGCGGGCAGTCATCGCAGCGAGTTGGTGAGGAGTATAGCGGGGATGAAGACGATAACGCTGCCTGCCTATAGTCCTGAGCTTAATCCTGTCGAGCGGGTGTTCGAGGAGGTTCGCAGGTGGGTAGAGGGCAGGGTCTATGGGAGTATAGATGAGAAGGTTGAGGCGGTGAATACCTGCCTGAGCAGGCTGGAATCGGATCCCGAACGAGTAAAGTCGCTGGTAGGTTGGGATTGGATCAAGCGGAACATTCAGCGGCTACCTGAATACTACCCGGCCTCATCAAGCTGAATTGGTATCAGAACGCCTCTCACGAATCGAAGCTCCCTGTTCAAAGTGCAGGGAGCTTCATACTTAGTCTCAATCGTAGGGTGTTCCAGACAATTTAGCAATTATGCGATGAATCACAGGAATCCCATGTGTCGGAGGAGTCACCCAATTCGTCATAAATGTTACCGATTGGGCTGTAGTAGTATTTACTACTCCCTGATCTAGCAACGACGATGCCCAGCAGGTCTACGTCACCGGTATCTGGGTAGTCTGATATGCGAAACACCGGCGCCCCGCTATCTCCATGATCGACACTGGTATTCTTAACCAAATTCTGGCACAGGATGGTGCGGTCGTTTGTGTAAAACGCCCTTGTGCAGGTACTCTGCACCCCTCCACCTTGAAGTCCGCTGGTAGCCCCGACGAAATGAACGCCTGTATTTACAGCTACGTAGTCACCATCTGAAGTTATGCTATATCCGGAAGTATGGTCGACAGTGGTACTGCCTAAAGGCGCTCCGGCGCTTTGCATTCATTTGGTCTTGCTCCCAGAGTAGAATTATTGGTGAATAACCTAAGGTTTTGAAGCTTGTATGTCAGCTGACCTCAAGACGAATCCATTTTCGAATTCGAGAGGAATGATCCAATTGTCGCCTTCAAGTACCACCAAGTTAACACCGTTAGCACTATACTTAACACCACTTGCGTTCTCTTCACACTCGCTGTTGAAACAGACTCGTGCTTCAGTAGTTACTGAAACGCCCGAAACATTTCCGAGAGGCTTGACCGGAGACGTATGAACAAACGTAAAGGCTGCATTCGGTATATAGGTCACACCATTATCTATGGCGCTCTCTAGGGTACTCTCATCTAGCGGGTTATATTCTGTGAGTACTCTGTCTTTCAACGTACGGTATGAGCCAACGTTGCTATCACTCCCATACCTACCAAGGTTGATTGTGGGTGACTCAATCACGGTCTCGGTCCAGTTAGTCTTTGACTGGTACTCCAAGCGTCGGGTTTCCTTGTAGGGGGCTACTGAGTTATCTCCTATAGTAACTGCTGGACCATAGACCTCATAGACGAGCGTCATGTTTGGTAGTTCGGTGGGGCTGGCTTCACCACACTCTCGGTTGGACAGGAAAATCGCAAAGGCCGCAATCAATGCAACTACTGCTACAACAGCCACAGAAACGGTCTTGCCTGTCGCTATCCTCTTGATCAATTTTATCTCCCTTCTCACTCAAAGCAGGCTTATTCCAGATAGTGACTGTGCCAGTATCCCGAATACTGAAGCATTTCACCCTGGTCCCCGATTGTGACTATTTTCTGGTATTCCAAACGCTGTTGGACTAATGCCCCTCCCTCCAGTGTGACATCTCTATTCCTGTTGTAGTAGGACAGTTCTGGCGTGCCGGAGGGTTCGTGCCAACTGCCTGGGCTCTCGGAGACCACAGTTACCCACTTAGTACCGTTCCATTTTTTATAGAGGGCATTCTTCTCTCTCCATGCACCACAACACTGCCCATAGAAGTTTGTGTCAGGCTTCCATCCTCCATAATATACCCTGTCCACCCAAACAATGAAGGGGCTCAACTGCCTATCGTAGTAAACCGTGCTTGTATGTGAGGTGCCGTAGCCGTCTCCGATGGCATCTGAGGTCTCTGGTCCGTCCTCGTCGGCCCAAGCCACAGCGAATGCACCGAAGGCTGCAACAACGGGTACGACTAAGAAAAGAAGCCACAATCGTCTGCGAACTTTCCCAATTAGCATGTCTCTATATTCCTCTCTTAATCATAAACACTTCCTTGTCCAGTAATTTGTCCCTCAACTGGGTTATCTGTATAGCTATTGTTGAAGAAAAGCAGGTATCAATGAGTTGGGCTGGTATTATCTATGTCCGATGGTTTACCTCGGATTTAACTCATCGTATATAATCAGGACCATACTCAATATTTCACCCGCTTACTTGGATCTTATGCTCCAGCGTGCGCAACTTTAGCGGAAGTCGGATAATCGGGAACAGATACAAATGAACCTATTTCGGGCCGTAGCCGCTCAAAATATAGGTACAAATGAACCTATTTTGAGTGGCAGGCCGGATTCCGGCCCGAAACAGGGCAATCCGAAGAGTCGTCAAATAGACAGGAGAGGCAGCGCGGACGTGAAGAGGGAAGCAAGTCAGCTTGTGTAGTCAGGGGTGTCGGTCTCGCTATCCGGATACATCAGGATGCCGCGCCTGGCGGCATATGAAATCAGCTTGTAGCGCGAGTCCAGTCCCAGCTTGGAGCGGATGCGGACAATGCCATTGCGCACGGTCGTCGGGGCGATATTGAGTTCCCGGGCTATCTCGTCGTTTCCGCAGCCCTCTCCCACCATCCTCAGCAGCGCCACCTCCCGGTCAGAGAGTAGGCCCGGGATGGAGTGGGCAGATTCACGGCCAGCGAACTTCTGTTTTTGAATTTTCCTGCTATCCAATGCTATTTCCTCGTCTTATCCAGACCTGTGTTAGACTTGCCGTCTCTCGGTTGAGGGTGGCAAAATCAATTGTCGCCTTGTGAACGCGGCGGTGTAAATTACCTAAATCTGTAAGTTACTGTCCAGGACACTTGCAGTGTTGGATAATAGCAACAGGAGGTTATAGAGTAGGTGAACGTAGTCGAAATTCTTGAAGCGATGAACGAATCGCCATACGGCGTTTACGCGGTGGACGCGGACCAGAGGATCATCCACTGGAACCCTGCCGCCGAGGAGATTCTTGGATACAAGAGCGAAGATGTAGCCGGACTGCGCTGCTACGAGGTCTGCGCGAGTCTCGCCCCGAATGGAACCTCGCCTATCTGTATCGAGGGTTGTCCGTCTCTCGCTCTGGCGAGTCAGGGTATCAAACCGCCAGTGACCCAGGTCCGAATGAGATGCTCATCGGGCGAGCGAAAGCGGGTCTCGGTTATTCCGCTCATCGTTCGCGCAGGACACGATGAGGATGGGGCCGTTATCATACACCTCTTCCATGAGGGGACAGACGAAGGGCAGATCATAAGGGTTACTGAGAGCGTCCGGGGCCTGATGATGTCCGACGACGATCTCCGCCCCCTGACCCCCAGCGAACTCCGGGTGCTGCGCATGGTAGCCTCGTTCATCGAGGACGCGGAGATAGCCGACAGACTCAGCGTCACCCTCCATACTGTTCACGCCCACATCCGCAACGCGCGCAAGAAGTTGAACGCCAGGGGGACAGGCTGGAGGCGGTTCTGGTCGCCCAGCGGCGCGGGCTGATCTGAGGAAGCGTTCGATCCGGCAAGCAGCCCAACCCGCTTGTCACCTGTAACATCGCGGTGTTAGACTCCAACAATACAATCCCAGAACCGCTCCCCGATTTAGGCAGGCTGCTCGACCGAACAGGGTACGGCTGGAGGCAAAGGTAGTAGGTTGAACGAGAAGGTGGCCCGCAGCGGGATTTTTTACGGCTGGTTCATTGTGGCTGCCGGCGCGTTCGCGCTTTTCATGTCTATGGGCGCGAGAAACGGCTTCGGCGTATTCGTCGTTCCCATGACCGGCGACCTGGACTGGAGCCGCACCGAGATATCGGCCGCCATCGCCGTCGGCATTATGGTCAACGGATTGTCGCAGCCGTTCCTGGGACGGATATATGATCGCTTCGGGGGCCGGTCAGTCATTTCTATCAGCCTCCTGGTATTGGGCGTTTCCACCATACTCCTTACTTTCACGAGCGACTTCGGACTGGACTTTGCCCCCACCATTAACCTTCCCTTTCTGCAGATCGAGCTGAAAGCCAGCCTGCTGTTTCTGGTGATAATCTATGGACTGGTAATGTCCACCGCGTCCAGCGGCGTTTCGCTGGTTACGGTTCACGCCGTGCTTGCCAAGTGGTTCTTCCGACGCCGGGGGATAGTGCTAAGTCTCTGTACCGCCGGAACATCGCTGGGCGGTCTGATACTGACGCCTTTCGCGGCGTCGCTCATCATCTGGACTCACTGGCGGTACGCCTGGCTGGTACTTGGCGCTATGGTGCTGATTCTCGCCTTGCCGCTCGTGGCGCTCCTGATGCGCGACGAACCCAAGGACATAGGCGAGAAACCCGACGGCAGCAGCTCCCAGACCGCACCTCCGCCTATACTACAGGCGGCATGGAAGGTAGCGTGGTCCTTCATACAACTGATCGCGCTTCCATTGGTTGCCGCTATCTGGCTGGTCGCGTTAATTACGAGGGACAAGAAGGACTTCCTGAGGGAGCCAGCTTCCACCGCGCCCCTGGAGTCGGACAACTGGAGGGATTCTTTCAGGTCTCCTCCCATCTGGCAGTTGTCGGGCGCGTATTTCGTTTGCGGCGTGACCACGCTTATCATTTCTACCCACTATGTGCCGTTCGCGATAGACCTGGGCATCAGCCCGGCGGTAGCGGCAATGGCGTTCGGAATGATGCAGGGGCTGAACGCGATCGGCGTTCTGGTGGTCGGCGTTCACTCGGACAAGTTCAGCAGAAAGAATATGCTGGGCACTATATACTTCCTGAGATTCTTCGCCTATGTCATGCTCGTCACGCCCAGCATCCTCGCAGACCTGTTTGGGGTCGGTATCCCACCGTCGCTCGGCATATGGGGCTTCGCGTACTTCGCCGGTATGTCCTGGATAGCGACACCGCCACTGACATCTTCTCTGACAGCGGATATATACGGACTGAAGAACCTCGGCACTCTGGGTGGGTTCACCACTTTCGCGCACCAGATAGGCGGCTCAGTGAGTGTGCTAGCGGCAGGCATCCTGTACGATATAACCGGGACTTACGTGATACCGTTCGCGCTTGCCGGTCTGACGCTGCTGGGCGCGACAGTGGCTAGTTACTCGGTCAAGGAGCGCAAGTTCTCCGCCCGTTATCAGACGCCCCGGCCCACTCCAACTGTCGCCCAGGGCGCAAACGACTGACAGTCGGCCACAGCAGGGAATTACAATGCCCCCGTTTCTTCTGTCCGCCCTGGCGCATCACTCGGAGCCTGGGGACCCGGTTCTTCTGCAGTGGATTAAGGACCAGATTGACTCCGTCCTCGGTCTGGGCGATCTGGCCATCGTCGTGATTCTTGGCGCGGTGGTCGTGGCCATCCCAATCGGGATACTGGCGGCCTATCTTATGCAGAGGGTGAGGGGCGGTTGATACTACATGGTTAATGCTGCTCACGAGATTCGCGATCCCATACACGGTTTGATTCGCCTGACTGATCAGGAGATCTCAATCATAGACACTCCGCCGTTCCAGCGGCTCCGTCGAATCAAACAGCTGGCTCTGGCTAATCTAGTCTATCCGGGAGCGCTCCACACCAGGTTCGAGCATAGCCTTGGTACTTTGCATACAGCAGCGAGAATAATGGATACATTTGAAATAAAAGAACAATTGTGCGATAATGATGTTGAAGTAGTTCGCCTCGCAGCTCTTCTGCATGATATAGGACATGGCCCGTTTAGCCATGTGTCGGAGTATCTGCTCGATGATTATTATCAGCCTTCAGTAGGAACGTCAGGCGTTCGAGAGAAAATTCATGAGAAGCTCACTGTGGACATCATATCTCACGAACCCTCCATCGCAGAGAAGTTGTCAGACGATCAACGCGAGGCAGTATGCCAGATGATACGAGGGACTAATCTACGAGATATGAGGCGTGACATAGTAAGTAGCAACCTCGATGCAGACAAAATAGACTACCTGTTGCGGGACACGTATTATGCCGGGGTCAAGTATGGAATCATTGACTCAGACATGATTATTGATTCTTTCACGGGGTATCGCAGGGGTTAGAGGAAATAGAGAATCTGTACTCATATGACGGCTCAACCGCTTTCTGCCAGAATTACGTGAAATATGACGATGACCTTATCTGGACTTTGTACAAAAGCTAGACAGGATATGAGAGCGGGGTGAGCTAGTCGGAGCCAGACTACGACGAAAGGTCCGACTTATGCTCACCCTGCCTGATCCCATTATACCCATACTCCAACCCTTCTCAACTCTGTTTCAACGCAGAACCTGGATGAAGGTTCAGGTATTGCTGGTCGGAGTCATTCTAGCTCCGCGAAAGCGCACCATCACATCCGCTCTTCGCGTCATGGGCCTCGACGACGATGACGGCTTCGCAAAGTACCACCACGTTCTCAATCGCGCCGCATGGTCGTCCCTGCGGCTGAGCCGAGTTCTGCTGACGCTTCTGATTCAGCATCTTGCCCAAGGGGACGGTCCATTGGTATTCGGGATAGACGAAACAATTGAGCGGCGGCGGGGCAGTCGCATCAAGGCAAAGGGCATCTACCGAGACGCTGCGCGCTCCAGCGACAGCCATCTGGTCAAGGCCTCGGGCCTGCGTTGGATAAGCCTGATGTGGCTGATCACCATACCCTGGGCGCATAGGACATGGGCATTGCCTGTACTGACGGCTCTGGCTCCTTCCGAACGCTACAACCGGAAGATGGGACGGACTCACAAGAAAATCACCGACTGGGCGCGCCAGATGATACTCCAACTCCGACGCTGGCTGCCGGACCGTCCCATCGTGGTGGTGGCGGACAGCGGCTACGCCGCACTCGACCTGCTCCACTTCTGCCAGTCTATGTCCCAACCCGTTGCCTTCATCACCAGACTGAGGCTGGACGCCGCGCTCTACGAACCCGCTCCAACCCGACTGCCCGGTCAAATGGGACGCCCGCGTCTCAAGGGCCAGCGCCTGCCCACGCTCAGGGAACTCCTCGACCGCCCCGATACGCGCTGGAGCCGGACATCTGTCGCATGGTACGGCGACGACACCCGAACAGTGGAACTCAGCTCTCATACCGCCGTCTGGTATCATGCGGGCAAGCCACCTGTGCCCATTCGCTGGGTTCTCATTCGAGACCCACTGGGGCAGTTCCACTCCCAGTCCCTGCTGTGCACAGATCTTTCAGTATCCCCTACGCAGATCGTTGAATGGTTCACGCTGCGCTGGCAGCTCGAGGTGACCTTCCAAGAGGTACGCGCTCACCTTGGAGTGGGTACGCAGCGTCAATGGTCGGACCTTGCCATAGCCCGTACCACGCCCGCGCTGTTGGCGCTGTTCTCCTGGGTTACACTCGCAGCCGAACTGCTAAGGCGAGAAGGTTCAGTTCCAACGCGTTCAGCCGCATGGTACGCCAAGTCTGAACCCACGTTCAGCGACGCAATCACGTTGGCGCGTCATCATATGTGGAGAGCGTCTGAGACTTTTTGTGTGTCTGAGCGCAAACCCGACATCGTTAAAGTCCCCGCGCTTCTGTTCAACCGACTCATAGAATCCCTGACTTACGCCGCCTGAATGTACAAAGTCCAGATTATATTCCATATCATATTGAAATCCGACCTCGAAAGACCTAAGAGTATTTTCACACGCCTGCACTGCCGTAATCTATTCAAGCAAGTTTGTAGGATGCCACTTACGAGCAAATATGTCGAAGGTTCCATAGCACGATCTCGTCTGATGAATCTATTATCTGAGGCAAAGGAAGCATTAGAAGAGAGAGTAGCCGACTATCTGCACTGCGAACCCTGGGAGGTAATAGTCGAAGTAAAGAACGTAAAGAATCCCGCTTATCAAGTTCCAGGTGTTTTGGACCCTGAAGATGTATTGGTTATTGACAGGAAGGGTAGAGAACGTTCCATAAACGACTACGACGAATTTAGCGGAGCTTAATTGCCATCTTTTGATACCCTCCATGGTAATTGATTAGCGGCGTCGGATTGCATCGGGCTGAGCATATTCTTATACCAATTCGGAGTAACGTCGGCGTGTTGTAACTGACTAGATTTGAATGGATTCCCGCGAAAGCGGGAATGACGATACACAGACTGCCGCCGAGATTTATGTCGTGGTCAGAATGAAATGGTATTATACTGCGGTTATGTGTACGGACAAAGACCTTTCACCCTCTGAACGCGACGAGCTGACGTCCGCGGTCAACCGGCTGCAAATGCAAGTTGCGCGGCAGTTGGCCACGATCCGAGAGTTACAGAAGCAACTCGCTGAGGCTCAGAGAGCGGGAAAGCGCCAGGCCGCTCCGTTCTCCAAGGGCAAGCGAGCCGCAAAGCCCAAGCGGCCGGGCCGAAAGCCGGGAACAGGGTCATTCAGCTTCCGAAAGCCCCCCTCTGCCGATGAACTGACAGAACCGATCATTGACGTTTCGGTGTCGGCGGACAGTTGCCCGGGATGCGGGGGCGCCCTCGAACACGAGGGAGTGGGGTATGCGTATGTGACCGACCTTCCCCCAATGCCCAGACCCCAGGTGAAGGGATACAGGGTACAGATATGCCGGCGCCGGTCATGCGGCAAGAGGGTTCGTGGTCGCCATCGGCAAGTCGCCCCTGACCAGTATGGCGCGAGCGCTCACAGAATGGGCAAGCGTGTGATGTCGGCGGCCCATGTACTGCATCACAGCGCGGGTGTTCCGGTGAGGAAGATTCCCTCTATACTCAGGACTCTGACCGGAGTGAAGATAACTCAGAGCGCAATCACACAGGACGCTCTGCGACGCGCTAAGGGAGAGGTGGGAGACGCCTACCGCAGTCTGCGCGGTTCAGTTCGTTCAAGTTCAGTGGTACACACCGACGATACGGGCTGGCGTGTGGGCGGAGAGCCTGCTTACCTGATGGCGTTCGAGACTGATGAGGCCAGCGTGTACCAGATACGCGCTCGCCACCGAAACGAGGAGGTCAGAGAGTTGATCCCCTCAGACTATGGCGGAGTGATGGTTACGGACAGGGGCCGGAGCTATGACTCCCATACCCTGTCCGGTGTCAGACAACAGAAGTGCATGGCGCGCGTTATACGTTCCGTCAGTGAGGTGGTTCAGACCAAGGTGGGTAGAGGACGGAGCTTCGGAAAGCGGTTGATCGAACTTCTGAGAGAGTCGATTGAGCTGCGGGAGTCAGAGTTGCGTGGAGAGGCGGTGGACTTTGCAGGAGAGTCTGAGCGGTTGAAACGTGAGGTGTCCCACCATCTGCGAGACCGTCGGATGCCGGACCCGGACAATCAGAGACTGCTGAACGAACTCGGCAGGCACAACGACCGTGGCAACCTGCTGCGCTTTCTGGATGATCCGAGAATAGAGCCTACCAACAATCGGGCAGAACGGGCCTTGCGCGGGGCGGTGATAGCTCGGAAGGTGTCTCATTGCTCCAAGACCTATGAAGGGGCTGAGGCGTACTCTGCATTCACGAGCGTGATCAGGACTCTGGCGAGGAAGGTTGATGGCGATACGCTGTTGGATGCGCTCTGTGATGTGTTCGGCGGCGCTCCTGTTCCACTTCGCTCATTCTGAATCTCTTCTGCCGACTCCGCAACCCGCTAATCAATTACTATATTACCATCAAGTTTGTCCAGAAAACGCAGAACATCCACTTGGTCGTCAGTCCATCCAGTACGCACAAAAGCTACGTTTGCGTATGGCGGTAAACTATTAAGCAACTCCCTAGTATCAGCAATCACTTCCACCGTTTCAGATGCCGGATCAAAGCTTCTTGCATGTAAGAGGGACGATATTATATCCCCAGCCCATGCAGTGAAATTATCCTCTTCTATATCCCTAAGCCCGCTACCATCAACCATAAGCAACTTGTCAAACGGCAAATTCCCATCCACCAGTTTACTAGACATCACTTCACACACCTTGCGTCCATGTGGCAGGTTATCTTGAATCGCGCCCATAGCCGGAGTAGGTGACATAAATGCAACGCCTATATTTGGCACGGTTGTCCCAGCGCCTAAGGGATCATCTTCAAATTCCCTATTCAGATACTTCTTGACCAACTCACCTGCCTCAAGAGCGACAGTACTCGCAGTTATTCCAGTCACAGCGAACACATAGACAACCCTAGACTCTTCCAACTCGCCAGCGCCGTCTTTGGGAAGCAGATCTGTGATCGCGGTGATGATCTCAGTTTCATGGAATTGAGTAAAAACACGGATCCCGGGAGCATTGCTATTCAGATCATCGTCAAATTTAGATTTAACGTTAAGCCTTTCACGTATGATCTCAAAAGATCTTCTGCGAGCTTCTATATGTTGTAGGTGTACAGACCTAAATCCACTATCTGTATCGAACCCTATACTTTTTAGGTTGGCCCTCAGTGTTGCACTCTCGACTTCCTCGTGATCAATATGCACGACACCTTTTATATCGGCGCGCATTGCGGACCGGCACAACTCCAAAATAAGACTGGCTCCCGCGCTTCCGGCGCCAACCACGACGGAATAGTGGGGCGAAATCATGTTCGCAACGCCGGTGTCTGTCTCATTGGTAGTCATCGAAGCAACTCCCGTTTCCTGTTTTAGGCCATGTAGTCAAGCCAAGCGGGATTATATAGGATGTCGCCATATATATCAATCACCCTCCCCACCTATTGGAAACGCACATCTGATTTAAGTTTCACGGATTGTCGTTCAGATAGATGCTCTCTATAACTACGTGATACACTGTTGCTGTTTGGACACGGGGGATAAGGGCCACTTCTGGACCTTATCCCCTATCGGAATATTCGACGCATACCAGAACCTCTGCGTGTAACCCTGCGGAATGAATCTATACAACACCCTGAAACCATATCTGATCGTGTTCACCGCCAGCGCGTGTACGCTGATAATCGAGATCGTGGCGGGCAGGATACTGGCTCCGACCATTGGCGTCTCGCTGTACACCTGGACGAGCATCATCGGCATTGTGCTCGCTGGAATCAGCCTCGGCAACTACGTGGGCGGGCGGATTGCGGACAGATTCCCCTGCACGACTACCCTGGGCGTCATACTTCTGGCCAGCGGCGTGGCGAGCATCGCCATCCTCCCGATAGACAGGTTCGCCTCCGACGCATTTCTTGCGCTTCCCATCATACCCCGCATAGTATTGCTCACCGTCGCGCTGTTCCTTATTCCGAGCGTCATACTTGGAATGGTGACTCCCGTGGTCATCAAGCTCCGGCTCTCCGACCTGACCCAGACCGGCAACGTGGTGGGAAAGATATACGCCATTTCGACCGCAGGCAGCATTCTTGGAACGTTCCTGACAGGCTTTGTGCTGGTGCAGCTGCTGGGAACCCGCCTGGTCATTCTCATCGTGTCGCTGATCCTAGTCGCGATGGCGATCATATTCGGCAACCTGTCACGCGCATGGAAGGCCGGGACTGTCCTTGGGGCGCTGTTCGTGGCTGTCCTCGGATTTGGCGTCTGGGCCGACGGACTGGATAGCGACTGCCAGCGTGAGAGCAACTACTACTGCATAAAGGTGAGGGCGCGCGACATAGGCGACCGCGAGGTGCGGATACTCTACCTCGACGCGCTGCTGCACAGCTACGTGGACATCGAAGACCCGCTGTTCCTGCACTACTCATACGAGAAGGTCTTCGGCGATGTGGCTACCACTGTCGCGCAGCGTAATCCCGACATGGACTCGCTGTTTATAGGCGGCGGCGGTTACACGATGCCGCGCTTCCTGGAGGTGATGTTCCCCGACGCCAGCGTTGAGGTGGTTGAGATTGACCCCGAAGTTACCGAGGTCGCTACTGAGTACCTCGCGCTTCCTGTGAATACGAGCATCGTGACCTACACAGAGGACGCTCGCACCAAGCTCCAGGAATTACCCAAAGGCAAGTATGAGTTCATAGTCGGCGACGCTTTCAACGACGTGTCTGTGCCATATCATCTGACGACGCTGGAGTTCAACGAGATGGTGTTCGGTCTGCTCGCAGAGGACGGCGTGTACGCGCTCAACATAGTAGATAAGATGCACAGCGGCCGCTTCCTGCGCTCTGTGGTCACCACACTTCAGAAGACGTTCCCTTACGTCTATGTGATGAGAGACGATACGAACTGGGACGGCGACACCCGCTACACATTCGTTGTATCCGCCTCTCGGCAGCCGATAACGCTGCCCGAACTGGTGGCCGCCAATCGAGTCACCGACAGGGGACCGACTGTGGCCCATTTCATGCCGGATTCCGAGTTCGCCCGATGGATGGAAGGCGGCGACAAGTCCGTACTCACCGATGACTATGTTCCCGTGGACGGGATGCTCGCGCCGCTGTATCTCGAAAGCCGGTAGTTAGTTTAACCCTTGAAAATTACAGCCAGCAGTACGCCGACAACGGTTGCCCACACCCCGAATGTAAGCCCAATCTGAACGTTCATGCGCGTTTCAATCGAATTCATGCGCGTTTCAATCGAGTTCATGCGCGCGTTCAGATTGCGATCCAGTGATTCAATCTGTGGGTTAATCTGGTCTATCGCGCCTTCAAGGCGACTTACTCTGCTTTCCAAGCCTAGGTCACTTTCTTCAACAACCATATCGGTGAACTCTCATGTCTATATGTTACAGTAAAATCAGGCTTTTGTGTTCAGAGTTATGTTGTCTATCAGCCTGACATTGCCGATGCGGACTGCCATCGAGACGAGCGCGGGCCGATCTACCGAGTCGAGTTCGGCGAGCGTCTCCGCGTCCGCGACTGACACGTACTCCACGGACGCGGACGGCTCGGCTTGCAGCAGGTCCAGCATCTCACGGCGCATCACATCCACGCTCCGAATCCCGTCTGTATAAAGCGATTCGGCCAAGGTAAGAGCGCGGTACAGGGACAGCGCGGCTTTGCGGTCTTCCTGTGACAGGTATGCGTTGCGGCTGGACAGCGCCAGACCGTCCGGGTCGCGCACCGTGGGAATTACGATGATCTCGGCGCCCAGGTCGAGGTCCGCGTTGAGCCGCCTGATGACCAGGCACTGCTGAGCGTCCTTCTGCCCGAAGTACACGTTGTCCGGCCTGACAATCGTCAGCAGCTTGCACACGACCGTCGCCACGCCCTGAAAATGCCCGGGGCGATGCTCGCCTTCCAGCCTCCTGGCGATGCCGCCGACGTCAATCGTCGTCTCGAAGCCGTCCGGGTACATCTCAGACGCCTGCGGCGCGAAGACAAGGTCAACGCCCTCGGCCTTCAGCTTGGCGAGGTCGCCCTCCATGTCGCGCGGGTAGGTGGAAAGGTCTTCGGACGGCCCGAACTGCGTCGGGTTGACGAATATGCTCGCGACCGCGGTTGCGTTGTCCTCCCGACATCGGCGCACAAGGGAAAGATGTCCCTCGTGCAGATAGCCCATAGTGGGTACCAGCCCAAGCGGCCGGGGATATGTACGCTGAGTATCGCGGAAGTCGGCGACGGTCCGGATGACTTTCATGGGTTCAGGAAGACTACGCGACGAATCTGAGAATGTCGTCGGCGACTCGATCTCGAAAGTCGCCTATGGCTGGATACTGTGTATCAGCGTTCCTCGTGAGATATTGGCGTTCCCTTCTCCCCAATTCTTCCATATCTTCGTGAACGACCAGACTTATGAACGGCAGATCCGCTTTCTGGAATTCCAGCAGCGCAATAGCTACATTCTTTGCTTTGTCGTTGCCGCGCACACCGAAAAGGTAAAATGCTCGATCTTTGTGCGTTAGAGACCAATCCACACTGAAAATGGGATTCTCAGGGATAGGGGACTTGTCCGCTACTGGCTGAAACAGCCCTAGCTCGGTGGTGACATAGTCCTCAAGGTCGTCATAGAACGCGCTGCGAACGACTTCCCTGCTCCAATAGCGCATATTACAGACTTTCTGCGTACAGCCCGCAAACTGCAAGATACTCTCATACAGCATATCCATGGATGTATCCAGATATAGGTTTCCGTCATCACTATTGACGCCATTATTGATAAGGATACTGTCGAATATGCGCTGACGGGCTCCTGTGTTTACGTCGTATGTGTAGGAGAGGCGCATCAGTGTCATTCCGAAATCACAGATACGGATACAGTCCTCACCTTTGGGACTGTCCTGCAGATAGATGTCAACCATATCCCCATCTTCGTGGAGTATGGGAACAATCAGTTGATACTTTCCCGGGCGACGTTCATAAAAGTCGAAACCTGTAGCCCCGGTCTGAACCAACGATTCTTTTATGCTAGACGCGTCCATTAAAGAGATTTCCTTGCAATAGATTAGGAAAGTAGTCCTCGAAATTTACTACGTGGGTATCATTGAAGAAAATTGACGATCCTTGTTCGAACGTGCCGTACCGTTCGGTAATCTCTCTGTGCCTTTCTTGCGGTCGTACGCTTCCAGACTCTAATTCGGAAACTGTGATGCGATGGATATGCGGTTTGGCGTAGTGTCCATCCGGGTCTCTGCCTGTTTCTCCGTGTGGACCATTGTAACGGACGAGTGTTATGGTCGCTAATGTTGGTTCATCAGGTGAATAGAGTAGTCCGATGGAGAAATTTTCTATGAATTCTGTGTTCCGCCGAATGAATACTTTGAAAGTTGTGCTGCTATCCTCGGTGGACACTAATTCCAAGTCACAACGCAAATGACGTCCGTCTTCTCTGTATCCACTCGCGGGTTCTTTCTTTGTAATTGTCTTGGAGCAACTAACCAAATCTTGAATGTGCTGATCGGTCAGCATCGCGTTTCCTTTGAGTTACCGAGGTATATTTCAGCTGGGCCGCCGGTGTTTTTGCAACACCGGCGGCCCAGCTACTCTACTTGCTCTCTATCGCGGACACCACCGCCTGAGGATTCATCGGCAATTCCGTCATCCTGACGCCCGCCGGCGTCGCGGCCTATCTGATAACAGGCTCCACGAACCGTTCTACCTCTATGCTCTCGGCGAATTCACGAGCTTGCCACAGGTCATACGCCATTTGCATTCCGAGCCATGTTTCGGCTGAAGACCCGAAGGACTTGGACAGTCGGATTGCCATATCAACGGAAATGGGGCCTTCTTCGTTTACAAGATCGGACAGTGAGCGTTGAGTTACGCCCAGTCCTTTGGCGGCTTTCTCGATAGACAGCCCCAATGGTTCGAGACATTGTCTCCGAACGACTCCACTTGGATGTGGAGGATTGTGCATCGGCATTGAATCATCTACGGCTTTCTGTATGCCGTTTTTCTACGCCTCCATCGCGGCGACCACTGCCTGCGGATTCATGGGCAACTCCGTCATTCGCACCCCCGACGCGCCGTGGATCGCGTTGGCGAGCGCGGCCAGCGGCGGAGCTATGTTCGCCTCGCCCACTCCGCGCACCCCGAACGGGTGGCCCGGATTGTTCACCTCCACGATAACCGCGTCAATCATCGGCAGGTCGAGGCTTGTGGGCATACGGTAGTCGAGCAGGCTGGTATTCTGCATACCGCCATCCTCGCCCATGAAGTATTCCTCGTTCAGCGCCCAGCCGATGCCCTGCGCCGCGCCGCCCTGTATTTGTCCCTCCACGTAGGACGGGTGAATCGCGAAGCCCGCGTCCTGGAAAGCGGTGTAGCGGAGTATGTCCACCTTTCCCGTATCCGGGTCGAGTTCGATGTCAACAATGTTGGCCGCGTATGATCCGCCCGACCCGCCCGGGTTCAGGTTGGCGCGACCGACGACCGGGCCACCGGTCTCGGGCAGCCTTGCCGCCATCTCCTCGAACGTGAGGCGCAGTTCGGAGTCCGACTTGTGCTGGAGAGCTCCGTCCACGTACTCCACGTTGTCCGGGTCGGTGTCCCAGATCAGCGACGCGCGCACGATGAACTGCTGCATCACGTCCATAGCCGCTTCGTGCGCCGCCCAGCCGGACTTGAACGCGACGCCGCTGCCGCCCGTTACGGACGTGTAGCCTATCGTGTCCGTATCGCCGACCATGGGGTTCACGTTCTCGACCGGGATTCCGAGCACCTCGGCGAACTGCTGCGCTATGGCGGTGCGCGATCCTCCGATGTCCACAGAGCCTTCCACCAGACTCACGTTGCCGTTGCCCAGCACGTTGGCGACCACGCAGGCCATTCCCGTGTTGTTGCGGCAGAAACCCATGCTCCAGCCACGTCCCCTGAGCTTGCCCTCGACCTGTTCCAGCGGCGTGGAGTAGTGAGGATGCTCCCTGACCGCGTGCATGATCTCCTCCGCGCCTATGCGTCCGTTCATGACGCCGTCGGCGCGTCGGTCGCCCTGCCGCGCGACGTTCAGCAGCCTGAACTCTACCGAGTCTATGCCCAGCGCCTCCGCTATCTCGTCCACCAGTGTTTCCGTGCAGTACATCACGATGGGAGCGCCCGGAGCGCGGTACGCCTGCGTCCTGGGCTTGTTGGACACCACGTCGTAGCCGTCAATACGCACGTTCTCGATGAGATACGGTGAGAAGACGGCGGAAGCCGCGCCCCCAACCGGAGATCCCGGGAACGCGCCAGCCTCCAGCGCCACCCAGCAGTGCGCCGCGGTGATCTTGCCATCGTTCGTAACGCCAATCTTCATCCTAACCAGGCTACCCGACGTTGGCCCTGTGGCCTGGAGAACCTCCGTGCGGTCCATCACCATCTTGACCGGCTGGCCGCTCTTCCTGGACAGGATAGCCGCAGTGGGCTCCAGGTACGGCGGTATCTTCCCCCCGAAGCCGCCGCCGATCTCCAGCGGCACCACCTTCACCTGCGACACCGGCAGTCCCAGTATGCGCGCGGTGTTGTCGCGCACGCCGAAGTGTCCCTGGCTGGAGCACCAGATAGTCAGCCGTCCGTCCGGCGACCACCACGCCGTGGCGTTCTGAGGCTCGATGTAGCCCTGGTGGACGGTCTTGGTGCGATACTCGCGCTCGAATATGCGGTCCGCCTCGGCGAAGCCGGCGTCCAGGTCGCCGAACACGTATTGCTCATGCGCGGCTACGTTCACTCCGCCGGGCAGGTCCGGGTTGTTCGTCCATGTATCGTGGATAGCCACCGCGTCCTCGGCCATCGCGTCCTCGATGTTGGTGTAGGCGGGCAGGACTTCGTACTCGACCTCTATGAGAGACAGTATCTCCTCGGCGGTGTGCGCGCTGGTCGCGGCTACGGCGGCTATCGCGTGGCCCTTGTACATAACCTTGTCTCGGACCAGCACGTTATCACGCGGCATCTGCCCGAGAACCGCAATCGGGCCTACCGGTTCGCTGGGAGCGAAGTCCGCGGACGTCACCACCCCGCGCGACTCCGGGTGCGCCTCCGCCTTCGACGTGTCCAGCCTCGTGATCCGAGCGTGCGCGTGCGGGGAGCGCAGAACCTTGCCGTACAACATGCCGGGCAGATTCATGTCCGCGCCATAGACCGCGCGCCCGGTAACCTTGTCCGCGCCGTCGTGCCTGATGGGCCTCTTGCCGATAACCTTATACTCGCGTGTCGCCGTGGTCATAGTCTCTTCACCTCTTTGGGTAGTGGTATAGCTGTTGGGTCTTGGTTATGCCCATATTAGCACATACCGAGGGAAGGCTATGACTGACGCTATGAAGCGAATTTCGCGTTATTGCGACGCGGGCGTTCTAATAGCGACACGCGAGTCGGGAACCGCTTCCGCGCCCTCGACGACGATGGCCCGTATCCGGTAGATGTAATGGGTGTCCGGCTCGATGTCCGCCGTATCCACGTACACGGTCGAGTCCCTGCCGACCTCAGCGATCTCTCTGAATTCGGTCAGTCCCTGGACGCGCCTGAGTATTCTGTACCCGGTAACCGCGTCGGTATCGAGCGCGTCCCAGCGCAGCGTTATGGAGTCGTGTGTAGGCTCGGCCACGAGATTCCGTTCGGCGAACTGCGATGTGGAAGTCGAGGGCGACGGCGTAGCCACAGGACCAGCGTCACAGGACAGGTCGTTGGTCGCGCCGGAGAGGTCCGTCCCGCTCTCACTTATGCGAAGCATCAGCAGGTCGCGGTCCCGCCAGGGCTGTTCACACACGCCCCATGTCAGCGCGTTTCCTCCGCCCTCGGTGGTGGTCGCAGTGGAGTCGTCGAAATCCAGGCGCAGAGCCACGGAGCCGTCCAGCGCGATGAAATCAATGTGGTGTCCGGTCAGGCGTCCATGCGGCGCGAGTTCCATGCCAACCTTGCCCGACTCCCACGCGATGCGGTTGACGCTCAGGTCGCCCACGCCCTCGAATATGAAGGAAGCGGGCTTGAGAACGCCGTTGTCGGAATCCGCGCCGACCGCTGAGCCGATGTCCACGGGGTCGAAGAACGCCTCGTGCAGCGTTCCGGCGGGCGCGGTTACATGGACATTCCATCGTAAGTACGAGTTCGCGATATAATCACATGGGATTCCGTACGAATCTTGGGCGTTGTAGTGTATTTCGTATATTCCTCTGGACAGCGGACGCTTGATCCTGGCTCTGACCATGTAGGCTCTTGAGTCGTCGTCCGTGTCTTCCACTCCTATCCCGAACAGATGCGTGTCCGGACCTGCGAAGAAAGGAGTGTGGTATCCATCTTCGCCGCTTCCCCAAAAGTGTCCTTCACTGAAAACGCTTCCGGCGGGCAGCCCTGATGACGAAGTCACGATTTCATCACCATGCACTCCCTCTATTCCCAGGGTTCGAATGGCCCTTTCAACCTCGTACTTTGCTTCGAGGCACATCCTGTATCCGTCCACACCTTTACCCTGTTCGACCAGATCGTCCATCGCCTTGACTCTGGACTTCAGGTCCGACAGCGATATGCTGGGCGCTCCCGCCCCCTGGGCAGACGCGCCCAAAGGCGGCTCTTCCAGGTAGAAACCGGGTTCGACCGCGCCGGACGCGCCGGAGCCGGACGCGGAGGTCGCGGGCAGCCATATCTTGTTCTTCTTGCTGCGTATCGAATATGTGTCAATATAATAATCGTGATAGGCGTAGGCGGTGTGTCAAGGGCGGGCGAACATTGGACCATCGCGGCGGCGGAAAAGTGTACCACCAAGGCCTAAGCGCCCAGGGAAAATGTCCGCTTTGATTGATGAGGATCTGGGGACGGAAGTCAGTCCGAAGAGAGCAATGCGGCGGCCTGCCCGCTCTGTCTGAGCCTGTAGCTCTCGCCGTTCATCTCCAGGATGTGTACGCGGTGGGTCAGCCTGTCCAGCAGGGCCCCGGTCAGCCTCTCTGACCCGAAGACCTCGGTCCACTCGTCGAAGGGCAGGTTGGTGGTAACCAGGATCGAGCCTCTCTCGTACCGCTGGCTGAAGATCTCGAAGAGCAGCTCGGCGCCGGTCCTGGACAAGGGAACGAAGCCAAGCTCATCTATGATCAGCAGCTTGAGCCGAGACAGCTTCTTCTGAAGGTTCAGCAGCCTTCTCTCGTCCCTGGCCTCCATGAGCTCGTGTACAAGGGCGGCCGCTGTTGTGAACCCCACCGACAGTCCCCTCTGGCAGGCGGCGAGACCAAGCCCCAGCGCGATGTGAGTCTTGCCCGTTCCGCTGTTGCCCATGGCGATGACGTTTTCTCTACGCTCAACGTACTCGCACCGGGCCAGTTGGTTCACGAGTTGCTTGTTCACTGACGGGATCGCAAGGAAGTCGAATGTGTCCAGACTCTTGACCGCGGGAAAGCGCGCCGCCTTGATCCTGCGTTCCACCATGCGGTGATGACGGTCTATGAGCTCAAGCTCCGACAGTCTGAGAAGGTAGTCGGGGTGATCAACGCCCTCGGCGGCGCACTGCTGCGCCATTTTGCCGTACTCCCTGAGGAAGGTAGGCAGCCTCAGCTCCTTGAGATGATGTTCCAGCAGCAGAGTTGACCTGTCGCTCACGACGCTCTCCCGGTGAGAAGACCCATATAGTCGGTGGCCGAGGTCTTGCCGACGCTGACCCTGGGAAGGTACGGGTACAGCTCAAGGTCGAGTCTCGGCGGTCGTCCCTCGATGCTGCACAGCAGGAGATGCTTGACCGCGTCGAAGCTGATCGCTCCCAGCCTGATCGCGTCTCTGACTGCGGAGTGAACCTCGTCGGCTGAGAAGGTCTCCATGAGCCTGAGGACCTGAACGAACTCCTTCTTGCCGCGCCTTTCCATCCTCGACTCCATCAGACGGCGCAGCGTGTCGAACTCCTCCGGCAGGTCCCATCCCTGGAGGGGAGCCGCCTGGTCGAGAGCCGCGGTCTTCCGCTCCAGCAGAGGCAGGTAGTGGATCGGGTCGAACACGAAGTCGTCCCGTTCGTAGGAACGCCGGTGTCTGGCTATGACCTCGGCGCCGCAGCTTATGACCACCTCATGGACATACCCTCTGACCAGAACGTCCCTGTAGCCGTACGCCACCGGAACCGAGTAGTCGTTGGTGCGATAGCGCACCAGCGACAGCGAGTTGACGCGCGTCCCATGCTTGTCGCTCGCGTCATACGGGACCGCCGGCAGCGGCAGAAGAGCCGTGAGGTCTTGCTTCATACGCTCGCCAATGGTCTCGCGGTGTCCCCTGAGCCTCGCCTCCATGCGCTCAAGGCAGCGTCCCTCAAGATAGAGGTTGAGGGCGTCGAAGCTGTCGAACGACGGTATGGGCACGAGGAAGTTACGACGACTATAGCCCACCATGCCCTCGACGTTGCCCTTGTCGTTACCCCTTCCCGGCCGTCCGAACCTGTCGGTGAACAGGTAGTGGGACTGTAGCTCGGTGAACACCCGGGTGCGGACGCGCCTCCCGTCTCCCAGTATCTTCGCAACCGCCAACTTCGTGTTGTCGTACAGGACGCTCTGGGGAACTCCGCCCAGGAAGCGGAACGCAGATATGTGTCCGTCGCAGAACGCCTCGGTGGTCTCGGCCGGGTACGCCTTCACGAAGACGCCGTCGCTGTGGGGAAGGGACAGCACGAAGAAGTGGACATTGCGCTTCACCCCGTCTATCACCGCCCACGCCTCTCCGAAGTCGCGCTGGGCGTGCCCGGCGGGATGGGAAAGGGGAACGAACATCTCCCGGGTCGTGCGCCGGCGCTCACGCGCGTAGTCCTTGACGATGGTGTACTTGCCCTCGAACCCGCGCTCGTCCCTCAGCCGCTCGTAGATGCGCTTGGCGGTGTGGCGCCGCTTCTTCGGCAGACTCATATCTGAGCGCAGTATCTCGTCTATGACTCCTGTGTACGGGCCTATCTTGGGTCTTCTGGGAGGCTTTCGCCTGCGGTAGCCCGGCGGAGCGGCGTACTTGATCATCTTGCGAACGGTGTCTCTGTGCAGGCCGAACACGCGGGACGCCTCCCGGACGCTCATGCCGTCCACCATGCAGGCTCTTCGGACACGCATATACAGTTCCACGCTGTACATCCTTCTCACCTCCCTTCGGGTCGGGTTCGACCCTATGGGAGACGATAGACGGTACGGTTTTCAACCGCCACAATCAGGCTGTCGAGCCGCCTACACGGTCCATTTTATCTCCGCCTTTTACATCCGAGACTTACCAGCATCAGATCGCTTCTTGCGCCATGATCCATCCTTATTACGAGAGCGAGGCTGCGCTCCCCCTTTACTTGGAATGTGAGGAATCCTTCCCCCTGCTCGTCTATCCGCCACAATATCACCCCCTTTTCTGGGTTAGGTTGACGAATAGCTCCTCAACCCCGTTGGGGTATTGGCAAATGTTGAAACGGACACTTCACTTAGGTCAGATGCTAGGCGCGATACCGATCCAACCACCTCATTACCTTCTGTGTCATGTCGTCTATCCAGCGCAAGACCCGGATACTCGATCCTACTGAATTAGCGAGTTGCCGCTGTTGTTCGGCTCGTTCATGCTTACCCGTGAGATCGATACGTCGGTCCCCTGCTATTTCAGCAGATTCCACTGGGCAATGAGGTCGTGCCTTGTAACCGAGGCGATCCAGCTGGTGAGTGCTAAGGGCGTATTGAAGAGGCCCAGGATCGCCAAAACCAGCGGGCGCCACACTGTAACTAACGTACTGAGCGAGCAAGCTAGCAGCGACACTTATAGACAGGGGGGCAACATTCTGGCTTACTGGCTCGGTGGATCTCCCTGCTCTTTCAATGTATCCAGGATCTTCCATCAAGCCTTGCCGATCAAGTGCGACCTCGCCGAGGCCAAGTTGGCCGTTGCAACTCATACACGGACGACCTGGCCTGATGACATGAGAGCGCCAGGTGGCATTTCGCATCCTTCCGTCATCGAATGTATCTATGCATATCCCGCCGTCTATGACAGGAATTAAGTCGGAATAGGCCAGCGAGTTGAGGACAGCCCGTGGCCACGGACGATCAACGCAGGAGAATATGAGGTCGTGGTCAAGAGCTAATTTCAGTCCTTCAGGTTCGCAGATGGATCTGTCTGAAACCTCGATGCGAAAATCTACTGCAGTGGTCGCCCCTGTTGCCTCTCTGTGGGCAACATGAGTCTTGGGCCGTTTCAGCCATATATCACGAGGTGTTGCGCCTATCAGACGATCAAGATTATGAATTTCCACAATGTCGAAATCCATCACCGTCAGCTGACAAAGCCCAGATGCGGCGAGTCTGACGATTATGTCTAGTCCTACGCTGCCTGCACCTACAACAAGGACTCTACGACGAGCCAGATCAGCCTGACATTGATCACCCCAAGAACTTAGAGTGCGGATCTGTTTCTCAGTTGGTGCTGGAGGTTCGCGAAGCGCATCGTTCCATGAAGCAGATAGCTTTTCCCCGACAACTCTAACGTTAGTGGAATGACTACAGTCCATAAGGTCCCGTTTGGTTGTAGTTGGTCGGCTCATTTCCCATCAAAATCGTTCTCCCTTCTTGGCATAGGGATGCCGCGCTTTCTTCTTTCTCGGCTTGCCGGGTTTGACCGCCCGCGACGGCGCATTGAACGTCTGCGGATGCCGCTTAGACGAACTCACGAATGTCACGCCCGGTCTTGACTTCATTTCAACATCCCGTTCGTTCAGGTCTGAACGCCTGAGTTGAGAAACGTCAACCTCGACTCTGAGGTTCGGCGCATCGCCGCCCTTCACCACGTCCGCCCATTCTGCGTAGGGAGCGTTGACCTTAGCGACCGCCCCAGGGGTGTCGTAGTCCAGTCCCTCATGCTCCCGAAACAGGTTGTAGGTCAGCGTCCAGCCGTCAAGATACCTCTGCCCCGTCTCCAGCCTGTCCAACCCCCTGAGTGTCTTTGTACGCTGTCTGTACGTCCCTTGCAGTCTCTCGGACAGGTTGTTGTTCAACACGCGAGATTGCATACCCGTTGACTTGACGTGCCGCGTCTTGGGAAAGACTTCTTTGATTGCGCCCTCATAGGCCGATAGATGGTCTGTCTTGATAGTCTCGGGCGGCTGGCTTGCCGCGAGCTTGGCTTTCTCCATAGTGGCGACTGCGGCGCCCTTGTCCCTGTGCGGCGACAGGTGAGAAGCCAAGATATAGCGGCTGTCCTCGTCCATGACGTTCCAGTTCCACATCTGTTCTCCGCCCACGTCAACGGATGATTCGTCAGCCACCCAATGCTTGCCCGCATCGGCCTTGTGATTCTCCATCCGGTCGGCGGCCTCGTCGGTGTATTCCTTGACCCATGCGTAAATCGTCTGCTTGGACGGTTCAGGCATATCGAACATATCCGCCATGTTCTCGCCTATCTGCTTGTACGACATTCCCGAATAGAACATCCTGATGGCCGCCCCTATCTGGTCGGCGGACACGCGCCGCCCATGCAACGCGCCTGTCGTGAGAAAAGACTTCTCACATCCCTTACACCTGTAACGCTGATTCCCCCTCTGCTTCCCCCACTTTATGACACCCTCAGCCGAGCAGTAGGGACAGTTCACGGTCTCGGTTGTGGTCTTGGTGAATTGCGCCATTTCGGTTCACTCCTCTACAATCCCACGATTGCCACGACCATACACACGATTGCCACGACCACAGTCAAAAGCCAATGTCCAGTTGAGATTGGCTTTGCAAAGAATCTGAACAAGTTCTCTTTCGCATTCCCACACCACCACCTGCATCCCTTCTTCCCGACTCGCGTTCTGCCTAGCCAAAAGTAAAACTCGTCTTTCACGGCTAACCGCTCTTCCAGACCAAGGCTGACATACTCATCCATGTCCCTGTCGGGGAGTCCAGAATGAGGCGCAATTCCCACATCTTTCAACTTCAATTCCCACATATTCGTTCTCCCTACCGCCGCCTTCGGCCTGAGCGCCGAGCGCGGCCTATTCGTAGATTCTGTTCGTTCTCTGACAGTAGATACCCGTCACGACGATTCTGTTCCTGCAATCCCGTCAGCGTCATTCTGTCCAACTTGGCCTTGTTGCACGGCGGACAGAGTAGCGTCAGATTGTCGTAGGCGTCGCTCCCCCCGTCCGATTTCGGCCTGATATGGTCAACCTCAAGTACGCGCGGGTCGAAGTTGTAATCCCGGCCGCATCCCTGGCAGAACGCGCCAACGTCCAGCAACAGCCGTCCATGCTGTTGACGCGGCGGCGTATATCGCTGTCGGGCGCGTCCGGTTGGAGTCCTGAGAGTGAGGACGGCGGCTTCCCCGCTGTCCGTGCGGACGGGCGGCTTGGTCACGTAGTGAATCTGCGGGTCGGGATCGGCAATCAACTGGCGGTTGTCCGCCATGCGTTGCCTGACGGCATCCAGGGCGCCGTCCCAGATGTCCATCCCGACCCACTGACGACCCAGACGTTCGGCGGCTATCGGGGTAGTCGCGCAACCACAGAACGGGTCGAGAACGATGTCGCCGGGGTTACTGGATGCTCCGATAATCCGCTCATACAACGCGAGCGGCTTCTGGGTCGGGTAGCCCGTGCGTTCATTGGCAGTATTCCCAATTCTGTAAATATCAGTCCATACGCTTTGAGCCTTCTGACCGAGGTTGTCATCGAGATAGGTTATACGCCCTCGAAGTTTGGCGTTTCCAGTTCGCCCTAACTCTATTCTGCCCCCCGACAACATTTTTTCGAGCGTGGCCTTGTCATATGCCCATGAGCGTGAAGCGCTGGGTTTTGCCCCACGCCATACAAATTGACGATTGGGACTCGCACCCGGAGCGGTAAGGTCGTCTGTCTTGTAGTATCGCCCTTCTTTGTCTTTGCGATACTCCCTCAATTCGGCTGAGGACAACGTGTGATAAACCTGATTCCATATCGTGGTCTCGGACTTGGCGTAGAACAAAATGTAATCTACTATTTGCCCATATCTCTTAGTGACGGCATTGTTGGAACTTTGCCGCTTCCACACGATTTCATTCCTGAAATTCCCTTTTCCGAATATCGCGTCCAACAGTGATTTCAGGTAGTGACTCGCTGTCGGGTCGCAGTGCAAATACAGGCTGCCATCTTCCCTGAGAACCCGGCGCATCTCCAGCAGCCGAACGCCCATGAAACAGAGGAACGCGCCCATATCGTCGCCATAAACCTGCTTGGCGGTCGTGATGACGCTCCACACTTCGGGATAGTCCCGCTGAATCTCTATCAGCCATTCGTCATGAATGTCGTCCTGCCACGACCACCTATCCTGAAACCGCGCTCCCCTTGCCAGACTGTCGGGTGTGGCGTGGAAGTCCCTGTTCTTGTTGAAAGGCGGGTCTGTCGCTATCAGGTGGACGGTCTCGCTGTTCATACCCCGCAGGAAGTCGAGATTGTCCCCGTGATACAGGGTTCGGTTCTCAAAGTTCAGGTCAGCCATGTCTCATGTCCCGTTGTCTGTGCCATACGCGGCTATTCAGCGCGTGGACGTGTTTAGGAGTGTCCGCATAGTTCACAGCCTACCTATCCGTTCTAGCCACCATCGTTTGACACGCCCCATTTCAGGCGGCGGCTCACTTATGGCTTCTATCTGTTTTCGCACACCGTCGGGAAGGTCTGGATTCATCAAAGAATCTCGCAATATCTGGTTCAATTTCATGCGCTCACGCCGCACCTTATTGAGATTCGTGGCGTTGAATCCGATTTGGATTAACCAACCCAATCCAATACCTAGGGGTATGGGAACCGAAATAAATGCCCAAAACGACAGCAGGATAACTACATATAACGTCGGTTTTTCAGGCAGTTTTCCCAACAATGTGACGCCCAAGAGCAAAACGAGCAAGACCATACCACCAGCGGCGGCCATTACAAATACTATCTCTGAAACCAGCACCCAATGGGCGACTCTGCTTTCACGTCCGTAGCGTTGTTCTACCAATTTATTGAGCCCTGGTATGAAATCGTTGACATCCATATTTGCATAGTATCACCCTCACCAACTACAATCAAACGGAACCGTCCATAAGCCTGCCAGACCCAACATTCCAGTGGCGTGCCGACCACGTGAGATCGCCGGTGGCGAGGGTCATGCCGACAAGGGGGAGACCGGTGAGTTCACGAACAAGGTAAGCATAACTAGACTCGGCATCTCGATCAGGCCCGCTCATCGGCTGCCACTTACTGGCTCCGGGATGACTGTGAAGGAAGACCAATCCGCAACCATCCTTTTGAGCAATGTCAGAGGCGCGAAGAATATATTCAGCCATAATCGTGGCATTGCCGTGAACCTCGCGATCCCCAGGGCCAGGCGGAATGGTGTCAGAAATCAGCGCACTACTACGCGACACGCCGGTTGAAGGTCGGTAGACTGCGAGACAGATGTCTTCTTGGCCGTCATCACGGACGAGGAGATTCTTGAGTTGCTTCTCAAGTGCCGAGGTCATTGCAACTGATGTCTCATGGGGCATGTGATTGCCTCACTGAGGACCGCACGGACATGGCTCAGCCAGCAGATGGCGGGTGCAGCATCACCCCATCCACGCAAGTCCCGGCTGTGCATCAACCATCCCGGCTTCGGTGATCGGTCGCTATTCGTTCGTGGGAAGACGATATCTGACGGCAGGTGAATCCAGTGAGGCGGCGCTTGTGGCCACGGTCTCAGTTCACCAGCTCCAACGCCGGTTTCAACTGGGACTCCGGCGTACGCGCCATCGACCGGCGTTATCCTGTATATGACAAGTCCGGACTCGACCTCACAGTCAAGACCAGACTTGGTCATGTCGTCGATGAATCTTCGGACACCCGCTTCCATTAGGCGACCGGCGCCTTTTGGCGGATGGACACGAATCGCGCATCCTTATGGATGATCACGATTTCATTGTCGTCGAATCTCTTCGTCTGCGGACGCTCCTTTCCTTCGAGTTCGCCTAGGTCGAAGGTGGCAGGATCCAACCCGGCCAGCCGAAGAAGCGCCGAGGCAGGTTGACTGGGGTCGTCGGTCGAGTAGGGTTGCCCGTCGATAGTGAACGGGATGCGGCGCCGGATTGACTCAATGTTGGAATGTTCGGTCATGAGATTCTCCTCTCAAGATGGGTTACTGAGTATGTCGCAATCCCTCGCCGCCGTGAAAATCTGGCTCCCGTTTTCACTTTCGATGCCGTTTGCGACAATTAAGATGAAATGGTATCGACATCACCGACCTTCGACTCCGAGCATCCCCTACCTGCGGATAGGGGCAGGTTGGAACATATCCTCGACATCATGTACGCCAAGATCCAGCAGACTCTCTTCCCGGGGAGTCGTGGACGGCGGCCACGAACTGCGATGGACGAACTCAGCAATGCAAACAACCAAGAGAGAATTCTGGTGGGGAATGCAGTCAGTGCGGACGACGTTCTTTCCGAAGCGCTTATCGGACTCCTCCAATACCCGCCAGAGGACCTTAATGGCACATGGGAAGGCTTGGCAATCACGATCGCCCGCAACAAGGCAATCGACGCTCTAAGGGCTTCCCAGACGGGTCTGCGTGGAACTGACCATCGGCCGCAATTGCACATTGTATCGGGCGACGCTGACAGCGAAGGTCCGGACGGTGAGACAGAGCCAACGCTTTTCGAAGTACTCCCTAGCAACTGGCGTGAGCCAGAGGCCGAGTATTTAGTGAAACAAGGCGTGCTCAAGTTGCGCGACCTCGCCCGTGAGACCCTCGATAATAGGGACCAAGAAATCTTCTTAGAGATACACTTCCTGGGCTACAGCCGCAAGGAGGTCGGTGCCCGACTTGGCTTGACAAGCCAGAGGATTGGCCAACTCTACAATGCGGCCCTCCGCCGACTCGAAGCCCACCCCGACTACCCCTTCTAAGTTGGACAATTATTAGAAAGGAGGAGCAAATGACCAGTGAGTATGACGACCTAAACAGATTTCGAGACGCCTACCTGGACTATCTGGAGGGTGAACGCGACAAGCCCCCCACAGTCGAAGACCTACCGGTAGAACAACGCCGAGCAGCTGAATCCTTCATAGCATCGATCACGGCGGCGCGTGGCGTGGATCCATACGCTTCCAGGCCGTCCCTTGAGCAACTCCTCGCCTCTCGGTCTTCGACCGGCGACCATACCA
This sequence comes from Dehalococcoidia bacterium, assembly GCA_965261525.1. Taxonomy (GTDB): domain Bacteria; phylum Chloroflexota; class Dehalococcoidia; order Lucifugimonadales; family UBA1123; genus VXRN01. Next base: position 1,640,829 of record OZ253472.1, read on the forward strand.
GTGCACTCGGTAAGGTGATCCAAGAGCATCTGCAATTGACGGTTGATTCCAGAGCCTCGGTCACACCCGATGTGGCTTCGGCTGCGGTTGGGCTGGCTTCGGCGTTGGTGGTCCATGCTTGGGGGATGCGTATCCGCGTCGTGCCAGAAGAGACTCCAGCAAATCTCGATCATGCCCTCGCCGGCAGGGCTGAAGCCATTGCCAGGGTGTTCAGCGCTTTCCCGGAAACCCACGCGGTACTCTACACCACCACAGGACGAGAACCCCTTGCGGTGATAGTGGACCGCGGCGACGTCCGCGGAGCCATTGAAACACCGTCTGGCGAGAGACGAGCTCCTCGCTTGAGGCGACCAATCTCCGACCCTGGGACGGTATGCGAGGAGTGGTTAAGAGGTCTGATCCCTGAATTTGAGCCCTTGAGCATCGACCTACTCGAACCCACTACTGCTCTGGAATCGGCCCTGAATCCTTACCACCTGGCAAGCAAGGTAGTAAACGAAATATCTATAGCCGGTGCCAGAGCCAGGATAGAGGCGAAGCGGGCTACTTGGCAAGACTTCGGAGAGCAGGAGGCGCAACGCCTGGCTGCCATTATTCAAGCGGCTCAACGCGGGCCACTGTCCGAGGAAGACTACAGGTTCCACCTGGATGAAATCGTCGGGACAGCAGCATGATTCATCGACTTCGCCTCCGCAACTGGCGATCCTACAGAGACCTCGACCTGCAGCTCGATCCCGGCACGACTTTCGTCGTCGCCCCCAACGGGGTGGGGAAGACATCGCTGGTGTACGGCCTCGCTTGGGCCGTGTTCGGGCAGCACTGCAACGTCGATCCGAAGGCCTCCATACGGGCTGGCGCTGAAAGCGCACAGGTACAGGTCGAGTTTGACCTACCCGACCGACGCCGACTCAGCATACTTCGGACCGTAAAGCGGCGTGGCGCCCCTACGTCGATTTATGAGGTGGACGGCGCAAGGCTTTCCGAGCGTTCGGCCCATACCGTAATGGAACAGTCACTAAGGATAGAACTCCCCGCAGCCAGTCGTCTGTCGATGATGCTGGGCGGAGGGCACATTGCAGCCAGCAACGCTCTCGATCTTGAGAGCCACCTCCATCATGCTTTCGGCGTTGCCCATCTCCTTAACGCAGCCGAGAAGGCCCGAACGGTTGCCAGAGAGGCCGAGAAGGCCCGAGCGTCACTCCGGTCAACGACCAAGCAACGCGTGGAGAATCGCGCTGTGTTGGAGAGTGAGATCGCCGAGCTAGAAGCAGAGATCATACATCTCAGACAACGCGGCGCCGAGCTGGAGCGAGTCCGGAACGCTGCTGTCGCGCGGCGAACCTTGGTCGAACACCACCTCGCGCTCACAGGTCAACTGGAACGGTATGAACAGCAACATTCCCGTCTAATAGCCACGACCGAGGATCTGCTTGGACGGCCAGTCTCCACTGATAATAACGAGTTGATCGGCTCCGACTTGCGTGCCGAGTTGGAGACTGCTGAACGCGCGATTGCCGAAATGACCGAGATTACTGTGACTGCACTATCTGTCATCACCACCGGCGAGCAGGCAATCAGGTTGCTCGCCGGAGACCACGCGGCCTGCCCGACATGTATGCGGCCACTTCGTCCTCATGAGCGAGCCTCTGCGTTATCTGCCCACAGGATGCAACGGGAATATGCGCAAGAGGAGGCGACGCGCCTCGAAGAAGCTCGAGTAGCGAGGCAGAAACACGCACAGGCGCTTTCCCTGCTGCTCGCCCAACTTGAGGCGCTACAGCCTCCTAGCATCGACGCAGCGGATCCCAATGTCTCCACCCGAGCCGAGGCCGACGCCCTGTACCAACAGGCAAGCGCTGATCTTGACGAACACAACCAACGGCTTGGTGGAGTGCAGGCTCGCTTGGAGTCACTAAAGGCTCAGATTGCCTCGGATGACCAGGTTCAGCAGGAGGAGCGGAATCTCCGACTGGCATATCGACGGGAAGCCGTCGCCTTTGCTGGTGCAAAGGTGCTGCGAGAGGCTGCAGATCACGTGATCAAATCTCGTATCGAGCCGATGGCAGACGAAGTTCGAGGGCGCTGGAAACACCTTTTCACTAGCAATGGCCTCGCTTTTCGGCCCGATGGGTCGATCACACGAGTTCGGGACGGTGAGGAGCTAGGATGGGACACCCTAAGCGGTGGGGAACGGACGTGGGCCAGGATCGTCACCCATTTGATCGTCATGGCTACTACGACCTCCCTACCCTTCGCGTGGTTCGACGAACCTCTCGAACACTTGGACCCCCAACTGCGCCACGCTGTCGCAGCAACCCTGGCTACGGCCACCCGAGGAGGCTCTCCTCGCCAACTCTTGGTGACCACTTACGAACACGCCATCGCGCAGCAACTAGCCGACGAGACCAATGGAGCTGGGATCATTACCATACGGGAGTCGAGTGCTTAGCCCACAAGGATGTCGAAGCGGTGAAGGACGTATTCATCCTGAGATACGGGAGAGGCTCCATCCTAGTCACTACAAATTTTCAGCAATGCCGCATGAAGCACAAGCGAGATAGCAATCCGACCGCTAGGTATAGATGGCCGTTTCCTCTTCCGTAATATTCGCCAACTTGTCCTGCCAGACTTCGGAACTTGCGGTCGTTCGTAGCAGGTTAAGAGTTCGGGTTTGTACAGGTGCATTCCCTTATGAACGGAGAAAGAACCTATGAGAGTAACGAACGGGCAGCTCAGGTTTGGATCTGACGATCTGGTCAACCACCTTGCGTGCCGATACCTTACTGAGCTCAATACACAGATGGCGGAGGGTTTACTTGCGACTCCTGGTGACAGGGACCCGATGCTAGACCTGCTCCGGCAGCGGGGACTGGCACACGAGCAGGAATACGTGCGGTATCTCGATGCATCCGGTTACCAGATTACGTACGTAGACGGAATTGGTCTGAGTCAGACGGCCGTCGACGCAACTCTGGGGGCGATGCGTTCCGGATCCGAAATAATAGTCCAGGCTGCTTTGTCGGTGTCGTATTATATGACCGTAGCACTACGATCAGTCTTAAACCCGCTCTCACTGGGATAGATGGCATTGCAGTAGGCGTACCTTTTCCCGGTACGCCCAAGCATGCTTAGAGTCTCTCGTAAAATCGCGCAACTTTCAGTTCGTTCAGTTTCCCACAGGCACACCTATTTCAGCATATCGAAGGGATCGGGGACTGTACGGGTGGATCAGGCTTCATACACCACCAGCGTCTTTCACCACTAACGATTCATAATGCTTTCGGATCAGACTGCTAGGAATGACGGCGCCTGCCCTCCGCTGTCTGACTCGGAACCATGGTGTGCCTTCTCTGTGGGTCAGTGCTGAAAGCTCAATTCCCGACAAATACTTGTACTTTCTCCAAACTTGCTCAATCAGGTCTTCTTCGTATCTGTCGTATGCCTGTTCATGGGCATTGTGTATAGGAGCGTCGACTGGAAAACCGCCATATTCCTGTAGGCTATGGTATACGTCAGCCACCACGGGACCGAACATCCACGCTTCGATTGGCTGTCGAAATATCGGGCGCCCATACAGCCCTAACATCCATGCTTGGCAAAAATAAGTCAGCTTCAGCACTTTCATCGGGGTGACTGGAATGCCTTCATCCTGTGCTCGTCTGATTATCTCATTCGCAACACTTCTAGCATCATGCGGCATGCTGGACTCTCCAAGGCTTTCTTCCCAAACGTTGTCAAAAGTGAAGGGGTCCTGAGGGCCTGAAAAGGTGATCACATCGTCTGGTCGACCTCATTCTCGCCAAAGTAGTAATGCGGATATCCTTACCCTGTGTCGCTAAGTTGCCGGATGGCTACCAGGCAATAGTGGTTGCATACGATCCAAGAAGTCTTTCGCTCGATGGTAAACGTCGTCAGCCATTATCGAGTCGATTGTCACTGACGAGTAGTAGTCGGCTTTCTCGCGAAGTGTGTAGAGCTTTCCTATTTCTGCTCCCCACTTGGCGCAAACATGTCCTGCCTTTACGATATGAAGGCCGAATTCCCTCCGTAAATTCTTATGGGTCCTGATTTGAACCTGTTGAAGGTGCAACAGTACGGCCTCAGCAGCATACTTTACGGCATAGTATGATCTGGAGACGCAACCCTATAAAAGCCGTTCTGCCTGCAAAGCTGAGCAGCTCTCAAGTTTTCTTCTGCCTGTTGCCATAAGGCAGAAACATGGGTGTTCGTCATATGATTGACACCCCTTCGTAAATCGCGCTCCAGTAAAATGGATCGTTTTCTTGTTTGATTTCCAACCACTCTGAAGAAGTGTGGACTGTGATCAACGGGGCGACGAAGAATTCGGACATATCAAGTTGGTATCCCATGTCGCTCACTTCCTCAGCGGCAGACTCATTATCCTCGCAGATTACGACAAGCGCGTTCAGGTCAAGGTCTTTGTGTGAAATACCCTCCGTAGCAAAGCCATAGATGATAACCTGCTCGACGCAATCGGCGAAATTCTCCTGCAGGCCTATGCAGTACGCTTCAAGCCACGCCGATTCCTTGGCAGTTAGAGTCAATCTTGGCCCAGACCACTCGTGTTCATCTGGAATGATCCGAACCGGAATGCTTTTATTGCCATAGACAATGCATTGTTCCTGGCCTGGGAGAGTGTCGGAGTTAGATTCAGTGTCCATGTCACATACACCTCAACATCAATTACTTTGGCAAAATGAGATATGTTTCGGTCTGTCAGCACTGGGTGCACTCTCAACACGCTGGGTTTTCTCCAAGTTATCCAGGGCACAGACCTACTGAAATGATATTAAATTATTAGCATCGCCGTTTCCGAGTTGTTCAATTGTGTTGCACTGACGGTAATCGTCCCATAGACGGTGTGTAAAGAAAATGGCAGGGAATCCTGCTAAGTTCTGACTTGCTTGTTAGTCAATTGTATGATACGCGAAAGGGCGTTGCAACGAAGAGAATCACGGCATAGCTGTCAAGGGTGCCCATCTGGGTCCACTGAAAGAGCCAGCGTTGTTGGCAGAAAGGAAAAATGGATGATGGGTATCGGTTTCTTACCGGAAGACGGAGTGATTCGGAACGAACCGATAGCTCATGACGACCGTGTGAGAACCCAAGAAAAGAGAATGCTCAGCACAACGGCCTTACCTGGCTCCGGTTTTTCAATAGGCCCATGACATTGCCCCTGATATACAGAGCTTAGAGGAAGAACCCCCGCACAAATTCGACGATCTTTACCGCGGCTGCGACAATTGGGAGTGTTGCTAGACTCCGCCATAACTTTCTCAGTCGCCGTTTCAATCTCGTGTGTCCGGGTTCCCAGGGACCGACCTGGAGTTCTCCACCAAGTATCTCCGCCGCTGACCGGGCCACGACAGCTGCTTCGTTGACGCCCCTGTTGAGAGACAGCGTCCCAATTCTATTAATTATGATCGAGGACATGGCCGGGAAGAATCTGCCAGGAGCCGTCATCATTTCCCTATGCAGGGCACAGGCCCCGTCGCCGTCGCTGGATATGGAGCCAAGTCGCAGGTCAAGCGGAAGTACGGGCTTGCCCTCCTCTGTCATCTCCGCTCCCGCAGTATATGTGCCCTTGCCGCCTCCTATTGCCAGCATGGCGTCGGACCACTCGATCATCGCGCTTCTATACTCGCCACTGGTGAACACCTCACGTCGTATATGGCGCCTTTCGACGACTTTCCTCTGCTCCAGACTCATGAGCAGTTGCAGGTTGGACTCGTCGATCTTCGTCTCCGGGGCTTCGTCCAACATGACTATTCGTGCGTATATGCGCGGACTCTCGGTGGTCGTTTCCGCGTAGCGCGCCACCCGGCGAAGAACCACCCAGTCGAATACGTGGGGAACGCCTCGCTCGTCTATAGTGGATTCCTCGGCCCCGGCCAGCGCCACGACTCCGCCTCCGCGACGCAGAACCTCTTCGGTGAAACTCTCAATGAACCGGATGGCTATATCCAGCCTGTCCGCAGAGCACGAACGGCCTGCGCTGCCGGAGACCAGGATGTATTTGCCCTCCATCATTCCCGACTGCCTGCGTCGCCCTCACAGAACAAGGCGTCCATCTGTATTCTCGTCCTGGAGGAGTTGACCTTGGCTCTCATCTGACCGAAGTAGGTCGAGGTCCGCCTGCGTGATGGGGATCCCGCCGGTCCGAGGTACTCGTCAACGCACGTGGATTGCCCCGTCGAGTCGGCTATAGGTGTCATCACTGCTTCGATGGAATTCCCGAAGAGGTGAACCAGCAGAGCCTTAGGGTCGAGCGGTCCTCGATAGTTCCCGAATGCTTCTATCGCGAGAGCTTCCATGTGGTATCCGGTTATCTTCCTGCTTGGTCTCCTGACGAAGCAGTCCGCGATTGCCTTGGCGAATTTTATCGTCGGCACGACCCTGCCATATCGCGCCGTGTTCACTTCGGCAAGCTTGACGGCGAACTTGTCGGGTTGAACGATGTTGCTCCAACTGGTGGAACCGGGTTCGGCAATGCGAACTCCGCTCCTTGTTCGTATGGCGGGCAGTATCTGGATTTCCGTCCCGTCGGAGTAGTCGATAGTCACTGCCAGATTGCCCGATCTCACTCGATTGTTGGGAAACCGCCGCTTGAGTACCTCTTCGACATGGCTGATGGCATATGCGGGAGGTCTGCTCGCCAGGGAAGATCGGTTGATCATAAGCAGCACGTCAACGTCGCTGAGTCCGTTCACGTAAGTGCGCCTTCTGACCGATCCGCCGAACATGGTTTGGATCGCTTCACAGCCTTCCTGTCTCAGGATGGTACACAGGCTCTCGATGCGCCTTGTTGTTGTCGCAGTATTCCTGCGGTTGTACCGCGCAAGCAGGTTCTCGCAATACCGATTGAACACGCTTTGTTTGTCCGGCATTCTTCGGTGTCTCACATGCTTCCTTGGTCGTCTTATCTGTATCGTTGGACAGATATTGTGGGCGATTCGTCGGATGACTTTCAATAGGGCGGGCAGGCATGACGATCGTCGATCAGATGGGCATCGGACCACTATCGGAACGGCAGGCAAAGCCCCCTTAACACCTCTACGCAGGTTCATCAGGAATCGCGGAAGAAATCCGCTCTTCCCTATCTCAAAATCACCACGATTTCAGCTACGAATCTCGGCGAATAACGTATCGCAATGGAACAGACAAGACCAGAGTTTTGAGTGTATTAGATTGGGAAGAGGAGAGTTATCGTGTACGTGGGGCGCAGAGGATGGTTAGGGCTATACTGCTTGATTGCAATGGCGAGTTGTCGAAGTTCTATCGCAACCGTACTCCTCGGTGTCGCAAACGCCCTGAACGTGTTCCACCCTCATCGCGGCGTCGTCAAACAGAGCGAAAGACAACAGTGAGCGACTGGGTTGAGGCGACTGTACCCGCGCTGAACGGACCGCATAGCTCTCGACTCTGGACGCGCTCTCTAAAAAAACCTGGTACATAATACTCACCGACTAAATTGATACAGGTTCAAGCAGGCTTATAACCATGTACCGTACGGTGACGCCCCACGCCATTGCAACGGGAACTATGCTCCACGCTCGCATCCCACCGATTCACCCGGACATCCCAGCCTCCATCGCGACGAACTTCGCTCATCTCTTTGTCGAGTATTATACAAACTCCATGATAAGTCGCCGCCGCCTTCCCGCAATTCAATTAAGATTGGATGAGAGCGAGACCTTCATGCCCGCACAAGAGATATGCCAAAGGAGTGAGCGTATATGGCCAGCAGAGAGGAAATGGTGGAGGATCTGCGAGAATCGCCGGTAATGTGGAAGAGAGAGAACAGCGGATTTATGGAACAGCCCGGCTGGGTCGTTCTGGTCGATAAGGACGAGGACCCTTTCAAATGCTTTCGAATAGACGAAGAGACCAACCATTCCAGAGACTGCCGTGAGAGTTGGGCAACAGTTTTCGGACTGGCCGGAGACACCCGGGAGGAAGCCGAGACGGCCCGCGACCGGGGCGAATACCTCGGAGCCGCGCATCATCTCGCAGACTGCGAGCTGCTGGATGACAGGCCCCCCGAATGGACCAGATATTTTGTTGTCGCGCCGGGCGTCTCGGCCCGCGTGTGGGCAAGAAAGCAGGACGAGGCGCTGAGCGCCACCAGCTCCCGGTGGAGCGATCCCGGGGACGGAGACGTCCTGAGATTTCTGGAGGTCCACGGGCCCGCATGCTCCGTCCATTTGAGCAGTCCCAAAGACCCTGGTCGTCCGACCGCCTGCGATGGGCCGGACTGCCTTCTTCTCACGGACGTCTCTGTTCCGGACCCACTGACCGCAGACGGCATTCGTCAGATGGTTCAGACCTCAGAAACCCATCATTCGAAGATTTCACAGAGAGACAAGGAGAATCCCAAATGAAACGTTGGATCCATGAGATATGTCTCTACGCAAGCGTAATCGGCTATCACATCGTGTGCCTGATAGTCGGGATATACACGCTGACCGCTTTCACGAATATGTTCGACAGGATTCTGCCCGGCAGCTTTATTCTGCTGGTCGTATTCTTTGTTGGAGGCGCATTCTTCATTCCTCTACTGCTGGTATGCAAAGCGATAGACCATTTTCTTGACCCAGCGTCCCGATGCGCCAGCGAGGACGCGCGGCAGACCTAAATGAAATCATCTCCGAACAGTCTGTCGCGGATACATCGAGGTATCCAGCTATACACAATTTGACTGTTCATCAACCGCGGATATCAAGGTGGAGTCAGGCGAGTACAAGTGAATCTGTACGTCCTCCCCTATGTAGCTGAAGACCCCCCAGTCCACCTGCGCCTGCTCACCGGCTGCAGTCTCGAAGCGCACCGTCGCCTTCGGCTGAGTCGGTCGCCGGCGAGGATGCACGTAGTTCTTCAGCGTGCTGTAGCCGCCATCGTATCCCAGCTGCCGAAGTTCCCTCAGCAGTACCACGCAGTTCTCCAGTCCCTCGGACACCCTGACGTCTATGCACTCCTTGTAGGCATCCGGCTTCAATCCTCGCTTCGCTCTGGCCTTGGGCTTCGGAACCTCCGGCGAGAGAGCGTACTTACGCACCGTAGCCCTCGATATGCCGAGGTCACTGGCGATGCCGCGCATCGATCGTCCCTCGCCCTTCAACTCGTACAACTCTTTTACTGTTCCGCCTCCTAACATTAGGCCTGCACCACCTGTCGGATGTTCCGACCAAGATGCACCCTGCTTAGCCCGAATCCACCGAAGAGGGTTAGTATCGCCGCCGGGGCGTGGGTGAGGGACGTGTCAAAGTGGCGGTGCGGTTATGATGTCAGCGCCTGGGTCGTTCTGAAGGTCCGCGGTCGTGATTTTGGACGCCAATGGAGGCCCACAGTGGCGATTTGGGGCGAGTTTGACGAATCTGCGGGCAACAGTGGACACCCGCGGTCCGGTCCGGAGCGATCTTACGGACAAGACAGGCTGTGGTGTGTACGGTGGTCAGTAGTAGACACTGCCGTCAGGCCGGCAGAGGAATGGCTCGCAGTCTGGTCAGTGCGCGACCGAACTGTGTTTCCCAGGGCCAGCGCTGCGGGAGATGCAAAGTAAGGCGGCGGGCCGAGTGGGTGAGCCGTCCGGCGAGGGAGAACAAGCGTCTGCGCAGGGTCTTGGTGGTCGCCACCGGCTCGCGCAGACCGATGCGTCCGATCCAGCGAGCCAGGTTGTGAGCCATTACCTGTATGGCCATCCAGGCGGCGTTGGCTGCAAAGCGCCCCGAGGGCAGATGGTTCAGCCCGACACCGTACTTGAGGTCTCGGATGGCGTTCTCGATCTCGGCGTGGCGGCGATGGTCGGCCTCCAGTTGGAGGGTGTCGCCCTGTCGGTCGGTGATGAAGGCGTGATAGCTGTAGTCGACGAAGAGGGCCAGTTGTGAACCGGGCGTGGGCTTCACCCTGCGGACGATGAGACGCACCGGTGCGGCATCGGGCTCGTTCCGAAAAGGGGTGTAGGCGGTCTCAGCCACGTCGGCTGCGCCGTCCATCCAGTAGGGTATGGGAGTCCAGTCCTCCTCAGGTATGGCCTCTATGAGATTGCGCAGTCGGGTGTGCTGACGGACGGTGATGGAGAAGCGGACACCTGTCTTTCGGCATACGGAGACGATGTCATGGGTGTAGAAGCCACTGTCGGCGCGTACGGTGAGTTGTCCTGTGGCCCCGGCGCAGCGCACCCGGCTCACCGTCTCACGCAGGAAGTGGGCTGCGCCCCGGGCGGTGTTGGCTCGACCCTGTCGCAACCGGGCCATCAGCACGTCGCCGGTTCCTGCGGCGACGGCCACAAGCGGGTGATAGCCTCTCTGGCCGGTGTAGTTGTGGCGGCGGGCGCCCTCCTTGCCCAGTCCGTAGGTCTCGCAGATGGTGGAGTCCAGGTCGATGGTCAACGGCTCATCGCCGGGACCCGCGCCAGCGGCCCAGGCCCGCGCCAGCAACTCCCGGCTCACCCGGTCCAACTGCCGCACATGTCCCCACCTGAAGCTGCGCAGGAAGGTCCCCAGGGTGGATGGCGCCTTCACTGTACAGCCCAACACCCGCCCGGTCCCACCGGCACGCAGCGCGTCGGCGTCATCGATGCAGTCCCCACCGGCCAGCGCCGAGGCAACCAGGGTCAGCGTCTTGTCTCCCGGGTTCGCCCGTCCCGGCGCATCGCCCAGGTCAACGTTGCTGTCCACCAGTTCACTCAGTCCCAGGCGCTGAGCGAGAGTGGCCGGCACGAGCAGCCCGGCATTGGCCACCAGCCGGGGATCGTCGAAGGCGATTCGGATGCGGTCGGGACGCTCAGGTGGTAACATCTATTAAGTGCTCCTGCTCTGGGGTTGGTTCTTGTCTTCAAACCCATTATCCCAGATTCAATGGAGCGCTTTCTCACCCCTTTTGCACGACGACTCATCCATCCCTTCGGTGGATCCGGGCTTAAGGGAGAGGGGGTCTGTTGATTGAAATTCTTAGATGGCTGCACATTTACATACCCTTCTCAGCCCGTCGAAGGGGAGGGGATTTTCGCGCCGCAAGGAACACCGACTAAGTTGATACAGGTTCATTCAGGAGTGGGGTGTTGACATGGAGGTTACTTCGGAAATTTTTGTTGTCGGCGCACTGGCGGGGACGAACTGGTTTCCGCAAGCATGGGGAGGCCGAACATGGAATCTGTTGATATAGAGGATCTGGAGCGAGACGCCGACGCGATAATCAGGAGGTGACGCCGTGTACACGCAGGTTGCGATTGAACGGTGGCCTATGCTCATATCGCTGGATGACCAGCAAGTTGAAAGGTCACGTTCCCTGATAACGGCGGCGCGGCCCTCGGACGCGATTGTCAATTAGGGAAGCTGCGCCGGCGGGCTAGACCTCGCGGTTGGCCCATGTCTTGACGAGGTGGTGCGCTATCGCCAGAGGCTGTGGAACGGCCAGGCGTCTGCTGCGCCCTTCGAGCGCGAGCAGAACTTCTTCACGGTCGAACCACTGAACGTCGGTCATCTCCTCGTTGTCTATGTGAATGTCCGTCGTCGCGGCCTCGGCGTGGCACCCAATCATCAGTGACGAGGGAAATGGCCAGGGCTGCGAGGAGTGGTACTTGACGTTCTTGACCTCGATGCCCGCTTCCTCTCGCACTTCTCTGGCCACTGCCTCCTCGATGGACTCGCCCTGGTCAATGAATCCCGCCAGCGCCGAGTACATTCGCATCCTCGAAAGGCGACCGCGTGACTGCCCAAGCAGACACTTCTCGCCATCATGCACGAGCATTATCGCCACGGGGTCGGTGCGCGGGAAGTGCTCCGCGCGGCAGCTGGGACACTTGCGAACGTGTCCGCCTCGTCCCATCTCCGTCCTGTTTCCGCAGACCGAGCAGAAACCGTGCCTATTGTGCCAGTCCAGTTGCGCTCTGGCCTGCGCGACGATCCCCGTTTCCTGACCGCTGAGGAATCCGGCCGCAGACCTTGCGTCCGCGAATCGTATAGAACCCTCTGACCTAAGCTCGGCGGCCGCTCCGCTTGTGGCGGGAACATACACCGCAAAGTGCGCCACGCCATTCAGAAGACCCAGGAACACGGGGTCGTCGTCTATTCCAAACCAGCGCGCATCGCTCGGCGACATCCAACTCAGCGACGGAGACGGCCCATCGGACATAGGCACTTCCAACTCAGGCATCACCAGAACGCGGGAGTCGGGGTCCTCGACGCGCTCCCTGAGCCATTTCTCATCGCGGCGCTGCTGATCGCCCCTGTCCATTGGATTGTCTGCGAATACGTGAGGCTTATATGGCATTGGTGTGGCTGTCCTGTGAATGCGTGAATAGTTGAGCCCGGGCGGTTCCGCGCCGCCTCACAGTGTAGGAAGGGCGGTCAACCCTGTCAACAATCCTTCAACTCGAGAGAAAATCGCAAAAGACTGTCCCTTGCTCGTCATTCCCGCGAAGCCTGTCCTCATGGAAACGGGGAGCGGGAATCCAGAAATTGGCGTCCCCCCAACTGCTATATTTACACTTATGCAAGATTCTCAACTCCATGGATTTACCACCCGCGCGGAAAGTCCGCTAAGACCAGTTCGTGTCCTGGCGAGACGCTATCGAGCCGTCGCCCGCTCTCCAGACCGCGGCGTCTTCCCGCCACGGGTTTGCCTTCACCCAATCCTCGTCAACCTCTACCCCAAGGCCCGGACCCTGAGGCAGCGGCAGGAAGCCGTCCTTCTGCCTGGGGAAATTGTCGAAGCACACATCCTGGAACCACGGGTGTATCCCGCCTTCCTGAATCATGAAGTTAGGGACGCAGGCGTCCAGGTGCAGCGAAGCTATCGTGCAGAGTGGTCCGTAAGGGTTGTGCGGCTGGAATCCGACATAGTGCGCCTCCGCCATGGCCGCTATCTTCTTCAGTTCGAGTATTCCGCCGCCCTGAACGATGTCAGGCTGTATCATCGCCACTATCTGCCTGCTCAGAAGGTCGGTGTAGTCCCACTTCGTATAGAGACGCTCGCCCGTCGCTATCGGAATGCTGACCGACTCCGCCACCCTCTGCAGCGCGTCTATGTTCTGCGGGGGAACGGGCTCCTCGTACACGAACGGGCGATACTGCTCCATAGCGTTGCCGATCCTGATGGCCTCCGACGGGGCCAGACGCCCATGCACTTCCACGAGTAGCTCCACATCGTCCCCCACCGCCTCTCGCACCGCCTCCAGTTTCTTCAACGCCAGCCGTTCCGCCTCGATTGGAATGAACAGCCCCCGGTGGTCGAACGGGTCGCCTTTGAGCGCGGTGATGCCCTGCTCGGTGAAACTGAGCGCCCGTTCGACGGCGGCCTCCGGCGTCGCGCCGTCCCAGCGTCCGTAGCACCAGATACGGTCGCGCATGGGCCCGCCAAGCAATTCGTACACCGGAACGCCGAGCGCCTTGCCCTTGATGTCCCAGAGCGCTATTTCGATGCCGCTGATTGCCGACATCTGCACCACGCCGCCCCTCACGTGGAAGTGGTGATACAGCGTCTGCCAGTGCTGCTCGATGCGCCCCGCGTCCTCGCCGATAAGCCGCTTTCCGAACTCCTCGACCATGGTAGCCACGGCCAGCGGCCCAGCGGTGGCTTCGCCCCACCCTGTAATCCCCTCATCCGTCTCCACCTTCACAAACATATAATTCCGCGCGCCAAAAGGCGTACTGCTAGATACCGGAACCGGCGTTACTGCGGTGATTTTCACGAGTGATACTGCTCCTCATGCTGTTCGGATATACCTTCAATCATTTCCAGAATACTCTATAACTCTCATATCACTTCAACTTGAGAGGCCGCAAAGCTTCTTCATGCAGCCCCCGAATGTTCCGTTTGGTCCACTCCAAGCCCACGGGAGACGTCTCTAACCTCGAATATCTCACGCCAACATTAGTCTTTCGCCCTTCGGTTCTGGTACAGGATCGCCGAACTCCCGCGCTGTCTCAATCCACAAGTCCATAGCCAGGTTGATTTCCGCCAAAGCCGTTTCCTGAGTATCACCGTGCGCGGCGCACCCCGGCAACTCTGGAACTTCTGCTACAAAAGCGTGGTCTTCGTTGCTCCAGTAAATGATAATCTCGTACTTGTGCATCAGAAATCCCCCCGGGGCCTGTTTCGCAGAATCATCCGCCTAACCTGTCGCACTTGGTAGGGCTTCGCGTGGCTCCCGTCGCGCTGCAGATTGATTCTCTCTCGGACACCCTCTTTAACGAAAATGTGATGACTCCCTCGTACTCGTTCCGCGAATCCCAAACGCAGCAGGAACAGACGGAGGTCGTTGAATCGTATGTTGGCGTCTGAGCGACCGCTCAGGATTCTATTTTCTAATTCGTTATCGTGGTTCATCCGCAGATCATATTGATTTCAGTCATATTTCAGCATATCACACCACCATCCCCGACCCCGTCGGCCTCAGCGCTTTTGCAAAGTCAGCGCTGAACAGATCCTGTCGGACGGCGGGCGGATCTGAGGAGTTATATATCTTGGTTTATAAAGCTGCAGGTGGCTTACAGGTGGCTCAACTGGTGACCGAACAGGTGAAATGCAGGTGGCGTTTCACCTGTTAAGACCTGCATTAGCTACGGGAAAAAATTTTCAGGCGCCCGGAATTTCCTTAGTATAATTTCGTATTTATGTATCTTGAGGTTAAGAGTCATGGGCGGTCGGCTCTCCTTTATTAGTTTGTATGTTCGTATTATAGCGCTTAGCCCGAATCCACCGAAGAGGGTTAGTATCGCCGCCGGGGCGTGGGTGAGGGACGTGTCAAAGTGGCGGTGCGGTTATGATGTCAGCGCCTGGGTCGTTCTGAAGGTCCGCGGTCGTGATTTTGGACGCCAATGGAGGCCCACAGTGGCGATTTGGGGCGAGTTTGACGAATCTGCGGGCAACAGTGGACACCCGCGGTCCGGTCCGGAGCGATCTTACGGACAAGACAGGCTGTGGTGTGTACGGTGGTCAGTAGTAGACACTGCCGTCAGGCCGGCAGAGGAATGGCTCGCAGTCTGGTCAGTGCGCGACCGAACTGTGTTTCCCAGGGCCAGCGCTGCGGGAGATGCAAAGTAAGGCGGCGGGCCGAGTGGGTGAGCCGTCCGGCGAGGGAGAACAAGCGTCTGCGCAGGGTCTTGGTGGTCGCCACCGGCTCGCGCAGACCGATGCGTCCGATCCAGCGAGCCAGGTTGTGAGCCATTACCTGTATGGCCATCCAGGCGGCGTTGGCTGCAAAGCGCCCCGAGGGCAGATGGTTCAGCCCGACACCGTACTTGAGGTCTCGGATGGCGTTCTCGATCTCGGCGTGGCGGCGATGGTCGGCCTCCAGTTGGAGGGTGTCGCCCTGTCGGTCGGTGATGAAGGCGTGATAGCTGTAGTCGACGAAGAGGGCCAGTTGTGAACCGGGCGTGGGCTTCACCCTGCGGACGATGAGACGCACCGGTGCGGCATCGGGCTCGTTCCGAAAAGGGGTGTAGGTGGTCTCAGCCACGTCGGCTGCGCCGTCCATCCAGTAGGGTATGGGAGTCCAGTCCTCCTCAGGTATGGCCTCTATGAGATTGCGCAGTCGGGTGTGCTGACGGACGGTGATGGAGAAGCGGACACCTGTCTTTCGGCATACGGAGACGATGTCATGGGTGTAGAAGCCACTGTCGGCGCGTACGGTGAGTTGTCCTGTGGCCCCGGCGCAGCGCACCCGGCTCACCGTCTCACGCAGGAAGTGGGCTGCGCCCCGGGCGGTGTTGGCTCGACCCTGTCGCAACCGGGCCATCAGCACGTCGCCGGTTCCTGCGGCGACGGCCACAAGCGGGTGATAGCCTCTCTGGCCGGTGTAGTTGTGGCGGCGGGCGCCCTCCTTGCCCAGTCCGTAGGTCTCGCAGATGGTGGAGTCCAGGTCGATGGTCAACGGCTCATCGCCGGGACCCGCGCCAGCGGCCCAGGCCCGCGCCAGCAACTCCCGGCTCACCCGGTCCAACTGCCGCACATGTCCCCACCTGAAGCTGCGCAGGAAGGTCCCCAGGGTGGATGGCGCCTTCACTGTACAGCCCAACACCCGCCCGGTCCCACCGGCACGCAGCGCGTCGGCGTCATCGATGCAGTCCCCACCGGCCAGCGCCGAGGCAACCAGGGTCAGCGTCTTGTCTCCCGGGTTCGCCCGTCCCGGCGCATCGCCCAGGTCAACGTTGCTGTCCACCAGTTCACTCAGTCCCAGGCGCTGAGCGAGAGTGGCCGGCACGAGCAGCCCGGCATTGGCCACCAGCCGGGGATCGTCGAAGGCGATTCGGATGCGGTCGGGACGCTCAGGTGGTAACATCTATTAAGTGCTCCTGCTCTGGGGTTGGTTCTTGTCTTCAAACCCATTATCCCAGATTCAATGGAGCGCTTTCTCACCCCTTTTGCACGACGACTCATCCATCCCTTCGGTGGATCCGGGCTAAGGACAAGGCGTCCTTCGAGGTCCTGCGCCACGACCCTGCAATGCACCACGTGAGCTGCGGCTGCCGGCCATGCCAGATCTGAACCACATCGGGCAGGAGGTGGTTCAGACGGCCCAGGAACAAGGGCTGTTATACTTCGAGGTCGAGCCGATAACGGAAACGCCGGAAGATCGGCGGAACTAGAGAGAAAGGATGTGACCGTGGAACTGAAAGACTACATTGAATCTATCGGGTATGGCGACGACAGAACGGCATACGCAGCAGCAGCATTAGCTGAAGATGCGCTTTCCATCCTCCTCGGCAGGTTCAGGACGGAATTACAACATAGCATGAAGGATGACCTAGCCGAGCTAGTTTCACTGGCATCAGCAGTTGCAGTTGCCAGGGCGACAGTGGAGCGCTTAAGGCTGGAGGCAGAGTGCGCCGGAGACGACACCGAGCGCAAGAGCTAGTATCGCGGCGGACTGAGGTACCCTCAAAAAGTGTGTGAATAGATCAGGCGGTGTAACCTCCTCATAGACAAAAGAAGGGCTAAAGCCCAGAAGAGGAGACACACCGCCCATGAGAAATCAAACCACCGAACAGTTGCTCTGCCCTACGAACCGGATCAGATATCGCACTGTCCATGCAGGCCATCACTAATAGAATCGCAGTATGCTAAATCACAATGCACGTAATCAGAGTGCGGTTTCGTTACTGAGTCGCCTGGCCAGTGCGACCACATCCCACTCCACCTGATCTTCAATACAGCCCCGGATGTAGTCCGCCACCCTACCCAAAATTTACAATCGCCGGCCAGTTCGGGGCCGAATTTTGGTATCCATACGCCACTCTCCCTTTATGCTGTAGCAGGCTGGTGGGCTGTCCACGAATGTCGAGTGATGAGCAACAATTAGATTTGCAGGCCTGTTCCCTCACCAGAAAATGTTACCGAGATTTTTGCAGCTTCTAATTGACGCCCACGGGTCTGATGTACCCTCGGTCAACCTCAATTATTTCATTCTGCTCAGAAGAAGCATACACCAACTGCTTCGCTATGACGCTGCGCCATTGGCAAACTCTGCGCTGAAGTGTCCGCAGCTGGCTAATGCTGTAACGGTCCGGATAACGACCCATCAGCCGATCAAGCAGATCAGCAGCCTTTGGCTCATGCCGTCTATCATGCAGGCTCTTCGGACACGCATATACAGTTCCACGCTGTACATCCTTCTCACCTCCCTTCGGGTCGGGTTCGACCCTGTGGAAAGCGATAGACGATACGGTTTTCAATCGCCACAATCAGGTTGTCGAGCCGCCTACGTGGAACACTTTACCTCCGCCGTTTACATAGTTCGGAGTCGGCAACAATTCAGCCTTCATACTTCGTAGCGCTTCGAGCCGCGCGTCGCGTTGAGGAAGTTCCATATCCTGAAAATCCCGTCATCCCGCAAATCCTGATTCTGACCGAAATGTCCTAATCCGCCCCAGACCTCGACCCCACTACCATCCCCCGCAGATACTCCACCTCCGACCTCAGCCGCGAATTCTCCTCCTCCATCCGGTCAGTCCTCTCCAGCAGATTGATGATCACCTCCACTCCTGCGAGATTCACCCCCAGGTCATCCACAAGCCCGCGTATCCGCCGCACCCTCTCGTATGGCGCGCTCGATGAGGGGAAATGCCCCATTCGGCGATGTGGACTAGCATTGAACAACTTCCTTATACTCGTCCCCTAGGCCGAATCTGAGACAATCACTTAGAGGGTGTTTCCAAAGGATATGTCATGAAGGATTCAATCGTCGGAGCATGAGATGAGTCATAGCTATGTTGACCCAGGCCTCGGTTGTTTCAGGCAGCGCCTCGTAGTCCTTGCTCAACCTGCGACACCTTCCCAGCCACGCGAATGTTCGCTCAACCACCCATCTGCGCGGCAGCGCCTTGAACTGGTGACTGTCCCGGGGACGCCTCACGATTTCAAGCGTCCATCCTGTCAGCTCCCGCACCCACTCGATCAGTTTTCCCCCATAGCCGGCGTCAGCCCAGATCAAACGCATACGCCGAAATCGTCCTTTCAATTTAGAGATAACCAACTTCGCTCCGTCCCGGTCCTGAATATCGGCGGGATGCACCACCACGTCCAACAACAACCCCATGGCATCCACTATGATGTGTCGCTTTCTACCTTTGATCTTCTTGCCCCCGTCATAGCCGCGAGGCCCCCTTTTTCAGTAGTCTTCACTGACTGGCTGTCTATGATTGCCGCGCTGGGCGTCGGATTCCTGCCCTCCGCCTCTCGAACGGCGGAGCGCAGAGTCCCATTGATCCGTTTCCACGTTCCGTCCGTTGTCCACTTCCGAAAGTATTTGTACACTGTTTGCCAGGGAGGAAGGTCGTTGGGGAGCATACGCCAGGCGCATCCGCTCCGAAGCGCGTACAGGATGCCGTTGACCACCTCCCGAAGGTCTACTGTGCGAGGGCGTCCTCCAGGTTTGGCTGCCGGCAGCAGGGGAGCGAGAATATCCCACTGTTCATCGGTGAGGTCGCTCGGATAGGGTTTGCGCATAATGCGAGTAGTATAGGTCAATTCGAAGGCTTTGGAAACACCCTCTTAGAGAAAACGATTCGGATGAGGTAGGCATATGGCAACTATCAAATCGGTTATATGTAAGATTCTCAAACGCCATGACTGGGGACCATATCGATCTGGCGTTGATGCGCGTGGGGGGGGGGCCTGCAGTAGGCGGCCCGCGTCGGTGCAAGCGCTGTAGCGCCCTCGAAGAGACTCCCAATCGCTAAATGCGCTATCTTCGTCAGGATCTCGACCGCGGAGCAGCCGGTGGAATCCCAAGCTCGAGGAACTTCGACCTTATGCAGATCGTCGCGGATTGGAAGTTGTCAGCGAGATGCGGGACTGGGTGGCCGACGAGCGCCGCCGCACACGGCGTAGGGTTGCCTCGGGAGCGAAGTGAGGATAGTCCGCCTGGGCGTCGGCGAGCAGCTCCTCGATGGTGAGTATCTGCACGCTCGGGTAGCGGTGGTGGGGATAGCGTTACGGACGTAGATGCCGGCTGAGTCGGTCTCCTGCGTCATTGGGCGGGTGGTTAGTTTGCTCCGAGTTCGGGCTGCAAAGCCAAGAGTCCCGCGATTGTCTTCGGTTTTTGGATGCCAGAACCGTAGCCGATATTGTCCATCCAGCGATTTATGTCTTGCAGTATCCTGGGATTCGCCCACCCATCTGAATCGCTGCCTTTTCTTGCAGCTTCGTTCACACGATTGGAGAAGTATCCACTGCGTTCAGAGTCTGGGATTTCTCGCCGCTGGTACATTTCCAGAAATGCCCCACTCGAGTCGTGGCGTCTGTAGTAGTCTGCTGACTCGATAATGTAGAGATAGGCCTCTATGAATGCCAGAAATTCTGCACCGTAGCGTTGGTTGGCGAAGAGTGGCTCTATTTCATTCACCACGTCGCTGGCTTGCCTCTTGCCTGGACTAAAGCCATCGTAGAGTTCAGGCTACTTGAGTCTCAAAGTTGAGATCGCTCTGACTCCCCACACGGCTATAAATCTATTCTGTTCTCCAGACATGACACGAATGGCTGTATTGATAAGTGACGCCATCTGTTCAATGTCTCGCAACGAAAGGCCGAAGGCTCGCCATATTGCGGTCATCACTTGTCTGAAGCTGTCCCCATCTAGGAGCGTCATCCCACTAGGAGGATGTTCTAGTAGCTCGTCGATTCTGAGTTTTCTAAACAGGCTTGTGGAAAATTCTTCCATGCTGGGAACGGAGAGGGTAAATCTGTGGTCGAAGAACCGACGGAGGTAGATGTCGGCGTCAATATCGCCGTATACGGATCGGACGGATTTGGTGAGTTCGGTCCGGTTAATGCCAAAGACGAATATGATGCCAGGCGCCTGGTTGAAAATATGTTTGACCCGCTCCAGCAGTTCTATGGCAAAGGTCGGTCTGCATCGGTCGAGCTCGTCAATGATAAAGACGATGGGTCTGGGGTCTTCGGTCTTCGTTAAGGCCTCTTCAGACAGCGCTGACAGATTCTTTATCAGTTCCGATCGTGCGCTGGCGAGGTCCAGGTATGTGTCGTAAGCGCCATCGGTATTCATGTCGGCGATGTCTATGCCCGACGCTTTTCTCATAACTCCTCTGCTGATGGCGAACCCGGCGGATCGGACAATGTTTAGTATCTCCTCGGTGTCCGCAAGACCGCGGTGTTGTAGGTAGTCTTCCAGTTGCCCGAGAATGGATATAAGCGGATTTTCTATGAAGTCGTCTTCCCAGGCGCTGAAGTAGATGGGGCTGGGAAACCCTACCTTTTCGAACAGTTCATTCCGCGGCTCTCTAGGCTCCTGAGCGTCTCAGACCAACTCTCCACCGACTCCCTGTATCCGGGATCGGCGCTCAATACCTGCTTGCTCCCATCGCTCAGAGCGGCTATCACGACCAGGACCGCCGCCTTCTCTCGCTCAAGACCCGCCTTGACGTACACACCGTCAACCCATACATACACCACCTCCAGGTCATCCAGACGGCGGCGGCGCCACTCCGAAAGCTCGATGTTCCACTTGTCTTTCAGTCTCGCAACAGTCGTAGCTGACACCGGCGCGTCATCTCCCAACAGTCCTCTCAGCGCCAGATCGAAGTCTCCCTCGGACAGACCATGCAGGTACAGTTGGGGAATTAGTTCGGACACTTCATTGGTCCTTCGCGTGAACAGCGGAAGCAGTTTGCTCTCGAACTTCTCCCCGGCGTTTCTCACCCTCGGTCTGCTCACCTCTATCGTCCCTGAACTCAGTGTCAGCTTCCTGGGTCTTGCGTATCCGTTTCTATAGCCGCTGTCTCGGTCGGAGTCTGAGCGACGAACCGACTTCGACCTTCCCAGAAACTCCGTTACTTCCTCTTCGAGCGTCTGCTGGATCAGGTTCTGTATCCTGCCTCTGAGCCAGTCCCATTCAGAGTCAGACCCGATCCCGGATGGCCCATAAAATATCATCGCAGTCCCATTCGGGCCTTGACTCTAAGCCCGAATCCACCGAAGAGGGTTAGTATCGCCGCCGGGGCGTGGGTGAGGGACGTGTCAAAGTGGCGGTGCGGTTATGATGTCAGCGCCTGGGTCGTTCTGAAGGTCCGCGGTCGTGATTTTGGACGCCAATGGAGGCCCACAGTGGCGATTTGGGGCGAGTTTGACGAATCTGCGGGCAACAGTGGACACCCGCGGTCCGGTCCGGAGCGATCTTACGGACAAGACAGGCTGTGGTGTGTACGGTGGTCAGTAGTAGACACTGCCGTCAGGCCGGCAGAGGAATGGCTCGCAGTCTGGTCAGTGCGCGACCGAACTGTGTTTCCCAGGGCCAGCGCTGCGGGAGATGCAAAGTAAGGCGGCGGGCCGAGTGGGTGAGCCGTCCGGCGAGGGAGAACAAGCGTCTGCGCAGGGTCTTGGTGGTCGCCACCGGCTCGCGCAGACCGATGCGTCCGATCCAGCGAGCCAGGTTGTGAGCCATTACCTGTATGGCCATCCAGGCGGCGTTGGCTGCAAAGCGCCCCGAGGGCAGATGGTTCAGCCCGACACCGTACTTGAGGTCTCGGATGGCGTTCTCGATCTCGGCGTGGCGGCGATGGTCGGCCTCCAGTTGGAGGGTGTCGCCCTGTCGGTCGGTGATGAAGGCGTGATAGCTGTAGTCGACGAAGAGGGCCAGTTGTGAACCGGGCGTGGGCTTCACCCTGCGGACGATGAGACGCACCGGTGCGGCATCGGGCTCGTTCCGAAAAGGGGTGTAGGTGGTCTCAGCCACGTCGGCTGCGCCGTCCATCCAGTAGGGTATGGGAGTCCAGTCCTCCTCAGGTATGGCCTCTATGAGATTGCGCAGTCGGGTGTGCTGACGGACGGTGATGGAGAAGCGGACACCTGTCTTTCGGCATACGGAGACGATGTCATGGGTGTAGAAGCCACTGTCGGCGCGTACGGTGAGTTGTCCTGTGGCCCCGGCGCAGCGCACCCGGCTCACCGTCTCACGCAGGAAGTGGGCTGCGCCCCGGGCGGTGTTGGCTCGACCCTGTCGCAACCGGGCCATCAGCACGTCGCCGGTTCCTGCGGCGACGGCCACAAGCGGGTGATAGCCTCTCTGGCCGGTGTAGTTGTGGCGGCGGGCGCCCTCCTTGCCCAGTCCGTAGGTCTCGCAGATGGTGGAGTCCAGGTCGATGGTCAACGGCTCATCGCCGGGACCCGCGCCAGCGGCCCAGGCCCGCGCCAGCAACTCCCGGCTCACCCGGTCCAACTGCCGCACATGTCCCCACCTGAAGCTGCGCAGGAAGGTCCCCAGGGTGGATGGCGCCTTCACTGTACAGCCCAACACCCGCCCGGTCCCACCGGCACGCAGCGCGTCGGCGTCATCGATGCAGTCCCCACCGGCCAGCGCCGAGGCAACCAGGGTCAGCGTCTTGTCTCCCGGGTTCGCCCGTCCCGGCGCATCGCCCAGGTCAACGTTGCTGTCCACCAGTTCACTCAGTCCCAGGCGCTGAGCGAGAGTGGCCGGCACGAGCAGCCCGGCATTGGCCACCAGCCGGGGATCGTCGAAGGCGATTCGGATGCGGTCGGGACGCTCAGGTGGTAACATCTATTAAGTGCTCCTGCTCTGGGGTTGGTTCTTGTCTTCAAACCCATTATCCCAGATTCAATGGAGCGCTTTCTCACCCCTTTTGCACGACGACTCATCCATCCCTTCGGTGGATCCGGGCTTAAGGTCGGGTTTTGAGATAGTTACTTAGTCGGCGTTCCTTGCGGCGCGAAAATTCCCTCTCCCTCGACGCTGAGAAGGGTATGTAAATGTGCAGCCAACTAAGAATTTCAATCAACAGACCCCCTCTCCCTTGAGGGAGAGGGCTGGGGTGAGGGTGACTACTGCCACCGACCAAACTGATACAGCATCCAACCTGATTATCTCATTCTCGTCGGTATGGGGTTTCTCCTGTATGGTGTCGTCGAATATGAGTACTCCGTCCTCACGTCAACGTCTTTACTACTGGCCGCCAAATACGACGTGCGACTTCAGATAGTCTATGTCCATCTCGACGCCAAGACCCGGGGTATTCGGGACGTACAGGTCGCCGTTGCGGATGTCCAGCCCCGGCTCGATGAACGCGCCATACGCGCCAAGGTCGTAGCGTGAGGTTTCCAGCTTGTAGAAGTTGGGCGTTGTCATCATTACATGAGCCCCGGCGAGGACGTTTATGGGGCCGCTTGCGTCGTGCGGGGACACCGGAATGTAGTACGCCTCGGCCATGGTAGAGATCTTCTTGAGCTCTGTAATCCCGCCCGTCCAGGTGACATCGGGCATGACGAAGTCTGCGAGGTTGTTCTCGAAGATATTCACGAATTCCCAGCGCGTATGCAGACGCTCGCCGACCGATATCTTCACAGAAATCTCGCGGCGTACCTGTTTTAGCGCACTATAGCTTTCGACCGGCACAGGTTCCTCGAACCAGTGTATGCCGTGCTTCGCCAGCCGGTTCGCAAGCTCGATGGCGGTCGGCACGTTGTACATACCGTGCGCGTCTATGAGTATCTCGATGTTCGGGCCGATTGCTTCTCGAACCGCGCCCACTATTTCGTCCGCGGTCGCCAGACCCTCCCTGCTCAGCTGGCCGTCCATGAAGCCGTCGTTGCCGCCCGGTATGAAGCGCATCATCGGGTCGAACTTGAACGCCTCGTATCCTGCGTCAACTATCTGCTGAGCGTCCGCTATCGCGTCCGGTATATTGCGCGGCTCCGGCGGGTGAGTATAGAGCGCGATCCGGTCCCGCACCGGCCCTCCAAGCAGTTCATAGATCGGCAGACCGAGCTCCTTGCCCCGGATGTCCCACAGCGCAATGTCAATGCCGCTTATCATCGCGGTCGTCGCTCCGCGTGTGCCGACATACGTGAACGAGCGGAATATCCTCTGCCACAGACGCTCGAACTCGTTCGTGTTCTCCCCTGCCAGAAAGTCGCTGACCTCTCCTATCATGGCGACAATCGCTCGATTGGCCACAGGGCCGGGATAGGTCGTGACCTCACCCCAGCCGGTGATTCCCTCGTCCGTATCCACCTGCACGAATACCAGTTGCCGGTCCCTGCTTTCGAGCTTCTGTTCCACCCCCGTCCGCACCTCCCATGGGAAGCTGACGAGCCATGGCGTTACTTTCGTTATCTTCATCTTGCTGTCTCCCTGAATATGGCTGTTGGTCGTTAGTTTTCTCACCTTAGCGTATTTTAGTCAAGCAGCGGCTTCTTTGCCCCCAGGACGATTGCAAAGTTACGTTTTTTCTCTTCTGGACTCCGATCCGTCATTCCCGCACTCCCTACCGTCATTCCCGCGAAGGGCTCGCCGCTCGGCAATCCAGAGGGGTGGACTGTGGCTGCTTAAGCCCGGATCCACCGAAGGGATGGATGAGTCGTCGTGCAAAAGGGGTGAGAAAGCGCTCCATTGAATCTGGGATAATGGGTTTGAAGACAAGAACCAACCCCAGAGCAGGAGCACTTAATAGATGTTACCACCTGAGCGTCCCGACCGCATCCGAATCGCCTTCGACGATCCCCGGCTGGTGGCCAATGCCGGGCTGCTCGTGCCGGCCACTCTCGCTCAGCGCCTGGGACTGAGTGAACTGGTGGACAGCAACGTTGACCTGGGCGATGCGCCGGGACGGGCGAACCCGGGAGACAAGACGCTGACCCTGGTTGCCTCGGCGCTGGCCGGTGGGGACTGCATCGATGACGCCGACGCGCTGCGTGCCGGTGGGACCGGGCGGGTGTTGGGCTGTACAGTGAAGGCGCCATCCACCCTGGGGACCTTCCTGCGCAGCTTCAGGTGGGGACATGTGCGGCAGTTGGACCGGGTGAGCCGGGAGTTGCTGGCGCGGGCCTGGGCCGCTGGCGCGGGTCCCGGCGATGAGCCGTTGACCATCGACCTGGACTCCACCATCTGCGAGACCTACGGACTGGGCAAGGAGGGCGCCCGCCGCCACAACTACACCGGCCAGAGAGGCTATCACCCGCTTGTGGCCGTCGCCGCAGGAACCGGCGACGTGCTGATGGCCCGGTTGCGACAGGGTCGAGCCAACACCGCCCGGGGCGCAGCCCACTTCCTGCGTGAGACGGTGAGCCGGGTGCGCTGCGCCGGGGCCACAGGACAACTCACCGTACGCGCCGACAGTGGCTTCTACACCCATGACATCGTCTCCGTATGCCGAAAGACAGGTGTCCGCTTCTCCATCACCGTCCGTCAGCACACCCGACTGCGCAATCTCATAGAGGCCATACCTGAGGAGGACTGGACTCCCATACCCTACTGGATGGACGGCGCAGCCGACGTGGCTGAGACCACCTACACCCCTTTTCGGAACGAGCCCGATGCCGCACCGGTGCGTCTCATCGTCCGCAGGGTGAAGCCCACGCCCGGTTCACAACTGGCCCTCTTCGTCGACTACAGCTATCACGCCTTCATCACCGACCGACAGGGCGACACCCTCCAACTGGAGGCCGACCATCGCCGCCACGCCGAGATCGAGAACGCCATCCGAGACCTCAAGTACGGTGTCGGGCTGAACCATCTGCCCTCGGGGCGCTTTGCAGCCAACGCCGCCTGGATGGCCATACAGGTAATGGCTCACAACCTGGCTCGCTGGATCGGACGCATCGGTCTGCGCGAGCCGGTGGCGACCACCAAGACCCTGCGCAGACGCTTGTTCTCCCTCGCCGGACGGCTCACCCACTCGGTCCGCCGCCTTACTTTGCATCTCCCGCAGCGCTGGCCCTGGGAAACACAGTTCGGTCGCGCACTGACCAGACTGCGAGCCATTCCTCTGCCGGCCTGACGGCAGTGTCTACTACTGACCACCGTACACACCACAGCCTGTCTTGTCCGTAAGATCGCTCCGGACCGGACCGCGGGTGTCCACTGTTGCCCGCAGATTCGTCAAACTCGCCCCAAATCGCCACTGTGGGCCTCCATTGGCGTCCAAAATCACGACCGCGGACCTTCAGAACGACCCAGGCGCTGACATCATAACCGCACCGCCACTTTGACACGTCCCTCACCCACGCCCCGGCGGCGATACTAACCCTCTTCGGTGGATTCGGGCTTAGGGTGGACAGGCGACCGACTTCCCTGGCGCCCAGGCGTCCCAAGGCGACAAGGACCGAAGTCAACCTGCCCGGGTGGAGTCATCCTATCGTCGCCCGGCTCAAAGAACCGAGAACTCAGAGCGCTCCAACGCAATACTGTCCGAGTACAGCCGTTCTCCGGCCCGCCGCTTGCCATTCCAGGTGCGCCGATCCAATTTCCCATTGACCTGACAGTTTCCACACAGTATATTTCGGCGCATGATAATTGGACTTCTTTCCGACACACACCTGCCAAACCTGATAACAGACCTCGGCGAACTTGGCCCTGAGATCACCGAGTTCTTCAGTGGCGTTGATCTCATTCTGCACGGCGGAGACCTCACCACGCCCACCGTGCTCGACTGGCTCGAACAGTTCGCCCCCGTCCTCTGCTCTACCGGCAACAACGACCCGATACCCGACTCCCGCTGCGAGGACGTTCAGGTCTTGGAGATAGAGGGCTGGCGCGTCGGAATGCGCCATTCGCTGGAAGGGCAATTCAGGCCCGTTCCAACCCTCCAGCGCTTCTTCCCGCGCCCGGTGGATATCATCCTCTCCGGCCACACCCACGAGGAGCGACTCGAACACCGGGACGGTGTTACCCTGATAAACAGCGGCTCGATAACCTTCCCGCATCACAAGGAACTGCGCTTCGGCACGGCTGGGCTGCTGGAATTGACGCCACAGCGAATGAATGTCAAGCTGTTCCCGCTTGGACATACTGTCGGAAGGCCGAACCCAACTCGCACGCTTGAACTCGAGATTGCGCGCGACGACGACGGCCTTCTGATGGCCGCCGACTCCTGACCCCGAAAAGACTCATTGGACAGCCCCCATGACACAACTCCTGGAAGACATAACCGTTCTGGACTTTACGCAAGGAATGGCCGGCTCGGTAGCGACAATGGTCATGTCCGACTTCGGTGCGCGGGTCATCAAGATAGAACCGCCCGGCGGCGATCCCTATCGCGCCATGCCTGCCGCTCCCATGTGGCACAGGGGTAAGAAGAGCGTCATCCTCGACCTCGAACAGGAGAAAGACCGGAGCCGCGCTCAGAAGCTCGCAAAATCCGCCGATGTGGTTATTGAGACCTTTCTGCCCGGCGACGCCGAGGCGAACGGCGTTGACTACGATACCCTCAGCGCCCTCAACCCTGATCTCATATATACATCCATAACCGCCTTCGGAGATAAAGGCCCGTATGCCCGCTACCGACCATACGAATCGCTCGTGAGCGCGAAGTGCGGGCGGTACATGGCGTTCGCGGGCCAGAACGACCGCGAGGGCCCGAACTACGGCGCGGTGCAGGTCGCCAGTCACGCCGCCGCGATGGCGGCCGTGCGCGGGACGGTCGCCGCCCTCATGCTGCGGGACCGCACGGGACGCGGCCAGCGCGTGGAAACCAGCCTGCTTAGGGCGATTACATACTACGACCTGCTCCAGTTTGCCGTCTGGCAGATGATGATCAACCACCCCGAGCAGTTCGACTTCGACCCCACAGTCGTCGCGTCACGCCCAACGCCAATACAGTATCTCCCCGTCCGAACCAGGGACGGACGATGGATACAGCTTGCCAATCTCATGGAGCGCCTCTTCATCTCCGAGGTGAAAGCCATCGGTCTCGGCCATCTGCTCGACGAGCCGCGCTATGCCAACGCGCCCCACCTCGACGACGACCCCCGCGAGGAAATGCGCGAGTTCATTCTCGAACGGATGCAGCAGAAGACGATGGACGAGTGGATGGAACTGTTCATAAACGTGGAGGGCGACGTAGCCGCCGAACCATTCATGACTTCCATCGAAGCGCTCGACCATCCCCAGGTGATTCATAACGGGTTGACGCAGAAGGTCAAAGATCCGGTTGTGGGCGACACCCGGCAGATAGGCCCCCTATTCCGCCTGGACGCAGCTCCGCCCAGGATACAGGGACCGGCCCCCCTACCCGGTCAGCACACAGAGGAAGTCCTGTCGGACATCGTATCCTCGTCCAACAATGGAGAAGACACGCGGCGTGACGATGGCGAATTCCCCAACCACCCGCTGGAAGGAATCACCGTCCTCGATATGTCAACTGTCATAGCCGGGCCGGTGTCCGGATCGCTGATGGCTGAACTCGGCGCCAGGGTCATACGAATCGAGACGCTGGCCGGAGACTGGATGCGAAACGCCTACAACGGCCTCGCCACCAACCGCACTATGGCCGGAACTCAGGGCCTATCCATTGACCTGAAGACCGCCGAAGGCCGCGAGGTACTGAACAGGCTGCTCCCGAAGGTGGATGTTGTTCTCCACAATATGCGTCCGGGCGCGCCGGAGCGCGTTGGAATCGGCATCGAACAGGTCCGCAAGCTGAACCCGGACGCGGTGTACGTCTATCTTGGCGGATACGGTTCGAGCGGGCCGCATAGCCACCGCCCGTCCATGCACCCGATAGGCGGCGCGGTGGGCGGCGGCGTAATGGCGCAGATTGGCAGCGCCGGGATTCCCGACCCCGACACATCCTTGAGCATAGAGGAGGTGAAAGCCGTATCCCGCAGACTCGGACGCGCCAACGAGGTCAACCCCGATCCTAACACCGCGATGGTGACCGCTACCGCCATTACTATGGCGCTCTACGCGCGACAGCGATTCGGAAAACCCCAGTACGTGGAGACGACGATGATAGGCTCCAACGCCTACGTCAACGCCGACCATTTCTTCGACTACGAGGGCAGGCTCCCGCGCCCCACCCAGGACGCGGACGGATTCGGCCTCGGCGCGCTCCACCGCCTCTACCAGTCGTCGGATGGCTGGGTGTTTCTGGACTGCCCGTTCGAGGATGAATGGGAGCGCATGTGCGAGACGCTGGGCCGACCGGATCTGCTCTCCGACTCGCGATTCGCGGACCCGGACGCCCGTGGCGCCAACGACGACGCGCTGGTCTCAGAGCTCGCCGCCGAGTTCAGCCGGAAGACCGCGCTCGAATGGGAAAAGATAATGACCTTGGTGGACGTAGGATGCGTTCAGACCGAGGACAGAGGGATGTACCACTTCTTCTCCGAAGACCCGCACGTCGAGGAGAACGGCCTGAGAGTGGACGTAGAACACCCCAGGTTCGGCCCCATGTGGAGATACGCGCCAATCCTGGACTTCTCGCGCGCATCCTGTGTCGCGGGCCCGGGCATTCTGAGGGGCGAGCAGACCATACCAATACTCAAAGAGCTCGGCTATACCGAGTCCGAAATCCACGAGATGCGCGCCAACAAAGCCCTCGACTGGGAAGAGGTCTAAACGCCATGTCCATACCCATCGAAGAGATAGCCAAATTTCCGCCACCCGGCATGTCCGCTCCGGTCATGTTCGCGTTCAGCCCCGACGATAGTCTTCTGACATACCTGCACGGCGCGAACCAGAGCCCCATACGCCAGCTATACGCGCTCGATACCGATACGGGAGAGTCTCGCGTCATTCAAGCTAGCGTAGAACCCGAAACCATGTCGCTTTCGCTCGAAGAACAGCTTCTCCGCCAGCGCCAGCGCCAGCTTGGGCAGGGCATAGTCAGGTACGCCTGGGCCGACGACCGCGACCTGATTATCATACCCGCGCAGTCCGGCGTGTACGTCAAGGACGGCGCAGACTCCCCCGCGCGGCTTGTCATCTCGAATGACGATGGTCCCATTCTAAATCCCACGCTGTCCCCGGACAGCTCGATGATAGCGTTTGTCAGGGACGCCGAGGTCTATGTCGTCTCGGTAGAAGGCGGCTCTCCGAAACAAATTACATTCGGGGCCAGAGGCACGGGCAAGACGCGCGGACTCGCAGAGTACATAGCCCAGGAGGAGATGCGCCGTCTCACCGGGCTGTGGTGGTCGAGGGACAGTCGCCATATCGCTTTCGAGGAAGCGGACGAGACCCATATTCCAGTCTATCGAATAATGCACCAGGGCAAGGACGAGACCGGCCCCTCCGCTCAGGAAGACCACAGCTACCCCTTCGCGGGCATGGAGAATGCCTACGTTCGGCTGGGTGTCGTTCCTGTTGATGGCGGCGACCCCGTGTGGATGGACCTCGGCGATAACCCTGACATCTACCTCGCCCGCGTCAATTGGATGTCGGACGGCTCGCTCTGCGTCCAGGTCGAAAACCGCGAACAGACCGAACTCGACTTCATAAGATTCAACGCATCCACAGGCCGGCCCACGACGTTGCTCACCGAGTCCACGGACGTCTGGATCAACCTGAACGATATGTTCCGCCCACTGGACGACGATGGCTTCATCTGGGCGTCCGAGCGCACAGGATTCAATCACCTGTACCTGTACGATTCCAACGGTAACCTGATCCGCCAACTCA
Organism: Dehalococcoidia bacterium; assembly: GCA_965261525.1. Classification (GTDB taxonomy): domain Bacteria; phylum Chloroflexota; class Dehalococcoidia; order Lucifugimonadales; family UBA1123; genus VXRN01. The sequence continues at coordinate 1,671,721 of OZ253472.1, forward strand.
CGGCGGGCGACTGGCAGGTGGACTCCCTGGCGGGCGTGGACCAGAAACGCGGCGTAATCTACTTCACCGGCGCAAAGGACGGCGCGACCGAGCGACACTTATACAGAGTATCCACCGAGGGTGGTGAAATAGAGAGGCTCACTCCCGAACCCGGCGCTCATCTGGTGGCGCTGGGTCACGGCTTCGGCAAGTTCGTGGACATATTCTCCGACATCCACACGCCACCTACCATTTCGCTCAGGTCGCTTGAAGACGGATCAGTAATTCGTACCATTCACGCCCCGGACGACCCCCGCGTGGCCGCTCTCACCCTATCGCCACCGGAACTTGTCTCGATAAAGAGCGGGGATGGCGAGACGCTGCATGGCGCGATCTATCGTCCACCTTCAGAGGAGTTCGGCCCCGGCCCATATCCCACACTCATATACGTGTACGGAGGCCCGAGCGCCCAGGTCGTGAATAACCACTGGTCAATGACATGCTCGATGCGCGTCCAGAGCCTGCGTTCGCGCGGCTACCTGGTTTTCGCGCTGGACAACCGAGGGAGCAAAGGGCGCGGTCTGGCGTTCGAGGGCGCGATCAAGGGCAATATGGGCGACATAGAGGTGCGCGACCAGGTTGATGGCGTTCGCTGGCTCATATGCCAGGGTCTGGCCGACCCGGACCGCGTGGGAGTGTATGGCTGGAGCTACGGTGGATACATGACTCTTATGTGCCTGACTCGCGCGCCCGACGTGTTCAGGATGGGCGTCGCGGGCGCGCCGGTAACACACTGGGACGGCTACGACACACACTACACCGAGCGTTACATGGGAACGCCCGAAGCGAACCCCGATGGTTACCGCGTGAGCAGCGCTGTGTCCCACGTCGAAAGTCTGCGCGGAGACCTGCTGATAATACACGGCCTGATAGACGAAAACGTCCACTTCAGGCACACCGCCAGACTGATAAACGCGCTGATCAAAGCGAGGAAGCCGTACGATCTCCATCTGTACCCCGACGAACGTCACATGCCAAGAAGCCTCGCGGACAGAATATACATGGAAGAGCGCATATCCGAGTTCTTTGAGCGCAACTTGTAGTGCTAAGAAACTATCTCAAAACCTATCGCGGGAAACGAGCGACAGGGCTAAGATAGCCTCCTCTCCCTTGAGGGAGAGGATTGAGGTGAGGGTGAAATTCCTTCCGGTTGGGTTTTGAGATAATCACTAAGCAGGGTGGTACTGTATATGATACTATGATGGCGAGAATTCTTGACTCAATTCGATAGACTGGTTGCCAGAATTCTCGCGCGTCCGCTGGAGGCGGAATTCCGGGATGTACAGCGTCTCCTGGAAGCCTATGGCTGGGCGCTTGAGCGTGTCAGGGGAAGTCCGCTCACTTTACCAAGCCCGGAGAACGTACTCTGACTGTACCCACAGTCCGCGGGAGAAGAGTAAAGAGAGTGTATCTGAGTCTGGTTATCAAGCGTCTTGAACTTGATCAGTAGCCGAGGTGCGGTGGATTATGGGCGCGGACAGAAAGCCCCTGGAGTATTTCCTTCAACTGGAATACTCACTCAACATCATAGCCGACCCTGAAGGTGGATATGTCGTCGAGTTTCCCGATCTGCCGGGATGTCTGACCCAGGGCGACACTCTTGACGAGGCTGTCTCTATGGCTGAAGACGCCCGCATAGGATGGATAGAAACCGAGTACAATAGGAACAATGGGGACATTCCCATGCCTTCATACCCTGTCGAATATAGCGGCAAGTTCAACGTCAGGCTTCCAAAGTCATTGCACCAAGCGCTTTCAGAATCGGCAGAACAGGACGGAGTAAGCTTGAATCAGTACGTAGTTATGCTGTTGGCTCGTGGCGAAGCGGAGGATAGAGTCACTCGCCGAAATGCCGTGTATAATCTAAGTACCGTATAAGCGGATTCACTGCTGAACGCGAGGCCGACATGACTACAAAGATACTACACCGACCCTGGCTAAAGGGAAAGGAGAAGTATCCCCAGTCAGTGCTAATTCCCGACCCTCCTCTCCCGGAAAACCTGGAGGAACTGGATATGCGAGAACTTACCCACATCTCCAAGGCGATCCAGACGCTCAAAGCCCACTACGCGCCATTGGGGAATGTGTTTGTAGGCGGGATGGGTCACCTGTGCTGGAATACCCGGACGTCCTCGTCCACATGGCTCATTCCCGACCTGTTGGTGGCGTTCGGCATAGATTTGGAATACGCTATCTGGTGGAATGGCTACGTGATAGACGAAGTGGGCAGGCCGCCCGAATTCGTTCTGGAAGTGGCGTCCAAACATACGGGGACCAGAGACTACACCGTCAAGCGAGACGGCTACGCTCGCTACGGCGTCCCTGAGTACTGGCGCTTCGATCATACCGGCGGCGATTTCCACGACCAGGCTCTGGCGGGCGACCGCCTGGTAAGCGGGGAGTACGAACCGATTCCCCTGACAACCGAGGCGGACGGGATGATATGGGGCCGCAGCGAGGTTCTCGGCCTGGACCTGTGCTCGGACGACGGCGTTCTGCGCTTTTACGACCCTGCGGCGGGCAGGTATCTGCCGGACATACAAGACGCCCTGGAAGAGCGCGACGCTGAGAGGGTGGCGCGGCAGAATGCCGAGGCGAGTGTGGAAGTGGAGAGGGCGGTGCGGCAAGATGCCGAGGCGCGAGCGGAAGCAGTCGAAACCGAACTTCGTAGGCTTCGTGAACAACTGCGACAGGGGCAATCTGAGTAGCTCGATAATCAGGATATCACATGACCACAAAAGTACAGACTGACATCGCGCACTACATCGAAACCGCTCACGAGCTTGCGGCCCTGGTGGCCAATGCGAGTGACCGCATTAACGCCGAGCGACGAATTCCCGAAGAGATCACCAACCGCATGGCCGACGAGGGCTTCTTCCGGTTGCTCATCCCTCGGTCCCTGGGCGGCGCGGAGCTTGCCCATCCCGACTTTCGCAAGATTGTCCGCATATTCGCCGAGGCGGACGCCAGCGCAGGCTGGTGCGTCAACCAGAACAACGTATTCTCCACGAACTCCGCCCGCGTGCCGGAGGAGACAGCGCACGAGATATGGACAGTTCAGCGCAACGTGGTCACCAACGGCCCGCCCGTACCAGCGTCCAGAGCGGATGTAGTGGACGGCGGTTACCGCATAAGCGGACGCTGGAACTTCAGCAGCGGGATTCCTCACGCCACATGGGTCGCGGCGCTGACCCCTGTTTACCAGCCAGGCCGGAGCGAGCCGTCCGAGATGCGGACTATGCTTTTGCCCAAGAGTGAAGTGAACCTGCTGGATGTGTGGAACGTCGGAGGACTGCGCGGCACTGGCAGCCACAGTTTTGAAGTTCAGGACGCATTCATCCCGGCCGCCCGCTCTTACCCGACGACCGCGGGTTCCCGTGAACCCGGCCCCCTGTACTACATTCCGACGACGCTGCTCTTCTGCTCCGGCTTCGCCACGGTAGCCCTCGGAGCCGCGCGCGCCGGGCTTGACTCGGCAATCGAACTCGCCATTGGCAAGACGCAGATGGGACGCGAAACCACGATGCGGGACGAATCCACCACACAGCGAATGGTCGGTGAGGCCGAGGCGATCTGGAACTCCGCCCGCGCCTTCCTGAACGAGTCCGCCAACGCCATGTGGGATGGCGTCTGCCGAAACCGTGACCTCACGACCGAGGAGCGAATCAGGGTACGCCTGTCGAGCACCCACGCGATAAGGCAGGCGGCGGCAGTCGTGGACATTGCCTACACCCTGTGCGGGTCGAGCGCGATATTCGCGGTCAACCCCATCCAGAGCCGCTTCCAGGACGTACACGCCATAACTCAGCAGATACAGGGCCACCCCACCCATTACGACACAGCCGGCCAGTTCTTCCTGGGACTGGACCCCGGCGGTATATTCTAAATACCACCATCGTATCCGTAAGTGAGTGTATTTGGCTCATATATATGGCTGGTAAATTGTTAAATAGGACAGTACAATCAGTTCATTGCATAAACGGCACATTCCCCTAAATCGTAAAAGGAATAGCTGATGGATACTGTTCAGAACATCAAACTCAGTGATATTGACCCTGACAGCACGGTCAATGTTCGCCGGCAGGGCATAGAAGGAAATGTCGAGAAAGTCAAAATCTCCATTCAGCAGCATGGCTACTGGCCCGAGATGGCTATCGTTGTTCGCCCTCATCCTAAATCTGATTCCGTGTACGATTTGAGCATGTCACGGGGCAGTGCCGTTTCAAGGCCTGTCTTGCGCTCGGTTTGGAAGAAATACCCGCATTTGTATTAGACTTGAGCGATGAGGATGCCATCCAACGGTCATGGCTTGAGAACGAGGCGCGCGGCGATCTTAGTTTCAGCGACCGAGCCTACTGGGTGGAAAGGATTTACAAACAGTACAACGGCCGAGGATACACAGGGGGTGAAGCACTTCAAAAAGCGGCTGACTATCTTGGCGTAACTATACCGACCGCTATGAGATACTATGCTTTGGTTGCATTGCCTGAAAGTCTTAAAAAAATGGTGGACTTGGGAACTGTGACCTCAGGGGATGCGGTCACAATTGTTAAGAACACTTACGATGCCGCCCGCCACGCACAATCTCAGCAGTCAATGATAGACCGGGCGTCTTGGCTTCTCGAACTTGATAGGGATGACCGTGAATTCGGTCGCAAGGCTTTAGAGGAATTGAAACATGGGGCGTCCATCGCAGACCTGAATAAGTATGTGATGGAAAGATCAGTTGATACCAGGCGGATCGTCGAATACACAATCCCACGCGAATTGTATGGGAGGCTTCTGGAATGGGGCAAATCGCACGGAGAGGACGATGAATCCCATATTGTCGGCTTAATGGTAGCTGAAGCCCTTAATCCCTCCGGCAGGCGGTCAAGATAATGGACGCAAAGGAGGCGATAGCCTGCCTGTCTGACCCCGAAGGCAAAACTCCGTCCGAACTCGGCAAAGCTGTAGATGTCCTGTATCAGAAACACCGTACTTACCAGAAAATTGCGCGGCAATTACCACTATCCTCTGGCTTTCTGAGTTCAAGACATCGCATATTTCAACTCCCGAAAGGCATACAATGGAAAGTTGATCAAGAGCAAATTGGAATCTCTCAAGCCAATCAAATAACTAGGCTTAAAGATGAAGATGACCAATGGCTATTGGCTGTCACTGTTGCTGAAAAAGAGCTGACATCGAATGAATGCGAGAAGGTAGTCAATCTTGTTCTGAAAGAGAACTGGTCAATAAGGGATGCTCTCAGCACAGTCACCGGAGTCCGGTTTGCAGAAATCAGCCCGCCAATGTTGTTGCTTCCTGTCGGAGTTGATTTCTGGTTTGCCCTAATTCGCGCATCATGGGGACAGAGTAAAGACTGGCAAGACCTTTGCTATCAACTAATCCGTGAGGGCGTGGATGTTGACACCAAAGAGGTCGCAACCCAGATTGAATACCTTGCAAAAGATTTTTCAATCCGGCTTGAAGAGATTGCAACATCTTTGCGTGAATCGGGTGAACGATACCGTGAGGATACACCTCAATAAACAGCGTGCGCGCCTGCTGTTCGCGTTCGCTCTGATTTTGGCGTTCATCGTCGCAGCCTGCTCCGGCACTTCCACGCCTGCGCCCACTCCGACGTCCCAGCCATCTGACACTGCGCGGATTACCCTGGCGTCCACGGACTTGGCGGTGGGCGAAAATCGCGTAGTATTCGCTCTCATTCGACCGGAAAGCGGAGCCGTTAGAGACGCTCAGGTAGAAGTCCAGACATTCTTCCTGTCCGGGGCCGATTCCCAAAAGGCTGTCCAAACGGCGCCCACCGTTTTTCAGACATGGCCCGGAGGAACCGGGGGCGTCTATCGAACGAAACTGGACTTTGACCGCCCAGGCGAGTGGGGACTTGGAGTCGTGGCGACGTTCCCGGACGGAACCAGCATAAATGTGGGAGCGAGAATCGAGGTGAAGGAGACAAGCGCGACACCCGCTGTCGGCTCTCCCGCGCCTCGCAGTGAGAGCAAGACCGCGTTAGATGCAGCCCGGCTCACCGACATCACCACCGATCCCAAACCCGACCCCGATTTGTATCGTCTGTCTGTTGCGGAAGCTCTAAATGGCTCGGAGCCGCTGCTTGTCACTTTCGCCACTCCGGCCTACTGCCGGACCGCGACCTGCGGGCCCCAGATGAATATAATCAAGGAGCTCAAAGACAAGTATTCCGACTGGATGAACTTCATTCACGTCGAGGTTTACGACAACCCCGCCGAGATTCGAGAACAGGGCATCTCTGTGGCCAGGACCGCGCCCGCGCTCGCCGAGTGGGGTCTGCCAAGCGAACCCTGGACGTTTGTTGTGGATGGCGACGGTATTGTTCGCGCCAAATATGAAGGATTCGTTGACTCGGACGAACTGGAAGTCGCGATAGCGGGGGTATTACCTTAGGGCGACAGGAGGTTCGTATGTCTCTCGATCTGGGAAAGACGGCAGTTCAGATAGAGCGCATGACTAATGACTTGCGCTCGCGCCAAAACGACAGGCAGCGTAGGCTGCTCAAAGCGATTCAGGCAACAGAGTCTTTCGACACCGGCGCATATGAGGAGAAGCGCGGGCGCAGCCAGAATACTTTCAACTTCATACCCGCGCCCCGTGTAGATAGTCCGCCAGCGGCGACATACGAACCCCATCCTCCCAAACTGCCCAGCGACTTCTGCGTTGCAGCCGTTGACGGCTCTCACATTGACGTTGACAGGCACCTGCCGGTGAAGTGCTGCCTTATCAACATCGGCTCGTGCGTGCTGACATACGGCTGTACTCCGAACGCGGTACTAACCAACAGGCCAAGGCTATATGCCGCCGAAGACGAGCTCAGGGTACGATCACATGGCGTTCCCTATCAGGAGCAGGCAGTCCAGGGCGCGGTACTCGGCGTACTGCGCGCGGTCGAAGAGATACGGGGCCTGGTTGACGCGGTTCGAGACCTGCCTCCCGATCTGCCGACGTTGGCGCTCATGGATGGCACACTGATCATGTTCCTCGGACGCGGCACACCCGACTTTGTTATCGAGGAACTTGTACAGCGGGGCTTCGTTCGCGCCCTGGATGAACTGCGGACGCTCGCCTCCGAGCGCACCCTCGCTCTCGCAAGCTACATAAGCCTTCCGGCGAGCGCGGAGTTCATGAGCGCGCTGAGGGTCTCAGCCTGCCCATATCCGGTTTCGGATTGCAGGTCGCACTGCGGCAGACTGTCCTCAGGCAACCGACCGTGCGACGATGTTTCTGAGGGGATATTCGACAGGGAAGTGTTCAAGGGACTGCTCGCGGAGGGCGAGCGTTCTGCGGTCTTCGCCTCATCCAACGCACTTGTGCGGAATTGGTACGACGGGCATGGGGTCAGCTTCTACTACCTGAACGTCGGAGAAGAGATGGGCCGCGTTGAAATCCCATCCTGGGTGGCGGAAGACGAGACGCTGCTCGGCCTGACGCATTCGCTCATCCTCGACCAGTGCAGGCGAGGACCCGGCTACCCAATTTCGCTGATGGAGTCCCACGAACAGGCCGTGATTACGACCTCCGACCGCCGCTATTTCGCGGAGCTTGTCGAGGACTCGCTACAGGATCGCCGGATGCCGGTTTACACATCCGAGAAGAACCGCTCCAAGCGTCTGCGCTGGCTGTGAGCGTTTCATTCAGACATCGCGTCCGGAAGGTAGCTGCCCCGGTCAGACATCCTTCCCCAGACTAAGCGGAAGATTCGCCAGAGATTTCAGCCAGCATTCGTGTGACCTTAATGTTGCGAGTGGTGGCCTTCACCTTCAGTTGTTTTTCAATGAAGTTATTGGAGAATCGAATCTTTCCCTAAACCCGGATCCACCGAAGGGATGGATGAGTCGTCGTGCAAAAGGGGTGAGAAAGCGCTCCATTGAATCTGGGATAATGGGTTTGAAGACAAGAACCAACCCCAGAGCAGGAGCACTTAATAGATGTTACCACCTGAGCGTCCCGACCGCATCCGAATCGCCTTCGACGATCCCCGGCTGGTGGCCAATGCCGGGCTGCTCGTGCCGGCCACTCTCGCTCAGCGCCTGGGACTGAGTGAACTGGTGGACAGCAACGTTGACCTGGGCGATGCGCCGGGACGGGCGAACCCGGGAGACAAGACGCTGACCCTGGTTGCCTCGGCGCTGGCCGGTGGGGACTGCATCGATGACGCCGACGCGCTGCGTGCCGGTGGGACCGGGCGGGTGTTGGGCTGTACAGTGAAGGCGCCATCCACCCTGGGGACCTTCCTGCGCAGCTTCAGGTGGGGACATGTGCGGCAGTTGGACCGGGTGAGCCGGGAGTTGCTGGCGCGGGCCTGGGCCGCTGGCGCGGGTCCCGGCGATGAGCCGTTGACCATCGACCTGGACTCCACCATCTGCGAGACCTACGGACTGGGCAAGGAGGGCGCCCGCCGCCACAACTACACCGGCCAGAGAGGCTATCACCCGCTTGTGGCCGTCGCCGCAGGAACCGGCGACGTGCTGATGGCCCGGTTGCGACAGGGTCGAGCCAACACCGCCCGGGGCGCAGCCCACTTCCTGCGTGAGACGGTGAGCCGGGTGCGCTGCGCCGGGGCCACAGGACAACTCACCGTACGCGCCGACAGTGGCTTCTACACCCATGACATCGTCTCCGTATGCCGAAAGACAGGTGTCCGCTTCTCCATCACCGTCCGTCAGCACACCCGACTGCGCAATCTCATAGAGGCCATACCTGAGGAGGACTGGACTCCCATACCCTACTGGATGGACGGCGCAGCCGACGTGGCTGAGACCACCTACACCCCTTTTCGGAACGAGCCCGATGCCGCACCGGTGCGTCTCATCGTCCGCAGGGTGAAGCCCACGCCCGGTTCACAACTGGCCCTCTTCGTCGACTACAGCTATCACGCCTTCATCACCGACCGACAGGGCGACACCCTCCAACTGGAGGCCGACCATCGCCGCCACGCCGAGATCGAGAACGCCATCCGAGACCTCAAGTACGGTGTCGGGCTGAACCATCTGCCCTCGGGGCGCTTTGCAGCCAACGCCGCCTGGATGGCCATACAGGTAATGGCTCACAACCTGGCTCGCTGGATCGGACGCATCGGTCTGCGCGAGCCGGTGGCGACCACCAAGACCCTGCGCAGACGCTTGTTCTCCCTCGCCGGACGGCTCACCCACTCGGCCCGCCGCCTTACTTTGCATCTCCCGCAGCGCTGGCCCTGGGAAACACAGTTCGGTCGCGCACTGACCAGACTGCGAGCCATTCCTCTGCCGGCCTGACGGCAGTGTCTACTACTGACCACCGTACACACCACAGCCTGTCTTGTCCGTAAGATCGCTCCGGACCGGACCGCGGGTGTCCACTGTTGCCCGCAGATTCGTCAAACTCGCCCCAAATCGCCACTGTGGGCCTCCATTGGCGTCCAAAATCACGACCGCGGACCTTCAGAACGACCCAGGCGCTGACATCATAACCGCACCGCCACTTTGACACGTCCCTCACCCACGCCCCGGCGGCGATACTAACCCTCTTCGGTGGATTCGGGCTTAAATGCCCCGTCAACCGATATGAATGCCTGATCGCCGGTTACCGCGAATGACTCGCGCTCATTAGACTGGGAAGTGAGCGCGACGACATTTTGATCGTCCGGCTGCCTCGCAAGGAATGCTACAAATAGTTTGCGCGAGTCTTCGCTGAGGTCTTTGAAAGGGTTCTGTTCGACGATCCTGGACAGTTCCTCAGAGGTTCTTACCATAACGGGTACGTCGAATCCGTATTCGTCTCGTATAGCCTGCCCAATAGTATCTTCCAATTCCCGCGCATCGGATTCGTTGCAGCTGAAAAACACGTTGCCTGTTTGAATATAGGTAACCACGCCATCGAATCCCAAGGAGCCGAAGGTGTTCTTAAGGTCGGCCATTCTGATAATTCTATGACCGCCAACGTTGATTGCTCTCAGCAATGCCAAGTATCTATGCATAGACGCTATTCACCTTTTCTGAAGTCAAAGCAATCGAGTCTGAAATGAGTCGCCTCCTCAGATAGTAGTATTCCACATGGGTTTATTGTCAAGCGATTACATTGACGTGGATGCTGTATTAGTTTGATCGGTGGCAGTAATCACCCTCACCCCAGCCCTCTCCCTCAAGGGAGAGGGGGTCTGTTATTGAAATTCATAGCTGACTGGACATTTACCTACCCCTCTCAGCCCGTCGAGGGAGAGGGGGTTTTCGCGCCGCAAGGAACGCCGACTAAGTTGGTACAGGTTGTTGTCGTTCACAGGGTCTTGCCAAAGTCGATAGGTGTGTGGAAAATCGGCTGGGTTATATATTCTGATTTATGTGACCTCAGGTGGACCCCTGGTGGACTTCAGGTGACGTTTCAGGTGGGTATTGACCTGAAAATCGGCGGATTCAGCTATGAATTCGCATGGAATTGACCTGCAGAAAAAAAGTGTCGGACATTTTTGTCGTTATTGATAAACTCCACATTATATAATTGAGACACTTTTGTTCTGCAACAGGCATATTGTAACATAGCGAGCGGAGAGTCACGCAACACTTCATACTGGCTTGAAGCCGTATCAGTTTGATCGGTGGCAGTAATCACCCTCACCCCAGCCCTCTCCCTCAAGGGAGAGGGGGTCTGTTGATTGAAATTCTTAGCTGGCTGCACATTTACCTACCCCTCTCAGCGTCGAGGGGGAGTGGATTTTCGCGCCGCAAGGAACGCCGACTAAGTTGATACGATGCTGTATCAGTTTGGTCGGTGGCAGTAGTCACCCTCACCCCAGCCCTCTCCCTTGAGGGAGAGGGGGTCTGTTGATTGAAATTCTTAGTTGGCTGCACATTTACCTACCCCTCTCAGCGTCGAGGGGGAGTGGATTTTCGCGCCGCAAGGAACGCCGACTAAGTTGATACGATGCTGTATCAGTTTGGTCGGTGGCAGTAGTCACCCTCACCCCAGCCCTCTCCCTTGAGGGAGAGGGGGTCTGTTGATTGAAATTCTTAGTTGGCTGCACATTTACCTACCCCTCTCAGCCCCCGTATCGTAAGTACGGGGCAGGCTCTACCCGTCAAGGGAGAGGGAGTTTTCGCGCCGCAAGGAACGCCGACTAAGTTGATACGATGCTGTATCAGTTTGGTCGGTGGCAGTAGTCACCCTCACCCCAGCCCTCTCCCTTGAGGGAGAGGGGGTCTGTTGATTGAAATTCTTAGTTGGCTGCACATTTACCTACCCCTCTCAGCGTCGAGGGGGAGTGGATTTTCGCGCCGCAAGGAACGCCGACTAAGTTGATACGATGCTGTATCAGTTTGGTCGGTGGCAGTAGTCACCCTCACCCCAGCCCTCTCCCTTGAGGGAGAGGGGGTCTGTTGATTGAAATTCTTAGTTGGCTGCACATTTACCTACCCCTCTCAGCCCCCGTATCGTAAGTACGGGGCAGGCTCTACCCGTCAAGGGAGAGGGAGTTTTCGCGCCGCAAGGAACGCCGACTAAGTTGATACGATGCTGTATCAGTTTGGTCGGTGGCAGTAGTCACCCTCACCCCAGCCCTCTCCCTTGAGGGAGAGGGGGTCTGTTGATTGAAATTCTTAGCTGGCTGCACATTTACCTACCCCTCTCAGCGTCGAGGGGGAGTGGATTTTCGCGCCGCAAGGAACGCCGACTAAGTTGATACAGGTTCATTGACGTGATTTACACCTATTGCTAGACTCGGATTCGGAACATGGACACTCTGAAACTCGTACAACTTCTGGCAGACAGCCTTGGAATTGAAATTCCGCCCGTCGGTATGGCCTTCGTGGACAGCGAACCACTCGATATACCGCCTCTTTACCGCGAGCCGTCTTCGTTTTGCTCATTATGGCGCATGGCGGAACTTCGGGTGTTTTACGCCCCCGCGGAGCAGCACGCCGGATGCGGGATAGGCGGGATGGTGTCCGGCTTTCTGTCCGCGGAGGGCCGTGAACAGGAGCTTGCAGAGTTGCTGGAGGAGATGTGCGAGGCCGGTGTCGGCACGACAGAGGAGATAGCCGGGACTCCGAGGTTCGACAAGCCCGGCGCGGGAGCGGTCTATGGCCCGCTCTGGAAGATGCCTATCAAACCCGACCTCGCGCTGATGTGGGCAACCCTGCCTCAGATGGGAGTGGTTCAGGAAGTTGTGGGCAAGGTGATGTGGAAGAACAACCCGCAGGGGGCGGCGTTCACCCGTCCGGCCTGCGGCGTACTTCCCATAGCCCACCAGTACGGAAAGCCGGCCCTGTCACTCGGCTGCGTTGGGATGCGTCTGTACACGGGCGTGCCGCCCCACCTGTTTCTAGTGGCCCTGCCCCCTGAATATCTTCCAAAACTGGAAGCGGGGCTTGAGTCAATGACCGACGCTCCCGCGCGGCTCCAAAGCTACGCGGCGAGGATGGAGGCGGGTCGGTGAAGGCTAAGACAGATATACCTTCGTGAGTGTCCCATTCCATTGAATACGACATAGGAAAGGTCGAGGGGTATCATTCATCACTGAAAGGATTTGGTCGTAGGCCCTCATGAAATATCTGAATGTTTCCCATTTCGGACTGTTGGCCCCAGGTAGATAGAAAGTAATTGATTAGCGGGTTGCGGAGTCGGCAGAAGAGATTCAGAATGAGCGAAGTGGAACAGGAGCGCCGCCGAACACATCACAGAGCGCATCCAACAGCGTATCGCCATCAACCTTCCTCGCCAGAGTCCTGATCACGCTCGTGAATGCAGAGTACGCCTCAGCCCCTTCATAGGTCTTGGAGCAATGAGACACCTTCCGAGCTATCACCGCCCCGCGCAAGGCCCGTTCTGCCCGATTGTTGGTAGGCTCTATTCTCGGATCATCCAGAAAGCGCAGCAGGTTGCCACGGTCGTTGTGCCTGCCGAGTTCGTTCAGCAGTCTCTGATTGTCCGGGTCCGGCATCCGACGGTCTCGCAGATGGTGGGACACCTCACGTTTCAACCGCTCAGACTCTCCTGCAAAGTCCACCGCCTCTCCACGCAACTCTGACTCCCGCAGCTCAATCGACTCTCTCAGAAGTTCGATCAACCGCTTTCCGAAGCTCCGTCCTCTACCCACCTTGGTCTGAACCACCTCACTGACGGAACGTATAACGCGCGCCATGCACTTCTGTTGTCTGACACCGGACAGGGTATGGGAGTCATAGCTCCGGCCCCTGTCCGTAACCATCACTCCGCCATAGTCTGAGGGGATCAACTCTCTGACCTCCTCGTTTCGGTGGCGAGCGCGTATCTGGTACACGCTGGCCTCATCAGTCTCGAACGCCATCAGGTAAGCAGGCTCTCCGCCCACACGCCAGCCCGTATCGTCGGTGTGTACCACTGAACTTGAACGAACTGAACCGCGCAGACTGCGGTAGGCGTCTCCCACCTCTCCCTTAGCGCGTCGCAGAGCGTCCTGTGTGATTGCGCTCTGAGTTATCTTCACTCCGGTCAGAGTCCTGAGTATAGAGGGAATCTTCCTCACCGGAACACCCGCGCTGTGATGCAGTACATGGGCCGCCGACATCACACGCTTGCCCATTCTGTGAGCGCTCGCGCCATACTGGTCAGGGGCGACTTGCCGATGGCGACCACGAACCCTCTTGCCGCATGACCGGCGCCGGCATATCTGTACCCTGTATCCCTTCACCTCGGGTCTGGGCATTGGGGGAAGGTCGGTCACATACGCATACCCCACTCCCTCGTGTTCGAGGGCGCCCCCGCATCCCGGGCAACTGTCCGCCGACACCGAAACGTCAATGATCGGTTCTGTCAGTTCATCGGCAGAGGGGGGCTTTCGGAAGCTGAATGACCCTGTTCCCGGCTTTCGGCCCGGCCGCTTGGGCTTTGCGGCTCGCTTGCCCTTGGAGAACGGAGCGGCCTGGCGCTTTCCCGCTCTCTGAGCCTCAGCGAGTTGCTTCTGTAACTCTCGGATCGTGGCCAACTGCCGCGCAACTTGCATTTGCAGCCGGTTGACCGAGGACGTCAGCTCGTCGCGTTCAGAGGGTGAAAGGTCTTTGTCCGTACACATAGCCGCAGTATAAGAATATGCTCAGCCAGATGCAATCCGACGCCGCTAATCAATTACTTCAAATGCTATACCACCCTTGTAATGGTCGGACTGATTTACGTGATATGGGAAAGGAATATCCAATGCCATGCTGAAACTTGCTTCTGGAGGCTCCTCTACATAGACCGCGGACTTACCTCCCGATTTCGCTGCTCCCAATGTGAATCTCGCTATTCCCCGTTCCGACGCCGAAGTGGACAGAGAAGCCTCGATGGTTTCATCGCCAAGATGATTGAAGATCACCTCATCAAATCCGCCCAAGCTCAGGCCCGGGTACGAAAATAGGCTCGGCAGGTTCCGATTGGGGTCAGTCAGAAAGTTCTTCAGCGTCAGCAGGCCGTAGATCAGCGAAGACTTCCCCGACCCGTTCGGACCGTACACCACCGTCAGAGGCGCAATGTCTATCTCGGCCTCTCGGATCGAGCGAAAATTCTTCAGTTGAAGCGTGTACTTGTCCGACATTGGACTGCCTCGCGTATCGTTGGCTTGGTGTCACTCTGCCGCGATTATAGCAAAGACTCACTCGGCCAAATGATGCCGTATCAGTTTGGTCGGTGGCAGTAATCACCCTCACCCCAGCCCTCTCCCGTCGAGGGAGAGGGGGTCTGTTGATTGAAATTCTTAGATGGCTGCACATTTACATACCCTTCTCAGCCCGTCGAGGGGGAGGGGGTTTTCGCGCCGCAAGGAACGCCGATTAAGTTGATACGGGTTCCGGCCAAATCCCCCGTTTGACACCCGATCAGCCCTGAACTACGATCCAAATTGGAGCCACCAAGCACAGGCGCAAGGAGATACCAGCATGGGCGCGATAATTGGCGAAGGCAACTTCAAGTATGAACACATCATTGACTGGCAGCAGTAATCACCCTCACCCCAGCCCTCTCCCTTAAGCCCGGATCCACCGAAGGGATGGATGAGTCGTCGTGCAAAAGGGGTGAGAAAGCGCTCCATTGAATCTGGGATAATGGGTTTGAAGACAAGAACCAACCCCAGAGCAGGAGCACTTAATAGATGTTACCACCTGAGCGTCCCGACCGCATCCGAATCGCCTTCGACGATCCCCGGCTGGTGGCCAATGCCGGGCTGCTCGTGCCGGCCACTCTCGCTCAGCGCCTGGGACTGAGTGAACTGGTGGACAGCAACGTTGACCTGGGCGATGCGCCGGGACGGGCGAACCCGGGAGACAAGACGCTGACCCTGGTTGCCTCGGCGCTGGCCGGTGGGGACTGCATCGATGACGCCGACGCGCTGCGTGCCGGTGGGACCGGGCGGGTGTTGGGCTGTACAGTGAAGGCGCCATCCACCCTGGGGACCTTCCTGCGCAGCTTCAGGTGGGGACATGTGCGGCAGTTGGACCGGGTGAGCCGGGAGTTGCTGGCGCGGGCCTGGGCCGCTGGCGCGGGTCCCGGCGATGAGCCGTTGACCATCGACCTGGACTCCACCATCTGCGAGACCTACGGACTGGGCAAGGAGGGCGCCCGCCGCCACAACTACACCGGCCAGAGAGGCTATCACCCGCTTGTGGCCGTCGCCGCAGGAACCGGCGACGTGCTGATGGCCCGGTTGCGACAGGGTCGAGCCAACACCGCCCGGGGCGCAGCCCACTTCCTGCGTGAGACGGTGAGCCGGGTGCGCTGCGCCGGGGCCACAGGACAACTCACCGTACGCGCCGACAGTGGCTTCTACACCCATGACATCGTCTCCGTATGCCGAAAGACAGGTGTCCGCTTCTCCATCACCGTCCGTCAGCACACCCGACTGCGCAATCTCATAGAGGCCATACCTGAGGAGGACTGGACTCCCATACCCTACTGGATGGACGGCGCAGCCGACGTGGCTGAGACCACCTACACCCCTTTTCGGAACGAGCCCGATGCCGCACCGGTGCGTCTCATCGTCCGCAGGGTGAAGCCCACGCCCGGTTCACAACTGGCCCTCTTCGTCGACTACAGCTATCACGCCTTCATCACCGACCGACAGGGCGACACCCTCCAACTGGAGGCCGACCATCGCCGCCACGCCGAGATCGAGAACGCCATCCGAGACCTCAAGTACGGTGTCGGGCTGAACCATCTGCCCTCGGGGCGCTTTGCAGCCAACGCCGCCTGGATGGCCATACAGGTAATGGCTCACAACCTGGCTCGCTGGATCGGACGCATCGGTCTGCGCGAGCCGGTGGCGACCACCAAGACCCTGCGCAGACGCTTGTTCTCCCTCGCCGGACGGCTCACCCACTCGGCCCGCCGCCTTACTTTGCATCTCCCGCAGCGCTGGCCCTGGGAAACACAGTTCGGTCGCGCACTGACCAGACTGCGAGCCATTCCTCTGCCGGCCTGACGGCAGTGTCTACTACTGACCACCGTACACACCACAGCCTGTCTTGTCCGTAAGATCGCTCCGGACCGGACCGCGGGTGTCCACTGTTGCCCGCAGATTCGTCAAACTCGCCCCAAATCGCCACTGTGGGCCTCCATTGGCGTCCAAAATCACGACCGCGGACCTTCAGAACGACCCAGGCGCTGACATCATAACCGCACCGCCACTTTGACACGTCCCTCACCCACGCCCCGGCGGCGATACTAACCCTCTTCGGTGGATTCGGGCTTAACAGTACCTTGATTAACTGGTATTTCCAGAAATTGAGCTCTCCGTTTCGTGGTGCGTACCGCTCCGCAAACAAACAGTTCATAGAACCACTTCTGATTCATGTGATTGACAGCGATCCAGAGCGTCAATCCCGAGAGGCCATTATCGCCAAGGTAAAGCGAATGCTCGATCTCCAACAGCGCATTGCCCCTATAAGAGATCAGAACATTTCTGAACGCGATGACACTCAAGGTGAGATCGACCGCGTGGATAGGGAGATTGATGATCTGATCTTTGACCTGTACGGCCTAACAGACGCCGAGCGCAGTTGGGTAGAAGGGGATAGGCCAACTACATAAATTTAACTCAACTCCCGTCGAGCGTTGCATAAAGCAAATCCCGAAGTACGCGCGTGGATGTGGAAGATTACCAGCCTTACCCAGCAGGGAGGCAGTCAAGAAGATCGGGGTCCACCTATCTTCTCTTCTCTGGGATTCAACCCAGCTCATATAACCTGCTCAGCGCGAGCGGGTGGACGTGGGTTGGGCGTCCGCGGGCTGCGACGCCGGTTCCGGTTGAGAGTCGCCCTTGAAAGCGGATGCGACTGCTCCTATGACTTGAAGTATGCCCATGGCGAAGAACGCAACCTTGAGTCCAGTCATGAATGAGTCGAGGATGCCGGAGCCCGGCCCGGAGTCCAGAACGGCGTCTATATTGGGCTCGAATCCCCCGCTTGCCATGACTGCTGTCACTATCGAGGCGGCTATGGCAATTCCGGTCACGTTTCCGGAATTGCGCGACAGATTCACGAAGGCCGCCACGACTCCATGTCTGCTCGAGTCGGCGGCGCTGAATATGGAAGCGGAGTTGGGGGACTGGAACAGGCCGGAACCGACGCTCTGGATCAGTATTCCCACGAGAACCAATACCACGGAAGAGGTGACGCTGAGCGAAGATAGCGTAAACAGTCCGGCGGCGGATAGAAGGAGTCCGATAACATTGAATGTCCTCCACCCGTATCGGTCTGAAAGGCGTCCGCTTACCGGCCCCATGATGATTCTGCTTACGGCGTTGGGGAGCAGCACGAATCCGATCAGCGCCGGCGTGTACCCGAGCGCGGCCTGCAGGTAGAAGGGCAGAAGGAAGCGCGCTGAAGTTATCCCCAGGAAGGACATGAAGTTGGTGGATATCCCGATGCTGAAGACTCTGCTTCTGAACAGGCCCATGTCCAGCATCGGCGACGGCACGCGGAGCTCCCACCAGATAAAGACGGCGAGGAATATTACGAATCCGAGCGCCGCGACAATGATCGGCGGAGAACCCCATCCCATGCGCGAACCGTTCGAAACTGTGAGCAGGAAGGTTAGTAGTACGGCGGTGGACAGGGCCGCTCCGGGAAAGTCATAGGTCCGGCTGCGCGTGTCCTGTCTGAATGCCTCGCTTCTGATTATCAGCAGGACCGCAAGTATGGCGGCGATCCCCATCAGGACGTTCACGTAGAAGAGCCAGCGCCAGTCGAAGGCGGTAATCAGGAATCCGCCGACCACAGGACCGAGAACGCCGCCGGTTCCCACAACGCTGGCATGGGAACCAATGCCCTTGCCCCGCTCCTCGGCTGGAAATACGGACGTGACCATCGCCATCCCGGTGCCCTGAGTCATGGCGGCGCCAAATCCCTGCATGGTCTTGAAGGCTATCAGGACGAGAATGCTCTGCGAGCCCGCGGCAAGGGCGGCGCCAATGGCAAATATGATCATGCCTGAGAGGTAAACGGTCTTTCGTCCTATTATGTCCGAGAGCCTGCCCATCGGGAGTATGAGCGCGCTGATGGCGAGACCCTCGGCGATGACCACCCACTGGGCGGTGGACAGATCGGCGTTGAAATGCTGGGCGATGGTGGGAAGGGCCACCGACATGCCACCGTGGTTGATGACGGACGTGAGGGTTCCCAGCGCGACGGTGGAGAATACCCACCAGCGGTAGCTTGGCTTGTCGAATATGCCGGAAGCGAGCATGCGCGATTACGATAGTGGAGGATTGTTGATGGGAGAGATAGGTCGGTTCACATTACTCCTCATACGAATTCAATATGATGTCTGAATTCAGACATCATACCACTCAGCCAATCATATCAAGCGCCGCCTGGATCAATCCCCAGGGTCTTTTCATTATCCAACATCGTATATTGAACGCAGCGCAATCACCCTCACCCCAACCCTCTCCCTGAGGGAGAGGGGGCTATTGACTGGCCTATTTCCTGAAAACGAAAAGACCCTGGATCAATCCCCGGACACGCCGCCCGTGAAGCATTGATTCCCGCCCTGTATTCATACGCGAGGCCTGTTCGACGCCTGCGGAACCGGCTCTGCCTTCTCCCGGACAGTCTTTCTTGGGGCGGGCGTGGCTAGAGTCAGGATTGAGGCGAAGACCATCAGGGCAACACCTGCCCACCATGCCGGGTCGTATGTGCCCCAGATGTCGCGGACGTAGCCTGCGGCGGGCGCGCCGAGGCCGCCGACAACCAGGTTGATCGGGTTCACGAGGCCGCGGATGCTGCCCACGCTCTCGCGTCCGAAGTAGTCGGCCCATATGAAGTTCTGAAGGAACATCATGCCGCCGATACCCAGTCCGAAGACCGCCATGGATGTGAACATGATTGTGTCGTTGTTGGCGTAGATCGTCATGACACTTGCCATGGCAAGCATCATGAAGCCGGTCGCTCCGAGGATGCGCACGGGAATGTGCCTGACCAGCATTCCGAACGTGAAGGTCGCCGCGCCCGCGCAGACGGCGTCGAACGCGGTGGCGAACGATATGAGGGTGGGATCGAAACCCTTGTCCATGAAGTCCGCTATTCTGTGGAGCGCGACCGTGCCGGTGGCGAGCGAAACCATGCTGAACACGATCACCAGTCTCCACAGCGTGGTCGTGCGTACCGCGTCGGATACTGTCCATGACACCTCGCCCGAAGCGCCTCGCGACGTGTTGTTTGAGTCCTGATCCGCCGAGTCGGGGGCTATGTCGCCGTCGGGGAGCAGTCCCATGTCCTCCGGTTGCCGTCGGACGAATATGGCGGCAAGGGGCACGATTACGGCAACGCCAATTGTGGCCAGAATAATCCAGGCCATGCGCCATCCAACTTCGTCTATCAGCAACTGAGTCAGCGGCACAAACAGCATAGCTCCGATGGGGATGCCAAGCGACATGAACGCCAGGGCGCGGCCCCTGTCCATAACGAACCACTTCAGCACAGGCACAGACGTAACCAGCGCGCCCGGCCCACTCATTCCGACGAGTCCCATGATGGAGAACAGGACGACCAGGTGCCATGAAACACTCATGTTGGCGAGGCCGATCATCGCGCCACCCGTCGCAAGCGCGGCTACGGGCAGCATCACACGCGACCCGATGCGGTCCAGCAGCGGCCCTATCACAGGGCTGGACAATGCTCCCGCGCCCTGCCGGGCTGTATGCGCCCATCCGAAGGCGGCGCGTCCGATGCCGAGGTCATCCCCCATCGGCTTGATGAACAGTCCGAAGTTGAGCGAACCCATCGCCATGCTGACCGCGCCGGTCGCCGCCATTACCGCGACAATCACCCAGCCGTAGAAGAACCGTCTCGGCTTATCTTCCATATGTCATCTCGAATGTCTTCCCCTTGTTACAAGGGTTCTGTTCCCTCGTTCAGGATAGCGATATAGCGATTATAGGAGAATATGCGATTGCGTGGCTGCCCTGTTATCTCACTCGCGATCCCGAGTTCGACCAGGAGTTGCATACCTGAAGACGCTCCTGGAAAAGCAAGCCCTGTCGCCTTGCTCACATCGGTTAGCGATGAAATGGGTCGGGACATCAGGGATTGGTGAACTCGCAGCGCGGAATTGGCGCGACGGCCTCCACTTTCCTGGACTACTCCCCTGTCCTCTTCAAAGATAGCAAGAAGCCGCTGGCAGGCGGAGACCGCGCCTTCGGAGGTTTCCCTGACGCCCTCGAAGAAGAAGGCGAGCCACTCTTCCCAGTCTCCGGTCATGCGTACATACTGGAGCAGATCGTAGTAGGTGGAACGATTTCGTTTCAGGTACAGGCTCAAATACAGGGTAGGCTCCCGCAGCGCTCCGTAATGGTAAGCCCGGATCCACCGAAGGGATGGATGAGTCGTCGTGCAAAAGGGGTGAGAAAGCGCTCCATTGAATCTGGGATAATGGGTTTGAAGACAAGAACCAACCCCAGAGCAGGAGCACTTAATAGATGTTACCACCTGAGCGTCCCGACCGCATCCGAATCGCCTTCGACGATCCCCGGCTGGTGGCCAATGCCGGGCTGCTCGTGCCGGCCACTCTCGCTCAGCGCCTGGGACTGAGTGAACTGGTGGACAGCAACGTTGACCTGGGCGATGCGCCGGGACGGGCGAACCCGGGAGACAAGACGCTGACCCTGGTTGCCTCGGCGCTGGCCGGTGGGGACTGCATCGATGACGCCGACGCGCTGCGTGCCGGTGGGACCGGGCGGGTGTTGGGCTGTACAGTGAAGGCGCCATCCACCCTGGGGACCTTCCTGCGCAGCTTCAGGTGGGGACATGTGCGGCAGTTGGACCGGGTGAGCCGGGAGTTGCTGGCGCGGGCCTGGGCCGCTGGCGCGGGTCCCGGCGATGAGCCGTTGACCATCGACCTGGACTCCACCATCTGCGAGACCTACGGACTGGGCAAGGAGGGCGCCCGCCGCCACAACTACACCGGCCAGAGAGGCTATCACCCGCTTGTGGCCGTCGCCGCAGGAACCGGCGACGTGCTGATGGCCCGGTTGCGACAGGGTCGAGCCAACACCGCCCGGGGCGCAGCCCACTTCCTGCGTGAGACGGTGAGCCGGGTGCGCTGCGCCGGGGCCACAGGACAACTCACCGTACGCGCCGACAGTGGCTTCTACACCCATGACATCGTCTCCGTATGCCGAAAGACAGGTGTCCGCTTCTCCATCACCGTCCGTCAGCACACCCGACTGCGCAATCTCATAGAGGCCATACCTGAGGAGGACTGGACTCCCATACCCTACTGGATGGACGGCGCAGCCGACGTGGCTGAGACCACCTACACCCCTTTTCGGAACGAGCCCGATGCCGCACCGGTGCGTCTCATCGTCCGCAGGGTGAAGCCCACGCCCGGTTCACAACTGGCCCTCTTCGTCGACTACAGCTATCACGCCTTCATCACCGACCGACAGGGCGACACCCTCCAACTGGAGGCCGACCATCGCCGCCACGCCGAGATCGAGAACGCCATCCGAGACCTCAAGTACGGTGTCGGGCTGAACCATCTGCCCTCGGGGCGCTTTGCAGCCAACGCCGCCTGGATGGCCATACAGGTAATGGCTCACAACCTGGCTCGCTGGATCGGACGCATCGGTCTGCGCGAGCCGGTGGCGACCACCAAGACCCTGCGCAGACGCTTGTTCTCCCTCGCCGGACGGCTCACCCACTCGGCCCGCCGCCTTACTTTGCATCTCCCGCAGCGCTGGCCCTGGGAAACACAGTTCGGTCGCGCACTGACCAGACTGCGAGCCATTCCTCTGCCGGCCTGACGGCAGTGTCTACTACTGACCACCGTACACACCACAGCCTGTCTTGTCCGTAAGATCGCTCCGGACCGGACCGCGGGTGTCCACTGTTGCCCGCAGATTCGTCAAACTCGCCCCAAATCGCCACTGTGGGCCTCCATTGGCGTCCAAAATCACGACCGCGGACCTTCAGAACGACCCAGGCGCTGACATCATAACCGCACCGCCACTTTGACACGTCCCTCACCCACGCCCCGGCGGCGATACTAACCCTCTTCGGTGGATTCGGGCTTAAGCAGGAGTATGACAAGAAGTCGGCCCACACGTCCGTTGCCGTCAAGGAAGGGATGAATCGTCTCGAATTGGACGTGCGCCATACCCGCGCGCGCAAGTACCGACAGGCCGTCGCCTCCTGCGTGGAAGAAGCGCTCGAGATATCCCATGCAGCCAGTCAATTCGGTATGCGGCGGCGGCACGAAGGCGGCGTTCCCCGGACGTGAGCCGCCGATCCAGTTCTGAGACCTGCGAAATTCGCCCGGATCCCTGTCGCTCCCACGCCCTCTCGACAGCAAGACCCCGTGTATCTCACGAATCAACCGGTTCGACAGGGGGAAGCCTTCGCGCAGTCGGGTCAACCCGTGTTCGAGTGCGGCCACATAGTTGGACACCTCCGTAACGTCGTCAAGAGGTACTCCCCGTACCTGGTCGTTTTCAAACATAAGGAGTTCCGAGAGAGAAGACTGCGTTCCCTCGATCTGCGAGGACAGTAGAGCCTCCTTGCGGACATATGTGTATATGAATAGGGCTGGTTCCGGCAGCAAGACTGAGATACTGTCCAGACGTCCGAGGGCCAGCGACGCCGCTTCGAGAGCTTGCTGAAGCGGACCGTCCATCGCTATTGGAGGGTCAGGGGGGAGCGGCGCGGGGATATACGCGCGAACCTGCTCTCCACTATGATTCGTTATCTGGTACCTGCCCGTATCATCACGTCGCATGATATTTTGCTTCCCGCTATTAAGCAAACCCTAATAGCGGGTTGCCTTATTAAGATTAACCACTTAAATCTTAATAACATTTAGTCTTATTAAGCAAACCTTAATAAGGACGGGCGCGGCGGCCTTCGCTCGCGCCCGTCCTTGCAGCGCTTGGTGAGGGTGAAACGATCTAGCCCCTGCCGATGTATGGCATCTGGGTCGCCATTACGGTCATGAACTGGACGTTCGCGTCCAGCGGCAGATTGGATATATACACAACGGCGTCGGCGACGTGCTGAACACTCATCGTCGGCTCGACCATGACCTGGCCGTGCGCCTGCGGAACGCCTACGCTCATTCGCTCGGTCATCGGAGTGGCGGCGTTGCCCACGTCAATCTGGCTGCACGCTATGTTGTACTTGCGCCCGTCCAGTGAGGTCGCCCGAGTAACGCCGGTCACCGCGTGCTTCGTGGCGGTGTAGGGTATCGAGTTGGGGCGCGGGACGTAGGCCGAAATCGAGCCGTTGTTGATTATGCGGCCGCCCATTGGCTCCTGGTTCTTCATTATGCGGAACGCCTGCTGGGTGCAGAGGAAGGTACCGGTCAGGTTGGCGTTCACGACCGTCATCCACTGATCGTAGGTCAGGTCTTCGAGCAGAACGGCCGGCGCGCCGGCGCCGGCGTTGTTGAACAGCACGTCCAGTCGTCCGAATGCCTCTTCCGTCTTGGCGAACAGGTTCTTGACGGAGTCGGGGTCGCCGACGTCGGCGGACACGACCAGTGTACGCGATCCGTCGTCGCCCGCCTCACTGACCGTCTCCTCGAGCGGGCCCATGCGTCTGCCGGACAGCGTAACCGAGTAGCCATCTCTGAGCAGCGCGAGCGCGGACGCCTTGCCTATGCCGGTTCCTCCGCCCGTAACGATTGCGACCTTGCCGTTTGAAGCCATGTTTCAGTCTCCTAGGTTTCTGGATTTTTGCGCCATTCTACGCCAAATGACGCTCATTGTCAGTTACCGGACGTCGAGCGCCAGGGTCTTTTCGTTTTCGGTTTGTCATTCCCGCGAAAGCGGGAACCCCGAAGGGCTCGCCGCTCGGCAATCCATAGGCCACTGTACAGGGCCTTCGCAGAGTTGGCGCTGAGCAGATCATGTCGGACGGCGGACCTGGCTAGTCATATATTCTGGTTTATAAAGCTGCAGGTGGCAACTGGTGGCTTAACTGGTGACCGAACAGGTGAAACGCCACCTGTATTTACCAGCATTTCACCTGCATTAGCTACGGGGGAAAATTTCAGTCCCCCAGAATTTCCTTAGCATAATTTCGTATTTATGTTTATTGGCGTTAAAAGTCATCGGAATTTGGCTTCCTGTCATTAGTCTATGTGTTCGTATTATAGCATTTATGAGAATCGGATGTGTAGTTTTATAGGAAACTGAGGAGAGTCTTTTCATTATCCAACATCGTATAGACTAAGCGGCGCAAATCACCCTCACCCTAGCCCTCTCCCATCGAGGGAGAGGGAATGGTCGTCCTGTTGGTTGACCTGTTTCCTGAAAACGAAAAGACCCTGGGAAACTGAGGAGGACTTTGCAAAGGCCCTGCGTCGAGCGCCCTCAAAGTCCTCGATACCGGCCGATGATTTCAGCGAAGGTATAAATTGAAATGCGGGAGACCACTACAAAGTCTGCCCAAGGCGTACAAGCTGAATATCAGGACAGTCGCCCTGCTGCGCCTGATACGCCAAATTGGCGCAGTTGTTCTTTCTTGCTGATAAGGCCCAAAGAGGTCTCTCTGAAAGCGCCGTAATCAGGGCGCTGACGGCGCGCGCCTAATCATGACATTCTCGTAACGGACAGGACATCCGCAAGTCTGTTCACCTCTTTCGGGGGAAACGCCTTCGGTCCGACGACGGAACACTTGAGTGAGGCCGCGGCGACCGCGAATCTCAGCGAACGCTCGAATTCGCTCCCGTTCAACCGGCTATTGATATAAGCGGCCGAGAACGTCGCTCCCGCGCCGCAGGTATCAACAACGTCCAGCTCTGGGGCCCTGACGTGTATGACCTCGCCGTCTTCCAACCCGATGGCTCCCCCCGATGCCAGGGTCACCAACGCAGAGACGACACCATTCTCCACGAGCAGTTTCGCCACCCGCTCCGCGTCGCCGCCGAGTTGGGATGCGTCTGTGACCGCCTGGCATACCGTGGCGAACGGAGCGAGCGACTTGAGCGCGTCCGCGTCCTGGTGGCCATGTTCGATGTTGAGAAACACCGGAACGCCCAGTCGCCGGGCATGGCGCATAGCGCGTTCGATGTGCGGCGCGTCATACCAGTCCACGTAGAGCATACTCGCGCCGCTCAGAGACGACAGGTCGGCGTAGTCCAGCGTCCTGAGCAGTTCAGGGCTGCGTTTCCAGTAGTAGGTTCTCCCGCCTCTGGAGTCGGACACGTTGACCTCAAATGGTGTTTCGATGTCCTGCCTCAACTCGAAACGGCCCCTGACGCCTGTATTTCTGAGCATTTCGACGGTCCTGCGTCCCGCGTGGTCATCGCCCAGGGCGGTTCCGATCAGCTCTGTATCGACTCCCCATCCCGCGAGCAGTCCGGCTACAATCGCGGCGTCGTCCGAGATAAATTCGGCGCCTTCAGTCCAGACCGCGCCCGAATTCCAGTCCGGCAATTCGTCAACCACCAGCACTCTCGCGGGCGTTATCATTCCAAAGCAAACGACTCTGCGGTCGGTTCCGCCATCGGGAGCCTGTTGGCCGAAGACCGTCTGCGCGGCCAAACTACTCATAACTCCCTACTGTCAATCGAATTTGCATGGAAGTCATCATATCACGGACGGCTTATAGTCCGGGGGCAGAGAGCAGGCCAGCGTTCGTTCGCACAGGAGTTGGACGAGAAGGTCTTGGAACTCGATAGAGTTCTGCTTCCTGACGTCATCGGGGAGGTCGCTCTCTCTAAGCCCGAATCCACCGAAGAGGGTTAGTATCGCCGCCGGGGCGTGGGTGAGGGACGTGTCAAAGTGGCGGTGCGGTTATGATGTCAGCGCCTGGGTCGTTCTGAAGGTCCGCGGTCGTGATTTTGGACGCCAATGGAGGCCCACAGTGGCGATTTGGGGCGAGTTTGACGAATCTGCGGGCAACAGTGGACACCCGCGGTCCGGTCCGGAGCGATCTTACGGACAAGACAGGCTGTGGTGTGTACGGTGGTCAGTAGTAGACACTGCCGTCAGGCCGGCAGAGGAATGGCTCGCAGTCTGGTCAGTGCGCGACCGAACTGTGTTTCCCAGGGCCAGCGCTGCGGGAGATGCAAAGTAAGGCGGCGGGCCGAGTGGGTGAGCCGTCCGGCGAGGGAGAACAAGCGTCTGCGCAGGGTCTTGGTGGTCGCCACCGGCTCGCGCAGACCGATGCGTCCGATCCAGCGAGCCAGGTTGTGAGCCATTACCTGTATGGCCATCCAGGCGGCGTTGGCTGCAAAGCGCCCCGAGGGCAGATGGTTCAGCCCGACACCGTACTTGAGGTCTCGGATGGCGTTCTCGATCTCGGCGTGGCGGCGATGGTCGGCCTCCAGTTGGAGGGTGTCGCCCTGTCGGTCGGTGATGAAGGCGTGATAGCTGTAGTCGACGAAGAGGGCCAGTTGTGAACCGGGCGTGGGCTTCACCCTGCGGACGATGAGACGCACCGGTGCGGCATCGGGCTCGTTCCGAAAAGGGGTGTAGGTGGTCTCAGCCACGTCGGCTGCGCCGTCCATCCAGTAGGGTATGGGAGTCCAGTCCTCCTCAGGTATGGCCTCTATGAGATTGCGCAGTCGGGTGTGCTGACGGACGGTGATGGAGAAGCGGACACCTGTCTTTCGGCATACGGAGACGATGTCATGGGTGTAGAAGCCACTGTCGGCGCGTACGGTGAGTTGTCCTGTGGCCCCGGCGCAGCGCACCCGGCTCACCGTCTCACGCAGGAAGTGGGCTGCGCCCCGGGCGGTGTTGGCTCGACCCTGTCGCAACCGGGCCATCAGCACGTCGCCGGTTCCTGCGGCGACGGCCACAAGCGGGTGATAGCCTCTCTGGCCGGTGTAGTTGTGGCGGCGGGCGCCCTCCTTGCCCAGTCCGTAGGTCTCGCAGATGGTGGAGTCCAGGTCGATGGTCAACGGCTCATCGCCGGGACCCGCGCCAGCGGCCCAGGCCCGCGCCAGCAACTCCCGGCTCACCCGGTCCAACTGCCGCACATGTCCCCACCTGAAGCTGCGCAGGAAGGTCCCCAGGGTGGATGGCGCCTTCACTGTACAGCCCAACACCCGCCCGGTCCCACCGGCACGCAGCGCGTCGGCGTCATCGATGCAGTCCCCACCGGCCAGCGCCGAGGCAACCAGGGTCAGCGTCTTGTCTCCCGGGTTCGCCCGTCCCGGCGCATCGCCCAGGTCAACGTTGCTGTCCACCAGTTCACTCAGTCCCAGGCGCTGAGCGAGAGTGGCCGGCACGAGCAGCCCGGCATTGGCCACCAGCCGGGGATCGTCGAAGGCGATTCGGATGCGGTCGGGACGCTCAGGTGGTAACATCTATTAAGTGCTCCTGCTCTGGGGTTGGTTCTTGTCTTCAAACCCATTATCCCAGATTCAATGGAGCGCTTTCTCACCCCTTTTGCACGACGACTCATCCATCCCTTCGGTGGATCCGGGCTTAGGTGGAAGAATTGCTGATGAAGTGGTCGCTCTACTGCCGCCATACTCGGTTCTCATGTATGACGGCGAGGACCCATACGGCGACCAAGCTCGATACGAGGAAATTCCTTTTGACTCAGAGCCACTCTGGCGCATTTGGGAGACCGTTCCCGAAGGAATACGATACCATGCGAGATTCTTTAA
The DNA here is from genome assembly GCA_965261525.1 of Dehalococcoidia bacterium. GTDB lineage: Bacteria > Chloroflexota > Dehalococcoidia > Lucifugimonadales > UBA1123 > VXRN01. The sequence goes on from OZ253472.1 coordinate 1,699,834, forward strand.
TTCGGAAGCTGAAAGTGTACTCAGCCGCCTCTTCGAAGATATATTCAGTTTGAGAACTGCCCATGGTGAACCCGTGGTACAAGACATAGGTCCGGCGGATAATGATAATTTCATCTGGCGCGCTCGTAAGGTGTCGACAAAATCCCAAGTCGGAACCATCTTGGAAAACCCAGTTTCAGAGCTAGGACCGCCCCCGCCAGAACGTGCTACACCCGGCCATATGAATTCGTCGAGAATACCGGTTTTCTATGGGGCCTCTGACCAAGATACATGTATAGCCGAGGCACTTCCACAAGTAGGGAGCTACGTCGTCGCGGGTAAATTCAAGCTGCTTAAGACCGTACGTTTGCTCAACTTGGACCTGCTCAGCCAGGTGTCGAGTGGGACGACTTACTTTGACCCGCAGTACGCGAGGATTTCTTACCGGGTAGCTTTCCTGCGACGACTGGCGGAAGAACTCATGAGACCCGTGGTGTCCGCTGATGTGGGCGAAGAATACCTTGCTATGCGAGTAATCGCTGAATTTCTGGCGGTCAAGGCTAGACCGAGAATTGACGGCATGCTGTTCCACTCTTCGCAGACGCCCTCTCCTGGTTTTAATGTGGTCCTGTTTAATCACGCCAGCAGAGTGCAGTAGTACAAGATCTCTGAAGGAATCACAGTAGAGGTGAGTTTCCCCCCACCCATTCGATACATCATATTCCCGGAGGACAACGTGATAAGTATAGTGGAGTGGATTGAACCCGATTATAGGGGTCAGGGTCTGATTGAAATAGATAGCCAGACACCCAGTGGCACTGCGCCGCAACCAATCGTGGAAGGCGACTCACCAACGCTAGAATTGATCACCGACAGCCTAGTAGTCCATGAGGTCAAGTCTGCAACATTTCAATATGAATCCCTTTCAACAGAGTGCCAGCGTGCCGAAAGACCGGATATCACGTCTTGACGAGGGTTTGGCAGTCCCATACCTAGCAAGATGCTTTGAGAGGTCGCCCGCGGTCGCATTTCCTCAGGTCACCCAGAAAATGGCCACGGTATCCCAACTGTCCAGGAGGACGTACTCTAAGGGTCAAACTCAACACACGGTCCGATGCACTCGTCTTTCGTTACCCTCAACGAGCGTGTCGTACCAGACAATCTACTCAGAACCGCTAAGAACTAGACTGAGGACAAAAATTGGCTGAATGAGTTGTGCCGGACGGCGAATGCCACCTTTAGCTCAACCCAGTGTTCCAAGATGGCACAGTATTCAACTCACTACGCCTAGATAAAGATCCCCCGGACGAATTCGACGATCTTTACCGCGGCTGCAACAATCGGGAGTGCGGCGGCACTCCTCCTCCATAGGCTTCTCAATTGCCGTTTCAGTCCCGTGCGACCGCGTTCTATCGAGCCGGCCTGGAGTTCTGTGCCAAGTATCTCCGCCGCTGACCGGGCAACGTCAGACGCTTCGTTGACGCCCCTGCTGAGTGACAGCGTGCCAATTCTGTTAGTGATGCTTGATGAACTGTCCGGGAAGAATCTATCCGGATCCGTCATCATTTCCCTATGCAGGGTAAAGGCCCCATCGCCGTCGTCAGACATGGAGCCGAGTTGCAGATCGAGCGGCAACACTGGCTTGCCGATTTCTGTCATCCTTGTTCCGGCGGAGTATGTGCCCCTGCCTCCGCCAATCGCAAGCAAGGCGTCGGACCGCTCGATCATCGCGCTTCTGTACGCCCCGCCGGTGAACGTCTCACGTCCTATATGGCGACGTTCAACGACTTGCCTCTGCTCCAGACTCCTGAGTAGCTTCAGGTTGGATTTGTCGATCTTCGACTCCGGCGCCTCGTCCGACATGACTAATCGTGCATATATGCGCGGACTCTCGGTGGTCGTTTCCGCATAGCGCGCCACGCGGCGAAGGACCACCCAGTCGAATACGTGGGGAATACCTCACTCGTCTCTGGTGGATTCCTCTCCTCCTGCCAGCACCACGACTCCGCCTCCGCGACGCAGAACCTCTTCGGTAAAGCTCTCGATGAACCGGATAGCCAGTTCCAACTTGTCCGCTGGGCACGAGGGACCTGCGCTGCCCGAGACTAGGATGTACTTGCCATCCATCATTGCCGTCTACCAACGTCACCTTCGCAGAATAGGGCGTCCATCTGCTCTTTCGTCCTGGAGGAGTTGACCTTGCCTCTCATCTGGCGGAAATAAGTGGAAGTCCGCCTGCGTGATGGAGACCCAGCCGGTCCAAGGTATTCGTCAACGCGTCTCGATTGCCCCGTGGAGTCGGCTATGGGTGTCATCACCGCTTCGATGGAGTTCCCGAATAGGTGAACCAGCATGGACTTGGGGTCAAGTGCTTCTCGATAGTTCCTGAACGCCTCTATCGCGAGAGCCTCCATGTGGTATCCGGTTATCTTCCTGCTAGGTCTCCTGACGTAGCAGTCCGCGATTGCCTTGGCGAGTTTTATCGTCGGCACGACCCTGCCGTGTCTCGCCGTGTTCACTTCGGCTAGCTTGGTGGCGAACCTGTCGGGTTGAACGACATTGCTCCAGCCGTTGGAACCGGGTTCGGCAATGCGAACTCCGTTCTTTGTTCGTATGGCGGGCAGCATCTGGATTTCTGTGCCGTCGGAGTAGTCGATGGTCACCGCCAGGTTGCACGATCTCACTCGGTTGTTGGAAAACCGCCGCTTGAGTATATCCTCGACATGGCTGATGGCCTGCGCGGGAGGCTGGCTCGTCAGGGATGACTGGTTGACCATAAGCAACACGTCAACGTCGCTGAGTCCGTTCACGTAAGTGCGCTTCCTCACCGATCCACCGAACATGGTCTGTATCGCTTCACAGCCCTCCTGTCTCAGGATAGTACACAGGCTATCGATGTGTCTTGTCGTCGACACAGTGTTCCTGCGCTTGTACCTGGCAAGCAGGTTCTCGCAATACTGATTGAACACGTCTTGTCTGTCAGGCATGTTTCGGCGTCCCACTTACTTCCATGAGTGTGTCCGACCATCTCAGGACATTCGTCTGGCAGATACCTCCTGCCCGTTTTGACGCCACGTCCGGAGTTATACGGGTCTTATCAAGCTGCCATCGCTGGAATTTGAAGTAACCCAAGGGCCACGGCCATGACTAGAATCGCCGCGGTCCCTAGTGCTTTCTCGGTCATTCCGAAGCATACTTTGTACAACAACAAACCAGACAATGCCAGTGCCGTGCAGACGGCAATGGTCGAATCCATTCTACTCTCCTATTCTCTGCTCATTCCTAGCAACATAGCGAAGTTGCGTTCCCTTGAAATGGCGCTGAGATTCCAGGCGTCTCCCCGCTAAACTGACCCTCGAGGTCGCCACAATTTCAAATATGAATTTGGCTGATTTTGGTTGCTTTTTATAGCTAAATACAGTACATTAGTGCTAGCGCAAACAGCATAAGAATTGGGCCGAAGGAGCGCGAACTCCAACGGCCCGGAAAGCCACTGGGCCGGACGTGAGCATCCATACAGTGGCTCCTGCGGATTTTACATCCGCAGGGTCCACACTACAACTTCCGGCGTTCCCGGATATTGCCGAACAACGTGAGATTCTGGATAACGTCAACCTCGAACCCATGATAGACGCGGTCTCCAAACCCTACGCGGGAGTAGGTCGCAGACCGCACGACAGGCGCGCCATTGTCCGAGCTCACTTCATGGCATATCTGTATCGCACCACCGTCGGCAGCATCACGGCATTGCATTGGACGTTGCTGAACAACCCGGCGTTCCGGGCGGTCTGCGGATTCAATGGCGGGGTTCCGTCCAGACCGACACTCTCCAGAGTGTTCTCGCAGATGTCGGAACATCCCGAAGTCGTGGAGCGAATAATGGACGAGACCGTCCGTGAGGCCCGTAGGATCCGGCCCGACCTGGGAGATGACCTTGCGGTGGACGCCACCCCCGTCCGCTCATACTCCGACGGCAATCGCAAGCCGCCGTCCGACCCGGACGCCCGCTGGGGAATGCATCACAAGGCCAACACGAAGGATGGTTTTGAGTGGATATTCGGATTCAAGCTGCACGTGACCGCGTGCGCCAATTACGACTTCCCAATTGCCATAAAGCTCACCGCCGGTAATGCCAATGACTCCCCGCATATGATCTCACTGGTAGAGAGTACTGAGAAGCGACTGAATGGATTTCCGAAGTCTGTCATAGCAGACAGGGGATACGACTCGGCGCGTAACAACGAGTGGGCTGACGGGCGCGGCGCCGCTCCGATCATTCACAAGCGAAAGCCGAAGAGCGGGCTTCACCAGGGAGAGTATACCACCGACGGGATTCCCGTCTGCGAGTGCGGGGAGGAGCGAGAGTACGCGTTCACCAATCCCGCCACTGGTGTTCATTACTACGGGGGAGCCCCCGACTGTAGTTCCGATGACGAGAACTCCCTCTGCTTCATGTCGATACTGGTGAATCCGAAGGAGAACGTGAGGCTGTTCGGCGGCGATGTTCGGCGCGGCAGCGACGAGTGGGACCTGGCGTACCGCAAGCGCTGGAGCGTGGAGCGTGTGTTCAGCCGCTGGAAAGTGGAGGGTCGTTTGAACGACGTTTCCGCGAGATGAGGACCATACGGCTGCACGCGATGTTTCAGATGCTCGCTCTGCAGGCGGTGGTCCTGACGCGAATGAAGGCGGGCGAAGTCGCGCCTGTCGCTTAGGCTGGTCGGTTCCGATACCGTCTCTCTCACCTTCAGTCTCCGACTCGACAGAGTTTCTCACCCCGTACCGCGCGGTTATGCGCGGTGTTCGATCACTGACGATTCCGATTCGGGCTGAGAGAAGTCTGGGGTCGCTTTCTGATAGGGTATCCGTGTGTCCTCGCAGACTTGCCGTCGCTCAGCGACTCCGGATATCCTCTCGGACTACTCCGTGTTGGTTATCCACTCTATATCGAATATAGGCTGCGTCTTTCGTAATTGTCTCTTCGTTCCCTCTCATAGGGAATCTCACGCACGTTTGGACCAGTTGGTCGGCGATGGGGAATTTTGAACAAGCCTACGACATGACCAACGCCACCTTCGGGCGAAAGAACGCCCGATGAGCGGACAAAGACCCGCCCCAGCGGGAGAAAAGGACATTTGAGAGAAAGACCCGCGCGCTTCCGCTGCTTCATGGCCCCCACGGGCGCGCTTCCCGCAAGGACAGTCCCCCTGGACACCATGCGGGAGGTGGCCGACCTGATGGCAGCCGAGGCCCACGGCAGCCAACGCCCCGGCGCCGTCGCCATCCAGATAGTCGATACAACCGACTGCGGAGTCGTATGCCTGCAATATGGCGGGCCGGAAAGAAGCGTCCACATCCGGCACATAACCCACCCGAAGCCGCCGAACGGCGGGACTGAGAACCTCAGGGCGTTCTTCATGATGATAGAAAGTCTCACAAGAGCGGTCCGCAAATTCATGGGCAGACAGACCGGGGACCGATGGACGCCCCTTCCCGACGGCCCGCGCCAGCGGCGCGGCGCCGAGAGACTCTGGCGCCTATACCAGAGCTTCTACCGGACCCAAACGCTGAGACTCTGCGAGAAGATGAGGGAGCGGGACACCGCCGCCAACCAGAAACTGAACGAGATGGCCCGATTCTTCGCAAACCTCGGATACCACACGGGCATTACGCCCGCCGAAGAGGCGACCCCCGACGACATCAGGATGGTCAACATGATAGACCGCCTGTCAGCCGCCCAGAGCGGTGAGGAACTCGCGACGGCGCTCACCCGGAACCAGACCAAAGCTCAAGGAGAGCAGACTCATCCGTAAATGAACGACGAACCCCAGATAACCATCAAGCCATACGACCAGGGAATGCTCGAGATAAAACTCTGGAGCATAACCTCCGCGATGGGCCTGAACGCCTATCCGGACAGAAGAACCCTGAAATACCGCGGCGACCAGATCCTCATAGAGCGCGACGACAGCATAACCGGCTCATTCGCCTACCGCATAGAGCGCGACGACAGCATAACCGGCTCATTCGCCTACCGCGTCTGGAAGACCGACGGAGAGGAAATGCGCCCGGTATACCGAAGGCGCATGGGCGTATCCTCCCCGCATCTGTATATCCCGGGCAAATGGGAATCGACCATAGACGACCTGAGCGCGCGCGTTCCCGATAGCCGCATAAGGCTCACAAGCCAAATGGAGCGACAGGGAAGATACATAATCCGCATGGCCGACGCAAAGGTCGGCTTCCTGGAGAAGAACTTCCAGAAATCGCCCAGAGGCTGGACGCTGGTCAGACAGCACGACGGCGAACGCGCCAGCCCCGCAGTCCTGCAGCGCTTCCGGTCCCTCTCCCAGTCCAGAGAGGCGCTCGCCAATATAGACAACATAAGAGACAGGCTATGCGCCTTCAGAATCCCGGACAGTGACGGCTACGCCGCGCAGTCTCTCTCGCAGAATTCCGTCATCATAACCCACAGGGGAGAGAGAATCGGAGAGGTCTCCTGCACGGCGTATAACTCGCGGGGCGTGGCGACCGGATACCTCGACAGGACCGGCGCGCGGCAGGTCACGTCATCAATGGAAGACGCCATAAAATGGATCAAAAAGACAGACGCGCGGCAAGCGCAAGGAGAACCTGACATGACCAATCATCCCACAAGCGACTGCCCACCCAGCCATTTCAGCTCAGGCGCCGTGTGCGAGTTCTGCGGCTGCACCGTGTGCGACTCCCCGGACTGCAACACCGACGACCACGACGCCATAATATGCCGCAGGGACAGCGGAACCCCGCAGCGGACCAGGAGCGCCCCAACAGCGCCTTCCGGCAGACCTAGACCTCAGCAATCAGCGCAAAGGGCCATGCGCTCCCTTCTGTCGGCAAGAATCCGGCCCAGACCGCCGGGAGAACCGACAGAAGAAAGATGGCCTGAGTCCGACTGGCCGAAGGAGAGATACCATTCCAGCAGATACCTGCGCGGTCCCCGCCGCATTCGAAATAGACCTCAGCGGACTTTCGGACACGCTCAAAGTCTCGATCCTCGCCGCGCGCTTTGCCCAAAATCCGATGCGAATGATCGAGCGCGACCTGCGGTCAGGCTCAATCGAGGTGGACGGCGTCGAATGCCGCGAGGCGCCGTTCACCTCGAAGCTCTGCGCCGACGCGGACGCATGACCGCGCCGAAACCGGCAAGAAAGGATTCAAGCGACCGTTCGATACAGACAAGGAGAAGACAATGTCCGTAACCGTTGCCCTACTGGACAGGACAACCCCCATGCCCCATCCGGGACAGAAATTCGCGGACGCGCTCAGAGAGCATCTCGAGCCGGAGCTCGACGCATGCTGCATAACCCTGAACGTCCTGAGGGGATACAGAAACGACCACTACGCCGAACATCCGGCGATCACCCCCGCGGAGATGAAGAGGATAAACGCCTTCATAGACGCCGCGGAGTCGCACTGGAAGAAACGCGGCACCATGGACGACTGGTACATGATAATGAAATACGAGAGCAACGGTAGCGGACAACGCATCCGGTTCGCCGAATCGCTCAAACACCTGCCGAGCCCCGGCTGGGACTTCTTCGAAAAGCAGTTGTCATCGGACTTCATCCATACCGACCCCATCGCGGCGGTCTCCCTCGCCTCGCTGAGCGAGAAGGTATCGCTCTACGCCGACGAGGACGGCGCCAGCCCCGAACAACTCGCGGCGGCCCGCGACTTTCTCTCGGCCGCCGAGAGGCGATGGAACTCCGAGAAACAAGACCCCGCCGAGGAAAGACTGATATGGGCGGACCTGCCCTGACAGACCACAGACCCAAAGGCCACGGAGAGCCAAGATGAAACTCGTAACAAACGACGGAGTCGGACTGATTCCCATGAACGCCCGGCTTACGCTCATTGGCGACAAACTGGAGATGGAGGGCAGCCACACCTACAGAAACATGCCCGTTCACCCGCTGACCATCTCCCTGACGAAAGACTCCCTGCGGAAGATACGCGACCGCGCCCACACCGGCGCATGGCGGCTCGTCGAGATAGACAACATCGTCATCCGCCTGCGCCCGGCCGAAGAGGAACCCACAGACCCGGGCGAGAGCGGCGGAAAGTACACCTTCAGAATAAAGTCGGAGGCAGGTCCCTTCACCGTAAACTCCCTCCGATTATCGGAAGCTGCGACCGTGGAGATAATGGACCGGATGTATCCGGAGAACGCATGGCGCATGGCGCGCGCCCTTCTCAATGACCCTGCGCCCAATATAGCCGCCATGATGGTGAGAGAGGCGACAGGAGAGGCCCTGAGCGGCCACTACATAACCACCGACAGCCTGATGAGAACGCTCCACAGGAGCGTCGGCCCGGGCATGAGGAGACCCACTCCGCTCAGCGTAAAGCCGCTGGAGGAGATGAACTACGAGGCCATAGACGCCGCGATCTCGCTCATGGCGGACCACTACGAGGTACTGTCCGGAGTTGTGGCATACCCCACTCTGTACTGCTCCGCCGAGAGATTCGCCACTCTCGCCGGACTCAAGCTCAACGACCTCTTCAAGTACTCCCAGGCCATACAGGAGAAGATCCCTTGACCAACCAAGCCCCGGGCACAGACAGACTCGCGGCCGCCGCCGCTGACTGCGGGCAGGCCGAACGACAGATTCGGGACATTCTGGACCAGCTCCTGAGTCCCGCCGACATAGGGCGCGTCCGTCGCGCCATAGAGAGATACGTCAGAGACGAGATACTCGTCCATAACGGCGTGGAGATTCCGGAGAATATCCGAACGGACGCGAGCGTCCCGACAGCGCCGCAGGGTGGTTCGACCGCCAGTAAACCGTCGCCGCAAGGAGACTGAATGAAGCTACAAATCACAATAGAAATAGACGGAACCCGCCCGGAACCGTTCAGAAAGCTGCGCTATATCTGGCTTCCCGGAAAGGGAGGGCCGATAAAGACGCGGATATGGAGATGGTGGTACGAGAGGGAACTCAGTCGCGGCGGAGAGGTCTGCCTCGCCACCCACAACGGACCCTGCTACATCCCAACCATATGGGGAGAATCCTACTGCGCGCCCCACTGGTACAACGAGCCCCCCTAACCGGACCACCCCACAGGAGAACGAGATATTGACCGACAAAGACAGTCGGTCCCACAGCCAAATCCAGCCCGACGGGACACAGAGCCGAACGATCGAGATATGGAAGATGGGATACTTCCCCTTCAGCCTCGGGGGAAACATCCACCGCCCCATAAAGACCATCTCGCCGGTGGGAGACCCAATCGACCTCGGTGGCGGCTACACCGGATACCTCATAGACACCCCTCCGGCGACCATCTCGTCGCCGAGGCCACAAGCGGCGGCATCATCGGCGCGGACATAGTAAGCGTTCGAATCGATATCTCAGAGGGCTGTCCCGAATTCATGGCAGAACAGATTCGAGAGAGCATCGAGACAAGAAAAACCGCGCAGAGCGTCACGCCGGAGGAATTCTTCTCCCGCTAGTCCGCGACCCAAAGCCATAGACGACCGGCGAGGGGCGCGTGAGGAATTTCCCCACGCGCCCCTCCGATACAGGAGTCCAATAATGAACAGAAACATGCCACACGGCAGATACGGGGGAGCGCGCGTCCCCTACGAAATCAAGAGCGAGCTATCCGACGCCTAAACCCGGATCCACCGAAGGGATGGATGAGTCGTCGTGCAAAAGGGGTGAGAAAGCGCTCCATTGAATCTGGGATAATGGGTTTGAAGACAAGAACCAACCCCAGAGCAGGAGCACTTAATAGATGTTACCACCTGAGCGTCCCGACCGCATCCGAATCGCCTTCGACGATCCCCGGCTGGTGGCCAATGCCGGGCTGCTCGTGCCGGCCACTCTCGCTCAGCGCCTGGGACTGAGTGAACTGGTGGACAGCAACGTTGACCTGGGCGATGCGCCGGGACGGGCGAACCCGGGAGACAAGACGCTGACCCTGGTTGCCTCGGCGCTGGCCGGTGGGGACTGCATCGATGACGCCGACGCGCTGCGTGCCGGTGGGACCGGGCGGGTGTTGGGCTGTACAGTGAAGGCGCCATCCACCCTGGGGACCTTCCTGCGCAGCTTCAGGTGGGGACATGTGCGGCAGTTGGACCGGGTGAGCCGGGAGTTGCTGGCGCGGGCCTGGGCCGCTGGCGCGGGTCCCGGCGATGAGCCGTTGACCATCGACCTGGACTCCACCATCTGCGAGACCTACGGACTGGGCAAGGAGGGCGCCCGCCGCCACAACTACACCGGCCAGAGAGGCTATCACCCGCTTGTGGCCGTCGCCGCAGGAACCGGCGACGTGCTGATGGCCCGGTTGCGACAGGGTCGAGCCAACACCGCCCGGGGCGCAGCCCACTTCCTGCGTGAGACGGTGAGCCGGGTGCGCTGCGCCGGGGCCACAGGACAACTCACCGTACGCGCCGACAGTGGCTTCTACACCCATGACATCGTCTCCGTATGCCGAAAGACAGGTGTCCGCTTCTCCATCACCGTCCGTCAGCACACCCGACTGCGCAATCTCATAGAGGCCATACCTGAGGAGGACTGGACTCCCATACCCTACTGGATGGACGGCGCAGCCGACGTGGCTGAGACCACCTACACCCCTTTTCGGAACGAGCCCGATGCCGCACCGGTGCGTCTCATCGTCCGCAGGGTGAAGCCCACGCCCGGTTCACAACTGGCCCTCTTCGTCGACTACAGCTATCACGCCTTCATCACCGACCGACAGGGCGACACCCTCCAACTGGAGGCCGACCATCGCCGCCACGCCGAGATCGAGAACGCCATCCGAGACCTCAAGTACGGTGTCGGGCTGAACCATCTGCCCTCGGGGCGCTTTGCAGCCAACGCCGCCTGGATGGCCATACAGGTAATGGCTCACAACCTGGCTCGCTGGATCGGACGCATCGGTCTGCGCGAGCCGGTGGCGACCACCAAGACCCTGCGCAGACGCTTGTTCTCCCTCGCCGGACGGCTCACCCACTCGGCCCGCCGCCTTACTTTGCATCTCCCGCAGCGCTGGCCCTGGGAAACACAGTTCGGTCGCGCACTGACCAGACTGCGAGCCATTCCTCTGCCGGCCTGACGGCAGTGTCTACTACTGACCACCGTACACACCACAGCCTGTCTTGTCCGTAAGATCGCTCCGGACCGGACCGCGGGTGTCCACTGTTGCCCGCAGATTCGTCAAACTCGCCCCAAATCGCCACTGTGGGCCTCCATTGGCGTCCAAAATCACGACCGCGGACCTTCAGAACGACCCAGGCGCTGACATCATAACCGCACCGCCACTTTGACACGTCCCTCACCCACGCCCCGGCGGCGATACTAACCCTCTTCGGTGGATTCGGGCTTAGTGGTAACTGCGACTATGGACAAGACAGTCGAGCCTTGGATGAGAAGGCTATACCTTCCCGCCTACCAAGTGTCAGAGGCGGCTAGGTATGTGGGTGTCCATCCCAGCACAGTTTCTTCGTGGCATTATAGAGATAAGCCTATTTTGCCGGGCAGAACAAGGCGTAGATCATTGTCTTATCTGGAACTGATTGAAATCGCGTTCGTTGGGTACTTTAGCCCGAATCCACCGAAGAGGGTTAGTATCGCCGCCGGGGCGTGGGTGAGGGACGTGTCAAAGTGGCGGTGCGGTTATGATGTCAGCGCCTGGGTCGTTCTGAAGGTCCGCGGTCGTGATTTTGGACGCCAATGGAGGCCCACAGTGGCGATTTGGGGCGAGTTTGACGAATCTGCGGGCAACAGTGGACACCCGCGGTCCGGTCCGGAGCGATCTTACGGACAAGACAGGCTGTGGTGTGTACGGTGGTCAGTAGTAGACACTGCCGTCAGGCCGGCAGAGGAATGGCTCGCAGTCTGGTCAGTGCGCGACCGAACTGTGTTTCCCAGGGCCAGCGCTGCGGGAGATGCAAAGTAAGGCGGCGGGCCGAGTGGGTGAGCCGTCCGGCGAGGGAGAACAAGCGTCTGCGCAGGGTCTTGGTGGTCGCCACCGGCTCGCGCAGACCGATGCGTCCGATCCAGCGAGCCAGGTTGTGAGCCATTACCTGTATGGCCATCCAGGCGGCGTTGGCTGCAAAGCGCCCCGAGGGCAGATGGTTCAGCCCGACACCGTACTTGAGGTCTCGGATGGCGTTCTCGATCTCGGCGTGGCGGCGATGGTCGGCCTCCAGTTGGAGGGTGTCGCCCTGTCGGTCGGTGATGAAGGCGTGATAGCTGTAGTCGACGAAGAGGGCCAGTTGTGAACCGGGCGTGGGCTTCACCCTGCGGACGATGAGACGCACCGGTGCGGCATCGGGCTCGTTCCGAAAAGGGGTGTAGGTGGTCTCAGCCACGTCGGCTGCGCCGTCCATCCAGTAGGGTATGGGAGTCCAGTCCTCCTCAGGTATGGCCTCTATGAGATTGCGCAGTCGGGTGTGCTGACGGACGGTGATGGAGAAGCGGACACCTGTCTTTCGGCATACGGAGACGATGTCATGGGTGTAGAAGCCACTGTCGGCGCGTACGGTGAGTTGTCCTGTGGCCCCGGCGCAGCGCACCCGGCTCACCGTCTCACGCAGGAAGTGGGCTGCGCCCCGGGCGGTGTTGGCTCGACCCTGTCGCAACCGGGCCATCAGCACGTCGCCGGTTCCTGCGGCGACGGCCACAAGCGGGTGATAGCCTCTCTGGCCGGTGTAGTTGTGGCGGCGGGCGCCCTCCTTGCCCAGTCCGTAGGTCTCGCAGATGGTGGAGTCCAGGTCGATGGTCAACGGCTCATCGCCGGGACCCGCGCCAGCGGCCCAGGCCCGCGCCAGCAACTCCCGGCTCACCCGGTCCAACTGCCGCACATGTCCCCACCTGAAGCTGCGCAGGAAGGTCCCCAGGGTGGATGGCGCCTTCACTGTACAGCCCAACACCCGCCCGGTCCCACCGGCACGCAGCGCGTCGGCGTCATCGATGCAGTCCCCACCGGCCAGCGCCGAGGCAACCAGGGTCAGCGTCTTGTCTCCCGGGTTCGCCCGTCCCGGCGCATCGCCCAGGTCAACGTTGCTGTCCACCAGTTCACTCAGTCCCAGGCGCTGAGCGAGAGTGGCCGGCACGAGCAGCCCGGCATTGGCCACCAGCCGGGGATCGTCGAAGGCGATTCGGATGCGGTCGGGACGCTCAGGTGGTAACATCTATTAAGTGCTCCTGCTCTGGGGTTGGTTCTTGTCTTCAAACCCATTATCCCAGATTCAATGGAGCGCTTTCTCACCCCTTTTGCACGACGACTCATCCATCCCTTCGGTGGATCCGGGTTTAGGCGTTTAGACATTGGTATTGACCACATACGAGAAGCGCGAGAATACATGAACTCTGCCAATGGTAGTGATCAGCATAATATTGTGTCGCCACCAAGACCACGAGACTTTCTTCGAGAGTATAATTCTCTTCAACCTCGCGCTGCGTCTGTCGAGGATCAGGTGATAAATCAGGTACGAGAGTACAGCTTACGTAATATCGAAATTGAGTATCCGTTTGCGTCGTTACGCTTCAAGAATGAGCGACTCCACATTCTGATGGAATATAGGAAATATGATTCATTATTTGGGCAACGATTTTCTCACCTGATGGGAAGAGAGACTTACGGAACCTCGAATCGGATTTATAGTAACAAGAATCAATTTGCGGACTTTGACTATGATCATCAAATCGTGGTCAGGTGGCATCCGGCAGGACGTGATTCTCAGGTAATGATAGATCCTAGAATAGCTTTCGGCGACCCGATGGTTTCCGGCCTTTCCACATATGTTATACGCGGAAGGTATAACGCAGGGGAAACCATCTCTGAGATAGCGGATGACTTTGAAATCTCCGAGTCCGCTATTTGGGACGCTCTTCGTTTTGAAGGCATACAAGTAGCCTAAATTGACTGGACATCCGAATATAACCCTGTTCTGGGATAAGAACACCGGCAAGACAATTCCGAAGGTATTGCAGTCACTTAAGCCTTCTGAGATCAGTATCCGATACTACCTTCAAGACTATCCAAGCACCATTAGTATGCCGGAAGGCGGTGATGCCTTTTGGCTCAAAGATGTGGGCCAGAAGGGTTGGTTTGTTATCTCACAGGATCACAATTTCCATAAGAGGGAAAGGGAACTGTTTGCTTTGAAACAGTACGAAGTGGGATGTTTCTATCGTAATTGATTAGCGGCGTCGGATTGCATCTGGCTGAGCATATTCTTATACTGCGGCTATGTGTACGGACAAAGACCTTTCACCCTCTGAACGCGACGAGCTGACGTCCTCGGTCAACCGGCTGCAAATGCAAGTTGCGCGGCAGTTGGCCACGATCCGAGAGTTACAGAAGCAACTCGCTGAGGCTCAGAGAGCGGGAAAGCGCCAGGCCGCTCCGTTCTCCAAGGGCAAGCGAGCCGCAAAGCCCAAGCGGCCGGGCCGAAAGCCGGGAACAGGGTCATTCAGCTTCCGAAAGCCCCCCTCTGCCGATGAACTGACAGAACCGATCATTGACGTTTCGGTGTCGGCGGACAGTTGCCCGGGATGCGGGGGCGCCCTCGAACACGAGGGAGTGGGGTATGCGTATGTGACCGACCTTCCCCCAATGCCCAGACCCGAGGTGAAGGGATACAGGGTACAGATATGCCGGCGCCGGTCATGCGGCAAGAGGGTTCGTGGTCGCCATCGGCAAGTCGCCCCTGACCAGTATGGCGCGAGCGCTCACAGAATGGGCAAGCGTGTGATGTCGGCGGCCCATGTACTGCATCACAGCGCGGGTGTTCCGGTGAGGAAGATTCCCTCTATACTCAGGACTCTGACCGGAGTGAAGATAACTCAGAGCGCAATCACACAGGACGCTCTGCGACGCGCTAAGGGAGAGGTGGGAGACGCCTACCGCAGTCTGCGCGGTTCAGTTCGTTCAAGTTCAGTGGTACACACCGACGATACGGGCTGGCGTGTGGGCGGAGAGCCTGCTTACCTGATGGCGTTCGAGACTGATGAGGCCAGCGTGTACCAGATACGCGCTCGCCACCGAAACGAGGAGGTCAGAGAGTTGATCCCCTCAGACTATGGCGGAGTGATGGTTACGGACAGGGGCCGGAGCTATGACTCCCATACCCTGTCCGGTGTCAGACAACAGAAGTGCATGGCGCGCGTTATACGTTCCGTCAGTGAGGTGGTTCAGACCAAGGTGGGTAGAGGACGGAGCTTCGGAAAGCGGTTGATCGAACTTCTGAGAGAGTCGATTGAGCTGCGGGAGTCAGAGTTGCGTGGAGAGGCGGTGGACTTTGCAGGAGAGTCTGAGCGGTTGAAACGTGAGGTGTCCCACCATCTGCGAGACCGTCGGATGCCGGACCCGGACAATCAGAGACTGCTGAACGAACTCGGCAGGCACAACGACCGTGGCAACCTGCTGCGCTTTCTGGATGATCCGAGAATAGAGCCTACCAACAATCGGGCAGAACGGGCCTTGCGCGGGGCGGTGATAGCTCGGAAGGTGTCTCATTGCTCCAAGACCTATGAAGGGGCTGAGGCGTACTCTGCATTCACGAGCGTGATCAGGACTCTGGCGAGGAAGGTTGATGGCGATACGCTGTTGGATGCGCTCTGTGATGTGTTCGGCGGCGCTCCTGTTCCACTTCGCTCATTCTGAATCTCTTCTGCCGACTCCGCAACCCGCTAATCAATTACCATTTGAAAATGGGAGGATGGTTTCGGAAATTGTCATCGGGTGGAATGGAATCAATCTGAATCTTGACCATATCGAATACGATCAGGGACAAGAGGCCGCCATCAGATTTTTGAAATGGGCGAATACGCCAATGGAACTGGCTAAGGCGACGCATTTTATACCGCTCCGACGCGGATTTGTTTCACCGTTATACTCGGTTACGAACGTGACGCCTTGGTTGGAAACAGATAGAGAAGTGGCTTCGCTCCTTGCCAATGACCGTTACCTGGGATACCAGGTCAGCGATTACATGGAGACGGTCACTGACCGACAGCTTCACGCTCGCGCCCAGATTGGAACGTCGTCTTTCACTCTTGACTCCGTTCCCCGAAATCGTGAAACCCCGGTTTCCATCATCAACGAGGGATTTGGGGTCAATCAGTTGGCATATATGCTGACCATCGCCCTGTATGACAAAGCTAAGATCGTCCTGATAGAAGAACCCGAGATCCATCTTCACCCCTCGATGGTCAGAAAACTCGTCCACGCATTTGTGGACATAGTGTCCAACAATGATCGTCGCTTCGTCATATCCACCCACAGCGAGACTTTTGTCGTGGCGCTGCTCGCGCAGATAGCGGCGGGCAAGATTGGAGTAGATGACGTGTCGTTCCTACTCGCGGAGAAGGAAAACGGAGAGAGCAGGTTCACCAAGCAGAAAGCCGAGTCGAACGGCCAGATTCAGGGCGGACTGGAGTCTTTCATCGCTTCGGAGTTCGAGGACATAGCTGCATTCCTAGGACTGGAATCGGTTGCCTGAAGAAGACGTATATCTGGTCGAAGCGTATCTGGCAGTTGGGGCAGACAGGCTCATAACGACAGACCAAGGACTGGTCGAGTCGGTTGCCAACTCGGAAATCGTCTCTTGCCAGATGAGGGGAGAGTTTCTCTCTGGGTATTTGTCCTGATACCCGGCCCCCTATCCCGGTTTAGACACAGATGAGGAACGTCCCCTGGCTCAAATAGAATCCCGCGCTTGCTCGCAGCATCTAAATATATGACAAGATGAATGGGATATAATCGAGTCGGAGGGGAACAGATGAAAGAGACGACCGCTGTGAGTTCAGACGGAAATGCGCTCGCTCGGAACGCGCGGGGCATTCTGGCGCCAGTTGCGGTGGCGGTGGGAGCAATCGCCATCGCGGTTCTCGGCGCGCTGCTGATAAGGGGCGACGGCGAGCTCGACGGCGTGAACCTGTTCGTGGAGTCCCTATCGGGCAGTTCAGGCTCTTTCCTGTCCGGGCTGGGAATCGTCGCGCCGCTGGGATTCGCGTTCGGCGCGGGAGTGGCGGCGGCGTTCAATCCATGTGGATTCGCCATGCTGCCCGCGTACATGGGGCTCTATCTTGGGGTCGGCGCCAATGAGCAGAGGACGTCTGTTTTCTCTCAGCTTGGCAAGGCGTTGCTCGTGGGAGGCTCGGTTACGGCCGGGTTCGTGCTTCTGTTCGCTGTGGCAGGTGGTGTGATAGGACTGGGCGCTCGCTCGGTGGTGGGCGACATACTGCCCTGGCTGGGTCTGGGTATCGGGGTCTCGCTCGTGATCGCGGGCGCGTGGCTGCTGAGAGGCGGGGAGCTATATACCTCGCTGGCT
Source organism: Dehalococcoidia bacterium (assembly GCA_965261525.1). Classification (GTDB taxonomy): domain Bacteria; phylum Chloroflexota; class Dehalococcoidia; order Lucifugimonadales; family UBA1123; genus VXRN01. The sequence continues at coordinate 1,717,142 of OZ253472.1, forward strand.
CAGCGGGCCGCGAACAGGCTGGGCAACCCCGGACGCTCCAATATACGGGGATACTTCCTGTTCGGGCTTAGCTATGGGGTCGCGTCGCTGAGCTGCACGCTGCCGATATTCCTGGCAGTGATCGGCTCGTCCTTCGCCGCCTCAGGCATAGCGACGTCGTTCGCCCAGTTCGTGCTGTACGCGCTCGGAATGGGCGTCGTGATCATCGCTCTCACACTGAGCATGGCTCTGTTCAAAGGGGCAATGCTGGGCGGAATGAGAAAGATGATGCCCTATGTGCATCCCATCGGAACCTGGCTGATGATAGTCGCGGGGACGTACATAGTCTTCTACTGGCTGACCCTGGGCGGACTGCTGGGGTAGGGAGTGATTAGGCGCTTACCTTACGCAGCAATGAAATCGTCTCTCGTTTATACTCCGCATATACCTGAGTCCGCATTACAAGTTATAATGCGGCGGTATGTCTGATATCCTGCTTTGGCTGTTGACTGTCGAGATAATCGGGCTGGCCGCTTTCGCGCCGGCCTATTTTTTGTTGCCGAAACTCGCTGACAGGGGCTGGGGACTAAGCAAGCCGCTGGGCATTCTGGTCGTCGGTTACGCAGCATGGATTCTTAGCGTTCTGCGAGTGGTTCCGAGCGTCCGGCTGACGCTTCTCGCTATTGTGATTATCCTGGCTGCCGCGTCAGCAGCCCTGTTCTACGCGCGGCGGGACGAGATTGTCGCCTTTGTGAAGCGAGAGTGGCGGCTGTTGGTGGCCGCCGAACTGGTCTTCCTGATCTTCTTCGCGCTGTGGACGCTCTTCAGGGCGTATGACCCCGCGATAAACCACACCGAACAGCCGATGGATTTCGCGTTCCTGAACGCGTCCATACGGTCCACGTTCGGACAGCCCGAAGACCCGTGGATGCGCGGGGAGTCCATCAGCTACTACTACTTCGGCTACTGGATGATGGGCGCTATCAGCGAGCTATCGGGAGTAGCGTCGAACGTTTCTTACAACCTTTCGCTCGCGCTCATTCCGGCGCTGTCGGCAATGGGCATATTCTCGGTGGTTTCCAGTCTGGTGAGGCCGGAGGGCGCCGGACTGAGACTGAGCGTGGTATGCGGAGTGGCGGGCGGCTTGATTCTCGGAGTCCTTTCCAACCTGGAAGGCGTACTGGAGTTCATGCGCGCGAACGCCATCGGTTCGCAGGGACTGTATGACTGGGTGGGAGTGGACAATGTGGACGGCCCGGCCGAAACTCCGTCCGGGAACTGGTACCCCGATGAATTCTGGTGGTGGTTCAGGGCAACGCGGGTCATCAACACCTTCGTGGACGGGCAGGGAATTGACTACACCATCCAGGAATTCCCGTTCTTCAGCTTCATACTGGGCGACCTGCACCCCCATGTGTCGGTGATACCCTTCGCGATTCTGTTCACGGGGCTCGCGCTGAACTTCTTCAGGGCCGACCTGCCGAATATACTCAAGCCCAACTACCTGGCATACGCGGGGCTGGGCGTCATGGCGCTGTCGCTGGGCGGGCTGGCCTTTGTGAATATGTGGGACCTGCCCACTTACGCCGCGCTTCTGGTAGTGATAGCGGGGCTGAAGGCGTACTACGAATTTTCGCGGCAGTCCGAAGACGGGGAGGAGAGTGAGACGCTCGGAGCCAAGATAACAGACGCTCTAGCCATCTCGCTGATGGTGGTTGCGCTCGCCATCCTGCTGTACCTTCCCTACTACCTGGGATTTTCAGCCTCTGTGGGCGGAATAGGCGCGGTCGTCACTCCCACACGCTACACGCATATGTTCATAGTGTGGGGGGCGCCGCTGGTTCTGGTGGCCCCATTCGTAGTCGCCAGTTTCTGGCAGACAGTCGTCGGACCCGACTGGCGCGGCATGACGCTGATTTCGCTGCTTGTCGCTCTGGGGCCGTTCGTCGTGTGGATGGTACTGCGACCACAGTCTGCGGAACCAATCGGAAGCGCTGAAGGCCGACTTGTTCACATACTGCCGCTGGTTGCGCTCATCGGAATGAGTACGTGGTCTGTGATACACGAGGTGAAGTCGCGCGGACCTTCAGGAAAGGCCTTCGCTCTGATTCTGGCGACATTGGGCTTGCTGCTCATAATGGGGCCTGAGCTTATGTTCGTTGACGACTCGTTCGGCGCTCCCAGCCAGCGCATGAACACGGTATTCAAGCTGTACTACCAGGCGTGGATTCTGCTGGCTTCGGCGGGAGGATTCGCGCTGTACTTCTGGGTGTCCTCACGCCCGACTCTTGATGGGTGGAACAAGACACTCTCGACACTATGGGCAATAGCGGCTGTCGTACTTGTGTCGGGCAGCCTTTACTATACCGCGGCGGCGTTCGTGAGCAAGTCGAAGGACTCCACACAAGCTGTCACGCTGAATGGCCTGGCGTTCGTGGAAGAGAGCGACCCCGCAGAATACGCGGCAATCCAATACATCAAGAATAACCTGCCCGAAGATACCGGGATAGTTGAGGGCGTCGGTGAGTGGTTCAACTCGGGGCTCATTTCTCGCAGCACAGGGATTCCGACAGTCTATAACTGGCCGGGACACGAGTTGCAGTGGCGCGGCCCATCTCCGCAGTTCGCCCGTCGTGAACAGGACGTAGCGGCCATTTATCAGACGACCGACTTCAACGAAGCGCGCGAACTGCTTGCGAAGTACGACATGGGTTACGTTTACCTCGGACCGCGAGAGCGAAACAAGTACGGCGGCCCCGGCCTCGATAAGTTCCCCGAATTCATGGACACGCTTTTCCGGCAGAACGATGTAGCCATTTACGGGTTGCGCAGATAAGCTCCGAAGCATGGTTTCACAAGAAGACACTGGGACGAAAGCCGCGCCGAGGCGATTCGACGCCATCTCCCGCGAGCGCCTGTACTATGCCGCCTGCACGGTCGTTCTCATCGCGGCGGCGGCGCTGCGATTTTACAACTTGGGGGAAAGTTCCCTGTGGCTGGACGAAGCGGTCGTCGCCAACAATTCGAGTGGAGCTTTCTGGGAAGTCGCTCTACGCACTCGCCACGGAAATTCATCGCCTCTGCTCTACCCATACATCCTGTGGGCCGTTCAGCTTGTCGAAAGCTCGCCCTTCAGCGTCAGATTCGTCCCCGCCCTCGCCAGTGTCCTGGCAGTCGCCTCGATTCTGTTTCTGCTGCCTCGCGTCGGCATCAGCCGCCCAATCGCGTTCGTCGCCGCTCTTCTGGCGACCATTTCGCCCGCGGCGATTCAACACGCCCGCGACGCGAGGGAGTACGGCGTTGACGCGCTGATCGCCGTGTCGCTGATAGCCTGTCTTTTGCTCTATCTGAGAGACCGGAAGAAACTCCCGCTCTGCGTCGCCCTGTTTATAGCGCCTACGCTCCAGTACGGCCTCGTCCTGTTCTGCGTTGCCATATTTATAACTATACTGTTGAGTGATATGGGGGAGGGGGGTACTTGGGCTGACTTCCGTAAGCTATCCTGCTCCAGGGTCTCGGAGATCGCGCGGGATATGCTCTGGCCCTGCGCCTCCTTCGCGGCGGGATGCGCGATAGCTCTCATAACCCTGTCAGGACAATGGAAGGGCAGCGGGTGGGCGGTCTCAGGCTATCTGCAAGAGAGTTACTACCAGGGCGAACTCACCGCCCCTGTCCATATAGCGGAATTCCTCGCCGCGCGCGTTTGGAGTATGCTCGGCTATCATGTCTGGGAAGCGACGGCGGCGCTGGCTCTTATATCACTTGGCTTCTTTCTGATTCGTGCATGGAAGAGGCCACGGCTCGACACGATTCCCATTGTGTTCCTGCTGTCCCTCGCCATCCTGTCATGCGCCGCCCTGCTGAAGATATATCCTCTTGGGGACATACGCCAGAATATCTATCTTGGGCCAATCGTCTTCCTTGCGTTTGGATACGCTCTTCACTCGATTATTCAGAAATTCACCGTCCCACTCGCCAGGCGCTGATTGACTGCCATAGTCGTCCTGGTTGCCCTAACCGGAGGGATATACGATCTCATGCGGACCGACCCGTACAAGGTCGGCGTTGGTGTCGAGCGACTCATGACGGCTCTGGAAGAGCGCCGAGAAGAGGGAGACGCGGTATATGTCGGCGGATTCGCCGCCCCGGTCGTTCAGTTCTATGACAGGTCGGAGCCGGACTACTACTTCTACGGAAAGTGCGTCGGCAAGTATTTCAATGAAAGATGCGCCGCGGACATCAGGGACACCATCAGGTTCATTCTCTACTCTCGCTCCGCCAAGGACGCCCCGCCGGGAAGATTGTTCCTGCTGTTCCACAACGACGTTCCGAGTCAGGCGATAACCCAGGCAATCGCAGAATTCTATGCGGGCGAGGCGGAACTCGCGTCTGTCAGCGGAAGCCAACTCTATGTTCTGAATAACTTTCCCCATATCGCGGCAGAAATATCAGCCCAAGAAGCGTTTGTCCAATATGGAAGCGATATGGGCGATATGGTCATCAACGGATTGTTCAGGGTATTTCTGCGCGGCAACGAGTTGACCTATCTGAAGCGTCCCTGCGGTCCAAACAACGTTTACACCGCATTCTATCTGCATCTGCTGCCCGTTGACGAAGATGAACTTCCGATTGAGCGCAGAGAGGACGGCTTCGACAAACTGAACTTCGACTTCGACAGAAACGCATTCAGAGACGATGGGTCATGCGCGATAACCGTCCAACTTCCCGAATACGACGTCAGCAGGATCAGAACGGGACAGTACGTCTCGCTGAAATCTCTGAACATTAGGTTCCTGAGTACATGGGAATCCGATTGGCGCGATGTCGGCTATTCCACAGATAGCGAAACGGAATAAGCGCCGCCCCACACTACGCTATGATTCCGCGCGAACCCACATGACCGGAAATCGGATCGCCCCGCGCTTTCGTATAAAGGGTTGATTCTCGACTTTCCAATATCTGATACTTGTGCAATGACCTCAGAGCAGACAGCCCCAGACACCACTCCCTCCATCCCGCTGACCGAGCGGCTGAGTTCGGCGTTGAGCGACGCGCGCGCCTACACTCGCTGGTGGGAGGTCGCAGGCTATGTCGCCCTGGTAGCTGTCGGGCTGGCAATGCGCCTCTGGGACCTGGGCGCGCGGGCGATGCACCACGACGAAAGCCTGCACGCGCTCTATTCATGGAAGTTGTATTCAGGAATGGCTGAATTCACGTCCAGTTTCCCCATGAACAATCTTGGCGAGATTGGCGCTTGGTTAATGTCCCTGGACGGCGGCTACCAACACAATCCGATGATGCACGGACCGTTGCAGTTCGAGGCGAACGCCGCTCTGTTTTTCGTGTTCGGCGACAGTGACATTACCGCGAGGATTCTGTACGCTATCACAGGAACCGCCCTCATATTGATGCCATTCCTGTTCAGGAGCAGGCTTGGGCGGCTGGGCGCGCTGTTCGTCGCCGCGATGCTGACGGTTTCGCCTGCGATGCTGTATTACAGCCGGTTTGCGAGAAACGACATTCTGATGGCAGTATGGACGTTCGGTGTCGTCATATGTATGTGGCGATACTTCGACGAGGGTCGCAACCGCTATCTGTACATAACGGCGGCGCTGCTCGCGCTCATGTTCGCCACGAAAGAGTCGGCGTACATGGTCGTCGCGATGATGGGATTGTGGTCTTTTCTGATGGCCGTTCAGCCGAGCCTGTCGCGGGCATGGGCGGGCATAGCGACGCAGGGAGTATCTCCGCCGGTGGCCCTGGGTCGAATAGTGGACGGCCTGTGGAACTCGTTCCTGGGCGTACTGGATGAGTCGAGACGCGGAGGCCCCGCGGCCTTCATGGTGTTCCTGATCCTGGTGACGCTCCCGATGTGGTCCGCGTTTGCCGCCTTATTCCAGGACACGCCTCTGCTGAGCTGGATGAACCTCACGCTCGCCGCGGGCGAGGGCAGCCCGCGCATCGGCGACCCACTGGGCGGCGGCAACGTCATCGCGTTCGTAATCGTGGTCGGCATGATATCCCTGTCCGCGTATTTCGGATCGCGCTGGAATCTCTGGCTCTGGCTGGGATGCGCGAACATCTTCTACATCATCTGGATACTGCTGTACACCACGTTCCTGACCAACTTCGCCGGAGTCAAGAGCGGCATATGGCAGGCGCTCGGATACTGGATAGTCCAGCAGGAAGAAGGACGCGGGAGCCAGCCCTGGTACTACTACTTCCTCATAACTTCCGTTTACGAGTTCCTGCCCTTCCTGCTCGGGATCGTCGCGGCGATCTACTACCTGCGAAAGCGGGATAAGTTCGGCGTGTTCCTCGCGTTCTGGGCGCTGACCACCTTCGTCCTATATACCATCGCCAGCGAGAAGATGCCCTGGCTGCTGGTGAACATCACGCTGCCCTTCATCATAATGACCGGCAAGTTCCTGGCGGAGCTCGCGCAGAAGGTCGAATGGCGCAAATTCATGCGCGAGGGAAGGTTTCTCTTGATACTGGGCGTTCCGGTTTTCGCGGTCCTGCTGTGGAGCCTGCTCATCTACTCACCCACCGGATCGGCTTCCAGGGATATCCCGCTCCAGGCGGTAGCGGCTATTGCCCTGCTGGGAATGTTCGGAGTGGGCGTTTATATGTATCGCGGAATTGGACGTGTCCAATTCCTGAGCATATCCGCGTTGGGACTTGCGGCATTGCTGCTCGTCTTGAGCGTGCGCTCCGGCGTGATCGCCGCGTACCAGAACGGCGACACCCCTGTCGAGATGATTGTCTATACCCAGACCTCGCCGGACGTTACTCGTCTTCTGGATACTTTCGACGAGACGGGAGCGGGCTCCGAGATGCCCGTCGAAATTGACGCGACGTCAGGCTTCAGTTGGCCCTGGGCCTGGTACTTCAGGGACGCCGACAATGTGCAATATCCGGTGCACAGCGAGAACTCGTTCAACTCGTCTTCCGACGACAGGGTGCTGGTCGTACATTCCGCTAACCAGTCATGGGCGGACACGGGTCTCGGGGAAGCCTACCAGGAGGGTGAGCGCATCCGACACCGCTGGTGGTTCCCCGAGCACACGTACAGAAACCTGACTCCGGGCAAGTTGGTGAGCGGACTGCTGGACAGGTCGGCCTGGCGCGGCGCGATGAACTACTGGCTGAACAGAGGGGGAGTGCGCGACATCCTGGGCAGCGAAGACTCCTACGTCTATTTCAGCGCCGACGTACCCCAGGACTACAAAGGCGCACCCTGAGGATATACAGAAAACTCGAGTCCGTCATGCTTCACGGGAATAGAAAATACTGGATCGGCATTGGAGCCAGCATAATTCTGCTGGCTCTATTTCTATTCACCGTGGACATTCGGCGGATGCTGAACTCGCTTGGCGGCGCGAACTACTGGTACATCATTCCGTCTGTCGGAATGTATCTTGTGTCAGTGTACTTCCGTTCGATGCGATGGAACGTCATGCTCAGGCATCTCAAGCCGGTCAGCGCGCGCAGGCTCTTCCCGGTCGTGGTCGTGGGATACATGGCCAACAACCTGCTGCCCATGCGGCTGGGGGAGCTGGTGCGCAGCTACTATCTGAGCGAGCGCGAGGGCGTGAGTACCGCGTCCGCGCTGGTAACCGTGCTCGTCGAAAGGATATTCGACGCGCTCGCGCTCCTGTTCTTCATCGCGGTCATAACACCGTTTGTGCCGATAGCCGGGCTTGCCCAGGACTTCTCCGAAATCCTGGGCATACCCGCCGGTCTGCTGACGCTCGGGCTAACCCTGCCCTTCATAGGAGCGTTCCTGGTACTGGCGCTGCTCTCGGCGTATCCCGATCAGGTCCGGGCAATCGCTCTGCGGCTTCTCGGCAGGCTTCCAGACAGGATAACGTCCATCACGGATAGGCTGATGATGAGGATTCTGGACGGCATCGCGCCCCTGCGCGACCCGCGAACCCTGGCCGCGCTTTTCGGACTCTCGCTCCCGATATGGCTCGCGGAGGTGGCGGTCTTCTGGATAATGGGCTACTCTTTCGGCATAGACCAATACCACGATGGGCCTGTCCGGATGGCCGTGAACATGGTTCTCACCACTGCCATAACCAACATCGGCGGCTCGATACCCGCCGCGCCGGGCGGACTGGGCCTGTTCGAGATTATAGCGCGCGAGGTGCTGGTTCTCGGACCGCTGGCCTCCGTTGACAGATCGGTCGCGGGCGGCTACGTAGTCGCCCTTCACGCGGTGATACTGCTGCCGGTGATAGTCCTGGGACAGGTATTCCTGTGGATGAACCAACTCTCGCTGAGAAGGCTCTCGCGGTAGGTCGTCACAAGGCAGATAAGAAATCGGCTTGGATAAGACCGTCCGCGATTCCCTTCAGAATGACGAACGGTCGCATCATCGGCATAGCGAACCGATAGAGATAACGCCGACGACGACCCTCCTTGATCAGTGCAGGGCCGCGTCCGTCCTGGCAGAATGCGTCCAGGTGACGCGCGAAGGCCGGCACGTCGTAACGCCGGCCCATTATCTTGGACAACGGTTCGCGCACGGACTGGGCATTGAAGTAGTTGAAGTCGTTTGTCTCTGCTAGCGCGCAGGCGAGCAGAACCTGCTTGTACAGGGCGGATGGATTGGCGCTATACACCGCCGAAGCGTAGTTGTCCTGGATACTCCGCTCAGTCATTGTGAGAGCCTGCTCAATAGAGGCTTCGATGTCCTTGAGTTCAACAATGTCGCGTCCATCGGACAACGCCTTTCGCGCCGAGTGAAGGGAGAGAAGGTGCGTATAGTGCGGATAGCCCTGCGAAACCGCGGCTATGTACCACTCTACAGACTCGTCCATTTCCATATTCACCTGCGCCAGGCCATTGCTCACAATCTCCCCAAGTTCCTCTGGCGTCATGCGCGGCATCCATACCTGAGTCAGACAGCGTTCTATGGAGCGATGCTCCTCAAGCAGTGAATCCACGTTGGTAGCGACGCCGACGAGTAGAAAAGTCGCTAACACGGCCCTGTCCGATAGAACCTTGATAGTATCCGACATCAGACGTACCGCGGTCCTGTCAGTGAGCCGGTCGAACTCGTCCACAATAAGCAGCCAGTTGGCGGGCAGCGATTGAAGCAATATGAGAATATCATTCGGAGCGGGATTATCTGGAAGAATATGGGAAGCCGGCACTTCGATTTGGGTAGGACTGGCGAGATTTCCGAATCCCATACCGGGCATTTCTCGGATAGTGATTATCTCTTGCATCAACTTGCGCATCAGGCTGGCGTAATCGTCAGTGGTGTCGCAATTTATTCTGGCGACAGTCATTTCACCAGCGACCGCCGGTTTTACCACATCGGGTAGTATGTTCACCATAGAAGTTTTTCCCACGCCTCTTTCGCCGAATAGGATGCAGTGCATACCAATCTGGTTGACAGCATCAGCAATCCTGAAGAACAGGTCCCGTCTTCCTGAGAACAGGTAGGCGTCTTGTATCGGGGTCGCGGGCGTGAATATCCGCCCCAGTGTCAACTCTCGAGTATCAGGAAGGGAAAGTTTATCTACCATGTCAGCGCTCCATGCTGAAAATATACAGTATTGACGTGACAATACCAAGCATATATGCCATTGTGAAGACGCCAAACAGTTAATGTAAAGTCTTATGAACGTAATTATATTCATTACGCTGCAATAATACTGCTTGTTTGCTGCGCGGTAAGTGGCGTCGGTACACTGGTTGAATATCGAGAGATTGGGAGCGCAGACTGTGAGAGTAGGAATCATCGGCGCGGGAGCCACCGGACTTCCGGCGGCCTACGACCTGCTGAAAGCCGGACACCAGGCGGTCGTTTACGAAAGAGCGCCCTTCATCGGCGGCCACGCCTCCACCTTCGACGTCGGCGGCCAGCGGCTGGAGCGCGGATACCACCACTGGTTCACCTCCGACACCGACATCCTCGACCTGCTCGAAGAAATCGGACTTGAACATGCCATCCGATGGATAGACTCCACCGCCGGCACCCTGCACGACGGACGCATCTACGACTTCGTCACCCCGCTCGACCTGCTCAAGTTCAAGCCCCTCAGCCTGCCCGACCGAGTTCGTCTAGGACTTATGACCCTCTACCTCCAGCGCCAGAAGGACTGGCGCAAGTACGAGGGAGTCACCACCGACGAGTGGCTCAGGAGATACGGCGGCCAGCGGATGTACGACACTTTCTGGGGGCCTATGCTGCGGGGCAAATTCGGAGAGCGCTACTACAATCAGGTCACGATGGCCTGGTTGTGGGGAAAGATCAACACCAGGGTCAAGTCGCGCGGCAAGAGCATGGTGCGCGAGATGCTCGGCTACCCAATGGGCAGCTTCGGAATGGTGTTCGACACGCTTGCCGACAAGATACGCGAGATGGGCGGCGAGGTGCATATCTCGGCGTCGGTGAACCGGATACTGATAGAGGACGGCGGCGTTCGCGGCCTCGAAGTGCGTTTCGGAGAAGACGACCCCGTTGACGAGCCTTTCGACGCCGTTCTGGCGACGACCCCCTCACCCGTATTCACCCGGCTGGTCCCAACGCTCCCCGCGGACTATCAGGCAAGACTGGACAGCGCTCGATATATGTCCGCGGTTCTCATAGTTATGGTGCTGGACAGGCAACTGTCCAACGTGTACTGGCTAAACGTCGCCGACCGCTCCATCCCGTTCGTCGGAGTAATCGAGCACACCAACCTGATAGGGCCGGAACATTACGGCGGCAAGCATATCGTTTACCTGTCCAACTACCTCACCACCGACAACCCGCTCTACCGCATGGACCAAGACGAACTGATGCAAGAGTACCTGCCCCACCTCCGCAAGATAAACCCCGACTTCTCGCCGGACTGGATAGAGAAGGTCTATCACCACAGGGTGGACGGAGCCCAGCCCATCATCGGCGTGAACTACTCCAACCACATACCCGGACACCGGACGCCATTCAAAGGCGTATATCTCGCCAATACGACGCAGATTTACCCCGAGGACCGCGGCACGAACTACAGTGTGCGAATGGGTCGCCAACTCGCCCGCATGATAGTCGAGGACAATTCCTGATTCTCAATTCACCATTCCCAATTCCCACAGAGGCCACGCAAATGACCGATCTTCTTCTCAAAGGCGGCAGAGTCATAGACCCGTCCCAGGGCATCAACGCGCAGATGGACGTCGCCGTAACGAACGGCGCGATTTCGCGGGTCGCCCCGGATATTGTCCCGGATCCCGGCGCCCGCGTGATAGACGTCACCGGCAAGCTGGTCGTACCCGGACTCATAGACCTGCACACCCACGTCTATCACGGCGTCAACCAGACCGGCGTTGACCCCGACCTCGCCGGGGTTTACGCGGGCGTCACCACCGTCGTGGACGCCGGAAGCGCGGGATGCTACACCTTCGGAGGCTTCCCCCAACACGTAGTTCCCAACTCCAGGACCCGCATAGTGTGTATGCTCCACATATCCCGCGCCGGGCTCAACTACCAGCCCGAACTGTCCCGCCGCGAGGACATAGACCTCGAAGAGACTGTCCGCGTCATTCTCGACAACAAGCCCCTGATTCAGGGCGTGAAGATACGGGCAATCGGCCCGGCCGTTCCCGTCATGGGCGTCGAGATTGTCCAACTCGCAAAGCGCGCCGCCAACGAGGCGGGTGTCCGGCTCATGGTGCACATCGGAGACCGCAGCATCACAGGCGAGGGCAGGACCATCACTCGCGACCTGCTGCCCTTGCTCGAACAGGGAGACATCATAACGCACCTGTTCAGCGGCAACGCTGGCCGTATCCTGGACGACGACGGCAAAGTCATACCCGAGATAATGGACGCCCAGCAGAGAGGCGTGTTCCTCGACACCGCGCACGGGCGGCAGAACTTCAGCTTCGACGTTGCCAGATCAGCCCTCGACCAGGGCGTAGAGCCACGCTCCATAAGCACAGACCTAACCATCCCCGGACGCCTCAACACGGTGCACAGCATGGTCGAAATGATGTCCCGCTTCCTCGCGCTCGGCTTCAGCCTCGAAGACGTGATACGAATGTCCACTGTCAACCCCGCCTCAGCGCTTGATATGCAGGACACCCTCGGCAGCTTGGCCGCAGGCCGCGAGGCGGACATCAGCGTCCTCGATGAAGCCACCGGAAACTGGTTGTTCCACGACACCGAGGGCGCGGCGCTCACCGGCGACAAAGCGCTCGCCCCCGTCCTCACAGTCCGCGGCGGCGAGGTATTCACCGCCGAATGGGGCCCCCGTCCCTGGGGCTGGCTGCCTGAAACCGCGAACTGAGCGCCAACTCGATATGCCGCGATTTCAACACGCCAATACAACACTGATTTTCTTAGCGTCGTGCCTCCTGTTCGCGGAAGGCGCGCTCGGAGTAATAGCCGCCGTCACCGACGTCAACCCAACGCTGCTCGCCATCTTCGCGCTGGTAGCTCTGGGCATGGTCTTGACCGCTCTGGTTATAATGTACCTGCGCGAACCTGCCTTCCTGACCATGAGCGGACAGCAGGCCCACGACCTGCGAAGGCTGGAGATCCTGATTCACGGCACACCCGATAGCTTGGCCGCTTTGATTGTTGAGGACTTGAAGTCCACAGTTGTATCCCCCGCCGCGGGTACGGAAGTCGGGAGTGAAAACAGGCTGATTCCAATTGATGCGGAAGAATCTGAAGAAGATACCGGTAATAATCCGACAGGAGAGGCATGATGACTACGCTCATAAAAGATCTCGTATGGCGAGAGCATCCCAATGACTTCAATCCTGCGGAACGAAAAATTTTGCTGGCTCTCTCCATGGATCGTTGGCATTGGCTCACTATGGACGACCTCCGCAAAGCCGCCCCGCTCACCGAGTCCGACTTCAATGACGCTTTAGAATCCCTTATGAGTGACGGCTATGTTCGCGCCTATGTGAACGACGACTGGAGCGCTCTGATCTTCGGCCTGACCGAACGTGTAGGCCGTGGCGCCCGTCCTCTCAAAGACCGCAGACTGGTCAACAAAAACTGAATCGCCGCTGTTCGACAAACCACATCCCCCGGACTGTGAACGCACGCGCATGACACACACCCTTGGCAATCTCGCAATGAACCTGTATCAACTTAATCGGCGTTCCTTGCGGCGCGAAAATCCCCTCTCCCTCGACGGGCTGAGAAGGGTATGTAAATGTGCAGCCATCTAAGAATTTCAATCAACAGACCCCCTTCTCCCTCAAGGGCTGAGAAGGGTAGGTAGATGTCCAGTCAGCTATGAATTTCAATAACAGACCCCCTCTCCCTTAAGCCCGAATCCACCGAAGAGGGTTAGTATCGCCGCCGGGGCGTGGGTGAGGGACGTGTCAAAGTGGCGGTGCGGTTATGATGTCAGCGCCTGGGTCGTTCTGAAGGTCCGCGGTCGTGATTTTGGACGCCAATGGAGGCCCACAGTGGCGATTTGGGGCGAGTTTGACGAATCTGCGGGCAACAGTGGACACCCGCGGTCCGGTCCGGAGCGATCTTACGGACAAGACAGGCTGTGGTGTGTACGGTGGTCAGTAGTAGACACTGCCGTCAGGCCGGCAGAGGAATGGCTCGCAGTCTGGTCAGTGCGCGACCGAACTGTGTTTCCCAGGGCCAGCGCTGCGGGAGATGCAAAGTAAGGCGGCGGGCCGAGTGGGTGAGCCGTCCGGCGAGGGAGAACAAGCGTCTGCGCAGGGTCTTGGTGGTCGCCACCGGCTCGCGCAGACCGATGCGTCCGATCCAGCGAGCCAGGTTGTGAGCCATTACCTGTATGGCCATCCAGGCGGCGTTGGCTGCAAAGCGCCCCGAGGGCAGATGGTTCAGCCCGACACCGTACTTGAGGTCTCGGATGGCGTTCTCGATCTCGGCGTGGCGGCGATGGTCGGCCTCCAGTTGGAGGGTGTCGCCCTGTCGGTCGGTGATGAAGGCGTGATAGCTGTAGTCGACGAAGAGGGCCAGTTGTGAACCGGGCGTGGGCTTCACCCTGCGGACGATGAGACGCACCGGTGCGGCATCGGGCTCGTTCCGAAAAGGGGTGTAGGTGGTCTCAGCCACGTCGGCTGCGCCGTCCATCCAGTAGGGTATGGGAGTCCAGTCCTCCTCAGGTATGGCCTCTATGAGATTGCGCAGTCGGGTGTGCTGACGGACGGTGATGGAGAAGCGGACACCTGTCTTTCGGCATACGGAGACGATGTCATGGGTGTAGAAGCCACTGTCGGCGCGTACGGTGAGTTGTCCTGTGGCCCCGGCGCAGCGCACCCGGCTCACCGTCTCACGCAGGAAGTGGGCTGCGCCCCGGGCGGTGTTGGCTCGACCCTGTCGCAACCGGGCCATCAGCACGTCGCCGGTTCCTGCGGCGACGGCCACAAGCGGGTGATAGCCTCTCTGGCCGGTGTAGTTGTGGCGGCGGGCGCCCTCCTTGCCCAGTCCGTAGGTCTCGCAGATGGTGGAGTCCAGGTCGATGGTCAACGGCTCATCGCCGGGACCCGCGCCAGCGGCCCAGGCCCGCGCCAGCAACTCCCGGCTCACCCGGTCCAACTGCCGCACATGTCCCCACCTGAAGCTGCGCAGGAAGGTCCCCAGGGTGGATGGCGCCTTCACTGTACAGCCCAACACCCGCCCGGTCCCACCGGCACGCAGCGCGTCGGCGTCATCGATGCAGTCCCCACCGGCCAGCGCCGAGGCAACCAGGGTCAGCGTCTTGTCTCCCGGGTTCGCCCGTCCCGGCGCATCGCCCAGGTCAACGTTGCTGTCCACCAGTTCACTCAGTCCCAGGCGCTGAGCGAGAGTGGCCGGCACGAGCAGCCCGGCATTGGCCACCAGCCGGGGATCGTCGAAGGCGATTCGGATGCGGTCGGGACGCTCAGGTGGTAACATCTATTAAGTGCTCCTGCTCTGGGGTTGGTTCTTGTCTTCAAACCCATTATCCCAGATTCAATGGAGCGCTTTCTCACCCCTTTTGCACGACGACTCATCCATCCCTTCGGTGGATCCGGGCTAAGCAGCACCTTGGGCAATCGTACCCCAATTCTGATTGGTCTTATATATCCTCGCTTATATCGTTCAGGTCATGTAACAGGTGGAACAGATGGCTTAACAGGTGGGTTCTGAACCAGCAATTGACCTGCAAATCACCTGCTCCGTAGCTAATTTGCCGGAAAATATTTCTTCTGTCAGGCTTGTCATATATCTTGCCTTATGTTTTTCGGAGCGCAGTCGCCGGTTAGGCGCTGAGAGTCCGTTCGAAAGATTCATAGTGAAAGTCATGGGGACATTGTAGCCAAATAAGCACATATGTACAATAGCAATGTGCCGACGGCATTAGGGAGAACATGGACTTCATACACCGCAAGCTGAAAAGACATTTCGTAATCACTCTCAAAAGCAACAGGACGGCGAGATCGAGCTATGAATCGAAACTCAAGGGTGGATTCGAGCGGATAGACAAGCTGGAATTGCCGGAGGGTGAACCTGCGCGCGGCTAGCTGAGAGGACTGGACTTTCCGGTTCTACTGTATCGCCAGGTCTTTAAGAACAGAGACGGAAGCTCAGGCGCTCTGTATCCGGCCTCAAGCGAGTTGGACGCTGACGGAGAAGCCATCTGCGCGATCTACAAGAAAAGGTGGAAAGTGGAGACGTTTCACAAGACGCTCAAGAGCAACGCCGCGCTTGCCAAGTCGCCGACCAGGACGGTTCGGACCCAGAGCAACCACTGTTTCATGTCAATCTACTCGGCCTGTCGTCTGGAATGGCTGGGCGTTAGGCATCGGATGAATCACTTTGCGTTGAGAACCCGGATATATCTCAAAGCTATCCGATATGCCTTTGACGAACTACAACTACTCAAGGCTGCGTAACATCAGTTCCTGGGATGGATAACGTACTTTCCATCTCTGTCATTCTGCGACACCCTACATCCGCAACGAGACTGGCATCAATGACCGAACCCGCTTGCAGGTATATCGTCGCTTCCCGACCTCAAGTCCTCAGCGGACCGCGGAAGGGGTTGCTGATGTACTCTCCCAGCTTCAGTGAGCGCAGCACGTCGTCCCAGACGCGGCGCGCTGTGGGAGCGTCTTCTGTCCAGTAGTCCATGGTAATCAGCGTCTGGATGCCGTTTCCGCGCGCAAGGCATATGCGCGAGTGAGCCTGGCGATTCTCGTTCGGGTCAACGAAGTCAACTTCCAGCCACTCGGCTTCCATATTCGGACGCTGAATGCGGCGGTTGCTTCCAGACCTTGTTACGCCCCTTTCGTCCGAGGGTAGAACCGTGTTCTCCAACAGGTCGGACAGGAGGAGACCGCTCCAGTCATCGTCTTTAATGGGCGGCATACGTATTACGGAGAACTCCAGCCGTATATCGTCGTCGGGCTCGGCCTTGTCGTAGATACAGATGGAATGTTCTCCGGGAGAGACGACCCACTCGCCCGGATACTCGAATTGCACCGCGCCCCTGTCCGCGATGAATATCTTGTTTCCCTTCCTTGCCTGCCACCTGTGCGTGTCGGGCAGGTTGAAGGAGCGCTTTTCCCACCTTGGCATTGCGAATTAGTCCATTTCTTACTAGATGTTGGCAATATGTCAGCGCGCTCAGGTCTGAGTTACAAGTTCAGACAGTCCTCAACTTTGCCAAATAAGGGATAAGGCTCAGTCTTCCTCGACGAACCTGAACTGCTTGGCCGGGCGTCCGCCTTCGGGCAGTCCCATGGGCATATGAGCGTTGATGAGGAACGGGCGTCGCTCATTCTCGACGATTCGCAGCCCTTCGGCTATCGTGTCGTTGGCCTTGGATTCGTCGGTAAGATCAACGGCCTCCATTCCGAAGCCCTCGGCAATCCTGGTCGGGTCCATGCCTGTGAGCGCGACGCCGCCGTAGTCGCCCGACTCTCGCATATTGGCCTCGGCGCGTCCGAACGCTCCCGCGACTATTCCGTATGCCTGATTGTTGGTAATGAGGTAGAGCACCGGGATGCGGTGGTGGACCGCCGTCCACAGCCCGCTATCAGCGTAGTAGAGCGAGCCGTCGCCCACGAGTCCGACAACCGGCTTGTCCGGCGCGGCGAGCTTCGCGCCGATGGGCGCGCCGACTCCATAACCCTCCGAGCCTCCGGCGGGTCGAAGGTACATATTGTTGCCCGGTCCGTTGTCACCACCGACCACGTCCTGCGGCGCCGCAAACTGCTCTGTGGTGACGATTCCACCGCCCAGACGCTCAAGTTCGGAGTCCAGAGCCTCTATGATCGGCAATGCGCGGACACGACCCTCCTGGGCGGGTCTGCCCAATGCGGCTCGGCGTTCGTTTCTCAGCGCGGCCGAGTTCTCTCGCGCCCACTGCCTGCGGTCGTCATAGCGTTCAGGGGTGGTCTCACTCTGCACCAGCGCGGCCAACTTCTCCATTGCGCGGCGCTCGTCGGCGAGGATGGCCAGGTCGAGACCGGGCATATTCTTCAGGTTCTCCACGTCCGCGCCAATGGCGATGAGCCTGGCGTTGCCGCCAAACCCGTCGTAGTCGGACGCCGCGCCCGCGCCTCCGTGCCTGGAGCCTATGGACAGTATGAGATCCGGCTGGAGCGCGTCAACGGCGCGCGGGAAATATCCCGCATGCTGCGGGTGCTTAATAGGGACGCCGCGCAGGTCGTTCATGCCGGTGGCAACCGCCGCGCCGAACCGCTCGGCTATCTGAGTGACGGCGGCCTCGGCTCCACTCTTCCAGATGCCGTCTCCGGCGTAGATGAGCGGACGCTCCGCCTCGTGCAGCGCGAGCGCTACTCGTTCAATGTCGTCGTCGGACGGGTAGCCCGCCCTGACCTGCGGGATACTGCCCTCGATTATCTCAGTGTCGAGTGGAGCGGGGCCGAGCATACTATCGTAAACGGCCAGATGAACCGGCCCAACAGGGGGAGTTGCCGCAACTCTCAACGCGCGCTCGATGGCGGCTGGCAGGCCCTCCGGCTCGACGACCGTCCAGTTCTCCTTCGTCATGGGAGCCGCGATGGACGTGGGCCCGAAGTTGTGACTCAGGTCGAGGCTTATCCTGTCCGCGAAGCTGCCCGTGTCCCCTGCGAAGGTTATGACCACGACCGGCAGACCGCCCCACCAGACGTTGATGAGCTGTCCCATGCTCTGCGCCAGTCCAGCGCCGAGGTGGACGACCATAACTCCAGGGTCGGCGTTGACCTGGGTGTAACCGCCCGCCATGGCGGTTACACTGCCTTCGTGCAATCCCAGGATGCCGTGAATGTCCGGGTGGGCGTGCAGGGTGTCGAAGAACAGCGCCTCGCGGGAGCCGGAGTTGTTGAATACATACTTGACGCCGGACGCCGCCAACTGCTCGACCATTATCTGGGACGCGTGGCCCCTCATCGCTCGTTTCTCCACCTCGGACACTCCTTGAGATGTTCATGTTGGCCGCCGTGAGCGCACTTTACAGGAAGACCGTTCACAGCATTTCGGGTAGGCCAAAGGCCGTAGTAAACCGTCGGCGCCGACAAGCCTATTCAGACAATTACGATATATTAGCCAGATACCCATTTAGACTGGTCAGGTCGGCATCTTCCGGCCTCTGCCATACGTATCCCTCAACTGAGTTCTCCATCTCAGATAGCGACATTCTGGCGCGGGTCAGGCCTTCACGAACTTCAACCTCCAACTCCGGGTATCGAGAGATTATGTCAGAGATTATAGCCCTAAGTGTCTGATATTGCTCCAAGGCCGCCTCCCAATAACCTTCACGGTGCAGGAACTTCAGGCGTTGTATAAGACCTATGGCGCGTTCCAAGTCTGTCGCTGCCAGCCGATGCCCGATGCTGTTCCTAGTCTCAATCGTCGCCCGCTCCGCTGACTGCGCGGCGGACCTCGCACGACGCGCCTCACGAATTGCCCACGCTAGACCGATCACCGAAACGACAACTCCGATGAAGCTAGATATGCTGCCCCAGTGATCTAAGAAGAATTCCATCGCACGATTCACATTCTACTATGGCGGGGGCGCGTCTGCCAGCGATTGGTTCTTGAAGATGCTGTATCAGTTTGGTCGGTGGCGGTAATCACCCTCACCCCAGCCCTCTCCCTCAAGGGAGAGGGGGTCTGTTGATTGAAATTCTTAGCTGGCTGCACATTTAGATACCCTTCTCAGCCCGTCGAGGGAGAGGGGGTCTGTTGATTGAAATTCTTAGCTGGCTGCACATTTACATACCCTTCTCAGCCCGTCGAGGGAGAGGGGATTTTCGCGCCGCAAGGAACGCCGATTAAGTTGATACAGGTTCGTTCTTGAACTTGCCGCCAGGCGTCGGTCTAATGTAGAGTGACTACATTGCAATCCCCGGTTCGGGCCGCGATGTTGGTCGGGCCGGATACCATGGACAGGTGGCCGAGCGGCTGAAGGCGCGCCCCTGCTAAGGGCGTAGGGTTATTAAAGGCTCTCGTGGGTTCGAATCCCACCCTGTCCGCCACTATTTCCACGATTTAGCTACGATAGCGGCTGCCACAGATGCGGGCGTCCCCGGGGCAGACGGCCCCAGCCTCCGCCATCGGTGGAGACACGATACCAACTTGCAACTGATATTGAAACGGTCAGAACTTCAACAGCCCTACATCCGAAGTTCCAGCCGTGGCAGCAGCAGCCGTTCCGGCGCCTCGGTCTCACGCATGAAATCCACTCGGACTCGTTCCGACACGCCGCTCTGACGTCCAGGGACTCGTTGTGATAGCCGGGCTGAGGAATCAGCGACCACAAAGTGTCTGTCCAGTCCCTCTGTTCATAAAGAAGGACTGGAAGCCCCGGTCGTAGTTCATTTCGTCCCTGAGATAGTAGGGGGGGGGTCTCTACGGAAGCCGCCGTGTGAAGGCCGCGCTGAGCCAGTATCTCGGCCAGTGTGGTAACGCCGGAGGGAAGCGGCTCCCATCCCATGAAAGACATCGTCCAGCGCCCCGTCTGATGGTCCGCCCGTGTGGGCATTGTCGGGAATCCTGCGGAGTAGTAAGCGTCGAACCTGACTGCTCCCTCCGCCAGCGCGTCAAGGGAGGGTGTCCGGATATTCTGGTTTCCGTATGCGCCCACGTGGTCCCTTCGGAAGGTGTCGGAAACTATCCAGATGACATTCATTCTACTCGCTCCTGTGTTCTGTCCGTTCAGGCGGGTGTATCACCGACCAAGCTACGGAGAAAGGATGTCCAAGCGCTATGTTGCTTGCGGAGTCTTCTCAGCCCTCCAGAAACCTGCTGAGATAGTCGGCAGAGCGGCCTGACATCTAGGTTCTGTTGACATTCGGAATCTCATCCTGTCATTCAGTCCATGATCGGATTTTCAGTATTCCAAACAAGCGTGAATGCGACTTAAGTAGCCACAGTCCACCCCCCCCCCCGGATTGCCGAGCGGCGAGCCCTTCGGGGTTCCCGCCTTCGCGGGAATGACGATAAATGTCAACACAGCCTAATAGGACTTACGCAGTTGAGAACGATTTCGTAGCTGGGTTAGGTCATACTTAGCTAGGATTTCATATCCAAGTGCGTAACTCCTAATCTAATAGGAGCGTCATTCTTGCTCAGTATAAGTGTCCTGATTAACTTGACGGGACGTTGTCCCAGACCGGTGCGCCAGAGTCCAAAGACTATACCTGGCAGCAGGCTGCTCGACAGGTGAATAGGCCGTAAACGCAGCTTCGGCAAAAGCAGACCTTGAGCGCATCGTCTTCATCCTCTTCCTCATCCCCGGAAAAATTCTCTCTGCCCTCTTTGATGAACAAGGGAATCAATATCAGGGCCGCTACTGGGTCAGCCCACCACCAGGAAAGCAGAGCATTGAACCCCAGCCCTACCAGGATGGTCAGATCCTGAAGATCACAGAACAGGCTTTCTACAGCCTCCGCTCTCAATGACCGGGACTGCATCCGAGTGGCGATGCGCATCTTGAACACGTAGAGACCACTCATCACAACGGCGCTCGCCATCGCAATCACAACACCTACAAGGCTCGGCTGTGGCTCGGGCAGCCATCCGAGTAGGCTAGCCCCGGAATGAAGACCAACATAAGCCGCCAGCAAAAAGAAGGTGAGCCCGAGCAGCCTCTGCGCCCTTCTCTCCGCAACCTCTCCTTCCAGTCCAGTCCGCTCTCTTCTCAGCTGCCACATCAAGACCCCACCAGCGAAAAGCTCGACGACGCTGTCCAGTCCGAAGGCCATCAGGGCTACGCTTCCAACCTGAACTCCTGCCCATAAAGAGACCCCGGCCTCTATCAGGTTCCACGCTAGACCAGCAGACACCAGAATTAGGGCTGTACGCCGGAGGGCATCGGGTTGAAGCATCAGGGCTGATTTCTCCTTGCTTTACCCTCGCCAGGCGCATCGCCCTTCAGGGGAGCGACTTGAAAGTGGGGCATAGCGCAACAGGGGGGCGGATTGATTGTCAAGCTCGGAAAATTTATCAGATGCGCTCTAATGCCAATTCGGAGTAATGTTGCCATATTTTACTGGCCAGCCCTGAATGGATTCCCGCTTTCGCGGGAATGACGATATACGACTCGCCGCTGACATTGATGGCATAGCCAAACTGAAATAGTATAACCACGATAGTCAGTTGTCACAACCCAAGCAAGGTGACCATATGAATGTCTGATTCGAACACTGCTCGGCACTTAGTCAGACAGTATCATGCAGTTATTTGGATGGCAAACTAAAGCCTGCATTGGGTGCTGTATCAGTTTGGTCGGTGTCAGTAATCACCCTCACCCCAGCCCTCTCCCTCAAGGGAGAGGGGGTCTGTTGATTGAAATTCTTAGCTGGCTGCACATTTACATACCCTTCTCAGCCCATCGAGGGAGAGGGGATTTTCGCGCCGCAAGGAACGCCGACTAAGTTGATACAGGTTCCCTGCATTGAGAGTTCCTTGCGGCCAATGCAGGCATTAGGCGCGTGACTACACAGGCATCGCGCGACCACTGTGAGCGCGGCCCGCTTCGGCGGTCGCTTCGCCCATCGGCCCGCCTGAAGATACGACCCTGACGCCCTCGTCTATCTTAGCGGCGACGGTGTCGGGTGTCGCGCCTTCCAGGAAGGCGATGCCTGCGTTCTTACAGGCTTTGCGAACACGCTCCCTGGCTTCCCAGAGTTCGTCGGGCCAGGGTTCGCCGGGCGCGTTCTTGTATCCCATGTCCATACTCATGTCGCCCGGTCCCCACTCGGCGAAGGCTATGCCCGGAACCCGGGTCGTCACCTCGACGTTGACCAGCGCGCGGGTGTTCTCGATCTTCAGGCCGAGCATAAGCTCGCCGTCCGGATTCAGCGGCCACGGGTCGGCCTTGTCCAGGTATTCGTCCACGGACACACCCCAGATTGGGGCGGCAGACCCCTGCCCCGCCGATCCGCGCCTGCCTACGTCCACTCCCTTGCCGACTCCAACCGTCTGGAATGGGTATCGGCAGGACTCCACGAACGCCTTCACGGCGTCCGGCGTTTCCGCGTGACACATCAGTATTCCATGTACGCCCCGCGCGAGAATCTGCCTGAACTGCCATGCGTTGGCGCGAACGATGTCTCCACTTCCGCCGTCCACAGGAACTTCAACAACTACGGTCGGTGTGCGATGTCCACTGTTCGTAGGGCCGCCGTCCACAAGTCCGCGCATAAACCGGTCGAGGCCCGGCATATCGAAAGATCCGTGTTCCATGCCGACGTTGATATAATCAGCCCACGTCGAGGCCATTTCCTTGCCGCCCTCATAGCTGAGGTTGGCGCCAGTATGCCCTCCTGTATAGTAGATGGGCTGATCCTGTTCCAGAAGCTCGATTGCTCGATTGATTCGACTCATTGTTCACCTCTTTGGGTTGATTTCGTGGGAAGTCTATCACGGGAGTCGGGAATTGGGAATTTGAGCAGGCTTTGAATCGGGACTGTATTGTGCTGTACCATTTCACAGTATGGAGAGAGTGTAATGATGCTAGAGAGAATGAGAGCGGTGGAAGAGCGGTCCGAAGAGTTGGACCGCATGATGGCCGACCCTGAGATTGCGGTGGACTACAGCCGCATACTGGGCTTGGCCAAGGAGCAGGCGCAGCTAAGGGATGTGGTGAAAATGTCGCGTGAGCTGCGCGCAATCGAGGCCGAGGCGAACGATCTTCAGATGATGCTGAGGGAGGAGTCCGACCCTGAACTGACCGAACTCGCGCGCGAGGAACTGGCCGAACTCGAGACGCGCGGGGAAAAGACCGAACAGGCGCTGAAATTCGCGCTCATACCGAAAGACCCGAATGACGCCAAGAACGTCATCGTGGAGATACGCGCCGGCACGGGTGGAGATGAAGCCGGACTGTTCGCGGCCGACTTGTACAGAATGTACAGTAGGTACGCGCAGCTCAGGAACTGGAAGACGGAGGTTATTGACCTCAACGAGACCGGAATCGGCTCCGTGAAAGAGATAGTCTTCGAGGTCAAGGGCAAGGGCGCCTACTCGCGCCTGAAGCACGAGAGCGGCGTTCACAGGGTGCAGCGTGTGCCTGTTACCGAGTCGAGCGGGCGGATTCACACGTCGGCGGCCACGGTCGCGGTCTTGCCGGAAGCGGAAGATGTTGACGTCGAAGTCAGCAGCGAAGACTTGCAGATAGACGTATTCCACGCATCCGGCCACGGCGGCCAGAACGTTCAGAAGGTGGCGACCGCTATACGGATCACCCACAAGCCGACGGGCATAGTGGCGATCTGCCAGGACGAGCGCAGCCAGTTCAAAAACAAAGAGAAGGCTATGTCCGTCCTCCGTTCTCGGATTCTGGCCCGGGAGATGGAGCGGCAGCAGCGAGAACGCTCCGATACGCGCAGGTCTCAGGTTGGAAGCGGGGACAGGTCCGAGCGGGTCAGAACGTACAACTTCCCCCAGAGCAGGATTACCGACCACAGAATCGGACTGACCGTACACAGCCTCACCCAATCGCTGGACGGCGACATAGATGAGATAATCGAGGCTCTTCTGGAAGAGGAGCAGACCCAGAAACTGGCTAACGTCCAGGCTTGAAGGCAGGCCGTTCATCCCAGTGCGAGCGAGACTGTCAGAGCAGTTCCGGTTGATGGAGCGCAAGCGCATAGAGGTATGAAACATGGCGAGTTCTCGCATTATTGTGTGTCTGCCAATGATGGCCATAACCCTATTGGTCGCAGGTTGCTCACGCCCGGACTCCGCTGTGTCGGAGCAACGCTGGGCGGCTGAAAGCGTAATTGCGGTTCTTTCACAGGACGAATACGGCGGCTTCGACTTTGAATTTCAGCTTGACCGCGACGGAACACCCATGCGGGTGGGTAGAGAGCGAACGAGAAAGATGAACGGAAGCAGCTACGTGCTTCTCATAGGCGACCCGCTCAAGCGGGCGCGCTGGGTGTTCCATTACTACGATTATGATGAAGGATATACTCCGCCGTGGTTCTCCCGTGTCGGAGCGGCGATGATAAGAGCGCTTGAGGACAGAGGCGACGAGGACACCGAAGCGGCGCTAATGTCAATATGGCCCGATCAGTACGCGTCGGGAGTCAACGTACCGGAATCTAACGACTTGCACATTTTGGAATCCGACGACTTGGAAATATGGCTGTATTGGGAGTGGGAGGGTAATACTAGATATTGGATAGTCGAGGCGCAGAGGAAGTAGTTCGCGGCCACGCTCGGCATTGTACTATGATGCCCGTCAACCAGATTCAAATGGAATGGTCGGAGCAGCCACACACCCTGCGCCATATATTGGAGACCACCAGAGCAACGCTGCGAGATCACGGGATAGCTGAGTGGCAGATCGAAGCCGATGTCCTTCTCAGGCACGTTGCAGGGGTCGGCAGGGCAGACTTTCTTTCCCTCGTGTACGGCGGAGAAGACCGCCTCACCCACGCTCAGTCGCTCAGGCTCAGTACGCTTGTCGCAAGAAGGCTCGATGGCGAGCCGCTGGCGTACATTGTCGAACGGCGCGAGTTCTACGGCCTCGATCTGGAAGTGAACGAGAACGTTCTGATACCCCGCCAGGAGACCGAGCTTCTTGTCGAATTGGCGCTGGAGTATCTTGCAAGCGGGGACAGGGGACATCGCCCGCCGAAGCTCGTGGACGTTGGGACTGGATCGGGAGCCGTGGCGCTAGCCGTGGCGGCGCACTCTGAGAATGTCGGGGTCGTCGGCGTGGACATAAGCAGTGGCGCGCTGGACGTGGCAATCAGGAACAGGGACAGATTGTCGGCGGCCAGCGATTCGCCGCTCAACAACGATGTGGAGTTCGTACTGGGGGATATGCTGACGGCGGTCGCAGGGCCAATTGACATCATCGTTTCCAACCCGCCCTATATACCCAGTGGAATGCTTGGCTCCCTCGCGGTAGAGGTGCGACGCGAGCCGGTCGAAGCTCTGGATGGGGGCGCTGACGGCCTCGATCATTTCCGCAGGCTAACGACGCAGGCGAGCGAAAGACTCGCTCCCGGCGGAGTCATGATTGTGGAACTGATGCCTGAGCGGATGGATGCCGCAATGAGACTGGCGCGCCGAGATATTCGTAATGTCGCGGCGGTGAGTTGCCGACTCGATCTTATGGGAAACAGGCGCGCGCTAGTTGTTGAGGCACCCTCGACGGCGTTTCGCCTCACGCGCTGGAAAGCATCCCCCGATGCGTCTAACAACTAACGACTTAAGGCTAACAACTTCACTATTTTCTTGCCTTCGTACGAAAATTGGAATACATTGAAGTGAGGCATGGAGAATTGGAACCGCCCCATAGAGAATCGGCGCGAGTCCGCGCTGACAGTGCGCAGGGAAGCGCGGCCTTTCTACGCGGCGCTGTTCGTGTTGCAGATATTCGGCCTGACCGTTCGACGATTCTATCTCGCGCTCATTGAGCGGTTCGATGCTGAGTCCGCCTCGTTCTGGCAGACATTGTGGTCTGCTATGGATGAAGGGAAGATCCTCGACATCGCGGCTGTCAGCCTTAGCGAACTGGAACGCGACGGCGCGAAGGCGGTGATAAGCACGATAGTATTGATGGAGGTATGGGACGCTATGATGGCAACGAGGGACGCTGTGAACGACTGGCTGGAGAAGCGCAGGGAAAAAGCGCGCGCCGAGGGTCAAGCGGCAGAGCGCGCCAAGTGGCAGGCGTGGTACAGCAGGTGGGAATACGCCCGAATGCGAAACGAGCCGTTCGACGAACCGCCGCCAGGCTCGGACGATGACTAGGGATTGTATGTATGTCAGACGGCGCTCAGGAACGGCTTCGGATAGATTACCCTTGAACGGGTAACGCTTCTATCGAAAACGAGTTAGCGCTTTGTCCACTGCTTTGCCTTGCGCGCCCGGGCAAGACCGTACTTCTTGCGCTCCTTCTCACGGGCGTCGCGAGTAAGAAGACCGGCCCTCTTGAGTGGCGTCCTGAGAGACGGGTCCGCAATCTGGAGCGCCCTGGCGATTCCGTGCCGCAGCGCGCCCGCCTGGCTCACAACGCCTCCTCCGCGTATCTTGGCGACGATGCGGAACTGGCCGTGCGAGCCGGTGACGTCCATGGGCTGGTTAATAAGCTGCTGCCATGAGTCCCAGGGGAAGACCTCTTCAAGGGGTCTTCCATTCACCTGGTTCGCGCCCGAGTCGGTATAAAGTCTCACCTGCGCGACGGAAGACTTTCGCTTTCCAATCGCGTAGTAGTAGTACTGCTGGCTCTGCTGAACCATTTATGCCCCCTTCTTTGCCAATACCTGGGCCTCATGCGGATGGCTCGTCCCGGTATAAACCTTAAGTCGCTTCAACATCTTCCTGCCCAGAGAGTTCTTGGGCAGCATTCCCTTTACCGCCTGTCGGATAACACGGTCAGGGTGTCTGTCCATCACCTGCTTCATTGTGCGTTCGGTGAGGCCGCCGTGGTAACCGCTGTGGCGATAGTACATCTTCTGGCTCATCTTGTTGCCCGTGACTCGTATCTTGTCGGCGTTCAGAACGATGACGTAGTCGCCGGTAAGCAGATGCGGAACGTACAGCGGGTTGCGCTTGCCATTCAGAATCAACGCTATTTGCGATGCGAGTCTTCCGAGCGTCTGGCCTTCGGCGTCAATGACGTGCCATTCCGGGTTCAGGTCGGACGCCTTGGTCTCGTATGGCTTTGAACTTGTAACCATTTTGATCTATTCCTCATATCGCGGAGGAAAATCCGCGTAATTCACTCTTACTAAACACAAACCCTGCGGCGGCAGAGATCGCGCCACCGGAGCATCCTCCACTCTCAATACTTGTTTTCTAATATCTTCTGTTTTCAATCTTCCGGAGCCCACATCAACGAGCGCTCCGACCATCCGCCTCACCTGTCTCGGGAGAAAGGCGTTTCCCTCGATCTCTACATCTATGAATGACTCGTGAGTCTTCAAGACTATCCCGTAGATCCGCCGCACAGTGCTGGCCTCCGGATCCTCCAGCGGGCTGCCGAAATTCGCGAAGTCGTGAGAGCCTACCATAAGAGAGGCCGCTTCCCGCATCGAATCCAGGTCCGGCGGAGCGCTCACCCTGTGGGCGCTGTATCTCCAAACCGGCGATCTGACCTTCGACACAAGCAGCGTATATCGGTACAGGCGGCTTATCGCGTCCCGCCTCGGATCGAAGTCCGGGGGTGCATGGTAAACCTCTGTTACCGCTATATCCTGCGGCAGCCGCGCATTCAGGGCGTTCAGAAACGTGGCAGGGCCGTAGTTCGCGCTCGTATCGAACGCGATAACCTGTCCAAGGGCGTGAACGCCCGCGTCCGTGCGGCCTGCGGCCTTTATCCTGACCGGCTGCGCGGTGAGGGACTGTATTGCTTTTTCAATCTGCTGCTGTACGGTGGGAGCGTTCTTCTGGTACTGAAACCCGCTGTATCCCATTCCGTGGTATTCAACGATCATCGCCAGGCGCATCGCCGGAGATTCCTGTTATGAACTTACTCGCGTCGGTTCAGACCAATTCCACCAGGGCCATATCCGCGGCGTCGCCCTTTCTCTTACCGAGTTTGTACGAACGGGTGTAGCCTCCGTCGCGGTCGCCATATCTCTCAGCCAGTTCATCGAAGACCTTGCGCACAGCTTCCTTATCGGTCAGCAGCGCGGCGGCCTGTCGGCGGTGGTGCAGAGTGCCCTTCTTGCCCAGGGTGATGACCTTTTCGGTCATGCGTCGCGCCTCGAAAGCCTTCGCCTCCGTGGTCTTCATAGTTTCATTGAGAATCAGATTGGTCGCCATGCCTCTGAGCATCAGCAGCCGATGCTGCGTGGGGCGTCCGAGCTTCTTCCCGGAAAGCCGGTGTCTCATTTTCGATCAACTCCCGCTAGTCGCCCGAGGCGACAGCTTCCTCTTCCTCTTCTTCCTGCGCCTCCGGGTCAATATCGGGCGGCAGCAGATCGTTATCTCTAAGTTTGTCATACAGCTCGTTATAGGACTTTTCGCCGAAGTTTCTTATGTTCATCAATTCGTCCTTGCTCCTGTCGAGCACCTCGCCCACCTTGTTTATGCCCGCGCGCTTCAGACAGTTGAGCGTCCGGGAGCTGAGGTCCAGCCTTTCCACGGGCACGTTGTACTGTTCGGCCTGAAGCTTATTCGAGACGAGCGTTACCCCCTCGGTACTGTCCTGTACGCTCTCGGTTATGTTGGAGAACAGGAAGAACTGATTGACGAGTATGTTGGATGCGCTCTTGATCGCTTCGACCGGCCTGATCGAGCCGTCGGTCCATATCTGGAGGGCCAGTCGCTCGAAGTCGGTCCTCTGTCCGACGCGAGTGCGCTCCACAGTATAGTTGACCTTTCTTATGGGCGTAAATATCGCGTCTATCGGCAGCACCCCAATGGCCTGCCCTTCATCTTCGGACGCATCTTGGTATCCCTTGCCGCGCTCGACGTTCATTTCGAGAGACAGCTTGGCGTCTTGAGAATCGAGCGTCGCCAGGTGTAGGTCGGGGTTCACCACCTCGAAGTCCGCCGAGGCCATTATGTCGGCCGCGCTCACTTGGCCCTCGCCCGCGACTTCCAGCCGCAGCTTGCCGGGCCTGTCAACCTCCGACCGCAGCCTGATGGCCTTGATATTCAGTAGTATCTCGGTTACCTGTTCCTTGATATTCGGCATAGTCTGGTACTGGTGCTGAACGCCATCAATCTTGACGGACGTTATCGCGGTGCCCTCCAGGCCGCTATATAGTATGCGGCGCATCGGATTGCCGAGCGTAACTCCGTATCCCGGCTCCAGCGGCTCGATAACGAACTCGCCGTACCTGTCCTCATCCACCTCTACCCGTATGCTTGGGTCCAGTACCAGCTCTTCCTCTTCATAAGGAATTTCCGGCATAAATGTAGTCATGTCATAGACCATGCGCCACTCTCCTTAAAGAAACATGGTGGCCGCAATTGAAGGGTGCGGCCGTCCCGGGTGCAGCGTACATCACTTCGAGTAGAATTCGATAACCAGCTTGGCGTCTATGCCCGACTCTATCTCGGCCATATCGGGCAGGGACGCTACCTCGCCGGTCAGATTCGCCACATCCAGCCTGAGCCAGGGGGGAACGGGCCTCTTGGGAAGTCCGTCTGTCAGGTCTTGTATGAACTGCGGCGGAGAAGCGCCATTAGAACCGACGCGCTTCCATGCGACCACGTCTCCCGGCTCAACCAGGTACGATGGAATGTCCATCCGTCGCCCATTGACAGTAAAGT
Organism: Dehalococcoidia bacterium; assembly: GCA_965261525.1. Lineage (GTDB taxonomy): Bacteria > Chloroflexota > Dehalococcoidia > Lucifugimonadales > UBA1123 > VXRN01. Next base: position 1,746,783 of record OZ253472.1, read on the forward strand.
GTCCATGGTTCACAAGCTGTCTTCCCTGCTGTCTGGAGTCCACCATTGACAGCCTGTAGATGACGTTGTCCAACCGGGTCTCCAGTATCGCGAGCAGGTTGTCGCCGGTCACGCCCGGGCGGCCGCGCGCCATATCGAAATACTTCCTGAACTGCCGTTCAAGTATTCCGTAGGTAAGGCGCGCCTTCTGCTTCTCACGAAGCTGAAGCGCCCAGTCCGAGGGCCTGCGACGCCTGGGGTTGGAATCTCCGGGTGGCCTTCTTCTGCGCTCTACGGCGCAACGGGGCGTATAGCATCGTTCCCCCTTGAGAAAGAGCTTCTCGCCTATGCGCCGGCATTTCCGGCATTTTGCATCCTTGTATCTCGCCATCAGCCTTCCTTGTCTCTGTTCCTTCTGACTATGTACGCGCGATTCCCATCTCGAGGGACAGGCGCGGTATATCGTAATTCTCTTTTCTTATTCTCAAATCGTAGTAAAGCAGCGTCGTAGCTATGAATGTCACCGGCGAGATCAGAATCGAACCTGCCCTGCTTATCACCACTCCGATCAGCGATGTCCAAAGTGATGGCGTTTCACCCGCTGACGTCGCTCCTCCCAATATGAACAAGGGGGCATTCAGCGCTATCAGCAACCCAATGGTCACCAGGGAATAGACCACCAGATGCCCGAATATCCGCCATTTGCTGTTCCTTGTTAACTCAAAACTTCGCTGTATAGCGGATCGGGCATGGCAACCTTCCACTATAATCGCGGGCATTATCACCACCAGATAGATGCTGTAAATCAGCAAGACCGGCAATGCCAGGAACATAACGGCCAATGCTATCAGTACGCTCGCCGTAATCTCCGGCTCTACCGCTTCCTGAGTTTCCACAGTTAGCGCTGGGGCGGATACCGTAAAGACCGCCGACATTACCAGCGACAAAAGAATTCCGAGCGCAACTGCGAAGACCGCCAGCGACACCACGCGCCATAATGCTCTCGTATAACTTTCTCCTACCGTGACTCGATTTACAAGATAGTGTTGGCCTACCGCGAATATGCCCGCCGCGTACACGAATATCGAAAACACGCTGTCTAGTACGGTCACGGACAACGTTACCCAGACACTCTCTCTCGCCACCAGCGCCAACGCCAGTTCCAGAATGCCTATCGGAACATAGATCACCGCCACCAACGCGACGAAACTCGCGAAATGCCTCCAGTAGATGACGAACGTCTCGCTGAGTATGTCTATTACACCTCGTTCCGGGAGTTGGCGGTCGGATCTATTCTCCTCCAACAATCTGCGACTCTCTGACTGCGGCCCGGGCTATACCCGGCGACGCTTGGGCGGTCTGCATCCGTTGTGCGGAATCGGGGTTACATCCTTGATGGATGTAACGAGTATTCCCGCGCCCTGGAGCGCCCGAATAGCCGCCTCCCGTCCCGAACCCGGCCCACGCACAAACACTTCCACCTGCCGGATCCCGTGCTCCATTCCCTTCCGGGCGGCATCTTCCCCAGCGCGTTGGGCAACGAACGCCGTTGACTTTCTGGACCCGCGGAAGCCAACGGTTCCCGAGCTTCCCCACGCAATTGGATTGCCCTGCGGATCGGTAATCGTGATTATCGTGTTGTTGAACGTGGACTGAATATAAGCCCTGCCCACAGGAATGGACTTGCGTTCTCTCCGTCGCGCTCTCGGTCTTCTTGCCATAACTTGATATATCCTTACTTCTTGTTCGTTGTTCTTCCACGCCCGGCGACCGCGACACGCTTGCTGCGCTTGGCCCTCGCGTTCGTCTTTGTGCGCTGGCCGCGAACCGGAAGGTTGCGCCTGTGTCTGAGACCGCGATACGAGCCTATGTCTATCAGGCGGCGAATGTTCATGTTGACTTCGCGTCTGAGGTCGCCCTCGACCACCTTCTCTCGGTCTATGATCTCGCGGATGCGCGCAAGCTGCGCATCCGACAAGTCTCTCACCTTAGGGTTGTCCAGAACCATCGCCTTCTCACACACGTCCAACGCCTGTCGAGCGCCGATGCCATATATGCTTCTGAGCGAGATCTCCACCCGCTTGTTGTCGGGAATATTGACTCCCGATATTATTGCCATAATCTTTCCTCCCTGCCGTTTCTACCCCTGCCGCTGCTTGTGTCTGGGGTTTTCACAGATAACCATCACCCGTCCGTGGCGTCTGATCACCTTACACTTGGCGCATCTAACCTTAACCGATGCCGAAACCTTCATGTCAGCCTCTTCTCAATCGGCCATCCGAGCCGTACTATTTCGCTTTTACTTTCTTCGGGGCTACCTGAATCGGTAGGTGATCCTTCCGCGTGTCAGGTCGTATGGAGACAGTTCTACAAGAACCTTGTCTCCCGGCAGCACGCGGATAAAATTCATCTTGAGTTTGCCCGACACATAAGCTAGTACCCTATGCTGGTTGGCAAGCTCAACCCTGAAACTGGCGTTGGGGAGGGACTCCGTTACCGTGCCCTCGACCTCGATAGCCTCTTTCTGCTTTTTCGCCATTAGGCTCCTTTCAGGATGGTCCGTCGTCTAAAATAGGCGGGTCGTTACCACAGGTCCTTTATCCGTAACAATAACCGTATCTTCAAAATGAGCTGAAAGGCTCCCGTCAGCGGTGCACACTGTCCATCCGTCTTCCAGAACCTTCGTCTCGGACGTTCCTATATTCAGCATCGGCTCTATGGCCAGGCCCATTCCCTTCCGTATCAGAGCTCCATTGCCCGCTCTGCCATAGTTGGGAACCTGCGGCTCCTCGTGCATGGCGTAGCCGATTCCGTGTCCTACATACTGTTTCACCAGATGATACCCAAGGCCTTCCGCATATTTCTGGATGGCGTTGGATATATCTCCGATCCTGCCTCCGGCCCGCACCTTCTTTATACCCCTGTCCAAAGACTCCTTGGTAGTGTCCATAAGGCGCTGGCGCTCTTTGTTGATCTTGCCGATTCCGATAGTAAACGCGCTGTCTCCGTGAACTCCGCGATATATCGCGCCAACGTCCACACTCAGAATATCGCCGTCTTTTAGCTTTCTCCGACTCGGTATGCCGTGAACTATCTCGTCATTCAGCGATACGCATATGGTCGCCGGAAAAGCGTAGCGCATTGACATCCCCGGATTGTATCCCTTAAACGAAGGAACAGCGCCCAACTTCCTGATTGTATTCTCAGCTACGGAGTCCAACTCCCGGGTCTGCATACCGGGTTCGGCGACCTCCATCATCTTCGCCTTCGCGTGTGCGACTATCTGCCCCGCCTCGATCATCATGTTCAGGTCGCGAGGTGTCTTTATTGTTATTCCTCCTGACCGCCTGCGGGCCATATGGAGACAATCCCTCCGGTGTTTACGCGCCACAAAAATCAGCGTCTATACGTTCGTCTAATCGGAAGTAGAAGATAAGTTTACATAAAGTCCTATGTTTACAACAAATCAGGCGCTTACCGCGGCCTGGAGAGCGTCCCTCACTGATTCCACCGGCTGTTCACCATCCACGTCGGAGAGTATTCCCTCCTCTCGATAGTAGTCCAGAATCGGCTGTGTCTCCCGGTTGTAAACCTCGATGCGCCTGGCGACTACTTCGGCTTTGTCGTCATCGCGCTGGTAAAGGCTTCCACCGCACTCGTCGCACTTGCCTTCCGCCGCCGGAGGGGACGTATTCAGGTTGTACGGAATCTGGCAATCGCTGCATATGATTCGTCCGCCAAGCCTGCGAACGAGCTCATCGTCCGACACGCTGATGAGAACAACCTGGTCAATACCGCCCCGTTCCGAGAGCGCGTCGTCAAGCGCCTGCGCCTGCGCCCCCGTCCTCGGAAACCCGTCCAGCACGAAACCGCCTGAGCGCTTGGGATCGTTTATCCACTCCATTATCATCCCGATAGTTACACCGTCCGGCACGTACACGCCCCGTTCCATATATGAGCGGGCCAGTTGTCCCAGTTCAGTATTCCGGCGCTGGTGGTCTCTGAACAGGTCGCCTGAAGATACCGCGTTCACTCCCAGTTTCTCGGCCAGGTTTGCCGCCTGTGTACCTTTGCCGGACCCCGGTGGTCCCATGAGGATTACGTTCAATTCAGTTCTGACTCCGCGCTAAAGATCAAGCGCTTGTTACTGATTTAGTGTAGTTCCGTTATCTGATAAAGCCCTCATAGTTACGCATCAATAGCTGCGCCTCGAGCTGTCTCATAGTATCCAGAGCGACGCCCACCATAATCAGCAGGCTTGTGCTGGAAAGCGTGAGCGCCCTGACATTGGTCGCCAGCGTAACGAAAAACGGCAGGATCGCTATAACTCCCAGGAACAGAGCTCCACCCCAGGTTATTCTGATTATCACGCGGTTCAGGTATTCCTGCGTCGGTCTGCCCGGCCTGATTCCCAGAATGAATCCACCGTTTCGCTGCAAATTCTCAGCCAGGTTCTGCTGCTGGAATATCACTAGCGTGTAGAAGAACGTGAAGACCACGACCAGGACGAACACCGCCGCCCAGTACGGGAAGTTCGACGGGTCGAGCGTATCCGTAAAGAATCTCGCAAGCCGCGTAAAGAACGAATCCGACAGCGAATTCTGGAAATAGCTGAATATCGTCGCCGGCAGGATGATTATGCTGAAGGCGAAGATGAGCGGAATCATTCCCGCGCTGTTCACTCGCAGCGGCAGGAACGTGGAGCCCGACTGCCTCTGCATCTGGCCGCCCCTGTATATGCTGCGTCCGTACTGGACTGGTACGCGCCGCTGAGCCTCGTTGAACAGCACTATCACGTATATGATTCCGAAGGCGAACAGCGCAAGCAGCAGCAAGCCCGCGCCCGGATTACTCTCAAGGAATCCCTGACCTATTATCGTCGGAAAACCCGCCACTATTCCGCCGAATATGATTAGTGAGATACCGTTGCCCAGTCCACGCTCGGAAATAAGCTCACCCAGCCAGACCAGGAACATGGTGCCGGCGACCATCGAGAAAAGTATCGCCATCGTGCCGATGTTCAGGCCAAAGTCCACTCCCGGCAAAACGCCCGACTGTCTGAGCAGCGTAAGCTGTCCCCAGGACTGCAGGAAAGCGATGGGCACCGTGGCGTAGTGAGTAATCTGGTTGATGCGCTGCCGTCCGTAGTCTCCCTCCTGGGAGAGCGCCTTCAGGCTTGGAACGGCCGGAACCAGAATCTGCATCACGATGGACGCGGTAATGTATGGATACACGCCAATCGCCGCCACACTTAGATTGGCGAGCGCGCCTCCGCTGAACAGGTTCAAAAATCCCAGAAGTTCCTGCTGCTGAAAAGCCTGAGACAACGCCTGCGTATCTACGCCCGGCACCGGGACCTGGGCCACGAACCTGAATATGACGAGCATAGCCAGGGTGAACAGGATCCTCGCGCGCAGGTCGGGCACCCGCATCGCGTCTATCATAGACTGTATCAGCTGTGGTCTCGAAGACTGCTGCTGTGCTCTCGCCGCTTGCGCCTGGCGCATTAAATGGACTCCTTGATATTCCCACGTGGGGAATTGGGACGCAGCTTCACTCTACAACCGTTACCGTGCCGCCGGCGGATTCGATCTTCTGCCTTGCCGACGCCGAAAAGCGCTGAGCGGAAATGCTTATGGACACGTCTATCTCGCCCCTGCCAAGAATCTTGACCGGATTACTGAGGTCCTTGACGAATCCGACATGCTCCAGCAGTTCGGGCGTGACCTCGCTGTCCGGCGGAAACATGGCAAGTTGCTCGACGTTCACTACGCTGTATTCCTGCCGGAATATATTGTTGAATCCGCGTATACTCGGCAGACGCTTCAGCAATGAAAGCTGTCCACCCTGGAACTTCGTCATCAGTCCCTTGCCGCTCCGAGACTTCTGTCCCTTGAGGCCGCGCCCCGAATACGTGCCGAAGCCGCTTCCGTCGCCTCGGCCAACGCGCTTTCTATTCTTTTTGGCCCCTTTCGGGGATGTCATAAGATGTTGCTGCATTTTGAATCTGTCGCTCTGTTCTGAAACTGTGTGCTTTAGAATCGCTATGAACGGTCTTTCGACAGTCGGCGAGCCGCCGACTGTCAGTCCGAATCCTCGGGATCGACCGGCCTTACTTCCACCAGGTGCCGAACTTTGTGAACAACCCCCATGATGGATGGCGTGTCCTCGTGTTCGACCGTTTGGTTCAGTCGTCTCAGTCCAAGGCCCTCGATAGCTCGCTTCTGCGATCTCTCATAGCCAATTGCGCTCTTTTTCCAGGTAATAGCTATTTTCGCCATGTGTATGATCTCTTAAGAATTTTCCCGCTGAGGCTGAGCGGCCGCCTCTGCCGCCGCCGCCTCTGCTGCTGCCGCCGCTTCTCTCTCAGCCTGTCGCGCCGCCTGGCGTTCGGCCTGTATTCTCTGACGTTCCTTGACTTCTTCGACAGTCTGCCGCCTCTTGGCGAACTCCTCTTCAGGAAGTCTCAACTGCTTCAGACCCTCGAAAGTCGCCTTCACCACGTTGACCGGATTGTTGCTGCGTCTCGACTTGGTTAGTATGTCGCGCACGCCCGCGAGTTCCACCACAGCGCGCACTGAACCGCCGGCTATGACGCCGGTACCGGGAGCGGCGGGCTTCAGCATTACCTGCGATCCGCCGTACTTGGACACTATCTCATGCGGAATGGTCGAGCCATTGAGACGGACGGTAATCATGTTGCTCTTCGCCTTGACCGTGCCTTTTCTCACAGCGTCGGGAACCGCGTCCGCCTTGCCCATGCCTATACCGACGTGGCCCTCGCCGTCTCCGACGACGACCACCGCGTTGAACCTGAGATGGCGGCCGCCCTTGACGACCTTGGCGACACGGGATATGCGGACGACCCTCTCTACAAGGGCCATCTCCTCCTGCTCTTCCTGTCCCTGCTGTCGCAGGAAATTCGTAGTCATTAGAAAACCAGACCTCCCTTGCGCGCGGCGTCAGCCAGCGCTTTTGCCCTGCCGTGATACTTGAAGCCCCCCCGGTCGAAAACCACTCTCTTTATACCCTTCCGCGTGGCGCGCTCCGCGACTACGCTGCCCACCAGCGCGGCCACCTCGGACTTGGGCTTGCCGCCGTTTATCTGCGCTTTCACGTCAGGATCCAGACTCGATGCCGCCACCAGCGTATGGCCGCGCATGTCATCTATTATCTGGACGTAGATGTTGTTCAGGCTGCGGAACACCGCCATGCGCGGACGCTCCGAATTTCCGAACAACTTCCTGCGGACCCGCTTATGGCGCACCTGACGGCGCGTGTTTCGCACTCTTACATTAGCCAACCTATGCTCTCCTGGCGCTCTTGCCGGGCTTGAGATGCACGACCTCACCTGAGTATCGGATCCCCTTGCCCGTATATACGTTCGGCGGGCGAACTTTTCTTATCTCAGCCGCTAGCTGCCCGACCGCTTGCTTATCTATTCCACTGACCCGAATCCGGTTGTTTCCCTCGACCACGAGGGTTATGCCATCCGGCGGGTCAATGCCAACCTGGTGGCTGAGCATCACGCTAAGCGTAATGCCTTTGCCGTTCTGCGCCACTCGGTATCCCACACCCACAAGGTCCAGGATCTTCTCGAAACCGTCGCTGACGCCCAGAGTCATGTTGTTAATCAGGCTGCGCGTCAGGCCGTGCAGCGCCTTGTGCTCGTTGGAATCGCTCGGCCTGGAAACGACGACTACGCCGTTGTCCCTGGACAGCCCCATATCAACGTGGAAACTCTGCGTGAGCTCTCCACGCGGACCTTTGACGGTCACCTGCTGGCCGCTGATCTGAATATCCACCCCCGTAGGGAGCGGAATGGGCTGGTTTCCTATTCTGGACATACCGATCTCCTTACCAGACGTAACACAAAAGCTCGCCGCCCACACCCAACCGCCACGCCTGCCGTCCGGTCATCAGGCCCTGCGAAGTCGAAAGCATCGCTACGCCCAGACCACCGTAGTACCTGGGAATCTCGCCCTTGCCGACATACACGCGCAGACCCGGCTTACTTACCCTCTTGAGCCCCGCTATCGAAGGCTCGCTCCGGCTTCTGTAATGGAGCCGTATTCTGATAGTCGCCTGGGGCGTGCCTTGCCTGACGACGTCGTAGCTTTCAATAAAGCCCTCCTCCGTCAGAATTTTAGCCATCTCGCCCTTTATTTTCGAGGCGGGGATGTTCACCGTCTCGTGTCTCGCGTTTACCGCGTTGCGAATGCGCGTGAGCATATCCGCTATCGGATCTGTTACTGACATACTGCTCCGTCCCTCTACCAGCTGGCCTTGCGAACTCCGGGCAGCAGACCCTTAAGGGCCATATCCCGGAACGAAATACGCGACAGGCCGAAGTGCCTGATGTAGCCGCGCGGTCTGCCGGTTGCCGAATCGCGGTTACGAATCCTGTTTGGATTCGAGTCCCTCGGCAGGCGAGCCAGCGCCCCCCGCGCCTCCATTCGGTCATCCTGTGGCAGGTTCACGTCATTGGCAATCGCCTTCAGTTCCGCTCTTACCGCGGCGTACTTGGCGACCGTTCTTATGCGCCGGTCGTTCTTCGCTATCGAAGATTTCTTGGCCACTGTATCTTCTCCAAATGGCGCTTATTATTCCCGCGAAAGCGGGAACCCCGAAGGGTTCGCCGCTCGGCAATCACGCCCACAATTCCAATCAATAAATAGATATCCGTTGTTACAGTCCGGACTGACCGTCTCAGAAAGCCCTCTGACTCTGGCCGGGCCGAGCGAATGGCATCCCCATCAGCTCCAGCAGCCGAAGTCCCTCCGCGTCGTTCGGCGCGGAATTGACGATGACAATCTGCAAACCCCGCATACGGTCAACTGAGTTGTAGTCAATCTCGGGGAACATAACCTGCTCCCTCAGCCCGAGAGAGTAGTTGCCGCGCCCGTCGAAAGAATTTCTGGATACGCCCTGAAAGTCTCGGATTCTAGGCAGAGCCGAGCTAACCAGCCGGTCGTAGAACTCGTACATTCGCCTGCCTCTGAGCGTAACGCTCAGACCAATTGGCATACCATCGCGTATCTTGAACTGCGCGATGGACTTCTTTGCCCTGGTCACCATCGGCTTCTGACCGCTTATCGCCGTCAGGTCCGCGGTGGCCGACTCCATTGCGCGAGCGTTCTGGAGAGCCTCTCCCATACCGATGTTGAGAACGACCTTCTCGAGCTTCGGTATCTGCATCGGGCTTGTATAACTGAATTCCTGCATCATCTGCGGGCCGATTTCGTTCCTCAGCCGTTCCTGCAGACGTGGCGGCGGCCTCGGAATAACCATCCCGTTGCCTGAACCGTTGGATTGTCGCTCTTGCTGCGTCATTCGATCACTTCACCGGATTTCTTGAAAACTCTGGCTTTAGTTCCGTCCGCCAAAAATCTGTACCCGATCTTTCCCGACGCATCCGACTGCTCGTCGTAATACGCCAGATTCGATACCGGCACCGCCATCTCCTTCTGGATAATGCCGCCCTGCCGGAATGCTCCGGTGGGCTTCTGATGGCGCGTTACTATATTTATCCCCTCCACAACCGCCCTGTTGTGCTTCTTATCAACGCTTATGACCCGACCGCGCTTGCCTTTGTCGCGTCCCTTGGTCACAGCCACCATGTCATTGGCGCGGATACGCATCTAAAGCACCTCCGGGGCCAGCGACACAATTCGCATGAAGTTCTTGTCTCTCAGTTCCCGCGCCACGGGGCCGAATATCCTCGTGCCCCTGGGCATACGATCCTCATTCACGATCACCGCAGCGTTGTCGTCAAACTTGATGTGAGACCCGTCCACCCTTCTCGTCGGATGCTTCGTGCGCACGACTACGGCCCTTACGACTTCGCCTTTGCGTACCTGCGCGGCGGGCGCGGACTCCTTCACCGAAGCGACTATGATGTCGCCTACGTGCGCGTACTGTCTTCCGCTGCCTCCGGGAACGCCGATACAGCTAATCGTCTTGGCGCCTGAGTTGTCCGCCACCTTCAGCCTTGTGTATATCTGAATCATAGCCTGTCACACTTCAACTTTCGTCTGATTTCGAACTCTCGGCGCTGACCGACGCCGCGTAAGACAGCACGTCCTCGTCCACCGAAATTTCTTCCGGCTGCACTTCGGCTATTTCTATGCTGGACAGTATCTCGGAGATCTTCCACCGCTTGGTCTTCGAATACGGACGCGACTCGATGATCCTCACTGTGTCTCCAAGCGAACAGCGGTTTTCTTCGTCGTGAGCGTACAGCCTTGTCTGGCGGCGCACAGCCTTCCTGTATATCGGATGGGGCCGGCTCCACTCGTACACGACCACAACGGTCTTGTCCATCCTGTCGCTTACCACACGGCCCACGCGGACCTTTCTTCTGTCGTAGCTCATTCCATCACGCTCTCGATTTCGCGCTCCTGCATCACCGTAAGTATCTGGGCAACGCGCTTCTTCGTTCTCTTAACTTCATTTACATCCGATAGCTGCATTGTCGTGGCGCGAAAACGAAGATTCATCAACTCGCGTCTTGTATCGTACAACTCTGCGGCCAGATCCCGGTCCGCCATTCCTCTGAGATCATCTACCGGCATGGCAAAGCCTCATCTCCAGTCTTCCTTCTACTGACTTAAATGGTGTGTCGCGTAACGATCTTCGTGCCCATGGGCAGCTTGGAAGAGGCAAGCCTCAGAGCCTCTCTCGCCGTGTCTTCAGGAACACCCGCGATCTCGAATAGCACGCGACCGGGCTTGACCACCGCTACCCAGTGATCAACCGCTCCCTTACCGCTGCCCATTCTCGTCTCGGCTGCGCGAGCGGTCACGCTCTTGTCCGGGAAAATGCGAATCCACAACTTCCCGCCACGACGGGCATAGCGGGTCATTGCGCGACGCGCCGCCTCGATCTGGCGGGAACTCACCCAAGCCGACTCAGTCGCCTTTAGGCCAAACTCGCCGAAACTGATCCGGCTGCCCGCGACCGCAACGCCCTTGCGTCGGCCCCTGTGCATATTCCGAAATTTAACTCTGTTGGGTTGAAGCATCGTTTCTCGCCTCTTGCGCTGCCCTCGCCGTCTGGGTAGAAGGTTCGGGGTTTGCCCTCAGTGTAACTTCGATTGGCGATATTTCCTCTTCCTCAGGCTCCGGCGCAGGCGCAGGCTCTGGCAGAATATCGCCCTTGTATATCCAGACCTTCACGCCGATGCGCCCGAACTCGGTCGCCGCTTCGGCAAGTCCGTAGTCAATGTCCGCTCTGAGCGTATGCAGAGGCACACGACCATCCATCGCCTTCTCAGACCTTGCTATGTCCGCTCCGCCCAGCCTGCCTGAGCATATAATTTTGATACCCTTGGCGCCGGCCTGCATGGTGCGCGTGAGCGTCTGTCGAATTGCCCGCCTGAACGCGATTCTGCGCTCAAGCTGATCGGCCACGTTTCGAGCTACCAGATACGCGTCCATCTCCGGCTGTCTTATCTCCTGAACGTTCAGCCTGGCGCGCCGGTTTATGGCGGACACAATATCCTTGCGCAACTCTTCGACCCTCTGGCCCCCTCGTCCGATAACGATGCCGGGACGGGCCGTATGTATCGTGATGGTCACATCATTATTGCTGCGCTCTATCTCCACCCGTGAAATGCCCGCGTCAGGGTAACTGCTGGAAATCTGGCGGCGTACCTGGAGGTCTTCGAACACAAGGCTCCGGTAGTCCTCCTGCTTATGGGCAAACCATCGCGCCTGCCAATCCTTGACTATTCCCAGACGGAATCCTATCGGGTGAGTTTTCTGGCCCAAACTATAGCTCCTCGATCTCGTCCACTACCACCGTAATGTGGCTGCTGCGCTTTAGTATCCTTGAGGCGCGGCCTCGCGCCCTTGCGCGAAACCTCTTCAGGCTCGTAGCCTGGTTTGCGTATATCTCGGTAATTATCAGGTCAGAAGGACGCGCGAATATCTCGTTCTCCGCGTTGGCCGCCGCCGACTTCACCACCTTCGTCACATGCGTCGCCGCCACGGATGGCTGGAACGCCAGCATATTCAACGCTTCTTCGACGTTCTTGCCGCGCACCATATCCACCACGGGAAGCAACTTCTTGACGGAGATGCCGGTGTTCTTAGCTGTCGCGCTGATGGGCATTTCCGCTCCCTTATCTCACAGCCGAGGCGCGCTCGGACTTCGATGAATGGCCGCGGAACGTGCGGGTTGGCGCGAATTCACCCAGCTTGTGACCCACCATGTTCTCAGTGATGAACAGCGGCACGTGCCGCCTCCCGTCATGCACCGCTATGGTAAGCCCCAGCATATCCGGCATGATCGTGGAAGCTCTCGACCAGGTGCGAATCACCTGCTGCGAATTGCTTCGCCTTACCGCTTCCACCTTCTTCGCCAGCTTCTCCTGAACGAATGGCCCCTTCTTGATAGACCTGGACATCTTCCATTCCTCGCTGATTGAACGGCGACCCGGAAATTATGCGCCGGGCCGCGCGAATCCTATCTGTTGTATCTTCGGCGCACGATGAACCTGTCCGTGCGCTTGTTCTTTCTCGTTCTGTATCCAAGCGCGGGCTTGCCCCACGGAGTCTTGGGACCTGGCATCCCAATGGGGGAACGCCCTTCACCGCCTCCGTGCGGATGGTCTCTCGGCGACATAACCACGCCACGAACCTCGGGACGCCGCCCAAGGTGTCGTTTACGACCCGCCTTGCCGAGCTTAGTGTTCTTGTGATCCAGAGCGCTAAGCTGGCCGACAGTAGCCATGCAGTCGCTCAGAACGTTCCGCATCTCGCCCGACGGCAGCCTCAGAAGAGTGTATCTGCCCTCTTTCGCCAACACCTGCGCACTCGTTCCGGCACCTCGAACTATCTGTCCGCCCTGCCCGATGTGCAGCTCCACGTTGTGGACCTGGGTGCCGGCTGGGATCGCTCTCAGCGGCAGCGCGTTGCCGACCCTTATCTCCGCCCGTTCTCCGGATTCGACGCTGGCGCCGACTTCCAGGCCGTTCGGCGCGAGAATATAGCGCCAGTCCCCGTCAGGGTACTTGATAAGCGCGATGCGCGACGAGCGGTTGGGATCGTACTCGATGGAGGCGACTTCTCCCGGTATGCCCGTCTTGTTTCTCTTGAAATCAATCACACGGTAGCGACGCTTGTGTCCGCCGCCCCTGTGCCGAACAGTAATGCGTCCCTGGTTATTCCTGCCCGAACGCTTCTTAAGCGGCTTCAGCAGAGACTTCTTGGGCTTGGACGCGGTGATGTCGTCAGTAGTCTGGCGCACCTGGCCGCGCTGGCCCGGCGTCATTGGTTTTCGTACTTTTAGAGGCATATCTACACGCCCTCGAATATGGTTATAGAGTTGCCCGGGGCAAGCTGGACAATAGCCTTCTTCCAACTCTTCGACATAGTGAACCTAGGCCCTAATCGCTTTCGCTTGCCCTTTACCATCATTGTGTTTACCTTCAGCACCTCGACGTTGAAAGCCTCTTCGACGGCTTCCTTAACCTGGTGCTTCGTGGCCGAAACAGCCACCTCGAACGTATAACGACCGCTATCCTGCAAGAACGTGCTGCTCTCGGTAACGACCGGACGCCGAATTATCTCGAAGGGATGCAAGTCCATTATCTATTCCTCCACCCCTGCGGGAACCGCGACTGCGGCCCGCCTGCGCTCGAACCTGCCTCCCCAGATTGTTTCCGCGTTCCTCACCGCCTGTTCGGTCATTATCACCGTGCGATGGTTCAGCAAATCAATCGTATTCAGGGTATGGCTCGGCCCCATCTTGAGACGCGGAATATTTCGCGCCGCTCGAAGGACTTCAGGCCCCGCGCCATCCGCCACGAGCAGAACCGAACGACTCGCTCCCAGATTGCTGAGAACGCTCGCCACCGTCTTTGTCTTGGGTTCGGGAACATCGAAATTGTCCACCACAACCAGGCTGCCCTCTCTCGCCTTGCCGGAAAGCGCGCTTATCAGCGCACCTCTGCGCATCTGCTTCGGAGTGCGATGCCTGTAACTTCTCGGGGCTGGCCCGAAGGCCACGCCGCCGCCCTTCCATATGGGCGAACGAATAGACCCCTGCCTTGAACGGCCCGTGTACTTCTGTGGCCTTGGCTTCACCCCGCCGCCGGATACTTCCGCGCGAGTCTTCGCCTTCGCCGTACCCTGACGACGGTTGGCAAGCTGCCCCACCAGCGCCTGGTGAATCAGGGCCGGGTTCAGCTTCGCGCCAAATACGTCGTCCCTGACTTCGATGCTGCCGGTTACTTCACCGCTTATGTTTCTGAGTTGCAGTTCCACTGTAATATTCTCGTTTCGAGTCTTTCAATTCTGTCTGTGGACGATGGGTCCCGTCCGTCGAGAAGCTGCTATCTCAGCTTGCGCTTTCTGGTCCCGGACCTCTTGAGCAGCACAAGCGAGTTTCGAGAACCCGGCACGGCTCCCTTTATGAAAAGCAGATTGCGGTCCGTATCCGCCTCTACAACTTCCAACTTCCTTACGGTCACCCGCTGGCTTCCCATATGCCCTGCCATACGCATGCCCTTGATTACCTTGCCGGGAGTGCTGCCCGCGCCAATCGATCCGGGAGCGCGATGCCTGTCCGACTGACCGTGCGTCTTCGGGCCGCCGCGGAAGTTGTATCGCTTGACACCTCCCTGAAAGCCCCGACCCCTCGAATCCGCGGTCGCGTCAATCAGGTCGCCAGCATTGAACAGGCTGACGTCTATCTCTTGCCCCAGTTCGATTTCCGTTACGTCATCTACGCCGAACTCCCGAAGAACCCGGAAATTCTTGCCTACGTTCTTCAGATGACCGGCGCGGGGCCTATTCAGGGCCTTCGCGGCGGCGTCGTATCCGAGCTGGACCCCGACGTACCCGTCCGTCTCTTCGGTCTTGACCTGGGTCACCGCGCAGGGGCCGGCCTGAACAACCGTTACCGCGTCCGACCTGCCGTCCTCTCGGAACATCTGGGTAGTTCCTATTTTCTTTCCGATAATTCCGTGTATAGGCATGTTAACTCTTGTCGTTTCTGACTCGGGATCTTTCGACTATTCCAAGTCTGAAGGTCCCTTGTAACTCGTCATTCCCGTCTTCCATCCATCATTCCCGCTTTCGCGGCAATCCAATGGCTGCTATACCGAGAATCCGTATAACCTGAAATCCTGGTTTCCGGGCTAAAGTTTGATCTGAATATCCACGCCGGCCGGAACGTTCAGCCTCGTGAGCTGGTCAATTGTCTTCGACGTAGGCTCCAGAATCTCTATAAGGCGATTGTGCGTCCTTATTTCGAAATGCTCTCTGGAATCCTTGTCTATGTGCGGAGACCTGATAACACAGAACCGCTTTTTAGACGTGGGCAGTGGCACAGGCCCCGAAACCCTCGCCCCGGTGCGCTCCGCCGCCTCGACGATTTGCCCCGCGGACTGGTCCAGTATCCTATGCTCGTAGGCTTTCAGAATTATGCGAATCTTCTGTTGGTTGCCGGTTACCATCACATACTCAACTGTCTGATTTCGTCATTCCCGCTTTCGTGGGAATCTACATCAATTTTCAAACCACTAATAAAAACAGGCCACCGACCCGCCCAGGGGCGTCCGTGGCCCCTAAAGAACTTCCACCAGTTCCCTGGGAACTTCGACGTAATTATCGAACTCCATAGTGTAACTGGCGCGTCCCTGCGTCAGCGACCTCAGAGCGTTCGCGTACCCGAAACTCTCCGCTAGCGGAATAATCGCTCGCGCCGACTGGATGTCTCCCTCGCCTTCGATATTCGTAATCTTCGCTCGCCTGCGGCCCAGGTCTCCCAGGACGTCGCCCAGAAATTCGCCCGGAGTAACCACTTCGAGCTTCATCACCGGCTCCAGCATGACTGGCTTGCCGCGAGTAACAAGCGACTTCGCCGCCATCGAACCCGCTATCTGGAAGCTCATCTTGGACGAGTCAACCTCGTGATAGCTTCCGTCAATCAGCGTTATCTTCGAGTCAACCACCGGGAAACCGGACAGCGGTCCTGTATTCAGGGCTTGGCGCGCGCCCTCCTCCACCGAGGAGATGAACTCCTGCGGAATCGCGCCACCTCTTATCTTGTTCTCGAACTGGATGCCTCCGCCTCTTTCGAGCGGCTCGATCTCCATCCAGACGTGACCATACTGGCCGTGACCGCCCGTCTGCCTGACAAAGCGTCCCTCCGCGCGCGCCGGCGCGCCCACCGTCTCGCGGTAGGATACTTTCGGCCTTCCGACGTTCGCCTCGACGCTGAACTCGCGCCGTATTCTGTCCACTACGATGTCCAGGTGCAGCTCGCCCATGCCCGATATGACCGTCTGCCCCGTCTCGTTGTCGTAATTGACTTTGAACGTGGGATCCTCATCGGACATGCTTACCAGCGAGTCCGACAGCCTGTCCTGGTCGCCTCGCGACTTCGGCTCGATTGCGACGGACACCACCGGGTCTGGGAATGTAATCGTCTCCAGAACCACCGCGTCATCCACGCTCCCGCAGATAGTGTCGCCCGTGGTCGTGTCTTTCAGTCCCACCGCGGCGATAATTTGGCCTGCGGTTACTTCCGCTATCTCCTCGCGCCGGTTGGCGTGCATCTCTACCAGCCGGCCCAGTCGCTCCCGACGGCCCTTAGTCGCGTTGAACACCATCGAGCCGCTCTTGGCGCTTCCCGAATACACCCGGAAATACACCAGCCGGCCTATGTATGGGTCCGAAACGGTTTTGAACGCGAGCGCGGCGAACCCCGAATCAGGGTCGGCGGGATGCCTGGTCGCGCGCTCTTCGCTGCGGTAGAAGTGGCCTTCGGTGGGGGGAACGTCGAGAGGAGAGGGGAGATAGTCGCCGATTGCGTCGAGAAGGGGCTGGACACCTCGATGCCTGAGGGCGGTGCCGCACAGCACAGGCACTATCTTGTAGTCAAGCGTGGCCCTTCGCAAAGCCCCCTTGATCTCCTCTTTGGTTATCTCGTCATCTTCCAGGTATTTGATGATCAGGTCATCGTCGGTCTCCGCGACCTTTTCCACCAGGGCGGTGCGATAATTCCTGAACTCCTCGATCATCTCTTCGGGAACCGGACCCTCACGCGGGACTACGGGGCCTTCCTCGTCGTAGAAGATGGCCTTCTCGTCCACAAGGTCAATCACGCCCCTGAATTCGTCCTCTTCGCCAATGGGAATCTGAATAGGGACCGGATTCGCGTTCAGCCTGCGGGCAATCGAGTCAATCGCCCTGAAAAAACTCGCCCCCACTCTGTCCATCTTGTTTATGAAGCAAATGCGGGGGATATTGTACTTGTCTGCCTGTCGCCATACAGTCTCGGACTGCGGCTGAACTCCTGCGACCGCGTCAAAAACAACAACGCCTCCGTCTAGTATTCGGAGGCTTCTCTCCACCTCTGCGGTGAAGTCAACGTGACCGGGCGTATCAATAATGTTTACGGCGTACTGCTTCCACGAACACGTTGTAGCCGCAGACGTGATCGTAATGCCTCGCTCTCGCTCCTGCGCCATCCAGTCCATGGCAGTGGTGCCTTCATCAACACCACCTATCTTGTAGATTCTGCCAGCGAAGTAAAGAACACGCTCAGTGACCGTAGTCTTACCGGCGTCAATATGAGCTATGAACCCGATATTTCGGGTATTTTCAAGTACTCCGTTTTCCATGTCATCCTTTAGTCGGACAGAGCGAAAATCGCTTCCTCGTCAACCGTAGTAGGGGCGGGCTGCGAACCCGCCCCTACTGAGGCGTATTGCCAGATTTTTTGGTGCGCCGGTTGCCGCCGGCCCTTAATTCTGCCAGATTACAACTTGTCAAAGAAAGAGCAGATCGTTTGGCTACCACCTGTAATGCGCGAACGCCCTGTTGGCCTCCGCCATTCGATACAGGTCCTCTCGCCGCTTCACCGCGGTGCCCTGACCTCTCGCCGCTTCCACCAGCTCAGCGGAAAGCCGCTGCGCCATGGGCCTGCCCTTTCGGGCGCGAGACGCCTGGATTATCCAGCGCATCGCCAAGGCGAGCCTGCGCTCCGGCCGTACCTCCGCCGGAACCTGGTAAGTCGCGCCTCCAACCCTTCGAGACCTGACTTCTACCATCGGGGTGGCATTCCGTATCGCCTGCTCGAAGACCTCGATCTCTGGCCGCCTGACCTCGCGAGAAGCCAGTTCCAGCGCGTCGTAAACGATACGCTGGGCAACAGTCTTCTTGCCGTTCAGCATAGTGTAGTTAATGAAGTGCGCCAGTTCCACGTTCTGGTACTTGGGGTCAGGTATGATCTTGCGCTTTTCCGCTCGTCGTCTTCGAGCCATGCCATGTTCCTTGCGTTATCGCTGAATTTCTATCTGATGTCTGAGTCTCTCGCGGAAACGTCCTAACGCGGTCTGGGATCTCGCTTCGCCCCGTACTTGCTGCGGCCGCGCTTGCGGTCCACTACGCCCTCTGTGTCCAGAGTGCCACGAACAACGTGATACCGAACGCCGGGAAGGTCCTTCACACGACCGCCCCTGATGAGTACCACCGAGTGCTCCTGAAGATTGTGCCCCTCGCCCGGTATATAGGCGGTAACTTCCATCTGGTTGGTCAGACGCACCCTCGCGACCTTCCGCAGCGCAGAATTAGGCTTCTTCGGCGTCTGGGTCCTGACCTGCACGCAAACCCCCCGCTTCTGAGGAGAGCCGGAGCCTCTGCGCACACGATTCTTCAGCGAGTTGAAGGAATATCGGAGCGCCGGAGCCTTATCCTTTTTCCCCTTCGAACGTCGAGGTTTTCGCACCAGTTGGTTAACTGTGGGCATTACAAATCCTTAGCCAATCTTGGGGATATTGGAATCACAAAAACATACATAACGCCACAATTTGGCGACAGTGAGTAATAGTAGCAACCTGCAACCTGTGTGTCAAATTCTAAAACTTGAGATTGAAGCGAGGCTTAGCCCGGATCCACCGAAGGGATGGATGAGTCGTCGTGCAAAAGGGGTGAGAAAGCGCTCCATTGAATCTGGGATAATGGGTTTGAAGACAAGAACCAACCCCAGAGCAGGAGCACTTAATAGATGTTACCACCTGAGCGTCCCGACCGCATCCGAATCGCCTTCGACGATCCCCGGCTGGTGGCCAATGCCGGGCTGCTCGTGCCGGCCACTCTCGCTCAGCGCCTGGGACTGAGTGAACTGGTGGACAGCAACGTTGACCTGGGCGATGCGCCGGGACGGGCGAACCCGGGAGACAAGACGCTGACCCTGGTTGCCTCGGCGCTGGCCGGTGGGGACTGCATCGATGACGCCGACGCGCTGCGTGCCGGTGGGACCGGGCGGGTGTTGGGCTGTACAGTGAAGGCGCCATCCACCCTGGGGACCTTCCTGCGCAGCTTCAGGTGGGGACATGTGCGGCAGTTGGACCGGGTGAGCCGGGAGTTGCTGGCGCGGGCCTGGGCCGCTGGCGCGGGTCCCGGCGATGAGCCGTTGACCATCGACCTGGACTCCACCATCTGCGAGACCTACGGACTGGGCAAGGAGGGCGCCCGCCGCCACAACTACACCGGCCAGAGAGGCTATCACCCGCTTGTGGCCGTCGCCGCAGGAACCGGCGACGTGCTGATGGCCCGGTTGCGACAGGGTCGAGCCAACACCGCCCGGGGCGCAGCCCACTTCCTGCGTGAGACGGTGAGCCGGGTGCGCTGCGCCGGGGCCACAGGACAACTCACCGTACGCGCCGACAGTGGCTTCTACACCCATGACATCGTCTCCGTATGCCGAAAGACAGGTGTCCGCTTCTCCATCACCGTCCGTCAGCACACCCGACTGCGCAATCTCATAGAGGCCATACCTGAGGAGGACTGGACTCCCATACCCTACTGGATGGACGGCGCAGCCGACGTGGCTGAGACCGCCTACACCCCTTTTCGGAACGAGCCCGATGCCGCACCGGTGCGTCTCATCGTCCGCAGGGTGAAGCCCACGCCCGGTTCACAACTGGCCCTCTTCGTCGACTACAGCTATCACGCCTTCATCACCGACCGACAGGGCGACACCCTCCAACTGGAGGCCGACCATCGCCGCCACGCCGAGATCGAGAACGCCATCCGAGACCTCAAGTACGGTGTCGGGCTGAACCATCTGCCCTCGGGGCGCTTTGCAGCCAACGCCGCCTGGATGGCCATACAGGTAATGGCTCACAACCTGGCTCGCTGGATCGGACGCATCGGTCTGCGCGAGCCGGTGGCGACCACCAAGACCCTGCGCAGACGCTTGTTCTCCCTCGCCGGACGGCTCACCCACTCGGCCCGCCGCCTTACTTTGCATCTCCCGCAGCGCTGGCCCTGGGAAACACAGTTCGGTCGCGCACTGACCAGACTGCGAGCCATTCCTCTGCCGGCCTGACGGCAGTGTCTACTACTGACCACCGTACACACCACAGCCTGTCTTGTCCGTAAGATCGCTCCGGACCGGACCGCGGGTGTCCACTGTTGCCCGCAGATTCGTCAAACTCGCCCCAAATCGCCACTGTGGGCCTCCATTGGCGTCCAAAATCACGACCGCGGACCTTCAGAACGACCCAGGCGCTGACATCATAACCGCACCGCCACTTTGACACGTCCCTCACCCACGCCCCGGCGGCGATACTAACCCTCTTCGGTGGATTCGGGCTAAGCTGGACTTGTACATTCAGGCGGCGTAAGTCAGGGATTCTATGAGTCGGTTGAACAGAGGCGCGGGGATTTTCACGATATCGGGTTTGCGCTCAGACACACAAAAAGTCTCAGACGCTCTCCACATATGATGACGCGCCAACGCGATTGCGTCGCTGAATGTTGGTTCAGACTTGGCGTACCATGCGGCTGAACGCGTTGGAACTGAACCTTCTCGCCTTAGCAGTTCGGCTGCGAGGGTTATCCAGGAGAACAGCGCCAACAGCGCGGGCGTGGTACGGGCTATGGCAAGGTCCGACCATTGACGTTGCGTACCCACTCCAAGGTGAGCGCGTACCTCCTGGGAGGTCACCTCGAGCTGCCAGCGCAGCGCGAACCATTCGACGATCCGGATCGGCGCGACCGCAGGATCCGTGCATAGCAGCGCCTGAGAGTGGAACTGCCCCAGTGGGTCTCGAACGAGAACCCAGCGAATGGGCACAGGCGGCTTGCCGCTGTGATACTAGAGCGCGGTGTGAGAGCTGAGTTCCACCGTACGTGTATCGTTGTCGTACCATGCGACCGATGTCCGGCTCCAGCGTGTATCGGGGCGGTCGAGGAGTTCCCTGAGCGTGGGCAGGCGCTGGCCCTTGAGACGCGGGCGTCCCATCTGACCGGGCAGTCGGGTTGGAGCGGGTTCGTAGAGCGCGGCGTCGAGCCTCAGTCTGGTGATGAAGGCAACGGGTTGGGACATAGACTGGCAGAAGTGGAGCAGGTCTAGTGCGGCGTAGCCGCTGTCAGCCACCATGACGATGGGACGGTCTGGAAGCCAACGCCGGAGTTGGAGTATCATCTGGCGCGCCCAGTCAGTGATCCTCTTGTGAGTCCGTCCCATCTTCCGGTTGTAGCGTTCTGAGGGCGCAAGCGCTGTCAGTACAGGCAATGCCCATGTCCTATGCGCCCAGGGTATGGTGGTCAGCCACATCAGGCTTATCCAGCGCAGGCCCGAGGCCTTGACCAGATGGCTGTCGCTGGAGCGCGCAGCGTCTCGGTAGATGCCCTTTGCCCTGATGCGACTGCCCCGCCGCCGCTCAATTGTTTCGTCTATCCCGAATACCAGTGGACCGTCCCCTTGGGCAAGATGCTGAATCAGAAGCGTCAGCAGAACTCGGCTCAGCCGCAGGGACGACCATGCGGCGCGATTGAGAACGTGGTGGTACTTTGCGAAGCCGTCATCGTCGTCGAGGCCCATGACGCGAAGAGCGGATGTGATGGTGCGCTTTCGCGGAGCTAGAATGACTCCGACCAGCAATACCTGAACCTTCATCCAGGTTCTGCGTTGAAACAGAGTTGAGAAGGGTTGGAGTATGGGTATAATGGGATCAGGCAGGGTGAGCATAAGCCCGAATCCACCGAAGAGGGTTAGTATCGCCGCCGGGGCGTGGGTGAGGGACGTGTCAAAGTGGCGGTGCGGTTATGATGTCAGCGCCTGGGTCGTTCTGAAGGTCCGCGGTCGTGATTTTGGACGCCAATGGAGGCCCACAGTGGCGATTTGGGGCGAGTTTGACGAATCTGCGGGCAACAGTGGACACCCGCGGTCCGGTCCGGAGCGATCTTACGGACAAGACAGGCTGTGGTGTGTACGGTGGTCAGTAGTAGACACTGCCGTCAGGCCGGCAGAGGAATGGCTCGCAGTCTGGTCAGTGCGCGACCGAACTGTGTTTCCCAGGGCCAGCGCTGCGGGAGATGCAAAGTAAGGCGGCGGGCCGAGTGGGTGAGCCGTCCGGCGAGGGAGAACAAGCGTCTGCGCAGGGTCTTGGTGGTCGCCACCGGCTCGCGCAGACCGATGCGTCCGATCCAGCGAGCCAGGTTGTGAGCCATTACCTGTATGGCCATCCAGGCGGCGTTGGCTGCAAAGCGCCCCGAGGGCAGATGGTTCAGCCCGACACCGTACTTGAGGTCTCGGATGGCGTTCTCGATCTCGGCGTGGCGGCGATGGTCGGCCTCCAGTTGGAGGGTGTCGCCCTGTCGGTCGGTGATGAAGGCGTGATAGCTGTAGTCGACGAAGAGGGCCAGTTGTGAACCGGGCGTGGGCTTCACCCTGCGGACGATGAGACGCACCGGTGCGGCATCGGGCTCGTTCCGAAAAGGGGTGTAGGTGGTCTCAGCCACGTCGGCTGCGCCGTCCATCCAGTAGGGTATGGGAGTCCAGTCCTCCTCAGGTATGGCCTCTATGAGATTGCGCAGTCGGGTGTGCTGACGGACGGTGATGGAGAAGCGGACACCTGTCTTTCGGCATACGGAGACGATGTCATGGGTGTAGAAGCCACTGTCGGCGCGTACGGTGAGTTGTCCTGTGGCCCCGGCGCAGCGCACCCGGCTCACCGTCTCACGCAGGAAGTGGGCTGCGCCCCGGGCGGTGTTGGCTCGACCCTGTCGCAACCGGGCCATCAGCACGTCGCCGGTTCCTGCGGCGACGGCCACAAGCGGGTGATAGCCTCTCTGGCCGGTGTAGTTGTGGCGGCGGGCGCCCTCCTTGCCCAGTCCGTAGGTCTCGCAGATGGTGGAGTCCAGGTCGATGGTCAACGGCTCATCGCCGGGACCCGCGCCAGCGGCCCAGGCCCGCGCCAGCAACTCCCGGCTCACCCGGTCCAACTGCCGCACATGTCCCCACCTGAAGCTGCGCAGGAAGGTCCCCAGGGTGGATGGCGCCTTCACTGTACAGCCCAACACCCGCCCGGTCCCACCGGCACGCAGCGCGTCGGCGTCATCGATGCAGTCCCCACCGGCCAGCGCCGAGGCAACCAGGGTCAGCGTCTTGTCTCCCGGGTTCGCCCGTCCCGGCGCATCGCCCAGGTCAACGTTGCTGTCCACCAGTTCACTCAGTCCCAGGCGCTGAGCGAGAGTGGCCGGCACGAGCAGCCCGGCATTGGCCACCAGCCGGGGATCGTCGAAGGCGATTCGGATGCGGTCGGGACGCTCAGGTGGTAACATCTATTAAGTGCTCCTGCTCTGGGGTTGGTTCTTGTCTTCAAACCCATTATCCCAGATTCAATGGAGCGCTTTCTCACCCCTTTTGCACGACGACTCATCCATCCCTTCGGTGGATCCGGGCTAAGCCGGACCTTTCGTGATAGTTTGCTCGGCTATCTTACCTCGCTCTCATATCCTGTCTAGCTTTTGTACAAAGTCCAGCTAAGCCCGAATCCACCGAAGAGGGTTAGTATCGCCGCCGGGGCGTGGGTGAGGGACGTGTCAAAGTGGCGGTGCGGTTATGATGTCAGCGCCTGGGTCGTTCTGAAGGTCCGCGGTCGTGATTTTGGACGCCAATGGAGGCCCACAGTGGCGATTTGGGGCGAGTTTGACGAATCTGCGGGCAACAGTGGACACCCGCGGTCCGGTCCGGAGCGATCTTACGGACAAGACAGGCTGTGGTGTGTACGGTGGTCAGTAGTAGACACTGCCGTCAGGCCGGCAGAGGAATGGCTCGCAGTCTGGTCAGTGCGCGACCGAACTGTGTTTCCCAGGGCCAGCGCTGCGGGAGATGCAAAGTAAGGCGGCGGGCCGAGTGGGTGAGCCGTCCGGCGAGGGAGAACAAGCGTCTGCGCAGGGTCTTGGTGGTCGCCACCGGCTCGCGCAGACCGATGCGTCCGATCCAGCGAGCCAGGTTGTGAGCCATTACCTGTATGGCCATCCAGGCGGCGTTGGCTGCAAAGCGCCCCGAGGGCAGATGGTTCAGCCCGACACCGTACTTGAGGTCTCGGATGGCGTTCTCGATCTCGGCGTGGCGGCGATGGTCGGCCTCCAGTTGGAGGGTGTCGCCCTGTCGGTCGGTGATGAAGGCGTGATAGCTGTAGTCGACGAAGAGGGCCAGTTGTGAACCGGGCGTGGGCTTCACCCTGCGGACGATGAGACGCACCGGTGCGGCATCGGGCTCGTTCCGAAAAGGGGTGTAGGTGGTCTCAGCCACGTCGGCTGCGCCGTCCATCCAGTAGGGTATGGGAGTCCAGTCCTCCTCAGGTATGGCCTCTATGAGATTGCGCAGTCGGGTGTGCTGACGGACGGTGATGGAGAAGCGGACACCTGTCTTTCGGCATACGGAGACGATGTCATGGGTGTAGAAGCCACTGTCGGCGCGTACGGTGAGTTGTCCTGTGGCCCCGGCGCAGCGCACCCGGCTCACCGTCTCACGCAGGAAGTGGGCTGCGCCCCGGGCGGTGTTGGCTCGACCCTGTCGCAACCGGGCCATCAGCACGTCGCCGGTTCCTGCGGCGACGGCCACAAGCGGGTGATAGCCTCTCTGGCCGGTGTAGTTGTGGCGGCGGGCGCCCTCCTTGCCCAGTCCGTAGGTCTCGCAGATGGTGGAGTCCAGGTCGATGGTCAACGGCTCATCGCCGGGACCCGCGCCAGCGGCCCAGGCCCGCGCCAGCAACTCCCGGCTCACCCGGTCCAACTGCCGCACATGTCCCCACCTGAAGCTGCGCAGGAAGGTCCCCAGGGTGGATGGCGCCTTCACTGTACAGCCCAACACCCGCCCGGTCCCACCGGCACGCAGCGCGTCGGCGTCATCGATGCAGTCCCCACCGGCCAGCGCCGAGGCAACCAGGGTCAGCGTCTTGTCTCCCGGGTTCGCCCGTCCCGGCGCATCGCCCAGGTCAACGTTGCTGTCCACCAGTTCACTCAGTCCCAGGCGCTGAGCGAGAGTGGCCGGCACGAGCAGCCCGGCATTGGCCACCAGCCGGGGATCGTCGAAGGCGATTCGGATGCGGTCGGGACGCTCAGGTGGTAACATCTATTAAGTGCTCCTGCTCTGGGGTTGGTTCTTGTCTTCAAACCCATTATCCCAGATTCAATGGAGCGCTTTCTCACCCCTTTTGCACGACGACTCATCCATCCCTTCGGTGGATCCGGGTTTAACGGCGTCAAAAGGCGGGCCTTATGCCCACACCATCGCCTTGACGATGTTCGCAGGGCGGTTGCGGTCGCGCAGGTGGGCGTGCCACCAGCGGGCTTTGGCGCGGATGCAGCGCCATTGCCGCCAACGCTATGAGGGTGTGTCTTTCCGCCCCCGAACTGGGACTTGAAGCGATATACGCTTGACACCTGAGATGCGTTGCCGCGAGTCAGGAGGTCGAATATCCCACTTGCGGCTGTCGGCATAGCTTCGGTGGGATAGGTCGTCTCAAGAAACTGCGCCGCGCCCTCCGGTGTGGATATTTCATTCTCAAGTGAGTGGCGCAGATTCTCGGCGTAGCTTTCCGACTGCTGCTCCAGCGGGCGTGGTATGCATCCTTGGTCAAATGGCATCAGGTTGGATATGTATCGCTCCCGGAGGGTGTTTCCGTGAAATCTAACCCTTGCGTGATCTTATCACAGGGCAAAAACGATAACCCCGCAATCGTGGCGTGAACGTTAGCGAGTGAAACCGACAGAACGCAAGCGGTCGGCGAACTCCGGCGCGAGTCCGCCGACACGGTTTTCAGCGCAGTTTCGGCTGAAGGATGAACAGTTCCTCCGTGACGTGGCGAGCGGCGTGATAGACTTCGGGAGAGGCGACACGCTACTCGTGGACTACAGGCATCGCGGCAGATCCCGCAGGAGCGGGTCGGTTCCGATAACGATTGGGATTCTTCTTAACGCCGCGGCTTTCCAGACGGTCAGTTTGTATAATCTCAGCGACCTATCCTCCACATTCCAGCTTTCCCGACAGACCATCGGTGATTACGTGACACTGCTCGAGAGGGTATTCCTGCCGGAGCGACTGAAGACCTGGGCCAACAACCACCTCAAACGCCTGGTGAAGACTCCGAAACTGCACATAAGCGATACTGGTCTCGGATGCGCCCTCCTGGGACTCGATGAGGATGGCCTTGCGACTGACCGTGGCGCGCTTGGACAGATGCTTGAGACCTTCGTATATCAGGAGTTGCGGCGGCTGGGGAGCCGAGAGCCGTATCCTATGTCCTTTTCCCACTACCGGGACAAGGACGGTGTTGAGGTGGACGTGGTACTCGAGCGCGGCGCGAGCGCGGTTGCCGGCGTTGAGGTAAAGGCAGCGGCAACGGTCAGAAGCTCCGACTTTCGAGGGATCCGCAAGCTCAGGCAGATGGTCGGGGATCGTTTCGCATCCGGGGTCGTTCTGTACGACGGAGAGACCCCAATGAGAATGGGAGACGATATGTACGCCGTACCGATTCGGCAACTGTGGGAAACACCGTACCAGTCCACCTGAAGCCTTTGATTAGTAGCCTGAACGTCAATTGGTTATTGTGGGAGTGAGTACACATACAGGTAGAATTCGCGTGCGTGGAACACCTCTCAGGTCCGCTCTCTGCACCCTATATCGGCCATCCCGATTGGTGAACAATCGATCTTCCTGACGACGTTCTTTCGACACATGGGAGAACGCTATTCAGAATCGGTCAGCACTCCCATCTTGACAAAGCGAATGTGAGTTCTATACCCTTCCTTCCCATCGTCAACGACATGAGAGGGAGGATATGAGAGCAGCCTGCATATTCATAACACGCATCAGGGCGAAGGCCGAGCTGCACAGACGCATGGATCTCGTGGACTGCGCGTTCGTCATAGTGGACCGAACGGGCGCGCCCGCGCCCGTCATGGACCTCTCCCCGGTCGCGAAAGGCGTTCTCCCGGGAATGACGCTTCAACAGGCTGTGTCGGTTCAATCGGGATTGAAAGTCCTGGACGCGGACGAACCCCACTACCGAGATACTTTCGAGCGTCTGC
The DNA here is from genome assembly GCA_965261525.1 of Dehalococcoidia bacterium. Taxonomy (GTDB): domain Bacteria; phylum Chloroflexota; class Dehalococcoidia; order Lucifugimonadales; family UBA1123; genus VXRN01. The sequence continues at coordinate 1,774,106 of OZ253472.1, forward strand.
TTGACTCTCTCGACAGTGTGAGTGATATGGTGGAGGATGGCGGTCTTGGCGAGGCCTATGTCCGGCTGGACGGTCTGGAGAGGCTATACAGGGGCGAGGCCGGAGTCGCGTCCGCATTGCTCAACGCCATTCCCGACCGCTTTAATCCGAGAGTGGGAGTCGCGGGCTCTAAGTTCGCGGCATACGCCGCCGCCCGAACCGCGAGGCCAATGAGGGCGGTGAAAACTCCGGACGACGCGCGGGCATTCCTGGCGCCAATGCCCATAGACATCCTCCCCGTATCAGTCGAACTGAAGACCGGGCTGCTTCGCTTCGGGATGAGACTCATTGGAGACCTGGCGGCGATGGGCAGGACCGCGATGTTCGACAGGTTCGGACAGGAAGGCCTTGTCGCCTGGGAACTCTCAACGGGGATTGACCGCAGGCCGTTTACGCCAAGAAAGATGGAAGAGTCGGTTGTAGAGAATACCACTCTGCCATTCCGTACCACATCCATGGAGACGCTGCGGGTTGGACTGGACATTTTGTTAAGGCGAGCGTTCGCCAGATCCGCGCTGAGGAACAGGAGCGCGGGAGCGGCCACGCTCGCGTCCGCGGCTTCCGATGTCGAATCATGGAAACTGAATACGCGCTTTCGGATTCCGGTGGAGCGCTGGGAGCGCGCCTCCGAATTGCTAGGAGAGCGTGTCGAGAGAGAACCGCCGCCATATCCGGTCAGCGACCTGTCACTGACGCTCGCCGAGCTCGCGGGCGAGTCGGGCGTTCAGGCCGGACTAATCAGAGATGCCAGGGAGAGGGGCCTGGAGACGCTGGTGGAGGCGGACAGGCGGTTGCGCGGACGGGCGGGCGGACAGCCCGCGCTGTACAGGACTACAGTGGTCGCCCCGGAGATGCGCTCGCTGCTGGTTCCGATAGACCCGCTCGCGTCCGGCGCGGTTCGCGCGCTATGCCTCCCGGCGCCCGCCGAGGTTAGCGAGGCGGTGAACGCTAGCGGGCGCGGGCCCTTGGCGGTCAGAATCGGAGGGAGGTGGCGTGACATAAGGCGGATAGAGGAGCGCTGGACATTCGACTTGTGGTGGCTGCCCCAGCCCATGGCGCGTTCCTACTACCGCGTCGAATCCTCGGACGGAAGCCTGCTCACCCTGTTCCGCGACGAGACGACCGGACTCTGGTACAGCCAGGCCGCGTGAGAGTCGGGATGCCGCCATGTCCTCAGGCTACGTCGAACTTCACGCCAAGGGCTTCTTCTCGTTCGGAGAGGGCGCGTCCCACGTTCACGAGCTCGCGGCGCGCGCTGTGGAACTCGGATAGCCCGCTCTCGCCCTGACCGACACGAACCTGTGCGGCACGCTGGAGTTTGCGCGGACGGCGAGGGAGCTCGGGCTAAAGCCAATTACGGGCGGCGAACTGACGCTCGCGGACGGATCCCACCTGACGCTGTTGGCGAAGTCCAGGATAGGATACTCCAACCTCTCCCATCTGTTCACTCTCGCCAACTCCCATGATCGGTGTGAGCCGAGGCTCGATCCATCGAGTTTGTCCGACCATGCCGACGGGCTGTCGAGACTTCTCGTCGAAGGACGGTACGCCGAGGCGAGAAAGAGCCTCGGAGAAGTGACCGAATGGTTCGGCTCCGACTCTGTGTACGTCGAGCTTCAGAGGAACTTCCTGTACGGCGAGGCGCGCCGCAACAGGCGTCTCATCGCGCTCGCCCGCGAGACAGGGGCGCGGCTGGTCGCCACCAACGGTGTCCTGTACCACGCGTCGGAGCGATACAGGCTCCAGCACGCGCTGGTCGCCATAAGACATAACAGTACGATTGATCAGAGTCTTCGCCATATTCTGCCCAACGACCAGTGTCATCTGAAATCAAGCGCTGAAATGGAGGCCATGCTCGCGGACTGTCCTGAAGCCGTTTCGAATACGGTCGAGATAGCCGAACGCTGCGGGTTCGATTTGTCCTCAGACTTGGGCTACACGCTCCCGGAACCCGACGTACCGGAGGGATACACGCCTCAGACGTACCTGCAAAGACCGTGCTACGAGGCCGCCGTCCGCAGGTACGGCTCGATAACCGGGCGGGTCGAGCGGCGGCTTGCCGAGGAGTTCCATCTGATAGAGCGCAACCGGATGGCGGGCTTTCTGCTGCTGTACCGTGAGATAGCGCTGCTGGCGCGGGGGATCATGGAGGAGCGCGGCATGGTTGGACCTGAGACAACGCTTGAGGAGCGGCCCCCTGCCCGGGGGCGCGGATCGTCCGTCGCGCTCCTGACCGGATACCTGGTCGGCATAAGCCACGTTGACCCGCTCAGGTGGAACCTGACGCTTGAGAGGTTTATTTCAGAGGATTCCAGCTCTATGCCCGATATAGACCTGGACTTTCCCAGGGCCATAAGGGACGAACTGCTGGAGAGGGTTCACAGGCGGTTCGGCCCCGCCTTCGCGGTCCTTGCGGGGGCGGTTTCGACCTACCGTACGCGCGGAGTCATCCGCGACCTCGGCGTCGCGCTCGGTCTTCCCCAGGAACGTCTGAAACTGCTGACCGCGCGAGTCGGTGACGAGGACATGAACGCTCTGCCCGCGATAATGAACGAGACACCTGAGTTCGTGGATAGCCTGAAGTGGAGGAATCTGGCCGAACTCGCGCCCCAGCTTGTGGGCGCGCCCAGGTCGCTTGGTCAGCACGTGGGCGGGTTGATACTCAGCAGTTCGCCCATACCCGAGATGGTTCCTGTCAGGGCGGGGGCGACCGGGGGACCCTACATCATGGACTGGGACAAGGACAGCGTGGCGGACGCCGGGTTCGCCAAGATAGACATCCTGTCCCTGCCCGTTCTCGACCAGATCGAGGAGGCGCTGACTCTGATAGAGAAGAGCGGGAAAGAGCGTCCCGACTTGACGCGTATAGACCCCGAGGACTCCACCGTGTACGACATGATAAACGAGGGCAGGTGCAAGGGCGTGTTTCTGCTTCAGTCGCCCGCCCAGCTCAAGCTGGCGCGTCGTTTGCTCTCACGCAACCTTCTCGACCTGGCCCCTACCAGGTGGCTCTGATAAGGCCCGGCGTGGGGGCGGCCGAGAGCGCGGTGAGCAAGTTCGTCGAGAGGTACAGGCGCGGCGCGGAGTGGGAGTACGACCACCCCCTGAAAGAGCGAGCGCTCGCGCGAGGCTGTGGGATCATCGTGTGGCAGGAGCAGGTGGTGCAGCTTCTCATGGACGTCGGGGCATGAGCGCGTCCGAAGCGGACAGAGCGCGCCGCGCCTTCGCCAAGAGTAGCAACGGACACCTGATAGCCATGCACAGGCGGCGCTTACTCGAAGGAGCGCTGCGAAACGGAGTGGGCAAGGAGGCCGTCCTGAAGATATTCCAGAAGGTGAACGGACACTATATGTTCCCGGAGTCTCACTCCCACGCCTTCGCTATAACCGCATACCAAGCGGCATGGCTCAAACGCCATCACCTTCTGGAGTTCTTCGTCTCCATCATAAACAACCAGGCCATGGGCTTCTACCCGATGGAGACTATCAAGCAGGACGCCAGGAGGTTCGGCATCCGGTTCCTGAACCCCTGCGTCAACAGGAGCGAATCAAAGGCCATACTTGAGAACGGCTCAGCGCTGCTCGGACTGGCGCTTGTGAAGAACGTGGGAACTGAGTCGGCGAAGCTGGTAGTAGAAGAACGAGAAGAGCGTGGTCCCTACATCGGCGCGGGCGACCTGGTGAGACGGACCTGTCTGAGGCCCCGGGCGGTTGAGTCTCTGGTCGTGGCCGGAGCGTTAGCCCGAATCCACCGAAGAGGGTTAGTATCGCCGCCGGGGCGTGGGTGAGGGACGTGTCAAAGTGGCGGTGCGGTTATGATGTCAGCGCCTGGGTCGTTCTGAAGGTCCGCGGTCGTGATTTTGGACGCCAATGGAGGCCCACAGTGGCGATTTGGGGCGAGTTTGACGAATCTGCGGGCAACAGTGGACACCCGCGGTCCGGTCCGGAGCGATCTTACGGACAAGACAGGCTGTGGTGTGTACGGTGGTCAGTAGTAGACACTGCCGTCAGGCCGGCAGAGGAATGGCTCGCAGTCTGGTCAGTGCGCGACCGAACTGTGTTTCCCAGGGCCAGCGCTGCGGGAGATGCAAAGTAAGGCGGCGGGCCGAGTGGGTGAGCCGTCCGGCGAGGGAGAACAAGCGTCTGCGCAGGGTCTTGGTGGTCGCCACCGGCTCGCGCAGACCGATGCGTCCGATCCAGCGAGCCAGGTTGTGAGCCATTACCTGTATGGCCATCCAGGCGGCGTTGGCTGCAAAGCGCCCCGAGGGCAGATGGTTCAGCCCGACACCGTACTTGAGGTCTCGGATGGCGTTCTCGATCTCGGCGTGGCGGCGATGGTCGGCCTCCAGTTGGAGGGTGTCGCCCTGTCGGTCGGTGATGAAGGCGTGATAGCTGTAGTCGACGAAGAGGGCCAGTTGTGAACCGGGCGTGGGCTTCACCCTGCGGACGATGAGACGCACCGGTGCGGCATCGGGCTCGTTCCGAAAAGGGGTGTAGGTGGTCTCAGCCACGTCGGCTGCGCCGTCCATCCAGTAGGGTATGGGAGTCCAGTCCTCCTCAGGTATGGCCTCTATGAGATTGCGCAGTCGGGTGTGCTGACGGACGGTGATGGAGAAGCGGACACCTGTCTTTCGGCATACGGAGACGATGTCATGGGTGTAGAAGCCACTGTCGGCGCGTACGGTGAGTTGTCCTGTGGCCCCGGCGCAGCGCACCCGGCTCACCGTCTCACGCAGGAAGTGGGCTGCGCCCCGGGCGGTGTTGGCTCGACCCTGTCGCAACCGGGCCATCAGCACGTCGCCGGTTCCTGCGGCGACGGCCACAAGCGGGTGATAGCCTCTCTGGCCGGTGTAGTTGTGGCGGCGGGCGCCCTCCTTGCCCAGTCCGTAGGTCTCGCAGATGGTGGAGTCCAGGTCGATGGTCAACGGCTCATCGCCGGGACCCGCGCCAGCGGCCCAGGCCCGCGCCAGCAACTCCCGGCTCACCCGGTCCAACTGCCGCACATGTCCCCACCTGAAGCTGCGCAGGAAGGTCCCCAGGGTGGATGGCGCCTTCACTGTACAGCCCAACACCCGCCCGGTCCCACCGGCACGCAGCGCGTCGGCGTCATCGATGCAGTCCCCACCGGCCAGCGCCGAGGCAACCAGGGTCAGCGTCTTGTCTCCCGGGTTCGCCCGTCCCGGCGCATCGCCCAGGTCAACGTTGCTGTCCACCAGTTCACTCAGTCCCAGGCGCTGAGCGAGAGTGGCCGGCACGAGCAGCCCGGCATTGGCCACCAGCCGGGGATCGTCGAAGGCGATTCGGATGCGGTCGGGACGCTCAGGTGGTAACATCTATTAAGTGCTCCTGCTCTGGGGTTGGTTCTTGTCTTCAAACCCATTATCCCAGATTCAATGGAGCGCTTTCTCACCCCTTTTGCACGACGACTCATCCATCCCTTCGGTGGATCCGGGGTTAGGCGCTAACGACGAAGTCTCCGTCGGGAAGCATAGCCGCACGATGGTCATTGACGCCCGGGGGAAGACGGTTCTGCCCGGCTTCATCGAGCCCCACAACCACATGGTGGGGTTCAGCGCCAGCTTGTTGGAAGTGGATGTCCGCACGCCGCCTAACCGCAACATCGCCGACATCGCAGGCCGTCTGCGAGAACGGGCCTCGACCACTCCGCCCGGCGACTGGATTCGTGGCCGCGGTTACGACGACACCGGACTCCGGGACGCGCGTCACCCCACCCGCAATGACCTGGACGCCGCCTCCACCGACCACCCTATCGTTATCGTCCACAACTCCGGGCATATGCTGTCCGCCAACTCCACCGCGCTGGCGATGGCCGGAATTCACGATGAAACTCCGGACCCGCCCGGCGGTCGTATCGGCAGGTTTCCCGCCAGCGGCGAGCCGGACGGAATGCTGTACGAAACAGCCCAGGGACTGGTGAACCGGCTCTTGCCCGCCTACACGGAAGGAGAGATCCACAACGGTTTCGTCCAGGCCCAGGAGGAATACCTGCGCCGGGGCATAACCACCATCCACGACGCCAGCGTAAGCAACGCCCGGGGCGTAGATATCCTGCGCGCCTACCAACGGGCGCAACAGCAGGGCTTTCTGAAATTCAGGGTCAATATGTTCATCCAGTGGGAATACCTGAAGGACTCCAACTTTGCATGGCGGACCGGCGATGGCGACGAATGGGTCCGGGTCGCCGGATGCAAAATCATTTCGGACGGCTCCATCCAGGGTATCACCGCGGCCCTGCGCGAGCCATATCACTGCGATCCCGGCGAGCGAGGCTGGCTCATCTACGAGCAGGACGAACTGAACGAGATAGTCATGGACCTGCGCCGGAGAGGTTATCAGATCGCCACCCACGCCAACGGCGACGCCGCCATAGACGCAGCGCTGACAGCCTACGAAAACGCCCTCCGCGCCATGCCCAGGGCAGACCACCGATTCCGCATCGAGCACTGCCAGGTCTGCCTCCCCGAACACATCTCCAAGATGCGCGACCTTGGCGTAATTCCCAACTTCTTCCCCAACCACGTGTACTACTTCGGCGACCGCCACCGGGACCGCTTCCTGGGGCCGGAACGGGTCGCCCACCTGGACCCCATCGGCTCCGCTGTCCAGGCCGGCATAAAGCCGCTACTGCACTCCGACTGCCCGGTAACACCGGCCAACCCGCTCTTCTGTATGCAGAACGCCATTGTCAGGCTCACAAGCTCCGGCAGCATCCTGACCGGGCCGGAACGTGTCCCGGTCAGGGAAGCAATATCCATGATGACGGTCAACGCCGCTTTCGGCGCTTTCGAGGAAGACGTCAAGGGTTCCCTGGAGGTCGGAAAGCTGGGCGACCTGGTTATCCCGCAACACGACCCATTCCGTGAAGCTCCCCATGAGTTGGGTCGGATCGAGTCCGCGGCCACCGTGGTGGGCGGCCAAATCATGTACCGGACCGACGACGTTTCAATAGGTTAGCGGCGCGGGCGCGAATGGAAACTCCCGCAGGCGCCCTCCTTAGAGACTATAGAGACTATCTCAAAACTCTTCGCTCAAGCGGATGGCAGGAGGACACAATCTCCCTCTCCCTCGACGGGCTGAGAGGGGTAGGTAAATGTCCAGTCAGCTATGAATTTCAATAACAGACCCCCTCTCCCTTGAGGGAGAGGGCTGGGGTGAGGGTGAAATTCCTTAAGGTCGGGTTTTGAGATAGTTACTTAGCCCGAATCCACCGAAGAGGGTTAGTATCGCCGCCGGGGCGTGGGTGAGGGACGTGTCAAAGTGGCGGTGCGGTTATGATGTCAGCGCCTGGGTCGTTCTGAAGGTCCGCGGTCGTGATTTTGGACGCCAATGGAGGCCCACAGTGGCGATTTGGGGCGAGTTTGACGAATCTGCGGGCAACAGTGGACACCCGCGGTCCGGTCCGGAGCGATCTTACGGACAAGACAGGCTGTGGTGTGTACGGTGGTCAGTAGTAGACACTGCCGTCAGGCCGGCAGAGGAATGGCTCGCAGTCTGGTCAGTGCGCGACCGAACTGTGTTTCCCAGGGCCAGCGCTGCGGGAGATGCAAAGTAAGGCGGCGGGCCGAGTGGGTGAGCCGTCCGGCGAGGGAGAACAAGCGTCTGCGCAGGGTCTTGGTGGTCGCCACCGGCTCGCGCAGACCGATGCGTCCGATCCAGCGAGCCAGGTTGTGAGCCATTACCTGTATGGCCATCCAGGCGGCGTTGGCTGCAAAGCGCCCCGAGGGCAGATGGTTCAGCCCGACACCGTACTTGAGGTCTCGGATGGCGTTCTCGATCTCGGCGTGGCGGCGATGGTCGGCCTCCAGTTGGAGGGTGTCGCCCTGTCGGTCGGTGATGAAGGCGTGATAGCTGTAGTCGACGAAGAGGGCCAGTTGTGAACCGGGCGTGGGCTTCACCCTGCGGACGATGAGACGCACCGGTGCGGCATCGGGCTCGTTCCGAAAAGGGGTGTAGGTGGTCTCAGCCACGTCGGCTGCGCCGTCCATCCAGTAGGGTATGGGAGTCCAGTCCTCCTCAGGTATGGCCTCTATGAGATTGCGCAGTCGGGTGTGCTGACGGACGGTGATGGAGAAGCGGACACCTGTCTTTCGGCATACGGAGACGATGTCATGGGTGTAGAAGCCACTGTCGGCGCGTACGGTGAGTTGTCCTGTGGCCCCGGCGCAGCGCACCCGGCTCACCGTCTCACGCAGGAAGTGGGCTGCGCCCCGGGCGGTGTTGGCTCGACCCTGTCGCAACCGGGCCATCAGCACGTCGCCGGTTCCTGCGGCGACGGCCACAAGCGGGTGATAGCCTCTCTGGCCGGTGTAGTTGTGGCGGCGGGCGCCCTCCTTGCCCAGTCCGTAGGTCTCGCAGATGGTGGAGTCCAGGTCGATGGTCAACGGCTCATCGCCGGGACCCGCGCCAGCGGCCCAGGCCCGCGCCAGCAACTCCCGGCTCACCCGGTCCAACTGCCGCACATGTCCCCACCTGAAGCTGCGCAGGAAGGTCCCCAGGGTGGATGGCGCCTTCACTGTACAGCCCAACACCCGCCCGGTCCCACCGGCACGCAGCGCGTCGGCGTCATCGATGCAGTCCCCACCGGCCAGCGCCGAGGCAACCAGGGTCAGCGTCTTGTCTCCCGGGTTCGCCCGTCCCGGCGCATCGCCCAGGTCAACGTTGCTGTCCACCAGTTCACTCAGTCCCAGGCGCTGAGCGAGAGTGGCCGGCACGAGCAGCCCGGCATTGGCCACCAGCCGGGGATCGTCGAAGGCGATTCGGATGCGGTCGGGACGCTCAGGTGGTAACATCTATTAAGTGCTCCTGCTCTGGGGTTGGTTCTTGTCTTCAAACCCATTATCCCAGATTCAATGGAGCGCTTTCTCACCCCTTTTGCACGACGACTCATCCATCCCTTCGGTGGATCCGGGCTAAGAGACTATCTCAAAACTCTTCGCTCAAGCGGATGGCAGGAGGACACAATCTCCCTCTCCCTTGAGGGCCTGAGAGGGGTAGGTAAATGTCCAGTCAGCTATGAATTTCAATAACAGACCCCCTCTCCCTTGAGGGAGAGGACTGGGGTGAGGGTGAAATTCCTTAAGGTCGGGTTTTGAGATAGTTACTTAGGATTATAGCAACGGGGCTGCCGTCAACTCTTCCGACTCGGCGAATGTGCGGGGCCTTTTTAAAGTCAGGGAATGTTTCCGGATATGTTGCCCAACTCTACTCTCGCTATGTTACAATATGTCTGTTGCAGAACAAACGTTTACATAATGTAGAGTTTATTTATGACGACTCCTCTGACGAATAACTTTTTTCTTCTAAGTCAATCATAGCTAAGAGACTATCTCAAAACTCTTCGCTCAAGCGGATGGCAGGAGGACACAATCTCCCTCTCCCTTGAGGGAGAGGGCTGGGGTGAGGGTGAAATTCCTTAAGGTCGGGTTTTGAGATAGTTACTAAGTTGACGCTTCTCCAGGTCACTTTTAACCGACACCCTCACCTGGAAGCCACTTGGAACTTATCTGGATAATATAAAATAGGTTCCGACCAAACAAGACTCGCGGGGCGCCGTGATTGATCCGAAACGACTCATATTTGATTGACAATCCTGGCAATCATAAAGCGGGACATCTGATATGCATAAATCAAAACTGATCTCACAAGGCAGGCTGGGGCAGGTTCAGGGCAGAACAATTCTCCAAAGCGCCCTGAAAACCACTTCGTTTCCGTAGCAGACAGGGTAGGTAGGGCAGACAGGGCAGGTATTTTGAAAACTCTTTTCGCCGGAGGCCATCTTCTGCTTTTCTTCCGAATGGAGATAATAGTATATGACACGATCCATATCAATGGTCAGAGCGCCGATTCCAGGGTCTTTCGATTATTCTAAAATCCAACGGCGACGTTACTGAGAATTTGTATAAGCTCGAGTTTATCCATGAAACCGCACAGACTCGAAAAAATCCCCTGTACTGGTGAATACAGGTCTTTGCAGGTGATATGCAGGTACCAGACCCCACTTGCAGGCCATCAGCAGACCACCTGCAGAACGCGCCAGACCCACCAGCGCAGACAGCCAAACTATAAACCCGAAGATATAAGGAGCGTCGAAGGTGGCGGGAACAGGAATCGTACTCTACCACGGCATCGAGAGCGGCGAGGAGCTTGCCGGCTATGCCCGCATGGCCGAGGACGCCGGCTTCGATTCTCTCTGGGTCACCGAGAGGTACTTCCACGAGGAGACATTCTCCATGCTCGGATACCTCGCGGCCCGAACCGAGAGCGTCAAATTGGGCGTGGGCGTCGTCAATCCCTACACCCGCAGCCCCGCGCTGCTCGGAATGGGCGCTGCGACCCTGGACAGGCTCAGCGGCGGCAGGATGATGCTCGGCCTCGGACGCAGCGACGCTGACGTGATCGCGGGACGCATGGGCATGGAATACCGCGCTCCGCTGTCCAGGCTTCGGGGCGCGGTCGCCTCACTCCGTCGCATGTGGAGCGGAGAGAGCGTATCGGCGGAGTTCGCGGGGGTCAGCCTGACCAACGTCGGCCTGGCGATTCATCCCGTTCAGGACTCGCTTCCGATATATCTCGCCGCCATAGGCCCCGGAGCGCTCCGGCTCGCGGGCGAAGTGGCCGACGGCGTTCTACTCAACGCCTACGCCCCCGTGGAGTACATACGCTGGGCCGCGAAAGAAGTTAGAGTCGCCGCTTCCAACGCTGGCCGCGATCCCCGCTCCATAGACATTGCCTGTATGCTGATAGTTCGCCTGACCGACAATCCCGATGCCATGCTGCCGTCTCTGCGCGAGCGCGTCGCCCGCCTGATTGCCGAGCAATTCACCGGAGAAGTCCTGCTTGGGCAGGGCGGTTTCGACACCTCAATCCTGCCTCCCGTCAGGGAACTCGTCGCGTCTGGCGACGAGTCGGGCGCGGCGCGATACGTCTCGGAGGAACTTGCCGAAGCGTGCTATCTTCTAGGCGACGCCGCCCGATGCCGCGAACGAATCCGCGAGTACATTGACGCCGGCGTTGACACTCCGCTACTCCTGCCCAGACTGGAAGCGTTTGAGCAAACGACAGAGTCTCTCGCTCCCAACGAATAGACAGTCGCCTAGACAGTCGCCAAGCTGATTGGCCAACTTGACGTGCTGAGGATACAGAACCATCTACGTAAATACGATGTCCGTAGTGGTAGAATGGCCGTGATGATACTCGAAAAGGTCTCTGTACACCGTATTATATGAATCGCGAGGATAACCATGACTACCAAGCCAGCAACTCGGGTCATACCATTGCCCGATCCGCCGAGAGACCCTGACGCCATGCAGCAACTGCCGTTCATCGCAATGGTCCTGTACATTTTGAGGAACTTCTTCTCCCACCGTTCCGACGTGCTGGTAAACGGTGAAGGCTACCTGTGCGTTGATACCAGGATTCGCCCGGGCCAGCTCAAGCCCGACTGTGTGGTCGCGTTCGGAGTGGACCCCGCGGCCATCGAGGAACGAAACGGCTACGTGATAAACGAGGTCGGCAAGCCCCCCGACTTCGTGCTTGAAATCGGCTCCCTAAGCACAGAGGTGGCCGACTACACCACCAAGCGGGATGGATACGCCCGCTATGGCGTCACCGAGTACTGGCGGTTCGACCCAAGCGGAGGCCGGAACCACGACCGTCCGCTCGCTGGCGATGTTCTGGTTGAGGGCGAATACCAGCCAATCCATATTGAACGCGAATCCGATGACACGCTCCGGGGACACAGCAACATCTTGGGTCTCGATCTTTACTGGCAGGCTGGTCGTCTGCGCTTCTACGACCCCGCGATAGCCGAGTTCCTCCCCGATTTCGATGAAGTGAAGAGCGAGCGAGACGCTGAAAGAGCCATGCGCCTGTCCGCCGAAGTTCGGGTGGAAGCGGCCGAGGCCGAACTAAGAATGTTGAGAGCGCGCCTGCGCCAACTCGACGCCGACGCCCAGTGACGTCTCGATACACTCTCCGAACCCACTACTGAATTAAGGAACTTCATGCAATACCGAACCCTGGGCAGAACCGGCCTGAAAGTCTCCCTTCTGAGCCAGGGCACCGGCGGCCCAAGTCAATTCGGTCAGAAGAGCGGACTTCTCCAGGCCGAACAGAACCGCCTAATCCATAGGTGTCTCGACCTCGGCATCAACCTGTTCGACACTCACGAGAGCTACGGCGACAGCGAAGCGATACTCGGACGCGCGCTGGAGGGCGTCCCGCGCGACGACTACATACTCGTTACCAAGTGGGCGTATCCACGCGACGGCGACCCGACCGCTGACCCCGGAGAACTCACTCGCTCCGTCGAACGCAGCCTCCGCAGGCTGAACGCCGACCATGTAGATGCGCTCCTCTTTCATGGCCTGCTCGCCGAGCATCACGATATGGTTGTCGAGCGGTACATGCCCGTACTCGAACGGCTCAGAGAGCGCGGACTTGTCCGATATCGTGGATTCAGCCTGCGTTACATCGTTGACCCCGCCCAGTGCGGCGCGATGGCAGGATTGCGGAAAGCCCCCGACCTATGGGACGTGATTATGCTCAAGTACGGCATACTCAACCAATATGCCGCCAAAGAGATGCTTCCGCTCGCGCTGGAACACAACATAGGAATCCTGAACATGGCCGCCGTCAGGATAAAGCTCCCTGATCCCCAACTGCTGGAAGAGACGATAGCCGACTGGAAATCACGCGGACTTGTGCCTGATGACGCTTTGCCCGACAAGAAGCCGCTCGATTGGCTGGTTCACGACGATGTGGAATCCGTGGTCGCCGCCGCCTACAAGTTCGCCGCCGACCACCCCGCCATTACATCCGTTATAACAGGAACCTCCAATCTCCAACACCTGGAATCCAACGTTCGCGCTATGGAGAATCCCTCCCTCGACCCGATGGACCATACCCGTCTGGAGCGGCTGTTCAGCCATATAGTCGAATACGCCTGAGTAGGGGTAGGCACATGTGCCCTCGCATCGGTGATCTCATACCTGAAGGCGCGGAAACAGGCGTCGGGCTCGCGTTGCGGGATCGGCAGGGCAGGTATCTCTTCTTCCTCGCCGGAACGAAGTTCACCTGTCCGCCGGGTGAACTCTTCTACGCCGGTATCGGCGGACACATGGAGGAGGGCGAATCCTGGGTTGAGTGTGCCCACCGCGAAGCGATTGAAGAACTCGGCGTGGACGTCGAGTTGCTGCCGTCCGACAATACTTGGATGGTGTCCTCGAACGGCGAAGCCAGGCAGCTGGACATCTCCGACGAACCGCGACCACTTGCCCTGTACCTTATGATTCACCCCCAGGGCGCTCCACGCCCGGGAGATACATACCACATCGTCATATACCAATCTGAGCTTCTCGAATCGCCCGGCGAACTGCCCATAGACGAGGTGCGCGGGGTTATAGCGCTAACGCGGGAACAAGTAATGCGGGGACCCCGGCGAAAGCCTTCGATAGCGGGTCTGGTCAGCGAGGGAGCGGAGATTGTAGCCCTCGCCGAGACTGTGGACTTGAATACTGTCCTCTATCCAATCGGAACCGCCTCCGCCCTTGCATCTGTGTTGGGGCAAATCGCTGCTAATGGGTTGTGAATGACCCTCAGTCTGTTGCGAGCGCCTGTTCATTGGTCAACTTCGGCGCCCTTCTGATGCAACTCCTGTAAATCTTAGAAATTTCCTGAAAAATGTTTCGGAAATGTATAGAATCCCCAGCGTCTGTGGTATAATTGTCACTGGCGAGTGGCCGTAACGCGACTACAAGGATCGCGCTCTACGCCCCGCCCCGTTTGATCGAACTTGGTTGAACCTAGCGTGGAGCAATATCCTTGGATGCACGGGAATCGTCACATTCTCGCAGCGACGACAGACATGTCGTTGATGCGGTGGATCACCCTCAGTTTCTTCACACCGACACACGCCCGCCGGACTCGTTTGCCGAAACTGAATCGAGTTTCCAGACCCCGGACGTGGCCAGTCTTGTCGGCGCTCCGACCGCGGATGAACAACCGACATCTGCGTCCTCCGATGTTGCCGCTCTTGTGTATTCCGAGCCTGAATCCGCTCTGGATGATGTCAAGAACCTCATTTCGGCGGAGTCGCCCGAAGCGGAACTCACAGGAGCCGTCAAATTGGATGCCGATTTGGCGACTGCCACACCGGTCCGACGACGAGTCTTTCCTAAGGTTCATGCCCCCCGTGTACGACGCCCACGGGTACGTACGCGCCTCCACACCTTCGACTCTTTCCGGTATCGCGACTACATCTTCCTGTGGCTTGCGACTATGTTCTCTTCCGGCGGGTTCTGGCTCCAGCAGGTTATCGTCGGATGGCTGACATACCAGATTACCGAGTCTGCGTTCTGGACGAGCGTTGCGCTCGGTCTGGACGCGCTGCCGATACTGTTTGTCGGTCCGATCGGTGGTCTGTTGGTTGACAACTTTGACCGCAGAAAGCTCATGGCATTCATTTATGGGTACCAGGCGACGGTCACGATTGCGTTCTCCGTGGTAGTACTGACCGGAAACCTTCAGGCGTGGCATATTTTCGCATTCATATTCTTCATGGGGCTGGCCTGGGTGGTGAGCGACCCCGCGCGGATGTCGCTCATCCCAAACATCGTTCCAAGAGAGGGACTGCTAAACGCATTCGCGCTCAACTCCATGGCATTCAGCATTACCCGCCTCGCGACCCCGGTCGTGGGAGGCGTCCTGATAGCTTACGCCGGAGCCGGACCTACACTGCTTTTGGAGGCGGCCTTCCAGGTCGGCGCGGTTGCCGCCGCTCTCAGTCTGCGTGTGGTAACGCTCCCTAAGCCACGCATGAGCCTGGCATCGGTGCGAGAAGGACTCATGGAGGGAATCCGGTACGTACTCAACACGCCGATACTGTTGGGGCTCTTCGCGCTGAATGCGATGCCGGCCATGCTGATAATGCCCTCGGTTAACGGACTGATGCCGGTGTATGCTGCCGAGGTATTCAAAGTGGACGCAAAAGGGCTTGGCTTGCTGGTTTCTGCGTTCGGAGCAGGTTCGACGATTGGTACGTTCACGCTTGCCTCGTTAGGAGACATTAGGGCCAAGGGAATCGCTGTGATATGCGGCGTCGCAATTACCGCTGTCGCGACTATGCTCTTCTCCGTGAACTCATTCTTCCCTACCGCTTACCTGAATCTCATGGTGCTGAGCGCGGCCATGATGATGTTCTTCTCGGTGACCGGCGCGGTCGTGCAGAGCAATGTCCCGGACGAATTTCGCGGCAGGGTGACCGGCCTGTACATGATCACCTGGGGATTGTTCCCCCTGGGTAGCCTCATAGCGGGATGGCTGGCAGAGAATCTGGGCGTTCAGCACGCTACTCAAATTACGTCCGGCGTAATGCTCTTGCTTCTCACATTCGCGGCCTGGAAGTTCCGGTCTCTCTGGAGGATGCGTTAGCCCGGATCAAACCTTTGCTTTGGCTTCCTGCCACAGCGCTTCCTTCGCTTCCAAACTAAGCGCCTCGAAGTCCTGTCCGCGCTCTCGTGACAGCTTCTCCATCTTGACGAAGCGGGCGTAGAACTTGCTGTTGGACCGTCGCAGCGCGGTCTCCGCCTCTATGCCCAGCCAGCGACTCGCATTGACCAGCGAAAATAGCAGGTCACCAAGCTCCAATTCGCGCTCCGCCTCGGACTCCGCATTCTCCAACTCCTTCAGCTCTTCCACCACCTTGGCGATCACGCCGTCGTAGTCGTCCCAGTCGAATCCCATTCTGGCCGCGCGTCCCTGCACTGCCTGCGCGTATGCCAGCGACGGCATTGCCTTCGGCACTCCGTCAAGAATGGACCTGTCCGTCCCCTTCATCTCTTCGCGCTTGATCTGGTCCCAGCGTACTCCCACCTCCCGGCTGTCTCCGGCAACTGCATCCCCGAATACGTGAGGATGTCTGCGCACCAGCTTGGATATCGCTAATGCAAACACGTCCTCGCCCGAAAACGCGCCCGACTCCTCCGCGATCCGCACCATAGAGACCGCGTGGAAAAGCACGTCGCCGAGTTCTTCCACAACTTTGGCGTCGTCTCCCTCCTCGATAGCCTCCACCAACTCGTAGCACTCCTCCAGGAAGAGGTGCTTCAGTGAGTTAGGCGTTTGTTCCCTGTCCCAGGGGCATCCATCCGGCCCGCGCAGCCTCGCCGCCAGGTCCTTAATGCCCTCGAAACTGCTCGCGAACGTGTCCTCTTGGCTCAAGGTAAGACCCCCCTTAATGAAACCCTATCAGCGATTGTCCGCTCCGAATTGACTCGCCCAATCCTAGCACACCACAGTGGTGACAACGCGACAGCGCATCGTTTGCAACGCTTGGCGTATGGTATAGTTGCTGAGTAGAGAGCAGAGAGGATGTTGATGGCTACGATCAACACAATACATGACCTTTTTCATCTTCTGAGGGATAACCCGGAGTGGGCCGACGAGTTGCGGACTTTAATACTTACCACCGAACTCATAGACTTGCCACGGAAGTTTGACGAGTTCATCCAAGAGACAAGGGCGCATAACGCCGCCACCGACACCACGATAGCCGAACTCCAGGGCACTCAGAGGGAGACCCAGAGTGCGGTAAAAGAACTCCAGGGCGCTCAGAAGGAGACCCAGAGTGCGGTAAAAGAACTCCAGGGCGCTCAGAGGGAGACCCAGAGTGCGGTAAAAGAACTCCAGGGCGCTCAGAGGGAGACCCAGAGTGCGGTAAAAGAACTCCAGGGCGCTCAGGAGGAGACCCAGAGTGCGGTAAAAGAACTCCAGGGCACAGTTAAGGTAATTCAGGACGATGTAGGCGAACTAAAAGGCTCAAACGCGATAACCGCGGCCCTCCGCAATCCTGACCTGATTGTTTTTGCATTCTCAGAGGACTTAAGGCGCGCGAGTGTATTTACTTCCCAAGACTTGATTGATCTGCTTCGCTCCAGGCCGGGCGTTGTACCCGAGGACGCCAAAATGAGTTTCATCGAAGCAGACTTGGTGATACGCGCTAAAGATGGCAAAGGCGAAGACCATTACATTACCGCTGAGGTTTCCTACACAGTCGGCAGCAATGATGTTGACCGCGCCATCCGCAATGCGGAATTCTTGAGAAGGCTCACGGACAAAGAGTCCCATGCAATTGTCGTGGGGAACGATATTAACGGCACAGCCGCGATGATTATCGAGAGGGAGGGTGTTCCCTGGTATCAACTGAGACGCCGCGATACGCGACCACGCTGAATGGAATTTAAGTTTTCTACTCGCACCCAACCCTGCCTTTCCCCAACACTCGAACATCGCTCCTGTCCCTAGTGATTTCCTCCAATGAGACCCGACACAACAATACCCCGCCCCTTCAGAATCCTGGTCGCCGTTCTTTTCATCGCGCTCGTTCCCATATTTCTGATCGCGATTAGCGTGCGTTGGGTCATAAACTTTCCGCCCCTCTATTCCTACGGGTTTGACCAGTACGAAATCCCGCGCCGAACCGGAATTGAGCGCGCCGAGCTTATCTCCGCCGGAAAGCAGATACGCGATTACTTCAACAACAGCGAGGAATTCCTGTCTGTGAGAGTAGTCCTGCGCGGCATCCTCGTCCAGAACCTCTACAACGAACGCGAGGTCCTGCACATGCGCGACGTGAAGACGTTGGTGCAGGGCGTCTATCGAGTCTCAGAGATCACCGGCTTGTATCTGCTGGCCGTCGTGGTCGGTGGCTTCGCGTTGTGGGGACGCGGCTTCACCCCTTCTTCCACGAGGTTGATAGCGTGGGGCGGTTGGGTTACGATCACGCTTCTGATCCTTGTGGGATTGGCGATGACCGTCGGTTTCGACCGACTGTTTCTCGCCTTCCACCTGATCAGTTTCACCAACGACCTGTGGCAGCTCGACCCAAGCCGCGACTATCTGATAGCCATGTTCCCCGAAATGTTTTTCTTCAGCGCGACTATACTCATCGTAATGTCAGTCGCGCTCCTGGCCGCTTCGCTAGCCGTCATATCGTGGATTCTGAGGAAGAGGCTGCGGTCCGACGCAATAATCAAGTCCACCCTTGAAGCGCCTGCGGTTACAAACAAGCAAACACAACCCCGACTGTCGCAGTAAGACACACCCCGGAGAGGTGAACAATGCCAGTAACAGGACTCGATGTTAAGTTCCGGCGTGTGCTCGCAGATGGACGATCATGGGGCGATGTCGGACCATATGAGGAGATTCGCGGTACGCTTCGCTTCGCCATTGACCCCACCAGTGAGGCCAATGAGCGCATAACCGATATCGCCCTCGCGCCCAAGAATACGGACAACAGAGTCGAGTTCTCGTCCGACGTGTCCATAATGGCGCCCGTTGACCGATCCAGGGGCAGCGGACGTCTGATGCTGGACGTGGTTAACAGGGGGAACCGGGTCGCGCTACCCAACTTCAACCGCTCCTCGCGCCTGGCGATTGATACGGATACGCCGGAGGACGCCGAAGTGGATATTGGCGACGGCTTCCTGATGGAGCGCGGATACACCGTGGTCGCCTGCGGATGGCAGGGAGACACTCCCGCTCTCGACGCGCTCATCACTATGGACGGCCCCGACGCCATTGACAGTAAAGGCGAGCCCCTGACGGGCAAGGTTTACACCCAGCTCCAGAGCATAGAGGACACGCGCAACTTCCTTCTGTCAGACAAGGGACACCGTGCCTACCCCGCCCACGACATGAACGAGTCTGATGCCCGGCTCGAAGTCCGCGATATGCCGGACGGCCCCGCAAGCTTAGTCCCGCGAGCATTCTGGCGATTCGGCAGACTGGAGGACGACGGCAGTTACGTCCCAGATCCCAACTACATCTGCTCGGAGCGCAAGTTCGAGAAGGGAAGGCTCTACCAGATAGTCTATACCACCGTCGGCGCCCCGGTTCTCGGACTCAGTTTCGCCGCGCTAAGAGACTGCGTATCCTGGTTTAAGCACGGGACCGAGCGCTCAGAATCCCCAGTCCCGATAAGCTACGCCTACGCCTACGGACGCTCTCAGACCGGTCGCTTCCTTCGCACCTACATCTACAACGACCTCAACCGCGACGAGCAGGGCAGGGACGCGCTTGACGGTATCATTGCCAATGTTGCGGGTGGCATGAGGGGCGAGTTCAACCAGCGCTTCGGACAGAACTCCAAGGACCGAAACAGTATGCTCACCCAGCTCTTCCCGTTTGCCAGCGTTACCCAGACCGATCCGGAAACGGGCAAGACGGATTCACTCCACCGCAGGCTGGATGAACGAGGCAGCGACCTGCGTGTGTTCTACACCAACACCTCCGCCGAATATCATCGCGGCGACGCCTCCCTTATCCACACCGACCCCGACGGCGCGCGTGACATCGAACACGGGCCCAAAGTCCGCATCTACCACTTCTCCGGGACCGAGCACGGCACCGGCGCCTGGCCCCCGACCGATGTCTCCGACTCAGGGGAGGGGATAAGCCGCACCCAGAACATCCGCAGCGTGATTGACTATACTCCGCTGCTCAGGGCCTGTCTCGAAAATCTTGATCGCTGGGTAGCCGAGGGCGTCGAGCCGCCGCCCAGCAGCCATCCCAGGATAGAAGACGGAACGGCAGTCCCCACTCGAAAGTTGCGTGAAACCTACGACGCGATACCCGGATCGAACTACCCGCGCAGGCATCCGCTGCCCCACCGCCGCGACTACGCCCTGAGGACAGACGTGGAGCAGGTCACCAAGCTGCCGCCCGACATGGGCAAGGTCTTCGGCGCGCTCGTTCCCGACGTGGATGAAGACGGCAACGAAGTCGCGGGAGTCAAGCTGCCTGAGATAGCCGTGCCTCTTGCCGCGCACACCGGCTGGTCTCTGCGACACTCAGATATTGGCGGAGATACCCAACCCCTTATGTTCGCCGGCGGCACGATTCCCTTCGCTCCCGACGAGAAGTCCCGGCAGTCCAACGGCGACCCCCGCCCATCCATTGCGGAACGTTATGGTTCGAAAGACGAATACCTCTACAGAGTGAGAGCCGCGGCAGAGGAGCTTGTAAGGGATCGCTACTTGCTCGAACAGGACATTAGCGTTTGCCTTGAACAGGCGGCCAAGTTCTGGGACCATTTCACGGCGCAGTCCACCGAGTAGTAAGAGACTATCTCAAAACTCTTCGCTCAAGCGGATGGCAGGAGGACACAATCTCCCTCTCCCTTGAGGGAGAGGGCTGGGGTGAGGGTGAAATTCCTTAAGGTCGGGTTTTGAGATAGTTACTAAGCTCGACTTCAGCGCTGGAAGCGGAGTTCGTCCATCTGACAATCGAATGGAGTTTCACGGATGCACTACCAGCACGAACGAACATACGGCGCGCGGGTTTCCGACGACTGGACATTCCGAGGACTGAAGACCGCGATAATCGAGAATGAAGTCCTGCGTGTCGTCGTCCTTGCCGACAAAGGCGCGGACATCTATCAGTTCGTACACAAGCCTACTGACACAGACTTCATGTGGCGCTCCCCCTGGGGAGTACGCGACCCTCGCCGATTCACTCCCACCACAGGGTCTCCGACCAACGTGTGGCTGGACTTCTACGAGGGCGGCTGGCAGACCGCGCTGCCCGGAGGTGGCTTCCCTTCAGTCTATGGCGGCGCGGACATGGGCCTGCACGCCGAGGTAAACACCATGCCCTGGGACTGCGTCATTCTCCAGGACACCCCCGAGCGCGTGAGTGTTCGCTTCTCGGTCCGAACGTACAGGACGCCCTTCTTCTTTGAGAAGACACTGTCCCTTTCTTCTGGATCGTCCGTCCTTAAGATAGACCAGGCCCTGATAAACGAAGGCGAGGAACCCGTCCACTGCGTCTGGGGAGAGCATATCGCTTTGGGCGCGCCATTCCTCAGCGAGGACTGCGTTATTGACATTCCGGGCGGAAAGGTCATCAACCATCCCGAAGACTTCCACCCGAACAACAAGCTGCAAGCCGGGTATGAAGGGCCCTGGCCCAATGTCCCTCTCAAGGACGGTACGATGCACGACTTGAGCAGAGTCCCCGGCAAGGAGTGGGACAGCTACGACCAGTCATACATCACCAATATGCCCGAAGGTTGGTACGCAATCACCAACACCGCGCTCGGACTGGGATTCGGCGTTTCATTCCCGACCGACGTTTACAAATATCTCTGGTATTGGCAGTCATACGGAGGCGGCTACGGCCACCCCTGGTACGGTCGAACATACAGCGCAGGCCTCGAACCCTTCACCAGCTACACTAACGAGGGCCTCGTCAACGCCATCGAAAACGGAACCGCCCTCCATCTCCAGCCCCACCAGCGAGTCGAAGCCTCCGTCCGCGCCGTCGCCTACGAATCCACATCAGGCGTATCGCGCATAACGCCGCAGGGAAGGGTGGAGACGAAGGACTAGAACCATATCACCAGTTACATCCTGAGTATCCCCCTACTCTGAAGCTGCGTCCTGAGATACTCCATGCTTCGATTGCCCTTGATGGCGTTGCAGGTGTGACACATCAGTTGAAGGTTGCCGATGGAGTCCAGCCCGCCCCTGGAGCGCGGTGTTATATGGTCTATCGTCAGCACGTGTAGCGGAAGTTCGTACTCGCACCCGATGCACCTTCCCTGCTGACTGGCGTACAGCAGTTCCTTGTCCGATTGCGGATCTGTCGGGCTTTGCAGCATCAGATTTTCCGTGCGCTTGGGCTCATCGGTCCGTATGAATGGCGTCCAGTCTTCCCAGCCGTTGCCGTCATCGTCATTCAGGGGTATCTGCAATTCGCGCTTCGCCCTCTGGGTGAGAACCTCGGCGGCCTGCGGAGCTATATCAATGCCTATCCACTCGCGTCCGAGTTTCTCAGCTGCTATGCAGGCCGTGGCGCATCCGCAGAAAGGATCCAGTACAAGGTCTCCGGGGTTAGATGACGCACTGATAATCCGTTCCAGTAGCGCAACGGGTTTCTGCGTTCGCCAGCCGGTGTATTCGACGTTTCTTGTAGAGAAGTTTGTAAAACCCATCGGTTCGAGAAAGAGATTCTGAGCCGGGTTTCCCGTGTCGGCGTCGGCGTATCTTTTCAGCCCCGGCCATCTTCCGCTCCGCGGATGATAGATAAGCCCAGCCTCGTCCAAGGTGTCCAGGCGTTCGTGGATACCCTGTATATCTCGATAGCCCGGTATGAAGGTGTTTTCTATGTATCGGGCATACTTACCTGTCTTGGGTACCGACCACACTCTGTTCATCGCATAGACGTCGTAGTCTCGCCAAGGCAGGGTGCTGGGACTTCCCCTTCCAGCATTGTGTCGAGGACCTGTCAGGTTATCGGAGCGGTATCGCCCACGCTCGTCCTCTGAAGGATAGGCTTGCAGCAAATCATCCTGGTCTTTGGGAGTGGATATAGCATCTGCGTTCCACACTGGGCGTGGCCCCTTGGAATAGAAAAGCAGATGGTCGAGGATGCGCCCGAAACGGTTCGGATCGTTATGCGAAGTGGCGCGCTTCCAGACGATGTTGTTGCGGTAGTTTTCGGTCCCGAACAGCGCGTCCATTACGCCTTTTAGGTAGTGAACCGCCGTATCGTCGCAGTGCAGATATATGCTGCCCGTATCTTTCAGCGCTCGGTGCAATTCCAGCAATCGGACGCTCATAAACGTCAGGTATCCCGCCATGCTGTCGCCATTAGCCAACTTCGCGCCGTTTATGAGATGGAACAGCGCGGGCCTGCGGATCTCGATTTCGTCAATCCACTCTTCTTTCATATCGCCCAGAGTCCAGACATCGCGGAACTCCGCGCCCCGCGCCTCGCTGTCCAGCGGAGCGGCGTATGTCCGGTCGGACTTGAACGGCGGGTCGAGATAGATGAGGTCAACGCATTCGGAGTTTATCCCGCGCAGTATGTCCAGGTTGTCGCCCGTGAATATGGTGCGGCTAGGCACGTTGCACACATTAGCCATTCGGCGGTAACTCCTAACATTCAGGTCACCGCAATATACCACACATAGGACTTGCGTTCTAGCAAGATGTTCAGTCTCATATAGGCAAAATTTCTTCTATGATCACATTACCTCCGCTCGTGGCTTCCACAGTCACGCGATTGCCCCAGAGCAAACCCATGCCTATCAGAGGCGCGCCGTTGGATTGAACAACCACAATTTCAGTGGGCTGTTCATGCCAGAAAACCCGTCCCGAGTATGCGTTCATAAGTGAGCGCGTACCGTCGGCAAGCGTGAAACTGCGTTGTCCCAAGGTGGGCAGCCCCAATCGTTGAATAGCATTAGGAGGCAATGAGAGGTCACCTGTAAATCCAGTGTCCAATTCAGCCTGTATATGCCACAGTTGGCCACCGCTGTCCACAATTCCGAATTCGACCAGGACAGTCTTGCCCTCAGTTACGCTTCCTCTAATCATCGCGCTGGGGCTGGAGGCGTGTCCAGCGGTACGCCGACGAGTAACCAACCCGCACTGCCCAAGTCATCGCGCCAGGACGACGTTCCAGTAGGCGCCCGGTCGCTGCCCCATCACGCTCGTCAATCTCGTAGTCGCCGCTGTACACGTCAATGACTACGAACTTGCCCGTCTCGTCCGGTTCCACCAAGTGACGTATTTTATGCTCGTATATAGCCGTCCCGCGAGATTCTATTTCTTCGGCGGCGTATATCTCGTTAGACATAGCATTTCCCACTTGATTATCAAGTACCTACAAAACACCCTATTCCCACAAAGACAGTATATCGGAACCGAGTTCACGGCCCAGCAGGAAACGGGTCGTTCAGGCTGACCTCGGTCTGCCACTTTTGGATGGACATGCCTCGACCTGTCTTTTCGCTCCACAGACTCTTCACGTGAGTGATCACGCCGACTATTTCTTCGTGGCTCAACTGCTCCCCGAACGCAGGCATACCGCTCTTGAAGTGAGGCAGACTCGGAGACTCCAGCGACTTGCCCCCGTCCCTGATGACTCTGTACAGGAAACCGTCGCCGTGATGCCAGGTATGACCGTCGCCATTCAGGGGTGGTGGGGGAAGAGTTCTGTCAGTCTTGGGAATGTGCCAATTCGGCTGACCCTCGCCTAACGCGCCGTGACAGACAGCGCACATCGAGGCGAAAATCTCTTGTCCCGTCCGGGCTCCGACATCCGAAATAGCCGCATTGTCTGACATCGCTCTATCTTCGTCTGACGAGGGCGAGCAAGCGAATAATGCGACACAGGCAAACGTCAGAACCGCAATTCCGATTGCTCGCCGACGGGAGCGCACGGGGAGGGGAACCCAGCGGAATGCCATGAACTTTCCTTGGTTACATACTGATCTTCTTTTCGCCTGATAGGTACGCCTCCGGTTCTTTGCTGAACGCGACTCTGCACCCCGGCGCGCAGAAATAGTAGGTCTCGCCGTCATGGTTGTGCGTCCCGCCGGGCGGCTTTCGGATGTCCACCTGCATGTTGCACACCGGATCCGTGGCCTTCGCGCTTCCGCTCCTGTTGAATAGTGGCAGTCTCATTGCATTCTCCTGGATACACGCATTCTGGACATCCGATATTAAGTAACTATCTCAAGACCCGACCTTAAGGAATTTCACCCTCACCCCAGCCCTCTCCCTCAAGGGAGAGGAAGATTGTGTCCTCCTGCCATCCGCTTGAGCGAAGAGTTTTGAGATAGTCTCTAAGTCTTCGGCCTGAAGCGCCTCAGCCTTAGTGAATTGGTAATCACCGATACTGAACTTATCGCCATTGCGCCCGCCGCCAGCACAGGATTGAGAAACCCATGCTCGCCCAGAAATGGCCTGAGGGCGTCCGGGGTTCCGCTCGATGCAAACAGCGGATACAGGATTCCCGCCGCTATCGGGATCAGCGCGACGTTATAGGCAAAAGCCCAGAAAAGGTTCTGTCTGATAACCTTCATGGTAGCGCGGCTTAGAGATATGATAGTCGAAACACCCCGCAGGTCACCGCCCACCAGCGTAACGTCCGCCGCCTCGATCGAGACATCCGCGCCTGTGCCTATAGCCACGCCCACGTCCGCCTGCGCCAGGGCTGGCGCGTCGTTCACGCCATCCCCGACCATCGCGACCCTTTTGCCGGTCGCCTGGATCTCCCGGATCTCCCCCGCCTTGCCGTCGGGCAAGACCTCCGACACCACCCGCTCGATTCCCACCTGAGACGCAATCGCGCGCGCCGTGCGATCATTGTCGCCGGTCAGCATTATCACATCCACGCCCTGTTCCCTGAGAGTTCTCACCACATCCGCCGACTCCGGCTTCAAACCATCCGCGACCGCCAGTATCCCGAGTGCGGCGCCGTCAGCCGATACGAACATCGGTGTCTTCCCCTCGGCTGAGAACCTGTCCGCAGCCGACTCCATGCCGTCTAGGCTGACGCCTTCCTCCCGCATCATCCCGACGTTGCCGATAGCCAGACTCGTTCCGTTCACCCGCGCCCTGATGCCCGAGCCCGGCGCGGCCACGAACTCCGTTGCATCCTCCAGCGCAAGCCCGCGCTCAGACGCCGACTCGACGATTGCGACGCCGAGTGGGTGCTCGGAGTGACGTTCGGCGGACGCGGCCAGGGCGAGCAGACCGTTCTCGTCGCCGTCTGGGGCGTAGATGTCGGTTACTTCGGGCCGCGCTTTCGTTAGCGTCCCGGTCTTGTCCAGCACAACCACGTCAACCTTGTGCGCGGCCTCCAGCGCCTGCGCTCCGCGTATTAGAACGCCGTACTCGGCTCCCTTTCCGATTCCAACCATGATCGCGGCGGGCGTGGCCAGGCCCATCGCGCACGGACAGGCGATGATAAGCACCGCGACCGCTGTCAGTATCGCGGTCACATAAGAAGGCTCAGGACCGAAAACGAGCCAGATCAGGAAGACCACAATGGCAACGCCGATCACAGACGGAACGAAGTAGGCCGACACCAGGTCCGCCATCCTCTGTATTGGCGCCTTTGAACCCTGCGCGTCTTCCACAAGTCGGATGATGTTGGACAGCATCGTATCGCGCCCGACGCGCGTGGTTCTGAAGGTAAAGCTCCCTCTGCCGTTGAGCGTTCCGCCATAGACTTCGCTTTCACGCTCCTTGTCAACCGGAGCGCTCTCCCCGGTCAGCATGGACTCGTCGAGAGACGATGCGCCGTCTTCCACGATGCCGTCCACCGGGACCTTCTCGCCTGGTCTGACGACTATCACGTCGCCGACCACGATGTCGTCTATCGGGATATCCACGTCCTGCCCGGCCCTGACAACCCGCGCAGTCTTGGGTTGGAGGTCCATGAGCGCCCTGATAGCGTTCGACGCGCGGCGCTTTGCCCTTGCCTCAAGGAACTTGCCCAGAAGTACCAGCGCGATGATTGCAGAGGATGTATCGAAGTAGGTATCGGTTGCGCGACCTTCGAAGAACGATGCGCCACCGAAGATGGTAACGACCAGGCTGTACAGATACGCGGTCGAGGTGCCGACGGCTATGAGCGTGTTCATGTTGGAAGTTAAATGCCGCGCCGCGCTCCATGCCGATGTATAGAACCCGCGTCCGGCCCAGAGTTGCACGGGTGTCGCCAGCGCGAGCAGCGCGAAATCCATCCTGAACGGGAAAAGCTCGGCGGCGTTGGGTATTGCCATCAACGCCATAATCAGCGCGGCGACCGCTATGCTGAAGACCATCCGGTTTCTTAGCGTCCGAACGTCCTTCGGGGTTGCTGCATCATCATTCGGATCGCCTGTCACCCCTGCCACCGAGTAGCCCGCGTCCTCAACAGAGTGTCTGAGTTCGGAGATCCCCGCAATGCCTGGAACGTATTCGACGACCGCGCGTTCTGTGGCCAGATTGACTTGCGCCGACAGCACTCCGTCCGCGCCTTCAAGCGCGTTCTCTACGTGGGCCACGCAGGCCGCGCAGGTCATGCCGCCTATGGCGAGAGTAGTCTTGCGCGTTCCGATCCCGTAGCCCGCGCCTTCGACAGCCTTGGTGATGGTGGAGAGGTCAACATCGTCCGACCGCAGTTCCAGCGCGGCTTTTTCGGTAGCCAGATTCACCGATACCCGCTCCACACCGCCCACTTCCTCCAGCGCTTCCGATACGTGAACCACACAGGCGGCGCAGGTCATTCCCGTGATGGGAAGGGAGATTTGTGACTTGGGTGGCGCGACCATTTACTGTCCCCAACGATGGAGCGTTTGTGGTGTGTACACATTTGAATATACCACAGAACGGGGTCGCGGACTGCCCCCGATTAATTCACGGAGAAAATCGCATATGTGGAATTACGGCAGTCGGCGGGAATGACGGTTGAGCGAGAGGGACAGGCTTTTGCGATTTTCTTAATTCACGGCAAAAAGGACCGGGTATCACCCGGCCCTTTGCATCCAACGGTCGTATTGTGTAGGGACTAAGCTGGACTTTGTACAAAAGCTAGACAGGATATGAGAGCGAGGTAAGATAGCCGAGCAAACTATCACGAAAGGTCCGGCTATGCTCACCCTGCCCGAAGCCATTATACCCATACTCCAGCCCTTCTCAACGCTGTTTCAGCGCAGAACCTGGGTGAAGCTCAGGTACTGCTGGTCGGCGCCGTCCTGGCTCCGCGCAAGCGAACCGTAACCTCCGCGCTTGGTGTCATGGGACTCAGCGACGATGACGGCTTTGCGATATACCACCATGTCCTCAACCGCGCCGTGTGGTCGTCCCTGCGGCTGAGCCGAGTTCTGCTGACGCTTCTGATTCAGCATCTTGCCCAAGGGGACGGTCCACTGGTATTCGGGATAGACGAAACAATTGAGCGGCGGCGGGGCAGTCGCATCAGGGCAAAGGGCATCTACCGAGACGCTGCGCGCTCCAGCGACAGCCATCTGGTCAAGGCCTCGGGCCTGCGTTGGATAAGCCTGATGTGGCTGATCACCATACCCTGGGCGCATCGGACATGGGCATTGCCTGTACTGACGGCTCTGGCTCCTTCCGAACGCTACAACCGGAAGATGGGACGGACTCACAAGAAAATCACCGACTGGGCGCGCCAGATGATACTCCAACTCCGGCGTTGGCTTCCAGACCGTCCCATCGTCATGGTGGCTGACAGCGGCTGCGCCGCACTCGACCCGCTCCACTTCTGCCAGTCTATGTCCCAACCCGTTGCCTTCATCACCAGGCTGAGGCTCGACGCCGCGCTCTACGAACCCGCTCCAACCCGACTGCCCGGTCAAATGGGACACCCGCGTCTCAAGGGCCAGCGCCTGCCCACGCTCAGGGAACTCCTCGACCGCCCCGATACACGCTGGAGCCGGACATCGGTCGCATGGTACGACAACGATACCCGTACGGTGGAACTCAGCTCTCACACCGCGCTCTGGTATCACAGCGGCAAGCCGCCTGTGCCCATTCGCTGGGTTCTCATTCGAGACCCACTGGGGCAGTTGAACTCTCAGGCGCTGCTATGCGCCGATCCTGCGGTCGCGCCGACCCGGATCGTCGAATGGTTCGCGCTGCGCTGGCGGATTGAAGTTACATTCCAGGAGGTTCTCGCTCACCTCGGAGTGGGTACGCAGCGTCAATGGTCGGACCTTGCCATAGCCCGTACCACGCCCGCGCTGTTGGCGCTGTTCTCCTGGATAACCCTCGCAGCCGAACTGCTAAGGCGAGAAGGTTCAGTTCCAACGCGTTCAGCCGCATGGTATGTCAAGTCTGAACCCACGTTCAGCGACGCAATCGCGTTGGCGCGTCATCATATGTGGAGAGCGTCTGAGACTTTTTGTGTGTCTGAGCGCAAACCCGACATCGTTAAAGTCCCCGCGCTTCTGTTCAACCGACTCATAGAATCGCTGACTTACGCCGCCTGAATGTACAAAGTCGAGCTGAGGAAGTGTTTTCATCGCACTGAGGCAGTCACACGAGCGCTGTCGGCAGCATTCTGACGGAGGGTATGCTCATGGTTCGAATCCGAATGAAGGTCGTCAAAATCACCAGTAATTACACCGGTTTCAAAGCCGAAGACGACACGGCCCTGGACCGACCGGTCTACTTCACGACGAAATGGCTCGCGGGCCACGGCATTGGCGACGACATCGAAGTTATCGTGAGAAACGCCGGGGAAAATGAACCCGTCACGTCCGAGAGCGATGAGGGCTCATTCTCTGCCGTCTACCACAGCCCAGACGACGTCTTTGACGCCCTTTTGGACACGGTTGTCGTCCCCGACCCAGACGGCCTTCTCACGACGTACGATGTGTGGGTCCAGTGGGCCACCCAGCACGGCGCCGACCCCGGGCTGACCGAGATCGCCGGCATTAAACGAGGGGGGATCGCACGTCGGATCCGCAGAAGATTCTCGCTCCCGGAAGCCAGCAGATGGGAATGGTTCGACGGGCATCGGCGCCGCTACTGGGCCGGGTACGCGGTAAAGTCGTAGTCAGCACGGACGGCGGCCGGCGCTGACTGCCGTGCAGCGAAGTGATGGTGCAATGTTACGGTAACTGAATGTTGAATACGTCAGATAGTACATCTTCAGTCCATTTAAGAGACATTACGTAGCGCGTTGCCTCAATGAAAATGTTACCTAAGCGGATCTATTGCCTCACGATAGATGTTACCGAAATCAGGTTGTTGCCTCACAATGGGTGTTACCCAAATCAGGGAGGTATTCAGATGGTCGGAGACATCAGCGCAGCCACGAGGACAGAAGTGCTCGGAGCGATTCGCAACCGATGCAGAGAGGCATCCAAGAAGGGCAAGAGCCGGATGCTCGACGAGTTCGTGGCTATCGCAGGCTGCCATCGCAAGCGCTCCGTCAGGCTACTGGGTCAGTGCGAGCAGGTAGCTGATCGCACCGTTCCCAGGGGCCAGCGTATCTACGACGAGGCGGTGAGACAGGCGCTGATCGTGGTGTGGGAGACCTCAGACGGATATGCGGCAAGAGGCTCAAGACCGCTCTGCCAAGTATGGTGGAGTCTCTGGAGAGACACGGACATCTCGAACTCGACCATGATGTGCACAAGCGTTTGGTCTCAGCGAGCGCGGCCACCATGGACCGGCTGCTCAGGCCTGTGAGGGAGAAAGCCGAAAGTGGCAGGAAGCGCAAGGCGAAGAGGAAGCTGGGCAGCCGGGTTCCCGTTCGCACGTTCATGAACTAGAAGGAGCCTGAGCCCGGATACCTTGAGATAGACCTGGTAGCGCACGGCGGTGAAGTGGTGTCCGGCGCATTCATTTACAGCCTGGTGGTAACCGACGTGTGTTCTGGATGGACGGAGGCGGTCCCTCTGCTGGCGCGAGAGCAGTCCTTGGTGGTTGAGGGATTGGAAGCCATCTCCCGCGTCTTCCCGGTTCCGGTCCGCGGGATAGATTCGGACAACGACAGCGTATTCATCAACGAGACTCTTTTTGGCTACTGTGTCGATAGGGGCATCGAGTTCACGCGTTCTCGCGCTTACCACAAGAACGACCAGGCGTGGATAGAGCAGAAGAACGGCTCGGTGATTCGCCGCTTCGTGGGACACGAGCGTTACTCGGGTCCCATGGCGGGCCAAACACTGGCTCACCTGTATGGCGCTATGCGGTTGTACGTGAACTACTTCCAGCCCTCGTTCCATCTGCTCGAGCGTAGTCGGAACGGCGGCAGCGTGAAGAAGCGATACAAGAAACCGGCCACGCCATACGACCGTCTGCTGGATCGCAATGACGTGAGTGAAGAGACGAGGCGCAGTCTGCTGGACAGTCGTGCAAGACTGGACCCGGTATCCCTGCTGCATACGATACGGGAGGCCCAGTCGGCGCTTGCCGCGGTCAACACCTCCGACTCGGCGAATGTGCCGAACAGCGAGAGTCTGGAACGCTTTCTCTCCAGTGTGGCGACAGGAAGAAGTGCGTCCTACCCATACACGCAAGGCCAGAGTCCCGTACACATGGCGCACGCGACCGGACCCGTTCGAGGGAGTATGGTGCGAGATCCTGGGCTGGCTTCAGAAGCAACCGGACATGACGGCCGCGGACCTCCTTGATAAGTTGATAAGTCGTTACCCTGAGCGTTACAGCAGACGCCAGCTGCGTACCCCCCAGCGCCGAGTTCGTCAGTGGCGAGGTGTTGTGGCCAAACAGTTGGTGTATGCTTCAGCAGAACAGAGTAGAATGATAGAGGCTGACCGAGGTGTCATCGGACCTGTGGGCGTCAACTAATAGCTGAAAAACTTCGGTAACATTTTTCGGTGAGGCAACAGGATCACCCGTCTTTTCACTGAATGGCTAAAGATACTGACACGGGACTGGATTTCTGGCTATCATAGGGTTATGGACGGGGTCGCTTTGATGCGTCCTCTCCCTAACCTCCTCCTACCTCCTTATCATCAAGTAGAGAGTAGGTCGTAGAGGGTGGTTTGTAAGCAATTGGGAGCTAGCTATGGGAACAGGCATATTCGTCCCGTCTGACGGCATTGGACGTCCCCTCTAATAGTAAAAGTTGCCCCTCCCACTGCCGGTTAGTGTCCCATCAGGCGGTTGTGATCCACATAACAACAAGGGGTATCGACAGCGTGCAATATCCCGATACATAACTCACCATCTACTTCAAGGTGTTCCAGTGCTGTCCATATCCGCCGCGCCAATTCGCTCGTGTTATTTTTACTTGATGGCTCGAGTATGCTAGGTGATTTGCTTCATCGTCAGTCAGGGGCTCGTAGTGCTCGCGTCCAGTTCTCCGCAGGCAGCGACTGCCCTTCGGAGCATGGACCCGGCGCGGCTCATGCCATAGAGGCGTAAGTGTCCCGAAGGTATTCGACTTCCGTCGCGAGGCGAGGTACGGAGCGAAAGACAAAAGTGAGCGACTAGGTTGAGCCGACTGTACCCTCGCTGTTCGGACCAGATAGCTCTTGATCGTAGACTCACTCTCTCAGAGGCCAGATACACAATAGTCATCGATTTGATCTATACAGGTTCTTGTCAACATTTTCCGGATAGGAAGAAAAATCACTGTGTGGTAGCAAATCTGGTATAATTCGGCTAAAGCGGCCTTATACATAGCTGCTTCCGCTCCCCCCAGCTCCACCATCTCCCGCAAGGCAGGAACCCCCGCCGTGACCCTCATGAAGCTAGCAAAGAACTCTTTGCCTCGCCCGCTAATTCAGATAGTTCGCGAATTCCGAACTTGGGTGCGCATGAGGCGCATTGGAATACGTAACCTTTCCAAAATGCGAGACGGCGCAATTTCTTATCTGGGGACTACTTATGTCGGTTATGCCGTGCCTACAAACCTACTTAAAGGAAGTACCGGACTAAGTTTTGGCGCTGGAGAAGACATTAGCTTTGAAACCGCCATAGCAAAAGAGCTGGCGGCAACGGTTCACATTTATGACCCTACGCCTAGGGCAATTGAGCATTGCAGACGAATCGTTGACGAGTTTGAAAGAAAAAATACACACGGAGGAATGTTCCTACATCCATTCGGCGTTTGGTCTGAGAACAAGATTGAGAAATTCTATTCGCCTGCCAATCCCACACACATAAGCCACTCTATACTCAATATGCAGAATACTGAGGAGTATTTTGAAGCTGAGTGCTTAACTCCGGCAGAAATCCTAAAATATCTCAGACTCAAGAGCGTTTCGTTCGTTAAACTCAATATTGAAGGTGCTGAATATGAAGTAGTCAACGCAATGTTTGACTCTCATATAAAGCCTCCTGTGATTTGCATCACGTTAGACGAACTTCATTCTCCTATCGACCAGCAGGCCCAGAATAGGATGAAGACACTGATTGGACGCTTTTTCGCAGAGTCATACTTGCCAGTGCATATCCGCGACTGCAAAGTCACTTTCGTGCAGTCGGAGCAAGTAAACTCCCTCAACTCCAACTAGCTCTAATGTGTGATTCCGATTATAGGGTGTGCTCGTCCGCTTCGCCCGATTTCCAGATAGGTGGAATTGTGGTCGGTCTTCCAGCCATTACTTCCTCGTAGATCGAGTTCGTGCGGGTTGCGACGACACGCCAGTCGAAAATATCCTCAGCGAGACGGCGGGACTGGTGGCGCATCCGCTCCAGTTTGTCTCGGTCTTCCAGAATGGAATCGAGGGTTTGGGCGAGGGCCTGACTGTCGCCACTCGGGAATAATTCGGCGTTTTCGTAATCGGACATTCGGGCGATGTAGTAGGGGTTGATATGAACTATGGCGAGGCTACAGGACATAGCCTCTATCATGGCGATGCCGGGGTCTCCGGGCCAGACTCCTATGTCGGCGGCGGACAGGTAGGCGGGCAGGTCGGCGTTCGGGACGTGGCCAGTAATTGTCAGCATTTTGCGATGGTGGTCTTCGGCTTGGGCCAACAGGCTTTGTTCCATGGCTCTTGTGGCGGGGCCAATAAGCAAGAGATGTGCGGGTTGCTTGTCGGCGAGTCTGTTCCATGCCGACACCAGGATATCCACCTGCTTTTCAGGCCCGATGCGTCCGAGGAAGGCAATAACGGGTGCGTCGAGTGATATACCCAAGCGGTCCCTAATCCGTTCTCTGTCACTTGGGCTGTATCTGAAAGTCTTGGTATCCGCGCCAAGCGTGGAATGAGCCATACGGTCATATGGGATCCCGAGTTCGTTGTGGAGGACGGCCTCGCTGTCGGGCATGAGAGGAATATAGCGGCCTATTACGGAATCGAAGTAGGGCAGGATCGCTCGTCGGAACAGGGAGCGGTAGTAGATGCTCTTCTTAAGGTTGTAGGGCCTGAGATTGAAGTAGCAGAGATGGTTGTCCACTACGGCGGGTATGTCGAGCGAGCGAGCTACAAGCAGCGCCTGGACACAGAGCGTACCGACGGGGCCGTGTACGTGTACGATGTCGGGACGGGTCCGGCGGAGCGTATCCCTGAGGCCGCGCAGAGCTACCTGAGAGTTGCTCCTGGCGCTGAAGCCCGCCTTCAGCCGGTGGATGCGGACGCCCCTGTCCTCATATGGCGCAAAGTTGTCGCTCACGTCGGAGAGGACTTCGTCGGAGGTCTGTTGCCACGTGCCCGACGGCAGAACTGAGGTTATGAGCGAGACTTCCGCGCCCGCCAGCGTCTGGAAGTGGCCGAGGTGATTTTCCTCGTAGCCAAGCCCTTCGCGGTAGGATGCGATGATGTGAGTTACTCGCACAAGAACACACTCCGAATCAGGCGGAAGCCTTTGCTTTCCCGATTGCTACCAGGGATTTATAGAGGTCCACAATCGTGGCGGCCGTGGTCTGCCATGTGTAGCGTTGGGTGACCAATTCCCTGCCGCTCCGACCCATGCGGGCGCGGAGCGCGGCGTCGGACAGCAGCGCGCCCATCGCTTCGGCCACCGGCGTTTCACTCGCCTCGACCACGAACCCGGCGCCGTGTTCGGCCGCTTCGGGGAAGTTGCAGCCCTCAGTTATGACTACGGGGAGGCGCACGGCCATCGCCTCGAGAATGGCTATACTGAAGCCTTCAGAATATGAAGACAGTACGAAGACGTCAGCGCAGGCCATCGCGGCCAGCTTATCCTCGCCAGTCAGCATTCCCGTGAAGACAGTCTTGTCGAGGGCGCCTTCGGAATGCAGTATGGATTCCATGTTCTGTCGAGCGCCTTCTTCGTCGGGACCTGCTACGAGTAAGACGGTATCCGGAAAATGGTGGGTTATGCTGGAAAAGCTGTGGGCGAGTATGTCCAGGCCTTTCGTCGGATTCATGCGGCCCATGAACAGGACGACGCGCTTTTCCTTCAGAGTAGGGAATCTATTCAGAAATTCGGACGGCTCGGGTAGGTTATCGAACGGGGCGGGATCTATCCCGTTTGGGGCTACTATGACGGGAGTGTCGTAGCCTAATCTGGCAATCTGCTCCTTCTCAGCGAGGGTGATTGCGTGCAGGGCCTCGGCGTTACACAACATCCTGTCGAGCACAGCCATCATATATATTCGCTTCTTGAATGCCTTGTGTCTGAGGCTCCATTCACTCAACTCGCCGTGGACTGTGATGATGACGGGAATGCCTCGCTTCTTCGCGGCTCGGAACGCTGCGTATCCGGCATGGTGCCAGATTTCGTGGATGTGAACAAGGTCGAATCTGGCGATGTTCTCGTCGAGGAATTTGGCTAGGCCTCTCGAATAGGCTGTCCAGAGTCGGGCGGGCAGTCCGGTATCGAAAGTGTGGGTGAGAATGCCCCTTGGAGATGTTATTTCAGTTCCGACTCTGTAACCTTTAGTGGTTATTATCTCACAGTATATTCCCTCGTCCTCCAGGGCCGGGATGAGTTCCGAGACTACTATTACAGGGCCTCCCCATTGGGGGGACAGGCTGGGGGTGACGTGGAGTACGTTCACGGTTCAAAGTCTCTCAAATTCGTCGGGAGTTAGACCTGTCTGTCGCAATATGCTTCTCAGCGTGCCGACCACGACCTCGCGATGACGCGGTATCACTGTGGAGCGAACGCCGTGTTCATCTCTTTTGACAAATTTGACGTGGCTTCCACGCTGACTGACCTCTACGAACCCCGCTGCGCGCAACTTACGAACTACGATGCGATATGGCAGGGGCGTAAGTCTAGCCAACCTTCACCTTTGCGTGGATTTTATGAACCTGCGGCGCTGCGGTTGCGATAGGATCCTCAAAGTGAAGTTCCAGCGCCTCGCGCAGATTGTCTAGCGCGCTCTCTACGGATTCGCCCTGGCTGGCTACGTCAACCTCCAGGGCCTGGGCTACATACCATTCGCCTTCCCGCCAAACGCTTGCGGTAAATTCCTGATTAGCAAGAGTGAAATCATGCATGAGGGAGCGAGACCTCCTTTCGAGAGGAGCTATGTATCCGAACATCCTGATATTATAGCAGAGTGTAGAAGGGGTTCTAATTTTGGACTCGACGACCGCCGTGCAGTTCACCCTTTCATCAGACAGAGCGGGGATGAGCTCTGGGACTACTATTACGGGTCCGCCCCAGAGAGGTGACATACTTGGGGTAACGTGGAGGATGTTCAAATGCCATTGACCTAATGCGCGCCGCGCGTCAAGGGATGTTACTTTTCCACATCCATATCTTGCAGGGTCTTGCGGATGAATCGGAACTGCGACTCGTGCAACCATTCGACCATTCCGTACTCTTTCATAAGGCCCGTTTCGGCGTGAAGACTCAGATCCCTTCCCACGCCAAATCTGCTGCTGTAGTAGAACCGGCAGCCTTCCTCTCTGCCCATAGCTATCGCCATGGCGAGGTGGTTGGACGGATCGAAGCCGCACGCTTCCGCCAGCATATCGAAGACCGCATTGGTGGCGTCGGCTAGCAGGCGGGCCGATTCGCGGTCGTTTCCAGCGGCGTACTCTCGCTCGGCGGCTTCAAGACATTCCATCAGGGTAATAGTCTTTGCCTGTGTGGTCAATATCCTTCCTCCTCGTATATTTCCAGCATAGTATCAATGAACAACTGAGATAAAAGCCAGTATTCGTGAAATTCTTCTTCGGTCAGACTGCCCCTGTCGGCGTGAATATGAAGGGACATGGACGCCCGCCATCCATTTTCCAGATCGGATTGGATGTCTGGATACAGCATCCCGATGACTCCAAGATGCTCCATTTTCTGTCTGGTGTACACAGGGTCATAGCCGCGCCGGTTGGCGACGGCATTGAGGCACTGCTTGGCGGATTCGTAAAGCAGCGTCCCCGCGGAGTGCGCACTTTCGCGCTCAAGTAGAAACTCGGCGTCGGCGCGGTAAACGCTCACCATGGACAGATGCCACTCCGCCCATTGTATGCGCTCGCTGTCAAGTTGGGTCATGGAAGTTCAGGTATCTTGTCAATAGGGTTTATATATTATGAGGACGCGACGATATTATGACAGAGCGCCGAGGGTCTAATGTTGACCCCGCACAGCCTACGGAATTTTATCGCTGATCGCTCTTGCGCGGTCTCACAATAGCAAGCGCGGGGTTGCATACCAGAAGGGAAAATAGTTTGACTGCAAACCTATGATTCTTGAGAATTGCTTGGCTCACGCCAAGTGGGTCGAGCCTGAGCGCCGAAGCGAGCGCCGCCAATGATTCCCTACGATTGCCACGCATCATCTCAATTCCGGCCAGACGCCGAAGCAGGGTTGCGAGAGTGCGGGGGCGTTTGTTTAATTCGTTCTCGTACCTATCTATGTGCTTTCTCAGAAAATTTGCGGCGTCGGCTAAATACTTTGGTGTATTTTCGCCCATCTGCTCATGCTCGTGATCAAAATGAGCTTTGGCTACAACTTCGGGAAGAACCGCTACGTCATATCGCTGAGTGACTCGGCAGATAAAGTCGGCGTCATTGTATCTGGACAAGCTATCGTCAAATCCTCCAACTTCTATCGCGACTGATGACCTTACGAGCAATACGATAGTCGGGCCTGGGATATTCAACGCCAACGCATCCTCGAATATATCCCCCTCTGCAATACTGCGATAACTCGGTATCAACCGACTAGTGGAATCCTCGATCCTGTCCATCCACCCGTAAACCAGACCGACATTGTTTGCAGAGGAGTCGAGAATCTGTACCTGACATTCCAGCTTGGCGGGGAGCCACTCATCATCATCGTCGAGGAAGGCGATGTACTCTCCCCTGGCATTGGCGATTCCGGTGTTGATAGCGGCGGACTGTCTGCGGTTGGTTTCGTGCCGTATGGAGCGAACTCGCGGGTCGGAGAAGGCGGCGATCACATCTTGGGTATTGTCTGGCGAGCAGTCGTCAACGATTATGATTTCGTAGTCCTGAAATGTCTGGGACAGGACGCTGTTGACGGCGCGTGGCAAAAGGGCGGCGCGGTTATGTGTTGGGATGATTACGCTGACTTTTGGAGTTTCAAGTCCAATCATATGCTGATCTTTTTACGTATTAAAAGAATAAACATTCTGCTAACGAACCGCCTGTTGGCAAAAACTGCATGGGTTACACCAGAAGGATGGATTCTGAGTGCCGAGAAAAATGCTGATAATGCCCCGTATAAATTGCCTCGCGTCATTTCGATGGTTGCCCGGCGACGTAGAATTATGGCGTGAGCTTGGGGATTGCTGTCAAGTTCCTTCGCAAAATTTGCCATATGCGCTTCAATGAATCTTAATTGATTACGTAGACCATAGGAAGTAATGTCAGAAATACGATTATATCCATGTCCAATGTGATACTTCATCACAACTTTGGGATAAACCGCTACATCACAACGTTTGGCGATGCGACAGATAAAATCCGCATCCTTGCCTATGGGAAGATACTCGTCAAAACCTCCGACTTCCCTAGCAATCGATGTGCGTACTAGCAGTGTTGAAGTTGGGCCGGGAAAATCGAAAGCTATTAGTTCCTCCATAATGTTCCCATTCATAGTTTTGCGAGGCCCTTCTATTATCCGACCACTGGAGTCTTCGACAAAATTCAACCACCCGTATACCAGTCCTACTTTGGCAGGTGATGTGTCAAGAAGCGCTACTTGCCATTCCAGCTTGGCGGGGAGCCACTCATCATCATCGTCGAGGAAGGCGATGTACTCTCCCCTGGAATTGGCGATTCCGGTGTTGATAGCGGCGGACTGTCTGCGGTTGGTTTCGTGTCGAACGGAGCGGATACGCGGGTCGGAGAAGGCGGTGATCACATCTTGGGTATTGTCTGGCGAGCAGTCGTCAACGATTATGATCTCGTAGTTTTGAAATGTCTGGGTCAAGACGCTGTTGACGGCGCGGGGCAAAAGGGCGGCGCGGTTATATGTTGAGATGATTACGCTGACTTTTGGAGTTGCAGATTGGGTCATTCTCATTCGCTCTCCGAGTTCTAAACGCTTTTCAGTTTTCTCCGATCAATGAATAGCAGACATCCTCGTAAGCCAATGCAATGCGTGGCCAGTCGGACTCACGCGTCTTACGCAAACCGCCTCTGCGATATGTTGTACAGGAAAATCTCAGCTCCGCCGATTCCGGCTAACGGCAATGTTGATAGGAACGCTATTTTCAGCTTGCGCATATTGGTCCAAATTTCAGGTCATATTATCGAACAAGGTCAGATTTGCGAACATTATGTGTCTGGCTGAATATCAGTGTCTCAAAGATATTCACCTTGCTCAAACAGTCTGCCAAGAGTGAATTCGGCAGTTGGTGGAGTTACCTTCTCGTTCGCGCTCTCGGGGCAGTTTGTTAATTCCCCAACTCTCAATTCCCCATCATCAGTGTACATATCCACACGGATAAACGAAAAAGGACACGCCAACCTTCCAGCTATATCCAGCATATCAGCTAACAGGGCAGGTTTGGGGTCATCTGCGGGTTTCCCTGGGTATAAGAGTGTAAATGCTAGGCGATTCCATGAGGTATCATAGAAATTCCTACTATGGTGGATATGCCGATCCGAGTCCACCTGAATGAACTTCGGGACTCCGTTAAAACAAAATATCTTGTAATCGCTTGGCGCCGTGTGGCCGTCCTCGGAAAAGAACTCCTCCACTATCACCTTGGGTCTCGGATACTTGTAATTCTGCTCTCTGCTGCCCTTATAGTAATCAATCTCAAACCAATTCTTTAACAATTTACGATCCAGGGTCTGGCTGGGATCGGTCATAAACAGTACAGGACCGGAAGAGTGGGTGGGCTTCAGCACGCAAGGAAAGCGTTCCAACTCTAAACTGTCCACATCTTCAGGGCCGTGCAGCACTTGGTAAGTCTCAATGGTATGCTGCCATCCGACCACAGCGCCGATGTAGTATTTCACGTACTCCTTATCGCTGACGAACTGCCTGAGCGGATCGAGAAGCGTTCCGTCTTTCTTCATGTCGAATAGGCGATCACTATAAAGGGAGGGAGATTTCAGAGATGGAAATCTACCCTGACTGATTCGGAACGTCCACAGAGCATAGATGAAGTCCCCCCAGCTATTGTGTGGTAGAGTTCTTCTGAGCGCGCCGGCAATCAAGGTTATTGCTCGTCTCCTGGCGCGAGCGTATATTGATGGTGGGCGTTCACTTCTTGACATGAGTATGTATATTCTTGAATGCTTTCCCATTGTCCTGCACATACACAATCGTGCCAACATCGCCCTTTTTTAGCCCTTCACCGGGCTCGCCGTTCTGAAGCAGGGGGCTGTCCGGTGGAATGTCCCAGATGCGGTCTCGGTGAATCGGAGAGGTGAGAGCGATAACATCCAGTTCCTTGAACATCGCTCTCTCCTACTCAATCGGGTACGTTCGGGTACGTTATGAATCCTGGACGGTTGTTCGGACGAACGTTTACGAACTTGGCCGCGGTATCGGCATTGGCGGTGGCGGTGGCGGTGGCGGCTTCTGTCCAGCTGGCTTTGGGGTCGGTATCCTGACCATTTTTTCACTCCCTATCTTCTTTAGGAGTCTCGATTCTAAGAAATTCTACCATATGCACTTCCTGAGTTGGCACAACAATGGCTACGACTCCTTCAGCGGGAATCCTCTCATCTCCTGCCAACCATTCACCTTGAGAGATTCTGAAGTGTCCTTGACCGGGACGACTAGGCCACTCGTCCGGCCATCCATAAAGACGACGCTGGCCTTGTAGGTGAAGCACAACATAACAGTCTGAATTATGAAGAAATGCCGAGTACCATTCTGATGGATATGAAGTCTCCTTGGTAAGTCTGATGTATCGGATGAATCTGTGCAGCATGTCGCTGTTTGAGAGATAGACGGCTATAAATCCCAGAACAATCGCTATTCCAACAGAAACCGCAATTTCAAACTCACTTCCCAATAGAGGATCTTTTCCGAGGAAGCGTCCTGTCCATATAGACAGTTCTGCCGCTGCCCGTACCAGAATAGTGAAAATTAGCGCCTGCACTACACGCTCGAACTCACTGGGCTTGGGGTGGGATGTGAACAAATGGAATATGGCGACCGCAACGAAGCCCGGAAGAAGAAAGGACAGAATGGCGACGGCTTCACTTGAAACCCAACTCATGCCGAGATTATCTCCCAACTGGAAGGTGGTCGCGTATTTCGCGGCCGTTTTGGGGTATGTTAGAAGCTAGCGTCTGGCGTTCGACCATCCGCGTGAACTCGCCTCCGATGTTGTATAGGGTTTCGTAGGAGCCTTGTTCGGTGACTCTGCCCTCCTTCAGCACGTAGATTGTGTCGCAGTTTCTGACGCTGGACAGGCGGTGGGCTATGAGGATTATGGTCTTGTCGCCGCACAGGTTGTCTATGCTGTTCTGGACTTCTAGTTCGGATTCGGTGTCGAGGGCGCTTGTTGCCTCGTCGAATATGAGGAGCCGGGCGTCCTTGTAAAGTTCTCGGGCTATGGAGATTCGCTGTCTCTGTCCGCCGGAGATGTTGATGCCGTTGTCGCCCAGAAGGGAGTCGTAACCTTCGGGGAGAGCCTCGATGAATTCAGAGGCGCGGGCGGCGCGGGCGGCGGATTGGACTTTGTCTCGGGAGTCGGCGTCTGATGACCAGAGACTGATGTTGTTGTGGACGGTGTCGTTGAAGATGACGCTTTCCTGGGTGACGTATCCAATTGCTTCTCGCAATTTGCGCTGGTTGATTATACCGTAGGGGACCCTGCCGATGGTGATTTCGCCCGAGGTGGGTCTGAGCAGGCCGGTGAGCATGGTGCCGAGCGTTGATTTGCCCGCGCCGGACGCCCCGACGAATGCTACCATGCTGTTGGGCGGTATGGTGAGGCTTACATCGTCCAAGACCTTTTCGGAGCCTTCGTACTCGAAGGAAACGTTGGCAAAGGTGATGGGCTGGTCGAAGTTCGGAGTTGCGCCGGAGGTGTCAACGGGTTCCTCGCGCTCGGATAGTTCTTCGCTGAGTTTGCGGAACTCTCGGACGCTACCAGAGAATCTTAGAAATTCCTGGAACGACCTCTGGGCGTTGAGGGCATAGACCATGGCGCGGCGGACGATGAACAGGATGAACAGGATTTCGATAAGGCTGTTGCGCGCTATCTCGACGGAATATATCAGCAGGCCCGCGATAATGAGCATGAAGAACAGGTCTGTGCCATTGTCGAGTATCGCGGCCAGGGATGTCTGCTTGTATTCGAGGCGGCCCTGCTCGCGGCTGGTGTCGCGGATGCGTCCGAAAATGCCATGGTGCGAGCCGGTAGCCTTGAGGTACTTGAAGTTGGCGAGTCCCTGGATGATGTACGACTGCAATCCAGCATTCGCCGCGGTTGACCTGATGGAGAAACCCCGCGCGACGCTGAACAGCCTCTTAAGCAGGAAGTAGCCCGGAACTCCAACGATGACGACGACGCTGGTGAAGGCGGGGTTGATGGCCAGGGGCAGGGCGATGTAAACCAGCGCGAATCCCGCATTTACAATGAACCTGTTGCAACTTTCGAAGGCACGGGAAACATTGTTGAGCTCGGTGGTTACGGCGTTGGTGAATGCGCTGAGACCGCGGTCGAGAAAGTATTGATAGTCCGCGCTGTAAACCTGCTCGACCAGGGTTATCTTGAGTTGTGCCATCAGCTTTCCGGTAATGTCGGCGGCATAGACGCGCTGGTAGATGATGAATCCGGTGCGGGCCAGGTAGAGAACTGCCATTCCGGCGACGGCGACGGGTAGGGTGTACGGCAGGCCGAGATACTCCGCGCCGTCGGTCAGGAACTTGTAAAGGGGTGTGTCGGCGGACTCGGAACCTCCCAAAATAGGCAGGATCATGCCGATACTGAAGCCCTCGAGGAGGGAGGCGACTATCAAAAGAGCAACCCACACGAACAGCCGCCATCTTATCATGGTGTGCAGGTACCGTATGAGGTATATGAATTCGCTCAACGCGGGCTGCCTATATGAACGGACTTGCGTGGCTGTTCCTGCCGACGCTGTGATACTCGAAGCCGATCTCATCCATATTGTCCGGCGAGAGGCAGTTGCGCCCGTCGAACACGAAACGGGGAGGTCTCATGCAGCGGGCGATTTCTCTCCAGTCAGCATTGACTATCTGCTGCCACTCGGTGAGCAGGACGAGCGCCTGCGCTCCGGCGGAAGCCTCTATGGGATCGTCAACGATCTGCGCTGAGGACGGGAGTTCGCGCGCGGCGGTCTGAGTCGCTCGGGGATCGAAGGCCTGTACTTCGACGCCCTCGTCCACAAGCGCGCGAATCAGGTCGAGAGACGGGGCGTCGCGCACGTCGTCGGTCTCGGGCTTGAACGCGAGTCCGAGGACGCCGACCTTGAGCCCAGAGATTGCGCCCCCGAATCTGGATCTGAGGGCGTAGAGAGGCAGCAGGCGCTGCTTGTTGTTCACATTGATGACAGAGCGCAGCAACTCGAAGTTCACGCCGCTTGTGAGCGCCAGGTAGTCGAGAGCGCGCACGTCTTTTGGAAAGCAGGAGCCGCCATATCCGACGCCGGCGTATATTCTGCTGCCTGTTCTCGGGTCCATGGCCAAGCCCTCGCTCACGGCGTCAATGGAAGCGCCGACTCTCTCGCAAAGCGCCGCTATCTCGTTGATGAAGGATATTCGCGTGGCAAGGAAGGCGTTGCTGGCGTACTTGGTCATCTCCGCGCTGGTGATGTCGGTGATTGCGAATGGCGCTGATAGGCCGGAGTGCATTTTCTTGACGGCCTCGACCGTATGGTAGTCGCCGGGCTCAGCGCCGATGACGATGCGGTCCGGGGAATCCCAATCCTCTATCGCGCGCCCTTCCCGGAGAAATTCCGGGTTGCAGGCATAGCGTATGCCTGTTCCACCCAGGTCTTCTCCCAGAATTTTGCATCCTGTTCCGGGGGGAACGGTGCTTTTCATCACTACGGCAAGGTTATCGTGAGGCTTTGACTTGATCCAGTCCAGCGCGGCCTTCACCTGGCTGAGGTCTGCCGCGCCACTTTGCCTGGGCGGTGTACCGGTCGCGATGAGCGCGATATCGCCAATGGGTTCGCAAATGTCGTCAGGATGGGCAAAACGCAGATTGCCGCCGGTTATTCCGGCAACGATTCTAGGCTCAAGGCCGGGCTCGTATATTGGGACGCTGCCGGAAGACAGGGACAGGACGCGGTCACGGTCAATGTCCACTCCGAGTACATGGTGCCCGGCATAGGCGAGTCCCGCGGCGGCAACAGCGCCGACGTATCCGAGGCCTATGACGCTTATTTTCAAGAGCGCGATTCTCCATTGGCATATGCGGGATGGACTCGTAGTGTACTGAAATTCTTGTAGCGCTGACGCAAAGCGTCGAGGTTAAGAGAGTTCATCAAATCTTCGATAGTTAAACTCGAAAGTCGTGTAATTGACAGTTGGATTATAGACCAGAAGGCTCAGTACTATCCAACAGAGGCGCGATCTGCGCTTACTTCAGCCACGTATGCCTTTGACCCACTGCCGATTCTCAAGATACCAATTCACGACACCGCGTATGCCACTTTCGAGATCGACTCGAGGTTCCCAGCCCAGAAGTTCTTTCGCCTTTGATATGTCAGCCCAGGTGGAATCAACGTCCACGGACGGCCTGGGAGCGATTTCAATACTGGCATCTTTGCCGAGCGCTGCTTCGATGAGCGAAATCAAGTGTGTAATCTTTACAGGGCGGTCACCGCCCAGGTTGATTATCTCGTGACCGAGACGCCCGACTCCGGCGACTACACCTGCGGCCACATCGTCAACGTGGGTAAAATCGCGCTCTCCACCGTCTCCGTACAGAATCAACGGCTCGCTTTCTGCAATCGCTCTGACAAATTTGAAGACCGACATATCCGGCCTGCCGGCAGGTCCATATACCGTGAAGAAGCGGAAAATGGTCACGTCCACGTCATAATTGAAGTGGTAGGAATAGCATAGGGCTTCGGCAGCCTTCTTGGATGCTGCGTAAGGAGATACAGGCATGGATGCGGGGGCCGATTCCTTAAAGGGTGGA
This sequence comes from Dehalococcoidia bacterium, assembly GCA_965261525.1. Lineage (GTDB taxonomy): Bacteria > Chloroflexota > Dehalococcoidia > Lucifugimonadales > UBA1123 > VXRN01. The sequence continues at coordinate 1,818,916 of OZ253472.1, forward strand.
GTGGTATCGTTCCCGTAAACACTGGATGTTGAGGCCTGCACGAATTTCGCTATTCCGTATTCCCGACAAAATTCCAAAAGGTTTATAACAGCAAGATAGTTTGTTTGTGCGTATAACCATGGGTCTTTGATTGACTGCCTGACGCAGGCTCTCGCGCCTAGATTAATCAGGGCGTCATGCTCGGTGAGACGAAATGCGCGCGCGACGGACGATGCATCCCTGATATCCGCTTTGAGAAATGAGAATCGCTCATACTGCCTGAGAGCGGAAAGCCGGTGTTGCTTCAGAACAGGGTCATAGCCGTCGCTTAGATCATCAATACCTGTGACCGAGTGGCCCTGGTTCAGCAGAATCTCGGAAACCCTCGCGCCGATGAATCCGGCGCATCCGGTTAAAAGATAGCTGGACATGATTATCTCGATAACGACGCTAGAATTGCAGCGGCACAGGCGGAAGGGGCCTTTCCACCTGGAGTAATCTCAGAAATGCCTGCTGAACGGTGCTGATGTGGCCGTCGTCCCGGTAGAAGACGATGAGGGGGCGTTCACACTTCCATCCTCGAACACGCAAGACGCTCAGAAAACCCGCGACAACATCGGGCCCAACTGAGAACTTGGATAGCAGACCAAGACCAAGACCGGCCGCGGCCGCGCGCTTGACGGCTTCGTTGCTTCCAAGCTCCATCGCGATGCTAACATCCATGTTGTGCGTCTTGAAAAAGTCCGCGGCCGCGTTCCTGGTCGCCGATCCGACCTCGCGCATAATGAGCGGCTGACTCGCGATTTCCTGTAGGCTTACCCATCTCCGGTCGCGTGAGAGTGGGTGTGTAGGAGATGCGACGATCACAACTTCGTCTTCGACGTAGGGAAATGAACTAAGACCCTTGATATCAATGTCCGCGCCGGCCATTCCCAGATCCAATTCGTGGCTGAGTATCTGTGAAACTACGGTGTCAGTATTTGAGATAGCAAGCGAGAGTTCAATCTTGGGGTACCGTTCTCTGAATATTCCCATAGCGAGGGGAAGGATATATTCACCAGGCGTAGAAGACGATCCGATAGTTAACTTTCCGGCCTGCAGGCCTTCCATGTCCTGCACGGCAAGTCGCATCTCGTCAGAAAGTGAAAATATTCTCTTCGTGTATCCGTAAACTACCTCTCCTGAGTCGGTCAGGAAGACGCCTCGACGCACCCGATTAACGAGCACTGTATTGAGATTGCGTTCAAGTTCTTTGACTTGAATGGACACAGCGGGCTGGCTGATGTTCAACTTGCGCGCAGCCTTCGTGAAACTGCCCAACTGAGCGACATTATGGAATATGAGTAACTGGTGGAAATTGGTGTCAGGCATAATCTTTATTTTGGACTCGCCGAAGCAGGTCACTATATACTTCCTCCCTTATGCGAAAGTTATCACATCCACGACTAAATTGCATGATCAGATTTAAGTTAGAGATGAAATTCAGTAATAATCACGCACGAATCAGATTCCAGCAATAGGCCTCTGGAGTAGTAGGCTCTGCGCAGAGCTTACAGAATCAACTTTACCGAGTTGAAATCCAGGTTAAAGAGCGAACTGCGCGGCTACATTCCTGCGCTGGATCTTGCCTGTGGCGGTTCTTGGCAGAGATTCGACAAGGTAAACTCGATCAGGCACTTTGAAATCGGCAAGGTAGCCTGCGCAAAAAGACCGGACGTCGCTCTCAGAAACGGTGTTGGAGAGCACGACCGCGGCCTGAACAGCTTCGCCATACTTCACATCCGGCACGCCAAAGCATACTGCTTCCGCTATGCAGGGATGTTGCAAGAGTACGGCGTCAACCTCCAACGGCGATATTTTCTCGCCGGCCCTGTTTATGAGTTCCTTGATGCGTCCGGTTAGCGTAAGCACTCCATCCATGTCCAGTAGTCCCTGGTCTCCTGTACGGAACCAGCCGTTCGTGAATGCCTCTTCGTTTGCCATTGGATTGTTGTGGTATCCAAGAGTTACGTTGGGGCCTTTTATGACGACCTCTCCCGTTTGGCCGGAATCGAGGAGGCCGCCGCGGTCATCCATGACGGCGATTTCGACGCCGGTTCCGGCTCCAACAGCGCCTGGTCTTCTGTCGCCCGGCGGCAGTGGGTTGGAAGCCATCTGGTGGGACGCTTCGGTCATGCCGTAAGCCTCAAGCACAGGGGCTCCGAAACGTGCCTCGAGGTCGTTAAAGACGGATGGCGCGAGCGCTGCGGAGCAAGATCTGATGAACCTGAAACTCTCACTTGGGGCGTTGTCCTCATCGGCCCTCATGAGCAGAATCTGGTGAATGGTAGGAACAGCGGAGTACCAGGTTGCGCCCGTTGCGCTCTGTTCATGCCAGAAGCGGCTCGCGCTGAACCTGGATGGAACCACTATGCTTCCGCCCGTGCTGAGAGTGGAAAGCGCTACTCCTATCAGTCCATGTACGTGGAATAGGGGCATTACTACCATGGCTACATCGTCTGGTGTGAGCGAGTAAGTGTCTCCGATGTTCTTAAGCGACGCCAGAAGATTTGAGTGGGTTAAAGGGACTCCCTTTGGTCTGCTGGTAGTTCCCGAAGTGTGGAGGAACAGCGCAACGTCGTCGGGAGATGGCCCGGAGACGTCTCTCCTTTCCGTCAATTCGGAGCCGTTGCGTGACAGCCGTACCTTGCCATCGGTGTTCAATGCCGCGTCGAGTGTGGGTATTCCAAGTTGTCCCGCGGCGTTGCGACCGGGGTGGTCGCCCTCCGGAAGTATGACTAGCTGCGAGTCTGCATCCTCAATGAAGAACTTAAACTCATCCAGAGTATAGGCGGCGTTAAGAGGCGCGGCTATGGCGCCCGCCCGGGCTACGGCGAGAAAAGCGACCAGAAACTCGAGGCCGTTGGGGAGCACAATGGAGATCGCCTGTCGGGGCGTAACTACATTCGCCAGTATTTCGGCGACTCGCTCAACCTCATCCCTTAACTCGCCATAAGAGATTGTAGGCCCCCCTGGAATAAGTACCGAGGACTTACCGGCGGGCTGGTTATCGAGGATGTTAGCGAGTGAGGTCAATTCTTCCCCCTGTTATCGTTTGTGTGCCACAAGCATAATTTCACATTGATTCCGCTTAATGTCAAGTGTCTTAGCCGGGTTTGCCAGTGGAGGTCAGCTATGGGATCGGACCGCTTACGAGAGATTTTCTAAGTTCTGAACGGAAGTCGGGGTGTGCGATGGCAATGAGGGATTCGGCGCGCTCCCTGTGGTTTTTTCCCAGAAGGTAGGCGACCCCGTACTCGGTGACGATTGTGTCGGCCCAGAAGCGGGGCATGGTGACCAACTCGCCGGATTCTAGCCTGGGGACGATGCGCGAGACTGCCCCATCGAGAGCAGTCGAGTAGAGCATTGTAATGGCGCGTCCACCCTTGGAGTACAGGGCTCCAATGTGTGTTTCGGGCTGGCCGCCTATTCCGTTGATCATCCTGCCACCTAATACGCTCTCCGAGGCAATCTGGCCGGTCAGGTCAACGGATAGAGCGTTGTTCATTCCAACCTGGGAGTGATTTTGAGCAATAAGCCACGGATCGAGAAGGTATTCCGGCGAGTACAGTTCGAAGATCGGATTATCGTCGATGATTTGCAGGTCTTCGTCATTCGCTCCGGACCACGACACGGCGACAGCGCGGTTCTTATGTATAGTCTTGCGAGAGCCGTTGATCACTCCCGCGTCCACCAGTTTCGCGACGCCGGGCACGGTGAGCTCGGTGTGCAGGCCGAGGTCAATCTTGTCGTCGAACACTCCGAGTCGGGGCATATATGACGACGGAGTTCCTACGCCGACCTGAATGGTGGCGCCGTGTGGAATGAGTCGCCTGACGTTTTCGGCAATTGCCTTTGATTCAGGTGAGGGGTCGTCTATGCCGAGTTGCGTCCTGAGCCTGTTCATGTCCATGGTCTCCAGGTACGGTATCGAGGGAACGAGGCGATTTGGATTAACTGAGGCGATGATCCCCTCGATTGTGTGCCTGCGCTCCTCCGGGAGAGCGGCAATGGCCTTATTAAGGCGTTCGTGACTGTCTCTGGGAGGTCCGATTTCGACGAGCCTGTCAATCTCGTTCATAGGCATGAATGTATCGCCGAAGGTGCGTATGAGCGCGGGGTTGACCTCGGCGGCGACCCTGTCAGCCCGTTGAGCGTAGCCGCGCTTGTACCATGATTGCGGGCCGAATGTTATCTGTCCGTGTTTGTTGGGCGGAGCGACTGTTACAAGCGCCACGTCAATGGGCTTGGCCTCGTCCTGCCGTTCGTCGGGCGACTTGAAAGCGAGCGAGAAGGCGAGCGGCAGATATGGGGCCAGGCCATCGTTCTCGTATGGCCTGCCATAAGGCCCGATGAAGTTCTCTATTTCGACTTTCCAGCCCGCTTTCAGGAACGGGCCGACATCGAACTGGGGAACGGCAACGGACAGCGTGGCGTCGCTGACTTCGTGGGCTCGTTCGGCGAGGGCGCGAACGAGGGTTATAGGTTGTTCGGAGAGAGGTATGACAACACGGTCGCCGTCCTTGACTATCGAAACGGCTTCTTCAGCTGTGGTGAGTTTGCTGTTGTAGTCGTCCTGCCAGGACATGATACCCCCGACGTTTAGTTCGCCACGTCTTCGATTATCTTGCCTATTCGCATTCCGAGCGGACCGGCGCACTCGGTGGCATTGCCCATTATAGCCACATCCAGGCCGGAATTGGGGTAGTGGTGCAGTCGGCAGCTTGCTCCCGCCTCCTCGCCGCCGTGTCCCCAGCGGACGACGCGGCCGTCCATGTCGGATACTATCTCCACACCGTACCCGTACCACCAGCGGTAGCCGAGCTGCGGGCTGAAGGGTGTTTCGACCGCGGGCGTGAGCATTTCTTCCACAAGGCCGTCACTTACGATTTCGCCTCGCCTGAGCAGGCGGGAGAATCGTATCAGATCGTCGGCGGTGGAGGTGGATCCGCCGTCCGCGCCGCCCTCTATGGTCAGCTCGTACACGTTGCTCTTCCAGCCGACCAGCTTTCTGTCCTCGTCGAGAGTTGGGACGTAGCCCTCAGCCACTCGGTCCGCTGCGGCGTCGGCGGGGAGAAAGTCCGTATCGTTCATGCCGGAGGGACGGAAGATGTTCTCGCGCATATAGTCGGTGTAGGGAATCCCGGATACTTTCTCGATAGCCAAACCGAGCAGGACGAAGTTGGCGTTGCAGTATGCCCAGGACGCTCCGGGCGCGAAGCGCGGCTCGCGGTTGGCGAACAATGGCAGGTAGTCAGCGCCCTCTTTGAGTAGGTACAGGGGATGATTTCTCTTCAGGGCGTCCCAGTTCCACCTGCTGGTTGGAGACTCGTCTATCCAGTCGGCTATGCCTGAGGTCATCGTGAGCAGGTGGCGAATGGTTACACGGTTGGATATTCGGGTGTCTTCAAGAGATAGAAGTTCGACTATGGGCGCGTCGAGTGAGAGAAGACCCCGCTCGATCAGTTGCAGCGCGGCGGCGGCGGTGTGCATCTTCCCGACGGAGGCGATGCGGAACCTTGTGTCGCGCCGGTTTGGGACTCTCCATGAGCGGTTGGCGTATCCGCAGCAGCGGACGAACACGTCGCCTTCGTCGTCGGACACAAACACAACGCCGGAGAAAAGCTCGTCTCGGCATACGCGGTCAAGCAGCTCCCCAAGTTCGCGCTGTAATCGGGGCCTGTCCAGGGTCATGGGCGCTACTGGTAAACGGAGGCGCCGACTCCGCCGCCCGCCGCGACTGTCTCGCCCGCGATTGCGGTGGACTTGGGTGACGCCAGGAATGTGACGACGTAGCCAATCTCAGTGGCGTCAACCAGCTTGCGTATGTCGTTGGACTGGGGCGCATTGGCGGCCTCCTCGGAGGTGCGCTCGGTGCGCGTGCCGCCCGGGTGGACGAGGTTGACGTTTATGCCGTGTGGGCCGAGTTGCAGCGAAAGAGTCTTGGTCAGGTGGGAGAGGGCCGCGTTTCGGAGACCGCTGAACGTTCCGGCGTTTCTGGCCGCCAGTCCGCCGATGTTGATGATACGTCCCCAGCCCTGGGCGCGCATATGGGGCGCGACCGCCTTGGCGCATCGGAAGTAGCCGACGACCTTGGTGTTTATGTCAAACAGCAGGTCGGAGTCGTCCGACTCGGCGAGCGGGCCGGTCACGAATCCGCCGGGAGCGGCGGCGTTGTTTACCAGTATGTCCAGGCCGCCAAGTTCGGCGACCGCCCTGGCGACCATCGCGTCAACCGATTCGCTGCTGGTGGTGTCCGCGACTATCGGCACGATCTTCCCGCCGGTCTCGGATGCGAGTTCGCTCGCTGTCTGTTCCAGAACGTCCTGACGGCGCGCGCAGATTACGACGTCCACACCTTCTTTGGCGAGTTCGCGGGCGGTTGCCTTTCCTATGCCGACGCTGCCGCCGGTCACGATGGCTCTTTTTCCAGTGAGTTCGAGGTCCATGTTTTGCTCCGTCTTGTAATTTAATCCAGCGATTCAATTCTACCAGGATGCTCATCACGTTCGGCCCTATGCCAAGCCTCCCACAACTCCGCTTGTCGAGCTGAGGCTCATTCGCGGACTAGCCTCCGGTCGCGCGACGATAGACTACCTTCAATTATCGTCAAGTCTTCAATGCTGAATTCGGCGTTGTCTTCGTTGTGCCTTACATGAAAATGAAGTGGCGGATGATCGCCGTAGTACATCGTGATTACGATGCCTCTGAATCTGCAAAGTTCAGGCAATTCTGGCCTTCTTTGCCATGTTATAGGCGTGGATGTCATCCAGGGTCTTGCCGGTGAGACGCATATAGAGGTCGTTGGGGCAGAGTTCGAGGCCGTCTGAGTCTCCCCAGGCCACGCTTCCGTAATCGGTGACTCGAACATTCTCAAAGAAGCCCGGATTGTCCCATGCCTTGAATACGCCTCGGCCAACGTGGTGAGACAGATCAACTTCGCCAGCAGAACCGTCCTCATAACGCAGCCATATCTTGTAATCTTGCCTAGCTTTCACTTCAAGTGGTCGAATCATGGTTTCTCCTTAGATCGAGGGTTTTTGCCAGCCGCCGAGGGCGGATTCGAGGAATGCGGCGACCGCCAGGGATACGTCTTCTCTCCAGGGGCGGGTGATGACCTGTACGCCGATGGGCAGTCCCTCGGATGACGTTCCGCACCTGACGACGGTTCCCGGCCAGCCGGTCAGGTTGTAAGGATGGGTGTAGAGAGCGTGTCGGTTGCGCTCTTCAAAGTAGTCTCCGTGCGGCAGGGCGGGCATGGCGGTCGTGGGAGATATAACCACGTCGTAGTCGCGCATGAAATGGAGCATATCGCTGCGATACTGGTCGAGGTCTTCGAGAGCCTTCGTGAACTCTCCGGTGGGAATCATTTCCGTCTTGTCAAGCCACCTGCTTAGAAAGGGGGATGTTTCTGTCGTTCCGGCTTTGTCCAGCAGCCTGCGGGTTCCCGCTCCGCCATCGCCCTCGCTAGTCAGGGCATTCAGTTCAAGCGTCCGGCTAAGAGGCTCCGGCGCATCTTCTTCCACGGACGCGACCATGTCCAGCAAGGCGCCGACCGCTGATTGGACGGTGTCCCTGGTATCCTGATCGGGAGGCTTGAAGCCGGGCGGGTCGGTATAGAAGGCGACGCGCAGGCTGCCCAGATCCACGTCGTCGGGGTCGCCGAGCGGCATATCCACTATGGCGGGATCTCGCCAGTCTGGGCCGGATATGATGGGCAAGACAAGAGCGAGATCCTCGACGAAGCGCGCCATTGGGCCATTCTGAGTATATGAGTCGGTCGCGCCCATTGTGTATTCGATGATATGTCCGGTTCTCGGCACGCGCCCTGAGTTGGGCTTGATCCCGGAGATGCCGGTAACGTGGGCAGGCACTCGTATGCTTCCCCCTGTATCGCTGCCTATGTCGAACGGTGATCCGCCCGAACAGATGATGGCCGCCGCGCCGCCGCTTGAGCCGCCGGGTGAACGGTCAAGGTCGAATGGGTTGTTGGTGCGTCCATATATGCTGTTGTCTGTTTCCCCTGCCCATGTCAATTCAGGTGTGTTGGTCTTGCCGAGCAGAATAGCGCCCGCCGCCCTGAGCCGCGCGGCAACAGTGGCGTCGCGGTCCGGGACGAATTCGCGGCGTCCGGTTGTGCCGCCTGTGGAGACCAGCCCTTCGGTGTCCAGCGAGTCTTTGAGAGTCATAGGAACGCCGTGCAGCGGGCCCGCGGACTCTCCACGAGCGAGGGCCGTGTCAGCCTCCCGCGCCTCGTCGAGAGCGCGGTCGGCGCACAGGCAGACGACGGCGTTCAGGCTTGGGTTGACCTCGGCGATGCGGTCGAGATGCGCCTGAACGACCTCGACGGCGGACACTTCCTTGTCCCGTATGGCCTGGGCTATGGATTTGGCTGAAGAGTAGATAATGTCTGCCACTGGTGACGCTTTCTATCCATTAGGATGATTGTTTGAATCAGGACTTTCTGGATTGCCGAGCGTATAACCCCTTCGAGGGTTTTGGGATTGGCAGGATGTGGATACTCCTGGTTGTCAATGGAAAGGTTTTTGTTCCTTTGTCATTCAATCTGATGACAGGGATTTTCAGAGAGGAGGTTTTTGCCAGCCTCCCAGGGCGGACTCGAGGAAGGCGGCGACGGCCAGGGATACGTCTTCTCTCCAGGGGCGGGCGATAACCTGAACCCCGATGGGCAGTCCCTCGGACGATGTTCCGCACCTGACAACCGCGCCGGGCCAGCCGGTGAGGTTGTAGGGGCCGGTGTAGAAGGCGTGGCGGTTGCGGTCTTCGAAAGACGCCCCGTGCGGCTGGGCGGGCTGGGCAGTTACGGGCGAGATTATCACGTCGTAGTCGCCTATGAATCGGAGCATGTCGCTGCGGTACTGGTCGAGGTCTTCGAGGGCTTTTGTGAACTCTGAAGTTGTGACAGGCTCGGCTTCGTCGAATCGCTTGGACAGAATAGCGGACACGTCGGTGGTGCCGGCCTTGTCCAGCAGTCGGCGGGTTCCGGCGCGACCGTCGCCTCCGCCAATCTTGGCGGTCATATCCGGCACGCGCTCCAGGGGCTGAGGGGCATTTTCTTCCACGGAGGCGGCCACATCGGAGAGGGCGCGGACTGCGGCTTGTACGGCGTTCCTTGTGTCCTGGGCGGGAACCTTGTATCCGGGCGGGTCGGTGTAGAAGGCGACACGGAGACTGTTCAGGTCCACGTCGGCGGGGTTGCGGAGAGGCATATCCACGATAGCGGGGTCTATCCAGTCGGGGCCGGATATGACGCGCAGGATCAGTTCCAGATCTTCGACATAGCGAGCCATCGGGCCGTTTTGCGTGTAGGAGTCGGTCGCGCCCAGTGTATAGTTGATGATGTGACCCGTGCGCGGAACTCTCCCTGAGTTTGGCTTGATTCCCGCAATGCCACAGAGGTGCGCGGGCATTCGTATGCTGCCGCCGGTGTCGCTGCCGATGTCGAAAGGCGAACCGCCCGCGCAGATGATGGCGCCTGCGCCCCCGCTTGAGCCGCCGGGTGAACGGTCGAGGTCGAATGGGTTGTTGGTGCGTCCATAGACGCTGTTGTCGGTCTCGCCGGCCATGGTCAGTTCAGGGGTGTTGGTCTTGCCCATGAGTATCGCGCCCGCCGCCCTTAGTCGGGCCGTGACGGTGGCGTCGCGTTCGGGGACGAAATCGCGTCGTCCGGTTGTTCCTCCGGTGGTTACGACGCCCTCGGTGTCCAGAGAGTCTTTGAGAGTCATCGGGACTCCGTGAAGCGGGCCGGTTGCGTCGCCGCGTGCGAGAGCGGCGTCGGCCTCTCTAGCCTCGTCGAGAGCGCGGTCGGCGCAGAGTTGCACGACGGCGTTGAGGCTTGGATTGACCTCGGCGATGCGGTCGAGATGAGCCTGAACGACCTCGACGGCGGATACTTCCTTGTCTCGTATGGCCCGGGCGATTGTGGTGGCAGAGGAGTAAATTAGGTCAGTCATAATAGTTCTCAGTCCTTAGTTTTCAGTTGTCGGCGCGAATGTCGGAGATAGGAAAGTCGTGAGTCATCTGGCGAGAAGTTCGCCAAGCCTGCGGTTTCTTTCGACACTTGAGTGGAAATGCTCCATCACGGAGGCGCGAGGCTTTGGGTCGGCGCGATTCTCTACGAAAGCGCGCATAGCTTCTTCCAATACCGACTGAAAGTTTCGGCCTTCGTTGTCCGCTATCTCGCGCAACGCCGCGAGTAGTTCAGGATCGGCCTGGCTGGAAAAGTTCTCCTTCAGAGTTACCACGATAATTCTCCCTTCCTCACACATCCAATTATGGTATTGACGTATGTTAACGTCAAGAAATGGCTTGGGGACACTCTGTGTATCTATGCCTGCTCTGTTTCACACGACATCCAGGGCCATCATGTCTTCGAAGCTCTCGCGGCGGCGTATAAGGCGGGCTTCTCCGTCGGCTACAACTACTATGGCGGGACGACCGTTCAGGTTATAGTTGCTTGCCATAGAAGGGGCATACGCTCCGGACGATGGTATGGCTATGGTGTCGCCGGACTCTAACTCCGGCATCTCAATGTCGCGGACGAGAATGTCTCCGGACTCGCAGTATTTGCCCGCGAGTGTGACCAGTTCGCTCGGCTCGGCAGACATGCGGGAGGCCAGGACGGCCTCGTACTCGGAGCCGTAGAGCGCGGGTCGTATGTTGTCGCCCATGCCGCCGTCCACGGAGACGTACTTGCGGACTGTGGGAATCCGCTTTATCGCGCCCACGGTGTAGAGCGCCACACCGGCCCTTCCGATGATTGAACGGCCTGGTTCGAGGAGCAGGGTCGGCTGGCCGAAACCGAGGTCTTCGCAGCGGCGGGTGAAGGCCGAGGTGATAACCTCGGCGTAGTCCTCGACTGCGGGCGGGAGCTGGTCTCGGACGTAGCCGATAGCGAATCCGCCGCCCGGACTGAACTCGCGCATATCCAGGCCCTCGTCCTTGAACTGGGCGAGGTATGTCAGCACGGTATCAACGGCTATGGCGTATGGCTCGAGCTCGAATATGGGCGATCCGAGGTGGAAGTGGAGTCCGAGCAGGTCGAGATTGGAGGCGGCGAGCGCCTGTCGGATGGCGTGGGTGGAGTCGCCGGTCTCTATGGAGAAGCCGAACTTGCTGTCCAGGATTCCGGTTGTGGTGTGGACGTGTGTGTGCGGGTCAACGCTGGGGGAGAGCCTGAGCAGGATGGGCTGGGTCACGCCGCGCCGGGCGGCGATGTCGTTGAGCAGGTTGAGTTCGTAGAAGCTGTCCACGACTATGCGTCCGCAGCCGACATCGAGGGCGTATTCGAGTTCCTGTGGCGTCTTGTTGTTGCCGTGGAAATAGACATTGCTCATGTCCGCGCCCGCGGCTACGGCTACGGCCAATTCTCCGCCGGAGACTACATCGAGTCCGAGTCCCTCCTCGGCGACTATCCTGGCTATGCCGGCGTTCACGAACGCCTTGGAGGCGTAGAGTACCCGGCTGTTCGGATAGCGGGAGCCGAAGGCGTCAACGAATCCGCGACACATACCGCGCAGGGTGGCGTCGTCGAAGACGAGCAGCGGCGTTCCGAACTCGTTGGCGAGCTCAACGGTGTCGCAGCCGCCGATTGTGAGACGGTCGCGGTCGTTGATGTCGGCGGTGAATGGGAAGAGGGCTATGTTGTCGAAGGGCATTTAAGTTGGATCTCCTAATTCATAGTCTGTCATTGATGGACGGGATTCAACTAGCTCACGGATAGATGGAAGCAGGGGCGGAAGGTTGTTGACTATCGTACCCCATACGATGGAGACATCAACGCCAAAATACCCGTGGATGAGCGTATTCCTCATATCGTTCATCTCACGCCAAGATATATGAGGGTGAGCGCTCTTGAACCCGTCCGGAATGTTTGTTTCTGGCTGCTTCACCAATAATTTCAAAGTTCCGAACAACGGCGTCAATGGTACGGTTGTCCTGACTGAACGTGTCAAAGCTCATACCGTGGACGTATCGGAGGATTTTCTCCGCCGAGTCTTCAATGTCGTTCAGTCGTAATCGCCAGTCCGAGCGGTCAGCGTACATAGATGAGTTCCCTATATATTCGCTCCCGAATCGGGGATCTCAGAGCGCCCGGAGTTGCCAGGTCAACCTTCGTATCCAGGACGTCTTCCAAGTAGAACTTCACTCTGGCGACGTCGAAGAAACCGGAGGGACGCTCGATCTCTATCAGAGTATCCACATCGCTGTCGGGCGTAGCCTCGTCCCGGGCGGTGGAGCCGAAGATGGCGATGGAGGTCACGCCGAACTTGTCTCGAAGTTCGTCCTTGTGCTCGGACAGTTTCTTGAGGGCCTGGTCTCTTCGCATACTTGGTCTCTTTGTATGTTGCTCGCGTCTGTCATTATACCGAGAGTCATTATCGTACACATGGCGCGATTGGACAACGGCGCTGCGTGAGAGGGAGAACTCTCACCGGGTCCGGTGGCGGAATCGGGTCGAACGGCAGAATCATAAAATTCGATTATAAATCAACAGGCGCAGGGCAGGTGGCGCGGCTGATGAATAACAGAAGAACGACAGGTGTCCGCTGGTACCTGCGTTGACCTGCGTTTCGCCTGCGTTAGCTATGGAGGCGTTTTTCCCCGCGTTCCCCGTCTTCAATATATAATTTCCGGTTTATGTATTAAGGTTTTATCGCCGATTAGAGACATTTTAGCACATTTGGTCAGATAGTGTGTAGGTTGGGGGTTGCATTGTTGGCGGGGTCCGCTAGAATGCCGGACCTCAAAAAATTAGGGGAGGTGAATCATGGGGCTAGATGTTGGAGTGGCGCGGATAGAGTATCTGGATTATCCGGGAAATGCGCCGATCAAGTTTCTTTGGCACGTGGCGGCCAATCCTTCGAAGTATGACTGGGAGGTTTGGTCAGATGGTAATCTGTTCGTAGAGTACACATACGAGAGCGCGGTTGAACGTGCATCAGAGTATGTAAGAGCCGAGAGTGTTGGGACGAATGAGGCTCATCGGGTGTTTCGCTGGATTAGGGGTCTGCCATGGAAGGGGAACATAGTAATGCTTCATCTTAGTTGGTGAAGTTCATTCTAGTATGGCTCTAGTGTTCCAACATTTTTGGATTGACGGTTTATATACCCTCACCCTAACCCTCTCCCAAAGGGAGAGGGGATAATTCGGAATCTGGATATCCATCACAACTAAGTTGTCGGACTACTAGGTGATTGGTGAATATGTTTGCCTCGATTATCCTTGACAAAATTTCCTGACAGAATGTATGTTCGTTCGCGGAGAGGCGTTATCTGATGGAATATCTAGACAAAATCATTCATGGCGACTGTGAAGATGTGCTGAAGGAACTTCCCGACGACTCGATTGACCTGATCTTTACCTCGCCTCCATATGCCGACCAGAGACAGAGAACATATGGCGGCATCAAGCCTGACGATTATGTGGATTGGTTCATGCCCAAGGCAGACCAGTTATTCAGGGCGCTTAAGCCGTCCGGTACGTTCGTACTGAACATCAAAGAGCGCGCCGTGAACGGAGAGAGGCATACGTATGTGATCGAGCTTATATTGGAAATGCGAAAGAGGGGATGGTTGTGGACTGAGGAATTCATGTGGCACAAGAAGAACTCATACCCGGGGAAGTGGCCGAACCGATTTCGCGATAATTGGGAACGACTGATTCAATTCAATAAGCGCCGCAAATTCAACATGTACCAAGATGCGGTGATGGTTCCAGTGGGGGATTGGGCAAATGGCAGGCTTGCCAACCTTAGCGAGACTGACAAAATCCGAGACGAATCGCGCGTTGGGAGCGGATTCGGCAAGAACATCTCAAACTGGGTGGGTCGCGATATGGTCTATCCTAATAACGTGATACACATGGCGACGGAATCGTCGAACAAGAAGCATAGCGCGGTGTTTCCTCTGCCGTTGCCAACATGGTTCATCAAGCTGTTCACGCAACCGGGGGATACGGTCCTCGACCCGTTCATCGGTTCTGGCACAACAGCCGCGGCCGCGCTGTCTCTCGCCAGGCGCTATGTCGGCATAGACACTAACGAAGAGTATGTGCGACTATCTGAGAAGCGCTTGGCGGATATGCAGGCTAGGTTGCCGGGTGTCGCGGAGCGCAGGGCTAAGTATTCTGAAGAGGTCGTACAGGGGGTGTCTAGTGGAACCGCTCGACCTTCCCGCTGTGGAAGAGTATGTGAATGAGAATATCGGGACGTTCCACGAAGGACGGCTTGATTCGCTCAAGAATCTCGATATCAAGAAACTGCTGAAGAAGAATCCCTATCTGTTCAGAGCTAAAAACATCTTGACCGCTTCCGAGATGGCGGATGGATTCATGGACGCATTCCTGTCGTCCTCGGAAGAAGAAAGGTTCGGGCAGTTTCTGGAAGGTTTAGCTATATTTGTCGCCGAACAAACTTCAGGCGGTCACAAGTCAACGGCTCCGGGCGTTGACTTGGAGTTTATGAACAGGGGAGTTCATTACGTCGTATCAATCAAGTCGGGTCCCAATTGGGGCAACGCATCTCAACAGGACAAACTTGAGGAAGACCTGAAGACCGCCGTTACTCGAGTGAGGCAGGGAGATATGCGGGCGAATGTCCAATCAGTGTTGGGAATTTGCTGCGGACGTACCCGGACGGGTTTTCTCAGAGGATATCTGAAGGTCGTTGGACAAAACTTCTGGTATTTCATAAGCGAGAACAAGGATCTGTACACAGAGATCATTGATCCAATTGGCTACCGAGCGAAGGAACACAACGAACAGTACATGGCAAGGAAGGCTGAGGCGGCGAATCGAATCACACGCGATTTCGTAGATGAATACTGTCATTCGTCTGGCGCTATTGACTGGCCAAAGCTGGTTAAAGCGACTTGCGGGAACTATGATTTGGATAAGTTCATGTCCCCGGATGGGCAGAAGCGAAGTCAGGCGGACATTGGGATAGGGCGATAAATTTTGATTGAGCGGAAAAATCTTGAGTTGAGTGTCAGGGATTTTGGCCCTATCGCCAGGGCTGAGATAGACCTGCGTCCGCTGACTGTGTTCGTAGGTCCGAGCAATACGGGGAAGTCGTATCTGGCGATTTTGATATACGCCCTGCATAGATTCTTTAGTAGATATGAGTATGGGGAGTACACATATAGAAACAGTGCTTCCCCAACCGAATTCTCACCAGATGTATCCGAGAAATATATCAGTGACCTAATTCGCTGGGCAGGCGCAGTACGTTCTCGATTGGAGACTAAGGATGTCTCACTTGAATCCATTCGCCTGCCAGCGCCGGATTTTATTAGCGTGTCTCTCAGGCCATTTCTCCGCGAGATAGAAACTGCTGCCAATGCCCTTCATGATGAGATATTGCGTTGCTTCGGGATCGCGGACGTCGGGAGACTGATCCGTCATTCAAGCAGGAAAGGCATGAATGTCTCCCTGAAACGAGAACTCTCAGGTCAATCTGAACCGATAGAACCTTTTAAGTATAAATTTATGACAAATCGAAGTGGTTCCGAACTCCTCGCATCTATACCTGAGAGAACGCCGCTGTTATTTGAAGGAGTGGATAGGGAGGAAATTAATCACATTGAACAACTCGCCTTACGAGTCAGACTGATCTGGGATCAAATTGAATTCGGTAAGGATAGGGACTTCGAGGAATATCTTCTTATAAATAATCTCGCTGAGTTGGTAAGAACCTGGATCCATTCCCCTCTGGATGATACAGCCCATTATCTGCCTGCTGACCGAACCGGAATAATGCACGCTCACAGGGTTGCGGTGGGATCATTGATTAGGCGCGCTCCGTTTGCAGGTATTCAGCGGGAAGAATCTCTACCGGCGCTTTCGGGAGTTCTTGCGGATTTCCTACGGCAACTCGGCACACTGGACGACCGTATGGATACATCGCGTTTAAGGTCTGAACACAGGTCTGAACTCGCTAGACAGATTGAACGGGAGATACTCAGAGGGGCCGTAAGTTACAGAGCTTCGGTCACGGGCTATCCAGTGTTCTCATACAAGCCTGAAGGCTGGAAAGAGGATATGCCGTTAATGAACACGTCGTCTATGGTGTCCGAAATCGCGTCGGTCGTTCTGTACCTGCGGCACGTGGTTAGGCCGGGGGAGACGCTGATAATCGAGGAGCCGGAGTCTCACCTTCATCCGGCGATGCAGGTAGAGTTCACTCGGCAGTTGGCGGCGGTGGTACGCGCGGGCGTGCGGGTGATAATAACGACGCACAGCGAATGGGTGTTAGATGAACTCGCCAACCTAGTTAGGCTGTCAGAGCTTCCGAAGTCTCGCCGGGAGGGAATCGGCGGGGCGAATTATGCGCTCACTCCAGACCAGTTGGGTGTGTGGCTGTTTGAGCCGAAGAATCGTCCGCGCGGGTCGGTAGTGAAGGAAATCCCGTTCGATGAGGAATTTGGGGGATTCAGGTCGGGATTCGACGAGGTGGCTATGGGAACCTATAACGACTACGCCGCGATTTCCAACCGCATGGAGCGGAGCAGGTCTTAATGGCGGGACTTGTTGACGCGGTTCGCTCGAAGGTGGCGCAGAAATGCTTGGTGACAAGGTGCGGGGCGAAAGGATGCTCGGTCAGTATGAAGGACGCGCCGCGGCCCAATGTGCTGGTGAATATGGATTGCCGCGACTTGGGAATCAAGGATGACGCCAGTAAGTGTGATTTCATGTTTGTCAGCGACGATGGGGATTGGGTAGTCGCGCTTGAATTGAAGAAGGGTAGTGTCAGAGCTAGTGAGATGGTGGGTCAGCTAAGGGCGGGAGCGCGATTCGCGGACCGTATTATTCCGCGCAATACGACGGCGCGATTTCTTCCGGTTGCGGTTTATGGAGGAAAGTTGCACAGAGATGAGGTCAACAAATTCCGACAGTCCGCTAATCAGATTAACTTCAGGGGTAAAAGGGTAAGGGTAGAGTTGATGAGGTGCGGGCGGCGTATGGTCGAGGCGCTGCGGTGAAATCAAGGCTGTTATATTGGGTCAGAACGAGGAAACAGACATGAGCATACCTGAAGATATTGAGCAAGAAGTCGTTGCCCGGCTTGAGTCCGCGGGCGCGGAGTTCGAGTTGTTCGAGATAGACCCGGATTTCGCGGATACGGCTCAGTTTTGTGAAAAGTATGGGTTTCCGCTCGAGAAGTCGGGGAATACGATTGTGGTGGCGTCGAAGCGAGGACAGAAGAAGTATTGCGCGTGCATCGTGGCCGCCACTGACAGGCTGGACGTGAACAAGCGGGTGAAGGGGCTGATGGAGGTGTCTCGCGCGTCGTTCGCAAACGCGGACGAGACGATGGAACTCACGGGCATGATGATAGGTGGAGTGACGCCGTTCGGCCTGCCCGAAGACCTTCCGATTTACGCGGACGCCAAGCTGCGCGACCTCGATTATGTGATACTTGGCGGCGGAAGCCGGTCGTTCAAGTTGAAGATGGCGCCGGCGGAGCTAGGGAAGTTGCCGAATCTGGAGTTTATCGAGGGACTTTCGTTGCCGCCGAGGACCGGGTAACTACTGTTTGGCGGGCTGAGGCTGTTTGGCCTTGTTGGGGTCTTTTGGGGCGGCCTCGGCTTCAAGCGCCTCGCGTCGTTCTATGTCGGCGCGAAGTTCATCTGTCATGGCCTTGATGCGTTGGCGGCGCTCAGGGGTAAAGTCCTTGGTTAGATTACTGAAAGGGCGGTGTCCGCTCATTGTGTCAGCCCTTATTTTGCGGGCTGGGGCTGTTTGGCCTTGTTGGGGTCTTTTGGGGCGGCCTCGGACTCAAGCGCTTCGCGCCGTTCTATGTCGGCAATTAGTTCAGCTTTCATTTCCTCTATGATTTGACGGTCCTCCGGCGTCAGTTTCTCAAACAATTTGCTGATTGGGTGATGTCCACTCATTCTATCAATCCCTCATCACGAAGTTCTTGTAATACCAATTCAGCTTGATGAGGCCGGGTAGTATTCAGGTAGCCGCTGAATGTTCCGCTTGATCCAATCCCAACCTACCAGCGACTTTACTCGTTCGGGATCCGATTCCAGCCTGCTCAGGCAGGTATTCACCGCCTCAACCTTCTCATCTATACTCCCATACACCCTGCCCTCTACCCACCTGCGAACCTCCTCGAATACCCGCTCGGCAGGATTAAGCTCAGGACTATAGGCAGGCAGCGTTATCGTCTTCATCCCCGCTATACTCCTCACCAACTCGCTGCGATGACTGCCCGCTCCGTCCCACACAAGCGCTCTCACTTCCGTGTATCGCCTAACGCTCAGCGCCGCGCGCGCCACCGTCTCAGACCTCATCGAGTCTATCCACGCCCACTCCGGTTTGCCTCTGCCAAAGTCCACCACCAGGAACAGGTACTTCCACTCATAAACCAACTGCAACCGCTGAACCACCTTCACCCCACGAACTCCCCACACCCGGCGCACCATCCCGCGAAGTCCGACTCGCATCTCATCGGCAAACCCGATCAGCGTTCCCGAACTAACTCCCGCTCTCCGAAGGGAACGGCCAAGCCCCCCTTTTTCCACCGCTCCTGAGCGTACAGGTCCGCCTTCTCATGCCGGGGGCTGGGAACCTTCGGTGAACATCCCAGCCGCTCAAGCACACTGTATATGCTGTTCCCCTTGAACCTCACACCGTACTCCGACTCCACCCAATCGGCGATCTCACCAGCAGTCCTGAAACGTCCACTTCCAATCTCCCCAACCAATCTCCGTTCCTGAGACTCGCTCAGAAACCTCGGCTGACCCACTCCTCCCATCTTGCGGGACAGGACCTCGTCCAGACCGCCTTCTCTATACCACCCAACCCATCTCTGCGCGCTCCGGCAGTGAACACCCACAGCTTCAGCCGCCGCTTTGATCTGCCAGCCGCGACGTATCAGCCACAGCGCGCGCAGCCGGGTACGAATGCTGACGTCTCGTTGGGACATATAAGCCTCTTTCAATGCCTCCGGTGTGTCTTGCTCATGCCATGCCATCCTGAACGGGCGTCCAATCATCTGCTACCCTCCAACGCCTGAGTTGGCTTGAGCATAAATGAAATATCAGACTTCGACCAGCTCCTCTACGCTCACATCAGGATGAAATGGTATAAGTATATGTCGTAGAGATTATCGGCTATTGGCGCGTACTCTTGGTAGAAACGATCATTGCCCGTCTTGTCGCCGCCTATCAATAGGATAGACGCTCGTCTGGGGTCGAATGCGTAGAAGATTCGTATTGGGCGTCCTCCGCTCTGCACCCGAAGTTCTCTCATGTGCCCGTGCCTGGAACTACGCACACTCGACGAATAAGGGTATCCTAGCCCGGGACCGCGTTGTATCAGAATACTAACTCTACTCATTACGGACCGCTGTTGATGCTGTGAGAGTGCGATGAACCAATCCTCAAATTCGTTGGTGTATTCGACTTCCCAAACCATGTGGGTATTGTATTCCTTGCCATGGAATTGAGGCAAGAGGGGCGGCGCCTGGCTAGAACGGGATGCCCCATAGGGCGTACCACTGTTCGAGGCGGCGGGCTACGGGTATATTCTCTTTGCGCATTATCTCGCCCAGGCGCATTTCGGCTACGTAGTCGCGCTCCCTGCTTGCGGTGGGAATGAACGGGTAGAATCGTCCCAGCTTGTAGCTGTACAGCCAGTAGGCCGGGCGTCCCTGGTACTCGATGAGGAAGGCGGCTGCGAGAATGCGGTCGGCGAATCCGTGTTCGATGATTGTCTCCGCAGCCGTGTGTATCAGGCTGACCAGATCCTCGAAGTCGGGGTCGTCGAGTATGACCCAGCGTGTGCCGAATTCGTCGTCCCTTATCTCGAAGCGCGTTCCTGTCGCCCTGCCGCTGATGTCGAGCAGCGTCCTGAGTTCGGTGTCGAGATTGTCGAAGTAGGAGGACTCAACCGGGTTCACGACCAGGCCCGCCATCTGAGTAGGGCGCAACTCGGTCCTCGACTCAAGGCTGTACGCGGCCCCGATTATCGAGAAGAATTCCTCTTTGCCCGGCGCCTTGAGCTTGGTGTGTCCGAAAAGGGCGCTGAAGATTCCCATGTGATCTCCAATAAGAATTAGGTTCTGAATGGTCGGGCGCTCTCGAGTTCGCGCTGCATCTCTCTCAGCTTCTCGATGCGGCTTTCGGTCGAAGGGTGGCTGGAGAACAGGCTTGTGATTCCCTCGCGGGACAGCGCCGGGGCAAACATGAGGGCGTTGGCATGGCGAACCTCGCGCAGGTCCTGGTCGGGTATGCGGTACATATCGTTGCTGATCTTAGCGAGGGCGGAGGCGAGCTGCATGGGCGCGCCGGTTACGATTGCGCCGCCGCGGTCCGCTGCGTATTCGCGGTATCTGGACAGCGCCATGACAAGAAGCTGGGCGACAAAGTATGTGGCGATTGTTCCAGCGTAAACCGCCATCATCACGAGCATGATATTGCCGCCGTCGCCATCTCGCCTGTCCCTGCCTCCGAAGCCCCCGAACAGGCTCATCCAGAAAAGCATCTGCATCAGGTATCCGGCCATAATGACTATCAGCCCCGCCCATGTCATCACGGCAACGTCGCGGTTCTTGACGTGGGCGAGTTCGTGTCCGAGTACCGCCTCGACTTCCCTGTCGTTGAGTCGGGCGAGCAGTCCGCGCGTCACGGCGACCACGGCGTTCTTCGGGTTGCGTCCTGTGGCGAACGCGTTGGGTACGTGGGTCTCCATGATCGCTATCTTCTTAGGTTTCGGAATGTCGTACATCTGGGCGAGTCGCTCGATGGTGGAGTGCAGCCAAGGCTCTTCCCGCGCGGAAACTTCCTTCGCGCCCGTGGACATGAGAACCAGCTTGTCGGACATGAAGTATTGGATGAGTACGCCGACCAGGGCGAATCCGAGTACGAGGATCGGCGAGAGTCCGGCCCAGAACAGCAGGCCCATGAAGGCGACCCAAACGCCGGCCAGCATAAACATTGTGAAGAACATACGCAGGGTGAGGCCGGTGTCCCTGCCATAGCTTCTCTGTCTCATTTTGGAAAGTCCTCCCGCGCGACTGCGAACGCAGATGCGTCCGGCGTGTGTAAATGCAGCCTGAGCAGGCCGCTCTGATTACTACAACGCCGGACTCACGCAATGGTTATTTCGGTGGTCGCGGTGGGCCTTGATTGTCGTCGGGCAAGGATGTCAGCGGGCGGGCTGGACCAGTTCTATCAGAACGTCATCCGGGCCCTCTATGTAGGCCAGTCGTGTGCCGCCCGCAACCTCGGTTATGGGCAGGACGACACGGACTCCCGCCGCCTCAAAACGCGCAATGTCCGCGTCTATGTCGTCCACGTCGAAGCCGAAGTGTTCGAGTCCCAGGCGGTTGAGTTCGGCGACCGCCTTTACGTCAGGCGTTCCCTCCGGCTTGGAGGATATGTTGAGCCTGACGGGGCCGCCCGCGTCCATGCTGACGGTGATCGTGCCGGGCATGACCTCTCTTGAGGAGAGCAGCTTGGCGCCGAAGTGTTCGGTGTACCAGGCGGCGGAGGCATGAGGGTCGGAGGCCCTGATGTGGACGTGATTTATTGAGTATGGCATTGAAGAACGCTCCTCTGCGGGTTTGTTTAGCCCGCGCTCGTGAGTCAAGCGCGGGCAGGTGTGTCTAGAATATCCGGTTGCCGGGCATATTTGTCCACGCGCTCATTTCGTGGGCGGCTATAACCGGCTCGGCCTCGCAGACATAGTTGGGATTGAGTTGGTCAATCGAGGTCACGCCCATCAGCGCCATGGCGACGATGATCTCATCTTCCAGAATCTCGAGCATCCTGACGATACCTGCCTGCCCGTCCGCCGCGAGTCCCCAGCCCTGCAGTTTGCCGAGCGCTACGGCGCGAGCGCCAAGCGAGACGGCCTTAATGATGTCAGTCCCTCGCTGGACGCCGCCGTCGAGAATTATGTCCGCCTTTCCGTCAACGGCCTCGACGACCTCAGGGAGCATCTCCATTGTGCCCTGACCATGGTCTAGCTGGCGCCCGCCGTGGTTGGAGACCCACACGACGTCGACCTCGTGTTCTACGGCGATCTTCGCGTCTTCAGCCGTGGCTATTCCCTTTAACATGAAGGGAAGACCGGCGAGGCTCTTTATCCTGTCCACGGTATCCCACGTGACGGAGGCGGAGTGAGCCGGATCGTAAGACCTGCGCCTGGTCGGAGGCGTCCAGCGCGTGAGCATGGGACGCTCCCTGCGGCTGTAATGCGCGGTATCCACCGTGATGCACAGTCCGATGTAGCCGGCGTCCTTGATGCGTCCGACCATCTCCTCGATCCAGCCCCAGTCGCCGTGAATGTATAGCTGGAACACTTTCGGGCGGTCGGCTGCTGCTGCGATCTCCTCCAGGGTCGGCTCTGTAACAGAACTGACGACGTGCATGATTCCAAAATCGGCGGCGGCTCGCGTGGAAGCCGCTCCGCCCTCCGGGTTGAATACCTGGAGCGATCCGATAGGCGCGAGCAGGGCGGGTATGCTCAGATTGTCGCCCAGGAAAGTCGTGGAAGTATCTACCGTCGAGACATCCTGCAAGACACGCGGACGAAAGGCGAGACGGTCGAATGCCAGCCGGTTGCGGCGCATAGTCGTTTCGGACTCCGACGCGCCCACGAGGTAGTCCCAGGCGCCCTGGGGCAGGTTCTTTCTTGCCCGCTGGACTATCTCCTCATTGCTCAAAAACTGTGATAACACGCTTTTCTCCTGATGAACTCCGTTTAGCTTTAGTCAAGCCGAATTGATTCGGCGAATATACACTAACACCGCGCTCCGAAGTCCTCAACCTGCGAGGGTTCGGGCGAGTTCTGAACGGCAGGGTTTTGGTATAGTTACCAAGCGGTCGGGACTTTCGTGGATTCTGACTCGGACATCGCGCAAGCAAGTGACAGACGGAGGCGCACATTGCCGGAATACGAATTCATAAAGTACGAAGTCAAAGGCCCGACGCGGCTGATAACTCTAAACCGTCCTGAAACCCTGAACGCTATGACAGAGCCGATGGAGGCGGACCTTCACGCCGCGCTCGATGTGGCGGAATCGGACCCGGAAGCGCGCGTAATCATAATCCAGGGCGCGGGCAGGGCGTTCAGCTCCGGCTACGACATAGCGTCGTTCGGGGAGACCGACCCGGTGTCCATGATTCCCGAAGGATCCAGCGCGGCGGAACACACCTCGCGGTGGTTCTATCACGACCGCAATATGCTCAAGAACCAGACCCACATTCTCGAACTGTCCAAGCCGGTTATCGCGTGCGTGCATGGCTGGTGCATGGGCGGAGGAACGTGGCTGGCTCTGACCTGTGACATGACATTCTGCTCTGAGGACGCCGTTTTCGCCCAGCCGGAGGTGCGACAGATTTCGAACACCAGCTTTCTGTGGGTACTGATGGCGGGGTACAAGAACGCTCTGCGATACTCGCTCACCGGCGACCACATAGACGCGCGGGAAGCGTTCAGGATCGGTCTCGTCAACGAGGTGTTCGCGGACAAGGACGCTATGATGGAAGAGGCTTTCCGGCTGGCGGAGAGAATCGCGAAGATCAGCCCTGAGACCGTCGCCGCCAACAAGTATGTCGCCACGCTCGGCCTGGAGATGATGGGACTGCGCAACGCCATCACGACGAACTGGCTGCTTTCCGCATTCGCGCACTCGTCGCAGAGGCCTGACTTCAACAGGAAGGAGATGCTGGACGCGGCGATGGAGCGCGGGATGCGGGGCTTCCTGGAAGTGCGGGACGGTCCGTTCAGTCCGGAGCCGTTCGGGCCGCGGTCAGAGGGCGGGGAGTAGGGTGTCATGGAAGTGTGGTTACAAGCCAGTTAAGGAAGGAAATTCAGACGACGGAGGCCGTTGGACGGGAAGCGTCACCTACTGTGCTACAATGCGGGCAAGTCCACCATAGTCGTCCAGAGAGACGGGAGAAGTAGTTATGACTACGACGGGAATCAAAGTGCCCCCGCTAGAGAGTCTTGAGGCAGTCGAGCGGACGGATACTGAAACCCAACTGCTGGAAGCTCTATGTTTGGAGTTTGATATTGATCCTGGACTGATACGCCGACTAATCGAACTGGAAGTCGAAAACGAGAGGCGTATGCGTCGTCGAGGACTGACCCGCAACCTGAAAAAAGCTATAGAAGAATACACGGTGGAACGTGAAGATGATTATTCGCAAGATTAGTTTAGCGAACATAAGGTCTTGCTACGGGAATAACACACTGGAACTGCCAAGCCCCAGCTCTGATAAGTGCATACATTTGCTTGGAGCGTATAACGGGAGCGGGAAGACTACGCTTTTCGAGGCTATCAACGCCTGTCTGTTTGCTTCAGAAAAAGTTCGGATTCTTAGAGCTACCGATCTTTCCCGGGGAGTTAACTCGAATGAAATGTCTGTCGAAATAGAGTTCGAGCATAACAGTTGTCTGTACAGGCTGAACCGCAGATGGACTAGAAATCCAAGACGTCGCGAATCGAGCACCAGAAGTGTGACCCTGCAATCCTTCCTTCGAGATATGGATTCCGATTACAGCACTAGAGAAGAAGGTGAGATAGCAGATTTCATTGAAGGTATAATTCCCTATGCCATCAGACACTTCTTTCTATTCGATGGCGAAAGGATACAGGAATACACTGACGCTGCAGCTAACAACGTAAAGGACGCTCTTGAAAGACTGCTAGGGCTAAGTCCCTATATCCAACTTCTCAAGGACATGAGCGGAGGGATAGACCGCGATCTGAGAGACGCTCGGGACAATTGCGATGTCAAAGAGGATCTGTACGAAAAACTGGAAGCACAAAGTATCGCGGAAGCCAAAAGGAAGTCTGCCATCCAAAGGATTGCCCAAACACGAAGATCAGCAGACGAAATCAGGCGTGATCTTACCACGCTGGAACGTCAGCAAGCTCAATACAGCCTGATCTTCGACGAGAAAACCCAGGCTAAGAGAAGAGAATTGGAGGAACGGCGCGACGTAATACAGTCTGATATTGAAAATTCTGAGGAAGAAATCAAACAGTTGATTTCTACTGAACTACCGATTGTTCTTTTCTGGCCTGAGATTCAACAGGCCTACAACGAGCTTCCGGAATCATCAGGGCCGTTCGAGATTGAAGATATAGTCACACTTCTGTGGGAACACCGAAAAGACATTGCTCCCGCACTGAACAGGGAGTCCCCGGAAACCCTTCGAATCGAGCTAATGTCCGCGGCCGGGGCGAAACCTGAAACAACATTCTACTCTTCAGTGTCAGAAGGACTTGAGAAGCTGGCGGGTATGATTGAGATTTCAAAGGGGAAGCTCTTAGATACTCCCGCACGTCTTGAGAGACTGCATGCTGAATTCAACCAGATAAAGCATGAACTGGACTCTCTGCCTTCGCAGGGATCATTTGATATGGATATATCCACCCTCAATAGGGATATTAACGAGAAAAGTATGCTTCTGGCTCAGCATGAAAGCGCTCTCACCAGTTTGACAAATGAACAAAAAGATTTAGATGAAGAACTGAAAACACTCAACGTCCATATTTTAGAGCTAAGCGCACATGACAGAGAATTCAACCGCCTGAATTCTCAATTGAATCTCTGTGCAAAAATCCAGGACATCTTGGAGCGTTTCATAACCGAATATCGCCACACTCGAATTAGAGATCTTGAAGAGGCATTCAACAGGAAATTTAAGGAACTGACCAACAACCCAATGGCTTGGAAGGAAGTGGAAATCAATAGGGACACATTCGACATAAACGTAATTTCGAGTTCGGATACAGATCTGTCAGCTTTGGAACAGAGCGCTGGGCAGAAGGAAATTTTGGCGTTTGCCCTGATTGCAAGTATCATCGAGTTGTCCGACAAGCAACTTCCCGTACTGATAGATACACCTCTGGCGCGTTTGGACACTATCCACAGGGACAATATCCTGACCAAGTTCTTCCCATATGTCGGACAGCAGGTGATAGTTCTGGCAACCGATGCCGAAGTGGGATTAGACCAGTACAGGAGGCTAAGCCCGCATCTTGCAAGTGAGCATCATCTGGAAATAGACACCGATATGGGCCGAACCGCTATAAAGGAGGGCTATATTGTCCAATGATATGCCGGATAGAGTAATCATATCTGAGATATCTTACGATAAATGTCTGTTTGTGCATGAAAGATTTCCCGAACTGGGTTCTATGGGTGTTGTTCAGAGGATGGCGGCTCTCATAAGCCTCAGCCAAAATGGTTATCTGGAAATGGAAAAACCGCCTGATGATTTCAAACCAAATCCTAACCGTCCGATTCGTTTAGGAGGACAGGCTTTTGAAATTCCTTCACCAAGAGGACAGCATCCTATACTTTTCCCAACATTGGTTCAGATTCTGGCCAATCGTTCTGTACCTCTCAGGGAGATATACCGGCAAGTCGGATATCATGTTCACTTTGGTTCCACCTTATTGGCGGACCTCGCGGAAAGATCGAACGACATCAATGAACTATACTCTCTGTTGCTGGATATGGTACCTGATCGTATTTCCGAAGTGTCGTCAAGATGGATTACCGATTCCAGCGAAGGAATATCTCTGAACATCGGTAACAAATTAGCGGATGAACCAGAAATGCAATGGCGTATAAACGATACATCCGTAACAGACAATCCCCACGCCTGCATTGTGGGATTGAGCGGGCAGGGGAAAACCCAGTTTGTGCTTGACTTACTCTACCAGATTCGCGAGCAAAGCCCGGACGTGAGCTTCACTATAATGGACTATAAGGGTGACTTGTCCCAGCCTAATGACCCAGTCAGACAAATGCTTAAGTCACACTTGGAATGTCAGGTTGTAACAGTAGGTGCGGAACCCATGCCAACCGTCCCATTCCAGAACAGCAACTCAGGTAACTCGGAGCAGTACGCAGTCGGTATTACCGACCTTATTGGAAAATTGTATCCTCGCCTTGGCTCACGACAACGACTTGCGCTAAGGGAATGTGTATCTGAGCTAATATCAAGAGCAGAATTCTCTGATGGATACGGTTTTCCAATACTGGAAAATCGTATAAGGACGTACTACGAAGAACAAGAACGGAAAGAGGACGGGCTGATCGAAATAATATCTCGTCTAAGCGTTCTCAATGCTTTCCAAGAAACGTCGATGAGAGGCAATTCTGCACGGATGATAACGAGAAATCTATTAGTGCGGCTCAACGAACTTACGGCAGACACGCTACCGATAGCATTCCTGATCATCAATCAATTGTATGAAGAGATGAAGCAACTCCCTGATGTTGAACGACGAGGTTCGGTGACTAACCTGCGGCATATTATATTCATAGATGAAGCTCATCACTATCTTAGTGTTCCGTTATCACCATTAGCTCGAATCGTCCGTGAAGGCCGATCCAAGGGGGTGGCGGTATTTCTCGCAACGCAATCCGTATCTGACCTTTCGGGTTCGGCAGGAGCTGATTATCGAGAATTCTTGAGCAACGCATTCTTCTTCAAAACCAACCTGAATCGTTCGTCAGATATACGCGCTTTAGCATCAGTGTCAGAGCAGAGAGTACGGCAAGTCGCGGGCCTGATAGCCGAACTAGGTCCGGGTCAAATGCTGTTCAACCGTAACCTGGGACAGAATCTCAGAGGATCTGTTCTGCAAGCAGCACAATTCTACAAAAGAAATCAATGAGAGAATGGCGAATTCAGGTCTGTTAGCTCGCTCTAGATTGCAGGCCGCTCAGAACGGATTCCCAATCGCGCCGCCTGGGGGTTGCGCCGAAGTCCCTGATGAGCAGACGGATAATATCGGCCAGGGACACGTAGCCTGTGGGCAGGTGCGCGGTTTGGAGTTCTTCGCGTCTTAGCATTGCGCCGTGGCCTATGTGCAGGTGTTGATTTATAAATGAACTCCGTCCTATTGGGCGCCAGTGGTAGGCTAGTGTTCCAACATTTTTGGATTGACGGTTTATATACCCTCACCCTAACCCTCTCCCAAAGGGAGAGGGGATAATTCGGAATCTGGATATCCATCACAACTAAGTTGTCGGACTACTAGTACCACATCCACATGAAGATGCCATATCCAAACCAATATCCGTCATTCCAGCGAAAGCGGGAATCCAGAGGTGGGGCTGGTTACCGTACATCAGAAACACATGGAAACGGTACTAGGATTTCCCTGTGGACGGAGTCCAGGATGCTGTATTCGTAGCCTGCTTCTATCACTGTCCAAAGAGCGCCAGGAATTTCGGAGCGGACGATGCGATAGTATTGTTGAAAATACAGCCATAATCTGGAAGTTCCCCTAAGCCTCACAGGGTTGCCTCGGTTGAACTCCAAGATATGGGGTATTTCCGCGGGGTAATAACCGCCGCCAACGCTGACGACGGCATCTGATAAGCACGATGCAGCGCTCTGAACGGATTCTATATAGCTGCTGACGGCTTCCGGTGGGTTTCTACCAAGCATCGCAGTCCCAGGCCTCGGGTATCTTCATCGCCAGCCTAACTATCCTAGTATGGAGTTCCGGTTTGCCGTCGAACTTGCCAGCTTTCCATGCCTCGAAGAACTCGGCGACGCTCATGCCGAAATTTTCCTGGGCCTCTCTTTCCATTCTTGCCTCCCATCCCTCTTGGGTGTAGAAGTGGGGCTTTGGTAGATCTATGTCTTCGATAGTTTCGGGTATGCCCCGCCACTCTTCTTCCGAGAGAAAGATCGGCTTTGGTAGATCTATGTCTTCGATGGTCTCGGGCTCGGTTGCCATTAGAAATCTCCTTGGTCGCTGTGGCGCTGGCTTGTGGGTCAATTGTACATTAGTAACGGATGGGGGTGCGATTTCTGAATGGACCGGACTCTTGTGGTTTCGCGTCTTTCCTTGACCGCCGTTTCAGGGCAATCCTATAATCTCTTCTAGTGTCGCGCGCTTGCGACCGGAGTTTCGATGAGCGAATCAGCCATTACAACGCAGATAGAAGCACTTGAGTCGAAGGCTCTGGATGGGCTTCAGGCAGTCTCTGACCTGGAGGCTCTCGACGACTGGCGTATCTCATTTCTGGGCAGGCGCGGCGAGTTGACGCGGATACTGCGCGGTCTTGGGTCGCTGCCCGCGGACGAGAGGCCCGCAGCGGGGGCTGCCGCGAACGCAGTCCGGCAGTCGCTCCAACAGGTTATGTCGGAGCGCGAGGATGCCATCAAGCGCGCAGCTTCCGAATCGGATCCACCGGATGCGATAGACGTTACGCTTCCGGGTTGGCCGACGGCGCGAGGCGGCATTCATCCCACAACTCGAATCGTAAGGGAGATATGCGACGCCTTTGCCTCCATGGGATTCAGCGTTGTGGAAGGCCCGGAGATCGAGTGGGACCACTATAACTTTGAGATGCTAAACATTCCCAAAGACCATCCGGCGCGCGATATGTGGGACACTCTCTGGATTGACTACGAGGACGAGGATGGCGAACGACCTATGCTTCTGAGGACGCACACGTCCCCCATGCAGGCGCGGACTATGGAGGCGACCGATCCACCCGTGAGGGTGGTGGTGCCCGGCAAGTGCTATCGCTACGAGGCGACAGACCCAAGACACGAGTGGCACTTCTACCAGATAGAGGGGCTTGCCGTTGACAGGGGCATTACGATGACCGACCTCAAGGGAACCCTGTACGAGTTCGCGCGACGAATTTTCGGTGTGGACCGTAAAGTGCGCTTCAGGTGCGACTACTTCCCATTCGTCGAGCCTGGCGTTGACATGTCCATAGACTGCTTCCTGTGCGACGGTGAGGGCTGTCGGGTGTGCGGTGATACGGGCTGGATCGAGATAATGGGCGCCGGCATGGTGCATCCAAAAGTGCTGGCGGGAGTCGGGTACGACCCCAACATCTACACGGGGTTCGCCTTCGGGATGGGGCCGGAACGAATCTCGATGCTGAAGCACGGCATAGAAGACATCCGGCTGTTTTACTCGAACGACCTGCGCTTTCTGCGCCAGTTTAGTTAGACCTGGCCGGCCGGCCGCTCATGGCCTACACAGGGCGACCGGGTGGTCGCCCGTATTTTTTTGAGCAAAGACGACAGAAGAGGACCATATGCTAATACCCATCTCATGGCTCAGGAATTACGTTCCGGTTACTGACTCGCCGGACGATCTCGCGCACAAACTCACAATGGCCGGAGTCGAGATCGGTGACGTGGAGACGGTCGGCGAGAACTTGGACCCGGACAAGATAGTTGTGGGTCATGTGCTTGATGTCGCTCCCCACCCGAACGCCGACCGGCTGCGTCTGCCGACAGTGGATATTGGCGGAGAGACTGCCACGGTGGTCTGCGGAGCGCCTAATGTCGCGGCGGGACAGAAGATAGCTTTCGCCAAAGAGGGCGCCCGGATGTTCAGTCCACGCTCGGGAAAAGTTGAGACGCTGAAGCGAACTCGCATTCGCGGGGTAGAATCCGCCGGGATGGTGTGTTCATCACTTGAACTGGGTCTAGGCGAGGACCACGACGGAATACTCGTTCTGGACGAAGAAGCGCCCGTGGGGACTCCGCTTGCCGAGTATCTTGGAGACGCGGTTCTGGACGCTGAGGTTACGTCGAACCGACCGGACTGTCTGTCCATACTCGGGATCGCTCACGAAGTCGCCGCTATCAACGGCGAGAAGGTAACGGAACCGAATCACGCGTACCCGGAAGAGGGTAAGGACATAGAATATCTGGTTAGAATCGAGATCGAAGACCCCGACCTGTGCTACCGCTACACCGCAAGCCTGGTTACGGGAATCAAGATTGGCCCTTCTCCCTCGTGGATGCGGGACGCCCTGGTGAAGGCTGGCCAGCGTCCGATAAACAACGTCGTGGATATAACGAACTACGTAATGCTGGAGTATGGACAGCCGCTGCACGCATTCGACTTCGAAAAGTGTCGCGACGCGACTATAATCGTCAGGGCGGCGCGGGAAGGGGAATCCCTGACTACTCTCGACGGCGAGGTACGCGAACTGAAGCCGCCGATGCTCACGATCTCGGACTCGCGCGATCCGGTCGGATTGGCGGGAGTGATGGGTGGAGCGAACTCCGAGATGACAGAGGAAACCACCGCGGTTCTGCTTGAGTCGGCCAGCTTCAATCCGGTCAATACGCGGCGGACCCGCACAGCCCTCGGTATGCGCACCGACGCATCGGATAGGTTCGAGCGGGATATTCGCTCCGCGCTAGCGCCCATAGCCCTGCGCCGCGCAACACAACTCATTGTCGAAATTTGCGGCGGAATAGCCGCGAAGGGCATCATTGATCTCTATCCGACGAAACGTGAGCCGCCGACTGTGAAGCTGAGCCGCTCGCGGATACGGCAGGTACTAGGCGTTGACTACCCGACGTCTCAGATAAAGCGGACCCTCGAGTCGCTCGGATTCGAGGAGGTGGAGCAGCCGGGCGGTCTGATTGACCTGATAGAGACTCTGGAGGCCGGCCCTTCGTCGGAGCGTACCAGCACACTGTGGCTCAAAGTCCCATATTGGCGTTCGGACATATCCATAGAAGATGACCTCGTAGAGGAACTCGCCCGAATCATAGGCTACGACTCAATGCCCACAACGATGCTGTCCGGCTCGATTCCCCACTGGCAGCCCCAGCCAATGACGCAGCTAAAGGACACCGTGAGAGACTTGATGGCCGCCGCCGGAATGCAGGAGACCATTTCATACTCGCCGACGACCCTCCAGAATCTTGACGCCGTTGATGCGCTCGACGAATCCAACCCGCCTCTACGCATATCGAATCCGCTCAGTCGGGAGTGGGAGTACATGCGAACCAGCCTGAGGTCCAACATCCTGAACACGCTCTCACACAACAGGCGGATAGCCCAGGGTGATGGGATCCGTATATTCGAGGTGGGACGAGTTTATCTGCCCAAACAGGAGGCCAGGGAACGAGATTTGCCGGAAGAGCGGGAAATGCTGGTGGGCGTGGTCTCCGGCCCCAGGTTCGGCGCGTCGTGGATCGCGCAGGACGCCAACATGGGATTCTTCGACGCCAAGGGAGCGCTGGAGTATGTATTCGGGGCGTTGGGCATAGACGTGGCTTATGAACCTTCCGAAGACTCGATACTCCAGAGAGGACGCACGGCGAAGCTGACGGTCGGCGGAGCTGCGCTCGGGGTCATAGGCGAGGTGCAGGGCAGGCTCCTTGAGAAATTCGACATTGAGGCGCATCCCGCCGCAATGTTCGAGATCAGGATGGATACACTCCTGTCGGTTGTCGGCGAAGTAAGCCTTACCTACGAAAGCTCAAGCCGTTACCCGGAGTCCTACCGCGACCTGGCGATAGTCGTGGATGATGACGTTCCGGTATCCCGCATTCGGGAGATAGTCGAACGGCACGCGCTGGTGGTTCGGAGCGCGCCTTTCGACATATACTCCGGTGAGGGCATTGCCGAAGGGCGGAAGTCCGTCGCGTTCCGCGTAGTATTCCAGTCCGACCGCGCAACGCTCACATCGGAGCAGGTGGACCGCTTCCAGAACGACATACTTCGCCAACTCAGCCGCAATCTGAACGCGGAATTGCGGGGGTGAGTACGCTTAATGTGAAAGAAGATGATAGATTGCCTATTATCAATTTCGCAGAAAATGCTAGCTGAACTCGGGAGATATGCCTGTCGTTGATAGCAGAAAATAGATATTGTAAACCCAAACATAGTAATCGAACTCCTGAGGTGTTTAGATGTCTCGGACTTTTCGAAATAACTGTTTCGATGAACGTATTCGAGACGGTAAGATTGATTTCGCAACTATAATAAGGCGTGATGACCGCGTGACAGGTTTACGTGACCGTGACCATAGATGGGATAGGCGCGAAACTCGTTCTCATCTCAAGTCAGATACTGAGAACGATGTCATCATTTCCGGAACTCGACGTCGTTACACTGCTCGATATGGAGATTACGATTGGTAGAGTTGGATTTCGGCGTTGGTATATCGTCCATCTCAAGGCGTCCGTGGAAGAGCGCGGTATCGAAGACGAATAGTCCAGGGTTATCTTGATACATGGATTTCTCATACCACTACACCGCAGAACAGCAGGACTTTCGTAGGAGCGTATCCTGCTGGCTCGACAGCAACGTTCCGAAGAACGCCGACGCTCTCTACGATTCACCGGAAGGCATAACGACCCTCGCTCAGTTTTCGCGCGAGATTGGAAGCGTGGGGTGGCTTGCGCCATCCGAGTCCGCCGAGAATGGCGGAGCGGGTCTGTCTCCCGACCTGACCGTAGTGGTTCTGGAAGAGTTGAACCGTCTCGGCCTGCTTTCGCTGATACAGGGCGAGGCGCAGGCGCTGAGGACGGCGCTGCCTGGTTGGGGAACGGAAACTCAGCGAACGCAGTTTGTTGGGTCCCTGTCGAGGGGGGAACGGGCTGTGTGGCGGCATGAGGTCTCGGTGTCGCGGCGCTCGGACGGCTCAGCCGCGCTGGATTTCGACTCTGTTGGGCTGACCGCGACGCCTGACGCGGACGGGTATATAGTCAACGGGTCGGGTATGTTTCGGGGACTTGGCAGCGCGCCCGATATACTGTGGACTGTCGCGTTGGTGGAGCGCGATGACTCTGAGCCGCTCCCCGTGTGCCTGCTTGTGGATGCCGCGTCCGAGGGAATTACGCTCGCGTCGTCAAGAACGCTGTCCGCGATGGCGGCGCGTCCTGTCCGGTTCGATGATGTCTGGGTATTGCGAACCGACGCGCTGGGGCCGGAGGGAGACGGTCACCGCGTCTTGAATACGCAGGTCTCGCTGGACCCGAACGCCGACCTGCCCGGCTGGGTGGAGACCGAGACGGACGCGCTGCTCGATTACTCGCGGCGTACCGAGTCCGGCGGCAGGCCGCTGGGCGCGGATCCGATACGCGCCCGCATACTGGTGGAAGCGTATATAGCAAGCCGAGTTTCGCGTCTGCTCAGGATGCGGGCGGTATGGAAACGGAGCCAGGATGGTCAGACGGAGGGGGCCGACGCGCTGGCCTCGCTGTGGCGACGGGCCGCCGGGTCGGAATTGTCGGATACGGCGCGGCAGGTGGTTGGGACGCGCGCGCTGCTGTCGTCGGACGATCCGCAGTCGGCGGACGCTGGGCGATTCGAGCGGATGAGTCGGCGGGAGCTTGCGGAGAGGGTGTCAGGGTCAGCTAGTGACGCGGATCGGGAGGCGTTGGCGTCGGAGCTTGGGATGGGGAGTAAGAAGGAGTAGGGCAGTGAGCATTCATAACGAACTGGAACTACTTGCGGCGCTCATCAAACAGCGAAACGCGATTGATAAGGACATCTCTGACATAATCGGTCGTCCCGCGGAGAGAGGTCACATAAGGGAATTCGCAGCAGCAGAAATTTTCGATATAGAACTACACGAGTCGGCTACTCACAAAGGCAGCGACGGCATTTTCAGACGGGGTAAACTCGTGGGGCGAACCGTGAACATCAAGTGCTATGGGAAGAGAGAAGGCACCTTGAACATGAAACGCGAGGATCCGCCTGACTTCTATCTGGCGCTTACGGGACCCAAAACGGCGGCGGCGTCCTCTCGTGGCACGACCCGGCCATGGGTGGTTTCATCAGTGTTCCTGTTTGATCATCAAGAACTCGTCTGGCAACTTAGCGTAAAGATTGGCGTTGCCACCAGTGTCAGACGCCACTTCTGGGATGAAGCCGAGATTTATCCCAATCCGAACAATGGAACACTTCTTCTAACTCCCGGACAACGCTCGATGCTTGAAATATTTGGAGACTGATGGCACCAATCCAAACTGAAGGGGCGGGTTATGAGACCCACCCCTTGTTTTCAGACTATGCTTGTTGTTCGTTCTAGCGCCAGTAGCGGGAGATGTTCTCTTCTTCCTTGGTCTTCATTTCAAGCAGGGCGGGCTGGCCCTCACGGTTGGCTGCCAGAGCGCGCTGTATGGCGGGGGCGACTTCATCGGGGTCGCTGACTTTCTCGCCGTAGGCTCCCAGACCACGCGCTACCTCAGCGTATTCGCCTCCCAGAGCGTTGCTGTTCCATCTTTCGGTGGCGTAAGGCATATGCTCGTAGTAGTGGGTCATGACACCGTTGTTCAAAACCACGGTCAGGATGGGCAGCCCCGACCTGGAAGCGGTCTCGATATCCAGTCCGGACATGCCGAACGCGGCGTCGCCCATTATGTTGATGACCTGCTTACCCGGTTCGGCCATCTTCGCGCCCAGCGCGAGTCCGAGTCCATAGCCAAGCTGGGTTGACTTGCCCCACCCGATGTAGTTCCGAGGCGTTACTGCGGGCCAGAAGGGCACTATCTGCTCACGCGGATAGCCTGAGTCGTGCGTGATAATCGTCTCGCGCACGTCAACGGCCTTCATGAGCTCGGTGAACACGCGGTAGGGGCTGATGGGAACTTCGTCGGAGTTCAGGGACGGCGACCATTCCGCCATCCACTCACTCTTGACCCTGGCTATTTCGTCTCGGACGCCGTGGATATCGCCCCGTCCGTGCTCGCCAAGCTGGCTCTTGGCTTCCTCTATCATCTGGCGGAGAACAACCTGAGCGTCGCCTATCGCGCCATAGTCGGCGCGGTGGTCCTTGTTCACGTCGTCGGCGCAATTGGTCGAATGGGCAAGTGTAACGCCGGACGGCATGGGAGCGTTGAAGTTGGAAATAGTGAAACTGGTGCCCATGCCCAGTACCAGGTCGGTCTTCTCAAGGAAGCGCTGACACATCAGCGTGCCGGAAGATGCGCCGGTGCCGAGGGCGAGCGGGTGGTCTTCTGGGAAGGCGCTCTTGCCCGCGAGGGTGGTCATGACCGGAATGTTGGTCAGTTCGGCGAACTCGACGAGATCGTCGGTGGCCTCTGCGTACATGACGCCCTGTCCGGCGTTGATGACCGGGTTGTCGGCGGCAAGAAGCGCTGTAACGAGATCCCGGACATCTTCGGAGCTCGCGCCGGACCTGTATTTTTTCACAGGCTTGTAACTGTCAACGAGCGCGTCGGATATTTCTCCAACCATCACGTCCCGCGGCAGTTCGAGCAGCACGGGGCCGAGTCTGCCGTGTTTCATCTGCGTGAATGCCATCGCCATAAGCTCGGGAATGCGTTCAATCTTGTTGACCAGCGCCATCCACTTGGTGATGCCGCCGTAGTTCTTGACTGCCTCGAAATTGGGATGTACGTCCATGCTGTTCAAGGGCTGTCCGCCGGGTAGGCAGAGTATGGGGACGGAGTCTGCGAAGGCTTGCGCGACGCCGCCGAATGCGTTCTCCGATCCTGGCCCTGTCTGCATGGTGAATACGCCAATCGTGTTGCCGTTCTTGATTCGGCTGAAGCCGTCTGCCATGTTGACGCCGGCACGCTCCTGTCGGGAGAGGATGGGGCGTATCCCCTCGCGCGCGCAGGCGTCAATGAGAGACTGCGCCGGGAAGGCCGCGATCCACTCGACGCCCTCTTTCTTGAGTATTTTGGCTATTGCCTGATCTCCGTTCAATTTCTGTTCTCCTTTACAAATTGTTAGCGTGATTAAAACCACCTTGTATTGTTTTAGTCGGAGCGCGGTGAAAGTTGACGTATATGCGTGTTTATCATTTTTATTTCAGATATTTCCTTGTTGGAGGAAATTCCTAAATTCTTGAATCTGCGGGTGGATGGCAGAACGTTGCGTTCAAGTGAACCGACCCCTCTGTTGAAATGATCCACCGTCGAGGAAAGCGCTCTTCTCATAGCGTTCACATGATCGGTGAATACTGACATCCTGTCATGCAATTCTCTGCCTAATCTGGCTATTTCCGCCGCTTTCGCGGCGACTTGAACCTCGCGCCAGCCCATCTCCACTGTTTTCAACAACGCCATAAGGGTGTTGGGAGTCGCGATTATTACGCGACTCTGCATAGCTCTTTCTATGAGTTCAGGATCCTTTTCCAAGGCCGCTTGGAGTAAAAACTCGCCCGGCAAGAACATAACAACGAATTCAGGAGTTTGGTCTAGGGATTGCCAGTATGCCTTTTTTGCGAGGTCCGCCGCGCGTTCCTTCACCTGCCGAGAGTGCTGATATATGGCGGAATCTCGTTCATCTTCGGTTTGGGATTCGATGGCCGTGAGGTATGCGTTCATGGGGGTTTTGGCGTCTATGACGATGATGCGCTCACTCGGCATGTGGACCACCATATCGGGGCGGTCGTATCTTCCGTCTTCTAGCTCCACATTGACCTG
Organism: Dehalococcoidia bacterium; assembly: GCA_965261525.1. Taxonomy (GTDB): domain Bacteria; phylum Chloroflexota; class Dehalococcoidia; order Lucifugimonadales; family UBA1123; genus VXRN01. The sequence continues at coordinate 1,856,126 of OZ253472.1, forward strand.
CTCTTTGAAGTCACAGTGCTCGATCATTCCCGCGAGTTCCACAACTCGCCGCAGGTGCATCTCGCCCCATCGTCCTCTTACCTGTGGCGCTCTGAGCGCTGTTGATAGGTTGCGCGTTTCTTGTTCCAGTGTCTTGTTGCTGCTGGCCAGAGTTTCAATCTGCTGCTTGAGACTGCCCTGTGAAGTGTTTCGGGCCTCCTCGACGCGCTTGAGTTCATCGGATAGAGGTTTGACCAGATCGCGAACGGCGTCCCTGCTGAAGTCGAAATCGGTTTTGGTCTGTTTGACGAGGGTTCCGATTTTCTCATCGGCGGCGGCAAGGAAGATTTCGTTGTTGTTGGCAACTACGTTGGACGCCATGACCTTGAATTGATCAAGCAAGGTCTTTTCAATGTCGGTCTGTTCTGCAAGGCGTTTGTTGGCCGCGTCTAGCTGTGCCTGTAACTCGGCGACCTTATTAGCGCTTTCGTTTGCCTTGCTCTGCCAATTCTGGGATTCCTCCCTCAGTTCTGTGTTGGTCCCATTGATATTCTCTATGTTCTGGTTGGCTGAGAGAAGTCTCGCTTCAAGACTTGCAACTTTTGTTCTGCCATCAATCGCCTGAGTTTGCCAGTTATTGGATTCTTGGTGGAGTTTTGAGTTCGCTTGCTCTACTTCCTCTATGCGCTGTTTGGCGAGTTTGGCTTCGGCTTCCAAGCTGGACACATTTCCGCTGGCCCTTAGTTTCATTATGAGCCAAGCAACCAGAGAACCGATGGCTAGACCAACTATGAGTGCTAGAACAGCTTCCATGATATCCCTTTCGTTTTATATTTCGGGTAAGCGTCAATTCTTGCGTAAGGCTAAATGTCATCGCCGCGGTTCCGGATGAACAGCCGCGCTCTTGGAGGGCGAATAGAGGTGTCTCCGTTGGGTGGCGGAACGTTTTCGAGAAGGGCGACGAGTTCCTTCATATTTTCTATGCGCCTTCGGACTTCTCGCTCACGCATCCATGCCTCATAGTAATTCGCATGCAGGCTTTCGCATATGCTGAACAAATCCATGATTTCGTCCTGGTTCACTTCATCGGCTATGAGGCTGGCGGCTATCCTGATTTCTCTGTGGGATTCATGGGTTAGGCCGCGCAGAACTGCCAGAGCCTTGACCTGCTGCGTCACCGCGCCCCAAGCCTTCTCTGAAGCCTGAAGGAAATCGCCCTTCTCGAATTCTTCGTCGGCCTGTCGGATGTAGCGGCGTCCAGTCTGCTTGTACTCGTCGGACAACGCTTCGGGAGTGGTGTAAGTGGGGGTTGTCATGGGGGTTGTCCTCTTAAGAGATGTCGTCGCCGCGGTCCCGGATGAACAGGCGCGCTCTCGGCGGACGAATCGAGGTGTCTCCGTTAGGCGGCGGAACATCTTCGAGAAGGGCCAGCAACACTTTTACGCTCTCAATGCCATCCTCTATCTCTTCTTCAGGCATCCATGCCTCATAGAAGTTGGCGTGCATACCTTCAGCTACTGCAAACATGGGGCGAATTTGTCTCCAGCCTGTTTCGCTGACTATGTGATTGATGGCTATTCTGATTTCTCTGTGGGATTCATGGGGCAGTCCACGCAGGGCCGCCAAGGACTTGGTGTATTCAGAAGCCGCGCCCCAAGCCTTCTCTGAAGCCTGGAGAAAATCGCCCTTCTCAAATTCCTCGTCCGCCTGCCGTATGTAGCGTTGTCCGGTTCGCTTGTACTCGTCGGACAGCACTTCGGGAGTGGTGTAAGCGGTAGTCATTTATCGGAAACTTCCCCTGGATATTTTTCGAGCCATCCCCGCCGTTCTATCAAGAAGCGGCTGAGGATGGCTCATTATAGCAACAATGATTGGCTTTACGACCGCCTACCTCACTCTTGCGAATTTCTGGAGTCTCATGCCGTCCAGCACCTCCCCGATGTACATATCGCCTTTGGAGTCCACGGCAACGCCGTGAGGAGCCCAGAACTGTCCCGCCTCGTGAGTGCGCTCACCGCCCCATTGTGAAAGGACATTGCCTTCGTCGTCTATGATCGTCACTCTTCCCTGAAGCTCCGGCACGTATATTTCGCCCTCGGGGCCAACGCAGATGTCGGTAGGCTGCCGGAATCCGTCAAATATACTCTGGAACTCCCCCTCTTGGTCGAAGACCTGAATGCGGTCGTTCTCGCGGTCGCAGACCAGCACAAAGCCTTCATGGTCAATTCCGATGCCATGCGGCAAATGGAAGTCGCCGGGATTTACCTTGCCGGGCAGTCCCCACGAAAGCACGAGTGAGCCGGTGTCGGTGTAGCGATGTACGCGGCTGTTGCCATATCCGTCAGAGATGAAAATGTCGCCCTCGTCGGATACGGCAATGCCAGTGGGCAGGTTGAACGGTCCTGCCGCGCGGGGTACCGGGTCGGCGTTGGATGTGTAGCCGGTGTCCGACGGAATTCCGGTGCCGATCTTGAGTGTCATTCTGCCGTCGGTTGTGTACTTCATAATGGCGTGCGCGTCGCGGTCGGCGAGATATACGCTGTCGTCGGGGCCGATGTGAATGCCGTGCGGCCCGGCGAAAACATCGTCCCAAGTGTTCAGGAAATTGCCGTCGCTGTCGAAAATCATCAACTGATGTTCGCTGCGGTTGTATGCGTAAACGTTGTCGTTGCTATCCACCGCCACGCCCGCCACCTGGTGCCACTCGTATCCTTCGGGCAGGTTTCCCCAGTCCTCGACGAGTTCGTACTGATAATCTCCTTGTCCGTAGGTCATGGTGTGCCCTCCAAATGCGGATGCGACCGAAATTCCTCGCGGAAACGGTCATAAACTCTCTCCAGTCCGCAACGTACTATACGATTTAGGGTTGTGAGGGTCAAGTTGGCAACTCTTCCCGGAGTCCAAGCCTCTCTCCTTGCTCTCCGTGTTCAAGATACGGCAACCCTGGAGAGTCTCGGCTTTGGGGCATGGAGTATAATGAGCTTATGGAGCGGCCAGAGTGAATACGAAAATACGCTGGGAATATAGATTCGCGAATTTTCGGCGAGCCTACGTACTGTTGAGCGAGGCGTTCGACGATGGAGTTGAAGCGCTGAGCCCAGCTAGAGCGGGAAGGCGTCATCCAACGCTTCGAATATACATTTGAACTGGCGTGGCTCACACTCAAAGACAGGTTGGAATATGACGGGGTGGCGTTGACGACCGTGACCCCTCGCAATGTCATACGTCAGGCATTCCAGGCAAAGTTGATAGCGGATGGAGATGCTTGGATAGATATGCTCACCGACCGCAGTCTGATGTCTCATACTTATGATTTCGCTCGCTTTGAAGCGGTTGTATCGAGAATAAGCGCCTGTTACCTGCCGATACTGTCTGACCTGTACGAGATACTGAACCGGGATAAACTGGAACGATGAAAGAGCCGGACCTGTCGTCGGAAACACTGGCAAAACTGGCCGCCGTCTTTGCGAACTGGCCGGAGTTGGAGGAAGTGGTTCTGTACGGTTCACGGGCCATTGGAACTGCGACCGCGCGATCTGATATTGATCTGGCGACCATAGGAATCGAGGATGAGTTGCGGCTTGGGCGGCTCGCGCTCGACCTGGAAGACCTGAAGATTCCGCAAAAAGTGGATGTGCAGGCATACGAGGCTATCACTTACCCACCGCTAAAAAGACATATAAACTCCTTTGGAGTGAGCCTCTACAGGAGAGAATGTTCAACTGGTGAACAAACCACTTGAAATCCCGCTTTCTTTAGGATAGAGTGGATAAACCATATTTGAAGGATGAATAAGAGTAATCAGCGGAGGAAATATGATGTGTAGTTGCACATGTATCAAGGCTGGGTTGAGCGCATCCACAGAAGTTGCGCAGATCCGGCCAGACGATAACCCCAAGTCCTTGGTGACCATTGAACGCGAGCCGATGATCGGCGAATCCCCCCAACGCGCGTTTGAAGAATGGCTCACTCCCATCCCCCTGTTCTACGTCCGCAATCACTTTGACATTCCGGATATCCGGTGCTCCGAGTGGAAACTCCGCATTGGCGGCGCGGTGTCGCGGGACTCAGAACTTACCCTTGACCAATTGAAGAGTCTGCCTCGCGTGACTCTGCCGGTTACAATGGAATGCGCCGGCAACAACCGCAGCGATTTGGAACCCCCCACGCCCGGTAATCAGTTCCAGAACGGAGCCGTAAGCACGGCGTACTGGGCAGGAGTCCGGCTCAAAGATGTATTGGCTGTTTCCGGGATTGGCGACGGCGCAAAGGAGGCGCTCTTCGAAGGGCACGACTCCGGCATTCCGGCTCCGGGCGAAACCGAAATGCCCTACTTGCGCAGCCTTCCCATTGACGTCGCCATGCATCCCGATACTCTTCTCGTTTATGAGATGAACGGCCGCGCTTTGCCAAAGGAGCATGGTCATCCTATCAGGCTTATGGTGCCGGGCTGGTATGGCATGGCCTCGGTTAAATGGCTGAAACGGATTACCTTGCTGGACATGAACTATGAAGGTTTCTTCCAGACAGACCGTTACATTGTCGAGGACGAATCGGGCAAGGCTGTCCCCCTGACCAGCATTGGAACCAAGTCAGTGATTGGATCGCCCACAGACGGAGATGTAGTCCACGTGGGCGAGGTCTGCGTGAAGGGTACCGCGTGGTCGGGTGGCGATAGAATTGCCGCCGTTGACGTGAGTTGCGATGGTGGCGAGACCTGGACGCGAGCCGACGTGGTAGGCCCATCCGAGCGTTACGCGTGGCAGCATTGGCATTATTCCTGGACGCCTCCGGCTCCGGGGGAGTACAAACTGATGTCCAGGGCGATTGACGCGCGCGGCAACGTCCAGCCAATGAAGACACACTGGAACCGCCTCGGATATATGGTAAACGGAGTCAGGCCGGTACGGGTGACAGTCCGTTCCTGGATTTCGGATTGGAAATCTCCCTGAATTGATGTAACCTCGCCAAATAGCGAATCGGGAATCCGTAGAGGAGTGAGAGTTGTTATCTTCTCAAGCTCCTCTACACCCGCCCTTAGTAAGGGAGGACCGCGATTATAGACCCCAAGTCCCATGTATCAGCCATCGTTCATCGTTATACGGCGGCGCTCGCTTATCCCGATTACGTGACTCTATGGACGGCGAGTCTTTCGTCAGGGGCTGCGGCATGGGCGTTGATCGTCGCCAGGGGTTGGCTGGTCTATGACCTGACCGGCGGTGAGTCGCTGTGGGTCGGAATCGTCACCTTCGCGGCAATGATACCGCGCGTTCTCATTCCTCCATTTACGGGTTACCTCGCCGACAGGTTCAACAGGCGCAATATCATGGCCTGTATGTTCGCCGTGAATCTCGTCCACAACATAGTTCTCTCGGTCTTCGTGATATTGGGAACTATTGAGTTATGGCACCTGGTTGTTTTGTCGCTTGTGAACGGCTCGGCGCGCGCCGCTCAGATGCCCGCCGGACAGGCCCTCATTCCGAATTTGGTTCCGCGAAATCTACTTCTCAATGGGATCGCCCTCAACCAGGCGACGATGAATGGGTCGCGCCTGATCGGACCTCTGGCAATTTGGCCGCTGTTGCATTGGATGGGTGTCGAAGGCGCGTTCATACTGTGCTCCGGCTTTTACGCTATCAGTCTGATCCAGGCTCTCAGAATCAAGACATACTCGACCGGCAATATAGACAAGCGCCAAAGTTTCATAAACAACGTGCTGGAAGGACTGAAGTACGTCTATCGGACTCCCATTCTGCGCGCCGTCGTTATCATGGCTCTATTCCACTGCGGCCTGACCATGTCGTTCGAATCTCTATTGCCAGTCCTCTCCGACACCAGGCTCAACGCTCAGGACGGAGGCTTCACCCTGTTGATGATGGCCGTCGGCGCAGGGGCGATGGTCTCGATTGTTCTGCTGGCCGGGGTCACCAGCGAGTCAATGAAGGGCAAACTCTTCCTGAACCTGGGGGTTCTGAGTGGACTTGCGCCGGCCGTGCTGGCAATGTCCGTAAATATGCCGACAGCCCTGATTGCCGCCGCAATCATGGGGGCGACCCAGGCCGGTTTCATGACGCTGACGCACACTATGATCCAGTCGGTTACCGAAGACGGAGTGAGAGGTCGAGTCGGCGCGGTTTATTCCGTACATATAGGCGGAATGATGGCCTCGGCCAATCTCATCAACGGATGGTTCGCCGACATCATAAGCGCGATGATGGCCTCGGCAAACCTGTTCGGTGGAACGGTCTTCGGTGATATGCTGAGCAGCAGCGGAGGCGCATCGTTGCTGCTGATGGCTGGGGGTGTTGGATTCATAGTTGTTATGCTTGCGAGCTGGCAGGGAGCGACGATTAGGCGCATCTACCGGGGCGAGATGTTCTACTCCCACGCGGCGGCCGACTGACCCAGCGCGCGGTTTCGTGTACAATCGGAGACATTCCGATACACGGATGATCTCTGACTGTGCTGAACAACACGTTCATACATATTCCGGGCATTGGCTCGGTAACCGAGCGCGACCTGTGGGATTCCGGCATTCACACATGGCGAGACTTCCTCTCCGCGAACAGCCTTCCTTCCCGCGCCCGGTCCGCGTTCCGGATAGCGCGTCCGATATTAACCGAGTGCGTGGATCGTCTTGGGGAGTTGGACGCAAGATTCTTTTCCGAGAAGATCCCTCGCAGGGAGTCCTGGCGAACCTACGCCGAATTCAGAAGCGCCGCCGCTTTCCTGGACATAGAGACGACAGGCCTGTCGCCGCAGTCTTCGATAATCACTATGGTTGGCATACTGGACACCGAGGGATATCACCCGTTCGTTTACGACCAGAACCTGTCCGACCTGCGCGAGGCGCTGGAGAAGTACGACCTCATCGTCACGTACAACGGCGCGTCTTTCGACCTGCCGTTCATCGAATATCACTTCGGCTCGGTATTCAGGCACAAAGTACACATTGATCTGAGGTTTCCTCTGAGGCGCCTTGGTCTGAAGGGTGGGCTCAAGTCCCTGGAACGGCAGATGGGAGTTGGGCGTCCGTCTGAGTTGTCCGCGCTAAGCGGATATGACGCTGTAAGGATGTGGGGAATGTGGACCCGGGGAAACAAAGGCGCGCTGGACACGCTGATCCGCTACAACGCCGAGGATGTGCTGTCGCTGCCGAAATTGGCGGAGATAGCCTATCGAGGGATAGCGAACAGCATCGGCGCGCCGTCTGCCGTTCTCGACTCGTGGACTTATCCCGAGACCGACTTGCCATACGACTCCGACGTGATACGTTCACTCAGCGTGGCGGAGTTTGGGCGATGAAAGTCGCTTATGTCGGACATGACCGCGTGTTGCGCGTCCACGACACGCGGATGCCCGACGCCGAAGACCTCGTTCTGAGCGTCCCTGGTCTGCGCTGTACCTGGCCGGTCTGGTCGCCGGACGGGGAGACAGTAGCATTTTCGGGGTATGCCGGAGCAGGACAGGGTGGAGAGATGCTCGGCGTGTACGTCACCGGCTATGAGACACCCGGCCCGGGACTGATCTACTCCAACGAGGTCGGCAGCGGAGAAATTGCGAGCGCCACTCCTCACTACTGCTCCTGGTCCCCGGACGGCGCCAGGCTTGCGTTCGTCGCCCAGACTGGGAGAGGGCTGACGCTGTTCATTTGGAACAAGAATAGTAGAGGCAATCCCAGTGTGGCCCAGGACGGTGGTCCCATGTACTTCGCGTGGTCCCCCGACTCGACCGAAATCTACGCCCACTCCTTTCTGGAACATTACCTGATAGATGTTGTCAACAAGGGAACTCCACAGCAGTTTCCCGGAAGGGGTACGCAGTATATGTCCCCCGCGTGGGGACGCGAAGAAGACGGCATCGCCTTCTTCCTGGACGGAGAGAACGGGAAACAGCGGTTGGTTGTCATCAACCTGAGAGACAGTTCCGCGAGGATGCTGACCGAGTTCTACGGACTCGCGGCTGTGGCGTGGCGACCGGGCTATGCCCAGTTGGGCATGGTAAAAGAGACCATCCACAACACAGGCTTCTACTCCGGCCTGTGGCTGATTGACTATCAGACGCGGGAGGAAGTCCAACTCTCCGATGACCCGGCGCTCGCCTTCTACTGGTCGCCCGACGGGTCGAAGGCGGCCTGCGTGACCCCTTCCGACGGCGCGGAGGGTTCGCTCCGCTTCTGCGTTGTCGAGGTCGAGAGCGGCAAGACGACCTACCTCTCCGACTTCGTGCCCAGCCAGGAGCAGCTTATCCACTTCATGTTCTTCGACCAGTACGCCCAGTCCCACCCCGTCTGGTCGCCGGACAGCGGCTCGCTTCTCGTTTGCGGCCAACTCGGCTACCGGCTGATCCGTTCGGAACTGCCTTCCAGCGAATCTAACAGCGTTATTCTTCTTGATGCTGAGGGCAGGGAAGCGCCCCGCGACCTGGCCGGGGGGTTCGTGGGCTGCTGGGGGTGGGACGCAACCTAACGGACAGCCTAGTACCATGTCCACTTAGTTTTGTTATATGCGATCAATCTTAAACTGCCAATCGTCATTCCCGCGAAAGCGGGAATCCATATGTTGCGGCGGTCTCTTACATGGCAGAATTATATGGACGCTGTACTAGCAAAAGCCTGGCGCCTCTGCGATCATCCGCTCGTGCGCGGTGGCAAGTTCGGGCGACGCCGGATCAAGCGCTGATATGTCAGCCATGAAGTCGCGTGGGCTTGGGGATGCCGACTCAACCATGAAGTCGACCATGACGTGAAGATGATGGTTCGGGATCATATACTCATGCCGAAAAGGTTAGGATTAATCACTATCACTGTCCACCGGATTAGTCAGCTAGATGAATCTTAAATGAGCCCCAGACAGTAAACCATCGTCTGGGGCTCATTTATCAGAAGACTGAGGATGAGCCAGATGTTATTGGGCTACGGCAGTTTCATCGTCTTGCTTCTCATTATCGTACTCGCTTGTTCACAAGCTAATGAAGTACCACCCTCCGCAGTCCAGCCGACCCCTGCGCTTGGAACCACCCCTATTACGCAGACCACCCCTTCTCCTGGGCCAGAGCCTCAACGTCAACCCCAACCCAATTTTGTCAAAGATATCGAGAAAGACATCAAGACTCGGTGCTTTTATATGGATTCGGACATTCCCAAAGCGCTCATGTCGCCACTTGCGGAAATCGTGGACAAACATACAAGGCAATATATACTCACTAGTAGCGGCACTACTCGTATCACGTCAGGTTATTTTCAAGAGTTCCATTTCCCGCCTGACTTTTATACTCATACCCATGGGGATGGAGATGTGTATGTTGGGAAGGGGCGTGGGATCCAAGATAAAGGAAAGTCATCCGTTCTTTGACCATCTCGACCCACTTAACCAACCCAAGCAGGCGATAGTGTCAAGCGATGCCATTCCTTGGATATTAACGTTGTACGGCTCAATGTCGGTCTTTCCCTTATACGGCAGTGAAATGTGGGAGCTAAGGGCCGACGCGACGCTGGATCCCGAGACATGTGAAGTGACCCTTGAACGTTTGGTCGCTGGGCCGGACGTGATAGTTCTCTACCCGGAGGAGGGGACATAAGAGGGGATTTTGAATAGGCGCGCAAACTCCCAGCATTGGGGTTACTTCGATATGCTATTCTGTTTGTCTTCATGGATTTCATCAGCGAGGAAGTCCGATGCGCTACTTTCCGAATCCTCTTCTATCTTATCACCCTATTTGTCCTAGTCATGCTAAGGGGTTCGTTCTAGCTGCAACTATCCTCATCCTGACTGTGGGATGTTCACAGTTGCCTAGCGCGCCGGAGCTCGCTCCAACACAAACATCTGTCCCAGCGGCAAGTCGGGCGCCAACATTCAGCCCGACGCCAACGGTCGTTCCAGCCCCGGTGGTGTATAGACCTAATCCTACCCCTACGTCGCTGCCTACTCCTGTGCGTAAACCAACCCCTACTCCACCTCCCATTCCCCCCGCCGGGCTATGGTCTCAGGACCAATCCCATGTTGTCGAAGGCATTGAATCCAAGTGCTTTTATATGGGTACTACTATTCCCAAAGTTCTCATGTCGCCGCTGGCGGAAGTCGTAAACAAGCACACGAGACGATATGTGATCACTGGGGACGGTACCATGCGCATTGAACCGGGCTATATTCATGCCGAGGATGATCATGCACACCCATTCTTGACACATATGACCCCTCCCAAACGCCCAACAGTATCGAGTGATACCATTCCCTGGACGATAACATTGTACGGGGCAAAGTGGGTCTTTCTCTTGTATGGTGATGGAATGTGGGAGTTGCGCGCCGATGTGACGCTGGATCCGGAGACCTGTGACGCAACACTCGAAAAGTTGGTCGCTGGCCCCGACGAAATTGTGCTTTACCCCTAGGACGGGGCCTGATTTATGGCGTCCTGAGAGAAGACGACCGCGAATCTAAGGCTTCAGTTGATCCTCGTCTATCTGGTGCCAGAACACCTGCCCGGCGTCTATCTCCGGCTGTATATTTCTGTCCCTGCGAACGCCCGCCACGACCGGATGCGCGGGCCGTCTCGTGAACCTTTTCAGCAGGCGAGCGTGGGCTATGGCCCTGGCGGTGTCCCGACCGTTGCAAGTGTAGGACGCCTCCACTGCGATGTAGTGAGTCTCCTCATTATCGTCCAGCGCTTCGATGACGAGGTCGGACTGGTAGAACCTCCGCAGTTCGCCGCGGCTGAGGTCGGACGTGTCGCCCGACTCGCGGGCCATAGCCACCAGATCGCTCTGCCTGAGAGTTCTGGCGCTCAACTCATCCAGGTTCAACCCCGCGCACTCGCTGATGTCCATGACGATGAGGACGAAGTTCTTCTCGACGGCTGTCTCGGCGTAAGCCCCTCTGAAGTTTCCAAAGTCGTCGCTCATTCTCTGGAAGTTCCTGTCGGTGGCCGCCATGAAATCGTTCATCGTTGCCACGAAGCCGCGCATCTCCGCCACGAACTCGGCATGGGTGGCAGGCAGATCCAGAAGTTCGCGCGTGAGGATGCGCGAGCGAAGCGCTTCCAGCAACTCAGGATTCGCGTCCAGTATCTGGATCAACTCTTCCACCGTGCTAAAGGTGTTCATATATCAATTCTCCGTTCCACCCTCCCATTATAGCGCATGGGAGGGTGGTTGTAGCGCCAGCGCCTTTTCAAAGTCAGTACGAAATGCTGCGTAACTCTCCACTTGCTATGTTACAATATGCCTATTGCAGAACAAAAGTGCCTGAGTTATATAATGTGGAGTTTATCAATGACGACAAAACCGGCTGACAAATTTTTTCTGCAAGTCAATTCCATGCGAATTCATAGCTAAATCCGCCGATTTTCAGGTCACTTCTCACCTGAAATGTCACCACGACTCCACCTGAACCCCACCTGGATTTTATAAATCAGGATATATGTAATTCTGTCCTGTCAGCCGATTTTCCACAGAACCGCCGACTTTGAAAATATCCCTCTCCCACAACGTGAACCTTTCATTAACCAACACGATGGAGTATATTATTGAGCGATGTAATCGGAATAACGCCCGCCGTTTGAGCGTGGCGTCAATTGCAAGACGATACTCACTGGAGGTGATATATGGGCAACCGTCTTGAGGGCAAGGTTGCAGTGGTGACGGGAGGGGGTCGCGGCGTTGGCCGTGGCGTAGCGCTTCTGATGGCCGAAGAGGGCGCGAAGGTCGTGGTAAACGATCTTGGCTGCGAGGTGGACGGAAGCGGGAGCTCCCAGGCTCCCGCGGACGGCGTTGTAGAAGAGATCAAGGCGCGCGGTGGCGAGGCCGTGGCCAATTATGACAACATGGCTCTGATGGAAGGCGGCGAGGCAGTTATCCAGCAGGCCGTTGACGCCTACGGACAGGTAGACGTCTTGGCAAACTGCGTCGGCTCCCTGCGCGACAGGATGATCTGGCAGATGACGCCGGAAGACTGGGACAGGGTTGTGCTCAACAACGTCAAGGCGGTGTTCGCCCCCACGAAATTCGCCTGCATCCTGTTCAGGCAGCAGCGCAGCGGTCGTATCGTGAACATGACGTCTGACGCAGGTCTTGGAGACGTTGGACGCTCCAATTACGCCGCCGCGTCCGAGGCGATAATCGGTCTCACCCGAACGGTCGGGCGAGATATGGGACGCTACGGTGTCACCTGCAACGCGATCTCCCCGATAGTCGAGACGAGGATGTTCCCCGGTTCGGTCGAAGAGTACCGTGTGCCATCGGTCGAAGGCCCGACCCGCGACCAGCGCGCCGGCATCTTCAGCCCCGAGGGCGTGGGCTGGGAAGGCGCCGGCTGGCCGGACGATCCCGAAAACGTTGCTCCGCTTGCGGTCTATCTATGCACCTATGCGTCTCCGAACGTAAACTGCAACGTCTTCGGCGTGCGCGGCGGCAGCATCTATCTCTACTCCAATCCGAGAGTGGAGCGGGCAGTGCAGAAGTGGGGCAACTTCACGATGGATGAGATGGATATCCTTTTCCCGAAGATGATCGGGACCGGGTTCTAGGAGCAGAAACATGGGTAACAGACTTGAAGGAAGAGTTGTAATTGTAACCGGCGCCGGTCGAGGGATTGGCGCTGAGGTAGCCAAGTGGATGGCCGCCGACGGCGCGTCCGTAGTCGTGAATGACCTTGGAGTCTCACTTGACGGGACCGGCGACTCTGGCTCTCCCGCCGAGGTTGTCGCGCAGGAAATTCGTGACGCGGGAGGGTCCGCAGTCGCCAGTTTCGATTCTGTGGCGGAGTACGAGACCGCCGGCAGAATAGTGCAGACGGCCATTGATAATTTCGGGCGAGTGGACGCCCTTTGCCACGTGGCGGGCATACTGCGCGACCGCATGGTATTCAACATGTCTGAGGCGGAGTGGGACGGTGTGCTGGGCGTTCACCTCTATGGCGCGTTCAACATGGTGCGAAACTGTGTTCCCCACATGATGAACCAGAAGTACGGGCGAATCGTCCTGTTCTCGTCCGGATCCGGTCTGGGCGCTTCGGGACAGGCGAACTATGCGGCCGCAAAGGAAGGCATGGTCGGCTTCGCTCGCTCGCTGTCCAAGGAACTCGCTCCATACGGGATAACTGTGAACGCGGTGTACCCGGGCGGCGCGACAAGAATGACAGCCTCCATACCGGAGAGCACCACGCAGATGCGACAGCAGCAGCGCGCGCAGGCGCAGGCGGGGGAGACCTCCGAAGATGAGATTCCGAGCGCCCCGCCTGAATCACGCGACCCGGCGAACAATGCTCCGAAGACGGTTTATCTCTGCTCGGAAGCGGCGGGAGACATTACCGGGCAGGTTGTCGGCGTCAGCGGCTGGCAGGCGACACTCTATTCGCCCCGCCACGTGATAAGCAGCATTCACAAGGATGGACGCTGGACGCTGGACGAACTCGACCGGCTGATCCCCATATCCCTGAGTTCGGACCTGGTTAATCCTGTTCCTCTGCAATCGCCGAGACAATAGGCGTATCGGGTAGGGTTCAGAAATCAAATTCAGTGGCGGGCAGTTGACCCGCCACTACTGGCTTCAGGCATCGGCAAGTTGTTTTCCCAGGAGGTCAATCACCGCCTGGGCCGCCTGCCGCTTGTTTCCGTCGCGGTCCCCTGTATCCGTGTGGATACGCTCCGCGACTTCAAGGCCATCCGGCCCGGCGACGCCTATGTAGAACGTGCCGATGGGCAGCCCTGAACGTCCGCCCGTCGGCCCCGCGATACCCGTAACCGAGACTGCGTAGTCGGTTCCTGTGAGGTCGCGCGCTCCGGCTGCCATGGCTATCGCCATCTCAGGACTGACGGTGCCCTTGCTCTCGTACAGTTCGTCCGATACTCCAAGCACCTTCTGCTTCAAACCGCCCGTGTAAGCAATGACCCCGCCCGGGAACCATCTCGAACTGCCGGGTACGGTGCTGAACAGATACCCCACCAGCCCGCAGGTATCCGCCTCCGCGACTGATACGCTCTGGCCTCGGGACACGAGCAGGCCTGCGACTTCTTGTACTTCCATAATCCTCTCCTGGTTCACTGTAATTTGCTTTGCCCAAGTGTATCAGAGAGAATATGATTGAGAAGGTTCGGGTTCGGGGGTACTATACGCTCAGCAGGTCGTCAGGCGGTGATGCAATGGAAAGCCTTGATAAGGTCGCAGGCATGAAAATAAATACGGAAGAGCCGATGGGTCAGCTTATCGCTGAACTCGATAATACTGAGCTAAAATCTCACTATGTGGCTCTGGCCGAGTTCCGTGACCACATTCTTCCCAAGTCGGGTTTCGGTTGGGCGAAGGATCCGGCGAAGGTTAGGTCTTTGCTCAAGGACGCGATAGACCGTGACTTGATTCTCATACGCAGGATGCTCCTATCCCATAACATCCTGGAACCGACTACTACAATACGTCTGAATCGGAGCGGTACACGACGCGAACCCACCACCACCCCTTCCGGTTCCAGGCTCGAGCCGATACGGATCCGTGGCGGCCCTATCTCAGACACTGTTATAGAGGATAGGGAAGATAGGGTCTGAGCCTAAGTCATGGCGAGTTACTACTTCGATACAAGTGCCTTGCTCAAGTTCTACATCCAGGAAGAAGGGAGTAAAGTTGTCGCCAGTCTGATGCAGAACATCGAGAGCGATAGAATATCTATTCTGGATATTACTCTACTTGAGTCCCGCTCCGCTGTTCGCAGGCGAGCGCGAGAAGGGAATATGTCGGAGCGGGAAGCTAACCGGGTCATTGACCGGATATATAAAGATGGGGCATCAGTATATCTTGTCCAACCCTTGAATCCCTCGGTAACTGAAGAAGCCGTTAGGGTACTAGACACGCATCCACTCAGGACTTTGGACGCCCTCCAACTCGCCGGATGCTTGACACTCAATAGGCGTATGTCGGATATCCTGACCTTTGTCTGCGCTGACACGCGCCTGAACAGCGCGGCTAGTCTGGAAGGGCTGGTTACGCTTAATCCCCTCGATGTTGGCTGACACGAACTGAAATAACATACCGTCGAAATTGGTTCTTGGAGGGGGAAAATGAATTGGGGCGAACTTATCTCTCGCTGGTATAAGCCTGCCATAGCCCTTGCGGTCGTTTACGCTGCGGGAGCGGTTATCGGTGTTGTTGGAGATGTTGTGGATGTGAACTGGCCTCGTGGCGATGTGGGATCTTTCGATGTCTTCGGCATTTCTGTCCGCGGCCTCTTTGGTCTGGCGTTCGCGACACTGGCTAAGCTGGCAGTCATGCTTGGAACTCTTGCCATAGCGATTAAGGTTCTGACAGAATCTGTATCCGACCGCGTAGTTCTGCGTATGAAATCAGAAGGCATGAAATGACGCAAATCACCTCCGACGAAGTTCGACATTTGGCTCTGTTGTGCCGCGTCGCCATGTCAGATGACGACGTGGAAGTGATGCGCGACCAGATGTCCGACATACTTAGCAACATAAGCATTCTCAACGAGGTTGACACGGAGGGCGTCGAACCGACGGGACACTCGGTTGACCTCGTATCCGTGATGCGAGAGGACGAAGTTGCCCCCTCGACGAACATTGAGGAGATTCTTGCGAACGCGCCGACCCTCGAGGGCGATTTCATACGAGTCAGGGCGGTGCTGGAGTAATGGACGGCGCAACTCTTGCGGCCCTTACGATTCACGAGGCGCGTTCTCTCCTCGATAGGCGTGAGATAAGTTCTGTCGAGCTAACGAAAGCGACCTTGGAACGTGTCGCCGAGGTAGAGCGGCGCGTCAAGGCGTTCGTGACCGTAACGGAAGACTTAGCTCTCGAACAGGCGAGGCAGGCGGACGATCTCATATCCAGGGGCGAAGCGACCCCGCTAACCGGCATTCCGATGCAGCTCAAAGACAATATGGTTACGCGAGGAGTGCCTACAACCTGTTCGTCCAGGATGCTGGAGAACTTTATTCCGCCCTACGATGCCACAGTTGCGAAGAGACTCTATCAACAGTCAGCCGTGCTTGTGGGCAAGGGCAACCTGGACGAGTTCGCGATGGGGTCGTCCACCGAGAACTCCGCCTTTTTCCCAACCCGCAATCCGTGGGATCTCAAGCGAGTGCCCGGAGGCAGCAGCGGAGGCCCCGCGGCGGCGGTAGCGGCATCCGAGTGTTTCTACTCTCTGGGTTCGGATACGGGAGGCAGCATTCGCCAGCCCGCGTCTCTTTGCGGAGTTGTCGGACTGAAGCCGACATATGGTCTCGTTTCACGTTATGGCCTGGTGGCGTTCGCAAGCTCTCTCGATCAGATTGGCCCGATAACTAAGGACGTAACGGACTGCGCTCTCGTTATGAACGCCATCGCGGGCCACGACCCAAGAGATTCTACTTCCTTGAATGTGCAAGCGCCGGATTACACGAAAGCGCTTGGCAAGGACCTGAAGGGGCTTCGGATAGGCGTGCCGTCCGAGTATTTCGTCGAGGGCATGGAATCCGGGGTTGAGGATGCGACGAGAAAGTCCATTGACATACTGGGTAGTCAGGGAGCGGAGATCGTCGAGATGTCGCTTCCACACACGTCATACGCTCTGGCGGTCTATTACATTCTCGCGCCTTCCGAGTGTTCCGCGAATCTCGCCCGGTATGACGGTGTCAAATACGGATTCTCGGAAAAGGACGCGGATTCAATGTGGGACGCTTTGGAGCGGACCCGAGGTGGCGGGTTCGGGCCTGAGGTCAAGCGGCGCATCATGCTTGGCGCTTACGCGCTGTCTGCCGGATACTACGACGCCTTCTATCTGAAAGCGCAGCGCGTCAGGACGATTATCCGCCGCGAATTCGAGCGAGCGTTCGAGCGCCTGGATGCCATTGTTTCCGCTACTTCGCCGACGGTCGCCTTCGAGTTGGGAGCGAAAACGTCGGACCCTGTGCAAATGTACCTGTCCGACGTGCTGACACTGCCCGCGAATATAGCCGGTATTCCGGGCATTTCAATTCCGGCGGGTCTGTCGGATGGCCTTCCCGTCGGATTGCAGATCCTGGGTAAGGCGCTGGGTGAGCCTATGATCTTCAGAATCGCCCACGCGCTGGAGCAGGCCACGGACTGGCATACGCTGCGTCCCGCGCTGTGAATCGAAGTTCGTATGGCATCCTCGGATATTTCCATTAGGATAGCTGGCGTCGAGCCATGGGACCCGCCCGACGGCGAACCGGGGAGGGGGATTCTGCTGCGAACCACGCGAGGCGATGTCCGAACTATCGTCCACAACAACCAGGACGGACGAACATCCAAGGGTATCATCTGGGTTTGGGGAGCGCGTGGAGGATTCGCGGGTCCGGCGGACGGATTGTATCGAGACCTTGCCGAGGAGCTGAAATCCGACATTACATCGGTTCGGGTAGATTATCGCCTGCCAAATAACCTTCAGGAATGTGTTATGGACACGCTGGTTGGCGTTTCGTTCTTGACAGGTACAGGACATACCGAGATCGCGCTGGTGGGACACTCGTTCGGTGGCGCTGTCGTGATCACGGCTGCGCCATACAGCGAAGATGTGAAGGCGGTCGCGGCGCTTTCAAGCCAGACATTCGGCGCTCGTGGCGTGGACAGAGTTTCTCCGCGTCCCTTGCTGTTGGCGCACGGAGCGAGTGATACGCGCCTGCCGCCTTACTGCTCGGAGCAGATTTATTCATGGGCGAAGCGGCCCAAAGAGCTGATACTGTACCCGGGCGCTGAACATGGTCTCATGGAGTGTGGTCCTGAGCTGAGGTCAATGCTGTCGGATTGGCTCAGATGCAACCTCGCCCTCTGAAGTCCGCGCGTTTACACATCGAGGCGAGCGCGATATACTTCTGCCCATCGAAATCTTGAATTAGCTTGATTAGTGAGGATTCCCAATGGGCGAATTTGATGGAAAGGTTGCGATTGTAACCGGAGCTGGAAGACTACGAGGCATCGGGCGCGCCGCCGCGGTCGGATTTGCGAAACTTGGCGCCAACGTAGTCGTTACGGGAACGGGGCGAGACCCCTCTACATTCCCCGATGATGAGAAAGCGGTAAACTGGCGCGACATACATAGTGTCGCCGAACAGATTGAGTCACACGGCGTCAAGGCTCTCCCCTTGGTTGCGGACGTGACGAACAAGGATCACGTCCAGAACATGATTGACCAGGCAGTTAAAGAGTTTGGTCGTGTGGACATTCTGGTCAACAACGCGGCTTTCGCGCGTGGGCCGGACCGCGTACCCGTGCTGGAGCTTGACGACGGCATCTTCCAAAAGGTGATAGACATAAAAATTGGCGGCACCTACCTTTGCGCAAAGGCTTTCGTGGGCCAGTTGCAAGAGCAGGGAACCGGCGGCAAGATAGTCAACATTTCCTCGTCGGCAGGTAAGCGGGGCAGCGCCAGCACGCTGGCATACAACGCCGCTAACTTCGCCATCGTTGGGATGACTCAATCTATGGCCCGGGAATTCGGCCCTATGGGTATCAATGTGAATTGCGTCTGCCCGGGGGCTGTCGATACGCACAGGATGGACGATATCGACCGCGAAACTCGCTGGGTGGAAATGGCCGAAACTACGCCCATTGGGCGCAACGGAACTGACGACGAAACCGGCGAGTTCTGCGTTTATCTGTGTACCGAGGCGGCCTCATGGATCCACGGGCAGTCCATCAACATAAACGGCGGCACGATAATGGAACACTAGGTCCGGGATTTACAATCAGTGAATAGAAGAGGCGACCGTACGGTCGCCTCTTTCTATTGTCAGTTTTGCGGGAGGTTGAGAAATATACCTTACTCTCGCATGGGCAGGGATATGGTCGCCTTGCCAATTACGTGCGGCGTACCATCTTCGTTCTCCATCGTGATGTCGCACTCTATCCGGGGATCATCGTCAATGATGTCCTTGTCGGTTATCATTCCCTTCAGGGTCAGCGGACGATTGTGCAGGACCGGGCTTCTGAAGACAACGTCAAGCTTTATGAGCTTCACCGTCGGAGACCATCCCGTTATCAATTGGGACATGACGGCTATGTTCATAGCGCCGGGAACTATAGCCTCAGGCAGTCCCTCGCTCTGCGCTTTCTCGCGGCTCGTAAAGCGAGTGGGGCCCGTCTCGCGTCCCCACACTTGCGTGAACTCAATCACCTCGTTGTCAGTCACAATTCTCTCGACAGGTCCGACCTCGTCTCCGAGGTCAACATCGTCGAAGTAGATTTCCTCTGTCGTCATCGGGGCCTCCTGTTGCGTTTCACGAAAGACTCCTGAACGAGCGCGACGGTGTTGCCGTCCTGATTGGCGAAACTCGTCTCCCAGACCTGAAACACCATTTTGCCGGAACGGCCGGTCTTGGCGTAAACGTCCTTGAGCTTGGTCTTGGCGAAAAGTGTGTCGCCCGGCCGCACCGGAGATACCGACTCTATTGCCTGGCCCGCGAACAGGCTTACGTCCCCAAATTCCAACTTTATGTCTGGACGGGTAACTCCCGAAACGAACATATTGCAGAATGTGGGCGGCGCGATGATACTGCCGTACTCTGAACCGCTGCCCGCGTCGTCGTCGTAGTACAGCGGGTTCCGCTCTCCGGTGGAGTGAGCGAACTGGACGATCATCTCCTTGGTTACAGGATATTGCCCGATGTCGTTTTCGACCCCCAGCAGGCTGCGGTCAAATCTGATTTCCGTGTCCTCAGTTGTCATGTGGATGCTGCTCCTAAAGTGTGTCGTCCAATCGAACTGGACCGAAGCCGCCCGAACGGAGTTCCCTGACCAGGTCCGATTCGTTCAATACCTGACCTTCAAAGTCTGTCATGCACTTTCCGATTGCGCTTACGAGGTGCGCGTCGCTGCCGCCGGTGGCCGGCACGCCAAGACGCTGAATAAACTCCTGCGCGCGTTCCTGTTCGCCGGGCCGGTTGGACCCGTTCAGGCCTTCTGCGGCCTTTATCAGGCCAAAGTCCGCCCCGTTGCCCGTGAACTCGCACAGCCCGATACCAAAGCGTCCCGGATGGGCGGGAAGCGCAATTGCGCCATATTCCTCGGCCGCCTTCACCAACTCAATCGCGTCCATCGCCACGTCCGAGAAGTCCATCGCGTCCGTCAGCGCTTCGGTCACGCCGTACACCAGGAAGTGCCCCATGTTGGTATCGAGTTCGGAGCCTTTCAAAATCAGGACATCATTCTTTTCCGACAGATCGGAGTAGTCCTTGTCGAAATCGAACTTCCTGTGTTCAGTAAGCGCGAACCCGTCTAAAGTGTATCCCTTTCTGCGGAGCACGCCGACCCACTTGACATACTGTTCTACGGCCGCGCGCGAATCGTCAGAGGATATGGAGTGAGTATGTAAGTCTATGAACATGGATTTCGCCATCATCCGTGGAATCCGGTCAGGCCTTAAGTAACGTCGGACCGCACAACGAATGGTATGAGAGCGCGCTTAGTACAGTCAAGTCGCGGTTAATAATGGGACTGTCCCTTTTCGCTGGCCTGTAATCGCGGATAGGTTAACTGGCCAAACAACCTGCCCGCATATTTTGTTAGCGCCGCCGTTCACCGCATCCTGCTCAGGATAGCGTCCCTCGCTTCCAGGAACGGTCTCTGAAGGTAGGCCAGGTGGTCGTCCTCACCATGCCGGTGCGTGACCGACCCAACGGGTCGTACTCCCGCGGTCTCCCTGATATATGCTAAATCGCCATCTATGAGTGTGAGCATGTATTGAGCGGTGGCCGAATCGAACATATCCCACTCGCCGCCGCACGCCACGTAGATTGGAGACGTATGCGCGAACACGCCCCGGTTCCATACGTCGTGATGCGGAACGATGTCGAAATAGTCGAATGCCCCTGTCCGGGCCGCGATCCAGGAGTGGCCTTCGATTCTTATCTTCTCCTTTAGTTCGAGCCGGCGGGCGCCACCGCGGCTTTCCGTACGGGCTACCACTCGACCGTTCTGGACTATCTCAAGTGAGAAGACGGGCAGAACACTCTCGGCCCACGCCTCGACTTCCACGCTCCCCGGCCCTGACATGGCAAGCGTATCGCCGACATCCTTGCCTTCCACCGAGAGATGAATGATCGGTCCTCCACTCAGGAAAGTCCGGCCTGCCGCGACCGAGCGGCACCAGTTTTCGTATGTGAAGTCCCGATCATCGGGAAGTAGCGCGTACGTGCGGTACAAACCGACCGGCACGTCGCTGCTCATCTTGTCCGTGCCTCCGACCAGCGGGAGGCGATAGCCGCAATTCAGATAGCGGTAGTACTCCATGTGGTTGGGACGGGTCTGTCGCAGCATCTCCACCCCATCCAGCCGACCGGTGGCGACCAGCGCGGCCGGCTCTCCGTTCGGGTTCGGGAAGTGAGGATTGATGACCCACGCTCCCTGCGCGTGAGCCTCGTCCGCCCAGTGGGCCAGCGTGGTCTCCATGTGACCGCCGATCTCCGCCTCTCCGGGGCCGTCCGAACACCATGGCGTCACGGGCTCTTTCAAGCCCCACAGGATCATGTGACCCATGAAGTGCTGACGATTTTCCTGGGAGACGTAAACGATGTTGCTGCCATTCTGGACGACGCTCGCCCTGCCCGTGAAGTCCTCCGTGTTGGTGAAGAGGCTGCCCCACTGGGACTGGAGCAGATTGACCACATTGAGGTCTTCTCCGCTTGATTCCAGGTGCGCGCCCTGAGTTGACAGGAAGTGGACGTGGGAGTCTCCGCTGAACCAGCGTCGCGCGTTCATGTCTATCCAGCGCTTGAGGCGGAGCTCCAAACTCTGCTGGCCCGGCTCGATCCGTACTTTCGTACGCAGAGGTTCGTATTCGAACCCGCGAGCCACGTCAACGATCACTTCTCCGCGAGGGAGCCAACCCTCACACCGACCGTCAATATAGGCGTAGGTAATCTGACCCATGCGCACGTCGCCGCCAACGTCTATGTGCCAGGTGTCAAGATTGGAATTGACCTGGTTGTGATGCCCGTGCGGCTGATATGGAATGCCTTCCGGAGACCTGAAGTGGATTCGGCACGGGATGGGTCTGCCGGTGTCGTCATCCCTGACCGTCACCTTCACCCAGTTGCGTCCTCGGTCCGCCAGTTCCATGCGTACCCTGGGAGTTTCAGCCTTTCCCTTATCTTCGATCTCTCCCCACGACAAGTGGGCGATTGACTCGCCCTTCTGCCTGATAGATACGGTCGCCGACGGGACAGCCGAGATCTCGGCATACGAGGGGCTGGCTTCATCGTTGGGCTGTTCGCCGAATCCCTGGTGATACGCCGCCAGGAAGCCATCGTCAGGGTCTTTGGGAAGCGGGAAGGCGAAGGTAGAGTCGCCCCTGTCCACATCCACTTCGAGATCGAAAGGACTTGACGCCAGGACCGGGTCAGTGATTGTAATCTTAGTCTCTCGACGCCCATGGCGGGCGAAGGGGCGCTCGTCCACATGGCTTAACGTTACTCCGGCAATCACGAACGCGGGCCCTCTGGGCACAATCCGGATAGATTCCACCTGGACGTCCGGTTCTGGATTGTTCCAACACCAAAGGAAGTAGCTCCGGGCTGTAGCCTGTAGGTACTCGGTCTGCCGACGCCCGACCTCCTGCCACTGCCCCTCCTTTCGGGGCATTAGCTGGTGCTTACCGTCGGTGACCGCGAGGAACGGCAGTCCGGACGCACCCCGGAAGGAGTCGGTCGGGACGAAGCCAATCTCGAATCGCTCCCTGATGGGGACGACCTGCTGTTGGCCGTTCGCCAGCGAAATGATGTAGTCGGCGACATGGGCGCCCACCGGCCCGCCGTCGTCTATTTCGGACACGAGAAGCCTGTGAGCGAATATGATCCTGGAAGCGGAACGACCCACCGGGATATTCACCCGCTCGCTGTCGCGATTCAGTGATATAAAGCACCTGGCAGGATCGTCTCCAATGACGAAAGGCAGGCCCCTGAATTGGCGCGGGCCGATTTGGGCCGTGGAGCCAGCTCCGAGAGCGTCCAAGCCACCGTTCAGATGTTCGGCAAGGTTCAGGGGTTCGTAGTCGGACATATCTTCGTCTCCTGGTACTTGCTCGACAGGCTATCGGCGGGTGGTTTATGACGGCTGATGCGCTTTGAGAAACTCCCGCGTCTGGTTTATCGTCGCGGCGAACAAGTCCTCTGACTCTTTCCAAGGATATGCCGTCACCTCGGCTTTGGGAGCTAACTCTACCAGGTCCATGGCCGCCTCGTACGAGTGCGCCGGCGTGTCGTCGGGCATAACCAGCATCGGAGTCTGGCACGAGCGCGCGAAGTCCCGCAACACGCTGTACATGAAGTCCGGCTGGATGCGGTAAAGATTGTGGAGGTACTGTTCGACGACCTCCACAGTCACATCGGGACGCCGGACGCATAGCTCCGGGCCCCAGAGATCCCGGCCGGAGTCATACATGGCGTCCGGCGTTTTACTCGCGTGGCCGACCGGCTGACAGAACACGGCGGCTGCGACTCGCTCGGGCGCCCGTTCAATGAGCTTGAGCGCAAAAGGGCCACCGATGCAGTAGCCCATGAAGAAAAACTCCTCTATGCCAAGATGGTCCATAAGCCCCAGTTGGTCGTCGGCGAACGCTCCCCACGGATCGTTGACCTGGACCGGCCCGGTGGACTCTCCTCCATTCGCGTTGCGCTGGTCCATCGTAATGCACCGGAAGTCGTCCTTGAATTCCTCCATCGCATTGAAGACCTGTCCGGGCCAGCCGTTGATAACTGAGTTCAGGCCTCCGCCGGGGGTCGCCAGGAGCGGGAACCCAGCCCCAACCTCTTCGTATTGGATGCGGACGTCCCCTTTGGTATAAAACGGCATTGTAGTTACTCCTTCTTGGCCCTGGTTCCGGCGCTTAAGTCAATTGTAATTTGGGATACCGGCTTGTCAAGCCAGAAGTCGCTGTTTGAAGCGGCAATAGAAGCTGGGTATGAGCGTGGTAGCCAATCAGAGCGACATTATCGAATATGCAGGGCAGGGTGGGGCGTCAATATTCCCACCCTAACAGCCAGGGCCTTTTCAAAATCATTCTCAGTTTCCGGGGCTTTCGCAAAGTCGGCGCTGGACAAATCCTGTCGTACATCGGACGGATCTGCCGGGTCATATATCTTGGTTTATAAATATGCAGGTGGCTTGCTGATGGCTTGCAGGTAGCCTGCTGGTGGCCTTTTCTGGTGACCAACAGGTGAAAAGGTCACCAGCATCGACCTGCAAATCACCAGTATTAGCTTTGGAGCCTTTTTCATTACGCTTCCGGAATTGTGGTTGCATAATTTCATATTTATGTATATTGACTCTCAAAGTCATCGGTGGTCGGCCTCGGCATTAGTTTGCATGTTCGCATTATAGCGCATATGGGAGATGAATATGTAGTTCTATGGGAAACCGGGGAAGACTTTGCAAAGGCCCTGCCCTGACGGCTCACATGATCCAGACCCTCGTAAGTCGGGGCCGCGGTTCACGCTTTCCGAGCGACCCATATCAACTCCGTGCTGCTCGCGTCGAACTCCGAGCGGTCGAAGTCTCCGAAGAGATCTTCGATTTCGAAGCCGCACATCATCAGTAGATGGTGTATCTCCCAGCGATAGCAGTATCTCAGGCTGTAGTCGCGATACATCTTTCGGGCAACTGCGTTGTCCTCGTCCAACTCCTCGATCACCATGCGTATGCTGACGGTCTGGTTGTAGGAGTCATACCAACTCTGCTGATAAAGGACGTAACTCACGCCAGTAACCGGATCGGTCACGTCGTTCAGATGACGCGGCACGTCGCTCTGCTCGAGCGCCATGTTCGGGTCGGGTACGAATATATTGAAAACCAGCCTTCCGCCCGGACTCAGATGGCGCCGGATACTGCCGAGAGCTCTGACCTGGTCTGCTACTGTCATCAGAGCGAGGAAACCCCTGAACGGAATGGAAATCAGCGGAAATTGGCGAGCGACGCCCTGTTGGTTTCGTAGGTTGAAGTCCCTCATATCGGCGGCGATCAACTCCACCTCTCCCGACCCTTCACGAAGTGAGCCTAACTTGCGTCTGGCCCTGGACAGCATGGCCGCGGACGTGTCTATGCCGACCACGTTAATGCCAAGTTGGGCTGTGGGGATAGCTATGCGACCTGTGCCCACCCCAAGTTCCAAAACCGGGCCTCCCGACTCCACGGCCTCCTGAATGTAGAAAGGTATATCCGAGCGGACATACGAGTAAACGGCGTCGTAGATGTCGGCCCAGGGGTCGTAGGGCGAATACTCCATCAGAGGCCAGCCAGATACTCGAGCGCGGCGCGGATTCGGTTCTCCTCAGATTGCCCGTTAGAGGCGGTCCTGGACAGAGCTTCGCGAGCCTCATTGTCACCGTAGCCGAGAGCGGTCAGGGCATCCACCAGGTTTGAATCCGGGGCCGGCCCGCCGTCGCCAGCGAAGTCAAGATCCAGCTTGCCCTTGAGTTCCAGGACTATGCGGCTGGCGGTCCGACGCCCAATGCCCGGCACGGTGGAGAGCGCTTTGGTGTCTCCTTCTTCCACCGTCTGTACGAGGGACTGCGGACTAAATCGCGCGAGCATTGCCAGAGCCAGTCGGGGCCCAATTCCGCTTATGTTCAGCAGGGTCTCGAAAATCTGGCGCTCGTCTTCAGTCAGAAAGCCGTACAGTGTCAGGCTGTCCTCCCTTACTTGCAGCGAGGTGTGTAAGCTCAGCGGCTCACCGACGCTTGTCAGAGTTCCAACCGAAGAGTCGGGCATACTGACCCGGAACGTCACGCCGCCGACAGACACGTCAACCCAGTCGGGCCCGACTCCTCTCAGTGTGCCGGAAATGGATGATATGAGTGTCGAGACCATAATCTACTCCCACATCTCGATGTCGTTGGTCTGGGAGTTGTTGATATGACAAATAGCCACGGCGGCGGCGTCCGCTCGGTCTGAAGGTCGCAGCGGACTTGGCAGGTCGAGCAGGAGTTGCACCATGTCCTGAACCTGCTCTTTCGAGCTCCCGCCATTATCGGTTACCGCCTTCTTGACTTCCCTTGGCGCGTACGTGGACACAGGTATCCCGTGGGATGCCGCGGCCACCATTGCGACAGCCTGAGATTGGCCCACGGAAATAGCCGCCTTGATGTTTCGACCGACGAATGGAGCCTCGACCGCCACGACGTCGGGCCTTGCTTCTGAGATCAGGCTGTCAAGACGACAATGGAGCCAACTGAGACGTTCGGCCAGTTCGGCATTTCGCGGAGGTCTCAGAGCGTCAGACAGTCTCAGAGAATAGGCGTCCCCGTCTGATTCGACGAGACCGACACCCATGCTGTACGTTCCGGGGTCTATGCCCAACACAAGCACTGCGACATCCTCCATTCTGGCTATACGTGACTGAATATAAATAGAAACGGCGAGATAAGGCAATACGACGATGCTGTATCAGTTTGGTGGGTAGGGGCAATCACCCTCACCCCAGCCCTCTCCCATCGAGGGCGACCAAGCTGATACAGGTTCGCTGATAGAGAGCATGACATATATCCTGATTTATATTACTTCAGGTGAAGTCCTGGTGGAGCCGTGGTGACCTTTCAGGTGGATTTTGACCTGAAAATCGGCGGATTTAGCTATGAATTCGCATGGAATTGACCTGTAGAAAAAAATTGTGAGCCGGATTCTTCGTCATTGATAAACTCTACATTATATATATCAGGTACTTTTGTTCTATAATCGTCATATTGTAACATAGCGAATGGAGAGTTGGGAAACATACAGCGCCGACTGACGCTGTATCAGTGAAACCGACCACCGACCAAATTGGTACAGGCCCCAATACGGCGACGGGAGGTTTTTGAAGGCTGTAAGCGGTTATATTCCCTTTAGGCTGCATTAGGGGTGTGCTAGGCTGAAATTGAGTGGATACACCAATTTTCGCTTGTATTCCCGGCTGTTGTGGAGAGGAGCGAGGACGCTGGCTGATGCAGTGGCTCGATTTGCTGATAATACTTATTCTGTGCTTCTCGCTGCTGTGGGGTCTGAAAACAGGTCTTCTGGAAGTCATCTTTCTATGCGTTGGAATCGTGGTCGGATTGTGGCTGTCGGGAAGGTACGCCGCAAATGCGGGTGAACTCGTGAGCCTCTCGGCCAAGGCTGACGCGTTCGTTTCCGTTCTGGCTTATATTTTCATTATGTCGGTGTCCACAGCAATCTTTGCTATGATGGGGCGCGTTATCAGGACTGCCGCTGACGCCGGTACGCTTGGAGCGGCCGGAATTGCCGACAGAATAGCTGGCTTGACCCTGGGTCTGGTTATTGGGCTGACCGTCTCGGGCGCGCTGATAGTGATTCTGGCGCGCCTTGCGTTCGCCTTCACGCTTACGGGTTCGGATATAGATATTCCGTCAACCGGGATTGTTGCTGTTGATAGTTCGGACGTCTCCACAATGGTAGAGAACAAGAGGCATCTTCTGGTTGATGGACTTGTCAATTCAAGATCCGTTTCAATATTCCTGGATCTGTGGGAATCCGCTCCGAGGATTTCTTTCGGTCCCGTAATCGGCGATTTCGCCGAGGGGCTCGATCTGTTGGCAAAGGAAGCGAGCCGCAATAGCGTGGAGTAGTGTATCAGTTTCAATTCTCCGACCCTGAAAATTACAGGAATCCCTAGTGTTCCAACATTTTTGGATTGACGGTTTATATACCCTCACCCTCACCCTCTCCCAAGGGGAGAGGGGATAATTCGGAATCTGGATATCCATCACAACTAATTTAATTCTCCGACCCTGAAAATTACAGGAATCCCTAGTGTTCCAACATTTTTGGATTGATGGTTTATATACCCTCACCCTAACCCTCTCCCAAGGGGAGAGGGGATAATTCGGAATCTGGATATCCATCACAACTAAGTTGTCGGACTACTAGTGTGGCGTGACATGGTGAAATGGTAGCCGTTTGAGTTAGACTAGGTTTGAACTGTAATTGCTTCGGGGAGTTTCCGGCAGACAAGTTCACCGGAAGGCGTAGGATGAGCGCAATAGATTCGCCGGTTCTGGTGCTCAACCAGAATTATCAGCCTCTCAACGTCTGCAATGTGCGACGCGCAGTGGTTCTGGTCGGGCGGGGCAAGGCGGAGCTCGTAGTCAATGGTCGCGGCCACATCCAGAGCGTTTCGAATATATTCCCGGCGCCGTCCGTAATCCGCCTTATCTACATGGTGCGTCGGCCCGTGATGCGCCGCCGACTTTCCAGGCAGGCCGTGTTCTATCGGGACGGATTCATCTGTCAGTACTGCGGTAAGCAGACACGCCAACTCACTCTGGATCACATCATCCCTCGCTGGCGGCATGGCCCCCACACCTGGGACAATATAGTCAGCGCGTGTATCCCCTGCAATCACCACAAGGCAGGCAGGACGCCGAGAGAGGCTAGGATGAAGCTGCTGCGGGAGCCCGGAATTCCGAAGCCCAATCCTTATTATATGTTCCAGCACCGCGAGATCATGGAAGAGTGGCGTCCGTTCATCCCATGGGCGAACTAGGCGACCGGTTCTCGGTCACGGTATCTCGGGGGCGCGTTCGATAAGGCTTAGGACGCGCGACAAACGACCGGCGAAGTCCGAATGGACTGTCTGAGTGGAACCTATGACGACACTGGCTTCTCTTTCCCCGTTCTCGGTCTCGACGAGAACTTTGTCTGCGAAGCCAACGTTGATTCCGTTGTCGTCATAGTAGTGGACTCTATCGTAGGGCGAAAATCTTACTCCCACTATCATGTTCATCCCCTTCTCAGGCTGGAAGGCATTACGGGCGCTTTCATCATCATCCCCTCCAACGCAAGACGTGGTGACACGTTTCTTTCCAGAAGAAAAATTGTCCGACGAATGGCCTTCAGCGCATCTGCTACCGACTCGACGGGTATCTGGCCGGAGACTGAAGCGAAAGTATCTTTGCGGGAGACGTTGACGACAAGTTCACCCTTGTTCTGCCCGGTAAGAAGCGCGTCTCGCCACCAGGATTGCCACAGGTCGAGTTCAGCGAAAACACTCTGCCTATCCCCGGAGAAGCGGCCTGAGAGTCGTTCAGCATAGTCGAACCTGTCCGTAAGGGATCCGCCGACAGTCGCTTCTATTATGTCCATGGTTTCAGTTATTCGGCTGATTATCGTAGGATCGTCTGCCGCGCTAATCGCCCAGCCGACTCTGCCGCCGGACAAGCCGGCTATCTCGGCTGCCCTTTCGACTCCTACCCCCTTTTTACTCACCAGAAAGTTGGATATTGTCTCCGTAGCCGCAGGGCGCAGTTCAATGCGTCTGCATCTTGAGAGTATCGTCGGCAATACGGCGTTCACGTCGGAGGCCACGAGTATGAGCATGACGCTTTCAGGCGGCTCTTCCAGCGTCTTGAGAAGGCTGTTGGCGGCTTCGCCGCTCAGCCTGTCGCCATTCTCGAATATGAAGACCCTTCTTCGGCCCTCATATGGCAGCAGGCTTGCGTCGCGCTGAATCTCACGCACTTGATCTATGCTGATCTGGGTCCGCAGCCTGCCGGACCTTGCCGCCTCCAGGCCAATCACCCGCACATCCGGATGCAGTCGCGAAGTGACGCGCTGGCACTGGCGGCAAGTTCCGCATGGGCGGCTATCGGAAACGCAGTTGGCGACCCGGGCGATGTCCAGGGCGAGTGTCGTCTTCCCGACATTGGCGGGCCCTGTTATCAGGTAGGAGTGGGCAAGCCTGTCCGCCTCTATCGAGCGGTTAAGCGTTCTGATCGCCTTCTGATGTCCAAATGTTTCCCACATACGCTTCTGGCTAAATATGCCTCGTACCCTCGCATTCCCCGTCAATGTAATATCATCGCAGGTTCAAATCTATCAACACGCCCGCCAGAGCGTCAATTGGGATACACGCTCCGGTAGGACCTTTTTCAAAGTCTTCCTCGATTTCCCCAGGTCTTTCGATTATTCTAAAATCCAATGGAGCCGCGTTACTCGTCATTCCCGCGAAAGCGGGAACCTCGAAGGGCTCGCCGCTCGGCAATCCAGGGCCACTCCACTGACGGAACCAGGATAATGCCGACTATGCAATGTCCTGTCGATGCTGTATCAGTTTAGTAGGTAGAGCGGATTACCCTCACCCTAGCCCTCTCCCTTTGAGGGGAGAGGGCATTTTCTTTCGCGCCAGAGGCAGCGCCGACTAACTTGATACAGGTTCTGTCCTGTCATGTCGGTTGACACTCACTGTTTCTGTTGATAGATTTATGCGATACTGTTCATGATTAACAATTGCGTCTTAATGTTGATGGCATCAGGCGCAGAATGTGTTCCTTGCGCCACATGGAACCGGGTGAATAACGTGGTTCCAGCGTTGCCTACAATATAAATCCAGGAAGGAAATCGGAGTATGACTACTCAGACTAACCCTATCATCGAATACTTCCCCTCAGAGATCGAAGAGTTCGAGGCCGGAGTGAATAGATTCCAGGCCGGAGACTGGGATCCGACCGATTTCATGGCGTTCCGTCTGCGACAGGGTGTGTATGGTCAGCGCCAGGCGGATGTCTATATGTTCCGCATCAAGATTCCCTTCGGCGGGATGACCGCGGACCAATTGGATATGATTGGCGAGATAGTCACCAATTACGCGCCTCTGAACAAGGGACACGTAACCACTCGCGAGAACATACAACTGCACCATATACCGCTCGACAACGCGGCTCAAATCATGCGTATGCTTGCCTCCGTCGGACTTACGACCCGCGAGGCGTGCGGAAACACGGTTCGCAACGTTACCGGCTGCGAGATAGCGGGCGTCTGCTCCCTTGAGCCTTTCGACGTGACCCCATACGCGGCGGCCTACTCCCGCTACTTCGTCCGGCATCCTTTCACCCAGTCAATGCCGCGCAAGATCAAAACCGCATTCTCAGGATGCTCACGCGACTGCGCCATCACCGGCATTCACGACGTAGGGTTCCTGCCCGTGATAAAGGGCGATCAGAAGGGCTTCAAAATGGTAATGGGCGGCGGTACCTCCATAATGCCGCGCATCGCGCCCACGCTTTACGAATTCGTCTCGGCGGATGAATACCTGAAGATTACCGAGGCAGCCCTCCGGGTGTTCCACAACTCAGATGAGGAGCGCCGAAACAGGATGAAGGCGCGGGTCAAGTTCCTCATCGCTCGCATCGGGATAGACGAGTTCCGCGACCTCGTGGAAGAACAACTGCAAGAAGACTGGACACAGAGATCATTTGACCCATCCGGACTTCTGTTCATAGACGACGAAGAGTCGGACGCCCCAGCGCTCAACGGGAATTTCGCGTCCACCGTATCAGACCCCGATTTCGAACGATGGCTGACGACGAACGTCAAGGCTCAGAAGCAGATCGGGTACCATACGGTGACCGCCAAGCTGCCCTTGGGCGACATACAGGCGGAACAGTTCTACCAACTAGCTGACCTTACCCGCAAGTACGGCGCGAGCCGGGCGCGACTGACCCACCAGCAGAATCTGGCTATCCGCTGGGTGCCGGAGAACGCGCTTTATGAAGTATGGCAGCAGTTGAGTGAGATAGGATTCGGAGACGCGGGCGCGCTGGAGATAACCGATGTCGTCTCCTGCCCCGGAACGGATAGCTGCAAGCTCGGCATCACCTCGTCAATGGGACTGGCGCGCGCCATCAGTGATGCGACTCAGGTCATTGACAAAGAAGAAGACCCTCTTGTAAGGCAGATGCACATCAAGATGAGCGGCTGCCCCAACGGATGCGGTCAGCACCATGTCGCGGACATCGGGTTCCACGGCGCTGCGGCCAAGGGTCCGGGCGGTCAGGTTCCAGCCTATGAAATGTTCCTTGGCGGCGGTTTTGAGAATGGCGACACTCGCATCGGTCTTAGAGTCAAGACGAAGGTTCCCGCGAAGAGTATGCCCAATGCCCTCAGAAAGGTACTCGACTTCTACAAAGCCGAGCGCGGAGAAGACGAGATATTCCGTGACTTTGCCGCCAGGGTAGGGCCGGAATCGTTCGAGCCCTTGCTGGCGGAATTCAAAGATATTCCCGAACTCAATCGGGAGTCTCTTGATCTATACATTGACTGGGACAAGACGGCCAAGTACATTCTGGAACGCGGCGAAGGAGAATGCGCCGTCTGACCGCTCCATCCGACCTATCACCCTGTGAACTAAGGACGCCATGTATGCCGCGCTCTATGGTATGCATGGCGATCCTGATCTTCTTGAGCCTAGCCTCAATATCCCTATCCGCTTGCTCCGAACTGCCGGACTCCCTTCCTGAATTTCCCCCGCCTCAGACAGCGACTCCCGTTTCTCCACATTCTCCCGAAGTCGCGCCGCCCCCGGTCTCCACTGAGACAACTGTCATCCCAGCCACGGCCACGGCTATACCAACACCTGTCCCAACCATTCCGCCAAGCGCGTCCACTATCATCCTCCAAATCTCCATTGCTCCCGCCAATATCCGGCCTCCTTATAGTCGGGGCGAATGGAAACACTGGATTGACGCTGACGACGATTGCGAGGACACGCGGCAGGAGGTACTTCTCTCGGAATCCACGTTAGGAACCGAGTTCAAGGACAGCCGAAAGTGTGAGGTCGCAACGGGCAGTTGGACAGATCCCTATACCGGAGAAGTCTTCACTAATCCCCGAGATCTGGATATTGACCACATAGTGCCTCTCGTAAACGCGCACAGGTCTGGAGGACACGCGTGGGACGACCAGCGAAAGAGGGATTACGCCAACGACCTGGCTTACGACGGGCACCTGGTTGCGGTGAGCGCGTCAGCCAATCGTTCTAAGGGAGGCAAAGGACCCGATGAATGGAGGCCGCCAAATGGCGAATACTGGTGCCAGTACGCGCTGGACTGGATAACCATAAAGTGGGAGTGGGACTTGTCTGCAACCCAAAAGGAAGCGGACACGCTTTCTGAAATGCTTGATACGTGCGAAACCAGGGTTTACATTCAAGCTGTCCATAGGGCGGAAGGCGATGTCGGGGAGACATCCACGCCTACTGCTGATACTCATCCTGCGCCGACTCCGCTTCCGACTATCATCCCCACGTCCGTCCCGATTCTTGCGCCCGAAGCGACTCCGGTACAGCGCCTCAACTGCTCGGATTTCGATACATGGTCTGAGGCGCAGTCGTTCTTCGAGGCGGAGGGCGGCCCCAACTTTGATCCTCACCGGCTCGACAGAGATGGCGATGGCGTCGCCTGCCAGTCTCTCTCCGGCGCGCCCAGCGCCCAGCCCGATCCTACGTCCACTCCGGCCCCGGTCAATCTTCCTGAGCCCCTGCCTGATCACAATTGCTCTGACTTTGAAACCTGGTCCGAGGCTCAGGAATTTTACAAGGCGCAAGGCGGGCCAGACCTGGACCCGCACAAGCTCGACAGAGATGGCGACGGTATTGCCTGCCAGTCCCTTCCGGGCGTGCCCGGAAGCGCCATTACGCCGGAGCCAAACGGAATAGAGACCGCCTCATTGACTATGGCTTGCTCAGACTTCAGTACATGGAACGAAGCGCAGGCATTCTTCTTATCGCACGGTGGGACGGAATCCGACCCTTATCTCCTTGATGTGGACGGCAATGGCATTCCCTGCCAGTCAATAGTCGGCGCTCCGGCGATACCCGCGTTGCCCGAAATATCTGTGCGGGACTTGGATTGCTCGGACTTCGACACATGGTCCGAGGCGCAGGCGTTTTACGAGGAACAGGGCGGGCCGGACTCGGACCCGCACAATCTGGACAGCGACGGCGATGGAATCGCCTGCCAGTCTCTTCAGGGTTCTCCGGCCAGAGTATCCGAGTCTTTACAAGACCGTAACTGTTCAGACTTCGATACATGGTCTGAGGCGCAGTCATTCTTCGAGTCTGAAGGCGGCCCTGATTCGGATCCACACCGGCTGGATAGGGATGGCGACGGCATCGCCTGCCAGTCCCTGCCCGGCGCGCCCAATGGTAAATCCGAATCCAATCCATCCGCAAAACCAGCGAAAACTCCGACCCCCAAGCCGAAGGACACTCGCAACTGCTCGGACTTCGACACATGGTCCGAGGCTCAGTCATTCTTCGAGTCTGAGGGCGGCCCTGATTCGGATCCACACCGGCTGGACAACGACGGTGACGGCGTAGCCTGCCAGTCCCTGCCCGGCACTCCCAAGACACCAACGCCTACGCCCGCTTCGACAGAGCCTACTCCAACATTCACACCTGAATCTGAGAATACCCACAACTGTTCGGACTTTGATACCTGGTCGGAGGCCCAGAGATTCTATGAATCCGAAGGCGGCCCTGCTTCCGACCCGCACCGTCTGGACCGAGATGGAGACGGTGTTGCCTGCCAGTCTTTGCCCGACGCGCCCAATGGTAAATCCACACCGGAACCGTCTCCCAAGCCTGTGCCAATTCCAACGCCTGGGCCTAAGAATACCCACAACTGTTCGGACTTTGATACATGGTCGGAGGCTCAGAGTTTCTTTGAATCAGAGGGCGGTCCCGGTTCCGACCCACACAAGCTTGATGGAAATGGCGACGGTATAGCCTGCCAGTCTCTCCCCGGCGCTCCGAACAAGGGGCCTAAGCCAACGCCTACTGCTGTTCCTGCCACACAGATCCCAGCGGTGACTTCAACACCCGAATCGAAAGACACCCACAACTGTTCAGATTTCGACACATGGTCCGAGGCTCAGAGTTTCTTTGAGTCAGAGGGCGGTCCCGGTTCCGACCCACACAAGCTTGATGGGAATGACGACGGTATAGCCTGCCAGTCTCTCCCCGGCGCTCCCAAGACACCAACGCCCACGCCCGCTTCGACAGAGCCTACTCCAACACTCACACCTGAATCTGAGGATACTCACAACTGTTCGGACTTTGATACATGGTCGGAGGCTCAGAGTTTCTTTGAGTCAGAGGGCGGTCCCGGTTCCGACCCACACAAGCTTGATGGAAATGACGACGGTATAGCCTGCCAGTCTCTTCCCGGCTCTCCGAACAAGGGGCCTAAGCCAATGCCTACTGCTGTTCCTGCCACACAGATCCCAGCGGTGACTTCAACACCCGAATCGAAAGACACCCACAACTGTTCAGACTTCGACACATGGTCCGAGGCTCAGGCCTTCTTCGAATCTGAGGGCGGTCCCGGTTCCGATCCACACAAGCTTGATGGGAATGACGACGGTATAGCCTGCCAATCTCTTCCCGGCGCTCCCAAGACACCAACGCCAACGCCAACGCCCGCTCCTGCGCCCACTCCGTCATCTGGTTAAGGGAGACGCTCTCGCTGCCGTGACCCTCAATCGTTTCCGCATCAATGTGACCGAATCCAAAAGGTCTTGTATATGCTATGATTGGGTCGCCTAATCAAGTTGCGGAGGTTATATTATGCCGTTCGGAGGTAACGATTGGCTCGCTTTGACAATCGAGCCAACGCTTGAGCCCGAAATTCCAATTTGCGACCCACACCATCACTTCTGGGATATGCGCGCTGAGCGTATTCCTTACCAGCGCTATCTGCTGCACGAGCTTGCCGACGACGTGAACAGCGGACACAATGTCCGCTCCACTGTGTTCATCGAGGCTCGCGCGATGTACAGGTCCAGCGGTCCCGAAGAGATGCGCCCGGTTGGTGAGGTCGAGTTCGTTCAGGGACTAGCCGCTGCCAGTGAGAGCGACCTGTATGGGCCGACACGCGCCGCCGCGGCGATAGTTGGACACGCCAATCTTCTACTGGGTGACGCTGTCGAGCCTGTACTGGAGGCGCTTCAAACTGCCAGCCCCAATCGCTTCCGTGGAATCAGGCACTCCGTGACCTGGGATCCGCACCCTGAGATCGAGGTCACCTCAGCTCACAGGATGCAGGGACAGCTTGCAAACGAGGATTTTAGAGCAGGCGCGCGAGTCCTCGCCCGAATGGGAATGTCCTTAGAGGCATGGATGTACTTCCCACAACTCCCGGAGTTGGCCGAATTCGCAAAGGCTGTGCCGGACCTTTCCATTGTCCTGAACCATATCGGCGGCCTGCTCAGGGTTGGGCCGTATGGCAACGACGACGATGAGGTCCTCGAAGCGTGGCGCGACGGAATAGCCGCAGTCGCCGAATGTCCGAACGTGAGCGTAAAATTGGGTGGCATCGGAATGCCCCGCACTGGTTTCGACTGGCACGAGAGGGACACGCCCATTGGCTCGGAGGAACTAGCTGAAGCGATGGCTCCGCTCATGAATTACTGCATAGAGCAGTTCGGCCCCGACCGCAGCATGTTCGAGAGCAACTTCCCCGTGGATAAGGTCTCCTACTCCTACAACGTGATGTACAATGCGTTCAAGCGTCTGTCTAGGGGCTACTCCGATTCCGAGCGCGCCGCCATGTTCCACGATACCGCCGTCCGGGTGTATCGGGTAGATGTTTAATTGTACGCCTCGGAAGACGCTCACCATTGACGGAGGAAAGCCATAGGTCGGAAACTAACGCTGACGATCAGGCTGGCCGCGAGTCGGCGCTGAGCATCAGGCGGAATTGGTGGGTCGCATATGCGCTGATATTCTCCATAC
This sequence comes from Dehalococcoidia bacterium, assembly GCA_965261525.1. Classification (GTDB taxonomy): domain Bacteria; phylum Chloroflexota; class Dehalococcoidia; order Lucifugimonadales; family UBA1123; genus VXRN01. The sequence continues at coordinate 1,892,604 of OZ253472.1, forward strand.
AGGTTATCGCTTGGACGGTAATCGTGGTGTTGGAGGAAGTCTTGTATGGCGGCGCACATACAAGACTTTCCGAGACAGCGATAGCCATCGGTCTTAAAGTCGGGACGTTAATAGTGGTATGCGTCGCGTACACTATGATCCTTCTGGAAGGAGTGAAGTCTTTCATGGTTATATCAGAGTATCTCCGCGACAAACTGAACGAGAAACGCAAGGCGGACGAGGCAAGGCGCAAGGACGAAGAGGCAAGGCGCAAGGACGAAGAGGAGAAGCGCATATCCGAAGCCGTAGCTTTAGCAAAGAAACGTATGGACGAAGTCGTAGCTTCAATGGAAAAGCGTATGACTGAATCCTCCTCTAACGCCGCAGCCGAGAGCAAAACCCAAGGTATAACCCAGGGTATAACCCAGGGTATAGCCCAGGCGCATCAGGCATGGGCCGACTGGAATCGGCGACGTATGGCAGCCGATGAGACAGGCGCGTCTTTCGACGAACCTCCCCCGGAATTTCCACAACACACAGGTGAACCAAAATGACACTACCCGAAAGAATGAAATTCGGAATTTTCCTCGGCCCGTTCCATCGCGTTGGAGAGAACCCCACGCTGGCGATAGACCGCGATCTTGAGTTAATCCAGTGGCTTGATTACCTCGGATACGACGAGGCTTGGATAGGCGAACATCACAGCGCAGGCTGGGAGACAATCTCGTCGCCGGAGATTTTCATGGGAATCGCCGCAGACCGCACTCGGCATATCAAACTCGGCGCTGGCGTTATCAGCCTGCCTTACCACCATCCCCTGATGGTAGCTAATCGCATGGTGCAGCTCGACCATATGACACACGGTCGCGTCATGCTCGGCGTCGGGCCGGGCGCGCTGCCTGGAGACGCCTATATGATGGGCATTGACCCAGCGACACAGCGCGAGAAGATGGACGAGGCCTTCGGAATCGTCCTGCGACTCTTCACCGAGACAGAGCCGATTACCTACAAGAGCGACTGGTTCGAGATCAACGAGGCGATGCTCCAACTCCGACCGTTCACGAAACCACATATGCCCATAGCCGTTGCATCCGTTCAGTCCCCTGCCGGAGTCGCATTGGCGGGTAAGTATGGGGCGGCGGTCCTGACCATCACCGTCCCCCGAGACCCGTCAGCCGAGGGATCGAATCTCAAGTTCCTTTGGGATGTCGCTGAAGAGTCGGCTGCTGAACACAACCAGACCGTAAACCGATTCGATTGGCGTCTTACCGTGCCGGTACACCTGGCTGAGGACCGCGACAAGGCGTTTGAGGAGGCGCGTCTGGGGGCGGGACGCTTTCTTCGTGAGTACACTGAGGGCACCAATGGACGAAAGGCAGCTTTCGATGGGCCGTTAGAAGAGGTAATTGACCACATGGCGGCCACAGGCTCCTGGATTATCGGCACGCCGGACGACTGCATCGAAGGCATACTAAAGTTGGAGGAGCAAAGCGGAGGATTCGGGGGTTTCCTGGTTCAGGCGATAGACTGGGCCCCGCGCGACCGGATTCTCAACAGCTTCGAGCTTCTTGCTCGTTACGTGATGCCCCGATTCCAGGGTTCGCTTGTTGGACTCGAGAACTCCAACCAGTGGGCCAAGTCCCGACAGGAAGTGTTGGTGCAGGGACGAACCCGAGCCATAGACCGCGCGCGCCAGGTGTATGCTGAAACCAGGAGTTGAAACAGGGAGAGATTCACTTCCCTGAACGAGTCAATCTTGAAGTTTGGGCCGGATGCTTAACATTTATGGTTATATCCGGCCCCTCATCTCTATTGGAGAAGCGCGGCCAACTCGTTCGGGTGGCTCAACATCGGGTAGTGTCCGGCATCCATCTCGCGCCAGTCGGCGTTGAGTTTCTCCGCCGTACTACGCTGGTGCCATTCGGGCGGATTAACGCTGAGGCGGCATCGGATTACCCGTGCGTCCCACGACTGCGCCCAGAAATCACCCAACTCGCCTGGCGCGTCCGAAGCCTCGACTGGGTGCATCGTGCAACGTTCGGCGGCCCATGCTCTCAACTCCGGCTCCAGGTCGGCGAACAGGCGATTCTCCAACTCTTCTCGCGTCGGGCCCCGCGTCAATTCTGTGGTCGGCATTGGCGGAGTGTCTGGGTCGCGCTGAACGATTTCAGATACGCGCTGACCCGGCTGCGGAGCGAGCGCGTCAACGAACACGACCCGACTTATACGCTCCCGCGCCAATTCCGCGATCTTGCAAATGACCAGCCCGCCCGTGCTCGTTCCGACGAGGACGACATTGTTCAGGTCCTCGTAGAACATCATGCCCGCGACCTCGCGCGCCTGCGCCGCGATGGTGATGCCCGGACGTATGAGATGGTGACGCTCTCCGCAGCCGTCCAGCGTCGGCGCGTAAACCTCGTGTCCCGCCTTTCGCAAGACCGCCGCGGTCGGCTTCCATATCCACCCGCCCTGAAATGATCCATGTACCAGCACAAAGGTCGCCATGTGTTCCTCCGAGTAAACTAATGATTGAGAGTCGCCACCCTAAAATAGCCGCGCCTCGGCGATTTCGCAAGACTCTTGCCACCCCTATATTCGGAGACCGGCCGCCCCGCCAACGCGCTCCCAGTCACAAAGATGTACCCACCATAACTACCGTCACAAATGTAAAGAGTGAAACTCCCCAGATTACTCCCAGGACGCCTGACAACATTAAACAGAGCGGACGCGGCGTAGAGTCTTTCCGGTTCTCTTCTCGCGCGAGGTAGATGAATACGAGAAATACGCTGATGAACGTCAGCCACCAAGGAGAGAACAACAAGGACCGTATCATAGGCGTGAACTCAGTCCCTTGTATGGCGACCGCGATGGGCAGTCCCGCCACAACCGGCGCGAGCGGAATCACGACTGTCAGCGGCGCGACCTTGCTGATATGACCGGGCTTCTTTTGAATGCGACGGCCGGTGGCTGCTGTGTATCCGGCCCCCAACATTACTATGGTCATACTCGCTGGGTTTAGCAGATGATTCATTACTTCCGTAAGATAGAAGGCCAGAACAAACGTCGCCAACTGGGCGAAAAGCGCGGTCCCGACGAACCGCGCCTTCGGCTCTCTCGCTCTGCGAATGAGCGACTTCTTCACGGTCCTGGGTCATCTATCCTCTTTTCTTCTTATTTAGCCACCGAGACATAATCGAAATCAGCATGAATATAACGGCATATGTTACCCCCCAAATGATTCCAACAGAGAATTCCTCTCCGGCTCGCTCATAAATGAATCCATTAAAGACGAGGGCTAAGGGCAAGGTTATGGTCACGTAAACAGTGGTCGTAATGGATGTTATAGTAAATTCCAGATTCAAACGAGTTGCGGTAGGTATCCAAAACATCACAGGGATCAGCGCAATTATTATCGCGCCGATCCCCGTGCCTGTGATTACCCCGTCGAGAAACTCATCTCCATTTACGATGTAGAGCAACCCGAAGGCGACTGGCAATCCCGCCAGAAGAAGGCCGGAAAGGACAATTCGCTTTATCGAGGGTTTAATTTCCACGAGGAAGAACGTTCCCTAGGAGTAGTTTAGTCGGGGTCGCAGGAAACCACAATGCAGGGTACGGTGTTACCCACGCCTCCGCCAAACGTTCCACCTCGACAGATAAGTATCAATAGTGATACCATATATATGGAAAGTCCCGATGAAATTCTCCAGAGACTTCGGAAAAATCCGAAAGGCATTCGGTTTGACGAACTATCCAGAATTTGCGATAGGTACTTCGGCGAGCCGCGTCAGACGGGTACCAGCCATCGGGTCTATCGAACGCCGTGGCCGGGCGACCCAAGAGTGAATATCCAGAATGATAAGGGTATGGCTAAGGCGTATCAAGTCCGACAGGTGATAAGAGCTATCGAGAGACTGGAGAGCATGGAATGAAAGACCGCTACACCTATCGCGTCACCTGGTCTGTCGAGGATGAAGAGTATGTCGGCCTGTGCGCTGAATTTCCGTCCCTGAGTTGGTTGGACATTACTCCCGACGCCGCTTTCTCCGGTATCCGGCGACTTGTATCCGAGTCTCTGGCCGATATGCGAGTCAGCGGCGAGATGATTCCCGATCCTATCGCCGACCGAGCGTACAGCGGTAGATTCATCGTGCGAGTGCCGCCGGAAACACATCGCGCTCTCGCATTGCGGGCGGCTGAGGAAGGCGTGAGCCTGAACAGACTCGTGAGCGCACGGCTGGCGAGAGACGCCACCTGAGCGTCCGCTTGGCTACATCCACTGCGGCGGACGATATTGCAAAGCCTCTGCCAGGTGCTCCACCTCTATGGTTTCCGAGCCGGACAGATCCGCTATGGTGCGCGACAACTTCAGTATTCGGTGATAGATCCTGGCGGACAAGTGCATCTGGCGCATAGCGGATCCCATCATCGCCGACGCCTGCTCTCCCAACTGGCAGAATCTGTGGACTTCGTTCGGCCCCATCTCTGAGTTGGTGAGCAGCGGGCTTCCGGCGAAACGCGCTCTTTGGATCTCCCGCGCGCGTTCAGTCCGGGCTCTCACGTTCTCCGACCTGTCCGCGTCCGGCGGCGCGGTCAGCTTTTCATAATCCACGCTCGGAACGTCCACGAAAATGTCAATCCTGTCAATGAGAGGCCCGCTCAGACGCTTGCCGTATCTGGATACTTGCGAGTCGGTGCAAGTGCACTGTCTCATCGGGTCGCCGTAGTACCCGCACGGGCAGGGGTTCATCGCGCCTACCAGCATGAAATTCGCGGGGTAAGCCACCGAACCCTGAGCGCGGCTAATCACCACTCGCTTGTCCTCCAGTGGCTGCCGCAAAGCCTCCAGAATCCTATGCCCGAACTCCGGAAGTTCGTCGAGGAACAGGACACCGCGGTGGCTCATCGTAATCTCGCCTGGTCGCGGTCTGCTGCCGCCTCCCACAAGCCCCGCGTAGGAGATGGTGTGATGCGGAGCTCTGAAGGGCCTTTCTGTGATGAGCGGGTTGTCTCGTGTGAGCGAGTCCGTAATGGAGTATATCTTTGTAACCTCTATCGCCTCTTCGTGAGTGAGCGAAGGAAGTATCGTAGGAAGCGTTCTGGCCAGAAGGGTCTTTCCTGATCCCGGAGGCCCGCTCATTAAGAGGTTGTGACTGCCCACGGCCGCGACTTCCAGCGCTCGTTTCGACTGCTCCTGACCTCGTATCGTGGAAATGTCAAATGCGTTGTCCGTCCGACGCGAGTCTGTGGCTGTACCATCCCAGGCGACACGCTTCAGGCAATGCTCACCACTCAGGTGGCGTATGAGGGAGGCCAGGTTGTCCACCGGAAGCGCCTCAACCCCTTCGACGAGCGCGGCTTCCTGCCCATCTGTCATCGGAACGAATATCCTGCTGGCCCCTGATTCTCTGGCCAGGGCCGCCATTGGCAGAACGCCGTCGGTATGCAACAGGTCGCCGTTCAGGGAAAGTTGGCCGATGAAGATTGAGTCTTCAGCTACAGGTGGAATCTGCCCTGAACTCTGAAGCAGCGCGACGGCGAGAGGCAGGTCGTAGGTTGACCCGGCCTTTCTGACATCGGCTGGAGCGAGATTTGCGGTTATGCGGCGCAAGGGGAATTCGTAACCGGAGTTGCGAATCGCGGCTCTCACTCGCGCTCGCGCTTCCTGTACGGCGGTGTCCGGCAACCCAACTACGTCGAATCTGGGCAGACCGGGCGATATATCTACCTCGACGTCGACAATGAATCCGTCCAGACCGAAAACCGCGCACGACTTCACTTTGGCCAGCAATAGTTAACTCTCCTTTACAACGAACGGTAATCAGATCCGAAGAAATCTGACGGGTCCGAAAGATGGGATTCCGACGGCTTTTCTGTTACCGAGCGCCGGTTATCCCTGAAGTCTGACAAGGCGATACTGTCTGGCGCCTCGTCGTAGCACGATAACTCGGCCTTCCACAGAGTGATCGAGTGTGACGTTCTGTTTTGAGTCTGCCGCGCGCTGGTTACCTAGCGCGATTCCACCGCCCTGGATGAGACGCCTGGCTTCGCCACGGGAAGACGCCAGCCCAGCTTCTGCGACGAGGTCGCGCAACGAAATTCCGCCCCCCTCGAACTGCTCACGCTTCATAGTAGAGGAGGGAACATCTTGGAAGATGTCCAGAAGTTCGTCGGCGCTTAGACCGGAAATATCTCCACCGAACAGTACATTGGTCGCAGCCAACGCTTTCTGAACTCCGGCCTCGCCGTGTGTCATACGGGTGACCTCTGCTGCAAGCCTCTGCTGCGCTTCGCGCCTCTCCGGGCGCTCGGATACATCCTCCTCGAATTGGGAGATCTCGTCCAGCGGGAGAAGCGTATAATACTTCATGAATTGGAGAACGTCCGCGTCAGCGGTATTCAGCCAGAATTGATAGAACTGGAACGGCGATGTCCTGTCGGCGTCGAGCCAAACCGCTCCGGCCTCTGTCTTGCCGAACTTGGTACCTGTTGCCGTCGTGATAAGGGGAGTCACAAGGGCGTGCGCGTGCGCGCCGCGAACCCGGCGAATCAGGTCCACGCCCGCGGTTATGTTGCCCCACTGGTCGCTGCCTCCCATTTGAAGGGCGCATCCGTATCGGTCGTACAGCGTCAGGAAATCGTAGGCTTGCAGCAGCATATAGCTGAATTCTGTGTACGAGATTCCATCTGTCATCCGGCTGCGGACCGACTCTTTGGCGAGCATATAGTTTATGCTGAAGCGCTTGCCGACATCACGCATGAAATCAATGGCGTTTATCTGCTCTAGCCAGTCGGCGTTGTTGATCAGGAGCGCGGCGTTGTCCTCCGCGTTAAAGTCCAGGAATCTCGCAAGTTGAGCCCTTATGCCCTCAAGATTCTTCTGCAATACCTCTCTTGTGAGCAGAGGGCGTTCTTCAGACTTTCCTCCGGGGTCGCCGATGAGTCCGGTGCCGCCACCTGCAATCGCGATTGGCCTATGACCGTACTTCTGCATTCGAACAAGCATCATTATTCCAAGCAGATTGCCTATATGCAGGCTGTCAGCCGACGGGTCGAAACCTATATAAGTAGTGACCCTCTCGCGGGCCAAGAGGTCATCCAGTCCGGGCGTGAACAACTCCTGACCGTCGTCGGTTACGTGAATCAGACCTCTGCTTCGGAACTCATCAATAATCGCTTGAGTCGTTTGGGCAGCGACCGTCATGGCGCGAATCCCCCTATAATGCAGTAAACTCTCGTTGTGTTATGCTTGCGAGTATCGCAGAGATTACTTTCCGTTGTCCACATCCTCAAGTCGAGCGGGAGACTCTTCAAACCCTCGATAATTCGGATATTTCAAGCTTGGAACTAAACTCTTGCGGACATCCCACCTATATGGCATTGAATTTTAGGCTGTATTACTACATGACCGCTCTGGGAGGGTGATTTGAGCGATCCGTTCCACGGCAAAGAAGGCCACATGAAAGTAACCAAAATTGGTCAGTTGACCGCAAGACAGCGAAAAGTCATCCGAGCCTGGTGTATGTACGACTGGGCAAATTCCGCATTCGCCACCAGTGGTACGGTTGCCATTTTCCCGTTCTACTTCGTCTTTCTGTTCAAGGATGCCCTGGGTGAGAGCGCGTCATTCTTCGGGATAACTTTCACCGGAAGTTCCCTGTGGAGCCTCGGAGTCGCGACATCCACCGCAATTGTCGCGCTGTCTAGCCCGGCGCTGGGCGTAATCGCGGACCGTATTCCCATCAAGAAGGCGCTTCTCTGGGCATACGCGATTGCGGGCTCTATTTTCACCGCGCTGACATTTTTCTCTGCATACACTTCGCATCCCTGGGCCTGGCTCTTTGGGATGTTCATCCTTGCCAACATTGGGTTTGCGGGTGGGCTGGTATTTTATAACGCATTCCTGCCTCACATCGCGCCGCGGCAGCTTATGGACGATGTTAGCAGCCGTGGATTCGCCTACGGGTACTTCGGCGGCGGACTGCTTCTTTTGGTTCACCTCATATTGATTGTGCTTACTCAGGATAGCGAGATCGCCGATCTTGTAACACGCATTTCTATGGCGTCCATCGGTGTGTGGTGGTTCGGATGGGCGATTTGGACACTGATGGTGGTTCCTGAGCCCCCGACATACAACCGACTTCAAGGGATAAACGCTCTCAATGTGGTGTCCACTGCTTTCTCTGAGCTTTCGCAGACCCTCCGCGAACTGAAACGCTTCAGAGTCGTCCTCGTCTATTTGGGCGCGTACCTGCTGTTCAACGACGGACTTCAGACGGTCCTGAGCATTGCGGGCGCGTTCGCGGCGGATACTCTGGGCATTCCGCTCGTCTTTAATATGGGCACGATTCTGATAATCCAATTCGTTGCGGTTCCCGGAGCGTTGGTATTCGCCAAGCTGGCATTGCGACTTACTACCAAGGTCGCGCTCACACTCTCTCTTGTGGGATGGTGCCTGATAGTGCTCTTCGGGGTGGCAATATCGCCTCTGGTCCCCAGCGACCATGCCGACTTCGATTACCAATTGAATTACCAGTCCGGCACGGGCGACTACACTGTAGAGAAAGCGCCCGAACTGGACGACTCACGTACCGAAGTGTTGTGGAAGGAAGCGGTAGGTGAGTACTCCGAAGAAGATGTTGTCTCTTCCCGACGCACGCTCTCTCTCGTCGAGAGCGTCGGTCAATCTGAAATATCGGCGTACTCCGTTTCCATACAGGGCGGGGCGCTGGATGGGGAGAAGTCCGTCGGTGTTCTGCACCCTTCGACGCTCGGATCGGGGCCTCTGGACTGGTGGCCCGACTTTGTTCGCGGCGTATTGTGGAAGCCGCTGGGTTTCGATGCCGGGTACCAGTGGCTTCTTCTGGGTGTATTCACCGGGATGGTCATAGGAGGCAGCCAAGCGCTCGCAAGAAGCCTGTTCGCGCAGATAACGCCCGAAACCAGAAGCGGCGAGTTCTTCTCGTTCTTCGGGTTTATGAGCAGAGCGTCTGCCGTCTTTGGCCCCATGATCTATGTTGTGGTGACATCCGTATTTGACACCCGAATGGCCATAACATCCGTTCTGGTTATTATAATCGCGGGCACAATCGCGCTTAAGTATGTAGATGTCGAGGCCGGAACCCGCGCGGCAGACCAGGAAGATGACCGACGAAGGGCCGCAACCCAAGAGTGAATAGATGATGCCAATCCTAAACGATGCGCAGGCCCGATTGAACAGGACCGAGGTTGCGCGGGTAGTGCGACCACAGACGCACGAGGATGTCCTACAGGAAGTTCAAAGAGCCGCGAATGACGGCCTCTCCATGTGCGCGGCCGGCTCTCTTCACTCCATGGGTGGACAGCAGTTCGCAGCGTCTGGGGTATCCATCAGTTCATCCCAACTAACAGGGATAGGCCCTTTGGATCATGACTCTTCGACTGTCTGGGTGCAGTCGGGAGTGACCTGGCCTAAGCTCGTCCGTTGGTTACACGACACTCAGCGGAAATCATCCGACACCCTCTCCATAATCCAGAAGCAGACCGGAGCGGACGAGATGACCCTCGGTGGCGCATTGGCGTCGAACATACACGGCAGGGTTCTCGGTCGAAAACCGATTGTCGCGGATATCGAGGAATTCTTACTGACGACCGGGCAGGGCGAGCGGGTTCTTTGCAGTCGGGAGAGCAATCCCGAATTGTTCGGCCTGGCAGTCGGCGGATATGGCCTATTCGGTTTCGTGGACTCTATCAAGCTGAGACTGGAGCTAAGGGGATCATTTCCACATACTCGCCTATAAGCTCACAAAGAGACATTCCTGAAGACCAACTCGGTCTGAGCGCTGAAGACTGGATGAGGCTCTATTTCCTAGCGCATACTGACAAGTCCCGCGCATATGCCGAATACGCTGGCCACTACCTTCAGACGGATGGGCAGATATATTGGTCTGATGAGTGCCAGTTCACTCCCTACTTGCCGGAGGCCGGGGAAATGTTGGCCAGCCGCTTGGGTTGGAGAACATTCGCCTCTCTGATGATATCGGAGCTTTACGTGCCCAGGTCAGAATTCCCTGAATTCATGCGTGCGGCGCGGCGGTCGCTACTCGAAACCGACGCCAATGTCGTATATGGCGCCGTCCATCTCATCGAGCGGGAAGACGAGACGTTTCTCAGATGGGCCAGGGAGGACTACGCCTGTGTGATATTCAACCTGCTTGTCGAACACTCAGCCGACGGCATTGACAGGGCGAAATCACAGTTCCGGGCGTTGATAGACTGCGCCCTGGACAAGGGAGGCTGCTATTACCTGACCTACCATCGCTGGGCAAGGAAAGACCGGGTCCAGAGGGCATATCCCCAGTTCCTTTCGTTTCTGCAATTGAAGGACAGGTGCGACCCCGACAGTATCTTCACGAGCGAGTGGCTCCGCCATTATGTGGACGTGTTTACATGAGGGCGGCGCCGCGGGGTAGAGCGACAGACGCATAACATGCCGGCGCGTGCCGGCGCGACCGACTCCCTTGAAGCCCAGCGCTTCGAAGGACGAGATAATTCCCATGAATTTGTAACTCGGCGAGTCCGGTTCAACCGGATACGCCTCCACTACATTCGCGCCATTCTGTCTGGCGCGCTCCACAGCAGCGCAAATGAGTTGCCGAGTAATCCCTTGCCCACGCAGTCGCCTCGGAACGAAGAAGCATACTATTGACCAGACACACTCGGATGCGTCCATGGGAAACTGCGAGCCGCCTAGCTCACGGTAAGAACCCCTAGGCGCAATAGAACACCAGGCCGATGGCTCTCCGTCAATGTAGCCCAGAATCCCGACGGGAGTGTCTTCTTCTACTAACTGCTTGATGGCCTCTTTCTTGGCTTTGGAATCGGAACGACTTGCACCTTGAGGCATTCGACGCCATACCATGCACCAGCAATACTTCGGTCCTCCCCGCGCTTCGAACAGGGCTTCGAGGTCTTCCCATCTGTCGCTGCCAACTGCGTGGAATTCAAGATTTTCGATCATACATCCCATTATATGACACGGGCCTCGACCGCACAAACCCTGCACTGTCCTTGCTTGCCATTGCGCTTCTGTCCCTGGCGGTCTTCATAGTGGCGCCGAACGCTGGCGCGCGGCCCCTGCCACCTAATCTGGAGTAATTGACCCAGAGGGGGAAGCCACGCCCTGAATAGCCTGCTTTGGCGCTATCTAGGCAGTCCAAGGCCCCGCTGCGCGATGATGTTGCGCTGAATCTCGGACGTTCCGGCGGCAATCGTGGAGGATACCGAGGACAGATACAATTGCTGAATGTGGCCTTCGAGCGGCGCCCACTTCGACCCCCGCGAAATCTGGCCCGCCATACCCAGTATCTCCATTCCGGTGCGAGCGACTCGCTGGGTAAGCTCAGTGCCGTACATCTTGGACATGGAAGCCTCCGCATTCGGGACCATGCCGTGGCTCTGCATCCAGGCAACCTTGTATGACAGCCAGCGGGAGATCTCGGTCTCCGTGAATCTATGGGCGAGCTTTCGCCTGACGCTCGAATTACTGCTGAGAGGCTTTCCGTTTCGCTTGCTTTGCTTGGCGTATTTAACAAGAGCTTCCAACGTGCGCCGCGCTCCCGCCGAATACCCCACGCCAGAACGCTCGAAGTCCAGAGCCACCGCTAATGTGTACCACCCGCGATCCTCCTGTCCGACGAGATTGCCGCTTGGTACTCTCACGTCGTCGAAATAGACTTCGTTGAAGTCGCGGCCCCCCGCCATGTTCTCTATCGGACGGACGGTCACACCCGGGCTCTTCATGTCCAGCATGAAGATGCTGATTCCCCTGTGCTTAGGCGCGTCGGGATTTGTGCGCGCCGCAAGCCAGCCCCAGTCCGCTACATGGGCGCTCGACGTCCATATCTTCTGCCCGTTGATGACATAGTCGTCGCCGTCCCTCACCGCCGACGTCTGAAGTGACGCCAGATCCGAGCCGGAACCGGGTTCGCTGTATAGCGTGCACCACAGTCGTTCCCCCCGCGCTATTGGAGGCAGATGCTCGCTCTTCTGCTCCTCGGCGCCGGCGATCATCAAAACAGGACCGACCCAGGAAATGGCGCCGGTTCCAAGTTCCGTGCCCGGCACGTTCTTGTACGACATCTCCTCGTTGTATATGACCTGCTCCATAATCGAGCGCGATTGTCCGCCGTATTCTTCGGGCCAGGCCAGAGTGAGCCAACCCTTGTCTGCGAGGGTTTGCGTCATCTGGCGAGTGAAAGCGTGCCGCTCTTCAGCCGTTTGTCCCGCCTGGCCGAGCAGATTCCAGTTCTCGGGGAGCGTTTCCTCCAGGAAGTCGCGGATCTCCTGGCGAAAGTTCTCTTCCTGCTGTGTGAACTTTATATCCATTGCGAACCTCCGAGCGTTGAATCTGTCCTCAGAACAGTCTATGAACACCACCTCATGTCGTCAAGGACATGCGAATGTCGCCGAGCGTTGACAAAGCTGCCTGTCTTTAACTTCGGCCGCGGGCCTTGTCGCGACCAAGGCGCTTGCGATTTGTGGCGGAGAGCACTGCTTTGCGCATCCGCAGATTCTCGGGCGTGACCTCGACCAGTTCGTCGTCAGAAATGAAGCTCAAGGCCTCTTCCAGACTCAGCCTGATTGTTGAATTCAGACGCTTTGTTATCTCAGCTGTTGACGAACGCATATTGGTGAGCTTCTTCTCTTTGCAGACGTTTACTTCTATGTCCGCGCCTCTGCGGTGAGCGCCGACAATCATACCCTGGTAAACCATGGTCCCGGGATCAATGAAAGTGTCGCCTCTGCCCTGAGCGTTGAGCAGCCCATAAGTGACGGCGACTCCTCGGTCGGACGCGACGAGCGCGCCGCCGCGGTTGGACTTGATCTCACCCTCCATTGGCTCGTATGAGGTGAACGCGCTGCTGTGCACGCCGTCTCCGCGCGTAGTTCGGAGAAAGAAGGCGTTGAATCCGATAAGACCGCGGGTAGGAACTTTATATTCCATGTGGACGTACCCATCCTCGCCGTACCTCATATCCCGAAGCTGACCCATGTTGGATGACAGGTGTTCGGTCAATATGCCGACATACTCTTCTCGCGTGGTTATGTTCAAAATCTCGTACGGCTCGTGAATCCGGCCTGCGATGACTTTGGTTACGGGTGTGGGACGGGATACCTGGAACTCGTACTGTTCGCGGCGCATGGTCTCGATAAGAATGGACAGATGCAATTCACCTCGTCCGGCAACCACAAAAACGTCCGGGCTGGGAGTGGTCTCCACGCGCAGGCTTACATTCGTCCTCAACTCTCTCATTAGACGCTCGTGGAGATTGCGGGACGTGCAGTAGTCTCCTTCTTTGCCCATGAAGGGGGAATTGTTGACTCCGAATGTCATCCGCACGGTTGGTTCATTGATGGCGATGGATGGTAGCGCCACCGGGTTTTCTACGGACGCGATCGTGTCGCCAATTGACACGCCAGAAAGACCGGTGACCGCCACTATGTCGCCGGCATGGGTCTCTGTGACCTCGACACGATTCATTCCCTGAAAAACGAAGATACGTTCCACTTCATGAGCAGCGGGTTCGGAGTCGCCGCTCAACAGGGCTACCTCGCGGCGCAATTTGAGCTTTCCATTCGTTATACGGCCGATGGCTACCTGCCCAAGATAATTATCGTAGTCGAGAGCGGCGACAAGCATCTGCAGGGGAGCCTCCGGATCGCCCGCTGGCGGCGGCACCGACCCCATAATCGCTTCGAACAGCGGCTGCATATCCAGGTTTGGATCATCGAGACTCGCCTTGGCGTAGCCTTCCTTGGCCGATGCGTACAGTACCGGAAAGTCCAACTGGTCCGCATTCGTAGCCACATCGAGGAACAGGTCCTGGACCAACTCTTCGACCTCGGCGACTCGCGCCTCGGGCCTATCTATCTTGTTGATGACAACCATAGGGGTGACATTCTGCTGGAGGGCCTGACGGAGCACGTAAGTGGTTTGCGGCATTGGACCATCCACCGCGTCAACCAGCAGTAGGCAGCCGTCCGCCATGTTCATCACGCGCTCGACCTCGCCGCTGAAGTCGGCATGCCCCGGCGTATCTATAATGTTGATCTTGACGCCGCCATATGAAATTGAGGCGTTTTTGGCCAGAATCGTAATGCCGCGCTCTCGCTCCAGCGGGTTGGTATCCATAATCAGGCTCCCGACCTGCTGGTGGGCCTGGAAAACCTTGCCCTGTTTCAGCAGCGCGTCAACCAATGTGGTTTTGCCATGGTCAACGTGCGCGATTATCGCCAGGTTTCGTATAAATTCTTGTTGATTTTCGCTCAAATCAGTGTTCTCCGATGTAAATGATGTTTTCTATTGTGCTTGAATCATCCCCGAGTTTGCAAAAGTCAGCGCTTTTTCATGAAATCTCCGATGGCGTCTCAGACGCCTTCGCCTCCCGCATCCACTTGTACACGATGAATCCTACAACTGCGAACGCTAGCGCTCCGCCGCAGGCTATCGTCACTATCTCGAAGTTATTGTCAATGAATTCCCTGATTGACTCGCCGAATATGAAGATCAGGACGCCGATGGTCATGAATCGCGCGCCGCGTCCTATGAGCGACGCTATAAGGAAGTTCCTCATTCGCAGATCGAGGATTCCGGCGAGTATCGTGAAAACCTTGTAGGGGATCGGGGTGAACGCCGCGACTACTATCGCCCACGCGCCGTATCGGTCGAACAAAGTCTCGACGCGCTCTATCTTGCTCTCAGAGATGAGCCTGCCGAGCAGAGGTCTGCCGACCTTCCTGCCCAGCCAGTGGCCGACATAAGCGCCGCACACCGACGCCAGCGTAACGAACGCCGCAACCCAGATGGCCGATTCAGGGCTCGCGATCCCGATGGCAATAAGCAGTGGATCGGGTGGAATAGGGAAGACCACCGACTCGCTGAAGGATATGAGTATCAGCAGGCCGATGGCCCAATCGCTGTCCGCGAGCCCGAGCATCCAGTCCGTCAGTCCGTGATAGAGTTCACGCATCTAGCGTCGCTGCATCCTCTCGGACCCGCACCAGTGGTTGGTCTCTGATTCAGAAATCATGCGAATCCGGCCAGTTCGAGAACGCGATGCACGTTCTCCGGCCCGGGCGAACGCTCCCCTGATTGCACTTCCTGCACAACCTGGACAATCGCCGCGTTGATTGGAGTGGCGATGCCCGACTTTCGTCCCTGCTCCACGATGTAGCCGTTCATAAACTCGATCTCGGTTCTGCGACCCTTCTCAACGTCCTGTCCCATGGACGATTTCCAGTCCGCTCCACCTCCTGTTGGCTGGAACATGGCGTCAAGATCCTCATAAACCTCGCCATCGTCCGCATTGGCGTAGGTCTCCGCCGAGACTCCTCGTATCGGCTCGACCTGGTAGTTCTGGGCTAATGCGACCTGGCACGACTCTTTGCAAATGTTGATCTGGATGCGCCTGGCCTCCGGCATGGATGCCACGCCCTGCGCTCCCAGTCCCGTCATCGCGCCGACGGGGTTCCCCGACGAGTTGGTCGTCAGCTTCGACCATCGCTCCCCCCACAGGTTCGAGGTCGCCTTCGCATCGTCAACACACATGAGTATGTCAACCAGTTCTTCCACCCTAGGCGTAATCCTTCCGTGTAATTCGCCCACTCGGAATACAACGTGTCCGCGTCCTCTTCCCGGAGGCCCTCCGCGTGTCACGTGTCCAGGTTCCCACAGCGCGACCGTAATACTGGACATTATGCAGCCCACAGCTCGGTCGTATCCCACGATTGAAGCGACAAGCCGGTCGTTCATGCAGTTCTGAGATGACACTACGACGCCGTCGTCCTTGACGAGCCGCTTTAGGAAGTGGGCTGCCCACTCCGTGTCGTAGCTCTTCATTGCCAGGAAACCGATGTCGAACTTGCCCGCTAACTGCATAGCGTCGGACAGGTGGAACGCTTTCACCGGGATAGTGAAGTCACCCTGGCTGCCGGAGGCGCGCAACCCGACCCGGCGCATCGTTTCCACATGCTCGCCCCACATATCCACGAACGTGACGTCGTAGCCTTCTTTGGTCATGTATGCGCCGAGATAGCTGCCTGCCGCTCCCGCTCCCATAATTACAATGCGCTTAGACATTTTGCCCCCTTTTCAATACTAAGTTCTTATGTCAATGTAGACCCATTGCCCTCCATAGACTATGCCAATACGACAGTTTTCCGAACAATCGTCATAGTTGAATCCATGGCCCGAACACCGTATTGAATAACCAGTTAAACGTGTACGCTCTGCGAACCGAACAGGGTGGTATCGGGTTCTAAATGCTGGACTAACTCCTCTTCCATGTACTGAATAATGAAGTCGTGGTATAGAAGTGTGATTCAACGAGGGATTCAAAACTCCAGTAAGCCGTATTGATAGGCATACAGCCTCTTCATGGGTACAGGGTATACAGTGTGCAACGGTCAGGGCTTTGAGTTGCCATCCGTCGCCTCTTCCATCAATCTTAGTCCCGCCATTCCTAATAGCATCTGCGTATCCAAGCCGCTCTGCGATTGCGACCAACTCATCATCGGCAATTGTATCGTGGACATCTGTTACCATATTCAAACTCCTGTCATCCGTGCCCCACCTCGATCTCGAAATCAAACCTCTGGCCTACGACCGTCGCCGATACTTGCCTCGTTGCGCTGCTTGCGGCATAAACTCCGGGAGACGCGATTATACGACCGTCCGAGTCCAGCGTCGTAAACTCGCTTCCAGATGAGCGTACCGAAATCGCGCCCGCCAGGTCGAGTCCGACGAACGACTTGATCTCCGCGATCAATTGCTCCTGCTCGAAGACCAATTGGCGCGCCTCTTCGACAGACACCTCAGCGAAACGGACTTTCGCGCCAGGCATCGCCTGCGCCAACAGTCCGATGTCAGCGCTTACGACGGTCGCAATCTTGGTGTATCCACCTGTCGTGCCGCGATCCGCGAGCAGGATTATGGGAGTTCCACTACCCGGTACCTGAACTGAGCCAAGAGCCGTTCCGTCCGAAACTATATCCGCTCCGGTAATATGCTCGATTGTCGGCCCTTCCAGCCGGCAGCCCGTCCGGTCGGTGTCGTTCGAAACCGTGTATTCCGAGCTGAGTAGGGTAGAGATGCCCGCCTCAGTGAACGCATCGTTCTGAGGACCGAGAACTGCCCTTACAGTGAACTGCTGTCCGTAAGTGGGCTGTCGGCTGATATGAGGCGGCAGAGTGTTGCGTGGCGAATTCGTGGGATGAGCCGACTCTCCGGTAGAGAGAACGTCTCCCGACCTCAGCGCGCGTCCCTCGAATCCTCCGAATTCGCCCTTTATATCCGTGGACCTGCTATTCATCACCAGCGGAACATCAATTCCACCCGCTACTGCCAGGTATGCTCTCAGTCCATCCCTTGGAGCCCCGAAACTCAATTCAGAGCCCGTTGCCGCGCGAACTGATTCCCATGCCGGCAATTGATTTCCGTCCAGTGTCGGTTCCAGGTCTGCGCCGACGACCGAAATAGTCGCGCTATCCGTGAACCTGATCGTTGGCCCGATTGCAGTGACCTCAAGTCCCGCCAGATGATCGCGGTTGCCAACCAGTATGTTGGCGATCCTCAGCGACACGCTGTCAAGCGCGCCGCAAACCGGAATGCCGTATCTCTGGTATCCGAAACGCCCCAGGTCCTGCACGGTCGTCAGTAGGCCGGGAGACAATATTTCTAGTGTTGGAGCTGCCATTATAGTTGCCGGGTCACTACCGAGTAGCTGCCGTCCCGGACCCGTCGCTCGATTTCCAAATACGCTTCCTCGTCTGCCAGCGTGACGAAGCGAACTCGGTCTCCGGCATTGATTACCGTCGGCGGGTCTGATTCCGGATCGAACAGTTTAAGTGGCGTCCTGCCTATGAGTTGCCAGCCTCCCGGACTCGCAACCGGGTACGCGCCGGTCTGAGTTTCGGCGATTCCGACCGAGCCTCCAGGAATAAGCGTCCTGGGCGTTGTCAGCCTCGGCGTATCCAGCCTCGGATCCAGCCCGCCCAGATACGGGAACCCCGGACTAAAGCCCATCGCGTACACCAGGTAGTCCGCGCCCGAGTGTATCCGTATGACCTCCGGCTCGGACATCCCCGAGTTTTCGGCCACAAAGCCGATATCAGGGCCGTACTCCCCGCCATAAAGCGTCGGTATCTCGACGACTCTCTGATTACCGTACTCGCTGCCTTCTTCCAGATCCAGGGCGAGAATCGCCTGTTGCAGTGTGTCCGGTTGCGCGAGCGAGGGATCGTAGTGCAGCATGAGAGACCTGTACGTCGGCACAAGCTCGATAACGCCGTCCAGCTGGGCGCGTTCGATAGCCGCGCTCGTCCTGTGAACGAGCGCGTTGATTTCCGGGTCAATCTCGGACCCGAATTCGATTACCATTGCCCGGTCTCCCGATGGCAGGAAAGCTGGCTGACGCTCTGTCTGCATCGTTAGACCAACTCGCCCAGCGGCTTGATCTCGACGCCTTCATCCTCTAGCGCTTGCTTAAGCGCCCTGGCCATGTCAACCGCGCCGGGGGTATCTCCGTGAAGGCATAGGCTGTCTGCCTGAACTTCTATCACGTCGCCATTTATGGCGCGCGCCTTGCCGTCCCGAACCATCTGGAGGCTGCGCTCGACGACCTCGCCGGTATCGTGAATGACGGAGCCGGGCTTCGACCTCGAAACAAGTGTGCCGTCCGGGTTCAAGGCGCGGTCCGCGAAAATCTCTCGTCCCACTCTCAGCCCCATGTCCTCCGCGATGGCGATCCACTTGGATCCCGCCAGCGCGAGGAGGGCCACGCTCTCATCAACCTCGATCACGGCCTCGCATATCGCCCTGGCCAGACCGTCATCGTCCACAGCCATGTTGTACATGGCTCCGTGTGGCTTGACGTGCTGGAGTTTCCCGGTCTTCGTGAACGCCTGAAGCGCGCCCATCTGGTAGATTACGTCGTTCTTCGCCTCATCTGGGGAGACGATCATATTCCTTCTCCCGAATCCGGCGAGGTCGGGGAAACTTGGATGCGCGCCGATTGCCACGCCCTGTTCCTCCGCGAGCCTGACAGTTTCACGCATCCAGTTCGGGTCGCCCGCGTGAAACCCGCACGCTATGTTGGCCGAGGTAATATACTTTATGACCTCCTCGTCGTAGCCCATCTTGTACATTCCAAAGCTCTCGCCCATGTCGCAGTTAAAATCTATCTGGTTGCCCATGCCTCTCCCTCACGATAAAGACGTAGTTCTCCGGTATCTCAATTATATCCACCGTCTATGAAACAATCCACAGTACGCATTACATTACTACACAACGACTCTCACCCTGTGCTACAATATCCTCATGACAGAACAAAAGTGCTTGAACATAAGTGAGGATTTATCAAGAGGCCCGACCAGCCCAGAAAAATTCTCTGATACAGGTGAATACAGGTATATGCAGGTCGGATGCAAGTACCAGACCCCTCCAGCAGGCGTCCAGCAGACCACCTGCGGGCTCACCAGATAGTCATAGATATCCATAAGCCCGAATATATACCCCGACCTGCCGTTTCACTCCATTCGTACGAGGTTCAGGAGATCAGATTGGACAGTCTGAACGATCACCTTCCCCCCAGGCAGCTCAGCATGATCATCACCGCCGACTCCTCCGGTCGTCTGCCCGCTCCGACTCCTCCATCCGATTTTGAACTTCGGCCCTACCGGCCTGGCGACGAAGATTCCTGGATCGAACTGATAAACACCGGCGACTATGGCGCCGACTGGGATCTCGCGCGGTTCGACGAGTACATGACCGGGCCTGAACGGAGGGAAGGATCGCGAGTCGCCGAAAGGGAAGGGACAATAGTCGCTGCGACATTCGCGTCCGTCCAGCCCGATATGGACAACACTGGTCGGGTGGACTTCGTCACCAGCCTTCCCTGTTATCGCGGTCTTGGATTGGGCAGACTGGTTTGCAGCCAAGTCGCGCGCTTCCTGGTTGACAGGGGATACTCGCGCGTTATCCTTTTCACCGACGACTGGAGACTGCCCGCGATTGGTCTCTACCTCTCCATGGGCTTCGAGCCTCAGATGACCCGTGAGGACATGCCCGGACGCTGGCAAGAGATAAGGGGAAACCTGGAGGCGAGCGGATGAGATCGCCACGGCTGGGACTCGCCTGCTGGGACTCGCTCAGAACGGGAGGCCCCGCCGAGGTTCGGAACGAATTCTGAAAACTGGTGAACGGGATAGAATGACAACTCGTTCCATCTTCCGAATCCCTTGAAATAGCCTCAAGAGGCGCAGGTCGTCGCCGAACGGGTTGATTATTCAGGGTGCCAAGACAGGAGGATAGAGTGGAGACTCTATGGTTGTACGTCGTCTGGGGATGCGCGGCCTATTTACTGGGTTCAGTGTCCTTCGGAGACATAGTGGCGCGGTTGGCGAAGTTCCCCATACGAGAGACGGGTACAGGCAACCCCGGCGCCGCCAACATATTCCGCGAAATGGGAACTCGGTACTCCGCCATCGTGTTGGCGCTGGACTTGGTCAAAGGGATCATCGCGATGTTGCCGGCGATGCTGCTAGACCTGCCGACGTGGGCGGGAATCGTGGGCGCCGCGGGCGTGCTGCTAGGCCATTTCCTGCCGGTTTGCTGGGGATTCCGGGGCGGCACGGGCATGGTGGTAGCGATGGGGGTGTCATTCAGCCTGACCCCGCTGGGCGCGCTGATAGCGGCTCCAATATCACTGGCCACGTTGCTCCTGACCAAGAACGCGGCCTATACCGGCGTAGCCTACTTCATTTCGACCGCATTGGTGAGTTGGTGGCTCCTCGACGGCATCGCGATCCCCGCAATGGTCTTGGCGGGGGCGGGGACCATCCTGATCAAGAGCCGTGTGCAATATGGATAACGTCCAGGCAGACTTTCGAGCGCTCGTTGGACGCTGACAACATTGCTGAGCCTGGTTCTACACAAGCGCGTTGTGTCCGGTGAGGTCGCGTCCAAGTATCAGCGTGTGAACGTCGTGTGTCCCTTCATAGGTGTCCACAGTCTCAAGGTTAAGCATATGCCGGATAGCCGGATGTTCCAGTATAATGCCGGACCCACCCAGTATCTCTCGAGCCGAACGCGCCGCGTTCAGCGCTGCCCTGACATTCTCCCGCTTTGCCAGCGAGACCTGTGTGAAGCCCATCTTACCCTGGTCCTTAAGGACTGCCAGCCGCCATGACAGCAGCAACCCCCGAGTGTGGTCGGATACCATGTCCACCAGTTTGTCCTGAACAAGCTGCCGCGATGCGATGGGCTGCCCGAAAGTCTCGCGCGTCTGCGCGAAGTCCAGGGCATCCTGGTAAACGGCCTCGATTGCGCCCAGAACTCCCCATGTGATTCCGTAGCGCGCTTGTGTCAGGCAAGACAGAGGCCCGCGCAGACCGGCGACATCGGGCAGCATCGCGCTCGCGGGAACGCGACAGTCTTCCATAACAAGCTCGCTTGTCACTGAAGCCCGCATACTCATCTTGCGCTTGATGGCGTTCGCCGTGAAGCCTGGGGTGTCGGTCGGCACTAGGAATCCCCGCACAACCCCGTCATCGTCCGCGGCCCAAACGAGCGCGATGTCGGCGATATTGCCGTTGGTAATCCACATTTTCGTCCCGCTCAACACGTAGCTCTCGCCATCCTTCGTAGCGCGGGTCCGCATTGCTCCTGGGTCAGAACCGCCCTCGTGTTCGGTCAGTCCGAAGCAGCCGATCATATCTCCCGCCGCCAACTTTGGCAGATACTCGCGCTTCTGCTCCTCCGAACCGTATGAGTAGATCGGGTACATCACAAGCGCGCCCTGTACACTCGCAAAACTCCGTAACCCGGAGTCCACGCGCTCCAGTTCATACATAATCAGGCCGTATGAGATGTTGTTGACGCCTGCCGCCCCGTACTCCACCGGCAGGTTCGCGCCAAAGTAACCCATCTCACCGAGTTTTGGCACAAGGTGTCTTGGAAACTCGCCTCGCTCCCAATAGTCCGCTATATCCGGCGTGGCCTCCGATTCCAGAAACCGTCGAGCCGTCACCTGTACCTGCTTCTCTTCTTCGCCTAGCATATCCAATACGTTGTAATAGTCCAGCATATCTCTTGTCCTCTGTAGGAGTGTGTTCCGGTGATTGTAAGGCTAAAACGACCGGCATTAACAGTCTGCGCATTTGGCGTTCAGGGTCTTTTCAAATTCGTCCTCGGTTTCCCATTCTACTACATATTCATGCCTTAGATGTGCTACAATACCCAAAACAAAACATACGACCTATACTGCTGAATACATAAAGCGGAGATTGTCGGAAGATGCTTCCGGAGCGGGAGAAATTTCTTAGCTTGAACACTGGGCAGACGATGGGCAAAAATCGTCCAGCGCCTGCCCAGCGCGCCCCTGTTCCACACCCAGCGTCCCTCCAGCGCATATATAAACGCCAATATATCAAATGCTCCAATCCGAACCGTTGAAAGATACCCGACACCTCCGCTTTGCAAAGACCCTGGTTTGGAGTTCCGGTTGCATTGACACCCAAAATTGCCGATGCTAACATCGGACTATAAAGGTGCGATAATGACACGTTCCCGATTCGATAACTTGGGTGAAATCCCCACGATGGTCGGCGCGCCTGCCAGCGTCGGTGTGAACGAGGCATACCGCTTATGCGAGTGTCTCGCCAGATCGCACTACGAAAACTTCACTGTCGCGTCTTTCCTACTTCCGAAAGACAAACGTAAGCACTTCTACGCCATATACGCCTTCTGCCGCTTCGTTGATGACCTCGGCGACGAATTCGAGGGCGATAGGCTGAAGGCGCTGGACTTTTGGCAAGAGGAGACTGAGGCCTGTTTTTCCGGCGCGCCGTCTCATCCCTACATGGTGGCGCTGCGGGAGACGGTGCGCTCGTTCGATATACCCAGGGAGCCGTTCCTTCGGCTGATCGAGGCCAACCGTATGGACCAGACAATCACGCGCTATCTCACCTATGAAGACCTTCGAGGCTACTGCCAATACTCGGCGAATCCCGTAGGCCACCTGGTACTCTATATATGCGGCTACCGTATATGCGGCTACCGTGATGAGGAGCGCCAACGTCTCTCTGACTATACCTGCACCGCGCTCCAGCTCACCAACTTCTGGCAGGATGTGGCGCGAGATTATGCCAAGGGTCGGATATACCTGCCCCGCGAAGACATGGATAGGTTTGGGTACACCGAGAATGAACTGTCCGTCGGTGAGGTTACCGATAACTTCCAACAACTAATGGCTTTCGAGGTCGACCGAGCGCGTGATCTCTTCAAAAAGGGACTGCCGCTTGTGGACATGGTTGACCGCGACCTGAAGCTCGACATCGCCCTCTTCAGTAAAGGCGGCATGAGCGTACTCGCAAGTATAGAACGACAGGACTACGACGTCCTGAGCAGGCGCCCGGTCGTCGGCAAAGGGAAGAAGATGTATCTCCTACTCAGTACACTATTGAAGCTGAAACTGCTGGGCAGGGTGTGAGGATACGACATGGCGACCGACCTCAGTCAAGCCTACGACTACTGCCAGCGCGTAGCGAAGACACACGCCAAGAATTTCTACTACGCCTTCCGCACATTGCCAGTTGCGAAACGGCGGGCGATTTATGCCGTCTATGCCTTCTGTCGCTACTGTGACGACGTCGCCGACGAAACCCTGCCGCAGGACGAGAAGAAAAGACTATTGGCCGCGACCCGAGACCGCCTGAACGATCCTAGGCTCGCTCCTGAGGATCCCATATTTACGGCGCTGGAAGGCGCTATTGGCGACTTTGCGATACCCCGGCGCTACTTTGAAGACGTTATCCGAGGTGTCGAGACGGACTTAGAAGTATCTCGCTTTCAAACTTTCGAAGACCTGCGCGATTACTGCTATCTGGTTGCCTCCGCTGTCGGCCTCATATGTATTGAGATATTCGGTTACGACGAATCTGCGGCAAGTGACTATGCCGTTGACTTCGGAATAGCGATGCAGCTAACCAATGTAATGCGTGACGTAAAGGAAGACGCCGACAGAGACCGAATATATTTGCCCCTGGACGACATCAATGAGTTTGGATACTCGGAACAGGAACTGATGGCTGGTAGCAACAACGAGAATTTCCGTTTGCTCATGGACTTCCAGGCCACTCGCGCTAGACGGTATTTCGACTCTGGCGCGCGGCTGTTCCCGCTGCTTTCGCGGGAATCACGGGCCTGCGCGGTCGCGCTGCACCAGCTATACAGCAGAATTCTGGACCGGATGGAGTCCTCAGGCTACGACGTGTTCGAGCGGCGAATTGGGCTCAGCGTAGGTGAGAAATTGCTTCTTGTTGCTAGGCTGTGGGCTGGAAGTATGACGCCCAACCTGACCATTCATCGAAGTCGGTAGATGGCACCTGTGCCTGCAACCGGCGCAACCAATGGCAGGAGGGTCGCCGTTCTCGGCGGTGGATTGGCCGGACTTTCGGCTGCGCGCTCGCTTATTGACATGGGCTTTCAAGTTTCCCTCGTCGAGAAGCGACCGTTTCTGGGAGGAAGGGCATTTTCCTTCTACTCACGCGAGACGGGCAGTGAAGTGGATAACGGTCAGCACGTATTCATGGGGTGCTGCACCTACTACATTGACTTCCTCGACGCGCTCGGCGCCTACGGTAACGCGACGCTTCAGGACTCCCTTCACGCGGAGATCATACGTGACGGAAAGCGTGGAGCGCTTTCAAGCCTGCCCATTCTTGGTCCTCTCCACCTGATCCCGTCCTTTGTACGTTACCCGCATCTCGGAATTGGGGACAAGTCGAGGGTCGCATATGGGCTGCTCAGGGCGGGCCTTATCAACAGGCGGAAGAACGCTGAATCGCTCGACTCACTGACCTTCTATGAATGGCTGAAACGCCATCGGCAGTCCGATAGAGCTATTGAGAATCTCTGGAACCTGATAATCCTGCCGACTCTCAACGACGATGTTCGCAATGTGAATGCGGACATGGCGCTCATGGTGATTCAGGATGGCTTGTTGAAAGGGCCTCGCGACGCCGCAATGGGATATGCCCGCGTAGGTCTGAGTTCTATTGCCGGTGTTCCCGGCCAACGCTACATCGAAGAGCGCGGCGGCTCTGTAATCCTGAGAAAGACAGTCCGCTCACTCTTATTCGACGGCGACAGGATGTGTGGCGCGCAACTCTCGAACGGCTCTATATTGAAGGCGGACTCATACGTCAGCGCACTGCCCTTTACAACTCTGCTCGATTGCCTGCCCCCGGAACGTGCCGAGGACCCCTTCTTCGCTCCGGTCGCCGGTCTCGCTTCAGCTCCCATCGTTAACGTGCATCTCTGGTACGACAGGCAGATAATGGAAGAGCCTTTTGTCGCATTTCTGGAAAGCCCGATCCAGTGGGTCTTCAATCGCAGCGTCATCCAGGACGACGGCGCTTCATCCGGTCAGTATGTCTGCATATCTATCAGCGGCGCGTGGGAATACATAGACCGCCCCAAGGACGAACTTCGCGAACTCTTCGAGGAAGAGATGCGGCGAATGTTCCCTTTGGCCCGAGGAGCGGCTGTACAGAAGTCGCTGATTATCAAACAGCCCGACGCCACCTTTAGGTGTGTGCCGGGCGTCGCCTCTCGCCGGCCGTCTCAGACCACTCCCATTCCCAACCTGTTCCTTGCCGGGGACTGGACCCGCACAGGTTGGCCATCCACGATGGAGGGCGCAGTTCGAAGCGGGGTGTATGCCGCGCGCGCCCTTGCCCAGAACTTTTCGCGGTCCAAATCTCGTTGACCCGATCTCTGGCAGGTTGCTAAACTCGCCTTCAGGCCGTAGTCATTCGATGAGGAGGGGTACTGGGCAACGTGGTGTTCAAATCGGCGGCAATTACCGCTTTAGTTTGTCTGGTTCTCGTGTCCGGGGCTGTTAGTGTCGGGGCGCAATTGGACTATCGCTCTGTCGAAGGCGTTGTTGTTAGTGGCACAGCAGGCGGGGCGGATCTTTTTGGGCAGGTTGTTACTCTCCATCGTGTTACTTCCACTGGATTTGATGACATTACCACTGTCACCGACGACACAGGCGCCTTCAAGTTCCAGAACATCGAATACGACCCTTCGGTCAGATATGGCGTTTCCCTGCGCTACCAGGATGCCATTTACGGCGCCGACCTCGATATATCGCTCGGTTCACCTCCTCCAATCGAGATAACCGTATATGAAGCGACTCATGACGACACGGTTGTGTCAGTCGGAGCGGCCTCATTGCTTGTCGCCGCCGCGGACGGTACAGACCAGACTGTCGCGGCTCTGGAGATAATCACGCTGGTCAACCGCTCGGACATGGCGTACGTGCCAGGTAGCGGTATAATGGAATTACTCAGATTCGGACTTCCTGCGGATGCTACAGAGCTTTCGCTGGATACGCGGCTTATCGGCGCGGACTTCATACAGGTTGATAGGGGATTCGCGCTTCTGGCCAGCATTCCGCCAGGAGAACACGAGATCATGTTCTCCTACCGGTTTCCATACCAGGGAATGGAATTCACGCTCAACAAGACTTATCGCTACGGAGCGGAGTCGCTGCGCATTCTGGCCCCCGAGGAAGTCTTATCCATTTCAAGTGAAAGCCTCGGCGATCCCGAGCGGGTCATGATAGGCGAGCGACAATACCGCGTCCTGACAACAGAGGGCCTAACGAGAGGGGAGTCGTTGTCGCTCGTATTGGACGGGCTCCCAACTCCTGGGGCGATGGACAGAATTGCCGACGGCTTTTCTGGCGTCAAGTTCCAATATGCCGCCCCAGTCGCATTGGGCGTACTGATGATCGCGCTGCTCGCGTATGGCGCAATATGGAAGAATACGAGGCAACAGAGGAACGCCCCTGCATCCGAAGTCTCGAATGAGCGCGCCGTCATATTCCGGATGATCTCTGAACTGACAGGCGCCTATGAATCTGGTGAAATGTCGGACGAGGAATACCGCCAGAGGCTGATGGTGTTGAACGCCAGATTAACTACCCTCGGTGAACACGGGCGAACTTGAAGAGAAGAGGGGTCGCCCTTCTGGGCCGACCCCTCGATACTATTCTCTTCCGCCCGGAAAGGGTGGCAGGTTCGCCTACCTGGAAAGCGCGGAAGCGATAGTCGCTGACTTGCTAAGGTTGAAACCTATGGGAATCCCGCCGCCATTCGCCGACTTGTAGCCCGCGCCTACTCCACTGCCGGATAGCATAGAGTTTATCCGGTCGAACATAGATGAAGCGCTGTCTATGGTCACCTGATTTATCTCGCCACGCATCATCGCGTGGTTCTTTAGCAGAATTGCCGCCGGCTTGTAGGGATCGAATTCGCCATTACCAATGTTGTTCTCATGGAAGTAGGACTTGAGGCGCTCGACTATGCGAGGGTTGCTGTCCGAAATGGCCCGCAGAGTGATAGGCTCGCGAAGCTGGCGCGCATATGCCTGGTTGACCAGCCGCAGGTAGAATCCGGGATCTAGGAGGTCCTCGATGTCGGCGTCCCTGACCCGCGTTACTTCGATCCAGTTGACCGGCGTGTGTTCCGCCGACTCAATAGAATCGTTGATCTGATTTATGTTGTCGCGGTTCTCTTCCGTGACGTCCATCAGAACCGCCAGGCTCAAATAGTTGTCGCCGAGGAGCGAGATGAACGTGGGCAGGTTCTCTGCATTTCCGACAGGAATTACCACCCATCTCGGATCCAGCTTTGAGGCTCTCTCCGCGACGCACATTTCTCCGAGTACTTGCAAATAGATCAGGTCCGACGCGGATCCAACCAGCAAGCAATGTGGAGCGAGGAACAGTGTCTGCACGAGCTGGAAGCCCAGAGCCATCTGTAGAGGGAATACCGTATCGTCGCTGTTCTGCAGAATGTCCTGACTGATAGTCGTTCCCAGGTTGTCCATGTCCTCAACTGTCCTGACGGCGGTCAGATTGTTCAGGTCAATCATGAACGGAGAGTGCGTCGTGTAAACGACCTGGTGCTTGGGAGCAAGTCTCTCATTGATGAATCGCTGGAAGTCGTACTGCGCCAGAGCGTGAAGATTTAGTCCTGGCTCGTCCAGCAGGAAGATCATATCGCGGTCCTGCTCTTCCTGTATCTTCTCTATCATGGAGAAGTACACCAGGAAACTGAAGAACCACACGAATCCCTTGGAGCGTTCATCGAACGGAACGGATACGCGATGCCTACTGTTCCAGACGCGGACGTGGAGGATGGTGCCGCTATTCAGAGGCGGCGGGTCGTTGGGATTCGCCGATGAAAGATCGAACTGCACTCTGAGCTGCTTGTTTTGCTTCCAGAACTCGAATATCTCGTCGCTTATCCCGATTGAGGCGGATTCCAACTCTGCTTTCAGATATTCGAAGTTAGTCTCGTGCTCCAGTTCGTCAAGACTGCTTCCAACCATCGAGAGAAGCGCGAGGAAAGTGCGGTCCGAGTCGTCCAACTCTTCCGGGGTGGACCTGCGCTGCTTGATATCCTCTATGGATATCCGGCCCCGCATTGTGCTGTAGTTGTCGAAGTAAACGAGGACCGGCAGATATTGCTCGAGATGATCCAGGACAACCTGCTGTCGCAAGTCGTTTCCCGGCAGCCGGTCCATGAGTTCGTCAACCGCAGGATTGGTGGTCTCTATAGACTGAAGCCGCTCTTGAAGATCCTGCCACGTCCCTACGGATGACACGTACTGCCGTATCTCGTCAGGCAATCCGGCGGACTCGACGAGATGCCGAATGACGGCAGTCTCGTCAATGTCAAATTGCCAGGCGCGTTGATTTTTGTAATTCTTTGAAGCCATAACGCGGCGGGACCGCATTACGCCTTGTCCGAAATTGCTCTCAAGGTCGGCAATTTCCTCGTCGCTCAACTCGAACTCGGCGCACACCACAACATCAGGCTGTGAGTCGTGCCGCCTTCTGTAGCGTACGTACCCTTTTCTGGGATAGTCTCTCAGACTGAACTTGCCGCTGGCGCTGTCCACCGGATTCAGGCGCCTGAGCGCTTGGAGAAATGCCGTCTTGCCCGACTCGTTCTTGCCTACCATGCATGTGACGTTTTCAAGGGTTACCCATCCCGAGTCGTCAATGCTGCGGTAGTTCGTGACTCTCGCTCTGATTAGCTTCATTTTTCCTCCTCAGCAGAACATCCGCGCAACCCCGATTCTGACTTTCTGCGTAATCGGTTAGCGCAATACTTCGCTATGGTTTATGTACGGCAACAGAGGACATTAAACTCTCTGTCATACGCCCTCTGTTCACTATTCGAAAGACTATCATTTGATTAATGGTCTTCTTCAAGGAGTTTGTATGCCTTGTTTTAGACTTGTGCAAAATAAAAACGCCAACTTTGTCTTAGGTCCCAGGATCTGTCCCGGTCTGACCACCGACAAGAGTGTGGCGTTTTGGAGTTTGTAGTCGCTTTACCTGAAACCTAAATCTGGCTGTATCCCGAACCCTTCCTGTCCACTCCGGTCCCCTGTGCCTCGTCTATCCAACCAAACTCTTTGAGTATCTCCTGACTGTATGTGACGCGGCCTGTAACCGCGTCCATGGGTTCACTTGCGAGGAGCAACGCTGATTTGGCCATGAGATCGGGGTGTTCGCCGCGCGGGTCATCTATGCCGGTAACAAGATTGTGAAATATGGTTCCGGGTGTCGGAACCACCTGAGATGGTGAAACACAGGTGACCGATATGCCATACTGATACACTTCCTGCGCAAGTCCTTGCGAGAATCGCTCAAGGGCAGCCTTTTCCGCGCCATAACATGTGCCGCCGGAGTTCGCGGGCGCGTCAGGATACGGTCCACGCCCGGGTCCTATTGCCGCCCCTGAAGAAATGTTGACGATGCTTCCACTCTGCCTGTCCATCATGTCCTGAAGGGCCAATTGGCTGAGAATGAAAGGGGCGTGGAAATTGACCGCCCATGACCTCATCCAGCGTCGCAGTGGGTAGTCCTTTACGGGTATGAAGTAAGTCAGCGCCGCGTTGTTCACTAAAACTTCTACGCTGCCGTATGCGGCGTGGGCTTCTTCGAACAGCCTCTCGCAGTCCTCCGGCAGTGATATATTTACCGCGGATGCTGTGGCCTCTCCGCCCGCCTCGCGTATGTCGGCGACAGTCTTCTCCAGCGAACCCTCCAGTGGATGGTCACCCTCTCTGAGGGTGCGCGCGGCTGCGACTACCTTGCCGCCCTCTTCCGCGAATAGTTTCGCTATTCCTGCTCCTATGCCCCTGCTTGCCCCGGTTACTACACACACTTTGTCGTCCAGCTTGCCCATTTATCGTTCCTCCAAGTTTAATTTTGTCTCCTGACGACCGTATTATATATACCCAGCGCTCGCCTTGTTAAATGGGGTTGTGTGCATGAAGCCGATGGAGTACATTTCCGAAAGACTCATACGGGAGGTATGCGAATGTCCGAAAGGCAGGCGCCAAGCAAAGACGAAGTGATGTCCTATCTCAGAGAGCGTCGCAACTGGGGCAGATGGGGTGAGAAGGGATCGGCAGGCGCGATCAATCTAATTGATGCCGAGAAACGGATTGATGCCGTAAGTCTTGTGAAAAATGGCCGGACTGTTTCACTGAGCAGGCCGTTCCCCGTCGAGCCGAAAGCCGAGAATCCCAGACCCGCTCAACACTTCATGTCTGTCATGGAGCGTCCCCACGGTGGAGGAGCGGCGATGGACTACTATGGGGTTTTCTATCATGGCACGGCCACAACTCACATAGACGCTCTATGCCATGTGTGGGACTCCGGCGGAATGTGGGACGGTAAGTCGCCGGATGAAACCCTCAATTTCTCCGGTGGAACTTACGGCACGGTAGATGCCTGGAGCGACGGCATACTGACGCGAGGCGTTCTGCTCGATGTTCCAGGGAGCCGAGGAACCTCTTATGTGACGCTGGATTCCCCTGTCCATGGATGGGAGCTTGAGGAGGTTGCGAAGGCCCAGGGTGTCGAGATAAAGCCCGGAGACGCTGTTATGGTCTATAGCGGACGCGAGGCTTACGCCGTTGACCACGGAGGGAACTGGGCGGGAGGTGACTCTCGCCCCGGCCTACACGCGTCATGTTTGAAATTCGTCCGTGACAATGACATTTCAATTCTCGGCTGGGACATGATGGACGCTTCCCCCAACGAATATGATATACCCTGGACGGTTCATGGCGTCATTTTCGCGTATGGCGTGGCATTGCTGGACAACTCACTTCTTGAGCCACTTGCCAATGCCTGCGTAGAGGAAGGCCGCTACGAATTTATGCTCACGATCAATCCACTCAACGTGGTTGGTGGAACTGGGTCTCCAGTCAACCCAATTGCGGTCTTCTAGCGCAGGCTACTTCAAATCGGTCGGCGCTCGATGTGAACAATCACTTTGTCATGTCTGGCGCCTCCCACAAAGAAATGCCTGGGGGTCAGGCGCCTTGAGTTTCCCTCTTTCCATCGGTCAGGTTCACGCGGCTAATGGGAATGCCGAGCGACTTTACGTCCAGCGCAAGCCCCGCGACCGTAAGATATACCCTGTCGGCGCGTGACGCGACCGCCTGATTGACACGTCCCAACGTGTCTAGGTACGCGCGGACCAAGCTGTGAAGCGGGAACGATGCCCAAGCCGTCCTCGTTGCTCACTACTATCCAAGGTTGCAGAGGATCGTTCGTAAACGTCCATTAGACTTTCCGCTTCAGCCAGAATTCTCTCTTCTGCGCTGGGGCAGTTTTCCATTGTCAGCAGAAGATTGCTGATCCACAATGTGAGGCAGTCTTAGCCCGGATCCACCGAAGGGATGGATGAGTCGTCGTGCAAAAGGGGTGAGAAAGCGCTCCATTGAATCTGGGATAATGGGTTTGAAGACAAGAACCAACCCCAGAGCAGGAGCACTTAATAGATGTTACCACCTGAGCGTCCCGACCGCATCCGAATCGCCTTCGACGATCCCCGGCTGGTGGCCAATGCCGGGCTGCTCGTGCCGGCCACTCTCGCTCAGCGCCTGGGACTGAGTGAACTGGTGGACAGCAACGTTGACCTGGGCGATGCGCCGGGACGGGCGAACCCGGGAGACAAGACGCTGACCCTGGTTGCCTCGGCGCTGGCCGGTGGGGACTGCATCGATGACGCCGACGCGCTGCGTGCCGGTGGGACCGGGCGGGTGTTGGGCTGTACAGTGAAGGCGCCATCCACCCTGGGGACCTTCCTGCGCAGCTTCAGGTGGGGACATGTGCGGCAGTTGGACCGGGTGAGCCGGGAGTTGCTGGCGCGGGCCTGGGCCGCTGGCGCGGGTCCCGGCGATGAGCCGTTGACCATCGACCTGGACTCCACCATCTGCGAGACCTACGGACTGGGCAAGGAGGGCGCCCGCCGCCACAACTACACCGGCCAGAGAGGCTATCACCCGCTTGTGGCCGTCGCCGCAGGAACCGGCGACGTGCTGATGGCCCGGTTGCGACAGGGTCGAGCCAACACCGCCCGGGGCGCAGCCCACTTCCTGCGTGAGACGGTGAGCCGGGTGCGCTGCGCCGGGGCCACAGGACAACTCACCGTACGCGCCGACAGTGGCTTCTACACCCATGACATCGTCTCCGTATGCCGAAAGACAGGTGTCCGCTTCTCCATCACCGTCCGTCAGCACACCCGACTGCGCAATCTCATAGAGGCCATACCTGAGGAGGACTGGACTCCCATACCCTACTGGATGGACGGCGCAGCCGACGTGGCTGAGACCACCTACACCCCTTTTCGGAACGAGCCCGATGCCGCACCGGTGCGTCTCATCGTCCGCAGGGTGAAGCCCACGCCCGGTTCACAACTGGCCCTCTTCGTCGACTACAGCTATCACGCCTTCATCACCGACCGACAGGGCGACACCCTCCAACTGGAGGCCGACCATCGCCGCCACGCCGAGATCGAGAACGCCATCCGAGACCTCAAGTACGGTGTCGGGCTGAACCATCTGCCCTCGGGGCGCTTTGCAGCCAACGCCGCCTGGATGGCCATACAGGTAATGGCTCACAACCTGGCTCGCTGGATCGGACGCATCGGTCTGCGCGAGCCGGTGGCGACCACCAAGACCCTGCGCAGACGCTTGTTCTCCCTCGCCGGACGGCTCACCCACTCGGCCCGCCGCCTTACTTTGCATCTCCCGCAGCGCTGGCCCTGGGAAACACAGTTCGGTCGCGCACTGACCAGACTGCGAGCCATTCCTCTGCCGGCCTGACGGCAGTGTCTACTACTGACCACCGTACACACCACAGCCTGTCTTGTCCGTAAGATCGCTCCGGACCGGACCGCGGGTGTCCACTGTTGCCCGCAGATTCGTCAAACTCGCCCCAAATCGCCACTGTGGGCCTCCATTGGCGTCCAAAATCACGACCGCGGACCTTCAGAACGACCCAGGCGCTGACATCATAACCGCACCGCCACTTTGACACGTCCCTCACCCACGCCCCGGCGGCGATACTAACCCTCTTCGGTGGATTCGGGCTTAGGCTCTGGCTGGAAGAGAACGCACCCGATATGGAATGGGTAGCGGATGTAGTTGACCTAGCTAATGAGCGATTGGGAGAAGACCGACACGCCGCCATTGGGCCGAGCTACTTTATGAAGCCAGGCCTCGATGAGACAACTGCCCGTCGCGCATGGAAACATGGCGTCCTCCCGTATATCGAGGAACGGCTGTTTGGGCAGGATGACCGGCTTGGCGAGTTTGACTTCGACGCTCTGCGAGGCGAGGTCACTCGCGGCGGCGCGGATGATGAAAGCGAAGAGACGAATGATAACGACGCGGAAGGTCCCGGCGGTGGGGAATGATGCGTCAGATTGACCTGCAAGAGTACGCTTCCAGCGAATATCCGCTCTCGGTCGCTGAGCGAGACTCGCTTCGGGCGGCGATTCCGTCTGTTGGCGTAGAACCCTGCGCAGGCGAGTCGAACTTGTATCGCTTGAGTCTCGGGTCTATCGTCGGCGCGGTGGAAGTTGGCGAGTTGTCCGTATTCATCCGGCCTAAGATTGATGTTCCGCAGTTGCTATCGCTGGCCTGCTACGCGATGGGCGCGTTCAAGCCCCAGCGGGAAATGTTTGACTATCCGCCCGAATACGCGCTGCCGGACGTTCTGGCGCTCGCGCTTGTGTCCGCCGCGCGTCAAGCGTTCGCTCGGGGACTTCTACACGGGTATATTACGGTGGAAGAATCGCTGTACGGCATTCGAGGGCGAGTCAGGTTCGACGACCAGATACGGCGCAGGTTCGACATCCCCCTGCCCGTCGAGGTAAGGTATGACGAATTTACGGACGACATTCTTGCGAACCAATTAGTGAAGGCGGCGGCGGCACGACTGTCTGGAATGCGTCTGCGTTCTCGGGCGGCCCGCAGGGGACTTGGGTGGATTGCGGGAGTTCTGGACAATATATCGCTGGTGGAGTTTTCGCCAACCGACGTTCCAAACATTACATTCGACCGTCTGAACGAGCATTACAGAAGCGTCGTGGGGTTGTCGCGGCTCATTCTGAGGCATAGCGCGTTTGACTCCGAACGAGGTAGGATTCGGGCGGCTGGGTTCCTGATGGACATGAACGTCATCTTCCAGGAGTTCGTAACTGTTGCGTTGCGGGATGCGCTGGGAGTATCCGCTCGCGTGTTTCGAGAGCGTAATATCAGTTCATTGGATACCACGGGGAGCGTGAGGCTCAGGCCTGATCTCACATGGTGGCATGGCTCATCCTGCGTATTCGCAGGTGACGCGAAGTATAAGAACATTACCGGAGAGCGCATACCCAACGCCGACCTTTATCAGTTGCTTGCCTACACCACCGCGCTCGACCTTCCGGGCGGTCTGCTGATCTACGCTAAGGGTGAGGCGGCTAAGGCAACCTATCATGTCAGACATTCCGGCAAGCGGATCGAAGTCGCCGCGCTTGACTTATCGGGTACGATTGACGATGTTCTCGCCCGCGTCAGCGATTTAGCGGACAATGTCAGGAAATTAGGCGATGAGGCGCGAGGGCTAGAGCGTGCGGCGTGAGGACGCTCCATTGATAGACCCTGGAGCATCCCGTATGCTTTGGATCACAACACTAGCGAGTCTGTGGAACATGAAGAACATAACTGTGTCTATTGACGACGAGATGCACCGGGCAACTCAAATTCGGGCCGAGCAGCTAGGCGCCTCGGTGTCCGATCTGGTTCGAGACTATCTCAGAAGCCTGGCAGGTGGGCAATTGAATGAGCCTGCCGTGAGAATCGAGGCTGAGCTTCGGGTCAGGGATCTGGACGAGGTAATTGCAGACTTCGCGGCCAAAGGCGTGGGGTTGCGCTCAAGCGACAATCTGACCCGCGATGAGTTGTATGACGAAGCGATAAACGGCCCCGATGCGATTCGTTGACACCAACGTACTGATCCACGCGGTCGGCGTCCTGTCCGAAGAAGACCCGCTAAATGAAGGGGACGTAAACGACGCAAAACACGAGGTGGCGACATGACGGACTGGGATACGTGTTTGGCGGTGGAACGGCGTCCCGGCAAACTCAGCGGCGTCTGGACATTCACGGGCACCAGAGTGCCGGTATCGGCGTTGTTCGAAAATCTTGGAAGCGGGGCCACGGTTGAAGAGTTTCTGGACTGGTTTCCCGGCGTGGAGGAATGGAAGGTGAGGGCCGTTCTGGAGCATGAGGTGAAAGCGCTCAAAATCCCAGCGCAACCGTGAGGATACTATTCGATCAGGGAACGCCTGCGCCGCTCCGACGACATCTTGACGACTACTGCATTCACACTGCGTCGGAGAAGGGATGGTCTGACTTGGATAATGGAGATCTGCTGGATGAGGCCGAGCGGGAAGACTATCAGGTTTTGACCACCACCGATCAGAATATGCGTTACCAGCAGAATCTCAGCGGACGACGACTGGCAATCATAGTCCTGCTCTCCACCGCATGGCCCAAGATACGGATGAGAATAGCGGGGCGCTCAGTGAGATACGCCCCGGTGAGTTGAAGGAAGTCCCTATCTGAACCCCGAGTGGACGCCGCCCTAAAGCGCCATCGCATACCCGATAGTATTCTTCGCCGAAGCCGCTCCAGCGATTACACCCTTGTCCGCGTGCCAGCGTATGCCCATTACCTTGCCGTTCGCCCAGTCGTCCACCATCTCGATCTCGTGTCCCCGGCGTTCGAGTTCTTTCAAGACATCCGACGGGATGCGTGACTCGGCGACAACGCGCGCCGGGAACGCGGTGCGAGGGTAGAACGAGGACGGGAAGTGAGTAGTATGGACGGTCGGGGCGTCCAGCGCCTCCTGCAGGTTCATTCCGAACTCGATGTGGTTGAGGAAGAACTGGATCGTCCACTGTTCCTGCGAGTCGCCGCCCGGTGTGCCGAACGCCATGAACGGGGAGCCGTTTCGAGTGACCATCGTCGGCGTGAGAGTTGCGCGTGGCCGCTTATGAGGTTCGAGCGCGTTGGGCCGGTTGGGGTTCAGGTAAAACATCTGGCCGCGTGTACCGAGCGGGAATCCAAGTCCCTTGATCACGGGCGAGGTGCCGAGCCAGCCGCCGCTGGGTGTGGCCGCGACCACGTTGCCCTCGGCGTCCATCGCGTCCAGGTGGGTGGTATCACCGATGTGAGCGTGTCCTATACCCAGGTCTCGCACCTCGCGCGCTTCCACGCCGAGCGCGAGACGATTGTCTTCGGCGACGCTGATCGAGGTGTAGTCAGGGATACCGTTTCCGGCATCGCCCGGACGCAGTTCGCGGGAAGCGAATTCGCCGATCTGGGACGCTCTCGTCTCGGCGTATCTGTAGGACAGGAGTTCATCGAGAGGAACGTCGTCGAAGTCGGGGTCGCCGTAGTAGGCTTCGCGGTCAGCGAAGGCGAGCTTGGAGGACTCGATCCAGCCGTGCAGGTAGTCGGCGGTGTTGTGTCCGAGTGACGCCGCGTTCATCGTTCCCAGGATCGCGAGATGCTGCAGGAACGTGGGGCCCTGCGTCCAGGAAGAACACTTGTGGACGTCCAGGCCCTTGTATTCGATGGAGACAGGCTCTTCGACGGTCGCGTTCCACTCCGCGAGATCTTCAAGTGTCAGCAGACCCTTGTGCGCCATACCGCTCGCGTCCTCGACCGGATTGTCGTTGATGAACTGGACTATCTTCTCGGCGACGCCACCCTTGTAGTACTCGTCGCGCGCGGCCTCGATTCCGGCTATGCGTCCCCTGCCCAGCGCGCTCTTTTCAGCGACGCAGAGGGAGCGCAGCATCGCTCCGAAGTCTGGGTTGCGGACGAGCTCGCCGACCTGCGGGACGCCGCCGTTCGAGTAATATATCTCGCCGGTCGTGGGATAAAGCTCGGTGAACTTGTCCAAGTCGGCGTCTAGGCGTCGGTGGAGGCTTTCATAGACAGGGAAGCCGTTCTCAGCCAGGTCAATTGTCGGCTGCGCGATTTCGGAGAAACTCATCGTCCCGAAGCGCGCGAGCGCGGTGGTCCATGTGCCGACGACCGCTGGGACGCAGGCGGGCAAGTAGCCGTCGCCAGGAATCAGGTCAATGCCGTTTTCGCGGCACCAGTCAATTGTGAAAGCCTTCGCTGACCATCCCATGCCTGAGATAGAGTAGGTCTTTCGGTCCTTGGCGGAGTAAATGAGGGTCGGAACCTCGCCCCCGATGCCGCAGGACTGCGGCTCCAGCAGCGTCTCGCAAATGCCCATGGCGGCGGCGGCGTCTATCGCGTTGCCGCCACGCATCATTATCTGCAAGCCAACCGATGAAACTAGGTAATGCCCTGATGTGACAACGCCCCTGGCGCTCATGACGACCGGTCGTGTAGTGAAATTAGCCATCGTATTCTCCTGTATCTCGGCTGCCTCGCCCGCTGCTTTTTCATTATCTCTGGCTCAAGTCCGCAGACCACACGCCGCGACGTTCAGTCTCCAAGCGCAAGTTTATACGAATTCCATGAGGAATTGTATAT
Source organism: Dehalococcoidia bacterium (assembly GCA_965261525.1). GTDB lineage: Bacteria > Chloroflexota > Dehalococcoidia > Lucifugimonadales > UBA1123 > VXRN01. The sequence continues at coordinate 1,930,570 of OZ253472.1, forward strand.
ATTGTATATACTGTTACCCACCCCACGAAAGAACCGGTGCGTATTATCTTGAGCCTGATTCAAAGAATGGCGTTGCCCTCGATATACAGGGGGTGGTGGGTGGTATCCGTGCCCTTTCTCGCGGCGGCAATCGGCACCGGCGCCGGTCAGTATGGGTTCGGGATATTCATCGAGCCGCTGGAAGAGACGTTCGGCTGGACGCGGTCCCAGATCAGCGCATCCCTGTCCTTCACCGCGGTCGGCAGTCTCATGGCTCCCTTTCTTGGCCGAATTATGGACAAGTACGGCACCAAGCAGGTCATGGCTATTTCGCTTGCTCTGACGGCTGTCGGATACCTGCTGCGCCCCTTCATGACGGAATTGTGGCACTGGTACGCGCTAAGCCTGCTCCAATACAGTGGATACACTGGGGCTTCCATGCTTCCCGCCGGAAAGTTGGTCGGTCTCTGGTTCCATAGAACGCGCGGACGCGTTATGGGCATCACCGCGATGGGCAACAATTTTGGCGGCCTCGTTGTGCCGCCAATGCTTGGAGGAATCCTGACCCTGGCCTCCTGGCAAGGAGCATACATCGCGATCGGGGTGATGAGCGCGCTAATGGTCGTTTACGCGCTACTGGCGGTGCGAGATTTCCCGTCCTCTTCGGAGTTGGGCGACCAACTCGATGATTTGCCTGGGGACGGCAGCAACTCTCCGCTTCTGAGCGGCGTGTCAGTGCAAGACGCGCTCAGGAGCAGGGCATTCTACGCCATGACGCTGGCAATAGTCATGGGAACTTTCACTTACTCCGCCATACTGCCACAGATAATCACCCACCTGGTTGACCAAGGAGTGTCTCTCACAATCGCCACCACAGCTCTCAGTGTTTTCGCGATCTTTGGCATGATAGGCAAGTTCGTGATGGGCTTCATCGCCGAAAGGATCTCAGCCAGATACACGCTGATGATCAATCTACTGGGCCAGTCAATGTTCGTGACAATGATGATCTGGGCGGGTTCCCCTTTAATCATGTGGATATCGGTGCCGCTCTTTGGCTACTTCAACGGCGCGTTCGGAGCGCTGTTCCAGCTTGTAGTCCAGGACGCCTTCGGTATCCGAAACTACGGCAGCATTATGGGAATCATCAACATGTCTTCGATGGTTTCCTTCGGAATAGGGCCGCTGTTGGCGGGACTGTCCTACGATATCACGGGCAGCTACGAATTCGTGTTCGCAACCGTGGCGATCATGTTCGCGGTAGGCGCTCTTTCCCTGATTCAGGCCAAGGCTTCTGTGTCCGAAGCGGCAGTCGCGCGATAGACCGAGACAACAGTCGTAGAGACCGCCGGTTACACTCTCGACCTGTCGTCGCTTGCGCTCCAGCCATTTTCTCTGTGCCCCCAGGGAGCGCGTCCGAGAGCGATATTCGCCCGACGCAGCGCTTCACGTTCTTCTGAGGCTGCGATTTCGGCCTGCCTGCTCAGTATCTTCGGCCTCAGGTCGGAAGACTGCTTGGTAACCGCCGCGCCATACAGGAAAATCATCCCAGCCACATGCGACCAAATCAGGATCAGCACTACCGAGGAAATAGGTCCGTATAATAAGTCACGCTGGCTGAACAGATTTGCGAAGAAGAAAATGTACTTGGCGCTCTCGAAAAGCAACACCGTTACAAACCCGCCGAATGTCGCGTCGCTCCACTCAACCGGCTGATTGGGAAAGTACCTGAAGACGATTACAAAAACCAGCCCCGCGATAAAGAGCGGAATTACGGCTGACACTATACTCGCGACAGGTAGAAGCACGGCGGTAACGGGTGCGCCGATGACCGGAATCCCGTCGGACAGACGCAGGCCCGCCTGGGACACCGCCGTAAAGCCGATGGACATCAGGAAGAGAACGACGGCCAGCAATGAGATTGCAATGGTTGATATCGTCGTCCCGTAGAGCTTTTTCGGAGGGCTTCCGAACAGCCGATTTATCCCTCGATTCCCAGCCACGAAGAGTCCTAGCGCGCCCACAATAATCCCTCCGAGAGACAGGATGCTTGCAAACAGTTGCGCGGAATAGAGATGGTCAATCGTATGCGAGAGAAATTCCTCAGTGCCCGGAAAGTAGAAGATGAAGACTTCCGTTACGATAGCGCGAACGGTATCCGGATTTAGGAACGTAGAAAAACCCAGCACAAACAGAGCTGCGAGAGGAAAGAAGGCCAGAAGCGTGTAGTAGGCCAGCGCCGCTCCGGAGTCCAGGCCTCCCACCCTCATCAGCAGCTTTCCCGCCCTCCACAGCGCCACTCCGCGCCAAAACTGCGGACGCTCCCTCAGCTCACCCGTCAGGTCGGAAATCGCCTTGGAAACTGATCGCCTGATAGGTGGCGCCAGCATGTTGAGAGGCGCGTCAACCAGAGCCAGCAATGAAACTCTGACCGACTCCCCCGTGGAACGGTCTATGTGATATGCCGCTTCCACGCAGCCTCTCGCCGCGCCCATTACGGCATCGCTCGTTCCCACGTCATAAATGCGTGTGGCTCGGATGGCCTCGTTCACTATGATGTTGGAGACCTCGGTGGCGTTGTAGTTTAGCTCCACGCCGCTCCTCACGAGGGAAATTGAGGTCTCTCTAGTGGCCTCCAGGAGGTTCCCTGACGTTGTGATTACACCCGTGATTACACCGTGAATTGCCGGCGAAACTATGTCGGTGAAATCAATCCCCAGGTTTTGAGCCGTTTCGGCGACTCCCTCTGAGGCTTGGGCTCCCGTTCGGCCGTCCTTCACGCCTGCCAGCGCCGCTCCGATCACGGCTCCCTCGACCGCCTGCTTTATGGATTCGGGAGTATTTCCACCCAGTTCGGTTGAGCTCAGGACCGCTGCCGAGGCAACTTCTTTCACGACAGGCTTGCTGACTTTTGCAACCCTGCTTGTCCCCTCGATGACCCCAATTACCGCGTCCCGAACGAAGACGGTAGCTTCGCCGGTGATCTCGTCTGCGGCCTTGATTGCGCCGGACACAGTATCCGCCGCAGCCTTGCTTGCGCTCCTGCCAAGTCGCCTCGTGCGTACCAGGGCTGAGGAGGTCACGTTTCTCAACAAGTCACCATTCGGCTCGGGTTGCGCCGACCGGGATGCTCCGTTTCTTCCCTGCCTACCTGTATTTCCCGGCTTGAATCGCCGATCCAAATCCCGGCTCCTAGCTTAGTAATGACTCAGTATGACAGCCTGATACATTATTCGCAACAGATGCAGTTTGCAGAAGGGTATTTTCGTATCCGAGTTGCCCTTGACGATGCAGAACATAATTGCTATTATTTGTCCATTCTCGCCCACCTGCAACAATCATACATATAGATATGCGGCCAACAGCCAATGACCACAACCCCATACCCAGAACTACAACAGATAATCCGAGAGGAAACAGACAACGGACGCGGCATAGTCCGCTTCCTGTTTCAGGCTATGCGGGGTGAATTCAGCAACTTCACCCCCAACCACCAACTCATGGCAGGAAGAGTCCTCGCCATAATCGGCGTCGAACAGGGCATCGAGTTCGTAGAAGCCAACAGACCGCCGAGCCTCCCGAGAAACACGCCCCAGCGCAGAATTCTGGACGAGACCGACGCCATGCTCACCGCCGCCGAACGCGAACTCGCGGACTACACCAGAAAGATGAGCCGGAGCGGACGCAAGATGATCCGCTTCTTCCTCGACGCCATGAACGGGCTGGTCAAGAGCTTCAGACCCTCGCTCCGCATAGCCGCCGCCAGGGAACTGATAGGGTACGGCTTCCCCCTGCTCGCGCCCGCGCGCAGACCCAGGACCGCCGCTCCCGGCCCACAGCCCGCGCCGCCACCGCAGCCCGCGCCCGCCGCCCGGACAGCCCCTGTCCAAACCCGGACCGCTCACGCCGATAGCTGCTCCTGTGCCGTATGCGTGGGCAATGCCAACTCCGAATACACCGAACTCTACGGCATGAAAGAAGACGAACTCATCTACGAGTTCATTCTCCGAAAGAGCGCCGAATTCGGAGACGATCCCCACAAACGCCTGGCCGTAGCGCGGGCGCTGTGGATTGAAAGAAACGGATTCATCAAGGCGCGCTGTCCCGGATTCTACTCAATCCCGTTCCCCGAGCGACTGGTCGTCGAGATGATAGCCAACGAGAATCTGCTTTCGGAGATGATCGAGCTTGCGACATCGGATTATGACGATACTGAGGACTGCGACTGCGAGGACTGCGCCCCGATCCACAGAGACGAAGACGACGACTGTCTCTGCGACCTCTGCTTCGACACCGAAGACGACCCCTGACCGCTGATAGCTGAAAACTAAATACTCTCGGTTGTCAATCCGACATCTCGCTGGTACAATCTCGCCACCGACGAGCGGGTGTAACTCAGGGGTAGAGTGTTTGCTTCCCAAGCAAAATGTCGTGGGTTCGAATCCCATCACCCGCTCCATCCCTAGCCAGACGCCCGGACTACGGACGGAGTGCGCCCTCGAATTTTGCGAGGCGTGCGGCTATTTTGCGAGGCAGGTGATCCTTCATTGGCATATTCAGTAGATGAGAACTATCGGAGCAAGGCGCGCAAGCCGGACGACTTCGACGCTTTCTGGAGCGACGTTAAAGCGCAGGTCGCTCGCGTCGCTCTGAACCCGGAGGTCGTTGCCGAACCCCTTCGCTCCGACGATGAGGTCGAAGTGTTCCAGGTCTTCTACAATAGCCTGGACAACGTGAGGATAGCGGCCTGGTATTGCCTGCCAAGAGAGGCGCAAGGCCCGTTGCCCGCTATTATGCTCGTTCCGGGTTACCAGAGTGACCCCGGCATCCCCAAAGAGTGGGCGAGGCGGGGATATGCCGCCCTCGGAGTCGCGCCGCGCGGCAAGTTGCGCTCCAATACCCAATTCAACCCCGGCTACCCTGGACTGCTCACTTACGGGATGGTTGACCGCAGCGTCTATTCCTACCGCGGCTTCTACGTGGACGCATGGCGCGGCGTTGACTTCCTGCTCTCCAGGGACGAAGTGGACTCCGACAGGATAGGCGTCACCGGCAGCAGCCAGGGCGGAGGGCTGACCCTCTGCACAGCCGCCATGAGAGGCGAGATCAAGGCCGCCGCCGCCGGCGCGCCCTACCTCACCGGCTTCATGGACTCGATAGAACTCACCAGTACCTATCCATACCAGGAGATAAACGACTATCTCAGGCTTCACCCGTCCAGGCGCGAGCGCGTCGAGCGCACTCTAAACTACTTCGACTGCGTAAACTTCGCCGACAGCATAACCTGTCCCATCATCGTAAATATCGGGCTTCAGGACAATGTCTGTCCCCCCGAGACCGGCTACGCGCTCTTCCGAAATATCGCCAGCGAGGACAAGCGCCTCTACGCCTACGACGGACAGGGACACAGCGCCGGCCGCGACGAGCACGCCCCGATAATCAACGCCTTCTTCGACCAACATCTCGCGCGGGAGGGATCCAATGGCTGACTCGGATTACACCAGGCCGGACGGATTCGATGAATACTGGGACGCCGTGGTTGCCGAACTGGACGCCATCCCCGCCGAACCCGAAGTCGAGGCAATACCCCTGCGCGAGACCGATTTCGCCACGCTCTACGGCGTCAACTTGACCAGCGTCGGCCCGTACCGCCTCTTCGGATACCTGAGCGTGCCAAAGGGCGACGGCCCGCATCCCGCGATCTACTGGCCTCCCAAGTATGCCAGCGTGCTGGAGATAATCCCGCAGGGAACCGCCAACGCCGTCCGCAGCCGGTTCGTTACCTTCTCGATAGCGGGAAGGGGGCAGCGCAATTCCGACCGGCCCTTTGCCGCCATGTTCCCAGGTTTGCTCACCGAAGGAATCCAGTCACCCGGGGAATACATCTTCAGGGGAATCGTTGCCGACGCGATTCGCGGTCTTGAGTACCTGAACTCTTTAGATTTCGTTGATACGTCTCGGGTCGCGGCAATCGGCAACGACGTGGCCATGCAGACCCTCGCCCTGCGACCTAACGCCACCCACCTTGTATGCGCTCCCGCGTTGTTCTTCGACCCGCTCGGGCTGGCGCAGAAGACGCAAGGCTACCCGCTGGAAGAGTACAACGACTACCTGAGAACCTATCCGTCGGATGAAGACTCAGTGGCGCAAACGCTTTCCTACTTCGACCTTCGCGCCTTCGCCGACCGCGTCGCCGCGACGACCCTTATCAACGCCGGACCGCAAGGATCCGTCTTGGGACCTGAAACGCTTCTGCCCGTGTCCGATGCCATAGGCGGCGACGTGACGGTATATGCCTCCGAACGCTCCAGCTATAAAGACGGGCTGTATATAGAGCGATGGATTGCCGAAAAGCTGGGACTCGAAGAGCCGATTCTTCCTGAGTGCTGGCAATAGAAATATAGTCCTCGGCGGTTGACCATAATGACACTCTCCTCGATCAAGATTGAACACGCCCAGTACGCGCTGACTATGGACGCCGAAAGGCGCATCCTGACCGATGCCGCTGTCCTGATAGAGGGAGATACCATCTCGCGGATCGGAAAGTCCTCAGACTTGGCGGACGTCACAGCCGATCAGACTATTGACGCCAGCGATTTCGTCCTGACCCCGGGCTTTATTGGCGGGCATATGCACATCAGCTACGCCCACGCCACGAGAGGCATCTTCCCCGACGATCTGGGTCCCGCGTATTTGCCCAACGTGTTCAAGCTCCAGGAAATCATGTCACCTGAGGAAGAGCGACTCACGTCACTTTTGGCGATAACAGAACTGCTGAAGTACGGAACTACAACTTTTGTGGATCCGGGCAGCACGAAGCATATAGCCACCTGCATGGACGCATACCGGATGGCGGGATGCCGCATCGTCACCGGAACACAAGTCACCGACAGGCCCAATCCGCTCAACGTTCCGACCTATCGTACCGACGAGGCGCTAGCCATAACAGAGGAGACGATAGCTGAGTTCGATGGCGAACTGGACGGCATGATGGAGTCATGGGCGATGCCTTTCTCTTCCGAATACGCCTCACCTGAACTGCTGTCCGAGATAGCCCAACTTGCGAAAGACAGAGGCGCGCGGGCAACAATTCACCACAGCTTTTCGAGCGCGGCGGCAGAAGACTGGAAGACCAGAACCGGGACTACGCCTACCGGTTTCCTGCGGCAAGTCGGGTTGCTCGACGAGGACATTCTGCTCGCGCACGCCCTGGGCATAACCGAGGATGATGTCGAGACAATAGCCGAATCGGGCGCGTCGGTGGTGATGTGTCCTCCGGCGGCGGCCAAAGGCGGGTCCGGAACGACGCGGACTGCGCTCCTTCCCGAACTGCTTGACGCGGGAGTGAAAGTAGCCCTCGGAACTGACGCGCCAAACAATTCCAACCTTATAGAAACGTTAAGATCGGTATATCTCTCAGCGATCCTCTACAAGGATGGTCGCCAGGACGTGTCCATGATCCCCGCCGAGACCGCGTTGGAACTGGGGACGATCACAGGCGCGCAAGCTCTGGGCATGTCCGAGAAGATTGGCTCGATTGAAGTTGGCAAGAAGGCCGACCTCGTGTTATTCGACACGATGCGACCGGAATGGCGGACCCTGTTCAACCCGGTGAACAACCTCGTGTACTCCTCTGACGGGCGCAGCGTTCATACCGTTATCGTGAACGGCAGGGTCGTCGTGCGGGACCACATACCGACCTTCATTGACGAGCGTGAACTAATCGAGGAAGTCCAGCAGGTTGGCGAAGGAATGTTGGCGCGCGCTGGTATTTCATTCGAGTCGCGCTGGCCCGTTGTCTAGACTGACCGGCCTGGACTGACGACTCCCTCACGACGACACTATGACGATGCCTGAAGAGAACATAACGACCGAGAAGCGGTTTTCCGACCTGTGGGAGCGGTCCCTCGTCCTTCGTCCTGATGTAGTGGACGGCGATGGTAACAGGTACGAGGTCATCTTCCCCGGCATAAGGAACCAGGGCGCCGGCCCAGATTTTACGGGCGCGGTTCTGAGGCGCGGCGGGCGCGCTTTTGGCGGCGATGTCGAGCTTCATCTTGATCAGTCGGGCTGGAGGGGGCACGGCCATCATAAAGACCCCGCATACAACGGTGTCGTGCTGCAGGCAGTACTGCGGCTGGCCAGGAACTCAGCCCATCACCCTGTTCCACCGACGGCGACTGTGGCATTTCCGACAGAACCTCAGGCAACTCCGAGTCTGCCGAGCCTGTCACTCCCTGACCTGGAGGAACTGGGAGTGGAGAGGTTCTTCGCCAAGAGCGCGGGCTTCAGGCTCGATCTGGACGCGGGATCGGACCCCGACCAGACGATGTACCAGGGCGTGATGGAGGCGATGGGCTACGCGAGAAATCGAAAGCCATTCCTCGCGCTCTCCAAAGCGGCTCCGCTATCTCTGTTCGCGCCGCTCAGGGATGAACCGCGCCGGACAGCGGAATTCGGAGCGTTCGCCGCGCTGGCCACCGTCGGCAATGTTCTGGAGCGGATCTCACCCCTGGAGCGTAGCCAGATTCGCAGGGTGGCGTCCAATCTGGGAGCGCGCCGCCATCTGTCTGCGCCGGACTGGAGTATGTTCCGCGTCAGGCCGAGCGCCAGCCCCGTCAATCGCATGAGAGCCATGGCCTCTATCCTGACTGCTGGCGGCCTGGATGAAGGTCTGTCGGAGCGTATGCGCGTCGCGCTAGAGCGTGGCGGCGCGAAAGGACTGGTGAAGGCGGTCTCCGACGCGCCTGGGATCGGTCGCGGCTTCGCGCTTGTAATTGCGTCAAATGTTCTGCTACCCTGTCTGTACGCGATTCAACCGTCGGACAGAATCGTATCGGAGTTTCGCAAAATGCCCTCGCTGCCCGCGGACTCGGTCACAAGGGGAATAGCGAACGTCATAGGCGTGCGAATCAAGCCCGCGAACGCCGCCCAGCATTCCGGGCTGCACGCATTGGCGAAGTCGCGCTCTTGGCCCGGCCGCGTTTAGACGCGGGCGCTAGAAGAGGGCGAGAAGTTGTCTCGCCTCCCTGATTACGGGTCTGTCGTATATGCGTACAGGATTGGCGACTTCCAAAGCCTTTTCCAGGTCGGCGCGCGCCTCGACTTTCCTGCCCTCATCCAAATGGACCTTCGCCCTGGCCACGTAGGTTCCGGCGTAGTTCGGCTCCAGCTCCATGGCCCTGTTGAAATCATCGAGCGCGAGTGCCAGTCGCTCGTCGCCGTAGAAGGCGAGGCCGCGCCGGTAGTAGGCTCGCCCGAAGTCGGGCAACTTCCGAATCACCAGGTCGAAGGCGGTGATGGCGTCGTCGAATTCCTGTACCTCCAGCAGTCTGACGGCGCGGCTGTACTCGAACAGCGCTGCCGTCTGAACTGTCGCTTCGGGTTCGGCGGTTGGTTCGGGCGTCGCGGTTGGCTCTGGCGTCGCCGTCGGCGCGGGTGTGGGGGTTGGCACAGGCGCGGGCTTATATGAATACTCTTTACTAGACTCAATTATTAAAACTACCTTAAAGTAGTCGGTTAAACTTTCAAGTGTGATTTGTTTGCTGCCATAGTAAGTTGTTTGCGTCTTCTGTGTACCGATATTCAAGAAACTGTCAGAAAGCCATACACTGGCAGCAGTATCCCAGCCCCATTCAGGCACAACCTCACGTATCAGTATTGCAATAGCTTCGGTTGTGAAATCCACGTCTCCGAGAGTATCTAAAGTCAACTCGATCTTGGACAGGTTATCTGGCGGACCTACTAGCTCGAGAGTAGCACTCGTATTCGTTGACTTGCCTAGGCTTCGGGATGTGCCGTCATTAAGAGAGATGTTCTCAAACGTGAACTTGCCTAGAAGGTCGCTCTGATACAACCTTTGGATATCGGCGCGTCTAACGCCTAATCCAGTTGAAGGTGAGATGGTTGGCTTTAGAGGTGAAATGGTTGGCTCCGGAGCGGGAACTGGCTCTGAACAAGCCACAGCCAGAATTGTAAGCGCGATTCCCAGAGCTAGTGTTACGGTAATCTTGGTCATGTGCTGATCCGTGAACCTCTTTTGTGAGATTGATCATCTACCATTCAGGATAGCATACGCGCGGGAGGCGTTAGGGGGTTTTCTCTCCGCCCGCGATGCAATAGAGTATGCGGGACATTGAATCAGATTAGTTCTTTCGAGGAAGCGCCGTGATAAAGACTTTAGACGGAATAGCGCCCAAAATTCACCCGACCGCCTTCGTGAGCGAGGCGGCATACGTAATTGGAGACGTGGAGATAGGCGAGGGCTCCAGCGTCTGGCCCGGTACTGTCATACGGGGCGACATGGGCAAGATTACGATAGGCAAATACACCTGTATCCAGGATAACTCTGTCGTTCACTGCGACACCGACGCGACAATTGGGGATTACGTGGTCGTTGGGCATAGGGTTGTGTGTCACGCGAGGAGTGTGGGGACGCGGACACTGTTGGGGAACGGGGCGGTCGTCAACGATGGGGTGGACATTGGGGATGAATGCGTCGTGGCGTCGGGGGCGGTCGTGTTGGACGATATGCAGGTGCCCGCCCGCTCGGTAGTGGTCGGCGTGCCGGGGAGGGTGCGCGGACAGGTGCAGGACAGGCACATGGAACTTGGCGAGTATTTCAACAAGGTCTATGTACTTAAGACGCAACGTTATAAGAGAAACGGTGGACTGGAGTAGTCTGGCGACTCTTTCGCCGCACTTTGGCGGCTTATCGTGAGAGTTTACCTCACATCCTGTCAGGGGTGGACATACCCATGAGGGACAGACAGCGGGCGAGCGCAATCCTGGACGCCAGGCACAGCCGCAATCTCGCCTTGGTGAGTTCCTCTTCGCTCTCGACAGTGGATATAACACGGCACTGCTGGTAGAACCAGTGGAAAGCGGTCGCGAGTTCCTGCGAGAAGTGCGGCAAGTGGTGTACCTCAAGGTTGGACGCCATGACCTCTACGAGTTCAGGAAGCTGGACTATCTTTCGTATCAGCGCGAGCTCGGCCTCGTGGGTCAGCAGGGACAAGTCGGCGCTGTCGAATCGGATGTTTCGCTCCTTTGCGCCCGCAATTATGCTGGCTATGCGAGCGTGGGCATACTGGACGTAGTAAACCGGGTTGTCCGACGACTGACGAGCGGCGAGTTCCAGGTCGAATTCCATCTGGGTCTCGGCGGCGCGGGACAGGAAGAAGTACCGGCAGGCGTCCGCGCCAACCTGCTCAACAAGGTCGTCAACCGTGATTATGTCGCCTGAGCGCTTGGACAGCCGCACCAGTTCGTCGCCCTGCTTGAATGTCACCATCTGGTAGATCATCAGCGTGAGGCGGTCCGGATCAACGCCCATAGAGGAGACGGCGGCCTTCATGCGGTTGACGTGGCCCTGGTGGTCCGCGCCCCAGATGTCCACGACACGGTCGAAGCCGCGCTCGACGAACTTGTTGTGGTGGTACGCCACGTCCGACGCGAAGTAGGTGGGCGCGCCGCTTGAGCGTATCAGCACCGCGTCGTTCTCCTCGCCGAGTTTGGTAGCCGCGAACCACACCGCGCCGTCCCGTTCGGTCCGGTAGCCGCGCTCGTCTATCAGCGACATAACGCCGTCGAAGCCGCCCTCATCGTACAGGCTGCGCTCTCGGAACCATACGTCGTAGCCGACGCCCAGCCGGTCGAGCGACTGCCTGATGGAGTCCACCATTGTTTCGAGCGCGACCTCGCCTATGGCGGCGATGGCCTGTTCGGGATCCATGTCCAGATACTCGTCGCCATACCTGTCCCTTATCGCGCGGGCCAGGTCGTTCATGTACCCGCCGCGGTAGCCGTCCTCTGGAATCTCGACCTGCCTGCCAAACTGCTGTAGGTAGCGGGCGTAGGCGGTCTGGTAGAACAGTTCCATCTGGGTGCCGCCGTCGTTGACGTAGTATTCGCGCTGGACGTCGTGGCCCGCCGCTTCGAGCGCGTTGGCGAGCGCGCTTCCAAGCACAGCGCCTCTCGCGTGTCCCACGTGTACCGGCCCGGTGGGATTCACGCTGACAAACTCGACCTGGACTCTCTCGCCGCCTCCGAGGTCGGAGTTTCCGAAAGTCTCACCCTGTTCGATAACCCTGTCCACCTGGGAGCGCAGCCAGCCCTCGTCGAGCTCGAAGTTGACGAAGCCCGGCCCCGCGACCCATACCCTGCCGACTATCTCCGAGTCGGGCAGGGCGGCCACGATAGCCTCGCCTATGGCGCGCGGGTTCATTCGCATGGGCCTAGCGAGCTTCATGGCTAGGCTGCACGAGTAGTCGCCGTTCTCCGGCGTGCGCGGCCTTTCGATGGAGAGGTCGGCGACCTCCGCCTCCGGGAGTTGTCCGGACGCCTGCGCGGAGTCGAGCGCGGCCTTCACGTTGTCGGCTATGTGTCTTCTGATTGATGCGGTCATTGATTGAAAGCGCCTCGGTTGACTCAGTTCGATTCGACATGGATGGACGGCGCGTCCTTATGGTCGGTTATGGAGCCGATGATGGCGCGGGTCTGGACGCCGTGGGATTCGAGCGCGGAGAGCAACGCGTCTGTCTTATCGGCGGGGATGGCTATGAGCAGGCCGCCGGAGGTCTGGGCGTCGGCGAGCAGTATCTTCTGGAAGTCGGCAATCGAGTCGTCCCAGGAGACATCTCCATCCAGGGATTCGAGATTGCGGTGGGTCCCACCTGGCGCAACTCCGTCCTCGGCGAGTTGGGACGCGCCGGGTATGAAGGGGATGGTGTCGAATGAGAGGGACGCTCCGACGCCGCTCGCCCGCGTCATGCCGCGCAGGTGTCCGAGAAGGCCGAAGCCGGTCACGTCCACGCAGGCGTTCGCGCCCGCTTCGTTCATGGCGTGGGAGGCGGCGTCATTGAGCTGGCTCATTATGCCGATGGCGTTCTCCAATACGTCGTCGGGCGCGACGCCCTGCTTGGCGGCGGTGGTTATGACGCCTGTGCCGATGGGCTTGGTGAGGACGAGGCAGTCGCCGGGCCGCGCGCCCGCGTTGGTCACCTGGTCGCCCGGGCGCACCACGCCGGTGACGGACAGGCCGTACTTGGGTTCGTCGTCGTCAACGGTGTGTCCGCCGACTATCAGTACGCCCGCCTCGCGCGCTTTGTCCGAGCCACCTATGAGGATGCTGCCCAGGATTTCCTTCGGCAGCGCGACGGGGAATCCGACGATGTTGAGCGCGGTCAGCGGCCTGCCGCCCATTGCGTACACATCGCTGAGCGCGTTGGCGACCGCTATCTGCCCGAACGAGTAGGGGTCGTCCACTATGGGCGGGAAGAAGTCAACCGTCTGGACGAGCGCGGTGTCGTCGTCCATGCGATAGACCGCGGCGTCGTCTCCGGTGTTGACGCCGACGAGCAGGTTGGGGTCGGAGACGGGCGGAAGCTGGCTCAGGACCTGTCCCAGGTCCTCGGGGCTGAACTTGGACGCTCAACCGGCGCAGCTGGCGAGTTCGGTGAGTCGGATATTTTCGTGTGTCTGGGTCAAGATACGGCTCCTTGGGCGGGGTTGGCGTGACAGCTATTGTAGCGCATCTCGGGCGCGGCTTGCGCGGTTCGGCGCAAACCAGGTATCAGTTTGCGCCTCTCTGAAAACCAGAAAACTTTACTTGGGCAAAGCGAAGTGAAAATAGGGCATATAAAGGGTTGACACATTTGTTTTGATGCTTCAGTATTATGCTTGACCTCATTGACGGGAGAGCAGGTATGAAACTTACGGCCTTGAGTCTATTCTCTGGAGCTGGCGGTTTGGATATTGGGGTAGGCCAAGCCAGTTTCAAAAATGTCTGTTCCGTGGAATTTGACCCTCACTGCGTTTCTACCCTCCGCAGAAACGCGCGCGGAAGGACTGTCTGGCAGGTGGATGTACGCGCGCTGGACCCCGAGCGAATGGCGGACAGTCTTGGATTCCAGCCTGGCGACTTGGACCTGCTTCACGGAGGGCCGCCTTGCCAGCCCTTTAGCCAAATGGGAAAGCAACATGGTGTATCCGATCCCAGAGGCAGTTTGGTTTTCGAGATGCTCAGGTTCGCCGATGCGCTGCGCCCCACCGCCGTGCTGATAGAACAGGTTCCCAGATTTCTTCAGGCGGTCGTCACTGAAACGGCTACCATGCAAGACATTCTCAGCGAGGAATTTCATAATATCGGCTATGACCTGCACGTCCAGATACTCGACGCGATTCACTACGGACTGGCGCAACGCCGCAAGCGGGCTGTTATCGTCGGCTTGCCCCACGGATCGCAATTTGAATTCCCCTTCGGAGAATTGAGCGCTCCCCCAACCGTGGGCGACGCTATTGATGACCTTCCGCCCGCCGCCCCTCCAGATAAGACGCCGCTGGCTCCCAACCATATTGACGTGACCCCGAGGAGAGACAGGGAACGCATTTCCTATGTCCCTGAGGGATCTTGGCTGTCTAAGGTTGCGGACGCCCCCCCGGACATCATACAGAAACTCACAAGGAAGGATACGACAAAGTTCCGGCGCCTGGACAGACATTCCCAGTCCCTTACTCTCCGCTGTGGCGAGGCGCTGTACCACCCAGTGGAAGACCGCTATATCACCCCTCGCGAAGCCGCTCGGTTACAGGGATTCCCGGATACCTATATTCTGGAAGGCCCAATCCGGCGAAGAACTGGAGTTGTGCGAGACCTCGACCAGCATCGCCAGGTCGCCAACGCGGTCCCTCCGCCCCTGGCATACGCCGTAGCCCGCAATATACGGGATGCACTATGCCTTACGTGAAGGAACTCTACGGACTTGCTTTGGAAGAAGGCGGCGCGAAGCGTGCGGCGTCCCGGCAGGCGTTCTGTCCCCATATGATGAATCTGTGCGATGGTGGGGGAAACCGCGATATGGCCCGCTGGCCTGCCGCGGACCAGCCGTTGGCTTCACTGTTCGACCCTTCCGTTGGCGAAGAGGGAGGAGGATTTATCCCGTGCGGAATATGCTCCGTTCGCCTTTCCGGTGGGAGAGATGCCACAGACATAGATTGGACAGTATGCCCTCGTCGCCTTCTGTCGTTTGAGTCCGGAGATTTTTCAGATTCGCAACGTCCACTTGCCGCACGTGTTCTGAAAGTCGCTGGATTCCAGGAAGGAGACGAGATCCGCGTCTGGTCTGAAATAAGGCTGCTCGACCGCAAGTTGGGCGTGGATTATCGAATGGACTATGTTTTACGCAAAGATGATAGCCCGCCTGTCATCGTCGAAGTTATGACCGCTTCTACATCGGGCGGCAACAGGGCAAAGAGGACAGATATACGATCCGCCTTCGCTGACGCCGTGCTGTACGAAAATGGCATCATACCGGAACTGCGCCAATCGCCGGGCATCAACGCGCGGCAGGTTTGGGCGCGTATGCTGTCCCAGATGATAGTCAAGTCCGAAATCGCGAATCACTGGGGCGGGCGCACCATCTGGGTCGTACAAAATTCACTGTGTGACTACATCAAGCGCAGCACTGGACTTAATCTTGATGCCCTACTTGTGGATGATTGGAAACCCGGTGAGGTCAACCTGATTTCAGCCAGCATAAACGACCCTGATGACATCGAACTCTATGCCGGCCCAATCTATCCCGGAGATGGATCTGCAACCTGCTGGCTGGAATTGCCGACTTCTCCCGGCATCCCTCCGGTCGAAAGACTTATACCATTTCATCCTGATGTGAGGGTGAAGGAGCTGGTCGAAGTCTGATATTTCATTTATGCTCAAGCCAACTCAGGCGTTGGAGGGTAGCAGATGATTGGACGCCCGTTCAGGATGGCATGGCATGAGCAAGACACACCGGAAGCGCTGAAGGAAGCGTACCAGTCCCAGAGAGATGTCTATATTCGTACCCGGCTGCGCGCGCTGAGGCTGATACGTCGCGGCTGGCAGATCAAAGCGGCGGCTGAAGCTGTGGGTGTTCACTGCCGGAGCGCGCAGAGATGGGTTGGGTGGTATAGAGAAGGCGGTCTGGACGAGGTCCTGTCCCGCAAGATGGGAGGAGTGGGTCAGCCGAGGTTTCTGAGCGAGTCTCAGGAACGGAGATTGGTTGGGGAGATTGGAAGTGGACGTTTCAGGACTGCTGGTGAGATCGCCGATTGGGTGGAGTCGGAGTACGGTGTGAGGTTCAAGGGGAACAGCATATACAGTGTGCTTGAGCGGCTGGGATGTTCACCGAAGGTTCCCAGCCCCCGGCATGAGAAGGCGGACCTGAACGCTCAGGAGCGGTGGAAAAAGGGGGGCTTGGCCGTTCCCTTCGGAGAGCGGGAGTTATACCATTTCATCCTGATGTGAGCGTGGAGGAGCTGGTCGAAGTCTGATATTTCATTTATGCTCAAGCCAACTCAGGCGTTGGAGGGTAGCAGATGATTGGACGCCCGTTCAGGATGGCATGGCATGAGCAAGACACACCGGAAGCGCTGAAGGAAGCCTACCAGTCCCAGAGAGATGTCTATATTCGTACCCGGCTGCGCGCGCTGAGGCTGATACGTCGCGGCTGGCAGATCAAAGCGGCGGCTGAAGCTGTGGGTGTTCACTGCCGGAGCGCGCAGAGATGGGTTGGGTGGTATAGAGAAGGCGGTCTGGACGAGGTCCTGTCCCGCAAGATGGGAGGAGTGGGTCAGCCGAGGTTTCTGAGCGAGTCTCAGGAACGGAGATTGGTTGGGGAGATTGGAAGTGGACGTTTCAGGACTGCTGGTGAGATCGCCGATTGGGTGGAGTCGGAGTACGGTGTGAGGTTCAAGGGGAACAGCATATACAGTGTGCTTGAGCGGCTGGGATGTTCACCGAAGGTTCCCAGCCCCCGGCATGAGAAGGCGGACCTGTACGCTCAGGAGCGGTGGAAAAAGGGGGGCTTGGCCGTTCCCTTCGGAGAGCGGGAGTTAGTTCGGGAACGCTGATCGGGTTTGCAGATGAGATGCGAGTCGGACTTCGCGGGATGGTGCGCCGGGTGTGGGGAGTTCGTGGGGTGAAGGTGGTTCAGCGGTTGCAGTTGGTTTATGAGTGGAAGTACCTGTTCCTGGTGGTGGACTTTGGCAGAGGCAAACCGGAGTGGGCGTGGATAGACTCGATGAGGTCTGAGACGGTGGCGCGCGCGGCGCTGAGCGTTAGGCGATACACGGAAGTGAGAGCGCTTGTGTGGGACGGAGCGGGCAGTCATCGCAGCGAGTTGGTGAGGAGTATAGCGGGGATGAAGACGATAACGCTGCCTGCCTATAGTCCTGAGCTTAATCCTGCCGAGCGGGTGTTCGAGGAGGTTCGCAGGTGGGTAGAGGGCAGGGTCTATGGGAGTATAGATGAGAAGGTTGAGGCGGTGAATACCTGCCTGAGCAGGCTGGAATCGGATCCCGAACGAGTGAAGTCGCTGGTAGGTTGGGATTGGATCAAGCGGAACATTCAGCGGCTACCTGAATACTACGAGGCCTCATCAAGCTGAATTGGTATAAGTATTACAGATACTACCGCTGAAGACTCTACTGATACCATTTCATTCTGACTGCGCCGTGAACGCCGGTCACAAGTTGTGTATCGTCATTCCCGCGAAGGCGGGAATCCAGTGACTCCGACTTGGAAAACATGGCGTCATCACTATGGATTGGTATGACAACCTAACTAATGAACAACAACCTATGTCTATTCCCACAAAATCATCTTCTTCTACTGTTGCTACCGGACCCTCCTTGCACATAGACATACAGATACACATTGATTCAACTGCAACATCCGAACAGATTGATCAAATCTTCTCTAGCATGGCCCGACACCTCTATGGTCGCAAGGAATAGCTAACGTTGGCAGATACCAGCATATCTCACAATTGGCTTGAAGTGGCCGCTACTATACGGAATGAGGTTGATGGAGCTGGACTAGGTCCGCAGCAATCCTCGTCCAAATCTAGGAGCTTGGAAAGCCGTTCTCCGCTTCATATGTACGACGAGATGGTGACTTCACAAGAACTGGTCAATGTGAGTCGCAAGATGTTCGCCGACGGTCATTACGCCACGGCAGTTGAAAAAGCGTTCGTATGTCTGAATAACAGGGTCAAGGAAAAATCTGTACTGAATGACAAAGACGGAGTGGATTTAATGTGGGCTGCATTTAGTACTGATTCTCCAGTTCTCGCACTCAACTCATTTCAATCTCAGTCGGATAAAGACGAGCAACAAGGCTATATGCAAATCTTTGCGGGCGCTATGATTGGAATTAGAAACCCCAGAGTACATGAACATAGCTTGGAAGACGACCCAGAGGTCGCGCTCGAGTTGCTTATTTTAGCAAATCACCTAATGCGGGTGGTTAGCAACTCCCAATTAGTTTCATAACTATGATCGTGAATAGGGAATTCACGATCTTCAATCCCAACGAGATCAACCCCGAACTGCGCCGCCAGTTGTATATGTTCCGCGAAACTGTCCGGTTCGCAGTCGCGTTCACCGAGAACGACAACTAGATGCGCCAGCCCGAGCCGCGCTCGTCTCGGACTGGTAGCCCCTGTGCAACGTTCTGCTGCGCTGAACCCTTCCTGGCATACGTGGCGCTATATCACGCGGTGGCCGTGGGGGGCGTAGGCGGCGAGGTTGGGGTTTCCGGGGAGGAAGTTGGCGCGGCCCTTTGGCCGCTGCATTACACCGTTCTCGACGATGACCTGGCCGCGCTGCATGGTGAGGACGGGCTGTCCGACTACGTTCTTACCCTCGAACATGGTGAAGTCGGCTATGCAGTGCTGCGCCTCGGCGGACAGGGTGTGGCGGACGGAGGGGTCGAACAGCACGATGTCCGCGTCGGCGCCCGGATCGAGCGATCCCTTCTGCGGGTATATGCCGAATATCTTGGCAGGGTTTTCGCACATGACCTGCACCAGGCGGGGCAGCGTTATGCGACCCATGTTTACGCCTTCGTGGTAGGCTACGCAGAGCATCTGCTCGGCCCAATTGCCGCCGAAGGTGGCGTCGAAAATGGAGCCTTTCTCGTCGGGGTCGGACTCGAAATCGTAGGACGCCTTCTGGGACTTCTTGTGTCCGCAGAAGTCGCTGGCGATGGTGTCTATCAGGTGGGAGGACAGGCCTTTCCACATAGCCTCATTGTCCTCGCGCTCGCGCAGGGGCGGGCCTATCTTGGCGAGCGCGCCGAAGTCGAGCATCTCCTGGTTGGTGAGGTTGAGGTACTGCGGACAGGTCTCTCCGAACAGGTTCATATCCTCGGCGCGGAAGCGTTCGAGAACAGGTATCATCTCCCTGGCGGACAGGTGAACGATGTATAGCGGGCAGCCGGTGACCTGGGCGTAGGTGGCGGCGCGGTTGGCGGCCTCGATTTCGAGGACGCGAGGCTGTGAGGGCGCGTAATGTTCGCGTCCGGTGTTGCCCGCCTCTATCGCGCGGTCCACAAGGTAGTCAATGCAGTAGCCATTCTCGGCGTGAACCATTGCGATGCCGCCTCGCTCGGAGGCGAGTTCCATCGCCTTGAGCATCCGGTCGTCGGGCATCATCATGCCGCGGCGGGGATAGGTCATGTACATCTTGAAGGAGATGACGCCCATGTCCATCATCTCAGGCACCTGATCTTCAACATCGTCGTCCCCGATCAGTATCGCGTGAATCGCGTAATCGAGATAGGAGGTTTCGGCGGCCTCCTCCTTGAACTCGCGTATCATGTCGGAAACCGTGCCTTCGACGCCTTCGCGTCTCCGGTTGGCTATGAATGGGATCACCGTGGTTATCCCTCCGAACGCGGCGCTTAGCGAGAATGTCTCTATCCGGTCGGCATAGACGGGATGGTTGTGCGCGTCCACTATGCCGGGCATGACGTAGAGGCCGGAGGCGTCAATGACGCGGCGCGCGTCGGCTTCCCTGTACGGGCTGTCGCCGGCCTGTATCCTGCCGTCCTTGACGATGATATCCTCTCGGGTGATTCCAGTTCCGCGGACGACGAGGCCGCCTCGAATGATGTAGTCTGCGCTTCGGTCGCTCATCTCACGCTCCTGAGTGTTAATGCTTGAGCGTAATGATAGCCTCGTGGTGTGCGGTGTCAAGCCGATTCCAGTTAGGCGGGGCGTGTTAAAATGTCCGTCACTTACTTGAATTGTTAACAGGGGGGACCAATGGCAGGTGAAAAGATTGTCGTAGGCAGTGTCGAGATAGTGTCGGTGTCGGACGGGCAGGGGGACATGAATCCGACAGAAGCGTTTCCGGCGAGCGACATGGAAATATGGTGGTCGGAATACTCAGACCTCGTGGACGACGCGGGTCAGATTCACCCAAGGTTCGGTTCGTTCGCCATAAATTCGGGCGGCAAGCTGGTTCTGGTTGACACCGGGCTGGGTGGTCCGGACGCCACGCTCCTGAGCGAACTATCAGCCAGCGGCGTGGAGCGCGAGGCGATTGACCTGGTTGTGCTGACACACATACACCCCGATCACGTGGGCTGGAATCTCTCAGACGGTAGCCCGACATTTCCGAACGCGCGCTACCTGGTGACAAAGACCGACTGGGACCACTGGACTCAGCCCGAGGTTCGCGCGCAGGCTCCGCACGTTGACGCGCAGATGATACCCCTGGAGGGCCTGAACGTACTTGACCTCATAGAGGGCGAGTACAGCGTCACTGACGAATTGACCACGCTTCCGACCCCCGGACATACGCCCGGGCACATCTCAATCGCTGTGGTTTCGGGAGGCGAGAGGGCGTTCATCCTGGGTGACGTGGCGCACTCTCCCGCTCAGGCGCAATATACCGACTGGAGTCCCGTGTTCGATACCGACCCGGACCTGGCGCGGCAGACAAGGCGCGCCGTATTGGACAGGCTCGAGAGCGAGGGTACTCTTGTAGCGTCTGGGCACTTTCCGAATCCCGGTTATGGACGGTTCGCGCGTTCGGGTACCCGCCGCGTCTGGCAACCGGAATAGGATAGTATGCCTCGCGACACGCTGACCGTGGAGGAGGCGCGCTTTGTGAAGCGAGCCCGCGTGGCCAGGCTTGGAACGGCGTCGGGTGAGGGTCAGCCGAACGTCGTTCCCGTGTGCTTCGAGTTGCTGGACGGACACATTTACGTCGGCCTGGACTCCAAGCCCAAGTCGGTGGCGCATCTCAGGCTGCAACGTGTCAAGAACATTCTTGCGAATCCACGGGTGTCATTCCTCGTTGACAGATATTATGAAGACTGGATAAGGCTGGGATACGTGATGATTACGGGCGCCGCGACTCTCGACGTCAGGGAGGAAGAGCGAAGCAAGGTGATTGACGCGCTGAGGTCCAAGTACCCGCAGTATGAACAACTGCTGCCTGACGACGCGCCGATAATACGGATTGCTCCTATGAGAGTGTCTTCCTGGGGGAATATGAATGACGACTAATAGCGAAGCTGGGATTCAGACGGAGTGAACCCGAACACGGGAAGGGCATTCTATATCGCGGCCGCAGCCTGGCTCATCTTACTGACAGTTGCGTGCGGCGGAGGTCAGGACACATTCGAAGGGGACTTCACTCTCGAAATTGACAGGGGAGTCCGACTTCTGGAGGATGGACACCTCGACCAGGCGTATGACGTATTCGACTCGGTTATACGTGACGACCCGCGTAACTCGGAGGCGTACGCCAGGCGGGGGTTTATCCAGCTCGCGCTGGGAAAGATCGCGGCGGGGCTTGCCGACGTAAACAGGGCGCTCGAAATAGACCCGGAGTTTGGCTTGGCTCACAATTACAAGGGCCTGGTGTTCGCCATGAATGACATCAACGACCAGGCGATTCTGGAATTCACGCGGGCAATCGAGTTGACTCCCGGCCTGGAGGACGCTTATGTCAATCGCGGAAAGGTCTATCTGGAATTGGAGGATGAGGAATCCGCGCTCGCCGACCTGGATATGGCGCTGTCCTTGGAACCCGAAAGCGCGGAACTCCTGCTGATCCGCGCCCAGATACATCTGATTCTTGGAGATACAAACAGGGCGGAAGCCGACCTGGAGCAGATTCTGTCCCTGCCAGCGGAAGAGCGAACGCTCATCGCCGCGAGACAGATTCTTTCCAGAATACGCTAAGACACGCCGGGACGGTAAATTGTTAAGCAACCGGCTAAAGAAACCGTTGTCTTCCGCCGGCGGAGCGGGGGCGAGCAGAATTGTCTGGCTGCTCGCCATGTGCGTCATGCTTCTGATGGCTCTGCTCCCGTTTTCCAGCTACGTGGCCGCCATACCGCTAATTCAGAGCGAGTGGGGAATCGGCAATACCAGCGCGGGAGTTATCTTCTCGGCATACCTGGCCGGATACGCGATTTCAGCGCTGCTGGTTCTGCCGCTGACGGACAGGCTCCCGACCAGGTGGGTGTTCCTGGCTTCCGCGTCAGTGACGGTCGCCGGAAACCTGCTTTTTCCGATTGCGGCGTTCGACCCGGTTGTGGCGTCGGCCCTCAGATTCTTCGCCGGCGTCGGACTGGTGGGCATATATATGCCCGGTCTGCGTATCATATCTCAGGAATTCCCCGGCTCCAATCGCGGAACGGCGATGGGGCTGTACGTTACCGCCTTCTATACCGCAAACGCCGTATCCCTCCTTGCCACCGGCGCCCTCATGAACCACTTCGACTGGCGGACAGCCTATCTTGCGCTGTCTCTCGTTTCAATTACCACAGTCCCTCTGGTCCTGATCCTGGTTAGGAACGCCCACGATCCCAAATCCCGCTCCGGCGGCAGGCTTCAGCTCAGCGTCCTTTCCGACCCGCGCCCTCGCAAGTACATCATTGGCTATTCTCTCCACGCCATGGAACTGTACGCGGTCAGAGTGTGGCTTCCCGCTCTTCTCGCCGCCGCGCTCGTCTATAGAGGGACGGACGTGGAAAGGGCCGCGGTTACGGCCGCGACGGTTGGGGGCATCGCGCTTGGGGTGGGTTCAGTCGGCCCGGTCATGGGTGGGGCAATCTCAGACCGCTTTGGGCGGGCAGCGAGCGCGAGCGGTATATTCATTCTCAGCGGGGTGTGCAGCCTGGCAATCGGATGGATAATAGCCGCTCCGTGGATACTGATTGTTATTCTAGCCTGTGTCCTCGGTTGGGCTATTTCGGCAGACTCCTCGATTTACTCGACCGCATTGACCGAGTCAGCGCCGCCCGGAAGACTGGGATCCACAATGGCCGTACAGGCGTTTCTCGGGTTTATGGGCGGTACACTGGGGCCCGTATTCATTGGGGGCATTCTGGATATATTCGAGGGGCGCATGGCGTGGGGTGTCGGGTTTAGTGGAATCGCTTTGCTTTCGGTCGTAGCTGTCTGGTTTCTGGCGAGCGACACTGACTGAAGCGCCTTACTTGTGTCATTCTCGCCTATCTGAATCGCCTCTCCACGTGTAGAATATCACGTGTAGAATTGCACGGATTCCTGAATGAAACATCCGGCGGGTGTGAAATGCGTATAATATTCTGTTCCGAGTGCGGGGAGTATTCGCTCGACCCCGCGACCAAGTGCGATATATGCGACTCCTCGCTGCCCGAGGATGGGTGGGCAGAGGTATCCGGCGAAGACCTCGTTCAGCTCGAATACGTTGACGGCATGGAATACGAGTCGAATCTTCCCATCTGGGAGTACGAGGTAATCAGGCTCAACGCCAATCTCGACTCAGTGAAATACAATACCGAGTTACTCAATCGGATGGGGGACGCGGGCTGGGAACTGGTATCGGTCGAATCGTCCTCGGATTCCATCGCCGCCCGTTACGGGATTTTCAAGCGGGCGTGGCTGCCAGAGGACTTCATGTAGGCCTACCGCAAATAACGCGAAAGCCAGACTTGCTATGACAGACCGGCCCATTACCGCAGTTCTGTTCGATCTCGATAACACGCTAATAGATCGCTCAGAGGCGTTCACGCGGCTGTTCGGGCACTGGTACGACACCTTGCCCGCGCCCGACCGTCCCCCGGATAGGGAACAGTTCGTGTCTCGGATGGCGCGTTATGGCATTGGTTACGCGCCGATACCAGACATATACCGGGGAATGCTGGAAATGTGGCTGGACAGTTTTCCGAGCCTGGATGCGGCGGTCGAGGCTCATTTCAACGCGATGCCCGATATGGTGGGACTTCATCCGAAGACAGAGACGATGCTGAAAAGGTTCAGACGAGAGGGAATTCCAGTGGGCGTGGTCACCAACGGCGGGACGGAGACGCAGTGGGGCAAGCTGCGGAAGACCGGCATCGCGGACCTGGTCAAAGCCTGCGTCGTTTCCGAGGAGTTCGGGGCATGGAAGCCAGATCCGGCCATATTCGATTACGCTCTGGAGATGATAGGCGCGGAGCCCGAGTCCACTCTTTTCGTCGGCGACAACTCAGAGCACGACATTCTGGGCGCGATTGGCGTGGGGATGAGGACGGCCTGGATGAGTATGGGACGGGAGTGGGAGATCGAGTCTGCGCGGCCTGATTACGTTCTGAACGCGGTCTGGGAGGCGGAAGAACTCGTTTCGATTTAATGGGCGCCTTCGCGCCAGTCGCCAATTATCGCGTCGTCGTTTGGGAACGGCAGGGGAGGTAGTTCGGTGGATGGGAACCATCCCACGGCCTGTGTCTCGTCGCCTGCCTCCGCGATTCCGCCTTTTACTTGCGCCGCGTAAGCTACCAAGACGACAGAGGCGCCCCGACTGGAATACACGCCGAGCAGCCTGTCAAGTTCCACTTCAACGTTCGTCTCTTCTCTGACCTCGCGAACCGCCGCTTCCTCTACGATTTCACCGCGGTCAACGTAGCCGGAAGGAAAGCTCCAGCGGCCCATCATCGGCTCGATGTCGCGCTTGACCATGAGGATCTTCCCATCACGGGATACGATGACGACGACGGCCAGCTTGGGATCGAGAAAGACGACTGCTCCACACGAATCGCATGAGGGGCGCATCGTCCCCGCTACATCGCGTTCGCTCATTCGGTTTCCGCACCTGTGGCAGTAGTTGTTGTCGGAGGGCATATGTGTTTCGTGTTCCTCTTGCGCTGAGACGAGAATCGGTTACCGAGATTATACGACAGGCTCGTCCACGCGCGCTGAACCTATATCAATTTAGTGGGTGACACCGTTGACTGGGCATATTATTCCCCAAGGACGTATGGTATGGTTACTCTTGTAGCCTGCGCTGGTCCTGTGTCAGAAATAAAAGGAGGAAACTGGATGCTCACCCAGGTCATTCTGACTCTCAGAGTCGTCTTGGCGCTGCTGTTGATCGGTATGTTTGCGCATGGCGGGGTGGGCGTAGAGGCTTCCAGCGATTTCGTCGGCCAAGTCGCGTTCTCGGATAGCCAACGGGCGAGCTTTGACGGTGTTGAGGTGACGCTAATCGGTCAGGCCGTTATCGAGACCTCCACGGTTGGGTTGGATGGCGTATTCCGCTTTGCGGAACTGGTCGCGGATGAGTACCAGATCCAAGTCAACAAGCCCGGATACAGATCTCCCACGACTCGCTCCTTCAGAGTGGGCGATGACGGAACTATCTCTCCGGTTTCACGGACGTTCTTACTCGAACCGTTGCCATCAGATGTATGGGTCTTCCATTGGCAAACCGACTCCACCGAATCCGGGCAGGAATACGCCTCCCAATCCAACCCGATTCAGCCCATCAAGACGGCGTTCCTCGATGAGGATGAATCGCTCGCCGCCGACTCTGCGGCCACTCGCCTCCTCCACGATTACAACATCGTTCTCGTGAACGATGCTGTTAATCACTGGTCGGCAGAACACGCCTCTCGCTTCCTCAGTACCATACAGGCAATCCCTCAGCAGACCCGCAACCCCTACCGCGCGCAATCCCTTCCAGACAGTCGCTGGTACATCGCCAACGACCATATTGCGGATGACATTGAAATCATCGCGAAGCCAGATGGCGGCCGGACCGTGCGGATAGCGGCGGCCGCTTTCATCAATGCTGCGCCGAGGCTGGCCGAAATCGAAGGTAAGAGAGGTCATTTCTTCTCTCGGCGGCTGCACCACGCGCTGGTGCGCTACGTCACCGACAATGGCAACGATGTCAGCGCTTATGAGAAGATTCTGCGAGACCGCTACGGCGTCACCACGCAGATCAGCAGTTACGCGCATCTCACGGCATCCACTACTGGGGAGGGCAGTTCACGATTCCAACGTTTCCATCCTGAAGAAATCGTCCATATCATCAATATGTTTGAGGAAATGCCATCAGGTATGCACAAGATAGACGGATTGCGACACCTCGTCCGACGCCTGGATGGCAACCCTCATCCACTGTATCCGCAGGCTCCGGCCATCGCTTGGACAACCGCCGGGTACATCGAATTCATGGAAAGCGCCTTCCATTCTACCGTAATCGAACATACTCATCGTCTCATAGTGCATGAGAAGGCGCACTTCCTATGGGAACACACCTTCCCCGCTGAGCTCAAGCAAGAGTGGATCGAGCTGGGAGAATGGTATCAGACCGAATCGGGCGAATGGCGGACTGCGCAGCAGACGCAATTCGTCAACTCCTATGCCCATGGCCACAACCCGAACGAAGACATGGCTGAATCTATCGCCTATTTCATCCTCAATCCCGACAAACTGCGCTCGGTGGCGCCTGAGAAGTACGAGTTCATCCGCGACCGGATCATGCAAGGCAACATCTATATCTCTCAGATCCGGCTCGATCTGACTTTCGAAGTGTTCAATCTGTGGCCTGACTACGTCTTTCCCGGGAAGATCAAGCGTATAGACATCGAGGCGCTCGGCCTTCCCGAAGAAGACAAAGAAGTGCGAGTCGAGCTTGAACTCCATGAGCAAGAGGACATGAGCCAAGGCGCCACAAAGGCGTATATGAGGATATTCAACGAACTAGGTGGGTACGTAGATTTGTACCTCTATCCCACTAACGACTCCGAGACTATCCTATCCAACAACTTTACAGTGAGCCGTTACGCGAAGGCCGGTTACTGGGCGCCAACTCAGATTTCACTCACGGATGCTGCCGGCAATGAACGATATGAAGGTACCGGCGACTTTTCGTGGTCGCTGTACATCAACAATCCACTCGAACATATCGAAGCCCCGGCCTACGTACAGGACTCAATTCGGATGTCGGTGTTGCCGGGTGAGAATGATGTCCAGATCATCGAAGTTTCCTGGGAGGTCTCTGCCGATCCCGTAATGATGCGTCGTGGAGGGCCCTGCTATGTTCGGATGAACGATGAGCATCCAACAACCTACTCCTTTGACGAGTATGGCCAATACGATGAGGCGACG
Organism: Dehalococcoidia bacterium; assembly: GCA_965261525.1. Classification (GTDB taxonomy): domain Bacteria; phylum Chloroflexota; class Dehalococcoidia; order Lucifugimonadales; family UBA1123; genus VXRN01. Next base: position 1,957,746 of record OZ253472.1, read on the forward strand.
CGACGTTGTGTGGTACAGTTTCCGATGCCGTCATATATGCCGGACGGGATGTACACCGTTGTGTTCATTGTGATGAAGGATATAGCGCGCAATAAGTCCAGGGTCTATTTCCGAGATTCGGGACGGGGGCCACGACAAGGGATTACGGTAGTTGACGAAGACGGCCCGCAGGTAATGCTGAATACCGCTAATCCAGACCTGCAGGGCCCGGAGGTAAACGTCAACGAGATCTATGTACGGGCGCGTCCAACGAATCCGCGCCTTCCGGACGGGGAAACGTATGTCACCATCACGTTCGATGTCCGCGACAACACTTCAGGCTTTGAACATGGAGCCGTGTATTTGCGCGATCCGCAGGGCAAGGAACACTACTACTACGTTTATCACAGCAGTTATAGAGATCTGTACCCATCTGGCGATCCGACCAAATGGGAGACCTTCACGCACACCATCATTCTGCCGCGGGGGTCGGCGCCGGGCATTTGGGGAGTGACTTCGTTGCGCGTTGATGACAGAGCGGAGAACGAGAGGAATTATGACTTAACAGAGGTCATGCACTTTGTCGTTGGCGACGCCGAGAATGAGAGGCGTAACGACTTCACGGAGGTCATGCACTTTGTCGGAGAACTAGGGGCAAGCCCCCAAGCCCTAGGCGAACGCCGTGGTTGCTGCCGGCGGATTGACCGCTATTGAACGGCGAATCTATAATTGGCCTGTTCAGCGACCCGGATGGGGTCGCAATCAAGACAGGTGAAGAGGTGTCACATTGGCGTCCATGCGAGAAAACAGAGTCAAGGCTAAACTCAACAGGGGCGAGGTGTCGGTCGTTCTCTCCGGTCACATGACCCCGGACATAGTGGACTGGCTCGGGCCTCTAGGGTTCGATGGCGTCTGGATAGAGGGCGAACATGGTCCCGTGGACTACAAGGACATCCCGGACCTGACCAGGGCGGCGGACATCTGGTGTATGACATCTGTGGTGAGAGTAAACCAGAACGTACCTGGCGTTATATATCGCACGCTGGATGTCGGCGCGCAGGGCATAGTAGTGCCTCACGTGAACACGAAAGAGGAGGCTGAGGCCGTGGTGAGCGCGGGAAAGTTCGCGCCTCTGGGAGAACGCGGGATGTTCGGAAGTCGCCAGAGCTACGGAGTGGACAACTATTTCGATGAGGCCAACGACCAGAGCCTGCTGATAGTTCTCATAGAGGATATCGTGGCGGTCAACAATCTGGATGAGATTCTGGAGGTTGACAACATAGACGTGTTCTTCGTCGCCCCGAGCGACCTCGCGCAGTCTATGGGATACATCGGCCAGCTCGGACACCCCGAAGTTACGAGCGCGATTGACGGCGCGCTTGCCAAGATAGGCGCCGCGGGACGCAATCCTGGGGCGCTGGCGTCGGACGCCAACGTCGAGGCGTACATCGAGAAGGGCGTGAAGTTCATGATGACCGGCTGGACGGCATGGGCGCAGACGGGGGCGGAGGCGTTCAAAGAGAAGGTAGCGCGAGCGTCTTCCTAACGCCGCTACATCCTACTCCGACCCTCAAACGAGGACGAGCATGGCTAACGTCGCAGAACTGACGGCGCTGGGAATGGCGTCGGATGTTCTAGATGCAGTTCGCGCGGTCGCCAACGCGGCGGAGGAACAAAGGGTCGCGCCTTATCTTGTCGGCGGACTTGTACGCGATCTTGTCATCGGCGAGCCGATACAAGAGTATCCTGATGTGGATGTGACTCTGGTCGGAGCTGACAGCAAGACATTCGACGAGATAGCGCGCCGAGTATCGGGTGAGATAACGAAACGCTCACAGTTCAATACCGTCGCAATGAAGGTCGGGAAACTCGATTTCGACCTTACCATGGCCCGGTCTGAGCGATACCCGTCGCCAGGTAGTCTGCCGGTTGTGCGACAGGGAACGCTTGAAGAAGACCTGGCCAGGCGCGACTTCTCCGTGAACGCCATGGCGGTCTCGCTGTCCCATGAGACCTGGGGGGAATTACACGACCCCCAAGGTGGTTTGGAAGATCTGCGAAAGGGGAGGCTGCGAGCGCTTTACGCTGACAGCTTTCGGGACGACGCAACCCGTATTCTCCGGGCTGCGAGGTATTCGAGTCGTCTGTCTTTGACTGTAACTGATGAGAGCCTAAGCGCCCTGAAGGAGTCGGTTGGGGCTACCTCGTTTATTTCGCCCGCGAGGGTTAGGGACGAGATGGAGCGCGTCTTTCTGGAAAAGAACGCCGCTGTCGCTCTTGCTCTACTTGATAGTTGGGCTGCACTGGCAGCCATACATCCCGCGTTGGAATACAACGAGACTGCTTGGACGCTGTTTACGGAAGAATTCGCTGCCCACACAGAACGTGAACGGATCGCTACTGGCTATGCGATTCTAGGTTGCGGTCTTTCCAAGAAGGAGGCCGCCGAGGTTGCGGCGCGATTGAGGCCGGGCGCTCTCGGTCGGAGGGCGCTGCTGGAGTCGGCTTCTCTGTCGGAACGGTTCTTTGGGGGCACAGTCGTCCGGCTCTCGAACAGTGGACTCGCCGCGATTATGGACCCGCTTTCGGAGCACAGCGTTATGGGTTGCGCTCTTGTGATGGCCGGTAGTCAGGTCGGGAATCGGCTTGACGAGTATCTGCGTTGTTACAGGCATGTTCGGGCGGAATTGAGCGGGCATGACATTATCAGGCTTGGTGTGGCGCAGGGGCCGGAGGTCGGGACTATTCTGAGACGACTTCGGGCGGCAAGGCAGGACGGGCTTGTTACGAGCAGGGAAGAGGAAGAGGCTTTTGTCCTGGACAGTCTGAAATCCTCTCGGAATTCCTAGCCCAAGGCTACTCCGGATCCCAATCCCGGCTCGGTCATGCCGGACGGGTCGAGTATCTCGTCGAGTTCTTCGGAGGATAGGTCTGTCTTCACCAGCGCGACTTCCTTGACGGTCCGGCCGGTAGCCTGGGCCTCCTTGGCAATGTCCGCCGAGGCGTCGTAACCGATGCGCGGGACTAGCGTGGTTACAATCGCGAGTCCCCTGTCAACCATGTCGGGGCCCGCGGAGGTGGCTTCCAGGTCGCGGACGCACTGTCTGGCGAGGTTGCGAGCAGAAGCGGCAAGCAGGTCTATGGACTGGAGCAGGTTGTACGCGGCGACCGGCATCATCACGTTGATTTCGAAATTGCCGGATTGTCCCGCCACCGCGATGGTGGCGTCGTTCCCGATAACCTGCGCGGCCACCTGGCAGACCGACTCCGGTATGACGGGGTTCACCTTGCCGGGCATTATGGAGCTTCCGGGCTGGACTTCGGGCAGTATTATCTCTCCGAAGCCGGCGCGTGGGCCGGATCCAAGCCAGCGGATGTCGTTGCCTATCTTCATCAGGCTGACGGCGACCGTCTTGAGCGCGCCGCTGGCGGCGACGATGTTGTCCAGCGTACTCTGGGCCTGGAAGTGGTTGGTTGTCTCCCTGACCTCGACACCGAGCGTTTCGGACAGGCGGGCGCAGACCTTGGAAGCGAACTCGGGGTGAGTGTTCACTCCGGTGCCGACAGCTGTGCCGCCCAGCGCTACCTCACCGAGTTCGTTTTCGGCCTGTTTAAGGCGCGAGATTCCGCGCTCGATCTGCCCTGCGTGGCCGAGGAACTCTTGTCCGAGCCTGACAGGGGTGGCGTCCTGGAGGTGTGTGCGTCCGGTCTTGACGATTGGCATAAACTCGTCCGCCTTAGCGTCGAGGTCGGCCTTGAGTTCTTCGAGCGCGGGGATGAGTTCGTCGTGTATCGCCTTGAGCGCGGCGATATGGATGGCGGTCGGGATGACGTCGTTGGAGGACTGGCCGATGTTCACGTGGTCGTTGGGATGGACGGGAGTGCGAGAGCCTTTCGTACCGCCCAGATTCTCAATCGCCCTGTTGGAGATGACCTCGTTGGCGTTCATGTTGGTTGATGTGCCCGAACCCGTCTGGAAGATGTCCACGACGAACTGGTGGTCGAAGTCGCCGTCTGCCACCTGGCTCGCGGCGGTGACTATCGCCTCCGATATGTCGTCGGAGAGCAGGCCGAGCTCGCTGTTGACCTGAGCGGCGGCGAGCTTGATAGAGGCTATCGCGTGTATGAAGGAACGCCCGAATCTGAGGTCGCTGATGGGGAAGTTGAGGACGGCGCGCATGGTGTTCGCGCCATAGTAGGCGTCCAGCGGAACGTTGAACTCGCCCATCGAGTCGCGTTCGAGCCTGTATTCTTGTGAGTCCGACACTTTATCGCTCCTGTGGTTCAATCGGGAGATGTTTACAGTCTGTGTGGACAGTGTACCAACCTCAGCGTTCGGTTGTCGCAGAGCTTTTCAAGGGCAGGAATCGGCGCGGGGGAAGAATTCGGATTTATAGTACAATGCTCAAGTGGACAGTCGTAATGTCCATTCATATAGCTCAGCCATTCCAGACGGAGAATATGCATGAAGACAATAGGAGCCGCCAAGTTCAAGGAACAGTGCCTGGCGCTGTTGGATCATCTCGAGCCGGAAGGTCTGATAGTCACCAAGCGCGGCAAGCCTGTGGCGCGAGTCGTTCCTTACAGCGACGCTGAATTCGACCTGATTGGCAGTCTCCGCCACAAGATAACGGTCCGGGGAGATGTTTTCACAACCGGGATTCGTTGGAACGCGGATGCTGAATCTTGACACCCACATTCTGATCTTCGCGCTCATTGGCAATCTCAGACCTGATGAAGAGCGTCTCCTGGAGAGAAACAGGTGGTCAATTTCGGCTATTGTTCTTTGGGAGTTGGCTAAACTCATCCAACTCGGACGAGTTGCGGTGGATATAGAGGATCGTGACTTGACTCGCGTTCTGAGCTGAATTCACGTCTGGCCTATTGACCTTGAAGTCGCGCGCGCATCCACACAACTGGATTTCCGAGGCGACCCGGCGGATGAACTTATAGCCGCCGCCAGCGTCGTACACAACATCCCACTAGTCACCCGTGACCGGATCATTCAGAATTCTAAGACCGTTCCCCTGGCCCTTCCCATCTAACTTCAGCGACCCCTTACATCCTGACCGCTTCATGTCCCTCAATCGGAAGATGCTTGCGGTCTGCGCGAATAGTGTACCAGCGTGGGGGTTGGGTTGTCGCAAGTCTTTGCCGAGTCGGGGTATAGATTCGGGCTTATACCGGGTGGCGCTATGCAGGCGCGATCTGCTGGTGGCTGCAAGTGGCCTGCTGGCGGGGTCTGGTACCTGCATATCACCTGCATCCGCCTGTATTTACCTGTATAGGGAGTTTTTTCGGGTCGGTTGGCTTCATTGATAAATTCGGCTTTATGATTAAGTACGTTAGTTCTGTCCTGTCGTAGAGATATTATAGCGCAGTATGAGAGTGGATGTGTAGTTCTGATACACTGGATTCGTTGCATCGGACGTATCCGCATACCATTATTGATTGATATGGGGGCAGTTCGGCCGTAGGCCTTTCAACACAGGAGTCAATTGCAGATGACCGTAAAATTTATTGCCTCGATAGCCATAATTCTGTCTGTCGTGTTGGTTGTTGCAACAGAGGTTGATTCGATCAGCGCGGAGTGCCGGTACAAGTTCGGCAGGATAGCCGAGTGCGCCCCCATACAGGAATTCAAGATAGATTCTATCAAGCACAAGTGGGAGATGCAGGAAGTGGTGGAAAACAACCAGCGAGTAAGACGTTGCGTATCTGTTACCGAGTGGAAGGGCGATTTCTCTGTGATAGAAGGTCTTGCGGCAAGTATGGGCGTAGGCATAGATATTCACACGCCCTCTCGGTATAGCCATCACTATTTTGATAGCCGAGACAATCGGTGGGTGAACGGCGGGAGTACTCGACATAACCCTTCTCCCTATGATCCAGGTTTTTTCATTGCAACTCGGATGTCTGATGGAGGGTACTGGCGCTGGCAAAAATCATTGACGACAGATTGGGCTCGGATGCAAGTACCCATTTCAACTCCCACACAAGATCAGGTATTGCTAAAATCACCCATTGACTTGATTCTCCATGACCGCACGAGAGGATATGCATACATTCCGAGTTCTGATGTCCCTATTGACGATAGTCTGCTCAAATCGGCCAGGGATGCCGCATATATCCAATGTCAACATATCCTTGCAGCCGCAAGCGACAGGGCAGTGCAAGACTTCACCCATAGACAGAACATTGCCGTAGCGGAAGCGAAGATCGAAGGCGCAAAGGTCAGGCGTGATTTCTACCTATCGCTTATCCCTCCCTTGGAAGCGCAGATAGCTGAACTGGACGCCATTATGCCGAAGGTACTCGTCGCTCTAGCCGAGGCCGAAGCGGCTCACGCCAAGCTGCAAGAGCGACAGTTGGAATACGCTAGGCTTGTTGAGGAATTTGCGCTGGCAGAGAGCGAGGCATACACCAGATTGATGCTTGCGGTTGAGTCTGCTCAGAGAGCTATCGGCGAATCGGTGGCAAGAACTGAAGCGCACAGGGATGATGTAAAAGCCAATATTGAAAGGATTAACGAGATGAAGGCTCAGATTCAAGCGGACATCACCCGCGCCTCCCAGAGCGTAGCCGACGCGCAGGCCGACTTAGATAAGCTCACCAGCCAATAGATCATAGAGAGACTCGCTGAAATGGACGGTAAGGAGAACACGGTGATAAATAGGATTGCAGATGTATTCACATATGCTGGGGAATTGATAAAAGATGTCGGTTGGAGCAAGATGGATTATATCCAACATGAATCAGTCCAGCAGAAAAGAGAGCGAGTCGGTCCCAGATGGATATATGAAGGTCTCGATGTCTCTGCATATTCTCTTCCCGCCTCTATCTCTGACGCCGCCGAGAATATAGGAATTGAAGACAACATCGCTCGCGCAATAGCTCATACAGTGGCCTACGCCAAATTTGGCGACCAAATAAACATTCGTGTCGACTTCAATATGGAAGATGGAAATTTTAGTTTATTCGGTGTCTCAGAGATCCGTAGATTTCCTGATGCCTACAGCTTTGAGGGATGGATTGATTCGCTGACCTATCCTCTGAAAGATTTCGAGCACCTACTATCTGACACTGTTACTCAAGAGCTTCTGAAAGCAAATCAGATATCCGAGGATAAACACGACGTACTAGAGATTCTATCAGTAGCAAGAGAGAAAGCTCTCGCAACATCCTATGATGCAAACCTCAGATGGTACACTTACCTCCGCATATAGTAACACTTAGCATCAACAATTCATCGTCGCCGTGATAGAGATATTCCCCTCCTTTTTGAAGGGACGGGCAGTATTCGTACATGGGTAGTCCTACGTTTAGTAGTGCATCCGGGGCGTTAGACGCCTGCTTGCTCTTGAAGTGCCCGTTTGACCCAGCTGTTGACTCTCATGCCTTCTTCAGCCGCAGATATGGTGATTCGACGATGCGGGTCCGGGCGCTAGTTGGGTTTTAACGGGTCCATTGCCGCTTTGGGCAACTTATACCATAACGCGGCATCCTCATCCTTCGCGCTGACGAAATCTTCGGCGTCATACCAGACGGCATTCTGAATGTCCTCGTTCAACCTAATGCCGGCGACAATCGCGTAAGCCTCTATGCCGGTTGTCCGTCGCAAGAGCTTGGCGTGGTCGGTTGCTCTCTTGAGGTCGTACATCTCCCCAGTGTAGGACGCTTCCACTACGATATAGAACTGCGTCTCCGCCCTGTTCCTCTCCGTGACCTTTAACGCGACGTCCGCGTTCGGAAATGTGTCCCAGGAAAACTCGTCTATGCCCGAAGTGTCGAGGTTCTCCGCAACGATGAGCAGGGCGCTCAACTCTTCGTAAGAGAGTCGTTCGGTCAGTCGCACTCTGTGTCCTCGGGCTCTTGCGATTCTCCTCGCAATCATTCTGTCATTCTTGCGCGCGGTATTCTCCGCATACGCTCCTCTAAAATTACTGAAGTCGTCGTGCTGACGCCTGTACATACCGTGCAAAGCGCGTATGTCTCTGCGCGTCTCAGCGAGGTCAGCGAGAATCCTGTTCTGGGTCTCGAGCATGGCGTTTTGTGTCTCTCGCGTCTCAGCGAGGTCAGCGAGAATCCTGTTCTGGGTCTCGAGCATGGCGTTTTGTGTCTCTCGCATCGCGGCGAACTGACCCGGCAGCGCCAGAAGCTGGTCGGTCATAATCGCTCGCTGGACTTGATGCAACAGATGAGGGTCTTCGCGAAGAGCGCGGATAATATCTTCTGATGTGTTTATGGTTACCATGATTTCCTCTTATCTTATTTTTCCATATTTTGGGCAGGAAGGGCAGGGCAACCGAAAAATCAATGGAAGATTATAGACTCTGGACCAGGAATTCGGCTGCAACGCGGGCCACTTCGGATTCGTGGCCGCGCATGGAGCGGTCAGGACACTTGAATCGGTTGCCCTGCGCGCACGGAGCGCCTAGATAGGGGGTATGTAGGCCACTTCGCCTCGCCCCGAGGGTGGGTAGGCGTTCTAATATCTGGGGAACCAGCGCTCTTAGCGCGTCTATGTGGTCGGACACTGGTCTGAGGACAATCACCGCGACATCTGCGTCTGTCAAGTTCTGCTGAGTTTCTATCTTCGGGTCAAGAGTGATGAGCGTGTCGAATTCGTCCCTGGCCAAAGCGAGAAGCGCGCCGTTGACTTTTCCCTTCCAGCCCATATAGTCCACCGTTCGGACATCATGACCGGGTATGCATCGCCGAAAATGAAAGGGCATATTCTCATCGAGCAGCAGTTTCATATGCAATGCTCTCTAAAACGACCCTTGCCAGTTCGAGAGTTTTGAGTACTTGTTTACGCTCGGCGGTAGGGAAGTTTTCGAGAAAGCCTTCAATGGTGTATCCGTATGACAGGTAGTTGAACAGGCTTCTCACGGGGACGCGAGTTCTCTCGAACACCGGCAGGCCGCTCACGCGCTCCCTGTCGCTGTGAATGGGAATGTCAGCGTTCACCCGGTCTCTAATCGCGGCCAGCGTCTGTTCCACGCTCACTTGTGGAAAGTCGTCGAGGAAAGCGTACAGGTTGTGCGTCTGGTCGAGATACTTGAACAGGTACTTTACCGGCACGCCGGTATCCTCGAACAGTGGCCCGTCCTCGGACACATTATCCAGGTCAACAAGATGAGGCGGCTGGGATCCGGGCCCTTTCGCCTTGGTCTTTCTTTCAGTAGTCATGATTTTCTCTATCGGCTGGTTGACGCTCATGCCTTCTTCGGTCGCGGATACTTCAAGGGTAAGTTCGGGCATGGAGGGAGTAGGATGGGGAATAGGCAACCTCTCTTCTTCCATTAGTTCCAAGTGGAACTTGACAGCATCGGCTATCAACGCTTTTGTTTCCTCAAAGGTTTCGGCGGCCGCCACGCATACAGGCAAGTCGGGCACATACGCCGAGTAGCCTTCGCCATCGCTCCCTTCAAACACGACTCTGTATCTAATTGTATCGCTCATCTTAACCCCGCCTGCCTCAGAATGGAGTTCAGTATGCCCAGCTTTACTTCGCTACTGTCATGTCCCGCAATCGTAACTATACCAGTCTTATGAAGATGCTTGTAATGACGATGACTTCCCCGTGTTCTGACATGATACCATCCATCTCGCCGAGCAAGCCTGATGACATCCCGCACTTTCAAGCGCTTAATCTCCCCTGAATGTCGATCAGAGATTCTGTGCCAGGAACTCGGCTACGGCGCGGCCTATTTCGGATTCGTGGCCGCGCATGGAGTGATCGGCGCCGACCAGTTCCTGGAAACGGACGGGGCCGCGGCATTCATCCAGGATATTCTGAATTTGCAGCGACGGCGCTACGCGATCTTCGGACCCGGCTATCACCAAGCGAGGCCGCTTATCTTTTATGAAACGCCTGTTACGGAGGGCGGCGAGAGTGGGGGCTATAAGCACAATCGCGGACGCGCGCTTAGTGGGGGCTATAAGCACAATCGCGGACGCGCGCTTGATGTGTCTTATTCCGTCCAGCAGAATTGACGCGCCCGCCGAATACCCAACGACACCGATGCGCTTGCTGTCAACGCCGGGCCAGTGCGCCAGGAGATTTAGAGCGGCCTTCACGTCGTTGTGTTCGTCCTTGCCGTTGGAGAATTCGCCATCGCTTTCGCCGACCCCCCTGAAATTAAACCTCAGCGTCGCAAACCCATCGCCGGAGGCGGCGCGACAGACTGAGGTCACAATCGGAGAGTTCATGTCGCCGCCAAGCATAGGATGAGAGTGGCAAACGGCGATAGCCGGAAGAAAGCCGCCGATTTCCGCCGGAGTCGAGATTATGCCCTCAAGCGTGAGGTTCTTGCATTTGAAGTCTATCGCGGATTGTCGCATGGCGGTCGTCTGAACTGTTATTCGCGGGATTCAGGATATTTTCAGGATTGGGTGAACGTGGCGATAATGGATATAACGCTGTATTACTCACGGATTAGCGTTTTTATTAGGTAATATATCCACGAATTTCATCGTTTGAGCCATTGGGTGAAGAATTCGGAGGTCATTTCACCCAGTAGGAATTCGGAGCCACGGAAGAAGTGGTCCGCGCCACTGACGACTTCATCGCGGCGCGGGTCGGCGAACCGCCTGCACAGGAATCTGAACTGGTCAACAGGGAAGTCGTGGTCGTGGTCTCCGAGGACGAATAGCTTGGGCTGGAGCAGTTCCATTCCGCTGAAAGCCCTGAACTGCGGGGCGGGACAGGCTATCGCGGTCACTGCCTGCGCCAGAGTGGAGTCGGCGGCAGACTGTATGGCGACAGCCGCGCCAAAGCTGTATCCCGCGATACCGATGCGGCTGCCGTCAACTTCCTCGCGTAGAGACAGGAATTCCAGGGCGGCGTCCGCGTCGTCGGTCTCGCCTGATCCCCAGTTGAATTCGCCTTCGCTGTTCCCAACGCCGCGAAAGTTGAATCTCAGTACCGCAAAGCCGTCATTAACCAGTCTATCAGTCAATCCAACGACCACGTTGTTGTGCATATCGCCGCCATGTCTTGGGTGCGGATGACATACTAAGACGCCCGGCGCCCTGTCCGTCGTGTTTTGCGGCAGGTGCAGCATACCTTCGATGCTGAGTCCTCCGCTGTCTATGGCGACTGGCTTCTGGTTAGGTCCCAACTGACTCTCCATGACTTCTTGCGCAAGTTCAATCTTAAAGTCGCGCTATGGCGTTTGACAAGTTCGGTTGGTAGAATTGAGCGTGCCGTGATACTGAGAAGATGCGCCCCTGAAGCGCAAGGAGGATATGCGAATGAGAGAAGTTGACCTGCGTAGTGACACCGTTACACATCCATCTCCCGAGATGCGAAGGGCGATGTACGAAGCCGAACTGGGAGACGACGTTTACGGTGAGGACCCAACACTCAACGCTCTCGAGGCGAAGGCGGCGGAGCGCCTGGGCAAAGAGGCGGCGGTGTTCGTCGCAAGCGGGACCATGGGCAACCTGGTGTCCGTGCTGTCCCACGCGCAGAGGGGCGACGAGATCATACTCGGCAACAAGGCTCATATATTCAGAAGCGAGGCCGGAGGCGCGTCCGCGCTCGGCGGCATCTCGTTCCACACGATCCCGAACGACAGCCGAGGGATGCTGGACCTCGACGACATACAGGCGGCTGTGCGACCGAACGACCCGCATATGCCTCGGACCGCGCTGGTCTGCCTGGAGAATACACAGAATATGTGCGGCGGCGCGACGCTGACACAGGACGATATGAAGGCGGTAGCGGACGTCGCGCACGCGAACGGGATTCCGGTCCACGTTGACGGCGCGCGTATATTCAACGCGGCTGTCTCGCTGGAGGCTCCGGTGTCCGAACTGGTGAAGGATGTGGACTCGCTGACATTCTGTCTGTCGAAAGGGCTTAGCTGCCCGATAGGTTCGATTATCGTGGGGTCTGAGGACTACATCATGGAGGCGCGCCGCTGGCGCAAGATGGTCGGCGGGAGTATGAGGCAGGTCGGGGTGATCGCGGCAGCGGGGCTTGTCGCTCTCGACTCGATGGTCGAGCGGCTGGCGGAGGACCACTCGAACGCGCGCAAACTGGCGAACGGCCTGGCAGAGATACCCGGCATTAGCATCGAGCCGGACTCCCTCCCAACCAACCTGGTGTTCTTCGACGTGGAGCGTGAGGACAGGGACGAGTTGCACCAGCAGCTCGTGGAGCGTGGGGTCAAAGGCGGCGGCGGACAGAAACGGTGGAGGTATGTCACCCACTACGGCATTGCCGAATCTGATATAGATTACACTCTGGAGACCGTTCGGGAGGTATTCGCGAACGGCGGCTGAACGCCTCCCACAAAGTTAACCTTGGGGCGGGTCCGCCGTTTGGCGACCCGCTCTTTCTAATTCATACACCCATTAGATAGAACAAGTGGTGAGGTTGTGGATGTTTCTTCTTCTGCGCCATTCACAATTCCGAACATTTTGGATTGCGGGCGCGTTTGGCGACGTGAGTCTGATCGCCTATTTCGCCATCCACGGCTGGCTGGTTCTTCAGATTACCGACTCTCCGCTGTGGGTTGGGATCTCCTCCTTCCTTGGCGGGCTGACCATGGTGGTGTTCTCGCCGATGGGTGGAGTGATAATAGACCGGGTGAAGAAGGTAAGGGCGGTGCAGACGGCGGGTCTCTTCAGAGGGGTGGGAGCGGTGGTTATCGCGGCGCTGATCTTTTCCGATTCGGTTCAACTCTGGCACGTTCTGATCTTTCCCATTGCGTCCGGCATTACGGCCTCGGTGAGAATGCCGGGACTCATGGCTCTGAGCCTCGACATTGTCGGAAGAAAACGGCTCATGAGCGCTACCGCCGCAAGAATGGCATCAATGATGGTCATAGGCGTTGTCGTGCCACTGGCAATCGGCAGGGTGGTGGACAGCGTCGGCATGGGCTGGGCATACGCGGCAATGGCGGCGGGCGACCTCACATCCGTTGCCCTGCTCATCCTGGTCAACCCACCCGTGAGAAAACGCGCCGAGAAGTCGTCCCCTTTCGAAGACCTCAAGACAGGCGCGCTTTTCTCTATAAAGTCCCCTCTGGTCAGGACGCTGCTCGGAGCGATTCTCATAAACGAACTGTTCGGCTGGTCGCACGAGCCGATGTTGCCCGTGATGGCCCGGGACGTTCTCGGAATGGGAGTAACCGGGCTTGGCAGCCTGATAGCCGCCGGAAGCATGGGCGCCGCCGTGACCAGCGTGGCGCTATCATCTTTTGACAATCCGAGAAAGAAGGGGATTATGCTCGTCACGGGAATGTTCGGCTACGGATTTTTCCTGCTGATGTTCTCCTTTTCGCGCGTCGTGCCAATTTCGCTGGTTATGCTCGGCTTGGCCTACGGAACCGCGATGATCTATGAGACGATGGTCAATATCATGCTTCAGACCGGCGTACCCTACGATATGCGCGGGCGGGTCCTCAGTTTCCAGTCAATGCTGTGGGGGGTGACCGGCATGACCGGATTCCACACCGGCGCGCTTGCTACCTTTTTCGGCGCGCCGCTGGCCGTCGGCGTCGGCGCGGTGATTGTCATGCTGAACGCGGTCAGGCTAGCGCCGAGGGCGTCGGGCGTCGAGCAGGAGGCTGATTTCGGTTCTGAAGCGGGCGCAGACACGCCAAGCGCGCCTGTCAGCCTTTGAGGTCGCCCCACCAAATTTTCATCCTATCTGAAACCTCCGACTCGTACCCCTGGTCGGATGGCTTGTAGTACCTTCTGTCCTTCAGGTTCTCCGGCAGGTTCTGCGTGGGCGTGAAGCTGCCGTCATAATCGTGCGTGTACTTGTAGCCTTTGCCGTAATCGCTGTCCCTCATCAGGCCGGTTACGGCATTGCGAAGGTGAAGCGGCACAGGTTCATTCATGCCGCGCTCGGCGTCCCGCATCGCCTCGTTAATCGCGACATACGCGCTATTGCTCTTGGGCGCCGAGGCCAGGTAAACGGTCGCCTCGGACAGCGGTATCCTGCCCTCCGGCATACCCACAAGGTGAACCGCCTGCTGTGCGGAGATAGCGACGGTCAGCGCGTTCGGGTCGGCGAGTCCCACGTCCTCGGCGGCGAGAATCACAAGCCGCCTCGCGATGAACATGGGGTCCTCGCCGGAATGTATCATCCTGGCCAGCCAGTAAACCGCGGCGTCCGGATCGGACGCTCTCACCGACTTTATGAATGCCGAGATTGTGTCGTAGTGCTGGTCGCCGGACTTGTCGTAAAGCGTGGCGCGCCTCTGGATGGCGTCTTCGACCGTAGTAAGAAATACCAGTCGCGCACCCTCCGTGTCGGGATGAGTCCCGTTCACCGCCAGTTCCAGCGTATTCAGAGCGGCGCGCGCGTCTCCGTTGCTCAGCGTTATGAGCGCCTCTCTCGCATCCTCCCCCAGCGCCGGTTTCAGGTCGGCTAGACCGCGTCCGGAGTCGGACATCGCCGAGTCCAGGATAGCGGAAATCTGCTCGGACGTTAGTTGGCGCAGCGTGTAAACCCGGGCGCGGGACAGCAGCGGAGAGATAACCTCGAACGAGGGGTTTTCGGTCGTGGCGCCTATGAGAATGACGGTCCCGCGCTCGACGTGCGGTAGAATGACGTCCTGTTGCGCCTTGTTGAACCTGTGTATTTCGTCCACGAACAGGATCGTTTGCTCGCCGTGCATTCCGAGCCTGTCTCTCGCCTCGGAAACCACACGTCGCAGGTCCGCTACGCCGGACGTGACCGCGCTGACCCTCTCAAAGTAGGCGTTCGCCGAACCCGCGATGAGCCGGGCGAGCGTTGTCTTTCCCGTGCCTGGCGGTCCCCAAAGCACCATCGAAGGGACGTGTCCGGCTTCGAGCGACCTTCTCAGTACCGTATCCTGACCGACGATATGCTCCTGACCGACGAACTCCTCAAGGTTTCGCGGTCGCATACGTTCGGCCAGGGGAGCGAGTCGGTCGAGGTCGCGTTCCATTCGGTGCTCGAAGAGAGTCACTTTGTACCGTGAACGCCGTGGTTGCTGTCGAGAGATTTCAGCGCCGCTATGACGGAGCCATCCTGATTGGGAAGCACAGTTCTGACGTCAAGCAGGACGTTGTCGTCTTCTATTCGTCCGATGATAGGCTCCGCGGATTCGCGCAGACTTGTGAGAATCTCTTCCGCGCTCAGACCGACCGTTTCACAGTTGATACTGAGGGCTACCGACTCGATTGTCTCTCCGGGCAGGCTGCCGCCGCCTATCGCGGACCGGGATGCGACTATGTTTGTCCAGGGCGCCGCGTTTTCCTTCCATTTACGCGCCCGTTGCCTCAATTCATCGAGCGACGCCGAGATCATCCGCCAGATCGGAACCTTTTCGGTCGGTTCGTCGCGTATGTAGTGGAGCATCGTCGCTGAGAGAGCGGCCATGCTCATCTTGTCTATCCTGACAGCGCGGGCCAGTGGGTGCGAGGAGACAATGTCCACGTATTCCCGGCGGCCAATAATGATTCCTGCCTGCGGCCCGCCCAATAGCTTATCGCCAGAAAAGAATCCGAGAGCTACCCCGGCGCGGACACTCTCCTGTGGACGAGGCTCCCATGCCAGACCGTAGGGGCGGGTATCCAGGAGGCAACCGCTGCCCAGATCGTGAAGCGCCGGAACGGAGTGTCTGTCTCCTACCGCGACCAACTCGGCAGTCGTTGGCGCGTGGGTGAAGCCCATCACGCGGAAGTTGGAAGCGTGAACGGACAATATCGCGCCGGTATTTTCGTTTATGGCGGCCTCGAAATCGCGCGCGTAGGTGCGGTTGGTGGTGCCCACTTCGACGAGGGTCGCGCCGCTTTGTCGCAGAACGTCCGGTATTCGGAAGCCGCCGCCAATCTCTACTGCCTCGCCGCGAGAAACGATGACTTCCTTACCTGACGCAATGGCGGCAAGTCCAAGCATGACCGCAGAGGCGTTGTTGTTCACCACGAGGGCAGCTTCAGCCCCGGTAGCCTGGCAGACCAACTGGGATATGTGGGCCTGTCTGGATCCCCGCTTCCCGGACTTCAGATCGAACTCCAGGTCGCTGTATCCCGACGCCGCGACCGAGGCCGCTTCGACGCTCTCGTCGCTCAGAGGGGCGCGTCCGAGGTTCGTGTGCAGGATTACGCCGGTCGCGTTTATGACTGTTTCCGGCCAACTCTTCCACCTGTAAGCCGCGCGGTCCGCCACTGACTCAGCGACCGACTCTACTTTGGGAGATTCGCCGCCCTCTGAAACGATGCGTCTGGCCAATGCGAGCTGTTCCCTTACAATCGCTACGACCGATTCGTGGGAGTACCTGGCTATCAGGTCGTTTACTTCCTGACGCCCCAGAACTTCGTTCACCGATGGAATTTCTCTGAATCTGGAAGTCATGCTGGTCGGGGCGGTCCTCGATTTTGGATTGTTGGTCATTGGTCATCGCCTCTGAACAATTATATACTGAATATGTTGAGCATACTAAAGCGCGGCGGGGAGAGCGACATGGTGAATAAGACATATACTCCCGAAGACATAGAATCTATGGGAACCGCCATATACGAAGAGAAGATACGCTCTCTCATGGAGCCTGGGGATAAGGGCAAGTTCGTGGTCATTGACGTTCGCAGTGGCGACTACGAGATTGACAAGCGGAACGGAGCGGCAATCGGACGCCTGCTAAAACGCAGACCTGGCGCCCATTTGTGCACGGTGCGTGTAGGCTATCCGGTACCGTACTCTGTTCGGTGGACACGTCTTCAACATCCTCAATCATGATCCAGGGCAGGATAAGCGAAGATGGGGAAGCGATAATCGTTCCGGTAGCGATTATGGATAGCGCTGGTCGCCTGTGGCCTCTAGAAACCGTTCTGGACACAGGGTTTGTTGGAGACCTGTCATTGCCTTCCACTGTAATCCGTAGGCTGGGTCTAGTTCGCGCAGGCAGCCTGAACTTCATACTGGCAAATGGCGCGCCTGCCAGACTGAGAACTTATCATGCCAGGGTGTTCTGGCATGATCGGCTTCTTGATGTAGAGGTCACTCAAACTGGCGATGTTCCCTTGATCGGTATCAGGATGCTCCGGGGAAGTAGAGTTACTATGGATATTCTCCCCGGCGGCGAGGTGATTATAGAGGAAGTTTCCCCCAACAGACCCCCTCTCCCTTAACCCGGATCCACCGAAGGGATGGATGAGTCGTCGTGCAAAAGGGGTGAGAAAGCGCTCCATTGAATCTGGGATAATGGGTTTGAAGACAAGAACCAACCCCAGAGCAGGAGCACTTAATAGATGTTACCACCTGAGCGTCCCGACCGCATCCGAATCGCCTTCGACGATCCCCGGCTGGTGGCCAATGCCGGGCTGCTCGTGCCGGCCACTCTCGCTCAGCGCCTGGGACTGAGTGAACTGGTGGACAGCAACGTTGACCTGGGCGATGCGCCGGGACGGGCGAACCCGGGAGACAAGACGCTGACCCTGGTTGCCTCGGCGCTGGCCGGTGGGGACTGCATCGATGACGCCGACGCGCTGCGTGCCGGTGGGACCGGGCGGGTGTTGGGCTGTACAGTGAAGGCGCCATCCACCCTGGGGACCTTCCTGCGCAGCTTCAGGTGGGGACATGTGCGGCAGTTGGACCGGGTGAGCCGGGAGTTGCTGGCGCGGGCCTGGGCCGCTGGCGCGGGTCCCGGCGATGAGCCGTTGACCATCGACCTGGACTCCACCATCTGCGAGACCTACGGACTGGGCAAGGAGGGCGCCCGCCGCCACAACTACACCGGCCAGAGAGGCTATCACCCGCTTGTGGCCGTCGCCGCAGGAACCGGCGACGTGCTGATGGCCCGGTTGCGACAGGGTCGAGCCAACACCGCCCGGGGCGCAGCCCACTTCCTGCGTGAGACGGTGAGCCGGGTGCGCTGCGCCGGGGCCACAGGACAACTCACCGTACGCGCCGACAGTGGCTTCTACACCCATGACATCGTCTCCGTATGCCGAAAGACAGGTGTCCGCTTCTCCATCACCGTCCGTCAGCACACCCGACTGCGCAATCTCATAGAGGCCATACCTGAGGAGGACTGGACTCCCATACCCTACTGGATGGACGGCGCAGCCGACGTGGCTGAGACCGCCTACACCCCTTTTCGGAACGAGCCCGATGCCGCACCGGTGCGTCTCATCGTCCGCAGGGTGAAGCCCACGCCCGGTTCACAACTGGCCCTCTTCGTCGACTACAGCTATCACGCCTTCATCACCGACCGACAGGGCGACACCCTCCAACTGGAGGCCGACCATCGCCGCCACGCCGAGATCGAGAACGCCATCCGAGACCTCAAGTACGGTGTCGGGCTGAACCATCTGCCCTCGGGGCGCTTTGCAGCCAACGCCGCCTGGATGGCCATACAGGTAATGGCTCACAACCTGGCTCGCTGGATCGGACGCATCGGTCTGCGCGAGCCGGTGGCGACCACCAAGACCCTGCGCAGACGCTTGTTCTCCCTCGCCGGACGGCTCACCCACTCGGCCCGCCGCCTTACTTTGCATCTCCCGCAGCGCTGGCCCTGGGAAACACAGTTCGGTCGCGCACTGACCAGACTGCGAGCCATTCCTCTGCCGGCCTGACGGCAGTGTCTACTACTGACCACCGTACACACCACAGCCTGTCTTGTCCGTAAGATCGCTCCGGACCGGACCGCGGGTGTCCACTGTTGCCCGCAGATTCGTCAAACTCGCCCCAAATCGCCACTGTGGGCCTCCATTGGCGTCCAAAATCACGACCGCGGACCTTCAGAACGACCCAGGCGCTGACATCATAACCGCACCGCCACTTTGACACGTCCCTCACCCACGCCCCGGCGGCGATACTAACCCTCTTCGGTGGATTCGGGTTAAGGGAGAGGGCTGGGGTGAGGGTGATTACTGCCACCGACCAAACTGATACAACTTCAGTCGGCGCTGTATGTTTCCCAACTCTCCATTCGCTATGTTACAATATGACGATTATAGAACAAAAGTACCTGATATATATAATGTAGAGTTTATCAATGACGAAAAAACTTACCTACAGTTTTTTCCGCAGGTCAATTCCATGAGAATTCATAGCTGAATCCGCCGATTCTCAGGTCAAAACCCGCCTGAAATGTCACCTGAACTCCACCACGGCTCCACCTGAAGTAATATAAATCAGGATATATGTCATGCTCTCTATCAGCGAACCTGTATCAGCTTGGTCGCCGCTGCCTGCGGCGCGAAAATCCCCTCTCCCTCGATGGGCTGAGGGCTGGGGTGAGGGTGAGGCTGATTGCCCCTA
The DNA here is from genome assembly GCA_965261525.1 of Dehalococcoidia bacterium. Taxonomy (GTDB): domain Bacteria; phylum Chloroflexota; class Dehalococcoidia; order Lucifugimonadales; family UBA1123; genus VXRN01. The sequence goes on from OZ253472.1 coordinate 1,976,977, forward strand.
CCCACCAAACTGATACAGCATCGGTTCGCGCGCCGTGTTGACCCAATTTCAGCCGCTCTAGTAGAATGTGAAGACTTTCTCAAATGCGCGGTAAATGAATGTTCGTCATTGGATTGACTGGGGGCATAGGCACTGGCAAGACGCAGGTGTCGAAGTCTCTGCAAAGGCATGGAGCAACAGTAATAAACGCCGATCTGGTGGGGCATGAAGCATATCTGCCCCATACGGTTACCTGGCGTGAAGTGGTGTCTGCGTTCGGAAAAGATGTCCTGGACGACCAGGAGCGGATTGACCGGAGAAAGTTGGGGGCCATCGTGTTCAGCGATCCCGCGCATCTCCAACGTCTCAATTCGATTGTGCATCCTAGAATATATGCTATGATTCAGAATCTAATCGAGTCTTTCACCACCGAAGGAATAGATGTGGTAGTGGTTGAAGCCGCGTTGCTGATCGAAGCGAAGTGGACACCGTTGGCCGATGAGGTCTGGGTAATTACCGCCCCACAGGAGCAAGTATTATCCAGGCTGATGGGAAGGGGAATGTCGCAAGACCAAGCTCTGTCCAGGATCGAGTCACAGATGCCGCAGGACGAGCGCGTGAAGCGCGCAGACGTTATAATCACCAACGCTTCGGGAATCTATGAGCTCGAGTCTTCGGTAGCGGAGATCTGGAATTCGAGAGTTTCCACGCGAACAGAAAGTTAGAAGGAGACCAGGCAGTCAGATGACATCACGGACGCAAACGCTTTTCCGAAGCTACATTATCGAGGAGTACCATCTCACTGAAGAGCCGTACTACGTGCCCCTGGGCGACGAAGTGCAGTTGTTCGAGGCGGCATACGCCCAGAAGATCCCTCTAATTTTCAAGGGCCCGACCGGCTGTGGCAAAACGCGCTTCGTCGAGTATATGTCCTACCGCATGAGTCAGCCTCTGACACGGGTGAAGCAGGTGAACGGAAGCGGTGAGCCTGACAACAGGGACAATCTGCCGCTGGTGACCATTGCCTGTCACGAAGACCTTACAGCCAGCGACCTGGTGGGCCGTTACCTGCTCGAAGGTGATCAGACCGTCTGGATTGACGGGCCCCTTACTCGCGCGGTAAAGGCGGGTGGTATCTGCTACCTCGATGAAATTGTCGAGGCGCGAAAGGATACGACCGTTCTTATTCACCCGCTAACCGACCACCGCAGAATTCTGCCAGTCGAGAAGCGCGGCGAACTACTGGAAGCCGCAGAAGGTTTCCTTCTGGTTCTGTCCTACAACCCGGGCTACCAGAGCGCGCTGAAAGACCTGAAGCACAGCACGCGCCAGAGGTTTATCTCGATTGAGTTCGACTATCCGCCCCGCGACACTGAGGCAGAGATTGTAGCCCACGAGTCGGGCGTTGACGAGGACACCGCGCTTCAGCTGGCCAAACTGGGTGAGAAGATACGCAACCTGAAGGAACACGGTCTCGCCGAGGGCGCGAGCACACGCCTGCTTATTTACGCGGGCCAGATGATTTCACAAGGCGTCTCGCCGCGCCGCGCCTGCCAGGTGGCGGTAAACTGGTCGGTCACCGACGACTTCAACATCCAGCGCAGCATTGAGGAACTCACCACGTCTATATTCGAGTAGTGAACCGGCTTCAGGCCGCTCCTGGGAATGAGGGCCGGTTTGGGCTCAGATTTCATACATAGTACCAAGCGCATTCTTGAGAATCGAAAGACGGCGACGGTAGAAGGTCATGACATGCTTCCCGCCGCCGTCCTTCTCGCTTTGTACCCGGTTGAAGGCGAGTTGCGAATCATACTTCAGAAGCGTTCCCAACAGGTCGAACATCACAAAGGGGAAATATCCTTTCCCGGAGGGATGGTTGACGAGGAAGACGAATCCCGCCTTCATACGGCGCTGCGTGAGGCCGACGAGGAGATGGGGATACAACCTGACGACGTGAGTGTCCTCGGGCGTCTTGACGACACGCCGACAATCTCCGATTTTATGATCTCGACTTTTGTGGGTTCGATATCGTCGCCATACTCTTTTGCGCCATCCGAAGCCGAAGTTGCCGAAATGCTGTTTGTGCCGGTGTCGCATCTGAGGAAGCCGTCCTCGTACAGGGATGATGTCCGCCTGGAAGATGGACAGTTCCACAGAATGCCCATTTACGTATATGACGGTCATGTGATTTTTGGAGCGACGGCAAGAATTCTGGAACAGTTCTTAACATTGACAAAGGACGTGCCCTTGTAAGGAGGCCCCGTGGTTAACGAGCAACTGCCAACATTAGATGAGCTCAGGGCTGAATTCAAGAGATTCCCTGCGCCTGTGGTCGAGGAGTTCGACAAGTCTCGCGCTATGATGCCCAAGACCATGGCGGAAGGCAATATCCGCCTATGGGGACGGGCCGGACTTGGCATAGCCGACCAGACAGTGCGGTCGTGGGAGGCCTCGGCACAGTACTTCAAAGTTAGCCCCAAAGTTGTCGCATATATGCCCTTCAACTACTTTATGAAGTGGACGGACTGCGGCTCGGATCTGTGCAAGGAGTCCCCAACTCTGGCGGCGGCGTATTTTGACGCCTCGCCCGCGGCGATGGGTAAACTCCGCTCTCGCCACATCGAAAGTTGGGCCGGTCTTGGCGGAAGTCTGTACAAGGGAACCTGGAAGTCCAGCACCCTTGCGTGCAAGTTCTTTACATACAGCCCAGCGCTCATGGACAGTCTGACTTTTCCTGAGCTCGAGAGGTTCGTGGCGTTCCTGGACGCTCTCTCTCACAGGTCATATGACTTGGCATCCGAGTGCTTGTCTCTCGGCGCTCAAATTTTCCCCCTGATCGGCGAAGACAAGACCGCCTTCATAACTCTGGCTTCGGCTCTCGTGGAGTCGGGCTGGAGAGAGGTGAAGAGCTTCTTCGACGCGGGCGCGAAAGCGCTGCCCAAGATAGATCCTGAAGAAAGATTCAGATTCCTGAAGATAGCCGAGGAACTGGTGCATAAGGGTGGCTCGAACATCCCGGGAGTTATGCTCGACACGTCGCAGGCCTTTGCGAAGATTGACCCTGATCTGCACTCAAGTATCCTGGACCTCTCTGAAACATTGATACAGGAGTCGCCGGATGCGGTGCCTGAGTTCATCAAGTCTTCCGCGCAGGTTATGGACCGCCTTTCGATGAACCAGCTTGAGAGGTGGTATGAAGAGGGAGTTAACCTGCTTCGCCAGAACCCTGACGGCGGTCTGGCGTACTTCAAGATCGAATCGGCGCACTCGGAAGAGATGCTCGAAGCCCTGTCTTCGGGAGTTGAGTTCGACCGGATCAAGGCAATAATGGAGATGTACTGCCGTGGGCTCGCGGGTGAAGAGATCAAGCTAGCCTCGTCGCCCGAACTGGTGGACAGAAATATCGGCTGGGTGTCGGCGGAGTCTCCAACGACGGAGGGGTCCACTGTCTTCGTACCTGACATTGTTGACCGCTACCATTCCAAGGATGAGAATTTCTCCTGGTTCAAGGTTGTATCTACACACCAGGTAGCGCATCTGGAATTCGGCAGCTTTTTCTTTGAATTCGAAACCCCGTCCGCGCTTTTCGAGGACCGTAGGCGCGAAGTCGAGCAACAGAAGAGTTCCGAGACCGGCTCGACTAACGGAGTCTCCGCGGAAATGGAATTGTCCGGTGAGAGTCTGGAGCGCGGCTGGATAACCGATATGCAGCGGTTCTTCAACCTGTTCGAAGACCGCAAACTCGCGCTCGATGTATTCACCGTCATCGAGGACGGGAGGCTGGACTTCCGCGTGAAGTACGAATACCCGGGCATCAAGGCCGCTTACGCTCGTGTCCAGATGGATTCCTCCGAAGGCAGGCCTGAAATCACTACTTTGCCTGCCAGGGAAGCCCTGGTGGAGTTCCTGGTGCGACTGAGTCTCCAGCAGTACCGGGAAATTCCCGCTCCACACGACTATGTCGATCATGCCAAGCAGATAGTGTCTGTCGCTCGACAGATTCTGAACGCCGAGGCGACGGTCGAGGACACTGCCGAGGCGACGCTTCGCATATACGCGATCATTACCTCCATTCCGAATGAGGAAGTTCCCCCGGAAGAGTGGGACGACGTTGACACCGAGGAAGACCAGGAGGAAGAGTACTCCGACCCCGATGATATGCAAGACCTTCTTCAGCAGATGGCTATGGGCATGGATATGGAGTTCCGCCCTGACAGTGAACAGGAGTATGACTCATCCGAGGAGGTTGACTACCGGGGAGACTTCAAGCCGGAACTTGTGCAACTCCTTACCCAGCTTAGAATGCAGAAGCAGAACAATGCCGGGGAAGCGACCGGGGAACCCATTACCCAGGAGCAGTTGGAGGAATTGCTCCAGAACAGCGCGGAACTGGACCTTGAGGCCGTCGAAGGCGACTTGCAGGACACTCAGGGGATGTTCGCGGACAACCTGCTTAAAGAAGCCGGTATGCAACTGCCCGACAACCCTGAATTCAGCAATGGCCCGTTCGTCCACATTGATGAGGATGGCGATTCGCTGGAAGCGAGCGAGCCGCAGACTTTCGTTTACGACGAGTGGGACTTCAGGGCAGGGGACTACAAGCCCAGGTGGTGCATCGTCAGGCAGAAGATGATGGCGGAGGGCGACCCCAACTTCTTTGGGGGAACGCTCCACAGTTACGGTGGCTTGGTGTCGCGCATACGCAGACAGTTCGAACTCATGGTGCCGGAGACCTTCCGTAAGGTCCGCAAACTGGAAGACGGCGAGGAACTGGACATTGACGACGTTATCGAGGCCATTGTGGATATGAAGACGGGCGTCAGCCCTTCCGACAAGTTCTACTGGCGTCGAAATAAGGTCCAGCGCGAGGTGGCCGCCGCCTTCCTGATAGACACGAGCGCGTCCACCGCCGAGGCTATAGACGAAGGCAAGCGGACAGCCGACGACTGGGACGCGCCGGATGACCCGGTAGAGTACATGGTGTGGCTGCGTACCCGGAGGGGAGAGGCCGCTCGCCGGTCATACAAGCGGATAATTGACGTTGAGAAGGAGGCCATAGTGCTGATTGTCAACGCTCTTGAGGCCATAGGCGACATATACGGCATATACGGCTTCTCCGGCTATGGACGCGAGAACGTCGAGTATTACACTATCAAGGACCTGGACGAGAACTTCTCCGACCGCGTGAAACGCAGGATTGATCGCGTGGCGCCTCTCCACGCGACCAGGATGGGACCAGCCATTCGCCACACGACGGCAAAATTGGAAATGACTGACGCCCGCACTAAGATACTTTTCCTGGTGAGCGACGGCCGACCGCAGGACCGCGGATACAGCCGAGAGGGCGTAGAGAAAGAGTACGCCGTCCATGACACCCGCATGGCGCTTGAAGAGGCGCGCAGGAAGGACATCAACGCCTTCTGTCTAACCGTGGACAAGAACGGCCACGACTATCTCAAGACCATGTGCGCCGACATGGGCTACGAGGTATTGGATAACATTTACGATCTGCCGGAGCGCTTGCTGTACCTGTACCGCCGCCTTACTATGTAGGGACACGGGTAAACTGGGGCTTTACGCCAATAACGGATTGCCCGAATGCGGTCTGTACCCGCATAAGTCGGTACAGACCGCATTTTATATACTCGTTTTGCCCGTTCCCGTCCTGCCGCGCTTGATGTATTGCATAAGAGGAGGGCCGCGCGCGTTAGTATGTAATGGTGAGTACGATTCGAAGCATGACCATTGCTGTCAAGCCCAAGATAGATACGTTATTGCTCGCAGCATGGACAGTCGTCATTTGCGTACTGCTCATTTCAGCTATGGGGTCGTTCGTTTCAGCGCCGGGGAGAGATTCTAGCGCGTTCATTTACGTCGCCAAGGGGGTGTTAGAAGGGGAAGTACCCTATCTGGACAGATGGGACCACAAAGGTCCCTTGGTATATCTCTTGAATGTCATAGGGCTGGCGCTGTTAGACATGTGGGGCGTTTGGCTGGTGGAAATGGCGTTCCTGCTCGGCTCAGTCTGGCTTATATACGCAGTTGTGAAGGACAGATTTGGACCAGCCGCCACCCTCTTTCCAATAGCGGTCTTTTCAGGCTACTTTGTCATTTTTGCACAAGGTGGGAATTACACCGAACAGTACGCTCTCCTATTCCAGTTTCTCACGCTGTATTTGTTCACTCGTGTCGAAAAGGCAACAAGGGGGGGGGGGTATTACAAGCTATTTCTGGTCTCTATTGGAGCGTTGGCTGTAGCGACGTTCCTTCTGCGTCCCAATCTCGTGGGTATGTGGCTGGCGATTGGAATCTATTGGATTTTTGTACGCAGAGATGACGCGCCTCGGCGCCTCATGTGGTCCGGAGTGGGCGCGGCGGCGGCGCTATTGCCTGTTATCTGGATATTCGCCATTTTTGGTGGGCTGTACCACTTTTGGGACGCTGTTTTCATATACAACTTCACATACTCGGACGCCCCGCTGCTGGAAAGGATCAAGGCAGTCTGGCATATAGGGGGTTCTCGATTAACTCTTATTCTCTTGCCTATCATTGCCAGTTGGAGCATCGGACTGTACTATTTTCGGTCTGCTGAAGTGGCAGGCCGGGAACGTTTCGAAGACATAGTGAAACTCTCCGTGATAGCGCTGCCGATTGAGGTTTTCTTCGTCTCTGTATCCGCCCTTGACTACGGACACTACTATCTGGCCATGCTTCCAGCGGTTGTCACACTAATGGCGGTCTTTTCCTACGGCATAACCAAAGTCGTATCTTTGCCGGCGCCGCTTCTGAGCGCCATACTTTTGATCTTCGTGGCCAGCTATCACATCCCTGTTGCGCTTAACCGTTTTCCGGTCATGATCGAGAGGCTCTCTCGCGAAGATGGAGTCATGGGTGGAAAGCATCTGCGCGTAGCTGAACGCATTCGCGAAGAAACCGACTTGGATGATCCGATTCTGGTGTGGGGAGCGGAGTCGCAATTGTATCTGCTCTCCGAGCGTGACGCTCCAACCCGATTTTTCTATCAGTATCCGCTGGCCCTGTCAGGCTACGCGAACCCGGATATCTTCGGCGAATTCATATCTGATGTTAAGGATGAAGCCCCTGCGCTAATAGTTGATACGCGGAATGATAGACTGCCACCCCTGGACAGCGCGGAGCGAGGGGATTGGGAAATCAACACACATAGATATATCTATTCCCCGGATAGATTTCAGCCCTTCTTCGATTTTGTGGAAGAAGAGTATGAATTCGTGGAAGAAATCGAGAGCTATGCTATATACAAGAAGATTGAGTGAAGAGGGTCGGCGTCGTGGAGATTCGTGACTGATCCGATCAGGATCCGTTTCGGGACTGTTCATCGCGCAACCGGGCCGCGACGTCCGGTGGCAGGGAAACCCCGGATTGCTTCAGCAGCGTCGTTACGAGTTCGATAGTCTCTTGTCGCCCTTCCTGTCGCCCTTCCTGACGTCCCTCATCGCGAATCTGCCTCAATTTGGCTTCGCGGATCGCTTTTCCCGTCTCGAACATTCTTCTCCCCCAGTCGAATAGCGCACCCAGCGGCACTACTAATGCCCAGTATATCTGAACCATTGCGGTCCGGAACGCCTTGTACAGCCAGAAGTCCGAACCCGAGAATAGTTCCAAAATTGCTACGCTGGCCAACGCGATGAGCGTAAACCCTACCGCCTGCCAGCCTATGCCGCGGTCCGAAAGTCCGCGAGGAATTTCCGATGTGTTCATTGTATCACTATGAGCGTCGGCGTACCGACTCTACTCTACCCCCAGCGGGACTCATGGCCGCCGGAGCCGGTTTCAACGCACTTGGCGAGTTCCAGCAGCGCGTGGGTGACGGCGCGGGCTCGAATTCTGAGTCGGCGGGTAGGGTAGTAACCGGATCTGACGAACACCTCATCGTCCATAGCAATGCCTATGTGGGTGGTTCCGACAGGGCCGGATTCTTCGGACTCCTCGGATACGAGAGGCGTCATGGCGAGACCGACATCGGCGCCCAGCTTTTCCCTGACGGCCAGCGCCATGCTGGAGGCATCCTCGGGCTGCGGGCTGGACGGACTTGCGGTGGAAGCGCCGAGAACTCGCCTGTCTGACTTGCCGCCGGTTACGACGACGCTACCGGCGAGAACGCCTGATGCAGAGGCCGACTCCAGCAGAGCGCTGGACAGCAGGCCGCCCGTGAACCCCTCGGCTATCGCAAGTGTCATTCCTCTTTCTGAAAGCGCGTCGAGCGCCGCTGAGACGGGTGTGTCGTCGTCTTCGCCCCATATAGCGTGACCGGCTATCTTCCTGATCTCGCGCTCCATCGGCTCGATAAGGGCAAAGGCCTCGGCCTGAGTTGAAGCGCTGGCAATGGCCCGGAGGTGTATTCCGTCCTGCTTGGAGTAGATGCCCAGGCTGGGATTCTCACTCTTAAACAGCGACGGCAGCATCTCGTCCAGTCCGCCCTCGGTAATCCCGAATGTCTTTAGAGTCCGAGTAACAATCACAATTTCAGGGTTGAGAGAACGCAGCCTCGGCCCCACCTGGTTGTCCCACATATCGCTGATTTCCCTCGGGGGGCCAGGCATTGCGGCGATTATGTGCCCACCTTTCTCGACCCACCATCCGGGCGCTGTTCCCATCGGATTCGGAATGACTTCCGCCGACGGGATGAGTGTGGCCTGCTTTATGTTGGTGGCGGGCATCCGTATGCCGCGACTCTCGAACTGCGACGTGAGGTGCGCGAGCAGGTCGTCCCGCACATCCATCTCTTCACCCATTACCGCCGCGATTGATTCTCTTGTGAGGTCGTCTGAGGTCGGGCCGAGGCCGCCGGTGGTAATGGTGATGTCAGACCTTCCCAGCGCGCGATCTATCGCCTCCTCGAGCCTGCCTGGATGGTCTCCGACCTTGGTGACCCAGCGCAGTTCCACGCCTATCTTGGCGAGTTCGTCGGCGAGGTAGGCGGAATTGGTATCCACAATCTCGCCCATGAGGAGTTCGGTGCCGACGGAGATGATCTCAGCGTTCAAGGGAGTTGACCTCGTATGTACTTGGAGATGTCGCTAAATTTTCAAGAATTAGCGACGGTCCGACGCAAGTATATCCCGACCGGGGGCTGGTTGAAAGGAGTAGTTGGTGACGGGACTATCCCGACTGAGTTTCTGATTCTTCGGCGTACGGCACATTCCCAACGAGATCGAATATCTTCTCAGCCCATTCCGCATCCAGAAGTACGACCGGGGCGAGAGACTGATCCGAGGCAGGGACTGCGTAGTAGTGTTTACCGTCCTCTGTCTTGTTACCAATGAGGAACAGGACGCCGTCAGTGTACTTGGTGCCTCGCTCTGTCAATCCTGAGAAGCGGATTTCTATGGAATATCCATCCTGGTCAATATCCCAATCGGCGTAGTCGCGGTCTCGCACGCGATACTGTTCCACCCTGATGTTCTCTGGCCCGCCCATGAGTGCCTTATACTCAGACTCCCAAATTTCTTCGTCCAAGGGCCGATTTTCGACGTCGTTCTGGAAATGACGCGCGAACCACTCGCCGTCCTCGTTTTGTATGCGGAGGTAGGGAGAGTCCAGGTTTCCGGGCTCGCCCAGAACAATGTTGACTTCAGTGATTATCTCCGGATCGCGTGTCTCCCACCACTTAGGAACGGGAGGCTCATTGGCGAGCCTTCTGAGTACGTCGCCCCAGAGGTCTGCTATGAGAAACAGCTGGGGAAAACCGATGACCTGCCCGTAGCTGTGGTTGCCATCGGTGGTCTTGTCGCCAAGTCTGAACTCGAGCTCACGGTCACCGGTCAGACCGAGGTTTATGATGAGTCCAGGATCGGCGAGGCCGTATTCGGCGGGGTTTTCAATCACGGGCCGGACGATGGAGATATCACGCTTTGTCTGGGGGCCGCTCAGGAGAAGGACTATTCCACCCCACCTTAGGTGGGATGGCGGAATGCCTTCGAGTCTGTCGAATACCCAAGAACCCTCTCCGATCTTGGAGAAGCTCTCAACTTTGTCGCCTGACTGGACTCTAATGTTTACGATATCGTCGAAGCTGACCTGGTAGAACCAGGGTGACTTCTCAGCTCTCTCTTCCTCGCCCTCGAAGGGATTTATATAGGCGACCGCTCCAATCGCAACCGCGACGAATACCAGCGCAAGGGTAAATTTCCAGTTCATATCTGCCGCCTGTTACCGGCGCCTCCACCACACGAATATTGAAAGTATGAGCATTATTATGGGAGGGACGAACCAGCTAGACCATTTGATGAAGTCGCGCTCGCGCCGGTTGACCACTAATTCACGGAAGGGGATAAGTTTCGGTCTGATCGAAATTAGCTCGTAGTCCTCGGCAAGCCAGTTGACCGAGTTGAGAAGGAGGTCCGCATTATCGCTGCTGAAGAAGAATTTGTTCTTCGCGAAATCAGAATCCCCAAACACAACGATCTTGGCTATGGTGTCAGGACTGGTGACGGGCTGTCCGGTAAGTGTGGCCCCGGCCTGAATGACCGCCCCGATGTCGAACGGTCCCTGAACGTCATCGCCAGGATCATAGTTCACTTCTTCGGGATCCATCTCCAGCCAGCTGGCGGGCGTCGTGTGTGTCAGTGAACCGTAGGTCATGTAAGGCGGAATGTCGTCGAGGGGTATAATCGGCTGCACAGCCGTGGCGTCAAGAAAGAATACGACATTCAACTTATCCACAATCGGTATTCCGGTCAGACCGCTTGAGACAAACTGGGCATTGGACCTCTGGGCCATGGGCGATTTCGCTTCACCCGCCACATTGCTGATCAGGTCGGCGATGGGGTTCTTCCCGATCAGGAGGCCCCATTCCGCCAGCAGTTGCCGGTAGGAATCCGGTGAATCCGGATCAAGAAGGACGACCATCTTGCCGCCTCTTATGAGATAGTCCATCAGGGAATCCATCTCGTCAGTATCGAGGTCGCGCTTGGGGCCGGCCACTATTACGATGGCCGCATCCTCAGGCACCTCGCCGTCCTGCTTCAAGTTCAAAGGGCGGACTTCGTAGTTATCTCGCTGCATTCCCTGCAATGCGAAGTCAAGCCCTTCCTCGTCGGTTTCACCGGTGGCGGGATCCCGGCTGAGAGAAGCTTCCTGGTGACCGGTGAGGAAATATACGCGCTTTTGCTGAACGCCGGTGGCGATAAGTATGCCTGTCACAAAGTCCTGTTCGGTCAGATCGAACATGCCCTGCTGCGCGCTTGTCTCAAGGTCTTCGAATACGACCACGGGGAAGTCGCGGACATCGTACTGCACGGCCACGCTTCTGTTCAGTTCGGGGTCTATGAACCGATAGGTGAAGTTGGAACTTCGGCGAGAGAACTCGTTTAGCAAGTCCTCGGCCTGCTGGTGGTCGAATGCGGATCTTGAGTCATTGGGAACGAAGAATGCGTTTGCCCTGACCGGCTTATCGAGAGTCTCCAACACCTGCACGGTCTGTTGGGAGAGACTGAACACGCGGGTCGCCGTGACGTCAATACGGGTCGGACTGCGAAACAGCAGGAGATTTATCAGGATCATGATGATGAAGAACGCGATTGTCATGACAGCAATGTTGACGCCGTAACGTCCCTGCCGACCCGCCATAAATACCGCGATTGCCCGAGGTGAAAGCACCAAGGCGATGAATAGCAGAACCAGCCCGATGATAAGGACTGAGACCGCGAAGTTTCGGAGTTCTTCAACCGTTAGGAATACGGTGATTCCGGCTATGGTGGCGATAAGACCAACCACCGCGCCTATTGCGCTCCAGAAGCCGGTTGACTTGAGTGATTCTAAGAGATCCAGGCTCAGGGCCGCTCTTCTGTCAGACTGCCTTGCCAATTATCGCCACCTACGCGTTTCCAGAGATCGAATAGTCAAAAATATAAAAACCGCCGCCAAAGACAGGAAGAAGACTACGCTCGATGTGTCTATCACACCTCGGCTGAAGTCCTGTATGTGCTGGTTCATGGACATGCCGTTTAGGATTGACGACGCCAGCCCTGTCACGATCCCGCCAATGAAATGCACGTAAGAAAGCATCAGGAGAATTGCGATTCCCACGACGGCCGAGACAATCTGGTTACTCGAGATCGAAGAGCCAAGCATTCCCATTCCCAGAGCGGCCGCGCCATACAGAACCAGTCCAAGATAGCCACTGAGCACGGGCCCGGTGTCCGGCTGTCCAAAGACGTAAAGAAGGAGGACATAGTAGAAAGTAACGGAAAGAATCGCGAGTAAGATCATCAGGCTGGCCAGGTACTTCCCGACGACAACTTCCCAGTCTCTGACGGGCGACGTGAGCAGGAGTTCGAGGGTGCCAAGTTTCTGCTCTTCGGCGAGGAGTTTCATTGTGAGAAGGGGAGCGAGGAAAATGATGAAGAAGCTGGCCCAATTTACGATTCCGCGGACGCTTGCCTCGGCGAAAGGCGCCGTTGCGTCGAATACGAAGAAAACTCCGGTGAGGGCCAGAAACATCGCGCCGACGATATAGGCGGCGGGCGTAGCGAAATACAGTTTGCTTTCTTTCATGGCTATGTTGATAGTGTTCACTCTGCGTCCTCGGTCGTCAGCTTGAGGAATATCTCTTCAAGAGACATGGTTACGGCCTCCAGCCTGTGAAGCTCCCAGCCACTTTCTATCACTTTCCGGGCAAGCGTTGCCCGAATCTCTATGCCAGACTCAGATTCCACCCGGTACTGGGGAACCACGCCGCGTTCGATGTTGAAGCGGCGGACATCTTCGACGCCTTCCACGCTTTCGAGGGCGGCGAGCACCTCCTGCTGGGGTCCCTTGACCTGCAAGTCCACCCGTTCTCTCCCGAGTAAACGCTTGGCTAGATTCGCGGGTTCGTCGGTAGCGACTATCTGACCCTCGTGTATGACGATGACCCGCTCACAAAGCTGGCTTACTTCGGGGAGGATATGCGTACTGACGATTAGCGTGTGATCTCCGCCCAGGTCTTTGATGAGCTGGCGTGTCTCTACTACCTGTATGGGGTCAATGCCTATTGTCGGCTCGTCCAGCACCAGCACGTCAGGCTCGTGCAGAATGGCCTGGGCAATTCCCAGCCTCTGTCTGAATCCCTTGGAGAGCTTTCCGATGATGGAGGTGTAGTAGTCCTCCAGGTGGCAAATATCAACGACGTCGTCAATTCGCGTTCGAATCCTGTTGGATTTCATTCCGCGCAGCTTGCCCATATAGTCGAGATATTCCCGAACAGTCATCTCGGTGTAGAGCGGCACGGTCTCGGGAAGGTAGCCAATGTGCCTTCGAGCTTCGAGCGACTCGTTTACGATGTCGTAGCCCGCAACTGACACGGAGCCGCTGGATGGGGGAATGAACCCGGTTATCACCCTCATGGCAGTGGATTTTCCGGCGCCGTTTGGCCCGAGGAATCCCACAACCTCTCCCGGTTCGACCCGGAAGTTGATGTCCATTATGGCCGGAAAATTTCCGTAGTATTTTGTTACGTCGTTGACTTCAATCATCGCGTTACGACGTCCTGTTCACATATTTCGAGTTCTATCATCGGACTCGATAGCATTTACGTTCAAGAACACTTTTGGGATTCACTAAAATAGATCGAGCGAAACCCTACGGATTCTAATTGATGCGGTTTGAGCTAATCAAGACCAGCGTCTTCGTGTACAGGGCCTTTTCAAAGTTAGCGGCTCCGGCCGAAATCGGCTGGCAGGACATCATGACATTTATTCTAGTTTATATTATCCAGATAAGTTCCAAGTGGCCTCCAGGTGGTGTCCAGGTGAGCGTGTAGGTTAAAAGTGACCTGGAGAAGCGTCAATTTAGCTATGATTGACCTGGAAGAAAAAAGTTATTCGTCAGACGAGTCGTCATAAATAAATGCCAGATTATGTAAACGTTTGTTCTGCAACAGGCATATTGTAACATAGCGAGAGTAGAGTCGGGAAACATTTCCTGACTTTGAAAAGGCCCCGACTAGAAATCAGCGTGTATTGTGCGGACTTTGGCAGTAGTGATAAGCTAAGTCTCCGAATTGAAGCGCCGATGCAGTCTCAGGAGGGAATCGGCGGAATGAGAATGGCAGCGACTGGAGAATAGCGTAGTTGCACTTAGTGATTGACGGTTATGGCGGAGATTCGGACTCTCTGGGGAACGTGGAGCTGATTCACGAATTCCTGAGAGACTATCCGGACAGGATAGGCATGACCAAAATAGCTTCCCCCCAGGTCTATACTTACCGGGGCCAGAAACCTGGAGACTGGGGCGTTTCCGGCTTCGTTCTGATAGCGGAGAGCCATATAACCGTTCACACTTTTCCTGAACGCGGCTACGTGAACATAGATATTTTCTCATGCAAGCAGTTCGACGCTTCTGCCTCTTTGCCTGTTGTCAAGAGGTTGTTTGACCTTTCCGAAGTGGAAACCTGCGTGCTCGAGCGGGGTCTGGAGTATATCGGAGGCAGGGAGACATATTCGGGAATGGTGCGTGAGCGTATGAGCCTGCGCGCGACCACGGTCAGCTCCGAGTAGCGGCGCGGTGTCTCTATCCGGCTATCACTGGCAGACGTTTCTGGACACTCCACCGGAAGAGCATATTTACGAAACATCCCGGATGGTTGTGGTCCCCGTACCATACGACAGCACCACTTCATTCAGGGCCGGATCGAGATACGCGCCCGCGGCAATAATAGACGCGTCTCGCCATCTTGAAGACTTCGATGTTGAATTGGGACTCGACCCGTCTTCCCAGGGCATCTATACATTCGCCGAAATTTCTCCAGACTTGTCGGGGCCAAGGCGAGTTGTCGGGCAGATACAGTCGGTCATAGAACGGATTCTCGCGGACGACAAGACGCCCGTTCTTCTGGGAGGAGAACACACTGTCACTGTCGGGGCGGTTCTCGCATGCGCGGAGCGTTACGCCGACCTGAGCGTCCTTTATCTGGACGCCCACGCCGACCTGAGGGACTCTTACATGGGAACGAGATGGGGACACGCATCGGTTGCCATGCGCGTTTCGGAAATATGTCCATTGGTAGAGGTGGGAGTGCGTTCAATAAGCGCCGAGGAGTACGAATTCGCTCAGTCGCGCGAAATACCGATTTTTTTCTGGCCGCAACAGAGAAAGAGGGCAGAATATTTGGCCGAAGTCTGCGGGCAACTCTCGCCCAATGTGTATGTTTCCATAGACTTGGACGTCATGGATCCGTCTATAATGTCGGCTGTCGGAACGCCGGAGCCCGGAGGACTGACCTGGTGGGACGTTACGGTTTTGCTCAGAGATGTGACCTCCAGGTACAATGTGGTTGGGTTTGACATAGTGGAGTTGAGTCCTGAGGAGGGGCCTGTCGCCTGTTCTGCGACGGCCGCGAGACTT
The DNA here is from genome assembly GCA_965261525.1 of Dehalococcoidia bacterium. Classification (GTDB taxonomy): domain Bacteria; phylum Chloroflexota; class Dehalococcoidia; order Lucifugimonadales; family UBA1123; genus VXRN01. The sequence continues at coordinate 1,992,322 of OZ253472.1, forward strand.
GCATATAAGGTTATGGGATACATTATGTCAGGCAGGGAATGAGTACGTGGTACAATTGTTCACGATGGACGAGATGTTCCTGGGATCGGGCTGAAAGTAGGTGGGTCACATGGCTTTGACCAACAGGCTTATATACATGGATAACGCGGCGACAACCCCGGTCAGGCCGGAAGTGATTCGCGCTATGATGCCGTATTTCAGCGAGTACTTTGGGAACGCGTCAAGCATATACGAATTGGCGCAGCAAAGCCGTGGGACGCTCGACGAAGCTCGTCGCGGTGTGGCTCGGTCCCTTGGGTGCCGTTCAAGCGAGATTGTCTTCACCTCGGGCGGAACGGAGTCGGACAACGCCGCTCTCAAAGGCGTAGCGTTTGCGCTGAGAAATGTGGGTAATCATATTGTCACTACATCCATAGAACACCACGCGGTCCTGCACACGTGTCACCAACTGGAACAGTTCGGATTCGATATAACATATCTTCCTGTTGACAGCGAAGGACTGGTTGACCCCGATGATGTGGCGCGGGCGGTAACGGAGCGTACTATTCTGGTCAGCGTGATGCTGGCAAACAATGAAATCGGCGCGATCCAGCCGATTTCCGAGATAGTCTCAGCGGTGGCGCGCGGCGCCGAGCGCGCCGGTCAGAAGATTTATGTCCATACTGATGCCGTGCAGGCGGTCGGCGCAATCGAAGTCAATGTGCGCCAACTGGGTGTGGACCTTCTCAGCGTATCCGCCCACAAGCTCGGCGGACCGAAGGGCGTAGGAGCGCTATACATCAAGCGAGGAACGCCGTTCGAGCCGCTCATCATGGGTGGCGGACAGGAGAGGGACAAACGTTCCGGCACCGAAAACGTGCCTGGAATCGTTGGGCTGGCTGAAGCGATGCGACTCGCGGACGCCGAGCGTGAACAGGTGTCCGCTCATCTGACAAGACTCAGAGACCGGGTTATACACGGAATTCACGAGCGAATGGGCGGGGTTCGTCTGAACGGGCACCCGACTCAAAGACTACCCAATAATGTAAACGTCTCATTCGAAAACGTGGAGGGCGAACCCATTCTTCTGGGTCTGGACTTTGCCGGGATATGCGCTTCGAGCGGATCAGCCTGCTCGGCGGCATCGCTTGAGCCTTCCCACGTTCTCACGGCGATAGGGCTGTCTGCGGATCTGGCGCAGGGCAGCCTTCGTATTACTGTTGGAAAAGACAACACCGATGAGGAAGTAGATTATCTTCTCGAAACGCTGACTGACCTCGTTTCCAGACTACGGGCGATGCCATCGTTGTCGGGAGTATAGCTAAATCAAGATTTGCGACGAAACTAAATGCCAAACAAAATTGACACTGCAAGCGGAAGCCAAATAATGAAATTCCGACATGGCGTGACCACTTTCGGAATGCTGAAGACGAAATTCTTGCCCGTACTTCTCGGGATTCTGGCCGTGGCCCTCGTTGGATGCTCTAGCGACCCCGACATTATTGCCGTGAGGGGCCGGAGCATTGAGATACACGCAGAAAGGCCTGTGATCGTCGAAAGGGTGTCGTACTCTTTCGGAGACGGGCACCGAGTGATCAGGCCAAAGGCATCCAATAGAGAACTCGCCGCGGTTCTGGTCACCGTTGTCAATCGCACCAGCACGGTTATGCCTCTTCTGATAGATCCGGAAGCTGCAAGGCTGGGAGATCGTCGAGGAGAACGTATCGGCGCTCTGGACCCGTTTGACCGCTATTCCGAGGTGGATGCCCCTGACGAAGAAGAAGACAGGTTCTCTCCGCTGCTGTGGGGTGACATTCAACTTGATCGCAATTTCCAAGTCTCAGGGTGGCTGTTGTTCGATGTGCCTAAGGGCTTGACTCTCGGCTCACTTTGGTGGGATGAGGTAGATGAGGTGGTCGGAGACTACGTCGAATACCGAAGGCGCTGAATCTCGCATACTGAACCTGACATCGGACCGCCGCATCTAATATAATAAATCAGACTAACCCCAACCCCTTTCAGATTGGAGCGAAACATGGCCAATACGGTTGAAATCACGGATGCTACATTCCTGGATGAAGTGGTCAACTCCGACATCCCTGTTGTTGTTGACTTCTGGGCAGAGTGGTGCGGCCCCTGCAAGATGATCGCGCCGATAGTTGAAGAGCTCGCGGGCGAGTATGAAGGCAAGGTCAAGTTCGCCAAGATGGATGTTGATTCCAATCCGAAGACTCCAATACAATTCGGCATACGGGGCATCCCGACGCTGTTGATATTCAACGGCGGAGCGACTCCCGCTGACCAGGTGGTAGGCGCGGTTCCCAAGTCCATGCTCAAGAAGCGGGTGGACGAGCTTCTTGCCTAAGTCCTCCCCGTGGAAGGATCGCCCACTCTCGGAATTGAGTGGGTAGAAGAAAGTGGGATTAAGATAGTTTAATCCTTCGGCAGCCAGGAAACTGAGACGACCTGGGAGCGGATAGGGCCTGGTGGCTCTCGCGGTCTTCAAAACCGTCCGGCGGCAACCCAGCGGTTGGCGCGGTGGGTTCGACTCCCTCTCGCTCCCGCCAGGATACAAACAAAGAGAAGAGGGGGCGAACTTTCGCCCCCTCTTCTCTTTCGCGCCAAAGACTGTCTCTCGACCCAACCGTCATCCCGGCGAAACTTGTCCTCGTGAAAACGGGGAGCGGCGATCCGGACCGACGCTGTGGACCAAACCGCCATGCGCTGCCTTCGCGGGCAGCCCAGCGACGTTGTCAGTCGCGTCGGCTGCCGTTCAGGAACGGTGGGGGACTCACTTCGCCGGACTCTATGGCCGCTTTAACGGTAGGATTGGCGTTGAGCCACCGCGCCAGTTTCTCATCATACTCCGCTGTGGCCCGCTTCATGCCCTCCTTCTTGCCCTCTTTCTTGCCTTCAGCGAATCGCCTGGCCAAATACCTCTCCGCTATCATTCTCAGCCCCTCCATTGTCACTGCTATAACCAGCGAGTACGCCGCCATCGCCGGAACGTGAGGCGATACGCTTTTCAGTATAGCCATGTACGTCGCCTGCGGCGAGTCGGATACCACGATTCTCAACTCGCTCGCCGCCACGTAATATGTTACGACGAGAAGCTGAATTGCAAAGACGACGTAATAGAACCATGCCCACGCGCTGTCTAGCTGAAGTATCGGTACCCGCCCGCCGCTGTCTTCGTTCCTGTTTTCTTCTTCCAAGCTGTACGCTCTTGTTCGACTGCCTGACCGTCTTATGGCTGTCGGTTTCTACTGCCGGGTCCCCGCTATCTCTGGGCGAGAAGTATGCTCAACACTTCTGGCGCCGCCTTTGCCGCCAAGCCCCTCAATTGCTCCATTGTCAGGCTGCCAAGCGGGTGGGGAACCACGACGTATGGGTAATCAGGAACTCCCCCCAGGGCCGACATCGCATCGGCGCTGGTAACGAACGGCTCGGTGCATATGACCGCTGTGGGAACACCACGACGCTCCAGTGTAAGTCCGTCGTGCACACTGCACGATGAGCAGGACCCTCAATCACCGGATGAGGTGATGACAACGTCGCATTTCGCGACTATCTCCTCGATGATGTCCTCAGGGCATGGGCGAGAAGCGTTCATCTTGTTGCGCTCGACAACGCCTCCGAATTCATACCTGTCGGCAAGGACTTCGTGGAGAGCCATGAGCATCTCCTCTGAATTCATCTTGCCATTGGCCAACAATCCGATGGTGACTCCGTCCAGAGTCTTTGGCCTATCCGCAACAACTCCTTCCGCCGGTAGCGGGGCCACCGTCGGATCCAATACCGATATTCCTGTCGAACCGTTCATGCCACACCTCTCTTCTCTTGTGTAAACCTATTCTATCAACTTCGTTACCGAACGTGATCCCGTTCCGCCGCTCCAGAGTGGAATCACGCATGAGAATGCCCCTGCGTGACCGCCCGCAACCATAACCGTAATCGCCTCAGGGGATACGACGGAATGCAGATAGTCATTGTCCGAACCGACCGAATCGCGTATGAAACGTCCCGCCGAGCGCCATTCCGCGATTGTTCGCCGAGAAGCGCCGTAGAGAAATTCCTTGACCTGTTGCTTCGACCAACCGGCGCGTTCCAGATTGCCGATGTGTTCCGGGCATAGGACAACAACGACTTCGCCCTGGTTCCAGCCCACGCCTCCGGCGAACATCGCGTCGCGGAAGGATATGAGTATCTCCTCAGGTTTCTGGAATGCGTGGTTATCAACCTGGATGCTCGAAAGGCCCGCGAATATGGAAACGGCGCTGTCTTCGGACGTAAACCCCCGGTCAGTTTGAAGGGGTTCCCAGGGGGACACGTCCTCGTCCTCGGCTATGCACCAGGTATATTTGCCGGGGTGGCCCTGAGTCGCCTTGTCTATTTCGCCGGAGACGGAACCGGTCGCGTTGATGATCACCAGACGTATAGCGCGTCCGATGGTGGCGTTGGCGCGGTGTCCCGGTCCGAAGACGCTTATGGAGGAATTCAGGCCGACCTCCCGCGCTATCGGGCCATTCACGACCGCGAGAACGGCGGAACCCTGGGTGCTGGCGGTAACCGCGTGAAGGTTGAATTGAGGTTCGCACATGGCCTCGACCGCGGCGACCACAATCTTGAAGTACTCCGGTTTGCATCCGGCCATAACCGCGTTGACGGCGACCTTCTCCGCCGTGATGACTCTCCCCTTGGTCGGCTCAGTACCGAGTATGTCGGATGGGCTTCTGCCCGCCGTGTCCAAAAACTCTGCCACCAAACCGGGCGTTGGGGGAATGATCGGGAGGCCGTCAGTCCAGCCCCGGGCGATATAATCTTCCACGACTTGGTTCCAGTCGTCGAATTGAATGTGGTTCGAACTTAGTTCTGCGCTTGCCATGTTTGCCTTTCCAATCAGAGGTGGCCCGATTATATGAAGAGGCGTATATTTGGTCAACTACCTTGTATATCAGAAACGAACATTCGTATCTTGTGTTAGAATTGCGCCGCGATGGAACTATGTGATTGGTCGAGGACAGGTGATAAGGAGGCGTCAAATGGTTGAAGTCCAAATGCCTATGCCCGCTCCCTTTCCGAATCCGGCGAGCGCGGGCGGGCCAAAGTTCGCGCATTCGAGTGAAAGGGAGTTTGCCGGAATCCTGGATTTCTACGGACTGCGCTGGGACTACGAACCCATCTCTTTCCCACTGGAGTGGAATGAAGATGGTCCGGTCGAGATGATGACTCCCGACTTCTACTTGCCCGAGTTGGACCTGTATCTTGAACTGACGACGATGAAACAGTCGCTGGTGACTCAGAAGAATCGCAAGATTCGCAGGCTGCGCGCGACTTACCCGGACGTGAACATCAAGCTTCTGTACAGGAAGGATTTCCACCGGCTGCTGGCGAAATTCGGATTCGGGCCGCTTGCGGGATCAGACGTGCCACGCATCTCGAGGGTGCTTTACTCGGAGCGGCAGATAGGGCAGAAGGTTGAAGAGTTGGGAAAGGCGCTTTCGGCTGATTACGCTGGCGCACAGCCCGTTTTGGTCGGAGTTCAGAGGGGTATGGTCTGCTTCATGGCGGACTTGATGCGACACGTTTCTCTGCCGATTCGCATGGACTTCATGTCAATATCACACTACGCCGGGGAGAACGGCCCGGACATCAGAATTACCAAATCCCTCGACATTGGCATAGAGGGCGCCGACATAATTCTCGTCGAGGACATCGTGGACACGGGAATGACGCTGAACTGGCTGACAGGCTACCTGCGGTCACTTTCACCTTCGAGCGTCGAGGTGTGCGCTCTGTTGGACAAGCGGGTGCGCCGAATCGCCGATGCTGAGATAAAGTACGTCGGCTTCGAGGCGCCGGACGAGTTCCTGGTAGGCTATGGACTGGACTACATGGAGACTTATAGGAACCTGCCGTTCATTGCGACGCTCAGGCCGGAGGAAAGTTCCTGAAAATGAGTACGCCCCAACAGGCTTTGCTTATCTGTCCTCAACCCTCTAGAACCTGGCGGGTGGGCCGCCCGATCCCTGATGGTCTCTTCCATTCGGCTCGGTCCATTGGGACGTGTATATATACTATAGGGCCTTTCGGCGTTTGTCAACACTTTTTAACCGAATTTTAAGAAATTGTCAAAATTTGGAGTTTTTTCAACCTGAATTGCCGAAAATACACATACCGAATACTTACTGGGAGAGATAAATGGCAACATCAGCGCCAACCATGACGACGATAAACAAGACCGAGGCCCGATCCACAGGCGGAATGGTCGCCACAAAAGATATTCACGCCACGAAAGCCGGACTCCAGATGCTGGAGATGGGCGGCAATGCCGTTGACGCGGCGGTCGCGGCCTGCTTCGCGATAGGGGTGGTCGAGCCGTGGTCGTGCGGCATCGGCGGCGGCGGATACATGGTCTATCAGCTCGGAAATCGGGGCGGCGTCATTGGATTCCCGATGAAGGGGCCGCTGGACGCGACGCTGGATATGTATGAGTTCACGGGAGAGGCGGCGGTCGGGAACTTCGGCTGGCCGGGGGTTGTGAACAATGAGAATCTGGAAGGGTTCAGGTCAATTGCGGTCCCCGGCGCGGTTGCGGGACTATGCGAGGCGAACAAGCGGCTGGGCAAACTTCCCCTTTCCGAGGTAATCGCGCCCGCGGTGTCGCTCGCCCGCGACGGACACTCTCCGGGATGGCACAATATATATTCGCTCGGACTGATGTCGGACAAGCTGTTCGCCTACGACGAGCTGGGGAGCGTATTCATGCCGGGAGGGAAGCTGCCGACCGGCGACCTTACTTCGCCGGCGAATCTTCGGCAGCCGGACCTGGCTAACGTCCTGGAGGCCATCGGTAAAAACGGCGCGTCGGCCTTCTACTCTGGAGACATAGCTGAGGCTATAACGTCCGACATACGCGCTAATGGTGGAATACTTTCCATGCGCGACCTTGCTGAGTATAAGCCCTTCGTCTGGGATGGCGGGCTTGAATTCGGGTACTCGGGACACACTGTACGAGTGCCTCCGTTCCAGTGCGCCGGAACCACGTCCGCGATGACACTCAGGATGCTCGACGGGTTCGACATCGCCGCGATGGGACACAACTCGCCGGACGCGCTCCACGCTTACATATACTCCGCGAGGCTGGCCTACGTGGACAGATTCAGGTACATGGCCGATCCCGCGTTTGTGGACGTGCCGTGGGCGGGGCTGGTGTCCGATGATTACACCGAGTCCCGTCGCGCGCTGATTTCGTCGGACAGGCTGGGCAAGATAGAATCCGGCGACCCCTGGGCGTTCGAGGGAGGTTCACCGTCACGCGTGTTCGAAGCGAGCGCGCCCGCGCTTGACTCGGGAACGACCCACCTCTGCGCGATGGACGCGGACGGCGGCGCTGTCTCGCTAACCAACACGCTTATGGCAGGCTTCGGCTCCGGCATCATCCCGAAGGGGACGGGTGCGGTAATGAACAACGGCATGATGTGGTTCGACCCGGTGCCAGGAAGAGTGAACTCGATTCTGCCCGGCAAGTACCCGCTGAACAACATGACGCCCGCTCTCGTGATGGACTCCGACGGCGTGAAGCTGGCGGTTGGCGCGTCAGGCGGTCGCAGAATCACCAACTGCGTCACACAACTCATCACGAAGGTCGTCAACTACGGAATGGGCCCGCAGGAGGCGATAGACTCGCCTCGCGTGGACTGCTCACTGCCGGTCACCAGCGTTGACCCGCGTCTGCCGTCAGAAATCGTGGCGGACCTTGAGTCCAGGGGCCACCGTATCTACACAATCGGCGGCGGACAGGTCGAGGGCGGATTCGCCAGCTTCGCAAGCCCGGTCGCCATAGTCCGCGACCCCGGATCAGGCTTCCGCGCCGGGGTGGACACGTTCCATTCCGCCTACGCCGAAGGCCCATAGAAACCCGATTCACGCACAGAGGTTAGATTGCGTCTCCCCTCGCCTTCGGTTAGATTTAGTGGAAGCGGGAGGATATATAACTATGCAGAAAACCAAACAAACCGATCTGGAGTGCTACCACGCCGATGCCCTCTGGTTCGGCGAGCGCTACGAGGAACTTAGGTCTCTGTATCCGGACCAGTGGGTAGGGGTACGCAACAAGAAAGTGGTCGGCGCTCACGAAGACGCCGAACTGCTGATGATCGAACTGAAGTCCAAGGGGGTTTCCTTGGACAATATGTTCTTCGATTTCGTCTCCACTAAGGATGAAATCTGGGCATTCGTGTCTCTCACGTGATCTCCGGTTACTTCAAAGTTCAAGGTACTATGCAGCGCCCCTACGTTGACCTGACTTTGCGATTTCCGGTCGCCAATAACCAGTCGCTGGGGATTTCTTTCTTGGTTGATACCGGGGCGGACAGCACATTGCTTTCTCCGCTTGTGGGTGTGCGCTTGCGTCAGGAGTTAGGAGTTGACCTTCTTGACTTGCCTCTCGGTTCGCCGATTGTCGGGATAGGCGGTCAGATTGAAACCAGAATGATTGACGCCACTCTGGACATAGGCGAACAATCCATCTTCACAACTCTGTCTCTGGTCGAGCCGCCGCCAGGCCAATTTCCAACCATGCCGTCCCTACTTGGCCGCGATATACTCTATGAACTCGCCCTCTTCATGGAGCGTCGTGCGGACAAGCTGCTTTTCCTGGACGAGACGGAAACCGTACATATCAACTTCGATATGAGGTGAAAGCAATGGCAATTACAAGTACACAAACGAAACTCATCACTGCCGATGATCTGCTCCAACTGTACAGCAGGGGAGTCCGTGGCGAACTCATAAGAGGGGAGCTTTGCGAAACTATGCCCAGTGGAGGAAGACACGGCGAAGTTATAATGAGAGCGGGCTTTTTTCTGAACGGTTTCATAATGCCGCGTCGTTTGGGAAGACTTGCCGGTTCCGACTCCGGCGTCCTGCTCGAACGAGACCCCGACACCGTCCGCGAACCCGACATAGCCTTCATCTCCGCCGAGCGGCTCCCCCTGGACATCAAGGTGACCGACTACTACGAAGTGGCCCCAGACCTGGTGGTCGAGGTCGTGTCCCCGAGCGACAGCGCCCGCGAAGTCATGGACAAGGCGCTCATGTGGCTGAGCTACGGGACGCGGATGATGTGGGCCGCCAACCCCGAATCGCGCTCGGTGGACGTGTATAGACCGGGCGAGCAAACCGCGACCCTTACCGAAAGCGACACCCTGGACGGCCTCGACATCCTCCCCGGCTTCACCTGCCCCGTCGCAGACATCTTCGCCTTTTAGAAATCGGAGAGCGTCGCCGCATAGCCGTATTGTAATGAGACGGGAGGAGATCCGCGCCATGACAGCGAAGATACGACACCGGCCCGAAGCCTGGAAGGGCCAGATAGAAAAGAATCCGGCAGTACTCGGCGGCAAGCCCGTCGTAAAAGGCACCCGCATATCGGTCGAACTCATAACCGACAGGCTGGAAGGCGGGGCGACCGAAGAAGAGATTATGCGCTCCTACCCCCACATCGCCCGTGAGGACATAGAAGCCTGCCGCCGCTACAAAGCGACAGGCGCGAAATTGTCCAAGACCACCTGGGCAATGCTCGACGCCCTGATGGACCGTCAGATAACCGACGAAGAATTTCAGGCGCTGAGCGAAGGGAAGATAAGCTGGGAGGAACTGCACACTCTCAAGGGCGGCGGCGTCACCTGGGCGCAACTCGACGCCCTCAGGGACGGCAAGATAAGCTGGGAACAACTCGACGCTTTTAGAGAAGGCAAGATGACCTGGCGGCAACTCGACGCCGCGATGGGCGGCAGATACCGAATGATCTGGCCCAACGACTAAATCCAGTGAGAATACTCGCGGATGAAAACATGGACGCCTCGGTCGTGTTCAGGCTGCGCGACGCTGGACATGACGTTTCATGGGCTTCCGAAGTGTATTATCGCTCACTGGACTCCAATTTGCTGGAAGAGGCCACACGCCAGAGCCGAACGCTCATTACCTACGACACAGATTTCGGAACTCTTATCCACAGAGACCATATACCAGCGCCTTACGGAGTTCTGCTCTTCCGAATACATGACTCTGTGCCGAGCGAGGTGAGACAAGAGGTTGTATTCCAAAGCGTCACTGGATGGGACAGATGGCCGCCCGGACTCTGGACCATCCAGTGACGCCATAGCGAGCCATAACCGCCAGTCCACAGAGCAACGGAATGGCCTGAAATATAATCATAGAGGTGAACCATGCCCGCCGGCTTCGGACTAGTGGTGAACGACAGAGACGAAATCCTTCTGATACAACGCGGGTATGGGAAAGAAAAAGGGAAGTGGAGCCTGCCCGGAGGAAATCAGGACAAGGGCGAGTCCCTCAAGCGAACCGCTGTCAGAGAAACAAGAGAAGAAACCGGGATTCGGATGTCTGCCGATTCACGGTACTACAAGGGCAGTCGGCATAACTTTGAAGTTTGGAAGGGAAGACGCATCGGAGGACATCTGAAGATTCAAAGGCATGAATGTTGGGATGCCAAATGGTTTCAGAAAGATATGCTGCCAGCTGACGCGAACTTAGCTTTCGGCCCTGATAGGATATGTCTCAAACAATGGGCCAGCGAAAACCCCGGAAGCCGCCGTGTTCACTATCCCCATCGCGTAAAGTTGGGAAGAGTGGGCTTCGGACTGATGGTGAACGACGAGAATCAAATTCTACTGATTCGACAGGGCAGCGGCAAAAGAAAGGACAAGTGGAGCCTGCCCGGGGGCAGACCAAGACGCAATGAAGGCCGGCAAGACGCCGCCACAAGGGGAATCCGCAAGGCGACTGGAATCAAGTTCAGCGCTGACCGTCTGTACTACGAAAACAGACATAGCGCGAAAGTCTGGATAGGAAAGCCCAAGACGGGTTGGCTATCCAACCTTTCGATCAACCTGAAGGACAACGCTTCATGGTTCCCCATAAACAAACTGCCCAACGACGATAGCCTAGCGTTCGCCGTAGATGTAAGAACCATTGAGAAATGGGCCAGCGAAAACCCCGGAAGCCGCCGCGTTCACTATCAATCGTAGGTATCCGGCGGCGTTACGCCGTAGAACATAGAATATTGTGAGATAACTGTACCCTCGCCTCCGATCTTGCCCCATATTATGAGCGAATACACCCCGTCGCCATGTTGGGCTATCAGATCGCTCAAGTCCGCCTTTACCGAGAACGATCCTCCGATAGCCGCCCACTCCAACGCCGTAATCCATGGCACGGTGATAGATTTACTCCCTATCTCTTGGCTTGCGTCATAGGCGGTCTTCCAGAAACTATGTGCCTCACCATGCGAGCGCGGGCCGGGCTCATCTGCTGAAACATCGTATGGGTCAGGACATGGGTCGTGGATTGTTGCGAATTTGTGTTCATTATAGGACCAACCTCCGCTCAGCGGTTCCCTTAATGCGGCAATCTGGTTCCCGTTGTCATAGCAGTATGTCCTTGTGACTTGCCCTCTGGTGAGCGGGTGTGTTGGTGGGTCATAATAAATCTGCACGCCCAAATCACGGTCCTGGTCGAATAGCGCCTCGTTCTTCGTTCTGCCCGACATTCTCAGAACGCCGTCTTGAATGGTCGGCAATCGTTCATATTCAACATAATCTCCCTCAAAGTGCTGGTAGGCGAGGAAGTTATACTTGTCCCACGCGAGACCGATGTTGACCTTCTTGTGCCACCTGCCCAGAATGTTGCGCCGGTGTCCAGGGCTGTCCATCCAGCCGTCCATAGCCTGCTTGATTTCCGTCTTGATGTTGGCGATGGCGCGATAGCCGTCGGATGACCTAATGCAGTAGTCACTTCCAGATCCGTTCTCGCCGTTGGACTGATAGCCTCCCGCGAGACTGTAACGCATATACGGCTTCAGACCGTCAACGCCCCAGTGGGACGCGAAGCAGTTCTTAAGCGCGGCTTCAGCGTGCAGTTGAGCGGCTACATTGTCTCCGAGGACGACGGAATCGAGTCCGGCCTTCTCACGCTCGGCGTTGATGAGTTCGAGCATATAGGTCTTCTCTTCCAGATGCCGTAAGTCTGGGGACACGGCAGTTTCGAGAGTAGGCGTAGGCGTAGGCGTAACTGTCGGCAAAGGCGTATTCGTCGCCAGCGGCGTGACGTTTGGAAATGGCGTATTAGTGGGAATCGGAGTCGGGATCATCGTGGCCGTAAGGGTCGGCAACGGTGAGGGAGTCAAGACTATGAGACCGTCCGATTCGACATTCACGCTGACGGCGGTATGCGAATCGCCAACCGAGAACATTATCGCGTGAGGCCCCGGAGCGAGTGAACGAGCGAATGTGAATGACGCGGATTCCCCCTGAGGCAGATTGACGATGATGTTTACCAGTTCCGGCGCGGCGCCGTCAACCGACATTTCGACCTGCGCGACCTCATCGCTGACCCAATCCGATTCATTCCTCACCTCCAACAGAAAATCCACCTGCCCATCAGCGACAGGTTTCATACTCACGACCTTTATTGAATAAGGAGCGGGTGTAGGAGTTGGCGCGGGTACGCTGGTCGGCGTGCCTGTTGGCGACGGATGCTCCGGGATTGCGGTCGGCGGGAGCGCTGGCGAGGCGGTCGGCATAGGCGTGACCTGGACCGGCGCTACCCTGACAGGAGTGGCTGTTGGCGCAGGAAGCGCGGCCATCGCGGGCGCGGTCGGCGTTAGATCGGGCGCTTCCGAAACTGAGTTCAGGATTCCCCCGACAAACTCCGAAGCCTGAGAGCGAAAATCCGGGTTCTGATATGCGTAGAGTCCCGCCGCTCCTACCACAATGCCCATTAGAAGAAGCGCCAGTGTTCTTGTCATATGGTAAGCGTTGCCTCAGAACTTCTCATTACCGCACTTTCACACAGAGTCTATCACTTCTCCACCTCCCACCAGACCACCCCCTGCCGCACGGCCCGCGCCCCCCCCCCCCCTGATCCTGTACCCGCCCTCCACGGCCTCCAGATACCCCTCGATTGACTCCGCCAGCCGTCGCCGCCTACCCGTATCCGACCCGATGAACAGCCGTCCGCCGACCTCTTCCACCGCCGCTTCCACGCTCTCGAAAGACTGCGGGCCGCTCGGCGGCAGCATTCGGACGCTCGGATAGATCCCCATCTCCCACAGCACGTTCATCAACTCCGGCAGCGCGGGCAGATTCACCCGCTCCTCGCCGTACACCGGCTCCCACAGCGGCGCCACCCCCGCCTGCGGCGAATCCACGAACGACACCATCACAACCCTCCGCCGCGCGTGGTCTTGCAGCTTCCGGATGAAAGGCCCGACATCCACCACTCCATAGACCACGTGCGAACACAGAACCAGGTCCGCGCTGTCCACCCGCGCCGACTCCCAGCCCGAATTGACACCTGTGACATTCACGCCCCCGATCTCCGACACTGACGCATCGAGTTGTTCCAGCATGGACGGAGAGGGGTCAACCACGCTGACCGATGCCCCGCGTCTCAGCGCCAGCGCGATTGCGAATCGTCCCGCGCCGCCGCCCACGTCCAGGACGGTCATGTCCTCGGACACCATCCCCAGCAGAACGTTCAATACCTCGTCGTCCTCACGGTAGGGGTCCGCGCGGAACATCGGCGCGAGGTTTCGCCAGAAATCGCCATCTCGAAGCGACTCGTCCATGACCCCCTCCGACTGCGCGTGATGCCTCTCCACCCTCGCCCGCCACGCCTCAACCGCCGACCCTATGTACTCCGAACCCATTTCAGCCTCCTTGGTATGCTTTTCCAGCTGCCAGCGCTATGTTACAATATGCCTGTTGCAGAACAAAAGCGCCTAAATTACATAATGTGGAGTTTATCAATGATGACCAAACTGGCCGACAAAAATTTTCTGTAGGTGAATTCATAGCTAAATCCGCCGATTTCCAGGTCACTTGCCACCTGAAACGTCACCAGGAGGTCACCAGGACTCCACCTGGAATAATATAAATCAGGATATATGTCATCCTGTCCTGTCCGCCGATTTTCGACCGGAGCCGCCGACTTTGAAAAGGCCCTGGCGAATCCGCTCCGAACGCTTGCGTCAGGCGTGAATAAGTAGTAAATTCTCTATATAGAATAGCCGCTCACAATCGCGTAACAGGGAGCGTTCAAATGGCTTCGCAAAATGGAAATCATAACAAGGCGCTGGTTGTGGTTCAGCTATCCGGCGGTAACGACACGCTGAACACAGTAGTGCCGTTCAACGACGGCCTGTACCACGATTTTCGTCAGAAGGTCAAACTCGACACAACCAGAGTTCACCCAATAAGCGACGATCTGGCGTTCAATCCCAGCATGGGGCCAATCAAGCGGCTGTGGGATGAGGGCAATGTCGCGGTAATCAACGGAATCGGATACCCGAACCCGAACCGCTCGCATTTCCGCTCGATGGATATATGGCACACCGCGCTCCCCGACGACATAGGGCGCGACGGCTGGCTCGGACTCGCCACGCGGGAACTGGACCCGACGGGCGACAACGTTCTGACCGCCGTGAACTTCGGTCGTGGCCTGCCCAGGGCGCTCGCGGTGCGCGGGGTTCCCGTAGCTTCGGTCGGCAATCTGGAGACCTACGGACTTTTCCCGGACGTGCAGGACGATGTTATGCGAAAGTACGCGCTTGAGGCGTTCTCGCAGATGTACGGCGGACAGGGCAAGGACAACGTAATGGAGTTCCTTGGCCAGACGGGCAGGGACGCGCTTAAGGGCGCGGACATACTCAGAACCGCTCCGGCGCAGTACCAGTCCACGGTCGAATACGCGGCGAACCCGATAGCGCAGAGCCTCAAGAGCGTGGCCCAAGTGCTGTTCGCGGACCTCGGAACTCGCATCTTCTACACCCAGCACGGTAGCTTCGACACCCATTCCGGTGAGATCATAAGCCACGAGAAACTCTGGGACGAAGTAGCGGGCGCGATTGGCGACTTCTACGATGACCTGAGAGAGCATGGACGCGAAAACGAAGTCGCCATTCTGATCTTCTCTGAGTTCGGTCGCAGGATCAAGGACAACGGTTCCGGCACCGACCACGGGTCGGGCGGCGCTGCGTTCGTGATTGGCGGCGAGGTCAGCGGCGGTCTCTACGGCGACTATCCGTCTCTTGAGCCGCACTTGCAGCTCGAAGGAGACCTCCAGTTCAATAACGACTTCAGAATGACATATTCCACGCTGCTGGACAGGTGGTTCAAGATTGACTCGGAGCCGATAGTCAACGGCCAGTTCGAGCATTTCGAATTCCTGCCAGCCTGAGTTGAAAGCGCCCTATTGGGGCCTAGCAAGAAAAGGAGAAAGAAAGATGACCACTGCTACGGACATCTCTCTGATGGCCCATCTTATGAGACGCGCAGGTTTCGGGGCCACCCGTGAGGAGTTGGAGGAACTGGTGGCGAGAGGCTACGAGAATGTCATCGAAGACCTGCTCCACCCGAGCGGCGACAGGGGAATCATTCCGGACGACGTGATTCGCAGATACCACGTAGATCAGTCCGAGCTCAGGCAGCTTGACTGCGCGGGCGCGAACTGGCTCTACCGAATGATAACGACGAACTCGCCACTGGAAGAGAAGGTCGCGCTCTTCTGGCACAGCCTTTTCGCGACGGGATATTCCAAGCTGAACCAGGCGCGGTCTTTGCTGAACCAGATAGACATGTTCAGACGGGTCGGCTTTGGCAGTTTCAAGGATGTTCTGGTCGAACTGTCTAAAGACCCTGCCATGATTATCTGGCTGGACAACAACGACAATCACGACGGCGCGATCAACGAGAACTATGGCAGAGAGCTGCTTGAACTCTTCTCATTGGGGATAGGCAACTACACTGAGGACGACATCAAGGAAGCCTCGCGCGCGTTCACCGGCTGGACTCTCAGGAACGCCGAGTATATGTCCATGCGCGCTATGAAGGACTCAATCTGGCCGTACAGCCGGATTGCGTGGCACTTCGAATTCCGAGATCAAGACCACGATACGGAGGAGAAAGAGTTCCTGGGCGAGCGCGGCAATTTCGACGGCGACCAGATAGTTGGCATCATCTGCCGCCAGGACGCAACCGCCAGATTCGTCTGCACCCGGCTCTTCCAGTTCTTCGCCGCCGACAAGATTGACGAGGCCGGTGAGGCGACAATCGAGCGGATGATGGCCTCGTACTTCGAGTCCGACTACGAAATCAGGTCCGTTCTCCGCACGCTGTTCAATTCGGAATACTTCACGTCTGACGAGGCAATGTACGCGAGAGTGAAGGCGCCGGTGGAGACAGTCGTAGGCGCCGTCAGGTTGGCGGGCTCATACAGAGAGCCGACGCTAGGCGTGAATATGCTGGCTAACCAGGCGTTCTTCATGGGGCAGGGACTTCTCCAGCCTCCGACAGTGGAAGGATGGCATGAGGGTGTCGAGTGGATAGACAGTGGCTCTCTTGTCGAGCGGGTCAACTTCGCGGCCAGCGAGCTCGGCAATCCCGACAATCCCGGAGTCCGCAATATATCCGACAGGCTGGCGCGGGACGGCGGACATACGCAGTCTCCCGAACAGCTGGTAGATGGTTGTCTGGATCTCATGGGGCCAATCCAGGTCGAGGACCGTACGCGCAGCGCGATAGTCGCCTTCGCCTCACAGTTCGGAGACGTAAACATGGAGGATGACGACTCCCTCCAGAAGGTCGCCAACGTAATGAGGCTGATAGCATCGTCCAAAGAGTACCAACTGGCGTAACCGGATAATTCCGGCCCAGTTAAATCGAACGTAAAATGAGCCGGTGTCGCTGGATACCGGCTCATTGACTGAATGTCGCTGAAATTCAATCGAAACGAGGTGAACCAAGGTGACTGCGCAGGCTGCCGCTACCATCGAGTATGTAAAGACTATTGGGATTGTGAACAACGGCGACAACGGTCGCGGATTCGCCAATCCCTATGATATCGCGTTTCGCCCGGACGGTCGTATCTATGTCCTGAACCGCTGCGATCCCGCGCGCGCCAAGGCAATCCGAATCGGCGTGTGCAACCTGGATGAGGACTACCTGTTCGAGTTCGGAAACGGCTACGGGCAGGGGGATGGACAGTTCACCTGGCCGGTCGCCATCGCGTTCGACAGCAATGACAGGCTCTATATAACCGACGAATACAACCACCGCGTAACGGTTTACGATGCCTCGGGCGACTACATTGCTCATTGGGGCGAGAAAGGCTCTGCGCCCGGTCAATTCAACGGCCCCGCGGGAATCGCTATTGATAAAGAGGACAATATATTCATCACAGACCAGCACAACAACCGAGTCCAGAAGTTCAACTCGGACGGCGAATACATAACCGGCTGGGGCGAGAAAGGCTCCGGCGACGGGCAGTTTGATCTGCCCTGGGGCATCGGACTCGGCGCTGACGGCGCGGTTTACGTCTGCGACTGGCGCAACGACCGGATACAGAAGTTCTCTCCCGATGGCGAGCATCTATTGAGCGCGGGCGCTTCCGGCAGTGGGGACGGCGAACTAAACCGGCCCTCAGGTGTGGCGGTGGATTCGGACGGACTGATTTATGTCGCCGACTGGGGCAACGAGCGTGTCCAGGTCTTCAACCCCGACGGCTCTCACGCCGCCACCCTGCGCGGACAGGCGACGCTGTCTAAGTGGGCAATGGACTACTTCTCCGCCAACCCGGACGAGTGGGAAGTGCGCCAGATTTCCGATCTCGAACCCGACCTGCCCGATCATCTCCACACCCCATACCACGTCTCATCCCAGATAGAACCCTACTTCTGGGGCCCCGTCTCCGTCCGCCTCGACCACCAGGAACGCCTCTACGTAGTAGAAACCAACCGCCACCGCTTCCAAGTGTACAAGAAGGCGTGACCAGATTGCTACATCTTATTGTGCGTCATGTCATGTGGGGGCGTCTCTTGTGGTCGCCCTGTTGCTTGTGAGAGCGACCGAAAGGAGATATAAGTATGCACACACCGACATTCTCACACCCAGAGCGCTTTTCCGAAAAGACATTCACTATACGATTCCTCCATTTCAGCGTCCATATGTCTGGACTCAGGATGATCAGTGGGAACCTCTCTGGGACGATGTTCGCAACATGGCTGAGAACTATCTTGAAGAGCTTGAGCGCATGGAAAATAGTCGCGAAGAAGCTGACCAGCGCACTCCCCCTCACTTTCTTGGAGCAGTCGTTCTCAGACAGGTATCCCACGCAACAAGGGACATTGAGCAGAGAGAAGTGATTGATGGTCAACAGAGAATGACTACTCTCCAACTTCTGCTTGACGCAGTTCAGTTCGTCTTTTAGGAATCTGTGCTGGAACGAGCGTCTCAACGTCTTTCTAGGCTGGTGACCAATGACGACGACTATATCGGTGCAAACGAAAACGGAGTTTTCAAATTGTGGCCGACAACGAGTGACCGGGAAGCCTTCAGGCACGCCATGCACAACGGTTTGGCTACCAATAACTTCGAAGGCTCCCTGATTGTTCAGGCTCACGCATTCTTCCAAGAGCAAGTGAAGGATTGGCTCAATTCTGAACCAGACTCATTACAAGACCGTGCCGATGCGTTGGAATCCGCGGTGAGCGGGAAACTTCAGATGGTTGTAATTGACCTTGATTCCAACGATGACCCACACGTTATCTTCGAAACTCTCAACGCTCGCGGAACTCCCCTGCTACAATCCGACCTCATCAAGAACTACGCAGTATCTAGGGATGGTGAAGCCGAAAGTAGTTTGTGGGGAGGTCTTGATGATAACTGGTGGCGTAGAGAGGTTGGGCGTGGAAGTCAGAGAAGGCCACGTATTGACACATTACTCAACTACTGGCTCATCATGCGTACTGCGTCTGAAGTATCCATTAGCAGGGTATTCGACGCTTTCAGATCATTGGCAGACCAACTCCCAATTGATCAAGTGATGTCAGATGTCAGGCGCGACATGCAGAGCTATCGCAGCTTTGAGGATGGAAGCGATAGAACGCCCGATGAAGATATGTTCCGTTATCGCTATCAAGTAATGCAGGCGGGCGCTATTACTCCAGCGCTTTTGTATATCCTATCAGCCCCCTTGGAAAAGCGAATCAGGGCATTGCGAGCCTTGGAAAGTTTTTTAATACGGAGAATGGTATGCAGAGGTAGTACCAGAGGTTATGGCAGATTAGCAATTGAATTAGTCGGAGAGTTGCAGAAACACGGGCTTGACAACGCAGATAGCACTGTCGTCAATTTCCTCAAAGAACAGAAGGCTGATTATAGATCATGGCCGGACGACCATGCGTTGGAACTCTCCTTGGATACTCTGCCACTCTATCTTCTATTGACGAGAGGACGGTTAAGATTGATCCTGGAAGGAATCGAGGGAAAACTGCGGACTTCAATGGCTGAAGAGTTGGATGTTTCCCAAAATCTGACGATAGAACACGTGATGCCGCGTAGCTGGGGAGCGAATTGGCCTCTTCCCGAAAAACTCGAAAGACAGGAAGAAGCTAACAAACGCAACCGCCTTGTCCATACGATAGGCAACTTGACCTTGACTAATGGGCGTCTTAATTCGGCGCTTTCAAATGCTGCTTGGGAAGACAAACGCAAGACGCTCACGAATCACTTCACACTATTCCTCAATAAGACTTTACTAAACGAATCAGAGGGCAAAGACTGGAACGAAGATTTCATCCAGGCACGCAGCAAGCGCATGGCCAAGCTGGTCGCCGAGGTCTGGCCAGGACCCGATTCGCCAGTATGGGATTAGAAGGTCCGGACTATCACAGAATAGGAGACAAATATGAAAATCAAAGTTACCGAAGAAGGATTGCTCATTCCCAAGCGTCTTCTTGAAGGCTTCGATGAAGTGGACATCCGAAAACGAAACGGAGTTATAGTGGTATCTCCGGCTTCTCCGATCAGCCCCGATGACCCCATCTTCAATCTTGGCAAAAATCCGATAGAAGACGATCTAGGCATGGAAGACGCTTCGGTCAATCTCGACAAATACATCTACTAGGAGTGGCTGAAAGCGCCCCCTGTCTTTATCGATGCAGGATACGTCGTAGCGTTGGAATATGCGCGTGATCAGTATCATTCGGTTGCTATAAACCACTGGAATACATTATCACGAGACAGTCTTGATCTCGTGACTACGTCTTATGTGCTGGACGAGGTTGTCACTTTCTTAGCCTCAAGGGGATATCACAGCGAGGCTGTATCAATCGGGAACACTTTACTACAAAGTTCCGCTATCCAAATGATCCATGTTGACCAGCCGCTGCTGTTGGAAGCGTGGCGATACTTCCAGAGACATGACGACAAGCGATATTCGCTGACTGATTGCGTTTCATTCGCCATCATGACTAATTTAGGGATACAGACCGCCTACTCTTTCGACAGAAATTTCGTTCAGGCTGGTTTTATTATCGAGCCCGCTTGAGTGATATGACAACATCCCTCACATCGGTGTAGGGGAGATTATGCCTAAACTAAACCCAACCCACCCCGGCCTAAGCGTGCTGGACAATGTAGAAGCCATGGGCTGGACGGTGGAACAATGCGCTTAGCACCTCGACGTAAGCTGGAGCGAGTTGTCGCAACTGCTGGACGGTCATCGCGGAATTTCCCCCGCAATGGCCCTTGCCCTGGAACGCATAGGCTGGAGCAACGCTGAGTTCTGGATGCGCAGACAAGCCTACTACGATCTTGCCCAAGAGCGACGTAAGCAGGCCGAATCGGTTGTCACGTCCTGAATCCTCAGCATAGCTATCGCTTTTCAGAAGGCGGCGGCTCATCGAACGGTTCGCCCCTGGCTTCAGCGTCCTTCATGTTCCTATACCAAGCCTCCCAAGCGGCTCTCTCCTGCGCTCTGCCTCGTTTCTCGAATCTGTGCTTGAGATATTCGGCGAGTACCACTATCAATCCTCCTGTGAATTCCGCGAGTATAGCTACGGTCATTGAGAGAACGATGAACAGCGGGATGGCTCTTGCCGTTCCATATACCACAGCCTCTATGAGTTCTCGATAGTTCTCAGCGTCGCCTCTTGCGCCCAACCAGACGAACGCCATCCATGCCAACGTTTGTACACATAACAGTATAATGCAAACGTGCCACCATTGACGCGAGACGCTCAGAACCGAAAGCTGCGGTTCCGGCTTCTCGGTATCTTTGTCCTGTTCTGTCACTGCTGAATCCCTCACCCCGCCGGCTGTATGAACTCCACATAGTTGCCCTCCGGGTCCTGGATGTAGCAGATTCCGCGCCTGCCTTTCGGCGTGTCGTGGAAGATTGGGTCGGTGATGAACCGGATTCCTTCAGCCTTCAGCTTCTCAGCAAGCGCCGCAAGGTCGGTTACGTTGAAGCAAATGTGCGCCGACCCAAGCTGGTGTCGGTGCAGGTGTCCCTCCGGGCTGGGAGGCGTGATGAAGTGGACGAGTTCCAGCGCGTGTTCACCCTCAGGCTTGCCCACGAACACCAGCGTCCTGCGCGCGCCCGGAATGCCGGTGTGGTCGCCCTCGGGCGGGGCCACGCTGTCAACTTCGCGCATCACGGAGAGCCCAAGCGTGTCCCGATAGAACGTGACCATCTTCTTGATGTCCTTCACTACGAATCCAGAATGGTTGAATCCCGTTATCATCACTTCTCTCCTGTCTGGCTCTCAACAATTCATGCGTCGAACCCTACACAGTTATATCCGACGTTACAAGAAACAGGTTGGGAGGATAAGGTTCCAAATAAGGGTGAAGGCTCAGCCTTCCTCCGCGTTGCAACGCTTACCCTGTGAGTGTATCCTCTTATACTAGAAAAACCACTCTGAGTACGGGGAGTCGCATTGTTAGCCAGAATTCAAGAATCCCGGATCAGCGCAGTCCTGAGGAAGCTGGACTCGTGGGTCACATGGGGTGTCGTAGGCTTCATCGTCGGTCTCGCGCTCGGCGTGAACGACCTGTCGGTGTGGCTGGTTGCCATAGGACTCGGACTGTTCATCGCGTATCTCGCGCTCCATGGTCCCGCCAAACGGGAGACCGAGGGAAGCCTGTTCGCCGCGGGTGGCGTGTTTATGACGGCGTGGATTATAGGATTCGTAGTGCGGGGACTCCTTTCTCTCTGAACCCAAATAATCCACGGAACCCACTCAATCCTGCCGGAAGACCTGACTCATGCCAGAATTTACTTTCCCAGACAACCCGAACCGCGTCCACTTGTTCGTGACATGTATCGTTGACCAGTTTTTCCCAGAAGTAGGAGAGGCTGTCGTGCGGACTTTGCGCTCTCTGGGCGACAAAGTTCAGTTCAACCCGGCGCAGACGTGCTGCGGTCAGCCCGCATTCAACTCTGGTTACTGGAACGAAGCGAAGCCTCTGGCTCGGCGATTTCTCAACCAGTATGACGGTTCGGAGCCTATTGTATTGCCGTCCGGTTCGTGCGCGGCGATGATTCGAAACTACTACCATGAACTGTTCGCGGATGACCCGGTGAACCGGAGAAGGGCCGAGAAGCTGGCTTCCAGCGTTTATGAATTCACCGAGTATGTAGCGGAGAAATTGGACGACTCTCAGTTAGACGAATTGATGGGCAACGACAAGTCTGGAGCTAAGATCGCGTTCCACGAAGCCTGTCACGCCAAGCGGGAACTTGGCGTGGACGCGCAGCCCAAGGCATTTCTGGACAGGATCGGAGAAAGGGTAGAACTCCCACAGGCCGAGGTCTGCTGTGGATTCGGCGGTACTTTCTCAGTCAAGTATTCCGACATTTCCGGCGCGATGCTCAAGGACAAGCTGGACAACATCGAGGCGAGTGGGGCGGAGGTTGTGACCGCCTGCGACTCCAGTTGTCTGATGCACATTCGGGGCGGACTCCAGCGGCGCGGAAGTGGAGTGAAGGCTGTTCACATTGCGGAGCTTGTGGCCGCGGGACTGGAGGGCAGGTAGTAAATTGGAGATTCGCACCAGACAGTTCAGACAAAACTCGGCTGCGGCCCTTTCCGACGAGAATGTACAGAAGAATCTCGCGGGGCTGTACTCAGGATTTCACAGCGCGAGATTGACCGCATCCGCCGCCACGTCAGACTGGCAGGAGTTGAGCGACACCGGACGCCGCATCAAGGCGCACGTCATCGAAAACCTGGACTACTACCTTGAAATGCTGGCGCGGAACGTCGAACGCGCCGGAGGAAACGTCTTCTTCGCCAAGGACGCGAAAGCCGCATCGGACTATGTTGCGGGCGTCGCCTCCAAGCACAAAGTTGAAATGGTGATAAAAAGCAAGTCAATGCTGTCCGAGGAGATGGGACTGAACGAGAAGCTGGAGGAAGAGGGGATCGAGCCGGTGGAGACCGACCTGGGAGAGTATATCGTTCAACTTGCGGGAGACACTCCGTTTCATATAATCGCGCCCGCAATACACAAGTCGCGCGAAGACGTCTCACAATTGTTTACTGAAAAGCTGGGGTCGCCGTATTACGAGGACATCGAAGACCTCGGACGCGAGGCGCGTGTCCAACTGCGACAGAAGTTCATGTCCGCGGGAATGGGCATTTCTGGCGCGAATTTCCTCGTTGCGGAGACAGGCACCGTTACACTCGTTACAAATGAGGGCAACGGGCGTATGTGCACCTCCATGCCGAAGGTTCATGTGGCTATTGCGGGCATGGAGAAGGTCATTCCTTCCATAGAAGACCTCGGCCTGTTCCTGCGGCTGCTCATACGCTCCGCCACCGGGCAGATGCTATCCAGCTATGTGACGACGGTCACGGGCCCGCGACGCGACTATGAAGAGGACGGCCCAGAAGAATTCCACCTTGTGATAGTAGATAATGGACGCTCGCGCCTTCTGGCCGACAAGGACTTGCGAGAGGCGCTGTTCTGTCTGCGCTGTGGCGCTTGTCTCAACGCCTGCCCCATATACCGCAAGGTCGGCGGCCACGCCTACGGATGGGTATATCCGGGACCAATCGGCGCGGTCGTATCGCCGATGCTGACAGGACTGTCTGACGCGAAAGACCTGCCTTATGCCTCAACGCTGTGCGGCGCGTGCAAGGAGGCGTGTCCGGTGCAGATAGACATCCCCAGGATGCTGCTCTATCTGCGAAAGGAACTGACACAGGGCGACAACTATCCCGATCAGCGAACCGCGTCCGCCGCCGAGAGCGCCGCTATGAAGGGCTGGCGCGCGTCGGTCTCATCGGACAAGGCAATGCGAACTGCGAACCTGCTCGCCAGGTTGGGACAGTCGGCGCTGTCGAAAGACGGCAAAATATCCAAACTACCCGGGCCGATGTCCGGCTGGACGGAGCATCGTGAATTCCCGCCCGCCGCAAAGCCCTTCAGGTCTCGATGGCGCGAGATGAGCGAAGAATGAGCGACCGAGACGATTTCCTGGCCAACATACGCGGCGCGCTTGGACGCGCCGCGCCTCTCGATGCCCCGGTATCAGAGGTTCCGCACAGTGTAGGGCTGCCGGATGAACTCGACCGCCGGGTGGAGGTGGTGCGGGAGTTAATGTCGCGTGACGCCGACAATCTCATGTCCATACTCGCGCGGGTGGCAGTGACATCGGGCTGGAACGTGGCGCAAGTTGACAGCCCGCAAACGGCTGGAGACTATGTGTTGGAGGTTGCGAGGGAGATAGAGGCCCGCTCGATGGTCTATTCACTTCACCAGGCAGTGCGTTCAGCCTTGCGTCCGGACGCTCTTTCAGAGGCGGGAATCGAGTCCGTGCCGGTCGCGCTTGGTCATGATTCCGTAGAACAAGATGCCGAGGAACTCGCCAATCTCAAGAACATTATGGAACGCTCCGATATCGGCGTTACCGGGGTTGATTATGCGATATCAGAGACGGGCACCTGCGTAATCATACCTCGCGCCGGAGTCAGCAGGCTGGTCTCACTTTTGCCCCCGGTTCATATCGCGCTGGTAGAACGCGGGCAGGTGCTGCCCAGCCTGGATGAGCTCTTTACCCTGAGACGCAACGACTTTGTGAACGGGGAGTTGGGCAGTTACATGAACCTGATAACCGGGCCCAGCCGCTCCGCGGACATAGAGTACAAGCTGATAACGGGCGTCCACGGACCGGGCGAAGTCCATATGGTGCTCATAGGCTAAAAGAGGAATTTGGCCAGTCTGTTTTAAGGAAGTTTCTTTCTGATGGAAGTGCTAGTCTGTGACTATCGTGGACGAAATCCAAGACTGAAATTGATGGGTTCCGTTTGATTAAGGTGGTCAGATAGCGGGGATACTGACAAGAAGGAGAAAAGGGAAAATGGTTTTGAACAGACTTCGGGAAGCATTCCCCGCCCAATATATTGCGATTGACGAACCAGTGCCTGAAGGAGCCGTTGGGCTTCGTGGCCCATCAAGCATAGACCACAGATTCCATTGGAACAGTCTTGGGAAAACCATCTATGTTCGTAGAGGAAGTCCTGACATCGCCCGAATCAGGCGCAATGCGCTGATTAACAACCGCTTCTTACCAAACAGCGCCGAGCTACTGGCATATGCTCAAGATGAGGACATATATCTACACCCCCGCGGCGGAAGTGGTCCCGAATACCAATTCCGGTGTCAGCACGTAGAAGACCTTATCCGCATCCTCAGAGGGACATAGTAACCTCATCCACCAAAATCATACGGAACCTCTTGCGGTACTGTCCCATCCGACTAGATGAGTCCCCTATGGATGCGTTACTTGTCGCGAGAGGATTCAGGGTCTGACATTGGGCTATGGGCATTCACCTATCAAATCTGCTGAAGGGTGATGGTAAGGTTTTAACTCGATAGGCAGGGATGATATGACACAACCCCATAAGATTATCAGTGGCGCTATGTTCATATCCTCGGTTGTGTTCCTGCTATTTCTGGTAGCGTGTGCCGATGGAGTTAAGGTCGCTAACAATCAAAGGACTACGGTTGCTCCTACCCCTACGGTAGATGTGACAAAGTTAACTCGCCCCGCTACCCGTGTGGAGCAATGGCAGAATGCAGCACGTTACGGTGTTGCTTGGGTGGGAGGTGATGAGATTTTTCCTTCTACGACGTATGATGGGATAGATAACCTGCCTGATGCTCTACCCTATGGCACTATTATAGAGACGGAGGGGCCAATAGATGACTACAACCTCTTGGGGTGTCGAGCCATCTTTATCATTGGCCAACCACCAATGAGGGATGGTCAGGGAAGCAATACTGAGATTTGGACGAGGGGGAGGGTTCAGGTTCCAGGACAGATAGATGTAGAGTACGTCTGGAAATTTGACAGTTTCAATTGTTCCCCTTGGAAGATCGTCAAGCTATCGGAGGGTAGTACTCAGAGGGGAGAGTCTGCATTGAGTTCTGAGCCTCCTCCAATTTCGAGGCTGAATTTTGTTAAGTCGAATTTAAGGAAGGAGTTTCCAAGTTACGATATTACATGCGATGCGGAAATAATTGACAGAAGTGAAATAGTTGTTTGTGAAGTATCTGATGATCTTCAATATATGTATCTTCTTGGCGTGTATGATGCAGATACGGGTGCTACACTGAAATCATATTCAGGCAATTTTATATATGATGGAGGCATCATGATCATCTGCCATGGGGCGACTAACTGTAACACGGAATACGATGTAAGTATGACTGACTTTGTGAGGAAAGTGGGACTTGAACGGCAACGGACGGCAGAATCTCTTAGGAAATGGTAAACTATTTGCAGTTAACTGAGAATACAAATCTTACAATCTATCCCTCCATCGCCCTTGCCCCAACTTTCATCATCCGCATCGCCTGGGCTGTCGCGTCCGCTATCAGGTCGGCGGCGCGCGAGGAAGCCTCTTCCAGACTCATTGGCGCGTTGGTGATCGCAATGGCAGCGTCAATGCCATGATCGTGAACCAGCCGGTAACGATCTCCGAGAGTTCCCGCTATCGCAATGACCGGAATTCTAAGCCGCTTCGCTCGCTCCGCCACGCCTATCGGAGCCTTGCTGTAAACCGTCTGGTAGTCAAGCGCGCCCTCTCCTGTCAGAACCAAGTCCGCGCCTTCAAGCGCGTCGTCCAGCCCCACCGTGTCCAGAACTATGTCCACTCCTGCGCGGAGCTCCGCGTTCAGGAAGGCCACCATGCCGCCGCCGAGTCCGCCCGCCGCGCCCGCTCCCTTGAGGCTGTCTATCTCCGCGCTCAGGTCGCGCCGAACGACTTCGGAGAAGTGGAGCAGAGCGGCGTCAAGGGTCTGAACCATCTCCGGCGTCGCTCCCTTCTGAGGGCCGTATATCGCGGAGGCGCCTTCCGGTCCTGTCAGGGGATTGCTCACGTCGCATGCAACCAGGAATGATGAATCCTCGACGCGCGAGTCAATGCCAGAAAGATCAATACGATTGAGGTCGGCGAGAGCCGCGCCTCCGTAGGGCAGTTCGTCTCCCGTGTCGTCGAGAAGGCGAACGCCGAGCGCCTGCGCCATGCCCGCTCCGGCGTCGTTGGTCGCGCTGCCGCCGATTCCCATTATGAATCGCCGGAATCCGTCGTCCAGCGCCGCGCTGACAACCTCTCCCAGCCCGTATGTCGTCGCGTTGAGCGGATCTCTGTGGTCGAGCGTCACTAGCGCGAGGCCGGAAGTTCTTGCCATCTCAATGACGGCTGTAACCCCGTCGCCCATCGCGCCCCATTCGGCGGCTCTGCGCTCTCCAAGAGGGCCACTGACATCCGCTGCCCGTATCTCGCCGCCCGAACCCTCGACCAGAGTTTCCAGCGTACCGTCACCGCCGTCGGCGACGGGAACCAGGAGTGTGTCAGCTTCCGGGAATACTTCCAGGACGCCATTTCGCATGGCTACGGCGGCGTCCAGAGCGGATATACTGCCTTTGAACGTCTGAGGTGCAATTACAATCTTCATAGTGGACGGATTATATACCGAAGACGATTGGCAATTCACCAGGTGTTTCGCATCTGACTTACGTGTAGAGCGCCAAACAGATTGCGATTCAAACTCCAAAGTTTTTGAAATCATCATTCTTAGAAATTTGATGTGATAGTATAGAAATACAGCCTGAACAGAGGATATTTCAATGCCCAGACAGAAGAGTTCTGTCCCGACTCGACAACTTTACGCGCAGATCAGGGAGGACCTGTATCTCAGCGCCAAGGCGAGGGCCGCTGAAATGCGCGTTCCGCTCAGAACTTTTCTGGAAAACGCGCTTGAAATGGCGCTGAACGGCGACCAGTCGCAATCTTCCCGAACGAAACCTGAATCGGTGTGGAACGATGAATATCTCTCGATGCAGCAGAACCAGCCGGTCGGGTCCCCCGTGCAGATTTCAGCGGATGAGGCATCGGCGATTCTAAGAGAGGCCGTGGGCGCCGACGCCCAATAGTCGCCGCGTGAGCCGACCAAGTCTAGGAGCGACCATCTGTGGATGCCCAAGTCATACTGGACACCAGGATAATCGAGAGCGTCTGGCGTGGCGGTCCGGAATCCGAGTGGGTGTCTCTTATCGTTTCCGCGGATATGAAGGCAGCTGTATCCGCATTGTCAGTAGCCGAGGCCGTCCGCAGTCTTCCAGACAGGAGAGCGGAGATCCAGCTGATAGCGCTTCTGTCTATGTTGGATGTGATCGAGTTGAGTGTCGAGATTGCCAAGCGGGCTGGAGGAATCGCCCGCGAACTCGATTCCGATGATTCGTCCCTTCTGCCCAATGCCGTTGTCGCGGCGACCGCGCTCGAGTCGGGGCTGCCCGTGGCTTGCGTGGATGACGACTTTTTCGAGGCCATGGGCTGCGAGATAGCGTCGCCCCCGTGACACCTGCGACCTCCTTACCGCGCTCCATCCAATAGAGATTCACTCAAGAGAGTGTGAATCTCATAGCGTGAAATCAAGTTAACCCAGACATGGCCTCGAAAATTGAGAACTGCTATTGGTTGCAAAGTCCACCGTAGCGCAGGTGCAGACCCTTATGGAAAAATTGACTTCGCTTAGACACGCGCTTCTCGCGCTGGGCGCCCTTTCGATACTGTTCCCCATTTTGGCGGGTGTCGTAAGCGCGCAGTCGGGGCCGGACTCCGGCGGCGTTATGGTCGGTCGCCTCGACGCGCCGGTTGACCCGGTGGCGGCGCGCATCCTCAGAGGATGGCTCGGCGACGCGCACGACAGCGGCGCGAAACTGTTCGTGCTGGAGTTGGATACGCCGGGCGGGGATCTGGACTCGATGCGCGATATGGTCGGGGACATTTTGGATTCTCCCGTTCCGGTGGCGGTACTGGTAACTCCGTCGGGTTCGAGGGCGGCGTCGGCGGGCACGTTTCTTGTAGCCTCGGCGCACATAGCCGCCATGTCTCCCGGCACGAATATCGGCGCCGCCTCGCCCGTCGGCGCGGGCGGCGTGGAGCTTCCCGAAACCATAAAGGCAAAGGTGACCCAGGACGCGGCGGCTTTGCTGCGGAGCATAGCCAGCCAGCGTGACAGGAATTCCGAGGCGTTGGTGAAGACAATAACCGAAGCCGCTTCCTATTCGGATGTCGAGGCCTTGGAACTCGGCATTCTGGACATTCTGGCAGCCGACGCCCGGGACCTGCTCGACAAGATCAATGGCAGGGAGGTATTGGTCCAGGGAAGTCTCATTACTCTTGAAACCGATGGTGTGTCAGTTAGGCGCGCCGAGATTACGCCGGTTCAGAAAGCGCTCCGATTCCTCGCGAATCCTACGCTGGTGTTCATATTGATAGCCGCGGGCGGGATTTTCATACTGTTCGAGATCCTGGTTCCCGGTGGCTGGGTTGCCGGAGTTCTGGGCGCTGGGTTCCTGATACTGGCTTTCCTTGGATTGGGTAGCCTGCCTGTAAACTGGATTGGACTCGTTCTTATCGGCGCTGGGCTTGTACTGTTTTTTGTTGAATTGCAGGCGCCGGGCTGGGGCGGCTTCGGACTCGCGGGAGGAATCAGCTTCATACTGGGCGGTTTCTTCCTGTTCGGCGATACCAGCGTCCCGGGCCTGCCCGCCCCCGACGTAAGGATTGGCTACGGGGTTCTCGGCGCGACTGCCGCTGTTATGGCTGTCAGCCTGGTGGGTCTGTGGTTCTTCTCGCGGAAGGCCAGAAAGATAACCGTCGTTTCCAGAAGCTCGCAGATTATTGGACAGGCAGGTGTTGTGAGAACTACGCTCGAACCCAGGGGAACGGTGCAGGTGGCGGGTGAATTGTGGACCGCTCACTCTCTGTCCGGCGAGTCCATCGAATCTGGGGAGAGCGTCGTCGTGTCGGACATGGAAGGTGTTATACTGACAGTGTATCGGGACGAGTGACGCCGCGCTCACCACGCCTTTCAGAACCTTTCGGCTGCTGTATGTGATTTGGCGAGCGAGGGGCCTGTGCCACGTAGCGGGAGAGAGTGATGCCCGAACTGGATTCTCTTAGCTGGCTTTCAAACACCCAGGTGGTATTCGCGCTGATCGCCGTCGGCGCTGTTCTGCTCCTCGTTGAGGTGGCAAGCCCGGGAGGCTGGATTGCCGGGATCGCGGGCGTAGCGTTGCTTATCATAGCGGGGCTGGCGCTTCGCAGCCTGCCGTTTAACTGGGTAGGTCTGGCGCTTATCGCCATCGGATTGGCGCTGTTTCTTTTCGAGTTTACCGGCGGGTCGGACTACGGAGCGTTTGGAGCCGCCGGTATCATCAGCTTCGCCATCGGGGGCCTGCTTCTATTCGACGACAGAACTTTCGTGGGATTCGGCGCGTTTGGCGGAACGATAGCATTTATGTGCGCAAGCCTGGCGGGACTATGGTACTTCGTCAGAAAGGCCAAAAGCATACACAGCCTGTCTAAAGACTCCCAGATGGTCGGGCAGGTGGGTACCGTAAGATCGGATCTGAATCCTACTGGCACGGTTCAAGTCGCCAACGAACTCTGGACCGCCGAATCGGACTCCGGCGAACCAATTCAGTCCGGCGAGCGCGTAATGGTTACCGAAGTTGAGGGTCTCAAATTGAAAGTATTCAGAGACCCGCTGTCATCCAACCCCTAACCCGAATAGAGGAGCTAACATGATTCCGAACATTAAGATCATTAAGCAATACGAACGTCTCGCGCTATTCACGCTTGGCAAATACTCCGGGCTTATACAGCCCGGTCTGCGCGTCCTGTTCTGGCCGTTCCACTCCACGCTCAGGGTGGATCTGAGAGAAGAGGTCATAGACATTCCCAGGCAGACCAACATCACCAAGGACAACGCGCCGATTGAGATTGACTTCCTGGTCTATATGCGGGTTATCGAAAATCAGGCGGAGAAGGTCGTGCTGGAAGTAGTGGACTTTCGCAGCGCCGTCGTCGGGATTGCGACGACAACGCTCCGCGCCGTCATCGGCGAGATGAGCGTTGACGATGTGCTGTCCCAGCGAGAGCGCGTCAACGAGGAGTTGCGGATCAAGCTGGACGAGATAACCGAGCGATGGGGAATCAAGGTCACACAGGTCGAAATCCGCGAGATCGAGCCTGCGCGGGATATTCAGGAGGCTATGAACCGGCAGATGTCCGCCGAGAGGATTCGCCGAGCGGTCGTTACCGAGGCCGAAGGCACGCGGCAGGCCGCCATCACCGTAGCCGAAGGCGAAAAGCAGTCCGCCATACTCATATCGGAGGGACACCGCCAGTCGGAGATACTGTCAGCAGAAGGAGACCGCCAGGCCGCCATGCTCAGAGCCGAGGGATTCAGCACCGCGCTGGACAAGATTAACGAGGTGGCGACCGGGATAGACGTTAACACCCTCAGTCTTCAATACTTCGACACCCTGAAGGCCCTGGGCGAAAGCTCGAGCACCAAGTTCATCTTCCCGATGGAGTTCACCAACCTGCTCAACCCGTTCCTGAACGCGACGACAGGAGGCGGGGCTTCCGCGACAAGAGGCAATAGCGGGGGCGACGACTAGCGAGGACAACTAAGGTATCGGATCAGTCGGCCAGGGGATTCGTAGGAAAAGTCGCTCTCACAGAAAGTCGGCTACCCGGAATCACCTGCGCAATGCAACAAAAAGCCCCAGTTATCTGTCAACTGGGGCTGCGCGTATGGAGTTTTGAGATGAGCTAGGTGAGATTGCCCGCCTTCATGAGGTGGACTCCCTGCTGGTTTGCTTCCTCCTCGATAAAGGATGCGATGTTCATGTAGTAGAGCGCCGTATGTATCTCGGCGTCGGGAAACACCTTGCCGAGTATGGTTGCGGTCGTCTTTACCTTTTGGATGTCGTCTCTGGTCAAGCTGTATGAAGACTCAACAACCGTATAGACGGGATTGGGATGCCCACGTCTGGCGCTTTTCATGATCGTATCGGTATCGAAGACGCGACGACGTTCAGCGTTAGTGATTATGCCGTCATCGTTTGCCTTGTCAATCTCGCTGGTGAACTCCTGGGAGTTCGCGTCTGTTTCAGCCACTGAGACCCTCTGGGTACGGCGTACATCAAGCAGCGTGGCTATCAGAGAAGGACCGCGCCTGTAAAACTTCGCCTCCAATCCGAGTCCTTTCAGTTCGCCTATGTCGGTCGTATGTCCTCGCTGACCGTCTTTGAGTTCCTGATAGCCGTCTTTGAGTTCCTGCTGACCGTCCTTGAGCTCTTGTATGTCGGCCGTATGTCTTTGCTGGCCGTCTTTGAGTTCCTGCTGACCGTCCTTGAGCTCTTGTATGTCGGCCGTATGTCTTTGCTGGCCGTCTTTGAGTTCCTGCTGACCGTCTTCAAGACGCTTGATGTCAGAGCGTATCTCGGACGCGAATGCAGTGAACACGGACGGCAGGGCCAGCAGTTCCTCGGTCAGGATAGCCTGCCTCACAGCATCTCGGAACTCCTGGTTTTCCCGCAAGAACGACAGCAGGTCGTCAGGTGTATTAATTGTAATCATCTCAGATTCCCATTCGCTCTTGATTATACATACTTATCTATCTCCGCAAGGCGATTGGGCCTAGCTAATTATGGGTCTTTCAACCACCGCAAAGTATCCCCGTCCGTCAGATGTGATCCTTGATGGCGCGCGCGACCGTTAGCGTCATGCCCGGTACAGAGGCCATGTCTTCAAGCGACGCTTCCCGGATGTTCTTGACCGACCCGAACCTCCGAATAAGCATCTTCTTGCGCTTCGGCCCCACGCCGGGCACCAGGTCCAGAGATGACTTGACACTGCTCTTGGAACGACGCTGCCGGTGGAACGTGATTGCGAACCTGTGCGCCTCGTCTCTGGCCCGCTGGACAAGAAACAGGCCCTGTGAATTTCTGGGCAGAACAATCGGATCCCTTTCATAGGGAACGAAAAGCTCCTCGTTCTCCTTTGCAAGGCTGCAAAGTGGAATGTCGTCAATTCCGAGTTCGAGGAAGACCTGGAGCGCTGCGCCGAGGTGCCCTTTGCCCCCGTCTATTATTACTAGATCGGGAATAATGCCCCATGAGTTGCCATTGTTAGAAACGGTGGAGTTATCGCTGCCCTCCCGCTCCTTCTTCCGAGAGTCGGCCAACCGCTTGAATCGCCTGGTAAGCACTTCTCGCATCATTGAATAGTCGTCAATGCCTGCGACTTTCTTTATCTGAAACCTGCGGTAGTCCGAAGTCTTGGGCTTTCCGTCCTCGAATACGACCATGCTCCCGACCGAGTTCGTCCCCTGAATGTTGGAGATGTCGTAGCACTCAATTCTGGTCGGAGGCTTGGGCAGGCTGAGCGCGTCCTCGAGTTCCTCGGTCGCCTTCGCGTTGTTGTTGGACTCGTGGATTCTCCTGATAGTCAGCTGTTCCAGTCCCTGCGCGGCGTTCTGGGCGACCATGTCAACGAGTTTCTTCTTCTCGCCTCGCTGGGGAACGTGCAGATAGACGGCAGCCTGCCTCTTGGCGCGCAGCCAGCCCTCGATGGCCTTCAGATCGTCCGGCAGGTACTGGAGCAGCACGCGGCGCGGCACATATGGATTAGCCGTGTAGAATTGCTTGACGAAGGCCGCAAGCACCTCAGCCGGTTCGTCGCCGTCCGCGCGGTGCATGAGGAAATTCTCGCGTCCTATCAGCTTACCCTGCCTGATGAAGAAAACCTCCACCCAGGCGTCGTGGTTCTGCTGGGCGAGAGCGATGATGTCAACGTTTTCGTTGGAGAGTTGAAGGACTTTCTGACCCTCGTGTACCTTCTCAATCGCGACGATCTGGTCTCGGAGAACGGCGGCGCGTTCGAATTCCAGGTTCTCGGATGAATCTTCCATGCGAGAACGGATTCCCCTGACGACTTGCTCGGTCCGACCTTCCAGGAACAAGGCAACCTGATCAATTATCTCGTGGTACTGCTTCTTATCCACTTCGCCGATGCACGGTCCGGCGCAGCGATGGATGTAGTAATCGAGACAGGCCCTGTCGTCGTTTCCTGTAATCGTCTTGGTGCAGGAGCGGTAGGGGAATAGTTTCTTGAGCAGAGCCAGCGTCTTGCGCACGCTCGACGCGCTTGCGAACGGGCCGAAGTAGCGCGCGCCGTCTTCCTTGACTCTTCGCGTTACATAGACGAGCGGGAACTCCTCGGTCGTGTCTATTTTTATGAACGGATAGGACTTGTCATCCTTCAGACGGGCGTTATACTGCGGCTGATGCTCTTTAATGAGATTGCTCTCGAGTATCAGCGCTTCCTGCTCGGACTCTGTGACGATGAACTCGAAGTCGGCGACCCTGCGAACCATTTGCCTGATTTTTGGGGGCAAGTCGTAGGGGGAACCGAAATAAGTAGAGACGCGCGCGCGTAGTTTCGCCGCCTTTCCCACGTAGAGAATGACACCGGAACTGTCGCGCATCAAATAGACGCCCGGCTTCACCGGCAGGGCGCGCAAGCGCTCTATAAAGGTCGGAGTCTCCGCTACTACCACGTTGCCCCTCGCGGTCTCATGGACCTCGTTCATACGGCATTCACTCCGAGTAGGATGAGACGCCGCCGATGTCTCAGCTGTATTTGTCGAAAATTACGCCTGCCCCAATACCACTGTCAGAGCGGCGAGAGCTACCGCCATTGCTGCGGTGATCGCGCCGATTCTCTTAAGCTCCGATCCCAGATAAGCGTACATGGGAAGCGGTTCGTATGTCGCCGCTCGGCTCTGAGACGCTCTTGTGCGAGCTCTGGGAGCCGCCGCTACGCTTCGTGATCGCCGCTGAGAGGTCTGTGGCGCCGGAACGGCGGCGCTTGGAGTTTGAGTCTGAGTTTGTGCCGCCGCCGCGACAGTGGAAGTGGCGCGTCGCCGGCTGGACGCCGCCGGAGCGGCGTGCGCGGCAGTAGCTCTTTCCGCCGGCTGCTCGCCGGTTCTCTGTTTCCGACTGCCGTCCCTGCGTCTTCTGCGTTGACTCAGTTTGGCTTGGCGGGTGGCGGCTCGTTTGTTCTTGCTTGGCATTTGGTTCTGCCTCCTTGATAGGAGTTATGCGTCAGAGTAAGGATAAACCTGTTGGCGAAATGTTTCAAATCAGGCCCTGGGGTGGGCGTGGTCATACTCGGAACGGATGTGATCGCTTGTCAGATGCGTATAGACCTGCGTCGTGTTTATGCTCGCGTGCCCGAGTAGCTCCTGAACATGTCTGAGAGGGGCTCCTCCATGCAGCAGATGCGTTGCAAAACTGTGCCGTAGTGTATGTGGCGTGATCTTGCTGTTGAGACCGGTCCGCTGGCAATAGCCTTTCAGAATCAGCCAGAATCCCTGCCTGGTGAGTCGGTTTCCTCTGCGATTCAGGAACAACGCATTGGTGGACTTAGACCTCTGAAGTCCGGGACGGACCTCAGCCGTGTAGAATCTCACCGATTCGATTGCCTTGCTATGAATGGGAACGACCCTTTCCTTGCCGCCTTTGCCCAAACACCTTACTGTCCCTGATTCGATGGATACGTCCTCTATATCCAGGGAGAGTAACTCGCTCACTCTCATGCCGCTGGCATAGAGAAGTTCCAGCATTGCCTGGTCCCGTACGGCCTCGGGTGTGTGAACTTCGCCTGGAGCGGCGAGAAGCCTGTCAACTTCCTCAACGGAGAGCGCTTTGGGCAGCGACCGGCCTATCTTAGGCGCACTCACATTTATCGTAGGATTGCCCTCCAGAGCGCCCTCGTCCACGAGAAACCCGAACAGGGACTTTGTAGATGCTATCTTGCGCGCCCTGGTCGTTTCCGAATATCCTAATCCATGAAGATGCAGCACGTACTCGGAGATAGTTTGCTCTGTAACTTCATCCCAGGCGATATGTTCGTCCGGTATAGTGTTGAGCGGATGGAGAAATTCAGAAAGTTGCTCAAGATCGTTTCGATAGGCCGACAGCGTGTTCGGCGAAGCGCCGCGTTCCACGGTCATGTAGTGGAGGAAGTTTTCCACGACTTCGTTCATTAAAGTCCGTCCTTGTTGCGATAGGGTAGTCACTAATTTTAGCAGATGGCCCTGAGCAAGTAAGGTCCTTTAGTGACCATCTACTTTCGATGGCATGGTCAACGAATTTCAGAAATCTCGTCAATAGAACGATTCAGGATAGATCTCGATGGTTGAAATAGACATAGGCCCGAATATAGTGGCCTTCGGTTCGTTCGTGCTGAGTTGGCACGGCTTTTTTAGTTTCATCGC
Source organism: Dehalococcoidia bacterium (assembly GCA_965261525.1). GTDB lineage: Bacteria > Chloroflexota > Dehalococcoidia > Lucifugimonadales > UBA1123 > VXRN01. Next base: position 2,028,819 of record OZ253472.1, read on the forward strand.
AGTCGCGAGCGCGGTATATCTGGTTGGAAGATGGGCGCCCATGCGTGGCATACATCCCGACGATGTTTATTCGATTGCGACGTGGGCGATTGTAGGAGGCATTGTTGGCGCGAGACTTGTCCATGTGATTGACCACTGGAGCTTCTACCAGAGTAATCCGGGCCAGATGATCGCTGTCTGGAACGGAGGAATAGGGCTTTGGGGCGGCATACTGGGCGGGTTCTTACTGGGCGCCGGGTATGCTCTATGGAGAAAACATCCCGTTGGCGTAATAGCGGATCTGACTGCCCCGGCGCTGCTGTTCGTGCAGAGCATCGGGCGTCTGGGCGATATTGTAAACGGCGAACATTGTGCGAAAGCGTGGGATTTTGCGTTTGGGTTTATATGGACAAGTCCTGCATCTGACGCCGGGCGTTGCGTAAACGGTATAGGAGTCTCGGTACAGCCCGTGATCGCATACGAGATTATCTGGAATATGGTCTCGCTGTTTGTGATATGGAAACTGCGTAATCGGCTGCGACCTGATGGAATGCTCTTCGCGCTTTATCTGACCCTCTACTCGCTGGGCAGATTTGCGATAACATTTTTGCGTGAAGATAAAATCTGGGCGTTCGGAATGCAGGAAGCTCAGTACATCGCGCTCCTCGTACTGGCGATTACCGTGCCTCTGCTGCTAATCAAAGCCCGACCAATGCCGGCGGACGAAATACTCGATACGCCAACCCTTCCGGTTGAAAGGGGTTCGCGCGCGGAACGCAGAAGGCGGCAGCGCGGATAGGGCGCGGGAGAAAGTTGGTTTCAGGACAAAGCTGGACGGAGTGGCGGCTATTTCACCAGTTGCAGTATCACGCCTACTATTCCGGAGACCAGACCTCCGCCCGCAACTCCTATCATAACCATCATAAGGCGGCGCATATCGTCCATGCGCCGATTCAGGCCGTTTACTTCGCCCCGCAATTCGCCTCGCAGTTCGCCAATCTGCTCGCGCAAGTCTCCAATCTGGTTCTCGATTGTAGGCGAGGTCAATTCGCTCTCCTTAGCGTCCGTGTAACATAGTGGGCATAGTGGTCGCTTCGTTTAGTATATCGCGATACGGCCACTTAATCTCGAATCGCGGCCCCGAGGAGTTGCGGATTAGCGTACATCCGCGTCATGTTCGTGTTCTAGTAGGCTGCTGAAGAAGCGAAGTCTTCGACGACAAGCTGAAGACTGGAAGAGCCGCGCCAAGTGTTGAGTTCCATTCTGTACGCCACGTTGAGATAGCCGCCGACCGGCGCCTCACCGGCGCGTTGGCCCTTTCTGAAGGCGATTGCGTCCCATGTGGTACCTTCACGGTCTTGCAGATTGAGCTTGAGGTGCTTGCCGGAGCCGACTCTGAATGAGTTCGTCACACACAGCGGCCCGGATGAAAAAAGGGGCTGTGGATTGGACTGGCCAAATGGAGCGAGCTCTCTTGTGAAATCGAACAGGTCTCTAGCTACAAGGGAAGGGTCGGCTTGCAGTTCAATGTCAAGTTGAGGGTCCTCAGCGACTCTGTCGAAAGCGGCTGAGGCATAGGTCTCGAAATGGTCCGCGAGTGTCCGCAGGTACTCGTTCGGAGTAGTGAATCCGGCGGCCTGCTTATGTCCTCCGAACTTGGTAAACAACTCGCTTTTCATTTCGATAGGCTCGAAGATGTTGAAGTCCTGAATGGTTCTTGCGCTTGCCCTGCTCTCGCTGGCGCCTACCGCAACCGCAATCGCTGGCCGACTGTACATATCCACCAGCTTGGACGCGATCAAACCGATAATGCCCGGCTTCCACTCGCGATGACCGACCATGATAATGCCCGGCAGGGAAGCGCGCCCCCATCTCTTCGCTACTTGCGCTTTAGCCTGCGTAAATCCCTCTTCAGTCAACGCTTGGCGACGCTTGTTTGAGATTTCCATGTCGGCGGCCATGTAATGCGCGTTTTCCGGATCAACCGTAGTCATAAGGTAAAGCGCCATGTAACGCGCGTCTTTCTCGTCGTAGAGTCTGCCCGGAGCGTTGAGACGCGGGATGAGACCGAATGAAAGCGTAGTGGTATCCAGTTCCTTTCCTCGATTTCCCGATACCTCGATTAGCGCGCTGAGTCCCGGGACACTGGTCCGGTTCAGCCGCTTCAGACCTTCTTTCACGAAGTAGCGATTTTCACCTGTAAGAGGAACAACGTCGCTAACGGTCCCCAGGGCAACAAACTCGAGCAATTCCCCCGGCTCGGCGCGTCCCAATTCCTGATAGAGCGCCTGCATGAGTTTGTAGGCCATTCCCACTCCCGCCAGGGCTCGATAGGGGTATCGCGAATCCGGCCTGTTCGAACTGACGAATGCCAGGGCGGGAGGCAAGTCCAATACGGCGTGGTGGTCGGTGATGATGGTGTCCATCCCGAGGGACGACGCCAATTTCACTTCGTCAAAGTCGTAGCTGCCACAGTCCACGGTAATCAGCAGGGTAACGCCGCTGTCCGCCAGCAGCCGTATGGCTTCCTTGTTGAGTCCATGACCTTCTTCGACGCGATTCCTATTCGGAATGTGCGGTACGACTTCCGCGTTCAAATCTCTTAAACTGGACATTACGACCGCTGTTCCGCTTATGCCGTCTATGTCGAAGTCTCCGAAGACTCCTATGCGCTCGCGGTTAGTAATCGCGCGTCGCAGCCTTGACACTGCCTTGTCCATATCAGGCAGCAGAAAAGGGTCGCAGACAGACGAATCGTCGGGCGTGAGGAATGCCTTAGCCTCATTGTGGGAAGTCAGACCCCTGTTGTACAGAAGCTGGGACTGACTATGGGGGAATCTCAGAGCGCCTTCAACCTCTGCGGGTACAGGCGGCATCAGTTTCCAGTTGTCTTTCAATTGAGTCTGTCCTGTTAAGCGCTGGTGTAGTTCTGGCGCGCGACCACGACAATCCCAATTATTCCGGCTTTCACTGAAATGCCGCAAGGAAGTCTGCGGTGGCGGTTTCTCAGAAATTCCCTAATGGAATCCGCCCAATGGAACCGCTGCCCGCTACTCCTCGAATTCCCGGAACACGAGCGATGCGTTATGTCCGCCAAAGCCGAAGGAGTTGCTCATTGCAGAGCGTATGCGCCCTCTCCTGGGCATATGTGGCGTGTAGTCGAGATCGCAGTCGGGATCGGGGGTTTCGAGGTTGATCGTGGGCGGAATAGCCCACTTCGAGAGCGCAAGTACAGTGAAGACGGCCTCCAGCGCGCCGCTCGCGCCCAGAAGGTGGCCGGTCATGGACTTTGTGGAGCTTATTGGTATCTTGTAGGCTTCCTCGCCGAAGACGGATTTGAGCGCCATCGTCTCATACTTGTCGTTAAGCGGAGTGGAAGTGCCGTGGGCGTTTACGTATCCAATTTCTTCGGGTTGGGTCTGCGCTTGTTTTAGCGCCATGTTCATCGCTCTGGCGGCGCCCTCGCCCCCGGGAGCGGGCTGCGTAATGTGATACGCGTCGGCGCTGGAACCGTATCCGGTCATCTCGGCTATGGGTGTCGCGCCTCGGGATGCCGCGTGTTCGAGGCTCTCCAATACAAGCGCCGCGCCTCCTTCTCCCAGGACGAATCCGTCTCGACCCGCGTCGAATGGTCTGGAAGCCCTTTCAGGATCGTCGTTGCGTTTCGAGAGCGCGTGACAGGCGTTAAATCCCGCGACGCCTATCGGACAGATTGCCGCTTCCGAACCGCCCGCGAACACGGCGTCCACGTCGCCCCTGCGAATCGCCTCGAAAGCCTGCCCAATTGTGTCCGCCGCGCTGGAGCACGCGGAGACTGTGCTGTAATTCGGACCTTTCGCGCCCATGATCATCGAGACCTGCCCCGAAGCCATGTCGGGAAGCATCATTGGTACCATGAACGGAGAAATACGCTTTGGCCCACGATCTCTGAGCACTCCGACCTGGTCCGATAGAGTGATGATCCCGCCGATTCCGCTGGCGATCATTACCGAGACACGCTCGCTGTTTTCACGGGTTACCTTGATGCCTGAAGCCTCGGCGGATTCCAATGCGGCCACAGCCGCGAGTTGGACAAACCTGTCCATACGCCTCGCTTCCTTGCGTCCTAGCAGTCCTGCCGGCTCGAAGTCCTTGACCTCCGCCGCGATGGTCGTGCCATAGCCTTCTGGGTCAAAGGCTGTTATCTGACCGACGCCGGAGCGACCGGACAAGAGGTTCTTCCACGTGGACCCGGTGTCCATTCCAAGAGGGCTCACAACGCCCACGCCTGTTACCACAACTCGATTAGGGATCATTCGGAGAACTCCTGGGGGAGGGGCATACGCTCAATTGGCGTCTTTACAAGCCCAAACTTCGGAAGCGATTATAGCATAGGATTATAGCATAGATAGATGGAGGGATTACTCGTCTCCGGCGTATCCCCGGCTCTTCTGGAGCCTCTCCAGATAGCTCCTTACCATCATGGCCGCCGTGACGCCTTCGCCGACCGCGGCCGCAAGCTGTTTGGTGCTGCCGGCGCGAACGTCGCCTGCCGCGAATATGCCCGGAAGCGAGGTCTGGAATGTCATATCCGTGGTTATGAATCCCCACTGATCGGTATCCAGTGTGTCGCGGGCGAAGCCGGCGTTGGGATCCATCCCAATGAATACGAATACGCCCGACGGATATAGCTCCTCGCATTCGCCGCTCTGGGAGTTGGCTACGAGCACGGACTCGACCCTGGAAGCGCCTCTGAATTCCTTGACCGATGTATTGGCGCGAACTTCCAGCCTGGGGTCGCTCTCAGCCCGTTCCCGGAGTATTCGACTTGCCCGCAGCTGTTCTCCTCTCGACAGAATAGTAACCTTGGAGACGAACCGGGTCAGGAACAGGCTCTCTTCCACGGCGCTGTTGCCTCCTCCTATTACCAACACCTCTTGGTCCTTGTAGAAGGGACCGTCGCAGGTGGCGCAGAAATGAATGCCGGCCCCAATCAGGTCTTCTTCGCCAGGCACATTGAGTCTTCTATATCTGCTGCCGGTTGCGACAACCAGCGCCCCGGACGAATACTCGTCCCCGGTCTCGGTGGATACTACCTCGAATTCGTCGGCGGCGCTTATACTTGTCACGGACTGCGCCTGGAGAATTTCGACGCCGAAACGCTCGGCTTGGAGACGTATCTGGTCCGCAAGCAGCGCCCCTTGTATTCCGTCCGGAAATCCTGGGTAGTTCTCTATGCGCTCGGTCACTCCTGCCTGCCCGCCGACAGCGCTCTGTTCGATTATCAGTGTGTCAATGCCTTCGCGGGCCGTGTAGAGAGCAGTGGTCAGGCCGGCAGGACCCCCTCCCACGACGATCAGGTCATAGAACGAACGGGTCGCGCTCGGACTGATGCCTAGTTTAAGGGCAAGTTCCGCGTTTGTTGGCTCGACAAGAATAGAACCGTCTTCGAACACTATCGTTGGGATGATTTGCTTGCCGTCATTCACTTGCTGAACGTAGGCGCGTCCGCTCTCATCAAGGTCAATGTTAACCCAGTCGTAGGAGATGCGCTGTTCTCCGAGGAACTGCTTCGCGCGCCTACAGTCCGGACACCACGGCGCGCCATAGACGGCTATTTTGGACATATTAATCTGGGTCATGGAAAGTCCTCCTGAAGTAGGGAGGCGAAATGGCAATTGTTTGTTGCGGTGTCTAGGGGACGGCTCACAACCTCGCCGCTAAATCGAAGAAACTGTCGCTCAGCGTCCCGTACAGATCTGAAGGATTGACGAGAGGGAATGGAATTGCCTGGCTGACGCCTTGGCTGTAGCGAACTTCCAGCCCGACTGCGCCGGTCAACTGCTCGCCGTACAGTATGCAGCTCACGCCTTCTTGTTCGGTACGCATAACGGACCAGGTACAAAGAAATAACACGCGCGATTCTTCCTCCGAAGTGGGCCTGGTTTCCACCCCGCGCGTGATGTCCAACTCGCCTGCGTCGCCGGACAGGGCGGCGTCGAACGCCGATAAAGCGCGGCACACTATCTCATCGTATTCGTCCGCGACGGCCCAGAGGCGGCAGACAAGCCCGATGTCGGACTCAAATACCGGGACCTGCCCGCCCGCCCGATTTAGGAAATCCAGAGCCTCGTCGCGGTATCCGACCATCCTCCGAGTGCGGTCAACCCACATTTCGAGCGTAGCGTTGTCCAGCGTAGGTGTCATTTTACTCCTGCGTGGACTCCTCATTCTTGGCAGTCGGGATCTTGAACTGGTATTGTAGCGTAGCAAAGGCATGGATGTGTAGTATAACTGGAAACTCATACCGACTCCGAAAAGCCCTGTACAACCGTAGGAATTGTAGCGTGGCGCGTGAGCGGCTATATATAATTCTTGAAGTTACGAAGCTGTATCAGTTTGGTCGGTGGTAGTAATCGCCCTCACCCCAGCCCTCTCCCTCAAGGGAGAGGGGGTCTGTTGATTGAAATTCTTAGATGGCTGCACATTTACATACCCTTCTCAGCGTCGAGGGCTGAGGGGATTTTCGCGCCGCAAGGAACGCCGACTAAGTTGATACAGGTTGTCGTCGTTCACAGGGTCTTTCCAAAGTCGATAGGTGTGTGGAAAATCGGCTGGGTTATATATTCTGATTTATGTTAGTTCAGGTGGACCCCTGGTGGACTTCAGGTGACGTTTCAGGTGAGTATTGACCTGACAATCGGCGGATTTAGCTATGAATTCGCCTGGAATCGACCTGCAGAAAAAAAGTGTCGGACATTTATGTCGTCATTGATAAATTCCACATTATATAATTCAGGCACTTTTGTTCTGCAACAGGCATATTGTAACATAGCGAACGGAGAGTCGCGCAACACTTCGTACCGGCTTGAAACTGTATCAGTTTGGTCGGTGGCGGTAATCACCCTCACCCCAGCCCTCTCTCTCAAGGGAGAGGGGGTTTGTTGATTGAAATTCTTAGATAGCTGCACATTTACATACCCTTCTCAGCCCGTCGAGGGGGAGGGGATTTTCGCGCCGCGAGGAACGCCGATTAAGTTGATACAGGTTCTGAAGTTAAGAGTCATTCCACCCGTCCTCCGTTGATGTGTGAATTTCTTTCCACTATTCTTACTTAGATTGCGGATTCAGCGTCCCGGATGGGCGCGACTGAAATGAGATGGACGCGCATTGCCCTTCTGGATTGCCGCTTTCGCGAGAATTTAGGAAAACACCAACGCCGCCCAAATTCAGAGGAGAAATCAACAGTGCCTGAACGCCCCACCGTTATGCTGGAGACCCACGGCTGCAAGCTCAATCAGGCCGACACGCAGCTTCTCGCGCGGGAATTGGCAACGGCCGGTTACGACGTTGCCCGCAAGACTGAAGACGCAGACGTGTACGTGCTAAACACCTGCACGGTAACTCACGTCGCCGACCGCAAGGCGCGCCAGGCAGTGAGGGCGGCCAAGAGGCGCAATCCGAACGGACTGGTCGTAGTTACCGGCTGCTATGCCCAGCGCGCGCCGGACGACCTGCGCTCGATGCCCGAAATTGACCTGGTTGTCGGCAATGTGGACAAACCTTCTCTTGCAAGGATGATTGGTCGCCTGGCTTCCGACCCTGATACGGCCTGCGCCATTGGCGACGATGAGGCGCTGAGCCAGGTTCTGAGAATACGTTCCCGCGCTATGGTCAAGATTCAGGAGGGGTGCGATCAAGTATGCGCCTATTGCATAGTACCCACGGTGAGGGGCAGGGAGCGCAGCATTCCGGTTGATGAGATCGTCTCCACGGCAAACGCATACGCGGATATTGGATGCCGGGAAGTTGTCCTGACCGGCACTCAACTCGGCTCTTACGGATTCGATCTGGAGGACGTTAATATCGTTGGTCTGGTGAGAAACCTGCTGGAGCGAACGGAGGTTCCGAGGATAAGGATTTCCTCTCTTCAGCCGCAGGACATATCGGACGAACTGCTGGAACTCTGGGAAGATCCGCGGCTCTGTCCCCATTTCCATGTTCCGCTTCAGAGCGGCAGCGACTCGATACTGAAGGCCATGCGTCGCCGTTACACGTCGGCGGAGTTTCAGGACTCGGTACGCCGCATCAAGGAATCCGTGCGGGGCGCCGCTGTGACGGCGGACGTGATCGTAGGATTTCCCGGTGAGACCGAGAGCGACTTCCGAGACAGCGTAGCTGCCTGCGTCGAGGCAGAATTGGCGTCCACCCACGTCTTCCCCTATTCCATAAGACCGGGCACCAGCGCCGCCTACTATAAGGACCAAATAAAGCCTCCCCGGAAGTCTGCGAGAGTAAAGGAACTCGCGGAGGTTGTGGATGGGCTGGCGCGAGAGTTCCGGGAGGCTTCGGTAGGGCAGACGAGGCAGGTCCTCTGGGAGAGAGCCGAGAGTTCCGATGGCGTAACGGCGTGGCTGGGATTGACAGACAACTATCTCAGGGTACGCGCGCTGTCCGAATCAGACCTTGCAAGCCGAATTACGCCGGCCATTCTGGAAAGCCTCGATGGGGAAGTTATGAGCGCGCGAATCCTGGAAGATTAATCGCTGGCAACTTCGACGTGGAGAGCAGGTCTTACGCCCGTAGGCAACCTGATCTCCTATACGTTCAGAGATCCACATCAATTGAAGAGCCCCGCCGGAGATTATTCCGGCGGGGCTTCTTCAGGTCTATAAGTCTGTCATAAAGCCTAAATCTCTACGGGAATCAGCTGTGAGACCCCGGCTCTGTCACGGACATACGCCGAGTTGTATTCGTTGCCGTGCCCAAATACTATCAGCCACCCGCCATCTATCGCAGTTTCCAACAGTTCGCGCTTCTGTACTAGCGTGTCATTCGGGAACTCGGCGTTTGCCGGTATATGGTGCAGCGGGAGGTGGAAGGGGGTGGGTATCAGGTCACCCGCGTAAACAATTCTCTCGCTGCCATATTCTATGAATACGACCTGGTTACCCTGGGATGGTCCTTGGGCAAGCTTTACTTTCACACCCGGAATAATCTCGTCTCCGTCGTCCAGGAACTTGACCATGTCGCGTTCTGCCAACGGTTCGAAATCTTCTTCGTAGAACGAGTCAGTATATCTCTCGTTGGGAGTCATGGCGGCTTCCCAAGACGACCTCTGCATCATATAAACGGCATTCGGGAACATTGGTATTGCCGTGCCGGTCCTGTCGAGCTTTGTGCATCCGCCGCTGTGGTCGAAATGAAGATTGCTGAGAACGACAATATCAATGTCCTGGGCGCTTAATCCGCGTTCCTTCAGGCCTTTGATGAGTTTATTGCCGTTAAGATTGTAGTCATCCTTCATCTCCGCAATCCTCTTGTTGCCCGCTCCGGTATCTATTAGTATCTTCAGATCAGGGGTGTTTATCAGAATCGCGTTCAGGCCCAGTGTTACCCGATTTCTTCGGTCAGGCTTGATGTAACGCTCCCATTCACTCTTCGCTACCTGGCCGAACAGGATGCCGCCGTCCATCCTGAATGTGCCGTCTTTCAAAAGGTCAATACTCGTATTTCCAATTCTCAATCGCTCACCCCCACAAGACTAAAAATCAACTTATGCTGGTATCGGTAGGGGAGGAAGGGAAACCCGAATCCGCGCTTGGCCCTGCCAAGTCCGGATATATTGAAAGACGCGCGCCATCCAAGGACAACAGAAAATTGTATTTTCGAGACCGCCTTTCTGCCCGCTGCCCGGGCAGTTCTTGCGGCCTACGTGGACTGACGTAATCGTCGCTCAGTAGTCTGCCTTGATCCATTTGAGGATACAAGGCCCAGTTCAGTCACCACCGTTTCGGGATGTCTCTACCGGCCTGCTTCTCCCACAACCACCAACAATATGGTATGGCTTGGAGAAGAAACTTTCAAGCTTGGAGTAGTTTATATTTGTATTAAATTTGTTGGAAAAAAATTTATGATAACGTTTGGCAGTTAAGAATGAACATATATGTCACTTATCGCTACGAAATTCGTAAGAGCGTTTAGTTTGGCAGCCGCGTAAAACCTTAAGGGTGAAAGCAATAGGGGTGTCGGAATTCCGACACCCCTATTGCTTGACTTTGTGACTTAACTCCTATCCGAAAGAGGCGCTACCGGATCTCTTCTATAACTTCTTTGAAGGAGTTCAACGTTTGTTCTATGTCGTTCTCGTCGTGCGCGGCTGAGATGTAGAATTTTGAAGCGCCCTTGAAAATCCCCCGCGCAAGCGCCCCTTCATTGAAGCGTCCCATGGTCGCGGAATCGGCGGTAAGGGTTGACCTGTAATCGGTTATTTCGGTTTCCGTGAAATAGACGTCGAACAGCACGTCTTCACCGGTTACGCGCGCCGGAATCTCCGCTTCGTCCAGCATTCTCTGGAGACCGACCTTAAGTGTGGAGCCTGTCGCCCGCATGGACTCATAGGCGCCGGGCCTCCTGAGAATTTCCAGAGTCTTCAGTCCGGCGACCGCGGCGATTGGGTTTCCGCTAAGCGTGCCAATCTGGGGCATGAAGTCTTCGGAGGTCACTTCACCGCCGTCCATGTGCGTCATGATGTCCTCGCGGCCCGCTATGGCGGTGAGAGGGAATCCGCCGGCGACCGCCTTGCCGAGCGTGCAGATGTCCGGTGTTACTCCATAAAATTCCTGCGCTCCGCCGTACGCGAATCTGAAACCCGTTACTACCTCGTCGAATATCAGGGGTATGCCGTATTCGTCGGCCAAAGACCTGAGGCCCTGGAGGAACCCGGGCTTCGGTGGAATCAGACGCTGGAACGGCTCGACGATAATGCCGGCCATCTCCTCGTGATGCCGCTCTATGATGGAGGTCGTCATCTCAAGGTCGTTAAAGGGCGCGATCAGCATTTCGTTCTGCACTGAGCGCGGAATACCAGCCGATCCCGGCACAGACTTGGGAAAATCCTCCAGTTGAGAAGGCCAGATGCTCATGAGCGAATAGTCGTTCATGCCATGAAATCCGCCCTCGAATTTCAGAATCTTGTCCTTGCGACGGTAGGCCCGGGCGGCTCGCATCGCATATAGTGTGGCCTCCGTACCCGTCGAGCTGAATCTGACCTTGTCGGCGCAGGGAACGGCGCTCACAATCTCCTCTGCCAGTTCGATGGCGAATTCGTTGTTGGCGAAGAAAGTCGTTCCCCTGGACAGTTGCTCCCGCACTACGTCAATAACCTCCGGGTGGCTGTGCCCGATAAGCATCGGACCTGAACCCAGAAGGTAATCAATGTACTCGTTGCCGCTGGCATCCCAGATGTGGCTGCCCTCGCCTCTTTCGATCACTATGTCCTTGGCGACGTTGCCGAGGTTGCCGCCCGGCAGCACCGCGTGAGCGCGTTCCACTAGCTGGCGTTCTCTGTCCGACTGTGAGCGGGTCATGCTCGTTCTCCTGTCTCTGTTGTCGCTTTGGGCGTCATTTCCGATGGTATTTGGTCGGCGTGAATTATATCAGATTCGTCTATAATGTTGACGGTCTATGAACAAGGAGGCAAATATGCGGATCAATGCAGTTGACGGAAATATAGTGGAACGTGACGACCCGGCAATCGTTATCAACCTGTTCGAGGGCGTAACCCGGCCGGGCGGCGCCACCGGAGCCGTGGATGACGCCCTGGATGGCGCGATAACAGACTTGATTGAGCAGGGCGACATCACCGGCGAGAGAGGCGATAACGTTCTCATATACTCGCTGGGAAAGCTGAACTCGACACGGATCGTAGTCGCGGGACTCGGAAAGCGCGAAGACTTCGACCTGAACGCCGCAAGGGAAGTTCATGCCGGTGTCGCGCGATTCCTGCGATCCAGGGGTGTACAGAACTACGCCACCGTCCTGCATGGCGCCGGAGTCGGTGGACTCAAGACTGACGAAGCCGCGCAGGTTGCCGCTGAGGGCCTCACCCTGGGCCTCTATGCGTTCGACAAGTACAAGTCCGTCTCCGGCTCCAAGTCCATAAAAGCCGTAAACATCGTCGAGTTCGATACTGCAAAAATTGGGGCGATTGAACGCGGAGTTAAGCGGGGCAGCGCCATCGCGGAGGCGGTAAACCTTGCGCGGGAGATGAGCAACGAGCCTGCCAATGTTATGACGCCCACACGAATGGCCGAAATCGCGCTCGAAGTGACCCGCGGCACAGACATGAAGCTGACGGTGCTGGACCGCTCGGAGATAGAGGAACTCGGTATGGGCTCATTCGCGGGAGTCGCGCAGGGCACGGAGGAGCCCCCGAAATTTATAGTAATAAGACACGAGGGAGATCCCGACAACCCCGACAACAATCTCGGTCTGCTGGGGAAGGGGATAACTTTCGACAGCGGCGGCCTGGATATCAAGTCTGCCGCCGGTATGCTCACGATGAAAAGCGACATGTCTGGCGGAGCCTGCGTTATTGGCGCTATGAAGGCCATCGGCGCTTTCAACCCGAAGATCAATGTGTGGGGAATCATACCTGCCACCGAAAATATGCCCGGCCGTCGCGCGCAGCGACCCGGCGATGTTGTGAAGGCTATGAACGGCAAGACCATCGAGATAGGCAACACAGACGCCGAGGGAAGACTGGTTCTGGCTGACGCGCTCTGTTACGCCGTGGATAAGGGTCTCAACCGCATAGTTGACGTCGCGACCCTGACAGGCGCAATTGGCGTCGCGCTCGGCGATGGGGCGACCGGGGTGTTTGGCAACGACCAGAGTTGGGTGGACCAGGTGGTCGAGGCAGGCAACTCGGTTGGCGAACGAATGTGGCAGCTCCCGACCTATTCCTCGTACAAGTCGGAATACAGCAGCGACATTGCCGACATCAGAAACACGGGCGGACGCGGCGCCGGCGCGATAACCGGCGCGCTGATAATAGGCGAGTTCGCCGGAGATTCCCAGTGGGCGCATCTCGATATCGCCGCTACTACCAGGACCACATCGGACAAAGGAATTAACCCGAAAGGCTCGACCGGAGTTCCGGTGCGCGCGCTGGTCCAATTGGCGACGTCGCTGGCCTCCGAATAGCGTCGGCGTCTATTTAGACTCTCACCGCTATGAGGGAAGAATCTTGCCTTGGAAAATAATGGGTCTGCCGCAGTGTCTGGCAGACCCGAATACGTGTTGGAATAACCCACCGGAGACTTTCGCTGTTGCAGAAGGTCTCTCGACAATTGGAAATTGAAATCCGCGATATGCTACCATTTTCAGGATTACTAATTCACATAGCAAGTAGAGGCGCAGTGTCTTGAATATTTCTTCACGGTGGACGTTCATCACCAACCACGGTCTCGTGCTCAGCTACATTAATCACTATCCCACTAGTACCGTTTCCATGTGTTTCTGATGTACGGTAACCAGCCCCACCTCTGGATTCCCGCTTTCGCTGGAATGACGGATATTGGTTTGAATATGGCATCTTCATGTGGATGTGGTACTAGCACCGCTCGTGAGATAGCCGACCAGATCAGGGTAACCGAGAGAACAGTGCACAAGATAATCTCGGACCTGGAGCAGGCGGGATACATCGCCAGACGAAAGTCGGGGCGACGGAACGTTTACAGTGTTGAGCCGAACTTGCCGCTCCGCCATCACACCAAGAAGGACGTAATGGTGTCCGAACTGCTCGAAGCCCTGACCCGCCGGGATTTCCGGGGCATTATGGAGTCCCATGAAGGTTCGGCGGCAGCCGACCGGGACGCCGTTGCGGTGTAATGACGTTCCTTCCGTCGGCTTCCGCGTTGACCGGATTAAATATCGAATGCTAGAATTTTCCCGTGCTTGTGGTGAGCGTGGCCTAGCGGTAAGGCGCCAGGTTGTGGCCCTGGAGATCGGGGGTTCGAATCCCCTCGCTCACCCCACACATCGCACCCCACGCCCATCTGCGGCCCCCACGTTGTTATTGCTTAGGAGGGCATCCTGATGCCAACCGGATTTACCTCTGTGGATACCCTGCGCGATGGCGACCCGCAAGGCAATCGTATGGTGCTCCGCTTGACCACCCTTTCGGGTCAGGAGATTCATGCTATTGGGGTTCCCCAAGACTGGCCTTCACGCACCGGGCCGACTTGGTGCTATGTATTCGACAGTGAGGGGATCACCCTGATAGACCCCGGCGCTCACGGCTCTTTCGCGGAGCTCGAAGACGGCCTTAAGGTCGCGGGCTACTCGGTCAGGGACATAGATAGGGTAGTCGTCACGCATGGACATTCCGACCATGACGGTTCGATAGCCGAACTTGTCGACTCTTCCAACTCAGCGTTGTGGGCACATCAGATGTATGCCGCTCTCATTAACTACAACCCCTGGGAAGTTCAGAATCGCGACGCCTCGCCTATCCATGCGGAGATGAACCGCGTTGTATCCGGCAATCTTGACAGGCGTAGCTCCTCCTACGAGGCGCGCAACCGAAGGTATGTCGCTTCGAGAAAAGGTCTGAAGATTGACCACGAGGTTGATCACGGCGACAGGGTTGGCGATGTCGAGTTCATCTACGCCCCCGGTCATTCGCCCGACGAACTCTGTCTCACCTTTGACAACGTAGTTTTTACCGGAGACCATGTGTTGCCTGAAATCACTCCGCATCCGACCACAAGGGCCGGATACTCGGACCACGTCTCACAGGATATTCCGGCAAAGTTCAGCGACCCGTCCAAATCTTATGGATTAAAGACGTACATGGTCTCGCTCAAGACTGTCCTGGACCTCGGCGAGAGTTACGCCGTTCTGCCGGCGCACAGGCTGTTCAACCGAGGAAAGTTCAACTTCGTTTCGGTCAACCGAGCCGCCCAGGTGATAAACCATCATGGCCTGCGGCTTGCCCAGATAGTACAGCGCATAGACGACCGTCCGACCGGACTGGAAGAAATGACGAAGGGCATATTCGAGCGACGCAAGTTGATAGGCGGCAATCTCTTCATGGCGCTTTCCGAGATAGTCGCGCACGTCGAACTTCTGCAGGAGTTGGGAGACGTAGAATTTACCGACGACTCGATGATACGCCACACCGGTACGATGGAATTTCGCCAATTCTGTCACGAACTGGTAAACTAGTAGCAAGTCCTCGGTCAGAGGACGACGACGCAATCAAGCGCCCGTAGCTCAGTGGGACAGAGCGCTGGTCTTCGGAACCAGGTGTCGCGGGTTCGAATCCTGCCGGGCGCGCCAATTCCTCCCCGTCCCACATATGTCTGGTTTAACTCTCCGGCCAGAATGCCACACCTACCATTCCCGGCCCTATGTGCGCTCCCATCACGGGGGTAAACTCGGTAAGAAACAACTCCGCGCAGTCGAACCGATTGCCAACCGTGTCTCGCAGCAGTTCCGCTTTCCCCTTGGCGGCAACGTGCATGACTATGGCATGGACTTTGGCGTCGCCCACTCGCTCCGACATCAATTCGATCATCTTCTCGCCTGCGCGCCGGGTCGTCCTTGGCCTGGCAAGGCTATGAATCTGCGATTGTCGTAATTCGAATACAGGCTTGATTTTCAATAGTGACGCGCCCGCATGGGCGATGCCCGGAACGCGCCCACCCTTCCATAGGTAGTAGAGCGTGTCAACATACGCCAGCAACCGAACACGATCACGAATCTCCAGCGCGCGCGCTTCCGTCTGATCCAGGTTCGTCTCCGCCGAGGCGGCCTTCAGCGCCTCCCACGCGATTAGACCCTGGCCGCCAGCCGCGCTGCGGGAGTCCAGAATGCGTATCTCGAAGTCTCCTCGCGTATCCCTGAATCTCTCCCGAGCCAGGTCCGCCGACTGTTTCGCCGCGCTGAATGCCCCGGATACCACTAAAACCAGAGCCGAATCCGCGACTCTGGCGGCGGCCTCGTATGCGCTCAGGAAATCCGCTGGCGCTGGCGCGGAAGTGCTGGTTGGCTCGACGTTCCGCCTCTGCGTCTTGTAGAAGTCGCTGGATGAAATGTCCACGCCGTCCCTGAAAGTCGCCCCTCCAATGTGAAGACGCATAGGAACGAGAAAGGCCAGCGGGCTGGCCCTGAATTCGCCTGGAACCGACGCCGCGCTGTCCACTACTACGGCGACTCGGCGCTGGCTGCGGGTGAGGTTCAGACGTTTCAGCATATTCCGTGTGGCCCATGGTCCGGTCCCTGCGGTACACGATTACCAACCACGATACCACGATCACGCAGAGGAAGGTTCCATGTTCCGGCAACTCGGCTCTGTCTCCCACAATAATAGGACTTACGCAGTTGAGAACGGTTTCATAGCTGGGTTAGGTCACATCCAGGTAGAATTTCATACCCAAGTGTGTAACTCCTAAATAATATCGAAAAGGGACATCGCGACAAAGGTGGAGGCGCCCATGAAAAGGCCCGCTGGTATGGCATTCCAGCACACTCGGTCTCTGCGCCCCAGCAGACAAAACACTCCCGCAGCCAGGAAGAACAGGGACACCATGACTTCCCATGCCCGGCGAAATAGAGCGCCGCGCTTACAACCTGTATCAACTTAATCGGCGTTCCATGCGGCGCGAAAATCCACTCCCCCTCGACGGGCTGAGAGGGGTAGGTAAATGTCCAGCCAGCTAAGAATTTCAATCAACAGACCCCCTCTCCCTTGAGGGAGAGGGCTGGGGTGAGGGTGACTGAGAGCGCGCTAAAGTCGAGTTTTCAGCTTTATGAACCATAGACCGAACCACCTTTGGCTTGATGCCCATTAACTTGACATAAAAACACCTACCCCTGTCAGCCCTCGACGGGCTGAGAAGGGTAGGTAAATGTCCAGCCATCTAAGAATTTCAATAACAGACCCCCTCCCCCTTGAGGGCCTGAGATGGGTAGGTAAATGCCCAGCCATCTAAGAATTTCAATAACAGACCCCCTCTCCCTTGAGGGAGAGGGCTGGGGTGAGGGTGGCTGAGAGCGCTAAAGTCGAGTTTTCAGCTTTATGAACCATAGACCGAACCACCTTTGGCTTGATGCCCATTAACTTGACATAAAAACACCTACCCCTGTCAGCCCTCGACGGGCTGAGAAGGGTATGTAAATGTGCAGCCAGCTAAGAATTTCAATCAACAGACCCCCTCTCCCTCGACGGGCTGAGAAGGGTATGTAAATGTGCAGCTATCTAAGAATTTCAATCAACAGACCCCCTCTCCCTTGAGGGAGAGGGCTGGGGTGAGGGTGGCTGAGAGCGCTAAAGTCGAGTTTTCAGCTTTATGAACCATAGACCGAACCACCTTTGGCTTGATGCCCATTAACTTGACATAAAAACACCTACCCCTGTCAGCCCTCGATGCTGAGAAGGGTATGTAAATGTGCAGCCATCTAAGAATTTCAATCAACAAGCCAATGGCCTTGCCCCAACGCGGCCGGCAGATCCAATGTAAATGTGCAGCCATCTATGAATTTCAATCAACAGGCCCCCTCTCCCTTGAGAGAGAGGGCTGGGGTGAGGGTGGCTGAGAGCGCGCTAAAGTCGAGTTTTCAGCTTTATGAACCATAGACCGAACCACCTTTGGCTTGATGCCCATTAACTTGACATGAAAACACATACCCCCATCTCCCTCGATGGGAGATGGCTGGGGTGAGAGTGATTACTGCCACCGACCAAACTGATACAGCATCCTACGCGCCACTCCGATTGAACGCTATCGCGGGGGTAATGTAGAATTGCCGAAGCGAGAGGCGGCCAGACAGACTTGCAGACTAATCTCATAACCCGACTGAACCATATGCGCGACCTCGGCCCGTCGGAGGCCGAGGCAAACTTCAGCGCTTCCCGCAGCATGACGGATGTTCTGAACCGCGGCGGATTTCAGCGACTCGACACTCCCATTCTGGAACCGACCGATCTTTTTGTCAGAAAGTCGGGAGGCGAGGTTTCCAGCAGCCTATACTCTTTTCAGGACCCTGGCGGCATGAGCGTCAGTCTCAGGCCGGAGTTCACGCCTTCCATCATCAGATGGTACATCGAAAACGCCTCCGACACATCCGCCTCTCACAGATACCAGTACTCAGGCCCTGTGTTCAGATACGCAGGGACACGCAGGGGCAGGTTCAGACAGTTCCAGCAGGTTGGCGCGGAGCTAATCGGCGTCTCGGACACGAATGGAGACGTCGAGATACTCACGACCGCCACTCGGTGCCTGCGCGCGGCGGGCGTGGCCTCGTTCACCCTGAGACTCGGCCACATCGGGATGATCCACGACATTGTTCAGTCCCAGGGACTCTCCGAGCAGGTGGAAATGTTCATCATTTCTAATATGGGAAAGATTGGCGGTGGCCTGGACTACATAGAACGACTGACAGAGAGCGCGACCGCCACAGGACTGGTGATGCGGAAACCTAGGGCTGCGCCCGGTACCGACAGCCTCGACAAAGCCATGCCCGAATTGGAGGTGATACGGCGTTCCATGTCCGGCCCAACCGGACGCCGGAGCGCGGGTCAGATTCTGGCCCGGCTTTCCAGCAGAATGAAACGCGCCTGTTCACGCGCGGAATTCACCACAGCGCTTGAAAATGTGGCGCGACTCGTGTCCCTCGAAGGCCCCGCGTGGCGGGTGATCGAGGATGCCGAGGCGATTCTGAAATCCAACGGCGCTTCGCTCAGCAGCGTACGCGGACTGGGCGCGACACTGTTGAAGCTCGAGGCTGAGGGTGTTGGCGAGTCCACTGTTAACCTTGATCTGTCTTTCGTGCGCGGAATGACCTACTACACCGGCATAGTCTTTGAATTTCTGGACGGAGAACGGGCGGGCGAGTATCCGATTGGCGGCGGTGGCAGGTATGATGACCTCGTGAGGGCCTTCGGTGGCGACGGCGTGCCTGCCTGCGGATTCGCCCTTTACGTGGATGAAGTCGTTCGGACTATTCAACGGGAGCGCAAGCGGACCTCATGACGAATTCCACACTGCGTCTTGCTCTTCCTAGTAGTGGGGCGCTTCAGCATCCGACAATGTCGTTCATGCGTTCATGCGGCTTGACGGTGTCCCGCCCAAACGACCGGCGATACATCGCGCGCATCCCATCCGTGCCGAATGTTACCGTGATGTTCCAGCGGAGTTCTGACATTACTGGCAAAATTGACGAGGGCGGTGTTGATCTGGGTATAGTAGGCAAAGATCAGTTTCTCGAAAACAGACGTGAAGATGGCGACACCAGAATCATCATAGAAGAGCTGGGATTCGGTAGAAGCAGCCTGGTTATAGCGGTTCCCGATTCTTGGGTGGATGTTGATTCCATATCCGATCTCGCTGAAATTTCCGTCGAATTCCGAGCCAGGGGCCAGGACCTCAGAGTTGCGACAAAGTATCCTCGCCTGATCGGACGACATCTCCTCGCCAATGGCGTAAATTACTTCAGCGTGATACGCTCAAGCGGCGCTCTTGAGGCGGCTCCAGCCATGGGATTCGCAGACATAATCGGCGACATTACCGAAAGCGGGACCACCATCAGGGAGAACCGGCTCAAGGAGATAGACGGCGGGACGGTAATGAAGTCGGAAGCCTGCGTTGTGTCGCGCAAGATGAACGGGAGCAATGAAAGCGAAGTTCTCGAAACTGCGCGTCTCCTGCTCGAAATGATGGAAGCGCATCTTCACGCCGGAGGATATTTCGAGGTGACCGCTAACATGAAGGGTCAGACCGACGCCGAGATCGCCGAATATGTTATGAAACATGCCGACACATCCGGCCTGCGAGGGCCGACAATTTCGACGGTCTTCAATCCTGAGGGCGAGGGCTGGTTCGCGGTTACTGTGATGGTAGAAGAGGAGAGACTGCTCTCCGCCGTGACGCGACTGCGTGAGATAGGTGGCAGCAGCGTTCGAGTATCCAAGCCCCACTACCTGTTCCAGGCGGAATGCAGGTCCTACTCCCGGCTGACGTAGTGCCTGACTGAAGGATTTTATGCCGAATCTTCCAACGCATATACAGCTTGCCGCCGCCGCCGCCGATCAATTGCGGCGCTCGGACCTGGATTCTAACCTGGGATACTTCTATCTGGGTTCTACCTCGCCCGACATTCGCGCCCTGACCAAACGCGCCCGTTCCGACTATCACTTCGTCGAGTTGGATTTCGAGTTCATCGGCGCGGGAGTCGAGTCAATGTTCGCCTCTTACCCTGAACTAATGGATGCCGGCGAGCACGACGGACCAATGCGCGCGTTCATCTCTGGTTATATCGCTCACCTCATGGCCGACGAGTCCTATATAGTAAGAGTGTTCAGGCCATACTTCGGAAACCAGGGCGCGTTCGAGACCGACGCGATGGCTGAGGTGTGGGATCGTGCGCTTCAGCTGGATTTTGACAGAACCGTCTGGGACGACGTGCAAAGATCCATTGCCGGATTGGATGCGGACCCCAACAATGTTCACATTCGATTTCTGCCGAGGGAAGACCTTGAGCAGTGGAAAGAGTGGGTCTCTCGCGTATTGTCCGGCGGATTTTCCTGGGAAAGACTGAGATTCATGGCCAGACGTATTTCCGCCGGCGACGAGAACCATCCCGCATACGCATATGCGGAGCGTTTCATAACGTCAGTGGATGACTCTCTCGAAACTCTGTACGATCATGTGCCTCGATCCAACGTCGAGGAATTTAGAGATGAGACGGTCGAAACCATTGTTGGCTCGCTGAGGGAATATCTGTCATGAGAATTGTGAAGGGCTACGAGAAGGCGCGCGCCGCTCTGACAGAGAGCAGGCGGCTCGACCTGACGAGCGTGCCGCAGGCGGTTCTCGACGGATCGGAAGCAATGTTTGGCGAACGTCTCACTCCATTGGAAATAGTCTCGCGCATAATTGAAGACGTGCGTAGCAACGGCGACGACGCGATTAGACGCCTCTCACTGCTCATAGAAGGTACAGAGCAAAACCAGATTGAAATTGATCCAGACCAAATAAAAGCTGCCACGGAGTCTGTGGATTCGAATGTCCTGGACGCGCTCACTCTGTCCGCGGACCGAGTCCGCCGCTACCATGAGGCATCCATGACCAACGACTGGATGGACTTCACCGCGGGCTATGGCGCGCTCGTCCGCCCATGCGAGAGGGTGGGGGTCTATATCCCCGGCGGAAGCGCTCCTCTGCCCTCGACTGCCATAATGACCGTGATTCCAGCGCGCGTAGCCGGTGTGGACGAGATTATTCTCTGCTCGCCTCCCAAGCAGGCCGGACTGCCGGATCCCGTCGTTCTTGCCGCCGCCCATATAGCGGGCGTTGATCGGGTATTCGCCGTAGGCGGAGCGCAGGCGATAGCGGCGATGGCATACGGCGCCGAGTCCGTTCCCGCGGTGGATGTGGTTTGCGGGCCGGGGAATTTGTTTGTGACGCTTGCCAAGAAATTGGTTTACGGCGACGTTGGAATAGACGGGCTGTACGGACCCACAGAAACCCTCATCGTCGCTGACACATCCGCCAATCCCACGCTATGCGCCGCCGACTTACTCGCGCAGGCCGAACACGACCCGATGGCGCGGCCGGTCCTGCTCTGCACATCAGAATCGCTCGCGGACCAGGTAGCCCGCGAAGTCGAGACACGTCTGAAAAGATTGAGCAGAGAATCCGTCGCCAGGGCCTCAGTCGAGGGTCAGGGGACCATCGCGCTTGTCGAGACCACCGAGCAGGCGATTGAACTCGCGAACTCCTTTGCCCCCGAGCATATGTGCCTGGCTGTCCGCGACCCCTGGTCGTGGGTAGGGAAGATCAGGAACGCGGGCGCGGTGTTCGTGGGAGAATTTTCGCACGAGGTTCTCGGTGACTATGTCGCAGGCCCAAGCCATGTCATGCCGACCTCGGGAACGGCCAGGTTCAACTCCGGCGTGGGCGTCCACAAGTTTCTGAAGACGATCCCGCTAATCGCTCTGGATGACGCCGAATCGGTCGCCCTCTCGCAGCCCGCCGCGGTCATAGCCCGCGCCGAGGGCCTGACCGCCCATGCCGAGGCCGCCGAAATTCGCCAGGAACTAGCCTGAGCGACATACTATCAATCAACATGAATTCAGGAGTCCGAAATGCCTGTAGATCGAGTCGAAAAGTTAATCAGGCCCCACCTGGCCTCGATACAGACCTACCAGCCCGTGGATCCTCCCGAAGTGCTGGCTGAGAGGGCGGGAATTTCAACGGATTCAATCGTCAAGCTCAACGGCAACGAAAACCCGTACGGTCCCTCGCCTAAGGCCGCCGAAGCGATGGCGCGGACTCCGATGCACATATACCCCGACCCGTTCCAGCGCAACCTGCGCGCCTCGCTGTCCGAATACACTGGCTTTCCGACAGAGAATATAATCGCCGGAGCCGGCAGCGACGAGCTCATTGACCTGCTCTTCAGGCTGTTCATCGAGCCCGGTGACGCCATCCTCGACTGCGAGCCCACTTTCGCTATGTACGCCTTCTGCGCCAGGATAGCGTGCGGAGAACTCCGACTGGTTCAGCGCGACGAACTGTTCGAAGTTGATGTGCAGGCGGTACGCGAATCCATTGACGACAAGACCAAGATAATCTTCTTGAGCTCGCCCAACAATCCGACTGGCAACATGGCTACGGAGGAGCAGGTTCGAGCGCTGCTCGATACCGGCCTGATCGTCGTTATTGATGAGGCCTACTACGAGTTCAGCAAAGAGACTGTCGGCCACCTGATCGGCCAGTACGACAACCTGGTAATCCTCCGCACTATGAGCAAGTGGGCCGGTCTAGCCGGTCTCCGTATAGGATACGGCATCATGGGCGGCGGGCTTGTGAATCACATCATTGACATCAAGCCGCCGTACAACGTTAACGCCGCTGCTGAAGCCGCCACCATAGCCTCACTCGAAGACAGCGAATACCTGCTGGGTAACGTTCAGAAAATAGTAGATGACCGCGAATCGCTCTTCCAGAGCCTCGCGGCGATTGACGGCATCAAACCATGGCCGTCCCAGGGAAACTACATTCTCTGCCAGATGGATGGCCCGGAAGCGGTCCAGAACATGGTTGACAGCCTCGCCTCTCGCGGCGTCTTCGTGAGAGATTTCGGCTCGCCTCGACTGCGAGACTGCTTCAGGGTGGCGATTGGGACGCCGGATGAAAATTCCGCATTCCTTAACGCCGTCCGTGAGATTGCCTGATGACGAGCGTACCCAGAATAGCGAAAGTCGAACGGAATACCGCCGAGACCCAGATTTCAGCCGAACTCAACATTGACGGTTCCGGCAAGTACGAACTTGACGTCGTAAACGGGATGTTCATGCACCTCCTGGCGCAGCTATCCAGGCATGGCCTCATTGATCTCAAAGTAACCGCGCGTGGCGACACCGACGTTGGACTCCATCACTTGGTCGAAGACCTCGGCATCGTGCTTGGAAGGGCGCTGTCTGAAGCCATCGGTGACGGCGCGGGAATACGGCGCGCCGCTCACACTTATATGCCCCTCGATGAAACACTGGCCCTGGCCGTCGTGGACTTCGGAGGCCGCGGATACGCGGTTATTGACGCCGAAATCGGCGACAGCGACATGGGGGGGCTTCCCGGAGACCTTGTGCGCCACTTTCTGGAGTCACTGGCCCGGGAGGGCAGATTCAATCTTCACGTCCGCCTGTTGTCCGGCGTAAACAATCACCACAAGGCCGAGGCAATCTTCAAGGGCCTGGCCAGGTCGCTCAGGACCGCGCTGGAGTACGACCCCCGCAGGGCAGGGCAGATACCCAGCACCAAGGGGACGATTACTGATTAGAGATATTGTACGGCTCTAGGTCGAACCTGTAATCCTCGATAATTGGGTTCGCCAGGAGTTGGCTGCACATATCCGAAATACGCTCCTGCGCCTCCGACTCCACGCTCTCGTCCACTCGTATCTCCATGTACTTCCCGGCTCTAACGTCCTGCACAGAATCGAACCCCAACTGGCGCAGTCCGCTCCGTATTGTCAGCCCCTGTGGGTCGTTGACGCTTGGCTTCAGACTTATATAGACCTTAGCGAGAAACATTTCCTACCTTGGAAGGTTGAACTCTGGAGCGTTGGGCGAACTCTCGTGCGCGCCGACGAAGTCCCTTATCCTGTCCTCGTCGAATTCGTCGAATTCGTCAATGAAAGTCCACGCGGTCAGCGCGATTCGGGTGTCCATACCCGGGTATGGACTCATCAGCAGCTTGCCGCCCTGATCTACGCCTTCCTGGACCAACTCGGTCAGTTGGGAAAGAAGCTCTTCGCATCCGTCAGGGCAGTCGTAATGCACGTTCACGTAACCGTGTTCGAGATTGTGCAGAAGTATCTCGTCTTCCAATGGCTCATCGTATATTCCCCACCTTGCGGGAGCTAGTGGAACGTTATAGTGCCACCCGGAAGTAGGAGGTATTGAGCTATATGCGGGATGCTCTTCACCAGGCGCAACGTGTTCGCGACCCTGGTCTTCTACGCGAATTCCCGGTCCGTCAGGCGCGCCGCCCCTGAAAAAGGTATCTAGGGGAAGGCCCGGAAGGAACAGGGAGAGTATGAGCGCGCCCGCGACAAAGGCCACTGCCGCGCCGCCCGCGTACCTGAACACTCTTCTGCGTCTCTGCCGCCGCTGCCGCCGAGCCGCGCGGGCCTGCGTGGGAGTCATTCTTTCGCTTGAACGATTGGATGCTGTTGACATATCCGCCTTGACCGAGAGTCTTAGACTAAGCTGTGTTGACATTTATCGTCATTCCCGCGAAAGCGGGAATCCATAGGGGTGGATTGTATCTACTTTAGTCGCATTTACGCTTGTGTGGAATACTGAATTTCCGATCATGGACTGAATGACAGGATGAAATTCCGAACGTCAACAGAACCTAGTAGTCCGACAACTTAGTTGTGATGGATATCCAGATTCCGAATTATCCCCTCTCCCTTTGGGAGAGGGTTAGGGTGAGGGTATATAAACCGTCAATCCAAAAATGTTGGAACACTAGTATAAGTTACGCGCTTTAGCGGGGGATAGGGACCTCGTCATTCCAGCGAGACCGGGTACCCTCGGCTAAATTCGCCGTTCCTCTCCCTACCGCATGAATAACTCCTACCGACACTTAATTATGCTACTTCAGTTCGAGTCCGGTCAATTTCAGATACGCCTCTGCGTAACGTTCGGTCGTCCTGGACACCACGTCCTCATGAAGTTCGGGCGCCGGTGGCTCATGGTCCCACCCGAAATCGTCCAGCCAGTCCCTGACGAACTGTTTGTCGTAATTGGGCTGCGACTTTCCGGGCGCATAGCCCTCGGCGTCCCAGAACCGGCTTGAATCTGGGGTCAGCAGTTCGTCTATCAGTATGAGTTCGCCGTCAATGGTCCCGAACTCCATCTTGGTGTCGGCGATGATGATTCCTCGTTCCTGCGCGACATCCCTAGCATAGGAATAAACTTCAATAGTTGTATCCCTGAGACCTTCGGCCATTTCAAGGCCGACCATATCCACCACTTCTTCGAAGCTCATGTTCTCGTCGTGGCCGACTTCCGCCTTGGTTGTTGGCGTGAACAGTATCTCAGGGAAAGGATCTCCCTCTCTTAGGCCCTCAGGCATAGGATTGCCCTGCACAGTGCCCGAGTGCCGGTACTCGGACCAGGCCGATCCGGTAATGAAGCCGCGCACTACGCACTCCACATCTATACGGTCGGCCTTCTTGACGACCATCGCGCGCCTGGCTACCTCGCCGGGAATGTCGAGATCGGGTCGGTCAACGGCCATCTCGATTAAGTGGTTCGGAATCAGGTGCGCCGTCTTATCGAACCAGTACGCGGATATCTGGTTCAGCACCGCGCCCTTGTCCGGTATTCCGGTCGGCAAAACTACGTCAAAGGCCGAAATTCGGTCTGTCGCGACCATCAGCAGCGTTTGGTCGTCAATTGGATAGGTATCCCTCACCTTGCCCCGGTAGAGCAGGTTGGGCAGGTTGGTTTCATGAACAGTCGTAATTGTCATCGGCCTTTCCCAGTATTTCTTGATTCGTCAATTGAGCCCTACGCGCTCGAACACGTCGTCAACGAATCTGACGTAGTATCCGTAATCGAAAATCTTGTCCAGTTCCTCCGGTCCGAGTCGCTCTCGTACCACGGAGTCCTTGCGGACGAGTTCCCTGAAGTCATCGTCTTCGTCCCATGTGCGGGCGGCGTTCTTTTGCATCGTCTTGTATGCGTCGTCGCGACTCATGCCCCTTTCGATAAGTGTGAGCATCAGCCTCTGAGAGAACAGCAGTCCACGCGTGAGTTCCATGTTTTCTCTCATGCGCTTGGGATAGATCCTCATTCCCGCTACAACGCCGGTAAACAGGTTGAGTATATAGTCCAGCGCCATGCACGAGTCGGGGAGTATGATCCTCTCGGCGGACGAGTGGCTTATGTCCCGCTCGCCCCATAGCGCGACATTCTCCAGGGAAGTCACAGAGTGGCCCCTTATGAGCCGCGCCAGGCCGCACACGCGCTCTGTTAGCTCTGGATTGCGCTTGTGTGGCATCGAAGAGGATCCGGTCTGTCCTTCTGAGAAAGGCTCCTCCAGCTCTCGTATCTCGGTCCGCTGGAGTCCGCGTATCTCGGTGGCGAACTTCTCCAGCGAGGCCGCTATCACCGCGAGCGTGGTGACGAAACTGGCGTGGCGGTCGCGCTGGATAACCTGGTTGGACACCGGGGCCACCGCCAGTCCGAGCTGGTCGCACACAATCTCCTCTATTTCGGGCGAAACTGTTGCGTGCGTCCCGACCGGCCCCGAAATCTTGCCGACGGCAATCTCCTCGCGGGCGTGGGCAAGCCGCGCCTTGTTGCGACGCATCTCGTCCCACCACAGCGCGAGTTTCAGTCCCAGGGTGACAGGCTCAGCGTGAACGCCGTGCGTACGGCCCATCATCAGCGTGTTCTTGTGTTCGCTGGCGCGATTGGCAAGTGTCTCGATGCAGGCTGAAATCTCGTCGTCCAGCGCGTCCGCGGCATCTGCCATCTGGAGGCTTGTAGCGGTGTCCCAGACATCGCTGGTAGTTAGGCCAAGGTGAAGCCATCTGCCCTCGGGTCCCAGCTTTTCGGTGACCGACCCGAGAAACGCGGTCATGTCGTGCTTAGTGACGCGGAGTATCTCATTCAGGCGTTCAATGTCGTAACTCGCCGACCGTAGCTTTTCCATATCCTCGGTCGGAATGACTCCGGCCTGCGTCCACGCCTCGCACACAGCGAGTTCTATCAGAAGCCACTTGTCGTACTTGTTCTCGTCCGACCACACTTGCTTCATGCGCGGTCGGGCATATCGCTCTATCATATTGGCGTGTCTCCGTTAACGGTTTCTGAGGCCATCGCGGTAATCATCATACGCTTTTCGGATGGACTCGTGCTTTCCGCCCAGTATCTGAGCCGCCAGAAAGGCTGAGTTTCTTGCGCCCCAGGAGCCCACGGCGACGCAGGCAACCGGTATTCCCGGAGGCATCTGGGCTATCGCGTACAGCGCGTCAATGCCCTCCAGGTCGCTGGACGGAATCGGCACTCCAATGATTGGCAGGGTAGTCCAGGACGCCAGAACGCCTGGCAGTCCGGCTGAACCGCCCGCGCCCGCGATTATCACCTCTATGCCCCTGTCTCTCGCGGATAGACCGTACTCACGCACCTTGTCCGGCGTGCGGTGGGCGGACATGACCTCGACCTCGTGACTGATTCCCAACTGTTCGAGAACCTCGGATGTGGGCTCCATTGCGCCCCTGTCCGAACTGCTTCCCATAAGTACACCTACGAGTGGCATCTTTAACCTCTCACTTCAAACATGCTCGGCAATGTCGCGTCTGAAAAAAACATTGCCATACTGGATATTATCAACATTCTTGTATGCGGATCGCCTCGCGTCGGCGATTGTGTTGCCTCGGCTTGATACTGTGAGAACTCTTCCGCCTGATGTAACGACTTTTGCGTTTTGGTTTGTTTCTAATACTTCGCCCAACTTTGTTCCGGCGTGGAAAACCATACATTCATCGGATTCGTCGGAGAGTCCGATAACTTCAAACCCTGTCTCATATTCTCCGGGATATCCGTCCGACGCCAGCACTACTCCGACCCATGAATCGTCCGACCATTCCACTGTCTGCTTGGAAAGGTCGCCGTCCACTATGCGCAGCGCCAACTCCAGCAGGTCTGACTTCAGGCGCGGAATGACGACCTGCGCCTCAGGATCTCCCATTCGACAGTTGAACTCGATCACTTTGGGGCCTTCATCGGTGAGCATCAGACCGGCATATAGGATTCCTTGGTAAGGGCATCCCATCTCAGCCATCCGTGTTGCCAGCGGCTCCATTATCTCGGCGCGTACCCTGGTTTCAAGTTCATCGTTCCAGAATAGAGGAGGGCTGTAACTGCCCATTCCCCCGGTGTTTGGGCCCTCGTCGCCGTCGTGGGCGCGCTTGTAGTCGCAGGCCGCGGCCATCTCAGATACATACGAGCCATCCACGAATGCGAATACGCTGACTTCCGGGCCGCGCAGCCACTGCTCTATGAGCACGGTGTCGCCGGCGCTGCCAAAATCGCGGCTGACGAACATCGAATTTAGCGCTGAGACAGCGTCCTCCGCGGTCGGCGACATAATCACGCCCTTGCCTGCCGCCAGGCCATCCGCCTTGACAACGAACGGCGGCTCGTTGGACTCGACATATTCAATCGCCGAAACGACATTGTGGAACACTTCCGCCTCCGCGGTGGGCACGTTCGCCGCGGCCATTACTTCTTTGGCGAAAGACTTGCTCGACTCGACCCGCGCGGCGGCCTTTGTAGGGCCGAACACGCGCAGTCCCTCCTCCCGGAACCTGTCCACAATGCCGGCGGCGAGGGGAACTTCAGGCCCAATGAAGGTAAGGTCTGCCGACTCTTCCTTCGCCAGCCGGACCAGCCCCTCTATGTCACCGGCGGATATGTCGAAGTTGGCGCCAAGTTGGGCCGTTCCGGCATTGCCGGGCGCGGTCAGAATACGGGGCTCGTATGGGCTGGAGGCTATCTTCCACGCAATCGCGTGTTCGCGCGCGCCGTTACCGACGATCAGAACATTCATAGCCGAGCCAATCTCATTCCCACTCTATCGTGCCGGGCGGCTTGCTGGTTATGTCATATACGACGCGGTTCACGTTGGCCGCTTCATTGCAGATACGACTCGATACGCTGGCGAGAACGTCATAGGGTATTCGCGCCCAGTCCGCTGTCATTGCGTCGTCGCTCGTGACCGCGCGTATTGCGATGACATTGTCGTAGGTTCTGAAATCCCCGGTGACCCCGACCGAACGCGAGTCGGTCAGCACCGCGAAACTCTGCCAAAGGTCGTCGTACAGCCCGTTGGACTCGATCTCCTCCATCAGGATTCGGTCGGCGGCCCTCAGCGTCTCTAGGCTTTCGTGCGTAACCTCGCCGATTATCCTGATCGCCAGGCCGGGACCAGGGAAGGGCTGCCTGAAAACCATCTCGCGCGGCAGACCGAGTTCCAGTCCGATCTCTCTCACCTCGTCCTTGAACAGGTAACGCAGCGGCTCGACAAGCTCCATTCTCATGTGTTCCGGCAGACCGCCGACGTTGTGGTGCGTCTTTATCTTTGCCGAAACGTCGTCTCCCAGAACCTGGCTCTCGATCACGTCGGGATATAGAGTTCCCTGCGCAAGGAAGTCCACCTGGCCAAGCCTGGAAGCCTCGCCCTCGAACACGTTTATGAACTCTTCGCCGATAATCCGGCGCTTCATCTCCGGGTCGGTTACAGACCTTAAAGCGCCCAGGAAATGTTCGGCGGCATCCACATAACTGAGGTTCATCGCCATGTACTTCTCGAACGTCTCCCGCACTCGCTCCGGTTCCTTGTGCCTCATTAGTCCGTTGTTGACGAAGATACAGGTCAGACGGTCGCCGATGGCCCGATGCGCCAGTGTCGCGGCCACCGCCGAGTCAACACCGCCCGATAGCGCGCAGATGACTTTGCCGTCTCCAACTTGCTGTCGTATAGCTTCCACTGTCTCGGAGACGAAGTTACCCGGCGTCCATGTCTCGGAGCATCCGCAGGTCCTGTACAGGAAGTTCTCGATGAGTTGTCTGCCTTTTGGCGTGTGGACCACTTCAGGGTGAAACTGGATTCCAAGCCTGCCGTTTCTATCTCCCAGGGCGGCGATAGGGGAGTTGTCGGTGTGCGCCAGCGCGCTGAACCCGGGTGGAAGTTCGGAAATATGGTCGCCGTGGCTCATCCATACCTGCATTGACTCGGGCGTGTTTTGGAATATCGCCTCGGTTGGCGCATCCTGAATCAATTCAGCGTAGCCATACTCTCGCCGGGAGGCGGGCGCGACCTTGCCTCCAAGCTGATGGACCATTGCCTGCATCCCATAGCAGATACCCAGTATCGGCAGGCCGGATTCATAAACCCAGTCCGGGGCGAGCGGAGCGCCGTCCTCATACACGCTTGCGGGTCCGCCCGACAGCACGACGCCCTTAGGATTGAGATGTTCCACACTCTCCCAGGGCGCGGTGTGCGGCACAAGCTCACAATATACGCTGGACTCCCTGATTCGCCTCGCTATCAGCCGTGAGTACTGTGAACCGAAATCAATGATTACAATAGTCTCTCGGTGGCCGGGATCATCGCCTTGTGAAATCGAGTGAGCCTCCGACTGCCCGCTTTTGGAGTATGTTAATCCGACCGGCTTTCGACCGGCGGAAGTAGGCTGAATTGAGTCTTGAGAGTGGCTTGAAGACATGGGCAGTCTCTGATTTCAGGCTAGCGTATGTGCTATATTTGGGTCAAGTAATATACGTTCATTGTGTGCCCGTCATTGGGCAATTTGCGAGCCGCGGAATTGCATGTCCCAGATATCCTCTCCACTTCCACAAGCAGGGCAGTTGAGATTCTAAGAACCGGTGGAGTGATCGCATTGCCGACCGACACCCTTTACGGTATCTCCGCCAATGCCCTCGACGCCAGGGCCGCGCCCAGGGTGTTTAGAGTCAAGGGCCGCGAGGAGTTCAGCCCGCTTCCCATATTCGTTTCCGACCCGGACGACTTGTTTCGATTTGGTCGAGATGTGCCGGATGTAGCCGCCCGCCTTGCGGAGATATTCTGGCCCGGAAAGCTGACCATCGTAGTCAAAAAAGGCGCAGACATCCCGGCAGTGGTTTCTGGCGGCCTCGACACCATCGGCCTTCGTGTTCCGGATCACCCGGTTCCGAGAGAGATAGTCAACCAACTCGGCGCTCCTGTAACCGCCACGAGCGCGAATGTTAGTGGAAAACCCGCGCTAACGTCTGCCGCCGATGTGGTCAAGGAACTTGGCGGTCGGCTTGATCTCGTTCTGGATGGTGGAATGCTGGCGCCTTCATTACCCTCCACCGTGATTGATCTGACAAACGATCCCCCCAGGATACTGAGAGAGGGCGCGGTATCCCCATCCCGCATTCAGAAATTGGCAGGCATCGCGCTCGAAGTGTAAAATCCTCTCTGGACTTATTTCTAGGAGTTGAGACTTGGATCGAATCAGCAGGTATAGCTCCTTGGTCGAGACTGAATTGAGACGCATAGTCTCAGACAGGGGCCTTCCCTTGTATTCCATGATGGAGCACCATCTGGGATGGCCCTCGGAAGACGTCGCGTCCACAGCTCCGGCCTCCAGGCACCTCGGCTCTCTTTGTCTCGCTTCATGCGAGTCTCTGGCAGAGACTACTGAAGTCGCTCTTCCCACAGCCGCCGCAATCGAACTGGTTCAGAATTTCTGCGAAATCCATGACGACATACAGGCTGGCAAGATTTCCCGGAATGGTCGCGACTCGGTCTGGTGGAAATGGGGACCCGCTCAGGCGATCAACGCCGGCGACGGGATGCACGCGCTCGCGCGGCTCGCTTTGCTCGGACTCGGAGAGCGCGGTATCGGTCCGGACAGGGTATTCGAGGCGGTTAAGCTGCTCGACAAGGCCAGTCTTGCTACCTGCGAAGGCCGCTTTATGGACCTCGAGGCGCAGGAACGACTGGATATGTCCTCCGACGCCTATATGAAAATGGCCGAAGCGAAGGCAGGCTCGCTGTACGCCTGCTCCATGGAGTTCGGCGCGCTGGCCGCAAATGCCGGAGCAGCGACGAGAAAGTCCTTCGCCGATGCCGGACGAAGCGTCGGTGTCGCCATCCAGATAGCGGACGACATGAGACAACTGGGCTCCGGCCTGGACGAGAACGCTCCGCCCTCCGAAGACTTTATGAACAAAAAGAAGCTATATCCCGTAGTCAGGGCGTTCGAAATAGCGTCTCCTTCTGAGAGGAGAGCGCTGGGCGACTACTATTTCAAGCGCGTACTGGGGCCCTCCGATATCCAAAGCCTTTCCGCTATCATCTCTCAACTGGGCGTGTCTGAACAGGCCGAGCGCGAGATTGACTCACGGATCGCTCAGGCGGTCGAAGCCATTCAGGAAGCGCTGCCGCCGGGCGATAGGGCCGACGAAATCTGCGACCTTGTGCGATACATCTCAGGAGAGGTGTAGTGTATCGCAAGAAAAGCGTCCGTGACCTCGCGATAGCGCCCGGAGATAGGGCGCTCGTGAGGGTGGACTACAACGTAACTTTCGTCGGCGATACCGGTCAGATTTCTGATGACTCCAGAATAGTAGAGACACTCCCCACAATAGAGTACCTTCTTGAACGCCAATGCCGTGTAATAATATGCTCGCACATAGGACGGCCGCGCGGACGCAGGGACAGCCGGTACAGCCTCACTCCGGTAGCCCTGCGTCTTTCCGAGATTATGCAGCGTCCGATTGCCCTCGCGCCGGACTGTATCGGCAAGGATGTCGAGGCGACAATCGCGGACATGAGTCCGGGCCACGTGGTAATGCTTGAAAACCTCCGTTTCCATATCGGTGAGGAGAGTAACGACAGGCATTTCGCCCGAAGTCTGGCGAATCTTGCCGACTTCTATGTAAACGACGGCTTTGGGGTCGCGCACAGAAGTCACGCCTCAACCGCCGGGGTGACCGAATTTCTGCCATCCGTCGCCGGGTTCCTGATCGAGTCTGAAGCAAACGCGTTGGACAATGTTATCCACACACCTGAGCATCCTTATGTAATAGTGATGGGCGGCGCAAAGGTCGCCGACAAGGTCCCCGTAATTGATCGCCTTGCCAACATAGCCGACGTCTTTCTGATTGGCGGTGGAATGGCTGCTTCGTTTCTCTGCGCGCAGGGAAAACTCGATTACGATTCCGGCATAGACGTGGATGACGTAGAACTCGCTCTCCGAGTCCTGGACCGCGCCTGCACCGACGGCGTCGAACTGGTTCTTCCTCGCGATGTCGTTGTCGGCGCCAACTTCGACGAGGCCGCTGATCCGATCATGGTCTGCCTGGACTCAATTCCACGCGGCCACATCGTTATGGACATAGGCCCGGAGACGGTGCGCGAATATTCCCACAGGCTTGAAAGCGCCCGTACAGTTGTATGGAACGGTCCGATGGGAGTTTTCGAATGGCCGCAATTCTCTTACGGAACTCGCGGGGTTGCCCATGCAATCGCAGGCCTTCAAGACGCCTACACGGTCACCGGCGGTGGTTCGACCGCGGATGTGGTCCAGTCGTTGGAACTCAAGGACTGCTTTTCTCACGTTTCCACGGGAGGAGGCGCTACGCTGGAGTATCTCGAAGGAAGAGACCTGCCAGGAATCGCCTCACTGGACGAAATCTGCGGCAAGGATATAAGGACAGGCGCATGATTGACTTTCCATATCTCAGAGACCTCTGCCGAAAGACAGAGTCTCGGATTGTGCTCCTGGTGGTTGACGGACTTGGTGGACTGCCGCGCCCGGACACGGGGATGAGCGAACTCGAGACTGCCCACATGCCTAATCTGGACGCTCTCGCCTCACGCAGCGCCTGCGGGGTGACTACACCCGTCGCGCCCGGGATAACTCCTGGCAGCGGACCGGGGCACCTCGCGCTGTTTGGATATGACCCTCTGAAATACGTCATTGGACGCGGTGTCCTTGAGGCGCTGGGAATTGGCGTCGAACTTGGTCCAGACGACATCGCGGTCAGATGCAACTTTTGCACGCTCGACGCTGATGGCATCCTGACCGACCGCAGGGCAGGGAGGATACCAACGAGTCAGTCGGCTCCTCTGGTTGAGCGGTTGGCTCGTATATCTATCCCCGGCGTCGAAATTATGGTTCGCCCGGTGCAGGACTATCGTTTCGTGGTGGTGTTTCGAGGCGAGGGTCTCGGCGGAGATGTAACCGACACCGATCCTCAACGAACAGGCTTCGAGCCTCTCGACCCAACTGGAAGATCTGACGCCGCCAGGCGCACCGCCAAGAATGCCGCGCGTTTCATCAAAGCCGCCCGGGACATCCTGGGCGATAGGGACATTGCGAACATGGTCCTCATGCGCGGCTTCTCTAAGCGGCCCGACTGGCCTGTGTTTGGCGATAGGTACAATCTGTCCCCAGGCGCGATTGCCGCTTATCCCATGTACCGGGGAATCGCGAATCTCATCGGCATGAATGTCATTCCGACCGGGCATGACTTCGACTCCGAACTAGATACGCTGTCAGAGCGTTTAGATCAGCATGACTTCTTCTTCATCCACTACAAGCCCGCTGACGCGGCGGGGGAGGATGGAGACTTCGATGCCAAAGTGAGGACATTGGAGGAACTCGACAAGCGCATTCCCAGACTGCTCGATCTCGAAGCCGACGTTGTTGCGGTCGCCGGAGACCACTCGACGCCCTCCACCATGGCGGCGCATAGCTGGCATCCGGTTCCTCTGCTGATAAACTCGGAATCCACTAACGCCGGACTCGGCTCTCCGGGCTTCAACGAGCGTGATTGTCGCTCCGGCTACTTGGGCAGTCTGCCTGCGACGTCACTGCCCCTGCTTCTCATGGGCCATGCGGGTAAATTGGATAAGTTCGGCGCATAATGGCCTTAGTTCAGAGAACATATAGAGATATTAGACTATGCTAACATTGACTATAGCCGGTAATTGGAAAATGAACACAACGCCCGAAACGGCAGAGATATTAGCATGTGATATAAAGAACGCGATTAGCAGGTCCGCCACAGTTAATATCATTATATTTCCACCATATGTAGCTCTGGACCGTGTGTCCAGGGCCGTTGCCGGATCGCGCGTGAGCGTCGGCGCCCAAGACGTTCATCCGGAATCTTCGGGCGCCTTCACGGGAGAAGTATCGCCGCCGATGGTGGCGGAATTGGCGCAATTCGTTATCGTGGGCCATTCCGAACGACGCTCGCTGTTTGGCGAGTCCGACGAATTAATCGGCAGAAAAGTTGTAGCGTCGCTTGACGCCGGACTTAAGCCAATTCTGTGCGTGGGTGAATCCTTGGAGGATCGTAGAGCGGGTAGGGCGGAAGAGGTGGTAAAGTCGCAGATACGAAGTTCTCTTTCAAAGGTCGGCGACGTTTCCAGGTTATTGGTGGCTTATGAACCTGTCTGGGCCATCGGGACTGGAGAAGCCGCCAATCCTCAAATTGCCCAATATATGATTGGAACGATAAGGTTCGCTTTGAAATCAATGTTTGGCGCCGCCGCCCAATCTGTTCCTTGTCTTTACGGCGGCAGCGTGACTGCTGCCAACGTCCAGGACTTCGTCCGGCAGCCGGATATTGACGGCGCGCTGGTCGGCGGTGCGAGTCTTACCGCCGATTCTTTCTGCTCGTTGGTCGCCAGAGCTTCTGAAGCCGCAGGGTGAAGTGAGGGCAAATGGCGCATCCAGTTTCACCCAGTCTATCGCCCAGCGTGTTCACACGCCAGTGGAATGATTCCGCGCATTCTCAAAGCCCATAAGTCTTGAATCAGAACATATCCGCATGACTTGGTAGGTGACGGAGTATGCAAAATAGATACGTAGGTGACGTCGGAGACTTCGGAAAGTACGGCCTGCTGCGTTATCTCACCGGCCAAATGGAGGCGGCTCAACATGCTCTTCCAGTGCGTCTGGGCGTCGTGTGGTATCTCTATCCGGACGAATCTCACAATGCTGATGGCAAGTACACCGGCTATCTGGCCGAATCTCCCGCGAACAATGCGAGGTATCGCGCGTGCGACCCCGAGCTCTACGATTTCCTCCGCGGAATGGTGGATTCCAACAGTCGCAGCGTCGCGGCGGTTCAGAGGAGCCAGATTCTCCCGGCGGACACGCTGTACTATGAACCGAGTCTGTCATTTCCTCCGAGTATGCCGAGGTCCGAGAGGGCAGCGGCGCGAGCAGGCTGGATTGAAGGGGCCCTCGAAGCGACCGCCGATGCGGATATGATATTCGTTGACCCCGATAACAGCGTATCCGACCCGGCCAATGGAGTCTCGGCTTCGATTGACCCGCTTCGGAAGACGGGTCCCAAGTATGTCTTCATTGAGGACCTGCGCCAATTCTTCAATCGTGGACAGAGCTTGATTATCTATCATCACCTGGGACGTCGAGGAAGAGCTGTCGAGCAGATCGCCTGGGTTGCCGAGAGTCTGAAGGCGAGCCTTGAACTGCCGCGCAAACCCATGTCATTGCGCTACCGGAGGGGAAGCGCGAGGGCCTATTTCATTGTCCCGCAGCGGAATCTCGAGACCGCTCTCGAATGCCGATTGGCAAGCCTGCTGGAAAGCTCTTGGAATTCCCATTTCGAGCTAGTAGTCCGACAACTTAGTTGTGATGGATATCCAGATTCCGAATTATCCCCTCTCCCAAAGGGAGAGGGTTAGGGTGAGGGTATATAAACCGTCAATCCAAAAATGTTGGAACACTAGTAGTGTAGGGGAGAGTAACTCCTCATTCCAGCCTGTACTCCCGCGCTATTATGCCTGTATCAGAAAAACTACTACGCCCCCGTCTCCTGGCCATCGTTGGGCCGACCGCTGTCGGCAAGACCGAGTTGTCCATGAGAATCGCAGCCTGTTCTAACGTCGAGGTGATAGGCGCGGACAGCAGGCAGGTGTATCGCCACATGGACATCGGTACCGCCAAGCCGACTCCAACGCAGCTATCCGCCGTTCCACATCACATGGTTGACATAATCGCGCCCAATGACGAATTCAGCCTTGGAAAGTTCTTATACTTGTCAAAGGAAATAATCCTAAACACAAATACAGCCGGGAAGCGCCCGCTTTTGGTCGGGGGCGCCGGACAGTATGTGATGGGCCTCCTCGATAATTGGAATGTTCCCGTCGTTCCTCCTAACCAGGAACTGCGCGCCGAACTGGAGAGTCAGCTCGAATCGGACGGCATTGAGTCGCTGCTCACGCGCCTCCGAAATCTGGATGTCCGTGCCCTGGAGCGTGTTGACTCGGCGAACCCGAGACGTGTCATGAGAGCGATTGAGGTGGCCGCCGCCGGAGGGTCGGCGCAAGATTCCCGGAGCAAGCTGGATCCCTGGTTCGAGTTCGCGGTCATCGGACTTGGCATGGAACGCGGGGCGCTCTACGAACGAGCCGATAACCGTGTGGACCGGATGATGGAAGACGGCTTCATCCAAGAGGTTGAAGACCTGCTCGCTATGGGCTATGGCGCAGGCTTAACTTCGATGTCAGGAATAGGCTATCATGAGTTGGCTGATCATTTGCTGAACGGTGCGGACCTTGCCGAGGCGGTCCAGAGGATCAAATACAGGACGCACCGCTACATTAGGCAACAGTCGAACTGGTTTCGGCGTGACGACCCACGCATCAGGTGGTTTGAGCCGGCGCAATTGGATTCAGCCGTCGAGTTCGCCGCCGAATGGATGTGTCGGTAGCGTTGAAATTGCGTGTCATTCCAGCTTTAACGGGAGTGCGCAGGGTTTGAAGTAACCACTCGAATATTGTGGGCAAACTGAGCGCATCATTGAGCGTCTTTGGGAGAATTGGATGAGATTCGTCAAGTTGCACGGCGCGGGCAATGACTATATATATGTTGACGCGCGCGCCGAGAATCGGGACTGGCCCGATGTGGCCCGACAGGTCAGCGACAGGCATTTCGGTATAGGTTCCGACGGTCTTATCCTGCTGCGCGACTCCGAGAAAGCGGACGCCGGGATGCAGATGTTCAATGCCGATGGCTCCGAAGGTCAGATGTGTGGTAACGGGATTCGCTGCTTTGTTCGTTTTGGTTTGGATAGTTTCGCGCTTGATGGCGCGTCGAAGTCGTTTGAAATCGAAACGGCGGCCGGCGTTCTCTCTGTCCGACCCAAATGGGACGGTGGCGCAATGGTCGGCGCGTCGGTCGGCATGGGAGCGCCGATTCTGAAACCGTCCCTGGTTCCGGTCGCGGCCTCCGACGACCTCGATGTCGCGCTCGATTATCCGCTCTCTGTTGACGGCTCGGAAATCTTAGTCAATTGTGTCTCTATGGGCAATCCCCACGCGGTGGTGTTCATGGACAGTTCGATTGACGACTACGAACTGACACGCGTCGGCCCAATGGTTGAACATCACCCGTTCTTCCCGGAGCGCGTGAACTACGAGATCGTGAACGTGCTCGCTCGCGACCGCATCAAGGTGCGCGTATGGGAGCGAGGCTCCGGCATCACCCTGGCCTGCGGAACCGGGGCCTGCGCCGCGGTGGTGGCCGCAAAGCTCCACGATCTGGTTGACGATGATGTCACGGTTGAACTTCCCGGCGGGGAGCTGCGCGTTTCATGGCCCGGCGAGGGCGAGGTCGTGATGGAAGGCCCGGTCGCCCGCGTATTCGAAGGCGACTGGCCCGACTGACCCGCGCTAATATGGCGTCCATTGCGTGGGCTTGCTCCGCTGAGTTTTCATGTAGTCTGGTTCAGGTTCGGACCACTCGACCAATTTCATTATGACATCCGTGGCCCTGGCCATTGCCTGAATGTTGGCGGGGGTTCTTTCCTGCTCGCTGAGCCTGAGGATTCCCTCCTCCAACGCCTCGTACAGGTGCCCCACGCCCGCGTCCTTCGCCCACTTCGCCGCCAGCCTCTTCCGGGAAGTTGCCCTCCCGCCCATCGCCCTCCAGGATGCCGATTCCGGGTCATGCGCGAAGCAGTACCCCGAAACTGTCACGCGCCTGGAACCGCATATCTCACCATTCCTCTTCGTCCCCGCGCAGGTAGTTTCCCTCTGTCCTTCCGTTGGATTCCTCTGGTCTCCCATCTCTTTGGCCTCTCCCTCCATTGATCGCTATTTGCGAATAAACGTTCTTTCATCTATAATAGACAAGATTCGCGGTTGCGTCAACAGAAACCCATCCGATTTCCGAAAATCTGATGCTGACTGCCGAATTTCATAAAGGAGAATTTATCAATGACGATTCACCCGTCCCGAAAGATCCTGATCCCAAAGCTAAACTCAGGTGAACGCAGGTGGATATCCCTGGAGCGCAGGTCGAATTTCTCACCAGCGTCCCATCTAGGGTCACCTGTTGACGTCACCTGCGCTCCCGCGCTTATCATAAATCCCAATATATTGATACCGCTTCCCACCGCTCGCCGAAAACCGAATGACGCTGGCTGTATTGAGAATGGA
Organism: Dehalococcoidia bacterium; assembly: GCA_965261525.1. GTDB lineage: Bacteria > Chloroflexota > Dehalococcoidia > Lucifugimonadales > UBA1123 > VXRN01. The sequence goes on from OZ253472.1 coordinate 2,068,124, forward strand.
CGCCCAATTGCCGCCGCCCCATGCTAAAATACCTAACCGGTAACTAAGAGACTATCGCAAAACTCTTCGCTCAAGCGGATGGCAGGAGGACACAATCTCCCTCTCCCTCGAGGGAGAGGGCTGGGGTGAGGGTGAAATTCCTTAAGGTCGGGTTTTGAGATAGTTACTAAGAACTAATGACTAACAACCAAAGGACACGGAATAAGCATGAATTTCGCCAGCCGAGTGGAAAAGATACCGCCATACCTCTTTGTTGAAATCAGCCGCAAGATTGCCCGCAAGCGCGCGGAAGGCATTGAGGTTATTTCGTTTGGAATCGGAGACCCTGATCTCGAAACCCCCGCGCCGGTGGTTGACGTCCTGCGTAATACCGCCGGGGATCTTCCCAACCACCGCTACCCCGAATCCGAGGGCCTGCCTGAGTTCCGAAAGGCGACCGTCGATTGGTACCAGAGAAGATTCGGTATATCTCTGGACCCCGACAAGGAGGTTATCTCTCTGATCGGAGCCAAAGAGGGCATTGGGCACGCCGCGCTCTGCTTCATAGAGCCTGGCGACATCGCTCTTGTGCCTGATCCCGGCTACCCGGTTTACTCGGTTGGGACTTGGTTTGCGGGTGGCGAGTGCCACTGGATGCCGCTCAAGGAAGAAAACGGCTGGCTTCCGGTACTGGAGGATATTCCCGAAGATGTCGCTCGCCGGGCCAAGGTAATGTGGCTGAACTATCCCAATAATCCAACGGGCGCGATTGCGAGCCTGGACTACTTTGAAAAGGTTGTCGAGTTCGCCAAGTCCTATGATATAGCCGTGATGCACGATGCCTGCTATACGGATGTGACGTTCGACGGCTATCGCCATCCGTCTTTCCTCGAGGTAAGCGGCTCTATGGATGTCGGAATGGAGTTCCACTCGCTTTCCAAGACCTACAACATGACCGGCTGGCGGCTTGGCATGGCGGTCGGCAATGCCGATATGATCAATGCTCTGCTCATCGTGAAGTCGAACCTTGATTCCGGCGTTCCGCAAGCTATCCAGCATATGGGGATCGAGGCCCTGAACACGACTGACGACTGGATTGACGAGCGAAACGCCGTTTACCAGAGACGCCGCGACAAGGTACTCGCCGTTTTGGATGAGATAGGCCTTGAAGTTGATCCCCCAAAGGCGAGCCTCTATGTCTGGGCGAGAGCGCCGGAAGGACTCGCCAGCGGCGAGTTCGCTGAACAGCTTCTTGAGAATTGCGATATAGTGGTGACTCCTGGCGCGAGCTATGGGGACTATGGTGAGGGATACATTCGCTTCTCGCTTACGATACAGGACGATCTGCTTGAAGAGGGACTGAGGAGGCTTGCGACCTATACGGGTTCTCGCTAGGCAATGAAAGGATTGAGAATTGGGAATGAAGAATTGAGAATTATCAATTCCTAATTCCCGAAGGGAGAGGAATGCGTGGCTAGAAGGAAAATGAAAACCACCAGGCCGAAGCGGGAAAGGTCCATTCTGGTGAGCGCGACCCCGAAACGTCAGAAGCTGCTATGGAATCCACAGGATTCCCTGGACGAACTCGCGGAATTGGCCAGAACCGCAGGAGCCGAGGTCGTCGCCCGCATCTCCCAGCGTGTGCCCAAACCGACGCAGGAGTACGTCGGAAAAGGCAAGCTCGAAGAGATAAAGAGCGCCTGCGCCGAACTGGACGCCAGCATGGTTATTTGCGACGACGAACTGACGCCCACCCAGCAGCGCAACCTCGAAAACGCGCTCTCGGGTCAGAAAGTAATAGACCGCACCGCGCTTATTCTGGACGTATTCGCCTCCAGGGCGCGCACCCGCGAGGGACGCCTCCAGGTCGAACTGGCCCAGCACGAGTTCCTGTTGCCGCGCCTGGCCGGTCAATGGTCACACTTGGACAGGCTGCGCGGCGGCGCGGGTGGCGCCGGCATCGGAATGAGAGGTCCCGGTGAGACACAGATCGAAACGGACAGGCGACTCGTTCGCGGCAGCATCCTTAAGCTAAAGAAAGACCTGGAGGATGTGCGTCGCCATCGAAGGCTCCATCGCTCCAAGCGTTCTGGCAATGGAATTCCCGTAGTCTCGCTTGTCGGTTACACAAACGCCGGCAAGAGCACGCTATTGAACCGCATAACAAGAGCAGGCGTCAGGGCCGAAAATCTGATGTTTTCGACTCTCGACCCGGTTACCCGGCGAATACAGCTTCCTTCGGGCCATCCCGTTCTGCTGACCGATACCGTCGGATTCATCCACAAACTGCCCACGACGCTGATTGCCGCCTTCCGCGCCACGCTGGAGGAAATATCCGAGTCGTCGCTAGTCCTTCACGTCGTTGACGTAACCCACCGGAACGCGCCGGAACAGGTGACGGTTGTCGAATCAATTCTCGACGACATGGGCATGAAAGGGGTCCCGACGGTAATGGCCCTCAACAAGGCCGACCTTTTACGGCTGCGGCCTTGCCGTCCTAAGTCGGAGGAAGGGCGCATGGGGTATCTCGACCCTGTTGAATCCGGCCCGAATGACGCTGTCCTGGTCTCGGCGCTCACCGGAGAAGGAATCGGCGACCTGCTGGAGATGATCGAGTCCCAACTCGCCCTCAGCGATGCCGTCATCGCCGACGCCTTCCTGGCGCCGGCCGGCGCTCGATCCTGATGTAGGAATCATCCTGCCAAGTGATTCTTGCGTCGGTGCGCGAACCCTCTGTTGGCTCTGGTAGGCTTGCGCCGATTAGAGACGGTCGACAGCAAGGTCAGTTCATCATGTGTATCCCAGCTAGGAAGTATCCGGGATGCGCAGGTGGCGAAAGGGCAGCGCCAACACTGTAAGTCGTTGGTTCGCACTATAAATGTTATGTAAAGTAATGTAGCGGCATTCCCGCCGATGACCTATGCTACTTTACATAACTATTTATACACCCAGTTTAGCTGTTAACAACCCATTTGACCCCAACACGTCATCCCACCGTAATCTTGACTATCCCGGACTGTACAAGCGCCGCCATCAGTTTCGGATAGACACTCTCATCATGCGCGGCCTGGATAAATGTCGTTGCGGAATCACCCGTCAGCGAATCCAACGACGTGTAGTCGCTTTCTCGAATAAGGACAATCAGTTTCCGCCCCAGTTGGTATGACAGCGCTCCAAACGTCGCCCACAGTATTGGGCTCGGCGCTTGCGCAGCCTCAACCTCAGAGTTCTCCGGCCAGACGAATATGCATCCCCGCGCCGAATTCAGCGCCGAGGAAATCTCCTGTGAGATTATCCTGTCACCGGACGCATCCAGGCTCACCGACTTCAATGGCAATGAAAGTCCTTCCGCCAACCCCGAAACGTCACTGTGAATTGGGTCGCCCGCAACCGAAACTATTAAGATATCTGCGCTGGCCCCGGTATCGAGTTCATCGCCCTCCCTCGCTCCAGTATTGACAATTTGGTCCGTTCCTCGCCCCCTTGTTGGCTCGGCTGTGTAGTGTCCGGCTTCTTCGCTCTCGGCAACGGCCCCAACCATGAGAACTCCCGCTTGATCCGACACTATCCCAGCGACCAGCCCGTTGCGCCTGATTATCCCTAAGCACTCTTCAGTCAGTTCCCGGGGCACTCCCAACTCGCGTACAAGCGTGTTCGATGCGTATATATCCTCTGGAAGTCTCTTGCCGGAATATATCCGATAGAATTCTCTGAATACGTCCGGATTAGTCACCGCCCCGACGATGGAGTCCTCTCGCTCCTTCGAGCTGCCTGGCGCGGTGACAGACTCTCCAAGCTCGGTGAGTTGAATGAAATCATCCGAATAAGAACCCAGCGTCAATCCGTATTTGGACGATGCGTTCAGCTTTTGGATGAAAGTGCTGCTTTTGGCCGAAGTTCCAAGGGCTTCCGCCAAGAGTTCTGTCTCCACCGGCCGACCGCCGTTCACCCGCTGTATCGTCTCCGCAACAGGCAGCGAGTCCTGTATCGAGTGGGTCGGATATGGTCTGGTGATTCTGGTTCTCTTAGCCATCGTGGGGTCCTTGGGCCTGGTATTTCAGAAAACATAATTTATTCTGCTGGAATGTTTATCTTGAAATCAGCTTGGATTTAGATTGGAGTCATTTGGAGTTTATCATGTTTCATGTATTTCTGAAAATATCTGTCTGAGCTTTTCAATCCGCGTCTTGGAGCGTCACGTCAATCCGCGTCCGCTGGTGGCGACGTATCTCCTGTTGCAAGGAGTACGCTGTCACGGATATCGCGATCTGCGGGACGCTCTATACGACGGCCTCCTCTCTTGTTGGAATACGCTGACTTGGCACCAGGTGTTAGAATAGGTTTCATGCTCTTACAGACATATCTCCACACTGAAAAGACAATAGGATTATCGCTTAGGTTGCGCGCCGCGACATGGTTTGGGATTGTCGCTCTCATTGCCGCTCTAACGCTCGGGGCGTGCCAGAACGACGGCGAGCCTACCGCTCCTGCCGCGGACGTTTCAGAGACTGCCTCCACCGAGCGGGCGAGCGTGTCCGCAGCGCAAAGCGAGCCTACCGCCCCCCTGGCCGTGGCCCCTCAGGATCCGATGGTCCTCCCTACCGCCCTGCCCGCTCCCGATAACCTGCAGATTCCCCAAGGTGTGCCTGAGGAACTTTCCACGGTCTGGGAGGTTTGGGATCTCCTTACTGAACAGCATGTGGACCGCCAGGACTTTGACTCTAGTGTCTTCGATGAAGCCGCCATAAGAGGTCTGATACGGGGCTTGGGCGACCCGCACACCGGATATGTGCCGCCTGAAGCATTCGAGATTGAGAACCAGGACCTCTATGGTTCGTTCGAGGGCATCGGAGCGAGGGTCGAGATGCGGCCCGATGGCAAGCTGCTGATAGTGGCGCCCATCGAGGGAGGTCCCGCGGAAGCCGCCGGACTCAAACCCGGCGATCTGATTCTTGAGGTGAATGGCGAGAACATAGTCGGCCTGAGCCTGCTGGAAGCTGTTAACAAGATCAGAGGTCCGAAGGGATCCGAGGTTCGTCTGCTGGTCAAGCACCTCACCGAGGCAAGCGAGGTCGAGATTGTTGTAGTGCGCGATACAATCCCCCTTGATAGTGTTTATGTGCGTAGCAGGCCGGAGGATAGATTCGCCCATATTCGGCTCACTACCTTTTACGCCAAAACCGCCAGCGAACTCGCTGAGGCAATCAGGGAGGCTCAGAACAACGGCGCCGAGGGTCTCATTCTGGACGTTCGGGACAACCCGGGAGGACTTCTCAGCAGTGTCATCGAGGTGACCAGCATGTTCCTGGAGGACGACAGCCTGATTCTGTATGAATTGGACGGCGAAGGTGAACGAGATGATCACATGGCCCGTAATGCGGGAGAGTTCGACGAAATCCCTCTCGTTGTATTGGCCAATGGATCTAGCGCAAGCGCGTCTGAGATCATCGTAGGAGCGCTCCAGGATTATGAACGCGCCCAGGTCGTCGGCTCGACTACCTTCGGAAAAGGCAGCGTCAATATCCTGCGCCGGCTCACCAACGGTGGCGGCCTGTATATGACCATAGCCAAGTGGTACACGCCCAACGGACGCCTGATTGAAGGTAACGGCGTGGAACCCGACCATGAGGTCACATCAAGGGACAGGCAGAAAGCGGATACGTCTCAGTTCGAGAAGGCAATCGAGGTAATGGAGGAACTTGTGGATGGTGGACGGACCGGAGGAGCTTAGAGAATGAGTAGAAACGGGAATTCGACGATCACGGTAAACCGCCGGGCGCGCTACGACTACGAAATCATGGACTCAGTTGAGGCCGGCTTGATTCTTACCGGAACTGAGATAAAGTCCGTTCGCGACCGGAAGGTGAGCCTCAGCGACTCTTACGCGCGACCCGCGAATGGAGAAATGTGGCTCCACAATCTCCACATTGACGAATATGCCCCCGCCTACAGGAACAACCACGATCCCAAGAGGCCCCGCAAGTTGCTGCTTCACCGGGATGAGATACTTCACCTCGCCAAGCAGGTTGACCAGCGAGGTCTTACCTTGGTTCCACTCAGACTCTACATCAGGAACCACAAGGCCAAGCTGGAGTTGGCCGTGGCGCGCGGAAAGAAGCGTTTCGACAAGCGACGCGCCTTGATCGAGCGCGAACGCGAGCGCGAGGCCCGCGCAGCCATAGGAGCGAGAAGATACTGATATATGCCCACCCGCGGCTTCTCCCTCAATTATAATCGGGTACTAGTAGTCCGACAACTTAGTTGTGATGGATATCCAGATTCCGAATTATCCCCTCTCCCAAAGGGAGAGGGTTAGGGTGAGGGTATATAAACCGTCAATCCAAAAATGTTGGAACACTAGGTTCTGTTGACATTTATCGTCATTCCCGCGAAAGCGGCAATCCAGAGGGGTGTCGCATTCACGCTTGTTTGGAATACTGAATTTCCGATCATGGACTGAATGACAGGATGAGATTCCGAATGTCAACAGAACCTAGTTGTCTGTCTGTTGGGGTCGCTGAGAAGCAGGAGGAAACCACGATGTCAATGGTAAAAACTGATAACGCGGAGATCTATTACGAATCCCATGGCGAGGGACCAGCGATAGTTCTGGCGCACTGTGCGGGTGGAAATACCCTGGTCTGGTGGCAGCAGATGGCTCACTTCGCTCCCGCTCACAGGGTGATCGCGTTCGATCATCGTGGCTGGGGAATATCTCATTGCGAACCCGGTTACAGGAGCGCGTCCTATTTCGCTGAAGATATGCGCGCCGTTATAGACGAGGCCGGCGTTGAACGCGCGGCTGTCGTATGCCAGTCTATGGGCGGCTGGACTGGAATGCGATTCACCCTGGCAAACCCTGAGCGAGTGTCATGCCTTGTGCTGTCCTGCTCCCCTGCCGGCGTACAGACTCCAGCCGCGATAATGGCTATGGAAACTCCGCCGCCCAGTCAGGCCGGTAACACCCCAACGCCTATCCCATGCCATGGAACGAACCTCACATGGCGCTGGCCGCCGACGCCTTCAATCGAATCCCTGATAGAGCGTTCCTCTTCCGCCAACTCTCCTCTCTGAATCCGCCTTTCAGCGATGTCGGTCTGGGTGAACTGAGAGTCGCCCAAGAAGACCTGGTGGGGTTTTCGATTCCCACACTGGTGATAGCGGGCGCTCGAGATCGCATATTCAGCCTGGATGTTCTGACTGAAGTCTCGCAAGTCATACCCCAAGCCCAATTTCACATAATCCCCGATGCTGGACACTCGCCCTACTTCGAGACGCCCGAGGAGTTCAATAAGGTCGTCGGCGACTTCATCGCAGGGCATACCTGATATGGCTGGAACCCATCCGCCGTGTGTATCTTTTTGTCGCTCTCAGCGGCCTGGCCTAGGGAGAAGCGACCCCCTGCCTGCTCATACGTCATCCAGATAGGGTCGCCGTGAGATGCGCCCGCCAATCTTGCGCAGTCTTGTCTGAAACGATTCGCGCGCGCTTCACTCATTAGTCGGCTGACGCTGAGCTTATTTCCGAACCGAGGACAACAAATGAGCGCGACCAAATGAGAAGCGGCAGGCGAGTACTCGCCTGCCGCTTCTCATTGTCTTCTCCCCTTCCCCTATCTAGGGGACCAGGCATTCTAGCTTACTCTCTTTATCTCTATGGTCTCCCCGGGAGCGAGCGCGACGCGCCTGACGTTGATGCCCAGCTTCAGCAACCAGTATCCCAGGGTGGCTTTGCTGACTCCCAGCGTGTCGGCGGTGGACGACAGCCCCTCGGCGGTAACCATCTCGGGCAGTATCTTCTCCAACGGCTGGTGGAATTTCTCTTCGACTGCGATCATTTTCTTGGTCTTGCGGGTCATTTTCCGGTTCCTCCGTTCATTGATGTTGCAAACATTTTATTATTGCGGAGGCATAGTGTCAATACACTTTTCAATACTTTTTCCAGTATTTGCTAATGATCTGAAATAGCCAGAAATCTACCCGAAATAACGACAAGACGTATTTTATAAATAACAAGACGCTGATTTTGTGTTTAATTTATAACTCTGAATATGTGTTCGGTCCTGTGTCGCCTGGGTTTCGCGTTGCGGTTCCCAGACTCTCCTACCCTGTTTTCCACTTATCGCGGAACTGGAAACCGGGGCATCGAAGAATGTATTCGGCGGCTCCCGCCGGGTCTGCGGGCAAGACGGAGTTGGTCTGCTCTTCTCGACCTGCGGCTTCCGCGCCCAAGACTGATCACTGAGCGCCCGCCCGTGTGATACTCTGTCCCTGTCAGGATTTTGAAGGCTGGGCGCTCTTGTTGGAGGAGACAGTATGGGCATTACTGTGATAGATAATGTGCGAAGGAATCACGCAATCGAACACGCGACGGTGACGCTGTTGCTCGAGCGTGGCATTCGCGCGCCAATGGGCGGATATTCGATTTCCCCAGGATTTCTCATCTGGTCGCGAGCCTCGTTGGAGGATGTATCGTTCGCCGCCCAGGACGCTCTTGATCTGCTCAAGGCCGGCAATTCCGACCTCGCGATATCTCCCTATTGCGGAACGAATATCGTGACTTTTGCCCTGGTTGGCGTGCTTGCTGCCAAAATTTTCTCAGGACGAAGAAAGAGCTTTTGGGCAACTTTGAGCGGAGCCGTCGCCGCGCTGGTAGCCGCCGCGATTCTGGGAAGGCCGCTTGGAACGTTTATTCAGCGCCACTTCACTACCCTACCGGATGTCGCTGATGTGGAATTTGTCGAAATCCGACATATTCTCAGCCGTCCTGTGTCCGTAATCTGGGTGACGACCACATCAGAGCGCGACTAAGAGACTATCTCGAAACTCTTCGCTCAAGCGGATGGCAGGAGGACACAATCTCCCTCTCCCTTGAGGGAGAGGGCTGGGGTGAGGGTGAAATTCCTTAAGGTCGGGTTTTGAGATAGTTACTAAGCGACATATGACCTGGGTATTCAGACCTGGGCCGTGCCGGCGCTTGGTGCAGCCAGCTCCCTTGAATTGCCCGCATATCGCTGTATTCGACAAACCCGGTTGCAATGAATTCCTGAGGGCTACCGCCGCCCAGCGGCTGCCAAGCTTTTCCTGGTCACCCAGCTTGGCCCGATTAAGAACGAGAAAACTAACCCTCTGGGTCCCCGGCTGAAGTAGCCGAGATTGCATCCCTTGAAGTGATGAGGATGTCGGCCAAACCGACACATGTCATTTAGTAGCCCAGCGAAGAGTGCGAAAATCCTCCTCTGCCCTGACCACGGTCTTCTTTGTTTCAAACCGTATTGCCTGTTGGCGCTGGTCGTCCTCGCGAATACGGGAATCCCAAGTTCACCCAATATGAGAATCTGGATAACGGAAATACCCCGCTACGCTGACAGGACGATTGCAAAGTTACGTTTTCAGCCTTCGGGGTTCCGGTCCGTCATTCCCGCGTTCGCGGGAATCCAGAGCCACGCCGCTGACCGAACCAGGATAATGCCGACGATGCAATCGTCCTGGCTGCGCTGACCCTCTGCTTGACCCATAATCGAGCCGTTGCTAAACTTAATCTGTCGTCTCATCATGTCCCTGTAGCTCAGTTGGATAGAGCGGCTGCCTTCTAAGCAGCGGGTCGCGGGTTCGAATCCTGCCAGGGACGCTCCCCTCGTCAATATGGTCCGCTCTATTTGTCCTTATGTCTCTGGCCAACGGCTAATATAGTTGCGATACAGCTATTGCGATGTTCAAATATGCCATTAATCTGCAAATGAACAGCAGACCGCACTTGTAACTTACAATATGTATATATCTACTAACGAGGCTTGGTGCAGTTTCCTGATATACACAATGGAGATATGAATATCGTATGAACGACCAACCTTTCTCTTCTTTCCTGTGGCGGCAGGCATCTCCCATATGGGAAGCGGTGGCAGAACACCCCTTCCTCTCTGAACTTCAGGATGGAACGCTGCCAATAGAAAAATTTCGATATTACATACTGCAAGATTATCTGTACCTTGGCGCATTTGGCCGCGCCGCCGCGGCCGCGCTGTCACAGGCCCCCGACACTAACTCCGCTCTCCGATTGCTCAAGCGAGTTACGACGCCCGTCGAAAGACCCCTTCACGGCGCTCTATTTGACGCGCTCGGCGTCACCGAAGAAGAAGCTGAGGCTTCGACTCCTTCACCCACGAATCTCGCCTACATGAACCACATAGAGGTCTCCATGGACATGGGCGGACTGTCCTGCGGAGTCGCCTCTCTTCTCCCCTGCCCCCGCATCTATCATGAAGTTGGCAAGATACTGAGAGAGCCCGACCATCCCACTTACAAGGTTTGGCAGTCAACCTATGCGGAGGGCCTGCTCGAAGCGAGTGTAGCTGCCTGGTCGGAGTTCGTGGACGAACTCGCCGAAGACGCGGGCCCGGAAACCCGAGCCATGATGGAGCAGGCATATTTGACCAGTTCGCGTTATGAGTACATGTTCTGGATAATGGCGTATAATCTCGAAGACTGGCCCGCTTAACGCCGGAGCCTGAACGATTTCCCCAGCGATTCTGTCGCTGACGATGCAAATAAAGCGAGGAGCGATGCTATGCCGCGCAGATTCACAGGGACCGTCAACGCGCCCGATTTTCCTTCGGGTCTGGACTGGCTGAATACCGACCGCCCACTTACCCTGGCCGACTTCAGCGGCAAGGTTCTGGTTCTGGATTTCTGGACATACTGTTGAATTAACTGTATGCACGTGTTTCCGCAGTTGCGGAAATTGGAGGAGAAGTACGCTGGCGAACTCGCGGTGGTTGGAGTTCACTCGGCTAAGTTCAACGCGGAAAAGGCGACGGACAATGTTCGACGCGCCATTCTGCGCTACGAAATTGAGCACCCGGTCATAAACGACGCCGATTTCATGGTATGGCAGCAGTACGCTTGCCGCGCCTGGCCGACCCTTATGTTCATAAGCCCGTCGGGCAAAGTGATTGGCAAGCACGAAGGCGAGTTCCCGATAGAAGCGCTCGACAATGTGCTGGAGACGATGATCGGTGAATTCGACGAACAGGGAGAGATGGACCGAAAGCCGCTCAACTTCAGCCGTGAGAGCGAAAAGGAGCGCAAGCGTCCCATCTCCTTCCCCGGCAAGGTCCTGGCGTCCGAGCGCGGCCTGTTCATATCCGACTCCAACCACAACAGAATAGTCTGGACCGATCTGGACGGTGAAATTAAGGCCACTATCGGAAGTGGCGAACGCGGGCTTAAGGACGGCCCGGCTTCGCAGGCGGCATTCCACGACCCACAGGGCGCCGCCCTGGACTGGCCTCGCCTCTACGTCGCCGACACCAGGAATCACGCCATTAGAATGATAGACCTCGAGACACTCGAGGTCAGAACTCTGGCCGGAACCGGGGAACAGTCTGTGGGACGTCACGCGGGCGGCAACGGCCGTTTCGTGGCCCTGGCTTCCCCTTGGGACCTTGTTAAGGTCGAAAGCGCCCTCTACATAGCCATGGCCGGATTTCACCAGTTGTGGAAGCTCGACCTCGACACCCGCGATCTGCGTCCCCACGCTGGCAACGGACGCGAGCGTATTGTTGATGGTCCGCTCCAGCAAGCCGAACTCGCGCAGCCCAGCGGCATAGTGTCCGATGGCGAGACCCTGTACTTCGCCGACAGCGAGACAAGCTCGATTCGCTCCGCCGCCATTTCCCCTATGGGTTCGGTGAGCACCCTCGTCGGCGAGGGCCTGTTCACATTTGGAGACGTTGACGGAATCGGAGATGACGTGCGGTTGCAGCACCCGATTGGACTCGAACTCCACGACGGCTCGCTTTTGATAACCGACTCCTACAATAACAAGATCAAGTCCCTCGACCCGGGTTCCCGAGTATGCAGTTCGGTCTTTGGATCAGGCAATGTCGGAAGCGCGGACGGTATCGGAGACCAGGCGGAGTTCTACGAACCCGGCGGCCTCAGCGCCCACGACGGCAAGCTCTACATAGCCGACACCAACAACCACGCCATCCGCGTCGCAGATCTCGAAACCAAAGAAGTCGCGACCCTGCAAATCCGAGGAGACTGAAGTGACCGGCTCCCACTCCCAAGCGATCACCCCTCAGCAGTTCATCGCCAAGTGGCGGCGCAGCCGAGGGCAGGAATCCGCCGGAGCGCAGGAATGGTTCTTGGACCTCTGCCGCGTCATTGGACACGGCACGCCAGGAGAGCTTGACCCTCAACAGCAGTGGTTCACATTCGAGCGTTCGGTGCGTGAAGCGTCCGGGCGGCTCGGACGCGCCGACGTTTACAAGCTCGGCTACTTCGCCTGGGAGTTCAAGGGCCTGCACCGAGACCTGACCGCCGCCTACGCCCAGTTGCAGCGCTACCGCGAGGCGCTCAGCAACCCGCCGATCCTCGTAGTGTCCGATTTTCGAACCATAATCGTCCACACCAACTTCACCAACAAGGTTCCCCAGGTCCACACCATACTGCTGGAAGATATTGATGAACCGGAACAGCTTGACATTCTTCGCAAAGTCTTTCACCGGCCGGGCGATCTGGAACCCGAAATCACCCCCGACGACGTCACCAAAGAGACGGCCAATGTATTCTCGGACGTCGCTGTCTCCATGCGCGAACGCGGCGTGGACTCCCTTGAAGTCGCTCGCTTTCTCAATCGCTTAGTCTTCTGCTTCTTCGCTCAGGATGTCGGACTTCTCCCGGGTCATGTGTTGTCCGACTTGTGTAGCGAGTTCAACTCCGACCCGAACGAATTTGATTCCGCGCTCGCGGACCTGTTCCGTATCATGGACACCGGCGGACGGTTCGGATTCCAGCGCATTCGCAACTTCAATGGCGACCTGTTCAGGAATCCCCAAACCGTCCGCATGACCGGAGCCGAGCTTGAAAAGCTGGTCGAGGCCACGCTTCCCAACTGGGCGCATATTGACCCCTCGATTTTCGGGACCCTTTTCGAGCGTGTGGTTGATCCGGAAAAGCAACATCTTATTGGAGCCGAATATACGACCGAGGCCGATATACTCACCGTGATTAACCCGGTGATTATGGACCCGCTCCGCGCGGAGTGGCACGAACTCCAGGGTAAGGTGGGTGGCCATATGCTGCTGGAAAGCCGCAGAGATGAAGCGCGGGCGAGCGGTTTGCTGCGCGACTTCATGTCGCGTATATCGTCGCTCACGGTTCTCGACCCGGCTTGCGGCAGCGGCAACTTCCTGTATGTAGCGCTTCGACAACTCAGAGACCTGGAGAAGGAGGTCCTGGGTCTTGCGGTCGAACTAGGCTTCACGGATTTCCACCCGGAAGTATCGCCTGAGCAGTTTTTCGGCATCGAGCGCGACGCCTACGCCAGCGACCTCGCCCGCACCTCTCTCTGGATAGGCCACCTCCAGTGGTCGATTGAAAACGGCTTCCCATACGAGCGCGACCCCGTCCTGGGAGATTTGAACACGATTGAACTACGCGACGCCATTCTGGAACGTGACCAGTCCGGCGATCCCATTGAACCCGCATGGCCCGCCGTGGACTACATCGTCGGCAACCCGCCGTTCTTGGGCCACGTCTCCTTCCGAGCGCAGATCGGAGATGACGACGCAGAAGCGCTGTACGCCCTTTACGGAGACCGCATTCCCAACTCCAGCGACCTCTGCTGCTACTGGTTCGAGAAGACCCGCGCCAACATTGAAGCAGGCAAATGCAAACGCGCCGGGCTGCTGGCCACCCAGGCGATACGCTTCCAATCCAACCGCCCCGTTCTGGACAGAATCAAGCAGACTGGAGACATATTTCACGTCGTCTCCGACCATGAATGGAGAAGCAACGACCCTAACGCCGCCAATGTACACATATCCATAATATGCTTCGACGACGGCAGTGAAAGTTATCGCGTCCTTGACGGGATGCGCACATCCAACATCAACCCCGACCTCACACGCGGCCCCGACCTCACACAGGCCATCCCTCTGGCCCAGAATCGCAGCCTGTCCTTTCAGGGTGTCGGAAAGGTCGGAGATTTCGATATCAGCGAAGAAGTCGCTATGGATATGATGTCCAAGCCTAATCCTCACAGAAAGCCCAACTCGGACGTCTTGCGACGCTGGATTAACGGAGTTGACATAACTAATCGTCCCCGCAATGTGTGGATTATAGATTTTGGAACTGGCATGTCTGAAACTGATTCTGCCCTATACGAAGCCCCGTTCGAATACGTGAAAGAGAAAGTAAGACCGAGCAGGGTCACCAACTCAGTGCCATGGCGAGCGGAACACTGGTGGCTGCATGGCTATACTGCGACTGCTATGCGACGAGAACTGTCACAGCTAAATCGGTATATAGGCACATCGGTAACCGCGAAACACCGATTCTTCAAATGGTTGGAAGATGATTCCTTGCCTTCCAACTCGGTTGTGGCAATAGCCAAAGACGACGACTATTTCTTCGGCATACTTCACAGCCGCATTCACACGCTTTGGGCTACGGCAATAGGTACCCAGCTAGAAGACAGACCAAGATATACCCCCACCACCTGCTTCGAGACCTTCCCCTTCCCCCAACCCGCCCAGGAACAATACGACGCCATCTCCAACTCCGCGGACGAACTGAACCAACTCCGAGAAAACTGGCTGAATCCGATAGATATGCTCGGACAGCCCGCCCTCCCGACTGACCAGCTCCGCCGTCGCACCCTCACCAACATCTACAACGACTACCCCTCCTGGCTTGCCAATGCCCACGCAAAACTCGACGAAGCAGTCTCCAATGCCTACGGCTGGCCAACCGACCTGACCGACGAACAGATACTCGACCGCCTTCTCGCGCTCAACCTGCAAAGGGCGGCTGAGGAAGAAAAGAAGGACGAAGATGCCTAACCGCCTGTCCAAAGAAACGAGCCTCTACCTGCTCCAGCACGCCGACAACCCTGTGGACTGGTATCCCTGGGGCGAAGAAGCGTTCGAGGCCGCCCGTGAGCGCGACCTTCCTGTCCTTCTCAGCGTCGGCTATTCATCCTGTCACTGGTGCCACGTCATGGAGCGCGAATCGTTCGAGGATCCGGACATCGCCGCCATGATGAACGAACTGTTCATCAGCATCAAGGTGGACCGCGAGGAGCGCCCGGACATCGACTCCGTTTACATGACCGCAGTGCAGGCGATGACCGGACACGGCGGCTGGCCCATGACGATGTTTCTCACCGCGGACGGCGCTCCCTTCTACGGCGGCACCTACTTCCCGCCCGAAGACAGGGGTGGATTGCCCTCGTTTCCACGCGTTCTCACCACCATAGCCGACGCCTTCAAAACGCGCCGCGCCGATGTCCTTTCCAGCGGAAGGCAGATTGTTGACAGGATAAACCAGACTTTCGCCACAGGCCGCAGCGTCGAGCCTCTGACAGACTCGGTTCTCCACTCCGCGTTCGAGCAGTTGGCGCGCCAGTTCGACGACAGGTCCGGCGGATTCGGACTTCAGCCCAAGTTCCCCCAACCCCAGACGCTCGAGTTCCTGCTCCGCTACCACCACAGAACGGGTACGCCCTTGGCTCTCGAGATGGTCGAACTCACTCTCGACAAAATGGCGGCAGGCGGTATTTACGACCAGATTGGCGGCGGCTTCCACCGCTACTCCACCGACGCCTTCTGGCTCATTCCTCACTTCGAGAAGATGCTCTACGACAACGCTCTGCTCGCTCGGCTCTACACCCACGCCTGTCAGGCCACCCGAAATCCATCATACGCGAAGGTGGCTCAGGGCATACTGGACTATGTTCTGCGGGAAATGAGACATACGGATGGTGGCTTCTACGCCGCCCAGGACGCCGACAGCGAGGGCGTGGAGGGCAAGTTCTTCGTCTGGCGGCCCGAACAGATCGTTCGGATCCTCGGTAGAAAAGACGCCCAAGTCGTTTCCGACTATTTCGGCGTCACCAACCAGGGCAACTTCGAGGGAATGACCATCCTGAACGTTCCCAATAATCCATCCGATGTCGCCGCTCGTCATTCCATGCCACTCGACGAGCTTGAATCGCTCATAGATTCCGCAAGCGCTAAGTTGATCGAGGAACGCTCCAAAAGAATCCCGCCCCTGACAGATACTAAGGTCATCACCTCTTGGAACGGTCTCATGATGGCTGCGATGGCCGAGGCCGCAGCCGCCTTTGACAGAGACGACTACCTCCGTGCCGCGCGCGATAACGCCGATTTCCTGCTGGGGAAAATGGTTCGCGATAATCGCCTGAGAAGAACGGACGGCGATTCCGCCAACGGCGCTCAGGGCTTCCTGGACGACTACTCCCACCTCATTGACGGACTACTCGCGCTTCACTCCGCGGACGGCGACCTTCGTTGGCTCGTCGAGGCGGAAAAGTTGACTCGGCAGGCGGTCGCGCTCTTCTGGGATCCGCTTCAAAACCGCTTCTACGATACTGGCGGCGATCAGGAGAGCCTGATAATCCGACCGCGCGACGTCACCGACAATGCTCTGCCTTCGGGACACTCCATGATGACCGGAGTCCTTATTCGTCTGTCAATAATCACCGGAGACGGCGATCTCAGGACGATGGCCTCCGATTCCCTCCGGGGCGTCCGGGACATCATGCTGCAATTCCCCACCGGAGCCGGACACTGGCTGTCCGCGCTGGACTTCTACCTCTCCGACCAGAAAGAGGCTGTCATAATGACCGCTCCCGGCGGCCCCGGTCCCGACGCGATGCTCCGTCGCCTCGCCTCCTCATACCAGACAAGCGCAATCATCATATCCGCCGCTGAAAACAACGAGGCCGTAAGAGACTGGCCCGTCTTCCAGGGCCGCTCCGTACTGGACGGCAAGCCAACCGCATACATCTGCCGGAACTACGCCTGCCAACTCCCCACAACCAGCCCCGACACAATGATGGCCCAGGTACTCGCCTAGCGGCGCCGTCCAGAATCCGCCCCGGTTCCAGGATCTTTTCAAAGTAAGGAAATGTTTTCGGATATGCTGCGCACTCTACTCTCGCTATGCTACAATATGCCTGTTGCAGAACAAACGTTTACATAATCTTTAGTTTATTTATGACGACTCGTCTGACGAATAACTTTTTCCTTCCAGGTCAATCATAGCTAAGCTAACACCTCTCCAGGTCACTTCTAACCTACACCTAACCTGGACACCACTTGGAACTTATCTGGATAATATAAAACAGGATATATGTCATGAACATCGAATCGTGATCTTCTGGCAAGCCTAGACAATTCGACTGCGCTGTCCGATTTCCGACATCGAGCATTGCCCCCGCTTATTGCCTATCCCTTCCCTAATCAACTATGATTGGCTTCAGGAACGAGAGCGAAATCATGGACTTTAAAGCGATAATCCAAGAACTTCAGGCCATCGTCGGAACGGAGTATGTGCTCCACAAACCCGAAGACCTGATTGTCTTTGAATACGACGGTTCTGTTGACCGTGCGCTCCCGACCGTCGTCGCCCTTCCCGACAGCGCCGATGAAGTTTCGCGCTGCGTCAGAGTGGCGGCCAAACGCGAAATTCCAGTCGTTGCGCGCGGAGCCGGAACCGGACTCAGTGGAGGCGCGGTAGCCAAACACGGAGGCCTTGTTCTGGCACTTACCCGCATGACACGTATTCTCGAGGTCGACGTCGAAAACCGCGTCGCCATTATCGAACCCGGCGTCATAAACCTGCACCTGACCGAGCGCGTATCACAGTACGGCCTCTACTATGCCCCCGACCCTTCCAGCCAGCGCGCCTGCACGATAGGCGGTAACGTCGCCGAGAACTCCGGCGGCCCTCACTGCCTCGCCTACGGAGTCACGACCAATCATGTGCTTGGCCTGGAAGTAGTGTACGCTGACGGAAGCATAGAGTGGGTCGGCGGACTCGGCAGAGAGTACCCCGGTTTCGACCTGCGAGGCATCCTCATAGGCTCTGAGGGCACGCTTGCGATGGTCACCAAGATAGCGGTCCGCCTTCTCAGGCAGCCGGAGTCGGTAAAGACACTGCTCGCTATATTTCAGGAACTCGACGACGCCAGCGCCGCCGTCTCCGGTATTATCGGCGCCGGAATAGTGCCAGCCGCTATAGAAATGATGGACGACACCTGCATACGCGCCGTCGAACCCGCGGTCAACGCGGGCTACCCCGAAGGCGCGGGCGCGGTGCTTCTCGTTGAAGTTGACGGACTCGCCGAATCCGTAGAGGAGGAAGTCGCGGCAATTGAGGAAGTCTGTAGCTCCTACAATCCGTTGGAGATCAGAACTGCCACGGATCCCGTCGCGCGCGAAAAGCTCTGGTCTGGCCGAAAGGGCGTGCTCGGAGCGCTGGGCAGACTCGCCCCCAACTACATTCTCGTTGACGGCACCGTACCCAGGACCCGATTGGTGGAAGTCCTATCTGAAATTAGCGATATCTCAGACCGTACCGGCTACCCGATAGCCAACCTGCTTCACGCGGGCGACGGCAATCTCCATCCGTCAATCCTTTTCGACGAGAGGAAGCCCGGCGACACGGAAAACGCCCTCAATATAGCCGGCCGGATACTTGAGCTGTGCGTGGAAGTCGGCGGTGTCCTCTCCGGCGAACACGGAATCGGACTCGAAAAACAGGAGCATATGCCGCTCATGTTCACTGACGCCGATATGCAGGCAATGGCCGAACTCAGGCCCTCCTTCGCCACCAACAATATGTTCAACCCCGGCAAGATTTTCCCCACAGGAGCATCCTGCTCGGACGTTTCCCAAGCCGCCGCCATCCAGCGCGCTGGTCCCGGCGCCTACATATAGGCCCGCACACGACTAATGCTGACAGACGCCGACTACCCTATGTCATTCCCGCCCCTTCTCTCACTTGCGCCCCCAACGTTATTCCCGCGAAAGCGGGAACCCTCGAAGAGGCCCGCAGCTCGGCAATCCAGAAACCTCGCCGGTCTGCGGTATCTCGGAAATACATGGCCACATTGCCTGCCGCCTCCCCATGCGATGAATTGCATCAGCCTTTCGACATTTGGCCGATTCTCTGGCGAATTCGTTCCGACCCTGACCCGTTTCCTTTCAGATAGAAAGGACTTCGCCGCGCCATGACAATATCCCCTGTTTCCGAGAGATTCGACATTGACGGCATAGCCCCTCTCGATGTCGTCGCGCCCGCTAGTGAAGACGAACTCTGCCGCATTGTCGCCTCCGCTAACGCCGACGGAATCGGCATTGTCCCTTGGGGAGGCGGAACTCGAATCTCTCTCGGAAATGCGCCCGCGCGACCCTGTCTCGTTGTGGACATAACGAACCTGAACCGCATTGTTTCACACAATTACGCCGATCTTACAGCTTCTCTTCAGGCGGGCGCGAATTTTGGTTTTGTCACGGAGATCCTTGCCCAGCAGGGACAGTTGCTCGCAATTGATCCCCCAATCCCACATCGTGCCACAGTCGGCGGAACGCTCGCCGCCGCCGTTAGCGGCCCCCTGAAGTGGCACTTCGGTAACCCACGCGACTCGGTTATAGGAATGAAAGTTGTGCAGCCAGACGGCAGCATAACCAAGAGTGGCGGACAGGTCGTCAAGAACGTCAGTGGCTACGATATGTCCCGTCTGCACATCGGCGGGCTCGGCAGCCTCGGCATAATTCTTGAAGCCAGCTTCAAGCTCACGCCCCTCCCGACGTATGAGCGAACGATAATGGCCTCCTTCGACGATGTTGACTCCGCTATGGACGCCTCGATGCGCGTATTCAACTCCTATGTTATGCCGCTCGCGTTGACCGCATTCGGACCTTCTGTGGCCTCTCGCATCGAACTCGAAGACAGCGACGCTGGTCACCGCATCGCCATTCGACTCGGCGGCAGACCCCGCACCCTCGCCCGCCAGGTGGATGAGATAACGGCTATATTCAGAGAGGAGGGAGCCTCCTCACTGCAGGATAGCGAAGGTCCCACCTCATCCCGATGGCGTTCGCTGTCCGACTTCGGCTGGACAGCCGACACGACCCCTCTACTGAATATTAAGACAACCGCCCTTCCATCCCAAACCCGCGACATTTTGAGAGCGATAGACCGAATGCGCGATTCCTACCTTGAACCCGCGACCCTTGCCGAGCCGGGTTTTGGAACTGTTGAAGCAGCTTGGTATGCTCCCAATGACACTGCCGATGACATCCTGATAGGCATCGTCTCCAGTGTCCGCAGACTAGTTTCCCGTCTGGGTGGAACCGCAGTTGTCCAGCAATGTCCGCCGGGCGTGAAATCAGCGATAGACGTCTGGGGCGAAGACCTCGCTGGCATACAGGTCATGCGACGGATGAAAACCCGGTATGATCCGAACGGTATAATGAACCCTGGAAGGTTCGTAGGGAGAATTTAATTGTGAACACACAGCCAGGACTTGATCCATCCCTACTGTTTTCCGGCCCGGACGCGCCCGACGAGTCCGATCTGTACAAGTGCGTACACTGCGGCTTCTGTCTTCAGGTCTGTCCCACCTACATCGAGACCGGCCTCGAGACCGAATCCCCCCGCGGACGCCTTGCCCTCATGAAAGCCGTAAATGAAGGCAGAATCGGCATAACCGACACGGTCATACGCCACTGGGACCTGTGTATCCAATGTAGGGCATGCGAAGTAGCCTGCCCTTCCGGCGTGCCGTATGGAAACCTCATAGAGGCGACGATGGCGCAGGTCGCCGACCACAGAAAGCAGAATTTCATCCAGAAAGGCGCCGCCGATCTGTCCCTCAAGCGCATTGTTCCCCATCAAGGCCGTCTCGAGGCCCTGATGTCCCTGACCAAGCTATATCAGAAGTCCGGCTTACAGTCCCTTGTCCGAAAATCCGGCGTACTGGGCGCGATAGCTCCCTCGATGGCCGCTCTTGAGTCCTCGATACCCGATGTTTCCGACACCTACTTCAAGGCAACAGGCCAGACGATTCCAGCCATAGGAGAACGGCGCGCTCGCGTCGCTATCCTGTCAGGATGTGTCATGCCCCTTGTCAACGGCCCGGAAATGGACGCCGCCGTCCGGGTATTAGCCCACAACGGCTGCGAGATCGCTGTCCCGAAAGACCAGGTCTGCTGTGGCGCGATAAACTCTCACGTCGGCGACCTCGATACGGCGCGAAAGCTCGCCCGACGCAACATAGATGTGTTCACCGACGCAGGAGTCGAACACGTCATTGTCGCCTCCGCCGGATGCGGATCCCGCATGAAAGAGTACGATCATCTACTCAGCAAAGACCCGGCATACTCCGACAAGGCCGAGCGATTCAGCGCAACAGTCAAGGACATAAACGAATTCCTCGTAGAGTTGCCTTTCGATCCGCCGAAGGCCGCTCTGGACTATCGAGTCACCTATCAGGACTCATGCCACCTCGGAAACGCGCAACGCATCACCGCCGCTCCCCGCCAGATTCTGCGTTCCATTCCGGGCGTCGAGTTCGTCGAACTGCCCAACGCCGGCCAGTGTTGCGGCGCGGGTGGTACCTACACTATAACCGAGCGCGACTTCTCGCTCCGCGTCCTGAACACCAAAATGGATGCCTTCGAGACCACAGGCGCGGACGTAATCGCGACCGCCAACCCCGGCTGCCTCATGCAGCTTCAATACGGCGTTCAAGACCGCGAGCTGCCGGCTCAGGTCAAATACGTAACCGACCTCCTCGACGAGGCATACCAACTCGAAGAACTAAATGCCGACAACTGAGACTTACGACTGGGCAGTGTTGACATTGCCCGTCATTCCCGCGAAAGCGGGAACCCCGAAGGGCTCGCCGCTCGGCAATCCAAGAGGGCAGAGCGTGGCTGATTCAGTTGCAATTGTGCCCCTTTGGAGTTCTGAATCTGTGAACAAGGCCTGAATGACGGAATGAAATTCTAAATATCGACCGAACCTAACTACTGGAGGACTAAAATGGACCTAGGTTTACAGGGCAAAGTAGCGATAGTAACCGGAGGAAGCGAAGGAATAGGAAAGGCCGCCGCCGCGAGCATGGCCGCCGAGGGAGCCAGCGTTCTCATCGCTGCGCGTCGCGTGGATGTTCTCGAAGCCGCCGCCGCAGAGATACGCGAGCAGACCGGCGGCAACGTGACCGCCGTTCCAACCGATGTCATGGACCCCGAGCAGGTAGAGAGCCTCATTCAGAGGGCCGTGGACGATCATGGAAGGCTCGACATTCTCGTCAACAACGCCGGAACCTCAGCGGGCGGCGCTTTCCTTGGCGTCACCGATGAGGCTTGGCAGCACGACCTCGACCTCAAGCTATACGGCTCCATCAGGACTTCAAGGCTCGCAGTCCCGCTTATGCGTGAACAGGGTGGCGGTCGCATCATCAACGTCACCAACCTCGGCGCGAAGGCTCCGGGCGCGGCGTCAGTTCCCACTTCCGTCAGCAGGGCCGCGGGAGTCGCGCTCACCAAGGCTATGTCCAAGGAGTTCGCCGCCGACAACATACTCGTGACCACCGTCTGCATCGGCCTGATAAAGAGCGGCCAGCACGAGAACCGATTCAGGGCCATGCAGGAAAGCGACCCCGATATCACACTCGACCAGTTCTACGACGACATGGGCGACCGCGTTCCGATAGGGCGCGTTGGCGAGTCCGAAGAGGCCGGAGACGTGATAGCGTTCCTCGCCTCCGAGCGAGCCAGCTACCTCACCGGCATCGCCATCAACATAGACGGCGGAACTTCCCCCGTAGTCTAGCGCTGTCTAACCCGAAGACCACCGATAGCCCGCCGTTTCCGTTGGCAGTATCGTCATTCCCGCGAAAGCGGGAATCCATAGGCGGCGGCAGGCTCAATTCCGCCGGGTGTGGTTTACACCCCAACGCTCCCCGTCTGTCCTCTCTGCCTCAGCGCGTGGTCCGCAAGCACCAACGCCATCATCGACTCTACAATCGGGACCGCGCGAGGCAGCACGCACGGGTCATGACGCCCCCTGCCCATGAGCGTCGTCTCATTCCCATCAACGTCAACTGTGTCCTGTTCCCGCATTATCGTCGCCGTTGGCTTGAACCCCGCGCGTATCACTATGTTCTCCCCGTTCGATATGCCGCCCTGGATGCCGCCCGAATTGTTCGTCCGCGTCCGTATCCGTCCTGAGTCGTTGTAGAACGGGTCATTGTGCTGAGATCCCGTCATATACGTCCCCGAGAACCCCGATCCAACCTCGAACCCCTTGCAGGCGGGAAGCGACAGCGCCGAACGAGCAAGGTCGGCCTCCAGCTTGTCGAAAACAGGCTCGCCCAGCCCGACCGGAACATTCCGCGCCACACACTCAACCACTCCGCCCAGCGAGTCGCCGTCCTTCCGCGCCTGCTGAATCCTCTCGATCATCCGCGCCGCCATGTCTGGATCGGGACAGCGCGCCATGTTCTCCTCCACATCCGCAGTGGTAACACGATCTGAGTCAACATCCGCCTCCAGGTCATACACCCTCTTCACATACGCCACTATCTCCACGCCGAACTCTTCAGCCAGGTACTTCTTGGCGATAGCTCCCCCTGCCACCCTGCCAATAGTCTCCCGCGCGCTCGCCCGACCTCCGCCCATCCAGTTGCGAATGCCATACTTCGCCTGGTACGAGTAGTCCGCGTGCGACGGCCTGTACTTCAGACGCATCTCCTCATAGTCGCGGCTCCTCGCGTCCCGGTTCCAGACGATAATCTGTATCGGAGTGCCGAGAGTCAGCCCCTCGAACACCCCCGACACTATCTCCGCCTGGTCGCCCTCCCGCCTCTGGGTGGAGATCACGCTCTGCCCCGGACGTCTGCGGTCCAATTCCCGCTGAATATCCCCCTCCTCCAACTCAAAGCGCGGCGGACACCCGTCCACCGTCACCCCGACCGCCTGACCATGAGACTCTCCCCACGTCGTAATCTTGAACATCTGCCCAAACGAATTGCTCATCTCTAACTCCACTGCTGCCTAATGATTCCCTATCCCTCGATGGGACGAGCGCTAGGGTGAGGATGATTTCCTCTACATACAGAAATGATACAGTCTCCGAGAGTATCGAAGCGTCAAAATTCTGGTTGGTATCCAACGATGTCAGTGTGCGAACGCCTGACTGTCCAATACCTTTGTGTTGCTTCGTGTCCTTCGTGGACAGGACCGGGTGTACTGACGCCCGCCACTTTTGTGATGCTTCCCGAGAGTATCGCTCCATACCAGTCCCAAGTGCCACTATGTTATCATCAGTCGGGGCTCGAACCCCAATCGAGTCGCCGAACTCACGAGGGTCTGGACTGAACACCTGCGAGCGCCTCCCGTGTCTCACGGGCGAGCGCGGCTCGCAGTCCAGACCCATCTCACTTCTCCCGCTACTGTTATAAACTATCCTGTGAATTCGACAGGCTGGCGCCATGCCCACGACCAATACGAAACTAACCTCAGCCACCGGGCGCGACTACGCCCGGGAAGAACGCGTCGGCTTCGACATACATCTGAACGACCGCGCCCACTGGATTAGCATCCCCGCCGCAGTCTGGAACTACAAACTCGGAGGCTACCAGGTCCTCAAAAATGGCTCTCCTACCGCGAGCGCCAAATCCTGCGCCGCCCCCTAACCCCCGAAGAAGTCCAGCGCTTCACCAACACCGCCCGCCGCATCGCCGCCCTGTTGAGGATAGTGAGCAGTTGAGAATGTTCATGTCCGGCAGGTTCTGGTTCAGAGTGCCAGACCTGAACGACCAGACGGCCCCGTTACCAGCAACTAAATACTCCAACCCCAAATTGATTCCCCCTTCCCCGCTAATGTAAACTCATTGCATGAAATCCGATTCACCTGCATCGTCCTCTGAGGACTCTCCCACGCCCGCAAGAACGGGCGACACCCAAAATCCACCCTCCATTAGTCAAAGTAGCCGCCGCAACAGTTCCGGCGCTGTGCTGCCCCCCAGCAACACCGCCACACGCGGCTGGCGTCAGACCTTCTCATCACTCAAAAACCGCGACTACTTCTTCCTGTGGCTTGGAATGATGTCCATGATGGGCGGGATGCAGATGCAGATGCTCGCCCGCGGCTACCTCGTGTACGACCTCACTGGCTCCGCGTCCCTCCTGGGATTCGTCAGCGCGGGAATGGCGATACCCATGCTCTTTCTCGCTCCATTCGGCGGCGCAATAGCCGACCGCGTCGAGCGCAAGCGCCTCATACAGGGCGGCCAGTTCATAGTCGCCTTGCTCGCGGTCGTCGTTGGCATAGCAATAGCCAACCACTGGATCGAGTGGTATCACCTCATGGCCGCGTCCATCCTGCAGGGAACCGTGTGGACATTCATGATGCCCGCGCGACAGGCCATCATCCCTCAGATTGTCGGCCCCGAGAGAATCGGGAACGCCATGGCCATCAATGCCGCCGGAATGAGCGCGATGACCCTGCTCGCCCCCGCCATCGCCGGAGGACTCTACGCCCTCGTCGGCCCGGACAAGGTTTACTTCATTATCGCCGGCCTGAGCTTCCTGTCGGTCGCGCTCACGACGCTCGTTCCAAAACCTGCGAGAAGCGCGACACCCGGCAGAAAGCGCGATATGCTCAGAGACATCGGTGCCGGGCTGGTTTACATCAGGGGCAACTCGATGGTCATGGTCCTTCTGATAATGGGACTCGCCACAACTCTGCTCGCCTCCCCCTTCAGGATGCTTCTACCCGTGTTCGTAGTGGACATCTACAACAGGGGCCCCGACTCCATGGGCCTGCTCGTCGCGATAATGGGCGGAGGATCACTCATCGGTTCCCTGGCCATAGCCGCGCTGGGCAACTGGCGCAGGGGGGCGCTTCTGATAATCGGGTCCTTCGTATCCGGGGCGGCGCTCTTGCTGATCGCGTCCTTCCCCTTCTACTACGCCGCCGCCGTCATAATGGTCCTGGTTGGACTCGGAGACGCCGCGCGCCGCACGATAAACATGGGCCTGATCATGGAGATCGTCGAAGACCAGTACAGGGGCCGCGTGATGAGCGTGTTCATGATGAACTTCGGACTCATGCCCCTTGGTGTGTTGCCCGCCGGCATGATCGCGGACGCCTTTGGAGGTCAGAGGGCCATTGCGTTACTCGGCATCCTGCTGATTATCGTCACCCTGGCCGTTCTGTTGACCCAAAAGCGTCTGCGCTCATTTCAATAGTTGGCTATTCGGTAATCGGCTGCCCTACTGGGCGTTCGCCGACTCCATCCCCCTGGACACGCCCTCCAGTTCGGACACCGCGCTGGCGACCAGCGCGGGATTCAGCCGGGAGGCGTGGTCGCCATATCCGGCCCTGTCCAGCATGTATCCCAGTTTGCCGCCCTTGAACAGGTCGAGCGCCCATCCCAGGGGATCCGGCACCGTCGTCCTGTCAAGGTACAGCCGCTGGTTCTTCGCCCTCGGGCCGTAGTGATAGTGCGGCGCGACCTCGAAGCAGTCGAACGTCAGCAACTCGCGCTCCTCGCCCTCGATGTCGCCGAGCACGTGAATCGCTACGCCGCGATCATTGGCCAGCGTTCTGAACTCGACGCCGAACCGGACAGGTCCCGCCTCAAGTATCACGTCTCCCCGGTCGTGCGTCACCGTCCGGCGGCCCGAAACCGAAAGCGCCTGCGCCTGCGCCTCCAGCTCATCCATAGCGGCGTCTAGGTCAGCGTCACGCGCGGCCTCCGCAAGTTCCGGGTACCTGGCCCTCTCTATCATATCCGGCAATCGGCTGCGGATCTGCCCAAGAGTCCAGTCCAGTGAGTCACCCGCCGTTGTCCTGTCCAGCATGAGTCGCTCATTCAGCTTCTGCGGGCCGTAGTGGTAGTGCGGCTCATGGTCGAAGCAGTCGAACCTCAGAAGCTCATGCTCATCGTCCTCGCTCACGTCCCCCAGCACGTGTATGCACACCCCCTGGTCGTGAAGCAAGTCCCTGTATTCGATACCGAACTTGATGGTCCCCTCGCCTATAATCGTATCTCCGCGCTCTTTCATCGCTTTCTCCTTTCTGAGATAGCTTCGTCCTTCCTCGACATTATAGACCTAAACAGGAAAATATGCGCTGCTACTCCCAGAGGAAGACCGGCTTGCCCGTTTTGCCCGTGTCGAACAGCTTGTATGCCTCATCCGCCTGGTCCAGGTTATAGCGATGTGTAATCAGTTTCTTGAGCGGCACATTCCGATTCACTACGAAGTTCGCGGCCTCCGCAAGCCCCGCCAGGCTGAAAGTCCAGGAGCCGTAAATCGTAAGCTGCTTGTGAATTATCTGCGCGCTTATGTCGAATGTAGTCGTATTCCCCTCGCCGACAAAGCACACCCGGCCCCAATACTTCGCGGAGTCCACCGCGTTGATTCTCACGTCCGGTATCCCTGTCGCGTCCAGCGTCGCGTCCGCCCCCTCACCGTCCGTCAGTTCCCGTATGATTGACTCGGCGTCATCTTTCGATGCGTCAATCACCACGTCCGCGCCGAGTTCGTCGGAAAGCGCCAGCCTCTCCTCGATAACGTCCACTGCTATGACTCTCGCGCCCATCGCCTTTCCGAACATCGTCGCGCTCACGCCCACAGGCCCCTGTCCGAACACCGCCAGCGTGTCAACGCCCGAAATTCCCAGCCGCTTGACAGCGTGGAACGCCGTCCCCGTCCCGCAGGACACCGCCGCGCCCTCTTCGAAAGACAGCGAATCCGGCAGCGGCACGCACGTTGACGCCGGGCAGAGTAGGTAGTCCTGGTGTCCCCCGTCCGCCGTGCTGCCATATACTTCGTGATGCGCGAGACACATCTGCGTGTACCCTATCCGGCACATCGAGCACTTATTGCACCCTGTATAGTGGTGCATCATCACCCGGTCCCCGACCTTGACCGAATCCACGTTCGCCCCCACCTCCGCGACAACGCCGCACGGCTCGTGTCCCGCCACGAACAGCGTCGAGCCGAGCCTGTCCGACGCCATCCGGTATCGTGTCAGGTCGCTCCCGCACAGCCCCGACGCCATCATCTTCAGCGCTACATCCCCAGGCCCAGGCTCCGGCTTGCCGAGTTCTCTCAATTCCAGATTGCGGTCTCCGGTGAACACGACTCCTCTCATTTTCACCCTCCCTTTTGATTCTTAAAAGCTCCAATGTCCAGATAGTCCTGAATTTACCGGGCCCTTTTCAAGATTGCCGAGTTTCTCTTCCCGCTATTCAACCATCCCTCCAATGTGCTACAATATGCCCGTAAAGAACAAATCTTCTGGTATCATATACATAAATCCAGGATTATATTATGAATAATCGAAGGCCAGAAGAAAATTTCTCCGTAGCTAAACTCAGGTGAACACAGGTGAACTCAGGTGGGCTTTCACCTGTTAGGTCACCAGTTTCCTCACCAGAAGCCACCTGTTAGGTCATAAGTCGAAATATATGAATACCTTGAACTTGCTCAACCCACCTCCATTCGCCAGGATCCGTTAGCTCCGGCTTTGAAAAGACTCTATGAATTTCATCAGTCCTCGGTTAGATTCCTGACTTGGCAATATCATCTTGAAACATCTGCCTAATACGGGTCCCTCTCCTTTCTCCTGACGAGCGCCCCCGCAGCGATGCCCGCAATCGCGCCCGCGCCTACAACAAAAGCTCCGCCCACTATAACGCTGCCATAGGCGAGAGGCGGAAAGAACGATACTCCCGCCATAGCCAACCCGCATACGAGAATTCCCACGAAGACCCCGACTGTTACGGCCTTGACCCCAGCGCTCACCGTCCCGGAGTAAATCCCCACGACGACGCCCACGATCAGCCCGGTCGGGGATCCGATAAACAGCCCCATTATCGTGCCTACGTACACCGAGAACAGCGGGCCCAGCGAGTCAGGGGACGGACTCTCAACCGTCAGCATCAGATAGACATGGAACGCCAGAGAACCCGCAACGCCGAGCGTCGCCCCGATAGCCGATCCGACTATCAGTCCGCCTATGCCTCCCACGACTGCCCCTCGTATGAGCGACATGCGACTCCACTCTCAATCCCGCGGCCAACTCACATCTGAACTCATACAGGCTCGGATGACTCCCCTAATTTCACTCGATAGGCGCTTATGCTACAATTCGCATCGTCAACTAGCAAGCCTGCGCGCCCTGTTACGCGGCGCCCCCGGAGGTTATCGTATGCGGCCAATCATGGATGTTGCAGAGGATTTGGGACTCAGCCGCGACTCGGTTATCCCCTACGGACATTACAAAGCCAAGATACGCCTCGACGCTATCCGCGACGACGGACCGCGCGGAAAGATGGTCGTCGTGACCGGCATAACGCCCACCCCCGCGGGCGAGGGCAAAACCACCACTACCGTTGGCCTGACGCAGGCTATGGGACGACTTGGCAAAAACGTTGTCGCCACTCTCAGAGAGCCATCGCTAGGCCCTATTTTCGGCATCAAGGGGGGCGGCACCGGAGGCGGTCTCAGCCTGATTCAGCCTGAAGACGAAGTGAACATCCACTTCACCGGCGACGCCCACGCCGTAGGCTCCGCTCACAACCTGCTCGCCGCATTGACCGACAACGTAGCGCAGCGCGGACGGATAGCCGGATTCAGGTCCGAGGGAATCACATGGCGGCGCGTCACCGATGTCGAGGACCGCGCCCTACGCTCGATAATGACCGGAATCGGCGGCTCGAACAATGCCCCGGTGCGTGAAAGCGGCTTCGACATCGTAACCGCTTCCGAGATAATGGCAATCCTGGCGCTCTCACGCGACCTCCAGGACCTGCGGGCAAGGCTCAGCAGAGTTGTGGTTGGCTACACCAACGAGACCAGGGCGGCAGACCGCACTCCAATCACCGCCGAAGACGTCGGGGCCGTCGGCTCTATGATGTCACTGCTCCGTTACGCCATCCAGCCCAACATCGTCCAGACCACCGAGGGACAGCCTGTGATAGTCCACGCCGGCCCATTCGGCAACATAGCCCACGGTTGCTCATCCGTCGTGGGTGACAGGCTCGCGCTCGGATACGCCGACTACGTTCTCTCCGAGGCCGGTTTCGGCGCCGACCTCGGCTTCGAGAAGTTCATGCACATCAAGGCGCGGTTCAATGGCCTCGAACCGCACGCCGCCGTCATCGTCGCCTCTGTTCGCGCCGTCAAGTACCACGGCGGAATCAGGCCCCGCGACCTCGGAACGCCCAACGCCGAGGCTGTCCAGAAAGGCATGGCGAACCTGACCCACCTGATCGGCATGATCAAGTCATTCAACCTGCCGGTTGTCGTAGCGCTCAACCACTTCCCAACCGACACGCCTGAAGAAACGGCTATCCTGAAGAGAGGCTCCGACGAAGCCGGCGCGTTCGCCGCGGTCGAAAGCAAAGTATTCGCGGAGGGTGGCGTGGGAGGAATGGAACTCGCCGAAGCCGTCATAGCCGCCACCGCAGACGACGATCACCCCGAAATAGACTATGCCTACGCCATTGACGACACTCTGCGCGAAAAAGTCGTGGCGCTGGCGAAACGAGTGTACAACGCCGAGAACGTCAGCTGGGCGCTCCCGGCGGGCCGGACGCTCAGGCAGTTCCAGGAACGCGGATGGGGCAATCTACCCATCTGCATGGCGAAGACGCACTTGTCCATCTCCCACAGGCCCGCGCTCAAGGGACGCCCATCAGGCTACACTTTCCAGCTATCCGACGTTCGCGCCTCCGTCGGCGCAGGGTTCATATACCCTATCGCCGGAAACATAGTCACCATGCCCGGACTCCCCGGCTCCCCGCGCCAACTCGACGTTGACGATGAAGGCAACATCCTCGGCCTGTAACCACGCAAAGAATCCAGGAGCGCAGCCATGACCTACAAAGTCGAAGAAGTCGGACAGAAGGGCGAGATAGTCATAGGCGAAGAACTGCGCCAGAAACTGGGCATAGGTCCCGGCTGGCGCGCTTACCAGTTCCTCGAAGACGGGCACCTGATAATCTACTTCCAGCCCCCCAAAGATGTAGATTCTCTATTTGGCAGCCTGTCCAAGTACGCGAACGAGAGCAACAGAATAGACGATGACGACTGGCCCAGAATAAAAGAAGAAGCCTGGATAAAGGCCATTGAGGAAGACCATTATAAATGGAAGTGAACCTCAGTCCCCCTTTTCTCGACACGAATATGATAGTCCGATATTTACTCGGTGAGCCGGTGGAACAGGCTGTCCTAGCTTCTCAGATTATACGAGAAGCCGAGAATCTTCAGATTTCGGGCGTCGCGCTGGCTGAAACGGCATATGTCCTGCGGTCTGTCTATCAAGTTTCACGCGAGACCATCGTCGACCATCTGATGACCTTGGTTAAAAGAGACAATATCTCCGTCTATGCTACGGATAAAGATCTAGCTTTGCAGGGCTTGGAGATGTGCAGTCCCTCAGGCAGGGTGTCCATAGCCGACGCCATGCTCTGGGCAGCCGCCCGCTCCGACCGCGCCAGCGCCATCTACACATTCGACCGCCGCTTCCCCAGCGAAGGCATCGAAATACGCCAAACCCTGTAATCCGACGTACTCACAATTGCCCCAACGGATGGAAAGAAAATGCCCGAATTCTTCAACGTCCGTTCCCCGGCCCAAGCCTTCGAGGACCTGCGCCCTCATATATCCGCCATAAGCGAGCGTGAGACCATACCCGCTGCGTCCTCGCTAGGCCGCGTGATAGCCCACGAAATCCGCTCCCCTGAAGACCTGCCCTCTTTCCCAAAGTCCTCCATGGACGGCTTCTCAGTCCGCGCCCGAGACACATTCGGCGCGTCCGAAAGCCTGCCCGCTCTGCTGGAAGTGGTCGCGGACATTCCCACCGGAACCAGCCCTGATATTGCCCTGAACATCGGTGAGGCCGCGGTCGCCTACACCGGCGGCGCTCTCGCCCACAACGCCGACGCCGTTGTGATGATAGAGCGCACTCAACCCGCCGACGACACATCTATCGAGGTTCTGCGCCCTGTCGCTCCGGGCGAGAACGTCATACACGCGGGCGAGGATGTCCGCGAAGGTGACATTCTCTTCCGACTTGGGCACACCATCCGCCCCCAGGACATCGGTGGCCTGCTCGCGCTCGGCATCACCCATATTCCGGTTCTCAGAAAACCCAAGATAGCCATCGTCTCCACCGGCGACGAGCTTGTTCCGCCGCATGTCCAGCCTCCCCCGGGCAAGATACGCGACATCAACACCTACACAATCGCCGCCCGCGTCGCCCAGTGCGGAGCCGAGCCGGTCATCATCGGCCTGGCGCCCGACGAGTACGAACCCCAACTCCGGGCCGCCCGCGCCGGCGTTCGCTCAGCCGACGCGCTCATATTCTCAGCCGGAAGCTCCCTCAGTACCAGAGACATGACCGCGGATGTCTTCAACGAACTCGGCGACCCCGGCGTCCTCCTGCACGGCATCTCCATCAAGCCCGGCAAGCCCACCATCATAGCCGTCGCCGACGGCAAGCCCCTCTTCGGACTTCCGGGCAACCCCGTGTCCGCGCTCGTCGTATTCGACCTTCTTGTCGCCCCGACAATCCACCTGCTTTCGGGCGCGGAGGACCCGCCTGCCGTCAATACGGTGGACGCGATCCTCAGCGCGGACATTCCGTCGGAGTCAGGGAGAGAGGACTATGTTCCCGTGACACTCTCCAATCCCGACGGGACGCTGTACGCCAACCCGGTGTTCGGCAAATCCAACCTCATCTACACTCTCGTCAACTCGGATGGCCTTATCCAGGTCCCCGCGGACTCCGGTGGCCTCTATGCAGGCGAAGAAGTATCCGTGCGGTTATACTGAATCCCAATTCAGACAACAGGAGAACCATCGTGAGCGCCGAACCCCAGCTATTCAGGATCAATCCAGAAAACCGTGAGTCCGAGAAGATAGCGGAAGTTGAATTTGCCCACTTGGGATTTCAGGAACGGCGCGATATCCAGGAATGGATAGCCGCCAACCCGGGGATATTAGGCGAGGGCCTACTGATAATCGGCAAGGAGTTCAGCGGCTTCGATAGAACTAACGAGAGACTCGACTTGCTTGCCGTGGACGAGGACGGCAAATTGGTAGTCATTGAGTTGAAGCGCGACCACACCGGCTCCGACGCCCACTGGCAAGCTATCAAGTACGCTAGCTATATCCACCGCGCTAGGCGTGAAGACATCATCCGTATCTTCTCCGACTATGCGCATATATTAGAGGATGAAGCCGCAGAAAAACTATTGCAGCATCTCGGCGCAGACGATCTCAACGGTCTGAACAACGACCAGCGCATCATCCTATCCAG
The DNA here is from genome assembly GCA_965261525.1 of Dehalococcoidia bacterium. Lineage (GTDB taxonomy): Bacteria > Chloroflexota > Dehalococcoidia > Lucifugimonadales > UBA1123 > VXRN01. Next base: position 2,101,267 of record OZ253472.1, read on the forward strand.
TCACAGGTTCGCCCCGGAAGTAACGTCCGCATCCCTTTGGCTGAACGAAAAGACCCCGGATGAAGACCTTATAACCTGCGTCCAGTTGATTCCCTATCACGACGCGCAAACCAATTCGCTATACATACAGGCAAATACCATCATCCCAATGCTTGGCGCGGAAGAATACAGCATCGGAATTGGCGACGGAGTAATTGAAGAAGACCAGGGACAAGGCAGTAGTTTAGGAGCTAAGCTGTCTAGAACATTCCGTCGGAACAGGAATGACGAATTCACTGCATTCCTCAGAGAGACTGCGGATATTGCATTGAAAGCCCTGCCGAACTACATCAGACCGAACAGGACAAGCAGATGGGCTGGCAGTGGGACTGACAGTCGGTTCATTGGAGGCCGTCGCCGCCGCTACTACAATGTATGGTACAACAATACCCCTTGGGGTAATTTTGATATGTCGTACAAGATGTATCTTTACCCGTCAGATGAATCAGGCTCTTGGGAGTCCGGCCCTTGGTGCGTTACGGTCGAATTTTCATTCTTCTCTGAGGAATTGGGAGGAAGGATTGCAGGATTGCATATTAACAGTGAACTTGTGAGAGAGGTCAACCGAGTTATGGCGACGCACTGTAGCAACACGCTAGACAATGTATTTGCCCATAGTTTGGCCGACACTCTAAAGCAATTCATCGAGACTATCACGCCCATAGTGAACGAGTTTGAAGACGAACGTGCCAACGAAGAAGCCATCCCATGACCCACCCCCACCTCCGCCGCTACTACCTCCAGGACATCCCTCTCAGCGAGGCGACCGCGCGCTACAACGCCGCCCTGACCCAAGCGAACGCCCTCACACCATCCGTACCGGAGCAAATCCCCATACAAAACGCCCTCGGCAGAATCACCGCCGAACCAATCTGGGCCGCCCGCTCCGTCCCCCACTACGACGCCTCCGCCATGGATGGCGTCGCCGTTCGCTCCGCCGACACCGTTGGCGCGTCCGAGACCTCCCCGCTCACTCTCACCCTTCCTGAACAGGCCGCATGGGTGGACACCGGCGATCCTGTCCCGGACGAGTTCGACGCCGTGATAATGGTTGAGGTAGTGCGCCGACTGGACGACTCCGCCATAGAAATCAGGTCCCCCGTCCCTCCCTACAACCACGTCAGGCCGCTCGGAGAGGACATCGTAGAATCCGAACTTCTGCTGTCCCAGAACCACCGTCTGCGCCCCGCCGACCTCGGAGCCTGCGCCGCCGCCGGAGTGACTACAATCTCCGTCCGTCCCAAGCCGACCGTCGCCATTATTCCCACCGGAACTGAACTCGTTGACATCTCCGACAACCCCAAGCCCGGCGACATAGTTGAGTTCAACTCAATCGTCCTGGCTTCCATGCTGGAGGAATGGGGCGCCGACCCAACCCGGCTTCCCCCAGTACCCGACGACCCCGACCTGCTCCAAAACGCGATTAGCGAGGCTATTCGGAAATTCGACATCGTTCTCGTGAACGCCGGATCCTCAGCCGGAACCGAGGACTACACAGCAGGCTGCGTTGAGGAACTCGGCGATTTGGTAGTTCATGGCGTAGCAATAAGACCTGGACACCCAATTGTGCTGGGCGTCGTCCGGGACAAGCCCGTCATCGGCATACCGGGCTACCCAGTCTCGGCGGTCATCGCCTGCGAACTGTTTGTAAAACCAATTATCGAGTCCAGGCTGGGACGCCCCGCCGACCCCATTACCACCGCCACCGCCACCATGACCCGCCGCGTCCACTCCCCGATGGGCGAGGACGAGTTCCTGCGCGTGCGTCTCGGGCAGGTCGGCGACACGCTTGTCGCAACCTCACTCCAGCGCGGCGCGGGCGTCATAAGCTCCCTTGTCCGCGCCGACGGCATAGCCCGCATCCCGCGAAACTCCGAGGGCATCGAGACTGGCAGCGACGTTGAGGTACGCCTGCTCAGACCCATGCCCGACATCCGGCGCACCATAGTCGCAATCGGCAGCCACGATCTCATACTCGATCTGCTCGCCAGCCGCCTCAGCGAGCGTCCCGGCAACCCGTCATTGTCATCCGCCAATGTCGGCAGCCTGGGCGGACTCCTCGCCGTTCGCAGGGGCGAAACTCATATCGCTGGATCGCACCTGATGGACGAAGAGACCGGCGAGTACAACGTGTCCTACGTTGAACGCTACATCCCGGGCAGGCAGGTCGCCCTGGTCCATCTGGCAGGTAGAACCCAGGGCCTGATGACCGCCCCGCGCAACCCATTGCAAATATCTTCCCTGTCCGATCTCACTAACCCCGGCGTCCGATTCGTCAACCGCCAGCGCAGCTCCGGCACCCGCGTCCTTCTCGACTTCAAGCTCCGCGAACTCGGTATTTCCGCCGAGTCCATATCCGGCTACGAACGCGAGGAATACACGCATCTGGCTGTCGCAGCCGCCGTGCAGGGCGGACGCGCCGACGTTGGACTGGGCATTCTGCCGGCTGCGCGCGTAATGGGACTAGAGTTCATCCCCCTGTTCGAGGAGGAGTACGACCTCGTAATCCCGACCGAGTTCTACGACGACGGGTTACTTGCCCCCATGTTGACCATGATCCGCTCCCCCGACTTTCAGGCCGAAGTGCATTCCCTCGGCGGTTACAATGTGAGCGAAATGGGAACCCTGAAGTCTGTTTTGGGTAGCGAATAGTATCGAGTTCTGATAATCTGAACCTATGAGCGAATACGCAGACAGTTCTTCGGATGTAACCGCCGTCATTCTCGCCGGCGGCATGAGCCGTCGTCTGGGTCGCAATAAGGCTGTCGAGCCATTCCAGGGCGAACCGATGGTCCGCCGCGTTATTCACAGAATGAGAGAGGTTGCGTCCAATATAATCGTAGTAGCCAACGACGAAGAGCGCGTGGCGGAACTTGACCTGCCGGGCAACGTAACCCCCGTTATTGACGAGTACCCCGGAAAAGGCTCCCTCGGAGGAATCTACACCGGCCTACATGCCGCGCCGACAGAGTGGGCGATCTTCTGTGCCTGCGATATGCCATTCCCAAGCCCCCGACTCTACCGCGCTCTGCTGTCCAACCGCGACACGAACGACGCCGTCGTACCTGTCGTGGACGGCAGACCCGAACCAATCCACGCCGCCTACTCTCGCCTCTGTCTCGAACCCATCCGCAATAAACTGACCGAGAACCAATTGAAGATATCTGGATTCTTTGACGATGTGACCGTCCACTATTTCACCGAAGACCGCGTGCGCGCCATAGACCCCGACCTGCTCAGCTTCTTCAATATCAACACACAGTCAGATTTGGAAAAAGCCAACCAAATCGCTCAAAACAATCTTGAACAATGAATATACAAACGCGAAATAGCGTCATAGTCCACGTGGAACTGTTCGGACACGCCCGAACAGTCGCCGGAGTCCGCGACGTGAAACTCGCTCTACCGCTCCAATCCAGCGCGTCCGATCTGGCCGCGGCACTCGCCGTAGCTCTCCCGTCTCTGGTATCCATAGCGCTTGATAAGAACGGTGCGCGGCTACTTTCCAGTTATACAGCGAATCTGAACGGGCTGGCATTCATGGGTGACGACCCCATTCCACTCTCGCCCGGCGACAAGATATTCCTCTTCTCCAGCCAGGCCGGAGGCTAATAGACTGAAAACTGATAACCGAAAACTGAATACTCCCCTCTACGGCTACCACGGAACCGCGCTGGTCGTTGACCTCACCACGCGCGCCGTCCACCGAGAACCTATCCCCGAGACCGTCCTGCGAAATTTCATCGGCGGAACCGGACTCGCCGCCTACCTTCTGTACCAGCATTGCCCACCCGGAGCCGACCCGCTCGGCCCCGAAAACCCGCTCATATTCGCGTGCAGCCCCCTGGTCGGCAGCAGGCTCACCACTTCCAGCAAGTTCGCGGTCGCCGCCAAGTCTCCGCTCACCGGGATGATTGGCGACTCGCTCAGCTCCAGCTTTCTCGCGGTTGAACTAAAGCGGACCGGATGCGATGCCCTCGTTATAAAAGGCCGGAGCGAAAGCAGTACGTTGCTCTCGATAGAAGACGGCAATGTTAAATTCCTCGACGCGACCCACCTTGCAGGGCTCAACACGTTCGACACCGAACAAGCGGTCAGAAACCAGCTGGGAAGGCGTTTTAGAGTTGCCTGCATAGGCCCAGCCGGCGAAAACGGCGTCCGATTCGCCAGTATCGCCAATGACGGCGGCAGACAGGCGGGTCGTACAGGTACCGGAGCGGTCATGGGGTCCAAAAACCTAAAGGCCATCGCTGTCAGGGGCCGCAATCCCGCGCCCGTGTTCGACAGGGACAGTCTTGAGTCGGTCGGGCGTGACCTGTCTGCCAAAAGTCTCGGCCCCGCGACCGAAAAATACCGCACCACCGGCACCATGGCCAATATAGCTGTGTTTGACAGACTTGGAACGCTGCCCACACGCAACTTCCAGCAATCTACTTTCGAATTCACCGAGGAAGTCAGCGGCGAAGCCCTCTACGAAGGCCATTTCGTAAAGAACGCTCACTGCGCCAATTGCACCATAGGCTGCGAAAAGATCCTCACCGTCGGCAGCGGCAAGAAGAAGTCCACCGGGCGCATGGAGTACGAGAGCGCGTTCGCACTCGGCCCCCTTCTGGGCATCTCAGACCGCGAGACCGTCATTCGCGCATCACACTACTGCGACGAAATGGGCATAGACACCATCAGCGCCGGAGGCACGATCGCCTGGGCCATGGAGTGTTTCGAGCGCGGACTGCTCACCCTCGAAGATACCGGCGGCCTCGACCTCAGATTTGGAAACTCGGAAATAATTCTTACTTGTCTCGAAAATATATCGAATAAAAACGATAAATTAGGACAATTACTGGCAGACGGCTCCCGAATTGCGTCCGAGTCTCTGGGCCAGAACTCCCAGGACTGGGCCATGCACGTCAAGGGCCTGGAGATGCCCGGCTACGAACCCAGAAGCCTCAAGACCATGGCGCTCGCCCTCTCAGTCAGCACGCGCGGCGCCTGTCACAACCGCTCCTCCGCCTACGAAGCCGACTTCTCAAACCGAGTGAACAGGCTCGAGGCCGACGCCCTCCGCGGCCAGATCACAGCCGACGGCGAGGACTTCTCCGCCGTCCTCGACTCCCTCATCTGGTGCAAGTTCCTCCGCAAGGCGTTCGACGACTTCTGGGACGAGTCCGCGACTTCCCTCAACCTCATTACGGGCTGGGACGTCACACCCGACGAACTCAAGAAGGCCGGCGAGCGCATCAACAACCTCAAGAAACTTTTCAACATCCGCGAAGGCTGGACCCGCAACGACGACACCCTGCCCCGCCGCGCTCTCAGCGAGCCTCTCCCCGACGGCGTGGCCGCCGGCGTCGGTCTCACCGAGGCCGACCTCGACATGATGATTGACGCTTACTACCAGGCCCGCGACTGGAATCCCGACGGCACAATACCCCACCAAAAATTGCGCGAACTGGACCTCTTGGACATGGTTTATAAACCTACCGAAGTAGCGCCATAACAAGAAGGATGCCAGCATGAATTACTTACCCTCGCCCGAACTTCGTGAAATCCTCCTTCCTTCATACAATCCTTGTCCAGGATTTCAAGGTTCGTGTAAAGACATAGCCACTTGGAATCCGGAGAAAGGTCATGTACCACGGGGATTCGTAGGTGCGTTGGGATCTTTGGATGAGGTGCAGGTGGTCATCCTCGTCGCGGAGCCCGGCGACCCTCACCTTGAAGAGGAATATGTGCTCAATGACACACTCATAGCTCAGACCTCCAAATATGCCTTCAACGTGTACCAAACTGGCAAAGACCTCTATCACAGAAACCTGAGATTCCTGCTCGACCATATATTTCCAAAAGCCACGCTGGAACAACAGCTAAGAAAAACCTGGATTGTTGATACATACTTATGCTCTGCTCGAAAGGATGGCGACAGAGTCCCAAGGCAAGCTGAGCGAGAATGTGCTGAAAGATTTCTGGCAAAGCAGTTGGAGTTGCTCAAGGACCGGCCTGTGATTGCTTTAGGCGGGAAAGCGCAACGACGTGCCAAGCCTTATTCATCCAACTTGATAAAAGCCTATTCTGTTGCCCCGCCGGGTTGTAACTTCAAAAAGGCGCGTCCTTCTTGGGAAGTAGCCGCCCGGCAAGCTCGCCAACTTATCCACGCATGGAGTTAGAGCAATCTCGGCCAACATAATCAATCAGCTATACTGGCGACATACGCCAATCTTGTTACTCTCACGTTAATCTAGCTTAGGTGATAGTTTCCAGCTCAGGGAAGGTCCATCCTGAAATATCCATTCGGCATGGCGCTTTCAGAATCAGCCTAAGTGTCCCATGGTTATTCGTTTATCAACATCCAGCGGCTGTCAGACCCGCTCTCATGGTAAGCCTGCGTATTGCCCCTTAGCCGGGGGTCGAGTCGGACAATCGAAATACCCTGCCAAGTTTCCATATACACTACACAGTTATGCCTGATCTGTGTTACAATCCACAGAACAAATATACTCAATTCGCATAAGGTAGAATTTATCAATGACGACTATCCGGCTGCTGAATTTTTTCTTGCAGGTGAAATCGTAGCTAAATCGGCCCTTTTTCAGGTCAATCGCCACCTGAAACGTCACCTGAACCCCACCAGGACTTCACCTGAGATAATATAAATGAGGATATATGAGCCGCCGCTTTTCGACCAAAACCCCTAACTCCGAGGAGACGCTGATTCAAACGGTCATATATGCGCCCCTTGCCAATTCTGATAGAATCACGCTGTCTGAATCAGCATCCTCAGAGGTGAGCCGCTTGATAACCGACCAGAACACCCTGCGCCGCGAACTCAGGGCGAAGTTCCCCAGAAACCACGGTCAACTTCTTCCCGCACTCCACTTCCTACAGCACGAATTCGGCTACCTTCCCGGCTGGGCAATGGAGGTCGTCGGTTGGCACCTGGGCATACCTTCCTCCGAAGTCTATGGCGCGGCCACCTCGTACACGGAACTGCGAATCGAAGACCCAGGCGATACCGTCGTCCGCGTATGCACCGCCCTTTCCTGCTTGGTATCCGGCTCCCAGGACATCCTCACCGCTCTGGAAAATGAGCTTGAATTAGACTCCGACAACCCCACCGACGAACGCCAATTTACCCTGGAAGAGACTCCATGCGGCTTCCTGTGCGGCATGGCCCCCGCGATAGAGATAAACGGCCGCTGGCACGGACGCCTCGACCCCCAATCCGCAATTCAACTGGTCAGGAAATCCGCCAATGACTAACGTTTCCCTTCAATCTCGATTCCATGACCTGGTTGACGCCGCGCGCGACAGACTCAACCGCACCGTCGCAGACAGTCCGAAGATAACAGTCCAAGTCGGACAATGCGGCGCATCCATCGGAGCCGCCGATCTTGCACGCGAAGTCGCCGCCCGCTTCCACGACACAGCGACTGTCATCACCGCCGGATGCGACGGCGCCTGCTTCTCCGCGCCCACCGTGCTGGTCACATCCCGCTCCGGCCAGACCCACCGTCTTGAGCGCGTCTCCAGCGATGACCTCGAACCCATCGCTCGAGCCCTTGAAGATGACGTAGGATCAGACGCCCAACTCAACGCTGCCGACTTTCTCGCCGCGCAGCGCCGAATTGCACTCGACGGCTGTGGCAGCCTCGACGCCGAGTCCATTGACGAATACATAGCCGATGGAGGCTACGCCGCCTTTGCGCAGGCTCTCCGCTCAGACCCCCAGGATGTCATTCAACAGGTCAAAGACTCACGCCTCAGGGGACGTGGAGGCGCGTACTTCCCCGCCGGTCTCAAGTGGGAATCCACCCGCGGCTTCCCCGCCGCCCAGAGATACGTCATCGTAAATTGCGAGGAAGGCGAACCCGGCCTCTTCAAAGACAGACATCTCATGGAAGGCGTCCCACACAGGATAATAGAAGGCGCCTGCATAGCCGCCTACGCCTCAGACGCCCGCGACATCATCTTCTACATAAACGCCGAAGCCAACCTCTCAGCCCAGCGTATGGAAACCGCGATCCGTCAGGCCCAAGATATGGGTCTAGTTGGCGAAAATGTGCTCGGCTCCGGATTGAACCTCAACCTCGAAATTCGCAGGGGCGCGGGTGGATACGTATGCGGCGAAGAAACCACCCTGATAAACACCGTAGAGGGATACAGGCGTGAACCGCGTATCAGACCCCCCTACCCCGTGGAGTCTGGCCTCTGGTCCCGTCCCACCGTCATAAACAACGCAGAGACCCTCGCCAGCATCCCATTTGTCCTCAATCACGGCCCCGACGCTTTCACGCGGATTGGAGATGGTACGGACACCGGAACCAAGATCATCAACCTGAGCGGAGCCGTGCGTCGCCCCGGCCTGATTGAAGTCCCGATGGGAACCACGCTGCGCCGCATCATATACGACATAGGCGGCGGCCCGCCCCAAGGAGCCAATCTTAAGGTCATTGGCGTAGGCGGCCCCTCCAGCGGAGTCTTCCCCGTTTCTATGCTCGATACGCCTATCAAGCCCGGATTCCTTCACGAGTCCGGCGTTATGCTTGGCGCGGGCGCTGTCATTGCCATGGACGACTCGATGGACGCCCTCTCCGTAGTTCGAAACCTTGCCCGCTACAACGCCAACGAGTCCTGCGGCAAATGCACCCCCTGTCGAGAGGGTACTCCCCGCATGGTCGAAATGATTGATTCCCTCGCGGACGGAACAGCCTCACAGGACGACATAACCCAACTCTCGACCCTCGCTCGTCTCGTAAACGACACATCCCTCTGCGGACTCGGCCAGGCCGCCGGAAACCCTATCCTCAGCGGCCTCCACTTCTTCCGCGACCAACTAACTGCCAAAGCCAAGCCTTGAACCCAGGTGGTACACTTAATCTACTGACTATAGTTCTTGACGGCGGAATATGGCACAGAGTTAGAGGAGAAACCAAAATGCAGCCCGTAGTAAGCGACACAGGATACCGGCACATCCTGATGATGAAAGATGGACGCGCCATGATAGCCGGCACGCGCATAAAGGTAGAACTCGTCGTCATCGCCACCAACCACCACAAACTGAGCCCCGAGGAAATCTGCAAGTACTGGCCGCCCCTCACCCTAGGCGAAGTCCATTCCGCCCTCGCCTACTACTACGACCACAAGGAACTGGTAGAGCGTCTTATCAAAGAGGGGGATGAATTCGTCGAGGAAATGAGACGGCAGAATGAGCCTGCCCAGAGAGAGTTCGAGCGTCGAATGAACGCAAGGGCGGCGGAGCGGAGGAAAGCGAAGGCAGAAGAGAAAGTCCCGGCCTGAAAATGCCTGTCGCCTACTACATGGATCACAATGTGGACGACCGAATCACTGATGGCCTTCGCTCGCGCGGAATAGACGTAATCACGGCCCGCGAGGAGGGTCTGGACAGAACTCCTGATCCGTCGCTCTTGGACAGGGCGGGTGAGTTAGGCCGCGTGTTTTTTACACACGATAAAGACTTTCTGAGAGAAGCCGCGAGACGCCAGAGAGAAGGTATAGCCTTCCACGGCGTGGTTTTCGCGCCCATGTTAACATACATAGGAATTTGCATAGAGAACTTGGAGCGTATCTCCGAACGCAACAATCCAGAAGATATGACGAACAGGTTGATTCATGTGCCATTGTATGAATCGTTATAAGAAAGGCCCGCCATGACCATCACACTCGCCATTAACGGCAAGCAGGTTACTGTCAACGACGGCGTATCCGTCCTGGACGCCATTAACCAGTCCGGCGCCTACATATCCCAGCTCTGCAAAGACCCCGATATGAAACCCATCGGAGCCTGTCGAACCTGTCTGGTGCAGATAGAAGGTGCGCGAGGATTCCCCGCTTCCTGCTCCGTTCCCGCCGCCGAGGGCATGAGCGTCCAGACAGAGACCGAAGAAGCGCGCGAAACCAGGCGTGGCGTCCTCGAACTCACGATGTCCATGTTCCCACAGAACGGCGACGCAGCCTCCGAGGACTACCGCGAACTTTCCATCGCCGCCAAACACCACGGCATAGACGCCCCCCGATGGACGGGACGCGAGCGCGAAATCGTTGACGCCTCCAACCCTGTCTTCCAGATTGCGATGGACTCCTGCATCATGTGTGGCCGCTGCGCCCAGGCCTGCCAGGACGGACATCAGTTCATCGGCGCCATTGACATTCTCGGGACCGGGACCGAAGCCCGCATCGGAACCTTCATGGATAAGCCACTCATCGAGTCCATATGCACCACCTGCGGCTCCTGTCTCGCCTCTTGTCCCACCGGAGCCATAACCGCCAAGGCAGACATACCTGAGCCGGTCCGCACAGTCAGCACCACCTGCCCGTACTGCGGCGTCGGTTGCGGCATCCAGGCACGCGTTGACCCCAACGACCAGATAATCGAGATCCTGGATGATCCCGACAACCAGTCCTCTCTGGGTATGCTTTGCGTTAAAGGCCGCTTCGGATTCTCGTTCGTCAACCACCCCGACCGTCTCACCAAGCCTTTGATTCGCAAAGATGGCGAACTCACGCCCGTTGAATGGGAAGAGGCCCTCGAATACGTATCCTCCCGACTCGCCGAGTACCGCGGCGACGCCTTTGGCACTCTGGCCTCCGCCAAGGCGACAAATGAAGACGGCTACATTCAGCAGAAGTTCTCCCGCCTGATAATGCAGAGCAACCACATTGACCACTGCACCCGCCTCTGCCACTCCCCGTCGGTCGAAGCGATGCTGACCGCGCTCGGCAGCGGCGCGACCTCCAATTCCTACATAGACTACGAAGAGGCCGGCTGCCTGGTGATAATCGGCTCCGACGCCAACTCCAACCACCCCGTCGCCGCCTCCCGGATGCGCCGAGCCGTAGTCGAGAGAGGAGCCAAGCTGATAATCATCAACCCCAGGCGCATCGAGATGTGCGACTACTCAGACCTATGGCTGCGTCCCCGGCCCGGCACCGATGTAGCGCTTCTCAACGCCATGGCCAAGGTCATCGTGGACGAGGGCCTCGCGGATACCGAATTCGTCCGCGACCGCACCGAGGAATATGACGAATGGTGGGACACGGTTCAGAAATACGACCTCGAATACGCCGAGAAGATAACCGGCGTCCCTGCCGACCAGATTGCCGAGGCCGCCCGAATCTACGCCCAGCCCCCCTTCAGCGGCTCATGTCTCATTTGGGGAATGGGTATCACACAGCACACTATGGGCACCGCAAACGCCCACGGCCTGCTCAACCTGGCGCTTCTCGCGGGACAACTCGGACGTCCCGGCTCCGGCATCTCCCCGCTCAGAGGCCAGAACAACGTACAGGGATGCGGCGACGCCGGTTGCCTACCCAACGCCTTCCCCGGCTATCAGACCATCGGAGAAGCCTCCCTTGCCAAGTTCCAGAAAGCCTGGAGCAGCCAGCCATTGCCCTCCGAACCGGGCCTCGTGGTCACCGACATGGTTGAGGAGATCAACAATGGCCGCATCAAGGCCATGTACATCACCGGCGAAAATCCGCTTCTCAGTGAACCTGACCTCCACCACGCCGAGGAGTCTTTCAAGAAGCTCGAACTTCTCGTAGTGCAGGACATCTTCATGCACGAAACCGCTGAGATAGCCGACGTCGTCCTGCCCGCCACCTCTTTCGCGGAGAAGGACGGCACATTCACCAACAGCGAGAGGCGCGTACAGCGCGTCCGCAAGGCCATAGATCCCGTGGGAGACAGCAAGCCCGACTGGGTGATTCTCAAGGATGTCGCCCAGCGTGTTAGTCAAAAACTCGGTCTCGAACTCGAACACGAATTCGACTACGACCATCCCTCTCAGATTTTCGATGAGATGAGCTCGCTCACGCCCTCGATTGCCGGAATCTCTTATGACCGCCTCGAAAACGAGGGCGGGATCCAGTGGCCCTGCCCAACTCCCGACCACCCCGGCACCCGTTTCCTATACGAGAGCGACTTCCCGCGCGGCCCCCGCGCCAAGTTCGTCGCCTTCGACCAGGGACCCGTCGCTGATGAGATCCCGACCGAACGATTCCCGCTTATCCTCAACACAGGCCGCGTACTCTACCACTGGCACGGCGGCACCATAACCAAACGCGCCGACAACCTGCTCGCGCGCGCTCCCGAACTCACCGTCTCCATGCACCCCGCTGACGGAGACAAGTACGGTATATCCGACGGCGAGTGGATAAGAGTCCGCTCCCGACGAGGCGACCTCGAGGGCCGCGCCCACTACACCGAGAAGCAGCGCGCTGGAGAGCTATTCGTACCGTTCGTCAAGCTCCAGGAACACGCCGCCAACTTCCTGACCAACTCCGCCCTCGACCCCGACTCCCGCATCCCCGAATACAAAATCTGCGCCGTCCGCATGGACAAACTCGGCGAAGACCGCGGCGTGCTGCGCTCTAGCCAAATGGTTAGAATGAGCGGGAGTTGACCTTCAATGACTCAGCCCGACAGCGAATATACACTACGAGCGGAGTGGCATCTGTCCATGGTCGGTGTTTACCGCGCCGACGCCAATCTGTTGCTGAATCGCGGCAGCCCGCACTCCGCCGGGACAGTGCTCTATGAATCAGCCAAGTAATGCCTCAACTCGGTCGCCAACAAGCGCGGGCACAACCCGGTGTACACCAGGCAAAGATGCGCTATCTTGGAGTCATAGTTGATCAGCCAATCCGTTCTGGAAGATGGATGGCAGGCGGCCTTAAAACTTCACATCCACGCCGACCGGGGGAACCTGACCGATGACGACTTTCATTCAAATTGGAGTTTGGCGCAAACGTTCATCGACAATATGCTTGAATTCTACGAGGAGGAAGAATCTTGACTACGCAGACAATGACCCCTCTGGAGTTGCTGAAAGCCGCTGAACGTGAGTATGAGGCGGACAATGACCGCGAATCGGCGCGACTGCTGGCCGAAGCCACAAGAGCGGTCTTCGATATGCTGGCCGAATCGCGTGGAATCGCCCCATCCGACGACTATGCCGACTTGACGAGAGAGCTTGGTAGGAATAGGAAGGACAAGTTCCACTACGTCGCCAGAAGGGGCGCATGGGAAAACCTACTCGACCATGCCGAAACGGGAGGCATGGAGGACTACGGAATGGTGGAATAGCTGCACATTACGCAGGGCAGGTTCATCCGCGAGACCCTGCGCGAACTGGGAGTTGACGTGCCGCCCGCCCCCGCCAAATGGCGCTGGACCTATTCCTGAGACTTCCGCGATACCCCGCCCTTCCGTGAGTGCTCGTAAAATGACAACCCCAACCCAACCCACCATGACTCCCCACCGGTTCATCAGCAAGTGGGTCGGCAGAGGATTTGGCGAAAGGCAGGCCGCCCAGACTTGGTTCCTCGACCTGCTCCGCCTCGTCGGACACCCTGACCCCATCGAGCGTGACGACCGCGACAACTTCACATTCGAGAAACCCGTCCCGGGCGGTTTTGCCGACGCATATCTAGCCGGACATTTCGGTTGGGAGTTCAAAGGACGCGAAGCCCAGCTTCCGGGCGCGTTCGATCAGCTTCTGCGCTACCAAGTCTATCTGCAGACCCCACCCCTGCTTATCGTATCCTCATTTCAACTGATACGGATCCAGACGAACTTTCCGGGCAAGGAAACCGTCGTACACGAAATTCCTATAAACGAACTCGACCGCCCCGTCCAACTCGACAAGCTCCGAAACATCTTCTTCGACCCCGCCGCGTTCGAGCCTGAGCGCACCGTCGAGGACGTCACCCGCGAAACCGCCCTGCTGTTCAGCGACATCGTCACCGACATGGAGAAACACAGTGGAAACAGTGAGCAGCTCGCCAGATACCTCAACCAGATTGTCTTCTGCCTCTACGCCGAGGACACCGGACTGCTGCCCAAAGACCTCTTTACCGAAATCACGCGCGCCCACTACCGCAATCCGAACTACTTCAACCTCGCCGTCCACAACCTCTTCGCCAGGATGAGCGAGGGCGGCCTGTTCGGAAAGGACCTGATAGCCCGCTTCAATGGCGACCTCTTTGACGAGTCCGACACCGTGGAACTCAGCGGCGTCGCGCTCTTCAGGCTCGTTCAGGCGGTGGACAAGAACTGGCGAGACATCGAGCCTTCCATCTTCGGGACCCTGTTCGAGGGAGCCCTTGACGCCGCCAAACGTTCCCAACTCGGCGCGCACTACACCAGCGCGGACGACATCATGCTGGTCGTCGAACCCGTCGTGATGAAGCCCTTGCGCCGCGAGTGGGACGAGACCCGACAACGGACTGATGACCTTATCGCAGACGAAAAGCGTGAAGATGCCCGCGCCGCGCTCGATTCGTTCCGCGAGCGTCTGTCCAATGTGACCGTCTTGGACCCCGCCTGCGGCAGCGGCAACTTCCTCTACATAGCGCTCCGATCACTTCTCGACCTGGAGAAGCAAGTCATAGACTACATGGAATCGCGCGACTGGAACGGCCTGGCGCCCCGCGTAAGTCCTCGACAGATGAACGGACTCGAAATAGACCCTTACGCCGCCCAACTCGCCAGAACAGCGCTCTGGATTGGCTATATCCAGTGGCACCAGTCCAACGGCTTCCCATATACCCGGGACCCCATTCTCACGCCCCTGGACACCATCCAACAGACCGACGCCATCCTCGACCTATCCGACTCCGACAACCCCAGAGAACCCGAATGGCCCGCCGCCGAATTCATAATCGGCAACCCGCCTTTCCTCGGACACAATCCGTTCCGCGACCAGTTGGGCGACGACTACGCAGATTCGCTCTATGCTCTCTATGGAGACCGGATCCCTAACTCCAGCGACCTCTGTTGCTACTGGTTCGAGAAAGCCCGCGCCCAGATTGAGAACGATAAGACGAAACGCGCCGGTCTGCTCGCGACCCAGGCGATACGCTTCCAGACCAACCGACCTGTCCTCATCCGCATCAAGCAAACCGGAGACATTTTCTCTGCGTTCTCAGATCAGAATTGGGTACTCGACGGTGCCAATGTGCATATATCCATCATCTGTTTCGACGATGGCAGCCAAACCGCTCGTACATTTGACGGTGCGCCCGTAGAGGATATTAACGACGACCTCACAACTGGAATAGACCTCACAATCGCCAAACGTTTGGCTAAGAACCGGAATCTAGCGTTTCAAGGAATTAGCCCGGGCGGAGCTTTCGACATTCCAGAAACCCTGGCGCTTGATATGTTGTCACGCCTCAATCCCCACGGAAAACCGAACAGCGACGTAATCAAGCGTTGGATTAACGGGATTGATATTATGCGGCGTCCTCGCAATATGTGGATCATAGACTTCGGAACGGATATGTCTGAAGATGAGGCCGCCCTATATGAAGCTCCCTTCGAGTACGCGAAAGAAAAAGTCAAACCTATCCGAACCGAAAGGAAAAGGCCATGGCTACCCAGCGAATGGTGGTTTCTTGGGCATCTTCGTAAAGATATGCGACAAGCCTTACACCCATTGCAGCGATACATAGGTACATCAATCACATCCAAGCACCGCTGTTTTACGTGGATAGAGGGTGATGCGCTGCCTTCCAGTTCAATTGTCGCAATCGCGACTGATGATGATTATATATTTGGGACACTTCACAGCCGCATCCATACGTCTTGGGTCTTGGCAATGGGTACACAACTGGAAGATCGTCCCCGGTACATCGTATCTTCCTGCTTCGAGACCTTCCCCTTCCCTCGACCAGTCCACGAACAGCGCGAAACCATCGCCAACTCCGCCCGCGAACTCAACCAACTCCGCGAAAATTGGCGCGCCGCAGACCCCAAACGAACCCTCACCGGACTCTACAACGCCAATCCCACCTGGCTTGCCAACGTCCACGCCAAGCTAGACAAAGCCGTCGCCCACGCCTACGGCTGGCCCGCCGACCTGCCCGACCACCGCATCCTCGAAAATCTTCTTACCCTTAACCTAGAGAGACACCGCGAAGAGTCGGCTAACCAAGAGTCTTAGCCCGGATCCACCGAAGGGATGGATGAGTCGTCGTGCAAAAGGGGTGAGAAAGCGCTCCATTGAATCTGGGATAATGGGTTTGAAGACAAGAACCAACCCCAGAGCAGGAGCACTTAATAGATGTTACCACCTGAGCGTCCCGACCGCATCCGAATCGCCTTCGACGATCCCCGGCTGGTGGCCAATGCCGGGCTGCTCGTGCCGGCCACTCTCGCTCAGCGCCTGGGACTGAGTGAACTGGTGGACAGCAACGTTGACCTGGGCGATGCGCCGGGACGGGCGAACCCGGGAGACAAGACGCTGACCCTGATTGCCTCGGCGCTGGCCGGTGGGGACTGCATCGATGACGCCGACGCGCTGCGTGCCGGTGGGACCGGGCGGGTGTTGGGCTGTACAGTGAAGGCGCCATCCACCCTGGGGACCTTCCTGCGCAGCTTCAGGTGGGGACATGTGCGGCAGTTGGACCGGGTGAGCCGGGAGTTGCTGGCGCGGGCCTGGGCCGCTGGCGCGGGTCCCGGCGATGAGCCGTTGACCATCGACCTGGACTCCACCATCTGCGAGACCTACGGACTGGGCAAGGAGGGCGCCCGCCGCCACAACTACACCGGCCAGAGAGGCTATCACCCGCTTGTGGCCGTCGCCGCAGGAACCGGCGACGTGCTGATGGCCCGGTTGCGACAGGGTCGAGCCAACACCGCCCGGGGCGCAGCCCACTTCCTGCGTGAGACGGTGAGCCGGGTGCGCTGCGCCGGGGCCACAGGACAACTCACCGTACGCGCCGACAGTGGCTTCTACACCCATGACATCGTCTCCGTATGCCGAAAGACAGGTGTCCGCTTCTCCATCACCGTCCGTCAGCACACCCGACTGCGCAATCTCATAGAGGCCATACCTGAGGAGGACTGGACTCCCATACCCTACTGGATGGACGGCGCAGCCGACGTGGCTGAGACCACCTACACCCCTTTTCGGAACGAGCCCGATGCCGCACCGGTGCGTCTCATCGTCCGCAGGGTGAAGCCCACGCCCGGTTCACAACTGGCCCTCTTCGTCGACTACAGCTATCACGCCTTCATCACCGACCGACAGGGCGACACCCTCCAACTGGAGGCCGACCATCGCCGCCACGCCGAGATCGAGAACGCCATCCGAGACCTCAAGTACGGTGTCGGGCTGAACCATCTGCCCTCGGGGCGCTTTGCAGCCAACGCCGCCTGGATGGCCATACAGGTAATGGCTCACAACCTGGCTCGCTGGATCGGACGCATCGGTCTGCGCGAGCCGGTGGCGACCACCAAGACCCTGCGCAGACGCTTGTTCTCCCTCGCCGGACGGCTCACCCACTCGGCCCGCCGCCTTACTTTGCATCTCCCGCAGCGCTGGCCCTGGGAAACACAGTTCGGTCGCGCACTGACCAGACTGCGAGCCATTCCTCTGCCGGCCTGACGGCAGTGTCTACTACTGACCACCGTACACACCACAGCCTGTCTTGTCCGTAAGATCGCTCCGGACCGGACCGCGGGTGTCCACTGTTGCCCGCAGATTCGTCAAACTCGCCCCAAATCGCCACTGTGGGCCTCCATTGGCGTCCAAAATCACGACCGCGGACCTTCAGAACGACCCAGGCGCTGACATCATAACCGCACCGCCACTTTGACACGTCCCTCACCCACGCCCCGGCGGCGATACTAACCCTCTTCGGTGGATTCGGGCTTAGCAACAGGGCTACTTCTACCTGGTCCCAACGTCTGGCTGCCTCCGCTTAATGGGTATCGCCACAAACACCGCCGCCGCCAGCCCAAATAGACCCGCCACATAATACACAACCGCCTCGAATCCTATCCCCTCGTACAACCCGCCCGCGACGAGCGGCGACACCACCGCCATCAGCGACCCGACGAAAGACACGAACCCAAGCCCCGTGGACGCAACCTCGCTGTCCACCGCGTCGAAGACGGCCGCCGTCAGTATCGGCTGGTCCGGGTAAAGAAACAGACCAAGCAGGGCTATGCACACGGTCAGCAATGCGCCCGAGTCAAAGACCAGAAGCGCCAGCGCCAATACGCACGACCACACGAGTCCCGGCCCCAAAACCTGCTTGCGTCCCAGCCTGTCCGACACGTAGCCCGTCAACGGCTTCGCCATCAGCCCTATGGCGATTAGTAGTCCTATATGGATTCCACGAGAAGACGGACTCAATCCAAGGTCACTGTCCAGGTACAGAGGCAAGATCGTGACCAGAGCCACCAGCGCCATCGCCCTGAACCCGTACACCGCCGCCAGTCCCCAGAGTACACGACTTCGTAGCAGCCGGCCCGTCACCTCCGCCCTTTCGACGGTCTCGGCTCTCTCCTCCTCACTGGTGTGTCCGATGTTGCGAAACGCCCATATAGCCGCAATCCCGAACAACAGCGGCGCGACCGCGTAAACACTCAACAATCCTCGCCAGGACAGATAAGCCAGCAGCGCCCCGGTAACCATCGGTCCCGCCACGTCCCCCACGCTTCCCCCTACTCCGTGAATCGCTAGCGTAACCCCTCGTCGTTCGGAATAGTGGTGAGAAAGCGACGCCGACGCGGGCAGGTGCCAAATAGAGTGAGAAGCGGCCACGATGGCTAAGCCAATCAAAAGCAGCGGATACACAGGCGATACGCCCAGAATCAGTAGTCCGAGAGTAGAAGCGCCAAGACACCCTGCCAGAACAGGCCCCCAGTATCGTCTCAGAGAGTCAACCGCCACTCCCCCCGGCAATTTCACTATCGCGGTTGCAAACTCTCTCGCCGCCAGTATGCCGCCCACACCTACTCCACTGAGTCCGAACGTCTGCTGAATCTCCGGCAGCGCAACCACGAAACTCTGTACGCTCCAGTGAAACACTGCGTGGCCGACAGCCAACCCGGGAATGATCGTCCTCCCGCCCAACGCGAGCGTCGGCTGTTCACAATTACTCGCTGCGTCGGGATTGGGATTCACGTTTCCTCCTTGCTAAGCCCGAATCCACCGAAGAGGGTTAGTATCGCCGCCGGGGCGTGGGTGAGGGACGTGTCAAAGTGGCGGTGCGGTTATGATGTCAGCGCCTGGGTCGTTCTGAAGGTCCGCGGTCGTGATTTTGGACGCCAATGGAGGCCCACAGTGGCGATTTGGGGCGAGTTTGACGAATCTGCGGGCAACAGTGGACACCCGCGGTCCGGTCCGGAGCGATCTTACGGACAAGACAGGCTGTGGTGTGTACGGTGGTCAGTAGTAGACACTGCCGTCAGGCCGGCAGAGGAATGGCTCGCAGTCTGGTCAGTGCGCGACCGAACTGTGTTTCCCAGGGCCAGCGCTGCGGGAGATGCAAAGTAAGGCGGCGGGCCGAGTGGGTGAGCCGTCCGGCGAGGGAGAACAAGCGTCTGCGCAGGGTCTTGGTGGTCGCCACCGGCTCGCGCAGACCGATGCGTCCGATCCAGCGAGCCAGGTTGTGAGCCATTACCTGTATGGCCATCCAGGCGGCGTTGGCTGCAAAGCGCCCCGAGGGCAGATGGTTCAGCCCGACACCGTACTTGAGGTCTCGGATGGCGTTCTCGATCTCGGCGTGGCGGCGATGGTCGGCCTCCAGTTGGAGGGTGTCGCCCTGTCGGTCGGTGATGAAGGCGTGATAGCTGTAGTCGACGAAGAGGGCCAGTTGTGAACCGGGCGTGGGCTTCACCCTGCGGACGATGAGACGCACCGGTGCGGCATCGGGCTCGTTCCGAAAAGGGGTGTAGGTGGTCTCAGCCACGTCGGCTGCGCCGTCCATCCAGTAGGGTATGGGAGTCCAGTCCTCCTCAGGTATGGCCTCTATGAGATTGCGCAGTCGGGTGTGCTGACGGACGGTGATGGAGAAGCGGACACCTGTCTTTCGGCATACGGAGACGATGTCATGGGTGTAGAAGCCACTGTCGGCGCGTACGGTGAGTTGTCCTGTGGCCCCGGCGCAGCGCACCCGGCTCACCGTCTCACGCAGGAAGTGGGCTGCGCCCCGGGCGGTGTTGGCTCGACCCTGTCGCAACCGGGCCATCAGCACGTCGCCGGTTCCTGCGGCGACGGCCACAAGCGGGTGATAGCCTCTCTGGCCGGTGTAGTTGTGGCGGCGGGCGCCCTCCTTGCCCAGTCCGTAGGTCTCGCAGATGGTGGAGTCCAGGTCGATGGTCAACGGCTCATCGCCGGGACCCGCGCCAGCGGCCCAGGCCCGCGCCAGCAACTCCCGGCTCACCCGGTCCAACTGCCGCACATGTCCCCACCTGAAGCTGCGCAGGAAGGTCCCCAGGGTGGATGGCGCCTTCACTGTACAGCCCAACACCCGCCCGGTCCCACCGGCACGCAGCGCGTCGGCGTCATCGATGCAGTCCCCACCGGCCAGCGCCGAGGCAACCAGGGTCAGCGTCTTGTCTCCCGGGTTCGCCCGTCCCGGCGCATCGCCCAGGTCAACGTTGCTGTCCACCAGTTCACTCAGTCCCAGGCGCTGAGCGAGAGTGGCCGGCACGAGCAGCCCGGCATTGGCCACCAGCCGGGGATCGTCGAAGGCGATTCGGATGCGGTCGGGACGCTCAGGTGGTAACATCTATTAAGTGCTCCTGCTCTGGGGTTGGTTCTTGTCTTCAAACCCATTATCCCAGATTCAATGGAGCGCTTTCTCACCCCTTTTGCACGACGACTCATCCATCCCTTCGGTGGATCCGGGATAAGTGCAGTCGCAGATCTGTCGAGCAACAGAATATCCTCTGACTGCTTCGATCACAAACCTTGCGCCAGTATCCGGGATTTTCCAATAACCGCGTGGGTTTCCAATGTGACTACACGACTCGCCGGGCTGTGTGCTAGAATAACTCACATGACAGAACAAACGTACTTAGCAACATATACAAGGACTTATCTATTGATCTTCAACGACCTCAAAAAACCTCTGAACTGGTGAATTCAGGTGTGTGCAGGTTAAATGCAGGTACCAGACCCCACCAGTAGTCCACCTGAAGCCCACCTGCACTCTCACCAGCAAACTATAAGCCCGAGTGAATACTTAGAGACTATCTCAAAACTCTTCGCTCAAGCGGATGGCAGGAGGACACAATCTCCCTCTCCCTTGAGGGAGAGGGCTGGGGTGAGGGTGAAATTCCTTAGCCCGGATCCACCGAAGGGATGGATGAGTCGTCGTGCAAAAGGGGTGAGAAAGCGCTCCATTGAATCTGGGATAATGGGTTTGAAGACAAGAACCAACCCCAGAGCAGGAGCACTTAATAGATGTTACCACCTGAGCGTCCCGACCGCATCCGAATCGCCTTCGACGATCCCCGGCTGGTGGCCAATGCCGGGCTGCTCGTGCCGGCCACTCTCGCTCAGCGCCTGGGACTGAGTGAACTGGTGGACAGCAACGTTGACCTGGGCGATGCGCCGGGACGGGCGAACCCGGGAGACAAGACGCTGACCCTGGTTGCCTCGGCGCTGGCCGGTGGGGACTGCATCGATGACGCCGACGCGCTGCGTGCCGGTGGGACCGGGCGGGTGTTGGGCTGTACAGTGAAGGCGCCATCCACCCTGGGGACCTTCCTGCGCAGCTTCAGGTGGGGACATGTGCGGCAGTTGGACCGGGTGAGCCGGGAGTTGCTGGCGCGGGCCTGGGCCGCTGGCGCGGGTCCCGGCGATGAGCCGTTGACCATCGACCTGGACTCCACCATCTGCGAGACCTACGGACTGGGCAAGGAGGGCGCCCGCCGCCACAACTACACCGGCCAGAGAGGCTATCACCCGCTTGTGGCCGTCGCCGCAGGAACCGGCGACGTGCTGATGGCCCGGTTGCGACAGGGTCGAGCCAACACCGCCCGGGGCGCAGCCCACTTCCTGCGTGAGACGGTGAGCCGGGTGCGCTGCGCCGGGGCCACAGGACAACTCACCGTACGCGCCGACAGTGGCTTCTACACCCATGACATCGTCTCCGTATGCCGAAAGACAGGTGTCCGCTTCTCCATCACCGTCCGTCAGCACACCCGACTGCGCAATCTCATAGAGGCCATACCTGAGGAGGACTGGACTCCCATACCCTACTGGATGGACGGCGCAGCCGACGTGGCTGAGACCACCTACACCCCTTTTCGGAACGAGCCCGATGCCGCACCGGTGCGTCTCATCGTCCGCAGGGTGAAGCCCACGCCCGGTTCACAACTGGCCCTCTTCGTCGACTACAGCTATCACGCCTTCATCACCGACCGACAGGGCGACACCCTCCAACTGGAGGCCGACCATCGCCGCCACGCCGAGATCGAGAACGCCATCCGAGACCTCAAGTACGGTGTCGGGCTGAACCATCTGCCCTCGGGGCGCTTTGCAGCCAACGCCGCCTGGATGGCCATACAGGTAATGGCTCACAACCTGGCTCGCTGGATCGGACGCATCGGTCTGCGCGAGCCGGTGGCGACCACCAAGACCCTGCGCAGACGCTTGTTCTCCCTCGCCGGACGGCTCACCCACTCGGCCCGCCGCCTTACTTTGCATCTCCCGCAGCGCTGGCCCTGGGAAACACAGTTCGGTCGCGCACTGACCAGACTGCGAGCCATTCCTCTGCCGGCCTGACGGCAGTGTCTACTACTGACCACCGTACACACCACAGCCTGTCTTGTCCGTAAGATCGCTCCGGACCGGACCGCGGGTGTCCACTGTTGCCCGCAGATTCGTCAAACTCGCCCCAAATCGCCACTGTGGGCCTCCATTGGCGTCCAAAATCACGACCGCGGACCTTCAGAACGACCCAGGCGCTGACATCATAACCGCACCGCCACTTTGACACGTCCCTCACCCACGCCCCGGCGGCGATACTAACCCTCTTCGGTGGATTCGGGCTTAGCAACAGGGCTACTTCTACCTGGTCCCAACGTCTGGCTGCCTCCGCTTAATGGGTATCGCCACAAACACCGCCGCCGCCAGCCCAAATAGACCCGCCACATAATACACAACCGCCTCGAATCCTATCCCCTCGTACAACCCGCCCGCGACGAGCGGCGACACCACCGCCATCAGCGACCCGACGAAAGACACGAACCCAAGCCCCGTGGACGCAACCTCGCTGTCCACCGCGTCGAAGACGGCCGCCGTCAGTATCGGCTGGTCCGGGTAAAGAAACAGACCAAGCAGGGCTATGCACACGGTCAGCAATGCGCCCGAGTCAAAGACCAGAAGCGCCAGCGCCAATACGCACGACCACACGAGTCCCGGCCCCAAAACCTGCTTGCGTCCCAGCCTGTCCGACACGTAGCCCGTCAACGGCTTCGCCATCAGCCCTATGGCGATTAGTAGTCCTATATGGATTCCACGAGAAGACGGACTCAATCCAAGGTCACTGTCCAGGTACAGAGGCAAGATCGTGACCAGAGCCACCAGCGCCATCGCCCTGAACCCGTACACCGCCGCCAGTCCCCAGAGTACACGACTTCGTAGCAGCCGGCCCGTCACCTCCGCCCTTTCGACGGTCTCGGCTCTCTCCTCCTCACTGGTGTGTCCGATGTTGCGAAACGCCCATATAGCCGCAATCCCGAACAACAGCGGCGCGACCGCGTAAACACTCAACAATCCTCGCCAGGACAGATAAGCCAGCAGCGCCCCGGTAACCATCGGTCCCGCCACGTCCCCCACGCTTCCCCCTACTCCGTGAATCGCTAGCGTAACCCCTCGTCGTTCGGAATAGTGGTGAGAAAGCGACGCCGACGCGGGCAGGTGCCAAATAGAGTGAGAAGCGGCCACGATGGCTAAGCCAATCAAAAGCAGCGGATACACAGGCGATACGCCCAGAATCAGTAGTCCGAGAGTAGAAGCGCCAAGACACCCTGCCAGAACAGGCCCCCAGTATCGTCTCAGAGAGTCAACCGCCACTCCCCCCGGCAATTTCACTATCGCGGTTGCAAACTCTCTCGCCGCCAGTATGCCGCCCACACCTACTCCACTGAGTCCGAACGTCTGCTGAATCTCCGGCAGCGCAACCACGAAACTCTGTACGCTCCAGTGAAACACTGCGTGGCCGACAGCCAACCCGGGAATGATCGTCCTCCCGCCCAACGCGAGCGTCGGCTGTTCACAATTACTCGCTGCGTCGGGATTGGGATTCACGTTTCCTCCTTGCTAAGCCCGAATCCACCGAAGAGGGTTAGTATCGCCGCCGGGGCGTGGGTGAGGGACGTGTCAAAGTGGCGGTGCGGTTATGATGTCAGCGCCTGGGTCGTTCTGAAGGTCCGCGGTCGTGATTTTGGACGCCAATGGAGGCCCACAGTGGCGATTTGGGGCGAGTTTGACGAATCTGCGGGCAACAGTGGACACCCGCGGTCCGGTCCGGAGCGATCTTACGGACAAGACAGGCTGTGGTGTGTACGGTGGTCAGTAGTAGACACTGCCGTCAGGCCGGCAGAGGAATGGCTCGCAGTCTGGTCAGTGCGCGACCGAACTGTGTTTCCCAGGGCCAGCGCTGCGGGAGATGCAAAGTAAGGCGGCGGGCCGAGTGGGTGAGCCGTCCGGCGAGGGAGAACAAGCGTCTGCGCAGGGTCTTGGTGGTCGCCACCGGCTCGCGCAGACCGATGCGTCCGATCCAGCGAGCCAGGTTGTGAGCCATTACCTGTATGGCCATCCAGGCGGCGTTGGCTGCAAAGCGCCCCGAGGGCAGATGGTTCAGCCCGACACCGTACTTGAGGTCTCGGATGGCGTTCTCGATCTCGGCGTGGCGGCGATGGTCGGCCTCCAGTTGGAGGGTGTCGCCCTGTCGGTCGGTGATGAAGGCGTGATAGCTGTAGTCGACGAAGAGGGCCAGTTGTGAACCGGGCGTGGGCTTCACCCTGCGGACGATGAGACGCACCGGTGCGGCATCGGGCTCGTTCCGAAAAGGGGTGTAGGTGGTCTCAGCCACGTCGGCTGCGCCGTCCATCCAGTAGGGTATGGGAGTCCAGTCCTCCTCAGGTATGGCCTCTATGAGATTGCGCAGTCGGGTGTGCTGACGGACGGTGATGGAGAAGCGGACACCTGTCTTTCGGCATACGGAGACGATGTCATGGGTGTAGAAGCCACTGTCGGCGCGTACGGTGAGTTGTCCTGTGGCCCCGGCGCAGCGCACCCGGCTCACCGTCTCACGCAGGAAGTGGGCTGCGCCCCGGGCGGTGTTGGCTCGACCCTGTCGCAACCGGGCCATCAGCACGTCGCCGGTTCCTGCGGCGACGGCCACAAGCGGGTGATAGCCTCTCTGGCCGGTGTAGTTGTGGCGGCGGGCGCCCTCCTTGCCCAGTCCGTAGGTCTCGCAGATGGTGGAGTCCAGGTCGATGGTCAACGGCTCATCGCCGGGACCCGCGCCAGCGGCCCAGGCCCGCGCCAGCAACTCCCGGCTCACCCGGTCCAACTGCCGCACATGTCCCCACCTGAAGCTGCGCAGGAAGGTCCCCAGGGTGGATGGCGCCTTCACTGTACAGCCCAACACCCGCCCGGTCCCACCGGCACGCAGCGCGTCGGCGTCATCGATGCAGTCCCCACCGGCCAGCGCCGAGGCAACCAGGGTCAGCGTCTTGTCTCCCGGGTTCGCCCGTCCCGGCGCATCGCCCAGGTCAACGTTGCTGTCCACCAGTTCACTCAGTCCCAGGCGCTGAGCGAGAGTGGCCGGCACGAGCAGCCCGGCATTGGCCACCAGCCGGGGATCGTCGAAGGCGATTCGGATGCGGTCGGGACGCTCAGGTGGTAACATCTATTAAGTGCTCCTGCTCTGGGGTTGGTTCTTGTCTTCAAACCCATTATCCCAGATTCAATGGAGCGCTTTCTCACCCCTTTTGCACGACGACTCATCCATCCCTTCGGTGGATCCGGGATAAGTGCAGTCGCAGATCTGTCGAGCAACAGAATATCCTCTGACTGCTTCGATCACAAACCTTGCGCCAGTATCCGGGATTTTCCAATAACCGCGTGGGTTTCCAATGTGACTACACGACTCGCCGGGCTGTGTGCTAGAATAACTCACATGACAGAACAAACGTACTTAGCAACATATACAAGGACTTATCTATTGATCTTCAACGACCTCAAAAAACCTCTGAACTGGTGAATTCAGGTGTGTGCAGGTTAAATGCAGGTACCAGACCCCACCAGTAGTCCACCTGAAGCCCACCTGCACTCTCACCAGCAAACTATAAGCCCGAGTGAATACTTAGAGACTATCTCAAAACTCTTCGCTCAAGCGGATGGCAGGAGGACACAATCTCCCTCTCCCTTGAGGGAGAGGGCTGGGGTGAGGGTGAAATTCCTTAGCCCGGATCCACCGAAGGGATGGATGAGTCGTCGTGCAAAAGGGGTGAGAAAGCGCTCCATTGAATCTGGGATAATGGGTTTGAAGACAAGAACCAACCCCAGAGCAGGAGCACTTAATAGATGTTACCACCTGAGCGTCCCGACCGCATCCGAATCGCCTTCGACGATCCCCGGCTGGTGGCCAATGCCGGGCTGCTCGTGCCGGCCACTCTCGCTCAGCGCCTGGGACTGAGTGAACTGGTGGACAGCAACGTTGACCTGGGCGATGCGCCGGGACGGGCGAACCCGGGAGACAAGACGCTGACCCTGGTTGCCTCGGCGCTGGCCGGTGGGGACTGCATCGATGACGCCGACGCGCTGCGTGCCGGTGGGACCGGGCGGGTGTTGGGCTGTACAGTGAAGGCGCCATCCACCCTGGGGACCTTCCTGCGCAGCTTCAGGTGGGGACATGTGCGGCAGTTGGACCGGGTGAGCCGGGAGTTGCTGGCGCGGGCCTGGGCCGCTGGCGCGGGTCCCGGCGATGAGCCGTTGACCATCGACCTGGACTCCACCATCTGCGAGACCTACGGACTGGGCAAGGAGGGCGCCCGCCGCCACAACTACACCGGCCAGAGAGGCTATCACCCGCTTGTGGCCGTCGCCGCAGGAACCGGCGACGTGCTGATGGCCCGGTTGCGACAGGGTCGAGCCAACACCGCCCGGGGCGCAGCCCACTTCCTGCGTGAGACGGTGAGCCGGGTGCGCTGCGCCGGGGCCACAGGACAACTCACCGTACGCGCCGACAGTGGCTTCTACACCCATGACATCGTCTCCGTATGCCGAAAGACAGGTGTCCGCTTCTCCATCACCGTCCGTCAGCACACCCGACTGCGCAATCTCATAGAGGCCATACCTGAGGAGGACTGGACTCCCATACCCTACTGGATGGACGGCGCAGCCGACGTGGCTGAGACCACCTACACCCCTTTTCGGAACGAGCCCGATGCCGCACCGGTGCGTCTCATCGTCCGCAGGGTGAAGCCCACGCCCGGTTCACAACTGGCCCTCTTCGTCGACTACAGCTATCACGCCTTCATCACCGACCGACAGGGCGACACCCTCCAACTGGAGGCCGACCATCGCCGCCACGCCGAGATCGAGAACGCCATCCGAGACCTCAAGTACGGTGTCGGGCTGAACCATCTGCCCTCGGGGCGCTTTGCAGCCAACGCCGCCTGGATGGCCATACAGGTAATGGCTCACAACCTGGCTCGCTGGATCGGACGCATCGGTCTGCGCGAGCCGGTGGCGACCACCAAGACCCTGCGCAGACGCTTGTTCTCCCTCGCCGGACGGCTCACCCACTCGGCCCGCCGCCTTACTTTGCATCTCCCGCAGCGCTGGCCCTGGGAAACACAGTTCGGTCGCGCACTGACCAGACTGCGAGCCATTCCTCTGCCGGCCTGACGGCAGTGTCTACTACTGACCACCGTACACACCACAGCCTGTCTTGTCCGTAAGATCGCTCCGGACCGGACCGCGGGTGTCCACTGTTGCCCGCAGATTCGTCAAACTCGCCCCAAATCGCCACTGTGGGCCTCCATTGGCGTCCAAAATCACGACCGCGGACCTTCAGAACGACCCAGGCGCTGACATCATAACCGCACCGCCACTTTGACACGTCCCTCACCCACGCCCCGGCGGCGATACTAACCCTCTTCGGTGGATTCGGGCTTAAGGTCGGGTTTTGAGATAGTTACTTAATCCACGGACTGTGTCTGACGGCTACGCAAAGCCCGCCGCCGCCAATACCCAACCGCTTCAAAACTGCGCTACAATGCTCCAACCCAATACCGAATACTGATAGCTAAAGGCTGATAGCTGAAGACTAAAAATGACCAGTCCACTCTCACAAATACCAAGACCTCAGGCCAGCCGCTTCGACGACAAGAAGAAGCTGTTCCTCGTGCCCAACTACGTGCTCCCTCCCGACGCGCCACAGGACGGACAGGAACTCGTTGCGCGATACTGGGCCGAGGTCCGCGACTCCATCGCCAACCTTGAAAGATCGCTCGGAGCCGTCTCCCGCGTCTATCACGAGCTAATCTTCCTGGATGGCGAGAGCGGTCTTGCCCAGGTAGAAATGATGAACCCAAACGCCGGCCCGTTTATCCGTGCGATGTGTCAGTCCTCCGCGGAGTTATTTGCGTTGGAAGATGCCGAACTCGTCCACGAATTTACCGACTGGCAGCGAGTCCTCACCATCGGCCCCGCCAGCCAGAAAGTGCTGACCGCCGCCATCCAAGGCTACCAGTCCACTCTGGCGATGCGGTACTCGAACATAGCCGAGAAGATTTCCGAAGACCTCGCCGAAGGCCAGTCCGCCGCCCTCTTCATTCACGAAGACCATCGCGTCCAGTTCCCCGTCGACGTACAGGTATTCTTCGTGGCTCCTCGCGCGCTGGACGGCCTGAAACGCTGGCTCGATTCCTACCTCAGCCCTCCGTCTCAAGCCCAACAGTACTGACCTGACCGGACTATCGTATCCTTTCAATGCAATCACGCGACCACATCATGTGATTCACATGAATTCCGGACATCACAACCCTGACAATCTTCGAGGACAGACGATATGACGACCAACTCCCCCCGACTCCGCAGTAACGAGTGGTTCGACACCCCCGAACTCTACGGATGGCTCCGCAAGGCTGCGTTCATGTCTCAGGGTTACGGCCCCGAGGCTTACGAAAACCGCCCTATCATCGGCATCTGTAACTCCTGGAGTGAACTCACCCACTGCAACGCCCACCTCAGACAGCTTGCCGAAGCCGTCAAACGCGGCGTCTGGCAGGCCGGTGGCTTCCCGATGGAATTCCCCGTCATGTCGCTTGGCGAGTACAATATGCGCCCCACGACCATGCTCTTCAGAAACCTCATGAGCATGGAGGTCGAGGAGTCCCTTCGCGCCAATCCGCTCGATGGTGTTGTCCTGCTCGGTGGTTGCGACAAGACTACACCCGGCCTTCTCATGGGCGCCGCCAGCGCGGACATTCCAGCGATTCTGGTAACCGGTGGCCCGCAGCTAAAGGCCAACTGGCGCGGAGAGGAACTAGGCTCCTGCACCGACTGCCGACGCTACGAGGTCGAGCTTCGCGCGGGCAACATAACCGGCGACGACTGGGCCGATCTCCAGACCTGCATCGTCCGCAGCCCCGGACACTGTATGGTCATGGGAACGGCCTCCACAATGGCATCCATGGCCGAAGCCATAGGTATAGCCCTACCCGGCAACGCCGCGATCCCCGCCGTTGACTCCCGTCGCTACCGCCTGTCCGAACTCGCTGGCCGCCAGATAGTCAACCTGGTCGAGCGGGATTTACGACCCTCTCAAATAATGACTAGGGAGGCGTTCGAGAACGCAATCCGAACCATGCACGCGCTTGGTGGCTCCACCAACGCCGTGATACACCTGACCGCCATCGCCGGACGGCTCGGAATAGACCTTCCCGGAACACTATTCGACGATCTGTCCAGGACCACGCCGTTCATACTCAACCTCAAACCCTCCGGCCAGTATCTTATGGAAGACTTCTTCTACGCGGGCGGCCTCGCCGCGCTGCTCAAGGAAATCGCTCCCCTGCTCCACGGCGACCGGATGACCGTTACAGGCCAGACTCTAGCCGAGAATATAGCTCCGGCCATCAACTACAACCCGGACGTCATAAGAAGCATGGACGAGCCCATGGATCCCGAGGGCGGCCTCGCGGTGCTCACCGGCTCTCTCGCTCCCACCGGAGCGCTGATAAAGCCGACAGCGGCTTCCGAGTCCCTGATGACACACGAGGGTCGCGCAATCGTCTTCGAGGACCACGACGACCTCTTCGCCCGCATTGACGACCCCGACCTTGACGTGACTCCTGACGATGTGCTCGTAATGCGGTCCGGCGGCCCGATAGGCGCGCCCGGTATGCCCGAATGGGGATTCCTGCCTCTTCCTAAGAAGATACTTGCCACTGGCGTCCGCGACATGGTCCGCCTAAGCGACGCCCGCATGAGCGGCACGGCCTTCGGGACCGTTGTAGTCCACGTAACCCCCGAGTCCGCCGCCGGAGGGCCGCTTGCCGCCGTCCGCAACGGAGACCGCATCAGCCTCAACGTACCCCAACGTCGCCTCGACCTACTTGTAGATGATCGTGAAATCCAACGACGCCTCCACGAATCCCCGCCGCAGCCCCCGGTACATAAGCGGGGCTATGCTTCCATGTACGCCCAGCACGTACTCCAGGCCGACACCGGCTGCGATTTCGACTACCTGCGCGCCGAGGGTTCATGAGGCGCGTCGCCCTATGCTTCCGCACGAAATCACATCTGACGCTTTAGCATGGAACTCCTGGAACAAGAGCATATCTCGGGGCACGACGTTACGCGCAACGAGGTCGAGGAAGTCTGCGAGGGCAGGTTCATATTCAGGGAAAGCTACGGCGGCAGGTTCGTAGTCATTGGTCTAACCCTGGATAGACGCGCTTTGGCAGTTGTCATTGAACCCGATAATGACGGAATGTATTATGTTGTCACAGCCCGTTCAGCCAGTCGCAGAGAGCGTCGTATATACGAGGAGGAAACAAGGTGAGTGGAACGAACGAGCATAGACAGAGCAGAATCCCGAAGTTCGCAAGCAGGGAAGAAGAGGCGGAGTTCTGGGATACGCATGATATTGCAGACTATTGGGATGAACTCAAACCAGTGCGGGTGGCATTCTCCAAGAAGTTTGATCATGCTGTCTTGGTTCAATTTGACTCGGATACATTTGATAAGGTTCATCGGTTTGCGAGTGAGCGCGGCGTATTTCCTGACGCGCTGATACATGACTGGATCGTGGAGCGTTTGAAAGAGGTTTCACTGGCTGAAAAGACGGGATGACTCCGTTCAGAGCCCGTATCCCTGTACGCCGACACGCCCACGCTCAGACACGCTGGCTGCGATTTCCTCCGCGCTCAGACCACCGCGCCCGATTCGCGCAATCCCGCTATGTCTTTGACCGAATATCCCAATTCGGTCAACACCTCGTCAGTATGTTGCCCGGTAGTAGCGCCTATGAACCTCACTGATCCTGGGGTATCGGACAATTTTGGGCCTATCCCCACCTGCCTGACAGATTCACCATTCACCATGCCGGCCTGAATCACCATGTCCCTGTGGAGATTTTGCGGGTCTGATGCCACCTCATCCAGAGAGGACACCTTGGCGACCGCAATGTTGTCGGTCTGGGATAGCGTCTCCCACCACTCGTCGCGGTCCTTGGTGATGAAGATGTCCCGCAATTCGCCCTTGACGAACTCCGCCCGCTCAGCGTCGAACTGCATAGGAATGAGATCCTCACGGTCGAGCGCGTGACACAGCGCCGCCCAGAACCACGGTTCGATGCACCCAACGCTCAGATAGCGACCGTCGCGGCATTCATAGACATTGTAGTACGGAGCGGCGCCGTTCAGGGACATTGCCCCAGGAGAGGCGACCACGCCGTCCGAGAAGTAGGCCGACATTATCGAGGCCAGCATATATGCCACGCCGTCCGACATGGCCACGTCAACGTACTGCCCCCTGCCCGTGTGACCGCGCGCGACAATTGCGGCTAGGATTGCCGTCGCCGCGTGAAGCCCCCCGCCCGCGAAGTCCGCTATTATGTTATAGGGGATAATGGGCTGCCCGTCCTGCTTTCCGATAACTCCGAGCGCCCCGCCAACCGATATGTAGTTGATGTCGTGCCCCACCAGCCCTGAGTAAGGCCCATCCTGTCCGTATCCCGACAGCGAACAATACACAAGGCGAGGGTTTATTCCGCTCAGCGTTTCGTAGTCGCATCCGAGCCGCGACACGACACCCGGCCTGAATCCCTCGACGAACACATCGGCGTCGCTGACAAGCCGTTGCAGTATGTTCTGCGCAGACGTGTCTTTCAGATTAAGAGCGATACTGCGTTTGTTGCGGTTCAGCGCATTGAACGCCGCGCTCCGCCTTGCCTCGCTTTCACCCACATTCGACGCTCTCTCCCGGGCCATTCTTCCGCCGCCCGGCTCCTCCACCCTGATCACGTCCGCTCCCAGGTCGCCAAGTACCATCGTGCAAAACGGACCGGGAGCCATTCTTGACAGGTCAATAACCTTTATTCCTTCCAATGCCCTTACCACTCACTCGCCTCCCTATCAGGAACTTTCCAGCGCTCCGCTAACGATCAGATCAAAAATGGCGTCGTCGTCAAGACCGAGTATTTCCTTCAATATCTCCTCATTATGCTGACCGATGAGCGCTTGCGGCATCCTGAGAGCGCCGGGAGTTTCGGATAGATGGTACGTCAGCCCGTCGTATGGCATAGGCCCGCACTCCGCATGATTCAGCCACTGGAAGAAGCCCAGATGTTGCAGTTGTGGGTCTTCCCATAGGTCCGCCTGGCTCTGTACCACCCCCGCCGGAACGCCCGCATTCTGCAACTCGTCCATCAACTCGCGCGCGTCTTTGTCCTTGGTCCATTCGCCAATTGTGGTGTCAATTTCCGAAACGTGCCGCCGGCGCCCATACGCAGTCTCGAACCTTTCGTCCGAGGCCATGTCCGACCGGCCCATGCGTTCGCAAAGCCGACGCCACTGGTCGTCATCCGTCACCGAAATCGCTATCCACGACGGACCCACGCCAGTGTACCCGCGCTCCTTGTCCTTACACCTGTAAACGTCGTTTGGCGCGAACTCGTCGTCGTCGTTGCCGCGCCTGTCCAGCGCCTTCCCGTTGGTCATGTAGTCCATAATCGCTGGAGCGAGAAAGTGAGTCGCGCACTCGTACTGGGATAGGTCGAGGTATTGGCCTTTGCCAGTCCTGCGCCTGAATTCCAGCGCTGCGACTATAGCCGCGGCGGCGTTGGGCGGATTGACAAAATCCGAATACGCCCCATAGGGACCCGCAGGTTCCCGGTCCGGCCAACCCGTGATGTGATAGAAGCCCGCAAGCGCCCCGGCAAGTTGTCCGAATCCGGCGTACTTGGAGTGCGGACCGGTCTGGCCCTGCTGGCACGTACTGAAGTAAATGACGTCAGGCAGAATCTCCCGGACATCGTCGTATGCCAGTCCCCAGTCCCTCATGACCCTCGGGGTGAAGCTCTCGGCTATCACGTCGGGCCTCCACTCGCGGATTATCCGGCGCGCCAATTCTCTCCCCTCGGCCATGGCGAGATTCAGACCCAGACCACGTTTGCTGCTATTGTAGTTGCCCGAAAACTGGCTGCGATTCAGACCGCCGGGCTGTCCGTCTTTGAACGGCGCTCCGCCCCGCAGAACGTCCGGCCTGGATGCCGCCTCGACCCGTATGACGTCCGCCCCGAAGTCGGCTAGGTGCTTTATAGTGATCGGCCCCACACCCACCCATGTGAAGTCCAGAATCCTTATTCCGTCGAAAGGCATCTCGGATGAACTGCGCTGCGAGTCTGGACTCTTGGTACGCCGATGTGACTCGATTTGGGATGACTGGCCCAGTATCTCGTCGTTGTGTTCGCCTATACGGGGCGCGGGTCTTCTGACCTGGATCGGACTTTCGCTCATGCTTATAAACGGGCCAAGGTGTGTCAGTTTGCGCTTTAGCGCCGGATACTCGACTTCGCGCCAGAAGCCCCGCGCTTCGAGCTGGACGCTCTCCGATATATCTCTGACGGTCTGACATGGGGCCAGCAGCATCTTGCGGTCTATCGCGCGCAGATAAAGCTCGTTCTTCGACTTTGAAGCTAAGAAATGCTCCATCTGCGACTGCACGCGATTGAACAGACTTATGCCGTCTAGGTCTGTCTCAGCAATGGCTCCCGGGTTCCAGTCGTCCCAGTCAATTTCAAGCAGCCAGCCAGGAGCGGTTCCCTCCTCTTTCATCCACTCGGTCAGCGCCCTCAGAGTTCTGCCAGCCGTCACCACGCTGAGATATCCGTCCTTGCATCCGAAGACTTGCCGCATAGCGACGTGCCCCCTGGAGCGAAAAGCGCCGTTGCGTTCGACGTTAGTCTTGTGGAGCGGTGGGAAAGGCGTAGCGTTCATCAACGTCCAGACCACCGCGGTCTGCATGGGGACGTCAACATGTTGACCCTGTCCTGTCTTTCGGCTTTGCCAGAAAGCCGCCATTGTCCCCGCGGCTGCCTGCGCCCCGGCGTGGAGTTCGGCCTGCGGCGCGCTTATGCGAACTGGCTGCCTGTCGGCGTCGCCACCGATGTATTGCATTCCACCCATTGACCATGCGACCAGGTCCGGAGCCTGATACTGGGAATACGGACCGGATTGTCCGAATGGAGTGACGGAAGTGTACACCAGCCTTGGATTGACTGCGCGCAGGTCGTCGAATCCCAGTCCGAGTTCATCCATGTATCCAGGCCTGTACGACTCAATCAGTATGTCGGCGCCGGACGCGAGAGAGCGCAACTGTGACGCCCCGACCTCGGACTCAAGATCCAACGTTATGCTGCGCTTGTTTAAGTTGTAGGAAGCCCAGAATAGCGAGCGGTCCTTCCTTTTCTTTCCTCCGACAAACGGCCCTATATCCCGCGTGGGACTGCCGTCGGATGGCTCGACCTTGATCACATCAGCGCCGAGGTCTGCCAATAGCTTGCCGCACCAGTTGAACCCACCTTCTGTAAGGTCGAGAGCGGTGTAAGGGGAAAGGGACTGGTCTGGGTTATTTGGCGAGGTCATTAGGACTTGGGGCAAGATTAACCAGAGTCCCCTGGCCTGTCAACATCTCAGCCAAGCAACATCAGCGCCCATACCACCAGCGCCTGGATAAGCGAGACGAACACCGCCGCCGAACCGAGGTCTTTCGCCTTTCGAGAAAGATTGTTGAACCCGGCGCCTATGCGGTCAATCACGGCCTCGATAGCGGAGTTCAGCAATTCGACTATCAGAACAACCAGAAGGGACCCAATCATCAGCGCTCACTCGACGTTATCCCCTCTCTGCCAAATTGCGATGGGTATCAGAATCAGGACCAACAACGCTTCCTGTCTGAATACGGCCTCGTCCCGAAAGGCGTCCCGAAGGCCGGCGCACGAATATCTTACAGCGCGAAGCAGACGCCCGACGTCCAGCATTCTAAATCTTCAGGCGCCGCAATGTCGGCTTGAGTATTCCGAGCGCGAACACGAAGGCCAGCATTATCAGCGCGCCTCCACCGAGGGAAATCTGCCAACCGTAACGCTCTCCGACAGCGCCAAGGGGAAGTGCGCCGATGTAATGCGCTGCCGCGCCGATAAGCCATAGGCTCATCATGCGTCCGCGAAGCCCCGGCGGTGTGCTCAGTTGCAGCACTGTCGTGCCCATTGAGATGAAGCCGGTGAAGCCAACTCCTGTGAAGAACAGAAGAGCGAGCGAGAGCAGGTATATCGGCGAAAGCGCGAACAGGAACAGGGCGATTCCGAATAGAATTATCATGCCGAGCAGCAGCCAGTTCTTGTGTCTCGTATTCCCCAGCGACGCCAGGAATATACTGCCCGCCAACGAGCCTATTCCTGCGACCGTCAGAAGAAAGCCCGCGCCGGCGGCGTTGAGACTAAGCGCTTCTCTCGCAAAGGCGGGCAACACCTGCACGTACGCCGCTCCGAAAAATCCAAACGCGAAACTGAGGCCCACCATTGTTACCGCGATAGGCGTCATTGCTACGAAGCGCAGGCCGTCCCAGAAATCTCGGAGTATGCTCGTGTCCTCGGACTGGTCGCGCGACGCCTCCAATCCATTCATCGCAAGTAGAAAGAGGCAGCTAACTACATAGCAAACTGCGTTGAGATACAGTGCCTGCCCGATCCCAATATGCTGGATGATCCACCCCGCCAGCGATGGCGCCATTATGCGACCGGTATTGAACACGGCCATATTCAGAGAGGTAGCGTTAAGTATGTCGTCTTCATCCACCAAGTCAGGGACTATCGCCATCAGGGTTGGCATATTCAGTCCCTGTATCGTACCCAGCGTGAATGAAATAGCGTATATGTACCAGATGGAGATCAACTGATAGACCGTCAGGGTGGCCGCTAGGAAAATCAACGCGGCCACAAGGACCCGACTGTAGAACAGCAGCCATCGCCGGTCCATCCTGTCCGCGATTATACCGCCGAACATGAGCATGGCAAGGTTTGGTACGCCGTAGATAGCGACCATCAACCCAAGCTGCGCCGGCGAGTCGGTAAGCTCCAGCGCCAGCCATCCCAGGATGAGAAACTGCATTCCCAGCGCCGCGGCCTGGCCTATGCCAGCGAACCAGTACAGCCTGAAGTTGCGATGCCTCAGCGCGTTGAGAGCCTGCAGGCCGGCTACGCTCGCCGCGAGTCGTGATGTCATACACCGATTCTAGCACAGCCCTGGTTCGACCATGCTTCCCGGTGCGCTGCTTAGTTTTATATTCACCCTACCCGGTGTTGAAACTCCGGCGTTGGAAAAACCGTGTCCCGGACACGGGTACGGAGGAAAGGGCCGCAAACATTTAGAGAAACCCCACTCAGTCCGCGCCTTGTCTCGCGGGCTGAGTGATCTCTTCACCTGTGTCGGCCATTTGGAACGCCTTCCCTTTGAATGCGGACGCCGCCACTCCGATCAGCACCACGATACCCATGACCATGTAGGCCACGCGCAGGCCGGATGTGAATGCGGCCAACAGGGATTCTCCTCCGCTCGAAGACACTGAAGCAAGGGTTGGAGCGTGTCCCATAGTCGCCATGGTGGTGGTCACCAATACTGTGCCCAGCGCAATCCCGGACAGGTTCCCCGAGTTGCGGACCAGGTTCAGGAATCCGGAGATGACTCCGTATTTACTCGGCTCCACCGCGCTCAGAATAGAACTGTTGTTGGGCGCGTTGAATATGCCGATTCCGGCGCTCTGCATTATCATGCCCGCCATGGCGAGCGCAAGATGTGAGTCTGGTCGGAGCATGGACAGTATGAACAGACCGGAAGCGGACACTATCAGTCCGCCCATCGTGAACCATCGCCAGCCGAACCTGTCCGACAGCCGGCCGCACAGCGGCCCCGTGATTATCATGCACACCGCGCCCGGCACGATAATCAACCCGACCTTGCTGGGAGACAGACCCAAGACCGCCTGCAAGTAGAACGGCATCAGGAAGCGCACGGAGGACATGCCCACAAAGTTGATATAGCTGGCCGCAACTCCGAGAGAGAACAGTCGTCGCTTGAACAGACGCACATCCATCATCGGGGCGGGCGTTCGCAGTTCCCAGAGTATGAACGCGGTCAGCAGCCCGACGAACACGGCGAACGTGAGGATTATGAATGGGTTGCTGAATCCGAGTACGGATGCCCATGTCATGCTCTGGAGGAACGTGAGAAGCGCTCCGGTGGACAGCGCGGCTCCGAGCCAGTCGAACTTCTGACCAGACACCGCGCCTTTGTCTGCGAGCTTCGAGTCTATCAGTATGAACGCGACGACAAGGCCCACGATTCCCATAATCGAGGTGGCGAAGAACACCCACTCCCATCCCAGTTCACCGACAATCAGACCGCCCACTGCCGGCCCTGCCACGCCGCCTGTGCCAACCACGCTCATCTGGAGTCCGAGGGCGCGTCCCCGCTCTTCGCGGGGGAAACTGGCAATCAGCATCGCCATCGAGGTGCCCTGCGTCATAGCCGACCCGACGCCCTGAACCAGCTTGGCCGTTATTAGAACGCCGATATTCGGGGAGAAGCCCGCGACTATACCCGCCGAAATCAGTATCAGCGAACCAAGCAGGTATATCTTCTTCCTGCCCACAATGTCCGCGAGCCGCCCCATAGGGAGCAGGAAAGCGCTGATCGTGAGCGCGTATCCAATCACAACCCACTGGCTAGTCGGAAGGTCGGTGTTGAAGTGTTCGGAGATGGTCGGCAGCGCGACTCCCACGCTGCCATGATCGGACACTGAGGTAAACAGCCCGATTGAGAGGGCGAAGAACACCCAATACTTGTAGTTCTCTCCCTTGATTATGCTCAAATGGACTCCCTGAACGGCTGGTTATGGTAGAAATGACGCGGACATTCCATCGGATGACTTGTCCGGCGCGGTCTTGTGGAATACAAGGCTAAATCGGCCACTCTTCCATCTTCCAGGCGGCGTCCCAGAACATATACTCATAGCGACTGCTGACCATAAACGCGCGTTCCATCGCCTCAAGTTCCGAACGTCCCGCCCTCCCTGCGTGCTTGTCCACGAATCCGCGCAGCCAGTCGGCGATTTCAGCGAATTCGGCGGAGTTGTACGTTTCGATCCACCGCGTGTACAGAGGCTGGTCGTCGGGCGTTCCTCTCGCGTAGAGCGTCTGGCCTATCTCGGAGTACCCCCATGAGCATGGCAGTATCACGGCGGCGGTCTCACCGACCGTCCCCTGGTGCGCCGTGTTGATCATGTGGCGGGTGTAGGCCCAGGTCGTGGGAGATGGCTTGGTCGCGAGCAGTTCATCGTGACTTATGTCGAAATCGGCGCAGAAGCTGACGTGCAGAGCCATCTCCATGTTGAGAGTCTCGTGAATCATGCGCGCGAACCAGCTCATATCTTCCAGCGTGTTAGCCTTGGCGACGGCCAGCGATATTGCGCGGCAGAACTCTATCAGAAACACATAGTCCTGGCGCATGTAGTAGCGAAAGTTGTCTAGGGGAAGCGTCCCGTCCCCGATTCCGGTAACGAAGGGGTGAGCCTTCTCCTTGTCCCAGGTAGAAGCCCCCCGCCGCCGAAGCTCGTCAGAAAATCCCATCCGCGTCTCCTTCCAGACCGGTCTAAGCCCTTTCTACTGTGACTTCCGAACCCGACGATACGGACTTGAGAATCGCGGCGTCACCCATAATCCGGCCAAATACATTCACCGGACTGGCAGGCCGTATCTCATCGCCGACGCTCATGGGCGTCGGGCCGTAGAACAGGCATATCGCCTGTCCCGGCGGCCAGTACGCGACCGCGCCCATATCCACGGTCGGAACGGCGTCCCGCTCCTCGTCGCTGACCGGGGTTCGGAAGTATATCTCGTCTCCCCACGTACTGCCGGAAGCTGTGATGGGAAGCGCGTCCCAGACAAGGTCGGCGGTCGGAGTGTCGCTCAATTCGGCGGTGACTTCTACGCCTCCCGCCGTAATTCTGATATTGCGTTGGCTCATTCGATTCGATCCTCTACTGGTGGATTGGGTCATATTAGCCTGTCGGGGTGTCCTGGGACAACCGCGCGCGCCAGGGCTTTTCATAGTCGGCGCTGAAGACGTTCAGGGGATGGATTCGGCGGTCATATACTTTAGATTATAAAGCGACAGGTGGGAACAGGTGGCTTGGCTGGTAGGCAACAGGTGATTAGAACACCTGAGATCCACCAGAGAACACCTGAGTTTAGCTACGAGGAAATTTTTCGGCCCTCCAATATTCGGACGGTATAACCAGGGACTTATGTATGTCGAGGTTCAGGATCATGGTTGGACGCGCTCCTTCATTAGTTTGTATGTTCGGATTATAGCGTATGAGGGGCGTGGATGTGTAGAGATGGGTGGGCACTGTCATGTGGTGACTATGGCTGAGGGTAAGTCTGAGCTTGTTTCCTGAGCGAGTTCGCCGTGTGTATTATGGGGCCGTTACGGGATATATGCGAAGATAAGTTCTAACAAAATCAACCAATCTTGACACAATTATGAACTAATGTAAGAATCCCCTTGGGTTCCGATAGGGTGATCCGGATGTTCGTTTGGCGTGTGGGAATCATTCTTATATGTGAAGCTATGTAAATTTCTTGGTGATACCGATATGCAGACAGACAGCCCAGATTACTGGCGCGCGCGGGACTTCGTAGACCAACTAGAGCCAGATTTATCGTATGACGACCCTTGGGCATCGCCAGGACAATCGTCTTCTCCTCCGAGCGCTAATCCACCGAACGTTGACAATCGGGGCCTTTCCCAATCTTCGGTTCCGAAAGTTGCCAGAGAAAAGGACGATAAATCGCGCCCCGTCGGATACACAACTAAGCCTCCTACGCTTCAGCCCGTAGAGTATGTTGAAAATGCGGCGGTCGTCCCTATCGAATGGTTCAACAACGATTTAGACACTGAACCGGATGAGGAGTCTCAGGAAGAACCTGTTCCCACTGCCGAGTTCGACCCCTATCTCAGTGAAGAACTCTATCAGGAATCCGAATTCGTACATGTCGTTGAATCTATTGACCTAAGTTACGATGCCCATATTCGGCTCGATTCGTTTCTGGCTGGTGTGGGCTTATCGAAGCAACAGGATATCGAGATTCGCGAGTACCTTGAGAAATTCAGCAGGTCGCGTCTGTCGAACTGGTTGCCCTGGCTTAGATCGAAGTTATGGACAGGCCAGACATTGCTGATGTTCATCCAGTTCCACAGTCATTGGGAGAGTAATCCCGAATGGTGGGAAAGCAGGTGGTATCACAGGAAACATGGCTGGCGGCCCAAGAATATGTCCATGTCGAATATTCTGACTAGGGATGACGCCTATGCGATAGTCCACCTCCGATTGGGCTTTCACCCGGAAGTAATGATTGACTTCGTATGGTTTGATGAGTGGGACTATCACTCGCTATGGCGACATGGGTTCTATTCCTTCGCGTCATTCGCCAAGTTCCGGTCAACTCTGAACGATGGCGAGGAATGGAAGAGTCTTATTCTATGCAGAATAGACAGGGAAAACGTGGAATCCCACCTGTGGCGAGACGGAGATATGAACCAGATAAATCAGTTGACAGGTAGAGGGTTCCAAACTAAAGAGGATAGCATTCCGCCATACTCGCACATTTCCAGCTTGCCTCGTTGGTACGACATCCAGGATTGGCATCCAAAAAGTGAATGGCACGACAACCTCGGCTGGAACATACCGAGTTTGGACCCCGAAGAAGCCCGATTTCAGCCTGACGGATCACAAGGGCCAATATGGCCATTTGGAGGTCGCAATGAGTAACCGACCAATTCCCAGTCCCGACTGCTTTGTGACTACAGAGTCCATATCGAGTACTCTCGGCAGAGTCAATGGCGCTAGAGCCGGCGATGGAGAGCCGGAGATACAAGTGGAATGGGGAGTGGCCCGTGAAACTAGGTGGCATCCCATATCCGAACTCCGAAGCGGATTTAGACCGGGACACATCGTTCAAGATAAGCCCCGTTCCAATGTTCGCAAAACTTTAGGAATGGCGACGGTTCGGGCTAACCGACGTATCGCCGGTAGGGACATGGTTCTGGCGCAGTTGCATCAGACAGGCGAAAGCCGTTGGCTACCCTACGAAAACCTTGTCAGGATAAGAGAAGCGGAGATCAAGTTCCTGTCCGTTCAAAATAGTCGGGACAGCTCTGAGCGTTTCAGGCTCAAAGTACTAGCTTATGCGCTCGACTCATGGAACCAGGTTACAGGCGCACTGGATAGGATGGACGTTGACCCACTGCCCCACCAGATAGACCTCGTCCATCGCATAATGGAGTCCGACCACGCCAACTGGCTCATAGCCGACGACGTTGGTTTGGGAAAAACCATCGAGGTTGGACTGTTGCTTGCCGCGCTCAGACGCAGACGCCAGGCGCGTCGTGTTCTGATAGTATGCCCAGCCGGAATCGCGCGGCAGTGGCAGGACGAGATGCGGCACAAATTCAACCAAGACTATCGCATCTACGGTCGGGATTTCTTTGTGAATCAGCCGTCTCATTGGGCAACTTACGATAAAGTAATAGTATCGGTGGACAGAGCGAAGTCTGACCATCACTCCCCGATTTTCAGCGACTCGGGCGAGTGGGACGTGATAGTCTTTGACGAAGCCCATCATCTCAGCAAGATCCCCAACCAAGCTGTAACCCAGAGATACCGACTGGCTGAAACGCTCAAAAACCAAACTGACCGGCTTATCTTTCTCACTGGCACTCCCCATCAAGGGCGTGAGTCGCAATTCATCAGCCTGCTAATGTTGCTTCGCCCTGACCTTGGGAATCGCTTCTCAAGAATGTACACCG
Organism: Dehalococcoidia bacterium; assembly: GCA_965261525.1. Taxonomy (GTDB): domain Bacteria; phylum Chloroflexota; class Dehalococcoidia; order Lucifugimonadales; family UBA1123; genus VXRN01. The sequence continues at coordinate 2,143,523 of OZ253472.1, forward strand.
ATCCGTCGGTTGTCACCGAGGTCATACTTAGAAATCGCAAGAGTCTGGTAACGAATGCCGCAGGCAAGTTCATATTTAGAGGTCAGGATACCCATTTGATTGAGGTGCCTCTCTCCGATGACGCCCGCAAATTCGACTCTGATCTTCAGCGGTACCTGCGCGAGGGTTACGCCGCATCGCAGGTCGGAGGTACGCAGGCCAGAGCTATCGGATTTGTGATGACTACTTATCGAAAAATGGCGTCATCCAGTATTGCCGCCATAGAAAAGGCTCTGAAGCGTCGAAAGAACAGGCTGATAGGTGAGGCTATCGAAATTAACGGTTCCACGCCTTCCCTCAATGAACTGAGGGAAGAATTTCAGGAGGGAACCGACGCCCATGATGATCTTGAGGAGATAGCGGATCAGATCGCAGGCCAGAACTCAGGCGCTAGCCCATTCTTCGCTGATGAACTCGAACAACTAGACCGATTAATTCAGGATGCCGCAGAAGTCAAGCGGAGAGCTCTCAAGCTGATAGAGTTCCTATCCAGGATAGTCTCACCACTTCAACAGAGCCGTCCGAAACTTCTCATTTTCACAGAGTACCGAGCTACTCAGGCATATCTGGTAAATGCACTTGAGAGAAGGTACCCCAGAGCGGGTGTCGCTCAGATTCACGGCTCAATGTCCCTTGACGAAAAGAGGGCTTCGATTGACAGATTCAACGACTCGGCCCGCTTCATGGTATCTACCGAAGCAGGCGGCGAAGGAATCAACCTACATCAGAACTGCCACATCATGGTGAACTACGACCTGCCATGGAATCCAAGCCGTCTAGTGCAACGTTCGGGGAGACTGTATAGATACGGACAGTCTGAGCGGGTGGTCGTGTTTAACCTGACTTCCAATGACGGATTCGACAATCAAGCTCTCGCTATGATGCTGGATCGCATAGACACGATTGCCAAAACCATGTCGGAAGTCGGCGGCGATTACCACGAGGGACTCTATCAGGAGATCCTAGGTGAGTTATTGGAGCGAGTTGACATAGCTTCTATATTGTCAGCAAATCGAAACATGGACATAGACCGTACCGACTCCGAAATAGACGACGCCATCAATAGGGCCCAAGAGGCCCAGTCTCAGCAAGAGAAGTTGTTCGCCCATGTGGAGGGATATGATCCGAACGAGACATCTGCGCTTCAAAGTTTCAGCGAGAACGACACCCTTGCGTTTCTGGAAGGTATGCTTCCTTACATGGGCATAGGAATACAGGGTCGCCTGCACAACGGCAAGACATTGGATATAGAACTGCCGGAGAACCTGCGCGGTCGCTACTCCGAATTTTCTCCTAGAAGCGCCTATGCGCGAATCACCGTTGACCGGGATATAGCCGCCACCAGATCGAACGTCGTCCCAATGGATTTTGCCAGTCCATTCTTCCAGGACTTGATCGAAAAGGCGCAGTCGCCGGACTTCGGCGGTGAGTATGCCTGCCTGCCTGCTCCGCAGAACGGAGTTCTCGGAATCTACAAGATACGCTGGCAGGATGACCAGGGAATGCCCCGCTGGGACGCTCTTATACCCATATTCCTTGCTGAAAGAGGACCGCCCACTGCCAATCCCGAATTCTTCAACAGCTTGCTGTCGGCCAGTGGAGCTATGCCGACCCCGAAGGACGAATCAGATCACAGAAAGAAACGACTGGAGGCATTAACGAAAAAGGCGCACGACGAGCTTGCGGCGCGCTGCTCAGATTTGAGACACCCAAATGACGTTGTTCTGCTGGCAGCGGCAGACCTCAAAGCCAAGCACTAAGTTACAACAAACAGGAGGCCGCCGTGTCAACTCCAGGCTACATCCTCGCCCTCGACCAGGGAACCACAGGCACGACCGCGATGCTCATTGATTCGACCGGAATGCCGCTTTGGTCGGTCAACCGCGAAATCCGCCAGATATACCCGAGGCCGGGCTGGGTCGAGCACGACCCCGTGGAACTTTTCGAGTCTTGTCTGTACACCATCGAAGACCTGCTCGACATGGCGGAGGCCCACCCGCGCTCCATTGTGGCAATGGGAATCACCAACCAGCGCGAAACAATCGTCCTGTGGGACCGACGGACGGGCGAGCCGCTGTACAACGCCATAGTATGGCAGTGTCGCAGGACGGCTCCGCTGTGCGACGAATTGAAGAGCCGCGGACTGGAGGAGTGGGTGCGGGAGAAAACCGGACTGCCCATGGACCCCTACTTCTCGGCCACTAAGATACGCTGGCTTCTGGACAATGTTCCCGACGGACAACAACGCGCCGAGCGGGGCGAACTCGCCTGCGGAACCGTGGACTCCTGGCTGTTGTGGAACTTCACTAACAAGCTGATACACGCGACCGACACCACCAACGCCAGCACCACTATGCTGTTCAACATCAATACACTGGAGTGGGATACCGAACTCCTGGAACTGTTCGACATACCGCTTGCACTGCTGCCTGAAGTCAGGTCGGCCAGTGAGATTTTCGGCTATGTGGCCGGGGACCTGTCGGCGGGGCAGCCGATCCCAATTTCGGGTGTCGCGGGCGATCAGCAGGCTTCTACATTCGGACAGGCGTGTTTCGAACCTGGAGACACCAAGAATACTTACGGCACCGGCTGTTTCTTCGTAACAAATACCGGGCCACAGAAGATAGACTCGGCCTCCGGGCTGGTGCCAATGGTTGGGTGGACGCTGAACGGAGAAACGACCTACGCGCTGGAGGGGGCTATTTTCTCGGCGGGCGCTACTGTCCAGTGGCTAAGAGATGAGCTTGGCATAATATCCAGTTCAGCGGAGTCAGAAACCGTCGCGGCAGAAGTGGAGGACAACGGCGGCGTCTATTTTGTGCCCGCCTTCTCCGGTCTCGCCACTCCATACTGGGATATGTACGCCCGCGGCGCGATAGTCGGCCTGACCAGGGGCGCGAACCGCGCTCACATCACTCGGGCGGCGCTGGAGTCCATCGCCTACCAGACACGCGACCTGATGGACGCCGTAGTCCAGGACACCGGTCTCGCGCTCGAATCCATACGGGTGGATGGTGGAGCGACGAACAATGAGCTGTTGATGCAGTTCCAGGCGGACATTCTCGGCGCGTCCGTACACCGCTCGGCGGTGAAGGAGGCGACAGCGCTCGGAGCCGGCTGGCTGGCTGGGTTAGGCGTAGGTTACTGGAACGACACCGACCAGTTGGCGGGCCTGTGGAGCGCGGACATGGTATTCCAGCCTTCTATGGAGGAGTCTGAGAGGCAGCGGCTGTATTCGCAATGGCTGAAGGCCGTCGAGAGGTCGAGAGATTGGGCAGTCTAAGTTCGTCTAGTCCCTGTCCGCAATGTGTTGCACATACCTTTCAGCGGACAGGCGTACTGCCTCCTGCCCGCCGGACATAACATTGCGGCCCCACCATCCTCCGTATATCCGGTCGAACTCGTAAGGCGATACCGCGTCCACTACCCCCTTCACCTTGTCAGCAGACATTGGTATCAGGTTGGGGTAGCTGGTCATAAAGCTCACGTATCGGCGGTCCGGCACGACGGTAATGCTGTCTCCGACCAGAAGAGCTCCCCTGCCCTCCGCGCCGTCCGCCCAGTGCAGAACCGCGCTGCCGTCGAAGTGGCCGCCGCACTGGATGAGCGTCACGCCCGGCGCGAGTTCCAGCGGGCTTCCGTCCCAGTAGGTTATCGCGGGATCGGGACGCATCACGTGTTCACGGTCAGCCTCTGGGATGACAATGGGAACTCCACCGAAAGCGCGGCTGAACTCGACCATGCTGTCATAGAAGTGCGGGTGCGAAAAGCAGATGTAATCAATGCCGCCTACGGCGCGTATCTCCTCGACCGCCGCGTCGTCGAGGACGCTCACGCAGTCGTACAGCACATTTCCGCACGGTGTCTGGACGAGCAGCGCCCGCTGACCAATCGAGAAGGACGGCTCGATTCCGATTCCGAGAAGCCCTTCTTCCTCGACCCTGACATCGCTCCGATGTCCCTCTCGCAGAAGTTCCTCCATCGTCGTCCATTGCTGTCCCTCCCAACCCACGTACTGGCGCGGATCGAGGCAAATCGGACACTCAGATGGCGGCTCGCCGGATTCCGCGAATTGGACTCCGCAAGTTCGGCATATGAAATTCGGCATAGTACTTCTCACCCCGTTCCCACCAGTCGCGCCGCTCTACTTCTCGAGCTGGCGCAGGCGTTCGCGCAATCTCTCCACTTCGGCCTCCGCTCTGGCCCGGGCTTCGGCCTCAGACGCGGCCTGAGTTTCGGCAGACGCGGCCCGGCTTTCAGCGCCTCGCCTTCTGGAAACCTCCGCATCACGTTCTTCCATAGCGGCGTCGAACCGTCTCTTGACTTCCGAGTATTCAGGCAGAAACTCGCCGTTTTCGTAATCGTAGAAACGCAAGTGGCCTTCCTGCCAGTATATATCCAGACCCAGCGCCGCGCTCCGTCCCCAGATCGAACCGTCCGGCTCGTGGCGCAACTCTATTGGCTGATAGACGCCATACACCAGCAGGTCGCCGGCCAGCGGCTGGTCGTGATACTCGCCCCCACTTGGGTCGAAACGCCAGTATTCCACAACGCCCAGTCTCGCGTAACCTTCCCTCTTGGTGGTGTAGTCCGCCCTGCCGGTTCTCGGCGACGCAACCTCCAGAACGAAGTCCGGGGGCTTGCCCACTTCGTCTATTATGTAGCCGTTCTGGATGCTGACGACGGTATCGGGGTCGTCCACTCGCGCGAATATCAGGTCCGGTACGTACCTGTCGGGATACGTCTCCGCCGACCGGCAGAGATAGCCGTCGGAGCCGACCAGAACATCGTCCTGGTCTGCGTGGAAATCCTGAATCAAGTACATGGCGAGCGTAATGAAAGGCATCTGCTGCATGAGTTCGGGGTCTCTCGGAGGGTCTGGCAGTATGGTGAGTCTCTTCCCCCGATGCCACGTGTACGTGACCGGCGGCGGGGGAAACGAATTCGCTCTGGATACCGTTTCGGGCAGTGGGTGGACAGTAGTTGATCTGGTTGTCATGTCTGGCCTCACTGTTCAGTCGCTCGATTGCCGGATGCGGATGTACGATTAGCTCAGTACAGTATATCACCCGGCCCATCAGGCCGTTCGACACTCGCAGCCCTCGGACGCCTCCCCGGGCGAGTACTCATCGAGAGCTTGAATCAATTCTTGAGCCACTATTGAAGCCATTTTCATAAACTGGCTCGGACTGACTTGCGAATTGTTGTATCTGACTGGACTCGCGAGTTCATAATCCGAGATATTCCTCATTCTGGACAACTGACGAAGTAGCTGAGCAACCTTGTTGGAACTAATACTGCCGAACAGCGAAAATCTTTCCTGAAGCAACGAGTGGCGGCTTCCTCGATCTAACGCCGGAGCGCCGAGATTTTCCCTGAAATAGCGACAGCACGCTTCATGGTGAAGTCCGTAATACAGCCTGCCGATAGCGGTTCTGAATTCGGCTTCGGTAGCCGCGGTTTCGGCCATCTGCGAACCAAGCCTGTAAAAGTCAAGAGGCCTCATACCTTCAGAGGAACCAGTTCATAATGTATCGCGCCCCTGAAGTCCGCTTTCTCAGCTTCTGACCACAGTAACGCTTCTAAACGAACAGACTCAGCCAGGGATCTATTGACTCGGCCAAACGCCTCTCCGTCTATATCAGCGACGATTCCAAGCACAAGAATCGGTGGAATAGGTTCATAGTGGTCGTAGTACACGGAGACAGTTGCTGATCTGAGTGTGTCACCCAATTCTATCCGTGCGAACTCATAAATGGTATTCAGCGCACGGACTCTGAACGGGGTAAGCATAGGTCTGGCCTCGGTCGGGAAATAAAGACGACGCCTAATTCTGGGACGCTTTGGGAAGCCGACGTTAGATTTAGTTCTGTTGTGCCGCCGAATCTTTCCTGAGTTAAAAGTCATATGCCCTCTATACAAGGCCGATTGAGTCATAGTCTGAACCTCAGAACACTCCATTAGCCCGCGTGACCGCTTCCATCATACCATTTGCTTTTGACTACGCCGTGAATGTCGGCGGCAAACTGCGTACTGTCATTCACGTGAAAGGAGACCTTTGCATAACTCCCGTCATTCCCGCATTCTTCTCCGTCATTCCCGCGAAGGCGGGAATCCAGGGGTGGGGGGCCACTGTCCCGTTCCCGCATCCTCGGTACGGAATGTCCTGATGTTTCCCTTGACGATACAGAACACATATACTATACTGAATCGGACTTTAACCACTGACGACAGAAAACCGATACCCGATGACCACAGTCGCATACCCGGAACTACAACAGATTGTCCGAGAGGAAACCGACAACGGACGAACCGTCGTCCGATTCATGCAGCGCGCCATGAACGGACACTTCGACAACTTCACCCCCAAACACCAGATCATGGCGGGCAGAGTCCTCGCCATACTCTGCATAGAACAGGGCATCGAATTCGTCGAATCCATAAAGAAACCTTCAGTTCCTAGGACAAGGGACTCCGCTCAGCGTCGTGCGATTGACGACGAAATTGACTCTGCTCTCACCTCCGCCCAGCGTGAAATCGCCGGATACGTCAAGAATCTCACCAAAGGCGGACGCAGGGTCGTAAAGTTCCTGCTCGAAGCCATGGAAGGCGGTATCAAGAGCTTCAGCCCCTCACTGCGTATAGCCGCAGGAAAGGAACTCATCGGCTACGCCTTCCCCATATTCGCGCCGCCGCGTCGCAGGACGACCTGGCCCGCGACCGACTTCGATCAGCAGTCCGCTCCCAGGCCGACGCCGCGAGCGCAGACCGCCACGGCCACGGCTGCCCCTCAGTTTACCTATCCGCCCGCCGGCGTCCCGCTCGGTATGTCCCGTGAAAAAGCCGAAGAACTCTACCAGTCCAGATTCTGCCGCGAGGGCGATACCATAGAAGACTCCATACTCCGAAGGAGCATGGATAAGTTCGAGGACATGGAGTCGCAGCAGGCCGAGGCGCGCAGGCTGTGGGAGGAAAAGGAGCGTTACATCCAAAAGCGCTGCCCGAACCTGGATCCCCTACCCTACCCCAGGTGGTTCGACGGCCTGATGGACATCGTGCATTCAGCCCCCAAAGACCCCAGGGACTGGTGGACCGAGGAGGACTGGGCGATGTGCGAGGCGGGCCTGTGCGACGACGAGGACGACGACTGGCCCTGCCCCTGCTCCACCGTCCCCAAGGACGAAGACGACCCCTGACCGACCCGCCCTCAAACCTGAATACGGTCTTCGGTGCGCTCTCGCTTGGCTTTTCCAATCCTCGCGCCTTCACCGTCTGTGGAAAACCACAGTTCGTTTCCTGAAGCGTCAATAATCTGATGGTGTCCATGGGGACGATTGCAGCGTTGCGATTTTGCTATTCTGGACTCCGGTCCTTTATTTGTATGTTGCAAGTGGCGCTCGGATGAGTGAGTCTGAGCGCCAGACGCGAGAGGCGCGTCGTCCGTCATCAGGTGAGCCCACTCCCGCGAAAGCGGGAACCCCAAAGGTCCCGCCGCTCGGTATTCCAGAGCCACGCTGCTGACGGAATGATGATAACGCCGACTCTGCAATCTTCCTGTCATATAGGCAGGGTCTTTCGATTGTTGCAATCTGAAACGTCCCACATTGATTCGTCACTCCCGTGAAAGTGGGAACCCCGAAGGGCTCGCCGCTCGGCAATCCATAGGCTGCTACACTGGTTAATGTGGATAATCGAAATGCCCTGGTCATATAGGACGGCGCGGTTGCCAATTCTAGTCCTGTGTGCAAAACTGTCGCCTGAACGCCTACACGTTAAGTGACACAGATTCAGTTTGGACATGGGAGCGCACCCGAATATGGCATCCGACGGCCACTCACAGAACATTGGACAACTGCGAGAATCGGGATACAAGGTTCTTACAGTTAAGCAGGAAATTCGCAAGAACCTGATTGCCAGGATTAAGCGCGATGAAGACCTGTTCCCGGGAATTGTGGGATTCGAAGATTCAGTCATCCCCCAGCTTGAAAATGCCATTCTCGCCGGGCAGGACATCATCCTGCTCGGCGAGCGAGGGCAGGCCAAGTCCAGGCTAATACGAAATATGGTGGACCTTCTCGATGACGCCATACCCGCCATAGACGGCTGTGAGCTTAACGATAACCCGTTTGCTCCCATCTGTACCGAGTGCAAGAGCGCGGTGGCGGCAAATGGCGACTATGTTCCCATCAGGTGGGTAACCCGCGAGGAAAGATACGCCGAAAAGCTGGCGACACCGGACATAACCGTCGCCGACCTGATTGGTGAAATTGACCCCATAAAGATAGCGGAGGGCCGTTACCTCTCAGACGAACTCGCCATACACTACGGACTGATACCGCGCACCAATCGCGGTATCTTCTGCATCAACGAACTGCCAGACCTTTCCGAGCGCATACAGGTCAGCTTGTTCAATCTGATGCAGGAGCGGGACGTTCAGATCAAGGGGTATAGAATAATGCTCCCTCTGGATGTGATGCTGGTGTCCAGCGCAAACCCCGAAGACTATACCAACCGCGGACGGATCATCACTCCACTCAAGGATAGATACGGCGCGCAGATTCGCACTCACTATCCGCGTGATCTCGGCCAGGAAATTCAGATCATGGAGCAGGAATACACGACGTTTGAAGACTCGTCGGAGTGGGTAAACGTTCCAATGTACATGAAAGAAGTGATCGCGGAGATTACTACTCTCGCCAGGCGAAGCCCCGAGATCAACCAGCGTTCCGGTGTCAGCCTTCGCGTCTCAATCTCTAACTACGAGACCGTGATTGGCAGCGCGTTCAAGCGAAGCCTGAGACTTGATGAGACAGCCTGCCCCAGGGTGAGCGACCTGCCCGCCATCGTAGCTTCCACCAACGGCAAAGTAGAGATGGAAAGCGTGGAGGAGGGTCGTGAGTTTAAGGTTGTGGACGGTCTTGTTAAGAAAGCGGTGCAGAACACGTTCGGACGCTATTTCAGCGCTCGAGAGTTCAGCGCGGTTCTGACAAGGTTCGAAGAGGGCCTTGAGATAGAAACAGGCTCCGACGTTCCATCAGACGCCTACGCCGGCAAGTTGCCTGAGATGGCCAACATGAGGGAGATGGTGTCCCGTATCGAGTCCTCACACGACCCCGCGGCTATCGCTTCAGCGGTCGAATTCATCCTGGAAGGGCTCTACCTCAACCGCCGACTCAACCGCGACCAGACCGGAGGACACATCATCTATTCGGGCTAGATTAGCAGTTCGGCGAGACGAGCATTGTCCACATTGCCTCCGCTGAGCACGCATAGGACCGTATCGGCTCCGCCCAGATGTGCTTTACCCGATATTAGGGCGGCATAAGGCGCGGCTCCCGCAGGTTCAGCGAGGACTTTGGCGCGTTCCAGTATGAGACTCATTGCCCTGGTGATTTCATCGTCTTCCACGGTTACTACTTCATCCACGAACGCGCGAACGTGATTTAGGTTGTGTTGCCCGACGAAGGGCGCGGCGAGACCATCCGCTACTGTGTTCATGCTTGCCATGTGAACGGGTTCGCCCTTCTCGAGCGCAAGTGTCATGCCGGGCGCGCCCTCGGGCTCAACCCCAATCACCCTGGTATTCGGCTTGCTCAGCTTGAGAGCCGCCGCGACTCCGGATATAAGCCCTCCGCCCCCAATTCCACAGATCACCACGTCAACATGTGGAACGTCTTCCAAGACCTCCAAACCGACCGTACCTGTCCCGGCTATTGTATGCAGGTCGTCGAAGGGGTGTACAAGAGTCATACCGCGTTCACGCTGGATTTCCAGCGCAGTCTGGAGAAGGTCGCCGTCGGTCAGGACTACTTCCCCACCATACCCGCGAGTCGCCTCGACTTTAGCTCTGACCGCCCCTGAAGGCATAACGATCACGGAGGGCGCGCCCGCCATGGTGGCGGCGTATGCAAGCGCCTGGGCATGATTCCCCGCCGAGAGAGAGACCACGCCCTGCTCCTTCTCCTCGCCGCTGAGACTCGACATCTTGTTGAGAACTCCGCGCGGCTTGAATGATCCTGTCTTCTGGAACATCTCAAGCTTCAGATACAACTCAGCGCCGATGAGGCCACCGAGGTAGGCGGAGGATGTAATTGGAGTTCTATGCGCGTATGGAGCGATGACATTCGCCGCCTTACGAATATCCGTCAGGCCCACCAGGGTATTTGACTCAACCACTACGGCTCCTCTTCTGCTATTTCAACTGTCTCTTTTTGCGACGTTTGGTCTTCTTATTGCCTACCTTGCCTCTGGAGGGACATCCCCAACCGAGAACGCAGTCGTCGCATCGAGGACGCTGGGCTTTGCAAACTTGCCTGCCATGCTGAATAAGATAGACGTGAAACGCAAACACTTCGTCCTCACTCACCATTGGCTCAAGAATGTCATGCGCCTTGTCCGCCGATACTTTCGGACCAATTAACCCCAGGCGCTGAGATACTCGGTGTATATGGGTGTCCACCGGCATCGCTGGCATCCCAAGCGAGAAGCAGAGGATAATCGCCGCTGTCTTTGGTCCGACTCCAGGAAGGTTCTTCAGCCAGGACTTGGCCTCATCCAGCGGCATCTCTCCAAGAAATGACAGGTCGAAAGATCCAATATCGGCGCGTACTATATTCAGAACTTCCTTGATGCGCGCCGATTTCTGCTTCGAAAGTCCACCGGACCTGATTGCGACCTCAATGTCCTCGACTGAGGCTTCGGCGATCCTGTCAAGACTGCCAAAAGTCTTCATCAGATTCAGGAAGGCGCGCTCGGAGTTGATGTCGGATGTATGCTGAGAGAGTATCGTATAAACCAACTCCTCAGCGGGATTGTACCTCGGCTCCCATGCCGCAGGGCCGTAGTGTGGCCCCAGGTATGACATCACATCGGCGGCCTTTAGTTTTTTTCGGCTCCCCACCATCGCATCGCTCCTCGAAGTCTTTTCCGACAACTCCGATAATATGGGATTATACTTCAACCAAGTTCAATACCCATAGGACTTACGCAGTTGAGAACGATTTCGTAGCTGGGTTAGGTCATACTTAGCTAGGATTTCATATTCAAGTGCGTAACTCCTAACCCAATTCACTTGACACCAACTAAATTACTCTATTACTGTCATTTTGTTTCAGTGTGATCCACGAGGACATGAATGTCCCTGATAATGTCCGTCCGTCTGGCATTTGAAATGTTGAGTGGCAATTAGAGAAATCCCTGACTCTATTGCGCTTCAGTTCACTTTCGTACATAGTGATTGAGCTTGGGAGAAAGGCGCCTTGACGATAGAACAGATAATAACCGACCTGTCGGACCCCAGCGTCCGGATTAGACATACAGACTTGGTCCAGCTATCAGGTCTTTCCAGGGTGGAAGTGATGAACGTGATTTCATCCTGGACCAGCATTAGTCCGGAACGCAGGCGTGATCTACTAGACAAAATGTCGGAACTCGCCGGAGACAATATTGAATTGGACTTCACTACCCTTCTCAGAGCCTGCCTGCGCGACCGCGACGCAACTGTGAGGGCAAGCGCCGCGCGTGGTCTGTGGGACTCTGATGACCGCATCGTAATTCGCCCTCTGGTCGATTTACTGGGCAAGGATCCATCATCCGAAGTACGGGCGGCGGCGGCAACCACTCTCGGCAAATTCGCCGAGTTGGCGGAGGGCGGTAAACTCATACGAAGAGACGGTCAGAGAATTAGTGACGCGCTAATGGCTGTAATTGAAAATCCGGACGAAGAGAACGAGACACGGCGACGCGCGATAGAAGCGATTGCGCCAATTAACTCAGAGCGCGTGCATGAAACCATTCTTCAGTCGTACAACGATGATGATCCCCAGATGAAACAGAGCGCGATTTATGCCATGGGAAGGAGTTCCGATTCACGCTGGCTCCCCACTGTTCTTCGGGAGACCGGGCGCCAGAATGCCGCTATAAGGTATGAAGCCGCTATAGCCTGCGGATACCTCGGTGGCGACGAGACTGTCCCTCATCTAGTCAATATGCTTAACGACGAGGACAGCCAGGTACAACTAGCCGCAGTGCGCTCACTTGGGAACATAGGAGGAGATCTGGCCAAGCGAGCGTTGACGCAGGCGATGACGCGAGGAGACCATGCTATGGAAGAAGCTGCGGAGCAGGCATTGGCGTCAATCGAGTTCGAGGAAGACCCCCTCGGATTCCGTTTCGACCAATAGTTTCATCCCACTCGTAACGCAGATGAGAGAAGACCGGAATTGAGTTCTGTCGGAATAATCGCCAACCCCGCTGCCGGAAAAGATATAAGACGTATCGTAGCGCAGGGCCGCTTCGTTCCAAACCACGAGAAAGTGAACATCCTCAAGCGAGTACTCGCTGGTTTGGACGCCATGAAAGTCGAGCGTGTCATATTCATGCCAGACACCGGCTCTCTTGGGAGCAACGCGCTTGCGGGTGCGAAATTGAGCCTCAACGCCGAATTTGTCAATATGCCAGTTTTTCACGAACAGAACGACTCAACCAGAGCGGCTAAGGCAATGCGGGAGTCGGGAGTCGGCTGCATAATTACATTGGGCGGCGACGGGACCAACCGCGCCGTAGCCAAGGAATGCGGCGATGTCCCGATCATGCCCATATCAACTGGGACTAACAACGTCTTTCCCACGATGATGGAGGGCACCATAGCGGGACTCGCTGCCGGGTCAGTTGCCAGCGGCAATGTGAGATCAGGTCAAGTCACCACTCGCCATACTCGGCTCGAAGTTCACTCCGACGGCGAACTCAGGGACATTGCGCTGGTTGATCTGGCAGTTTCCAAGGAGCGATTCGTCGGCGCGCGCGCTATCTGGGATATTTCTACGCTGCACGAACTCTTCCTAACCAGATCCGAGGCAACCAGCATCGGTCTTTCAGCAATCGGCGCCAGACTGAAGCAGGTATCGCCACAGGAAGAGCGTGGGCTGTATATACGGCTGGGTGACGGACATACAACGGTATCGGCTCCCGTTGCGCCAGGATTAGTTCAGGACATTGAGATAGCGGAGTGGAAGATAGTAGAAGCCGACGACCCGGGAATGTCCGTAAACCTGCGCCCGTCCACGATAGCCCTGGATGGTGAACGGACCTTCAGTCTCACTTCCCCGTCGAAAATTGAAGTCAGTCTCAGTCGAGACGGCCCGCTGGTAGTAGAACCCGAAAAGGCGCTTGGAATCGCCTCTGACAAGGGCATTACTGCGCGCCCTGACTAGGATGAAACTCCACACTCCGCATCGTTATCTATACCCCGACCGCTCTGGAGCGTCTTATGAATTTTAACTCCCGAAGATCAAATGTCCGCGCAGCTAATGGGATGGTCTCTACTACTCAACCACTCGCGGCAATGGCAGGGCTGCGTATGCTGATGGGAGGAGGCAATGCCATTGACGCCGCTGTCGCCACGGCGGCGGCTCTGAACGTGACCGAGCCACACTCCACCGGCATCGGAGGCGATCTCTTCGCGCTGGTGTGGATGTCCGAGGAAAAACGCGTACGCGCTTTGAACGCTTCAGGACGGTCACCCCAGTCAGCCTCACTGGATGAACTGGTCAACAGAGGATTTCAGACTATCCCTGACACCAGTCCTTACGCAGTAACAGTCCCGGGCGCGGTCAGCGGATGGGATGCGCTTCTTAATCGCTACGGCAGAATGGGATTGACTGATGTGTTGCGTCCAGCCATACGATACGCAGAGGACGGATATCCTGTCTCAGAAGTAATTAGCGAACATTGGAATGCCGGCGCGCCCAGGCTGAAATCAGGTCCCGCGGGTGGCGAATTGCTTCTTGACGGCGCTCCACCAGCTCCGGGTGACCTGATGAAACTCCCTGAGTTGGCTGAAACGCTGAGGGAGATTTCTGAGGTAGGAAGCAAAGCATTTTACAAAGGCACACTTGCGAAAAAGATAGCGCAATTCGTTCAGAAGATGGGCGGGTGGCTGTCAGAAAGTGATTTTAGGGAGCACAAGCCAGAGTGGGTGGAGCCTATCCATACGTCGTACCGCGGGTATGAATGCTGGCAATGCCCTCCGCCCTCCCAGGGGGTGAACGCTTTGATGGCGCTCAACATAGCCGAAGGGTTCAACTTGAGAGCTATGGGATTTCAGACTCCAGACACTTTCCATCACCTCATCGAAAGTATGCGACTGGCCTTCGCGGACGCACTGTACCATGTTTCCGACCCCGACAAGATGACAATTGAAGCCGGCTCTCTTATATCCAAGAGCTACGCAGAGGACAGGCGTGAGTTGATCTCAGCAGACCACGCGATGAAACGCGCCCTTCACGGCCATCCTCCCGCTCACCAGAACACGGTGTATGTGAGCGCGGTTGACGGTGAAGGTAACGCCTGTTCATTGATAAACAGTGTATTCATGTCCTTTGGAAGTGGGTTGGTCGTGCCGGGCACGGGGATTGCCCTACATAATCGGGGCGCATCGTTCTCACTCGATCCACAACATTCCAACCGCCTGGAGCCGGGCAAGTTACCCTACCACACCCTAATTCCCGGTATCGTTACACAGGCAGGCGAGCTATGGGCAAGCTATGGAGTCATGGGAGCGATGCAGCAGGCCCAAGGACATCTTCAAGTACTCGCCAACATGATTGACTTCGGATTGGAGCCGCAACAGGCGCTTGACGCACCCAGATTCAGCATAAGACTAGGTGAAGGGGTCGCCATTGAGGATACAACTAACGCTGGAGTGGCAGAAGACCTAGCTTCGAGAGGACATAGAATGATGGTGATGCCTCCACAAGGTATATATTTCGGTAGCGGACAGATCATTTTGCGCGACCCCGATTCTGGAATACTGACCGGAGGCAGTGAGCCGCGCGCCGATGGCTGCGCAGTCGGATGGTGAGGGGCTCTACTCATCTTCGCCAGTTTCTGCTTCCTCTAACATCTCTTTCAACTTTAGCAGTTCCTTCTGTAGTTGGCTTCGCATCATCATTTTCAGTACCACCCCCAGCAAAGCGAACCAGACAGACAGGAAGACATTTGTCGGCTTGGCGTCTATCGCATTGGTGACGCGCGTTTCATGATTATCTCCCTGCAATTCAGTGCATCCCTCGAACGGAAACGGTCCAGAAGTGGACTGCATTGACACTCGGTTTGGTGGATCAAATTCAGTTATCACATAGGTTACTGTGTGGGTCTTGCCGGCATACGTATAGTTACTCCTGAAAGTCGAGCCAACACCCCACTTCCCTTCAGACGTAGGTACAGGATCACTTACGCCATTCACCCATTTATCCATGTTTCTTATGTCCGCCACAAAGTCCCAAACTTTCGTAATGGGCTTGTCAATTAGTAAACTGGCCCTTGCTTTCAAGTTACTCCACCTCCGATATACTGGCAACAATTCCGTCCAATTTGAAGAAGGAGGAATGACTTTAAGTGTGAGATCGCCAAGCATATACCCGGCCAGAACTGCCCAATGTGAAACGGCCTACTTCTCATCCATCTCTGTCTGAGAAACAGGCCGCGCAGACCTAGAGAGGAGTTTGACTTGGCCTCCTCGTCCTGAATAGGACAGCCATAAACGTGGGGGTGTACAGATGTCCATTTCAGTCTCGAATTAGGTGTTCTAATAATAGAACAGCACAAATGTATTGTCAAGCCAAGAGCGAACAAATTCTCGCTGTTTTCCTGAGATTCTACCGAGATTGGAGAGTTCGAACCATGGCATAGTCAGCCTCGGCTTCTTCACGTTTGCCCAGAGCCCACAACGCCAGTCCGCGCTGGCCGTACGTGAACCAAAATTCGGGATCAAGCTCTATGGCCCTGTTAAAGTCATGTATGGCAAGGGCTAGTTTTCCCTTATCGGCGTAGGCAACTCCGCGATTGGTATATGCGTCCCTGTACTCCGGATCAATGGACAGCGCGCGGTCATAGTCGTCTATTGCCGTGTCAAAGTCCTCCATGTACCGACGTGCGATCCCACGGTTGTTGTAGCAAGCAGCGTCAAATGGAGACAATTCTAGTGCCTTGGTGTAATCGCTAATCGCATCGCGGAAACGTCCTGCGTCGAGATATGCGTTTCCACGGAGGAAATACAATCTGGGAGAATCGAGATCCCGGCTGATCTCGGCTGTAAGGTGAAGGACCATCTGGCCGAGATATTCGCTGTCGCTGACCCCGCTCAAGTTCGGATTTGATCGCCAAGAGTACAATTATGCGTCCATTCCAAGCGTGAGGATGATCTTCCACTCTCGGTTCGTGACCTGTTGTACTGAAAGGCGCGAGTTGTTTACCAATACCATGTCTTTAAGGTCTTGATGGGCCTTGATTTGTTGAAGCGTTACCGGACTGCGGAACTTGTTCTCCGCTCTTATGTCAACCATGAACCAGATTGGATTGTCGGGAGTGCTTCGGGGATCGGGGTTCTCCGACCCGGGGTCCCAGGCGGTGTTGTCTGGATACCCGGCTCTTACAACAGTCGCATATCCAACCACCGCGGTTGGCTTGGAGTTGGAGTGATAGAACAAAACACCATCCCCCATTTGCATCTCGTCGCGCATAGTATTGCGTGCGGTGTAATTACGCACGCCATCCCACTCGGCGGTCTGATCCTCCTCCCTGAGAAGGTCGTCGAACGAATAGGCCTCTGGTTCCGATTTTACTAGCCAAAATTTCCTGACTGCCATTATGCATACCTCTGCATTTCGGTGACGGCTACTGGCGACCGGGAAGAGTGGAAATATTGATCCAGTACTCCATCACGCTCTTTATCATATCGTTGAATCGGTCTCGGTCTATGGGCTTGTTGACATAACTGTTCGCGCGCAGGCCATATGAATAAAGCAGGTCCTGCTGCGCAGTGGAAGTAGTAAGCACAACCACAGGTATGGAACCCAAATTGTCATCGGACTTAATCTCCGCGAGTACTTCCCTCCCGTCCATGCCGGGCAGGTTCAAGTCCAGCAGGATCAAGTCCGGTCTGGGGACATCAGCGAATTCACCTTCCTGGTGTAAGAATTCCATCGCTTCTTCGCCGTCTTCCGCAAGGTGTAACTGGTATCTAAACTCTGTATCTCTGATGGCTTCCTGCGTAAGGCGAGCATCCGCTAGGTTGTCTTCTACTAATAGTATCTGTACTGGCCTGCTATCTCCAAGTGTCATTGCTGGTCTCCTTGATTATGGGAATAGTGAAGCGAAAAGTCGAACCTTCGTTGATTTCAGACTCGACCCATATCCGCCCTCCGTGGCGCTCAACTATTTTCTGGCACAGAGCAAGCCCTATACCCGTACCAGGGTACTTGCTTCTCTTGTGCGCGCGTTTGAACATACCGAATATCCGTTCCTGGTATCTGGGCCTGATCCCGGTGCCGTTGTCCGAAACTGAAATTCGCCAGTAGTCTTCATCACGTTCGGAGGAAACGTGGATCTCCGGTTGGCAATCATCTTTCTTGAATTTGACCGCGTTCGAAATCAGATTCTCGAAGAGATGCGTAATTTGAATCTGGTCTCCTACGACTTCAGGTAGATTGTCCGCGGTGATTTTAGCGTCAGCCTCTCCGATTGAAACTTCGAGGTCAGACAACGCTTCCGACAACGCCCTGTTACAGTCCATTCTCTCAAACGGATTGCCATGCGTCCCGACGCGAGAGTATTGGAGCAGAGCATTTATCAACACCCGCATACGGTGGGCGGCATCGGTGGCAAATCCAATAAATTCACGCGCGTCCTGGTCCAGCTTGTCGGCGTACCTGTCTTCCAATAGATTTACGTATCCGGCAATCACTCGCAGAGGCTCCTGAAGGTCATGGGACGCTACATAGGCGAACTGTTCCAGTTCGGCGTTTGAACGCGCCAGTTCCTGGGCCTGCCGCTGGAGCGCCTGGTCTGCTTCAAGGGTTTCGGCGTGAAGGTGGGAGTTTTCTATCGCCCCCGCTATCTGAGCCGCGATTAGATCGGCGATGCCAACTTCATAGTCGCTGTATGCGTTCGGTTTAATGGAACTGAAGTGAAGTACACCGACTGTCGCATCCTTATAAATCAGTGGAACGCTGATGAAGGATCGGAGGCCGCTTTGATACTGTGGTAGGAGTCCAGGAAACATTATCCTAGTTTCAGACAGCGAGTCAGGGAGGAAGAGTATTGCGCGCTGCTGTCGCACAACCTCATCGGTAAATGTACCCTTCAGACTTATCATGTCTCCCCGGTCCCTATTGGAAACCGGCACCCCGATCACATATGCGTTGGTGAAGTCATCCGAGTCGCGGCTAAGCAGGCTAATAACTATGCGGTCGAAACTAATAAGCCTGCGGGTTTGTTCGGCAAATCCTGCATACACATCTTCAATATCCAGCGACGCCGTAATGATCCTGCCGATTTCGGCAATTGCTGCATTCTGCAATGCGAGACGTTTCGCCCCTGCCTCAGATTCAGTGTTCTGGGCGTATAGCTGGGAATTCGCGATTGCTGGGGCTATCTGAGCAGTCACTTTGGTCGCAAGGTCAAGGTGGTGAGAATCATAAGCGTTAATTTGAAGGGAGCGCATATGCAGAACACCCAGGATTTCGCTCTTGAAGACTATGGGAGCAAGAAGTACCGACTTCAAGCCTGATCTCACCATCGTCGGAAATTGCCTGTTCAATTCGGCAACATTTCCCTGGAGGATAAGGGCTCTGTTCTCCTTGACTGCCTGCAGGATCATTGTGCCCTGCAACGCTACAACGGTTCCCTCTTCCCTACCGGCTGCCGGCACGCCAAATACGTACTGGTTGTTGAATGTGAAAGACCCCATATCAACCAAGCTGATGGCGATCCGGTCAAAGGGAATCAGTTCCTTAACCTGTCGCGCGAATCCCTCATAAACATCGCTTATTTCCAACGACGAGCTTATGATCATCCCGATCTCGGCTAGTAGCGCGTTTTCGGCCGCAAGAATTTCAGTCTCTTCGGAGGCGCTCTTCAGGGCATCGTGCAGCACACGGTCCTCGGTAATGTCGTCGGAATAAACGCTGGCTTGAGGTGAATCCTGCTCAAGTACAATCTTCTGACTGAATACTCTGCCGTCCACACTTACTTCACGAGTCGCGGTCGTCTGTCCCATAAGCCTCATTTCGTTGATCATATCGTCCAAACCTACCAGAAGTGGATGATTGAGGCCCAATGCGACCAAACGAGGAAATTTCTCCCTTGCCGCATGGTTGAGATATGTGACCGCGCCATCGAATTCGACAATCGCGCTTGGACTATGGTCAGCCAGCGTGGCCAGACGTGTCAAAACACTGCTAACCCGCCTGTTTCTTCGCTGAAGCGCCTCAAGTTCTGCTATTCGCTCCTGCGCAAGGCGAAGTCTCCTGTCCAGTGAAGTTGACTCTGCGTTCCCAATTGCCACATTATTCCCTCATTGATACAACTCGTCACGCCAAGATTACTGAACACCAATTCATGCGTGAATCCCCATGTTGACATACCTGCGAAACCGCATATAGACTTTGCATGATTTCACTCTTCTCGTATTGGTTGAAACGCAAGAAACATTGAATTTCCCTACTTGCATTATGACGTTTCAACTACTGCGTGGCAAGCGCGTTGACACGTAGGTCATGCGGCGCTGACGCCGCATGAGGGCTGTGATGTCAGTAAATTTCTCCATTGACAGGACAATCAGACGCTGAAAGCGAGGTCTGAAATGGCCGTAATAGTTACAGGCGGATTGGCGGGCGGGGGCGGAAGATTCCTGGGACCGGAGTTGTCTCGCAGAATAGACGCCGACTACGTTGACAGGCTTATTCTCTCTAATGTCGCGCGCGAACTACAAGCGACCGTCGAGGCGCTCGACCAACGCGAGCAGCGGCCACCCACTCGCTCGGAGCGGTTCTCCAGGATAATACAGCGGATTATGGAGCGCACCGCCTACACCGGCGGCGGCTCCGACCCTTATTTCGGTACTGTGTACCCTGAGTTCCTAGTTTCTGAGTACGACGAGCTGCCGAATCTAATTGCAACCCGCGGACACGAAATAGACGATGACGCCTACATCACCGCTATACAAAACGTCATAGCGGAGTTAGCTTCCGGGGACAACGTGGTAATCGTAGGACGAGGGGCACACATAATTCTCAAGGACAATCCGAACGTGCTGCGGGTTGGACTCGTCGCTGCTTTTGAAGACCGTGTCGAGCGTGTGATGGTACGTGAAAGGATGGAACAGAGCGTCGCCGAACAAGCTGTGCGCTCCAGGGATGAAGCGAGGCTCAACTACTTCCAGCGGTTCTTTGGAATAGACAGCCCCGACGACGCCGAACACTATCACCTGGTCATCAACACGAGCGAAATGAATCTGGACGCCACCACAGACATAATCATTCGCGCGTCTGAGGAACTGGAACTCGGCAGGCTTTCAAGACACGCCTTCAGGGTGGAACCCTAGGCAGCATTTAGATCCAGTCCGGCAGCGGCGTTTCGCTATCTTCAGGTCCTACCTTGTTGTATCCATCAAGCGCGGCGATCTTATAGGCTTCGGCTAATGTCGGATAGTTGAAGACGGTGTTGACGAAATAATCTAAACCGCCGCCGAACGCCAACACGGACTGACCTATATGTATCAACTCTGATGCGCTGTGTCCGATAATGTGCACACCCAGGATCTTCCGATTTTCGCGGTGGAAGAGTATCTTCAGAAGTCCTTGGGTGGCGCCCATAATCGCCCCACGCGCTATCTCGCGGTATCTAGCGACGCCAATTTCGTACGGTACACGATTGTCCGTCAGCGTCTCCTCGGTTTGTCCGACCATAGCGATTTCCGGTACGGAATAAATTCCATATGGGAAAAGGCTACGCTCTGAGGTGTATGAGACCCCAAAAGCGTTACATGCGGCGATACGACCCTGTTCCATTGAAGTGGAAGCAAGCGAGGGAAATCCTATAACATCGCCGACCGCGTAGATGTGCGGTTTAGATGTTCGATAGCAATCATCCACGGCTATCCTTCCTCTTTCGTCAGCCTCCAGTCCCGCGGCATGAAGGTCAAGATCGCTCGTGGCGCCCACGCGACCTACCGAATATAGAAGCGCCTCTGATATTACTCTCTTGCCGCTGTTCAGAGTGGCGACTACCCTGCCCGACATAGAAGATTCTACGTGTACGACTTGCTCTCCCAGCCTGAACACGCAGTCCATGTCGCGCATATGGTATATCAGCGAGTCAACGATTTCGCCGTCCAGAAATTCCAACAGTCTTTTGCGCCCATCCACAATCGTTACTTCCACTCCGAGCGCGGCGAATATGGAGGCGTATTCCATTCCGACCACTCCGCCGCCCACGACCGTCATAGTGCGGGGAAGGGCCGACATATCCAGAACTTCATCCGCCGTCACTACCATTTTGCCGTCAATATGCACCTCGGTCGGATGAGCCGCCTCGGTTCCAACCGCTATCACGATGTTTTCCGCAGAAATCTCGATGCGTGAGTTCTCGCCAGTTATTAGCAGCTCGTGATCGGAGAGAAATCTGGCGACACCGGCAATCACCGAGACCTGATTGCGTTGCATCTGGTGTCGGATGATATCCACTTCCCGGTTGATAACCCTGTTGCAGCGCGACACAAGGTCGCCCATCGTGATATTTTCTTTGACGACATAGGACTGTCCGTATATGCCGCGCTGAATGAATCCACTAAGGTAGAGTGCGCCCTCTCGGAATGTCTTGGATGGAATCGTACCTGTGTTTACGCAAACGCCGCCGACTAGCTCGCGCCTTTCACATATCGCCACTGACTTACCCAGCTTGGCCGCCTGCACAGCGGCGCGCTGTCCGGAGGGGCCGGAGCCTATGACTATCATATCGTAGTGGGGCATAGCAATCCTATTGTCTTACGATTCGGTCATAATCGCAACCGGCGAGTCCGGAAGCGGCGGGGTCTTTTCAAAGTCGCGTTAACGGATCCCCGGCGAGCGGCGCGGCGCTGGGCCAATTCAAGGGGTTCATATATTCCGACTTATGACATAACAGGTGGCTTCTGGTGGGGCAACTGGTGACCGAACAGGTGAAACGTCACCTGCATTTCACCTGTATTGACCTGCATTAGCTACGGCGGAAATTTTTCTGGCCTCCGATTTTTCATAATATAATCCCGCATTTATGTATATGGCGTTAGAAATTTTGTTCTTCATAGATATATTGTAGCGCACTGGAGGGATGGTTGTATAGTGGAAGTGGACTTGGGTAGGCTTCGAGGAGGCGCTGACCGGGCGGCGGGGATGGCCATCGAATGCGGTCAGGACGCGGCTTCAGAGTGGAGCCTTAGTTCGCGTATCAGATCGTCGGATATATCATTGCACAAGACTATCCCGCCGGGTATGTTCACGACTCCGTCAGCCGTCACATCCACGCCGTGTCCATGCTTGAGCAGATAGTAAGGGTCCACATCCTCAATCCAGTAGTATGCCTCATGGCGAAACGAGACCGCCCACCAGCTCTGGTAAAGGTCGGGGCCGCTAACCGGAGGGTTGAGAAGAAACCTGAGCAGCGTCTCCTCGGAGGCTGGGAACGCCTTGAGTGAACGCTCTTCGCACCATCGCTCGAATATGGGCCAATGGATTTAGCATCCGCCTATGAGAAGGATCCTTGCCAGGATCCCTCTTCCAACAGACGGGAATTCCATGTTCATCTAACTTAGGAGGTGAAAGAGGCTCTACCGAGGTACGACGACCGAAGATTCCCAGGATCCAATGCGATAATCCCCGCAGGACTTCTAAAATGAAGACTGGAGAGGCCAGTCCAAACCGGATGAGACGCTTGGGATAACCGGCCGGGGATTTATTCACGCGTACTAGAACGCCTCGTGAATATGGCGGGAATGGAGATGACTTCCGCTGTCGCCTGAAAATTCTCATGAATGAATGGAGAGGTTACATTATCTTACAATTAAGGTAGCTACTTTCCCGCAATAAACCAACGATTTAGCCAATTCTTGCAGGAAAGTAGTGGGTATCTATCATCTTGTACATACAATTCGTCCATCTTCCCGCCAAGATCCAGTTTCGTAGCTGGTGTCATAGCCATAGATGATGTCATCAACTACGAGTTCATGGCGAGCTTTCACTCGATAATTGTAGAAAGACTTTCAAAAGCCCGGTTGCCAATGTCGTTTCTGTGCGTCTGTGTGGGATCAACCGGAAATTAAGTTGGCGCTGAGATACGGCCCCGTCCGAAGCCCGCGCTGGCTACAGCATGCGTAGTGGATCGTGGGCAGGTAGCTCGGGGAACAGCGAAAAGTCTCTGTCCCTGGTGAGCAGTGTTTCAACTCCATGAGCCACGCAGATTGCCGCTATCCGTGCGTCGTGAACAACTCCACCTGAAACATGCGGCCTGTCGACGAATCTATGCAGGATGTCGAGGAAGTCACCGGTCTCCCCAATGAGCCGGTTAGACGGTGAGTCAGTCCAGGCCGTGACCTGTTGCCAGGCTTGCCGGACAGGTGTAGTCCTGTCACCCCAGATACGCCGGTTGGTAACCACGCTGAGGAATTCATAGCAGCAGGGCCATGGTATAGCCCATTGAATGTCTCCCTCTGCCAGAGACGCAATTAGAGATGCCGCCTGAGAATGGTACGGCGAATCTGTTCGATGGGCATATACCAGTATGTTGGTATCGACCGCAATCACGATGCAGGACCGTCGCCATAGATAATGTCGCGTAGTTCGGACCAGGTATAGGAAGCAAGGGGGTCATGAATCCCGGGGCCGCCGTAGCTGCGGTCCGGGAGAACGTAACGCTCGGGGCGCGTCTCTTTCGATAGGACCAACCTGAGTCCTTCCTCGACCACCGCCCGGAGTGGGCGACGGGTTTCCTGCGCATGTCGCTTTGCCCTGGTTAGCAGTTCGTCATGGATGTCAAGCGTCGTCTTCATGATGCCCATACTACCCATAAGACGGGGTATGGTCAATACATATGCTAATGTGTAACCGTCCCACAGGCGGTGTGCGGATTTGAGATGTAGCTGGGAGAGTCAGTTTTCTCAAGAGGAGGGATTCTGCTTAGGCCGCGACCAACTCGCCCAGGTCCAGACCTTCCTGTCCGCTCCACACCCACTGTGTCAGACCCAACCCGTTCATCATACCCTCTTCGCTCTTGTAGCCCCTGACTGTCTTATACCTGATCTTGCTCCTTCCTATCGTCCGTTCAGTGCAGTTGTTGGTCTGAGGCATACCCCTCACTCGCCGGTGACACAACAGACTCGGCCACTTCTCACACAGTTCCACCACCAACCGACGAAGTTTAGGTTCAGTACGAACACTCGGTTCCATTCTCAGCAGTTTCCGGCCGCCGTCCTCGGGCAGTTCAGTCAGCAGACGCCATATCATCGCCTTGCAGCCGTCCCACCCATCTATCTCATCAAGACGCCTGCGCGCGTTCTTTCTCACATGCGCTATGCACACCTGGTGTTCAACACCCAAACGCTCGGCCACCGGCTTGTAGGTAGACAGGTCATCGGTCACCATCGCCTCCACTCCGAAGCGGCTCACATATCGCTGAAGCCACCTCGTAAAGCCCGCGCTGTCCCTTTCCACCAACACGTCCATCCCCACAAGCTGACCGCTTTGGGCGTCCGTTACAAACCCCACCACTGTCTTTTTGCCCTTGAGCTTGACCACAGTCTCATCCGCTCCCATCACCCTCACCCGCGAGCGCGTCCTGTTCAACCAGCCCCTCAGTGCGCCAGACCCCGACTCCTGCACGTCTCGCCATACACTCATCCGAGACAGACAGCGGCCCAGCGCAGACAACAGATGGCTCACCGAACGCAGCGACAGACCCAATGCCCAACTCAGCGCGCCCAGAGCCCTGAGTCTCAGACTCTGATCATGGCTGTCCACACCTTCCGGGTAGTGTCTGAACGTCCTCAGACAGTCGGTGCAACGATACCTGATCACGGTAACCTCGCTTATGTAGGGGTCTGTGATGCGCTTTGTAACCGGACCATGTCGGTTCAACAAGACGCTGCCGCAGTTTGGACAGGCCGATGGCCTGGAATCGGGGTAATCCTTGACCTGGGGGAGTGTGAATCGTACTCTGGGCATGGCAGGGGGCCTCCGGTGTTGGTTTGGTTTTCAACACCTTAGCAGGATTCCCTGCCATTTTCTTTACACACCGTCTATGGGACGATTACGCTAATGTTAGAGACTTTAGAAAGTCTCACGTATCGCGTACTTTTTGAACATCTCCAATTAATGTAAGCCTGCATGAAATCTGGTTCGCATTTCGGCTCTCCCATACCATCGGGGCATGAAGATGGCTTTGTTGGTCCTACTTTTATCCATCCCCTCCAACTCGACCGATAGAGCCTTTGAGAGATTGACCATTCGCTACCCACAGGAGGAGCGATAGTACAATCTATATCGGATTTTGCCTGTATCCACCCTGGCCCTGGATTTATTGTCGATTCATGTGGTCTATGAGACACGCCCTCACATCCCCAAGGATTAACAACGTCTGTTCCATAGGCAGTTGACCGTACGTTGATATCTCCCCGTACTCGCCTCCTGTGTGTGCAGATTCGCTTACAACGCCAATCGCTTCAAGGAATCGCTGATTAACTGCATTGATATTGTTCGGTGTGGTAAGTTACCTCAGGTCCTGCGTAGGTGTGGTGGGAATTATGTACAGCTATAGATTAAATGAGAATCACATCACGTAGAGGAACATTTAGAGAGAGCCTAATCTAATGCCAGCGCATTCTATGAATACCAAACAGACCAATTCAAGCGCTCGCGCAATCCAATGACCAAGGCACACTTCACACTGTCTGCGGCTGAAAGTCTGCGGCGTTTCAGACTCGGAGGCCCGCTGGGAGAGGGCGCGGATATGCAGGCGTTCGAGGGGACCGATACGGAGAGTGGTGGGCCGGTCGTGGTGAAGAGGCCGCATCCGTCCCTGGTTTCGCGGGGTCTGCACCGCGACGTGGAGGCGCGGACGCTGCTCCAAGCGGAGCTGAGAGCGCGAATCGAGGGTGTGAGCGGGCTTGTCCGGC
This sequence comes from Dehalococcoidia bacterium, assembly GCA_965261525.1. Classification (GTDB taxonomy): domain Bacteria; phylum Chloroflexota; class Dehalococcoidia; order Lucifugimonadales; family UBA1123; genus VXRN01. The sequence goes on from OZ253472.1 coordinate 2,169,546, forward strand.
TTCATGCGCTGACCGAACCGGATTCTTTCGGATGGTATTTCGGAGATGACCCCGGCCACCCCTACTCGGTTCAGGTGGAGGAGCGGGCGAGGGGCATTCCGCTGCTTGGAGGGGTTTCAGATATAGTGAGGGGTCATCCAGTGGGGCTGCCGCTCAATCTGTTCGTTCTGTATCCGGCTAAGCCCGAATCCACCGAAGAGGGTTAGTATCGCCGCCGGGGCGTGGGTGAGGGACGTGTCAAAGTGGCGGTGCGGTTATGATGTCAGCGCCTGGGTCGTTCTGAAGGTCCGCGGTCGTGATTTTGGACGCCAATGGAGGCCCACAGTGGCGATTTGGGGCGAGTTTGACGAATCTGCGGGCAACAGTGGACACCCGCGGTCCGGTCCGGAGCGATCTTACGGACAAGACAGGCTGTGGTGTGTACGGTGGTCAGTAGTAGACACTGCCGTCAGGCCGGCAGAGGAATGGCTCGCAGTCTGGTCAGTGCGCGACCGAACTGTGTTTCCCAGGGCCAGCGCTGCGGGAGATGCAAAGTAAGGCGGCGGGCCGAGTGGGTGAGCCGTCCGGCGAGGGAGAACAAGCGTCTGCGCAGGGTCTTGGTGGTCGCCACCGGCTCGCGCAGACCGATGCGTCCGATCCAGCGAGCCAGGTTGTGAGCCATTACCTGTATGGCCATCCAGGCGGCGTTGGCTGCAAAGCGCCCCGAGGGCAGATGGTTCAGCCCGACACCGTACTTGAGGTCTCGGATGGCGTTCTCGATCTCGGCGTGGCGGCGATGGTCGGCCTCCAGTTGGAGGGTGTCGCCCTGTCGGTCGGTGATGAAGGCGTGATAGCTGTAGTCGACGAAGAGGGCCAGTTGTGAACCGGGCGTGGGCTTCACCCTGCGGACGATGAGACGCACCGGTGCGGCATCGGGCTCGTTCCGAAAAGGGGTGTAGGTGGTCTCAGCCACGTCGGCTGCGCCGTCCATCCAGTAGGGTATGGGAGTCCAGTCCTCCTCAGGTATGGCCTCTATGAGATTGCGCAGTCGGGTGTGCTGACGGACGGTGATGGAGAAGCGGACACCTGTCTTTCGGCATACGGAGACGATGTCATGGGTGTAGAAGCCACTGTCGGCGCGTACGGTGAGTTGTCCTGTGGCCCCGGCGCAGCGCACCCGGCTCACCGTCTCACGCAGGAAGTGGGCTGCGCCCCGGGCGGTGTTGGCTCGACCCTGTCGCAACCGGGCCATCAGCACGTCGCCGGTTCCTGCGGCGACGGCCACAAGCGGGTGATAGCCTCTCTGGCCGGTGTAGTTGTGGCGGCGGGCGCCCTCCTTGCCCAGTCCGTAGGTCTCGCAGATGGTGGAGTCCAGGTCGATGGTCAACGGCTCATCGCCGGGACCCGCGCCAGCGGCCCAGGCCCGCGCCAGCAACTCCCGGCTCACCCGGTCCAACTGCCGCACATGTCCCCACCTGAAGCTGCGCAGGAAGGTCCCCAGGGTGGATGGCGCCTTCACTGTACAGCCCAACACCCGCCCGGTCCCACCGGCACGCAGCGCGTCGGCGTCATCGATGCAGTCCCCACCGGCCAGCGCCGAGGCAACCAGGGTCAGCGTCTTGTCTCCCGGGTTCGCCCGTCCCGGCGCATCGCCCAGGTCAACGTTGCTGTCCACCAGTTCACTCAGTCCCAGGCGCTGAGCGAGAGTGGCCGGCACGAGCAGCCCGGCATTGGCCACCAGCCGGGGATCGTCGAAGGCGATTCGGATGCGGTCGGGACGCTCAGGTGGTAACATCTATTAAGTGCTCCTGCTCTGGGGTTGGTTCTTGTCTTCAAACCCATTATCCCAGATTCAATGGAGCGCTTTCTCACCCCTTTTGCACGACGACTCATCCATCCCTTCGGTGGATCCGGGCTAAGGCGTATGTGTCTCGTGGATATGAGAACCCCGTATTCACTGTTCTGGGAATTATCAAGAGAGTTTATGAGATGGGCTACCTGGCGCAAGACCTCGGGCCGCAGAATGTGTTCTACTCGCCCGGTTCGGGGACGAGCAGAGTAATTGATCTGGGAACCCTGCGCGAACCGAGCCAGGCCACCCGCCGGCGGCCTCCGTTCGATCTGAACGATGTCCTGTTCGACATATTCCGGCTGTACACTACCCCGGATACGCCGCCAAGAGACGCCGCCCAATTCGCGCAAACCAAGGAATCCAGGCTGTCGGGGACAGTGGAACGGAAGGCGGAGGCTCTTTCCAGAGAGTTCGCCGTCGCGGACGCTGGACGCGCAGAAGCCGCGATGAAGATCCTGTCCACAATCGGCGAGCGAGGCTATGACTCGTGCGGATGGTTCAGGGAGGACTTCCGGGATTATCTTGCGGCGGCGGAATCAGCCGACAGGGACAGCGCCGCTGAGGAAGCGTGGCGCGAGGCTGTCCGGGGGCTGAGGTCGCCATACTGGAAGAAGTACCTGTTCGACGCGGACAGGGAGCTGAACGGGATAGTCTGAGATTCTAGGGATTATTCGACGAATATGTCCTCCGGCAGGAACGCTGACACGGTGACATTGGGCAGATCAACGATATTGCTTATTCTCAAATCAACCGCGACGGAGCAAATGGCGTATGCCTGTTCAGCCGTGTATCCTCTTTCCCCCAGCAGTTCTATCATCGCGAGCAGCGCATTTCGCGCCGCGAGCGTCACGTCCTCACCTTCTTGGGTGCCATCTTCTCTTATAGGATAGCCCATCGTGGCGGTGAAGTTCCTGGGAACTGAAGTGTCGGGCGGCAGGAAGAAACCGGGATGAGAAAATCTGGGAGTCCGAATGTTCCTTCTCCCCGCTTCTCCCTTGTGAACGGTGAATCTCACTCCTACCGTAGCCCCCATCTCTATGGCAGTGATACAGACCTCGCCATCTCCCTGTGCGAAATGGCCGTCGCCTACGGAAAACAGCGCGCCTTCCACTGCGACAGGAACGTACAGCTTTGAGCCACGGGTGAGTTGTTTAATGTCCATGTTGCCGGCATTCTCGCGAGGCGGCACAGTACGCAGTCCTTCCTCGCCAATGCGACCACCGGGCACAGCATCCTGTATATCTGGCGGCTGTACGATTCCGCCGCGTTCGAGCAGCCCTTGTTCGCGGCGCGTCCACGCCTCAAGCTGCTGATGGGAAGGCGCGACCCCCGCAGTCCCCATGAACGACCCATCCGGTATCCTCACTCCCGCAATCTGTTCGGAAGTGGCGTAGCCGTGTTCTATGTTCCAGTGGGCTACAAAGGGCTCTGTGAATACATCCCTCAGAAAGCCTGCGCCCGGCCGAAAGCGAGTCCACCCGTAGGGCTCGGGAAATATGTCAACGTACTCGATTTCGAGAAGGTCTCCGGGTTCGGCTCCTTCGACGTATATAGGCCCTGTCAGAGGATGGCTGACCTTTTGATCCATCCCATCGAGATCTTCCGGCACGACATTGGACGTCATTTGCCCGTCGGAGGCGTCGCGGGTCTCGATTATGATGTTCTCGTTCTCGCCAACTTCGATTATCGGTGGAATGTCAGGATGCCAGCGGTTGTGACCGGTCTCCGGTTGGTCCTTCAGCCTTTTGTTCCTGTCAATTTTCACGAATTGCGTCATTTGCTAAATCTTCTCCGTCCGGCGCGTGAGTCACCTCACGAAATCAGTCGGCTATACGTCGCTATCCCTGATTCTTCACCCAGTGAACGGATAATCGTCCGCTGAGTCCTGCGGCTCCCAGCCCAGGATTTCCTTGGGATGTGTGAGGTCTCTGTAATTCCACTTGTTGTTCGATACGGCGAAAAATGTGTCGCATTTGAGTTCGTCAGGGGCGTCTATGCACGCTTTTAAGTGGGCGCCAATGTCCCGGTGACTCAAGTAGATGGCATTCTCCCGCATCGTTCTTGGTCGGTCGCCCTGAGTAACTGATCCTATCCGAACACATATCATGCTCATGTCGTAATCGTCGGAGAAATGGCGCGCGAGGGCCTCTCCCCATACTTTGGCCGCTCCGTATAGGGCTTCGGGTCGCACATCGTGGTGAGTAAGCCTGCGGAAGTCGGGCGGAACTTTGTCGTAGTTGCCCGCCGCTATATCCGAGTACGGGGGCACTCTCTCGAAGCCCCGGATGGCATTGCCGCTGGATGCGAAAATAACTCTTTTGACACCCGCCCGCCGAGATGCCTCGAAGACATTGTACGTGCCGAGAACGTTGCCGTCGCGCTGCCCTTCCCAGTCCTGCGAACCCAGGTAGGCCGCGAGATGTACAACAACATCCTGATCCTCAAATGCAGGAAGAATTCTATCCAGGTCGGAAATGTCGGCCCGAACAGTGCGAACGCCTTCCACGTCTCGACGATTGAGGGCGGTAAGCTCATAACCGCCCGCTTCCAACAGGCGCTCCTTCAGAATCCCCCCTATCAGCCCACTCATTCCGGTAATCAAGACTCTTTTAGACACGCTGATTCTCCTATCTCCCACAAGGGGTATCCATACGACTGGCAGCAAAGACATTGAATTGGTGATTGACGCTGTGCGGCCCAAATAGGCTCCTGCCATACAGTAGTAAACAAGCAGCCATTGAGATTGTCAAGAGAATCGTTGAACCGATGTCTCCAGGGCTTTTGCAAAGTCGGCGCTGGACGGATCCTTTCGTACATCGGGCGAATTCGCTGAGTCATATATGCTGAGTCATATATATTGATTTATAAATCAACAGGTGATTTATCAGGTGACGACTGGTGGGTTGACTGGTGACGAACAGGTGACTTTTCCACCTGCGTTGACCTGCGATTCACCTGCGTTAGCTTTGGAGCCTCTTTCTCACGCTCCCGGGATTTGGGTTGTATAATTTCGCATTTATGTATATTGACGCTCAAAGCCATCGGTGGTTGGCGTCCGCTATTAGTTTATACGTTCGTATTATAGCGCAAATGGGATGTGAATGTGTAGTTCTATGGGAAACTCAGGAAGACTTTGAAAAGGCATTGCGATGTCTCATCCAGAATTGGGGTATAATACATAATGTGGTATAATGCCGCTCCCTGAGTAAAGAAAGTGCGAAGATGACGCAAGAAAGACATCTCTGGGACAACCAGAGTACAGATATTGAAGAGTCCGTCCAGAACCCTCTGGCGAGGCAGTCTTACGACCACGTTTCCGAAACCTCCAAAGAGTCCATGGCGCTGTTGAAGGCATACGAACGTGAATTGAGCGACGAGCCTACCGATACGGTGAGAGAATATCTCCGCGCCATCGGCCAGCACACACTACTTACGGCGCAGCAAGAGTTGGCTCTGGGCCGTGACGTCGAACGCTGGATACTTCTGAAGGACACTCGGGCCCTACTTCTGAAGGAGTCCGACCACCAGCCCACGACCGCCCGGGTCACGGCGGCGCTGCTATATAGGATGTTTACGGAGCTACTTGTCCTGAGAACGCTGGCCGAGCAGACCGAACTTGAACTTCCGTTGGAGGCCCCCGCCAGCGTAATTCTTTCGAGAGACGATGTACGCGACATTCTCGACAGTCCGATTTCGGAAGGTCTAAAGGAAACCGTAGCCGACGAACTGGATATCGAGGTTGAGAATTCCGCGCCGAAAATCACGAACATGTCAAAGGTGTCGGCGTTGATTCCAGTACGAGTTGTCAGCGAACTGGAACGAAAACTAGGGCCTCAACTTTATCACGAGTCTCTGGACGAGGATACCATCGCAGACTCTATAGATGGACTGGCGCCGGAGATCGAACGTTGGTGGAGACTAATCGAGGGACGTGGAGAGGCTGCTTCTGAGAGGCTCACGAACTCCAATCTAAGGCTTGTAGTAAGCGTTGCCCGGAGGTATCTGAGGCGAGGTCTCCCCCTTCTTGACCTGATTCAGGAAGGGAATCTGGGACTGATGCGCGCGGTCGAAAAATATGACCCTCACCGCGGATTCAAGTTCAGCACATACGCCACGTGGTGGATTCGACAGGCGGTCACCCGCGCTCTTGCCGACCAAGGCCGTACAATCAGGCTTCCCGTTCACGTCGTCGAGAGGCTCCAGCAGCTAAACACTGCTGAACGGAAGTTGATAAGGGACAATGACCGCGACCCTACCCCGGCGGAACTCGCTGAGGAACTGGAATGGACTACCGAGCAGGTAGAAAATCTGATGCGCCAGCGTCAGCACACAATCTCGCTTGGCACCCCGGTGGGTGACGAAGATTCGACTCTCGAGGACTTCATTAAGGACACAAGTGGCAGAACCCCTTACGAAGTAGCGATGAAGATGCTGACGAGGGAAGACGTGATCGAGGCCCTGGAGAACATCCCGCCGCGCCTCCGAATGGTACTCGCCCTCAGATTCGGATTCATAGACGACCGGCCTCGCACTCTGGAGGAAGTTGGTAAGGAATTAGGCGTTACACGCGAGCGCGTGCGCCAGTTGGAGAAGCAGGCGCTTACCATGCTCAGAGGTTCAGGCAAGCTGCCCACTATCGAGGAGACCGAACCGGATTAGCGTCCGATGATAATCCGCTTGAACCCTTCGGCCAGCCCACCGCCTATATGCTCTCCGGTTTCGGCAGACCGCTCCCGCAGCCATGCCTCGCGCTCTTCTCTGGGGCTACCCATCTGACTTACGTGGCAGTAGAGCGCGTCCACCTTTGTGGCGAACGTGTCGGTGATGTCAACATAGACATCGGGTTCCTGAGACCTGAACAGCCAGACTTCCCGAACGTTGAAAGGATCGAGTTCCTCTTCTATGAGTTCTGGGAACGCCAGATGATCGCGCGCGTAGGGGAAGACTGCGTCGAGAGTAACGCGTCCTGTCATGTAGTGATCGCGATGCCTGATATAGCGATTGCTGCCGGGATCTATCGTAACAACCAAGTCGGGGCGGCGCTTCCTGATCTGTCGTGACAGAGCCAGCCTGAAATCGCGGCAGTCTTCCAGGTTTTGATCAGGGAACCTGAGAAACACGACTTCGGCGATTCCGAGCGTTTTGGCGGCGTCAAGTTGCTCTTTCTCGCGTATGGCAGCCAGCTTCTCGGGCTTCAGCATCCTGTCGCTGGTTCCCTTGTCACCATTGGTGCAGACAACCAGTACGACTTTCTTCCCCTCTCGAGTCCACTTGGCGATTGTTCCGCCGGCTCCCCCTTCCGCATCATCAGGGTGTGGCGTAACGACGAGAACTGTATTGGTTGGGTTGGTCATCCTCTTACCGATCTCCTTTGTCCGATTTACTGCTCGGTATGATGTATCCTATATCGCAGATAGGACATAGTAACATTGCAGGCGGTGTCACTTGTACACGAATTCACATATTGGCGGGCTGCGATAGATGACGAGCGTAACCACACCGGAGGAATATCTGGGTTTCCAGGTGGGAGAAGATAGAAAGCTGGTCGGCTGGAACGAACTGGTCGGCTACTTCGAGCTTATGGACAGGGAAAGCGACAGGGTACTCGTCAGAGAAATCGGGCGTTCCACCGAGAACCACCCTTTTACATTGTGCACCATCAGCTCACCGAAAAATCTTCGTAGAATAGACGAATTCCGAGTAATTCAGCAATCGTTGTCCGCCCCGACGACGCTCAACGAGGACGAAGCCAACCGCGCTATCAAACAGGCGCGCACGGTCGTCGCCGTTACTTGCAGCATCCATGCCACCGAAGTTGGCGGCAGTCAAATGTCCCTGGAACTGGCGCATCTGCTGGCGTCCTCGGACGACGGAAGAGTACGCGCTATTCTGGAAAACGTTATCCTACTCTTGGTTCCCAGCATGAACCCGGACGGGCTGATTCGGGTCAAGGATTGGTACGACGCATCTCTCGGCACGCACTTCGAGGGTTCGATACCTCCATACCTATATCACAAGTACACGGGCCATGATAATAACCGCGACTGGTTCATGTTTACTCAGAAGGAGACGCGACTGGTCGTCGAGCACATCCATAATGCCTGGCGTCCGCATATTACATACGATATTCATCAGACCCGCGCAGACGGAATGCGTATGATCCTTCCTCCCCTGCTCGACCCCATTGGTCCTAACGTGGATCCGGTAATCCAGAGTGAGATGGCCGCTCTGGGGGCGCATATGGCCGCGCAACTTATCTCTGAAGGAAAAGGCGGAGTTGCGGTCAACATGGTCTATGACTCCTACAGTCCAAGCCGATCATATCCTCACTACCATGGTGGACTGCGAATACTGTCTGAGGCGGCGAGCGCGAAAATCGCGACTCCTATTGACATACCTCATGGAAGCCTGCGCGATGACCGGGGAGAACTACCCAAAGCGAAGTCATGGAAACATCCTCTTCCCTGGAGGGGTGGAAGGTGGAGTCTCCGCGACATCGTCGAGTACGACTTATCCGCAAGTATGGCCTGTCTCGATCACGCGGCGCGAAATCGCGAGTGGTGGGTCAGGAATGCCTACGAAGCGCTACAACGAGCGACAAGCGGCAAGTCCAACCCATATGCCTTCGTCATTCCTCAAGCGCAACACGACCTGAGCGCGGCTAATGAACTGCTGGAGCTATTGGACTTCGCCGAGGTCGAAATACATCGTTCAGAGCAAAACTTATATCATGAAGGCGTGAGAGTTGAGGAGGGTGACAACGTAATTCTGACAAAGCAGAGGTTCGGTTCTTTCGCGCAGACCATGCTTGAGAGGCAGAGCTACCCAGATGTTCGCCAGTTCCCCGGGGGACCGCCAAAGCAGCCCTACGACGCGACTTCCCACAGTTTGCCGCTCTCAATGGGCGTCGCGTGCCATGAACTGAAAACACCAGTCAAGATGAAAGTGGTCCGCTTGTCCGCTCCCAAGTCCCTAAAGAATATCGGAAAGCGGATGATCGAATCTGAAGCGCCTGCCTACGCTATTGGGCCAGAGTCCAATGATTCCACACTGCTTGTCAACAGGCTCCTGTTTGAGGGTCGTCCGGTTCTTCGCGCAGGCACTTCGCTGAGCGCGGAGGACGATACGCTCTCTCCAGGAACATGGGTGATACCTGCGTCCGACGAATCACGACAAATCATTTCTTCGGAGGATATCAGCGCCAGCATCCGGCCTGTCCACACCAGGCCGGCAAAAGGACTGAAACTGCTGCGTCCGCCCAGGGTCGGCATATACGCGAGCTATGTTCCAAGCATCGAAGAAGGATGGACGAGGTACGTCTTCGACAGCTACGGCTTCAAATACACGTCCCTTGTGGACAGTGATATCAAGGAGGGTGGTCTCGAAAGCCGATTCGACTGCATAATTGTTCCGCATCAGAGAGTTCGACAGCTCCGGAGGGGATTCAGCAGCGCGCATTATGCGCCGCGATTTTCCGGCGGACTGGGGGAGCGAGGCATTGCCGGGCTTCGCAGGTTCGCGGAGTGGGGGGGAACAATCATTGCGTGGGACGACTCCAGTCGTCTGCTCGTACACCACTTGAAACTCCCCGTGAGCAACCCTCTGGCGAGGATGACCAATTCCGATTTCTTCGCGCCAGGCAGCCTGTTAAAAATCAAAGTTGACAACAGTCATCCAATAGGATTTGGTATGCCTGACACCGCCGCGGCTTTGTATATGAACGGTCCCGCCTACCGGGTGGAAAATGGTGAAACCATAGCGAGCTTCTCGGAGGAGGAAACGTTGTTAAGCGGGCTTCTGCTGGGCCAAGAGCATATCGCGGGTCTGTCGGCGCTGGTGTCGGTTCCAATCGGCCTGGGCAGGATTATCCTGTTCGGATTCAGGCCGCATTTCAGGGCGCAGGCAAGGGGTACATACAAGCTGCTGTTCAACTCAGTGTACTACTCGGTAAATTGATACCAGGCTCGCCGCGGCCAGTTATTTCCCGCTCTCCTCCGGCGCTTTGACGGATCTGAACATGACATACAACGCGCCATTGTAAACCAGCTTTATCAGGCTTCCCACGATGATGGGTATTCCGAGTGTCGTGGACTGCGCGACCACTCCGGCGAGCGCGGGGCTGATCGCCTGGGCCATTGTCCTTCCGAGATTGGTGACACCCGCGGTCGCGGTTCTCGCCTCGGACGGGACTATAGCCATAGAATAGGACTGGCGCGTTGGAATATCCATGTCGTTGATAAGCTCCCTAACCAAGAAGAATACCACTGCCAGCAGCCAGTTTCCTGTCAGGGCCATGAGAATCATTACCGAATTGGCGAGTCCCTGTGACGCGGCCATGGTGGTAATCAGTCCGATTCGGCGGGCTATGGGGACTGCGAGCATTATGGAAACGGCGTTGAGAAGGTGTCCGGCGAAGAAAATGACCGCAATAGTCTCGAGCGACATATCGAACTTGTTGGCAAAGAAGAAAGACATGAAACTCTGGACCATGAACCCGCCTCCAAGCGAGTCAAGGCTGAAGAGGACGGCCAACTGTATCATTATCGCGCGAGCGCCGCGCGAGATGTCGGGCGGAGGCTCGGACTCCGGAGATTCGGGGGGCAGAGATTCGGCGCTTGGGGTCAGTTTCCAGTAGATGGCAACTCCTGCGAACGCGATTATCGAGTATATGATGAACATCGCCTTGAATGACGCTACGTCATCCATTCCAAGCCAGGCCTGGAGCGCGGCGGGGACGGCTATCATAAGGGAGCCCAGGGCCTTGGTGAGTCTTCCCATGAGGTTGTACCAACTGAACAGTACGGTGCGCTGGGCGGCCTGACCGGACTGGGCAAGAATGGCCATGTCCAACGAGAGGAATGCCGTCCTGTCGCCGCCGGTCGAGGTCGTCATGGCCATAAGCGAGATGGCTACAAGCAGCGCTATCTCCTCGGTAAGGGGAAACAGGACGCCACCGAGTCCCATTAGCAGCGCCATGGCAACCAGCATCCGGCGGCGGCCTATGGTGTCTCCCCTCCAGCTTGCGACGATGTTTGACAGCGTACCGCCCGCCATTATCGCGCTGAGGACTATTCCAAGCCGGAGAGGCGAGAAGTCGAGCAGGTCGAGATAGACTCCAAGAAACACGCTGATGAAGCCGTAGTCGAGCGAACGGATTGCGGACGCGATGACAACGACCTGCCCGTTGCGGTTCACGGATGGGACGATGGAGTTGCGAATAGAGCGGAATGAGTTCAGAATTTTAGGTGAATCCGTTGGAGCGCGGGGCGCGGCGTGTACGCCGCGCTATTTCCGCTGGCTTGGGCGCAGGGGAATTGGCCGGGTATGGGGGCCTCTATCCGGCCAATCGGTCGAGAATGTCGGAAAGGCGGCCTATGCGCTCCCGCGCTCCCGCGCGCCGATCCCGCTCACGGTCAACCACTTCCTCGGGAGCGCGGTTGACGAAATTTTCGTTGGACAGATTACGGGTTATTCGCTGCTCGTACTTCGTGAGATCGCCGAGTTCAGATCTGATGCGCCTGGTCTCCTCACTCAGGTCAACCAGGCCGCCGAGTGAGACAGAGAGCGTGCCTGACGCCAGGGCCTGAACCGCGGTGTCGGACGATCCGGGAATTTCAGTCGCGGCGTCGGTCACTACGAGGTCAATCATGGCCTGGGAGGCGATAAAGTCGAGAGACTGCGCGAATACGACTGACTGCGCGCCGGAGATGGATATCTCGGCTTCGAGACGTTCGTTGTTCTGTATTCTGAACTCTGAGCGCAGGTTGCGGGCGGCGCGGACGAGTTCGATTATGGACTCGATCTCGGCTTCCGCGTCAGTGTCGTAGCGAGACGGATCGGCTTCGGGATACGGAGCGACAATGAGGGCTTCGGGTTTGTCAGGAGCGTCAGGGAGAACGGCTGTCAGCCTCGTCCATATTTCTTCGGTTACGAACGGCATGAAGGGATGGAGCATCCGGAGCATCTTTTCGAGCATATGCGCCAGCGTCGGCAGCGGTGAACGACCGTCCCCTGATCGAAGTCTGACCTTGCACATCTCTATGTACCAGTCGCAGTATTCGTTCCAGAGGAAATCGTGTATTACTCTTTGCGCCTCTCCAAATAGGTAGTCACGCATATTCGAGTCCACCTGCGCCGAGACACGGTTGAGTCGGCTGACTATCCATCTGTCCTCGCGATGGTCAAGGTCTTCCAGCGCCTGCCAGTCTTCCAATGACGACGCGCCTTCGAGATTATTTATCACGAAACGGGCGGCGTTCCACAGCTTGTTGGCGAAGTTGCGGCTTGACTCGAGCTTCTGCTCGTTCATCCGCATGTCGTTGCCTGCGGAGGTGCCGGTCGTGAGGGCGAAGCGGATGGCATCAGCCCCGTACTGGCGAACGAGTTCGAGTGGGTCAACGACGTTGCCCTTGGTCTTGCTCATCTTCACTCCTTCCGGGTCGCGAATCAGGCCGTGGAGATAGACCGTGTGGAAGGGAATGTCGCCCATGTTCTCGATGCCGAAGAAAATCATCCTGGCTACCCAGAAGAACAGAATGTCATGCCCGGTCTCCATAACGGAGGTTGGATAGAAGTAATCCAGGTCGTCTGTATCTTCGGGCCAGCCGAGCGTGGAGTGAGTCCACAGGCCGGAGCTGAACCATGTATCCAGAACGTCGGGATCGCGCTCCAAGGCCCTGCCGCCGCACTTGGGGCAATAGGCCGGGTCTTCAAGCTCAACTATCTGTTCGCCACATTCGCAGTACCAGACCGGGATGCGATGTCCCCACCATAGCTGGCGGCTTATGGGCCAGTCCCGGATGTTGTCCATCCAGTTGAAATAGACCTTCGTGAATCGTTCGGGGACCATCTTGATGCGACCGTCGGCGACGGCCTCGCGGGCGGGCTTGGCGAGTGGGGCCATTCTGACGTACCACTGATCGCTGACAATCGGCTCGACGACCTCGTCGCAGCGGTCGCAGTGTCCCACGGCGTGGTGGAAGTCCTCGACTTTCTCCAGAACTTGGTCCTCTTCCAGTTGACGAACAACGTTCTGCCTCGCCTCAGAAACGGTCTGACCCTGATACCGGCCCGCGTTTTCATTTAGAGAGCCGTCAAGGTTGAGTATGTTCAGAGTGTCCAGCGCGTGACGCTGGCCTATCTCAAAGTCAACCGGGTCGTGTCCGGGGGTAACCTTGAGCGCGCCCGTGCCGAACTCGATCTCAACCGATCCGTCTCCGATTATCGGGAGAGCACGGTTGACTATGGGGAGAATGGCGGTCTTGCCTATCAGCTCGGAATAGCGGTCGTCGTCGGGGTTGACCGCGACGGCCGTGTCGCCGAGCATTGTTTCAGGGCGGGTGGTTGCTATTACGACATGCCCGGAGTCATCTTCCAGATTGTATTTGATGTAGTACAGGTGGGCGCTTTCGTCCTGGTACTTCACTTCAAGATCGGAGAGCGCGGTCCTACAGCGTGGGCACCAGTTGGTGATGCGGTTGCCCTTGTAAATCAGGCCCTTCTTATAGAGATTTACGAATGTTGTTCGGACTGCCCTCGCGGGCCCTTCGTCGAGGGTGAAGGCGCGGCGAGTCCAGTCGCAGGAAGCGCCTAGCCGCTCGGTCTGGCGGTAGATGCGGTCACCGTAGTCGTCCACCCAGGACCAGACCCGCTCGACGAACTTATCGCGGCCAAGGTCGTGTCTGCTCAGACCATCCGATGCAATCTGGCGCTCCACTACGACCTGCGTGGCAATGCCCGCATGGTCGGTTCCAGGAAGATAGAGTGAGGGTTCGCCCAGCATACGGTGCCACCTGACCATCAGGTCTTCGAGAGCGATAGTGAGCGCGTGTCCCATGTGGAGTTCGCCGGTCACGTTAGGTGGAGGCATAATAATCGTGAACGGCTTCTTGGACCGGTCTATCTCCGGCGTGAAGTAACCGCTGTCGTTCCAGAACTTGTAGATACGCTCTTCGACCGCTCCCGGCTCGTATGCGCGAGGCATATCTCCCTGTGGAACCAGTTTGTTCGCCATGCCGACTCTCCCCTGTTAGTGAACTTCAACAATTCTAGTTGGGCCGAAAAGCAAGCGTCAAATAGGCTTGCCTGTTCAAGCCTGTTCAGTTTAGTAACTATCTCAAAACCCGACCTTAAGGAATTTCACCCTCACCCCAGCCCTCTCCCTTGAGGGAGAGGGGGTCTGTTAATTCATAGCTGACTGGACATTTACCTACCCCTATCAGCTCAAGGGAGAGGGAGATTGTGTCCTCCTGCCATCCGCTTGAGCGAAGAGTTTTGAGATAGTCTCTAAGCTCGACTTTGTACATTCAGGCGGCATAAGTCAGCGATTCCATGAGTCGTTTGAACAAGGGCGCGGGGACTTTAACGATATCGGGTTTCCGTTCAGACACACAAAAAGTCTCAGACGCTCTCCACATATGATGACGCGCCAATGCGATTGCATCGCTCTCTGTCTATATTATGTACAAAGTCCAGCTTAGTAGGTAGAGAGAGTCACCCTACCCCTCTCAGCCCTCAATGGGCTGAGAGGGGTAGGTGTTTTTATGTCAAGTTAATGGGCATCAAGCCAAAGGTGGTTCGGTCTATGGTTCATAAAGCTGAAAACTCGACTTTAGCGCGCTCTCAGCCACCCTCACCCCAGCCCTCTCCCTCAAGGGAGAGGGGGTCTGTTATTGAAATTCATAGCTGACTGGACATTTACCTACCCCTAGCCTTCTCCCATTGAGGGAGAGGGGGCTTTTGCGACTATCTCTCTGTTTGCGAGACTCATCAATCAAGTCCGGGAACCTGGATCGAAGAGCGGCGGTCAGACAGCATTGCATATATTTCCATTTATATTAGTCCATGTGGGGTTCAGGTGAAGTCCTGGTGACGTTTCAGGTGGGGAGTGACCTGAAAATCGGCGGATTTAGCTACGAATTCACCAGCACCAAAAAAGTTGTCAGTCAGTTTTGTCGTCATTGATAAGTTCCACCTTATGTAAATTAGGTACGTTTGTTCTGCAATGGGGACATTGTAACATAGCGTGAAGGTGGATATGTAGTATGTATGGAGACATGAAATCGGCGGCTATATCAACCGGAGCGAGAAACCAAACGAAGTATCGAGTAGCCCAGCAGTCCGGCCAGAGCGGAGGCGCACATGATTCCGAACTGGGCGTTCAGCACAAGTGTCGGATCGGAGAAAGCGAGGCCGGATATGAATATGGCGACCGTGAACCCGATTCCGCCCAGGAAACCGGCTCCTATTACGTGCGTCCAGGTTACGTACCGGGGCAGATCCACTATGCCAAATCTGGATGCCACCCAGGGGAACACAATGATACCGACTACTTTACCCACCAACAAGCCAGCTATTACACCGATGGTGACGCCGCTGGAGACCACGCTGCCCAGCTCGACACCGGAGAAGTGAAGGCCCGCGTTGGCAAGGGCGAATACGGGCAGGATGACGTAGCTTGCCCAGGGATGCGTTAGCCGTTCAAGCCTCTCCATTAGGGGATTCGGTGCCCTGGGCAAGCTCCTCCAACTCGCCGAGAATTGCCTCCGAACGTTCGGAGTCTCCGTCGGCGATGGCCCGCCGGTACTCGGCTATCAGCGACTCCGACTCATCTGCAAAGCGTTCCCTGCTGAAGTGGGACCGCGAGGAGGTAAGAAGACCGAATATCACGCCGGCGATTGTGGCGTGAACGCCGGACTTCAACATAGCCACCCATATCAGAAAGCCGAGGGCGGCGGTTACGGCGGCGTGGCTGAATCCGACCCGGTTGGCGATAATCGTGACGATGACCAGACCAGCCACCATTGCCAGGTGCGGGAAGGAAATTGATTCGGTGTAGGCTACGGCTATTACGATGATTGCGCCGAGGTCGTCCACGACTGCGAGTCCGAGAAGGAATACCCGCAATTCCATAGGCACACGCCGTCCCAGCAGGGCGAGGATTCCCAGGGCGAAGGCTATGTCGGTCGCCATTGGTATGCCCCACCCGCGCGCGCCGTCTGACCCGATATTGAATATGAGATAAAAGGCGGCTGGAATGACCATGCCTCCCAGAGCGGCGACTGCGGGGAGCGCGGCGCGACGAACCGACGAGAAGTGACCGAACAGCGCCTCGCGCTTAATCTCGAGACCGATTACGAAAAAGAAGACCGCCATCAGGCCATCGTTTATCCAATGCTGAACCGATAGGTCAACGCTGAACAGGGCGAGGTCGAGCGCAAGGTGAGTCTTGAGGATGCTGTGATACTGGTCGTACCAGGGTGAATTCGCCCATACGAGCGCGACGATGGTTGCCGCCAACAAAACCAGACCACCGACGGACTCTGTGTGAATGAATTGTTGTATGGGCAGCCGGATACGGCGGGCGACGTATGAACTTTCTGCCTGAACCCTCAGAGTACCTCTGCTGCGTGGAGGTATGTGAGCCATATCCGGAGGTTCAGGCCCGGCTCGCGGCTCTGGGGGGAAGAGGTTCCGAGACGCCAATCATGCTGTCGCGGGTGACCAAGGCGGCTAATTCCTCTTCGGACATCCCGTCGGTCCCGACCGGACGGCGGGGCAGGACCAAGTAGCGCAGGTCGGCTGCGCTGTCCACAACCCGCACCTGAATGTCATCGTCCAACTCAAGTCCGAATTCGCGCATGACGGAGCGCGGCCCGACGACTGCTCTCTGCCGGTATGCAAAGCTCTTATACCAGTCCGGCGGGGGGCCGAGCAGCGACGTTGGATAGCAGGAGCAAAGGGTGCATACGACAAGATGGTGAATGTTCTCGGTATTCTCGACGACCGCGAGCTCCGCGTCGTGTGTGAGCGTGTAGCCGAGTTCATAGACGGCGGCGCGCGCGTCGTCAAGAAGCCGTTGCTTGAAAGCCGGGTCGCTCCACGCTTTGGCCACGACCTTCGCGCCATCAGAGGGGGTACGGGAGCGATAGGTCTCCGCGCGTTCGCGCACCTCGTCCGCTCCAATCACGCCCTTTTCGACGAGCAATTCGTGAATCGCGAGCGCACGCCTGGCGGGCAGGCTCAACTCGGTATCGGGCTGGATTCCTTCGTGGTCGGATTCGTCGTGATGGTTTTCACTCATCGCAGTTTGTCCATTTCTAACTAGTGTTCCAACATTTTTGGATTGATGGTTTATATACCCTCACCCTAACCCTCTCCCAGGGGGAGAGGGGATAATTCGGAATCTGGATATCCATCACAACTAAGTTGTCGGACTACTAGTGTTCCAACATTTTTGGATTGACGGTTTATATACCCTCACCCTAACCCTCTCCCAGGGGGAGAGGGGATAATTCGGAATCTGGATATCCATCACAACTAAGTTGTCGGACTACTAGCCTTCATTCATTTTAGCGTTTCAGACAGGTTCCAACCACTGTTCGTACACATCCACTATGAGGACGTCGTTCTGGTCTTCGGGATAGGAGTCGCCCCACACATGGGATTGCTCGAACTCGACCTGATAGAGAAGGCGCTTGGGGATTCCATTGCCTCCGCGCGCCCTGGTTTCGGGATCGAAGAACGGTCCGCTGACGGCGCGAATTCTACCCCTCTTGCCCTTGATGAACCAAGGTGTACGATGGTGACGCTTCACGAGGTCGGTCCTGATCTGGACGTCATCGCCGGGGGAGAATGCGCCTGGCTCTGCTGAGAAGACTAACCCCATCTTTCGTCCAACTCTTTCACTTTGGCGTCTATCTCGTCGGTGGTCAGGATACCCTTCTCGACAATCAGGGTTTCAAGGGAGGCGGACCAGCGTTCGTAGTAGCTGTACGACTCGTACAGTTCGGGCGGTATGGACTCTATGCCGCGCCGGAGCTCGTCAACGCTCATAAGGTCGCGGGTCCTTAGGGCGCCGACGAGGGCGTTGGTCGTATGCTCCCAGTCGGCCCATTCGTGATCGGACTGGTCTATCGGTTCGTCGGTGGGGAGCCCTCCCCTGTCGTGTACATCGGGCATAGCGCTACTCGTGACCGACCGAACTCAGGGGATTCACAGTTACGCGGCTGAGGGTTACATCGCCGGTGTTGCGGAACTGGTGCTCCACGTCGGGCGGCACCAGCACAGCGTCTCCGGCCTTGATGGGATACTCGGTTCCCTCGACCCAGAGGACGCCTTCGCCTTCAACGATGTACGCCTGATGCTCCCAGGGGTGAACATGCTGGGCGCTTGTTCCTCCGGGCGGGTGCTGGACCCACAGCATGACATAGTTCGGCGCTCCGTCGTCAGGGCCGAGAACCGGGTTCCCCCTGCCCTCTACATTTTTTATCACAGGTTCCATTCTATTCCTCATTTTATGGGTTAAGTTTGATAGTGATCAGTCTTCTATTTCGTAATCCTGTGCGACGGCCATTGGAGAGTCGCCATCCCAGACCCCCTTCATGTTCCGGTATGCGAACTCGGCGCGGCGGAACCATGTGTTCCAGGTTGTGCCGGCGGAGTGGGGTGTGACAACCACATTGTCCATAGTCAGCAGCGGATTGTCGGGGGCAACCGGCTCATTCTCGAACACGTCCAGGCCCGCGCCCGCTATGCGGCCTTCGGACAGGGCTTCAACTAAGGCGTCTTCGTCAACGACGGGGCCGCGGCTGGTGTTTATCAGGACGGCGGTCGGATTCATCAGCCCCAGCAGTTCACGGCTGACTATATGGCGAGTGTCTGGAGTAAGCGGCGTATGGCAGGTGATGATATCCGAGGTGGCGAACAGTTCCTCGAGGCTTACCCGCGTTACGTTTAATTCGCTTTCGCGTTCAGGCGTCTGCGGGAACAGGTCGAAATACTGCACCCGAGCGTCGAAGCCCTGCACTCGCCTGGTGACCTGCCGCCCGATATTGCCGAGTCCGAGGACGCCGACGAGCTTGTCCGCCATCTCGAAGGTGTTGAAGCCGTCTATCGGCTGCGACCAGCGGCCCTCCCGGGTTGACCTGTCGGCGGCCAGAAGCTGCTTGTAGAGCGTGAGTATGAGCAGAACGGCATGGTCGGCGACGGCAAGGGAGTTCGCTCCACCGTTGTTGCAGCACGCGATTTCAAGATCGCGCATTAGCCGCAGATTCATGCTGTCGTAACCGGCGGCGAGGGTCTGAACCACGCGGGCCTTCTCAGCCACGCGCAGCACGTCGTCGTGGAGGTGGGCTCGATAGACCATGATGAAGTCGGCGTCGGCAACGGCGCGCTTCTGATCTTCAACAGGCGTGTCTCCCCGCACGACTTCAGTAGTCCAGTCGTCGGGGTTGTATCCTACGACGACTTCTATGATTTGGTCGGGCAACCCTGTGATGAAGGCTACTTTGGGATTTGTCACTCTAGTACCTCTGGGCCAGCATTTCTTTGAGACCCTCGACGGTGAATTCAGGCGAGTTGGCGTATCCTATGAGTTCCCGCTCTCCGTTCTCCACCCTCTTGACAGCGTCGGGGATGTCAGCGGCAATATCGCGCGGCACGTTTATGACACCGTGCTGGTCGCCCTGGATGATGTCTCCGGGATTGACTACAAGACCGCCCACCTTAACGGGAACACCGACGTCGGTGATGTGCACGTAGGCGTGGGAGACCAGAACGCAGGATGCGAATGCGAAGAAACCGACTTCCTGCATTTCGTCAAGGTCGCGGACGCCACCGTTGGTGACGGTGCCGACGGCTCCGAGAGCGCGGTGCAGGTTGGCCTGGACCTCACCCCAGAAAGAGCCTATCGGGCTGGGGTAGTCAATGTCCTCAAGAACCAAGACCCGCGGAGCCGGCACTTTCATGATGGCGTCCACCCAGTCGGTTCGCGGCACATTCATGTAATTCGACGGCGGCGCGTCGGCGGCTATCTTGGCGGTGACCGCGTACCCTATCATGTGTCCCATGCCCGGGAATACGCTCTTTATCTCAGGACCCATGAACCCGACGTTTCGGGGCTGGACTGAGAAGGTCTCAATCGCGTTGGCGATTGAGCAGGACGGGATTTTGCGAAGGGATTCAAGAAGATCGGAGTCTATTGGCTGGATGTCTGACACTTGTTGGTCCTCCTGGGACGGTGGTCTCTGTATGGGGCAGCGACAACGCCGCGACCCAATCAGGTCTCTATTATCTCGAATTTGCTGCTTATTCGGGCGCGTCCTCCAACGGTGGCGCCAATGGAGCAGTATTTGTTTTCGGAAAGATTGATAGCGCGCCTGACAAGATTATCTTTCAGGCCGGAGCCCCGGATCGTGTAGTGAATCTCGATGTCCTCCCAGGTCCAGGGAGGATCGGGGTTCTGGTGACCCTTGACGCTGATTTCTATGCCCTCGACCTTCTGGCGCATCCTTTCCAGGATGTTGACGACGTCTATTCCACTGCATCCGGCGAGGGCGGTCAGGAGCATATCACCGGGCATGAATCCCTCGAATGTGTCGCCGTCGCTCTGAGGCGCGTCCAAAGTGAGGGAGTGGCCGTGCGAATCGCGGGAATCGAATCTGAAGCCGCCTTGCCAGTTGAGGCTGACGGTGCTGGATGGTCTTTCAGCGTCGGTCAAAGGACAAACCTCACTCGGGCATTCCGGCGTCTATCCACATGGATATTTCGTCAATCTCGTCCGGCTTAAGGAACGGGCCTCCCATGGGCATACGGGGGATGGAGCCGAATCCCTTTCGCAGGGAGATTATAAGCGCGGTCTCCTCGGCGGGAGTGTCAGGCTCTATGAACTTGGCTCCCATTGATTCGTCGTTAGCCAGCTCCTGAGGGGTAGCCCAGGAGTAGGAGTGGATACCGGGAAGACCTTTGCGGCCCTCCTTACGTTCCCATCTTGCCATTATATTGTCCAAGAGTTCGCGAACCCTTGGCCAGGATGCGATTTCTGTGCTCACGAGCCATTCCTGCGCAAAACTGGTGAATGTAGAACCATAGGCATATTATCCATACCCGATTGTACAGTCAATCCCGCGAGCCTCTACGGCTAAGAGTCGAGATACTGAGCGGGAGGCGTATTTTTCATGGCTATAGCGTAACATGAAATGGGACTGTATGTGTATAATGGGGGAAACGCGGCGAAGCCGGAACGTGGCGAATGACTATTCGGCGTCACTTGACCGTGCCGCCCTGTCAGATTAACCTTGACGCGAGAATTGATAACAAGAATCACACCCTCTTCAGGGCGTCTCGCGTTGGGTTTTTTTCGCGTTCAGAACGCCCTTAAGAAAGGAGAATAAAATGCCAAGCGGAGAAGTAGGATTTATCGGCCTGGGGATCATGGGACGCCCGATGGCGCGCAACCTGATGAAAGCGGGTTACTCGCTGACGGTTTATGACGTGGTGGGTTCGGCGATGGAAGAGGTGGTCGGAGACGGGGCCAAGCCGGCGTCGTCGGCGGCTGAAGTGGCGGCGGCAACGCCGACAATCATTACAATGGTGCCGGATTCCGCTGACTCCGAGGCCGCGATACTCGGAGAGAACGGCGTCCTCGAGGGCGCGGCGGCAGGTTCGGTCGTAATTGACATGAGTTCCATCGCGCCGGCGAGCTCGCAGAAGATTGCTGCGGCATGTGAAGCGCAGCGAGTTGATTTCCTGGACGCGCCCGTTTCGGGAGGAGAGCCGGGAGCGATTTCCGCTACTCTCGCCATAATGGTGGGCGGCAAGAAGGAAGTGTTCGAAGCGCACGTGGGTCTGCTGGAAGCAGTGGGTTCAAGCATCGTACTGTGCGGCGACTATGGAGCCGGCAACACGACCAAGCTGGCCAATCAGATAATTGTCGCGGCGAATATAGAGGCGGTTGGTGAGGCGCTGACTCTCGCCAAGAAAGCCGGACTCGATCCGAATGTGGTGTTCGATGCCATCAAAGGCGGGCTGGCGGGGTCAACCGTACTCAACGCCAAGGGGCCGATGATGATCGAAGGCAACTTCACTCCCGGATTCCGAATCGTACTTCATCACAAGGATCTTAACAACGCGCTTCTCACGGCCAAGGATCTTGGCGTCGGTCTGCCGGTGACGTCCCTGATACAGCAGATGATCGTTTCCCTGATGAACGAAGGCAAGGGTAACGCCGACCACTCCGCCATCGCGAATTTCATCGAAAACATGGCTGGGGTCACGATCAGCGGAGACTAGCCCATGTCTATTGACCAGAATCGGAAGTGGAAAAGGAGCGTGGGATGAGATACGACTACATCATTATTGGCGCCGGCTCTGCGGGCGCGATTCTGGCTACCCGACTTACTGAGGACCCGTCGAAGTCCGTCCTGCTGCTGGAAGCAGGGCCGGACTATGCCGAGATGGAAGAGTTGCCGGACGAGGTTCGTTATGGGTACGCGACCGCAACGGACATTATGACCAGTGACCACAACTGGCAGTACACGGCTCGCGCCACCGACTCGGCTGAGCCAATGCTGGTTCCACGCGGTAAAGTCACTGGCGGCTCGTCGGCCATCAATGGGCAGATATTTCTGCGCGGCGTACCTGAGGACTACGACAACTGGGCCTCGTGGGGCAATGAGGAGTGGGGATTCCAGGACTGCCTGCCCTACTTCCGCAAGCTGGAGACGGACACAACCTATTCGGACGACTTCCATGGCACCGACGGGCCTATCATCTGCCACAGGTTCCAGCCAGAGACCTGGCAGGACGTGTCCAAGGCGTTCTACCAGGCCTGCCTGGACTACGGGTTCGAGGACTGTCCCGACCACAACGACCCGGATTCAACGGGAGTCGGCCCTCTTCCGCTCAACAACCCGAACGGAATCAGGTGGAGCACGAACCTGGGATACCTGAGCCTGTCCCGCCACCGGCTAAACCTGACTATTCGCGCCAATTGCACCGTCCACAGGATTGAGTTCGAGGGCAACAGGGCGACCGGGGTTGTGGTGGAGAGCGGCGGAGAGGTGTTCACCGCGCAGGGTGAAGAGATCATACTGAGCGCGGGCGCGGTCGGGTCGCCGCAGATTCTCATGCTCTCAGGCGTGGGTCCGGCTGAGCATCTGAATGAGGTCGGCGTACCTGTGGTCAAGGACATTCCGGGAGTGGGACAGAATTTGCGCGACCACCCGCTGGTTTATGTTACCTGGCTTGTGAAGCCGGAGCATGAATTCGACTTGTACGGGCCGCGGATGCAGTTCGGTCTGCGATACACGGCAACCGGCTCCGATCTGCGAAACGACATGATCGTTTACATGAACACCTTCGCCACAGAACGGGTAAACAGGGGCGGCGACCGCATGAATCCAATTGGCATACGCATGATAGTGGCGCTCGACCTGGAAGTGGGTTCAGGTGAGTTGAAACTTAATTCGGCTGACCCGTCGGATCAGCCGAATCTGGACTACAACTACTTCACGGAGGAGTTCGACAGGGAGCGGATGCGAGAGGCTGTGCGGATATGCTCCGGGCTGGGCGAGCATGAGGCATGGAGCGACATAATCCAAGAGCGAATCGAACCGCCCGACGAGGTGATGGAGTCAGACGACGACTTGGACGAGTGGATGGCGCGAGAGGTCACTACCGGCCACCACATCTCCTGCACAGCAAAGATGGGACCTGCTGACGATCCGATGGCGGTCGTTGACCAGCACGGGCGGGTACACGGCCTTGAGGGCCTGCGCGTGATTGACGCCTCGATAATGCCGGACTGCGTAAGGGCGAACATAAACGTCAGCACCATGATGATAGGGGAAAAGATGGCGGACTTCATAAAAGAAGGACGCTAGAAATGATTCCGTACATGACAGGAGCAATCTCGGAAGAGGTATGGGGAGCGTGAGGCTTGAAGTATGACTATATCGTCGTCGGAGCCGGGTCGGCGGGCGCTACACTGGCGACGCGGCTGTCCGAAGACCCAAGCCTTTCGGTACTGTTGCTGGAGGCGGGACCCGACTACCCAGACTTCGACACTATCCCGGAAGACCTGAAGTATGGTTGGGGAACCGGGGCGGACTTTGTCGTTGAGGACGAGCACAACTGGGCATTTACGGGGCAGGCTACTCCTCTCAGAACGGACATGGAAGTGCCGCGCGGCAAGGTAACCGGCGGAACGAGCGCGATCAACGGGCAGGTGTTCCTAAGGCCGCTGGTCCATGACTTCGATCACTGGACATCGCTTGGGAATGACGAATGGACATATGAAGATACCCTGCCCTACTTGCGCAAGATAGAAACCGACACCGACTTCTCGGACGACTATCACGGCGCCGATGGTCCGATCATAGTTCGCAGACACACACTCGACTCACTTCAGCCCGAACAAGACGCGTTTTACGAAGCCTGTCTCGACATGGGCTTTCCCGCCATACGGGACCACAATCACCCCGGCGCGTCAGGAGTTGGGCCATACCCGCTGAATAATCCGGGCGGCGTCCGCTGGAGCACGGCAATTGGTTACCTGGGCGAGTCGCGGTACAGACTCAACCTCACGATCCGCCCCAACTGCTTCACGCGGCGAGTCTTGTTCGAGGGAAATGCGGCGGTGGGGGTGGAAGTCGAAAGCGGTGAAGAAGTCTTTGAGGTTTACGGGGAACAGATTGTTCTCAGCGCCGGTCCGATTGCTTCGCCGCAGCTACTCATGCTGTCCGGCGTCGGGCCGTCCGAGCATCTCGCTGAATTCGGCATCGCTACTGTCCACGATTCACCCGGGGTCGGACAGGGACTCAGGGATCATCCCTGCGTCACGATGCTGTGGAAGGCGCAAGAACACGTTCCAGCGCCACCTCACGAGGTTGGCCCGCAGAAGGTCGCGTTGCGCTACACCGCGCCAGGGTCGCATCTACAGGACGACATGATTACCGTGATGCGCTTTGGCAAATGGGACCATGCACTTGTTATGAGCGTCGGTCTTTATTTGGCTGTCGGCAAAGGCAGTCTTACTCTCCAGTCCGCAGACCCGCGCGTACAGCCGCTTCTGGACTATAACTACCTTGCTGAGGAGTTCGACAGGCAACGCCTGCGGGACGGCGTCAGGCTGAGCCTGGATCTAATTCAAAGTCAGGCGTTCACCGATATTGCCGGGGAGCTAATTGCGCCTGACCCGGCGGCGCTGGAGTCCGAAGACGCCCTGGACGAATGGATGCTCGGCAATGTCAGCACTATGCACCACATCTCCTGCACCGCAAAGATGGGGCCGGATGACGACGCAATGGCCGTTGTTGATCAGCATGGGCGTGTGAAAGGCGTCGAAAACCTGAGAGTGGTTGACGGTTCCATACTCCCCGACTGCCCGCGCTCGAATACCAACGCGCCAATTATGATGCTCGCCGAGCGGATCGCTGGTTGGATACATCGCGGAGAGTAGCGCTTTCAGGTGGGTATCAGCTTATAGGCGACGAATCCCTCAAATCTGTTGTTTCGTCTTCTCTCGTAAGGTATAGCGTGTGAGAAAGGCGAGGCTCTGATGTCGAAAATTCTGAAGAATTTCCCTGTAATTGCCATTGTCGGAGCAATGATGGCGGCATTCGCCTGTATTGGGGGTTCCTCCGTGGCTCCCACGCCGGAACCTACTCCCGCGCAGGTCACGGCGAAGGCAGATATGAGAACGAATGAATCCGCTCCGGTTCCGTCTCCGACGCCGGTTCCCACGTCTTCACCCGTGCCTGAACCAACATCGGTACCTGACGCAACTCCCATTCCCGAACCGACGCCGGAGCCGACACCAATGTCGGCTCCCATGGCCTACGATTCGAACGCCGCCATGTACAACATATTCCCGGGCTTCACTGTCTCGATGGCGCAGACGAATGACGCTCTCAGCGCCATCAAAGAGAACCATGACACATCAATGATTCCGGTACTTATCGAGATAATTCGATTCATGCCTTCTCAATCCTCTCGGGACAGCGTGGCTGATACACTCCAGTCCCTCACAGGGCAAGAGTTCGTAGGAAACGACTGGGACAAGTGGATGGACTGGATGGGCGAGAATCTGGAGAACATAGAGTCGCCCGACGAGTATGCGGACTGGAAAGCCAGTCTCTACTCGGTAATTGACGAACGCTTCCCCTATTTCCTCAGGCCCGCGAGGGACTTCTCGCGGATCAAGTTGGAAGAGGTGGTCTGGGGCGGTGTGCGGCCAGACGGGATACCCGACCTGCGCAGGCCGACTTTCCTCGATGCGGGTGAGGCCGACTACATGAACCCCGACGACAGGGTGTTCGGGCTGGAGATAAACGGGGATGTGAGGGCCTATCCTCTCAGGGTGGTCAATGCGCATGAGATGGTGAACGATTCGGTAGGAGGCGAGCCCATCTCGCTAATGTGGTGAACGCTTTGCGGAGCCGGAATCGTGTATTCCGCGAAGATAGATGGACAGCCAACCACATTCGGCACTTCTGGTTTGCTATATCGGTCCAATAAACTGATGTACGACCGAAACACGAATTCTCTCTGGAGTTCACTTGTTGGGGAGCCGGTCATCGGAAAGTTGGCCGAACGTGACGAAATCATAAAGCTCGACTTTTTCCCGGTCGCGCTAACGACATGGGGCGAATGGGTAGCCGAGAATCCAGACACGAAAGTGCTTTCGCTGGACACGGATTACTATTCTCCGCGTTTCTACGAGCCCGAGACGGACGCCAGGTCCATATATTATGACTACCGCGTAAGCGCGGAGACAATGTTCCCGGTGTGGAATCGCGACCTTGTTCTGGAAGCGAAAGACGAGGTGCTGGGACTATCCGCCGGGGATACGTACAAGGCCTACCCCGTGATGACGCTCCGAGATATGAGGATCGTTAACGACACGGTCGGCGACGAGAATGTCGTTATCGTGTCCTCGAGAATGTCGTCCGACGTCAGGGTTTTCGAGCGCGGCGATGAGACATTCTCCATCGAGAGCGGCAGCGACGTGGAAGGAATTCCGAATTCGCTGGTGGACTCCGAGGGTGGAAAGTGGGTCGTCAGCGAAACGGGACTGAGGAGAACTGCCGACGAAAGCGAAACACTTTCGAGGCTTCCGTCTTTCGTGGTCTTCTGGTTTGGCTGGTACGCGTTCCATCCGGAGACTTCACTCTACGATCCGGAGTAAAGTCTCCGGGTGATATCCGCGCCGGCGGGCTACGGTTCTCGGAGTTCGATTACCCCCGCGGAACCGAGGGCATCGGGTTCGTCATCGTCAGGGCCAGTCGGCATTCCCCGTCGAGCCTTGGCGTTCCACTCTTCGATCTTGACCTCAACGAGCGCGGTAATGCCCAGATCGGGTGATGGAGGGGGATTGTAGTCGTGACCAACTGTGCGTCCAGGAAAGTATCTCTGCACCATCTTGTCAAACAGGTCGAATTTCTCGTCTTCGTCTGTAACTTCACTGGCGCTCCCAAAGAGGGTTACGCTGCGGTAATTGACAGAATGATTCATCGCCTTGCGCGAATAGACAAGTCCGTCGGTAAGGGTGACAGTTATGCAGACCGGCGCGCCGGTCGAGAGATGCTTGAGCGCGCGGCTGCGTATAGAGCCGTGCAGGTAGATTGAATCGGGCGCGGCTGCGTCATAGTGCTACGTGAATGGGATTACGTAGGGAGTGTCATCCTGAATGAATCCAAGATGGGCCACCATGCCCTGCGAGAGAATCTCCGAAGTCTCATCGGGTACGGCTCGTTCAGGGTGATTCCTTATCCTGGTCCGCTCGGTTAGTTGCATCAGTTGTCTCCTGGAGCGCAGCCAAATGAGTGCGGGAGATGGTCCCCCGCACTCTTCGGGCTTAATCGGCGGTTACAGGGACTCTGCCCTTCACCTGGTCTCTCGCCCAGCGGAGCAGATCCGCCGTTTCATCCCAGCCAATGCAGGCGTCGGTTACTGATACGCCGTATTCCAAGGTATCCTGGCCGCCGTTGAGTTTCTGAGAGCCGGGGTTGATGTTTGATTCCAACATACAACCGATTACGTGGTCGTTGCCGCCGGCGCGCTGTGAAACGACATCCCTGAAGGCGACCTGCTGAAGGTTGTGGTCTTTATTAGAATTTCCGTGCGAGCAGTCAACCAGCAAGTCCGATCTGATACCTGCGTCGTTCAAGAGATACTGCGCCTCTGAGACGAATTCCGCCGCGTAGTTAGGGCCTGAACGCCCACCGCGAAGAACAACGTGCCCGTCAAGGTTGCCGGTAGTATTCACCACCGCTGTCTGACCGTAGTGGTCTATCCCAAGGAAAGCGTGGGGAGCCTGAGCGGCAATCATGGCTTCGACTGCGGTCTGTGGGTTGCCATCCGTACCGTTCTTGAATCCAACCGGCATGGAAAGTCCGCTGGCCATCTGACGGTGCGTCTGACTTTCGGTGGTACGGGCTCCGATTGTCGCCCAGCAGACGAGGTCGGCGAGGTACTGTGGCACTATGGGGTCCAGGAATTCGGTGCCCGTGTAAACACCCATCTCGGTTATGGAGTGCATCAGGCGGCGCGCCACTCGAAGGCCCTCGTCAATATCGAATGTGTCATTCAGATGAGGGTCGTATATAAGGCCCTTCCATCCAACGGTGGTGCGAGGCTTTTCGAAATAGACTCGCATGACTATCAGCAGTCTGTCCTCCAACTCCTTCCGGAGTTCAAGAATTCTGGAGGCATAGTCCACGGAAGCCTTCTCATCGTGTATGGAGCAAGGACCGACCACCATCATCATTCGATCATCTTCGCCGCTCAAAACTCGTCGGATCTGCTCACGCCCTTCGAGGACCGTTTTTTCCGCCGATGGACTGGCAGGTATCTGCCTTACCAATTCTACCGGGCTTATCAACTGATCTGTGCTCACAACATTCACATCCCTTGTTGGTGACTCTTGCATCTGGCTTTCTCTCCTCCTGGATTCCCGCGGTCCTGTTTCAAATAATCAAAAACCCCAGTCTGTGCCGACTGGGGTCTGGTTTTCGGTGTCTTGCCTTTTCAGGACTTCGGACAAAACCTATCAGCCGACAGCTTTACAGCCGGTGCGGTAAAAGTAATATCCAAAATATCTGGAAGCGGGCAATATAATCATTTCAAGCCCACGATAGCAACATCGTTGGCGTTGTGTCAATGGAGTTAGTTTAAGTCTGTGTTAACGCGGCAGGCGCCAAGTGAATTCGGAAGAAATGGTTCGACTTCATGCGCCCGAATTGTTTGGAACGGCGAATTAGAGGGAATCCGGTGAAGGAATATCCGCAAGTCGGTACAGCGCGACGTGGCAGTTGGACTGGCAGAATGGATTGAGAGACCTCGC
The DNA here is from genome assembly GCA_965261525.1 of Dehalococcoidia bacterium. Taxonomy (GTDB): domain Bacteria; phylum Chloroflexota; class Dehalococcoidia; order Lucifugimonadales; family UBA1123; genus VXRN01. The sequence goes on from OZ253472.1 coordinate 2,198,501, forward strand.
AATAATCCGCGTAATCCGCCATCTGAGCCCCTTGTGTCCGATTGCCTTCGAATTCGGCAGGAATTCAATCGTTCAATATGGCGGCTTCGATCTGTCCTGCCCAATTCTGTCGACACGGCTGAACAGCCAGCTTCGTAGAAAGAATTCGTTCCAGCACTCCCCTTGTGGATAAATCGTTCGAAATCTGATATTAGTTAAGATCATAGAAAGGCTCCCTTAGATGGGAAATCCAAAGACTCAACATTCCGAAATGCAGGGAGAAAATCTATGCCTAGAAATAGGATAATCACTCTTAGACAGGTAGCGCGCGAGGATGTGTCGAGGATACGCCAGTGGCTGCAAGACGACGAGGTCTCCGGCAGCTGGTTCGGCAGGTATTCCTATGGGGAACCCGCTCACCTTGGCTACCGTCCTCACGAGATGGAGAAGGCCAGCGAGGAAGAGTTCTTAAGAACGCTCGAAGACCCCGATCACTTGACTCTGTCCATTTACACTGAAGATGGCGAGCACATTGGCGAGGTCCACCTCACGCTCGAAGAGGCGCTGGGCGACGGTCAACTCTCGATCCTCATAGGACGCAAAGAGGTCTGGAACAGGGGCTATGGACGGGCCAGCGTCCGCGCCGCGCTTGATACCGCTTTCAACGAATACGGCCTCTACCGGGTCTGGGTGGACGTGCCCGAATACAACATGGCCGCGCGCGCGCTGTTCGAGGGTCTCGGTTTCGTGCACGAAGGCACTCTGCGAAAAAGCAGGCCACATGAAGGTTCACGTTTCGACTCCGCCGTCATGGGAATCCTCGCCGCGGAATACCAGCAAGCAACGCGTTCTTCCGAGTAGGCCGGAGGTCTGATTCCATATGTTGTACGAGTCGGAGTCGGGCAACCTTACACTTGCCGCGGGCGGCGACACAATGATTACGCGGCGCCTTTCCGTATTCCGGGAGTCGCGGTTCCTTTCGTTGATCGAGATTTTCAAAAATTCGGACGTTGGCTACACAAACCTCGAAATGCTGATGCACGAATTCGAACACGCCCCCGGTCTAGCCGGCGGAACTTTCACGGCGTCTGAACCCGCGAATCTGAAAGAACTTCAATGGGCGGGCATCAATCTGGTTTCCACTGCCAACAACCATAGTTATGACTACGGCGGGGACGGCGTACTTACGAATATCAAGCACCTGAAAGAAGCGGGGCTGGCTTTTGCAGGAACAGGAAACAATCTGAGCGAGGCCAGAGCTCCGGGATTTCTTGACACCCCGGCAGGCCGTGTTGCGCTGATTTCCGTTTCCTCTACGTTTCATGAAGCAGGCCGCGCCATGGACCAGCGCCCGGACTTAAATGGAAGGCCCGGACTCAACGCCCTCCGACATTCGACCTCTTATACAGTTGACAGGCGCGCGTTCGACGCGATGAGAAGAGTCAGCCGCGAACTGGGATTCGAGTCGCGAAACGCGGCCCAGCGTAGATTCAGACCCAAGGGAGCAGTCTCGGAAGATAATGACACTCAGATCAGCTTTCTGGGGAGAAAGTTCTTGAGGGGCGAGGAGTTCAGGACTTCTACCATTCCCAACCGACGGGATATGGAGGAGAACCTGAAGTGGATAAGAGACGCGAAACGCATGGCGGACTGGGTATTTGTCTCGTTCCACTGCCATGAAAGCGGTCGAAGTATGGATGAACCTCCGGAGTTCCTGCGAACTTTCGCCCATGCCTGCGTGAAGGCAGGGGCGGACGTATTCCTGGGGCACGGTCCGCATGTTACGAGGGGCCTAGAAATCTATCGCGGGCGGCCGATTTTCTACAGTCTGGGCAACTTCATTTTTCAGAATGACACCGTGCGCTGGCAGCCTGCATTCAACTATGAGAGCGTAGGACTAGGACCGGAGGCTACACCGGCAGACTTCTATGACAGACGCAGCGAGAACGATACCCGCGGATTTCCGGGCGACCCCGTGTATTGGCATAGTGTTGTCGCGGAGTGCCGATTCGAGTCGCGCAAACTTGATCAGATTACTCTCCATCCAATTGACATGGGGCACGACAGACCGCGCTCACAGCGCGGGCGCCCGGTATTGGCGGAAGGCCGGGTTATGCGAGTTACTCTCGACAGGATTAAGAGATTGTCCGGGCGATTTGGCGTCGAAGTGGAATTCAAGGACGGCGCTGGCATAGTCAGGCCTTAGAATGTCAGCCGTCTCTCATTCCGCCGGGCCTGACGCAATTGCCGTTTATCTGCTTCTGCTAGACCAAAATGGGCGAAGGATGCTGGTTCGAGGCGCTTCCGGGAAGGCTCCGGTTTTCAGGGTGGCCCCTACTTTCTACCCTGAAGTGGAAGAACTCGTGTTGAATGTACGCGCAGAGTGTGGTCTGGAAGTCTCTATACTCCGGTGCCTCGAAGAGGGCGACGCAAACGGCGGAAAGCCACGACTTTACTCAGCAGTCTGCGTTTCCGATGATGACCGTCCCAACTCCGGGTTTAGTTGGACGGAGTTAGATCAACCGATTTTCGACAGAGATGCTGAAGCGGCCCTGGCAAGTATAGCTCGAATGGAAATCGAGCGTCTCACGCTGGATTCGCAATTCGACAAGCCCGTTCCATGGGACACGCCCACAAGCTGGCACAAGAGGGTGCGAGACTGGACAGAGGCGAATCTGCCGCCCAGCCAGACCGGACAGCCCTGGCGCATGACTCAGATAAGGTCCTGGTCAATATCCTCAGTGTGGCGGCTGATGTCCGGCGACAAGCGGCTCTACTTCAAGGCTTCACCCCGGTATTTTGGATCTGAGGTGGCTGTAACGAAGGAAGTGGCGGCTCGATTTCCCGACGCAAGCCCTAGACTTGTGGCCGCTCAATCTGAATCGGGCTGGATGATAATGGAAGATCTGGGCGATCTGACTTTGGCTAAGGCGGACAGACTTGAACTGTGGCGCGACACGATGAAGACCATCGCTATGGTGCAGCGTGGCTATACCGACTTTAACGAGACTTTAGAACAAGTGGGCATTGAAAGGCGTACAACTCAGGAGATATTCGATACACTCGCCAGTTGGGCGCAAGCCTCGTCTCGTCCCGCGCTTCAGCTATACGAATCTGAGAACGACGCGGCGCTGAGGCGATTGGAGCCAAGTCTGGAGAGAATAGAGTACATGGTATGCCAGTTGGAAGAACTTGGGCTTCCGCAGACTTTGGAACATGGGGACCTGGACTCAACTAACGTATTCATCCGCGACGGCGTTCCTGTCCTGATGGACTGGTCTGACGCCTCCATTTCTCACCCTTTCTTCACACCCCTGACTCCGGCTCAGGCGCGCCGGCATCCCGAAATAGTGGACACGTATTTACATGAGTGGACAGACTACGCGCCCCTGAAGACTCTTCGCGTTGGATTCACGATGGCCAAGCCGTTGGCCGCGCTCGAATCGGCGTTTCACTACCATAGGAACATAGTCCCCTACCTTCCCTACCCGTATCCTGATTACAGAACGCTGGAGAGATACATCCCGGCGCTTCTGGAAATGGCTGCCGTGGAACTTGAAGTCAGTTGTGAATAAAGCCATGCTTCCCAATCCCGAAAGTCGGCCCGATACCCGTGCGCAGGCACACAGAATTAGGGCATACACGCTGATCTGCACTATAAGCCCAGAGATGGCTGCGCTATAATTGAGTTTGGCTACTGCCATAGCAAAGTGGCAAAAACATCGTTACGCAATAACCATTTCGAGTAAGAAACCGGCCTTGGGGATATGACAGTCAACCACTATTCCTCACCTCTGACATACGCTCAAGCAGTCGAACTGGCAATGAGCCTGGCCGACTTTGAACGTTCCGCCAATTGGCCTGGACACTCATACTTCCATCTTGAAAGAGTGCAGATGCTCGCGGAGCGCCTAGACAATGTGGACAAGGCAGTGCCAACCGTCCATGTGGCGGGAACCAAGGGAAAGGGCAGCACGTCTGCCCTGATAACCTCGATACTGTCGCAAGCCGGATACAAAGTCGGTCTGTTTACGTCTCCGCATTTGCACAGCGTGTGTGAACGCGTGCGTGTCGGTCTCGATCCGATTTCCACCTCTGACTACGCGGCCCTTATCGAGCAGATTTGGCCGGCAGTCGAATCTGTGGGAAGGGATGGCCGGTACGGAGGGATATCGTTCTTCGAGATGCTGACCGCCCTGGCCATGGCGCACTTCAGGAACGTCGGCGCCGATTTTCAGGTTTTGGAGGTTGGCATGGGTGGGCGACTGGATTCGACGAATATAGTTACTCCCGAGGTTTCGGTAATCACGTCTATCAGTCTCGACCACGTGAATATTCTGGGAGACACCATCGAAAAGATTGCTTCCGCTAAGGCGGGGATTATCAAGGATCGGGTGCCCTGCGTCGTGGGTCCGCAGGCCGAAGGCGATGCGATGCGTGTGTTTGAGCAAGTTACCGCGGAACAAAACGCTGAACTTGTGTCTGTGGCAGATAACTTCTCGTGGGAAACGGCTCGCGCCGATCTGAGCGGGCAGGAAATTATACTTGCCGGTGGTGGAGAGATCTATAATCTCAGGACGCCGTTACTGGGTGACTATCAGGCCGAAAACGTTGCCACCGCGGTTGCCACCGCCGAGGTGTTGACTGAAAAAGGATATGAAATTCCGGCCAAGGCAATAGTTTCCGGTGTGCGGGAAGTGTCATGGCCCGGCCGTTTTGAAGTTTTCCAGAAGAATGGCAGGACCATTGTGGCAGACGGCGCTCACAATCCGTATTCTGTAAGGCGGCTCGTGGAGAACCTTCGGAGTTATGTACAGTTCAATGGCGTGGTTCTTGTGTATGGGGCGTTAGGCGGGCACAACGCAGAGGATATGCTACGCGAGCTTTCGGTACTGAGGCCAAGAATTGTAGCAGTACATTCGAGACACCCCCGATCTTCGCACTCGAACACGATTGCTGACGCCATTCGTAATCTGAATATGGACCTTGTGTCGCAAAGGAACTCAGTATCGGAAGGGTTTGAGCATGCTCTTGAAATTGCGAGAACAGACGACCTTATACTATGCACGGGCTCTCTCGCAGTGGTGGCTGAAGTATTGGAAGATATACACGGCATCGAACCGGAGATTTACGAGAATTTGAAAGGGCCGCGTCCCAGCGCTCACATTTAACTGTGTAGTAGCGGCAGGAGAAGCGAAATGAAAGGCAGCGAAACAAGGGTCGTTATCACCGGAATGGGCGCGATAACGCCACTTGGCGAGTCGGTTAATGGTTTCTGGGACAACTTGGTGAACGGCGTATCCGGCATCGGACCTATGACGTTGTGCGACGCTTCGCAGTACCCGTCCAGAATTTCAGCCGAGGTCAGTGGATTCGATCCGGACACGTACATTGACCGCAAGGAACACAGACGTATGGCGCGTTTCTCGCAGATGTCGGTCGCGGCGGCGGGCCTGGCGATTGAAGATGCGGGACTCGATCTGTCCAGTGAGGACAGTGACCGTATTGGCGTTGTCATGGGAAATGGCAACGGAGGCTTCCCTACTACCGAGGACAACGCCCGTATTCTTGTCAAACGCGGCGGAATGCGAATGTCACCGTTCTTCATTCCCATGATACTGCCCAACATGGCGGCGGCGAACGTCAGCCGCATCTACGGTCTTAAGGGTTACACTTCGACCGTAATAACGGCTTGCGCGGCAGGGACGCAGGGCATCGGCGAGGCTGCTGTCGCAATTCAGCGGGGTGTCGCGGACGTTGTTCTCGGCGGCGGCTGTGAAGCGGGGATCAGCCAGCTCGGGCTTGGCGGGTTCAACGTCATCAAAGCGCTCAGCAGACAGAACGAGGAGCCCGAAAAGGCCAGCAGGCCATTCGACCTCAAAAGGGACGGCTTCGTTCCAGGTGAGGGCGCTGCCGTATTGATACTCGAAAGCCTCGAGCACGCGATTGGCAGGAACGCAGATATTTTGGCGGAAGTCATCGGGTATGGCGTATCTTCCGATGCATTCCACGCCGTTCAGCCTGACCAGGACGGTTCTGGCGCGGCCAGGGCAATTCGCTGGGCGCTTGACGACGCGAATCTGAAGCCCTCCCAGATCAGCTATATCAACGCGCACGGTACATCAACGCCCAAGAACGATCTCGTGGAAACTCTCGCGATCAAGAAGGCATTCGGTGAAGACGCCTATAATGTTCCGATAAGCTCAACCAAGTCCATGATAGGTCACGTTCTGGGTGGCGCGGGCGCGATTGAGGCGGTTGTCTGCGTCAAGAGCATCGAGCAGGGGGTAATCCACCCAACTATCAACTATGAGCACCCGGACCCGGATTGCGACCTCGACTATGTTCCCAACGAAGCCAGGCAAGCAGAGGTGGCGACGGCGCTGTCCAACAGCTTCGGATTCGGTGGTCAGAACGCCTGCGTCGTTTTCAGCAGATTCGACGACTGAACATCCAACTGCCCTGCCCGTCATGCAGACACAAAATAGGGCCACCTCATGCGTTGAGGTGGCCCTATTGGTTTCGTGTGTGTTCGCTAGGGGGTTAATGAGCTACCGGGACAACTCCAACAATGTCTTCGAGCATCATCTGCATCGCCATAACGTGCGTGCATGTATCACGGCCTATGTGGTAGTCGCAGTCACAATGCCAACTGCCCGCTTCATAAGTTATCGTGTGGTCGCCGTTATCACCCTCGAATCGCACCGTACAGCCTGTCAAGTTTACTCTTTCTTTCTGAAGCGCGTAATCCTTGGCCTTTTCGACCTTCCTTATAAAGCTTGAGTTCATATGACTACGCTCCTCCTTTGGCTGATTGATGTTGGGAAATATCCCTCCCCTTCTCCTGAAATTTTAGCGAGGTCTGTGTTTCCCAGTCAATTCAATTCGAGGATTTCCAGGGGAACTAAAGCGCCATTTCTCTGACTTGAACTTGCTCATGTTTCTATGAGCGCCAGAACAGGATTCCTGTTCCAATCTCGATTTGCCCCTATAGCAGTTAAGTGGTAAATTCAGAGTCACAATCCACACTCGACATTGTAAAGACATCATGTTCCAGATTAGGGAGAGAGATGAGATCAGGTTGAATGGCCTGTTCTCCGCTCAGATATGGGAGACAAAGGAATGGCGGACGACTTGAGAATTGCTGTAATCGGCCAGGCTGCCTTCGGTAAGGACGTACTGGCTGCCCTCGCTGACAATTCAGAGAATATCGTGGGAGTGTTCTGTCCACCTGACCGTGATGGACGGCCCGCCGATCCCATCAAGCAGGAGGCGGAGGAGCGAGGCGTAGCTGTATTCCAATTCCGGCGGATGAGACGCAAGCGGGCGATTGACGCCTTTCTGGAATTGAACGCCGATCTGTGTGTGATGGCGTTCGTAACCGACATCGTGCCCGACGAGATTCTCGAAGCTCCCACCCATGGAACGATTCAATATCACCCTTCCCTGCTGCCAAAGCACCGCGGACCAAGTTCGATGAACTGGCCTATATTATGGGGCGAGACCAAGACAGGACTGACGGTCTTCTGGCCGGACAAGGGCTTGGATACCGGCCCTGTACTTCTCCAAAAGGAAGTCGAGATAACCCCGGACGACACTCTGGGTTCTCTGTACTTCGGTAAACTCTACCAGTTGGGCGTGGATGCAATGGTCGAGTCAGTGCAGATGGTCAGAGAGGGTACGGCGCCCAAGATTCCGCAGGACCATTCATTGGCGACCTATGAAGGATGGTGCAATACGGAGGACGTGGTCATAGACTGGGACAAGAGTGTTGATGAGATTTACAACATCGTCAGGGGTGGAGACCCCAGTCCGGGCGCGAACACGACATTTAATGGCTCGGCGGTCGCATTCTTCAGGGTGGCCAAGATCGAAGGTGACACGGGCAAGGCGCCAGGTGAAGTAGTTGAGGTGGGCGAGGATGGATTTACGATTGCGGCGAATGGCGGCGCGATCCAAGTTGGCCGCGTTCAGCCCGAAGGCCAGCGCAAAGTGATGGCTCCCGAATGGACCGGGCAAATCGGTTTGAATCCTGGAAGCAGGTTCGGTACGTAACCAATTTGAAGTAAATCCATGCCGAGGTTGGATAATGCAGAGTCGTGAGAATCATTTGGCCGGTATAGTCCGACGCCTGACCGGAGTTGGCGAGGTTTCTGATCGGCAGATACAGGAGAACGCGGAACTTCTCGCGCATCGGCTTGCGTCGTTTCCGGAGCACAACCCTAACCCGGTTGTTGAGGTTGACCTGGACGGGAACGTCACCTTCATGAATCCTGCCGCCGAGGTGTATGTCTCAGATACAGAGGCGCCGCCCGGTCACCCGCTTGCCCGAGACATCGGGCCGCTTCTAGGCAGGCTTCTAAGGGAGGGTGCGGGATTCACCACGCGCGAAATCAATGTACAGGAATCAACTTTCGAGCAAAAGATTGTTTATATCCCTGAGGACCTGGCAATTCGCATTTATTCCAGCGATATATCGCGTTTAAGAGCCGCCCACGAATCCCTACGGGCTGCCGGAGATGAAGCGCGGACGCTTGCCCGTGAGAATGAAATTTTAGGGGAAATCGGACGAATCATTGGGTCCAGCTTGGATATTTCCGAGGTGTACTCCGGTTTCGCCAACCAGGTGAGAAGGCTGATTGACTTTGACAGGCTTTCCATCAGCCTTGTGAATCTCGACGACAACACTTTCACCAACGCGTACGTACTCGGGGAGGATGTCGAAGGACGACAGGTTGGAGACGTGATCTCGCTGGAAGGCACCGTGACCAGCGAAGCGGTGCGTTCGCGCAGGTCTATGGTTATACAGGGTGATCCCATTGACCTGGAGCGGCGATATCCTAATCTCTTAGGTTTTCCCTCCATCGCGCTGGCCCCACTCATATATCGTCGCCAACTCTTCGGAGTTCTTAACGCCAGGTCTTCCAAGTTGAACGCATACACAGAATTCGACGCCGAAATTCTGTCCCGCGTCGCGTCGCAGATAACTCCCGCAATTGCAAACTCTCTACTTTATGCCGACATTGTCCGCACACAGGACGACCTCGCGCGGTCTAATTCGGATCTAGAGCAGTTCGCATACGCCGCTTCACACGATCTACAGGAACCGCTCAGAACAATTACTTCATATCTCGGCTTGGTAAAGGACAGATACGCCGGGGACCTTGACGCCACAGCGCAGGAATTCATCGAATACGCCGTTGACGGCTCGGAACGTTTGAGGACACTTATAAACGACCTGCTCGAATACTCACGAGTCAATGTTCAGGAGAAGCCGCTGGAATCGGTAAGCTGTGACGATGCATTGAACGGCGCCGTCAGAAGCCTGAATCAGGCGATAGAGAGAAACGGAGCGGTCATAAGGACGTCGCCTCTTCCCGCAGTGATTGGCGACGAGTCGCAACTCTACAGACTATTCCAGAACCTGATAAGCAACGCACTGAAATTCCGAGGGAGGGAAAGTCCTGACATTCGTGTATGGGCGGAATTACAGGAAGGTGAATGGATTTTCGCCGTTCAGGACAACGGAATCGGAATCGCTCCTGAATATCAGGAGAAGGTGTTTGGCATGTTTTCGAGACTTCACTCTAGAGCGCAGTATGAGGGTACTGGTATAGGCCTCGCCTTGTGTAGTAAGATTGCACAACGCCACGGAGGACGTATTTGGGTTGAATCGGATGTCGGCAAAGGAGCGACTTTCCGCTTTAACATCCCGGTAGTTGGATAATGGTTCCCACCGAAGGAGGTGATGCCCATGGTTACCCAGATTGATGATAGACCTATTGAAGTCTTGTTAGTGGAAGACAACCCCGCGGATGCCCGACTTGCCCAGGACACAATTGAACAGTCGAGCCAGCAGGCAAATATCACTCATGCCGAAGATGGCGAGGTCGCGCTTGCCATCCTGAGAAAAGAAGGCGAACAAGCCTCCGCTCCCAGGCCGGATCTCATCCTGCTCGATCTCAGAATGCCTCGCAAGGACGGTACCGAGGTTCTTGCAGAGATAAACGCAGACGAAGACCTGGTCTCCATACCCGTCATGCTTCTTACGGGCACGGAGGCTGAGGCAAGCCTTCTGGAATCCTACTCGATTCCTCCCAGCCGCTATGCGCGAAAGCCGCTGCAACTGGAGCAGTTCAACAGGGTTCTGGGAGCGCTCGGTCTGTTCAGTCGCCAGCCCATCCAGATTCCGACCGAATCTGACACTCGGCAGGCAGCCTCTGAAACCGGACGCCGCCGATGGTGGTGGCCCTTCGGCTAGACCGGCATTATCTATCCATCATCCTCAACCCGGCTCCTCCGTGGGTAGCCCATATGAATACAGAAATTTCCATACCAGATTCGATCCTACGCGAAGCGGAGTCACTTGCAGAGCGTCTCGGAATATCCCGAAACCAACCATTTGAAAATGCGCTGGAATCCTACTAGGATCTATATTCAAGAGGATTCATCCATAGATGATGTTCTCGCCCGTATGCAGTGGACATCTATCCCCGAAGAAAATCGGTAGCGCCGCGAGGAGAAATCTGGTGGGCTTTTCTGCCGCCGTCAAACGGTTCTGAGCCAGGCTTTCGAAGACCCGTGTTGATAATTCAGGGCGACTCATTCAACCGTAGTCGTATAATCACGGTCGCTGTCGCCAGTTTCACTTCCAACCTTCACCGGGCAGATGCGTCGGGTGATGATCCGAATCCAAGGTCGTTGAGTCTCTTTCGAGCCTGGCGCAGTTCGGAATCTGTAAATAGTCCACGGAACTCGGGCTTTATTACGTGTGCCTCAACGGTTAAGTCAAGCCTTCCACACAGATAGAGTTCAGTGAAGCCGGACTGCGGGTCGTCTGTGGAAAGCAGGTATCTAGCCGTACCGACTCCGCCCCGGGCTGTCACCATTTGAAGGAAGTAGGTCGCTTTGTATTGGCAGTCAGCTAACGCTTGTCTGTATATATTGACCATAGCATTATGAAATTCACGCTCCAGGGCATTCTGCATAACCATATTGTCGCCCTCATGCTATACGCTTCTTTCTCGCCCGCATATAGTCCACCATCACGTACTGGCCCAGCTGGTTGGGCGATGTGTAAAATGCCCTTCCCTTGTTGACTTTGGAAACCTGGTCAATGAAGTCCATCAGGTAGTAGTTGGCCTCCAGCATGAACGTGTTGATGGTTATCCCATCCTGAGTGCATCGCTTGACCTCTTTCAACGTCTCGTCAATCGTCTGATAGCTGGGCGGGTAACTGAAGTAGGCATGACCGTTCTCGAGGTGTGACGTCGGTTCGCCGTCCGTCACCATGATTATGTGCTTATTGGCTACCTTCTGACGGGAAAGCAACTTTCGCGCCAACATCAATCCGTGTTGCATATTCGTGCCGGAGTTCCAGTAGTTCCAGGTTATCTCAGGCAACTCCTCTTCCTTGAACTCCATGGCGTAGTCGGAGAAGCCGACAAGGTAGAAGTAGTCTCTGGGAAATTGGGAGTGAATCAGCCAGTACAATGCCATGGCGACCTTCTTCGCCGGGCCCCAGTATCCGAACATCCCCATTGACTTGCTCTGGTCCAGAAGCAGGACTGTCGCAGTCTGAGTCAAATGCTCTGTATGGTGTACCTCAAGGTCTTCGGGGGTCAGGCGCAAGGGGACACTTGGGCCGTTTCGCAGCACCGAGTTGAACAGGGTACGGTGCAGATCAACATCGAATGAGTCGCCAAACTGGTACTGGCGCGTCTCCCCTGTGTATTCACCGCCATCGCCTCGAGTAAACACCTCATGCCTTCCCATGCGCTCCTTCTTCATCTCCGAAAAGACTTCGCGAAGAGCCTGCTGCGCGAGTTTCCTCATTCCCCTGGCGGTCAGTTCGAGCCGGTCTCCTTTTCGCCGCAGGTATCCTGCCTCCTCAAGCTGTTGGATTAGCTGCTGAAGCTGTTCAAGTTCTCGGCGCGCGTCCTCTCCCATAAGTTCTTCAACTTTGTCTGCGTCAATGTTCTCCGCTCCGCCATGGCGCATTACCGACTCTAGCTGATCGTCGAGCCGGTCCATGTCCTGAAGCTGTTCCATCAGCCGCATCGCCTGGTCGAGAGTTACGGATTCATCGCCCATAAAGGGGTATTCTGAAGCCATGTCGTCAAACGGGAACATGTCGTACATTACTGACGCGAGCTCGGCCATATCCTGCATCATCTCGGATGGCATAGAAGACTGGAGCATCTCTTCCAATTCGTCGCGCATCTGTGGGGACATCGAGTCCATCAATGACTGCATGGACGCCATCTGCTGCTGAAGCTGTTCAATTAGTTCATCCAGGCTGGCTGGACGGTCTGGGTCGAAGAATTGTCCGTACTGCTCCATGAATCCCTCGAAGTCCGGATCCTCGCCCGTTGCCCTGTCTCGGAGCATCTGGTTGAGAGCCTGGATCATCTCCTGTATTCCTCGCATATCTTCAGCCGACATATTCTGAATGGCGTCTTTCATCCCTTGGAAGAAGTTCTGCATCATCTGCTGGCGCAGCATATCCATCAGTTCCTGGAACTTTTCCTGCGCCTCAGGATCCATGAATTCGTAGTCCGACAGAGAACGAACCTGGCCGGCGGCGCTTTCCGGCAGAAGGTCCAGCTTCTCCAGATTTTGCTGGGCGCGCTGTTCGAGAACGTCCATTGCGTTGCCGAGCAGGTCGGACATGTCGGCATTGTCTCCAACACTATCAAGCTGCTCCCTCGCTTCATCGAGGCGTCGCTCTATGCCGCCCCGCTCAGTGGAGACAATGTTCTCGATCCGTTCAGAAATGTCGTCCATCGCCGACTCAAGGTTGTATCGTTCGAGCTGCTGCTGCTGGAGACGACTGAGGCGCTCTCTCAGTTCACGCAGCCCCGTAACTCGCTGTCCTTGGTCACCGCTCATGCCCTGACGCATGAGGTTTCGCATCGCCCGATTGACGTCGCCGTGATTCATAATGTCTTCGGACAGCGCCTCCAGAACATCTTCTTCGTCCAGATCAAACGGGTGCTGGGTGCCGTCCCAGTGGGAATAGCGATAGCTGACCATAGGGTGCCTCTCAAACGGCCGATCAGTCGGCCAAGCGAATTGGGCCAATCATATTTAGGTAACGTATGGGTGTCAATGGGCGATAGAGGCAGCAGCCCAGGGATTGCTGAAGCTATCGGCTGGAAACGGAGATGTGCTGATCGGCAGGGATATTGGACAGTACAGTGGTCTCACCGTTGACCCACCGGACGCGAATCTCGTCAACTCTATCAGCTGGCCCCAATCCAAAGTGGGCGATTCTGCCCGGTTCTTGAGTCGCAAAGTTTGTTGAAGCGTGCAACTCACGCATCTGCGTCAGTCCGTTCGTGGTGACATATACCCTCGATCCGATGCCGTCGCGGTGGAGGGGAGGAACGCCTTCAAGAGTTACCTTCAACCAGTGGTTTCCAGTCTGCGTATCGTTTCGCAGTAGTGTGGGCGCGCCGGGAACACGAACTGCCTTCCCACCTTCTAACTTGTACTCGTGATTGTTGGTGATGAAAATGTCCAGATCACCATCATTGTCGAAGTCAAACAGGATCACCCCCCTGCCCTGCCCTTTGTCGGCGGAACCCGTCTGTTCGGCAACCTCATGGAACCCTCGATAGCCGCCGTTCTCGAAGAGGCGCGCCGGCTCGTTGTTGAATTCGGTGGGGCTTCCTTCTTGTTGATTCTGCACCCAGCCGTTTACATGGTACAAGTCCAGGTCGGCATCGTTGTCCAGATCTCCGAAACTGGCGGCCCAGCCCCACCCTCCGTCTCGCATTCCCGCCTCGGCGCTGAGGTCGGCGAATGTCATTTCGGATTCGTTACGATAGAGACGGTTTCCGGTGCCTCCGAATACGCCTTTGTCCGGGTTGTTCTGACCAAAAATACTGGATACGAACCAGTCCAGGTCGCCGTCGTTGTCGTAGTCTCCAATGGCCGACCCCATCCCGTTTTCGTCGGTAAAGACGCTAGAGGTCGAACCTTCGAGTCTGAACTTCCCATCCCCAACGTTGCGATAGATGCGCGACATTCCGTAATCGGCGGCGACTACAAGGTCAGTAAGTCCGTCGCTATCCATGTCCGCGAACCTCGGAGCGAATACCCACAGGTCAATACCGGGCGTGGCGCGAAAATCGTATGCCTGAAGACGCCCCTGTCCATCGTTAGCGTACATGAACAGCGGAGCGAGTTTATCCTGCCCTATTATAGGGTTCTGTGTCTCGGGAGGAGGCCAGTCGTTGGATATTTTGGTGGCGGAATCGTAGTTTTCCGCCGTCTCAGAGTTCCACTCCCCAAGCGCAAGTTCCAGCATACCGTCGTTGTTTACATCCCCCCAGCTCGGACTCGTCGCGAACATCTTTGGTTCGGTCAACATTGTGTCATCCACGCTGAATTTCCCCTCACCTGTGTTTACCAAGAGGTAATGAGGCAAGCTCTGTCCGGCGACAACGATGTCTATGTCGCCATCGTTGTCATAATCGGCGGCGGCCGCGGCCGCCCCGAATTTCGTAGGAAGGTCGGCTCCCCTCAGCTCAGCTTCCTCTGAGAAGGCGCCGTTCCTTCGATTCATGTACAGCACGCTTGGAGATTCTCCTCCTCGCAGGACAAAGAGATCAATCCATCCGTCGCCGTCGAAGTCTTCGGCTACGGCGCCGCCAACCATGTCTTTGGGCTCCACTTTACCCAGTAGTGGTTCTGGCGAAGTATGCGTATGCGTGATGCCCGACTCGAGCGTGACGTCGGTAAACCGCATGGAGCTCACCCAATCTCTATTGCTTTCAAATACGCTATCAGATACCAGAGGGGCAGGACCGACTGAGGAGCCATAGTCGGCGCGCAAACCGAATTCCGGTCCGTTACCGAGTGACACAAATGCCAACACGACGAGACCCGCCGCCGTCCCCAGAGCCCAGGTGCTGGTGCCAAATGTGGCAATCGCCCTCTTCGGCATGACCTTTGAAAGTCCCCAGAAGGTAATCGGGCCAGCAGCAGCAGCCGTGAACAGCAGCGCGGCCGCGGGCGCTGTTCCCATACCCGACATTAGCAGCACGGCAACGAGCGGAATTTCGAAGAGGAGAGGCACGTTAATCGCGATGCCTATGGACGCCGCGATAACTACTCCCAGAACATCGTCGCCGAGCCAGGATGTCACTGTTTGCGGACTGAGCCACTGTATTGCCAGCCCACTTGCAAACCCGGCAAGAATCATTACGGGGGCAAGGCGTACCACATGACCGGCGGTTATCTGAACCCACTCTTTGAATCCATCCGCAAAGGCGTCCCGCCAGCTAACCATGTCCGGCACATGAATCGGCAAGTCACTAGATTCAAAGCCAGTCTGTCTTCCGTTTTCTCGCACGACCATCGCCACCAGCGGGCCTATCAAGAGCGCGCCGACGAAGCTCACGCCGATGCGCGCTCCGCCGATCAGGGGCGCGAACACCATTGCCGCCATTATCAGGGCCGGCAAATTGAATGTTGATGACCCTTGAGTTATGGCCAAGGTTGTCTCGATGCCCGAGCCTCTTCTCCGAAAAGCGGACGCCACCGGAACGATGCACGCGGAGCAGAGATTCATCGCTGGGCCAACAACCAGACCCTTTAGCGATCCTTTGATGCCCGTACCGGATATGCTCCAAGCCGCCGATTTGGGAAATAAGAAAGCCTCAGTGGCCCCCGCGACAAGGAAAGCGAAAGTCATGCCGACCGCGACGAGCCTGAGATACGTCAGAGAGAAGTCCCACCAGCGTGAGAGGAAAGACTTCTCCGGAGGGCCTTCTATGCAGAAGCCCTGAAAGCACTCCGCGACCGGCGACGTTGCTACCGCGAGATCGGCCTGCACAGTGTCCAGCTTGGGAATGCGGTTGAATGCCAGGAACAGCGCCAGCATGATGGCGATAAGAATCAACCCTATAATGCGACGCTTCTTCAGACCGCTATCATAGAGGGAGTGGGGGAAATTGCCGGCTGTTGCTGGAATCCTGAGCATATGTACAAGTCTGAAAATGGCCGGAATTGCAAACGGGGTGTGGAGACATTGATCGCCACACCCCGCTGCGCTTAACTGCTTTTCAACTGATTGGGGGAATTATTCCCTGATTCCGGTCCTGTCTTCTCTCAGATCCTGATCGAGCCAGACGTAGGCCCACTTGGACGCGAAGTCAACGAAGGCCAGTATATGTTCCCCGTTGTGGTTCTGTACCCACGGCTGCCAGTAGTCTCCGCCGAAGCCGGCGGGTATCTGGATAATAGGAGCCAGTTCGAGGAAGCCGGAATTCGCGGCCTTGATCCGTGCGATCTGCTCGTCTGACTGAGTAGCCGCAAGGACATCCTCCCACATTGCGTGCCACACAGGATCGTTCAGGTTGGCCCTGTTCCACTGGTGTCCCGCCCTGAAGTCGTTCAGCGCGTTCGGCCTCGCCACAAGGGCGTTGAACATGAAGTCGTAATCCTTCTCGAACAGCCTGCTCTGAATAACAGGACTGTCCACCAGATCGAGCGAGACCTTCACGCCTATGTCGTCCCACATGTCCACCGCTATCTGAGCCGATTCCAGTTCGAGCTCAATGGTATTGCGAATCATCAACTCTATCTCGAAACGCGTACCATCCGAGTCCAGAGGATATCCCGCCTCGTCCAGCAACTCTCCGGCCTTCATGGGGTTGTATTCGAAGTATTCCTGCACGGATTCCGGCTGCTGGTCCAGCGGCACGTAGTGCAGCGGCCACTCCGGCGAAGACGGGAACGCGAAGGTCACCGCGTCGCCCTCGAACAGGTTGTCCGCGAAGACCGGCCTGTCGACAGCCATGTTCATAGCGCGGCGGACTATCAGGTCGTCGAACGGAGGCTTGTTCATCGGCATCCAGAATATATGGGAGTCCTGGAGCGGCTTCACTTTGCCTAGGTCCGGGTTGGACTCCTCAATGCTGGCCTGGTCGGTGGTTCGAACCGAGCGCAGCTTGTCAATCTTGCCCGTCCTCAGAGCAGCCAACCGAGCGGCCTCCTGGGGAATGATGATCTCTACGACACCATCCAAGAATGGCATTGCGTACTCTCTGCCATCCACATTATAAGTCTGGTACCAGTCCGGGTTCTTCTCGAACTCGATCTTGCTGCCGGCTACGTATCCGTCCTCGATTGTCATCCAGGGGCCCGTGCCCGACTGGTTCCAGGGAACATCGGTGCCGAGTTCGATGGTCTCCGGTGGAGCGGCTATCAGATAGGGACCCCACGCGAACTCATAGCCCCAGAACGAGACCGGCTTGTTGGTGTGATAGGTAACCGTATCCAGCACTCCGTCGCCATCGGTATCGTCGCCCGTAATGGCGTCATCCGTATCCAGAAGGAAGTCGTGCCTGGGCCAGCGGCAGTCCTTGATGCGGTTCATTTCGGTTACCAGCTCTTCGACTGTGACTTCCCTGCCGAAGGTGGGGAACTTGTTTTGCCACTTGACACCCGGTCGGAGGTGGAAGCTATAGGTAAGCGGGTCGGGCACTTCCCATGTGTCGGCCAGAGAGCCGGTGGCGAGCTTGTCCGTACCAAAACCGAGGACCGGCAGGTAGGTGGTCTCCCCGGTTCCCGACGGGCCCTTGTTATAATCGCCAAACAGGAAATTCTCAACCGAATAGGTAAGCATTTCCTGATTCTTGAACTCGCACATGTCCCACTTGGATCCTGGGTCGCTCGCTCGCGCCAGTCTCAAAGTCCCACCGTATGACGGCCCTGTCCTTATCTCAACGGTCTTGACGTCCTCAGGCCTAAGCTGAGTCATAGCCACAGGGGCGGCCTCGATCGCCGCCTCGGCAGCCTTCTTGGCGGCCTCTTCAATAGATTTCTCGATCTCCGCCATTGCCTGCTGAATAATCGCCTCGATGTTCACCGGCGTTGCAGTTGGCGGGACTTGCGCTGCTGGCTGTTCACTCGAACACGCCACAAACGCCGTAAGCGCCAACGCCAAAATCGCCATCGCTGCTATTAAGTGTATTTTTCTCAACTGTAATACCCTATCCTTTCCTATGCTTTGGACAACGCGGTGTGGACTAGCCATATTCGCGCGACTCAATAATAGTGAATTTTTCCTCTATGTCAAGAGAATTCCCTCGACATTCCGCTTATGTCTTCTAGTATCGACCTCCCATGGATCCCCTCAGTCTCGGGTCCAGCAGATCTCTCAGCGCGTCGCCGAACATATTCGTGCTGTACACCACGATGCTTAGCGCGAGACCTGGCCATACAGCCAGCATCGGCGCTCTTAACATATAGGACATTGCGCCGCTGCTGAGCATTCCGCCCCAGCTGGGCGCCGGGGCCGGCACGCCGAGGCCCAGGAAACTCAAGCCAGCTTCCGCCAGTATCATGCCGGGCATACGAGTGGTAACCAGAACGAGCAGGAACGGGGCGACGTTCGGAAGCACATGGCGCATGAGTATTCTCGGAGTCGAGACACCGACAGCCTGCGAAGCCTCTATGTAGGCGTTCTGCCTGATTCCGATGACAGCGCCCCTTACGGATCTCGAACCGCCCAGCCCGTACTGCAGCCCCAGAATGAACACTATGTTCCAAAGACTTGGCCCCACCAGGGCCACAAGCAGAATGAGAAGTATCAGGTCCGGGAAGACAAGCCAAGCGTCAATGAACCTCTGCACGACAAGGTCGAACTTTCCTCCAAAGTAACCTGAGGGGAGACCTATCAGGCAGGAGACAACCAGAGATGTCAAGCTGCCAATCACACCCACCAGCATGGAGATGCGCGCGCCGTAAACGATACGGCTGAACAGGTCGCGACTTATGCTATCGGTGCCGAGGAAATGGTCGAACGAGGGGGAGGCGAGACGCTCGAACCGCATGATCGTCCCATCCTCATTTCTAATCTTCTGATCGTTGAAGCCGTGAGGCGCGATAAAATTGGCGAATACGCCGACAAAGAAAAACACCAGAACGATGACCGCAGACGCGGTGCCGAGCGGCTTTGTCTTTACCAGCCGCGTGAGGAAGTCGGCAAATGGATTGCGTCTATCTCGGATTAATGGGACGCCTAAAGTTGCTTGTGCCATTCTTCTCGCGCACCTCTAACTGTATCGAATTCTGGGATCGAGCCAGGCGTAGCTCAGGTCAGTTATCAGAATGATGACCAGCACGAACATACTGAATACGAGCGTTACCCCGATTATCACCGGGAAGTCTCGGAGGAACGCCGCTTCTATGGCCAGCCGGCCCATACCGGGCAGACCGAAGAGCTGCTCGATTATCACCGAGCCGCCTATGACTACCGGTATGTTCAGCCCTATCACAGTGATGACAGGTATCAGCGCGTTCTTGACCGCGTGCCTGAATACCACGGCCCTCTCGGTCAGTCCCTTCGAGTAGGCTGTCCTGATGTAGTCCTCTCTAACCACCTCCAGCATCATCGTTCGCATCAGCCTCATGTTGACGCCGTTGATGGCCATGCCCATGATGACCGCCGGAATTATGTACTGCTTGATGTTGCCCCAAGGGTCTTCCAAGAGGGGAATGTTGAGTATGGGCGGCGACCATCCCCACCATATCGAAGGGAATACGATCACCATGATGCCAACCCAGAAGGAAGGGAGGCTTATGAAGAGAATAGCGATACTTCTAAACACATAATCCGCCACAGAGTCCTGTCGCACAGCCGAGTATATAGCCACAGGGAACGAAATGGACATCGCGATTATCAGAGCCATGATGCCGAGTTCGAAGGTGACCGGCAGCCTCTGTATTATCTGGTCTCTCACGTCGAAGCCCATGATAATCGCATCGCCCAGGTCTTGGTGAAGTATCAGGTCTCTCCACCACCTGAAGTACTGCACGTAGATAGGAACGTCTATGCCGAGCTGCGCTTCGAGCTCGGCCCGCAGAAGTCCGCGGTCTTCCTTGCCGGAGAGATCCATCTGGCCTATCAGTACGTCCACCGCGTCGCCCGGGATAATGCGGAGCGCCGCCGTGGTCAGCAGCGTAACGATGAGCAGAGTCGGTATGGTCAGAAGCAGCCTTCTGATTATATAAGTGGTCATCTGACTGTATCACCCCTAGAAATCAACTCTTACGCCCGCCTCTTCCAACTTGGGAATAACCATGTTCTCGGAATTATCGTCCAGCGGCAAGTTCCAGAGCACGATAGTAGTTCCCTCTCCCAGTTCCGCCTCCAGGAGAGGCGAAATATCAGTGACTTCGTTTCTGGTAAGTTCAAGAAAGGTCAGCTTGGACAACGAGGCCAATGCGGATATGTCGGTTATCTGGTTGCTGGTGAGATTGAGCTTGGTCAGATTGGTGAGGTTGGAGAGAACGGATATGTCGCTTATCTGGTTAATCCGGAGATCCAGCTCAGTGAGGCTGATGAGTTCGGCCAGCGGAGAAATATCGCTGACGCGGTTATCATGCAATCTGAGGTATGTCAGGCTCGTAAGTCCGGATACCGGAGTTATGTCCTCGATGTCGTTCTGCGCGAGGTCAAGCCTTGTCAGCTTCGTGAGTCCGGCCACAGGAGATATGTCGCTGGTAACGTTCTGGGCCAGATCGAATTCGGTCAGGTTGACCATGTGCTCCAATCCAGATATGTCCGCGACATACAGCAACTGGTTCAAGCTGAAGGATGTGAACTGCGCCACATCCGCTATCATGATGGGCCCCTCTTCCTGCTTCAGGTCGTTTCTGACCGCCTCTTCTACCTCCCGATCCGGGAAGATTACCTCTCCCTCGGCCGCGACCCGCACAGGCTGCTCCTCGGTTTCTGTCCTCTGACCTGGTCTCTGCGCGCGCCTGGCGTCTTCGGCCGATTCCTTCGCAAGAACTTGCTCCGCCTTCTCCTGAGCAGGTTCTCCGCCCCCACCTCCACCACCGCAAGCGAAAGTGGCGATTGTTATCGCGAAAACAATCGCCGCGAGAAACCAAAGACGTTTCAACTTGACCCTCCAGAATAATGTAATAGGCGAATCCGACGTTTCAAATCCATAACCGAACAATACAGTATTCCCATACTGTCATGTCAACTGTACGGAAATCGGTCAAGACTATAAGACACGCCAAATATGTTGTCAACCACGCCAATAATTACAGGACGATTGCAAAGTCGGCGTAACCATGGTTCCGTCAGCGGCGGGACTCTGGATTCCCGCTTTCGCGGGAAAGACGGATCGGAGTCCCGAAGACAAAAATCTTAACTTTGCAATCGTCCTGCCAATAATTAGCCGGGGCCTTTTCAGAGTCAGTACGAAATGCTGCGCAACTCTCCACCCGCTATGTTACAATATGTCTGTTGTAGAACAAAAGTGCCTGAATTATATAATGTGGAGTTTATCAATGACGACAAAACCGGCTGACAATTTTTTTCTGTAGGTGAATCCCAGGTCAATCCATAGCTAAATCCGCCGATTTTCAGGTCACTTTCCACCTGAAACGTCACCAGGACTCCACCTGAACCCCACCTGGACTTTTATAAATCAGGATATATGTAATTCTGTCTCGTCAGCCGATTTTCCACAGAACCGCCGACTCTGGAAAGACCCCGGGGAAACGGTGAGAGACATTGACAAGACCCTGCAATTGAACTCTGTCCCTAATGAGTTGGCAACTGATCGCTGTGATATACTCGGAGCCAACCACAATAAATTCGCTGAAGGGTTCGCGCCCGCACAACTCTTGTGGGATCTGCTGGGATCTGCTGGCGCCCTGAGTTGTCATTTTCATGGTCGTTTCCGCTATATCCTATGGCCGACGCTCTAGGGATAACGCCTGAATTTACCAAATAAAACGAAGAATTAGGAAAATAGAGTATGAAAATCACCAGCCTCACAATGGAAACCTACCGATGGAAACGCGCTACGCCTATACGCAATGGAATGTACGTGTACCCCACCTCGGGCCTGAATGTGGTCAAGGTGGAGACCGATGAAGGCTTTTCAGGCGTTGGTCTCGCCGGTGGAGTTCAGGGAGCCGAGGAGATAGGCGTGGCAATCCTGGAGCATTTCGCTCAGGTAGTCGTTGGCCAGGACCCGTTC
This sequence comes from Dehalococcoidia bacterium, assembly GCA_965261525.1. Classification (GTDB taxonomy): domain Bacteria; phylum Chloroflexota; class Dehalococcoidia; order Lucifugimonadales; family UBA1123; genus VXRN01. Next base: position 2,220,499 of record OZ253472.1, read on the forward strand.
GACACCGAACGTATATGGGACAACATGTGGCAGCCTAAACTGGTCGGACGGCGAGGGATAACGACCCGTGTCATTAGCGGCATAGACATAGCGCTGTGGGACCTCAAAGGTAAAATAACCGGCCTACCCATTTACAAGCTGCTTGGTGGCTACACAAACAAAGTTCCGGTTTACATAGCTGGCGGCTACTACGAAGAGGGCAAAGGCCTGGGCGAGTTGGCTGAGGAGATGGTCACCGCCGTCGGCCTCGGAGCGCGAGCCGTCAAGATGAAGATTGGCGGCGCGCCAATCAATGAGGACGTCGAGCGTGTGCGAATCGCACGAGAGGCGATAGGTCCCAACACAAGGCTTATGGTGGACGCCAACTGCGCCTACCGCCACTTCGAGGCGCAGGAGATAGCCCGGAAGATGGAACCTTACGATGTGTTCTGGTTCGAAGAGCCGGTCAATCCCGACGACTACGAAGGACACAGGCTGGTCAGCCAGTCCACCACTATCCCGGTAGCTACGGGCGAGAATGAATATACCCGCTATGGTTTCAGGGAACTCATTGAGGGCCGGTGCTGCGACATTCTCCAGCCGGACGGCCTGATTATGGGCGGCGTAACCGAGTTCATGAAGGTGGCTGCGCTCGCTCAGGCGCACGACCTACTCATAGCGCCGCATGGCAACCAGGATGTCCACGTCCATCTCGTATCCGCGATACCCAACGGCCTCACGGTTGAGTACTACAGCAATTCGACCGATCCGATGTGGGAGTATATGTTCAACGAGACCTTGATGGTTGAGGACGGTCACGTCAGCCCACCTGACCGTCCCGGTTTTGGTATAAGCTTAAATGAGGAGGCTCTGGCGCCGCACAGGATAAGATGAAAATCTCCATTGTGACCCCTGTGTATAACGACCCGCGTGTATCGCGCGCGCTGGATTCGATTCTCGCGCAGCGCCACGAGCATGAACTCGAACTGGTTGTCGTGGATGCGGGTTCCACGGACGGAACGATGGAGATTCTGGCAACATACCGCGACCGTATCTCCACGCTGATAAGCGAGCCGGACGACGGGATCTACGATGGAATGAACAAGGGCATTCATCGCGCCACGGGCGACGTCGTCGGCATACTAAACGCCGATGACCGCTATGCCGATAATCTTGTGTTACACGATGTCATAGAGGCATTCGAAGACAACGAGACCGATGCCTGCTATGGCAATCTGGTCTATGTGAATGAAGATGATAAAGTGGCGCGCTACTGGAAGTCCGGGAGTCCGAGCGAGATCAAGTGGTACTGGGGCTGGATGCCGCCCCACCCCACGTTCTTCGTCCGCAGGAGCGTATATGACAGGCACGGCGTATTCGATCTCGGATACCCCATAGCGGCGGACTACGAACTGATGCTGCGCCTTTTCTTCAAGCAGGGCATCAACGTAAAATACCTGGACCGAGTAATGGTGAGAATGGCCCTCGGTGGCGCATCCAACGGCTCGATTACCAACATCGTCAAAGCCAATTCTGAAGTGGCGCGCGCCTGGCGAAGCAACGGCCTGAGCGGAGGGTTCCTGGTCCCGATCCTGAAGCCGGCAAGCAAGATTTTCCAGTTCGTGGGAAGACCACGATAGCTATCGAAACTTCGAGGATACAACCATGAAAGTCGTCGTTACCGGAGCCGGGGGGTTCATAGGCCACCACCTTGTGAAGCGGCTGAAGTCCGAGGGTCACTGGGTCAGAGGGGTGGACATCAAGTACCCCGAATATGAGGAGAGCGCAGCCGACGATTTTCTGCTTGCTGACCTCCGCAATTTCGAGAGTTGTGTTCAAGCAACAGACGGCATGGATGACGTTTACCAACTCGCCGCAGACATGGGCGGAATTGGCTATATCACCGCCAACCACGCCTTCCTTACTCGGAACAACACGCTCATCAACAGCCACATGCTCGAAGCCGCCAGAGTGTCCAAGGTGGACAGATACCTCTACACCAGTTCGGCCTGCGTATATCCCAGTTTTCTCCAGGAGAGCGAGGACGTAACCCCGCTGCGAGAAGACGAAGCCGTCCCCGCCGACCCCGAAAAGGGCTACGGATGGGAGAAACTGTTCGCCGAGCAGCTAACTGCGTACTACCACGAAGAGTGCGGTCTCGATGTTCGCATAATCCGCTTCCACAACATATACGGACCTCTCGGCACATACGATGGCGGCAAGGAAAAAGCCCCCGCCGCTATCTGTCGCAAGGTCGCCATTGCCCCCGACGGGGGCGCCATCGAGGTCTGGGGAGACGGCGAGCAGACCCGCAGTTTTTGCTACATCTCCGATTGTGTTGAAGGATTGCGCCGTATAATGGAGTCGGGCTACACCAAACCCATCAACCTCGGCACCGAAGAGTTAATAACGGTCAACCAACTGGTTGACGCTGTATGTTCGGCGGCTGGAAAGAGTCTGAAGAGGAACCACGATCTTACCAAGCCACAGGGTGTCCGGGGACGCAACAGCGACAACACTATCCTGGCCGAGATAATTGGCTGGCAGCCTGAAACAGCCGTCAGAGAAGGAATCAGGTACACCTATGACTGGATAGCTGGCGAGATTGCCCAGACCCAGAAGCGCGCCTCCTGACTTATACTAAGCAGGATAGGTTTCGATAAGAAAGCTGAGCCCATGGATCCAAACCGTATGAAATTGAAGCTCCTCTCCGGCCAGCCCGCATTCGGGGTCTCGGTCATGTTCCCCTCTCCCCATATAGTTGACATCGTCGGGCGGCTGGGATTCGACTGGGTACTCATTGACTGTGAGCACGGTTCCATATCGCTGGAAAGCGTCGAACTCATGGTGATGGCTGCTGAAACGGCTGGAGTGACTCCCATCGCAAGGCCGCCGGTCAATTCGTTCGAGGCAATCGGCCAACTCATGGACAGGGGAGTAAAGGGAGTGCAAGTCCCGCACGTAAACACCGCTGCCGACGCCAGACGAGCGGTCGGAGCGGTCAAGTATCATCCAATAGGCGAGCGCGGCCTGGCAGCAGGGGTGAGATCGGCATCTTACGGATACGGTATGCCAATGGCCGAGTATGCCGAACACTCCAACCGGGAAACTCTGGTCTGCGTTCAACTGGAGGAATCGGAGGCCATCGGGAACGTGGATGAGATATTGCAGGTTGATGGCGTGGACGTTTTCTTCGTAGGTCCCTCCGATCTGTCCCAGTCCCTGGGATACCCGGGACGACCGGACGCCCCCGAAGTGCGGGAGGCAATGGACAGCGCGTTCGCGTCAATCGCCGCGGCTGGGAAGGTGTCAGGTTCGGCTGGCAATTCCACCGCGACCCGGGCATATCTGAATCGGGGAGTCACGTACCTATACACACACTTGACCACGCTGCTCTCGTCATCAGCCGGCGCCTTCTTCAAAGAAGTTACTTCCTGATTCAGGCTTCCGGGATCAACTTCTCGGTTGCTGGCTCCCATCAATGTAAACGGATACAGCTCGCGAAGATTCACAGTTTGGAACTATCTAAGATACGATTATAGGGGAGCCTGATGAAATACGACACTATCATCATAGGCGCCGGCTCAGCCGGCTGCGTCCTGGCTTCAAGGTTAACCGAAGATCGTAGCCGTTCCGTGCTCCTCCTTGAAGCAGGTCCAGATTATCCAGATTTCGACACCTTGCCCGACCACATCAAATATGGCGTCCGGCCCTGGTACGAATCCTACGATCCGCTTGCTTACACCTGGGGATACGAAGCGCGCGCTTCTAATGAAAGGGAACCCTTTAACCTGCCGCGGGGCAAGGTGACCGGAGGTTCCAGCGCAATCAATGGACAGATATGGTTCAGAGGCATTCCTGAGGACTTCGATGAGTGGGCAAAGTTCGGCAATGACGAATGGGATTATCTCGGTGTCCTCCCCTACTTCCGCAAATCCGAAACCGACTTGGATTTCCCTGGCGACGACTTTCATGGCTCCGACGGCCCAATCCCCGTCCGCCGTTATACGGACGCCGAACTTCTACCAAGTCCGAAGGCGTTCCTCGATGCTTGTGTCGCGGCGGGCTTTCCGAGAACGCACGACATGAATCATCCCGAATCAACAGGAGTCGGATTCTACGCGCTCAACCGGATTGACGAAATTCGTATGAGTACCGCCCTCACGTATCTTAGAATTGCCAGAAACCGACTCAATCTAACTCTGAGGCCGGAGGTTCTTGTTCATCGAATTCTGTTCGAGGGCAGTCGCGCAATCGGTGTCGTGGCGGAATCAGGAGGAGAGGTCTTCAGGGTTGAAGCCGAGCAGATAATTCTAAGCGGCGGCGCAATCAATTCACCGCAGCTCCTGATGCTCTCAGGAGTGGGGCCTGCCAACCACCTATCTGAAGTTGGAATTCCAGTTGTGGCCGATCTTCCCGGCGTTGGACAGAACCTGCGTGACCATCCCGCCGTCTTCATGCATTACGAGACCAACGTCACGCTCCCGCCTCTCTCGCCGGCCCTCCAGATCGGTATGCGATACACCACACCCGGCTCGCCATTCCGAAACGATATGCAGATGCGTCCGCTCCAGATACGCACCGAGCACATCCCGGCAGACTTCCAGATTAGCGAGGACAGCGTCCCCACCGGATTCAGCATCGCTATGCAGAAGGCCCTTTCTCAGGGGGAGATAAGACTCGCCAGCGCAGATCCGAGAGACCAGCCGATTCTCGACTATCGCTACCTCACCGACCCATTCGACCGGGAGAGAATGCGCGGCGCGGCGCGCCTCTGCGCTGAAATTTCAGCGATGCCGGAATACGCCCCGGCGCGAATGTCCCGCCTATCCCCAACGGATGATATTCTCGCGGACGACGACACTCTGGACGCCTGGCTTCTCGAGAACGTACTTACCCAGCACCACTCCTCCGGCACTTGCAAGATGGGACCCAACTCAGATCCCATGGCTGTCGTTGACCAGTATTGCCGAGTGCGCGGCTTGGACAATCTGATGGTCATAGACGCCTCGGTCATGCCCGACGTCGTGCGCGCCAATACCAACGCCACGACGATAATGATTGCAGAGAAGGCCGCAGACCTTATCATAAATCTCGCGTCCTGATTGGAAACTGTCCACGATCATCCTTTACCATTAACGTCAATCCGGCATGAATCATGCCCTACGAGAGGTAATCATGGTAACTACAGACTCCCGTGTGGACTTGGACAAGATAGCCTCCCTGTGCAAGCGTAGGGGTTTTATTTTCCAGAGCAGTGAGATATACGGCGGCCTAGCCAGCACCTGGGATTATGGCCCGCTCGGCGTCGAACTCAAGAAGAACGTCAAAGATTCGTGGTGGCGAACGTTCGTCTGGAGCCGCGATGACATCGTGGGACTGGACGCCTCCATACTCATGCACCCCGACGTATGGCGCGCAAGCGGACACGTGGGCAGTTTCACAGATCCGCTCGTGGAATGCCTGGAATGCCATCGGCGCTTCAGAGAAGACCATTTGGATGGCCCAAACTGCCCCGAATGCGGCGGCGAATTCACCGAGGCCCGCCAGTTCAATCTCATGTTCAAGACATTCATAGGCCCCGTGGAAGATCAAGCCACCGAGGTGTACTTACGGCCTGAAACCGCGCAAGGCATCTTCGTCAACTTCGACAATGTGCTGACCTCCACCCGCAAACGCCTCCCATTCGGCATAGCCCAGATAGGAAAGGCGTTCAGGAACGAGATTACCACAGGGAACTTTATCTTCAGAACCCGCGAATTCGAGATAATGGAGATTGAATACTTCGTCAACCCGGGTGATGACGAAGATAGTCACGAACAGTGGATTCAGGACTGTCTTGGTTGGTACACGGGGCTGGGCGTCAACCCAGACCGCCTTCGGGTCCGACAACATGACGACGACGAGCTTTCCCACTACGCCAAGGCCACCTACGACATAGAGTATCTCTATCCGTGGGGATGGGGTGAAATACAGGGCATAGCAAACCGCACCGACTACGACCTCAAGGCACATTCCGAGGCTAGCGGTCAGAACCTCACCTACTTCGACCAGCCTAACAATCGGCGCATAACGCCCTACGTAATCGAGCCTGCGGCGGGTGTGGACCGCGCGGTTATGACATACTTAGTCGACGCCTACACCGAGGAGGAGGTTGCCACCGCCTCCGGCAAGACCGAGACCCGCGTTCTACTGAAACTGCATCCTGAACTCGCTCCGGTGAAGGTCGCCATCTTGCCGTTGTCCAGAAACGCGCGTTTAACTCCGACGGCGCGCGACGTATTTGAGACCGTGCGCATGTCAGGCCGGATCCCCGGATTCGTCCAGTACGACGATACTCAGAGCATCGGCCGGCGATACCGGCGCCAGGACGAGATCGGAACCCCTCTCTGCGTAACAGTGGACTTCGATACGATAGACGATCAAGCCGTAACCATCCGATACCGCGACACGATGGAACAGATCCGTGTGCCAATCGCAGAATTAGTGCAGCGTCTCTCTCAAGACCTGATCGTCTGATCTGAATATCAAACAGTGGCTACAATCACAATACGAAAGTCCTGAGCCTCCCGGTACACTCACATGCGAATTCTGCATTTTGCCGACGTCCACATTGGCGTAGAAAACTACTCTCGAACTGACCCGAATACCGGTCTCTCGACAAGGCTCAATGATTTCCTCGAAACGTTCGATGAACTTGTGGACTACGCCATTGAGTCGGACGCGCATCTGGCGCTATTCTGCGGCGACGCCTACAAGAGCCGCGATCCGTCTCAGACCCACCAGCGCGAGTTCGCAAAACGAATAGTCCGCCTGTCGGATGCGGGTATCCCCTCGTTCCTGCTCGTTGGCAACCACGACACACCCCATGTCCAAGGCCGCGCCACTTCGCTGGATATTTACCGGACGCTTTCGATGCCCCGGGTCACCATCGGCGACAACGCCACGACCTATCGCATTGAGACGAGGGGCGGGCCGGTGCAGATAGTAGCGGCGCCGTGGGTCCGTCGGAGTCAGCTTCTCGCCAGAGACGAAATGCGCAGTCTTTCGACTTTCGAAATCAATGCCAAGATCAGCGACACACTCACGAACCTCATCCAGATCCAGGCGCAGGGTCTCGACCCGAATATCCCCGCCATTCTCTCCGGACATGTGACCGTCAACGACGCCAGGACAAGCTCGGAACAGTCCATGATGCTCGGCAGCGATCACGTCCTGCTCCGAAGTTCGGTCGCCCTTCCCCAGTTCGACTACGTCGCGCTTGGCCACATACACAAGCACCAGGTTATCGGTCAGAACCCGCACGTAGTGTACTCGGGAAGCCTTCAACGGATTGACTTCGGAGAAGAGAGGGACGAAAAGGGTTTCTGCGTAATAGAACTCGACCCGGCCAAACCACAGGGTCAGCGAATGGCAGACTTCAGCTTCCAACCTGTAAACGCGAGGCGCTTTCTCACAATTGACGTGAAACTCAGCGGCGACGATCCATCACCTAATCAAACCGTCGCGGATCGAGTCAGTCGCCACGCCACCAGAGACGCCATCGTCAAGCTCAATATCGAAATGCCCGTGAATCTTGAACCGCTGATGTCCGACTCCGAAATCCGGGCGTCGCTATCTGACGCGCATTACATAGCTGCTATATCGAGGCAGATTACTGAGCGTCCCCGTACCAGGCTGGGTGGAACTTACTCCGAAGGACTCACTCCATCGCAGCTTCTCGAGCGATACCTCGATTCACGTGAAACCCCACCCGACCACGCCAAAGAGCTTCTCGAAAGGGGGGAACAGCTAATTGCGGAACGGAATTCTGAATGAATCCATCATAGATTCCGATACATCTAATGAAATAGATGGGACGACTGTTATAGTGTTGACCCTATTATTTCGCAAATCCTAATTCAGGCAATATCAGAAAATGAAACTTCCGATTTCTTCCTATTCCCGCTCCCTATTAACATTGGTCATTCTGGCGGCTCTTGCGCTTACGGCTGCCGCCTGCGGAAAGTCTAGCGACGGAGAACGCGCCGCTGATTTCGAGTTGACACTCTACGGCAACGCAGAGTTTCAGGCTGGAGATACCATCAAACTCTCCCAATTCGATGGTGAGCCCGTAGTGCTTAACTTCTGGTTCCCTTCGTGTCCCCCATGTGTCGCGGAGATGCCTGACTTCGAAGTGGCGTACCAGAAGTACAAGAGCGACGGTCTGCGAATGATCGGGATCCAACTTCTGGGATTGGATACGGCTGAAGACGGGCAGAAATTCGTTCAGGACCTGAGCGTCAATTATATGCTAGGCCCGGACCGTCAGGGCGACAGCTCTGGAGAGATTCTGAAGAACTACCAAATCCAGGGCTTCCCTACCACGATATTCATAGACAAGGACCACAACATAGTCAGAAGCTGGTCGGGCGCCCTGAATCTCGAGAAGCTCGAAGAGTTGATCCAAGAGATTCTCTAGCCCGCATAAGACTAATTGTGTCGGTCGCTTCCCCTCCCTGACGAACCGGCCAATTCTCCGCTAATTCTGAAACTTCGTAAGACCGGCATCAGACAGTGGTGTACAATACCCGCGCGAAAATCTCGGAGTGCGTGAATGACGGGCAGCGACGCCTTTCTGGTGGTGGTCAGGTGGATTCACCTTGTCGCATCGGCGGCGTGGGTTGGCGGCGGCATATTCTACCTCTTCGCGCTTAGGCCCGCATTGCGCCGTTCTCCCGAGGCCGGGCGCAAGATAAACGAAGCGACCGCCGCCGAATTCAGGGTTTTAGTGGATACCTGCATCTTTGTCATCCTGGCCACCGGCATCATCCTTACCTTCAATCGTCTGAACGTCGGCGTAACGGGGCCTTCATACGGAATCGTCCTGGGGATAAAAGTAGCGTTCAGCGTGTGGATGTTCATTCTTGCCCGCGGCAGGAGGCGTCGAACCGCTCTTCTCGACATGTACAGACGGAACCCCGATCCGCCAAGGGGCCCGTTTCGGAAGATTATCAGAGCGGTATCCGGTTACAATACGATTGTCATTCTTGGGGTAATTGTGTTCCTGTTGGCTGACCTGCTCAAGATTCTCTACGAGGTTGCCATCCGTTGAACTCATATGCTTGAAGCGCCCCTACACACTTTCTGAGAGGTAACTAAATTGAAAATGCAGCTAATGGAGATCCTGGTGTGTCCAATGTGCAGGAGCAGCCTCGATCTCAGCATCACAAAACAGGAAGGTGAGGAGATTGTGGAGGGCGTCCTTACCTGCACGGAGTGTGCCGAAATCTATCCGATCACGAACACGATCCCCAACATGCTCCCACCTTCGCTCAGAGATTCATAGAACATTCGGAGATGTCGACTTGATACACAAAGACTTCAGATGTGAGTTTTACTTCATAAGACACGGCGAATCCGAGTCCAACGCGACACCGGGTCTAGCAGCCGGCGCCAATTACGATTCGGCCCTAACGGATCGTGGGGTGAAACAGGCGCGGCTTCTCGGAAGCCGCCTGAAGAGAGAGGGCGTGAAATTCGACCGGATATACAGTTCCAGCCTGGACCGCGCCCGCAAAACGGCGCGGCATATGCTCGATACTATGGGTGAAACCGAACGAGATGTTCCGGCTGTGGACGCGCTGGTCGAGCAGAAGGCTATGGGTTGGCGGGGAGTGCCTGTCGAAGAGGTATTCACTCCCGAAAACGTAGCCTACATCATGAGCAAAGGCTCCGATTTCATTCCGCCGCAAGGGGAGTCGCTAAGGATGGTGAGGCGGCGCGTATCCGGCTGGGTAGAGTCGGAGATTATCTACAACGAAGAACTCGTTTCCAGCCACCGCGAACTTACCGTGGCGGTCGTGGGGCATGGAACGGCCTCGCGCTGCCTGTTCCAATACATAATGGGATTCAACGACACCCTGCTCTGGAGAGTCGCGCTTGATAACACGTCAATCTCGCGATTCGTGTTCGACCGCAATGGCTGGTCTGTTGTACGCCTAAACGACGCTTCTCATCTCATGGAAGAGGCTGTGAGCTTCGATGCCCGCCCTTGACGACCGTTAATAGGGAATTAGCTGTAATGCAATGTGGCGCTTGTCCGATTAGTCTGGAACCAAGCCCTCGCCCACAAACAGTTCTTCCGCCTCTTTCAGGGTAATGTCCGGCTCCGGCAGCACGAGGTCGGACTCGACCGACTCTTCGATTGGGACCGGCGCGCCGTTCTCACGAACAAGGTCGAGAAGCGCTTTCAGCGCAGGACCGAACCTCTCTGTATCGTCCCGCTCGACCACTTCGACTAACTTGTTGTCCAGTTCGTTCAATTCATCAATGAACGCGCCCGGAAGATTGTACTGGCCTTCGGTCAGTATGCGTACTATCATCGGTGAAATCCACTCTCCAAAATGCGCTTCAGCTACCCGGAAGCGCCCTATTTTGACTTGAAGCGGGCAGACTCGTTCTGAGCGCCGCCAGTTCGTCTTCAACATTCTGCTCGGCGGTCAATTGTGACAGTTCGCGGCTCAGTACGTCGCCTCCGCCCGGCGACAACTGATCGTCCAAGACACCGGATTCCGCGAGTTCGTTTATCGCGCCAGCCTTGGCGCGCAGGTTCTCAGTCTTGTCTTCAGCCCGTTCGACTGCGAGCTGGACATCTCCCATTTCCTCGGATATTCCAGACAGAGCCGCGCCGATTCTGACCTGCGCCTGGGCCGCGCTGTACTGCGCCTTGATGATCTCTTTCCTCGAGCGGAAGGCCTCCACCTTGGCGGTCAGACGCTGCTCCGCACGGGTTAGTTTCTCCTGCTCGAGTTCAAGCTGAGCTACCTGCTCGTCAAGACCTTCCAATTCGATCAGGGCAGTCTGCTTACGCTGAAGAGCCATTCGCGCAAGGTCCTCCCTGCCCCCCGCCATCGCCTGTCTCGCCTGATTTTCCACGTTTACGATGCTGGCCCTGACCTTCTCGGCCTGAAGCTGCAGCCTGCGTTTGGTGGTTACCATCTCAACGATGCCGCGCTTGACGCTCTGAAGCATCTCGCGCTGTTTTTCGTAAGCGTAGTCCAGATTTTCACCCGGATTCTCCGCATCATCCACGAGTCTGTTGATCTTGGCCTTGACTACTGTTGATATTCGGGACATAAGACCCATTTTCTAACTCCCTAACGATTCGCCTGACTCAAATCGGATTGTCTATCAGAAGTCCGACGATTTCCTCCCGGTCACCATTGAGATGATGCCGACGACTACAATTATTATTCCGAGAATTATCAGTATCAGTCCTGCGAGGTCTATCAGCCACTGTATTATACCCAGTCTGAATACTAAACCCAGAAATATCAGTACGACCCCAAGTATCAGCAGACTAAACCCGCTCAGCTTAGACATTGTTTCTACCTTCCATCTTGCTACACGCCAATTCGGGACTCACTACTTTCCCGACCTCGACAATATCCATTTTAATCTTAACCGAATATGGGCAGCGATAAAAGCTAAAACGGCTGCCTCCACAGGGTAGCCGCGTCTGAATTTCAGCGGTCTCATATATCTTGGTTTATATAGGTTGGGTCATTTAACAGGTGGAACAGGTGGCTTAACTGGTGACCCAACAGGTGACCTCTGAACCAGAGTTTCACCTGTGTTCACCTGTGTTCACCTGTGTTTGTAGCTAAATCACCGAAAAATTTTCTTCTTCCAAGACTGGTATATATTACGATTTATGGTTTTTCGAGTGCAGAGACCAGTTTTGGGCGCCGAGCGTTCGGTCGAAAGTTTCATTGTGGCTAGTCATGGGGTCATTGTAGATAAATTAGCACGGACGTACAAGAGCGCAGGGCAGTCGAATTCCAAGACCATACTGACAACTGACGACCAAACACTATAAACTATCCGGCAAACGACCCAAACGGAACGGAGCGCACAGATGACCACGCTGCCCGCCCAAACAGACAGACCGCCGACGCCCAACGACGGCGTATATTATCCCGAATCCGATGGTGAGCCAGTGGCAGAATCCGATTTTCAGTACGTACCCGCGACTTACGCCACATCAGCGCTGTCCGCGCACTACCAAGACTCCCCCCGCATCTACGTTGCCGGAAATATGTTCATATACTTCCGGGAGGGCGACGCCTCGATGAACATCGCACCGGACATCTTCGTCATACCCAACCTGGACAAACGGCTTCGCACTTCATACTTCATGTGGCTGGAGGAGCAGATCCCGATGTTCATAATGGAGGTAACCTCCAACAGCACGTGGCGGGAGGACATTGGACGCAAGCGCGACCTCTACGAGAGTTGGGGCGTCGCGGAATACTGGATGTACGACCCCACCCGGGAGACCCGTCTCGATCCCCTGCTTCAGGGCTTTCGGCTGGTTGACGGGACGTATCGGCCAATCCAGATCGAGGTTGACCCGGACAGCGGCCTCTGCCGAGGGTTCAGTTCGGCGCTGAACCTCGAACTACACGGCAGGAAGGACTGGTTCAGGTTCTTCAACCCATCCAGGGGCGAGTACATAGACAATCTCAGCGAGTCTCTGGCCGCCCGCGCGGCAGCCGAGGAAGCGCGAATGATGGCGGAACGGGAGCGCGACAGCGAGTTCGTGGCCAGAATAGCCGCCGAACAAGAGCGGGACAGCCAACGTGAGGCACAGCACAGGGCCGAACAGGAAAGAGACGGCGAGCGCGAGAGATTGCGGGAGATGGAACGGTTGCTGCGCGAACACGGCATCGAGCCGCCATCCTAGACCAATCCGAAACGAGACCCGAACAGCAGAACAAAGGAGAATCCTATGACTATCGGAAACACCCTCACCGCATCGGCGTTGGAACAGGGGAATATAGGTCAGCAGGCCACGGGCCGCCCGGTGGTCTATGGCACCCAGGGCGTAATATCCAGCGGGCACTATCTTACTTCTATGGCAGGAATGCGAATGCTGCTGTCCGGCGGAAACGCGTTCGACGCGGTGGTGGCCGCGGGCTTCGCGGCGGCGGTGACGGAGCCAATCGCATCTTACTCGCTGGCCGCCGAGGGCGTCTTCTTGCTCTATCATGCCGAGAGCGGCGAGCTGCTTTCCCTGAGCGGCCAGGGAACGGCGCCAAGGCTGGCCACGGTTGACTGGTATCGCTCTCAGGGCCAGGACGAGATTCCGACGGGTCCCGGCCCCCTGGCTCATCTCAGCTTCACGGTGCCCGGGGTTGTCGCGGCGTATCTATCCCTGCTGGAGAGATACGGAAGCAAGACGGTCGGCGAAGTTCTGGAGCCTTCCATCCATTACGCCGAGCGCGGCATTCCCAACTACGAGTATATGTTGGCGAGAATTGACGGACCCGGCACCAGGAGTCAGTGGGATGAATATCCACCGGGCGGGACCGACGTCTTCTACGATGACGGTAGGGTACCCGAGCCAGGCTCCCTGCTGGTACAGAAGTCCCTTGGCCTGATCCTGCGAAAACTGGTTGAGGCCGAAAGCGCGGCACCAGGACATCGCGCGGATGGCGTGCGCGCGGCGCGTGACTGCTTCTACACCGGAGAAATCGCTCAGATTATCCACGATTGCGCGCACAGTGTCGGCGGGATCCTCGGCCTAAAGTCTCTGGCTTCGTATGAGGCAAAGTACGAAACGCCGCTGAAGACGTCGTACATGGGACACGAGGTACACGGACAGCGAACCTGGACCCAAGGCGCGGTTCTGATGCAGGCGCTCAACATCCTCGAAAATTTCGACCTGCGAAGCATGGGACACAACTCGACCGCGTACATTCACACTGTCAGCCAGGCGGTGAATCTCGCATTCGCAGACCGTGAGGCATATTACGGCGACCCCGATTTTGTGGAAGTGCCAGTGGATGGCCTGCTTTCTAAGGAATACGCAAAAGAGCGCGCAGCGATGATTGATCCCAATAAGGCGATGCCCGAACTTCCACCTCATGGCGACCCGTTCAGGTACTCCGAGTTGTCGGGCGCGGCCGCGCAGGCGCGTGAAGAGGTCCCGACGGCGGCCGACGACGGCGGCGCGGATAGTGGCACCACTCACATTTCCTCCATAGACCGCGACGGCAATATGGTGTGCGCCACGCCTTCTGGCGGCTCATTCGGGAAGTCCGTGTACTTCCCTGAACTTGGGTGCGCTCTCAGCACCCGGATCGAGATGTTCAACTTCGAGGACGACCATCCGAACAGGCTTGAGCCGTTCAAGCGTCCGAGGACGACGCTGGTCAACTACATGGTCACCAAAGATGGCGTTCCCAAAATGACCATAGGCTGCCCGGGCGGCGACCACCAGGCCCAGGCCAATATGCAGTTAGTCCTGAATTCGCTTCTGTGGGGCATGAATCCTCAGGAGGCGGTGGAAGCCCCCAGGTTCGCCAGCCAGGGCGTGCGCAACAGCTTCTATCCGCACACCTACTACCCCGGCCAACTTGGAGTCGAACCCGGAATTTCCCAGAATGTCGTGAAAGAACTCAAGGACATGGGACACGACATAGTAAACGTTGCCAGCGCCGGAATGGGGGCGACCGTAAACACCCGTAATCCTGAGACCGGAGTTCTTGCATCCTCGGCAGACCCGCGCCGGGCCTGCTACGCCTTGTCGTGGTAGAGGCTTCGACAAACTATGTTTAGATTGCCTACCTAAACAACACACAAAAATGGGGAGGCGAGTAAATAGCCTCCCCATTTTTGTCCCTCTTATCCCTTGTATCGTTCAACCATTTCAAGAAAGCGGTCGAAAAGGTACTCGTTGTCGCGCGGACCCGGCGACGCCTCGGAGTGGTACTGGATGCTCATAACAGGCAGAGAGCGATGCTCCAGTCCCTCGACCGTGTCGTCGTTCAGGTTGACATGGCTGACTACGACCTCTGGTGGCAGGCTGTCGGGGTCAACCGCGTAGCCGTGGTTCTGCGCGGTGATATGCACTCGGCCCGTAGAGATTTCCTTAACGGGATGATTGCCGCCACGGTGTCCGAACTTCAGCTTGTAATTACGCCCGCCAAATGCGCGAGCAAGAATCTGGTTGCCGAGGCATATGCCCATTATCGGGACGTTGCCGATAAGCCCTTTGGCGGTATCCACGGCGTAGTCGAGCAGGTCGGGGTCGCCGGGGCCGGGCGACATAAGCACGCCGTCGGGTTTCAGCGCCAATAGGTCTTCCGCGGATGTAGTCGCCGGGTACGCAATGACCTCGCAGCCACGAGTTCGGAGAATACGGAGAATGTTGTACTTCAGCCCGAAGTCGTCAACGAGTATCCTGAAGCGCGGCTCGGCGGCGGTTAGTCCGGGAAGCGACTGCTCCCACGGATACGGCGCGGAAGTCGAAACCTCTCTGACGAAATCCGTCCCTTCGTATGTTGGCATCTCTCTCAGGCGTTGGAGAGCTCTTTCGGGAGACTCATTCACCGCGATAGTACCCATCATTACGCCTCTCGACCGTAGGCGGCGCGTGACGGCGCGAGTATCCACTTCGCTGATTCCAAGCACTCCCTGCGACCTGAGGAACTCGTCAAGGGTCATCTCACTCATGGGATGGCTGGGGGCGTCGCAGTGATCGCGCACCACGAAGCCGGACACCCGTATTTTCCTCGACTCCCAGTCCTGCCGATTGATGCCATAGTTCCCTATGAGCGGGTATGTAGGGACCACAATCTGCCCCGCGTAGGACGGGTCGGTCAGAATCTCCTGGTATCCGGTCATAGAGGTGTTGAAGACGACCTCACCGTGAGTGCGCTGAGACGTATCGCCAAAGGCAAAGCCACGGTAGGCCGAACCGTCTTCAAGTACGAGGTGGGCGGGTTGTTGTGTCATGTTGTTTGTGTTCTCATCGTCGAATAGGAAGTTGCCGACAGCGAATCTGACCTTCAGTCACGCTGATGATAGCTCCATCACCAAGCGAGTCCTCAAACTCATAAATGACTCTCGTCAGATACATATTCACCGAATCAGGCCGCATACTGTGGAGGCGAAATATAATGACGCTGGGCAACTGGTCCCCGCTGGCGGCTAGAATGTCTCCGAAGTCCAAGTCGTGCGTCAAGAGGATGCGCCCCTCATCACGAGCCTTCTGCAATATATCTGGGTCCGGCATACTGTGGAGACCTTGTTCGCTCAAATAAGTTGCGTCATACTCAAGACCCATAAGAAACTGGACGGTTATCGGTGAAATTCCCATGTCCGCCAAGAATCTCATGTTGAGACAGGCTCCAGTGGATGTACTCTTTCCTCTGCCAGCCAAGCCGCATACTTCAGACTCTGAGCGATGTCTTCTGAATTAAGGTATGGATATGCCTCGATTATTTCCTGTGACGACATACCATTGGCGACGAGGTTAAGCACAAGCGAAACTGTCACGCGCATTCCTCTAACACAGGCGCGACCACCCATAACGTGAGGGTCGAATGTTATCCGGTCGAATCCAAGCATCTTTTTGCCTCCCATCATCTTGACTGTCAGATATATTCTACAAAATCCCGTCCGCCCGCAACCGCCTGCTCCCAGGGAATATACTCCTCGTTCGCCTCACGGATCTTGTCAATCTCTGCTATATCCTCTATATCTTCCAGTAGCTCAAGTAATTCTTCCCAAGTCGCGTAGTCGAGTTGCACGGCCTTCTTGTTGCCGTCGCAATCAACGACCGTTTGGGCTTTGCGTATCAGCTCATTGACTTGCATAGCGACTCTCTCCTTCAGAATTAAGTTCTATGCTGAAATCAAAGAAACCCTACCCGCCTGAATCCTTGTTCTGCCAGGCTTCATACAGGGACTGTACAAGTCCAGTCAGTTTCTCCTTGTGAGTTTCCCATTCATCGGAGGTCAATAGGAATTGAATCTCAGTGTTGGCATCTTCCAGAGCGTTGCTATTCGATGGCCATGTTCGGTATTTAATTTCAGCAACGGGTTGATTAAATTCGTCCTTGCATAATTCGATAGCTCTCGGAAAGAAAACTATCCCTATCGTTCCATTCCCCGCTGGATATATACGTGCATATGCACGACGCGTATGGCGACTATTTCCTGGGTTTATAAGCTCACGTAGTCTGATATTTATACCGTACGTTACAGTAAGTTCTCTTGATTGAGGCCAATTTTCCCGGAACATTGATCTCGCGTGAGACATTAACTCATCTAGCCCAAATTCCTCTATACGATCACTTACGCCCTTCTTCCACCGCTCTGATTTTGTCATTTTGGGTGGTTCATTATCGTCAGAGCTATCTACTTCCACCTGCTTCGCCAAGACCAATTTGCCACCATAATCGAATCCATGATATGTCAACAGTGATATGTCCATGCTGCTATTCTCAGCGAGGAATTTAACCATCCGTTCAGTTATATTATCTAGACCTAACCCAACTAGGAACATACGTACAGGCGTAAGGGAATCTAATTCTAATTCCTCAAAATTCTGGCTATACCAATCTTGGAAGTCCTCAATCTTGTCAATGCCGTTCCTCCCCGATCTCTCAGATATGTGATTGGCAAGTTCATCCAAGTCCATGCCGTCAAGATAAGATGCGTAGTCTATGACCTGCGCCACAGCCTCCCGCGTAAGGGTCCCGCGCTTGAGCTCGAATACGACCAACCTGCCGTCGCCGTCAACGCCCAGCAGGTCGAGTGGCCCTCCTTCAGTCGGGGTCTGGCGTCCTACTAGGGTCAAATCTTCCAGCAGCAGATCGGGACGGGTGGCAAGCGTATCTTCAAGCAGCTTCTCAGTCTCGGTCTGATCTGTGGGCTTCAAATCGGCAATTTGAGAGCCGTCAATCGCCCATAGTTTGACTTCTTCCATGCGAACCCCCTCTGTCAAACTTATCCGGTGACCGCGTACTCCAATGTCCGTGGGTTCTCTATACGCTTGGATGCGTCCAATATCTCCAAGCCAATCAAGTTGCCCTGGCAGTCGTAGTCTATGATGACGCCGGGCTTATCCTCGTCACTTTCCTCAATGTCCGAGTCACTCAGCAGGATTCTCAGAATGTCCACTTCCTGATGATAGGTGATTTTCATACGGTTCCTCCATCCTGGAACGCGACCTTGCCCCCGACCAGCGTCATCGCCACCCGCCCCCTGAGCGTCGCGCCGTGAAGCGGGGAGTTCTTGCCCTTGGACACGAACGCTTCGGTGTCGACTGTCCACTCGGCGTCAGGGTCGAAGATTGTTACGTCCGCTTCGGAACCAGGTCGAAGTGTCCCGATGTCTGTACGTCCGAGCAATTTGGCGGGGCCAGCCGTCAGCTTATCAAGGATATGCGAAAGACTGACCTTACCGCTATGGACTAGGGAAAGCGAAGACCCCAAGGCAGTCTCCAGCACGCTGATTCCCATGGCGGCCTCGTCGAAAGTGCACAGCTTTTCGACCCGACCGTGCGGGGCATGATCTGTCGCGATGATGTCTATCGTACCGTCGGCCAGACCTTCGATCATCGCGTTCATGTCGGGCCGCGCCCTGAGAGGCGGGTTCACCTTCGCGTAAGTGTCGTATGCTCCTTCTCCCAACGGCTCATAGGGACTTCCTCCCTGCCCGCCCATAATGGCCTCATCCGTAAGCGTAAGGTGGTGGGGCGTAACCTCGCAGGTAACTCTGATTCCGGCCTGCTTGGCCCGCCTGACGAGTTCGAGAGCGCCGGATGTCGAAACGTGCGCCAGATGGACGTGTCCGCCGGTCAACTCGGCGAGTGATATATCGCGCGCTGCCATCGTCTCTTCAGCGGAATTAGGCGCGCCCTGAATGCCAAGCCGATTGGACACCCAGCCCTCGTTCATGTGACCGCCCCTGAACAGGTCCGGCGTCTCACAGTGATTGATGATAGGAAGCCCGAGCCAGGACGCATAGCTGAGGGCCTGGCGCATAATGTTCGAGTCCACTACCGGGTTCCCATCGTCGCTGAATCCGATGCATCCCGCTTCCGCCAACTCCGCCATTTCAGACAGTTCCCTGCCCGAAGACCCTTTTGTAACACTGCCTATGGGCAGCACGCGAACCGCGCCCTCCGCGCGCGCCTTCTCCAATACGTAGTCCACGGTTGCGCGCGTGTGCATGGTCGGTTCGGTATTGGGCATGGCGCAGACTGTGGTGAATCCGCCCTTCGCCGCCGCCCTGGTACCAGTGGCAATAGTCTCCTTGTATTCCAAGCCCGGTTCCCGCAGGTGGCAGTGCAGATCAATGAATCCTGGCGAAACGACCTTTCCACCCGCCTCGATAATCCGAGCGTCTTCTGAAGGAGCAATGGACTTCTCCACGGCCTCGACCCGACCATCCCTGATGAGAAGATCGCCAATCGAGTCGCTTCCCTGGGCCGGATCTACTATTCTTCCACCCTTTATGAGAACTCTTCCCACTTACTCACTCCTCGCCGGTCTCGCGCCACTATCGCGGTAGCTCGGCGCCGGATCAATTTCCCGGTCGTATCAGAAATTGCTCGTTCTGAGCCTTTCAAGAATCCCTCTGACATGGGGATATACGGGCGTGTCATCGCGCATGTCCCACCACGTGAATCCGTTTACCTCGCCCTGAACGACTACATCGCCCCCCGCCTCAACCTCGTACAGATGATGGTTGTTGTATTTGCCCTCGAATACGAACAGAAACCTTATCGTGTCCGCTTCAAGACTTGTCTCCTCATATAGTTCGCGGGCCGCCGCAACTATTGGAAGCTCATCTTTCTCAATTCCGCCTCCGGGAAGAGCATAGGTCGGGCGGCCTCTGTCTCTCACAAGAAGCACACGACCATTCCGCATCAAAATTACGGACGCTCGGAGGCGAGGTAGTTCGCCATCCCATCCCGGATAACTGGCTGGCCGCACTTTGGCTCCCGCGCGCTCACTGACTTCATTATTATTCTGCGATAGAGGAGTCATGACCTCATCATTCCTCTTGGGCTAATGTTGGCAGGGATAGTCTCTCGCGGACTGGAGGCGCAACGGTGTACAGAAGCGCCATGCGGATGGCGACTCCGTTGGTGACCTGCTCCTCGATCACTGAACGAGTCCCGTGGGCGACGTCCGGGTCTATCTCGACGCCCTCGTTCATTGGCCCGGGGTGCATGACCAGGGCGTCGGGCTTAGCGAGCTTCAGGCGCTCGGTATTGATGCCATGAGTCCTGGAGTATTCTCTCAGCGACGGCAGATGTCCGGCGCGCTGGCGTTCCAACTGGAGTCGCAGAGCGTAAATCACGTCTGCCCCCTCCAGGGCCTTATCAACATCGCTCTCTATTTTCACTGAGGCAAACGGGTGTCCACAGACTTCCGATATGCCGTTCAACATATCCTGGGGGATGAGAGTGGGTGGCGCGCATAGTGTCACTTTGGCGCCCATTTTGGTCAGACCCCAGAGGTTGGAGCGCGCTACGCGGCTGTAGAGAATGTCCCCGACTATGGTCACCCTGAGACCCTCAACGCGTCCGAAATATTCGCGCATCGTGTACATATCCAGGAGAGTCTGCGTGGGATGCGCGTGGGTCCCGTCTCCCGCGTTAATGACGCAGGCGTCAAGATTTCTGGCCAGAAAATGAGGCGCGCCGGAGTGGCTGTGCCGTATCACGATGATGTCCGCGTTCATAGCCTGGAGAGTGAGTGCGGTGTTATAGAGCGACTCGCCCTTCTCCACGCTGCTTCCTGAACCCGATACGTTGATTACGTCAGCGCTCAGAATCTTGCCCGCCTGCTCGAAAGAGACGCGGGTGCGGGTGCTGGCCTCGGTGAACAGCGTTATGACGGTCTTGCCGCGCAGTGTGGGGACTTTCTTGATGTCGCGGTTCATCACCTCGCGCATGGCGTCCGCGTTCTGGAAGACCTCTTCGATCTCTTGAACGCTAAAGTCGTCGAGGTCAAGGACATGCCTCCGCCCAACCCTGATTCTTGGTCCGGAAGAGGCGCCGTTGGCTTGGCGGGCGCGAGTCTGCGGACTCATTCTCGTTATCATGCTTCCTCCTCCCTTGCCAATATCACCTCATCGGTCCCGTCCATCTCGGTCAACTTCACGTAAACCTGCTCGTCCAGCGAGGTCGGAACATTCTTACCGACATAGTCCGCGCGAATGGGAAGTTCACGGTGTCCCCTGTCCACGAGAATTGCCAACTGGATCTGGCTCGGCCTGCCCAGATCGGTCAGCGCGTCCATAGCGGCCCTGACGGTGCGCCCGGTGTACAGAACGTCGTCCACAAGTACGACGGTTCTCCCTTGGATATCCGGTATGGATGTCTGACGCATGAGAGGCCTGGCGCCGGCGGCCACGTCGTCCCTGTACAGCCCGATGTCGAGCATTCCCACCGGCACCTCGACACCCTCGAACTGCTTCACGAAGTCCGCAATCCTTCGCGCGATAGGAACGCCGCGCGTGTGCATCCCGACAAGCACGACGGCCTCAGCGCCGCCGTTGCGCTCCATGATCTCATGGGCGACCCGAATCAGCGCGCGGCGCATTTCGTCATCGGTGAGAATCCGGCGTTGGACTGTCGCTTCGCTTTGGGTCAAACAAAAACCTCTTGCCATGCGGGCAAGAGGCGCGGTTCGGGAAGCTCGCGTCAAGCGACCTTCTCATCTTATTCGTCTCCCTTGCCAGCCTCACGGGACCAACTTAAAGGGCGCTCCAGACTCGATTCCGAGTCCTGCTACAGACAATTCTATGCAAGTCGAATCCAAATTTTCAAGCGTTGGGGCGCTTCAAACACATCGAGCATGACAGTTTCAGCGTCCTTCGGCATATGACCGGCTAGAAAACGCCACCCGTCGCTGTACGCGGAAGCGAATTCGTGGGGAGCGGCGCCCCCCCCCCCGGATGCGGATGATGTTCCCGCCATCCGGACCGGCGTGGAGCAACCACAGCCACCCTTTTCCTGGATCGCTATGTATTGAAACCATATGATCAAGCATACAGGCTTGCGCTATTGGTTCCGATAGCACAAGTGCGTGTGCATCGTTGAGGCGTGGTTAGATGCGATTGCCCTGGCCGACCCCGAAACATTGCCGCAACACAGCGGCTACTGCTGATACAATCCCTATCGCTTCAATTCGCGACTATCGAGTCACAAGCGCAAGAGGTGGAAGGTCTTCGGCCTTCAGTGTTCAGTTATCAGGCGCTTTCGGCGCCATAAGCGCTCGGCCAACGCGAGTCTTAAGGCAACCAAGCGCGGGAACGCCCCTTGTGGGCGCCCCCGCGCTTGGTTTGGCGGACGACGTTCCGTGTCCGCATACTCGCGCCGACCTCAGCGGTTCTACTGGCTATCGCACTTAGGAAGGCCGAGGGCGCTGATGTCGTTATCAGGAGGTATGGCAATGCCGTACACGCCGAACGGGTGGCATCCCGTAAACTGGTTGCCGCCGAGCCGCAGTTTCCGCAAGCCGTCGAGTTGTCCGAGTTCGGACGGTATCTCCCCGCTCAACTGGTTGTCGCTGAGGTTTAGTTTTTGCAGGTAGAACAGATCGCCGAGTTCGGGCGGTATCTCTCCGCTCAACTGGTTGTTGCCGAGACCCAGGTGCTCCAGCTCGAACAGATCGCCGAGTTGGGACGGTATTTCCCCAACCAGGTTGTTGGACCCAAGACTCAGGGTGGTGACAACCCACCGCTTGGCGTCAGCGTTAACGTCAACTCCATGCCAGTCGCCAAGCGGCCTATCGCTCAGCCAGTTCGCGTTGTTTTCCCAGTTCGCGCCGTCGGTGGCGTTGTACAGCGCTGTCAGAATGGCCTTTTCCTGACCGCACCAGGGAAGACCGAGTTTATCAAGGTCATTATGGGTACTCAGATCGAGCGAGTAGCATCCAGTAAACTGGTTGCCGTAGAGATACAAGTGGTACAGGGAGAGTTGTCCGAGTTCGGACGGTATTTCCCCGCTCAACTGGTTGTTGCCCAGGTACAGTTCCCGCAGGTTGGAGAGCTGTCCGAGTTCGGACGGTATCTGCCCAGCCAAGTTGTTGGACCCAAGATTCAGGGTGACAACCAGCCCATTGGCGTCAACGTCAACTCCATGCCAGTCGCCGAGCGGTTTGTCGCTCAGCCAGTTCGCGTTGTTTTCCCAGTTAGCGCCGTCGGTGGCGTTGTACAGCGCGACCAGCGAGATCCTGGCCAGAAGGCGCGCTTTCACCTGTTCGGGGGACTGCCCCACGCGCGGAGCTATGATCTTCTCTATCAGCGCATTGGACAATTCGAGGGAAAAGGCGGCGGTGCCTCCCTCTTCATGGAGCGATTCAATCTCCGCCATCGTCAAGGCGAACAATTGTTCGTGGAGGATTTTCAGGCCCGGAAGCGACCGCTATCCCAGCGGTCAATACCGAAAGCAGACCGACAAGCGCAATCCATATCGAGTATCTCTATGAACATTGGGGAAGCGGCGGCGTCTCACTCAGCTATTCGGGGGCGTCTTCTATATCCGACCCGTTTCAACCGTCGCCCAACTATGCCCTGGCAAGGGGAAATCCGCGACGAGCGGCCCCGCCAGCCTGTTGGGTCATACGTCCCAACTCACATAACAAGTGCGAGTTGGGCAACTATACACGAAGATTCCAGGGAAGTACAACACCGTATTGGCCAGGGCCTTTCCAAAGTGGGCGGTTCTGTGGAAAATCGGCTGACGAGACGGAATTACATATATTCTGATTTATATCAGGTCTGGTGGAGGCCTGGTGGACCTCTGGTGACGTTTCAGGTGGGAAGTGACCTGAAAATCGGTGGATTTAGCTACGGATTGACCTGGAATTGGCCTGCAAGAAAAAATTGTCAGCCGATTTTGCCGTCATTGATAAACTCCACATTATATTTTCGTTTATAACGCGCCGGTCAACAACAGGTTGGACAATGGGGGGGGCTAACAGGGAGCAACAGGAACGTCCATACAGGTTCGGCGCGGCTATCTCATTCGCCCCGCAGTCTGCGCAGTTCGGATTCCATCTCGGCCACGCGCGACTCCGCTCTCTCACGCGCCACACGCTCAGACTCCGCAAGCGACTCCGCTCTCTCACGCGCCGACCGCTCCACCTCCACCTCCTCCCTCGACTCCTCATGCGTGGGCAGGAACTCTCCGCTCACGGGATCGCGGAAGCGCAACTCCTCCTCATACCACCATATCTCCAGCCCCAAAACCTCGCTGTATCCCCAATGACGATCCGACGACTCGCTCACTATCTCCAACGGCACATACACACCGTCATCCAGAACGTCGCCCGCCAGAGGCGCGTCGTGGTACTCGCCTCCCGATGGGTCGAAACGCCAGTACTCGACCACTCCATAGCGGGCGTAACCCTCCCGCTTCACAGTGTAGTCCCGTACTCCCGTGCTGCGAGAGGCCACTTCAAGAACCAGGTCGGGCGGCTTGCCCACCTCGCTTATCACGTAGCCGTTGCGCCGGACTATCCTCCTGGGGTCTTCCACTCCCCGCGCGAACACGATGTCCGGGTAGAACTCGCCAATGTCCCCGGGGTTGCGGATCAAGTATCCGCTCCCCGAAACCAGAATATCGTCCCGATGGACGAAGCGCGGTCTGAGTGTCGAGGCGAAGGCGTATATTCCGTCGAATTGCTGCATATCAGGCCTGCGGGGCGGGTCCGGCAGCGGCTCGATGTTCCGATAGTCTGCGGGGCGGGACTTTGTGAGTGTATTCCGAGCTGTCATGATGGGACTCTCCGCGACGCTGTTTCACCGAAATCTCCATCCGGGCGAAGTTATACATCGTCATTGTACCACCGAATAGCAGACCGGCTAGCCCAACACAGGTTCCATCTCTGCCCCGGGGACTTTCGATTTTCAGCGCGATAGCTAATCGCCCAATCCCACAATCCAATGCGAATGCTGATACAATCCCTATCGCTTCAATTCGCAACTATCGAGTCGCAAGCGCAAAAGGTGAAAGAAAAATGCTCGAACGATTCAAAGTACCCAAAGAAGATGAGATACACGTGCCGCACGACGGACTGCGGGAGACTGTGGCCTCGATATTCGAGAAGATGGGCGTCACGCCGGAGGACTCCGAGTTGGGCGCGGACGTGCTGGTGTCCACCGACCTGAGAGGCGTCGAAACGCACGGCGTGTCCAATATGCTCCGGTCATACGTGCAGGGATATTCGCAGGGAACGCTGAATCCGAGGCCGGACTGGAAGGTGGAGCGCGAGTCGGCGGCGACGGCGACCATAGACGCCGACAGGGGTCTTGCCGTGATACTCGGTCCCAAGGCGATGCGGATGGCCATCGAGAAGGCGCGGAACGTGGGCATGGGCGCGGTGACGATGTACAACGCCGGTCACTCCGGCGCTATCGGACACCACGCGATGCTCGCGGCGAAAGCGGACATGGTTGGCATGACCGCCACCGCGGGAGGAATGCTCGTCCTGCCGACGTTCGGCGCTGAACCGCGCTTCGGAACAAATCCGCTCGCGATTGCCGCTCCCGCCAAATCAGAGCCTTTCCTTCTGTTCGACGCCGCGACCTCCGCAATTGCGGGCAATAAGCTGGGTCTTGCCAGTAGAGTGGGCGCGAACCTGCTGGGAGGCTGGATTTCCGGAACGGATGGCGACCCGATTCTCGATGAAGTTCCCATGCCCGAGCGAGGACAATACTACCAACTCCCGCTGGGCGGAACGCGCGAACAAGGATCGCATAAAGGCTATGGCTTCAGCCTGATGTCCGAGGTGCTGGCCTCCATGTTGTCAGGAGACAGGCCCTCGATGCTAACCAGCGGCGGCGCAAGCCATCACTATTTTGCTGCCTACAACATCGCTTCGTTCTGCGATCTCGACGAATTCAAGCAGAACATGGACGATATGCTGCGGACTCTGCGCGAGACTCCGCCCGCGCCTGGCCATGATCGCGTCATTTATCCCGGACTCTCCGAATACGAAGAGGAACAGGAACGCCGCGAAAACGGTATTCCCCTGCACAAGGAAGTTATTGAGTGGTTCGCCGACATCTGCGCGGAATTGCAGATACCCGCTTTGAGAACACTGGAATAAGAATTCTCAGTTGAGAACAGCCATAACCGCTGCCCTTATGATGTTTCTGGCGCTGGTGGCGTGTGAGGACGACGCCCGCGTTGTCGTCACAACGCCCGCCAATCCGGGTTCTCCATCCGAGACGCCGCTGCCTGGCGCTCAAATGATAGAATTCACTGACGATGGCTACAAGCCGGCTAACCTGAAGGTCTGGGCAGGTCAGCAGGTTAGGTTTGTCAACAGATCGAGCATGGAGATGTGGCCTGCGTCGAACATCCATCCGTCCAATCAGGTACTTCCAGAATTCGATCCCGGACGCCCAATTGAAAGCGGGGAAGAGTGGGCTTTCACATTTCACGAGCCGGGATTCTGGCGCTACCACGATCACATATTGCCTGGGCATGGTGGGTTGATCTCAGCCAGGGGAGGTGATACGGGGACGACTTATGAACCCTTTGCGCCTTCCGAGGCGCCGAATCCCGGCTTTCCCAGCCCGCCAGAACTGGCCTCGGACGCTCTCGAAGACCTACTTCAGAACGACACTGTCATGCGCCAGTACGTCAGGGACTATGGTCCCGCGAATACTATCAGTCTGATGACTCAGGCGAGCGGATTGACCGGTTCAGCCTGCCATCCCCGCGCGCACCGGGCCGGACTCGCCGCCTATGAATTCTACGGCGCCTCAGCCTTCATGTTGATCGGACACGAATGCGACTCCGGCGGCTATCACGGCGTCATGGAGGCAATGCTGAGAGAGCGTGGGACTGCTGACATCGAACTTGACCTTAAAGCCGTCTGCGGGGAAGCGGCCACTTCATTTCTCAAACTCCGCTGCGTGCATGGCGTAGGACATGGCCTTATGGCGTGGACGGGGCACGAGTTATACGATGCCCTCAACCTGTGCGATTTCATGATCTCGGACCGCGAGCGCCGCGCGTGCTACTCGGGCGTGTTCATGGCGAATGTCATAGCCGGAGTATCCAATACAACCAGTCATTCCACGGCATACTTGTCCGACGAAAACCCGCACTATCCCTGCGATGCGCTAACTGAGCACTATGTGTCGTCGTGCTATCTCTACCACAGTACCCGGATGTTGATCATGTTCAAGTACAACTACGAACTGGTTGCCCAGGAGTGCGCGAATACTCGTAGCTCAGCAGTTTACGACTGTTTCGAGAGCTATGGGCGTGATGTCGCCGCCGCAACCCTCGGCGACTCTGCTAAGGGTATCGAGATGTGCCATGAAACGGTTGGTTCCCCCGCTCATAGAGTGTGGTGCGTACAGGGCTCGGTTCAGGCGCGCTTCTGGGATACTTCGGGCGCGGACGAGGCGATTCAAATGTGCAGAATAGCCGATGTGGCGGAAGAGAAGAATGGGTGCTACTGGATGATCATCGCACGGGCCCAGGAACTATACCCTGACCGGACTGGACTTGAAGAATTCTGCGGCCGTCTTGAGCAAGCGTACAGGGCATGGTGCAGGCAATGAACCGACACGAACGGAAGAGAGACTCAAATATGTCAACTCAGATGCCTGACGATAAGCTGTTAGCGGAAATCGAAACGCGCGCTGTTGCATTGGCGCGTGGCGGGGGCGAGCTTCTGTCCGGCTATTTCGGTGGCAACTTAAACATACAGTACAAGGATGACAACCAGCGAGACCCGGTTACTGACGCAGACCACAAGACTCAAGACTTCCTTATCGAGGGAATAAACAGGAGCTTTCCTGATCACGACATACTCGGCGAAGAAGATGATGAAGAGTCGGAAGACAAAAATGCCGTGGCAGGTGATTTCCTTTGGGTTCTGGACCCGCTGGACGGCACAAAGAATTTCCTCCACGGACTTCCGGTTTACGCCTGTTCTGTCGGGGTTCTTTACAGGGGTGAGCCAGTAGTGGGCGCGGTGTACACCCCGTGGCCGGAAGTCGGTGGTGTGGTGCATCACGCCAGGCGTGGCGGCGGCGCCTTTGCCAATGGGATCCCTATCCACGTGGCAGAACTGGATTCGCCCCAGGCGAATCAGCTCATAACTCTACCGGGGTCCTTCGACTGGCTGTACAGGTTCGACACGCCGATGCGAGGTCGGACCGGAGACCCCAGAGTAACGGGGTCAATTGCCTTCGAGTTGATCATGGTCGCTCGCGGCGTTACCCAATATATGTACACATCGAATCCGCATCTGTGGGACATAGTTGGCGGGGTCGCGGTAGCGATGGAAGCGGGAGCCGCGCTTATGGTCGGCAAAAGAGGCGCAGGTCCCATGGGAATGTTTCCTTCACTAGAGTGGCGTGAGTCAACGACGCTCGTGGAGAATTGGAAGACGAACGAGACACGGGTTCGATACCTCAGACGATGGGCTAGGCCGCTGGTCCTGGGAAGCCCGCCGGTGGCGCGGTTCGTGTCCTCTAACCTGGGCTGTAAGCGCAATCCAAGGCTGTGGGTCCGCATGTGGCGGCGCAGAAGGCGGAGAACCTAATCCTGCGAAAGCGTTGG
This sequence comes from Dehalococcoidia bacterium, assembly GCA_965261525.1. Lineage (GTDB taxonomy): Bacteria > Chloroflexota > Dehalococcoidia > Lucifugimonadales > UBA1123 > VXRN01. Next base: position 2,248,861 of record OZ253472.1, read on the forward strand.
AATAGGCGTTGGTGTTGTGTAAGATTGAGGACATGAACGGTAGAAAAAAAGGACTCGCGATTTTAGGTTCCACAGGTTCAGTCGGAACCCAGACTCTGGACGTTGTAAGGACGTTCCCAGATCTGTTCGACGTCGTGGGACTGGCTTGTAACCGCAATGTTGAATTGCTAAGCAAGCAGATTGAAGAATTCAATCCTCGATACGTCTATTGCAACGGCTCAAAACAGGAGAAGGACCTCCTGTTCGCCGGCGATGTTGAGGAACGCAGCTTAATAGACTTGGTCTGCCATGACGACGTGGACATAGTTGTAACAGCTACGACCGGAGAAGTGGCGATAGCCCCGACCCTTGCCGCGATCTCGGCCCGCAAACAGATCGCTTTGGCGAATAAGGAAACCATCGTAATGGCTGGCGAGGTTGTAACGTCGCTCGCGTCCGCCGAGGGCGTTGACCTGATGCCCCTGGATAGTGAACCCAATGCCATTTGGCAGTGCATCCGGGGCGAACGCGCCACCGTATCGAAGCTCATAATCACGGCCTCCGGCGGCGCCTTCAGGGAAACCCCGCTGGACCAGCTGTCCTCAGCCACTCCGCAGCAGGCGCTTCGGCACCCGACCTGGGACATGGGACGGAAGATAACCGTTGACTCGGCGACACTCATGAACAAGGCGTTCGAAGTCATAGAGGCTCACTGGCTCTTCGGAATGCCATGGGAAGACATTGAAATAGTGATTCACCCTCAGAGTATCATTCACTCCATGGTAGAGTTCGTGGACGGTTCGACAAAGGCCCAGATGAGCAAGCCGGATATGCGACTGCCAATACAGTACGCGCTACTTTACCCTCACCGTATGGAGAATCCAAAGATTGATCGCTTCGACCCCATTGCTATCGGTTCCCTGACTTTCCATGACTGGGACCGAGAGCGTTATCCTTGCTTTGAGATGGCGATTGGATTCGCCAAGCGCGGAGGAACATGGCCCGCCGCCCTCAGCGGAGCGAACGACGCCGCGGTGGACGCCTTTCTCAAAGGACAGATCGGATTTCTTGAAATAGAGCAGATTATCCGCGCCGCGCTCGACGGTCACGAAAGTGTCGAAGAGCCTGAGTTGTCCGACATTATCCGAGCCGGAAAAGACGGGCATGACAGGGTGCGCGGTCTGGTGAGGTCATAGCATGTTTGGACTACCAGCCTGGCTTCTCATAGTCCCTGTCCTGGCCTTCTTGATATTTGTACACGAACTCGGGCACTTCCTTGCCGCGAAACGCTTCGGCATCAAAGTCCTGGAGTTCGGCTTCGGATTCCCACCCCGAATGTTCGGTATCCAACGCGGCGAGACCCTGTACTCCATAAACTGGATACCGCTGGGCGGATTCGTAAGAATGCTCGGCGAGGAAAACGCGGCGGGCGTCCCCGACTCCGCCGAACAGTCGCGCTTGGAAGAGGAAGGCGCTGACCCGGACGCCGGGCGCAGATTCACTGAACAGACCCCCCTCAAGAGAACCATCGTGCTTGTAGCGGGGTCGTTCATGAACTTCCTCACGCCGCTTGTCATCTTCACGATCATATTCCTGTTGCCGCGCGACGTGCCGGTGGGAACAGTGTTCATCAACAGCGTCGCGCCCAGATCTCCGGCCGCCGAAGCAGGAATAAGACCCAGAGACCAGATTCTGTCGGTGAACGGCGAGAGAGTTCGAAATCACCTTGAGTTGATTGACAGGGTCAGGTCGAACGTAGGAACAGAGACTGAGCTGAATATAAGGCGCGGTTCCATCGTGTCGGGCCTGGGACAGTCCCCCGAATTCTCAGTAGTAGAGACCGTAACTGTCGTACCCAGATCGAATCCCCCGAGCTTCCGTGTAGTGGAAACCGTTACCGACCCCCAGACTCAGGTCAATCTTCGGGAAGCTCGCCGGTACGACGGCCAGTTGGAAGTGGGCGATACGCTGAGCCAGGGCGCGGTCGGAGTCGTAATAGGCACGAGCAACGTCCGTTTCGTCAAGGAACGACAGCCTGCTCTCGATGCAGTGCCGAGCGCGGTCGAGAGAATATGGGAAGTGCTCACACTGACCAAAAACGGCTTCCAGGATTGGGCTTCCGGCGGCCCCAACCCTGGCTTTACCGGCCCGATTGGCATAGCCCAGGCAACCGGAGAGGTCGCCGAAATTGGCATATCTCCCCTGTTCGAATGGATTGCGCTCATCAGCATCAGCCTCGGCATCATCAACATACTTCCGATACCCGCGCTGGACGGCGGGAAACTCGTCTTCGTGATAGTAGAATGGGTGCGTGGAGGAAAGCGCATCTCCTCCAGAAGAGAGGGGCTCGTGCATATCGTGGGGTTCGCCGTGCTCATCGGGCTGATACTGATAGTTAGCTTTTTCGATATTACGCGAATCTTGTCCGGGGAAAGCCTGATACCCTAAGCTCATAGGCAAAAGAATCGGTAGTGATGTGGTCCTCAGCAAAAAGGAGCTAACCCAACATGATAAAGCGAAGGGTTACGAAAGCGCTCTACCTAGGCGATGTCAAGATAGGCGGGGACGCGCCAGTGTCGGTTCAGTCAATGACCAAGACCGACACAAGAGACGTGGCTGCGACTGTTCGCCAGATTAAGGAACTGGAAGAGGCGGGATGCGAGATAATCCGCTCTGCCGTTCCCGATATGGCGGCGGCGGAGGCTCTTGCCGACATTAAGCGACAGATACGCATCCCGCTGGTGGCGGACATTCACTTTCACTACCAACTCGCGCTGAAAGCGCTCGAAAGCGGAGTGGATTGCCTGCGCCTGAATCCCGGCAACATCCGGGACCGCGAGAAGGTCGAACTGGTAGTGCGTGAGGCTAAGGCACGGCAGGTCCCCATCCGCATCGGCGTGAACTTCGGCAGCCTGCCCCCGGTCGGCGGAATCGGCAAGACGCGCGGGCTGTCCCGCCACAGGGACGGCGTAAATATGCTGGCGAAGGGCGCGGGCGCGGAGGACGAATACTCCGCGGTTGACCACATGGTCGCGACCGGACTCTGGGAGATTGGAATACTCGAAGACCTCGACTTCGACCTGATCAAGATTTCCCTCAAGGCATTCGACATAGACACTACAGTCGAATCCTACAGGCGAATGGCGAAACTGGTTCCCTACCCGCTGCATCTGGGCATAACCGAGTCCGGCACCGCAAAATCGGGCAGTATTCGCAGCGCCATAGGACTTGGCGCGCTGCTGTACGACGGAATCGGCGACACCATCCGCGTCTCGCTGAGCGACAACCCCACAGAAGAGGTATATACCGGCTTCGAAATCCTCAAGTCCCTGGAGCTTCGGAAAGAGGGCGCGGTTCTGGTCGCCTGCCCATCCTGCGGCAGGGCGGACGTGGATGTGGTGAGTCTCGCCAATACGGTGGACGAGATGCTCAAGAAGATCAAGTCGCCTATAAAAGTCGCGGTCATGGGATGCGAGGTGAACGGACCGGGAGAAGCTAAGGACGCCGACGTCGGAATCGCGGCCGGCGCGGGACGCGCCATCATCTTCCGCAAGGGCCAGAAGGCTCGAATAGTAGCCGAGGACGAGATGCTATCCGCGCTGATGGAGGAAGTTGACAAGGCCGAAGCGGAGATGCTGATTTCGGTCTGAAATCAGAAACCGCGAGGATCTTCCGATGATTACACCGCAATCCCAGCGAAACCGCAATATAGCCGATACGTTGGTCGAACGCCTTCTGGACGGGATGCGGGGCGAGGTGCATTCCGTCATCCTGTTCGGCTCGGTAGCGCGCGGCGAGGCGAACGACCGGAGCGACATTGATCTGTACATAATCTCCAAAGACTCTTCCGACACCAGGCGGCACATGGAAGCGATATGCGCCGAAGTGCAGGACGAGTTCGACAACATAGCGCCTATCCATAGGCTGTACACCGACAAGTTGATGTTCTATACAGAGGCATCCATATGTCGCTGTAACCGCACGATGAACATAATCAACCAGGCCATAGTCATGCATGACTATGGCTCTTACAGAGAGATTCTGCGGGAAGCGGAAGATTAGGTCGCAACGTGAGTATGATTATTCGGTTACCGTATGGGGGCCATGGAGCTAGTTTTTCAGCAACGCAACTGAAAGACTACATCCGTAGTAGTGATAGAGGTTACATTATACAGGGTCAACAAAATTGCAAACGAGCCAACATACAAAACCACATTCCCTGGATGTTTGGCTACGCGATAATTTTGCCCGCAACCCAGACACAAAACAGGCCACCAATGAAGTGATTTGCGAACTGCTCAAAACGGGATTGTTCCGCGGGGGAGATTTCAAGTGTCCGACCAGCGGCAAGTATTGTAAGGGAATACAGATCAAATAAACACACAAGGAATGAACCAATGAAAATGTCCCGGGCATTCGGCAAGACACTTCGAGACGACCCCAGCGAAGCCGAACTCGCCAGCCACAGGCTGATGCTCAGAGCGGGCATGATCCACCAGACAATGATGGGCGTGTACAGCTACCTGCCTCTCGCGTGGAAGTCCATCAGGAAAATCGAGGAGATTATCCGGGAAGAGATGGACGCCGCCGGTGGGCAGGAGATCCATATGTCCATGCTCCAGCCGCGCGAGATATGGGAGCAGTCCGGACGCGACGAGCAATACGGCCCGGACATGATGCGGCTGAACGACCGGCGCGACCGGCGGCTGGTGCTCGCGCCTACCTCGGAGGAACTTCTCACTAACATCGTCAAGGCCAACGTTCTAAGCTACCGAGACCTCCCGGTTACGCTCTACCAGATACAGACCAAGTTCCGAGACGAACCGAGACCCCGCGCCGGTTTGATTCGGGTTCGTGAATTCGACATGAAGGATGCTTACAGCTTCGACGCCGATGAGGACGGACTCGACCAGAGCTACGAGGCCATGGTGGAGGCCTACAAGAACATATTCGTCCGTTGCGGCCTCAGCCCAATTATCGTTGACGCTGACTCGGGAGCAATAGGAGGCAAGGACTCGCAGGAATTCATTCTGCTCGCGGACGGAGGCGAAGACACGATTATCCTCTGTCCCGATTGCGGTTACGCCGCCAACGCGGAAAAAGCCGAGTTCACCAAGCCTCCGATGCCCGTCGAAGACCCGCTGCCTTTAGAGGACGTTCACAGTCCCGGCATCAAAACGATAGACGAGTTGTGCGACTTTCTCGACATCCCGCAGGCAAAAACGTTGAAGGCCGTGTTCTACACGGCGGACGGTCAACTCCTGTTCGTGGTGATTCGCGGGGACCTGGAGGTCAACGAGATAAAGTTGAGCAACGCGCTCGGCCAGCCTGCCGAGTTGCGTCTTGCGTCGCCCGAAGAGGTCGTCGCCGCCGGCATAGTCGCGGGTTCGGCATCGCCAGTCGGCCTGGACTTTACCACCATCGCCGACGACTCAATCCATCTTGGAACGAATTTCGCAGTCGGAGCGAATAGGGACGACTATCATCTGCTAAACGCGAACGTTGGGCGCGACTTCGAGCCGAATGTCGTCACGGACATCTCCCTGGCCCAGAAAGGCTACCAGTGCCCCAACTGCGACGGCTCTCTTGCAGCGCGGCGAGGCATCGAGGTTGGCCATGTGTTCAAACTGGGCACCAGGTACAGCGAGAAGATGGACGCGCAATACCCGGACAGTGACGGCGAGCGGCACATGATAGTCATGGGATGCTATGGCATCGGAGTGGGCAGGCTGCTCGCGGCGGCAATCGAGCAGAACCACGACGAAGCGGGCGTAGTCTTCCCTGCCCCAATCGCGCCATACGACATACACCTCGTTGGACTCAATACGAATGTGTCTGAGGTCGCCGAATTCGCCGAATCACTTTACGATGAACTTGGCCAGGCGGGCCTGTCAGTTCTGTACGACGACAGGAACGAGTCTCCCGGCGTGAAATTCAACGACGCCGACCTAATCGGGCTGCCAGTGCGCATCATCGTCAGCAGGCGCAATCTCGGTCAAGGCATCGTGGAGATAAAGAAGCGAAATTCGTCCGAATCCCAGACGATTCCCATGAATGAGACCGTCTGGACTGTGAAGGCGCTACTCGGTGTGGAGGCGGGATAGAAAGTATTCCGCAACTCTGTCGGCGTACTCTGTCTTATTTTCGACGAAAGACTCGGCGTGGCCTACGTCCTCCACAACCCATAACCGGCTGCCCTCAGCCGAAGCATTGAACACTCTTCGGCTCTGTTCGGGCGGTATTCTGCTGTCCTCAGTCCCGTGTATCATCATTATTGGATAATCCAGTTCGGAAACAGCCCGCTCCGGCGCCATTCCCTTTACGCTTATGTCGAAGAGCTTGCTCGCCAGGAATATGGCGCACGGAACGAATACGGCAACGAACCACCCTGGCAGACGCGTCCTGAAAGAAGTCTCCCGCAAAATGAGCTCTGAAGCCCTCGCGTACGGCGTATCCAGAGACAGCGCGTGAATAGCCGGCTCCTCCGCGGCGGCGAGACATACGGCGCCGGCGCCCATGGAAACACCGTGGAGACCAATATCGGCGGCCTTTACTCCCACGGAAAGTAGATAGTCATAAGCGCCCAGGACATCCATGCGCTCGTGCCAGCCCGAAGAAACCCTGTCGCCTTCCGACATTCCGTGAGCTCGAAAGTCGAACATGAAAACGCCGAATCCTCTCCTGTTGAGCATGGCGGCCAGTTCGGTCATTCCGTCCCCCGTCCGCCCCACGCTGATGCCGTGCCCGAAAATGATAGCCGGCATTCCTTCCTGTCTCGGCATATGCCAGCCATCCAGCGTCACGTCCCCGCGCCGCGACCTAAACCGGACGCTCTCGAACTCTACTCCATAGTCCGACGGGCTGTCCTGAAATTCGGCCTCCCCTACCCGCGTCATGCCGGACGCCATCAGGTACGAAACGAGCAAGTACAGAACCGAGAGAGCAAGAAGGGCTGCTACGAGAGCGATGAGTACCATCAATACCAGGGCCGGAAACTCCACAAGAAACTGAATAGGCTTTCAAACAGTGACCGCCCGATTATACAGTAACTGCCCTCTGCCCGTCCCGCGCGGGAACAGATGAAATGCGCGATGGATTGCGCTGTCGTCGAAATACTTATCAAGCGATGACAAAGATCGGACACGGACACGTAGTTTTCACGCCCCCGGCCATCCGAAGGAAGTCGTAGAGACCGTCGGCCAGCGCGCGCGCTCCTTAGCGCGCCAGCTAACGTGAGCCCTCGACCCGGAGGGTAACGACGTCTATGCCGTGATACTTGCGGTGCCGCACCGAAGACGAGTAGTGCCTCAATAGTCGGAAGGATATATCGCGCTCCTCCGCGGCCTCCGTACTCACGCTCAAATCTGCGAGACGATCTTCGATGTTCTCTTCCTCGAAGGCCGCCAATAGCTCCAGTTCCACCGTCGTACCGGCGGGGCGCGCGACGACAGTCAACCGCCGTGAGCCGCCTGCCTCGTCTTCATCTTGTTGGAGCAAACTCGACAGCGCTTCTTCACCGACGATGCGCAGTCTGTTCGTTGAATCGTCGTTCCAGCCCATACCGGAAGCGAGCTTGCTCAGAAACTCGTCGAGCTTCGGCAGAGCGGAGATGTCCAGCGGGACCCGGAGGCGTCTGCGCCGAGGGCCGGTCAACTCTATGAACGAGGTCATTAGGATCGCGGCAAGAGCGCCGACCGTTATGCCGTTGCTGAACAGTGGACCCCACACGCCACCCAGCAGGCCTGAGACGACGTTCTGATTATGGAATCCCACTCCCAGCGAGAGGGACACTGCCACCACCAAGACCTTTCGAGGATCGAGACCGTCCTCATGCCTTCCATTAGGAGCAGGCCCATTATTATGAGAATGTAGGCGTCGGCGACAGCGCTGGGAATCGTGAGAAGGAGTCCGGTCACCTTCGGCAATAGCGCCAGCGCCACCAGGAAAATCCCGATGACATACCCAACGCTGCGCGCGGTTACCCCTGTGAAGTTGACGAGCGACAGGCCTATGGAGTCATAGACGAGGGTGGGCAGCGGTGTCCCTGCGATTCCGGACAGCAGAGAGGCCAGCCCGTTGGCGTTGACCGCGCTCTGGGTCGGTCGGAGTCGGGTACGCGCGGACTGCGCCGCGAGACTCGTTGAATGACGATGCCGCTGCCAATGACCTTTATGGTAGTCGCCATCGTCACGATGAGAAATACCGGCAGGAGCGACCAGAACTCCACACCCGGTCTCAGGTCGAATCCCGGCAGGCCTATTTCGGGAATGCCAACCCATGGCGCGTCGAGCAGGCGCTGAGCGTCGTAGATCCCGAGTAGAACGGCGACCGCAGAGCCCGACACGATTGCTATAATCAGCGACCATACGCGCAATGCGCCGGAGGCGCGCAGACCCAGGGCTATGGCGACAGACAGAGTCGCCACGGCTACGGCCAGAGAAGCGGCCGGCGACGAACCCTCGGACGCGGCGTTCAGCCGACCCACGGCGATCGGTATGACAGCGGTCGCTATCAGCATGAGCGTAATACCGGACACGACCGGCGTGATAACCCGGCGCAGCAGCGGGAGCCACGCGGCGAGAGCGAACTGAAACAGCGACGAGACGACGATCAGGCTTGCCAGCGTGGCCGGGCCGCCCTCTGTCAGCGCCGTAAGGGAGACCGCGATAAACGCGGGCGCGGCGCCAGTGATCATCACGTGCCCAACTCCGAACCGCCCAAGGCGGCTCGCCTGCAGAGCGGTGACCGACCCGTTGATTATCAGCGCCGCGAAGACCGCCCACGACAGGTATTCTTCGCCCTGTCCCGCTGCCTGGGCAACGACGGCCAGATAGAGCGACGTCGACGTCAGGGCGAGAATAGCGCCCTGAAAGCCGACCACGATGGACAGACGGAGAGGACACTTCTCGTCCGGCTCGTAAAGGAGACCTTCCGTTGGACTCTGAGACAGAAGCTACACCCCTTCGGCGATTATCATCATATTCACTTTGGCGGCCTTGACGCACATCTCCTTGAGGTCGGAGAGCTCCGCCCATGTCCTGGCATTGTCGACACTGTCGAACTCCAGCACCACCACGCGATGAGGCGTCCAATCCCCCTCTACCACCTCGGTTGCGCCGCCACGCACCAGATACCCTGCGCCGTGAGCCCTGGCGGTCTCTGCCACCCGCTCGGTAAACTCAGCGAAGAGAGCCTCGTCTATCGTCTCGGAATCCAAGATCACGTATCCTGCCATGTCCTTCTCCTTTTTCACATACTTCCCTGAAATTAACTGAGGGTACGGTCCCGTCTCATGGTTGGTCCGTGTCCGAACCCAAGACTATCCGTCCATATTGCCGACCGCCGATGTCCATGTTCAGGATATCCCGATAGGCCACTGCGTGCGCGTCCCGGTGAAATCTCTGCAACGGTACGCAATCGAACAGAGCATGGGCGCCGCTGAGGTTAAACAACCGGTTGACCGCCTGAAGGCAAAGATGAGTGGCGAACGCCTTGTCCCGCCAGTACCTCGCCCGTTCGAGCTGAGTGAAGCTCTCGCCCCTCTCGGCCTTTTGGAAAATCTCGCGGACATCCTGCCGCATCAGCGCCTGCGCCGCGTCCGCCTCGGCGGAGGCTTGCGACAGGCGAAGGTGAACGGCCCAGGAGTCGGCGGTCCTTCCGGGGCCGGACGTCCCGGCCAATCTGTCGACAAACTCGTCTATCGCGCCTCTGGCGATTCCCAGCATGGGCGCCACCAGGTCCCACGCCAGCAGCACGGGAATCGGCACGCGGTACCTGCTCTGGCCGTGCAGATCCCAGCCGTTCCAGTCGCCGTCGCCCGCGGTGGTCACGTCCAGTACGCGGTAGGAGGGTACGAAGACGTCGTCAACCACGATGTCCTTGCTGCCGCTTCCGCGAAGTCCGGAGACAAACCAGGTGTCCACAATCTCGCAGTCGCCGCGGGGCACAAGTCCCCAGGTCCGCTCCCCGATGCCGGGCATCCCCAGGATCAGCCAGTCTGCGGAGTCACAGCCGCTGGAGAACTCCCACCTCCCTGACAGACGGTATCCACCCTCGACGGATATGGCGCTGGACGCGCCGGTGTTCAAGGAGCTGGAGCAGAGCGCGTCCGTGTCCTGTCCGAACACCTCCTCCTGCGCCCGCAGGGGCCAATAGCCAACCAGCCAGGCGTGGGCGGTCCAGAGGGAGTAGCACCATGCCGTGGAAGGGCAGCCCCGACCAAGCTCGGCGGCCACGTCGAGGATCACGCCGTACTCCACGTCGAAGCCGCTGAATCTCTTCGGCACCCCTATCCGGTAAAGCCCCAGGGACAGCAGGTCTTCGACCGACTCAGTCGGGACTCGCCGCAACTCCTCCGTCCGGGCCGCCCGTTCCTTGAGAACGAGCGCCAGCCCGGAGGCGCGCCTCATGAGCTCCGCGTCTGTCAACGTTTCGCGTCGAGGTCAAATATCGTCGCCACCAGGGACACGCTCCAGACCTCCGGGTTCCTGCCTTCTACCTCACTCCGTCGGGAGAGTAGATGGGAATTTGATCTATGTCAAGGGCGGGGCGAAAATGGAAGCTGTATCAGTTTGGTCGGTGGCAGTAATCACCCTCACCCCAGCCCTCTCCCTCAAGGGAGAGGGGGTCTGTTGATTGAAATTCTTAGCTGGCTGCACATTTACATACCCTTCTCAGCGTCGAGGGGGAGGGGATTTTCGCGCCGCAAGGAACGCCGACTAAGTGGTACAGGTTGTTGTCGTTCACAGGGTCTTTCCAAAGTCGATAGGTGTGTGGAAAATCGGCTAGGTTATATATTCTGATTTATGTTGGTTCAGGTGAAGTCCAGGTGGACTTCAGGTGACGTTTCAGGTGGGTATTGACCTGAAAATCGGCGGATTTAGCTATGAAGTCGCCTGGAATTGACCTGCAGAAAAAAAGTGTCAGACAGTTTTGTCGTCATTGATAAACTCCACATTATATAATTCAGGCACTTTTGTTCTGTAACAGGCATATTGTAACATATCAGTTTGGTCGGTGGCAGTAGTCACCCTCACCCCAACCCTCTCCCTGAGGGAGAGGGGGCTGTACGTTGGTATTCATAGTTGACTGTACACTTTTACCTACCCTTCTCAGCCCTGAGGGAGAGGGGGTCTGTTGATTGAAATTCTTAGGTAGCTGCACATTTACCTACCCCTCTCAGCCCTCGACGGGCTGAGAGGGGTAGGTGTTTTTATGTCAAGTTAATGGGCATCAAGCCAAAGGTGGTTCGGTCTATGGTTCATAAAGCTTAAAACTCGACTTTAGCGCGCTCTCAGCACTGTGATGAGTAGGCGCCAGATTCTTGCATCTTCCAAGATTTCATAGCTAATTCCAGACTTTACATACCCTTCTCAGCGTCGAGGGGGAGGGGATTTTCGCGCCGCAAGGAACGCCGATTAAGTTGATACAGGTTCGCGAAAATGTACCGGTGTGGTAGGCGTAGAGAAAGGGCGCTTCTGCGGGGCAAGGAGCAGGCCCAAGTCTGCACCAAGAGGGTCCAGACGGCGCTGCCCGACGCCGGCAACGTTCAGATCATCTACATAACCGACAAGCAGTACGAAAACATCGTGAGCTTCGACGGCCCCATGCGCTGGCCGGCCAACAAGAGTCCCGAGCAGTTCGCTCTATTCTGACGCCTCAGACGCCATTTTTCGAGCCAGCCACACCCGCCGGACCATACCTGCGTCCAAGCTGGCCCGGCACCGCTCTAATTATAACCAATGGGGGATTGGGGAGAAACCGCAACTGTTATCGTAATTGATTAGCGGCATCAAGTTCGGGGAGGCGTTCAGAGTGAAGGGGAATGGACGGGGGCGCCACTGAAAACAGCGCAGAGCCGATCCACCACAGGCTGGTCGCCACCATTCCGCTCCAACGTCCTGATTGAGACTTGTGAAGGCTGAGAACGCATCGGCGCCTTCCACTGTCTTCTTCGAGCAGTGCGATACCTTCCGCCTGTGAGACGCTCCGTGAACACCCATGCCATATATCGCGGCGGGTTGAAATCCGTCTGTACAAGCACGAACGCCAACGCCAGAACCCCGACCGTCCCCGCTATTATGCTTGCCGCGTAGCGCCTCAGGATGCGTCGCATGATCCGAACCCTTTCCAGAATACTCAACCGCCCTCTGCCCGTCCCGCGCGGGAACAGACAGGGGGCGGCGAACTTGGTCACGGATCCAGCCCCGCTAGAAATAATCCGACACCAGCGAGTACGGGATTCCGAAAAACAGTTCCCAGTCTCCGATGACTTCCCGTATCTCATCCTGCAAGCGGCTTTTCCCGGTTGCGTTGATGTCGATTTCCAACTCCGCCTTGCCCGGACACTTATCGGTCCGCAGGGTTAGATAATGCACGTTGGCCCAGCCATCCAGTTTCTTAACGATGTCCCTGTGTTCCTCCATGATACGCTCCGCTTCCTCCACCGTGGGCCATTCGCCGCATGGAACCCGGTGATAGTGAGAGCCTGACTGATACTCATACCATTTCATCCTGACTGCGCCGTGAACGCCAGTTACAAGTTGTGTATCGTCATTCCCGCGAAGGCGGGAATCCAGCGAATCCGGCTTGGAAAACATGGCGTCATCACTATGGATTGGTATCATAGAGCATTCGAGTGCAGGACAGCGACGGGGTAGTCTCGATGAGGACAAACCCAGCCATAACCACCAGGAATTCAATGAATATGTGTATGCCCCTGAGTTCATAACGCCGCATGATACGACCCCTTACAGAATACTCAACCGCCCCGCGTGGGGACAGACAGAGGGCGAGAGCGCGTACCCAGTTCTATTAAGAGTTGACGAGCGAGTAAGGAATTCCGAAGAACCACTCATCATCTCCGATCATCTCCCACGCTTCATCCCTGCGCCTTATGTTCCGGATTCCGTCAAAGTAGATTATCAACTCCGCCTTGCCGGGACATCTGCCTCCCGTACTCAGGAACACATTCCGACCCAGATTCTCCACGATGTCCGCTCGCTCCTCCATGATTCGCTCAGCCTCCTCGACCGTAGGCCACTTGTGGCATGGAATCCCGTGATAGCGAGAGCCCGTGCTAGCCTCATTAAATGTCTTGGGCCAGGACAGAGATGGAGTAATCTGGGTGAGGACAAACACAGTCATAACCACCAAGAATCCAATGAGTATGTGTATGCCCCTGAGTTCGTAGCGCTGCATCACGTCTGACTCCTAGTACGTGTCATGCCACCCATGCACGTAGAGAGGCCAACCTACATACGGCCAATCGAACGGATTCACTGGAATCTCCGGATTTGGTTCCCCATGCTGAATCCAGTACTCAGTGTCTTCTAGCCGTCCCTGACTGCGGAACAGCGGCGAAGGACACACACCCAGTGAGCTAGAGTACGAACGAGGCTTTGTATAGTCCCTACCAAAGTAACTAATTCCAATCGCGCCAGGAAGCGTGAGGTGGTAACCGTCTGTATGAAGGGGGAAGTCCTCTGAGCGATTCAGAGGATAACGCAAAGTCCCTGAATTGTGGTTAGTTCAGGGACTTAATCCCTCACCACCTCGCAGAGGCTCAAACAGTCGCGCTTACATATACGGGAAATCAAGTCATAGCGGTGGAACTTGATCATAATGCCGCCTCCTGCCGGTGAGGAATTGGGGGAATCTGGATGGAACTCCCCTATACACTCAGACTAACCCACGCTCGAACGCTTTACAAGACTGATTTCCGAATGGATGCTGTATCAGTTTGGTCGGTGGCAGTAATCACCCTCACCCCAGCCCTCTCCCTCAAGGGAGAGGGGGTCTGTTGATTGAAATTCTTAGTTGGCTGTACATTTACATACCCTTCTCAGCGTCGAGGGAGATGGGGTTTTCGCGCCGCAAGGAACTCCGACTAAGTTTATACAGGTTGTTGTCGTTCACAGGGTCTTTCCAAAGTCGATAGGTGTGTGGAAAATCGGCTGGGTTATATATTCTGATTTATGTTACTGCAGGTGAAGTCCAGGTGGACTCCAGGTGACGTTTCAGGTGGGTATTGACCTGAGAATCGGCGGATTTAGCTATGAATTCGCATGGAATTGACCTGCAGAAAAAAAGTGTCAGACATTTTTGTCGTCATTGATAAACTCCACATTATATAATTTAGGCACTTTTGTTCTGTAACAGGCATATTGTAACATAGCGAGCGGAGAGTCGCGCAACACTTCGTACCGGCTTGAAGCTGTATCAGTTTGATCGGTGGCAGTAATCACCCTCACCCCAGCCCTCTCCCTTAAGCCCGAATCCACCGAAGAGGGTTAGTATCGCCGCCGGGGCGTGGGTGAGGGACGTGTCAAAGTGGCGGTGCGGTTATGATGTCAGCGCCTGGGTCGTTCTGAAGGTCCGCGGTCGTGATTTTGGACGCCAATGGAGGCCCACAGTGGCGATTTGGGGCGAGTTTGACGAATCTGCGGGCAACAGTGGACACCCGCGGTCCGGTCCGGAGCGATCTTACGGACAAGACAGGCTGTGGTGTGTACGGTGGTCAGTAGTAGACACTGCCGTCAGGCCGGCAGAGGAATGGCTCGCAGTCTGGTCAGTGCGCGACCGAACTGTGTTTCCCAGGGCCAGCGCTGCGGGAGATGCAAAGTAAGGCGGCGGGCCGAGTGGGTGAGCCGTCCGGCGAGGGAGAACAAGCGTCTGCGCAGGGTCTTGGTGGTCGCCACCGGCTCGCGCAGACCGATGCGTCCGATCCAGCGAGCCAGGTTGTGAGCCATTACCTGTATGGCCATCCAGGCGGCGTTGGCTGCAAAGCGCCCCGAGGGCAGATGGTTCAGCCCGACACCGTACTTGAGGTCTCGGATGGCGTTCTCGATCTCGGCGTGGCGGCGATGGTCGGCCTCCAGTTGGAGGGTGTCGCCCTGTCGGTCGGTGATGAAGGCGTGATAGCTGTAGTCGACGAAGAGGGCCAGTTGTGAACCGGGCGTGGGCTTCACCCTGCGGACGATGAGACGCACCGGTGCGGCATCGGGCTCGTTCCGAAAAGGGGTGTAGGTGGTCTCAGCCACGTCGGCTGCGCCGTCCATCCAGTAGGGTATGGGAGTCCAGTCCTCCTCAGGTATGGCCTCTATGAGATTGCGCAGTCGGGTGTGCTGACGGACGGTGATGGAGAAGCGGACACCTGTCTTTCGGCATACGGAGACGATGTCATGGGTGTAGAAGCCACTGTCGGCGCGTACGGTGAGTTGTCCTGTGGCCCCGGCGCAGCGCACCCGGCTCACCGTCTCACGCAGGAAGTGGGCTGCGCCCCGGGCGGTGTTGGCTCGACCCTGTCGCAACCGGGCCATCAGCACGTCGCCGGTTCCTGCGGCGACGGCCACAAGCGGGTGATAGCCTCTCTGGCCGGTGTAGTTGTGGCGGCGGGCGCCCTCCTTGCCCAGTCCGTAGGTCTCGCAGATGGTGGAGTCCAGGTCGATGGTCAACGGCTCATCGCCGGGACCCGCGCCAGCGGCCCAGGCCCGCGCCAGCAACTCCCGGCTCACCCGGTCCAACTGCCGCACATGTCCCCACCTGAAGCTGCGCAGGAAGGTCCCCAGGGTGGATGGCGCCTTCACTGTACAGCCCAACACCCGCCCGGTCCCACCGGCACGCAGCGCGTCGGCGTCATCGATGCAGTCCCCACCGGCCAGCGCCGAGGCAACCAGGGTCAGCGTCTTGTCTCCCGGGTTCGCCCGTCCCGGCGCATCGCCCAGGTCAACGTTGCTGTCCACCAGTTCACTCAGTCCCAGGCGCTGAGCGAGAGTGGCCGGCACGAGCAGCCCGGCATTGGCCACCAGCCGGGGATCGTCGAAGGCGATTCGGATGCGGTCGGGACGCTCAGGTGGTAACATCTATTAAGTGCTCCTGCTCTGGGGTTGGTTCTTGTCTTCAAACCCATTATCCCAGATTCAATGGAGCGCTTTCTCACCCCTTTTGCACGACGACTCATCCATCCCTTCGGTGGATCCGGGTTAAGGGAGAGGGGGTCTGTTGATTGAAATTCTTAGATAGCTGCACATTTACATACCCTTCTCAGCCCTCAAGGGAGAGGGGGTCTGTTATTGAAATTCATAGCTGACTGGACATTTACATACCCCTCTCAGCCCGTCGAGGGAGAGGGGATTTTCGCGCCGCAAGGAACGCCGACTAAGTTGCAGGGTGTTTCGATTATCCAGATTCGCGGTGTAGTCGCCTATGGATTGCCGAGCGGCGAGCCCTTCGGGGTTCCCGCTTTCGCGGGAATGACGAATGAATGTGGGACGTTTCAGGTTGCAACAATCGAAAGACCCTGAGTGGTCGGTAGGACGATTGCAAAGTCGGCATTATCATGGTTCCGTCGGCAGCGTGACTCTGGATTCCCGCCTTCGCGGGAATGACGGATCGGAGTTCAGAAGAGAAAAAACGTAACTTTGCAATCGTCCTGGAGTGGTCGGCGGCGACTCTTTCAATCCGCCGCCAGATTGCGATAGAATCTGCCCCAAACAGGCATAACAGGGAGGACTGACATGAGCGGAATATGGCCCGGCGACACTAGGTGCGTGGTGATGCTCGGATTCGACATTGATGGAGTTTCGAGCGCGATCAACCGCGATCCGGCGTCCGCAAACCTGCCCAGCCTGATGTCCGCGCGAGAGTACGGCCCGTCCGTAGCCACGCCCAGAATCCTCGACCTGCTGGAGCGATACGCCATCCCCGCCAGCTTCTACATCCCCGGATTCGTCGCTGAGACGCACACGGAATTAGTCAAAGATATCCACGCTCGAGGGCATGAGGTCGCCCACCATGGCTATATGCACGAACCGCCCGCCACACTCACCCGCGCCCAGGAAGGCGACGTCCTGGACAGGGGAATCGAGATACTTGCAGGTCTCACCGGCGAGGCCCCCGCCGGTTACAGGTCGCCAAGCTGGGAACTCAGCGAACACTCCCTCGAACTGCTCGCCGACCGCGACTTCACATACGACTCCAGCCTCATGGGAGACGATATACCCTACATCGTCAACGTTGACGACCGTGAGATAGTGGAAATCCCCGTCCACTGGGAACTGGATGACGCGCCCTACTTCAGCTACGCCCCCTCGCTCGGGGCTCGCTTCCCCATGGCAAGCCCAGGCCAGGTTTACGACGTATGGTCGTCCGGCTTCGAGGGCGCTTACCACTACGGACGCGCTTTCGTACTCACGATGCACCCCCACGTCATAGGCCGCCCCGGAAGATTGCGAATGCTCGAACGCCTTATCGGGTACATCCAGGAATTTCCAGGTGTCGAATTCGCCCGGGCTGTTGACGCAGCCCGACAGTGGGCCGCGAACGATTCTCTAAGCGTCCAGCTTGGGTAACTGTTCACAATTAAGCTCATACATATCCTGTACATCCTGATTCTGACGTAGGAGACAAGTCGTGACAGTCGCGGCGCTTATTCCGACCGACCGCGAATATGAGTCATTCATCAGCGCGATGGAATCCCTTGGGCATCGCGCCGCTCCGGTTGACATCGGACGAATCCCTTGCCTTTCGTACTGGGACGGGCGGCTGCTTACAGCTCAGGGTGGTCTAGGCAAAGTGGATTTTGCCGTAAGAACGCTCCACCTGATAGAGCGCGGCCCGCCACTCGATGGCGTGATCTGTCTCGGAACCTGCGGCGCGCTCGCATCGTACCTGGACATTGGCGACATTGTAGTAGCGACCGAAACGGTCGAGCACGACTTCAATCGCAAGCTCACCGAGGGCCCAATTCCCAGATTCGAAAGCGATCAAACGCTTCTGGCCGCGTTCGAGGCGACCCAGATTTCTCTGTCCGATGGCCTTCATGTGGTGTATGGCCCGATAGCGTCCGGTGACGAGGGAATTGACTCCTCCGCCAGGGCGAGGGAGTTGATAGACAAGACGGGCGGAATAGTCGCCGCCTGGGAAGGCGCGGGCGGAGCGAAGGCGTGCGATTTCGCAGGCGTTCCATACATAGAAGTCCGCTGCGTCAGCGACCTTGCCGACGAGGACGCCATGACCGACTACCGCGAGAACACCCCTCCGGCGATGCTCAACCTCGCGCGGCTTATGACGCGCTTTCGCTAGTCCCGCATGCGCGCGCAGGACATCGCTTTGAGAACAGGTCAATCGCATCCAAGAGGCGCCCACGGCTCAATATCCTTGTACATTTGTGCTGATTTCGCTACAATATCTCCATGAATTGCCGATATGTGAACTTCGACCGGACGACTGCGCTCCGAACAACATAAGGCAAGATTTATGACAGGCTTTCGCGGAAAAATTTTCCCGGCGATTTAGCTACAAAGCAGGTGAAATGCAGGTCAATTGCTGGTTCAGAACCCACCTGATGGTCACCAGTTAAGCCACCTGTTGAATAACCTGAACGATATAAACGAAAATATATGAGACCGCTGAAGCTCAGATGCGATTGCCTCGGGCATCGGAATTCTTCTGGTGCAGCAGACGCGGCAAAGATGCTAAAATCCCTGTGGTGAGTCAGACACGCTCAGGCTTGTACTTCAAGAAGGTGGAATATAGCCTCGATGACTACTGAAACAGCGCCGGCGAAGCCGGAATACAAAGTTGTTGGTACACGACCGATCCGTCACGACGGTGCCGATAAAGTAACAGGCAAAGCCGTTTACGGAACGGATCTCAACCTGCCGGGTATGCTGTGGGGAAAAGTTCTCCGCAGCCCTTATGCCCATGCCCGTATAAAGGCAATTGACACGTCCAGGGTCGAGGCGCATCCTGACGTAAAAGCGGTGGCGACTTACAGGGATGTCGAAGATCGAATCGAGGAGATCGGCGAGGATGTCTATACCAGTATGAAGTACATCCGAGACAACATTCTCGCCTCGGACAAGGGCCACGCGATTGCCGCTGTGGCGGCGCTCCCGTCCCATGCGGCGGAAGAAGCTCTCGAACTCATTGACGTAGAGTATGAACCTCTGCCGCCTATAACATCGGAGTTCGTGGCGTTGGTGAAGCCAACATAGTCCCGCCTCTCGCGGCGATTGCCAACGCAATTCACGACGCTATAGGCGTACGCATAGATGAGTTGCCGATGAATCCCGCCACGATAGTAAAGGCGCTGAACAACAAAAAAGCAACTGAATCAATGGTCAAATAGATCACAAATAGCGAGGTGTACCAGAAATGGCGAAACAGTTTCAGTTCGGCGTGGATGCCCGCCGCCAGTTGATGGACGGCATTGATACTATGGCTGCGGCCGTGGGCGTCACTCTTGGGCCAGGCGGTAGAAATGTTGTTCTGGATAAGGAGTTCGGACCTCCGCACATCTGCAGCGATGGAGTTACCATTGCCAGGGAGATAGAGCTAGAGGGGGCCTTCCCCAATATAGGCGCCCAACTTCTGAAGGAAGCGGCGAGTAAGACAAACGACGATGTTGGGGACGGCACCACAACTTCGACAGTGGTTGCCCAAGCCATGATCCGGGATGGGTTCAAGAATCTCGCCGCGGGCGCGGATCCCATGGCCGTCAAGCGCGGCATCGAAAAGGCCGTAGTCGGTATAAGAGAAGAGATTCGGGGCATGGCGCGCACCGTCAACGGCAGGCAACAGATAGGCCAGATTGCGGTACTTTCTGCCCACGACCCTGAAATGGGAGAACTTATCGCCGATGTCATGGATAAAGTAGGCGCGCAGGGTATCATTACTGTTGAAGAGTCGAATGGCCTCAGCTACGAAATAGATTTTGTAGAGGGTATGCAGGTGGACCGTGGGTACCTGTCTCCTCACTTCGTCACCAATAAGGACAGAATGATAGCGGAGATCGAAAATCCGCGCATTTTGGTTACCGCGGAGAAAATCTCTTCGGTTAGCGACCTGCTTCCGCTCCTTGAGCAGGCGGCCCAGGTTTCGCGAAACCTGATCATTATCGCTGAGGACGTAGATGGAGAAGCTCTCGCCACACTCGTCGTGAACAACTTACGAGGAGCGCTTAACTGCCTGGCGATCAAGGCGCCGGCCTTTGGCGAACGCAGGAAGGCAATCCTCGAGGATATGTCAGTCCTCTTTGGCTGTCAGGTCATAAGCGGCGAAACAGGACGGAGTCTCGATTCGGTCACGGTCGCCGATCTGGGCACATGTGGTCGCGTCATAGCCGACAAGGACAATACGACCTTCGTTCAGGGGGGAGGATCGGAAGCGGACATCCAGGCCCGAATCAGCCAGATACGAAACCAGGCAGAGGACACCACATCCGATTACGACAGGGAAAAACTGGAAGAGCGAGCCGCGAAACTCGCCGGAGGGGTTTCGATTCTGAGGGTTGGAGCCGCAACGGAAGTAGAACTCCGCGAGAAGAAGCAGCGCCTGGAGGACGCATTGTCAGCCACCAGGGCGGCCATGGAGGAAGGAATTGTGCCCGGCGGAGGCACTGCCCTGCTCAGGGCGGCTCAGAAGGCCGCCGCCAAGCTGGAGGCCACCGGAGACGAACGTACCGGGGTAAACATTGTCCTTAAGGCTGCGGAAGAGCCGGTAAAGGTTATCTCCTTCAATGCTGGTCTTACGGGCGAAGTCGTACTACAGCAGGTTACGTCAGGCGACGATGACTTTGGTTTTGACGCCGAAACCGGGCAATACGGAGATATGTTCGAACTCGGTATAGTTGACCCGGCTAAGGTGACGCGGTCTGCGCTTGAAAACGCCGCCAGCGTCGCGGGCATGGTGCTCACTACCGAGTCGCTGATAACCGAACTCAACCCTATGAAACTGCCTGCGCCATACGACGACTAAGTAACTATCTCAAAACCCGACCTTAAGGAATTTCACCCTCACCCCAGCCCTCTCCCTCAAGGGAGAGGGAGATTGTGTCCTCCTGCCATCCGCTTGAGCGAAGAGTTTTGAGATAGTCTCTAAGTCGCCATCAGCGACAAGGCAAACGTGATAGCAGACCCTATTTTGGTTCAGTGGGGTCTGCTATTTGCGCACGGAGAGGTTCTTCAACATCTTATTGCCGCATATAATGAAAACAGTGGAAAACCGCTCACACAGCGGTTTGCGTATCCATAGTGAGGTACGCCGAAATGCCAGATGAAAGCGAATATACAATCGTGAAGGATCCTGCAGGGGCATCCGACGCCACTATACAGGTCAAGGGCGTGACCAAGCGTTTCGGCGTGCGTGTGGCCGTCGACAGTCTGTCATTTGAAGTGAAACGGGGTGAAATCGTAGGATTCCTGGGTCCCAATGGGTCAGGTAAGACTACGACGATGAGAATGCTCACGTCTTACTACGCACCTGACATTGGCAGCATCTCCATTAATGGCATGGACACTCAGGAAAATGACATCGTCACCCGAAACGCCATCGGTTATCTCCCCGAGAACAATCCACTCTATGAAGATATGCTGGTTTCGGAATACTTAGCCTTCGTGGCCGAGCTAAGAGGCCTGTCCGGGACAGAACGCAGGCGAAACCTCGACCTGACCGTTGAAGAAACCGGAATTCAAGAAGTCTTCTACCGCCCCATTCACGAACTGTCGAAGGGCTACCACCAGCGCGTTGGACTTGCCCAAGCCATGCTGCATAGACCGTCGGTTTTGGTTCTGGACGAACCCACCGAAGGGCTCGACCCAAACCAGCGCATAACTATCCGCGATCTGATCCGTCACCTGGGTGGCGAGCGAACAGTCCTACTGAGTACACACGTCATGCAGGAAGTCGAAAACACTTGCGAGCGTGTACTGGTTATAAGTCGGGGGAAGCTGGTTGCTAACAGTCCTGTGCAAGACCTTCTTCAGCAAGCGATGGCGCTCCGAAGAGTGCACCTCGAAGTAGAGGGGAACGGCATCGAGTCCGGGCTCGCGCGGTTGGATGGTATCTCCGAGGTTCAAAGCGAGGGAATACAGAACGGTCGCAAACGCTATCTCCTGTCGGTAACCGCCGAGGCCGACCCTCGCCCTGAAATTTTCCTTATGGCCAAGTCCAATGACTGGGTCCTGTGGGAATTGTACGAGGAACGTCCGCGTCTGGAAGATGTATTCCACGAACTGACGACAGAATCCGGCGCCTCGGGAGATGAATCCTAGAATATGAGCTCTCCACTGTTCGCTCTTGTCAAAAAGGACATAAAGAGCTACTTCGACCAGCCCGCCGCCTACATTCTCATAGTGCCTTTCGTGGCGGTTCTCTCCTATGTATTCTTCAGTCAGGCTCTTATAACGGGAGAGGCTTCACTGCGTCCCCTATTCACCGTTGACTTCCAGATAGACAACCCTTCCCTTCCCTGGCTGCTGGCTATATTCGTGCCGGCGGCCACGATGAAACTACTCGCTGAGGAAAACAGGGACGGTACCCTGGAACTACTCCTTACCCATCCCATTCGTGGATGGATTGTCCTGCTTTCCAAGTTCCTTTCGGGCTTCATTTTTGTCGCATTCGCTATTCTTGCCACCATCGGCATCCCGGTTGCCGTCCAGACGGCGGGCAACCTTGATATGGGCGCCGCCGCCGGTCAGTACGTCGGCAGCCTGTTCCTGGCTGCCTCCTTCGTCTCAATCGGGCTGTTTACTTCCAGCCTTACCCGCAACCAGGTTGTCGCCTTCATCCTTGGCCTTTTGCTAACTATGCTTCTGATGATAATGGGGCTGGACATAGTGGCGGTCACTCTTCCTCAGCAGTTGGCGTCTTTGCTTCAGGACTTAAGCCCGGTAACGCATTTCTCCAGCGTCGCCAGAGGCGTGATTCATCTGCGTGATGTTCTGTATTTCATAGCCCTTGTCTCGACATTCCTGAGCGCGACATTCCTGATTGTGCGGGGAAGGACACTCAGTCACAAGTCAACCCAGTACCGCAATCTTCAACTTGGAACTGCGGGCCTTATAATCTTCAGTCTTCTCATCGGATGGTCGGGGAGCTCTATCAAGGGGCGCTTTGACCTGACGGAAGACAGACTGTTTACGATAAGCCCCGCCACATCGGACATAGTTGATCAGCTGGACGACATTCTGACCCTGGAATTCTACGAGTCGAGAGAGCCCCCGATACAGGTTGCGTTGACTGCCCGCGACGTCGGCGACTTTCTTGATGACTTTGCGTCGGGCTCGGACGGCAAGGTCAAGCTCGTCAGAAGATTCCCCGATGATGACGAAGACGAACTTCGCAAGGCTCAAGTCGCCGGGGTACCTCCGGTGCAGTTCAATGTCCGAAGCCAGGGAGAACTTCAGATAAAGTCCGGCTATCTTGGATTGTCCATGACGTATGTGGATCAGCGTGAGACGATTCCGTTCATCAACAACTTCGACGGTTTCGAATATCGCATGGCGTCTCTCATAAACAGGATGGTTGAGGATCAGAAGAAGTCGGTCGTCTTTCTCACTGGGCATGGACAATCAGGCCCTTCGGGCGGCTATCAAACCTTCGCAGCTCTTCTCACTGACTCTTACGAAGTAAGGGAGATAAACGCTTCCGAAGACCCGGCCATAGACCTTTCCGGCGTTGACGTTTTAATTGTCGGCGGGCCAACCCAGTCTATTCCCGACGAAACCGCCGACGCTATTCTGGAATACCTTACGAATGGCGGAAAAGCCCTGTTGATGATTGATTCCGTGTTAGTGGACCAATCACAGCTCATAGCTAGGGAGAACCGCAACAGCTTCAGGGACTTGCCCGAGAAGTTCGGTGTGATCGTGGAAAACGACCTTGTATTCGACCTCCAATCGAACGAAACTCTATCTTTCGGAACACAGGTTGGCAGTGTATTCCTACCCTACCCTTACTGGGTTCGCGCGCTGGTCATTGACAAGAAGGTGGCTGGCAATGTCGAATCCGCAATTCTTCCCTGGGCGAGTTCACTCGGCATATCCGAGTCGCAACGCGGCCGCATCGAAGTTATTCCAATACTGGAGACAAGCGAATTCGCGGCGATTGACTTCAATTACGGGGATTTGAGACCCAACTCGCCACTCTTTGATGAGATAACACCTGACAATCTTGTACAAAGCCTGGTCGCAGTCGCAGTCGCGGAGCAGTCAGAAGACGAAGATGCCTATAGAATGGTCGTAGTCGGAGATTCCGGGTGGGTGACCGACGCCTTGGTATCAAGATCCCAAGAGAACGTAGCGCTTGCTCTGAATCTGGTTGACTGGCTCGCCCAGGAAAACAAGCTGGCGTCGGTGCGGTCCAAAGTCGTCTCCTCGCGCGACCTACTGTACTCATCGCCAACTCACGAGAACACCGCTCGTTGGATAAATGTAGCTGGCATCCCTTTGATTTTCATTCTATTTGGCGCTATTCGTTCGGTGCGCAGACGGAGATTCGGATTTACTCTTTATGGTCAGTCGGCCAGAGACAGAGCCGCGAGGCGACGCGACGATTCCGAACAGGAGGATGACGAGTGAAGAGCAGACAGGTCGGATTCGTCTTGATGGCGTTGATTGCAGTCGGAATAGCCGGACTGGTGTTCCGCGTCGTAGCCGCAGGCTCAGACGAGGTCATTCTTGAGGGTCTCGTGCAGGTTTCTTCTCAGGCGAGTGACCGGGTACTCGTTGAAGGGAATGGACTTACTACCGAGTTACAGCGCTTGGGAGAAGCCGAACAAGGATCGTGGTTTGTCGACGACCAGCCGGTGTTCGAGCCTTGGCTTCGGCAATTCTGGCAGGGTGTTGATGATCTTTACGATGCCCAATTGGTATCTACCAACTCCGCGAACCATGACCGTATGGGTGTTGTTCAGGGCGACGCCATAGAAGTGTCATTCTTCCAGGACAGGCGATCACTGCAAGAAAAATTTATAGTAGGCGCATGGAAGCCGGCTGCTCGTCTCTGCTATGTCAGAAGGGCGGGACACGATGAGACCTACGGGATACCCTGCCCAGGCGGCAACATCTTTGACCCCGACCCTGATCGCTGGAAGAACCCCGTGGTGGCGTCAATACCACCCAACGAAATCGCCGAGATCCAGTACACATACCGTGACGAACAATTCATATTGAGGCCGGACGAAGAGGGAGAATGGTTCGTTATCGGCGCGGATGGCGCAGAGAACCCCTCATCGCCAATCGCCTTAAATGGCGTCATGGGCACATTGCAGTTGGTACTTGCCTCAGGGTTTGAGAACGAGGAAGCAGCCGAAACGCTCAACTTCACCGCGCCGGACGCAATGGTCCGAGTAATAACGCGCGAAGACGCGCCTACTCCCTCTACAAGACTGCGCTTCCTTAAGCGCGACGACCGATCCTTCTACCTCAAGATCCCGACTACCTCAACGGTTTATATTGTGGACATGCAGAGGGTAGCTCCCCTGCTGCTGAGAATGAGCGACATCGCGGTCCCGGATTCAGGCAACTGAAGTTCGACGAAATGCCGAACCCTGGCGCCTAAGCTAACCCATCATGGTTTTCAATCGCATGCCCGTCTCCCGGCAAGTCCTCTGAAGAATCTCCCCGACGACGGCGCGCGTGCCCAAATACCGCGTGCCCAAATACAATCATCGCCAAAGTTCCCATGGCGATTGCAGTGTTCAACTCGTCGGTGTTCCAGAACCGGGTCAACCCAATAAGGACACCATACCCGGAAATAATGCAGAATAGTGAGGTGTATGGCATCTTCTGACCGCCCAAAGCCACCGCGACCCCAACAGACACGCCAATAAACGCTATAAGGTATCCGGTGGGCGCTGAGAATGCTACGAGAGATATTCCACCCAGTACCACAAGACCGTCTCCACCCTTGAATCGAGTAAATATCGAATTCCAGTGTCCAATGACCGTCGCCGTAGCTGGGAAAAAGAGCCATGAGCCCTCAATGCCGATCTGCTTGGCAATCAGGATTGCGGCCATTCCCTTGACAGCATCGCCAATGACCACGACCGCCGCCGGAACCGTGCCCACATTGCGCCGCACATTCGAGGCCCCCGCAAGCCCGGTGCCGATGTTGAAGATGTCAATTCCCCTGCGTCTGCTGATACGGTCAGCCAATGGGATGGCTCCAAGCAAATACGCGATCGCCACCGCAATCAACAGATTGGGAATTTCAGGACTCGCTCCCAATTTACATCTCCGTCAACTTACATAGAATGTCTCAGGTTGATTTAGCGTTGCGGGACGCAGACGTCAGTCCCGCCCTACCGCACTGTAGAGTTCGTCGGTCTTCGCCGCCATGATGAAGTCGTTTCTGTGCAAACCACGTATCTTGTGGGTCCACCAATCAACCCACACACTTCCCCATTCCAGAACTATCCTAGGGTGATGACCTTCTCGCTCCGCTGCCTCTGCCACTTTGCAGGCGAAGGACATCGCGCCCGCAAAACTCCTGAACCCGAACCTGCGCTGAAGCCGATTGATGCCGTCATGCTCAGTTAGTTCCCACTCGGGTATTTGAGGCGACAACTCCGAGATGTCCTCTGCCGTGACCTTGGGAGAATCCCGCCTGCAGGCTACGCATTTTTCACGGGTCAACAAGGCACATACCTCTCTGGGTCGTAGTAGTTATCTGAATTCCTGCCAGCTGACAAAAGTCTGAACTTGTGTAAATCTAACCCAATATGAATTATACACCCATAATTGCGTTTTCGACCGACTGTTTCGAGTTTAACATCCGGATTCAAGCTCTTTCAAAGTTATTGTCCTAAGAAAATAAGGCTGCATAGGATGGCCGCCTGCGAACTTCCTGAATCGGAGTTCGCCGCTCAGGCGGGAGACCAGAAACCGAGTACACCTTCCGTCAAAGGCTGGACAGAACGCATGGGGCCGGTGTCCACAATGAAAATACGACTGCCTTCATTGGACTGTTCACCGAACCCGGCGGTGACTGCCGCCTCGTTCAGCGTTCCCGCGAACAGCAGGTAGCGGCTGTCCGGCGACCAGAGCCGATGCGAGTAGGCGTACTGGTCGAAGAACTGAAACATCGTAAGCTGATCTGATGAAGGTCGGAACTCCACCAAGGGACTGCTTATGCCCGACGCCATATCAAGCAGGTTCCACCTCATTCCGCCTGACTGATCGACAAGCGTGGCATACGCGAGCTTGGAGGAATCCGGCGACCAAAAGTAAGACACGACATTCTCGTTCAATTCGACTGACACGCCCAGGTTGTCAGGGTCCAGAACCCTGAGCTGCCTGTAAACGAACAATACAGTGTTCCCATACAGGATTGGCCTTACATCGTCGGCAACCGCCAGATACGACCCGCCTCCTGACCACAGGAAGGCGGCATTCGCTCCGACTCTCGCCAGCGGTCTTGCTGAAGACGTGTCTGATACTGGCGTCGAATAGAGCACGAATACCGGCCCTGATACACCCTTCACCGCGTTGAATTCGTCCAATCCAGGACTCCAAGCAGGAACTCTGTACGCAAGTGAGTCAAAGTCCGACCTTGAAACCCGCAATGCCTCGTCAGCGCTAACAACAAAGTGCGCCTCCGCCCGGTGAACTATCAGTCTTGTAGAATCCGATGACCATGACATCCAGAGCGGTCCACTATCCAGAATGTATTCTGGACCCTCTGAACTCTCAAGATCATCAATGAATAGCGTAAGGCCGCGTTCCTGGGTAGCGGCTATGAATGCCAGCATCCCCCCGTCTGGTGACCATAGTGGATAGTGAACGACACCGTCAGCAAGAAGACCCGCAAATCCGGGAGCGCTCTCATAAATCGAACTCGACATTCCGGTATTAGAGTCGTAAAGGAACAGGGTCGTAACCGGCTTACCGTCCGAGTTCTCGACCACACCCGAAAATACAATTTGTCGCCCATCGGGCGACCATGTAGGCCAAGTGAAGAATCCGCTTCCCTTCGAGATGGAACGTTCGCCGAGGCCATCGGGTCGAAAGGAGTTCACATGTCCGTCCGCGGTAACGACGGCGATACGATTAACCAGGTATTCCGGAGGCCATAAAATGTCCCGTCCGGTCGAACTTCCATTGCTTCCCAGCACGACCAAGATTACAAGCGCCGCCAACAGTGTAACTAAGGCGGAATACTTGCCGGGAGAGGCGATCATTCGTCTATCGCCATGTCCAGGCCGACATTCATAGCCGGCGCCGAGTGGGTAAGCGCGCCCACCGATATTATGTCAACTCCCGTCTCGGCGATTCCCCTGACTGTCTCGAGTGTTATGCCACCGGAAGCCTCCACTATCGCCCTACCTCTCGCGATTTTGACGGCAGTCCGCATCTGTTCGAGTGACATATTGTCCAACAGCACCAGATCGGCGCCGGCGTTGAGGACCTCCTCAAGCTGCTCAATTGTTTCCACTTCGATCTCAACCTTGATGGTATGAGACGCGCCGGAGTGGGCTATTCTTACAGCGTCGCCGATGCCGATCCCCTGAAGAGCCAGAGCCTCGATATGGTTGTCCTTTATTAGTATGCCGTCCGCGAGATTCTGACGGTGGTTTCGTCCTCCGCCCATGGTCACGGCGTACTTTTCGAGCTTGCGGAGACCGGGGGTAGTCTTCCGAGTATCCACGATCCTCGCATCAAGCCCTGCAACAGCATCAACGTAGCGACGAGTTTCGGTGGCGATTCCGCTGAGGTGTTGGAGGAAGTTGACCGCCGTCCGCTCAGCTTTGAGTATAGACGCGACGCTACCGCTCACGCGGGCAAGGATATCTCCCGAAGAAAGGCTTGACCCATCCGGCGCAAGCGCTTCGGTGTGAAGAGACGGATCGAATCGCTCGAACACCGCTGTCGCCACATCTATGCCCGCCAGAACGCCGGCGGCGCGGGTGACCAAAGCGGCGCGGCCCTTAAGTCCGGGCGGAATGAGGACATCGGTCGTCGGGTCTCCAGTCAGAACATCCTCGGCCAGCGCCGCGTCTATGAGGTTCTGAATGTCGAAGGTAATCAGCATGGTCGTAAGGGCTCCATCATAACACGATCTTGATAAGCCAATCCCGATTGCTATACTGAGTATAGATGGATATATGTGGGGAGGTTCGATGTGAGATTGCTGCTGTTCATTCTGTTCATTACGGCTTTCGCGTCGCAGGCCGTCCTGATACTCGCCTATTGGGTGATACTCGCCTATTGGGTGGCGGGTATGCGTCCCGATCCCTACCTGACTTGGCCCGCGCTGGTTCTAAGCGGCGTGTCTGTCACCCTGATGGTCGCGCTGGCGATAGCAACTCGAGATATGAGCGCGCGATGGATGTCAGCAGGGCTGATAGGGGTCGTGGGACTTGCGTTCGGCGCGCTAACGATCAGCAGCATAGGCATTCTCATCGCGCCGCTCGCGCTTGTCCTCACCGTCACGTCATGCATCATACTGATTCGGGACAGACGATCCAAGTTCGGGGAGTCGCAATAAGCGTCATCCAATGCCCGCGCGTCAATCGCCGACTACACCACCGAAAGCATACGGTCTAGCGCTATACGCGCTTCGGAGGCGGTGCCTTCATCCACCTCGATCCGGTTGACCACTACGCCCTCGTTGAGACCGTCCAACACCCAGGAGACGTATGCCGGGTGAATTCGGTACATAGTGGAGCAGGGGCAGATCACGGAGTCTAGGCAGAACACCACCTTGTCCGGGTTCTGCGCGGCCAGCCTGTTGACCAGGCTAATTTCGGTCCCAACAGCCCAGACTGACCCGGCCGGCGCGTCGGCTATCATAGCCTTAATATACTCGGTCGAGCCATTGTAGTCTGCCGCGCCGACAACCTCCATTGTGCATTCGGGATGGACGAGGATATTGACATCGGGATACTTCTCCCGCGCCTGTTCAATCTGCTGTACGGTGAAGCGAGTATGCACGGAGCAGTGTCCCCGCCAGAGAATCACCTTGGCATTCACCAGGTCTTCTTCGGTGTTGCCACCGAGTTCTTTGAAGGGATTCCACAGAATCATATCGTCCAGATCTACGCCCATTCTCAGGCCGGTGTTACGGCCCAGGTGTTGATCAGGCAGAAACAGGACGCGACTCCCGCGTTTGAAGGCCCATTCGAAAGTCGCGGGGGCATTCGACGAGGTGCAGACGATACCGTCATTCCGTCCGCAGAGGGCTTTTATGTCGGCTGTGGAGTTCATGTACGTAATAGGAGTGACGCCGCCTTTGTCGCCCAGAACGTAGGAAAGATCGTCCCAGCAGTCCAGCACATCGTCAATCTGCGCCATATCCGCCATCGAGCAGCCGGCCGTCAGATTAGGCAGAATCACCTTCTGTGTCGGGCCGCTTAATATATCGGCCGTCTCAGCCATGAAGTGGACGCCGCAGAACATGATATGGTCCGCATTTTTCTGCGAAGCAGCGAGTTGAGACAACTTAAAGGAGTCGCCCTGAAAATCGGCGAACTTGATAACCTCGTCACGCTGGTAGTGGTGTCCCAGTATAACGAGCGTGTCACCCAGCCTGGAGCGGGCCTCAACTATCCGGGCATCCAGTTCCTCCGGTTTCATCCGCATATATTCTATCGGCAGCTTCTGCCAACGAACGCCGACAGAGAACTCATCATCCAGGGTCCTGGAACTAAGTTCATCGTCGGTAGTGCAGAATGCGGACTGCTCTATTTCGGTTATAGGTATCGTCGGTATCTTGGTTTCTGTCTTTAACATAATTCTCCAACTCCAAGCGGATTCAGTCCACTACCGCCCGGCTGCGACTATGTCTCTCTCATCGAAGAGCGAGCCCTGGAGGGACCAGGGGCTTGTTTTCTCTATCGTGACTCTTGTCATACTGCCCGCCATATCCTCCGAACTGTCGAAGAAGACCAGCTTATCGTTGCGGTTTCTTCCGAACCACCTGCCCTTCCGCCTGCCCTCGACCAGAACATCCTGGGTAGCTCCAAGCAGCCTGGAATTGATCTCAGTGGCGACTTCTTCCTGAACTTCTTCTATCGCTTTCAGGCGCCGGCGCTTCTCATCTTCGGGGACGTCGTCCTTCATAAGTCTGGCGGCTATCGTCCCCGGACGGGTCGAATACGCGGCGGCATGAACTTTATCGAACTTAATGTCACGGATAAGCTCAACGGTCCGCTCGAACCGCTCCTCGGTCTCGCCGCAGAAACCTACTATCAGGTCAGTCGCCAAAGAGACATTCGGGATACGGTCCCGTATTATGTCAATCTTCTCTCGATACTCCGCGTTGGTGTATCCGCGCCGCATATCCGCAAGCACGCTGTCATCGCCTGCCTGGAATGGAAGATTAACGTGCTCGCATACCTTGTCGAGGTCCGCTATTGCGCCAATAATGTGGTCGCTCATGTCGTTAGGATGAGAGGTGAGAAAGCGAATCCGATCCAGGCTCTCCACCTCGTTTACGGCGGCAAGCAGATCACCGAGGTCAACGCTGCCCGGCAGGTCGTGACCGTATGAATCAACATTCTGCCCCAGGAGCGTTACCTCTTTGACGCCGCGCCGCGACAGGTGAGTTGCCTCATTCACAACGTCCTCGATAGTACGACTGACTTCCCTGCCTCTACGGTATGGGATTATGCAGAACGAACAGAATTTATCGCAGCCATGAATGATTGGAATGTATGTCGCGACGCTGGGCACCGCCGACAGGGGACCAACGCAGCCATCGGGGTCAATTCCAAGTCTGTCGCCCAGAAACTCTATCAGGGGCGCGTACTGCTGAGGCTGCATGAAGACGTCAACATAAGGAAATCGCTCGCTCAGAGCGTCTTTTTGAGGACCTACCATGCAACCCATAAGCGCGAGCACTTTGTCAGGGTCGCGCTGCATAACAGGCTTGAGGTGTGTCAGCATTCCAACGACGCGGTCTTCGGCGCTCGCCCTGACCACGCAACTGTTGAGCACGACAACATCCGAGTCGCGGGCCGATTCCCCCGGCGACAGGCCCATCTGCCCAAGAGCGCTTTCGAGACGCTCAGAGTCCGCCTTGTTCATCTGGCACCCAATTGTCCAGACATAGTAACTTCGCATTCTCATCTCTCGTTATTTCAAGATAGCAGATAACGCGGACTTGGTCCGAATCGTGAGGTCTGCGCCGATTCCACTGTCAATGGTCGGGCCAGATAGCCTGCGACCGCAGTGGATGACATCTCTCAGAAGTATTGATCTCTTCCCTGCTACAATCCGCCACTATGGTTTTCATAGCGGGCAGATATACGAACCTTCTGCGTTAGGATAAAACTATATCAGAGAATACAGTGATCATCAAGGAATCTGATTGTGAAATTCTGCACTATCTGATTAAACAATACCGAATATCGTATAAATCATGGAGTCAAACAGCATCTTTTACACAATTTACATTTTAGACCAAGTGTAAATCTGGCCTGTTGCCTCAATTGTTCCGCAGATTCACGTAAATGCAAGTTCCACGACTGTCCGAAATCTCGGACAGCGTCACAAATTTGAGGCCAGTCAGACTACTGCCTGACGGAAACGAACAGGATCGAAGTCCGACTGGCTTCCAACCCACACTTCACCGCCCTCGAAGAATTCCTTTTTCCATATAGGAACGATCTGCTTAATCCGGTCAATGCTGTAATGACACGCCTCGAACGCCTCCTTGCGATGCGCCGATGAGACGGCTACGACAAGGCTCGTCTCCCCTATTTCCAGTTTGCCCAGCCTGTGATGTATCGCAACACCGGTCAGATCCCAGCGGTCACGCATTTCGTCCGCTACCCGCGCCAGTTGCTGGTCGGCCATGGGACGGTACGCCTCATACTCTAGGAATAGCACCCTGCGGCCTGCCGTATTGTCCCTAGTCGCGCCAACGAAAGTTACAATCGCGCCCGCCCCCGGGTGGGCCACCTCGGAAACGGCCTGTCCTGTATCCAGTTCGTCGTGCGTTATCAGTATCATAGATTGGCTTCCTCTAGCTAACCGCCGCTGACCGGAGGGATCAGCGCGGCTTCGTCTCCGTCGCCCAGAACGTAGTCGTGGTCCTGGTATTCGTTGTTTACCGCAACCACGATGCGCTCTGGGTCCGGCAGTCCGGGAAACTTCGCGCGCATCGCATCAGCCAGATCACCGACCGTCGCGCCGTCGCGCAACTCCAGCGTCAGACGCCCAGCGCCGACCTTCTCTCGATAGCTTGCGAACAACAACGCTTCTACTTTCACGTCCATCTCCGGTCAGATTTTATTCCATACACAACTACTCAAAATAGAATCATAGCAATTCCGATCCGAATTGACCGCTAATAATAGACTCCCCCGGCGTCACGGCTTATGCAAAGTTGGCGCTGAGCAATTTATGTCGGACGGCGGGCATACCTGATGAGTCATATATTCTGGCTTATAAAGCCGCTGGTGGCTGCTGGTGGCTTAACTGGTGACTGACACCTGAAAAGGTCACCTACATTTCACCTGTTAAGACCTGCATTAGCTACGGGAAAAAATTTCAGGCGCCCATAATTTCGTTAGTATAATGTTGTATTTATGTCTATTGGCGTTAAAAGTCATCCGCGGCAAGAACTTCCCTATCAGTTTGTATGTTCGCATTATAGCGCATATTGGGTTAGGATGTGTAGTTCTTTGGGAAACTGAAAATTATAATTGTTGGTGTTTTGCATCCGGTTACAGATGTCCGCTCTCGAATTGCCAAAGCACTTTGGGGAGACGCATACCTAATTTACATGGAAACGAAAGCGACACGACAACGGCAAGAGTCACTCCCTCAGCGCCCCACCATTTACGTGTATAGTCTGGCCGGTGATATAGTTGGCGCCCTCGGAAACGAGGAACGCGACCGTCTTCGCTATCTCTTCCGGCATTCCCAGTCGGCCTACTGGTATCCCGGGCGGCTGTCCGGTGGGCGCGCTCTGGCCCTCGACGCGGCTCGTGTCGAAAGCGCCGGGAACTATGTGGTTGACGAGAATTCCGTGCGGGGCCAGTTCTACGGCCAGCGCACGGGTCATTCCGAGAGCGCCCATCTTCCCAGCGCAGACGTGCGCCCATTCCGCCCTTCCGGTGAAGGCGTTGAGGCCGGATACGTTTATTATTCTGCCCCAGCCGCGATCTATCATTCCAGGGACGACGGCCTGGCAAGCATAGAATGGTCCGTCCATGTTGACTCCATTGACGGCGCGCCAGTCCTCGACCGTCATCTCGGTGAAGGGCTTTGACTGCCTCATACCGGCATTGTTGACGAGAATATCAACGCGCCCAAATTCCGAGATCGCCGCCCCGACCATATCGTAAACCTGCCTCTGGTCGGCTACGTCTGCCATAGCGACGATGGCGTTTGCGCCACGCTCACGCGCTTCCTGGGCCACAGATTCAGCTTCCTCGCGGTTCGACCTGGAGTTGACGACGACATTTGCGCCAAGCCGGGCCAGTTCGAGGATCGTGGCGCGGCCTATGTTGCGGCCTGAGCCTGTTACGAGGGCGACTCTGCCATTCAAATTACCTTGCTCTGTCATAACTCTCTCCGATTCAGGCGTCCTCTTCCGACCATTCCCAGCAATCCGGGACAGCCACGGGACGAAAGTCTGGCGCGGGTGGTGAATCGCCTATCTTTATAGCTCTTATTTCGACGCCGTAGAACTGGATTTTCCCATCAGACACTTGGTTCAGTCGGTTTATGGCCTGACGATGCTCGGGCCTTATCCAGGGGGAGACCCACACGGCTGCTCCGGCGTTGCACCCGGCCACGTAGGTCAGAAGTTGTCCCAAATGACTATGGTCGCTCCACTCCAACTGGTTCTCGATTGCGACCAGCGTTCCGTTATCAACATCTCTGGCCAGAATATCGAGATAGAACCAACCTATCGCCTTCTCCTTTTCCACCAACTCCAAATTCAGCCTAAGTTCTTTACCGAGCAAATCGAGGTTCTGACATAGCCAAGGAGTGAAGTCGGCGGCTTCATCGGCCCAAATCTCGCGGATGTCCACTTGATCTATCCTGCCTTTTGGCCCGGACGCCGCCGATACGCTTTCATCGTCTGTCAATGCGGTCTCGTTAGCGTTCGCATTATCGTCCACAGTCACCACTTTCCCCGGATCCCCTTCCCGAATCAGGAAGTCGCGGCGGTCTTTGTACAGAAGCGCACGATTCAGGATTGTTTCGTCATCGTCCTGCATCGCCCAGTATTTGCGCTCACCCAGGAAGAGATACTTTTGCGTCCGGTGAAAGAAGCGGCACTCTACACCCTCTCCCTGAGATATGCGATGGTGGAAGGAGGCCAGCAATTCCTGCTGACCGTCCTTCTCAATGACCACATACTCATGCGGCCAGGTATCGCGGTAGTTGACAGCCTCGCGCCAGTGGGCGCGGACTATCAAATCCATAATTCCCAATGCGCGATGCCCTAATCCGCGGCGGCAGCGGCCATTTCGGAGGACCGGACGATCTCGGAGTCGTGGAGCGACTGGATTCTGTCGTCGCCGTATCCGAGGATGTCGCGCAGAATCTCGGTCGTGTGCTCACCGACGAGCGGCGTTGTTCCCACGACCATCGGCGTCCTGCTGAACTTCACCGACTTGCCAGTAACCCACATAGTGCCAGCTACGGGGTCGGGAATTTCCATCATAATCTCGCGTTCGGTCAGGTGAGGATCGCGCGCGGCCTGGGCAGTAGTGTTGACCGGGGAACATGGCACTCCGAATGAGGCGAGGTAGTCGGCGGTATCCTGCATCTTCTTGTCGGCGAACCATTCCGACAGCCCTTCTTCCAGGATGTCCGCGTTCTGCGACCGCAGTTCGCGTGTGGCGAAACGCTCGTCCTCAAGCCACTCTGGCCGCTCTATCGCTTCGCAGAGTCGGACCCACATGTTTTCGTTGGTGGCGGCTATGATCATCCAGCCGTCCTTCGTCTTGAACGTGCCGCCTGTGCCGCGGCCGTTACCCTCGCGGGGCTGCTCGTAGCCATCGCCGAGGTATGCGGAAATGGGAATTTCGTTTACCGTGTATCCGGTGTCGGCGAGGCATACTTCAAGCTCCTGGCCCATTCCAGAAAACTCCCGTTCCCTCAGCGCCGCGAGCGCGCCAATGGTGGCGTGAAGAGAGGTGATGCGATCTATGAGCGGGAAGAATGTGCGGATTGGGGGATCGTCGGGGAATCCGGTAAGAGACATCAGGCCGCCCATCGCCTGGCCTATCGGGTCGAATCCCACTCTCTCTTTATAGGGCCCATATTGGCCGTAGGCGGACACGTTTATCATGATTATGCGGGGGTTCAGCTTCTTGAGCTCCTCGTAGCCGAATCCCATTATGTCTATGGTGCCGGGCCTGAAATTCTGGAGGAAGAAATCGGACTCTTTGACCAGATCTCGCAGCACGTCTTTGCCCTCGTCGGTCCTCAGATTAATGGCGAGGCTCTTCTTGCCGGAGTTGTACTGCACCCAATATGCGCTCTGTCCCCTTACGCGGGGGCCGTTTCGTCGGCTCTCGTCGCCGCTAGGCGACTCTATCTTTATGACCTCGGCGCCCATCCGCGCAAACATGAGCGCGCATCGTGGGCCCGCCTGGTATCTTCCCAGGTCAAGAAGCCTGAGTCCTTCGAGTGGTGTGTTCAGTTCTGTCATGTCTAAATCCGTCCCTTTCTGTCCAGGAATGGCTTGAATCCTTCCAGCACCGGAGTGGGCGCAAGCTCATCCGCCTGGGCGTCCATTTCGTTCTGATAGTGCGAGCGCCAGTCCTCGCCGATATTCCGAACCAGCAGACTCTTGACCCCCTGCACCATTCGGGCGTCGTTGGCGGCTATCAGTCCGGCCAACTCCATGGCCTTGTCCATAAGCTGGTCCGACGGCACGAGGTGATTCAGAAGGCCCATAGTCAGAGCCTCATCGGCCTGCACCACCCGCGCGGTAAAAAGCAGTTCCTTGGCCATCGGCCAGCCGACCTGCTGCGGCAGGCTCCAGGTGGAGTTTACGCGTCCGTACTGCACGGCAAGAAAGCGGAAGCGAGTGCGCTCGCATCCGACGCGGATGTCCAGGCTGGACGCCAGCACGGCGCCGCCGCCAAAGGCCAGTCCGTTGAGCGCGCCGATAGTCGGCTTCCGTACGTCGGCTACGTGCCAGGCATACTCCGGCCTTCTCGGGTCGGGCGGGGGCGGAGTGTCCATCTTGGCCTGCTCCGCCATCTCGTGGATGTCGGCTCCCGCCGAGAACGCTCTCTCGCCGGAGCCGGTGAATATGATGGCGTGAACGTCGTCGTCGTCCTCGAGCTGGGTTACAGCGGCGTCAATCTCACTATACAGCTTGCGGTTCATCGCGTTGAGAACCTCGGGACGATTCAGAGTAATCACTCCGACATGGTCTTGTACGTCAAGAAGAAGATGTTCGTAACTCAATCGCCTCTCCATATACATTTGGTTGGCGCCATTATATGAACGGCCCGAACAGGGGTCAAGAAGCGCCTGAATCGAGCCCGTTTGATTCTTGCATAGTTGGTGTATAATGCGGGCAACACCACATATCCAGCGCATGACTTGCGCCCATGAACCAATTCTGACGCCGGAGTGAGAGACATGACCACAGGATCTTCTTTCGAAACAATTCACAAGCAGCCGGTAAGCGATTTCGATGTCGCGCCGAATCTTGACAGAGACAACGTCGAAGATTTCGACTGGCAGCGGATGTTCGATGAACTCGACTGGCTGCCCGGAGGCGGGCTGAACAAGGCGCACGAGGCCATAGACCGCCACGCCAACGGACCCAAGCGCGACAAGATCGCCATGATATGGGAGGGCAAGAACGGAGAGCGCGAGGACTACACTTTCGGCGACATGAAGCGCGAGACGGACAAGTTCGCCAATGTCCTCAAGAGCCTGGGCATTCAGACCGGCGACCGTGTTTTCACGTTCATGGACCGGCTGCCCGAGCAGTACATCGCGGTATTCGGCATTCTCAAGGCGGGCGCAATCGCAGGCCCACTCTTCTCCGCCTTCGGCCCCGATCCGGTCAAGGATCGCATGGCCGACTCAGGCGCGAAGGTGCTGGTGACCCAGCCCGATCTACGACGCAAGATCACTCACATCATCCCAGAATTATTCGACCTCCAGCACATCATTGTCGTCAACAAGGACGGTCGCGACCCAATGCCGATTGACTCCCAGGACCTCGACTATTATGAGGAATTGGGCAAGGCGTCCGCAGACTTTACCACAGTCGCCACGTCGCAGTACGACTACTCCATCATGCACTACACCTCCGGCACCACGGGAAAGCCGAAGGGCGCGGTTCACAGGCACCAGGCCGTCGTGCAGCAGTACGCCACTGGCAAGTGGGCGCTCGACCTGCACGAAGACGACATCTACTGGTGCACCGCCGACCCAGGCTGGGTGACCGGCACGTCCTACGGAATGCTCGCGCCCTGGACGAACGGCGTGACCCAGCTTATATATGAGGGCGGATTCAGCGTGCGGGCGTGGTACGAGCAGATACAGAAGCACAAGGTGACCGTCTGGTACACCGCGCCGACCGCTATTCGTATGCTGATGAAGGCGGGCGACGAAGTTCCCAAGCGATTCGACCTGTCCTCGCTCAGGTTCACCGCCAGCGTGGGCGAGCCGCTGAACCCGGAGGCGGTCGTGTGGGGCCATGACGCGATTGGTCACGCCTTCCACGACAACTGGTGGCAGACCGAGACCGGCGCGATAATGTCCGCCAACTTCGCGTCCATGGATATAAAGCCCGGGTCTATGGGGAAGCCGATTCCCGGCATCGAATTGGGTATCGTTGACGAGAACTTCGACCCCGTGCCGGTGGGCGAGGACGGCAACCTGGTAGCGCGACCGGGCTGGCCCTCCATGTTCCACACCTACTGGCACAACACGGAGATGTACAACTCCCGGTTCAAGAAGGGCTGGTATATAACGGGTGACACGGCGCGGATGGACGAGGACGGCTACTTCTGGTTCGTCGGACGCGCGGACGACGTAATCAACACGGCGGGACACCTGGTTGGCCCGTTCGAAGTGGAGAGCGCGCTTATCGAACACGAAGCGGTGGCCGAGGCGGGCGTCATAGGCAAGCCCGATCCCATAGCGATGGAGGTCGTCAAGGCATTCGTATCGCTCAAGGACGGGTACGAGGAAAGCCCGCAACTACGGCGCGACATCATGCGCTTCGCCAGGACAAAGCTGTCCGCCGCGGTCGCGCCGCGCGAGATTGACTTTATACCGGGTCTGCCCAAGACACGCTCCGGCAAGATAATGCGCCGCCTGCTCAAAGCGAGAGAGCTTGGCCTGCCCGAAGGCGACACCAGCACCCTCGAAGACGACTAGAGAGCTTCTGAATCCGGGGGCGGTCTGAGACTCGCCCTCGGCAACTAGACACGCAATAATCGGAAGTAAGGAGTACCGCCCTGTGGCTCTCATTGTACAAAATGGAGATGTCTTCAAAAGCGGAGCGGAAGCCATAGTCAACCCCGTGAACATTAAGGGCAAGATTGGAGGAGGCCTCGCAAAAGTCTTCATGAGAAGGTTTCCCGAAAATCATAGGCAGTACGTATCCGCCTGTAAAAAGGGCGACCTCACAATGGGCAAGGTTCTTGTCACAGAAGGGGGCGGAGCTTCCAAGTATATCATCAACTTCCCTACCGTCAGAGAGCCCGGAGCATCCGCCCATCTCCTGGATATAGAAAGCGGAATGGATGCCTTGATAGACGCGGTCATAGAACGCCAGATACAGTCTGTCGCGATTCCCGCGCTCGGGGCCGGAGCGGGGCGTCTGAGTTTCGATGACGTAAGGGATGTTGTCAAAAACTCTACAGAACACATCCCGGAAGTGGCTTTCATACTCTACCGACCACAGTCCAACATCAGCAAGTCTAGGAGCAGCAAGCCAAAGTCTCGTCGGAGGTCGCGTCGCTCCTACCTTAAATCAACTGTCCTGATAACAATTGCCGCGACCGCTGGACTCACGATCTTCAGCGTTGTCGTCGAAATCCTGTCTCGCGGATTCATAAGCGGACTGTTCAACCTTGACTAGCTCGTAAGCAGGGAGAATAAGACTATACTCGCTGAAACCCACCTGGAAGTAAGCCGGGATTTTCTCGTTCATGCGAAAGAGCAGTTGGCTTTGGGCGACAGTCTCCAAGCGTCCGAGAAGGGCTGGGGCGCGGCGGCCCACGCGGTCAAGGCCGTAGCGGAAAGGCGCGGCTGGCGGCACAGTTCTCACAGGGATCTGTTCCGCGTGATAAACAGGATAGCCGCGGAAATGGACAGTAAGGATATCCTCGACCTGTTCAGTATAGCGAACGCTCTGCATCAGAACTTCTATGAGGGCTGGATGGAAGATGAAAACATAGATAGGGGTCTAGTGGGAGTAAAAAGATTGCTTGACATCTTGGACGAAGCGGCATGACAACCCCAAAGATTTTTAATTATGACAGAAATGGAAGGATATATTGCTCGCTGAAACCCACCTGGAAGTAAGCCGGGATTTTCTCGTTCATGCGAAAGAGCAGTTGGCTTTGGGCGACAGCCTCCAAGCGTCCGAGAAAGGCTGGGGCGCGGCGGCCCACGCGGTCAAGGCCGTAGCCGAAAGGCGCGGCTGGAGACATCGTTCTCACCGTGACCTGTTCGTAGTGGCTGAGAGAATAGCCGAAATGTCCGGCCGACCAGAAGTGATTGAGTTATTTGGCGTTGCCAGCGCGCTACATCAGAATTTCTACGAAGGCTGGATGGGCAACGGCTTCATATCTACGAGCCTAGACAGCGTCGAAAGGCTGTTGGATACGCTGGACGAAGTGACATAAGGCAATGCGACATCTCTTCTACGCGGGCGACAACCTGGCCGGACTGGAACTACTCACCCACCGCGGCATTCGGGTTGACCTCGTTTACATAGACCCGCCCTTTGCCACGAACAACGAGTTCCTGGTTGACGACGACCGGGCCAACACCATCAGCGCTTCCGGCAGGCTGGCATACTCGGATAGAACACGAGGTTCCGAGTATCTGGACGCTTTGAGGCTACGGCTGCTCGCCATTCGTGAGGTGATGTCGCCGACCGGCTCGATTTACGTCCACATTGACGTCAACATGGAGCACCATGTCCGGTTGCTGATGGATGATGTATTCGGGCCGAAGAATTTTCGGAACAGCATCACCCGCATCAAGTGCAACCCAAAGAATTTCGCTCGCTACTCCTACGGCAATATCAAAGACACGATCTTCTTCTACTCAGTGTCACCACGAGAGA
Source organism: Dehalococcoidia bacterium (assembly GCA_965261525.1). Taxonomy (GTDB): domain Bacteria; phylum Chloroflexota; class Dehalococcoidia; order Lucifugimonadales; family UBA1123; genus VXRN01. The sequence continues at coordinate 2,289,868 of OZ253472.1, forward strand.
TAACGTGGAATCCGCAAAGGACACCGCTAAGTGAAGATGACCTGAAGACGCTATACCCGCGCGTTGACGAACAGGGACGGCGCTACACTACTACTCCGTTGCACGCGCCCGGAGTGACGCAGGACGGACCAACGGGGCAAGCTTGGCGCGGCAGAAAGCCCCCACGCGGTAGGCATTGGCGTTACCCGCCAGACAGGCTGGATGAATTGGACGCCGGGGGCCTCGTACATTGGAGCATGACCGGCAATCCACGCAAAATTAGCTATGCATACGAATCCGAAGGTAAGATTCCCCAAGATATTTGGGAGTACAAAGATCCTCAGCGTCCGATCTATCCTACGCAAAAGAACTTGGGCATGTTGGAACGAATTATCCTCACCTCGTCGAAGGAAGGCGATACCGTGATGGACTGCTATGCCGGAAGTGGAAGCACACTAGTACAAGCCGCCAAGCTTGGACGGCAAGCAATTGGTATGGATAACTCATCGGAAGCATACAGAGTTGTTCGAATTCAACTTCAGGAACTCAACTTATTTCCGAAGTGGGAAAGTGACTTCTACGCCTTCGAGAATCCGCAAAAACCTAGCAGCACTTTGAATCGTGAGACAGTCGCTCGATCACACGGAAGTAATCGATGACCGACTCCAATCAACAGCCAATTCTGGACTTTGACGCCATTGAGTATCATCAAAACCAGAGTAACCTTAATGAGATGAAGAAGGAAATTGAAGAGCGATCTCCAAGACTCGCCACTAGGATATCCCACTTCTCAAGTCAATTTGGCTTGCCAGAAGACGATTACTGGGCAGATCTTGAGGCGAACCTTACTGGTCCACTTGCATCTGTTTTAGCGAAGGAGGCCAGACGCCAGAACATCCACGAGAATGCAGCAGGAGATTACATCAGGTCTCTGAAGTATGTATGTGAATTCCGAAAGTTGCCTTCTAGTGGTCCTAATGCCTCTTACCTCAACAGAGATGGTCAAATCATTACCAAAGAGCAACTCGGAAATGCCGTTCGACCATCCAAATCAATCGACTTCCAATGGATAACTGGTTCAATCGCCTGCTACGCTGCACAAAAATACACAAAAGTTGCAGGAGGAAATCAAGACAATCAGTTTCACGAAATTGAGCGGCTATTGCAAAATTTTTTGCTACGTACCAACAATTCTACAGCATTCTTCGTACTCGTAGATGGACCTTATTATACCGAGGAAAAACTGACCCAATTGAGGCAATTGACACGCCTGCAAAGCCCTCGTAGTTATGTTACAAGCATTAACTCGCTGTATCACATTCTCAGGAAACTACAGGCTGGTCATATAGATTAGTATCTCAGACTTACTAAGTTTAACACAGGAGTGTCCCAAATGAAACTCTGCTGGTTCCATCTAATGCCCTACCGCTATCTGCCCGAGGACTTCGAGGAGAAGTACCGCAGCGTCTGGGTGGATGTGCCAAGCCACCTGTTCGATCCGGTCAAGGCGAACCAACTCTACAATGAATATCTGGACGAGCTGGAATTCGCGGACCAGGTTGGGTTCGACGGCATCTGCATCAACGAACACCACAACAACGCATACGGGATCATGCCCTCGCCCAATATCACCGCGGCGACTCTCACCCGCCGCACCAAGGACGCCGCGATAGTGGTTCTCGGCAATAGCCTCGCCCTCTACAACCCTCCCCTGCGTGTAGCTGAAGAGTTCGCAATGCTCGATTGCATAAGCGGCGGCAGGCTCATCGCCGGATTCCCGGTCGGCACCTCGATGGACACCAACTACGCCTACGGCGTGACCCCCGCCAGCCTGCGCGAGAAGTATTACGAAGCGCACGACCTCGTAATGAAGGCCTGGACAGAACCGGAACCCTTCGCCTTCAACGGAAAACACAACCAGGTGCGCTACGTGAACATCTGGCCCCGACCGCTCCAGGACCCCCACCCGCCCGTCTGGATACCGGGCGGCGGCAGCGTCGAGACATGGGAGTGGACCGCGCGCATGGACTACGTGTACTGCTACCTGAGCTACTTCGGGTACAAACGCGGCATCCAGGTGATGGACGGATTCTGGAAGGAGATGGAACGTCTTGGAGTTGACGACAACCCCTACCGCGCCGGCTTCCTCCAGCTTGTTTGCGTCGCGGAGACCGACGAGAAGGCCAAGGAGCTCTACGCCGAGCACGTGGACTACTTCTACAAGAAGTGCCTGCACGTGTACGAGGGATTCGCCGAGGCCCCCGGCTACCGTACGCTCCGCACTATCAAGTCCGGCGCGGTTCAGCAGGTCGGCGCCGCCGCGAGCCGGTTCAGGCAGCATCTCACATGGGAGGACTACGTGGAGCAGGGCTACGTCATAGCGGGCAGCCCCAAGACCGTCATAGAGCAGCTCCGAAACGCCGTGGAGGGGCTGAGAGTGGGACACCTTATGACCCTTCTCCAGATAGGTTCTATGCCCAAAGACCTGACGATGAAGAACACCGAAATGTTCGCCACGCAGGTCAAGCCTTACCTGGAAGATATGTGGGACGAGTACGAAGACCGCTGGTGGCCGCAGCCCGTCGCCGAGTCCGAGCGCGCCGAACCCGCGCCCGTCGGCTGACACTGAAATTGCATAACGAGGGGCGAAGGAGTATTCGCCCCTGACTTCTTAACAATTCCCAAATTGACACTCTCCAAAATTCAACAGGAAGACGAAATGACCAAAACCCCGGAACAACTGACAGTCCAGGTCGGGCCCATTACCACAAAGTATCTGAAGGCGGGCGCGGGTCACCCATTACTCTACCTTCACGGCGCTTTCGGATACGACGGCTGGCCTGAGTTCATGGACCTGCTCTCCCAGAACTTCACTGTCTATGCGCCGACTCACCCCGGATTCGAGGGCGACAGCGGCATTGACCATATAGAAGACCTGCTCGACCTTACCCTCTACCACGATGATCTGGTTGAGGCGCTCGGACTCGAAAGCCCTCACATAGTCGGTCACTATTCCGGGGCGATGGTCGCCGCCGAGATGGCCGTGATATGCTCCTGCAACATCGGCAAGATAGTCCTCGCCGCTCCCGCCGGACTCTGGCAGGACGACAACCCAGGCAGGGACTACAACACGACCCCCATAACCGAGATGCGACAAATCCTCTTCGCGGACGCTGAATCGGAAATCGCGCTGAGTATATCCCCCAAGCCGAAAGACGACGAGGAACTCGGCTGGCAGATAATCCACCGCGTGCAGTCGCTCAACGCGGTCGGCAAATTCCTGTGGCCCATACCGGACAAGGGCCTGATACGCCGCGCGCGCCGCATCAAGAACCCGACGCTTGTGGTTGTCGGCGACGGCGACCAGATAGTGCCCGCGTCCTACGCGGAGATGCTCACATCGCGCATACCGGATTCACAGGCAGTCACGATGCCCGATTCAGGCCACATGTTTCCGCACGAACACCCTGAGAAGTTCGCCAGAGTGGTGGCGGATTTTCTGGCCGACGAATAATAGGAACATATATAGATGACGAACCGAAATGAATTTCTAGCCAGATTCCAATTGTCAAACCCCGAAGCGAGGAAGGCGGCAGACCGCCTACTCAAATCAGCGAAAGAAGCCTGTGCAAACCTTGAATGGGGGTCGCAGGGTGTCAGCATCCGAGTGAGTTGTTCGCTCCGAAAAGAACCCGTTACTGTGGCTTGGCTCTACCCGCCTACTACCGAAAGAGGTTGGATGCGTACCAGAGACTTCTCGTTCGGAGCAGGCAATGGTAATGGGAACGGACATCGCTTTGGTATGGAACTGCCGGTAGAGTTGTGCAACCTGTTGGCACAGTGGTGTAACCAGTTCGCTAGTGACGATTTCACAGAAGACGCTTCAAGCAAGGGCGTCGTCGCTTACCGGGTAAGCCCTAACGACACTGTTAAGCATATTGACCTGCTGGAAGCGCGTCTGAGAAAAGTCGTAGCTGACCTGTTAGCGCTCTGAATACACATCAGTCGGCGTATTGTGGTTCACGGGTTGCGTCTCGCCCTTACCTCGGAATTACCGGAAGCGTGATCCGAGACGGGTAATCGGATGTGTGATACACCGTCTGGAGGGCCGGAACGAAAGCGAAGTCCGAGCCTATCTGTTCTCCGGTATTGGTATTCCGGTCGAACCTGGGGAAGTTCGAGCTCGAGATCTCCAGCCGGATTCTATGACCCTTCTTGAACAAGTTCGAGGTCGCCCAGAGGTCTATCTCATATTCCACGATAGAACCGGGTTGAATGAGGGACGCTGGCTGGCGGGGACTCTTGTACCGCGCCCTGATTATCCCGTCGGTCAGGTTCCTGGCATAGCCGGACGGCTCCACATCAACCAACTTGGCGGTGAAGTCGGTGTCGAATGCGTTGCTAGACGCGAACAGCGTGGCCTTCACCCAGCCGGTCACCTCAGTGTCCTCGGACAGAGGGGGCGTTGAATAGACCAGAACATCGTCCCTCGCCTCCACCCAGCGCTGGTCGTATGCTCCATTCGCCATGAACGCGGGGTCGCAGCAGAGGCCGCCGCCCACAGTCGGCACGGGATTGATCGGATTATATACATATGCGTCAGGCGGCTCGCCTCCAGGCTGTTCCTGACTCAGAACGCCGTCACCGTTGAGTGAATTGGCCTTCCCTCCACTGTGCAGATAGTAATTCGTCTCCACAGCGCGCGACAGCGGCCAGTCGTCCTCATAACGCCATACATTCTCGCCCATGACAAACACGCGCACAGGCTTATCGTCCGCAAAACCGTTGTCTTCGCCCAGAATCACATGGTCGTAGAAGCGAAGAATCTCGCCCATAAGGTCTATGGCCGCGCCCGCCGCCCGAGTTCCAAAGTTGTATTCGCCTGAGACGGAGGGCGGGGAGCCGCCATGAATCCAGGGACCCAGCGTCAGACGCTGCCCGCTGCGGGCGATGTCAGTCGCGCCCATCTCCCGCATACGTTCGTAGTTCCTGATTGTCCCGCCTTGGAATATGTCGTACCAGCCACCGAAGTTGAATGCCGGTATCCCTATGTCCGCGTGGGACTCCTCAATTGACACCCGCTTCCAGTAGTCGTCGTATTCCGGGTGGTCCATCCAGTCATAGTAGTATTGAGCGATGTCTTTCAGATGCGGCATGTCTTTCATCGGAAGATACTGGAACCACTCCGTCAATCCGTCCTTGGCGGCAAGTAGTCTCTCGAATTCGTCCGCGCCCAGGTGATGCCTCCGCGACAAGTTGCCCCAATTGGCCGCCGACAGAGAACCAATCGCCCACGACAGGTTGAATCCAAGCTCGAACGCCCCGCCCTGCCATGCCCAGCCTTCCTGGTAATTGGAGGCTGTTACGCCGGGCGCAATTCCGGCAAGCGATGGCGCGCCCGACTTGGCTGCGAGCCACTGCGTCGCCCCCACATACGACACTCCGAACATACCAACCTTGCCGCTGCACCAGGTCTGCGACGCAATCCACTCCACAGTGTCGTGACCGTCGCTGATTTCGTTGAAGAAAGTGTAGAACTCGCCCTCCGACAGGTATCTTCCCCTCACATCCTGTATCACCACCGCGTACCCGTGGCTCGCCGCGCGAATCGCGTCCAGCGTACCTGTCCGGCTTGCGGGAGCCGACTTGTCGTACGGAGTCCTTTGCAATAGCGCGGGAACCGGCCCCTCCACCTGCGGCCTGAAGACATCCGCATATGTGGTTATTCCGTCCCTCATAAGAATGGGTACGTTATAATCGAAGGTAACGGAATATGATCCTGGCATCTTTTCACTCCATGAGATAGTCTTTCGCTCTCCACAGAGAGCAATGCGAATGTAGCACAGGGTCTTTGGGCGGGCAACCCTGTCCACTGCGCTGGCAGGGCTTTTGCAATGTCGGCGCTGGACAAATCCTGTCGGACAGCGGACGAAATTGCCGAGTCATATATCTTGATTTATAAATCAATAGGTGATTTAACAGGTGGCGACTGGTAGGTTGACTGGTGACGAACAGGTGACTTTTCCACCTGCGTTGACCTGCGATTCACCTGCGTTAGCTTTGGAGCCTTTTTTCTCACGCTCCCGGGATTTGGGTTGTATAATTTCGTATTTATGTATATTGGCGTTCAAAGGCATTGGCAGTCGGCGCTCCATCATTAGTTTGTACGTTCGTATTATAGCGCATAGGGGATGAGGATGTGTAGTTCTCAAGGAAACCGAGGAAGACATTGAAGAGATCCCCGCTACGCAGGATGACGCCTCGATGCTGATTGCTGGACACATAGGCATTACGCTGGCGATTGCGAAGTACGTCCCGCGCGCGATTGCAGGCATTCAAGGCCAATGTGGACCGTGGCGCGGTACACACACTTTCAAGCCGTCATGGACGGAACGCCTCGATGATCGCGTACTCGTAATCGGCTCGATGCTGCCTGACATTGTGGACAAGCCACTCGCACTGTTCATCGCGCCCCATATGGTAAACCACACACTGAGAAACTACGGACACACGCTCATATTCGCCCTGGTCCTGCTAGCGGTTACTCTCGTCGTTGCGGCGTGGATAAAACGAGCCTGGCCGGTGGCGCTGGCGCTATCCTCCGCCGGACATCTTGCGCTCGACCTCATGTGGAACAGCCCTCGGATACTGCTGTGGACATTCGTAACCCCGACCTTCGACCCTTCGTTCATTAACGAATTGGGGCCCAGCCCGGTCCCTATCTACATCGTCGCGGAGGCGCTGGGCCTGATGATTATCTGCTGGATAGGGCTGAGATTGATGGTCGGCGGCAATGTGGGCAATTGGTTGCTCACGGGACGTGGAGCCTAGAACCTGTATCATCCTGGTCGGTCTGCCGCTCACGGGAACGATACTGGCCGCCACCGTCATTCCCGCTTTCGCGGGAATCCACAGGGGTTCGGAGCCAAGCCCGACGCTCTGATCAAGTACACCGACTAAACTGATACAGGTTCCGGAGCCTAACCCGATTTTGTCCGCCTCTCTCCCTCTGTTACAATCACGCCATACACGATACGGAGTTCAGACATGATGACCGCTGATGAACTGAAGGCCAAAGCCTCCTCCGAAATAGATCGGCGAGGCGACGAGCTTATCGGAATCGCCAAAACGATACTCGACAACCCCGAGCCTGGCTTCAGAGAATTCAAGACGGCGCGAACCGTCGCTGAAGCGTTCCAGAGATTCGGCATTCCATACAAGGACGGCATAGGCATCACCGGACTCAGGGGCGACCTGCATGGCGGAACAGAAGGTCCGACCATAGCGGTCATGGGCGAGCTTGACTCATTGAAGGTACTGGGACACCCACACGCCGACGCCGACACAACCGCGGCTCACGCCTGCGGACACCACTGCCAGATAGGAATGATGCTCGGTGTCGCCGCCGCGCTCCAGGCGGAGGGCATTCTTGAACAGCTCTCCGGCCGTATCGCTCTGATGGCCGTTCCAGCCGAAGAGTACATCGAGGTCGAATACCGCGACGATTTGCGACGCGAGGGCAAGTTGGAGTTCATAGGCGGCAAGCCGGAGTTCATCCGTCTTGGCGCTCTCGACGACGTTGAAATGGCCATGATGACGCACACGTCCAGCGGTGACGCCGACGCGGGCAGCATTGCGTTCGGAGGAACCAACAACGGAATGGTCGCCAAGCGCATTCGCTTCCTCGGAAGGGCGTCACACGCCGGTGGAGCGCCTCACATGGGAATCAACGCGCTGAATGCCGCAATGATAGCGCTGAGCGCGATTCACGCCCAGCGCGAGACGTACCAGGACCCCGACACCGTCAGAGTCCATCCAATCATTACCCAGGGAGGGGTCGCCGTAAGCTCTGTTCCCGCCGACGTCCGTATGGAGACCTATGTTCGCGGAGCCAGAACTGAAGCGTTCATGGACGCATCGAGCAAGGTTGACCGCGCTCTGCGCGCGGGCGCGATGGCCGTCGGAGGCTCGGTCGAGATAACCACACTTCCCGGCTACCTCCCGATCACATCGGACGAAAGTATGCTCGAACTCTACGGTCAAAACGCCGCGAGCCTGCTCGGAAAAGCCAAGGTACACAGGCTCGGACACCGCACCGGCTCGACAGATATGGGCGACGTGTCGCAACTCATGCCCGTTATTCACCCTTACGTGGTCGCGGCCACCGGAAATGGACACGGCATAGACTACGTTGTCCAAGACTACGAACTCGGCGTCCTGACCGGGGCGAAAGCTATGGCCATGACGGTTATTGACCTATTGTTCGATGGCGCGAAGAACGCCCGTCGAATTGCGGGCGAGTATCGAGCTCCGCTCACGAAGGCGTCCTACCTGAGCCTCATGCGCTCAATGCTGAAAGAATCCACCCACACTGAGTAGCTCATCGCGGAGACAGGATATGCCCACACTCGAAGAACTGAAATCCATCGCCCGCGCGGCTATCAACGACCGGGCGGACTGGTTGATTGAAGCCGCCAAGACGATACTGGACAATCCGGAGCCAGGCTTTACTGAAGTAAAGACTTCCAGGTTCGTCAGCGAAAAGATGAGCCAGTTGGGCATCGCGCACCAGTCAGGTATCGCGTTGACCGGACTCAAGGGTGTGGTTCGCGGCGGCAGGCCGGGGCCGACGGTCGCCGTCATCGGCGAACTAGATTCTCTTCGCGTCCTGAAGCACCCACACACCGACCCCGACACCGGCGCGGCCCACGCCTGCGGTCATCACTGCCAGACACCCATGATGCTCGGAGCGGCTGTTGGCCTGCTCGTACCGGAAGTCCTGGACTCTCTGGCCGGAAACGTAGCCTTTATCGCCGTGCCTGCCGAGGAATTCATAGATGTGGAATACAGGTGGGGACTCCACAAAGAGGGCAAGCTCGGTCTTATGGCAGGCAAGCAGGAGTTCATTCGGCTCGGCGCATTTGACGACGTGGATATGGCCATGATGGTACACACCGCGTCTGATTCTCAGGAGACTGCGAAATTCGCGGTCGGCGGCACTTCGAACGGGCATGTAGTGAAGTACGTAAAGTTCATTGGAAAGGCTTCCCATGCGGGAGGTTCGCCCCACCTTGGCGTCAACGCGCTCCAGGCCGCGATGGTAGCCTTGAATGCCCTGAACGCTCAGCGAGAAACTCTGCGCAACGAGCACAATGTTAGACTGCATGGCATTATGACCAGGGGAGGCGCGTCGGTAAACTCCGTTCCCGCCGACGTCCGATATGAAGGCCGCGTCAGGGGACGCACCGCCGAGGCCATAGCGGACGCCAACGAGAAGATGGACAGGTGCCTCCGAGCGGGAGCGCTGACCATGGGAGGAAGCGTTGAAATCGTAACTCTTCCGGGCTACCTGCCCATGAAGAACGACCACGAAATGATGGACATCTTCAAGCGCAACGCGACCGAACTCGTGGGCGGGGAGGAAGTCATAGAGCATCCCGACAATCTGAATCGCGGCGGCTCGACGGACATGGGCGACCTGAGCCAGATAATGCCCGTGATACATCCCTACACCACCGCGGCGGTGGGATCCGGGCACAGTACAGACTACATCGTCACGAACTATGAGCAGGCGGTGGTGAACCCCGCCATAGCCATGGCCATGACCGTCATTGACCTGCTCCACGACGACGCCCAATCCGCGAGGCGCATCCTCGATTCCAGCCGCCCGACCATGAGCAAGTCGCAGTATCTGTCCTTTCAGAATTCGCGCCTTACTGAAGAGTTATACCAGGGTGTCTGATATTCAGGGCCCTTTGCCAAGTTTGGGATGCCGAAGCGCCTGACAGCGTTCTCGAAACCGCAGTCACGGCATGGTTCGTACAATTATGTAGGTCATCTGCATGAGTCCGTACGCGCAAATGCCATCGGCGGCTCCCCCTGTAATCAAGTACTAACCAAACGGAGGCTTGAATGAACCTGAACAACATTCAGGAACTGAACGAACACGTCCAACAAGAGTCCGAGTTTCTGAATCGTCTGCTTGACGAGATTCGCAAAGTGATTGTCGGCCAGGAGATTCTGGTCGAGAGAGTCCTCATAGGTCTGTTGGCGGATGGCCATATTCTGTTGGAAGGCGTACCGGGCCTTGCGAAGACTCTATTGGTCAACACGGTCTCACAGGCCATAGACGCCGACTTCTCCAGGCTACAATTCACGCCCGATCTTCTTCCAGCCGACCTTATCGGCACCCAGATATACAACCCGCGAACCTCCGAATTCAGCGTGCACCAGGGACCCATCTTCGCCAACTTAGTGCTTGCCGATGAGGTGAACCGCGCACCCGCAAAGGTGCAGAGCGCGCTGCTCGAAGCGATGCAGGAACGCCAGGTGACCATTGGAGACACAACCTATCCGATGGAAGAACTGTTCCTGGTTCTAGCCACACAGAACCCGATTGAGCAGGAAGGAACATACCCTTTGCCTGAGGCTCAAGTTGACAGATTCATGCTCAAGGTCATAGTCAGCTACCCGGACAGAGTAGAGGAAAAGGCGATTATAGACAGGATGACGGGGGAAGACTTGCCCGAAGTCAAGCCAGTCGTTTCGCAGGAAGACATACTTCGCGCAAGAAAGACAGTCCGCGAAATATATATAGACGACCAAGTGAAAGACTATATTCTCGACCTCGTAATGGCTACGCGCTATCCGCGGGAAAACGGCTTATCCAGTCTAGGTTCTCTAATCTCTTACGGGGCGTCCCCGCGCGCCAGCATTTACCTGGTAACAGCCGCTCGCGCCAACGCGTTTATCCAGGGCCGTGGGTACGTCTCGCCTGAAGATGTGAAAGAGATAGCGCAGGACGTACTCCGGCATCGAGTCATTCCAACCTATGAGGCGGAGGCGGAGGCTATATCTTCGTCCCAGATCGTATCTACTATTCTCGAACATGTCGAAGTTCCATAGCCCAGGACAATTGCCATGCTGGACAAGGAACTCATTGAACAGATCAATAGAATCGAAATCACCGCAAGGCATCTTGCAACCGACGTGTTCGCCGGAGAATATCAGTCTGTATTCAAGGGCCGTGGCATGGAGTTCGACGAGGTGCGCCCTTACTTTCCCGGCGACGACGTAAGGCGCATTGACTGGAACGTAACGGCCCGCATGGCGGCGCCCTATGTCCGCTGGTACCAGGAAGAGCGCGAATTGACGGTCATGCTGCTCGTGGACGCAAGCGGCTCGTCCGAATTTGGCACATCCGGTCAGTTCAAGAGAGAACTCGCCGCTGAGCTCGCCGCCGTCCTTTCCTTCGCCGCCACCGCAAACAGCGACCGCGTCGGCCTTACGATATTCACCGACAAGACGGAACTCCTGGTTCCGCCCAAGAAAGGCCGAAGGCACATACTCAGAATAGTGCGCGACCTGCTGGTATTCAGGCCCGAAAATACGGGCACCGATATTAGCCTTGCGCTGAACACCGCCAATTTACTCCTGAAACAGCGAAGCATCATTTTCCTTATTTCCGATTTTATAGCTGAGCCGGAATCTTACAGACTTACGCTCTCTGCCACCGCCCGCCGCCACGACCTTATAGCGCTCGATCTTCACGACCCCGTCGAGTTTGAGATTCCGCGCGTCGGGGTCATATCGCTCGAAGACGCCGAGACAGGTGAGATGGTCTGGGTTGACACAGACAACGAAGACTGGCGCTGGTCATATGGAGTGAACGTCGCGGAGCGGCAACTTGAAAAGATTCAGACGATGAACTCGCTCGGAGTTGACAGAATTGACCTCACGACAGGCCAACCATACGTTGCCGGACTGAACGAATTCTTTCACAGGCGGGCGATCAGGCTATCTCGATGACAGAGCGCGTCGCCATACCCAGTCCCGCAGTCCTTGGTTCATTGCTGGCCGTGGGTTTCACCTTCGCGTTGTGGCTTGCGCTTTCAATTCACGGCGCATTGCCAGTCTGGGCGCAGAGCGCGCCGGTCGAGCTGAGAATGAGGGTCGAGAAGGTGGACAAGGTCGAATCTGAAAACATATACGTTGGGGACCCGTTCACCATAACGCTGTCCGCAACCTACCCACCCGATCACTTTGTGATCTTCCCGCAAGTTCCTTCCGAATGGGGTGACTTCGAGGTCAGGAATCAGACTTCAGTACCGACCACGGCGAATGAGGACGGTACGCTCACCTCTTCTATTCAGATAGAGGCTGTGCTGTTCTCTACGGGAGACATACCCACGCCCGAACTGAGCGTGGCAATCCGAAAACCGGACGGCGAAGTCATTTACAGACCCGTAAAACCCATTGATGTAGCCATAGAGAAGTCTCTAGCTGATGATGAAAACGAACTAAGGGACATCAAGCCACAGGCCGAACTTGCCGTTCCACCGGACCCGCTGTCGGTCGTTAAGGATAACCCAAGACTGGCTATGCTGACATTGGCAGGCGGTATAGGTCTAGCTGCCCTCGTCATACTCCTGTGGCGCAGAAGACAGTTTTCAGCCATTCCTGTTCTGGGCACACCCGCCGAAATCGCGCTGCGCGAATTGGACAGAATCGCGTCTTTGTCCATAGACTCCGACTCCGACTTCAAAGAACGCTACATATTGGTCTCCGAATGCCTGAGAACATATCTCCGCGACCAGTTCGATATTCCCGCCCTAGAACTCACCACACGCCAGATCCTCCAGCCTCTCGAACCTCCCACTGCTTCAGAGTCTGTGCTCAGAAATCTCAAACTCAACGGAATCATGGTGATCTCTGAAAATTGGCAGATGGTGGGGCTACGAGCGAAGTCTGGAAAACTCCCCAGAATCCTAGAGGAGTGCGACCTAGTTAAGTTCGCGCGATTCCTCCCAGATCAAGAGGATGCGAATCAAATTATCGAACGCTCCAGAGAATTCGTGGGCGAAACCGGCACAGTTCCTGATGCCGATAAGAACCCCGTCGCCGTGGGAGCCGAATCCGCATGAACTATGACTTCGCCACTCCCGCCCTGCTCTTTCTGCTTCCGGTAGTCCTAGCGTTGGCCCTGATGCCCTGGTATGCGAGATCTCGGTCGCGGCCAGCGGCGATGAGATTCACGAGCGCCGACGCCGCAAGACCGCAGTCACGTAGTTGGAAACTGAGAGGTCGCCCACTGCTGCCCCTGCTCCGGTGGCTCGCTCTCGCCTTACTGATAGTCGCCGTCGCGAGACCGCAGTCGAGCGAGGCCAAAGAAATAATCAAGGGAGAAGGCGTGGACATTTCTCTCGCGGTGGACATCTCAGGATCAATGGCGGCGCTGGACTTCGATCCAAGCAATCGCCTCGATGCCGCAAAGGACGTTATATCCGACTTCATTCAGCAGAGAGAATACGACCGAATAGGAATCGTTGTATTCGCGAGCGAGGCTTTCGTCCACAGCCCGCCCACCGTGGATCACGACACACTCGACATACTCATGGAGGATGTGGAACTCGCAGCCGAGCTTGGCATCGAAGATGGGACTGCTATCGGGATGGGGCTGGCTACAGCGGCCAGCATCCTGAAGGACTCTGAAGCCAAGAGCAGGGTTGTCGTTCTGCTTACTGACGGAGTGAACAACTCGGGCGAGATAGACCCTATGACCGCGGCAGTTGCGGCTGAAACCCTGGGCATCAAGGTTTATACGGTGGGGATGGGGTCACCCGAATTCGCCTCAATTGCCCCTTGGGCTCGATCCCGGCCGCAGAGGGGCGTACAGAGGTTCGATCTCGATGAAGATATGCTCAGGGAAATTGCCGCAAGGACCGGCGGCAAATACTATCTTGCCACCGATACCGAGGGACTGAGGCAGATATACGAAGAGATAAATAGCCTGGAAAAGTCCGAATACGAAGTCTCCGTTTATACTAAGCACGAAGAACTTGCGCATTGGCTGCTTATGCCCGCCGCTTTTCTCCTGATCCTGGAGATTCTCGCGCGTGGAACTGTCTTCAGACCTATGCCGTAATACTGACAGAATGACATTCGCGAACCCACAATATTTATTCCTGCTGGCAGCCCTGCCCATTGCGGTTGGAATCGTTTACTGGGCAGTTCAGAACCGTGACCGAATGCTTGAACGCATCGGCAACCCGGATCTGGTCAGCAGGCTTACGTCAAACGTAAATACCAAGGGCCGACTCATCGGCAGGGTTCTGACCATCGCCGCCCTCGGACTAGCGATAATCGCTCTCGCAAGACCACAATTGGGAGAGAGTGTCCAAACCGTCGAGCGTGAGGGTGTCCAGATAATTGTCGCTCTCGACGTCTCAAGATCAATGCTCGCCGAGGACGTCAAACCAAGCCGCCTTGTTCGCGCGAAATTGGAAATCGCGGACCTGATGCAGAGGCTCCAGGGAGACGAAGTTGGCCTTGTTCTTTTCTCAGGGGCGGCGTTTCTCCAGTTCCCTTTGACTTTCGACTATTTGAGCGCCAGAAACTTCATCGAAAACGCCAACACTGAGATGATTTCAAGGCAAGGTACGAATATCGCTCACGCGATAGAAATAGCGCATCGCAGCTTCAATGAGGAACTGATCAGCCAGAGAGTAATACTGATTATCACAGACGGCGAAAATCAGGAGGGAGACGCGGTGGAGTCCGCTCGCGCGGCGTCCGACGACGGGATATTGGTCTATACGATTGGAATAGGCACGAGCGACGGCGAACCGATTCCCCTTCGCACTTCCAACGGCTCATTACTCAGATACGTACAGGACAGGCAGGGAAACATGGTTTTCTCTCGCCTTGATGAAGACACCCTCATGTCGGTAGCTGAAGCTGGAGGGGGTAGATTCATCAGGTTGCAAGGCCCTTCAAACGCGGCAGACCAATTCATCGAGGAGCTTGCCACTCTCGAGAAGTCCGCTGTGGGAAGCGAGACTGAATCTACCAAGATAGAACGCTTTCAAATTTTCGCTCTTGCCTCCATTCTACTATTGATAGCAAGTGAACTGATTCCTGATAGGCGCCGCTCGACCAACGACAGGAGTATGGTGCGTGAATCATGACCTGGGTTACTTCCGCCGTGTTCATCACAGTTATTGCCGCAGTGTTCCTGATTGCGTGCAGATCCGAGGGTCCAGCTCTGGTACGCGAAGGAAATGAGGCGTTTGAGTCGGAACAGTACGAACAAGCTCAGGAAGCGTATGAGCGGGCGCTTGAGGCGATGCCAGAAAGTCCAGAGCCTGCCTACAACTCTGGGAACGCACTTTACAAGCAGGAGCTGTACGAAGAAGCTCGCAGCAAGTACGACGACGGTCTGGAGACGGCGCGGCCCGACCTGTCGCAACACGCCGCTTTCAACACGGGCAACTCCCTGTTCCAGTTCGAAGCATTCGAGGATGCAGTGGAAGCCTACAAGCAGGCGCTAAGACTCAACCCGAACGATGATGACGCCAAGCACAACTTGGAACTCTCGCTCAAGCGGATAGAAGAACGAGAGCAGGAGGAGCAGGAGGAGCAAGAGAACCAGGAACAACCGGGGCAAGAGCAGTCGGAGGAACAGCAGGAAGAGAATGGAGAAGAGTCCCAACCCGGCGAGCAAGAGCAGGGTCAAGAAAACCAGCCACAGGATCAGCAGCAGGACTCTCAGGAGGGCGAGCCGGGTGAGGAGTCCCAGCCGGATGAAGGGGAGTCCAGTTCGACTGAGTCGCCCTCTCAGACCGCACAGGTTCCCCCAACCGGCATGACCGAAGAGCAGGCGGAGCAACTACTCGAATCGGTCGGAGACAACACCGAAACTCTTAGAAGTAGAATACTCGACGATCTGTGGCTGAGGCCGCCGCCTGAGCAGGAATGGTAAATCACTCATGAGCAAAGTCTGGAAAGCAATTGGGACGCTGACTGTCGCGTTGATTCTTATCGCTCTGGCGCAGCCGCTGCTTGCCCAGACTCCTGTGATCACTGCCGAAGTGGACCGTAGTGACCCGACACTTTACGACACTGTAACTCTCACGATTACCGTAACCGGAGAGAACAACATCCGGCCTCCCGTCCTGCCTACGCTGAGCGGCTTTCAGATCAAAGGCAGTGAAATAACCTCGCAACAGTCCTTCCGAAACGGCAAGGTTACCGCCGAGTTCAAGTTCATCGTTGAGTTGCAGCCCAGACATACCGGCACCATCGAAATAGGGCCGGTGCGGGTGCCGGTAGGGGGAGATGTGTACGAGACCGACCCTATCACTCTGGATGTAACTCATGGTACGCCGCCGACTCCGACACCGTTTCCCGCAACGTCGCTGCCGCCAGTGAACTCGTTCCTGCGACCACAGTCGCCACCTAATCAGGGCGACCCTTCATTTCAGTCCTCGGAGTCGGATGGCATATACTTCGTTGAGTCGGAGGTTGACAACTATGAGCCGTATCTCGGTGAGCAGGTAACATACATCTCCAAATTCTACGCAACTGCCCCATCCTTCATTAGACCGATACACAGAGCGCCGGATTTCGTGGGGTTCTGGGACCCTGATCGTACAGACCGCCAAGAATACCCCGCTATCGTTGAAGGCGCGGGATACTCAGTAACCGAGTACAGCGCGATACTCTTCCCCGCTATTGCCGGCAATATCATGATCGAACCGACTTCTGTGGGAGTTCCCGGGGGATTTTTCTCTTCTTCTTTCAGCGAGTACGCTTCGCCAATCGTCGAATTGCAGGTCAGGCCGCTCCCATTGAATGAGCCTCAGTCCTTCACAGGCGCGGTTGGCAGTTATGACATAGAAGCGAGCTTGGACACGGACTCTCTTATCTTAGGGGAATCGGTGACGCTGACCGTCACCATTCTCGGTCAGGGTAATTTCGATACGCTTCCCGATCCGATATGGCAGGATGTTCCCGGCTGGCGGGCGTTTGAAAACGACTCCGTCCATCGGACATTCGTCGAAGATGGAATAATCAACGGCATAAAGACATTTCAGCGAGTCCTGGTGCCCGACGAGCCCGGAGACTTCGACTTGCATTCGATTGAATACTCGTACTTCGATCCCGATCTGGAAGAGTACGTAACGGTGTCAACCGACACCATTTCGGTACGAGTCACGCCTGACCCGGACTTTGCGGCTATCCCAGACCCCGCAATCGGGGATGACGAAGCCGAGATCATAGCGGACATCAGGCACATTAAGCCCGCTCCGAGTGGCATCGGCTCGCCATCCGCCCCGACGCAGATCAGTCCAGCCGTCTGGGGATTGGGAGGTCTGCCGGTTGCAGCGCTTGCAACTCTGATAGCGTGGCGCTGGGTGAATGCGAGGCGAGAGGCGGCGCTCCGCGCAAAAGCCCCCATCCGAGCCAGAGAGCTTGCGCTAAGAAGGTTGTCCGACCTCGACCCTGTCGCATCAAGGGCGGACGCAGCCGCAGCGGCGCTCCATGGATACCTGAGTGTGATAATTGGCCAGTCCTCCTCCTCGCTCCTTACGTCTGATCTCAAGGAACTTCTTCACGGACGAGGAGTGAAGGCCGACACGACTCAGAGACTTGAGAAACTGCTCGGCGATCTCGACCAGATTCGATTCGCGCCGCAAGGAATGTCCGAAGTGAGCAGCAGCGGAGAGGCCGTCGCAGAGATTGTCCGTAGAATCGAGAGTGAGATTCAGGGATGAAAATTATGCTCGTAGTTGCCGCTGCCGTTGCCGTCACGCTATTTCTATCGAGCGTAGTTTCGGCCGACGGCTTGTCCGACTTCGACATTTTCGCCACTGCCGGGATATTCTATGAAGACGCCAATTACGAAGAGGCGGCGCAAACGTATCAGCATCTCGTCGGGCTGGGCTATGAGGACGCAACGCTTTACTACAACCTCGCGAATTCTCAATACAAGTCGGAGGACATGGGTCGGGCCGTCCTCAACTACCTCAGAGCCAGGAGACTCGCGCCATTCGACCAGGACATCGCGGCGAATCTGGCGTTTGTTCGAAAGCAACTCGACAATCCCAATTCTCAGGAGGCCGCTACTCCGGTTTTCGTCCAGATCTCCGAACTTGTACCTTGGATAACGTTCAATCAGGCCGCTATCGTTACACTGCTGTCGTGGCTAATCTTTGGCCTACTGGCAGTACTCTATCTCAGGAGCGGGCGCTTCCGCAAAGCCACGGCTTTAAGGCAATTGGCTGCGGTCGCGATCTTGTGCATTTTTGTCTTTGGCGCTATCGCGATTGGAAAACACACGGACAGGCTTCACTGGGAGCAAATTGCAGTGGTAACAGCGGAGTCAGCCGGTGTATATGGCCGTCCTATTCCTGGCAGGGAAGCCAGATTCAATCTTGAAGCCGGAAGCGAAGTCAGGCTGGTCGAGACGCGTGGGGCGTGGTCGAAGGTCGCGATCTTCGACTCTGGAGTCGAAGGCTGGATCGCCTCGTCGGATGCTGAGAGGGTTATCGAACCGCGGGGATGATATTCCCGATGCCATAGTGGTCGGGGAAAACACTTCAACTCTAGCCTGCCCTGCCCTTTTTAATTCGGCGATTCAGGATGTACAATCGGCGCACAGCGAACTATGGCTAACTCTTCACTTCTAAGACCCAGACTAACTCGCATGCCGCCAACGCTGGACGCCTTCAGGAATCCGGGATTCCGGCTGCTGTGGCCCGCCAACTTCTTCTCGTACATTTCGCGTTGGATGCAGATGACGTTTCTGGCCTGGATCATTCTCCAAGAGACAGGCTCGCCGTTCTACGTCGGACTTGTGGGTTTCTTCGGGATGTTTCCCCTACTGGCCTTCGGGGCGATTGGCGGCGTGCTGGCCGACCGGATAAACCGGCACAGGCTGCTACTGGGCATGCAGATCCTAAATCTGGCCACCGGGCTGGTTATGACGGCTCTGTTGCTTACCGATCTATTCGTCTTCTGGCATTCATACATTGTGGTGTTCGCAAGCGGCCTGGGGTGGGCTCTCGACATGCCCTCTCGGCGGTCCGCGGTGCTTGACCTGATTGGCAGAACGAACGTCACCAACGGTATGGCTCTGGACTCAGTGGGAATGCACGCGAGCAGGATGTCGGGTCCGGCCTTGGCGGGCGGGCTGATAGCGCTCATCGGAGTCACCGGCGGCTATTTCGTAATTATCGCCTTCTATGTAATTTCAATCGTGTTCATGTCCTTTTTGAAGTTGCCGCCACGCCAAGGCCCCGTCGTCGTATCGAGAAGCATCGGGAGGAATCTCGTCGAGGGGTTCGCCTACGCTCAAACAAACCGAGTGATTCTGGCGACGGTAGTAATTACGGTGCTGATGAACCTGCTTCTATTCCCGTACATGCAGATGGTCCCGGTCATAGCGACGGGAACACTCAACGTCGGCCCAGGGCTGATGGGGGTACTGATGGGGGCCGATGGTCTGGGAGCGATAATCGGCTCGGTGTTCATCGCTTCGGCGGGACGGCTGAGGCATCACGGCCGGGTATATCTGGGTGGCTCGATTGTCGGACTGGTTATGGTTCTGATGTTCGCGGGGTCTGAAGTGTTCGTCTTGTCCATGCTAATACTGTTTCTGCTGGGTTTGGGGACGGCCGGATTCGGCACGATGCAGTCAACGATAGTGGTAATCGCGGCGCGCGAGGATATGCGCGGGCGGGCGCTGGGGGTAATTTCACTTGCAATCGGAGCCGGGCCGGTCGGGGCTCTTTTGATAGGAGCGTTGGCGCAGGTCACATCTCCTCCGTTGGCCATCGCGGTTTTCGCGACGCTCGGACTGCTTACGGTGGGCGCGGTGGGGCTGCTGATGCCGGAATTGCGCGGTCCGATAGTACAGGATGGGGCAGAGGCAGAAGATCGGGCGGACGCGCCACAGCCGGCGGATCAACGCACTTAGTAACTATCTCAAACCCCGACCTTAAGGAATTTCACCCTCACCCCAGCCCTCTCCCTCAAGGGAGAGGGGGTCTGTTGGTTGAAATTCTTAGCTGGCTGCACATTTACATACCCTTCTCAGCCCTCAAGGGAGAGGGAGATTGTGTCCTCCTGCCATCCGCTTGAGCGAAGAGTTTTGAGATAGAGTCTCTTAGGCGGCCATCGCGCAGGGTTGGCATCCGCGTACAGTATCGGGATTTGCCGGATTCCCAGAAGCTCCGGACTATTCAGGCGCCGGAATACCGAGCCCGCGCGACTGTGAACGGCGACTCAGGCTGACCGCTCAGGTGTCAAAGATGTCGCTCTCGGTTATCCAATATGGCGCCGCAACTAAAGGGCAACTACAAGGGTTACCCCTACCGGAAGACACGCATTGCGACCGCCTAATACCAATCCATAGTGATGACGCCATGTTTTCCAAGCCGGATTCACTGGATTGCCGAGCGGCGAGCTCTTCGGGGATCCCGCCTTCGCGGGAATGACGATGCACAATTTGTAACCGGCGTTGACGGCGCAGTCAGAGTGAAATGGTATAAGGCGAACAATCGAAAGACCCTGCTCACGGGACAGGGGAATCCGGGGAGAACCGGAGCGCCGTCCAAGGTGTCGCCGAGAGTGAAGACCAGGCCATCTTGTGGGTGAATGTCCAGGGTCCGGGTTTCGGGGAAGACCACCCATACCAACAGGACGCCGTAGTTCAGCCACATGAGAGCTTTGTCTTTGTGGCTGTGGTCATCATCTAAATTCCTTACGCGCCGAATGAGGCTCTGAATCTGTGGAGGGTCAGTTCCGGTTCTATGGGGGCAACGGGGAGGTATTCTTCTTCCTCGATCTTGGCGACGATGAACCAGGGGCCGTCTTCTTCAAGGGCCTGTATCAGCACAGATTCGAGTTCCTCTTCATCATGGACGGTGGCTGTTTTTTCGATGCCGCAGCTCCGGGCAACGTGTTCAAGATCGGTCCCGAAGGCTGTGTGGCTGGCCTGGTATCCAGTCTGCGCCCATTGTTCGTTGTCCCAGACTATGACTACAAGGTTCTCAGGGTTCTCGCGGCCTATGGTGGCTATCGCGCCCATGTTCATCAGGAGCGATCCGTCGCCGTCCAGGGAGATTACTTTCTCGTCTGAAGACAGCGCCATTCCGAGGGCGATGGATGAGCAGAGTCCCATCGAGCCGTAGGTGTAGAAGTTCCGGTCGCGGTGTCCGGCGCGCCACAACTCGTCAGTGGTCGGGCCGAGGTTGGCGACTACCGGGAGGTCGCCGATCTGAGTCAGCAGTCGTTGGGTGGCGGAGAATCTATGCAAGTTTCCCTCCGTGAAGCAGCGGGGTGAGGCAGAGCGCGAGTGGCTGGCGGGAGGCGTAGCAGAGCTTTAGCGCGCCCGACACTCGCAAGTCGAGCCTGTCGTCGGTGTCGAGGGTGTAATACTGAATGCCCAGAACATCGAGGATCGGGCGGGTGGCGCGTCCCATGGCGACCTGGGCAATGTTGAACTCTCCTATCTCGCCGCGCAGGTTGATGAACATTGGGATTGGCACGCGGGCGGGCAAGCAGAGACTGGCTAGGGCGTTGACGCAGTTGCCGAAGCCGCTAGACTGCATGAATACGGCGGCGTTTCTGCCCGTGGCGTATGCTCCGGTGGCTATGCCGATGGCCTCTTCTTCCCGCGTGGCGGAGACGACGTGGAAGTAGTCGTCTTCCTCCATGAGCCGCGTGACTTGATAAATGCTGATGTCGGGGACATAGGCTATCAGCGAGACCTCGGATTCTTTGAGGGAATTGACGATGGTTTCAGCCCAGTTCATTTGTCGCTCACTTTCCGGGATTTCCGAGTCGGGAATTGCAGGATGTGGGGGCCAACCCATGGCGATTCGATCTTACTCGAATATGTCTTTGACGGGCATACGCCAGCCGGGAACGATGTCGCTGATTTCGATGGTATCCGATTCCGTAAGTACAATCACGTCCGTTGGGGACAGATGGAGGTTTACGGTTCGCCTTCGCGGGTTTACGACAATCACAGCGCGGCATCCGGCGTTCAGCCAGTCACAGACTTTCTCGTCCACTTCGGTGTAACGGTCGTTCGGAGATATGACTTCTACCGCAATGTCCGGCGCGCCCTGGACAAACCCGTGGGACTCTCCAAGTTCCTCCAGCCTCGCGTTCGATATGAAGGACACATCGGCGGCGCGAACGTGATCGGGGTCTGTGGCCAGTAGAAAGCCGGTGTCGGAAATATATGTTTTACCCAAGTCACGCGACTTCACGTACCAGCCCAGCGAGACGTGTATGTTCGAGCCGTATTCTCCGTGAAACTGTCCGACGGGCGACATCTTTTTCAATTCTCCTCTGATGAGTTCGTAGCGGAAGCCGTCGTCGGGCATATTCAGGAGTTCTTCCGCGGTCATAGGTCGGGTTGTTGTAACCATAGGTGGATTCCTTGACACTGTGAGCTTGGGTCACATGGTTTCGATAAGGCGATTCGTTGATTCATTCATATAATATCGGCTATGAAATCAATATGAAACAGATAAGTCAGCCGGCCATTGATAACTTCGTCAGCGCTCGCGCACCTCAGTCAGAATCGGGAATTGCCTGATCGCAGGATTGGCAGGATACGAGCAGAGGCAAGCGCCTGACTAGAGCGCCGACTGTAAAGTTATCAAATCATCCGCGCTTAACGTGGGTCCTGGAGGCCGACACAAATCGAAACGAACTGATGAGAAGGCAGGGGGCTTTATTTTCGGCGGAGCGGTCAGGGGTTGTCTTCGGTGTCGAAGCAGAGGTCGCAGAGACAGTCGTCGTCGTCGTCTCTGTGGATCGGGGCGCAGTCCTCGCAGTCGCAGTCCTCAGTATCGTCATAATCCGATGTCGCAAGCTCGATCATCTCCGAAAGCAGATTCTCGTTGGCTATCATCTCGACGACCAGTCGCTCGGGGAACGGGATTGAGTAGAATCCGGGACAGCGCGCCTTGATGAATCCGTTTCTTTCAATCCACAGCGCCCGCGCTACGGCCAGGCGTTTGTGGGGATCGTCTCCGAATTCGGCGCTCTTTCGGAGAATGAACTCGTAGATGAGTTCGTCTTCTTTCATGCCGTAGAGTTCGGTGTATTCGGAGTTGGCATTGCCCACGCATACGGCACAGGAGCAGCTATCGGCGTGAGCGGTCCGGGTTTGGACAGGGGCTGTCCGGGCGGCGGGCGCGGGCTGCGGTGGCGGCGCGGGCTGTGGGCCGGGAGCGGCGGTCCTGGGTCTGCGCGCGGGCGCGAGCAGGGGGAAGCCGTACCCTATCAGTTCCCTGGCGGCGGCTATGCGGAGCGAGGGTCTGAAGCTCTTGACCAGCCCGTTCATGGCGTCGAGGAAGAAGCGGATCATCTTGCGTCCGCTCCGGCTCATCTTCCTGGTGTAGTCCGCGAGTTCGCGTTCGGCGGCGGTGAGCATGGCGTCGGTCTCGTCCAGAATTCTGCGCTGGGGCGTGTTTCTCGGGAGGCTCGGCGGTCTGTTGGCTTCTACGAACTCGATGCCCTGTTCCACGCCGATTATGGCGAGGACTCTTCCTGCCATGAGTTGGTGGTTGGGGGTGAAGTCGCTGAATTCGCCCCGCATAGCCTTAAACAGGAAGCGGACTATGCCGCGACCGTTGTCGGTCTCGTCTTTGATTATCTGTTGTAGTTCCGGGTAGGGAGTCATTTTCAATCTGGAATTATGAATCTGGGTTTGTGGGGTTCTCGTGATACATATGTTCTTGCACTGGAAGTATAGGGGATGGTGGGGACCGGGTCAAGGGGGTAGTTCAGGATGGGCAGGGCAATCGAATTATTGAATCTGCCGGGAGAATGCTATTGCCAGATAGTATCTTTCTCACTCGGTTAAAGCTGCCGTATTTCCTTGCTGGGCCGGATTGGGCTAAAACACGTGCGTCAGTGGGGCTATTGCTCCGATAATGCGATTGCCCTGTCAGGATGGGCCTGTGTCCGGTTGGCCGGCGGCGTAGGCGTCCACAAGGACGCCCCTACACATTGGGCGACGAGCCAGGCGGAGCGGTTATATGCCCATGATGCGGTTATATGCCCATGATGTGGTAGCCGGTGTCGACGTGGATGACTTCGCCGGTTATACCGGAGGACATACCGCTACAGAGGAAGAGCGCGGTATTGGCGACTTCCTCATGGGTGATGTTGCGCCCCATCGGGGATCTGTCGGCGTGGGCGCGCTTCATGTCGCGGTAGCCGCTGATGACTCTCGAGGAGAGAGTGTCAACCGGGCCGGCGCTTATGGCGTTTATGCGAATTTCGTCTTTTCCGAGGTCCCATGAAAGCTGTCGTACTTCGTTTTCAAGCGCGGCCTTGGCGGTGCCCATGACGTTGTAGCCGGGGAACACCCTGCTGGAGGCCTGGAAGGTCATGGTAATGATACTGCCTCCCCTGCCCTTCATCATTGGCGCGGCGTGCCTGGCGACCGACACGAGCGAGTAGGCGCTAATGTCGAGGGCGATGCGGAAGCCCTCTCTGGGGGTGTCTATGAAGGGGCCGCCGAGGTCTTCCCTGTTGGCGAAGGCGATGGAGTGAACGACGATGTCTATGCCGTCCATTTGGGAGGAGAGGGTGTCGAAGGCGCTGGCTACGTTCGCGTCGTCGCTGACGTCGCACTCGACCAGAATGGGGGGAGAGGAAAGCTGAGTTCCGAGCCTCTCCACGCTCCGTCGCACCCTGTCGTTGACGTATGACAGGGCAATTCGCGCGCCGGCCTGGTCGAGAGTCCTGGCGATGTGCCAGGCGATGCTGCGCTGGTTTGCGACTCCAAAGACGAGCGCGTTCCTGCCATCAAGGTCTATGTTGTACAAGCTGATCCTCCGGGGGTTAGTCGTTAGTTGTTAGTGGACGGAGACGCTGGAGGCTCCGGTGTCTATGTTTATTTCAACTCTGTTTTGGGCGGTGTCGTAGTCGGGGGATTGCCATACTTCGCCTGTTTCGGGGAATCTGGATGTATCCACATCGAGAGAACTCAGGGCGGAGTCAGAGTTTATCAGGGCGGCCACGCCGTCGGGAACGGCGATGTCAATGTCGGCTGCGCCAGCGTCTATGTAAACGTCGGTGTGTCCGGCGTTGGCGGGCAGGTCTATATCAATGTCGGCTGCGCCTATATCTATGTCCAGCGTCTTTACATTCAGGTCGGTGAGACGCAAATCTATGTTCGCAGCGCCGCCCTCGATGTCCAATATGATCTCGGCAATCTCGGGCGACACTCCAACATCCCATCTCAGGTTGCCGAGAGTACGGAACAGGCCGAACAGGTCTATTTCGTACTTCCAGCCGTCGCCGTCGTCTTCCAGACGCACGCCGGGAGCGTCCACCGAGAGGATAATTCCCGTCCCGTTTTCGATTACTTTCTTGTCCACGCGGGCCCCCAAGTTGTTGAAGTACGCCATGAGCACTTCATTTTCGTCCGGCGACACAATGGAGTCAACGACAAGAGACCCGGCACCGAAATTTATATCCAGTTCCAGAAGTTCAGATTGATTGGAGGATATACCATACTGGCGCGACCTGTTGCCATCGCCCGGTATTTCCCAGCTTGACAGATAGGCTGCGCCGAGGCCCGCGGCGAAAATCAGCGCGACCATGATAGCGGAGATGATAGGGAATCGAGGCGCGAGTATGATGTTCAGGCCGATGGCAATTAGTATCAGGGGCCATAAACGGAAGAGTGGCAACCAGATACCCCATCCGACCAGGCCGGTCGTGTTGAGAAGCAGCACGATTCCGAGGGTCAGAATCAGAATGGCGGTGATGGACAACCGCCTGCCGACGGACCCGGTTTCGCGCTGACCGTCCATGGCGCGCTATCTCTTCAGGATAGAGGCGGCGAGGAGACAGGTCCCGGTCGCAATTACCGCTATGGCGCCCACGATGCCCCAGTCTATTGGGCCCAGGATGTCCAGGTTGTAAATCAGAAGCGCGATTCCTGCCACAACCAGGCAGATGCCCAGAAGATAGCGTTTTCGCTCGCTCCGTTCGCGCATAAGCTCCTCCGACTCGACAGGAAACTGGCTTGTATGTCCGCTTTCGTCAGTTATCAAATCAGCGCTTGCAGACGATTTGTAGGCTCCTTTAGGGACAACGAATATCATTACGATGTAAGCGAGGATCGAAATGCCACCTGTCAGAAACACCGATGCAATCCAGCCCAGCCTGACAAATATGGGGTCAATCTGGAAGTATTCGGCCATTCCGCCAGCGACGCCGGATAGGATTTTGTCGCCTGAACTTTTGTAGAGTCTTCGGGTGTAGGCCATGTCAGTCCTCCCTGTTACAAGCATCCGAACGCTACTCTCTAATTCTAACACGGCTGTACAGCAGGTCGAGAGCCTTCTTATCAGAGGGCGCGCCAGTATCGGCGTCCCTCGACGCGGACAAGCCTGCCGAATCCTGGGACCGGGAAGTGGCCTGAGACGACGAGGGAGTGATCTTTCTCCATACGGTCGAACAGTTCGGCCCTGTGCCGCCTGGACAGTTCGGGGTTGGTGTCGGCTCTCGGGCTCCAATCGGTATGGTGGGCCTGCACGGGTATGTGCGCCGCGTCTCCAAGCACGACGGCGCTCTCGCCAGCGGACGAGACAAGCACGCTGGTATGGCCGGGCGTGTGCCCGGGGGTCGGCAGAGCGGCCAGATGGTCGCCAATCGGCTGCTCGCCTTCGACGAACTCGAGCGCTCCCAGTTCCATCAGGGGAGTCACCTGTTCATTGATGTAGGCGAACATACGCATACCGGCGCGGCGCGTGAAGACGTCCCAGTCCGCTTTCGGGATGTGGTACTTGGCATTTGGGAAGAAAGGCGTCCGCGCGCCGTCTTTTCGACCATGTTCCAGCCGACGTGGTCGCGGTGCAGGTGAGTTATGATGACCTTGTTCACTTCATCCGGGCTGATGCCTTTGTGAGCCATGTCCGCGGCCAGCAGACCCCACTCGGAATTGTCGAAGGGGTGGTCGCCCTCACCGAGGCCGGTGTCCACCAGGGCGACATCGTCACCGACGCGTATGACGAACGAGCCGACATTCATCCGAATGAAGCCGTCCCCGGTTAGATGGTCGGCATAAGCGTCCCATTCAGACGCCTCCACCGATGGGAAGAAGTCGGAGGGGGCGAAGTGGATGTGGCCGTCGGACACGGAGATTATCTCGGCGTCTCCGACTATGACTGAATAGTCGGGCATGGTTCTGTTTCCCTTCGTTCTTCAGTTGTGGTAAGCAGGCAGAACGTCGGCGGCCAGCGCGGCCAGCTGCTCGTTCATCATTTCAGGCGGACAGGCGGGCCTGGCGACGAACTTGGTCGCGCCAGCTTCTATGTAGGAATCTATCAGGTCTCGCATCCTGTCCGCGGTCCCAAACGCAGAGAAGCCGTCGTAATCAACGTCTGTCCTGCGCCGGAGCATGAACGGCTCGGCTATGCGTCGGGCCTCGTCGTAGCTGTCGGCAATGCAGTAGCTGAAGAGCGCGCCGTAGTGGTCGTCTTCGATTTCATTCTCGAACTCGGCGGCCATAGTCTTGATTTGGGAAACGCCGTCAGCAACCTCTTCGGGGGTCGCCTGAGATACAAGCCAGCCGTCGCCTATCCTGGCGGTTCGCCTGATGGCGAATTCGCTGCGCCCGCCTATCCAAACCGGGGGAAGATTCTTCTGGACAGGCTTGGGCTGGATGGTCACGTTGTTCAATGTGAAGTAACGCCCGTGGTATGTCACGTCGTCCTGAGACCAGAGCAACTTCATCACCTCGATGGCTTCGTCGGTTCTGCCACCGCGCTGCCTCTTGAGCGTTCCGCAGGCTTCGTATTCGCTCGCCTCGCCTGTTCCGAGTCCGACCGCCGGAAGCGAGCGTCCGCGTGATAGGAAGTCCAGGGTGGCGACCTCTTTGGCGAGAACGGTCGGGTTTCGGAGTGGAAGCGCGAGAACGTTGGTCCCGAATTTGAGGTTTGTGGTGCGAGCCGCGATGAATGAGAGCGCGACCATTGGTTCCATGTTCATGGCCTCGGACACTATTCTGTCGCTGAGCCACAGGGAGTCCACGCCGTATCGCTCGCACAGGTCGGTGTACTCCCAGAGGTGATCCGGGTCCGCGGACGGGAAGGGCCACCCTCCGAATCCTATTCCTATTTTGACCGACATTTGCTTCTCCTGTTTCTCGCTCGAAGCGCCGGGCGCATTCGCTCGTTATCGAAATATCCTGTCCAGGCTGACAGATAAGCCTTGGAGGGTCGGGGATACCAGCGTGTCCTCAACGCCGTATTTTCCGACGGTCTCGTACTCGCCATCTCTCAGAAGCATGACGGCTATCGTCCGAGCGACGGGGTCGGCTATCCAATACTCTCTCACGCCGTGCCGGGCGTATAGTTCCAGCTTGGTGGTCATGTCCAGCCTTCGTGTGGAGGGCGAGAGGATCTCGACAAGCAGGTCGGGCGCGCCCTGAATGTTGGCCGGGGTGATGATACCCTCCCGCTCTTTGGACACGAATATCAAGTCTGGTTGAACGACATTGACGCTTCCATCGGGGTCAGTCAGAAGGACGTCGAACGGGGCATGATAGACCCGCCCCAAGTCTCTATCCTCTACGAAAAAGTACATTCGCGCGCCCAAGCTGGCATCGGTAGTCTGGTGGGCTTCGTTGGGCGATCCAACCAAAATCAGCTCTCCGTCTATCAACTCATAGCGGTCATCGCCTGGGATGTTCAGATAGTCTTGGTATGTGAGCTTGGGCTTTGTATTGGAGACGACCATGCGCACCCTCCACATCTTGCTGTACTAACTATACATCACATCAGAAGAATCGAGCCGGGTCGAAGTCGGAGATGGATACGCCGTCCGAGCCGTCCAGCAGGTCGGCCACCGCCTCCCCTGTCGCCAGACTCAGCAGGATGCCGTTCCTGTAATGGCCCGAGGCAATGATAACATTGTCATAGTCCGGCATACGTCCGATTACCGGCAGGTCGTCGTCTGAGCCGGGTCTGAGTCCGGCGACGCTCCAATTGATTTCCGCATCCTGGAGTGTGGGCATTAGAGTCGCAGCGATTCCGAGAATTGAATGTACGTCTCCGACGGTAACTCTCGCGTCGAAACCGGCCTCTTCCACCGTCGCCCCGACTATCATCGAGCCGTCATTGCGTGGAACTAAGATTCCCCATGAACCGTGAATGACTCTGCTTACGCTTCCATGCGCGGGCCGCACGTTCAGGTTGACGCCCTTAACAGGCTTGACCATCGCGTTTCGGGTGGAACTTGGTCCGCGGTCTCCATATAGCCACATATCCATCGTTCCCGTCCATGCGCCGGCGGCGAGGACGATGGTCTGGGCATGGGTCGAGGACTGCCTCTCTTTCACGCCTACGACCTGCCCATCTTCAATCATGAGGCCGGTGACCTCGACTCCCTGCCTTATTTTCGCGCCATGGCGTTCAGCCCCAAGCGCGAGCGCGCTGGCGAGTCTCTGGTTGTTGACACGGCAGGATTCGGGCGTGTACATCCCGCCCGGGATTGCCGGATTCAACAGAGGTTCCATTTCGCGTATCTGGTTGCTGTCAATCCAGTTGGGGCTTTCCCCCATTTCAGCAAGCTGGCTCGCAAGTCCGCGCAAGGCGATTGCGTCGCTCTCGTTCATCGCAAGCGTCAGGTCTCCGCATTCGGCGAATTCGATATCTATGCCTGACTCTTCACGGATAGCGGGAGTGAGTTCATGGAATAGCCGGAGGCTTCGCCGCGCGAGACGGGAGTATTGCGATTCACCGGGAGAGGAGCTCAGGATACCTGAAGCTGCGTTGGAAGCGCCGTCTCCGATTCGTCCCTTATCCAGCAGTGAACAGGAAACACCGCGCCTGGCGAGAAAATAGGCTACGGCGGCGCCTATGACTCCGCCGCCGACAATCACGACATCCGGGCTGTCTGCCATCGCTATCGCTCCCCTGTCAAAACGTCCGCAAGTTGGTTAAAGTCGTCAACGACGATGTCCGGTATGTACTGATTCGTGTCCTCATAAGGCAGCGAGTAACGGTTAACATACGCGCCACGAAAGCCACAGGCCCGCGCGCCCATTATGTCGAACGAATGCGCCGCAACCATCATAATCTCCGAAGGCGCGCAATCAAGAATTCGAGCCGCAGAGCGGTATACCGCGGGATGCGGCTTGAACGCGCCTCCCTCCTCTACTGATATTATCCGGTTGAAGTCAAATTTTATCCGGTTCGAAGCTAAGTGATTAAGGTAGTCAGGCTCCCCGTTTGAAAGGGCAACGAGGCGAAACTTTCCGGCGAGCCTGCGGATACCTTCCAGTGAGTCAGGGTAAGGATTCAAGTCCCGCCACACATCCATGAACTGTCGTATTCGTTCTGAATCGAATTCAATGCCATTGGCCCTCAAAGAATAAGCTAACGCCCGGCGACAGGTTTCGAGGTAACCGCTGTGACCGAGCATTATCAGCGAGTCCTGAAACTGTTCGATGCGCTGTCTTGCCCGCCACTGTGGATAGAAATCCGCGCCGCTCAGGTCCGCACCCAATTCTTTCAGCAGTTCGCCGGTGGGTTCCTCCAGACTGCCCGTCAGATCGAGGACCGTACCAAAGATGTCGAACGTGAGTGTCGTTACGGCTTCGATTGGATTGATCGGCATTTATCTCTCCAGTGTGTTGACCAACCACATACCGGGGAATTTCATGGGAACGCATTCATTCATATATTTCCACTCGCCTTACATGGTGTCGTCCCCGACAGTATGGCAAATTCGATAGCCAATGAAAAGGCGCGCCGTGTTGTCGGCGCGCCTCCAATTGACACTGGTCAGTAATAGTTCAGGTTGCTATGTGATGGTGGCCGAAAGGTTCACACCCTGTTCCACCGCGCCGCTTATCGTGCTCCAAGGGGTTATAGTCACCCAGTGGTCCGGCTCGACCTCCACCAGCGGTGGGCGCGATGTCGCGTACTCGTGGTTCGGGTCCACTTCCAGTGGAGTTCGCGTCTGGAAGACGTCTCCGGGAGGCGGATCAACGGGAGAAACGACTTCGCCGGGAAGGATAATCTCCTCCCTTTGAATGTCAGGATGGGACGACAGCGCCGCCGAGAGGAGGGCGTTCGTGTAGAGGTGAATCGGGTTGCTGAATATCCTCTCAGTGTCACCCATTTCCTGAAAGACGCCGAGGTACATAACAG
Organism: Dehalococcoidia bacterium; assembly: GCA_965261525.1. Lineage (GTDB taxonomy): Bacteria > Chloroflexota > Dehalococcoidia > Lucifugimonadales > UBA1123 > VXRN01. The sequence continues at coordinate 2,320,827 of OZ253472.1, forward strand.
CCATACGGTCGCACATATAGCGAACCGTCGCGAGATTGTGCGCTACCATCAAGTAAGCCAGACCGTGTTCCTGCTGGAGGTCAACCAGCAGATTCATTATCTGAGCGCGAATGGACACGTCCAGCGCTGAAACCGGCTCATCCAAAACAATAACCTGTGGGTTAAGCGCAAGAGCTCTGGCGACGCCGATCCTCTGTCGCTGACCACCGCTAAATTCGTGTGGGAATAATGAAGACTGGTCCGGTCGGAGTCCGACTTCTAGCAGAAGTTCGCCTACACGGTCCCTTATCTGCTGCTTGGTCATGCTTGTGTTGACTTCAAGGGGCTCACCGATAATGTTGCCAATACGCATTCTGGGATTAAGTGAAGCCCAAGGGTCCTGGAACACAGCCTGAACCGATCTCTTCAGTTCCCTCTTTCCCGCGCGGCTAAGAGTGGAGACATCCTCGCCTTCGAAGAAAATCTGTCCTTCCGTCGGTTCTTCCAACCCGAGAAGGACTTTCAGGGTAGTAGTCTTGCCACACCCCGACTCGCCAACAAGACCCATCGTCTTGCCGCGGTCAATGTCGAAACTAACATCGTCCACAGCCTTCAAAATGCTCTTCTTGCGGCTGAAAAGCGAGCCCCCGCCGACGTCGAACCATTTGCGAAGGCGCCGGACCGATATAATAGCGTCGGAGCTGGAGTCAACACCTGGAGCCGACTCGACGCCGTACCTATTCGCCGCTCCATACGAGCCATTTGTTGAAGCATCTGCTACCATTTTGGCATCACCGGTCCTTACTATTCTTGATACCTTACTATCTATATTCGGCGCCATATGGGACGAGGTGGGCATACTTATCAAACTCGGCAACCGAGCTGTGTGAGAGTTGTACCCAGTGTCCAGGCTCTACTTCCACAAGTTCCGGCCTGATCTGGAAGTCTTTGTCAATCGTGGGAAGCGTTGACCTTTCGGCGAAGGCGTCACCGGTCGGCAAATTGTAGAGCTGTGGCGGTTGGCCGTCTATCTGGGCAAGGCGGCCTGTCTTCTCTTCCAACTTAGGCACCGAGTTTATGAGGGCCTTGGTGTATTCGTGCTTTGGATCGTTGAATATCGTGCGTACATCCGCAAGTTCAACGATTCGCCCGGCGTACATAACCGCGACCCTGTCGCACATCTTCGCCACGATGCCAAAGTCATGCGTAATGAACATAATGGCGACGCCAGTCTCGTCCTGGAGGTCGTTCAACAGCCTGAGATACTGGGCCTGAATGGTGACATCAAGAGAGGTTGTGGGCTCATCGGCGATCAGAACCGCCGGGTCGCAGGATATTCCGATCGCTCCGACCACACGCTGCCGCATACCACCTGAGAGCTGATGGGGATAGTCCCTCATCCTTACTTCGGGCGCGGGAATCCGCACTTTCCTGAGCATATCAACAATCGTGTCCTTGAGAATCTGGCCACCAAGGCCCTTGTGGATCTTCAGCGCCTCCCCGACCTGGTCCTCGATGTCGAAGACGGGGTTGAGCGCCGTCATTGGGTCCTGGAGCACCATGCCAATGCGGCTTCCGCGAACCTTCTCCATCTCTCCTTCACTGAGCTGGAGAATATCTTCGCCTTCGAGGAGTACCTGACCACCTACTATGTGACCGGGCGGAGAAGGAATCAGGCGCATTATGGAAAGGGAGGTGACCGACTTGCCGGAGCCAGATTCACCGACTATGCCCAGCGTCTCGCCACGATTGAGCTGGAAGCTAACGCCGTCAACCGCCTTCACCACTCCCCAACGCGTTACGAAATATGTGCGCAGATCTCGGACGTCCAGTACGACGCCATTATTGCTGCCATTGGATGTGGTCATCCTGCTCTACTCCTTGAAACGAATCTAAACTCTGTATGTCTATCACTTGCAGAATACGCATACAGCGGAGCGTTCCGCACTCGAACTATCCTACTGTTCGGGTAGGGGTTCAAGTTTGCCCAATATAGACAATGTGAAAGCAAAATGCAACCCCGGCGAAGCATGTTGATGCTGTATCAGTTTGGTCGGTGGCAGTAGTCACCCTCACCCCCAGCCCTCTCCCTCAAGGGAGAGGGGGTCTGTTGATTGAAATTCTTAGTTGGCTGCACATTTACATACCCTTCTCAGCGTCGAGGGGGAGGGAATTTTCGCGCCGCAAGGAACGCCGACTAAGTTGATACAGGTTGAAGCATGTTCAAGCAGTCCCGGAATCTAATGTCCGGCATCAGCTCCGGCTCCTCCCGCCCAGGCCCCGAGGGCCATGTAACCACCATCAATTACCACGTGGGTTCCTGTCATGAAAGACGACTTTTCGCTCGCCAGGAACAGGACGAGGTTGGCGATGTCCTGGCCGGAGCCAATTCGTCCCACGGGGTGTCCAGCGCCGTAGCGGTCGAGGGTCTCCTCGATATCTCCACCTTCGACAGCGGCGACGGTCCTTACCATGTTGGTGTCTATGGTTCCAGGACATATAGCCAATACCCGGATGTTTTCTGAAGCGTAGTCCAGAGCCATCTGGCGAGTGAATGAGAGGACGCCTCCTTTGCTGGCCGCATATGCGGGAACGAGATACTGAGACTGCAAGCCCTGTACGCTGGCGTTGTTGATGATGACTCCCCCGCCCCGCTTGCGAATTTCAGGGATGGCGTACTTGGACATGAGGAAATAGCTTTTGAGGTTAACGTCGAGAATCCTGTCCCACATTGGCTCCGGCGTGTCCTCGACATTCCTGTACGAGTCCACGGGCTGTATTCCTGCGTTGTTGAAGAGAATGTCCACGCCGCTGAATTGGGCGACGGCGCTTTCGACGACCCGGCGCGCATCCTCGGCGAGCGCGACGTCCGACTCGACGAACAGGGCGATTCCTCCGTCCGAGCGAATGTGGGATTCGCGCCGCCGTCCGGCCTCGGGATTCAGATCCGCGATGACGACGCTTGCGCCTTGCCGGGCGAACTCGGCCGCGGTATCGCCTCCCATACCGAGCGCGCCGCCAGTCACGATCACCACTTTGCCATCGAAGTCACCCACTACGGCCTCCTTTCTGGATTATCTTCATCCTTGCATTTCTCAGGTGGTTCCTGACGGAACGAGGACATCATGCCGTGCGCCTGTTTTGGTTCGGTTTCGGATTTGGCGGATATATTCTGACTTATATTGAACAGGTGAGACTCTGGTGGGTTAACAGGTGGGAACTGGCGAGTTTTCGACCTGCGTTTGACCTGTTACGACCTGAGTTTGTAGCTGGGAGAATTTTTTCTTCGCCCTTGAAGTTCATTGATAACCCCTGACTTATGTAGCGCTTAGCGTAAGCCGGACTCTTCACCCAGCCATCTTAGCACACCTGGTCGAGTTATGCATGGCTAGGAGAATTGGCTTAGCCAGGTTGGTCCGAGGATTGGATTACAAGCATACAGAGGTCTCGCTCCAGCCTTCGGTGGAGAAATGAGAGAACGGGACTTCGCTCCCTGAAGGCAGACTACCAATTAGATTGTCGCGAACCCGGCGACGGTTGGCGCACTTGTAATCAACATTGGGCAACATGGTATAATGCGCGCGTTCAGCATCGTGGGGATATAGCTCAATTGGGAGAGCGCGGCGTTCGCAATGCCGAGGTTGGGGGTTCGAGTCCCCCTATCTCCACCATCAGCCCTTCTCTTGGCCAATAGGGTGTCTCCGGGAATTGCTATTTCGAGATTGGCAAGACCTCACCAATCCTACCTCGGGGTGAATGTTGTCACCACTTCATCATTCACAGTTACTGTGTGAGTCTTTCCGTGCCGCAAATCCTTGGTACCGAATGGTATTATTGTCTCTACGTAGTTGACTCCGATTGAGCATCCTACCGGAATTTCGTTATCTACGAGAGTCCTCTTGAGATTTGTTACCGCAACATTGATGGCACTCGGGAAAAATTCCCCGAAGGGTTTAAGAATGGATCAGGCAATTAGGACCCCTGTATCCTGTAAGTCTCTTATTCTCTCGCATCCAGCCGATTAAGCGCTCCCGCCCAGTTGAGAATTTCCCTGTCCGCGGTTACAAGCTGGTGTCCACCGAGCGCGGTAGCGACTATCAGGCGGTCGGCCGGGTCAGCGTGGAAGTCTCTCAGACTTGCCGCGCTGACTCCTATCCGACCGTCCACCGCAATCTCCACGAGACCCTCATCAAGTAAACTCATGCGCCAATATCCGATGTCAGTCAGCAGACTAATCCGCCGCTTTTCATGCAGCATGGCAACTTCCCAGAACGTAATTGCGGATACTGCGGCTTGGCCTTCGGCCCAATATCGGTCTATGACTTGTCGGGTATATCTACCGATTCTGCCTTCATCTAACAGCAGCCAGATCAGGATATGGGTGTCGAGCAGGATCATGGATTCAGCACTCGGTCAGAATTGGCCTCAGCCTCCCACTCCACATCAATAGGCCGGATGATGTCGCCAAGTATCCGAATCTTATCCCGGTCGCGGCCAAATGGCGCCTTGAGTTTCTTTCGATAAGGTACAAGCCGCGAGACCGGGAGACCATTCTTGGTGATTACAATCTCTTGGCCGCCGGCCGCCACCTCGTCCATTAGTTTCAGACACTTGGCCTTGAACTCAGAGGCCTTGATGGTCCGTACGCCGGTTGTTTTTTGGTCAGCGGTTTCCATAGCAGTATCCTCGCATTGTAACGCAATCATCGTATCCGGTCATGACCATAGTCGCAACCAGATAAAGTTGTGGGGCGTCATCCATGTCTCTTGAGGCGGCCTGTCATCTTGGCCCACTTCTCGGCGAGGGAGAACGCGGCGACGCTCAGCGGGACGAAAATGACGCCGAAGATTAGCAGTATCACCAGGATTCGCACCATTTCTCCAATGCCCTGTCCGTCTAGCAGCGCGCCCCGGATACCGTCCAGCATGTAGGTTGCGGGAGACAGGTAGGAAACGGAGCGAAGCCAGGCAGGCAGCACGTCCACACTGTAGTAAACGCCGGACACGAGCAGAACGACGGCCTGAACCATGAAGGACATCTGTGGGCCGCGTTCGGGATACAGCAATGGAAGTATGCCGGCCAGAATGGCGAGTCCGACGACGCTTATGCTCCCCACGGCGACTACGGCAATGGCCGCAATCCAATCGGCGCTGGCGACGTTTATGTCGAAGAACGGGGCGGCCATGGCGAATATGAGGACAGTTCTGAGAACGGCGTGCGCGACTCCGAATACGGACATGCCGACAAGATGAATGACACGCGGCACGGGGGCCATAAGCGTGTGCTCTATGGTGCCCTCCCAGCGTTCCCAGGCGACCACGAGGCTGACGTCGTCGAGTACGGCGGAGAGATATGCCCACACCAACGTTCCTATCAAAAGGAACATTACAAGTCTATTCACCTCGTCTCTGCCAACAATGCCGTCCTGCCCTACCTGTTCGGCAATGAAGGTAATGGCGAGCGTGTTCACAACACCGTACACCAGCCACACCAACTCCCAGCCCCAGTATCGCTTCCAAAGGTTAATCTGGCGTTCGAAGAATGCCCACGCGAGACCCATCGGGCGCGGCCTTCCGAGCGCGAATTGAATCTCCGGGCTAGTCATGTGTCTCCTCGTCTTCCTCAATGCTTCTTCCGGTAAGTTCGAGATAGACTTCTTCCATGTCAACGTCTCCAGCCGGTCTGTCGTCCGCGACAATCGCGCGCAATTGGTCGGGAGTTCCCTCAGCGATGATGCGACCGGCGGAGAACACCGCAATGCGGTCGCAGAGCATGTCCGCCTCCCGCATATCGTGGGTCGTCAGCAGAATAGTGGCGTCGTGGTCGCGGCGGACGGCGCGAATGAACGACTGAACCTCACGTCGGCTGCGCGGGTCGAGGCCTGTGGTCGGTTCGTCCAACAGCATGAGGACCGGCGAGGTGAGAAAAGCTCGCGCCACCGCGACTTTCTGCTGTTGGCCTCTGGACAGGTTTTGCATCGGGTCGCGGGCCTGCTCCCTAGTGAGCGCCAGTCGTTCGAGAATCTCATAGGAGCGAGACTTTATGCCCGATGTCTTCAAGCCATAGACGCGACCGAAGAACATAAGGTTTTCAATCGCGCTCATGCTCCTAAAGAATGAGGGGTCGGCAGAAACTCGATTTATAGCGGGCCTCACTTTCGCCGGTTCTTTCACGACATCGAACCCGAACACCTCGGCTCTTCCCGCGTCCGGCAGCAGCAGAGTGCTCAATACTCGGACGAGCGTTGACTTACCTGAGCCGTTCGCGCCGATGATTCCGTAGATCTCGCCCCTCTCTATCTGGAACGAAACGTTGTCTATCGGCCTGACTTTTATCTTGCGCGGTCGTTTTCTCAGTATCGGAACGATCTGCCGCCAGTCGGGGCCGCTGGGAAAGTTCTTTACGAGCGACTCGACTCTGAGCGGCGCAGCGCTATTCATAGTCTTGCTCCTAATTTCCGACTAGGTGATGGATCTCAGCCAAAAAGAAAAACCCACTATCTCGAAACCGCGATAGTGGGCGAGGGTACGTACTGAAACAGATTAACTCAGGTTGAATGCGCACTCCCCCCACGAACGCGACCGGCCCGCAGGCAACGGGCTCTCACGATCATCGTGGCTATTGGGGATACGTTCAGCATTTCGACAATCAACTCCTGACAGTTTGATGCTACCCACTCGGTGAATCGAAAGTCAAGGTCGGAATCAGCTACGGCTGCCGCGATAGTCCCTGAATGGTCCGTCGCGCCACTCCAGAGCGGCTTTCAAACCCTCGGCCTTTGAGCGGCGCGCGAACTCTTTCACTATCGGCGCCTGGTGAGCGATAGCGTCGGTCTCGGCGGCGAGGCGCTGGAGAGTGTCGCGTCCCATAAGCTCCATAGCCTTGTTGACGATGCTCTTGTTCGCCGCGAGCAACTCCCAGGGTATTCTGGCCATCGTTCGCGCGAGTTGCTCCACTGTGTCCTCGAGATCTTCGCGAGGGACGGACTTCCACACAAAACCTATCTCTTCCGCGCGCTTGCCGGACACGGATTCGCCTGTAAGCAGGAACCACTTGGCCCATTGCGGGCCGACCATGTAGGTCCACATATGAGTGGGCGGCGCACCCATCGAGCGCACCGGTGGAAAGCCTATCTGGGCATCGTCCGCGGCAATGGAGATGTCGCAGTGCATGGCGAGGTCGGTGCCTCCCGCGATGCAGTAACCGTGTATCCCGGCAATGACGGGCTTGGAGAGGTTGAGTATCTGGGACATGGTGTTGGGCGTCTGCTTCATGCGGTGAATGTCGGCCCGGATGTTGTCCCTTGTAATTTGCGCGGCGCGCTCGGCCTCAGGCGTCGAGGGGGGCGTGATGTCGTAGCCCGCGCAGAAAGCGCGTCCCCTGCCCATGAGCGTCATGACACGAATGTCTGGGTCGTCGTCCGCTCGCTGCAAACAGTCCACAAGCTCCGCCTGGAGTTCTCGGCTGAGCGCGTTGAGTTTCTGCGGCCTGGCAAGGAAGACTCGCCCGATGCCTTCCGATGCTTCGTATTCGATGAATTCGTAGGTCATTGCTACACCCTTTGCGAGAGAAATGAACGTTGAGCCAAAGCGCGCGCATTGTACCACACGACTACATTTGACTCTGCCTTTGTGGTATCCTTGAGGTGTTGAGCGGGAGTAGCTCAGTGGTAGAGTCCCTGCCTTCCAAGCAGGCTGTCGCGGGTTCGAATCCCGTCTCCCGCTCCAACTCAGTCAGACTGGCCTTCTGAATAATGAATTCGAACGAATTTCGACGCTGGCTCAAGAGACGCGGCTACCTTTCATACCCACAAAGGTGGTAGCGGACATCTCACAGTCCGTCTTGAAGACCGCGTATCGCAATTGCCGATGCACGGCAGCCGCAGGGAGTAAGGCCCGAAACTCGTTGCCAAGATAAAGAGAGACTTGGGACTGAGATAATGCTCGCCTATCCCATCCAGATCGAAGAAGATGGCGACACAGTAATGGCTACCTCTCCCGACTTCCCGGAACTGACTACTTTCGGAGATGACAGGGACGAGGCCCTCGTGCGCGCGTCCGACGCGCTGGAAGAGGCTATTGCCGCGCGCATTTACACAGGCCAAGAGATTCCCACACCATCTCAAGGCGACAACTGCGTCGCTCTTCCCGCGCTCACTTCGGTCAAGGCGATACTCTACCAAGGAATGACAGAACAGGGCATTAGCAAAGCGGAGTTGGCGCGCCGCCTGGGCTGGCGTCTGCCACAGGTTGACTGCGCGCTCGACTTGGAGAGCCGATCCAGGCTCGACCATATGGACGCCGCGCTAGCCGTCATCGGGCGGCGGCTGTATGTGGGCGCGTCCGCGCCGGAATAGACGCCAGACTCGTCCCTTCGTCCTGAACCTGTCTGAAGCCAGATTTTGAGATATCTCATAAACTCCCACAATCGGAGGACTGTCATTAAGCGTGTCGGATTTCTGTTGAAGGTCAGGCAGGATTTGCTTGACGACTACAAAGAGCATCACCGGAACGTCTGGCCGGAGATGCTCGAAGCCCTCAGGCGCAATGGGTGGAGAAACTACTCGCTTTTCGCGCGCGAAGACGGCCTGCTGTTCGGGTATTTCGAGGCGGACGATGACTTCGCCACTTCGCTTGAAGGAATGTCTTCCGAGGAAGTAAACGCTCGCTGGCAGGAGTTCATGGCACCATATTTCGAGATTCCGCAGGGAGCGAAGCCCGATGAAATGATGCTGGCGCTCGAAGAGGTTTTTCACACGGAGTGATTTGAGATAGGAGAACTTGGTTATGATGGAAATTAACCCTCAACATATCAATCTTGATTCTTTATTCTCTAACAGGTTGTTTAGGATTCCACAATATCAGCGAGCCTATAGTTGGAGATCGAAGCAGCGAAATGATCTCTTTGAGGACATTAAGAAAAGTTATGCCGCGGGCCAGAGAAACCACTTTATGGCTACTATTGTGGGTATGCGTAGGGATAAGCCAACAGTTATCTCTACTAGCGAACATCAAGTTGTGGAGATTGTGGACGGACAGCAGAGAATTACAACACTTATCTTGTTGCTTAAAGCTATATCCGACGCATTACCTTCTGAAGAGAAGACTCGTAAAGATCTCGAGGAAATGCTAGTGAAGGGGGATAGCGCAACACTATTATTGCTACAAACCAATCACGACTCAAGTGGATATTTCGCTGACTACATCAGAGATGGCAAACACCCTCGCCCCAGTGAGGCAGAGACTTTGGCGGACCGTCGACTCCTAAGAGCTATTAGGGAATGTCGAGATTTCGTGAAAAAATGGCAAAGGGAGGGTCATCCACTTATTGAACTCGTCGTACATCTGAAGAATAGGCTCACATTCATCTTCCACGAAATAGGTGACGAAGCCTTAGTGTACTCCGTATTTGAAGTGTTAAATAGCAGAGGTTTGGAAGTCTCATGGTTCGACCGTCTCAAGAGTATGCTAATGGCGGTCGTATTCGAATCCGGCACAGGAAACGAATACGAAACAATTGATGAAGTCCACCAACTATGGGCTGACATTTACAAGACCGTTGGATTGCGACTGGGGCTAAGTACAGAATCGCTTCGTTTTGCCGCCACATTGAGAAGTGAAGATCAACCCAGCAGAGTACTGAATCCAGAAGATGCCGCCAATGCTCTGAGAGGTCAGGCTCAGACAGTTGCGCAGGTGATAGAGACCACGAAGTGGATATTGTCTGTGACGAAGGCGGTGGATACCTTGAGAGCAGATCAGCGCAAGAGCGCGGTCACTCAGGTTCTGAATGCGAGGCTAGTCGCTGTCGCAGTGAATCTTCGAGAGGACTTTTCAGAAACCGAGAAAGATAGAATTCTACGGCGCTGGGAAAATGTAACCTTCCGGATCTTTGGCATATATGGCAAAGACGCCAGAACAGCGGTGGGAGCCTATGTACGACTTGCATGGAACATCTGGCAAAAGGAACTGTCCGCAGAGCAAATACTCTCCTGCCTTTCAAGGATCGGGAGTAAGTATCCGTGTAATGAAGAGTCCGTGAGCGCAGAACTAAGTGAAGTGAACGCCTACGGGGAACGATTCACTTTGGAAGAGTTACGTTACCTCTTTCATAGGTACGAGGAATATCTGGCAAGAGAGGCTGGACAAAAATTCTGTAACCAGCATTGGAATCATATATGGCAGGCCAGACCTATTGATTCTGTGGAACACATCTTGCCACAAAGCAGTAAGAAAGAGTATATCCACTGGCTTGGTAACCTTACTATATTGCCACCTAAATTAAATTCCACGTTGCAAGATAAGCCACCGAGCAAGAAAGCCACTGCATATACTAAAACCGGGCTTAGGGACTCTGGCAGTGTTGCGGAGCGTATTAACAAGCAGCGTATTAACAAGCAAGGAAAGTGGTGCAAGGAAGAGGTTCTCGAGCGGGAGCGGGAACTGATCGCTTGGGCAGCACGTGAATGGTCGGATTAGACTCTGAGGAAATAAAGAATATGAGACTCGAAAACAAAGTCGCAATCGTTACCGGCGGGGCGGCAGGCATAGGACGCGCGATATGTGAACTGTTCGCCGAGGAGGGCGCTAAGGTGGTGGTCGGGGATATTAACACGGACGGCGGGCAGGAGACTGTGGCAAGGATCGAAAACGCGGGTGGAAGCGCGGTGTTCGTCCATACGGACGTGTCTCAGGAATCACAGGTACAGCGTCTTGTAGCGAGCGCCGTATCGGAGTTCGGCGCGGTGAACGTACTGGTGAATGACGCGGCGGCATTCGTATTCGGGAAAGTTCAGGACGTCACCGACGCGGACTGGCAGCGGGTACTGAGCGTGAACGTTCTGGGGCCTTCCTACACGGTCAAGCACGCGCTGGAGCCCATGAGGGCAGTGGGTGGCGGCTCAATCGTCAACGTCGCATCCGTGTCCAGCTTCGTTGCGCAGCCCGCCTTCGTGCCTTACAACACGTCAAAAGGCGCGCTACTCCAGCTGACGCGGTGCCTGGCGATGGATCTCGCGCCAGACAATATCCGGGTCAATTGTGTATGTCCTGGCGCAATTCTGACGCAGGCGACCGAGCTGCATCGTCAATTTACGGGCGAAGAGCGCGAGAAGTTCCTGTGGGATGCGGCGAACTCCAATTTCCAAAAGCGTCTGGGCGAACCGAAAGAGATAGCTTACGGCGCACTGTTCCTAGCCTCTGACGAGTCTTCGTTCATGACCGGTCAGCCACTAATCATTGATGGCGGCGCAACGGCGCAATAGACGGTGTCAGCCGCGAGCGCCTACTCTCAGCGAGTCGAGCATCCTTCTGGACACTGCCGCTATATCTTCAACCGCCTGATCGAATACAGGTTCGTTGACCATTGAAGGCTTCCTGTACCCACTTATCTTGCGGACGAACTGGAGCGCTGCCTCTCTTATCTCTTCGTCGGTCGCCGGTCCTTCAGCGTTCCTGAGTTTCTTGATGCTTCTGCACACAGTCTCCTCCGCGTATCGGCCTGCCTGACTCGTCAGTTCAGGACTTCGTAAATTGCGACCCGCTCCGAGTCGAATACTTTATCCAGGTGTGGAGACAGGCCGGCCTCGAATTTGGCGATCCCTTCCGGATAGTACGACTCTTCGAGCTGGCCCACATAGACGTACTTGACTCCATATTTTCGGAGCAATTCCATCGCCACAGTGGTGTCCTGGGTAGAGTAGATCCGTTCAACGTCTCTTATGCGAGGCGCCACCATCTGGCGATAGTCCCAGCGCTGCTGCTCCTGGTGCCATTGCCAGCCAACGACGCTCGGCAGTCCTGTATGTATCGAGACTCGCCCGCCCCAGCGATAGGTCGGCGTGTTGGCCTCCAAGACTATAGGTGAGCCCTTCACGTTCTGCCGCAGCCACATGATACCCTCGAAGTCGTCATCGAGGTCAACCGGGCCTTCAGCTTCGTTGTAGGTCGCTCCGTCCAGGTATGCGAGTCCGTCCAACGTCAGAGAGGTGGAGTTGCCGTTGAATCGGTCTCGCAGCCTGTCCTGGGTACCAAGTACAGGGTAAACCGACGCGCTCACGAGAAGAATTGCCAGGCCGCCCGCCCAGAGGTAGCGGTAATCCCAGGGTTTCCTGCCAACAAACATTGGAGACACCAGGAGCCGCCAAAGCATAAATGCCGCGGCGAGCGCGAGAAGAACCCAGACCTGAAGGTAGAACTTGAATACGCTGTTCATACGCTCTATGTCGCCTTCGACCCGGAACACGTCGAGTCCGAGAACCAGCGCAAATGCCGTACCCGCCAAAAGCGACACGAAAAGCGCAACCGGAGCCCCACAGTCAGGGAACGCAATCGTACGCAACGCCACTGCCACGATTAGCGCGACAATCACTGCTACGAATATTATCGTTCCTCCCGCGCCGTAGCCTGAGAAGAGCGCGGTCAGGAAGTAGCCAGCCGCGACAGAGGCAACTATCATTGCGATTAGCGTACCGGGTCCAACCTTCGGAATATAGGCGGGCCCGTGGTTAACCTCCCGCTCGGAGAGCGTTTCCAGAAGCAAATCGAATCGTGGTCGGATACCTGAAAAAGCTGATGACAGAACCACCCGCAGTTCCCACAGGTAGAACGAACCGATAACGAACACAAACAGACCGCTGATCGCAAGGAACTGCCACAGCGGTGTAGTATTAGTGGTTCGCTCTACGCTGTTGAAGAATGTCTCGTAAGCCAGATGGTACGGCAGGAATGCCACATACCCAATAGCGAAGACAAGCGCACTCTTCACCCCCGTCCGCAGCAGCATCAGGAAGGAGATGCCGCCCTGCGCGAGCAATTCGACCAGCGCGACCGCCGCCGCGCCGAGCAGCAAGTACGTGGGGTAGTCCCATGTGTTCAGAAGTCTTAACGCGCCGACCGCTATCCCTAAGACGGCAATTCTCAACATCTCCTCGATATTCCAGAATGATGCGAAGCCAGGGCGCGAGGTATTCCCTGATACGACGGCAGCGGAAATACCGATGCACAGTATCGTGAATGGCAGAGCCCACAGGTGCGCGTGCGGGTCGGCGAACAGGAATGTAAAAAACGGGAACTCCGTAATTTCGTGTCCGGGGGGATCGGGAGGCATCATTCGACTCGAACGCCAAAAGTCGAACTCGCCCATCGGCAGCCCCTCGACCGCCGCGCGCCATGCCCCCGCTCCGAGTTGAATCGCTCCGTCCAGGTTGCCTAGCACAACGACGAACGTCGCTCCAATAAGGCCGGCAACTACGGGTGACGCGCCACCTACCACCAATCCCCCGCCCTTCACCGCGCTGGCCAGATTGTAAACGACCGAGTAAGAGAAGGCGGCAGTCATCGCGAAGAACATTGGCACTGCCAGATTCACAGCGACTTCCGGCACAACTCCCGTTCCGTGAATCAGCATCCCGACGAGGAACTGTCCCCAATAGTAGTAGTTGATGTACCCGCCGCCAAACCACGGATCGTAGGGTGGCATGTGGACCGACTTCAGAACGGCATTGAGGTAAGCCATGTCCATTGGCTTCTCACCGCCCCTGTATGGGTGCCACAGGTCGGGATTCGCCATTCGGACGATGATGAACGCGGCAAAGGCGGCCAGAAATACCAGTTCGGCGACGAGGACGACATTCCAATGTCTCTTGAAGAAGTCGCGGATCTCCCCGAAGTTCCTGAACAACAGCGCGACGTTGACCAGGAACAACGCTCCCGCTCCCACGACGACGGCTATCCGGTTGAACTCCATAAGTTCCAAGCTGGACAACAGCCAAACAACCAAGCCCAGAAGTAGCAATCCCAGGCCCTTGGAGAAGAGCCATCCCCTGTCCCTCAGCGGACGGAAAACCAGGAACGCCAGTGGGAATACGATCAGCGCAATTCCCTCTACAACCGCGATCCATAATGCGACCGATACCCAGTCCGCGCCACGGTCAGGGTTGATTATGTCCGTCCAGGTTCCGCCTGCCTGTCTGGCCTCCAGCTGAGCAGGTGACAGCATGAGTTGGCGCGAACTACCCGACCCGGTGGACGGCGGTACGTCTAATGAGTATGTCGGGAATCCGCCAGGCGATTCGAGAATGCTGTCGTAGATAGTTTCCGAGTCTAGTCGGGACTCGTTTCGGAAGAGAAGCAGCTTCGGGTGGTCGTACACCGAGAAGCTCTCGTCCGCAAATCCAAGGTTCAATGTGACCGTAAATCTCTCCGGTTCATCAAGTCCGGTAGGCGCTGGCAGTTCAGGACGTCCGAATGTGTCGTCAACAAACCCTATCCCGAATAGGTTCGGGTACGACTCGAAATGCGCGACCAGTGTGTATCCCAGTTCGCCAGTGAACAGCAGCTTATAATACTCACGACTCACCGGATAGCGTTCGGGCAGGCGCGGGATGGTTCCATACAGGCGGTTGCTGTATATCAGGATGTAGTCCGCGGTGGCGATTTTGTCGCTCATGGTGGACAGTTTCGATTGGCTGTCCCGGTTGTAAAGTTCCAGCTCATCCCACTGGAAGGCGCTCAAGCCTGGGACTCCCTCGTCCCAATGCTCTCTTAGGATCAGCGAATCGCGAGGCACGTTGGCCTTGACCCACTCTCCGGCGCGGACCGCTGAGTGTGTCTCGCTGTATATGCCAAGGTACGAGACTGCGTAGAAGAGAGTAGCCGCGAAAGCGAGCGCCCCAACGAATGCAAGAGCGACTCGCGCGGAAAATCTGGCATTGCCCGCAAGTCGTCCAACGCCCCGCCATATATCCGTCAGCATCAACGCTCCGAAGAGGAGCAGGAACGGCGTAATTGGAATCATGTAGCGCATGAACTTGACGTCGAAAGCGCCAGTAACCAAGAAGTAAGGCACGACCCAACATAGCAGCAGTGCGGTTATCCGCGTTTCCGCCCTGCGAATAGGCATCGTTGCCACCAGCGCTCCGACTGAGATCGCCGACGCTAACGAAAGGCCGATAAGACTGTTTGAAACCAAAAGAATCGCAGCCGGCACACCCACGCCCACAATTAAGTAGCCCAATGCCCACCAGATCCTCAGTCCCTTTATGGCGGCATACAACGTCCCTGCCCAGGCGACGACACCAAGCGGAAGACCAAGCCCCCATACAGCCAATTGCTGAACATGATATAGGTAGGGAGCGGTGTCAATGTACTGCCGCGTGTACGGGTAGTCCCTTATCCGGCGCACCATCTCCGACTGTTCGATAACGTCCGCTGAGAAGCGGTTCCAGTCCAGCAGGGCGTAAGGCTGGGCAATCAGAAAAGTGGCGACAATTGCCAGCGCGCCGAGTACAGCGTTACCCGCCACAGTGGAAATTCGGTCGGCAAACGGAACTTCCTGGGATTCGTTCGACCCTGAGAGTCCGAAAGCCGCCATGAAGTGCGCGACAAAATAGGCGGCGAGTATGGGGGCGACACTGATCTTGGTCGCCAGGCCAAGTCCGAGGAAGACCCCCGCCAGGACAGAATCGCTCGACTTTCCCGACTTCGCGACTCTGACCAGGAACACGACAGTCGCAAAGCAGAACAGCACCATGAGCGTGTCCACGGCGAAGAAGTGGCTGAGTTGTACGTGAATGACAGCTATCGCCACCAGGGCCGAAGCCAGCAGACCGACTCTCCGGGACCGCACCATCGCTCCGAGGGCAAATACGAGGGCGACCGTGGCAACATCAGCCAACGCGGACACAGCCCGTCCGGGCACTCTCAGATCACCTGAGTCCAAGCCCGGGATATATCCGCTAAAGGCTCCGGTAATCTTAAGGACGTATATGGGGAAGCTGCCATACGGGAACCAGCGCGGGTTCCATGGACTCTCATCTACGTTCAGAAGCAGTGACAGATCAGTGAGGCCGGGAAAGGATAGATCCACTACTTTGAACAGTATCGCCCGCTCGTCGGGATGGGGAGTCCAGCCAAAGCCATCGTCCCAGTCGAGCCCGTACAGCCTCAGCGCCAGAGCGAGCGCCAGAACTATGGCGAGTCCCCAGAACGCTGTCCGTTTGCTTAGGTCCCGGCTGCTTTCCGGTTCTACGCTATCGGTGGCTGAACTGTTCACATTCAGCCTTCGCCGAACAGCGCGTCAACCTCGCGGCGATAGGGCATCGCCTCCTGAGCGCCCCGCTTTGTCACCGCCAGCGCGCCAGCCGCCGAAGCGTACTTGATAGCCTCGCCAAGTGAGCGACCCTCCGCAAGCGCGACTCCGAGCCCCGCGCTGAAGGCGTCTCCGGCGGCCACGGTGTCGACCGTTTCCACGTTGATCGGCGGAACGAATCCCTCATCGCGCTGGGTAGCATAGTACGCGCCGGCCTCAGCCATCGTGATCACGCAGGCCGAGACGCCTTCACCGACAAGTTTCCGCGCCGCGATTCTCGCTGAATCGAGATCGGATACAGGTATGCCGGATAGGAACTCCGCTTCTACCTGATTTGGAGTCAGCGCGTCGCATAGCGCGTAGGCATCCTTGCCCATCTCCAAAGCGGGCGCGGGATCCCAGACGACACGGACTCCCATGCCCTTGGCGATTCTAGCGGCCTCCGCAGCCACCGCAAGCGGCGTCTCAAGTTGCAGCAGCAGCACGTCTGCCCCGTCCAGCGCGGACTCGACCGCTCTTACCTGCTCCTGGTCACTCGCCAAGTTGGCGCCGTAAATAGCGACTATATAGTTCTCCTTCTGCCCGTCCAATAGAATTATCGCGATACCCGATGAGTTGTCAGGATCGGTGGCGACTCCAGACACGTCTATTCCTTCCCGGCGCATTCCCTCCAGCAGAACGGGGCCGAACTCGTCCCGCCCAACGCGCCCAACCATCCTCACTTCGGCTCCAAGACGGGCGGCCACCACCGCCTGGTTCGCGCCCTTGCCTCCTGGCGCCGTGTGAAAGGACCGGCCAAAGACGGTTTCTCCCGGCGCGGGCATTCGCTCAGTCGCGCCCACAAGGTCCATGTTTATCCCGCCCAGAACGACAACTACAGGCTTTGAGGATTCGTTCATCCTATAAGTCCCTCCTCCAGCAGCCGGTCCAGAACCTGCGCTACGCCGTCATCCTCCATCGGAGGCGCGACGAGATCCGCCACCTGCAAGACCTCGTCAACCGCGTCCCCAACGGCGACCGACATCCGCGCCCATTCGAGCATCTGAACATCGTTGTACCCGTTGCCGAAGGCGATGGTCTGTTCACGGTTCACGCCAAGATACCCGCACAGCCACTCCAAGGCCTTGTCCTTGCCACCGCTCGGATGAAGTATTTCGCAGAAATATGGCAGCGACCTTGTTACATACATACTGCTGTCGAAGCGGTCTTTCAAATTAACTTCCAAACGTTCTATTACGTCATCCTCGCCCCGGGCAACTATTCTGGACATTGGATATGAGGTAAATCTATTGGAGTCAACGACCTTGACGCCGACTCCGGTTCTCACGCCGTAGTCCCGCGCCCAGTCGGTCAACTCCGTAACGAGTATCTCGTCGCCAAGGTAGCCTACTACTTCTACTCGGTCCCAACTCGACAGCGCATCAAGAACGGCGGAGGACATCTCCGATGTCAGCGGCCTGTGCCAGAGAACTTCTCCTGTCTTGGGGTCGGCGACGTGCGCTCCCTGGAAGGTGGCTATCGGAGCGGTGAGGTCAATATCCGCGGCGGCGCTCGCTCCGCTCTTAAATGATCGTCCGGTCGCAATCGTAACGAACGCGCCCGCGTCCCTGACGTTCCGGATAGCGCGCCTTGTGCGTTCGGAGGTTGGGCGGTCGTGGCTTCGGATCGTTCCGTCCACGTCCAGCGCTATCAATCTATAGACCAACTCTGCCGTCCTTTTGCTTCACTCGAATTGTGTTAACATTCCATACGCCTTCAGATCGCCAGTTTCGCAGGATGCGCTCCATGTTCCAATTCAACCCGAGAAGACTGCTCTGGACGATAGTCGTCCCACTTGTTGTCATTGTTGTGGTTCTGGCTTTCAGGGCGAATGCCTGACACATTCTATACCAGCCCACATATGGAATTGAACGAAAACGGGAGAAATGCATTGAACAACAAGACTCGCGTGCTTGTCACGGGCGCGGCCGGACAGATTGGCGGAATAATCCGAGACAAACTCGGTTACAGATACGACCTCGTCGGACTCGACAAGCTCGACTGCGGATGGCCCGATTCTCACGTGGCGGACCTTTCCGACTTCGACGCTATCAGTCCCGCATTCGAGGGCGTAGAAGCAGTCGTCCACCTTGGCGCCGACCCCAGTCCTAACGCCTCCTGGGAATCCACGCTGAACAATAACATAATCGGTACACGAAACGTGTACGAAGCGGCGCGACGGGCTGGGGCAAGGCGTGTAATCCTTGCCAGCACTAATCACGTCATAGGCTTCTATCCTCTGAAGGACGACCCGTACAGGGCAATCTACGAAGGGCGACTGTCCGAAGTGAGGCGTCCGTTCAGGATGCTCGACCACCGCGATATGCGCCCCGACAGTTTCTACGGCGTCAGCAAGGCTTTCGGCGAGGTTCTGGGCAGCTTCTACCACGACGAGTACGGCCTGTCGGTTATCTGTCTGAGGGTGGGCTGGGTTATGACCCCTGACGACCCGACATTCCATCCCGCCGCGCTGTCCCTGTGGCTCAGCCACCGCGACGCCGTCCAGCTTGTTCAGAAGGCTGTGGAAGCGCCCAAGTCGGTCGGGTTCGCCATTGTTCACGGGATGTCCAGCAACGATCTGCGTATCTGGGACATCGAGGACGGCGAGCGGCTCATCGGCTTCCGACCGGAGGACGGCGCGGGCGAGGAATGGACTCCTCGCGAGGGTCGGACGGATTTCATGGGCCGGTAGAAGGCTCTACTCAATGAGGATCGGATGGCGTCGGGAGATGGGGGCCGACATAGCCGACCCGCCACTCGTTTTCTTTCTTGTCCCAGGACACGTGTATCCGCAGCATGAATCTTTTTCCGTCTCTTAGCTTGAAATGTTCACCCATGTAAATGCCGTCGAACGTTCTATCTTCCTTGTATCTCTCCCAAGTTGACTCACTTTCTCGGATGGCATAACTGACATTACGATATTCGAACCACTGAGTTAGAGTACTTCCTAAACCGCCTGCGCGCTTGCCGGCGCACTCATTCATGCACTCGAATACTCTGAGGAGTTCATCTGTCTTCTTGAACTGCGCTTTGGTAACCGATTCGGCTGATTCAAAGGCGCTTGGGAAAAAGCGCAAGCCTCCTAATTCGCCGCTGGCTTGATTCACGACGTCCAGGACACTTCGGGAGTTTGGTTCAAATAGGTCTGTCTCGGTTTCGGGAGGTTGGGTAATGCGCTCTGTCCGGCTGGGGCTATCTCCGGTTTGCTTGAGCAGATCAAGTTCGGCGGCAAGCATATCAGCCTTGTTCTTAAAGGCACTGGCGACTCTTACCCATGCTTTATGCCTTGCAACACCTATACTGTCCACGTCATCGGCAGGTTCGTCGTCAATTAACAGTGACAGTAATGTGTCATCATCCAGAGTATGCTGTTGTTCGAGTTGTTCGAGCTTGGTTTCTAGTTCCTTCATTTCTTGCCTGCGGGTCTCGTCGCGCACTCGAGAGAAAAGCCTGCGTCGTCCCTGACGGGGCAACCGATTCACGCACTCATCCCTCAGCATCCTCCACATCAGTTCCGGTCCCAGCTTATCCACATCCGCGCGCAGCCAGTATGGATGCTGCTGTGAAACATCGCTCTCCGAGCACCCCGGAGAATACAGGCGCACGGCCCCATCGTAGCATCTAAGCGCGCGCGGCAAGTCCTTCGAGATTTCCCAAGCCGTGTCATGGTCGTATGAGATCACAGTCACAAGGCCAAGCAGTTGACGCTGCAAGTAATCAGCGTCCATAGTTTCTTCGGACACGACGAGCAGAGGCACACTCCGATGTAGGTCGAGCAGTTCGTCCCGGAAGGATGCCTCCTCGCCGAGAGTAACTCGCCGCGCCTTGGTGGCGAGACGCCTGCCGTCCAGCGTACAGTGGAAATTGGTGAACAGAATCGAGACAACATCCGGAGGTCGGGCCTGGAATTTTTCATGTTCGCCCTCCAAGCCCCGCACTTCTATATCGGCTTCCATATCATCGCCTTCGGAGGCCAAACGCAGACCAAGCCGCCACCCAAGTTCCGCGTCTTGCGGATCAGGACGTTCCCACACCAGCCAGAATATCCCGGATTCGCCGACCGATCTCGTCCCGAATCTCAACCTTCCTTCGGCTCCTTCCAACTCGCCCCTCACGCCGCCCAAAGGTTCACCAAACTCGTATCCGGCCCACTTGCGCGCTTCATCTTCAACTTTCCCAAGAAGCTCAAGCCCTTGCACTGGTTCTTCAATAGTAAAGATTGTCCTGTAATACTCGGCCATAGTTCCCTCCTCGCATTGAACCGAGATCCATCTCGTATGTGTATTTTATCAATTAGGCGAGTAGTTCGCTGTAAATTCCATATTATGGCTATACTTGGCAGAGTTGGCGTGCAAGAATTGCGACTGTTTGGGAAGGATAGATAGCAATAGATATGACTGACGAAGGAGGCGAGCTGCGTCGACTGATAGCAGAGGACGGCGCACTGCCAGTGGCGGGTGTGTTCAATCCTCTTTCTGCGCTGATAGCGGAGCAGGTCGGATTCCGGGCTTTGTACTTCTCGGGCGCGGCCTTCTCCGCGAGTCTTGGAATACCGGACATCGGCCTGTTCACGCTTGACGAACTCACGACGGCCGTCCGCTGGGTTACGAGGGCCACAAGCCTACCCCTTATCGTGGACGCGGACACCGGATTCGGAGAGACGCTCAACGTTTACAGGGCCGTCAGCGACCTGGAAGCGGCGGGCGCGGCGGCGATACAGATAGAAGACCAGGTAATGCCAAAGCGATGCGGACACCTGGACGGAAAGCAGATTGTTCCGGCGAATGAGTTCGTGGCCAAGATAAGGGCGGCGTCCGAGGCGAGAAGATCATCCCTCATCATCGCGCGCACCGACTCCAAGGCTGAGTACGGCATGGACGAGGCTGTTCGGCGCGGGCATAGGTATCTGGAGGCTGGCGCGGACATCATCTTCCCTGAGGCATTGGAATCAGAGGACGAGTTCGCCGAATACTCGCGGCTCGTTGACGCTCCCCTGCTGGCGAACATGACCGAATTCGGCAAGACTCCATACCTGACAGTTCAGCGGTTCCATGAACTCGGCTACAAGCTGGTCATATTCCCCGTAACCGCGCTGAGAGTAGCCGCCAAAGCCATGAAACGCGCTATGGCAGAGACGCTTACACTCGGGACGCAGCGGAATCTCGTCGGCGATATGCAGACTCGGGCAGAACTTTATGAACTCATCCGCTACTCAGATTATGAGCGCATGGACGGCCTGTTTCAGGGGCAAGACTAGCCGACCGCGTACTTGCTCAGCTTCTCCTCGTCGAATTCGACGCCCAGTCCCGGCGACTGGGGCAGGACTATCATCCCGTCCTCGATCACAGGCTCAGTCGTGAACATATCGAAAGTCCAAGGCATATGCTCGACGTACAGGCCGTTCGGCGCGGCGGCTATGGCGTGAGCGAGAACCTCGGTCGCCAAGTGGCTAACGACGGGCAGATTGTATATCTCGGCCATGTGCGCGACCTTCATAAACCCGGTCAGACCGCCAACCCTGAGCAGATCAACCATCACGATGTCCAGAGAGCGATTTTCGAGCATATGACGGAATGGAACCATCCCATAGTGGTACTCTCCGGTGGCGATGGGCGTATCCAGCGCGTCCGCAATCCGAGCGTATCCGGCGTAGTCCTGGTAGTGAACCGGGTCCTCCAGCCAGTACAGGTTGTAGTCAGCCATCAGACGACCAACTCTGAGAGAGGTATTGATGTCCCAGCCCTGGTTGATGTCAACCATGAGATTGATGTCATCGCCAATCGCCTCGCGCATGACCCTCATGCGTTCTATCTCTTTCGCGTCGCTGTCCTCGCCGCCCAGCCTGAACTTCATCGCCCTGAACCCGCTCTCAATGATCTCTGGGCCGGTCTTGGCGAGCATATCCAGATCGTAGGTGCGCCACAGGTGTCCGCTGGCATACGCCGGAACACGGTCCGCGAACCCGCCCAACAGCCTGTAAACCGGCTGTCCGAGGGCCTTGCCCTTTATGTCCCAGAGCGCGACATCTATCGCCGATACCGCTCTGGTTACAAGACCGGCCGGAGACCCGCCGCCGCCCAGTCCGAGCAATCTCGCGCCTATCGCCTCAATCATCATCGGGTCTGAGCCAATCGTCTGCTCGGTAAGAGCGTCCAAAGTCTCTTTCAGCGCCTTCATCATAATCGCGGAGGTGAATCCGGCATAGCCGATCCCTTCCAGGCCATCGTCTGTCCGCAGTTTCAGCGTTACGAAAACAGCGGACGCGCCCATCGGTCCAGAGTCTCTCGGCAGTTCTACGATCCGCGTCTCGAATCCGGTTATCTTCATGGGTGACTCCCGCGAGTGAGTGATTTTTGCCTAACGGCGGCGGTTCAATATCAATGTTATACGCTGGTGGCCTTACTGATTATCTTTGCCTCAAACGTAAACGAGACGGCTCTGATAAGTTATCTTGGGATTCGGAGACGCGGCGGCGAGAATGTCCTGACCGGTGGAAATCTCAATGAACAATCCAGGTTCAAGAGATTCGGGAATAGACAAACCATATTCTTCCTCCCACAACTCAGGCGCAAGGGGTTCGGGAATAGGCAAACCATCATCTACCAGTCCTTCAACATGGAAACTAACTGCCTCAACAATCAACGCCTTGGTTTCTTCAAGAGTGTCGCCTGCCGCTACACAACCAGGCAAAGCGGGAAGGCCCGCGGCGTATCCATTGCCCGTCTTTTCAATCACGACCGCATATCTGGCCATTGTCATTCACCTCAGCCCCGCCTGTTTCAAAATACTGACCTCCAACCAACGCGGCAATTCTTTGCTGCCCTTGCCCGAAATCGTAACGGCCCCTCGCTTGAATTTATGCTTGTACTATCGGTGGCTGCCTCGCGTTCTTACATGATACCACCCATCCCGTTCCACTATCCTCGTTATCTCGCGTACATTCAAACGCTGAACCTCCGAACTGTGTTCGCCGACCAGATTAGCGGGACCTAACGCCAATAAGGGACGCTCAGCGGTTAGTGTTCCAACATTTTTGGATTGACGGTTTATATACCCTCACCCTAACCCTCTGGGAGAGGGGATAATTCGGAATCTGGATATCCATCACAACTAAGTTGTCGGATTACTAGGTTATATCCAATGGTTCTGCTGGCGCGAGGGCATGGTGAATCGGCTTCTGTACCCGCCCCTCAATTCCGGCGCGCCGGCGGGGTATTTATTCAGGGCGTCCTCATCCATCTCGATGCCGATGCCGGGCTCGGTTGGGAGATCGAAGTATCCGTCGGTCTGGCGTTTGAAGGGCGCGGTCATGACAGAGTCGTACCACTCGGCGTGTCCGCCCTCCTGTATCAGGAAGTTCGGTGTGCAGGCGTCGACGTGAATCGCGGCCATGGTGTTTATTGGGCCGTAGGGATTGTGAGGGGCGAACCCGACGTAGTAGGTCTCGGCCATGGCAGCTATCTTCTTCAACTCGCTTATGCCTCCGGCGTGGCAGACATCCGGCTGCACGACCGCGACCGCCTGTTTCTCAAGCAGGTCTTTGAATCCCCACTTGGTGTAGATGCGCTCGCCGGTGGCAATAGGAATGTTTATCGCCCGGGCCACACGCACCATAGCGTCAATGTTCTGCGGAGGGACCGGCTCCTCGTAGAAGAACGGTCGGTAAGGTTCAAGTCGCTCGCCTATCCTGATGGCCTCGGCGGGCGTCAGCCTGCCATGCGCCTCGACCAGTAGTTCAACGTCGTCCCCAACCGCCTCGCGGACGGCTTTCACTTTGGCGATTGCGTCCCGCTCGGATTCGGGGGAGGTAAATATGCCCTGGTGTCCGAAGGGATCTCCCTTGAGAGCGGTGTAGCCGTCCTCCACGAACGACATCGCGTTCGCCACCGCCGCGTCAGGGTCAACACCGTCGAAACGGCCGTAGGTCCAGAGCTTGTCGCGCATAGCGCCGCCGAGCAGTTCATAGACCGGCACGTTCAGCGCCTTTCCCTTGATGTCCCAGAGCGCAATCTCGATACCCGATATGGCGGCCATCTGGAGCGCGCCGCCACGGATATTGTGGTGGAGGTGGTACATATCCTGCCAGTGTTCCTCGATTCGGAACGGGTCCTTGCCCACTATCGCGAAGCCGAACTCCTCAACGACGGCGGCGACAGACGTCGCTCCGATGCTCGACTCTCCCCAGCCCGCAATCCCCTCGTCTGTCGAGACTTTGACGAAGACGTAGTTGGAGAACGCGCCGGGCGGCTTGGTAACGAATGCTTTGATGTCGGTGATTTTCATTTTCGGAACTCCATTCTGATTGGTTTCAGTATGCAGGTACCCATTTCTGACGCTCGGAAAATAGCAAAGTACCGACTATTTTCATCGTTAGGATTCTATACGACGACTCAACTACCGCAAACATACGACCAGGACATTTTCAAAGTCGGCGGTTCTGTGGAAAATCGGCTGACAAGACAGGATTACATATATCTTGATTTATATTAGTCCAGGTGGGGTTCAGGTGAAGCCCTAGTGACGTTTCAGGTGGGAAGTGACCTGAAAATCGGCGGATTTAGCTACGGATTGACCTGGAATTCACCTGCAGAAAAAAATTGTCAGCCGATTTTGTCGTCATTGATAAACTCCACATTATATAACTGAGGCACTTTTGTTCTGCAACAGGCATATTGTAACATAGCGAGTGGAGAGTCGCGCAACATTTCGCGCTGACCTTGAAAAGGTCCTGAACATACGACTGCGCATCTTCCAATACCTATCATGCATCTCGACCAACGGCCCTTCTTCTTTTGCCTGGACATTCCCGACCTCCGCGATGAAAAAGTCTTTCGACAGGTCACTCCCTTTTTATTTCTATTCTCTCCAGACATGGATTAGGTTCTGTTGACATTCGGAATATCATCCTGTCATTCAGTCCATGATCGGAATTTCAGTATTCCAAACAAGCATGAATGCGACTAAAGTAGCCACGGTCCACTCCTCTGGATTGCCGAGCGGCGAGCCCTTCGGGGTTCCCGTTTTCGCGGGAATGACGATAAATGTCAACACAGCCTAATACAATTACCGCGGGAAAGACATCAGACTCTCTCCGTCACTGAGCCGGCGAAATGTTCCATAGTTCGGATGCAGTCATCTACGTTCGGGGTTCGGAAGTCGAAGGTGAGTTGCTGTATCCCTATCTCGGCGCACGCTTTCACGTCTTCTATGACCTCTCCGGTGGAGGCGATGAGAGCGCTGTTGGAGCGGTTGGACGCGCCCTCGCCTATGCCGATATCGGTGAAATGCAGAGTGCGCTTGAGAGAAATAGTGATCTCATCGGGGTCGCGCCCTACTTCGTCCGAAAATCTCTTGAGATAAGGCAAGTGGGATGCGACGAACTCAGGAGTCTGTCGCGTTGGGTGCCAGGCGTCGCCGTACTTCACGGTCCTGCGGACGGCGCGCCTGGTGTGGCCGCCGACCCATATCGGAATGTGTCCGTCACGCACGGGCTTCGGAGCGAAGTAGATGCCGTCGAAGTCGTAATGCTCGCCGTGGTACTCCGGCGCGTCGTCGCTCCACAGCGCCCTGAATATCTCAAGATACTCGTCCGTCACGGGGCCTCGGTCTTTGTAAGACGCCCCCAGAACGTCGAACTCCTTTTCCAGCCACCCTACTCCGACACCGCACACCGCTCGCCCCTTCGTTAGCACGTCGAGTGTGGCGAACATCTTGGCCTGAAGTATCGGATTGCGGTACGGGACGATTACGACAGTGCTGCCAATGGCGATTCTCTGCGTAGATGAGGCGATGTAGCTGAGCGTGATCAGCGTCTCCATCTGGGGGTCGTCGGGGCGGGCGACGAAACGTCCGTCCGGGGTGTAGGGGTATTGGTCGGTCTCCTCGGTGGGCAGGACTATGTGGTCGCCCATCCAGACCGACTCGAAACCAAGGCTTTCGACGGTCTGGGCGAACCTGATTAGCGCGTCGCCGTCCGTCGTCTTCGGAAGTGAAAATCCATATTCCATGCCAGCGCCTCCAGAGGCCAATTTCGCCGCGAGTGTAGCAACGAGATTAGCTTCGGTCAATGATTGGCATCCTGGTTATTTTGGCGTATCATCCCCGCAGTCACATAGTTTCGCGGGGGAGGCAAACCCATGAAGTACGACGTTATAGTCCTTGGAGCGGGATCAGGTGGAGGCGTGGCGGCGACGCGCCTGTCCGAAGATCCTGAAAGGTCTGTGCTTCTCATTGAAGCTGGCCCCGACTACCCGGACTTCGAGACGCTTCCCGACGAGCTGAAGTACGGCTATGCGACCGCGACCGACGTCACTGTCAGCGACGAGCATAACTGGCAGTTCACGGGCAGGGCGAACGACGTTTCGGGACCGATGCTGGTGGCGAGGGGGAAGGTGACCGGTGGCACCAGCGCGATAAACGGCCAAGTCTTCATGCGCGCGCTGCCGGAGGATTTCGAGCGATGGGCGTCCTGGGGGAACGATGAGTGGAGTTTCGACAAGGTGATGCCCTTCTACCGCGCCATAGAGACGGACACGGACGTTCACGACGACTTCCATGGGACCGATGGGCCGATAGTAGTTCACAGGTTTAAGTCGGAGGACTGGCTTCCTCCCCAGACCGCGTTCTACAACGCCTGCTTAGCCGCCGGTTTCCCCACCACCTACGACATCAACAACCCGGACGCGTCCGGCGCGGTGCCTATGGCGTTCAACAATCCGAACGGCATTCGTATCAGCACCGCGCTCGGATACCTGCCCACCGCCCGCCACAGGCTCAATCTCACCATCCGCTCAGACTGCCATGTCCGCAGGCTGCTGTTCGACGGCAACCGAGCGACCGGCGTGGAAGTGGAGAGTGGAGGCGAAACGTTTGTGGTGGAGGCGGACGAAATCGTGCTGAGCTGCGGCACTGTCGCCAATCCTCAGATACTCATGCTCTCCGGGATAGGCCCAGCGGAACACCTATCCCAGTTCGGCATCCCCATCGTCCACGACCTTCCGGGCGTCGGTCAGAACCTCAGCGACCACCCTCTGATATTCATAACTTTCAGGACAAAAGAGGGATTCCCGCTGGACGGTCTCGCGCCCAGGCTCCAGATCGGCCTGCGGTACACGGCGACCGGATCCGACTTGCGGGACGATATGCTGCTCTGGCCGATGAACTTCGCCACCGGAAGGGTGGACAGGGGCGGCGACCGCATGGAACCTGTAGGAATCCGGTTCGTGGCCGCAATCTACCTCGCCATGAGTAAGGGTGAGATAAAACTCAAGTCTTCAGATCCGGACGACGGTCCCGACATCAATATGCATTTGCTGGAAGATCCCTTTGACCGTGAACGAGCGCGCGAGGGTGTGCATAAGGCCATAGAATTGGCTAAGCATTCCGACTTTGACGACATCATTGAAGAGCTGAGGGATCCGGCGCCCACCGCGCTTGAATCCGACGACGCTCTTGACGAGTGGCTGCGGCGAGAAGTCGTGACGGGCAACCACCTCACAAGCACTTGCAGAATGGGGCCGGCGTCCGATCCCACAAGCGTCGTTGACCAGTTCGGCAGGGTTCACGGCATAGAAGGCCTGCGAGTTGCGGACGCCTCGATCATGCCTGACTGCGTTCGCGCCAACACCAATGTAACGACCATGATGATTGGCGAGCGCATCGCGGACTTCATAAGAAACGCAGGCTGAGACGCGGCGTCGGGATAGAATTAAAGGAAGAGTGACCCGCCTCGGACTTGAACCGAGAACCTACTGATTAAGAGTCAGTTGCTCTGCCAAATTGAGCTAGCGGGCCGTAAGCGTGAGCGGTCTTTCTCGAGGCGGGATAATTCTAGTTGCCTGAAACAGGTTCAGTCAAGCGAGCGAGCAGCGCTTGAGCGAGATCGGCTTGTCCAATGCGCCGCTCATCGCTATCATAGGCTTACGGCACATCACCCCCCCCCCCCGCGCGGAAACGACTATGGTCACCAGATTCACGACAGACACGATTCCCGAATACTATGACGAGGGGTCCTTCCCCTGGCCATGGCCCGACGACGAACTGCCCGAACGGATATTCATCGAGATGCTCCAGGCTTCGACCATAGAACTGATAGGCCAATATCTCAAAGACCTCCAGGAACATCTCGGAGACATCGCCTCTCTGTTCATGATCTCCAACATTCCCATTCGGTACGATCCGTCCAACCGCCGCGTGTTCATCGCCCCGGATTGGTACATATCCTTCGACGTGGACCTTGACGCTATCAGCGAGAAGCTATCCTACGACGTATGGGAGGTCGGCAAGCCGCCGGAGTTCGCTCTGGAGGTGGCCTCTCCCTCAACGTACAGGAAAGACGTGTACGAAAAGCCGGACATCTACGCTTACATAGGAATTGGGGAGTACTGGATGTTCGACCCGACGGGCGGCGAGTTGTACGGACAGGCGCTGAGCGGATATCGGCTTGTGGACGGCGGGTATGAGCCGATTGAGACAGCCTTGAACGAACACGGGCTGGAGAGCGGTTACAGCGAGGTTCTGAGGCTGAGGCTGTGCGCGATGGAGAAGTCGAGGCGGTCCGAGTTGTTGGCTGTTCAGCCGGATATGGAAATGGTATTCCAGGAGGACTACAACCCCGCGCAGTTGCTGATTCAGGACGCGGAGACGGGGCTTTACCTTCTGAACGCGAAGGGGATTGCCGCGCAAGCCGACCAAGCTGAGACGCGCGCCGACAGGGCCGAGAGCGAGCGCGACTCCGAACGCGAACGAGCGGACCGGGCCGAGGCCGAGGCTGCGAGGCTGCGAGAGCGGATTCGGCGTATGGGAAGAGATTGACGCGGGTTTGCCCTCCCGCCGCCGCCTATCAAGCAGCCGCGCCTGTCGGGTGGCCATCGTCGGCTGTACGCGGTTCCTCAGTCGCTCCCATCGTTGACGCGCCTTGAGACTGTATGATAACCTGAGTTCGTGAAATAATGCACATATTCCCTACGGGACGGTCTATCTCACACTGCAAAGCGGTGCCATAAATTTGCCGAGCGATAGAATACAAACCATATTCCGCATCGTGGTTGTCGCCGCTATCCTGTCCGCATTCTTTCAGGTAACACTCGGTGGAATAGTTCGAGTGACCGACTCCGGTCTCGGCTGTCCGGATTGGCCGCTGTGCCATGGACAGATTATCCCCCCATTCGACACAGCCACACTTATAGAGTACAGCCATCGTCTCTCCGGTTCCGCGCTCGGGCTTCTTGTCATCGCAAACGCCGTCGTGGCGTGGATGCATTTTCGATCCGCCCCATCGGTTTGGTACGCCAGCCTGGGCGCGCTCGCGCTTGTGCTAGCGGCAGGAATACTCGGCGGAATCACCGTTTTAACCGAATTGGACGCGCGATTCGTACTGTTGCATCTGGCAATAGCCGAGATTCTAATAGCCAGCCTGATAGTCGCGGCCATAGCAGGCTGGAACGGCTCTTCGAATACTACACGAATTGCCTCATTCGAACGGGCCTCTGAGATCAGGCCGCTGGTGTTCGCGTCAATCGTGGGCGCATTCATTCTGATCTTGTCCGGCTCGTACATGGTTGGAGGCGGATACGGAACATCGTGCGCCACCTGGCCCCTGTGTCGCGGCAGCATTCTCCCCGAGGGAATGGCCTACGCCATACACATGGGACACCGATTCGTGGCGGCAATCGTTGGGATAATTATACTTGGAACGACGTGGAAGGCGTGGACATTGGCTTCCAGGCAGAGTCCTGTCCGAATGGCCGCCGCTTCCATAGCCTTTGCCTTCGTTCTTCAGATCGTCGTCGGCGCGTTCGTCGTATGGAGCGGCTTTGCCGCCGACCTCAAGGCAACCCATCTCAGCCTCGCTACCCTCGTCTGGGTGGGCTTGGTAATTCTCTCCGCTCTGATATACTCCTACCGGCCCGACTCTGTATTCGACAGAGCGGTCATGAGACAGAAAGCGACGTAACAAGACTCGGATGGCTACTTCTACCGCCGCATATGGCCGCGCAAACACCACACTCAGGGGATATATAGCCCTGACAAAGCCGCGCATCATTTCTCTGCTGGTATTTACCGCTCTGGGCGGTATGTTTCTTGGCGCGCGGGGTGTGCCGGATCCTGTACTCGTCGCGCTGGTTCTGGGTGGAGGAGCGCTGGCCGCCGGGGGAGCGAACGCCCTCAATCACTATCTGGACCGCGACATTGACGGACTCATGGGACGCACCGCCGGGCGACCAATTGTAAACGGGAATATACATCCCCTGCACGCGATGTGGTTCGGAATAGCGCTGAACGTCGTCGCCTTCATCATATTGGGAGCGTTCGTGAACACGCTCAGCGCGCTGCTCACGCTGTCCGCAACCCTGTTCTACGTGTTCGTGTACACAAAGGCGCTCAAGAGAAGCACGCCACAGAACATCGTAATAGGAGGCGCGGCGGGGGCAATACCTCCAATGGTTGGATGGGTGGCGGTTACCGGCGCACTCGGACTGCCTGCGCTGTATATGTTCGCCATTGTGTTTTTCTGGACTCCTCCGCACTTCTGGGCTCTGTCTCTGCTAATCAAGGACGACTACTCGCGGGCGGGAATTCCGATGCTGCCAGTAGTCGCCGGCGTAACAAACACCAAGCGTTATATCTTGCTCTACACCATTCTTCTTCTCGCGCTGACCCTGATGTTCTTCACCACCGGAGCCGTGGGATGGGTCTATTTCGGAGGCTCGCTGACGCTGGGAATAGGCTTTATCTATTACGCATGGAGACTGATGAATCGGAACGGAATCGAAGGCGCTAAGTCCGCCTACCTTTACTCGCTCGCTTACCTCGCGCTACTGTTCCTGGTGATAATGGTGGATAGCCTGGTGAGATTGTGATGGGACAGGCGCATCAAATTTCAGGCAAGAGAATTGACTTGCAGCTCTGCTCCTTGACTGAAACAGGGCGCTTTGGTAGATTCTTTGTCGGTTTCGGAAGTGGTTTCTGAGGTATCATGCTAAACAAGAGGGAACCTAAGAATATGCTAAAATTCTACCGGCGTCACAGGCTGCCGCTCGGCTTCCTTATGCTGGGAGCGCTAATGGCGTTAATGTTTGGATGCACGCCCAACGATCCGCAGTCCACCTTCGACGCGAACGGCCCTGTCGCGCAATCTCAGCTTAACCTCTTCTGGATCATCTTCGCCGCGGGCGCTGTAGTTTTCGTAGCCGTCGAAGGCGCCATTATCTACATGATGGTCAAGTTCCGCAGGCGAAGCGACGCCGATATGCCCGAACAGATCGAAGGCAATCACAAGCTTGAGTTCGCCTGGACCGCGGGTCCCACCGCACTCTTGATCCTGGTCGCCATACCCACCATTTTCACCATATTCGACAACCAGGTATCCCCTGACCCCGAGGCTCTGACCGTAGATGTTATCGGCCACCAATGGTGGTTCGAATTCAGGTACGACCACCCCGACGATCCAACGAAAGATGTGATATTTGCCGGAGACCTCCACATCCCCATCAACGAGGTAGTCAACGTCAATCTGGACTCCGTTGATGTGATCCACAGCTTTTGGATCCCCAAAATCGCGGGCAAGGTTGACATGATACCCAACGCGGATAACACAATGTGGATAGAGGCAGACCGCACCGGGACATACTATGGACAGTGCGCGGAGTTCTGCGGCGTTCAGCACGCCAATATGCGCTTCAAGGTGATAGCGCAGACTAAAGAGGACTTCGACTCCTGGCTCAGGGCGCAGGCGGAGCCGGCTGTCGAGTCCCAGGACCCGCTGGTTGTGGAAGGAAGCAAGGTCTTCCGCAGCGCAGGATGCTCAGGTTGCCACGCGACCGATTCCGTTACCAACGCGGGGACACCCGGACGCGAGGGGCCGAACATGACGCACGTCGCCAGCCGCACTAATCTGGCCGGAGGCATATTCGACAATCGCGATGAGAGCGGCAATGTGAATCTTGCTATTCTCCAGCGCAACCTGAGAACATGGATAACAGATCCGGAGAGTGCCAAGCCCGGCAATACAATGGCCTCGCAGGGGGCTCCGTATATTAACCCGGAACAGGCACTCGACGAGGCCGAGTTGTCCGCAGTAGTAGCCTACCTGTCCACCCTGAAGTGAGGGCAGACCAGATGACATTAGTTTTTGGAGAAACGGGATGACTACACTTCCTCTGGCGATTCCAAGACCAACACACCCAACGGGCATCTGGTCGTGGCTCACCACGATAGACCACAAGCGCATCGGCGTTCTCTACGGCGTGACCGCCTTCCTGATGTTCTTCTCGGGCGGCATCGAAGCCTTCCTTATACGGATTCAGCTCGCCCGCCCCGAACAGAATCTCATAACGCCTGAGATATTCAATCAGCTATTCACCATGCACGCCACTACGATGATATTTCTGGGCGTCATGCCACTTTCGGCTGCGTTTTTCAACTTTGTCGTGCCATTGCAGATAGGCGCTCGCGACGTAGCGTTCCCGCGCCTGAACGCGTTCAGCTACTGGACATTCCTCGGCGGCGCGCTTCTCCTCAAGTTAAGCTGGTTCACGCACTCCGCCCCCAACGGCGGCTGGTTCGGCTACTCACCGCTCACAGGAATCACCTACAACCTCGGACACGGCATTGATGTCTGGATTCTGTCGCTCCAGATTCTGGGCATAGCGTCCCTGGCCGCGTCCTTCAACTTCATTGTAACCATACTGAATATGCGCGCGCCGGGCATGGGCCTGATGCGAATGCCGCTGTTCACATGGATGACACTGGTAACCGCCATATTGCTGGTGCTGGCATTTCCGGTCATCACTGTCGCGCTCATCGAACTCTATTTCGACCGCTCTTTCGGCATGAACTTCTTCAACGTGGCCGCGGGCGCGAACCCAGTGTTGTGGCAGCACCTGTTCTGGGTATTCGGACACCCGGAGGTCTATATCCTCATACTGCCTGCAATGGGCATCGTGTCCGAGATACTGCCCGTCTTCTCCAAGAAACCGCTGTTCGGGTATGCCACAGTCGTACTCGCCGGCGTGATCATCGCCTTCATGGGATGGATGGTCTGGAGCCACCATATGTTCACGGTCGGACTCGGTCCGGTCGCCAACTCAGTGTTCACGATAACAACTATGATGATAGCTGTGCCGACGGGAATTAAGGTATTCAACTGGATGGGGACGATGTGGGGCGGCTCGCTAAGTTTCAAGACGCCGATGCTGTTCGCGATAGGCTTCGTTTCGATGTTCGTCATCGGAGGAATCAGTGGAGTCATGCACGCGGTCGCCGCCTCCGACGCGCAGCAGCAGGACACCTACTTTATCGTGGCCCACATCCACTACGTGCTGTTCGGAGGCGCGATTTTCGCTATCCTGGCAGGCGTGTACTACTGGTACCCAAAGCTAACGGGCCGCATGTATGACGAACGAATGGGTCAGGTCCACTTCTGGCTGATGTTCATAGGCCAGAACGTCACCTTTTTCCCAATGCACTTC
This sequence comes from Dehalococcoidia bacterium, assembly GCA_965261525.1. Classification (GTDB taxonomy): domain Bacteria; phylum Chloroflexota; class Dehalococcoidia; order Lucifugimonadales; family UBA1123; genus VXRN01. The sequence continues at coordinate 2,354,405 of OZ253472.1, forward strand.
ACCGGAATGAACGGGATGCCGCGCCGCATATACACGTACTATGGCGGCATGGGCTGGGACTTCTGGAACATGGTCTCGAGCCTGGGCGCGCTCCTACTCGTCATCGGTTTCCTCATATTCATTCACAACATGGCCAGAAACTGGAAGAAGGGCGAGGTCGCCGGCGCAGACCCGTGGGACGGTCGCACTCTTGAATGGTCTATACCATCTCCGCCGCCGGAGTATAACTTTGCTGAGATACCGAATGTCCAGGATCGTGACGACTGGTGGGAAGAGAAGCAGCGCAGGCGCGAGCTTGCGCCCGGCGCCCCGGTTCCGGTTGTCGCGGGCGGCTCAGACTCTGAAGACGCGCACGATATACACCTTCCGCAGCCTTCATACTGGCCGTTCTTCGTTTCGCTCGGCCTGTTCATCGGCGGCATGGGCCTGGTCTATTTGATTAACGTGAGCGAGGCCGGACTGCGAACGCTGAATGTCGTTGCGCTGGCGACGACCGTCATCGGCGTTACTATTGGAATGGTATCGGTCTATGCCTGGTCGTTCGAGCCGGTCAACGACCCTGAGCCGGACGGCGGACACGCCGTCCACTAACCCTACGGAGGCTTATTAAGTGGCACACGCCCCCGCCATTCATGGCGAGCATGAACCGACTGCAACAGGTCTGAACCACAGAAAACTGCTGATGTGGGCCTTTCTTGGCTCCGACTGTATGTTTTTCGGTACGCTCATCGCTACCTATCTTGTCTATAAGAACAAGAGCCTCGAAGGCCCACTGCCTATTGACGTCTTCGATATACCGGTTACGTCGGTAAGCACTTTCGTGCTGCTCATGAGCTCGATGAGCATGGTAATGGCCTACGCGTGGCTAACCCGAGGCAACCTGAAGGCTTTCAGGATATGGCTGGCATCTACCGCCATAATGGGCGCCACGTTCCTCGCTTTCCAGGTGTTCGAGTTCTACGAATTCGTGAACCACCACGGGGAGTTGGGGGGCCTGACTCCGCGCACCAACCTGTTCGGATCAACGTTCTTCACTCTCACGGGATTCCACGGGGCGCACGTGACTCTTGGCGTAATATGGCTGCTGTCCATACTCTTCCATTCGTTCCGAAAGGGTGGCGTAACTCCTGAAAAGAACCTAGACGTGGATCTCGCGGCGCTCTACTGGCACTTCGTTGACATAGTTTGGATAGTCATCTTCACAGTGGTCTATCTGTTCGGCGTCTTCGAGGGATTCCCCGGAACTACGCCATCCGCCATACCGCATTGATGAAACAGGCCGAGAAATCATAATCGCGCAATTTGAAGAGTTTAAGCTCAGGGAGATCACATGAGCCAGGAAGAGAGCCAGGTTATAGATCAGCGCCCATCGGATGCCGCGCACACCGGACATCCGACACCGGCGACTTATTTCAAGATAGCCATGATCCTGTCCATCCTGACAGGCGTTGAGGTCGCTATCTTCTACGTGACTCCGCTCGGTTATGCGATCATTCCAATATTGGCCGTTCTCTCAATCGGCAAGTTCGTCCTGGTGGTTCTGTACTATATGCACCTGAAGTTCGACTCGAAGATATTCTCGGGTATGTTCTTCTTCGGAATGTTCGTAGCCACGGGCGTGATATTCGCGCTCATGGCGCTGTTTAGTTGGTTTCTGCTCTAGCTTAAACCTGCCGCCGCGCATAGCATACGAGGTGGCCTGAAGCAAACGGCGCCTTGACGCTGTAAGGAGGATTGGGGAGTTGGATACAGGGTCGCTGTGGATGGCGTGGCAGGCCGACCTCGAATCCGTAATCCTTTTGATTGCGATACAGTCGGTGTATCTACTCGGCGTCGGTCCGTTGCGCCAGCGCAATAACTGGGCAGAGTATGTGGACGCCAGACAGATTGCCACCTTTACCCTCGGCATTCTAGTCATTTTCATCGCGCTCGCGTCTCCGATTCACGTCGTAAGCGAAAACTACCTCTTCAGCGTGCATATGCTTCAACATGTGCTTCTCACACTCATCGCGCCTCCACTGATGATACGCGGGATACCCGACTGGCTCCTACGCCCGCTACTCAGGCCCAACTGGTCGTTCAGGATCGCCCGGGCTGTGACTCACCCCATAGGCGCGTTCCTTGCGTTCAACATCGTATTCTCAATCTGGCACGTCCCCGCGCTGTACAACGCATCCCTGATGAATCACGGCATACACATCACAGAACACGTTCTGATGATAAGCACCGCAATACTGATGTGGTGGCCGCTGACAAGCACGATGCCCGAACTGCCCAGGATCTCATACCCAATGCAGATGATGTATCTGTTCGGCCTGTCGGTTGCGCAGATTATCGTCTTCGGGGCCCTCACTTTCGCAGGCGAGCCGATATACGCATTCTACGTAAACGCTCCCCGGGTACTGACCATATCGGCTCTCACAGACCAACAGATCGGCGCTATCATTATGAAGGTCGGTGGCGGACTTCTGTTCCTCGGCCTTTTGATAGTAACGTTCTATCGCTGGTACGGCGAGGAGGAGCGAGCCCGTCAGGCCAATCACCGAAGACAAAGAAATTACCTGGGAGATAACCGTCCCAGAGGCTTGGAGGACACACCCACGTGAGCAACAACTTCAAATTCTCGATGTTATTCCCTCTGATGGCCGTTTTAATGGTGGCCCTGTATGGGGGTACGCTCGGAATTATATTCATCCTGCTGAGCTCTATAAAAGCAGGCAGTATTCCCGTAGCGGTTATCGTACTCGGGTCATCCCTGGTTATTGGTGTTCCGATTGTCGCCTACCTACTCACCCGCAACGAGGCAGCGGAGTAGCCCAGCGTTTAACGACCACAAGTTTGCAATTCATACCATGCATTCCGCGAACATTCGCTGGAAGGCGTTGCTGGTCCTGCCCATTGTCCTGCTTCTGGTTGCCTGCGATAGTTCCAGTTCTATCTTGGATTTCAATGGCACACCGTTAAAGAACGCCGAGATCGCGCCTGACTTCACTCTGACGAACCAACTAGGAGAATCCGTGAGTCTGGGTAATTTCAAGGATCGCGTCGTCGTTCTGACGTTTCTTTATACGAATTGTCCAGACACTTGCCCAGTCGTGACGTCGCAGCTCCGCGAAGTTGGCGAAATTCTGAGATCAGCAGACAGCGGCGCGCAATTCGTTGCGGTCAGTGTTGATCCCGGTCGAGACACGGTTGAGTCGGCGAGAGAATACCTGGACAAATGGGGGCTGTCTGAGGATTGGCAATTCCTCGTCGGAGAAAGGCCGGAGTTGGAAGAAGTGTGGAGAGATTACTATGTGGGTCCGGCTGTCAGCAATCACGATCCCCTTGAATCAGGTCGGGCGACGCCCCCTGAACCGAGAGGCGCAATTGATTCGCTAGGCGCCGAAATAAGAGAGCGTTATCTGGTGATCCATTCTACGCCGGTTTTCCTGATAGACAGGCAAGGAAAGCGTCGCGTGGTCTTCACTCCCCCGCTGAGACCGGAGGAAATGGCGCAGGACATAAGGCAACTGCTCGATACGAGCTAGGCTAGGCCGCCAGTTCGAGTTCCCGCTTGGCGGTCTCGGCAATTTGCGCGAAGGCGTTCGAGTCTCTCATGGCGATGTCCGCCAGCATCTTGCGGTTGACTTCGACTCCCGCGAGCTTCAGACCGTGTATCAGCCTACTGTACGAGATCCCATTGGCGCGCGCGGCGGCGTTGATCTTGACGTTCCACAACTTGCGCATATCGCCCTTGCGCTCACGCCGGTGGGCGAAGGCGTAGGAATAGGCGTGAAGCATGGACTCGTTCGCCTGCCTGAACAGGGTATGACGGCCTCCCTGGTGGCCTTTGGTCATCTTGAGAATCTTCTTATGGCGCTTTCGCTTGGTTACGCCGCGCTTGATCCGGGTCAATTGGATTACCTCGTCCCTCAAACATACAACCGCCCCTCACGGTAAAGCAGGGGCAGTTTGAACTGAGATTCGTACTTTGAAGATTGTAGCAGTTAGTCCAAGCCGTATGGAAGCGCGCGCCTCAGCATCTTAACGTCGGAAGGGCTTACTTCCAGCTTTTTGGAGAACAGACGCTTGGCCTTCGCCGACTTCTTTCGCCTAAGGTGAGACCGATGCCCTTTCATGCGGACCAGCTTGCCGGTTCCGGTTATTCGAAAGCGACGCTTGGCTCCCTTATGTGTCTTGAGTTTAGGCACGTACCCTCTCCCGATTTTGATTCGTTTTCTGTTGGCTTGCATCTGGAGCGATTACCGGCGCCAGAATCATGGAGAGCATTCTTCTGCTCTCGAAATTGGGCGGACTTTCCAGCGCGGCATCATCAACAAGCGCTTCAGCGACCAGTTTGAGAAGCGCCATTCCAATTTCAGGATGCTCGTTCTCCCTGCCCCTGAACATGACTGACACTTTTACTTTCGCGCCCTGTCCCAGGAGACGTTTGGCAAGCCGAGTCTTGGCGAGGCGGTCGTGTTCCCCTATTCGGGTCTTCATTCTAACCTCGCGCAATTCATTGGTAGGCCGCGCCCTCCGCGCCCTCCGCGCCTCGCGCTCCTTTCGAGTCGCCTCATACTTGAACTTACCGAAGTCCATAAGCCGACATACTGGGGGATCCGCTCCCGGAGCGACTTCCACAAGGTCATAGCCTCTTTCGTCCGCAACTTGGAGGGCCTGCCTTGTGGGTAACACGCCCAACTGATTCCCCTCTTCATCCACAACGCGGACCTGTGGGACTCTTATCTTCTCGTTTGCGCGATAATCCCTGGGTGGTATCCTGACACCTCTTTCTTTCGCCAAAGCGGTTTCGCCAAAGCCGAGACTTAGGTCACAATGAATATAGCACAGACTAAATGGCGTTACAACATCGTGATTGAGTTCACAAACTCGCCATTTCAGGGAGCGTGATCAGAATTTTACCCGGATACGTTACCGCTAAGCAGAGGCGTGAATTCGACATACAAGAGCGTGAATCATCGCGCCAGAGCCGCCGTCAGCGTCAGCGCTATGATTCCCAGTATCACCCAGTATCAGCCCGGCAACGGCCATACTCTCCTCTACCCCCGCCGTATTGACGCGGCCCGCTCAGTCCAGCGTGGCCTCGGCGGATATCCGGTTCACCAGTTCGCCTACCTCGGTCGCGCCCAGGTCTTCCCCTGACCGCAAGCGAACCCCTACCGCATTCGCGGCAATCTCGCGGTCGCCGACGACCAGCATATACGGCGTCTTCTGCATCTGGGCATCGCGTATCTTGAAGCCCATACGCTCATTGCGAAGGTCCGTTTCAGCGCGTATTCCGGCGTCCAGCAGCTTCCCTCGAACGCTTTCAGCGTACTCATGGTGCCTATCCGCTATCGGGATGATAGTGGCCTGCACCGGAGCAAGCCACGTCGGGAACGCGCCTCCGTAGTGTTCCACCAGAACGCCCATGAATCGCTCCATTGACCCGAACAGCGCCCTATGCACCATGTAGGGCTGATGTTCCGCGCCGTCTGCGCCGATGTAAGTTATGCCGAATCTGCGCGGAAGATTGAAGTCGAACTGGACCGTGGTGCACTGCCACAGACGTCCGATGGCATCCTGGATGTGAATGTCAATCTTGGGGCCGTAGAACGCGCCGCCGCCCTCTTCTACCTCATAACTCATGCCCCGCTTTTCGAGCGTTGAGCGCAGCGAGTTCGTGGCGACTTCCCACTCTTCTTCCGACCCAACGGCCTTTTCGGGCCGCGTTGACAGCATCACCGAATAGTCCGTAAATCCGAATTTATTCAGCAAGTGGAACGTTAGATCGAGGACACCGTTCACTTCTTCCTCTATCTGATCGGGACGGCAGAAAATGTGGGCATCGTCTTGGGTCATTCCCCGGACTCGTAACATTCCGTGAAGCGTTCCTCCCCTCTCGTAGCGATACACGGATCCCAGTTCACCGATACGCATAGGAAGGTCGCGATAGCTCCGCAGGCCGTTGCGGTAGTACATGATATGAAATGGGCAATTCATCGGCTTCAGGTAGTAGTCCTGACCCTCCATATCCATCGCCGCGAACATACTATCTTTGAAGTTCTCAAGATGTCCGCTCGTCTCCCACAGGGTGGAACGACCGATATGCGGCGTATAGACGAGATCATAGCCCCACCTGTAATGCTCGCGCTTCCACAGGTCTTCTACCAGCCCGCGAATACGCGCCCCTTTCGGGTGCCATATAATCAGACCGGGGCCGGTTTCATCGTGTACCGAGAAGAGGTCCAGGTCTCTCCCGACCACCCTGTGGTCCCTCTTCCGCGCCTCTTCAAGCCTTTCGAGATGCTCATCCAGAGCCTTCTGGGACTCGAAAGCAGTACCATAGATACGCTGGAGCATTGGGCGATTCTCATCTCCGCGCCAGTACGCGCCCGCCACGTTCAGCAGCTTGAACGCGGGTATTTTCCCAGTGGACTCCACGTGCGGCCCGGCGCACAGGTCCTCGAAGCCCCCGTGCGTGTAGGTGGAGATAGCTTCACCTTCCGGTATCTCGGATATCACTTCGAGCTTGAGCGGCTCATCGGCGTTGAGTTTGTTGATCTCCTCCCGTGAATACTCACTGTATTCAAATTTATGGTTTCGCTTGATTATCCGGCGCATACGGTTCTCGATTCTGTGTACGTCATCCGGCGTGAATGGGGTGTCCACCATGAAATCGTAGTAGAAGCCGTCGTCAGTCGGGGGGCCTATTCCTATCTTGGCATCGGGAAAAAGCGTCTTCACAACGTCGGCCATCACATGGGCAGCGGAGTGGCGGATGCGCCTACGCAGTTCTATCAGTTCAGAGTCAGTTCGCAGCGTCATTTTCATCTTCTCCAATTAGTCGGGCCGAGGCGCGCCGGCCAGGAAAGTCGTTATGCGGGGTAAGAATTGGGCATGTATCCGAACACGCAAAAGCCCCTCGCGCAGTCGGTACACAACCCGCGAGAGGCTAAATAGTCGAGAATGTTATTCGTCTGAAGAGGGCTATGCGGTTCCCAATTCATGCGGTCCTATACTACTTGCAAACATCGGTCTGCGCCAATTCTAGGTTGTTCGACTGGCGGCGGTCAAGAGAAAATGAAAATCCAGTAGTGTCTTTCCAAAGTCGGCGGTTCTGCGGAAAATCGGCTGACAAGGCGGGATTACATATATCTTGATTTATAAAGGTTCAGGTGAAGTCCTGGTGGAGTCCTGGTGACGTTTCAGGTGGGAAGTGACCTGGAAATCGGCGGATTTAGCTATAAACTGACCTGGAATTGACCTGCAGAAAAAAGTCGTGAGCCGATTTCGTCGTCATTGATAAACTCTACATTATATAACTTAGGCACTTTTGTTCTGCAATAAGCATATTGTAACATATCGGGTGGAGAGTAGCGGAACATTTCACACTGACTTTGAAAAGGCGCTGGTGAGGATGTCATCGCACTTGACTTTCACATCTATACGGAAATACAATCCTGTCGAATTCTCCCCGTCGTCCGTCGCAGTTTATCCTTCGGCGCACTGACGGGGTTATCTGTATTGGATGATGTCCTTGCGCTTAGTCCTTTTTATAGACGCTCAAAATGTTTACCATCGCGCCCGGCAGATATTCTATCCCGATTCTCTCGATCATACGGATGGGCAGATAAATCCCTGGAGGGTCGCTGAACGCATCGCAGCGAGAGGCGGGCCGCGCGGCGATACAGTTGAAGTCGCCGCTGTTCGCATATATACCGGATACCACACCCCGGAACGAAACCATCGAGCTTACTCCGCATATCGCAAACAGCGCGCGTTCTGGGAGAGACTGGGCTGTGACGTGATAAGCCGTCCTATCCGATAGTTGGGCCCGGAAGACGAGCATGGTCGAGAGAAAGGCATTGATGTAGCACTGTCGGTTGACTATGTCAGTTTCGCTGTCCAAGGTAAATTCCAGATCGGGGTCATTTTCTCAATGGATACCGACCTCGCGCCAGCATTGGAATTTGTCAAGAATCTGAACGATCCTGCCATCATTCCCGCAACCGCCGCATGGAGTGGTGGCTCAGCAGTTTCGCAGATCAACGTGCCCGGAATATGGTGTCATCATCTTCTTCATGAGGACTATCAAGCCGTTCACGATCCCACCAACTACGCTCCCCCTGAACCAGTGAGCGACATGGCCGACAGATTGAGAGCGTCATGGTCTCAAAGATCAGATTAGTGGCAGATTTGCCTAAAAGTCATTCAGTCACCTAAGAAATTCGCCAACCCTGATTCGGGCAAGAATACCTGATATACTGGCGTCATAAGCCAGAGTTCAGGAGCATTTTCATGTCCAGTCTATCAGTGATTCCCCAAGCCAACAGGCCCGCCGCGATGGGCGTCAACGGCATGGCGACATCCGCCCACCCACTCGCGTCTCTGGCCGGAGTCCGAATGATGATGGCCGGAGGCAACGCATTCGACGCAGCGGTGGCGGTGGCTTCCACGCTCAACGTGTGCGAGCCGTTCATGTCGGGCGCTGGCGGAGTCGGTGTCGCATTGGCATACGTGGCGTCCGAGGACCGGGTGCGCGCTCTGAACTTCTCAGGCCGAATGCCAAAGGCCGCCGACCCGGAGGAATACTCGGAGGCCGACAAGGACGTCGGGGTCAAATCGGCGCTTGTTCCGGGGAACGTCGCGGGTTGGCTGACTCTGCATGAGACATATGGAAGACTGGACAGGCAGCAGTTGTTTGAACCCGCGATTGGCTATGCCCAGAACGGTACGGCGATAACTTTCTTCAACGCCAAGTCAATTGGGAATTCGGTTCCACGTCTGTCTCAATTCCCATCGAAGGGAATCTTCGTTAGAAATGGCAGAGGGCCCAGGCCGGGCGAGAGGGTCCGACAACCCCAGTTGGCGGAATCCCTACGGGCGATAGCTCACGGGGGCAAGGATGAATTCTATCGTGGCGAACTCGCCGCAAATCTAGTGAAGGGAGCTCAGGAACTCGGCGGTCAAATCACTGAAGAAGACCTCGCCACATACGATGCCGAGTGGTACGAACCCATAAGCATTAACTACCGCGACTACGAAATCTTCTCTGTTCCTCCCAACTCAACGGGATTCCAATTGCTTGAGACCCTCAAGATTATGGAAGGCTTCGACGGTTCGGACCTGATCTTCCAGCACCCGGAGACGCTCCACCTGTATATCGAGGCGGTCAAACTGGCAGTTACGGACCGCATCAAGTGGGGCGGAGACCCCGACCACATCCAGGCCCCCATACGCGGGCTGCTGTCGAGCGGCTACGCGGAGAGCCAGCGCGCGCGGATTGACCGCAATAGCGCGGCGGTAGTCTCCGGGGAAGAGTTCAGCCGCATGATACCGTCCGGTTCCCTCAAGGCGGGCAGCGCGGACGAGTTCGACGGCGGCATGACGACACACTTCGCGGTGGCGGACAGCGAGGGCAACGTCGTATCGGTAACGCAGACGCTGGGTGGCGGATTCGGGTCGGCGGTCGCTCCGGGCGACACGGGGCTGTTCCTTAACAACATGGCGCACTGGTTCGACCTGGAGGAGGGCGCTCCGAACCGTCTGGCCGGGGGCAAGCGTGTTGACTTCTGCGTCGCGCCCACCCAGACGTTCAGGAACGGACGCTTCCACGTCAGTCTCGGCACGCCCGGAAGCTGGGGCATCCTCCAGACGACGCCGCAGTTCGTGATGAACGCGCTGGACTTCGGCATGAACGTGCAGGAGGCCATCGAGGCCCCGCGCCTGCGGGTGTTCGAGGAGCGGCGCGTGGTGATGGAAGAGCGCTTCCCATACCAAGTCCGCGCCGCGCTCGCCGCCAAGGGCCACGACATAGAGCTGGCGGAGCCGTTTTCTACGACAGTGGGCGGCGCGCAGGGGATCCTGATAGACCAGGAATCGGGGACGTTCCAGGGTGGCGCGGATCCGCGTCGGGACGGGGTGGCGATTGGGTGGTAGGTCTGAACTGTGATTTGGGGGATTTCGAGGATTTATAGGATAGGGGCGCCTCTGATTGCGGATACGTGTCCAACCCTCCGGCTTGGACACGTATCGTTTGATACTGGTTGATGGACGCGATGAAGAAGTCAAAGCGAAAGCGTCATTTATACAAGCCTTCTAGTCGTCGTGGGACAGGGAATACACTCTGCGGGCGTGGATACCCAGACTTCGGTATTCCTGAAAGCGGGACGGATAATGTCTGCAAGTTATGTATCAACAAGAGTAAACTGCGACAGCGAAAGTCCCGAATAGTACGCGAGCGAACCATACGCGAACCAAACGACGATAGACTCAAGAAATACAAGATATATCTCATGCAGAAGCAAGAGGGGAAATGCGCGGCTTGCAGGAGGGTCTTAGGGGACGGGGGAATGTCGCCCCAGCTAGATCACATAATCCCGCGTAGCAAAGGAGGGCATACCGACTATGAGAATTTACAGATATTATGCCGAGACTGCAATCTAACGAAGATGGCCAAGAACCCTATAGATTGGGCGTTGGAGAAGGGCTATTATTCCGCCGCCACATCCTACGCGAAAATGAAGCCGCCACCGCGGCAGGGCACAATGTTGTGACTTGCCATCGACTACAACCAAACGGAATGGGCTTCATGGTGCAGGGACATTGCTAGTGAGGTTAACTCCATATACTGATTCGCCCCGCAAAGCTATCAGGGCAGTGGATGTCGAAAGGGCTATCTATCAGCTATCTCAGCCGAATGAGCAAGAAGCCTGGCGACTTCTGCAGGGCCCCAAAACTGAAAACTAAGAACTAATCACTGAAAACTGACGACTCCAACAAACGACGCTTTTTCTTCGGCTGGTGGATTGTACTTGCCGGCGGGCTTGTCATGTCCATCGCGTCGGGGATCAATTTTCATGGGTTCGGGAATTTCATCATTCCGCTTGGGCGCGAGTTCGGGTGGAGCCGCACTACCATCTCGGTCATATTCAGCGCGGCGCGGCTGGAGTCGGGGCTGCTGGGGCCAATAGAGGGCTGGGCGGTTGATAAATTCGGCCCGCGACGGCTGATACTGGTGGGCATTCCGCTGATGGGGTTGGGATATATCGCTCTCAGCTTCATCAACGGGATCCTGGCCTTCTTCTTCGTGTACGTGTTTATGATCGCGCTGGGCAACAGCCTGGGCATGAGCACTCCCATCACGGCCGCCGCCGCAAATTGGTTCAATAAGCGACGCGGTTTGGCGTTTGGCATCATGTGGTCGGGCGTGGGACTGGGAGGGCTGTTCGTTCCCGCCGTCGGCTGGCTGATAGAAAGCTACGGTTGGAGGACGGCGGCGCTCATCATCGGGGTCTTCATTGCGATCATAGGGCCTCCGGTCGCGTCGGTAATGCGGCACAGGCCGGAGCAGTACGGTTATTATCCCGACGGGATTGTGCCGGAGGAGGAAGCGCGCGGGTCCCAAGGTGGGGCGAGGCGTCCTATAATGCCCGACTTTTCCAACGACTTCACCGCCCGCGAAGCGCTTAGGACGTCCAGCTTCTGGTTTCTGACGCTCTCGATAATGGCCCGCTCGTTGGTCAGCGGCGGCATCGGACTGCACCTGGTGCCGTTCTTCGTTGACCTGGGCGCTTCCAACATAACAGCGGCGACGCTCGCCGGTTCGGTCGGATTAATGAGCATACCGGGCCGCTTCGGACTCAGCGCGCTGGGCGACTACGTGAACAAGCGCTACGTGATGGTAGCGTCGTTGGCGGTTATGGCAGTGGCAATTGTGTTTATGGCTAGAGCGCCAAGTGTAAACGCAGTAATTCCTGTGCTGATAGCGTTCTCCGCGGCGCAGGGAGGCATATCCGTCATTCCCCAATCGCTGATAGCAGACTACTTCGGGAGACGCTCATACGCAACCATTCAGGGGTTCAGGTCAAGCGTCCAGATGCTGGGTATCATCGCGGGCCCGATAATCAGCGGGTACGTATTCGATACGACAGGCAGTTACACTAATGCCTTCCTGGGCTTCTCCGTCGCCGCTCTCCTGTCAATGGCCCTTGTGTTCATGGCCAAGCCGCCCCAGAAGAAGACCGCGCGCAGGGGCGCCAGAACTGGGCAGACGTCGAGCGGCGCGGCATAGGCCGACAGCCTATGTTACTCCTATTATCGGGTAGTCGAAGTAAGCCGCATTGACTAGGCTGTGAAGTTCACCAGACTGGTCTAAGGCCCGGTCCAGCAGTTCTTCCCGGTCTTCGCTGTCCGGCCATTCATACTGCACCATCGCCCTCAGCCTGCCCGCCATACGCCGAGCCGCCCTGCCATATTCTGCGCCGGGACCCGCCCCGAGCGCGTCAAGTTCCTGCGCAATAACGTTAAATGAGCGCGAAAGGGATCCGGGCAGCAACGGATCGGTCACTAGCAGATCAAGGGCGTCGCGCTGTTGTACAGAGACACCATAACGCCGACTATACTCTTCCGATGCGTTTGAGACCCGAAGTAAGTCCAGCCAGTCAGCTTCACTGGACTCCCCGGCCTCGCTGTCAATTGCAATCTGCTGGATCAGAAGATCTGAGGTGAATTGCGAGCGTTCAACGAATCGCCCAATTTGCAGAAAGCTCCAGCCTTCATCCCTATACATAGTAGCTTCGGCGGCGCCCGAAAATGCGCCGATATCTGCGCCCATCTGCGCGTAAAATGTCTCTGGGGAAGAACCCCAGATGTGTTGAATGTCCAGGTTGCGTATCTTCAGGTACACTGAATTGAGGCGCTGCCACATTTCGGAACTGATGCGATGTCGCATCTGGCGAGCATTCTCCCTACCCTGCGCGAAACAGTTCCACACAGAATCCGGATTCGAACGCTCGAATGTGAGGTCGCCCGCAAGTGTGTAAGAATCCGCCAGCGTATAATCGTCGCTATCGCCTAGTGTCAGACTGCCGCCTGGCGGCAACCGGTTCAGACCAATGTACAGGCGTCTCCAGCCTGAATGAATGTGGCGCGCAGGCCGGTCGGCCAATGATTCGGTTTGAAGGCGCAACAGGCGACAAAGAAGTTCAGTGCGCTCGAGATAGCGGCTCATCCAGTAGAGTCCCTGTGCATTCCGAGACAGCATTGGCCTAATCTTCCAGTACCCAGAGGTCTTTGCAGCCGCCACCCTGGCTCGAGTTCACTACTAAACTGCCTCGCCGCAGGGCGACACGACAGAACGCTCCAGGCACCAGGCGGGATTCCCTACCCTGAAGTACATAAGGCCTCAAGTCAACATGGCGTGGTTCTATCCGGCCATTTACCACACATGGCGCGCGCGACAATGACAGGGTCGGCTGAGATATAAAATCCGCCGGATTGGCCCGTACTTGCTTAGCGTATTCGTTCCGCTCCTCCGGCGTCGAGTGCGGGCCGATCAACATTCCGTAACCACCCGACTCACCCACTCGTTTCACTACCAGGCTATCCAAATTGTCCAGCGTGAATTCCAGGTCTTCGGGTCGCCGGCAGAGATACGTTTCCACGTTAGAAAGAATCGCGTCCTCTCCAAGATAATAGCGAATCATATCAGGCACGTAGGCATACACACTTTTGTCATCAGCAATGCCTACACCGGGAGCATTTACAATAGTAACATTCCCGCGTTTGCAGGCGTCCAGCAATCCCGGTACGCCAAGAAGGGAATCAGGATGAAACACGACTGGATCCAAAAACATATCATCTATACGGCGGTAGATGACATCCACGCGGCGAAGTCCTTCCGTTGTGCGCATATATACATACCCGTCGCGAGTCAACAGATCCCTACCCTCGGTGAGTTCGGCTCCGATTTCCCTCGCCAGGAACATATGCTCATAGTATGCCGCGTTGTAAACTCCAGGAGTCAGAAGCGCAATCGTAGGTTCCGATCTACCGTCAGGCGCCATTTCCTGCAGCGTAGCAAGCAATAACTGCCCGTAGCGCTCTACTTCACGCACCCTGGAGGCTCTATAAAGTCGCCGGAAACTCGCCTTTGCCGCTCGTCGTGTGGCAACCATGTAAGACACGCCGGAAGGAGAACGGAGGTTATCTTCCAGAACGTAAAAGCCATCTTGCGTGCGCACCAGGTCGGTTCCGCAGATCGCTACCCATGTACCATTCGGGGCGGAGTATCCCTCCATCTCCGTTCTGTACTGAGGACAATCCAAAACTATATCTGGAGGAATCACCCCGTCCTGGATTATGCGGGCGCCGTTGTAAACATCTTCGATAAACAGATTCAGGGCGCGCAGACGCTGAATAAGCCCTGATTCCAGCATTTTCCATGTAGCGGCGGACAGTATTCGTGGAACGCAGTCAACAGGGATAATTCGCTCCTCGGCCTCATCGTCCCCGTAAACCATGAAAGAGATGCCTTCCTGCAAGAATGAGCGAGTGACCCAATCCTGAATGCTCGAAATATTTTGCGACGAAATCCTGCGAAGCGTCTCATAAAGAGGCTTAGAGTGATCTCGGGGAGCGCCGTCCGGCAGGAACATCTCGTCGTAGATGCCGGGTTCCAAGTCGTATGCGCCGAAGTCCATAACAGTCACTTGCGGTTGTCAGACAACCGCATCCTCCTCCTGAATTCCGTTCACGGGCAGTACGATAGTCATTTCCGTGTATTCGCCCGATACCGAAACCGGATTGATAGCGCCACCGTGCTGGCGGACAATATCATTTGACAGCGCTAATCCAAGCCCAGTGCCTTTATCGGTAGGCTTGGTCGTAAAGAACGGGTTGAATATCTTTTCGATAACATCTTCGGGAATGCCGTTCCCATTGTCTCGAATTCTGATCTCCATCGCGTCTTCGGTTCGCTCGGTCTTGAGCCACAGTGTCGGCATATATTGATTCGAACCACCGTCCCCTGTAAGAGAATTCCGCTTCTCATCGGTCGCGTAGCAGGCGTTGCTAACCATATTCAAGAAGACTCGTCCCATGTCCTCAGGAACCACGGCCCATTCTCCGGCATTCGGGTCGAAATCCGTTTGTAAGCTGAGCTGGAAGTCAGGGTCGAGGGCCCGCGCGCTGTGGTATGCGAGAAGCGCGTGTTCATTGAGCAGATCGTTGATGCTGACGGATCTGACTTCACCGCCGCCACGTCCGAGCATTAACATATCATGGACGATTCTATTGGCCCTTTCGCCATGAGATTGAATCCGCACAAGATTGTCGGTCAGATCCTGTGAAATCTCTTCTATCAGCTCTCGCTGTTCATCCTGTAATTCAACGCCTTCTTCTTCAAGAACATCCTTTAGCTCTACTAGCAACTCTTCGGATGCCTCGGAGAAATTCTTGACGAAATTCAACGGGTTTCTGATCTCGTGCGCTACCCCCGCAGTCAGTTCACCCAATTCCGCTAATTTCTGCTGCGTGATTATCTTGTCCTGAGCGAGGCGGAGCTCCTCCAATACGCTCTGGAGTTCGTCGTTCCTCTCTTGCAGGTCCGCAGCCAGTATTTCTACGAGATTGAGGCGCTGCACCTCCAGGGCGTGTTGGCGGAACACTTCGAGCGCGGCGGCCATGTCGGTTACTTCGTCATTTCCACCGATTTCGACCCTTGCCTGTAGATCGCCTCCCGCCATTCGGCGCATCCAGTCCGACAACATCTGTATTCGTCGCAACAGTACACGACCTACAAAAAGCCATGCAATAAGGAAGGCTCCGCTCACACTCAAGGCGCTAATGGCCAGGAGAAGTGTCCGACCAGTGAGGATAGCCTGCGTAGAAGCGGAGGTCGCCTCGCCGGCGCTGTCCTGGGCCCGAACAACCAGTACATCCACTTCCGCGACTAATGCCACCGCCTCACTCTGATTGTGGGCTAGCAGATCCGTTTGACTCTCTCCCAACTGGAGTTCTCTTTCAAGCAACGTGAATCCACTCTGCTCACCCATTCCCATTTCGGAGAGTCTCGCAAAAACCGGAGCAACGTCTGCAAAAGCCTCTGATCCTTCCAGAGCCTCAAGATTTCGCTGTATTCGGCTGCTGACCGCCTCGAACCGCTCGCGCAACGGTTCCACGGATGCCGCTTCAGACAGTGTGAAAGCATTCGCAAGAAGCTCAGTCGCGATATTCGCGTCCGACTGAAGCTCCGAGAGATGCCGATACCGATTGAACTCTTCCTCCGAGAAGTGCTCCTCGAACTCCGCGGGAGGCTCTCCGAGTTCACGATAACCGGTGATAATGTAAAAGAGTTGGTCATCTATGGCGGGAACGACAGTATCACCAAGCCGGCCCCGCAATTCAGCCAGTTCATTTCTGAGGCTCTCGCGCTCCGTAGCCAGCCTGAACAACTCGGTCCTCTGTGACCTGATTGCCTCAACATTTGAAATAAGGGTTTGGGAGTGGACGCGTATTCTCTTCAGATGCTCGTCCTCGGAGTGGTTCTGTTCAAGAATTTCCAACTGGATCTCGATCGTCTCATTCGCGTCGGCGATATTGTCGTAAACAGATTCCAGATCCTTGCGAGTTATCGCGGAGGTCAGGCGAGGGGCCGCAGCAACTAATACGCTGCTGTACTCAGCGACTTCGAATGCCGCGGCCATCTCCGGAATGCTACTATTGTTAACCTGACTCTGCGCATTTCCGACACGGTCGAACGAAAACCACCCCACCAAGCTTGCGGCCATCGTCAACAGAACCGCGCCTCCTATGCCGGAGTACATCTGCGTGGATAGGCGAAATCTACTATGCGAAATTCTTCGTAATCGCTCGATCATTGTTCCGCTTCCAGCAGCGTGTTGATCGGGTGATAGCGACCGTCGCTTCCTATAACTGTTAGAAAAACTTCGTCAGACCCCTGATTGTCGTTGGGTCCAAATCCGAGTTGGAAGCCATCAAGATCAACGACTCCTCCTTCGCGGATGCTCTCCATGAAGCAATTACGTGTAGGATCCTGACCACAATGTTCCAGCGCGGCGACAGCTAGTCTCCCTGCGAGATACCCTTCGAACGATACAAAACCCGGCGTCGCGTAAGGGGCGTATTTTGAGAGAGCCTCACGGTAAGACTGAACGATTGGCAAGCTGTCGTCGGTCGGAAACGGCACTACCTGTGTTACAAACACGCCAGCCCCAGAGGGTCCCAGTTCCTCAGAGAGGGCATTACTCCCCACAAATGACACAGTCATGAATATGGGATCAAGGCCGGTGAAGCGAGCCCAGGAAATCAACGCGGCTACCGGCTGATAGGCTCCTATAATAATGACCGCCTCAGGGTTTCCGCGTCGCAGATCAAGAAGGCCTGTTTTCACCGCCAGTGTATTCCGTGGATACAGTCCAACGGAAACCGGCTCCATGCCTCGCCTTTCAAGGGCGCTCTTAGCCCCTTGGTATCCCGCTCGCCCATAGGAGTCATCCTGATACATTACCGCAACTCGCTCAACACCCAAATCCGTGGTCAGGCGTTCAACCATCTCCTCAGTTTCCTGGTTGTATGAAGCCCGTAGGTTGACGATGTTTTTCCATTCGGGGTCTCTCAGAAAGGCGGCTCCTGTGAATGGAGCGACATATGGAATACCTTCGGCGGCGGCGACAGGAGTCGCAGAACGTGAAGTTGGAGTCCCGACCGCGCCAATCAGAGCGAACACTCTCTCTTCGATCAACCTTTTGGTGTTGGCAATTGCAGCTTCAGGTTCATATGCGTCATCCATGAACTGCAACTCAAGACGACGGCCATTTACTCCGCCTATTTCGTTGACTTCGTGAAAAGCCGTCTTAATCCCCAGACGCATATTTATGCCCAGTTCGCTTGCGGGTCCACTAAAGGCGGCAGACTGCCCGAATAGAATGTAGTCGTCGTACACACCAGGCTCACCAAGCAGTATTTCGTCAGATTCGCGAACCTCTAAAGCAGATTGCGCAACCTCTCCCGGCACGCTATCCTGGTTCTTCGGGACTTCGCCGTCGGCGTCATCAAACCAGGATAGCTCACCTGTGCAAACAACTAGAATGGAGGCGGCTCCACCGAGCGCCAGCGCGAATAGCAGAGTCGCCAGGGGGCGAGGAATTTGCTTCATTCAACCTTTCGCATAACCAATATGGAGTGGTTCTTGGAGTTATCCCTTTCGTATCGCATTTCTTCAGTCATGGTTCGAACCAGGTACAGACCCAAACCACCTATGGGTCGTTCCTCCATGGGCGCGGAGGTATCAGGTTCTGGTTGGTCTTCGAGAGGGTTAAATGGAACTCCATCGTCGGTAATCTCGATGGTAAGGGTATCCGGCTCTGAGAAGAGGGTTATCTCAAAGTCGTGGACACCCTCTTCATATGCGTAGTTTATGACGTTAATTCCGAATTCTTCTAATACCAGATTTACACGGAAAGTAAGCGCCAGCGGCCAGCCTTCGCTTTCTGCCAGCTCATCCACGGCAGCGGAGATTCGGCCCAACTCCTCGATCTTGTTCTCGACTGTCAGGCTGAGTTTCGCGCTCATTCGTCAACCTCACTGCGGTGGAGTGTCAGACAGGTAATATCATCCGACTGCGGGGCATCACCCGCGAATTCGCGTATGCTTTCGAAAATTGCTCTGTTGACCTCCTCGGCCTCTCTTGAAGGCGCAGACGCGAGCACTTCACATAGCCTATCCATCCCGTACTCTTCACCCGCCTCGTTCATGGCCTCAGTGACGCCGTCAGTGTAAAACACAAGAGTATCACCAGGCTCCAACCTGGTGGAATTCTGCGCGAATTCGAAGTCCGGCATCACTCCAAGCGCAATTCCTCCAGTCATATCGAGTACAGTTGAACTACCATCGGAATGGACAACTACAGGGCTGTTGTGTCCCCCATTCGCGTAGGAAAGTTCCCCCGTAGCAGGATCGTAAACGGCATATAGGAGGGTGACGAACATAAATGCGTCGTTGTCGTCACAGAGCAAATCGTTAACCTCCTTAAGGGTATCTCCAGGCTCCTCTTTGCCGATTGCCGCGCCCTTAAGCAATGTCCGGCTTGACATCATAAACAGTGCGGCAGGTACGCCCTTATCAGACACGTCGGCAATTGCCAGACCGACTCTACCGTTGTCAAGACGCATGAAGTCGTAGAAGTCTCCACCCACATTGCGAGCGGGTTCCATACTCGCAAAGGACTGAAAGTCGTCCCCATTCGGGAAGACTGTGGGCAGAATAGACTGCTGCATGCCACTTGCCACGCTCAGTTCATTCTGAAGCGCGACCAGTTGGTCCCTAGACGCCAGAGCCTCACGCCACTCGGTCAGATGTACGAGAGTTCTGTCAATCGTAATCCGCAAATCGTTGAAGTCCAGAGGCTTGGTCACAAAGTCGAAAGCGCCCCTATTCATGGCCGTACGAATATTTTTCATGTCACCGTAGGCTGAAATGATGACCGAGCGGATATTTGGGTCAACTTTCGGAATCTGCTCCAGAAGAGTGAGTCCGTCCATCTGAGGCATATTGATGTCGGAAACCACCATGTCGATTTCCTCGTCCTGGTGCAGCATCTCCAAGGCCTCAACTCCGTTATGCGCAAAGACGAAGTTGTAACGCCCTGCCCTGATGTGTCGCCTCATGCGCTGGAGCATGAGTGGTTCTAAATCAGGCTCGTCGTCAACGACAAGAATCTTGTACGAGTCTCCCATCTGTACTGCCTCCCTGACTATCAGCTACCGAACGAACTCATAGCCGATTCCTGAGACTCGTGAATAGGAATGATCCTGTTGAAGCCGCTGATTACGAACACTTCCTTGACAGGGTCAATTAAGGAACACACCGCGAATTTCACATTTTGCCTTTGAAGAGACTTGGCCACAACCAATATCGCCCGGAGTCCGGCGCTGCTAATATACGAGAGCTTCTCAAAGTCCAGTATAACTGGCTGGTCATTGCCTTCAATGGCGTTTTCCAGCGAGTTCTGAAATTCGACCGCATTCGTTCCGTCGACGCGACCATCAGTAAGTAATATCAAGCTTTCTCCCTGTTTTAGGGTCTCTACATTCATGTAAGCCTCCTGAGCTTTCTGTCACGCATCCTGCGCCGCTATTCTCTTGCGACGCAATGGTACGCGGACACCAATTTTATCATAAGTAACTATCCATTTGTCCCACATTCGACTCCGATTCAGAAGTCGTAACCTCGTTCGCCTTGAGTGGCAATATCAAGCCCTACGATTTCGTCCATTTCGTCAACCCTTGATCCATTAACAAGCGCGCCGGTTATTTTCAGTAGAATGAAAGTCACGATACCGCTCCATGCGACTGTAGCCGCCAGCCCCAAGGCCTGAACGCCAATCTGTGTAATGAACGCGCGACCCTCATCAAGATATCCGCCTCCGCCAAACACCTCGAGCGCCAGGACCGCGGTTAGCAGCGTGCCGAGTATTCCTCCAACACCGTGGATCGCGAACACATCCATAGAATCGTCAATCCTGAGCCTATTCTTTACTACGACAACCGCAAAATAGCAAATAGGGCCCGCAATCGCTCCAAGAACAAGCCCTGACAGTGGGCTGATGAACGCGGAAGCAGGCGTTGCAATCGCCAGACCGGCGACAGCTCCAATTACAGTCCCAACCAGAGTCGGCCTGCGTTCTACTATCCATTGGGTAGTCATCCAAGTTATGACCGAGGCTGCGGCAGATATATGAATGACAACAATAGATAAGCCCGGCTCTCGTCCCGCGAAGACCTGCATTCCCCCGTTGAGCGCGAGCCAGCCAATCCAAAGCATTCCAACACCCGCGGCTGCCATTCCAGGATTGTGCGGTTCAGGAAGCTCATTCGGAAATGCCAGACGCTTCCCGATTACCAGCGCCGCTACCAGACCCGCTACGCCTACACTGGTGTGAAGCGTTATACCTCCAGCAGAATCCATAATCCCCAATTGGCTGAGCCATCCGCCTCCCCACACCCAATGGGATATTGGGGCGTACACCAAGGTGGACCATAACGCGCTGAATACAAGAACGGCCGGGAATTTTATTCGCTCTGTGTAACTTCCGACGATTAACGCGGGAGTCAGAATGGCGAACGTCATGTGAAACAATGCCCAGACTATATCGGGTACTCCACGGACTAGCTCTCCATCTGCCAATCCGATGAAAAAGACATTCTCGACTCTTCCTATCACTCCACCGAAGCTGTCGCCAAATGCCAAAGTGTAGCCAATATAAAGCCACAACAGAGTCGAAATTGAGGTGATCGAGAAGCATTGCATCATTACTGAGAGAACCGATCTCGAATGCATGAGCCCGCCGTAAAACATAGCGATTCCGGGCAGAGTCATGAACAACACGAAAACAGTAGAAGTCAGGATCCACGCGGTATCGCCAGAACTCATCATTGCCTCCAAACGGTGGGGAAATGCGCTTCCCATTTTGCGCGGATTATATCATCGGCTCTGGGCTATGAACAGGTCGCTTCCATTCAGGTCAGGAACTGTGCGAAGTCGCTATTATCACGACTTGGTCAGCAACGCCATCTGGATTGCCGAGCGGCGAGCCCTTCGGGGTTCCCGCTTTCGCGGGAATGACCGAATTGAGTTTTGGAGCCTAAAGTCGCAACTTTGAAAAGGCCCTTCTTCTATCTAGCTGCTGTATCAGTTTGGTCGGTGGCAGTAATCACCCTCACCCCAGCCCTCTCCCTTGAGGGAGAGGGGGTCTGTTGATTGAAATTCTTAGTTGGCTGCACATTTACATACCCTTCTCAGCGTCGAGGTCGAGGGGATTTTCGCACCGCAAGGAACGCCGACTAAGTTGATACAGGTTGTTCTATCTATGCTATCTATTTCCAATTGCAATTTCGGCGTGCTACCATGATGCTGATCGTACATTGCGGATAGTCCTTTTCGGGTTTGTGAACGAACTATGTCCGAACGAATCTTGGTAGCGGTAGCCTGGCCATACGCAAACGGCTCCATTCACCTTGGCCACACCGCGGGCGCATATTTGCCTGCCGATATTTTCGCCCGCTATCACCGAATGATAGGCAACGAAGTGGCTATGGTATCCGGCAGCGACGCGCACGGCACGCCTGTCACCATAGCTGCCGACCAGCAGGGTGTATCACCTGAGGATATATACTCCAAATTCCAGGCAGAGTTCCTGGACACTTGGGACCGCTTCGGCATCAGCTTTGACCTTTTCACCTCCACCCATACGCAGAACCATACTGAAGTTACGCAGGATATGTTCTTGCGTCTTCTCGAAAAGGGTCACCTCTACACTGACACGATGAATCAGCCCTTCTGCGCTAACGACGAGCGTTTCCTTCCAGACAGGTATGTTGAAGGCATATGCCCCCACTGCAAATACGATGGCGCGCGTGGGGACCAGTGCGAGAATTGTGGACGGACTCTCGACCCGGAGGACCTCATTGGAATGAGGTGTCGCACCTGCGGTTCCACCCCAGAGATCAGGGAGACTGAACACTTTTTCCTCAGGCTCAGCGCATTCGAGGACCAATTGTTGGAGTGGATCAGAAAGCAGGATCACTTACGTCCGAACGTAAAGAACTTCACTATAGGTTATCTCGAAGGCGGACTGCGCGACAGGGCTATCACACGCGACCTCGAATGGGGCATCCCCGTGCCGGTTGAGGGCTACGAGAACAAGCGAATCTATGTCTGGTTTGAGGCGGTCATCGGATACTTGTCCGCTACAAAGGAGTGGGCGCGGCGCAGGGGAGATCCTGAGAAGTGGAAGGACTTCTGGCAGAATGACTCCCAGTCGTACTACTTCATGGGTAAGGACAACATCCCTTTCCACACGATTATATGGCCTGCCATGCTGCTAGGATACGGCGGCCTGAATTTGCCATACAATGTCCCGGCCAACGAATACATGAACATGGAAGACCGGAAGTTGTCCACCAGCAGAAACTGGGCCGTATGGATGCTAGACTATCTGGACAGGTACGATCCCGACCCGCTCCGATACGTGATCTCCGCGATGATGCCGGAGACCAGCGACTCCGACTTTTCATGGGCGGAATATGTCCGACGCAACAACGACGAGTTGGTAGCTACCTACGGGAACTTGGTTCACAGGACTCTGAGTATGGCTGGGCGCAACTTTAATCGGGCCGTCCCCGACCCCGGAATTCTCGATGAACAGTCGAACGCACTGCTGGAACAGGCTCGAGAAACACTGAACGAAACCGGAAGAAACATCGCGGATTGCAAGTTCCGCAGCGGGTTGCAGGCCGCTATGCGCCTTGCGCAGTCAACCAACCGCTATCTTGACTCAAAAGCGCCTTGGCGGGCAGTGAAGACCGACAAGGCCGATGCTGCCCGCACCATATGGACTGGCATGTCGGTGGTTAACTGTCTCAAGACCGCACTGTATCCGTTCATGCCGGGCAGCTCAGAAAAACTTCACATCATGCTGGGACTCGACGGCAGCGCTGAATCAGAGGGCTGGGACTGGGATCCCCGCGCCCTGAAACCGGGCAGTCCACTTCCTCGCCCAAGACCTCTGTTCCGTAAATTCGATGCGTCTCTCATCGAGGAAGAGACAGCGCGTCTTGGCAACTAGCCATGACAGAGATACCGTAAATCACATTTACGGTCCGATCCAAGATCGCCTGACCAGGGTCGAGAATCGCCTCCGGGATATGGCAAATGTTGACTTCCCTTTCCTGTCGGAGCTATTGGCTCACGTCTATTGCTCGTCCGGCAAACGTGTGCGGCCCGCAATCACGCTTCTCGCTTCGAACTTTCACACACACGATCATTACAAGTCCGAGATTATGGCCACGGCGATAGAGCTTCTTCACATCGCTACTCTGATACATGACGACACAGTGGACGAATCAGACTTCAGACGCGGACGAACAACCATCTCAAGTATGTTCGGCAAAGACATAGCAGTGTTAGTTGGCGACTATGTTTTTGCGTCATCGGCAACCCTTGTATGCGATATAGGCCATATAGGGGTTATCAGGCGTTTTTCGGAAACCATTATGGATCTGTCAAACGGCGAGCTTCGAGAGAGAATAAGCATCTACAACCCCGAACAGAGCATCGAAGATTACTACTTAAGAATTTACAGCAAGACGGCCTCGCTGTTCGCAGTATCAGGCGAGTCGGCCGCCACCATAAGCGGCGCCACGGACAAGCAAGTCGCCGCTCTCAAGAAGTACGCCTATGAATTGGGCATGGCGTTTCAGATTGTGGACGATATACTAGACTTCGAAGGCTCCCCTGAGGAAATTGGCAAACCTGTCGGCAGTGATCTGGCTCACGGAATCATGACCCTGCCTACTTTTATCGCACTTGAGAGAAGCAACGGTGTCAATCCCGTAAAAGGCTATTTTGAAGACCGGCACAACGAGAAATTGCTGGAAGAAGCCCTTGAAATGGTCAGGCAGCCGGAAATAATGTCCGAAGCCTACGCCGAGGCCTCAAGGCGCTGTGATGTCGCCTATGACGCCCTCAGAATTGTGCCAGAGTCACCATCTCGCGACTCGCTTGAGTCACTTCTGGACTACGTCGTCCGTCGGAGACGGTGACATTAAGTACAATCCCATTGAAGTACCTGAAGAATTCCGTCAGCGGCGATTGTTCATCACGACTCTGATACGATTCGCCCGCCCAGGATCGTCATAGTAGCCCTGAGGTCCAGTAAACGTTCTGTCGCGACTGACAGGATATCCGGCTGCAGAAGGACCATATCCGCCACCATGCCGGGCATTATCCTTCCGATCTCACCCTGAATTCCAGATGCCCTCGCGGGTCCGGCAGTGTACATTTCCAGCGCGTCCCGTACACCTATGCCCTCGTTGACCGCCAAAGTGTCGCCGGACTCCGTGTTTCGGTTTACCGCAGAAAAGATGCCTGGAATTGGATCGGGTTCTCCTATGGGGGCATCCGACCCAAATGCAACCTCAACTCCACGCTCGGCATAAGCGCGGACACGATACAAGTAGGGCAGCATTTCCTCTTCTACCGTGTTCAGGTAGCGATCTCCGTTCTGGTAAACGAAATTTGGATGAGTCACTACCATTGCCGATGATCGTTCCACCAGTTCCAGCGTCCCTGGGGGACACTCCGAACTGTGTTCAATGCGATGAGGCGCTTCGATCCCATATGAATCGGCCACAGCTGACAATACTTCAGCAGCGTTCTGGACAACTTCGGCTTCGACCGCGTGAATCGCAACCGGGAAACCTGCCTCCACGCAGTCGGAAACCATGCGTGACAACTCACTCTTACTCGGCGCCATATTCCCGGATGATGCAGTAACCATAATCTTGGCGTGACCTACTCTCTGGCATAAATCACCGGAATCAAATGTCAGACCTCGCTCTACAAAGTCCAGCAAGTGTCGAAATCCTGGCATCAGTGTAAGTCGGGGCATTGCGTACACTGAGTCACGCATGTCGTCAAAGAAGTCCCAGCGCAAGACAGAATTGTAATGCGTGGCATCCTGAACTGAGGTGACGCCGTACTCCAGGAGGTTTCTCGATGCCAACTTCAGGGAGGACTCGATCTCACCCCTGGAGTATGAAGATGTCCGACCTTCGAGAAAATCTTGCATCTCGAATAAGAGCCCGTTAGGCTCACCCGTGTCAAGTTCCCTCCCGACCGTCGCGCCGCGAGGCTCGGAAAAATCCTCTCCGATGCCGACGCGCTCCAACGCCAGCGAGTTCAATACACTGGCGTGCCTGGATCTGTGGTCGAGCCGAACAGGGTGGAGTCGCGTGGCTTTGTCGAGATCGCGCCGTGTCGGGTGGCGATGGTCCTCAAGCGACGTTTCATCATATCCCCATGCCCTTATCCATTCTCCGTCCGGAGTTCGAGAGGCCCTTTCGCTAATTCGGCTTTCAATATCTCGGATCGAGATAGCGGAGCGCGGGCGGCAGTCCACCTCCGACAAGGATAAAGCGTAAGCCAGCAAGTGAATATGGGCGTCGTGGAAGCCAGGCAACAGAGCGCCGCCGCCGCAATCAATCATCTTCGCGCGGGCCGACTTCAACTGCCTCGCGTCGGAATCGGCTCCTACCCAGTAGATACGGTCACCCTTGACCGCGACCGCCTCCGCGTAAGGACGACGACGATCCATAGTCAGAACGTGGGCGTTGGCCAGAATTACATCCGGCGCCACGTCTCGCTTCATGGAGAAGACAGGATTAAGTGTAGAAGAGTCAGCCCTATTACTGTATCACCGAACGAGGTGTTGCCTCGATACGCCTGACGACAATCTTCGACCGATCCATCATATCGGGAATCCTGGGAGCGACTTCATTCACCCAATAATCGCTCTCATAAACAGCCTCGTAGAGCTTTTTCCGCTGCTCTTCGCTTTCGAAGCGACGAACCCAAATGTACAGATCGTCCTCCTCCTCGCCTACAAAGCTCGCCAATATCGTCATTCCCTTTGAAACTTGAAAGGGTATAATCTCTTCTTCCATGAAATTTACCCAGTTCTGTCGCTGTCCGGGGAGGGTCCTGTACTCTCTGAGTTCAAAAAACATTGTATGTCTCCTATATGCGAAGGTAACCTGTGCGCCAACTTTATGAGCGAACCGAGATTGTGTCAAGCGAGTCTGAACACTAGCAGACTCACAACTATGTAGAGCGCTATCATTGCGGCGCCCTCCGGACTTATCGGAAGTTGGGGTCTTCTCCATCCCCTCGTTATAATTCCCGCTGTCACAATGGCGGTCATCAAGATAGCAATTATTGCGGTAAGCTGGTGTATTTCCGAAATGCCATTCCATAGAGCGCCATCAGTAAACGCCACATCGTCAAGGAACAGCACGAATCCCATATTGAAAAGGTTGCTTCCCAGGACGTTTGTAATCGCCAACTCGGGCGCTCCAAGCCTGAGAGCGGCGAACGACGCGGCAAGCTCCGGCAGTGACGTACTGAGCGCCAGGAATTGGGTACCGACGAAACTCGCCTCCCATCCCATAGCGTGCGCAAGGCCATCGCCAATATTCGCAAGCCAAACGGCGGAACCCACTACTATAGCAGCCGTTACAAAATAGGTGGTGAACGCGCGAGTCAGGCTCTTTTCGGCGTAATTCTCGACCTTTTCCGTCGGGACAGCCAACGCCCTCTCCAAGTTCTCTGCGCGGTAGATCAGGAACATCGAGACCAGAAAAGCTCCAAAGATAGCGAACGAGAACGGGCTTATGTACCATCCAGAAACGCTTCCTGTCAATCCATGTACGAGCATTGCAATAAGGGCAATGGATATCACTACGATTCCAAGCATTCCTATAAGCGCCGACGTGGCAGTGACGCTGCTGAGGATTGGCCCCCGCCTCCAGTACAGATCGAGAAGCCCGATAATAAGTAGGTTAAACAGATTGCTGCCGAATGCGTCTCCGGCTGCGAGGTCCACCTCCCCTACAAGAACGATAGAACTCACACCGGTGCCGAGTTCGGGAAGAGAAGTGGCGGTCGCCAGCAGGACGACGCCTACGAACGACCTGCCCAGCCCAGTCTTTTCGGCGATAATGTCCGCCGCGCCTGCCATGAAGTGCGCCGTTATCAGAATTATACCGGCGGCGGCGGCCAGTTGAAGCCAGAGCAGGGTAAGCGTCACTACATCTCCCTAACGCAACAGAATGGCCGCTATATCCGGGGGCCATTCCAAATCATCGAATCGGGGTAATTCTACCTATCTGGACCTGCCGCTTACAAGAAGGTCTGCGCGCGCCCCCCACTTTTCCAAAAAGCGGCGGTAGTTTTTCAGGCTTAACTCGTCGCGCTCTCCCTCGGCCAGTTCGCTCCAAACTCGATGTTCGTGCTGTACAACTCCCAGTGAGACGTCGGCAAGAATCCTCTTGCCCTTCTCCTTGAAGTGGAAACTATAATCAATGTCCAAGTTGCGGTAGAAACGGAAACTCTCACGCATCAGGCCGACTTCTTGCAGAGCGCTGCGCCTGAAGGCAAAACAGTAAGCCTGCATCGCGTCCATATCACCGGATTCTCCTTCACCGTCGTGGAAGTGATGAAGATTGTCGGTGCGCAGGCCGAATGGCCCGGCTACCCCCACATTTTCCTGGTCGAGCATCTCCTCTATGCGGCCAAATATGTCCTCGCATACCTCTGCGCTGGTGTCTAGCAGAACCACCGTCCTCCCGAGGCTCTGTTTCAGCACGATGTTCTTCGCCGCCCCCTCGCCGAGTTTGTGGTCAGCGTGAATTACCCTTACCCTCGCGTCGCTCGCAGACAGACTCTCCAGCCATTCCGATGTGCCGTCCGTTGAGCCGTTGTCCAGAATCACCGCCTCAATGTCTCTACCATTGCTCCACTTGAATACGCTTTGAACCGCGCGCTTGACGTCTTCAACATAATTGCAGGCAACAATGCCAATGGTGATTTCACGGGAGTCTCTCTCGTGAACAAGTGATGGAACTTCAGCGGCGGAAGACACGATGTCGCGATCTTCCGTCAATTTCTCCCACTCGGCCTTGGGCCTGATTCGGGACCCCTTCGCATCGTCCTCGACTACGTAACCTGCATTTTCCAGGTCTGCCCTGATGATGTCCGCGCCTCGATATTCGCCGGCGTCTCTGAGTCGCGACCTCCGCACAAGGCGTTCCAATGCTTCGGGTTCTGCCTGGTACTCCTCCATCACATCCAGCAGGCCGAGGCCGAGCGTCTCGTCGAACCTTTCTACCAGCGCGAGCTTTGTCGAAGGCGACAGGTCGGAGCGCGCCATTTCCCAAGTCAGCGCCAGCGCGCCGGGCATATCCAGGTTTGAGTTTACGGTGTCAAAGAATCTTCCCGTCCACTCCTCTACGTCCTCGCCGCTTGCCGCGTCGTCGCCCGCATCCATCGTCCACTGCCAGATGCGGTTCTTCAGCCGTTGAAGGCCGCGCTGCGCCGCCCTCAATGACGTGAACGTGAAGTTAAGGCGGGTGTTATATCGTGCGGTCATGCACAAGTAACGGAAGGCCATCGAGTCAATACCCTGCGCCTCGATATCCGACATTATGAATGAGTTGCCCGCCGATTTAGCCATCTTGACGCCATCCGCAAGCAAGTGCTGGCCGTGTACCCACGAACTTACAACCGGCTCGCCGGTGTATCCCTCACTCTGAGCTATTTCGCCCTCGTGGTGCGGGAAGATGTTATCCACGCCGCCAGTGTGAATATCGAACTTCTGACCAAGATACTTGAATGACATCGCAGAACATTCTATATGCCATCCGGGGAAGCCCTCTCCCCAGGGACTGGGCCACTTTACCATTCGGCCCGGTTCGGCCGCTTTCCAGAGAGTAAAGTCGCGTGGGTCGCGCTTCAACGGGTCGGCTTCGACCCTTACCGCTTCCAGAAGTTCGGCTTCATGTATATTGCCGGACAACTTCCCATAGTCAGGAAATGCGGACACCGAGAAATAGACATTCCCATCCGCCTCGTAGGCGTAGCCCTTTTCAACGAGTCTTTCTACTATCTCGATCATTTCTTCGATGTGGTCGGTAGCCTTAGGAAATTCGTGCGCCGGCTGGATACTCAGCTTTCCCTCATCGGCGAGAAAGCGGTCAGTATAGAACTGCGCTATTTCGGCGGGAGTCTTGCCCTCTTCCAGCGCGGCGGCAATAATCTTGTCCTCGCCACGCTCCAGCATCTCCTGGCGCATATGGCCGACGTCGGTAATGTTCTTTATATGAATAACGTCCAATCCCTGAGCCGCCAATATGCGGCGTATCCAGTCGGCCATGAGATAGGAACGCAGGTTGCCTATGTGCGCGTCCCTGTACACGGTCGGCCCACAGGTGTACATCCTGACCACCCCGTCTTCTAGCGGGGAAACTTCGTCAAGGTCTTTTGTGAGAGTGTTATATATTTTCAGCATTTTCCACTTCTCCCCTTAAACGTCCCTTTCCACAGATACCCGGAGCCGACTCCGGAGCGCTTACCGACTACCCGACGCGGTCACATGGCCTTCACATTCTCCGCGCGTCAGTCCGAAGGCTTTCCCTTGTCCGCCGACACGTCCATTACATATAGGAAGTTGGTACTGCCGGGAACTCCAAGCGGAGTGCCCGCGGTCAGCACCAGCTTATCGCCGTTGGTAAGCGCTCCATGCGAAATCGCCCGCTCCTCGGCCTCATCGAATAAGTTCTCCAGATTCGTTAGTGTAGGGCCTATGACCGGAGTCACTCCCCAGCTTAGTGTCAGCTCACGCTGCACCGATTCGTGAGGCGTCAGAGCCAGAATAGGCGGGCGCGGTCTGTACCTTGATACTCGTCGCGCCGTGCTGCCTGACTCGGTAAATGCGACGATGGCCCCCACGCTCATCTGGTTCGCGATGTTGGCCGCGGCGTAGCTTATGGCATCGTCTGTTTGCTGCTCCGACGAGCGTCCCTTCTCCTCTATAATACGTTCATAATCAAGCGCGGTCTCAGTACGCAGCGCAATCTTTCGCATTACGTCAACTGCCCTGTCCGGATATTGTCCAATCGAAGTTTCACCAGAAAGCATAATCGCGTCGGTGCCATCGTAAACGGCATTGGCGACGTCGGTAACTTCCGCTCTTGTAGGCTGAGATGAAGCAACCATGGACTCGAGCATCTGAGTTGCCGTAATGACCGGCTTGCCCGCGATATTGCACTTGGAGATGATACGTTTCTGCTCCGCGGGCACCGCTTCCATCTCAATCTCAACGCCCATATCTCCTCTCGCGACCATTATTCCGTCGCTGGCGTCGAGAATGCTGTCGAAATCGTTTATCGCCTCTGCCGTCTCTATTTTTGAAATGATAAACGGTGTGCTGCCCCTCATCTGAAGCAGTTGGCGCGCGGTATAGACATCTTCGGATTTTGTAATGTTAGAGAGCGCTACGAAGTCGGCCCCGGCGCTGGCGGCGAAACTCAAACCGTGCATCGCCCTGTAATCCAGGAGAGGCAGGGTCGGAGCCCTCCCCGGAGTGGTGACTCCGCGTCCTTCCGTTATCCTACCCCCATCCAGAACCATGCACTCGACATCCTGACTGGCAACCGAGACCACTTCCAGCGTAATCGCTCCATCGTCCACCAGGACACGCCCGCCAACCACAGCGTCATTGTGAATTCCCGAAGGATATACCCCGAGCATCTTGGGATTTCCGGTAATGTCACGGCTTGTCAGAGCTACCGTGTCTCCGGAGTTCAGGTCGAAGTCGCCCGGCGACTGCGGTCCGGTTCTGTACTTGGGTCCTGGTATGTCCACCATTATCCCAACTGGTATCCCCAGGTCGGAGGACGCCTTTCGCACAGTTCGAAACAGTACCTGATGTTCAGCCGAAGTGCCATGCGAAAGGTTGAGCCGCGCGACCGTCAAACCTGAGAGGATCAGTTGGCATATCATGTCATAGGACTTGGTAGCCGGGCCGAGTGTGCAGACGATTTTTGTCTTGGGCCTCTGGGGCATAATTTTGGCTCCGAGATTTTCCTAAGTTTCAGACTCGCAACATAGATATTACAAGAAAACTCTATGCAAGACTACCAACATCAGGCCGCTATTCACCGCCTTTGCAAAGTCTGCGTCATTATGGAACCGCCGGTATTATCGCTGCGTATTGACGACGGCGAGGTTCTTCAAGCGTATATGTGGTTGCGTGGGAAACCGCGGCGACGATTCGTATGTGCGGACATCAGGCTGGCGTTCCTGAGATCACGGGCAGAATAACAAGAAACAGAGGTACTAAAACTACTGCCCAGAACCATCCAACGGCCGCCGCTATTCCCGCCTTCCACCATGAAATGTCGTGAATGTGCTTGACAGCGACGACAGCCGAGCCCAGGGCCCAGACCGCTCCCATCATGAACAATAATTCACCAATTAATGGAACGCCGATCAGCAGCCACAGCGACAGGGGCAGATAGCAGACTCCCAACGCGCGCAGGCTTACGCGATAACCCTCTCTGCCGGCGAAGAGACGCGCTCCCAGCAGCCACACAAACGCTGTCCATATGACCCAGCTGCTAAAGATACTCGATACGGACAGTATCAGATTGAGACTCTCTTCGATCCTGAAGCCCTGCTGCGCCGTATCCTGAGATTGGCTCCAGATCCCCATGCCGAAGGCGATTCCCGCGACCAGAACGACTCCTAACGCGCTGAACGCCGTCTCCTGTTTGTCCCGTATTTCCTCATACACGCCGCCATCGAAGAACGCCGCGCGAATTGCAAGCCTGAACATATTCTCCCCCCATCGCTGTTGGTGACGCCGATTTTATCCCCGACCATGATACGGCTTCAAGCCGGGCCACCCGGATCCCATTGCCATTTCCAAATTCACTATTCCCTCGTCCGTAGTGTAGAATCTGCTGGATAGTCTGAGAGGAGAACCTGTTTGGAGCAGCCCGACGCGCTCATACTCACCGGCATAGGGATTGGCACGGCCTTCAGTGTCCTGATTTTCCTGCTGGTAGCCGTGCTGATCATAAGGTTGATCTCGCGGCTGATTAACAAGGACGAACAGGATCCGGCAGCCCGGGAAGAAACGCCGACCGGCGACCCTGAGATGAGAAATCGCGCTACCGCCGCCGCGATAGCGGTTACGGTCCTGCTCGAGTCCAGGCCATACCTCCGCGGTGAACCGAACTCGGCTCGGGACGAATAGGCATTCAGGACTAATAGCTTTTGGACGAGTTACTTAACTTCCTTAGTTCAACCGGATTCAGCGAGATCGGCCCGGGCGAAGCGGTAATGCTGGCCGTCGGCCTGCTGTTCATCTATCTCGCGGTCGCCCGGGACATGGAGCCATACGAGCTTCTCCCGATTGGCCTCGGTGTTGTTATCGCCAACCTCCCCCTGACGGGTCTGCTCATCCCACCCAGCGAGAGCGCGGGATACCAGGAATCGGGTCTGTTCGGCATCATATTCCATTACGGCCTTTCGTTCTGGAACATCCTGCCCCCTATCATCTTCCTGGGACTCGGTGCGCTGACAGACTTTGGGCCCGTCATATCCAATCCCAAGACCTTGCTGCTCGGAGCGGCGGCGCAGGTCGGTATATTCGTCGCCTTCTGGGGCGCTCTCGCGACCGGAGTTTTCGAGCTTTCGGAAGCCGCCTCGATTGGCATAATTGGCGGCGCCGACGGGCCTACCACCATCTTCCTTTCCGCCAGGCTGGCGCCCGATATCCTCGGAATCACGGCCGTAATCGCCTACTCGTACATGGCGGCCGTAGCGTTCATACAGCCGCCGCTGATGAAACTGCTCACCACCAAAAAGGAGCGCGAAATAGTGATGCCTCCGCCCAGGAGGATCTCGCGCCTTGAGAAGCTGCTGTTCCCCACCATCGCGATGGTCGCCATCATTCTGATAGTGCCAAGGTCCGCTCCACTGATAGCCATGTTCATGATTGGAAATCTCTTCCGCGAGAGCGGCGTTGTCCCACGCCTCACCTCCGCCGCGTCCAACGAAATACTGAACATCGCCACCATCTTCCTGATGCTCACCGTCGGAACCCAGTTGTCGTCGGAGCGCGTATTCCAGCTCGACACCCTGATTATTCTGGGACTCGGACTGGTGGCTTTCGCCTGCGGAACTATGGGCGGACTGCTCTTCGCGAAAGTGATGAACCTGTTCCTGAAAGAGAAGATCAATCCACTGATAGGCTCGGCGGGCGTGTCCGCGGTCCCCATGGCAGCGCGGATCTCGCATCACGTCGGTCAGGAGTCGAACCCGCGCACATTCCTGTTGCCCCACGCGATGGGGCCGAATGTCGCCGGCGTGATTGGATCAGCGGTCGTCGCTGGCGTCTTTATCTCGCTTATCAACTAGGAGGGGCCGGACAAACTCGTCTCGCTTGCAAAGAATCATGCCAGAAACGGTCAGAGTCAAAGTAGAAGGAAAGTGGTACACCGTCGAAGTCGGTGACCTCACCCAGCGACCCGTCACAGCCGTCGTGGACGGCCACACTATCGAGGTCGAAGTGCAGGATCCTGTCACCGAGACTGTTCAGCAAGCCCAACTGAGACCCGCCCCTGTGGCGCCGCGCCCAGCCACCCGACCCTCGCCCGCCGCCCCACCTCCCGTCGCGAGACCCGCGGGAGCCGTCGTCGAGAGTTCATCGAGCGCCTCCAAGCTGTTCCGGGCGCCCATGCCCGGCACAATCCTCTCCATCGAGGTCAACCCGGGCGACCAGGTAGTCACGGGCGACCCGGTATGCGTCCTGGAAGCAATGAAAATGCAGCAGATGCTCCGCGCCGACTGGTCTGGCGTCGTCAAGACAGTCATGGTCACCGTTGGCCAGCAGGTCATGGGAGGCGCGCCCATCGTGGAACTCGAGTAGCCACACAAAAGCGGTTGCAGTTCCCGCTAACTTGCCAAACCTGTACGATATGTAACACAATATCCTTAAGTTACAGCGAGGTACTGCCAATGGACTTCTGGCCTGTATCAGTCGAGCCGCGCGACGGCCTTAAAATCTGGGTTGAATTCAATGATGGCGTCAGCGGAGAACTGGATATGTCCCACCTCAAAGGAAAGGGCGTGTTCAAGGTTTGGGACGACCGCGAATTCTTCGAGCGCGTCCACGTCAACGAGGACGATGTAGTTTCCTGGGGCTTTACTCCCGATGGCGTCGAGTTGGACTTTTCGCCCGAAACTATGTATGCCCGTTTGCTAGGGTTGTCTCTGGACGAAATATCTAAATTCTCCGATGCCGAATCTTTCTACGCCGAAATAGAGAAGCGTCAGTCATACCAGTATGCCGGAGATTAGCCGTTTCAACGGCATAGTAATCCAAATGTACTGGGACGACCACCGCTGGCCTCACTTTCACGCCCGCCACGCTGAATACCAAGCGTCATTTGATCTCCGAACTGTGAGAATCACAAAAGGACACTTGCCAGGCAGAATAGAACGCGCGGTGGTCAGATGGGCTAATTCGCGCAGAGACCAATTACTTGCCAATTGGGAACTGATGGAAAATGGTGAAGACCCAATAAGAGTGGCATAAATCCAATAGGTGCCTCTCAGTCCGTCGCCAACGCCTTCTCCTTGGTCAGTGTCAGAGGTATGGAGACCAATCGGTTGCCAGCCAGCGCTTCGATGGACTGCAACGGACTGGGAACCTCCAGTTCCTCCCCGTCCCTTTCAGACTCAACGGCATAGTCAAGTAGTGCTTCTTGGGCATTCAGAAGCGCTTCATCCACCGTGTCGCCCATCGCGCCGACCCCCGGAATGTCTGGAAAGATGACCCCGTAGGCTCCCTCCTCACCCTCTATTAAAGCTGGATATTCAATCACGCTGTCCCACAGCCTATCTCTTCTTCCTTCTACCGAAAATATCCCTCTTCATACTGCCTGCGTCTGAACTTAAACTGCCGGAGCGTCCAGGATTGCGTTTGCCAGAATTCCGGGTAGGCTCAGGGGCGTTTCTTCTATGTCCATCTCTGTGTGGCGATGTAGAGTCATTGTTCCCTATAGAGGACAACAAGCTATCTAATAGATTGCTTTGATGCGGTGTAGGATCATCTACAGGTTCTATGCCGCCTGCTGAGTAACGGTCGAAGAGATCGTTGCCCGTAGTGTACATATCTTCGGGAGCGCGTCGCCTCGGATCCTGAACATCAGGATACCCTTCAGTGTTTCCAGCTACCATGGACTCTAAACGACCAATATGCGAAATAAGTTCCAGAATTTTATTCAGCCGCTCATCATCACGTTCAGCTAACTCTGCGTTTTCGTTCTCTAGTCTCCTGGCTTTTTCACTGAGTCGCGCGTTCTCGTACCTAAGTCCCGCGTTTTCCCGCTCCCACCGGGCGGCTTCTTCACTGAGTCGCGCGTTCTCACGCCTTAGTCTCGTGTTTTCACTCTCCAGTTCGTCAATGACACGCTTATTTTCATTCAAGGCAAGTTTGACAAACTCGACAATCCGCTTTGCTAAAATCTTGTCCACTCCAAATTCACGCATAATCTGACGAACAAACTCAGCTTCCTCACGCTCCCTTTCGTTGGGACTCGTCCGATAAGACTCCCATTCCGCATCATACTTCTTGCGTCTCTTAGCCCGAATCCACCGAAGAGGGTTAGTATCGCCGCCGGGGCGTGGGTGAGGGACGTGTCAAAGTGTGATGTCAGCGCCTGGGTCGTTCTGAAGGTCCGCGGTCGTGATTTTGGACGCCAATGGAGGCCCACAGTGGCGATTTGGGGCGAGTTTGACGAATCTGCGGGCAACAGTGGACACCCGCGGTCCGGTCCGGAGCGATCTTACGGACAAGACAGGCTGTGGTGTGTACGGTGGTCAGTAGTAGACACTGCCGTCAGGCCGGCAGAGGAATGGCTCGCAGTCTGGTCAGTGCGCGACCGAACTGTGTTTCCCAGGGCCAGCGCTGCGGGAGATGCAAAGTAAGGCGGCGGGCCGAGTGGGTGAGCCGTCCGGCGAGGGAGAACAAGCGTCTGCGCAGGGTCTTGGTGGTCGCCACCGGCTCGCGCAGACCGATGCGTCCGATCCAGCGAGCCAGGTTGTGAGCCATTACCTGTATGGCCATCCAGGCGGCGTTGGCTGCAAAGCGCCCCGAGGGCAGATGGTTCAGCCCGACACCGTACTTGAGGTCTCGGATGGCGTTCTCGATCTCGGCGTGGCGGCGATGGTCGGCCTCCAGTTGGAGGGTGTCGCCCTGTCGGTCGGTGATGAAGGCGTGATAGCTGTAGTCGACGAAGAGGGCCAGTTGTGAACCGGGCGTGGGCTTCACCCTGCGGACGATGAGACGCACCGGTGCGGCATCGGGCTCGTTCCGAAAAGGGGTGTAGGTGGTCTCAGCCACGTCGGCTGCGCCGTCCATCCAGTAGGGTATGGGAGTCCAGTCCTCCTCAGGTATGGCCTCTATGAGATTGCGCAGTCGGGTGTGCTGACGGACGGTGATGGAGAAGCGGACACCTGTCTTTCGGCATACGGAGACGATGTCATGGGTGTAGAAGCCACTGTCGGCGCGTACGGTGAGTTGTCCTGTGGCCCCGGCGCAGCGCACCCGGCTCACCGTCTCACGCAGGAAGTGGGCTGCGCCCCGGGCGGTGTTGGCTCGACCCTGTCGCAACCGGGCCATCAGCACGTCGCCGGTTCCTGCGGCGACGGCCACAAGCGGGTGATAGCCTCTCTGGCCGGTGTAGTTGTGGCGGCGGGCGCCCTCCTTGCCCAGTCCGTAGGTCTCGCAGATGGTGGAGTCCAGGTCGATGGTCAACGGCTCATCGCCGGGACCCGCGCCAGCGGCCCAGGCCCGCGCCAGCAACTCCCGGCTCACCCGGTCCAACTGCCGCACATGTCCCCACCTGAAGCTGCGCAGGAAGGTCCCCAGGGTGGATGGCGCCTTCACTGTACAGCCCAACACCCGCCCGGTCCCACCGGCACGCAGCGCGTCGGCGTCATCGATGCAGTCCCCACCGGCCAGCGCCGAGGCAACCAGGGTCAGCGTCTTGTCTCCCGGGTTCGCCCGTCCCGGCGCATCGCCCAGGTCAACGTTGCTGTCCACCAGTTCACTCAGTCCCAGGCGCTGAGCGAGAGTGGCCGGCACGAGCAGCCCGGCATTGGCCACCAGCCGGGGATCGTCGAAGGCGATTCGGATGCGGTCGGGACGCTCAGGTGGTAACATCTATTAAGTGCTCCTGCTCTGGGGTTGGTTCTTGTCTTCAAACCCATTATCCCAGATTCAATGGAGCGCTTTCTCACCCCTTTTGCACGACGACTCATCCATCCCTTCGGTGGATCCGGGCTTAAGTTCGAGTATCTTGTTGGCGTCCGTCAGCGCGAGGGCGTCGTCGCCATCAGCGTCTCTGTCTTGGTAGGACGCTTTCCTGTTGCAGTAGAACTGTACGTTGTCGGGTTCTAACTCGATGGACTTGGAGAAGTCGGCTATCGCCTCGGTGTACTGGAGTGGGCGTCGGCCAGCGTTTCCAGGAGAAGTTCATAAGAGTCCGACCCCGCATCCGCCCGGCTGTCCGAGGCGTATGCCGTTCCCAGCGCCGCGGCGGTTATCAAGCCGAACGCGATTATCCCCACCAGGATACGCCCGAATGTAAGCATAGTTTCCAACTCCGCCAGTGAGTAGGGTGGAAGGCCGTCACCTTAGACCCGTCTATTTTCGTGGGATTCCGTCTTCAGGGGACTTGCGGCGCGTCATTCAGCGTTTCCGCCCGCGACGATGGCTTCAAATATGCCTGCGGCCCTGATCCGGCTGCTATACGAAGGGCCACGGTATGTTGTAGTTGGGATCGAGATTCGGCACTGCCTGATCTCGCAGGAGGAATCGCACTCGCTTCTTCAACGCCTTCACCTCACGTCGGTCGAGATGTTCGACAAGTGGCGCTGTGTCCTCAGAGGCATCGTCGAGTTTCTGATGCAGGTCGGCGAGGTCATCCACCATGTAGCCGGGAATCGGCTTGCCCCAGAACTCCATCATTACGCTGCGCAGCTTGAACGATGGGTGAAAAGTAAGACCGTGGTCAATGCTCCAGATGCGGCTGTCTTCATCCATCAGGCAATGTCCGGCCTTCCGGTCCGCGTTGTTCGCAATAAGATCGAACACCATAATCTGGCAAAGCTGTTCGTAGGCATCGTCATCCTGGACCATGTCGAAGTAGGTAACATCGGGATCGCAGTCCACGTAGTTCTGGAACATTCCAATCCCATACGGTCCTTCGCGCACAAGCGTGAGAGGGATGTTCGGCCACCCAAGCAGTCTGCTGAGAACAAAAGATGCTTGTTCCCTGCGGTACAGAGTGCCGAGCGGGAAGTCCCAGAGAGGACGTTCGCCGTCGCGCGGCTTGTAAATCGCCCGCAGATACTTGCCTGGCCCAGCGTCTATCCACACCAGAAAGGTGTAGTTGGACCCGTAGGGCATCCTGTGACCACCCGTTATCTCACCCGATTCCAGCAGCGGACGAGCGTCGGCTTCGTCCAGAGCCACCGGCGAAGCGCCTTCGGGAACGGGAAGGACGATGTTGAGGTTCTGTCTGTTGCGACGGGGCAAAGAAGCCTCTTCGGAAGCGTATGCGGCAGGAAGCTATTCAGAACTCTGGTCTTCGGAGAGGTCTTCGGGAGTGAGCTTGGCATGGCCGTTAACTCGTGGGCACCTGTGCCCGTCGGGATCAATCGCCCTGCCGCACAGAGGACACAATGGGCGTCCGGCGGCGCAAACCCTCATGGCTCCCTCTGAGAACTCCAGCATCTGCCGCTTGTCCAGCCAGACGCGGATAGTAGGATCTTCGCCGTCACCGACATTGTATGCGTCAATTACGAACAATCCGCGCCGCGGGTCGTGTCCGAGCGCCAGGTTCATGGCCTTGAAGTCGAGCTTGGTCAGGCCCGGGGCCTCCCGGTCCATCGGAGGATCGGCCAACGAGAGCTTGTCATCGGATATGGAGTTGACGATCTGCTGGATCGCGAGCGCGAGCTGAAACAGGTCCTCTTTCTCGAGCCACACGGACGCGGAACTGCTTGCGCTGTCCACATTCATGCGGAACGTTCGATTGCCAGGCTCCCCGAATGCCTCGGCCTGGAGCTTGGTTACGCTGGTGAATTCGTTCTTGGGCTGCGACATAATCTTGCAAGTTATATTAGTCGGTTACTGGCTATGCCGCAAGGGTTTGGCGCACACGGAGGTTGTATCGGTTTGGTCGGCGGTGAATCTCCAAGAGCTTGCAGTACCTTGGGTCTTATAGCTATGAATTCCTCGCGTGCCATTCTTGCCTTACTGATATAATTTCAGCATACGGAATGTGATTCGTGGGAAAATCTACACGCTCGTCACACACGTCCAGGAGCGTATAACCTATTTCGGGCGCGTCTTGCCTTCGCATTATAGAACATTTGGACGAAATACACAATGAAATACCGACAACTCCCACACACCGACCTCACAGTCTCCGAAATAGGCGTCCCTCTGCGCCCTTTGGCGACTAACGATTACGGTCACGTCACCGAACAGGACACCCTGAACCTGCTCAGCCGCGCCTTCGACATGGGTTTCACCTACTTCGACACCGCCGACTCCTATACAGAGGGCTACGGCGAACAAATTCTGGCTCGCGCATTGGGACGCAACCGGCACGACATCGTCATATCAACCAAGGCGGGGTACGACTTCTACCGGCCTGTGATTGACCCTGAGGAACGCGGCAGGTCGCAACGCTGGACGCCCGGTTTCATCCAGTATGCCTGCGAGCAGAGCCTCCGACGGTTGGACACGGATTACATAGACCTGTTCCAGATCCACCATCCCGGCCCTGACCAGATCGAGGACGACGAGTTGTTTGGCCTTTTGGAAGATCTGGTTGTCGAGGGGAAGATACGCTACTTCGGGGTCGCGCTCGATGAAGAACCGGAGTCTGAGGAGGCCGGAGAGGGCGCTATTGACGTTCGGTCGGTGTCGTCGCTTCAAACCCAGTTCAGCTTGCTGAAACAGCAGCCTGGCCGCAATTTTATCTCACGAGCGCAGGGTGCAATGTCCGCGATTCTCGCATATGACCCCTCCGCTTCAGGCGCGCTCGAAAATTTGCCGGACGAACAGTCG
Organism: Dehalococcoidia bacterium; assembly: GCA_965261525.1. Lineage (GTDB taxonomy): Bacteria > Chloroflexota > Dehalococcoidia > Lucifugimonadales > UBA1123 > VXRN01. The sequence goes on from OZ253472.1 coordinate 2,394,747, forward strand.
GCTGATCCGTCCCAGAATTACAGGAAGGCGATTTACGAGCGGAGGGAGTATGGGCGAAACACTCTCGTGAACGCACTCCGCGAATTCGGAGGAGACGTGAGCGCATGGGCGATTAAGTTCGCGCTGGCATCGCCAGTCGTAGCGGCGACGCTTCCAATAATCACATCTTACGCCCGCCTGCTGGAACTGGCGGACATCTCCGACTCGTCCGATCTTCCAAGGGAATTTATCGAAGCTGCCTTCACCGTCTATGACGAAGAACTCACCGACCGTCAGGTGTGGCGCTGACCCGTCAATGGCTGAGAGTAAACCGAACTCAGGCTTCTGATTTCTTAGTTATACGCTCCATTTCCGACTCAATCAGCCTGAAATCCTTTTGGGGCAGCAGATGCAAACGCTCAAAGAAGGCGAGCGGCCAGTCTTCGGGCGCCCAACGCTTCAGGTATTCCAGACGAGGAGCTATCAGCATCGCGTCAATATAGTCAGGCTCGTCCAGCACTATGTCAGGCGCGAGCTTTACGCGGTGGTTGAGCCTTTCGCCGCGCGATGTCGGCTTGAACATCGGTGAACTGTCTTCGAAGCCATGAGAAGTAATTGTAGCCGTAGCGGGCCACTTCCGAATTCCCTTTACATAGAACAAAACCCTGTCGTTTGGAGACATTCGCTCGACTCTGCGACGATATTTGGGTCCCATTCCAAATAGGGTTAATCCCATCTCTTTGATTGTCTCGAAGTTGTCGGGGGATTCTACAAACATCCAATAGTTGCGCCCGACCCCTTTCTTCCCATCGCCTCTGGCGTATCTGGATTCCTGGCTCATGGTCCGTCCTCGATTCATCCTCGCCTTACGTCGGAGTATCTATCATTCCTCTATAACAACAATTTCCGCAGACATCTTCCCCTCACACACCGTTAGTACAGCCATAGTCGCGGGAACCATGAAAGATTTGTACGCCTGTCCCGGGTTTAGAAAAAGGACTCCCTCACGCGTCTCGTTTATCGTTTCATGAAAATGTCCGAATAAAATGGCGTCCACGGGTTCGGGGAAGTCGGGCAGCAATTCTTCCAGGGGAAATTCCGGCCCACCCCACGCGGGATGAGTCACTCCCAGCCTGACACCCTCCACCTCTATGGTCTCGGTATATGGCAGCGACTGCCTGAGATCCGGCGGATCCGAGTTTCCATGAACTATCACCGCCCGCCTCGCCTCACTTAGCATACCGTCAACAACATCCTGACGAACAATGTCGCCGCAATGCACCGCGATATCCGCCTCGCGAATCGCTTCCTTTATGCGCGGATGCACCTCGTCCCAGCGACTGAAGTGCGTGTCCGATATTACCGCTATTCTTGTAGCCACTCGATTCGGCGTCCTCGCTTTCGCGGCCCAAAATCGGCCTCTTTCAAATCGTATCATACATCTTTCGCGTTTCGCGGGGTCTTTTCGGAGCGCGGACGGATAATGCTACAGCAAGCGCGTCCGACTGACCAGGTGATATATTCGGGTTTATAATAGTCCGGTGAACGCTGGTGACGGCAACAGGTGACGCCTAGTGGGACGCAGGTGAGGAGCGCAGGTGATTTTGACCTCTTTTTGACCTGCGGTCACCAGGGTTTAGCTATGGGGAGAAAGTTTTCGGGCCTTGGATTTTTCATATCATAACCTCGCATTTATGTATCTCGACTTAGAAATTGTGTTCTGTTGTTGGTGTATTGTAGCATGGGGAGAGGTGGAGACGGAATGGATTTGTTGTACGATTAAAGGGAATTGATAGGGAGACCCCACTATGGCTACGCATCTGGATATTGGCGACCCCAAGTACGCGCGAGCGGCTGGCGAGATACTGAGGCGGCACGGGAACTATGAGGCGGAGGCGAATATCACGAGCGCGGCGCGGGATTTTCTGATACTGACGGGTCTCGCGCGGAGCGAGGAGATAGTGGAGGAGAATCCGCCATCGGACGGGTCGCGGCGGGCGGTTGACCTGACGGCGCTGGATACTTTCATAGAGGTAAAGCGTCGGATAGGGACCGCGTCCGGCTTCGATCCGAACCCCGAGTACGTGCGGCAGCTAGACGACTACCTGGAGGAGTCCGAAAAGGACGCCGGGCGCGTCCGCATGGGCATTCTGACGGACGGCAGGCGCTGGCTGCTGCGCTGGCCCGGGGCGGGTGAGGCGCGGACGGTCTATCCATACGCTTTCACGCTGGAGTCGGAGGAGAGGTGGCTGCCGCTGTTCGAGTGGCTGCGGGACAGGGCGCTCGAATCGAGGGGCGACATACCAGTTGACAGGGGGACGGTGGAGGAGAGTTTCGGGCCGGGCAGCGCCCATTACAACAGGGACATAACGCGGCTGCGCGAACTGTACGACCGCTACTCGGACGCAGAGACAATAAAGATCAAGCGGCGGCTGTGGTCTGATCTGCTGAGGGCGGCGCTGGGCGAGGCGGCGAACACGGCGGCGGACGCTGACGACCTGTTCGTGAGGCACACTTATCTGACGACGGTTATCGGGATAGTGGTGCAGGCGTCTTTCGGGATAGACATTCGCCTGCTCGCGGAGAGGGACGCGGAGGACCTGCTCAGGGGCAGGGAACTTCGCAACGCGACCGGATTGCAGGGCGTTGTGGAGTCGGACTTCTTCGCGTGGCCTTCGGAGGTGGGCGGCCTGCCGCTGGTGAGAGCTATCGCGCGGCGTGTGGCGAGGTTCGACTGGTCGGGCGCGGGCGCGGACGTTGCGGCGATATTGTACGAGAGCGTCATCCCGCCGGAGGAGCGCAGGCAGTTGGGCGAATACTACACCCCGTCGTGGCTGGCGCGGACGATGGTTCGGGAACTGGTGACCGAGCCGCTGGAACAGCGTGTACTTGACCCGGCGTGCGGATCGGGTACGTTCATAGTCGAGGCGGTGGAACACAAAATCGCGGCGGCGCGTGAGAGCGGCGTTCGGCCGGACGAGGTGTTCGGCAAGCTGCGGGACTCTGTTATCGGGATAGACGTTCACCCGGTGGCGGTACACCTGGCGCGGGCGGCGTGGTCGCTGGCCGCTCGGACGGCGATAGAGGCGGCGGCGGACACGTCCATATCGGTGCCCATCTACCTGGGTGACGCATTGCAGCTTCGCTTCAGAACGGGGGATATGTTCGCGGAACATGAGGTGCGGATAGAGGTAGAGGACGAGCGGAACTCGGCGCTGGCGTTCCCGGTGAGCCTGGTGGAGCGGGCGAACGACTTCGACTCGCTGATAAACGACGTTTCGGCGGCGATAGAGAACGGGGACGACCCGCACATCGCGCTGGACGACAACGGGATAAGCGACCCGGCGGAGCGCGAGATTCTGAGCGAGAGCATCGCCACTATGGAGCGTCTGCACTCGGAGGGGAGCGACCATATCTGGGCGTACTACACGCGCAACCTGGTGCGTCCGGTGGCGCTGAGCCGCTCGAAGGTGGACGTTATCGTGGGCAATCCGCCCTGGCTGAACTACAACCAGACGGCGAGCGCGCTGAGGACGGAACTCAGAAACCAGAGTGAGAACCTGTACGACATCTGGGTGGGCGGCAGGTACGCGGCAACTCAGGATGTGGCGGGGCTGTTCTTCGCGCGGAGCGTTGACCTTTACCTGAAGGACGGGGGGGTTATCGGGATGGTGATGCCCCACAGCGCGCTCCAGGCGGGTCAGTATCGGAAGTGGCGGACGGGACGCTGGAACTCCAGACAGCAGATGCGGACGCTTTGCGTGGACTTCGGGGTCAAGAGCGCGTGGGACCTGGAGCGGCTAGAGCCAAACACCTTCTTTCCGGTGCCGTCCTGCGTGACGTTCGCAAGGCGGACGGGAGAGGCGGGCGGCGCGGTCGCGCTGTCGGGCGGCGTGGAACGCTGGATTGGAGAGGCGGGATCGTCCAATATCCGTCGAACGCGGGCCGGCATAACCGACACGTCGGAGGTCGGGGAGTCGCCATACGGGGGACACTCTCGTAGAGGGGCGGATATATATCCCCGGGTATTTTTCTTCGTGAACGAGACGCAAAATCGAGCCATGATACGGGCGGGCGGCACAATCACGGTGAACCCTCGGCGCGGGTCGCAGGACAAAGCGCCCTGGAAGACGCTCGACCTGTCGGCCATCAGCGAGCAGACGATAGAGTCTGGCCACGTTTACGACATTCACCTGGGGGAGACAGTCGTTCCATACGCGACGCTGCCACCGCTCAAGGCAGCGTTGCCCATCCGACGTGGCGAGGACAGTATACCCACCGACGGCGACGGCGCAGGCGGGATACGCCTGGGCGGGCTCGACAGGCGTATGCGCCAACGCTGGCAGACAATCAGCGGTCTCTGGGAGGAGAACAAGGCGCGGGCGAATCGTCTGAATCTGCTGGAAAATTTGGACTACATGCACAAACTATCATCGCAACTCGAATGGATGAAAGATCCGAAGGACAGGCCGGTTCGGGTGGTTTATACAAAGGCTGGCAATCCAACAGCGGCTTTGATTCAAGATGATAGCTTCATAATAGATCATCTTCTGTACTGGATTTCCTGCGAAAGCGTTCAGGAAGCCTATTATCTTCTCGCCATCATAAATAGTCACACTTTGTCGGAAGCGGCAACTCAGTTCATGTCCAAAGGCCAGTTCGGAGCGCGGGACTTGCACAAGCATTTGTGGAAACTTCCGATACCGGAGTTTGATCCTGGGAATGATTTGCACGTGAGCATCTCGGACGCGGGTCGGAAGGCGTCAGAGGGGGCGGTTGTCCGGCTTGCGGAGTTGTATGAGGAGCGGGAGCGGGTGACGGTGACTATCGCTCGGCGGGAGCTGCGGGGGTGGTTGCGGGGGTCTTCTCAGGGTAGGGATGTAGAAGATTTGGTTGGGGGGTTGTTGAGGGCTGGTGTCTGAATCAGGATTTTCGGGATTTGGGGATGTTCAGGATATGGATTGTCGGAGCTCGGAAAGGCTGGCGCGTGAAGGAGGCGTTGAGAGAGTTCTGCGCTTCACACTTCCTGTAAGAATGATTCACCTGAAGTAGCGAAAACATCATACCCTGCTATAGTTACATTTTGACGTTCCACCGATGATACCTTTCCCTCAAGTTGGTGTAGTCCACCTTGTCTTAGTGCCAATTCTAATTTGATCTCTTGGTCGAATTCTAGTCCGTGATTGTCATCCCAGAATTCCAGACTGAACGTGTTCGGCTGATTCAGATCAACCTCATTTGTCCACAGGATAGCTGAATCGTTACTCAATGCATGACTCTCATCTCCAACCAGTCTGCGTTGTAGAATCTTTCCGTTCACAACGATAGTGACGGGTGACGACATCAAATCCGCCAAATATGCACGGGCGTCAGTTTGTGTTTTAGCCCGAGCTGAAGACAAGTTTGTTGGCGGCGTTGCAAACCATTTACCATCAGAACTACGTTGAATATACCCTAACAGCGTGCCCATCGGTGTGTTTACCATTCCCTTCCTGTTTTCAATAATCCATTCGATGTCTGGTACGATGTCTCGCTGTTGTTTTGGTAGTACGGCACACTTCTCCGCATAATAGCGAACTGCGGGATCGTCGGATTGAAGTAGTTCTTGGTAAACCCGGAATATGTCCTTGTTGAATGAGTCGTCACCTAAATCAAATCCTGATTGCACTGCATCATAGAGTATTGATCGCGAAGACTTGCCCTGAGTACGCGCAGTTACGATAGCGTATATGGCTTTTTTCCTTGTAGCTTGTTGCTCGCTATAAATCATCGTTCTGTGCATCGCTTGCCACACAAGTGTATCTACTCGATCTGTGACGGTATGTGCTGCATGATTGTCGGCTCCGATAAGCAACTGTTGAAGTGCACACAATATTTCACGGTGGATACGGAGGTCAATGCGTCTTATAAGTGGATCGTCTAGCCGCTGCTCCAATTCCCAGTATCGCATTTTCTGGAATGCGTTCTCGGTACCAGTTTCCTCAAAGTATTGCTTCAGCGACCTGAGATGTTTGAAATCGTCCGTGTTCGTATTGTAACCATAGAAATCAACGGCATCATCGAAAGCCCGTGATAGATAGGCTTCTCCGCTCACGTCATGCTGTTTTAGACTATTAAGTAGTCTATTCAAGGTGTGAGTCTCTTCGAAATCCCCGCTTGCGGCATGTATAAGGAATTTGATTGCTCTTTCGATTGCCAGATGTGCGGTGGGAGCGCGGTTCATTATTTGGATAACCGTTACCTCGGGTATAAGGTCTGCCTTTGCCGGCGAGGCATCGAGTATCCCAATGGTGTCATTCACAGAAAATTGAATCATGTGTTTTTGCATGTTCATAACAAGTCCTATACGTTCACTTTTATCCAGATTCACCAGGGCATAAGCCTACGGACCATCATATTCGAGGGAATGATGAAGTGTCCTGAACTTCTAGGTGCATTTTAGCAAAGTTCCTATGGACAGGCTGAGAAGGATCCTCTGGCCGCGGGGGCAGGCGTGGCGGGGATGTTCAGGATAGGGGCCGGGTTGTGTGGATGGACTTGGGAATCGGTGGACAGATGTACTGAAAGCGCTAGGATGTAACGAGTTGAGACCAATGCGGAGGAGACACCGACAGACACTGGAACGAATGCGGGCAACCCCTACTCCGGTGGACATTAGGTGGACGGAGATTGAGACGCTGCTGAACGCGCTGGGAGTCAATCTGGTGGAACGGGCCGGATCCAGGATACAATTGGCTAAAGGGTCGGAGTCTATCGTAGTTCACAGACCACACCCACGGCCTGTGGCAAGACGCGATACCGTCCGTGACATTGTGAAGTTTATTGAGCGTATAGGAGAGAGTTGATGCTGGAGTATAAGGGTTACATCGGCGAAGTGGTCTATGACGATGAGGTCGAGGTTCTGCACGCCAGAGTTATCAACAGCGGCCCATACCCGATAGCCAACGCCGAAGCGTCCGACGTGGAGAGCGTCAAGCGGGAGTTCCGCATCTCGATAGACGTCTATCTGGACGGGTGCGCTGAACTTGGAATAGATCCCATCGCGCCTACCATAATCCCTGTCACAGCCGGTTAGAGCGCCTCCCCGTAGGGGCGTCTGTTCATTTATAAATGAACAGGATACAAAGAATCCTCTGGCCTCGATCCCAGGCGTGGCGCGGCGGGCTGATAGTCGGCGGGGTGGCGGTAGTCGGCTATGGTGTCTTGATTGGCGGGCGTAGGTGGTCTCGGCGCGGGGGGTTATGTTACAGAGACAGTCTTATCAGCGCGGCTATGGCGGTTACCGTGCCAAGCGAGGTTCCTATCGTTATTCCGGCGACCCATTTGATAGTGCGTATTTCGGCGGCGCGCATCTGAGCCACCAGGTCGCCGCGCATAGTTTCCATCTCGGTTCTCAGATCGCCGCGCATGGTTTCCATATCAGTTCTCAGGTCGCCGCGCAGTTCCTGAACATCCGCCTTGGTAGCGAGGTGGTCGTAAGCGCCTTCGATGGAACTGACTCGTTCTTCAAGCATGGTCATGGTTTGAACTCTCCTCTATCATCTGGCTTGTGGATAGCGGTTCTTTGGGTTCATTGTACCACTCGCTCAGTCGGCCACCGCGGCCGGGACTCGGCTCGCTATTTCGGCCATGCGGGTTCTGAAGATTGATTCGTCGGATACGCCGTCTTTGATATATATTAACTCGACGGCTATCTCGGCAATGAGGTCTCGGTCCGCTTCTAGCTCGGCGCTCCATAGGAGGGGAATGATCCTGTCTTCAAGCGAATCAAGGTCTATGTCGCCGGTTAGGTAGAGTTCCAGCGTCTCAAGGATTATGTTGGTCATGTCAGTTTCCTCCGACCAGCCAGTGTCCATACCCGTACCCGATAGTGAGTTGCACGAACTGTACCGTGTACTGGATATTAGAAGAAAGCTGAATACGGGTCAAGCCTATACTAAAGTCTATAGGACTATGGCCAGCCCCCACAGAGGGAATTTTCCTCTCGGGACTCGCAGCCAGATGGTGGAAATCAGGTGAACGGTCAACGACTGGATTCTGTGCTACGCTCACCAGTATGTGAATGCGGACGGCTCAGATTACACCGGGCCTGACCCCAAATGGATTCGGGTTGACGATGTGATATTCAAGCAGGGCAGCGCCAGGTGATTGACGACGTTTGGAATTTCATTTCAGGCAATGCGCAATAGTCATGGACAGACTGAGAAGGATCCTCTGGCCGCGGGGGCAGGCATGGCGGGATGATAGTCGGCGGCGCACTCGTACCATTGAACCTCACCCTGTCCGGCGCGGGCAGGCTGCCCAAGAGATCCTGAAGGCATTGACGTTCAGGGAGTTGCAGTGGCGGGGACTCCACTCGCTATTTCGGCCATGCGGGTTCTGAAGATAGATTCGTCGGATACGCCATCTTTGATATATATTAACTCAAACAGGATCTCATCCAAGAGTTCCTGATCCTTGAACTGGGTTTCCCAAGCAAGTGGGATTATCCGATCTTCAAGTGAATCTATGTCAATATCGCCCATCAGGTAAAGTCGTACTGTCTTAAGGATTTCGTCGTTCATGCCAGTCACCTCCTCACAGCCGGTATCCATAATGGCGTCTGAGACAGAATTACGTGAACTTTATCGTATTCTGGATATTAGAGGAAAGCTAGCCAGAGGGCAAGTTTTCTCTGAGGTACGTAGAACCATGTCCGCCTCCCGTAGGTGGAACTTCCCTCCTGAAACCCGTAGCCAGATGGTGAACATCAAGCTGACGGTCAATGACTGGCTGCTGTGCATTGCCCACCAGTACGTAAACGCGGATGGCTCAGACTATACTGCTCCCGACCCCAAGTGGATTCGCGTTGACGACCTGATAGTCAAGCAGGGCAGCGCCAGGTGATTGACGAGGTTCGGAATTTCATTTCAGGCAACGCGCAATAGCCATGGACAGACTGACAAGAATCCTCTGGCCGCGGGGCCATGCATGGCGTGGCGCGTTGATAGTAGGCGGCGCGGTCAGGTTGCCCAAGAAATCCTAAAGGCCCTTCCGTTCAGGGGTCCACCGCGGCCGGGACTCGACCTGCGATCTCGCTGACGCGCGTTCTGGAGAGCGTGGCGACGCCGAGGCGGTTGTCGGATTTCTCCATGTCGGCATGGACAGAACCCGCGTCCGCCGAAAGCCCTGCCGTCTTTCGAGTCGTGTGTTAGAATCGCCACAATCTGCCACAATCATTCAGTCTGATAAGGGAGGCGGCCAGTGTACGAAAATGGAGCAAGCGGAGTGACCGGACCGCTCAAAGGCATAAGGGTGCTGGACTGGACAATGTGGCAGTTTGGCCCCATGTCCGCAGCGATGATGGGCGACATGGGGGCCGACGTAATAAAAATCGAGGCGCTCGACGGCGACGCGGGACGCGCCGTCGCGCGAGCCTCGACACTGGCCCCGACCCTGCCCGAGGGCCGAAACGCGTATTTCGAGGCGAACAATCGCAACAAGCGCGGCATAGCCGTCAACCTGAAGACGGCAGAGGGCCGCGAGATTGTTCACAAGATGGTCGAGACGGCGGACGTGTTCATAGAGAACTACCGCCAGGGTGTTGCCGAACGGCTCGACGTGGGCTACGAAACGCTCCGCGAGATAAACCCCATGATCATATACGGCTCCGCCACAGGCTATGGCCCAAACGGGCCCGACTCGGCGCTTCCGTCGTTCGACGGCTGCGGACAGGCGCGCGGCGGCCTGATGATCTCCGCCACGCCCGCCGGAGCCGAGGAGCCGGTGCGCGTGTCCCAGGGCGTATCCGACCAGATGGGCGCGATAATGTTGTGCCAGGGCGTACTGGCCGCGCTGGTGGCCAGGCACATCCAGGGAGTCGGCCAGAAAGTGGACGCCTCCCACCTGAGCGCGAATATGTGGCTCCAGGGTATGGGCATGAGCATGAGTCTCATAATGGGCGGCGACCGTTTTGGAGCCTATGACCGCAAGTCCGCGTGGAACGTTCTCGCCAACCTGTACAAGTGCAAGGACGACAGGTGGATTCAGCTCATGCACCTCCAGCCGGACCGCTACTGGGAGTCGTTCATGACCGCTCTCGGGCTGCCTGAAATAGTGAACCATCCCAGATACGCCACTATGGAAACGCGGGCCGAGAACCGCGAGGAGCTCGTCAGGATAATGGACAAGCAGTTCCTCACGCGGACATCCGCCGAGTGGGACACTCACTTCCGAGCCACCGGCGACTTCATCTACGCCAGGGTGCAGTCCACCGACGAACTCGTGGACGACCCGCAGGTCATAGCCAACGAGTACATAACCACCTTCGACCACCCCGTCATCGGCCCAATCAAGATGTGCAACCACCCCAACATATACAGCGAAACGCCATCGGGCATATTCAGGGAAGCGCCCGAACTGGGCCAGCACACCGAGCAAATCCTGATTGACGAACTCGGCTACACCTGGGACGACATAACGTCACTGCAGGACAAGGGCGTTATATTGTAGATGAACAACCCGCATGAACGGTCGAGTACGCTCAGTTCCAGAGACCTTCGCCTGTTGCGGGCTATATTGGCCGGGAGGGCGCACGCCAACGTCAGATTCGCTGAACTGCGGCGATTGCTGCATAACATGGGGTTGTGATGAGAGAGTGAGAGGCAGTCATCATATATTCACCAGAGAGGGAACCAGAGGGTCTCTGTCTATTCAGCCGTTAAACTCAATGGTCAAGCCATATCAGGTCCGACAGTTCCGAGCATTTATAATCCGAAATGGGCTGGCGCCACATGACTAGTAAATACGAAATAATAATATGGTGGAGTGAAGAGGACGACGCATTCATCGCGGAAGTCCCCGAACTCTCCGGTTGCAACGCTCACGGTCCCACGTATGAGGACGCGATCCGAGAGGTGAAAGTGGTTATGGATGCGTGGATTGAGATCGCCAATGAGCAGGGTGAGCCAATTCCCGAACCCAAAGGCAGATTGATGTTCGCATAGCGCGCGCGGACGCCGAGCGAACCCGAAACGGGTCAGGGGCGCGGTTCTACCGGGTGTTCCGCGAAATCCGCAGAACGTGAGTGGCAGCGCGTATCAGTGGTGATTGAACAAACACCCTTCATCCACCCTTCATCGAATTGGGTTAAAATGCGACTCGGATTATCGGACACAAGCGACAGCAGATGAACAACCCGCATGAACAGTCGAGTACGCTCAGTTCCAGAGACCTTCGCCTGTTGCAGGCCATATTAGCTGGCAGGTCAGACGCGAATATCAGGTTCGCTGAATTCCGTCGGCTATTGCTCAATATGGGCTTCTACGAGACCATTCGAGGAAGCCACCACACTTTCCGCAGATTGGGACTGAGAGCGTCTGTGATAATACAGCCGCGGAACTCAATGGCGAAGGCATATCAAATCAGACAGTTTCGACGAATAGTAATAAGACACGGGTTGGCGCCAAATGACGCATAAATACGAGATCATCATGTATTGGAGCAGTATAGACGACGCGTTCATTGCGGAGGTCCCTGAACTGGAAGGCTGCGTCTCCGACGGGCCGACCTATGAGGACGCGCTGGCGATGATTCAGGAAGTCATGGACATCTGGATCGAGACGCAGAAGGAGATGGGACACCCTATTCCTGAACCCAAAGGCAGATTGATGTTCGCATAATGTACGCGAACGTCGAGGGAACCGCGAACAGTCAGGGGCGCGGTACTACCGGGCGTTCGACGAAATTCGCAGAACGCGAGGAGTAGCGCGCATCAGTTGCGATTGAACGGACCCCCTTCATCGAATTCCCTTAAAATACGGCACGGATAATCGGACACAAGCGACAGCATAGGAGAAGAAATGGCAGAGATTGATGGCGGGCGACTGTTCGCCAAGGCACTGAAGAGAGAAGGCGTAGATTACATCTTCACTCTCAACGGCGGCCACATATACAACCTCTACGAAGGATGTGTGGCCGAGGGAATCAAGATAATAGACTTCCGGCACGAGCAGGTTGCCGCTCACGCCGCCGAAGGCTGGGCGAAGGTAACAGGGAAGCCCGGAGTGGCAATAGTTACCGCGGGGCCGGGCGTAACGGACGCCGTCACCGGCATCGCGAACGCATTCCAGGCCCCAAGCCCCATGATACTCATCGGCGGAAATGCTGGAATCACCGACCACCTGCGCGGCGGACTCCAGGATTTTGACTCCGCCACATTCCTCAAGCCGGTCACCAAGTTCTCCGAACAGGTCAAGCGCGTCGAGCGCATCCCCGACTACGTGTCAATCGCCTTCCGACACGCCACCACCGGCGTCCCAGGCCCCGCATACCTCGAGATCCCGATTGACGTTGTGAACGGTCAAACGGACGAGGACAGCGTAAACTACCCGCAGTCCTACCGCACCGACTCCAAGGCATACGGCGACCCGGAATACATCAGCCAGGTCTGCGACATCCTGATGCAGACCGAGAAGCCGATGATCCTGGCCGGCTCGGACATCTGGTGGAACGACGCCGCCCAGGAACTGCGCGAGTTCATCGAGATGATTGACTCGCCGGTATTCCTCAACGCCATGGGGCGCGGCTCGATCCCCTCCGACCACCCCAACCTCGGCAGCCTCGGACGTCGCTACGGCCTCGTTCACTCCGACACCGTTATCCTGCTCGGCACGCCGATTGACTTCAGGCTCGGCTACGGCTCGGACTATATGTTCCCGCAGAGCCCCAAGCTCATCGAGATAATGATGGACGGCTCCAAGATCGGCCAGAACCGCGACATTGATGTCGGAGTCGTCGGCAACTCCAAGGCCATCCTCCGCCAGATCATGGACGAACTCAACGCCAGGGGCTACAGGTCCCCCGGCAAGGGTTGGGTCGAAGAGGTGATGACCGAGGACAAGACCCTCCAGGCCGCCGACGAGGAGATGCTCAACAGCGACCAGACTCCGATACACCCGATGCGGCTGGTGAAAGAAGTCCGCGACTTCCTGGACTACGACGCTACCGTGATAGGCGACGGCGGCGACATCGTCACCTTCGCCGCGCGCGTGCTGAACATCAACGAGCCCGGCCACTGGCTGGACCCGGGACAGTTCGGCTGCCTGGGCGCTGGCTCCGGCTTCGCGGCGGCGGCGCAGCTCGCGCGGCCCGGCAAGCAGGTCTGCATAATCTACGGCGACGGCGGCTTTGGCCTTACCGGCTTCGACGTGGAAAGCTACGTCCGCCACAACCTGCCCATCGTCTCCATCGTCGGAAACAACGGCGCATGGAACCAGACCACCCAGGGCGTCGTCCGTCGCGGAATGAGCGGAGTCGGAACATACCTGTCCCAGGAGACCGACTACGCCAAGATAATGGACGGCCTCGGCGGCTACGGCGAGCGCGTAACCGACCCCGCCCAGATCCGCCCTGCCCTCGAGCGCGCCTTCGGCTCCGGCAAAGCCGCCCTCCTCGACGTGGTCATAGACCCCGACGTAGCCTACGCCGCCATGGGCGGCCGCTCCCGCCAGTCCAGACAGTATTAGGCTAAGACAAATATTATCCCGGGGCAGTCCTGACGGCTCCCCGGGATAATTGTTCTATTACAGCAAGACGTCCTCCACGACGCGAAACTGACAGGAAAATTTCTACGACTGCTTGAAATCACAGTCATCCTCAGACTGGATTGGCATAGAAGGGAGTCTTAACCGATCATGAAAATAGAGATTGGCGAATCCGTATGCTACTCCTTTCTACGCCATGTCAAGCAGTGCTGGTTGGTACAGGCCAATTGGAAGGCGTCTGAAAATTGGACCAAGCGCAAAACCGATGCGGAACTGGAACGCATCTTCGCCCACATGAAAGAAAGATTTGACCCCGATGGCAGCGTCTTCAAGAGGACGAAGGATTGCAGTCAATTTTTGAAGCAGGGAGAGGTTGACGTAGTCGGCGTCGAACTGGACGGCAGCGTTCACGCTATGGAAGTCGCATACCACGAAGCGGGACTGAACTACACAGGCGGCGTCGCCAACAGGGTGTTGAAAAAACTGCTGCGTACTATGCTAATCTTGGACGCCTACCATCCAGAAAGTATCGAGAAGCACATCTACTTCGTTTCGCCCAAAGTGCATCGTGGAGCTCAGCGTCCACTGGAAGAAACCTTCAAACGACTGGGGACAGAATACCCGACCATAAATTGGCAACTGATAACGAATGAAGAATTTGCTAGCGGGTTGTTGAGTCCCACATTGGAGAAAGCAGCGGCTGTGGCGGACACTTCAGAATTGTTCGTAAGGTCGGCCAAGCTATTGGAACTCAGTGGGTTGACCGAAAAGAGAAGCAGTAAACCACCCCCACTCGAGAACTCAGAGAATCGCCGAAACTTTGCCGTTCCCGTTAATTCTGGCAACAGGCAGCTTGGTCAGATACAACCACTTGTACGGTCCCTGATGAAGACGCTCCTTGAAGATTTTCCGGGTCTTCTGAGCAGGAGCAATCTGCACAATCTGATGGATGCGGATTACTGCAAGCGCGAATTGGAATTGGAACTTGGAGGATTAGCGTTGTTGCGACCACTAGAGGACGGTAAATGGACTGAAAGGTATTGGGCAAAGTTATATGATGGTCAGTACTATGTTACTAACAACTGGTGGAAACCGCGTCATTGCCACAACGCGGAAAGTCTGTTGCGATTTATAGGGGAACTCATTGACAGACGGAGAGGACATCCGGGCGTAGCTAAGTTGGAGGAGCATCGGTCGGCGTTTCTCAACTATTTGCAGAAGTACTGTCAGAGCTGAGAAACCACGAATAGCGGCGGAGACCTAAGCCTGTCTAAAAACAAGGAGTCATCAGCCATGCAAAAAGCGATATACCTGAAGGCGACGGTGCTGCCAGAGGGAAAAATAGAAATCAAGGACACCGGTCTGAAAGAGGGCGAGTCGGTTGATGTGATCGTTATGCACTCCGAAACGTCATCGCGGCGGTCAGCGCTGGACATACTCAGAGAGGGGCCCGGACAACGCCTCTTCAAGAGTGCCGCCGATGTAGAAGAATACCTCCAGTCCGAGAGAGCGTCGTGGGATATCTAACCCTGCCGGACAGCGGCCCAATCTACTTGGAGACCTCGGCGTTTATATATAGCGTGGAACG
Source organism: Dehalococcoidia bacterium (assembly GCA_965261525.1). Taxonomy (GTDB): domain Bacteria; phylum Chloroflexota; class Dehalococcoidia; order Lucifugimonadales; family UBA1123; genus VXRN01. The sequence continues at coordinate 2,409,837 of OZ253472.1, forward strand.
TGTAGAGCCATACTATTCTCTGCTTGAACCAATGTGGCGTCAGGCCCAGGCTGGACAGTTTGTCATTGCAGGCAGCGACGTGGCAGTATTGGAAACGCTGATCAGACCACTGCGACAAGGCGATACATATCTCGTAGGAAGGTTCCGAGACTTGTTCAACGCAAACGAAGTATGGATAATCCCGATTACCCGTCCTGTGTGGGGAGAGGCCACTCGTGTGCGAGCCGCGACAGGTTTGAAAACACCGGACGCGCTCCACGCGGCGGCGGCTCAATACGCCGGGTGTACGCTATTCGTCACCAACGACAGCGACTTTCGGCGCGTTGCGGATTTGCCCGTCGTCGTCTTGGACGATCTGCTCAGATAGATTTGAGGCAATAGAGGTTGACCAATGTCCGTCACTCCAGACGCGCAGGCAATCATGCTTCTCACAGTCCATTTCTCCAAGTCGGGAAGCGATTCGGCCAAACCGCTTACGACAACCGAATGGGCGCGTCTCAACAAGTGGCTGCGCGACAAGGACGCTGATTTCAAGCCCTCCGACCTGCTGACTGGCAATCCATCGCAATGGCTGGAAGGTTGGTCCCACAACAGGATAACTTGTGAACGGATAGAAGCCCTGCTGAATCGTGGTATGGCTCTTGCCCTGAGCGTTGAGAAATGGGAGCGTTCCGGCCTCTGGGTGATGACTCGTTCCGACCCGGATTACCCACAACGGATGAAAGACAGACTGGGACGGTCCAAGTCCCCGCATATCCTGTTCGGATGCGGAAACCGTAGGTTATTGCAAGATCACGGAAACGTATTGGCTGTGGTGGGGTCGCGCGATGCCGACGACATTGACTTGGCATACAGCCGGAACTTGGGAAAGAAGGCGGCGAACAGCGGCTGGTCGGTTGTTTCAGGTGGCGCCAGAGGGGTAGATGAAGCGGCTATGCTGGGCGCGCTCGATGCGGAAGGTACAGTTATCGGAGCGCTTGCCGACAGTCTGCTTAAAACATCTCTCAGCAAGAAATACCTTCGCCATTTGATGGACGATAACCTGGTCATTGTGTCTCCCTTCAACCCGGAAGCGGGTTTCAATGTCGGCAACGCCATGGGCAGGAACAAATACATCTACTGCCTGTCTGACGCCGCCGTGGTCGTTCGGTCCGACACCAAAGGGGGAACATGGAGAGGAGCGGAGGAAAACCAGAAAAATAACTGGGTTCCTATCTGGGTCAAGCATACCGATGACGGCAACCACCGCATCGTCCAGAGAGGGGCTAACTGGCTTCCACAGAGTATTGAGGATATTGACGTTTCCGCCCTGATAGAAACGCCAATATCCCTGCCCGAACCAGTGGATCCCTATACTGACAACGGCGCGAATCCTGCAAATAACATACCTGGCAGTTTCTATGAATTCTTCCTGCTTATGGCAGAGCGGGAATGTTCTGCTTCCCCCAAGACGATTGAACAATTGTATGAAAAATGGCAATTCCACAAGGCCCAGCTCAAGAAGTGGCTCGATAAAGCCACTGAAGACAATAATCTGGAGAAACTAGAGGACACACAGAGCTATCGGTGGATACTTCCTGCTGAACGTGAAACGCAGACTGTCTCCGCCCCTCCCACCAATGGCGAACTGTCAGAACAAGAAAGACAGTTGGGTATGCTAGAATCTGAGACGCCTATCCCACCCTAACCCCTCCGCAGGCCACCGATGACCAAGCCCAAAGCCAACCAACAGCCATGTCCGCACGATCCCTCGGCGGGCGAGCCAAGCGATACGACTGCCCGCCGCTCAGCCCTCGACATCTTCAAAGACGCGCCCGGCCAACGCCTCTTCAAAGACGCCGCCGACGTGGAATCCTACATCCGCTCCGAGCGCGAGTCATGGGACCGTTGCTGAACTCCGCCCGGCTTCACGCACAACCACAGGCTACCCACCCGCTCCGCCATTTACTACAATATGCGCACGACAGTTCTAGTAACTTATAAGCAAGCGGAGAATGGCAATCTGAACTATAATGCCGAACATATAGCGCAACCCTAATCACCTGAAGGCCGACCATGGCCACAAACGGAGCTACGCAATGCCCCCACGGGATAGGCGTCTTCGAAGGGTGAGAGAGAATTCTCTAAATGTCAGGTTCAGAGATTTATGCAGGATATACGAAGATCATGGATTCAAAATCCGATCCGGCCGGGGGAGCCACTACATAGCCTCGTTGCCCGACACGCCTATCAGGAGAACATTCCCGCGCCAAAACCCTATGAAGAGGGTTTATGTAACAGCCGCCTTGAACGCGATTGAAGAAGCGCAAGCGCTCGGATTCATGGAGGAGGATTAGACCAATGTCCCAAACGCTCTCCACACGCAAGGATTTGGAATACTACCTCAATCTGTCATACCCGGTTCAATTGTCCCATCAGTCTGACGGTGGTGATGAATACTGGTTTGCAGAAATACTCCAGTTGCCCGGGTGTATGTCGGACGGGTATAACCCGAATGAAGCCCTGCAAAATCTGGAGGACGCGAAGCGTCTCTGGATTGAAACCCAAATTGAGGACGGCTATGAAGTGCCTGAGCCGGATCATCCTCACGACTACAACGGGAAACTCTTGTTGAGTATGCCGAAACCACTTCATCACAGACTCGCGACTCAGGCAAAACGCGAAGGCGTGAGCCTCAACCAGTATATTGTCAGCCTGCTAACCCGCAGAGATACGATACTCCTGAACAACAGCCAGCATCCAACCACTACACTGACTCCCTGAGATTCAGACGCGACCGGCCTGCGCGAAAGCGTACATACAAGCTCCATGAACTCCCGTTCAAAGACGCCCCGGCCAGCGCCTCTTCAAAGACGCCGCCGACATGGAGGCATACATCCGCTCCGAGAGTGAATCATGGGACCGTTGCTGAACTCCGCCCAGGCTCCCACAAGCCCTCGACAGCCGCCATAGCGCTACCCATCTACCCCGCGCTGTGCTACAATATCTCTATTACAGAACAAATGTTTACATAATGTGGAATTTATCAATGACGACAAAAAACGACTGGCAAATTTTTTTGCAAGTGGATACAGGCCGATTTCATAGCTAAATCCGCCGATTTCCTGGTCACTTTCCACCTGAAAGGTCACCAGAGATCCACCAGACCTCCACCAGGAACAATATAAATCAGGATATATGTAACCGTCTTCCCCACCGATTTTTCGACCACTCTGAAAGCGCCAGTCTCCAAAGATAGCGTAGAATGGCAATCTGAACGATAGTATGGGATACTTGGACTCAATCAACCCCGCGCCGCGAAAAATCATTATGGACATAACCATTGACGGGTCGGTAATAGCTACAACCCGGAAAGGAGGCCGACCATGACCACCAACGGATCCAACGAGCGCCAACCACTTCCCGGCCCGCTGACCGGCGTCCGCGTGATTGACTGGACGATGTGGCAGTTCGGCCCGGTGTCCACCATGATGCTCGCCGACCTCGGCGCCGAGGTCATCAAGGTCGAGTCGCTGGACGGCGACCACGGCCGCCAGTTCGGCAGGGTCGGCGGTGTGCTGTCCGACCTGCCCGAAGGCGTCAACGCCTATTTCGAGGGCATGAATCGCAACAAGTACGGCATCGCGCTCGACCTCAAGAACCCCAAGGGCCGCGAGATTATGCGAAAGCTGGCCGCCAAGTCCGACGTGTTCGTCGAGAACTTCCGCAAGGGCGTCGCCGAGCGGCTGGGAGTCGGTTACGACGACCTTGTGGAGGTCAACCCCACCATAATCTACGGCTCAGCCTCCGGCTACGGCCCGGAGGGTCCAGATTCTACCAAGCCCGCGTTCGCTCTCACCGGCGAGGCGCGCTCCGGCGCGATGTGGTGGTCAGGTCCGGACACCAATACCCCCTACGCCGTCGGCATAGCGGACCAGGCCGCCGGCATAATGCTCAGCTACGGCATACTCGGCGCGATAGTAGCGCGCGAGCGATACGGACACGGACAGAAGGTGGACGTATCCCACCTGGGCAGCATGATATGGACGCGCGGGATGCAGAACGGCATATCGCTCATCCAGGACCAGGAGTTCCAGCGGCAGGACTGGAGGGACGCGGGCAACGTTCTCTGGAACTACTACGAGTGCGCGGATGGCGAGTGGATAGCGTTCTCGATGAGCCAGGGGGATAGATACTGGCCCGTGATGTGCCGCGCCATGGACCGGATGGAGTGGATGGAGGATGAGCGGTTCAATTCGCTCGACGCCAGGTACGAGAACCGCGAACTGGTGATAGAGAGCATGGCCGAAGTCTTCAAGACCCGCCCACGCGCCGAGTGGGAATGTCTGCTGGCCGACGCCGGCGACCTCATATACGAGAAGGTGCAGCGCACACTGGAACTCAGAGAAGACCCGCAGGTCAGGCTCAACAAGTACATGATAGAATTCGACCATCCCGTTCTGGGCGATACCGAGTGGCTTCAGACCCCGGTGACCTACTCGAAGAACCCCGTCTCTACCCGCAAGATGGCGCCCGCGCAAGGCGAGGATACCGAAACAATCCTCATTGATATGCTCGGCTACGACTGGGAAGATATAGCCGTACTTCAAGACGAACGAGTAATTCTGTAAAGGCCGGAAGCAGAAAAGGAGAAAATCATGCCCAACATATCCAACGACCCCGAAGAGGCGCAGATTGGCAAAGACCTTGGTTCCAGGGACTTCGTAGCCGACGATGGCCTGCTGAAAGACTATTTCGAGGGACTGGAAATAGAACCCGACTGGTATTCCGGCAATCCTTACCAAGCGCAAGTCGCCCCCTCCATGACGGTGACGGCTGTGGATGGCGGGTTCTCCGGCGGCGGCTTCAAGAACAATTTCGGAAACCTGTGGATGCGCCAGCAGTGGGAGCTCAACGCGCCCATAGCGCCGGGACAGCAGTACACTGCAAGCTCCAAGATAGTTGATATATACGAACACCGGAACCGCACGCTCGTGAACTCCGAAGTGACCCTCTGGTCGCCGGAAGGAGACACGATAGCGGTCGGATACCATCACCAGAGCTATCTTCTCAGCCAGTCCTCAGGGATGGTGAAACTCCGCGATCCCAAAGCTAAGGGCGGCGCAAGAAGGTTCGAGGTTCCGGCGGGCGATTTCATAGAAGGCGACCCGCACCCCATATCACTTGAGATGTGCGGAACCTTCTTCCACGGCAACGCTAACTATCACACCGACAAGCGAGCGGCGGAAGAGCTGGGCTTCGAGGAAGTCGTGGTCGGTGGGCGCATGACGATGTCCTACGTCGGCGACCTCATGGACAAGCGCTTCGGCAAGGGCTGGTTCGAGGGCGGCAAGCTGGATATCAAGTTCACCAACATCGTCTGGCCGGAAGACGTAGTAACCGCCAGGGCCGTCGTAACCGACGAGACCGACGGTCGCGCAAACGTCGCCGTCTGGATGGAAAAAGAGGACGGCGCCGTCGTAATAGTCGGAACCGCGAGCGCCTTAGTTTAGTTCGGCTCCGTACAAGCTGAAATATTCGGGAAAGCCATCCCTGCAATCTAGTTGGATTTGGGGATGGTTTTCAATATTGCGGCAACTATATTACGCCCATACTGGTAAGGTCACGGAAGAATTTAGCAACACCCTCCAGTTCATTCACTTGTTCGGGATCTAGACCATCGGGGTTGAAGTGCATTACATCATTCCGGATTTCCCTCACTGAGTCCAACTGTTCAATAAACACCTTCCGGTCAATACTGAGTTTAATGCGGTCCTAATGCTCCTTCCGGCCTAGGATAGTATAGTATTCGCCGAATGTTATACCATTTCATCCTGATGTGAGCGTGGAGGAGCTGGTCGAAGTCTGATATTTCATTTATGCTCAAGCCAACTCAGGCGTTGGAGGGTAGCAGATGATTGGACGCCCGTTCAGGATGGCATGGCATGAGCAAGACACACCGGAAGCGCTGAAGGAAGCCTACCAGTCCCAGAGAGATGTCTATATTCGTACCCGGCTGCGCGCGCTGAGGCTGATACGTCGCGGCTGGCAGATCAAAGCGGCGGCTGAAGCTGTGGGTGTTCACTGCCGGAGCGCGCAGAGATGGGTTGGGTGGTATAGAGAAGGCGGTCTGGACGAGGTCCTGTCCCGCAAGATGGGAGGAGTGGGTCAGCCGAGGTTTCTGAGCGAGTCTCAGGAACGGAGATTGGTTGGGGAGATTGGAAGTGGACGTTTCAGGACTGCTGGTGAGATCGCCGATTGGGTGGAGTCGGAGTACGGTGTGAGGTTCAAGGGGAACAGCATATACAGTGTGCTTGAGCGGCTGGGATGTTCACCGAAGGTTCCCAGCCCCCGGCATGAGAAGGCGGACCTGTACGCTCAGGAGCGGTGGAAAAAGGGGGGCTTGGCCGTTCCCTTCGGAGAGCGGGAGTTAGTTCGGGAACGCTGATCGGGTTTGCCGATGAGATGCGAGTCGGACTTCGCGGGATGGTGCGCCGGGTGTGGGGAGTTCGTGGGGTGAAGGTGGTTCAGCGGTTGCAGTTGGTTTATGAGTGGAAGTACCTGTTCCTGGTGGTGGACTTTGGCAGAGGCAAACCGGAGTGGGCGTGGATAGACTCGATGAGGTCTGAGACGGTGGCGCGCGCGGCGCTGAGCGTTAGGCGATACACGGAAGTGAGAGCGCTTGTGTGGGACGGAGCGGGCAGTCATCGCAGCGAGTTGGTGAGGAGTATAGCGGGGATGAAGACGATAACGCTGCCTGCCTATAGTCCTGAGCTTAATCCTGCCGAGCGGGTATTCGAGGAGGTTCGCAGGTGGGTAGAGGGCAGGGTGTATGGGAGTATAGATGAGAAGGTTGAGGCGGTGAATACCTGCCTGAGCAGGCTGGAATCGGATCCCGAACGAGTAAAGTCGCTGGTAGGTTGGGATTGGATCAAGCGGAACATTCAGCGGCTACCTGAATACTACGAGGCCTCATCAAGCTGAATTGGTATAACGTCGGCCGCTCCTTCAACCTTCTGGCCGCTTCCTGATTCAGAGGATGCTTGATTCATCTCTTCAAGGGTAAATTTTCTGAACACCAGATTTCGTAAGTGGCCTTCGATCTCTCCAATCAGCAGGAAGGGACCTGTAAGTTGCATGAACTGTTTAGTCACGTCGCTGGCTGTCACTATTCCAGTGATCGAGTTGTCCACACCTCTAACCAAAACGTACCCATGCCCAGAGATGTCTTCAAGGGCACTGAGCAGAGGAGCTTCAATTCCTATCTCCCTATGGGGAACCATGCATTCGCGAACGGATTGGGGTTGCAGACCAAGCGCATATCTTTGGCCAATGGACCTCCAACTTACTATTCCGTAAAGATCGCGGTTTCCTTTCATCACGGGAAGTTGTGAGAAGTCGTTCAACAGCATTGTAGTGGTAGCGGTGGACAGGCAGTCATCCCGATTGACAGATGCCGGCTGTTGATGCGCCGCTTCTAGTTCTCCAATACGAACTGTCGGGTCTTCAAGTGGCTGGTCATCTTCATCTTCTGAGATGAGTTGAATTGATATTGTGTTATTGACCCATATGCCCACAAAGTCGGGGACAGTTCGGAGACCATGCTTTCTCAACGTGCTTCTCATCCTGTTGATGTGTCGGCTAGTTCGTCTAGCAAATCCAAAGCGCTGCATAAACGCACGTACCGTTAATTCTTCGGGCTTAGGAGCTGCTCCACTCGCGATATCATTCTTCATTTGTTCGGCTAGTGTCCCAAGCCATGTATCTTCCTGCTGCATAGTAGTTAGCGCCTCCTTGTCAGTGGATTGCTCACACTAATATACCAACATTTGAGCAAGAATCCTAAATGACTCCAATTGTCCGACGACAATCCTAGCGTACTCAGTGTAGCAACAAGTATTTTCAGAGTTTTCAGATATGGCCATCCGAATGCAATTACTCCATGCAGGCGTCGCAGTACACGCCACCTAGTATTACGATGTTCACCTAGTAGATGAGTTCGTGTAGGACCATATAGGATAGTAGGAGCATGACTTGCCGGTAGCCCACGCGAATCTACGCCCGCCATGAGTATCGCCATACCGCGCGCGTAACGACCGCGATACCAAGCCCGAAAACTATCCCTGCCAAGCCGTTAGCGATAAGCGCGAACGGCGCGCCCAGAATATCGGCAAGGAACCCTGACGCCAGAAGTCCAAGAGGCAGGCCGTAAACGGCCAGCGAACGAAGACCCATGATGCGTCCTCGGATTTCGGGTGAAGTGACGCTCAACAGAAGCATTGACATCGTAACCATTGTGAATGACTGGGCCAGCCCCGCCAGCGCGAGAATGCCCATTGCCGGACCGAACCACGTTATCAGGGCAAGCGCGAGAACACCCGCGTGCCACCCGACTCCGGCCAGTGTCATTATCACGCCCGGCCGTCGAATGCGGGGCAGCGCGGCTATGGTGACCGAACCAATCATCGAACCGGCGGCATACGCGCCAAGCAGTTGTCCAAGACCCTCGGCGCCAACATCGAGAACGTCCTTGGCGAAAACCGGAAGCAGACCGTTGTTCAGTGGGAATCCGGTCAGGTTTACCAGGAAGGCCAGAAGCAAGAGTCCCAGCACAACCTCACTTCTGCGGACGTATGAAAACGCCTGTCTTATGTTGGAAACGACGGACTCCGAATTGCGGGCGGAGGTCGGCTGACCGGGCAATCTCAGTCTCATCGCCAAAGCCGCGCCCGTCAGGTACATTCCGACGATTGCCACGTAGCTCCAGGCCATTCCGTACCGGGCCAGTACGACTCCGCCAACCAGCGGGCCTATTATCTGCATAATATCCCTTCCCGACCGGGTAAGAGCGACGGCGTTCATAATGCCCTCGCGCGGAACGATGTCCGGGATTACAGTCTGGCGCGTTACGGTATCGAAAGCCCTGGCCATCCCCACGATCCCCACCAGGACGAATACCTGCCACACGCTCAGAAAGCCTCCGGCGACAAGCAGCAGTATGACGAGACCGGAAGCGGTGAATCCGAAGCGAACAGCCCTGAGCAGTCGTTCTCGGCGGTATCTGTCAACCACTATCCCGTACAACGGCGAAAACAGCGTTCCGGTGAACCTCAACGCGGCATACAGGCCGAGCAGGAACGGCGAGTCGGTCTCCTGGAGGATGAACCAGGCAAGAACCAGGAACTCCATCTGCTCCGCGCATGAGACCGAGGAGTCCGACAGCCATAGATAACGGAAGTCCCGTCCGCGAAACGCGCTCCCGAATCTGGATACCGTCGTAGCTACCCCGACAGGTCTATACAAAAGCCGAGAAGCCCGTAGAGTCGCTTGTCGTGAGTCCAATATCCATAGAGTCTCACCCCGTCACACAATCATCATCGCGTCGCCGAAACTGTAAAAGCGATAGCCCCGCTCCACCGCCGTCCGGTATGCCGACAGAACGTTCTCGCGGCCCGCAAACGCCGACACCAGCATCAGCAAGGTGGAACGTGGCAGGTGAAAGTTCGTTATGAGCCCGTCTATCACCCTGAACTCGAATCCCGGCGTTATGAACAGGTCAACCCATCCCGCCCCCTCTTCCAGAAAGCCATCCGCGCAGTTCCCCAGCATGGCGGCGTTCTCCAAAAGTCGAACCGCCGTAGTCCCGACCGATATGACCCGCCTTCCCTCCGACTTCGCCCTGTTGATCCTGTCGGATGAGCGCTTCGACAACTCCCAATACTCCGAGTGCATGACGTGTTCGCCGGCGGCTTCAGACTTCACCGGCCTGAACGAATCCCACCCGACGTGCAGCGTAACGAAAGCCTTCTCCACGCCGATGTCGTCCAGCCTGTCCAGCAGACCCTCCGTAAAATGCAGACCGGCCGTCGGAGCGGCGGCGCTGCCCTCGCTGTTGGAATAAACTGTCTGGTAGCGTTCGGGATCTTCCAGAGTTTCATGGATATACGGCGGCAGCGGGATGACCCCCACGTCTCGGAGCGTAGCCTCATCCTCGAATGAGACGATCCTGGTTCCCGCCTCTTCCACTTCCACAACTCGGCCTCGCACTTCCCTGGCCCCGTCCCTGGCGACAACCGTGAACTCCGCGCCGTCCCGCATTCTGCGCCCCGGCCTGACCAGCGTCCTCCATACGCCTTCCCCGATGCGGGCCAGCAGCAACAACTCGATCTCGCGCCCCGAAGATTCTCGGCGCCCGTTGAGCCGAGCCGGAAAGACCCTGCTGTCGTTGAAGACAAGCAAATCTCCGGCTCTCAGAAGGTCGGGCAGATCGAAGAAGCGACGGTGCCCGACCTGACCGCTAACCCTGTCGAGTGTGAGCAGGCGCGAGTGGTCGCGCGGCTCCATCGGAGTCTGAGCGATCATCTCAGGGGGTAGCTGGTAGTCGAAGTCTGAAGTCAGCATGGACGGTGACATGATAACGGAACAGACCCGGCAGAGAACATTCGGCGCGTGTGCATCGAGCGATAGGAACGGGCCTCAGTCGCCTCCCCCTGTCGTTGACGCCGGACGAGCGGCGGGTCGTACTGCCGACTTATAGAAGTCAGGCGCGCGGTATATGTAGGCCAAGAGGGCGCCGAAGCACAACACGAATACAACCATCAGGCTTGAGAGCTGGAATCCCTGTATGTAGAACCCCTGCGCGGCCGAGTCGGATAGCCGCGATATTCCGGCGGGCAGCGCGAGAGCCAGAACGGCGGCGGCGGTGGTCGCGCCCAGCGCGTGACCCATCTCCCGCGTAGTCTCCATCATTCCGGAGGCGACGCCCCTGTGTTCCAGCGGCAGAGAGTTCATCACAGTCGCGTTGTTTATCGGGTTGAACATATTCGTGCCCACGGAAATCGGTATCATCAGCAGAGGCAGCGCCCAGAATGGTATGTCGGAAGCGACCGTGCCGAGAACAAGGAATCCGACAGCTATGACCACCATCATCACCGGCCTCATCAGGCGCGGCTGATACCTGTCGTACACCCATCCGGCCACCATAGGCATGAAGAGGCCAAGCACCTGACTCGGAAGCAAAACTATGGTCACATAAAGCGGCGGTTTGCCGAAACCCTCTTCGACCAATACCGGAACCAGTGTCATCGTCGCCAGCATCGAGAAGTGGTAGGCGACATTCGTGGCAAGCGACAGGGAGAACGGGACCTGTTTGAAGTGCCTCACGTCCACAACCGGGTTGGACATTCTGCGCTCCACGAGGAAGAAGACGCCAAGCATAACTACGAACAGCAGGTGCATCGGCATGTGGTAGGTAAGCGCGTCCGCGCTGGTGTAAGACTCCTCCCCGCCGTGCAGGTGCGACCCCGACAGAACCAAAACCACGCCCGCCGCCACGAGTAGAATGCCGCCAAGCCAGTCAATCGGGCCGTCGTCCCTTTCAGACTTCACAGTGGCCTGGCTGCGTACCATCGGAATCGAGGCCACAGTGGCCAGAACTCCGATTGGCACAAAAGTCACAAAGACCATGCGCCAGCCCACGAACTGGAGCAGAACCCCAAATAAGGCAAGCCCAATCAGAGTGCCGAAGCGCGCGCCTATGATTGGCACCGCGAATGCGCGACCGCGCTCTCTGGGCCCAAAGTTGGCCGCAAGGATCGCGTTGGCGTTGCCCATCACCATGGCGGAGCCCAGCCCTGCCACCGCGCGCCACACGGAGATGTGCCACAGTTCCTGGGAAATCGCTATGAAGCCCGAACCGAGGGTCGAAAGAACTATCCCAATGAAAAAGACGCGGGCGTGCCCGTAACGGTCGCCCAGCCTCGCGCCCAGCAGCACAAACACGCCCAACATCATAAGGTATATAATCACTATCCACGCCGTATCGTCTATTCCGGTGTTGAACGCATCGGCCAGTGTGGGCAATGATATAGCCACGGGAAGGCTTGATAGCTGGACGAGCATATAGGCTGCCGTAAGAGCGAGCAAAGTCTCCTTGCGACTTCTTGTATTCAGCAGGAGACGGAGGTCCGCAAACATTCCCTACCCTTTCGAACACGGGCTAAAATTGAACTTGAAAACATGAAAGGCAACGGCGCAATACTATCACAGAGAATCATTTATCGGCGATACTAACTTTCTGAGCGTGAGTTCGTTTTATAGACCACAGCCGGATAAGTGTGTCTAGACTCTTGGCGCTCCCCTGAGAGAAAGGCAGTAATGGAACACAGGCCCGCAGACAGGCAGGTCAAAGACATCGTGAGACAGGCTCAGGCCGGCGACCCGGCGGCGTTTGCCGAATTGTACGAAATGTATTACGACCCGATATACCGATATGTCTCTTTCAAATGTGGCAATCAGATCGAGGCCGAAGACCTCACCGGAGAAGTCTTCGTCAAGATGATCGAGTCAATACACACATTCAAGTTCAGGGGTTTCCCATTCACGTCCTGGCTGTACAGGATCGCCCACAACGTGGTGGTAGATAATTTCAGGCGCAAGGGACGTCGCCCGACAGTGCCCTTGGATACCGCCCGCAACGCAGCCAGCGACGCCCATAGCGACCTGGAGAGAATGGCCGAAATCAGCCTTACAATCAGAGAGGTCGTTGGCGCCATGGACAATTTGACTGACCTCCAGCGGGAGGTTGTGACACTCAGGTTCGCCGCCGGTCTCTCAATTGCAGAGACTGCCGAGGCCGTAGGTAGAAAAGAGAACGCGGTGAAGGCGCTTCAGCACGCAGGAATCAGAAAGTTACGTGACGCATTGACTCCACCAAGCAGTATCAAGCCAGCCCCCGCCACAGAGTCTTAGCTGTGAACTTCTCCACCTTAAGCGTTTTATGGGAAGCATCCGATTTGCGACTCATCAGAGTCAAAAACGACGACAACTTCACATTGGGAGGCGCATTATGAGCAGGGAATTCGTCGAGACCCTGAACGACTGCGCAGAGCGACTCAGTAAGGGTGAAAGTATTCAAGCCTGTCTGAATCGCTACCCCATGCACGCCCAGGAACTCAGGCCGCTACTGGAGGTGACTGCCTCCACACTGCGCGCCGCAGCGCAAGTTCGCCCGGATCAGGCCGCGAGGCAGCGCAACTTCCAGCGCTTCTCTCAAGCCATTTCAGTAGCGGCTCAGCGCAAAGAGCGGAGCGGACTCTGGTGGCAACTTTGGAAGTACCGTCGGTTTGCTCCACTCGCGCGGCCAGCGCTGGTAGCGCTTATGGCCATCGCGGTCATGGCAACCGGCATAGGCGCGACCACTGTCGCCTCGTCCAACTCGGTCCCTGGCGAACCCCTGCATTGGGTCAAGACCACGAGGGAGAATGTCGAGAGCAGACTCCCGCGCTCCGACCAAAGTAGGGCGAACTATGAGGCTAAGTTAGCGCAGGTGCGTGGCGACGAGGTCAACAAGCTGATACAGCGCGGTGAATTGACCAGGGCCAATAGCGCGGTTATCCGCATGTCCTTCCACCTAAATCGCTGCGCCAAACACGCGGGCATCACGGTCGCGTCAAACCCGGTGGAAATGCCGTTCAAGCAAAATCCCAATATGGGCAGCGAAAACGCCAGCAGGCTGGGAGAACGGTTGGAGAACGACCGAAGGGTCTTCAAGATGAAGTCCGAGCGGGTCATGCTGCAACTAACCCCAGAGCAACGGGAGCGCGTGGAACGATTTCTCAGGCAGTCCGACCTGGGATACCGTCTGTTCATTGACGCCACACTCGCCAATTCGCCCGTTCGCCGCCCGTTTATTATTGTGCCCGCCCCAAGCTACGAAACCGGACGTTAGCGCTATCTGGAGTAACACTATCCAATGAGATTTCTTACCAAGCTGCAACGATGGCGGATTGTAGCTATCGTCTTAGTGATATTAGTCGTGGCAGCCGGAGCATTCGTAGTCTTTCAAAGATCGTCAACCCAGGATTCCAACCAATTAGAAGAAGACCAGCAGGTCATCCCCATCAGGCGCGGAGACCTCATCCAGGAAATCTCAATCACGGGAAGTCTCAGTCTGCCGAATAGGGAGACCCTCACGTTCGGCTCCTCAGGAATCGTTGCGGAGATAATGGTAACAGAGGGAGACAAGGTTGCTGAGGGACAGACTCTCGCCATTCTCGACCAGGAAGACATCGCCGCGCTCGATGAGAAGGTGATAGAGGCGCGGGTCGCTCTCCGCGACGCCGAGAAAGCGCTCGAAGACTATGTATCACCTTCCACGCTTAGCATAGCCCGCGCGCGCAAGGAGGTCACCGACGCCGAGGTCAATCTCCACAACGCCCAAGACGCTCTCGAAAGCCTCGTCGAACCGTCCGGCGTCTCTATATCCCAGATCGAGGCCAGGATGGTCAGCTATGAGGTCGAGTTGGACAAGATCGCGGAGAAAATAGAAGATCTCCAGGAGCCGCCCACCCAACTCCAGCTAGACGACGCCCGAAAGAATATCTCCGCCGCGCGTGTTGAGCTAGAACGCGCCGAGGAAGACCTCGAAGACGCTCTGGCAGGCGCTGAACCGGACGATGTTCAGAACGCGCGGAACAGTATTTATTCAGCCGCCAGGGAACTTGCGAACTCGGAGGCCGACCTCGAAATCGTATATCGCCAGTGGGACGTAAGGCTGTCCGACGCCAGAAGAGACGTCATGAACAAGTCCGAAGCCTACGCAGACGTGTTCAGCAAGTGGCTCGGCGTCAGCGCAGACCGGGACGCATTCAATCCCGAATATGAGACAGCGCTGTCGGACCTCGGAGTGAACCTCGAAACACTGTTCGATCTGTCAACGAGATTCTCCGACCTGGAAGAAGGCGGATACTACTCAGACGGCGTTCCGCCGGACGACCCGTCAACGGCATGGGACGAGCCAACCTTGTTCCTGTGGTTGAACCTCAACCCATCGGATCTTGCGGTCTTGTGCGACCCCGGCGATTCTCCCCGGGGAGGCGTATGTATCCAGGAAGAATTCCGCGTTCCATCGGAGGCGTACGTGTCCGCGCTGGACAGCCTGGCGGAACTGGAAGTGCAGGCCGACAAGAGAATGTCCGCGGCCAAGACCGCCTTCGAGAGGGCAGAAAACGCCCTCAGCGTCGCTGAGACCAATCTCGAAGATCTCACCACACCCACCGAACCGACCGTGATAGCGGACATGAACGCCGCGATACAGCTCGCCAAGTCGCGACTTGCAGACACCGAACAGGAGCTTCAGGAACTAATGGAGCCTGATGACATTTCTATCTCTTTGGAGGACCTGAACGCGCAATCTGATCTGGCGCGCGTCAATCTGCGGCAGGCGAAAGACGATCTTGCAGAACTGCTCTCCGGTAAAGATCAGCCCGAACACGCTTCCCTGCTCGAAGACATCGAGGTCGCGCGCCTCGACGTTGAAGAGAAGCGTCAGGACCTGGAAGACCTGATCCAACGCGACCCGGACTCCCTGGACCTCGCCGTTCTTCAGGTGAGGGTCGCCTCTGCAAAAGTCGCTCTCAGCCAGGCGGAAGAGCGTCTGGCTGACGCCACCATGACCGCTCCCTGGAACGGATTCGTGGCAAGGCTCGATGTCGAAGAAGGCGATGAGATCGAACCTCATACGGACATCCTGGTGGTAGTGGACACAAGCGTCGTCGAATTGGACGGCGGCGTTGACGAGATAGACGTGCTCGAGGCGCAGGTCGGAGCGAGAGCCTCCGTCGAAATTGACGCGCTCCCCGACCAGGCGATTGCCGGCGAAGTCTCTTCCATAGCCGCCGAACCCGAATCCGGGCAGGGACAAGGCGGCATAGTCAGCTATCCGGTCACGATTCGATTGTCCGTCCCCAACGGGGTTGACCTTCCGGCCGGGCTTACCGCGGTCGCTACCATTACGATAAGCGAAGAACTGGGCGTGTTGCTCGTCCCTCTCAACGCGCTGCGCGGGAGTTTCAACCGTCCCACGCTGCACGTCATGAAAGACGGTGAAGTGGCTGAAACTCCCGTCACGCTGGGCAACAGCGACGACTTCTGGACGGTCGTTACGAGCGGTGTGAGTGAAGGGGGCCTGGTAGTTGCGACCGCGCCAGAAGGTTCTGAGGGAGAATTCGACGTATCTGCCGGCCCGCCCAATGGCGGCAGGCGACGCAGATAGGAACAGACTCATATGTTGATACAGTTGGAAGACATCTCCAAGATATACAGAATGGGGCAGGTGGAGGTGGGAGCGCTTCAAGGAGTCTCGCTCGAAATCGAAGAAGGCGAGATGGTAGCCATAATGGGGCCGTCCGGCTCCGGCAAATCCACCCTGATGAACGTGATAGGCTGTTTGGACGCGCCCACAAGAGGGCGTTACATCTTGGACGGCCTGGAGATAGGCTCCCTGTCCGACAACCGGCTGTCGGAGATTCGCGGCCGGCAGATAGGCTTCGTGTTCCAGACCTACAACCTTCTGCCGCGCATAAGCGCGCGCGCCAATGTGGAACTGCCGCTTGTGTACGGGAGCGCGTTCGGTCGGAAGCGGCGGGCGCTGGAGGCGCTGGAACGTGTAGGACTCGGAGACCGCGCCAACCACAAGCCCACCGAAATGTCCGGCGGACAGCAACAGCGTGTCGGCATAGCCCGCGCCCTCGTCAAACAGCCACGCATAATGCTCGCGGACGAACCCACCGGAAACCTCGACAGCCAATCCAGCGAGGAGATAATGGCAGTCATCAAAGGACTGAACAAGAACGAAGGTTTGACAGTAATCGTCGTAACGCACGAACTCGACGTAGCCTACCAGACCGACCGCATCGTCTCGATGCTGGACGGGCAGGTGATAGGCGACAGTTCGGTCGCCAGCCTGATGGCGGAGAACGAAGTTCGGAGAACGGTGACGACTTGAATCCACTCGACATACTCATTACCGCCGTAACTTCCCTGACCGCGAACAAGCTGCGCGCCAGCCTCACGCTGCTTGGGATCGTCGTAGGCGTGACCGCCGTGATAGTCCTGGTATCCATGGGCCGCGGCGTTCAGACCTCTATCACCTCCCAGTTCGAGGGCCTCGGCGCGAACCTGCTCACAGTGACGCCCGGCTCCACGGAGGGCGGCGGTTTCGGAGCGTTCTTTGGTGGTGGTGGCGGAGACGAATCCACCCTCACGCTGGAGGACGCATACGCGCTGCGCGACTCGCCATACGCCCCTTCGATCATCGGGGTCGCCCCCGAGATAAGCTCCTCGGCCCAAGTGGTTTATGGCAGAGACGAAGACTGGACACAGATAGTAGGCGTTACGCCGGAATATGAAACCGTTCGGAACTACGCGGTCGCCACCGGAGACTTCATATCGCACAAGCACGTCGAGGATGCGACTTCGGTCGCGGTCATTGGCGCCGGCATATCCGAGTTCCTGTTCGGATACAGAGATCCGGTCGGCCAGACCATCAAGCTCAACGGCAAGCCGTTCACCATCATTGGGACGCTGGAAAGTCAGGAAGATCTGTTCAACTTCCTGGATCAGCGCGTGGTAGTGCCGATAACCACCGCCCACTACCGACTATCTTTCCGCCAGAACAACCAGGGCGAAATCTCCGTGGATAGCATCAACGTTCAGGCCGCCTCTGTGGAAACCACCGAGAGCGCCAAGGACGAGATAAGCTCTATTCTCAGGCTTCGCCACCGTATCACCAACGAGGACGACTTCACTGTAAGCGCGCAACAGGACGCCATAGCGGCCATCACCGAAGCAACCCAGGTGATCGTCGTATTCCTAGGCAGCATAGCCGGCATCAGCCTGCTGGTGGGCGGCATCGGCATCATGAACATCATGCTGGTAACCGTCACCGAGAGAACCCGCGAGATTGGCATACGCAAGGCGATGGGAGCTAAGCGTCGAGACGTGCTGTTCCAGTTCATGGCCGAAGCCTCCATGCTTAGCTTCACCGGCGGGCTTGTCGGGCTGGGGCTGGCTATGGGAATAGCCGCCCTCCTCAGCAACCAGCCGTTAGTCGGCGAGGGTTCCGAGGTCACGATAAAGGTCACCCCAGACATCGCGATGCTCGCGGTATCGGTATCCGTGGGCATAGGCCTGTTCTTCGGTATATACCCCGCCATACGCGCCGCCCGGCTCCACCCAATCGAAGCTCTCAGGTACGAATAACATAAGCGTCCATTCCGGTTTTTGGCAATTTCTGAAACAAGATTTCGGAATTTTGCTATACATTAGCCTTGCAATTGACCCATCAATAGGTAGTACAATACCTAGCTAGGGGCTGATAAGTCAGGTTCGCTATCGAATTTGCGCGCCTCCTGATTCCTGCAAGGGGGTTCGCGTAGCGAACGACACATGATAGAGATCGTCCGAATCATAGGTATAGCGCTCCACCACAAGTGGAGGCTCATAGTAGCCTACCTGAGCATGATCGGAGCTCTTATTGCTCAGGTCCTGTTGCCCAGATATTTCGGCGAGGCTATAGACAATGTTGTCGAGACGCTTGATACCGGGACATACTCCGAGTCCGCGTTTCTGACCATCATCGGAATCATAGTCGGCCTGAACATAATCAGGGGGGTGCTGTCCTACTTCCAGACCTACCTGGGTGAAGCGGTTTCCCAGTTCGTCTCCTACGACATCCGAAATATGCTGTATAACCACGTGCAGCACATGAGCTTCGGGTTCCACGACCGCCACCACACGGGCGCCCTGATGTCGCGCGCTATCACGGACGTGGATAATATCCGAATGTTCATCAACATGGGTCTGGTCCGCACCCCACAATTCGTGGGCCTGTTCGTTGTCGTCGCCGCAATCCTGTTCATCAAGGACTGGCGGCTCGGACTGATAAGCGCCAGCTTTATGCCCGTGGTCATCATCTACTCCGCGGTAATCAGGCTCAGAATGCGCCGAATCTGGCTCATCGTGCAGGAGAAGATGGCCGAGATGAGCACGGTGCTCCAGGAGAACTTCACCGGCGTCCGCGTCGTCAAGGCGTTCGCCGCCGAGAAATACGAAGAGGCGAAGTTCGACAAGAGCAATCAGGAACTCGTGGGCTACTTCATACAGGCGGAGAGAATGCGCGCGTCCAGCACCGCGTTCATGCTCTTTACTTTCCTGGTCGCCATCGGCCTGATACTGTTCTTCGGCGGGCGCAGGGTAATAGACGGACACATGACGCCGGGCGAACTGGCGGAGTTCATCTTCTACCTCCAGATGCTCCAGATGCCGGTGCGTATGGCGGGATGGCTGGTCAACTCATACGCCCGCGCCGCGTCCGCGGGCCAGAGACTGTTCGAAATACTCGACACCAAATCGCCGGTGCAGGAATTGCCCAACGCACGCCCACTGGGGCGTCCAAGAGGCTACGTGAAGTTTGAGAACGTGAGCTTCAGCTACGATCACACAAAGCGCGTTCTGAGAGGGGTAGATCTCGAGGCGCAGCCCGGCCAGGTGATAGCCTTGCTTGGCGCGCCGGGCAGCGGCAAGACCAGCGTCGTCAACCTGATACCAAGATTCTACGACGTTGCCGGAGGCCGCATAACCATTGACGGAAACGACATCAGGAACGTTACGCTCGAATCACTGCGGAGCAATATAGGAATCGTGCAGCAGGACGTGTTCCTTTTCAGTACCTCGATACGCGAAAACATAGCCTACGGAAACGTCACCGCGTCGCAGGAACAGATCGAACAGGCCGCCAGGATAGCGCAGATGCACGACTTTATAGAGTCTCTCCCGGACGGCTACGACACCAAGATAGTCGAGCGCGGCGCCAACCTGTCAGGCGGACAGAGACAGCGGATGTCCATTGCCAGGGCCGTGCTGCTCGATCCCCCGATCCTGATTCTCGACGACTCCACTTCCAGCGTGGACGCGAGAACTGAAGAGTTAATCCGCAGCGCGATGGAACGGGTCATGGCGGGCAGGACAACCTTCGTGATCGCCCACAGGCTCAGCACTGTCCATCGCGCTGACATTATCATTGTGATGCAAGACGGCCAGATCGCAGAACAAGGCACACACGCCGAACTTCTGGAATTAAACGGCCTATACCGTGAGATCTACGAACTGCAACTGAGGCCACAGGAAGAGGTAATGCGCGAACTGGAATCCCCTATCCCTGTGGGCAACGACTGAGAAGTGAAATTTTCTCAGTGTTTCAACTCATCACAAGTCTGTGGGAAGCGAAGCGGTGTTTTACCGACTACTAATAGCTGTTCACTGAAAATCGAGAGGACTGAACGCCTATGATGATGGGCGGACACGGGTTTGGCGGACACTCCACCAGGCGCGGACATATTGACGAGGAAGTATTCGGCTCGGTTTACGACCAGAGAGTCGTGCTGCGACTGTTGCCCTATATATGGCCTTTCAAGAAGCTAGTCATAATAGCGACAATCTCGATGCTGATCTACACCAGCACTCAGGTCGCCGTCCCCTGGATCATACGCATAGCCATAGACAGCTATATAATTCCGGGCGACATCACGGGGCTGTCCTGGATTTTCGGCATATTCATCACTATCGCGGCCGTCAATTGGATAACCAACTTCATCCAGCAATTTTCTATGGAAAAGGTCGGCCAGGGAGTCCTGTACAACCTGCGCCGCGACGTGTTCCGCCACGTTCAGAGACACTCGGTATCATTCTTCGACAGGATGGAAGTTGGCAGGCTGATGTCCCGCACACAGGGAGACGTCGGGCAGCTCCAGGAGTTCAGCGCGGTCGTCGTTATGACGCTCGGTGAACTTCTCAGCCTCGTCGGCATCGTGGCCGCGCTGCTTCTTATGGACCTCAAACTGGGGCTTATCACCATGATAGTCCTGCCCTTGCTGATAATTACGATGACCGTCTGGCAGCCGTTGGCGCGCAAAGCCTTCATGGAAATCCGACGCGCCATCTCCATCGTCAACGGCGAACTTAACCAGAACATCACCGGCGTCCGCGTTGTGCAGGCGATGAACCGGCAAGACCGGAACCTCGATACATTCGACGGCATGAACGTTGTCCACCGTCAGGCCAATCTATGGGCGAGCAGAATGTCCTCAGCCCTGATACCCGCTGTTGATATTCTAACCGCAGTCGCCATCAGCCTTGCCATTTTCTTTGGCGCGCGCATGATCTCGGGCGGAGAACTAGCCGACACGGGCATCCTGATAGCATTCATCCTCTATATACAAAGGTTCTTCGACCCCATTCGCAACCTTACTATGATGTACACCCAGCTTCAGCGCTCTATGGCGTCCGGATCGCGCATCTTCGACCTGCTCGACTGGGAACCCGATCTGGTTGACGCCCCCAACGCCAGGGATCTGCCCGAAATCAGGGGTGAGATAGAATTTCGGGATGTCAGCTTCAGCTACGTGCAGGACGAAGACGTGATTAAGAACGTCAACCTTCATGTAGAGCCGGGCGAAGTGGTCGCGATTGTCGGACCTACGGGCGCGGGCAAGACCACCTTGGTCAGCCTCATGTCCCGGTTCTACGACGTGGAACCGGGCCGCGGCGCGATTCTGGTGGATGGCCAGGATATTCGAACCGTTGTCAGAAGTTCGCTCGCCAGCCAGATGAGCATGGTGCTGCAGGAACCGTACCTCTTCTCCGGCACTGTCCGCGAGAACATCAAGTACAGTCACACCGAGGCGTCCGATGAGCGTATGATAGAGGCCGCCATCGCGGTCGGCGCCCACGACTTCATAATGGCCCTGGAAGACGGCTATGGCACCTACCTCGCGGAGCGCGGCACGAACCTCAGCGTCGGTCAGAGACAGCTTCTCAGCTTCGCCCGCGCCATCGTCGCCGATCCCAAGATTCTCATACTCGACGAGGCCACCGCGAACATAGACAGCTACACGGAGATGCTCATTCAGCGCGCCCTGTCCGAGCTTCTTAGAGGCAGAACCGCTATTGTCATAGCGCACAGGCTCTCAACCATACGTGGCGCCGACAAGATTGTCGTCCTGAACTTCGGAGAGGTGATGGAAGTCGGCAATCACGACCAACTCATGGCCAACGACGGACTTTACGCTCACCTCTATCATATGAACTACGCGGCAATGGAAGAACCCGTCTCCTCGATGCGTTAACGCAGTTTCACATTGGCCGGTGACTCCCTATCTCTATGCCGTGTGGGAGAACGAGCGGCGTCCTCTAGCGAACCGGTTCAACTATGACAGGTACATACGCTTCTACCGCGTCTCCCGAAGACAGGTGTTTCATTGTCCCTCGTTGACATAAGTTAGAGACAGAAACTACACTCGGCTTTGTGTTCACAAGCGCGAGAAGGGGAAATAATATGGCTCGAAGAGTCGGATACCATGTAAACAGACCCGGTAGGCGTCCCGAAGATGACGCCGTGGAGATACCCATTGCCGCCGACCTGAAGTCGGTTCCAGGAACTCCGACAAGGGACAACGAAATCACCTACTACGCCCGCGAGTACCCGATTGAAAGTGTAGCGGTGGAACACAGCGCTTCCTCCCTCTGGGCGCTGGACGTCAGGGAAGAGGCGGCGCCCGAGACCGCCGAACTATACCGAAAGCACCAGGGCGAAATCGAACCGGTTGTAGAGTGGCTGAAGTCCACGAGGTACATGGAACCGACTGCCGAGCCCGCGCCGGGCAAGGACGTGACCGAGGCCATACGCGCCAAGGCGCGCGAACTGGGCTACGGCGAGGTCGGCTTTACCAACTTCGACCGCCGCTACATCTACAAGAGCAAGCGTGAGTACGTTCGCTCCGACCTCAGACACGCCATATGTCTCGCGGTGGAGCAGGACTACATAGCCACACAGTCACTGCCAAGCCTTGAAGCGGAAGAGGCCCACGGCGAAGCCCATATGAAGCAGGCCGAAATGGCCAGGCAGCTTATCGAGTTCATACACTCACTCGGATACGGGGCGCAGGTGTGGGGTCCGACCTGGCACTTTGGCCCGATGATTCCCTTGTTCGTACAGGCCGGCCTTGGTCAACTCGGTGTTAATGGACAGCTCTTGTCGCCTCACTTTGGATCGCGCGCCCGTCTCCAGGTCATCACCACCAACGGTCTGATTACACACGACAGGCCGGTGGACTACGGAGTCTCAAAGTTTTGCGAGATATGCCATATCTGTTCCATGCGTTGCCCGGGTAGGGCAATCAACCAGAACAAGGTCTGGTTCAGGGGCGTCGAGAAGAGCAAGCTCGACTTCCGCCGCTGCCGCCCTGTGATGACCCGCTATTCTGGCTGCGGAGTCTGTATGAAAGTATGTCCGGTACAGAAATACGGATTGCCGGAAGTTATGAAGCACTACGTCGCTACCGGCAACGTGCTGGGCAAGAACAGCGACGATCTGGAGGGTTACAGCCTGCCGGACAAGGGCTATTTCAAACCAGGACGCCTGCCGAAGTTCGAGGCAGGCTTCTTCGATATGCCTATGGGCAGGTCGGAGGACCTGGTGATGGACGAATACCGAGAGGCCATACAGGATCTCAACGACCACCCTGACAGCGACGAGGACCGCGAGGCGCTCTGGGACGAATTTCGTGGCAAGCTCGATGACGCCCTGCAGCGACGCAACTTACCCGTGGACATGGGCATGGACCTCGGCGGCTAGCGAGGTATTGAGAATCTTGGAAATGGACTGACAACCTTGCGAGGTCAGGAGTTCAATCATGGTCGTCGCCGAGAAAACCAAACTCACATACGCGGATTACGCCAAGACGCCCGAAGGTGAGCGGTACGAACTCATCAATGGAGAATTGATCCAGTTGACCTCACCCCGTGTAGCGCACCAAAGATTCTTTAAGAAACTGGGACGCAGAATTGACGCCTTCGTGGAAGACCACAATCTGGGCGAGGTGTTTTACTCATCCACAGATGTGGTGTTGAATGACACGAATACCGTTCAGCCCGACCTGTTTTTCGTCTCCAACGAGAGGGCCGAGATAATTACTCCGGAGAACATTCAGGGGGCTCCCGACTTGGTGGTCGAAATACTATCCCCGTCCACTCGGAGCAGGGACTGGGGAATAAAACGAGACCTGTACGCCGAACACGGCGTGAAAGAGTATTGGCTGGCGAGCACCGATGAGGAGCGCGTCTGGGTGTTGCTGCTGGGAGAAAACGGGCTGTACGCGGTCGCGGCGGTCTATGAGAGAAGTGACACGCTGATCTCCCCCACGCTGGAGGGCTTCACTCTCGACCTGAACGACGTATTTGAAGAGGTGTCTGAATAGCGGGAAATTTCCCGTCCTGTGAAACCGATTCTCAAACCCTGAACCCCAAGCATAGAGAAGAGTATTGAGCCAGCTTACTGAGGCAGCGCGTCTCCGACTCAATCCCAGAAATGTGTTCTACGGCTGGTGGCTCGTCGTGGTCAGCGGCTCGATAATGGTCATCTCCACCACTCCCATGTTCCACGCCATGGGACTGTGGTTCGTCGCGCTTGAACACCACTTCAAGTGGAGCAGGACTCAGCTTTCCCTGGCCTTCGCCTTCACCCGCATCGAGGGTGGAATCCTCGGCCCCATCGAGGGCTACCTCGTAGATAGGTTCGGCACGCGGCGGCTCGTTCTTATAGGCATGACCATTATGGGCCTCGGCTGGCTGCTTTTCAGCCGCGTTACCGAACTGTGGATGTTCTACATCGTCTATATCATCATCGCGCTGGGCCAGGGACTGGGAAGCTGGCTTCCCCTGATGACGATGCTGAACAACTGGTTCAACCGCCATCGCGCCAAGGCCATGGGCTTCTCGAATTCAGTCAGCAGGGTTGGAACACTGGCCCTGATTCCCGCCATCGCGTGGGCGATAGATCCCAGGTTCGACAGGCTCGGATGGGAGAGAACGGTACTCATCATCGGAGTCGTCGTCCTGATTGCGGTGTTCCCGCTGACCAGACTGATACGAAACCGCCCCGAAGACTACGGATTGCTCCCGGACGGCGACAAGCCGCAGGAACAGATCTCCGACAAGGCGACAGATCAATCTCCAGCAATGTCCCGAACCGACGACCAGGACTTCACGCTCAGACAAGCCCTTATGACGTCATCCTTCTGGCTAATCAGCGTCGGCCACGGCTTCACGTCTATGATACTGATAGCCATGATGGCTCATCTGGCTCCGATGATGGGCGACCGAGGATACTCCCTGCAGGACTCGGCCTTCGTGATAACCGCATATACCGCTGTATCCATGCTCTTCCAGATTGTGGGCGGCTTCGTGGGCGACCGAGTCCCCAAGAGATACGCCTTGTTCGTATTCACCTGGATACAGGCGAGCGGAGTCTTCCTTCTCACTTTCGGCGCGGCGTCGCTGCCGGTGGCCTACGGCTTCGCGCTGCTGTTCGGAATAGGATTCGGAGGACGCAATCCGCTCACCGTTTCAATACGCGGCGAATACTTCGGACGCAAATCCTTTGGCATGATCATGGGAATCTCCCAGGTGCCAATGAATCTTCTTCTGCTGTCCGCGCCGGTATTCGCCGGCATAGTCAGAGACAGCACCGGCGAATACACCATTGCGTTCGCGACTCTCGCCGGCCTGAATATGCTTGGCGGCATCTTGTTCCTGTTCGCCCTCCCTCCCAAGCTAAAGTGATGCGAACGAACGGCAATTGAGACCGGAACGTCGGACAAACCCGCTCGGACATATCGAAGCTGATAGCCTGATTCCTCTGGCGGCTCCGGCATCCCTATTCCTGTTCATGGTCGGAATGTGGATTCTGGAAACCGAGGCTTTTATCTCAGATGATTCCTACTTCTATCTTGTGATCTCGAGAAACCTGGCCCTCGAAGGCCAGCAGACGTTTTCGGGAATAATGTCCACTAATGGCGCGCACCCACTCTGGCTGTATCTTCTAACCGCGTACTCGTGGGTCGTATCGCAGCTATTTGGCCCTGAAACCTTGAACAGCCCGGAGTTCGCCCTGCCGCTGAGCGCAGCGCTATTGGCCGGCGGATGTGTCGTCTGGTGGAAGATAGGCCGAATTCTGCGAGTGAATCAAGCAATTCTGACTTTCGCGCTTCTTGCCTTCGTCACATTTTTCGGGGTTCTATACTCCGAAATACATCTTCTGTTCTTCACCCTGTCCCTGCTCGTTCTGTCAGTTGTCAGGCGAGAAGCCGGAACGAGCGTCAGCCATATCCAAATTGGCGCGATGAGCGCGCTTGTGGTCTTATCGCGTCTGGACACCATATTTCTCATTGGCGCGCTGGGCGTTCTGCTGTTCATCTCGGACAGAGACTTTCGCGGTCTGGCTACGATGTCTTTGACATTCGCGGCTATCGCCGTTCCCTACGCGGCTTCCAACTATCTCATTTTCGGACACGCAGTTCCGGTCAGTGGCTATATCAAGTCAACCTTCCCCGAAGTATTCGTCAGGGGGTTTGAGACTCAAGGCGGAGGTCTCTCTTTGTCGTTCGAGGGGTATTCCGTCCTATTTGGGATAATCCCGATAGCGTTCGCCCTCGCGCTCTGGCCAATCTATCGGGAGGGGCAAACCAGATTGGTCATTGCGGCTATACTCGGCGGAGCGATACTCCAATTCCTTCAGATAGCGCTGTTCACTCGTAGCGCTACGGGTTGGTATTGGTACTATCTTCTGCCGGTTAGCGCGGGGGCTTTGGCCGCCGCTAACTTGTTGTCGCTTTGCAAACGACGGTTTGCGTTTCTCACACTAATACCCCCCCCCCCCCCCCCCCCCCGCACAATAGTTCTTAATTCTAGCCTTATGGTCGTCGCGGCAGTCATAGCCGCAGTTACTATAATCATCAGATACGATTCTCCAATAACTTTACCCGGAATCACGGCTTTGGAATTCGTATCCGAGCGCGATATTCAGGATACGACTTTTCTGGTTTCGGACGGGCCCGGATACTTCTCGTACTTCAGCCCATCCAACAGGATAGTAGCGGCGGATATGCTCACCGGAAACGTATCCGTCCTCAAGGAAATGAAGAATTCGGGGAACGCTGTTCGCCACCTGTTCGATACCGCGTCCGAGCTTGACAAGCCAGTCAGATATGTAATCTTTATGGGAGGCTCATGGCTAACCCCCACTTCCAATCTCCGATGCGTCATCTACAACGACCCGCTCCGCTATCCGGATCTTGGCCAAATCGGTCAAGTCCACTTGGGCCATCCTATCCAAACCGCTCTGGACAACGGATTTATCGTGTGGGACACCTCAAGCCTGCGGTTCGATGTTTCTGCCGATGATCCGCTATGTCATAAGAGGTAGGGCAATCGCATCTAAATTTCAGCGGTCTCATATATTTCGTTTATATCGTTCAGGTCATAGAACAGGTGGGACAGGGCGGTCTGCAAGCGGGGTCTGGCACCTGCATTCGACCTGCATTCACCAGAATTTGTAGCTAATTCGCGGTGAATTTTTTTGTCAGGCTTGTCATATTGTGATTTATGGTTTTCAGGATTCAGTTGTCCGTTTCGGACGCTGGGCGTCCGGTCGGGAGTTCGATAATGGCGAGTCATGGGGTTATTTTAGCCTAATCAGCACAAATGTACAAGAGCGGCAGTCAGCGCCGAAGCCGTATCAGTTTGGTCGGCCGCGGTAATCACCCTCACCCCAGCCCTCTCCCTTAACCCGAATCCACCGAAGAGGGTTAGTATCGCCGCCGGGGCGTGGGTGAGGGACGTGTCAAAGTGGCGGTGCGGTTATGATGTCAGCGCCTGGGTCGTTCTGAAGGTCCGCGGTCGTGATTTTGGACGCCAATGGAGGCCCACAGTGGCGATTTGGGGCGAGTTTGACGAATCTGCGGGCAACAGTGGACACCCGCGGTCCGGTCCGGAGCGATCTTACGGACAAGACAGGCTGTGGTGTGTACGGTGGTCAGTAGTAGACACTGCCGTCAGGCCGGCAGAGGAATGGCTCGCAGTCTGGTCAGTGCGCGACCGAACTGTGTTTCCCAGGGCCAGCGCTGCGGGAGATGCAAAGTAAGGCGGCGGGCCGAGTGGGTGAGCCGTCCGGCGAGGGAGAACAAGCGTCTGCGCAGGGTCTTGGTGGTCGCCACCGGCTCGCGCAGACCGATGCGTCCGATCCAGCGAGCCAGGTTGTGAGCCATTACCTGTATGGCCATCCAGGCGGCGTTGGCTGCAAAGCGCCCCGAGGGCAGATGGTTCAGCCCGACACCGTACTTGAGGTCTCGGATGGCGTTCTCGATCTCGGCGTGGCGGCGATGGTCGGCCTCCAGTTGGAGGGTGTCGCCCTGTCGGTCGGTGATGAAGGCGTGATAGCTGTAGTCGACGAAGAGGGCCAGTTGTGAACCGGGCGTGGGCTTCACCCTGCGGACGATGAGACGCACCGGTGCGGCATCGGGCTCGTTCCGAAAAGGGGTGTAGGTGGTCTCAGCCACGTCGGCTGCGCCGTCCATCCAGTAGGGTATGGGAGTCCAGTCCTCCTCAGGTATGGCCTCTATGAGATTGCGCAGTCGGGTGTGCTGACGGACGGTGATGGAGAAGCGGACACCTGTCTTTCGGCATACGGAGACGATGTCATGGGTGTAGAAGCCACTGTCGGCGCGTACGGTGAGTTGTCCTGTGGCCCCGGCGCAGCGCACCCGGCTCACCGTCTCACGCAGGAAGTGGGCTGCGCCCCGGGCGGTGTTGGCTCGACCCTGTCGCAACCGGGCCATCAGCACGTCGCCGGTTCCTGCGGCGACGGCCACAAGCGGGTGATAGCCTCTCTGGCCGGTGTAGTTGTGGCGGCGGGCGCCCTCCTTGCCCAGTCCGTAGGTCTCGCAGATGGTGGAGTCCAGGTCGATGGTCAACGGCTCATCGCCGGGACCCGCGCCAGCGGCCCAGGCCCGCGCCAGCAACTCCCGGCTCACCCGGTCCAACTGCCGCACATGTCCCCACCTGAAGCTGCGCAGGAAGGTCCCCAGGGTGGATGGCGCCTTCACTGTACAGCCCAACACCCGCCCGGTCCCACCGGCACGCAGCGCGTCGGCGTCATCGATGCAGTCCCCACCGGCCAGCGCCGAGGCAACCAGGGTCAGCGTCTTGTCTCCCGGGTTCGCCCGTCCCGGCGCATCGCCCAGGTCAACGTTGCTGTCCACCAGTTCACTCAGTCCCAGGCGCTGAGCGAGAGTGGCCGGCACGAGCAGCCCGGCATTGGCCACCAGCCGGGGATCGTCGAAGGCGATTCGGATGCGGTCGGGACGCTCAGGTGGTAACGTCTATTAAGTGCTCCTGCTCTGGGGTTGGTTCTTGTCTTCAAACCCATTATCCCAGATTCAATGGAGCGCTTTCTCACCCCTTTTGCACGACGACTCATCCATCCCTTCGGTGGATCCGGGTTTAGAGAGAATGTAAATCTCAGCTATGCGGAACAGGGAGGCCGGCATGGTATCCGAGAGGCGGAAACAGATTCTCAAAGACCTTTCATATAACCCCTTTATGAGCAGGGCTGACATCATGGCCACCCGTGGCTGGAAGAAATCGACGGTCCGAGACGATCTCAAGATAATGGACGAAAATTCCAAGTGGATCGGCTACGTAAAGCACTCGCTCGAGGGGCGCAACGCGACTCGCCGATATCATCTGACCCGCGCCGGCGTCACCCTTCTGACGGAAGAAGAGTCTGACTCGCGCATCATGGACCGCCCGGGCACGACAGGTAAGGGTCTCGCCACCTACTATGCGCTCATCGATAACCTGGCTGGGATCTACAGATGCGCGAGCGCGATAGCTCGCTGTAACGACGATCCCGACCTGCGGATACATCTGCTCAGCGCCGGACCCCTGGATGCCGTGGTGAGGCTGCCGGACTCCCCTTACTCCCTGGGTGTGATGGTGTACCGCCCGGCCCTGTCGACCGCCTACTTTGAGAAGAAGGTCAGGTACTACGCGAATGCCGGGCCGGATCGTCCGTCCTGCCTGCTCGTGGTGTCCCCAGGCTACATGGCGGACCATGCCGTGGCGCGACTGGTCGCGTTGAACTATCCGGGCGTTACCGCCATAGCGCCGCTGGAGAAGGTGGGCGACCCCAACGCAAGAGTCTGGAGAGAGCCCACCTCGTACGACGATGAGAGGCGCCTGTGGACCATGCAGGACGTGCTGGACAGGGTGCACCAGGAGGCCATCCGGAAGTTCAAGCCGCGGGTGGAGCCCGTGGAGCACGCGGCGCTGCCGCGGGCCGGGTGGAAGCCGGCGATCGTCCTCACCAATGGGGAACGCGGGGCGCTGTACACGATCGCGGACTGGCCTCTGGGGAACAGGGAGGTCATCGCGACTCTGGCGAAGCTGAAGGAGGATAGCCTCGAAAAGTTTGAAAGGACGCTGCAAAAACACGGGCTGGTCCGATGGGTCCCGGTAGGCGAAGAAGAGGAGGGCCGTGCCCTGACCGACAGGGGAATCGTATATGTATGCCGCGCCGCGCGTGCCGATTACGAAAATGCGAAGGATCTCTGGTCGTCAGAGGACGGAGAAGCCGGCAAGTTCAGGGGTGGAAATCTGAATAAGCTCGCACACGATTTCCGCCACACCAAAATGGTCTACGACATCGCCCGGCGATTCAAGGTGGGTGCAGCGGTGGTGCATGCCAAAGGACTACGGATCACACCCGCGCACAAGGTCGAGCGGTATTTTCGACCCGATTCTGAGAGAAATACTCGCAGCATCCGGCCGGACGCCGTCATCGACGTGCGAATGGCGGATGGGACACGCCACGTGCTGCTCCTTGAGGCCGAGCGCGGGACGATGTCGCGTAGGTACATGAACAATCGCCTGAGGCACTACAACCCCTATTTCCGCATGGAGCGGAGTAAACATGACGATCCTGTCCCTCCCTTTATAGCTGTCGTGCTGGAGGACGCTGGAGCCGAAGCCAACTTCAGCGTAGCCCAGGTGGACGCAGGACTGACCCATCTGCCCATGATCCTCACGAACATGAGCGAGCTGGCGCGTTCTCCGGCCGGCCCCTTCGACCCTGTGTGGCGCAGACCGGGCGACTATGGCGAGCGGAGGAGCTTCGAAGAGCTGTGAAATGAGCTTGTGGCTCCGCGGCCCGCCTGCACAGACTGCGAGGGCGTCATGTTGTTGTTCAGCGATTCTGTCCACCTTATGGAGAATGTGACATTGACGCGGAAACAGCAGGCAAGGCTTCAGGTTCTTAACAGTTTGATAGCGGGACACATGACGATAGAACAGACAGCGACGTTGATGAGACTGAGCGCGCGCCACACCAGACGCATTCTGGCGGCATACGGGAAGGATGGCGCAGCCGCACTCGCTCATGGCAACCGGGGTCGCAGGCCAGAGGAGCCGGGGTCCGCATCCCGAGGCGAGCCGCTGGGAACGTACGACACCGACCATGAGGCGGTCGGAGATGCGATAGGGAGGTTCGGTCGGGGGCCCTACCTGACCAGGCAGGTTGGCGTGTCGCCCGTTCTGCCACTGTCGTACATAAGGCCCGGCTGAGGTCTGGCCGGGGTGGAGTGTGGATTCATTGATGTGGGCGTTCTCCTGTTAATACGCGGGACAAATAGGGCAATGTGCGTAGGCTATTGAGGGCAATCCGTGAACAGAGACAGCGTGCCGCCGTTCGGGCCGGAACGTAGGTGGAATCCGTCATCCCAAGAGAGGGCTTTTTCAGTTGGGAATCCCACGCC
Organism: Dehalococcoidia bacterium; assembly: GCA_965261525.1. Classification (GTDB taxonomy): domain Bacteria; phylum Chloroflexota; class Dehalococcoidia; order Lucifugimonadales; family UBA1123; genus VXRN01. The sequence continues at coordinate 2,441,303 of OZ253472.1, forward strand.
ACGGGATCCCCGCGGGGAACTGAAGTTGGATTCAGGTCAAAGCTAAAGTTGCTGTAGGAACCCCAGGAGGTCGTGGGAATCCACCGTCGCCGTCGACAAAAAGGGGCGATAGGTTCGCCCTATGTTCTTTATGTCAACCAGAACCAGGTTTAGCTACGGAGTGGAGAGACTTCAGGGGCGACTTAAAGTCGCCCCTGAGCAGTGAGACTGCGATGATATTTTATGTCTCATCCAGAAACCAAGCCCGCAGGTCCCGCATGATTCGCCCAATTATCGCTGTGTGAAGTCGACAACCTGCGGTCAGGGATGTCCTAGACCACATAGCGGGACAGGGTTAAGAGACGTTCTCGCTCCGGTCCGCGCCCGTCAACCCGAATGGCCCCAGGAACGCAATCAGCCATGCCCGGTTGAGCCGCGCCACCCGCCACGCGCTCCGCCAGTCCAGCGAGCAGCCCGACAGGTACCGCGCGAGCCTGCGGTCCAGACGGGTCTTTCGCCTGTGGCACTCCCTACAGAGCCACTGAAGGTTCTCCAGCGTGAACGCGCGCATGAGCGCGTCCTGTCCGAGCGCTCTCGCCACCTCTATCGCGAGCCTATGGTCCAGTTCCTCAGCGGCGTCCCCGCAGCTCTCGCACATCGTGAGCTGGATACGCTCCGGCTTCTGACCGGAGGCCACGCGGTAGGCGTCCAGGCAGTACTCGTGCCATGTGAGCCGGATGCTGGACGCGTCTTCATGGCACCATCTGCACACACCTCTCACGGGAGGCTCTCCCCAGCGCGCGGTCCTGTTCACCAGCCTTCTGGGATGCGCGGATGCGTGTCGCCTGTGGTGGAGCGCGAGTCCCCTGTGTCTTCGCCGACGCACTATGTCCGTCATGTCGCTCATACGGTCAGCCTCCCTGACATCTCGATACAGTGTGATATATCACAACGCGTCGTTTCACTCCGATAGTTCGTCGTTCAGCCTGCGCGCCAGCGCGACCACGTCCCGCTCCACCTGCTCCTCTATGCAGCCCCGGATGTAGTCCGCCACCCTCATGTTCTTCGAGTCCGCCGCCAGCCTTATCTTCTGGACGAAGCTCTCGGGATACCTGAGCCTGATGTAGCGCTTCGGCTCGTCGTCCGTATCCCTCATCCCCGGTCCGCTGCCCCGTCCCGATCCCCCGGGCTGTCTCATTCTCATCGTCATGCAATCTCTCCGCTAACTTACTGAAAGTCCATGCTGTTCTGGGTGTCTCCGCCGCGCGCGCAGGGTTCGCCGAACACAAGCTCGTACACCGCCGCCATCTCGTCCCTGGCCCTCTGTGGGCTCTGGCGGTACTCGTGCGCGGTCATGCCCGATGTGAGGGCGCGCTGGAACGCCACCCTGTCGCACACCCTGATGTCCGCCACCCTCAGCGCCACGCAGCCCTCCAGGGCTATCCTGGCCTCAGCCTCGTCCCGGTTGCGCGGGTTGGTGGGAGCCCGGTTGAAGAGCGCCCAGGCCCTCAGGTCGGGGTTGCGGGCAAGCGACTCGGCCACGCGGCCGTCCACCAGTCCCGCTGTCCACACGTCCACGCCGGTGGGCTGAAGGGGAGCGAGAACGCAGTCCGCTGCCCTCAGGGCTGTCTCCATCTCTGAGCCGTCGCCCGCGCCGGTGTCTATGACAACGTCGTCGTACCGTGAAGCGATGGTCGCTATCCGCCTTGCGAATGCCTCGCCGTACAGCGGCGTCGAGTCCAGCCGCGGAAGCCTCAGTGAGGAGCGCGTCTGCACCCAGAAGCGTGAGCTTCCCTGTCTGTCGGCGTCGACCAGCAGCACCCTCCGTCCCGCGGCGGCCCTCATGCCGGCGAGGTTGGTCGCGAGCGTGGTCTTTCCTGTGCCGCCCTTCTCTGCGAGCAGCGCTATGATCACCGTGTCCTCTCTCTGATGCGTTCTGTCAAGACGCTATGCGCGTATATAATATATCACGTTGTGATACGACACGAAGCTAGTTTCACTGTCGTATTCCCATGGATATCCGGCCTCTGTCCTCCCGGTGAGACGGGTCCTCAGGCAAGTAGTATTATTGAGTCGGCGCGCCGGGCCCTCTATTCTCAGGGGACCGGCGGCTTGAACGGTCGCCGCGACAGGCCGAGTGGCGGAAACGGAAGACGCGCCGGACTTAAAATCCGGCGACCCTATGGGTGATGTGGGTTCGACTCCCACCGCGGCCACCACCGTCCCCAATGAATATGGGAGGGATTGATATGAGGACTACCTGTGAGAAACCGGGCTGCGGCAAGCCCGCCGTTGTCCAGGCGAGATTCGGAGAGGTGACCGTGGCGAGGGCCTGCCCTGACCACGCGCCCGAGTTGATCGAGTTCGTCAATCGGCATATCGGGGCTTCCGAACCCGGGCTGGTCACTCGAAGCGCGAAGCAGAATGGGAAAGTTCTCACTTGAGTCATTATGTCAACTAAGCGAAAGGCCGCCCTGTTATAGTTATGTAAAGAGAGGCGACATGGTAATGCGAAAAGTCCATTGGCAGCACGAAGGGTGACGCGACACGCGTTGCGGCATTGTGGTTATCGGTTCAGGGAGAGCAGAGACCCGCCTTGCTGATCGTGTACAGGATGTCAGCTGTAAATCGTGCGCGCGTTCTCTTAAGATCGCAACATAATAGGGTATTTCGTTGCATCCGGCTACTCTCCCGATCAGAGGTACGAGAGTGGCTCGATCCTGGTTACCGCCAACCTGCCGTTCGAGGAGGGGACCGAGGTCTTCGGGTCCGAGAGGCGCGCGACCGGAGGCGAAGTCAAGTGGGGAGAGTTAACCCCTGGTCAAGGAGCGCCGCGCAAAATAAAGCCGGGCAAAGGTCCTTGCCTGTTTCAAGCGGGCAGCCAAATGCCGCCTACTCCCCTTCACGAAGACTCTTCGCCGGTCGGTTACTTTTCCAGGAACATGGTCACGTAGTCCGCATCAACCGCTGGCATTGTGAGACCAATTTCCGAAAGCGCCCTGGTGAACTTGCTTATGTCGTAGACGCTGGTATCGGCCAGATACCCTTCCACTGAGTCAAGGGAGCGGACCAGGACTTTCAGCTCCAGGTCGTCGTCGCGGTCGGCCGCCGCCTGCAGTCCTGACTTCCAGTCCCTCAGCGGAATGCGCTCGGTCACCTGTCCGTTGCTTTCCATACGAGCGAAAACCTGGTCTGCCGGAACCGGGTCTTGCTGCACGATGTTGTAGACCTTACCAAAGTGTTTCAGATCGTCGGCTACCCTGGCGATAGCATGGACCAAGAAGTCGACGGGGGTCATTTCAAAAAACCAGTCCGGCACCAGGGGCGCACACCCCAAACGTGCGCAGGCCCTGATTATCAACGACAGGAAGTCGTTGGGATTCACTGTGCCCGTGCGGCTATGGTGGCCTATGTTGCCCGGCCGGTATATGCACACCGGCAGTCCGCGAGATACGGCGCTCCACACCAGCCGTTCCGCGACCCATTTGGCCTGGTTGTAGCCTCCCTCCATGCGGTCTACGAAGTCGTCTATCTGGTTGTTCTCCAGATACGGAGTGTCGTCTCCTCCCGGGAAGACTCCGTTGGATGAAATGTACTGGACCGGCTTTGGCGTAGCGGCGCAGGCGAACCTGAGCGCTTCCAACGTGCCACCGACGGTGTCGGGCTTGGCTGCGGTGTAGGGGTATGTGTAGTTGACGGCGGCGGCGCAGTGGAATATCAGGTCAATGTTTTCCGCCAGATCCTGATACTGATCGTTCTCCAGTCCCATCCGCGGATGGGTAAGGTCCCCCAAAATAGGGATGATCCGTTCACCGGCGGGCGGGCTGTCCAGGCCATAAGACTCAAGGGTCTCCAGAACCCGGTTGGAGGATTCACCGTGCCCGGGGCCCCGGGCACGTACGAGGCAGTAAAACCTCGTGTCCTGTCCTGTGGCGCGAAGGAGTTGGTCGAGCAGGAAGGAACCCAGGAATCCGGTCGCTCCGGTGATCAGGACCGAAGACGCCTCGCTCAATCGGGTAGTTCTCGCTTTTGCGCTGGGTGAAAGCTCCGGGTCAAGGATCGAGTCTTCAGCCAGCGAAATTCTCGATTCCATATTCTGCCTCCTGGTTCCGTCTGCTTGTGGGGTATGCTGATGATAGCATACCGCATGTCTCTGCCAGAAATCACTGGCGAGACGCTAAGAAAGTTGCATGAGGCGTTGGGCGAGAAAGTCGCTAGGTGTCAAGGGTGGGCGAACATTGGACCATCGCGGCGGAGCAAAAGTGTGTCTGTCTCAAGACTCGCTCCTGGCCGGCTGCCAGAAATCTCATAGGCCAGCGGTCGGCCATCCACGCTGGCGGGTGCGAGCCGCGTCCAACCGACTGGAACATCAAGGTACAGCGCGCCGACAGCTCTCGTTCCATGCCTATGGGCGCGGTTGTGGCGACCGCCAGGCTTATCGAGTGTATGCAGGTGGTTGGTGAGCCGGACCACATTGGCCTGGTCAACTGCCGCGGGTTCGGGGAACTGGGCGACGCGCCGGAATACGAGGTAATCATCAAGACAGGCCCTACGGCGACTTTTCGGTGGGCATGTGGAGCCGATCTCGATAAATGGCCGGCAAGGCGTGTGGACTCTGCCTGCGGCGCTCGCGGCGGAGTTGGTACGAGAACCGGAATAGGTTCGCACTAGAGTCATTATGTAAAGTAAAGCCGAGAGGAGCAGCCGGTCACAACCTTAGGAAAAGCAACCATGTGAAGGTTCTGACTCGCAATCAGCATCCTCTTGCACGACAGCCCTGACGGAACTCGCAGGGTCGTCCCGCCCGAAATGGCCCGTGAGCACCCGGACACCAACGACGGCGAAGATGACCGCGACCACGAGTGCTGTGGTAATGACGGCAACTCTTCTCTGGGACATTCAACTCTTTCTCCGATAGGACTCTAGGGGAAATGGCGCCTGCCCGTAGGAGCCTATCACTTCGTGGATCAGATCGAAGAGGCTGTGAGTGTGCCTCGCGACGTCGCTCGGGGGAGCGGAGTACATCCCGCGGATGAGGTCTTCCTTGTCCTTCAGTATGTAGAACAGCAGGAACGGGACTATCACCAGGCTTATGATTACGGAAACAGTGCCGGATACGTGGGTCAGCGTCTGAGTCAGGACGCCGAGGGTCGCGTCTCCGATGGCGCCTCCCACAGACCTGAGCCATCCATCCAGCTGCGCCTTCACATCCTCCGGGACCTGCCGGGTGTACTCGTCGGACCGCTCCTCGACCGTTGTCTTGGCCTGTTCATAAATCTGAGGCGCGGTCTCCACGAAGTGGCTCGCCTCCCTGTACACCGGCTCAATCGTGAGGTACAGAAGAGCTCCGGCCAGGGTAAAGAAGGCAACATCGATTACCGCAATCGTGAATATTCTGGACGCTCGCGGATACCGCGTCCGGCCGGGAAACCGCCTTTCGACAAACGCAACTATCGGAAACAGAAGCTCCGCGACTATCACGTTGGCCACAATGGGCAGCAGCGCCCCGCGCGCGGCATACAGGATCAGCGCCATTGTCAGAACGCCGGCCGCCACAAGGCACGGCAGTCTCCACCTCACCCACGCGGCACTGCCCATGTCGGATATTGCGTTGTTTCCCTACGCCGCGGGCGCCACCTGTTCTGTATTCATCGGACAGTCCTCCTTGTTCCATGACGCGCCATGTATTCGATTGACCGATCAATCACGCCGCGTTAACTCAACAGATAGACCATGTCGTGAAACTAATCAACCGGCCGTGATCGCTCTCAAGGGCCATGGGACCCGGCGGGAAACTTCCGTATGCGTATGTTGTAGAATGTCCCGGACGCGAGGGCATCGAGATAAACTACCCGGTCCGCAGGCTGGTCCTGCCGTTGTCCGACGAGATAGAAGGTTTGCTCTCTGATGCCGATCAGTCAGGCGATGGGCTGCGCAACGGACAGTCAGACGAGTATCGTGGCGCCTAGCCGGGCGCAGCGCTGGCGGCGTCTGGGACCCGCGCCACCCCACTCATTTCACGGTTTCCGGGACTCCGTAGGCGCGGGGGGAAATAGAAATCCACTACCGCTCCGGTGGCGATGTTTATGCCCGCTATCGCGACTCCCGCGAATATGTGCAGGACTACCAGCAGAGGTATGGTCAGGAAATATCTGTCCGGCAGCGTGGTGAATGTCCATCCGAGTATTACAAGGAGAAAGAGAGAAGTGCATACGGACAGGACCGCCTTGCTGCCCAGCCTGTCCGTTTTCTCTGAGGGACACTGGGAATCGACTCGCCAAGACCGGGGAATCGAATATCCGGACTTTCGGTTATTTCCACGCGGCGCAAAAGACAACCGGAAAATTCCCTGAGGCTATCTCATTCATCGGTGACGCGTTTGGAAGAATACTGCCACCGGCATGAGAGAGCGACTACGGAACTGCCTGTCCCGAAATCGAACCCGTGCAGCGCCCGCTGTCAACCGCCACCTGCCCATTTACCAGCACGTAGGGTATACCGACTGGATACTGGACCGGGTCGTCGTATGTCGCGGTATCGATTACGCGTTCCGCGTCGAAGATAACGATGTCCGCGAAGTACCCTTCCTTGACGAGGCCACGGTCCGTAAGACCGAAGCGACGCGCCGGGTTGTCAGTCATGCGCTGGACAGTCTGCTCCAGGCTGAGGACGGGGTACTTTCTTCGGAGCCGCCCGAGGAAGCGGGGGAAACACCCGTATGCCCTCGGGTGCGGCATCGAGCCGATGGGGATGGCGTCGCTTCCCACCATGTAGTCGTCCCTCGCGAGGAAGTCCATGGCGTCCCTGCTGATCTGGTCCCACACCCTGACGTCGTCAGGAGGCGCGCCGCGGTAGCAGATTTGACCACGCTCTTCTATCAGTAGGTCTATGAGGGTCTCTCCAAGTCCCTTGCCCCGCTCTTGGGCAATGTTGGAAAGGCTGGATCCCTCGAGTTCCTTGTTGCTCATCGCATATGTGAAGACGACGTCATCGAGTGTCCGTTGTCTGGATTCGAACTCCCCCAGAATTTCCTCTCTGATCCGCGATACGCTCAGACGCGGAATAATGTCGTCAAGACCGCCCCTGTGCAGGTCCGAGGGCATGAAGCTGAGGGGGAATGTGCTGCCGGTGGGATATGGATAGAGTTCCAGTGTGCAGTCAACCCCTTCGGCCTTCGCCTTATCTATCAATTCGAGCCGCTCCGACACTTGTCCCGCGCTGGAGGCATCAGTGCGATAGTGGGAGAAGTGGACTTTTACGCCAGACCTGCGGCCTATCTCCAGCGCCTCTTCCACTCCGCCTTCACCGAAAGCCCTGTCTGTATTCACGTCGCGCAGATGCGTAGTGTAAACCCCGCCGTATTCCGCCACGACGCGACAGATCGCTATGAGCTCAAAGGTATCGCTCCATTCCTGTGGATGGTAGGACATGCCTGTGGCGAATCCAACCGCACCTTCCTCTATTCCCTGTCGAACCAGATCGAGTGCCTTGTCCAGAGCGTCGCCTCGCAGAGGAAGGTCCTCAAATCCGACCGTCTCGAGACGTATCGCGCCGTGAGCGATGTTGTACGCCGTGTTAATCGAGACCCTGTTGTCATAGTGGGACCGGAACGCCGCTACGCTGGACATGTCGAGGTCCTCCGGCGGTTCTCCCAGTATGCCCGACAGGTACCGCCTGTAAGACTTGTAGTTGTCGGTGGACAGCGGGGCGTAGCTGAGCCCATCCTGCCCGAGTATCTCGGTGGTGATGCCCTGGCGCAGTCCGTTCGCGTGCTGGGAGTCCAGAAGAAGGACCCCGTCGGAGTGCGAGTGGGTATCAATGAACCCGGGAGACACTGTCAGCCCAGCCGCGTTGATGACTCTACGCGCGGCGGCGGTTGGAAAGCTGCCCACGGCCTCTATTCGATCCCCCACTATTCCCACGTCCGCCCTGAATCCAGACGAACCGCTCCCATCAACTACTGTTCCGTCCGTTATGAGTACGTCGAACATCACTCACCTCACATGGTACGCTGTTGCGTCGGCGGAAGTTTAACACAGCGGGCGGAGGGGGAGATCATGCTTGTAAACTCGACGTAATCTTCCGTCGTCCGGATTGTCGAGCGCAGCAGTGGTCTTGCCTTGTCGTGGAGCGCGCCGGTCGGCTAGAAGAGCGTGCCGGACTTCTGGAGGAGCGTGCCCGTGCCGAAGCAGCCGAGTCGCGTGTGGCCGAACCGGAGCCAGAGCTTCGGCGTCTGCGTGGCGAATAGATAATCCTGTCCCTGTGCGGATTTCGGCGCCAGGTGTCTTGGGGCGTTGCATCTGAACAGGTTCCGCGGACCACTCCAAACCCAGCAGGACATCCTTGCCCATAACTGTCGCACGCCGTCAGTTGGTGTCCGTGGTAGTGGTATAATGTTCCCAGTCGGCAATTTCGCCGCCCACCAATCGCTGTGAGGTCCGCGATGACCAGCAAGACGATCACGCTCACCAGGGAAGACGGCAAGCTCGACCGCTTTCCCGACTATCCGCCCAGGGACGACATGCGGAACTGGCTCTATCTCTATGACACCGCCATCGTCTCCTCGCTTGCAATCCACTTCCGAGGCCTTCCCCACACTGTCGTGGCGAGTGAGGTCCCCGTCGGACCGAGCCTGCCGAACCGTGACGACGCGCGGATACCCGATCTTCTGGTGGCGTTCGAGTGCAATCTTGAGCTTCTGAAGGAGCAGCGCGGCTACTCGATACGGAGCCAGGGCGGTCCTCCGGCTTTCGCTCTGGAGGTCGCGTCCCCGTCCACCGGGCGCCAGGACTACACGGCCAAGCGTGTGGACTACGAACGATACGGGATAGCCGAGTACTGGCGGTTCGATCCGAGCGGTGGGGAGATCTACGACGCCGCGCTTGCCGGAGACCGGCTTACGGAGGACGGCAGCTATAGGTCTATGGAAGTGGAGCGTTTGGGTGACAGAGTATGGCAGGGGTACAGCGAGGTGTTGGATCTGAGGCTGTGCTGGGAGAGTGGGTTGCTGCGGTTCTACGATCCCAAGACGCAGAGCTATCTACCAAGTCATGAGGAAGAGCGAACTCGTGCCGAAGCGGCCGAGACTCGCGTTGCCGAACTTGAGGCCGAACTTCGCCGAATGCGCGGGCAGTAGAGTCTCCCGCAGCGTTCCGAAATCCCCTCCAGATCCCTGTGAGACTGCGATGATATTTTATGTCCCGCTCGGCGATCCGCCTGCCCGCATAGGAATTGGCCCCGACAGCCCGGGCCTTTCTATTGGATAGCGGTGCGTTCGTACCGGATTCGCCGTGTCAAGCGCGCTGAATCACGCCGTCCGGGATCGGATCCCCGCTCCCGTGAAGCCCGGTGGCGGATGGACTGTCCATCACAGACAGGCGACGGGATGGTCCTGAAGGCCGCGGCCGCCTGATCTCTGGCGCTAGCCCGCCACTCCAAGAGGCTTCAGAAACTCGTTCAGCCAGAGTCGGTTGAGCCGCGCCACCCGCCGCGCCCGCCGCCAGTCCAGAGAACAGCCCCCCAGGTATCTGGCAAGCCTCCGGTCCAGCCGGGTCTTGCGCCTGTGGCACTCTCGGCACAGCCACTGAAGGTTCTCCAGAGTGAACGCCCTCATGAGCGCGTCGGGACCCATGGTCCTGGCGACCTCTATCGCCAGCCTGTGATCGAGTTCCTCCGCGGCGTCCCCGCAGGTCTCGCACATCGTGAGCTGGATTCGCTCCGGCTTCTGACCGGAGGCGACGCGATATGTGTCCAGGCAGTATTCGTGCCATGTGAGCCGTATGTCGGCGGTATCCTCGTGACACCAGCGGCACACGCCCCTGACCGGCGGCTCTCCCCAGCGCGCCGTCCTGTTCACCAGCCTTCTGGGATGCGCCGAGGGATGGCGCCTGTGGTGAAGCGAGAGTCCGCGGTGGCAGCGATGGGTTATGATGCTCAGCATGCTCCTCATACGGTCGACCTCCGAGATATAGCGAAGTGATATATCACTCTGCGCTGTATCAATCTGATAGTTCGTCGTTCAGCCTGCGCACCAGAGCGGCCACGTCCCGCTCCACCCGCTCCTCTATGCACCCCCGGATGTAGTCCGCCACCCTCATGTTCCTGGAGTCCGCCGCAAGCCTTATCTTCTGAACGAAACTCTCGGGATACCTCAGACCTATGTAGCGCTTTGGCTCGTCGTCGGTATCCCTCATCCCCGGCCCGCTGCCGCGTCCCGATCCCTCTGGCTGTCTCATTCTCATCGTCATGCGATCTCTCCGGTCTAGAGTAACTTCCTAAAGGTCCATACTGTTCTGGGTGGCGCCGCCGCGCGCGTAGGGTTCGCCGAACACAAGCTCGTACACTGCCCCTATCTCCTCCCTGGCCCTCGTCGGGCTCTGCCTGTACTCATGCGCAGTCATGCCCGATGTGAGAGCGCGCTGGAACGCCACCCTGTCGCGCACCCTGATGTCCGCCACCTCGAGGCCAGCGCAACCCTCCAGCGCAATCCTGGCCTCAGCCTCGTCCCTGTTGCGCGGGTTTGTGGGAGCGCGGTTGAACAGCGCCCAGGCTTTCAGGTCGGGGCTGCGGGCAAGCGCCTCGGCCACCCGGCCATCCACCAGTCCCATGGTCCACACGTCCACTCCGGTGGGCTGAAGTGGAGCGAGAATGCAGTCCGATACCCTGAGCGCTGTCTCCATCTCCGAGCTGTCGCCCGCGCCGGTGTCAATGACAACGTCGTCGTACCCTGAGGCTATGGTCGCTATCTGCCGCGCGAACGCCTCGCCGTACAGCGGTGTCGAGTCCAGCCGCGGCAGCCTCAGAGGGGAGCGAGTCTGACCCCAGAAACGGGAGCTGCCCTGTCTGTCTGCGTCAACCAGCAGTACCCTCCGTCCCGCGGCGGCCCTCATGCAGGCGAGATTGGTAGCGAGCGTGGTCTTTCCCGTGCCGCCCTTCTCTGCGAGCAGCGCCACGATCACGGCTTCCTCCTGTCGATATGTTCTGTCAAGGCGCGATGCGCGTATATAATATATCACGTTGTGATACGACACGCAGCTAGTCTGCCGGTCGCGCTCCCGATGAATGCCTGACTTCCGCATCTGTCCGATGGGATATAGGAGTGGACGGTCCTCTGGCAAGTAGTATTATTGAGGCGGACGGACGGGCGCCGCGAGAAGGGTCGTGTGGCGGAAATGGAAGACGCGCCGGACTTAAAATCCGGCGACCTTGTGGGTCGTGTGGGTTCGACTCCTACCGCGGCCACCATTGTCCCCGCTGAGATGGGAGGGATTCAGATGAAGGCTGCCTGTGAGGAGCCGGGCTGCGGCGAGCCTGCCGTCGCCCAGGCGAGGTTTGGAGAAGTAGCCGTGGCGCGGGCCTGCGCGGACCATGCGCCCGATTTAGTTGAGTTTATCAATCAGCATATTGGGGCTTCCGAACCCGGGCCGATCACGCGGCCAATAGGGCAGAATCGGACAACGCAGGGCGGTTCGCACTATAGCTTTTATGTCAACTAAGAATAGTGAAAACCTCGGACCGCTGAAAACGCAAGAACACCCAACACAGGCATTTGAGTGACCGTCGGTCAGCTGCGAAGTTCCTCAACCAGTACCGTTACTATATCCACGTCATGGTACTTGCGGTGCTGCACCGAAGAAGCGTAGTGACTCAGCAGGCGGAAAGAAATCTCGCTGTCATCCTGTATTTCTGGTTGATCCCCCAGATACGCGAGCCTGTCCTCGAGATTCTCACCTTCGGAGATAGCCATGAATTCAAGCTCTATTGCCGAATCGGCCCGCCGAGCGTTCACTGCCAGGCGCTTTTTCACGCCGTCCTCACTCTTGCTGTCCCGACCCAGCAGGCTTGAAAGCGTTTCTTCGCCGGCGGAGCGAAGCCTGTCGGCAGAGGCCCCGTTCCATCCTGATCTCTCCGCGAAGTCTCGCAGGAACCGGTCTATCTCCGGCGATGAGGACAGACTCATCTCGACACTCACGCGCCTGCGCCTCAGGGATGCCAATTCCATGATAGCGGTGAGCGCGACTGCGCATACCGAACCGGTGGTCATGCCGTTGCTCAGAAGGGTTTGAAGCGTCCCGGTCAGAAGATCCGGAAATATTAGCTGGTTCTGAAATCCCACTCCTATCCAGAGGGAGAGCCCGACCACCGCCGCCTTTCGCCCGTCCATGCCGTCGTCGATAACAATCCTCATACCCTGCACGAACAGCAGCGCAAGCATGAATACCATGTACGACACCAGCACAGGTCGCGGGATGGCGACCGCCAGGGCTATAACCTTAGGCAGCGCCGCAACGACTATCAGTATCAGCCCCGCGTACACGCCAACGCGGCGCGCGGCCACGCCCGTCAGAACTACCCGCGCCGAATTGGCCCCTCCTATCATATTGGGGAGAGCGCCCACCGATGCGGCAAGCAAGTTGGTTAGCGCGACCGTATTATGCGCGCCCTGGACCACGCGAAAATCGGTCGCCTTCGGCCTGCGCCACGCGATCTGCTGAATCGCCACCGTGTCGCTTATGGAGTTTATCGTCGTAGCCATTATGACTATTACGAACCCCGGAAGGAGCGCCCAGAACGTCGCGCCGAAACCCAGGTCGAACCCCAACTGCGGGTTTGGCGGAATGCCCACCCAGGGCGCTTCGGCCATTCGCTGAAAGTCGTACAGTCCCCAGGCGGCGGCAATCACGCAGCCCACGGCGATACCGACGATGGGTACCCACTGCTGCCATACGGCCGGCGCGAATAGCCGCATTCCCAAAAGAACGACAATGGTACTGCCAGCCAGGACCGGGGCCGCGACAGACGGAGCCTGCGGGCATATCCGACAGCCTGCCGAGCACGACCGATATGATCGTTGCGGACATCAGCATCAGAACCGTGCCCGCGACTGTCGGGGTGATGATGCGACGTAGCAGAGACAGTCGAGAGACAAGGACGAACTGCAGCAGCGCCGACACCGCAATGAGAGTGGACAGCATCGCGGGCCCGCCGTCCGACAGAGTCGTGATGCAGACCGCAATGAACGCGGACGCCGAAACCACGCTGAGCGGATAGCCGGACCCGAAGCGCCAGAATCGGAAGGTCTACAGGATCCTGCCCAGTCCACACACGACCAGGCTGGCGAAGAATATCCACGCAAGATAGTCCTCAGACTGTCCCCCGGCCAGAGAAACGATGGAAGCCGCCGCCGCCATGGCCCCTATGGCGCCCATAACGTGCTGAAAGCCGTGCGCAAAGGATGACGGATGATTCGGGCGTTCGTCAGGCTGGTAGAGGATGCCCTCGTTTGTCTGGGATGCGGATGCCATTGACGGGGTCACGGTTTATGTTGTTGAAACTGGGGGTTGTGGTTGAATTGCGAAACAGAATGGAGGCTCTGTTTATCCGGCGTGGGCAGGTTCACGGGCCTTAGCCCGGATCCACCGAAGGGATGGATGAGTCGTCGTGCAAAAGGGGTGAGAAAGCGCTCCATTGAATCTGGGATAATGGGTTTGAAGACAAGAACCAACCCCAGAGCAGGAGCACTTAATAGATGTTACCACCTGAGCGTCCCGACCGCATCCGAATCGCCTTCGACGATCCCCGGCTGGTGGCCAATGCCGGGCTGCTCGTGCCGGCCACTCTCGCTCAGCGCCTGGGACTGAGTGAACTGGTGGACAGCAACGTTGACCTGGGCGATGCGCCGGGACGGGCGAACCCGGGAGACAAGACGCTGACCCTGGTTGCCTCGGCGCTGGCCGGTGGGGACTGCATCGATGACGCCGACGCGCTGCGTGCCGGTGGGACCGGGCGGGTGTTGGGCTGTACAGTGAAGGCGCCATCCACCCTGGGGACCTTCCTGCGCAGCTTCAGGTGGGGACATGTGCGGCAGTTGGACCGGGTGAGCCGGGAGTTGCTGGCGCGGGCCTGGGCCGCTGGCGCGGGTCCCGGCGATGAGCCGTTGACCATCGACCTGGACTCCACCATCTGCGAGACCTACGGACTGGGCAAGGAGGGCGCCCGCCGCCACAACTACACCGGCCAGAGAGGCTATCACCCGCTTGTGGCCGTCGCCGCAGGAACCGGCGACGTGCTGATGGCCCGGTTGCGACAGGGTCGAGCCAACACCGCCCGGGGCGCAGCCCACTTCCTGCGTGAGACGGTGAGCCGGGTGCGCTGCGCCGGGGCCACAGGACAACTCACCGTACGCGCCGACAGTGGCTTCTACACCCATGACATCGTCTCCGTATGCCGAAAGACAGGTGTCCGCTTCTCCATCACCGTCCGTCAGCACACCCGACTGCGCAATCTCATAGAGGCCATACCTGAGGAGGACTGGACTCCCATACCCTACTGGATGGACGGCGCAGCCGACGTGGCTGAGACCACCTACACCCCTTTTCGGAACGAGCCCGATGCCGCACCGGTGCGTCTCATCGTCCGCAGGGTGAAGCCCACGCCCGGTTCACAACTGGCCCTCTTCGTCGACTACAGCTATCACGCCTTCATCACCGACCGACAGGGCGACACCCTCCAACTGGAGGCCGACCATCGCCGCCACGCCGAGATCGAGAACGCCATCCGAGACCTCAAGTACGGTGTCGGGCTGAACCATCTGCCCTCGGGGCGCTTTGCAGCCAACGCCGCCTGGATGGCCATACAGGTAATGGCTCACAACCTGGCTCGCTGGATCGGACGCATCGGTCTGCGCGAGCCGGTGGCGACCACCAAGACCCTGCGCAGACGCTTGTTCTCCCTCGCCGGACGGCTCACCCACTCGGCCCGCCGCCTTACTTTGCATCTCCCGCAGCGCTGGCCCTGGGAAACACAGTTCGGTCGCGCACTGACCAGACTGCGAGCCATTCCTCTGCCGGCCTGACGGCAGTGTCTACTACTGACCACCGTACACACCACAGCCTGTCTTGTCCGTAAGATCGCTCCGGACCGGACCGCGGGTGTCCACTGTTGCCCGCAGATTCGTCAAACTCGCCCCAAATCGCCACTGTGGGCCTCCATTGGCGTCCAAAATCACGACCGCGGACCTTCAGAACGACCCAGGCGCTGACATCATAACCGCACCGCCACTTTGACACGTCCCTCACCCACGCCCCGGCGGCGATACTAACCCTCTTCGGTGGATTCGGGTTTAGAGAGTTTCACATCAGATAGTACAGTGTTCAGTGACTTTACCATGAATTTACTGGCCACAAATCATGAAATGCCGCGAAAGTGGAAAACAACATCCTAGCCATCCTAAAATCCCGCAAATCCTGATTCAGACAAAGCTCCTCAATCCCGCAGATTCCGCCCCGTCAGATCCAGGAACACGCTCTCCAGCGACACCTCAGACGGATCCCCGATCTCCGACTTCAACTCCTGCGGACTGCCCAGCCTGATTAGCCTGCCGTTGTCCATGATGCCCAGCCGGTCGCACAGCCGATCCGCCTCCTCCATGTAGTGCGTCGTGTACAGAACCGTCAGCCCCTCGTCCCTGAGCGACTCCACCGTCTCGAATATGTGATAGCGCGACTGCGGATCAATCCCAACCGTCGGCTCATCCAGGAACAGCAGCTGAGGTCGGCTCATCAGCGCGATTGCGATATTCACCCGCCGCTTCATCCCGCCCGAAAACTTGTCCACCTTGTCCCTCGCCCTGTCCTGAAGGCCAACCCGCTCCAGGTTCTCGTTCGACGCCTCCGTCGCCTCTCGCCCGCTCAGACCCGCCATCCGCCCGAAGAACATCAGGTTGTCCCTCGCCGAGAGTTCCGGGTACAGCGCCAGTTCCTGCGGACACACCCCGATTATCTCACGCACCCGGTCGCTCTCCCGCGCCACCGAAAAGCCTCCGATGGACACATCCCCCGCGTCCGGATTCAGCACAGTCGAAAGCATCCGTATCGTCGTCGTCTTCCCCGCTCCGTTCGGACCCAGCAGCCCGAATATCTCCTTGCGCCGTATCGAAAACGACGCGTCCTCCACCGCCACGATATGCCCGAACGCCTTGTGAAGATTCGAAGCTACCAGAAAGTCCTCTGAATTAAACATATATCCTATTGCTCCCGTCAGAACCGATGCCCCGTAGGTGAACGCGATTATATGCGCCGACCTCAGCCCACGCAACGAATCATCCACTGAAAACTAAGAGACTATCTCAAAACCCTTCGCTCAAGCGGATGGCAGGAGGACACAATCTCCCTCTCCCTCAAGGGAGAGGGCTGGGGTGAGGGTGAAATTCCTTAAGGTCGGGGTTTGAGATAGTTACTAAATACTGACAACTACCGACTAACTTCAAAGTTACTCTTGACGCAACAGCACATCCATGCTACACTGTAAAGTACATACGTTCTCACACCGACTAATGCTGCGCAAGGAGATGATCAAATGGCATACAACAAAGACGGTGAGCATATAGCTCGCGAATACGGTCCCTGTCCCGCCGTAAAACGCAACGGCCAGGTCTGCGGCTCCGACCGCGTTTCAGGCTCAGGCTACTGCTTCGCCCACGACCCGGAGTCCGCCGCATGGCGAGCCAGAGGCGGACGCGCCAAGGCCAAGAAAGCCAGGGCTAGGAAGAAACTCAAAGAACTCGGACTCGACCATATGACCGAGACCTTGGAGAAAATGTTTGATGAACTCCACGCAGGCAACGCTGTCGCAGCCGATGCGCGCGCTATGGCCGGCATTGCGTCCACCATGATGAAACTGGTCGAGTGGGCGGCGGAAAAAGACAGAGAACCCAAGACTCCCAGTTCCACCGGATGGATACCGTACTAACCTTAATCAAAAGCGCCGGGCGCCGAAAAACGCCCGATACTGGTAAATACAGGTGTATGCAGGTGAAATGCTGGTACCAGACCCCTCCAGCAGGCCACCTGCAGACCACCTGCGCGCCCACCAGAAAAATCCCTGAATTCCTGCCCTTACCCGTAGGAAAGCGCAACTAACCCCTAAGAACTAAAGACCAATAACTAACAACCAATAACTGTGATACACTGCGCCAAAGTCAGACATTCTGTCGCCAGACCACGCTAATGGGAGTCCACGATGTTTATAGGCCACTTCACCGAAAGACCGTATCAAGACCCGAAATCGGGCTACTTCGGCGCGACCGGACTGTCCATCAAGGACCTTACGCTCAGCAACGAGATATACGACGCCCAGATAGGCGCCGACCTCTACAACCGCTACCTCGACGAGCGCGTATATGCCGAGGAGGTCGGCTTCGACGGCATCATGCTCAACGAACACCACAGCACACCCTTCTGCATGGGCGGCGCGATGAACGTCGAGGCCTCGGTACTTGCCAAGATAACCAACCGCGCCAAGATAGTCCTGCTCGGCAACATACTGCCGATATGGGACGATCCCCTTTGGCTCGTAGAACAGCTCGCCATGATAGACATGATCTCGCGCGGCAGGCTCGTCTCCGGCTGGGTGCGCGGCACAGGGCGCGAAAGCGTCGCGCACAACTCGCCGCCCCCCTACAACTGGGAGCGATTCCAGGAGGCCCACGACTTCATCGTCAAGGCATGGACAACCCCTGGCCCCTTCCGATGGGAAGGCAAGCACTACAACTACCGTTACGTGAACCCCTGGGTCAGCCCCTACCAGAAGCCGCATCCCCCGATCTGGCTGCCGGGCGTAGTGAGCCGCGACTCACTCGTATGGGCTGCCACCAACCGCATCCCCTACATCATGCTCGCAACCAAGCTCGGCCCCACCAAGGAAGCCTTCCAGATATACCACGACACCGCCGCCGAACTCGGCTACGAGTCCGGTCCTCAGAACATTGGCTACCTCTGGAAAGTCCACGTTGACGAGACCGAAGAACTCGCCGAAGAAGTCGGCAGAAAGTTCGTCCAGGGTCCCAGCAACCCCTTCCTCGCCGGTAACGAGGGCACCGCCAACCCAGCGCTGCTCGGACTCCCCGGCCTCACTTCCCGCAGGCGCGTTCTGCCCACCCGCGACGCCGCCACCGCCAACCGCGGCGGAGTTCTCAGCACCTCCTACGAAGAGCAGGTCGAGAACTACACAGTAGTATCCGGCACCCCGGATACCGTGATCCCCAAGATCAGGCACGTCCTCGAAACGCTCCGACCCGGCAGCGTCTTCTTCTGGGACGGCGACGGCGCCATGACCCACGAAGACCAGATGCGCAGCCTGCGCCTCATGGGCGAATACGTTCTCCCCGCCGTCCGCGAGATAGCCGACGAGCTTGAACTCTCCAGCCCGTTCGAGACCGATCCCGCCACCGGCCAGCCCTTCGAAGAAAAGACCGCCGCCACCGAAGCCGCTGCCGACTAGAATCCGGCGACCCAACGGCAACAAACAAAATCAGCCCGGACAGATGATGTATCCGCCGGGCTTTTTTCTCTACCGCCGCGATTCAGACAGCAGGAATTCCTTGATGCGCGAGCGTTCTTCCACAAAGTTGTCGAACCGAGTTTCGCAGACGGCGTCGAGTTTAGATCGTACCCTTTTGGTCAGTCTGTTCGCGTCACGGAATATGGCTATGTGATGTCCGCTGACGAACTGTTCCTGGAAACGGTATATGGTTATGATCGCATCCCTGGCGTGGGTGTTGGTGCCCAAAGCATGCAGAAACAGAGGGGTAGTCATTCCATTGACCATGCAGTCAACCGTGTACTCGCCATTCCTGTCCCAGTTTGGGTCGTGCCACCCGAAGCTGATTCGTTCCTCCGGCAGGCTTTCCATGACCAGGTTTGTGAAACTTTCTCTGAATTCCCGCACCGACATAACGCGTCCCTCACTTTTCCCTGAAAGCGCGTTGTTCTGCGGAGACGGTGGATCTGGGTACCCTAATTCGTCAATTCTGAGCAGAGCGTGAACGAAGTCGAACAGCCCTTCAGCGTAGTTGGTTCCCTCTACGAGGCGTAGGAGTTCGCCTTTAGACTCGACTACGCTCCCCATGTTCATTGCGCCCCTTATCTTTCGCCGCAGCTCGGGGTCTTCTAGTTCCTTGTCGTTGAGCCGGTAACTCAGACGCATCATAGTATTGCCCTGGTCGGTCAGTGTCCAGCCGAAGCGGTTCTCGCGCAAAACTACGACAGGGCCGTCGCCGTCGCCGAAAGTGAGCGAGGTTATAACGTAATTCACGCCCGCGCTGTCTGGAGCAAGGTACACCGACTCCGATACCTGCGCTCGCAATGCGGATTCTAGCTCATGGGGCGACATTTTCATCCCTCCGTGAACAGCTTCGGAAGCGTTGAAATTCGAGACAGTGACGAACCGCGCAAGCTGGCGTCCGCAGCGAAACTTTCCCACGCTCCGTTTAAATCATAGTATCGCACGGTTTCCTCTGCGTATCCGTCGTGGAATTCCCATTTCAATTCTTGGTATCGCTCCGTCGCCCTGTGGATATGCGGCTTCCTTATAATCCAGTTCCTTTCAATCTTATTGCGGTGTGGATGGCTGCCGCCGTCATAGCGTAGAAGCCTGATTTCAGGCTCTCCAACTCGTTTTGCCATTAAGATGACTGAAAAATCATCACTGGTTCGTAATGATTGCCGAACTATCACCCGAAATTGCGTTCCAGAGGCTCCAACAAGATCAACTTGTCCCTCAAGATGGCTGTCTTTACTCTTGCGATTCTCCAGTTCATCTTGCCAGTTCCCAGGTAAGACCTTCTGCTCGGCTATCAATTGGGCTATTTCTGAGTCTGGGACTGTTTCAGGCAACGCTTGTCTCCAATACGATAGCTCATTTTAGCCCGCAGGCCGCTGAGCGTCAAAAGACGACCATCCATTCGTGTTCGCCTATATCCTCTGCGCCCCCGCGCATTGATGTTCCTTCGCTCCTATTTCACGGAACCCGATTCTCAGAGAGGCGTTTCATGCAAACGATTCCACGGAACCAGGGAGGCTTCGGACCGCGACTGAGCCTCAGCGCCCCCGTACACGACCATGCCTTGTATGGGACGAGAACCCTCAATCCTACTGTGGTCGTGTGGCTCATAGTAGGGTTTCAATGCGACTTATCCCGGCGCGGCGCGGCCCTGCGGTTTCTTGAGATGAGCCGGGTCGGTGGCTGCTACCATCTCCATCCGGCGTCCAGCAGGGACGCCTCTCCCAGTACGGGCCGCTTCTCTTCGCGCATATAGACTCTGGACAACTGGGGAACCTCCCGTTCATCACCAGAGGGGAACGCCGTCAGGCGCATAATTACCTCTTCCCTCGGTTCTGGTTGTGATCGGACAAGCACGTCTATGTAGCCTTGCCCAAAGGGAACCCTAACGGTTCGCTCGATGAAGTATTTATCGAACGACGGGCTTGAGTCGCGCTCTACTTCCTCCATATACAGGGTGTAAGCGTGATACCAGAACTGGTCGGAGAAACCGGCTTCCCGCGCCGCGGCGTTGCTGAAGAAGTCATCGGAGGTTATGGGTGGGTTTTCAAACATGGCGTCCCTTTAGCTGGATTAGTCGGTCACGTCGGTCAAGCGGCTCTTACAGCGCATTCGACGACCCACGCGGATCTGGGGATGATAGCCATTCAAACTTCCGGGGGTATCTTTCATTTGAGACTACGGCCTCTGCGCCCCGCGCGCGTTCAGGACTATGGAGTACAGCGACTTGTCCGCCGCGATGTACAGCCGGTTCTTCTCCGGCCCGCCGAAGCAGCAGTTCGCTACCGCGTTCTCCGGCGTCAGTATCTTGCCCAGCAGTTCGGCCTGGGCGCTGTACACGTGTATCCCGTCCCGCGCGCTCGTGAAGATGTTGCCCTCCGTGTCCGCGCGGAACCCGTCCGACTTGCCCGGAGACACCTCGGCGAATACCCGGCTGTTCGTCAGACGCCTGCCGCGCTCGACGTCGAACGCGCGGATATGCCCCGGCTCGCCCGTGTCCGATACGTACAGGACGCTCTCGTCCGGCGAGAAGCATATCCCGTTCGGCCTGTCGAAGTCCTCCGCGACAATTTCCAACGCGCCCGTCTCAGGATCCAGCCGGAAGACATAGCACGCGCCCAACTCGCTCTCCGCCTTGTGCCCCTGGCGGTCGCTCAGAATCCCGTAGGGCGGATCGGTAAACCAGATAGAGCCGTCCGACTTCACAGCCAGGTCATTGGGGGAATTTAGTTTCTTGCCCTCATAATTGTCCGCTAGAGTGACAACCGTCCCGTCCGCCTCGGTGCGGCTTACCCGGCGCCCACCATGTTCACAGCTTAACAGCCGTCCATCGAGGTCGCGGTAGTGGCCGTTGGTATAGCCGCACGGATGCCGGAAGACAGACACACCGTCAGCGTCGGAGTATCTCAGAATCTGGTCGTTAGGGATGTCGCTCCACAGCAGGTAGTCCCCTTCCGCGAAATAGACCGGCCCTTCCGCCCAGTCCATCCCCGTATAGTGCCTGACTAGCCGGGCCTCTTCGGGAACCATTGCCCTGAAACGCTCGTCGTAAACCTCGAATCCCTCTCTTGTCGCATCAGTCGCCATAATTAAGCCCCCAGAATGTTTGGTATCGGACAATTCGCCCCGACATCTTAATACATATCCCCAGAATCGGCCCGGTCGAAGTCGCGTATATGGAAAATCACTGCCAGCCACATCCTGTATATTCTCTGACCCCGCATACCCTGCTCCAGACAATCAGCAGAATCGCCCCGAAAAATGTTAAACTCTCGGAAAATCATCCGAACCGGAGGGGTGAGGTGATATGAGTAACGTAGTTCTTGTAGTGGACATGGTAGTCGGCTTTATGGAGCCTGGGCATAACCTTTACTGCGGCGGCGAGGCCCGTGAGATTATCCCCAGGGTCAAGGATCTCATCGAGCGTGAGCAGGCGGACGGCGGCAGCGTGATCTTCATTTGCGATACCCACGACCCGGACGACCTGGAATTCCAGATGTTCCCAGTGCATTGCGTACGAGGCACAGAGGAGGCCGAAATCATCTCCGAACTCCGAGGATATGAGGGCGAAACGATTCGCAAACGCCGCTACAGCGCGTTCTTCGAGACCGATCTGGAAAATCGTCTGGCCGAACTCAAACCCGACAGGGTAATAGTATGCGGGGTCTGTACCGACATCTGCGTCATGCACACCGCAGCCGACGCGCGCAACCGCGACTACGCAGTAGATGTACCCACCGACTGCGTAGCCTCTTTCGATGCGGACGCTCACCGCTACGCCCTCGACCATATGCAAAAGATACTCGGCGCAAAACTGATTGACCCCGCTCCAATGGCGTGAGGGCATTTCTCAAGTCGAACCTTTTCACGCCGCCGCATTAGTTACACATATTCAGGCTCTTCACATGGTAAACATCAACACCGCTTCATCACAGATAGAGATTCGCCACTCGGTTCTCGTCGGAGACACCTCGGACGTTTATCTCCAGCGCACTCTGACCATACTGCGCAACGAGAACATCAATCCCACCGTTACCATGGAATTTTTCCCCGAACGCGACGGTCTGCTGTGCGGAGTGCGTGAGGTGCGGTCCCTGCTTGAAAGAGTGCTGCCCGAGACCGGAATAGAGGTCTGGGCGTTGGATGAGGGCGACCGAATTGCGGCCAAGGACGTTGCGCTGAGAATCAGAGCTCCGTACAACTCTTTTGGTCTGTACGAGACGATCATATGCGGAATACTGTCTTCGAGCACAGGATGGGCCTCAGCCGCTCGAGACTGTGTAGAGGCGGCAGCCGGCGTTCCGATCATTGCCACCCCGGCCAATCATATCCACCCGAACGTCGCCCCAACAGTGGACTACTCCGCGATAGTGGGGGGGTGCGCTTCCTGTTCGACAGTCATGGGCGCCAGGCTGGCGGGAACGACTCCTTCCGGCAGTATGCCCCACGCCCTTCCGCTGATTCTCGGTGATTCCGTCAGGGCGATTCAGCTTTTTGACAGACACATTCCCCAGGACGTGCCACGAGTCGCTGTCGTGGATACATTTAACGACGAGGCCGCTGAATCCCTGAAGGTAGCTCAGGCCCTTCGTCAGCGTCTGCGGGGCGTGCGCCTAGACACGCCCTTGGAGCGCGGAGGCGTCTCGGTGGCGCTGGTCAAAGAGGTGCGCGCAAGACTGGATATGGCGGGCTTCAGGCACGTTGAGATCTTCGTAAGCGGTGGATTTAATCCCGACCGAATCAGGGAGTTCACGGAAGCGAAAGCCCCTGTCGCTACGTTCAGCGTCGGCAGCCACATCGCCAACGCCCCACCCAACAACTTCACCGCCGATATTCACGAAGTGGATGGCGCGCCTATAGCCAAACGGGGCCGCACTCCGGGTATCACAGAAAGTCCGCGGCTCAACAGGGTGATGTAACCAGGGTCAGGCTGCGTCCACACCTAGCTGCCAGATACCTTCTCGAACCGTATTTCGAGGACTTTTCGCGTATTGGGTCCGACTTTGGCCCAGTCCGCGATTCGCCATCCCGCTACCCAGGCTATGCGCCCTTCCGACTCGACCAGCGGCGCTCCGTCGCGCCATCTGCGCGGAATATGAGCGTCTATCATAAAGTCCTTGAGTTTCTTTTCGCCCCCCATACCTAATGGCTGGAAGACATCCCCTGCTCTACGTGTCCGCACCTGCACAGTGTTGCCCAACACATCCGCGTCGAATCGTTCCGAGAGTCGTAGGCCGCCCCCACTGACATCATCGAAATGACCCTCGTCAGCTACCAGACGGGTTGAAACCTCCCATCCTCGCCCGGCCCTCCTGCCGGGAACCGCTATCGTGAACGAAGCCTGGCCCATATCCGGCATCGGTGAATCCGAGACGGCAGCCGGTCTGATTGAAGCGCGGTCGTAGTCCACTTGAAAACGCAGCCCTCTGGGCAAATCCATACCCTTACCCGCAACGCCGGACATCATGTCGAACATCCGCGATACGTGCTCCAGTTCCATGTCGTTCACATCCCCCTTCACCATGAACACGGCGTGCCTGAGTAGGTGATGCCCAAGGGATGGATGAAGTCGCCGGAAACCTTTACGCTCAATGCTCACGCCATGTGAATCTGCCGCAACCACATCATCGGCGACTCGCTCGACCTCCTCGCGAATGTAGTCCAAGTCAATAGAAGCCGCGCGCGCAAGTCGCGCGAGCGCGTTTCGTATCGAGGGATTGTATTCCTCGAGCCTCGGCATAAGATCGAGCCTGATACGATTTCGGGTAAACTCGATCGAGAGGTTGGATTCGTCGAGCCGGGGCGTGAGACCGTTTTCGGAGCAGTATGCTAGAACCTCGGACCTGCCGATGGAGAGCAGTGGTCGGAACAGCATTACCCGCCTGCCTTGAATGTCCCTGGACGATACTTCTTTCATCGCGCTCAGCCCGTCCAGCCCCGCCCCTCTCAAAGTGTGCAGCAGGACGGTCTCTGCCTGGTCATCCAGCGTGTGTCCAAGCGCAATGCAGTCTGTTTCACTATCCACTGCGAGCCGAGAGAGAAATTCATACCGCAGCCTTCGGGCAGCGTCCTCGATGGACAGGCCATGCTTTGCGCGGAAGGCGTTGGTATCGGCCTTATCAATCGTCAATGGCGCTTCCAGGGATGCGGCAAACTTGCGGGCGAACTCAGCGTCCGCCTCCGATTCTCCCGGACGCAGACCATGATCGAGATGCGCGGCATGGAGTTCCAGCCCGAGGTCGTCTTTCAGCTCACAGAGCGAGTGCAGCAGGGTAGTCGAGTCGGGGCCGCCGGAGAAGGCGACGATAATGGAGGCGCCCGCGAAGTCATTAGCGATTATGCTGCGCCGCAGCCTATCCAGTAGCGCGACGCTGTGGATTCGTGAGGAACGGCTCATTTCAAATGCCATGTCTCGTTCATGGACACCAGGGTTGTCCGAGCGTTTGAAATTTCGAGGCGCGTAATGGCCCCCAGGTCTATTCTCAGCTTGCGGAAATTGTTCAGTGGCATATCGAGTGCGGCGCAGATTATGGTGTGAATGGTGAAATTGTGGGTAACTGCGACTACGGTCTCGGATTTATGACGCTCGGCCAGGAATTCCACTGCTGGCCATGCGCGGTCTCGGACGTCATACAGGCTTTCGCCACCCGGCATCACCGCCGAGGCGGGGTCTTCGTCCCAAACCCGCATCACATCCGGAAACCTCTCCCTGAGTTGCGACCCGGACAGCCCCTCGAACTCGCCCACGTCCATCTCAATCAAGTCTTCGACCTCGACCGGCTGCGTACCGGCGCGAGATCCGATGGACTGCGCCGTTTGCATCGCCCGCAGAAGAGGGCTGGAGTACAGGGCGAACGGGACGTCGGACACCAGCGCACGCGCGGCAGATTCGGCCTGCCCGCGACCCACATCGGTAAGCGGGGCCTTGTTGATGCCCTGGATCCTGCCAAGCCTGTTGGACTCGGTCTGTCCATGCCTAACCAGAATCAGTTCCACGCTCGTCCTCTGCCGCATCAGACTTGGTCACTCTTATCTCCTCTATTCTCAGATCCTGCATATCCAGTATCTCGAACTTCATATCTTCATACTCGAACTGCTCGCCCTCGGTAGGTATGTGTCCGAGAACATCGAGCGCGAATCCCGCTATCGTCTCATATTCGCCGTGGGGGAGCTCTATGTACATCTCCTGGTTGGCTTCCTGGATGCTCATGCCGCCCTCGACGTGGAAGGTGTTCTCGTCAATCGCGCGAAACTCCTCTTCCGGCGATTCGCCATCCTCTCCCACGGGCCCAACGACGACCTCCAGCAGCCTCTTGAGAGTCACCAATCCAGAGACGCCCCCGAATTCGTCAATGACAAGCGCTATCTGATTGCCGGTTGTTCTCAGCTCCTCGAACAGATCGGAGATGCGTTTCGTTTCAGGAACAAAGTAGGTGTCTCGGATAGCATCCGTAACCGAGTCGTCGTAGCTGAGGTCTGTCTGAGCCATACGTCGCAGCACATCTTTGGATGAGATTATGCCAATGATATTGTCCGTGGAGTTTCGATACACCGGAAATCGCGTGTGCTGGGTCAGTGAGTACATATCCAGAAATTCGCGCAGTGTACTGCCCTGCTGAATGGTGACCATCTCCGTTCTGGGCGTCATAACCTCTTTGACCTGACTGTCGCCGAACTGGAAGACATTCTCCAGCATTTCCGCCTCGGCTGGCTCGAATTCGCCTTCCGCCTCGCCTATGTCAATCAGGGAACGGAATTCGTCCTCCGTGATTGAGCGCCGGTTCGAGACGTCTCCTCCAAGCAATGCGTTGAGTCCCCTGGTCGCCCACTGAAGAACGAGAACGAAGGGCAGAAGCAGGTACTCTGTCCATTTCAGCGGACGGGAGTATATGAACGCGACCTTCTCAGCGTTTCTGACCGCTATCGTCTTCGGGACTATTTCTCCGACCAGGAGCAGCGTAATTGTGCTTATCGCAGTGGCAATGGCGACACCCGCCGGGCCCCTGTCATCTCCTACCACGGCTACCACCGCCACAGTGATAATCGATGCGAAGGCCACGTTAACGAGATTGTTTCCCAAAAGAATGGTTGCGAGAAGGCGTTCCGGCTCGCCAATCATGTTGGCGACTCTTCTCGCTCCGGGAACACCCTCACTGACCAGGTGGACTATCCTTGTCCTCTGCACCGACAGGAAAGCGGCCTCCGAGCTAGAGAAGAAGGCTGAAAGCGCCAGCAGAACGAATACCAGCGCAAGGCTTAAGAAATCTCCATCCATCATTGCGTCAAATCCTCTGCGCGGCCACGCGCGGCCGGTCAAGTCTCCGTCTAAGCGGGCCTTTGTACGGAACGGTCAACGCTTGGTTCACATTCAACGTCTCATCTCCTACGCTCGGGCATATCTATAAGATACAACCTATGGGTAAAACGGGAAAGCGAATTCAGAGGACAAAAGGATGGCCGGCATCAGTCTATGAGCCATGGGACCATTTGCCCAGGACAGAAATCCGGGGTCAGTCCGCGGCGCTCTGACGTTCCTGCCAGAGTCGAGATATCACCCTGCGAGCCACACTCATCCCGTAACCGCGTCTCTGAAGGTGTCCCCACAACCTGCGGTGGAACTGATCGTAATCGGCATCCGCAAGTCGGGAGGAGAACCGCGACGCCGCATCGCGGGCGGTGGCGTCATCGTCAATATCTTCTACCGACGACTCCGCAAGAGACGGGGCGACACCCTTATTCACGAGTTCCCTCACTATCATCCGAGAACTGCGCGGACTTCGGCGCGTCCGGCTGTCGGACCATTCTCTTGCGTACTTGGCGTCGTCAATCAGCCCCCGCTCTTTCAGGCGACCCACCACCGTGTCCACCACATCCGACTCGAATTTCTCCGCCAGCCTCCGCCGCAGCTCGGACTCGGCGCGCTGTTTGTAAGAGATGAGATTGAGCGCGCGGCCCAACGCCTTCTGGATGGCTTTGTCGTCTTGCATCATACGAAACTCGACTGTGAGCCTTCCGGTCGGCGGCGGTGTGAGCGCACGGGCGTAACCTGCGGCATGAAGCGAGGGTATTCCGGTTCCCTGCCAGAGAGCAGTTCAGCAATCGTAAGAACCTGCAAGCGCGGAAAGATATGTCCGGGGAAGTTATCGGGTTCGTAGAAACCTGTGGATACAGCCTCTTGGAGCATAGGGCGTGTCGGCTCGTTCAGCGTTATGAACAGACCTATCGCGGCGTTCTCCCTTTCCAGAACACCCTTCAGGTCGCGTATCCGCGACACGTTGACATTTCCACTCTTGACCTGAATGACTACCCGCCTGGCCCTGCCGGTGTTATCGTCGAAGAAGTTGATGTACCCGTCTATGCCCGCGTCTGCCCCGCGACGCCGGGCGTTGAGTGGGCGCGCGTCAACAAGCCCCAGCGCCCAGTACTCGAACTGATATCTGCCGTCGTGTTCGCTCTCGACCGCCAGAGTTCTGGCGCTTTCCATGTCCTGCGGCGCTCCCATCACGTCGTAGCCGGATATATCGGGGCCGAAACTGTCTCGCAGGCGGTTCTTCATAATAGATATGGCGAGGTGTGTTATGTCTATCCCTATCCATCTGCGGTTCAGGCGTTCAGCGACCGCGACCGCGGTTCCGCACCCGCAGAACGGATCCAGAACGAGGTCGCCTTCATTGCTGGAAGCGGCGATTATGCGTTCCAAAAGCGCTTCAGGCTTCTGAGTCGGGTATCCGACGCGCTCGCGGGCCTGCGAGTTGACAGGCGCGATGTCTGTCCATGTATCCGTCAATGGTCTTCCGGGAGAATCGTCGAGATAGAGTTTTTGATTGGGCATTCCGGTTCTCGTAAACACGATTTCGCCCTGCGCCATCATGCGGTCAATCCTGTCCTGATCCCATGACCAGTGGCGTCCTGAGGGGGGGACGATAACTCTGTCTCCGAATCTTCTGGCAGGACCTTGTCCCGCTCCATGAGCGGGACCAAGGCGATAGCGTCGTCCATCTCCATCAACGCGGTTGTAGTGGCTTTGTATGTATTCGGGATCGTGCGGCTGGTATTGCATATTCCAGGTGACCGTGTCTGACTTGGAATAGTAGAAAATCGTGTCGTGGACAGAGTTGTAGCTGCTTGCGCCGCCGTGCGACCGGGAACGCTGCCAGACTATTTCCCGCCTGAATCTTTCAGCGCCGAATATCGAATCCAGGAGAAGCCTGAGATAATGGTTCGCGGTCGGGTCGCAGTGAAGATAGATGCTTCCTGTGGATTTCAGAATGCGATGCAGTTCTATCATGCGCCGCGCCATCATGGTCAGATAGGCCATCATGTCGTTCTGCCCCAGAAAGGCGCGCATGGCTTGGAGCAGATCGCCCAGGCTCTGCGGGCCGTAGGAAACAACGTCGCGATAGACGGCTTCCGACTCTATGCTCCATTGCCAAGTGTCCTCGAAGGCCGTTATCTGAGCCGATGACTCCAGACCGTTTCGTTCACGAAACAGCACGTTGCAGGTTGCGTTGGAGTTAAACGGTGGATCGAGGTAGATCAGGTCAACGCTCTTGTCGGGGAGTTCCATCAGTATATTCAGGTTATCGCCGAAGTAGAGCCTGTTTCTCCATTGGCGGGCGTCGGTCCGCTGGTCAGTAGTCATAGCGCTCCTCCATTGTATAGAGATGCTACCGCTCCGCCCGCCAATATGTCTTGTTGGCGAAGGTTGCTATCCTAGCCTTTTCCCTCATTGCCTACCAGGACTACCAGATCAGTAACATTACCGCTCCCGTTGACGACGGAATCTTCGTCGGAAGCGGGCGTCCTGCCGGTGATGAGGTCCTCGATTTGAGCGCCTATGTCGGGATTTTCCTTAAGGAATTGCTTTGCGTTCTCCCTGCCCTGGCCCAGCCTGAGGTCGCCGAAGGAGTAGAAGGCGCCTCGCTTGGTGACAAAGCCTTTTTCCACGCCGATCTCCAGAAGTTCACCCTGCTTGCTGATGCCTTCGTTGAACATAATGTCCAGTTCGGCGGTCTTGAACGGCGACGCTACCTTGTTTTTTACGACCCTGGCGCGAATCCGGTTGCCGACGAACTCGCCCGCCTGCTTGATGGACTCGATGCGGCGGAGGTCGAGACGAATGGAACTGTAGAACTTGAGCGCGCGTCCCCCGGGCGTGACCTCCGGGCTGCCCCATATTACTCCTACCTTCTCACGTATCTGGTTGATGAAGATGACCGAGCAGTCGGAGCGACTGATGGCGGCGGTGAGCTTTCTCAGCGCCTGGGACATGAGCCTTGCCTGCAGTCCGATGTGTGAATCGCCCATATCGCCGTCTATCTCCGCCTTCGGAACAAGGGCGGCCACGCTGTCAATGACAACCAGGTCAACCGCGCTGCTCCGCACGAGATATTCGCAAATCTCGAGAGCCTGTTCCGCGCTGTCGGGCTGGGACAGTAGAAGGTCATCGAGGTTGACGCCGCAGCGAGCGGAGTAGCCGGGGTCGAGCGCGTGCTCAGCGTCTATGTAGGCCGCGGTTCCCCCCATCTTCTGGGCCTCCGCCATAATGTGGTAGGACAGGGTGGATTTGCCCGACGACTCCGCGCCGTATATCTCGATGATTCGCCCGCGCGGTATTCCGCCAACCCCAAGCGCCTCATCCAGCAACAGGGAGCCTGTGGGGATCGAGTCTATCTGAATGGCGGCCCTGTCCTCGCCGAGCCTCATAATCGCGCCTTTGCCGAAGTGCTTGTCTATCTGGCCTATGGCTACTTCCAGAGCCTCGCGTCTTTTCTTGTCCATTTGGTCGCCTCCGAAACCGCTGTGATAACTCAATTTCCGGTGTATGAGGTGAGTATATCAGACGGATTCCCGAATGTAAATACATCTGTTCTAACAGGCAGGGCATTTTCAAGGTAGCGGTTCTGTGAAAAAACCGGCTGACAAGACAGGGTTGCATATATTCTGACTTATGTTACTGCAGGTGAAGTCCAGGTGGACTCCAGGTGACGTTTCAGGTGGGTATTGACCTGGAAATCGGCGGGTTTAGCTATGAATTCACCTGGAATTGACCTGCGGAAAAAAAGTTGTGAGCCGATTTGTCGTCATTGATAAACTCCACATTATATAATTTAGGCACTTTTGTTCTGCAATAGGCATTATGTATGTTGGCATCCAAAGGCGTCGGCAGTCAGCGCTCCATCATTAGTTTGTATGTTCGTATTATAGCGCGTATGGGATGTGGATGTGTAGTAGAATGTGAAACTCAGACAGATTTCGAAGAGATCCTGCTCTATGACGATGGACGTTATCTAAAGTGTTTAGTAACTATCTCAAAACCCGACCTTAAGGAATTTCACCCTCACCCCAGCCCTCTCCCTCAAGGGAGAGGGAGATTGTGTCCTCCTGCCATCCGCTTGAGCGAAGAGTTTTGAGATAGTCGCTTAGCGAAGAGCGTCCTGACTGCATAGCAAGACTGGCGTTCCGGGCGGATCGGCGGCGGCCTATCAGGTCCATGCCTCGGACAGGACTTCGGCTTGCTCCAGAACGGTCCGGGTTGCCTTTTCTTGTTTGTCGGGTGGGTATCCGCGCCGACGGAGCGCGCGCCTTACGAGGCGGCGCAGGTTGGCGCGCGCGCTTTCGCGGAGCGTCCAGTCCACGGTGACGTTGTTGCGGACGGTACTGACCAGTTCGCGGGCTATGGCACAGAGCGCGTCGTCGCCCATTATCTTTACCGCGCTGTCGTTCGTTTCCAGGGCGTCATAGAAGGCGAGTTCTTCTTCGGACAGGCCGAGAGCCTCTCCGCGCTCGTTCGCCTGGCGCATATCGCGGGCAAGTTCGATAAGTTCCTCTATCACCTGCGCGGCTTCAATGGCGCGGTTCTGGTATTTCAGAAGTGTCTGTTCCAGCATCTGGGCGAATGAACGCGCCTGCACGACGTTATTGCGGCGGCGAGTGGATATTTCGCCCTTGAGAAGCCTTTGCAGCAATTCCACCGCGAGATTTCGCTGAGGCATTCCGCGCACTTCCGCGAGGAATTCGTCTGACAGGATGGATATGTCCGGCTTGTCGAGTCCGGCGGCGGCGAATATGTCAAGAACCTCTTCGGGCGCCAGGGCGCGGGAGACTATCTGGCGCACGGCGTGGTCGAGTTCCTCGTCGGAGCGGGATTCGCCCGGCGCGCGCTTCGATAGCGCGGACCGGACTGCCTGGAAGAACCCGACGTCATCTCGGATTCGCAGCGTTTCCTCGTGCGGCACGGCCAGGGCGAACGCGCTCGATAGGTCCCTGACCGCGCTCAGACAGCGGTCTTTGCCGTTCTCCAGGGACAGAATATGATCCTGGGCGGAAATCAGAAGGGCTAGCTGTCCTTCGCGTCCGCCAGTCGTCCACTCAGACCAGTCGAATCCGTGGAACATGGATAGGCACACATCGTACTTCTCCAGCATGATCGCAACCGCTTCTTCCTGGTTCAGCGTAGCTCTTCCAGCGCCGTCGCTTTCGGTGTAGTCGGCGAGCGCGAGCTTGAGTTCCTGGGTCAGCCCGAGATAGTCCACTATCAGGCCGCCGGGTTTGTCCTTGAAGACGCGATTGACCCGCGCTATCGCCTG
The DNA here is from genome assembly GCA_965261525.1 of Dehalococcoidia bacterium. Taxonomy (GTDB): domain Bacteria; phylum Chloroflexota; class Dehalococcoidia; order Lucifugimonadales; family UBA1123; genus VXRN01. Next base: position 2,473,210 of record OZ253472.1, read on the forward strand.
CATGAGAGTGTGGCCTCGCATTGGCTTGTCCAGGTACATGGTATGCAGGCTTGGAGCGTCGAAACCAGTCAACCACATATCCCGCACGATTGCTATCTTGAGCGGATCGTCGGGGTCGCGGAAACGCTGGGCCAGTGTCTCTCGTCCGGACTTGGCGCGGATGTGCCGCTGCCAATCGAGTGGGTCGGAGGCGGATCCTGTCATGACGATCTTGACTTGGCCCCGGCTGTCCTCGTCGCTGTGCCATTCAGGGCGCAGCCGGACGAGTTCATGGTAGAGGTCAACGCAGATGCGTCGGCTCATGCAGACCACCATAGCCTTGCCTTCCAGCGCTTCCAGCCGTTGCTCGAAGTGGGCTACGATGTCCGCCGCGACCAGTTTAAGCCTCGGCTCGGCGCCGACGACGGCTGCCAACTGCGCCCACCTGGTCTTGAGATTCTCCTTGCGCTCGACTTCCTCGCCCTCGGTGGCCTCCTCGAATTCGGGATCAATTCGAGGACGCTCGCGTTCGTCGAGCGCGATCCTGGCGAGTCTGCTTTCGTAGAGGATCGGCACGGTCGCGCCGTCCTGCACGGAACGCTGTATGTCGTAGATGCTGATGTAGTCGCCGAATACGGCGCGGGTGTTGGCGTCGCGCAGTTCGATGGGGGTTCCGGTGAAGCCGATGAACGAGGCGTTGGGCAGGGCGTCGCGCATATTGCGGGCGAAGCCGTCAATGAAGTCGTACTGGCTGCGGTGCGCTTCGTTCGCGATGACGACTATGTTGCGACGGGTTGAGAGCGCGGGGTAGCTGTCTCCTCTCTCTTCGGGGAAGAATTTCTGGATGGTGGTGAAGACCACGCCGCCGGCCTCGACGGATAGCTTTCGGCGCAGGTCGGCGCGACTCTCAGCCTGTAAAGGGGGCTGTCCCAGCAGATCTTCGCATCGGGAGAATGTGCTGAATAGCTGGTCGTTGAGGTCGTTGCGGTCGGTGAGGACGACGATGGTTGGGTTCTGCATGGCTGGGTGGCGTGCGATAGCGCCCGCGTAGAATGCCATGGTCAGGCTCTTGCCCGAACCCTGGGTGTGCCAGACGACACCAATGCGACGGTCGCCCAGCTCACCGCCCGGTCTGCCGCCGGATTCGTAGCGTCCGCTGCGTTCGTGGACAGCCCGCGCCCTGTGCTGAATCTCAGCCGCGCGGAGGGTCTCGTCCAGCGCGACTCGCACGGCGTGGAACTGGTGGTAACCAGCCATCTTCTTCATCAGCGGGCCGCCGTCGTCCTCGAACACGATGAAATTGCGCAGCATCGAGAGAAAGCGTCCGGGTTCGCAGACGCCCTCAAGGGCTACTTGCAATTCGACCATGTGTGGGTCGGCCAGACCCTCGCCTGAGACTGTTTTCCATGGCTTGAACCACTCCCAGCCTGAGGTGAGAGTTCCGAGACGCGCGTTGAGTCCGTCGGACACCATCATCAGTTCGTTCATAGAGAAGAGCGTGGGCAGTTCGGTCTTGTAGGTCTGGAGCTGGTTCCATGCGCCCTGGATGGTGGCGTTGGGATCCGTAGCGTTCTTGAGTTCTATGATTCCGAGAGGCAGACCGTTGAGGAACAGGACAATATCGGCGCGGCGCCTGTTTTTGTTCTCGGTGACCGTGAACTGGTTGACGGCGAGCCAGTCGTTGTTCATTGGTTCGTCGAAGTCAACCACGCTCACCTGCGCGCCGCGAATAGCTCCGTTATGGTCGCGGTATTCGACGGTGACGCCTTCGACGAGCATACGGTGGAAGGCGCGGTTGCGGGTTTCGAGGGTGGCGCCCTCGGGCCTTGTCAGACGGCGGAAGGCGTCATCCAGCGCGTCGGTGGGGAGTTCGGGATTGAGCCTGCCGAGCGCGTCTCTCAGCCGTCGTTCCAGAATGACCTGAGCGTAGCTCTCGCGTTCGGCGTCGGATATGTCCGGGCCGTGGGCCGCGTTCCAGCCGATGTTCGCCAGCCAGGCGAGGGCGGTCTGTTCGAGGTCGGCTTCGGTTAGGGTGGTCATGGGGATCCTGGTTTCCGGCTTTGCTGTCGGGAGCCGTTGGGATGGATTGGGGACGAGTTTCATATATATTTATTAGTTGTGCAGGTGAGGTTAACAGGTGGCTACAGGTGACATGCTGGTGAGGGTGCAGGCTGGTTTTCACCTGTTAGAGACCTGCATTCGCCAGCATTTGTAGCTAGAGAGAAAATTTCCGCGGGCGTCGGAGTCGCCATGTATAACCTTTCATTTATGTATTCGGCTGTGTAGGTCGTGTGTTCCATGCGGGTATTGTAGCATGGAATGGGAATGGGCGTATAGCGATATGGGAAACTGTGGGGCGAGCATGGTTAGACGCTCCGCGCAAACGGAGTTGCCAGTTTATCGTAATCTATGCCGCCCGGATCTCCAAATAGGGCCAAATAGGGCCAAATGAGGACATAATGAGGACATAATGGGGACATACGAAGGACATTGCCCCGCTTTCGGGCATCACAGGACATTCCATCTTGCCCCGCGTCCGTATCCTGTCAGCGCAACCAGTTCGAGGGTTCTGAGGGTATCCAGTTCTCTCCGCAATTGCCTTTCGCCGATCTGGGATTCCAATTCCGAGTGAATGCCACGTGTTGAGAGTCCGCGCCCGGAGCTATGCAGTATGACAAGAATCTCCTGCTGTCGCTCGGTCAGATCGCGGCCGGCGCGCTGGGGCGGTATGTAACGGCTTGGCCGGAAACGCACCATAACGCCGCCGCCGCTGTCTTCAATCTCCGGGCGCGGCAGACCGGCGGACTCGGTAAGTTCCGCCATCTTGATTGTCCCTCTTCCCCATTGCTCGATGATTCCCCGACGATAGAACGCTCCGGCTATCAGAGGGTTCCATGGATGGGATTCGTGCGGGGCGAACAACTTCTCCGGCGTCAGGCCGAAGTGGAGCGGGCCGGTTGAAGTCACTTCCAGCCGGTCGTCGTATATCGCGACCCCGACCGAACCGCCGCCTGTGGTGTAGTCCCTGTGACAGATGGCGTTCGCCAGCGCCTCTCTGAGCGCTTCCGGAGGATAGAGAGGCTCATCCACACGGGCAAAGCGATTCGGGATGATGCGGCTGGCCACCGGGAGGCTTTCGACCAGGAAGCGTTCCGCCCTTCTTAGCAAAGTGAAAGCGTTGCCGCGAAACTGGCGATTGTCAAGAAAGTCGGCGGTGCGATCCAGCCCGCGAAAGCGGGCGACGCGGAGCAGGCACTGTGTCATTTCCCTGCCGACACGCTCATTTTCTCCGAACAACGCAACCGCCGCGCGAAGCAAGTATCCATCCTTGATCAGCCCCAGACCTCGCAGAAGCGCCTCCGGTTCTCGGGTTCCCGGATCATCCAGTCGGCCCCGACGGATAGATTCTTCTACGGTAAGGATGATTTCGGTGACATCCAGATCGTCAACTGACCAGCCTGTGGAGGGCTGATTTTCCCAGCGCTGTTCATTGTGCATAGGCTCGAACAGCATCCGGTTGTATTCGTCCTGGGACATCTTCAGAGTGGTGTTCCCGACCCGTCGGTAAGCGTCGCCCCTGTATCTGTACGGGCTCGCGTGTCCGGGCATTGCGGTCACGACGACCGCTTGGCGACTTCCGTCTATGGAAACTCTATCAATCGTCGGAAACGCAGGCGGGTCTATCTGCTGTATCTCCGCGACCACATCCTCGATTGTCTTGTCGCTCACCTGCTGGCCCGCCACTTGTCCATCGGGCGTCACGCCGAATATGACGCGACCACCCTGAGAGTTGAGCATGGCGCACAATGTCCGGGCGGCCTCGCGGCGTCTTCCGGTTGTCTCCTTGAACTCGGCAGTCTCGGATTCGCCGCCGGCGGCCAGCGCGAGAATGTGGTCGAGAGTCATGGGCGTAATTCTCTTATATCGGCTTTGGCGGCAACACGCATTTCAGCGTACAAGTCTTTTGGGAATCAGGGGCGCGCATTTTGGGCCTTCCTTTTCTTGGGACAGCCGAAAGGTCAGTAGGACATTCAGATTTCTACACGCCGGAAAGAAGGGGTGGAGGTCGGGTTCGTGGCGGATGCCCGGTAGTGTCGGTGTCTCGCGCCTTGCTCCAGCGCTGCTATCATCTTGGGTAGAACGAACGCCAGGATACGCAACTGTTCCTTCCCTGTCATTCGCCCTCGCGGTCTGAAAACCCAAATCGTCCTGATGCCGCTGGTCAGCAACTGCGCCTTGCGCTGACGTCGCGCCCGGTCATCGGCGTGAATCCAGATGGCTTGGTTTGTTCGGCGCCATTCGATTATCTCAGGGTCCTTGACGCCCTTGTGGCCAAACGCGGTTTCTACGTCGGCGATGTTGTAGCCGACCAAACGCAACGCGCGGGCCACCGCCGGGGCCAAAGACTCGTCCAGCAGGAACGGCGGATTAGTCGGATCGTAGCCGAGATTCCCAGTCAAGCGCGGCCTGCACTTCCGCCGGGGAGATTCCGTAGGCTTGCGCTACCCAATCTGGGGAGTCCCCCGCTTCAATCATCCCGACGATTGTCCTGGTGGGTATGCGAGTACCCTTGATGCAAGGCGCGCCGAACTGAATGTCAGGCTCCAGGACTACACCGTCCGACGCCTCCCATGAGATGGCGACCTGTGATACAGGTCCGAATTTCAGGCCATGTATCGGGATCAGGTATTGGCGCAGCACATCGAATGCCATTTGCCCGCTCCGGCTGCCCGATATAAGCCTCTCAGTCCACTCGACGAACATCTGCCCCTGGCCCGTCCACAGCAATTCGGTCGCGAACGGTCTGGGGTGTCCGGTTTGGTCGCGCAACCATTGGTTGGTAGCTCGGATTTCTACCCAACTCACACCGGCGGCGCGCAGGGCGGCGATTACCCGCATGGACACCAGGTCTTCAAACGCAATCAGAAGTTCCATACCGGAAACCTCGGATAGCTCCGGCGACGCCAGTCCGCGACGAATCCAGCCGATGAGTTTTCTGGAACTGATCGGGTAGAGTTCCTCGGCATGGAATGTGGCCCTGAGATACCGCGCGACCTCGGGTACGTCGTAAATCCCCTGCGGGGAGGATGCGGGCTTGGTTTTGTACTCTGCGGCTACTATGATCCGCCGCCTCCAATTTCCGCGACAAACGCGCTCATCGTTGATTAGCAATCCCACATTATCAATTCGGTTGGGTTCTCGCAACACGGATTGGGCAGACACGCGGGGGCGGTGTGTTCGGGGTCGGCTTTGGCGAGGGTGGTCATGTGGCTCCACTTGGGTCACCATGATTTTCATTGTGAATCATGTATTCACCACAAGCGCTTTTGTGCATCATGAAGCACCATTCTATGATATGCAAATCACGTTATCCTCAATCGGTGGGCACAACCTACTCGCTGCCTTCTGCCAATCGGAGGAGCCTTATAAACGCCAAGAGCGCAGGTCGCCTCCCGCGGGCTTCACTCAGTACGGTCAACATGTCGCTGTCGCGCAGAACCCTCAGTATCCGAGACGCCGTCGGTGCGGGAATCTCTGAGTTCCCCACGAAGTCGGATGAGCGGAAGATAGGCTTCCCAAAGATCCAGTCAAGAGCGCGAACGCCATACTGGGAACGGGTCTCGTCAACCACCCATTCCTTCAGTTCATTGTAAAGGGCCAAAATACTCCTGGCTCTGGAGAGGTTGACGTTGGCCTGTTCCGCGATTGCCGTAAGGAAGAACTCAGACCAGCCAGTCCAGTCATCGTCGCGGGACACAGCCAGCAGACGCTCATAGTATTCGTCGCGGTGTTGGTCGAGAAATCCGCTGATGTAGAAGTGCGGAGCCTTCAAGATGCCTTTCGCGACCATGTAGATCGGAACGATCAACCGGCCTATCCGTCCGTTTCCATCCAGGAAGGGGTGGATTGACTCGAATTCGGCGTGAACGATTGCCAGTTGCACCAATGGGTCAGGTTCATCCAAGTGGATGAACCTCTCCCATGTATCCATAGCGCGCGGCAGATGTTCTACAGGGCATGGCACAAAGTCTGCGCTCTCTATGGTTGAACCAGGAGGCCCAATCCAAACGCTGTTGGGTATGCGGCGATATTCGCCCGGCGCTTTGTCCTGTCCCCTGACGCCTCTCATCAGGATGCGGTGAGCATCGCGAATGAGTCTCAACGACAACGGTATCTGCTCTAGTTGGCGGATGGCGGTATCCAGAGCGGTTCTGTAATTGATAACTTCGTGCGCGTCAATACGCTTGACCGGATCGTCAACAGGGTGTTTCTCGTCCGCCTGAAATGTGAGAACCTGAGTCAGCGTCGTCTGTGTGCCCTCAATTCGGTTTGAGTAAACGGCCTCCTGTGTCGCAAGCGGCGAAATGAGGACGTTTGTGTTTGGTATGCTCTCAAGCATCGCGCCATATGCCGCCGCCGCAGAGTGCGCGCGTCCGATAGCAGGCACAAGCCGAGCCCAATCCAGACTACGGGGAGGGAACTTCCCAAGGTGATACTGGGTTGCTGTCATGACGGCACCTCCACCTCCCCCGACACCAGCCTCGGCAACAGAGTATCCCGTAGGCTGGTTAAAGTGAGTAATTCAGAGACAATTGATCCAACGGTAGAAAACATCGGTTCGATTATCAAGGTGAATTTGGCCCAAATTTGTGTGCATGGGAAAGCTACCAGATATGAAGCCAAGGCTTCCGTCCTTACACGTTGCCGTCCCGATGTTCCTGTCATGCTCTGGATTGCGTGCGCTCGAAATGCAGGGTCCCGGGCCAGTAGATAGGTGAATTCCGTCGGAACGTGTGGGGTAGCGCGCATCACGATAAACTCGGTTGAACCCCATCCTACTTTATCTTCTGGAAGTGATTGGATGAAGGCGGTCTTGCCGTTCTCCAAGCAGGGTGTTATTCGAGCAAGCAGAGTATCACCGTTACGGAAGCGCGTTCCAGAAGTGAAATCTCTCATTATTGCGTTGCCTGGGTTAGAACCTGATGTTGGGAGTGCAGCCATGTTAAAGTATGGTGCAACAGTTCCTTTCTTCATAGGCTCACGGGGATTCAGTTCAACAAGCTCATCTAAAGCCTTCACAGACCACCCCGCTGGTATCTCCCCAAGCTCCGACGTCACCAGCCGGTCGGGGAAGAGGTCCCAGACCTCGGCGGGCAGATACGGTTCGCGGCCGGCTGTCTTGGCGCGTGTGGGGCCGAAGTCCACGAACCAGTCTTTGAAAATGGCGCGGGCCATTTCCTCGAGGGTCCGGTTCATTTTGCGGTTGAGTTCTATTTTGTCGTCGAGGGTTCCGAGGGTGTGGGCTATGGCGCGTTGTTTGGGGAGGGGTGGCAGACTCAGGGTTAGCTGCTCAATGTCGCTTGGCTTGATAGATGGATAGGCAGTAACGCTATCTTCTGCGATTGCGTGAAGATACTCGACAATATGATTTTGGGCCAAGAACCAATAGATAAAATCTGTGTTCGCGATACCTTCTTTTCCTCTGAGTACCGCAAAGCCTGTTGACACCAGAAAGTTACGCGGCACATCTTTCAGAAGTCCGAAGTGTTTCTGATTAGGGCGCACAGTGGAGTACACCATGTCGCCCGGCATGACTTTCCGCCGCGCTCGGCTGGGTATCTTGTCTTTTCCCGGTGTCAGATGCTGAATTCCTGATATGCGATTTTCAGTGACGCTGCCAGTGTCAAGGTAATTGATGAAAGGCCATGATTCCTTTGGAGAATAGGTAGAGTCGTTTACCTCAACGCAATCACCCAATTCAATTTGTCGCCACTCATCAGTCGTATCCGCAATTTTCATTTTCTGTTTCCTATCAGTTTGACGCGCGGCGGATTACGAGGGCGTCTATGGCTTCGTTGTCGTCGGATGGCGCGTCTTCGTGTTTGCCTTCCCAGCGTTCGGTTCCGGCGTTCAGTCTCACTTTGACTATGGACACTCGCTCGGCGGATATGTCGTCGAAGCCGGTTTCGTATCCGTTTACCATTACGCGGGTGTCCGGCGGGTATTTTTCGAGCAGTTGAATCAGTTGCTGTACTGTCATGGTGTCGCGCTCCTGGTCACAGCGGCTGGTCGAATTGCTTTCGCACCTGGCCGGAGCCGACGAATTGGGAGAGCAGGCGGTAGTTGCCGCGTTGGTATCGGACTCTGCCCGCGATGATTGCGGGGTGTACGCCGAGATCCTGGGCGAGGGCGATGACGTTGAGCGGGGTCGGGGTGTGGCACGCGTCGCTTTCTTCCCATGCGGAGTTGGGTATCAGAGCTTCTTCGGCGAGTCGGTCGGCCTGGGATTCTTTGGAGTTCTCGCCAGTGACCTCGCCGCGCCGCAGATTGTGGTCATGGGTGAATATGTCGCATCCGTCGTCCATGTGCAAGGCGGCGTGGGCGAGTTCGTGAAGCAGGCAGAACCAGAAGTTGTCTATGCGGTCGTAGCGCAGGGTGAGGCCGATGACGGGGCGTCCGTCGGCGGCGCGCAGGGCGGCTCCGTCCAGATATGTTCTCGGCAGATGAGGCAGGATGACAAGGGGTATGCCTCGTTGGTCGAGGAGTTGTTTGGCCAGGCTGGGGCCGTTTTGCGATGCGCTCAGATTTGCGACTTGCCTAAGAAAGTCGGGTGTTATCGAGCCGGGTTCGTAGAAGGCGGCGGCAGGGCGTTCGTTGGCCATGGCCAGTGTCTGCAAACACCAGGCGGTGAGGGCGTATGAGTTGGTCTTGGCGTTTATGCGGCGATGGTCGTTCTTGCGGTAGAGGGGAGCGAGAGCGATGTTCTGACCACCGGCGCGCTCGACGAGGCCTTGTATCAATTCTCGCGCATAGTGTTTCATTTCGGAAGCAGGGACTTTGGGAATCCAACCGCGCTTGGCCATGGCGTTGAGCGGGAATTTCAGGGCGTCCATATCGGCTAGGGGATCGGTGGGGTTGGCGGCAGGGTCGCTCAGCAGGATTTCGGCGGGAATGTTGAGGTGCCGGTGAAGCGCGCGGGCCATGGGCATGGTGATTTCGCGCTTGCCGGAAAGGATTTCGGAGACTTTGGAGCGACTGCCGATGATTGGGACGAGGTCGCGTGGGGTCATGCCGCGTTCTTCCATCTCATATTTGATTGACTCTATGGCGCTTGGGGGATCAATCGGGTGGTGTCTCAGTTCATAGAGTTCAACGAGGTCGCTTATCACATTCAACTCTTCGTCATCCCGAGTTCCGTATTCGGAACCAATCAGTTCGTCAATGCGGGCAAGCGCAGTTCTGTACTCCTCCTCAATGCGTATGGGGTTGATTTTACCCATAACTACACCCTCCTGGCGTCTATGCGGTCGTATTCAGCGTGTGTTCCCACGAATCTAATATAGACCTTCCGGTATCGGTACTTGATAACGACGACCAAACGATAGTCGTTGCCTTTGATTCTAAAGATTACACGTTCATTGCCAATGATGCTGGTATCAGGATATTGTTGAGTCACTTTCGACGGCATATCCCAATCCGCTCGACTGACTCGGCTGTACCACATCCGAAGAGGCGTTTCCGCGTTGGGGTGGCGTTCCCAGAACTCTCTGAGCGTACTCTTGGCAATGATTCGCATGGCAGACGGGAACCGCTCCCCTTACAAAGGATTGTAATTTGTTCCCAAATTATATGCAAGTAAGAGTTGACTCGCTACCGACTAGGAGGTTGGTTATTGCGGATTTTGGGGACCCTGAAGCCGAGCGCGGTCAGGTTCGCTTCGATGGCGGCGTCGAGTTTGGCGGCTTCGGTTTGCTGTTCGCGCCACTGGGTGGTGAGGCGGGTCATCTTGTCATGGAAGGGTTCGGCGTCCTCCGGCTGCGGCTCGACGCCGACGTAGCGGCCAGGGGTGAGTACGTGGGAGTGTCTGCGAATCTCGTCCAGGGTCGCGCTCTTGCAGAAGCCCGGGACGTCTGCGTAGCCTTCTCGTCCCTCGCGCCAGCCGTGGTAGGTATCGGTGATTTTGGCTATGTCGTCGTCGGTTAGTTCGCGGTGGGTGCGGTCGGTCATCCGACCCAGCTTGCGCGCGTCTATGAACAGGATTTGGCCGCGCCGGTCTCGGAATCCACTTGCCGCTCCGCCGCGCCTGTCTTTGGCGAGGAACCAGAGGCAGGCGGGTATCTGGGTGGAGTAGAAGAGCTGTCCGGGCAGCGCGATCATGCAGTCCACCAGGTCGGCTTCGATCAGGCTCTTGCGGATTTCGCCCTCTCGGGACTGGTTGGAGGACATGGAGCCGTTGGCGAGGACGAAGCCGGCGATTCCGCCGGGCGCGAGGTGGTGGACTATGTGCTGAACCCAGGCGAAGTTGGCGTTTCCGGCGGGCGGGATGCCATATCGCCATCGCCTGTCGTCCTGGAGATGGTCGCCGCCCCAGTCGGATACGTTGAACGGGGGATTGGCGAGTATGTAGTCGGCTCTGAGGTCGGGGTGGAGGTCGTCGTGGAAGGTGTCGCCGTGCTGTATCTGTCCGTTGTCTATGGCGCGTATGGCAAGGTTCATCTTGGCGAGCCGCCAGGTGGTGTAGTTGGACTCCTGACCGTAGATGGAGATGTCGGCCCTTGCCCGGCCGCCGTTTCCGTTGCCTGTGGCGTGGGCGTGGATGAACTCGACGGACTGGACGAACATACCGGAGGAGCCGCAGCAGGGGTCATAGACACGCCCGTTGTATGGCTCTATCATCTCGACGAGCAGCTTGACGACGCAGCGCGGGGTGTAGAACTCGCCGCCCTTCCTGCCCTCGGCGGTGGCGAACTGTGAGAGGAAGTATTCGTAAACGCGGCCCAGCACGTCCCTGGAGCGGGCATCGGCGTCGCCGATCCTAATGTTGCTGATGAGGTCAATCAGCTGTCCGAGGCGCCGCTTGTCGAGCGCGAGCCGGGCGTAGTCCCTGGGGAGAACGTTCCTGAGCGCGTCGTTGTTGCGCTCGATGCTGGACATGGCGGTGTCCACCAACTGGCCGATAGTGGGCTGTCGGGCCTGCTTTTTGAGGTAGGACCATCGGGCTTCGGGCGGAACCCAGAAGATGTTGTCCGCTATGTATTCGTCAGGGTCCTCTGGATCAGCGCCTTCACCGATTTCGGCCTGAAGCCGAGCGTAGGTCTCCTCGAAGGCGTCGGATATGTATTTGAGGAATATCAGGCCGAGGACGGTGTGCTTGTACTCGGCGGCGTCCATGCTGCCGCGCAACGCGTCGGCCATCTGCCACAACTCGGTCTCGTATCCGGTGGTAGCGCTGTTCGCGGGGTTGGCTATGGTCATCATATCCCTCAATTGGTTGGTTCTGGGTAGTCTATCATGTCATTAGACTATCCTATCTCTCACCTACTCCAGGTCTTCGGCGCGAATACGCTGACTGTAATGACGCTATTCCCTAATCCGGTCTTATGGGCGATAATCCGCTGGCAATGGAATCGGAATACTCATCCAGGGTCAGGTGGGCGGGGTTGGTCGCGGCGGCGTCCGGCGTGTTTCTGACCGCGCTGGATATTACGGTCAACGTCGCGCTCCCCGACATTACAGACAGCTTTGACACCGATCCGGTCACCATCCAGTGGATAATCATCTTCTACGTCGGCGGCAGCGCCGGGATGCAGCTTGGACTAGGAGGAGCGGCTGACGCATTCGGTCTGAAGCGAATGTTCCTTCTGGGCCTCGTTTCATATACGGTCGCCGTTCTGGCTATCGGACTTTCCGACAGTCTGTCCCTCGTGTTTGGGCTGAGGGTGTTTCAGGCGGTCGGAAACGGATTGCTGATCGCGCTCGGCCCCGCCATTGTAACCACTCTGTTTCCGCCTGAATTTCGTGGCCGCGCGCTGGGGATAATGGCCGCGCTGGGAACGCTTGGGATGATAAGCGGGTCGCTGGGAGGGGGTGCGCTCGTGGACGCCTTCGGATGGCGCTCCATCTTTCTGAGCCGCGTTCCGCTGTGTCTGCTGGCAATTGCGTTCTCGGCATTCTTCCTCAGAGTTCCGAGCAGGCCCGGAGCGCGTTCCGGTTTCGATCTGCTCGGAGCGATCATTTTGTTCGTATCGGTCGGGTCGCTGATACTTCTGCTGTCGCTCGGAGGGCGAAACGGCTGGACGGAGTTCTATATACCCGTCCTGGCCGTCGTCTCGGCGTGCGGATTCGGAGCGTTCGTGGTAGTCGAGCGCAGCGTCTCGAGCCCGATTCTCCATCTCTCACTGCTGAAGAACCGCATACTCGCGCCGGCGCTTGTCACTTCACTGCTGGTGTTCGTTTCCACGTTCGTGAACTGGTTCATTCTGCCCTTTTTCGTGATAGAGAGCCTGGGCGCAAGCGCGAGCGTGTGGGGATTTCTGCTGATGCTGATGACCGCGGCCAACTCGGTCTCCGCGCCGCTCGGAGGCTGGCTGTCAGACCGCGCGAACCCCGCCTACACGATAACCGCGTCGGTAACTGTGTCCACGCTGGCCATGCTCACCATGTCCAGGCTGGGAGCTGACTCCTCGGTGGTGTCGGTCGGGTTCGGACTAGTGATCGTTGGAATAGGAATGGGGCTATTCCAGACATCCAGCGCGAATCTGATAATGGGAAGCGTGCCGCCCGACCGCCTCGGAATGGGCGGTGGGATTATGGGGCTTGCGCGCGGTATGGGAACGGTGTCGAGCGTGGCGATAATGGGCGCGATCTTCGCGGTGAGAGAGACGACCAGAGCGCTGTCGGCTACGCCGGAAGACGCCTTTATACTCGCGTTCCGGGATACGTACATCGTCGCCGTAGCGCTGGCCGCCGCCGCCATTCTGGTGTCGTTCACACTTTGGCCGCGTGTGGGAGGAATGCGGTGAATTGCCGTAGGTTGAGCAGCCGTCTGAACCGGACCTCAAACCACTATGATACGCGCTTAGGTTGAGCAATATGAATATCGCGCCCAAGCGCTTCTACTACGGATGGTTGGTCGTCGCCGCCGCTTCGAGCATACAGTTCGCCAACGCCGCCACCGCTATCGGCATTCTAACGATATTCGTCATTCCCATGAGCGAGGAATTCGGCTGGAACCGCACCGAGGTCGCGGGCGCGACCAGCTTGGGAGCTGTTCTGGGAGCGGCCCTCGCCCCGTTCAGCGGACGGCTGGTGGACCGTTTCGGCGCGCGGATAATTCTCGTCGCCGGAGGCTCGGTGGTAGTCCTGGGGTGTCTGTACCTCTCCATGGCGCAGGCATTGGCCGGATTCTACGTCGCCTTCACCATGATCCGAATAGCCGACCAGGGTCTGGTCCAGATTGGCGCGTCCGTTAGCGTAAGCAAGTGGTTTCTCAGGCGAAGAGGCAGGGCCATCGGACTGGTATTCTTCGGAGCGTCCGGCGGTATGATAGTAATGGCGCCGGTTGTCCAGTTTGTGATAGCGAACTGGGGCTGGAGAGCCGCGTGGGTGGTTCTCGCTACGGTAATGCTGTGCATTGGCGTGATTCCCTCTGCGCTGTTCATCCGCAGACAGCCGGAAGACATGGGGCTCGTCATAGACGGCGCATCCAGGCCGACCCGATCAGGGCACAGGCCCGATATGCGCGAGGACGAACAACAGACGCCTTTGCGTGAAATAGTCAGAACTCCCGTCTTCTGGGTGATTCTGGTGTCGCTGTTCCTCGCAAGCGCAGGAATATCCGGCGTTGGACTCCACCTTGTTCCGCACCTTACTCAGCAAGGAATGTCTCCGGCGGCGGCGGTGGCCGCTGTGAGCGTAATGTCAGTCGCGGGAGCGGTGGCGGCGCTCGTATCGGGGGTCGTGGCTGAAACGGTGTCTGCCAAGCTGCTGTTGATAATGGCATATTTGCTCGGCGCCGCGAGTATGTGGATACTCATCCATGCCGATACGTTGACTGAGACTTATATATTCGCGGCGCTGCAGGGGTTTCTGAGCTCCGGAGTGAACACGCTCGCTCCACTGATGTGGGCCAACTACTACGGAAGAAGAACGCTGGGAAGCATATTCGGTGTAAGCAGGGCGGCGCAGGTCTTCGGCTTTGCCGTGGGTCCGCTGGCTTCGGCCATCGTATTTGACAGGACCGGGAGTTACCGGGGAGCCTTCATCGCGCTCGCGCTGGTTGCCATCTCAGCGTCCCTGCTACTCTCGACCGCGCGCCGTCCGGTCACCCGAAGCACGTCTCGATACGCCTCGAAGTGATTGGTCTCAGGGGACGTTTACTTCTGATTGTCATACTTCGCCAAGCCTGAGAATGCGCTGGAGAGATATTCGACGAACAAGGAGTATCAGGCCGGTTATAATGATGGCGAACAGCAATCCCATTGCCAGGTAAGTGATTGTGAGCGTCTGCCAGTTGACATCCACGACGAACGGCGGAAGTACCTGAGTTCCGCGGTCGTCGTGTCCAAGGAAGGGCATCATATACGCGCCCAAACGACCGCCCATCCAAGTGCCAAGCGCCAGGCCGGCGCCTATTACGAGCACTTGTTCAAGAAGAACGAGAGTGGTTAGCTGTCTCATAGAGAATCCGACTGTCCGCATGAGCGCGAACTGCATCTCGCGGCTCTTGAAAGACACGTAGGCATGAACCAGGAAGCCGAGGCCGCTGAGTATGAGGACGGCGGCGAAAGCGACGAATAGCAGCGCGCGCCATCCCGCCTCGACGAGTGGGTCAACCTGCGAATCCGCCATCGCCTGGGCGCGGTCGAATATCTGGCGTGAGGAGAATGGACGGTCATCCTCCAGCATCGCGATAAGCTGCGCTCTTTCTTCGGCAACGCCATTAGTGGTTAGCCAAACCTCGTTTGGCCGTATCTCCCCGCCCGTCGCTTCAAGGTTGGTATAAGAGACCACAGCATCCAGATCGGCGACGATGTAGGACTCGGTGAACGCTTCCATTGTTGGGAAGTAATCCATTTCACCGATGAACGTTACATAGATTCGGTGTCCCTGAACCGAAACTTCAATCGTATCCCCGACGCCGTGCCCGTTGATTCGCATGAACCGCTTAGTAGCTATCGCTGGCAGGGGTTCACGCGCTGCGCCCGGGTGTATCCCCCGACTGATGAGCGGACGTCCTTCTGCCCATATGAAGTTTACCGCCGCCGAACCCTCAGGCGTCTCGGCCGGCTTTAGCGCGTCGGACTGAGCCTCCGGCACCGCGCGAAGCAGGCTCCAATCGCCTAAAGAATCAAAGGACTCTATTACCTGTACGCTGCCGTCGGGCATACGTACATATATGTCGTCCACCAGCAGCGCGCCCGATCTCAGTCTGTTGCGACCGTTGCCCTCGTACACCGTGAGCGACACAAAACTCATCGGGAGAGTCGGGCGCACCCTGCTTCTGAACAGTGAAACGTTGGTGCGTGATATTAACGACTCGTAGGACTGCCACTGATTCTTATCGAGCACACCGAGATTGTAGGTAAAATAGCGGTCGTTCGCGTCGCGCAGTCGAGCCGCGACCGCCACACTGGGATGCGGCCTGTCCGGCTTGATTGTCATACCTATGAACTCCGCCTCTTCCGGTATCGGAATCCCCTCCGGGAGTTTTTCTACCTCCAGCGAAGTCAACATCTGATCCATTGGAATATCGGAAAAGTCGTCCCTGAACCAGCCTGCGTCCTTGATCCTGTCTCCCTCCACCGCGAACATCGTGTAGGAATCCGCGAATAACTTCGATAAGTCGGTCCCGAAACCTCTGAAAGCGAGGCTCGCTTCCTGTACAGACGGCAGATTTTCGAAGGATTCGCGTATAGCCAGAGTCTGACCATCGTTGCTGGGCAGCACTGCGCCCACCCTCACGTCTGCCCCTGTGGAATACAGAGCCCTTTCCACGAAGCTGCGCTGGAGTGTGCCGCCGAAGCTGGCCGCGAATATGCCAAGTCCGGCCATGAGTATGAGCATCAGGGAGAGCCGCGCGTAGTGGGTCGGATTTCTGGCCATCTGCCATATTCCCAGAACCAGTCCGGCCGATAGGAAGGAAGACAGCAGCGCGCTTGATAGTCGCATGAACAATGGAAAGAGTCTGAGAAGAGCGAGCGCCGACGCGACCAGTATCACCGCCGGCACAGCCAGCAGAATCTGATCAACCGCAATCTCTCCAAAGATTCCTACCGCCACGACCGAACCTTGCTCTGTAAGCTGCCTGAGAAGAATCACGCCGATTATCAGCAGAAGCACGTCCAGATAGTAACGCTGGTAGAAGGGTTGCGAATATGGCCTCGCCGACTGATGTCTGAAAGTTGTGACGCTCATGCCCGAGGCCTGGAACGCCGGGATCATAAGCGCGGCGAAGCTGAGCAGTCCTCCGAAAGCGCTCATGATGTACGCGTTCGGTGAGATGAGAATGTTGAGCCTGTCTCCGCCGCTCAGGTCTGAGAACGCCGGAGTGAAGCCAAGCAAGCTGATGACCGCAGCCGCCAGAAATGGCGCGGCGACTGTGGCGAGAACAGCTATTGTCAGGCCCTCGAGAATATACACGGAGAGCACCTGAGTAGAACTTGCCCCCCGGCTCTTCAAGAGCACTATCTCTCCCTTCTGCTGTTCCACGACTAGCGACGACAGAGTGATGACGTAGTACAGAATTACCACGGAAATAAGAACGAGTATTACGAACATGGGCAGTTTGGAGAAGAACAGCCTGAGGTCGTACTCGTAGAGCGCCTCGTCCAGTTCGGTTAACTGCCGATAGCTGAAGAGATTGGCGGACAGTCTGTCCTCCATCGCCTCTATGCTGGCAAGAGCGAACCTGGAATTGTTCGCGTTCAGCTTGCCTGTGTCAACCATCAGCAGCCAGCCGAATACGCTGTCCATCTGATTGAACGTGGTCCCCAACGTCTCGTAATAGGCCTTCTCTGTCAGGTAGAAGGGCAGTGTGCGGAATGTGTCCGAGGTGGCGGCCTTGAATATCCTGTCATTGAGATACCAGTACTCGTGCTCAGGATCATTGCGTGTGAAAATGCCCGTTATCACTACATGAATGTACGGCGACGAATCGTTCCAATATGGGACCGCGGCGAACTTGTCTCCGACCTGCGCTCCCATGTCACGCGCCGCTTCCGCGGGCGCCAGGGCTTCGATTGTCAGAATTCCATTGGATACTTCTACTGGCGAGTCGCCCGCGGGACGACCACCCGGCTCTATCGTCGCGTGGTCCGGCAGTCTCGGCAGATGTCCGAAAAACGTGCGAGGGCTTTCTGTGTCCGCGCTCGCCTCCCCGCCCACTTCGGACATGAAGAATGTCGCCGTCTTAACGCCGGTAACGGTGTCTCTCAGCATCCAGGCTACACGTGCGCGGATTTGACGCTCGGTCTCGCCAACCACCTTGTCGCGCTCGGCGTAGGTCGTCGGGCCCCTGTCGGATTTTACGGCGATGTTGGTATCGTTCACGCTGAGTTGAGACAGCGTGTTCTTGAGGGCGAGTTCTCTCAAAGCGTCGAAATATATAATGGTGCCCGCCATTATAGACGAAGATAGAAGCACGCCCACGATAACCGTGGACATTAGCTGCCAGTTGGCCGCCGCGCGACGCGCTATCTGCGGCCACGCGGTGATGATCCTGGAAAGCAGGCCGGTCATTCGCCCTCCATTCGCGTCATCTCATGCAGGTTCACCCTCGCGGCAGAACGCGACAGCCACAGCAGCGCGCCAACGAATATCAAGATCAATGCGACATACACGACTCCCATGAACGTCCAATCCGTCGTAAGAATATACGGGGGTACAACCGGGAACCCGTTCTCGGTGACGGCAACGGCTGAAACCATTATATCGCTCATAAAGAATCCGGCCGCCGTGCCGATTGCGAGCCCTATCGCGGCTACGACCAGATGCTCTGAGATCAGCAGCCAGGTCATCTGTCTCTGCCTGAATCCGAGCGCCTGGAGGAAGCCCATTTCGGTCCTGCTCTGGCCTGAGAACGACAGGAGATAGGTTGTATAGCCAAGCGCGGCAGCGAATATGATCACGGCTATCGCTATCAGTATCATCGCGCGCCACCCGGCGGTTATCAGCGGGTCCAGGCGAATTTCCTCCAGCAGATCCGACCTGCTATGCACAAATTCGGACCTCGGAGCGAGAGAGTGCGCTATCGCGTTCACCTCGTCCTCTGTTCCGGGAACATGGTTGAGCAGCAGTTCATTCGGATTTATTCTTCTTGCGGGGCTGAGAATGTTCAGATGCCTGAGCAGGTTGTCCAGATCGGCTATGAGAAAACCGTTGCCTTCCGGGTATAGCGTAGGGAAATAGTCCACAGCGCCCATTATCCTCACCGGAATGAGCCTCCCCAATATGTTCACGATTAGAGAGCTTCCCGCCCGCGTTCCGGTACGTTCCGCGAAAGTGGAGCTTGCGACCACAGGCACCGGCCCTCCCGTGGGGCTGCGGTAGAATCCCCGAATGCCCTGGTCGGTATCTTTGCCGAAAATGAATATGCCGGACCTTCCGCCATTCTTTACATTGTCGTCGGTTACGCCGATAACATCTCTTGAGATCATCGAAGTCGCCAGTGGCGTCCACTTGGACAGTCCCTCGAAATCGTCGAGAATATGCCTTTCGCTCTCGCCTGCCACCGAGACCTGTATATCGTCCAGGAGTATAGTTCCGGCGGTACCGGCAGGCCCGAAAGCAGGCTCGTAAATCTGGACGCTCACGAGACTGACGGGCCACTCCAGGTCGCTGGGAATCCGTGATTCCATAAGAGTCCACTCGTCTTGTTGCATCGGCCCAAAAGTAATGGTGTCTATGATGCCGAATCTGTCCTTCAGCACCATCCATAGAAACATATTGGAGTAATTTTCCTCCGGATGAGCCCACACATAAATCCTGTCCGCCCCCCTGGGCACCTCGATTGGCGGAATTCCCGCGCCCGTCTTCAGCAGGCTCATAACCTGGGAAAGCGGGCGCTCTGAGAAGTCGTCCCTGTACCATGTCACATATGGAAACTCGTCCGACTCGACTGCCAGTATGTCGAAGTTATTGCCCGAGTACGTTGCGCCTACGGATCCCTGTCCCCTCATCGCAAGTGAAAGCGAACTTATGCCGGGAATGTCGAGGTATCTCTCCTTGAGAGCGTCTGTGCCGCGAGCGAAGTAGGCGGGAATGCCGGTTACGCGAACATCGGACGCCACCTCGTAAAGCACGCGCTCCTTGTACGAGCGGTCCAGGGTACCCCCTACTGTCGTCGCCAGGATTCCGAGTCCCGTCACCATGACGATCAGCAGCACCAGCCAGCTATATTGCAAGGGATTCCGCGACATTCTCCATATCGCCATAGACGCCCAAACGGGGTACACGCGCTCCAGACGGCGAAGCGCTACGAACAATACCTGCATGGGTATCAGGAGAGACAGGATTACTGTCGGAATGTAGATCGCGGCGTCTCTATCCGGCGCATCGCTATACACAAAGAACGCGATGAGAACCGCCTGAAGCGCCATTCCGACAGTGATGAAGTAGCGCCTTCGCGTCCGCCATGTTCCGAAGTAAAGGGCGGCGATAACGGCCATATGCGCCACGCGCCAAACCCAGCCGGTCCCCGCGTTGGTCCCCAGTCCCTGTACGGCTACGATCAGGCCCACCGTAACAAACGTCGCCGCGGCAAGCAGGTGCATGACGGTAGGCGACTCACCGCTCAGATAGCGCACAACCAGCGGGAAGAATCGCATGAAGAGCAGCGCTACTACGGTAAGTAACAGGACAGGCGCGAAGAGCAGCGCCTCGTTGACGCGCGCCTCGTTGAACAGACCTCCGGAGACGATCTGCCCACGCGAGAAGAGTTCCCAGAATATCAGACCGCCAATTACCATGAGTCCCACGTCTATGTAGTATCGGTGGAAGAAAGGTTCGGTGGGCGGTCTGGCGGCGCGCATTTTCTGGACGATCAGTCCGGTTCTGGCGCCGATTACCCCCGGGATTACGTAAATGGCAAGACACAGCGCCCCTGTCGCCATTGATACCGCGAAAGGCATCCACTCCAGCGATACGGGCAGGAACCTGCCCAGGGTGATTTCCCGGAAATAGTCCAGTTTACCCGCCAGGGCTATCCCGCCAAACGCGAAGAACGGCGCGACTGCGGCGGCTATGATAGTGATTGCCAGACCTTCAAGCGCGTATATGCGCGCCAGACGCCACGATCCCACTCCGCGGCTTCTCAACAAGGCGACATCCTGCTCGCGGCTTGCAACCAGGTACGATACCATCATAAGAACGTAGTAGAGTACCGTGATGGTCATAACCACCAGCAGCAGCAGCATTGGTATTCCCGTGAAAAAGCTGCGGCGCTCGAATCTGTTCAGCATGGTTTCAATGCCGGTGAAGACTGCCGACCCCTGCATCTCGTTGGATACATCGGACTCCATGCTCGCGAGGCGCCCGCGGGCTTCGTCCTTGTTCCACTTTTTCAGGCTCTCCTTATCAATGAATACGAACCAGTTCGAAGACACAAGCGTACCCGGATACCCGGCTCCTATGCCCTCCGCCAACGCTTCGCGGGTAACGAACAAAGCCAGTGGCGGCTCTTCAGGGTCAACATCCACGTCCGCGTCGGGAAGTTCTTCAAGTGGAACGGGATCAATGTAAAGGCTGGGGCTCTGCTGCCAGTATTCCTCGGTGGGATCGGCAGGCTCCAGCATTCCGACTATCTCTATAACCGCTCGGACCGGATCGGTTAAAGACGGAGTGAACAGGACCGTATCGCCTACGCGAAGGTCGAATGTCCGTCTGGCGGAATAACCGACCACGGCCTCGATATGCGGACTCTGATTGACCCAGGTTACATCGTCGGTTGCCATACGCCCCTCGACGAAAGTCACATGGTCTTCCAGATTGCTCAGATGCTGGAAGTATCCTCGCGATACGAGGGGAGGTCGGTCGGCGCCCTGCGTGTTCGGAATCAGCGGATTTCTTTTCGTTCCCACGAGAAACGTGGGAGACCTCAGGAAGCGTTCGCGGCCACGATATATGTCCTGAATGTTATTGGCTATCGCCTCCTCGAATGTCCGCTCTGTCGCGTCCAGTCTCTCCCTTGACAGGATAATGTGGGGAGCGATCCCGTAGATATTCAGAAACGACTGGTCCGCCCTGTCTATGGCGGTGTCTATCCCCTGGCGTTCAAGCGTTTTCAGGTATATAGGCGCGCTCGCGAGCAGAGTCGCGGCGACAGTGATGCCCGCGAATATAGCGGCCAGCAGCTTCCAGTCGTCCGCCAGCCGCTTGAGGACGAACGATGTTGTGGTCATAGGGGGCATAGAGGAAATCCGCGCAAACGTCAGTCGCCAAGCGCTGACGATATATAGTCCAGCCCCTGCTCGAAGCTGGTGATAAGTCTGCAATTATGGGCGCGCAATTCGTTCCTGACACTGGGTGCGTCAAAGTCCTTAGAATTCTTATTGAGAAAACAGCATACATCGGGATTGGTTTCAGAAAGATGCGTCATGACTGAGCCGAGAACAAGGGAGTCGGGAGGATCCATTCTAAGAGTCCTCTGGTATTCCTGCGCCAGAGTCAGGGATGAAGGATCGAGCGATATGAACTCGGCGTCGCCGGCGAGTCGGGACAAGGCGCGGTTTAATCTGTTGGAGTCTCTCACTATGGATTCCCTAAGAATGTCAATCATGGTCTTGATGTGATTTTCTAGTATGTGGATCTCGGAGGAATAACTGAGTTGCGACTCTCTTCTACGGAGGTCGCTCACAAACGACTCGCGTTCTTTTTTCCTCCTGTACGAGGTCTCATAGCATTCCCCAATGCTGAACGCGGGTATCGCAAGCGTGATCCTGCCATTTCCGGCAAACTCGATTATTCTTTCGCAGAATTCGTTTTCCGACTGCTGGAACGCCATCTCCAGTATAAAGTTGGTTTCGACATATACGATCACCGGTAATCCTGAATATGATGTACTGAACCGCCGTGGATTCGGTCGTAAAGACCCGACTCGAACACCCACTCCAATTCGGAGAGTTTTTCCTTCCGAATCATGTCGGGCATGACCAAGGTGTCCAGCCAGAAGCAGACTATAATGGCGATCATACTGTCGGGGTATCCTTGTATGCCCTTGGCGTCGAGCGTGTTCATATCTGTACTCAGAAGCGGCGGAGTCGGCGCTCTGAAATCGGGGAGATCCATATCAGGAGAATTTCCTCGCTTCCACAGGTAAATATAGTCTGCCATGACAATCATGAAGTACGCGGTGGGCGCGACCAGTATAGTCTGAGCCAGATTGCGCCTGTATTCGGCAAGCCAGTCGTCGTCCTTATCGCTCAATCCCTTGATCTCCACCAGCAGGGCGATGTTGCCGTCCGGCCCCCGAACCTCTATGTCCGCTCTGACCCTGGTTACCATCCTCTCATTCCTTCCTGCGCCGCGTCTGTCCCGGGGGCTTTGGGGAAACCTCTCACAGCCCCACCGCCGAAGCCACGGCCTCCATGTGATACTCGGTATCGCCGAACATAAGCTCCGCGGCCTTCGCTCGGCGCGAGTACAGTTGCAGGTCGTGTTCCTTGGTGAACCCTATGGCGCCGTGACACTGGTGCGCCGTCATGCACACCCTATGAAAGGCGTCCGACACCCACGCCTTGGCCATCGCCACCTCGCGCTCCGCCGGAAGTCCCTCCGCCAGCGTCCATGCGGCCTGGTAAGTGATGTACCTGCATCCCTCCACGTCCACGGCCATGTCCGCCGCGTGATGCTGTATCGCCTGGAACGAGCCGATGGACCTCCCGAACTGTATGCGCCGCCTGGCATACGCCACAGTCATATCGAGTGTCTGCTGCGCGCCGCCCAGCATCTCCGCGCACTTGCCGACCGCGCCCCACGCCAACGCCTTCTTAACAGTCTCCCATCCTCCGTTCAATTCACCCAGCAGCGCCGACCCCGGTACACATACGTTATTCAATATCAACTCGGACTGTTTGTCGGAAGCCAGCGTGGCCAGTGGAGTCACCGTCAGCCCGTCCGCGTTGGAAGGAACCACAAACAAGCTGATGTCGGACTCTCCCTGCCCCGTTCTGGCCGCGACGATAACATGGTCGGAGACGTTGGCGTTTGGCGCGTACAGCTTGACTCCGTTCAGCGCATACCCGTCGCTCGACGACCGCGCGGTCGTTTGCACCCCTTCGGAGTCCCAGCGTCCGCTCGGCTCCGTCAGAGCCAATGTCATAATCAGACGACCGCTGGCGATGCCTGACAGGTACTCCCGCTTCTGTTCCCGCGAACCCGCGTCCCATATGGTCATCCCGGCCATGACTACGGTTGAAAAATATGGTCCGGGCATCAGAACGCGGCCCATCTCCTCCAGTAGAATCGCAAGCTCTACGAACCCCATCCCGCTCCCGCCATACTCCTCCGGGAACACCAGGCCGAGCCAGCCTAATCCCGCGAGCTTGTCCCAGAACTGAGGCGTGTATCCACGCCCATCCCGTTCCATGTCACGGACATATGAGGTGGGACACTCCACCTCCAGAAACTCCCGCGCGCTTGTCCTTAGCATCTGCTGGGTCTCATTCAGTCCGAGGTCCAATTGCCATCTCCCTATAACGGCGCGGGGGCGCCATCGCGCCCCCTGCTGCTGCTCTATTTTATGGATGAGTGAAGTCTGATCCTGGGTCGCAGGACCTACGGCCCGCCCACCACCATGCAGGTCACCGTTCGGACGATCCCCCGCACGGTATGCACCTCGCGGGTAACTATCTGTCCCACAGCGTTCAGGTCATTCGCGGTCACGACCGCGATAATGTCATACGGACCTGTCACAGGGTCAACTGTGTCCACCCCGGGCAGAACCGCCAGCGCCGTCGCGACATCCTCCGACTTGCCGACTGAGGTCTCTATCAATACGTAGGCTTTTGTGCTCATTAGACGCTATCTCCAACAATGCGATTTATATCAGGATTGAGTGCCTGCATTCTAAGGTCGCGCGTTGCGGGTGTCAATTCCAGACAACAGCGCGCCCAAGGTCTTTCGATTGTCCAGTATGGCGACGCAACTAAGTAACTATCTCAAAATCCGACCTTAAGGAATTTCACCCTCACCCCAGCCCTCTCCCTCAAGGGAGAGGGGGTCTGCTATTGAAATTCATAGCTGACTGGACATTTACCTACCCCTCTCAGCCCTCAAGGGAGAGGGGGTCTGTTACGGGACAAGCGAGGTCACTCGATAGGCCCCGGCGTAGTAGCCGCTCGACATCGAACGCGAGTTAGTCGCGCTCCATGAGCCGAATCCGCTCTCGCAGCCTCGCAGCCTCGGCCTCGGCCCGGTCCGCGCGTTCGCGTTCGGAGTCGCGCTCGCTCTCGGCCCTGTCGGCTTGCGCGGCAATCCCCTTCGCGTTCAGAAGGTAAAGCCCCGTCTCCGCGTCCTGAACCAGCAACTGCGCGGGGTTGTAGTCCTCCCGAAACACCATTTCCATATCCGGCTGAACAGCCAACAACTCGGATCGCCTCGACTTCTCTATCGCGCACAGCCTCAGCCTCAGAACCTCGCTGTAACCGCTCTCCAGCCCATCTTCGTTGGGGACTGTCTCAATCGGCTCATACCCGCCGTCCACAAGCCGATACCCGCTCAGCGCCTGTCCGTACAACTCGCCGCCCGTCGGGTCGAACATCCAGTACTCCCCAATTCCTATGTAAGCGTAGATGTCCGGCTTTTCGTACACGTCTTTCCTGTACGTTGAGGGAGAGGCCACCTCCAGAGCGAACTCCGGCGGCTTGCCGACCTCCCATACGTCGTAGGATAGCTTCTCGCTGATGGCGTCGAGGTCCACGTCGAAGGATATGTACCAGTCCGGGGCGATGAACACGCGGCGGTTGGACGGGTCGTATCGAATGGGAATGTTGGAGATCATGAACAGAGAGGCGATGTCTCCGAGATGTTCCTGGAGGTCTTTGAGATATTGGCCTATCAGTTCTATGGTCGAAGCCTGGAGCATTTCGATGAATATCCGTTCGGGCAGTTCGTCGTCGGGCCATGGCCAGGGGAAGGATCCCTCGTCATAGTATTCGGGAATCGTGTCTGTCGTGAATCTGGTGACCATAGTCGTTTCCGCGCGGGGGATATTGTGATGTGCCGTAGGCCTATGATAGCGATGAGCGGCGCATTGGACAAGCCGATCTCGCTCAAGCGCCAGGGTCTTTCGACTATTGTCATGTCATCAATCCGAGCGATTCGAGAGCGCCGTCGGGCTTCCAGCCTATCTTCCTGATCGCAGCCGCTATGTTCAGTATTCATTCAGTCTAATGCTATTCCCGAATAATCGAATCGCCCTGGATATTGAGAAAATCAACTACGCATATTGAAATATTTGTGATGCACTATCTCGCAGTATATGATACACTATCTCAATAATAAATTGCGGTGGTGGGAAAGTCCTCCGACCGCAGCTAGGGAAGGGGGTCTCAAAATGACCATACGACACATATCCTGGATAATTCCGGTTCTGCTGGCTCTGGCCTTCGGAACTATGTTTTCAGTACAGGCGCTGTTCGCGCAGCAGTCGGGAATTGACTACGATATCGACAACGACGGCCTCATCGAGGTGTCCAACCTGTGGCACCTCAACGCCATCCGCGACGACCTGGACGGCGGCGGCTGGACCGGCGGAGCTTTTGCCAGCTACACCGCAGCCTTCGCCAACACCGCCTCCGGCATGGGTTGTCCCGACACGGGCTGCAAGGGCTACGAGCTGGTGGCCGACCTGGACTTCGACACCAACGGCAATGGCCACGCCGACTCGGGCGATCTCTTCTGGAACGACGGCGCCGGCTGGAACCCCATCGGCAATAAAACCAATGGCTACGTCGCCGAGTTCAACGGCAACGGCCATACCATCTCCAACCTCTACATCAACCGCAGCGGCGGCCATATTGCGCTGTTCGCCGAGATTACAGGCGCCGGCTTTATCCATCATGTCGGCCTGCTTAACGTCAACGTTACCGGCGGCGAATATACCGGGGGCCTTGTCTGGACTTTGTACAAAAGCTAGACAGGATATGAGAGCGGGGTAAGATAGCCGAGCCAAGCTATCACGAAAGGTCCGGCTACGCTCACCCTGCCCGAAGCCATTATACCCATACTCCAGCCCTTCTCAACGCTGTTTCAGCGCAGAACCTGGGTGAAAGCTCAGGTACTGCTGGTCGGCGCCGTCCTGGCTCCGCGCAAGCGAACCGTAACCTCCGCGCTTGGTGTCATGGGACTCAGCGACGATGACGGCTTTGCGATATACCACCATGTCCTCAACCGCGCCGTGTGGTCGTCCCTGCGGCTAAGCCCGGATCCACCGAAGGGATGGATGAGTCGTCGTGCAAAAGGGGTGAGAAAGCGCTCCATTGAATCTGGGATAATGGGTTTGAAGACAAGAACCAACCCCAGAGCAGGAGCACTTAATAGATGTTACCACCTGAGCGTCCCGACCGCATCCGAATCGCCTTCGACGATCCCCGGCTGGTGGCCAATGCCGGGCTGCTCGTGCCGGCCACTCTCGCTCAGCGCCTGGGACTGAGTGAACTGGTGGACAGCAACGTTGACCTGGGCGATGCGCCGGGACGGGCGAACCCGGGAGACAAGACGCTGACCCTGGTTGCCTCGGCGCTGGCCGGTGGGGACTGCATCGATGACGCCGACGCGCTGCGTGCCGGTGGGACCGGGCGGGTGTTGGGCTGTACAGTGAAGGCGCCATCCACCCTGGGGACCTTCCTGCGCAGCTTCAGGTGGGGACATGTGCGGCAGTTGGACCGGGTGAGCCGGGAGTTGCTGGCGCGGGCCTGGGCCGCTGGCGCGGGTCCCGGCGATGAGCCGTTGACCATCGACCTGGACTCCACCATCTGCGAGACCTACGGACTGGGCAAGGAGGGCGCCCGCCGCCACAACTACACCGGCCAGAGAGGCTATCACCCGCTTGTGGCCGTCGCCGCAGGAACCGGCGACGTGCTGATGGCCCGGTTGCGACAGGGTCGAGCCAACACCGCCCGGGGCGCAGCCCACTTCCTGCGTGAGACGGTGAGCCGGGTGCGCTGCGCCGGGGCCACAGGACAACTCACCGTACGCGCCGACAGTGGCTTCTACACCCATGACATCGTCTCCGTATGCCGAAAGACAGGTGTCCGCTTCTCCATCACCGTCCGTCAGCACACCCGACTGCGCAATCTCATAGAGGCCATACCTGAGGAGGACTGGACTCCCATACCCTACTGGATGGACGGCGCAGCCGACGTGGCTGAGACCACCTACACCCCTTTTCGGAACGAGCCCGATGCCGCACCGGTGCGTCTCATCGTCCGCAGGGTGAAGCCCACGCCCGGTTCACAACTGGCCCTCTTCGTCGACTACAGCTATCACGCCTTCATCACCGACCGACAGGGCGACACCCTCCAACTGGAGGCCGACCATCGCCGCCACGCCGAGATCGAGAACGCCATCCGAGACCTCAAGTACGGTGTCGGGCTGAACCATCTGCCCTCGGGGCGCTTTGCAGCCAACGCCGCCTGGATGGCCATACAGGTAATGGCTCACAACCTGGCTCGCTGGATCGGACGCATCGGTCTGCGCGAGCCGGTGGCGACCACCAAGACCCTGCGCAGACGCTTGTTCTCCCTCGCCGGACGGCTCACCCACTCGGCCCGCCGCCTTACTTTGCATCTCCCGCAGCGCTGGCCCTGGGAAACACAGTTCGGTCGCGCACTGACCAGACTGCGAGCCATTCCTCTGCCGGCCTGACGGCAGTGTCTACTACTGACCACCGTACACACCACAGCCTGTCTTGTCCGTAAGATCGCTCCGGACCGGACCGCGGGTGTCCACTGTTGCCCGCAGATTCGTCAAACTCGCCCCAAATCGCCACTGTGGGCCTCCATTGGCGTCCAAAATCACGACCGCGGACCTTCAGAACGACCCAGGCGCTGACATCATAACCGCACCGCCACTTTGACACGTCCCTCACCCACGCCCCGGCGGCGATACTAACCCTCTTCGGTGGATTCGGGATAAGAGGCGTGTGAAGTGTGGGAAAATGGCAGGAGCGGCAGGATTCGAACCCGCGACCCTCGGTTTTGGAGACCGCTGACCCATATGGTAAATCCGGCAACTGAAAGCGGTACAGGTTATCTAACTACGTATTGTTAACCCATATTCTGACATTTCGTACCGCTCAGGGTGTCTGACGGTGGCATAGAGGGGCGGCAAACTGGCGGCAGAACAGCGAAAAAGCGGGGCATGGCGGCAAAATGGCGGCAACGCCCTGCCCCCGGCCCAGACCCGCCACATGCAAAATTCCGCGTTCATCCTGACCTCCTGATGTAAAATA
The DNA here is from genome assembly GCA_965261525.1 of Dehalococcoidia bacterium. Classification (GTDB taxonomy): domain Bacteria; phylum Chloroflexota; class Dehalococcoidia; order Lucifugimonadales; family UBA1123; genus VXRN01. The sequence goes on from OZ253472.1 coordinate 2,501,420, forward strand.
AAGGAGACAGAAACAAGGATGCCGGAATTGACTGAGCGCTGCAACATAAGATGCCAGAAGGCCATGAGCTACAGGTGCCGATGCTCATGCGACGGAATGTCGCACGCGAGCGTATCGCACGCAGCCCGTGGACAGACCGCTCCGGCGCTCTCCACCGACATGCAGCCTGACAGCAGATTCTGGACAAGACAGAAAACAGCGCGCGGCATAAGACCGGTTCCCACCGAGATCCCAAAGCCCAGGCAACTGGAGTTCGCTCAGATCGCCGCGATCTGGCCGGAGCCCGAGACACCCGACGACTAGACCCGGATTCTCCCACCCCTACGAAACACGCCGGATGGCAGGGACATGAATATCGAGTTCAAAGACCAGGGAAGCGACATGCCAACCATCGTAGATGCGCTGCGGCGCGACGATAACCCCCGGATTATAGAAACGCTCACACTCACCGGAGTCTCCCGGCTGCGTATCGAGCGGAGCTCCGACTCAACCTACCTCATCGACGCGGATGGCCGACGATTCTACATGTTTCACCCGGAACGAAATAAGCCGGAGCTCATCATGAGCAAAAGCTACAGCGGCGCGCGCCACGCCGCCTATAGCGGCAGCCCCCCGGACGACAACCCGTCGAAAATAGCCCTCTGCAGCGCGGACAATCCCAAGACCATCGTCCTCAGGCGATTAACCGCTCACTCCTACGACCTGGATATTGGACGGGAGCGATTTACCTTCAGGAGCGCGCGGGAAACCGGACCGCCCGTAGATCTGCTCGACAGCCCTCCCGGACAGACGTGAGTTCCCGAACGCCCTGACCAAACAGCCCTCAGAAAATTTGGAATAGGATTCCGGCGATAAGCCCAATCATAACGCCGAAAAACGCGACCAGCCCCGTACTCACCGATAGGAGGGGACCCACTTTCTGGACTAAGACTATCGCGATTATCGCTATGATGACGACCAACAGATAACTCATGAGAGCCCGCTTCCGGTTCCCCTGAGAGCCAGCTTCGCGCGCCCCTCACTTTTCCATTTCGGCGGAGAGCGGACGCGTTCCGGTTTCCCCGGACATTCCGACCGTCCAGAGAGCGGACCGACAAAATATAGGGACGCCATGCGAGAGGCAGGACCGGGAGAGAGCCCCCACCCGCCCGCTAGGCAGGGATCTCGGCAACCTCCGAGAGCTTCCCTATCCGCGAGACCTTCCGTCCGCAGACCCCACACTCGCCCCGAATCGAGGGCCTGCCGTTTTTCATGATCACCTGGGTCGCGTTCTTCACGTCCCTGTGACTTCTGCACTTCAGGCAAAATACGCGCATGATATCCTCCGTTTCCATTATCGCCGGCCTCCTCATGAGACCGGTTTCGGCAAACCTTTCAATGATAGTAGGATAACCTGCCTCACCGCCGCCGCCTTTTCGCTCATGCGCTCAATTTCCACCCACCCCCGCCTCAGGCGGGTCCAGCCCAAACCAGGTCGAATCGCTCGCCATCTTCACCAGGTCGCCGCCGGGCCCCATGCCCAGCAGGGTGATTGTGTAAACCCCGGGCGTTATACTGTCGCAGATTCCAACGCCGTCGCACAGATACCGCAGCGACAGCTCGGCGGGAGCCATGAACTCAAAGGCGCGCCCGTCGGTCCGAAACTCAATCGGAACGAACTCGTACACCGCCGTATACGCGCCCAGCGGCGTCTTCTCCGACTCAAAGAGCGTATTCGCCTCCGCCTCACTCGCAGGCTCCGGCTCATCGCTCATCTCATAGGGATCGGCGTACTCCGTGACATTCACCGACCTGCTGCCCACCCGGTCGCTCGCCACCATCAGAAGCCTGCCCTCTTCGTAAAAGGATGCGCGCGCGAGTTTTCCCCGCGTGAGCCGCTCAGGCGGCGGGTCATATCGGACCTCAGCCAGACTCAGCCTGTATCCGGCGGCGTAGGCATCCTCGGTCAGAGAACCCGACGAGATTAGCCTTCCGGACCCGTCAATATACGACACGGCCGTTCCGGTATCCTCCACAAGGCCGGACTCGAATACTGCCACTACCCGCCAGTTGTGCGAGTCGTAGGCCAATCCAAGGTTCACCGCGGCGTAATCGGGATCGAACAGCACGGCGGCATGCGCCGGACTCAGGGACCATCGCGCGACCGCCTCGGGGGCCAGCCCCAGAACGTCGTCCGCGCTGACCATGCGCGGCCTGCCCTCACTCACGCAGAAGGAGGTGGTCCCAACCCATATCTCCGCGTTCGCTCCAACACCGCCCGCCAGGCTGTACCTCATATACGGCTTGAGGCCCCGCTCGTCCCAATGGGAAGAGTCGCAGCCGTCTATCATGCTCTCGGCATGAAGCTGGGCCACCATTCTTCCACCGTTCCTGACCGGATGAAGGCCATATCCCGCCCGGGCCGCATTGATGTGACCCAGCAGCTTCTCTCCGAACTCTCCATAACTGACCGACCCGGCCGACAGTTCCACCGAGAACTCCTCTGAGCGGAAGACTTCCGTATAGACCACCCCTCCCCCACTATCGAGAAGAGAGGCCTCTATCTCATACGGCGGGTTGACGAAATATCGTCCGCCAGAGGATATGCACCTGCTCATGTAATAGCCGAAGCTGGCGATGTAGCGTCTCTGCGCATCGGAAAGCGCCTGCGCGTATCGAATCCGACTGTTCGCGCGGCAGCCCTCATATCCAAAGGGATCGCTGAGCTGCACGAAGAACTTCCCGCTTCCTGCCACGATACCGTCAACGCCAAGCACAAACAGGTCGGTCGCCATGCTCGCTTGCTCGATCCGAAGGTCATACACCGGAGCGGCCACCGGCCGTACATACTCGTCGGCAAGGGGCTTTATCAAAGCGTCGGGAAGCTCATAGATTATCTCCTCGCCCGACCGGACAAACGTCACCCGCTCGTTGAACTCCGGGTCCCGTCGCCACTCCACCACGTAGAAATCCGAGGGATATTCGATGCGGTCGAACCAGATGGAGCGAGCTCCCGCCGCGCCCTCTGCCACCGCCCGCGATTCAGGCGTCATCTCAAGCGCGAAGCCGTCCGCCCACAGACGCACGTTTCCCTCGACCCTCACATTTTCGGCAAAACACACCCCGACCCGATAGTCCAGCTCCATTACCTGCATGCCGGCCAACAGCCCGGCCTCGTCAAGATGGCACTCGGTTCCGACAATGCCGACAGCCCCGCTAAACGGGGATTGCTCGACCCCGGGCCGCATGGTTGGCTCCGGCTCCGGAGTCGGCGGCGCCGAGATCCCGGGCGGAAGTCGAAACATCGCCACAGCGGTCGGGGTCGCATAGACGTCCCCAGGCGAGGGAGTAGAGGGAGGCGCGGAAGAAGAGGGAGACGAGGACGGCGCGGAGGAAGATTGCCCTGCCCCTGGCGACGCGCCCCCCGCGGGGGGCGTGTCCGTCCATCTATCTCCCGAGGCCGCCGTCGGCGCCGCCGGAGGCCGGCCCGCCGCGGGAGGCCGCGCGGCCGCCTCCTGAACCCGGGGAGTGGAGACGGCCTGAGACAGACCCGCCCCCGGGGGGTTCGACAGCTCCACCCATAACCAGACCCCCACCAGCGCCATGAACGTGGCAAGACCGCCGCCGATCAGCCATATATAGATTCTGGAATTCATTCAGCGAACCTCATACCTGAATCCGGAGAGAGGAGACCAGAGACGGACGTAGAACTTCCCGTTCTCCGCCACCATGCGATACGCCTCCTCCGCGCACCGGCCGCAGTATCCATAGTGACGGACGAGCGAGGAGGTAACCCTCCGCTTCATGGCCGCCGGCGACTTTGATGCCGCCTCCTTCCGAAACTTCCCAACCGCCACGAGGTGGTCAGGTCGATATACTCCCCGACCACCTCGTGGCGGTCGTAACCAAAGCTGCCCATATCGATAGAACCGAATCTCCCATTCTCATTCCCATCCTTCTCTGACGCGCGCTCGAAGGTTCCATCCGCCTCGTAGACCAGCGACCTGCATTCTGTGGCGTACAGACCCAAGACCTCGTCCCGTAGGGAGCTTATCTCCTCCGCGGACGTGGACTTGAGCAGTCCCGCTTTTTTCATTCCACTCTCGAAGATACCGAGAACGGATCTCTCGTCGGCGACGTCCTTATTTTTAATCGCGTCCGCTTCCTTGAGCGCCCCCAGGGGTCTGAGATAGTCCTGTATGAGAATCTCCGCGGCTATACGCTCATACCTGCGCTCGTCCGAACTGCCGTGGGCCTTGCGGATGTCTCTCTCGATGAGCGCATACAGCTCAGTCGATATATCCTTCATGATATTCGAATCCGCTCCGTCCTCGCCAAAGAACAGGTGAAACGCCCTCCTGTGAGAGAGACACTCACGGGACTCCTCAATCGCCCTCTCGATGCTTCTCATCACATCCCAGCTTCCCCCGGAGTCCCCTCTCCCCATGGTCAGCGACGCCGCGACCTCCGCGACGTGTGAGGACCCGCCGAACCCCTCGCCCTCAGGATACCCCTGCCGATGACATCGACGAACTCGCGTTTCTTCACGGGCCGTTCCGATTCGACCATGATCGATTCCCTCGCCATCCAGTCGGGAATCACCTCCCCCCAACCCACCGGACATATCACAAGAACGTCCGGCGTCATGCGGACCGAACGGATTCTCACGCTCTCGGCCCTGAGACCTATCCGGAGCGCATTCTCATTATCGCTTCCGACCATGCCCCTGACCTCCAGCAGCCCCCTGTTCGCCCGACAGATCTCGTCAAGAACATTGCCATTCCCCGAGTCGGCCCCAATGAGGCCGAGGCGCGATTCAGCGACGGGGCTGAATCTCTCCGCCCGAACCGAATGGAGATCATCCCCATAGAGGGTTTCGCATCTCTCACAGCACGCCCTCTCGAGCGGACCGCCCCTGTCGATGATCTCGTTCACCATTCGCATGGCATCTTCGGGAAGCACAAGCAGCGGGTCGTCGCTGAAGCGGCATCCATTCACCCGAAAGCCCATCCCCCGCCCGAATTTCTCGATATACACGGCCATGCAGTCCATGAGAGTTTCAATGAGCTCTGAACTCTCGTCATAGCTGTCCACGCGGGCGAACACGACCCGCGGCCTGCGGTCCGGGGCCCTCTCGGCCACCTCTCCGCCAATCGCGTTTCTGATCGCCACAATCATTCTGAGAACGCCGGAAGACACGCCCTTCACAAGAGGTCCCTCTCCCTGCTTGTCCATAAGCTCCATTCCGTAGGCGATTGCATTCCGAAAGCCCATCGGCGCGCTCACCGGAATGTAGGTATGATTTCTCACGAGATCCAGACGCTCCTCAAGATTGTAGAGCTTCCTCTCTTTGGACTCTCTGACCGCGCCGAGCACATCCTCGCTGAACTTAACCATTCCTCAACTCCTCTACATAATGAAAAGCCGGACAGAACTCTGTCCTCTTCAATTATCATCCTAACCAAAGATATAAAACGGGCATCCGCCTTTTCATGCCAAAAGGAGAAAAAATGGCCGACAGAACCGACTACAACACCGCCGTAAGACTGCTCAGGGGATCTGAAAAGTCGAACGAGCCAGGCCTGAAGAAGATCATGCGGGAGGAATCAGCGCCCTACTTTCTGAGGGACATAGCCGACAGCCTTGCGGTCATAAGCGAAAGAAGCGAGAAAGACCGCGCCGGCTGACAGATACATCCGGCTCAAAGTCTCACCGCCCAGATTCCCACCTATCGGACGAAGCCATGAGAGCCCAGACCCACGACATCGACAGACGGAGCTAGGCGGACCGCTGGTACCCATATTCGGACGATGCGGGCGTGACCGACGAAATATCAGAGAGGCGAACCCGCCTGTAATCGTCCCTGTCGTAGGCCACGCGCCATAACGTCCTCCAGCGGCCCCTGGCTCTGAAGCAGCTCGTCCGTCGCGCACAGGAACGGAACTCTCACCCCGCTGCGGTCCATATCACGCCAGACCGACCTCACGAAGACCGTCTCCTGCTCCGCCGTTCCAAAGACGAACAGAACCAGCGGAAGTCCCTCCGAGTCCTCATAGGCCATTCCCGAATCGAAGTAACGGCGGTAGGGCTCTATCTTCTTGCCCATGAAGGAGGCGTGCTTCGCCCTGCGCTCGTATTCGATCATCGCCGAAATCACGCGTCCGTCCTCAGACACAAGCTCGACTATCGCGTCGGGCATGACGAACTGAATGTCCTTGTTATGCGTGAAACGCCTCTTCGCCCTGTGGGTGGGAATCGTCATCATCCTCTCCCATCCCCCCGGGGGGTCGGACCAGAGCCTGCTCAGCACGTAGTTCAGCCCGTCGTTGTGATCCAGCTCCTTCACGACGGTCCGCACCGTCCCGCCCCTGAAATCCCCGTCGGCCCTGGGCGCGACGCTCATCCTGTTGAGCTTCGCCTTCACCTCCACCCTGTCGCGCCTGCACAGGTAGGTTATCCCCCTGTCGGTGAGCGCGTAACGCTTTATTCCCCTTCCGCCCAACCGAACCGTCTCCACCAGTCCCATATCCCCCAGGGTCGAGGCTATCTTGGTAAGACAGGAGGCGCTCACGTCCATCATGGACATGAAGTGCGACCGGGAAGACAGCGGCCAGTCATGGATTATGTCCATGAGCCGCTTCTCAGATCTCGTCATCACGAACGAGGGAGACTCGTCGAACATCTCCTCCTCATCGTCGAACGACACCCGCTTGTCCCGCGCGTGCCATCTCCAGTACTCCGAGAAGTCCTGGCCGCTCCCGCTGGCGTTTCCGATACTGTTCATCAGGTCCGAGACCATGAAGTCATTTCCCTCATGGTCCGGAAGGGTCCAGCTCTGTCCCGAACGCTCGGCGTCGAGAACCTCGAACTCGCAGACCGCGAGCGAGGGCAGGTCCGGATACTCGTCAAGCCGCTTTATCGCCTCCTTGCGCTCCATCCCGTCGGAGACCATGACAAACGTGAGAGTGGGCGGACCGCCCTCCCTTCCGCTCATGCGCCAGAATCTGTCGCGCATGGCGTACCTGCTCATCGCCAGACCCTGCCTCAGAACCCCGACCATCACGCCGTTGGGAAACTCCAAAAAGGCGTCCCACGGCCCGCGCAGACAGCTGTTCACATAGACCGGCGCCATGCCGGACTCTATCGCCATGGAGGCGGCGAAGCGGTATATCGAGGCCATGGAGTCCATTCGCTGAACGAAGGTCCTGCGCCACACCCTGCTCAGCGGATAGACGTCCTCAAGACCCTGCCCCCGATGCTTCGCAGAAGCCTCACGCCCCGTCGGGTCAGATAATACCGCCGGCTGCTCCTGAGATGCCGGGTACAGTGATTGAACCACCGCACGAACCCCGCCTTCTCCATGAGTTCGAGATAGCGGTAGCAGGTCGTCGCGGAGATCCCATACAGATAGGAGAGCTCCAGCCTGTCCAGAAACGGCATTCTGCCGAGCATCTGGTAGACGGTTATCCCAAGATCCAGGCCCATGGCCTCCATCTCCGATAGAGAGCGAATATCCGACTGAGAGCGCCGGACGTCCCCCGGAAGAACCTCCGTCTCGGTCATCGCCGCTTCGACTGTCATACGACTCCTCCGTCGCTAGATATTCGTATGGCTGTTCTTCGTCGTTCCGTCCTCGCCGCCTGCTCGCATAGCTCTTCTCCCTGGACGCCATATTCCATCCCTGGCCGGAGGCCCTCCCCTTCGGGCTGTTCCCAATCGTGATCTCGCCCGCGGCGTCATAGGGCTGTTCGGACATATAGACGCGCCTGGCCAGGAGTTTGTCCACGTCTCCGACCAGCTCGGTATAGCCCGACATCCGCTCCCTGATGCCCGCGACCGAGGCCGCGTTGCCCTCCGATGGCGGATGCACCCTCATGGAGAGCGTGGACACCCCACCGGAGAGAGACGAGAGCTTCATATAGCACTCATGGCGGGGCAGCGAGACTATGTCATGCTCCTCCACCCTGTCCGCCCCTATCTCGCCCCTGAGCCTCTGAGCCTCTGAGCGTCATGCCCGGAGACCTGGAAGACCCCCAGGCATCCGATATTCGCCAGTATCGTGTCCCTCATGGTCATCGAGAGCTCGTCCAGCTTGGTCAGCGACTGAGTCGCCAGAACCAGCGACCCGCCGAACTTTCCGACCTCGCTGAGCATTCCCTCATAGTCCACGCCGGGTATCGACTGCATTTCGTCGACCACGACCAGGCAACCCCTCCGCTCATTCGCGGGCAGAGTCCCCTGGCTGCGAATCACCGCGTCCACAAGGTTCAGAATGCAGGCCCCCAGCAGGGACGCCACGTTTCGTCCCAGGTAAGCCTGCGACGTGGCGACAAGCAGGATTCCACCGCTCTGAATCGTCTCCCTGATGTCCAGCGTGGACTGAGGCTGGCCCAGAACCCGCCTGGCGCGCTGATCAGAGGCGTAGTAGGCGCGAGACGCGTCTGCACCGGCGCGCACGCCTCCACCTGCATCCGCTTGTCCCAGCTCTTGAACTCGTTATTCCACCAGCGTCGGATGCTGCGGGGCCTGAACGGAAGCATCCTTCCGTACTCCCCCGATAATCGGAATTCTCACGAGACAATTCTCCCCATATTCATTCAGACGACTCCCCGCTGAAGAGTCTCCTGTCGCGGCCACTATGGTCTCGACGACCCGCTTCACCTCGCAGTTGAGCATGCCCCACGCCTCGCCCCTCTTGTGGGCGCTGGGCCTTGGGCCCGGCTCTGAGCATACCCTGGGCCCGGAGATGACCGGAGCGTCAATGATGAAGTCCTCACCCGGCGCTATCTCCTGCGGCTGATACACGCCCGGACCGGCGGTGACCGCCTTCTTGCTGTGAGTATGCGCCCTTCCGTACTGTTCATAAAGACCAACCGCAGAACCCCCGCTATTCCACCATGAGTGAGTGTGATTGTCGGCGCACAGATGCGTTACGTGAGACTCCTCTATCTCCACGTCCCCGCTGCCGGTCGGATTACTGGCGATCTCGCAATCGAATATCTCCCCGCCAAACTCGTCCGGAAGAGAGGCCGGGGTCGACTCAGGAGGAGTCTGCGCCGACAGAGGCGAATAGAGCGCCGCGGCGAAGCACACGACGGCGATAACGACAGCAAGATGTCTCACCCTGGAAATTCGACTCACCCTCTTCCGCGCCAGAATCCGGTCTCGGAGATAAAGACCGAACTCAGGGTATCGGGAATTAAAAGAGGGAGAGGATTCGGCGGGGAGACATTTCAGGCTCCTCAGCTTTCACCATCGGATGGAGGCCCGCAATCGCTCGTTCTTTTTCTCTTTCGAATTTCACTGGCATGAAAAAACGCCGCCAAAAACCGCCCCGCGCGCCGCTGAAACCATCAACGGACACCCAGACGTCACCCAGACCTCACCCCAGCGAATATCCCCGTCCCAAGGCCGCATGGGCGAAAAGCCCGCCGAGCCTTCGCGGGCTCTCTGTTAAATGAGAGAGCAGGTCTCTTTTACAGAAACGGAGCTTTCGATGACCGATATAAACATCTTTCGAAGAAGGAGAAACACCCGGGACGGCGCGTGTCCGACAGGCGAGCGTCATCTGTGCGAGATAGTAGTGGTCTCGGCGGAATAGTTCGCTGGAAGCGTCTATATCATGAACAGATGCCACTTCGACGATCACGCACGCCCGGAGCTCGAGTTTCTCTGCATAGACGGCGAGATGGCAAGCGTCATAATGAACGCGCGCTCAGAGGGCCTGAAAATCAGGGGAGTATCCCTTTTGTCGGAACTTACCGGAAAGGTCGAATCCGTCAAGGGGACCGCAAAGCTGTGCCGCTGTGGAAACACCCCGTCTCCGGTCGACAACTTCTGCAGAAACTGCCGTCCGCCGAGCGTCATACCGAGGCGAAGGGTATAACCTGAGACTCCAAAGGACAAAGATCCCAACATGATCATCAACAACAGACAGGTAACCGGCCAGCCAAGGGGCCGGCGCAGACGGATACGCCACAACGCGGACCACCAGGGCCCCGGCAGAACCTGCGATGAGCGCGGCCAGATAGTGTACGCCGTCGGCGAATGCCCGAAGTACGGACGTCACCAGGCCGACGCCGAGGCCTGTCCAAAAAGGAACGACGACCGTGAATCCTGAGACCATGAGAAAATCCGAGAGATTCACCACCAGGGTCACGCTGAGCGCGCCGGCAATAATGCTCGCCTCCTTCAGCCAGCCAACCTTCGCCCGAAAATCGCCGATTATTCTCGCTCTGACCTTCTCTGGATGCGCGCTGCTCGGACTTGCCATGACGCGCAGACTTCCCGAGCCCATGGCCGACGCCCTGATCAGAATCCACGTTGGCATATCCTGTTCCTTCGCGCTTCTCTGCCATACGCTTCACGTCCGAGCGAACCCGGATATGAGCGCGCTGTCTCTCGCAATCTCCGCCTTTGTGAAGCGTCGGCGACTATATCGGAGACTGGGCCTTCTATCGAGTCCCGGACTCACGCTCCGAAATGATCTTCTCAGACGGCCACTTCTTCGACCACATGGGCGGACTGTCCAGGGAGTTCGTCAACCTGCCCCACTAACTCGCGAAGATGTCCGAAAAGGATCCGAACACGCTCGGGCGAATCAGCGCGACGTACCGGGAGCATGTTCCCCGGTTCGGCAGGTTCGTCTTCTTCAACTAGGGAAAAATCGAGTGGGTCAACGGTCCCGGGATCTACAACGTGCACATGACCCCAACGCCCGCGGAGCTTCAGGTTCTCTGTCTCTGCGTGGCCCTGAGCCTGCCGGAGGAAAGACTCCCCACGCTGATCGCCATCGACGGGGTGGACGCGAGACTCGACCCGCCCGCGCTCGCTAAGATGACCAGGCTCATGGGACAGGTTTCAGAAAAACCCCAGCTATTCGTCGGGTTCGACATGCGATTTCGGCCCTAACAGAGTTCATAGATCAGAGCTGAACCTTGTCGGTTGGACGCGCTGGCGCAGCACTCATTTGGCGCAGCCCCTGCCTGACGAAGTCATCGGGTAAGAACCCTGAGTTTCTGTACCGTGCCCGACGGGACACTCTGTTAGTGGAACTACACACAGAGCAGTGTTCCCAGGCTCGCAGACCACAAGCATTGAATGCCCGAATCCGCCGTCGACTCCGATAGCTACCCGCCCGCCCGACATTGAGTACACATCGTAAGACAGTTGCCGATAGGCATACATTCTGAGGAGAATTCGCTCAGCCCCAGAGACCACATCATCGCTCGGAACGTCGTATCCCATGCCTAATGCATCTGACTCTATATTTCTGAGGCATTCCAATGCCTGTTTTGGCCATTCCAAAAACCGCGGCCACGTCGCTACCTCGTCATGTAGCGCCTCATGCATTAGCCCGAATCCACCGAAGAGGGTTAGTATCGCCGCCGGGGCGTGGGTGAGGGACGTGTCAAAGTGGCGGTGCGGTTATGATGTCAGCGCCTGGGTCGTTCTGAAGGTCCGCGGTCGTGATTTTGGACGCCAATGGAGGCCCACAGTGGCGATTTGGGGCGAGTTTGACGAATCTGCGGGCAACAGTGGACACCCGCGGTCCGGTCCGGAGCGATCTTACGGACAAGACAGGCTGTGGTGTGTACGGTGGTCAGTAGTAGACACTGCCGTCAGGCCGGCAGAGGAATGGCTCGCAGTCTGGTCAGTGCGCGACCGAACTGTGTTTCCCAGGGCCAGCGCTGCGGGAGATGCAAAGTAAGGCGGCGGGCCGAGTGGGTGAGCCGTCCGGCGAGGGAGAACAAGCGTCTGCGCAGGGTCTTGGTGGTCGCCACCGGCTCGCGCAGACCGATGCGTCCGATCCAGCGAGCCAGGTTGTGAGCCATTACCTGTATGGCCATCCAGGCGGCGTTGGCTGCAAAGCGCCCCGAGGGCAGATGGTTCAGCCCGACACCGTACTTGAGGTCTCGGATGGCGTTCTCGATCTCGGCGTGGCGGCGATGGTCGGCCTCCAGTTGGAGGGTGTCGCCCTGTCGGTCGGTGATGAAGGCGTGATAGCTGTAGTCGACGAAGAGGGCCAGTTGTGAACCGGGCGTGGGCTTCACCCTGCGGACGATGAGACGCACCGGTGCGGCATCGGGCTCGTTCCGAAAAGGGGTGTAGGTGGTCTCAGCCACGTCGGCTGCGCCGTCCATCCAGTAGGGTATGGGAGTCCAGTCCTCCTCAGGTATGGCCTCTATGAGATTGCGCAGTCGGGTGTGCTGACGGACGGTGATGGAGAAGCGGACACCTGTCTTTCGGCATACGGAGACGATGTCATGGGTGTAGAAGCCACTGTCGGCGCGTACGGTGAGTTGTCCTGTGGCCCCGGCGCAGCGCACCCGGCTCACCGTCTCACGCAGGAAGTGGGCTGCGCCCCGGGCGGTGTTGGCTCGACCCTGTCGCAACCGGGCCATCAGCACGTCGCCGGTTCCTGCGGCGACGGCCACAAGCGGGTGATAGCCTCTCTGGCCGGTGTAGTTGTGGCGGCGGGCGCCCTCCTTGCCCAGTCCGTAGGTCTCGCAGATGGTGGAGTCCAGGTCGATGGTCAACGGCTCATCGCCGGGACCCGCGCCAGCGGCCCAGGCCCGCGCCAGCAACTCCCGGCTCACCCGGTCCAACTGCCGCACATGTCCCCACCTGAAGCTGCGCAGGAAGGTCCCCAGGGTGGATGGCGCCTTCACTGTACAGCCCAACACCCGCCCGGTCCCACCGGCACGCAGCGCGTCGGCGTCATCGATGCAGTCCCCACCGGCCAGCGCCGAGGCAACCAGGGTCAGCGTCTTGTCTCCCGGGTTCGCCCGTCCCGGCGCATCGCCCAGGTCAACGTTGCTGTCCACCAGTTCACTCAGTCCCAGGCGCTGAGCGAGAGTGGCCGGCACGAGCAGCCCGGCATTGGCCACCAGCCGGGGATCGTCGAAGGCGATTCGGATGCGGTCGGGACGCTCAGGTGGTAACATCTATTAAGTGCTCCTGCTCTGGGGTTGGTTCTTGTCTTCAAACCCATTATCCCAGATTCAATGGAGCGCTTTCTCACCCCTTTTGCACGACGACTCATCCATCCCTTCGGTGGATCCGGGCTAAGACTTATATCCACGCCTGGCGCACCGGTCACCGTATCCTTGTCTATCTTCTACGCTTCGTTGAATTCCCGCCAGTCCAGGCCGAGTTGTCTGACCGCCGAACGAAGAGTTCCGATTTTCAGGTCGCGTCTTCCCCAGTCGGGCAGGTGGGTACTCCCGCCGGTATGCCGATTGATCCACATTCTGTGCGATCCAAGTCTTCGCTGGACATCTTCGTAGAAGCCGAAACGAATGAACTTTCGGGTGACTCGCGATATTTCAAGAAAGTGCGATCACCGGTTCGAGGGATACGGCGGTGTCTTCAGAGAACAGACCGCGCGGCAGAGATCGCTCCTCGTCCACATATTCTTCGATGATCACTCCAAAGACTTCCTGTATGTTTCTCAGAACTTCCTCGATTGTGTCCCCTTCGGTCAGAAATTCGGGGAAGAGCGGGGAGGTAACGGTGTATCCGCCCTCCGGCTGCTCGTCTATGAATACTGGCACTTTTGCCGTTAAGGGTATTCTGGCAATCATCTTTCGACTCTTATGCTTACATCCGGTTACATCTCTATGTCCAGAGCGCCCGCTACCGTATCCATGTCCTTGTCTCCGCGCCCGCTGAGGCCGAGCAGGATTATCTGGTCCCTGTCCAGCTCCGGAGCGAGTTGGGACAGGTAGTACAGCGCGTGAGACGGCTCGAGAGCGGGAATAATGCCCTCCGCGCGGCACAGAAGCTGGAAACCTTCCAGCGCCTGCTCATCGGTGACGCTAACGTACTCCGCCCTGCCCGTATCCTTGAGCCAACTATGCTCGGGACCCACGCCGGGATAGTCCAGTCCGGCGGATATGCTGTGCGCCTCGTGTACCTGACCGTCTTCATCCTGGAGCAGGTAAGACATACTCCCATGAAGCACGCCTACCTCTCCGGCCACCAGAGTAGAAGCGTGTTCACCCGTCTCGATGCCCCTGCCCCCCGCCTCGACACCGATGAGCTTCACTCCCTCGTCCTTGATGAACTCGTAGAAGAGGCCCATGGCGTTGGAGCCTCCCCCAACACACGCTATCGCGTAGTCCGGCAGCCTCCCAATGGTTGACATCAGCTGCTCACGAGCCTCTCGGCCTATAATGGCCTGGAAGTCGCGCACGATTCTGGGATAGGGATGCGGCCCTACCACGCTGCCTATGAGATAGTGCGTGGTTTCGACATTGGTAACCCAGTCGCGTATCGCCTCGTTGATCGCGTCCTTGAGCGTGCGACTGCCGCTGCTTACGGAGCGGACCTCGGCGCCAAGCAGTCGCATTCTGAACACGTTCAGAGCCTGGCGCCTGATGTCCTCCTCGCCCATATAGACGATGCACTCCTGGTCCAGCATCGCGCACACGGTGGCGGTGGCTACGCCGTGCTGACCTGCGCCCGTCTCGGCGATGATGCGATGCTTGCCCATGCGCTGCGCCAGGAGTCCTTGGCCCAGAGCGTTGTTTATCTTGTGCGCGCCGGTGTGAGCGAGGTCTTCGCGCTTGATGAAAATTCGCGCGCCGCCAAGTTCACGAGTGAGGTTCTCAGCGTAGTAAAGTGTGGTTGGTCTTCCTACGTAGTCACGAGACAAGAGTCTGAGCCTCGATTGGAATTCTTCGTCCACTCTGGCCGCGGCATACTCGGCCTCGAGTTCGTGAATGGCGCCCATGAGCGTCTCGGGGACGAACATCCCACCAAATCGGCCGAATCTGCCTCTCTCATCGGGTAGAACCTGTGTCTGGAGCATCTGTCACTTCCTGAAATTTGCGTTGGCTGATTATGCAATATAGGATTCACGCAGTTGAGAACGGTTTCGTAGCTGGGTTAGGTCACATCCAAGTAGAATTTCATACCCAAGTGCGTAACTCCTACAATAATCAAGGTGCCCGGTGATTCACCTGCGAGAGGAGCGTGCAATGAGATCCGATAACGAGAACGATCAAAAACATACCGGAAAGCCGGACTCTGACGCGTGGATCGGAATAGGTATAGCTTTGGGCACGGGTATCGGTGTAACAATAGGCGTTGTTATAGGCGCTATTTCTGATAATGTCGGGATGGGTGTCGCAATGGGCGTTTCATTTGGGGCCGGTCTCGGTATAGTGATTGGAGTCATTATCAGTAACGTCAGACGCTCGGGCAATCGCATCTAAATTTCAGCAGGCAGGACTGTTTTATATATTTCGGTTTATATCACTCAGGTCACCTGTATTAGCTTTGAATGAGTTTTTCCAAGCGCCCGGAATTTCCATCATATAACTTTGTATTTATGGTTTTCAGGGTTCAGTTGTAGATTTCGGGCGGCGGGTGTCCGATTGAGTGTTTCATGATAATGGCGAGTCATGGGGATATTGTAGTCAAATCAGCACAAATGTACAAGGACATTGTGCCTATTTAGATGCAATCTCCCTGCGTCAGACGCTGAGTTGACCCTATTGGCCCTCGAAATTAGAATATAATCAGTTTTCCGAGATTCATTTGGCGCGGAGGAGATAAGAATGCCTATTTACGAATACGTTTGCAACATATGCAGCCACAGGTTCGACAAGCTGCGACCCATGAGCCGAATGGACGACGATGCGCCATGCCCGATATGTGAGGGTGATTCCGAGCGCAAACTGTCCGTATTCGCTGCGTTTACGTCCAACGATGCTGGAAGCGTCGGCTCCGTGGCGGGCATGGGCGGCTGTGGCGGCTGCGGGCCGGGCGGCTGCGCCTGCTCCATGGGGGTATAACCCTTGATCACTGTTCAGATTCTGTTAACACTCCATATCCTTACCGCGCTAGTTGCAGTTGGAGCCACCATATCCTACTTCTTCTGGCTTCGGAGGGCCGTACTGGCGCCGGAATCTCGCGCGTACACCTTAGAGACCATACGGATGCTGGAACAGCGTTTGGTAACGCCATCATACGTGATCGTCCTCCTGACCGGCTTGGGACTGATAGACCGCGCGTCATGGGGCTGGTCCACACCCTGGCTTGAGCTTTCCATTCTTCTATTCATAGCTCTGATGGGACTTGTTGGATTCCACGCTCGCGTCATTAAGCGTCAAATCGCGCTGGCCTCGGAAGGGTCGTCAGGTTCCGACTCCGTGGAGTACGATGCCGCTCACTCTCGAGGCCGGATGCTCATGGTTGCCAAGGTGGTCGTGATTGTCGCTCTGGTTTACCTGATGGTATTCAAGCCACCACTCTGGGGATGACGGTTGTCGGTGTTCAGACCTCCCGCTTGACAGACCTGCCTCCTGACAGATAAGAAAGCATCGGAGAATATGGTTATGGCGACCCAAACGTTGACCCGAACCCGCGTAGAGAAGTCGGTCGAGTCACTCCCAATCGTTCTCAGGCTCAGTCCGCTCATTGAGATGTCAGAGGCTCAGTTTCTCGCCTTCTGCGAAATGAACAGTGACATCCGAATAGAAAGAGCGCCCGGTGGAGAATTGGAAATCATGCCGCCCGCGGGTATGTATAGTTCAAATCGGAACATCAAGGTCAGCGCTCGTCTGGAAGTCTGGGCAGAGCGGGACAGTACTGGAATAGCCTTCGACTCGTCGGGAGGATTCACGCTGCCCAACGGGGCGATGCGCTCCCCGGACGCGGCGTGGATTCCCAAGTCGCGCCTGGCCGAACTGGCGACCGAAGACAAGAGTGGCTTCGGACATATATGCCCCGACTTTGTGGTCGAACTCAGATCGAGAAGCGACAGCTTGACCAAGCTAATGTCCAAGATGGACGAATATATGGAGAACGGCGCGAGGCTGGGCTGGCTGATTGACCCGCTGAACCGGCGCGTGTATGTCTATCGCCCGAACTCCGAGGTGGAGATTCTGGAGAATCCCGAAACCGTATCGGGCGAGCCTGAACTAGCCGGGTTCACGCTGGAACTCGCGGACATCTGGGGCCAGCCTTTTTAGCTCCATATGCCAGCGCGCGCGGCGCTAGGAGATAGTGCGCCCAATTCCCTCTTCCATCGCTCTGTCATACACGACCTTGGCTGAAGCCACGTCCCACAACGCCATTCCAAGCGACTTGAACAGCGTGACATCTTCAGAAGTATCTCGACCCGAAGCCTGACCGCTAACCACCTGCCACAACTCCCGAGTTCGTTCCCACATTAGCAGACCTCGAGACGCTGGCATCATCAATTCGCCCGACTCGATCTGCGCCTGGCTTCTGTCATCTACTACTATCATATCCGCCCTTTCGACAGCGGCGAAGTCCAGTTCGCTCACGTATGGATCGGCTCCACCCGCGGCCACAATGTGCATACCTGGCTCCAGCCAATCCCCATAAAGAGCCGGCGTCCGTGAGCTCGTTATAGTTATGACAATCTCCGCCCCACTCACCGCGTCGCGCGCCGACTCCACCGGGGTCACATCAAGCCCCAACTTCTGCGACATCTCCCTTGCATATGCGATCCGACGCTCGTCGTTGGGACTGTAAACTTTCACCTGTCCAACATTGCGCGCCTTGCTAACGGCCTCAAGCTGCGTACGGGCCTGGAAACCGCTTCCAATCACTCCCACGCTTGACGCTTCCTGCCCTGCCATGAACTTTGTCGCCACCCCTGTCGCCGCGCCGGTGCGAAGTTGCCCCATTCGGTTGGCTTCTATTATCGCGAGCAATGCGCCCGTGCGGCTGTCGGAAAGGAAGACGAAGAAGTTATAGACGCCACCTGCGAAAGTGTAGGTCTTGAATCCAAAGACACCCCATTCGCCATCTGAGGCCATCATCGTATTGACATGGGTATCGGGGCCTGCGGTCAGCCGCTGCCTGGGCTGGTTTATCGCATTTCCGCTGGCTTGGTGAAGAAGAGAAGACTCGACAGCATAGAGAGCCGAATCCATATCGAAGACGCGGTCAACATCCGCTTCTGTAAGATAGATCGCCAAATGCTAGCTTCGGACCGCCACCACATCCAGCCAGTTTCTGGGCACGAATTCTATGTCCATCTCCTCGAACGTCTGGTGTACGCCCTTCTGGAGCGAGTCACTGGCTTCCTTCAGAGGCACTCCGGGCAGTGTGCCTGCTATAAAGTCCTCGAAAGTGCTTATGTCCAGCCAGCCCTCGATGGGAACCAGAACCGTATCTTCCTCCAGCCGAATCACCCGAAATCCGTTTCGTTCTAGCAATTCTCTGTACTGCTCTACAGTCAGGTGCTTCCTGGACTCGACTTTCTCGGATCTCTGCGGGGACAGACCGTGCTCCCTGCGAAGAACTCGCGCGGACTTGAACATCCACTTGCGGTAGAAGGTCATGGATTCGGGAACCTGGCCGCCCTCGTAGAACGAGGTGTTGAAGGCGAACTTGCCTCCGGGGTTGAGCGACTTGGATATTTCCCCAACAAGCGCGTCCTTGTCCGGTATATAGTGAATCGCGTTGCAAAAGATGATTGTATCCGCCCTCTCCTTCAGCGCGTCCGACACCTGTTCCACCTGGCTCTGCACAAACTGAACAGCGCTATCCTTATGAGACTTCAGATCTTCCATAGCCTGTTTGAGAGCGCCTGCCGAGTGGTCCATAGCAATAACCACTGAGTCCCTCGCCCCTCGGACCTGTTCGAGAATCAGCTTGGTAACGCCTCCGGTCCCGCACGCGAGATCAACTATTCTCTGACCGGAGCCCGGCTCGGCCATGGCGACAAGTCTGGCATTCAAATCCTCGTAGAAGGTGTTCTGGGAAAAAGTGGAGAATGAGAACTCGCTGCCCGATGCCATGATTCCTCTCCTGAAATGCGAACTTCCCCAAATCCGGATTACTAATTTGGCGACATTATAGCACAATCGGACGCAGTGGTATGATGCGGTATCAGTTTGGTAGGCGGCAGTAATCACCCTCACCCCAGCCCTCTCCCGTCAAGGGAGAGGGGGTCTGTTGATTGAAATTCTTAGATGGCTGCACATGTACATACCCTTCTCAGCGTCAAGGGAGAGGGGATTTTCGCGCCGCAAGGAACGCCGACTAAGCCCGAATCCACCGAAGAGGGTTAGTATCGCCGCCGGGGCGTGGGTGAGGGACGTGTCAAAGTGGCGGTGCGGTTATGATGTCAGCGCCTGGGTCGTTCTGAAGGTCCGCGGTCGTGATTTTGGACGCCAATGGAGGCCCACAGTGGCGATTTGGGGCGAGTTTGACGAATCTGCGGGCAACAGTGGACACCCGCGGTCCGGTCCGGAGCGATCTTACGGACAAGACAGGCTGTGGTGTGTACGGTGGTCAGTAGTAGACACTGCCGTCAGGCCGGCAGAGGAATGGCTCGCAGTCTGGTCAGTGCGCGACCGAACTGTGTTTCCCAGGGCCAGCGCTGCGGGAGATGCAAAGTAAGGCGGCGGGCCGAGTGGGTGAGCCGTCCGGCGAGGGAGAACAAGCGTCTGCGCAGGGTCTTGGTGGTCGCCACCGGCTCGCGCAGACCGATGCGTCCGATCCAGCGAGCCAGGTTGTGAGCCATTACCTGTATGGCCATCCAGGCGGCGTTGGCTGCAAAGCGCCCCGAGGGCAGATGGTTCAGCCCGACACCGTACTTGAGGTCTCGGATGGCGTTCTCGATCTCGGCGTGGCGGCGATGGTCGGCCTCCAGTTGGAGGGTGTCGCCCTGTCGGTCGGTGATGAAGGCGTGATAGCTGTAGTCGACGAAGAGGGCCAGTTGTGAACCGGGCGTGGGCTTCACCCTGCGGACGATGAGACGCACCGGTGCGGCATCGGGCTCGTTCCGAAAAGGGGTGTAGGTGGTCTCAGCCACGTCGGCTGCGCCGTCCATCCAGTAGGGTATGGGAGTCCAGTCCTCCTCAGGTATGGCCTCTATGAGATTGCGCAGTCGGGTGTGCTGACGGACGGTGATGGAGAAGCGGACACCTGTCTTTCGGCATACGGAGACGATGTCATGGGTGTAGAAGCCACTGTCGGCGCGTACGGTGAGTTGTCCTGTGGCCCCGGCGCAGCGCACCCGGCTCACCGTCTCACGCAGGAAGTGGGCTGCGCCCCGGGCGGTGTTGGCTCGACCCTGTCGCAACCGGGCCATCAGCACGTCGCCGGTTCCTGCGGCGACGGCCACAAGCGGGTGATAGCCTCTCTGGCCGGTGTAGTTGTGGCGGCGGGCGCCCTCCTTGCCCAGTCCGTAGGTCTCGCAGATGGTGGAGTCCAGGTCGATGGTCAACGGCTCATCGCCGGGACCCGCGCCAGCGGCCCAGGCCCGCGCCAGCAACTCCCGGCTCACCCGGTCCAACTGCCGCACATGTCCCCACCTGAAGCTGCGCAGGAAGGTCCCCAGGGTGGATGGCGCCTTCACTGTACAGCCCAACACCCGCCCGGTCCCACCGGCACGCAGCGCGTCGGCGTCATCGATGCAGTCCCCACCGGCCAGCGCCGAGGCAACCAGGGTCAGCGTCTTGTCTCCCGGGTTCGCCCGTCCCGGCGCATCGCCCAGGTCAACGTTGCTGTCCACCAGTTCACTCAGTCCCAGGCGCTGAGCGAGAGTGGCCGGCACGAGCAGCCCGGCATTGGCCACCAGCCGGGGATCGTCGAAGGCGATTCGGATGCGGTCGGGACGCTCAGGTGGTAACATCTATTAAGTGCTCCTGCTCTGGGGTTGGTTCTTGTCTTCAAACCCATTATCCCAGATTCAATGGAGCGCTTTCTCACCCCTTTTGCACGACGACTCATCCATCCCTTCGGTGGATCCGGGCTAAGTAACTATCTCAAAACCCGACCTTAAGGAATTTCACCCTCACCCCAGCCCTCTCCCTCAAGGGAGAGGGGGTCTGTTGATTGAAATTCTTAGTTGGCTGCACATTTACATACCCTTCTCAGCTCGTCGAGGGAGAGGGGATTTTCGCGCCGCAAGGAACGCAGATTAAGTTGATACAGGTTCCAGTGGTATTGCAAGGTATGGAACAGGTCGTTTGTCTGTTACAATCGCGTAGCCTTTTCATTTTATTCAACCGCAGGCAGGTGATATGGCTCAAGAGATAGTTATTCGCGGGTTCGAGTGGGAAGACCTTGAATCGGTAACAGATCTGATCAACCGCATTGGCGGCGCCAAAGGAACCGAGAAGGAACTGGACAGCGAAGTCGTAGGTCAGAACCTGGCGGCGCCTTCTGTATCACCCGAATCCAATCTGCGTGTTGCGGTCAAGGGGCCGGACATCATCGGATACCACCTGCTATCGCTTGAGCCTCTTATTGGAAGGGCTGTAGTGGCCGGCGGGGCGCTCCCCGAATTTCGCGACGGCAAGATACTCTTTCGTTTGCTGCGCGACTCCGTCGGGCGCGCGGGCAAACTTGGCGCGCGTGTAATTCATGTCCAAACCGCCCTGGACGCGCGCGAGGACCGCCGTATGCTTGAATCCGAGGGCTTCAGGCAAATAAAGGAATTCTGGCAGATGAGATGGGAAGGGGTGGACCTTCCACCGCTGAGACTCAGGCCAGGATTTCGCGTCAGGCCATTCGAACTGGACAAAGACGAAGCCATGCTCACCGAACTGCAAAACACCGCTTTCGGGGAGAACTGGGGCTTCAGTCCCAACACCGTCGAGCAGATTTCCGCAAGAGTGCGCGTCAAGAACAGCCCGCCCGAGGGAATCATATTCATAATGGATGGTGATAAAGCCGCCGCATACAACTGGACACAGCGAATCCAGAACGACCACGGACACGTCGGCTTCGTGGCTATGACCGGCGTCCACCCATCCTATCGCGGCAACGGACTCGGAACAGCGATTGTGGTCACCGGAATGGAACATCTCGTGTCCAAGGGGGTGGATGCCGTGGAACTTGAGGTTGACGCCGAGAACACCCCCGCCAGAGAACTGTACCTGAAGCTAGGATACCGCAAGGTTCACCACAGCGTCTGGTATGAACTGAACCTCGATCAGCATTCGCGTTAGCGCGTCTCACACAGATTTGGAGATCACCCATGTCCTTCAGCTTTGTTCAGATGTCCGATCCCCAGTTCGGCATGTACGCTTCTATAAGCAGTTACAGCGCGGAGGAGATTGAAGAACGAAGGCAGAGGGGCATTATGATGCGTAAGGCCCCCAATCCGATTAGCGGATTCGCGGACGAAACTCGACTTTACACCAGGGCCATCGAAAAAACGAATAGCCTGAAACCGGACTTCGTGGTCGTCTGCGGCGATATGATTCACGACACCGGCGACGATGCCCAGATGACCGAATTGTTCCGCATTACCAAGAATCTGGAGGACGGCATTCCCGTTCACTGGGTGTCCGGCAACCACGATGTCGGCGAGTCGCCAACCGCCGAGTCCATAGCTCAATACCGGGAAAAATTCGGAGCCGACAACTACTCATTCGATCACGCCGACAGCCACTTCACCGTCATAAACAGTTCCGTCGCGTCAGACCCGTCCAATGTCCGGCAAGAATGGGACAGAATAGTTCAGTTCCTCGGCGACGACCAGAGCGCCGCCAGGCGCGCCGGCGCTCAACATCTGGTTCTTCTCGCGCATCACCCTCTGTTCCTGGAGCGAGCAGACGAGAGCGAAGACTACTTCACCATCCCTCTCGAGCGGCGCGACGTGATAATGGACATCCTCAGGGGCAACGACGCCTCAGCCGTGTTCGCGGGCCATATGCACCGGAACAACTACGCCCGCGACGGCAGGCTCCTGATGATAACCACCGGCGCTGTCGGATACCCGCTCGGCAGCGACCCATCCGGCATCAGACTCGTAACCATGGACGAGTCTTCCATAACGCACCGCTACTACCCCTTGGCTGACCCGGCGGGTTAGGTCGTTCGCTGGATTCGCAATGTAATTCTGCCCCGCTTGACTTTCAGCACGAAGCCGAATCAGTCCAGACCTGGGCCGGGTGACAATCCTATTTCCCTATATCCCATGGAAAGCATCTATGAACAAAGAAGGTAACCATGAACAGCGATAACAAAGTCCAGTGGGTTTACGCATCGGAAAACAACCAGCAGCTTGAGGAGCGCTACGACGAGTGGGCGCAGGACTATGACGATAACCTGGAGTCCGATTTCGGGTACGTTATGCCGCGAATGGCGGCGGAGACTTTCGAGCGTTTCGTTCCCAAGGACGCGAGAGTTCTTGACGCCGGAGCGGGTACAGGCCTGGTAGGCGTCGAGTTGAACCGGCTGGGCTACACGAACCTCGAAGCTATGGATCTGTCGCGCGGTATGCTGGACGAGGCGCGCCGCAAAGGAGCGTACCGCGACTTTCACCAGATGGTCATGGGCGAACCGCTCGACCTGGACACCGACAGCTACGCCGCCGCTATCTGCGTCGGAGTGTTGACCCTCGGTCACGCCCCCGCGCACTCGCTCGAAGAGCTTGCCCGCATCGTCAGGCCGGGAGGTTTCGTCGCTTTCACCCTGCGCCCCGACATTTACGAGCAAAACGGCTTTCGCGAGAAGCAGCGACAGCTCGAATCCGAAGGAGCGTGGGAACTCGCTGACGTCACCGAAGAGTTTCTGGGTATGCCTAAAGGCGAGCCGGACGTGTACTTTCAGGTCTGGATCTACCGTGTCACGCCGCGCTGACGGATTCGGATGAAAACGCGACGTGGGACTTCTCCCGACGCCGCGCCCGATGTATATAATCGCCATAAAATCACACAAAAACCACTGATAGCGCTGTGCAAGCGCGGCGACGGGGGGAAGAGAATGGATCACGAACAGTTCATGAGGGTAGCGCTGGGAGAGGCGCAGATTGCCGCCGATGAGGGAAACGTCGGCGTGGGCTCAGTGATAGTCCGAGATGGAGAGGTTGTGGCGCGGGGCCGAAATTTGGTCCCGACGACCTACGATCCCACAGCCCATGCCGAGACGGTCGCGCTGAGGGCCGCCTCCGAGATTCTAGGGGCCGACGACATGACCGGATACAGCCTCTACACTACGTTTGAGCCGTGCCCCATGTGTTGCGGGGCGCTAATGAACGCGAACATTAGCTCAGTCATCCTCGGTGGCAGACCGGATCCGGACCAGACGCGCTGGGGCAGCTACACGATGGAAAGTCTCCTGGAAATGTCCGGCTGGACCGATAGGATAGAAGTCGTTACCGGAATACTGGTTGCGGAGTGTATGAGCATACGGCGACCATAAGAGGGTGTGTCCGAGGTGCGTCATCAAGCCGTCAACCCGCGAACCATCGGAGAATCAAGCACCTCATTTCAGGGCTCACAATTTGAGCGCCAATAGGCCCTTGTAGATAGTCTTGCCGCGGGTCGTTTCATACAATAGGGCGAGTTTTGCAATCCGCGCTCGAATAGAGAGGTCTCAGACCGCTATTGCGTCGGCGGTCGGCAGTTGGAGCGCGGTCCGGCTCCAGTCCAACAAGTTCGGGAATGCGTTCCCTGAACAGGGATTCGTCAGATGTCCTATCCCTGACGCAGTAAAATTCCGCAAAGACCAGATCAACCATATCCTGTTCTTCTAGGTTCTGCGGGTTGAAGGCAAAAGGGATGAGACGATCTTCAAGCGCGTTAAAATCTATGTCGCCTTTCAGGTAAGGCCTCAGTATCTCAGGAACTTCGTCAGTCATGCCAACCTCCCGCAGTCAGTTCGGTGTTTTGATTGATACTATCGTCCCTTGCATTGGCGAAAAAGGCCAGTGCATACGATTGAGAGAGGTATCCTAATCGGATGAATCGCACATTTTCTGGACGAGTTTCTCTAGCCTGTCCAGAAAAGATTGGTCATACTGTTTTTCGACGTCGTCGCTATTCCAAAGTCCAGAACGTCGAATTTTCTCATTTGGGTTGTGGTGGCCAAGCCAGTTGAGGGACGGAGGGTCCAAAGTAGGCTTGCCGTAGTTGCTAAGCCCGGATCCACCGAAGGGATGGATGAGTCGTCGTGCAAAAGGGGTGAGAAAGCGCTCCATTGAATCTGGGATAATGGGTTTGAAGACAAGAACCAACCCCAGAGCAGGAGCACTTAATAGATGTTACCACCTGAGCGTCCCGACCGCATCCGAATCGCCTTCGACGATCCCCGGCTGGTGGCCAATGCCGGGCTGCTCGTGCCGGCCACTCTCGCTCAGCGCCTGGGACTGAGTGAACTGGTGGACAGCAACGTTGACCTGGGCGATGCGCCGGGACGGGCGAACCCGGGAGACAAGACGCTGACCCTGGTTGCCTCGGCGCTGGCCGGTGGGGACTGCATCGATGACGCCGACGCGCTGCGTGCCGGTGGGACCGGGCGGGTGTTGGGCTGTACAGTGAAGGCGCCATCCACCCTGGGGACCTTCCTGCGCAGCTTCAGGTGGGGACATGTGCGGCAGTTGGACCGGGTGAGCCGGGAGTTGCTGGCGCGGGCCTGGGCCGCTGGCGCGGGTCCCGGCGATGAGCCGTTGACCATCGACCTGGACTCCACCATCTGCGAGACCTACGGACTGGGCAAGGAGGGCGCCCGCCGCCACAACTACACCGGCCAGAGAGGCTATCACCCGCTTGTGGCCGTCGCCGCAGGAACCGGCGACGTGCTGATGGCCCGGTTGCGACAGGGTCGAGCCAACACCGCCCGGGGCGCAGCCCACTTCCTGCGTGAGACGGTGAGCCGGGTGCGCTGCGCCGGGGCCACAGGACAACTCACCGTACGCGCCGACAGTGGCTTCTACACCCATGACATCGTCTCCGTATGCCGAAAGACAGGTGTCCGCTTCTCCATCACCGTCCGTCAGCACACCCGACTGCGCAATCTCATAGAGGCCATACCTGAGGAGGACTGGACTCCCATACCCTACTGGATGGACGGCGCAGCCGACGTGGCTGAGACCACCTACACCCCTTTTCGGAACGAGCCCGATGCCGCACCGGTGCGTCTCATCGTCCGCAGGGTGAAGCCCACGCCCGGTTCACAACTGGCCCTCTTCGTCGACTACAGCTATCACGCCTTCATCACCGACCGACAGGGCGACACCCTCCAACTGGAGGCCGACCATCGCCGCCACGCCGAGATCGAGAACGCCATCCGAGACCTCAAGTACGGTGTCGGGCTGAACCATCTGCCCTCGGGGCGCTTTGCAGCCAACGCCGCCTGGATGGCCATACAGGTAATGGCTCACAACCTGGCTCGCTGGATCGGACGCATCGGTCTGCGCGAGCCGGTGGCGACCACCAAGACCCTGCGCAGACGCTTGTTCTCCCTCGCCGGACGGCTCACCCACTCGGCCCGCCGCCTTACTTTGCATCTCCCGCAGCGCTGGCCCTGGGAAACACAGTTCGGTCGCGCACTGACCAGACTGCGAGCCATTCCTCTGCCGGCCTGACGGCAGTGTCTACTACTGACCACCGTACACACCACAGCCTGTCTTGTCCGTAAGATCGCTCCGGACCGGACCGCGGGTGTCCACTGTTGCCCGCAGATTCGTCAAACTCGCCCCAAATCGCCACTGTGGGCCTCCATTGGCGTCCAAAATCACGACCGCGGACCTTCAGAACGACCCAGGCGCTGACATCATAACCGCACCGCCACTTTGACACGTCCCTCACCCACGCCCCGGCGGCGATACTAACCCTCTTCGGTGGATTCGGGATAAGGAACTGATAGTCAGGGCGGCTGAGATGATAGCCCGCCCCGTTGATGGCGTCCGCCCCAATACCTCATTCGGATTCGAGAAGGGCAACTACTGGTCTAACAACTACCTGAACACGGCGTCCTACGCCGCCTTATCGCTGCTGTGCGGCTCCGGCAACCGTCCCGGCCGGATGGTGTCGAGGCTCGGAGGCCACCAGCGCGGCTGGATGGGCGCGGCTCCCTATCCACGCAATGCCTCCCCTAACAAATTGCCCGGTCGCCGCAGGCAGGAGATTGACCTCGACCGCTGGGTTGTGGATGGCAATCTGCGCTGGGCATGGGTCATAGGAACTACCTGGACGCAGGCTATGGCCGCCTCCGATGAACTGGCCGCCAGATTCATCGAACTGACCAGGGAGAACGCCCACCAGGTGGAGAGTACGGATGTCGGGGATGCTTCCGATGCGCTGATTCAAAGGGCGGACAGCGGCGGAATGGTGGTGGTTGATCAGGACATCTACCTCAGAAATCCGATAGGCAGGACCATCGCCGACCTCGTGCTGCCCGCGGCGACATGGGGAGAGGAGACCTTCTCTCGCTGCAATGGAGAGCGCAGACTGCGGCTGTACTCGAAGTTCTACGATCCTCCCGGAGACGCGATGCCGGACTGGAAGATAATCGCCGGCTTCGCGCGCCGAATGGGCTTCAAAGGATACGACTGGGAGGATTCCAACGATGTATTCGAGGAGGCGGCCCGGTTCAGCCGCAACGGAATGCTGAACTATCACCCCCTTGCGGTCAAGGCCAGGCAGGAGGGGAAGAGGGGCCATGAGAAACTCCGAGAGTTCGGCACCACAGGTATCCAGACTCCCATCCGTATGGTGGACAACGAACTGGTTGGCACTCAGCGCCTGCACGATTCCACGCTGACGCTTGGTCCGCCGGAGGGCGTTACCGTCCACCCCAAGTGGCTGACGCATTTCCACTCCCACTCCGGGAAAGCGGCGCTAAACAAGACTCCATGGGAGTGGTTCAGCGACTTCTACGAGCGAATCACCCCCGGGGGAGAGGAATTGTGGGTCACCAACGGGCGTATCAACGAGATATGGCAGTCCGCCTTCGACGATATTCGCAAGCCATACATAAATAGCCGCTGGCCAGAGCAGTTCATCGAGATACACCCGGACGACGCCTCCAGCAGGAACATAGAGAGCGGCGACGAGGTACGCATCGCCTCGGACGATATTCTTGTTCAGACAGGAGGCTTCCACTTCACGCGCGGCGACGACTTTCTGTTTGCGAATCTCGAGAAGAACGGACACATACGAGTGGGCAGCGGGGAGATGACCGCGGTGGCGATAGTAACCGACGCGGTTCGTCCAGGTGTGGTGTTCGCCAACTTCCTGCACCCGCGCTGGCCGGGGGGCGCCGCCAACAGCCTGGTCCACCGGGTGCCGGACCCTATTACGAATCGCTACAGGTTCAAGCTGGGCAAGGGAGTGGTCACGCGGCTGGGAGAGTCCCCATACAAGCGCTCATTCGACAAGATGACGTTCAAGCCTCGAACGATCATGTAGCGGCCATTCAGGAGCCGGATTGGAACGAGCCCGATGCGCCAGCGAAAATCTCTCTGCGCTCTGAGCGACCGTTCATCACGCCCGCGGGCGCTTACTCTCGCTTCTACGCAGGTCGGCAGGCGGTTCATGGAGAGTCGTAATGCCTGATGCAATAGCAATGCATTTGAGAATTGCCCTCCTCTCCCTGTACTGTAAATCTGTAGCTAATACCGACAATCGAGCCCGGTGATATGGAGAGTCCAAGTATGTTCACAAAGGCGCTGGTTCCACTGGACGGCACAGAGGTTTCCGGAGGCATCATCCCCTTCATTACGCAATTCGCGAGAGGACTCGAAATGGGTCTCGTTCTGGCGGCCGCCGTTGAACTCCATCCCCTGCGGGGAGGTCTGCTCAACAGGCTCGCCGGTGGATTAACGCAACCCCGTGCGACGGGTTCTCCGGCGGACCGGACGACAGACCGCGATCCGCTGAGGGAGAGAATCGAGCGCGATGTGAAGAGTCGCCTCGATGAGCTGGCCGACAGAATGGCCCTCGAGGGAATATCCGCTGAAGCGTCGGTGGGCTTCGGTCCCGTTTCGGAGACCCTTGTCCGCATGGCCCAGGAATCCGAATGCGATCTCATTGCCATGTCCACGCGGGGTCGGAGCGTCCTGAGCAGTGGACTTCTGGGCAGCGTGACCTACAAGGTTATGCATGAGGCGCCGATTCCTGTCCTGGCGATAACCCCTGAACGAGCCGAGAGACACTGGGACGCCGATTACGGAATCAGCAGGATAATAGTTCCTTTGGACGGTTCCGAGCTTGCTGAGACTGTTCTGCCGTATGCCGCGACCCTCTCCAGAAAGATGGGCATGAGGATGACCCTTCTACAGGTCTTGCCCCCGGACGATTTCTACACCGACGGTTACACCGTCATCGAAGCGCCGACTGGGAACAAGGGTGAGACCGAAGCGGAAGCAAGAAGGTATCTGGTGAGTATCGCTCGGCGGATGCGGGAAGAAGGTCTTGAGGCCGATGCGCGAATTGTTAGAGGCAAGCCCTCGTCGGAGATAGCCGAACTGGCTCGCGGCGCCGACCACAACATGTTGGCTCTCGCCTCTCACGGACGTTCGGGAATCAGCAGACTATTGCTGGGAAGCGTCGCTGAAGCCGTCGTCAGGGAATCGGGGGATCCGGTCCTGATCGTTCGCTCGTCAACCGTTCTAACCCCCCATGCGGTCGCGGAAACCGCGCCTGCGTCCTGATTGCAGATTGTGGCAAGATGGCCTGCTCGACTCGATGCAGTTCCTCGACTCAAAGGGATCTTGCGCTTAGTTCAACGAGTGCAGGCAGTCTCTTGAATGGGACATCTGACAGAAGGCTCAGAGCCACTCTCTAAGCGCCGCTATTCTCCCTGGCTGCCCCGGATAGATCGGACGACCTCGCGTTGCGGTTAAAAATCAATCCGGCGCATCAGTCGGACCCAGGTCTTTACCGGGAGTTCGGACCTGCGGCGGTGGAGGCTCAGGCTGTGCTCCCACATCGCTTCGTCCATCCCGTCGGGGCGTCCGTCGTACTGGCGGGTGGCCTCCCAGTGCGCGGGACCGTGGTAGCCTGTTAGCAGAGTGACTTCGAGGGGCGAGGTGGAGGCTAGAGTAGTCCACAATCCGAGTATAGAAGCGCCCTGGGACTCGATGCGCGGCCAGATGCCGTACTCGGAGCAGTGAACGAATTCGTCCAGGTCGCTTGGGTCTATGTGAAAGCGGCGATGGCCGTAGAACGCCCGCATATCCGCGTCTTCTATCACGTCCTTCGGCCTGATGGACACCGACCTCAGCAGGCGTACCTCTTCGTCCGCGACGAGTTCCATCCTGTCCGGGCCGTAGGCGGACTGCGCTTGCAGCCATGCGTCGTAGTCGGCGTAGCGCGTCATCTGAAGCGCGGACTCGACCGGGGCGCCAATAGCCGCGCTCAGAAGACACAGTATCTCGCCACCGTTCAGGCTCGGTGTGACAACGTCGCGAAGGTGGGCGATGTAGGCGTCGAGTTCGCCGCGTTTGAGAGTTGTGCGTCGTTCTTCGTAAATCATAGGCGCTATTTGTCCGCCGCGTCGAAGGGAATGGCGTTCTTCAGGAAGCGTTGGGGGTCGGCGTCCGCTGTGTTCGCCGCCGCTGAGTCAGCCACCCGGTCGTAGCGAGGGTCGAGGTCCTGGAGTTGGGAGTTGAGGGACTTGTGAAACGCGACTCTGGATATTATGCGGTGGGTGTTCTCTCCACTGCAATCGCGGCAGGCTATGGACTCTGGCGCGTCGAATCCCCTGACCAGCTTCGCGGTCTTGCCCTCACAGTCTTCACAGCGGTATTCGTAGATTGGCATTATGGCCTCACGCGAATGTGGTCTCTATCTCACTCGATACGTCGAAGAAACGCTGAAGGGTGAGATGGTAACGGGGAAAGTTGTTCATTCCGTATGGGTTGGGCGACTCTACTATTCCGTGTTCTATGTCCAGTGTATTGAACGTGTTTTCGGAGTCCGCGCCGCCGTTCTCGCTGATGTTGTTCAGAAGGCGTCTCCACTCGTCGGGGGGCATATTGATTGCGAAGTCCACGTCGTGGAGGGAGGTGTCGTCAGACTCGGATACTCCGGCGCACTCGAACGCCTCGAAGTCCAGCAGGAACACGCGCTCGCTGACTCGGACGCCGACCTGCGCGAAACAGGTGCCGAGGCTTCTGAATTGGCGGTCACCGTTGGCGGCGGCCCGGACGGCCTCGAACCATTCTATTGAGGGGAAGGCTGGCATGAGTTCTAGTCCTTGATAGGATTCAGGCACTGACGGGTGTATATTGTACCCTTTCAGCTAACGACTGTCAGCGGCGCATTTTGAGAACCTCGGTTTCGAGTCGCAGAAACTTCGGATCGGGCTTGCCGCTGGCTCCGACGGCGCCGTCCGGGTTACGGATTTGATGCACCAGAGCAATCATTTCGCCATAGCCATCAAAGTAACGAACAGTCTGGCTGCGAGTGCAGTATGTGAAGTTGCGCTCTCTTGCGACCTGTCTCGTATAGTGCGTATCTCGCTCGAACTCTAGCGTGAACTCACCGCGTTGAGCGCGTTCCCAGAATTGGCCGGAATTGAAGGCTTCCCTTAGCTCGACTTTGTACATTCAGGCGGCGTAAGTCAGGGATTCTATGAGTCGGTTGAACAGAAGCGCGGGGACTTTAACGATGTCGGGTTTGCGCTCAGACACACAAAAAGTCTCAGACGCTCTCCACATATGATGACGCGCCAACGCGATTGCGTCGCTGAACGTGGGTTCAGACTTGGCGTACCATGCGGCTGAACGCGTTGGAACTGAACCTTCTCGCCTTAACCCGAATCCACCGAAGAGGGTTAGTATCGCCGCCGGGGCGTGGGTGAGGGACGTGTCAAAGTGGCGGTGCGGTTATGATGTCAGCGCCTGGGTCGTTCTGAAGGTCCGCGGTCGTGATTTTGGACGCCAATGGAGGCCCACAGTGGCGATTTGGGGCGAGTTTGACGAATCTGCGGGCAACAGTGGACACCCGCGGTCCGGTCCGGAGCGATCTTACGGACAAGACAGGCTGTGGTGTGTACGGTGGTCAGTAGTAGACACTGCCGTCAGGCCGGCAGAGGAATGGCTCGCAGTCTGGTCAGTGCGCGACCGAACTGTGTTTCCCAGGGCCAGCGCTGCGGGAGATGCAAAGTAAGGCGGCGGGCCGAGTGGGTGAGCCGTCCGGCGAGGGAGAACAAGCGTCTGCGCAGGGTCTTGGTGGTCGCCACCGGCTCGCGCAGACCGATGCGTCCGATCCAGCGAGCCAGGTTGTGAGCCATTACCTGTATGGCCATCCAGGCGGCGTTGGCTGCAAAGCGCCCCGAGGGCAGATGGTTCAGCCCGACACCGTACTTGAGGTCTCGGATGGCGTTCTCGATCTCGGCGTGGCGGCGATGGTCGGCCTCCAGTTGGAGGGTGTCGCCCTGTCGGTCGGTGATGAAGGCGTGATAGCTGTAGTCGACGAAGAGGGCCAGTTGTGAACCGGGCGTGGGCTTCACCCTGCGGACGATGAGACGCACCGGTGCGGCATCGGGCTCGTTCCGAAAAGGGGTGTAGGTGGTCTCAGCCACGTCGGCTGCGCCGTCCATCCAGTAGGGTATGGGAGTCCAGTCCTCCTCAGGTATGGCCTCTATGAGATTGCGCAGTCGGGTGTGCTGACGGACGGTGATGGAGAAGCGGACACCTGTCTTTCGGCATACGGAGACGATGTCATGGGTGTAGAAGCCACTGTCGGCGCGTACGGTGAGTTGTCCTGTGGCCCCGGCGCAGCGCACCCGGCTCACCGTCTCACGCAGGAAGTGGGCTGCGCCCCGGGCGGTGTTGGCTCGACCCTGTCGCAACCGGGCCATCAGCACGTCGCCGGTTCCTGCGGCGACGGCCACAAGCGGGTGATAGCCTCTCTGGCCGGTGTAGTTGTGGCGGCGGGCGCCCTCCTTGCCCAGTCCGTAGGTCTCGCAGATGGTGGAGTCCAGGTCGATGGTCAACGGCTCATCGCCGGGACCCGCGCCAGCGGCCCAGGCCCGCGCCAGCAACTCCCGGCTCACCCGGTCCAACTGCCGCACATGTCCCCACCTGAAGCTGCGCAGGAAGGTCCCCAGGGTGGATGGCGCCTTCACTGTACAGCCCAACACCCGCCCGGTCCCACCGGCACGCAGCGCGTCGGCGTCATCGATGCAGTCCCCACCGGCCAGCGCCGAGGCAACCAGGGTCAGCGTCTTGTCTCCCGGGTTCGCCCGTCCCGGCGCATCGCCCAGGTCAACGTTGCTGTCCACCAGTTCACTCAGTCCCAGGCGCTGAGCGAGAGTGGCCGGCACGAGCAGCCCGGCATTGGCCACCAGCCGGGGATCGTCGAAGGCGATTCGGATGCGGTCGGGACGCTCAGGTGGTAACATCTATTAAGTGCTCCTGCTCTGGGGTTGGTTCTTGTCTTCAAACCCATTATCCCAGATTCAATGGAGCGCTTTCTCACCCCTTTTGCACGACGACTCATCCATCCCTTCGGTGGATCCGGGCTAAGGCGAGAAGGTTCAGTTCCAATGCGTTCAGCCGCATGGTACGCCAAGTCTGAACCCACGTTCAGCGACGCAATCGCGTTGGCGCGTCGTCATATGTGGAGAGCGTCTGAGACTTTTTGTGTGTCTGAGCGCAAACCCGACATCGTTAAAGTCCCCGCGCTTCTGTTCAACCGACTCATAGAATCCCTGACTTACGCCGCCTGAATGTACAAAGTCGAGCTCAGAACACGGCTGTATTCACGTTGCGATATGGCGCCTTCCTTTAGCGCGTTCCATAGCGCGTCGGTGAAGTCCTCTGACCCTCTGCTGTCGTCTGTGACTCGGAGAATCCGAGTTGTTCTGAGTGAGAGAATATTAGCGAGTCTTGCAGGCATTTCAGTTTGCAGATTTGCCTGTTGTCCATATCCTTTTAGGATGCTGAGGTCGTTTTTGACGCTGCGGAGATCGTTTTTGACGTTTTCTAAGCTGTCATTTGTTTGGGTGGTAAATAGTTCAAGTCTGGTGGGCAGCTTCAGCAATTCGTCCGTGAGAATCTTCTGCCGAGCCGCTGCCAGGAACTCCTCGTTTTCGTCTAGCATGCGTAGTAGGTCGTCGGTAGTTTGGATATCGGTCTGTAAAAGGCGGAGATAAAATGGACCGTGTAGGCGGCTCGACAGCCTGATTGTGGCGGTTGAAAACCGTACCGTCTATCGTCTTCCATAGGGTCGAACCCGACCCAAAGGGAGGTGAGAAAGATGTACAGCGTGGAACTGTATATGCGTGTCCGAAGAGCCTGCATGGTGGACGGCATGAGCGTCCGGGAGGCGTCCCGCGTGTTCGGCCTGCACAGAGACACCGTCCGCAAGATGATCAAGTACGCCGCTCCGCCGGGCTACCGCAGACGTAAGGCGCCCAGAAGACCCAAGATAGGTCCGTACACAGGAGTCATAGACGAGATACTAGAAGACGACCTCAACGTTCCGAAGAAGCGGCGCCACACCGCCAAGCGCATCTACGAGCGGCTGAGGGACGAGCGCGGGTTCGAGGGCAAGTACACCATCGTCAAGGACTACGCGCGTGAGCGCCGGCGCACGACCCGGGAGATGTTCGTTCCCCTTTCCCATCCCGCCGGGCACGCCCAGCGCGACTTCGGAGAGGCGTGGGCGGTGATAGCCGGGGTGAAGCGCAATGTCCACTTCTTCGTGCTGTCCCTTCCCCACAGCGACGGCGTCTTCGTGAAGGCGTACCCGGCCGAGACCACCGAGGCGTTCTGCGACGGACACATATCGGCGTTCCGCTTCCTGGGCGGAGTTCCCCAGAGCGTCCTGTACGACAACACGAAGTTGGCGGTTGCGAAGATCCTGGGAGACGGCCGGCGCGTCCGCACCCGGGTGTTCACCGAGCTACAGTCCCACTACCTGTTCACCGACAGGTTCGGACGGCCGGGTAGGGGCAACGACAAGGGCAACGTCGAGGGCATGGTGGGCTATAGTCGTCGTAACTTCCTCGTGCCCATACCGTCGTTCGACAGCTTCGACGCCCTCAACCTCTATCTTGAGGGACGCTGCCTTGAGCGCATGGAGGCGAGGCTCAGGGGACACCGCGAGACCATTGGCGAGCGTATGAAGCAAGACCTCACGGCTCTTCTGCCGCTGCCGGCGGTCCCGTATGACGCGAGCGACAAGCATGGGACGCGCGTCAGCTCGCTGTCGCTGGTCAGGTACAGGATCAATGACTACTCGGTTCCGGTGGCATACGGCTACAGGGACGTACTGGTCAGAGGGTATGTCCATGAGGTGGACATAAGCTGTGGATCGGAGGTCATAGCGAGACACCGGCGCTCCTACGAACGGGACGACTTCGTGTTCGACCCGATCCACTACCTGCCGCTCCTGGAGCGGAAGACCGCGGCTCTCGACCAGGCGGCTCCCCTCCAGGGATGGGACCTGCCGGAGGAGTTCGACACGCTGCGCCGTCTGATGGAGTCGAGGATGGAAAGGCGCGGCAAGAGGGAGTTCGTTCAGGTCCTCAGGCTCATGGAGACCTTCTCAGCCGACGAGGTTCACTCCGCAGTCAGAGACGCGATCAGGCTGGGAGCGATCAGCTTCGACGCGGTCAAGCATCTCCTGCTGTGCAACATCGAGGGACGACCGCCGAGACTGGACCTCGAGCTGTACCCGTACCTTCCCAGGGTCAGCGTCGGCAAGACCTCAGCCACCGACTATATGGGTCTTCTCACCGGGAGAGCGTCGTGAGCGACAGGTCAACTCTGCTGCTGGAACATCATCTCAAGGAGCTGAGGCTGCCTACCTTCCTCAGGGAGTACGGCAAAATGGCGCAGCAGTGCGCCGCCGAGGGCGTTGATCACCCCGACTACCTGCTCAGGCTGTCCGAGCTTGAGCTCATAGACCGTCATCACCGCATGGTGGAACGCAGGATCAAGGCGGCGCGCTTTCCCGCGGTCAAGAGTCTGGACACATTCGACTTCCTTGCGATCCCGTCAGTGAACAAGCAACTCGTGAACCAACTGGCCCGGTGCGAGTACGTTGAGCGTAGAGAAAACGTCATCGCCATGGGCAACAGCGGAACGGGCAAGACTCACATCGCGCTGGGGCTTGGTCTCGCCGCCTGCCAGAGGGGACTGTCGGTGGGGTTCACAACAGCGGCCGCCCTTGTACACGAGCTCATGGAGGCCAGGGACGAGAGAAGGCTGCTGAACCTACAGAAGAAACTGTCTCGGCTCAAGCTGCTGATCATAGATGAGCTTGGCTTCGTTCCCTTGTCCAGGACCGGCGCCGAGCTGCTCTTCGAGATCTTCAGCCAGCGGTACGAGAGAGGCTCGATCCTGGTTACCACCAACCTGCCCTTCGACGAGTGGACCGAGGTCTTCGGGTCAGAGAGGCTGACCGGGGCCCTGCTGGACAGGCTGACCCACCACGTGCGCATCCTGGAGATGAACGGCGAGAGCTACAGGCTCAGACAGAGCGGGCAGGCCGCCGCATTGCTCTCTTCGGACTGACTTCCGTCCCCAGATCCTCATCAATCAAAGCGGACATTTTCCCTGGGCGCTTAGGCCTTGGTGGTACACTTTTCCGCCGCCCCGGTTGTCCAATATGTCGCCGCCCTTGACATCGGCCATCTTATTCCTCCGTAGAACCTGTTCATTATTATACAAGTTCGGTGTTTTGTACAAAGTCGGTTGACGGTTAAGTTGATGAATGAGCCCCGATGCGCCTCTTTGGGAAGGAGATTACGCGGACGCGCCGCGCCGCGTTCCCCTTCTGCTCACCCTCAGGCCTACGGCCTGAAGCGTCTGCTCTATCTCGTCCTTCTGGACGAGATTTCTGTACCCGGGGGCGAACGGGGTCAGGGGCGTGATGACCCCATAGTCATCGCTAGTTGTCCACCTGGGTTGGGCCTTGACCGTAATTTTGCCGATCTTCATGTGGTTCCTCCCTTTGGAACTAAGAGTAAAGCCCCGTCCAATCCGGACGGGGCTCATAGGTTTATATATGTGGGCTGCCATCGGTTTCCGCTCCGATATAAAGGAGCGGAACGGGCCATCGGGCTGTCTCGGCTCTTATATGAGGTCTGGGACGATCGGGTAGTGATACGGGAGTAGCGCGAGGTCTTGTCTCTCCCCGTTCAGCAGATTCTTAATCCATCCCGCGCCGCTGTTGGAGGGGTATTCGACGTCCTTGCATCTGGGGCAGATGTAGGACGCTGATGATGAGTATTCGCTCTCGATCGTGCTGCAGTTGCAGTCGAACGGCGGGCCCGTCTCCTGCGTCTGCGGGCCCCAGAGGTGCACATGCTGCATCTCCTTTTGGCAGTGATGGCAGTTCACCATCTGCGGACTCGAGTGGGTGAAGCGGTGGATTATGGGAGTCTGACCCCGGGGGATGTCCGATTCGACTCTCAGCCTGGCGTAGGTGAAGGAGCGCGTGGCGGCTATCCTTCCGTTTTCGGCCTGCCACGCTTCTCCGCGTCTTATGCGGCAGGCGGAGACCTGTCCGTTATGCATGGCCCAGTGAACGACTTTGGAGTCGGGCCATCGCCTCGGCCTTTTGTCTATTTTATGGGTGTGCTGGGTGTGCATAGTGTCCTCCTTTTGTGGTGGTGCTGTGTTGTGGCGGCCTGTGAGCCGGACTCCCGCGACGCGCGCGGGGTCCGGCCGGGGTGTTCAGTCCGGCAGCCGCTCGAGGATCTTGGCCCTCGCTCCCATGCGCTGGCTGAGCAGTCGTCGCTCTTTGTCTGGCCTCTTACCCCGAATCCACCGAAGAGGGTTAGTATCGCCGCCGGGGCGTGGGTGAGGGACGTGTCAAAGTGGCGGTGCGGTTATGATGTCAGCGCCTGGGTCGTTCTGAAGGTCCGCGGTCGTGATTTTGGACGCCAATGGAGGCCCACAGTGGCGATTTGGGGCGAGTTTGACGAATCTGCGGGCAACAGTGGACACCCGCGGTCCGGTCCGGAGCGATCTTACGGACAAGACAGGCTGTGGTGTGTACGGTGGTCAGTAGTAGACACTGCCGTCAGGCCGGCAGAGGAATGGCTCGCAGTCTGGTCAGTGCGCGACCGAACTGTGTTTCCCAGGGCCAGCGCTGCGGGAGATGCAAAGTAAGGCGGCGGGCCGAGTGGGTGAGCCGTCCGGCGAGGGAGAACAAGCGTCTGCGCAGGGTCTTGGTGGTCGCCACCGGCTCGCGCAGACCGATGCGTCCGATCCAGCGAGCCAGGTTGTGAGCCATTACCTGTATGGCCATCCAGGCGGCGTTGGCTGCAAAGCGCCCCGAGGGCAGATGGTTCAGCCCGACACCGTACTTGAGGTCTCGGATGGCGTTCTCGATCTCGGCGTGGCGGCGATGGTCGGCCTCCAGTTGGAGGGTGTCGCCCTGTCGGTCGGTGATGAAGGCGTGATAGCTGTAGTCGACGAAGAGGGCCAGTTGTGAACCGGGCGTGGGCTTCAC
Organism: Dehalococcoidia bacterium; assembly: GCA_965261525.1. Lineage (GTDB taxonomy): Bacteria > Chloroflexota > Dehalococcoidia > Lucifugimonadales > UBA1123 > VXRN01. The sequence continues at coordinate 2,539,543 of OZ253472.1, forward strand.
CCTGCGGACGATGAGACGCACCGGTGCGGCATCGGGCTCGTTCCGAAAAGGGGTGTAGGTGGTCTCAGCCACGTCGGCTGCGCCGTCCATCCAGTAGGGTATGGGAGTCCAGTCCTCCTCAGGTATGGCCTCTATGAGATTGCGCAGTCGGGTGTGCTGACGGACGGTGATGGAGAAGCGGACACCTGTCTTTCGGCATACGGAGACGATGTCATGGGTGTAGAAGCCACTGTCGGCGCGTACGGTGAGTTGTCCTGTGGCCCCGGCGCAGCGCACCCGGCTCACCGTCTCACGCAGGAAGTGGGCTGCGCCCCGGGCGGTGTTGGCTCGACCCTGTCGCAACCGGGCCATCAGCACGTCGCCGGTTCCTGCGGCGACGGCCACAAGCGGGTGATAGCCTCTCTGGCCGGTGTAGTTGTGGCGGCGGGCGCCCTCCTTGCCCAGTCCGTAGGTCTCGCAGATGGTGGAGTCCAGGTCGATGGTCAACGGCTCATCGCCGGGACCCGCGCCAGCGGCCCAGGCCCGCGCCAGCAACTCCCGGCTCACCCGGTCCAACTGCCGCACATGTCCCCACCTGAAGCTGCGCAGGAAGGTCCCCAGGGTGGATGGCGCCTTCACTGTACAGCCCAACACCCGCCCGGTCCCACCGGCACGCAGCGCGTCGGCGTCATCGATGCAGTCCCCACCGGCCAGCGCCGAGGCAACCAGGGTCAGCGTCTTGTCTCCCGGGTTCGCCCGTCCCGGCGCATCGCCCAGGTCAACGTTGCTGTCCACCAGTTCACTCAGTCCCAGGCGCTGAGCGAGAGTGGCCGGCACGAGCAGCCCGGCATTGGCCACCAGCCGGGGATCGTCGAAGGCGATTCGGATGCGGTCGGGACGCTCAGGTGGTAACGTCTATTAAGTGCTCCTGCTCTGGGGTTGGTTCTTGTCTTCAAACCCATTATCCCAGATTCAATGGAGCGCTTTCTCACCCCTTTTGCACGACGACTCATCCATCCCTTCGGTGGATCCGGGCTTAAGCATGAGCGTCCGGCCGGCGCGTATGGGTCTGTCCTAGTCGTCGCGCTTTGGGATATCGGCGAAGCCGCGCCTTGCGCCGGCGGTGTCGTACTCGTCCTCCTCGAATTCCGAGAGGGGACCGTCTTCGGTCCAGTCATGCTCTCGTCCGTACGGATCTCTTTCGAAATGGTTGTCGAGGTCGCCCGACCAGGCGATGTCCGGGGAGGGGCAGGGTGGAAGGAGGCTCTGGGTCCGTGAGGGTGGGAGTCGCCTGAGCGCCTCCGCCTCGGCGGGAACCCCGTCTTGGACGAGCGTCCTGCGGGATTTCTACCGCTCTATATCGTTTTCGAACCGCTTGTATGCGGAGTCGAAGAAGCGTTCGTATTGGGAGATATCCTCCCGCATGTCCAGGACGGTGAGCGCGCTAAGCTGGGGCTCAAACTCACCGTCCAGGTAATGGATTGGGTCCCGGATTATCGAGACATAGGCCGAGACCGTCTGGAATTCGGTGTCGGACAGCTCCCGCGCGTCGAATTCCCAGGACTGAATGAGTCTGAGGATTTCTCGCGCCTGGTACGGGTTCTTCACCCAATGGGAGAAGAGCCTGAGCTGGACGAGATGGGCGGGACGGACCATCTGTCTGATGGAGTGGGCGAGCCTCCATCTGGCGTCGTAGAGGACATCCGGGTCGCAGAGCCTCATGCCCTGGGGGACTATGTCTCCGAGGGTGTCTGTGGCGGCGTACACCGTCCGCCAGTCGAGGTCCTCGGACTCGACGATTTGTCGTGCCCTCTCCTCGACCTCGTTTCTGCCTATCTCCTTCAGCAGGGCGGGCCAGCCCAGACTGAAAGGACCATTGAGGTTCATCAGCGCGGCGGCTGAGACCTCGTTGTTGTAGTAGCGGAACTGGTCGACCAGAACGCCGCCGCTGGTCTTTATGGAGTATTCGCCGTCGGTTCCGGTGAGAACCACTATCTCATCGGCGCGGTACTCTATCGAAATCAGCTCTTTTTCGATTTGCCCCGCCACCCATTCGGGTGTGATGGAGGCGGTCAGAACCTCTCTGCCCCTGTCGTGGACGAGCTCGTTGGCCGTCCTGCAGGTGCTGAGAGAGTGGTCTCTGCGGACCTTCCTGCTTGACGAGTAGCGGCGGGCGTGGACTCGCCTGGACATCCGGGCGTCGGGCGCCGCGGGCGGCCAGTGGATGATCTCGGATTGGACTCCGGCTACGAAGATGAGCAGGCAGATTATGATGCTCCAGATATGGTCTTTCTCATTGTGAGCTGGTGTGTTGTTTTATCGTCCGGTTATTCGCTTTGTCTGTTGGTCGAATGCGACTTTAAGTCGCATTCGACCGTCGATATGAATAGTTTTAATAGACTAAGAGAAGACCCCTACTCCTGGATTCTGATAAGAACCGGCGCAGGGGTCTTCGGTGGGATCTAGGCGAACCGCACCCGCCCTTTGTAGGCGACGGGAGCGTTGGTTGCCGACCCGATGTCGGCCTTTCCTCCACAATTTGAGCAGATGAAGGGCGCATGGGCGCGCTCCATCGCCTGAAGTGTCAGGAACCATGACCTATGGCTTCCGGAGGACATTTCGGGCGCGGCTGGTCGAACGACCGGCGAGACCAGGTTTCTGCTTGACTCCCCCTGTCCTCGGCGCTCTGGGAGGCGCGTCTGCCACCCACCAGGCTCCGACGATAACGCTGGACGACCTGCGCTCACAGGTTGCCAGCGAAAACGAGATTCTGCGAGCCTACAGACAGTGCCTGGCCATAAAATACAAGGATGAGCGTAGAGTCCGAGCCGGCGTCGGATACACACGCGATGACATCGGACCTGTTGACTCCGGCCTTCCCACCGGTACCCGGATAGGCGATCCTGCATGGAGGGGCAGAACCCCAGAGGATATTCCCGGCATGCGGATAGAGGAAAACGACACGCGCCTGTTCAGCTTCAAGCCTCTTCTCTTTCACATAGCGCGCCCATTGCCGTCCGGCGAGTACAGGTTCTACTGGAGTGCCTGGGGTTTACGGGAGCGCGTTCTATGCGGAGCCGACGAACTGCCTGAAGAAATCCGCAAGTCGAATGAGGTATTCGTGAATGTAGTCGCGCCCGAAGGAACGCTGCACGAGGCGTTCTTCGACCCCGTGGATCTGGGCGGGTTGGAGACTAGCGCAGGCGGACCCGCGGGCGTTCTAAATCCCGCGTCCTTCACAGACGAGGGCGTCGGAGACATCACCATCAGCCACATCGCCTGGGACGAGTCGGGACAAGTCAGCATGGAGATCAGGCCGCACGGACGGCTGGCCGGACATCACATGGACTTCATCGCTCTGGACGGGTCGATAACGCTGCGCCTCGACTTCGACGACGCAGCGTCTGTATCTGAAGAAGGCGGAGCGCGAGCTTTGAGCTGTAATCGTGTGTGCCGCCGCCCCTGGGAGAGTGGCGACCTGCTGATGCTTCGAATAAGCGAGAGCCCCGACGACCTGAGCGGCGTGACCAACGATGGACAATGCACTCCCACCGGCCCGCCTCCGGACGATCTATGATTGTCGGGCCCACTTAGCAAGTCCTAAGCCTGCTGATTCTGAAAATCTGACCTTGTCGGCCCACCATCTCTTCGGGCCGAATAACTTGCGCGGGCTTTTGCAATCGTCTGGGGACAGAAGCGTGTCCCCGAATGCGCCTCAGTAACTCATCGCCAATACTCCGAGTTCGGACATCGAGCGCACTGATGGGGGGGGTCCCTCCAGTGGATTCGATGACCACCCCCTCTCCATCAGCCTTATATAACCTCGATTGTCGTAAGTGTGAGGTCAATATATGCACTGGAACCCGTCGCTCCCTAGTACAGTTTCCATGTGTTTCTGATGTACGGTATCCCCAGCCCCACCTCTGGATTGCCGAGCAGCGAGCCTTTCGCGGGAATGACATCTAGGTGTGGGAGTATGGCTTTTTCACATGGATGTGGTACTAGTATCGTTTCAATCTGAATATGATGGATAGATACGTTGAAGTTTAGCGCGAGCGTCCTTAGTGGAGAAACGCCAGTCTATGACGGCGGCGGCCTGGTTGCGCTCATGTTCCAGCGCCGAGACCTCTCGTTTCAGCACTTCCTCGTCGCTGATTCGACGGTTGAGACACCGGTTGCTGAACACGCTCAACTCTATCTCAGCCATGTTCAGCCAACTGCCGTGTACTGGAGTATAATGGAACTCCACGCGCTTGGCGATACGCCGCGCCTCGGACGGCTCGAACGCTTCGTAGAGCGATCCGAACTTATGGGTGTTCAGATTGTCCATCACCAACCGCACCACCTGTGTGTCAGGGTATGCCTCATCAACCAGCCACCTCATCCGCTCAGCGAAGTCCACGGCAGTGCGCCGCTCTGTAACCTCCACGTGTCTCCACCCACCCTTCGGCTCACAGAACATGAACAGGTTTCGGACGCCGTTCCGCTTGTACTCGTAGTCATATCGTTTCACCCGTCCGGGGACGGCCTTGATGGGCGGACGCACATCCCCGGCCAATTGTCTGGAGGTCTCGTCGAAACAGACCACCGGATGGTTCGGGTCGTAGTCTTCATGGTACAGGTCCAGCGCTTCCTCCATCCGAGCCACGAACTCTCCACTCACTTTGGGGATACACCACTCCTTCTTCTTCCATGGCTTCAGTTCGTTTTTTTCAGTATCTGTCGCACCGTCTCCAGGGCGACGCTCTCGACAAACCCCATCGCCACCACCTTGTCGGCAAGTTGCTGAGAACAAGATATCGGCTCTGCAAGCGGCGATTGATCGCGAGCAAGCGTTCTAGGCTGTGTTGACATTTATCGTCATTTATCGTCATTCCCGCGAAAGCGGGAATCCATAGGGGTGAACTGTCGCTACTTTAGTCGCATTTACGCTTGTTTGGAATACTGAATTTCCGATCATAGACTGAATGACAGGATGAGACTCCGAATGTCAACAGAACCTAGCATTTTGCGGAACAACAGGGCTCAGGGCGGCGTGGAGAGCGCATTGGTTGCATTGGCCCGTTCATACGAGAGATTCTGAGGCCCGACCCGTGAGCAATCTTACGGTTGCGAGGGATCCGATCGATCTCCCATTGCAGGGAGTGAGGGATGTCCATGATGTTACACGGAAGCTCGGCGGACTCCGGGCTAGGAGCCGGACAGCCACTCCCTGAGCGCCCGGATGTGGTCGGGTCTCGTGCCGCAGCACCCTCCAATTATCCGCGCGCCCTGTTCACTCCACCCCTTGGCGTATTCCAAGTACTGCTGTGGGTCTACTGCATTTGCCTTGGGAGTTGGGCCGCCGTGGCCGGGGAAATGGGCGTAGGCGCCGAAGGTTCCCGACCAATTCTTCCTGACTATCTCCAGCCCGGGCCCCGTGTCGTCCACCGGCGTGTGCATTATGAATACCGATGCGATGTCCTTGTCCTTGATGGCGTCCATGGCGTCTTGAAGGGTCTCGCCTCCATGTCTGTCCTGGATGCCCAGGTAAAGCCCGTCTCCATCCAGGACCAGGGAGAGCCCGACCCACACCGGGAGACCCAACTCCGCCGCCGCCTCTATCACCGCCAGCGTGTCTGATATCCGGACCAACATCTCGCCCACCGCCACGTCCGGGCCGCCTTTGGCCAGCTCTCCCAGCTGCTCCCGGTAGGTCTCTAGAGCTTTCTCATAGGACACCGGAACTTCAGCGTGTGCCTTGGGAGCCATCGTAGATACGGAGGCCGCAATGACCACCGAGTCCTCTGTCCCGGAGTTTCTCCTTGCCTGTACCGCCGCTTCGATTCCCAGCTTGTTGGCCTCGGCTACCTTGTGCTCGAGGCCGCCCTTTTCCAGCATGTCACGCCCTGCGCCAAAGGTGTTTGTGATTATAATCTCGGCGCCCGCTTCTATGTATTCCTGATGAATATCCCTCACCAGCTCTGGATGGGTGAGCATCGGACCTCCCGACCACGTGGTGGGGCTTGCCATCCCCCGCCTCTCGATCTCCGAGCCCATACCCCCGTCCATCAAGATCGTCTCCCCCGCTGCCAGGCGACCCTGCAATTCCTCAAAGTTGCTCATGTTTCTCTCCTAGTGAAATAAGAATCTGACATTTCATTCGGGCTGTCAAGTGCCGGGCGATATTGGGCCATCGCGGCGGCAGAGGTTCGTTGGCGCTCATCCCAGTTGACATAAGCGGTATAGTACGAGTCTGTTCAGTGTAGTCTCTGAATGCCCTAGGTCCGGTTCCACTCACACAGGCGATCTTCTATGAAGCACCCGGGATCGATCTGGTGCCTACTGTCTCCAAGCGCATGGCGACGAATACGCCCGACGGATATTCCACGCAAAAGACACTACTGTTGAATGGGAATCCCCAATCGGGTAAGGTGTTGTCCGAATCTGATGCCGGATATGGTTTCCCACCGTAAACTAAATCTGGCGCATTATGGAAAGACACCTTGGCGCCCCAACATTCCGAGAGTTATCTTTGGAACCACCACACCACCTGTGGAGAGTATCCTGCCCTCAACAATTCTCCCGTGTGCTGCGGCTCTCTTATCTGTAACACATCATCAAAAAGGGAGATGCCACTCTACGGAACATGTGAGAACCGTCAGATTGCGTCCAAGATTTGGTATAGTGGGTCTGGACTCCCAGCAGTCGAATTCTGCCCTGCATTGGTTGATGTACCTAAGTGCACTGGAAATTGGTATCCGTATAACAGCCCTCTGGTACCCGAAACGAAGCTAAAGTCAGATCGGTTTGCCACTGCCTCTTGGCCTGCACATGCTTCGCTGCCGCCAACCGGGCAGCTCTCAATGAATTCCAACTTTGTGAGTTCCCGTGGCTGTTCTGCTGACCGGAAGATAGGTCTTCCACAGTGATTCTCTATTCCGTCTGACCGGGGGTGGACAGAATGCGCATTGTCGAAATTGCACCCAAACCATCTTCGCTCATTGAGAGTATGCGCGACAATTGGATACTCACTGAGCACAGCCCTAGCCGACCTCATCGATAACTGTATAGCCGCACGCTCCAAAACCATCCAGGTATTTGTTGACACCGACCCGTCAGATGCGAAGGTTGGTATCTTGGATGATGGATGGGGGATGACCGAGGAAGAGTTACTGGATGCAATGAGACTGGGCAGCAAGAGCCCTCTCGAGCACCGGGACGAATCCGACCTTGGCCGCTTTGGTCTCGGGCTCAAGACCGCCTCATTCTCACAGTGTCGGGTGCTCACCGTTGTATCCCGTGCAGGTGGTGAGACGGCGATTGCCCGTGGGAACAACGTCTGACTCTGCACAGGCTCGCGAAGCCGGGAGTTGCGGATGCCGACTGGAATTATGCCCTACTCGACCTTGGCGCACGGGTGTGCAGAGCAAGTAAACCTATCTGCCAAGAATGTCCCTTGAAATTCAACTGTTCAACAGGTCGCGCAAGAGTCCAGTGAACCAGACTAATATCCTGAATATCGTCCGCGGGTATCCATACCTAACGTTACTGTTGCAGACTCTTGACACCCGGTTGAGGACACCTCGCAAGGTCTGTCCGCACGTTTAGGCGAGCAGAAAATCAAAGGAGGAAATGAAAGCCTCTTGTGGTTGGTGATGCGAATATTTGGCCTGGTTCGCTATCATCCGATAGGATCACAAGCAACAATAAGATCCTCTGTCGTCTTGACAGGATGGACTTTGAGGACCAGGGAGCATGAAAAATGACTGAGATAACTGAAAGCAATTCCCTAGGTCTACCTGAAGACTATTCGACTCTGAAAATTGAATACACAGACTTTTTCTTCACCGGAACTGCCGTCGTGAAACCCGACTCCCATGGGCTGGCATTGGATATAAAACCTCTTCCCAACGGACACCGCCGGACGTTCCTGGTCGCCACGCCCTATTTCTGGCCTGACGGCGCGACCATCATAGAACTCGCCGTGAACGAGCGTTTCAATGGAGGCTACTACATAAACGACGAGGGCAAATCGCTGGACTACATTCGACTAAGCGGGGTCCCCTCGAATGAGGAGAGTGGAGAGGCAGTGAGCATGGCTATTTCCAATCATGCTATCTCACTTGAAGAAAGTATGATTTATGTCGAGTGCGACACCGATTCGCTCGCAGACTCGTTGGAGAGAGTAGCCAGGGCAAGCTGGGCTGTCTCAGAACTCGTCAGGCAGCTTCTCTGATCCGCCTCCCCATTCAGGCGAACAGATCGGAACTATGTCCACAATCACAATGAATCAACTGTATGGACGTTGCGCTTCCCGCGTCATTCCAGAATCAAGGCATACAATGTAATGTTCGAAGAATTGCACCGGGGTATGGAATGGCTTGTGGATCTGTGCGAGCGGTGGCTTGAGTCAGAGGGCGTCGCCGTGGCTCAGGAATCCGTCGCCGAGCTTATCGCCAATGACGGCGTGTACGCATTTGACCAAGCCGGCAACCACACGATTTTCTCTCGCTACCGGGACAGAGAGTGTCTTGAAGACTTCCCTGCGACACTCTACCACGGCTCAACCAATGAGCTTGAGGCCTGTCGCGCAGTGGTGACCGACGCGTTGCTCGTCGGACTGGAGGAACACCTTCGCCCACGTCATAATGATGCGCTAGACGACCTGGAGCCACTCGGACTCAATCTGTTCGCGCTTCCCCTGATCAGCGGTCAGGGAGTAGCAACTCTCATGGCAGAAGCCGGACTCAATCTCGAGTGGCTGCAACGGAAGTTTGAGTGGGACTTCGACAGCCCGTTTGACGGACGCCATGTTGAAGCACGGGTGAGGCGCCGTGAACACGAAGCGCCCGCCGGGTTTGAGAAGTCGCGAGAGCGCGGAAGCGAGGGGCTGTATGTCGGCTATGTCCATCAGCGCGCGAGTCCGCCGCAGTAGGACCGAGCGGCGAAGAGACCGCGGCTTTCCTGGACCGCTGAGAAGACAGCCTTGCGATGCGGCATCGAAAGTAGCGATAGTGTGCGTGATTGGCGCGGCTGCCGGCATTCTTTCGCTCTTGCTGTTGCCTCAATGCTCGCGCCGCGAGACTGACAATCGCCCCGTGTGTCTAAACGCGCGGTGGCCGGCGCCATCGCCAACAGGGATGATTCACCTGTCGCCCGTCCCTGGGCTGATACGACTCGAATGTGAAAAGCTCCCCCACAGGCACCTCCAATGCCTGAGCCACGGCGTGGATGTTCTTGAGGGAGGGATTCCGGCGTCCTCTCTCGATGCCGGATATATAAGTCACATGAAAACCGGCGCGATGCGCAACCTCCTCCTGCGTCAGCCCGCGGAAGTTGCGCAGATAGCGTACATGCCGTCCGAATGCCAGTTGAAAGTCGTCCACTTGACACGAACGCTATCGGCGGATTGACTATAAGTCAAGATACTTCATCTGAAACAGCTACGTTGGGGAGGCTGTGTTGTCGCTTATCTTCCTCCTTCTTGCCGGAGTCGCCTTCGTGGGCGGACTGATCTGGGTGATAATCGCGTCGGCGTCGGGTAAACGGGTCGGACCTCCCATCGCGGTCATGCTGTCGAGCATTCTGCTGGGGTTCCTGGGGATCGCAAGCTGCGGAGCCAAGATTATAAACATGTTCTAGCGGAGATGCGGTTTCAGTCTTAGGCTGTGGCCATCCCAGTTCAGGCGGAGACTCCTTCCAAGTTCTGCAATCCCACATATTATTGGGATCTCGCTCCGACAAATGCGGCCTTCATCAACTGCGGGGCGTTCTTCAACCTGAATCGCTGTTCACCCAGCATCATATTTTCCACCTTTGAGAGGTTGCGCAGTCTCAAAGCGGTACCTGAAAGTTCCCCGCGGCCTACTCCCAACTCACCAGAGATTTCACCCACACAGGATCCAACTCAAACTCACTCAGGCACTCGGCCGCGGACGCGCATGAAGAGCGGCTTATCGGACGGTCCTGCCACGAATCCAGCGACATACGCATGCCTCGGGGCGCGCTCTTTGCGCCGCACTGCAACCCCTTCCTCCGCACCACACTAAACCGTCCGGGATCGACTTGCAATCCACTCGTCAACTTCCTCCTCGATCCACCCAGTTGCTCGTGAACCCAGTCTAATCGGCCTCGGAAACTGACGAGCATTGATCAAGCGCCACAGCGTAGATTTCGATAGGCCCACACGAGCGAGTACTTCAGGCAATCGCAACACCTTCATAATCCATCTCCACGTACAGGAATCACAATTCTCAAGTGCGATTCTCATAAATTTTGTACGCTCAGTCTCTCAGAGTGAGTGCCGCGGAGAGGGGTCTCCGAAGTCAGTCAGTCAAATTCGAAAATGCGCTTTTATTGACTTTCAAATTCCATGGATTGTCTTTCAAAGAACCCTCCTTATGACGTCCTCAAACGGGAAAAGTTTCTAAACTCTCAACCCTATGTATCCGCCATATCCAAATTCGATAGGCGTATTTCCGGGATTGGAGAGACCGGAAATTTGACCCCTGAATTTCATTAGCTCCTCCATTTGGATTCCTAACGTCCAACTCTCAGGTAATGAGTCCTTGCTGACAATCTTTTGATCTCTACTCTGAATACAAGCCAGGTCTCAGAGGCGGAGTGATTCGGCAATGCTCTCTGAAGATTAAGATATGGGCGGCGAGAGAAGGCACAGGGTGTTTGCTCTGCTACTAATGTCGGCGGACTGCGTCGCCTTGCAAACCGCCAATCTGCGCAGCGGAGAGGAGGGTACAATGAGCGATGAATGAGCCATGCTGCCACGGCCAGATGGACGCGGCCATTTGCGGCAGTCCCGCTCTCGAATTCTCCGGCCGGATCGGGTTCATGACCCGTGACCAGTGGCCTCACCTTCTGATCGGTCGGAATTCGATCAAGGACTACATGCGCATGACGAGTGTCTTCATCAAAGCATGGGTTCACGACGACGGGTACCGCGTGCTGAAGCCCGCTCGCCCAATGGCGGTCTACGGGGACTGTTTGCGTGCCAGGATAACCTTTATGAGCGTTCCCAGAGACTGGCCCGCATAACCAATCTTGTCTATCCGGTTCCTTCAAGGTAATCAGCCCACTTCTGCATCAGTTCGCGCCTCTGTTCGAACAGGTCGGACCGGAAGTAAGCCTGTTCAACCGCTGACCCGACTTTATGCGCCAACGACAACTCCATTGCCGCATGAGAAGCCGAGGTCTGTTCATCTGCCCAATCTCGGAATGATGACCGGAAGCCATGAGGTACGGCCGGAACCCCTCGTTTTCTTAGCATCAGGGATAAGGCGTTCTCTGACAGCATCTTGTCCGGGTCGTAGAAGGACGGGAACACAAATCGACTTTCGGGAAGCGGCATCGCTTCGATCAGAACTGCAATCGCCTTATCTGACAACGGTACACGATGCTCTTCATTGTCTTTCATGCGGATTGCGGGTATGCGCCACTCCCGCGCTTGCGGGTCAATCTCTGACCAGAGCGCGCCCCTGACTTCTATTGAACGGGCAGCGGTCAGGACAAGGAACTTGAAAGCCAGCTTGGTAACAGGATTGGACGGCCCACTCTCCACAGTCCTGAGGGCGTCGGCGACCTGCTGATAGGGTAGCGCTTTCATGTGGTTCTTGACTTTGGGCATGGGAGGCAATGCGCCGTCAACCGCTTCCCCAGCTGGGTTGTATTCAAGGAAGCCGTGAGCCATTGCCCACTTGAATACCGTACGCATTCTCTGTCGAACGCGGCGGGCATTTTCAGGAATCTCAGTCCAGATCGGAGTCAGAACACTAAGGACGTCTTGGCGCCCTATCCGTTCAACGGGAACATCCCCGATAACTGGGAAAGCGTGGCGTTTAAGAGTTTGTATCCACGACTTGGCGTGTTTGGCATTCTTCCAGCGTGGGATGTTCAGTTCGTGGACAATCCGGGCCGCCTCTCGGAATGTCGGAGCGACGGGTTCTTCTGTTTCCCATGGATTAATTCCATTGGCAACGCGGACCTGTTGGCTGCCGCCTTGCGTCTGGCCTGTGCCAGCGAGACGGCGGGATATCCGCCAAGTCCCTTGTCGGTTCGCCTGCCGTTCACGACGATTCTCTGTATCCAATTCTTGGAACCCGCCGGCGTGATCCGCAGATACAGACCGTCTCCGTATCTACCAGGTTCTTTCAGGGATTTGATCTTCGTCGCCGTGAGTTTCGCCATGAGGAGTTACAAGACTGGAAGGAGGCGCATTAGCTACCAAATCAGGAGATGTGGGACTCTACGGGACGTTATGAGTGGGTGTTGTGGTGGAGCTGAGGGGATTCGAACCCCTGACTTCCTCCGTGCAAAGGAGGCGCTCTCCCGGACTGAGCTACAGCCCCACAGGGGAATTGGAAATTATGAATCGAGAATTGTATAAAGAAAACACCTTAACGACTGAATAGTGGAAAGAACCTCACCGTAGGTTTCTATGTATGTGTAATGTACGACGGGCTTTCTTAGGGAGCGGACTTTTGGTTCGAGGAACTCCTTCTGCGCGCCTGGCGTATGCCTGACGCCGAATCCTGCTCGACTCTCTGCCTTTGTTCCACTCACCCGCCGACCGACCTGATCACGCCGTTGGTTGTTAGACCATTGGCGATCCCTGTCTCCTTAGAAAGGAGGTGATCCAGCCGCACCTTCCGGTACAGCTACCTTGTTACGACTTAGTCCCAGTCACCAGTCCCACCCTCGGCGCCTGCCTCCCTTTCGGGTTAGCCCAGCGACTTCAAGTGTTACCGACTTCCATGACTTGACGGGCGGTGTGTACAAGACCCGAGAACGTATTCACCGCAGTGTGCTGACCTGCGGTTACTAGCAACTCCGCGTTCATGCAGGCGGGTTTCAGCCTGCAATTCCAACTGGGGCCGGGTTTATGGGATTAGCTCCGGCTCGCGCCTTCGCAACCGACTGTCCCGACCATTGTATCGTGTGTGTAGCCCAGGACGTAAGAGCCATGATGACTTGACCTCGACCCCACCTTCCTCCCCCAGTAGGGGCAGTCTCGCTAGACATCCTAACTAGCGACAGGGGTTGCGCTCGTTGCGGGACTTAACCCAACATCTCACGACACGAGCTGACGACAGCCATGCAACATCTGTGCAACTGTCCCGAAGGAAAGGCTGCTTTCACAGCCGGTCAGAAGCATTTCAAGCCCTGGTAAGGTTCTTCGCTTATCATCGAATTAAACCACACGATCCGCTGCTTGTGCGGGTCCCCGTCAATTCCTTTGAGTTTTAGCCTTGCGGCCGTACTCCTCAGGCGGGATACTTATTGCGTTAGCTGCGGCACGGAAGGGGTCGATACCCCCCATGCCTAGTATCCATCGTTTAGGGCGTGGACTACCCGGGTATCTAATCCGGTTTGCTACCCACGCTTTCGCGCCTCAGCGTCAGTTACAGCCCAGAGAGTCGCCTTCGCCTCTGGTGTTCCTCCCGGTATCTACGCATTCCACCACTACTCCGGGAATTCCACTCTCCTCTACTGCACTCCAGTCTGCCAGTATCCCATGACCCCTCCCAGTTGAGCCGGGAGATTTCACATGAGACTTAACGGACCGCCTACGCGCACTTTACGCCCAGTAAATCCGGACAACGCTCGGTTCCTACGTATTACCGCGGCTGCTGGCACGTAGTTAGCCGAACCTTATTCCCCGAGTACTGTCCATTCTCATCCCCGGGAAAAGGGGTTTACAACTCGAAAGCCTTCATCCCCCACGCGGTGTCGCTGCGTCAGGCTTTCGCCCATTGCGCAAGATTCCCTGCTGCTGCCTCCCGTAGGAGTGGGGGCCGTGTCTCAGTCCCCCTCTGACCGATCGTGCTCTCACACCGGTTACCCGTCTTCGGCTTGGTAGGCTTTTACCCCACCAACTACCTGATAGGCCGCAAGCTACTCCCAGAGCGCCGGAACCTTTCCTCCCTATATCGAAATAAAGGGAGCGTACGGGGTATTAGACCGGATTTCTCCGGCTTATCCCCCTCTCCGGGGCATATTACTTACGTGTTACTCAGCCGTCTGCCACTAGCTAGGGGCCGAAGCCCTTCGCTCGTTCGACTTGCATGCATTAGGCGCACCGCCAGCGTTCGTCCTGAGCCAGGATCAAACTCTACGGATTTGTTTTTTGGGTTTGGTTCTTTCCACTATTCAGTTGTTAAGGTGCATTTCTTAGGTGCAGATACGAATCTTATAACACCTAGTTCGCCGATGTCAAGAGAAATTTCCATCTCGAGAAAATTGCATAAGTGAAATTACGGCAGTCGGGGGACCGCCAGTTTCTGGATTCCCGCTTTCGAGGGAATGACGGTTGAGCGAGAGGGGCAGGCTTTTGCAATTTTCTTTCATCTCGCCAGGGGCTTTTCAAAGTCGTCACTGACCTTACGCGGTTGAGAGAGATTTCGTAGCTGATCTGGCTCATTCTGTGGTCTGAATTCATACCTGAGCGCGTAACATCAGGTCGTCATACCAATTCGGGGTAATGTCGCCATATTTTACTGGCCAGCCCTGAATGGATTCCCGCCTTCGCGGGAATGACGATACACAACTTGTAACCGGCGTTTACGGCGCAGTCAGCCTGAAATGGTATCAGGTATCGAGTGAAGGGCTGGGTGTCAATCCTGTTGTGATATAGTTACGGTCAATACAATGACCAATGCCGACCAAATATGACGGAGGTTCGCTGATGGCGACTACCAGCACAATCGCCAACGCCTGGACCGATATAACGCTCCCGGACATATTCTATGAAGACCCAGAACAGGGTTATAATCTCATGCTTCAATTCCCCGATCTCTTTCGTGTCATGGCGCTTCTCATGGAGCTCTATGAAGACCGGCCCGACGTGTTCCCATCGGGCGGGGGCTTCGTAATGTACAACCCCCAGGACGGGAACGACCGCGTCGCCCCGGACTTCTATATAGCGTTCGACGTGGACAGGCGGGCCATACTGGAGAATCTGCACAACTTCTGGATATGGGAAATCGGCAAGGCGCCGGATTTCGTGGTGGAGGTGGGGTCTAGAGATACTCATAGAAGGGACTTGCTGGAAAAGCGCGCCCTGTACCAGTCGCTTGGTGTATCCGAGTACTGGCGATTCGACCCGACGGGCGGTGACTACTACGGCCAGCCAATAACGGGCGAGCGACTGGTTGAGGGCGAATATCAACCATATCCGCTGCGCGCCTCCTCCGACGGGTCGGTAAGAGTGTACAGCGAGTTGCTGGGCGTTGACTTCTTCTGGGGCGAGGGAGAATTTGACGTTCTGGACCCTGAAACAGGCGTGACGATAGAAAAGAGAGAGATAGAGCGTATGGGGCGTCTTGACGCCGAAGCGCGCGCCACCGCCGAGCGAGAAGCTCGTTTTGACGCCGAAGCGCACGCCGACACTGAGCGAGAAGCGCGCCTTGACGCCGAAGCGCGCGAGCGCGAGTTGCTCGAAGAGATTGACCGACTACGCCGCCGGAACTGGTAGCGGGGTTCAGCCCAGGCCGACTCTCCCGCGGCCGGTTGCGCCGGGGCCTGACAGAAACCCTCGAATATCATCGGCGTACTTGACTTCGGAGTCGTCCTCGGGCGCGTAGCCGAGAACCTCGCGGGCGTTGGAGAGGGACCAGAAGGCGCGGGTGTTATCGCTTATGCCGTAAACTACCTGCCATGGGATACCATGCTCGTTTTCGATGTTTGGCGTCTCTATGGATCGGGTGAACAGCTGGGCAAGATCGCGCGGGCTTAGGTATGCGCCAAGGTCGCGCTTATAGTTGGCAGGATCGCCCTCGTAGGTTGCGAGATCAAGGTCGCGCGGCGCGCCTATTCTGACCATTACGACTTCCAATCTTCGCTGCTGTGTTTGCGAGGAGCCGGTGTGGTCCTGTCCCCCGCCCGCAGTTTGGAAGTCCATCGCGCCACAGGCGAACAGGAAGCCCATGTGCTCGTAGGTAGCCTTTGCCCAACCGTAGAAATTATCGGAGAGGGGCAGGCGATAAGGATCGAGCGATTCCATCTTTCGCGCGTGTATTAGGTTGTGCTCGTACCAGTCAGCGGCGTGGTTGGAACTGGCCATGACAACTCGCGCGGCTCCGGCATCGTATGCCGACCGGAAGACGTTGTACGCCATCTCCACGTTCTCTTTCTCGTCGAAGAAGTGGTCGAGAGGATTTCCTGAACGACGCTTGTAGCCCAGGTGGACAACCGCGTCCACCCCCTCGAACAGCGCGGAGTAGGAAGCGCGGTTCGGGTCAATCAGGTCATGTATGACGATGCCCTCCACCTTCTCGCCCCTGCGGTTGGTGTCGTTCACGTCCACCAGAACTGTCTCGTAGCGTTCCTTGAAAGTGGGCAGCAGTTGATCGGCTATGTATCCGGCGGCTCCGGTGAGCAAAATTTTGGTCATTTGGAATCTACTCCTTATTCCAATCCAATATATACTGTTCCTGTTCGTATGTCTCAGGGGAATTTCTACGGCTTGATTTGGGATTGTGCGACCATAGTTCATTTAGACGTTCGAGGGCGGACTTTCCCTCGCAGCCATGTCTTGTCAACCAGCAGCCTATAATCATCCCGGTTCGCCCAACGCCGCCCCAGCAGTGTACATAAGTGGGGCGGTCGTTTTGGATGTTGTCGTCAATGGCGTCAAGAATCTCTGTCGTCAATTCAGGCGAGTTGGGTACAGACATACAGACAAGTCCTTAATTGGGAAGCGCTGGCGCTCAGCGGCTTCGAGCCATTGGGAATAGGGGCGCAGTCCGCTTTCGCCCTCTTTGGTGAGGTCTATGAACGATACGATTCCGGCGTCCGTGAGCGCTTTGAGTTTTGCGCGCGACGATTCGTCGTCCAAGGTTCTGGGATACTCGCCCGCCAGCAGTTTTCCGGGAACGACCCAGTAACAGTTTTCTATCGGTCGTGGCCGCAATGGAACTTCTTTCAGATTCATGGACTGATTTCTATTCGCAGCCGCTTGTTGATGCGGCCCTTGGACTCGCGTCCGGTGACGCGGATGCGTCCCACCTCGCCGGTGTTGGCGACGTGGGTGCCGCCGTCAGCCTGAAGGTCGAGACCCCGGATGTCAACTATCCGCACTTCCGTTATCCGGGGCGGAAGCAGGTTGATCTTGGTGCGTATCAGATCGGGAATCTGGAACGCCTCCTCGCGTGGCAAAACAGAGACATGTACGTCTCGCGAGGCGGCGACCTCGGCGTTGATAAGCTCCTCCACGCGCTCCGCGAAGTCGGCGGACATACTCTCGAGCTCGAAGTCCATTCTCGCGCGCATAGGCGTCATGTTCCCGCCCGTAACCTGCGCTCCGTAGTCGCGCCAGACCACCCCGCAGAGTATGTGAAGCGCGGTATGTGTTCGCATCAGTTGGTAGCGGCGTTCCCAGTCCAGCGTTCCGCGAACCCGCGTTCCGACAGCGGGCATATCGCTCGCTTCCAGTTCGTGGACATACGCGCCCTTGTCGCGGGCGATCCGCTTCACGCGATAGTCGTCGTTGCCCACTTTCAGGGCGCCTGTATCCGGCGGCTGTCCGCCGCCTCCCGGGTAGAAAGCAGTGCGGTCAAGGATGACTCCCTTGCCTGTGACTGCGGTCACCGTGGCGTCGAATTCTTGGAGGTAGCTGTCCTGGTAGCAGAGAATGTCGGTCAATTGGTGGTCCCCCCGGGAATCAATGATGCAATACTCTTACGGCTTCCTCTAGGACCTGTTCGATGTCGGGCTTATCGGACTCAACTATCGAGTCAGGCAGATGCTTATGATGTGGGAAACTCCGTGTATATGAGGATGGTGCGGCGTACCGTCATAACGGAATATCATACGGTTCTCACCATCCTGAAAATGGTATCGGTAGTCGAGGAAAGTCAGCATATCAGACTCTATGCCAAGAGCTTCGCTGACTTCCAGCAAGTGTCTCTGGTGGAACCTGTATCAACTTAGTCGGTGTTCCTTGCGGCGCGAAAATCCCCTCCCCCTCGACGGGCTGAGAAGGGTATGTGAATGTGCAGCCATCTAAGAATTTCAATCAACAGACCCCCTCTCCTTTAAGGGAGAGGGCTGGGGTGAGGGTGACTACTGCCACCGACCAAACTGATACGGCATCTCTCTGGCGCGTCCTTATCCTGAAACGAACGTTGACTCGTTCGCGCGAAATCACCTCATGGACATAGTGATCAACATAGAAATCAGGAAACCGGAGAACAAGTTCATCAACCAGTTCTAGGTACTCTGAGATGGTCTTATGCAACATCCCGGAGTTGATCCGTTATCCGTTGTCTGAGGTTCAAGCAGTCCCGGTAGTCTCTTGCCCATTCCATAAACTCAAGGTCATCACCCATCTCCCCTTTTTGGTATCTGTAATAGAACTCCTCCGATTCGATATGGTACTTGCCCTCGTTCAGACCCAACCGTTTGGTGATGGCGATGAGCGCATCGAGGGGGGGGTCGTGTACTGGATAGTCTGCTTTCTCATTATGGCGCTCCTGGATTGTTGGCTTGCGCTTCAAGATACTACCTCTCAGAAGGTACGTTTTCAGGCTCAAGGCCGAAATTGAAGGGCTTTTGCTTAGCTCTCTTCGATACTCCAATTATCTGAAATCCGAGTATATTGCCATCGTCGTCCACCTTGACAGTTGATTTTCCGTCCTTGGTGGGGACCATGTCTCCATCTCCATCCGCCAGATTGACCCACAGGTAATCACCTTCGGCGTCCCACCATACGCTTATTGTCTCGTATTGCATATTAATTCAGTCTTCATGTGATATTGAAGCTAATCATCACGACTATTCATCATCTTGATGAAATCTTCCCATTGTATCTTCTTGCCATTCTCAGGTTTGATCTGGCCAGGGCACCAGATCAGCCTCGTCTTGGTCAGGACCAAGTCACCCAAGTGATCTTTTCCGTTTGGAGTACGGACTTCAAACTCGATTCCGCTGTTCTTGA
The DNA here is from genome assembly GCA_965261525.1 of Dehalococcoidia bacterium. Taxonomy (GTDB): domain Bacteria; phylum Chloroflexota; class Dehalococcoidia; order Lucifugimonadales; family UBA1123; genus VXRN01. The sequence continues at coordinate 2,558,453 of OZ253472.1, forward strand.
CCTCCATGTCCACGTTAAATCGCTTAATGTTTACTCTCATTAGATCCCTCCAACTACTCAACGTCCGGTTCAAACCTATATTTAGCTATGTGGAGGCTCGTTGGTGAATATGAGGCTGCCGGCGGCCATGAACATACCGCCCACGCCCTGGCAGAATGATGTTTTTACGCCCTCGACCTGATGCGCCGCTTCGCCCCTGACCTGGCGTACCGACTCCTGCATGGCGAACATTCCGTACATTCCGGTGTGGGTGTAGGACAGGCCGCCGCCGTTGGTGTTCAGCGGGAGCTTGCCGCCGGGTGAGGTGTTGCCCTCTTCTATGAAGGCGCCTGCCTCTCCCCGTCCGACGAACCCCAGGTCTTCGAGGCCATAGATGGGCAGGTGAGCGAATGCGTCGTATATCTGTATATGGTCAATGTCGTCGTGAGAAACCTGCGCCTCTTCGAACGCCTTCGCGCCGGATGTCTTGAACGCAGCCGAGGTCGTCATGTCGTACATCTGGCTGACGATGGCGGTCTCCACGGACTCCCCGGTTCCCAGGATATACACGGGCTTGGTTGGGTAATCATCCACCCTGTCCGCGCTAGTCAGAATGAACGCGCCTCCGCCGTCAGTTACTGGGCAGCACATAAACAGACGATACGGGTAGCAGATCATCCGGCTGTTCAGAACATCCTCGACCGTCACCAGTTGCTGGAACATGGCGCGAGGCACCTTGTTCGACCACCTGCGCTGCGCGACCGCGACCGAGGCGAGCTGCTCGATGGTAGTACCGGTCTCTTTCATGTATCTCAACACGCCGAGGCCGAACATCGTGGTCGGGCCCAGCACGCCGTATATGGACTCGAACTGGCCGGGGTACGAGTTGTCGTACCTGGGACCTGAGGATGCGCCGATACGCGCTCCGCCGACACCCACGCGGCTGCGGCCGCTCTGTCCCATCGTGCACAGAATCGTGGTCGCGAGGCCGGAGGCTATCGCAGCGGCCGCGTGTCTCATGTGTATCAGGAATGAGGTTCCGCCGACCTGTGTGTTGTCAATCCACTTTGGAACAACCCCCAGATAGTGGGCCAGAATGGCCGGATTCATGGTGGCGGAAATACCGTCTATCTGGCTCGCGTCTATTCCGGCGTCTGCCATAGCGTTCATCGCCGCATCTATATGAAGCTGGGTCTCGGACATATCGGGAATGACGCCAAGCTGGGTCGTTTCGGACGCTCCGACTATGGCCGTCTTGTATCGAAGTGACATTGTGGTTTTGCTCCTGGGAAAGTGGGTGGAGGTAAATGGACTGGGGACCGTCTGGCGATTGCTACGCCGGTTCCCAGTTCGGAATCGAGGTTTCGTCGTTGGCGTCCACGAAGACGACCTTGAGCGGCATATCGAGCGCTAGGTTCTCGGGCGTGTTCTCTACACCGTGTATGTTGCCCATCATGCGAGGGCCTTCTTCAAGCTGGATGATCGCTATGGCGTAGGGGGCCTCGTCCTCGAATCCGGGCGCGGGCCTGTAGTTAATCATGTAGCTGTACAGTGTTCCCCTGCCCGAGGTCTGGAACCACTCCAACTTGTTGGATCTGCACTCCGGGCAGTGCAGCCTGGGATAGAAGAACGCCTTCGAGCACTCGATACAACGCTGTATCCAAAGCTCGTGTTCCTTGCACTTCTTCCAGAAGAAGGCCGTCTCCGGTATCGGGTCCGGGATGATTTTCCTGTATTCCTGCTGAGTCATTGAAGTACGACCTCCATTTGGGTGCGGGATTCGACTGCGCCTATTGTATGAGAGCGCAGGAGTAAGGGCAACGCTGCGGTCTATATGCGAATCAGATGACTCCACCCTGCCTGAACACAAGGTCATCAATGCGGATCAGTTTAGGATCTGGGCCGGTAATCTCCGTCCCGCCGGCGGATACATCATATTGATGGGCGTAACCCCAGTACCCAATCATTGATAGTCAGCCTGATTCTAACCAATCGGCTGTATGTTCCCGGAGGGAAATTTCCCCTAAGATTCCCGGTCATCACCCTGATCTCTTCGAGATATGCTTGACCGTTCTCGAGTCTTCTTCTAATGTCTAATATGCGATAAAGTTCATATCGCTCCTCATCGGTGGTTTCTATAGTGGTGGGCTGGGAGGTTGGCATGACTAACGAAGTTCCTGAGATATTGAGACTCTACCTGAACTGCGATATGGATTTCGACACTCTCGAAAATCGAATCATCTCGCTTGCATGGGACCCGGATGGGCGAGAAGATCAGATATTGATTGACACAGTCTTGGTAGAGATATTCTATATCTGGGATAGAGTATCCGACGAATCCCTGTTCAGGGAGCGAGTCGCCGAAGTCATCGCGCTTCAGCCGGAACCCGCCCCGACCGCCGACAGCGGCGCGGTCCCAGTCTGAGCGTCCACCCAAGACCCACACTGTCAGCCAGCCCCACCCTGCCTGAACACGACATCGTCAACCATTATAGACTTGGGATCAGGCCCCGTAACATCAATGCCGCCGGCAGATACATATTGATGCGCGTAACATAGAACCCAGTCATTGACCGCCAGCTTGATCCTGACTATCCTGCTGCGCGTTCCTGCAGGGTAGCCTCTCCTTACACGCCCTGACATTACCCTAGCCTCTTCAAGATACGCTTGACCGTCCTGTAGTTTTCTTCTAATGTCCAATATACGGTAGAGTTCGTATAGTTCTTCATCGGTAGCGATTATGGTCGCTGAATAGCTGCGGGAGGTTGACATGGTGGATAGAACTCTCAATATGCTGGGGCGTTATCTAAATGGAGATATAGATTTTGATGCTCTGGGGAACCACGTTATTGCCCTTGCCCCGAACGCCGAAGGCGAACTCCGTGACCTCTTAGACCAGATCGCCGTCGAGATATTCTACGTTTGGGATGGAGTATCCGATGAAACCCTATTCAGGGAGCGGATCCCGGAACTTGTCGGCATGAGGCCGGAACCTGCCCCGGCTGCCGACAGCGGCGCAATTTCAGTCTGAGGCCTCTCTATTCGAGCGCAGATTGAAAAACTCGCCCTATTGTATGAAACGACCCGCATTGGGGCAACACCGACTTGAAATTCCTTGATAGTCCAGACCGATTAGTCGTAGTGTGAACACACGCTCAGGTGATCTTGAGCGTGTATGGTTTGGCGACGGGCTGAATGCCCGCCGCCGTTTTTTGTTTAGCGATATTGGACTTTACTAAAAATATGCGTGGAGGGCCTCAATGACACACTCGAATCACCTAGAAGATGTGAAACGCTTTTACGAGATTCTTGATGAACTGGTGATAAGGTTATACCAATTCAGCTTGATGAGGCCGGGTAGTATTCAGGTAGCCGCTGAATGTTCCGCTTGATCCAATCCCAACCTACCAGCGACTTTACTCGTTCGGGATCCGATTCCAGCCTGCTCAGGCAGGTATTCACCGCCTCAACCTTCTCATCTATACTCCCATAGACCCTGCCCTCTACCCACCTGCGAACCTCCTCGAACACCCGCTCGGCAGGATTAAGCTCAGGACTATAGGCAGGCAGCGTTATCGTCTTCATCCCCGCTATACTCCTCACCAACTCGCTGCGATGACTGCCCGCTCCGTCCCACACAAGCGCTCTCACTTCCGTGTATCGCCTAACGCTCAGCGCCGCGCGCGCCACCGTCTCAGACCTCATCGAGTCTATCCACGCCCACTCCGGTTTGCCTCTGCCAAAGTCCACCACCAGGAACAGGTACTTCCACTCATAAACCAACTGCAACCGCTGAACCACCTTCACCCCACGAACTCCCCACACCCGGCGCACCATCCCGCGAAGTCCGACTCGCATCTCATCTGCAAACCCGATCAGCGTTCCCGAACTAACTCCCGCTCTCCGAAGGGAACGGCCAAGCCCCCCTTTTTCCACCGCTCCTGAGCGTTCAGGTCCGCCTTCTCATGCCGGGGGCTGGGAACCTTCGGTGAACATCCCAGCCGCTCAAGCACACTGTATATGCTGTTCCCCTTGAACCTCACACCGTACTCCGACTCCACCCAATCGGCGATCTCACCAGCAGTCCTGAAACGTCCACTTCCAATCTCCCCAACCAATCTCCGTTCCTGAGACTCGCTCAGAAACCTCGGCTGACCCACTCCTCCCATCTTGCGGGACAGGACCTCGTCCAGACCGCCTTCTCTATACCACCCAACCCATCTCTGCGCGCTCCGGCAGTGAACACCCACAGCTTCAGCCGCCGCTTTGATCTGCCAGCCGCGACGTATCAGCCTCAGCGCGCGCAGCCGGGTACGAATATAGACATCTCTCTGGGACTGGTACGCTTCCTTCAGCGCTTCCGGTGTGTCTTGCTCATGCCATGCCATCCTGAACGGGCGTCCAATCATCTGCTACCCTCCAACGCCTGAGTTGGCTTGAGCATAAATGAAATATCAGACTTCGACCAGCTCCTTCACCCTCACATCAGGATGAAATGGTATTAGATGGGACAAAGACCCTCGCGGAAACGTTACGCAAGAAGGACTTCCCCGACACTGGTATGTACTTCTTCTTTGAACGAGGCGAATGCAGAAGCGACAGCGGAAGTGGTATGCGAGTGGTGAGAGTGGGAATATCAGGAGAAAGTGGAAGACTTCTTGTAGAAAGGCTCTTGTAGAAAGGCTAAGGGACCATAAGAGTGGCAATACTGATGGCTCATCCTTCCGAAGAGCTATTCATAAAGCACTTGAAAATAGAGACGGCATAGGATCGATAGGAAATGAGGAAGTTAATAGCGTTATCCGGGCTATGCCGTTTCTGTGGCTTGAGGTAGATAGGAGCGATTTGAAACGTTTAGAGCGAAATCCCATCGCGCTCCTTAGCCCGAATCCACCGAAGAGGGTTAGTATCGCCGCCGGGGCGTGGGTGAGGGACGTGTCAAAGTGGCGGTGCGGTTATGATGTCAGCGCCTGGGTCGTTCTGAAGGTCCGCGGTCGTGATTTTGGACGCCAATGGAGGCCCACAGTGGCGATTTGGGGCGAGTTTGACGAATCTGCGGGCAACAGTGGACACCCGCGGTCCGGTCCGGAGCGATCTTACGGACAAGACAGGCTGTGGTGTGTACGGTGGTCAGTAGTAGACACTGCCGTCAGGCCGGCAGAGGAATGGCTCGCAGTCTGGTCAGTGCGCGACCGAACTGTGTTTCCCAGGGCCAGCGCTGCGGGAGATGCAAAGTAAGGCGGCGGGCCGAGTGGGTGAGCCGTCCGGCGAGGGAGAACAAGCGTCTGCGCAGGGTCTTGGTGGTCGCCACCGGCTCGCGCAGACCGATGCGTCCGATCCAGCGAGCCAGGTTGTGAGCCATTACCTGTATGGCCATCCAGGCGGCGTTGGCTGCAAAGCGCCCCGAGGGCAGATGGTTCAGCCCGACACCGTACTTGAGGTCTCGGATGGCGTTCTCGATCTCGGCGTGGCGGCGATGGTCGGCCTCCAGTTGGAGGGTGTCGCCCTGTCGGTCGGTGATGAAGGCGTGATAGCTGTAGTCGACGAAGAGGGCCAGTTGTGAACCGGGCGTGGGCTTCACCCTGCGGACGATGAGACGCACCGGTGCGGCATCGGGCTCGTTCCGAAAAGGGGTGTAGGTGGTCTCAGCCACGTCGGCTGCGCCGTCCATCCAGTAGGGTATGGGAGTCCAGTCCTCCTCAGGTATGGCCTCTATGAGATTGCGCAGTCGGGTGTGCTGACGGACGGTGATGGAGAAGCGGACACCTGTCTTTCGGCATACGGAGACGATGTCATGGGTGTAGAAGCCACTGTCGGCGCGTACGGTGAGTTGTCCTGTGGCCCCGGCGCAGCGCACCCGGCTCACCGTCTCACGCAGGAAGTGGGCTGCGCCCCGGGCGGTGTTGGCTCGACCCTGTCGCAACCGGGCCATCAGCACGTCGCCGGTTCCTGCGGCGACGGCCACAAGCGGGTGATAGCCTCTCTGGCCGGTGTAGTTGTGGCGGCGGGCGCCCTCCTTGCCCAGTCCGTAGGTCTCGCAGATGGTGGAGTCCAGGTCGATGGTCAACGGCTCATCGCCGGGACCCGCGCCAGCGGCCCAGGCCCGCGCCAGCAACTCCCGGCTCACCCGGTCCAACTGCCGCACATGTCCCCACCTGAAGCTGCGCAGGAAGGTCCCCAGGGTGGATGGCGCCTTCACTGTACAGCCCAACACCCGCCCGGTCCCACCGGCACGCAGCGCGTCGGCGTCATCGATGCAGTCCCCACCGGCCAGCGCCGAGGCAACCAGGGTCAGCGTCTTGTCTCCCGGGTTCGCCCGTCCCGGCGCATCGCCCAGGTCAACGTTGCTGTCCACCAGTTCACTCAGTCCCAGGCGCTGAGCGAGAGTGGCCGGCACGAGCAGCCCGGCATTGGCCACCAGCCGGGGATCGTCGAAGGCGATTCGGATGCGGTCGGGACGCTCAGGTGGTAACATCTATTAAGTGCTCCTGCTCTGGGGTTGGTTCTTGTCTTCAAACCCATTATCCCAGATTCAATGGAGCGCTTTCTCACCCCTTTTGCACGACGACTCATCCATCCCTTCGGTGGATCCGGGATAAGACAGTCAGGGGCTACAAGAGCGAAGAGGGTATGATGAACGGGTTGGGTCTGACACAGTGGGTGTGGAGCGGACAGGAAGGTCTGGACCTGGGCGAGTTGGTCGCGGCCTAAGCAGAATCCCTCCTCTTGAGAAAACTGACTCTCCCAGCTACATCTCAAATCCGCACACCGCCTGTGGGACGGTTACTACTTTTCGCCCCGCTTGTTCAGATCGACAGGTGATGATATACTCAGAGCATAATCTATTGAATTATTGGAAGTGGGTCGCGCCCACTTTCTTTGTTCAATAGAGAGTGGGATTCTCGCCGGAATAGTTAAGGAGGTAGCTGAATGATGAAGAGCGACTTCGTGATCGCTTTAACACAGCTGGCCGCCGAGCGAAACCTGCCGAAAGAGATCGTGATCTCTGCTATCGAGGCCGCCTTGGCCTCTGCATACCGCAAAGACACTATCGCAGCCGGGCAGAATATCTCGGTCAAGTTAGATCCGGGATCAGGTGACGTCACTGTCCACATACTAAAGACTGTGGTGGATTTGGTCGTTGACCCGGAGACCGAAATACTGCTCGGCGATGCCAAGCAGATAAGTCACGCCGCCGCTCTGGGCGACGTGCTTTCGACCAGCAGTATTCCCCATAGCGCTGGTCGAATAGCGGCGCAGACCGCCAAACAGGTTGTAATGCAGCGCCTCCGTGAAGCCGAACGCGACTTGGTTTATCAGGAATTCATAGAAAGAATCGGTGAGGTTTTTCCAGTTACTGTGCAGAGAGTCGAGTCTCGTCACGTTGTTGTTGACATGGCAAGGGGTGAGGCCATCCTCCCTCATTCCGAGCAAATGTCGTCCGAACGATACAGGCAGGGGCAGAAGTTTAAAGTTCTTCTGAGATCAGTTGAACGCACGCCTCGCGGTACCGAGTTGATTGTGTCCCGCGCTGATAGAGACCTCCTGAGACGCCTTTTCGAGATGGAAGTCCCCGAGATATACAATGGCGCAGTTGAGATGGTCGCGATTGCGCGCGAGGCTGGTTCCAGAAGCAAGGTCGCCGTCCGCGCTCGTCAGGATGGTGTGGACCCAGTTGGTTCTTGTGTTGGATTGCGGGGAGTTCGCATACAGAACATCGTCAATGAGCTCCAGGGCGAGAAAATAGACATACTGGAGTGGAACAAAGATACCGCTCGGTTTATCGCCAACTCATTGAATCCCGCTCAGGTAATGAGAGTGGAATTAGATCCGGCGACAGACACCGCAATCGCTGTAGTCCCAGACCGGCAGCTTTCCTTGGCCATTGGCAAAGAGGGTCAAAATGCCCGGCTCGCGGCCAAGCTGACCGGCTGGAGTGTCGATATTATGAATTCGACCGATGCGGAGGTGGCCGCGCTCGAACGCGCCAGGATTGCTACTGAAGTCGCCGCGGTCGCTGCAGCCGAAAAGCGTGAAGCGACCAAGCCTGATGATGACACCCGCGAGGAACTGGAACTGCCGGACGAGCAGGTAGTTGCTGCAGTAGCTGAAACGCATGAGGTTGTTCACGAAGTAGTGGAAGAGTCTGCTCCAGAACCGGAGATACTCGAAATCGCGGCGGAAATCGCCGCTCCCGAACGCACACCGGAAGAACTTGCCGCTGAGGAGGCCGCCATTATGGCCGAACTCGAAAGAGAAGACCAAGAACTTCGCGCCGCGCTGGAAGCTGAAGAGCGCGACCGGGAAGCTCAGGAGGCTGCAACGATAGCGGAGACGACGTCACTTCGAAATCTGCCGGAGGATATTTGGACGATCCCTACCGTTTCCGGTCAGGCCGAGCCAAGCGGAATTAGGTTTGCCGAAGACATAGACGGGCTAAGAGGCGGCGTAACCGCGAGACGTACTAGAAGAAACTCTATCGGTAACACAGAAGGCCAGCCGCAAGCGGCAGCTGCAAGGGGTGGTCGCAGGCGCGGCGGCCGCGGCAGAACCAATAGACGACGGCGTTAAAAATTTCGCCATTAGGAGTGTTTCTCATGCCTAAGCGTAGGAACGTTCCAACAAGAACTTGCATATGCTGCGGTGTCAAGACGAATAAACGCGACCTTCTGCGTATCGTTTCAGTTCGGGGCGATAGGGTTGTCGTTGACATAACCGGCAAGCAAAATGGCCGAGGCGCCTATATATGTGTCTCGTGTCGTGACAATACGGGTAATCTGAGACGCGACCGGTTGGAATACTCGTTGCGGACAAAGATTAATGACAACGATTGGCTGACCTTGATTCAGACAATGACGTCGTAACCCAAAGGCATCTGGACAATCTGTATTAGACATTCGTGAAAAAGGAGGTGTATGTGGAGCTATGACAACGAGCAACATATCCCAAACCACCCGGTCGACGACATCAGTGCGAGAGCATAGTCTCGAAGAGATCGCGATCGCGATCAGGCTTCAAGGTCTGGAGCCTCTTAACATACCAGCCGCCATAACTGTGGCAGATTTCGCTGCCGCGATGGACGTGGGGCCTGTTGAAGTTATTAAGGCGCTAATGCGCACCGGCTATATGTTTACTATTAATGATGTTATTGAACACAGTGTCGCGTCGGTAGTCTCTCCCGCCTTTGGATACGGGCTTTTGCCACTGGATGCTGAATCGAGTTCAGAATCTGGGTCAACTTCCATAGTATTCTCTTCCGATGAAGAAGAGGACCAAGATGCTCTGGAGGCGCGTCCTCCCGTCATTACTATTCTGGGACATGTGGACCACGGGAAGACTACGTTGCTGGACACGATTCGAAATGCCAATGTCGTCGAAGCGGAAGCCGGCGGAATAACCCAGCACATGGGCGCGTACCAGATTGACCACGATGGCACTCTCATTACATTCCTGGATACCCCCGGACACGAGGCTTTCACAGCAATGCGCGCGAGGGGAGCGCAGGTCACCGATATCGCTGTCCTGATTGTAGCCGCGGACGACGGAATAATGCCGCAGACAATAGAAGCGATTAGCCATGCCCGCGCCGCTGAAGTGCCAATCGTCGTGGTTGTCAACAAGATTGATCTGCCCAATGCTGACCAGGAAAGAGTGAAACGCCAGCTTGCCGAGCAGAACCTCCTGATTGAAGAATGGGGCGGAGATATAATTGCAATTCCTGTATCCGCAGTCAGCGGAGATGGAGTGGCTGATCTATTGGAGAACCTTATTGTTCTTTCGGAGGTTAGTGAGCTCAAGGCTAATCCCCACAGGCTCGCCTTGGGTGTAGTGGTAGAAGCTAGGCGAGATCGAAGCAGGGGCACTGTTGCCACGCTGATTGTCCAAACCGGTACGCTTGAAGTTGGCGATAATATCGTAATTGGTGGAATACGGGGTAAAGTAAGGGCGATGTTCGACGACGCAGGCAATAGAATAGAATCCGCGGGCCCGTCAACCCCGATTGAAATTCTGGGACTGAACAGCCTTCCGCAGGCCGGAGAGTTGTTCGAGGTCGCCGACGACGAACGCGAAGCGCGCGATTGGGTAAAAGAATATGAGATGGATCAGAGGAGAGAGCGACAAGGAGGTCCGACTCTCGAGGATGTTCACACGCGGATTCAACTTGGCGAAGTTGTTGCGCTCAATTTGATTATCAAAACTGATGTCCAGGGAACTCTTGAACCTGTACGCGCTGCGCTCGAACGACTTAACAATGAAGACGCGCGTGTCAACATCGTTCATATTGCTAGCGGTGGCGTAACAGAGAGCGACATTCTCCTCGCCGTCGCGTCTCAGGCAGTAATTATTGGCTTCAATAGCCCTCCCGAACAAGGCGCTCAGATTCTTGCTAACAAAGAGAGCGTTGAGATTCGGAATTACGACGTTATTTACCACATGACTGAAGATGTCGAGCGTGCCTTGGCGGGAATGCTTCAGCCTGTTTTCAAGGAAGTATTCGAGGGAAGAGCAACGGTTAGAGCGGTCTTTAATCTTGGAAGGCGCGCCAGGGTAGCAGGCATTTACGTCAACGACGGGCGGATTGTACGAGGCAATATGCTTCGCGTCATCCGCAACGGCAATGTCATCGCTACGGGCGTTCCTGCCAGCCTGAAACGCTTCCAGGACGATGTGCGCGAAATTACCAACGGATTCGAGGGCGGAGTAGCCATTGAGGGCTTCAACGACTGGCGAGAAGACGACGTTATAGAATCCTACCGTTCTGAACAGGTGAGATAGGCTGGCTCACCCTAATTGCTCTGTGTACCGCAGGCGTAAGCTACCCTTCAATTCCTGAGACTACTCTTGTTTTGGGAATTGGCATGTACGCCTTCCTGCAATGACGCTCTTACCCGGAGGTATTTGGCTGTGTCCAGAAGAATCGAACGTCTCAACTCTCTCATACGACGCGACTTAAGCGAACTGTTGCGCTATGAAGTCAAGGACCCCAGAGTGTCGGGAGTCGTCAGTGTTACCCAAGTTAATACATCCAACGATGTCCAGCATGCCAAGGTATATGTAAGCATATATGGTACGCTGCGCGAAAAGGAAAACACTATTGCCGCGCTACAGTCGGCCTCTGGATTCATGAGGCGCCAACTCAGGGCCAGACTGGAAACCCGTCAGGTACCGGTTCTGAGGTTTGTTCTCGATGATACTCTCAGCGAAGGTAACGAGATGCTCGACCTGCTCGATAGCCTCGCGGGGGAGATGCCAGCAGCCACGGACTCAGCCCCCGCGCCGTGACTCCGAAACCCACAGATGGGATTCTTATTCTCGATAAGCCGGGTGGTATCTCATCAATGGAGGCCGTTCGCAGGATAAAACGCGTTACTGGCATAAGGCGCGTCGGGCATGGCGGTACACTGGATCCCATGGCTACCGGCGTGATTCCCATCTGTCTCGGAAGGGCAACCCGCCTAATGGAATATATGCTGGATAGCTCGAAGGAGTACGTTGGAGAAATATGCCTAGGAGTATCCACGGATAGCTATGATTCAGAGGGAAAGATTACTTCCCAAAGCGATCCATCGGAAGTAACCCGAGATCAGGTTGAAGATGTCTTCATGAGCTTTCTGGGAGATATTGAACAGGTGCCTCCCATGTACAGCGCCTTGAAGAGGAATGGGAAACGTCTGTATGAACTCGCCAGGCAAGGTATCGAAGTTGAGCGTGAACCACGTCCGATGACGGTACACTCGATCCAACTCGCAGACTGGAAGCCTCCGGTTGCAACAGTCAGGATAGAGTGTAGCCGCGGCTTCTATATGCGTTCGCTTGCGCACGATATAGGAGTCGCGCTGGAATGTGGCGCCCACCTCACGTCATTGACACGTTTAAGAACGGGGCGGTTATGCATTGCGGACGCTGTCTCAATCGAGACGGTGCAACGGAGTTTTGAGGATGGTTCGTGGCGGCAGTTGCTATTTCGCCCAGACAATGTGCTGGGGAACTTGCGGGCGTTAATTGTCGGAAAAAGGGACCAAAGCAACATTGAGAATGGACGCCCCATCTCCTTAGTCGAAAGTGACCGTATCTTGCGAAGTAACGAACGCTTTCGCGCGTACGGTCTGGATGGCGAGTTCCTTGCCATCATGCGTTTCGACTCAATGGATGACTGTTGGCGGCCGGACAAAGTGTTCAGGTCTTCAAATGATGAGCGGTCAAGTAATTCGGGTTGACTGTGGCTGCCCAGTATCACTAAAATAAACCGCTGTCTGAGAGGTTTGAAAATTGACAGATTATGCAGTAATCCAAACTGGCGGAAAACAATACAGGGTCGCCACCGGTGATACCATACGTGTCGAGTCAATCCCCGGTGATGTAGGCGATACCGTTGAGCTGACCGATGTTCGAATGGTTTCGAGCGACGGCGACGTTACTCTTGGCGCGCCAACAGTTGATGGCGCGCGGGTCGTTACCGAAATATCTGAAAGCGGCAAGGGAAAGAAGATCGTCGTTTTCAAGTATAAGCCCAAGGTGCGCTATCGCCGCAAGAAAGGTCATCGCCAGTTGTACACGGACCTGACCGTAACTGACATACTATTGGACTAGAACTCTCGTCCAGAAACCGGAGATGCGATTATGGCACACAAAAAGGGCGGCGGCAGCACTCGCAACGGTCGCGACAGCAACTCGAAGAGGCTTGGCGTCAAACGTTACGACAACGAACTGGTCCGCGCAGGCACGATAATCGTCCGGCAGCGCGGAACCCGTATCCATCCGGGAACCAATGTCGGAGTTGGTAGAGACCACACCCTGTTCTCGCTGATAAATGGATCCGTCAAGTTCGAGCATGGACGTCTGGGCCGCAAGCTGGCCAGCGTATATCCGTCAGGGAGGTTCATGGAATGAAGACAGGGATACACCCTACGTACTACGATGAGGCGCAGGTGATATGCAGCTGCGGCAACACTTATGTTACAGGAGCGACCAAACCTGAGCTTCGTGTAGAGATATGCTCGCAGTGCCATCCGTTCTTCACGGGTGAGCAGCGCATTGTTGACACAGAGGGCCGCGTTGAGCGCCTTATGAGAAGGTTCGGTTTGCAATAGTGGTCCGGCGCTGAATAACCACGTAAGGGGTGGGAGTAAGTCTCACCCCTTTCCTTTTGCCGGATTGACGACAATTTATCCGGGCTGAATGGTCGCGATGAGGAGGAGTTCGATGGAATTTGAAGATGTTCGTCCATTCTTGGAGACCCACCATAGGGGTGTCATTGCCACTCGCCGCCCGAATGGAGCAACTCATTCCAGTATCGTGGTGTGCGGAGCATACGACGGTCATGCCGCCTTCGTATCGGTCTATCCCCGATCACAGAAGATACGAAACCTCCGGCGTGACCCCAACTGCACAGTCCTTGCGGTAACCGACGACTGGCGACAGTACGCGGTCATAGAAGGGCAGGCGAGGCTCCTCGACTACTCTAATATGGATGCCGAGGAGATACGGGTCTTACTGCGGGACGTCTATATGGCATGTAGCCATGCCGAGCATCCCGACTGGGACGAGTACGACCAGGCAATGATAGACCAGAACGCGGTCATCGTCTTGGTCACTCCTGAGCGCGTCTATGGACTGCTCCGATAAAACAGCCATTTGTAATATAATGTAGGCGTCGCCGACATACAGCCGAAGGGAAGTTTGTATGACAACTGTCGAGAATACTGCGAGCAGGGAAGCGCGCGTAGGCCGAGTCGAGGGGCAACTCGAGCAGGTCATTGACCGGCTGAACAGTATGGAGCGTCGTCTTGACCGTTATTTTCTGACGCTGCTTGCCATTATGCTTGGCGGATTTATCGCGCTGGCGACGCTGATAATCCAGATTTCTTAGGCGATGCCGAAGGCGACCGGACAACAGAGACCCACTTACGGCGGCCAGGCTGTTCTGGAAGGCGTAATGATTCGCGGCCAGCGGTATATGTCGGTAGCCGTCCGCAGGCCTAACGGCGCGATCGCTCTACAGGAAAGACCGCTCGCCACGCTGTACACGGGCGTCGTGAGAAGAATACCGCTGCTAAGGGGCGTCGTTGTCCTTGTGGAGACGCTAGGCCTCGGAATGCGCGCCCTCAGCTACTCGGCCAATGTGAACATGGAGGACCCGGAAGCCGATCCGAACTCAGAAGTCGAGTCCGAAGAGCTCGGCAAGGGCGCGATTGCGTCAATGCTGCTCCTGTCGTTCGGGTTTGCCATAGCCTTGTTCTTCTTACTTCCCTTATTTGCCAGCAGGCCGCTGGAGGGTATGTTCGGCAACGACATCGTGTCCAACATCGCGGAGGGGGCTATCAGGCTGGCGGTGTTCGTGGCCTACATCTGGGTAATAGGTCGTATGCCGGACATACGTCGAGTATTTATGTATCACGGCGCCGAACACATGACGGTTCATGCCCAGGAGAGGGGAGACCCACTCGTTATCGAGGCGATCAGAAAGTATTCCCCGGCGCACCCTAGATGCGGGACCGCATTCCTGCTGACCGTGATGGTAATAGCTATCGTGGTGTTCGTGATTGTGCCTCGAGAGCCGCTGTGGTGGCTGATGCTATCAAGAATAATATTCATTCCGGTGATCGCTGCGTTGGCCTACGAGGTGATCCGGTGGAGCGGTAGGTACGAGGACAACCCGATGGTCAGGTTGATAACCGCTCCAAACCTGCTTCTTCAGAAACTCACGACGCGCCAGCCGGACGACGACCAGATAGAGGTCGCGGTGGCTGCTATGAATGCCGCGCTGTCCGCCGACCGCCGCGATTCCGGCGTGGATTCAAGTGGAGACTGACTCGGACCGATTGGCGCGTCTCCGTCTTGACGGTTAGTATTTGGTTGTTAATGCGCTAAGACCCCGGACAGGGTTGTGTGTATGCCTTTCCAGTTATTTTTCCCGTAACTTCCTCGTCTATTTAAATTGCCGCTTATGGTTCTCAATCCTTCGTTGAGAGTGTTCGGTGAGCAGATTCCGCTTAGACTTTCATCTCAGCAGGCCGTGTAGCCATTATAGCAATGCGCAGAACATATGTACAGGCTCGGTGGGAAAAAGCCAAGGTGTTTCGATTATCCAGATTCGCGGTGTAGTCGTCTATGGATTTCCGCGAAAGCGGGAATGACGAGTAACGCGGCGCCATTGGATTTTAGAACAATCGAAAGGCCCTGGGGAAAAAGCGCGTATCCATTAGCGCCAACGCATTGGTTCAAGGCACTCGGCTGGCGCCGCTACCCGCGTCGCTCTCTGAGAGACGACCACACGTCTTCGGGGCGGACTCCGGTGGCGGACATGAGAACGAGCGAGTGGTAGAGCAGGTCGGCGAGTTCGTCGGCGAGTTGCTCCCCGTCCTGCTTTACTCCGGCTATCGCTGCTTCGCCCGCTTCCTCGATGACCTTCTGGGCGATGCGGTCGGGGCCGCCTTTCAGCAGTTCGGTCGTGTAGCTGCCCTCCGGCATTGACTCCTTGCGGTCCTGGATTACGGAGAAAAGCTCTTCCAGGATGCCCGGGCCTTTTTCGGGGGCCTCGAAGTCGGGGAGTTCGTCGAAGGGGGTGAAGAAGCAGGTCGGGTTTCCTGTGTGGCAGATGGGGCCGTCCGGCACGACTTTGAGGAGAATCACGTCGCCGTCGCAGTCAACGGAGGCCGAGCGGATTCTCATGTAGTTGCCCGACACTTCGCCCTTGTGCCACATGTCGGCGCGGCTGCGGCTGTAGAACCATACTTCGCCACCCTCCAGTGTGCGCTTGAGCGCGCCCGGGTTCACGTATCCCAGCATGAGAACCTCGCCGGTCTCGATGTTCTGGCATATGGCGGGGGCTAGTCCTTTTTCGTCAAGCAGAACGGTTGGCATTTGTCTCTCCGGTCTTGGTTTTCAGTGGTCAGTTATTAGTCGTTAGTTGTATTCGCTTCCGGCAGGGTGATGAGATGATCGGACAGCCCCGGCTCGATGGGGCGCACGGGGACGCGGTTCTGGTTCAGGTAGTCCTTGATGTCTTTGACGCGGTATGTTCCGAAGTGGAAGACGCTGGCGGCGAGCACGGCGTCGGCTTTGCCGTAGTCGAGGGCGTCAAGAAAGTGCCTGGGTGAACCCGCGCCGCCGCTTGCTATGACTGGGATGGTCACCCTCTCGGAGATTTCCCTTATCATGTCGAGGTCGTAGCCGGTCTGGTGGCCGTCGGTGTCCATGCTGGTGACGAGCAGTTCGCCCGCGCCGAGCTCGTTGGCGCGCCTGGCCCATTTGAGGGCGTCAATGCCTGTGGGGGTTCTGCCGCCGTGGATGTAAACTTCCCAGCGCGAGTTGTCGTCGAGGGCCAGCGTGGTGTCGTCACCGATTACGCGAGGGTCGCCGGGCCGGATGGCGGTGGCGTCTATGGCGACTACTATGCACTGGGCGCCGAAGTGGTCGGAGGCCTCGCTCACCAGGTCGGGATTCTGCACCGCCGCCGTATTCAGCGAAACCTTGTCGGCGCCCGCTTCGAGCATACGGCGCACGTCGGCGACGCTTCTCATGCCACCTCCGACGGTGAAGGGGATGAACAGCCTCTCGGCGACTTCTCGGACGACGTTCACCATGATCTCGCGTGAGTCGGAGCTTGCTGTTATGTCGAGAAGAACAAGCTCATCCGCGCCCTCGGCGTCGTAGTAGGTCGCCAACTGGACGGGGTCACCGGCGTCACGTATCTCGATAAAGCTGATGCCCTTGACGACGCGCCCGGCGTCAACATCGAGGCAGGGTATTATTCGTTTGGTGAGCATTGATCCTCTATCTTGGGTTGGGTTGTTGGGTTGGATTCACTTTTAGAGCCTATCCAGGCTAATCACTTATCAGGGTAGGCTGGGTCGGGCGATTGAGATGGGGAGGATTGCGTTCTTCCTCGGTAGGGGTGGGCAGTTCGGACTGTGAGAATGTATCGGACGCGCATACTTTTTCTAGGAGGGCTTTGCCCTCTGGCTGAAGATTAATTGTAGCTTCGAGAAGCCATAGCAGTTCAAGCAACTCTCCTGTAAAGTCCCAACGGGCGGGACGGATGTTATCGAGTGGCGAGGAACTGCGTCCCGATCTATCACGTTTGCGATAGTTGAGCCAAGACCGAACGATCTGCAAGCCGGAGACAGAGTAGTTCCAGACTTCCGGCGCGACGGGCGCGAATTTGCCGTCGCCGACGCGCAGCGTTCGCTTGCCAAGATCGTATTCGGAATCTGTGGGATATTCTTCAAGAGACACAGCTTTAGTGCAACGAGCCTTACCCTGTGGCATGAATCCGTCGTCCTCAGGAGAGGCGAACCGCTGGCAGTATGTATGGAGATAGATTAGACGTGTGCCGAGGTCGGCTACCTGATTAAATAGGGAAACGTCCTTTGTGATGGGCAGATGAGGCGGGGGTAGCTCAAGCTCGTCCCAGAAACGGGCGACATATGAAGATTGGGCCAGAATTCCGTAGGCGTAGGCAAAGAGACGTTCAGGAGTGACAGGCGATCCGAATTCTTCACACAGTTTTTCTAGAATTCCTTTTGTGATGTTGCTAGTTGTCGCTTGGGAATCACGCCACAATGGGATTACATCTTTCGCCCCCCGTCCGCAGAAGTAATCCAAATCGGGTACGACATCGGTAGATACTACAGATGGTCCTTCCCCGAGAACTTTAGTGAGTAGCCCAACAATGTACACTTGACTGTCGCTGTGTGAGTTCCAAAGCGATGGGCTTGGTCTATCAATAAGTCGAGTATCCGCCACTATATAATGCCTATCGAACGACCTGTATGAGTACCGCACAACCTGAGCCATTTCATTTGTAGAAGCCAGCGAATCAACGGGCGACAGGGATGAACTCCCCGGAGGCAGTGAAGTAGGTGAGTCGCTGGTCTTTCGACCTGTGGGGCGGTTCACGAATAGACGTGGACGGCTTCGGGGTTTGGCAGAGACCAGTGTTTGCCAACGCTGTTGCAATACCTGTAAATCAGGACTAAGGGGCCATGTACGCCCAACTTTTATACCAGACTGTTGCCATGGAAAGACGTCAGTAAGGGTAGGCCAATCAAAATAAGCACCTATCCCTGCCGGGTAGAATGGAGCATCCCATTCGTTGGAACACTCGCGCCAGCCGAGATCATCGAATGAGTGAACGGAATCAAGTGTTTCTAGCTTGGATTTCTCGGGCCCTGTAATCTTGGTCTTCCAGACTCTCGCAGGAGACTTGGGATTGGGTTGGCCGTTGCGGACCCCGATGGCGATTGCCACAGGTGTCCTTATGGAGAACACGTTTTCAGTCTTACGCGCGCCGATGCTATCGCCTTCTAGGTCTATGATCCACAGGTCGTCGAACGTCTCTCGAATCTTGCGGCGCATACCGACGAACCCAGGTCCGCGCAAGTATGATGACGCGGTGATGAAAGTCACGATGCCAGCGTCGTCTGTGGAATCGAACACCTTCCAGAGAGCCCAACGCCAGAAGTAAACGTAGTCGTTGTACAGGTTCTTTAGGTGAACCCCGGCCCCTGCCGCTCTTGCCGGGGCAAGGAAGTCTTCCAAGACTGGCGGGGGCGTGTCGGGACCCTCGTCTCCATAACGGACCCAGCCACCCTTGCGATGTCCCTCGTCGTCGTCGGGGTCCCGCTGCTCGCGGTCATAGGGCGGGTTGCCGATACAGACGAAAACACGGGTGTCTTTCTTGATTTCCTGGGCGCGCTTGCGTTCGTCTGTCAGACTCTGCTGGAGGATGCTCGCGGTGAAATCGGGCAGGCGGTTGGGGGATTCGAGCGTGTCCGTGAGATAAATCCTAGGCGGCACATCAGTTACGCCCACGTCGCGCAGACGCTGTGAAATTCGGAGGTGAGAGACGGCGTAAGGGCCGACCAGAATCTCGAATCCGTTGAGCCGTCCGGCAAGGTCTCTCAGTCTGCCGGGGACCGCTCCCGGGCCCAGACGCTGGCGAACGGATTCTTCGGCGTGGTCAAGAACCGCGAGCGGATAGGTTCCCGTGCCAGCGGCGGGATCGAGTACGACCACATCGTTATCGGCAAAGGAAAGCGGCTTGCCGAATCTTGTTCGCAACAGTTCGCCCGCAAGTCGCGTTTGCGTCCGAACCACCTCGACCGGCGTGTAATAGACTCCGCGGTCTTTTCTGAGTTTCGGGTCGTACTCGCCGAGGAACTGTTCGTAGAAGTAGATCCATGGGTCGGCCTCACGCTGTATAGCCGCCGCGTCAACGGCCCCGATTGCGCGTTCCAGCAATTCTATGGGCATTATCAGTTCTTCGCGTACAGCAGGGACCTCCAGCAACCCAATGGCCTGAGCGAGCAGCGCGTGTTCCTTCTGGAGCGCATAGGACGCGAAAGTGGGGTGCAGGCTGTCGGCACCCTCGAATTTGGCGAGCAGCAGCGCATAAGTTAGAGTCTGGGCGTAAGCATCTGCAAATTGGGCGTCGTTGGATTCTGGGAACAGCAGACCGCTCCATTCTTGCGCCAAGCGTCTGAGTGGGTTCTGAGTGTCGCCATCGCGTCCAAGCGCATTCTCCACTTCATCGCGGAGCATACGAGTGAGCGGCGCGAGAAATTCTGCGAGTCCTTGAGCGGTGGCCGGAGTTATGGGTTCCCAATAGAGAAAGTCCTTGAGCAGGTTTTCCAGCTTGGGCAGTTGTTCAATGCCGAGAGAGGGGGAACCGCCTTCGCTTACGTCGTCCGTGATTCGGACGCGAGCCGTGGGTTTGCCGGAGCGGTACAGGCTCCATTCTGAGCCATCGGTATATATGAGGTTTGGAAGCGCTTTGAAGCGTTTCCACTGCTTACCATTGCGGCTGCGAGCAGAGAAACGTTCCGGGCGCGCGCCTACTCCGGGCGCTTTGAGTTCAATGTGCCCCACAAGCAGTTGACTGACGGTGATTCCTAGATCTGGTCGTCCGTCAACGTCGTCGGGGTGGACTTCAGTGCGCCAGTTCACCTCCAAGTCGGTCTGCTGTCCAATGTCGCGCAAGAGGTTGCCGACAGGGAACTTCAGTTGGTCTTCGGGCTGAGCGTCTATCTGCTGACGGAAGTTATCGGCTACGAGATCAGCGTATGTGGAGACCGGGTTAGTCATTTGAGTTCCTTCGCGTCCAGGCTGCTTCTGAAACTGCGGCGAGGGCCTCGGGGAGGTCTATGTCGGCTGTGTAGAGGGCTTTGCCTATGACGGCTGCGCCGACGCCTGTTTGGACGAGGCGCTGGAGGTGGTCTATGGAGGCTATGCCTCCGGCGGCGATTATGCCGTTTCCGGCGACTTGCACGAGTTCGCTCATCAGGTGGTAGTTGGGGCCGGTTAGGGTGCCGTCTCTGGAGATGTCGGTGCAGAGGAAGGTCTGGACTCCGGCTTCCATCATGCTGGATACCAAGTCGGTTGCCTGAATGTCGCTGGCGGATGTCCAGCCGGAGATGGCGACTCTGCCGTCCTTTGAGTCCACTGCGACCACTACGGCGTCGCTTCCCAGTTCGGCGCAGGCGGCGCGCACGATGTCGGGGTTTCGGACGGCGACGGTACCGAGCATGACTCGCTGTACGCCGGCCTCGAGGATGCGGCGCGCGCTGTCGAGGGTGCGGACTCCGCCGCCCATCTGGACGGGGACTTCTACGGCTTTCACTATGCTCTTGACGACATCGAGGTTGTCGGGCTGGCCGGAGCGGGCGCCGTCGAGGTCCACAATGTGGATTCGGCTCGCGCCGAGGCTTTCCCATCGGAGGACGACTTCTACGGGGTCGTCGGCGTACACGGTCTCCTGGGAGTAGTCTCCCTGGTATAGACGGACGCACTTTCCGTCTATGAGGTCTATGGCGGGGATCAGTTCCAAATTTGCTTTCCTTATACGAATCCTTATCTGAATAGGCTGTCAGGAAGATCGTTGACAGCGGTTCTGATTCCGTCCATGTCTGCGGGCGGTTCTATAAGAGCCCTATCTACTCGGTCGCGCAGGTAGCCGTACAGTTCAGTGAGGGGGCGATTATTCCTTATCTGAATGAACTGAACCTGTTGATTCTCAGCAGTTTGCCATACGTTCGATCTTGCGCCTATCCTGTCAAATATAACGATCCCGCCAGCGCCTACGCGGTTGATTTTGTCCTCTATGACTTCCTGGTTGCCACGCTCTATAAGTCCCAATTCAACCCGTACCCGTCCACGCCTGCTCGCGATTTCAGCATCTACTTCACGGCCCACTTCCACGTCTCTCTGTAAGTTTATCCAGAAGTCCTCACCCTCCACTAAGCCAAGCATAGAAAGACCCGCTCGCAAGAAAGCGCGCTCCAAAGTCTTGCCAACAGTAGATTTCCTCGCGCCCCTGATGGTCAATGTGGCGGCTCCCGCCCATACCATCAGCATGGCATCGTCAAAGTCCAATTCAGGGGAGCTATCCGTTACACTCTGGATGTGCGCGGCTACCTCTTTGAGGTAGTCAAATCGTTCAGCTTGTCTAACGCCCAAGTTTTGGGCAGTCTTGTTCGTCAAGCCGAGCAACCACCAAGCAAGGCTGGCTTCGCTCCGCCCCAAAGTTTCTTCCATGGCGGCCAGCCACTCATCATGTCCGGAGTCGGCCGGAAGACTTTCTCTTACAGCAATGAGCCGCTGATAGGCGTCGAGAAGCTGACTTCGGGTCTGCCCTTCTGTATAGAGGCGGTAGTTGTACCCCATCAACAGCGCGGCGACAATTTCCCTGATGCCCTCCGGGGATTCAAGGCTATATATGTTTGGAGTCAATGTCCGCGCTCCACAGGTACTGGATGTCGTCGAAGTCTATTGAGTTATATGTGGTTATGTCGTACAACTCTTGGCGCATTACTTCAAAGTAGTTAGGACGGTTTTCAGTGAGTATGAACCTCCTCCCAAGCGTCGCGGCTACGCGACCGACAGTACCGGTTCCCGCGAATGGGTCGAGAACGCTGTCGCCTTCAAACGAATAGTAACTGATGACGCGCTTTACAAGTTCGTCGGGAAATACCGCCGGGTGAGCTTTGTGGCTGGCGGGAGTTAGTTCCCAGACGTTGGTTCTTTCGTACTCTCCCAAGATCCTGGATCGTTCCACGGCAGAGGGGTCGGGGTGGTTTCGCAGGTTCCAGTCAATGAGTCTATCGGTTCTCTTGCGATAGACCAGCACATATTCAGTGACCGTAACCGGCTTGTATTGCAGCGGCTGCCGGTCGGCGGCAAAGCGCCGGCCACGCCCCAGGTTCCAACCCGCGCCTTCCGGTTTACGCCAGATGATGTCGTCTATGAACTCATATCCGATATTCCGCAAAATAGGGTGCAGGTCAAATGGGATAGGCAGTCGCCTGCTGGCCGCGCTGCGGGACGTTCGACGCACCAGAACAGGGGAGAGATTGACTACAAGAAATCGCCCTTCCGCCAGAACGTCATGACATACAGCAAACACCTCGCCAAGAAAGTTGAGATAGGACTCATAATCCAGATATTCAGCATACTCGACCTTGGCGTTGAAGTAAGGCGGGGATGTGAAGACCAACTGCGCGCTATTAGGCGGGAAGTCCTTCAGAATATCTCGGCAGTCGCCCAGTATAACCTTGTTGGGGATGGGCGGGAACGCAATCCGAGGGTTCCTCTTGCGAGTGGTTGGCCGACGCCTGGCATAAGTGTTGCGCAGTCGCTCTTTCACAAGCGAGGGCAACGGCGAGCGCGTAATCTCTCCGCTCCGGCTGACCTGTAGTTCTCCGATTGGCGCGCTGGCGTTTCGGGACGCGACGAGCGCGACGCGCCATACGTCCAGCCTGTCATCCCATTCGGGCAGCCCGAGCAGTATGTCTTGGCCATGCCGGCCTGCAAAGTGGCTGTTCAGCCAGCCGCGCGCTACTTGGCGCACATCATCGGTCAATAGTTTCGCAGAGGTCATCGGCTAACCATGTTCTTCAGGTTCGGGGGCGGATTTTGGGACAATGAAAGAGCCTCCTTTGTTCAGGACTGGCGGGTGTAGCGGACGAAGTTTTCGTAGATTTTGAGGCCGACGCTGCCGCTCTTTTCGGGGTGGAACTGGACGGCTACGACGGAGTCCCAGGCGGCTGCGCTGCAAAATTCGACGCCGTATTCGGTGGTTCCGGCTACGAGTGAGCGGTCCTCGGGGTCGGCGTAGTAGCTGTGGACGAAGTAGAAGTGCGAGTTGTCCTGCACGCCCTCGAATAGTGGATGCTCTTTCTTGAAGGAGACCTGGTTCCAGCCTATGTGGGGAATCTTGCGGCCTGCGGGCAGACGTCGGCAGGCGCCGGACACGATTCCGAGGCATGGTTCCTCGCCTTCTTCGGAGCTGTCGAGCAGAAGCTGGAGACCGAGGCATACGCCGAGGAATGGCTTGCCGCCCTGGATGAACTCTCGGATTGGGTCAACCAGACCGCGGGAGCGGAGGTGGCGCATGGAGGAATCGCAGGCGCCCTGGCCGGGGACGACCAGCGCGTCGGCGTCGGCTATGCGCTCGGGCGACGAGGTTATCTCGGCGCGGGCGTCGAATCTTTCGAGCGCCTTCTGGACGCTGCGGATGTTGCCGGCGTTGTAGTCGGCGATGGCGATGGTGGGCGCGGGCATGGTCATTCAGCCTTTTCGGGGGGCTGTCCGGTTACTATCTCCATTGGGAGGAGGCGGTCTTCGTACCTGGCGAGCATGAAGAGCAGATCGGAGAGACGGTTGAGGTAGATCATAATCTGGGTGTTTGGAAGCATACCCTCGTTTCGCAGTTCTATGACCCTGCGCTCGGCGGTTCGGGTCTGGGTTCGGGCGACGTCTATGGCCGCGGAGCCCGGGGACGCGCCAGGAATTATGAAGTTCGGGGGAAGTTCGACATCGGCGTTGAGGTCGTCTATGAGGGATTCCATACGGGCGACGCGATCTTCGGAGATTATCTGGAAGCGCTCCAGCAGGTGATGGCGGTTGGCGGTGTCGGTGGCAAGCTCGGCGCCGATCATGAACAACTCACGCTGGACCTGGAGCAGGATTTCTTTTACCCTGTCGTCGTCGGAAAGCGCTCGGGCAAGTCCGATTGCGGATACGGCGTGGTCGGTGGAGCCGTAGGCCTCGGTGCGGATGTGCGCTTTGGAGACGCGACCTCCGAACAGCAGGCCGGTCTCGCCTTCGTCTCCTGACTTTGTGTATATCTTCAATTGGGCTGGCCTCCGGCGGGTATTATAGCAGTCAATAGCGCTTAGTTATTAGTTGTCAGTCGTCAGCCGGTATTCCAGATTCAGGGTGTGATGAGTTGTGTTCGGGGTAGTATTTTTCGCCCGGCTTCCATCACCGACTCCTAGATCCATAGGAATGGGCCGGCGCGTGTTTTGCCGAAGCCACGGCACGCGAGAAGCAGCCAGATATGCCGGAGGTCATCGGGCGGCATCTGTGTTCGTCTTGCCCAGAGCGGCCAGCGATATTCGATTTTGGTAACCATGCCAGCGGGCAAGCCTGGCTTCATTTCTTCAAGCGTCGCCCGTCTGTATCTATGTTCCAGAGTCGCGAGGTACCCGGCTAGCGCGGCGACGGTGTTCAGTCTAGCTGTTGTCATAGTTGTCGTGGTCTTTTCTTGCGGGGGTCTTGACGCCGGACTCTCTCCAGCGAATCTGTCTCTGAATTCTTTCGTGGAATCGGGCAGCGCCTATCCTGGCCTGTTCTTCGGTAATGGCAGGCTTGGGCTGTTTCCTGATGATTTCCCACATGGTGTAGTTGGGCTTGTGAGGAGAGGGAGGTTCTTCCTCCAATTCTGAAGGGTCCAGGTTCGCCACTATCTCTTTGGCCATCGCCACGTAGTCAATGGGTTCGTCCATTGGCTCTGAGTCTTCAGATTCAATCTCAGTGTGGGTATGGCTCAGCGGCGCGCAGGGATCATCCGAGCTGTGGATGCCCGCGAAAGAGGGCATGACGGTGGCGTCATGGGTGTTGGAAGACACCCGTGGCCTGTCATTCTCAGTCACGGTTCGAACCGTCTCAGCCTCGACAGGCGAGGTGTAGTCGCGGTCGTAGCCGCGCGCGAGCAGTTCTCGGACCGCTCTCATTCTGTGGTGAACCTTGAAGGTGTCTATTCCGGATTCAATCGCGGGCGTTCGTCCCTGCATCACGTCTATGAGCCACTGCGCGACGAATGCGGGTCCGGCCTCGGCAAGTATGATTTCCTGGAGGGCCGAGTCGAATTCGGAGTCCCGCTTCTGTTCGCCGCCGGACTTGCCGCGGGCGCGTTTCTGCCTGTGTCGCTCGATGAACAGTTCGGCCTTTGGGAAGTGTCCGCGCCTGGTGAGCAGACGCGCGGACTGGAGCCTGTGGGTAAGGCGGACGTCGGGCAAGTTCTGGTCGAGGACGTCGTTCAGGAAGTCCACGATCTTATTGCCGCCGTCGGTCTTGCGGTGTATGGCCTGGGCCAGTTCTGCTCTTTGGTCGTAGGACATTGGATTCCTTTGGTTAGCTCCTAGTGTCTGGTTGTTGTGTGTGTTTAGTGAATGGATGCAGAATAGCAAATATGTTCTGTATCGTCAAGGGTAACATTGTCCGAACTGTGATTTGTTTGATTGGGGTGATGGGCAGGATTGACGGGATTGAGAGGATGGTCGCAGAATGTGAGGGACCAGATGGACAAAGAGAAAGGCGGGTCTTTCGACCCGCCCTGTTTGCAGCGTTTAAGCCCGATTGAAGGCTGACTGTATTAGACGGTCTTTACTTCCAGTCGGCGTGTTTTGCTGGATTCCTGGCGTGGGATGTTGATGGTGAGGATGCCGTTCTCGTATGTAGGTTCGGCCTTGTCTGCGTCAACGGAGGTGGGCAGTCGGAGTGAGCGGCTGAAGCGTCCGACGCGCCGCTCTCGCAGCAGGTAGTCGCCCTTTTCGACCTCGCTGTCCTCGGCGGTCTCGCCCTGAATGGTGAGCAGGCGGTCCTCGAGCGTCACGCTGATGTCCTCGGGCTTGAGTCCGGGCAGGGAGGCGCGGACAACCACGTCCTCGCCCTCGCTCAGGACGTCAATGGGTATGGGCCAGCGACCGCTCTCGAATGTTCCGAAACGGGCTCGGTTGAAGGGTCTCACGTCTATGAAAGGGTTCCATCTCTGAATTGCCATGTTATTCTCCTTGTGGCTGTAATTTGCTGATCAGGGGTCATTCGACCTTGAAATAATTGTAGGAAATACGAGATGCGCTGTCAAGATAACTATACTAATTACTATAAATAAGATAATACTATTAGAGCATATAATCTAATCTTGTTAGATTAACTTATAGCAATCAGCATTGCCATTGTGTAGTCTTACCGAGTGGTGTCCGATGGATTCCCGCCTTCGCGGGAATGACGGTGGGTGAGAGTGGGAATGACGAGGCAAGGCAAGTGGGGAATGCGACCCACTGAAACTGAACGGACATCAGCGGTGCATTCATAAACATAGGAGTTACGCACTTGGGTATGAAATTCTACTTGGATGTGACCTAACCCATCTACGAAACCGTTCTCAACTGCGTGGGTCCTAAAACAATCAGAATTGCCAGGCAGGGAAGGCAGGATGACCGACTACTACGACATACTCGAGGTTCAAAAGAACGCCGACGAGAAGGAGATACGAAGCGCCTTCAGGAAGCTGGCGCGTAAGTATCATCCCGATCTGAACCAGGGGGATAAAGACTCGGAGGCGCGGTTCAAGGAGATAAACGAGGCGTATGAGGTTTTGTCCAACGCGGACAGCCGCAAGAAGTACGACGCCTATGGCGAGCAGTGGAGGGACGCGGACCGGATCGAGGAGCAGCGACGGGCGTCGCGTTCGCATTTCGACTTCACGTCTCACGGGTACTATGACAACAGCGACCTGTTTTCCGGTGTGGAAGACGTTCTCGGGGGGGGATTCCGCAACTTCGAGACAAGACGTTCGCCGCGTAATGTACGAACGGAGACGTCGGTGACGGTATCGCTGGAAGAGGCGTACAGCGGAACGAAGATCAACGCGAATCTCACTACCGGAGGGAGGGCGCGGCGGTTCGAGGTGGAGATCCCACCGGGTGTAGATAACGGCAGCGCTGTGCGGGTGACGCCCGAGAGCGGCACGGAGTTGCTGTTCAGGGTGAGCGTTACTCCGCATCCGCAGTTCCGGCGGCTGGGCGAAGATCTGTACACCGACATAGCCGTGTCGTTCGAGGACGTGATGCTGGGTGGAGAGGCTGAGGTGAGGACGCCGGCCGGCCGCCGCCTGGTGGTCACTATTCCGGAGAACAGTCAAAATGGGCAGAATATCCGTCTGCGAGGGCTTGGGATGCCGATGCTTGGTTCACCGGAGAATCGGGGCGATCTGTACGCGACTCTGCGTCCGACGATGCCCAAGAGTCTGAGCGACGAGCAGCGGGCGCTGATAACGCGGTTCCGCGAGATGCGGTCCGAGGAAAGCCAGGCAGGTTAGGCATGAACGAGATTTTCGATCAGAACGAGCCTGTGTACGTGATTAGTGTCGCGGCGCGAATGCTGGGCGTGAGAACCCAGACGCTCCGATACTATGAACGGCTGGGGCTGGTCGAGCCCGCGAGGACGAACGGGAACCAGCGGGTGTTTTCACGAGAGGACGTCGAGCGGGTGCGTCGGATACGCGGGCTTGTGGACGACCTGGGGGTGAATCTGGCCGGGGTGGAGGTGATCATGAATCTGCTGGAGAGGATTGACCGGATGGAGGAGGAGAATTCGCGGCTGAGGTCGGAGGTGGAGTATTTGCGGGGGTGTAGAGGTGAGAGGTAGCTTACGCCGATGTCTTGGCGCGGTCCTCGATCTCCGCTATCAATTCATCTATATTCACGCTGCCCGTTCTGATGTTTTCGTCGGATTTCAGGATGGCCAGGATTTCAGCCATTTCCTCGGCTTTTCCCTCGGCTCTTCCCTGGGCTCTGTCTTCCAGCCTCTTCTTCTTTATTTTGTCAATTGCCCAAAGCATGAAATAGGCTCCTCTCTCTACTAATATGGCGATTGTGCCATACAGGACTATAGCCAAGTCAACTATAGAGGCGGCTAACGCTACTTGAGTCCAGAATTCCCACTGGCCCGTTTCCAAGCGATATAGCGCCCACGTTGTCAGGAAGGCTCCAACCGGTGATAGGACTAAGTGAAAGAGTAGCCAGCGCTCTTGCCACCATTCGACGGTCGGGCTCAATCAACACTTACCCTAGACAGAAAATTGGAAGGGCTGGACGTCTCCAGCGCAGGATAACCGTGTACTACGCTCCATCCATTAAATCAGCGTGGCGTTCGGATGTCAACAGGATTTTTTGGACACACCGCCGGTTTAGGCTCATGGTGTAAATCAGCATAGGGGTGTATTTGTTTTTGGCAGGTCGTTTGTGTAGATTGGCGGTTGTCAGGGGGTGAGCGAGAGATGAAAGACTATTACAAGATACTTGGAGTTTCGAGAGACGCCGACGAGCGGGATATACGGATGGCTTTCAGAGAATTGTCCAAGAAGTATCATCCAGACACGACGCGGGGGGACAAGAAGGCTGGAGAGGACAAGTTCAAGGAGGTCAACGAGGCGTATCAAGTTCTGTCCGACTCTAAGCCCGGATCCACCGAAGGGATGGATGAGTCGTCGTGCAAAAGGGGTGAGAAAGCGCTCCATTGAATCTGGGATAATGGGTTTGAAGACAAGAACCAACCCCAGAGCAGGAGCACTTAATAGATGTTACCACCTGAGCGTCCCGACCGCATCCGAATCGCCTTCGACGATCCCCGGCTGGTGGCCAATGCCGGGCTGCTCGTGCCGGCCACTCTCGCTCAGCGCCTGGGACTGAGTGAACTGGTGGACAGCAACGTTGACCTGGGCGATGCGCCGGGACGGGCGAACCCGGGAGACAAGACGCTGACCCTGGTTGCCTCGGCGCTGGCCGGTGGGGACTGCATCGATGACGCCGACGCGCTGCGTGCCGGTGGGACCGGGCGGGTGTTGGGCTGTACAGTGAAGGCGCCATCCACCCTGGGGACCTTCCTGCGCAGCTTCAGGTGGGGACATGTGCGGCAGTTGGACCGGGTGAGCCGGGAGTTGCTGGCGCGGGCCTGGGCCGCTGGCGCGGGTCCCGGCGATGAGCCGTTGACCATCGACCTGGACTCCACCATCTGCGAGACCTACGGACTGGGCAAGGAGGGCGCCCGCCGCCACAACTACACCGGCCAGAGAGGCTATCACCCGCTTGTGGCCGTCGCCGCAGGAACCGGCGACGTGCTGATGGCCCGGTTGCGACAGGGTCGAGCCAACACCGCCCGGGGCGCAGCCCACTTCCTGCGTGAGACGGTGAGCCGGGTGCGCTGCGCCGGGGCCACAGGACAACTCACCGTACGCGCCGACAGTGGCTTCTACACCCATGACATCGTCTCCGTATGCCGAAAGACAGGTGTCCGCTTCTCCATCACCGTCCGTCAGCACACCCGACTGCGCAATCTCATAGAGGCCATACCTGAGGAGGACTGGACTCCCATACCCTACTGGATGGACGGCGCAGCCGACGTGGCTGAGACCACCTACACCCCTTTTCGGAACGAGCCCGATGCCGCACCGGTGCGTCTCATCGTCCGCAGGGTGAAGCCCACGCCCGGTTCACAACTGGCCCTCTTCGTCGACTACAGCTATCACGCCTTCATCACCGACCGACAGGGCGACACCCTCCAACTGGAGGCCGACCATCGCCGCCACGCCGAGATCGAGAACGCCATCCGAGACCTCAAGTACGGTGTCGGGCTGAACCATCTGCCCTCGGGGCGCTTTGCAGCCAACGCCGCCTGGATGGCCATACAGGTAATGGCTCACAACCTGGCTCGCTGGATCGGACGCATCGGTCTGCGCGAGCCGGTGGCGACCACCAAGACCCTGCGCAGACGCTTGTTCTCCCTCGCCGGACGGCTCACCCACTCGGCCCGCCGCCTTACTTTGCATCTCCCGCAGCGCTGGCCCTGGGAAACACAGTTCGGTCGCGCACTGACCAGACTGCGAGCCATTCCTCTGCCGGCCTGACGGCAGTGTCTACTACTGACCACCGTACACACCACAGCCTGTCTTGTCCGTAAGATCGCTCCGGACCGGACCGCGGGTGTCCACTGTTGCCCGCAGATTCGTCAAACTCGCCCCAAATCGCCACTGTGGGCCTCCATTGGCGTCCAAAATCACGACCGCGGACCTTCAGAACGACCCAGGCGCTGACATCATAACCGCACCGCCACTTTGACACGTCCCTCACCCACGCCCCGGCGGCGATACTAACCCTCTTCGGTGGATTCGGGTTAAGGGGTCGTGCTCCTGACGGCGTAGAACCCTCTGCGACAGCCGCTCGACGATAGCCGTCCAACCCGGATTCGGCGATTTTTCCAGCGCAAAGCGCTCTTCAAATCCACAAGTCCGCGCCAACCTGATACACTGCGTGCGGCAACCGAAATTTGTGGAGGCGCTAACGATGAAAATCACCGACATCCAGGTAAACCAACTCAAACCAGCGGCAAGCGCGGCAGCTGGAACGCCGTTCGTCGGCAGACCCGGACGCCTTCTTGTGCGCGTGTTTACCGACGAGGGTATCGTCGGGATAGCCGAAGGGTCGCGTGGACTTGGAGTATTCAGAGCGTATCTCGATGAGGTGATAAAGCCTCTCTTGATAGGCGTGGACCCGCTTCAGCCTCGACAAATATGGGATATGCTGTCGCTGGGAACAGGGGAACAGGCTACTCGACTTCCTTCCCAGATAGTCGGCTCGATTGATGTCGCGCTGTGGGACATTATGGGCAAGGCCGCCGGAATGCCGCTGTACTCGCTGCTGGGCGGCGCGGCAAGAACCGAGATCCCCCTCTACTGGAGCAGGGGCAGCGGATGGCGCAAGTCGCCCGGCGAGATGCTGGAAGAAGTGCAGGAAGGTTATGAGCGAGGATTCCGGGCTTTCAAGATACGCATGGACTGGAGGGACTACCGCCAGGACAGCGATCCAGAAAAGGACTTCGCCATATTCAGGTCCTGCCGCGAGTGGCTGCCGGATGACGTGCCGCTGGGATTCGACGCCAATTGCGGCTATTCGGTCTCGACCGCGATCACGCAGGGCCGCAGGCTCGAGGAGATGGGCGTGGCGCACTTCGAGGAGCCGCTTCCGCAGTATGACTTCCCAGGTCTTCGCCAGGTTGTGGATGCGCTGGACTGTCCGATCTCGACCGGCGAGCAGGAGTTATCGTCGTGGCGATTCAGGGACCTGATGATGCTCGGCAATCCCGACATTCTCCAGCCCGACATTCTGAACGTTGGCGGCGTGTCTGAGATCATGCGCGTCTATGAGATGGCCGTTGCGAACAATAAGGTGATTATGCCGCACAGCCCGAATATTGGAGCTAATTCGCTCGCCAGCCTGCACGCATACAGCACGGTGACCAACGCGATTCGCCCACACGAATTTTCCGAAGAATTTACCGGCCCGGCGGAGGGCGTGGCAGAGCTCTTTGTCGAACCCATCATCCCTGAAAACGGGAAGATAAAGCTGTCGGACCGCCCAGGTCTCGGCCTTGAACTGGACGAACGGGCTCTCGCCAACGCTATTGTCGAGTAACGACTGCGGTGGGCGTCTGGGGTGCGGGGCATTGAATCCCGCACCCCGAAGAGACGCCTTACATGAGGAGACAGATACCAAGTTTCCAAGTCCGAAAGTGATCTAAGCAGCGTATATTTGGAGTAAAAAGGGATAACCATGAAATTGCGAACATTGGGCTTCGGATCCCTGGTCGGCGTAATGTTGGCGGCTCCGATGATTGCGGTGATGTATGTCGCTCAGAAGTGGGTGGGGCTATCCTTCTCTCCCTTCGATGTATTCGACTGGATAGCGCGCGCGCTGCCCGGACCAGTCGTTACATTTGGCATTGACAGAATGGTTGACACGCTGATGCTGTTTGGCGCAAGCGTGTCCGGCACTGCCAAGACCGCCGAGCAAATAATGGCGGTCGGACTCTTCTTCGCAGGAGTGGTAGTCGCCAGTATCATCGTATTCGGATATATCCAGATGCGGGGTATTGGAGTGTGGGGTGGCCTGGGACTGCTGGTCGGCGCGATTCTAGGCATTCCTATAGCGCTCGTCACCGCCGTAATGGGACAGTCGCCGCTTCATCCGATAGTCAACTTCCTCTGGGTATTCCTGCTCTTCATAACCTGGGGCAATGTGGCGGTCAAGTCGGGACGCAAACTTCTCGCCCTGCCGCCCATGGCGCTGGAAACAGAAGAGGGAGAAGTACAGGAGGAACGCTCCGTTCAGGTTATAGACAGGCGTAAATTCCTCATTCAGATGGGAGTCGCAACCGCCACCATCACGGTAGCTGGCGCCGGACTTGGACGCACCCTTGCCGTCTCCGAGCGCGAGCGGCTCGAAAACGAATTGGCCGCCGTTCAGTCACAGCAGCTGTCAGATATGCCGCCGATGATCGAGCTTCCGAACGAGGGCGATCCGGTCAAGCCCGCTCTCGGAACAAGGCCCGAGTACACCGCGGTCAGGGACCACTACCAGATATTCATTCGGTCCCAGCCAACAGTGCTCAACGGCGATACGTGGGAACTACCCATCACCGGACTGGTTGACAACCCCACGATGCTGACTTTGGAAAACATTCGTAGCAACTACACGCCCAGAAACGAGTTTGTGACACTATCCTGCATCTCCAACCGAGTCGGGGGCGATCTGATAAGCACCACCTACTGGACTGGCGTGAGCGTGCAGGACATACTCGCCGAGGTACGACCCAAGAGCAATGCTCGCTACATGATAATTTCTTCGGGCGACGGATTCTATGAGACGGTTGACCTCGACCTGATAGCCTCGGACGAACGCATCATGTTCGCATACGCGTGGGACGGCAGACCGATACCCTTTGATCACGGATTCCCACTGAGGATTTGGCTCCCTGATCGCTACGGGATGAAACAGCCCAAGTGGATAACCGGAATCGAGATTGTAGATGAGTACAAAGAGGGCTACTGGGTCGAACGAGGCTGGGACGAAGTCGCGCGCGTCAGGGCCACCTCGGTCATAGACACCGTCGCGGTGGACTCGGTCATAGAGAAGGACGGTCAGAAGTTAATTCCAATCGGCGGAATCGCGTACGCCGGTGTGCGAGGAATCTCAAAAGTAGAGATTGAGGTGTTCAATTCAGGACAGTGGTACGAGGCTCAGCTTCGCGAACCGCTTTCGGAAGCGTCCTGGGTGATCTGGCGTGTTGAGTGGCCGTTCGAGGAAGGAAACCACGAATTCCAGGTGCGGTGCGTGGAGGCGGACGGCGCTCCTCAACTCGAAGAATTCAATCCTCCGAGGCCGAGTGGCTCTACCGGACTTCACCATAAGAGTGAGACGGTGGAGGCGTAAGGTCTCCACAAACGAGAAATATCAACCGAATACTAAGGCTGGGGTATGAACGACCTGGTGAAACTGACCGCGAGGCAAGCGGTCGCCGAACTCAAGCGGGGAGCGGTGTCGCCCGTTGAACTGATAGATGCTGCGCTGGAGCGAATTGACGAGACCGGCGACGCCGTGAACGCGCTCCCGACCGTCTGCGCGGACAGGGCCAGAGACCACGCCGCGCGCCTGCCGGTCCTGGACAAATCGGACACCACGCGCGGCTACCTTCACGGCC
Organism: Dehalococcoidia bacterium; assembly: GCA_965261525.1. Lineage (GTDB taxonomy): Bacteria > Chloroflexota > Dehalococcoidia > Lucifugimonadales > UBA1123 > VXRN01. Next base: position 2,592,032 of record OZ253472.1, read on the forward strand.
TTCCGATAGCGATAAAGGACCTGAAGGATGTGGCCGGAGTCCGCAGCACACGCGGCTCACCGATATTCAGCGACAATGTGCCTGACAAGTCCGACCTTCTCGTCACCAACCTCGAATCCAAGGGCGGGATAGTTCTCGCCAAGTCCAACACGCCGGAGTTCGGCGCGGGCGCCAACACGTTCAACGAGGTCTTTGGCAAGACGCGAAACCCCTGGGATACTTCCAAGACGTGCGGAGGCTCGTCAGGCGGCTCGACAACCGCGCTGGCTGCGGGTCAGATATGGCTCGCCTCCGGCAGCGACTTCGGCGGCAGCCTGAGAATACCGGCCAGTTTTTGCTCGGTCGTCGGCCTGCGACCAACTCCGGGCCGAGTTGCGCATGGGCCAAGCGGGGTTCCTTTCGCAACCCTCTCCGTCGAAGGGCCGATGGGCAGGAATGTCGGCGACGTCGCGCTGATGCTCGACGCGCAGGCGGGCGCTTATCCGGGTGACCCGTTGAGCCTGCCCGCGCCAAGCCGCTCTTTCGTGGACTGGGTGGACAACCCAAGCCGTCCGGCAAAGGTCGCCTACTCTCCCTGTCTCGGCATAACCCCCGTGGATTCGGAGGTCGCCGAGATATGCCGCGGCGCGATTGACAGATTCATGGACATTGGCGCGGAAGTTGAAGAAGCGTCTCCCAACCTCGCCGACGCCGAGTGGATATTCCAGACCCTGCGCGGCGCGCAATTCGTCGCGTCCTTCGACTCGCTCATAGAGGAACGCCGTTCCGAATTGAAAGAAGAAGTCATCTGGAACGTAGAACACGGCCTCAGCCTCACTCCGCGCGACATAGCGCGCGCCGAACTCGGACGCGGCGCGATAATCAACCGAACCGCCGACTTCTTCCTCGACTACGACATACTGGTATGCCCCACCGTCGTCGCGCCCCCCTTCGACGTGGACATACGATACCTCACCGAGATGGAAGACCACACCTTCCCGACCTACATAAGCTGGCTGATACTCACCTTCGCGCTCACGCTCACCGGCTGCCCCGTCATCTCCGTCCCCTGCGGATTCACCGCATCCGGCCTCCCCGTCGGCATTCAGATAATGGCCCCATGGAAAGAAGAAGGCTACCTCCTCGGCGTCGCCGCCCTCTTCGAGCAGTCCGCCGGAATCAGCGCCCTCGCGCCGGTGGACCCGCGCCCGCCGTCGAGCTAGGTTGCCCCTACTGTTTTGGACCACGTGTCCTGTTCGGTGACGTGACCGTAGTCGTTAGTCGCCAAAGGGCGCAGAGGCACACCTATCTCGGAGACTGTACTGTGAGGTCGGAGTTGGCGGTAGTTCATGGCCGTTAATTCGATGTCAGTCTCTCAAAATGGGCGCGCAGCACATTTTTGACGTACCCGGGTATTTCTTCGTCGGCTTTTGAGGCTTCATTTTGAAGCCTGTCATATTCCCATGATTCGTCACCAGTCCAGATAATATCGAGCCTGCGAATATCACGCATTGCAATATGGGTGTAGTTTTCAGGATAGGCCCAGTAGCAAGACTGACATACAGAAATTTCCTTCTCGCTCCAGTTTTCGCAATTTTCACAACTCCATGACTTCGCCCTGTTCGCGGACGGACAGAGTAGCATATAGTCATTCAAATCATCAGAAAGGTCGCCTTCTCCAGCTATCTCAAATGGTATTCGATGATCTATCTGCAGCTCTCTTTCCGGAAATTGTTCAAGGTATATATTGCAGCGGGCGCCATGTCTGTCAACTAAGTCAGATTTCATTTTCGCTGAGAAGGCCGTTCTGCCTGAAAGTTGGGCAGACCTCACATTGGAGGGGTCGCCGAACCTGTAAGCGGCAATTCGTCTTCCGTCCGATCCTGTAACTCTAAAGGTTTCGACCGGAATCCCATGTTCACGCACATCTCTTATGGCTCGCGGCGGGTGGTTATAGCCGTAAATGTCTCTTAGTTCTTCGGTTGTTATCTGACCGTGCTCGAGGAGGTGGTCAATTACAGTCCGGGGCCTTCTCGCCTCGACGCTTCTCAGCAACTTCAAGAAATCTGGCGGCAGTTCTTGTTCGCTCATGCCAATGCGAGCTTCTTCTGTCGTATCTCAGGTGTGTCTTCGATTTTGAGTCTTTGATTGACCAGTCTATTTATAAGCGCAGGAGACAAGTACAACGATTCCACGGTTTGGCGGTTGGTACCGAGAAGTGTGGCCTGACTGGATCTACCTGCGTGAATTTCTTTTCGGACAAGCGATAGTTCACGGGGAAGTCGCCTGCCATGAATCTTTTCACCTGTTTGCCCATCGTAGCTGACGATGTATGAGAGGCTCTCGTTGTTCATTGCTGAAAGCGTCTCCACGAATTCATCGTAGGCCAGACTGTTGTAGTACCTGCGGTCTCTGGCAGCAGATGTTCCCTGGTATGGCGGGTCCATGTATATCAGATCGCTCTTCTTCGCATCGAAAACGACTTCGCGAAAGTCTGTCGCTGAAAGAGAGGTTTTTCCGCTGAGCAGGAAGGAGACGCCGAGAATTTGTCTTCGCATCTTTGCTGGCCTCATGCCCCAACGGCGGTTGTCCGCGCTTTGATTGAAAGCGCCTTCAGAACTGTATCTTACCGAGCCCTTCACTATCCGCGCCAACAAGTAGAGCATGTGGTCAGGACGATGAGAAGAGTTGAATTCTTCACGTATTCGGAAAAAGAATTCCTTCCGGTCCGATCTCTGAGCGTTCCAGAGTTTCTCGTAGCCCTCCGCCAAGCGCTCCGGTCTTTCTAGTATCCACGCCCACAAATTCATTAGCGGAGTATTAGTGTCATTGAGCAGGAAAGTATCCACAAGACCGCGGTGCGCGGCTGCAATGGAAACCGCCCCCGATCCACAGAAAGGCTCGATGAGGCGCAGAGTGTCGCCAGGTATGTAAGGCAGTATGTGGCACGCAATAGCTCGCTTGCTGCCTTGGTAGGGAAATGGGTGAGGAATTGACACCTTCATTTCAACCTATACGACTGCGACAGCCTTGGACAGCGCATCCTTCACAGTTGCCGCCTGCCTCTCGTATTCAGCATCGCTCAGGACTGGCGTCATGTTGCCGAGGGAGACATCTCTGCCGAGTTCCACCCAGGACTTGCAGCCGGAGTATTCGGCCAGGACGGGGAGCGACTGAGGCTGTTGGAGCTTGTAAACTCTGAGCAGAGCAACGGTGAGAGGTTGTTTGGGACGCCAGTGCAGGCGCCTATGCGCGTAGTCGTCGGTCCATATATGCAGGTCGGAAATCCTGTCGAGGTCGGACTCGTCCCTTAGCTCGAACTTGTCGGTAACTTGGCAGAAGTAGGTGAAGTCCACTGAACCGCCGCCGCCGTTTTCTATGTAAGTCTCGCTCAATGCGTTGTGGAACTCGGGCTTGATCAGTTCCTCTTTCTGATGTTCATAAGTCGGAAACAGAAGAAATTCCGGGTGGACAAAACGGAAGTCTCGATCCTCGCGGTGAATCCCGCCTTTTCTAAGCGCGAGTATCTGCTCTCCTTGTCCGAGGGCCTTTACCGCCGTGGCCCACTCTTTGAGCGCGATGTCGGAAAAGGAAGGCAGAGACATTATATTGCTCCTTGCATAGTCAGGATGTAGGCTGGTCTGATAGGGGATAAGAATGTAAGGGGAATTATACCATAGCCTTTCGGCGCCTATTTTCCGGGAATCGAGATGGCTTGCCAACCCCCGAGGCGATGTTACAATCACGACATCTAACTCGGATAACCGACTTGGGAGGGATTGAATGAGACTCGAAGGCAAAGTTGCGCTAATATCCGGCGGCTCGCGTGGACAGGGGGCGACCGAGGCGGAGTTATTCGTCAAAGAAGGAGCGAAGGTCGTAATAGCCGACATACTTGAGCCAGAAGGGAACGCGGTGGTCGCGCAAATACGCGAGGGCGGCGGAGACGCCTTGTTTACCAGGCTGGATGTTACCAGCGAAGAAGATTGGCGAGACGCTGTCGAGTTCACTCTGAACACATATGGAAGGCTCGACATACTGATAAACAATGCCGCTATCTACATGCGCACACCGATTGTCCAAACCGACCTGGATGAGTGGAACCGGATCATGGATATCAACAGCACCGGGGTTTTTCTGGGCACCAAGCGCTCAGTACCCGCGATGCAGAAGTCGGGAGGCGGCTCTATCATCAACATCTCCTCGACTGCCGGATTGGTCGGCAGTGAGAGGGGCAGCGCATACGGAGCGTCGAAGGGCAGCGTTAGGCTGTTCACCAAGTACACCGCAATTCAGCACGCGGGTGACGGCATACGCGCGAACTCCATACACCCCGGTCCGATTGATACGGACATGATAGCGGACAACATATCTACTCCCGAGGGCAGGGCGGAATCGGAAGGGCGCGTGCCGCTTGGCCGAATCGGCACAGTGATGGATGTGGCATACGGAGCGTTGTTCCTGGCATCTGACGAATCTTCATTCATGACGGGCGCGGAGCTTGTCATTGATGGCGGGATCACCGCCAGGTAGTGAAATTGACTCCTGACCAGATAGACGGGCATCAGGGGCGTGGACGGCTGGAGCAGCTACACCCAGGCCAGCGAACGGACAAGGCGCTCGCGGATCGGTTTCGAGTCTTCGCGCGGGAGGAGTGTTCCGGGTCGTCGGGATTGAATGTATTGTCGCCGACCTACGAGAAGCTCTCCCTCGCAATAGCCGACAACCCCGGCCTACTAGGTCTTGCGCGCGAATGCATGGTTGGGCAGCCTATCCCTAACCTATTCTTTGCGGCGGTGAAACGTCTTCTGGACGACAGAGACTGCGACGAACTAGCAGGACGATACGCGCGCATAGCGGGGGGAGAAACTCCCGGAGACGGATTGGAGGATGCCTTTGCCCATTTCTGCGGTGGTCACGAGCCCGAGATAGTGGAACTCGTGAGAACTCGAAGGGTGCAGACGAACGAGATAAGGCGATGCTCGTACCTGATGCCCGCATTCGGATCTGTTTTCCTGGATGCGGGCAGGATTCCCCTTGGGCTAATAGATGTGGGCGCGAGCGCTGGGCTCAATTTGCTGTGGGACAGCTATCAGTACCGATACTCGGACGGTACGACGTTTGGGCCGTCGGACTCCGAAGTTGTAATAGAGTGTGAGCTGAGGAACCAGATGCCGGATATACCCGAGGATTTTCCCGAAATCGCGTTCAGAGGCGGCGTGGACCTGAATCCAGTTGATCTGGGAGACGACGAAGAGTATCTCTGGATGGCGGCGCTCGTGTGGCCGGACCATCCTGACAGAGCCGCTCTTCTAAGCGCCGCGCGCGGCATATGGCTGAAGGATCCTCCTGAAGTCGAAAGTGGTGATGCGCTGGAAGTTCTGCCGCGGGTTATGGCTGAAGTCCCGCGCGATGCCGCGCTCTGCGTGTTTCATTGCCACACCCTGAACCAGTTCCCCGCCGAGTCGCGAGCGTCGTTCTATGAGATACTTCGCAGGAAGTCTTACGACAGGCCCGTCTATCATGTATCCTCCGAGGGCGAGCGCATGTATGTCAGTAGGATTGTGGATGGAGTATCGGATACAATCCTTTCAGCCAGAAGGAACGCGCATGGCCGCTGGATAGAATGGATCAGCGTTTTGGATTGAGTAACCGGCCTATGACAACTTACCGATACAGTGTAGATATTGAGGTCAATGGGGAGGCTCACAGCCTCGATGTTGACGGCAGGTGGACTTTGCTTCGTGTTCTGCGCGACGTTCTGGGACTAACCGGGACAAAACGCGGGTGCGACCTGGGTGAATGCGGCGCGTGTACTGTGTTTCTGGACGACGAGCCTGTCAACTCGTGCATGACCCTGGCCGCTATATGCGATAGCAGAAGCGTAACTACCGTGGAGTCGCTGGGATCTTCGGGGGCGCTCAGCCGAATTCAGCGGGCGTTTCTCGATAACGACGGCGGGCAGTGTGGATTCTGTACACCGGGCTTCGTAATGAGCGCGACGGCGCTTCTGGAATCCAATCCGAATCCATCCGACGATGACATTCGGGGAGCGTTCGCGGGGAATATATGTCGCTGCAATGCCTATGGCCGGATTCTGGAATCAGTTCGCTCGGCGGCGAGGGAACCATGAATACCAACATCGGGAAGTCCGTGCCACGCAGAGACCTGCCAGCCAAACTAACAGGTGAGGCGAAGTACGCCGCGGACATCCAGCTGCCGGGGATGCTTGTCGGGAAGATACTGCGCAGCCCGCATCCGCATGCGAAGATACTCTCGATTGACGCGTCCAGCTCGGAGAGAATGGACGGTGTACACGCTGTCGTTACCCCGTTCGACGTACCACAGGGCAGCATCGCGCCCGACCTGCCGATTCTGGACACTGAGGTCCGTTTCGTAGGGGACGAGGTTGCCGCGGTTGCCGCGGATGACGAGGACCTCGCTCAAGAAGCGCTTAATCGAATCGTGGTCAACTACGAGATCATCCTGCCCTTTGTAACGGATATGCGGGAGGCGCTGAATCCGAACTCAACTCCGGTTCATGATGGTGGCAACCTGGTGGGCGGTGAGCCGATCACGCTGAGTCGGGGCGATGTGGACGAGGGGTTCGCCGAGGCGGACGTGATAGTGCAGGATACGTTCACCACTCCTGCCCATTCAGGGGCCGCGCTCGAACCTCGCGCCGCGGTCGCCTCTTGGGAACGCGATAAGTTGACCGTGTGGAAGTCCACGCGCGGAGTCCACGCCGACAGGCTGATGCTGTCCATCGCGCTAGGTGTGGACCTCGACAATGTGAGGGTTGTTGGCGTGAATATGGGGGCGGGGTACGGCAACAAGGACGAGACTCGCCTCTCGGCGCTGGCTGCGGTTCTGGCGCGGCGGGCGGGTCATCCGGTGAAAATAGAGGCGACGCGCGAAGAGGAGTTCGTTGCGGGCCGCCATCGTCACGCGACGATCACGACCGTGAAGATGGGCGTCAAGAACGATGGGACGGTAACCGCCGTTCACGCTACGACGATTATGGACACCGGCGCCTATCTATCGTCGGGGCCGGGCGTGGTGCGGCGCGCGGGCCAGGGCGCTCTTTATCTGTACAGGTGCCCGAACGTTCGGTACGACGGCTATCTGACCTATACGAACACGCCGTCAGGGGGGTCGTATCGCGCGCTGGGCGCGCCGCAGGGACACTTCGCCCTCGAGGTAATCGCGGACCGCGCGGCTAATGCGGTCGGGATGGACCCGGTGGAGTTCAGACTCAAGAATCATGTTGGTCCCGAGGGCCAGCCGGGTGAGCGCGTTACCCCTGTCAACGAGATTATGGATACTCAGCCGGTCGAGGGTGGGGTGCCATTCTCGAGCAATGGACTGCGAGAGTGCATCGAAAAGGGCGCTGAGGCGTTCGGATGGGATGAGGCGCTTCCCGATACGGAGGAACCGCTGCGTCGCGGGAAAGGAGTGGCAATCTTCATTTACCGGGGTGGCGCGGGCGGACGCTCTATCGCGCGAATGCGGCTGGAACAGGACGGCATTCTGAGGCTGGAATCCGGCGTCATGGATGTTGGCGAGGGCAGCTATACGGTGCTGAGCCAGGTGGCCGCCGAGGCTCTCGGTGTTGGCGTTGACATTGTGCAGGCAACCTTCGGTGACTCTGCCACGACACCTGACTCGCCGATAACCGCTGGTTCCACGGTTACTTTCTCGGCGGGACTTGCGGTTAAGGAGGCGGCGTCCGGTTTAAGGGAACGGATACTAGCAGCCGGTTCGGATACGCTCGGACTTCCCGCCACTGAACTGGATATGAGTGATGAAGGAGTCGTCCATTCGTCGGGAGCGGCAGTGACGTTCGCGGAACTGGCGTCGCGTACCGGGGATATTGTGGAAGAGGCGTCGGTTTCCCCTGGGAGCGCGGACTACATCGTCAACTCATTCGGGGCGCACTTCGCTGAAGTGGAAGTGAATACCGATACCGGACAGGTACGGGTAATTCGCTACGTCGCCGCGCACGACTCAGGCCGTATTCTGAATCCGATGCTCGCTGTAAACCAGGTCGAGGGCGGAGTGTCGCAGATGCTCGGATTCGCGCTTAGCGAGCAGATGATCACCGACCACAACAACGGAGCGACGCTGAACGCGAGTTTCCTAGAACACAAGAGCCCGACTATATTGGAATATCCCGACATACAGGTCATCTTCGCCGACGTGGTTGACCCGGTTGGTCCTTACGGGGCAAAAGCGCTTGGGGAGCCTCCCAGTATCGGTGTGGCTCCTGCGGTGACGAACGCGATCAGAGACGCTGTCGGCGTCGAAGTTCGAGACCTTCCCGCCACTCCAGACCGGATTCTTGATCTTTTGGCTGAGAAGGAAGAGGCCGACAACCAATGACGCCGTTCGAGATACTCACACCCTCGACACTTGAAGATGCCCACTCCATGCTTGTGGACAAGGGTAGCGAAGCGTTCATTTTCGCGGGTGGCACCGATATGCTCGGCGAGATCAAGCAGGGAACCTCAGCGCCAGGCCGCCTAGTGAACATCGGGCGCGTTGATGGACTGCGGGACATCGAGGCGGATTCGGAAGGAACATGGTTCGGGAGCCTGTTGACGCTGGGCGGGATAGCGCGCCATGCGGATGCAGCCGCGAGACATCCCGCATTTGTGGAAGCGGTCGAGTCGGTTGCGACGCCGCAGATCAGGAACGCCGGAACTCTGGGCGGCAATCTTTGCCAGAGACCCAGATGCTGGTATTACAGGAGCCCCGCATTCAACTGCCTGAAGAAGGGCGGGGACTTCTGCTTTGCCGTAGAGGGCGGCAACAAGTACCACGCGATTCTGGGAGCGGACCGCTGCCATATTGTTCACCCATCGGATGCTGCTGTCGCGCTTGTGGCCCTCGATGCCGAGGTGGAGATATTCGGAGAGGGCGGACCGCGGCGTGAACCTATATCTGAACTTTTCGTAGGTCCCGAGGACGACATTCTTTCGGAGACCTCGCTGGGCGCGGGGGAGATACTCACCCGCGTCTTGATCCCGCATCCTGGGCCGGGTAGCCGGAGTATGTATCTTAAAGCGAAGGAGCGGCAGGCTTACGACTTCGCGCTCGTATCGGTGTGTGGGTACATCGAGATCGCGGATGGCGTCATAGGGCAGGCGCGAGTCGCGCTGGGTGGGGTTGCGCCCGTGCCGTATTTCGCGCAGTCCGCTTCGGAAGCGCTGCGCGGGGCCAGAGCAGAAACGGTTGACGCCTCGGCTGTCGGAAGGCTCGCGGTCGAGGGCGCGGAACCGATGTCGGAGAACGGGTACAAGGTGAGGCTGGCGTCTAATCTGGTTGCGCGAGTTGTGAGAACTCTGTTGGATATGTCCACGGGTTATACCAATCCACTGTGATGTCACCATGTTCTGCGGAGCCAAGCTGGATGGATTCCCGCTTTCGTGAGGAATGACGGTACGCAACCTGATACTGAGAGATATGGTGCAGTCAAACTGAAACGGTATTAGTAGTTCAGGGAAACAGCCCAGGTCGAAGGGTCGGTCGGGTTGGGGCATGTTTCCATGTCTGCCACCAAGTTTCAGCCTTGCCCATCTGTTATTTCTCTGCGCATAAAGGATCGTTGGCGTCGATGTCGAACTTCGGGCTTGATGCGTCCCAAGCGATGAAGTATAAACTCCCGTGCTTTACTAATTCGACTGGCGGTCCGAGGTGAACCTGGCCTATTAGATGGTCGTCTGGGAAACGCATCGGATCAAAATAAAGAGCGCACTGGAGATTTGGACTGGGACTCAACCAATCCCCCAGGCCACCTATGACCATTACGTATTTGATTGGTTTGTCGAGTTGCGCCGCGCTGTCGAACAGATAACGAAATGCGTTATTAGAACTTCGCATCCGCTTGAGGAACGAGACATTTCCGGTGAGAAAATCGGCGGCGACCACTCTGTTAGATGGGCTGTAAAAGGCAAGCCCTCCCGGCGTGTCAGATACGACGATGGTGGAGTCCTGTATGTCTCTATTATTGACAAAATTCAAAGCATCGAAAAACGGCGGCCAGAAGTCTGGCAGATCGTAATCTTTCTGGAGGAACGTTAGAGATTCGTCGCTTATGGATATGTATGTCGGATTTATTCTGATGAATTTTGTCATACCTGCTTGCTCATATGCGAGAAACGCCAGAGCTAGCAAAACTGAAGTAACAACCGCGGGGTGGGATAGATAACGAAATGAGAGCGGGCGGTGACAAAGCGGCATGGAAAGAAGGCGCGCCGCCGCTATGGCCGCCGCCGTTACGGGAAGGAGATAGTACCAGAATTGATTATGCGCGGAACTTGCGAACAATGCGATCTGCGCGAACTGTAGTATGGCCCCGCCCAGTATCATGGAAATGATGAACTTTATCTTCATATTCCTATACGTTGGCCAGAGCGCGAGCGCGAAGAGTATCGGAGCTATCCCGTAAGGCACCGAATATCCTTGGAACGCCAGCGCTCCCGGTCCGCTACTCCAAGTAAGCCCTGTAAAGTTCACCTCCGGGAAGGATGATTTGGTGTATCCGCTCACAGGGACTATATGGCCGAAAATGAAGTAGTTGGATGCGAGATATGGAATCATAATACCAATTCAGCTTGATGAGGCCTCGTAGTATTCAGGTAGCCGCTGAATGTTCCGCTTGATCCAATCCCAACCTACCAGCGACTTTACTCGTTCGGGATCCGATTCCAGCCTGCTCAGGCAGGTATTCACCGCCTCAACCTTCTCATCTATACTCCCATACACCCTGCCCTCTACCCACCTGCGAACCTCCTCGAACACCCGCTCGGCAGGATTAAGCTCAGGACTATAGGCAGGCAGCGTTATCGTCTTCATCCCCGCTATACTCCTCACCAACTCGCTGCGATGACTGCCCGCTCCGTCCCACACAAGCGCTCTCACTTCCGTGTATCGCCTAACGCTCAGCGCCGCGCGCGCCACCGTCTCAGACCTCATCGAGTCTATCCACGCCCACTCCGGTTTGCCTCTGCCAAAGTCCACCACCAGGAACAGGTACTTCCACTCATAAACCAACTGCAACCGCTGAACCACCTTCACCCCACGAACTCCCCACACCCGGCGCACCATCCCGCGAAGTCCGACTCGCATCTCATCGGCAAACCCGATCAGCGTTCCCGAACTAACTCCCGCTCTCCGAAGGGAACGGCCAAGCCCCCCTTTTTCCACCGCTCCTGAGCGTTCAGGTCCGCCTTCTCATGCCGGGGGCTGGGAACCTTCGGTGAACATCCCAGCCGCTCAAGCACACTGTATATGCTGTTCCCCTTGAACCTCACACCGTACTCCGACTCCACCCAATCGGCGATCTCACCAGCAGTCCTGAAACGTCCACTTCCAATCTCCCCAACCAATCTCCGTTCCTGAGACTCGCTCAGAAACCTCGGCTGACCCACCCTCCCATCTTGCAGGACAGTACCTCGTCCAGACCGCCTTCTCTATACCACCCAACCCATCTCTGCGCGCTCCGGCAGTGAACACCCACAGCTTCAGCCGCCGCTTTGATCTGCCAGCCGCGACGTATCAGCCTCAGCGCGCGCAGCCGGGTACGAATATAGACATCTCTCTGGGACTGGTAGGCTTCCTTCAGCGCTTCCGGTGTGTCTTGCTCATGCCATGCCATCCTGAACGGGCGTCCAATCATCTGCTACCCTCCAACGCCTGAGTTGGCTTGAGCATAAATGAAATATCAGACTTCGACCAGCTCCTCCACGCTCACATCAGGATGAAATGGTATAACAGTGTATTCGTCGACTGACACTTCTAATTTGCTATGAATGATCGCATGGAAGAAATGCTTGATCACAGTCGTCACGCTCGTATCCTGCCAGCGACTCTCCGGCTGGTATCCTGGTATGTATATCGCAGTACCTGGTTGTCTCAACATAAATTCACGAGGAATATCTAAGTCGCATAAGGGATAAAAGCCTGGCGCACCTAGATATCCTGTGGAGCGTAAATTATTCCCTCGATTGTCTTTGTGTGAGACTAGAATGATTTTGCCTTGGAATCTACGTTGTAGTCCACTGTTGCCCGACCATGCAGATGTGTATAAGACCATTTGCAGGTCCGAGGCAGCGAACGCGGCGAATTTACCAAGTCCAAAAGAGCCAGCTGCATCGCGCTGATCTTTTGCGTTTGAACCAGTGCCTTTAGTTATACCATTTCGGTCTGATGTCAGCATGAAGGAACTGGTCGCAGTCTGAAATTTCGTTTATGCTGAGTCCAACCTAGGCGTTGGAGGGCAGAAGATGATCGGACGACCGCTCAGGATAGATTGGCGCGAGAACGACACCCCGGAGGCTTTGAAAGAGGCCTACCAGTCCCAGAGAGACGTCAGTATTCGCGCCCGAGTGCATTTGCTGTGGCTGGTACGCAGCGGATGGCAGATCAAAGCGGCGGCAGAGGCTGTGGGAGTCCATTACCGCAGCGCTCAGAGATGGGTAGAGTGGTACAGAGACGGTGGCCTCAACGAAGTTGTGTCGCGCAAGATGGGCGGAGTGGGTCAGCCGAGGTTTCTGAGCGAGTCTCAGGAACGAAGATTGGTTGTGGAGGTTGGAAGTGGACGTTTCAGAACGGCCGGCGAGATCGCCGATTGGGTGGAGTCTGAGTACGGTGTGAGATTCAGGGGGAACAGCATATACAGTGTGCTTGAGCGGTTGGGATGTTCACCGCAGGTTCCCAGACCCCGGCATGATAAGGCGGATCTGGATGCGCAGAGGCGCTGGAAAAGGGGGGCTTGGCCGTTCCCTTCGGAGAGCGGGAGTTAGTTCGGGAACGCTGATCGGGTTTGCAGATGAGATGCGAGTCGGACTTCGCGGGATGGTGCGCCGGGTGTGGGGAGTTCGTGGGGTGAAGGTGGTTCAGCGGTTGCAATTGGTGTATGAGTGGAAGTACCTGTTCCTGGTGGTGGACTTTGCGCGTGGGAAGTTGGAGTGGGCGTGGATAGACTCGATGAGATCTGAGACGGTGGCGCGCGCGGTCCTGAGCGTTAGGCGATACACGGAAGTGAGAGCGCTGGTGTGGGACGGAGCGGGCAGCCATCGCAGCGAGTTGGTCAGGAGTATAGCGGGGGTGAAGACGATAACGCTGCCTGCCTACAGTCCTGAGCTTAATCCTGCCGAGCGGGTGTTCGAGGAGGTTCGCAGGTGGGTAGAAGCCAGGGTGTATGGGAGTATAGATGAGAAGGTTGAGGCGGTGAACGCCTGCCTTAGCAGGCTGGAATCGGATCCCGAACGAGTGAAGTCGCTGGTAGGTTGGGATTGGATCAAGCGGAACGTTCAGGGGATACCCAAATACTATGCGGCCTCATCAAGCTGAAATGGTATTAGCGCCTCCCATTTGCTGGGAGCTCCGTTGTTCCTAGGAACATCCTCTGCACCTGTAGTGTTGCTATCGGTAATCCTGAGACATTCTAATGAACCGCCAGATGCTCGATCTATCAAACTACGTCCGCGTCTGAACTGTTCAACGTGAGGTCCCTCATTGTGTGGCGATTCTATCGAAGCCTTCAGAGAAGGGAGTAAGCTATCCGCTTTGAAAGAAGCAGTTGGTATTCGTACAAGCGCAAACTCCACTTTGACTGGTCGATTCTTATTTGCCTGAGCGTCAAGTGAGTTCTGTACAGATTCCCTAATGACGCTATCTTTTCGACTGGTCAGGAAATTAGCTATACCGCTGTTGTTAGGCCCTTCGATTTCATTCGCTTCGTTACGAGGGAATTGCCATGTAAAATCGGTCGTCATTTTCCTTCACTTCGTATGATGGATGTTAATACGTGAGCAATTTAGCCTGTAACCCCTATTCTGTCAACTCGCTACGGCCTGGTTGTCCTGGGAGTAGAGCCGGACTTCTTGCAAGAGTAGGTCGGGGATGTCGAGTTCGATGTCGCCTACGATTACGTGGGATGCGTGAATGTTGGGCGGGATGGGTTTTTGCTCGTCTTCCAGAGTAGTGTCGCCCGTTATCGCCAGCCGCGTTCTTCTCTGACGCTGCGGAAGAATTCTTCGGCTTCCGGGTCGCCTCTTTCTTCCCATTCACGCAGCGCGGCGTCTATTTCGGCAAGTTCCTCATCGTCGAGGTTGCTGACCGCAAGCCATAACCCAATGGCTTCAGCGGCAAGCTCGTCAACAGTGTGTCCGGTCGTCTCTGCCTGCTTTTGCAGGGCGGAGTAGAGTTCGTCGTCCAGGTCCAAGGTTTTCATCGAAGCATCCTCTTTCGGAACCAGAAGGGTTTGTTTTGGTTAGCGTAAGCTACTCCGAATCCATCAGGGACTGTATGCGTTGGACGAAGCGATGGACTGCCGGGCGGTCGCGCTCGAATTCGTAGTCCTGCATGAATTTGTGGTAGAAGTTGGCGTGGAATTTCTCGGCGACGCTGAACGCGGTTTCAAGTAACGGGTCGTCAAGTTCTTCCGAGAGTCGCCTGACCGCGACTTTCAATGAGCGATGGTCTCCGTAGTTCCAGCCTCTCTGTTGAGCTATCGCCATTACCGCGTGGGCGGCGGCTCCCCATGTCTTCTCGGAGCCTTGAAGTTCGTCGCCTTCGGCGAAGTAGCGGTCGGCCTTGTCCAGGAATTCCTGCGCCGTCTGTATGTGTTCGGTGGTTATCATGCGGTTCTCCGGTTGCCAGCATTACTGGGAGCAGGTCAGCTTACCGCTATGGCCTGCTTGTCCTTGGAGTAGAGGCGGACTTCTTGCAAGAGCGGGTCGGGGATGTCGAGTTCGATGTCGCCTACGATTACGTGCGTTGCGTGAATGTTGGGCGGGACGGGTTCTTGCTCGTCTTCCAGAATCAGGGACAGCGCTTCCTTCGCGTTGGCGAAAGCCTCGTCCGGAGTTTTTCCGAAGGTGATGGCTTCGCCGTAGTGTGGGATTATAGCTTGGTAGCCCTCGGTGTCGGGTATGAGGAAGACTGTGAATTTCTGCTTGGCCATGTTGTTACTCCAATGCCAGGTAAATGTATGTTACAACACATCTGCGGCGCGTTCATCGAACTCCTGAGGAGTCAACTCCGCTTTTCTGAGGATTTGTCTGAAGGTTCCTCTTGGGACTTCTCGCCTGCCCCTTTGGATGGATATGTTCCACCTGCTTGAAGGATTTGTCATCTTCAAGTGTGAGCCACGACCGCCGGATTCGCGCCAGCCCAGGCTTTCCAACACTCTTGCTACTTCCGCTGAGCTATATTGTCTTGGCATCTGTGCAATTTCCCATTATTGTCTATCATACCCCAAATTAGGCCCCAGCCAGCGCTCGGCTTCCTCGACAGACATTCCCTTCCGCGTCGCGTAGTCGGTGATCTGGTCGCGGGCGAGGCGGCCTACTCCGAAGTAGTGGGACTGTGGGTGGGCGAAGTAGAGGCCGGCGACTGAGGCGGTGGGCCAGATGGCGTAGCTCTCGGTGAGGCGGGCGCCGGTGGCTCGCTCTGCGTCGAGGAGATCCCAGAGTTCGGCCTTCTCGGTGTGGTCGGGGCAGGCGGGGTAGCCGGGCGCGGGACGAATGCCGCGGTAGCGCTCTTTTATCAGGCGGTCGTTGGAGAGGTTCTCGTCGGGGGCGTATGCCCAGAATTCGCGGCGGACGCGCTCGTGCAGTCGCTCGGTGAAGGCTTCGGCGAGGCGGTCGGCTAGGGCCTTGGAGATTATCGCGCCGTAGTCGTCGTGCGCCTGCTCGAGGGCGGCGGCGAACTCGTCTCCGCCGAGGCCTGCGGTTACGACGAATGCGCCGATGTAGTCGGGGACGCCGGATTCGCGGGGGGCAATGAAGTCGGCGAGGCAGAAGTTGTTTCTGGGGATGTTGGCGCGCTGGCCGGATTTGTCGGCCTGCTGGCGCAGGAAGTGGAATTTGGTCAGGACGCGCTGGCGGCTTTCGTCGGTGTAGAGCTGCACGTCGTCGCCGACGGAGTTGGCGGGGTAGAAGCCTATGACGGCGCGGGCCCTGAACGCCCTGTTGGAGATGATCTTGTCGAGAAGGTTCTGGGCGTCCCTGAAGAGAGTTCGCGCCTCTCTGCCGTAGGTGGGATGCCGGAGTATCGCGGGATACGCGCCGCGCAGTTCCCAGGCGAGGAAGAAGGGCGTCCAGTCTATGTACTCTACGAGGTCTTCGAGCGGGTAGTCGTCGAAGGCGCGGGTTCCGGTGAAAGTGGGAGCGGGGGCCGCGGTCGCGGTCCAGTCGAATGTCTCACGGCGAGCGCGGGCTTCGTCTATGGTGAGCAGGCGGCGGCGGTCGGCGCGGGTCGCTCGGTCAGCGCGTGTCTTCTCATACTGGCGGGCGGTGCGCTCTATCAGTCCCGTGCGACTCCCCTCCCCTACCAGTTGGTTCATGGTGGTGACCGAGCGGGAGGCGTCCTTGACGTGAATGACGCCGTGCGGGTACTCCGGCTCTATCCTGACCGCTGTGTGCGCGACGGAGGTGGTCGCGCCGCCAATCAGAAGCGGGATGTCGAATCCCTGCCGCTTCATCTCGCGGGCGACGGTGACCATCTCGTCCAGCGACGGGGTAATCAGGCCGCTAAGGCCGATAACGTCGGCGTTGTGGTCGCGGGCGGCGTCGAGTATGTTCTGGAAGGGCGCCATCACGCCCAGGTCCACGACCTCGTAGTTGTTGCACCCCAGCACGACGCCCACGATGTTTTTGCCGATGTCGTGAACGTCGCCCTTGACGGTGGCCATTACGACCTTGCCGTTGGAACGGGGCGCGTCGGTGTCCTGGCGCTCGGCCTCGATGTATGGCACGAGCTCGGCGACCGCCTTCTTCATAACGCGCGCACTCTTGACCACCTGGGGCAGGAACATTCTGCCGGACCCGAACAGGTCGCCGACGACGTTCATGCCATCCATCAGCGGCCCCTCGATTACGTGCAGGGCACGCTCCGACGCCTGTCGCGCCTCCTCGACGTCGGACTCGATGTGCGCGTCTATGCCGTTGACCAGCGCGTGACTGATGCGCTCGGCGACAGGCAGGGATCGCCACGCCTCATCCTCAACGGCCTCCCTCTCCGCGCCGCGCACGCTGTCGGCCATTTCGAGAAGACGCTCGGTCGCGCCCGGACGCCGGTTCAGCACCACGTCCTCGACGGCCTTGCGGAGGTCGAGAGGGATGTCCTCATACACGCGCAGCTGTCCGGCGTTGACGATGCCCATGTCCATGCCTGCGCGGGTGGCGTGGTAGAGGAAGACGGAGTGGATGGCCTCGCGCACAGCATCGTTGCCGCGGAAGGAGAAGGACACGTTGCTGACGCCGCCGCTGACGTGGGAGAGGGGGAATCGGCGCCTGAGTTCGCTGGCCGCTTCGATGAAGGCGACCGCGTAGCCGTCGTGCTCCTCGATGCCGGTTGCGATGGCGAAGATGTTGGGGTCGAAGATGATGTCCTGGGGCGCGAAGCCGACTTGCTCGGTCAGGATTCGGTAGGATCGTTCGCAGATGGCGACCTTGAGCTCGACGCTGTCGGCCTGACCGCTTTCGTCGAACGCCATAACGACGACAGCGGCTCCGTAACGCCTGACGACTCGCGCCTGCCGGATGAACTCGTCCTCGCCCTCCTTGAGCGAGATGGAGTTGACGATGCCCTTGCCCTGGAGACACTTCAGCCCGGCCTCGATGACGCTGAACCGGGAGCTGTCCACCATGACCGGGACGCGGGATATGTCCGGCTCGGCTGCGAGCAGCTTCAGGTATCGCTCCATCGCGGCCTCGGAGTCGAGCAGCCCCTCGTCCATGTTCACGTCGAGGATCTGGGCGCCGTTCTCCACCTGCTGGCGGGCGACGGTCACCGCGTCCTCGTACCGATCCCTGCGGATGAGACGCCTGAATCGGGCGGAGCCGGTGACGTTAGCCCGTTCTCCGACGTTGATGAAGTTGGAATCTTCTCTTATTTCGAGCGTCTCTATGCCGCTCAGGAGCGTGTTGGTCGCGGCCTCAGGCCGCTGACGTGGAGGTATTCCTGCGACCGCGTCGGCGATGGCGCGCGTATGCTCCGGCCTGGATCCGCAGCAGCTCCCCACGATGTTCGCAAGCCCGCTCTCGGCGAACTCTCCAAGATTGGCCGCCATGTGAGCGGCGGTCTCGTCGTATTCACCGAACTCGTTGGGCAGACCGGCGTTCGGGTAGCAGGAGACGAAGTGGGCGGACACGTTCGCAAGCGACGCGAGGAACGGGCGCATCTGATCGCTGCCAAGGGAGCAGTTGATGCCCACGCTCAGCATCGGGACGTGCGACACGGACGCGTAGAACGCCTCGGCGGTCTGACCGGACAGGTTGCGCCCGCTGAGGTCAATCGCGGTGAACGAGACCATGACTGGGATGCGCTCTCCGGTGTCCTCGAACACGCTCTCTATGGCGTACAGGGCGGCCTTGGCGTTCAGTGTGTCGAAGGTTGTTTCGACGAGGAGGATATGCGCGCCGCCGTCCAGCAGTCCTTTCACTGCGTCGGAGTAGGTTTCGACCAGCTCATCGAAGGTCACGTCGCGGTAGCCGGGGTCGTTCACGTCCGGGGATATGGAGAGCGTCTTGTTCGTGGGTCCGACGCTGCCCGCGACGAAGCGGGGCTTGTCGAGGTCGCTCTCGGAGTAATCGTCCGCGACCTCTCTCGCAAGCCGCGCCGCCTCCCGGTTTATCTCGTACACATGGTCCTCGAGGCCGAACTCCGTAAGTCCGAAGCGTGTTGAGGTGAAGGTGTTGGTGGTCAGGATGTCGGCGCCCGCGTCCAGGTACTGCGTCTGAGCGTCTCGAATGAGGTCCGGCTGCGTGAGTACCAGGACGTCCATGCAGCCCTTTAGATCCTGCTCATGCGCGGCGAATCGGTCGCCCCGGAAGTCCTGTTCGCTCAGGCTGTGGGACTGGAGCATCACGCCCCAAGAGCCGTCCATGACCATGACGCGCCGCTCGAGAATCCGCTCGATCTCGGCGGTGCGGTCGGTGATGGGCCTGGTGGCGGGTGGGGCTGTAATTGTCATAGGTACATTGTCCTGTGTTTACTTGGTGCCGATATTGTAATCCACCTAGCCACGCAAGTTCCAAAGTATCAGACAATCGAGGCAGACCATCCCATACTCAATACCATGTAAATCACGTAAATTCCTCAGTCAAGTAATGTTTTCCAGCCTCAATGTGAAATTTTTCTGACTTTCGCTTGACAACAATATAAAATTAGTGCAATATGGTGTGGTTCGTCTGTTTTTTAGACATCGGATAAGGAGGACAACGTGACTTAACTACCTGATACCATTTCAGGCTGACTGCGCCGTGAACGCCGGTTACAAGTTGTGTATCGTCATTCCCGCGAAGGCGGGAATCCATTCAGGGCTGGCCAGTAAAATATGGCGACATTACCCCGAATTGGTATGAGCGGTTACTACAACCAGACATCTCTATGAGGAAATCATCATGAACACAAACCACATGAAATACACATATCAGACTACTCTAGAAGGAGTACATCGTGGGAAATACACGTCTATCGAAACATGCACAGAAGAGATCCCAGCAGCGAAGCATACCCAGAGAAGTAATAGAACTCATCTTGCGTTACGGAAAACGCAGATACCACCGCGGAGCAAACATCCACCTCATGGATAAGAAAACTCTTCACTGGGCTCGAACTCACATGGGCACAAGCTACAAGCGCTTGGAGGAGAAGTTGCGTAAGTGCTACCTCGTCGTGATTGATGGTGAGGTGATTACTATAGCCCATCGCACTGGGCGCCTAAAATTCTAGCCCGCGCCCAAGACGCCAGTCCCATAAAGAATAACCCTTAATCGGGAGATTAATCTTCACCCTCAACCCGGCCTGCTCACGGCTAGGATGAGGGTGAAATCATCTCAGGCCATTCCCATTTAGGAATTGAGCAAGGCATAGGGTAGCGTGGTGATGCCTCGTGACAGTTCAGAACCCATTTCCTAAAATCGTCGCTAAACCCCTTGACAAGAACGCTGGTTCTGTTCTAAGTTGTTCTTAACAAGAGTTAGTCTTAGTTAAGGACATAAATGCTATGACAACAGCGACCAGCAATCTCAGCAACTCACAGATACCCCTGCCCGGTATGCCCAGACAGAACGGCATCCGGCGCATACTTAGTTCAGGGAGTGTCGCTCCGGGGCAGGTAGTAGAGTATCAGGGCCGGATAAATGGTGGTCCGCGCTTCGGTCTCAGAGGAAGAGTCGTGAAGATGCGCAGCCGCCAGGCCGTGGTTGACATGGGTCCAGACGGCACTTGGCACATACCCTACTACTTCCTCGCCGATCCGAAAGTCGCTTAACCGCCAGGGAGCGTGAACAATGTTCTTCAAACGTCGGCGCAAGGCCGAAATGAGTGTATCGGCGTCCCAAGTCGAGCGTGCCCTTGGCATAGGCATCCGCGTGGTAGGAGTTGGCGGTGGTGGTGGCAACGCAGTCCGCAGGATGGTCGGCGGCAACCTGGCCGGGGTTCGTTACCTTGTTCTGAACACCGACATACAGGCGCTTCGAGGCTTGGACAGCGTTCCGACATTCGCCATAGGGCCTAACACCACGGGCGGCATGGGTTCGGGCGGTCAGCCCGCAATCGGGCGCAAGGCGATGCGCGAGAGTCAGAAAGACGTGTCCAAGCTACTCGAAGGCGCGGACATGGTGTTCGTGGCGGTCGGCATGGGTGGAGGCACTGGCACAGGCGCGGCGTCGCTCGTCGCGGACATCGCCAGAAAACGCGGCGCGCTCACGGTCGGAGTAGCGACCCTGCCGTTCGGTTTCGAAGGCCCGCGCAGGCGCGAGGGCGCCGAAGAAGGTCTGAATTCCTTCCGTCAAAAGGTGGACACCCTGATAGTGGTGGAGAATGACAGGTTGTTGCCTGCCCTTGACGGCAAGATCGAACTAGAACGCGCCTTCAAGCTCGCGGACGAAGCGCTACACCAGGGTGTGCGCGGAATTTCGGATATCATCACCATGAACGGCATGATAAATGTGGACTTCGCCGACGTGAAGGCGGTAATGTCCAACGGAGGCTCGGCGTTCATGGCGATGGGAACGGGCCAGGGGAACGAGGCCGCGGCGCAGGCCGCGCAGGCCGCCCTGTCCAACCCCCTATTCGATATGCCCATGGAAGGCGCTAAGGGCATACTGCTCAACATTATGGGCGGACCCGATCTTACCCTTGGCGAGGTTCACCAGGTGGCCGAGATCATCAAGGACGCCGCGAGCGCGGACGCCAACGTCATCTTCGGCGTGGTACAGGATAAGCGGATGAAGAGAAAGGTCAGCCTGACTCTTGTAGGCACAGGGATAGAACACGCCAAATCTCAAGAGGCGCCCCAAGCCAGCGACGATACTCCGATTTCGCCGCGTCCGCCGACGAATGGAGCGCCAGCGGTCATTCCCGCCATCAATGGCCACGCGCCCATCCCCCTGGCCGAGACGCAGTCAATGCTCTAAGACGCGCCGCATGACGCGGACTCAGGGTGATAGAATGAATACATCGGAAGCGCCTACCGGATTTGCGGACCGCGGCATAGGCTGGCAGGCGACGGGTTTCACGCTTGTCGCGTTGGCTAGTGTAGCAGTTCTGGAACTGTTTTCAGGTTCGGAATTCTGGCTGTATGAGGCATTCCGAACCGCCGTGGTTCAAATGTACTGGGCATTAGTAGCGCCGCTGGCCGCGCTATTTGACTGGGGGAGAAAAATGTTTGAGACCGGAAAGGCAATCCGCGAAGCCAAGTTGAAGCAGATACGTGACGAAGGCAGGCAGGAGGGAATCAAACTCGTCAAGGACTTGCTGAAGGAGTCAGGGGTGCATCTGCCTCCGGACGTGACCGAGCGGCTGTACGACAAACAGCATCGAAACGGCTCCTGACTGGAGCAGTCACGGAATCCCGAAAGCCTAGCTCCGCGCAATCTAGCCGAAGAAACCGCTTTTGCGGGAATTCAGTGATTTCGCCAAGCCTATGGCGAAATCATATATACACCACGCTAGTCGAAGAAACCGCTTTTGATGTGGCCGGCGATTGTCGAAGCTACGAGTTCCGGCCTCTGGATAGGAACGTCGTGAATGCTGTCCTCCATCCAGACCGTCTTGCCCTTGGGAAGCAGTGATTCTGCCCTCGCTATCGCCTCCTCACGTCTGAAGCGTCGCGCCTGTGGGGAGTCCTGCCCCTTTTGGCGGGCGGGCATCAGCAACACCGGACAGCCGACCTGCGGGTACAATTCCGAGGGTCGGTGGTCCCACAAAGCCTCGATTATCCTGAAGTGGTTCTCTCGACTGAGCCGGGACATTATCGTTCCGTCTTCCATGGTATCGAAGTTTGCCAGCGCTATCTCTTCTATATGAGGGTTGTCCATAGCGATGCTACGGGAACGTAATCGCGCGCTGAACGATTCGAGTGTCACGCCTGTCCAGAGCGGCGGCGCCATTTCGCGCCTGGCGTCTTCCAATGTCCAGTCGGCGCGTCCCGATATTTCGATTGTGCCGCCGTCCACGAAACACAGACCCCTGGCCTTGCAGGGACACAAAATGTCGTATTCCAGAGCCACGTCTCCGCCCCACGAATGCCCAACAATGACCGGATTACGGATGTCCACCGTATCTATAAGCCCGTCCAGGTCTGACACCACCGTGGCGAAGTCGTAGCCCGTGTCGGGCTTGAATGACTGCCCATGTCCACGCTGATCTACCGCGACCACACGGAATTCCTGAGCCAGGATAGGAGCGACAAGATCCCAGATGCGACAGTTGGACGCGAGTCCGTGGACGAGTACGATAGGCTGACCGTCTCCACCCCAGTCTCGGTAGTGAAGTGAGTTACCCTTTACAGAAACGAAACAATCCTGAGGCCGATCACTCATCGCTGCTCGAATCTCCGGGTCTGCGCTGTGTCCTGAGGAAGTTCTCCAACTCCCTCACCATGTCTCCGGGTTCGGGGATCTCCTCGTCATCCGGCTGACGGGCGGCATCATAACGCTGCTCCAGCTTGGTGACATAGGCGCCGACGTCGGATTGTGAGTTTATGGCCTTGGATACGTCCTCTCCGAATGCCTGGCCCGCGAGGCGCAGCTCCTCGATGTCAACATCGAAGTCCACAAGATTGTTCAACTTGGTCAGCAGCGCGTGGCTGACTTGAGGATTTGGTGAAGTCTGAACGTAGTGTGGACTATGGCCCCAGATGCTTGCGTGCTCGAGTCCCCGATTGTTGCAGGCGTCGGTGAAAGCCGTGTGGATTCCCGTCGGCCCCTGGTAACCCGAATTCTGTATGCCAAGCCACTTCACCTTGCCGGTTAACTCGGTCGAGCTCGCTCGCCCTGTCACGCGGGGATCGCGGGTATGCGGCACGGCGTCAAGCAACGCGCCCAGAGACACAACCAACTGCACCTCGCTCCTGACCGCAACATCGGTAATGATCCGCGAGTATGCCCTCCACCTGAGATTCGGCTCGGTACCAACGAAGAGCAGCAGGTTTCTGCTTTCGTCGTCGTCATCGGTAAAGCGATAGAAGTCATTTCTCGGCCAGCGTATCACCCTCTTGCCCTGGCGATTCATTCTGGTATGCGGACGAGTGACCGTGAAATCGTAGAATTCCTCAGGATCAATCTCCGCGAATTTCTTGGCCGGTAGTTTGCGGACCAGGTAGCGCACGGCTCTCGTCGCGGCCTCGGCAGCGTCGGGCCAACCCGCGAACGCAGTGATCATCGTCGGCAGTTTCGCGTCCAATGTTTGATGTTCTATCAATCCATCCATAATTAAAAGTGTCCACCTTAGAGTGTCTCTCCAAGTTTAGCATTACGATCCCATCATGCCAACCTGTGAACTGCATACACTGCATTAATCTAATTCAGCCATTTCTTTAGTGTAGCACCGATCATGATATACTCGCCCCGTCCGCCCAAACCAATCAGGAGAGCCGCCAAATGAGCCAGAGCAACATATTCGGAGTATCCGTAACAGCTTCCAGCGCCTGCGAAGCCGTCGAGAAAATTGAACATCTGGAAGAACTCGGAGTCGGAGCCGCATGGCTGACATCAGGTGGGGGAGGAGGCGAGGCGATAGCGATTCTCGCGGCGGCGGCGGCGAAGACCGACAGCATCAGGCTCGGCACTTCGATAGTGCAGACGTGGTCCCGCCATCCTGTAACTCTCGCCCAGCAGGTGCAGGTAATAGACAGCCTTGCGCCCGGTCGCTTCAGGCTTGGCGTCGGACCCAGCCACCAAGCCTCGATGGAAAGCGCATTAGGAGCCGACTTCCGCGCCCCAATTGGACACTTGAGAGAGTACCTGCGCATTCTGCGCGCGCTCATGCACACCGGCGCGGTGGAGTTCAAGGGCCGCTGGTATTCCGCCAACACATCCCTGCCCACTATTGTGGATGTGCCAATCATGGCCTCGGCGCTCAGGCCCGGCGCGTTCGAGACGTGCGGGGAGCTTTCGGACGGGGCGATTAGCTGGGTCTGCCCACACTTCTATCTGAAAGACACTGCCCTGCCCGCGCTCAACAAGGGAGCGGAGTCAGCCGGACGGCCCGCGCCGCCGCTCATTGCCCATGCGCCTGTGTGCGTAACCGAAGACCTGGACGCAGCCCGCGACGGCGTGAGAGCGCGCCTCGGATACTTTCCAAGCATCCCGTTCTACGCCAATATGTTCGCCGAGGCAGGGTTCAGCGGCACTCCCGACTCCGGCTGGACGGACGAGATGCTGGACCAGGTTCTCATAGCCGGAGACGAAGACGCTGTGGCCGACCGCATCAATACCGTCCTCGAATGGGGAGCGACCGAAATCCTCGCGACCCCCATACCCTGTGGAGACGACCCAAGCGCGACCGAGGAACGCACATTGAAACTCCTCGCCCAGATCCAGAAGGACGCCTGACCGCATGAAACTCCAAATTGAAAAGTTCGCGTCGGTCGTCGTAACTCCGAACACGACCTGGACATTCGCCGTAATCTCGGACGGCGAGGGCAACTCGACAACCGTCGAGATAACCGCCGGGGCCGATTCCAGGGCCGTCGCCGGAACTCTCGCCGACCTCGTTTCCGAATTGCGCTCGGAGGACGTAACTGACGAATCACAAGTCGAAGCAATTCTGGAATTGAGTTCAGGCGATCTTAGGAAAGATCATGTTACGGCGACGGCTGTCAGTGGTCTAAGAACTGCTGTAACTCAACTTGGCGCGACGCGAGAGGGCGTCGGACTGACGGAGTTCCTCGGAGGGGAGCCTGGCGATAGTGTCCCGCTCTACGCCAATATCAACCGATCGCTGTTCGCCACAGACCGCGCCCCCGCCGACTTCCACCGCACAGCGGAGAGAGCGGCCAGGGCGGGATTCAGGGCGTTCAAGTGCGCGCCCTTCGACGAGGTTCGTCCGCCTTCAACCCCGGACGCAATCTTGGAAGAAGCGGCCCCCGGACTCTCTCGCGTCGCCGCTGTCCGGGACGCCATCGGACCAGACGCGACACTTCTCGTGGACTGCCACAGCCGATTCGAGAGAGACACCGCTCCTCTTATCGTGGATGAACTGCATAAGCTGAACGTCGGCTGGTTCGAGGAGCCGGTTCAGCCGACCGCGGACGCCGACGTTCTGGCGGAAATAGCGCGCTGGGCGCCTATGCCGGTCGCCGGAGGAGAATCCGGTTACGGCGTAGAGTTCTTCGACGAGCTTCTGGAATCTCAGGCCGTATCCGTCGTAATGCCCGACGTAAAATACTGCGGCGGTGTCTCTGAGGCGGTTATTGCCGGACGCTCAGCCATTGGCAAGGGACGAGGCTTCTCTATACACAGCCCGGCGGGGCCGATTTCGCTGCTCGCCAGCGGACACGCTACCGCGGCCACTAATGGCGCGATGCGCCTGGAGCACGCCGTCTATGAAGCCGACTGGCGCGCCGACCTGGTACTCCCAACCGAGCGGGTGGATGACGGCAGGCTGTGGATTCCGGGCGGAGTCGGCCTGGGCGCGACGCTGAACTGGGATTTAGTGCAGCGGTTTGGTCGGGTGTGGGAGCCACGAGGATAACCGCGTAGAAATCGGGTAGGAGGTTAGTCAATATGGAAATTGCTGTCATTAGCAACCCACGACAGCCTCTTCACGAGACACTGAGTAAGGAACTTGGAGACGCTGATGAATTCCGTGCCGCGTCCGCCTTCCTAAACAGCGGTGGGTTGAGCTACATCATACCTCAAATGAGACGAATACTGGAGGGTGAGGGAAGTGTTCACATGGTTCACGGAGCCGACTTCCGCATCACCGATCCAGCAGCGATACGCGACCTCGTAGAACTGAAAATGCGCTACGGCAATATGTCCTATTACGTACATTGCGATTGGCGGCTGACGACACGCCACTCGTTTCACCCCAAACTCTATATAACGACTGCGGACTACCGGAACTATTGCGCCGTTATAGGTTCGTCGAACCTGACACGTGGGGGTATGCGTGAGAACATTGAAGTGAACACCGTTATTAGGGGTAGTTGTTCTGAGGAGCCGGTTAGCCAGTGTCTCAGTGCGTTTGATTCCATTCTGAGCAATATCGCGCTATTGCAACCTGATCTGAAATTTGTCGAGAAATATGAGTACCTTCACCAAAATGCTCAGAAACTGCCCCTGTCTCAAGAGCTACCCTCTGAACTATCCGACCTGTATCAACAACTAACGACGCTCCAGTCAAATATCAATCAGGATTGGCCGCCACACACTCAGTTTGAGTTTATAATCAGAGCGATGGAGAACCTGTCTGAAGGTCACACTGAGAAGTATCTTGATCTGGCGAGCATATACGAAGAGACAGAACAGCTCGCAAGAGGCGCTGGAAAACAATATAAATGGGATACATTCAGCAACAGTGTGCGACGAGGATTGTATAATGACATGGTGGGCAGAGGCGGACGCGGTCTGTTTGAGCGGCGAGGTGGAGTCGTCGGACAGTATCGCCTTTCAGACAGAGGAAGAGCTTACGGAAAAAGTAAGTCCGATGACCAGAAATAACCTGATCGAATCAGAGATTGCCCTGATTCGCCAGCATGACGAATCGCTCCAGTGATACGATGTTCACCATGTCGGCGTTTGCGAGATACGGCTTTAGCCTTCCGCTCAGATAGAATTCCTTGTACCTCCAGCCCTCACCGCCCAGCACGAGATACGCCTTGTAGAATCGTTCGTCTCGCATCATAGCGTCCGCAAGGCATATAACCTCAAATGGTATCTTCTGTTCCGCGGTGCCTTGAACCTGTTGCCATTTCAAGGATACTAGATGCATCCGACCGTCGGGGTCATCAACCAGCGTATCTATAATGTGCCGGCTGACTCCAAAGCGTGAACCAATGTTTATGCCGCGCCGAACTTTGTACCCGCCCATTTCCAGCGCAGGAAGTACCATTCGCTCCATAACGTCGCCTGTGCGAGTATTGCGCCGTGCCATAACTCAGCGCCCTCTTTCGAGCAGTCTTGAAACATGAGGCGTGACTTCCGGTTCGTGTTCGTAAGAAATGGTTTCCTGATCGGAAACGGGGGGGGGGGGGGGTAGATTTCTGACAGTCGCTTCTCACCTATCTCGGCGAAAGGCTTATCAACCTCAATGCCGATAAATCTGCGCCCTATCTTCAATGCGGCAACACCCGCGCTCGCCGTTCCCGTAAATGGATCAAGCACAACATCACCCGGGTGTGTGCTCGCGCGAATGCAACGGTCTATGAGGGCAATCGGCTTTTGGGTTGGGTGCTTGCCGAATTCCTTCTCCTTTCGCCCTGCGGCGGTAAACTGCCACACAGTCTTCATCTGCTTGCCTCCGTTTTCCTGCCGCATCTCGTCATAGTTGAATGTGTACTTGTGGCGGCTTCCCTTGGGCGCTTTGCTCGCCCAGAGAACTATCTCGGTTGAGTGAGTGAACGTCCTGCGACCCAGGTTCGGCGGTGGGTTCGGCTTCTCCCAGATTATGTCGTTTAGGAGGCGAAAACCATTTCTCAGCAGCGCCATGCCGATGCTCGGATAGATGTGCAGCGTACCCGATACCCAGATAGTTCCGGTTGGCTTCAGCACGCGATAACACTCTTTCGTCCATTCGAGGTTGAACTCGTAATCCGCTTCGATGCCGTGACTCTTGTCCCACTCCCCCTTGTTAACGCTCACCATGCGCCCCGCGACACAGGTTATTCCGCCATTCGATAGCAGGTAGGGCGGGTCGGTCCAAACGCAGTCAATACTCTCGTCCGGTATGCCGGAGAGCATATTTATGGCCTCGCCGAGGTAGAGCGACGAATGGCCATCAGGAGAAGTCCAGACGGGTTCAGGAATATTCCCGTTCGGGAATGCTATCCGAATGGGCGACGACTCAGATGTACCATTAGTTGCCATAGCGAATGGATCGTTGATCGGATCACATGATCTTGTCAACCGGCGGTCAGGCCATAAAAAACGGCGTTCTACTCCGCTCGCGCCTAGTGCGCCAGCCCTTACCCTCTGATGTGGTCTTACCTATCGCTTGCAAAACGCTGTCAGCAATGGCAAAATAATCTCATGCCAGTACAAATCACTATACGAAACGTTCCGGATGAAGTTCGTGACGAACTCGCGTCGCGCGCCAAGCTCAAGGGCCAGTCCATGCAGGAGTACCTGCGCCGCGAACTGGAGCGTATCGCTTCAAGGCCCTCAGCCGACATATGGCTGGAACGGGTGCGGCAGCGCAAAAAAGCGGCCGGAACCAATATCTCATCCGACATGATCTTGCAAGCCAGAGACGCGGATCGGACTTGACTGCCGCCGTAATAGACGCTTCAATATTCATCTCGGCCTTAGTCGGGTTAGACCAAGATAGCAAATGGGCAGAGTCAGAAATTTCAGATATACCCTTGAGCTGCCCTGAGCTAGCGTTGGCTGAGGCCACCAACATCCTGCGCCGTATGGAAGCATCTGGCCGGATCTCAAGCCTAGACGCCGCCAAAGCCCACGCTGAACTTCTCCAGCTTGATGTGGAACTGTACCCATTCACGCCCTTTGCTGAACGTATATGGGAGTTGCGCGGCAATCTCACAAGCTACGATGCGTGGTACGTAGCTCTTGCTGAGTCCCTCGACCTGCCGCTTGTCACCCTTGACATGAGGTTAAGCAGGGCCAGCGGTCCAAGATGTGAATTCATCGTCCCAACATCAGGTAGCCGATCTTAATTCTCTTGCGCCCACCGCGCCAATGCCTTGTCCTCAGCCCCAATTTCGCTGACCGACGTGTAGTAGTAGTCCCGCCAGTCATTTTGCGGCATTCCTGTGAACAGCATCAGGTTCAGGGGGTACTCTTCGCTGTCGGTTACGCGTCGGAAGTCGTCTCTGAACAGGAAAGTCGGCTTGCCCAGCGCAATCGCCATACCGAGTTCCACCATTACGCCTTCGTCCGGGGGAACGCCGTTCACGACCGCGAATATCGCGTCCGACTCGCGCACGTCCCTGAAGTCCGCCTGGCCGACCTGGTACGCCCAGCCCGGATCCGAGAAGTCAACTTGGTTGTTGCGTCCGAACGGCTCCCACACCTCCAGCCCAAGCGACTCCAAAGCCTCCATCAAGCGGGGCAGCAGAATAGCCTTCTGGTCTTCGGAGAAGCCATACGGATTGGCGAGATAGATCGTCTTCCTTGAAGAACGAGCCACGAGTCATCTCCACGCCGTATTGTGCAACGCCCCTACTCCGCGCCGCAGATCGAGCAGGCCAGAGCGAGCATAATCTTAGCGCCGCTGATGAGGCTTGCGATCCCGACTGATTCGTCGGTGCCATGCGCGCGACTCAGCATCGGGTCGTCGTCCGGATGAGAGCCTGAGAAGCCGTAGGTGATCACGTTGAGTGGGCGGGTGAAGCGCGAGTCGGTGAATCCGGTGCTTATCGCGGGAACCCACTGGATGTCGTCGCGTTCCAGCGCAAGCGCGGTCGCCCCCTGGATATGCTCACTAAGCTCGGTATCGAAGTCCGACGAATTCGGGACAGCCATGTAGTCAATCTCGTAGGTCACTCCGGGTATCCCTGAGATGATCTTGTCCAGCTCACCGCGCAGGTAGTCATCGTTCTGGTGAGGCAGCGTTCTCACGTCGCAAGTAAGGTTGATCTGCTCCGGTACGCTGTTCGATTTGACGCCCCCGTTAATCATCGTTGGCGTAATCGTCATCCTTGACAGCGCGGTAAGCATGGACGCGAAGCGTGGGTTGTCTTCCCGCACTTCCTCAATGATCTCGTCCACGTTCTCCGGCGACGGCTTATGCTCGATTGCGAAGTTGGACAGGTGGGCGAACAGGCTGGTGGAAGTGTCACGCTCAGCCTCGTAGTTCTCGATTCGTCCCAGCACCTGCGACAGCCTGTACAGGGCGTTGGTCCCCTGCCACGGGACGGAGGCGTGCGCGCTCACGCCCTTGACCGTGAATTCGATCTGAAGTCTGCCCTTCTCGCCGACGCCCAGCAGGTAGGTCAGCCCGCCCGCGGCCTCGATAGGCGTTCCTCCACCCTCGTTGACCGCGAACGGAGCGGTAATCTTCTCAGGATAATTCTCTGCGAGCCAGCCGAACCCGTAGCGTCCGCCGTGCTCCTCGTCCGCGCCTGAGCATAGAATCAGGCTGTCCCTGAGGCGGATGTTGTTGCGCTTGATCAGCCGCATCGCCATAATCTGCGCCGCCAGCAGTCCCTTGCAGTCCGACGCGCCACGTCCATATATCCGACCGTCATGTATCTGGGCGCTGAACGGGGGGAACATCCACTTCTCTTCTTCCTCCACGGGCACGACATCCGTGTGGGACATAAACATCAGCCTCGCGTCGGGATTCTGTCCTTCGATTCGCGCGATTATATTTCCTCGCTCAGGTGTCCGTCCCAGAATCTCGGACTCAATACCATCCTCATCCAGAA
Source organism: Dehalococcoidia bacterium (assembly GCA_965261525.1). Lineage (GTDB taxonomy): Bacteria > Chloroflexota > Dehalococcoidia > Lucifugimonadales > UBA1123 > VXRN01. The sequence continues at coordinate 2,622,864 of OZ253472.1, forward strand.
AGTCTTTGACATATTCGCATACGGGCGTCTCGTCTCCTGTCGGCATGAATCCCGTGTTCACCGATGGAATCTTCACCAAATCGCGGTGGAGGGCTATGATCTCGTCTTCCATGCTGTCAATCTGCGCGAATATGGCTCTAAGGTCTGGCATCGGGCGCTCTCCTGAATCGGGATTGGAGTCTGGTATGTTTCTCACTGCTTAAGCGCGCAATCTAGTCGAACAGATAGCGCGCCATGAGCAGTCCGGCGACACTTTTCGCGTCCTGGATTTCGCCGAACCTGATTAGTCTGCCTATGTCCGACATCGGGACTCGCTCGACCGTGATGTCCTCGTCATCGTCGCCCGGAAGTCTGCTTTCAACCAGGTCGCGGGCAAGGTACATGTAAAGTATCTCGTCGCAGAACCCGGGTGAAGAATATATCCCGCCGAGCGCTCGCAGGTTCCGAGACGCGTAACCCGTCTCCTCACGGAGTTCACGCTGAGCGGTGTGGTCTGGAGACTCTCGTTCCTCGATCACGCCCGCGGGTATCTCAAGCAGGTCAAGTCCGACCGGGTACCTGTACTGGCGTACCAGCAGTACGTTGTCGTTGGAGTCAATTGGGATTATGGCGACCGCGCCCGGATGGTGGATCACCTCTCGGGTTATCTGCCGACCGTCCAGCGTCAGGAGCGTATCAACTCGCGCCTCGATTATCCGGCCTGAAAACACGGTCTCCCGGTTGATGGCATCCGAGCGTTCGGTCATGATTTTCTCCCTGTATCTCAGGACGGCGGCGTGAGATTATAGACAAGCCCCAGCCGACGTGTGAGTTCATCGTAGAATGCTGTTCTGGGCTTGGCCCTGAGGAATCTCGCCTCGTGCGGACTGCGTGAAATCGTTACTTTGGATCCCGGTCGAAGCGCCACGTCTTCCAGGCCATCCACACTCACCAGCGCGGCCTTGTCTTCTCCCGTGGAGAGGACTATTACAGTGTCGTCCGGCAGAACCAGACCGTCTCGCAGGCCGGTGTGCGCGGCAACCGGCTGAAGCATCATCATAAGAGCTTCAGGGAAGAAGATAGGACCGCCCGCCGACAGCGCGTACCCTGTGCTTCCCGTTGGGGTAGAAACGACGAGCGCATCCGCTCTGTACGTGGTCAGGAACTCTCCATCCACCACTGTATCTATGTCCAGAAGATGCGCCACACCCACACGACCTACCACCACGTCGTTGAGCGCGTCCATACTCAGGGTCTCGCTGCCGTCCGGCCCCGTAACCACCGCCCTTAGCATCATGCGTCGTTCCACACGGACGCCTCCATTGAGATAACACGGAAGTCTTTTTGCGGCCTCCTGCACTCTGAGTTCGCTCATGAATCCAACGCGGCCCATGTTGACGGCTACGACAGGAATCGAGTGAGGGGCAATCGAATGAATGGTTCGCAGAATCGTCCCGTCGCCTCCGGCTACGACAACCAGAGACGTATCCTCGAACTTGTCCTCACACTCTGCCACATCGTAGGCGGACGACACCCACGACCGTTCGCGCAGATCGAGGCTCGTTACAAGGGACTCAATAAGAATGGGAGCGTCATCCACCAGCGCGTTGTAAACGAATCCTATGAGGGACATAGTTACACAATCGCTTGTGGACGCTGAAGCGGCATCTCATAAGTTTCCAAAGCTATCAGTTTACCTACTTCTCGTTGTCGTCATTGGGGCGACGCGACGCCAATAGTTCAACCACCGCTCTTTCAAGAGCGGCGATCCGCTTCAGCATCTCCTCGCGACTTTCGTCCCGGCCTCCGGGTTCGGAAATCTCAGCCACAATATGGGCCGCCGCCGCCGCACTATCCTCCCCATTGCTTCTGGCGCGAAGCTGAGCTTCCAGGGCGACGATGCGTCCCATCATTTCTCTCATCATCTCCTCGCGTCCCTGTTCACGCCCCAGTTCACGCCCTTCTTCACGCCCCAGTTCGAGTCCCTGTTCGAGTCCCTCAGCGAACTGCTGTCTTTTGAAATTCTCCAACACGACTCCCATAGCATCTCTCCCGTTCACTAACAGCATTGCTATAACGGCGGACGCCAACCCCGCCGGACCTATAACAAGTATAGTGTTCGCAATGACGTCCAGATAGTTTTCGCCCTGTTCCAGTCTGACAATATCATACCATGTCAGAAACGTCGTTTCCGACACGCATAGTATCGTGAATATAATATAGTACAATGCCCGCCTTTCGGCAGGCACACTCCATATAGAGTATTCTCTGGGGCGGTCGTCTCGGGTCGAAATATTATAGCTCTCAACATCGAACTGCCATCAACCAACAGGGATAGCGTTCGGCTTTCACACGCCCAGAAGAGCGCCGACCGCGGACCTGGCCAAGTCTATCAGTGGGGCGGGATATACGCCGAAAATAAACGTCCCCGCCGCCGTTGCGACGAGAGCGACTCCCGTCGCGGCGTCCGCCGTTATCGGCTTGTCTTCCAGGGGGTCGCGCAGGTACATCACCTTTACAACTCGCAGGTAGTAGTAAGCTGAGATAACGCTGTTTACCATACCCGCCACCGCAAGCCATTCCAGGTTGGCGTTGACCGCGGTGCCAAACAGATAGACCTTGGACATGAAACCGATGGTCGGAGGTATCCCGATGAGGGAAATCATCGCGAATGCCATGGCGGCCGCAAGCATGGGAGCGCGGCGAGACAGGCCCGCGTAGTCGTCAATCTCGTCCGAGTCTATCCTGTTGGACACCGCAATTACAGCGCCGAACACCAGCAGATTCGTAGCCACGTAGCCGCCCAGGTAGAACAGTACCGCGGAAGGACCGGCATCCATGTCGCCGCCCTGCGCGCGGGCCGCGAAGGCGGCAAGGCCGACCAGGACGTATCCCGCATGGGCAATCGTGCTGTAGGCCAGCATTCGCTTGATGTTGTTCTGTCGAATGGCAACCAGGTTGCCGAATGTCATGGAAGCGATACTCAGAACAGCAAAGATGGCCGCCCAGTTTTCGCTGAACACGTCGAACGGGAAGGATATGTAGAACAGGCGAAGTATCACCGCGAAACCCGCCGCCTTGGACGCTACGGAAAGAAACGCGGTTATTGGAGTTGGCGCGCCCTCATACACATCCGGCGCCCAGAACTGGAACGGCACGCTCGAAATCTTGAATCCGAAGCCGGCGATGAGAAGCACGATTCCGAACAGCAGAGCCTTATTATCGCCAAATGCCATGTCTGGATTCAGAACGCCGGAGGAAAGCAGTCGTTCGATCTGCGCCGCTATACCGGCCAATGAAGTGGTTCCCGTGTATCCATAGATGAAAACCATCCCATAGAGGAGAACCGCGGAGCTTATTGCGCTCAGTATCAGGAACTTCATTCCCGACTCAGCCGAGCGTCCGTCACGCAGGAACGCCGCGAGAGCGGCGGACGGAAGAGCGGTCAGCTCGAGCGCGACATATATGGAAATGAGCTCAGTCGCGGATGGAAGGAGCATCATGCCGGTGGTCGCGAGGAGAACCAGCCCGTAGAATTCGCCTTGGAATCGGCGAATTCTCTCGACGTAACCGGCTGACATCAGAATTACCAACGCCGCCGCCGCCGACAGCAGGAACTTGAAGAACAGGCTGAACTTGTCAACTACGAACGTTCCGAAAACGCCCTGCATCTGACTCGTAGAGGAGTTGTCCAGGTCAATCCACAATATGATGCTGAGAATTACAGGTATCGCCAGTCCCAGCGCTCCGAACCCTGCCAGCACGCTCTTTCGAGATACCACAAGATCGAGCAATATAAGCGCCATCGCTATCACTGCGAGCGATATTTCCGGGGACAGCAGGTATATGTCGTGTAACGTCATTATGGGCTCGCGATACGCTTGTTCACTGGACGCTCGTTACTGCGTTTTGCAGAGAATCTATTATGGGGGCCACGCCTGTTGAAAACACGTCGGCGATGGTCGAGGGGAATATCCCAACCACCATAATCGCGATTATCAGCGCCGCCACGGGCACCATTTCCAAAGGGGTCGCGTCGGTAAGGTCGTCCAGCCTCGAATTTCGCGGGCCGAACATCACTCGCTGCAACATCCACAGGATGTATCCGGCGGTGAGTACCACTCCAAACGCGCCTATCGCCGTCAACCATCCCCAGACCGGGAACGTCCCAAGGAACACATGAATCTCGGAAACGAAGCCTGCCGTAGCGGGAAGGCCAAGCGAGGCGAGCCCGGCGACCGCCAGCGACGCCGACAGGACGGGCATATGCGCCGCAAGACCACCCAGGTCCGGTATGTGTCGAGTGTGCGCCCGCTCATACACATAGCCAACCAGTAGGAACAGCAGTCCCGTAATCGCTCCGTGCGTGAACATCTGAAGAGAAGCGCCCGTCAGTCCAAGCGGCGACACCTGGCCGGCCACGCCGACCGCGGACGACAGTCCGAGGAGCACAAATCCCATGTGACTAATCGAACTGAACGCGATCAGCCTCTTCATGTCCGTCTGTCGCAACACTACGGACGCTCCGTACAGGATATTCACCACACCCATTACCGCCAATAACCAGGACACGTCTCTGAGCACGTCCGGGAACATCGCGGCGGATACACGCAGCATCCCATACGCCCCCATCTTCAGAAGCACGCCCGCAAGCATGACGCTCGCCGCCGTTGGCGCGTCGGTGTGAGCGTCGGGCAGCCAGGTATGCAGAGGCCAGACGGGCAGCTTCACGGCGAACGCTACGAATAGCATGGCGAAAATCACGATTGCCGGGAGCAATAGTCTGCTTTCGCCAATCGCCGCGGGCAGCTCGGTCATGTCGAACGTCCCGGTGGAGAAGAAAAGCGCCAGGATACCGACAAGCATGAACGCGCTGCCGAGTATCGTGAATATCAGGAACTTCATAGCCGAGTATTCACGCCGTCCGCTGCCCCATATAGATATGAGGAAGAACATCGGGATAAGTTCCAGTTCCCAGAACAGGAAGAACAGGAGGAAGTCCAGCGCGGTGAACACGCCCATGACCGCGCCCTGGAGCGCGAGCAGCCAGACGAAATACTCCCGAACCCGGTGGCTGATACTCCAGGAGGCGAATATCGCCACCATTCCGAGCAGTCCGGTGAGCAGAACCAGCGGCGCGCTCAGACCGTCAATAGCCAGAAAATACTGTACTCTGAACGATTCAACCGAAATCCAGTTCGTCGCCTTGTCTATAAGTTGGTACTGGGCAGCCCCGTCAGAGGTATCGTATTGAAGGAATATCACAAACGTCAGCGCGAGTTCGACCAGCGAAACAATCGCCGCGAACCACTTCACCATGACGGCGTTCCGTCCGAACAGCGCTATAAGAACCGCTGCCGCTATCGGCAAGAACACCGCAATTGTTAGCCAACCCTCGAACAAAGCTCTTTATCCCTTACAATTGAATCGAACCGGATCTGTGTCTAAAGGAACCACAGGTACAGCCCCAGCATAATAAGAATTCCTACCGAAATAGCCGCTCCATACTGCTGAAGCTGGCCTGTTTGCAGTTGGCGCAAAGGGGTGCCGACATTGGCTCCCAGCCATCCAATCCTGTCCGCCACCCAGTCCACTACGTTCTTATCTACCCAGTCCAGAATGCGCGCCGCGCCGTTATAGAACAGGCGGCGGACAAGAATTTCCTCGTAAAGTTCGTCGAAGTAGTATTTCCTGCTGAGAGTAGTGTAAGCCATTTTGAACCGCTGGCCCATAGCCTCAGGAGACCACTGCTGCCGATAGTACATCATATAGGCCACGTATATTCCCGCTACCGCTACCGCGGTTGACACGACGGCCAGCAGGATATCGAAACTCGGGATCTTTACGGCAACCCATCCCTCACCCATAAAGTGGGTGAACCAGTGTTTGGAAACGAAACCGAGATCAACCAGCGGGTTGGCTATGAATCCCGCCAGAATCGCAAGAACGGCCAGAATAGCCATCGGAACGACCATAACGAATGGAGATTCGCGCAGGCTCACATGTCCGAGGTGAAGCCCCTCCGCCTCCTTGCCCACGTCCTGCGCTTCGGAGTCCGCGCCGCCCCGGAAGTCACCATCGAATGTCATGAACAGCGCGCGGAACATATAAAACGCTGTCATGAAAACCGCCGCGAGTCCCAGAAGGTACACGAGATATCCGACTGCGCTTCCCGCGTGAAACGCGCTCGCAAGAATCTCATCCTTGCTCCAGAATCCCGAAGTAGGGAATATGCCCGCCAGCGCTACGCTTCCCGCCAGGAATGTTATGTAGGTCCACGGCATATACCGCCGCAGGCCTCCCATGTATTTCATATTGAAGGTGCCGGAAGCGTGATTGATCGAACCCGATCCCAGGAACAGCAGCGCCTTGAAAAATGCGTGCGTGAATAGATGGAATATCGCGAACGCGTAGGCGCCGACTCCCAACGCCAACATCATGTACCCGAGCTGGCTGATGGTAGAGTAAGCCAGCACCCGCTTGATGTCGTTCGCCACCAGGCCCATCGAAGCCGCGAATATAGCCGTAAAACCGCCCACTATCGCAACAATCGTCATCATCTCGGTGGACGCCTGGAACACCGGGAAGAAGCGCGCGACCAGGAAAACGCCCGCGGCCACCATGGTAGCGGCGTGAATAAGCGCGCTCACCGGAGTAGGACCTTCCATCGCGTCAGGAAGCCACGTATGCAGCGGGAACTGCCCCGACTTCCCTATCGCTCCCGCGAATATCCCCGCGGCTACCCAGGTCGCTATTCCGCCCGAAACCAGTCCTATCTCCACAGCCTTGTAGAGATCAGTAACGTCGAGGCCGTTCAATCCGTAGGCCGCCAGCAGATCCTGATTCGAGAACAGGTACAAGATTGCCAGCAGGAATCCGAAATCACCCACGCGGGTAACTATGAACGCCTTCTTGGCCGCATTGGCCGCCGCCGTTCTCCCGTACCAGAAACCGATGAGCAGGTATGAGCAAAGCCCAACCAGTTCCCAGAACACGAAAATCTGGATGATGCTCGACGCCAGCACCAGGCCGACCATCGAAGCGGTGAACAGGGACATATATGCGAAGTAGCGCGCGTAGGCGGGATTGTCCTCTTCGCTCATGTACCCCACTGAGTAGATCTGCACCATCAGGCTGACGCCGGTTACCACAACCAGCATGATCGCCGTGAGCGGGTCCATCAGTATGCCGACATTCAACTCGAACGCGCCCACCGAGAGCCACTGGTGAGACTCGAACTCTATGCGTCCATGCCCGGTAATCGTGCCGGACAGGGCGATCAGCGATATTACGAAGCTGGCGCCGATAGCGACAATAGTCAGAATGCCCGCGGAGGCTCCGAGTAAATCTCTCGGAGATTCATGTTGCCCGGAGTGCGATGGGGCGCCGGCATCGTCGCGCGGCTCATGCGAACCTGACGACAGGAATCTACCGTACGCGCGGATACGTGAGGCGGGCCAGATTATGAAGGCAATTATCAGAAACGACGCCAACGGGGCGAACAGAGTAAGCCATACCAGCGATTCGGATACCATCTACAGCTTCCTCAATATCTCGTCGGCCACGTGTTCACGACCCTTGGGGACATATATCTTGAACGATACCCGTTCTCCCCACTCTAATATGTCTCCAACCGGAAGTATCTTCGTCGGAAGTCCGTCCCCTTCCAGGACGTCTTTCCACATCTCAGCCATGATCAGGTTCGGCGCGGTTCTGTACTCAACCCACATAAGAAAGTTCCTCTACTTCTTCATCTGGGCCGCGTCCGTAACGAAGACGGTCGAACGGGTTCTGTAAATCGCGATAACGATAGCAAGTCCGAGAGCGACCTCCGCCGCCGCTATCGTGATTATGAAAATGGCGAATATCTGCCCTGTCAGCAGCGCCTGGGCTATGTCCCCCGCCCTGGACCCGGTGTCCGCCAGTGTCGCCGGAACCGAATATCGTGAGAACGCCACCGCCGCCAGATTCACCGCGTTGAACATAATCTCGATGGACATCAGCACCGCGATAGCGTTGCGCTTGGACAGCGCGCCGTAAAGTCCGATGGAAAACAGGACCGCGGATACTATCAGGAAATTCTCTAAGCTCAACGCTTTACCTTTCCCGTATCAGCGCGAGCGCGCCAATGATGGCCGCCAGAAGAACTACTGACGCCACTTCGAATGCCAGCACAAAGTCCTGAACCAACAGCCTGCCTATCCACGGAATTGTGTTCGAGAATACTTTCTCGATCTGATTCGTCGTTGCCGCGCTCAGGCTTCCGTTCTGGATGACTGTATCAAGAACGAGCCAATTGGTATCCACGGCGACAAAAATCGCCACCGCACCGAACAGCACCGCCAGAACCGCCACGGGAATTCTCATAGAGTGAGCCACGTTTCCGCGCTCCACTTCGCCGGTCATCAGAATTGCGAAGATTATCAGCACAGAAATCGCGCCAACATAGATAAGGACCTGCACAGCCGCGAGGAACTCAGCTCTGAGCAGCACGAACATTCCGGCCACCGCCATGAACGACACAATGAGAAAGAGCGCCGCCCTGAACAGGTTCTGCATCTGCACGACCGCTACCGCGGCCACGATGCTGGAAACCGCCAGCATCCAGAACGCTACGTCAATGAATAGCGAATCTTCTGTTCCTTGTCCCAGCATTAGCGCTGCCCCCACCTGCTCTGCTGATCTGCCAGGGACGGCCTTTCGTGACGGTGCACCTCGCGCGAGTCCGCCTCGTCGCCCTCCAGGGGATTGTATTTCTCAGAAGCCGCGAGCTGCGGCCTGAACCAGTGGCTGGGACGCTTGGGAGACGCGACAAGCCTCGCCTTGTCTATCACAAGGTCGGCCCGCCTGTACCTGCCCTCTTCGAATCCGCTGCCCATGTGAAGCGCGTCGTATGGACACGCCTCCACGCAGAGACCGCAGAACATACACCGCCCTATGTCAATGTCGAAGACTTCCAGGAAGTATTTGTCCCCTTCCTGAAGGTCCGTCTTTGCCGGATTGGTGACGATCTTGATAATCCCCAGAGGGCAGTATTTCGCGCACGACGCGCAACCTGTGCAGCGATTCTCGTACCAGGAAAACTCCTCTCCCCTGAATCGGGGGTGCTGGTACTGCTTGTCCGTCACAGAAACGAGACCGACGAGCGCCTTAAATGCCTCGCCCGGCCGCTTAATGGCGAATGACACCGGATTCTGGTTGTTTATCTTCGCCAAGCCGAAGATGCCGACCTTTCGGTCAGGGTACTGATTTACAGTGAACATACGCCCGGGCGACACCAGGTTCTTCATCGTTACGCCCAGACCTTTGACCAGTGAAAGGCCATACATAATCTAATCAGCCTCCGCGTACATATTAGCCAGTGGCGAAGGCGTCGGAGCCGGACGCTCGAGTCTTCTCTGACCGAGTATCCTGGCAGTCGCTACTATCGCCACTATCGTAATTACCCAGTTTATCGCCGCCATTATCCAGAGCGAACTTGCCGATATGCCGCCCGCGTCATCCTGAAGTATAACAACCTCCACGGCAACCGCGAAGATATTCAACAGTGAAAGCGCGAAGAGCCCTTTCCAGGCGAATCCCATGATCTGGTCAACTCGCAGTCTCGGCCAGGTCGCCCTCACCCACAGCAGGGCGAAGATTACCGCAAACGTCTTCAAGACGAACCAGACCTGTCCCGGAATCGGATCGAACCCCTTCGTACCACCGAGGAATAGCGTCGTTATCACCATTGCCGTAATGATTGGAGCCATGAACTCGGCCAGGAAGAGTATCGCGAACTTGATCCCGCTGTACTCCGTATTGTAGCCCGATCCAAGCTCCGATTCGGCCTCGATCTGATCGAATGGAGTCCGACTCATTTCAGCCGATGCCGCGGCCACGAATATCAAGAATCCGAGCGGCTGCACCAGCAGGAACGGTATCGTCTGCGTCTCCACAATGTCAAACAGAGACAGAGAACCCGAGAGTATCAGGACGCCGACCAGGCCCAGCGCCATCGGGACCTCGTAACTCACCAGCATCGCAACGCCACGCATCGCTCCCAGCATCGCGTACTTGTTCGCCGATCCCCAACCCGCCATGAATATCGCAATGGTATTGACCGACGTCACGCCCAGTACGAACAGGATTCCGATGTTCAGCCGTCCAAGGAAGCTGTCCGTCCCGAACGGGATAACCGCCACCACCAATAGTGTCGGCACCACCAGCACGAGCGGCGCGAATGTCATCACCCAGCGGTCCGCCTCTTCCGGCGTCGTGTCTTCTTTGGTAATCAGCTTGACCAGGTCGGCTATCGGCTGGAGAATCCCGAAAGGTCCCCAGCGGTTCGGGCCGAGCCTGTTCTGGAACCTGCCCAGAACCCTGCGTTCGAACCAGGTATAGACCGCCGTGGACAACATCATTACATTTATTACGATAAAAGAAAGCGCTCCGGCGGCGATAATGAACACAAGCCAATCCATGCCTTCGGGGAGAAAGCCGTCAATAAAGCTATAAATGCTCCCGAAGTCCAGGCTCACCTGTCCACCTCTCCCAGAACGATGTCAATCGACCCGAAGGTCGTTATCAGATCGCCCATCTTCCCCCCGATCAGCATCTGTCGCAGTGGAGTAAGGTTCATAAACGACGGCGCTCGAACTTTGCAGCGATACGGTGAAATGCCCCCGTCGCTAACCATGTAGAATCCAAGTTCACCCTTTGGCCCCTCGACAGCGGCGTATGCGTCCCCAACCGGCGCCCGCATGAAGAATGGAGTGTGAGCGCGAATCGGTCCATCCGGTATCCGCTCGATACACTGCCTGATTATCTTCACGCTCTCGCGCATTTCCTGGACACGCACTGTGTAACGGTCGAAGTTATCTCCTCCCACGCCGATGGGCACGTCGAAGTCCAGCCTGTCATATACCTCATACGGATCAGCCCTGCGAAGATCCCACTGCACGCCGCTGGCGCGCAAAATAGGTCCACTTACCGAGCAGTCAATCGCGTCTTCGGCAGTTAGAACACCCACGCCGCGTGTCCTTATGAGGACAATTTCGTTCCCGGTTATCAAGCCTTCGAACTCGTCAATATATCCGGGCAGGTCCTCGACCACCCTGTCCAGCGCGGGCCAGAACTCATCCGGCGCATCCTGAAGCAGGCCGCCCGGACGCATATAGCTCAATGTGATTCTCGCCCCGCACAGCATCTCGAACAGGTCCAGAATGCGTTCTCGCTCCCTGAAGCAGTACATCAGCGGCGTAGCGAACGCCCCCAGGTCGTTCAGAAGAAAGCCGGTAGCCATGAGATGGCTGGCAATCCGCTGGAGTTCGGCGCAGATAACTCTCAGGTACCGCGCGCGCTCCGGCACTTCTATATCCGCCAGCTTCTCCACCGTCCGAACGTAGGCCAGGTTATTCGACATACTCGCGACATAGTCCATCCGGTCGGTAAGCGTGACTATCTGGACGTAACTCCTCGACTCCGCCAACTTCTCGGTGCCTCTGTGCAGGTAACCTAACACCGGCTCCACGTCAAGCACTACTTCGCCGTCGAACGTGACGCGGAGTCTGAACACTCCGTGCGTGCTGGGATGCTGCGGCCCAAGATTTATGGTAACTGGCTCTGTCTTAATCGCCATTTGGATTGAGGCTCTGCGTCAGCCCAGAAAGTCCTTTCTCAGAGGATGTCCGGGGAAACCTTCCCACAGCAATATCCTCTTCATGTTCGGATGTCCCTCGAATCGGATGCCCATGAGGTCCCAGACCTCTCTCTCCTGAAGGTCGGCTCCCTTCCATATTTCGTACACCGAAGGCACTTCCAGAGATTCCCTGCCCCGCACTTTGGATTTGACCACCAAACTGCTGTTTCGCCGCAGCGAAATAAGATGATAGACCATCTCAAAGTACTCGACGTAGTCCACCGCTGAAACGGCATTCAAAAAGGAGAAGTCGAGAGATTCATCATACTTGAGAAGGCGGGCAGTCTCCAGAATACTCTCCGGCTCTACCCATACATCCGTACTATTGAAGTCAACGGCTGCGCCCGGAATAGCTTCGTTTATGCGCCTGGCCGCGTCCTCACCGGAGTGTGCCCTGGTCATTCGAAGTCTCTTTCCCTTTCCAGTATCTCTTTCCGGAGTCAGCCGAAACCTATCTCTCGCGCTTCTGTATGGAATAACGCTTGATCTTCTCGTGCAGCTGCATGATTCCGTACAGGAGCGCGTCCGGCCTCGGCGGACAGCCGGGAACATACACGTCAACCGGTATAATGTGATTGACGCCGGGCACGACGCTGTATGAACCGTAGTAAGGGCCTCCGCTGGTCGCGCATACGCCCATCGAAATCACCCATTTCGGCTCGGCCATCTGCTGATAGACACGCTCTATCGCCGGAGCCATCTTCCAGGTGACGGTGCCTGCGATGATTATCAGGTCCGCCTGTCTGGGAGAGGGCCTGAACACCTCCATCCCGAACCTGGATATGTCGAACCTGGACATCGCGCTGGCCATCATTTCGAATGCGCAGCACGCAAGCCCGAACGAAAGAGGCCATACCGCCGACTTCCGCCCCCAGTTTATGAGAGCGTCCACGCTTGTAATGGCTACGTTGCGGTCGAACTCTTCCGGCACCTCTATCAGAGGCTCGGCCAGAGCCTCGACGTGAGTCTCCTTCAGATGATTTACATAGTCCCCTTCCGCCCTGTCCAGCTCCCACGTCGTCTGGCGAAGGAGCAGGTCAGGCGAATGGGTAATCAGATTTGTGTCTTGCATCATGCCTCAACTCCACTCCAGCGCGCCCTTGCGCCAGGCGTACAGCCACCCAACCACCAGGATCGCCACGAAAACCACCATCTCTAACAGAACGAACAGCCCGAACTCGGCGGAAAGAACTCCGAAATTCGCCGCCCATGGGAAGAGAAATACAACCTCGACGTCAAAAACCACGAATATCAGCGCGAATGCGTAGAAGCGGAAATTAAACTGGCTCCACCGACCCGTCAGAGTCTCGAAACCGCACTCGTATATCGCCTTTTTCACGGCGTCCGGGGCATACGGCCTGATCTTCAATATCGAAAGCGCCCAACCGACCAACAGCATTCCCAAAGGCACCACGGTCGCAACAAGCGCGAAAATGGCTATAAGGGCGTACTGCCGGAAATACTCGTCAAGCATATCGCTGGGAATGGCTCCTCAGGATTCGCCTAGCGGCGACGGTCACATTGTCGAACGGACAGGTTACACACTCCGCTCAGGCTCGAATTTCGGCTGAAATATAGCAGGTAACGGCCAAATCCGCAAGCCAAATGCGACTCCATGATGCTGTATCAGTTTGGTCGGTGGCAGTAATCACCCTCACCCCAGCCCTCTCAGCGTCGAGGTAGAGGGGGTCTGTTGATTGAAATTCTTAGATGGCTGCACATTTACCTACCCCTCTCAGCTCGTCGAGGGCTGACAAGGGTACGTGTTTTTATGTCAAGTTAATGGGCATCAAGCCAAAGGTGGTTCGGTCTATGGTTCATAAAGCTGAAAACTCGACTTTAGCGCGCTCTCAGCCACCCTCACCCCAGCCCTCTCCCTCAAGGGAGAGGGGGTCTGTTGATTGAAATTCTTGGTTGGCTGCACATTTACATACCCTTCTCAGCGTCGAGGGGGAGGGGATTTTCGCGCCGCGAGGAACGCCGACTAAGTAACTATCTCAAAACCCGACCTTAAGGAATTTCACCCTCACCCCAGCCCTCTCCCTTGAGGGAGAGGGGGCTTGGGAATCTGACATTCCTCATTTCGCTACACAATCAGTCCCGCGCTATGACATAATGCTGAGACTTGGTCACTTCACCCATATTCCCCGAATCCGAACGCCCTGAATCCAAACTCCCAGAAACTGAACCGTGCCAGAAGACCAGACCCACCAAATATCGCTGCCTTCGATGTTCGACTACTACGGCGACTTCATTCAGGCCGCGCTCAGAAAGAATCTCGACCTGCGTCACTCGGCGGTTTACGATATGCTCCGGTACTACGTGGGCTGGGCAGACGAAACCGGCGCGCCAATCACCGCGATGACCGGCAAGGCCGTCCGTCCAACACTCTGCCTTTTTGGATGTGAGGCCGTCGGCGGATCCTTGAATTTCGCCATCCCCGCCGCGGTCGCGCTGGAGTTCATTCACAACTTCTCCCTCGTCCACGACGACATCCAGGACGAAGACGAGACGCGCCACAATCGCAAGACGCTGTGGGCAGTCTGGGGAAAGCCGAAAGCGCTGGTCGCCGGAGACATACTAAGGGTCGTCGCCGACGTCGCTCTGCACTCGCTCGAATGTGAGGGATTGGAGCCGGACCGTTCACTCGCCGCCGTGTCCCTTCTAACTGAATCTTATCTTGAAATGATCGAAGGCCAGTACCTCGACCTGTTCTACGAGGGCAGGCACGACATCAGCATGGACGACTACATGGGCATGATCTCCCGCAAGACGGGCGCCCTCATTCGCTGTTCTCTCAACATCGGCGCGGTCGTCGGCGCTGACGACCCCGACGCAATCACCGCTCTACGCGAATGTGGCAGGGCGCTGGGCTACGTATTCCAGATAAGGGACGACGTGCTCGGCGTGTGGGGTGAAGAGAATATCACCGGCAAGCCCGTAGGGGCCGACATACGGCGCAAGAAAAACTCATATCCTATTGTCTATACTATGGAAGCCGCCGCGAACGAAGACCGGGATTCCATCTCATCGGCGTACCTGAAGGCGGAACTGGATGACGAGGATGTAGTTTCCGTGCTGAATGTAATGGAAAAAATAGGCGTCAGAGAACACGCGCAGACCGAGGCCGCGAGGTGGGCGGACAAGGCAATTGGGGCCATAACCCCGGTGGAACTGTCTCACTGGCACCGCGAACAGATCGAAGAGTTCACTCACTTCCTCCTGGTGCGCGACAGGTAGTCAGCCCGCAGGCCCGCGCGCGACCGACCGAGCCCGAATCCTGGGCGATACCGAAACTTAACGTGGAGTCTGGTATGCCGCAGAAGGAACGTCTTCAGAGTAAACCGCAATGCTCGCGATAATTTCCGACGTTCACAGGGACATCGCGGGTTTTCTGAAAATTGGCCGATTCAGCGAAGCGGTCCGTGACGGCGAATTGCGATTCTACACATCCAATTCGATTCCCCACGTTGTCGCTTCCACCGGAGCGTTCCGCCCCGAGACGGCGGCGCAGAGCGTCGGCCAGCTAATCAGCCGCTTTAGTCCCGAAATCATAGTCCCCGCAGGCATTGCATCCTCGGTCAGTCCGAACATTTCGACGGGAGGAATAGTCGTCTGCGACCGCATAGTGGCGGTGGAAGGTCCCGCCTACACATGGGGAAAGGAAGATGACTTAGTAATTGAGACCAATTCGTCCATTATTGAAAACATCATCCGGCAATTGAACGTCGAGGAAGGACTATTCGAGACTGGGGGCTGTCTAACCCTACCCCAGTTCATATCTAAATCGCCGATGAAGGAGTGGCTGGGCAGCGCCTTCGACGCGGCCACGGTGGATATGGAGGTTTACTGGATCGCCGACGCCGTTCGCGAGACACGCCGGCCATGCGTTCCGGTCAAGGTCGTTATGGATGTCCTGGGCCAGGAATTTTCTCCGCGAGCGTTTGAAACTCTGCGCTACCCTTTGGCCAGGAGAATTCTTAGTTCCACGGGGTACGTCGCAGGCAATCCTCTCCGAATCTTCGAGGTTGCGAGGTTAGCCGCACAGGTGGCGGCGGCCAGAAAATCCCTCGCCCAGTTCCTGTACCGACTCGCCAGGACCCGGCTCGCCATGGGCCGGAATTGATCATATGCGGGCCCTCGTATTGGCGCCCTTCGATCCCATTCAACTCGACCGTCTCCGCGCAGGTATGACCGTCGAATACGAGAGTTGGCTGGACACGAGAAAGCTAACCGACCCGGAAGAATTGGCTCGCCGTATCCGCGCCTCGGACATCTCGATTCTGGTTGTGGAGGCCGACTTCGTTTTTGAAGAGACGCTCGACGACGCGCCAACGCTTCGTTTTGTTGGAATCTGCCGCGCATCCACCAACCAGGTTGACATCGAAGCGGCCTCGCGGCGCGGGGTTGTTGTTGTAAACACCCCGACAAGGAATGCCCGCGCGGTCGCCGAACACGCGCTCGGCCTTATGCTCGCGCTCGCTCGTCGAATTCCACAGGCGCACACCTACGTTGCCTCCGGCCAATGGAGCAATCCCGTCGAGGCATACATTTCCATGCGCGGCATAGAGATACAGGGCCGTACCGTCGGCATTATCGGACTTGGGGCCATTGGATCCGAACTCGCCCGAATGTGCGCCGCCCTGGAAATGAATGTCATTGCGTACGATCCTTTTATCACCAACCCGCCTGCGGGCATCCGGTTGACCTCACTTGACACCCTGGCTTCGGGTTCGGATTTCGTCTGCGTCCATGTTCCAGCCACAACCGGCACATTGGGGATGATAGGACCCGGGGTGATTTCCAGAATGAAGTCCTCGGCCTTTCTGGTTAGCTGTTCGGATCCTTCCATCATGGATGAGCGCGCGCTGATAGACGCCCTCGAAACGGACAGAATCGCCGGAGCCGCCTTCGACGTCTTCGAAACTCACCCCATCGCGCCCGACAACCCAATACTCAAGCTGCGCAACGTGATTCTCACTCCACACGTCGGCGGGGCGACAGCGGAAACCATACAGCGCCACTCCGAGATGATGACCGATGACATTTTCAGATTCACGAGGGGCGAACGACCATTAAACCTTGTGAACCCTGAAATCTGGACATAGTATCGGCAGTTACGTTTGCGATAGTATTTGTGCTCAGGAATACTTTCGATCAGAAGTCCTGTCGTGTGGGGATAGCATGGCCGACGACCAAGTACTCGTCATTGATGCGGGGAGCAGTTCGATACGCTGCCATCTCGTGGATTCCGGGTTCCGTATTATATTTACTACATCCAGACCCTGGATATATCTCGAAGAGCCTGACGCCCCGGAACTTGCGCGCGCATTCGACCACGACGCCTGCTGGCTGTCAGTGGAGGACGCGATAACCGAATGCGTCAGCGCGCTTGCAGACGATCACCTCTCCATATCGGCGGTTGCCGTAACCTCACAGCGCCAGTCCCTCGTATTCCTGGACGAGAGCGGCGGCGTGATCTACGCGGGACCGAATACCGACCTTCGCGCCATATTTGAGGGCTTTTCCCTGGGCTCCCAGTACGGTCATCTCATCAGCGTCACGACTGGAGACCGCCCGCCCTTCATGACGGCGCCGGGGAAACTGGCTTGGTTCCGAGACCACCGCGACGACGACTATTCGAGAATAGCCTATGTCTTGACGCTTGCCGACTGGATCAGTTTCAAACTGACGGGAAGCCTGGGCTGTGAGCGCACGTTAGCCTCTGAAAGCGGGCTGACTGACATGGCGCAGCCCGATGTCGCGTCGCCGCTGTTCAGACAGCTAGACCTGAAGTGTCCAATTCCGCTCATACACGAATCCATCTCCGTGCGCGGCGCGGTCTCCAGACCCGAACTCGGCATTTTGTGGCTCGCGCCTGTCGTAAACGCCGGCGCGGATACTCAGTGCGGCCTCATCGGAATGGGCATCGTGAACCACGGATCGGCGGGTATCGTGGCGGGCTGGAGCGCCACAGTTCAGATGCTTTCGTCAGATATAAACCCGTCCCCGGGCATGATGACTTGGTCGGGATGCTTCCAGATACCCAATTTACGGACAGTTGAAAGCAACGCGGGAGACATGGGAAACTCTCTCCAATGGCTGACCGGCCTGTTGTTTCAGGGCGAGGACGATCCCTACGTGAGTATAAGTGAGTCCGCGCAGGCCGCCGCTCTGGGATCAGACGGAGTGACCGCGTTTCTCGGTCCGCAGGCCATGAACACGTCTTCGCTCTCAATGAAATTGGGGGGATTCACATTCCCTGTGCCGCTGTCGCTCGGAGGCCCGACAAAGGGCCAGATTGCCAGGGCCACGCTCGAGAGTTTCGCCTATGCGCTCAGGGCTAATCTCGAACAGACGGAGAGAGTCTCGGGTTTCGACGCCGATAAGATAGCCCTCGGCGGTGGAATCACCAGAAGCGCCTTCTTCAATAGAATTATGACCGATGCGCTGGGCAGGGAAATCATGTTGTCTTCCACACCGGATGCAACGGTTCTGGGGGCCTCGCTCATCGCACAGACGGCGGTCGGCCAAGAATCCTCCCTGTCGGAAGCAGCTATCCGTCGCTCGCTGGATAACGTCGTACTGAGACCTGACGCGCGGAACTCCTCCGAATATGACGACCGCTATCGTGAATGGCTCCAGGTACAAAGCGCTCTCGGCCAGATGTTGTACTGAGTCGCGCGCGGCCACGACTTCGCGGCCCGCGCATGAATCCATGTCGTGCTACAATACGCGCATATTGACACAGTTTTGTTGATCGGCGCAGTCTTTCTGATAAGAAGGCCCCTGGCTAAGAAAGCAGCGGAACCCTGGGCAATCGCCGGTCGGAATTCGCCCAGCGCACGCGAGTTAGACACCCGGCGTCAGCCCCGTAGAAATAGCGAGCCGTATATGCCAGCTTATTCAAAACGAGGAACTCCGCGGACCTCACCCCGACCTTCAGTCCCGCGAACGACTACCTGAGCCAATGACCAGCAGATGGCAGAACGAAAAGCGGAACGTCGCTGACGCCGCCCGAAAAATGGCGCAACTCGGCCTCGTGGTTGGAACCGCCGGTAACGTAAGCGTCCGCCTCGATTCAGAGAGCGGTCGCGATATTATGGCTGTCACGCCGTCAGGCGCGTCTTACGACGGGCTAACCCGCGACGATGTCGTGGTAACTGACTTCGAGGTCGAACCCCTCGAAGGCGAACTCCCGCCATCATCCGAAAGCCTGCTCCACGCAGGCATATACCAGAGGCGGCCCGACGTTCACGCCGTCGTCCACACTCACTCCATATACTCGAGCGTTCTTGCCGTTTCCGGCATTGATCTGCCGCCTGTCATAGACGAAGTGGTCGTTTACGTCGGCGGAGCCGTCAAAGTCTCCGAATACGGCTTCCCGGGCTCGCCTGAACTCGCCAACAACGTGTGCGATGCCTTGGCATTCAAAAAGGCCGCCTTCATCGCCAACCACGGCGCGGTCGCAGTGGGGAAATCGCTGGAAGAGGCCCTGTCCATCTGCCTACTGGTAGAACGCGCCTGCCAGATATACATAATGGCCCGCTCTCTCGGTCAGGTCACCCCCATACCGAACGAGTTCGTCGAAGCGGAAACAGCCATTTACAATATGAAGAATCCACATATTGGAGCCGTTGACTCATGGTAACCGTTCCTGGATTTCTCCTCAGAAGGTTGTATGTCAAGCAGAGTCTTAAGAACACCGAAGATGGCTTCGAGTTCGCGCTGCTGAACCGACTGGGTTCGGGATACGCTTTCAAAATGCGCCCTCTCACACTGGACGGGCGGGCGCTGCCGTTGAACAGCGCCGCTTTCGATCTCGATGGCGAAGTGACCGGTTTTCACGAAGTCTCCAACGAGAAGACCTTCACACTGGCCATGAATAAGAGCATAACCATCCGCGTCGCTGGAATACGCCTGGATCCCGGCCCCCACAAGATAGGCATGGGATTTGACGTTCCCGGACTCGGCGCTCTCAGCTTCGACTTCACAGACACCGTCGCAGATGGATGAAAGCCCACTCAGAATAGCCGTTACAGGGGCTTCCGGATACATAGCGAGAAGGCTCATCCGCAAACTCCAGGGGTCCGAAAGAGTGGCCGGTATCCTCGCCACAGACATCAGACCCCCGTCCGTCCAATTCTCGCGCAAGGTGAAGTTCATGTCCTGGGACGTCACCGTATCTCGCCCCGACCTATTCGCAGACCATCGCATTGATACTGTCGTTCATCTCGCTTTTATCCTCAATCCGGCGCGGCGGAAAACCCACGCGAGGAGAGTAAACGTCGCCGGGACAGATAACGTCCTGGAGTCCTGCAAAGAAGCCGGAGTCCGACACGTCACCTACCTCAGCAGCTCTTCTGTCTATGGCGCCCACCCCGACAACCCCCTATTTCTCACCGAGAACGACCCCATACGCCCCGTAAAAGGCTTCCAGTACAGCGAGGACAAAGCCGCCGTCGAGTCGCGCCTGCTGGAGTTCGCCGAACGGAGCCCGGAGGCCACTGTAACCATTTTGCGCGTTTGCCCTGTCATGGGCCCCAATGCCGACAACTTCATAGCCAACGCGTTCAGAAAGCCATTCCTGCCCGCCATCGGCGCCGACGACCCGTCCATGCAGTTCATCCACGAAGACGACCTGACCCGCGCTCTCGAACAGTGCATGAAGTACAGGCCCCGCGGAATCTATAACGTCGCAGGGGATGGCGCCATCCACTGGAGCGAAATGGTCGCCGCAATGAACCGCCCGATCTTGAGGCTTCCGGCTCCGGTCTGGTATTCCCTCACATCCGCCGCATGGCATCTAAGGCTTCAAAACGACTCCCCCGCCTGCGGGCTCGACTTTATCCGCTATCGCTGGATGGCAAGTTCCCAAAAGCTCAAGTCCGAACTCGACATAAAGTTCCAGCACACGTCGCGAACCGCCTGGGAGTCCTACACTGTCACGAAGAACCGATAGAACCAGTCAAGTGGCGCTCGGCGCCAGCGTTCTTCCCAAAGTCCCGCCCCGAACTTTCACCAGAAAAACTATAAATCTGAATATACACACCCCACAGCCGATTCAGAATTCAACGCCATCACTTTGAAAAGATCACGGCCCGCTTGGCAAGACATCAAGGATTCCTCATACATGAACAGAGTTATCATAGACACCGACCCCGGCACCGACGACGCCATCGCCCTGATAGCCGCCCTGAACTCCCCCGAGCTCGACGTCATAGCGCTGACGACTGTTACGGGCAATGCGTCACTTCGAGACACTACCAGGAACGCTCTGGGCCTGCTGGCATCCCTGCGCCGCACCGAAATCCATGTTTACATGGGCGCGGATACCCCCCTGATAGGGCATTTCGAGTTCGCCGAGAACTACCATGGGCCCGGAGGCATGACAATACAACTCCCGGAGTCGGAAGAACTGCCCAGCGCCGCGCCCGCCGAACGATACATCCCCGCCGCCGTTATGAATTCGGACGAAGACCTCACCATCATCGCGCTCGGCCCCCTCACCAACGTCGCGGTCGCCATTCAGCGTGAACCGGAAATCAAAGACAGAATAAAAGAGATATTCGTCATGGGAGGAGCGGTCGAAGTCGGCGGAAACGTGACTCCATACGCCGAGTTCAACATTTACGACGATCCGCGAGCCGCCAACATTGTGTTCGACTCCGGCATTCCCACAACCCTGGTTGGCCTGGATGTATGCGAGCGGGTGGCGTTCGGCAAAGACGATACCGACTGGAAAGCGGGAGCCTCGACAGGCGAGCGTCTGGCGGCGCGCATCATGGAAGGCTGGTTCGAAATCCATCCCGAACGCGACAGATATGTTCTCTGCGACCCTCTAACCGTCGCCGCGACGGTTGCCCCAGACCTGCTGACATACCGCCACGCAAAGATAACCGTGGACGAGGAAGGCGAACAGAAAGGCAGAACCCGCGCAGACTACGACGCCGGAAACATCAAGGTCGCGGTTGACGTTGACGTCGAACGCGCGCGCCAACTCATCCTGGACAGGCTGAAGACCGCCGGATAGCGCCGTTACCGCGCGCCGACATACTTCTCGATCACACCCCAACCGTCGCCAAGCACGCGCCGCATATTTCGAGTCGTGACCTCCTCCACCTCCTCCACCTCGATTCCCTTGAGTTCGGCCAGCGTCGCGGCAACAACCGCCACGTGCCTCGGCTCGGTCCAGTTCTCCCGTTTCGCCTTGAACGGCTGGGGGGCCGCGTCCGTCTCCAGTACAATATGCTCCAGTGGAATCCTGGCGGCCGCCTGCTGAAGATGGGGCAGCCGCAACAGTGGTCGGGCCAGCGACACGTAGAATCCAAGGTCAATGATATGACGCGCCGTCTCGTAGTCCGCCTGAAAGTAGTGCATGACGCCGCCCACTTCGTAAGCGCGCTCCTCGCGCAGAACGCGGAACGCCTCATCATGCGACTCCCTGCTGTGGAACACAATCGGCAGACGCAACTCCCGGGCCAGCCTGATCTGCTCCCTGAAAGCCGGGTACTGAATAGCCCTGTCAGGCGCCCCTTCCATGAAATCGAGGCCGACCTCGCTGATTACAACAACCTTCTCTGTCGAAAGCGCCATGTCCTTCAGGGTATTGTAAGTAGCCTCAGTGAACGGCTCCCGTATATCCATGGGGTGAATGCCGACCCCTGAGAAGAAACAGTCATACTTCTCCGACAGATCCAGCGAGCGTTCCGAAGATGGGATGGTAGTCCCCGCCGATATAACGGCCCGCACCCCTGCCTGATCCGCTCGGTCCAGAATTTCCCCAACCTCCGCGTCGCTGAACGACTCAAGATGAACATGACAGTCTAAGAACATATACTCCTCGCATCAATCCCGTTCAGAGCTATTCGGGAGCGGCGGCTGCCATCCTGCGCTTGAGCGCCTCGTCCCTTGTCCTGCCCGTTCCATACTTGCGCGCCTTGTCGTTTACCCATTCCCAAGCGTCATTTGTAAGTAAACCTTGGTAAGGTGGCTGGACGCCCGAAATCAGCAGATCGTCCCTGGGTCCCAAATGTCGCCTCAGAACCTTGGTAATTTCGTTCACGTCACGATCCGTATCAACAAGCCAGAAGTCGCCAAAGTAATGCCACCAATCCCCAAACTGGACGATCTCGTCCTCGAGGTCACTCCGAACGTCGTTCGGAGCGCGCGCGCGGGTGGGCCTGATATAGTACGTGACCATGTACAGCATAGTCAGGAACTCCTTTCTTCGTGCGGTTCTCTTGTTTGCCCAGACGCAGACCTGGGATTTTCCAATCTGTAATCCTGTTCTTCCGGGCCAACTTTCTGATCATATTGCTGTTTGCCCATATGTTTATACATCAACTCGTGAATGTAGTACGACTCGGAGACGGACAGCGGTTCGTCTTTCGCCTTCGACCAGAACTGTATCCATACTACCACGACCACAACCCAAGGGAGACCGCCCACAATGTACTTTGCGATGTTCGGGATAGGAGCAAACAGGAAGATCACGCCGGAGAATACTATCGGCACGACAATGGCAATCGCCACTACGCTCAACGGTGTCCGAGTAACACGAACTATTCTCGATATGCCTTCCAGAGTCTGATTCACTTATCCGTCCTGCTGCCTAACCCTGCCGTCACTCCGACATAGCCAATCGTCTGCCCGTTAATTATACTTAAATGCGATAGTAGCCGCCCGGAACAAGGGGCCGACATTGTGAGCGCAACACTTGAAACGCCAGGTATTGGTAATAGGAAGAATCGCAGCCGGAATCGTCATCAGTATTGGACTTGGCTGGCTGACCGCCCGAGGACTCGACTGGGGTCTGGTTCTCGAAGTATTCGGCGACGTGTCTATCCTTCTCATCACCTTCGCAGTCTTGATTTTTGTCGCCGCCAGCTACCTTCGCGCCATACGCTGGCGCGCCTTGTTCGTGAACGGCGAGGTCTCAACTAACAGGCTCTTTATGGTCCAGAACGTCGGGATCGGCCTCAACAACCTGGTTCCAATCCGAATTGCCAGCGAGGCCGCCCAGCTCGCCATCCTGTCCATCAAGGACCGCGTGCGCCCTTCGGTAGCTCTTGCGACCCTCGGTATGGAGCGCGTCCTGGACGTGGTAGCGAGCGCGCTCATCCTGGCGATTGCCTTTTTCTTCATTCCCGAAATACGAGACTACGGCGTTTACGTCTGGGGAGCGCTGGCCTTCGCGGTTTTGTGCATTGCGCTGGTTCGGCTTCTGGCGTGGAGCGGCAACGAAATTTCGTGGATGAGGCGGATTCCGTTCCTGCTGTCATTCGCCAATGCGGTCAGAGACCTCGAACGAGAACGTATGCGTCTGGCCGCGTCCTTCGCTTTGAGCCTTATCTACTGGCTGCTGGTGGGAGTGACGGCTTGGATCGTTTCCATCTCATTTCAACTGTCAATCACTCCTATAACTGCCACTATGGTTATCATGGCCACCATCTTCTTCGCGACCGCCATTCCCGCCGCTCCATCGGCAATCGGCACATTCGAATTCGCGGTCGTCTATATGCTTGGGCTGTTCGGAGTGAGCCATGAGTCAGCTTTTGGATTCGCCGTCATAACACACGCCGTGTTCTTCCTGCCGCCGACACTCATGGCGGTCGCGTTCCTCCCCAGAGAGGGCATAGGATCAATCAGCAAACTGAAGTCCACTCTTTCGGGACGTGTGGAAACATCAACGGACGCGGCATGACACTCAGGGACATTTCTATCTCGTTCGTTAAGTTAGCATTGGGGTTCACCATACTGCTGTGCGTAGCCTGTGGAAACTCGTCTGAACCTGAACCAACCGCGACCGTGACATCCACATCCATCCCACCCACGGCTACTCCGCGCGCAGAGGTCCGGCCCACGCCTCGTTCTGGCGCATTTCAAACGCCCACGCCCGAACCAACTTCCACGCCCACCAGTACGCCAACGCCTCCGGCGGCGGTGGTTTCTGCTCCCGTAGTGGCTGCTCCGCGACCACCGCCGTCAGTCCAGCCAACTCCCGACTCCAGATCGCGGGGCGGCGTCCTGATATTGGAAAGCGGCCAGAACATCGCGCATCAGGATGTTCACCAGGATGTATCTCCGGCGCTCTCAAGCTGGGGGCCGGGAATTGCCTATTCAAGGCTCATGCGGCTGGAGACGGGACCCGATACTCCCATGCCAAGCCTGGCCCTGGAGTGCGACATATGCGCGGATTGGACAATGGAGTCTCCGACCTCCTACCTGTTCAACCTGCGCGACAACGTGAGATGGCATAGCCTCGACCCCGTAGGTGGACGGACACTTGACGCCGATGATGTCATATTCAGCTATCAGCGACAGATCAACCCGGACTTTCCAAACTCCCCTCTGCTGCGCAACATCACCGCCTTGGAATACCTGGGGCCCCTGACACTGAGAATAAGGTTCAACCTGCCGGACGCCGACTCCCTGCTATCTCTAGCGGATGGGCATTCAAAGATAGTCGCTCCTGAAACGATGATACTCAGCGGCGACCTCCGAAGCGGCCCTACAATCGGCACAGGACCCTGGGTACTTGAGCAGACATCGCCCGACTTAGTTCACTCTTTTCTGCGCCACCCCGACTACTTTGAACCTGATCTTCCACTCGTGGACAATCTCAGAATCCTCATTCTCACAGATGAGGACACCCGGGCCGCCGCATTCCAGACTGGAATGACAGACATTCACGAAATGAACCCAACAGAGTGGATGCGGCACATCCAGCAGTTCCCCAACGCCCCTCTTCTGGAAATCCGCCAGCCCGGCTCCGGTATCGAGGTCGCTTTCAAGACCTCCGAGCCTCCATTTGACGATGCGCGGGTTCGCAAGTCCGCCATGCTCTCGATGGATCCCAATAGAATCATACGGGAACAGTGGGGAGGTTTTGGATTCGTTGGTACAGGCTTCCCGGTGGCGTCGCCGGATTGGCTGCTGCCCGACTCTGATCTGTCGAGGCGATTCGATGATCCCGAGGCCGCTAAGTCGCTCCTGCGAGACGCCGGACTGTCCTCCCGGATACCCGTTACTATCACTGTTGGAGATTTTGGCCAATCTCACCTTGACTATGCCCATGCCGTATCCGTAGGTATGCAGGGCGTCGGATTCGATTCCCGCGTGGAGATAGTAAACCGAAGGCTATTCGGCGAGAACGCATGGCTCCAGGGTGACTACCAGATGATGTTAGGGCCTCCGGCGCCCGTATCCACTCCCAACGGCTATCTTCTGCCGGTTTTCCACAGTGAGGGTATCTGGAACACAACCGGCCACCGCGACCAGATTCTGGACGAAATGCTTGAAGCCCAGGCAGTGGAACACGACATGGAAAAGAGAGCCGAATTGATCCGCCGCATTCAGAATCACATCCTTGATCAAGGATATAGATTCATGCCCGTCACTAACGCCGCTATCTGGACCTGGCAGTCCCGGGTCCGCGACTTCAACCCCAACTTCGCTCTCTCCGAGTACCACCACTGGACGAAGGTGTGGCTCGAAAAGTGATTCAAATGTGTAACGATTCAATCCCTATGGCCGCAGAGAACCGACTGCCGAAAATCCTCATAGCGGCTTTTGTCTGCGCAGCTCTCTTGATGTACGCATTACTTGCGACACCGCTCTATGATGATGGACTTGCCGCTAGCTTTATTATATTGACTCCGTATTACAGCGAATATCATGAACTTCACTTTCCGTTCTTCAAGCCTCTCACTACCCTTCTGCTGCCCGTAACATATATTTCATACCCGTGGTCCTTTGCTACGGCCGCCTTAGTTCATGTCCTGCTGATGTCTGCGGCGTCATATCTCACTTTTCTGTTAGCCCAACGATATGTTCCAACCAAGACAGCCACACTTGCGGCATGCATAACCCTATACTCTCTGTTTACGCACGAAACCTTTATGCCGACTCGCCCTGAAGCCGTCTTGCTTCTGACGTTCCTAGCAATCGTGTATCTGTCCGACACTTGGCGATTGACGAGCAAATTGCGATACCTGCTGGCGGCGGCGGCGCTTACCGGCGCGCTCGCGCTGCCAATGCACACCAACGCCTGCATCGCCTACATATACTTGGGTCTGTTCACGCTCTGGCAGAGACAACAACTGGCGATGGGTGATTGGACAAGACTCATAGCGACCCTGGGCGGATCAAGTGTGTTGGGAATGATTGTTGTACTGGCGCCCGACCCATCGGCGCTGGTTGAACTGCTCGCCGAGTACTCAGGAGATAGACAACGATTCACATTTTTGATCGGCGAGATAAGACGCTTCACATTCTTTCTGCGTCCGTATCCTCTACTGCCAATTGTACTGTTCTTCGGGACAGTGGGGCTAACCGCTTCGGCCACAAGAATGTTCACAGATTCCACCCCCCCCCCAATCATATGTTCTTGAACTTACGCGGCGATACGCGGGAATTCTCATATTCGGCCTATCGGTACTGATAGGCTTGGCATTCCTTCCCTCCGCTGAGTGGCCGCACTACCTTGTGTATTACATACCGCCTCTGTCCATATTCGCGGCGCTGGCCTATTATCAAAAACGTCCATGCCTTCGGGTTATGCTGGCGATGAGCGCGCTGGTCATAGCCGCAATCGCGCTGGAACTCATAGCGCTGGCGATGCTGAGAGACAACCTGGAAGCGTGGATAATAACAAGCCTGCTTTTTGGAATGCCGATTGCGGCCCTTCTATCCATATCGTGGATTTGTGGCCGCCGCGAATGGCTGGTCGCCGCGCTCATGCTTGGGATGGTAGTCCGACTAAGTTTGATGTCAGCCGACTACCATGCCTACGGGCACATAGCAGAAACAGTTCAGGGGCGGGCAGCGGAAATCGAAGCCGTGACGATACTAGGTCCTCCACAACTCAATTGGGCATTTGCTGAGGACAACTTCATCGCAATAACCCGTCTGTCCAGGGAAGCCCCCGAAGTCGAGTTCGGACTTCTAGCCCTGCCCGACATCTGGTATAAGGGCAGGTGGCTCGGCATCGTTTCTGAGTCCTGTGAATTCGGTGAGTCTGAGCCTATCAGCCTAAATTCCCTTGTATCCAACAAACTCCGAGAAACGCAGTGGGAAACAATGACTATCAAATGTATCCAGCCGTCCCCTCCCTAGCATACTCGTCGGATTCTATCATCCCGATTCACGTTAATTTCTGATATGCTGTGAGCATCCCGGCAATTGAGGCTCACCATCTCTAACTCCTTTATGTGGCTTAAATGGTCTTGGCGCGACCTCCGCTCCCGCTGGGTGCAGGTCGCCGCTATCGCCATCATAATTGCCTTCGGAACCGGCCTGTTCTCCGGCCTGCGCAGCATGAACATATGGCGCGGGCTGTCGAACGACGCCAGCTACGAGGTCGTCAACACTTTCGACCTGCGCGTCGAACTTGGGCCGGGCGGTTTCCTTGAACGTGGAACAATGCTGCGTACTCTCGACGAAGCGGCTGCCGGATCGGTTCTGGCAGCCGAAGAACGTCTCGTTCTCCCTACTCAGGTGTCCGTTGAGGCGGACGGGAAAACCGTAATCGTGCCGGGCCGCCTGATAGGAGTGGACGTATCCGACGACGGCCCTCATGTAAATATGCTGCACCCCGCGCTCGGACGCGCTCTCGAGGCGCGGGACGCCGGACAGGATGTGATCGCGCTGGAACACAATTTCGGCAAGTTCTACAAACTGCCCGAATCCGGGCCGGCGACCCTTTCAGGAAATGTCGCCGTTCGATACGTAGGCCAGGTACTGTCCCCGGAATACTTCTTCGTCATAACCCCCGAGGGCGGACTGCTGGCGCAGGCGAATTTCGCCGCCGCCTTCACCTCCATCGAGACCGCTCAGCGAATCACGGCGAAGGAAGGCAAAGTCAACGACCTGTTGCTGACTCTTGCGCCCGGCGCCGACGAGGACCGCCTGTTCGATACGCTGAGCGAAGCCTTTGGACCGCTTGGCGGAACCGTCAGCAGGCGACTCGATGATCCATCCATCCGGGTGATGATAGAGGACGTCGAGGGAGATCAACAATTCAATACCGTGCTGGCCATCGCGGTTTTCGGAGGAGCCGTCTTCGCGGCCTTCAATCTCACCAGCCGCATAATGGACTCCCAACGGCGCGAGATCGGGATAGCGATGGCCTTGGGAGTGTCGCCGATAAGGGTCGCTCTCCGGCCACTTCTGTTCAGCGCGCAGGTTGCCCTTCTCGGAGTCGTTTTCGGGATCGGTATGGGCATAGGAGTGGCGCAGGCTCTCCGAATCCTGTTGACAGACCTCATACCGCTGCCGATTTGGCGCACGCCGTTCCAGCCTGAATTCTTCGCGTTGGTCGGAGCCATCGGCTTTCTGATTCCGTTTATCGCTACGGCGATACCCGTGTGGAGAGCGGTTAGAGTCCCACCAATCGAGGCGATCAGGACCGGACATCTGGCCATGCGCGCGGGCGGCCTGACTTGGCTGCTGACAAGGGTAAAGATACCCGGCCAGACCATACGGCAGATCCCGTTTAGAAACGTAGGCCGCGCCCCCAGACGCACTCTCCTGACCGCGCTCGGAATCGCCGCCATAGTCACCGTTCTGGTAATGGTCATGGGAATGCTCGATTCCTTCATTGACGTACTCGACCGCACTCAGGTGGAAACCGCCGGCGCCAGTCCTGAAAGGCTGGAAATAGCGCTGGACACCTTTTATCCCCTCCGGTCCCCAACTGTTCAGGACATCCTCGATTCACCCAACACCCAGGATATTGAAGCAAGCCTGAGACTGGGTGGAGCCTTAACCAATGACGACACCTCGTTCAACGTGTTCTTGAACTTCATCCCCTTCGACAGCCGACTCTGGCTGCCGACTCTCACGGAGGGCGCTCTGCAAACCGCGAGCCCGGGCATTCTGATCTCGGAGAAGGCGGCCGGGGACCTTGGCGTGAAGGTGGGAGATACCTTGACCGCGCGTCATCCGGTAGTCGGGGGACAGGAACTGTTCTCGCTTCAGGAGTCGCAATTTCCCGTTATTGGGATCCACGCCCATCCGTTCCGGCTGAACGCGTACATGGCAATTGAACACGCCGGAATTATCGGACTGGAGGGAATGACCAACACTCTCCACGCCCGGCCAGAGGAAGGAGCGGCGTCCGACACACTGAAGAAAGACCTGTTCGAAATGGCGGGGGTGGGATCGGTTCAGAAGGCGACTGCCTCGACCGATGTGTTCAGGGACCAGTTCGAGCAGTTCACCGGAATACTTCGCTTCATCCAGATAGCAGTCAT
This sequence comes from Dehalococcoidia bacterium, assembly GCA_965261525.1. Classification (GTDB taxonomy): domain Bacteria; phylum Chloroflexota; class Dehalococcoidia; order Lucifugimonadales; family UBA1123; genus VXRN01. Next base: position 2,652,780 of record OZ253472.1, read on the forward strand.
GGCTCTGGCGCTCCTCATAGCCTATAACACCGCAAGCATTAACATGGACGAGCGCAGGCGAGAGCACGCTACTATGTTCGCCTACGGACTCCCGACTCGCACAGTGCTGGGAATGGCCGTTACCGAGAGCATAATACTAGGCGTCATTTCCACGATTCTGGGGTTGATCGGCGGCTATCTGCTTCTCCAATGGGTTGTCATTGCCCTGATACCCGCGACGATGCCCGACCTGGGCATGGAAGCTATATTGAAGCCCGAGACGCTTGCCATTGCCATAGTATTAGGAGTAGCGGCAGTCGCCGTGGCGCCCCTCCTCACACTTCGAAAACTCATCAAAATGGACGTTCCTTCCACCTTAAGAGTAATGGAATAAATTGCCGCCTGCCCATACACTCATAAGAGCGCATAGATGACGCGCCCCGAATCTCCATAGTCGCGCAAGTCAAAATTCAGGCATTTTTAACTCCCATGATCCAACTAATCTACGGCGAAGATGTAGTAGGCGCTGACGAAGCCTTGAATAAGGCCACACGCAACGTAGGCCCGGACGACCTGCGCGACATAAACTACACATCATTCCTTGCCGAAGAACTTACGCTGCAGCAGCTTACGGCCGCGGTTTTCACCATGCCCTTCATGTCCGACTTCCGTGTGGTGGTGGTAAGAGGTTTGCTAACCACCTTCGAGCGCGCCCGCAGGGGTTCGGGTGGCGCTCAGGGCAGACGGGGCGCGCTCGGTCCATGGGCCGAGCTGCCGGAGACACTTAGTTCCATACCACCCACAACCAGCCTCACTTTCGTGGACGGCGCTCTCTCCAAAAGCAACCCTATGCTCAGAAAACTGGCTCCACAGTCGGAAGTGCGCGAATTCCCGCTTCCGCGAGAGCGTGACATGTCCGGCTGGATCATGGGCCGCGCTAAGGCGCTTGGCGTCGCGCTCGATCCCCGCGCGTCCGCCACGCTCGCCGACGCAATTGGCAGACAGCCTCGCCTCATAGACTCCGAACTCCGAAAACTCGCCCTCTACGCCGGCGACCGGTCCGTCAACGAAGATGATGTGCGTCAAACGGTCGCATACGTGCGAGAGGCGAACATCTTCCAGGCGGTGGACGCGGTGATCGAAGGCAGGGCCGGCGCAGCGCTTCGATTGGTCACGCGAATAATGGACGACGGGAGTCCCGCGGCGTACATACTGACTATGCTCGCTCGACAGGTTCGCCTGCTGCTGATGGCGAAGGATATGACGGCGCGGGGCGTTGCGCGCGATGATATAGGACGCAGGCTGCGACTCTCGGGATGGGCGCTCAACAAGACGCTCCAACAGGAGCGGCGCATGACCCATGAATATCTGGCTTATTTCCACGACCGTCTCATTGAGACTGATCTAACGCTGAAAACCAAGCCGATTGCCGAACAGCTTGTCATAGAAATGCTTGTGGCCGACCTGACAATCCGATGACCGAAGTCCGGGAGACAGAATCTTCCTATCTGTCTTTGCGACTTTGCGCTAAACTATCTCCATAGCCCACTTAAGGAGCCTGATATGGAGACCATCCATATCAACCATTTGGACGATGAAGTCGCGCGTCGACTCGAAAGACGCGCTGCCAGCAACAACCATTCTCTCGAAAGTGAAATTCGCGGCATCTTGGAACGCGAAGCCCAGCATATCGAAGATATGGAAACCAGACGCAAAGATTTCATTAAACTTTCCAGGAAGTTCCGACAAGAACTCGCAGATAGGCCGATGGCCCCCCCATCATGGGTTCTGATACGCCAAGACCGTGATGAAGACCATGGACATAACTGGTGAAGTTGGTAGTGGACGCCAGCGTGGCGCTGAAATGGTTGGTTCCTGAAGAAGACTCGGACGCGGCAGATCGCCTGCTCACACAGAACCATGAAATTCATGCCCCTCGGCTCATGGTGTCAGAGGTCGCCAATGCTCTATGGCGCAGGGCAACCCTTCAGGGCTTGATTGACATACAAGAGGCCGAAGCGCGACTCGGGTCCCTTTCGAGCATAGCGATGATCATATGGAACTCGGACGAAGTGGTTGGCGTTGACGCGCTGCGTATTGCAGCCGCCCTCGATCATCCGGCGTATGATTGCCCCTATCTGGCTTTGGCACATCAGATAGGGGCAACACTGGTCACCGCCGCCGAGCGGTTTATGAATCTAGTAGTGTCAACGGAGCATGAAGGAACGACTATGCTGTTGAGCCGTTTTGAGTAACGGGGCGACATCGGCTCTGGCATCATGCCTGCATAAAGAGGGGTAGGCTCCGGAGCCTGCCCCTATCTCTTGCTTGTACTGTTACAAAGCTAGATGGTGTAAGAATCCAGGAGGCTGGTTACAGTCTTGACCCGCGCCTTCTCAGTTACATCATCCACCCGCTGGTCGAATGTCGGCCGGTCGCTGTCCTTGTAGATAACCCCAAGCGGTATCCCACTCGAAGACGACAACTCGAACGCCGCTTCAACGTCGGCCGAGTCATAGTCATCGGGTATGTCGTAGGCGAGGCCGGGAATGCCCTTGCGCGGATTGCCCTTCAGTATCTCGTAGGTGTTGTTGTACTCGGTGCAGGGCGACTGGATATGCACAATCGAGAAGCCCGGATGCTCCATCGCGTCAACCATCATCTGCGTCATAGGCCGTATCTGGCTAGATATGGTGGAAGCGACAAAACTGACGCCCATGCTCATATACAGCTGGAACGGGTTCATCTTATCTTCCTGCTTGCCGAACGGGGTAGAACTCGTCACGACGCCGAAGTCGGTAGTGGGAGAACTCTGGCCCTTGGTGAGTCCATAGACTCCGTTGTCCATCACAATCGCTGTGACGTTAAGGTTGCGGGCGGCCTGCGGCGCGATATGCTCGAACCCGATGCTCAGGAAGTCACCGTCGCCGGCCACTACGACAACATTCAGGTCGGGTCGCGCCATCTTGACGCCCATCGCTATGGGCAGGGACCTGCCATGTATTCCGTGGAATCCGTATGGCTGCTCGTCGCTCTCCATCATATGAACCATATTGCCGGAGCAGCCGATGCCCGCCACAACCACATTGTTCTCCATGGGAGTTTCGGTGTCTATCACACGCCGCTGTATGGCGCCTTCCAGCGCCCGTCGCACGCCAAAGTCGCCGCAGCCGGGGCACCACTTGAAATCGTACTCCGGGTTTTTGGACGTCATATTGTCACACCCTCTTTCTGCTGAATGTTGGCTTTTTGTGAAATGGCCTCCACCAGGAAACTCTCCTTGAATGGCAGGCCGGTGTACTGGGTTATAGATTCCGCTTTTATGCCGAGAGAGCGCAGGTGAGACGAGAATTGGCCCATGTAGTTCAACTCAGGAACAATAACCAATTCCTTCTCTCGAAGCTCCTCGACCATGCCTTCGGGCAACGGGTTCAGGAACATGGTGTAGTACCATCCCAGATCAGCGCCCGCAGCCGTCAGTTCACGCCACGCGCCGAGCGTCGGACCCTTGGATCCTCCCCAGGGCATCAGCGCAATGCTCGCGTCCGTATTCTCGCTCTCATACGTCCCGTCGTTGAGCAGGTCAACTTTGCTGAAACGCCGAATCGTCATCTGTATGTGTCGTTCCGCCCTGTGAGTAGTATCCCCCATACCGTCGTGTTCCGAGCCATTGGCGACATACGCGCCGGGACCGCCCGGAATAGGCATAGGAGAACGCTCCCAACTCTCATATCGGTGGTAGCCGTTGGCGCCTCGATATGTATCGCGGCCCTCTACTGAAAGTGAGCTGACATCCGGTCTCAGAATATTCTGGTTGCGCTCCGAGAGCATATGCTCGCTCAGAATAATGACCGGACCCTGGTATCTCTCCGCCCAGTTGAAGGCATAGAGCGAGGCGTAGAAGCACTCCTCCACGGTGCCGGGCGCGATTACAGGCAAGCGCATATCGCCATGTCCCGGGTACAGCGCCGTCAGCAGGTCGGATTGCTCTGTCTTGGTCGGCAGACCTGTTGACGGTCCGCCCCTCTGTATGTCCGCGACAACAAGCGGAATTTCAGCCATCCACGCAAGCCCAAGACCCTCACCCATGAGTGAGAATCCCGGCCCCGCCGTCCCCGTCATTGCCTTCTTGCCGGCGAATCCCGCTCCAACAATGCTGGTTATGGACTCAATCTCGGAAGTCGCCTGATGCACAAACTTCCCTGGTCCTGGCAGGTTGTTCTCCATCCAAATGAGCAGGGACGTTGCGGGAGAAATCGGGTATCCGATGTAAACATCCACTCCGGCGGCAAGAGCGCCAAGGCCGAGCGCGGTGTTTCCGTTTATAAGTACCTGATCAACCTGAGGCGGATTCGATGACTCCAACTCGCCGAGGTTGAAGCCGCTCTTCTCTGCCTCCACTCTGCCGAGACTCAAGGCCTGGTGGTTCGACTCGATGATCTGCTGATCGTTGGGTCGCCCCCTCGTGAATCGCTTCGTTACGAAGTCCTCGAGAATCTGCTGATCAATATCCACCAGATACGCCAGCGCGCCCATGACCACCATGTTCGCCGCTCTCGTGTTGCCGGTGGATCTGGCAAGTTCGTCGAATCTCATTCCGAAACTCTTGCCGTCCGGCTCGAGCTCGAATTCCTCGGAGTTATAAACGATCACTCCGCTTTCGGACACTTCGCCCTTGTGGTTATCGTACGCATACTCGTTGAAGGCCACTAGAACGTCCAACTCGTCGCCTGAGCTTAATACCGGCTCGGTCGAAATTCTTGTCTGCGTCCAAGTAGGGCCTCCTCTTATCTGCGAAGGAAATGTGGAGAAGGTCTGAACGTGATAGCCGACCTGCGCGTTGGCCTGAGCGAAGCCCTCAGCAGAGGTGACAACGCCCTGACCGCCCTCGCCGGCGAATCTGACTACAAAATCCGTTTTCTTCAATTCAATACTCCCAGAGCTATTCTTGCTCACAATCGAACGGCGCACTTAGCCATTTGTTTGCGTGTTGACTAGGGATTGGGATGCCACCCATGCATTCGCGTCGCATGGGGACGCAACGAAACAATTCAGCCGTCCGAAGATTCCTTCGGCGGTGGAATGGTCACCTGGATGGTCTGTGGGCAATTGTTGAATTTGGGGGGTCTTTATCCGAGGCGCTACCCTGTATTGGGCACGTCACCTATCATATGCGCCTTTGTACCTTATGAATATACCAACTAGATTTTTCGGGTGTCAATTTTGTGATGATTTGCACACACTTTGCGCCGCGCTGTCCGCCTTCAATCCGTAGGAGTGGTTTGTGATATAAGATATAGCCAGATGAGGCAGAGCAAGTCACTTGAGAGGTAATGCGTGCTCACCAGGCTTGTCATACGAAATTTCAAACGCTTTGGTGAAGAAGTGGAAATCGAGCTTGGAAACCCTGTCGTGTTCATAGGCCCAAATAATTCGGGCAAGACCTCGGCAATGCAGGCTCTCGCGCTCTGGGACATCGGACTGAAGCGCTGGAACGAGAGACGCTCAGGCAAGACACCCGAAAGGCGTCCCGGCGTTACGGTCAACCGTCACGACCTGGTCTCCATACCGGTTCCGAACGCCCGCCTCCTATGGCATGGACTCCATGTGAGAGATATATTCAGGAACGACGAGGGACAGCGGACACAGAATGTCCGCATTGATGTCGTGGTTGAGGGCGTGGACGAGGGGCGCAAGTGGGTTTGCGGTCTCGAATTCGACTATGCGAACGAGGAGTCGTTCTACTGCCGTCCACTAAGACTTGGCGAAGACCGCTCCCCTGGGCGAATGCCCGTCCCGGATGACGCGGGAAAGACCCGGATAGCCTTTCTGCCACCCATGTCCGGTTTGGCCGCTATTGAGACACGCCTGGACCAGGGCGCGGTGAACGTGCGAATTGGCGAGGGACGCACCGCTGAAGTGCTTCGCAACTTGTGTTTCCGTATCCAGGAGAGAAATCAGGAGAACTGGGAAAAGCTCGTCGCCGGTATAGAAGACCTGTTTGGAGCCGAGCTCGACCCCGCCCGCTACGTTGTGGAACGGGGCGAGGTCACTATGACATACCGTGAACGCGGCGTTACTCTCGACCTGTCGTCCAGTGGACGAGGTTTGCAGCAAACGCTTCTCATACTGGCTTATATGTACGCCAATCCTGGATCCGTCCTGCTTCTTGACGAGCCGGACGCCCACCTGGAGATCCTCCGTCAGCGACAGATTTACCAGCTGATTGCTGAAGTGGCCCGCCAGAGCGGCAGCCAAATCATCGCCGCAAGCCACTCCGAAGTTCTCCTGAACGAAGCGGCGGACAGAGACATGGTTGTAGCCTTCGTTGGTACTCCACATCGTCTGGATGGACGAGGAAGCCAATTACTGAAATCGCTCGACCAGATAGGATTTGAACAATACTACCAAGCTGAGCAAAGAGGCTGGATACTCTACCTGGAGGGCTCGACCGACCTCGCCATACTGCGCGCCTTCGCGCGTCGCCTCGGTCACGATGAAGCTCTTGAGGCCTTAAACAGGCCTTTCGTCCACTATGTCCGAAACCAACCCTCCGCTGTCCAGGGTCATTTCTACGGACTCGGGGAAGCCCTGCCCCACCTTAAAGCCGCCGCCATATTCGACCGTCTGGGATCGGCTCCCCTAAGCGACGACCGGATCGAATATCTTATGTGGCGACGCCGTGAAATAGAGAACTATCTGTGCTCTCAGAACGCTTTGGAAGAATATGCGAGGGTATCGGCGGAAGCGGATGTGCCGGAGCCATTATTCGCGTCGCTCGAAGTCGAGCGACGGCTGAAGTCTATGCGCGACGCTATCGAGGAAATAGAGGGAGCGATGCAGACACTTGGCAGAGGTTCTCCCTGGAGCGACGGCGCTAAGGTTAGCGACGACTTTTTGACACCCCTTTTCCGATCCTACTTTCGCAATCTCGATCTACCCAATCTGATGGACAAGAAGGACTTCTACGAACTGGCCGAGTATGTGCCCGAGAGGGAAATAGACCCTGAGATTGGCGAAAAACTGGACTCTATTGCCCGCGTTTCTATGAGCGCGAATCCTGCCCATTTCTGAACAACTAACAAATGAATTTGTTAATTGACCAACCCGCAGCGCCTTCCTATAATCCCACTCAACTGAAACCCGACAGGAGACAGCCTCCAAATGAAGCCTAGCTCAGAACCAAGACACATATCCATCGCCGAGGTCGTCGCCCGACATGGCGAGCCGCCCTGGGCGGAGGCCCTCTTCACAGACGGACGCAACAACGTCGCGCTTATCTGCAACGCGCCCGGTCAGGAGAACGACGCCCACGCCCACCCCGACTTCAACGAATGGTGGGTAGCGCTCCAGGGCGAACTGCTCTGGGAGATTGGAGACTATGCTCCTCTGAGGGTAAAGAAGGGCGACGTGGTCATGGCGCCCAAGGGCCGCAGGCACGCCATCAGGACAGTAGGCAGCCAGAACTCGCTTCGTCTTGGCGTCACGCACCCCAACTCCAACCACGATACCAAGGGCGCTCGCTCGAACATACTCCGGCCCTTGCCACATCAGGACGAGCCGCCCAACCGACTGCGCACGAGCCTGGAATATATGCTGGAGAAGTTTGGCGATCCACCCTGGGCAACATCCATACTTACCGACGACCGCAACAGCGCCAACCTCATTTGCCACGCGTCGGGAATGACCAACAACGCCCACTGGCACCCTGACTTCAACGAGTGGTGGACCATTCTTGGCGGAGAACTGACCTGGGAGGTCGGCGAAAACAGGCCGGTCATCCACGCCGGGGAGGGCGATATAGTATTCGTGCCGGAGGGAATGCGACACCATATCAGTACCGTCGGCGAGGGCATTTCATTCAGACTTGCCGTAACAACCCCCGATCAGCCCCACATCTACACGGACGACGACGACGCGGCCCCGCCGCCACTGACCTAGACGACCGCGCGGGATCTATATGGAGTATCCAAGACAACAGCGACGCTGCGGTTCAACGATGCTCGGTCTCCGCTACGCGCTTTACGAACTCCTCACTCTTGAGGCTGCGTTCGAGTATCGAGCGTATATACCGGGTGTGAATTCCCTCGACTTCGTTCTTAAGCCGCTTTCCGATATTGGGAGTTCCCACGTCGCGGAAGCGACTCGCGCGCTGAAGGTGTCTGAGAACCCGCATCGCGCTTTCGGAAATTCGGACCTTACCCCCAATTCCGAAAGCGCGGCATTCGGGGCACAGCGCGCCGCCGGCCGCCAGATCGAGCGTATGGTCGCCGGGTCTTAACTCCGAGCCGCATTCCACGCAAGACTCTAACTCCGGCCTGAATCCGGCCACTTCGAGCAGCCGGGCCTCGAACCATCTCGTCACCAGCCACGCATCGTCTGTTTCAGTGAGCAGATCAAGGGTTACTGTCGTCAGCAGGTACAGGTTCCTGCTCGGAGAGCGTTCCTGGGCGAATGCGTCGGCCAGTTCGCAAACGTAAACCGCCTGGGACAGCAGAGGCAGGTCCGAGCGTATGCGCGGATGGTCGTCACGCACTTGAGCCTCTGTTACGATATCCAGATTGCGCCCGTGTGACGCGGAGAATTCAACGATGTTGGTAAGGTCCAGGTGTCCCCTTAGTTTACTCTGGGGTCTTCGAACACTCTTGGCCACCACGCGCACCTTGCCCATGTCCGGCGTGAGAATTGAGAGGATGCGGTCCGCTTCTCCCAGTGTGTACTGTCGGAGAACAAGTCCTTGGCTTTTGTAAGTGCGTAGTCTCAAGATACACCCGCGAGCCGCCGCGCCGCGGCAAGCTAGAAAGTCTGTCTGCCCTCGATTGCTCTGCTCAGCGTGGATTCGTCCGCATACTCCAGGTCGCCACCGACCGGCAGACCCCTCGCCGGTTTTGTTATCTTGATCCCAAGAGGGGAGATCAGCCTGTGAATGTACATGGCGGTCGCGTCTCCCTCTAAGTTGGGATTCGTCGCGAGAATGATCTCGTTTATTGACTCATCGCGCATTCGGGAAAGGAGCGGCTGAATCTTCAGATCGTCCGGGCCGATTCCGTTCATTGGGGAAACGGCTCCGTGCAGGACATGATACAGGCCGCGATAGCTGTGGGTGCGTTCCAGAGCGAGTACGTCCAGGGCTTCTTCGACAACGCACACCATCGTCTCGTCGCGCTGCGGGTCCGAGCATATGTTACACGGGTCGGTGTCGGTGAGATTGAAGCACCTGGAGCACATCGCGACTTGGTCTTTTACCGCCACAATAGCATCCGCCAGTTCGTGAGCGCGCTCGCTGGGCATACGAATGAGGTAGTAGGCAAGGCGCTGGGCGGTCTTGGGTCCAATGCCGGGCAGTTTATGGAATTCTTCGATCAGCCTGGCTATCGGATCGGATGAATATTCGGCGGATCTGTTCATATCAGGTCAGGCCGGGGATATTGAGTCCACCGGTCAGTTCACTCATCTTGGAATTGGCCATCTCCTGCGCCTTGGCAAGCCCTTCGTTAATGGCGGCGGTCACAAGGTCTTCGAGAATATCCACGTCATCGGGAGAAACGACTTCGGGGTCTATCGTGATAGACTCGATAGTCATCTTTCCCGTCACGACGACGCTTACTACGCCGCCGCCCGCCGTCGCCTCGACCGTAGCGGACTCGAGTTCTGCCTGGAGCTCCTCCATTCTTCTCTGAAGCTGCTGAGCCTGGCGCATCATACGGCGATTCATTGTTTCGTTTCCTCCTCGAATCTATCAACAAGCCGCGCGCCCATTCTCTGAGCGGCCACTACCAGGTGGCTCTGATTGGCTCGTCGCGTTTCGGAACCATTGTCATTTGAAATAAGTTCGGGTACAAGTTCATACTCGCCGCCCATAGTCCGGGAGAGGGCTTGCTTCAATTCCCGCTTAACGCCTGGATTGTCTATTTCCTGGTTTATGCGTTCGACGTGGGAACTATGCGCGAACCTGACGACAAGTTTGTCCTCCTTAAGGGTATATTCCCGTGAGCCACGGAGCAATGCCCCAAGTTTGAACCTGGCCCCTGTGGTCCTGAGCGCGCGCAGCACCTCGTTCCATTTCGCGGGGTCCAGACTGCCGTCCTGTCCACCCCTCGGCGCGACGGGACTCGCGCCGCCGTTGACAGTGGCCTGGGACTGAGATGGCCGAACATTTGGGCGGGTCGGTCGGCTTCTCGCAGGCGCTTGGGCGGCAGCGGGAGGAGACTGCCGTCGAGTGTTCTGCGCTGGAGCGGCTCCCCTACCGGCGTAAGAAGACGGCGCGGGAGCGGGAGGAGCGACGACAACGGGTTCGATGCTCGATTCTACCAGGGCGAGTTCCAGTGGAAGCGGAGACGCTGTATCCAGCCTTAGGTCCGCTTCTGAGACCGCCTTTAGGGCTCTGAGTATGTATCTCTGATCCACGCCCTGAGATATGCTCTTGAGGCGCTGGGTGGTGTCATCGGAAAATCCGGCGGTGTCATCCGCGCCCATTCCCATCAGCATGACGGACCTGAGAAAGCCAGTAATCGCGCGCTGGAGCTGCCTGAGGTCCGAGCCTTGAGCAGCCACCCTGTTGACAATGTTCAGGCTCTCAGAAACGTTCTTTTCGACTATGGACTGACATAGATCAAGGGCGTCCTCGTCGCCGGAGAGCTCGAGCATATCTCGCACCTGGTCGGCCTTCAAAGGCGAGTCATAGGAAACGACCGCCTGCTCCAGCAGGTTCTCCGCGTCCCGCAGGCTTCCGGTGGAGTGACGCGCGATCAATTCAAGCGCGGCGTTTTCTGTCTCGACGCCCTCGGCCTCGCACAGTTCGGCTAGTTTGGAAGTGATGTCGTTGAGAGATATTCTGCGAAAGTCGTATCGCTGGCACCTGGACACAATCGTGAGTGGCACTCTGTGAATTTCGGTTGTCGCGAGAATGAAGATCGCGTGGTCGGGCGGCTCCTCCAGAGTCTTCAGAAGCGCGTTGAACGCCTGATCCGTCAGCATATGGACTTCGTCAACGATATAGACCTTATATCTGAACTCGGCGGGAGCGAAGTTTATCTTGTCGCTCAGGTCCCGGATGTCGTCTATGCTGCGATTGCTGGCCGCGTCTATTTCGATGAGATCCAGGGCCCGACCCTCGTTTATCGCGACGCATCTGTCGCAGGCGTTGTCGGGTTCGCCGTCGGCTGGACTGAGACAGTTGACAGCCTTGGCCATGATTCGGGCGGTGCTGGTCTTTCCGGTCCCGCGGGGGCCGCAGAACATATAGGCGTGTGCCAGCCGGCCCGATGATACGGCGTTCTTGAGTGTATTGGTCACCGTACCCTGACCAACTACCTGGCCGAGAGCGCGAGGACGCCATTTTCTGTACAGGACTTGTGCCATAATACTCTTTCGGTCAAGGCGGGAGTCTCAGGAATCCGTCGCCGCGGGACAGTAAGCGCTTGGCGCGCTCCCCTATCTTCTTGAGTCCGCTGAGGTCAACTCTTCCAATGCCGCAATCGCCCTGTCTTGCAAATCGAACATCTCGGCGGCTTCGGCCTCCCGCTCATGGTCGTAACCTAGCAGATGCAAGATTCCGTGGGCAAGCATAATGGCCAGTTCCTTTTGGGCGGAATGTCCCGCCTCTCGCGCCTGCCTGCATACTTGCGGGTACGAGATGATAACCTCGCCGAGGTCGGCGCTGTAACCCGGGGGCAGCGCGAACTCGTCGCCGTCCGGCGTCGTCTCTCGTCCGGTCTCGTCGCCATAGTATTGACCGGAATGGCGATTGGAGAAAGAAAGCACATCGGTCGTCTCGTTCAGTCCGCGGTGCGCGAAATTGAGTTCAGCCACACTTTCGTCGTCCGCTATGACCACGCTGACGTTCTCGCTCGACCACTCCGGCTGGATAGACAACACGCTCGCAGCGACAGCGCTAACCCAATCGTCGGAGACGCTGTCGCTGAATTCTTCAAATATTTGTGTGCTTGCCTGTGGAGACATAGATGCGACTCCGTTGAGTTGCCAGATCGGTTTTGGCATATCGAGCTAGAAGATATTTGCTTCGACTTAGAACCCTATCGCGGGAAACGAGTGACAAGGCTAGGATAGCCTCCTCTCCCTTGGGGGAGAGGATTGAGGTGAGGGTGAAATTCCTTCCGGTTGGGTTTGAGATAATCACTTAGCATATAAGTTCTGTCTCAGTAGTATCTTAGCACAATAGCGAGACACCTGTGTAGTTCTATCCGGAATCCGGAAGAGCCTTTTCATAGTCCGCCTCAGTTTCCCCGACAACTACACATCCACATCCTCTATGCGCTATAATGCGAACGTACAAACTAATAGCGGGCGCCGACCACCAATGACCTTGAGCGTCAATATACATAAATGCGAAATTATACAACCAAAATCTTGGGAGCGTGGAAAAAAGGCTCCAAAGCTAACGCAGGTGAATCGCAGGTCAACGCAAGTGGAAAAGTCACCTGTTTGTCACCAGTCAACCCACCAGTCGCCACCTGCTAAATCACCTGTTGATTTATAAACCAAGATATATGAATCGTCGGATCCGTCCGCCGTCCGACAGCGTTTGTTTCAGCGCCTACTTTGCAAAAGCCCTGGAATCCAGACAGGCTTATTCGGTTATCAATATTCAACAATGTAGCGGCCCCGGATTCTCGATATTGCGAGAGACCCCGAATGTGAGCGAGACTCTCTTGCTGAGCAAGTCAGAGTTTGCACTCACCGGCCCAGCCCTGCTTGACTGTCCCGCCGACTTGAAAGATACTCTGCCCAACCGACGACACTGGAGACTACACTTATGACCGAACACCAATACGCTCGCCCAGAGCTTCTGGCCTCCACCGAGTGGCTGGCCGAGCGCCTGGACGACCCAAATGTACGCGTCGTTGACTGCGACGAATTCGACCTCTATCTTCGCGCTCACATAAAGAACGCGGTGGGAATAGGCGTCCACCACTACATCAAGCACCCCGACTACCCTTCCGCTCCGACAGAATATCCGCTGGTGGCGGAGCCTGACGTGATGAAGGCGCTTATGGAAGAGATGGGCATTGGCGACGATACGCTGGTGGTCGCATACGACAACTCCGGCAGCCTATATTCCACGCGCTTCTGGTGGGTACTCAACTACTACGGACACACCAACGTCAAGGTATTGAACGGCGGATGGAAGAAGTGGTTCGACGAGGGCAGGCCGACCTCGATTGACCGACCGCCGGACGCGGGCAGCGTAACTTTCACTCCCAAGGCCGACGAATCGCTGGTATGCGCACTGGACTATGGAGTCGCCCATGTCGGCGACCCGGACACCGTCTTCCTCGACGTCCGATCCGACGGCGAGTGGGACGGCTCCAACAGCCGAGGCAACGCGCGGGCGGGCAGGGTCCCGGGCGCGGTCCATCTCGAATGGCTCAACCTCATTACCGAAGACCGACGCCGCCTGTTCAAACCGGCGTCGGAACTCTCCGAGATGCTGAACGCGCTTGGCGTGACACCGGACAAGAATGTCATAACCTATTGACAGGGAGGCATCCGTGCGGCGCACGGAGTATTCACTCTCAGGCTTCTCGGCTATGACAGGACACGAAACTACGACGGCTCCATGGGCGAGTGGGCCAACCGGGACGGCGCTCCACTGACGCTCTAGGCAAAGACCAGGAACAGGAAAGCAGGCGCAATGGGCTGGTCCATTCATCATCCGGTCGGGTTGATACATCACTCCCCGATGTTCTCGCACAAGGGCTACACGCTGGTGTCGTCCAATTCCGCCGACTTCGCGGTACTGGTGGACATGGAAGGCCGTATCTGCCACAGGTGGGAGTATCACGGAGGCATCGCCTACGCCAAAGTTCTGCTCAACGGGAATCTTCTCATCCGTACCTGGCCCGATCCCGATTATGAGGAGACGCGCGGACTGGGCGGCGCGTCGGCGTCGCTGGTCGAACTCGATTGGGACGGCGTGAAAGTCTGGGAACATGATGACCCCGCGACGCACCACGACTACGAGCGCCTTCTGAACGGCAACACCATTTACCTACGCTGGGAGCCGATGCCGGCCGACATCTCCATTCGAATACGGGGCGGCTACCGAACGCCTGAAGACCCGATAAACGTTCTGGGCGACACGATCAGGGAAGTGTCGCCTGAAGGAGAGACAGTAGGCGAATGGCGGACGTGGCAGAATCTGAGCGTTGAGGACGACGTTATATGCCCACTGGAGGGCCGCCGAGAGTGGACGCACGCCAACGCGCTGTCCAGCGCCAAAGACGGCGATTTCCTGGTGAGTTACCGCCAGACGGACACCGTCGCCATATTCTCACGCGAGACGGGAAAGACGACATGGAAGTGGGGCCCCGGCGAAATCAGCCACCAGCATAACGCGACCCAACTCGACAGCGGGAACATCCTCATATTCGACAACGCCGCACACTCCAGGGGCGGCGGACGCGGCTCCCGAATCATAGAGGTAAACCCGGAGAGCGGTGAAATCGAGTGGACGTACCAGGGCCGCCCGCCCGTCTCGTTCTACAGCTCGTACATCAGCGGAGCGGACCGCTTTCCCAACGGGAACACCCTGATATGCGAAGGGGCGCATGGGCGGATTTTTGAAGTAACCGAGCACGGCGACATCGTTTGGGAATACGTCAACCCGTTCTTCGAGGCAGACCGATCCGGCCACAATCCCAGCAACGCCACCTTCCGCGCCCATCGCTACGCGCCGAACTTCACGGGATTCACAGACCGCGACCTTGACCCTGCACGCTACGCCAATCTGAACAGGACGCTAGGGCTGATGTGACCCCCGCTCCTCCCTCAGCCGCTCCAGAAGCGCCTCGAACTCGGCGGGGTTTGGCACATCGGATATGACGTCTATAAATTCCCCAATGTCGGACGTGTAGGACCGCAGTTCGCGCATCTGATCGCCGATGGGGCTTATAGAGGCGGGACTGTCGCCGTAGCGGCCTCGGAACGCGAAGTACGCCTGATTCAACTTGCGGATGTAGTAGCCGCGCAAACGCAGTTCCCACTGCCGCTTGCGCATATATTCTTCCGCCTCCTCTATCGCACCCTCCTCCAGCAGCCTTTCCGCTTCGATTCGCGTCTCGCGCATGAATTTCGTGAAGTTGGGATCGGACTTGTCAGCGGCCTCATATCGGCGCGCGTTCTCGGACAGGTCGCCTCCCATCCGTTCGAAGGCTATGTCGCCTATCTCGTTTCCGGCCAATGTCGCGGCAGTCTCGTTCAGGGTCGTCATTTCTGTCGAGGCGAAGTAGTTTCTGCCGAACGGATGAAAGAACCAGTAAGAGTGCAGCCATTCGTGCGCCGCCGTCCTGATAACTGTGCGCGTGGTATATAGGTCGTTGACCATATTCGGGAACGTCGCAAGTCCGGCGAGGTCGTCCACGTAGGCCGCGTAACCAACCTCGTCGAAGACACGCTTCTCAACCTCGTCGCGCTCGAATGGCTCGATATCCGGATCCAGGAAGACGGCGCCCGTCATATCTATTTCATTGCGCGGCGAGATCACGAGCAGCGTGGGCGGCGGTCCGAATCGTATATCCACCGGCGGCCAAATCAGACCAATCCGTGATTCCAGACCCAGCGTCGCCAATACTGCGCTGACTTCGGCCTCGATACTCTCTTCCGCCTCGGGCCGGAGTTCGCGCTTGCGGGACAGCAGTTCGCGCAGGTATTCGTCCGTTGGCACGCTCTGGTTGGCGCTCGCTCCCTTGAAGCTGCGCAGTTGAGACGCGCCCTCGATCCGCCGCTCCTCCTTGCTCGCCTGACGCACGACGCGCAGGTACTCGTCCACCAACTCCAGCCGCGCTTCGCGGGAAGGCTTTTGACCGGGTACCATATTGACCAGCGCATGGAGCCACTTCTTCGGGAAGTTGGCCGCCTCCCACTCAACGAGGGAAAACAGATGCTCGAACGCTATCAGCTCCACCGGAGTGATTCGGAAACTGTCCATTCGCGGGATGAACAAGGTCAACAAAATGAGCGTGAGGAATACCCTCTGCCACCACCTGAAGCGCCTCGGCCCGAGGGTGAACGTCTTCGTCGTCCGGGCACTATCCGGCGCATGTTCTGTCTCGTACATATCCCTCATATTGTCATATACGAGCGAACAACTTACCAGACTCTAACCGACGCCTGAGAGTGATAGAATGACGAACATTGATAATGCTTCATTTCAGATATCGCCAACAATTGACAGACAGCTAAGAACTGACAGGTGCCCGCCATGCCCAAAACGACTGTTCTAATCACCGTTGACGGACTCGACCCCGAATATCTCAGAGTATGCGACGCGCCCAATCTTCAAGAGATGGCGCGGCGCGGGTTCCACGTCACCGGCAAATCCATGATGCCGTCCGTAACCAATGTGAACAACGTGTCAGTAGTCACAGCCGAATACCCATCCGAACACGGCATAAGCTCCAACTACCGCCTGGTCAGAGAGACCGGCGAGGACATCTACATGGAATCCGGCGAGTTCATTCTGGTCGAGACCTTCTTCCAGCGAGCGAGCAGGCTCGGCGGACGCTCCATTCTCTCCACCTCTAAGGACAAGCTCCGAACGCTGCTCTCGGACGGAGCGTCCACCGCTATATCGTCGGAACGCGCCCCACAGTGGGCGATTGACGCGGTTGGGGAGCCACCGCCGATATACTCGCTGGACGTAAACGGCTGGACCATCCGCGCCGCCACGGAGGCGATGAAGCGCGGTCCGGCGGACATCGTTTACATATCCACGACCGACTTCGCGATGCACACTTATGCGCCCGATGAGTCGGAATCTCAGGAACACATCACAATCTTGGACGACGCCATTGGCGATCTCGTAGAAACCCATCCAGATGTCACGCTGCTTCTGACCGCAGACCACGGCATGAGTCCCAAGAGTCGTATGCGCGACCTCGGCGACGCGCTATCCGAACATGGCATCCTCGCCAAGGCCGTCCCCATCATCAAGGACCGCTACGTCGTTCACCACAACAATCTGGGCGGCTGTATGTTCATCTACATGGACGCGACCCACGCGGACCGCGCGGACGAGGCCGCGCAAGTCCTGAGAGAGACCGCAGGGGTCGAGAGGGTTTACACTCGCGCGGAGGCCGTGGATGAGCTCAGGCTAAACTACGACCGTATCGGCGACCTCGTGGTAACGGGAGACAGGGAGACGGTCTTCGGCCCAAAGGAGTTAAGCGATTCCTGGAACGAAACCGGAGCGGGCCACGGGCTGCGCTCACACGCCTCCGCGTACGAACAGGACGTGCCTATCATCGGCTACAACGGCGACTTCGACGGGTTCGAGTTCAGCGAAAACCGCGATCTGGGGCGCTACGTCTTCGAGCGAGCGCTGAGATAAGGAGATTCACGAATGGGCAGAACTACCGCCATGGCCACCATCATTGGCGCCAGCGAGGTACGAGAATATGAATCCCTCGTTGACACCGGATCTACCCACATCGGCCTTCCGCGGCGGGAAATTGACGAACTTCAACTTTCGCCAGTACCCAACGGCATTCTTCAAGTCCTGACCGCCACGGGCATTGTAGAAAGGCAGTCGTACTGGGCAATCGGAGAAATTGACGGGCGCGGATTCGGAACCATGATAACCCAAGCGCCAATACCTCTGATTGGCTATCATCTTCTGGAAAGCCTCAGATACCGAGTGAACCCGGTCACTCACGCGCTGGAGCGCATCCCGGTTGACGAGCCAAGCCCGCCCTATATGCTGATAAGACAGTCCTGACAAACAAGGAGAAGCGGAATGGTAACGACGCGCCGGAGGACGGACACCGGCCCTGAGCCGAAAGCCAGGCTGACATACGAAGACTACATGAAGACTTCGGACGACGAACGGTGGGAGCTCATTAACGGAGAATTGATAGAAATGCCATCACCGACCGTGCCGCACCAGAGGTTAAGCCGGAAAGTAGGAACACGCCTCGATATATTCGTAGATTCTGGCAGTTTGGGAGAGATCTTTTACGCGCCCATAGACGTGGTTCTATCCAACAACGACGTGGTGCAGCCGGACCTTGTGTTTGTCTCCAACGAGAGGACGCATATCATTGAGCATCGCAATATACAGGGCGCGCCCGACCTGGTGGTGGAGATACGTTCTCCGTCCACCCCCGGACACGATGAAGTCACGAAGCGCGCGCTGTACGAGAGATACGGCATCCCCGAATACTGGATGGCGGATCCCCAGGCCCAAACCGTGAACGTTCTGCTGCTGGGGGAAAACGGCTATGAGACCGTGGGCATATACACATCTGGTCAGACCCTGACTTCCCCCACGCTGGAGGGCTTCAGCCTGAACCTGGACGACATATTTTAGGAAAACGACGGAGGAATGACTTGGCCGATACAAAGAAAGTCCTGCTTACCGGCGCGGCCGGTCGTATAGCTACGTTTCTCAGGAATGGACTGGGGGACAGGTACGCGCTATCAGGTACAGACCGCATACCCGTCGCCGATTCGGGATTCGAGTCGGTGACCGCCAACCTCACCGACTTCGACGCGATGCTACCCGCGTTCCAGGGTGTTGACACCGTAGTTCATCTCGCCGCGGAGCCGAGGCACACTCCCGACATATGGTGGGACTTGCTGCTGCCGGATAACATCACCGCGACGGCGAATGTCTATGAGGCCGCCAGACAGGGTGGCGCGTCCCGCGTTATCTTCTTCAGTTCGATGCACGTGAATGGCTTCTACGAACGCGACGAGCCCTGGCGTTCCATCGCGGAGGGCGAGTACGACGGCCTCGATCCCAGCGCCGTCCCGCTTGTCACCCATGAAATGCCTGTGCGTCCCGACGGTCCATACGCCGCGAGCAAGATATTCGGCGAGTCGCTCGGCCAATACTACTCAGAGGAGTACGGCATATCCGTAATATGTATCAGGCTCGGAACAATGAGCGTCGAGGACAGGCCAGGAGAGGACGCCCGCAGTTTCGTAAGCTGGCTCAGCAGCCGGGACCTCACGACGATGGTTGATCGTTGCATAGAAGCGGAGAACATCGGCTTCGACGTATTCTTCGGCGCGTCCGGCAACACATGGAAAATATACGACACGCCGCGCTGCTGGGAGGTTCTGGGCTACACGCCGCAGGACAACGCGGAGGATTACAGGTAGATTCGGATAGGGGTAGGGGTTGTGGATTGCCTTTTGATAAGCTCGTGATCAACGTAAGAAGCGATTCAGGATACTTCATCTGGCGTGGATAGCGGGGAGGGCGCAATGCGAAAGAAACTCACCATCACGATTGACGAGGACGTGTACGCGGGTCTCTGCCGTACCGTAGGTGAAGCCGGGATAAGCGGTTTCATCGAGTCGTTGATCCGGCCCCACATAACGAACTCTCCAAACGTGGATGATGAGGAACGCAGTCTAGCCGACCTGCTGGCGATGCCGGACGCCGACGAAGTACGCTTCGATCCGCCCCGTATGGACGAGTTGTTCAGGAAGCCGAAACCGGATTGATGTATCTGCTGGATACCAATGTCGTGTCTGACTTTATATCTACCGGCGTAGAGATACTGAATCCCTGGGATTACGAGGATTTCAGGTAGGGGGAAACTATGACAACCGCGCCGAACAATCAAACTTATCTCGAACGCGCCCTTGACGATGGCCTTGCCGAACTCTCTGGTGAGGGCAGAACCGAGCGTATCCGATATATCGCAGCCGACCACTCCGAACGTTGGTCTGACCCCGAGGAGAAAGTCCGCGCCGAACTCTGGGCGGAGCTTATATACAAGTACGACTACCCGCCCGAACGGATAGCTTTCGAGGTCAACGTACCGCGCCGGACTCCGAACGACTACGCCGACCTCGTTATCTTCAGGGACGATGAACTCAAGTCACCCTGGTTCGTTTTCGAGTGCAAGCGGGGCGACCTCTGGGACGCGGCTTTCAACCAGTCAATCGAGCAGGCGTGCGGCAACCGAGCGAGTCTGGGAGCGCAATACTGCGGCGCGGTGGCCGGACTCACCCGCCGAATGCTGAGATTCGACAAGTTCCCACCCGGTGAGCGCGACAGGAACCATCTCACCGACATCCCCATAGCCTACGGCGACCCTCCCGCCTGGCGTTTCTACAAGAACAAGCAGGGCCAGGATCTTGCCGCCGTGCCGCGCGAAGAGTTGCGCAAGGCAATAAGGAAATGTCACCAGACGCTTTGGGAAGGCGGCCGGCGTAGTCCAATAGAGGCGTTCGGAGAGTTCTCCAAGCTGGTCTTCATAAAGCACCTGGACGAGAAGAACGACGATATTCGGGACGGCGAGCCATACGAGTTCCAGCGGCGTGACGGAGAGACCGCCGAGAGACTCGCTGAGCGTATCGAACGCCTATATACCATCCAGCAAGAGAAAGAGCCCGGAGTGTTCACAAACGACATTGGTGTTGAACCTCCAATACTCGCTCAGTGCGTGGAACACCTGGAAGGCATATCACTGGATCGCACCGACCTGGATACCAAGGGCGTGGCTTTCGAGGAGTTCATGGGCGGCTTCTTCAAAGGGGACTTCGGCCAGTATTTCACGCCGCGAGAGCTGATTTCCTTCGCCGTGCAGGTCTTGGATCCGGGGCGCAACGACCTCATCCTCGACCCGGCCTGCGGCTCAGGAGGATTTCTGCTCTACGCGCTCGACCACGTTAGGCGTAAGTCCGATGAACGCTTTCCGAATCATAGGACCGACCCCAGCCAGGTCCTGCCGCATTTCAATTACTGGCACGACTTCGCGCAGAACAATCTGTTTGGCATCGAGATAAACGACGAAATCGCCCGCGTCGCCAAGATGAACATGATAATCCACGACGACGGACATACGAACGTGGTTGACCAGGACGCGCTGGACTTCCAGCAGAACGTCCAGGCCAGGCACCCCGGCTTGACCGAGGACAAGTTCGACATGGTTCTCACGAACCCGCCTTTCGGCGCCGTCATAAGGCGTACCGAGAAGGGGGATGGATACCTGGAACAGTACGACCTGCGCCGCTACCTCAACAAGAACAACTATCCCGGGCGTACGGAGATAACCGGCGAATATGTTCCCGCCGGAGCCAAAAGCGGCAGGAGTGCAATAAGAGAACGGGCGAGCGTGAAGACGGAAATACTTTTCCTGGAGCGCATTCACTCATTCCTGAAACCCGGCTCGGGCCGCGCCGCCGTCGTTCTGCCGGACGGGATTCTGACAAACTCATCGTTGGAGGGAGTGCGGCACTGGATTCTCCAGAATTTCCAGCTGCTTGCGGTTGTCAGTCTGCCACAGTTCGCTTTCGCCCACTATGACGCAGGGGTAAAGGCCAGCATCGTGTTCCTGCGCCGACTCGACTACAGCGAGGTCGTGCCGGACGACGAACCCATATTCATGGCCATGGCCGAGAACATCGGCTACGATGCCACCGGCCGCTCGACTTTCGCTGTTACTGTGGAGAAAGAGACACAGGGCAGGGAGAAGGTCGAAATCCATAGCTGCGACCTGTACGACCAGCGTGTGTTCTACGAGTGGAGCGCGGATGAGTCGGACTGGAGTGAACGCCGCCGCGAGGTCATACCGGACACTGGCCTGCTCGCGCAGTGGAAAGCCTTCAACAGGGACCCGACACCTTTTTTCGCATAAGCCCCGCTGAGGTAGAGAATGTCAAGGCATTCGCGCTCAAGCGGGGCGACGTCGAAGGAAGGCTGGACACATGGTTCAACCATCCGCGCTATGAACTGTTGAATTCGCGCTTAGACGCGGCTCACGTATCTACGCCAAATCTGGGTGAGTTGCTGGAATCTATTTCCAGCGGGGCGACACCCAAACGAAGCGACTCGTCCCTATATGCCGAATCAGGTATAAAGTTCCTGCGAATCCTCAACGTGGCGGATGGCGAAATCTTAGACAGGGATCTGAAGTACATCACCGACGAGGTGCATCAAGGACAACTTCGGCGCTCACAGTTGGCAGACGATGATGTTCTGATGACGATAACAGGCAGAGTTGGCTCGTCGGCGGTGGTCAGAGATTGCCATTTGCCCGCGAACATCAATCAGCACCTGGTGCGTATGCGTATTGATACGGAACTATGCCGACCCGAGTTCCTATCCGAGTGGCTGAACTGTCCCGTCGGACTGGAGTTGTCGAACCGATATGTCTCCGGCGGAACGCGGGCCGCGCTAGACTATGACGCAATCCGCAAAATTCGCGTTCCACTGCCTGACTCACTTCAGACCCAGGACAAGCTGTTGTCCATACTTGATACGGCTCGAGCCGAACGCGATGCAAAGCTGGCCGAGGCCGACGCCCTGATGAATGGGATTAATGACTTCGTGCTTGATACACTGGGCATTGAACCGCCGCCTACGGATTCGCGTAGGGTATTCGCGGTCAACCCCGCTGATATACGCAAAGGCGGAAGTCTTAACTCCGATTACTATCATCCTGAGCGTATGTTGGCCTTGCGTGCGTTGGAAGACGCATCCGATAGGCTGACAACCGCATCGCTTGGCGAAGTGGTGAGTTTCGAGAGAGATCAAATAAAGACTCCGGGCAAGAATTACCTGGGACTCGCGCATATTCAGAGCAACACCGGAGAGTTGACCGATTCCGAAGACACCGCAAAGGGGACTTGCTTCACCTACCAGATTGGCGACGTTCTATTCGCGCGACTAAGGCCATATCTGAACAAGGTCTATCGCGCTGAAATGGACGGCTGCTGCTCCACCGAATTCCATGTTCTCAGGGTGAAGGATGGCAAATCCGTGTTGGCAGACTATCTCGCTGCTGTGCTGCGTACTCGGCTTGCGCTTGCTCAAACCGTCCATATGATGACGGGCAATACCCATCCTCGCTTAACCAATGACGATGTAGTGAATCTCAGGATTCCGATTCCCACAATAGAGGTTCAGAATGCTATCGCCGCCGAAGTCCGCCGGCGCCGCGAAGAAGCCCGCCGTCTGCGGACTGAGGCCGAAGCTGGGTGGGAGGAAGCTAAGCGTTGGTTTGAGGAACAATTACTGGGAGAGAGATCTGTGTGATGCTGCATAACGGCGTTCGCTTCTGGCCTGCGCCGACGTTGTCGGGGTACATAGGAGATCGTGATATGATAGGGGCATAATCCGAAGGAGGCGCGTTTATGGATTGGGGAGGAGTCCTCGGAGTCTCGGCTATCATAGTCGCTATCTTCTTAGCGACTATCGTGTTCGTGTGGCAGTCGAATTCGCAGGCCGGGCGATTAGAGGCCAGAATGGACAGGTTCGAGGACAGGATAGAGGCGAAGATTGATGTCATGGGCAGGCGAGTTACGGACTCGGAGTTGGAGCAGGCGCGGCTCAACGGGGTCAACAGCGTGCTGGCCAATCAGACGCATACTCACGAGGTGATGGGCGACTAGAAGTAGGGAATGGCTACGAAGAAGACGGATAAGGAATTAGAGGCTCAATTCATTGAATGGATTGAGGATATAGGCGGTGAGGCGTACATCATAGAGATGTTCGACCTATATAGAGAGCATCGTCAGCGCATGACTGACCAATATGACGACTTGGTGAAGAAGTACCCGGACCAGTGGATTGCGATAACGGAAAGAGAGGAACCGTTTGTCGCAGGGTCTTCAGAAGAACTCCTGGCAATACTGGATGAGGAAGGGATAGACCGAAACACCGCGGCGAGGAAATTCATACCGGCGCGGTCCCGCCGGAGGATCCTGTGATAGATGGCTTTTTCGGTATTTCTACTCGACTACAAGAGACTCAGCGGCGCGGAGCCTGAATCCCAACGCCTGGGTTACCTTCAGGATGGTGGCGAACTCAGGGTTGCCTTCGGGGGACAGCGCCTTATATAGACTTTCCCGTCCAAGGCCGGTCTCATTGGCAATCTGCGTCATCCCCTTAGCCCGCGCGATGTCTCCCAGGACGGCGGCGACTAGTTGGGGATCTCCGTCTTCGAGCGCGGCGTCCAGATAGGCTATCATGTCTTCTCGGGTGTTCAGATAGTCTATCGGGTCCCAGGGATATGTTTCGGTTCTTGCCATTTTTGCCCCTTGTCATAGTCTTTCAGCCAACTCAATAGCTATGTTGATGTCTCGCCTTTGGCTTGACTTGTCCCCACCCGCAAGCAGAACTACCAAAGTTTGACCGCGCCTTATGAAGTCACGCGGTAGCCAGGTCCATAGCTGATTCTCATTTCTGATACGCCCTGACCGACTGGTTTAACGTCTCCGGGATTCCCTAATTGCAAACGCCGAACGCGCGTGTTAATTCGCGCCTTGGCCTGTACATCGCGCAACTTGCGAAACCAATCATCATACTCTGTTGTCCTGCGAACTTCTATCACAAGGCAACCGTATCTTGAAGGATACGGATTGTCAATTTATCGGACGCTTGCCAAGGGGGCCGGCGCTACTGCCTATCCGGCTCGTTAGGCCATAGACCCGCTGGACACCGCTACCATGTGGTACAAGATGACGATGTTCCACATGAGGGAGTCCATCCTGTCCAGGATGCCGCCGTGTCCGGGAAATAGGCGGCCTGAGTCCTTGAGTCCAGCCTGGCGCTTCAACTTTGACTCGAACAGGTCGCCAAGCTGCCCGGATATGCCCAGAATGGCGGAGCCGAGTGCGGCGGTGGGTATGTCGGCGCCAAGGTCCAAGACGCTGTTCAGACATATGCCGCACACAATCGCGCCCAGAAAGCCGCCTATGGCGCCCTCCCAGGTTTTGTTCGGGCTCACGTTCGGGGCGAGCTTGTGAGAGCCAATGGCTTTGCCGACGAAATATGCCACCGTGTCCGTGGCGAAGGTTACGCCCAGCAGAAAGATGATCCATGAAAGTCCCTCGTTGGCCGAGAACAGGTCTATTTCCCTGAGAAGGGGAGCGTGGAACAGGGTTCCGCCGATTAACGCGATCACGCAGACGGTTATCAGAACGCGGCTCAACGGCCCTCTGAGCCTGTGCGTAAGCGGCATGACGGCCGCTGCCGACACCGCAAGCAGCGCGGGGAACATTGCCACGCCTTCCATGTTCTCCGGGAATTTGGGTCCCGGAATGAAGTAGTAAGACACCGCGAGCGCTGTGGACAGAACCACCGCAATCGGCGTAACCGGCCTTTGTCCCCAGGACTCGGCCATACGGCTGAGTTCCCACGCCCCCAGGCCGGCCGCAAGCCCGATTAACACGGCGAACCACGGGCCGCCTTGCCACACGATGAACAGAAGCAGGGGAAGCGCGACTACCGATGTGAGGATGCGTCTGCCCAATGGCTACCCTGTTTCGCGTGTAGGTTATGGGCGATTTCAGCCGTCCAGCCTTCCGAATCTGCGTTCGCGTCTAGCGTATGAATGAAGCGCCTTCTCAACTTCCGACTCGTCGAAGTCGGGCCAGAGCGCGGAGGTGCAGTAGAACTCCGCGTATGCCGCCTGCCACAGCAGAAAGTTGGACAGGCGCATCTCGCCCGCCGTGCGGATAATCAGGTCGGGGTCGGGTATGTCATCGGTATCCAGGTACGCCGCGAACAGTTCCTCATCAACGCTGTCCGGGTCCACCCCGTCGGACAACATCTTCCTGACAGCATTGAGTATCTCGGTGCGAGAACCATAGTTGAACGCCACGCACAGGGTGAGACGGCTGTTTTGCTTCGTCATCTCGATACAGTTCTGAATCGCGTAGCGCAGATCTTCGGGCAGGCGTTCGAGGCCGCCTATATGCTTTATCCTCACGCCCTCCTGGTGGAGGTTCTCGGACTCGGGGCCGATGGCATCCATGATAATGGAGATGAGCGCCTCAACCTCGTCGGACGGCCTGCCCCAATTTTCGGTCGAGAAGGCGTAGAGGGTCAGATACTCGACACCAGCCTCAGCGAACGCCTTGATAGTTCGCCTGATGTTGGCGACACCGGCGCGGTGACCTTCCGACCTGGACATCTCGCGGCTCATAGCCCAGCGGCCATTACCGTCCATGATGATGGCGACGTGCCGCGGGACTCGGACGAGAGACAGGTCTGGGGTATAAGATGGTTGGGAGCGCATGATGGAAGCGACCGCTGGAAAGGTCAGACCTCCATGACCTCGTTCTCTTTGCCCTTCTTCATATCGTCCATCTCACTGATATGAAGGTCGGTTAGGTCCTGAAGATCACTCTGCGACCGCCTGAGTTCGTCTTCGGAGAGTTCCTTGTTTTTCTGCATCGAACGGAAACTCTCGACACCGGAGCGGCGGATATTGCGCACCGCCACGTGTCCGTCTTCTACCTT
This sequence comes from Dehalococcoidia bacterium, assembly GCA_965261525.1. Taxonomy (GTDB): domain Bacteria; phylum Chloroflexota; class Dehalococcoidia; order Lucifugimonadales; family UBA1123; genus VXRN01. The sequence goes on from OZ253472.1 coordinate 2,678,983, forward strand.
GCGTCCTACAAGGCGCACCAATTCCCTGCGCCGCTCCTCGGAAAGCTGGGGAATGTTTATTCGGATGACCACGCCGTCGCTGTTGGGCATCAGGCCGAGATCGGACTTCATGATGGACTTCTCGATCTCTTTCATGGCAGACCTGTCCCAGGGCTGGATCATGAGCAAGCGCGCTTCAGGAACGGAAATTCCCGAGATCTGGTTCAGCGGGGTGGGGACGCCATAATAGTCAACCATCAGGTTTTCGACGAGCGTGGGGGACGCTCTACCCGTCCTGATGCCGCCGAGTTCTCTTTCAAGCGACTGTACGGACTTCTCCATGCGTGTACCGGCATTATCCATGACTTCTTCGACTGTTGCCATAGCTTTATCCTCCGAAGATCGTTTTCACCAGTGGGCCGGATCCGGGCCTGTTGGGCGCGGAGTCCAGCATATCTTGTGATGATACCACCGATCCTAGGGCTTCGCCTCTGACTATGCGCTGCAAACTGCCTTCCTGAAACAGATCGAAGACGATGATCGGAACTTCATTATCCATACAAAGAGAGAGCGCTGTCGTGTCCATAACTCCCAGCCGCTTCTCCAACGCCTGGAAATACGTTATGTGGTCCAGTTTTTTCGCGTCCGGGTTGGTCCTGGGGTCGTCTTCGTAAACACCGTCAACATTGTGTTTTGCCATCAGCAGCACATCGGCCTCGATTTCCACTGCCCTGAGCGCGGCCCCGGTATCCGTAGTTACGAATGGGTTTCCGGTGCCTGCCGCGAACAGAACCACTCGACCTTTCTCCAGGTGTCTTATGGCCCTGCGCCGTATGTACGGCTCGGCGACCTGGGACACGTTGATGGCGCTCTGGGTGCGGGTTACGATCCCGAATTTGCGCTCTAAGGTATCCTGGAGCGCGAGCGCGCTGATGATGGTGGCCAGCATTCCGGCGTAGTCCGCGGTCGCCCTGTCCATTCCATCGAGCGCGGCCTTGGTGCCTCGCCAGATGTTTCCGCCGCCTACCACTATCCCCATCTCAACGCCGAGTTCCAGAACAGAACGTATCTCAGCGCCCATGTATTCCAATGCCGAAGGATCAATGCCAAACCCGCGGTCACCTTTAAGTGACTCTCCGCTCAACTTGAGCAGTATCCTTTTGTAGTTTGACTGGCTGGAGCTGTCTATGGTTATTCCCCGAGAGAGAATCGGTTGAAACGGCGCACTCGAATGTTCTCCCCTAGTCGGCCGACGGTCTCGTTCACCATGTCCTGGACCGTCTTGGAGGGATCCCGTATGAAGGGCTGCTGCATGAGACAGTCCTGGGATGTGTCCGCCGCCTCATCTTCAGGAACATCGGACTCGTCAACGTAGGTCGGAGACATCGCGGCTATTTGCATAGCCAGATTGTTGGCGAGGCCCTGGAAGTCGTCGGTGCGGGCTACGAAATCTGTCTCGCAGTTGATCTCGATGATCGCGCCGATTCTGCCGCCGCTGTGAATGTACGATTCGATAACGCCCTGGTTGGTGGCGCGGTTGGACTTCTTGGCGGCCGACGCGATTCCCTGATGTCGCAGGAACTCTTCGGCCTTCTTCAGGTCGCCGTCCATCTCTTCCAGCGCTTTCTTGCTGTCCATTATCCCCGCGCCAGTCACCTCGCGCAGGGCCTTTATATCGTCAACTGTAACTGCCATTTTCGTCCTGGTCTTCCTCGTATCAGAATGCTAGGGCTGGAAGTCGGCGCCTACTGAGAGTTCTCGGCAGCCGGGTCCAGATCATCGTCACCGCTTTCGGACGATATTTCTTCGGTCTCGAGCGACATACGCCTGTTCTGTCCGTCAATGATGGCGTCCGCCATCTTCGCCGATATGAGCCTGATCGAACGGATAGCATCGTCGTTGCCGGGAATAGGATAGTCAATGAGGTCAGGGTCGCAGTCCGAGTCCACCAGCGCGACAATGGGCACGCCGACCTTCCGCGCTTCCGCGATGGCGATGTGTTCCTTCCCTATGTCGATCACAAAGAGCACGCCCGGCATATCGGTCATTTCCTTGATGCCGAACAGATTCCGGTTGAGCCGGGTTATCGTGTCCTCCATCTTGAGAGATTCGCGCTTGGTGTGTCGCGTGAACTCACCCTTCGCCTTCAGGGTCTCAAGCTGCACAAGGTAGTCTATGCGCGATTGGATGGTCTTGAAGTTGGTCAGGGTGCCACCCAGCCACCTGTTGGTGATGTAGAAGGAGTTACTGCGATTGGCTTCCTGGACAATGGTATCCTGCGCCTGCTTCTTGGTGCCGACCATCAGCACCTTGTTCCCCTCGGCGACCATGTCGGACATGAATTGGGTTGCCCTGTCCAGCATCCGCAGCGTCTTCTGCAAATCTATGATGTGGATACCGTTACGGTGGGAGAAGATGTATTGCTTCATCTTGGGGTTCCACCGCCGCTTCTGATGACCGAAATGAACTCCCGCCTCCAGCAGGGATTTCATCGTAACCGGTCCATCTGGAACAAGGAAGTTACGTATTGGGTCTATTGGTGGCCTTACCGGCGACTCGACTGAAATCTGAACCATATACTCCCGCCTCTATCCGGGACTGCTCTGGGAACTCACCCTCTCACAGTTCTAGCGATTGAACTTTTTCACACCACGAAAGTATAGCACAGGCCAAATTGCCTATCAAATAGAATCATTCCAATTTAAGGACACCTTCAAGAACCAGCGGCTAGTCGAACAGGAACCTGGGAAACTCGGGCGGATTTTGAAAATACCGGGCGAGCCTCTGTCCCTTGCTACACCTGCTTTCTCTTACTGCGCTACAATGGACGCCTGAACAAACACATTCCGAAGCCCAGAGTCCGCCACGCGATACCGATATGTCTCCCATCTATCACTCCGGCCAGAGCCTTGACCACGTTCAGGGTCGCTCCATATTTGACTACGCCGACAGTCTCAGCGTGCGGGTTCCGACATCGTGCGGACGCACCGGCGAGTGTCACGAGTGCATCGTCGAGATCAGGCGCGGAATGGATGCGCTCAGTTCGATCACCGACGCCGAACGCTTTCTGCGCGACAACTACCGGCTCGCGTGCCAGGCAGTAGTCGAAGATCCGGAAGCGGACGTGGAGTTCGCCGCGCTGCGTCGCCAGCCCAGAATTCTCACGCACTCCATACGCCGGGACGTCCCACTCGACCCGCTCACCGTTCGAAAGGGGGACTCGGTTTATCATCGCGGCGACAGGATAGACACGTACAGGGGCCGGATATACGGCCTCGCGGTGGACGTTGGAACTACGACCGTCGTGATAAACCTGGTTGACCTCGAAACCGGGGAGATTCTGCACACCGCGTCCTTCGAGAACCCGCAGCGTTTCGGCGGCAGCGACATCATGAACAGGATCTCCTACGACGGCGGCGAGTATCACGGAGAACTCAGACAGGTGATGCTGTCGTCAATCAACTTCGAGATAGGCGACATGGCGCGGACGCTCGGCTTCCACCGTCGCCACATCTACGAGGTCGTACTCGTCGGCAATTCCACGATGCGAGACATGCTGTTCGGGCTGGATGTGCAGCCCATCGGCGAAAAGCCTTACAGATCGGTTATCGAAACCCGGATGCGGGACGGCCTTCTCTCCACGACCGCGCTGAACTCGACCGCGAGAGAGGTGGGCCTGCGCGTCTTTCCGCAGGCTGCCGTGTACGCGGGCCCTCTCATAGGGAGTCACGTCGGCGCGGACGTTGCCGCCGACCTCCTCGCGGTGGCTATGGACGAGGCTGAGGATGTTGTGATGCTCGTGGATGTGGGAACGAACACCGAGATCGTCGTCGGCAACCGCCACAGGATGATTGCCGCCTCCTGTCCGGCGGGCCCCGCCTTCGAGGGTGGTCAGATAACCTACGGGATGCCCGGGTACGACGGCGCGGTCGAGTCGGTCCGAATAGAGAACGGTCAGGCGCGCTGCGAAACCATCGGCGACGCGCCCGCGCAGGGCATCTGCGGTTCCGGCCTCGTTGACCTGCTGGCGGAACTCCGCAGGACGGATTTGATGAACGAACTCGGCGCGTTCCACGACGCGCGCAACGAGTTCTTCTTCGATTCCGAACGCGGGATGTCGCTGTCCCGCGCGGATATATCCGCGCTCGCGCAGGCAAAGTCGGCCAACTACTCCGGCCAGTTCATAACGCTGCGGAACTACGGCCTGCCCATATCCGAAATCTCGAAGATGTACCTCGCGGGCGGGTTCGCCAACTACGTGGATGTGAACAACGCCCTGGACATAGGCTTCATCGCCAACGTCCCGCCGGAGCGTATCGTGAAGGTCGGCAACGCCGCGCTGGAGGGCGCGACCATCATGCTGGTGTCCGCCGAGATGCGGGAGAGAATAGAGCGCATGGCCACGACGATAGAACACGTCGAACTTGAGACCACCCCGGACTTCTTTGATATATTCGTGGAAGGCTGCATGTTCAAGCCGATGGAGTTGGAATAGAGAAAGGAGCCGTCATGGGCGCCCGAATCGAAATCCCGAATGACCGGATTGCCGAATTCTGCCGGCGATGGCGCGTCCGCAAGATGTCGCTGTTCGGCTCGGTGATACGCGATGACTTCACGCCGGAAAGTGACGTCGACGTGCTGGTAGAGTTCCAGCCCGGCCCAACTCCGGGTCTGAGGTTCTACGGCTTGATTCTTCGCGTTAAGAAAGGATGACCAATATGGCTAGATATGGATTTAGGGGCGGAGGACGTTCTGGCGGATTCCGTTCATTCGGCGGCGGGAGACGCTCAGGCGGTTCTCGGCGTGGTACGAGCGGCAGCGCTGGTAGAAGTGGAGGACGAAGCTCCAATAGCAACTCAAAGTCTAAGTCGTCAAAAGGCGGAGTTGTCGCATATTCGATCTACGACCACAATGGCAAACGGACGTATGTGGGTACAACAAACAATCCGAAGCGGCGAGCCGCCCAACACGCGAATGCTGGCAAAATAGAAAACGGCGGGAAAATGGTAGTGGAATCGAAGCCTTTGCCGCGAAAGGCGGCAGAGCGTCTCGAAGCAACGAAAGTACAGGGTTACAAGCGCAGGACAGGCAAGCTACCGAAGCATAACAAGACCGGGGATGGACAATATCATCATCGGAAGTTCGACTGATTTGTCAACCGCAACCAAGCGAAACAGCCCGTAAGACACCGCGAGGAGACCCCCAATGTCCAGATTCAAAGTCCTCATCACCGACCATGTTTGGCCGACGACCGAGCCGGAGGAGACCGTCCTGCGGGAGGAGGCGGACGCCGAAGTGGTGGTGGCGCCGGACGGCAGCGAGGAGACGCTGATCTCTCTCGCCGGAGACGTGGACGCCATCATGACCTGCTTCGCGCAGGTCACGTCGAACGTACTCAAGGCCGCTCCTAACTGCGTCGCTGTGGGCAGATTCGGCGTCGGAGTGGACAACATCGCTGTGGACACCGCCACCGAACTCGGCATGGCGGTCATATACGTACCGGACTACTGCGTTGACGAGGTGTCGGATCACGTGATGGCTCTCCTGCTCACCTGGAATAGACGGGTCGCGCTGTTCGACAACTCCGTCAAGAGCGAGGGCTGGGGCAGCGTCCCGCTTACGATGCGGATGATGCGGCTCCGCGGAAAGACGATAGGCATTATCGGATTCGGGCGCATCGGACAGGCGGTGGCGCAGAAGGCGCTCGCGTTCGGAATGCGAGCGCTGGCCTCCGACCCCGTATTCACGCCGCGGACCGCCGCACTGCGAGGCGCGCGCCACGTGGATACCGACACTCTGCTCAGAGAGTCCGATTTCGTCACGCTTCACGCTCCGCTCAACCCGCACACCCGGAACATGATAGGCGAGCGCGAACTCGGCCTGATGAAGCCCGATTCGTTCCTGGTGAACTGCGCGCGCGGCGGCCTGATTGACGAAGATGCGCTCCACTCCGCGCTTACAGGTGGGGGCATAGCCGGAGCCGGGCTCGACGTAATGGCGGACAATCACCCTGCCAACGACCACCCGCTCCTCTCACTGGACAACATCATCATCACCCCTCACGTCGCCTTCTTCAGCCAGGAAGCCACGCTCGAACTCGAACAGCGCGCCGCGCGAGAGGTGGCCTGCGTGCTCACAGGCCGAATGCCCGACAATCTGGTGAATACGGCAGTTCTGGAGCACGCGAGTCCGAGGCATAGCCTTTCAAAGTGATGACAACGGAGAAGCGCATGAAACTGCGAATCCACTACGACAAAGGGATGGACATTCCTTCCATCTGGAATGGGATTCCGGCGAGTGAAGCGGAGGATGTCGCAGAGCATCTGGCAGCGGACTTCAACGACCGTGGTGAAGTTGTCGGGTTCACTTTGGAGCGCGCGTCATACTTGCTGGGATCGGTTCCGTCCGTCCCTGATGAGTTATCTAATACCATTTCAGTTTGGCCATACCATGAATGCCAGCGGCGAGCCGTATATCGTCATTCCCGCGAAAGCGGGAATCCATTCAGGGCTGGCCAGTAAAATATGGCAACATTACTCCGAATTGGTATAACCTAATCTAACCTTACGCAGCCTTGAGTAGTTGTAGTTCGTCAAAGGCGTATCGGACAGCCTTGATATATATCCGGGTTCTCAACCTGTATCAACTTAGCTCGACTTTGTACATTCAGGCGGCGTAAGTCAGGGATTCTATGAGTCGTTTGAACAAGGGCGCGGGGATTTTCACGACATCGGGTTTCCGCTCAGACAAGCAAAAAGTCTCAGAGGCTCTCCACATATGATGACGCGCCAATGCGATTGCATCGCTCTCTGTCTATATTATGTACAAAGTCCAGCTTAGAGACTATCTCAAAACTCTTCGCTCAAGCGGATGGCAGGAGGACACAATCTCCCTCTCCCTTGAGGGAGAGGGCTGGGGTGAGGGTGAAATTCCTTAGCCCGAATCCACCGAAGAGGGTTAGTATCGCCGCCGGGGCGTGGGTGAGGGACGTGTCAAAGTGGCGGTGCGGTTATGATGTCAGCGCCTGGGTCGTTCTGAAGGTCCGCGGTCGTGATTTTGGACGCCAATGGAGGCCCACAGTGGCGATTTGGGGCGAGTTTGACGAATCTGCGGGCAACAGTGGACACCCGCGGTCCGGTCCGGAGCGATCTTACGGACAAGACAGGCTGTGGTGTGTACGGTGGTCAGTAGTAGACACTGCCGTCAGGCCGGCAGAGGAATGGCTCGCAGTCTGGTCAGTGCGCGACCGAACTGTGTTTCCCAGGGCCAGCGCTGCGGGAGATGCAAAGTAAGGCGGCGGGCCGAGTGGGTGAGCCGTCCGGCGAGGGAGAACAAGCGTCTGCGCAGGGTCTTGGTGGTCGCCACCGGCTCGCGCAGACCGATGCGTCCGATCCAGCGAGCCAGGTTGTGAGCCATTACCTGTATGGCCATCCAGGCGGCGTTGGCTGCAAAGCGCCCCGAGGGCAGATGGTTCAGCCCGACACCGTACTTGAGGTCTCGGATGGCGTTCTCGATCTCGGCGTGGCGGCGATGGTCGGCCTCCAGTTGGAGGGTGTCGCCCTGTCGGTCGGTGATGAAGGCGTGATAGCTGTAGTCGACGAAGAGGGCCAGTTGTGAACCGGGCGTGGGCTTCACCCTGCGGACGATGAGACGCACCGGTGCGGCATCGGGCTCGTTCCGAAAAGGGGTGTAGGTGGTCTCAGCCACGTCGGCTGCGCCGTCCATCCAGTAGGGTATGGGAGTCCAGTCCTCCTCAGGTATGGCCTCTATGAGATTGCGCAGTCGGGTGTGCTGACGGACGGTGATGGAGAAGCGGACACCTGTCTTTCGGCATACGGAGACGATGTCATGGGTGTAGAAGCCACTGTCGGCGCGTACGGTGAGTTGTCCTGTGGCCCCGGCGCAGCGCACCCGGCTCACCGTCTCACGCAGGAAGTGGGCTGCGCCCCGGGCGGTGTTGGCTCGACCCTGTCGCAACCGGGCCATCAGCACGTCGCCGGTTCCTGCGGCGACGGCCACAAGCGGGTGATAGCCTCTCTGGCCGGTGTAGTTGTGGCGGCGGGCGCCCTCCTTGCCCAGTCCGTAGGTCTCGCAGATGGTGGAGTCCAGGTCGATGGTCAACGGCTCATCGCCGGGACCCGCGCCAGCGGCCCAGGCCCGCGCCAGCAACTCCCGGCTCACCCGGTCCAACTGCCGCACATGTCCCCACCTGAAGCTGCGCAGGAAGGTCCCCAGGGTGGATGGCGCCTTCACTGTACAGCCCAACACCCGCCCGGTCCCACCGGCACGCAGCGCGTCGGCGTCATCGATGCAGTCCCCACCGGCCAGCGCCGAGGCAACCAGGGTCAGCGTCTTGTCTCCCGGGTTCGCCCGTCCCGGCGCATCGCCCAGGTCAACGTTGCTGTCCACCAGTTCACTCAGTCCCAGGCGCTGAGCGAGAGTGGCCGGCACGAGCAGCCCGGCATTGGCCACCAGCCGGGGATCGTCGAAGGCGATTCGGATGCGGTCGGGACGCTCAGGTGGTAACATCTATTAAGTGCTCCTGCTCTGGGGTTGGTTCTTGTCTTCAAACCCATTATCCCAGATTCAATGGAGCGCTTTCTCACCCCTTTTGCACGACGACTCATCCATCCCTTCGGTGGATCCGGGCTAAGCCTGTGGGTAGCGGTTCTTGTCCGGGGCGAAAATCGAGTCCCCGGGAACGTTCGGCATCTGGTTGGGCCGCGCGAACTTCGACACCACACCGCCCGTTACCACACTGAAGATCGCCGCGCCCGCAAGACCTATCGGCGCGCCTTTCAGTATCTGCCGTCGCGTGAATCCCTTTTTCGAGTCCGCTTTTTCGCTCATGCCTGAAACGCTCTTCCCTGAACTTGCTGATCCGAATTTCCGACGCCGACATTATAGACCGACACGGCGGAGTTCAAGAAGATTGGCCGCGGCGATAGACAGGATCGTTCACCACTCGGTCATACTGGAGTTCGACGTGCCAAGTTACAGGACCGATGCGGCGCAGAATCGTCGGACAGAGGAGGAGTTAGACCGGCAAGAATGGTTGACGCGGAACATTTGGGACATTTTGCCCACTTATGTCTCGCTCGTCGGCTGCGCAGGTGTCCATCACCACGTCGTCGTACCTGGAGGCGATGGTTGCTATCTGCCTGGCGAACGCCTAGCCGTACTGCGGTGTCGAGTCCAGCCGAGGGAGCCTGAGATGGGAGCGTGTCTGCGCCCAGAAGCGGGAACTTCCCTGCCTGTCGACGTCAACGAGCAGCGCGACGATCATAGCGTTCCTTGATGTTGAGGTTTATTACAGCGCGATGCGCGTCTATAAAACATCATAACGTGATATAACACACCGCTAATCTGGAGGTCGTGTTCTCGATGAAAGTCCAGCTCTCGGAACTGCCAGGGACGACACAGGGACGGCAAGTTCAAGGACTTCCCGGCGGGCAGTGTTATTGAGTCGGAGCGCCAGCGCCTTCTGTCCTTATGGAACGGTCGCCGCGAGACAGGCCGCGTGGCGGAAACGGAAGACGCGCCGGACTTAAAATCCGGCGACCCTGTGGGTCAGGTGGGTTCGACTCCCACCGCGACCACCACTGTCCCCACTGAGATGGGAGGGATTTAGATGAAGGCTGTCTGTGAGAAACCGGGCTGCGGCGAACCCGCCGTCGCCCAGGCGAGATTCGGAGAGGTAACCGTGGCGAGGGCCTGCCCGGACCATGAGCCCGAGTTGATCGAGTTCATCAATCAGCATATCGGGGCTTCGGAACCTGGACTGGTCACCCAACCAGTAATGCAGGATGGGAAACCGTAGGGCGGTTCGCACTAGGTTAGTTATGTCGAGTAGAGCGTGATTTAGCTAGGGAGTATTTCCATGCAGATGCTTTGTAGAAACCCCAAGTGTTCCGAACTCGTCGGTCTCAACGGCGTGTATTGCTCGATTCTATGCGAGCAGGATGACAGCGCAACAAAATAGGGAGAAATGTTGCATCCGGCGGTCTAACCGCTTCGTGGATATAAGCGACGGGGCCTCCAACCCGTCCCGATGAAGGGACACCCTATATTGTGCCTCGTATAGGTACAATCGCGTGCGGCGGTGCTACGATTGAGAGGTTTTAACATTGGGAAAGTTGATATGAATGTTTTCTCTCGCCATCTGAGAGTCACATGGGAGTGGCTGTGGGTAAAGGAAGGGGATGGAAGATGGCTGGTGCTAATTCTGGCTCTGGCTCTGGCATTGAGGGTGAGCTGGGCTCTGGTTATGTCCCCCCCGCCGACGCCCGGCTGGGATGCAACTAATTATGAAGGATTGGCGCTACGACTAGCGAATGGGGAAGGGTACGTACAAGCCGACGGTACGCCAACTGCCTTTTGGCCGGTTGGTTATCCCGCTTTCTTGGCGGGGATTTACATAGTCTTCGGTCAGTCATGGATGGCCGCCTATATGGTCAACTCCATTCTGGGTGCGGTCAGTGTGTTATTGACATACAGATTGGCACGGGAATTCTTGGAAAGCAGTCTCCCTCTTGTCGCCGCAGGGATAATGGCGGTGTTTCCAAGCCATATTGCGTTTGCTACAGTCTTGGGCACTGAGACGCTTTATACGGTATTCACTCTGTTTATCTTGTTGGGAGCCTTGATTCTTGCGCGTCGCCCGACCTGGAAGAACGCGGTAATCTTGGGGTTTGTAATAGGTCTGTCCGTCTATGTACGCGCCACTTTGCTGTTGTTCCCTGTTTGCGTTTCACTATTGATATTGCTGAAAGGAGGCAACCTGAGAACGTCGGTGGGGCTAGGCTGTGTAGTAGGGTTAGCAGTGCTATTAACGATATTGCCTTGGACCGTGAGGAATTTCATTGTCATGGGCGGGCCGGTGTTGACATCCACCAATGGGGGCACTGTCTTTTACATCGGAAACGGACCATATGCGATAGGCAGTCATGCTAATTTCCCGACAGGAGCATTCTCGGCTTTAGACGAACTCACAATGTATCGAGAAGGTTACAAACTGGGTCTCGAGCACATAGTGAACAACCCCATCGAGTGGGCAAAGGTTCTGCCTCGAAAGTTTTTCCACTTATGGGCGAGTGACTGGGCTGGTATTGTCGCTGTCCAGGATAAGTGTCAGGTTAAGTGGCCAGCATAAATGTCATCAACTCGCTCCGTGATGGTATCAGATCATGCTCGATGCGATGTAAGTCGATGGCGCGTCATTGGCGGACTCTCGGCGTTCATATACTTCTTTACGGTGTCTCTGTGTATGCCCAGTTCCCGGGCGATCCCACGAATGGACAGGCCCTTACGCTTCGCCTTCTGTACCGCTTTCCACCTGGCAGTCTGTAGTGGCGTTGGCTTCCTGTGTCGCCGCGTCACAGCTTTGCGAGACCTTTCAGTGTCGTTGTGACCGGAGGCGTCAAGGGGCTCTTCGGCATCGCGAGTGGCGTCCGCAGTCGCCAGTCTGTCCGTCCATTTTCTTCCCAGACCGTTGTTGGGGGGATGGAGTATAGGCGTATGTACGGTTCTGCCAGCGAAGCCGCGAAGGAGGCTCGGACGTGGTGGCGCCTCCTGAGAGGGGATGTCACGTTCTTCGTGCTGCACCCGCAGGGTTCCACCCAGTTCCTCAAGTACATCCACGGCTGCTCCGGCGTAGCTCGGCCGGTCCGTGCCTGGCAGTAGTTGCAGAGTGCGCCAGCGGTATCTGACCGTGTTGTCCCTGGCGACTCTGCGTCTGTACTTGAAGCACAGGATCCCCTCCAGGCATATCTCCTCGCCCACAGTACGATAGGCGACTTCAGACTCCTGAGCAGGCGCCTTGAAGCGGTTATTGAAGCGTGGAAGGAAGTCCTCCAGCACGCGGTTGGCGTCATCGATGGTGGTCGCGCCCGCAAGCCGGAGCTCCGTGACCAGCCTGTCCTGGAGTGTACCCGCGGTGCGTTCCACTCGACCTTTAGCTTGCGGCGATCGAGCGAATATTAGCTGTACGCCCAGTTCACCCATAGCTCGACTGAACTGAGTGGGACCAGCGGCGGTCTCTGACGGTGGAGTGTGCTTGAAGACGGCATGGCGGTCTGCATAAACCCGAATCCACCGAAGAGGGTTAGTATCGCCGCCGGGGCGTGGGTGAGGGACGTGTCAAAGTGGCGGTGCGGTTATGATGTCAGCGCCTGGGTCGTTCTGAAGGTCCGCGGTCGTGATTTTGGACGCCAATGGAGGCCCACAGTGGCGATTTGGGGCGAGTTTGACGAATCTGCGGGCAACAGTGGACACCCGCGGTCCGGTCCGGAGCGATCTTACGGACAAGACAGGCTGTGGTGTGTACGGTGGTCAGTAGTAGACACTGCCGTCAGGCCGGCAGAGGAATGGCTCGCAGTCTGGTCAGTGCGCGACCGAACTGTGTTTCCCAGGGCCAGCGCTGCGGGAGATGCAAAGTAAGGCGGCGGGCCGAGTGGGTGAGCCGTCCGGCGAGGGAGAACAAGCGTCTGCGCAGGGTCTTGGTGGTCGCCACCGGCTCGCGCAGACCGATGCGTCCGATCCAGCGAGCCAGGTTGTGAGCCATTACCTGTATGGCCATCCAGGCGGCGTTGGCTGCAAAGCGCCCCGAGGGCAGATGGTTCAGCCCGACACCGTACTTGAGGTCTCGGATGGCGTTCTCGATCTCGGCGTGGCGGCGATGGTCGGCCTCCAGTTGGAGGGTGTCGCCCTGTCGGTCGGTGATGAAGGCGTGATAGCTGTAGTCGACGAAGAGGGCCAGTTGTGAACCGGGCGTGGGCTTCACCCTGCGGACGATGAGACGCACCGGTGCGGCATCGGGCTCGTTCCGAAAAGGGGTGTAGGTGGTCTCAGCCACGTCGGCTGCGCCGTCCATCCAGTAGGGTATGGGAGTCCAGTCCTCCTCAGGTATGGCCTCTATGAGATTGCGCAGTCGGGTGTGCTGACGGACGGTGATGGAGAAGCGGACACCTGTCTTTCGGCATACGGAGACGATGTCATGGGTGTAGAAGCCACTGTCGGCGCGTACGGTGAGTTGTCCTGTGGCCCCGGCGCAGCGCACCCGGCTCACCGTCTCACGCAGGAAGTGGGCTGCGCCCCGGGCGGTGTTGGCTCGACCCTGTCGCAACCGGGCCATCAGCACGTCGCCGGTTCCTGCGGCGACGGCCACAAGCGGGTGATAGCCTCTCTGGCCGGTGTAGTTGTGGCGGCGGGCGCCCTCCTTGCCCAGTCCGTAGGTCTCGCAGATGGTGGAGTCCAGGTCGATGGTCAACGGCTCATCGCCGGGACCCGCGCCAGCGGCCCAGGCCCGCGCCAGCAACTCCCGGCTCACCCGGTCCAACTGCCGCACATGTCCCCACCTGAAGCTGCGCAGGAAGGTCCCCAGGGTGGATGGCGCCTTCACTGTACAGCCCAACACCCGCCCGGTCCCACCGGCACGCAGCGCGTCGGCGTCATCGATGCAGTCCCCACCGGCCAGCGCCGAGGCAACCAGGGTCAGCGTCTTGTCTCCCGGGTTCGCCCGTCCCGGCGCATCGCCCAGGTCAACGTTGCTGTCCACCAGTTCACTCAGTCCCAGGCGCTGAGCGAGAGTGGCCGGCACGAGCAGCCCGGCATTGGCCACCAGCCGGGGATCGTCGAAGGCGATTCGGATGCGGTCGGGACGCTCAGGTGGTAACATCTATTAAGTGCTCCTGCTCTGGGGTTGGTTCTTGTCTTCAAACCCATTATCCCAGATTCAATGGAGCGCTTTCTCACCCCTTTTGCACGACGACTCATCCATCCCTTCGGTGGATCCGGGCTAAAGGAATCCATGTAATGAATTTGACCAAGTCTCAGCGACATGCCATAGAGTACGAAGGCCGCAACCTGCAACTTATCGCGTGCGCCGGATCGGGCAAGACCGAGGTGGTAGCGCGTCGAGTGGCCCACTTGCTGACAAATGGGGGTGGCGAGAGGCTGGAACCACGCAATATAGTGGCTTTCACGTTCACGAACAAGGCGGCGGCGGAGTTGAAGGAACGCATCGCGCAGCGGACGAAGGAGGCCGGGGGCGAAGGACTCGTCGGAATGGCGGAGATGTATGTCGGCACTATTCACGGGTTTTGCCAGAACTTGCTGCAGACGGAAGTGCCTGAGTACCTGAAATACGAGGTGATAGAGCCTGTTCGGCAAAATCTTTATGTGAATCGCAAGAGTTCCAAAACAGGACTTACAACCTCGACACGGCTCAATGGGAATAGTTTGCGGCGCTGGATAAACACTGACCTATATATTTCCGCGCTGAATGTGTTGCGTGAAGATGATATAGACAAGCAGCAACTTGAAGATTGTTCGGTGGCCGATGGATTGGGGAAATACCGCGCTCAGCTTGAAGAAGATTCTTACTTCGACTTCTCCTCGGTCATGGAGAGCGCGGTTGACGAACTAACCAAAAACGTCCTACTTCGTGAACAGGCAGCCAAGCGTATTAAGTATGTGGTCGTTGATGAGTATCAGGACGCCAACCCTATCCAGGAGCGACTGATACGGCTACTTCATGAACTGGGCGCCGGTCTGTGTGTGGTCGGGGACGACGACCAGACGATATATCAGTGGAGGGGAAGCGCCGTCGAAAATATCCTTAAATTTGAGGGCAGATACCCGAAAGTCGAGCAGATCAGACTCCAGGAGAACTTCCGCTCCAGTGAGGGCATCATCGAGACAGCGCGAGGGCATATTGATAAGGTTACCCCTCGGCTGCAAAAAGCCATGGAGTATGCCCAGGCTCAACCATACGAAGCGGGAGACATAGTAGCTTTGCACTTTGATTCACCGGAGGAAGAGGCCGAACACATCGTAGAGACTATCAAGTCGCTGCGCGGCGTCGCGTTCGATGACGGCGAAGGGGAGCGCGGTCTCTCATGGTCGGATATGGCGATCCTGCTGCGCAGCGTGAAAAACAACGGTCCGATTATCACGGAGGCGTTCAAGGACGCTGATATTCCGTTTGTCGTCACCGGTCTTTCCAACCTCTTCGAGACGGACGAGGCGCGCGCGGCAAGAGATATTTTCTACTATATTGCTGGCAAAACCATAGGTGGGGTGGATCCGCCCACGGAGCGGGAGTTGCGACAGGCATGGGGAAATCCACGACTGGGGCTCGCTAAGAGTAAGCTGAGGGCGGCGTTGAGATACGCGAAGGATGTCCGCGACATTTTGCATACTGATGGTGGCGGGAACCCCCCAAGCGTTCAGGCGGTATTTCTGAGATTCCTCGAACTGGCAGGGCTACGCGAAGAGAAGATACCTGAATCCCTCGGACAGACGGTGTTGTTCAACCTGGGGCGATTCAGCCAGGCAATTACGGATTGGGAGGCAATCAACTTTACCTCAAAGCCTATTGAGATGTACGAAGGGTTTGCCGGATTCCTCTATTACCAGGCCGAAGGCGCTTACAGCGAGGGAGAGGAAGACAACGACTACGTGATACCGGATGCGGTGCAGGTGATGACCGTTCATCAAGCCAAAGGGCGCGAGTGGCCTGTTGTTTTCCTGCCCGCTCTACTGAGAAATCGCTTCCCTTCCCGTATGAGGAAGAGCGGCGTTTGGCAACTCATCCCACGTGAGGCTATCAAGAACGCCGACCGATACGATGGCTCCAAAGACGACGAGCGGCGACTATTCTATGTTGCTATGACGCGGAGCAAGAAGTTCCTCCACATGACGTGGGCTCCAATCGAAGAAAATCAATTGTACCGAAGAAAATCAGAATTCTGGGATGATGTACTCGTGTCAAAGTGGGTGAAACGGCGCAAACCGGACTATTCCAAGAGAAAACGCGCCACTCCTGAGCCGCGAACTTCAGTCTCGAACGTCGAGTTCTCGTTTTCCGATCTGAAGTACCTGTTCGAATGTGGCTACCAGTTCAAATTGCGTGTGCTGTATGGATTCAACGGCCCCTTGGCCGAGCCTCTCGGATACGGCAAGTCCCTGCACGACGCGCTCGCCGATGTCCACTATCGCGCGATGCGGGGCGAGCCGGTGACCGAAGCCGATGCGCCGGAGTTGGTCAATCGCCACCTGCGGACACCATACGCCTACGGCGAACTGCGCCAGCGACTCGAAGAGGCCGCTCACAGGGACATCAGCAACTACATCCAGGATAATTCCGACAAGTTCCAACACATAGAGTTTTCAGAGCAGCCCGTAGAAATTCAGCTAGGCGACGGCGTAAGCGTCAAGGGACGGATTGATCTGGTACGCCGTACAGACACCGACGAGACGACTATCGTGGACCTGAAGTCCAACGAGGGCAGCCAGGATGAAGATGTTTCCGAGATGCAGCTGCATACCTACGCGTTGGGATACAAGGAACTTACCGGGCGTGACCCGGACTATGTGGAAATATACGAACTGGCGGAGCGTTCTCCCAAGCCAAGAGCAGTGGACGAGGACTTTATCGAAGACGTGAGAAATAAGACGAGAGAAGCGGCGGCGGCGTTGCGAGCGATGAATTTGCCGCCTGAGCCTTCGGTCTCGAAATGCCGACGATGCGACTTCTCGTCACTGTGCAGCGCGAGCCGGGCATAGCGCTTGCGGTTGATCCTGTGCGTATCGAGTTGGACGTGCGGATCGTCCGGGATATGCTGGGGCTTGGGGCGGCGGCGGTGGTTGCGGTGGCGAGACTGCGGACGCTGCTGGCTTCGGATCCGTCGGTGCATGGGTCTAAGAGGGTGGAGTTGGGGTGAGTGGTTATGCCAAATGGAGTGGATTCCCACTCCCCATTTTCACCAGGACGAGCTTTGTGGAAATACGAATTGTTGCTCTTATGAAATACCGACTAACCCGAAACAGATTCAAACGATAAAAATGTCTTTGATTTTGCTATGCCCACTGATATAATGGTATTGCGTCTAGGAGGAGTCGCCAAGCGTCTCCACTCGGGGCTAAAGCCCCGACCCTAGTCGCTGCTCAAGGCTCTCCATGTATCTCTGCTACATTGATGAATCAGGTACGCCTGATATCCCCGGCAACACCTCCCACTATGTCTTGGCAAGCCTATCAGTCCCTGACGAATATTGGAAGAGCCATCACGCGCAACTGGAAAGTATCAAAGACGCTTACGGTTTGTCTCAAGATGAAATCCACGTTGCCTGGATGTTGAGACCCTATATCGAACAGCAGTCTATCCCGGCGTTCGATTCGATGGGATGGTCTCAAAGACGCTCCGAGGTGTTGAGGGCAAGAACAGCCGAACTTCTGAGGCTGCAAAAGGTGACACCAAGGCGTGTGAAGCAGACCCGAAAGAATTATCGCAACACCGAAGCCTATATGCATCTCACACTAACCGAAAGACGGAATTCGGTAAGGGAGTTGGCGGAACTCATATCGTCTTGGGGAGTTGTTCGCCTCTTCGCGGAATGCATAGACAAACTGCACTTCGACCCAAATCTGGCGAACAGGACAGCTCACGAACAGGCATTTGAGCAAATCGTGTCCCGTTTCGAACAGTACCTTCAGAATACACAACGAGGCTACGGACTGCTTATTCACGACAATAACCAGACTGTGGCCAAGAGACATACGGAATTGATGAAATCATTCCTGAGAAGTGGAACACTGTGGACAGATATACGCCACGTAATCGAGACTCCAATGTTTGTCGACAGTCAACTGACCAACATGGTTCAACTGGCTGATCTATGCGCCTATGCATTAAGGCGTTATCTTGAAAATGGTGAAACTGAACTCTTTGACTTAGTGTTCGAGAGGGCTGACAGAGTTGGAGAGGTAGTAGTTGGCGTGAGGCACTTCACGGTGGATAATTGCCCATGCAAAATCTGCGCCTCTCACAGTTTTCCAGAGTAAATTCCTTCAGTAAGCGATAACTGAGTCCATGCTTCGTCCGTTTCACATAGCGTTTTTGGATTTGAAGCGGTATCTGCTGAATCCGGGGGAACTGGCTTTCAGCATTGCGCTGCCGATTTTGCTGTTCGCGCTTATGTATGGGGCGTTTGGCGGGGACAGCAGTTTTCACGCGACGGCGCACGTGGTGAATCTGGATTCGGGGGAGTATGGGAGGAGGCTGATCGAGCGTCTGGACGGGATGGACGAGATCAGCGTCAGGGAGAGGACGATGGAGGACGCGGACGGGGCGCTGGAGCGGTCGGCGATTCTGACGGCGGTGGTGATTCCGGCTGGGTTTTCGGACGCGCTGGATGCGGGGGAGCCAACGCGCCTGCTGTTCAAGCAGCGAGGCTACGGGGGGCAGACGGGCCAGATTGTGGCGAGCATCGTCGCGGGGGCGGCGACGGAGATGGACGGTGAGATCCGGTCGCGGCGCATGGTCTATGAGACCCTGGCTGGCGCTAATGTCACGGAGGGGCAGATAGACGCGGAGTACGACAGGCTTCTGTCTGAGTCGCGCCAGAACCCGTCAGTTGGCGTGGTGGTGCGCGGTCTTGGGGAGACCGAGGATGCGGATTTTCTGAACAGGCTCATACCCGGTGTCACGGTAATGTTTCTGATGTTCGCGGTCACGATGGGGGCGCAGACGCTAGTGGAGGAGCGCCGAATCGGGACGCTCGAACGTCTGATGACGACGAGGCTCGGGATCAACCAGCTATTTCTGGGCAAGTTCCTGTCGGGGACGCTCAGGGCCACTTTCCAGGCGGTGATTCTGCTTGCGCTGGGGTTCGCGGTTCTGAGGGTGGGTGACGTGTCGGACTTCGCGCAGTTGGTCGCGTTCTCCGTACTCGTGGCGGCGGCGGTCAGCGCGGTGGGCCTGGTGATTGGGGCGGCGGCGCGTACACGAGACCAGGCAATATGGGCGGCTGTGTTCTTCACTATGTTCATGACGATATTCGGCGGCACGTTCTTCGAGGTGGCCGAAGGTCCGCTGACCGTGGTCGCCAGATTCACTATCAACCATTATGCCATCGAGTCCATGTCGGGGATTCTTGCGTCCGACACGAGACTGTCGGACGAGGGCGTGGGACTGGGGATCATGGCCGGAGTTACCGTCGTGGGGCTGATAGCGGCGCGTGTCCTGTTCAGGGCGTCGGAAGGGGGACGTTAGGGTGAGAGTGGTTCTGCGGCAGGCGATGCTGATTGCGGTGAAGGATACGCGGATATTCTTCATGGACAAGTTCGCGGTGGGGTTCGCTTTCCTGTTTCCATTCCTGTTCGTGATAGGGTTTTCGCTCGCGCTGCGCGGGCAAGGGCCGGAGGATGAACCTCTGCGATTGGCGCTGGCTACTCAGGAAGGCGAGGGCAGCTTGACTGCCCAGATGATCGGGGGGATGGCGGACGAGGCGGGCGCGGGCGATATAACGGTCATGGGATATGAAGACGCGCTTGCCGCCGTGGAGCGCGGCGAATTGGGCGGATTCGTGGCGTTTCCGGCGGGATTCAGCCAGAGTCTTATGAGCGGCGCGCCGACCGCGCTGGAGGTTGTGGTGGGGGACGGCTCGCCGGAGACGCAGGCGGCTCTGTACGGGTTCGCGCAGGCCATTGCGAGCCGGTTGTCGCAGGGATTCGTCGCGTTCAGTACGATTGGGCGACTATCATCGGGCGCTGGGCAAGTCGGGATGGTATTTCCGACGGTTGGCGCGGACGATTTTGTTCCTATCATCGAGTTCGAGGTGGAGCGGGTCGGAGACATCGAGCCGTTCCAGCCGTCCAACTTCACGCTGCCGGCGTATCTGACGATGTTCCTGTTCTTCACGGCGGCGATGAGCGCGGAAGCGATAGCGCGTGAACGGCAGTCGCACACGCTGGAGCGGCTGGTGTCGAACGGGACGCGGCGGGAGTCGGTGATCGTGGGGAAGTTCGCTGGGATCGCGTTCCGGGGAGTGACTCAGCTTGCGGTGATGTGGGTTGTTGGGATATTGGCTTTCGGGATTGATCTGGGCGCGTCGCCAGCGGCTGTGATCATTATTTCGATGCTGATGGCGCTGGCGTCGGCGACGTTCGGGGTGATGCTGGGCAGCTTCGTGTCGAACGTGCAGGCGGCTTCGGCGGCCGGTCCGCTGGTGGCGCTGGTTCTGGCTCCGATTGGGGGATGCTGGTGGCCGCTGTTCATCACGCCTCAGTGGATGCAGTCGCTCGCCAAGCTCACGCCTCACGGGTGGGCGAACGGCGGGTTCAACAAGCTGATGCTGTTCGGCGCGGAGTTTGGGGACGTTACTCAGGAGATGGTCGCGCTCGCGGGGTTCGGGGTGGTGTTCATGGCGGTCGCGCTGTGGCGGTTCAGGATGTCGTCGGCGAGCTAGGCGAGAAACTGGTCCGGCGCGAGGGCGCGGTCCGGGAAGTTGCGCAGCAGTCGCGAGTCGGAGGTTACGAGCGGGATGTTCAGGTGGTTGGCGAGGGCGACGAATTCGCAGTCGTAGGCGGAGCAGGCGGAATCCGCCACGAGACGCATGACGGCGGTGGAGTCAATCATGTGTTCCTTGTTGTGCATAAGTCGTTCCGCCTTTTGGAGTGTGTCAATCGCTTGGTCCATGCTCATATCACCTCTGCGGATATACCCCGCGATAGCGTTTCTGAATTCCGATCTCCATAGAAGCGGCGCGTGCCAGTCGGGATCTTTCTCGCGAACCAAAGCGACATCATCAGATTGCGTGGCTAATGTAAAGAAGTACACCAGCACATTCGTATCAACTACAATCATAGTCTGCCTTCGCGCTTGAAGCGATTGAGTTCTTCTTCGTCTCCTATGAACACGTTTGGCATACTCTCACGGTGTTGTCGCGCGATTTCCAGCCATGGGTCTGGCTCTCTATTTGTTTTACCTGTATCGCTTCCGAGTCTGCCGTCGCTCTTCGCTTGATTTAATTCTTCCTCTGTCATCCACACTTCACCTTCCAGTTTATTCTTTAGCCCTTCAGTATATTCAATGAACTCTTCTGGCTTCATTGGAGATGCGAACCTGGTGGGTATAATCCTGTACGGATCATCTTCGCCATCTCCAAGTCGTCCTTCCCGTTTCGCTCGAGTTATTTGCTCATCGGTAATATAGACATCGGGATATTTCTCTCTCAACTCTCTGAATCCCTTGATTCTATCCTCGGCTGACTGGACCTCCGGGTTGCCAAGAATCTCAACGCAGGATAGCCATATGATTGCTTCTTCGTCCACAGTGCGATGATTCTCGCGGGCGCTGCGTTCTAGCTTCTTTAGCAGGTCGTCGGGGATGTTGTGGATGGTGAGGGTTGCCATTGCGCGGCTCCTAGGATTGCATCATTTGCTGGGCGGTTACGCCTATTTCGCCGGGGGCGGGAATGATGGAAACTCCGGCGGCGGCGAGGGCTTTGACCTTCTCGCTGGCGCGCCCGGCGCTTCCGGTGATGATGGCTCCGGCGTGTCCCATGCGCTTGCCCGGAGGGGCGCTCTGTCCGACTATCAGCGCGGCGACGGGCTTGGTGAATTCGTCGCTGCCGATGAACTCGGCGGCTTCCTGCTCACGAGTTCCGCCAATCTCGCCGATCATAACGACGCCGTCGGTGTCAGGGTCGTCCTGGAACATCTTGAGAATATCCACGAAGGTCGAGCCGTTCACCGGATCGCCGCCTATGCCGACGCAGGTGGACTGTCCGATGCCGAGCGCGGTCAACTGACCAACGGCCTCGTAGGTGAGCGTGCCGCTGCGGGATACGACGCCCATGCGTCCGGGCATGTGGATGTGGCCGGGCATGATGCCCATCTTGAAGTCTTCGCCGGGGGATATTACGCCGGGGCAGTTGGGGCCAATAAGGGTTGCAGGCTTGCCCTTGAGATAGCGGACGACTTTCACGGTGTCCATGACTGGTATGCCCTCGGTTATGCAGGCTATGACGTCAATTCCGGCGTCCACGGATTCGACGATGGCGTCGGCGGCGAAGGGCGGAGGCACGAAGATCAGGGAGGCGTTTGCGCCTGTCTCTTCGACGGCCTGCTCGACGGTGTTGTACACGGGTACGTCGTCGTCAAACATCTGGCCGCCGCGTCCGGGCGTGACTCCGGCCACCAGGCTGGCGCCGTACTCACGACAGCGTAGGGCGTGGAAACTGCCCTCGCGTCCGGTAATTCCCTGCACCATCAGTCTTGTGTCCCTACCTACCAGTATGCTCATTTATCTGCTCCAGTTGAATTATGAGTTGGGAATCTAGAATTAAGAATTATGAGGAGCGGATGGCCGCCGCCGCTCCGCCGAGGTCGTCAACGAGGGTGACGTCCAGGCCGGAGTTGGCGAGGATTTCGCGACCCTCGTCGGCGTTGGTGCCGAGCATTCGCACGACCATGGGACGCATCTTGTCGGGCACTCTCTCAGAGGCCATGACGAATCCGCGCGCGGCGACGTCGCAGCGGAGTATGCCTCCGAATATGTTGACCAGAACCCGCGTGACGCTGGTGTCGGAGAGTACGATTTCGAGCGACTTCGCGACCTTCTCCTCGTCCGCGCCGCCGCCAATGTCGAGAAAGTTGGCGGGTGAGGCGCCCGCGGCGTGGGTGACGTCCATTGTTGCCATAGCGAGGCCAGCGCCGTTGACTATGCAGCCCACGTCGCCATCGAGCTTGACGTAGTTGATGTCGAACTTGCCGGCCTCGACCTCTAGCGGGTCTTCCTGTTCGATGTCGCGGAGTTCGAGCGCTGAGCGCTGACGGAACATGGCGTCGTCGTCTATGTTGATCTTGGCGTCCATGGCAAGAACGCGGCCATCGGTCGTTATGCCGAGCGGGTTGATTTCGACCAGGGAGCAGTCGTTGTCTTCAAACAGCCTGTGGAGGGAGGCCATGAGCCCGGCCACTGGGCGGTTGAGGGCTGGGGAAACGCCGAGTCCGTAGGCGAGTTTGCGTCCCTGGAAGGGCTGGAGTCCGAGGACTGGGTCCACGGCGACCCTGATGATCTTTTCGGGAGTCGTTTCGGCGACCTCTTCGATCTCCATGCCGCCGGCGGCGCTCGCGATTGCGACGATTCCCTCAGCCGCGCCGTCAATCGCCATGCCGACGTAGAGTTCGGTCTCGACGTCCACGACTTCTTCTACCAGCACGCCGCGAATCGGGGAGCCTTCGGGGCCGGTCTGGAATGTGACCAGGCTGGTTCCTATTAGAGCATCGGCTGCGGCCGCGGCTTCTTCGGGTGAGTTGACGACCTTGATGCCGCCGGCCTTTCCCCGTCCTCCGGCGTGTACCTGCGCCTTCACGACGGCCTTGCCGCCCAGTTCGTTCGCTATCTCGGCGGCTTCTTCCGGGGTGTACGCAACCTTACCCTGGGGTATGGGGATGCCATACCTGGAAAAGATGTCTTTTGCCTGATACTCGTGAATCTTCATATAAAGGCTCCGTGCGCGGATGTCCGCAGCAGGTCATATTCAAGCCGACTGCTGAGTTAGTCAGTCGCGCTTGAAGTATATCGAATATGGCGCGGCGGGTGAAACAGGGGCGAAAGGTATGGCGGGGTCTTTCGATTGTTCGCCTCAGGCGGCCGCTATGCGTGTCTTCCGGTAGGGGCAATCCTTGTGGCTGCCCTTTAGTTGCGTCGCCATATTGAAGAAGCCGCAGCGCGTAACGAAGACGTGAGACATGAAGTCGGCGACTTCAACCTGTGGCCCTCGGTCACGATGGGGCCGACGCTGGACGGACCCGCCCGGGTTTACGTCAGGGTAAGGCCTGTGCCGTGGGACACGTTCACGGGGTTTTTCTTCGAGGGCGCTCACGGCGTAATCGCCAAGAGCCGGAGCTATTCCAGCCAATTCCTCGATCCAAAAGCCAAACACCACAGTCGTCTCAACATGGTTCTCGGACACCAGGAGGCGCGGGACGTGGACCCCGACGCGCTCCCTGTGTTCATGGACATTGACGGCAACATATCTGAAGGAGGCAGCTTCAGCGTCATGCTGGTCAAGGACGGCATGATCCGAACCCCGACGGATAGGGCGATACTCCAGGGAATTTCAAGAGGAGTGGTGATGGACCTGGCGGATCGGCTGGACATCCCTCTGATGGAAGAGGATATCCAGCCCTACGACCTCTATACCGCCGACGAGGTATTCTTCACTCGAACTACTCCCGGGATTGTTCCGGTAGCCAGGATTGACAACAGGGCTATAGGAGATGAGGTCCCGGGTCCGGTGACCAACCAGCTTCTGTCCGCCTACAGCGAGTTGGTCGGCCTCGACATAATAGATCAGGCGGCCCACTATGCCACGCCCTGGCGGTAGTCAACCACCGACTGCATTATAGAGTTCTTGGCAGATGAGGACGCGACGCGGGCTCTTCGTTACGCCTGCTCTGATTCGCCGAGTATGACGGGAGACAGGTCCAGCTCGCGGACTATGCTGTTGAAGGCTTCCACATCGTCTTCGAGGATGCTCTGCAAATCGTCGAGTTGCCTGTCTATCCGGGAGCTAAGGTCGTCGAAGACTTCGTATGACTGCCGTGTCGGCGCGCCATCGGCCATTCCCACCGTGTCTCCGAGTGAAGCGAGTCTGGAGCGCAGCCCTCGGGCGTAGAACGCTCCCCGCATTGGTGTATCCGAGCTGACGCTGCCCACCAGCAATTCGTCCTCGACCGCCGACAGCTTCCCCCTCAAGCGTTCCGCCGCTTCGGCAACAACTTCCATTCCGGCCCCGCCGGTCGAACGATCCGTCCACTGCTCGACCTGACCGATAACGCCGCGGACTGTTCCCACGGCGTCCGAAGACTCCGACACCTTGTCACGTATAGCAATCAGCAATTCGTGCTGCCGTTCCAGATCCTCCCGCGACACGGATACCTTGGGATCAACGAGGACTTCGAACCTCTCCTCCCAGGCTTCCTCTCCGATCTGGAGCCGCGCGCGATAAGTCCCGGGCGGGATGATTGGTACATACATTGGGCGACCGGCCTCGGATTCCCCCTCGACGCGCCGGGCGCCCTCGTGTTTCATATCCCAGACGAATCTGTTCATGCCTGCTTTCGTAGGAACTCTGGGAGTTCCCGATTGGCTGGAGAGTCTCCGGATCGCCCCACCCTCGGCGTTCACAAACGTGAGAGTGGCTTCCTCCTCCGGTTCCATGCTGAGAAAGTATGTGACCACTACGCCGTCAGGCGGGTTCTGGCCCGCGTCAATTGGCGTGATGGAGCGGGTTCCGTGTTCCGTCTCAGCAATACGGTACGTTGCCGGAATTCCAAGGCTGAGCTGGTAATGCCTGGCGCGTCCGGCTGCCCTGTTCCAGTACCCGTAGGGTTCAGAGAGAACGCGGTAAGCGGGCCTGGGACGGAAGAGATGCGCTTGCGCGTCGGCGTCTGCCTCGCCAAACTGGTGGAGAAGTGAGAGGTCGTCGAGTATCCATAGAGAACGACCGTGGGTCGCTGCCGCCAGATCTCCGTCCCTTATAATCATGTCGTGGATGGGCGCATGTGGAAGGTTGAGTTGCAGCGGATTCCATGAGTCGCCATCATCAAAGGATACATACACTCCGCCCTCGGTTCCGGCGTACAGCAGACCCTGGCGATCCGGGTCTTCCCTGATGACCCGCGTGTAATCTCCTTCCGGGATGTTCCGGGTGATTTTCTTCCAAGTCGCTCCATAGTCCCTGGCGCGAAACAGATATGGCTGGTAATCGCCGTGCTGGTATCTGGCCGCCGCCACGTAAACGGTTCCGGCATCGTGGGGAGACGCCTCCAGTCCGTAAATCGGAGTCCATTCCGGCAAATCGTCGGGGGTAACGTCGCTCCAGGTCGTCCCGCCGTCCAGAGATACGTGTATCAGGCCGTCGCTGGAGCCGGTCCAGAATACTCCCGGCCGAACCGGCGACTCCGCGAACCTGGAGATGGCGCAGCGTTCGAAAGGCGCAATGTTGGTGTTCGGATCGAATTCCTCCCTGTCCGATACGTCGTCCCTCGTCAGATCAGGACTTATCACTTCCCAACTCGATCCCTCATCCACGGACCGGAACACAACATTCGCCGCCGAATACAGAATATTGGGATCATGAGGTGAAAACACTATGGGGCTGTCCCACTCGAACCGGTACCTGCGCCCGGGCACGGTCAGCCCTGTAAGATCCGGCCACACTGTAACGACACGCGCCTGCTCGCTCGAATGGTCGTACCGCAGCATGATGGCCCCCGCGCCGGGGGAACTTCCGAGCGCGCCGGAATAGGATACGTTCGGGTCGTCCTGTCGAACCGCTATATGCCCGCTTTCGGAGCTGCCGACCGAATAGCAGTCAGACCACCGAATCGCGCCCCTGCTCGAACGGCTCGGTACGCTGATGGAGGTGTTGTCCTGCTGGGTGGCGTACAGGCGATAGGGAAACTCCTGGTCCGCGGTAATGTGGTAGAACTCCGCTGTGGGCTGATTGTAAATTGACGACCACGACTCGCCGCCGTTGAAAGACACGCAAGCGCCGCCGTCGTTGCCGTTTATCATCCTGTTGGAGTCATTCGGATCAATCCAGAGATCGTGGTTGTCATAGTGAGGCAGTTCGATGGCGCTGAATGTTCGTCCGCCGTCTATTGACTTCCAGAACGGCTGGTTGAGGTTATATATGACTTCAGGGTTGCCTGGGTCGCCGAAAATGTGATTGTAGTAGTGAGGGCGCACCGTCATTTCAGGGTCATCGTTTACGTGTTCCCACGTCTCGCCCCAGTCATTCGACAGATACAGTCCTCCGGTCCTTCCACCCAATTCGGCGAGCGCCGCCACTCCCGCCGCGCCGCCTACGTCGAAGATCGCCCACACTCGTCCAGGCTTCGAGGCTGTGCCGGTTACGCCGATACGCCCCTTTATCACGTTCGGAAGACCGGGGTTGTCGGTCAAGTCCGTCCATGTATCGCCCCCGTCCATACTCCTGTAAATGCGGCTGTCCGGGCCGCCGCTGTACGAATTCCAGTAGCTGCGGCGGGAGTCCCAAGTCGTCGCGTAAATGACTCGGGGGTTGGTCGGATCCATCCATATATCGTTCGCTCCGGCGTTCTCGCTGCGAAACAGAACCCTTTCCCACGTCTGTCCGCCGTCAACCGACCTGAACACCCCCTTCTCGGTATCCGGCCCTTCCAGATGCCCAAGCACGGCGGCATAAACCAGGTCCGGATTCTTTGGGTGTATCCGAATTCGAGCGATATACCGCGTACTCTCCAGCCCCACATTTACCCAAGACCTGCCCGCGTCCGTTGACCTGTACATCCCGTCCGCGCGGGAAGTCCAGTGCAATCTCGGGACAGCGGTGCAGGACTCCCCCATGCCGACGTAGATCACGTTGGGGTCGGATTCGGACACGGCAATCGCGCCCACCGCTGAGGTCTTGAAGAACCCGTCCGATACGTTTTCCCAGTAGGTTCCGCCGTCGGTGGTCTTCCAGACGCCGCCGGCGCACCCGAAGTAAAAGACCATAGGTTTGGAAACGTCTCCGGCAACGGCTACCACTCTCCCGCCCCGGAAAGGGCCTATACAGCGCCATTCCAGGGAACCGGGGATGAGGGCATCAATCTGTTTCGCCGCTGGGCCACTCCACGCGTCTTTTGGATTGCCAGTCTCCGATGATCCCAACTCAAGGCCTCCGTGATGTCCGAGATTGCCGAATTTCCTGTCAGATTCTGGCACGTTCCGACTTTCCGGTCAACGCAGGAGCGATGTTGGGGCCTGTACCAATTTGGTCGGTGGTCGGTTTCACTGATACAGCGTCAGTCGGCGCGAACCTGTATCAAGTTAGTCGGCGCTGCCTCTGGCGCGAAAATTCCCTCTCCCTTTGATGGGAGAGGGCTAGGGTGAGGGTAATCCGCTCTACCTACTAAACTGATACAGCGTCAGTCGGCGCTGTATGTTTCCCAACTCTCCACTCGCTATGTTACAATATGACGATTATAGAACAAAAGTGCCTCAGATATATAATGTAGAGTTTATCAATGACGAACAATCCGGCTCACAATTTTTTTCTACAGGTGAATTCATGTCGATTTCATAGCTGAATCCGCCGGTTCTCAGGTCAAAATCCACCTGAAATGTCACCACGGCTCCACCAGGACTTCACCAGCGCTTCACCTGAAATAATATAAATCAGGATATATGTCATGCTCTCTATCAGCGAACCTGTATCAGCTTGGTCGCCGTTGCCTGTGGCGCGAAAATCCCCTCTCCCTCGATGGGCTGAGAAGGGTATGTAAATGTGCAGCCAACTAAGAATTTCAATCAACAGACCCCCTCTCCCTTGAGGGAGAGGGCTGGGGTGAGGGTGATTGCCCCTACCCACCAAACTGATACAGCAGGCTTCCGCGATGTTGACATGAGCAAGAAAAAACATGAAAATCCCAACGCATATTTAAGACCTACGGATAAGACAGGAGCGTTGCCTTGAAGATGAAACAAAAGAGTATCCTCATAATTCCAGTAATGTTAATGGCAATTCTGGCTCTCGCGTGTTCGGGGGATGACGCGCCGGCGTCGGCGCCGACACCGGATGTATCGGCAATAATTCAGCAGGCGCTTCAGGCTCAGCCGCAGGGAGCGACCTCGGCGGAAGTCGCCCAGGCGGTTCAGCAGGCTATGGCCGCGCAGCCGGGCGTAACCTGAGGAGCAGGTGGCTGGAGCTATCGCAAAGGCCATGGCCGACAGCCCGGGTGTGACAGAAGCCCAGGTCGCCGACACCATTGCAAGCGCTCTGCGTGAGCAGACACCTGACCTGACCGAAACCCAGGTTGCCGACGCTATCGCCGGCGCCTTGGCAGAAAGACCCGACGTGACCGAAGATCAGGTAGCCGATGCTATTACCCAGGCGCTGACCGCCCAGACACCGGGCCTGACCGAAGCGGAAGTGTCGGCGGCTATCGCCAAAGCGCTGGCCGAACGTCCCGCCGTTACGCCGGAAGACATCCAGAAGGCCGTGGAGGAAGCGGTTTCGATGGCGATGCCCGCGCCCGCGATGGAAGAGCCGATGATGATGGAAGACTTCCCAGACCTGCTTGTCAGGGACGTATTCTTCTTCGCCACTCTCACGCCTCCCAGAGGCTGCTCTTTCTGGGGCTGCCGCGTGTCATTCAATATGTTCGACGGGCTGGTAGCGATTGACAACACGTCGCCCAACAAGAACCTGGCGCCGGGTCTGGCCGAGTCCTGGGCAGTCTCTGAAGACGGGAAGACCTACAGCTTCAACATTCGCCCAGACGTGAACTTCACGACAGGTCGGCCCGTAACCGCCGCCGCCGTGCATAAGTCGCTGCAGAGAGCGTTCAACGTATTCGAGCGTGAGGGCGTTGCCGAAAGCCAGGCGTGGTACACCCTCACGGAGAGCATGGGAGCGGTTGACGACATGACCTTCCGGTGGACTCTCACGGATCCTTACGCGCCGCTGCTCCCACTGCTGACGTCCAAGGACCTGTTGATCGTGGACGCCGAAGAGGCGCTCGCCAACCAGGAGACCGACGAGAATGGTCCCGACTACGGCGTCAGGTGGGCGAGCGAGAGGTCTATCGGAACCGGTCCATTCATGGTCGAGAGCTTCACGGCTGAACAGAGGCTGGTCATGGCCAGGAACGACGACTACTGGGGAGGCCACGACGGCGTAAGCCCGTCCGTAGAACGGGTGATTGACCTTCACGTTCCTGAGCCTGCCGTTGGCGCGCTTCAGCTTTCCGCCGGAGAGGTGGATGTCGCGCTCCAGCTGGATCCCATCTCGCTCCAGTCGTTCCAGGGTGACGACAATGTCGAGGTGTTCACCTACCCGTCGCTTATAACTTGCAACTTCCTGGTGGACAGGCGTATTCAGCCGCTTGACACGCCGGAAGGATTCCAGGCGATACGGCACGCGATCAACTACCAGGGCCTGCGGGATGTGGTGGCGCTGGGTCTGGCGGATGTTCACCAGAGCCTGATACTGCCCGGCATGGCCGGACACGATCCGACGATAGCGACGAAGTACTACCACAATCCTGAACTGGCTAAACAGCTTCTTGCTGAAGCGGGTTTCCCCGATGGCTTCGACGTCCAGATCCAGCTCCGCACCGGGGCATGCGGCTCGGTCGTTTACCAGAAGGCGTTGGAGTTCTTCCAGAACAACCTTAAGGAGGTTGGCATAAACGCTGAGATAGTCCAGTCAACCAGCTCGAGGTTCTGGGGTGAAATCGTTGCGGAGGAGATGCGCGACTTCGGTATTTCCGGCCTCGGCGTCACCTATTTCGACTCGGACCAGCCCGCAACCGTGAGGGCGCTGGGCGAGTGCAATATGCTCGGACTCGACGACGTGGCGCCTGACGTCGCTTCCAGGCTCGCGGAACTGACAAACATGGGGCGTGTCGAAACCGATTCCCAGAGTCGCAACACGATCTACAGGGAGATGTCGGAACTCATGGTGGACAACTGCGGCGAGATGACCGTCCTGCAGGTGCGTGACACTGTCGCTCACCGGACGAACATCGGCAATATCGTGCCGGCCGCGCACGCATTCACGCCGGAGTTCCGCTACATGACCAAGGGTCAGTAATTCCAAACCTTCATCATATCATCCCATGGACAGCGCATCGCCGACCGAGGCCACATAGGTTGCCGATGCGCTTCATTCCCATGCATATAATCTGCCCCATTCAAGGTTAGACGAGAGCCATTTGTCCCTGATCAGATATATAATTCGCCGGTTGATCCTTCAGGTGTTTGTACTCATTGGTGTTTCCTCGCTGACATTTTTTATGATGATCATCATGCCCGGTGACCCGTCAACCATCCTTCTGGAAACAACAGGTGGGATCAGCACAGAAGCTGTCGAAAAATTCAGGGAGCGGTGGGGATTCGACGAGCCACCCTATCTGCAATACGTCACATTCATGGGAAATCTAGTTCGCGGGGACTTCGGCGAATCATTTGTTACCAGGAAAGAGATACGCACGGAGTTAGCGAGTTTTCTCCCCGCGACCGCCGAGCTATCCATTATAGCTTTCATCATGGCGGTGGCAATGGCGATCCCGGCCGGAATCCTCGCCGCAGTCAAGCGGAACGCCCTGCCAGACCACATCGTCCGCGTCGTATCCCTGTTCGGGACATCCATGCCCATTTTCTGGTTCGCAATCATACTTCTGGTAGTGTTTTTCTACTACCTCGGATGGGTGCCGTCGTCTCAGCGAATCGGCATAACGCTCGACATACCCCAGACAGTGACCGGATTTTATACCGTAGATACCCTCATTGCCGGAGACTTCAGGGGCTTCATCTCTTCCCTGCATCATCTGGCGCTGCCCGCGTTCGTACTCGCTTTCTCGGTTGTAGGACTCCTCGCCCGCGTAACCCGAACCAGTATGCTGGAGGTGCTGGGTGAGGACTACATTCGCATGGCGCGAGCCAAGGGCCTCAGCGGCAATGCCGTTCTCTACCGGCACGCCCTCAGGAACGCCTTGATTCCGACGGTGACTATCCTGGGCCTTCTTGTAGGGGGGCTTCTGTCGGGGGCTGTACTGACAGAAACAATCTTCGCGTGGCCCGGACTGGGGCGGTTCGCTGTGCAATCAATCTTCTTTCTCGACCGCGCGGCAGTCACCTCTGTCGCTCTAGTCATCGGTATCGCATATTCCACGGCCAACCTGGTGGTGGACGTCGTCGTCGCGGTTCTTGACCCGCGCATCACATACAACTAGGACCCAGAGAAGGGCGGACCATTGGTCTCGACTCCGCAGCAGCATATCCTCGGCGCCTCGGTACGTAACCGGATGCGGGCCGGACTGCGCGTTCTCAAAAGCAACCCACCCACAGCGTTCGGGCTGGCGCTGGTCTTGATCTACATATTCATAGCGGCGGCCGGCCCTTCGGTCGCGCCGCATGAGTATGATAAGTTTGCGGTTGGCCCACTGCTTTCCGCTCCAAGCCTGGACCACCCATTCGGCACGGACGAGTTCGGGCGCGACGTATTCAGCCGGGTGCTGTACGGCGGCCGCATCAGCCTTCGCATAGGCCTGCTGGTGGTAACCATAGCCGGGAGTATCGGCGTTACCGTGGGACTGCTCAGCGGCTTCTTTGGAGGATGGATTGACGAATTCGCCATGAGGGTCACGGATATTTTTCTCGCGTTCCCCGACCTGATAATGGCGCTTGTGGTCGCCACTGCGCTCGGCACCAGCATCGAGTCTGCGATCATCGGAATCGCGATTGTCCGCTGGACATCCTACGCTCGCCTGATGCGAAGCAGTGTTCTGGCGCAAAAGGGAAAGGACTATATGCTCGCGGGAAGGGCCTTGGGCGCCCATCCCATCAGGCTGATATGGCGTCACATACTGCCGAACAGCTACGCTCCCGCGCTGGTGCAGGCTACTCTTGACTTCGGACTCGCCATCCTTCTGGCCGCGGGCCTCAGCTTCATAGGAGCCGGAGCGCAGCCGCCGCTCCCAGAGTGGGGCGCGCTTGTATCCGGTGGGCGCCAGTACGTCCAGGCGGCATGGTGGATACCGATATTCCCCGGTCTTGCCATATTCGGCGCCGTTCTCGCGTTCAACCTGTTGGGGGACGCGATGCGAGACGCCATGGACCCTCGCCTGCGCCACCTGCTGCA
Source organism: Dehalococcoidia bacterium (assembly GCA_965261525.1). Classification (GTDB taxonomy): domain Bacteria; phylum Chloroflexota; class Dehalococcoidia; order Lucifugimonadales; family UBA1123; genus VXRN01. The sequence goes on from OZ253472.1 coordinate 2,711,427, forward strand.
GGATGCCCGCCGATAGTGACCACGCGGGCCATTTTCGAGGTTCGACGCAGAGTAAACGCTGAAGGTCACCACATCTATATAGGCTGATTTTCTTCTGACTCTATCTCTGTATATTGAAAAGCGGCAGCGCCGAATTGAGAAGGCAAGAAAACGCTTCAACCAGTTGAAGTCATGCCGATACCTATCGAATCTTACTTTCCGGGAGCTTCTACCCATTGGCAGAAAATAGTCACCGTTACAGTGTGCCGGGAGACATAGCAAGAATCGGGGCGAATGATAGTTGAATCGGGTTCGGCAGAGCGCGTTACCGCATGAAACGGGACGCTATGGGACAAGTGAATTGGCGGAGGGGATGGGATTCGAACCCATGATACGCGCTTAACGTATGCCTGTTTTCAAGACAGGTGCCTTCGTCCACTCGGCCACCCCTCCGCGCTTGTTTTCATAACTAACTGATGTTACGCGCTCAGCTATGAATTCTTATCTGAGAATTAGCCAACGCAGCTACGAAATCGCTCTCAGCTGCGTAAGATCAGTAACTAATTCTATAGTTTCCCGCAGTCCGTCATCTTGTTCCTGCCCACATTCGTCCGTAGAGCATTCAGGCGGGCTTCTCTCTCAGAGCGACGGCCGCCGCAAAATCCAGGCGGGCAGGACGTGTCCATAGGTGTCCACCGTCGTCTGGATACTCTCATGGCCCATACGCGCCTGTGCAACGTGGACAGGCGCCCCCGCCTCCAGCAACATTGTCGCGTGAGTGTGTCTGAAGTCGTGGAATCGCACGTCCGTTATGCCGCATCTCTTCGCTATCCGTTTGTATCCCTTCGTTAGCGCATTTGGAATTATGGCGCTTCCGTCGCGCTTAACGCAAACGCGGTCTTCCGAGTACAAAGCGCACTTGGGCGCGCCCTGTAAGGATCCGCGGCGTTCTCCAGATGAGTTTGGAGCAGGACCACGGTATCGCAGTCTATGGATACGACGCGCTGGCGGGACAACTCGCCGAGTTCATCGAACTTGGCGGCGCCTGCCTGAAGCTCAGAGGAATGAATTGGATGCGCTTGCCTCACTGCCCAATGACCATAGGAGTTACGCACTTGGATATGAAATCCTAGCTAAGTATGACCTAATCCAGCTACGAAATCGTTCTCAACTGCGTAAGTCCTAGACCAGATAGATACCACCGACATTCCTGAGATTAGAGACTGGTCTGGGGCGGTACGCGGTCTATTCCATATGTCCGCCGCTGAGCGCAGCAAGGCGCTAAAAGAACTGAGGAGCAGACGTTCGGAGGGCGCTCACGCTGGTGAGTGGACAAAATACGATTGGGCTCCGCCGACCGGATATATCGGCGCGCATATCGCCGAAGAAACCAGCAAGACGCTTGACGCATATCGTCGAGCTTAGTGTACATCCCACTATCGTAACTCAGTTTGCCCCAAATCACGCTAGAAATTCTTGTAGGCGCTGTATTACAAGTGGACTTGAGCGCAAATGCTCTTAAGCTCACCGCGCAAGAATATTTGACCTTTTTCAAGTGCGAGGCTATAATCGCGCACAAGCGACAGACTATTCGTTCGTTCACGGGGAGAGCTGTACAATGACCGCCGGGAAGGTTGGCTCGATTACCTACGTTGACTACAGCCTGTTCGACAGCGACGCGCAGGTGCTGGTGAACACGGTCAACACGGTGGGCGTGATGGGCAAGGGCATCGCCAAGGAGTTCAAGAAGCGCTACCCCGAAATGTTCGAGAAATACCAGAAAATATGTATGGCTGGAAAATTCAACACCGGAGACCTCTGGCTCTACAACATCCCGGATTCGGATAGGCGGGTATTGAATTTCCCGACGAAAAGACACTGGGGGGGGGGGGTCGCTCGAAGGTCGAATATATCGAGAGTGGCCTGGAAAAATTCGCCCGGACCTACAAGAGGAAGGGAATCACTTCCATATCCTTCCCCATGCTTGGATCCAGCAACGGTGGACTGGACTGGGAAACGCAGGTCAAACCCCTGATGGAAGACTACCTGAAAGACCTGCCGATAGAGGTGCGGATTCACGAGTACATACCTATTGAGAGAATTGCATAAGTCCTCTCTCCCTTGAGGGTGAGGGTGATTAGCTTCTATAGCTTCCATTGCCAGGGGGCAGACGGGCAAATAACAACACTTATGCAATTGTCTTATCTATTACGGACTAAGGAACCCGTTCTGAGGTGGATTCCGACTAGGTGGCATGATAGGAGACGTCTATGATTGAGGACTTCGTGAAAGAGATACCGGGCTCGCTGTTAGACAGATCCGGTTCCGTGTTTCTTTCTGGCAGATGCGCTTTCAACTCGCAATCCGACTTGTACTTGCTTGGACTGAATCCCGGTGGGAATCCGAATGATTCGAGTTCATTAACTATACGCAAGGATATAGATAACGTACTTCATCATCGTCGTGAAGACTGGTGCGCCTTTTGTGACGAACGTTGGAAGAAAAGTGGAGACGGGAAAAACGCAATGCAGCGTGGACCGCTATACCTGTTCAAGGAGGTCGGCAGAAACCCCAGATGCGTGCCAGCCAGTGAGCTAATTTTTCCACGCTCAATCAAATTCAAACTCCTCACCAATCCAAATGCGCTGGCTGACAAGTGCTGGCCTTTCCACCAAGCGGTCATAGAAAGACTTGGAGCGCGGGTTATCGTGTGCCTAGGACGCGAGACTGGTTGGCGGGTGCGCAAGTACCTGTGCGCTCAGATGAAAGTCTGTGAGTTTGTTGAGGATAACAATAGACGCTGGAAGAGCTACCTCCACAAAAATCAAGACGGCCTTTTCGTTGCAGACCTTACACATCCGAGCCAAGCCAAGTGGTCGGCGAAGAAAACAGACCCAACATCCCTTGTCACGATGGCGCTGGATGAAATCAAGGCTGAGAGATGTCTGTCCCGCAGTTGACCACCCAGTACGTCCGACACACTTTTTACGGACGCCCACCAATATCCTGAACTTCGACTCTGTACTGTTGACTGCATTAAGTGAAACAATTCGAGTGGGTTTGGCGATGCCGGCGAACATACGCTCCGAAACTCGACCAAAAACGCCTGACATCCTACCCCCGCCGGTGTTAGAATCTGTATGCGGCATACGGCGTCGGTCGCCATGTCCGCTTTTCTTACAAACCCGCTGCCGGAGGAACCGTCTTCATCATGCCTCTTGAGAACATCGTCGTTCGGGGCGCGCGCGAACACAACCTCAAGAACGTCAACGTAACCATTCCTCGCAACAAGCTGGTTGTAATTACAGGCGTCTCAGGCTCAGGCAAGAGCTCGCTGGCTTTCGACACCATCTACGCCGAGGGCCAGCGACGCTACGTCGAGTCCCTCTCCGCCTACGCGAGGCAGTTCCTCGGGCGCATGGACAAGCCCGACGTAGAGTATATCGAGGGCCTGTCTCCAGCGATTTCGATAGACCAGAAGGGTGTCTCCCACAACCCGCGCTCCACCGTCGGCACTGTCACCGAGATTTACGACTACCTGCGCCTCCTGTTCGCAAGAGTCGGAAGACCGCATTGCTACAAGTGTGGCCGCCCTGTCGAACGCCAGACAGTCCAGCAGATAGTGGACTCGGTTCTGGGATTGCCGGATAGTACCCGGCTTCAGATACTCGCGCCTATGGTTCGGCGACGCAAGGGCGAGCACAAGGACGTGTTCGAGCAGGCGCGCAAGGCCGGTTTCGTTCGTGTCCGAGTAAACGGCGAAGTGCGTGACCTGAGCGAAGAGTTCGACCTCGACAAGCAGAAGTGGCACACCATCGAGATAGTCGTTGACCGGCTCGTCAGCGGCGAGAGCGCGGACATTTCGCGCGTGACCGACTCGGTGGAGACCGCGCTGAGAATGGCAAACGGCACCGTTCTCGTTGACGCGCAGGGCGCGGAGGAGATGCTGTTCTCCGAACGCTTCGCCTGCGTCCACTGCAATATCAGCCTCGGCGAACTGGAGCCTCGCACCTTCAGCTTCAACAACCCGCACGGAGCCTGCTCCATATGCACAGGACTCGGTTACAAGCTGGAAGTGGACCCCGACCTGGTGATACCCGACAAGACTCTTAGCATCGCCGAGGGCGCGATAGAGGCGTGGGCGCGCACAGGCTCTGTCGCTCCCTGGAACATGAGCCAGCTCGAATCTCTGGGAGAGGCATACGACTTCTCGACTACGGACCCGATAGACAAGCTGACAAAGCGCCAGTTGAACGTGATACTGCGAGGCACTAAGGGCAAGCGAATCAAGGTAACGCACCGTACGCAGAAGGGCAGGACTTATCAGTGGAACACCCGGTTCGAAGGCGTTCTAAACAACCTTGAACGCCGCTACCGCGACACCGAGTCCGAAAGCGTTCGCAGCGAGATCGAACGTTATATGTCCGCCAACGCCTGCGCCACGTGCGCTGGAAAGAAACTCAGGCCGGAGGCTTTGGCTGTCACTATCGGGGCCACCAACATTACCGACATGACCAACAAGTCCATCTCCGCCGCCTTGGAGTGGATAAAGGTCATCTCCGGTGAAGCGCCGTCCACCAACGGCGTCCGTCCCGGCGATATGCTGACGAACAGGGAGAAGTCTATCGCCGACCAGATACTCAAAGAGATAGAGGCGCGCCTCAACTTCCTGCTCAACATAGGCTTGGACTACCTGACGCTTTCGCGCACCGCTTTCACTCTCAGCGGCGGCGAGGCTCAGCGTATCCGTCTCGCAACGCAGATAGGCTCCGGGCTTATGGGTGTGCTTTACGTCTGCGACGAACCGTCCATCGGTCTCCATCCCGCCGACGACTACCGCCTCATCAAGACGCTCAAGAACCTGCGCGACCTGGGCAACACAGTGATCATCGTCGAGCACGACGAGGCCATAATGAGGTCCGCCGACCACATTGTTGACCTTGGGCCCGGCGCGGGCGAGCATGGCGGCCACATAGTCGCTTCCGGCCCTGTGGAAGAAATCATCAAGTCGCCCGAATCGCTGACGGGCCAGTATCTAAGCGGAGCCAGGCAGATACCCATTCCCGAAACGCGAAGGGAAAGTATTGGCAAGTCCATAACCATACAGGGCGCGCGCCAGAACAACCTGCAAGACATAGATGTCGAGATACCCCTCGGACAGCTTGTGTGCATCACGGGTGTCTCGGGCTCAGGCAAGAGTACGCTGATCTACGAAATCCTGTACAAGAAACTCGCGCAGACCTTCTATCGCTCACGCGAGCGTCCGGGCGAGTGCGACTCTATAACCGGAATCGAAAACATAGACAAGGTCGTGAACATAAACCAGTCTCCGATTGGCCGCACTCCGCGCTCGAATCCGGCAACATACACCGGCACGTTCACGCCCATCCGCGAACTGTTCGCCACTGTGCCGGAAGCGCGCACGCGCGGATATAAGCCCGGCCGCTTCTCGTTCAACGTCAAGGGCGGCAGGTGCGAAGCCTGTTCCGGCGACGGACACATCAATATCGAGATGCAGTTCCTGCCAGACGTCACCGTTCCGTGCGAAGTATGTGACGGCGCGCGCTACAACCGCGAGGCCCTGGAGATAAAGTGGAAGGGAGCTAACATAGCGCAGGTGCTGAACATGACAGTCACCGAGGCTCTGGAGCATTTCGAGAACATCCCGCGCGTAAAGCGCAAGCTCCAGACAATGTACGACGTCGGCCTGGGTTACATCAGGCTGGGACAGCCCGCCACACAACTCAGCGGCGGCGAGGCGCAGCGGGTCAAGCTCTCAACCGAACTCTCCAAGCGCGCCACCGGACAGACGCTCTACATTCTTGACGAGCCGACGACCGGCCTGTCGTTCGAGGACTGCTCACACCTGATGCGAGTGCTTCACCGCTTGGTGGACGCGGGAAACAGCGTCGTGCTTATCGAGCACCACCTCGACCTGATAAAGAGCGCCGACTGGGTGATAGACCTTGGCCCCGGCGCGGGCGACAAGGGCGGCCAGGTCATAGCCGAAGGCGCCCCGGAAGACCTTGCCCACATGGAACACTCCCACACCGGCCACTACCTGCGCGGCGTTCTCCCCAACATAGACATGAACATGGAGCCGGTACAGGCGGCGGACTGACGCCCGCGGGAGGTATCATCATTACCCAGTGTCCGTTCTGTAAAGGCCATATAGAGCCACGCGAGGTAGAACACATTCACCGATGGCAGGGCGAAATGTTCATTCTCCGTAATGTGCCGGCCGATGTCTGTACCCAATGCGGTGAAGTATTCTTCGGTCCGGACGCCCTGCGATACATGGACGCCATAGTCGCCAATGAAGTCGAACCGCAGAGCCACCGTTCCCTTCCTGTGTATTCACTGTGATCTATATGGATAGCCGTCGCTCAATACACCCCGATATGCGCTGTTTCCGTGAAGCGAGGATTCTGGTACACAGGAACGTTTCAGCAATACTCAGCCTGATTATCTGAATACGCGCGCTGCCATTATGATAAGAGAAGAGCTTGTAACCGACTTCGCCAGATGGGTAGCCTCCTGCGCGGTCAGGTCGAACGCTCCGGTTACATCACGAAACGCTATCTACGGCGCTCTGGACGCTGTGGACTTTGCCCCTCTGTTCATGGACGAACTGGGACTAATAGATTCCGCTGAATACCGCGCATGGCATAAGGCGGCGATTGCTGATATGCGGAAGGCTGAGTCCCGACTAAATGTGGGATGGGCAGCTAAGATTCTAAACGAGTACCTGAAAACAAAGTGCTATGTTGGTGGATATGGCAGGGACGGCCTCGCCGACGTTATCCACCCTCCCATTGACAACGGCCTGATACGCGGGCTGAAGAGCGAATTCATGGACAATCCATATCTCCGTCCCCAACTGGACTTGCTGGAACGTATGAACGGTCTGGATACCTACGACAAGTACGACGCGCTGATTCGGGTATGTGAGCGGATCGCCGAACTTGTCAATTGCTCTCTTCTCGAATCCGAACAGTTCTGGGAATAAGTGAAGTATCGGGCAGTCGCCTGATACGGCCTAACGACCAACCATGCCAGCTATGTCTCGGGGCTTCACCTGCTTGGCAATTTCATTCCCAGACTCGATCTCAGCTACCCGAAGTTCAAAGGATTTCTGCAAGTTCAACCAAAACTCAGCCGACGTGCCAAAATAGCGAGAGAGGCGCAGGGCTATGTCGGCCGTTATCCCGGTTTCAGCCTTTAGTATCGCTGTAATCGCATTCGCTGGAACTGCGAGGGCATCAGCTAGCGCGGAGGCCGTCATGCCGAGTTCTTCTAGTTCCTCATCAAGTATTTCACCGGGATGTACGGGGCGCATACCGTTGCTCACGCTCATCTCAGGCTCCTTGTCAGTGATAGTCCACAATTTCTACGTCATATGGCCCATCGTCCGCCCATCGAAAGCGGATGCGCCACTGGCGATTTATCCTGATACTGTATTCCCCTGCGCGAACGCCCGACAGAGATTCGAGCCTGTTGCCGGGCAAGCCCGCCAGGTCTTGTAATGACAGCGCATTGTCAAGGATTGTCAAACGACGTGTCGCCTGATTAGCAAACCCATGGAAGTTCCTGACGGATTGCCCCCCGAAAAAGAGGCGAGTTCTACGATCTCTAAAGCCTCGAATGATTACATCACCCATAGTACGCTATTTTGGCGATTGACACCAAAAATAGCCTCTGTTAGCATGACTTATGGTGGACGACTTATCTGATAGATATATCAGCAACTCCGCGCCTGGCCTCGGCTTTCCAGGCATATCCCCTTTTGGTTCCCTCCCACTCGCCAGTGTGATTCTCGCCGCCGGAAAGGGCGCGAGAATGAAGTCTCGAAAGCCCAAAGCGCTGCATACAGTCTGTGGAAAGCCGATGCTGGAAATCATCGTGGACTCGGCTGAGGCGGCAGGCCTCGCGCCGGTGACAGTCGTTGTGTCGGACGATTCCGCTGCTGTACGGCAAGCATTGGGTGACAGGTGCCTGTACGCGGTGCAGGAAAAGCCGCTTGGTACGGGGCACGCCCTTATGCAAGCTCGGAGCGCCGCTTCCGACTGCGACGACATCGTGGTTATGGCGGGCGATACCCCACTCCTCAGGCAAGAAACGCTGACCGATATGACCAGAATCCACCTCGCTTCTGAGGCGCCCATAACCATGTTGACCTCAAGACTTTCTGACCCCGAAGGATTGGGGCGAGTCGTAAGGAACACGGACGGCAGGATAACCGCCGTAGTGGAGCAGAAGGAAGCAGACCCTGAAACGCTGGAGATTCGCGAGATCAATGTTGGTGTGTACTGCTTCAAGACATCATGGCTGTGGGACAACCTGCCGCGCTTGAGACATTCGTCCACCGGCGAGATTTTCCTGACCGATTTGATAGAAGTGGCTGCTCGAAAAGGACTGGAGATAGCGTCCCTGGCTGTGGAAGATGGCAGCGAGGCAATTGGCGTAAATACCCGGGTGGAACTGTCTCGCGCCGAGTCCCTGATGCGGAACAGAATACGCAGGCGCTGGATGATGGAAGGCGTTACCATCCCGGATCCCGAATCAGTTTACATTGACTACGATGTACAGATCGGAATTGACAGCGTCATTTACCCAAACACCCACATCCAGGGACGTGTTGCCATCGGCGAAGACTGCGTAATCGGCCCAAACTCCATAGTCAGGGATTCGCAAATCGGTGATCAGTGCCGCATTGTGTCCTCGGTTGTAGAAGAGGCCACAATCGAGACGGACGTTCACGTAGGCCCGTTCAGCCACCTGCGATCTGGCGCCTACCTGGAGTCGGAAGTTCGCATAGGCAACTTCGGCGAGATAAAGAACAGTCGAATCGGGCGAGCCACCAAGTCGGGGCATTTCAGCTACATCGGAGACGCGGACGTTGGCGCCAACGTCAACATAGGCGCGGGTTCGATCACGTGCAACTATGACGGCCGGAAAAAGAATCGCACAGTGATCGGCGATGACGTTTTCATCGGGTGCGATACCATGATGGTCGCGCCGGTTACAATTGGCGACCGGTCTTACACCGGAACCGGCTCAGTCATTAACAAAGATGTTCCACCGGACTCCGGGGCAATCGGCGCGCCCGCGCGGATAAGGTCCAAAAGTCCCGGAACAGATCCCGGTTCCGCATAGCGGAGCGCAGCTCGATAATGGAGCTCTGAATTGGAGAGTGATAGTACGTTACCAGCGCTGACTCTTGCGGTTTCGATCCTGATTCTTGCAATTTCGGAGGCGGGCGCAGCGGCAATCGCCGCGAGGCTTCGCTCCGTAACATATTTTCTCGCGAACGGCGAACCCGATGAGCGCGGCTCACTGGAACTTATAGCGCGACTTCCGGGCGGACCGAACGCGCCGCTCAGACTGATTGGGATGGCGGCCTTCGGCGTGGCTATGGCTGCCTCAGTCTCAATTCCGCTTTCCATATCGGGAATTGGTTGGAACCTCATAGCCCTGAGCGCCGTGTTGGCGCTGTTTGCGCTCGCGATTATCGTTCTTGTCGCTCGTTCTGCCGGAATTCGATACTCCGGCGCGCTTTGCGTCGTCATGCCCAGGTTGGCATGGATACTGTCGTACCCCCTCAGACCGGCGCTTCTGATTCATGATGCGCTGCTCAGATCAGATATTACCGACACGGACTCGTCTCTCGGCTTCGCCCTCTCAGTGGACTCAGACAATGGCCCCTTGGACGAACATGAGGTGAGGATGATAAGGGGCGTTGTCCAACTGGACAAGACTGTGGCCCGTGAGATAATGGCGCCGCGAGTGGACATCGCTGCTGTCGAGGCCGGATCTACCCTGGAAGCGCTTGCCGAGGAGATGAATAAAGCGGGACATAGCCGGGTTCCTGTTTACGACGGCGACCTGGACCACATAGAAGGAGTGGCCCATGCCAAAGACGTACTTCGGCAACTGGCGAGCGGCCGCAATTCTGCCGACGTAACAGCCAAAGATGTATCACGCCCTCCCTTGTTCGTGCCGGAATCCAAGACCCTGGAAGAGCTCCTGGGAGACTTCCAGGAAAAGCGCGTACACCTGGCCATTGTCGTGGACGAGTATGGTGGTGTGTCCGGTATTGTAACCATCGAGGACCTGCTCGAAGAGATAGTGGGCGAAATACAGGACGAGTTTGATACCGAGGAGCCGGGCATACGAAACGTTGGCAAGTCTGAATTTCTGGTCGATGCAAGGCTTCCGATTGACGAGTTGAATGAATCACTGGGCATCAACATAACCGCAGAAGGGTTCGACACTATCGGTGGGCTGGTGTTCGACCAGCTTGGCAAGGTGCCGGTCCAGGGTGACACGGTCCATCACGACGAACTCAGAATAGTAGTTGTGGACACCGTTGGTCGCAGACCCAATACCCTCAGGGTCAACCGTATGGAACCGGACGATTCAGAGCGTGTCTCGCCGAATTCGTGAGGCGCAGCCGACTCATGAATGTCATTTTTCTGAACTGCCACAGATGCGCCTCAATGGTGATATGCTAAATCAGTGACTACCGACCCTTTGGCCAATCTCTTCAATCGCGCCCTGAATGGCGACAGACGCGCGCTGGCACGACTATTCACCCGCATCGAAAACGACGATGCTGCCCTCTGGGACGTCATGCGGCTCGCCCACCACCACACAGGAAACGCGGAAGTAGTGGGCATAACCGGCCCGCCTGGAGCTGGAAAGAGCACCATCGTTGACCGTCTCGTTCACACAGCGCGAGCGGAGGACAGGAGCGTCGGGGTACTGGCAGTTGATCCCACCAGCCCATTCAGCGGCGGCTCGGTTCTCGGCGACCGCATTCGTATGCGCGACCACTACCTGGACCCAGACGTGTTCATTCGCAGCATCGCCACCAGGGGCGCGCATGGCGGACTCGCCGCCGTATGCAGAGCGGGGGTCAATCTGCTGGACGCCCTCGGAAAGGACCTCGTCCTGGTGGAAACCGTCGGTGTCGGACAGACCGAACTCGACATCATGGGGGTCGCCGACATCGTTTCGGTCGTCCTGGTGCCTGAAGCGGGCGACACGGTGCAGGCGATGAAGGCCGGCCTGCTGGAGATAGCCGACATATTCGTCGTGAACAAGGCCGACCGCGACGGCGCCGGACAGATGGCGTCCGCGATAAGGGCCATGCTCTCACTGGACCCCCGCCCGAACGAGTGGAAGCCACGCCTGCTGATGACGCAGGCCCACCTCGGAGAGGGCATTCCTGAACTCTACGGAGAGACACGCCTCCGTCTTCAGGCCATGAGAGACGCCGGACGACTGGCAAAGCGACGCGAACGACAGGCGACCGACGAACTGACACGCCTGGTCACATCATCCCTCTCCGCCGAGGTTATTCGCGCCATGTCGGAAGACAGCGAACTGCGTGGGATAGTGTCAAAAGTAAAGTCCGGCGACCTCGACCCATATTCGGCCTCGGAACGCATCACAGCCTCGCTGTGGCGACAGTCAACCCTATCCGGCAGCCCACCACCCGCGTCAGGATGACCGGGAAACATTCTCCGAGCCATTCATCGGGAGTTGGTACTCCATGTAATACCTGGACGCGGCTGGGCCGTCCTGTCCCTGGTACTTGCTTCTCAGTTCGCCGGAGCCATACGGCTGGTCCGCGGATGTTGTTAGCTGCGTGAACGATATATGTCCAATTTTCATGCCGTAGCGCAGGGTGATCCCCAGAATGCCCACGTTCGAAAACTCCAGCGTCAGCTTGCCCGTCCATCCCGGATCCACGAAACCGGCGGTCGAGTGAATGAGCAGGCCGTACCGAGCGAGCGAGCTTTTACCCTCTATCCGGGCCACTATATCATCCGGGATCGTGATCGTCTCAAGCGTACTGCCCAGCGCGAACTGACCCGGATGCAGAATAAATGGCCTGTCGTCCTCGATCCTGACACGCTCCACAACATCATCCGCCGGCTGCATCACATCTATGTGCGTGCGCCAGCTATTGCGGAATATGAGCACTTCCCTGTCGAGCCGTATGTCAACGCTGGCCGGCTGAATGGCGTTGGGGCCCAGCGGGTCAACAACAATCTGACCCTCCGTCATTCGCTCTTTGATAGACCTGTCGCTCAGAATCATGGCCATTCCACCTTACACTGGAGTAATCCTGAAACAATCCTAGCCGAACGACTCTCCACACTTAAAGACGGACATGGTTTTGAAATGGTAAAAATAGCGCGTCGGAGACCCCGCAGAAGAACGGAGACAGGCGAGGAACGCCTGTCTCCGACTATCCTGTGTGGATTCGCTACTCTATGGCGAAGACCGTCTGCACTGTCATCGAGACATCGAGCTCACCGCTGCTGATACTGGTTGCAGTGTCAAACGCCGCTACCGCATAGGCCATGGACGACTCGGCAACGCTGCGCGTCAACGGCCTGGCAACCGTCCCGTCGGATATAAAGATCAGGTCGCCTAAGCCTACTTCGGCCAGCTCCGCGAAATGCTGCGCCTTGCTCTTGGCATCCTTCACAGCGTCTTCACGAAGTTGCGCCATTACCGGAGAAAGGTCCTCCGCCGTAAAGCTCAGACCATTGAAGCGGATTGTGTCTCCTCCGGCCTCCGCCGTGTCGTCAAACACCGTTCCGACGCTGTCCAGATCGCGCACCTTGACCGTGAGACTGTTGCTCACGCTGTACCCTACCAGCACCGACTTGCTGGTGCGAATGCCGTTCTCGGTAATCTCTTGCCACTCATGCTCAGCCCGAATGTTGAAGCGCCGCGTCTGGATGTCCTTCTCCGCGACTCCCGCTTCCTCTAGCGCGCCCATTACGGCCTCCATCGCGGTCGCAGCCTCTTCGCGAGCCTCCGAAACGGTCTCTCCTATCGTCTCCACGCCCAGACTCAGTATAGCCAGGTCCGGCTCGATAGAAACCTTGCCCTGTCCGCTGACGTGGATTTCGCCCTGTCCGTCCGAGGCCAACGCCAACGACGTCCTCTGTTGCGCTCCCTGCGCTATGCCGAAGAGAGCCGCGTTTCCCGCCGACACCCCCGCCGTGTTGGTCCTGGCCGGTTCGCCTGCCGGCTCGCCATCCAGCTGGCAGGCGGCCGCCAGCAGCATTGTTGCGGCCATCACCGCAATCGCCGCAGCCCTGATCCCGTTTCTCAGATTCATTTCTTTCCTCCTTCTATGAATGACTCGAAGTTCCAATACTCGCGTTCCTATCTACCCTTCCGTCCCTCCTTCCGTCCCTGCGCTCGCCGTTCGCATAATTCTAGCCCATATCTGCTTATGCCATGTGAACATATCCCCGCATGACCCCTCTCTTTCCCGACGCTTCGGTGGACGTGTAGCATTATCCTAGCGACGGGCGGAGCGCATACGGAACGCCAACAGTGACTCATTCGCTGAAAATCGTGAGTCACATTTGTAACATTCGGGCCGCCGGGCAGGGTGAAGAGCCGCTGTGAACGGACGCTGACCAAGAACTGATAACTTCATGCCAAAAACTGACTACTGATAACCCAAAGACCCTGCTATATAATGAACATGGATATTGGCTTGGCGCGAAGGCGGTGTTCGGTTGCGAGACTTCATACGGGAACTGATAGAAACCGTCTTGCTGTCCCTTGCCGTGTTTCTGGCCCTGCACCTCAGCGTTCAGAACTTCAGAGTAGAAGGGTCGAGCATGGTTCCAACCCTGACGGAGGGGCAGTACATCGTCGCCAACAAGATAATCTACTCTCGCGTCTCCACCGACTCCATCGCGCGGTTTCTTCCATTCCTTGAACCATCCGGTGAAGGAGAATCCCTATACACTTTCCATCCGCCCGAATACGGCGACATCCTGATCTTCCATTTCCCCACCGACCAGTCCCGAGACCTCGTAAAGCGCGTCATCGGACTCCCGGGAGACACTATCGAGATCCAGTCCGGTCAGGTCATCCGAAACGGTGAGTTGGTGGATGAACCCTATGTCGTAAACCGGGACAGGCGCTCCGTTGACCACATCGTGGTGCCGGAAAACTCATACTATGTCCTCGGCGACAACCGCCGCGCTTCCAGCGATTCGCGAGACTGGGGCTTTCTCTCCGACGAGCACGTCGTCGGACGGGCGTGGGGCACCTACTGGCCCACTGACAGAATTGGCATTCTACAAGTATTTCGCTGAATCCTGGGGTTGAGCGCTGAAGCAAACAGGGCGAAACCAGGAAGTTGAAATAAGGATAGGCGCGGCTGGCCAAACAGACGGTATTGGTTATTCTGTTATTCGACTTCCAGACTGGACTTGTCGAGTTCATACCAGAAGACTTGGGACGATTCGATACCCACTATTTCATTATCCCGGCGTATTCCCGCTATGGCGGCTCTGGTCGGCCAGCCGGTGAACCTGTTCAGGAACTCGGCATTGCGGGTTGCTCGTGTGGTGTCTCCGCTATCCGCTGTAAAAGATATTTCAGCCGCGACATAGGAGAGTTGGCCCTGCCCATCAACCACTTCCATAATCAAGTCCGCCAGGCGAAAACTCCTGAGGTCGGCGCGTGATATGTCGGACACATCCTGTCCCCTGATCAACTCCTTGATATCTCGACGATTCAGAACGCGCCTTAACTCGAATCCCATATCTTCAGCTATGAAGTCAGCCTGCTCGATGGCCGTGTTCCTGACGTGGGCCGCTTTGAGTGGAGCTACGTCGGCGCGCAATTGGTTTAAATCCTCTTTGGTCGCCATACGGGATTCCAACTCGGCCAAACCCTCTTTGTACTCGGCCCGAAGTTCGCCCAAGTCTTCTTTGGTGGCGACTTCGGCCAAATCCTGTTTGGTGGCGACACGGTCATACACGCTCTCGAGCCTGCTGACACGGTCCTCCATCGCAGATGTCATAACTTAGCGCCTCTATATCTCTATATGATACGAAAAAGCCTAACTACGCTATTTGCGGTTGTCAACCCGATCATGTCTATTGAACCTGTATCAACTCAGTCGGCGTTCCTTGCGGCGCGAAAATCCCCTCTCCCTCGACGGGCTGAGAAGGGTATGTAAATGTGCAGCCATCTAAGAATTTCAATCAACAGACCCCCTCTCCCTTAACCCGAATCCACCGAAGAGGGTTAGTATCGCCGCCGGGGCGTGGGTGAGGGACGTGTCAAAGTGGCGGTGCGGTTATGATGTCAGCGCCTGGGTCGTTCTGAAGGTCCGCGGTCGTGATTTTGGACGCCAATGGAGGCCCACAGTGGCGATTTGGGGCGAGTTTGACGAATCTGCGGGCAACAGTGGACACCCGCGGTCCGGTCCGGAGCGATCTTACGGACAAGACAGGCTGTGGTGTGTACGGTGGTCAGTAGTAGACACTGCCGTCAGGCCGGCAGAGGAATGGCTCGCAGTCTGGTCAGTGCGCGACCGAACTGTGTTTCCCAGGGCCAGCGCTGCGGGAGATGCAAAGTAAGGCGGCGGGCCGAGTGGGTGAGCCGTCCGGCGAGGGAGAACAAGCGTCTGCGCAGGGTCTTGGTGGTCGCCACCGGCTCGCGCAGACCGATGCGTCCGATCCAGCGAGCCAGGTTGTGAGCCATTACCTGTATGGCCATCCAGGCGGCGTTGGCTGCAAAGCGCCCCGAGGGCAGATGGTTCAGCCCGACACCGTACTTGAGGTCTCGGATGGCGTTCTCGATCTCGGCGTGGCGGCGATGGTCGGCCTCCAGTTGGAGGGTGTCGCCCTGTCGGTCGGTGATGAAGGCGTGATAGCTGTAGTCGACGAAGAGGGCCAGTTGTGAACCGGGCGTGGGCTTCACCCTGCGGACGATGAGACGCACCGGTGCGGCATCGGGCTCGTTCCGAAAAGGGGTGTAGGTGGTCTCAGCCACGTCGGCTGCGCCGTCCATCCAGTAGGGTATGGGAGTCCAGTCCTCCTCAGGTATGGCCTCTATGAGATTGCGCAGTCGGGTGTGCTGACGGACGGTGATGGAGAAGCGGACACCTGTCTTTCGGCATACGGAGACGATGTCATGGGTGTAGAAGCCACTGTCGGCGCGTACGGTGAGTTGTCCTGTGGCCCCGGCGCAGCGCACCCGGCTCACCGTCTCACGCAGGAAGTGGGCTGCGCCCCGGGCGGTGTTGGCTCGACCCTGTCGCAACCGGGCCATCAGCACGTCGCCGGTTCCTGCGGCGACGGCCACAAGCGGGTGATAGCCTCTCTGGCCGGTGTAGTTGTGGCGGCGGGCGCCCTCCTTGCCCAGTCCGTAGGTCTCGCAGATGGTGGAGTCCAGGTCGATGGTCAACGGCTCATCGCCGGGACCCGCGCCAGCGGCCCAGGCCCGCGCCAGCAACTCCCGGCTCACCCGGTCCAACTGCCGCACATGTCCCCACCTGAAGCTGCGCAGGAAGGTCCCCAGGGTGGATGGCGCCTTCACTGTACAGCCCAACACCCGCCCGGTCCCACCGGCACGCAGCGCGTCGGCGTCATCGATGCAGTCCCCACCGGCCAGCGCCGAGGCAACCAGGGTCAGCGTCTTGTCTCCCGGGTTCGCCCGTCCCGGCGCATCGCCCAGGTCAACGTTGCTGTCCACCAGTTCACTCAGTCCCAGGCGCTGAGCGAGAGTGGCCGGCACGAGCAGCCCGGCATTGGCCACCAGCCGGGGATCGTCGAAGGCGATTCGGATGCGGTCGGGACGCTCAGGTGGTAACATCTATTAAGTGCTCCTGCTCTGGGGTTGGTTCTTGTCTTCAAACCCATTATCCCAGATTCAATGGAGCGCTTTCTCACCCCTTTTGCACGACGACTCATCCATCCCTTCGGTGGATCCGGGCTTAGAGAGGATGTAATGACTACTAGAGAAACAAGACCGTCAACACCGAGGCCTGCTCCAAGGCCATCTACTCCAAGACCATCAACACCGAGACCGGACTCTTCTCCTGATACTGAGAGAAGTGCTCCTTTGCCGTCGAGACCGGTTCGACCTCGTCCCAATTGATTTGAAGGATAATGTGTAATAAATTAGTAACAGTATTAGGTTCGGGAAAGAGCATGAGAGACAGGCTTGAACCTATTTTTGTTTCACATGAAGTAACAGGGTTAAATGGTCTCATCGGAATATATGAAACACTCCGAAAGACGAAGAAACCCTTCGTATGGCGAAGAAGGCGGGTTTCCCAAACGCGCGGCTGCGCGACGCCCGACATGCGCTCGCGATGATCTTGCTGGGGCCAGGCAGCGCAATCGCATTATCGGGACAACGGCCTATTGATGCGCCTGTTTGAGTCCGATCCAACTCGGTGAGTGAATGTGTCAGCTTTGAGCAAATGAGAACCCGGCTATCTGGCAACGGTCATATCCCAACAGTTGTGGATGATGCGATTGCCCTGGGCCAAATCCTTGACAAACTTGCCACACGACCTATAAATTTGCAGTGTGTTGAACACTCTTGAATACGAAGGAGCAATGCTATGGTCGCCGTCGAGAGCAAACAGGATTTGAGGCTCATGGCCCACCTTCTCAGGCGAGCGGGATTTGGGGCGACCCTGGACGAGCTTGACCGAGCGATGGACAAAGGGTACGACGCCGCCTTGGACGAGTTGCTGAACCCCGCCGAGGACGACATCATCCCTTATGACATGATACGCCGGTATCACGTCGACCAGTCGAACCTGCATGGCGGCGGCGCCCAGGCAAACTGGGTCTACCGTATGGCGGTGACCGACTACCCCCTGCGAGAGAAGATGTGTCTCTTCTGGCATCGTGTGTTCGCCACTGGGTCGTATAAACTCATTCAGACCCGGGTGGTGACCAGCCAGATAGACATGTTCCGGGAGCACGGGATAGGCAACCTGGACAATCTGCTCGTCCGGCTGTCCCGCGATCCGGCCATGATCATGTGGCTGGACAACCAGGACAACCACATGGGATCAATAAACGAGAACTACGGGCGGGAGTTGCTTGAGCTTTTCTCCATGGGTGTCGGCAACTACACCGAAGAGGACATCAAGGAGTGCGCGCGGGCATTCACCGGTTGGCG
Source organism: Dehalococcoidia bacterium (assembly GCA_965261525.1). Taxonomy (GTDB): domain Bacteria; phylum Chloroflexota; class Dehalococcoidia; order Lucifugimonadales; family UBA1123; genus VXRN01. The sequence continues at coordinate 2,729,385 of OZ253472.1, forward strand.
AGTGGTAAACCCGGACTACATGTCGATCAAGATGCGCAACAACACGTCGCGCCCGTACGGCAACATGACTTGGCAGTTCGAGTACGACGACGACGATCACGACCATGGCCAGAAGACCATTCTGGGGGAGGTGGGCGACTTCAACGGCGAAGACGTAGTTGAGATCATCTGCAGGCAGGAGGCCACGCCACGATACATAGCTCGTCACCTCTACCACTACTTCGTGGCCGATGAGCCGCCGGTGCCGCAGTGGCCGCATACGCCGCCCACGAATCCCGAAGCGATCGACGCGATGACGGAAGCCTACTTCGAATCGGGCCACAGCATCAAGCACATGCTTAAGACCCTGTTCACATCCGACTCCTTCAAGGAGGAGGCTTTCCGATACTCTAGGACGAAGAGCCCCGCGGAGATGGTGGTCAATACCCTACGGCTCGCCGGAAGGATGGAGCTTCCCTGCTATGAGACCTACGCTGCGGCTCGCGCCAGCTCCGGCATGGGCCAGGCGCTGATGGGCCCCCCAAGCGTTGAGGGTTGGCAAGGCGGTACCGAGTGGATCAATACTGGGACATATGTCGAGCGGATCAACTTCGTGAGCAGAGTTCTGGGCGATCCGACCAGGCCCGGAGTAAGGGCGATTATAGATTGCATCGGCCGCGCCGCCGGTGACGACGACCTCTCCCCTGAAAGTCTGCTCGATGCCTGTCTGGAGGCGCTCGGCCCGATGGAGGTTCTGGACAGCACGAGGGCGAACCTCACGGACTTCGCGAGCGCGTATGGACGGCTGAGCTTCTCCGACGAGGGCCGGGCAGCCGATACAGAGGAGGCGGTCGTGAACCTGATCCAGCTGATCGTGTCCACCCAGGAATACCAGATGCTGTAATATTGCGTGCTACGATTAGGAGAGACAGGACGGTATGACTACAACCACGCTCAGCCTCAGATACGTCGACAACGTCGGCTTCAACGCGGATAACGGAGGCCGCGGCTTCCATCTTCCCACCTCGATGGTTATCAGGGGCGATGGGCGCATATTCGTCTCCAGCCGCAGCAGCCCTAGTCAGACCGTGATCGTGGGAATCCAGATGGTATCCCGGAACCACGACTACTATGGCCAGATCGGTCGCCACGGCAGGGAGCCCGGCGAGATGATCGGCCCCACTGCCCTCGCGCTGGACGGCGACGGCAATCTGTACCTGGCGGATGACTTCCTTCAGAGGATCACCGTGTACGACCGGCAAGGCGAGTTGATCACCACCTGGGGTAAGCAGGGCAGCCGCGACGGCGAGTTCGACGGTCCGTCCGGCATAGCGTTCGACCGTAACGACAACATGCTTCTCGTCGATCACAAGAACCACAGAATCCAACGCCTCACCAAAGATGGCGCATACATCTCCCAGTGGGGGTCTTTCGGCGACGGCGACGGCGAGTTGAACTTCCCCTGGGGCATCACGCAGGACCGCGACGCCGACATATATATCGCCGACTGGAGAAACGACCGGATTCAGAAGTTCACTCCCGACGGCGAGTTCATCGCCAAGTACGGCGCCCCCGGTACGGGTGACGGTGAATTCTACCGGCCCTCCGATGTCGCGGTGGACCCGGAAGGCAATATGTGGGTGGCCGACTGGGGCAACCAGCGGCTTCAGGTCCTGGACCCGGAAGGCAACTTCATCGCGAAGGCGCGCGGCGAGGCTCACCTGGGAGCTTGGGCGCAGGAGTACATAACCGCTCAGAAGGACGAAGAGCGGGCGCGCTCCACCTACGTGCCCGTCTTCGAGGTGGACACCGACGACATCAATGAAGAATCGGCCCGGATCGAGCCATACTTCTGGGATCCGGTCGCGGTCGCGGTGGACGATGAGGGCTGCGGATACGTGTTGGAGACAGGCAGACACCGATTCCAGATATACGAACTGGCATAGGATCCCCGAGGACCTTCCACATCACTTCTGAAGGCATTTTGAGGAGATATCGTGAGTGACAGCAAGAACCGCAAGATCGTCGTCGCCCAGCTATCAGGCGGAAACGACTATCTGAACTGCGTGGTCCCGTACAACAATCCGCTCTACTACGACAACCGTCCGCTGGTCAACATCCCAGAGGACAGGGTGATCCCGCTGGACGACGACTACGGGTTGAACCCATCTATGCAGCCGATCAAGGCCCTGTACGACGAGGGCAAGGTCGCGATCATCCATGGCACCGGCTACCCGGTTCCCAACAGGTCGCACTTCCGCTCCATGGACATCTGGCACACGGCGGAGCCGACGACGGTCTCCCTCGAGGGGTGGCTTGGACTCGCGCTGAAGCAGATGGATCCGAACGGCGAGAACCCGGTGGCAGGCGTGAACTTCGGCGCGGGTCTGTCCAAGGCGATGGCAGCCCCCGGCGTGCCCGTCGCGTGCGTCAGCAGCCTGGACTCCTACGGACTTATGACGCATATGCAGGACGACGCCCTCCGGGAGAAGGTTCTCGACGTCTTCAAGAACATGTACTCCCAGGCCATTGGAAGCGGCCCTGTCATGGACTATCTGGCGCAGACGGGACTGGACGCAATGCGTGGCGCCGACATCATCAACAGCGTCGCGCAGAAGTACTCCTCGACTGTCGAATACGCCCCCAACTCCTTCGCTAGGTCGATGAAGAACGCGGCGCAGGTGCTGCAGGCCGACATCGGCGCTCGCGTCTGTTACACTCAGCACGGCAGCTTCGACGCCCACACCAACGGGATCAACCTACAGGCAGGGTTGCTCGACGACGTCTCAGGCGGAATCTACGACTTCTACACCGACATGAAGGAGCACGATCAGAGCGAGGACGTGCTCATATTCGTCTTCTCGGAGTTCGGACGCCGCGTCAACGACAACGGCGACGGGACGGACCACGGCTCCGGCGGGGTCGCGTTCGTCATCGGCGACGGCGTACGGGGCGGCCACCACAGCTACTATCCGTCCCTGCAGGCGAAAGACCTGGTCGAAGGCGACCTGGCTTTCAATCTCGACTTCCGCAGCGTGTACACCGAGCTGCTGGAGGACTGGCTGGAGGTTGATCCCAGGCCCATCGTGAAGGGCGAGTACGAAAAGGTGGGATTCCTGAAGAACTAGGCTCGCGAGACTTCCGACTCGACTCAAAGCCTCCGCCTCTTGCGCGGAGGCTTTGCATTATCGAACTTGACGCTGGGAGGTTGCGCTGTGACCTCAAGCAGCCAACCTCCCGTCACCGTCCGGCGTGTATCGGCCGACACTCCTACGGCGCTATGCTCAGGGTGAAGGTTCCGTCGCCGGAAGTGGATGTCGCCTCCGCGGTGTAGTCTCCGGGGGCCAGGGTCAAGGTGACGCTGTTGGAGCCGTCATGCGCCAGCTTGCCATTGTTGCGCCGCACGTTGACGCGATGCTCATAGGTGGCCCTGGGCGGCGTTCCCCAGCCGTTCTGCGGCGCGCCCTTCGACACGAACAGCGCCCCGCCCGACTCCGACGTGAGGGTGACGGTCACCTCGGTCACCTCCGACAGTGTGAAGTGGATATATCTGGCGGAGCTGTCTTGGTGGTGGGCGCGGCAGTCCGCGTCGTCCCAGGCTCCGCTGAACTCCGCCGCCGCGGTGAGTTCGTTCAGGTCCGTGATGCAGGACGTGATCGGTGTCGGATCCGGCTCGGGCGGCGGGCTTATGGCGATGGTCATCTCCGCGTCCGCCGACAGTCCGCCCTCGTCGGTCACCGTAAGCCCGGATCCACCGAAGGGATGGATGAGTCGTCGTGCAAAAGGGGTGAGAAAGCGCTCCATTGAATCTGGGATAATGGGTTTGAAGACAAGAACCAACCCCAGAGCAGGAGCACTTAATAGATGTTACCACCTGAGCGTCCCGACCGCATCCGAATCGCCTTCGACGATCCCCGGCTGGTGGCCAATGCCGGGCTGCTCGTGCCGGCCACTCTCGCTCAGCGCCTGGGACTGAGTGAACTGGTGGACAGCAACGTTGACCTGGGCGATGCGCCGGGACGGGCGAACCCGGGAGACAAGACGCTGACCCTGGTTGCCTCGGCGCTGGCCGGTGGGGACTGCATCGATGACGCCGACGCGCTGCGTGCCGGTGGGACCGGGCGGGTGTTGGGCTGTACAGTGAAGGCGCCATCCACCCTGGGGACCTTCCTGCGCAGCTTCAGGTGGGGACATGTGCGGCAGTTGGACCGGGTGAGCCGGGAGTTGCTGGCGCGGGCCTGGGCCGCTGGCGCGGGTCCCGGCGATGAGCCGTTGACCATCGACCTGGACTCCACCATCTGCGAGACCTACGGACTGGGCAAGGAGGGCGCCCGCCGCCACAACTACACCGGCCAGAGAGGCTATCACCCGCTTGTGGCCGTCGCCGCAGGAACCGGCGACGTGCTGATGGCCCGGTTGCGACAGGGTCGAGCCAACACCGCCCGGGGCGCAGCCCACTTCCTGCGTGAGACGGTGAGCCGGGTGCGCTGCGCCGGGGCCACAGGACAACTCACCGTACGCGCCGACAGTGGCTTCTACACCCATGACATCGTCTCCGTATGCCGAAAGACAGGTGTCCGCTTCTCCATCACCGTCCGTCAGCACACCCGACTGCGCAATCTCATAGAGGCCATACCTGAGGAGGACTGGACTCCCATACCCTACTGGATGGACGGCGCAGCCGACGTGGCTGAGACCACCTACACCCCTTTTCGGAACGAGCCCGATGCCGCACCGGTGCGTCTCATCGTCCGCAGGGTGAAGCCCACGCCCGGTTCACAACTGGCCCTCTTCGTCGACTACAGCTATCACGCCTTCATCACCGACCGACAGGGCGACACCCTCCAACTGGAGGCCGACCATCGCCGCCACGCCGAGATCGAGAACGCCATCCGAGACCTCAAGTACGGTGTCGGGCTGAACCATCTGCCCTCGGGGCGCTTTGCAGCCAACGCCGCCTGGATGGCCATACAGGTAATGGCTCACAACCTGGCTCGCTGGATCGGACGCATCGGTCTGCGCGAGCCGGTGGCGACCACCAAGACCCTGCGCAGACGCTTGTTCTCCCTCGCCGGACGGCTCACCCACTCGGCCCGCCGCCTTACTTTGCATCTCCCGCAGCGCTGGCCCTGGGAAACACAGTTCGGTCGCGCACTGACCAGACTGCGAGCCATTCCTCTGCCGGCCTGACGGCAGTGTCTACTACTGACCACCGTACACACCACAGCCTGTCTTGTCCGTAAGATCGCTCCGGACCGGACCGCGGGTGTCCACTGTTGCCCGCAGATTCGTCAAACTCGCCCCAAATCGCCACTGTGGGCCTCCATTGGCGTCCAAAATCACGACCGCGGACCTTCAGAACGACCCAGGCGCTGACATCATAACCGCACCGCCACTTTGACACGTCCCTCACCCACGCCCCGGCGGCGATACTAACCCTCTTCGGTGGATTCGGGCTAAGCCGAGTCCAAATATGATAACAACAGCGCCTATGACAGCGAAGATACCGCGCGGAGAGATTCGATATGCCTTTTTCTGAATTTGGACGACCCAAAGCGGACCTGAGCATCCGCGTGAGCAGGGATACGCTTCAGCCCGGCGATGAACTGGAGGCTCGCGTGGAACTCTTGCCTGGGGAGGACTTTCACGTCCGTCTCGGCAAGGTGGAACTAGCCCGCGTGGAGACCTACGCGCAAACGGCAAGGCACCAGTACGGCGTGTCCTACCACAAGAGGACACATGCCAGCGCAATCGCGGAGGAGACGTTCATGGAAAATGAAATCGCCCGCAGACTGAGTGGCAAGTCCACCAGCGTAAGGTTCGTCTTACCGCCAGACGCGGTCTCCACGCTGAACGGTACTACTGTGCAGAAAATCCAGCCCGGCATCGCCTGGGAGGTAAGGGCCTCGCTGGATGTGACAAGAGCGCGGGATATGCGACAGGGCCAGGAACTCACTATTGTCAGGTCACTCGCGCCCGCCGACACGCTGCCTCGTCCCGTCGTCACCGAATCCAAACACAGGCAATGCGCCCTCGCGCTGGAACTGTCCAGGAGCGAGGCGCGGTCGGGGGACAGTATAGAGGGCAGCCTGCGCGCCAAGATGCTGGAGAACGTGGACGCCGCCGAGGTCAGGGTCGAGTTGGTCAGGGTCGAAAAATTCGGCAACGAGGGTCAGGACCATGTTGTGGACAAGGCGACTTTCGAGGGGGAGGTCACATTGAACTCCGGCCAGAGCTTGGAGTGGCCCTTCACACTGAATGTCGGACACGTCAGCGTGCCGAGCCTGAAAGCCGAGAAGTCGTCTGTCACCTGGCTTGTGAAGGGGATACTGGACAGGAAGATGCGCCGCGACCTGCGGGTGGAACAGGAAATCAAAGTTGACTTCTGAGCGATAGACTTGGTGAGGGCTGAGACAGGCTCCCGCGCGTCCGTCAGCTTCTTCGCCGCGAGCGAGGGAGGTTTCCGAGCAAGTAGAGTACCTCGTCAACGCTCATTCGTCCGATAGGGCCGGAGGCATACATTGTGCCAAAAGCTATGCGCCGCCGCCGCGCGACCAGAAACTCCGTAGGCTGAAGGTAGCGTCCGTGTCGGTCGTCCTCAGTCCACAGCGGCGCGAGATCAGCCACGCGGTCTTCGGTGATTCCGTAAGCGATGGGGAAGGTGAGTCCCACCTCTTCGGCCATGCGGGTCGCCGTCTCGCGGTCTTCCACGGTGCCCGCGATGACGAACATTCCGAGCTCTTCCAGTTTCTCAAGGTTCTTCTGATAGCTGGCTAACTGCCGCCGGCAGTACGGTCACCACTCGCCCCGGTAGAACAGCAGCGCCAGATACCGCCCGGGTATCTGGTCTGGAAGCGTAATCGTCGAGCCGTCCGTGAGGTCAAGCTCTATCCTCGGAAAACGGTCGCCCTGCATTAGCTTTTCGGTCATGTAGGATCTCCTAATCCGTCATTCGCGCGTCATCTATACTTGAAGGATACTATATGTCGCGTCTGGCTGACAGGTCGCTTGAAAGTTGCTCCCTGTCCATAGACTCGCTCAGTTTCCATTATTACCACACAAATATTCTCCAGATACGCTACAATATGTCTATGACAAACGCGACACTCGACTCTATAAACATAAATCCGCAATTATATCTAAGAGGGTGTTTCCAAAGCCTTCGAATTGACCTATACTACTCGCATCATGCGCAAACCCTATCCCAGCGACCTCACCGATGAACAGTGGGATATTCTCGCTCCCCTGCTGCCGGCAGCCAAACCTGGAGGACGCCCTCGCGCAGTAGACCTTCGGGAGGTGGTCAACGGCATCCTGTACGCGCTTCGGAGCGGATGCGCCTGGCGTATGCTCCCCAACGACCTTCCTCCCTGGCAAACAGTGTACAAATACTTTCGAAAGTGGACAACGGACGGAACGTGGAAACGGGTCAATGGGACTCTGCGCTCCGCCGTTCGAGAGGCGGAGGGCAGGAATCCGACGCCCAGCGCGGCGATCATAGACAGCCAGTCAGTGAAGACTACTGAAAAAGGGGGCCTCGCGGCTATGACGCGGGCAAGAAGATCAAAGGTAGAAAGCGACACATCATAGTGGATGCCATGGGGTTGTTGTTGGACGTGGTGGTGCATCCCGCCGACATTCAGGACCGGGACGGAGCGAAGTTGGTTATCTCTAAATTGAAAGGACGCTTTCGGCGTATGCGTTTGATCTGGGCTGACGCGGGCTATGGGGGAAAACTGATCGAGTGGGTGCGGAAGTTGACAGGATGGACGCTTGAAATCGTGAGGCGTCCCCGGGACAGTCATCAGTTCAAGGCGCTGCCGCGCAGATGGGTGGTTGAGCGAACATTCGCCTGGCTGGGAAGGTGTCGCAGGTTGAGCAAGGACTACGAGGCGCTGCCTGAAACAACCGAGGCCTGGGTCAACATAGCTATGACTCATCTCATGCTCCGACGATTGAATCCTTCATGACATATCCTTTGGAAACACCCTCTAGGCAAGCTACGGGGAACGGAAAAATCTCCCCGTAGCTAAACTCAGGTCAACGCAGGTGACGTTTCACCTGTTCGGTCACCATTTAACCCACCAGTGCCCACCTGTTGCATCATAAGTCAAAGTATATGGCATTATCGAATTAGGCCGCTCCGCCGGGATTCGGTCACACAGGCGCTGAAGAGACCCTCGTGACCGGCTTCAAAAGTTTGACACAACTTTCACAAAGCGCTATATTTTTGACTGGTTTCCTGGGCGGTTTCGCATTTTCATCACGCCGAATTTGGCTTACGGAAGACGCTGAGAACCGATGTGGAATCCAAACCCGTCTTTATCATCTTGTATCAAGCCCTCTGTTAGATATGGTGGACCGCGATCAGGCAATCGAATACGCCCTGAAAGAGGCCAGAGACAACGACGTCAAGTTCATTCGACTTTGGTTCACTGACATTCTGGGCAACCTAAAGGGCTTCGCGATCACGGTCGAGGAGCTCGAGACTGCGTTGACCAGGGGTATGGGATTCGACGGGTCCGCCATAGAAGGGTTCGCGCGGGTCGAAGAGAAAGACCTGTACGCGTTCCCGGACCCGAATACCTTCGCCATACTGCCCTGGCGACCGCGCGAGAATGCGGTCGCGCGTGTGTTCTGCGACCTCGTCACCCCGGACGAATCCCCATTCGAGGGCGACCCTCGCTTCGTGCTTCGCCGAAATATCGAGCGCGCGACTCGCATGGGATTTACCTACTATGTAGGGCCTGAGATAGAGTACTTCTACTTCAAGGACGACTCGTGGCCGAACACGGTGGACAAGGGCGGCTATTTCGACCAGGATACGACTGACTTCGCCACTGACCTGCGCCGCGATACTGTGCTTATGCTGGAGGAACTCAGCATACCCGTCGAGGCGAGTCACCACGAGGTCGCGCCCAGCCAGCATGAGATTGATCTTCGCTATACCGACGCGCTTTCGATGGCCGACGCGGTGATGACTTACAAACTGGTGGTGAAGGAGATCGCGCAGAGACACAGTTGCTACGCGACGTTCATGCCGAAGCCCATCGCGACTGTCAACGGCAGCGGAATGCACATTAACCAGTCGCTGTTTAAGGGCGGTCGGAACGCATTCTACGACGCGGAAGACGCCGACAGGCTGTCGGCTACGGCAAAGCAATTCATGGCGGGCCTTCTGAAGCACGCCAGGGAGATAACCGCCGTAACCAACCAGTGGGTCAACTCGTATAAGCGTCTGGTACCGAATTTCGAGGCCCCGATTCATGTGACCTGGGCGAACGTAAATCGCGCCGACTTGGTCCGCGTTCCATCCTTCAAGCCCGGCAGGGAAGAGTCGCGCCGAATCGAGTATCGCGCGCCGGACCCGGCCTGCAATCCCTATCTGGCTTTCAGCGTCATGCTGGCCGCGGGACTGGAGGGTGTGGAGAAAGAGTACGAACTTCCCGAACCCGCCGCCGCGGACGTGTTCGAGATTTCCGATGCTGAGAGGGCCGAACGGGGCATAGAGTCGCTGCCCAACAACCTCCTGGAAGCCATCCGAATCACTGAGGAGAGCGAGCTTGTGCGAAAAGCCCTCGGCGAGACTGTGTTCGAGAACTTCCTGAAGAACAAGAAGATTGACTGGGAGCGATACGGGTCTCAGGTGACGGAGTATGAGATAAACCGTTACTTGCCAACGCTCTGACCTCTAACAGTGGTAGGCCCATCCCGCAAAGTATTGCCCCGTATATCCCGTTAAATTTACGCAACGAATCTGTTTAAGGCATAGCTATGAGCAACAGCTATAACAAGGATTACACGCCTCGTCTTTCTACCGATGGACTGTACGACCCCTCTTTCGAACACGAAGCCTGCGGGGTCGGTCTTGTCGCCAACATCAAGGGGCGAAAGTCTCATAGCATCATCGAGCAGGGCCTCGAAGTCCTGATAAATCTTGGACACCGAGGCGCGTCGGGCGCGGACCCCGAAACAGGGGACGGCGCGGGCCTCATCATGCAGATGCCGCACGAGTTCATATCGCATGAGTTCGGCGCGTTGGGAGTAGCCACGCCCGAACCTGGAAACTACGGCGTGGGAATGGCATTCCTGCCGCCCGAAGCCAGTGAGCGCGAAAGATGCGAGGCCGTTATCGAACGGGTCGTCCAGGATGAGGGACAGCGCTTCCTCGGATGGCGCGACGTGCCTGTATTCCCCGACAAGATAGGTGTCCTGTCAGCGCGGGTGATGCCGTTCATCAGTCAGTTCATCGTCGGGCGGGCCGATACGGTCGAGAGCGAGTTTGAATTCGAGCTTCGGCTGTTTTCCATACGCAAGCAGATAGAGAAAGCCATACTGGGCGACGACCTGTCCGCGGGCGGCGACTTCTACATTTGCAGCCTTTCTTCACGGACACTGGTTTACAAGGGTTTGATTATGGCCCACCAGCTTCAGGATTTCTATCACGATCTGGCTGACGAGAAGATGGTGACTTCGTTCGCGCTGGTCCACTCTCGGTTTTCTACGAACACGCTCGGCGCATGGAGGCTGGCGCACCCGTATCGCTTCATCATTCACAACGGCGAGATAAACACCCTCCAGGGCAACATCAACTGGATGGCGGCGCGGGAGAAGAACTTCCGCAGCGACGTCCTGGGCGACGATGTTAGCAAGCTGGTTCCAATAGTCACTCCTTACCAGAGCGACACCGCGACGCTCGACAACGCGCTCGAGGTTCTGCTGGCGTCGGGACGCTCGCTGGAACACGCCATGATGATGCTCATACCGGAGGCGTGGGGCGACCACATTCCGATGGACGAGAAGAAGCGTGACTTCTACGAGTACCACTCGTCCATGATGGAGGCGTGGGACGGTCCCGCTCTGGTAATAGCCACGGATGGCGCGAAGGTCTGCGCTATTCTGGACCGCAACGGTCTGCGACCGTGCCGCTATCTCGTTACCAAGGACGACGTGTTGGTCATGGGGTCGGAGACAGGGGTGCTGAACGTGCCTCCCGAAGACGTTCTTTACAAGGAGCGCATCTACCCGGGCCGTATGTTCATGCTTGATACGTCGCGCGGTGAGATCGTGCAGGATGAGGCTCTGAAGTCGGAACTCGCCTCCCGCAGGCCGTATGGCGAGTGGCTGCGCGAAAACATGGCGACTCTGGACGACCTGCCCGAACCCACGCAGGTACAAGGGACCGATTTCGATACGCTTGCGCGCAGGCAGGCGGCATTCGGATATACGCTTGAAGACCTGCGCATGATTCTGGAGCCGATGGCTTTAACCGGGGGCGACCCGGTTGGCTCGATGGGAACCGACGTTCCGCTTGCGGTCCTGTCCGACAAGTCTCCTGTCCTGTTCCACTATTTCAGGCAGAGGTTCGCGCAGGTGTCGAACCCGCCGCTCGACTCGATACGAGAGGAACTCGTGACCTCGACGCGAGCGATGATCGGTCGGGAGTTGAACCTGTTCGAGGAGACGCCGGAACACTGCCGGCAGCTCACCGTCAAAGAGCCTTTCATTACGAACGCCGAACTCGAGAAGATACGCGAAGTCAATGTCAACGGCATCAGGTCGAAGACCCTCTCGACGCTGTTCGACCCTGAGAAGAGGGGGGCGCTGGAAGAGGCGATGGACAGGCTGTGCGCCGAGGCGTCACAAGCCATCGAGGACGGCTATTCCATCCTGATACTGTCCGACCGCGGCGTGGATGAGGACAGCGCTCCCATACCGAGCCTCCTGGCCACGGCTGGTGTACACCACCACCTGATACGCGAGGGCGCCCGTACTCGCTGCGGCCTGATAGTCGAGTCGGGTGAGCCGCGCGACATCGCGCACCTGGCGCTGCTCATAGGATACGGCGCGGGCGCGATCAATCCCTATCTCGTTTACGAGTCTATGGAAGACATGATCCGGCAGGACTACTTCCTTTCCAATGTGGACTACAAGACGGCGGAGAAGAATTTCATCAAGGCCGCGCACAAGGGCGTCGTCAAGATAATGGCGAAGATGGGTATCTCCACCATCCAGAGCTATCGCGGCGCGCAGATATTCGAGGCGGTCGGGCTGAACGAGGACTTCATAGACAAGTATTTCGCGTGGACGCCTTCCCGCATCGGCGGCATAGGCATCGCCGAGATCGAGGAAGAGTCCAGGGCGCGACACTCGTTCGCATATACCGACCTCGTGGTATCGGGCAGCATGGACCTGGAAGTTGGCGGATTTTACCAGTGGCGGCGCGACGGCGAATACCATATGTGGAATCCCACGACCATCGCCAAGCTCCAGTACGCCGCGAAGTCCAATAACTGGGACACTTACAAGGAGTTTTCCGACTGGGCCGACAACTACGCTCAACAGATGTGTACGATACGCGGACTGCTGGAGTTCAAGAATGCGGACGAGCCGCTGTCCATTGACGATGTGGAGCCTGTAACTGAGATAGTTAAGAGATTCGCCACAGGCGCGATCTCGCTCGGCTCGATAGGCCGCGAGGCGCACGAGACGCTCGCGATAGCGATGAACCGTATTGGAGCCCGTTCCAATACCGGTGAGGGCGGCGAAGACTGGCATCGCTACGAGAGCGACTCCAATGGCGACTCGCGCAACAGCGCGATCAAACAGGTCGCGTCGGGACGCTTCGGCGTTACCATCAACTACCTCGCCAGCGCCACAGACCTCCAGATAAAGATGGCGCAGGGGGCCAAGCCCGGCGAGGGCGGGCAGCTTCCCGGGCACAAGGTGGACGAGTATATAGGCTGGGTTCGGAATTCGACTCCGGGCGTGGAACTCATTTCCCCGCCTCCGCATCATGACATTTACTCTATCGAGGACCTCGCGCAGCTCATACACGACCTCAAGAACTCGAACCCGAATTCAAGGATTCACGTCAAGCTGGTCGCTGAGGCAGGCGTGGGAACGATTGCCGCGGGCGTATCCAAGGGACACGGCGACGTTGTGCTGATAAGCGGCGACAGCGGCGGCACGGGAGCCTCGCCGGAGGCTTCCATCAAGTACTCCGGGTTGCCCTGGGAGCTTGGCGTAGCCGAGACTCAGCAGGTTCTCGTCGAAAACGACCTGCGCGGTCGCATAGTTGTCCAGACCGACGGCCAAATAAAGACGGGCCGCGACGTGGCAATCGCCTGCCTGCTGGGCGCGGAGGAGTTCGGAATGGCGACCGCGCCGCTCATCACTATGGGCTGCATAATGCTGCGCAAGTGTCACCTGAATACCTGCTCGGTGGGTATAGCCACACAGGATGAAGAGCTTCGCAAGCGTTTCACGGGGCAGCCTGAGTACGCTATCAACTACTTCTTCTTCGTGGCCGAAGAACTGCGCCAGATAATGGCCGAGATGGGCTTCCGCACCATCAACGAAATGGTGGGACGGCTGGACAGGCTGGAAACGCGCAAGGCGATTGACCACTGGAAGGCGCGCGGGCTGGACTTCTCCCGCATGCTGAAGATGCCCGACGTGCCGGACAACATAGCCACGTACTGCTGCGAGGAGCAGGATCACGGACTGGACAGGGCTCTCGACAACAAACTGATCGAACTCTGCGCCGACGCGGTGGAAACGGGCGCTCCCATCGAGCTTGAAATGCCCATATCCAACGCGAACCGTACCGTCGGCACGACACTCAGTTACCGCATCGCGCTGAAGTATGGCGAAGAGGGACTGCCCGATGACACGATTAGCGCGCGCTTCAGAGGCTCGGCGGGCCAGAGTTTCGCCGCGTTCCTCGCCAAGGGCGTAACCTTCCATGTGGAGGGCGACGCGAATGACTATTTCTGCAAGGGACTGTCCGGCGGCAGTGTCGCGATCAGGCCGCCTGAAGAGGCCGGATTCGCGCCAGAGGAGAACATCATCATCGGCAACGTCGCATTGTACGGCGCGACCGGAGGCAAGGCTTTCGTCAGGGGAATAGCGGGCGAGAGGTTCTGTGTTCGCAACTCGGGCGCGGAGGCGGTCGTTGAAGGCGTCGGCGACCACGGCTGTGAGTATATGACTCGCGGCAGGGTCGTGGTTCTCGGACCCACAGGACGCAACTTCGCGGCGGGCATGAGCGGTGGAGAAGCGTTTGTGCTGGATGAGGGCGGGAGTTTCGAAGACCTATGCAACACTGAAATGGTGGAGCTGGAAGACCTTGTCGAAGACGCCGACATAGAGGCCGTCCACCGGATGCTCAAGGACCACCTTCGCTATACAGGAAGCGAGAACGCGAAGCGAGTACTCGACGATTGGGATGAAATGCTTCCGAAGTTCGTAAAAGTAATGCCTACCGACTATAAACGGATTCTGGCCGAACGCGCCGAGCGAGAACAGTCCTTCGCCGTCGCCTCCGGCGACTAGAGAATATTCAGGCCGACAATGGGAAAACCTACTGGATTTATGGAGTGGGCGCGTATCGCCCCGCCGCGACAGGAGCCCTCTGAACGGACAAGCCACTGGCTGGAATTCTACGAGGACTGGCCGGAAAAAGAGGCTCGGAGCCAGGGGGGAAGGTGCATGAATTGCGCCGTCCCGTTCTGCATGGGCGGCTGTCCGCTCGGCAACATCATTCCCGACTTCAACGACCTGGTTTACCGGGGTAAGTGGCAGGACGCTCTCAGAGAACTCCACTCCACCAACAACTTTCCAGAGTTCACCGGACGGATATGTCCGGCGCCGTGCGAGGGCGCGTGTGTTCTCAACATAAACGACGACCCCGTTACAATCGAATACATGGAAAAAGCCATAGCCGACAGGGGTTGGCGTGAGGGCTGGATAGTCCCTGAGCCTCCCGAATTCAGAAGCGGCAAGAGTGTCGCGGTCATCGGCTCCGGCCCGGCGGGTCTCGCCGCCGCGATGCAGCTCAACCGCGCCGGTCACACGGTCACAGTGTTCGAGCGTAATGAGTACATAGGCGGACTGCTGCGGCTCGGCATTCCCGAATTCAAGCTGGAAAAGGAAATCGTGCAGCGTCGCGTTGACCAGATGAGCGCGGAGGGCGTTACCTTCAAAACAAGCGTGTACGTTGGCAAGGATATTCATGCCGATCTGCTCAGGGAGCGCTTCGACGCCATCTGCCTGACCGGCGGCTCCACCATCGCGCGCGACCTGCCCATTGCTGGCCGCGACCTCGACGGCGTTTACCTCGCCATGGAGTACCTGACACAGCAGAACCGCGTTCTCGCGGGCCAGATTTTCGACCAGTCCGAGCGCATAGTCGCCGAGGGCAAGCGCGTACTGGTGTTGGGCGGCGGAGACACAGGCTCCGACTGCGTCGGCACGGCTCACAGGCAGGGCGCTGAAGTCGTCTATCAGTTCGAACTTCTACCGGAGCCACCGGAGACGCCCCGCGACAGCAACCCCTGGCCGCAGTGGCCAATGATCATGCGTACATCCTCCTCGCATGAAGAGGGTAGTTTGCGCGACTACAACATCCTCACGAAGAACTTCTCAGGCCGGAATGGAAGGATCGAAAAGATGCTCGCCGTCCGGCTCGAATGGGGGCCGCCCGACGAGACCGGACGCCCCGCGATGATCGAGATTCCTGGCTCAGAGTTCGAGCTTGATGTTGACCTCGTTCTGCTCGCGCTCGGCTTCGTACACCCCGAACGAGAAGGGATGCTCGAACAGCTGGAAGTCGAACTCGACGGTCGGGGCAACGTCGCCACCGCTCCGAATAAGATGACCTCTGTGCCGGGCGTGTTCGCCGCCGGCGATATGTCGCGCGGGCAGTCGCTCGTCGTATGGGCGCTCGCCGAAGGCAGAGAGGCCGCGCGCGGCATAGACGAATACCTCATGGGCAAGACCAGCCTGCCCCGCTCCGTCAGTTCCGTTCCAACGATGTGAAATAGGAGTAACTGTGACTCGAATATCCGCATAGTCGCTTTGCGCGGTCGGGGGATAATCCCGTCCGCCGCACATACCGCGCTGTCTTCGAGAATCAGGGCTCAATACCACATGAACGAAATCACGACCGAACACGCCCAACTTATAGTCTCGACTGTCGCTCCGGGCCATCGGTTGCTGTCGCTGACTCCGGCCACAGCCGCATTTACGAACTCGGTACATATACTCCGCTGCCTGTCACCGGTCGGAAACGAAGTTCGCCTCGTGGTCAAGCGATTGACCGACGACCCGGATCCTGAAAGAGCGACGGCTGACTTTCACGGATTGCGAATCGCCCGAAAACACGGCATCCCCGCGCCTGAGCCGCTATATCTCGACAGTTCGGGCGAACTGCTTGGCGTTCCCGGAATCGTGTCCGCTTTTGTCGAGGGCGCACAGGTCGCAAATCCTGAAGATGTGAGGGGCTGGGCTGTGGAAATGGCTCGGATACTACTTCGGGTCCACGACATAATTCCGGATGAAGACGAGCGTCGCCACATATACGTTGGACGCGAGATGGGTCTGTACTTCCTAAGCGGTCAGTGGCCTGAGAAGATGGCTCCCCATCCGCTGGCCGCTCCGATATTTGAAGCTATACACGCTCTACGGACTGAAATACGCCGCACTCGCGCCGCGCTTCTCCACATGGACTACTGGCCCGGCAATGTTCTATGGCATCACGGTCGCATATCCGCGCTGCTGGACTGGGACGCCGCTTCATATGGCGACCCGGCTCTGGACGTAGCCTATTTCAGAATGAATATGTACCTGAGAGGCATCAAACAGGCGGCTGATATGTTTCTGGACTTCTATGAAGCCGAATCCGGGCCAGTGGAGAATTTCGGCTTCTGGGAGTTGGCGTGCGCCGCTCGTCCGCTGCCAAGCCCCGCGCTCTGGATTCCGGCGTCACGTGAAATGGGTGACCTGGGCGCAACCGACGACAGGGTGAATACCGACTTTTACGAATTTGTCGAGTCCGCCTCGCGCCGCGCGTATGCCGGACGCTGAGTTCGGGCATGGCGCTCCGGGGTTTTTGCAAGGTCAGCGCTGAGCGAGTCCTGGCGAATAGATTTGCCGAGTCATATACCTTGATTTATATACTTGCAAGTGGCTGCTGGTGGGTCTGCTAGTGGTCTGCTGGCGCCCAGCAAGTGGGGTCTGGTACCTGCATTCACCTGCATTTCACCTGCATTAGCTTTGGAGCGTTTTTTCACGCTCCCTCTTTTTTTCGTTTTATAACTTCGGATTTATGTATATTGAGGCTCAGAGTCATCGGCTGTCGGCGTTCCGTCATTAGCTAGTGTGTTCGTATTATAGCGCATGTGAGAGGTGAAAGTGTAGTTCTATGGGAAACCGAGGAAGACTTTGGTAGGTCTTGATGATATTGCCGATGGGGAAGCGCAATTCAGAGGCGGCGGGTATAATAGGCGCGAATCGCGGACCCGGGTCCGTGTATGACATTTTGTCACCCTATAAACACATCAGGAGGAACGGAAGTGACACAGAGAATTTCGGTTATATCGAGCAGGGGAGAGGCGGACACGACTCTCATCGAGGAGCAGCTTCAGGGTCTCGACTATCAACTGGACAAGTACGAATGCTCCAGTGACGGCGAGACCATCGAAGCTATGACGGGCGCGGACATAGTAATCAACGCGGGCGGGGTGCCTATCTCTCGCGAGGTGATCGAGGAGACCGAGGGAGTCCAGGCGATTCTGGTCGGCAGCCACGGATTCAACCACATTGACCACGAAGCGGCGACCGACCAGAGCATCATGGTCGTGAACGCCGCGGGCTTCTGCACAGAGGAAGTCTCCAACCACGCCGTCGTAATGATTCTGGCCTGCGCCAAGAAGCTCACCCAACTTAACGAGCTGACAAAGGCGGGCAAGTGGGGCGCGGAGACACGCGCGGCTTTAATGCCGATGGCGCCCATCTACGACCAGACGCTCGGTCTTGTAGCGTTCGGCAACATCGCGAGGGCGGTCGCGCGCAAGGCGCAGGCGTTCGGCATGGATGTCATAGCCTACGACCCGTATCTGCCGCCCTGGATAGCGCGCGAGTATCGAGTCAGGCTAGTCGGCAGCCTTGAAGAGTTGGCGCGAGATTCGGACTTCGTGTCGGTGCATACGCCGCTCAACCGGCAGACCGAAAAGCTGCTCGGCGAGAGTTTCTTCAAGGCGATGAAGCAGACCGCGTACTTCGTCAACACCTGCCGGGGGCCGGTGGTGGACGAGGCGGCTTTGATTAAGGCGCTGGACGGCGGCGAGATCGCCGGCGCGGGCCTGGACGTCTTCGAGGAGGAGCCGACCTCCCCGGACAACCCGCTGCTTAAGATGGACAACGTAATCGCGACTCCGCACTCGGCGGGGTCGTCGAATATGTCCCGCATCAGGTCGGGCGTACAGGTCGGCCAGGAGACCTCGCGTCTGCTGCGCGGGACGCTACCGATGTCGGTGGTCAACCCGGAGGTTCGGCACTTGATAGAGGCGCGGCCGGCGGCGACGAATATGTAGGTTCGGCAAGATTCACGATATATGGGACATCCCAGCTTTCGCGGGATGTCCTCTATTTTCTAGGTTCTGTTGACATTTTTCGTCAATAGGATCCAGAAGAGGTGAAGCGTGGGTAATTTAGTTGTAATTGCGCCCTTAAAGAATTACAAAAGTCGACAGGACCCAATAACTGTGCCACGAGAGTGCCCTCTGTGACATCCAATGGAGATGCGAATGATGCGAGTTGGTATTAGCGATATACCCTTCTTGTTATGGGCCCACGGAATCTTGACTGTCGGACTGTTGGTATCGTGTACGGATTCTGACGTCCCCTTTTCCTCGACAGCCGAATCACCGTCACCTACTCCTCGAATGGCTACTCCGTCTCCCATAGCGACGCCTGATTTCTCCTTTGTGCAAACTCAAGACGTTCTGGCAATCGCCAGTATTCGCGCCCGGATATCAGAAGAAGATGGAATATATAAAACAGGAAACGCGATTGGATATATACTGAACGATGCTGGCAAAGAATGTTTCTACGTACAAAAGGGGACCGATGTTGATTCGGTTTCGTATTTTTACGAAGGATTCACTCATTCGGAGGATACCCTACTGGTGTTCGATGACCCACAATGTATGACACCGACGCTTCCAGTAGGGATGAGTTTGCACCAAGAAGAGATTAACAGCGTCATAGCTCCATGGTATTCGAATCCCGACGCAAATTTTCAGACAGAACCAGGACAGTTACACCGTAAGAGTGATTACCAAGTTCAGGGCTGGTGCATCCAGTCGGAGACTTACCCGTTAATAGGGGTAATGATTGACTATTTTGCTGATGAACAAAGCATCGTGGCTGTAGTTCACAGTCTGGCGGCAAGTGGGTGTAATGACTGATGCGCCGAGTATGTGAGGGGTATGAATCCGTTCGGGCAACCTTGACGTCAGTACTCTGATCACGTATCAGGTTGGCCGGATGACGTCGCGTCTGCTGCGCGGCCGGCGGGGATAAATATGTAGGGGTGGCCGATACCCACGGAGCGGAGCTCACCATGATTGGGGGCAGGCTCCACTTCTGTGTTGCTATGTGTCATTTGTAATAGTACCCAATCCTAACCAGCCTTTATAAATCATTGTGTAGTGTTGCAGAAATGTCCTTCCGAGAAGCGCGGAGTGGACCTGCCCGCCAGCGCTCAAATAAACCCCGGCGAATCTTCCGACAATAGTGTGGTTCAAGGCTGGAATATATATCTGGGCGAGGTGCATATTAACCGGAGCGGCTCCGTGAACTCCGGCTATATATTCGCGCTCAACAATAGGCAACCCTAGTTCTAATGCAAGAGCGGAATCTATGCAACTATGCGTTGCGCCCGTATCCACTAGAGCGCGTAGCCTATTTGGCGGCAATTCTGGCCGGGTCTTGCGGTCGGGAAAGTCAGGGTCAAATCCAATTTCCACAGCAAGAGTCGGTCCGTAGGAGACCAAAGCCTCTCTGCCTGACATATCCGAGGTATCTTCGAACCCGAATTCAGTCGTGAGCATATCCCAATACCGTGGGGATTGATATTACAGTTGGAGGCGCGGCCACCTGCCTTATCAGGTATGGGCCGCGTCCAAAGCGCCGTATTGCGTCATACGCGGCGTCCTCAAACGATTCGTAAGCGCCGATGAGTTCCTCATTGTGTACGACTACCCACTTCCTGAAGTGTTTCGCTTCCAGGCAGTCTTGCATACGCTCGTAGGCGTCTATTTCTATTTGCAGGGCATCCATGTGTTTCTCCCAACATACGATGGCAGGCTTGTGTTAAGAATAATCTTACGGCCTACGTCTATCTGTACACGTCGCCACGAGTGTCGGCGTGATAGACATGAACGACGTTCTCAGAGTCTATGATTTCGTATAGCAGGCGGTAGTTCCCCTGGCGCCACCGATAATCGCAATGCCACCTCCCCTTCAGGTGGTTTATATGTCCTCCCTGCCTCGGAGATACTGAGATATGACGCCTGATTTGATCCCAATTCGACGACAATTCACCGTGTCTTCTGAAAAACCGCCTCACAGTCCTATGGAGTTCTACATCGTATCGGGTTTCCCGGGAAGTCATTTATCATCAGAATCCCGACGCTTACGCCTGCGGGATAGTATTTCTTCCAGCGAGTCTCCGGCGGAAACGGTTTCTTCCATAGACGCGAACCAGCCGTTCAGAAGTCGGATTGTGTTCAAATCAGCGTGTCCTTTGTGGGCAGACTCCACGGCGACGTTCATAATCGAAGTAGCGAACGCTCTCAGGTCATCTATATCCAATTGGCGAATTACGGCGGATGCTTCGTCAGGATCCGGCAGCATCTCTATCTGGGCTGTCAACTCTTCGTCTGAGGAATCACGGACGACAGGGTGACGCTCTATCAGGTCTTCAGGGACTGCGTTAGCGTTTACCATATCGTTTAGCCTTCCGTATTGCGCCCTGCATTATGCCCCGCTCAGTCCGCCGCCGCCAGTACGTCTTCATGGCTCATAACGCGGCCATTGGTGTAAACGATGCCGTCCTCGCAGCGGGATTCGACCCTGCCGCCGTCGAACTGCTCCTGGTACAGGCTGGCGTAGAGGCCGCAGGTCTCGATGAGTTGGTCGTGAGCGCCGTACTCGACGATGCGTCCCTTGTCCACTACGTAGATTACGTCTGCGGACATGATAGTAGAGAGCCTGTGCGCGATGGCTATGGTGGTGCGGTCGCGCATCAACGGCTCCAGGGCGGCCTGCACGTGACGCTCGCTTGTTGTGTCGAGGGCTGAGGTCGCCTCGTCCAGAATCAGGATGCGGGGATCGTGAAGGATTACGCGGGCTATCGAGAGACGCTGGCGTTCGCCGCCGGAAAGTCGGTAGCCTCTCTCGCCAACGACGGTGTCGTAACCGTCCGGCATATCCATGATGCGGTCGTGGATGAAGGCGGCTTTTGCGGCGCTCTCGATTTCCTCCATTGTCGCGTCCGGCATGGCGTAGAGAAGGTTGTTCCTGAGAGTGTCGTGGAAGAGGTAGCTCTCCTGAGTGACGTAACCGACGATTCCCGCGAGAGACTCCAGCCTGATGTCCCGAACGTCCACGCCGTCTATCCTCACCGCTCCGTCCGAGGGGTCGTACAGGCGCGGTATGAGGTAGGAGATGGTGGACTTTCCCGCCCCACTGGGACCGACGAACGCCGCGAGCTGACCGGGGGCAATGTCGAAGTTGATGTCGTCCAGCGCCCAGCGGCGCGCGCCGTTCTCAGCCGTCTGGTCTCCGTGTTCCGGGTTGTACGAGAGACGGACCGAGTCGAATTGGACGTATCCCTTCACGTCGGCTGGTCTGACGTTACGGGCGGTGGGCCTGTCTTCGATGTCCGGCTCGATGTCGAGGTAGCCGAATATGCGCTCGAACAGGGCCAGGGACGACTGGAGTTCGACTGACACCTCTATGAGGCTGCTGATGGGCCAGAACAGCCTGAATTGGAGGGTGGTGAACGCTACTATCGTGCCGGCGGTGACGCCTACGGAGAAACTGCCGGTAAGCATGTAACCGGCCAGGACATAGACGACCACGGGGGCCAACGAGAAGAATATCTGCATCATTGTGAAAAATGACTGGCCGGTCATCTGGCGTCGGATGGCGAGTGTGGCCATTCGCTCGTTCTCGTTGTGGAACCTGTCTATTTCCTGGTTCTGCCTGCCGAAGAGCTTGGCGAGCATTATGCCGGATATGGAGAGCGTCTCGTGTGTGATAGCAGTGATCTCGGCTGCGGATTTCTGAGCCTCGGCTGTGATTTTTCGGCGTTTTTTGCCAACAATCAATGACAGCAGGAAGAAGATGGGAATTGTCCCGACGCACACGAGGGTAAGCTGCCAGGATAGGAACGTCATCGCGATCAGCGTGCTGATGAATATGACGATGTTAGAGAGGACGCTGGACATTGTGTTGGTAACGACATTCTGAATCCCGCCCACGTCGTTTGCGATTCTGGACTGTATCTCGCCGGTACGGGCTCCGGTAAAGAATCCGAGCGAGAGGCCCTGAAGATGTATGTAGAGCCTGTCTCTCAGGTCGCGCATTACGCGCTGGCCGACGATGTTCGTCGCCCACGTTTGCACGATGCCGAGAGCGCCGCTGACGACCGTTGCCCCGGCCATTATGCCCGCCAGGATCCAGAGCAACTCGATGTCCGGGGGGCCGGTTTGGGAGCCGATTTTGGGAAAGAGCGCGTCGTCGAAGACCGCGCGTAGAAGATATGGGTTGACTACCCCGAGTCCGGCGGTAACCAGGATCAGCAGGATTATGCCGATGACGCGAAAAGAGTATGGCCTGAATGAGCCGGCGGCCCTTCGGGCTACGCCTGGTTTGGCTTTAGCGTCTGCGCTTTTGGTTGGTGGGGGCATTTTGACCTGAGCCTATGGGCGAATTGTATATATATGTATTGTAGCGCATATTTCGGACGATGGCCTCGCTGCGATTCCCGAACAGAACCCGTATCCGTAGCGGTTAGCGCATGGACACAAACGAGCAAGTATATTCTGTTGCGTCGAGAGCGACTTTGAAAAAACTGTTGAAAACCGGCTTGGCTGCATTTCTATATCTTCTTCATCGTCTATATACTAACATTGAATCGTGAAAATTTTCATTAGCGGTCTGGAGAGTTGAAAATAGTTGTAGGTCAGAGCGAGGTTGACGCAAAATGGACTGGATAACCAAGCTGGCGTTGAACCGGAGGTCGGTGACGACGCTGGCTATCGTTCTTGTGCTGGCGGCGGGGATATTCACCTACAGAACGCTTCCGGTGGAGCTTTTTCCAGAGATCGAGTTTCCGCTGATAACCGTTACTACATTCTACCCCTCCGCCAACCCGGAGACGGTGGCAAAGGAAGTAACCGAGCCGATAGAGAACACTATGTCGGGATTCGACGGGCTGGAAAGCGTTCAGTCTTTCTCATCGGAGAACAGGTCAATCATTCTGGCCACCTTTAAGTTCGGCACCGATATGACCGAGGTCGAAAACAACATAAGCTCCTCTATCAATGGAATATCTTTCCCGGACGGAGTCGTGACGCCGATAGTCGGACGAATCAACCCGGACTCGTTCCCTGTTCTTCAGTTCAGCGTTACCGGAGAGCGCGAAATAGTCGAGTTGCAGGAGATACTGGATTCGAGGATATTGCCGGAGATTTCGGGCGTCGAAGGCGTGTTCAGAGTAGAGGTTACGGGCGACGTCCAGCGCCAGGCGCAGATAGTAATTGATCCCGTCAAGATGCGGGAGAAGGGGATCTCGCTGTTCCAGGTCTCACAGGCTTTGAGAGAGAACAGCGTGGCGTTTCCCGGCGGCGCTATCAGCGACGGCGGGGGACAGGTCCTTCCAATAAAGACGACCAGCTCCTACGAGTCGCTCGATGACCTCAGAAACCTTGTGGTCGGGTTTTCGCCGTCGGCCATGACGCAACCCGGGGCAATGCCTCCCGCTTCGGCTCCGTCGGCTCCGCCATCGCCGCCCTCTCCGGTTACGCTTGGGGAGATAGCGAACGTTAGCCTGAGCGCGGGCGCCGCCACCAGCATATCGCGCACGAACGGCAAGCCGAGCATCGGCGTGGCCATCATCAAGGATCCCGACGCCAATACGATTGACGTTACGAAGGCAGCCCTGGAGGCGCTGGAGGGTGTGGGAGAACTTCCGGAGGGAGTGGAGGTCGTTACTGTCTCGAACGACGGCCCTATAATCCAGGATCAGATCACTACGCTGGAGCGGGAAGCGGTTCTGGGACTGATGCTCGCGATAACCGTTGTGTTCATATTCTTCCTGACGCTGCGGCCAAACGCCATAATGGGAATTCTGACTACCCTGCGCCCGACGGTGGTAATAGGGCTTTCGATTCCACTCAGTATCTTCACCGGCGTTCTACTGATGAGTTGGCAGGATCTATCGCTGAACTTCATGACGCTGGGCGGACTTGCCATTTCGGTCGGCAGAGTAGTTGACGACAGCATAGTGGTGCTGGAAAACGTGTATCGCAATATACAGGGCGGCAAAGAGAGATGGAGAGCCGCGCTAGACGCGACAGTGGAGGTCGGTCCCGCTATCACGGCTTCTACGCTGACGACAATTGTGGTCTTCGTCCCGCTGGGATTCATACAGGGGCTGGTGGGCGCGTTCTTCTTCCCATTCGCGCTGACGGTCAGCTTCGCGCTGATTGCGTCTCTGCTTGTCGCGCTGACTGCCGTGCCTGTGCTGGGCGCGTACCTGCTGAGGCAGGGCGACCTGCCGGAGGGTGTCGGGGAGAGCGACGAACTGCCGGAGACCGAGACCTGGCTGCAAAGAACTTATACTCCGGTTCTGAGATGGGCGCTCGGACACAAGGCGATTACTCTTGTATGCGCGCTGGTGATAACCCTGGGCAGTCTGAGCGTGACCGCGTTCATTCCCGTGAATCTGTTCGAGGGGGGTGGTGGTGAACGATACGCTAACATTGATATGAATTTGCCTCACGGCACTCCCGTCGAAGTAACCCTGTCAGAGTTAGCGAAAGTAGAGGCTGAGATAGATTCGCACTCGGAGGTTTACATCTCCACGGTTGGCAGCCCAGCCGCCTCTTTTGGGGCGAACATTCCCAGCGGATTCAACCAGTCCAACACGCTTGTCAGACTGAAGGAGGATGCGCCGGAAGATGTAATCGCCACTCTGCGAGATGCGCTCGAAGGAGTCGAGGGGAGGGCCATGAATATCACCGAGGTGAGCAATGGGCCGCCCACGGCAGGGCTGGACGTGAGCGTTACGGGCAATGACTATGCCGATATTACGTCGGCCACGCTCCAGCTGATGAGCGAGTTGGAGACAGTCGAAGGGGTCGAGAACGTAACAAGCAACGTGAGTGAAGCGAGGGACGAGATAGTCGTCAACGTGGACCCGGCGCAAGCGGCGTCAATCGGTCTCAGCGCGCAGCAGGTCGCGTTCCAGGTGAACCAGTTCTTCGTGGGCCAGAGCGTAACTCGCGTGCAGGCGGAGGACGGCGCGGTGGACGTTTTTCTGAGCGTGGACTCGACTGGGGTTTCAGATATCGCGAGTGTCAGCGCCCTGGCGATTGCCGGGCCCCTTGGAGTGTCGTCCATCGGGGAGATCGCGGATGTACAGATTCTGCCCGGGCCGGTAACCATCAGCAGGACGGATGGGCTACGCTCCGCGAGCATAACAGGAAGCATAACTTCCGACAACGCTCAGGCGGTGGGCATCGCGATCCAGGAGAAGATAGACGGGTTGTATCTGCCGCCCGGCGTAGGGGTAACGAGCGGCGGCGTTTTCTCGCAGATAGAGGAGGGCTTCCAAGCCATCTTCCTGGCAATGGCAGTGGGCATCGTCCTGGTCTATCTGGTGATGGTGGCGAGTCTTGGGTCTCTGAGGAATCCGTTCGTGATAGTAACCAGCCTTCCGCTGGCGATCATCGGCGCGCTGTTCGCGCTGCTTATCACAGGCCGTTCGCTCGGGCTTCCCGCAATGATGGGGATACTGATGCTAATCGGCATCGTCGTTACCAACGCAATCGTGCTCATATCCTTCGTGGAGCAGCTTCGACAACGACGCGGGCTGAGTGTTTATGACGCGCTGATAGAGGGTGGGCGGATAAGGCTCAGGCCGATTCTGATGACGGCGATAACGACCAGCGTAGCGCTTTTGCCTCTCGCCACTTTTGTCGAGGACGAGGGCGGCATAATCGGCGCGCAGCTGGCGACGGTCGTCATAGGCGGGCTGGTAAGCTCGACGGTACTCACGCTGGTCGTGGTGCCAGTGGTCTATACTCTGATGAATGAGAGCATTCCCAACCTGTTCCGCAGAATCCGCAGAATCAGGCGGCGCGAAAGTCTGGCCTCACAGCCTGCGTAGAGGGCCGATTCAATCTTTGTACGAGAACGCGGCGAATTGTCATTCGCCGCGTTTTGCGTTGGCGGGATCTCTGCTCGTCGCCCTTGTGTGATTTATTTCACACATATATGCCACATAGAATAACGATATTCCATCGTGAATTTTTATACAATGTTGACAATACATAATTATGCGCTACGTTGAGTGTGACTCTGAGTAACGGCAAGGGCGTGTATGTAAATGCGTATAGACACCAAACTCTGGATCATTAGAGGGAGATTTCCTGATGAATCCATTAGCGCTCAGCATATTCAACGTTCTGTTACTGGGGCTGCCCTGCGCGGTTTTGGTGGTTGCGGGGATCATATTGACTCGGAACTGGCGAGCTAAAGAGTCTCATACGGTCTGGGTGGTCGGAGTGGCGCTGGTCGTCCTGGGGCAGCGATAGGGATGTATGCTTTTCTGAGCAGCGTCTTCTTCATCCCAGCGAACTTTGGGTGGTCGTGGCAGGGAAGATAGCCCTATATCCCGGTAGGCAAAACAGCCGCTGGGTCGAAGTGGACATTGGC
Organism: Dehalococcoidia bacterium; assembly: GCA_965261525.1. GTDB lineage: Bacteria > Chloroflexota > Dehalococcoidia > Lucifugimonadales > UBA1123 > VXRN01. Next base: position 2,756,160 of record OZ253472.1, read on the forward strand.
GCGCCAAGAGAGGAGATTTACTGATGGCGTCGTTGGTATTCATCATCCTGCTACTGGGACTGCCCTGCGTTGCCCTGATCGTTGCGGGAACCATACTGATGAGGAACAGAAGGGCTAGGGAGTCTCACTGGATCTGGGTAGTCGGAGTGGTACTGGTCGCCCTGGGAGCGGCGGCGGGGATATTTGTTATCCTGGGCAGCACTCTCCTTATGCCGGTATAGACTCGACGCAATAGAGAAGACAGCCTACAGGCGAATACAGTCGCGCGGTATGAACGACCGCGCGGCTGTATTGTGTTCTGAGAGTGGGTTAAAATGGTGTCGGTCGAGTTTTCGAGATCCGCGCGGCGGACGATATACATACAGGCATCGCCAGGACGGGATGTGAGGATTTTCACGCTGAATAACGAAGTGTGGCTGCCGCGTCCGGTTGACGAGGTGTTCGAGTTCTTCTCGGACGCCCATAACCTGGAGACGCTGACGCCGCCGCCGCTCAGGTTCGAGATACTGACGCCGTCACCCATTCGGATGGCGGTCGGAACGCTGATTGACTACAAGCTGAGGCTGCGGGGGATACCCGTCAGGTGGCGGAGCGAGATTACGGCCTGGGAGCCGCCCTGTCGCTTTGTGGATGAGCAGCGCCGCGGGCCTTATAGTATGTGGGTGCATGAGCACACGTTCGTCGAAAAGGATGGTGGAACGCTCGCCAAAGACAACGTGAGCTATGCCGTTCCCGGGGGCGCATTGGTCAACAAGCTGTTCGTGGCGAGGGATGTTCGTGGCATATTCGAGTACAGAACGGAACGGCTGCTCAACGCGCTGGGCTAGGTTCTGTCGAATTCGAGAATCAAGCCTGTCATAAAGGTTTTGCGATGGAGTTCAGCGCTCCAAACGGTGGCAATAGTAGCAACAGCGGCTGCCTTCCGCATTTCTGGATTCACGCTTTCGTGGGAATGATGGTAAATGTCGATACAGGCTGGCAACGTCATGAAGCATTCACGCAGTGAACTACACAGGATAGAGCAGGCGCTGGGACTGGATTTCACGGACATCGGCCTGCTGGAACGGGCGCTTGTCCACAGTTCATTTGTCGCTGAATTCCCAGGAGTGTTCGAGGAGTCCAATGAGCGGCTGGAGTTTCTGGGCGACTCAGTTTTGGACCTGGTTGTTGCCGAAGAACTGACTCGGAGATTCCCTGAGCGTCCCGAGGGCTCGCTGACCCAGACGCGCTCGTCGCTGGTGGACAAGACTGCGCTGGCAGGACTGGGCAGGAGGCTGGGGTTGGGCGAGTGGCTGGTGATGGGAAAGGGTGAGGTGGAGATCGGAGGAGGGGAGCGCGACTCCAACCTGGCCGACGCTTTCGAGGCGCTCTTGGGGGCCCTGTTTCTCGATGAAGGATACGAGGCGGCGCACGAGTTCGCGCTGCGGGTGATGTCCGACGAACTGGACGCCGTGGCCGACATGAAAGGCCCGCCGCGACACCCCAAGTCGCTGCTGCACGAGGCCGCTATGGAGCATGGATTCCCGCCGCCCGTGTACGAGGAGGTCGAACGCACAGGCCCCGATCACTCCCCGACCTTCGTTGTACAAGCGCTTGTAGATGGCAAGCCCATTGGCAGGGGACAGGGAAGCAGTAAGCAGGAGGCGGAGGCGGAGGCGGCTTCCGAGGCGTTGGAGGGGATCAAGGTCGGACTACATACTTGACAGATGGGGTGGTTCGGTAAACACTATTTAGGGAACAGGTTAGTGAACGACGGTCAGAGCGAAAGGGAACCATTCTGGATACGCCTGCTGTTGAGGGCGCTCCGGCCACCGGCGGCGGATGATCGGGAGCCGATATGGGCGGTCAGCAGGAAATGGCTGCCCTTCTTCATCGGTCTGATTAGCGTGATGACGTTCGGCTGGGTGTGGGTCGTATCCGGGATAGTTATAGAGAGCGGGGAGTATGGTGACACTGCTGAAATAGCAGTCGCCATTGTGGATAGAGCCTCTTCAGCTACGCCGCTGATTGTTCTAATCGGCGTATGTATCACATATTGGTTGGATATATTGGGAGGATTGCTAGTGGTTACCGCACGTTACTTGAGCAGCAAGTTCGTTACGCCCCTGGTGGAGAGATACAGGTCAGAGGGCAGGTCAGAGATGCACAGCGCATGGCTGGTCTGGTATCGCAAAAGCGAGGAAGCGAAGGCGAAGGGGCTGCCGTTCGACGAGCCGCCGCCGGAGTTGCCGGCTGGCCTGGATAGAAATGGCTTGGAAGCCGAAGATATGCGCTGATGGTTACCGCACGCTACCTGAGCAGCAAGTTCGTTACGCCCCTGGTGGAGAGATACAGGTCAGAGGGCAAAGAAGAGGGCAGGTCAGAGGGCAAGGAAGAGGGCAGGTCAGAGATGCACAACGCATGGCTGGCCTGGTATCGCAAAAGCGAGGAGGCGAAGGCGAAGGGGCTGCCGTTCGACGAGCCGCCGCCGGAGTTGCCGACCGATCCGGGCAAGAACGGTTCTGGAATCGGGTAAGGATCGCCGGAGGTTGACCCGCGCTAGATGGGCGCGTATTTGTGTCCGAGTTCCTCTTCCCATCTCAAGTAGTTGATCTTGTCAGCGAAGTTGCGGTCGGGGCCGGCTGCAACCATGTCGGAGGGCGGGTACATAACGCCGGACAGCCCCTTTTCAGCAGCGCGTTCCGAATCCTGCCAAGCGCTCATGCCGCCATCCAGAACCGCCACGTTCGTGTAGCCCAAATCCAGCAGGGTCGCGGCGGCGAGAACGGCCTGCCGACCATCAGGATCGGAGCAGGTAACGATTACCGGAGCGGCTTTGTTGGGAGCGACGCCCTCTATTCTGAACTCCATCCATCCCCTTGGAACCCATGACGCGCCGGGTATGTGTCCCTGAGCGAATTCCGCGCTCAGGCCGACGTGGATTATAGTCGCGCCGGATGCCTGCTCGACCTCTCCGGGTGAAAGTAACTGTGCTCTCTCCCCAGCATCGGCCAAGCTGAGCACGTCGGATTCCAACACGCCCGACTCGAGCGAATTGCCCGCATTCACCCAAGCGCTTGTTCCACCGTACAGCGCGTACACTTCGTCAAAGCCCATTTGCCTGTACCAGGATGCGGTCAGAGCGGCGCGCGTTCTGCCGTCGCAGCAGAAGACCACCGGCGCGTTATGCGCCACAGCCACTTCATCCGAACGCTGAACGGCCTGACCTCCGGGGAACCACCGGAATCCGGGGATGTGACCCTCGATGTACTCCTCTGAGGTGCGGACATCTATCATGTAAACGCTCTCATTGTCGGCGCGAGCTACTATTTGTTCGAGCGCAGAAACGTCTAAATACCGAACACCGTCCTGTTCTGCCAGACTATCCGCAAACTCCTCCGCGGTAGCTTTTCCCTCCTCGGATGGTTCGGGCAGGAAGACCCTGTCCGCGCCCGTTTCGAGTTCGTATCCGGCCAGTTCCCAGCCCGCCGTGCCATTCTCCAGGCCAACGACGTTCTGCACGCCCATTCGCTGCAAAAGCCGAGCGCCTATGATGCTCCGGGTGCGTCCCGCGCAATTGATTACGACGGTGGTGTCGTCATCTGTCTCTTCGACGATGTCGGTTATCCTGAGTCCGAGTTCGCCGTTCGGGACGCTGCGCCCGCCCGGTATGCAGAATCGCCGAAACTCTTCGGGCGTGCGAGTATCCAGAATTATCATCTTTTCGCCGACGTCCATGCGGTTCTTGAGTTCGACGGCGTCAATTTCCGGCACGCCGCGCTGCACCTGCACCTTCTCGCCGAAATCCTTGCTTGGCACGTTGACGCCCCACTCGGTGGGATGTTTCTCCGTGACCCAGCGGTTCATGCCGCCTTCAAGGGCGGAGACGCTGGTGTATCCCAGCCGTGTGAGTGTGTCGGCGGCGAGACCGGCGCGCCGACCATCATCGTCGCAGACGATAATTTGAGTTCCTCGGAACGGCACGGCGTCCGAAATCAGGAATTCCAGTTCGCGGCGCGGTATGAGGCTGGAGCCGGGTATGTGTGAACTGTTGTACTCCCCCGCTTCCCGGACATCAATCAGGGCGAACGGGGAATCTCCTTCGAACAGTTCGGCAAGTTTGGCGCAGGATTTTGTGGAGGTCATCGGTCACATCTCCTATCAGCGAGTCAGATTCGTCCGTAGGCTTTAAGAACAACCATAGCCGCCGCTCGCGCGTCTTCGAGCGCGTCATGATGCGTGAATCGTATGCCAAGTTGGGCGGTTAGATTTTTCAGTCCGTGCTTGCCCGGCATATGTGGCCAGGCGCAACGGGCTATTGACAAGCTGTCACGCCAAGTCACTTTCAATCTGTTCAGGTTGTAACTGTCGGCCGCCCTGTCGAGCGCGTTGCGGTCAAATGCGGTGTTGTGCGCTATAAGAACCTTACCTTCAACTCTGCTACGCAGGTCATCCCAAATGGCGGGAAGTATGGGAGCGTCTGATATATGTTCTTCAGCAATGCCATGTATGCCGGTAAACATGCTAAGGAAGTCATCCTCCGGATCCACCAATGTTGCCCATTCATCTAGGATACGCCCGCTGACAACGTTAATTACGCCGACCTGGCAAATAGTAGCCCGATCATAGTTCGCAGTTTCCACGTCAACGACATTGAAGGTAAGACCGTTGGGGAGCGGCAAAATGGCTAGCGGTCGCATGTTTATCTCTAGCAGTTGTCGAATCGGGTGGTGGCGAAATGTTTCACCGCGCCCGTGTCCAGGTTGTAATTGCTGCGCTGGAGTCCGCGCAGGTCGTTTCCATAGACGTGTATCTCCACGGTCGGCCTGTCGGAGTAGTTGTCCATCTGGTGAATTTCATCAACGTCGGGAATGAGCAGGCTCACGTCGCCCGGCCTGACCAGAGTTTCGCGGTCTTTCTCTATCCTGGCGTAGTCGTCTCGGGAGCGGTCGTCGTGGCGGGTGAAGCGGGTCTCGGTAATCCCGTTGTCCATGACTCCGATCATTCCCCAGGTGCAATGGTCGTGCGGGCCGATGTGGTCTCCCGGACCCCAAACTACGGAGGTGACGAGCAGACCGTTGTCTCCGTAGTGAAGGACGTATGTGCCGTGGTTGGCCCTGCGCCCGTTCCTGACGGCGGGGGTTCTGTACTCTTCGGGCAGGGCGTCGGGGTTGTTGATGAGGCGTTCAAGATAGGTGGAACCAACGTCGAAGATGCGCTCCTGGTCGGGTTGTTCGTCAACCAGCGAACTCATGTCGTGTACAAACTCGTCCAATGTGTATTTCACTGCCGTTGTCATAGTCGGCCTCCCGCGAACTGTTCTTTCTGAAATCATATACTGAATCCGGCGCGCTGCCAATGTCGCTAGGCAAGAATCTCCCTGAGACGGCGGGCCACGATTTCTTCCTCGCCGTCGCGGACATTGACCGGTATGAAGATAATGCTGTCGGAGTAGCTCATAGCTCTCACCCTTATTCCGGGTTCGCCTTCTTCCAGCATTCGTATCACTTCGTCCCTGGCAGGTCCAGTCCACCCAGGCGTGAAATGTATTTCGGTACGCGCGTGGTTGGAGTCCGGCTCCTCCAGTTCGGGCTGGGCTTCGAGCAGTTCGACCCGCAATCCGGGGATGTCGCTCAGCCGCTCGGCGACGTGGGTGGACTTGGCCCGCCAGTTTGCCTGCACCGCGTCGAAGTCGGTGTCCACGAACATCTCCAGGGCGGTGACCAGTCCGGCTATCTCCTCTTTGCAGACCTTTGCCGAGCGTCCGATGGAATCCGAGTTAGGCGCCGAGTTAGCGTAAGCCGCTTCGATGAGGTCGGCGCGTCCGGCGAGTATCCCCGTGGACTGCGGACCCATAACGCCCTTGCCTCCGCTGAAGCTGACCATGTCCGCGCCCTGCCGGATGTACTTACTCAGGTTTTCGGGCGGCGGAAGCATTGCGGCGGCGTCCACTACGACCGGCACGTCGCGGGCGTGGGCTATCTCTACTACCCTGGACAGCGAGAGAGCGCCGCCACGTCTCGGTCCGAATACATAGGCGACGGCAGCGGTATTTTCGTTTATAGCGGCCTCCAGTTCCCATTCGTGAGTCGCGCCGGTATTGCCTATTTCTACCAGAATCGCGCCTGCCGTTCTGAAGTTGTGGTCGTAGTTGACCCTGTGAGCGCGGTGTATGACGATCTCGTTCTTCATGCCGGATGTGTCCGGCAACTGCCACACTTTTGCGGGGTCGTTGCCGGCTATGCAGGCGGCGGCTTCAAGAACCATGCCCGCGGCCGAACCCGCTGTCACAAGGCCTGCTTCGGCTCCGGTCATTCGCGCTATGACATCTCCCGCCTTCCTGTTCAGTTCGTGCATATCAACGAACCAACGAGAGGCCTCCTCCATAGCCTGGACAACGGGCGAGGGCATGATGCTGCCTCCATGCACAGTTATCCAGCTGGCCGCGTTTATTATGGGCTTGACACCCAATCTCTGGTAGAAGTCGCTGCTATGAGTAGTCATTGTCGTCTCCGTTCTGGGTATCGCTGTCTGAGTTTGGTCGCGGCGGGATGATGTCGTTGACGTTGATTTGGATGTCTGGGAACGCGGTGGGCGATATGGTGTCACCGAGTTGGTAGATTCTGGAGGCGCGGAAGCCTTCGGGGGAAGGCTCTGTGTATGATTCGATTCGGTCGTCTTGCAGGTTGGCTATCCAGACTTCTGGGATGCCTACTTCGGCGTAGTGTGGAAGTTTGACATTCAGGTCATAGTGGAGAGATGAATCCGCGACCTCTATCAGCAGCAGAACATCCTGTGGGCGCGGCTTTCCAAAAGCGTAGCGGTCTTCCCTGAGCGCCAGCAGCATGAGGTCAGGCTCAGGTTCGGAGATAGGGGAGGCGACAACGGGGTTCTGGATTATAACATCCGCCCGCCCGGCAAGCCGACCTGACGTGGCGAAAATACCAGTGAGCCACAGAACGCTTGTAAAATGCCGATTCCCGATTGGCGACATAACGATAATCTCTCCTTCGAGAAGTTCCACGCGCTCTTGATGTCCGAGGATACCGGCCTTTCCCATGGCGTGGTATTCCTTGCGGGTGAAGAGGCGCTTTTTCGGGGCGGCCAACCTTATGCGTGGTTCCGTTTTGGGTAATGTCTGCGTCGTCATACCGGTCTCCTATGGGGAGTGGCTACTCCTGCGCCGGTCGTGGCGGGATGATGTCGTTGACGTTGATTTGGATGTCTGGGAACGCGGTGGGCGACATGGTGTCACCGAGTTGGTAGATTCTGGAGGCGCGGAAGCCTTCGGGGGAAGGCTCTGTGTATGATCCGATTCGGTCGTCCTGCAGGTTGGCTATCCAGACTTCTGGGATGCCTACTTCGGCGTAGTGTCTCAACTTAGCGCCTCGGTCGTAGCTGAGAGAAGAGTCCGAGACTTCCACCAATAATAGAACGTCCTGGGGGCGCGGATGACCAACTGAATGTCTGTACCGATCTTCTCGGTAAGCCAGTAACACTAGGTCTGGTTCGGGTTCGGAAGTGGGTGATGTAGATATGGGATTCTGTGTCTGGATATGCGCTCGTCCGACAAGTCTGCCTGATTCGTAAAATGCCTCGCTTAGCCAGAGGACACACAGGGCGTGCCTGTTTCCAATTGGCGACATAACTATGATCTCTCCTTCCAAAAGCTCCACGCCTCTCCGGTCGTAAGGGAGGATGCCGGCCTTGCCCATTGCGTGGTATTCCTTGCGGGTGAAGAGACGCTTTTTCGGGGCGTCCGTTCGTGTGTCCGCATCTGTTCGCGGGAGTGTTTGCGCTACCATAGCGGCCTCCTTATTGGAGAGTATCTATTTCTGTGGTGGTCGCGGCGGGATGATGTCGTCCACCGCGATTTTCAGGTCTCGGAACGCGGTGGGGGATATGGTGTCGCCGGGTTGGTAGATTCTGGACACGCGGAAGCCTTCGGGGGAAGGCTCTGTGTGCGACTCTATACGATCATCTTGAAGATTCGCTATCCACACTTCAGGGATTCCCGCCTCGGCGTAGTGCCTTAGCTTGGTATTTCGATCATACCTGAGCGAAGAATCCGCGACCTCTATCAGCAGCAGGATGTCTTGTGCGCGTGGGTGTCCGAAAGCGTATCTATACCGATCTTCCCGATAAGCCAGCAATAGCAAGTCCGGTTCAGGCTCGGATGATGAAGATGTAGCTGCAGGGCCCTGAACCCGGATTATAGCCTGCCGAGCGATGTTTAATCCTGCGAAGGCAAAGTTCAGCAGATCAACGCACAAGGCGTGCTGGTTTCCGATTGGCGACATAACTATAATCTCTCCTTCGAGGAGTTCCACGCGCTCCCTGAGTCGGAGGATGCCCGCCTTGCCCATGGCGTGGTATTCCTCGCGGGTGAAGAGGCGCTTTTGGGGGGCGTCCGTTCGGATGTCCGCATCTGTTCGCGGGAGTGTTTGTGTCGCCATGACGGACTCCTCATCGGGTGATAAATGACCGCTCGAATGCGATGTGCAGAGGTGGTCGTGCGAGTGGTGCGATTATAACACGCCGCAGTTACACAACCATTGCAGGTTTGTGATAACCTTGCCTGCGATGCGGGTCTCGGAAGACTGGCTTTTTCGGGCCGATTCACCAGGAATTCAACGTTAGGAGATGTACATGAGCAAGGTTATAGGAAGTTATCTCATATCCCGGACGCTCAAGGAGGAAGGCGTTGATACGCTCTTCTACCTTATGGGCGGTCCCAACTTCGATATAGTGATGGCGGCGGAAGACTTGGGGATCCGCTGCATAGACTTCAGGCATGAGCAGGCCGCGGCTTTCGCGGCCCACGCATACGCGCGCGTAACCGGGAAGCCCGGAGTATGCACCGCGGCCTCAGGCCCGGGCACGCTGAATCTGCTGACCGGAGTTTACACCGCGGCGATTGACTGCGCTCCAATGGTAATTCTAGGCGGCGCGGGCCCGGTCCACGAAATAGGACGCGAGGCGTTCCAGGAAGTGGATCAGGTCAGCATCATGGAGCCGATGATGAAGTGGGTCCACCAGACCACGCAGGCAGCGCGCTATCCTGAAGTCGTCAGCATGGCATTCCGCAAGGCCACGACGGGGCGACCGGGTCCCGTCTATATTGACTGCGGAGCGGATGTCCTTTACGAGGAAATCGAGGAAGAGGATGCTGTACGTCCGTCTCGCGCGGCCAGGCGCACCCGTCCCGCCGCCGAACCGCACGTTGTAACTGAAGTAGTGGATATGCTCGCCGCATCGGAGCGCCCCATGATATTCGCGGGCGGAGGAGCCTTCTTCTCCGGCGCGGCTTCCGAACTCGAGCGACTCGTTGACCTGACTTCCACACCATTCTATACCGCTCCGATGTCGAGGGGACTCGTCCCCGAAGACCACGCGGTCTCGTTTCCGGCCGCTCGAAGCACCGCGATGCGCGAAGCCGACCTAGTGCTTGTTGTCGGAACCAGACTGAATTGGATGGTCCAGTATGGACACAGGTTCAACCCCAACGCCAAGATAGTCCAGATAGACATCGAGCCGAGCGAGCTTGGGCACAACAGGGACATTGATCTGGGAATCGTCGGGGACGCGAAGGCGGTCTTGACACAGTTGCTGCAGGAGGCCGAATCAAGAGAGGCTGACTGGGCAGGCAGGATAGAGTCGGACTGGGTATTGCGACTCAGGAACGTTGAAGACGACCGCCAAGCGCGCGGCGCGGCGATACAGAATTCGGACCAGATGCCGATGCATCCGCTACGCCTCTGTAAAGAGATACGCGAATTTCTCGACCGCGACGCCATTCTGTCTGTGGACGGAAACGAGATTCTGCACTTCGGGCGACAGTCCCTTCCGACATACGTCCCCGGACACAGGCTCAACTCCGGCGTTACCGGCACTATGGGCGTCGGTCTGCCCTACGGCATAGGGGCCAAGCTGGCCAAGCCCGACAAGCAGGTGCTCGTCCTTCACGGCGACGGTTCGATGGGCATGAACGCGATGGAGCTGGACACCTGCGTCCGACACAATATCCCGGTCGTGACGGTCATTTCCAACAACGCAGGCTGGACGGCTCGCACTCCCGACCGCCGCAAGCCCGGTCGCGAGCTCGGATACACAAACTACGACGGTATGGCGCGTGAGTTGGGCGCATACGGCGAGAGGGTCGAAGATCCTAACGAGATTAAGCCCGCTCTCCAGCGCGCTTTCGACAGCGGCAAGCCCGCTGTCATCAACGCCATCGTCGAGCCGACCGCCGCCGGCGTATCCCGCGCATGGGGCGGAAGCCGAATGGAGTAAAGCTGCCGCGAGTTAGGCATTGTTGGGAGGCGGGACTCATCTCGCCTCCCAATTCATTTCTGTTAGTCCTCTATCTTCAGACTTCCCATCACCACCGCTCCGCTTATTACCAGGTCGGTCTGGGCTCCGTCAGCCTCGCGGCGCAGGCGTTCGTCTTTCGACTCTCCCATAACGGTGACATTGTCCAGCCGGACGTTCCAATCGCGCGGAACCCGAAGTTTCATCTCGCCCATGACGACGGTAATTTCGAGAGCCGCGGGCTTTTCCATGACAGAGGTCTCGCGCAGGTCAAGCCTGGCCTCGCCCATAACCGTCGTCGCCTGCCCGCCCTTGAACTCGCTCGAAACAACGCTTTCCCTGGTAGAGCCGAACACGCTCACCGATTCTATCCAACCATCGACCGTATTCCGAGTCGCGCCGTCTTCACTACTCCTGCCCCTGGATCGGAAGCTATTCACAAGGACGACAGTCCCAATGATTATCAGGATTACCGGCCAGAACCTACCCACATCCAAGCCGAGAATCATGAGCTGGATAATCCCTGCTATCAGTATCATCAGTATCGGGCCACCGATGCGGCGGAAGCGACTCTTTATCATCAGCCATACGCCCAAGAGAATGAACAGGGACGGAATCCAGAGGAACACATCGCCTATGTCGAGAACTCCGGTACTGCCCAACAGGAGCAGGACGCCCACGCCGATGACTACAAGCCCGATAACGAAATGGCCGGACATTCTATGTGCATTCATGTGGTTTCCTCAAAGTTTTTGTGATTGTTAGTCCACCGGCTTATTGAAAATGCTGTGGACGGAATGATGACAATATCAGGCATTTCGTCATATTCTATTAAGTCAGAATGAGTCGCGATCACTATGAGCCTGCAAGCTCCCTTCGCGTTCGTCGCTTTTCTCAGAAGTGAGACTGTCTGACCCATGGTTTCGTCTCTACGCTGTACCCGAAGGAATACCGGAACTCCATCAATATTCTCTTTGAGCAGGCCGTCAATGCCCTTGTTTCTGTGTACGGGAGTATATTCGACGTCAAGCAGATGCATTGACGCTTCGGACGAGTGCTGTTTATATGAATCTCTGCCCTTCTGTAGCAGGGGCGATTCAGTGATAGCCGGGTTTTCAAGTCTATCTTGAGTCAGTCTGATAGCATCTTCAGAAATATCTATTCCTATCGAGTTGCGATTCAGGCATTTTGCGGCAACCAGAGTAGTACCACTGCCACAAAATGGGTCAATAACCAGATCGCCTTCGTCAGTAGTGAGTTCTATAATTCTCTTCATCAATAGAGTTGGCTTCTGTGTCGGAAAGCCCACCCGCTCCTTCGCCTTTGGATTCAGGAACGGGATATCCCATACATCGGACAACGGCACGCCTTTCTTGCTGCCGTTTCTGACGATATCCCCCGCTTCGTCACGCATATAAACCGTCTTATTGCGACTATCCCGCGCGCGCTTCTGCAATATCTGGTCTATGTTGGTGGAGGGCGAGTATTCTTGATAGATGGTGTTGAACTTGAATTCAGACGTCTTTGAGTAGAAGAAGATGGTCTGGTGTCCCGGCAGCAGGCCTTTCCTTGAGTTTGACCATCTTTTGAAAGACCATATGATTTCGGACTGAAAACAATCAGAGCCGAATATCCTGTCCAACGTCAACCGGGCTATATGAGAAGCCGACCTGTCGCAGTGAAAAAACAGGCTGCCTGAATCTTTCAAGACGTTCCTGGCCAGGCGGATACGCTGGTATATGAAATCCGCGTATGCGCTATCGTTGTCCCAGACGTCCCTGAAACTGAACCATTTAGTTCCGTCTCTTGTAGCCGACCTATGTTCCTTCTGAGTGAAAAACGGCGGGTCAACATATACGAGATCGGCCGATTCACGCTCCACCTCGCCTAGAATATCAAGACAATCTCCGACGAATGTTCTTGCTTCAGCCATTATCTTCACGTTCGTTAGCGATAGATTCAAGGATTTTCTTCAAATCCACGCCCGTGCGCTCCCGAACATACTGCCAGGCGCCTTCGCCGCAGTAGTATTCTCCACCTGCTCCCGCATAGAGCGTTTCGAGCGTCTGTTGGATTCGCTGTGCCTGTCGCCTGTTGGGATAGTAAAACATTACACGTATCGGCTTGTAGCCTGCCGCTTTTATATTCTGCATACGTGTATGCTCTTTACTCCAAGTACCCGATAGATCAGGTAGTGGCTTCTGTCATCTGATTCCATCTCCGCCATGCGCGCATCTACACGAGCGGCAAGGTTCTCAGAGTACCTATCCGCCAACTGGCGAATTTTCTCTTTGATTGGCGCGAGACTCTCAACCACGTCATTCTCCGTTCGTCATACTGCTGCCTAATATACACCACATGAGGCGATGAGGCGGTCCCGCGCCCGGCTTATTCTGTCCTGCTCAGAGCCATTTCAGCCTATACTTTTTGCCCCGCGCCTCTGTTAGGATTCGCGCAGAGGATGAAGAGTATGTCAACTCAAGAGGCTAGCTGCGAAAGCGGTCTCCGGCTGGGTGAAGTCGTGGAGGCCACCACTACCGAGTTCGTCGCCCAGTGCTACGAACTCTACACCGCGCCCGCTCTGGGCAGCCTGGTGCGGTGCGGCGGCGAAGGCTCGATTTACGGTATAGTCCACGAGATTGCCACGCGGAGCATTGATACGGGGCGAAGACCGATTGCCAGGGGTCGGGATGAGGATGACGAAGATTCGATCTATCAGTCCAATCCTCAACTTTTGCGACTGTTATCCACAGAATTTCGCGCGCTGTCTGTTGGACACATCGAAGACGGCGTATTGAGACGCTGGCTCGCTCCACTACCCCCACGGATACACTCGTTCGTGTACCCGTGCTCCGCCGATGCGCTGAGAGAGTTCAGCGCAGAACTCGACTTTGCCTCCATATTGCTTTCGGCGCCCATTGCCGCGGCGGACGATGTGCTGGCCGCTTTTCTGAAGATGGCGGGCAACGCCCATTCCGACTCCAACGCATTTCTTGTGAACGCCGGGAGGCGGCTCACGCCCCTTCTGGGAGGACAGATGCAGCGTTTGGGCGGCATTCTTCGGAGGATCGCGCCATGACGATGGGTACTAACGGCAACGTGGGAACGGGCGGTTTCGGATGGAGCGCGTCTCAGAAACTCGGCATGATCGTGTCCGGCTCTCTGACCGAGGGCATGGAGGCGCGCCTCGACGCCGACACATCCATCGAGGACATCAAAGTCGGCGCATTCGTCAACATACAGGGTCGGAGTATGCGCTTCTTCGGCGTCGTCACAGATGTCGCTCTCGCCTCGATGGACCCCGCCCTGCCCGCGTCTCCGCCGGACGTGTCGAACCCGTTCGTCGCGCGCGTGGTATCAGGGACGGCGGCCTACGGCACGATCACGGTCGAGCCTATGCTGACGCTGGGCGCGGGGGATTCGGTCGCCGGACTCGACGGACCGCAGCCCGCCAAGACCATCCCGCCCCACTTCTCTCCGGTCGGGTCGGCCACCGAGGAGGACATACGCGTCGTATTCGGCAGCGAGGACGATGACGACAGGTACTTCTGGATAGGCAATCCTCTGGATATGGATACTCGCCTCTGTCTGAATATCGAGGAACTGGTTACGCGATCAAATGGCGTATTCGGCAAGAGCGGAACGGGCAAGACGTTCCTGACCCGTCTGCTTCTGGCGGGGATTCTCCAGAAGAATGTCGCCTCCAACCTCGTGTTCGATATGCACAACGAATACGGCTGGCAGGGAACCTCGGAGGGCGCGACCGGTACGGTGAAGGGTCTGAAGCAGCTGTTCAGTTCCAGGGTCGCCGTGTTCACCCTGGACGAGGAGAGTTCGCGGAACCGCGGCATCAACCCCGACTACGTGGCGCGCATCGGTCTGGAGGAGATAGAGCCGGAAGACATTCTGATGCTGCGGGAGTCGCTGAACCTGTCAGAGGTCGCCGCCGACGCGACTTACTCTCTCCAGCGCGAGTTCGGTCAGAAGAAATGGCTGGGCACGTTTCTGGATATGTCCGGGGGCGAGGCGATGCGGGACTTGGCGTCGAGCCTGAACGTCAATGACCGCGCCTTGTCAACGCTTCAGAATCGCCTGCGCCGTCTTATGCGTCTGCCATTCATAGACGCGAGCAGGGCGCACGATTCGGTCAACCGCATACTTGATTACGTGCAGAACCAGGATATGCACGTGGTTCTTGAATTCGGGCGCTATGGGAGCGACCTTTCGGCCTACATCCTGGTCGCCAACCTGCTGACTCGGCGCATCTACGCCCGCTACCAGCAGATGACTGAGAAGGCGGCTGGCAACAGCGCGCAGAGTCCGCGCCCCCTGGTCATCACCATCGAGGAGGCGCACAAGTTCCTGAATCCGGGTATAGCGGACCAGACGATATTCGGCACAATCGCGCGCGAGATGCGCAAGTTCAACGTGACGCTGCTTGTGGTGGACCAGAGGCCGTCCGGCATAGACGACGAGATAATGAGCCAGATAGGGACGAAGTTGATCTGTCTGCTGGACAGCGACCGAGACGTGGACGCGGTACTGTCCGGAGTATCAGGGAGCCGCAAGCTGAGGGCGGTGCTGTCGAGGCTGGAGTCGAAGCAGCAGGCGCTGGTCTTCGGACACGCGCTTCCGATGCCGGTTGTGGTGCGGACGCGGGATTATGGGTCGGCGGAGTCATACGCATCGTTCGGGTGGCTGGACGAGGGCGAACGACTTGCCAAGGCGGAACGCGACGCGACGGACCTGTACTGAGCCAGGGCGCGGGTTACGCGATTTGGAGGCTGTCCGCCTCATTGGGTTCGAGGAGCAGGACGCGGTTGGCGCGCTCCTCCACGAAAAGGGCGAAGTGGGAGAGGACATCCCTGCCGAGTAGGGAGGGGATTCCAACTATTCGCCCTGGTATGGGTTCGAGGATGGGGAAATCTCGGTCAAAATAGAGGTTCCCTATTCTCATAGTAACTCGCGTTTGGCGGGTTGAGGCCAGCCCGCCTATGCCAAGACTACGCTGTCCCGCCGGAAGGCTTTCCAGATCAATTCCATACACTCCAACCATTTCAGTGGCGGCCCGATGCCCAATAAGCGTACGGCTCGCGCCCGTATCAACCGCGAAGGGAATTTTCATTTCGACCATGCCCAGATTGGGCATGGTTATTAATATGTCAATATAGGGCCGCCCTGAGCGGAAGTATCCTTTTATCATTGGAAGTCAGACTTCCACTGTAATTACATTTTCGTCCAGATCGGTCCTCCCGCAGATTTTACCCCGCGCCGGCATGGAGAAGTCAGACGTCACTATAATTACATTTTCGTCCAAGTCAGTTAACTTCTCGATGACTACTCTGTTGGGGGGGAGGCCCATGGGTCTCAGTTTGGCGGCAAGTTCCATTGGATCCGGATCCGACGCTACAACTTTTTTGTCCATCAGGGCGATCCAGTGTTCGGGGTACTTTTCCTGCAGCGCGTCGTAGTTAGCCTCTATAAAATCCCAGTCTTCATGGTATAGCTGTGACTCTGTCTTTGCGTCGAGCATATTGGCGCTCCTTCGGTTCGGCGGACAGTGTTCACATCCATTATCGCACAGGCGGCGGGCCGACTTAAGGCCGAGCCGCCGCCTGTTTTGCGAGGATTTCCGCGCCCGTAGTGAAAGTGGACTATCTTTCGATGCCGGCATGGTGGAGGGCCTGGCCGACTATGTCGACGTCAACCATTTCGCTGTGGGCGGCGAGAAGCTGCCGGGTGATGGGGCCGGGCGTGGATTCTCCGACGGGTCGCTTGTCCACCATGCTTACCGGCACTATGCGCGGGCTGGTCCTGGAGAAGAACACCTCGTCGGCGGTGTAGATGTCGTAGGGCTGAAGGTCGTCCTCGACGACGGGTATGTCGAGCTGGTGGGCTACGTCGAAGATGACGCTGCGGGAGATGCCCTGGAGGATGCTGCGGTCTGTGGGCGTCTTTATCACGCCGTCCTTGATGAGGAAGACGTTGTAACCGATGCCCTCGGTGAGGTTGCCGTACTGGTCGAGCAAAATGGGGGAGGCGCCCGGGTCAACGTCGGCGGCCTCGAGTTCGGCTAGCACGAAGTTGGCGCGGCTGTGGTGTTTGACCTTGGGGTCCATTGTGTCGCTGGAGTAGCTGCGAGTCTTGGTGATGACGCCGTGAGCGCCATCCACGTAGAACTGGGCGAACGACTCGAACGCGACGGGCTTGACCATGATGCAGACGGTGGGTGTGAGTCCGTTGATGCCGTGTCCGACGCCGCGCGTTATGAACGGGTTGATGGCGAAGTCGCCCGCCTCGTCGAGGTGGGACATATTGCGCTCGACGCCTTCCTCACAGAGCGCGGTCATCTCGTCAGGAGTGAGGCCGGGGTCAATCCTCATGTACTTGAGGGACCTGTACAGGCGGTCAATGTGGCGGTGGAGGACGAAGGGTTTGCCAGCGAAGGTGCGGGCTATGTCGAATACGACGTCGGCGACGACGAAGCCCCTGTCTTCGGGCGAGAGCCTGATGTCGCCGAGCGGCAGCCACTCGCCGTTGAAGTATGCGGTGAAATTGTTCTGGTCAACCATTTAACGCCTCCGTGTTTCGGGGTTGGGTGTGTTCAGTCTGCATTGTAATGCGGTGAGGGGCGCGGGGCAATGTGGAATCACGGTACCTTTCCAAAGTGGATAGGTGTGTGGAAAATCGGCTGGGTTATATATATTCTGATTTATGTTGGTTCAGGTGGACCCCTGGTGGACTTCAGGTGACGTTTCAGGTGGGTATTGACCTGAAAATCGGCGGATTTAGCTATGAATTCGCATGAAATTGACCTGTAGAAAAAAAGTGTCGGACATTTTTGTCGTCATTGATAAACTCCACATTGTCAGTTATCAATTTTGAATTTTCAATTATGAATTAGGGGTGATGCTGTATCAGTTTGGTCGGTGGCAGTAGTCACCCTCACCCCAACCCTCTCCCTGAGGGAGAGGGGGTCTGTTGATTGAAATTCTTAGGTAGCTGCACATTTACATACCCCTCTCAGCTCTTGAGGGAGAGGGGTATGTATTCACAATGCAATCACCCTCACCCCAACCCTCTCCCTGAGGGAGAGGGGGCTGTACGAGGGAGAGGGGGTCTGTTAGGGAGAGGGGGTCCGTTGATTGAAATTCATAGATAGCTGCACATTTTACATACCCTTCTCAGCCCTCAAGGGAGAGGGGGTCTGTTGATTGAAATTCTTCGGTAGCTGCACATTTACATACTCCTCTCAGCTCTTGAGGGAGAGGGGGTCTGTTGGTAGGTATTGACGGTTGACCGTACGTTTACATACCCCTGTAAGCCCTCGACGCGAGAGGGGCTAGGGTGAGGGTGAATACGATGCGCCGCGCTTCTTGAGCTCGTTCCCGATTGATTCCAGCACCGATTCCAGCTGAGTCAGTACATCGTTGTCCCAGTACCGGAGCGCATCGTATCCTTGTGACCGAAGCCATTCAGTCCTGACCGCGTCGTACTCCTGCTGGTCCGCGTGATGTCCTCCGTCAATCTCTATGATGAGATTGTGCTTACGACACACGAAGTCCGCGATGTACCTGCCGGTCGGAAACTGTCTGCGAAACTTGCAATTCATCATCCGACGGTCGCGGAGTTTCGACCAGAGTACTCGTTCGGCGTCCGTGGACTGTCTTCTCATCTGTCTGGCTCTGGATATCTGTGACATCACCCTCACCCCAACCCTCTCCCTCAGGGAGAGGGGGCTGTACGTTGGTATTCATAGCTGACTGTACACTTTTACCTACCCCTCTCGCGTCGGGGGCTGACAGGGGTAGGTGTTCACAATGTAATCGCCCTCACCCCAACCCTCTCCCTGAGGGAGAGGGGGCTGTATGAGGGAGAGGGGGGCTGTACGTTGGTATTCATAGCGACTGTACACTTTTACCTAGCCATCTCGCGTCGGGGGCTGACAGGGGTAGGTATTCACAATGTAATCGCCCTCACCCCAACCCTCTCCCTAAGGGAGAGGGGGCTGTATGAGGGAGAGGGGGTCTGTTAGGGAGAGGGGGCTGTACGAGGGGATTTTCGGGCCGCGAGGAACGCCGATTGAGTTGATACAGGCTGCGCTGACTTCGGAAAGGCGCCGTCGAACGGCGAAGGGTCGGTTTAACGAGTGGACTGGTTGGGGTATAATAGCCTGCGTCGGCGCGGTTTGGACATGGGGTTTGTGGGGCGCGGTTTGGCGGCGTGGGTATTTTCGATGCGAGGACGAAATGTTTCATCCTGGCGGAATCTGTTGGACGGAAGGAATTTAGCTATATGAAGAACAGCGCTCTCCAAAGGACGATCATCATTCTGGCGGCGGTTGCGCTGATAGAAATGTTTCATCCTGGCGGAACTTGTTGGACGGAAGGAATTTAGCTATATGAAGAACAGCGCTCTCCAAAGGACGATCATCATTCTGGCGGCGGTCGCGCTGATAGAAATGTTTCATCCTGGCGGAATCTGTTGGACGGAAGGAATTTAGCTATATGAAGAACAGCGCTCTCCAAAGGACGATCATCATTCTGGCGGCGGTCGCGCTGATAGAAATGTTTCATCCTGGCGGAACCTGTTGGACGGAAGGAATTTAGCTATATGAAGAACAGCGCTCTCCAAAGGACGATCATCATTCTGGCGGCGGTCGCGCTGATAGCGGCGATGGTCGCGCTGCGCGGCGCGCGGGCGCAACAGCCCGAACGCACCTACACGATTTCGGTGACGCCGGACAAGGTTCTGGAGCCGCGCAGCAGGATGGAAAAAGACCAAGTGCAGATTACGGTGAAGGTCACGGTGAGCAGGCCCTTCACCACCGACGAGACGCAGGCGATGATGGAATGGCAGATTGTCAACTGCGGCGAGGGAGACGAGAACTGCACCGATCCGGGACCGGACGCGGCCCATTTGAGTATGGACTCGGATACAGACTTCGGTACAAATGATTTTCATAAGCCTGTTTCGTTCCCCGTTGTGGGCACGCCGACCGAAGCCACAACAGCCATCACGGATATCATTATTATCACGCTGTGGATGGACGAAAAGATCGAAGGCGACGAGAAGATATACTTCGAGCTATGCAGCGGCGACGCCGACCCGTGCGAAGCCGACAATGTATTGGCGACAACCTACATTACCATAGTGGGCGAGCGCGTATTGGCTGATAATACCGGCAAGACCGACACCACCACCATTTCCCTAATGACCAATCAGCCGGTCGCGGGGGCGTTCATGACCGGACCCGACCCCGACGGGTACCGGATGAACAATGTCAAACTCCAATTCGGAGGGATCGCCGCCGACGGCGATGATAGCGCCGCCCCGGCCGGCGTGACCGTGGAACTGAACGAGGATTCGGGCGGACGACCGGGAAAGAGAATCGGCCCGTTGACCCTCCTGGGCAAGGACGCGGATTCGCATGCCCAGCTCGACCCAGGCTCTGATGCCATATACACCGATTCCGGCGGTCATCTGCTCGAACCGAACACCAGGTATTGGGTCGTGGTCGCGGGGACGGGCGGCTTGCTGAAAACGACCAGTGACCATAGCGAAGACGCCGCGCCCGGGTGGACAATCCAGGATGGAGTCAATACGGATACTGACACCGGCGCCATCATTGTATGGGGGGCCGATGTCTCCCGGTCGCTCAAGATGCAGGTTAGCGGCATTCCGAGGGTGTTGGTCATCGTTGACACCGACCCGAATACTGAGGGCGAACAGACCGTTCTCAGGCTGGACGAGAACGGCGACGGCGAATACAGCGTTTACCTGGATTCGCCGCCTCCGGTGGGTACCACGATGGTCGAGGCGGCCAGCGGAGACCGTTCGGTCGCCACCATCTCGGGGAGCCTAACCTTCAGGGCGGGCAATTTGGGCGAGTGGTGGAAGCCTCAGAAGGTCAAGGTCAAAGGCGGCTTCGTGAACGGAGACCGGATGACAACAATCACGCATAGCGCGAGCGGAGACGGCGTGAGGACGCTGGGCGAGCCAAGCGTAACGCTCACGGTCACCAACGACCTGACGGGTGCTCCGTTCCTGGACAACATCGGGAACGCCGCCAGCGCCAGCGCGTACAGACTCTCTTCCACGAGTTCGATTGCGCAGCCATTCAGGGCCGGCGTCGGCGATTATTCGCTGACGCACGTCCAGGTGGATTTCGACGCCGCACCGGTCGGCGTCATCGTCCAAGTCTGCCCCAGACAGGGCGGCTCCAACAGGCCGAACTTCAGCGCCTGCTCCGACTACGCAGGCGATGCGATGACTCCCGCCGGTATTCTTCATACCTACGAATTGCCGGGCGGGAAGACCATCAGCGCGAGCGGGAACTATTATGTAGTCGTATCGGGGACGTCGGGGAGTGTGCGGCTGACAGACGACACCGGCGAAACCGCCAGCCAGGGGTGGAGCCTGGGCGACAGCTACATCACGGGGAAGAAGGGAGTCGGCTGGAGATCGAGGATCAACGTCGCGAAGGTGAAGCTGATTGGCCGCTCGACAGAGACGCCGCCGACGCCCACTCCGACACCCACAGAAACGCCGACGCCCACTCCGACGCCCACAGAAACGCCTACTCCGACAGAAACGCCTACTCCGACGGTGACGCTGACGCCAACAGTGACGCCGGCCGGGACTACCATGGCGACTCCGACGCCCACGCCCACGCCCATAGTGACGGCGACGGCGACACCCACGTCTATGGGGACGCCACTGCCTACCGCGACGGCCATGCCTGTGGCCGGTGTCGCGCCCAGCGGCCTGATGGTGAATCGTACCGCCTCCAGCGCCGTGATCAGCTGGATACCGGGAGCGGATGCGACGGGCCATGCAGTTCTGGCGATAACTGAGGGCGATACGAAGTTCAACATAGAGCTGGACGGCGCGGCGCGAAGCTATACTTTCACGGGTCTGAGGCAGAAGGTCTATACGTACTACGTACTCGGCAAGGACGCATCCGGCGGCTTCTCCGCGCCGGACGGCAGTCTCTACAGCGTATCGAAAGTGGGCAGCGGGCCGCCCGCGCTGGACGTGAAGCCCAGCGGCCTGAAAGTGGTGAGGTCCGGCTCCACCGCGGTCATCACCTGGACGCCGGGAGCGGACGCGGCCAGCCATATAGTCGCGGCGATTATCTCGGGAGACTCTTCTTCGCTGCAAAGCAGCGCTCTGAACGCCACAGCGAACAACTATGCATTCAACGGGCTGAAGGTGGGCGTCTATACGTACGTGGTAGCGGGAGTGGATCCATACGGCAGCATTCTCGCGCCGGACGGCAGTTACTACTTTGAGTTGGGCATGGACGCCCAGTAGGCGTCGGAAGGGTTGACATCAGGAATGCGGACAGGTCGGAGGCGCCCTGAAGGGCGCCTCGCCTTTCCGGCAG
Source organism: Dehalococcoidia bacterium (assembly GCA_965261525.1). GTDB lineage: Bacteria > Chloroflexota > Dehalococcoidia > Lucifugimonadales > UBA1123 > VXRN01. The sequence goes on from OZ253472.1 coordinate 2,777,839, forward strand.
TTTTTCAGGGTTATTGGCCGCGCAGGCGTCGGATTTCGGCTTCCAGTTCGGCGATGCGGTATTGGGTGGTCCGGCGCTCCGCCTCCGCTCTCTCCATCTCTCGCTCTGCCTCCGCGGTCTCAGCGCGAACGCCCTTCTCATCTATGTTCTCAAGCCACCGACCATCAACAGGATCGTAGAACCGCAGACGGCCTTCCTGCCAGTGCAGTTCCAGGTTCAGCGTCGGGCTGTAACCCCATACGCTGCCGCTGCCATCCGTCCCGCGCACCATCTCCAACTCACGGTACCCGCCGTCCACCAACGTCTCGCCCACGAGTGGTTCGCCGTAGTGATCGCCGCCACTCGGATCGAATCGCCAATACTCCACAACTCCCAGTCTCGCGTACAACTCGCGCTTATCGCGCAGGTCGTCGCTCACCGTGCTGGGCGAGCCTATCTCCAATACGAAGTCGGGCGCCTTGCCGACCTCCCACATCAGATACTTGTTGTTGCTCCGTAGCGAGTCCACGTTCCCGCCGAGAAGCGCGAAACAGTCCGGGGCAACCCACCGAGTGTTGTCCCCCTCCACGTAGTAGATGAAATTATTGCCCGAGACCGCGGCGACCTCGCGCGGTCTGAAGAAGCGCTTGAGAATGGAGATGATTTCCACGAAATGGTCGAGTTGATAGAGCGCGTCAGGCAACGGCGTTTCGTCCGCTTCGGGATAGAAAACTTCCGTCCGGGTTGACACATCCGCGCCTAACCCCGTGTTCTTAATCGCCATAATCTCCCTCCCAGCCAAACAATACTACCACGCGCGCGCCACGCGCTACTATCCACCCCGAAGCCGTCGAAACTCCGCCTCCAACTCCGCCAGCCGGGACTCAGCCGACTCCCGCGCCGCTCTCTCCATCTCTCGCTCTGCCTCCGCCATCTCTCGCTCTGCCTCCGCCCTCTCCCGCGCCGCTCTCTCCATCTCTCGCTCTGCCTCCGCCCTCTCCCGCGCCGCTCTCTCCATCTCTCGCTCTGCCTCCGCCCTCTCCCGCGCCGCTCTCTCCATCTCTCGCTCTGCCTCTGCGGTCTCTCTCGCCGCCTCTGCGGTATCAGCGACCGCCTCTGCGGTCTCAGCGCGAACGTCCTTCTCATCTATGTTCTCAAGCCACCGACCATCAACAGGGTCGTAGAACCGCAGACGGCCTTCATCCCAGTGCAGTTCCAAGTTCAACACGGGGCTGTAACCCCATACGCTGTCATCCGTCCCGCGAACCATCTCCAACTCACGGTACTCGCCGTCCACCAACGTCTCGCCCACGAGTGGTTCGCCGTAGTGATCGCCGCCACTCGGATCGAATCGCCAATACTCCACAACTCCCAGGCTCGCGTACAACTCGCGCTTATCGCCAAGGTCGTTGCTCGCCGTGCTGGGCGAACCTATCTCCATCACGAACTCGGGAGCCTTGCCAACTTCCCACATCAGGTAGGTGTTATTCCTCTCAAACGACTCCAGGCTGACTCCAAAGACCACGAAACAGTCCGGCGCAACCGTCAGACGCGGATTGCCCTCCACGTAGTAGATGAAGATGTCGCCCGCGACCACGACGTCATCGCGCAGGCGGAAGAAGTAATTCAATATGGAGATGATCTCCCAGAAATGGCTGTGTTGATAGAATCCGTCAGGCAATGGCATACCGTCCGTTTCGGGATAGAATATGGCGGTGGCTGGGGTAATCATGGACTCCTCCTTGCTACGGTAAATTCTAGCACAGGTTGAATTTGGAACGGCGCGTGGAATGTCAGTGCGTTTATATCTGCAAGGCCCTCAGGCGGAACCAGCAGACGGGGAGATCAATTGTGCATACCACCAGGACGACTTTCAAACTCGTGGCGGTTCTCGTATGCATCGCCGCCTTCCTGTGGTTAGCGGCCTGTGACGAGACAACGATCGAGGATCTGGAATGCAGAATCAAGAATGAACGTGAGATTCAGAGATTGATGTCCACACCCGAAGGCTTGGAATTCCCAATCGAAGAGTACAGTAGAGACTACTTACGGTACAGAGCGGAAATGTCGCTCATCGAGCCGGTGTTTGAAAAGCTGAGCGAAAAATACCGGAAACAGCCCAACGCTCACGGAATGGGCATTACATATATTCTGGACGAAAACGGCCAGCACACCGGAGAACTGGGCATCGTCATTGAAGTTACCGAGAAAGTTCCGCAGTACCGGCTCCATCCGGAGGACCGGATACCGAGCCGGATTGAGTGTGTAGCCATTCAGATAGTAGAAGAACCCGATACCCTCAAACCCTGGTAGTCATCACATTCCGTATCACAGGCTGGCTATGGCCAGGGTAGTGGTTACCAGTTCCGCGAATTCCTCGGACGGTGCGCAACTCGGACGGCGAGAGGGCACTGGTGAGCAACCTGCATACACGTCATGGCCGGTTCAGTCCAGACAAACCCTTGCTGGCAGGGCTTACAAATTCACCCTGAGTTTCTGATTCTACTATACATCTGTATTCTCTTTATGCTACTAAACGAACATAAGCACTCAGTAGGGATTGACTGATACAGAACTATTGTACTATTATATTCATAAGGCCTTTAGGCAGCGCCAACAGATAGGGAGTTCAATCGTGCATACCACCAGGACGACCTTCAAACTCATGGCGGTTCTCATCGCCATCGTCATATGGCTGGCAATGGCCTGCCGGGAGGAGACCCAGCTACAAGATGAGGCGGCCTGCGTCAACAGGATTGAGCGTGACATTGCAAGAAGGGTAGAGGAAATGAGATTCCTCCCCATACCGCAAGATGTCGCATACTGCGAGAGTGTAGAGTGCTGGAACGACTGCGAGAGTGTAGAGTGCTGGAACGACTACAAGAGATACAGGGTGGAAAACGAGCTCGCCAGGCGCGTCTTCGACAAGCATGGCGACAAGTTTTGGAGACAGCGCTTCGTGTTCGCCATGGGCGTCGGTCGCCTTGAAGATGAGAGCCTCCTCAAGACTGGACAATTTACCATCTTCATCTACGTTAGGGAGAAGTTTCCGCAGGACTTCCTACCCCCGGAGGACGTGATACCCGACCGGTTGGAATGCATTCCCATTCGCATAGAGGAAAGGCGGAGCAGTAGATCAATTTTGAATGATCCTATATTCTCACGGGTCTCGCGCTGGCGGTGTATAACCCAGGGGCGGTACTGCGACAACTCCTGGCGAGGCAACCAGCTGGTGTGGGACTAAAGGGGGAGATACCTATGTAAGAAGAATGACATCACAGAAAGACGCAAATTCGATTTCATACCGAAAGTCCTGCTTGAGGGAGATTCAGGCGCCCCGGTCTTGTACAAAGTCGAGGAAGGCTTGTACAAAATGGTCGGAATCCTTTTCTCTGCTGGCATACGTACCACGGGCTGGGCATTTCCAGCGTCCGCGGCGGAGGAGGCATTGGGCATCACCTTCGGTGAAAGGGTGACATTGGAAAGCCTGGGCCTGAACGAGCAGAGCAGCTTTGACGAGAGCGACTACGGGAGATGGCGGACCCTGACCGACCTTTCCGGAGACGCGCTCGACCTTCTGACTATTGATACCTCCGATGGAGGCGACAACAGACGCATGTCCGGCTCCCGAATACTCGGAGTTCACGGTGGGGAACGCTGGTGGCACGCCTACATTCCCAGCGACGACGACACCCCGGACAATGTCAGGATGGTGATTCGCGGCGCATCCGATACCGATTCCAGGTTCGTTGTCGGGGAGACCTGGGGCTTCAAGATATACGTTAAGCGCGCGACCGAAAACACTTGGAAATACGTTCTGGGCAGCGCTGGCCGAATCTCGTCCACTGACCTCATTTCCGAAGATGGATCGAGTAGAATACCCATCGTGGAAACGAATCTCACGATTCCGCTAACCAGCAAACCGGAGATGTGGAGGGCCTACTTCCACCCGTACAATGAGGACAACTTCGACGTGAAGATAGAGGCCGCGCGCATAAACCGAGCGCCGACGGCCAACGCAGGCTCTGACCGCACGGTCTCCCCCGGCGCAAGAGTAACCCTTCAGGGTTCAGGGACAGACCCTGAGAGTGGCGACACGCTGACTTACAGCTGGGAGCAACCGGCGGGACGCAGGGTTACCCTCAGCAGCACGTCGGAGGCCAGGCCCACATTTACCGCGCCGTCAAGAGCGACGACGCTGACATTCAGGCTGAGGGTCACAGACAATCACGGAGCGAGTGACACAGACACGGTGACAATCAGGGTTCGATCTCCTGAGAGCTGGGGAAGTTAGTATAACACCGGCGATTACCGGGGCGTCAGGCGCAACCGTGAGCGGGAGCAGCGGCGCGACAGCAGCTACGGCAACGCCGAGTATCGCTACGTATCGGACCCGGAGCCGGAGAGCTGGGGCAGTTGGTCGCGCACGGGCAGAATCCAGGGCAGCGGTCGGAACAGGGAGGCGGAGGAGTCGCGCACCAGCAGCTACGGCAGGACCGAGACCCGCTGGGTTGACGCTCCGGCGCCCGTGCCTGAGATATGGGGATCGTGGGAGGACACGGGGAGAACCCGTATCGTGAATGGCGCGCGTCAGAAGCAGCAGGATCGAACGTCCAGCCATGGACGGACGCAGACTCGGTGGGTGAGAGACTCCAGCTAGCGCTCCGGAGACGGTCCCGCCGATTCAAACCCCCGATGTTGATAGCGTCGGGGGTTTTTTCTTAAGAGCAGAAATCATCGAGCGAGTCGATTTCCAAAAGCCTCGACGGTGTTGGGATAGCGCCTTTCTACACTGTCGGTAGGCGCGTGACAACAGAGATCCGTACTATGCGCTGTATCAGTTTGGTCGGTCAGCTATTGATGTCAGAATCAGGATTAGCGGGATTAGAGGATTTTCAGGATAAAATCCGTCATATGTCGCTCTCCTATCAACGGAATCGCCGACTAAGTTGATACAGGTTCTTCTGTTATCACAAGTTGACTTTGAAACGGCGCGCGGAATGTCAGTGCGTTGACTTGTGGCATGGGGCTGCTGCACAATTCGCTTTATGGCATTCCGCGTTCTAATACTGGCCCTGTGTACATTCGCAACGATTTTGGCTGTGTCCTGCGGCACGGACAATTCAGAGGTTGGAGAGCCGCCAGAACCCACGCCGACCCCAGCGCCGGAGCCGCCCCCCGGTTCTCCGGGCGCGCCGGGCAGTTCCAACGAACCACGCGCCAATCACACCGCGACCCTTATGCCGGACGGCGCTATTCTGGCCGTGGCGGGTTCGAGGGTGGACAGGGAGCTGGCGTCGGTGGAGTCTTTCGATCCGCAGACAGGGATCTGGACGCTGGTCTCCAGCATCGGGATGGCGCGAGAGGGACATACCGCGACGCTTCTGCCTGATGGCCGAGCGCTCGTCGCGGGCGGCGCGTTCAAGCTGAGGGCGATGTCCTCGGTAGAGATATACGATCCCGCCTCGGACTCATGGACGGACGCGGCTCCGATGAATGAGGCGCGGTCGGAGCACACGGCGACGCTTCTGCCGGATGGAACCGTACTCGTCGCGGGCGGCGCGGGTATGTTTACGCCTACATCGGGCGCGGAGATATACGACCCGGCGTCCGATACATGGAGTCCGGCGGGCGGGCTGTCGGAGCCTCGGGCAGAGCATACGGCAACGCTGCTTGCAGATGGGCGCGTGGCCGTCGCGGGCGGCGCGCAGGGACCGAATACGCTGTCGTCGGTGGACGTGTACGATCCATCAACCAGCCAATGGTCGTCCGCGTCTCCGATGACGGCTGAGCGGAGCGGACACACGGCGACGCTCCTCTCGGACGGGCGTCTGCTGATTATCGGCGGGAGAGCGGGAAGCTCCACTCACGACTCCACTGAGATACTCGATCCGGCCACGATGAATTGGACGCCCGCGGCGCGTATGAACCAATTCAGGGCCGGGCACGCCGTGACAGTTCTCGAAGACGGGCGCCTGCTGGTTACGGGCGGAGGCTCAGTTGCGCCGCTCAGCCTGGTGGAAATTTACGACCCCGCTCTGGACGAATGGAGCCACACGGCAAAACTTCTGTCCCCGCGTGTGGAGCACACTTCGACGCTTCTGGCGGATGGGACCGTGCTTGTAGCAGGCGGGCGGGCGAGTCTCGTGGCGCCGCTTGCGCTCACAGAACTGTACATACCGGGCGCGGGCTCATGGTCGCCGACGGGGTTTGTCCGGGATGCGCGCTGGGCGCACGTTGCGCTGCCACTCGCGGACGGCAGGTCGCTGGTAATCGGGGGATACGACAACGATGGATGGAGCTTGAATACAGCCGAATACTACGATGCCGAGTCCAAGAGGTGGACATTTTCAGGCGAGATGCGGCGAGCGAGATGGGGACACGCGGCCACAGTCCTCGCGGATGGTCGCATAGCGGTATGCGGCGGCGCGGACAGCCTGGGCGGGATTCATTCCTCGGCGGAGATACTTCACGTCGAGGAAACGTCATGGGAAGCGCTCCCGGATATGTCGGAGGCAAGAGTGAGGCATACTCTGACACGCCTGGGCGACGGGCGAGCTATGGCCACAGGTGGATGGGACGGCGCGAAGACACTGTCCGGCGTCGAGACTCTGGACAGGACGGCAAGCGCATGGTCAAGGACAACTCCTATGTACGAGGCGCGCTGGGGACACACGGCGACCCTGCTTTCGGACGGGCGACTGCTTGTCGCGGGCGGTGTTGGGACTGACGACCGCAGCCTGGCGTCCACGGAAATTTATGATCCCGCAACCGACACCTGGACTGTGGAAGGAGCAATGTCCGAAGGGCGAGACGGGCATACGGCTACTCTGCTCGGCGATGGCCGCGTTCTGGCAATCGGCGGCGTAGAAGCCAACGGCGAAGCGCTGGCTTCGGTGGAGATATTCGATCCGGCAACGGGACAATGGTCGGTTGCCGAGAACATGGATAGACCGAGAGCAAAGCACACGGCAACCCTGCTGCGGGACGGGCGGGTTCTGGTAGTGGGCGGCACGGCGGACGGGACTGCCCCGTTGGCGTCGGTAGAGCAGTTCGATCCTGAACCTAACCGATGGACGTCGGGCGGCGCAATAAAGGAAGCTCGATGGGGGCATTCCACGATCCTTCTGGCGGACGGCCGGGCGCTGGTCGTCGGCGGGTACGGCTTCGCCACGCTCAGATCGGCGGAGATATATCAGCCCGCGGGCGGAGGCTGGCGCTCAGGTGACAGTCTGGCTCTGCGGATAATTCGTGAAGCCGGAGAGCAGGCAGCGTGACCGCGCAGGCAGATTCCCAACAGGACATGAGTGTCATGAGGCTTGCCATGCGTCGCCTGAGGTCCGAGTGGCGGCTGATGTCGAGCGTCTTCATCGGCATAGTGACGGCGACCGTACTCATGTCGGCGGCTCCGGTATATCTGGACGCGCTGGAGCGCCAGAGCGTCAACAGCGCGGTAAGAACATCGGTCGCGAGATCAGGCGATACATTCTTCGATATAGTCGTGGATTATGACTTAGTCCCGCTGGAGTCCGATGAAATCGAAAGCGCGCAGGCGGCCCAAGCCCAAGCCGTGGCTGACAACGTGGGGCCGATACTTACAGGGACTCGCAGCTATCTGAAGACGCCATACTACTCGATGACCCTGCCGGTCAGGGCGTCGGCGGCGCTGGCGGCGCTGGAAGAGCCGCCGGAAGAGGGTGAGGAACCTCCCCTTCCATTCGAGAGAGGTTTCGCGCAGTATCTCGAGGGGCTGGAGGAGAAGGTCGTCTTTCTGGAGGGCAGACCTGCGAGCGACGTTGTTCTGAGAGGTTCCCAGGGACCGCTGGTAGAAGCCGTACTGAGCGCCAGAACCGCTAACGTTTTCGGCGGCCTGAAGCCCGGAGACGTTCTTGTCTTCGCTCCATCCGTGGACTCTCCCGTAAAGGTATCGGTCAGAATCACGGGACTGGTCGAGGCTGCCTACTGGGCTGATCCGTACTGGCGGGACGATGTGGATTCCTACCTGTTCCCGCGTATGCCCACGGACGATGGAGTGGTAACGCCAAGCTCGCCGCCGCTGCTCGGCATTTTCGTGGGCCCGACCTCTATGACTGACGCGATAGGCAAATCATTCCCGGGCGCGACCGTTGACGCCACATGGTACAACGACGTTGATCCCGAGATTCTGCGAACGTGGTCAAAGGGCGAAATGAGGTCGCGTCTGGACGCGCTGAACAATGATATATACGCGGCGCTTCCCACTTCCTTTGTGTTTAGCGGAATAGGAGTATTGCTGGCGCGATTCGAGCGACAGAGCTTTCTGACCAGCGTCCCGCTCCTTCTTCTTATGACAACGCTGGGAATAGCGGTTCTCTATTTCCTGTTTATGATAGTTTCCTATCTTATCCCCAACCGCGAGAGCGATGTCGCCCTGTTCAGAAGCCGGGGAACCAGCGCCTGGCGCCTTCTCAGGCTGTACATGACGGAAGGGGTTATTTTGACTGTTGTCGGAGCCGCGATAGCGCCATTTATCGCTCTGGCGATTGTGTGGCTTGCCGGTCTGCTTCCATATTTCGGGCATATAACGAACGGCAAGCCTCTTCCCGTACACATTGGATGGCTGCCGTTCGCCGCGGCAGGCGCGGCGGGCGCGATGTGTCTCGCCATATTCGTCATTCCGGGCGTGCTGGGGGCGAGAGACGGGCTTACCATCCATAAACTCAGAGCGTCGCGTCCGCCGCAGGTACCCATATTGCAGCGTTACTACATAGACGTGATGTTTCTGGCAGTCGGAAGCGTCCTTTTCTGGGAATTGCAGGTGCGAGGAGAGCTCGTATCGGGCAGCCTGTTCGGACAGAAGGACGTGAACGAGGCGCTGCTGATCGCTCCGGTACTCTTCCTCATAACCGTAGGAATGCTTTTCTTCCGCATATTTCCCATGTTCATCCGGTACATAAGCGGCGAGTCGCTCGCGCTGGTGGATATGGCTGTGTGGATAACGCTGGCGATACTGGCGGTGGCTATCGGCGTGACAGACTTCCGCGCCGGCGACCAGACGGGATGGATCCCGTCGGTGGCGGTCCTGGTCGGGTTCGGGGCGGCGTACTGGCTGACCGGCAGGGGATCGGGTCTGATATACAGGGTCTTATGGACTGTGATTCAGGCGGCGCTTGTGGGCTGGTTCTTCTACATGAGGCCGCCCGACCCGGACGCGCCCGCCGCGGTGTTCACAGGCTCGATTGCGCTGGCCGCTCTGGTCCCCGCGCAGGTTGTATTCCATCTCTTGTCAGTATTCGTCAGGCGCGCGCCGGTGTGGGTATCAATGACCCTGTGGCACATGGCGCGCAACCCCATGCAGTATTTGTGGCTGACGCTTCTGCTGGCGCTTGCGGGCGGCATAGGGATACTTGCCACCACCGTAGGGGCCACGCTGGATAGAAGCTACGAGGAAAGAATCCGCTACAACGTCGGGACCGACGTCCGCATATACAGCCTGGCGTCGCACATAGGTCGCAGGGACGGCAAACTGGAGGCGACTTACAGAGGGGTAGCCGGAGTCGAGTCCGTTTCTCCGGCTTTGAGAGGCGGCGGACACGTGGGAATCAGGGGAGGCGGGCCCACTTTCTCATATCTGGCCGTGGACACGCAGAGCTTCGATCCGTGGTACAGAGCCGACTTCTCGGAGAGGGACCTGCCCGAGATTCTGAAAGACCTGAAAGTAGAGGACCCGGTACGCGCGACGGCGATTCCAGATGGGGCTGAGAGAATACAGCTATGGGTCAATCCGGCGAGCTATTACCCTTTGATGTTCCTCTGGATAGTTGTGGAGGACGCAAACGGGAAGATGGATACGATAAGCCTGGGTGAGATGGACACTCAAGGCTGGAACCTGAAGGGCGCAGACCTGCCCGACGACCTGGTCCATCCCCTGAAATTAGTCGCCATACAGCTTAACGAACCGGGATTCGGGTCCACCGGCACCGCAGGCAATATCGTGTTCGACGAGCTACATGGGGTGATGGAAGGAACGGGCGAGGTGGTATCCATTGACGGATTCGAGAGTTCGCCGGAGTGGGTTTCGATTGCGACCAGCGCTCTCGAAAGGGACGAGCTAACCGGCGTTACGGACATTGTGTACTCGGGCAACCGAGCGCTCCGCTTCACGTTCGGCAAGGAGTCTAACAACGGCCTGCGCGGTTTCTACAAGTCCGGCGGCAACGGGTACATTCCGGCTGCCGTCAGTCGTTCGTTCGCTGAGTCAACCGGGGCCTGGGAAAACATGGGGATCATCGTCACTCTGCCCGGAGGGCTCGTCCCGGTGGTCGTGGTTGACATCGTCGAGTATTTTCCCACGATAACGCCACAGGGTCTGGGGTTCATGGTGTTCGACCTGGACACACTCCTCGAATATATAGACCCACTTAACCCGACAGGGCAGGCGCCGGTCAATGAGCTATTCCTGGGGGTCAGAGAGGGGAGCGGAATCGCTGCGCTCGCCGGCGCGGAAGACCTGATCAGATGGCAGGGTAAAGTAATCGGAACAGAAGCGGCGCTGGCCGCGCAGGACGTGGATCCGCTCATATCCGCCGGATGGCGGACGATGGTCCTCGTAGCGATGGCGGTGATACTGTTCATCGCCAGTCTCGGATACATCGTTTACCTTCTGGCGTTCACGGATCGCAGCATTAGCGAAATGGCCTCTCTGAGGTCTCTGGGATTCAACCAGGCCCAGACAATCGGGCTGATTGGACTGGAACACATTCTCATAGCGTTTATCGGCCTGGGACTCGGCGCTTGGGCCGGATACCAGATGAGCCGAATGATGGTCTCGGCGGTGGCGGTCACGGACGGGGGCGGGCATGTGCTGCCGCCGTTCATACTGACGACCAACTGGCTGTTCATGGGGCCTCTGTATTTAGCGATGATAACAGTGTTTACGGTCTCGCTTCTGACGCTGGGCCGCCGAGCGCTGTCAATTGACCTTAGACGGCTGTCGCGGATGGAGGGCTAGTCAGCAGAACAATCGCGTCTAAGACGCGCGCCGCGTGCCTGTACCAATTTGGTCGGTGATCGGCTTCACTGATACAGCGTCAGTCCGCGCTGTATGTTTCCCAACTCTCCACTCGCTATGTTACAATATGTCTGTTATAGAACAAAAGTACCTGAAATATATAATGTAGAGTTTATCAATGACGACAAAACTGACCCGCAATTTTTTCTACAGGTGAATTCATGCCGATTCCATAGCTAAATCCGCCGATTTTCAGGTCAAAACCCACCTGAAATGTCACCACGGCTCCACCAGTACCCCACCAGGACTTCACGTGAAATAATATAAATCAGGATATATGAGACCGCTGAAATTCAGACGAAGTTGCTCTGAGGGATACACGACATGGCTGACAGACCCAAGACTATAATCCAGAGAATACAATCATCCAAAGGCAAACTTGTCTTCTACGAGGACAACATCGTCGAAGGTCGAGTTCCTATCGAAATGATGCAATCCAACGCCATCAAACAGTCCACGTCGAGCCTCGACCACCTTCCGAACGGCGAGAAGTTCACGTTCATGGACTCCAACCTTCCGATTCGGTTCGACCCCGACGACCACCGCGTCTCCGTCGCCCCCGACTTCTACCGCTCCAGGAACGTGGATGTTTCCGCCATCCGGGACCAGACCGCCTATAACCTGTGGGAGGTGGGCAAGCCGCCCGAATTCGTCCTGGAAGTGGCTTCGCCGAGTACATACCGGAGGGACCTGTACGAAAAGCCGGACACCTACGCCAGCATAGGCGTTTCCGAGCTATGGATGTTCGACCCGACGGGCGGCGGTCTGTACGGACAGGCGCTGATGGGATTCAGGCTGGTGGAAGGCGAGTATGAGCCGATAGAGATGGCTCCGAGCGAGCATGGTCTGATGAGCGCGTACAGCGAGGAACTGGGCTTGAGGCTGTGCGCGATGGATATGTCCCAGCGAGAGCGGCTGCTGAGCGCGCAGCCGAACCTGTCGTATGTGTTCGCCGAGAACTTCCAGCCGTTCCAGCTGCTCTTTCAGGACGTGAATACAGGGCAGTATCTCCTGAACGTGAAGGCGCTGAGGGCGGAGTACGAACGGGCTGAGGCGCGGAGGCGGGTGGCCGAGGCGGAGAGACGGCTGGCGGAAGCGGAGCGGGAAGCCGCGCGAAGCCGCGCCGAGCTAGCTGAGGCTGAGAGACAGAAAGCCGAAGCGGAACGTGATGTCGAGCGAAGCCGAGCCGAACTAGCCGAAGCCGAGCGCGATGTCGAGCGAAGCCGAGCCGAGCTAGCCGAGGCAGGACGCAGACAGGCCGAAGAAGCGCTGGAAGAGCGCAACGCTCGAATACGGGAGTTGGAAGACCAACTCCGTCGCCAGCAAGGTTAGTGAGGATTCCAGAAATGCGGCAATCGCGGGGACGCGCCATGAGTATGAGAACCATCGCGGCATCGCTGTGCGCGGCAACGGCGTTTGCGCTGCTGCTCGCGTGGCTGACGATTCCCCGGGACACCGTCGCCCAGACCGGTGACTACGATACCGACAACGACGGCCTCATCGAGATCCGCGCCCTGGAGCAGTTGAACGCTGTCCGCTGGGACCTGGGCGGAGACGGCGGGGCGGATGCCCCGGCCTATCAGGACGCATATGGGCTGTCCCGACTCCGGGTGCGTCGGCTACGAACTGGCGCGAGACCTCGATTTCGACGACCCGGTCAGCTACGCCTCCGGCGCGGTCAATACCAAGTGGACGACTGGCGCGGGCTGGCTGCCCATCGGATTGACCGATAACGCTTTCAGCGCCACCTTCGACGGCAACGACTACACAATCGCCAACCTGTATATCAAGCGAAGCGGGCGCGCCGACCCTGGTGTAGTCGGCCTGTTCGGTTCAATGGACGGTTACATCAACCGGACAGGTTTGATAGATGTGGATGTATCCGGCGTTGATGCTGTCGGCGGACTGGTCGGACTCAGCCATGGTCAGATAAGCGAGAGCTACGCCAGAGGCGATGTGTTAGGGAATGAGGTTGTCGGTGGGCTGGTTGGAGAAAACGACGGGACGATAAGTGACAGCTACGCCACAGGCAACGTGTCCGAGTATAGAGACATTGGTGGGCTGGTTGGACGGAACGTCGGTGGCGAGATAAGCGTGAGCTACGCCACAGGCAACGTGTCAGGAACCGATGTTGTCGGCGGGCTCGTCGGGCAAAACTTCGGTGGTCAGATAAGCGCGAGCTATGCCACAGGCAGCGTGTCAGGAACCGATGTTGTCGGCGGGCTCGTCGGGCAAAACTTCGGTGGTCAGATAAGCACGAGTTACGCCGCAGGCAGTGTCTCTGGGAGTGATTATGTCGGCGGACTGGTTGGGGAGAGCGGCGGCTGGCGCGGTACCAAGATAAGCGCGAGTTACGCCGCAGGCAGTGTCTCTGGGAGTGATTATGTCGGCGGATTAGTTGGCTGCAACCTCGGCCATATAAATGAGAGCTACGCCTCTGGCGAGGTATCGGGAAGCGAGGTTGTCGGCGGACTAGTTGGTTGCAACCTCGGTACTATATACGCAGCCTACGCCACCGGCAGCGTATCCGAGGAATCGCTAGTTGGTGGTCTGATTGGGCAGAACTCAGGAGTGATATACGCCGGCTATTGGGATACGCAGACCACCGGGCAATCTTCTGGGGTAGGCGAAGGGTCGGCTGACGGGGCAGCGGGAAAGACGACCGCCGAGTTGCAGTCGCCCACCGGGTACACCGGCATATACGGCGTGTGGCTCATAGATTTCGACAACGCCGACTTCGGCGATACGACGGGCGTGGATGACTTCTGGGACTTCGGAACAGCCGCCCAGTACCCGGCGCTGAAAGCGGACTTCGACGGCGACGGCGTGGCGACATGGGATGAGTTCGGCGACCAGCGCGGACAAAGCCCAGTTCCCGCGCTCACTCCGACGCCCGAACCAACCCCGGTTCCAACGCCCGCGCCCCAGGCCGACCTGGAACTGACGATGCTGTTATCCGACTATCTCGGATTCCTGTGGTACTACATGATAGTGGAGAACAACGGCCCCGCGAACGCTACCGGAATAGTCTTGACCGACAGTTTGCCGGATGGCGTATCACCCATGCTGAGTATTCCCGTAGGTGGAACTTGCTCAGGGGAAAAGCCTGTTATGTGCGAACTCGGCAACCTCGCTGCCGGCTCCAAGACCCTGGTGATGGTAATAGCCAGACTGGACGATCCACTTTCGCAGAACGTTCCCGCAAACACCGCCAGCGTCACCGCCGCCGAGTCAGACCCTTACCTCGCAAACAACGAAGTGTCCGAGTGAATAGGGAGACAGGAACCTGTATCAACTTAGTCGGCGCTGCCCCCGAACCGTCATTCCCGCTTTCGCGGGAATCCATAGCGTTCCCGGAGGCTCTATTTGAACATACCGACCAAACTGATACAGCATCGGGAGACAGTGCCCAACTTGACGGCCCGACAGCGCTTTCCGATAATGAGATAGTACAGAGCGCGACGGACAGAACGATAGTTGAGCGCGAAGGCGCGTGACACTTAAGGTGAAAACATGACTGCTGAAAACAGACATCTGCACCCTTCCAGGGTGAATCACAAGAGACCGAAATGGCTGGAGGAACTGAGCAGCCCGAAAGCGGAAGAGGCCATCCGCAGGGAAGCTGAGGAGATTCGCAGTCGCCCCGGGCCCACTCCCACTTTGGAAGAAATCAGGGCAATATGGGACAGAGCGCTGGGGGACCGCACCACGACCGATTTGATAGACGAGATTAGGGGCAAGCCGTTCCCTGATCGGACACCCGGTTCAGCGGAGTGAGCGTAACTGAGTGAGAGCGTCGTCCGCAACTAGATTGATGGCGGGCATTCTGTATTTATCACACGCCTCGATTATCTTCCGATCCGCACCCACCATATAATACCATTTCATTCTGACTGCGCCGTGAACGCCGGTCACAAGTTGTGTATCGTCATTCCCGCGAAGGCGGGAATCCAGTGACTCCGACTTGGAAAACATGGCGTCATCACTATGGATTGGTATAAAGAATCCGATTATTCGATGACCTTGACCTACTCGCAATCACCGCGGATGCAAAATGCAGGGCATCCAGCGCGCGCAGGGAGTATTCTCTAACTATACCTATTGCTTCGGAGAATAGTTCATTCTGAACGGACATAACTGTGAAGTCATAGTACTGTATATCCTGAGTGAATTGCTCCAGCATCCTTTGGCACTCCGCGCGGGTTATTTCGTTCCCTTCCAGAAAACGAGTCGCCGCAGAGTTCATCTCCAACACCGTCAGTTGAGGTGTAACCAACTCATCCGAGTCTGCCAGGCTTTCAAAGAGTCCTGCTATTACATCAGAACCAATCTCAGCCCTATATCTCTTTATCAATGCCGAAGTGTCGAGATAGTAGATCGGCACGTATTGCCCTCCCGGATCAGCAGGTCGTTTGGCGGAGTGTACCAGACTATCGGGGCCGGCCCGCCGCTTGTCAGGACTTCATATAGGCCATAAACTGACAGCCGTGAAACCTCATGCTTCGTAATGTTTTGAGAATACTGTCCGCGTGGCCGATGGCGCTGAAACGCAGCCTGGCCAACTGGCGGCTGCTGTCCTCGGTGGTTGTGGGCGTCGTGCTGGCGTCGGCGATCATGGCGGGTACGGTCATCTTCTTCGACTCGCTCCGAGACATCGCGCTCGACGCCGCGCTCGACGATAGAGAGCCTCTCGACCTGGACATCTTCACAAAGGTAACGAGGGGGCCCACCAATCCGAAAGCATACTCAACGGTGCGCGGTTACGTGGAGGGCATTTACAGCGACGGCGCCGGGTGGTTTATTGAAGATTCGCTGCATGGGGGCAGATCCGCGACGTTCTTCCTGACTTTTCCGGGGGAGGAGGTAGAGGCGGGCAATGACAATGCGCGGAGTTACTTCGTATTCCTTCCCGGAATAGAGGACAAGATCACTATTTTGCCCGGCGGACGAATGCCGAATCCACTGCTCGATCCGGACGTGCGAGGTCGTTCGGGAAATACCGTTCCGACGGCGCCAGGCGACGCCCCGCTCGAAGCCGCGCCGCAGGGTGATCCGATTAGCATGGAGGCCATAGTCTCGGAGAACGCGGCGCTCGAATTCGGAGTGGAAGTCGGCGACACGCTCTCCGCTGTGCCCTATTGGCAGGACGCGACTCCGTATATGTCGGTCACTATCACCGGCTTGTACAACAGGACCGACCCCGACGACCTGATCTGGGAGCTGAACGACAGGACGTTCCACTCGTTCACGTCAGGCAACTTCGCCACCGTGCCGTTCCTCGTGTCCGAAGACACGTTCATGCGGGGAGTGGGCAAGGCGTTCCCGGATATGGACAGCACCTATGGATGGCTGATTCTGGTGGACCCGGAGAAACTGTCCTCGATCAACGCGACGGACGCGCTGCATTCCGTGGTAGGCATAAGCCGGAGTCTGTCCAGCGTATTCACGTCCTTCCGGCAGATCACGGACCTGGACGACGCGCTGCGCGTTTACGATCAGAGGCTGCTCTTTACCAAACTCCAGATGTTCGTCGTGCTGATACTTATAGCGATGGTCGTGCTGTACTACGTGATCACCCTCTCGTCCCTTGTCGCGGAACAGCGCAGAAGCGAGATACACCTGCTTCAGGGGCGGGGCGCGACCGAGCGGCAAATACTGACTGTGTTCATTCTGGAAGGCGCGACGATTGCGATTCTGTCCATAGTGATCGCGCCTTTCCTCGCGGGGCTCGCGATAAGCCTGCTGGGATATACCCCGGCGTTTTCGGACCTGAGCGGCGGTGAGCGTCTTTCAGTCAATCTGACAAGAGGCGCGTTCATAATGAGCGCGCTCGGGGGAATTCTCAGCTTCGGCGCGCTGATGATACCGGCCTTGGCGTCGTCGCGTTCTTCCATCTCACGAGACAGGCAGGAAGCGTCACGACCGTCGCCGCTGTCGTTCTTTCAGCGATACTATCTGGACGTAATGCTGCTGATACTGGGAATCGTTCTGTTCAGACAGCTTACCGAACAGGGGTCGCTGGCGGCTCGGAGCCTTCTGGGCGAAGTAGCCGTGAACCAGCTTCTGCTCGCGGTTCCGGGCATAATGCTGATCGCGGCGGCGATGGTTCTTCTGAGGCTGTTCCCCATCGTAATGAGCCTCGCCAGCCGTCTGCTCGCGCCGCGCCTGCCGCCCGGCATCGTGCTGGGATTGTGGCAGATGGCGCGCAACCCAACACATTACTCGCGGTTGGCGCTTCTTCTGATACTGATGTCCGGACTGGGCATATTCGCGGCCAGCTTCGGGGGAACGCTCAAGCGGAGTTTCACCGAGCGGACGCTTTACTCGGCAGGCGCGGATATCCGTCTGACCAACGTTTCTCTGAACAATAGCGGCCTCACAAAGCCGCTTATAGAACCGTATGAAAAGATGAGCCGGGTGGAGGGCGCCGCGCCTGTCCTGCGCGGGAGGGGCTCTGTCCTGTCCGCCAAGTTTGGCGACGCGTCCTACTACATGCTGGCCGTGGACCCAGACCGATTGGCGGATGTGGCATGGTACAGGGAGGACTTCTCGGACGACCCTCTGCCGGAGGTGATGTCAAAGCTCAAAGGGAATGAAATACCTGTAGGGATTCCCCTGCCGGAGCGCGCGAGGGCAATTCAGCTTCTCGTCAAAGCCGACAGGCCACACCCGACCGTTGGGATGGGAGTGCGGATACGCGACGCGAACGGACGTCACTTCACATACGGGCTGGGCTTTCTGAAGTCGAGCGCATGGCGGCTGTACAACGCAGAGTTGGCCCAGGAACGCAACCCGAGGTTCGAACTGATTCCCGCTCGCCCGTTAACGCTGGTATCCATCATCCTGGGAGAGACCGACCTGGAAAAGTCCCTCGCCCCCGGCTCCATATTGATAGACGCAGTTCGCGCGCGTATGTCCAACGGCGAGGTACAGACGCTGGACAAGTTCAGGGACATCGCCGGATGGCATGCGCTGAGAGAGACGGGGACCGCGGCCAAGGACCGGACTCGATGGTCGGAGGTGTCGGCGCGGGGAGACGGCTCGCTCATGTTCGCATGGCAGGGCGGAAACGCGCTTATCTCGCGCGGCATATTCACTGGCGACAACCCTGAGCCGGTTCCCGTTGTGGCAAGCGGGTCGTTCGTCCGGGAGTTCGGATTTTCGGAGGGCGACGAGTTCCTGGTAACGGTAAACGGGCGACGCCTGTACGTAGTCCTGGCTGATACGGTTGATTTCTTCCCCACGCTGAATAGTTACAAGGACAAGTTCCTTATAGCCGACCTGGAGTCGGTTATCACATACGTGAACCTGGGGCTGGCTCGCTCGGAAATAAGTCCCAATGAACTGTGGATTCGCACGGGCCTCACGGGTGAGGAGCGTACGGGCCTTGTGGAGTTTTTCGAGTCGGACAAGCCGTTCGCGGTCAGCGCGGTCATAGACACGGAGGCCAACCTGGAAGCGGCGCAACTCGACCCCCTTGTGCTCGCGGGCTGGCGCGCGCTGCTTCTCATAGCGTTCGGAGCCATTCTGATACTCAGCAGCCTCGGCTTCCTGGTACACGCCTACATTTCGTTCAGAAACCGCGAGTTGCAGTTCGCGCTCATGCGCACGATGGGCTTTTCGACACGCCAACTGGTGTCGCTGATGTGGGTGGAGCAGGCTCTCGTGATCGCGGTCGGATTGGCTCTGGGAACATGGATGGGCGGACGGCTGGGCGCGAGCATAATGCCGTTCCTCGGCTACGATGACCGCGGGTCGCAGGTGATTCCGCCTTTCGTGATACAGGTCGGCTGGCAAAATCTGCTCGTTACCTACGTGGCGATGGCGGTCATCTTTACGACCATCATCCTGGGCGTAATCTGGTTCATTCGCCGGATGTCGCTTAGCCGCGTTCTGAGGCTCGGGGACGGGTAGGCGGATTTCATAATGCTGGATTTATATTTGGGCTGGTGTCGCGCTGGCGGGGCGGCAGGAGGATAACAGGTGACCGACAGGGTTGCGCTGTCACCAGCGGTGACCTGCGTTTGACCTGCGTTAGCTATGGGGGGCTTTTTTTCCAGCAATGCCCTCTGTTTATGATAATCTCTTGTTTATAGCCGATTAGAACCTTCATGCGTATATTGTAGCGTATCCTGCCAGGAATGTGTAGTGTCATGAGAATCTGGCAGGGAATTCGTGGGCTTATGCCAGAAGCAGGATTTACAGGATGGGTGGATGTCCGCTCCCGGATTCCCGAGGACAGGCTTTGCGGGTATGACAGACGGATGAGGGAAAGGCTTCGGCAACTCTCTCGAAGACTTGGTGTATGCTGGACTCAAGACGGTTCGGGACGCTTGGGATTGGTATAATCCTAAGCGGGAGGCTGGAGACATGAAATCTCACAGGGCGAATTTGGAACAGACAGAGGACGGACGCTGGAAGGCGAAGATAGACACGCTGCCCGGATGCGAGGTCATCACCGACACCCAGGGCGAGGCGCTGGTCGCGCTTAGAAAAACCGCCGAAGCCCACGTCGAGTTCAAGTACGTAACGGTGAGGCTCAAAGTTCCTGAAGAGGGCATCCACATCCCCAAGAAGCTGATCGAGGGGGTAGAGGAGGTGGATATTGATATTCAAGAGGACAACAAGGTGATCGCAACTCCGGTAGTTGATTATGAAGCTCTGTACGAGGCCGAGGGCTGGAAGAAGGACAGGAAGTCTTACGCGGAGACCTTAGAAGGTTCTATTGATCCCGATGAAGAGTACCCGGACCCTCGATACCAGTACCTGATCCAGAAATATATCAACATCGAACAGCCGGAGGCTGTCGAACGCAAACTCCGAGCCATTCATGAGGCATCGAAGCACGAATTTCCGACAGCGGACATAGAGGATATGCTCAGGGAGATAGATGCGGGACGACGAATATATTGATCTCCATTGATTCCAATGTTCCGATGTACTTGGTTGGCGCTCCGCATCCAAACAAAGAGCGCGTCTTGGAAACGCTAATGCGGTTGGTTCAAGACGGAGAACGATTCATCACCGACGTGGAAGTTTACCAAGAGATACTTCACCGTTACACCTCAGTTCGCCGCTTCGACGCAATTGACGCCGCGTTCGATAGTCTCGATGAGATCGTTGATTATGTTGAGACCTATGATATGCGGGAGATACGCGCCGCAAGAGAGATTATCGGTTCTGTGAATGGCATTTCGGCGCGGGACGCCTTGCATACTGCGGTAATGCGAAAGGTGGGAACGAACCGCATCTTGAGTTTTGACCGTGGTTTTGATTCATACCCTGGAATCGAGCGGATAGAGTGACCGAGGTGGATTATGTCGCGCCACGTAGATAAACAGGTCAACAAGCGGCAGTCGCCAATCAACATAACCGGATATACGACGGGCGGTTCGCCACAGCTATCGTTCGAGTATGGCGGGAATGCGGAGTGCCTAACGAATACGGGCGAGTTCTTGAAAGTGATATACGAGAACGGCGGCGGCATACGGCTGGGCGATGAAGCCTACCAGATTGTCGAGGCCCACATGCACAATCCGAGCGAGCACACTGTCGAGGGCCGGAGGTACGCGCTCGAGACGCACCTGGTTCACAGGCGGGAGTCGGAGATCGCGGTGGTCGGAGTCCTGTACCGGCCTGGGGGAAGCGAACGCGGCGATACAGGCGATAATTGACGCCGCTCCCGGCCAGGGGGAGGCTGACGCTCCGACCTCGCAATGCCGGCGTCGGACTTTCTGCCGTCCAGCCACGGCTATTACGCGTACACGGGGTCGCTGACTACTCCGCCGTACACTGAGGGGGTGAAGTGGCACGTGCTGTCGGAGGTATTGGAGGTGTCGGCGGAGCAGGTTGAGCAGTTAGCGGCGCTGACGGGTGGGGGGACGAACAGTCGGGAGGTGCAGGCGTTGAATGGGCGGGGGATTAGGGGCTACAAGGTATAGCATGAAAAACAAGACAACCGCCGTCCGATATATTAAGGAGCGAGATGGAGTTATGCACAAATACATAGCAGAACTCGAACAAGACGACGATGGTCGCTGGAGCGCATGGATAGAAGAACTTCCCGGATGCGCGGCTTGGGGGTACACCCGGGAAGAGGCGCTGGCGTCCCTGAAAGACGCCGCCATAGCGTATGTTGAAGATATGGTGGAAGCGAGGGAAGAGAAGAACGAACATTCCGCCAGCGTCGAAGCCAAGCTCCAAGCAATCGCTGGCGCCTTGCGCCACGAATTTCCGACAGCGGATATAGAGGATATGCTCCTGGAAATAGAAGCGGGGCAACGTTTTTCTTGATTCCAACGCGCCAATGTACTTTGTGGGAACTCCACATCCAAATAATGATCGCGCTCTGACCGTCATCTATGTCGGCGCAAAGCAAGTCTGTTCATTTCTTCAAAACATAATAGACGCTACTTGCGGCAAGCTTTTGTAACAACTTGGGCCTGTAATAGCGAGCCTTGCCAGGAGAAAGCGTTGAAATCAGATGATCCAGCGCGGTAATGGAATTATGACTGTACGGGGCTATCCCAAGTTTGGCGCCCAGCCTATTGAACACAGGAAAAGCACAGAACGCTCTGTTCACAACAGTGAAGCCGCAATCGTCTATAATTCTGTCCATATAAAGAAGTGGAATTCCTCTTTCGCGTTTAGTCGCCCCAATTCTCGGTTTTGTCCAATCTCCCATTGATGTAATGGGCTCTCTTATCAGGGCATTACCCCCCCCCCCCCCGCAACACTCTGTTTAATTCCGAGACTACAAACGTCACATTGGCTATGTGATGCAGAGTTCCCAGACAAAGTATCAGATCGAAACTCTCGTCCTCGAATGGAAGCTCTCCGCTGCTTATAGGCTTCACGTACTTTACCGGATGTCCATAAAGGCTCTCACTGGCAAACTGGTCAGAGGGTTCTACTATAGTTAGTCGCTCAAGATTACCTATAATCGGCTCAAACTCCTCGCCATAGGCGCTACCGAATCCAAGAGCGTGTTGAAAATTCGTGTTGCCAAGATACTTGAAGCCGTGCCGTACATTAAGCTGGTGATAACCGTACTCATATCTTGATCTGGGAGTGTCACTCAAATCAGTGTACCCATCCAACTCATCCCTGAACCATTCGTCAATTTGCTCTTGATTGAAGTCGTCTCCATAAAGCCGTTCACCTGAGAAATATGGGGTCAGATTTGGATCCATGTGTAATCTCCAGAAACACCAGCTAATACGGGAAATAAAGACGGAGGCGCCCGTTAGATGCAAGCGCCCCATCCTCAGTCATCCTTAATCCTGTCCAGTCCCTACACCTCCCGGAACTTCCCCTCCACCGTGTCATCGTCGTCCGGTCCGCTATCGGCAGGACCGTCTGCGCCCGGAGGCGGGGGCGGCATGTCGCCGGGGCCGGCACCGGCACCGGCACCGGCCTGGGAGTACACGGCCTGGCCGACTTTTTGCAGGGATTCCTGGAGTTCGTTCAGGGTGGTCTCGACGCGGGCTATATCGGCGTTCTGGAGCGCGGAGCGCAGCGCGGCGACCTTGCCCTCGACTTCGCTCTTGAGGTCAGCAGGGATGCTTTCCGCGTTGTCGCGCAGCATCTTCTCGGCGGCGTAGGCGGCGTTCTCGGCGTTGTTGCGCGTCTGGATTTCCTGGCGCTTGCGCTCGTCCTCCTCGGCGAACCTGTCGGCGTCCGTCACCATCTGCTCTATCTCTTCCTGAGACAGACCGGAGCTCGCGGTGATTGTTATGCGCTGCTCCTTGCCCGTGCCCTTGTCCTTCGCGGACACGTTCAGGATGCCGTTGGCGTCTATGTCGAAGGTGACCTCGATCTGGGGCATACCGCGCGGGGCGGGCAGAACGCCGTCCAGCATGAACTTGCCGATGGACTTGTTCTCCGCGGCCATCGTGCGCTCGCCCTGGACGACGTGTACCTCAACGTTGGTCTGGTTGTCCGAGGCGGTGGTGAACGTCTCGCTCTTGGAGGTCGGGATGGTGGTGTTGCGGGTGATGAGTCCTGTGGTAACGCCTCCGAGAGTCTCGATGCCGAGAGTCAGCGGGGTAACGTCGAGCAGGAGTATGTCATGCACGTCGCCCTGCATGACTCCGGCCTGGATCGCCGCGCCTATGGCGACTACCTCATCGGGATTCACGCCCTGGTGCGGCTCCTTGCCGAACAGGCTAACGACCGCTTCGCGCACCGACGGCATACGGGTCATTCCGCCAACCAGCACCACCTCGTCTATCTGTGAGGCGGAGACTCCGGCGTCTTCCATAGCCTGCTTGCAAGGCGCGACGGCGCGCTGCACGAGATCTCCCACAAGCTGCTCCAGCTTCGAGCGACTGAGGCTCATCGTAAGGTGTTTGGGTCCTGATGCGTCGGCGGTGATGAAGGGCAGATTGATCTCGGTCTGCATCAGAGTAGAAAGCTCTATCTTCGCGCCCTCAGCGGCCTCACGCAGACGCTGGAGCGCCATTCTGTCCTGCTTGAGGTCAATGCCCTGCTCGCGGCGGAACTCGTCCGCAATCCAGTCAATGATGCGCTGATCGAAGTCGTCGCCACCCAGGTGAGTATCGCCGTTAGTGGCCATAACCTCGAATACGCCGTCGCCGATCTGGAGAACGGTTATGTCGAAAGTGCCGCCGCCCAGGTCGTAAACGGCTATCGTTTCGTCGGTCTTATTGTCCAGACCGTACGCCAGTGACGCAGCCGTGGGCTCGTTGATGATTCGCAGCACTTCCAGGCCCGCGATTCGTCCGGCGTCCTTGGTGGCGTTGCGCTGGCTGTCGTCGAAGTACGCGGGTACGGTGATGACCGCCTGCGTGATGGGCTCGCCGAGCTTTGCCTCGGCGTCCTGCTTCATCTTCTGCAGAACCATCGCCGACACTTCGGGCGGCGCGTGGGACTGGCCGGCCATCTCGACGTATGCGTCGCCATTGGAGTTCCTGACCAGCTTGTACGGGATCAGGTCCAGGTCTTTTCGGACGCTGGCGTCATCGTACCGGCGTCCCATGAAGCGCTTGATGGAGAATACGGTGTTCTCGGGATTGGTCACCGCCTGGCGTTTCGCAGTGGTTCCGACATACCGTTCGTTGGAGCGGGGGTTTATGGCGACCATGGACGGCGTCGTGCGTCCGCCCTCAGCGTTCTCGATGACGCGGGGTTCGCCGCCCTCTATGACTGCCATGCACGAATTGGTAGTGCCGAGGTCTATTCCAAGTATATTGGGCATCTATTGATCCTCCTGGTCTTGTATTTCGGATTGTGTGTTTTCCTGTGGCTGTATGGCCTGCGCAACGCTGATCTGAGCGGCGCGAAGCACGCGATTTTTGAGTCTGTAACCGTTTCTGACGACACGGACGACCGTACCCTCGTCAACCTCATCGGTCGGCTCGAAGAACACAGCCTCGTGTTCATATACATCGAACGGCTGGCCGATGGCGGCCTCTATTCGAGAGAGGCCCTCGGTCTGCATCGCGTTCTCGATGCTGCGCTGGGTGAGCCGCAGTCCTTCGACCCAGCCCGCGTCCGAAGCGTCTTTGGGAATATAGTCGAGGGCGCGGTTGAAGTCGTCCGCAACGCCAATCAGCTTCAGCAGAAGCTGGGCGTTGGCGCGCTCTCTGGTCTCGATCATCTCGCTTGCGGCGCGTTTCTTGTAGTTTTCGAGGTCGGCCTTATAGCGTAGAGCCAGAGTCCTGAACTGGTCGCGCTCACGTTCGGCCTCCTCCAGCCGCTCCCCCAGATCGGAAGTATCGCCAGCGGCTTCCTCGATTTGCTCTTCTAAGCCTTGGATATCGGGTTGTCTGTCTTCCGTCATTAAGTCTCATATCCTCCAGATACAGGTTTCGCGTCAGCCGGCGAGTATCTTGAACATCTCCGACAGGCTCTCGTTCAGCGCGTCTCGGAGAGGTTGGCCCTCCAAGTCCGCCATTTGCCGGCGCATCCGCACCATCCGGTTGAAGAGTTCCATGGCGAGGTGGACGCCCGCGTGGTTCAGTCCCAGGTTCTCCACCAGGTGCTTTATCAGCTTGAGCCGGGCTATGTCTTCGTCGGAATAGAGTCGCGACATCCCCCTGGTGCGAGACGGCATGATCAATCCCACCCTCTCGTACTTTCGTAAAGTCTGGGGATGCATTTCCAGGATACGCGCCGCCACGCTTATTACGTACACACCATCTTGCATAGCTTCATAGACTCCCTGCAAATCCGGCGGAAAAGTCGCCGAATCGCGCTAACCATTTTCTACTAGAGTCGTTATATAAAGTGATAGTTGGTCCGGAGGCGCTCAACCTTCAAAACCACTACAAGATAATAATAAGACTTGATACAGTTCGTGTCAATAGATATAATATGACATAATCATATTAGCTAATCTCAAAAATCTTTATCGGTACTAGGCCCTGTTCATTTTACCCACATCCGAACGGATGAAACGAGAGGAATACTCGCCAGGGCTGACAGGGACCCAAGTAAGGAGGGTCAAAATGCTGGAATTGAAAGCCTGCCCAAGGTGCAAGGGGGATATGCACACCAACCGCGATCTGTACGGCTCCTATAAGGAGTGTCTCCAGTGCGGCCACATGCAGGACGTAGCGGATCCGAACAGGTTGGCCTCGCTGCTCGAGTACGCGACCAAGAAGAACGCCGCGTAAGGGCAGCCAATCCTGTTTAAGTGGAACGCCCCCTCCGGCTCGGAGGGGGCGTTTTCTATGGAGAATTTATACCGTGTCACCCTTTCAGAGTCGTTTCGATACCCTGGATCCAGTCGGGCAAGTCCTCGATACTCTTCATATCGTCCGGCCTCTTCGTCAGTTTGTGAGTTACGCTCTGACCCTCCGAATCGTAGTCAAACTGTTATTGACAGCCAGGCTCCCATTAGATAGAAACTGAATGTGAAATACCATGTCATCAGAAGCGATACATTCTCCCGTTGATTCAGGGGACTGCGAGACAAACAGGTCCAAGCTCGCATCGCCGTCCGTATCCGGCGTGTTGAGGAAGGCAATCTCGGGGACCACGGTTCAGTTGGCGGAGACGTCAGCGAACTCCGCATCAATGTCGGCCCCGGTTACCGAGTCTATTACACGATTCGCAGAAACACGGTACTTATCCTGCTCTGTGGTGGCGACAAGTCGAGTCAACAGCGCGACATAAGACGCGCTCAACAGATGGCAAATGAACTCTAGGTTCGAGGAGATGATGTGAGTAAAGAAAAGTATATGCCATGGGATATTACTGAATTTCTCACTGACGATGAGACGATAATAGAATATCTCATGGCCGCTCTGGAAGAGGACGACCCTGAGTTTTTCACGAAAGCCGTCGGCGATGTCGCGAGAGCGAGGGGTATGACTGCCGTCGCAGAGGAAGCGCATCCGGGTCAAGCGAACTTGTACAAAGCCATGTCCGGAGAGCGCGATCCACGAATCGGCACAGTGATGAAAGTTCTCAGCGCATTGGGTATTCGGCTCGCTGTCGCACCCAAAGCGCCTTAGTCACATGGCATATATATGGCGCGCGGTGGTTACCGCGCTAACGGAAATCGGCTTATGCTAATCAGGACGCCCCCTCCGGGGTGGAGGGGGCGTATTTTTGTCCCTGCTGAACACTCAAAGACCTCTGCACGCGCGCCACAGACATAACCACCTTGGATAATCCTGTCTATCGGGAAAGGTTCGATCCCGATAGAACGCTGCGCTCAAGCGCGAGATCCACATAATTTAGGGCCTGCTCGACCGGAGCTTTCAGATCGGGATCGGAGTCCCATTCGAGATTCGTTCCAACGTAGTCCAGCAATTCGTTCATGCTCGATACCCTGACGAACACTACGACACCCTCATCTGAGGAACCGATTAACATACAAGATTGACATAGTATAGGAAGTCCAGCGGCAATCACTTCTGATATGCGCGAGTCGGTTTGGTGGGCCCTGGATAAACCGCATCTAGCGCACTGCACTTCTACGGCGTAGCGAATATAGGCGTCACTACACTTGCAATTCCAATAGCAATTCACCAGCCATGAATCTCCTTCTCCTGAAGTCGCCACGTCAACTTTGCAGACAATGCAAGACACAGTTCTCGCAGTCATCGTTGTCTCCTAATAAGGAACGGACCAGGTCAGTAGCAGCAGCTACTGTGAGCTGTGACCGCCCTAATGCACAAAATACTCGTTTGCCTGTTCGTCCACTGGCGGCAAGTAACGCGGGTCGTCTATCAGCAACTTCTCAGCTTTGCCAACTGAGCAATGCCGGCTGTGTTCAATGCCATCACATCCCACAGATGCGTAGCAATTTCTGCAATGCCATTCAGTCCCGAAGGATTTGATGTACGCCAAATCATACAACAAGTCCATCAAGAGTTCTGGTCGGATATTCAGTGCATCTGCTATCACAATATCCTCGCGCTAATTTACCGATAGGGATTAGCCCGAATCCACCGAAGAGGGTTAGTATCGCCGCCGGGGCGTGGGTGAGGGACGTGTCAAAGTGGCGGTGCGGTTATGATGTCAGCGCCTGGGTCGTTCTGAAGGTCCGCGGTCGTGATTTTGGACGCCAATGGAGGCCCACAGTGGCGATTTGGGGCGAGTTTGACGAATCTGCGGGCAACAGTGGACACCCGCGGTCCGGTCCGGAGCGATCTTACGGACAAGACAGGCTGTGGTGTGTACGGTGGTCAGTAGTAGACACTGCCGTCAGGCCGGCAGAGGAATGGCTCGCAGTCTGGTCAGTGCGCGACCGAACTGTGTTTCCCAGGGCCAGCGCTGCGGGAGATGCAAAGTAAGGCGGCGGGCCGAGTGGGTGAGCCGTCCGGCGAGGGAGAACAAGCGTCTGCGCAGGGTCTTGGTGGTCGCCACCGGCTCGCGCAGACCGATGCGTCCGATCCAGCGAGCCAGGTTGTGAGCCATTACCTGTATGGCCATCCAGGCGGCGTTGGCTGCAAAGCGCCCCGAGGGCAGATGGTTCAGCCCGACACCGTACTTGAGGTCTCGGATGGCGTTCTCGATCTCGGCGTGGCGGCGATGGTCGGCCTCCAGTTGGAGGGTGTCGCCCTGTCGGTCGGTGATGAAGGCGTGATAGCTGTAGTCGACGAAGAGGGCCAGTTGTGAACCGGGCGTGGGCTTCACCCTGCGGACGATGAGACGCACCGGTGCGGCATCGGGCTCGTTCCGAAAAGGGGTGTAGGTGGTCTCAGCCACGTCGGCTGCGCCGTCCATCCAGTAGGGTATGGGAGTCCAGTCCTCCTCAGGTATGGCCTCTATGAGATTGCGCAGTCGGGTGTGCTGACGGACGGTGATGGAGAAGCGGACACCTGTCTTTCGGCATACGGAGACGATGTCATGGGTGTAGAAGCCACTGTCGGCGCGTACGGTGAGTTGTCCTGTGGCCCCGGCGCAGCGCACCCGGCTCACCGTCTCACGCAGGAAGTGGGCTGCGCCCCGGGCGGTGTTGGCTCGACCCTGTCGCAACCGGGCCATCAGCACGTCGCCGGTTCCTGCGGCGACGGCCACAAGCGGGTGATAGCCTCTCTGGCCGGTGTAGTTGTGGCGGCGGGCGCCCTCCTTGCCCAGTCCGTAGGTCTCGCAGATGGTGGAGTCCAGGTCGATGGTCAACGGCTCATCGCCGGGACCCGCGCCAGCGGCCCAGGCCCGCGCCAGCAACTCCCGGCTCACCCGGTCCAACTGCCGCACATGTCCCCACCTGAAGCTGCGCAGGAAGGTCCCCAGGGTGGATGGCGCCTTCACTGTACAGCCCAACACCCGCCCGGTCCCACCGGCACGCAGCGCGTCGGCGTCATCGATGCAGTCCCCACCGGCCAGCGCCGAGGCAACCAGGGTCAGCGTCTTGTCTCCCGGGTTCGCCCGTCCCGGCGCATCGCCCAGGTCAACGTTGCTGTCCACCAGTTCACTCAGTCCCAGGCGCTGAGCGAGAGTGGCCGGCACGAGCAGCCCGGCATTGGCCACCAGCCGGGGATCGTCGAAGGCGATTCGGATGCGGTCGGGACGCTCAGGTGGTAACATCTATTAAGTGCTCCTGCTCTGGGGTTGGTTCTTGTCTTCAAACCCATTATCCCAGATTCAATGGAGCGCTTTCTCACCCCTTTTGCACGACGACTCATCCATCCCTTCGGTGGATCCGGGCTTAGGAACTCTTAGTTACTGTCCGATTTCTTTAGGTTACAACTCGGACATAGTAACTGACCATTGCTCACAATTGTTTTTCCGCCTGCCGAGTGTGGAACTATATGGTCAGCGTGAAAATTATCCCATGTACATTCTTCGGAACAATCAGGGTTGGCGTTTGGGTTTACGCATCTGCCGCTTGATTTACGGAATATAGCGGTCCTTTGCTCATAGGTGAACAGGCGTTGATCATCCAGCAGTTTCAGGTCTGCCATATTCGTAAGCAGGTCTTCAATCAATACACGGTGACGTTCCCGCTGCGAACCTACACTCACTGGCGCTACCCTGGATTACCGCCAATTGGTAGGCTTGCATCTGCGGGTCCATCTCATCTTCGGGTGTATCCTCCTGCCCCCTGCGCCGACTGTCGAATCCTACAAACCATTTGCCAAAGCCTTTATCTCTGTTGCTAATTGCATACTTTGCTAATAACTCTGAGGCAGCAGAATATACGGAAAGCACATTGGACTTGGTTAGTTCAGGGGATCTTTCAGGAAATGCCCTAGTGTTCCAACATTTTTGGATTGACGGTTTATATACCCTCACCGTAATTGATTAGCGGCATCGGATTGCGTTGGGTTGTCAATATTCTTATACTGGGGCTATGTGTACGGACAAAGAGCTTTCTCCCTCTGAACGCGACGAGTTGACGTCCACGGTCAACCGGCTGCAAATGCAAGTTGCGCGACAGATGGCGACGATCCGAGAGTTGCAGAAGCAACTCGCTGAGGCTCAGCAAGCGGGAAAGCGCCAGGCGGCTCCGTTCTCCAAGGGCAAGCGAGCCACAAAGCCCAGGCGTCCGGGCCGAAAGCCGGGAACAGGGTCATTCAGCTTCCGAAAGCCCCCTTCTGCCGATGAACTGACAGAACCGATCATTGACGTTTCGGTGTCGGCGGAGAGTTGCCCGGGATGCGGAGGCGCCCTCGAACACGAGGGAGTGGGCTATGCGTATGTGACCGACATTCCCCCTATGCCGAGGCCCGAGGTGAAGGGATACAGGGTACAGATATGCCGTTGCCGGTCCTGTGGCAAGAGGGTTCGTGGTCGCCATCGGCAAGTCGCCCCTGACCAGTATGGCGCGAGCGCTCACAGAATGGGCAAGCGTGTGATGTCGGCGGCCCATGTGCTGCATCACAGCGCGGGGGTCCCGGTGAGGAAGATTCCCTCTATACTCAGAACTCTGGCCGGAGTGAAGATAACTCAGAGCGCGATCACCCAGGACGCTCTGCGCCGCGCTAAGGGAGAGGTGGGGGACGCCTACCGAAGTCTGCGCGGTTCGGTGCGCTCAAGTTCGTTCGTACACACCGACGACACGGGCTGGCGTGTGGGCGGAGACCCTGCTTACCTGATGGCGTTCGAGACTGATGAAGCCAGCGTGTACCAGATACGCGCTCGCCACCGAAACGAGGAGGTCAGAGAGTTGATCCCCTCAGGCTATGGCGGAGTGATGGTTACGGACAGGGGCAGAAGCTATGACTCCCATACCCTGTCCGGTGTCAGACAACAGAAATGCATGGCGCGCGTCATACGCTCTATCGGTGAGGTGGTACAGACCAAGGTGGGTAGAGGACGGAGCTTCGGAAAGCGGTTGACCGAACTTCTGAGAGAGTCGATTGAACTGCGGGAGTCGGAACGTTGCGGAGAGGCGGTGGACTTTGTGGGAGAGTCTGAGCGGTTGAAACGTGAGGTGTCCCACCATCTGCGAGGCCGGCAGATGCCGGACCCGGACAATCAGAGACTGCTGAACGAACTCGGCAGGCACAACGACCGTGGCAACCTGCTGCGCTTTCTGGATGATACGAGTGTAGAGCCTACCAACAACCGGGCTGAGAGAGCCTTGCGCGGGGCGGTGATAGCTCGGAAGGTGTCGCAGTGTTCAAAGACCGACGAAGGCGCTGAGGCGTACTCTGCGTTCATGAGCGTGATCAGGACTCTGGCGCGGAAGGTTGATGACGATACGCTGGTGGATGCGCTCTGCGATGTGTTCAGCGGCGCTCCTCTGCCGGCTCGTTCTCTCTGACTCTCTTCCACCGATTCCGCAACCCGCTAATCAATTACCCCTCACCCTAACCCTCTCCCAAGGGGAGAGGGGATAATTCGGAATCTGGATATCCATCACAACTAAGTTGTCGGACTACTAGCGAGGAAATTCAAAACCCTCTTGAATTTAGTAGCTTGAGCGGATCTATCGCTGAATCCGTCACTGTCCTCATACATGACAGTCAACTTTGTAGGCGTGATTGCCGTAGGACCGCCGTTAATCTCGACCAGCAACATTTGAGCCACTATTTCGTCATGGGCGTATCTTCTATTGGGAAAAGAAATGGAGTCAGTTATCAATGGATGCGTAGATGCTATATTTCTAACAAAATCTCTCACACTTCCAGAGATTGCGTTCCTCTTCTCAGCCGCGTTTAGAGGCACTCCGTCCTGGAGTCGGAGAAACATCTCCTCAATTTCCTGATCCTCAGCTTCCTCAAGTTCGACTATGTTGAGTTCGTATCCTTGCAGCCGCTCTTGAATGTCAATATGAAGATTGCTGAAAACCTTCCCACCAATGTCATGCTCGCCTACAGGGTCAGAGTTTCTTGAAATAGGGTATCCGTCCTTTAGAAACTCCCAAATGGCAGTCAACCGTTGCTGTCCATCAACGACTTCCCACTCATAATCAGAATTCGGGGCGATGATTCTTCTGAGATACAGTTTCGGAATATCAAAATCCCGGATCAATGAGTCAATAAACAACTGCTGCTTATTCCTAGACCATACCAAACCTCGTTGGTAGGGAGGACTAGGGTCAATTCTGGATTTTCTCGTATTGACACTAAAGACAGGCCATGTCCTCGGGTTTCTTCTCACAATCCCATCTCCATACTGTATTCATCCCAAAAGCGCCGCCTTCCAAGCGTAAACTTGCCTCTGCCTCCCCCGCCTATTCCAAGCCTAGCTGATAGTGTTTGCCCTCTGTCTTGATGGAGGGGGCGACAACGATCTCGGCCACCTGGTGCATCTCCCGGATGTTCTCGGCGCCGACCATTCCGAGGCAGATGTTCAGCGCTCCGACCAGGTTCTGCGTGCCGTCCGTGACAGAGCTCGGGCCGAAGAGTATCTGCTCCAGCGTTCCCTTGACTCCGACATTGACCCGTGTGCCGCGCGGCAGGTTCGGATCGGGATTCGCCATGCCCCAGTTGTAGCCTCTGCCCGGCGCCTCTTTGGACTGCGCCAGCGGGGTGCCTATCATAACCGCGTCCGCGCCCGAAGCAATCGCCTTGCACAGGTCGCCGCCTGTGCGTATGCCGCCGTCGGTGATGATAGGAACGTAGCGGCCGGTGCGCTCGAAATATGCATCCCTGGCCGCGGCCGTGTCCATCGTTGCCGTGACCTGCGGTATGCCGACACCCGTGACTTCGCGCGTAGTGCAGGCCGCTCCCGGGCCGACGCCGACCAGGACGCCGTGTATGCCGGTGTTCATCAATTCGAGCGCGACGTCGTAGCTGACGCAGTTGCCGACGATGACAGGGACATTGACCAGTTCCAGCAGTTCGGGGAAGCGCAGCCCGCGCTGGCTCTTGGATATATGCCGCGCGGTGGTGACCGTGGACTGCACGACGATAACGTCCGCGCCCGCTTCGGCGGCGAGCGGGGCGAGGTTCTTCGTGTTGGCCGGCGTAAACGAAACGGCGCACTTCGCGCCGCTTGCCTTTATCTCCTCCACACGCCTCCCGATAAGGTACTCTCGAAGCGGGGCGGAATATACCTTCTGGAGAACGGAAGTCACCTTCGCCTGCGGGGTCTCGACTATCTCCTGTATCACACCCTGAGAATCTTCGTAGCGGCTGTGAACGCCCTCCATGTTGGTTACGGCCATTCCGCCAAGCCTGTCCATTGCGCCCACAAAGCTGGGAGAAGATACCGCGTCCATCGCTCCACCCAGTACCGGGGTTGACAGAGTTATGCCGTCCACGGAGAAATCGGCGCTGGTGAGTTCAGGGTTGATGGTGATCGTGCCGGGCGCGATTGCGACCTCGTCGAAGCCATATACTCGTCGAAGTTCTCTTCGGGGTGAAAGCGCCATAGATACAAACCTCCGCCTGCGGATTTTGAATGAATGTACTAAAGCTCCGGTTAGAGCTTCAAGCGAAATGGAGATAGCTGTTCGGGAATACCTTCAGATCCTGGACAGGATCGCGGCCATCATATCCTCGAGGTCCGGGAACAGGTGCGCGTCCGGCAGATGCTGGTGTGAAGCCACCAGTTCGTCGTTCACATAGATGTGGAACATGCCGTGGACGCTGGGAATCAGGTTGAACTCGGCGATGTGTTCGCCTGTGCGGCTCAGGGCCTCGCCCGCCATCCAGGCGGCGCGCAGGGCATGGCCTCAATGCTGACAATACTCCAAGCGTATCTTGAGTCCGTTCTCTGCCATAAACCCACCCCCTCGACAGGATTGAATAATCTTACGCTCCGGAACAGTATCGGGTCAATGGCGGGGAAGCGAGAAACCGGAGCCGTTTGATCGTTCCAAATCGAAGAGTATTTCCCCTGTCGGTCATTCACGCGAACGCGGCAAGCCATGAGCGCGCTCGCTGGTGAATCTGGATAGTTGAAACAGCGTGTTGTGAAACGCGGGGCCTTTGCAAAGTCCGTTAGCTTCCCAAAGAACTACACACCCACATCCCATATACGCTATAATACGAACATACAAACAAACTAGGCGGTGTTGACATTTATCGTCATTCCCGCGAAAACGGGAACCCCGAAGGGCTTGCCGCTCGGCAATCCAGGAGGATGGACTGTGGCTGCTTTAGTTACATTCACGCTTGTTTGGAATATTGAATTTCCGATCAAGGACTAAGTGACAGGGTGAGATTCCGAATGTCAACAGAACCTGATGACGGAGCGACGACCGCCGATGACTTTGAGCGTCAATATACATAAATAAGAAATTATACAACCAAAATTATGGGCGACTGAAAAAAAGCATCCATAGCTAACGCAGGTGAAACGCAGGTCAATGCAGGTGAAGAATTCACCTGTTGGTCACCAGTTAAGCCACCTGTGTCCACCTGCTAAATAACCTGAATGATATAAACCAAGATATATGAGACCGCGAATCCGCCCGGCTTCCGACAGGATCTGTCCAGCGCCGACTCTGCAAAAGCCGGTTAAACGAATTTTGTTTGACACGCAAACGAGCTCGATGTTAGCATGGTGTTTCAAAGTTCCTGCTTATGTGAATCATGTTTGCTTTGATAGGGAATAGTACCTCGGCGGTTGGACGATAGAGAGTCGGTGTAGGTGGAAATCCGGCGTCGCAAGCCTTGGGAACTCGTCCTTGAGCTTCCTGCCTGAAGGGAACCGATGAAGATGGCGACGGATATGTTTTCGACTAAGTGGTCGGGACATTCCATACCTGCCAAATTCCTGTGTAAGGCCGGACGGGGTGGCGCCGTTACCAAGCCGAAGAGTGGCGCGGACCGATGTTCCGCGCAACTTGGGTGGTACCGCGGGGTATCAATTGTAAATTAAACAGTCCCGTCCCAATTTAGTGGACGGGATTTTTGGTTATCGGGACTTGACGCCAATCTTGAAATAGACAATTCGCAAGCTGTTCGACTATACAGCGGGCAGAGGAGGTCTAAGCGATATGCGACGTAACGGAGGACAGATAGTCTGTGAAGCGTTGATGCGGGAGGGCGTGGATGTAATCTTCGGTCTTCCCGGAGGGGCGATTCTGCCTCTTTATCAGATTCTGCCCCAATATCCTGAACTTCGCCATATTTTGGTTCGTCACGAGCAGGGCGCGGCGCACGCCGCGGACGGATACGCCCGCGTTACCGGCAAGCCCGGCGTTGCCTGGGCTACTTCCGGCCCGGGCGCGACAAACCTCGTTACCGGCATCGGCACCGCGATGATGGACTCCGTACCTATGGTGCTAATCACCGGACAGGTGGGACGCGCGGCCATCGGCTCCGACGCTTTCCAGGAAACCGACATTACCGGCATAACCCTGCCTATCACCAAGCACAACTATCTCGTTATGCACGCCTCCGAGATCGCGGGCGTTATACATGAGGCGTTCCACATCGCAAATTCCGGCCGTCCCGGCCCTGTTCTGGTGGATATTCCCAAGGATGTCTTCACCGAAGAGGTAGATGTAGAGTGGACTGACGAAATTGACCTGCCCGGCTACAAGCCCAACCTGAAGGGACACAGCGGGATGATTCGCAGGGCCGCCAATCTCATCAACGAGGCCGAGCGTCCTGTGATACTGGCAGGACACGGAGTCTTAATATCCAGGGCGTATGACGAGTTGCGGGAGTTGGCGGAAACGGCTCAGATACCCGTCATTACCACGCTTTTGGGGATTAGCAGTTTCCCTGAAAACCATGTACTGAGCGTGGGTATGCCCGGTATGCACGGCATGGCTTACGCCAGTCTGGCTATCGAGGGGGCCGACCTGTTAATCGCTCTGGGCATGCGCTTCGACGACAGAATCACCGGCGACACCTCACTGTTCGCAAGAAACTCGAAGAAGATTCACGTTGACATTGACCCGACCGAGATCGGCAAGAACATTCCTGTGGACGTGCCAATCGTCGGCGACGTGAAACTGGTTCTGAAGGAGCTCAACAAGCGCGTCAATCCTGCGACCAGGCTGGAATGGCTGAACGCAATCGAAGAATTGAAGCGTGACCATCCGTCCATGCTGATACGGGACACGGACAAGCTGATTCCTCAGTACGTAATCAACCAGATCGCCGAGGCCACGAACGGAGAGGCGGTGATAGTCACCGGAGTCGGTCAGCACCAGATGTGGGCGGCGCAGCACTATACATTTAATGAACCTTGCACGTTCGTTTCGTCCGGTGGAGCGGGCGCGATGGGCTACGAGGTTCCGGGCGCGATGGGAGCCCAGGTGGGCCGACCCGACAAGGTTGTGTGGTCCATAGCGGGTGACGGCGGATTCCAGATGACGATGTGCGAACTGGCGACTATGTTTGAGAATCGCATACCCGTCAAGATAGCCATTCTCAACAACGGCTTCCTGGGCATGGTCAGGCAGTGGCAGGAGATATTCTACGAACGCTCCTATGTCGCCACCGGATACACTGGAAACCCGGATTTCGTTAAGCTGGCCGAAGCGTTCGGGATATTCGGCGTGCGAGTCACGGAAAAGGCTCAAGTCAGGCGTACCATTATGGACGCCATGGAATTTGACGGGCCCGCGCTAATTGATTTCGTGGTCGAGCAGGAAGAGAACGTCTATCCGATGATTCCGGCCGGTATGTCGGTCGGGCAGATGATAGAAGAGCCGAGGCCGCAGGAGGCTCGAAGATAACATGACAACCATGAACGGCGCACAGGAAGGCCATACGATATCCGCCCTTGTGGAAGACAAGCCCGGCGTCCTGAATCGGATTACCAGTATGTTCCGCCGCCGCGGATACAACATCGCGAGCTTGGCCGTGGGACCGAGCGAGCAGCCCCAGTTTTCTCGCATGACCTTCGTGGTCGAGGGAAATCCCCATACGGTCGAACAGGTAGCGAAGAACCTGAACAAGCTCATAGACGTCATAAAGGTCGTTGACATATCCGACGAAAACAGTGTCCGCCGCGAACTCGCGCTTATCAGGGTCAGGTGTAATTCCCAGCCACTGAGCGAGTTAAAGACGATAGTGGACATATTCGGAGCGAAGATCGTTGATACCGCTCCTGAATCGCTGATAATTGAAGTCACTGGCAAGTCGAATAAGGTGGACGATCTGGTATTCAATCTCACGGGAATCGGCTTTCAGGTGCAGGAGGTAATGCGAACCGGCACCGTGGCGATGAGCCGCGGTCTGAACGTAAGCGACTCAGGCCGACGCGCCCTTGCCGATAGCCCGCCGCCAAGATGGGAGAGCGGCAGCGTCTAACACACTAGTGTTCCAACATTTTTGGATTGACGGTTTATATACCCTCACCCTAACCCTCTCCCAAAGGGAGAGGGGATAGTTCGGAATCTGGATATCCATCACAACTAAGTTGTCGGACTACTAGGATAACTAAAAACTAACCACTAAAAACTCAAAAAGGACCCTGATAAATGGCTAAGATGTACTACGAGAACGACGCGGATATGTCGCTGGTGCAGGACAAGACCATAGGCATCATCGGCTATGGCAGCCAGGGACACGCGCACGCGCTCAACCTGAAGGACTCCGGCCAGAACGTAATGGTGGGGCTGTACGAGGGCAGCCGCAGCATAGAGAAGGCGGAAGCGAACGGGCTGAAGGTGGGAC
Organism: Dehalococcoidia bacterium; assembly: GCA_965261525.1. Lineage (GTDB taxonomy): Bacteria > Chloroflexota > Dehalococcoidia > Lucifugimonadales > UBA1123 > VXRN01. The sequence goes on from OZ253472.1 coordinate 2,815,321, forward strand.
TGGTTGAGGATACCGCCCGCGAGTCCGACATTATTATGATGCTCATTCCCGACCACATCCAGGCCGAGGTTTACAGGGAGTCGGTGCTTCCCCACCTGCTGCCCGGCAAGACGCTCATGTTCGCGCACGGGTTCAACATCCACTTCGAGGCCATCATCCCGCCCGATAACGTAGATGTCTCTATGGTCGCCCCCAAGGCCCCCGGCCACAGGATGCGCGAGGTGTTCACCCGCGGCTCCGGCGTTCCCGGACTGCTGGCCGTCCACCAGGACGTGACCGGCCAGGCGCAGGCCGTCGGCCTCGCCTACGCCAGGGGCGTCGGCTGCACCCGCGCCGGCGTCCTGGAGACGACCTTCAAGGAAGAGACCGAGACCGACCTGTTCGGCGAGCAGGCCGTCCTGTGCGGCGGTGTCGCCGAGCTTGTCAAGAGCGCGTTCGAGACGCTCATCGAGGCGGGCTACCAGCCGGAGTCCGCGTACTTCGAATGTATGCACGAGCTCAAGCTGATAGTTGACCTGTTCTACCAGGGCGGCCTCGAGTATATGCGCTACTCGGTCAGCGACACTGCCGAATACGGCGACTACACACGTGGCCCCGTCGTCATTGACGAGAGGGTCAAGCAGAATATGCAGAAGATTCTCGCCGACATCCAGGACGGCAGTTTCGCGCGCGAGTGGATCGCAGAGAACGACGAAGGCCGCCCGCGCTTCAACCGCCTGCGCGAGGAAAACGCCGGCCACCCGATAGAGAGGGTCGGCAAAGAGCTCAGGGGGATGATGTCCTTCCTTCAGGACGCGGATTAGCGGCCGGGGGAGGTGGCATGGGCGAACAGCAACATCTAGAAAATCTCGATGTTACGCTTCAGTGGTCGGAGTGGACTTCTTGGCACATTATCAAACGATATGTGCAGCAACGTAGGTTGCCCGATCTAATACATAAAGTTCCAAGTGTATATGAGGCTAAACTTAACGAACAAGTAGAAAGACTGTACATTGGAGAAACGGGAACCGGGGTAAATGGAACGCTCCATCAGCGAATTCGGGCGTTTGTGCGCGGTAATAGTGACCACTACGCGGGACACAAGATTGAACGGGACCGTCGTAGTGGGCTAATCAGGGTGAACAACATAGTTATACGGTGGGCAGGTACCGACCAGCATAAACACACTGAAAGTGAACTACTTAGAACGCACCGTATTGAGTTTGACACTAGCCCTAAGTACAACAAGCGATAGGTATTGGGATGCTCTCTAGCCAAGAACATGATTCTCGTGAAACCGAGTGGCTCGCGCGACGCGAAACCTACATTACAAGGATTGAAGTCTTAGTCGAGGCTCTTGCTGAAGAAGTACGTGGGATAAGGGAAGAGGTAGATGGGATAAAGGCGGATACCGCCATGTTTCGGCGAGATGGGAAGAGCCTTTTGGGATGGACCATTAGCCTGACAACAATCATTCTGATACTCACGTGGGTATCAACTCTGGCGCTGATATTCGTGAGAACATAGCAGTCAGAGCGTTTGAAGGGAGATTCAGAAATGGCTACTGCAGCCCAAGAAGCGCCTGAAGGCGAACGACTCGCAAGAATCGAGGCCACGCTTGAGTTGCTGTTAAGGCAAAATGGAGAACTCAAGGAAGATATACGTACATTCAGCATCAACGTCGGCGCAGATACGCGTGACATCAGGGAAGAGATGCGCGACGTCAGGGAAGAGATACGCGACGTGCGCAAAAGTTCACGCACGCATTTCTTCTGGACCTTGGGCGTAGTGATCGGCCTATTTGCTCCAACGCTGGCTGGGCTAATTGTAAACTTTATTCTGAACGGCTAATTTGTCAGCAGGAGAAACCAACATGAAGACCGCGGAGGCATCCCCCGTAGTCCGCCATAGAGACCGAGTTCTGGCAACGCTGGGTCCGGCGGACTGCGCTGTCCTTTCGAGTTGATAGACAACTCACGCCCAGACAACACTCAGAAACAGAGGACGACAATGCCAGAAGAAAAAGTAATGATTTTTGATACCACCCTGCGAGACGGCGAACAGTCCGCGGGCATCGGCCTGACGACTCCGGAGAAGATGGAGATTTCCCGCCAGCTGGACAGGCTCGGCGTGGACATCATCGAGGCAGGCTTCGCCGCCAGCTCCCCCGGCGACTTCGAGGCCGTGCAGACCATAGCGCGCGAGGTCCGCAGGCCCATAATCGCTTCGCTGGCCCGCTGCGTGCTGTCCGACGTGGACGCCGCGTGGGAAGCCATCAAGGACGCCGAGCGTCCGCGCATCCACGTGTTCATATCCAGTTCCGACATTCAGATCATGCACCAACTCCGCAGCGATCCCGAAAGGGTGCTGGACGCCGCCGTAGCCTCCGTGGAACGCGCTAAGCAGTACTGCGACGACGTGGAATTCTCCCCGATGGACTCTACGCGGACTGACATCGAGTACCTGTACGGGATGCTGGAGGCCGTAATAAAGGCGGGCGCGACCACCGTGAACATAGCCGACACCGTCGGATACACCGTTCCTGCGGAGTTCTACAACAGAATCCAGCTCATCAAGAAAAACGTCCCGAACATAGACCAGGCTGTGTTGAGCGTCCACTGCCACAATGACCTGGGAATGTCCGTCGCTAACAGCCTCGCCGCCGTCACAGCCGGCGCCAGACAGGTGGAGGGCTGCATCAACGGTCTCGGCGAGCGCGCCGGAAACGCCGCGCTGGAAGAGATCATCATGGCGATAGAAACCCGTCCCGACATCTTCAACGTCGGCACCAACATTGACACAAGGCAGATCTACCGCACCAGCAGGCTTGTCAGCGACATCACCGGCTTCCCGGTTCAGCCCAACAAGGCCATCGTCGGCGCCAACGCCTTCAGACACGCCTCCGGCATTCACCAGGACGGTGTGCTGAAAGAGCGCAACACGTTCGAGATTATGGACCCGCGCGCCGTCGGCTGGCCCAGCAACGAGCTCGTTCTGGGCAAGTTGAGCGGGAGGGCCGGACTGCGCTCCCGCCTCGAAGAGTTGGGTTACTCCCTCGACCAAGACGAACTCAACGAGACGTTCGAAGCGTTTAAGGAACTGGCTGACAAGAAGCGCGAGGTCAGCGACGCCGACCTGGTGGCGCTGATGTCCAGCCGCCGCCGCCGCGTGGACGTGCCTGCCGTGTACAAGCTGGAGCACGTTCAGGTGTCCTGCGGCAACCACGAAATTCCCACCGCGACGGTCCGCGTAGTCGGTCCGGACGGAATGGCAGTCACGGACGCGGCGACCGGCACAGGCCCTGTGGACGCGGTTTACAAGGCCATCAACCGGATCATTGACGTCCCGAACACGCTCACCGAGTTCAGGGTGAACGCCGTCACCGAGGGCATAGACGCGCTCGGCGACGTCACCATAAGGGTGGAAGCGGACGAAAACGCCTATCTGGGGCGCGGCTCCGACACCGACATAATCGTCGCCAGCGCGAAGGCGTACATGAACGCCCTCAATCGCCTCGTGGCCGCGGGCAATGGACACAGCGCCGACAAGGACCCGTCGCCGTAGTAAGTTGACCAATTTCGGGCCGACCGCACAGGTCGGCCCTCTTGTCACAGAGAAGATACATGCCATCCGTGAAGACCAAGCTGCTGACTGCCGATGACCTGTTGCACCTACACAGCTACGGGGTACGGGGTGAGTTGATACGCGGGATACTTCACACGACTGGCCTGAATGTACCCGAATATGATGAACCTCGAGTGAATCTGGAGCGCGAGTTGCGAGGTTTCGTTGAAGGCTGGCAGTTGGGATCTCTGCTCACGAACGCTGGAATCTGGGTAGAGAGTGATCCTGACACAGTGCGGAAGGCCGATATAGCTTACATCTCTATCGAGAATATGCGGACGGGCGTGCTGAACCATGGCTATCTGGAGGCAGCGCCCGATCTATTGGTGGACGTCGTTGGCCCAACCGACATACTCCGAATTGTCAGAGAGAATGCTCAAATGTGGAGTATCCACGGTGTCCGCTTAGTGTGGATCGCCAATTTAGCCGCTCGCTCAGTGGATGTGTATGCCGCCGATGGCTCGGTTGCGACTCTCACTGAAGATGATAGCCTGGATGGCGGAAATGTACTGCCGGGATTTGTTTGCCGGGTCGGAGAGATATTCTAGGAAGAAATTGGCGAGGAGATAGTAATGACAGCCAAGACGATGTTCGACAAGATATGGGACGCCCACGTTGTGCGAGAGCAAGAGGGTCAGCCCACGCTGCTGTACGTTGACCTGCACCTGGTGCATGAGGTCACGTCGCCTCAGGCGTTCGAGGGGTTGCGAATGTCGGGACGCAAGGTTCGCAGACCCGACCTTACGATAGCCACCATGGACCACAACACGCCGACTTGGGAACTCAGTCACCCCATAACCGATCCGACTGCCGTCAAGCAGCTCGAATCCCTTGAGCGAAACTGCAACGAGTTCGGCGTAACCCTCTACGATAGATTCAGCCCATACCAGGGAATCGTCCACGTCATTGGGCCCGAGCAGGGATTCACCCAGCCGGGACAGGTTATCGTCTGCGGCGACAGCCACACCTCGACCCACGGCGCGTTCGGCGCGTTCGCAATCGGCATCGGCACATCCGAAGTCGAACACGTTCTGGCGACTCAGACTCTGCGCCAGTTCAAGCCCAAGACCATGGAAATCAGGGTGGACGGCCCCTTGCCATTTGGCGTATCGGCAAAGGACGTTATTCTGGCGATTATCGGTGAGATTGGAGTGGCCGGCGCCACCGGACACGCCATCGAGTACACAGGCGAGGGCATCCGACAGCTTTCGATGGAGGGCCGCATGACGGTCTGCAATATGTCCATCGAGGGCGGAGGCCGCGCCGGAATGGTCGCGCCCGACCAGACAACCTTCGACTATATGCGCGGCAGGCCGCAGGTTCCGCAGGGCGACGACTTCGACCGCGCCTGCGAGGAGTGGAGCAAGCTCTCCACCGATCCTGGCGCGCAGTTCGACAAGACAGTCGTCATCAAGTCTTCCGACCTCGAACCGCACGTCTCCTGGGGAACCAACCCGGGCATGGTCGCTCCCGTGACAGGGCGTGTTCCCGATCCGAATTCGTTCGACGACGAGGGCGAGAAGGAATCGGCGACACGCGCCCTGGAGTACATGGGCCTCGACCCGGACACTCCGATACAAGATATTCATCTGGACAGGGTTTTCATAGGCTCCTGCACCAACTCGCGCATGGAAGACCTACGCCTCGCCGCCGATGTTGTGAGGGGTAAGAAGGTCGCCGACAGCGTGTACGCGATGGTCGTCCCAGGCTCTGCTCTGATAAAGGCGCAGGCCGAGCGGGAGGGCCTCGACCGTGTATTCACCGAGGCCGGATTCGACTGGCGCGTGGCCGGATGCTCGATGTGCCTGGGCATGAACCCCGACATACTCCAGCCCGGTGAGCGCTGCGCCGCGACGTCCAACCGCAACTTCGAGGGACGCCAGGGCAAGGGCGGCAGAACACATCTGGTCAGCCCCGAAATGGCGGCCGCGTCCGCAATCGCCGGCCACTTCGTAGATATACGGGAGTGGTGAATCCATCTCGTAGGGTAGAGTTCCGCAATCACGCAGACGTGAGGATGCAACTGCGGGGCATCACTGAGGAAGAGGTGTATGCTGTAATAGATAATGGAGAAGTAATCGAAACCTACCCGGAGGATACGCCATATCCCAGTAGACTGGTTCTAGGATGGATAAGGCAAAGGGTGCTCCATGTCGTAATTGCCGACGAGCCGGGGACTGGTATTGTCATAGTCATAACGACATACGAACCTGACCCGGAACGATGGATGCCAGGTTTCAGAAGGAGAAGACAACATGATCTGCGTCATCTGCAAGAATGGTGAAACGGAGCCGGGCGTTACGACTTCTACACTGGAACGGGATTCAACGATAATCTTTGTCAGGGACATTCCCGCCAAAGTGTGCAACAACTGTGGGGAAGCGTACATAGATTCACAAACTCTCGTGAAGGTGCACAATATGTCGCCCGAAAACAGTGAACCTGATGATGATGTTGAAGTCGTCGTCCTAAAGTACCCGGCTCAGTACATAAATGGAACTATGGGTACCGTCCAGAAAAAGAAGTCGGAGTCTGGAACTATAATTAGCGGCAAGTACGAACTAGAATTCATACGTGCACTTGATTTGACTTCTGGACAATATGAGAAAAAGGAACATCGAGGCGGATATCGTCTGTATGTTTCGTCTCATTCAAAACGACTACCTAAATTTGGTTCTGTGCGGCTTAATATCAGGGCCCCGGATGCGGGAAAGCTAGTAGTGTACGCAACAGGAGATTTCTTCGATCCTGAAGGAAGGTTCACTACCCAGCCGAAGAATCCCAAAGATGCTTGGTACAAATTCTGGCCGGATGATAATGACGCGATGCGTTACGCGGTGAAAGTTGTAAGGTCGGCATACGAGAGTAGAGCCTAATGTTGCCAAGAATGGTTTAGATCAAGTCATTTAGGACCGTTCAACGAGCTGAGCAGAGACGTACAGGCGAATCGACCTCGGGCCTCTTCGCTTTTGACTCGTCATTCCCGAAACCTGTCCTCGTGAAAACGGGGAGCGCGAGTCCACGCCGCCGCTGACGAAACCGTGATAACGCCGACCTTGCGCGCGCCCTGACAACCGCAAAATTCCTCTTTACAAGACCTTCCTGCCCAGTGTATCCTTCGGTAAGAACATACATTCGCTAAGGTCAGCGTCCCAACACATGACAACCCAAGACGACAACCTAACCCCGCAAGAACGACTCGCCAGAGTCGTCCGCGAAGAAACCGACGGCGGACAGCGCGTCGTTCGCTTCTTCATGCAAGTCGCCGAAGGCGAACTCGACCGCGAAGGCTTCAAACCCAACCACCGCATGGACGCCGCCAAAGAACTCGTCAAGATCGGTCTCACCGAGTTCGAAGACTACATAAACGCCAACCCGTCGCCTCCAAAGCGACGCGCCTCCAAGTCCAGACCAGCGCCGGCCGACTCCCAACTCTCACCGGAGATAGAAGAAGCGCGTGAAGAACTCGCGAAGTACGCCAGAGAACTCACCAACGACGGCAGAAAAGTCGTCACACTCTACTCGGAAGTAATGGACGGCCTCCGAAACAACGAAGGCTTCAAGCCGCACCACCGCATAGCCGCCGGCAAAGAACTGCTCATCAGAGGCTTCGGCCCCGTATCCGCATGGCCGGTGCCTGTCCTAGAGGCTCATCCCACCCTCGTTCTGACGCCCACTGTGTCCGAATACCTCTCCGAGGCTGTGGAAGCATACAAGGAGACAAGCCCGTACACAGAACTGCTGCCCCAGCAGGTCCTGGACATAGTGGACAGCGACGAACCCCTCGACGAATGTCCCTGCGCCATAGACGAATACGAGGGCAGAGAGCCTTACTGCCCCGACAAAGAGGGCGAATGTCCCTACTACGGCCTCAAATGGCCCGAGTTCAGCGAAGAAGAGAGGGAAAGAATGAAGGAATGGACTCTGCGCGGCCTCAGAATGCGTGCTGAGTTGCTCGATTACGCAAACCCCTCCGAAGACAACCCCTGACCTCTGACGGCCCCAAAATACAAATATCCCGGTAGAGCCGGACACTATTCTGTAAACCCCGATTCAGATTAAAGACAATCCAGCCGCTCAACTACCTCCTCTGGCAGTTTGATGGACACCGCCTCCGCGTTGTTTGCCGCCTGCTCCGGTCTCGACGCCCCCACGATGACCGACGTTATCTGCGGCCTGGAAAGCGTCCACGCGATTAGAAGCTGAGGCACGCTGATTTCTAGCTCGGCGGCCGTCCCGCTCAGCGTCTCGACTATGTTGAAAGTCTGATCGTTCCAGTAGGCGCCCCTGGCTCTCTGGGCATGGCGTGACGCCATGTGACTGTCCTCCGGCGGCGACGATTCCGGTGTGTATCGCCCCGTAAGAACGCCTCCCATGAATATCTGGTACGGAATGATTCCCACGCTCTGGTCGGAGCAGGCGTCGAACAACTCCCCCTCTATATCCCGCTTGCCCAGGTTGTACTCAGGCTGCACTGACTCGAACCTCTCGAAGCCGTTCTTGTCGCTTACCCAAAGCGCCCTGACAAGCTGCCACACCGCGAAGTTCGAGCATCCGATGTAACGAATCTTGCCCTGGCGCACCAGATCGTCGAGCGTCTTGAGGGTCTCTTCCAACGGAGTATCCGGGTCGAAATAGTGGACCTGGTACAGGTCAATGTAGTCCGTATCCAGCCGCTTCAGACTGCCCTCCACCGCGTTCACCAGGTGCTTGCGAGAGAGCCCCACGTCGTTGGGCCCCAGCCCGGTTGCGATGAACCCCTTGGTGGCGACGACGAAGTCGTGCCGGTGGCTGCGTACCGCCCTTCCGACCACTACCTCGGAGTGGCCGGAGTTATAGGCGTCCGCTGTATCCACGAAATTGATACCGGCGTCGTAAGCCGCGTCAATAACCGAGACGGCGCGGTCGTCATCCACGTATCCCGCGCCGAACATATTAGAGCCTACACACACCCGCGACACCTTCAACCCGCTGCGGCCAAGTCTCACGTAATCCATAGTCCTCCCTCGCCTGAATTGATTCGGCCCAAGCCTAGCCCAACCGCCATATGCTGTCAAAATGCAGTGTCGGCATAGCAGCGCCTCCCATCTTTACAACCGCCATGATTTGATTTTATATTGGCCTGATGCTAAAATTCTGCTGTTATGGGGCGGAGTCCCAACCACTGATTCTCGTGCCCTATGGCAATGATTTTAACGCTGTAAAGCAGTTTGGTCTGACCTTAATCAGCCCTTTTCACGACGCTGCATTTGGTCTGGGAGGATAATATGACGGAAAGGAAGGTGCAGCTTCACCGCGGCCTTCGGGAAGTGTACATAGACAGAACAAAGTCTAGCTTCATTGACGGTGATGTGGGGAAACTGCTCTATCGTGGGTACGATATCCACGAACTTGCCGAGAATTCCACGTTCGAAGAGACGGCCTACCTTGTAATGAATGGCCACTTGCCCACACAGGTTCAGTTGGACGCCTTTGACGCCAATCTCAAAAGCTCCCGGTCACTGCCAGCCGAAATACTCGACATCATCAGGCTGACCCGCAACTCCCACCCCATGGACGTACTGCGAACGGCTGTTTCAGCCCTCGCCGCATATGATCCCGACACTGAAGATAACTCCACCGAGGCCACCCTGCGCAAGGGTATTCGACTCACCGCTCAGGCGCCCACAATCGTCGCGGCCCACGCCCGCATCAGGGATGGCGAAGAGGCCCTCGATCCCGATCCCGAGCTCAGCCACGCCGCCAATTTCCTCTACATGCTGTTTGGAGAAAAACCCTCGGATGTGGATGCCGCGCTAATAGACAAGGACTTCGTTCTTCACGCCGAGCACGGCATAAACGCTTCCGCCTTTGGCGCGCGTGTCGCGGCCTCTACCCAGGCCGACCTCCACTGCGCCATAACGACCGGAATATCGGTCCTGAAGGGTCCCTCGCACGGCGGAGCCGCCGAAGAGGTCATGAAGATGACCCAGGAAATAGGCGAAGAGGAAAACGCCGAGACCTACGTCCGCGAGAGACTACAGTCCGGCGGCAGGATAATGGGCTTCGGCCACAGGGTTTACAAGGCCCTCGACCCAAGGTCCGTCCACCTTCAGGAAGACGCGAGAGAGCTGGGTGAGCGCAAGGGCGAACCGAAGTGGTTCCAGATCCTCCAGTCTGTTATCGAGGTGATGGAGCCATACCGCAGGCGCGGAATATACCAGAATGTTGACTTCTTCTCCGGCGCTATTTACTACCTGTTGGACATCCCCGACGACCTCTTCATATCCATCTTCGCGATGGGTCGTGTACCGGGCTGGACGGCCCAGGTTGTGGAGCAGTTCGAAAACAACATCCTTCTGCGCCCCAGGCTCCTCTACACCGGCCCAATGGACGTTGAGTACGTTCCAATCGAAGAGAGAGGCTAATCCGATAATGTAAAGGGAAGAAGGTTCGTAAGTGAGCGAAGAGATAGTAACGGACTCGGACTGCATTCACCACTGGTTAATTGGACGACCTAACGGGCCGACAAGCATGGGCACCTGCAAAATCTGCGGACTTGAGCAGGAGTTCAAGAACTCGATACAGGGTTCGGGATGGGACAGGGACGGCGGCAGGCGAAGAGCGGCGGCAGCGGCGGCCCAGAGAAAGAAGGCCAAATCCGGTTAGTGAAACTCAAGCATGAGTGTCCCACCGATAGACCTTTTCAGGGGGTATCACGTCGAGCGATACCCCCTTCTCTTTTGGGAGTTCCTGGTGAAAATGCCCGGCCAAGTTGGCAGCCCCTCAGAGCCCAACAGCGTGAACGGAGCCGAGCGCGATATCCGAACCCGAATCTCTCGAAGCGGCGCAATCACCTTCGCCGACTTCATGGAGATCGCTCTCTACCATCCCGAAGGATACTACTCCGGGAGTTCACGTATAGGAGCCTACGGAGACTACTATACGAGTCCTGTCGTTCATCCGGCGTTCGGCGCGCTCATAGCGGTTCAGCTGAGAGTCATGTGGAGCGCTCTGGGCAGACCGTCGCCCTTCTGGGTCATAGAACCGGGGGCGGGCAACGGCCAACTCGCCGCAGATCTCCTGTCTTTTACCGAAGCGCGCATGGACGAGTTCGCGAAGGCGCTGCGCTACGTCGAGGTTGACCGTTCCGACCACATGAACCGGCCTGATTTCGGCCGTACTTCGTATCTGCGCGCCGCAGGCCTCCCACTGTCCGGAATTACAGGTTGCATATTGTCCAATGAGCTCTTCGACGCCTTTCCTGTGCATAGGTTCCGAATCGCAAACGGTCAAGCGCAGGAACTGTACGTGTCTCTCGACTCAGATGACCGCCTTCGTGAGGAATTTGGACCACCTTCAACATCTGACATAGCCGACCGACTGTCCACTCTTCCCAGAAGGCTTCCCGACGGATTTCACGGCGAGGTAAATCTTGCGCTGGAACCCTGGATGAGCTCCGCCGCCGCCGCTCTCGACAGAGGCTACGTGCTGACGATTGACTACGGGTACGAGGCCGACGAACTCTACTCGGACGCCCGCTCTCGCGGTACCTTGCAGACATACTACAAGCACGTTGACGGCAGCAGCCCTTATCAGCGCGTCGGCAGGCAGGACATGACCGCGCACGTGGACTTCTCCGCGCTCATCTCCGAGGGAATGAACGCGGGTCTCAGACCTGTATTCCTGACGACTCAGGCCGAGTTCCTCAGATCTCTTGGTTTCGATGCTATGGTCGCGTCCGCAACAGAGAGCCACATCGAGCGTCCGGTCAAGACCGCGAACCTCCGAGCGATGAGTGAACTGGTGAAACCCGACGGACTCGGGAAGTTCAGGGTATTGATACAGGAGAAGAACAGCGGAATCCGCCGTTCTTCATATCTCCTGCCTCGCCCGGGACAGCGCGAGGGTCTGCGAGCTCCGCTTATGACTGCCAGTCACCTCTACGCAGATCCGGATCGCATACACGCCGCAACGACCTTTGACCTTGATAGCCTGTGGCCTTCCAACACGAGCGCATAGCCGTCCATCATAATTCCACCTATGGCACCGTCTCTCAAGCTATGGGGCGATTGTCAAATCGTGTATATCAGACTATCATATAGACGGTAGGAGCAGAGTCTTGAGTGACGTTGTGATACAGAGTTTGATAATCATAGTCCCGATAGGAGCCCTCTTCCTGGGATTGTATTACTTCCTGTGGAGACAGATGATTGCCATGGAGACTCGACTGAGGGAAGACATCAGAGATTCGGAGAACCGGCTGCGCGCCGAGATCAGGGTTGTGGTTGATTCGGTAGAGACGGCGAAGACCGAATTGCGGGCTGAGATAGCCGCTCTCGCCAGGTCGGTTGAGAAAGGTGATTCCAACCTTAGCCACCGCCTGGATCGGATGGATGACAAGGTTAGCCGCCTAATTCAAGACGTTGGTGTGGTCCAGGGCGCAGTGCTCGGTGTCTCAGTCGACGCGGGTACCAGGGAACCCGCCGTAACAGATTAAGTGATAGACAGGCGCGGCAATCTGCCTATCCCTCTGTCGAATCAGTGGGCAGGCGAGGCGAAGTCCTGCGCGCCGTGATGATGAATCCGGTATGTCCGACCATCCGGTGAGACGGCCTGACACTCCGCCCGCTTACGTTCCACTGCCGCATCATTATCTCCATCGTCTCAATCATGCTGAAAGTACGCTGAGCCCGGAGCGTCCTGACCAACTCCTCCACCTGCGGGACCGTAGGCACGAATCCGAAGAAGAGGCCACCCGGAACCAGGCTTTCCGATGCGTGCGGAACCACGTGCCAAGGCTCAGGCAGATCCAGAATCACCCTGTCCAGATCGTCTTCCTCGATACCTTCGTACACGTCGCCTATCTTGATCTCAAGATTGTCCCGGCTAACGAAGTATCGCGCTATGTTGGCCTCTGCCTGTTCGATCATGTCATGTCGCAGGTCGTAGGTATAGACGCGACCGTCGTCGCCGACCGCCCGCAGCAGAGTCATCGTAAGCGCGCCCGAACCTGCCCCCGCCTCCAGCACCCTCGCGCCCGGAAATATATCCGCGTATATCAGCATCGCGCCCAGGTCTTTGGGGTACATGACTGTTGCTATGCGGGGCATTCGCAGCGTCAGGTCGGACAGCGTGGGCCTGATTGCCATGAGCCTGTGGCCCTTGTTGGTAGTTATCCAACTGCCCTCATCCTGGCCTATCAAGTCCGCCGCCTTGTAATTGCCCAGGTGCGACTCGAACAGATTGCGGTCTGTTATGTGTACCAGGTAGCTCCGACCACGACGGTCGATAAGGTGAATGTACTCGCCCTCTCTGAACGGGCCGCGTCTGTTCAATTTCAAGTTCTCTTCCGGCTCCCGTTCCATAGTGGCAGTTCGCTTTCCTGATTCGGTAGCTAAGATTAGCCGACCCACGCCCGCTAAACCCGAATCCACCGAAGAGGGTTAGTATCGCCGCCGGGGCGTGGGTGAGGGACGTGTCAAAGTGGCGGTGCGGTTATGATGTCAGCGCCTGGGTCGTTCTGAAGGTCCGCGGTCGTGATTTTGGACGCCAATGGAGGCCCACAGTGGCGATTTGGGGCGAGTTTGACGAATCTGCGGGCAACAGTGGACACCCGCGGTCCGGTCCGGAGCGATCTTACGGACAAGACAGGCTGTGGTGTGTACGGTGGTCAGTAGTAGACACTGCCGTCAGGCCGGCAGAGGAATGGCTCGCAGTCTGGTCAGTGCGCGACCGAACTGTGTTTCCCAGGGCCAGCGCTGCGGGAGATGCAAAGTAAGGCGGCGGGCCGAGTGGGTGAGCCGTCCGGCGAGGGAGAACAAGCGTCTGCGCAGGGTCTTGGTGGTCGCCACCGGCTCGCGCAGACCGATGCGTCCGATCCAGCGAGCCAGGTTGTGAGCCATTACCTGTATGGCCATCCAGGCGGCGTTGGCTGCAAAGCGCCCCGAGGGCAGATGGTTCAGCCCGACACCGTACTTGAGGTCTCGGATGGCGTTCTCGATCTCGGCGTGGCGGCGATGGTCGGCCTCCAGTTGGAGGGTGTCGCCCTGTCGGTCGGTGATGAAGGCGTGATAGCTGTAGTCGACGAAGAGGGCCAGTTGTGAACCGGGCGTGGGCTTCACCCTGCGGACGATGAGACGCACCGGTGCGGCATCGGGCTCGTTCCGAAAAGGGGTGTAGGTGGTCTCAGCCACGTCGGCTGCGCCGTCCATCCAGTAGGGTATGGGAGTCCAGTCCTCCTCAGGTATGGCCTCTATGAGATTGCGCAGTCGGGTGTGCTGACGGACGGTGATGGAGAAGCGGACACCTGTCTTTCGGCATACGGAGACGATGTCATGGGTGTAGAAGCCACTGTCGGCGCGTACGGTGAGTTGTCCTGTGGCCCCGGCGCAGCGCACCCGGCTCACCGTCTCACGCAGGAAGTGGGCTGCGCCCCGGGCGGTGTTGGCTCGACCCTGTCGCAACCGGGCCATCAGCACGTCGCCGGTTCCTGCGGCGACGGCCACAAGCGGGTGATAGCCTCTCTGGCCGGTGTAGTTGTGGCGGCGGGCGCCCTCCTTGCCCAGTCCGTAGGTCTCGCAGATGGTGGAGTCCAGGTCGATGGTCAACGGCTCATCGCCGGGACCCGCGCCAGCGGCCCAGGCCCGCGCCAGCAACTCCCGGCTCACCCGGTCCAACTGCCGCACATGTCCCCACCTGAAGCTGCGCAGGAAGGTCCCCAGGGTGGATGGCGCCTTCACTGTACAGCCCAACACCCGCCCGGTCCCACCGGCACGCAGCGCGTCGGCGTCATCGATGCAGTCCCCACCGGCCAGCGCCGAGGCAACCAGGGTCAGCGTCTTGTCTCCCGGGTTCGCCCGTCCCGGCGCATCGCCCAGGTCAACGTTGCTGTCCACCAGTTCACTCAGTCCCAGGCGCTGAGCGAGAGTGGCCGGCACGAGCAGCCCGGCATTGGCCACCAGCCGGGGATCGTCGAAGGCGATTCGGATGCGGTCGGGACGCTCAGGTGGTAACATCTATTAAGTGCTCCTGCTCTGGGGTTGGTTCTTGTCTTCAAACCCATTATCCCAGATTCAATGGAGCGCTTTCTCACCCCTTTTGCACGACGACTCATCCATCCCTTCGGTGGATCCGGGCTAAAGCGTGGGTCGGGAATCAGACAATATGAGCGTCTGTCGCTCTTGGCGAAGACTGACGCTTGTGTCCTTATAAGACGTTAAGACAGTTTCTGCACTTCAGCGAGGATGTCGCGGGGGTCAACATCGCCGGCGGCGGCGTAGGTCTGCTTGAACCTGATGACGCCCTCTTTGTCTATGATGATGACAGACCTGAAAGGCGCTCCCAGATTCTCGTTCAGGATGCCTAGACTGTCGCAGACCGCTCCGTGCGGCCAGTAGTCGGCCAACAATGGATACGGAATGGAGCCGAGTGAGGAGGCGAACGCCACCTGTGTCGGTCTGGAATCGCAGCTTATGCCCAGTACCTGGGCGCCAGCCTCCTCGAAAGTCGCGTTGTGAATACGCATCGAGGAAACCTGGTGCGTTCAACCGCCTGTGAAGGAGAAGATGTGGAACGACAGTATGACGTTCTTCTTTCCTCTGAAACTGCTGAGTGTTATCGGGTCGCCGTTATGAGCCGGAAGCGTAAAGTCCGGGGCCATCTGGCCTACTTCTGACATAGTCTTTTCTCCATGATCGGGATTGCTATTCGGGTGTCCATTTCAGCACGGGCCTGCGGGCGGCGCGCACCTCGTCGAGCCGTGTGTTTGGCGTATTATGGGGCGCGTCGCGGAGCAGGTCCGGGTCTTCCGCCGCCTCACTCGCGATTGCCTTCATGACCTCGATGAAGTAGTCGAGCGTCTCCTTGGATTCGGTCTCGGTCGGCTCGACCATGAGGGCCTCATCTACGATCAGCGGGAAGTACATAGTGGGCGGGTGAATTCCGTAGTCTATCAGCCGCTTGGCTACGTCCAGAGCGCGAATTCCGTTCTGACGCTTCAGGTTTGTCGCGGAGAAGACGACCTCGTGCATACAGGTCCGGTCGTATGGCAGGTCGTAAACGCCGCGCAGTTGGCTGAGTACGTAGTTCGCGTTGATTACGGCGTCCTCGCTTATTTGCGGTATGCCCTCTCGGCCCAGCGTGGAGATGTACGCCCAGGCTCTCACCAGCGCGCCGAAGTTGCCCTGGAAAGCTCCCATGCGCCCGATGCTCTTGGATGGCTTCTCGAACGAGAAGGCCGCATCCGCTCCATCACCTGTTCGTGAAGCTATCGGAGTCGGCAGATAGTCAACGAGTTTTGGCCCCGCTATCACCGGACCAGCGCCCGGCCCGCCGCCGCCGTGAGGCTGGGTGAACGTCTTGTGCAGATTTGAGTGCATCACGTCGAAGCCGAGGTCGCCGAACTTCACACGCCCCACTATGGCGTTCAGGTTGGCGCCGTCTCCGTAAACTATGCCGCCCGCGTCTCTGACAATTCTGGTAACTTCCAGGATATTGGTGTCGAACAGGCCGAGAGTGCTTGGCAGGGTTATCATAAGCCCAGCGAGTTCTTCGTTCACCGAACTTCTGAGCGCGTCCAGGTCGGTGTTGCCGTTTGCGTCTGAGGGCAGAGTCACCACGTCAAAGCCCGCCATCGCCGCCGACGCCGGGTTGGTGCCGTGCGCCGAGTCCGGGATGAGGACGTTCTTGCGCTGCGTCTCTCCCCTGTCCAGCAGGTAAGCCCGCGCCATGAGCATTCCGGCGAGTTCCCCATCCGCTCCTGCCATCGGAGCGAGCGAGCAGCCTGTCATTCCCGTTATCTCGTTCAGCCATTCCTGGAGTTCCCACAGCAGCTTTATCGCGCCCTGAGAAGTATCCACCGTCTGAAGCGGATGTATCTGCGCGAACCCCGGAAGCGAGGCTATCTCGTCATTCAGCTTGGGGTTGTACTTCATCGTACAACTGCCTAGAGGGTAGAAGTTGTGGTCAATCGAGAAATTGAACTGGCTGATCTGCGAGAAGTATCGGACTATCTCTCCCTCCGACACCTCCGGCATTTCCAGAGAGTCCCTCAGCATGGAATCATCCGGCAAGTCCGAACGCGGCACATCCAGCGGCGGCAGGGTCGTGCCGATCCTGCCGGGCCGGCTGCGGTCCATCAGCAGTTTTCTGCGGTCGAGGTCGAATCGTTCGAGCAGGGTCGTCATGTTTTCATAGTGCCTTGACTAACTACTATCTTCGTGTATGCCAAACTTTCTGGAACTGAAAAATAATTCTCGCACAGAAATGCTGAAAAATTATCACACATCTATACTATATCAAGCTAGACTTGAACTACGGGATGACATGGACACATCACTTAGAAACTTGCCTTAAACGAATGTGAGACAGACTCGAACATATCGGGTGTGAGTCGCTCTTTAGCGATTGCCACTGATTTATCATTAGTGTCAAACCCTATGTAATGTCTCATTGTTGACTTAGCGGCAACAAGCGTTGATCCGCTCCCACAGAATGGATCAAGTACGACCTGTCCTTCTCTTGTGGTTAACTCAATAAGCGCTTGAAGCAGTTTGACCGGCTTTTGTGCAATATGCTTGCCGCTTTCGCTACGACTGAAGCCGGATTTCAATACATTATCAGGTGTAAGTTCGTATCTTATAAATGCCTCTTGGTTGAATGCACCGACAGCGTGTTCCAATACATTATCGGTGATTGTGGCTCCTATCGGATATGGCTTTACAAACCACAACACCGGCTCAAAAGTTGGCCTCAGATTGCCGACTCTCCAGCCCGCCCAATCTTCGACGTTCTCAAAGTCTCCACGACGTTGGAATACAACACTTATACGCTGCGCTCGGTATGGCGATGATTGGCGGAGCCAGGCCAATGTGTCTTTATATGTGAATCCTGCATCTTCTAAAGCTACTACGCATCTGTGAGAAAGCCGCCTTCCTGCGAAAACCAAAGCTGAGGCGCCTGGCTTTAATATGCGAAGCCACTCGTTAGCAAATCTGGAACACCAGTTCTGGTATTCAATTGGTATCTGGCGGTCGGCTTGTGACCAACCGTTCAGTGGCTTACCTCTTCGTTTGAACACGTCTCCCGCTTTCTGTTGAGCAGGGCTAGAGCCTAAGTAAGCGGAATTCGTGTTATTGTGTAGTATGTCCCATTCGTCGGAACCAATTCCATACGGGATGTCGCTCAAGATAAGGTGGATGCTCGCATTGGGAATATCTTTGATTGCCTCAATGCCGTCAGCTTCTCTTACGTAGTCGAATTCAAGTCGAGAATTCATGTGTTCTCAGCCTCTTCCAAAAGATTACCTAGGCTTATTCCCTCCACTCTCTGAATGCGTGAGTTTACACCGATGAGCCGAACGAGTTCTTCAACAGCCTCCCGGCGTGAGAGCCCCAGAATTCTATCGCGTTCCGATGTCAGATATCGGATAGACTCTCTCTTGGCAATGGATAATCCTTCCAAAGAAGCCCTCTTCTCTGTTTCCCATAATTCAACTCGGTCTGATAGGAAATTGACCAAAGTTCGGTTAATCCCAGTCCAGTAGTCAATAGCACTCTTGCTTGGGTGCAGTAAATTGACAGTTTGAAGTATCTGCCGGAGAGCATCCTCAGCAACTTCATGGTCCCCTTGATCTGCGAGTGCAACCAAACAGGCTAAATGCGAAAAGCTCAGCAGACAGACATTTCTTGTAATAGCTTGTAAGTAAATCTGGCTGGTACGAGGTAAGAACTGATATATAGGGCCAACTATTACTGCATAGTCAAGATCACCTCTCCAACCGTCCATAGCCTGCACCTTAAAGTCTTTCTGATTCTTCGCAGTACGGCTGAGGCGAAATGCCTTTGCGTCGGCTACTAAAGAATAATCACTTGCGCGGGCTTGTACATCGGCAGCGTCAGAACGTGTCTTAATAGTGGTGCTAGCCAAGCCCATAGCACGAAGCGCTTCGCTCACTACGGCGTCCGTATATTTGGAATACAGTTTCTCTTCGGATGAATCGTGTCCATATTGTTCGGGAACTGCCCCACAAATGCGTAGGTGTTGAAGCAGAGATATGTTCCCTTCATTCTCTATTTCTCTCCTAAGACCTTCAATTAACTCCAATGAGTCATCATTGAAAGAACCTCTAATCTCAGACAACTCAGTAACCCAACAGGATCGTCGAGTTTCCAATGACGACAGATGGTTGTTCATGGCCGATCAACTTGACGCTTGAGCCAGCGCAGAGGCCAGGCCTTCGATCTCCTCGCGGCTGTTCATTTCTGTTACGCAAACCAGCATCCCGTTCGGAACCTGCTCGCTTATGTCCAACCCGCCGATAATCTTGTGCTCCAGCAGTTTCTGGTTTATCTCCGCGGGCGGAGCGGGGCAAGTGACGACGAATTCCTGGAAGAACGTCCCTTCGGCAGGAAGTGAGTACCCCGGTAATTCGGAAATGAGCTGAGCGGCGTAGTGCGACTTGTGGTAGCAAAGCTCGGCGATGTGCCTGAGGCCGCGCTTGCCGAACGAGGCCATGTAAACCGTGGACATGAGAGCTATCAGCGCGACCGCCGTGCATATGTTGGACGTTGCTCGCTCCCGCCTGATGTGCTGCTCGCGTGTCTGGAGAGTGAGCACATAAGCATCTCTGCCGCGCGTGTCCACCGTCTTGCCGACTATTCGGCCCGGCATCTGCCTGATGTAGTCCCTCTTGCAGGCGAACAGTCCCACGTATGGACCGCCGTAAGTTGGCGGAACTCCGAGCGCCTGCCCTTCTCCAACTACGATGTCCGCGCCATACTCTCCAGGGGACTTGAACATTCCGAGGGAGATCGGGTCCGCGCTGACAATCAGCAGAGCGCCGTTCGAGTGCGCCAGTTCTGCCAGTCGCTCCATGTCTTCCATGTATCCGAAGAAATTTGGCTGCTGAACTATCAGGCACGCGGGCTCGCCAATCTCGGTATCGGACGCGCCCACCACGTCTATCCCAAGACCGGGCGCCTGTACATACGTGTCGAGGACCTCACGATAGAGCGGAGACACCGAATCAAGTATCGCCACACGGTCGCGCCTGGTAACTCTGGATGCCATGAGCGCGGCCTCCGCCATCGAGGTCGAGCCGTCGTACATCCCAAGATTGGCGACATCCATGCAGGTTAGCTGGGAGACAAGCGTCTGGAACTCGAAAGCGGTCTGGAGAGTTCCCTGCGACACCTCCGGCTGGTATGGGGTGTACGCGGTCATGTACTCGCTGCGACTCGTGATTTGCCGCACCACCGCCGGAATGTGATGCCTGTACGATCCCGCGCCGAGGAAACAGGCGTAGTCGCCCGGTACGCGGTTCATCGCCGCTAGTTCACGGGCGTATCGGCCAAGTTCCAATTCGTCCCGCGCCGATGGTATATCCAGGTCTGAGTTCAGATAATCAGCTGGAATGTCGTCGAAAAGCTCTGCAGCCGAGTCCACGCCGATGGCGTCCAGCATACTGCGCCTGTCGGGATCGGTATTTGGGACATAGGGAGATTGGAAGTTTGAAGACATCCTCTTATCCTAACTCTCCGATTCGACGAGCGCGTCATACTCAGACGAGCTCATAAGACGCTCAATTTCTGAGCTGTCCGCCATTTCCACCTTCAGCATCCAGCCGCCCTCATATGGGCTGTCGTTCACGAGCTCCGGACTGTCGGTGAGGGACTCGTTCACCTCTATAACCTTACCGCCTACGGGAGAGTACAAATCGGAGACGGCTTTGACTGATTCTATCTCGCCCATCTTCTCGAACTGTTTCACGTCCGATCCCACTTCCGGAAGTTCCACGAACACCACGTCTCCGAGACTGTCCTGGGCGAAATGGGTTATGCCGATTACGACGGTGTCGCCCTCCATTCTAAGCCATTCATGCTCTTCCGAGTATTTGAGATATTCAGGGTTCATGCGTTCCTGCTCCTGCGGTAGAAGGGAAGGGTTGTGATTTCTGCTTCGACCGGGCGGCCCCGTATTTCTATCGCGATTCGGGTCCCCGGCTCAGAATACGCGATAGGAAGATAGCCCAAGCCTATGTTAGTGTCAAGCGTGGGCGAAGGGCCGCCCGATGTAACGTTGCCGATGCGATTTTCGCCGTCTATTATAGAATATCCGGGGCGGGCTATACCCCTCCCGGTCATCTTGAATGCCGCTATTTTCCGCGATACGCCTTCATCCCTGATGGAACGCAGCGCGTCGGCTGCCACGTAGCCTTCCCTGTCGGGATCAACGAACTTGCCCAGTCCCGCTTCATACGGGTTGATAGAGGTGTCCATGTCGTTGCCGTGCAGCAGCAGCCCCGCCTCCAGCCTCAGA
This sequence comes from Dehalococcoidia bacterium, assembly GCA_965261525.1. Taxonomy (GTDB): domain Bacteria; phylum Chloroflexota; class Dehalococcoidia; order Lucifugimonadales; family UBA1123; genus VXRN01. Next base: position 2,836,222 of record OZ253472.1, read on the forward strand.
ACGTCCCTCGCCCCGAGTCCGCAGGATGAAGCGCCCAACTCAATGAGCGATTCCCATATGGCGGGCGCGGACTCACTCGGCAACATTATCTCGAATCCGTCCTCTCCGGTATAGCCGGTGCGGGCGAGGAAAGTCTCGATCCCGTTGACGGTCGTTGTCCTCGCTCGAAAAGGACGTATCCTTGAGATGTCGGAGTCAGCAAGTTGCGCTACCATATCGCGGGCGTTTGGCCCCTGGCACGCGATCATCGCTATGTCGGCGGTAACGTTGGTGATAGTAGTCTCTTCATGGCCGTGTCGCAGACTCTCGATCCAGTCGAGAACCGCGTCCGTGTTCGAAGCGTTCGGGATCAGCAGAAAGCGGCGCTCGGCAAGCCTGTAAACGATGCAGTCGTCAATTATGCCGCCGCTTCTGTCGCATATTATGTTGTAGCGCGCGCGCCCGGATCGCATGCCCGGGACATTTACGCTCAGAACAGAATCGAGCAGCGAGGCGGCTCCAGGCCCCTCGAACTCCACACGGCCCATGTGCGATACGTCGAACAGTCCGGCGTTGGTTCGGACCGCCTCGGCCTCCTGGATAATACTGTCGTAGCGGACCGGCATTTCCCAGCCCGCGAACGGCACAAAGCGCGCGCCATGACGCGCATGGGTATCGTATAGGGAAGTCCGGCGCGATGTCTGTTCCTCTGACAAGAAGCCCTCCAAGGCCTGGTTAGTGAATTTCCGCGTATTCGGTTCTTAATAAAAAACGCAGATAAGGTGGTCTTCGTAATCATAACTCACAGCCGTTGGAATGTGGAATTGCGAACGCGGTTCGGCAGCGTCTTTTCAAAGTCGATAGGTGTGTGGAAAATCGGTGGGTTATATATTCTGATTTATGTGACCTCAGGGGGAACCCTGGTGGACTTCAGGTGACGTTTCAGGTGGGTATTGACCTGAAAATCGGCGGATTTAGCTATGAATTCGCCTGGAATTGACCTGCAGAAAAAAATTGTTAGACATTTTTGTCGTTATTGATAAACTCCAGATTATATAATTCAGGCACTTTTGTTCTGCAACAGGCATATTGTAACATAGCGAGCGGAGAGTCGCGCAACACTTCGTACTGACTTGAAGCCGTATCAGTTTGGTCGGTGGTAGTAATCACCCTCACCCCAGCCCTCTCCCTTAGCCCGAATCCACCGAAGAGGGTTAGTATCGCCGCCGGGGCGTGGGTGAGGGACGTGTCAAAGTGGCGGTGCGGTTATGATGTCAGCGCCTGGGTCGTTCTGAAGGTCCGCGGTCGTGATTTTGGACGCCAATGGAGGCCCACAGTGGCGATTTGGGGCGAGTTTGACGAATCTGCGGGCAACAGTGGACACCCGCGGTCCGGTCCGGAGCGATCTTACGGACAAGACAGGCTGTGGTGTGTACGGTGGTCAGTAGTAGACACTGCCGTCAGGCCGGCAGAGGAATGGCTCGCAGTCTGGTCAGTGCGCGACCGAACTGTGTTTCCCAGGGCCAGCGCTGCGGGAGATGCAAAGTAAGGCGGCGGGCCGAGTGGGTGAGCCGTCCGGCGAGGGAGAACAAGCGTCTGCGCAGGGTCTTGGTGGTCGCCACCGGCTCGCGCAGACCGATGCGTCCGATCCAGCGAGCCAGGTTGTGAGCCATTACCTGTATGGCCATCCAGGCGGCGTTGGCTGCAAAGCGCCCCGAGGGCAGATGGTTCAGCCCGACACCGTACTTGAGGTCTCGGATGGCGTTCTCGATCTCGGCGTGGCGGCGATGGTCGGCCTCCAGTTGGAGGGTGTCGCCCTGTCGGTCGGTGATGAAGGCGTGATAGCTGTAGTCGACGAAGAGGGCCAGTTGTGAACCGGGCGTGGGCTTCACCCTGCGGACGATGAGACGCACCGGTGCGGCATCGGGCTCGTTCCGAAAAGGGGTGTAGGTGGTCTCAGCCACGTCGGCTGCGCCGTCCATCCAGTAGGGTATGGGAGTCCAGTCCTCCTCAGGTATGGCCTCTATGAGATTGCGCAGTCGGGTGTGCTGACGGACGGTGATGGAGAAGCGGACACCTGTCTTTCGGCATACGGAGACGATGTCATGGGTGTAGAAGCCACTGTCGGCGCGTACGGTGAGTTGTCCTGTGGCCCCGGCGCAGCGCACCCGGCTCACCGTCTCACGCAGGAAGTGGGCTGCGCCCCGGGCGGTGTTGGCTCGACCCTGTCGCAACCGGGCCATCAGCACGTCGCCGGTTCCTGCGGCGACGGCCACAAGCGGGTGATAGCCTCTCTGGCCGGTGTAGTTGTGGCGGCGGGCGCCCTCCTTGCCCAGTCCGTAGGTCTCGCAGATGGTGGAGTCCAGGTCGATGGTCAACGGCTCATCGCCGGGACCCGCGCCAGCGGCCCAGGCCCGCGCCAGCAACTCCCGGCTCACCCGGTCCAACTGCCGCACATGTCCCCACCTGAAGCTGCGCAGGAAGGTCCCCAGGGTGGATGGCGCCTTCACTGTACAGCCCAACACCCGCCCGGTCCCACCGGCACGCAGCGCGTCGGCGTCATCGATGCAGTCCCCACCGGCCAGCGCCGAGGCAACCAGGGTCAGCGTCTTGTCTCCCGGGTTCGCCCGTCCCGGCGCATCGCCCAGGTCAACGTTGCTGTCCACCAGTTCACTCAGTCCCAGGCGCTGAGCGAGAGTGGCCGGCACGAGCAGCCCGGCATTGGCCACCAGCCGGGGATCGTCGAAGGCGATTCGGATGCGGTCGGGACGCTCAGGTGGTAACATCTATTAAGTGCTCCTGCTCTGGGGTTGGTTCTTGTCTTCAAACCCATTATCCCAGATTCAATGGAGCGCTTTCTCACCCCTTTTGCACGACGACTCATCCATCCCTTCGGTGGATCCGGGCTTACACTACACTAGTGCCTCTTACATTTACGGCTATCTCAGTGGGTACTTCATGCTTAGCAAAACGATTACATTGCGCGCATGTTCGGCAGGATCGGAAACAATCATAGGTGAGTTGATACGACACGATTCTGGATCCGGGCCTGAGGGCAACTTGACCGTAGTCGCGAGGACTTCCGTCACGGTTACCATCAGCGCCGCCCCGAGCACACACGCCCACTGCGACCCCAACGCCTTCATCCACATCAACGCCCTCATCCACGCCAACGCCTACCGCGCCTCCTCCCCCAGCTTCTGGGGTGACCTACCCTTCACGACCTCCGGCTCCTTCAGCGCCGTCCGACCCGTCAGGGACTTGGGATGTGAACCTCGTTTCGGGCCATTATCCTGCGGGTGGCTCGTATGGATACCAGAACACGGTCATCGGCTCGGTCAGCTCCAATACGTTCCAATACGATGGCGAAACATACACGGTCAATCAACTAAGATGGCGTCAATCCGGAGGCGGCAAGCTTGAGTTCACGCTGGATAAGTGTTTCAAGCCATCGGACTTTATCAGCCTGGAAATCGGAGATAGGACATTCCGAACTGCGGATTACGAGCGCTATACGGACGCGCAGTGTAAGAGCGACTCTAGCCTCAACCAGATATTTATATTCAACACGTCCGCGAATCCACTTCCCAAGGGAGAACAAATACGCGTTAGGCTGACACTGACACTGAAACTGCCGGAGCCTTTCGTCATCACCGCTGACCCCGAATTTCCGTCAGCCGGACAGTACGTCAACTTGAGTGTTCCTGACTACGGAACTTCCTATCAGTGGCAGCAGTGGTCGGGGAGGCAATGGGCAAACCTGGGATCAGTGTCCACGAGAGAGCAGAGGAGAGTTTCCTTCAGTACTCAGGGCACAAGAAAGTTCAGGGTCGTCGCGAACCCGGGGACTACCTCATCGGTTGAATCACCGGCCATACACGTCACCTGGGACATTTGGAACGTGGGGCTGGGGCTGGCAACCGCCGTCTCCTCGGCGGTCGCAACCTCGACAGATTACAAAACCGCTCAGACTGCGCTTCTCATTTGTGTAAACACTGGGCGCGCCGCGTCCGACAGGTACACCTCGTTCGATGACGTGCTTGCGGACTACACAGGTACCACCAAGACCAGGATGGAATCCGGGGAGACTTGCCACACGCAATCGAAGACGATGTTCAGCGCGTATGAGAGACTGACGAAATCGGCTCTGGCTAACCTTAACACCAGTGCTTCTGAGTACTACCTGTTTCTGGAGAGCGATGAGGGCAAAGATTTGACCGCGGATCTTGGCAATGCCAATGAACTCAGGAACCTGGCAATCTACGCATCTGCACCTCTGCCGAGTCCGGGAGAGTTAGTAGCGCCCTTCTATACGACCAGCGAGGGTGGAGTCGGCGGGGCATCGGATACACAACCTGCTAGAATATCAATAGATACAGGAGTGAATTGTCTTCCCAGTGGAATAGACGGCTCCAAACTTACAGTGAGAAATAAGCTCGAGGTACTCAACTGCCTCGTCTTCCATACTCCGCATAATTTCTGGGTCAGTCAGTCAAGCACTTCAACACCATCAGTTGCAAGATTAAGGGATAATCCCAAATACAGCGGTTGGCTGGAATCTGACGACTGGGAATGCACGTTCCCTGCGCTTGATGGTCCGATGCCAGCATGTTTGAAACACGACTTCGCATTCAATGGTCTTCAGAGGTTTGCCGGTGAAGCAGGTGAGGATTCTTGGGGTGATGAACTGGACACTACCTGGAATCCCAAGAACAAAGCTCTGGCAGACTTGAGATTCAAGGCTGACATACTGAAGTATGGTTGCCAGAATCCGAGTGACATAGCTCGAGACACAATTTGCCAATATCCTGTGACGATGGCAAATTGGTACTTCCACGGTGTCGCAGAGCGCAACCATAAGGGCTGGCCTGTTATATCCAAAGACCTTCGGGGTTTCACCACTGACCCAGAGGCTCTCATTCTCCAAGAGCCGGATCTGCGAAATGAGCATTTCGAGGTCTGCACAGAGCCGGTCTTCCCCGACATCAGTGATACAAGAGTCGTTCCAAGTGGTGACACGGTCACGCTATCATGGATCTTCCAGTCAGGATGCACCGCAGATATTTCAGACGTCGAAATCAACGCGACCTGGTATATCAAACCCCCGGTCCTGTTGTACTTCGCGCCCGTCGAAGACCATACTGCTGGTAGCTGTACAACATCAGGCGACAGTGTCAGTTGCGTTTACGACTTCAGTCGTTGGCAATCCGGAGCGGTAATCCGACACGTCGAATTGAAAATAGTTCCCGCGAACAGAGAGTACGGCGGGGAGGAATATCGCCATTACCGAATGTACGTTGGCCATAAGTTGAGGTAACAGCCGGAACCACTACGAAAGAAAATCCGAGCACAAATGGCATTTGTGCTCGGATTTTCAACTTGGCGGATCCCAATGGCTTAAAAAGTAAAAGAGTAGGAGTTGGGGAAACGTGGATGGGATGCCATGGACTGTTATATTTTTCTTCCTTCCACTGAATATAGTACTCATCCTTCCTTTTCTTGCGGTCCTTGGTTGTGTGTGGGCCCCTATCGGAGCGTTTATCACCTATATAACCGTGCGTGGAAAAGAAAAGCGTCCAGTGCGTCATGCATTTGTGGCAGCGGTATGTTCTGCGCTATTCATTCTGCCTTGGGTATCACTGATAGTTCCTTCGCGTTTTCGTTCTCTAGCTACCATCATCGTTATTGCTTGCGCGTATGTGGTGTGGCTGACAGGGCCTCTGGGATTTCTGTTTATGTATCTACAGATTGAAACAGCCCCTTGGTCTGACAGCAATTTTCTGACCATCATAATAGTGGCAATGGGTCTGACTTGGATAGCGGCATTGATTTGGACGATCCGATTACAGGTAAGACATGCTCATCAGGGCGGACTCCTGCCGGCATACAGGGTTATCGTGCCCTCAGCCGGCTTATGGATCAGTACGGCAGTGTGTCTGGCCATATTATTCGATGCGTTATGACGACGAACACGGTATTTGCTGGGCAGGACGAAACCTGGAATACTGGCATTTGCGCTCAGGTCAGTCTGGAATGGTGTCAAAAAAGCCGGGCGAGTATTCGAGAATGATACTTATGATATCGGGCGAGACCCCTTGTCCGATGTCCATCTCTCAGCCATCCGTAGGGGATCAATGGACTGGGTTATATTATATCTAGTATTTGGCTCCATTACGGTCTTGGGGTTTATTGGGTTCATGGGAGCAATTGGGATAGCTTGCGTACCCTTCGCAGCCTACCTCACATATCGAAGGGCGCGTCAGCACGGGTTTGAGCCTGTACGCTACGCCTTCATTGGCGCGCTCTACTCGATGCTTCTCTTACTTCCTTGGTTCCTACTGCTCGGAAAGTTGAGCGGCAGATACCCTTCAACCGGTTGGGCTTTGTCAACGCTGTACTTCTCTTGGTTGTTCGGGCCGATAACAATTGTATTCTCCACCATAGACATTTTGGAGCATACAAATCCTCCCCTCATATTCACCGCCGGATGATTGATGCTCTTCGCATGGGGCGGCTCGCTGATATGGCTGCGTATCTTGAAAAAAAGGAGCAGCCTGCCTGTTCATCATCCGATGAGCTTGAGAGAAAGGTTGCTTGCCTCAAGAAGAAGGCAGCATGAAGGTCAACTGTCGGAACATGGATATATCCTCCCATTCGCATGTGCCACGGTTAGCCTGTTGGCAACACTTGGGCTGATCGTACTCCGTAGCTAACCCGGGCACAGTTAGCTCCGCCACAGTTAACGAATACCATCTCTGCTGGGGCGCTACAGTATATGGCATAGACGCAGAGCAGTGTTGGGAGGTATCTGGCGGCGCCTCAAGCGATAGCTTAGAACCTCTCTCAGGCCAGGGTCGCCATCAAACAGGCCTCAATTCGATAACTATACAGCCTAACCGCGCAATACTGTACTTCCCAGGCAGGAAGTATCCCCCAAAGGATTTCATCCCGCCCCTAATTCCCTGAGGAAGTTGCAGGTCTGGCCTGAGGCGCTACACTTCAGGCCAGACTTGCGGAATTGAAATCAGAGTCAATAGAAGCGGGCTCTCCAGAGGAAGCGGGACATGTTCAGTCGGATAAAGAACTCGCCCCGGAAATACGCCATCTATGCTGGCTGTCGTCGCGATAATCATAGTCGCCGTGTATATGTTCCAGGCTCGCACCACCGTAGAGTACGGGGAGTACATGCACAATCACCTCTGTTCGCACGCGCACCTTGGGGGACATGATCACGATTACGGACCTCCCTATGACCTCGAAGGCAAGAAGATATCGGCCTACACAGTTACAAGCGTTGGATTCGAGTTCACATTCTTTAACCACTACCATCGGCTGAACTCTCAGTTGGTGTCCTGCGACGACGGTCCTCGCCAAGTCTGGGGCACATCCAAAAGACGGATTAGCTTCGACATGCGTGAAAATGAGCCTTCGGACAACTGGCCGGAGCGGTCGGGGGTCTATGTATTCGTCAAGCATACAGACGAACAGCGCTACCCGATATATGTCGGTCGCGCGGACAACCTGAAGGAGACTCTGAGGAATCCATCCGACCATGAAGAGTGGAGTTGTCTGAGCGAGAAAGGTCAGGCAACCCATATCCACGCTCGCCTGAGCTACAAGGAAGGGAAAACGGATGAGGACGAAAGCGACGTAGCTCTCCTGATAGACACCTTCAGTCCTCCATGCAATGAGAACTAAAGGGAGCGTGCATCCACAGGGATTCGGGAGTCTCTGTCTGAACCCGCCGACCGGATTGGTACAGCTTCCACGTTTCCATACACACTGCATAACCATCCCTGTTCTATGTTATAATACACCCACGACAGAACAGATATGCCTAATTTCCATAAGGAACAGTTTATCAATGACGAATCGTCCGGCTGAAAATTTTTCCTTGCAGGTGAATTCATAGCTAAATCCGCCTATTTTCAGGTCACCCGACACCTGAAACCTCACCAGGGGTTCATCTGACCTTCACCTGGAACGATATAAATCAGAATATATGCAGTACCGAAGTGATTCGGAAGTCTCGGTGGATACCCGCCGACCCAATCGGTACACCCTGCGTCGTATCTTCGCTCACTTGACATTGGGAGACAAAACAAATATCTTGACCCTAGCTACACGAAGGTTGGCTGTGACCGATAATTTGGCTTGCCCGACTTTCTGGCGTCGGTGGATTTTGTCTTATCATCCGCCAATTGATAAATATAGTTGGCGTAAGGGGGACCTTAATGACCAAACTACTGGAAGTGAACAATCTCACCACCCACTTCTTCACACAGGACGGTGTAGTCAAGGCGGTTGACGACATCACCTATGACCTCGAAGAAGGCGAGGTGCTGGGAGTTGTGGGCGAAAGCGGATGCGGAAAGAGCGTTCACGCTCTTTCCATTATGCGTCTTGTCCCTTCACCGCCCGGACGAACCGTGGCGGGAGAAGTGATTTTCGAGGGCGAAGACCTGCTCAAGATGGATGACGCTGAGATGCGCAACATCAGAGGCAATCGCATTGCGATGGTCTTCCAGGAACCCATGACCTCCCTCAATCCGGTCCTGACAATTGGACGCCAGTTGACTGAAACTCTCGAACTCCATCAGGGCATGTCAAAGCAGCAGGCCAGGACGAGGGCCGCCGAGCTTCTTCAGACAGTTGGAATACCGGACGCCGCGCAGAGACTGGGTGATTATCCCCACCAGTTCAGCGGTGGTATGCGACAGCGCGTCATGATAGCGATAGCGTTGAGCTGCAACCCCAAGCTGATTATCGCGGACGAACCAACCACCGCTCTCGATGTCACCATTCAGGCGCAGATTCTCGAGCTTATGCAGGACTTGGCCCGAGACTTCGGCACCGCCATGATTATCATTACACACAATCTCGGTGTGGTCGCGCGCTACGCTCACAACGTGAACGTCATGTACGCGGGCAAAATTATCGAGACCGGCACCGCCGAGGAAATATATCATAATCCCAGGCATCCCTATACACTGGCCCTTCTGAACTCGGTGCCGAGACTCGACGCAAGCGAGCGCGTCAAGCTGGATGCGATTGAGGGCCTCCCTCCCGACCTTGTAAATCTGCCTGAAGGCTGCTCCTTCGCGCCGAGATGCAAGTACATCTACGAGAGATGCGTGGAGGAGACGCCCGTCTTGGTTGATTCCAACCCAGGACACACTTCCGCTTGCTGGAGACACCAAGAGCTTCACCAACTTGCCGGTGTAGCCGACTGATAGAGAGGTAGTAGAGGACGATGACGACGCAGACTAACGGCAGTGAAACCCTGCTGGAAGTAAATAATCTGAAAATGTACTTTCCCGTTACTTCCGGGGTTATCTTTCAGCGAAAGATAGCCGACGTGAAAGCGGTTGACGACGTCAGTTTCAGCATCAACAGAGGCGAAACACTTGGACTTGTCGGCGAGAGCGGTTGTGGAAAAACGACGACCGGCAGGGCGATTTTGCAACTCTACAAACCAACCGAGGGCGACGTTATCTTCGAAGGGGAACGACTGAACGACCTCGATGGCAACCGTATGCGCGCCATGCGCCGCAAGATGCAGATCATCTTCCAGGACCCTTACGGCTCCCTGAATCCACGTATGACCTGCGGCGACATTGTCGGCGAACCCCTTATAGTTCACAAACTCACTTCCTCGAAGGGTGAATACAGGGACAGGGTCACCGAACTGCTTCAGGTAGTCGGCCTGAATCCCTACATGGCGGACCGTTACCCCCACGAATTCAGCGGCGGCCAGCGCCAGCGCATCGGCATCGCCCGCGCGCTCGCGGTGAACCCCACTTTTATAGTCTGCGACGAGCCGGTATCCGCTCTGGACGTTTCCATTCAGGCGCAGGTGATAAACCTTCTCGAGGACCTGCAGGACCAGTTCGATCTGACCTACCTCTTCATCGCCCACGACCTGTCCGTGGTAAGACATATCTCGGACCGCGTGGCGGTTATGTACCTCGGTCATATCGTCGAGATAGCCGACCGCAACGAGTTGTACGATAATCCACTGCACCCGTACACTCGCGCCCTGCTGTCGGCGGTTCCAATTCCCGACCCCATCATCGAGGCCCAGCGGGAGCGCATCATTCTCACGGGCGACGTGCCAAGTCCGATGAATCCTCCCCAGGGATGCGTGTTCCATACTCGCTGTCCCATAACGGTGGACGACTGCCAGCTCGAAATGCCGGAACTGCGGGAGGTGTCTCCCGGACACTGGGTATCCTGCATACGGGTCGAGGGCTGGGAGACAGCCCGGGGAGCCTGAACGCCAATCATTTTCAATCCCCTCCCTAAGCGGAGGGGATTGTATTTTTGAGCCAAATCACAATAACCAAAGGTGGAGAGCCATGAAGCTGGTTTATTTCGACGATTTCAAACTGGGCGTTGTCAAGGGTGACGCCGTCGTGGACGTGTCCGATGTGGTGTCCGACATACCTGGCGTATCTCCTCAAGATACCCTATCCGGCTTGATATCCGAATTCGACAGCTACAAGGGCAAGCTGGAAGAGGTCGTCGCCGGAAGCGACGGTGTACCGCTTTCCCAGGTTCGGCTGCGCTCGCCCGCGCCCAGACCGCTCAACATAGATTGCATGGCTGTCAACTACATGGAAAATGGCGCCCGCTCTGAACCCGCGCCCAAAAACGGCTTCAACAAGTCGCCCAACTCCGTTATCGGCAACGGCGACACAATTCTGCTCACGGACGTGCCCGCGACCATATTCGAGCATGAAGCCGAACTCGCGTTGGTCATCAGCAAGCGCGCCTGGCAGGTCAAGGCCGAGGACGCCTTCGACTACATATTTGGCTATATGAACTTCATTGACGTTTCGGCGCGCGGCATTCCCGCTTTCTACCAGATGAAATCGCGCGAGACCTTCGCCCCGATGGGCCCCTGGCTCGTCACCGCGGACGAGATAGCCGACCCCCAATCGCTGCCTGTAAAGCTCTGGGTCAATGGCGCACTGATGCAGGACTTCAACACCGACGACATGGCGCACAAGATCCCGCAGGTCGTGGAGTGGGTAACGTCCATTCACTCTTTGGGACCAGGCGATGTGATAGCCACAGGCACCAACCACCGCGGCCTGAGCGCCATCCAGAACGGCGACAGGATAGAGATGGAGATCGAAGGACTCGGCAGGCTGAATCTGGGCGTGCGCGACGACCTCAAACGCACCTGGGGCCGAGAAACCCGACACGAATGGGAAGCCGCGGGCAACGAAGGCACGACGCCGCAACTGACAGGCAAGTACGCCTGACAATAGCATCCTAGACGGCCCCCCGCGTCGGTTCTCACGAAACGCGGGGGGCTTTTCTATTCCATCGTAGTTTTGTACACTTATGAGACATGTATTAGAAAATGGAAATTTCTGCCCTGAGCATTCCTAGCCATTCTCTTACCTCATGCCGTACCGTTAGGGATGACGCTGCGACAGGACGCCTTAGCTCCCTGTTGTTCCCGGAATAGAAAAAAGAGGCTCACTCCCAGGATGAAATCTCTTAAGACTGGTCGCATACTGCTGACCACGCTGTTCATGCTTGCTATGACCATTGTTGCGCTTGGCTCCGGCCTCTCGGCGCGACCCGTGCAGGCCCGTGACCTACTTGAGGTCGCAGGTTTGGAACGTCCTGGTAAAACAAATATAGTGAATAGGGAGAGAACATACAGGCTGAAGCCCCGATCCGGGTCCCAGTGTAGAGATTTGACTGTGAGCATATTTTTCTCACATCCCTCGAGAAAAGCAGGCATGGTGTCAGCATCGCCCTCAAGGCTGGATTTTAATTGCGGAAACTGGACGATGTCGCAGGAAGTGACACTGAGAGGGCAGAAAAATGGCCGGAGGACTCTCTGGCACCGCTATGATTATCCTCCTCCTCATAGTGCCTGCTAAGCAAATGGATGCGACTCTTTCCTTCTGAATATAACCGACGTCGCGCCGCCGGCAACTCCGATTAACACGCCTCTGCCCGCCGCCACGCGCACCATAACGCCGACACCCACACGGACAATCACGCCCACACCGCCGCCGCGGACTCCAACCGCCACACGGACAATCACGCCCACACCGCCGCCGCGGACTCCGACCGCCACACCGACAATCACGCCCACGGTTACCCCTACGCCTACCGTCACCGGCGCTTCCACCGCGACGCGGACTCCAACCGCCACGCCTACGATAACACCGACGCCCACCATCACACCAGCGACTACCATTACGCCTACACCCACTATCACGCGCGCGGTTATGGCGGTTATAGAGGTTATGCAAATGCCGACTATCACGCCGACGTCCACCATGACGGTGACGCCTACTCGGACACCGGTACCGCCTACGGCGACGCGGGTGGCCGTGGCTCCGGCTCCGGCTCCGGTACAGACACAGGTCGTACCCATGCCGGTAAACACGCCCACGTTGGAAGCGGACGACGACGGTTCTGCGCCCGAGGCCTCTCCTACCCGCGTTCCCAGGCCCAGTCCTACGCCGGTAGTTACGGAGATAGTGCCCGTGACGCCGGTCGCGGGCGCGATGACCGTTCTTCCGAACGACTACATTACGCTTACCGAAGGGAACGTGAGCGTTATGCTTCGTCCAATCTCCAGGGCGCGCGTGTACCAGGCCGCGCTCAGCATAGATGACGCGCCGTGTTCGGATGCGACCGTCCTCCCTCCGGCATGGTTCACGATGACGCTGTACAGTGCGGAGGGCGAGCGCGAGAATGACCCGCGCCTCATCTCGCCCGCCTGGATAACCATAACTCTGGACGCCGAGACCGTCTCGGAACTGGGCGGAATGGGCGTGTTGCTCCAGGCACACGCCCTGGGTGGAGTGTCACTGCTGTCCGTATCCCACAGTGAATTGGACAGTTGCGACGGCAACCAGTTCGAATTGGAGGTAGAGCGGGACGGGACGGCAATCGTATCCGCCGAGACTCGCCGCATAAGCGGTCACTGGGCGCTCGCGCTGGACGCCGTCACTCTGGTGCTTGCCCACGCTCAGTTGAGCGCCGCGCTTGGAACCCCGACCGCGACTCCGATTCCCACTCCGACCGTCGTGCCAGTACCCACTCCGACCATGGTACCCGTACCCACACCTACCACGGAGGCCGCGCCTGACGCCGCGTTGCCGGTAACCGGGGACAGTATTCCGACGCTGAGTATGATTCTGACACTCACGGCGGCGGCTGTCCTGATAGCGCTGTACGGAGCCAGGATCATATCGGCTCGGACGCGCCAACGCAAATCCTCAACGCGGGACGACGGAGCGGCGCGAATGAGTGACCGGTGGGCATGAGTTCGGCCTTTCCCAATGTGGAATGAATCTACCGCCGCCTAATTCGGCGCGACAGGCTCTCTTGGAGCGACCTCCGCGGACACTCCAAGTATCGCTCCCTTCACCAGGCCGACTTCTCCGATGAGATGGACAACGTTGTTGTCCGTGGTGTTGATTCGGCTGGTAACTCTATCTTCCACTTCGTCAATTCGGCAGTTGAGTCTGTTCTCGACGGCCTTGATCTCAGCGCTGAGGTCGTCCTTGACGGCCTTGATCTCAGCGCTCAGTCTGTTCTCGACGGCCTTGATTTCATCGCTCAAGTCCTCCTTGACGGCCTTGATCTCACTGCTCAAGTCCTCCTTGACGGTCTTGATCTCACCTCTCAGCCTATTCTCGACAGCTTCGATGTTGGCGCTCAGTCGGTTTTCTAGGGAGGCGTTCTGTCTCCACTGAAAAACGGCCAGAGGCAGACCCACCGTGAGGGACGGAGAGATGATAGCCGCTATAATGGCGATGACTATGCCTATTTCAGGGTCCATACTATTATCCTTTAGCCCTTCTTGCATGATACGACCGATTGTCCAATCTGACAACCGAAAATTCCTGGCCTAAATAGGACGCGCCCTGTTAAATCCCCCGCGACAGACACTCCATCTCCACGGCGAACCATAGGGCGAGGTTGCCCGTGCGGTCGTCTCTGCCGTACTCCGCGGCCCGATCAATGTAGAATCTCCGGTCGTTAACCGCGCCCGTGCCGGTACAGCCGTCCACTACCTCGCCATCCGGCCCGATGCGTTCCGAGGCTGATCTCCACAGCGAGTTCACGAACGCGCGGTAGGAGTCGTCCAGCCAGCCGAGACGCAGCCCTCGCGCCACTGCGTAACCGACCATGCACACGGCTGTCAGTTCTTGGTAGGTCCCAGGCAGGTCCAGAAGCTGCGAGAACATACCCGACGGCCTCTGATGCTCCATCAGCGCGTCCAGGTGTCGCCTGTGCGCCGAAATAAGAACCTCGCGGTCGTCGTGGTCATCTGGAAGATATGACAGTGTCTCCGAGTAACCCATCGCCGCGAATCCGTTTCCCCGACCCCAGTGATAGGGAACTGAGCGACAGTGTTTGAACAGCCCGCTCTCAAGCTGTATGTCGGCGTCAAGAAGGAAGGATGTCTGAATGTTCAGATAAGAGATGTCGCCGGTGAGAGCGAACGCCCTTCCAAGAATGGCCCCTGCGAAGAACATATCCTCCGTGCGATAGTCCGGGTCGCAGGGCGGCGGCGGAAGTCCCGCCTTGCTGCCCCTGAATTTTTCCGCAATCGACAGGAGTAGATCCCGGTATCGGGAGTCTCCGGTCGCTTCGTACATCTCGTCGCACCATACGATTCCAGCGTAGTTGGCGCCGCCGTCCGAATCTCCGAACCACGGTTTGTCTCCAGACAAATATGGCTCGACGAGACTGGCAATCCCGTCGGCGTATTGGTCGAGGCTGTCATTCAAAGCTCCATAGCGCAGCCGTCCGCTGAGAGCGACGCCCTGCGTGTATATGACCGGATCGAGCGTATCGCCGTAATGTCCTGCCAGCTTCTCCGCGACCTCGCCGGGCGTCCTTTGCTTGCGTGAATCAAGAGCATCCCTGGCTTCCGATTTATTAACGGCGGGAGCGTCGTTATCAAGAATCTTCCACAGGATTGCGGCCTGTTCAGGAGACTCACCTGCCGGAGCGTTCAATCGGAGACCGGGTATTCTCCCGACGTCGTTCGGACAACCTGAACCCAGAGCCGACAGCAGCCCGCCGCCGTCCGCAATTTCCTTGGCGTCAAGCGCGTGCGATACTTCGAAGAGAACGTCTGAGCATTCCCAACTGGCGTCGGCGGCCGCGCGAACCTCAAGCGCGTAGTCCGGCGCCATGAATCCGATGTATCGCCAGAGATAGCGGGCCTCCGGGTCGGCCTCGTGATTGAAGTACCCACCTTCAGGAGGGTATCCCTCAGTGGGATTGCCTCCCGATTCGTTGCCAGGGCCTTCGCCCGAATTCAGTCCGTCCGGGTTGGCGCACGGAATCACGCTCAGGGCGATTCGATTCCGAAGTCTTCTGTTTGTGGCGTATGCTTCGAGTACGGACGCCATCGCATCCACATCGTCGGACGAACCCGTTAGACCTCCGAGCAGCAGTACACGATGTCGGTCGGATTCGTTCTTATAGGCATCCGGGTGTACCAGGGCGGCGATTGGCGTGTCCTGTCGTGTAACGCCACACCCGTCATCCGTCCAGGGTAAGGATGTACGGGCGCGTATCGAGCCAATCCGTTCCAATAGATGTTCATATTTTGTCGGCATAAATTATATCTCCGTTGGATTTATGCTGTGGAATCGTACGCTCAATTTGCAACGGCTCCGCAGGCGCTCCATGTTTATCCGAACCTCTCCGGACGGAAGGGGTCGAGGAGGTCAATGCGAGCTCCGTCGAGTATCTCCATCGCCGCGAACTCACCTATGAGAGGGGCGAGCGTTATGCCGCTGTGCGTCAGGGCGATATAAAGATTTGGGACTTTCTCCGTAAAACCCAGAACAGGCATTTCGTCGAGCGGCATCGGCCTGTATCCTACCGGCGACGGCACAGACTTGGCCGAAGCGAGGGCAGGCAGGTAGTGAGAGGCGCGGGCCAATAGCCTATCGGCGTGTTCCCGAGAGTCGTCCCGCGCCATGCTCTCCTGAGTCCCCTCTCCTATCATCAAAACACCGTCCGTTCCTTGCCGGACGTGTATCTCGGGCTGATCTTCGGATATAGGTGGCGCGTATAGCACGGAGGCGGACTCAATCAGTTGAGGCATCGGATTGGTCTTCACGACCACACCCGGACTCTCCTGCTGCGGTACGCTGACACCCGCCATCATAGCTATCTTGGTGGCGGCGACCCCAGCTGCCAAAACTACGGCATCGCATTCTATTATGCCTGACTCGACTTGCGCCGAAGCAATCCCGTCGCCGCCTACGTCGAATCCGAGCGCTGGCGTGTTGGGTTTGACCATGCCGCCAAGTTCCTCCACGCGTCGGGCAGCGACCTGCGCCGCTTTTGTTCCGAGGACATGTCCGTCGTTTTCGCTGATTGCGGCGGCTGATACCGGGCCGGGGCGCAGACCTGGTTCCATACGCCGCAACTCGGATTCATCAATTAACCGGGCAACGTAGCCCCAGGATTGCAGTTTGGCGACGTTCTCTCTCAGCCATTCCGCATCCTCGTCGGTGGCAGTCCATGTGAGTTGGCCGCCCCACTTCAGTCCAACGTCAGCGTTCAGCAGTCTCGCGTAGCGGTCCCACGTATCAAGAGACCTGCGATTCAATTCGTTGTAATGCCGTGGCTCTTTTCCAAAGGCGTTGATCCAGGCGAATGAGTGGCTCGACGCTCCCATTCCCGGTTCTCCGGCATCAAGAAGAGTGACTTTCGCGCCCCGCCTGGATAGGTGAAACGCTATTGCGGAGCCGACTATTCCCGCGCCGATGACCGTGATTCTCATATCCCTGTCCCGTGCCTCAGATTGCAGTTCTTTCTGCCGCAAACGAGTATATCACGCTCAAATACAGGAAGGGGCTTTCAGAAATTCGCTGTATGTACTGTAATACCGTACACTTGACGTTATGATCATTCACTCCATCCGCCACAGAGAATTGCGTCGGCTTATTGGGGACGACGACCCTCGCTTTTTGGAATCCCAGCTGGTAGGCCGAGTAAGAAGAATTCTGACAGTCTGAATCTTGTCCGACGATATGAGTGGATTCATAGCCGACGCGCCCTCCGGTTGGCGGGTTCATCGGCTTTCGGGCGACCGCCGGGGCCAGTGGAGCGTTTCAATATCTGGCAACTGGAGAATAACATTCGAAGAGCGGGATGGCTATATCGCCCGATTGAATCTGGAGGACTACCACTGATGGTTGAAGCGGCATTAAAGTGAAAATGACTCCCTCGCATCCGGGAGACTTCATACGCGCGGAGATAGTCGAAGAGTTGGGGCTGAACGTGACAAAGGCTGCTGACATTCTGGGTGTCCGGCGCGCCACACTTTCGAACCTATTGAACGGCAAGGCATCGCTGTCCCCGGAGATGGCGCTGCGAATTGAGAAGGCGTTCGGCGTGAACATGGATATGCTGCTGCGGATGCAGGCGCGGTACGACGCCTCCCACGATGCGCGTGCGGTCTGCCAAAATAAAGGTCAAGCGCTACCAGCGTTGAGTGAGGGAAGCGCCTGAAGAGAGTTCGCCGATTTTGGTTCAAAGCGCGCTGCGTTGGACGGGATATCAAATGTTCCCTGAACATTTGGGAATGGGCAACTTGGCGACCCCGACCGGATTCGAACCGGCGATCTCTGCCTTGACAGGGCAGTATGTTAAGCCACTACACCACGGGGCCACGCGGTTATTGATTTTACACGGCGCCAGCGCTTACGGTCAACGCCAAATTCGAGTAGGATGCTGTATCAGTTTGGTCGGTGGGTTCAAATGCAGCCCCCGAGAACGCTATGGATTCCCGCGAAAGCGGGAATGACGGTTCGAGAGCAGACCGACTAACTTGATACAGGTTCTTCGAGTAGTTCGTTGGAACCTGTATCAACTTAATCGGCGTTCCCTGCGGCGCGAAAATCCCCTCTCCCTCGACGCTGAGAAGGGTATGTAAATGTGCAGCCAGCTAAGAATTTCAATCAACAGACCCCTGTCAGCCCTCGACGCTGAGAAGGGTATGTAAATGTGCAGCCAACTAAGAATTTCAATCAACAGACCCCCTCTCCCTCGAGGGAGAGGGCTGGGGTGAGGGTGATTACTACCACCGACCAAACTGATACAGCATCTTCGAGTAGTTCGTTGGAACCTGTACCAACTTAGTCGGCGTTCCCTGCGGCGCGAAAATCCCCTCTCCCTCGACGCTGAGAAGGGTATGTAAATGTGCAGCCAACTAAGAATTTCAATCAACAGACCCCCTCTCCCTTGAGGGAGAGGGCTGGGGTGAGGGCGATTACTGCCACCGACCAAACTGATACGGCATCAGTTCGTTGACACTCTAAGATGAGCTAAGTAAACTCGCATATGTCAACCCACTCACCGGAAAGGCACTGAAAATGTCCGCAGCAGATAGAGTCGAATACACTGAAGTTACCGGGGCAGACCAGCTCTTTACACCCGAATTTTTGGAGTATATAACAGCGGCGTACGACAAGTTCGCGCCTTCCATTGGTGACATACGACGGAAGCGCGCCGACATCGTCGAGCGTGCGGTGCGCGACAGGAAGCTGCCGACATTTCCACCCAGGTCGGAAGTGAATTCCGGGGACTGGCAAGTGCCTCCCTTGCCAGCGGAGTTGACCAGGCCGGGCATAGAAATATCTGGGCCTGTATCCATTACGAACATGGCGATAAACGCTCTGAACCCAGGCGCAGAGGGGGAGCGGGCGACCGGCTACCTTGACGACGATGAGGACTCAGCAGGCCACAGCCTATCGGATACGGTTCAGGCCGCAATCAACCGAAGGGACGCCACGCTCGGCACGCTGAGATTCGAGAATCCCGCTCGCGGACGTATATATGAATTGCAGCCAGGCGAACTGCCCTTCTTCATGCACCGAGAACGCGCGACGCATTTGGATGAATCGGAATTTACGATAGACGGTCAACCGATTCCGGCGGCAATCCTCGGACTTGGGCTGACGCTGGCATACGGCGGCAAGGCGCAGGTTGAGAGAGGGCAGGGACTCTATTTCTACCTGCCCAAGGTGGAGGTGGTCGAGGAGGCTCGCTTCTACCGCGAATTCTTCGACTTCGGCAGAGAGCGTCTGGGATACCCGGACGACGCGGTTATCAGGGGCATCTTTCTCGTGGAATCGCTGCCCGCCGTGTATATCATGGACGAACTGCTGTGGGAACTCGGACCATACGCCGCGGGCCTGAACGCCGCGCGCTGGGATTTCAAGGCATCGGTGCTCGAATACATCATGTCCGACCCGGACCAGGTCTGGCCGGACAGGTTCGGTGTTGACATAAAGACGACCGACTTCATGACTAATGTATTCCGTCGTCTGGTAGCGGTGTGCCTCAGAAGGGGAGCCGCGCCCATAGGCGGCATGGCTACCGCTCTGCCCTCCAGGGACGAGGATGTCAACAAGGTTGCCGGCGATTCCATCCGTGCCGACAAGGAATGGGAAGCCCAGCAGGGCTTCATCAGGGGATGGGTGGCGCACATCTTCCACATGAAGACAGCCGCAGATCCGTTCAAAGAGGTCCGCAACTCAGGTTGGGAGCCCTCGCCCGATATGTACGACCCCGACAACTTCCCTGTGAACATCACCGTGCCGGATGGCCGGGTCACGACCGAAGGTTCACGCCGCAACGCGCGTATGCTGATCGAATACGTAGAGGGCTGGCTGACCGGACGGGGAGCGAAGGGCATAGACAGCCTGGAAGGGCAGCCAGGGATACACCCCGCGCTTATGGAAGACCTTGCCACTGGTCGCATCTCTGTCGCTCAGACGGCTCAACGCATCATTCACGGCGCGAAAGACGCGGACACCGGAGAGGCGCAGGACTTTTCGCTGATAAAGCGACTGCTGGACGAAGAGTTGGCGGACATCGAGACTCGGCGCAGGGCGGAAGCCCCGTCAGACCCCGAATCTCAGAGAGCGGTGGATGAGCAGATCGAACGCTACGGCAAGGCTCGCAAGGTCGCTATGCAGTGGATAAAGAACTACACCGAGTACGACTTCCGCTCGCTCGGCTCCTACACCCAAGCCGACCTCGAAGCCATAGCCGAAGCCCCGGACGCGTTCTAGGGCGCTACTGTGAGTCTAGGGAATCTACCATAGTCTCTGTAAACGCCTTCCAGGTGAAGCGTTCGGCATACTCTCGCACCGCCCGCCGCTCGACAGTCCTGAATTGCCGTCGCCGATGGTGTCTCCTGGTGGTCTTAGAGACTATCTCAAAACTCTTCGCTCAAGCGGATGGCAGGAGGACACAATCTCCCTCTCCCTTGAGGGAGAGGGCTGGGGTGAGGGTGAAATTCCTTAAGGTCGGGTTTTGAGATAGTTACTTAGTGGAAGCATGACCTAACCACATATATACCAAAACGACGAGATTCGCGGATTAAGCGCAAGTTAAGGTTCGGTTGAACATAGAGTCACGCAGAAAAGAGGTTCAGCGTGGTTTAATTTCATCTATGTCTTCACCGCTAACGTTGAGCCGCTGTTCAAGTCGTCGCAGAGCTTCATGAGTCAAACGCAACTCGCGCAGAATCTCTTCCCGCGAGGCCGGCTCCTGGAGTTCGCTCAATCGCTCGGCCTTTGCCTCGTCCAGGTTGTTGATGATGATTGCTATGAAGAGATTCACCACGACGAACGTGGCGACAATGACATAGCTGACGAAGTAGAACCATGCGAAGTCATGCAGTTCCATTGCGGTGGCCATTATCTCGGTCCAACCCTCGAGCGTGATGATGTTGAACAGAGTCAGAACCGAGGTGCCCAGGTTGCGCCAGTTGGTAGGGTCGTGTTCGTGGAAAAGCTGGTAGCCAATGATGGCGTATATATAGATGATAATGCTCATCAGCATTATCACGTGTCCCACGCTCGGTATGGAGCGTACAAGCGCGGACACTATCAGACGCAGCTCCTTTATGGTGGATATCAGCCGCAGCGCGCGAAGCAAACGGGCAAGACGCGCAATCATGGCGAATTCCCCGGTGGCCGGAATCAGCGAAAAGACGATTATAAGAAAATCGAATACGTTCCAGCCGTCTTTGAAGTACCTGTGAGATTGCGGCGCGAGCGCAAACATCTTCATCAGCGCCTCGACAATGAAGATGCCCAGGGCTACGTTGTTTCCGAGGTGCATCCACCTCCCGTATCTATCGTCCAACGCGGGCGATGTCTCCATGCCCAAGAGTATGGCGTTTCCTATTATGACCCCGATGATCGCGTACTCGAATACGGGCGCGTTGACAATTCTCGCCGTGCGATGGGTGAACTTTTCCATACTTCTAACTCGATATAGGAGGCCCTAGCTTGGGAGCGACCTCCGAGGACAGTCTATCGAGATGTTCTTCGTAGTCGAATACGGGGTCGAGCATGAGCATTCCGGCTCCCGCCCCGCCCACTTCCATTAGTCCCTCGACACATTGTTCGACACTGCCCCAGAGGCTATGGTATCCCAACTCATCGGCGCGGGAGGCGTATGAACGAATCATGCCTAAATCAATGTTGCCGTTGGGAAAAGTCGAGGAACCGCAATTGCGAGCGGGATTGGAAAGAGTGAGTCTTGAGAGTTCATATGAGATTTTCCATATCGCTAACCCGATACTGGCGGCCCCAGCCTCGGAGCGACCTCAGAGGCCAGTCTCTCGAGATGTTCTTCGTAGTCGAACACAGGATTGAGCATTAACATCCCGGCTCCCGCTTCGACAATTTCCATGAGGCCCTCGACGCAATCCTCCAGGCTGCCCCAAACCGACACTTCCGAACCCATTTCCGCTCTGCCATACCACGCGCCGAACCATTCTCTGAGCCTGCGCTCAGCCCGCTCTGAGTCGTCGTCAATTGCGATGTAAACTCGCTTCGCTATTGGGAATGACTCGACATCTCTGCCTCTGCGTTCCAGTTCAGCCCGGATTATCTGCACATGATCTCGGAACTGTCCCGTGCTCGTCGAACCCGCTCCCATGAACCCATCCGCAAGCCGCGCCACCCGGCGCAGTCCAACCGGGTGCCGTCCTCCGAACCACAGGGGTGGGTGTGGCTTCTGCGCCGGCTTTGGGGACATCGGAACGCCCTCCAGTTGCCATAATTCGCCGTCGAATACTGCCCGCTCCTGCGTCCACAGCGCTCTCATAACTCCGACACTCTCGACGAAGTGCCTGACGCGGCGTTCCGACGGCCCGCCAAACAGCGGATACGTCCAGGGCCTTCCGCCCAACGCCGTTCCGACTATCAGCCGTCCTTCGCTGAGAACATCCAGTGTGCTGAGCTGTTTGGCGAGCATCGCGGGGTTGCGCGTCGTCGCTATGATAACCGCCGCGCCCAACCGAATGCGCTCGGTAACCGAGGATAGGTAGCTCAGAAAGGTGACCGGCTCCGGCGTCGGTGTCGAGCCAACAAGCTGTTCCGCGACCCATAGGCTGTGATATCCCAGATCCTCGGCGCGGCGAGCGTAGGACCGGATCATTCCCAGGTCAATATCGCCGTCTGGGAACGTCTGGGGTACCGCAATTGCCAACGGAACAGGGAAGGGTGAATCTTGAGAGTTCATCCTGAAATGACCTGCCTTGTGGTGAACGGGTAGTGTTCGTCCTGGTCCGTCCACTTATCAATCGAATGGTTTGGACCGCGAGGTCAGATTTATCATTGCCGCAAGATAACCGGCCCCGAATCCATTGTCTATATTCACGACGCCCACGCCCGGGGCGCAACTGTTCAGCATACCGAGAAGCGCTGCCAGGCCCCCGAAACTGGCGCCGTAGCCTACACTGGTCGGCACTGCGATAATTGGGATGTCCACCAATCCGCCCACGACCGAAGGCAATGCGCCTTCCATACCGGCCACCACCACAAGCGCCCGGCACTGCCTCAGCTTGGGCAGGTGGTCCAGAAGTCTATGAAGTCCAGCGACGCCAACATCGGAAATTCTCTCGACATCACAACCGATCAACTCGGCGGTTATCGCCGCTTCCGTCGCCACAGGAAGGTCTGAGGTCCCGGCGCAGAGCACCGCGACTCCGGGCAATCCCGCTGCCTCTTTTCTGCGGTCAACAACTATACAGTGAGCCGTCTCGTCATATGCCGCGTCATCAACACGCCTCCTTGTAGCCTCAAACGCCGCCTCAGACGCTCGCGTCACAAGAAGCCTGTCGGAACGGGTGAGTACCGTAACCGCGATTGACGCTATCTGTTCAGGAGTCTTGCCTTGCCCAAATACCACCTCTGGGAAGCCCTGTCGTATTGAGCGATGATGATCTACCTTGGCGAAATCCAGGTCCTCATAGGGAAGGTCTCGCAGGCGCGATACAACGTCGTCAACGCCTATATCGCCCTGCTTCAACTGTTCCAGGACCGCGCGAAGTCGAGCCTCTTCGATGTCAGGACCTCCTTGCTGAATGTGGGACGCCACGAGCCCCGTGCAAGTATATAGCTGAGATTCAGTACAGGTAAAGCGTTTGCGCCGCTTTGAGCCTGACGGCGCAGGTGATATAATCCCTGCCGTAAATGAAGTGTAATCCTCCAATTCTTACCCACGGCGGGCGGGCTTGTCCATAGAAGATACCGGCAGAAGGCCGGAGCGCGACAGGCAGCGGAGCCCGAGACCATCCCCGCGCGAACAGCCCCCGCTGCGACCCTGGTCGGCGTTCGCGTTTCGAGACTATCGAATCCTCTGGCTGTCGTCGGTGGCCGGGCTGGTCACTATGCAGATGCGGATGCTTATTACCGCCGTCTGGCTCTACGATGTTACCGGTTCAGGACTTCAACTTGGTCTCCTCGGAGTCGTGCAGTTGGTCGTGCAACTCCCCGCGATTCTGTTTGGCGGCGCGCTGGCCGACCAGTGGGACCGCAAGAAACTGATAGCCGTCACGCAGTCTTTCAGCTTCATCTTCATTGGACTAATGACGCTGCTGGTCATGTTCGACAGGCTGGAGCCGTGGCACGTGTACGCGGTTACGGCAATTTTAGGTGTTACCAGCGTCTTGGGCGGACCGGCGCGTTCCGCCATCACCGCGAACATAGTTCCCAGGTCACACTTGATGCACGCTGTAACATCGAACACCGCCACATTCCAGGTTGGAGCGATTGCCGCGCCTCTGATGTTCGCGATCATCATAGAAACGCTTGGAACAACCGCTGTGTTTGCGGTATCCGCCATCTTCGCCTTGCCTGCCTCTCTACTGCCCATCTTCATAAGGGTCAGGATGGAACACTCCGACAGACAGGGTTCGATGTTCCAACGGATATGGGAGGGAGTCGTTTACGTCAAGTCGCATCCGATTCTACCCGGACTGTACATAATGGATATCGGTGTCACAATAGTGAGCTTCTACCGCCAGATATTGCCGCTGATTGCGGACAGGATGTTCAAATCGGGGGCGGGGACTGTCGGAGTAATGACAGCCGCGAATTCGCTTGGTGGAGTAGCAGGCACGTTCGCGGTGCTGTTCATGGCGAAGTACAGGGCGAAGGGCATGATAGTCCTATACGCCACGCTGGTTTACGGCATACTGCTGATAGCGTTCGGATTTAGTTCCTACCTCTGGCTCGGATCAATCATATTGATCGGACTGGGCGCTACGGACGCAATTGGGATGACTACGCGGCAGACAACCGTGCAGCTAACAACTCCCGACCATATGCGCGGCCGCGCGGTCAGCGCTCACTCCGTAAGCGCCATGAGCGCCAACAATCTCGGAACGTTCGAGGTAGGTTTCATGTCCGAGCAGATAGGCGCTGAAAGAACGATGATACTCGGAGGCTTCATCTCGCTGGTTGTAGTAGTAGCGGTTTGGCGCCTTGTGAGGGGGATACGGGAGTATCGTTACCCGTAGGCGTGTGGTACCCTCACCCAACCGACTTCTTCCAGATAGGAACTCTCTTTACGACCATGTCGTTGGCATTCAGATCGAGATGTCGGTGCCGCTCCTTTACGGGATCAGGATATACACAGATTTGCCACGGTGAACCACCGCTCGTCTTTCAGAGTAGGGGATATACCCTGAAAATTGGTAAATGTGAGGAACGTATTCATATTGACCTACACTTGTGTAGGTTTTACTATTGCCACGTTAGAATGCCTTGATAGGAACAGGAAAATCCTCATGCAATCAGACTGGCACTTCAGACCTCACATTCCCGGCGCCTCAATTCGTGAGCCGATTGCTGGAGCGTTCTTCGCCAGCGATGCAGTAAGCGAACCTGGAGAGGCACTGGTACGTGAAGGCATCCAGAACTCCCTTGACGCTACCCCTGACGGTAGCCAGACGTTTGTCCGAATCTCTCTAGCTAACGGGAGCGATGCTTTAACTTGGGATCAGGTAAGTCAGTATTACGCCAGCGCGAATATACACTACACAGCGGATGGCAGCGGCTTGCGAAGCGATGATATTCTCACACAGGATGATGCTTGCTCAGTACTGATCTTTGAGGATTTTGGTACCCATGGTTTACAGGGAGACCCTGCGACACCTTACCCGCCAAAAGACAAGAGTGAGAACAACTTCTTTCATTTTTTTCGAGCGGAAGGACGTTCTGATAAGGATTCCAGCAAGCGCGGCAGTTGGGGGCTTGGAAAGGACACTTTCTTTCGGGCCAGCAGAGTTAACACCATATTCGGTCTGACTGTAAGGGATGACGACCATCGTCGCCTACTTATGGGAAAAGCCATCCTGAAGTCTCATTATGCAGGTGACGATTACTGTCAGGACGGTTATTTCGGAGTTCTACCTGACGCCGATAGTCATCTGGTTATGCCGATTGAAGACAACAACCACATTGAACTGTTTCTGAATATGTTCCATTTAGAACGACAGAATGATCCTGGTTTGTCGGTGATTGTGCCTTGGCTTGACTCAGAAATCACCCAGGCGGCGATAATTCAAGCTGTCCTTCGCAATTACTTCTACTCCATCTTCTCAGGCGATCTTGACGTAATGGTGAAAACATCGGGCGTAGAGACGTTACTTGACAAGAATAGTCTGTTGAGCGAAGCAAATAAACTCACAGAGGATCAGAGCATTCTTCCGTTGATTGAGTTGGCACAGTGGGCAGTATGTGGTGATGCAGATGATTCCCGATACACCATCAACGCCCCAGACTCAAAACGTGCTTGGGATTGGAATAGGAATCTATTTTCTGATGACACTCTTCAGAAAATAAGTGCCAAGTTGCAAAACAAGGAACGTATAGCAATACGTGTTCCAGTGACAGTTCGTAAGAAGGGTGGTTTGCAACAGCAGTCTTATTTCGACGTGTACGTGATAACTGACGACTCAAACGAGCGCGCCCGTCCAGTGTTTATACGGGATGGCATCATTGTCTCTGACGTGCGTGCGCCTTTTATGCGTGGAATAAGAGCTTTGGTGGTTGTCAACGACCCACCGCTGTCTGAATTCCTGCGCCAGGCCGAAAATCCTAGCCACACCATGTGGCAAGGCCAGCAGCTAAAAGCAGACTACGTGTCCGGGGTATCGGACTTGAGATTTGTTGTCCAGAGCGTTAGAAGGATTCACGATATGTTGATAGCGGAGGACAAGAAACAGGACAAACGTCTGCTCTCCGATATCTTTCCGATACCCGGCAAAGGTGGGAAGCAGGAAAAGCCACCACCTCCATCTCCTACCTATTTCAGCATCAACCCCGTAACCGGAGGTTTCCGTGTTGTACGTGGGAAGGTAAGCCTGTCAGCACATAGTCTGGTGGAAATGCATGTGGCATACGATGTCCGTAGAGGCAGTCCTCTGAAGAGATACCGCAATGACGACTTCCAGTTGAACGAGGCCCCTATCTCCTACAAGTATAAGGGTGTAGAGGTGATAGAGGCTGCTGAAAACAGAATGGTTATTCGTATCAGTGATCCCGAAGATTTCTATATCACAGTGACTGGATTTGACCGGAATCGCCAAGTATATGTACGAGTTGACAAAGGGGATGGAACCAATGCCGATTCGACGGATTAACTTCACCGGACGGCAGCGGCTACGTGCGGAAGATGTAGAGATTAAACTTTACGATGATATGATACCACCCAAATGTGAGATAGCTAATCTCAACTTTGAGGGATATGAATTCCCATCTGATGCCCTAGTTTACGTGGAGTCATATCGTCAGACTTCGTATATGCGGTTTTCTTGTGGAACAGTCGGTAATCTGAAGATTCCTGATAATCTGACGTTGGACGAGTTCGACTCACCCGATGCCATAAAGTTTCGAGTAAAGGTGACCTCGGCCTCGCATCCAACAAAGGGGCAGTTACTAGCTGAGTTAAGTGGCATCTCCGATAGGAGAATAGAATCCCTTCTTACGGTTGTGCCGGATTCAAACCTTGATCACGAAGTTTTCCGTGTGGACTTCACAGATGAACCCATTCTCCTGATCAACGCGAAACTGGACAGGTGGAAAGAGGTAGCCACTGAGCCTGTCTTTACCTCGCTGGTGTATCCTGCCGCCCTCCGGACTATTCTGACGAGAGTATTGTGTATTGAAGAACATACTGATACCGAGGACCCAGACGATTGGCACTCCAGATGGCTCAGATTTGCGAAAAATAATCTGGGTGCCTCTGACCCTCCCATTGAAACGGATATTGAAGTTCGTGATGAATGGATTGACAATACGGTAGCCGCTTTCTGTAAGAATAATCAGGTGTACCATAGCTTTGCCAAGAATTTTGATGATGGATACGGTCAATGAAACTCCGTAGATTGAATGAAAACGGTATTGACCAGTTCGACCAGTTCAGGGCATCCCCGTTGAGGCAGCCAGAACATTTGCTAACTATCGTTCATGATTCATCTACTTCTGATGTGGTCGGTGTTGATATCGAAGTACAACCGCAGGAACTTTCGACACGGTTCACTGTCGGCAAGTACCTGAATGAGCTACTTGATGGAACTCCAATTCCGGGCTGGGATATGGACAAGGGGATATGGACGTGGCTTACAGCATTCTATTTCGATCAACTTTGTCCACCCGGCAGCCGACCCGGTGAAAGAGCCAGATGGGTGCCCGCGGTAGGAGACTTCCGCAAGTACTACCGTCATCTCTTGGCAGGACCTTATCAAATCTATCACGCACATCGAGACAATCCGCACCGTGTTCTTGCTTTACTGGCAGGACCTCCGCATCAACCAGGTGAGATTGCTGAACAACTAGCGTCGCGTCAGGAGTTGGTGACTAACAAGTCTGCGATGGAGGCGGCAACGACTCTATATATAGACCCAGTGACAGATTCCCCAAAACTCGGCGCGGCCGGTAAGGTTAATGGTGGCGCGCGCAGGCTTGCAGATATACTCAACCAGCTGGATCTGACTTGGGACCTGTACATACTGGAGTCCGACGAGTTACTCGAGTTACTCCCTGACGAATTCGATAGGTTCAAGTAATGAGTAACCCAATACCTGTCATTGATGTTTTTGCGGGATGTGGTGGCTTGGGGGAAGGATTCAGTGCTTTGAAACGGAACGAAATATTCCCATTTGACGTTCGGCTCTGTATCGAAAAGGACTCGGCTCCCATAAATACTCTCTGGACGCGCGTTTTCTATCATCAGTTCAAGACGACCCGGCCCCCAGACAGCTACTACGAATATGTTAGTGGTGAGATTGACCGCAATGAATTGTGCCTACGACATCCGAGGGAAACACACGAGGCAACCTTGCGTTGTCTACAAATTGAACTCGGGCATTCTGAAGTAAATGAAGAAATTACCACTGATAACATTAACAGGGCTACAGCAAACGCGAGTGATTGGGTTCTCATCGGCGGACCACCGTGTCAAGCGTATTCGACTATCGGCAGGGTCAAAAACCAGTCATTGGAACACTATAACCCCGATACCGACATTCGCTTCGGGCTTTACCGGGAATACCTCAAAATCATCGGTGCTCACTGGCCATCTGTATTCGTAATGGAAAACGTGAGAGGACTGTTGAGTGCATCATATCGGCAAGAATCTATATTTAACCGTATGCTCACTGATTTACGCGAACCCGCTCATGCCCTTGAATTAGACGGTATAGCTACATCACATGCCCATCAATACCGTCTCTACTCGGTTGTTAGCAACGCTTCGTTCTTGGACAATATGGGCAAAGTTCCAATTCCGACAGAATTTATCGTCAGATCAGAAGAATACAGAGTTCCACAAGCTCGTCATCGAGTGATCATTTTGGGAGTACGTGATGACATACTTGCTAAACCCGAACCGCTGTTACCAGCAACGGAGAAGGTCAATGCCAGCGCAGTGTTGAACGGTCTGCCCCGAGTTAGAAGTGGATTGTCCCGTCAGGACAGCCCCGATAAATGGATCAAGGCCGTCAAAGAAATCGAAGAACAGCCTTGGTGGGACGATATAGAGACATCTGTTCAACTTAGGATTCGCAATACACTAACAGATCTGAAAGTTCCAGATGACGACAGAGGGAATTTGCGTTTTTTGAATAGCCCTTCAACTTGTGAGTACCGGCCTGACTGGTTTGAGGATGAGCGCCTGTCAGGAACGCTGAACCACAACGCCAGAGGTCATCGGATTGATGACCTCTGGCGATATCTTTTTGCTGCGTGCTTCACGGAAGGTAGCAACCAAAAGTTTCGGATTGGCGACTTTCCACCCGGACTGAGACCTCGACATCGGAACATAGAAAGCGCTCTTGTTAGCGGCACTTTTGCCGACCGATTCAGCGTACAGCCCAAGAACGCTCCGTCTCGGACTGTAGTTAGTCACATTCGCAAGGATGGGCATTACTATATCCACTATGACCCAACCCAGTGTCGCAGTCTCACAGTTCGGGAGGCAGCTCGTCTGCAAACCTTCCCTGACAATTATTTCTTTGAGGGCAGTCGAACTGATCAATATGGACAAGTCGGAAACGCAGTGCCCCCATTGTTGTCGCTTCAGATTGCAGGGCGCGTAGCAGAACTACTGGAACGATGGCGAGTGCAACGAAATGGACAGTCTGTCTCCTGAACATCGCAGTTGGAATATGTCCCGAATACGGAGTGTAAATACCCGTCCTGAACTGACGGTTCGCTCTCTGCTCCACCGTATGGGCTACCGATTCCGTCTGCACAGAAAAGATCTTCCTGGTCGTCCCGACATAGTTCTACCAAGCCGACGCACAGCTATTCTGGTGCATGGTTGCTACTGGCATCGTCATCACGGGTGCAAGTTAGCCTATAAGCCCAAGAGTAATCGCGAATTTTGGGAATCTAAGTTCCGTGAGAACATCAATCGAGACTACCAGAAGTGTCGCCAACTGCGCGAGCTCAACTGGAATGTCATTATAGTATGGGAATGTGAGACTAAGGCCCCTGAGATTCTCGCCGAACGGCTGAGCAGAGAGATACCAGCCCGATAACAGGGCTCAGTGCCCATTCTTCCTACGCCACCAAATGCGACTCCTCCGCGTCTTTCAGCGCCGCCTCTATCGCGCGCACCAGTTCGCGCGCCGATTTCGCCGAAAGCTCCACAGGCACGCGAGCGTCCAGTCCCAGGCTCTCGTTGACGAAATCTATGTTGAGCGTATGGTCCGACTGCGAATGGAAGGGGTGGTCGTAGTAAACTCTCGCTCTGGTGAGCTTGAACCAGCCTTTGTGTCCCCGGCCGCTGCCCTCTATCTCCGCGTGTTCAGTAACGTATGTACACATGACAGGTCTCTCCATGTTCCGGCCACAGGACCGTTGTCTGTTCTTTAGTATGACAGGTGAAGCGTACTATCCGCCCGCGAGAGTGTCAACGAGCGGATTAGAGGCTGATTGCGCCGTGTGAAGTCCGAAAACAGCCCCAAAACGCTCAATCAGCGCAGGGGTCACATCGCTGACCTCAACCACTCGACCAAGCTCCTGGCTCAGTGACGTGACGCGGCTGTCCGGCATTCCGCACGGTACTATGTGATCGAAATACGATAGGTCGGGGCACACGTTCAGCGCGAAGCCATGCGTCGTAACTCGTCGGCTGACCTTCACGCCAATGGCCGCTATCTTGCGGTCCTCGACCCAGACTCCGGTCGGTCGCCCCTCGCTCTCCGCCTGGATACCATACACCGCCAGCGTTTCTATCAGCGTCCGCTCCAGCGCGCGCACGTATTTCAAAGGCCCGCCGCCCCAACGACGCAGGTCCAGAATCGGGTATCCGACCAGTTGCCCCGGGCCATGATATGTAACCTCGCCGCCCCTGTCCGTGTGATGCACCCCTACTCCAAGCCTTTCAAGCATTTCCGCGTCAATCAGTATGTCATCTTCTTGCCCTCGACGTCCCAGCGTGTAAACGTGAGGATGTTCCACCAGTATCAGGGTATCCGGCCTACGTCCTTCAGCAACGTCCTCGCGAACGCGGATCTGAATGTCCCATGCCTCTCGATACGGCACGAGGCCAAGCGACGCTGTGACGAGGTG
Source organism: Dehalococcoidia bacterium (assembly GCA_965261525.1). Lineage (GTDB taxonomy): Bacteria > Chloroflexota > Dehalococcoidia > Lucifugimonadales > UBA1123 > VXRN01. The sequence continues at coordinate 2,867,604 of OZ253472.1, forward strand.
ATTCTTCATGTTTGCTGTCTTATCTGATAGCTCTTCCGGGCCGGATGTCAAGTATATCAGGCGAACGTGCGATGATACACACTGACCCTGTATACGCTCAGGGCCTTTGCAAAGTCCGTTAGCTTCCCAAAGAACTACACACGCACATCCCTTTTACGCTATAATACGAACATACAAACTAGTGACGGAGCGACGACCGCCGATGACTTTGAGCGTCAATATACATAAATACGAAATTATGCAGCCAAAATTCCGGGAGCATGAAAAAAAACTCCCCAAAGCTAACGCAGGTGAATCGCAGGTCAATGCAGGTGGATAAGTCACCTGTTCGTCACCAGTCAACCCACCAGTCGCCACCTGATAAATCTCCTGTTGATTTATAAATCAAGATATATGACTCGGCGAATTCGTCCGATGTACGACAGGATCTGTCCAGCGCCGACTTTGCAAGAGCCCTGCTATACGCCAACATTCCGGAAGGAGCCTTTGACTCGATGAAGATTGCCGACCTGAAAACTTATGTCGTAGAGAACCCACCTCCGCACCATGGTGGGCCCTATTGGGTCTTTCTCAAGCTGACAACAGACACCGGAATAGAGGGATTCGGTGAGGTTTACGGCGTCCCGTTCGGACCACACCGCGTCACTCAGCTTATAGAGGACATAGCCGAACGCTATGTGGAAGGGCACAGCCCGTTCAAGATAGAAACCATGTGGCGCAACGTCTATTCCAGTGGCTACTCGCAGCATCCCGACCATACACTGGTAGCGGTCCTGAGCGGACTTGAGATTGCCTGCTGGGACATCGTTGGCAAGGCGCTCGACCAGCCTGTGTACAACCTGCTCGGCGGGCAGGTGCATGAAAGGCTCAGGTCTTACACCTATCTTTATCCGCCTTCTCCCGAAGAGAGTGACGAGGACGACGCGCTTGCGGTCGGCAACATCTTCGGAGACCCCGTTCGCGCTCCGAAACGCGCCGCACAGTACATGGAGATGGGCTTTACCGCCGTGAAGTTCGATCCGGTCATGCCTATGGGCGCATTCGACCCCAGGCAGCTTTCTCTGGAGGCCCTGAGCAACGCCGAGTTGGTCACTCGGAACATCAGGGAGGCGGTTGGCGACAAGGTTGACCTGCTGATAGGCACGCACGGCCAGATGACAACTTCCAGCGCGATACGGCTGGCCAAGAGGCTGGAGCCGCAGGACCCGCTATGGTTCGAGGAGCCTGTTCCGCCCGAAAACAGGCGCGAGATGTCCCGCGTGGCCCAGCACACATCAATCCCGATTGCGACCGGCGAGCGTCTGACGACCAAGTACGAATTCGCCGACCTGCTCGGACAGCAGGCCGCCGCTATACTCCAGCCCGCCCTAGCCCGCGTCGGCGGCATACTCGAGGCCAAGAAGATTGCCGGTATGGCCGAGGCCCACTACGCACAGATGGCGCCACATCTCTACTGCGGCCCGCTGGAAGCCGCCGCCAACATACAGATCTCGACGTGCAGCCCCAACTTCCTGATACAGGAGAGCATCGAGCGTTTCGATGGCTTCTACGCCGAGATACTTAAGGAGCCCATACAGTGGGAGGACGGCTACATTATCCCGTCCACCAAACCCGGCATCGGCATAGAGCTGGACGAGGAAGTAGCGGAGCGGCACCTGTACGGCGGTGGCGTATTTCCGCAGATAATTGACGAGCCAATCTAGGGAGTTACGCTGTCAGTATGTCGGAAGGAGAGTCGCGGACAGAATGCCCCTTTTACCTGAGAGTCTGGCTGGCCGCTCTCTCTACAGTCTCGGCCAGCCAGGCATTAAGGCTTTTGCCTTCCGATTTGGCCGCCGCGGTCGCGGCGCGGTGAACGGCCGGTGCAACCCTGAGAGGAATCTGCCCAGAGAAAGGCTTGTCCGGATCGCGTCCCCTCTGGGCGCACACGGCCAAATAGTCGTCTATGGAAAATCGGAACTCTTCCTCAAGTTGCTCAACGGAGGTTCCTTCGAATACTATAACATCGCGGGTATCCACCACCTCACCGTGAAAGACGCTCGCGTCCGCGTCGAAGGTCACCGTTGCCCGATAGCCTTTATACTCCATCATGGCTCTATCCCTGCCTCCCGCAAGAATCTCCGCATCGCTTCCACAGCCCACTTTCTTGTCTCTCTTTCAGGGTGCGGTCTATGGAAGTGAGCGGCAACGTCATTCAATTCGATATATACTCTGGAGCCTGCCCGCTCCTCGATGTACGCTCCGCGGGCCAAAAGCATTGATTCAATTTCATCCCAGCGAATCCCTGATTGCGTAGGTCTTCTGAAGATTGCTCCTAATGTCCTGCGATGTCTCCTTCTCATGGATGCAATATATCATATAATGATGTCACTAAGTGATATACCAAAATCGGCATACTAATACGAACATGACCAAGTTCCTCACATTCGGCGAGACCCTCGTCCAACACAACGCCGACTACATCGGGCCTTACGATCCCGACGGCGGCTACACCCGGCACGTCGCGGGCGCGGAGTCAAATGTCGCCATTGATTTGCGTCGGCTCATGCCGGATATCGAGGCCGTCTGGGTAAGCCGACTCGGTAATGACGCCGACGGGGATATGATCCTCGAACAGTTGAAAGGTGGGATAACCGTCCACGCTCCTCAGTTCGACGGGGAATTCACAGGCATCCAACTTCTCAACCACTTGGGTGGGGGAGAAGTAATTCGCCGGTACAGGCGCGCCGGAAGCGCCGCGAGCCTCCTTACCGCCGCCGAGGTCCTGCCTCACCTGGACAGCTCCGACCTTGTTCACGCGACCGGAATCACTCCGGCGCTGAGCGAAACCTGCCGTCTCACCGCGTTCGCCGTGATGCGCTCCGCCACCGAGCGCAGTATCTCGGTCAGCATGGACGTGAACTACCGCGACGCTCTGTGGAGTCCGGCTGAGGCTATGGAAGTCTGCGACGAGATGAGACAACTCGCCACGCTGTTCAAGGTCGGCCACGACGAGGCGGAAACTATCTGGGGACTCGGCCTGTCAGCCGAGGAATACGCCCGATATTTCTTTGGCGGCAACACCCGTCTCACTGTCGTCACCACTGGTGACAGTGGCGCGGTCGCTTACGACGGCGAACGCGTCGTCACTCATCCCGGCTTCACGGTCGAAATGGTTGACCCCGTAGGCGCCGGAGACGCCTTCGTCGCCGGATTCTTGGCGGGCATATTCCAGCGTTGCGCCCTGCCAGACCTTTTCGATATGAACTCCGACGCTCGCGCCCAAGCGCTTCGCCGCGCCCTAGAGATAGCCAACGCCTGCGGCGCGCTTGTCTGCACACGGCACGGCGACACCGAGGCAATGCCGGATATGCGACAGGTGGATGAATTCACCGGGGCACTCAAATGAGGATGTATGATGGGCATAAGAGGACATAGGGGAATAGCTCTCGAAACTCAAATAAAAGGCGGTCTTATAGAATCGTCAGCGCCTTCAGCGATAAGCGTTCGTGCAAGTTCAGAATAGCCCGCGATAGTTGCTCTGTATGTGGGTGTCCAACCTCGGTGATCTATAGCATTTATATCTGCTCCAGTAGATATAAGATACTTTGCTATTTCAATGTCTCCTACTTCAGCAGCAAAATGTAGCGGAGTACGTCCATGAATTGAATCCTTTGAATCAATATCAGTGCCTGCTGAGATGAGAGCCTTCGCTATCTCCGAATGTCCATTCAGAATTGCATTATGCAATGGAGTACGACCATCATAGAAAGTTTCAATATTGGTGTCTGCGCCAGCAGATAGTAGATCCTTTGTTGTTTCAGCATCCCCCGCTTTGACAGCGAATTGTAGGGGTGTTCGCCCACTAAATACATCCTCCGCATTAACGTCAGCACCTGCTGAGATGAGAGCCTTCGCTATCTCCGAATGTCCTCTCAGAATCGCACTATGTAAAGGTGGACGCCCACCACCATCTCTCACGCTAACATCAACTCCTCCAGATATGAGCATTTTCACAATATCGATATGTCCGTCCCAGGCTGCCATGTTCAGTAGTGTATTGCCATCATTGTCCATCTTGTTGAGATCAGCGCCAGCAGACAACAAAATCTGTACAATTCTAGTATGTCCATTCTTCACTGCTGTATGCAAAGGAATTCTGCCATCCTCATCTTTAGCATTGACGTTATACCAATTCAGCTTGATGAGGCCGGGTAGTATTCAGGTAGCCGCTGAATGTTCCGCTTGATCCAATCCCAACCTACCAGCGACTTTACTCGTTCGGGATCCGATTCCAGCCTGCTCAGGCAGGTATTCACCGCCTCAACCTTCTCATCTATACTCCCATAGACCCTGCCCTCTACCCATCTGCGAACCTCCTTGAACACCCGCTCGGCAGGATTAAGCTCAGGACTATAGGCAGGCAGCGTTATCGTCTTCATCCCCGCTATACTCCTCACCAACTCGCTGCGATGACTGCCCGCTCCGTCCCACACAAGCGCTCTCACTTCCGTGTATCGCCTAACGCTCAGCGCCGCGCGCGCCACCGTCTCAGACCTCATCGAGTCTATCCACGCCCACTCCGGTTTGCCTCTGCCAAAGTCCACCACCAGGAACAGGTACTTCCACTCATAAACCAACTGCAACCGCTGAACCACCTTCACCCCACGAACTCCCCACACCCGGCGCACCATCCCGCGAAGTCCGACTCGCATCTCATCGGCAAACCCGATCAGCGTTCCCGAACTAACTCCCGCTCTCCGAAGGGAACGGCCAAGCCCCCCTTTTTCCACCGCTCCTGAGCGTTCAGGTCCGCCTTCTCATGCCGGGGGCTGGGAACCTTCGGTGAACATCCCAGCCGCTCAAGCACACTGTATATGCTGTTCCCCTTGAACCTCACACCGTACTCCGACTCCACCCAATCGGCGATCTCACCAGCAGTCCTGAAACGTCCACTTCCAATCTCCCCAACCAATCTCCGTTCCTGAGACTCGCTCAGAAACCTCGGCTGACCCACTCCTCCCATCTTGCGGGACAGGACCTCGTCCAGACCGCCTTCTCTATACCACCCAACCCATCTCTGCGCGTTCCGGCAGTGAACACCCACAGCTTCAGCCGCCGCTTTGATCTGCCAGCCGCGACGTATCAGCCACAGCGCGCGCAGCCGGGTACGAATATAGACATCTCTCTGGAACTGGTAGGCTTCCTTCAGCGCTTCCGGTGTGTCTTGCTCATGCCATGCCATCCTGAACGGGCGTCCAATCATCTGCTACCCTCCAACGCCTGAGTTGGCTTGAGCATAAATGAAATATCAGACTTCGACCAGCTCCTCTACCCTCACATCAGGATGAAATGGTATTAGCACCTTCGGATATCAGTGCCCTCACTGTTCCTGTGTCGCCATTCCATACAGCTATGTGTAGGCCCGTTGTGCCAACAAACACTCCGATTGGTTGAATAAGTGCGCCGTGCGAAATCAATATCCGTATAATCTCGGCGTGGCCCTTCTGAGTCGCCCAGTGGAGGGGTGTAGTGTCAAAATCATCGGTTGCATTAACGTCAGCTCCAGCAGAAATTAGTGTCTGCACCGTTTCAATACGACCTATCTGTACCGCCCAATGTAGGGCTGTAGCGCCAATCGAGTCATCAGTTGCGCCAAGGTCAGCACCGGTACTAGCCAGAAGATACACAATTTCGTTGTGCCCCTCTTGAACAGCCGTTATCAGGGCAGTACAACCACGATTATCTCTCACATTAACCTCAGCGCCCGCAACAACAAGAACCCATACAGTTTCAGCATGTCCTTTCCAAGCCGCCCAATAGAGGGGTGTATAACCGTTCACAGTTACCGAATCAATCTCAGCGCCGGCGGAGATAAGGTCTTGTACGATTTCGGTGCGACCATAGCCCGCCGCCACGTGCAAGGGCGTATTGTTACGGTGGTCTTTTGCATGAATGTCTGCGCCAGCAGAGATATACTCTCTTACTTTTCTGACATCCCCCTTCTGAGCCGCACGGTGTAAGGGAATGTCAGAAACGAATATCTTGACTTTCGTCCATACCCGTCTTAAGGAACATCCTAGGCTTCCCATCATCTGACTCCCTTCCCCGGAATGGCATACTCATCGAGCCACATGAGAAACTCTCAGCCGCCCCGACGCTGTATCCTGGCCCACGTGTCCCTCAGCGACACCGCCCGGTTGAACACCGGCATATCGTCCGTGGAGTCTCTATCCTTGGCGAAGTAGCCGATGCGCTCGAACTGGAAGGTCTCTCCAGGCTGTGAATCGGCCAGAGACGGTTCGACTTTGCATCCTGTCAGTATGCTGAGCGAGTCCGGGTTGATGAAGTCTGTCCACTCCTTGCCGTCCGGCGTGTCGTTCGGATTCGGGATCGTGAACAGGCTGTCGTACAGCCTCACTTCCGCGTCAACTGCGTGTTTAGCTGACACCCAGTGCAGAGTCGCGCGTACCCGCCTTCCGTCCGGCGCCGCGCCGCCGCGCGTCTCGGGGTCGTAAGTGCAGCGCAACTCTACTACGTTGCCGTCCTCGTCCTTGACAGCCTCCTCGCACTTAATGAAGTAGCCATACCGGAGCCGTACCTCGCGGCCCGGAGCGAGGCGATAGAATCTACGGGGCGGGTCTTCCATAAAGTCGTCGCGCTCTATGTAAATCTCCCTGGTGAACGGGACCTGGCGTATTCCGGCGTTTTCGTCCTCGGGATTGTTGATCGCGTCCAGATAATCCGTCTCGCCGTCCGGGAAATTCTTTATGACGACTTTCAGAGGGTTGAGTACTGCCATGCGACGCTCGGCGCGCCTGTTCAGGTCGTCCCGCAAATTGTGTTCGAGAAGCCCTATCTCGGTGAGGGCTGTGGTCTTGTTGATTCCGACCTCGGCGCAGAAGTTGCGAAGCGCTTCCGGCGTGTACCCGCGGCGGCGCATTCCGGCGAGAGTAGGCATTCGTGGATCGTCCCAGCCGTCAACGTGGCCGTCCTCGACCAGCCTTATCAATCGTCGTTTGCTCAGGATAGTGTGGGAGATATTGAACCGCGCGAACTCTATCTGCTGCGGCCTGTACAGTCCAAGTTCCTCGAGGAACCAATCGTACAGCGGACGATGGTCCTCATACTCCATGGTGCAAAGCGAGTGGGTAATGCTCTCAATAGAGTCCGAGATTGGGTGCGCGTAGTCGTACATCGGGTATATGTGCCACTTGTCGCCCGTCTGGTGATGCGGCACATTGCGAATACGATAAATTGTCGGGTCGCGCATATTTATATTTGGCGACGCCATGTCAATCTTCGCGCGCAGCACATGGGCTCCGTCCTCGAATTCCCCGTCCCGCATACCGCGAAGCAGGCCAAGATTCTCCTCTACGGATCTGTCTCGGTAGGGGCTGCAACGCCCCGGTTCCGTCAGCGTTCCTCTGTACTCGCGTATCTTCTGCGCGCTCAGGCTGTCCACGTATGCCTTACCCTGCATAATAAGCTGCTCGGCAAGTTCATAAAGCTGCCCGAAGTAGTCGGAGGCGAAGAATTCACGGTCTTGCCAGTCGAATCCGAGCCAGCGTGTGTCTTCCTTCTGCGATTCGACGTACTCCATCTCTTCCGCGAGTGGATTTGTGTCGTCGAAACGGAAGTTGCATAGGCCGCCGAAGTCCTCGGATATTCCGAAATTGAGGCAGATGGCCGTTGCGTGACCAAGATGTAGGTATCCGTTAGGCTCAGGAGGCCATCGCGTGTGAACTCTGCCCCCGAATCTGCCTGTTTCGTTGTCCTCTGCTATTCGCGCCCTTATGAAGTCCTTTGACGCGAGCGATGATTTATCTGACATACCTGAAGCCTCTATCACAAGAAAGTTGAGAATTGTCTGAAAGTATATTGGAAGTCCGAGACGGCTTACAATTCCAGACGACCGCGATTCCCAGTCAGAGTGACTGGGTCAACAAATCAATTGACTTGGTTGTTTCATCGGTTAACTTGACGCACGCTGTTCGCCGCCCGGCGTCTTGCAGTACACGGAGATCGGCTGCGGCCTGCGCGTCAGTTAACGCGCCAAACGTGAAATTCTCGCCCGGAATGGCAACATCCTCCTCATGTGGAGACACGATCATCAGCGCCGCGACACTGTTCGGGCCTCCCTTGTGAAGCTGTCCGGTAGAGTGCAGGTACCTGGGGCCATATCCCAGCGTCGTCGGTACCCGGCAATTCCGTAGAATAGCTTCTCTCAGCCGGCTCAGCGCGTCGTCGTTTTGAGGTGTCTGCGGAACATAGGCCAGAATGGCTATGTAGTCTCCGATACTCAAGCTGCCTGTGAGTTCAGCAATCGTGCCTTGCGCTGTCAGAATCGCGGTGTCTCCACTCGCCTTGAAAGCCTCCAGGGAGCGTTGTGTCAGGTCTTTAGCCCTCTGAACGTCCGGCTGGTCGAATGGATTCACTCCCATCATCGCGCCCGCCGTCGCGATTGCGAACTCCCAGCGATAAAACTCTCCACCCAGCGAGTTCACATCCTTTATCTCATATCGAATCACAGGGTGTCCCGCGTGAGCGAGATCTGAAGCCAGAGTATCAGTAGGCGAGTCTTCGCCCGACAGCTTCAGGAACACGAACTGCCTATCGTGTCCATAGGATAAGACATTTCCAGGGGGCTCCAACGTCACCGGCGCTATTCCTCTCCCTTTCTTGCCGAGGCTCTCTGCAATAAGCTGCTCTGCCCAAAGTCCGAACGAGTCAAGAGACGGAGAAGTGAGTAAGGTTAGCTTGTCTCGTCCCGCTTCTGTATGTGAGGTGATTGTCGCCCCCAGATGCGCTCCCGGATTGTCGCCTGTGGGTATGCCGACAGCGCAATTGGAACGCATCTGTTCGCCGCTTTCCAGAATGCCCGCGACGTCATATCCCGCCAGCGCCGCTGGCACAAGGCCAAAGTAGCTCAGGACGGAATATCGTCCGCAGATGTCGGGCGCGTTCAAGAAAATCTTTCTGAAGCCATCGCGGATCGCCAATTGTTCGAGAGGAGACCCCGGATCTGTGATGGCGATGAACTTCTCGCCGCCGAACCCAAGTTTGTTCAACCTGTGCCTGAAGAGCCTGTACAGTAATCTTGGCTCGGCAGTCGTGCCGGATTTGGACGAGACGACAAATAATGCGCACTCTATGTTAATGGAATCAGCGACCAAATTGACCTGAGCGGGCAGGGTAGAGTCGAGGACGACAAGCTCCGGCCAGCCCTCGCGAGGCCCGAAGCTCTGATTGAGAACCTCCGCCCCCAGACTGCTGCCCCCCATACCGAGAAGGACGACATGCCTTATGTCTTCGTCACGAACGCTATGCGCGAATCTTGTCAGCGCGGTGACTTCTCCCCGCATCGTGTCCGTTATGTCCAGCCAGCCAAGTCGGTCTGTGATTTCGGTCGGGCTATCGGACCAGAGTGTGTGGTCCTTGGCCCATATGCGTTCTACGACGTTATCGGCGCTCAGAGGCTCGACCGCCCTCGCGATGGTCGTCATGACGTTCCCACGGATGCGCCAACGCGGGCTGCGCCCGCCATTAGATGTTCCGTCTTGGCTTCAATGTCACCCAGCAGGAGATCGAAAGAGTCTGCGAATGCCTTCACTCCCTCGTGCATGAGGTTGGCGGTAACCGTGTCCATGCTGATTCCGTTCTCTTCCAGCCTGTTTAGAGCTTCGCGGGACCCTTCCACATCGTCCTCGATGGCGCTGCTCGCCTTCCCGTGATCCAGAAAAGCCTCAAGCGTTGCGTCCGGCATGGTATTCACCGTGTCCGCGCCTATGAGTGTCTCGACATACAGTACATCGCTGTACAGCGGATTCTTAGTGCTTGTGGATGCCCACAGCGGCCTTTGTACACGCGCTCCCTTACGGGCGAGCGCGTCAAACCTTTCAGAGATGAATGTCCGCTTGAAGTCCTGGTAGGCAATCTTCGCGTTGGCGACTGCCGCTTTACCCATAAGAGACTCCAGAGCGCCGCCGCGCCGCTCTAGCAGTCCGTCCACCGCGGTATCAACTCGGCTCACGAAGAAAGAGGCCACCGAGGACACGGCGCTAAGGTCGCCCACAGAGTGGGCCAGGTCTTCCAACCCGGATACATAGGCTTCGCGCGCCTTGGAGTACATATCCAGCGAGAATATCAGCGTAACGTTTACATTCACGCCCTGGCTTATGAGTTCACGAATGGCTGGTATTCCTTCCGGCGTGGCCGGAACCTTAATCATCACGTTGGGTCTGTCGAGCGCGTCAAACAGCCTCAGCGCAGCTTCGACTGTGGCATTCGTATCGTGCGCCAGGCGAGGGCTGACCTCGAGTGAGGCGAAGCCGTCTGCGCCGCCGGTACGCTCATACACCGGTCGCAGAACATCGGCTGCCGCGCGTATATCTTCTGTTGCCAGCGCCTCGAACAGTAGCTCGGGATTCAGACCACGAGACGCATACTTCATGAGTGAATCGTCATAGTCGCCGCCGGACGATATGGCCTTCTGAAAAATAGTCGGGTTGGAAGTAAGTCCCGTCACTCCCAAGCCGACAAGCCGGTCAAGCTCGCCGGTGGCTATCAGAGCGCGGTACATATTATCGTACCAGACGCTCTGACCAAGTCTGCCGAGTTCCTCTAAGGGGTTGAAATCTTCGGACATCGTCTGCTGCTCCATCAAAATGGCATTGAAATCAAATGGGATACTAGAAATTTATAGCATATATCCTGAACCACCCGCATATGCGGAACCTTTTCAAACAGAGCCACTCTATTGTGTGAACAACGTCACGCGATAACCAGCGGAATCAGCATCTCATCTGGCGATAGACCGGAGTGGTGCCCGTTCAGCTGCAACATTCTACCCGAACCGCGTGATGCGTTGTACTCCAATACATCCGCGCCGGATGATACTACTACCAGATCGCCCAAGCGCTCCCTGGTCTCGTCGGTTGGTTCGGTCGGGCCAAACAATTGGATCTTAATCGCATCCTCCATGTCCACCACCATAAAGACCTGTTCGAAACGCTGTTCGAAATAGCGTCGTACACGCTCCCTCGCCCACTCCAGCGTGTACAAATACATGACCCTTGCATCGCCGGAAGGCATGAGCCTGAATAGAGGCTGGAGTTGGCGATTGACTCTCAGTGTGTGGCGTTTCGGTGGCGGAGCGTCTAGGAAGCCGTGGTCTGCTGTCACCACTATGCGAGCCTTATCTCCCACCAGGCTGGCTAGGCGTTCGATTTCCCGATCTACCTCAGTCAAGGCATGATGCACCTGCGGCCTGGTCATCCCGTACATATGCGCCTCACTGTCCACGCGCGACGAATAGAGATACGTGAAGGTCTTCTCCTCTGACTCGGATACATGGCTGGCCACTAAGTCCACGCCGTTCGCGAGTGATTCGTAGCCAACGGTCTCGCGTCCACCGGAAAAGTACTCGGAATACACTGAGCCGGCTATCGCCTTCGGAACGACTGCTCGCACGTCCCGCGGCATAGACTTCCAGAGAGACTTGACCGGAAACGCGGTTTCAGGAGATATTCCCCGTTTCAACAGACTCTGATTATTGCTGCGCGCAGTGTAGCTGAGAATCGTCGCGGAAGAACCAAGAGCGGGAAGGTGTGTCCACCATCCCGTGACGGCGTGGTCCTGCGGCCACTCACCGGTAGCGAGAGATGTGAGCGCGACGGCGGTAGTGGATGGAAATACTGTCTGCATCTGCTCCCAAAGGCGCCTCCGCAGGAACGAGTTGGGAGGAAGCGATTCCAGCAGATTCATGCCCATGCCGTCAACCAGTACCAGCGCTATGTGGTCTGCGTCCCCTATGGACTTCGCAATTTCGTGAGCGTTCTCGGACATATCGAGATCATTCACTCCGCACAGGCAGGCAATCGCCCTAGACATATCAACCAAGTTGCGTACCTCCGGGCGCGGACGCAGCAGGTCCCCCTCCGCAAATGCCTCGACAAGATATGCTATTCCCGTCATGAAAATACGCGCTCCACACAAACCTAGCCCGCGATCTCTGCCATATCGCCTGGACCGTGATACCATTATAATAGTCAGGCGCATAGAAATTATGCCAGCAAAAGAGGACGCGCCTAGATTCTCGACTGTGACATCGCAAGCTACATCTGACACACTTGACGCGCTCAAGTCCCAATGGGGTGATGCGCTCTCCGAACTCGATCCGTCAGGTATTGGGATAATTGCCCATATACTGGAAGGCGAAGCTACTTATGGCGAGGTTCGGACGTGTGTCGAGAAATGCGAAGCGGGCTGGCGGGTAGGGGTTTCTACTGACGCCAGATCTAACGCCCTGCCTCTAGTTGCCGGCCTTCTCACATCCAACGGCTTGGACATCTGCCAGGCGGACATCTTTACAATTGGCGCCGCCTCTCGCGCTACCGGGCAATCGCCTCGTCGTCAGCTTCCCAGACGACTGCCACACTCCGACCTCGGGTGGCGGAAGCGTCGAAGAGCGCGTTCTCACTACGCAACTCGCGGCGCACAGCGTCGGATTGCGATGCTATTTGAACTCAGGGAGCGTTCAGCGGGTATTCAGAGTTGGGACAAGATAGAGCCTGATATTAGAACTGCCGCAAGACAGGCTTTGACTGGACGGACAGAATCCGCGATATCCGCTGTTATAGATCGGTTTGCTGAGGCTATGCGCGATGCCGGACAAGTCAGTGGCGACCAGCTGCCGATTGATATTTTCACCGATGCCGAGTCTTCTGAACGATACACGCTCATCACAATCAGTTCGATAGATACGCCCGGTTTCCTGTTTTCCTTCACCAACGCGCTCGCAAGCATTCACATCAACATCGCGCGAGCGATGATACGGACATACGACGACATGGTTCGGGATACCTTCTGGCTTACCGACTCGTCGGGTAATAAAATCGAGGCCGACCGCAGGCTCGATCAGCTGTGGGTTGCCGCCGCGCTCATCAAGCAATTCACTTACTATCTGCCCATTGCTCCCGACCCGGCGCAAGCTTTGCGCCAATTCAACTCTTTGACGTCCCAACTGCTCTCAATGCATGACTGGACCTCCAAGCTGCATGACCTCGACTCTCCCGATGTTATGGAGACACTGGCCAGGATGATGGGCATGAGCCGTTTCCTGTGGGAAGATTTCCTCCGAATGCAGCATGACAACCTGTTTCCCGTGCTGCTCGATGCCGAGTCCCTCAATAGACCCCTCTCATTTCAGGAACTGGAATCTGCGGTTGACTCTGACCTCGAGTCCTGCGCCACACATGAGGAGCGCGCGCGCGTTCTGAACGACTTCAAAGATCGCGAGATGTTCAGAGTTGATCTGCGGTACATCACGGGTAGGGTGGGCCTCAGACAATTCTCGTATGAATTAACAGATGTGGCCGACGCGCTCGTGCGCAAGGCTTTCGAGATCAGCTTCGCCTCGGTATCGGCGCGTCACGGCATCCCACGCGCAGACAGCGGATCGGTCTGCGGCTGGGGAGTTTTCGCGCTCGGCAAGTTCGGCGGTCGGGATATGGGATTCGGATCGGACATCGAGTTGATGTTCGTCTATGAATCCGAAGGCATGACCGATAGAGACGAGCTTCTTCGCAACTCCACGTTCTTTGAGGAAGTGGTCAAAGAGTTTCTGACCGTTCTCGAAACCCGGTCGCAGGGCATATTCGAGATAGACATGAGGCTGCGCCCATACGGTAGCAAGGGTCCCCTGGCGTCATCGCTCGGCGCGTTTCAGGGTTACTACTCCCAGAATGGCGACGCGCGCCAATTCGAACGGCTCGCGATGGTCAGGATGCGTCCTGTTATGGGCGATACGGAACTTGTCAATTCGGTGATGTCGGTACAGGACAGATTTGTATATTCATCCGAATTGCTGGACCTCAGCGATATTCTCCACATGCGCCGAAGGCAGGTGAATGAGTTGGTCAATACGGGGGCCGTGAACGCCAAGCTGAGTCCGGGTGGCGTGGTCGACATCGAGTACTACGTTCAGGCATGGCAAATTGCGCTTGGGCGAGAAGACCGACAACTGCGGTTGACCAACACCCTGGAGGCGGTTGAAGCCCTGCGCGTAAGAGGACACTTCACCGAAACGCTTGCTGGAGGAATCAGCGAAGCCTACACACTGCTCCGCAAGTTAATAGACTGCCTGCGAATTGTGCGCGGCAATGCCAAGGACTTGAACATCCCCGCCCGGGATTCCAAGGAATTTCACAGGCTGGCGCACCGCATGGCCGAAGAGGGGGCCGACGACCTGAGCTTACGCATATCCGAACACATGGAATTTGCCAAGCGCCTCTGGGAAGATAACCCTCCTCCGCGATGACAAAATTGGATCCAATTCCTGTGTCAGTGCGCGAAGAAAGTGAAACATGATACCAATTCGGGAAAAAGTGGACGATATGTTGGTTGTATCGCTGGTTGCCAGAGCGGTCATATCCATACTTGCCGGTTTCGTGTTCGGATTCGTGGGCTGGCTTATAGCGTGGCTACTTATTCCATACTTGGAATTCACTGGCTTTGCCTTGCCAATCACGGGTTCCATAGCGCTGGGTCTGGCGACTAGCATTACGGCCACATTGGTATTCTGGGATGCATACCACTCTCCCGGGCGCAAGGTCATCTTCGCGGCCTCGGTAATTGGATCTGCGACAATCGCCTGCGTCATAACATTCCTGATAACTATCAGCAATCCCAAGTACACCTACCTCACAAGAGGAGTTATCTTCCCGATGATTAACTTTGGGACGTTCACGGCAACTTTCGTCGCAGCGGGATTCTATCTGTACAGAGAGATATTCCAGACCGCCGAATATCGTGACCGATAGGCAAGTCAAAGTCGACAATCCACGTATGGCATAGCAAAACGGCCCCAAGATGCATCTTCAGGGCCGTTCGATTTTGTCGGGTTTGGATAGCGGAGCTCAGTCCAACTGCCGCAGCCTCGGATCGAGCCTGTCCCTGAGCCAATCTCCCAGGAAGTTCAGTGACATCAGTGTCAGGAAGATAGCGGCCCCTGGCATTATCACCTGCCACCATGCGGAGTCTATATAGTCTCTGCCCTCGGCCACGAGGACGCCCCATGCAGGCGTGGGGGGTGGAATGCCTGCCCCCAGGAAACTCAGCGTTGCCTCAGTAAGTATCAGTCCCCCTACGTTGAGAGTAGCTATCACGACCGCCGAGTTGATTACACCGGGCAGTATGTGCTTGAACATTATCCTGGTTGGAGAAGCTCCGGCGATTCTCGCCAGAGCCACGTAGTCCATCTGCTTGAGTATCAGCGTTTGCGCCCGCACAACACGCACGAATCCCACCCAGGCCAGCAGCGCCAGCATCACGAGCAGCAGCTGAAGGCTCTGACCGTAGAGTATCGTGGCGACCAGCACTACCATCAGGAACGGCAGAGCAAGCCATATATCAACAATTCGAGTGATGATCTCGTCCCAGATTCCTCCCAAGTATCCCGCCAGAATTCCGATGGATGTCCCCGCGAGAAAACCGCTTATCAGCGAGATACCCGCCACCATCAGCGATATTCGAGCTCCGTAAATGATTCTGGTGAACGTATCTCTACCCGCGTGATCCGTGCCGAGAATATGGAGCTGCCCTATTTCGCCATTTGCTTCCGCTGTCGGTGATATCCATCCCAGGCTCATCGGCGGGAGTTGCCGGTCCCGCACATTGCCTATCGCGTAGTCGTATGGAGTAAGCAAAGGCGCGAATAACCCGGCGAGTACAAGTACGATGAGGATCACACTTGGAATGATCGGGTATCGGCGGATAAAGAACCACGCATTGCCAACAGCGCTGAATACGCCGGTCCTCCGTCTTAAAAGAAGGTCCTCAACGGATATTGCTGTGTCCGATGCCATCTATGCCTGTCTCCGTCAAGAGTATCGAATGCGAGGGTCAATAAATGCGTACAGGATATCCGCCAGAAGCGCAAATACCAGGTATATCGCTATGAAGACGAACACGGTTCCCAGTAGCAGCGGCAGGTCGTTGTCATAGACCGCCCTGGAAAGCGCGATCCATCCGATTCCGGGCCATGCGAAGATCGTCTCGACGACCAATGCGCCGTTCAGGAATCCTGCCATCAGAAGCAGAGCCGATGTCAGAGGCGGAATCAGCGAATTTCTGAGCGCGTGCTTCCATATTATCTTGGTACCGGACACGCCCTTGGCCCTGGCGAGCTTCACGAATTCCGAGTCCATTATTTCCAGCATGGACGATCTGGTTAGTCGCATAATTCCAGCCGCCGGAGCCCAGCCCAAGGTGACGCACGGCAGTATGTAAAACTTGATGTCGAAGCTCCGGGGCCTCGTTCCTACGGGGAACCACTCGAACTGGACCGCGAATATCAGTATCAGCAGGATACCCACGAAAAACGCCGGAAGCGCCTGCCCAAATAGGGCTACCCCTCTTCCCAGGTAATCGAACACCGAGCCTCTCTTGACTGCGGCGAGGACTCCTATCGGGACACCGACGAGTATGGCGAATATCCATCCACCAATGGCAAGCTGTACTGTTGCTCCGATCTTCCCGCCGATTATGGTCGTGACCGGCTGCTGCATACTCAGGGATTCGCCAAGATCTCCCTTGAGCATCCTGCCAAGCCACAGAAAATACTGGACCACGACCGGCTTGTCGAACCCCAGCTTATTGCCAAGTTCCTCCCAGGCTTCCGGTGATATGCCATACCCGGAATCGGGAACGAAAAGTTCCCTGGGGTCCTGCGCGACACGGCTAAGAGTAAAAATCACCACTGTAGCGCCAACTACCGAAACGAACATGAAGAGCAAACGTCTTGCGAAAAATTGTGCCATGGAATGACTCTCACATTAAATCGGTACTGATTGCGAATATATCATAGAGCTTTAGATAAATGTCCGAGGCCCCGATAAGTCGAGTAACCTAATTGGGGCCTCGGTCTTTGCATATCCTGCTTGGTATGTAACGCGCCCCACCGTTCGAGATGGAGCGCGCTTTCATTTCAGATTACTGTCCCACCAGCCGGATCCACTGCGGCGTCCCAACGTTGCCGTAGTGTACCGGTCGGGAAGACCAGGAGGAGACCCTGTTCGGGTTCACGACGACGCCCTTCGGTATCTGGTAGATGCCGTTGTACAACTGCCAGTACAGGATGTAGTCGGCCGTCGCCTGGTGCAGTTCCTCGCGGAAAGCCTTGTCCTTGGAGGCGCGAATCTCCAGGTGGTTGCTCGACAGAACAGGGGTTTCGAAGCCAACGCCCCAGCCCGGTCGGCTCAGAGCGCTGTCCACCGGCGGATACGGCCAGTCCTTCGGGAACTGGTTGGAGTTCACGTCGCCGTTCTTGACCACGGGATCGAACTGCACACGCTGGCGCATCCTCGGGCTTATGACTGAACCATAGTCCTCACGCTTCTCCACCACGTGCAGCCCGACCTGCGACCATTGCGAAGTGATGATGTCCGCGATCTCCAATGTAACCTCGCCTGTCTCCGCCACATAAGACTGGAGCGTCACGTCGAAGCCCATTGGATAGCCTGCGTCAGCGAGCATCTGCCTGGCCGCGTCAGGGTCGTATGGCAGCGTCCAGGGCACGCCGTCCATCATGTCGTCAACCTCGCCGGTTTCCCAGTCCATCGAGGGCGCCACCCTGTTAGGCTCCCAGCCGGGATACAGCGGACCCATGTACTCGGAATAAATCGCAGTCCCAAGGCCGCCCAGTACGATCTCGTTGATGCCATCTCGGTCAATCGCCATGCCAAGCGCCAGGCGCACCATGCGCGCCTGCTCCATATCAGTCATTCCGGGCGGGTTATCGGTATCCGTGTAAAGTCCCATCTTGCCCATATCTTGCCACGGATCGCCGATCCAGGGAATGTCGGTCTCGTATGGAGGAGCAAGCCAGGGGTCAACGTAGTCCGGAGCCTTCGCCGTATTGCCAAGAGGTTCACCCGTAAGGGGATGGACCTCCTCCCACAGGTTGCCCGGATACAGTATTGACTGGCCAACATAACCGCCTGGGAAGCTGGAAAGGAAGGACAGACCTTCCGTGATCAGACCTGGCACCAACTTGAAGTCCAGGGTGGCTATGTCAGCCTGACCTGTCTTCAGCATCGCTACGCGAGAACTGTTCTCGGGAATCTGCAACTTGACGAACGTCTGGATAGTCGCTGGCTCGTTCCAGTGGTCGGGAACGGCTTCGGCAACACCTCGCTCGTTGTTTACCCACTCGCCCTGAATAAATGGGCCGGTGCCGACCCCATGGTCGCGCATCCACTCTTCGCCCATAGTGTCGAACACCGACTTGGAGCGAATCGAGGGCGCGGCGCCCAGAATACCGAACTGACTGAGTGGCAGCCCGAAGTAGGTCGGCGTCTGGAGATCCATCTCCAGCGTGTAATCGTCAACAACCCTGGATTCACCGAACACCGCGGCGAAGTCGCCGGCGTCGCCGGACGTGGACGTTGGGTTGGTGAAAGCGTTCTGCCTGTTTATGAACCACACAACGTCGTGCGCGGTCAAGTCGCCGAAATCCTGGCCCATGGCGTCCGCCGGAGAATTCCAAGGTATGCCCTGCTTCAGACCAATAGTAACCTTTGATCCATCAGCAGCCACTTCCCACGAACTGGCAAGATGCGGATACATTGGGTTACCTTCCTGCATCACGAACAGGTATTCAGTGATCGCCAAGTTCCCCGACTGCTCCCAGTCGCGATACGGAGCGATAGCGGGATCCCCAATCATTGGATTTACCAGATTGGAGACGAAGGTAA
The DNA here is from genome assembly GCA_965261525.1 of Dehalococcoidia bacterium. Classification (GTDB taxonomy): domain Bacteria; phylum Chloroflexota; class Dehalococcoidia; order Lucifugimonadales; family UBA1123; genus VXRN01. The sequence continues at coordinate 2,886,338 of OZ253472.1, forward strand.
CGGATCCAGCCTGCTCGACCATGCCGGTCATCACATCAGGAACGGGCGTCGCTATAACGATGACCTCTTTGACGACCTCGACGATCTCAGTCTTGACCACGGTCTGGCCCGGAACCATTACTTCCTTCACCACTTCCTTTTCCACCACCACGGTCTGGCCCGGAACCATTACTTCCTTCACCACTTCCTTTTCCACCACCACGGTCTGGCCCGGAACCATTACTTCCTTCACCACTTCTTGGATGACGGTCTGGCCCGGAACCTCGACCGTTTTCACTACTTCCTTCTCAACTGTGATTATCTCGGGTTCACTGCTGCAGGCTAACGCCGCCACTACTAAGACGGCAGAGCCGAGGGCCAGAAGCCATCTCCCCTTCCTCAGAATATCAGACATATTCGCCTCCTACTTTCTTTACTGAGCTTCCACTTGGACACTGTGTCGCGCGAATCGGCGCATACTTAGCCAGCGCAGCTAAAATGCTTCACGAAATTCAAACACACCGCATCCATATTGTCAATCTATCGTGTAGTCTCAAATTTATACACGTCGGCGCCCGGATTATAGTCCACCCAAGCGAACCAGAAGAGCGTTATCGTAGGGATTTGGGCTAACTTCCTCCCAGCAAGCGGGCCACTCAATCCCCGTCCCGTAACTTTAGACCATGTTGAGCCTGTCTCCACATCAGTAAGAATGTCCCGCCGCAGTTCGAACGTAAGCGCCCGTCCGCCAACCACGCGATTGAAGGCTGTAGCGCTCTCGCTTTCAGGGTCGAACGCGATCATTAGTGGGGTGCCGTTCAACTCATCATTGATTACCGGATTATCTGCCAATAAGGAGAATGGATAAGCCCTCGCTTGATCCCGCAGTTCGACGCCTAGCACGAACTCCTTTGCGGCGACACGGTCATCCATTAGAGTCCACCCGAACAGGCCAATGGAATTGTCGCCGTAGTAGGGCTTGTAGGGGTCGAACTTATACTGGTCGCTACTGCTTTTGTCCAGCGTTTTCGTGCCGGGATACTCGTCCAGCCACACTTTCCATGTCGTCAGCAGAGCTGGCAGGATCTTCAGCTTTGCTCCTTCGTATGGGCCATAGATCGCCTCACCCGACACCTGGCTCCACAGAGAGTCGGTCTCCCTGTCGTACATCACGAGACCATTCATGAGCAGTTTCCCAGAAACGGCGAGAGTAATTGGCTCACCGTCAATTTCTCGAGCATAGACCACGCCCGTATAGCAGAGCGGTCACCAGGTTGCGGCAACGGGCCTTCCCGCAACCACATCGTTAACCACCTCATGCCAACTGAGAATCTTGATTGGGTACACCCTGGCGTCGCCATCAATCTCGATACCCAGTACAAGTTCATCGGGCTCCATCCACTTCGACGCCTCCTTCAAAGGGGCGAATACGGGTTCGAGAATCGCGGGAATCGTGTCCCTGGGCCTTACTGTTATCAGTTTGCCATCGGACGCTCTGAACTCCGATCCGCCCTCGACGGTGTGGAAACGGCGCGCCAGGCCCTGTGTATCGCCATAGGGCAGGGGAGTGGCGTCTTCTTCTAACGGTTGGGCTACCGACTCTCCGCCGCAGGCTGAGAGACACAGCAGGGCAAAATACGCTAGCCCCCATGCCGCCGCCCACGTTATCCTGCCATCGAATCCCATGTACACGAGCGCGAATCCCTCTGTAACGGCGCGGGGAGAATTTATTAGAAGCGCCGCCTTCGTATAGCGGTAACTATGTCAAATGCAATAGGGACTGCATTGGCCGCAATCAAGGCTCCCCACACCAGGTTCGACAGTTCCGCAATTCCTGGCATCCCCACCATGATGTACACGCCCCTGCCATATTCAAGACCTGCCCAGGCCCCCAAAACCCCCGCGACCACTCCCACCACTATTCTGACCGCCAGTTGCGCCCTGGTAAGTTCCAGCATTAGCGAACTTGCCGACGCTCCTATGGCCGCCCCTATGCCTATGGTGAAGACATTCATCACTTCATCGAAAAGCGGTGTAACCAGGAAGAACGAGTGCATGATGAATCGCACCATGACCCAGCCAACAAATCCCGCGAGGCACGAAGAGAACACGCCGATACAAGTTCGGAATATAAACCAGGCTAGTCCAACGGATGGCAACCGACTCCTCCAAGACGCGGATGAAGAGGAAGCTCCATCGCGTGTGCGTTACACCTGCCGAAGGCGTGGGTCGAGAAGGTCGCGCAGCCAGTCGCCCGTGAAGTTCAGAGACATCACGGTAAGGAAAATCGCCAGACCCGGCCAGAAGGAAATCCACCAGGCTATCCGGAGTTCGCCCTGTCCTTCACCTACCATCAAACCCCAGGCGGGGATGTTGGACGGAAGACCCGCTCCAAGGAATGTAAGCGTGGCTTCGGCAAGAATCAGACTACCGACGTTCAATGTGGCAATAACAACGATTGTGTTCACTACGCCCGGCAGAATGTGCTTGTACATGATGTAGAAAGGCGACGCGCCCGCGACCCTGGCTAAGGCCACATAGTCCCTCTCCTTCAGAGATAACACCTCCGCCCGCACATTGCGAACGAACGGGCTCCACGCCGTAAGCGCCAGAACGAACATCATCACCACGAGCGTCTGCCCCAGCACGATTACCACCACAAGAGCCACCAGCAGGAACGGCAGAGCGTACCAGATGTCCACGATGCGCGCGATTATTTCGTCAATTATGCCGCCATACCAGCCGCCTACCAGCCCCAGTGTCGATCCCACAAGAATGCCGCTGGTAAGAGATACTGCGGCAACCATAAGGGAAATGCGCGCGCCGTATATTATGCGGCTGAGAATGTCCCGCCCCAGATTGTCGGTGCCAAGAAAATACTCAAGATTGCTGTCCACCCGGTTCTCCAGACGATCAGCCCGTTCCTCGGCAGCCCAGATCGGAGGCACGTATTGGAGAGGAAGAGTCTGCTTAAGCGGGTCGTTTGGAGCCAGAACGGGCGCGAAAACAGCGAAGGTCGCCATTATGCTGAGAATGACCATCGGAATCACAGGCCACTTGCGGAACACAGTCCAGCCGCGCCGTAGAACGCTGCGCTGACGCTGCTCGATCCTAGCCTCGAACGCTATGCCTTCATTCATTATCGCTTGGCCTCTTCAGCTCTCTTTTAGTTTCGCTGATTATCTCTCGGTTACGAATATCGAATACGTGGGTCAGCCCATGCGTACAGCATATCTGCCACGAAATTCATGATGAGATAGATTATCGTGAAGATGAAGATAGCCCCGGTAAGCAATGGAAAATCATTGTTGCCGACCGCTTCCACCAGCGCGACCCGACCCAAACCCGGCCATGCGAACACAACTTCCGCCACTACCGCGCCGTTCATCAGTCCGGCTAAGAGGAGCGCGGACAGCGTCAAGGGTGGTATGAGCGCGTTCTTGAAAGCGTGCTTCCAGATGACCGCCGTCGAGCCGGCGCCCTTCGCGCGCGCCAACTTGACAAACTCCGAATCCAGAACCTCCAGCATCGCCGAACGCGTGATTCTGAGATAGCCCGCCGCCGCGCCCCAGCCGATTGTGATAGTCGGCAGAATGAAGTGCTTTATGCTGAACCCCTCTCCCTTGAACGCCGCCGGAAGCAACCCCCAGGTCACAGCGAATATAAGCACCAACATCACGCCGACCCAGAAGGCCGGCAGCGCTTGTCCGAACAGCGCGAACCCTCTCCCCAAATAGTCCCAGAAAGTGCCCCGCTTCACAGCGGACAACACCCCCAATGGAACCCCCAACACTGTCGCGAACAACCAGCCGGTGAACGCCAACTGGAACGTGTTCCAGATCTTCTCCTTGATAACATCTATCACTGGGCGCTCCGCCAACAGAGTGCGTCCCAGGTCGCCTTGCATCAACTGCCAAACCCACCTGACATACTGGACGACCAGAGGCTTGTCGGTCCCTAGTTTCTTCCGAAGATTGTCGAGATAATCCGTCGAGCCGTATCCCGCAGGCTTTGCGTACAGCAGAACAGGGTCGCCTGCCATCCTGGACAGCGCGAATACGAACGCCGTCGCACCGATGAGCGAAATGAACACGAAGGCGATTCTGCGAATTAGGAAGGAAGACATTTCGTGGCTTTCTTTCTCTAATAGTTACCTATTCTGGTGGAAGTGAAGCTCTTACAGGTTACTTTATGTCCGCGAAAAAGTATTGAAAAAATATAGCGACACGGACCTGTAAAGAGGCAGAAATGACCTGACCGACTTCTCGTCTGGGCAATCAGTCAGGCCACTGTTTCATTGTTAGTTGGCCGGTAGTAGTCCAGGGAGCGGCGGCGATGAGCCGCCGCTCCACTAGATAATAGTGTGGGCAAGGTTACCTATCTTACAGGCACAATGTCCTCAGGGTTGTTCCATGTGGCGAACAAACTGGGATCCATCGGCCAAGACTCGATCTTGTTCGGGTTGAACAGGATCGGAGATGGCACTCCGACCACGCCGAAGCTGACCGCATGGTCGAACAGGTACTGCGCAAGCTCGTTGTTCAGCTCGATCTGTTTCGCCGGATCCGGCTCTGCGGCGACCGCGACCCACGTGTCGGCAACCTGCTTGATCTCAAGACCGCAACCGAAGCCGCCCCGAGTCAGAGAGGTGTGGTCAGCCGACTTCGGCCACTCCCAAGGCCAGGTGCTCTTGCCGTCGTCGCAGGCGGTAATCCAGGGCATCGTTGTCGCGCGCGCTACGATTGTCGGGCGATACACCGAGTAGGCGTATTTCTGTACTGCTGTTTTCGCGCCTATGGCATCCCAGTATCCTGAGACCGCGTCGGCGACTGGCACGAAAGCGGAGTTATTGCTGTCAACATACAGCGGTATTTCAAACCTCGTCCCACCAGAGTAGCCGGCCTCGTCCAACAGCCTGCCCGCCTCTTCGGGATCGTATGGGTATTCCCACTTCGACTGCCACATCGGATTGGTACTGCTGAACTGGTTGAGATGTTCTGGGAATCCGAGGCCGTTCAGGATGAATTCGTTGATTTCATCCCTGTTAATCGCTCTTGACAGAGCGTTGCGCACCAGGACCCCCTCTTGGAAGTCGGTTATAGCGGGGTTTCTGCCCCCATCTGCCGGATCGGGGTTACCTATCCAGGGAAGGTCTCTCATATAGACGGCGGCGGTGTCGAGCGGCGTGCCGAACAGCACATGTTCGCTCTCCCACAGGTTGCCGGAGAAAACTACCGTAGCGATATTGGCAAGGCCGGTGTCGGCTGTCTTGAATCCGCCTTCCAGCATACGCGGTATGTTCTTGAGCACGATGGGCGCGGCGTCAATTGCGCCGGTCTCCATCAGCGCGATCTGCGCGTTCTGCTCACCAACTTCCTTGAAGATGATCCTGTCCACCTGGGTGTTGGCGTTCCAGTGGTCGTAGGGAATAGCTTCCAGTATGGCCGTGTCGTCCTGTACCCACTCAACCACATGGAGAGGCCCGGTGCCGATGAAGTTGGTGTCCTTCATTTGGATCTCGCCAACCGTATTGTAGCGATTCAGACTCTGCACGCTGAACGCCTGCGCGGCGTCGTTCAGCAGGTTCGCGTTCCAGCGCGGGTCGAATATAGGCTCACCCGCCTCGTTCGTGGCGAACGTCACATCCAGCGTCGTAGCGTCAACTGCGACAGCCTCGTTATTGCCGAACACGGTGGCGAAGTCGCCCGCCTGCCAGTGGATGCTGGCAGTGTTGACCGCGCCGTTGCCGTCGTTGATCGTGAACGCGATGTCCTCAGCGGTCATCGGCCCCCAGCTTCCGCCCATGTCGCTCCGGTCGCCAAGACCCTCGCCGTGGAAGATGACGTCGTCCCGGATTGTCAGAGTCGCGCCGTATGGCTGCCCTGCATCATTGATATTAAGTTCCCACTCCGTCGCCAACATAGGCGCGATCACTCCGGGCGGGACGAACTTCATCGTGACTTCGCCAACGCCCCAGTAGTGCATGGCGTCAGTCAACTGCGAGGAGCCAATCCCAACGCCGGGAGGCACATCCGTGATAGCGATACTGATCACCCCGAATTCACCCTCGGGTTCGGGCGCCGGAACAGCGGCCTCCACGATGATTACGGGAGTCGGGGTGACAATGAGTTGGACCTCCCTCACCACCTCAACTTCGACCTCCTTCACCACCTCGACCTCTTTCACAACTTCCTGAGTGACCACGACGGTCTCGCCAGGAACTTGCACCTCTTTCACAACTTCCTTCTCGACCACGATGGTCTCGCCAGGAACTTGCACCTCTTTCACAACTTCCTTCTCGACCACGATGGTCTCGCCGGGAACCTGCACTTCTTTAATAACTTCCTGTGTTACGATCTTCTCTACTTCCCTGATTTCCGGGTCGCTCGTGCATGCAATGGCGAACGCCAACGCAAACACAGCGAATATGGGAATCAGTATCCCCGCTTTCTTAGCCTTGCCTAACATGCTTACCTCCTATTATCTGACTCTTGCTATCCGTACGATGGGCAAAGCTCCTGCGCTTGCCCCCATTACAAATAAACTTGCTCCGCAACCCATACGGGATGCCTCACAAATTCATGCCACACTACGGCCTGTCAACATGCCTGCCAAGCGAATGGGATGCTACCAGAGAGATCATTATGTGTCAATTGAATATCGCCATGTTGATGTGAAATATCGCACAATGCAACTATATGTTTGAGGAAGAGGATATTTTTCGCCATACGCAAGTCCTAACCTGAGTCGGAGTGTCACTTGCCCACGGCTCCCACTGTTTGTAAACTCTGAATACTCCACACATCGGGCAGGGCAATGAAGATAACAGGAATCAAGACCAACATATTCTCCTCTCAACACAGAAACGCCAAGCGAAACTGGCTCATCCTGCGGCTCCAGACCGACGAGGGCATAGAGGGCATCGGCGAGGCTTCGATGCTCTCCTACGACCCGCTCGTCGCCTATCTTCTTGAACAGTGGACGGAGTCATACCTTGTCGGCAAAGATCCCATGGCGCACGAACTCCACTGGATGCGTATGCGCCAGGACAACGGCGACCGCGGCGGCAGGCTCTTCTCCACCGCTCTGTCCGGCATAGATATAGCTCTCTGGGACCTGAAGGGAAAGGCTCTCGGCGTCCCTGTTTACCAGTTGCTCGGCGGCCCCATACGCGACAGGATAAGGGTGTACGCCAACGGCTGGTACACCAACCCCGGCTCTCCTGAACAAAACGCCGAAGAAGCCCTGCGCGTCGTCGAAATGGGCTACACCGCCATGAAGTTCGACCCATTTGGCCAACACAACTACTACACCATCTCTCCCGAGGAGGCTCAGTTGGCGGAGGACAGGGTCGCCGCCGTTAGAGAAGCTGTCGGTCCCAATGTCGAAATACTCGTAGAGGTCCACGCCAAGTTCAATGTACATACCGCGGTCCATCTTGGTCAGAGACTCGAGAAGTACAGGCCCTTCTGGTTCGAGGAGCCGGTCTCTCAGGAGAACGTCGGCGAAATGGCCCAGGTTCGCCAGCGTGTGAACATCCCGATTGCCACCGGCGAGCGTCTTTATCTCAAATTCCCGTTTTACGAACTGGTGAAAGCGGACGCGGTTGACATCCTCCAGCCTGATATGTGCAACGCGGGTGGGATAACCGAACTGAAGAAGATCGCCGCTATAGCAGAACCGAGGCACGTTCTTATGGCCCCTCACAACACAAACGCGGCAGTCGGTACGGTCGCCAGTTTCCATCTCGACGCCGCGACCCCAAACTTCCTGATACAGGAATACCACGCCGAATTCTACGAACCCCACTACTTCGAGGTGTTCGACGGCCTACCCCGTCAGAAGAACGGATACGTTGACCTTCCGACCGGCCCGGGCCTCGGCCTGACTTTCAATGAAGACGTAGCCGACCAACATCCCTATCTGCCGCTCACGCCCGGGGAGAGAGGAATTTAGTGGCCGAATGAAAATCCTCGGAATAGAAACTTCCTGTGACGAGACCGCCGCCGCCGTCATAGAGGACGGGCGAAACATCCTTTCCAACGTTGTTGCCACGCAGGTCGAGATGCACGCCCGCTACGGCGGCATCGTGCCCGAAATCGCCTCCCGCCAGCATATGCAGACCATAATCCCCGTTGTCGCAAGCGCGCTTGAGCAAGCGGGTGTTGAATTGCCCGAACTCGACGGCGTGGCCGTAACCCACGGCCCCGGACTCGCGGGCGCGCTGCTCGTTGGTGTCAACACCGCAAAGGGCTTGGCCTTGTCTCACAACCTCCCTTTCATTGGGATAAACCACCTCGAAGGCCACGTTTACGCCGCATGGCTGGAGGACGGCGTTGATCCCGAAATCAGCCCCGGCTTCCCTCTCATGTGTCTGATAACCTCCGGCGGTCACACCGACCTTATCCTGATGGAAGGACACGGAGTTTACAGGCTGATCGGCAGAACCAGGGACGATGCCGCCGGTGAGGCGTTCGACAAGGCCGCGCGCGTTCTCGGACTTGGATTCCCCGGCGGCCCCGAAATCCAGAGAGTCGCCGAAAGCGCCGTCGGACTCGAGCCTGATCTGCCCCGTCCCAGGATAAGAAACTCTCTCGACTTCAGCTTTAGCGGACTCAAGACCGCCGTCCTGCGACGCGCCGAACTCAAAGGAATGTATCCACCGCCCGAAGATGGCGACCTGGACCCGTCAGAAGTCGCCGAGGTTGCGCGCGCCTTTCAGGATGCCATAGTAGATTCCATGGTGCGTCGCACCATGGAGGCCGTGAAGAAACACAGCGTAAACGGAATAATTCTGGGCGGCGGCGTCGCGGCAAATTCCCATCTGCGTCAGAAGATGGCCGAAGTGTCACCCGTTGAGGTAATAGTCCCGCGCCCGGGCCTGTGCACAGACAACGGCGCAATGATCGGCGCCGCCGCGTTCTTCTCCCTCGACCGAGGCCGCAGTTTCCAGTGGGACCTTGACGTTGTTCCCAGTCTCCGATTGGGCTAGTGCAGAGACAGCCAGTCATCCATGCTGTACGTTGATTTTCTCTTATTCCGGTACACCGAATTGATGAACTCGTACACCTCTTTTGACTCCTTCTCATGATCGAAGGGCCAGTGTATCTCCGCGTCTCGCGCCCTGAATATAGCCGATGGCCGGCCGCGTTCAGTTAGCCGGTCTATGATCAGGTACGCGCCCATTGCCAAAATTACCAGCGGGACGGCTATTCGGCCTATGCTGTGCTCTATATAGGTATAGAGGATGAAGCTCAGCAGTACCGACAAGCCCGCCCAGAGATATGCTCCCACCCCTTCTCGGAAGATGAGCCTTACCGAGACGGATTCAACGTCTTGAACGGAAATCATCATCGTCTGGCGTCTGCGTTTCTCACCGGAGAGGTGAATGATCCGGTTATTCGTGAGTAGTAGGGCCATGGGTTCTCTGGAACTACGGCGACGCGCTCGCTCACCCACACTCATCGCAGCCGTAATGCGCTCGCCTTCCAGAAACTCCAACTCGCCCAAGCCGAATTCTTCTAAGTCCAACAAGCCCTCCCGTGGATTTGACTCGCCTTAATCATAGCAGTATTGCGCGCCTGTCAATCCTGTCCAATACGGTCGGTGACAATCCTTCCGTCCTGTATAACCAGCCTGACTGACTTGCCCCACTCTAAACTCGCAACGTCCTCTTCAGGATTCTTGTCCACAAGTATCAGGTCGGCTGCCTTGCCCTGTTTCACCGTTCCCACCTCAGAGTCAATACCCAGGCACTCCGCCGCCCGGCTTGTACCCGCCATTAGGGCCGATTCAGCCGACAGTCCCGCCTCTACGAGACACCGAATCTCCTCCGCGTTGTTGCCGTGTACCCAGCCCCCCGCGTCTGTGCCTGCCACAATCTTTACGCCTTCTCTATCCGCCAACTCCAGGCTGCGGATATGGCGCTCGCGCAGCTTGGAAGCCCTCTCTCTGCCATGCGGTGTCCCGCGTTCCCTGTGATATATGTAAACGCTGAACGTCGGTATATAGAACACATCCTTGTCCGCCATCATCTTGGCTAGTTCGGGATCTTCGTCCAGATTCGTGCCATGCTCAATCGAGTCCACGCCCGCTTCGACGGCCATCCGCAAACCCGCTCCACCCAGCGCGTGACACATGACCCTCCGGCCATGCTCGTGAGCCTCGCTCACGATAGCGGCCATCTCCTCCCTGCTCATCAGTAGGTCGGCGGGCCCGAAGTCGGGCCGCGAACTCGCGCCGCCCGTCGTAGCGGTCTTGATCGCGTCCGCGCCCGCTCTCACCATCTCGCGAACCTTTGCCCTCATTCCCTCCGGCCCGTTCGCCACTCCGTCCGGCAGGGAAGGGTCGGGCCGACCAGGCGGGTGATGACCTGACGGACTGCGATGCTCGCCTAATCCACCCGGAGGCGTAATAGCGGACAGTACGACTTGTAGCCGTGGACCGGGCACAAGACCCTGTTCCACAGCAATCCTGAAACCCGCGTCCAGTCCTCCGGCGTCCCTGACCGTCGTATAGCCGGACTCCAGCGTCTGCTTCAGAGTCGCCGCAACTCTCATATGCCTCGTGGACACCGGCTCCGTCAGCCCCCACTTTTCCGCAAGCCCGTACCCGAACGAATTCAGATGATCATGGCAGTCTATCAATCCGGGCATCAGAGTCATGCCGTGTCCCTCAACCGCCTCCGCTCCCTCCGGCGTCCCGATTTCCGCCGTCTTTCCCACTGACACAATCCCGCCGCCGTCTATCAGCGCCGCCATATCATCCCGGGCAGGCGCGCCCGTTCCATCCCAAAGCCGCACGTTTCTGACAACCAGCATTTCCAATACCTCACTGTCGGACTGGTAAATTTCCGCCTCTTATGTTATGACAGTTTACGCATCGTATGATAGGCCATCTCGACCAACCACGCGACGCTTGAAATTTCCACCAGATTACTGGAGATTGTTATGGAACGTCCGATTCTGAAGCCAATAGGCACGCCTTCCCAAGAACTTGATACTCCCGCGCTGGTCGTGGATTTAGACATACTCGAATCCAACATCTCTCATTTCCATACTCGTTTTCAGGATTCCGACCTGAAACTGCGGCCTCACCTACAATCTCACCTGTCCCCAGCCGTTGCCCATATGCAGGTACGTGCCCCCGGAACGGTGGGCGGAGTCGCGGTTTCGACTTTGGGGCAAGCGGAGACATTCGCCCAGCAAGGCTTCGACGATATCCTGGTCACCAACCTTGCTGTCACCGGTCCCAAGATTGCCCGGGCTGCCGCGCTCGCGAGAAGAACCAACCTGAAAGTCGGCGCAGATAACGCTCGTAACGTCGCCGACCTCGGCTCCGCCGCCACATCCGCTGGTTCTGAAATAGGAGTCATGGTTGTCGTCCGAGACGATAGCCAATTCATCGGCGTACCCTCACAGGATGCCGATGATCTCGCCACCCTCGTACAGGGCGCTCCCGGTCTAAGATTTGCCGGAATCATATCCTCAAACTTCGAAGCGCTGCTTGAGGCGGCCTCGCACTGTTCCAACAACTCCATTCAGGCTCCCATAATTGCCCTTACGCTCTCCGAAAGCCAGGACATACCCGCCGCCGCGTCCGGTATAACCGAGATAGTCGCAGGCTCGTATGCCCTCATGGATGCCGCGAGCCTGGACGCCAATCCCGACCTGCGTCCCGCCGCCAGAATCCTCGCTACCGTCGTGACGCATCAAGACGAGGGTCTTGTATGGCTCGACGCCGGACAGAAGGCTACCAGCATAGACACCGGGCTGCCAAAGGTGGATGGAATCCCGGGAGCTTCCGTCAGTCGCATGAGCGCCGAGCACGGCGGCATGGAGCTGGAAGAAGGCGCAAGCTGGGACATTGACCTCGGCAGCAAAGTCTGGCTCGTCCCTCACAACATCGCCAACACCGTCAACGTTTACGACTTTATCCATGCAACTAGGAACGACAAGCTGGAAGCCATATGGGAAGTGGCCGCCCGGGGCCGTTACGACTAAGAAACTATCTCAAAACCTGTCGCGGGAAACGAGCCACAAGGCCCAGGATAGCCTCCTCTCCCTTGAGGGAGAGGATTGAGGTGAGGGCGAAATTCCTTCCGGTTGGGTTTTGAGATAATCACTAAACAGAGCCAACGCTTGAGGTAATAGACTATGACCGCTCAAATCCCCGCCGTCGGAACACAGATATCGGAAATCGACACGCCTGCCCTGCTCGTTGACCTCGACGCGCTCGAACACAACTTCGACCACATAGCCGGGTTATACTCCGACACCGTGTGCAAGATGCGCGAACACGCCAAGAACATAAAGACGCCCGCCATTCTTCACAAGCAGATAGCAGCCGGCGGCACGGTCGGCGGTGTATGCGCCGCGAAGGTCGCCGAAGCCGAAGTGATGGTAGAAGGCGGCATCAAGGACATTCTCATCACCAGCCAGGTCGTCACCCCCGACAAGATAGCCCGCGTCTGCTCCCTCTCCCGCCTCGCCGACACGAAAGTGGCAATAGACGACGAGCGCAATCTCAGGCTCATATCCTCCATATCCGAGCGCAGCGACTCCGACGTGGGCGTGGTGATTGAAGTCAACACCTCAATGGACAGAGCGGGAATTCGCAGGACAGAGCAGGGGATCAATCTCGCCAGGCTCGCCACCGAACTTCCCGGGGTCACATTCAGGGGAGTAATGAGCCATCAGTCCATCAGCGGAGACCCGGATCGCGAGACTCGATTCGCTGAAGGCCGTCGCTGGATGCAGATGTGCGTTGACGTCGGAAACGCCATCGAAGACGCCGGCATCCCCGTCGAGATAGTCTCCACCGGCGAGACCTTCACGATTGACGTCGCCCCCGAAATGCCCGAAGTGACAGAAGTGCAGGGCGGAACATACGCCCTGATGAACACAACCAGCGCGTACATGGAAGACTTCCAGTTCGCGGCGAAAATTCTGACCACAGTCATCAGTCGCCCATCCGACCATATCGCCATAGGCGACGTCGGATACCGCGCCCTGGCCGCCCCCAACGGAGTCCTCCCCTCAGTCGAGGGCCATGATATAGAAGTCCACTCCCTCGCCCCCGACCACATCATACTCAAATCCCGCGACGCCATGCCCCTCGACATAGGCGACCAATTCCTCCTGCTAAGCGCCCAGCAGGACATCCTCGTAAACCGCTGGGACCGCTTCATCGGAGTCCGAAACGGCCTGGTCGAATCCGTCTGGCCCATCCTTGCCAGAGGCTGCCACCACTGACGAAATTGCAAAAACGCGCCCTTACAGATATGATAGACACCATGATCAAAGTCGTCCTATCGCTCATTTCCCGTTTATTTGAACGCATTGATTCCGAAGAAAATAATGAATTTCCCTCAGAGGCTTGGACATGACTACGCCACAAGCGCAGGACATACCCGAATCCGAATCCAATAGACTATTGACAGACGGCTTACGATGTGGGAGCAAGAATATAATCGCACAAAGTTGCCCACGATTCGAGATTGAGATGTCTGGCAAACACCACTGGCGCATCGCGACAGCCACTGCTCCAGGCAGTTCACACCTGAGAGATGATCTTCCAAACCAGGACGCAGTGACCTGCCAGTTGGTTCAAGTCGGCGACGGTGAAGTCGTGGTGGTCGCCGTCGCCGACGGAGCCGGGTCAGCTGCACGCTCCGATGAAGGTTCCCAAGTTGCCGTGAGCGCCGCCGTGGCCACGATTGTTGACGGCATCAACAGGCAGCCGGCGGCGGCTTTTGTCGAAAGCCAGGCCGAAGCCCTGCTGCGCGGCGCAATCAAGCAGGCCAAGATCGAGGTGGAGCGCTACGGCCTGCACCATAATGTCCCGACCCGGGAACTGGCGTCCACGCTTATCGTCGCCATCGCCAGCGACTCCCTGTTCACCGCGGCCCAGGTCGGCGACGGCGCCGTAATCGCCTTCAACATAGGCAGTGGGGCGGTCAAGACGCTGTGCGACGCCCACACCGGCGAGTACGCCAACGAGACGACCTTCATCACGTCGCGCAGCCGGCCCCACGAAATTGCCGACGTGGGCCATGCCTCCGGCTACGATTACGACGCCCTGGCGCTGATTACCGACGGCCTGCAGAACCTGGCCCTGAAGATGCCGGAACGGGAAGCGTTTATGGGGTTCTGGAACCCCATTCTCAAGGACCTGGCCCAGACGGACGAACCGGAGGCCGTCCCCGGTAGGCTGCATTCCTTCATCAGCGGCGAGCGCGTGCAGTCCCGCACCACCGACGACGTGACCATCGCCATCGCCACCCGAAACCGCCGAAGTTTGCGGGAGGAACAATAATGATCATACGGGACACGGTAGGCGTGTACGACCAGTCGGAATTCGCCGACAACCCGGAAGCGCGATGTTCCATCGTCCTGATTCTGGACGTTTCCGAATCCATGCAGGGCGTCAAGATTGACACCGTGAACCAGACCCTGGTCAAGTTCCGCAATATGATACGGGAAGACTCCGTAACCGCATTGCGGGCCGACGTGGCGATCATTGAGTTTGACGACGAAGCCCGGGTGTACGACTTCGTTAACGGCGCCGACTTCGAGGCCCCGGTCCTGACCCCACAGGGCGGCACGAATTTTTCGCAACCCGTCAACCTGGCGCTGGACCTCATCGAGGCGCGCAAGCAGAGCTACCGCGACGGCGGCGTCGCCTATTACCGCAGCCTGGCCTATTTCCTCACCGACGGCATCCCTGGTGACGCCCCCGCCGCTTTGGACCGGGCGGCCCGACGTCTGGCCGAAGTGGAGGAGAATCGCGGCGTGGCGTTCTTTTCTTTCATAATCAGTGACGGCAGTGACATCCCCGAGTGGCAGGTCGATGGCGATAAAGTTGAAGATTTCTTCAGACTGATCGGAGTCAGCTATGAATCTCTCTCCACGGCAGGTGCTTTTGGCGATGGCAGCGAGGGCGCGAATGGCCTCAATTTGGGCAGGGTCGCTGAAGTGGTTGACTCCAGCGTACCGGATATCATGGAGCGGTGCGTCCGGGCAGGAGTCATGCGAACCTCAGTGGATGAACTCTCCAAACTGGCTCCCCGTCCACCGGTGGAACTGACCAACATGGAACAGTTGGAAGGCTCCATACAGTGGCTTTCTCGCTCCGTGGCCGCCGTGTCCCAGTCCCAGCCCGGCGCCAGCATTCGCCTGCCCCAGCCCGATTACCTGAATTTCTAAAGTTCGCAAGGAGAACCTGCAATGACCATTCAAGACTCGGTAGGCGTGTACGACCAGGCGGAATTTGCCGACAACCCGGAGGCGCGGTGTCCCATCGTGCTGATTCTGGACGTCTCCGGCTCCATGGGCGGCCTCAAGATTGACACCGTGAACCAGGCCCTGGTCAAGTTCGACGAGATCATCAAGGAAGACTCGGTTACCGCCCTGCGGGCCGACGTGGCGGTCATTGAGTTCGACCACGAAGCGCGGGTGGCGCAAGACTTCACTAACGGCACCGACTTCGAGCCGCCTACCCTGTCCATCAAGGGCGGAACGAATTACTCTAAAGCCGTCAACCTGGCGCTGGACATCTCCGAATCCCGCAAGCAGAGCTACCGCGACGGCGGCGTCGCCTACTACCGCAGCCTGGCCTATTTCCTCACCGACGGCTACCCGGAACACGACAACGACGCCGACTTGCAGCAGGCCGCCGCCCGCCTGGCTGAAGCGGAGAAGAACCGCGGCATCGCGTTCTTCTGTTTCGGCATCGGCTCGCCGGACATGCCGGCCGACATGTCAGCGCTGGCCAAGCTTGCCCCCCGGCAGCCGATAGAACTGACCAACATGGAGCAACTGGACGGCTCCATCCAGTGGCTTTCTCGCTCCGTGGCCGCCGTGTCACAGTCCCAGCCCGGCGACAGCATCCGCCTGCCGGAGCCTGGCTACCTGGATTTCTAGTAGTCCGACAACTCAGTTGTGATGGATACCCAGATTCCGAATTATCCCCTCTCCCAGAGGGAGAGGGCTAGGGTGAGGGCAGACAAACCGTCAATCCAAAAATATTGGAGCGCTAGGCTGGACGGAGGTGAGCGATGAGCATTCAAGACTCGGTAGGCGTGTACGACACTGCCGAATTCGCCTACAACCCGGAACCGCGATGTCAGATTGTTATGATCTTGGACACTTCCCCCTGCGTGTCTTGTAGAAGCGGCCCAATTGATGCCCTAAACGCGGGCTTGCCTGCGTTCAGCGAAATTATCCGTGGCGACGCCGTAACTGCCTTGCGCGCTGACATCGCAATTGTTGGCTGCGGGCTGCGCGACCCAAACGGCGCCGGCCTGGCCGATGCGCCCTAACCCAATGACCCCCAGCGCGACCTAGTGATACTTGACTTCACTAACGGCGCCGACTTCTTTCCCCCTGAACTCCCTCCAATCTACGTCAAGAGCTACTCCGCCTCCATCAACATGGCGCTTGACATGATTGAGGCCCGCAAGCAAAGCTACCGGGACAGTGGCGTCGCGTATTATCGCAGCCTTGTCTATTTCCTTGCTGACGGTGTGGCTAAAATATGGCATCCCCTAAGCCAACGCATAGGCGTGGGCAGTGAAAGCGATGCAGATCTAATTGCAACGGGCAACCGCGTGGCTGAAATGGAGCGGAACAGAAGCATCGCCTTCTTCACTTTCTGTTTATTCCATTCCGATGGAGTAACTGGCTCGTTGGAAAGGCTCGGTTTGCTGGCTCCTCCTCACCGACCGGCGGTGAGGCTGAACAATGTGGCGCAAGTGGCTAATTCCATTGAGTGGCTGTCCCGGTCGGTGGCCGCCGTGTCCCAGTCCCAACCCGGCGAAGGCATCCTCCTGCCCCAGCAGGGTTTCCTGAATTTATAGGCAACCGGCATGATAGGCAATCGTATGTTAACGATGTTCTCACCAGGTCCTAAAAGTAGAACCACGGCGGCGTATCTGGCTATTTTTCTGGGTTGGGCAGGAATCCATAAGTTTTATCTTGGCTATCGGAACGTCGGATTCACCCACGTCGCGCTGACCGCGGTGTGGCCGGTTGTATTGCTTGCCCAATTGACCGCGGGCGACTCCGGCAGCGTCACCATCGTCAAGGTCGCGGCGTGGGGAGTCATCCTTTTCGGCTACTTCTACGTCCGCAGATTTCATTTTAGCCACACCGTGGCCGAAATAATAAGCTCCGGCAGGCTGTTGCTCTGGCCCTGGCGACTGATTCGGTACACCTTCCGCTTGACCGGAAGGGGGATCAACATTATGGAGGAAGAAGAGGAGGAGGAGCGTCGCTGGCGGAGAGACCGCCGCAGGAGGAGGGGCCGCCGCAGGAGGAGGGGCCGCCGGCGGGATGACGATGATGACGATGACCGCCGTCTCTCGTCAGGATGTATAGTGATGGTACTGGGCATAGCTTTGTCCCTGGCGGTTGTGGCGGCCATCCTGTTCTTGTACTATCTCATTTTCTCATTCGTAGGCTTCATTGCCATCGCGGCCTCCGTTGCCATTGGAGTGATTGAAGGCGTCCGATACTTCACAAAGACCGACAGCGAATTTCAGAGTGAATACGTGGTTGGTCGGAGACTGTGGTTCTAATGGCTACACCTGCAAATCCCCTCGCCGGACGCAGCTTCGTAGATGAAGCTGGCAACCCTGTCACGCCGGGCAGAAAGCTGGGCGAGGGTGGCGAGGGCGTGGTGTATCTGGTGGACGACGATCCCGGTCTGGTGCTGAAAATCTGGCATCCGGGCAAAACGCCCCAGGACGCCGACGCCAAAATCCGACGCTTGGTGAACAATCCCGTAACGCCGGAACTGGGGGTTACCTGGCACATCACCTGGCCCCGGCATCTCGTCACCGAAAACGGAGTCATCGCCGGCTATACCATGCCCATCCTCAACCCCGCCGAGTCATGGGACCCGATAATTGAATACTACAACCGCCGGGCCGCGCAGGGCACCGGGGTGGCCCAGGCACGCGAGATACAGATTGACGACCGGGTGCGGATGGCGCGCAACCTGGCGTTGGGCTTCAAGGCCGTCCACGAAGCCGGATACGTCATCGGCGACGTCAACGAAAAGAACGTTGAGGTTAACCGGCAGAACGACATCGCCATGGTGGACTGTGACTCCTACGGATTCACCGACGCCGCCACCGGCCGTACCTTCTCCAACAACATGGGACGGCCCGAGTTCCAGGCTCCGGAAGCCCAGGGCGATTACGAGAACCGTACCCAGAACCACGACCGTTTCGGCCTGGCCGTAGTCATCTTCCACCTGCTCACCGGGTACCATCCCTACACCGTCAACAACCAGCCCAACTATGCGCTGCCCGGCGAGCGTATCAGCAACTGGCTGTTTCCGCCGGCAGGCCGGGGCGTCACCGCCCCCGACCCCTACAACGAAGCCTGGGACACGCTGACCGACAAGCAGAAAGAGTTGTTCCTGCGCTGTTTTGACAAAACCCACGAAGGAGAACCGCGCCCCACGCCCGAAGAGTGGGTGGAAGCTCTGCTGGAAATGCCGAACGTGCCGGCCCCTGCGCCATCGCCATCGCCCGGCCCGTCGCCATCGCCCGGCCCGTCGCCGTCGCCAACCCCGTCGCCGTCGCCCGGCCCGTCGCCGTGGCCAACCCGGCGGCCCTATTACACACTTCTTCTCGACGCCTTAAGCGATGACTGGCCCTATTGGGTGTCTGCGGTAGCCGGATACGGGGCGTTGATACCCCTCACCATCTTCAGCGAATTCAGGCCTTGGTGGTGGCTGTCGCTGATGCTGGTGGCGGGGTTACTCCTTTACTTTCCCTGCAAGAGATTGTTCCAACAGCCAATCACCCTGATACGCTGGATACTGATTGGCGTCGCTTCGATAGTCACCGCCAGTATGTCGCTGAGTTTGATCGGAGCGGCCATGAAAACCTGGCCCTGGTGGTTGTGGCTGGCGACTGGCCTGGGAATGGCATTCGTCTTCCTGATTCCGGCCAGAGATCGGTTGCTCGGGTTGCTCCGCAGTCCCGATGCCTGGAGACGCTGGATTGCTATTGGCGCGGTGTCGCTGGTCGGCGTTTTCATCTTGGGCGGCCTGATCAATGCAGGTATCCGGGAATGGCAGGATTGGCGCTTCGAGAGGAGCTTGCAGGCTGCGGCGAATACGGCCAGCGCCGACAGCGGCGTGGATACGCCGGCTGCCGGCAACGCGATCAGCGCCAGCGCCGGCGGTGGGGTTGCTCCGGTTATCGCTCCCACCGATACGCTTACGCCAACCCCGGTATCGCCGCCGCCCACAGCCTCCGGCGCTATGTTGACGCCTACGCCCGCGCCTGCCCCCGTTGTCGCCATTGCCGTCCCCGATTCAACGCCAACGCCCACACCTCAACCCACGCCGACCTTCACGCCGA
Organism: Dehalococcoidia bacterium; assembly: GCA_965261525.1. Taxonomy (GTDB): domain Bacteria; phylum Chloroflexota; class Dehalococcoidia; order Lucifugimonadales; family UBA1123; genus VXRN01. The sequence continues at coordinate 2,905,695 of OZ253472.1, forward strand.
ACCCTACGCCCACTTCCACACCGAATCCTACGCATACGCCGACGCCTGCCCCTACTCCCACTGTCATGCCCACTCCCACCATCACCCCGAGACCGCTCCCCACTCCGGTCCCTCGAATCAACGAAGAGAGGCACGTCCTCGTACCGGAGGGCGGCGAACCGGTCGAGGTCTCATTCGCCTGGAACTACGCCGCCTATGGAGACGGGGTGGCGTCTATCGCAAACGACGGTTCCGCGAACTTATCGTTCTCGCCCATCCGACACTCGGCTGGTGAGGCGTTCATCACTGTGGAAGCCAAAGATGATTCTCATATCGGAAGTGGTGGCGCAATGATTCGGATAACCAATGATTCAGAAGACATAACCTACTTGCTAACAGTGGAAGTGCAGGACGCAGGCGAGCCGACCGCCACGCCCACGCCGACGCCAACCGCAACCCCCACACCGACAGTCACGCCGACACCGACTCAGACCGCTACCCCTACCGTGACGCCGACTCCAACTGCCACGCCCACCATCACCCCAACGCCCACTCCATCCGTTACGCCAACCCCGACACCCGTGCCATTGCCGCAGTTGGAACTGTCTTTCATTGGACGGATCACATACCGGGACGGAATTTTGCGAATCCCGTTTGATGTTGTCAACGTGGGAAGCGCGACATCCGAACCATCTACTCTGCGACTGTATATATACGGCGAGGGGGATGGTTATGGATCAGACAGCGATTATAAAGGATATAACTACGAGATGGAGCCTTTGCTGGCCGCCGCTTCCATCCCGTCGCTTCAGGTTGATAAACGGCATTCCAACCCGTCTTGGGATGTCCAACTGGTGGATGGTGAGGTGGGTGATGTCACCCTCATCGCTATGGTGCATAACTGTCAGTGGCAGACAAATTGGTCCTGTACGGAAAACATGCTGAAATGGGAGTACCAGCTAGAGGGCAACCAGTGCGCGGGCCAAAGCGGCGTTGAGAAATACGCTTCTGGACTCGGTGGCGGGTGGAGCGACGACTGGCATAACAAAGAGTACCTTGCCGAATGTGACAATGTGGATGTTTACGGCGGACGAGTCGCCCTGGCCCCCACTCCAACCCCGGTTCCAACACCCACGCCGCCGCCGACTCCAACCTCGACACCCACACCCTAGGCCGTGTTGACATTTATCGTCATTCCCGCGAAGGCGGGAACCCCGAAGGGCTCGCCGCTCGGCAATCCAGGGGGGTGGACTGTGGCTACTTAAGTCGCATTCACGCTTGTTTGGAATACTGAAAATCCGATCATGGACTGAATGACAGGATGAGATTCCGAATGTCAACAGAACCTAACAACTAACCATGGAATACGACAAACTCAGCAAGCGCCTCTTCGCCGCCGGGTACGACCTCCTCAACTCCGTCTAGCCCATCCTCGCCCGCGGCTGCCACCACTGATAAGGCTACAAATAGCAATCTATCCGACGCTCAAGCCAAGATTAGACGTCGTCTAGGTCATCCAAGTCGTCCAGATCATCCAAGTCGTCGTCGAGACTATTATCGCGACGATTATGACGACTGCCGTTACCCCGAAGCATCCAAGTCAGCATGAAAGTGACCAAGCATCCGACGGCAAGAATGGGAAGCGCCACGATGAGGTAGGACAATCCTTCTCCCCAGAATGGCGGTGGCTCGACTGTGAGAGATTCACCTATCACTGGCTGCGTGGCGTCGAGCAGATCCTGCGCGTCCCATGGACGGCCCTCGTCCACCAGTTTGGATGAGAAGTCCAGCAATGGAGCTATGCTCGGAAGCGCATCGGCGTCGGCGGCTGCCCTGAATTTGGCTACTCGCTCATTCACTTGGTGAGCCATTGAGTGCAGTGCGATGGACTCTCTGCGATAGTCGAATCTGTCATCTTGTCCAAATTCCACAACCCGAATTGTGCGGGATCTGGCGACCTCCCGCATATAGGGGTCTGCTTCATCAGAATTGTCCGTTACGGGGATAGATTCCCTGTATTTGGGTACTACTCCCTCCATCTCCACGACTGCGGCGACCGTTTCGTCTATCTCTACCTCTCTGCCAAGATGGATAGTCCCGCCGTTGATTCGCCAATCTACCTGGTCGAGTTCAGTCCTGCCTTTCCATTTGCCGGCGTCGCCCAGTCCCGGTTCTATCCTGCATTTCACGAATATCCTACTGCCTATATCAACGAACTGCGGGATGTCGTTGAGAAAATCGCCATCGCCGATTTTGAATGAACAGCGTGGTTGGGACGTGGACTGTGCGCTGGCGATTGAGAGCGAGAACCAAGTGAGCGCTATCAGCGCAAAAGACACAGCCACGATTCTCAGAGACACTCCAAAAGCGCGTCGGATTTCGAGGAATGTCATTCAGAGTATCTCCATCAGTACTTCGGCCAAGCGTTGAACCTGTCGGGAAGTTGCTTGAGGCTAATTTCGGTGTTGCTTCTGTAATAGCGAGATAGCAGCCAGTCGTTTTCCGGCTGCCAGTAGAGCAGGATGTGGAACGGAGAGGAATCCGGCACGTCTCCCTCTCCTGCTTGATTTCCCAATCTCCCCCAAAAGCGGAGGTCATATTTTCTCTGGGCAATGGAAAGTCTCTGAGCGCTGCGCTTGAACCGGCTACAAGCGCGGTTCCGGCCTTTACTTCGACCCTGAGATTGGTCATGGGGTTGATAGTGTATCTGAGGGCGTTGTGAAGTTCGTCGAGCATAGCGTTTCTGGCGGCGACGCGCGCCTCCGCTTCTTCCGCGCCTTCTTCTCCTGATCTAATAGGGAGCGAACTGTTTTCGGAGCGGCTTATCCAGTCCTCGAACGAAGGCATCAACCACATACGCGAGAATTCCCGTTCATGCCACTCCTGCTGCATATCGCCTTTTATCCCGCCCACAATGCCGTCCAGTGTCTGTACCCTATTCCTGAGATCGTTCAATATTCGCCGAATTTCACGTCTTCGGTTATTCACATTTTCTTCATGCTCTTTGCCGGTGCGGACCCACATGAATATGAAGAAAATTATGACGATAACTATCAGTGGCAATCCAATACCTGCCAGGACAACTATTAGATCCGAAAGGTTGGAATCTTCAGAGAAGAGGATTTCAGTGTAAAACAGCGCTGTCACAATAGCGAGTACCACACCAATCAACGCTGCCCCGACTATCAGAAAGATGAAAGAGCCTTTACGCTGAGGGCCAACTCTTCTCAACCTTGTGAGGGCCACTCTCGAGTTAGTCAGTTCATCGTTGGTTTTGGTCAATTCCTTTCTGGCTTCGTCAAATTGCTTTCCAGCCGATTCGTTCCTGAGTGATTCGGGAGATTCCTCGGAGATAAGCGGCTTTACCTTCTCCTGGAGTTCGTTGTTGCTGGCGTCCAGAGCGCCGTCAATCTCAGGCTCTGTCTTTCTTATCCAGCTTACCCTATCCTGATCAACGGGTCCGCATCCGACAAGTATCTGGGATATAGAGGAGTTTTCGATTGTATCGAGCAACTCGTTTACATCGTAGAAACTCTCCCCGGTTACTGTCGTGCATGTCAGCAAAGTTGCGATAGTGCCGGACGCCCAACGGTTGAAATTTTCAAGGTTCTGTGTCCTTTCGAATCCGCTCCCATCTATAAAGAAGAATCGGTCGAATGGACGATTCTCCATATTGAAGCGTTCGTCACCCGATGGCATCTTGCTTTCTAGTACGCCAAACGTATTGAGTCCGTGTAGAAGGTTAAAGTCTCCAGCGCCTTCCGTCGGATCGGGTGGAAATAGGCCGAATCCAAACTGGAGAGGTTCTTCAGTGTCAATCACCCTGTCGCCGCGAGGGGAGGATATGAAATTCCCAACGACATTGTGTATCCGGTTCGCCAGTTCCTTTATGATTATCTCTCCCGACTCAACGGCTACCGTGCTGGAAGTCATGCCCGTCATGCCGAAGGCAAAGACTATCTTCACGCGCGGCTCCACAAGCCGTCCACCTATTACGGGGAGCAGTTCCCACACCGCGTCGAATATGTCTCTGCGGCGCAATTCGACTTGGAGTCGTATCATTGGTGGATGATTCAGGATTTCATCTTCCCAGCGGACATTCTTTTCCATGTCCATCTCGGTGACCAATTCAGCGAAGCGTTCTCTCTCCAGCGACCGCTTCTGCAGTCGGATGTCGTGCATTGTGACTTTGAGGGTCTTCAGCATGTTCTGGAGTTCATCTATCTCTCGCTGGTCGTGGTCTATGAATACGACACCGCGAATGCGGCCTTCGAGCGACTCGCATAGGTAGGGAATGAAGTCGGCAGAAGAGTGGCCGCCCCCTACAATGATAATATCGGGTTCTTTCACGCTGTTGTCAGTCGTCACCTGAAAGCCCCTTTGTCTCCGGTGGAATATCAAAGTTATCGCTAACGCAAATATATCCCATATCGAATATAATCCACAAGCATGAGTCGCTCCCCGATATTCAACTCTTTACCGGGTTGATGGTAGTGGGAAAATCATCGTGGCCCAAGTCTTCATAGTACCTCTAGCGAATACTCTATGACAGAAAATGAAACAGTTCGGCGTGTGGTGAGAATGCGCGCGGGCGAGGATAGCCCCGAGAATAAACTCCTGACACTGCGTTCTGGCGATAACCTTGCGAGCGTACGCAACGGCGCGCTCTACGCTGTTGACGAATATCCCGGCCTGGTTGCCAAGATATACGATATCCCGGACGACGATATTGAAGAAAAGCTCCGGGTTATGATCGCCACTCGGCCCGACATACCCGAAGAGGAATCAGAGCGAGTATCTATCGCGTGGCCCGTGGACATTCTGAAAGATGCGGGACCGTCAGGCCGTGTGGTTGGCCTGCTGATTCCAAGATTCTCAGGGAGTCGCCTAGAAGACATATTCGCGTTGTCCGATCAGTCGGAGAGCAGAGACGGGTTCACTGAGGAGATTTCGCTTGAAGCGGCGAGGAACATATCGAGGGCAGTGGATATACTTCATGAAGGCCCTCACGTAATCGGCGACTTCGACGAATCCCGTGTCCTGATCTCAGACTCCGGTGCGGTCACTCTGATAGATACCGATTTGTTCCAGATATCCGCCAGGCAGAGTCAGGGCGGAAAGGTTTATCGCTCACGGGTGGGCAGAGGTGAGTACACCCCGCGTGAACTTCAGGACAGCGGACGGTTCGGAGTTACGCAGAGAGAGAAAGACCACGACCTGTTCGCGCTGGCGGTGTTCATATACAAGCTAATGATGGGCGGCGTCCACCCATTCGATGGGGAGTACACGAGCGGGGGAGACCCTCCGCCATTGCGGGTCAGAATAGAATCCGGCCAATTTCTGCATTCCAAAATCCCGGGATGAAATCCCTGCTTCTCTGCGTGAGCTGTTCGTCAAGTGTTTCGATGACGGACACGATTCCCCCAGAAGACGCCCCTCAGCGTACGAATGGACGCTGGCAATCGAAAAACTGATCGCGCCTGCGCCGGATGTGGATTCCGAGCCGTTACCCTCCGACCCAATAACGCCTGCACCGGATGTGGATTCCGAGTTGTCACCCTCCGGGCCGATAGCGCCTGCGCTAGATGAGGATTTCACGCCGCCGCCATACGACGAGCCGCTCCCGGCGGGCCAGCCAGGTGGCGGGCGCGGGTTTCTAAAATACGGAGCCGCCGCTGCTCTGTTAATCCTCGCGCTTATCGTAGGCGCGGTCGCATTCTCAAGGAACAGCGATTGGAGTATTCTCTCACTGAACCCACCCGTAGCGGCCCTGCCGCCAACCAATGTTCCAACCCAATCGCTTCCTGTTCCCGCAGCCGCGCCGACCGCAATACCTGTACTTGCGGTCGCTCCACCAACTGCCACACCGACGCCTACCCTTACACCGACTGTCATTCCCATACCTCCGATCACCCTTGCGTTGGCGACTGTCCCGACACTGACACCCACAGTAACGGCTATCCCAAAACCAACATACTCCCCAACGCCAATGCCCACCTTCACGCCCATCCCGACATTGACGCCGATGCCGGTGCCTACCAAAACTCCGATCCCGCACATTCGTAGATCTGAAAATGTCTCGGTAGAGGAAGGTAGGAAAAGAATTTTTCCATTTGACTGGAACCACACGGTATATGGGGATGGAACTCCCCTAATAACATATGAAGGTCCTGTAAATATATGGTACTCGTCCGTCAGCCATTCAAATCATCAGGCAACTATTACAATAGGCGCGGACGACGATTCCCTTGTGGGGAATGGGAGCGCGGAGATTCAGGTATCCAATGAATCGGGATCAATGGTATATGTACTGAACGTTACAGTGATAGACGCCGGCGAGCCGACCGCCACACCCACGCCTACGCCAACGCCGACCCACATACCGACACCCACCATCACGCCCACGCCGACCCAGACCCCCATACCTACCGTGACGCCTACCCCCACTGTGACTCCGACTCCAACAGACACGCCCACCCTCACCCCAACACTCACTCCATCTGTGACGCCGACCCCGACCCCCGTGCCGTTGCCGCAGTTGAAACTGACTCTGACTGGTCGGATCACATACCGGCCCGGATTTTTGCGAGTTCCGTTTGATGTGGTCAACATAGGACACGCGACATCCGAACCATCCACTCTGCGACTGTATATAGACGGTCAGGGGTATGGCTATGGGTCAGACAGTGAGTATGAAGGATATGGCTACGAGATGAAGCCTTTGTACGCCGCATATCCCATTCCGCCGATCCAGGTTGGAAGACGGCATTCCAACCCGTCGTGGGATGTCCAACTAGTGGATGAGGAGGTGGGTGATGTCACCCTCATCGCTATGGTGCATAACTGTCAGTTGCAGACGAATTGGTCCTGTACGGAAAACAGGCTGAAATGGGAGTACCAGCAAGAGGTCAATCAGTGCGCGGGCCAAAGCGGCGTTGAGAAATACGCTTCTGGACTCGGTGGCGGGTGGAGCGACGACTGGCATAACAAAGAGTACCTTGCCGAATGTGACAATGTGGATGTTTACGGCGGACGGGTCGCTCTGGCTCCCACACCGACCCAGGTCCCAACCGCCACGCCGTCCCCCACTCCCAGGCCAACCCGAACGCCCACTCCTACACCAGTCTCAACACCAACACCGACACCGATTCCAACCCAAACTCCGAGGCCGACACCTGTAAGTACGTCAGTTGGAGTTACGGTTACCATTAGCTGGGATATGTTTAACGCAAACGAGCCGAACAACGCCATATACAATATAGGCTTATGCGATCCATCGGATTGTGACGGGAAATGGTTGCGCGATAGATCCGGAAGTGATGTCTTTTTGACATGGCGCAGCGACGACGGTGAGATGCGAGTCCCAGTTCCGCCAGGCTCTTACACAGCCAAAGCAGAGGTATTTACTGGTAGCAGGACGGACAGGTGTACGACGGATTTCGAGGTCACGTCTGGATTTGATGTGGTAACGGAGCGGGAAACTTGTAATAAGGCAGAGTATGGACAGGAATTGAAAGTTCGCTGACCACTAAGAAACTATCTCAAAACCTGTCGCGGGAAACGAGCCACAAGGCCCAGGATAGCCTCCTCTCCCTTGAGGGAGAGGATTGAGGTGAGGGCGAAATTCCTTCCGGTTGGGTTTTGAGATAATCACTAATAACTAATACCAATCCAGTGTGATGTCACCATGTTCTGCCGAGCCAACCTGTATGGATTCCCGCTTTCTCGGGAATGACGATATACGACTCGCTGATGACATTCACGGCGTAGCCACACTGAAATGGTATAAAGACTGGGAACCAAAGTCTCCACATGGAATACGACAAACTCAGCAAGCGCCTCTTCGCCGCCGGGTACGACCTTCTCAACTCCGGCGTCGAGTCACGCGTCACCCCATATCGCAGGCTGACCGCCGGCCTCAGTCTGGGCAGAACCCTCGAAATCGGCGGCGGCACCGGCGCCAACATCCCCTTCTATCCACCCGGTGTCCGGCTGATAACCGTTGAACCCAACCCCCACATGACCCGCCGTTTTATCAGAACCTCCCAGCAACGCCACGCTGACGCCACAGTCGTCTCCGCCATAGGCGAGCGGCTGCCATTCGCCGACGCCGCCTTCGACAGCGTCGTAACCACCCTCACCCTCTGCATGGTCAAAGACCTCGACGCCGTAGTCGGCGAGATACGACGGACGCTCCGGCCCGGAGGCCAATTCCTCTTCTACGAACACGTAGTATCACAGGACAAGAGGGTAGGGCGGCTTCAGACCCTCGCCAACCCTATCTGGAAATTCGCCACCACCGGCTGCAATCTCGACAGGGACATAGTCGGTGCAATCCGACAAGCAGGCTTCACCGACATAGAACTCCGCCGCTTCTCCCTCTCCGTCGGTCTGCCCATCACCATCCCCAACATCGTCGGTGTAGCCCACGCCTAAACCCGTGATAGACATGACGCGCGGATGCTCATACATATTTCTGGACGAAGCGGGCAACTTCGATTTCAGCACGAAGGGTACACGTTACTTCGTACTGACCGCCGTCACCGCCCGGAGACCCTTTCATTGGCGGGACGCGCTTGACGATCTCAAATACGACTGCATCGAGAATGGCGTCGGAATCGAGTACTTTCACTGCTACAACGACAGCAAGCGGATACGTAGCGCCGTCTTCGACCTGATAGCCTCCACATCAGCCGGAGTGAACATTGACTGTCTGGTTGTGGATAAGTCGGAAGTTCCCTCCGCTATGCGTGATGAAGCGCGCTTCTATCCTGCAATGTTAGGCTATCTCCTCAGTCTTGTGGGGGTCAGTCGAACTGGAATCTGGAGACGCAGAGGAGATAGTCATCATAACCGACACCATCCCCGTAAACAGAAGACGACGAACTGTCGAGAAGGCTGTGCAAACCACACTGGCCCGTATGCTGCCTTCCCGGGGTGAAGTATCGCATCCTACATCACCAGTCTCGTTCCCACTACGGGTTGCAGGTCGCGGATTACTGCTGTTGGGCCGTCTTTCGCAAGTGGGAGAGACGGGATAGCGCCTGGTTCGACCGGATCGGTTCCGCCGCGCGAAACGAGTTTGAATTCGACGTCGGGGAGAGCCGCTGACGAAAATCGCGAGATTCTTCCAAACACGACCCCCCTGACTACTCCATTCTTGGAGAGAGCACTCTCAGCACTCTTATCATCAGGGGGGAACCTTTAAATTCATCATAACATTCAGCCGATTACGCCGCAAGCCATCTGCTGATTTGAACCTGTATCAACTTAGTCGGCGTTCCTTGCGGCGCGAAAATCCCCTCTCCCTCGACGGGCTGAGAAGGGTATGTAAATGTGCAGCCAGCTAAGAATTTCAATCAACAGACCCCCTCTCCCTTGAGGGAGAGGGCTGGGGTGAGGGTGATTACTGACACCGACCAAACTGATACAGCATCTGCTGATTTCAAAACCGCCTCATACTCGCTAAGCGAATTAGGCCGGCTTCACCGACATAGAACTTCGCCGCTTCTCCCTCTCCGTCGGTCTGCCCATCACCATCCCCAACATCGTCGGTGTAGCCCAACGCTAGATCCGCTCGAAATACCGAGCCCGCTCCCAATCCGTCACCGCCCTCCGGTATGCCTCCGCCTCCGTCGAGTAGAAATGCGCGTAATGCTCCACCACATCCGACCCAAACGCCGACCGCGCCAACTCGCTCTCCGCGAAACTCTCCACCGCCTGCTCCAGGCTCCCCGGCAGCCTTATCTCCTCCGACGCCGAGTAAACGTCGCCGATATACGCTGAAGGCGGCTCGACCCGCTCCTCGATGCCCGCCAGTCCCGACGCGATAACAGCGGAGTAGGCGAGATACGGATTCACGTCCGCTCCCGGGATACGGCACTCGATCCGAAGACTCTGTCCTGAGCCAACCACCCGGAACCCCGCCGTGCGGTTGTCCGGCGACCACGCCGTCGCCGTCGGAGCCCAGCTGCCCACCTGGAACCGCTTGTACGAATTAACCGTCGGCGCGTAGAACGCCATAAACTCTGCCACGTATCGCATCCATCCGCCCAGGAACCACCGAAACTCGTCCGAACACGCAATCCCCGCCAGACTCCCGTCACCAGAAAATACGTTGCTCAACAGGCCGTCATTCTCCTGCCACAGGCTCACGTGAAGATGCGAACTCGAACCCGCCTGCGTCGCGTCCGGCTTCGCCATGAACGTTACGCTCGCCCCAAGCTGCTCCGAAACTTCCTTCACTGCCTGCTTCAGAATAACGTGCCTGTCCGCCATCTCCAGCACAGGCGCGTACCGGATGTTCAACTCATGCTGGCCGCGCCCGAACTCCCCCTTCGTGGACTCCACCGGAACACCCGACGCCGCCAGGTGGCGGCGATATGCCCCGTTCAGGTCCTCAGTCCGCGCCCCTTGCAGCAGGTGATAGTCCTCTATGTACCACCCGGCCTCATTCAGACCTCGATACTCACTCTGCGCCGCCTCCACGAACGATGTCCGAAACAGGTAATACTCCAGCTCCGACCCCGCCATAGCCTCAAATCCCCGAGCCCGTAGCCGCTCCACCTGCTTTCGCAGAATCGAACGCGGAGCGACCTCCACTGGCTCATGCCCCGGCTCCATTTCCGCGTCGCATAGCGCCAGAGCCGTCCGGTCAAGCCACGACAACTTCCGCATAGTCCCCATGTCCGGCGCCAGGTGCATATCCCCATAGCCGAGGTTCCAGTTAGAAAACTTGTACGCCGACACCGGCTCCATCTCCATATCAACCGTGAACAGATAGTCGCAGGCATGAGTGCCTCCTGCCACGTCTGTCAGGAAGAACGATGCGTCCAGCCGTTTGCCCAGAAGTCGGCCATACAGGTCCGGAAAAGCCAGAATCACCGTGTCGATGGAACCGTCGGCGACTGCGGCCCGCAGCCCATCGACATCGAGCATTCCTCTATTCATAATCGCCTCCGTTAGCGCGCTGGTTACCCATCTTACGCCACTCGATTCTAACCGCTCTATATCCGAAAGCAATATAGCGTCGCTCACTATACGAACATACATTCCGTCCGCTATAATACATCCATGAAAAACGACGCCCCAGCCATCCAACACATAAACACGAGGTTATCAACGACGACTTACACGAATACGAAAATTTCCCCTTAGCTATGAATGCTGGTGAATACAGGTCGAATGCAGGTGAAGAATCACCTGCACTCCGCACCAGCAAGCCACCAGCAGCCACCTGTTAAAGCCACCAGCAGCCACCAGAACGACTATAAATCTCAGTATATGGCAATGCCCCAATAACAGTGGACCGAGGCCAAGACCGACTAAGCTGGACTTTGTACAAAAGCTAGACAGAGAGCGATGCAATCGAATTGGCGCGTCATCATATGTGGAGAGCCTCTGAGACTTTTTGCTTGTCTGAGCGGAAACCCGATGTCGTGAAAATCCCAGCGCCTTTGTTCAAACGACTCATGGAATCGCTGACTTATGCCGCCTGAATGTACAAAGTCGAGCTAAGAGACTATCTCAAAACTCTTCGCTCAAGCGGATGGCAGGAGGACACAATCTCCCTCTCCCTTGAGGGCTGATAGGGGTAGGTAAATGTCCAGTCAGCTATGAATTTCAATAACAGACCCCCTCTCCCTCAAGGGAGAGGGCTGGGGTGAGGGTGAAATTCCTTAAGGTCGGGTTTTGAGATAGTTACTAAAAACTAACGACTGACAACTAAAACCGCTGGCCTTGCCCCGCCTGTCACCACATCCCTATACTCTATGATACGAACTTGAGGCGCTCCCTAAGGTAGCCTGTCTCAATGCACAAATCCTGAATTCATAATTCACGCAAGGAGGCACATCGGTGAAGGTAGGAATTATCAACGTAACCGGATACGCCGGAATGGAGTTGGCGCGCATTCTGCATCGCCACCCCGAAGTTGAGATAGCCGCCGTCACCGGTCGAAGCGCAGCGGGCAGACGACTCGCTGAGATGTTCCCCCACCTCGCGTCCTGCGACATGGAGATAACCCCCGAGATTACCGAAAGCGTTGACTTCGTTTTCTCCGCGCTTCCTCACGCCGCGAGCGCAGAGAGACTCGAACCCTTCATAGAGCAGGGTGTGAAGGCAGTGGACATTTCCGCAGACTTCCGTCTCAAGAACCTCGACGACTACTCGTACTGGTACAAGATCGAACATCCCTGTCCGCAGTACATGGAGACCGCCGTTTATGGCCTCCCTGAATTGCATCGCGACGAAATTGCCCAGACCTCACTGGTTGGCAACCCCGGATGCTATCCGTCCGCCGCTGTGCTCGCCCTCGCTCCCGCGATTGACGCCGGGATCATTGACGCCGACGTCGTCGTTGACGCCAAGTCCGGCGTGTCCGGCGCGGGCAGGGGGGGCTCTGTTGACCTCAATTTCTCCGAGGTCAATGAGAACTTCAAGGCATATGCCCTCGACGGTCACCGTCATCATCCCGAGATCGTTCAGGAACTAGGTTCCTTGGACAGCAACCACGATCTCAGGCTTACATTCCTGACTCATCTGGTCCCTATGACCCGCGGAATACTGGTGAGTTGCTACGCTCCCATCAAGGAAGGCGTGATTCCCGACGGCGAAGCTGGCAGGGCCAGGGTGCGCGAGATCTATGAGGATTTCTACGATGGCGAACCGTTCACCAAGGTTGTATCCGCCGCGCCCCAGACCAAGCACACCTCCGGCAATAACGACTGCGTTGTCTTTCCGACGATTGATCTGAGGGCCAACCGCCTGATAGCCATTGCCTGCCTGGACAATCTCGTGAAGGGCGCAGCGGGTGGCGGAGTCCAGAACATGAACGTCATGTGCGGCTTCGACGAATCGGCTGGTTTGGAACAACTCGCGCTCTATCCGTAAGGTGTTTCGATTGTTGCGAACCGAAACGCCCTGGTCTATCTCGTCATTCCCGCGAAAGCGGAAATCCAGTGGTCAGCGCCATTGTGCGTTTGGATGACCGAAAGCCACTATTCGTAATTGACATGCCCGGCAGCGTTCGCCTAACATAAATTCAAGGTCGTGCTAGGCGGGGAGTTAGCGGCGCCCTATGCTCGAAATCCGCTATAGCGAGGCTGAATTCCTCCCTGAGGTCCTGCACCGGCGGCCTCTGTCGGACGGTTTTTGATGTTGATAGCTGGGCCCCGCGCGGCGAAGGGCTGTGAATCCCGTCAGGTTCGGAAGAAAGCAGCGGTAAGCGGTAATCTTCGGGTGACGCGGGACTATCTGGCTTGAGTCAAGGCCGTTGGACACGCCGGCGAAAGGGAACGAAGGGATGGTGCACGACCCTCTTCTCTTGGACTATCTCCGAAAGTTGCCCCCTTCCTTGCCAACCCGTACGAACAGACGATCCGCCACACGCGGGCGAAGTAGGCTCGGACAGAACTTCCTCGTTGACTATGATGTCGCGAAGCGCGCAGTTGCCGCCGCCCAGCTCACGGACACTGACGAGGTTCTCGAGATCGGCCCGGGCAAAGGCGCGCTCACACGCATCCTGGTCCATCGCGTACCCAAACTCGTAGCCGTCGAACTCGACCCCGAACTCTCCGACACCCTGTCCCGTAAATTCGTGGAATTTGAGAACTTCACTGTCGTCAATCAAGACGCCTTGGCCTTCGATCCCGGCGAATTCTTCACAGACGGATATAAGGTTGTCGCCAACCTGCCATACTATGCCGCCACCCCTATCATCAGAAAGTTCATATCCGGGTATCCGCGCCCCCGCTCAATGGTCGTGATGGTCCAAAGAGAAGTGGCAGCCAGCATCGCCGCCTCGCCCGGCAATATGAGCCTGCTCTCCGTGATGGTCCAACTTCACGGCGCCCCGAAGATACTCTTCTCTGTACCGCCCAGGTCGTTTAGACCCATGCCCAGGGTAACTTCCGCCGTCATAAGAATTGACCTCCATGAGCAGCCCCCCGTCGCCGTCAACTGCCCCGACCTGTTCATCGAGTTCGCCGCCGCCGGATTCCGCGCCCCTCGAAAGCAGATCAGCAACAGCCTCCAACTCGGTCTGAACGCCGACTCCGGTCCTGTTCGCGTCGCCCTGAATGTCGCCGGTATTGAAGGCAGTCGCCGACCCTCGACCCTGAGCCTGTCCGAGTGGGGCGACCTCTACAATGCTTGGCATGACGTTCCACACTCATAATGGGGTGCATATGATTACCGTAGATGCTCACGCCAAACTGAACTTGACCCTTGAGGTCCTGGGCAAACGTAGTGACGGCTACCACGAAGTAGCCTCCATAATGCAGACCATGGAACTCGCAGACACGCTAACCATCGAATCCGCCGACTCCCTTCGACTGACTTGCTCGATCCCCGAACTGAGCGGCGCGGGAAATCTTGCGTTCAACGCAGCCGAACTTCTCCGTTCCGAGACCTGCGTCAACGAAGGAGCTCGCATACACATCGAGAAACGCATCCCTGTCGCGGCTGGTCTGGGTGGCGGCAGCGCGGACGCCGCCGCGACTCTAGTCGGCCTCAATATGCTCTGGGGTCTTGAACTGTCTAACGACCATCTCAGGAGTATCGGCGCCAAGTTGGGTTCGGATGTGCCATTCCTGATAGAGGGAGGCGCCGCCACCGCGCTTGGCAGAGGAGAGCGCGTCAGGCATCTCCCCACTCCCGACCTGCCCTGGTTTGTCATTGCCATTCCTGGCGCCAACCTGCCCGATAAGACTGCCGCTATGTACCGCGCCTTGACGCCCGACAACTTCACCCGCGGCGCCCTGACTCTAAAGCTCGAAGCCCGCATCGGTAACGGCGGCGACGTGCCGCCGCAGCTTCTCTTCAACACGTTCGACTCCGTTGCCAGGGTCGTCGTCCCCGAAGTGGACCGTTGCTGGAACGATATGTACGCCGCGGGCGCGAGGGAGATTCATGTTTCAGGCAGTGGTCCCGCCATATATGCTGCCGTCGAGCGCAGGGAAATTGCCACGACCGTCCAACTCGTGATGGAGAGGATCAAGGGCTGGGACTCTCTTGTCACAAGGGCCTGGTCGAACCCGGACGCGAACTGATGGCTATTCTGATAGCCGGACTTGCCACTGGCATATTCATGGCGCAGATTTTTGTCACCGTCGGCTGCGTCACCGCATTCCTTGCCCTCAGAGATCCGCCGCCCGCTCTTGGTGTCATGCTGGCCAGGTTCCCTCCGGGCATCTTCGTGATGACAACCGTGGTATTTGCCTATCCCGTCTGGGGTGTTATCGGCCTTGTGTCCGCCTTCCTGTATATCGCGCTCCAGAATGGCGCGCCCGGTAGCGGCTTGGGCAGCCCTAACATGGTGTACACAATCGGAGTCTCATTGGCCGCGATTGCGCTGGCGCTCCCTCTAATTATCCTCGCAAAACGCCTCTGGCCGGGCGTCGCCAGTGTAACGCTGGCGTCCATAGCGATTTTTGGATGGCTGCTTCCGCTCCTCGCGTCCTGACCATATAATGGACACTTTTCACTGTTATCTGACCGAACTGTTCTTGGGGTGAATCAATGCTATTGCGGTATCATTGTCTCGATACATTTGAGCGAGTTGGAAGTTTGTATGACTAACACTAGGTTTTCGGGACTCCGCGAGTGGGTCGCATTCGACCTCGAAACGACCGGCTTGTCGGAAAAGACCGACGAGATAATTGAGATTGGCGCCGTCAAATTCACCGCCAGGGAAACGATTGACGAATTTCAGACGTTCGTCAATCCCAATCGGCAGGTCCCCAAATTCATCACCGACATGACTGGTATAACCCAGTCCGATGTCAATTCCGCCCCGACCATTGCCGAGATCAGACGCGGGTTCTCCGACTTCGCGGCAGGCGCTACCTTGATAGCCCACAACGCCCCTTTCGACATGGGCTTCCTGCGTGAGAGCGGTTTCTCCCTGGCTAACCCTGTATGCGACACTATGGAATTGGCCCATCTGACGCGGCCCTATGCAAGGTCATACGCTCTCGGTCAATTGTCCAGGGCTGAGTCCGATCCACTCGACCAGGCGCATCGCGCTCTGCACGATGCCCGCGCCGTCCGAAGTCTGTTTCTGACCCTCATCTCCGATCTCGCCGGAATGGATCCGGCTCTGTTGGCGCAATTCGGGAGGCTTTCCGACCGTTCAGGTTGGCAGATAGCCGCCTTGCTCGACTCGGCCCGGGAGTTCGCGTCTTCCTATTCGTCCCGATCCCTCTCGGCTTCGGCGTCCGGCATAAACGAAAGCGCTCTATTTGAAAGGCTGTCGCGGCCTCCTCCGCTAAGGGCCGCTGCAAATGCAGTTCCCATTGATCCCTATAAGGTCGCGGAAGCGCTGTCCTACGGCAGCGGATTCGCCGATAGTGTCCCGGATTTTGAAGAACGCCCTCAGCAGATAGAAATGGGGACCGCTGTCGCCGAAACTATCAACTCTGGCGGCAGGCTTATGGTCGAGGCCGGAACCGGCGTTGGGAAGTCGCTCGCGTATCTTCTGCCCGCCGCCCTGTACGCTGTCGCCAATGACATGCGCGTCGTAATCTCGACCAACACCATCAATCTCCAGGAGCAATTGATACGGAAAGACCTTCCCATCGTTAAGAACGCTCTGGAAGCCGTTGACCCGGACATGGCCGAAAAGATGCGCTTCACCCAGCTCAAGGGCAGGGCCAATTACCTGTGTTACAAGCGCTGGAGACAGGCTGTTTCGTCCGGCGACCTGGAAGCGAATCTAGCCCGACTCGTAGCCAAGACCATGCTCTGGATGCCCGAGACCGATACCGGAGACCGCGCCGAACTGAATCTCGGACCCAGGCCTGCCGCTGCCGCCTGGAGCAGGCTGTCTGCTGAACGCGCCCACCAGTGTCCGTCCCAGTCCGGTCCATGCTTTCTCAAGTCGGCCCGAGACAAGGCCGCGGGATCACATATCATCGTCGTCAATCATGCGCTGCTCCTGTCTGACCTTGTCGCCGGTGGTAGCGCAATTCCAGACTACGATGTCCTGATTCTCGACGAAGCCCACCACCTTGAGGATCAGGCAACCCGGCAATTGGGATTTTCCATCGGTCCGAACAGCGTTGACGAGATACTATCGGAGCTTCTGGGGGAACGCGGATTGCTCTCACAGTGCGCCCAGGCTGCGCAGAGGAGCGCCCTGGCCGAGTCCAGAAAGGAATCTGCGAATCAGGCTGTATCGCTCGCTATACTTACCACCCAGAGACTTCGCGAGCAAGCCTCCGGGTTGTTTCGAGAGATTTCGAATCAGGTCTTCGGTCGCCGGACGTGGTCATCCGGCGGTTTTGCAATGGATAGGCGATTGACCGCCAGCGAAAGAAGCGCACCGGGTTGGAAATCGGTCGAGACTGCCTGGGAGAACGTCGCTATTCTGCTGAGAGACCTGTCGCGCGCGCTGTCCACGCTCGTAACCGCTATGGAAGGCATAGAAGCCGCCGACGAGCCTGGATATGAATCTCTGGTATCGGATGTAGTCTCGAACGCGCAGAGTCTCGAAACGCTGAGGTCCCAGGCAGGGGAGTGCCTCGTCAATCCGACGGAAGAGGGAGTGTACTGGATAAGAGAGGCGCCGCAGTCCTCCGACGTCACGCTCAACTCCGCTCCGATATACGTTGGAGACCTCTTGGAAGACGCGCTGTACTCCAAGAAAGAGACCGTCATAATGACGAGCGCGACTCTCAGCGCGTCAGGCACTTTCGATCATGTATCGGGCCGACTCGGCTTCTCCGACTCTCGACACCTATCTCTCGGATCGCCTTTCGACTTCTACGAATCCGCCCTTCTCTATGTCCCCAGCGACATGCCCCAGCCGAACTCCCCCGTATTTCAGCAGAGAGTCGAAGACTTAGTGATGGAAGCGGCATCGGCTGCGGAGGGCAGGACAATGGCGCTGTTCACCTCATACGCCGCGCTGAGGGCCACCGCGGACGCCATACGCGCGCCGCTGTCCAGGATGGGCATACAGGTACTGGCCCAAGGATCGGATGGCTCGCCGATGATGATAGCCGACCGATTTATCGAGGAACCGCGTTCTGTCCTTCTCGGCACGTCCAGTTTCTGGGAAGGCGTTGACTTCGCGGGGGACGCTCTGACGGTGCTGATAGTGGCGCGCCTGCCATTTTCTGTCCCTTCCGACCCTGTCTTTCAGGCGCGCGGCGAGCAGTACGGCAACTCCTTCATTGAATACGCCGTGCCTCAGGCCATCATCAGATTCAGACAGGGATTCGGTCGGCTGATCAGAACAAGCCACGACAGGGGAGTTGCGATAGTCTTGGACTCGCGTATAACGGGGCGGCGATATGGTCGCGAATTCATAAAGTCCCTTCCCGAAATGCGCGTTACCGACGGCAAGGGCAAAGGGCCTGGCAGTACCATCAAGAGGTGGCTGGAGTATTCCTCATGAACGACGATTGGACTGAAATTCATCCATCCGGCCCGATGGCGCTGGCTGAAACCCTTGAAAGCGGTCAGGCTTTCCGATGGCGCAGGGTAGCTCGTGATGAACCGGAAGACCATTATGAGGGCGTCATATTCGGCAATCTCGTCAGGGTCAAGCAGGTTGGCGACAACATCCTCTTCAACTCCGCGCCCGACCCTGAATCCGCGATTAGGCCTCTGTTTGAGGATTATCTGGGCCTGAACCACGACTTGGAATCCATATACGCTGAGATAAGGTGGGACAAGCGAATTGGCAGCGCCATAGATGAGTACCCCGGGATGCGTATCCTGCGACAGGACCCATGGGAGTGTCTTGTCGCCTTCATTTGCAGCGCTAACAACAACATCCCCCGCATTTCTCAAAATGTCGAGGACATTTCAAACACATTCGGCCCAGATATACTTGGCGCCGACACTAATCGCAGGGCGTTCCCCGGCCCAGAGGCAATAGTCAATGCCGGAGAATCCGCGCTGCGGGAACTGAGGCTTGGCTTCAGGGCAAAGTACATTGCCGCGACCGCAGAGCGCGTCGCCAACGCCGAGATTGACCTGTTCGCACTGCGCGAGGCCCCGTATAACGAGGCGCTGACTACCATAACCACACTCGCCGGCGTAGCCGACAAAGTAGGGAACTGCGTCCTGATGATGTCCATGGACAAACTGGAAGCCTTCCCCGTTGACGTCTGGATTGACCGCGCCCTGCGTGAGTGGTATTTCTCCGAGTCCGAGAGCGGGAGTATGCCCAGAACCCGAATGAGAGAGTGGGCGCAGCGGCGATTCGGTCGCTACGCCGGATACGCCAACCAGTACCTCTTCCAAAGCCGACGCATGCAAGGAAGATAATCGCTGCCCTTCTTGATGAAGTAGGGGTTTGTGTGATAGTTTATACTCATCGGGGAGTGGCGCAGCTTGGTAGCGCACTTGCATGGGGTGCAAGGGGTCGCTGGTTCGAATCCAGTCTCCCCGACCATAAAATAGAGAGACGTTGATAGAGGCCACCCAACTCGGGTGGCCTTTTCGCTACGGGAATCCAGCCTTTTCGCTCGATTCAGGTTCCCAGTCGCGCAGTTTGGCGTTCGTCGGAGGTAACCCATGTCCGTTCGGTCTGGCGAAGAGTTCCTTGCAGGGTTGAGAGATGACAGGGAAGTGTGGCTGGAGGGCGAACGGGTCGAGGATGTCACCACGCACCCTAAGCTCGCGCGCATGGCGAAGACGCTCGCGGGTGTCTATGACCTTCAGCATCACCCCGACACCCGCGACCTCATGGCATTCGAGTCGCCAGTCAGCGGCGACCCCATATCCCTGTCCTATATGATTCCACACTCGGTGGACGATCTGGTCAGAAGGCGCAGGGCGTTTGAAGCAACCGCCCGCCACACCTACGGAATGCTCGGGCGAACCCCGGACTACGTGAACATCGTGGTGGCCGCCATGCGCCAGATGGCCGACGCCTACGGCGAAAATGATTCCCGCTACCGCGACAACGTAGTCGCGTACTACGAGTATGTAAGCGAGAACGACCTGTGCCTCACTCACACTTTCGGACATCCGCAGGCCAACCGCTCCGCCGACATAAGCCAGCTCGACGACCCATACATCGCTCTCGGCGTGGTGGACACGACATCCGAGGGCGTCATTGTCAGGGGCGCGAGGCTGTTGGCTACGCTCGCGCCGTTCTCGGACGAAATCGTGGCTCCTCTGTACCGACCGCTGCGTCCCGATCTGCCCGAGTCTTCGAGGTACGCGATAGGGTTCGCGATACCTGTCGCCACGCCGGGCCTGAAGTTTATTTGCCGACAATCCTACGACCGCGGGGCGTCGGCGTTCGACTATCCGCTGTCCGGCTTCTACGACGAGATGGACTGCATGGCCATCTTCGATGACGTACTGATCCCGTGGGAGCGCGTCTTCTCGTACAACGACGTGGAGCTGGGAAACGAGAACATTCGCAGGGGCAGGTGGTGGCGCCAGTATATGCAGCAGGTCGCGGTCAAGAACATCGTCAAGCTCGACTTCATGCTCGGCATAACCCACAAGATAGCCGACGCTATTGGAATCAACGTGTACAGCCACGTTCAGGAGAAGATTTCCGAGATAGTGGACATAAGGGCCACGGTGCATTCCTATCTTCGGGCCGCCGAGGCCGACGCGGGGCCGTATATCGGCGAGGGCATATGGCCAGCCGAGGAACCCTGGCACGCGATGCGCCACTGGTTCCCGGACGCGCACACCCGGATTGTCTGGATCATCGAGCAGCTTTCCGCCAGCGGCCTTATGCTGACTCCGACCGAGAAGGATGTACGCGGTCCTGTGTCTGACGAGATTGCCAAGTATTACCAGGGAGCGTCTGTCGGAGCCGAAGACAGGATACGCCTATTCAGGCTCGCGTGGGACCTGGTCGGGTCGCAGTTCGGATCCAGGCAGGCGCTGTACGAACGCTTCTTCAACGGCGACACGGTCATCCTGAGGCAGCGCAGGTACGCCACCTACGATTACACAGAGGCGCTGTCCCATGTGGACCGCTTCTTCGAGATGGCCGCTAAACGGGACAGCGGCGACTGAGACGATTATCCCTCCACCGCAGACTCGATGAACTCGACGGAGGCCGGGCGACTCCACTCGTCCAACTCGACAGCGGCGACGTCAATGCGCCAGTCGCTCCAGCCGGCGCCGTCCCGCTGAAGATATTCTTGGCTGGCGGCTATTATCCGGCGCGCCTTGGACGATGAGATAGTCTCAGACGGGGCTCCGAATGATGAGGGCTTGCGCGCCCTCACCTCGACGAAGCAGAGCGTACTCTCGTCAGTAGCTACTAAGTCAACTTCACCGAAGCGGGTCCTGAAGTTCCGGCTTATAATTCTCCAACCGCGCTCTTCCAGTGACTCTGCCGCGAATGACTCGGCCCACTGTCCAATAACTCCAGGACTCAGAGGTGGGACTCTGTGAGAGTTTCGCCTTACCGGGGCGAAAGTCATCCTGTGGGCGTGGCACGGGCCGAACTCGGCTATCGAGTCCAGATGTCGCCTTGTCCCGTATCCCTTGTGAAATTCAAAGCCATACGACTGGCGCCTTTCAGCGAGAGACGACATGAAGCGGTCGCGCTCCACCTTGGCTACGATGGAGGCCGCCGCTATGCTCAGTGACTTGGAGTCGCCTCGGATAATTGACTTCTGCGGCAGACCGGAGGAGGGGAGGGAGATGGCATCTATCAGTAGATGAGTGGCGGCGGGCTTTAGCTTCGCCAGGGCGCGACGCATTGCTCGTCTGACGCTTGGGGCAATGCCTATTCTGTCTATTTCGGCGGGGCTTGTCCAACCGACCGCGTGGGAAACACAGGCCTTGGCGATTACTTCGTAGGCTTTTTCTCTCTGAGACGCGCTTAACTGCTTGCTATCTCGCACAAGCCCGAAGATTTCCTCAGAGGAGTTCGGTGGAAGAATAACCGCGCCCGCCGCTACGGGGCCGGCGAGGCATCCCCGTCCTACTTCATCAAGACCGGCTATATGCTCGAAGCCCTGTTGGCGCAGTTCACTCTCGAACTCGAAGTCAGGGGTGGTATCTATCGCCGCCATGGGAGATCGTCGTTAGTTCTCAAGCCCTCGTTGAATGCCGCGGACGTAGGCTACGTGGCCGACGTGCTGACTCTCCTCGACCAGCAGGTGGCTGAACATATCCGCGAGCGAGTATTCCGGCCTGCGAGGATGAGGTCTCAGGGCCAGGTCCTCTTCTGACATCGAGTCGAGGAATTTGTAGGTCTCCACCCGTACCGCGTCATAGTAGGCGAGCATTTCGTCCATGTCGAAGGGGGGGAACTGCTCTACTTGCCCGGCGGTGTATCCGAAGCCGCTCTCTCTTTCAGGAAGACCCATCTTGCCATGCCAGTTGTCGCGCTGCCACACCGTGTCGCGCTGTTGAGCGAAACGCTGTATGAAGTCGTCCTCGACACGGGCCATGTGCCACACGATGAAGTCAATGTGATTGGCTTCCGGCGTGGGCTGGAATCTGCGCTCATCAGGCGCGAGACCTGACAGGCGCGACTTCAGGTCGTTCAGATATTCGTCGTAGCCCAGCCTGATGAGGTCTTTGAAGTCCAAATTTTTCTCCTTGCTACATTTGGCGGCTTGGCATTCCTCTACACGTTAGCACGACCGGCTCGGCTAAGCGTTGCCCTGCATCACTATCTGAGACTACCAACTTTCTCGTTGAGTATCTCGATCTGCTTCTCTATGGACTCGTTCATGATTCGGGCGCGTTTGAGTACGTTCTCGCTGTTGTTTTTGATGGTAGTCGTCAGTCTAGTGATCTCAGCAAAACCCTCCACCTGCTTCTCCACCGTCAATATGGCCTGCTCGACAGCCTTTATGTCTGCGCCCACCTGTTCGCTATGGGATCTTGCGCGAGTGCAGAGTGCCTTGGCGACCGATATGCCGGCGTCAAGTGCCACATCGGTGGCGGGATCTTCAGCATCCCAGACTACCACAATGTCGTTACCAAAACGGTTGAACATATCAAGCCCATTGGGGGCGTGACTCGACGAGAATACGAACAGCCCGATTTCGGCGTCTCGATTCTTCCGTGCTGTTTCCAACTCGTCACGCGCCTTCGCGAGGGTATATGAGGAGTCCTCTTTGGCTTCGATAACGATTCGGGAACCAGCCGCGGCGTGCTCATCACCGAGTTCGATCACTATGTCTCCTACCAGTTTGCGGCTTATACGTCCAGATGTCTTCCCTGTGTGTGTTGCGACATCTCCCGCCCGCTGGCTACGCTTGTTGACGAAATCGAATATGTTATCCTCAAAGTCAAAACCGTGCTGTGTGGACCGCTCCGACTCCCGCTTGCGGGCGGTCATTTCTGCCAGCGCGACCTTGACCTCCTCCTGGAAACTGGCGTTGGACTTCTGCTGGTCCTCCAGTGTCTCGAGCAACTTCTTCTGCATCCTGGCGAGTGCCGAACTCTCCTCGTCGAGAGAGAACTCGCTGCTTATCTGCTTCTGGGCTCGCTCGACGTGGCCTATGAGACGCGAGAGGGCGGAGTCTTCGTTGTCCAGAGAAAAGTCGCTAGCTACTTCGTCGATCTTCTCTTTGAGCGCATCGCTGACTTCACCGTGCTTCTCATTCAGCTCGAGAACAAGGCGATTGAGGGCCCCTTCCCTATTGTCCAGTGAGAATTCACTGAGGATGCGTTCCCTCTGTTCAGTCAGTGTGGCTTCGGTGGTTTCGGTAAGTTGTGTAATCAATCCGTCTGTGGCATTTGGGTCGAGTGTGCGCATCAGCCGGCTGTCTGTGCCCACGTAGGCTGTGAGCGTGCGGACCAGTTCCGAGCCGTCGCCGCTAATCTGCCTACGGATTACACTCTCCAACTCGCCGTCGTTCTCGACGAGACGCTTTACTCTCTCATTGAACCTACCGCTTTGAGGATCGAAGTAGTCCCACAGGGTCTTGCTGATCTGATCGGTCACGCCGTTCCTATGTTCGTCAAGGTAGTGCTTCATGTTGTTGATGAAGCGATCCCCCTCCTGTCGGATGCGCTCCGCATCGATCTTGCCCTGCGCCTGCCGCAGCGCGATTGCACCGATCTTCAGCGCGGAGAGGGCGAATTCGTGCCGTTCCTCCCCATCTTGGCGCTCGGATAGTGCGTCCAGAACCTCAGAGTCTGATACTCTCAGAGTGAGCTCGTAATATCCGCTACCGCTGAGAATAGCCTTTGCGTCAACAATGCCGTTCGTGGTCACATCCATCTCCTAACACATTTGCATCATATCTTGCCCGTCCCATCTGAACTTGGGGTGATGAATGGCGATTCAGACGACAGGGGCGGCTACCGGAGCTTCGAGTTCAATGTACCCGCCGCCCAGGATTCTTTCGCCTGAATAGAATACGACCGGCTGGCCGGGAGTTACGGCCCGCTGAGGCTCGTCGAACCTGATCTCTGCCCAATTGTCCTCAAGGGGTATCACGTTTGCCTGCGCCTCGGATGCCTTGTACCTGATCTTGGCGGTCACTCCGGTCATGTCGGCAGGCGCGTCGCCGGATATGTAGTTCACCTTGGAGGCCCACAGGCTGGAACGGAACAGGTCTTCGCTGTTGCCAAGCACGACTTCGTTGGAGTCCGCATCTATTCGGGTAACGTACAGGGGCCTCTGGGTATTGCCGTTCAGCCCAAGCCCGCGACGCTGTCCGATGGTGAAGAACTGTATTCCGGGATGCGCGCCGAGAACCTCGCCTTCGACATTGACGAGATTGCCGGGTCTCGGTCGCACGCGCTCGGCTACGAACTCGCGGTAGTTGTTGTTCGGTATGAAGCAGATCTCCTGGCTGTCGGGCTTGTTTGCGACAAGAAGATCGGCTTCCTCCGCGATCCGTCGTATCTCTTCCTTGGGATACTCTCCGACCGGCAGCAGAAGACGGTTCAGTTCGCTCTGTCCGAGGGTGAAAAGCACATAGGACTGGTCCTTGCTCGCGTCAACGCCTTTGAGCAGATCGCAGCGTCCCTCCGAATCTCTACGGACACGTCCATAGTGGCCCGTGGCTATGTAGTCGGCGTCTAGGAACATTGCGCGCCGGAGCAGGAAGTCGAACTTTATCTTGTCGTTGCAGGCGAGGCACGGGTGTGGAGTTCGGCCCCGGTCGTACTCCTGCACGAAGTAGTCAATGACGTGGGACTGAAATTCCTTCTCGAAGTTTACAAAGTAGTGCGGCACGCCAATCGCGTGGCAGACACGACGCGCGTCATCCACGTCCTCGACGGAGCAGCATCGCTTGCTGCTTGCCGGAACGTCGTCACGTTCGTATGACCACAGGCGCATCGTGACACCGACCACGTCGTAGCCCTGTCTATGAAGAAGGAGCGCGGCGACAGATGAATCCACGCCGCCGCTCATGGCGACTATAACTTTTCTCTTGCTCATGCGTTCAAGCGTAGCATAGCGAAACCGACACCATCAAACGACGCGGCGTTTGGTTCGGGCTATTCAGTTGTCAATTTCCCGGCGCGGGAGGCGCTCCGACTATCAGGGGTCGTCTTCGTCTTCGAAGCAGATGTCGCAGAGGCAATTACCGTATTCGTCCCGCTCGTGGTCGGAGCAGTCTTCGCAGTCGCAGTCCGGGTCCTCTCCGGCCTCGTCCATTTCGTCAAGGTCGTCGCATGTCCAGAAGTCGCGGCGCTTCGCCACCAGTTCGGGATTGTAGCCGTGAGAGTATTGGTCGTCATGCTCCATCAGGTAGGGGAACCACATGGGGAACGCGGGCATCACAGCTTCTGGGCAGATGTCGGTTACGAACCGGTTGAAGTCGTTCCACAGCCTGGCGGCCTTGACCGCTCGCTCCTTGCTGTCGTCGGTGGCGGTCATGGCGCGTCGGGCTATGTTCTGGTAGAAGTCTTCGCCTTCCTGGAAGTGTGTCCTCTTGTACCTGAGCATTGCGGAGCGCTCACAGGACATGCAGGAGCAGCGTGGCTCGTGTCCGTTCAGTTCCTGAACGGTGGGAGCTGACGCGGGCGCGTCTATTTTTGGCGGAGCGGCCTGTGTCGCCGGTTGAGCGACCGGAGCGGTCTGAGGAGCGGCCTCGGTCCTGGCCTTCTTTCGGCGCGAAGGCGCGAATATGGGGAAGGCGCAGCCTATGAGTTCCTTTGCGGCGGCTATGCGGAGCGAGGGCCTGAAGCTCTTTACCAGTCCGTTCATGGCGTCGAGGAAGAAGCGGACCATCTTGC
Source organism: Dehalococcoidia bacterium (assembly GCA_965261525.1). Taxonomy (GTDB): domain Bacteria; phylum Chloroflexota; class Dehalococcoidia; order Lucifugimonadales; family UBA1123; genus VXRN01. The sequence goes on from OZ253472.1 coordinate 2,931,819, forward strand.
GCCCGTTCCTGGTGACCTTCTTCGCGTAGTCGGCGAGTTCCAGTTCGGCCGCGGAGAGTTCGGATTCGGCCTCGTCCGTAATTCTGCGCTGGGCGGAGTTTCTGGGGACGCGCGGCTTTCGGTTGGCCTCGACGAATTCGATGCCCTGTTCTATGCCCAGTATGGCGAGGACTCTTCCGGCCATGAGTTGGTGTTTGGGCGTGAAGTTGAGGAACTCGCCCTGCATGGCCTGATATAGGAAGCGGACTATGCCGCGACCGTTGTCGGTCTCGTCTTTGATTATCTGTTGTAGTTCTGGGTATGGGGTCATTGTCAATTGTCAATTAGGAATTAGGAATTGTTGGTTATTGGGTTACTGTGATACATACGTTCTGGTATGGGAGTATAGGGGATGGTAGGAGTTGCGTCAAGGGAAGTCTGAATCAGAATTGCCGAGTTGCGAGGCTCTTCGAGGGTTTCTAAGCAGGTGGCCTAAGTTAATGTTCATAGTAGAGAATAGATCTCAACCCGGCACCACTCACCGCATGATAGGCGATCTATTCCTCGCTACTGCGGCCCCGACAGTGGCAAAGAAACATTTATTGTGTCCTGGCGCTTAGGATGTGAGGAGTACAGGATGGATGGGCTGTATTGATCTCCTGTGTTGGCAATCATCGGCTATAATCAAGCACAGGAGAACAGGGATGACGACCATTAACACTGATTTCCTCACACGCTGCATCGGCACGCTGGAGCTGGCGCTAGACCAGTTGCAGCGACATGAGCCGGGGGAATTTATATACGAGGTCTTCCGTTCGGCTTGCGTCAAGGAATTCGAGATAATCCTTGAACAGTCCGGCAGTCTTCTGAGAAGGCGGCTCAGACCCTACTTCGCGTCTAACCGACAGGCTGACAGGCTTGCCTTCAAGGACATATTCCGATACGCGGCGAAACATGGCCTTATCTCGTTGCAGGAATGTGAACGATGGTTCGAGTATCGAGACAATCGCAACGATACGGCGCACCTCTACGGGGAGGACTTTGCTGAAACCACGCTCACGCTGCTGCCCGACTTTATAGCCGACGCTAAGGAGTTGGCCCGCGTGGTATCGGAGGGGTCGGATGAGTGACCGGCTACATCTGCCGAGCCGTTACCTGCGACAGGTAGAAGAGATACTGCGGGAGAATATGCCGGACGCTGAAGTGTGGGCCTACGGCAGCCGGGTGGATGGCACATGCCATGGGGCGAGCGACCTGGATATCGTGGTTCGCGGTCCCGGGCTGCGGCCCATCCCAAGCGTGGATATGCAGGCCTTGCGAGAAGCCTTCAGAGAATCGAACATACCGATCATCGTGGACGCGCACGACTGGTCGAAGTTGCCGGAGACGTTCCACCGGGAAATCGCGGGCAACTTCGTGGCTCTGGACATACGCTAGACTTTTACAGCGTCCGAGCTAAGCCGCGCCAAGCAATTCGGCGGCGGAAAATAATGTCACATCTTCTATTGGGCATGGAAGCCTGATGGCGTGGAATAGCGTTCGATGACTGCGTTAGCCGCTTCATCAAGGCTGGGGAAAAGCGTTTCTCGGGTGAAGTCCAGCAGACTTAGTTCTTCAATCAGGTCTTCCTTCCTCTCGCCAGGCACAATTCGCGTGCCATAATCGTAAATTGGCATATCGGGGTTCCATCTCAGAAATTCATTCCGCTCGAACCGTTCGTGAAACGCCGAAATCAGAAAGGCTCCGGCCTGAGCCCGAACGCGTTGGAAAGACTGCTTGGGTTCTACGACAAATATCTTGAGCAAGTCTCTAGGGTCTATTCGTTCCTCGAAATATGGCTTCTCTTGACGGATCAATTCGTAGAGTATGCGCATCGCTTCCGAGTATGCATATGTGTCTTGGGAGTCCTCCTCGTCTTCGCTTTTCCCCAAAATCAGATTTTGATGACCGCTGCCAAGTTTGGCAAAGTTGGCGATGATACTGACGGAGTCGCTGTTAAATGGTTTTACCAGTTGTCTTGGCACGGCGAGAATATGCAGGCGTCCGTCCGTATCTTCTTCCTGAGAGCCGCCCGCGGGATTGAGATGTTGACAGGCGGAAAACAACGCCACGCATGGGTTTCGGGTAATATCGAGGAGGCGAGTCTTTAGTCCGTGATGCTGGGCAAGGACCAGTTGTTCAAGCGCTGAGGTCATGCCGCTGAAGTCCTCGGGTCTTCGCGACATTAGATCAAGCAGCAACTCGCCTTCCCTGTCGCGAAGTGAAGACCGCATCACCGATGGACGCAATTCCCATGTGCAGTCTCGCTCGCCTCGAAAGTAGAGCGAGACTCCCTCTGGCGCAGTTCTCTGGAGTTCTCGACAGAAAGCTATCAAATCGCCAACACTTTCTATGAGTTGGCCTGCCTCTCGATGCTCTCCCTCCATTTGTCAGGAAACCTTGAACAGATGAGCTTTCCAAAGCTCTGTTCTGGATATATTCGCGCCTATTAGTCTCGCGGTTCTGAGGTCAGCGCCCTGGACTCGCGCATTGCTGAGGTCGGCGTTGCTGAGGTCGGCTTCGGTGAAGTCGGCTTCCTCGAGTATGGCGCCTGACAGAATGGCTTCTTTGAGATTGACTCGTTTGAACGCGGCTCCTCTCAGGTCTGCGTTGGTCAGATCGGCGTAACTCAGGTCAGCGCCGCTGAAGTCAACATTTCTGAGGTCTGCATCTCTAAGATCCGGCGCGAATTTCTCAAATTTCCGCCTCATGTTCCATTCCCTAATATCTCTCTGAAGCGCTTCGATATGTTCTGGATTCGCCATGAGGTGACTCCTTCAAGGTCTTCAACCAAGAATAGCATAACCGCAGAATTCCGGGTGGCGAGTCTGGGATGGCGTTGGGGTCTTTCGGTTATCCAATATGGCACCGCAACTAAAGGGCAACCACAAGGGTTGCCCCTACCGGAAGACACGCATTCGGAAGACACGCATTGTGACCGCCTAATGCGAACAATCGAAAGACCCTGGAATGCCGGGCGGGGTCTATTGAGTGAATGGGATGTTCGGGTTCAATGGTGGTTCTACTGGGTTTGACCATCAGTACAGGCAAACTTATAATGTCCGCATGATAGAACAAGCGCTGATAGAATCCAGGAACTGGGCGGAAGCCGCGTTCGACGCGGCGGACGATATGCAGGCTTCCAATATAGTCTTGCTGGACGTTCAGCAGGCGTGCGACTTCGCGGACTATTTCGTAATACTCACCGCCGAGTCCAGCCGCCAATTGCGCGCGCTGGTAAATGACATCGAGGAACAAATGTCGGCCATTGGCGCGAGCCTTCACCATGTCGAAGGAACGCACAACAGCGGCTGGATCCTGATGGACTACGGCGGCGTCATCGTTCACCTTATGGGTCCGGAAGAGCGCGACTATTACGGACTCGAATCGGTATGGCCGGAAGCGCGCCGGATACGAATTATTCCGTAATCCAGGGATCGGTCGCCCGGTCGTAACGGAGCAGTTCGTCTTCCGTGAAGAATAGGCTGAGTTCCCTGGCCGCTGATTCAGGCGAGTCCGACCCGTGTACCAGATTTCTTCCTATGTCCACGCCGAAGTCGCCCCTGACCGAGCCGGGTGGCGAATCGGCGGGGTTAGTGGCTCCCATTGTCTTCCGTACAATCGCCACCGCGCTATTGCCTTCGAATGCCATAGCCACGATGGGGCCGGATGTGATGAAGCCGACCAGCCCATCGAAGAAAGGCTTGCCGACGTGTTCGCCGTAGTGCCTGTTGGCAAGTTCGTCGCTCACTCGCATCAACTTCATGCCGACAATTTTCAGGCCCGTTCGCTCGAGACGGCTGACTATCTCTCCGCACAGTCCTCTTTGTACGGCGTCGGGTTTAAGCAGTACCAATGTTTTTTCCACTTGGATACCTCGTGAGGTGTTTTGAATGTGATTTCAGTTCGGCTGTTGTCTTTGCGCCCATCGCTTGTTAGCAGAGCTCACCTGCGAACTCCGCAGATAGACGGGACCCGCGGTCGCGGGGTCCGACGTAGAGCCGGATCGCAGTTTGGCATAACCCAGGTGGGCGAGGGAAGAGGAGTGTCGGGTTGGCGGCTTAGCCTGTGAGAGTATCGCCTCGCCTCCGAGCCGCTCTCTTATGTCCGACTCAAGGTCGGACGCTGCCTCGCCGCAATAAATTACTTCCGGCGTCAGCTCTTCGAGAAACGAGTCCAGTTCTTGTAAACCTATCTCGGGATTCTCATCCCCGGGCTTCAGTGTACCTACGTAGAGCCTGTTTCTGCCCGCGCTCATAGTCGCGCAAATAGGTCGAGGCAGGCTCCTGAAGGGGTGAAGTTCCAGTTCCAACGTGCCCACCGTGACGAGCGGGATCGAAGATGTGTACGCGATTGCCTTGCCCGCGCTCATGCCGACCCTAAGAGCGCTGAATCCGCCCGGCCCGGAAGCAACAAAGACCGCAGTGAGTTCATTTATCTTCGCGCCCACCTGATCGAGCGCGCGATTGATGGCAGGCACGAGTTCGACGGAATGATTCCTCTCTGATCTCCAAGCGATTTCGACCAGGGAACTACCCTCGCGGGAAAGACCGACGCAGGCGTACCTTGTTGAAGTGTCAATCTGGAGTTCCAGCGGGCCATTCTCCATCCGATTACATCCGCTCTTTCAGGTCGCTAAGCGCGGCGAATAGTTGTTTTCGGTTGCTGTCGGTGGCGTCCACTGTGAACGTCCTTGCACTCTCAGACACCGTTCCGATGGAAACATCCACGTGATCGACCGGAAAGTAGCCTTCGGCCTTGTCCGCCCACTCGATTACGCATAGACCGTCCCCGAAGAGATAGTCCTCCAGTCCCAGCCCTTCAATATCCTCGAACGAGTCCAGCCGGTAGAGGTCCATATGGTACACCGGAATGCGGGCGACGTATTCGTTCACCAGCACGAAAGTTGGGCTGCGCGCATACTCTTCGGACCCAAGCCCCCACAGTATCCCCTGAGTGAGCGTCGTCTTTCCCGCTCCCAGCCCGCCCGTAAGCAGAAGAATCTCACCGGGAGCGACGTTGGAGCCGATTGCGCGACCCAGATTGTGGGTCATTTCTACGGATTCGCTGTGAAGGCTGACTTTCATTTTCCGCCGACTCTCTCATTCGGCAAGTTCAGGTTCAGATGGTGGAGGGTCGGCGCAACATTCGCCGCCGCTTGTGTATTATATTGACCGGAACCAACGAACAACAAGGCGAGGTATTTCTTGAAGGCTCTGATAGTATCCGACATACACAGTAATATGGAAGCGTTCACTGCCGTGATAAGCGACGCAAGTCGGTGGGGCGGCTTCGATGAGATATGGTCACTTGGCGATCTGGTCGGCTACGGTCCCGACCCTGCGGCTGTGATTGACTTGCTGAGGGAGTACCCGCACCAGGCCATTGCCGGAAATCACGATCTCGCTTCGGTCGGTAAATTGAGTCTCGAGGCTTTCAATCCATACGCCGCCGCAGCGAACACGTGGACCGCGGGCGTACTGGACGCGGCCAGAAAACAGTATCTAGCCGATCAGCCGCTAACGCTGGAGATTGACGAATTTACTCTCGCCCACGGCAGTCCGCGAGACCCAATCTGGGAGTACGTTATCTCCGCCCGGTCCGCAATAGCCAACTTCAACCACTTCGACACGTATTGGTGCCTCGTGGGACATTCACACGTTCCTTTCATATGCCGTTCCGACTCTCAGAGGGGCGCGGTGTTCATGAACCCGCCGCTCGGAGGCGGGTACGATCTGGGCGAGGAAAGGCTCATAATCAATCCCGGAAGCGTAGGCCAACCGCGCGACGGCGATCCAACCGCATCCTACGCCGTGTACGATTCAGAAGAGAAGAGCATCAGCCACTACCGCGTCATCTACGACATTTCCGCGACGCAGGACAAGATGCGCTCGCGCGGTCTCCCAGATTTCCTGGTGGACCGACTGGCCCAGGGACGGTGAGGCGTCTCCGATTGGGAGTTTATCTTCTCATCCACCACCACTCGTTCCATCTGCCGAGGGACAGCTCTGAGATCACGATGTCGCAGGGCCTTCCGACCACGTCTTTTGCGTGGTTGGGGAGTGTAGCAATTGTAACGAAACCCAGAGATTCCATAGTTTCTGTCGCATGGCTTCCGGGTGAGTCCACAGCCTCCGCTACCAGTTTTTCCAGGCCATTCTCGTGCGCAATCTCGGCAAGTTCCCGGATAAGCGTGGAGCCGATTCCGTGCTGTCGGTATCTCGGATCCACCACGATCCTTACTTCGCCGACATGCTTGCGGGCGCCTGCCCTGCTGCGGAGAAGGGTAGCGTCGGCGACTATCTGCCCATCTTCATTGATAGCAAGAAGGGGTAGGGCTCTGTCATAGTCCATCTCGCTTACCCAGTTCGCTATTACCTGCGGCGAGGTCACGTTCTCCTTGAGGTAGTATCTGTCTTCTTCCGAGACTCTCAGGAAGAAGTCCAAAAGCGCGTTCTCATGCTCGCGATTGAGCGGCATGACTGTTATGGATTCCCCGCCAATGTCCAGGGTCTTGGGATATGCAGTCATTTCATATACAGGCATTGCGTGTTTCTCCAAACGGCGCAGAGTAAAGAAATAAGGGTCAATCTATGACAATAGTTTACAGACTGGAGTTGCTCGATGTCAGCGGAAGATTACGAATATTCGTCTTGCCGAGCGGCATCGCCAAACTACCTCCTGACAATTGGACGCTGTGATCCTCGCTATGCCTTGTAGCAGGCCGCCATGTGTCCGCTGCCTTTGTCCTCAAGCGCGGGGTGGTCGTTGTCCCTGCAATAGTCGTCGGCAATCGGACATCGGTCGTAGAATCGGCAGCGCGCGGGCGGATCAAAGGGAATCGAGACGCCCCCTTTGATCTCGACAGGAGGACGCCGGTAAGTTGGATCGGGTACAGGCACCGCGGACAGAAGCGCCCTGGTATATGGGTGGCGTGCGTTTAGCAGCACGTCCTCCGTATCGCCCATCTCGACTATCTTTCCGAGGTACATGACCGCTATCCGGTCGCACATGTACCGCGCGACAGCCAGGTCGTGGGTGATGTACAGGTAACTGATTTCGAGACGCATGGCGAGGTCTTCCATGAGACGCATAACGCCGGTCCTGATAGAGACGTCCAGCATTGAAGTCGGTTCGTCCGCGACGACGAACTTCGGCTCTACTACAAGCGCTCTTGCTATGGACACCCTCTGGCGCTGGCCGCCGGACAATTCGTGCGGGTGTCTAAAGAGGAATGAGCGTGGAGGCGTCAAACCCACCATTTCCAGCATCCGGGATACTCTGTCAATTCGTTCGAGAGTCCCGCCCATTTTCTGCGTCTTCAGCGGCTCCGCCACCGTGTCGAATATAGTGCGGCGCGGATTCATGGACTCGTAGGGGTCCTGGAAAATCATCTGCGCCTGCTTTCGGAATGCCTTGAGCGACGCTCCTTTCAGAAAGGCGATGTCCGTGGGTTCTCCGTCACCGTCGTCGAAGATGATATGACCGCTTGTCGGATCGGCAAGTCGCACCAGCAGCTTTCCTGTGGTCGTTTTTCCGCATCCTGATTCGCCGACCAATCCGAGGCTCTCGCCTCCGGCCAAGTCGAATTGCACCCCGTCAACGGCGTGGATGAAGCTGTGGTTTCGTCGGAACCAGTTTCGGGTGGATACGGGGAAGCGCTTGCTGAGTCCTTCGACCCTGAGCAGGGGGTTGCTTTGTTCGGACTGTAAATTCTCAATCATCATTCAGTATCTTCGCTCTAGGCCGGCGGGTTCCAACAGGCGGCCCAACGCTCGCCCCGGCGGACTATCGGAGGTTCCTGCCTCATACACTCATCCGTGGCGTATGGGCAGCGCGGGTGGAAGCGGCAGCCCGGTGGTGGATCGAGCAGGTTGGGAGGCTCGCCCTGGAGCGTGGTCAACTCGCGCTTCTCACCGGTGACGCTCGGGAACGCGGACATCAGCGCGCGCGTATAAGGGTGAATGGGGTTCTGGAAGAGACCCTCCGTATCCCCGAATTCCACTATCCTGCCCGCGTACATGACGCCTACAACGTCGCTGACCTCCGCGATGACAGCCATGTCGTGCGAAATGTAGATCATGCCCATGTCCAGTTCGCGCTGGACTTTCTTCATCTCCCGCAGAATGTGGTCCTGCACGATAACGTCAAGCGCTGTCGTCGGCTCGTCCGCGATAATCAGGTCGGGTTCGCAGGCCAGCGCCATGGCTATGATCGCCCTCTGTTTCATCCCGCCGCTGTATTCGTGAGGGTAGCGTGGAATGAAGACGCGGTCGAGGCTCACGAGGTCGTACAGTTGGCGCACCCGTTCGAGCGACTCGTCTCGCGCCGACTTTACGTGCCGTTCCAACGCCTCGACTATCTGGTCTCCGACCCTGTACACCGGATCGAGTGAATTCATGGCGGCCTGGAAGACCATCGAGATTCGCGCCCAGCGATAGTCCTGCATTCGCTCCTCGGACAGTTGGGCTATGTCCACGCCGTCTATGAGTATCTCCCCGCTAAGAATGCGCGCGTTTTCGGGCAGCAGTTTCAGAAGAGCGATGGCTATGGACGACTTGCCGCATCCCGATTCACCGACCAGTCCGAGCGCCTGTCCTCTCTCTACGGAGAACGATACGCGGTCCACGGCGCTTACTTCGCCCTCCCTCGTCGTGTAGCGCATTGTGAGGTTGCGAATATCGAGGAGCGGACGCTTCCCGACTTTCTTCGTTTCGGCGCTTCTGACGCTGGCGCTCATGATCGCCTCAGCCTGGGGTTGATGACCTCGTCCAGTGAGCGGCCGACCAGGTAGAACGACGAGCACAGCAGAGTTATCGAAAGGCTGGCGGGGAAGATGAGCCACCAGTATTCGGTCACCTGGAGAAGGTATCCGGCTGACTCAGTGGTGTGAATCATCAGCCCCCAGCTCATGCGAATGTGCAGCAGCCCGAGGAAGCTGAGAATCGCTTCGGAGAATATCGCGGCTGTCACCGTGAACATCATGTACAGGAACGAAAGTGGAAGAAGATTGGGTACTACGTGGACGAAGATAATATGGAACGGCCCACCGCCTGCAATTCTGGCCGCCTCTATGTACGGCTTGACGACAACCGAGAGGGCCTGTGACTTTAGTACGACACCCGTTCCCCCAAAGCCGGAAAGTACACCGATAATCAAAGCCAGCTCGAAATGCTCTACGCCGATAAGCGCGCTCAATACGATCAGCACGCTGATTCCCGGCATCATTATCATTATGTCCGCAAGCCTCATCAACAGCATATCCACAACGCCGCCGAAGTAGGCCGCTACGGCTCCGACCGTAGTTCCTATAGTAACCGTAACGACCGCCGCGAGCAGGCCGAGCAGAAACTCCGACCTCGCGCTGTACATCAGCTGGCTTAGGATGTCCCTGCCGAGCGGGTCAGTGCCGAGCGGGTGATTCAGGCTGGGAGGAGCGGGCTGGCGCGTCTCGTCGAACGAGTAGCCTACCACCGGATCGTAGATTCTCTCTTCCCACACAAAATTCATCAGAATCGGGTGCGAGATAGCGAGCAGAGCGTAGAACATGATGACCGACAGCCCGATAACCCCGATTCGAGCGCCCAAGAACAGCGACCAGTTTTGCTTTAGGCTACGCGCAGCGAGTGCGAGCCGCGCCTTCCGGAGAGAGTTGGAAGCCTGGAGTTCGGAATTGATTGCTGGGTCGGGGGCGTTTCGCATGGCGTTACGGGTTCTTTGGGTCGAAAGGCTGATTGCAGGAGCGTATCAGAGGGATGAGTGGGGTATTCGAGAAATACAGGGGTTCACCCCAGCATGTGTTATCAATGGTGTTCTCGCAGTACTTCTTTAGAACGCGCTCCCAATCCGCTTTGGACTTGAAAATAGGACTCTCGCAGGCCATATCTTGCGCATTCAGGAACCCGAGATAGACAAGGACGACTGGTACTCCGAGCGACGCGAGTTTCCATGACCATGCGAATCGGTTGGAGAGTTGGTAATGAGAGTCGCGTGACAGGTTCCAGTTGTTTGCTGTCGTTGGCTGGAATTTGCGGTTAGCTTCAGCGATGGCATTTCCGATCCGCTCATGATTCTCCTTGCTGTTCTGAGACGCTTTCTTGGAAAGTGATTTACCCTTCACATCTAGTTCTTTTTCATGAGCTTTCGCCTCTACGAGAATGAGCCCCCGCTTGCCCTCGATATAGCATGTGCTGGCAATGTCCCAGTTCGGGGTATTTCCCCCATGGCATAGCCACCATTCCCGAAGTTGATTCCGTATTTCGGGATACACAAGGCAGTTCTGTCTATCTATCCGTGCTTCACTCATAGGTGTTTTATCCCATTGATCGTTTTCTATGAATGTCGGTTTGCCGAAGGGCATCCAATTGTCGCCTGGTGATACGGTCACGTTGTCGTAATCTACCAACTTCATCAGTCGGGTAGCGACTTCTTCGCGCTCTCCATCCATGAATAGAATGCAGCGAGGTTTGCTTCCGCGCCGCTCGTTTTCTTTGAGTTGCTCTAGCCAACTCATGCTCTTCTCCGATTCATCATGAAAATCCCAGCATCCCATAAATCATAGTTCAGACATCAGTACCGTATTCTGGGGTCGAGATAGACGTAGAGAATGTCCGCGACAAGATGCGCGACAAGAACGAATATCCCGACGAAGACGAACGCGCCGACCGCGAGAGGCAGGTCTTCGGACACTGCCGCCGCCACAAGCGTTTGACCCATTCCCGGCCATGAGAAGATGGACTCAATGATGACCCCTCCGTCAACGGCGAACGCCAGACTGAATACGAAACTCGTAACAACCGGAAGCAGGGCGTTGCGAGCGACGTGCGCGTCTCGCACTCGCTTTTCGGGCAAGCCCTTGGCGCGCGCCGCCATAACGAAGTCCCCGCGCATCGTCTCTAGCATACTGTTCCGAGTTAGCAGCATTGTCCCGGCAAAACTTATCAATGCCAGAGTAAGAACTGGCAGTATCATGTGCGAAATGATGTCCCAGGCGAGATAGCTCATTCCGCTTCCGATCCACACCCCGGCAACGATGAGCAACGAGAGCGCGACGCTCCCGACTTGTATATAGCGCGATTTCGCTACCCTCCTCTTCGTAGTGAAAAGGAATACCAGGAACACTACCACCGAAACCGCTATAGCGGTCATAATCATGCGATTGAATATGGCGTTGGCGTCTGTGGGCGCGTCCCGCCAGACGACCGGATCGAGGAACTTGCCTATTGGAAACCAACCTGCTTTGAAAGCGAACAGCCAGATCATCATCAGCCCGAACCATGGTGTGAACACAGTATAGAGCGTGACTCCTCCTATCGTGGATGTGTATTCGGCCCAACTTCCCCTGCGCCACGCGATTATCTTGCCGAGAACAAAGCCTAGATAGAAGGAGACCACTGTGGCGGTCAAGAACAGGACCAGCGTTCTCGGAAGTCGCTCGGCTATAACGTCGGCCACGCTTCGGGGATAGTGGATGAACGATACGCCAAGGTTGCCGGTTAAGGTGTTCTTCACATGAATCACGTACTGCTTCCAGAGCGGTTCGTTCACGCCGAACATGGCTCGAAGTTTCTCGCGGGTTTCCGGCGGCAGGTCGGGATTCAGGGCATAAGTGTTGCTGAGGTCCCCTGGCTGCGCGTTTACCACGAAGAACACAATGGACAGGAACACGAACAGAGTCAGAAGAATCTGAGCGGTTCTCTTTAATATGTACTGGACCATCTCGCAGCTACTTTATCACCGCAATCGTCTGCATTCCATTCAGCCCCGTCAGACCGCCCAGAACCGAGGTGTACGGGTATTCCACTCTGGAGGACCTGTAAGCGTCCAACTTCGGAATCGTGAACAGCGGAACGTAAGGCAGGTCTTCGGCAAGGTATTCCTGGATTCTGAATACCTTTTCCCTTGCCGCCTCGATGCTGGTCTCCGAAAGCAGGCTGAAGGACAGGTCGTCGAATTCCGGATTCGCGTAACCGCCCCAGTTGTAGCCGCCCTCCTCATTCTCAGGGGCATGGCGGGAGTGGAAGAAATTCTCCACGTAATCGGGGTACAGCGACAGGTTCCAGCCCAGCATCCACATATCCAGGTCTTCCTGGACAGTCTCGCTGAAGAGATTGTCCACAAGAACATTGAATCCGACCAGGTTTGCCCGCGCGGGTATGCCGACATCGTTTAGCCAGCGCTCAATCCAAATGGCGAACGTCGCCCTCAGAGGGTCGTAACCCGGGCTGGGGGCGATGAGTTCCAACGTCGGTACATCCGTGCCGTCCGGCATTTTGAGTCCCTTGCCCTGTGTGGCAACGAAATTGCCGTCGTCGCTCATCTCAGGCTCCTCCTCGAAAGTGAATCCCGCGTTCTTCAATAATTCAACGGCCTGCTCCAGCCGTTCTGTTCTGTTCAGGCCCTTTCCAAACTGGGGAACTTCCGGGTTGTGCCAGAAAGCGTTTCCCTCGGGCACGGTCGAGTACATTGGAATCGTCGAGTCCTGGAGAATGGTCTGAGACACAAACTCCTTGTCTATGAGCGTGGCCACCGCCTGACGAAATTCCCTGAAACTCATCGGCGCTTTGCGAGTGTTGAACCCCATATAGAACATTCCGTTGTCCGTATTGGACACGATTGTCAGGTCTTCCGAGGCCCTGATTCGGTCCTGGAAGCCCTTTTCCAGTCCAAGCGGGTTGAATAGGTAGTCAACATCACCCTTTGTAAGCGCGAGAATCGCCGTGTCCTGATTGCCGTAGATGCTGAAAAGCGCGGTGTCCACGTATGGTCCGACTTCGTATTCGAGTGTCTTCGTTCCTTCAGCGTCGCCATAGTATATCGAGGTGTATCCTAGTCTCGCATTCTCTTCAGAATATGAACCGTCCTCGTACTCTGTTACAGTCGTTCCTTTCCGGAAATAGTCAGGATCGGCGTCCTTTTCGTAAAACGCTCCCGGCTCCCACTTGCTGAAAGTGAAGCCACCCATAGTGGGTTCGTTATCAGGCACGTGCGCGAAAAGGGCCTCAATTTGCTGTTCGACTTCGCCCGCGCCCTTTGCATCCTCGACCACGGAGGCCCAGTAGTGTTCTGGCATTATGAACATGAAGCCGAGTCCGAACTGCCATACACTCAGGCCGGGAGTCTGAGGATTGCCCTCGTCGTCGGCTGCTTTGAAGAACACTTTCAGCCGATAGTCGTCAAGGGCCTCGACGTGGTCCACAAAAGCGCTGTCCACCGCGTTGGCCCAGCCTGACCCAAGCTGCATTTCGAGAACCGTATTCACGGTGAAGACTACATCGTCCGCAGTCACCGATTCACCGTCACTCCACTGTATGCCCTCTTTCATAGGGACTTCAGCCGTCCAGAACTCGGTACCGTTAATCGTCTCTTTGACGAGTTCTGTCGGAAAGTCCGACGCCACATATGGAATCCAATCGAAGCGTTGGTCTGAATAACCATAAAGAGACTCAGAATTTCCTGTAAGGACGTATCCCGTCCAGACGGATCCACCTGGCCCGCCCACGTAGTTCCAGTAGTTCCTGGTGATCGGCTCCTCGAACAGGCCCATCTGATAGATCGGCGGTCCGGACTCCATTTCCGTCGCGGTGACCTCTGGCTCCTTCATTACCTCGACGATTTTTTCTACCTCAACAATCTTCTCGACTTCTTTGACAACCTCCTTCTCGACGATCTTCTCGACCTCGACCGGCACCTGGATTTCCTTGATGACCTCAACCGGTTCGTTCGAACAGGTGATAGCCATAGATGTCAGAATCACGACGAAAGCGAGAATCGCCCATTTCACTTCTGGAATTAGTTTCATTGTGAAGCCATCCTCTTCCTGTGTGTCCGTACATCTTAAATTGCCGGTCCTGGACGCCTGTACAGAAGCGGCGAATCCTTCAAGTCAATCCAGGTGGATCAATCAGTCATCTTCGCTGGGCGCAAGCGCCTGAAACCGCGTCTCCCCCGACCGGGAATTTCGCCTGCGAGGCGGGAGTTCACGTATCTTTTCAGCCAGGTCCATTACTCGCTCCGTTTCCGACAGCGGGACCACAATCCCGTCAACTCCGGCGTCCTTTAGCGCCGCAAGCCCGGCGCCTGAAATCTCGCTTGGACACTCTACCAATAGAGCGCCCCCGACTGACGCCCCCATACGCCGGATCGCTACCAGGTCTCGGTACGCGATCTCTGACATATCTGTGGGTGGGCGGCACAACGAACCGCTCACGCCGAGTTCTCTGAGCGCAAGAGACGTCTCTCGGTCGGAGGGTCCGGACAGCGCAACTACCGTAGAGACATCCGTTTGGCTGACTAACGCCGCCGGCGCAGTCTCTGGGTCTATCACAAAGAAATCGCATCCTGAAGACACAAGCCTTTCCACATCCTCATTGCTCAGCGCGCCGGGACCTACGCCCCATATGTGCCTATCTATACCATCGCAGTTTTCGATTGACTTTGCGTCGTCCGAACTTAATATCACCGCGTCAACAACGTTGCCCTCGATGGCGTCCAAATTGTACGCCGCGCTCGATGCCGTCCCCGTTACTATGAGAGCCATGCCGGGAGACGCTTTCGCCTTGGATGCGAGCGCGCCGAATCCTAGTGGCTGCTGCGACTGTTGCCCGAGTTTCCTAATCAATTCGATCAGTTTGCTCATAACTATTTAGAGTCCTCCGCTTTGTAGCCTAAAGTGTTTCCTGTACGCGATTCTAATTGGTAATCCCTCAACGCATCAAGTGTGGGGGACAGGCGAAGGGCGCAAAGTGTACCCGCGAACTTAGGTAGCAAATCAGACGCGACTTCCCGGTCCGATGCTCATAGGCCAATTGGAACCTGTATCAATTTAGTCGGCGTTCCTTGCGGCGCGAAAATCCCCTCCCCCTCGACGGGCTGAGAAGGGTATGTAAATGTGCAGCCATCTGAGAATTTCAATCAACAGACCCCCTCTCCCTTGAGGGCTGACAGGGGTAGGTAAATGTCCAGTCAGCTATGAATTTCAATAACAGACCCCCTCTCCCTTGAGGGAGAGGGCTGGGGTGAGGGTGATTACCGCCACCGACCAAACTGATACGGCTTCAAGCCGGTACGAAGTGTTGCGCGACTCTCCGCTCGCTATGTTACAATATGCCTGTTGCAGAACAAAAGTGCCTAAATTATATAATGTGGAATTTATCAATGACGACAAAAATGTCCGACACTTTTTTTCTGCAGGTCAATTCCAGGCGAATTCATAGCTAAATCCGCCGATTTTCAGGTTAATACCCACCTGAAACGTCACCTGAAGTCCACCTGGACTTCACCTGAACCAACATAAATCAGAATATATATAACCCAGCCGATTTTCCACACACCTATCAACTTTGGAAAGACCCTGTGAACGACAACAACCTGTATCAACTTAGTCGGCGTTCCTTGCGGCGCGAAAATCCCCTCTCTCTCGATGGGTAGAGCCTGCCCCGTACTGCGATACGGGGGTGAGGGTGGTTACTGCCACCGACCAAACTGATACGGCATCGGCCAATTGGGTTATTCTTGACTGCGCTTTCAGGCGTGTGCTAGCTTTTTATCGACATTCACAGTCGAAAAGGCTACGAGTGGGAGTAGTAGGGGGAAGGTCGGCTTCAGAGAGCCGGGGACGGTGGAATCCCGGCGCTGAGAGTCCCTTGAACTCGCCCATGAGCCTCCGTCCTGAGCCGTGAAACGGGTAGGGGCGGACGGGGATGCGCCGTTACCGCACAATGAGCGTCCGCTAATAGTGGAAACTAGGGTGGTACCGCGGGTAGGAATTCCAGCCCGTCCCTTGATTGGGACGGGCTTTCTCTTTTGAGAGAAACCGTTTAGCCCATGCGGTGACACCGACACGGAGGAACATAGAAGCCATGACAACCATTGAGCAATCTCGCACCGCGTATGGTCACAGCGAAATGCAGGCCAAGTGGCAGGAGCGCTGGGAGAAAGACGGCATCTACAAGGTGCGGGATGACGACCCCAGACCCAAGTGGTATGAGCTTCATATGTACCCATACCCTTCCGGTGACCTGCATATCGGCCACTGGTTTGCGATGTCCGGCGCCGACGCGCACGCGAGATTCATGCGAATGAAGGGCTACAACGTCCTCCACCCAATGGGCTTCGATTCTTTCGGCCTCAATGCCGAAAACGCTGCCATCAACAATGGCGTCCATCCGTATAGATGGACGATGTCGAACATCGAAAATATGCGCCGCCAGCTCAGGTCTATGGGCCCGATGTACGACTGGGACCGCGAGGTTGTTACCTGCGCCCCTGACTACTATAAGTGGAACCAGTGGTTCTTCCTCCATCTGTACAAAAACGGTCTGGCATACCGTTCCGACGCCCCGGTGAACTGGTGCCCGTCCTGTCAGACGGTCTTGGCCAACGAGCAGGTCATTGACGGAGAATGTGAGCGCTGCGACACCCAGGTCGAGCAGCGAAACATGGAGCAGTGGTTCTTCCGAATCACCGAATACGCCGAGGAACTGCTGGACAACTCCAAGATGGAGTGGCCGGAGCGCATAAACCTGATGCAGGCCAACTGGATAGGCCGCTCCGAGGGTGTCGAGATCGAGTTCGATATATCCGAGTACGAACTGGAGCAGCAGTCCGTTCGCACCTTCACGACCCGAATAGATACCGTGTACGGGGTGACCTTCATAGTGTTCGCCCCGGAACATCCTCTTGTCTCCCGGCTGACCACGAAAGAGCATCGCGCCGAGGTCGAGGAGTACATCCAACAGGCGCGTCTCCAGACCGAGATAGAGCGTCTCTCCACCGAGAAGGAGAAGACTGGCGTATTCACCGGCGCCTATGCGGTCAATAGGCTGAACGGCGAGCGCGTCCCCATCCTGGTCGCGGATTACGTGCTTCTGAGCTACGGCACCGGCGTTGTCATGGGCGTTCCCGCGCACGACGAGCGCGACTTCATATTCGCCAAGAAATATGGTCTGCCGATCCGGGTCGTGATTGCGCCGCCCGATTGGGACGGCTCCGACCTCGACGAGGCATATATACCTGAAGGTACACAGGTCAACTCCGCGCATTTTGACGGACTTCCCAGCGCCGAGGGCAAGGTGAAGATCGCCGAATACATTGAAGAGCAGGGATGGGGGCAGCGAGAGATAAACTATCGTATGCGCGACTGGCTAATCAGCCGCCAGCGCTACTGGGGAACGCCTATCCCGGTTGTGTACTGCGAAAACTGTGGAGAGACCCCCGTTCCCGAGTCCGACCTGCCCGTTCTGCTCCCCGAAGACGCGGAGTTCCTGCCCACCGGCGACTCCCCGCTGGCCGTCAACGAGAGCTTCCTGAACACGACCTGCCCCGAATGCGGCGCTCACGCGAAGCGCGAGACCGATACTATGGATACGTTCGTTGATTCGTCTTGGTACTTCCTGCGCTATGCCAGCCCCAATTTCAAGGACGGACCCTTCGACCCCAGCGTCCTGAACCTCTGGAACCCCGTTGACCAGTACACCGGCGGAGTTGAGCACGCCGTCATGCACCTGCTCTACGCCCGATTCTTTGTGAAGGCGTTGCGCGACCTCGGGATGCTGAATTTCGACGAGCCTTTCGTGCGGCTTCTGAACCAGGGGACGATACTTCATGGTGGGCAGAAGATGAGCAAGTCCCGTGGAAACGTCATAGCTCCTGATGACTACGTGGGCGACCTCGGCGCCGATGTCGTGCGTACTTACCTCATGTTCATGGGGCCGTGGGAGCGAGGCGGGGACTGGGGCGACGGCGGCATAAACGGCGTAGCCCGCTGGACGAACCGAGTCTGGGACATATGCAATCGCGACTCGCGCATCCTCGACGACCTGCCCACAGACGCCGACGCGGTGCGAAACCTGCGCCGCGACCTGCACAAGACGATCCGCAGGGTGGGGGAGGACATCGAGAGCTTCAAATTCAATACTGCCATAGCCGCGATGATGGAATTCTCCAACACACTGAACCAGGCCTGGGACAGGAAAGGCGTTGGCGCCGACGTATGGGACGAATCCCTCAAAAATCTGGTATTGATGATGTCGCCGATAACGCCGTTCTTGTCCGAGGAACTGTGGGAGCGTATCGGCCACCCGTACAGCGTCCACCAGCAGCGCTGGCCCGCCTGGAACCCCGACCTCGCCGCCGACGAGATGATTACCCTCGTGGTGCAGGTCAACGGCAGGCTGCGTGACCGCATAGAAGTCCCCGCCGACATATCAGAGGAAGACGCCCAGGAAAAGGCCCTCGCCTCGGAGCGCGTCAAGGTGCACACCGACGGCAAGACGGTGAGGCGGGTGGTCTATGTCCCAGGCCGCCTCGTCAACGTGGTAGCGAGTTAAGCTCATGGTCTCAAAGAGGGACTTTGGGGAGGCTTTGACCGTTCTGGCTTCAACACTGTCGAATTACGCAAGTACAGAATCCGGTGAATGGACAATCAAAGGATTCATAGACACCCATAAGGAAATCTATACGATTTCGTCGGACACGAAAGTCGTATCCAAAATACTGGAAATTCACCTTTTCCCTAAAATCCTTGAGTTCGCTGAGGAGCAAGGGTTCAACGTTGTCCTTGCGGACCATCAGAACTACTATCCGGACCTGTCGTTTGTCTCCAAGATGGACCAATCTGTTAAGTTCGCGGTGGATTTCAAGACGACTTATAGAAATCCTAGAAGACCGTGGTTGTGTAACGGCTTCACTTTAGCCCGAATCCACCGAAGAGGGTTAGTATCGCCGCCGGGGCGTGGGTGAGGGACGTGTCAAAGTGGCGGTGCGGTTATGATGTCAGCGCCTGGGTCGTTCTGAAGGTCCGCGGTCGTGATTTTGGACGCCAATGGAGGCCCACAGTGGCGATTTGGGGCGAGTTTGACGAATCTGCGGGCAACAGTGGACACCCGCGGTCCGGTCCGGAGCGATCTTACGGACAAGACAGGCTGTGGTGTGTACGGTGGTCAGTAGTAGACACTGCCGTCAGGCCGGCAGAGGAATGGCTCGCAGTCTGGTCAGTGCGCGACCGAACTGTGTTTCCCAGGGCCAGCGCTGCGGGAGATGCAAAGTAAGGCGGCGGGCCGAGTGGGTGAGCCGTCCGGCGAGGGAGAACAAGCGTCTGCGCAGGGTCTTGGTGGTCGCCACCGGCTCGCGCAGACCGATGCGTCCGATCCAGCGAGCCAGGTTGTGAGCCATTACCTGTATGGCCATCCAGGCGGCGTTGGCTGCAAAGCGCCCCGAGGGCAGATGGTTCAGCCCGACACCGTACTTGAGGTCTCGGATGGCGTTCTCGATCTCGGCGTGGCGGCGATGGTCGGCCTCCAGTTGGAGGGTGTCGCCCTGTCGGTCGGTGATGAAGGCGTGATAGCTGTAGTCGACGAAGAGGGCCAGTTGTGAACCGGGCGTGGGCTTCACCCTGCGGACGATGAGACGCACCGGTGCGGCATCGGGCTCGTTCCGAAAAGGGGTGTAGGCGGTCTCAGCCACGTCGGCTGCGCCGTCCATCCAGTAGGGTATGGGAGTCCAGTCCTCCTCAGGTATGGCCTCTATGAGATTGCGCAGTCGGGTGTGCTGACGGACGGTGATGGAGAAGCGGACACCTGTCTTTCGGCATACGGAGACGATGTCATGGGTGTAGAAGCCACTGTCGGCGCGTACGGTGAGTTGTCCTGTGGCCCCGGCGCAGCGCACCCGGCTCACCGTCTCACGCAGGAAGTGGGCTGCGCCCCGGGCGGTGTTGGCTCGACCCTGTCGCAACCGGGCCATCAGCACGTCGCCGGTTCCTGCGGCGACGGCCACAAGCGGGTGATAGCCTCTCTGGCCGGTGTAGTTGTGGCGGCGGGCGCCCTCCTTGCCCAGTCCGTAGGTCTCGCAGATGGTGGAGTCCAGGTCGATGGTCAACGGCTCATCGCCGGGACCCGCGCCAGCGGCCCAGGCCCGCGCCAGCAACTCCCGGCTCACCCGGTCCAACTGCCGCACATGTCCCCACCTGAAGCTGCGCAGGAAGGTCCCCAGGGTGGATGGCGCCTTCACTGTACAGCCCAACACCCGCCCGGTCCCACCGGCACGCAGCGCGTCGGCGTCATCGATGCAGTCCCCACCGGCCAGCGCCGAGGCAACCAGGGTCAGCGTCTTGTCTCCCGGGTTCGCCCGTCCCGGCGCATCGCCCAGGTCAACGTTGCTGTCCACCAGTTCACTCAGTCCCAGGCGCTGAGCGAGAGTGGCCGGCACGAGCAGCCCGGCATTGGCCACCAGCCGGGGATCGTCGAAGGCGATTCGGATGCGGTCGGGACGCTCAGGTGGTAACATCTATTAAGTGCTCCTGCTCTGGGGTTGGTTCTTGTCTTCAAACCCATTATCCCAGATTCAATGGAGCGCTTTCTCACCCCTTTTGCACGACGACTCATCCATCCCTTCGGTGGATCCGGGTTTAGGCTCGCATGGCAGATACTTCACCGACCGTACCAGTACCAAGAACATCCAGTTTCCGTATGGATCATACTTGGCGCACTTCTGCTTGGGAGTGATATATGATCGTCTGGAAGCCAATAGGATTGACGAGACGAGAGCATGGGCCGTTGCGGATCTGGACTCCATTACTTCTGTGATTTCTAACCTTCAGTTTTTCGTAGTCGAGAAATGGAGAATCGCAAGTGACAAGCGAGGCTCTGGGAACACTGCGAACATCGGTAGCATCCAGAGGATCACTGATATTGTTTCTGGAAATGGGATGTTTGCCAATCTTGGCGAAGGCTGGTTCGACGACTATTGGATGAATTACGGTAGAATTACCATCAAGACCCAATCTGGAGAGACCAAGAGGATTACCTCTCTGGAAGAGTTTGTCACCTACCGCGGAGGGGACGCATCTTTGATAGCGCCTAGAAACAACTCCCAATGAAGTACCAGCGTACAATCGTCCCACCAATCAAGTGTCAGGGCATCAAGACGAAACTCGTGCCCTGGATCAGGTCATTGGTTCCCCCTGATTTTGATGGCATGTGGATCGAGCCGTTTCTGGGTTCGGGCGTCGTCGTATTCAATGTCCTTCCGAAACGCGCCTTGCTTGCCGATTCCAACCCTCACCTGATCAACTTCTATGAGGCGATTTCTGTCGGCGGGATTACTCCCGCTTCCACTCGCCGCCATCTTGAAAGTGAGGGAGCGGAACTTCTTCGCTCTGATGGCGAACACTATTACACGGTCAGAGAGCGGTTCAATCGGATACACGATCCACTGGATTTCCTGTTCTTGAACCGAGCGTGCTTTAATGGTCTGATTCGATTCAACCGTAAGGGCCAATTCAATGTCCCATTTTGCCGGAAGCCGAACAGGTTTTCGCGGTCATATGTAACCAAGATATGCAATCAGGTGAGGGCAGTTGCGGACGTCCTGACGACGCGCGACTTCACGTTTGCCACTCAGGACTTGTCGAAAACTATAAGTATGGCGCAGTCCGATGATTTCATATACTGCGATCCGCCCTATGTAGGACGCCACACTGACTACTTCAACAGTTGGGATGAACAAAGCGAGGTTGAACTGGCCCAGTTGCTGGCGTCGGTGCCATGCCGTTTCATTCTCTCGACATGGCACAGCAACAAATACCGCAAAAATACGTTCATTGAAGAACTTTGGTCCGATTACCATGTCCTTACCCGGGAACACTTTTACCACATCGGCGCTAAGGAAGTTAATCGCAACCCAATGCTCGAAGCAATAGTGTTGAATTACGAAACTGCAATTGAAGAGGAAGCGCCGACTTTGACAGTCACGCAAAGGCATCTGTTGGAACAGTCTGTACAATACCGCTCCAATGCTGGGTAAGAGAAGTCAGCGCCTACGCTATCACCCTGAAATTATACTGCGTAGTATTCATCTCCCCCTCCGAGAACCGCCCCATCCGCAGCGTCGAAATATCCACCAGCCTCGACTCCCCCTCCAGCATCAGCTCCGCCATGCACACGCCCACCGCTGGCGACAGCTTGAAACCATGCCCGCTGAACCCCGTGCAGATGTACAGCCCCTCGATCCCGTCAACCCTATCCATCACCGGGTGCAGGTCCGGCGTCGTCGTGTACAGACCCGCGTAGCCGTGCGCCAGCTGGCCCTCCTCGATGCCGGGGATGCGCCTCGACAGCCTCTCCCATATATCCATCGTGAAGTCCGTGCTGGCCCGCTGGTTGTAGGTGTCTGGATCAACCTCCGACTCCCGGTTGCCGTTGCCGACCAGCGTCAGATTGTCCGCCTCCGGCCTGAAGTAGATCAGGTTAGTCATATCCCCGCCGCCCGGATGAAACCCGATGCCGGTTTCCGCCCGCCTTATGAATATCACCTCGTGGCGCGTCGGCTTCAGCGGCAATTCTATGCCAAGATGCCCCAGAAACCGCGACGACCACGGCCCGGTCGCAATCACCGCCGTGTCTGTCTCGTATGTTTCGTCCGCCGTCCTGACCGCGGTGACGCGCCCGTTGGAAGCCACGACCTCCAGAGCAGGCGACTCCAGCGCTATCGAGGCGCCAAGTTCCCGTGCGCGAGTCACATAGGCCAGCCCTGTTCCGGATGCGTCCCCGTGTCCCGACTGGTCTTCCCATGCGAAATGCTCGTCCTCGCCATAGTGAAACGCTGGCGCAAGCTCTCGCGCCTCCATGTAGCTGACGATTCGAGTGTCTATGCCGACCCGCTGCTGCATTTCGATATTGTGATAGAAGCCGTCCGCCTCCGAGGCCGGCGCGAACACCATGTAGCCCGTTCGTATGAAGCCCGGCTCGCCGTCTCCACCCACCACGTCACTCCAGTTCTGGAAAATGCGAAGGCTTTCCCACGCGAGTCTCGCGTTCACCTCCGTCGAATAGTGCATCCGAATCGCGCCCGACGAACGCCCCGTCGAGCCTGAACCGAGTGTGTCCCGCTCCAGCAGAACTGGCCTTTGCACGCCCCTCGACGCGAGGTTGTACAGGATGCTCGCTCCCATCACTCCGCCGCCTATGACGACCGCTTCGGTTGTGACTGCCATATTAGTGAGCCTTTCAGGGTGAATTGTCTGTATAATACGCGCGGCGCGCCGCCGATACAAACTAGGGAGATGCCCTCAAAATGGAATTCAAGATAGCCGTACTGCCCGGAGATGGCATTGGTCCCGAGGTAATCGCCGAGTCCATCAAGGTCCTGAACGCGGTAGGCAGACGCTTTGGCCACTCATTCGACCTCGAACAGGGCAGGGTGGGCGGCAACGCCATTGACGACTTCGGAACGCCCCTGCCGGATGAGACAGTCGAGCTTTGCAACAATTCCGACGCCATTCTCTTCGGCGCGGTCGGTGGGCCAAAATGGGACGATCCCAGCGCGACTACAAGACCCGAAGATGGGATCCTTGCTATCAGGAAGAGTCTCGGTCTGTTCGCAAACCTGCGTCCGGTGAAGGTGCACCCCGCGCTGGTGAACTCCAGCCCTATCAAGCCGTCTCTCCTGGAAGGCGTGGACATGATAATTCTGAGAGAGCTCACCGGCGGCCTCTACTTCGCGCAGCCCAAGCGCAGGTGGGAAGATGAGAGCGGGCGTATGGGCGTCGATACTCTTCATTACACGGAACACGAAATAGAGCGAATCGTGCGCGTGGCCTTCGAGCTTGCAATGGGAAGAAGCAAGCGCCTGACAAGTGTTGACAAAGCAAACGTCCTTGAGACATCAAGGTTGTGGAGGCAGGTTGCGGAGGAAGTGCATGAAGACTATCCCGAAGTTGAGCTTGAGCACATTCTCGTTGACGCGGCGGCTATGGCGCTGATTCGCAACCCCGCCGGCTATGACGTGATCGTTGCGGAGAATATGTTCGGCGACATCCTCACTGACGAGGCGTCGGTGCTCTCGGGCTCGATGGGTATGCTGCCGTCCGCTTCTCTGGCGGGTCTGCCCGGAGTCACCGAGAACGCGGACACCGCCGTCAGCCTGTACGAGCCCATCCACGGCTCCGCACCCGATATTGCGGGGCAGGGGATAGCTAATCCCATCGGCATGATACTCAGCATGGCCATGATGCTGAGACACTCATTCGGCCTGGAAGAGGAGGCGCAGGCCGTCGAGCAGGCTGTCGAGGGCGTTCTCTCCGAGGGATACCGCACCCCCGACATCGCGGGCGACGGCGGCGACGTCATAGGAACCGAACGCATGGGAGCAGTCCTGGCCGGCAGGGTGTAACTTTCCCTATCCGGGCCATTCGGCTCTTATCAAATCGCCACGCCGCCTGCGATGATAGCGATTCGTGACAATTCCTGGGTAATAGACTTGATATAATACGTATCATATTATATAATTGGGTCATATACTATAAAAGGAGGTCGCGCCATGACACAGGTAGATACTTTGGAACGGCAACAGGACATCGCCAGCGATATTCTCGACCCTTGGCTCGCAAGAGAGGTCGAGACCCTGCTGGAGTGGTCGGACGATTCTCTCGAAGTCGAGCAGGATGAACTTGGGACACGGGAGGGCAACTGGTATTTCAGAATGCCGCAGCCCGGCGTCCGCTACTACTCATTCTAGACTGACAGACCGAGGACAAGGACTAGGCTGACTGAACTAATAGAAACGCGGCGTGGGTTTGACCCACGCCGCGTTTCTATTTAAGCGAAGAAGAGCGCCGCTCTACTCCCGCTTCCTCCACCAGTTCACTACCATCGTCGCTCCCAAGGCTATAAGAAGAAGTGGCCAGTACGTGCTGAAACCGCCCTCGATAATGCCGAGCCGCTCGAGCAGCAGTACGAGTCCGACGAAAATCACCGCCAGTCCGAGAAACATTGTCCAACTCCTGGGTTTACAGTCGCGTTCGCAGTGGCCTGCAGGCTCACATTGTACAAGATTCTCAAGCATCCCAAACCCCGCGATGTCTGAATCAGACGACTGCGCAACTCCTCGTCGGTCCGCCGTCCCTTGAGGCCGAGTTACCGGCGAGGTCTTATCTTCAGAATCGGCAGGCTTAGGACCATCTAAGGAGCGCACTCGAGGCGACATCACCGTCGCCCTCCGCCAACGCCGGCTCGAACAGCAACTGGCCCAACTCAATCAGAAGCTGCCCTGAACACAGTCACACCCTTGCGTCCCCTGGCACATAACGATATTCCAGCAGTGCCGACCGCCCTGCAA
This sequence comes from Dehalococcoidia bacterium, assembly GCA_965261525.1. Classification (GTDB taxonomy): domain Bacteria; phylum Chloroflexota; class Dehalococcoidia; order Lucifugimonadales; family UBA1123; genus VXRN01. The sequence continues at coordinate 2,956,953 of OZ253472.1, forward strand.
TGTCCACGATTCGCACAGTGGATTCTCTTCCTCGGGAATCAGTCAGGCGCATATCCTCGCCGAACGCGAATGGCACAGGCTGTGGCTTCCCGCCGTTGACGGCAATGTTTGTAGTGTACAGATATACTCTGTCGAGCTGGTCCCGGATTGGATTCAGTCGTCCAGACAGGCCCGGAATGTCGCCTGTCGCCTCAGGAAATATCACAGATCCCCCTTCTAACAGGGGTTTCAATTCAAGAGACAGCGCTCCCCGCGCCGGGACCCAATCCCGTTCTGCGCGCGCAGAGAACACTCCTGAAGCGGCGAACACAGTTATCGGCAGTTCCACCTGGTGCAGATACAAGTCTATACTCGCCTCTCCATCTTCGTCGGTCGTTGCGCGTTTCCATGTACCGTTCGGAAAGACTGCCAGCACATCCACGTCTGATATAGGAAATCCATCGCTATGCGCCGCAATGACGGCGGTCGCCGCCGTTTCTTTGGCAAAGCCTCCTCTGAAAAGCTCCCATGGATTCGTTGGCGCCGACGGAATCGTAAGGCATAACTCCGCTCCATCAGCCAGCCGATACTCTGGCAGCCTGCCGGACAATTCGCGTGTGGTTCGCTGGATTATGGGAACGCCGTCCCCTCGCCGCTCCATGAAAAACTGTCTTCCCGTCGCTCCGCTAATTCCCCTGACCGGCATCCTCCCAAGCATCGAAGTCAGCACCTCGTTGCGCGTGGATTGCCGGTCCCCCATACTGTCTATCGTCAGGCTGTTCGGGAGCGCCCCCGGCGAGCAGAGCTCCAGCCTGTCATCGAACATCGAGAGCCTGATCCTGCTCCCCCGAATAGAGTAGTCTCGATGGACAACCGCGTTCACCAGAGCCTCGAACAGCGCGTTGACACTGTACTGCGGTATATCCTGCCTGGCCGGTTCCTTCGTAGCCGCGACATTCATGTTCCGTGTTGCGAATGCCAAAGCCTGCGTTATCTGCCTATCCAGAGGCCCGGTAATCGTCTGGGCGTCAATTTGCCCTGACGCTCTGTCGGCGCCTCTGTAATGAGTGGCCATTATGCAGGCATTCGGAAGCCACTGCTCAGGCGAAATTGTGCATAACAAAACCCCGGCCACAGTCGCGCGTGTCGTGTCGTTCTCATCCAGGGCCAAAAGCCCCATCTTCTCCAAACCAAGTTCAGGACTGGCGGATCCCTCGACACTCAGCAAAGGCTTCCACAATTCTTCATCCAGCGTCCCCAACCCCGTTCCTGGAACAGTCTGCTCGTCGAACCAGCGAAAGCGCGACTGGCCGCGTCTCCGCGCGAGACGCATTCGCTCGTCGCCACTAAGTCGTCTCTTACCGCTGCCGACCCTTATGTAGTGGCCGCCCGGACTGTCATGCAGACTGTCGCCTTCAGGCGCCTCAACCATCAGGTAGGCTTTGCCTTCGGAGATCTCCCTGCGAAATATCTTGACCCTGACGGGAGGCGCTATCGAGTCGGAGCAGACCTCGAAAATCAGGCGTTCAAGTGCGTCCATCTGCTCGCGGGACATCCCCTGGACCTCACCATCATCGCTGACCCCGCACAACAGCGCTCCCCCGTCGGCATTCGCGAATGCCGCGATTTCGTCCGCCCACTCATCGCGTCGCGGCCCAACCGGACGACTTCCCCTGAACTCAACAGCCTTGAACTCCCAACCGCTATCCTCGCCCAAACGCAGTTGACGCCTGACCTCTTCATCGCTATACGGCACTAACAGCCTCCGCTCATTCCCGTATCACCCACCTGTCCTTATTTTACATCCTACATCACTCGCCACTCGACGACGTCAAACGTGTAGAGGCCTCATTTCGGTTTGGACCCGGCGATGGCGACCGCCGTCACCGACGACTGGGTGACAGCCGCTATGTCCTTGAGCCTGCCCGCGCCGTCCAGGCTGAGATTAAGCAGGACAAACGCGACAGCCCAGAGAAGCGAGGGTCGCGCCTATTATCAGCGCGCCGCGCCCGGCCTGAGATCGCGGCCAGAGGATTCTTCTCAGTCTGTCCATGACTATTGCGCGTTGTCTGAAATGAAATTCCGAACGTCGTCAATCATCTAGCGCGGCCCTGCTTGAATATCACATCGTCAACGCGAATCCACTTGGGGTCGGGACCAGTATAGTCTGAGCCGTCCGCGTTTACGTACTGGTGGGCAATGCACAGCAGCCAGTCATTGACCGTCAGCTTGATGTTCACCATCTGGCTGTGGGTTTCAGGAGGGAAGTTCCCTTTGCCGGAGGCAGACATGGTCCCACGCACTTCAGAAAAAGCTTGCCCTCTGGCTACCTTTCCTCTAATATCCAGAATACGATAAAATTCGCGCAATTCTGTGTCAGGCACAGTTATGGATACCGGCCGTGGAGGAGTGACTGGCATGAACGACGAAATCCTTAAGACACTACAACTTTACTTGATGGGAGATATTGATATAGATTCGCTGGAAGACCGCATCATACCCCTTGCCTGGGACACTGACTTCGATCAGGACCTCATAGATCAAATCGCGGTTGAGCTAGTCTATATCAAGGACGGCGTATCCGACGAGTCCACCTTCAGAACCCGCGTTGCCGAAATCGCGAGTCGAGTCCCTGTCGCTGCGAACCCCTGAACGGCAAGGCCTTCAAGATTTCCCACACAGCCTCCCGCGCCGTTTACTCCGAAGTGATTTCCAAATCTGGCGGCGAGGGTATTAACTGCTAAACCCACTCCCGATACAAACACCGAACCCGACGACGATGATCTCGAACAAGGCTAAGTGGAGTAGTATCAGTATCGTACGTTCATATCGGTATTTACCAGATAGGGTCACCAGCCAGGGCTGACATCGAAACAGGTGCTTGTAATCCGTACTGTCCAGCAACTGCTTTGACAAGCTCTACAAACCATTCCTGAGAATAGGGAGCAACAATCACATTATCTATCAACGAAGAAATATCAACCTTTAAGTATGCTCCAACCCTGGCATCGCCAAGTGGGACGTCTATGGTCATAGCCCTGACTTCTCGTTCATGTTCAAAACTCTTACGTTTGTGCAGTAAAGGAGTGAACGCATTCCTCTCTCCAATAAATGTGGTGTCATAGTCAACATACTGTATTCTTCCGATGTAAATAATATCTTCACACTTAAGGCTCTCTGATAACCTTTTGAAGGTAGTCCTAATTGCGATACCCGCACCCTCTCCGTATAACTTCCACATAGCTTCGGATTCGTAGGCATTCTCATGCCAGCAACTTACTAAGATGCTGCGAACCATCATTTGAGTACCGCGTGAGATTTGTTCGATGATTTCCGGTATCTCGCTAGGAGGTGCCCCTTGATTCAGAAATGCTTGAGGACGCAGTGCTTAATTAGCTTTGGAAACTGATCCCTCAAAAGGGTCGCCAAGTTTATCAGCTCTTGAGAAAAAAAGACTCTCTTTTTCTAAAAGCGATACGAATCTAGTGAAGTCCATGTATCGCTATAAGACCGCTTCGGGTGGGGGAGAGTCAAAGTCGGGGTGTTCTTCATACATTATCTACACTCTGCCCTGCCACCCCGCGGTTCTCGCGGCGCGGTTTTCCCACGAGAATGCCATGTACGAGATGGTGATGCGACACGGCTTGACTCTTAGAAATTCCGGCACTGGATTGCTCACTCGCTCGTTGGGTTAGTCCGCATTGACACTTCTATGATAGCAAGTCGTGTGAGAGTAAAAACCCCTTCGAGGCACTTGATTCAGACAGACGACCCAAGCAATCGTCCAACTAAAGATTCCACCCCCATCCCCTCCCCCGACCCCCGCAACCACGACCGCAGCTCCCGCCGCGCAATCGTCACCGTCACCCGCTCCCGCTCCTCGTACAACTCCGCCAGCCGGACAGCCGCCCCCTCAGCCGCCCTCCGACCGGCCTCCGATATGCTCACGTGCAGGTCATTCTCAGGATCAAACTCTGGAATAGGCAATTTCCACAGATGCTCCCGCGAAGGCGGGAACCCCGAAGGGCTCGCCGCCCGGCAATCCAAGGGTGGGGCTGGGGATACCGTACATCGGAAACACATGAAAGCTGTACTAGTTATACCATTTTACTCTGACTCCGCCATGAAGTTCTCGGCAGACCACGCTACCGTCATTACCGCGAAAGTGGGAATCCAGTGAACCCGGTTGGGAAGAACATGGCGGCATCACTGCTAATTGGTATTATACCAATCCACTGTGATGTCACCATGTTCTGCGGAGCCAAGCTGGATGGATTCCCGCTTTCGTGAGGAATGACGGTACGCAACCTGATACTGAGAGATATGGCGCAGTCAAACTGAAACGGTATTAGGCGACTCCGACTCAGGCAATCTCGACCAGAACACTCTCATCTCCCGATTGACGCCGAGCGGCTTCGGACTATCCTCCGTGAGAATGTCCCTGATCCTGTTATCTACGTGAACGCTCGATATGGCCGCGTAGGTGGATATCCCCGTGAACCGGGCGAGGTACTCGGTGTGGCGCATCGCCCTGACGGTATCCCTGCTATCTGCCGTGTAAGAAATTTCCACGGCGATGTAGTAGATCTGCCCGTCATCATCCGCCGCCTCCATCACCAGGTCGGCGCGACGGAACGCCCGCATATTGTCGCGTGATATATCGGCCGCCAGGCCGCTGCGCGCCGCCTCATTCGCGATTGCTACTAGCTCATTTTGCCCCAGCGTCCTCCTCCACTCGAGCCCCATGTCGTTGGCGATGATAGGCGCGTCTTCACGCGCCGCTCTCTCCATGAACATCCCTTTCACCTCCCCTATGCTGTCCTCCAGCCTGTTCAGCTTCCTATCCGTGGTTTCCTTATTCTCAGCGAAGTCTTCCGTGTGTTTTGAGAATGCTCCGCTGAGTTCGTTGAATGCTTCCTTATGCTCAGTGAATGCTTCGCTGAGGTCGGTGAATGCTTCCTTATGCTCGGCGAAGTCTTCCTTATCCCGAATCCACCGAAGAGGGTTAGTATCGCCGCCGGGGCGTGGGTGAGGGACGTGTCAAAGTGGCGGTGCGGTTATGATGTCAGCGCCTGGGTCGTTCTGAAGGTCCGCGGTCGTGATTTTGGACGCCAATGGAGGCCCACAGTGGCGATTTGGGGCGAGTTTGACGAATCTGCGGGCAACAGTGGACACCCGCGGTCCGGTCCGGAGCGATCTTACGGACAAGACAGGCTGTGGTGTGTACGGTGGTCAGTAGTAGACACTGCCGTCAGGCCGGCAGAGGAATGGCTCGCAGTCTGGTCAGTGCGCGACCGAACTGTGTTTCCCAGGGCCAGCGCTGCGGGAGATGCAAAGTAAGGCGGCGGGCCGAGTGGGTGAGCCGTCCGGCGAGGGAGAACAAGCGTCTGCGCAGGGTCTTGGTGGTCGCCACCGGCTCGCGCAGACCGATGCGTCCGATCCAGCGAGCCAGGTTGTGAGCCATTACCTGTATGGCCATCCAGGCGGCGTTGGCTGCAAAGCGCCCCGAGGGCAGATGGTTCAGCCCGACACCGTACTTGAGGTCTCGGATGGCGTTCTCGATCTCGGCGTGGCGGCGATGGTCGGCCTCCAGTTGGAGGGTGTCGCCCTGTCGGTCGGTGATGAAGGCGTGATAGCTGTAGTCGACGAAGAGGGCCAGTTGTGAACCGGGCGTGGGCTTCACCCTGCGGACGATGAGACGCACCGGTGCGGCATCGGGCTCGTTCCGAAAAGGGGTGTAGGTGGTCTCAGCCACGTCGGCTGCGCCGTCCATCCAGTAGGGTATGGGAGTCCAGTCCTCCTCAGGTATGGCCTCTATGAGATTGCGCAGTCGGGTGTGCTGACGGACGGTGATGGAGAAGCGGACACCTGTCTTTCGGCATACGGAGACGATGTCATGGGTGTAGAAGCCACTGTCGGCGCGTACGGTGAGTTGTCCTGTGGCCCCGGCGCAGCGCACCCGGCTCACCGTCTCACGCAGGAAGTGGGCTGCGCCCCGGGCGGTGTTGGCTCGACCCTGTCGCAACCGGGCCATCAGCACGTCGCCGGTTCCTGCGGCGACGGCCACAAGCGGGTGATAGCCTCTCTGGCCGGTGTAGTTGTGGCGGCGGGCGCCCTCCTTGCCCAGTCCGTAGGTCTCGCAGATGGTGGAGTCCAGGTCGATGGTCAACGGCTCATCGCCGGGACCCGCGCCAGCGGCCCAGGCCCGCGCCAGCAACTCCCGGCTCACCCGGTCCAACTGCCGCACATGTCCCCACCTGAAGCTGCGCAGGAAGGTCCCCAGGGTGGATGGCGCCTTCACTGTACAGCCCAACACCCGCCCGGTCCCACCGGCACGCAGCGCGTCGGCGTCATCGATGCAGTCCCCACCGGCCAGCGCCGAGGCAACCAGGGTCAGCGTCTTGTCTCCCGGGTTCGCCCGTCCCGGCGCATCGCCCAGGTCAACGTTGCTGTCCACCAGTTCACTCAGTCCCAGGCGCTGAGCGAGAGTGGCCGGCACGAGCAGCCCGGCATTGGCCACCAGCCGGGGATCGTCGAAGGCGATTCGGATGCGGTCGGGACGCTCAGGTGGTAACATCTATTAAGTGCTCCTGCTCTGGGGTTGGTTCTTGTCTTCAAACCCATTATCCCAGATTCAATGGAGCGCTTTCTCACCCCTTTTGCACGACGACTCATCCATCCCTTCGGTGGATCCGGGCTTATGCTCGGTGAATGCTTCGCTGAGGTCGGTGAATGCTTCCTTGTGCTCGGCGAAGTCTTCCGTGTGTTTTGAGAATGCTTCTGTGAGCTCGGCGAAGCGCTGAGGCAGCGCCAGAAGCTCTTCGCTCAGCAGTTCACGTCTGACCGCCGAGCGCAGCTCGGCGTTCTCACGCATCGCCCGCAGAAAGTCCTCTACGGTGTTGATAGTCGTCATCAATATCCTCCCTATGGCGCTCTTGATTGTATCTAATCCTCCTTCTTGTGTGAAATGTGCCGGTTCCTTTGCGGAAGACGCCTTTTGTACAAAGCCCGTCATTCCCACGAAAGCGGGGACCCTCGAATCCACTTCCCCATTTGCGGCCACAGCGTCTGGCGCAATCGTAATCAGCATATCCCCCTCATCCCCCAAATCCTGCTTCAGACAGATCTCAAAGAACCTGTATCAACTTAGTCGGCGTTCCTTGCGGCGCGAAAATCCCCTCTCCCTCGACGGGCTGAGAAGGGTATGTAAATGTTCAGCCAGCTAAGAATTTCAATCAACAGACCCCCTCTCCCTCAAGGGAGAGGGCTGGGGTGAGGGTGATTACTGCCACCGACCAAACTGATACAGCATCGATCTCAAAGTTGCCCTTGACGATGCAGAACATACTTGCTATTATGTATCCCATGACACCTACAAGCAATTACTCATAACTGAGAACTGAGGACTAAGAACTGAAAATGTGCGATACAGCCAACGACCGGGACCCGCGCGCCGCGCTCGCCGAGACCATCCGCCGAAAGACGGACAACGGCAACGACGTCGTGGACTACCTGCTCGACGTGTTGCACGAAAGACTCGACGGCGTCAAGCACCTGCACCGCGAACGAGCCGCGAGCATCCTCACTGAATACGGCGATCTGGCGGCCATTCGCTTCATGGAAAAGAACAGGGAGAACAGAAAGACTTGCAAGCCCGCGAACCGGCAGCCCCGATCCGACGCCGAGGACTCCCGGTTCGACGCCGCTCTGGCCCAGGTAATAAGAGACAAGACCAACGAAGCCGAGGACATCGCCGACTACCTCATTGACACGATGAACGGTATAGACTCCGCCATCGGGTCCGGGTTGGGAAAGATAGCTCACCGTCACAGGGTAGCCGCCGCCATCGAACTGCTCAGACGTGGCTTCGACTACGACCGCGCGCGTTCGACCGCCGTTCCCGCATACGCCGGGACCCGGCAAGACGACCGCCCCGGCGCGTCGCGGGATCACGCCCGCGCTGAACCCGAACCCGAAATCGCGGACGAACCCGTTGACTACGTGGCTATGGCCAAAGAGATAGTGGCGAACCTGGACCCTTCAGAATTGGAGGAAGAACCTCCCTCTCCTCACAAGCCCAACTACACCATGTGGGAAATCATCAGGAAACAGCCCAAGCCTGCCATTACCGAAGAACAGGCCAGGATAGGCGCTGCCCGATTCCACGAAAGAATTCAGAGACAGATTCGCTGGAGAGAGTCCGGCGTCAAGACCCCTGCAAAAAAAGATCACGATAACTATGACGACGGTTGATATGGACGCCTCCGACAATCTAATCGAATATCTGGCGGAACTGCCATTCAATAACAGGCGCGCGGCCTTGGAACGAATGGAGTCGCGGCTGCCCATTGACGCTGTTACTGAAATAGAGTACCAATGGCCGCTCTGGGCGAGGCCGTCCCAGATGGAACCCGACGACCCCTGGCGCATCTGGCTGCTTCTCGCAGGACGCGGCTTCGGAAAAACACGCACTGGCGCGGAGTGGGTACGCGCACGCGTCGAGTCAGGACTCTCTTCCAGAATAGCCCTCGTCGCAAGAACTCCACACGAGGTCAGAGACATAATGATCCAGGGAGACTCGGGCATCCTCAACGTCTGCCCCCCTTGGAATATGCCCGCGTGGGAGTCCTCCAAGAGAAGACTCACCTGGCCCAACGGCGCGATGGCGTTCGCCTTCTCAAGCTACGAACCCGACCAGCTCAGAGGACCTCAGTTCGACGCCGCATGGTGCGACGAACTCGCATCATGGCAGTACCCACAGTTCACGTGGGACAACCTCGCATTCGGTCTCAGGCTCGGCCATGACCCAAAGTGCGTTGTCACCACCACGCCCAAGCCCATCGAACTCCTCAGAGAACTCACCACAAGAAAAGACGTGGAGATAACCACCGGCTCATCCTACGACAACAAGCGGAACCTCCCGCCCGGTTTCATAGACTCCATAGCCACGCGCTACGATGGAACCAACACCGGACTCCAGGAAATCTACGCCCAACTGCTCAAGGAAGCGGACGGAGCCCTCTGGAAACGAGAGTGGATTGACGACCACAGGCTCGAGTCCGCCCCCGAAGACATCTACATGAAGACAGTCGCCATTGACCCCGCCGTCACCTTCAACCCCAGCCGCAGCGACGAAACCGGAATAATCGTCGCCGGCATCAGCGACGGCGGACGCACACCCGATCACGAGAAGCGATACTGGGTGATCGAGGACGCCTCGGGCATAATGACACCCGACACGTGGGCGCGACGAGCCGTCGAACTCGCTCATAAGCACAACGCCGAATTCATCACCGGGGAGACCAACAACGGCGGCGCGCTCATAGAAGCCGTACTCAGGCACGCCCCCGGAGGAGCCGACATTCGGTTCAAGGGCGTACACGCCACGCAGGGCAAGCGCGCCCGCGCCGAACCCGTCGCCGCCATCTACGAACAGGGACGCGCTCACCACGTCGGAGAGTTCAGCCAGCTCGAGGACCAGATGTGCGCCTGGACACCACAGTCCTCCAACTCCCCAGACCGAATGGACGCCCTCGTCTGGGCCATCAACGGCCTCACCGAGCATTCGCGCTCCGGCATCTGGCTATGGATCTAGGAATCAATTATGGAGGCGAGTAGTCCGACAACTTAGTTGTGATGGATATCCAGATTCCGAATTATCCCCTCTCCCTCTGGGAGAGGGTTAGGGTGAGGGCATATAAACCGTCAATCCAAAAATGTTGGAACACTAGGAAACTATCTCAAAACCTGTCACGGAAAACGAGCGACAAGGCGAGTAGTCCGACAACTTAGTTGTGATGGATATCCAGATTCCGAATTATCCCCTCTCCCAAGGGGAGAGGGTTAGGGTGAGGGTATATAAACCGTCAATCCAAAAATGTTGGAACACTAGGAAACTATCTCAAAACCTGTCACGGAAAACGAGCGACAAGGCGAGTAGTCCGACAACTTAGTTGTGATGGATATCCAGATTCCGAATTATCCCCTCTCCCAAGGGGAGAGGGTTAGGGTGAGGGTATATAAACCGTCAATCCAAAAATGTTGGAACACTAGGATGAGGATGCCCAGGCCTCAACGCCCAACTAACCACTAACCACTAATAACTAACAGCTAACAGCTAACAACTATTAGCGCGGCCTGTCTGCTATCATATGCCCGCCCAGCGAGGCATATTCGACTATGGAGGAGATACGTTGAAAGTTGGAACCCGACTGGCGGGGCGCGCCCCGGCTGAAATAGCGGAGTCGGCGAGACGCGCGGAGCGTCTTGGGTTCGACACTATAAGCTCGGCGGAGACGAACCACAATCCGTTCCTGCCGCTCGCCATAGCCGCCGAGCATACGGAAAACGTCAAGTTGCGGACATCCATCGCGCTCGCCTTCGCCCGCAGCCCAATGGATGTCGCATACCTGGGCTGGGACCTTCAGGCTATGTCCGGCGGGCGTTTCGTTCTCGGCCTCGGCAGCCAGGTTCGCGGACACATCGTGCGAAGGTTCAGCATGAACTGGACAGCCCCGGCTCCCAGAATGCGCGAGTATATCCGGGCCCTCCGACACATCTGGAACGCCTGGCAGACTGAGGAGCGAGTGCAATTCCACGGCGATCACTACGACTTCAATCTGATGCCGCCCTTCTTCAACCCCGGCTCTGTACAAAACCCGGACGTGAAGGTGTTCGTATCGGCGGTGAATCCGTACATGTTGCGGGTAGCGGGCGAAGTATGTGACGGCGTCCTGTTGCATGGCTTCTGCACTCCCAAGTACACCACGGATGTGATAATTCCAAACCTCAAAATAGGCGCCGACAGGGCGGGGCGCTCACTGGATGAAATAGAAATAAACGCTGGCGGCTTTATAATCGCCGGGGAGACCGAGGAAGAGGTCGAGTCCAAGAAGGCCGGCGTCAAGAGCCAGATTTCGTTCTATGCCTCCACCAGAAGCTACGAATCGGTCATGAGTACGCATGGATGGGAGGACACGGCGGCGAGGTTGTACCGTATGTCGGTGGATAACAGGTGGCCCGAAATGGGCGGCCAGATAACCGACGATATGCTGGAGACGTTCGCCGTCGTCGGAACCTACGACGAGATAGTTTCCAAGCTCAAAGAAACGCATGGCGACTACGCGACCTCCATCAGCTTCGACTTCCCGACATCAACGCCGGAGGAGGAGGACCGCCTGGCGGCAATGATAGCCGAACTCCAAGCGATTCCGTCTGGTCAAGTATGAAATTCCCGGAGACGAAAATGTCTGATTCGATTGAAGACTTGTTGAACGAAGCATATTCGACAGCGCACGATATGCTCAGGAACCCGGAACTGGGTTCGATTGTCCGGCACGGCCTCCTGATCTCGTATGGCCCCCCGATCCCGGAACCAGTCCTCTTGCTTCTATCTTTCCAGGGTGGGGGTGGAGATCCTGAGGTCCAGAAAACCTGGCCGCAGAAACTTCTCTATCTTGACAGCCCGCGCAACTTCGGCACAGCGCTTCGAGGACTGTGTCGAGAGACAGGGCTGTATTCTTCACTCCAATCTTCCGCGATGGCGTTTCCAACTGTGTTTCCTCAAGCGCCGAGCGAGGACGCGGGCCGTTGGGAGAAAGGATCGGGTTCTTACTCGGAATGGCGCGACCATTCGACCCGCTGGGTGAGGCGACTGGTCAAGGTCATTAAACCAAAAGCTGTCATGGTCTTCGGGGGCAGGGCGTCGAGAGTGTTCGACATTCGGTGGGAGAATGTTGAGCGCAACCATGGAGGGCGCCATCAGACATTCGGGACCTCTACGTTTCAGGGCGCTCCCGCCGTATTCTGCCATCACCTGTCCCAGGGCTATGTCAAGTCCGAAGCTCTGAAATGTTTCGACTATGCCAAGAAACTCGTCTCTGTCTGAAGGAGCGCGAGTCTCCGCCCCGGTCAACAGTCCAGATCTAGCTGAATGAGGATAATCATGGCTGGGGATACAGTAGCTTAATGTGATTCATGGCCCACCCACTGAAACCAAACGGAACCCTCCAAACCTGAACCGCTTATCCGTCAACTGAAGACTGATAATTGTAAATTGACAAAGGAGCGCGAGTCTCCGCCCCGGTCAACAGTCCAGATCTAGCTGAATGAGGATAATCATGGCTGGGGATACAGTAGCTTAATGTGATTCATGGCCCACCCACTGAAACCAAACGGAACCCTCCAAACCTGAACCGCTTATCCGTCAACTGAAAACTGATAATTGTAAATTGACAAAGGAGCGCGAGTCTCCGCCCCGGTCAACAGTCCAGATCTAGCTGAATGAGGATAATCATGGCTGGGGATACAGTAGCTTAATGTGATTCATGGCCCACCCACTAAAACCAAACGGAACCCTCCAAACCTGAACCGCTTATCCGTCAACTGAAAACTGATAATTGTAAATTGACAAAGGAGCGCGAGTCTCCGCCCCGGTCAACAGTCCAGATCTAGCTGAATGGAGGATAATCATGGCTGGGGATACAGTAGCTTAATGTGATTCATGGCCCACCCACTAAAACCAAACGGAACCCTCCAAACCTGAACCGCTTATCCGTCAACTGAAAACTGATAATTGTAAATTGACAATTGTTAACTGTCCCGGAGGAATCGCATTGAAGATCAAGGAAATCCGAGCCGCCGCCGTCACTCTCAGGCCGCCTGTGAAGACGGAACCGCGCGTTCCCGCGATCCCTGGCGCGGGCCACTTCACCAGCCCCATGGCGCGATACGACGCGGACTTCCCGGGCAGGGAGTGGAGCGAGAACTGGAGTCGCGTGGCCTGCGTCGTGACCGCTGAGGACGGCGCATGGGGCGTCGGAGTCACGACGCTGAGCGGCCCGGTGGTCTCGATTATCAACGACCACTTCGCGCCCCTGCTCGAAGGCCAGGACGCCATGGCCATCGAGAAGCACTGGGATCTGATGCGACGCGCCTCTTCTCCATACGGTACATACGGCCTCGCCAGCTACGCCATCAGCGCCGTTGACAATCATGGCTGGGGATACAGTAGCTTAATGTGATTCACGGCCCACCCGCTAAAACCAAACGGAACCCTCCAAACCTGAACCGCTTATCCGTCAACTGAAAACTGATAATTGTAAATTGACAATTATTAACTGTCCCGGAGGAAACCAATTGAAGATCAAGGAAATCCGAGCCGCCGCCGTCACTCTCAGGCCGCCTGTGAAGACTGAACCGCGTGTTCCCGCTATCCCCGGCGCCGGCCACTTCACCAGCCCAATGGCGCGATACGACGCGGACTTCCCGGGCAGGCAGTGGAGCGAGAACTGGGATCGCGTGGCCTGCGTCGTGACCGCCGAGGACGGCACATGGGGCGTTGGAGTCACGACACTGAGCGGCCCGGTCGTCTCGATTATCAACGACCACTTCGCGCCCCTTCTCGAAGGCCAGGACGCCATGGCAATAGAGAAGCACTGGGATCTGATGCGACGCGCCTCTTCTCCATACGGTACACACGGCCTCGCCAGCTACGCCATCAGCGCCGTTGACAACGCGCTCTGGGACCTCAAGGGAAAGCTGCTCGGCCTTCCGGTGTATGAACTTCTGGGCGGTCCGGTCAAGGACAAGATATTCTGTTACGCCTCCAACACAATGCTGACGTACGGCGCTGAAAACTACATCGAATGGTTCCTGGAGCTCGGGTTCAAGGCGGTCAAGCTATTCGTGCGTCACGGACCGGAGGACGGGTTGGCAGGACTCCGCAAGAACGAAGAACTCGTCGCCCGCGCCCGCGAGCAGGTCGGCCCGGATGTGGAGATAGCCGTTGATTCCTGGATGTCCCTGAACACGGAGTACATAGTCCGTTTGGTGGAGGCCCTCAAACCATATCGCATCAAGTGGCTCGAGGACTACCTGCTCCCCGAGGACATGGACAGCTACTTCAAAGTTCGCCAGCGCGTCCCAGGCCAGACGCTCGCCACCGGCGAGCACTGGTACACGATTCACCCGTTCGCTCTGGCGGCGGGGCAGGGCCTCGTTGACATTCTCCAGCCCGACATATCCTGGGTCGGTGGAGTCACCGCCAGCGTTCGCATCTGCCACATAGCCGAGGCGCACGGCGTTACAGTAATAGGACACGGCGGGATGAACTACCCCTATGGTCAGCATCTTGCCTACGCAATGCCCGTCATCCCCTGGGGCGAGCGCTCCGAAGGTGTCGCGCCCCCTGGCGTCCCCCTTGAGGAAATGGTGCTCCTGCCCGGTACCCCGGTCATCAAGGATGGCTACCTGACACCGAGCGATGCCCCCGGCTTCGGCCTGGAGATCACCAAAGACTGGCTGGAGGAGAGGACATCGTAGCTCCTTCGCGTGGACGTTCCAATTGACAGGCCAGGGTCTTTCGATTGTTCGCCTTAGGCGGTCGCAATGCGTGTCTTCCGGTAGGGGCAATCCTTGTGGTTGCCCTTTAGTTGCGGCGCCATATTGGATAACCGAAAGACCCTGATTGACAGGCCGAATGGTTAGCTATATCATTAGTCCAGTTACATCTTTGGCGGATCGGCAATGGTTACTGTCAACATACATGAAGCGAAAACCCATCTCTCACGCCTTGTGGCGCAGGTTGAAGCGGGAGAAGAGGTCATAATCGCCCGAAACGGCAAGCCGGTGGCTCGTTTGGCTTCCCTGAATCGCCGCGGCAAGCCGAAATTCGGTTCTTGGAAGGGCCGAATCGTAGCTGACGACGCAATCTTAGACCCGTTGCCTGAAGACGAATTGTCCGCCTGGGAAGGCTGCGGCTGAGATTTGCGGCTGTTGCTTGATACCCGTTCGTTTCTGTGGTGGCTTGCTGGGAACGAGCGACTTTCTCTGGTTGCCCGTCAAGCTATTGCCGACGAATCGAATGTCAAGCTTGTCAGCGCGGCATTAGCTTGGGAAATCAGTACGAAGCAGCGCCTGGGCAAATTGCCGTTGGCAGATGAGTTCGTGGGCGACATTGGAGGCGCAATCGCGGGAGAGGGCTTCGAAGAGTTGCCGATAACCGTAGAAGATGCCGCTCGCGCCGGATCGCTGCCAGGTTACCACAGAGACCCGTTCGATAGAATGCTCATCGCACAGGCATTGTCCGGCAACCTGACGCTCGTCTCTATCGAACCGCTCTTCGACCGGTATGGCGTCCGGCGCTTCTGGTGAAGCTGAGTGGCGAAACCTATTCGCGTGCTTTTCACACTATGACGCCTTCCGACCGCATCTCGGCGACTTCTTCTTCGGAGCAGCCGAGTATGCTGGTAAGAATTTCGTCGGTGTGCTCCGAATATCGCGGAGCGCGCGTCACGATGTTGAGGTCGTCGGACATCTTGACCGGTATGCCAATCATTCTGTAATCGCCGCGCACAGGGTCATCCACTTCGACGATCATCTCGCGGGCGATGAGGTGCTCGTTCTCGAGAACCTCCGTCGCGCCGATTGTGGCGCCGGATAGTACCCCGGCGTTCGCGAGCGTATCCATCGCCTCCCACTTGGTGCGCTGCGAAGACCACTCGGTCAGGATACGGGTCACCTCGTCGGAGTTCTCGTAGCGCGTCTCCTCCTCGTCGAAGCGGGGGTCTCCGATCAGATCCCCGCGATCAATGGCGGCCAGGGTCAGGTCCCAGCCGTCGCCACGCGGGTGGATCATCACGTAGTCGTCGGGGCCGCCGGGCGAGCAGGGGAACACCATCGGCAGGCCGCGAAATCCCATGTGTCCGATGCGCCGGTTGGGTATGCCCTCCGCGAGGGTGCGGGTTAACGACATACGCATCAGATTGACTACCGAGTCCTGCATCGAGACTTCCACCATCTGACCTATGCCGGTTCGCTCCCGCTTGTGAAGCGCGGCCAGGATTCCGATGGCTGCGTGAAGACCGCTACCTGAGTCGCCGACGCCAGGCGAGACTGGAACTGGAGGCCTGTCGCCAAATCCGGTCGTGGCCATCGCCCCTCCCACGGCCTGCGCCACGAACTCGAATCCCTTATAGCCTGCATATGGGCCATAGGTGCCGAAACCCTTTATGGTCGCATAGATCAAGCGCGGGTTTGTCTCATGGAGCCTCTCCCAACCCAAGCCGAGCCTGTCCATCATGCCGGGACCGAAATTCTCCACCAGAATGTCGGCCCAGCCGACCAGTCCAGTGAACATTTCCTTGCCCTTTTCGGTCTTGAGGTCGAGGGTAATGGCCCGCTTGTTGTTATTGAAAATGAGAAAATAGACGCTGTCGGAGTCCTCGCGGTGCGCCAGATCCGACCTGGTGCTGTCGCCGCCGCGGGTGTCCTCCACTTTGACAACATCTGCGCCTAGAAAGCCAAGCATCTGCGCGCATGATGGGCCAGCCTGAACATGAGTGAGGTCGAGGACTTTCACGTCCGAAAGTGAACGCTCCATTTAAGCACCCCTTCGCTTGCTTGCAACTACATATGGAAATTCTGAGCGGAGAGAGTGCGGCCCTCCGTGATTTTTTGGATGATTCGGTCTATGGTGTCTGCTGCGGCATCTATTCCACCATCGTGATTTACGACGACGTGATCGAAGCGATGAGCCTCCTCTAATTCCTTGGAGGCGGCTTCCAGCTTAAGTTTAAATTCCTTCTCTGACTCGGTATTGCGAATTCTCATGCGCCTTTCGAGCGTTCTAAAATCAGGAGGTTTGATGAAAACGAGAGTCGCTTCAGGCATAATCCGCTTAATGGTGGCTGCGCCTTGCACGTCCACTTTCATGATTACATCGAGCCCGCGGTCCAGAGCCTCGCTCACCTGAGACTTTGGCACACCGTAGAGGTTGCCATAAACCTCGGCCCACTCGAGCAACTCGCCCCTATCTATCATGCGCTCGAACGTTTCGCGGGTAAGGAAGATGTAAGCGATCCCGTCGCATTCGCCCGGACGCATTCGCCGAGTAGTAGCCGTGATCGTAAAGTGATACGGCCTATTGAGTTGCCTGATTCTGGAGAGGACCGCGTCCTTGCCTACACCCGAAGGTCCGGAGATTACAAATAGGCTACCCCTTCGCTCCGGCGAGAACCTTGATGGCCTTTTGATTTCAGGCCCTCGCATTCTCAAGCTCACTCCAGAAAGTCGGGTAGGAAACGTCGGCGGCGTCTGATTCTCCGATAGTCGTCGCGCCATCCGCAATCAGCCCCGCAACGGCCATAGACATAGCAATCCTGTGGTCGCCATGACTCTCGACTTCCGTTCCGGAAAGCTTGGAGCCGCCCTCGATTATCATGCCATCCTCAGTTTCTCGAATTCTTGCGCCAAGAGCCGCCAGTCCGGTGACGGTGGCTGTGATGCGGTCCGACTCCTTGACCCTTAGTTCTGCGGCGTCTCTTATCACAGTCTGCCCAGTCGCTTGCGAAGCGGCTACCGCCAGGACGGGAAGTTCGTCAATCACCCTGGGTATAATGTCGCCCGCTATTTCGACACCGCGAAGGTCGCTGGACTCTGCTACAAGGTCCGCGGAAGGCTCATTGCCGACTTCACGGACGTTTTCAACGCTGATGCTGGCGCCCATTTCGCGGAGAACATCCAGGACTCCGGTTCTCGTGGGGTTGACACCCACACCCTTTACGGTAATACGAGCGTTCGGATGGGCGGCCCCGGCAACCAGCCAGAAAGCCGCGCCGCTGATGTCGCAGGGAACCTGTATGTCGAGTGAGGCAAGCCGCGAAGGGCGAACGGTTAGTCGAAGGCCATCCTTCTCTACGTCCGCACCCATGGAAGCCATCATGCGTTCTGTGTGGTCGCGCGACTCCGCCGGCTGTATCACAGAGGTCTTGCCTTCGGCGAAGAGTCCCGCTATCAGGATGCACGATTTCAATTGGGCGCTCGCTACTGGCATTTCGTACTCAATGCCATGGAGTCCGCCCCCGTCGAATGCAAGGGGAGCTAGTGAACCACCGCCCCGTCCCATCACCTGCGCCCCCATCAATGACAAAGGGGAAAGGATTCGCTTCATAGGCCTGCGACGGAGCGAAGAGTCTCCAGTGATAACGCTGAAGAAAGGCTGGGCTGCGAGCAGACCCGAGACAAGCCGCATCGTGGTACCGCTGTTGCCCGAATAGAGGTAGTCAAGCGGTTCGGACAGTCCATCCGTGCCCCTTCCTCGTATAGTGAAGACTTCTCGCCCATCCTCTATGCGCTCCTCTATTTCGACTCCCAATCCACGCAGACAGCCGAGCATAGATGTGCGGTCGTCGCCGACGCAGAAATTGGTGACGCGCGCCTGGCCGTCCGATATGGCATTAAGCAGAGCGGCTCTGTGGGATATGGATTTATCTCCCGGAGGAACGACAGTCGCCTCAAGTCTCGCGCTGCCGTGAACTGTCCGTTCCATCTATCTATTCCTCCTCAAGTACGTGGTGCGACTCTCGTCATCTTTGCCGCTGCTCCTCAGTCGCTGCGCAAGTTTTTCGCCAAGCATGGCGCTCATCATTGATTCACCCGCGGATGGGAGTTGAGTTCCTTCTCTTGGAACCACCGCGTCCGCTTCCCACTTGGCTCTGTATTCCCAGGCTTTTATAAAGCGATCAAGAAGGGCGTCGCCACCGTCGCTGCCGACTTCCTTAATATCGTTCCTGAAGTTGTATAATTCAAGAATCAACTGGTCCACCCAGTGTACGATTGAGTCTGGGTTGGCAAGGCAGACAGATTCATTATCGAGAGGGTCATTGGCTGCGTGCTTGCCAAAGACATTGAACTGTGACTCCGCAAGCATATGCATCTCGCGCCAGCCGTCGCTGCCAGCGGTTGCGGTAACAAAAGCGGATGACAGTATGACCGGAAGGTGATGCATCGCCGCGGCGTAAGAGTCGTGTTCCGCAGGATCGAGGAAAACAGGGCGCCCTCCCAGGGCTTCAACCAGTCCTACCACGGTTCTAATTGATTGCTCGTCCGAGGTCTTCATCGGCGTAATCGTGTATTTTGAGCCACTAAATATCCCAGCATCGGAGTTTTCGATGGATTCGGGAGGTGACTTCAGAAGTGGATGTCCACCGATGAAACTCGCGTCACTAGGTAGAAGTTCGCCGGCCCATTTAATCACGAGCTCTTTGACGTTGGATGTATCTGTTACTACCGCGCCCGATTCTACATATGGTCCGATAGTATCCATGATGTCCCGCAATTCGCTGACCGGAGAGTCGAGAACTACGAGGTGGGCGTCTTCTACGGCATCCCGCATGGAGGTTGTTGATTTGTTCGCCGCGCCGAGCTTTGAGACTGTCGAGATTACGTTTCTATCTCCTGAAGCAATCACAATTTCTGTGTTGCTCAGACGACGGTCCATCAGGGCCAAGCCCATGGACACTCCGACCGGGCTAACTCCTACGATGGCTATTTTTTCCAACTCGTACCTCCACGGGCATCGCAATATCGGTGGTCATTTGACGATAGGTTATCACATAAGGGGTCTGCCAAGAATGAGAAGGCTGAGGAAATTTATAATCGGACCAATGACCATCGAAAGAATTCGCAGGTCCGGCGACAGAAAGCCCAATGCGATAATTACCAGGAGAATTCCCGGTCCGTACGGTTCCAGTTTGGCGAAAGTGTTGGCGGCATTGCGCGGAAGCAATCCCAGCGCGACCTTGAAGCCGTCAAGCGGCGCTATCGGCAGAAGATTGAACACTGCGAGAATCAGGTTCCAGAAAACGAGAGATACTAAGGTATAGCCGATTACATCTGTACGGCCCAGTATTGAGAGTCCTTGCGAGCCAGACTCCGCCAAGCCCGTCCTTATTAACAAGGCGAACGCCGTCGCAGCAATAATGTTCGAGAAGGGACCCGCGAGTGAGACGACAGCCATTCCAGGTCGGTAACCGATGCGTAGGAACATTGGATTGACTGGCACTGGTTTACCCCAGCCGAAGCCGGCGAAGAAAATCAGGACTGTGCCAAACGGGTCGAGGTGAGCGAGCGGGTTCAGAGTGAGGCGTCCGTGGCGTCGGGCGGTATCGCCACCGAGAACTGTGGCCAAGTAGGCGTGGCTGAATTCGTGGAACGTGATTGCGACGATCAAAGAAAGTGAGAATGCAGCCAGCGATATTATCGCGAGGGTAGGGTCAACCTGGAACAGGTCTATAGTTTGGAGCAGCAATTTCTTTCGTCAAAATATAAGTCTGGCGACAGTGGCGAGGCTAGGGTTGGGAAAACAAAAGCGGAGCGACTTATACCGCTCCGCTTCGGATTGTTTCGGGACAGATGCAGTGTCTGAGACTAGTGTCCGCCGCAGGCGCAACCTCCACCACCGCCGCCACATCCTCCGCCACCACAACCTCCTCCTCCTCCGCCGCCGCAGGCGCAGCCTCCACCTTCTCCATGGCCCTGGAAATTAGGATTGCTGATCACAAAGCCGCTTCTCATCAAGCCTTCCATGTAGTCAATAGTCGAGCCATCGAGCAGAGGCGCACTATCGGAGTCCACCAGTACCTGGATGGTGGAAGTGTCTATGACGAGATCGTCATCGCCAGCTTCTTTCTCGACACTAAGCATATATTGGATTCCGCCTTGGGGGCCGGGCATGACCATGACTCGGAGCATACCGTCCTCGCCGCCCTGATCTTTAAGGATGTCTTGGAATTTTTCTGCAGCCAGATCGCTGACCTCTAGTAGCTCTTGAGTCGCCACGTGCACAACCTCCGCAGGCGATTATATGGGTTTATAGGAATTGCAATTCATGCTATCACGGGGTTGTATGCCAGTCAAGATGATATGCGGGTCGGCAGGGTCTTTTCAAAGTCGGTATTAAAGATACATCTCCAGCATCTTCCAGTGGGCCAGATTGGAGCAGTTTGATATATCTTGGTTTATATATACGCTGGAGGGCGCTGGCTTTGGAACAGGGACTGCGAACTTGGTGGGTGGACGTGGCCGAATAGACGCCTCTATACACCACACCGGATAACCAACCGATCCGACAAGAGAACGTGGCATTCATTGGGAGTGTCCGGCGCTACCGGGATATTTCGATTTTGGGCACGCGATGGGTCAGGGGTCGTGTTCGGAGGGGTTTGCGTAATCGAGCAACTCGGCGCGCATTCTGAGGCCGCGCCGAGTCCATTCCCTCATTCTTTCTTCATCTTCTTCGGTGAATTCGGGCCATTTGAGGCCGTAGTAGGGACATTCACCCTCTTTGTCGGGGCAGTAAGGCTCCCTGCCCTCGTCCTCGTCTATGGCGCAGGGGCAGTCGTCGCGGGGTTCGTCGCCGTCCACTATGTCCAGGATCCGCTGGGGCAGCAGTTCTGTGTACGGGCTTGTCCGCTTGTATGCTTCCACAGCCTTGGAGAGGTATTCGGACACAGTGGGCGTCAGAACGAGGGTGGGATGAGGCTGAGGCTGAGGCTCGGCCGTGGGGGGCGCGGACACGGGTTCGGTCTGCGGCTGAGGTTCCAGGACAGGTTCGGGCCATGCGGATACGGGGCCGAAGCCTCTGATGAGCAGTTCTTTGCCGGCGGCCATGCGGTGGTGCGGCTTGAAGCCTTCGTTGTTTCGGAGGCCGTCCATTATTTCGGAGTAGAGTGTGAGGACTTTTCTGCCGTCGTTGGTGAGTTCTCTTGCGTACTTGGCGAGTTCCTCTCGCGCTTCTTCTATCTCCGGTGAGAGTTGGGCGTCGGCCGGCGCTGGTCCGGACTTGGTGGCGCATCGCTTTGGAGGCGAAGGATGCGCGTTTATGTAGTCTTCGAATTCTGTGAGACCGATCTTGACGAGTTCTTTGGCGGCGTCCATGCGGTGGTTGGGTTTGAAGCCTTCGTGGTCGAGTTCGCCTTCGGCGACTTTCAAGAAGAACTGAACGACGCGCTGTCCGCCGTCGGTTTCTTCGCGGACGATTCTGGCGAGTCGTTCTTGTGGGGCTAGGTTGTTGTCGTGGTCTGTCATGTGTTGGGACGCTGACCTTAGGGAATATATGTTCTTATTGAAGAATACACTGGGTGGAAGGTTTTGTAAAGGCGAGTTTCTTCAAGCGTTTACGCTTTCTCCTGAGTTCAGAAAGGAACTACGCGCCGAACGGCGGACGGGCAGGCTGATGCAGGTTATCGTCCGAAAATGCGTTGACATAGAAAACAGAGTCTGGCTATACTATTCGGACATTCATTCCTTGGTGGTTTGAGCGAGACGGCCCCACCCGTTCCCATCCCGAACACGGAAGTGAAACGTCTCAGCGCCGACGATACTGCACTCGCAAGGGTGTGGGAAAATAGGTCACTGCCAGGGTTTTTTTGTGCCTTCGTTCACCCTCGCGTGTCACTACTCGCGAGCCACACAGCGTAGCATTTATCCAAAATCGGACTTGGATTCGTAGGGGTCAAAGCTGAGTGACCGCTTTTCAGTACATTCTCCCCGTGTTACAATCACTGCGTGGTATAGTAACTACAACAAAATAAACAGGAAGGTCATACGCCGTTTGGGTTCTGTCGGCCCTCTCGGTCTTAACGCCTCGGTTGGTTGTGTCGATGCGCTTTACCATGCGCGGATGATTGCATATAATTGGGTCAAGACCTATATGTTGGAAAGCTGCAAGAATGATAATAGAAGAAAATATAGAGCAGATGTCTGCCGAAGAGGACATGGGTCAGCTTCTCGATCAAATGGGAGAAATGAAGTCCGCTCGCAGGGGTGACATAGTTGAGGGCGTCATAATGCGCGCTGATCCCTCGGACGGGCTTTTTGTGAATATCGGACAGAAGTCCGAGGCCCATGTGCCAGCGAATGAGATGCGGACCGTCGAGACTGATGATATAACCAGTCTTGCGGGCGGTTCGATCATCGCAATGGTGGTGCGGCCCGAATCCGGGGACAATCCGGCCATACTTTCCGTGGACCGAGCCGTAGGGGAACAGGGTTGGCGGTCGCTTGAGAAGGCGATGGAGTCGGGCGAAGTAATAGAAGGCAAGATAGCCGGGTTCAATCGCGGTGGTTCAATTGTCGAGGTAGAAGGGGTGCAGGGCTTTGTGCCTATGTCGCAGCTCGTCTCGGTGCCGAGAGAGAGATTCCGATTGTACCAGGAAGAAGGAAGCAACCTTTCCGCGGAGGAACAGCAGAGCATACAGGATGCTCAGTCCGCGGAACTTGGCCGCGACCTTCAGGTGAAGGTTCTGGAAGTTAACCGTAGCCGCAATCGGGCGATTTTTTCTGAGCGGCAAGCCGTCCAGGAATCCCGTGATGCGCTGAAAGCAAGGTTAATCGCGGAATTGACCGAAGGTGAAGTCCGCATGGGGCGGGTCACGGGAATCAGCAGTTTCGGCGCATTCGTGGATATCGGCGGCGCCGATGGCCTAATACATATTTCGGAACTGTCCTGGAGTATGGTTAATTCCCCAGAGGAAATTGTTAGTGTGGGACAGGAAGTTGATGTATATGTTTTGCGGGTTGACGCCGAAAACATGAAGATAGCCCTGAGTCTGAGAAGGCTTCAGCCCGAACCTTGGGAGACGATTCAGGACCGGCACAATATTGGCGACGTAGTGGGCGCGACAGTTACCAAGCTGACGAATTTTGGGGCCTTTGCGCGCGTCGAAGATTCAATCGAGGGCCTGATACATATATCGGAGCTCTCCGCGAGAATGATCAACCATCCTCGGGAAGTGGTGAGGGAAGGCGATGATGTCAGGGTGAAGATTCTACGTATCGAGCCAGAGCGTCGAAGGCTGGGACTGAGCTTGAAACAGGCAGACGATGGCAACTACTTCTAGCAAGCGTTAATTTTCCGACATCCTGATTTCCCTACTTAGGAGATTCTTCCATGGCAAGCAGGTTTGAGAAATTCTCGGAAAGGGCTCGCAGAGTCCTTTCCCTCGCACAAGAAGAAGCGCAGAGATTCAATCACACCTATATTGGTACGGAGCACATTCTTCTTGGCCTTGTCCGTGAGACAGACGGGGTTGCCGCCAAGGTCCTGTCGAATCTCGGAGTAGAGCTCAATAAAGTGCGCTCTGCCGTAGAATTCATCATTGGCAGGGGTGAGCGGACCACCACAGGTGAGATTGGCCTGACTCCAAGAGCCAAGAAAGTCATTGAGTTGGCCGTTGATGAGGCGCGCCGCCTTCAGCACAACTACATCGGGACCGAGCACCTGCTTATCGGCCTGATGCGCGAGGGCGAGGGCGTACCCGCAGGCGTGCTGGAGAGTCTGGGTGTCACCCTCGACAAAATACGAGCCGAAACCAGTCGAATTCTCAGCCAGAACGTACAACAGGAGCAACGCGGGTCTCGTGGGCGCTCTACGTCGGGAACGCCGACGCTCGACCAATTGGGCGTTGACCTTACTAAGGCGGCCAGAGAGGGAAAGCTTGATCCTACGGTTGGACGTGAGAAGGAAATACAGCGCGTTACCCAGATTCTAAGCCGCCGTACCAAGAACAATCCTGTTCTTGTGGGCGAGCCAGGAGTGGGGAAGACCGCAATTGTGGAGGGTTTGGCTCAGCGCATTGCTGAGAATGATGTTCCCGGCACTCTCCAGAATAAACGCTTGGTAACGCTGGACATGGGCGCGTTGGTCGCTGGCACGAAATATCGGGGCGAATTCGAAGAGCGGCTCAAGAAAGTCGTGGAGGAGATCACGAAAGCCGGCAATTGCGTGCTGTTTATTGACGAAGTTCATACGATTGTCGGAGCCGGTTCAGCAGAAGGCGCGGTTGACGCCGCGAATATACTCAAGCCGTCGCTAGCGAGGGGAGAACTCCAGACAATTGGGGCAACCACTCTTGACGACTATCGCAAGTATGTAGAGCGTGACCCAGCCTTGGAAAGACGCTTCCAACCCGTCAGGGTAGAAGAACCAAGCGTGGAAGAGACCGTTGATATCCTTCGTGGTGTCAAGAGCAAGTACGAAGAGCATCACCAACTGGAAATAACGGACGAAGCCGTCCAG
This sequence comes from Dehalococcoidia bacterium, assembly GCA_965261525.1. Classification (GTDB taxonomy): domain Bacteria; phylum Chloroflexota; class Dehalococcoidia; order Lucifugimonadales; family UBA1123; genus VXRN01. Next base: position 2,981,791 of record OZ253472.1, read on the forward strand.
GAGGCGGCGACCCTCGCCGCGAGGTACATTGCTGATCGCTTCCTTCCTGATAAGGCCATTGACCTTATAGACGAAGCTGCGTCCCGGGTTCGGATCAATTTCACGACCGCCCCGCTCTCAGTTAAGGAAGTAACCAAGATGCTCGAGAGTGTCCGCAAGGAAAAAGACGAGGCGATAGCGGGTCGCCAATATGAGTACGCCGCCGAGTTGAGGGACAGGGAAGCGAGCATCTCCGAAAAGCTCGGCGAACTCGAGCGAGACTGGAAGGACGAGCAGGCGGAGGAAAGCCCGACGGTCACACACGACGATATTGCAGAGGTCGTCAGTATGTGGACCTCGATTCCGGTTACGCGCCTAGCGGCCACAGAGACGGAACGTCTAATCAACATGGAACAGGTTCTGCATGAGGGTGTGATAGGGCAAGACGAGCCAATAACCTTGGTTTCAAAGGCGGTTCGCCGCGCCAGGGCCGGACTCAAGAATACCCGCCGCCCGACGGGGATATTCCTTTTCTTGGGACCAACAGGCGTTGGAAAGACCCTGCTCGTACGCAAGTTGGCGGAATTCATGTTCGGCTCCGAAGACGCGCTGATACGCATAGATATGTCGGAGTTCATGGAGCGCCATTCCGTAGCCCGTCTCGTTGGAGCTCCGCCAGGATATATCGGATATGACGATGGCGGCCAGTTGACTGAGACGGTGAGACGCAAATCTTACTGTGTCATCCTGCTTGACGAAATCGAAAAGGCGCATCCGGAAGTCTTCAACATTCTGCTCCAGATATTCGACGACGGCCACCTTACTGACTCCAAGGGACGCAGGGTGGACTTCAGAAATGCCGTAATTGCCATGACGTCCAACATAGGCTCTGACCTGATCAGGCAGGACAGGTCTATCGGATTCGCGGCAAGGTCGGACTCCGGGCAGTCGGAAGAGCAGGCTTATCAGAGAATGAAGACCAACGTGCTGGACGAGGTGAAGCGTTTCTTCAGGCCCGAGTTCCTGAACAGGATTGATGGACAGGTTGTGTTCCATGCCTTGAACCGAGAGCATATGCACCAGATCATCCCGATTGAGATGAAGGATGTCGCCTCCAATTTGATTGAGAAGGGGATAAACCTGGAAATCAGCGACGCAGCGAAGGAATGGCTTGTCGAGAAGGGGTACGACCCGCTATTCGGAGCCAGGCCACTGCGCCGTGTTATCCAGGACAATCTGGAAGATAAGCTGTCTGACGCGATTCTGGCTGGTGAACTTGGACCAGCCGACACTGCGATCATTGACGTGGAGGACGACGGCATAGTGGTAAAGTCGGAATCTCCATTTTCGGTGGTTTCCTCCACTTAGCGCGAAAGCGGCAAATCGTGACAATTGAGGTCTGGGGCGATCTTCGTTCCCAGACCTTCGCTTTTATATGGTGGCCAGTGGCGAGAAAATCACAAAACATATTTGTCTGCGATAGTTGCGGCGCCGAGTCACCCCGATGGGAGGGTCGCTGTTCCAAGTGCGGCGACTGGAACACGCTTAAGGAGTTTAAGGCAGCCCGACTGGGAGGAAACAGCCGCACATGGGCCGGTTTGTCGGAGACAGAGGTGGTGCGGCTTGGAGATGTTCGGAGTGAGGACCGGCCAAGGCTCGTTTTCCGGTCAGGTGAGTTTACCAGAGTGCTAGGCGGCGGCATGGTTCCAGGTTCGGTCATTCTGGTTGCCGGAGATCCCGGAATCGGTAAGTCCACGTTGCTGCTTGACGTGGCTTCGGACGCGATGGAGGGAGGTAAATCCCTATATGTGACGGGAGAGGAGTCGCCCGAACAGGTCAAACTTCGCGCCGACCGACTGGGAGTTGACGCCGATGGACTCTTCCTGCTTCCCACAACCAGCCTTAGCGAGATTCTTGCGCAGCTGGACAGGCTCAAGCCCGCGCTCGTCGTAGTTGACTCGATTCAGACGGTATTCCACGAAGACCTTTCGTCCGAAGCGGGCAGTACGTCCCAGATAAGAGAGTGCGCGAGGCTATTGACACAGTGGGCGAAGTTATCGGGAGCGTCGGTAATTCTGGCGGGTCACGTTACTAAGAGCGGAGACATCGCGGGTCCGCGCGTTCTAGAACACGTCGTTGATGTGGTGCTGCACATCGAAGGCGATCCGGTAAGCTCTTTCAGGCTTTTGAGATCAATAAAGAATAGGTTCGGCTCAACCAACGAAGTGGGCGTGTTCGAGATGACCGAAAAGGGTATGCGGGACGTGCCGGATCCTTCCGCGCATCTACTCTCACAGTATGCGAGCGATTCTATCGGGTCGGTCATAGTTCCAGCTATTGAAGGGAGTCGCGCGGTGCTGGTAGAAGTGCAAGCGCTCACCAACCCGTCCCTGCTGCCTGTTCCGCGCAGGGTGGCCTCGGGCGTGGACTACAACAGGATGCTATTGATATGCGCTGTCCTGACCCGAAGAGCGGGCATATCGCTCGCTTCCCAGGATGTGATAGTCAATGTCACAGGGGGAGTGAGGGTCGGCGAACCGGCGGCGGACCTTGCAATTGCGCTAGCTATTGTATCGAGTGTACGCGACGCTCCGCTGGGTCAAAAGATGGCGGCAGTCGGAGAACTGGGACTGAGCGGAGAGGTAAGGTCAGTCTCACAAGTGGAGAGGCGCGTGCAGGAAGTGGCGAGACTAGGTCTCGACACTTGCATCATTCCGCGACTGCATGATAAAGGCAGCCATTCGTCCGGAAGCATCCGTGTCGCTCCGGTCGGGACGTTGAGAGAGGCGATGGGACTGGGAATGCGCAGATAGGAGCGTTCATGAGTTGCCTACTGAGACCGCTGGAGGAGTGTAAAGCTGAGAGTCGCATATTTTCAATGTATAGGTGGGGCGAGTGGAGACATGGCGCTTGGAGCGCTCATTGACGTCGGATTGTCTCTTGACGCGCTAGTTGACGCCCTAACGCAAATGGGCGCAAGTGGCGTCACGCTTGAGTGTGAACAGGCACAGAGAGGCGGCCTTACAGGGACGTATGTGCGTGTGAACCTTGATGACGATGCGGAGCGGACGCGAAACTTTGACGATTTCATCGAAACTGTGGAATTGTCCACCCTCTCCACACGGGTGAAAGAGCAGTCCAGCGCAATCTTCAGACGTATGGCAGAGGCAGAGGCGAGAGTCCACCGCACCAGTACGGACAATGTCCATCTGCACGAGCTGGGGACTTTGGATACGCTAGTTGATGTTGTTGGAACGGTTGTTGGTCTGGAGGCGCTGGGCGTAGAGAGGGTCTTTTCATCTCCATTTCCAATGGGCGCAGGCGTGTTCAGGAGCGAGCACGGCGTTTTGCCAGTTCCATCGCCCGCTACCTCCGCCCTTTTCGCAATGGCGGACGCGCCAATTGTGCCGGCCCCAGGTAATCCGACCTGGACAGGCGAGATGGTAACGCCGACCGGCGCGGGCATTATAACTACGCTCGCACAGTTTCGGCAGCCAAAGCTGAATGTTCAAGCCGTCGGATACGGGCTGGGCGCCAGGGATCCGGAGGCGTACCCAAACGCGCTTGGACTCTGGCTTGGAGAACTGGGAGATGAAGCCCCCGCCAGTGGACTGAGCCTTATCGAGACTAATTTGGACGATTGTACAGGCGAAATATTAGGTTACGCGCAGGAGAGGCTGTTCGGCCTTGGAGCGCGTGATGTTTGGTTCACGCCTATACAGATGAAGAAGAATCGACCGGCGACGATGTTAAGTGTCATTGTATCCCAGGAGAATGAACGGAATGCTGTGGAGACTATTCTCCGGGAAACCACGACCCTTGGCGTTCGCGTTCGACCAATCACGCGATATGAGGCGGACCGCGAAATCAGGTCACTTGAAACTTCGCTTGGTACGGCGTCGGTAAAGGTGAAGATAGTCGGCGGTGAACCGGTATCGGTGAGTCCGGAGTTTGAGGATTGTCGCCGTCTGGCAATTGAGTCTGGGTTGCCACTTCAGCACGTTTATATAACTGTACAGCGTGAAGCGGGGGCTGTCATCCTGAAATCTCAGAATTTCCATTGACCTGCATGGAACGGCTAACTTAGAATTGTGTGCAAGTTAGTGAAGTGATGATGCACCTCGCCTGATTGTTTCCTGCCTTTAGGATTCCGAAACGGCAGAAATAGTATCCGGGCCCTAGTGGCGCAATTGGCAGCGCACCCGACTTGTAATCGGGAGGTTGGTGGGTTCGAATCCCCCCTGGGGCTCTCTCAGATACCGCGCAGAGTCGGATTCTGCATGGGTTGTGGGCCTCCGGCGCGCCAGTCTGGGCGCGTCAATTCAGTCTTGGATAAGGCAATATCGCTATGCTAGACTGTTTCAGATAACGTGGACGGGTGGGTGAGTGGTTAATACCACCAGACTGTAAATCTGGCGCCCGGAAGGGCTACGTAGGTTCGAATCCTACCCCGTCCACCAGTGAAGTTCAAAAATTCATAACATCGGGCCCACATAGCTCAGAAGGTAGAGCGCGTTCTTGGTAAGAACGAGGTCAGCAGTTCGAGTCTGCTTGTGGGCTCCAGTTGCGGAGGGTACAGACTAATGGCAAAGCAGAGGTTCGAGAGAAACAAGCCTCATGTGAATGTTGGAACCATCGGACACGTTGACCATGGGAAGACCACGCTGACGGCTGCGATAACAAAGGTGTTGGCGTCTGCCGGAATGGCGAACTTTCGCCCGTTCGACTCCATTGACAATGCTCCCGAAGAGCGTGAACGTGGTGTCACCATTGCTATTCAGCACGTTGAGTATGAGACTGAAACTCGTCACTATGCTCACGTGGACTGCCCTGGTCACGCCGACTACATTAAGAACATGATTACAGGAGCGGCGCAGATGGACGGCGCGATCCTCGTCGTGAGCGCGCCCGACGGCCCCATGCCCCAGACCAGGGAACACATCCTGCTCGCTCGCCAGGTAGAAGTGCCCGCCATGGTTGTCGCGCTGAACAAGGTCGACGCGATGGAGGACGAGGAACTCCTGGAGCTTGTCGAGCTTGAGATGAGTGAACTTCTGTCGGAGTATGGCTTCGACGGCGACAATATCCCCATCGTTCGCGTCAGCGCTCTCAACGCCCTTGAGGGCGTTGACGATTCGCGCGATGGCGAGTGGGCAAGCGGTATCTGGGAGTTGATGGACGCGGTGGACGAGAATATCCCCATACCGGATCGCCCACGAGACTTGCCGTTCCTCATGCCGGTTGAGGATGTTTTCGGCATAAAGGGACGCGGCACTGTCGTAACGGGGCGTGTGGAACGCGGCATTGTCAAGATGGGCGACAACATTGAAATAGTGGGAATCAAGGATACTTCCAACACGGTCGTAACCGGAGTTGAGATGTTCCACAAGACGCTGGATGAGGGTGAGCCCGGAGACGCGGTTGGCGTGCTTCTTCGCGGCGTTGACCGTGGTGAGGTTGAGCGAGGACAGGTCCTCGCCGCTCCTGGAAGCATAACTCCTCATACTGAGTGCGAGGCTCAGGTCTATGTGCTAAGTAGAGACGAGGGCGGTCGCCATACCCCGTTCTTCGACGGCTACAAGCCGCAGTTCTACATCCGAACGACCGACGTGACTGGCGAGATAAAGTTGCCCGACGGCGTTCAGATGGTTATGCCCGGCGATAACATCGAGATGAACATCAAGCTGATTATGCCGGTCGCGCTCCATGAACAGCTCAGGTTCGCGGTTCGTGAGGGCGGAAGAACTGTCGGATCCGGTGTAATCACGAGGGTCGTCAACTAGAGAAAACAACGTGCAAAGTATGCCCTCTCTTCACGTCTCTGTTGTGAGGAGAGGGCATTTAGCCTATATTGGAATTTAGATAACCAGACACGAGCGGAGGGTACTCGTACCCGGAACAATTGCGGCGCCGATAATTTTCGGCCCGAATCGTGTCGAGGAGTATATAACATGGCCCGCCGGGGAGAAGTGAGAATACTCATAACTCTTGGATGTACCGACTGCCGAGAAAGAACGTACAACTCGAGTAAGAACCGCCGGAACGATCCTCAAAGGCTGGAACTCAAGAAGTTCTGCCCACGGTGTCGCAAGCATACGATGCATCGAGAGGTAAGATAGAGGTGGCAAGAGATCAAGGTGTAACTCGCAGGGTAAGTTCCGAAGTCGCAAGACGGGCTTTTAGCGTTCGTGCGATAGGCGAAGTTGTTGGCGAACTTCGGCGGGTTACATGGCCCACTCGTGAAGAGACTCTTCGTCTCTCGATTATGGTTGTCGCGGTGGCGGTGGCGATGGGGATATTCTTGGGTCTGGTTGATCTCATATTTGCCGAGATCATGGGTATAGTCTTAGGGAACTAGAAACATGACACAAGTCTCGCATACCGATCCCAACGTTCGATGGTACATCATCCACGCATACTCTGGGCAGGAGAAGCGCGTCAAAGACAATCTTGAACATCGCATCAAGAACATGGACATGCAGGACAAGATATTCCAGGTTGTCGTGCCAACCGAAGATCAAATAGAGATCAAGGGTGGACAACGAAAGACAGTTTCCCGGACAATCTTCCCCGGATATATCCTCGTACAAATGACCATGGACGATCAGAGTTGGTTTGTGGTGCGAAACACACCGGGAGTGACAGGCTTTATATCGGCTGAGGATGAAAGTGAGAACAACAGGCCCAAGCCCGTTCCGCTAGAGGAGCAGGAAGTTCAGATAATTCTGAGGCAAATTGAGACTGATACGCCGACACAGCGGATCGGCTTTGAGAAGGGCCAAAGCGTTCGGATCACTGACGGTCCTTTCATGGATTTCATGGGTACCGTGGACGAAATATCTCAGGAGCGCGCCAAGGTGAAAGTGCTTGTATCCTTCTTTGGGCGCGAGACACCAGTTGAATTGGACTTCCTCCAGGTCGAGAGGGTTTAGTTTAGATGCTGGTTCCCTATCTACCCATCAGCAGAACTTCTATAGGAAAATGAAAATTGGCAAAGAAAGTAAGAGCGATAATCAAGTTACAGATTGAAGCCGGCAAAGCGACTCCCGCTCCTCCAGTAGGACCGGCGCTTGGCCAGCACGGCGTCAACATAATGGGGTTCGTCAAAGAGTACAACGAGCGCACTTCTCAACAGGCCGGATCTATCGTACCGGTTGAACTGACTGTATTCGAGGACCGCTCCTTTACATTCGTTGTCAAGAGTCCGCCTGCTTCCGATCTTTTGCGAAAAGCGGCCGGAGTAGCAAAAGGCAGCGGAAATCCGAAGGCAGAGCAGGTCGCTACTGTGTCCCGCGATCAGGTCAAAGACATCGCAGAGACGAAGTTGAAGGACTTGAACGCCGCTGACATAGATGGCGCGATTCGCATCATCGAGGGAACCGCCCGCAGTATGGGCATAAGGGTTCGCTGAGACCTCAGCCGCGGGTTACAGTCGGCAGATAAGGAATCCACAATGGCCACTGGCAAGGGAAAGAGATATAGAGAGGCCGTCGGACTGATAGACAGCGACGCGGCCTATGGGCCTTCCGAGGCTATTGATATAACTAAGAATACGGCGAAAGCGAAATTCGACGAGACTATCGAACTGCACTTGCGTACGGGCGCAGACCCTCGCTATGCGGACCAGATGGTGCGTGGCGTGGCGGTATTGCCTCACGGTGTTGGTAAGATTGTCAGGGTACTGGTATTCTGCCAGGGAGAGGCTGAGGCCATCGCGAGAGAGGCGGGGGCGGACTTCGTAGGCAGCGACGATCTGATAAAGGATATCCAGGACGGGTTCCTGGGATTCGACGTCTCGATTGCGACTCCCGACCTTATGGGGCGCATAGGCCGTCTGGGCCGCATTCTGGGAAGGCGCGGCCTTATGCCCAACCCGAGGACGGGGACGGTTGTTCAACCGGACGATATTCCTCGCGCAGTCTCGGACGCTAAGAAAGGTCGAGTCGAGTTCCGGCTGGACAGAACTGGGTTGATACATGTTCCGATTGGGAAGGCCAGTTTCGAAGAAGAAATGCTGATGGACAACCTGACAATGCTTGTAGATAACATTGTCCGCGCAAGGCCGGGCGGCGTTAAAGGACAGTTCATACGTTCAGCATATCTGACTGCGACAATGGGACCCAGCGTATCTATGGATGTTGATCGCCTGTCGGCTCTTCGTGTAGAATAAGCGAAATCGCCAGAGATAGCGGGCTTCCCCGAAAATCGAGGAATTAAAATGCAAGCCTGCCGAGGCCGCAGTACCGAAATCTAGTTTCGGACTCACTTATGCGACTGATTGCCCCGTGTCTTTGGCGCGGGGTTTTGTTTTGAATGGGAATGGAGGTAGGAGTGCCAACTCAAGCCAAAGAAGAGGCGGTGGAACTGCTGAAGGATAAGTTCGAGCGCAGTTCTATCGTAATTACCACAAATTATTCCGGTCTTCCCGTGTCTGAGATGACCGAACTGAGGCGCGCGCTCAGGGAAGCCAACGTCGAATATAGGATAATCAAGAATACCTTGGCCTACATCGCGGCAGACCAGGCTGGGAAGCCAGCGATAAAGGAAGTTATTGAAGGTCCGACAGGCATAGCTTTTGGGTACGATGACCCGCTTGATCCCGCGAGGGCGCTTTCGGGCTTCATACGCGCCACGAGGTCTTCTCTTGTAATACGTGGCGGCGAGATGGACGGAAGGGCATTGACGAGCGATCAGGTCAATCAGTTGGCGACTATACCGGGCCGCGAAGAACTTATTGCTCAATTGCTCATGCGCATGAACGGCCCCGTAGCGGGCCTCGTAACTGTACTCAATGGCCCAATCGCGGGCCTCGCCCGCGTGATCCGAGGTCATGTGGACAATATCCAGCAGCAGGAAGCGCAATAGTTTTCAGCCAACCAACGAGTCGAACAGTGATTAGGTCAGTAGGAGGAAACCGATTATGACTATGACCAAAGACGAGATTATCGAAGGTATCAAGGGAATGTCCGTCCTGGAACTCGCGGACCTTGTAAAAGAGCTTGAGGACGTGTTCGGCGTTAGCGCGGCCGCTCCGGTCACTATGGCGACTGTGCAGGGTGTAGCCGGAACTGCTGAGGCAGCCGAGGCCGAGGAGCAGACTGAGTTCGACGTAACCCTGAAAGAGATCGGCCCCAAAAAGATAAACGTTATCAAGGCGGTCCGCGAAGTTACAACTCTGGGACTGAAAGAGGCGAAAGATCTGGTGGAGAGCGCTCCGACCGTAGTCAAGGAAGCGATCTCCAAAGATGAAGCCGAAGCGCTCAAGGAAAAGCTGGAGGGCGCTGGCGCAGTCGTAGATGTAGCCTAGTTCACCCAATCTCCAATTCCTGAGTAGGATCGAAGCAAGGCCCGCGCAGTTCGCGCGGGCTTTCTTCGTTTGTGTTGTGGGGAAGATAGAGGGTATCAATCCGCCAGGTATGGGATGGTCTGTGGGCCCTCCGGGATGACGCAGAGTTGGCTGTCGTTTCCATGTCGAAGGAGTTCTTCTTCGACGGCTCGCGCTATATCCTCAACCGGCTCGATGTGCGCGCCGCGGATCTCTTCATCCGTCAGGTAGGAAGATTTAAGTTTAACGTCGGCCTTCAATTGAATCTGCGCCTGGATTTGTACCTGCCACTGGTCGTGTACGTTGTGACCGGGCGTGTGTACCGTTTCCAGAATTTCACGTGGCCCGGATGATGACCGCAGCAGGCGACCATACTCACCGTGATCAGGTATGCCGTCCAGACATTCGGCGGCGGCAATTATCGAACCACCTGGCTTGACTACCTGTGCTGCGGCAGACATACCTTTGACCGCCTGGTATAGATTCTGGTCAAGAGGGTAGCCGCTGTTTGTCGTGAGCACGACTTCAAAGGGGCGTTTCACGGGCTGCATAGAGATTGTCCCAGCGAATCGGCAGGTTACACGGTGGACTGCGGACGGCTCTCCCGCATATACGCTGGTGATGTGGTGGTCGCGATTTATGGTGACATCCAACGCGAAATCCACGCCTGTCTGATCGGCTATCTGGCGGATGGCGTCATGAATGGGGTTGCCGACCGTTACTCCCCACCTTGCTTCGGGGTGGCCAATCATTTCAGCGTTATGAAGTCTCATGATGGTGTCGAATCCTGCCAGACCGGGCGCGACCATCTTTGGCCCCCCTGAGAATCCGGCGAAGAAGTGAGGTTCGACGAAGCCGACCGTGATCTTCAGGTCGGACTCCAGCCAGCGGCGATTCAGAAAAATAGGGATTCCGTCTTGCGTTTCACCTGCGTATTTCAGGGTGGAGTCGTCGAAGGCTCTGTGGTTCAGGACAGTGTAGCGGTCCACGATTTCGTCGCCGAGCATCTGGCGCAGCTCTGCGTCCGTGTTGGCGCGGTGTGTGCCGGTGGCGACCAGGATTACAATGTTTTGGTCGGGGAGGTGGGAGAGGTCGCGCAGAAGAACAGGCAAGACTGTCGCGCTGGGCATGGGTCGGGTAATGTCGCATACCGATATGGCGACTGTGTTGCCCGGCTGAGCGAGCTTTCGGAGAGGCTCTGTTCCTCCTACGGGATCGCGGATGGCAGTCCTTATAGCTCCTACCGGGTCGGGAAGGCCGGGTAGGTAGCTGGGCTGAACCACCGTGGTCTTTTCGTCGGGCAGTTCTACGACAAGACCTGTCTTGCCGTATGCGAGTTTTACTTTCAAGCCTTCGCCTCTCGATTTAAGACGTTGAGTCGGCCAGTCGCTTTGGAAACTCCGTCAGTCTTAGCGGCCAAGTTCTGCGGGGATCGTCCAGACTTCACGCTCGTAGGGCATACCGCGGCGGTCAACTCTGAAGGAGGAGCGTTGCAGGGTACGGCGTGGAGATTGTGTTCTTACCCATCCCCCCGGGCCCTTCAGTCCAGAGTCATCCGCAGTGAGTCCTTCAATGTGGTAATGCATCGGAATAACTACTTTGGGTGACAGAGATTCCACCAGAAAATCAACTTCGCCGTATGTAAGCAGATGGCAGGAGTCGTCCACGGTAACCATCAGCGCGTCAATGCGGCCCAGACCCGCAACCGTATCGTCCGGCATATCGTGGCGGTTGTCGCCGATATGACAGTATCTGACTCCCTCGTGTTCTATAACGTAAATGACGTTTTCCATTCCGTTGCGGCCGGATATGCCCGAATGTACGTCGCTGACACCCGTGATCATCGTTTGACCGACCTGTCGAGTACCCTCGCCGTTCATCAGAGGCGTACCGGCGGGCAGGGCCGATATAGCGTTGTGGTCGAAGTGGTCGTGCGTTACTGCAATTAGGTCAACATTCAGCGAGGGGAAGGATTTAAGAAACCAGTGGTCTTCTTCGGAATTTCCGAATGGGTCAATCAATAGGCTTTCCCCCGTGGTGTCCTCGAACAGAAAGGCGCAGTGGCCCAGGTAGCGCACGGACATCGTCTATTCGTCCGTTCTCAATAGAGTTTCACAGAGGTGGGCGGCATCAACAAGATCGGGGATTGTCACATATTCCCTCACGGTGTGCATCCCATGATCCGCCATGCCGACGACTACGGCGCTGATGTCGTTGAGCCGGAAGACATTTCCGTCCGTGCCGCCGCCGGAAGCCTGCATGGTAGGAGTCATTCCAAGGGACACCAGAGCCGATTTAACTCTTCCGAGAGCTGGGTCGTCTTCTGAGATGTTGTAGGCGACGAATTCGGTGTGAAGGTGGCATTGTATGTCGGCCTCCGGGAACAAGGCTCGAACTTGATCAAGCGCTTCGTCCACCTGGAGGCGTATGCCATCGAGACTCTCTATGTTGCGGCTTCTGAACTCGCCGTGTACTGTGGTCAATTCGGGAACTGCGTTTCGCACAGTGCCGCCCTCGATTGTTCCAACGTTGAACGTGGTTTCATCGTCGAGCCTGCCCTGCGGCAGCCTGGTGATGATTTCGGCTGCTATTCTAATGGCGGAGATACCCTTTTCCGGCTCTACTCCGGCGTGCGCGGCGCGTCCCGTTATCTCGATGTCGAAGCCTATATACTCAGGACTGGAAGAGGTTATCTGGCTTGGAGGCCCCTCGCCGTCGAATACGACGGCCTCCTTGCCCTTGATGAGAGAGAAGTCCAGATTGCGCGCGCCCACGAGTCCTATTTCTTCCTCGCGAGTAAAGGCCACTTCGATGGACCGGTGGGGCGTTCCATCCTCGAAGATTGATTCGAGCGCCTCCATAACGGCGGCCACTCCCGCCTTGCAGTCGCCACCCAGAATGGTGGAGCCATCTGAGACAATACGTTCGCCATCAACGGATGGCTGCACGCCTCGTCCGGGTTCGACAGTGTCCATGTGTGCGGACAGGATGAGCGGATCATCGCCGCCGTCGTTAGCGATGACATTTCCGTAGTCGTCTCTCACTACACTTAGGCCCATGTCTTCTAGCCTCTTGATCAGATGCTGGGCGACTTCCTCTTCTTCGCCCGATGGGCTGTCAATTCTGGCGAGGTCACAGAATGTCTGGACTATTCTTTCTCGACTTATCATCAATATCTCTCCGTGAGCGGGGTTTCTACTCGTCGGACGCAAGCGTTCCGGCCTGCGCCCAGTTTTCCTTGGCGACGTCATCGAAAATGACGAAGGTCTGGTCGGCGGGCGCCTTGCCGATCTCGACTACCGCCTGGGTGATAGCCTTGGCGAGTTCCCGTTTCTGTTCGTGGGTGCGTCCCGGCCACATTTCGACTCTTACTATGGGCATATTTTCTGCTCCTGGGATTTCGCTTCGGTCTGAGTGTCTGGATTCTAGCAAGGGTCAAGATAATGGGCAACGGAGGTCTCGCTCACGAGAGTCTTGCATAAGTGGAATTACAGCAGTCGAGGGACCGCCAATTTCTGGATTCCCGCTCCCCGTTTCCACGAGGACAAGCTTCGCAGGAATGACCGTTGAGCGAGAGGGACAGGCTTTTGCGATTTTCTTCGCTCACCGCTTTATCCGGCTAAGTCTTATCGCAATCGCGATGGCAACCGCCGCTATGAGCGCGTACTTGATGATTTGGCGAGGCCCTTCCAGGGAAATGTACCTGGTCTCGCCGGCGGTTATCTCAATGACTCCCATTGGCGTTATCTCCACTCCGCCGCCCGCGCCGGAGGGTTCCTCGGGTTCTTCGGCGGTCTGGCCTTTGCTCCCCGCCCCGAAGCCATAGCGTACTTTCGCAACCGGAATCAGCGTCTTTCCTTCAACCGGAACCGGCTCGCCATAGATAGTCTTAACGCTGGCGGATGCCTGAATTCGGTCGGTTATCTTGTTGAGCGTATCGGATATGCTTGCCATAGGCTGTGTGCCTTCCTGGGATTGCTGGTAGAACAGACTTTGGGAATCGGTCATTTCTGTGGACTGACAAGCAACTTCTCAACCCTATCCAGAATCTCGACCCCCACGTCGTACTTGGACATGAGGGGAAGTCTTTCTACGGATCCCTCGCGGTCGAGGATTATGACGCGGTTGTCGTCAACCGCAAATCCGGCGTCGGTGGCGGTGATGTCGTTGGCGACTATGAAGTGCAGTCCCTTGGACTGTATCTTGGCGCGGGCGTTTTCTATGAGGTCTTCGCTCTCGGCGGCGAATCCTACTTTAACCAGCTTGTTGGAAGCTATTCCCGCGATCAGGTCCGGGTTCTTGACGAGGTCAATCGTCCATGTGTCGGCGGCGCCTTTTTTCACCTTCTGGTCTGCTATTTCCGCTACGCGCCAATCGGCTACGGCGGCGGCCATGATAATAGCGTCGGCCTCGGCGCACTCCATGTCCAGCGCGTAGCCCATGTCCAGCGCGGAATTAACCTTCACGACCTTTACGCCCGTCGGATCGGGAAGGGCGGTGGGCGCGGATATTATAATGGCCTGCGCGCCCCTGTCTCTCGCCGCCTCGGCAATAGCGTAGCCCATCTTGCCGGAGGAATGGTTCGCTATGACGCGAACGGGGTCTATCGCCTCGCGGGTGCCGCCCGCGCTGACGACGATCTTGCGTCCCGCGAGGTCTCCGTCTCTTCCGATCAGGATTCTTATGTGTCCCACCAGTTCAGTGGGTTCGAGAAGCCTGCCCCTGCCAACAAGCCCAGACGCCATTCTGCCCTCTCCGGGTCCGGCGACATAGACACCGCGTTCTTTCAGGATTTCTATGTTGGTCTGAGTAGCGGGGTTGTCGAACATATTGGCGTCCATTGCCGGCGCGACTAGAACCGGCGCGTGGGTGGCCAGAATTGTCGCCGACACTGGGTCGTCCGCCATTCCATGCGCGATTTTGGCCAGGCTGTTTGCCGTGGCGGGAACGACCGCTACCAGATCGGCTCGCTCGGCGGCTGCGACATGGTTGATGCTCAGTTCCGACTCCGGGTCGAACATGCTTGTAACGACAGGTCGGTGGGTGATCGCGGCAAACGTGAGAGGCGTCAGGAATTGGAGGGCGGCTTTGGTCATAAGCGCGTCCACATTGGCGTTCAGCTGAACCAGCTTGCTCGCCAAGTCAACCGCCTTATAGCAGGCTATTGAGCCGGTAACGCCGAGCGCTATGTTTTTCCCATCGAGTGAGTAAGTCATGTCATTTGCGCGCCATTGTTCAGATCGTAAACGATTCGCAGGCCGGTTAGCGTCAGGTTGGGGTCAATCGCATCAAAGACGCCTGACTCGTCGGCAACAACATCCGCAAGTCCACCGGTCGCGACCACCTTGGAGCGCTCGCCCAATTCTTTCTTGAATCGTCCAACCATACCCTTTACAAGTTCGGCGTATCCGAAAACGAGACCGGCTTGCAGCGCGTGGACAGTGTTTCTGCCGATGGCGGCCGGAGGCGGAGCGAGTTCCACGCGGCGCAGCATGGCGGTTGTGTGGAACAGGGAGTCCGCCGCTATGGATATGCCCGGCGCGATTGCGCCCCCCAGGTAGTCGCCCGACTCCGATACCGCGTCGAAGACAGTGGCAGTGCCCACGTCCACGACAATTACGGGCCCCCCATACATACTGAACGCCGCTGCCGCGTCAACGATGCGGTCCGCGCCAACATCGCGGGGCGAGTCGTATCGGACGCTGATTCCTGTACGGGCGCCGGAGCCAACTTCCAGAGGTTCGACATCGAAATAGGCTCTTGCCAGTTGAGTGAAGCTGGGCGTGAGCGGTGGCACAACGCTGCAAATCGCCACGGCGTCTATGTCCGAGAGGGACAGACCGCGAAGCGGCAGAAGCTGGCTGACCGAAAGCGCGTACTCATCCGGCATTTTGCGCGTGTCGGTGGACAGCCGGAAAGTGGCCTTCAGATCGTCCCGGTCGAATACTCCGACAGTTACGTTGGTGTTTCCTATGTCAATCGCGAGAAGCATAAAGAGTCACAGAGTTCAGCGAGTCGTTGACCGATGGTCGGAATCAGCGACTACTTTGGCAATCCATAAAATCAACTATCGAGACTGGTGGCGCTGGGAGCGGTTAGAACGGCGGCGCGAATCCGTCTTTGCCTTCCTCCAGCCCCGGCAATCCGTTGTGTTTCAACTTATCGTCGAATACCTCAAAGAACTCCTGATAGCGTTCCATATACTCGTTACCGAAGTTATCAAGACCGCAGCCCAGTTTTTCTGCCATCAGATGATATGCCTTATCGCGCGTGCCCGCAATAAATTTCCCTCGGCGGAAGTGAAAGGGTTGGGCAATAAATTTCTTCACGCCGGTGGAAATCAGGTCGTCGGCAAAGTTCTCGTTGTTCTTCACAAGCAATAGAGGCGTCATAGTTATGCAGGTCTCGATGCCAGAGGCTTGCGCTTCCTCGATAGCTCGTAACCGCGCCGGGTTGGACGGACAGAATGGCTCGAACACACGACGTATGTCCTCGTCGTCAGTGGTAATTGTCACATTGACCTGCACCCTGCCACCGTTTCGTTCGATTTGCTGGAACAAGTCGCAGTCCCGCGTAACCAGTGGACTGCGAGTTTGAACGACCAACTTGGGCTTGTGACGCTCTGCCATGACTTGCAGCAGGCGAAGGGTTAGCTCAAGATCCCGCTCAATAGGTTGATATGGGTCGGTGACGCTGCTCATGTAGATCAGCTTTCCGTCCAGACTTCGCCTGAGATTTTGCATCTTCTCTATAGCATTCTGCTTGACGTTGACCCAATACCCCCAGTTGTCTCGCTTTTCGGTATCGCGGCTGAAGAAAGCCGCGTAGCAATAGGAGCATCCAAATGAGCATCCACTGTATGGGTTCAGGGTATAGTCGTAAGCGTCCATGAAGCCGGTGGGTTTGGCTATTACCTGGCTGGCGGGAATATAGGCAACAGTGACGTCTTTGCCAATGTGATCTGGTCCGAAGACATCTGTTGATACTTCACCTGTATCCAGCATAGCTATCTGGCCCTGAGTTGACATATCAGAGAACTCCCTTATAAGAGTCAGCGCCCGTTCCAAGGACCGTCAGTGTATAGTGTGTAGGATTGAAACAGAATGTCTAATGATAGCATGTAATAGATCATTTGTGCATGCGCTATTGGGACAGCGGCGCGAACCAGAGCCGATTATCCTGAATTTGCGCTGTATTTCAAAATCCCACGTACATACTGGCTGCCACGATTATAACAATGAGCGTGAGTATCACCACCGCGACCGCGCAACCAATTGCTTGCCCACGCTTGGGTTCAGCTTTTTCAGCCCCACGTTCTGTGAATTCCAAGTTCTCATGTTGGGCGGCGGCGCTATACAGGTCCTGACGCTCAGCCTCCTTACGTCTAGGTTGTGATTCTTCAACCTTCCGTCTGCGTTCTTCAGCAGCTTGCAGGCGTTCAACCGACAACAATACAGCATCACGCGGAAATATATAGCGGCTGTGGTGTCCATAAGGCGAATACTTCGGCGGAAATCCCAAATCAGTCCCGCATTTGGCGAAGAATGTGTGTCTGCCATGGAGTTGATAGGCAGTAGGAGCGCTCTCTCTATTGTGGCTTGACCACCCTCCAACTTCATTGGCTGCGCGCGCCAGAGAATCCACCTTGTTTCTGTTGACCGTGAACAGGCCATGGTCGGGAGCTACGAGGCTAACGACGGATTCTACACTTTCATGACAAGACTGGAAAACTCTCCTGCTCTCAATGGACGTCACGTCATAGAGAAAACTCAGGTGAAACGCGGAGACTATGCGCAATGCGTCATTTGGAAGGTTCGGCAATTCGTCCGGCGTGTACTTGAAAGCGCGTACCGAACCTGCTTTCCCTACGATGTCGTACTTGCTATTTCTAATCCGAGAAAAGGATTTCCAGAACAACTCTCCGGTTCTTCTCATCGCGTCGCTTGGTTCGACCGCGTCAAAATAGACGATGGGCTTTTGGGGCCAATCGGACAGAGCGAGCGACAGTCCCACCAGACCCGCGCCCGTTCCCGCGCCCACGTCACAGACGTAGAGAGCGTCAGGCGGCCCATTCATGCCATTGAGAAGTCCGCTGAAAGTCCACAGTAGGCCAGGGCGCAGTGGCTGAGATGGTATTCAACCATGTATGCGGCGGCTATGTAGTCATCATCATAATTGGGAGGGACATTACCCATAACCCCGTTAGAAAGATTATCTCTTGACCTGGAAGCTCGAATGCGATGTTCGTTATTGTTTGGGTTATGTCCAATATCGGAGAGAAACCGCTCGAACGCTTGGATGGCGGTGTCGTTCAGGTCGTTCCATTTATCGCCTTCGATTATCGCAGGATCAGCGAATTTGACCATATCCGAACGTATTCCTTTTGAGTAGAGCGCATGGTTTCACGGGGTTGACCCCAGAAAGCTGACCCCAGAGGGCCGCGCTTACCTGAAGGCGGGCATAACCTCCTCGCAGAGCAGCCTGAGAGAGGACGCTATCTTGTCGGGAGGCAGTTCCTCGCCAGCGTTGAGTTCGGCGACAACGCCGGACAGGCTGAGCGCGTCGCGCATTCTGGTCAACTGCTCGATCACCATATCTGGAGTGCCGACCGCGACCTTTTCCTCGCGCACGAAGTCCCAAGTGATTTCGGCAAGCTGTGAGCTTCGTTCGACCCGATCTTCACGCGGATCTGTTCCCGCGCGGGTCGCAGACGCCGCAAGCTGGGTTCCGAGTCTGCGGAACTGCTTCATAAAGCTGTTCTCGGGAAGTTCAACAGCCTCTTTCTTGTTCTCCCCCACGTGAACCGGCACCCTGAGCGATATGTCTATCTCGCCCTCGTGTCCGGCTTCCGCCCATGCCTCTTTGTATAGGGCGACCTGTTCGGCGACCTGGGACATTCCAAGCCCACGGACACCGACGAAAATCGGGTAGCCCAATTTGCCGAGAACGGGGAAAGTGTCGGTGGTTGTCGCGGCGACTCTGAAGGGCGGGTGGGGCTGCTGGTAGGGTTTTGGGGTGAGGCAGACGTCATCATACGAGTAGTATTCCCCGTCGTAGCTGAATCGCTCGGAGGTCCACGAGGTCTTTATGATATCCAGGTATTCGTAGAATCGCTGGCGGCTTTCACCGTATGCCATGCCATAACCCTCATACGAGCCCGGAAAGCCGCTGCGCCCGACCCCGTATTCGAAGCGCCCGCGACTGAGTTGGTCCACGGTGGCGGCTTCCTCTGCCATGCGAATTGGATTGCCAAGCGGGATCACATGGACAGCGGTGCCGATTTTAATCGTGCTGGTCCGTCCGGCAATTCCGGCCCCGATAATCAACGGCGCGGACAGTACGGATCTCTGGGGGTTGAAGTGGGATTCGGCGAGCCACACGCCGTCCAGTCCGAGAGATTCGGCCTCCTTGATGTGCTCCATGCCCTCTTCGAACGCAGCGGCCTGAGATCCGCCGGGTCGAGTGTGAAATTCCATGAACGAGCCGAACTGCATAACTCCCTCCAAGGATTCGATGCCTAATTCTTGATTGCTCCAATCTACGCTTTCCAACTTAGACGGTCAAGTTTGGGAGTGGGAGGTTGCAACGTGAAGGGAGGGGGGCTTGCGCCAACGTGAGAAAAGCGCGCCGCGCAATCTGCGCTTTCCAATATAGCGGGGGACAACATCCTGAACACTGTCTGAGTTCAGACAAGTGAATTCTAAACGAACCCCCTTATCCTCGAGGCTTCCGCGACACGCCCAACACCTATCAGGAAGGCGGCGTCTCTGTGCGTGATTCCCTCTTTTTGGGCAGTCTCTCGGACCTCATGATATGCCCTGCTGATTATGGCATCGAGTTCGGAGTTCACCTCTTCGAGCGTCCAGCGGTGTTGATAGAGATTCTGGGTCCACTCGAAGTAGGACACGATTACACCGCCCGCGTTGACCAGTATGTCCGGGATTACCGGAATTCCTCTGTCCCGAAAGGTGTCGTCGGCTTCAGGAGTGAGAGGGTGGTTGGCCGCTTCCACAATCATCTTGGCCTTCACATTGGGCGCGTTCTTCTGGTGAATCACCCTATCAATCGCCGCGGGTATCAGGACTTCGCAGTCCAGTTCAAGTAACTCCGCATTCGAGAGCGGTTCACCTCCATCAAATCCATTGACCGTTCCGGCCTCACGTTTGTGTTCGAAGAGCGCTGATATATCCAGGCCCGCTTCGTTATAGACGCCGCCATTTACGTCTGAAACCGCAATCACGGCGCACCCAAGTTCGCCCGCGATGGCCGCCGTCCACGCGCCGACGTTGCCGAATCCCTGAATGACTATTCTGGCTTCGGAGTGATCCATACCCATATCCGCCGCGGCGTTCCGAGTGACGAAAACGACGCCTCTGCCCGTGGCTTGCTCCCTCCCGACAGAGCCGCCGAGTTCGACGGGCTTGCCGGTAACGATGCCCGGGACGTAGCCGTGTATCTGCCCGTAAGCGTCCATCATCCAGGCCATGGTCTGGGCGTTTGTGCCTAGGTCTGGAGCTGGAATGTCGCGGTTGATGCCAATGAGATGCTCGATGTTCAGCGTGTACCTGCGCGTCAGACGATTGAGTTCGTCCTCGCTCAGTTCGCCTGGGTTGCACTGGACGCCGCCCTTCGCGCCGCCGAATGGTATGTCCGCCAGCGCGTTCTTCCAGGTCATCAGGGACGCAAGCGCGCGAACCTCTTCCTGGTCGGCGTCGGGGTGGTAACGGACGCCTCCCTTGTATGGCCCTCTCACGCCGTTGTGCTGAACCCTGTACCCGTTGAATACCCTTATCGAGTTATCGTCCATCCTTACCGGAACCGAAACCCGGAGTTCTCTCCAAGGTTGGCGGAGCATCTCGCGGACACCATCGGACAGCTTGAGCCGTTCGGCCGCTTTGTCGAAAGACATATTAACTTCGTCGAATGAGGACATATTATTAGGAGTAGTCATCCAGGGGCCTCAAGAATCTCTTATTCTTGGAATGGTACGTGAATAGATGTCACTGCGTCTCTTCACTCTACCCTATCACAGCTTGACAGATACTTGACAGACTATCGTAAAATAGATGTGCAACATCATGGAGAGTCGTTCAAGAATCAAGGTAGGTTGAATGGTAAAAAGTCGGATGCTTGAAGTTCGCTGGCCGCGATGGACTGAACGCCAAGCGAGATTTGCGCCATTCGGAGTACCGATAGCAACCTATTTGTTGATTTACTTTGACGAAGCCGAATGGGTGATTTGGAAGGTTTTGGACGACCTTGGGGCAGTATCGAACATGGTGTCCTTGGGAGTTGCGGTCTATATAGTTACAATGGTAGCGATAGATTGGAGTAGAAAAATGGCGCTTGGGGGATTTACCAGAGCTAGGCGACAGAAAGTTGTGCAGAGAATTGATTCGATAGCCTCGGCGGTAGATGATCCGGACACTTCTCGTGATGAGATTATGGAAGCTGTAAAAGCTGCCAAGAAAGAAGCAGAACAGCCTACTCGGGATAACTTCGTTATCAGATGGCTTGCATCCTGGGACGATTAGGAATAGGAAACTTCTTAACTAATTGCAAAGTAAAGACTCCACCTGGGAAAGTAGGTGAGGTCTTTTTTCTTATCCTCAATGCCGATGTGTGGTTAGCCTGGGCTTTGCTGTTCCGAACAAGCCAGCGAATTTGAAGGCGGAGAACGGCGCGTGTTATAATTTGCGACGTAACCAATAACTCATCAGCTAGGAATCGGGAACGTTGTACAAGATAGATTCGGCTAACGGATGCTCCTGTAAGACGCTCCAGCGCGCGGGCGTCAGGTAGGGTAGTAGGAGACCGTCAGCAACCTGGAGGCCGTAGCCGCAATCGGCGGCAGGCCGCTCAGGAACAGGCTCCATGCCAGCGCCTAGCGTTCGGCGGTGGGGCTTTTTTATTATCGGCGCGAAACTCAGCCAGCCGAGTCTAAATCATCGAACGGCAAAATCAATTGGAGGAACTCAATGGTCGCAGCTACGCAAGTCAGGCCGCTAACGCCTTACCAGGTGAGGAGATATAGCCGCCACATAATCATGCCCCAGGTCGGGAGCGTGGGCCAGCGAAAGCTGATCGACGCTAAAGTGTTAATCGTAGGCGCGGGCGGGCTCGGATCGCCCATCGCCATCTACCTGACCCTGGCCGGTATTGGCACCATCGGGATCGTGGACTTCGATACTGTGGACATAACCAACCTCCAGCGCCAGGTACTCCACTACGACAGCGACATCGGCAAGTCGAAGGTACAGTCCGCGGTTGAAACGCTGAACGCATACAACCCTGAGACTAACGTGATCATTCACGAGGCCCCGCTTACCTCGGACAACGCGATGGAGATAGTCCGGGACTACGACATCGTGGTCAACGGCGCGGACAATTTCCCTGCGAGATACCTGGTAAACGATTCGGCATACCTATCGGGCAAGCCACTCGTTGACGGCAGCATCCTGCTGTTCGACGGCCAGGCGACAGTGTTTATCCCGGGCAAGGGCTGCTATCGCTGCCTGTTCCCGACACCCCCTCCTCCTGGCGAAGTGCCAAGCTGCGCCGAGGCCGGCGTTCTTGGAATGCTGCCCGGTATGGTAGGCACGATTCAGGCGACCGAGACCGTGAAGTTGATTCTCGGCGTAGGCGAATCGCTTTCAGGCAGGCTGCTGCTCATAGACGCGCTGGAGATGGACTTCAGAACGGTTAAGATGCGGCGCAACCCGGACTGCCCACTCTGCGGAGACAATCCAACCGTAACCGAGCTTATAGACTATGTCGCCTTCTGCGGAGGCGCGCCTCTAACCGGATAAATAACGAACTGAAAAACAACGAACAGTAGAGCGCGCATAGCTCTCAGTCGGAGGAATAGTAAATGGTCGCACATCCCGAATCCATAGTCACGACCGAATGGGTCGCCGAGAACCTGGGCGACGCCAATGTAAGGCTTGTCGAAGTTGACGTTGATACCGAAGCCTACGACCAGGGGCACATCGCCGGCGCGGTCGGTTGGAACTGGACGTCCCAGCTCAATGACGAACTTACGCGAGATATCCTTTCCGCGGATCAGATGGGCCAACTTCTTGGCGGGGCCGGCATTGGCCCGGATACAACTGTCGTTCTGTACGGCGACAACAACAATTGGTTCGCCACCTACGCTTTCTGGCAGATGAAGATATACGGCCACTCCGACGTGAAGATCATGGACGGCGGCAGGCAGAAGTGGATTGACGAGGGTAGGGAACTGTCAACCGACGCGCCCTCGGTCGAAAGTGTTGCCTACGACGCCCCAGCGCCCGATCTCTCGATCAGGGCGACCCGCGACTACGTTCTCAGCGTAGCTTCCACCAGCAACAACACGGGCCTGGTGGATGTGCGCGCGCCGGACGAGTACAACGGCACTCTTCTCGCGCCCGCCAATCTGCCGCAGGAAGGCGCGCAGCGCGGCGGACATATCCCCGGCGCGGCGAACATTCCGTGGGCGACCGCTGTCGCCGAGGACGGCACGTTCAAGTCGGTCGAGGAACTCCAGGCGATATACGGCGGGGCCGGCATATCTGGCGACGGAGAAACCATCGCCTACTGCCGAATTGGTGAGAGAAGTTCCCACACCTGGTTCGTGCTCTCCCAGATTCTGGGCTACGAGAAAGTCCGAAACTACGACGGATCCTGGACGGAGTACGGCTCGATAGTCGGCGCGCCCATCGAGAGGTAGAGTTCTATCTTCAAGGCTGGTACAAGATTGCCCCACCGGGTTGAGCAACTCGGCGGGGCTTTTTCATACTGCGGGCTTTGAATAGGGAATTAACCGTGCGTCCTTACTGATATAATCTCAAAGTGAGGAAAAAACGATGATAGTCAAAATGACCTCAGAACGTCAGGTTACTTTTCCGGCGCGGGTATTGGAAGAGATGGGGGTGAGGCCGGGGGACCAACTTGAATTGGAAGAGGTTCCCGACGGCTTCATGTTGCGTCCGCGTCGAATAGACCTGTCTCTTCTCGGACTCCTGGCGGATAAAATAGATCCTAACCATGAGCCGTTCGACATCGAGGAATTTCGGAGACAGGGCTATGACCCGTCGCTACGGGATTGATACGTCGGTTCTCGTAAGATTGCTCACCAGGTAGCCCCCACAGGATTTTTCCTATTGCATAAGCCGTCTTAGAGAATTAGTCGAAAATGGCTCAGAAATCTTTGCGTCCAATCAGGTAATCGGAGAAACCTATGTCGCAGTCCAGCGCCACTATGGCGTATCCAGGGAGGACGCCCGCGTTGCTTTACTAGGCGCGTTGCGAAGCGGGCTGGTCTCCCCGCTAAATGGGCAGGATGTATTAACGATACTGTCGGAGTCCGGTCAGCCGGGTCTGTTCGACCGTCTTATCGCCGACGGTTACCGTCGCGATGGACTGGAAGTGTTGACGCTCGACCGCAGGATGGCAAGACTGCCGCAAGTGCGCCGTCTCTAGCTCTTGCGGCAAGCCCACGAATGTATAGAGAAGCTGAACATCTAGGAGAGCTCCGCGCTATATCAGATTCTGTCGGTCGATCCTTTCGCCGGCGAGGAATACGTCGGCCACTCGCCTGAGATTGCTCAGATCGTCGAGCGGGTTGCCCTCGACCACCAGCGCGTCGGCCTGCAAACCGGGTTCGAGTGTACCCACCTCTGAATCTATCCGGCATGAGCGGGATGCGTCTCGGGTGGCGGACACGATGGCCTCCATGTTGGACATTCCCGCCATCGCGTGAGCCTCGATCTCGGTCTGGAAGTCGCCCATCTGGTAGTTCCCCCACGCTGAGTCCGATCCGGCGGACATCACGACTCCCGCGTCGCGCATCCGCGCGAACTGGTCCATTCTGACATCAGAGGCCGCGCGAACGGTGTCGAGTTCAGCCTGCCGCTCTGCGGTCAGTTCGCCCATGTCTTCGAGCTGGCGTATCCGGGCTACGGACGCGCCGATGGTGGGGTTGACAAAGACACCGTTCTCGGCGATGCGCTCGGCTATATCTGGGCGGTAGGTGTCGGCGCCATCCGGGTCCTTATGGACGCCATGGATGATTGTGTCTATACCAGCGTCGAGTACGTTTACCATGCCCTGAGAGGAAGCGCAGTGGGCGGCGGCGTGCCTGCCGAACTTGTGCGCCTCTTCGCATATCGCCCTCAGTTCGTCCACGTCGAACGATGGCCTGAGCGGGTGACTCGTGCGCGTGCTGCCTCCTGTCGCGGTTATCTTTATGAAGTCCGCGCGCTCCTTGATGAGTTGACGCACGGCGGCGCGGCATTCGTCCGCTCCGGTGGCCTGTATGCCGAAATAGCTGAGATGACCGCCAATGATAGCCACGGGTCTGCCAGCGAGAACCAGCCGTGGAGACGGCAATATACCCATTTCGACCGCCTGGCGCAGCGCGAACGTGGTGCGGTTCTTAGCGCCGCAATCGCGGACGGTAGTAACGCCTGAGTACAGGTGGCGGCGGGCATTCTGAGCCGCCTGGACCGTGAGCACTTCGTCGGGCAGGGTGACTAGTTCGTCTCCGGCGCGCCCGTCGCCGATGCCGATGAGGTGAACGTGGGAGTCCACCAGTCCGGGCATGATAGTCGCGTCGCCGTAGTCAATCTCCTGGACGGGAGCGCCCTCAGGCGCCTGGACTGTCTCGGCGGTGCCTATCTGTCGAATTGTGTCGCCTTCGAGCAGTATGGCGGCCTGTTCGGCGGCGGGGCCGCCATTGCCGTCAATCAGCCGGGCGGCCTTGAGTATAGTGAACTGGGTGTTGGATTCAGGCATATCCGGTCTCCGGTCTGGTTTTCATTGGATGAGTTTATAGGGGCGCGGGAATCTGTCGGACTGCGGACTGCGACTCGTCGGAGCCGCGTTCGAGCTTCTGCCCCGCGAAGAACACATCGGCTACGTTCCACAGGTCGTTGATTTCTCGAACCGGGTTGCCCCTCACGACGAGAACGTCGGCCTCTTTGCCGGGTTCGAGCGTTCCCACCCTGTCCTTCATGTTCAAGGCGGCGGCCGCCCAGCTTGTTACCGAGAGAACACCTTGCATAGGTGTGTATCCGGCGTGGACCAGGAGCTCAGTCTCATACACTGTGTTGCCGAGACGGTAGTTGCCCCAGGACGAATCCGAGCCCGTGATGACGTTCAGGCCCATTTCGATCATGCGGCGGGAGTGGTCCATGCGGACATCCATACCGGCCCGGGTTTCGTCTAGTTGGGCTTCTTCCCGCGGCGTCAGGCCTTCGTCGTCGCGCTTGTGCGCGAGCGTCCAGGCAGTGGACCTGCCGACATGCAGGGTAGGATTGACGTACGCTCCCTGTTCTCCGATTCGTTCGGCTATATCTTCGCGGAAGTCGCTGGCGCCGTCGGGTTCTCGGTAGTTGCAGTGGATGATCATATCCACGCCCGCTTCGAGCGAGTTGGCTATTCCTTCGGAGCACATGGAGTGCGTAGCGGTCAGCTTGCCGAACTTGCGCGCTTCGCTTGTCACCGCCCTGAGTTCGTCCAGGTTGAACGAGGGCAGGGAGGGGTAGGAAGTTCGTGTGCTGCCGCCCGTGGCGGTTATCTTGATGTAGTCCGCGCCTTCCTTTATCAACTGTCTCGTCAGCGCGCGGGTCTGGTTCGGGCCGGTGACCTCGCCGCCGAAGTAGCCCATGTGTCCGCCGATTATGGAGACCGGACGACCGCAGAGGACCATCCGGGGACCGATTGTGAGTCCGGCATTGATCGAATCGCGCAGCCTGAACATGGTCACGTTCTTGGGGCCGTTCTCTCGGATCGTGGTGACGCCTGAATAGAGACTCGCCCGCGCGTTTCTGGCGGCCTGCACTGTGAGGATCTCGTCGGGAAGGGTGGCAAGGTCGTCGCCCATGCGCCCGTCCCCGAACCCGTTGTGGTGGGTATGACAGTCAACCATGCCGGGCATGACTGTGCATCCGGGATAGTCGCTGACATCCACCGACGCTCCCTCCGGAGCGTGAATGTCTTCCGCTCGTCCCACCGCAACGATTTTGTCGCCCTCGATCAGGACGGCGCCCCTTTCGATTGGAGGGCCTCCCCTGGAATCAATAAGCCGGTCGGCGGTGATCAGGGTGAATTGAGCTTCGGATGGCATAGTCTTTCTCCCGTGGGTACGACTTTCGCGCAAGCGCAACTTAGCACGGGTGGGGTGATGATGCAACATTCTGGCTTTGGTATATTGTGAACAAGAGAAATTCCAGATGAGGCAGAGTTGATGCTGGAATACAAGGGGTACGTCTGCTACAATACCCACGCGACAGAACAAAAGTACGTGACTATAAACCCGAATATATCACCCAAACCCGGACGGTCAAGAAAAACCCCCGGAACTGGTGAATACAGGTCTTTGCAGGTGAAATACAGGTACCAGACCCTGCCAGCAGGACATCTGCAGAACGCCTGAACGCTCATCACCACTCTATAAGTCCACATTTATGCAACACGGATACACAAGATGACTCCAACCGACTGGCGCAACAAACTCTACTTCGGCGACAACCTACGCATCCTGCGAGAGAGCGTCCCCGACGACAGCGTTGACCTCATATACCTCGACCCGCCCTTCAACTCCAACGCCACCTACAACGTCCTGTTCCGAGAGCGCAGCGGCGAAGACTCCGCAGCCCAGATTATTGCCTTCGAGGACACCTGGAGCTGGAGCGTCGAATCCGAAATCGCCTTCCAGGACGTCATAACCGATGGCCCCGAAAAGCTGGGCGACCTCCTCCAGGCCATGCGCGGCTTCCTCGGACGCAACGACATGATGGCCCAGCGCATGGCCGAACTCCACCGCGTCCTCAAACAGACGGGCAGCATCTACCTCCACTGCGACCCCACCGCCAGCCACTACCTCAAGCTCATGATGGACGCCGTATTCGGCCAGGACAAATTTCGGAATGAGATAACGTGGCGGCGCACCACCGCGCATAGCGATTCCACGCGCTACGGAAGAAACACCGATACCATTCTCTTCTACACCAAAAGCCAGAAGAAGACTTGGAACATCCAATACCAACCATACGACGAATCATACAAGGCGCGTTTTCGATTCAAGGATCCCGATGGGCGACTTTATGCTGACTATGACTTGACTGCCAAAGGTCTCTCCGGCGGCGGATACGAGTACGAATACAAAGGAGCGTTCTCGCTGTGGCGTGTACCGTTAGAGACGATGGAACGGCTGGATTCTGAAGGGCGGCTTCACTTCACCAGAACGGGCGGCATAAGACGAAAGAGATATTTGGATGAAATGCTCGGCAGGCCTGCTCAGGCGCTTTGGGATGACATAGACCCCATAAATTCGCAGGCGCGCGAACGCCTCGGCTACCCCACCCAGAAACCCGAAGCCCTTCTCGAACGCATCATCAACGCATCCAGCGACGAAGGCGACGTCATACTCGACCCCTTCTGCGGATGCGGCACCGCCATAGCCGTCGCAGAACGACTCAACCGCCGCTGGATTGGCATAGACATTACACACCTCGCCATATCCCTCATGAAAAGCCGACTCCGAGACACCTTCGGCCCCGACCTCTCCGACTACGACGTCGTAGGCGTCCCACAGGACGTCGAAAGCGCGCGCGCCCTGGCCGTCGAATCCGAACACGACGGACGCTACCAATTCGAGTACTGGGCATTGGGACTCGTTGACGCCCGCCCATCCAACAAGGGCCGCCGCGGCGCCGACTCCGGCATAGACGGCTACATCAACTTCTTCGACGACAACAGCGGCAGGGCCAAGCGAATCATCGTCCAGGTCAAAAGCGGCCACGTCCGCCGCGACATGATAGCTACCCTCAAAGGCGACATGGCCCGCGAGAAGGCGGAAATCGGCCTGTTCATCACCCTCAACCCGCCCACGCGCCCGATGATTCAGGAAGCCGCCTCCGCCGGCATCTACACCCCCGAACACTACCCAGACCACCGCTACCCGCGCCTCCAGATACTCACCATCGAGGAACTGCTGTCCGGAGCGTGGGCCGAATACCCCCGCTTCGCCCCCGACGCCACGCTCCCCCGCGCCCCGCGCCGCCGCCGCGCCTCCCCCGCCCAAGGCCGACTGGCGTAACGTTGCGCAACCCTCCCCATACTATGCTACAATACCCCATTGCAGAACAAAAGTATCTAAATTACATAAAGTAGGATTTATCAATGACGACAAAATCGGCTCACATTTTTTTTCCGCAGGCGAATTTCAGGTGAATTCATAGCTAAATCCGCCGATTTGCAGGTCACTTCCGACCTGAAAGGGTCACCAGAGGTCCACCAGTCCCTCACCAGGGACAATATAAATCAGGATAAATATACTATTGGTGAGAATCGTGGAATAGACGATGCCTGATGCGGAGCGAAAATGATAGTATTCCCAGTGAATTGTAAATCCCCGGTAGTTCTTATCTCTGAGAGGCAAACGATATGATAGGCGCGGACCTGGTTGCGAGAATACTTAAGCAAGAAGGCGTGGACTTCATGGGGGTAATCCCCTTCAATTCGCTGGAGGAGGCCGCGGCGAAGGCGGGCATACGACCGCTCATATTCCGACAGGAGCGCGTTGGCGTCAATATGGCGGACGCTTACACCCGAGTCACCAACGGCAGAGGCGTCGGGGTGTTCGCGATGCAGGCCGGACCGGGCGCGGAG
Source organism: Dehalococcoidia bacterium (assembly GCA_965261525.1). Taxonomy (GTDB): domain Bacteria; phylum Chloroflexota; class Dehalococcoidia; order Lucifugimonadales; family UBA1123; genus VXRN01. The sequence continues at coordinate 3,010,751 of OZ253472.1, forward strand.
AACGCTTTCGCGGGCGTGGCTCAGGCATACGCCGACTCCGTGCCAATACTGCTGCTCCCGGCGTCTGCGCCCAGAAATCGCGCCGGCGTGCATCCAACCTTCAGTCCGAGCCGTACCTACGAATCGGTCGTGAAGTGGTCGGGCAGGGTGGGACTGCCGGAGGAGATTCCCAACGCGATGCGCCGAGCGTTCAGCCAGTTGCGGCTGGGCCGTCCCGGTCCTGTACTGCTGGATTTGCCAAGTGACATATTGCGGGGCGAACTGCCCGGCGCCGAAGCGGACTATATACCAGTGCGAAAGCGTCGGTCAGAAGGCGACCCGCAGGACGTGAGGGACGCCGCGAAGGTGTTACTCGGAGCGGAGAACCCGGTAATACATGCTGGACAGGGAGTTCTATATGCCGAGGCATGGGATGAACTGCGAGAACTCGCCGAGCTCACGCAGACGCCGGTGATGACCTCGATGGCCGGCAAGAGCGCCTTCCGCGAGGACCATCCGCTGTCGCTCGGAACGCGCTCGAGCACGACGACCGGAATGGTCGTTCAATTCCTGGAACAGGCGGATGTAGTATTCGGTATCGGGTGCAGTTTTACACGTATGCACTACGGAGCCGACGCGTTCGACAGCAAGGTTCTGGTTCACATCACCAACGACGAAAACGACGTGAACAAGGATTATTCGCCCGACGTGGCAGTGATCGGCGACGCGAAACTGGTGATGCGTCAGTTAATCGCGGAAGTCAAGGCGATGCTTGCCGACGCCGGAAGCGAGCGGGTGGATAGGGGCGATGTCGCGGGCTCCATCAAAGCGGTGCGCGACGAGTGGATGAAGGAATGGCTGCCCAAGATGCGCTCGGACGCCGTGCCGATCAACCCGTACCGCGCGCTCAACGACCTCTCCGGCGCGATAGATCACAAGCGGACGATAATGAATCACGACTCGGGAAGCCCGCGCGACCAGATGATTCCTTTCTACAAGACCGTTACGCCGCGCGGCTTTATCGCGTGGGGCAAGTCAACTCAGCTGGGTTACAGCCTGGGCGCGGCTATGGGCAGCAAGCTCGCCGCCCCGGACAAGCTATGTGTCAATGTAATCGGGGATTACGGTTTCGGTATGGTTGGAACCGACCTGGAAACGGCTGTCCGTGAGGAAATACCAATTCTGACAGTAGTGCTGAACAACTCGTCAATGGGAATATACAGGCCCGAGCATTTCGCGACCGCCCACGAACTCTATGGCACAAAGACGACCGGAGGCGACTTCGTGAAGATGGCTGAGGCTTTGGGCGCGTACAGCGAGCGGGTCACCGAGCCTGACAACGTCACTGCGGCGGTGAAGCGGTGCGCGGGTATCGTCGAGTCGGGCCGGACGGCGCTGCTTGAGATCGTAACGGACGATGCCGAGAAGGATATGCCTTTCCGAATGTTTTAGAATTCATGGTGTCTTCGCTGCGGAATATAGACCCACCCGACAGCCTTGGGTCGGCGACCATGTGGGGACTTATCTCCTGGAGTCTTTCCCCAAAGTCGGCGACGAACTGGACGAGCGCGTCACGGACATCCCGCTCGTAGCGGGCCTTGTTGTCCTGGAACCACTCTCTGTTGTTGTTGTCCGCAAGCTCGGACAGGTACTCGAACAGGGCTGGTGTGAAATGCGCTGAATTGGTCATCGGTTTCTCCCAGACTCTATTGACGGTGACGGCGCCCGTTTACGGGACTTATTTTAGGAACGCCGAAGCGCTCGACTCTAGGTGTACAGCGTCTATTAGTCGCCGGGTACGGCCCTGACGAACAGGTGTCGAACATTGTCTCCCCCGACCGCGCCTTCAGGGATGAGACCTTTGCATAACTACCGTCATTACCATGAAAACGGGAATCCATCGGGCTGCGAACAAAGCGCGGCAACTTGGAACCTGTGTTTTCACATGCATATGGAACTTCCAGATTGAAGTGAGAAGGGGTTTCGCGAGGGTCTCCGGGAATCGCTTCCTCTTGTACATACGTTCGGGTTAGCCTATAATAACGCCATAACTTGCCACAATGAATTTTCGACGGACGCCCAGCGTCCAAACTAGCGGTTGCGATCCGAAAGCCATAAGCCACGATATATGATGAGAATGACAAAAGAAAAATTTTCCGGCCATTTAGCTACAACGCAGGTGAAATGCAGGTCAATTGCTGGTTCAGAACCCACCTGTTGGGCACCAGTAAAGCCACCTGTTCGCACCTGTTAAACGACCTGGACGATATAAACCAAAATATATAAGACCGCTGAAATCCAGTTGCGATTGCTCTGCTCAGGCGGGCGGAAGCATCAATAATTTGTAGGGGCGACCAGCCGCAATGCGCAGCGTGAAAGTCCCCTCTCCCTCGAGGGCGAGGGACTCTCGTGATGCTTCGCAGGCTGACGACTTGCTTGCCTTCGTTCCATACCTTGGATATAGTACAGGTAGCCGTTCGGGAGGCTCCGCGACCGGCCCGGTGGATTTCCTCATTGTCTTCAGCCGTCCTGTCGCTCCACGCGAAAAGCAGGCACAGGAGATACTATGGCCCAGTCGGACATCAAGCTCATTGCTCATCTCATGCGGCGGGCAGGCTTCGGCGCTACGCGCGAAGAGCTTGACGCATACGCGGCAAGGGGATACGAGGCTACGGTCGAGGACCTGCTCAACCCGAAAGATACCGAGTGGCTCGGCGACGATATGGTCAGACGCTTCGACCTCGAGGCGTCCGGCATGATAAACGCGCCCGGCTCCGCCCGGAACTGGGTCTATCGCATGATTACGACCAACGCGCCTCTGCTGGAGAAGATGGCCCTCTTCTGGCACGGCATATTCGCTACGGGTGTTCCGAAGGTCATCAACGGCCGGGTCCTTTACGACCAGATAAACACGTTCCGCAGGCACGGCCTGGACAGCTTCGACTCCATACTGTTGAGACTTGCGAAGGATCCGGCGATGATCGTCTGGCTGGACAACCAGGACAACCACGGCGACGCAATCAACGAGAATTGGGCCCGCGAGCTGCTTGAGCTCTTCTCGATGGGAGTCGGCAATTACACCGAGGATGACATCAAGGAGTGCGCGCGGGCCTTTACGGGCTGGACCATAGGCAACACCGAGTACATGATCGTGCGCTCCATGAGGGACTCGGACTGGCCGTACGGTCGAATCGCTTATCACTTCGACTACCGCCCGGAAGACCATGACGATGGCGAGAAGACCTTCCTCGGACACCGGGGCAACTTCAATGGCGAAGACATCATAGATATCGTATGTCGGCAGGAGGCCACGGCGCGTTTCATCGCCAGGCGCCTTTACCACTTCTTCGTCGCGGATGAGCCGCCTGTTCCGGCTTGGCCGTACACTCCTCCGAGAGACACGGAGGCTATTGACTTCCTCGTTCGCGCCTACTTCGATAGCGGCTACGACATCAAGTCGGTCTTGCGGGTGCTGTTCAACTCCGACTTCTTCCGGTCGGAGGACGCGCGGTACAAGAAGGTCAAAGGCCCCGCGGAGTTTCTGGTGAGCGCGCTCCGAATGACCGGGGAGTTCGATATGCCGCGCAGGGATATGATCCCGAGGTACAGGCAGAGCGTGTGGATGGGACAGGAGCTCAACAATCCGCCCAGCGTTGAGGGCTGGCGCCAGGGCGCCGAGTGGGTTGACACCGGCACGCTTGTAGAGAGAATCAACTTCGCGTCGGAGCAGTTCGGGGACGCGAACAAGCCGGGCGTCAGAGCGATGATAGACAATATCTGTCGGGGGGATGCCGAACGACTCTCATCCGAACATCTCGTAGATCGCTGCCTGGACGAGATGGGCGCCTTTTCAGTAACCGACGATACGCGCGATACGCTTGTCCGGTTTGTAGAGGGTGACCATAGCCGCCGGAGTGTGGAGCGCCTACTCAGGCTCTTGGCCTCAACCAGAGAGTTCCAACTGGCCTAGACACTATGCTTGAATACTGGCAGACCATTGGCATCGTTGGAATGGAGGGACGTGGGTTCGAATATCCCACCGACACGGTCGCGGCGCAGAACGGGCGGCTGTATGTGCCCAACAGGTCCAGGGATTTCGGAGAACGCGGCGTGAGGGTCACCGTCCTGGACCTGGACAGCGAGTACTACGGTACCTTCGGACACCTGGGCGATGGCGACGGCCAGCTTATCTCCCCCACGTGCGCGGCAGAGAGCGGCCAGGGGCATATATACGTTGCCGACGACTACACGCACCGCATCACCGCCTTCGACTATGACGGCGGCTTCGTCTCCGGCTGGGGCGCCCACGGCGCTGGTGAGGGCGAACTGAACGGTCCGTCCGGGGTCGCCTTCGACCTCGACGACAACATCTACGTCGCGGACACCCACAATAACCGCATTCAGAAGTTCACATCCTCGGGTATCTTCCTACACGCTTTCGGTTCGCCGGGGTCCGCCGAAGGGCAGCTTAGACTACCCTGGGGATTGACCGTAGCTCCCAGCGGAGACCTGTACGTGGCGGACTGGGGAAACGACCGGATTCAACGATTCTCGCCCGAAGGTGAGTTCATCGCGACCTACGGCGCGTCGGGACGGGCAGACGGTGAACTCCGACGCCCATCCGGGGTAGCGGTTGATGAGCGCGGCCGTATGTACGTATCGGATTGGGGCAACGAGAGGGTACAGGCCCTTGACAGTGACGGACGTCCACTTCAGGTTCTAAGGGGCGAGGCAACCCTGTCGAAGTGGGCCGCCAGCTTTATGGAAACCAACCGTGAGGAGGCGGAAGCCAGGGACACTGCCGACCTCAGCCCCGACTTGCCCGATGTCTATGGCGATGACCCTCACACCCAGTCGGCGCACGTAGAGAGCCTGTTCTGGGCGCCTATGTCCGTAAAGCTCGACGATGCCGGACGGGTCTATGTGACCGAGGCCAACCGCCACAGAATCCAGATTTACCAGAGGAAGCCTTCTCTCCTCTGACAGGATAGTCGCGTTCACTGCCTGGGATGCGGAAACTTTACACTGCCAACAGTCCTCGATTCGTCGGCGCCGGCGTAAAGGCAGACAGTTATCTTGACCGCGGTTCAGACCTGCCGTAGCCTCCTTCATCCATCCCGATGCCTGCGCGGCGCTTGAATGTAGCCCCTGTTCGCCCCTTCGCCAGTTTCTGCCCGTAAGTATGGCTCCCCGGTTGAGACAGGAGTATTTTCACTCCACATCGAGAAAGCGTATCTGGTTCACTTGAACTTTCCTACAGGCCTGATACACTCGCGTCCGTTGACTCATACCAATTCGGAGTAACGTCGGCGTATTGTAACTGACTAGATTTGAATGGATTCCCGCTTTCGCGGGAATGACGATACACAGACTGCCGCCGAGATTCATGTCGTGGTCAGAATGAAATGGTATCATATTATCCTGGAAGCGGCGATTGTCAGGTTATCCAGAAACCCGGAGGAGCTTACATGACAACAGATATTCCTCACGAATTACACGGTGATGAACTGCCTCAGAAAGGGACACGAAGCACCATTACCATTGACTGCGAGCATATCGAGAAGATGCTCCACAAGGGTACCCGCGAACAGTTCGTGATTTACTGCGATGAACCGGAAAGGATGGGTGGCGAGAATGCCTATCCCGCGCCACTAACCTACATCACCTCTGGGATCGGGTTTTGACTGCTTACCCAGTTGAAGCGGTACGCTGCAATGAAAAGACTCACGATTAACAAGGCGCGCGTTCACGTTGAGATGGACTACTATCTGTCCGGCTCAGTTCTGGCTGGAACGGTGAACAGTGGGGTGACTGAGGTGCGCTCCGAGTTCGACGTTAGCTCAGACGAGCCGGAGGAGGACATAGTTAATGTCATCAGGCTTGCGAAGCGAGGCTGTTTTGCCGAGAGGCTGGTCGAAACAGCCGTGCCCATTAAGAGTACGCTTAGACTAAATGGCAAAGAGGCGACGAGCCGCTTGGAGTGAGACTTAGTTTCATACAGATTGGCGGAAATTTCTCACAATTCGCCGTATTTGCGCGCCACTTTATTCGCCTGGTAATGATGTTGGGGGATGACTCATGACTACCGTTGGAACAGACAAACTCACTTTTGAACTTGCGCAGGATTTTCCCAGACTTCCCGATGGGGAGACTTTCGCGGTAGTTAGCACAGTCGCTACCGATTCACAGGATAGGCTCTACGTTTTCCAGAGAACGGACCCTCCCGTAGTCGTCTTCGACAGAGAAGGCAATTATCTGAATGCCTGGGGGCATGGCGCTTTTAACTCGCCGCACGGAATGAGTATCAGCGACGATGTGATATACATGACCGACCGCGACGATTCTGTCGCGGTGGCATACACGCTGGAAGGCAGTCCCCTGATGGTGTTGGGAGAACGCGGCGTTCATTCCGACACGGGCTGCGAAGTCGCCGCGGACATGGTTCCCCGCGCCGCCGGGCCATTCAACTACCCTACCGAGATGGTCAAGGGACCGTCGGGCGATATCTACGTTTCTGATGGCTATCGAAATAGCAGGATTCACAAATTCACAGAACAGGGCGACCTCATCAAGTCTTGGGGAACGCCTGGGAATTCGGAACCGGGCGAGTTTCACCTGCCTCACAGCTTAATGGTGGATCGAGAAGAGAAGGTCTATGTATGCGACCGAAGCAATCGCCGGATCCAGATATTCGACGGTGATGGCGAGTTCATCACGATGTGGACCGGCATGGGCGGACCGAACGACATTGTGCAGGGGGCGGACGGCCTGTTCTACATCTGCGAGCAAGAGGCTGATGGCAATCCTCCTCGCGTCACTATCCGTGATGGCGCTGGCGAGGCGCTGGCGTGTTGGGATGTTCGGCACGCTCACGGAATTTGGGTTGATTCGCAAGGCGATATCTATCTTGGTCTGACGACGAGCCAGAGCGTCGACAAATATGTCCGTGTGCGCTGACTCAGTAAATTTAACTTTACCTTTGATACACAATTGAATAACGATTTACTACCGGGAGGTACTGAGCGTGAGCAAGTTCTATGACGAGGCGTTACTGCCAGATGAGTTGCGACGCAACTTCGATGTGTACGACAGAATTCGGGAGCTTGGCATTCCGTTGGGCAGTTTCAGCGAGGATGTGGTGTCGCTGGAAGGCGCGGGAATAGCGGGTGCGGTTGTGCATGAGAGCGGTCTTGTGTATCTGTCCGGTACTACGGCAGGAACCTATCCGATGAATGACGACAAGGAGCGTATAGAGCACGGTTTTCAGGCAGCCCAGGATACGGCTGACATATTGATTCGCAGACTACACTGGACGCTGAGTTGCGGTGGCGAGGGTGACTTGAACGATGTCCTGTACACCGTGAAGGCGCTGGGGATGGTAGTTTCGCCGGGTGGCGGAGCGAGTGGGGCCGCGCCTTCTGTCACGAATGGCTTTTCGTTCAGATGGCACTCGGTTTTTGGCGGGCCTCGGAGTGACTACGCCACGGACGGCATTGATCAGGGCGGGTTTGCCGGAATCCACGCCAGGAGCGCGATGGGCGGGTTCGATGGCAAATTCTCAATAGAACCGGAGATTATCGTGGCGGTTCCGGCTGCGCTGACTCGGCAGATTATCATGAACAGGGGCTGGGTGTTTCCGTTGCCGCCTGTGATGCTGGATAAAGTGAGGTCTGCCAGGCGCTCTTGAGTCGTATGCGTTGCCCTCGTTGCTTCAGCGCATCGCGCTTCAAAGATATATACTCTTCTCCGACATCCATCAGCGGCGCCTCGTATTTGGAGACCACGTTTAAGAGGTTGAAAACATGACCCAACAAGTGCGGCCCGATGATCGGAGGCTCAGTTGGCAGGGAGCCATATCCTTCAATGACACAGACGAGTGGCGGATGCCGTGGCGGATTCCCTTCGAGCAGATAGCCTTGTATCCACCGGACGCTCTGCGAGAGCGTGCCGGTATGCCCGCGGGCGTTAGAATTTCCTGCCATACCGACACTGAATTCCTGGCCGGGCAGATAGAGCCTGAGGCCGAGTGCGGCAATATAGACCTGTATTGCGATGGCGAGTTCCTGGGTTCGGTGGAACTGGCAGGTCAGACCGGCTTCCGGTTCGAAGGGTTGCCCACCGGGGAGAAGTTGCTCGAACTTTGGCTGCCCCAGCATGGGGAGTTCAGACTGCGGGGGCTGGAGATGTCCGACGGCGCGACTATCAGGCGCTGCGCAGACACTCGCCCCCGGTGGATCACCTACGGCAGTTCCATTACCCATTGCCGCGCGGCCGAGAGTCCCGGTTTCACCTGGCCCGCAGTGGCGGCCCGCAGGCGCGGGTTGAACCTGACCTGCCTGGGTTACGGCGGCAACTGCCATCTGGAGCCCATGATTGCCCGGATGATGCGAGAATTGCCGGCAGACTTCCTGTCAATGAAAGTCGGGATCAACATCTACGGTTCCGGCAGCCTCAACGCCCGTACCTTCCAGTCGGCTATCATCGGATTCGTGAATATAGTGCGGGAGAAGCATCCAGACACGCCATTCGTGGTCATCTCCCCAATCTTCTCTCCGCCGCGTGAGACGACTTCTAATGCCGTGGGGTTCACCCTTGAGGATATGAGGCGGGAGGTGGCGGAAGCGGTCCGGGTTATGAGAGAACAGGGCGACGTCAACCTGCATTACGTCAGCGGCCTGGAACTGTTCGGACCAGAACTTGGTCACCTGCTGCCCGACGACCTGCACCCGGACGCTGATGGATACAAAATCATGGGCCAGAACTTCGTGGACAGGGTAGCATCCAAGTTCTTTGTGAAGGCTCGGGCGGAGACCGTCGGCTGAGGCGCGACCGCTGGGAGTCCCTTCTCTCGTCAGGCTCCGGGCTCCGATGGCCCAAAATAAAGAGATCAATAGGGCATAATCGTCCACTTCGTCATACTTCTTCTTTACCTTCATATCTGGGCAGGGCAATCGTATTTACTGAGCGAGTACCTTGAGTAGGTAATCTCTGTCCCATCCGGCCCTCTTCCTCTTCGCCGCGATGCCCACTTTATAGTGACTATACAGCCACGTACATCCAGGGCTCTCAGAAGTTCAGGTATGGTGGTTATCTCGTTTGAGGGGGCATCCACTCTTGTCTGACCTAGTAGAAGATGGTTCGCAGACGCCCATGCGTTCACCATGTGAATCGCGGATTTTCCATTTGACCCGTCGTGGGAACGCCTGATGGTCTTCCCATATTCTACATCCCTATCACTCCAAGGCTGATTCCAAATGCGATTGCCCTGGCGTTCACAGGGTCTTTCGATTGTTCGCCTTAACCCGGATCCACCGAAGGGATGGATGAGTCGTCGTGCAAAAGGGGTGAGAAAGCGCTCCATTGAATCTGGGATAATGGGTTTGAAGACAAGAACCAACCCCAGAGCAGGAGCACTTAATAGATGTTACCACCTGAGCGTCCCGACCGCATCCGAATCGCCTTCGACGATCCCCGGCTGGTGGCCAATGCCGGGCTGCTCGTGCCGGCCACTCTCGCTCAGCGCCTGGGACTGAGTGAACTGGTGGACAGCAACGTTGACCTGGGCGATGCGCCGGGACGGGCGAACCCGGGAGACAAGACGCTGACCCTGGTTGCCTCGGCGCTGGCCGGTGGGGACTGCATCGATGACGCCGACGCGCTGCGTGCCGGTGGGACCGGGCGGGTGTTGGGCTGTACAGTGAAGGCGCCATCCACCCTGGGGACCTTCCTGCGCAGCTTCAGGTGGGGACATGTGCGGCAGTTGGACCGGGTGAGCCGGGAGTTGCTGGCGCGGGCCTGGGCCGCTGGCGCGGGTCCCGGCGATGAGCCGTTGACCATCGACCTGGACTCCACCATCTGCGAGACCTACGGACTGGGCAAGGAGGGCGCCCGCCGCCACAACTACACCGGCCAGAGAGGCTATCACCCGCTTGTGGCCGTCGCCGCAGGAACCGGCGACGTGCTGATGGCCCGGTTGCGACAGGGTCGAGCCAACACCGCCCGGGGCGCAGCCCACTTCCTGCGTGAGACGGTGAGCCGGGTGCGCTGCGCCGGGGCCACAGGACAACTCACCGTACGCGCCGACAGTGGCTTCTACACCCATGACATCGTCTCCGTATGCCGAAAGACAGGTGTCCGCTTCTCCATCACCGTCCGTCAGCACACCCGACTGCGCAATCTCATAGAGGCCATACCTGAGGAGGACTGGACTCCCATACCCTACTGGATGGACGGCGCAGCCGACGTGGCTGAGACCACCTACACCCCTTTTCGGAACGAGCCCGATGCCGCACCGGTGCGTCTCATCGTCCGCAGGGTGAAGCCCACGCCCGGTTCACAACTGGCCCTCTTCGTCGACTACAGCTATCACGCCTTCATCACCGACCGACAGGGCGACACCCTCCAACTGGAGGCCGACCATCGCCGCCACGCCGAGATCGAGAACGCCATCCGAGACCTCAAGTACGGTGTCGGGCTGAACCATCTGCCCTCGGGGCGCTTTGCAGCCAACGCCGCCTGGATGGCCATACAGGTAATGGCTCACAACCTGGCTCGCTGGATCGGACGCATCGGTCTGCGCGAGCCGGTGGCGACCACCAAGACCCTGCGCAGACGCTTGTTCTCCCTCGCCGGACGGCTCACCCACTCGGCCCGCCGCCTTACTTTGCATCTCCCGCAGCGCTGGCCCTGGGAAACACAGTTCGGTCGCGCACTGACCAGACTGCGAGCCATTCCTCTGCCGGCCTGACGGCAGTGTCTACTACTGACCACCGTACACACCACAGCCTGTCTTGTCCGTAAGATCGCTCCGGACCGGACCGCGGGTGTCCACTGTTGCCCGCAGATTCGTCAAACTCGCCCCAAATCGCCACTGTGGGCCTCCATTGGCGTCCAAAATCACGACCGCGGACCTTCAGAACGACCCAGGCGCTGACATCATAACCGCACCGCCACTTTGACACGTCCCTCACCCACGCCCCGGCGGCGATACTAACCCTCTTCGGTGGATTCGGGCTTAGGCGGTCGCAACGCGTGTCTTCCGGTAGGGGCAACCCTTGTGGCTGCCCTTTAGTTGCGGCGCCATATTGGATAACCGAAAGACCCTACTGGCGTTCACCGAGAGTTGTACAAAAAAGGCTTGGACATAGTACAATTGCAAATAGAATGGACATCTATTCCCATGTTCTGAGAGAGATGGACGCAGCAGCAGAGGCGTTCGAGAGCCAAATATCTGATTCTGGTTCCCAAGAATGTTCGCAATAGCCATGATTGGCTTGGCGATGCTGCCATTTTAACCTTTGAAAGCCAACGTAGCTCAGTGGTAGAGCAGCGGTTTCGTAAACCGCAGGTCGGCGGTTCGAATCCGCCCGTTGGCTCCAGTTTTCCCCGCTTGTATAGCTACGAATCTCTCTTTTGGAGAATCTTCTTGCTATGCGCCATTTTGCTATGCTGACATTTTGCCGACAATGTGATCCAGTTTATTGCCGGCCTCTGTGTCGGAGGAGAGCATGACGTGTCCGTAGATGTCCAAGGTCGTCTGGATGCTCGTGTGAGTGTGCCGAAGGTCGTGAAAGCGAATGTCTGACATGCCGCGCCGCTTCGCTATCCGCTTGTATCCCTTCGTGAGAGCGTCTGACTTCATGAGGCGCTCGTCGCCGCGAACGCATACCTGGGTGTCTTCGGTGAGAGTCGCGTTCAGCGCTTCGAACTGTTCGGCGTGGAGCCTGCGGTGGACGCATAGCAGGGCGGATGTGTTTTCGCTGATCGCGACCACGCGCCTCGAGCGGCGCGACTTCGGTTCATTTATGTGGGTGGTGTCGCCAATTATGCTGACCATCGTTCTTGCCACAGTGAGCCTGCGGTCTTCGAGGTCTATATCTGCCCATCTGAGGCCTGGTATCTCTGAGCGACGAAGGCCCGTGAATATCGCCAGGTGAATGGGAAGGTGATAGTCGGTGGTCTCCGCGCCTTCGAGCAGGTTCCGCGTTTCGTCCGGGGATAGCGAGCGGAGGTCGGGCTTGCGTCCTCGGCGAAGGGAACACGCCGTCGAGCGCGTTGTGGTGGAGCATCTTCCACCTGACGGCCTGCCTGAGCGCCTGGCTCAGCAGGCGGTGGATATGCAGGACGGTCTGGGCGGATAGTCCGGACTGACGCAGCTGGCGTAGTAGGTCTGTACCTGGCGCGCCTCGAGATCTGTGAGCCGCATGAAACCGAAGGCCGGCTTGATGCGTGTCTGCACTATGCTCATATATCCCTGCAGCGTTCGTGGGCGTACTGAGATCTCGGCGTAGTCTCGCATCCACATGTCCATGTATTCGGAGACCGTCAGGCTGGTCGGCTCGAAGTGTTTTCCCTGGTTGAGCGTATGCTCGATTTGAGTCATGCGCGCCTGAGCCTGCTTCTTGGCGCCGCGCACCGTCTCGTACCGTCGCTTTCTCTTTCCGTCGGGACCACGCGGCAAGTCGTAGGTAAGCTCCCAGCGATTGGTTCCGCGTTTTCTTATAGAGCCTCTGGCTATGATCGTTCGTGTCTGCTCTTACTGGGTTGGGCCAAGCTGCTCCAGTCGAGTCTGGATTATGTGACTTGGGCCTTGAAGTACGTCGCAAGGGAGTTCACGTCTGTGATCCCTTCGCTATGAGCTTCGTTTTCGTCAATGAGGAGGGCATAGGCGAATTCCTCGGCTTGTCTCTCGAGTTTCCCGTCAAGGTTCGTCTCAATCCTGAGCCACAGATAATTGGTCGAGTGCATCAGGCGATGCCCTATGGCGTGGGCAATGGCCCAGCGCCTGGCGGATTCGTTGAGTTCACGCGAGACTGCGACGAATTTCCCAATTGTGACCTCGTGAACGTCCGCGGCGGGCAGGTCCTATAGATAGACCTTCATGCCGAGAGCGGATGCGAGTTCTGAGATGTCGATCCTGCCGGTCAGGCCGAACTCGCGGCGGAGGCGTTTAGCTCGTGTCTTAGCGTTCATTCCCTGATTCCTCTGAGTGCAGGAACTTGATGAAGTTGGCGATGCTTTGTATCGCCTGGTCCGACAACTCGCTCCTCAGATTTCTGAGCATCAGCTCCGGTTCTGACATGATTGTATCCAAGTCCGTGGCGAACTCGACGTCTTTATCGCTGGCCGCGGCGATAAAGACGTCGTTGTAGAAGAACCATTCAACGGGTTTGTTATAGATGGTGGATAGCATCTTCAGGGCTAAGGTCGAAGGGTTTACAGAGCCGGTTTCATATCTGGAAATCGAGTTGCGGGTCAGTCCAGCCTGCTCCGCGGCCTCCTCCTGCGTGAGGCCGATTTCACTTTGCGCTTGGTACAAGCGGTTTGGATTTGGCTTTATTTTTCTGCTAGGCATCACGCATATCACGGTTTTGGCATGTTGCATTGTGTAGGACACCTGTTGACATAGTAAATAACATTGTGTGGCATAAAGGCTGTCAAGGGCGGTGACATATTGGACAACCGCGGCGGCGGAAAAGTGTACCACCAAGGCCTAAGCGCCCAGGGAAAATGTCCGCTTTGATTGATGAGGATCTGGGGACGGAAGTCAGTCCGAAGACAGCATAGCGGCGAACTGACGCTCGCGGACGGATCCCACCTGACACTGTTGGCGAAGTCCAGGATAGGATACTCCAACCTCTCCCATCTGTTCACTCTCGCCAACTCCCATGATCGGTGTGAGCCGAGGCTCGATCCATCGAGTTTGTCCGACCATGCCGACGGGCTGATAGCTCTTGTCGGCGGCAGGGACGGCGGGCTGTCGAGACTTCTCGTCGAAGGACGGTACGCCGAGGCGAGAAAGAGCCTCGGAGAAGTGACCGAATGGTTCGGCTCCGACTCTGTGTACGTCGAGCTTCAGAGGAACTTCCTGTACGGCGAGGCGCGCCGCAACAGGCGTCTCATCGCGCTCGCCCGCGAGACAGGGGCGCGGCTGGTCGCCACCAACGGTGTCCTGTACCACGCGTCGGAGCGATACAGGCTCCAGCACGCGCTGGTCGCCATAAGACATAACAGTACGATTGATCAGAGTCTTCGCCATATTCTGCCCAACGACCAGTGTCATCTGAAATCAAGCGCTGAAATGGAGGCCATGCTCGCGGACTGTCCTGAAGCCGTTTCGAATACGGTCGAGATAGCCGAACGCTGCGGGTTCGATTTGTCCTCAGACTTGGGCTACACGCTCCCGGAACCCGACGTACCGGAGGGATACACGCCTCAGACGTACCTGCAAAGACCGTGCTACGAGGCCGCCGTCCGCAGGTACGGCTCGATAACCGGGCGGGTCGAGCGGCGGCTTGCCGAGGAGTTCCATCTGATAGAGCGCAACCGGATGGCGGGCTTTCTGCTGCTGTACCGTGAGATAGCGCTGCTGGCGCGGGGGATCATGGAGGAGCGCGGCATGGTTGGACCTGAGACAACGCTTGAGGAGCGGCCCCCTGCCCGGGGGCGCGGATCGTCCGTCGCGCTCCTGACCGGATACCTGGTCGGCATAAGCCACGTTGACCCGCTCAGGTGGAACCTGACGCTTGAGAGGTTTATTTCAGAGGATTCCAGCTCTATGCCCGATATAGACCTGGACTTTCCCAGGGCCATAAGGGACGAACTGCTGGAGAGGGTTCACAGGCGGTTCGGCCCCGCCTTCGCGGTCCTTGCGGGGGCGGTTTCGACCTACCGTACGCGCGGAGTCATCCGCGACCTCGGCGTCGCGCTCGGTCTTCCCCAGGAACGTCTGAAACTGCTGACCGCGCGAGTCGGTGACGAGGACATGAACGCTCTGCCCGCGATAATGAACGAGACACCTGAGTTCGTGGATAGCCTGAAGTGGAGGAATCTGGCCGAACTCGCGCCCCAGCTTGTGGGCGCGCCCAGGTCGCTTGGTCAGCACGTGGGCGGGTTGATACTCAGCAGTTCGCCCATACCCGAGATGGTTCCTGTCAGGGCGGGGGCGACCGGGGGACCCTACATCATGGACTGGGACAAGGACAGCGTGGCGGACGCCGGGTTCGCCAAGATAGACATCCTGTCCCTGCCCGTTCTCGACCAGATCGAGGAGGCGCTGACTCTGATAGAGAAGAGCGGGAAAGAGCGTCCCGACTTGACGCGTATAGACCCCGAGGACTCCACCGTGTACGACATGATAAACGAGGGCAGGTGCAAGGGCGTGTTTCTGCTTCAGTCGCCCGCCCAGCTCAAGCTGGCGCGTCGTTTGCTCTCACGCAACCTTCTCGACCTGGCCCCTACCAGGTGGCTCTGATAAGGCCCGGCGTGGGGGCGGCCGAGAGCGCGGTGAGCAAGTTCGTCGAGAGGTACAGGCGCGGCGCGGAGTGGGAGTACGACCACCCCCTGAAAGAGCGAGCGCTCGCGCGAGGCTGTGGGATCATCGTGTGGCAGGAGCAGGTGGTGCAGCTTCTCATGGACGTCGGGGCATGAGCGCGTCCGAAGCGGACAGAGCGCGCCGCGCCTTCGCCAAGAGTAGCAACGGACACCTGATAGCCATGCACAGGCGGCGCTTACTCGAAGGAGCGCTGCGAAACGGAGTGGGCAAGGAGGCCGTCCTGAAGATATTCCAGAAGGTGAACGGACACTATATGTTCCCGGAGTCTCACTCCCACGCCTTCGCTATAACCGCATACCAAGCGGCATGGCTCAAACGCCATCACCTTCTGGAGTTCTTCGTCTCCATCATAAACAACCAGGCCATGGGCTTCTACCCGATGGAGACTATCAAGCAGGACGCCAGGAGGTTCGGCATCCGGTTCCTGAACCCCTGCGTCAACAGGAGCGAATCAAAGGCCATACTTGAGAACGGCTCAGCGCTGCTCGGACTGGCGCTTGTGAAGAACGTGGGAACTGAGTCGGCGAAGCTGGTAGTAGAAGAACGAGAAGAGCGTGGTCCCTACATCGGCGCGGGCGACCTGGTGAGACGGACCTGTCTGAGGCCCCGGGCGGTTGAGTCTCTGGTCGTGGCCGGAGCGTTAGACCGGATTGCGCCGAACCGACGCCAGTGGCTGTGGGCCGCGGGACTGTACACGAGTCCCAAGCGGAACGGCCAGGCCACGCTGCCGCTCTCGATGGAGGAATCGGTCCCGAACCCCGCGGACTTCTCGGACGAGGAACGGATGGCGGGCGAATACCGAACCATGGGCATCTACCCCAGGGGACACCTCATGCAGTTCGTCAGGCCGCGTCTGCCCTCGGAAGTGATGACCTGCGCGGAGGTGGAGGGATTGTGCGACGAGGACTTCGCGGTCGTCGCCGGCTGGCCGATAGCCAGGCAGCATCCGAAGGGGCGGGACGGGACGATATTCGTAACGCTGGAAGACGAGACCGGAGACACCCAGGTCATCCTGTGGCCACGCGTGTACGCGGAGTATCGCGGGGAACTGAACAGCCAGGTTGTACTGGTTAGAGGGCGAATCTCCGCGTGGGATGGAACGGTGAACCTGATAGCCTCCGAGGTGCGAGCGATCCGGTCGGGAGTCAGGATGCCTCAGTCCCACGACTGGCAGTGATTCTCGGCCCAGTTCTCGCTCCGACCTCATGGCTATTTTTGCTCCCCTTGCCCTATCTCACGGTGGGTTGTCGGCAGCCCGGAATCCAGTGATAGGTCCCTGACCTCGAGCGCCAGGGCCTCAGACATGCGGAGTCCGGTCCTCCACCGGACCAGGAACAGAATACGCGCCCTGGCGTTGGGAGCGGCTCGTATCAGAGCGTTCACCTCGTCCGCTTCGATGTACTCAGGGAGCGGCTTCAGGCGGCGTTCCGAGTCCCACCGCTTCGGGTACTGGCCCCTGGGCCTTCGGTATCTCTGTATGGCGGTTGCTTTCTGCATGGTCATGGGTGGTTCCTAAGATTAGGCGCGAGGTGGGTGGAACTATCGAATCCAACATCTTCTCGCTTCTAGTTCCTTACGCGCGTCTATTCCCGAATGTGGATTGAAGTCAATGACCTCTGACCACTACTATTGATTCGATTCATAGGCTTTTGGAGCGCTGGAGATTTAATGGACCGCAATGAGGGCAACGATTCGCAGACCAGGCCGTGGTGCAAACGCCCGTGGATTATCATCCTGATGATCGTCGTGGGGTTCGTAGGCTGCTCGATATGTCTCGGTTCAGTAGTAGATGATCCGACTACATCGGAGGTCAAGCAGACCCTGGAGGACCTTGAGATCTATGGAATGGTTGGCTTCGACCTTGAAGAGACGCATATAAGCCAGGCGCGCAGACGCATCCAGACGATGGGATGGAGGTGGTCAGGTCAAGACGAAGTGGCTTGGCGACATTCGATACAGTACGCTACAAAGATATCAACTATGGTTGGCCATATTCTACACTCTTGAGTACGATAGCGAGAAGATCAGAGACTACTGTGATGACTTCCTGTAGGTGTTGGGCTTGAAGGCCGCACTAGATTAGCTGATTATCGCAGATCCGGGGTGATATAGTGGGGCAGTCAGGACATCAGCGACCCAATTGTTGTGTCAGCCGACCCGAGCCGTTCAGTCGGTGTGGTCTGCGAGTGGCGAAGCGCGCCCAAGATGGCCTGACGAGGCTTTCGAGCCCCGCAATTCCCTCATCTGAATCGTCCGACGGGACACTAAATCTGACTTCAGCCATACGAAAACGTCGTTACTGACCACTCAACCAAGTACGTCCCCCCGGCGCGTCCTATCCTTCCCCAGCCTGATAGCGGGCTATGTTCGGGACGTAGGGATCTTAAGTTCGAGTTCTGGCGCCCTAGCCAGCCCTGTAGAGATGGCCGCCGAGGTCGGCGTCCATCTCCGTGTGAAATAAGTCTAAATCGAAAGGTGGCGAATGGAATGGCAATAGAGGCAACTGACGAGACGTCCGGCGCGCCGGGTGGCGCTGCGACGCAAGAGGTGGAGCCAAACGAATATGCGCATCTGAAGCGGCTTGTCAAAGATGCGGGACTATTAGAAAAGAACCCGGGGCATTACGCCATCACGTTGACTGTGAACATGAGCCTACTGGCGCTGAGTGTCGCGGTCCTCACACTTGTGGACGGCGTTTGGCCGCAAATGTTGAACGCAGCCCTTCTAGCATTCATCATCGTGCAGATGAGCTTTACCGGACACGATTTGGGCCATAAACAGGTGTTCCGATCGAGCCGAAATAACGACATTCTCGGTCTGTTCGTGAGCTTCTTAATTGGTATCAACCGCACCTGGTGGGTCGAGAAGCATAACGAGCACCACAGTAATCCCAATGATCTGGACATGGATCCTGACATCGAAATCCCAGTGGTCGCGTTTTCGGAAGACCAGGCTCGCGGCATGAAGGGAGTTGCCCGGCTAGTCGTCAGGTACCAGGCCTTTCTCTTCTATCCGCTGGTCTGTTTCGAGGGATTCGTGCTCAAGTTCTCGGGTATCCGGTACATGCTCACAAACAGGCTGAAGTTCCCCATCGCCGAGCCGATAATGATGGCTGGCCACATCGGTGTCTATACTGGTCTGGTGTTCTTGTCCTTGCCGGTCTGGCAGGGGTTGTTGTTCATCGCAGTCAATCAGTTGCTGATAGGGCTGTACATTGGCTCGACGTTCGCCCCTAACCACAAAGGCATGTTGATGCTCGATGGGAAGCTGCGGCTCGACTTCTTAAGGAGGCAGGTGCTTACATCGAGGAATGTGAAGTCGAGTCCCGTAAATGACCTCCTATACGGCGGGCTGAACTACCAGATTGAGCACCATCTGTTCCCGAGCATGCCCCGGAACCGGTTGAAGGAAGCGCAAAAGATCGTCAGGCCCTTCTGCGGGGAGCATTTGATCTCGTACTACGAAACGGGCGTGATTCAATCGCAGCGAGAGATACTGCAGTACCTGCACCACGTTAGCGCACCGCTGCGAGCGTGAGGTCCGGGGACCCCTTGGCGGACCCGATTTCGTACCTGCGGTTTGGTATAGACAGAGGTCAACCAAGGACCGGATGATCCACGTCAACTATCTTTGCCGCCGCGTCAATTATTCTTGCCGGTCTGACTCCTCCTCCTGTTCTTGGTGAACAAGGTCGCGTCGAGGCTTGGCTCCATAATGTCCATGTCCAGAAACCAGCGATACAGAAGATTGTAGTCCAGTTCCTGACAGAAGGCTCTCTCACTGCGTATCGAGTACAGGGAGATCAGAAGAAGAGACTTCAGAAGGCGTTCGGGAGGAACCGAGGTTCGGACGACCCTTGAGTACATCGAGGTAAGATTGACCATCAGCGCTTCTATGGCGCCTTCGCAAGGCTCCCAGTTGGATCGGGCGCCAGCTCCAGGTAGATGAGCGTCGTCTGTATAGACGAGTGTCCTAGCCAGCGAGACAAGTAATTGATCGGGATGCCGTTCACCAGCAGGTGGCGGGCGTAGGAATGCCTCAGCGTGTAGCTCGATATGCGCCGACCGTAGGGTATCGCACCAGCCTCTTCAGCCTTGATCTTGGACGCCCTTATCCAGCGGTCAGCCGTGGACCTGGACGCCTTGACCAGCCTGTCGCCCTGAACGATGTTCCCGAACTGGAGCGAACTGGCAAGAGCGGAGTAAAGCTCTGGGTGGACAGGCACGATCCGAGGTCTGGCGCCTTTGCCCCGTCTCACGCGGGTCGCCGGCAGCCCTGAGTCCAGGGACAGGTCGCGGACTTCGAGCGCCAGGGCCTCCGACACCCTGAGTCCGGCGCGCCACTGGATCGAAAACAGAAGACGCGCCCTGGTGTTAGGAGCGGCTCGTATCAGAGAGTTCACCTCGTCGGCTTCGAGGTACTCAGGGAGAGGCTTCGGGTGTCGCTCAGAGTCCCGCCGCTTGGGGTACTGGCCCCTGGGCCTTCGGTATCTCTGTATGGAGGTCTGCTGCGTTGTCATGGGTCGTGGTCCCCTGCGTCAGGCGGTTCCTATATCCGTGAGCGCGAAGTCCTGCCCTTTGAAAAAGAAGAGGCTCCCCGAACAGGATTGCCAGGACGGCGGAAGTGTCCACGATCACTTTGGCAGACCGCGTTCGTCATACAGGAGGTCGCTGTGCGCGACGGCTGGAGGTCCATTGTTCAGTAGACGGGCGCAGCGCTGTCCTATGGCGTGCAGTTCCCGGATGCGGGCCTCGACGCTGCGTTCACGTCGCTCTCGTTCAAGCCGTTCTCTCAGAGCGACGGTGACCGCGCCAGTCATGGTATCTCCGGTGAGCTGCGCGAGTTCGCTGGCAAGGCGGTAGGTCTCTTCGTTCTTGATGTTGAGGCTCATGGCAATTTCCCGCGGGTAGAAGTCTGCTGTGTGAATCTACCCTATCACCGCAGCCTTTCACGATCAAGCGCCGGTGGAATTAGGCTTATGGCAACAGGATCAGCGCCGCCGAGCTGCATGTCCTTGACCAAGCTCGAAACAGCCCCCAACCCGCGATTTCGGCTATCCTGGGAGAAGACCAGTTTTCCTAGCGACCCGTAGAGCCTCTGTTTGGAGGCCGGATGGGTCATAGTACCCAGACTGCGGTTTCTGAATATTCCAGTGACGGCTCCCGTCCTGAAGGCGGTGTGAGTCGTCGGAATACCTACGCGACCAGCCGTCGCGACAGTAATAGTCTTAAACCCGGATCCACCGAAGGGATGGATGAGTCGTCGTGCAAAAAGGGTGAGAAAGCGCTCCATTGAATCTGGGATAATGGGTTTGAAGACAAGAACCAACCCCAGAGCAGGAGCACTTAATAGATGTTACCACCTGAGCGTCCCGACCGCATCCGAATCGCCTTCGACGATCCCCGGCTGGTGGCCAATGCCGGGCTGCTCGTGCCGGCCACTCTCGCTCAGCGCCTGGGACTGAGTGAACTGGTGGACAGCAACGTTGACCTGGGCGATGCGCCGGGACGGGCGAACCCGGGAGACAAGACGCTGACCCTGGTTGCCTCGGCGCTGGCCGGTGGGGACTGCATCGATGACGCCGACGCGCTGCGTGCCGGTGGGACCGGGCGGGTGTTGGGCTGTACAGTGAAGGCGCCATCCACCCTGGGGACCTTCCTGCGCAGCTTCAGGTGGGGACATGTGCGGCAGTTGGACCGGGTGAGCCGGGAGTTGCTGGCGCGGGCCTGGGCCGCTGGCGCGGGTCCCGGCGATGAGCCGTTGACCATCGACCTGGACTCCACCATCTGCGAGACCTACGGACTGGGCAAGGAGGGCGCCCGCCGCCACAACTACACCGGCCAGAGAGGCTATCACCCGCTTGTGGCCGTCGCCGCAGGAACCGGCGACGTGCTGATGGCCCGGTTGCGACAGGGTCGAGCCAACACCGCCCGGGGCGCAGCCCACTTCCTGCGTGAGACGGTGAGCCGGGTGCGCTGCGCCGGGGCCACAGGACAACTCACCGTACGCGCCGACAGTGGCTTCTACACCCATGACATCGTCTCCGTATGCCGAAAGACAGGTGTCCGCTTCTCCATCACCGTCCGTCAGCACACCCGACTGCGCAATCTCATAGAGGCCATACCTGAGGAGGACTGGACTCCCATACCCTACTGGATGGACGGCGCAGCCGACGTGGCTGAGACCACCTACACCCCTTTTCGGAACGAGCCCGATGCCGCACCGGTGCGTCTCATCGTCCGCAGGGTGAAGCCCACGCCCGGTTCACAACTGGCCCTCTTCGTCGACTACAGCTATCACGCCTTCATCACCGACCGACAGGGCGACACCCTCCAACTGGAGGCCGACCATCGCCGCCACGCCGAGATCGAGAACGCCATCCGAGACCTCAAGTACGGTGTCGGGCTGAACCATCTGCCCTCGGGGCGCTTTGCAGCCAACGCCGCCTGGATGGCCATACAGGTAATGGCTCACAACCTGGCTCGCTGGATCGGACGCATCGGTCTGCGCGAGCCGGTGGCGACCACCAAGACCCTGCGCAGACGCTTGTTCTCCCTCGCCGGACGGCTCACCCACTCGGCCCGCCGCCTTACTTTGCATCTCCCGCAGCGCTGGCCCTGGGAAACACAGTTCGGTCGCGCACTGACCAGACTGCGAGCCATTCCTCTGCCGGCCTGACGGCAGTGTCTACTACTGACCACCGTACACACCACAGCCTGTCTTGTCCGTAAGATCGCTCCGGACCGGACCGCGGGTGTCCACTGTTGCCCGCAGATTCGTCAAACTCGCCCCAAATCGCCACTGTGGGCCTCCATTGGCGTCCAAAATCACGACCGCGGACCTTCAGAACGACCCAGGCGCTGACATCATAACCGCACCGCCACTTTGACACGTCCCTCACCCACGCCCCGGCGGCGATACTAACCCTCTTCGGTGGATTCGGGCTTAGAAAGAACTCAGTCATGTATCCGCCAAAATATACGAAGGGGGCTCGTCCCGATCTGACGGTCGAGACACCCGACAGATCTGCCACTTTAGCGTGGATAGAGGTGGAACTTGGTAAAAATGCAGACCAGATCAAGGATTACTGTGAACGGTACAGCAAACCTGTAAAATCGGTATGGGGCAAGCGCATAGATGGCGGCGATCTAAGCCTTGAAGAGATTCGCGATTACCTGGGAAAACAAATAGGCAACCTTCCTCCTCAGACTAAAATCAATGTGCGGCATCTGATGCAACTGATCAAAGACGGATTGGGCAGGCGTGACGGATCCAAAAACCTGAATCGCAATGAGTTTCTGGAATCATTCGAAAATCCTGAAATAAAAACCGCGGCCTCTCGATTGCTTGCCGTGGCTAACGAGGCAGGCGCTCACATTTGGCAGATAGGAAGTGGCGTCAGAATTCGGGCAAAATGCCAGCTTGTCGAAGGTGGCAATGTCATCGTTGCCTGGATTTATCCACCAAACAGGCCCGGGTTGAGCAATCTCAAGGGTCTCAAGGATTTTTCATTCGGCGCCCGCATCTCCACTCTTCATGATTGTTCGCATCCA
The DNA here is from genome assembly GCA_965261525.1 of Dehalococcoidia bacterium. Taxonomy (GTDB): domain Bacteria; phylum Chloroflexota; class Dehalococcoidia; order Lucifugimonadales; family UBA1123; genus VXRN01. Next base: position 3,033,617 of record OZ253472.1, read on the forward strand.
GAATTGCAAGCAACTCTTGAACAGTGGATTGAGAAATGGAGTAATAACAAAGAACTTACTACCGAATACGTTTCAAACAAGGAGTACAGGGCTTATTCCATCAATCCCAACGACGCGGTGAAACACATTGATACGCTGGCCTGCCATCTAAAAGACATCATATTGAAAGTAGGTAAGCTCTAAAATACTGTTCGCATCTGTATTAAAATGGGAATTATATCGCAAAGTAAACTTAGTCCTGTTTCCTAGCAGGATTGGTAGTCAACAGCTTCCGTGCTAGGCTGTGGGGAGTTTCCCCTTTGGGAACAGGGATAACCACAGGGGGACGCCCGACAGGACGCTTAGACCGCCTGTGTTTCTTGGCTCCCTTGCCTCTTGTGGCGCGATGCTTCATGTTTCTGCTGGCCCCCATGTAGGTGTGCAGTGAAAGTGTGGACATTGTACACGACTACCCATCGTCCCTATTTTCTGGCAAAAGAAACCGCCGAGTGTCTCACCACCCAGCGGCCAGACCCGGCCCGAAGCTCGAATCATCCCCAAAGGCTATTGCCCGCCTCTCTCGCCAACTTCGGCGTGTGCCACCCACGTTGTGAATTTCTCCGCTGTGGCTGGTAAGTTGACCGATACGGTCTGCTCTGAAATCAACTCTATGGGCGGCGTCGGGCCTAACTCCGCGCCATTCGACAAATGAACTTCTATACGCACATTCGACAAGGCGCTGCCAGTCGTATTCTCAATCGTGCCCGTGAAGGCATTGATGGAAACGTCATAGCGCAGGATAAGCCTTGCCCCTCCGCGTACTTGGTCAAAGGTATCGTTCTGGTCGTATTGAGTCGCGCTTTCCTCATCGTCTTCCGTACACACGACGATTGCCAAGCACAGTATGACGATTGCCAAGCACAGGATGACGAATTTCTTCCGCATTCATTTCTCCTTCTAACTATGGTGGCGAGAATGCCGCCGCCGGACTACACGGCCTGAGATTCTTTCGCCTTTACACCCGGGGGCGGTTCGTTGAACTCCTCACCCCGCGCGTGGGCGTCCTGCTGTCTGTTATACCAAGCCATCCACGCTTCATTCGTCTCTGTCCTGCCCTCAGTCCGCGCCTTAGCCCGTGTCTTTTCTCTATTGCCCCAATCGAACAGCGCCATCGCACCCCTCCTTCCGGCTATAAGCATGAGCGCGACTATCGCGGCTGACAGTCCGACGATGCCCAAGTCTTTGGTGAGCCGGACGACGGTGGCGAGAACGCCGCCGCCAGACTACACAGCCTGAGATTCTTTCGCTCGCTCGGCGGGCGACGGTTCGTTGAACTCCTCACCCCGCGCGTCGGCTTCATCCCGTCTCCGAAGCCAGTCCACCCACGCTTCATTCATCTCAGCCCGACCCCGTTCCAGTGTCTTTTCTCTATTGCCCCAATCGAACAATGCCATCGCACCCCTCCTTCCGGCTATAAGCATGAGCGCGACTATCGCGGCTGACAGTCCGACGATGCCCATGTCTTTGGTGAACTCGCCCACCGTAAACAGGACATGGGAGGAGTTGGGTGGAGTAGTGGGGTCGCCTATCCGAAAGCGCACATAGGCATGGTATAGAGTCCCGGCCAGCCACAGGCAGGGGAACAGCACAGCGTACCAGCGTTGGTCTTCTTCCAGAACGCTCCATATCTCCACACGTCCGCGCCGCAAGTCTGTCTCCAAGTTTGTCCCGCATGGTGAGTTGTTATGATTATAACACTAATGCCAGAACAGAATAGCGAGCGTATCCCAGCGTGTCAACTTGCATTAGTCGCTTTTCTGTGCTAGTGTCGCGCTTGCTACCGAATCACAGCTAGTTAGTCTTTGCACTAAGCGAACGCCCGCGTGTTCACGCGGGCGAACATATGAAACAGGGTGCAATTCGTTGCGCCTCCTCGTGGTCGCTTCGTGCGGACTAGCATTCGGTAGCAGAATCGCCAAATCTGCACATTAACCACCTGGGGGCAACCTACTATGTCCGGCGCGACGAAATCCGTCTTGGCGACCGTTTTCCTGTCAATCCTCGTCCTTGCGGCCTGTGGTGGTGAACCTACGCCAACCCCAACCCCTATGCCGACTGAGACCCCGACGCCTACATTCACGCCCTTGGCGACATGGACGCCCAGACCTACTTCCACGCCCACACCTACTTCCACGCCCATACCTACCGCGACCGCTCTGCCTACGCCCACACCTACCGCGACCGCTCTGCCTACGCCCACACCTACCGCGACCGCTCTGCCTACGCCCACACCTTACAACAGGTTGTATGACGTACTTGAGCGCGACATCTTTGCGGAGGTAGAGAAATTCGGGGAGGAAGAATTCAACAAGGTCTATGGCGGCCACACCATCAGGATTGATGCCCGTTGGGAAGGCTCAATCTCTGGCGCTTTCGGCTATGGCGTGGCGAAGTACAGGACGCCGACTGAGCATTTGGTCTTCGTGGTACATGGCGCGGGAGTCTGGATTTACTCGCATACCAAAGCGCATGATGGCTTAGTCATAGTCGCCAAAGGGGTGTATGAATACTTCAAAGGCCACGAGACGTATATCTGCGCGGTGAAAGACTTTCGAGCAGGTACGTTGAATCTGACGGGTTGTAAGAAAGAATCGTAGGAGACTGTGACATGGGTTGATTAGGGCAACCACATCAACGAGACGCACGCGGACTTATGGAGCGGCACGGGGCAAGTTCTCCGACGCAAGCGCAGAACGTTGGAAGAGTCTTAGAACATGGCCGTTGGGTAGTTGAGACAGGTTATGGCTTTCCCACACGTTTTCGACGCGCCTGAGAAATCAGGGGACTTTTGCAAATTTCTCCGTATAGTAATGGCAGGTTTTACGACTGCAATGCAGTTCCGAAACCTGCCATTACTATCTGAGGCTTGTACGCGGGGCCAATTAAGTCCTCGTATTTCAGACGCTTGCCGACCGCGCCCCGAACCATGGCGACCATCTGCGTTATCGTGTCGAGCGGACGGATGTTGTGACGTCCCTCGAACTCCGCGATATAGCGATGCAAGTGCTTGGGACTCATCCAGTGATATACCCCGATGTAACCGCGCTTGAGCATCGCCCAATGGGATTCCATGCCATTCGTGTGTACCTGTTGACGGACGTACTCGCCTACCGAGTGCCTGACCGCTTCATGCGGACGTGGCAGACCCACGTATGCCCGCGCTTCGTCGGTGAAGACCTGGGCATCAGGACTGGTATTGTCCACGACAAAGCCTTGAAGCGTCGCCTTGTCCGTCCTCTCCACAACCTCAGTGCGGACTTGGTTAGTCTCACGGTCTCGAATACCGACCACCGGAGTCTTGCCGACCGCGCCGCGTCCCTGGCGCAGTTTCTTGGATTCGTGCTTGTTCTTCTCCAATCCCCCGACATACGTTTCGTCGGCTTCGACCGGCCCTGAGAACACGGTATCGCCGTCTTCCACCAGAGCCTTGCGTATCCGGTGAGCCATGTGCCATGCCGACTTCTGAGTGATGCCCAAGTCCCGGTGTAGTTTCATACTGGACACGCCCTTGATGCTGGTGGCTATCAGGTATATGGCTATCGCCCACTTCTGATACCCAATCTTCGAGGCGTGTAACACGCTTTTGGTCTTGACCGAGAAGAACTTGCGGCAGTCCTGACAGTGGTACGGCATGGTCGGGTGATTGCCGCGCTCACCCACGTTATCGCCGTCGCAGTGGGCGCAACGGAGGCCGTCGGGCCAGCGAGTTTCCACGAACCATTCCTCGGCGGTGGCGTCGTCGGGGAACATTCTGAACAACTCGACCAGTGTGATACCGTTGCGATAGGACTTGCCGGGGCCTGTCTGAGCCATGTCTAACTCCATGCTTGTTGTATATCTAATTATACAACAACTAGCACAGATGTATCAAGCCCGAAGGTTTACTTTGCGATATAATTCCCATTAAAATACTCCGTCATTTCGGATGTTGGAATATAAATATGTTAGTGGCAGGGCCAGGAGACCGTCCGCAACTCCGCTATATCATCGCCCGAGTAACCCAATCCCGCTAGTACTTCGTATGCTCTTGGGCATAGCTCACACACTCCCTTCCAAGACTGTGTGTTGCATCCATACATCAACTTCGACCAACCCTAACGTGGTCTCCATTTCTGGAGCGGCGATACTGCTTTCGGCAAGGACATCGCAGTGAAACACCATAGCGTCGCCAACTGACATACGCGGATCTGGAATAGGGTCACCGTTGCTCATTAGTCCCTATATATGAAACCCAATGGGTTCCTGTATGTTTTCCTGAATTTCGGTCCAACTGTCTCCAGCGCTGACGCAACCCGGCAGGTCCGGCACATAAGCCCCGTAGTTATTCGGAGTCTGCTCATAGACGACCACATATTGGAGTTTCATTGATTTCTCTCTCTAAGAACCGGCCTTTCGCAAACTCTGACTCAAACTATTCCGCGACGACCGCCTTAATCTCGTCGCGCTCGGACGCCGACAGTTCCCAGTCTGCCGCCGCTACGTTCTCCTGCATCTCCTCGGGCTTTCGTGTACCTACGAGCGCGACCGAGACCGTCGGTTGCGACGCGACCCATGCGAGCGCGAGCTGGGCCACAGAGAAGCCTCTGTCAGCCGCCATATCCTTCAGCGTGTCCACCTTATTCAGGTTGTCCAGGAAGTTCTGGCCCTTGAAAATCGGCTGGCCGAACGCCATGAGGCTCCGACGCCAGTCGTCCTCCTCGAACGTGGTTTCCGGGGTCATCGTTCCAGTCAGAAGTCCGTGAGCCAGCGAGCCGTAGGCCATGATGCCCATGCCGTTGTCCGCGCAGAACGGGAAGATCTCGGGCTCCGGCCTCTGATCGAACAGGTGATAGCCAACCTGGTTGGTGACTATCGGGAACACATCCAGGCAGTCCGCCATCTGCTGAGGGCTGAAATTGCTCACGCCCCCGTACCTGATTTTGCCCTGTCTCTGAAATTCCGCGAATGCCTCCATTGGCTCCGACATCGCCCTTGATTCGTCCGGCCAGTGAATCAGGAACAGGTCGAGATAGTCCGTTTGCAGACGGGAAAGACTTTCGTTCAGCGACTTCTCCAGCGACTCGCGCGAACTGTCCCGACGCCTGCCACCTCCCTCCTCGTCCCAAGGTATCCCTGCCTTGCTGACGATAACCACGTCTTCTCTCTTGCCCTCCAGCGCGCGGCCCAGCAGCTTTTCGCCCTCACCCCATCCGTACACGGCAGCCGTGTCGAACAGAGTTACACCCATGTCAATCGAGGCGTGTACCGCCCTGACAACCTCGTTGTCATCGAACGAGCCGTAGTGTCCGCGTCCCATGGGCCAGCCGCCGAATCCGACGACCGAGGTTTCCAGGTCGGAGTTTCCGAATTTCTTGTAGCGCATATCCTCTTCCTTATCCCAGATTGTGGACTAACGCCACTCTTCATACTCAGAACAGGACTGCCATTCAGCAATCCGGCGAATCCTGACTCCGGCAGTCTCACGTCGCTCAGTTCTGAAGTATCTGAACCTTCACAGAGCCGCTGTTCTTGTCATAAGCCGTCTCGAACGCCTTCTGAATGTCGTCCAGGCCGTACCTGTGAGTAACCATCCGCTCGATGGACGCCCTGCCGGAGGTCATCATGTCAATCGCCACCTCGTAGTCGTGCCTGCCGTCAAGTACGTTGTAGCAGGATGAGAAGACAAAGTTCTGTTCCTTGAGCATCGGCGTCAGGAAATTGAACTCGAACGGACGCCGGAAACCTCCGATTATCACGATTCTCCCCTGCACTCGCGTCACCTCGACCGACTGGAGCATGGTGGCCGACTGGTGACCGCCCACTGTCTCCACCGTCATGTCCGACCCGCGTCCGTCGGTCGCCTCGGCGATGGCGTCCCACAACTCAGGTCCGCGGTCAGAATAAACCTCGTCCGCGCCGACCAGCCTGGCCATCGTGGCCTGCTGTTCGTACCTGGCGGACGCGATAACTTTGCCCGCTCCAAGCCCCTTGGCGGCGGCAATCGCGGTCAGGCCGATATTGCCGGACCCCAGCACAGTCACGACCTCACCACCTCTGAGGTTGCCCAGTCTCACGCCGTGTACAGACACCGCCAGCGGCTCGACCAGCGCGGCCTCCTCCCAGGACATCGAATCCGGGACAGGGTAGCAGCCAATCGCCTTTCGCTTCATATACTCAGCGAACCCGCCTCCCTCCGAGGGCGCCATGTTCTGGCACGCCCTGAACTGTCCCTGGCGGCAGTACCAGCAGGTGGAACACGCGCGTCCATGCCCGATTATCTCCACGGCGACGCGCCTGCCCAGCATGGAGGAGTCAACGCCCTCGCCGATCTCCACTATATCGCCCGCTACCTCGTGTCCCGCAGGAAGCTGGTCGGGCTCGGTCTTGTCCACGTTCATCTGCAAGTCGGAACCGCAGATTCCCACAGACCGGACGCGCAGTATCATGTCGCCCGGCCCGGCCTCGGGCTTCGGGATTTCTCTGACCTCCATCCGGCCTTCACCGTCGAAAAAAGCGGCCTTCATCATCGCCATTTTTGCGCTCCTATGTGTCTGGGGTGTGACTACGACTGCGACTCCAGGTATGCCCTCGCTCCGCTGAGGACGATTTCAGGCAGGCCTATCGCGCTTGATATATCGTAGGACATTTTCCGGCCGGCGGCGTGTATTCGGTCGGCAACGCTCGCTTCGGCGGCCTTCACGTCGGGGTGGTCGGGCTGCCCCGGCAGACCCATGGACTGCGCCAGATCGTTGGAACCCCAGGCGAAGGCGTCAATCCCTTCGACCTCGAGTATCTGGTCCAGGTTCTCGAAAGCCGTGGAGGTCTCGAGCTGCGCCATCACCAGCATCTCTTTATTCGCAGCCTCCATGTACTCCGTGCGCTTGAGTCCCGGCTGTCCGAGCAGACCGCCGTCGTTGTAGAACGTGCCGCGACCGCCGCCCCAGCTTCTCTGACCTTCGGGAACGAACCGGCAGGCATCTACCAGCCGCTTAGCGTCCTCCGCCGTGTCCACGTGCGGACCAAGTACGCCGATAACCCCCCTGTCGAGGAACAGATTGATCGTGGAGGACTGGATGTTCGGCACACGCGCTGTGACCGTCAGACCATACCCATCCGCGACCCTGACCATCGCGTCAATGGACTCCGGCGAGAACAGCCCGTGCTCACCATCAAGGTTGATATAGTCGAAGCCACCCAGCATTCCAACCAACTCCACGGCCTCCGCGCTCGGAAATACAAGTCCAAGCCCGAGACCGATCTTGCCATCTCTGTTCTTGGCGAAGATGTTGTTTTTTCGCAGTGTTACCATGTTATTTACCTCTTTTAGTCTGAACTGTGATTCATTTGATTATATGATTTCGCTGATTTCCTCACGTATTCGCGTCCGCGCGTTCAGTTCAGATAACCAGCGGGGGCATGACGTTTTGCAGCCAGCTTCCAAGGTCAGATATGACGTCCTGGTTGATCTCGTGCGCCATGTGGTATTCGTGATATTGAGGAGAGTAGCCCTCGGAGGTCAGGAAGTCCCGCGACTGCCGAGCGTCGTTTACACCGATCATCGCGTCCTGTGTGCCGTGCGCCACGAAAATCGGCTGGTTTCGATGAACGGGCAGATTTTCCGAAAGCGCGTCCGGCGACGGCACCCGTCCGCTGAGTATTACCAGCCCCGCGAACATCTCCGGCCTGCGCAGCCCGAAACGGTATGTCATCATACCGCCCTGCGAGAATCCGCCCATTACCATTCCGCCTTCGGCAATGTCGTGCCGCTCCATAGCCTCGTCGAAGAAGCCAACCAGAAGCTCCTCGGCGCGGGTCGCGGCATCCTCACCGCCCGACTGCCCTGACGGAGTCCAGGCGTAGCCAGTCACGCCAGGCCCGATCTGCATCTGAATCGGCGCGTTCGGGAAAAGGTACAGATACCCGCTCCGATCAATGGCGGGAGCGAGGCCCGCCAGGTCGCGCATACTTGCTCCGAATCCGTGGAGCAGAATGACCGCCGGATACTCCTGATTCTCGTCATAATCGTCCGGCTCAACAAGAATGTAAGCCAGCGAATTGCCTTCTATCTCACGAGCCTGCAATCGTCACGTCCCCTTTCGGCCATCGGCCATAGGTTAATATTCCCCTCCCACTTTCGCAATAGCAAGAGCGGACGCTGATGCTGTATCAGTTTGGTCGGTGGCAGTAGTCACCCTCACCCCAGCCCTCTCCCTCAAGGGAGAGGGGGTCTGTTGATTGAAATTCTTAGCTGGCTGCACATTCACATATCCTTCTCAGCGTCGAGGGGGAGGGAATTTTCGCGCCGCAAGGAACGCCGATTAAGTAACTATCTCAAAAACCGACCTTAAGGAATTTCACCCTCACCCCAGCCCTCTCCCTTGAGGGAGAGGGAGATTGTGTCCTCCTGCCATCCGCTTGAGCGAAGAGTTTTGAGATAGTCTCTAAGTTTATACAGGTTGTTGTCGTTCACAGGGTCTTTCCAAAGTCGGTGGTTGTATGGAAAATTGGCTGGGTTATATATTCTGATTTATGTGACCTCAGGTGGACCCCTGGTGGACTTCAGGTGACGTTTCAGGTGGGTATTGACCTGATAATCGGCGGATTTAGCTATGAATTCGCATGGAATTGACCTACAGAAAAAAAGTGTCGGACATTTTTGTCGTCATTGATAAATTCCACATTATATAATTCAGGCACTTTTGTTCTGTAACAGGCATATTGTAACATAGCGAACGGAGAGTCGCACAACACTTCGTACTGACTCGAAGCCGTATCAGTTTGGTCGGTGGCAGTAGTCACCCTCACCCCAGCCCTCTCCCTCAAGGGAGAGGGGGTCTGTTGATTGAAATTCTTAGCTGGCTGGACATTTACCTACCCCTATCAGCTCCCTCAAGGGAGAGGGGGTCTGTTATTGAAATTCTTAGTTGGCTGCACATTTACATACCCTTCTCAGCCCATCGAGGGAGAGGGGGTCTGTTATTGAAATTCTTAGTTGGCTGCACATTTACATACCCTTCTAAGCCCATCGAGGGGGAGGGGATTTTCGCGCCGCGAGGAACGCCGACTAAGTTGGTACAGGTTCGTGGACGCTTTCCATTAGGACTTACGCAGTTGAGAACGATTTTGTAGCTGGATTAGGTCATACTTAGCTAAGATTTCATATCCAAATGCGTAACTCCTATCCATATTGAAGTGAAAGCGTCCTCACCCTCGACTTCAGATAGTCGAGGGTGAGGATGACTGAAAACTATCAGCACACGGGCTTCCGGGTCACATCTTCACTGACAGACCGCGACAGAAGCCGGCCGTCGTTCGGAGATCCCGTCAGCGTCCGACCGTCAATCATCACTTTGCCCCTAAGCAGAACAGTCTCGGGCCAGCCATGAACGGGCCACCCTTCCCAGATCGAGTAGTCCTCCAGGTGAAGGTCGTCCAGCGTGAGCGCCCGGTCCACACTTGGGTCGAGAACGCAGATGTCAGCATCCGACCCGGGCGCGATTGCTCCCTTCTTCGGGTACATTCCGAATATCTTCGCCGCGTTCGCCGATGTGATGTCCACGAACCGCTCCAGACCCATGCCCAGATCAACGACGCCCACCGAGTACGCTATCCCCATCCTTGTCTCGATCCCATTGTGCCCGCCCGTAACGTCGGCTACGGTCTTGAAGCGAACCTTCTCCTCCCAGGTAGTGGACACGAGATCCGTCGCGACCGTCGAGAGTCTTCCGTCCAGAAGCCCCTGCCACAGAGAGGAGCGGTCCCCCTCCGACTTCAGCGAGGGGTAGGTGTGATACTTCATGCCGTCATCCTCGCGGTAGTTTTCCGCGTTGAAGCAGGCGTAGTTGTGCAGCGTCTCGCCGTACACCGGCATCCCGAGCATCCGAGCCTGTCCAACGGCTTCAACTCCCTCGTCCGCGCTTACATGGACAAAATAGATCGCGCAACCCGTTCTGCTCGCCAGTCTGAGAACTCGTCGGAATGACACGTCCTCAGACAGGTTGCTGTGAATGTCGTGCATGTGCCACCAGTCCCACTTCCCATCCTCCTGCGCGTTGTCGTAGTTGAAATGCACCATGTCGTCGTCTTCTGAGTGCACCAGCAGCATCCCACCCGCCTCCGACACCTTCTCCATAATCAGGGCCAGGCGACCGAAGTCGGTCTTGTTGTTCTGCATCTGCGGACTGGGCGGACGGATCGAGGTCGTGAATATCTTGAAGCTGGGAAAGCCTTCCTCCACCAGTTCAGGAATCTGGCCTATGGACTCGCGCGACGCGCCGTTCGTGAATATCGGGTGGTAGGAGTAGTCCGTGTACGCGCTGCCTTCCCATCGCTCGGCGGCCTCGCCAAGCGCGTGTCTTAGATCGTGACCCGGCGCCTGGGTTGCGAAGTCCAGGACCGTCGTCGTTCCACCCCAGATCGCGGCCTCGGACACCGGCTTGGCGCCAGACCGCTCCGGCTGTCGAGGCCCGCCTATGTGAGCGTGAGGCTCTATCCCGCCCGGAACGACTATCTTCCCTGAAGCGTCAATCACCCGCGCGTCGCCGTACTCGGTAGCGCCGGGCGCGGACACGGCGGATATGCTCTCACCCGTTATGAACACGTCCAGATTCTCTACGCCGGACGGCGTTACAGTCAGTCCACCGCTTATTACTATGTCAGCCATGATTCGCCCCCTAATGCAGCGCGGCGACAACCGCGTCGCCAACGTCCTCAGTTCTCGATGTTCCTCCAAGATCGGGAGTCAACGTCTCCCCGAGCGAAACGACGCTCAGAGACGCCTTCTCCACCGAATCCGCGGCCGCTTCCTCTCCGAGATGCCTCAGCATCATCGCGCCCGACAGTATCGTCGCCAGCGGATTCGCTATTCCCTGCCCTGTGATATCCGGGGCCGACCCGTGAACCGGCTCGAACATGGACGGGAACCTGCGCTCCGGGTCTATGTTGCCGCTAGGAGCGAGTCCCATGCTCCCGGTGATTATCGCGCCGATGTCCGTCAGTATGTCGCCGAACAGGTTGCTCCCGACCACGACGTCAAACGACTCCGGCCTGCGAATGAAGTCCATGCAGGCTGCGTCAATCAGCAGCGAGCCGGTCTCGATGTCGGGATACTCTTTCGCAACTCGCTCGAAAGCCCTGTCCCACACCAGCATTCCGTACCCCAGCGCATTCGACTTGGTGATGGATGTGACATGCTTCGCCTTGTTTCGTCTGCGCGCCACTTCGAAGGCGTGCCGGATGATTCTCTCGCACCCCTTGCGCGTGAACACCGCCGACTGTATGCCAAGCTCCTCAGGAAAGTCGGGATAGACGAAACCACCTACGTCAGCGTACTCCCCCTCCGTATTCTCCCGGACTACGACCATGTCAATGTCGCCAGGGCCGTACCCTTCAAGCGGCGAGGTGATGCCGTCGTACAGCACGCTCGGACGCTCGCACACATACTGGTCGAAGGACCTGCGTATTGGCAGCAACAGGCCGCCCAGAGTGATGTGGTCCTGGATGTCGGGATGCCCGACCGCGCCCAGGAAAATCACGTCCGACTCCTTCAGCGTATCCAAGCCGTCAGAGGGCATGACCGTCCCGTTCTTGATGTAGTAGTCACTGCCCCAGGGATGCTCTACCCAGTTCCAGGTGATTCCATACTCTCCGCCGACGGCGTCCAGAACTTTCATCCCCTCTTCAATGACCTCTATCCCTATCCCGTCTCCCTTGATTACTGCGACGTTATATTCCGACATTACTTTCGCTCCAGTTTGTTTACGTCTTTCCGCGTCGCTATTGTAAGCCTCGCTGGATGGGATTGCACCCCGCATACCTGTGCTACAATCCACGCTGAACCCAAGAAAATCAGATTTCTACGTATAAGGACACCACATTGAACTCGTATATTGAAGCTCAGGCCCGCGCTCTTGCTGAAGGCATACAAATTCTGGAGACACATTTCACCAGTCGCCCGGACATTATTGACGACCTCAGTGGACTGCGGCGTTCACTGACAGCCTCACGCAATTTGGAACCGATCCAAAACACAAAAAATGACTCCAAATCAGCCCTGAGAATCGCCACCTACCTCCGCGCCGCCGCCGAGACCCTCGATGATACCTTTATCCACCGCGCCCGACCCATTCTAGCCCGGGCGGAGCAGTCTGTCGCCGCCGACATTCGCGCCCGGATAGCCCCCAAGCTCAACGGAATCTATGTCATAGTGGACCCCGAGGCCACTCGCGGACGTTCCGTACTCGAGGTTGCCCGACAGTCCCTCGAGGGCGGCGCAACTGTAGTACAGCTAAGGGACAAGTTCAACGATAAGGGCGACATTCTGAAGTCCGCGATTGCTCTGAAAGCCATGTGCGACGAGTACGGCGCCCTCTTCGTAATGAACGACCACGCAGACTTGGCTCGCGCCTCCGACGCCCACGTCCTGCACGTCGGGCAATCCGACCTCCCCGTCCCCGCCGCCCGCGACATACTCGAACCGACCCAGCTTATCGGCAACTCCAACAACGGCCTCGAACAGGCTCTGCCCTCGTCCAGCCAGGCCGTGGACTACCTGGCCGTGGGCGCGATCTACGCCACGACCACGATGGGCAAGTCAGGCCGCTCGGCCCTCGGCCCCGAGGAGATAACCCTCGTCAAGGACGCCGTTAGCCAGCCCATCGTAGCCATAGGCGGCATCAACAAGACCAATATCAGCGACGTGGTGAAAGCGGGCGCCGACTCGGTATGCGTCGTCAGCGCGATCACCTTCGCCGACGATCCCGAGGCCGCCACCCGCGAACTCGTCAACCTGTACCAAGACGTCGCAAGATGATGAGGCTGCGGTGTGTCCGATTTTAGCATCGAAGTTGTAGAATATATTGACGAACGTGGTCGAAGTCCATTTGGACGTTGGTCAGATAGGTTGGATCCAGTGGCGGCATTCAGGGTAACCGCATCTCTTGCTCGCCTTGAAGAAGGCAACTTGTCGAACGTAAGAAGTGTTGGACGTGGAGTGTTTGAAAACCGAATAAATTTTGGTCCAGGATATAGAATCTACTTTGGGCGAGATGGAGATACTTTGATAATCCTGCTCGGGGGTGGTACCAAACAACGACAGCAGGCAGATATCCGAAACGCCCAACGTCTTTGGCGGCAATACAGGCGAGATAAACGATTAGGTAGTGCAATCTAGCCACACATCAGGATTTGACTAGTGAAAGACATCAACAATAGGCCACTCACACGGAGCTACAAAGAAACCGTTATAGCACGGATAAAACGCGACCCGATTTTCAGAGAGCAGATGCTTAAAGGCAGCATCGAGTTCCTGTTGGGCGACGAACCCGAAGTCGGTAAGATACTGCTGCGCGACTATATCAACGCTACTATGGGCTTCGAGGAACTCGGCAAACTCACAGGGGAATCTGCCAAGAGCCTCATACGAATGTTCGGGCATGACGGCGATCCCCACGACCGCAACCTGCACGAGGTCATTCAGTGTCTTCAGCAGTCCGAGGGCATACAATCCCAAGCGCCAGCGGTTCGATAATCTAAGGAACTCCGCTCATGCTAACAAATTGCGTCTCAACCGAGAACCTCATAAACGCCATCCAAAGATCCGGCAGCGCGGCTTCCGAGCTCATGGCTGGCACTCATGCCGCACGTGAACAGGCGATAACGACATCGCGCCAGATCATTCGCTTCTCCGCGAACTCCATTCGAGCCACACACCGCTCAGAGTACACTGAGGCCCGCCGCCTTATAGCGTCCGCAGCAGACCTCAGGGCCAAGCTCGAAAGCCAGAGGGAGGCCCAACCGGCGGTGTACTACGGCGGATATGTCGAGGACGCGCTCAAGGAATTCGTTGAGGCCCACGCTACCCTCGCATTCGCCGAGGGTAGCCGTCTGCCCACTATGGACGACCTCGACGTCGGCCCCGCCGTTTACATGAACGGACTCGCCGAGGCAATCGGAGAACTACGTCGAATCATACTCGACCTACTTCGCGGCGACGAATTCACCAGATGCGAGATCCTGTTGTCCATCATGGACGAAATTTACGCGGCGCTCGTCACACTCGACTACCCCGACGGAGTAACCCGCGGCCTTCGTCGCACCACCGACGTCATGCGCGGAGTCCTGGAAAGAACCCGCGGCGACATCACAATCGCCCTCCGCCAACGCCGGTTAGAAGAGCAACTGGCGGAACTGAACGAGAAACTGACCTGACCATTTCTCTCGGTTCTGCGATATATTCGATTCTCCGCAATGCCATATAAGTTCAACATTGCTTTCTTGATTCACGCGGGTTTCGAAGTCTAGGCGGAATATCCGCATAATTGACCTGAGATAATGTCACATCCCTGGCTTGCCGTGGTCTCCACGACGCCTTGTACGGTTCCCACCGTCGCCTACCAGCGCACCTCCGACAGTAGGGTCTTTCCGCCTTCCGGAGGTCCATCGCTGATTACGTGGCCGCTACTCATCTCAACGACCCTGTCGGCGATTCGGGATATTTCGCGGTTGTGGGTTACGACCAGCACGGCATGGTCGGCCGCGGCCTGCTCTATCAGCAGTTCGAGTATCTGCGCTCCCGTCCTGAAATCCAACTCCCCCGTTGGCTCGTCCGCCAGCAGCACAGGATTCCCGGTCGCCAGCGCCCTGGCAATGGCGACGCGCTGCTGCTCGCCGCCCGATAACTCGTGTGGAAAGTGGTCAACCCGCTCTCCGAGACCAACGGACTCCAGTACGGATTCCGGCGCCGTTACTCCGCGCTTGCCGGCTACGTCTATCCCAAATTCAACGTTTTCCAGCGCGGTCAAACCAGGGAACAGGTTGAAACTCTGGAAAATGAAGCTCACTGTCCGGCGTCTGAGGGCAAATAGTTCGGATCGAGACGAGTTGGTGATGTCGTTTCCGCCGACAGAGACAGTACCTGTTGTGGGCGTGTCCAGCGCTCCTATAATGTTCAGCAGCGTCGTCTTGCCGCTGCCGGATGGGCCGAGTACGACGACGAACTCCCCACCGTCCACGTGGAGGTCCACGTCATCCAGCGCGCGCACCTCAACGGTTCCTATCTGATATATCTTGGACACGCCTACCAGGTCGATCAAGTCTAATTGTCCCTTTGACTTTAACATTCCTCTTATCGGCCAACGTATCGTATCACACACCCTGCGTTATCACCTTTTCCGGGTGGAAATTTCAACCGACCCGCGCAGTGACATGAAACGACTCATATGAATCACAGGTTTCGCTCCTACGGGGAGGCCCGGCGGGGAGGCCTGGCGAACGAGCTCTCAGACGCCGACTTCGGACACGACACCCCGACCCAGACAGACCACTTACGACTTTCGACTACACGCGCTTGTGGCGTGGCCGGATGTGATAATCGGCCTCCGCATCACCCCACGCGACTGCATGAAGCCACTCTCAACTGCGTAAGGTCGGTAAACTAAATGGATCTACTTGGTCTAGCGAACTTCTCGCCCAAGACCTTGATTGCAATAGGTGACAGGTCGTTGCCAATATCTAAATGAGAGTGGTTCCAACTTGACCACCGCCCGCCCCCTATGGTAATTTTCCATCTACAAGAACGCCAAGCGAATCACGGCCTCCCACAACTGTGGCGAGGCCGTTTCTACGACGGAGGTATAACGTGGGAATTCTCATCCTCGCAATAATTTCAGGCGTAGTAGCCCTCGGTTTTGCGGCCATTCTCACCATGCGCATCCTCAAAGCCGACCAAGGCAGCGAAGAAGTCCAATTCATTGGGAATGCCATTCGAGAGGGCGCAAACGCCTTCCTGTCGCGCGAATACCGTTTGCTCGCCATATTCGTGGTCATCGTCTTCATAGTCCTGGCGCTATTCATAGACTTCGACCTTCTCAACCGCATAAGCGGAGAGGCCAGCGCGATTCCGGGCACCGCGATCTCATACCTGATCGGAGCAATCGGATCGGGCCTTGCCGGATACATAGGCATGAGCATCGCCGTCCGCGCCAATACGCGCACCACTGTGCAGGCGCAGCAGGGTCTCAACCCCGCTCTCAGGCTCGCCTTCAACTCGGGCACGGTCATGGGCGTCAGCGTCGTCGGAATCGGGCTGATCGGACTTACGGTCATGTACCTGATCTTCCAGGATATCAAGGTGGTCGCCGGATTCGGATTCGGCGCGTCCTCCATAGCGCTGTTCGCCAGGGTCGGCGGGGGAATCTACACCAAGGCCGCCGACGTCGGCGCCGACCTCGTCGGCAAGGTCGAACAGGGTATGGATGAGGACGACCCTCGCAATCCCGCCACTATCGCGGACAATGTCGGCGACAACGTTGGCGACGTTGCCGGTATGGGCGCCGACCTCTTCGAGAGCTACACCGGTTCCATTATCGCCACAATCGCGCTTGCGGCCGTTGGAGCAACCGCGCTCGGAATTGCCAACGCCGACTCCCTGCCTTTTGACGCCGACCTGCTCGTGCTTCCAATGCTCATAGCCGCGATAGGAGTATTCGCATCCATCATAGGCACGTTCCTGATACGCACCAAGGACGGCGCGAATATGGGTTCTCTATTATGGTCGCTCAGAACCGGCATCTTTGGAGCCGGTATCCTCGTCCTGATTGGAACTGCCGCCGCGCTCTACGCCCTCGATATGGACTTCAAGCTCTTCTGGGTGGTCCTCACCGGACTGATAGCGGGCCAGATAATCGGCACTTCGTCCGAGGTCTATACGAGCTACGAATACAGATTCACGCGCAACATCGCGGATCAGGCCGAGACAGGCCCCGCAACCGTCATAATCAGCGGACTCGGACTCGGTATGGTCAGCACGGTCGTTCCCGCGTTAGTGATAGTGATAGCCATGTGGATCGCCAACGGGCTCGCGGACACCTACGGCGTCGCGCTGGCTGCCGTAGGAATGCTCTCCACGCTCGGCATCACACTCGCAACCGACGCCTACGGCCCGGTCGCCGACAATGCCGGCGGAATAGCTGAACAGGCCGGTCTCGATCCCTCTGTCCGGGAGCGCACCGACGCCCTGGACTCGCTCGGCAACACCACCGCCGCCACAGGCAAGGGATTCGCCATCGGCTCCGCAGTCCTGACCGCACTCGCGCTGATGGCCGCCTACTCCGAGGTCACGGGCGTTGAGATATTCAACCTCACCGACACCAAGGTGCTGATGGGACTGTTGCTTGGCTCCCTGATGCCGTTCCTGTTCGGCGCGCTCACAATGCAGGCCGTCGGACGCACAGCCAATGCCATGGTCCAGGAAGTCAGGCGCCAGTTCCGCGAAATAGATGGACTGCTCGAAGGCACCGCACCCGCCGACTACACCCGCGCAGTTGACATCAGCACCCGTGGCGCGATGAGAGAGATGGTCTTGCCCGGCGTCATTGCCATCCTCGCCCCGATAGCCGTCGGCGCGATACTCGGCGCGGAGGCCCTCGGCGGCCTGCTGATCGGCTCAATCTCATCCGGCTTCCTGCTCGCCATTATGATGGCCAACGCGGGCGGCGCGTGGGACAATGCCAAGAAGTACATCGAGGCCGGCAACCTGGGCGGCAAGGGATCCGACTCGCACGCCGCCGCCGTTGTAGGCGACACTGTTGGCGACCCGTTCAAAGACACCTCCGGACCGGCCCTCAACATTCTCATCAAGCTCATGAGCATAGTGGCGCTGGTGTTCGGGCCTCTCTTCTTATAGCCTCCAGCCCCAGAAACAGTTATCGGTTCGCAGTGGCACGCGAGTTTGAGCCGCTGTAAACTGATAACTACCAAGTTCAGCGCCCAGGTGGCGAAATGGCAGACGCGGTGGACTTAAAATCCGCTATCCTAACGGGTGTGGGGGTTCGAATCCCTTCCTGGGCACCAGTTTCCCTTCCCTAGTCGCGACAGACTCAGCGCAACGTTTCAAGGGATTTGAGAAGAGCATTGAATAGCTTCAATAGGCATCATATGCCGCCCACCCTCAATCCTATTTCTAATTCTGTCCGTAACTCTTATAGAACGGCGTTCGGCGGTACTCTGAGAAACTGGATGTGAAATGCGCTTCCCATGGGCCAACGTACTCTTGCTCGCATTCCTGGCCCTCGAGTTGGCGTCCGGGTTCTTCGGGCTGACATCAGGCTCCGAAAATCGCGCCATCCACATGCAGTTGCATCGCATCGCCGGATACGGAATTCTGGTCACACTGGTCTGGAAAACCGTCAATGTCCTTCGCTCCCTGAAGTGGCCCCGACCTAGCTCGGCTCGCTCTACCTCAATCGCGCTCTCAGCCCTGCTGCTCATTTGCCTGGCGACCGGAATAGCCTGGTCCCTCGTCGGGCCTTACTATTGGTGGATATTCAGCGGCGTCAGTTGGCATATCTACGTCGGCGCTCTGATAGCGCCGCTGTTGCTGTGGCATATGTGGTACATGGCTCGAGGTTTTCCAGTCGGCTTCTGGGCGGAGAGACGCCTGTTTATGCGAGCGGCAGGCGCGACCATGCTGGGACTGGCAGTATGGCAGGCCACAGAAGGCGTCGCCCGCGCCGCGGATCTCAACGGCCAGTCACGTAGATTCACCGGCTCCTATGGGGCAAATGACTTCTCTGGAAACGGCTTCCCTCGTGTCTCCTGGCTTAACGACGACCCAGACCCCGTGGAAACGCACGCGTGGCGTCTGAAGATATCCGGCTCGGTGAATCAAGAAATGAGTCTCGCCTACTCTGATCTTACAAGCATTGCGGAGGCGACAGCGACCATAGACTGCACCGGAGGTTGGCATTCCACTCAGCGGTGGCGAGGCGTCCCGCTACAAGACTTGATTGCAGAAGCGAAACCGTCAGACACCGTTCGCAGCGTAATCGTTCGCTCGGTTACAGGCTATTACAGAAAGTTCTCGCTCGACGCCGCGAGCGCTTTTCTGCTGGCGACCCACGTAACCGAAGAGACGCTATCTCACGGGCATGGATACCCACTCAGACTCGTCGCGCCGGGAAGGCGGGGATTCGAGTGGGTCAAGTGGGTGACCGAAATCGAATTCAGCGAAACGCCTCACTGGTGGCAGCCACCGCTTCCGGTCCAGTAAGGCGTTTTAAGTGCGCTAAATTTAGCGGGTGGCGACTAAGGCGAGAGCGCCAACTCAGAGAGCATCCGCTTAGTCGAGACGATATGGCGGTTGAGCCGCATCATCTTGGGGTCTATGCCCATCGCCAAGCCGATTAGCTGGGGCAGATGCAGTATAGGGATGTCTATTGGGGCCATCGGACTGTTGGCCTTCGCCGCCTGCGGCTGGTAGCCGTCCAGATTCAGATGGCAAAGCGGACACGGAGTTACCATCGCGTCCGCGCCCCTTCCCTTGGCATCCATGGTGTGATTGGCGACCATTTTCAGGGAATTTGTCTCGTTGATCGTGAGAATAGGGAATCCACAACACAGCGTCTTGCCTGGGAAGTCCACGACCTGCGCGCCGACGGCCTCAATTACCTGTTCAAGCGCGTCCTCACGCTCGGGATGTTCGTCGAACTTCAGGGCAGACGTCGGTCGGACGATGTAACAGCCGTAGAAAGGAGCGATCCGCATATTCGGAAGCTCTCGCACGACGAGCGACTTCAGCTTATCTATGCCTATCTCTTCTACAATCACCCACAAAAGATGCTTGGGGTCCGCTGTGCCGTTGTATCTCAGGCCCTCTTCCGCGAGGTCTTCGTTAACGGACTCACGGTACTCATCGTCCTGAAGCCTCACGTTGGCCTGGGACATTACTCCCTGGCAGGTCGAGCAGATCGTCAGAATCGGCAGCCCCACGCGCTCAGCCATTGCGAAGGTTCGGGCGTTCAGGGTATCGCCGAGCCTGAGGTTCTTCTCCTGAAGAACACCCGCTCCGGTGCATGACGCTCCCTGCATAGTAATCAGGTCAAGTTCTATGCCTAGCCGCCGGCATATTTCAAGCGTGGACGCGTAAAGTTCGGGGCAGGCGCCACGTGACACACAGCCTGGATATAGGGCATATCTCATTGCTTGTTCTCTACCTTATCGAAAATTCTCTGGACGTTCTCTACGCCCGGAATACTCTTGTGTACGAGTGGCGGACGCTTGCCAGCCAATTGCGCTCTTATTCCGACCGGAATCAGCTTCAGCATCTCTTTGACGTTAGTAACGCCGTGGCTCTTGACCACCAGTTTGGTTTCGTCGAGCCAGCCGCTGTGCTCCACCGAATCGGAGAAGGCGTTCGCGTGCCGCGCGCCGGTCGTGTTCGTGTAGCCTGCCTCCATGGCGCGGTCTCTGAGCGCCATGATCCTTCCCATTGGGTCAACACCCTTGGGGCAGACTTCCACGCACTGCATACAGCGCGTACAGTCCCAGACGCCACCGTATTCGTTCAGCGCTCCGAGCCTGGAGTTGTCGGCGTCGTCCCGAGGGTCGCGGACGAAGCGGTAGGACTTGGCCAACGCCGCCGGTCCCAGGAAGTTCTGATCAACGCTAAGCACCGTGCAGTCGGAAACACAAGCGCCGCACATGATACAAGCCATCACACCCGTAAGATGCTGCATATCCTCGGCCGGGGCTATGTATTCGATCTCAGGTTCAGGGCCATCGGGCTGAAGCCAGGGCTGAACGGCGCGAACCTTGCTCCAGAACGGGGCGAAGTCCACGATGAGGTCTTTCTGCACCTCGAGATTGCCCGCCGGCTCGACGACAATTGGGCCACCGTCTTTGGGGAGGGCATTGATCAGCAGCGTATTGCACGCCAGACCCGCCTGCCCGTTGATGCGCATCGCGCACGAACCGCAGATGGCGCTTCGACACGAACATCGAAGTCCAAGCGTGCCGTCCATCTCCTCTCGAATGCGAATCAGACCGTCCAGGACGGTATTGGATTCGGTCATCTCCAGTGTGTACTCCTGATAGCGGGGTACGGCGGGATGCGAATCCGGGTCGAATCTCCTGACTCTGAACGTAACTTGCATAATTATTCCTTCGGATTAGAAATAGGGAAAGTCGAATTCTCGCGCTCTTTCGGAAACGGGGCGTATGACCCTAATAGCTTCGCACCTGCGGCTCCCACTGTGTAATGACCACGGACTGGTAATCCAGCGCCGGTCCATCCTCCGTTTGTCTGACAAGAATATGCCTTAGCCAATTTTCGTCGTCGCGTTCGGGGAAGTCCTCTCTTGTATGGGCGCCCCGACTTTCCTTGCGTTCAATTGCGGAAAGGGTAATCGCCTCCGCGCAATCGAGCATAAAGCCGAGTTCGAGGGTGAAAACGAGATTGGTATTCCATGTTTTGCCCTTGTCCGGCACATACACAGACTGGTATCGCTCGCGCAACTGGCGGATCGTCCCAAGAGCGGACTCCATTCCTGCCTGGTTGCGATATACCGCGAGGTGATCGTTCATGGTCGTTCCCATGTCAACCCGGATCTGGCCGAACATATCCTTACTCCTGGCGTTGTCGAGCAGGCGTTGGATGTGCGTCTTCTCGCCATCGGCTGCCGAGTCATCTATCTCTTTGTGGGCTTTGGACTTCGCAAGTTCGGCGGCGTGTTCGCCGGAACGGCGTCCGAACACGAGGGTATCCAGGAGCGAATTCGCGCCGAGGCGATTGCCACCGTGTACGCTTACGCAGGCTACCTCTCCGGCGGCATACAAACCGGGAAGCGGCGTCTGGCCGTCCACGTCGGTCTTTACTCCGCCCATCTGATAGTGCATACCGGGCCTTATCGGCACCGGCTCTTCAAGAAGGTTCACGTTTGCGAAGTCGCGCGCTATGTCCAGTATCTGGGTAAGTCGCTCACGGATAAGCGGCTCACTGAGATGCCTGAGGTCCAGAAGCACGGAACCGTCAATTCCGCGGCCCTCATTTATCTCCGTTTGTTCAGCCCTGGACACAACGTCGCGGGAGGCCAGTTCCATCATATTGGGCGCGTACCGCTCCATGAACCGGTCGCCCTCGGAGTTCAGAAGGTAAGCTCCCTCACCCCTCGCCCCCTCGGTAATGAGAACGCCGCTGCCCTTGAGGGTGGTGGGATGGTACTGCACCATCTCCATGTCCATTAACGGCGCGCCTACTCGATAAGCCAGGCCCATCCCGTCGCCGGTGCATATGAGGGCATTAGTAGATGGCTCGAATACACGTCCAAGTCCACCGGCGGCCATGATTACGGCCTTCGCGCGAATGACGTGTATATCGCCGGAGCGTATCTCCATAACAACCGCGCCAGCGCATTCCCCGTCTTCTACCAGGATTTCCAGCACGAACCATTCCTCATAGACGCGAACGCCAGCGCGCATAATCTGTTCATAGAGTACGTGGAGCAGCGCCTGACCCGTGAAGTCGGCCACGAAGAAAGTGCGCGCCTTTCCCTGTCCGCCGAACGCGCGGGTGCCGAGACGCCCGTTCTCGTCGCGGCTGAATGTTACTCCGTAGTGTTCCATCTGAATTACTTCAGAGCCCGCCTCTTGGCACATGACCTCGATAGCGTCCTGGTCGCCAAGATAATCGGAGCCTTTGACGGTATCGTAGGCGTGATCATGCCAGTCGTCGCCCGCGTGTTCGAGCGCGGCGTTGATGCCGCCCTGCGCCGCGTTGGAGTGGCTGCGGACAGGATGCACCTTGGATATGACGGCCACATCTGCGCCGTTCTGACGCGCGGAGAGAGCGGCTCTCATTCCGGCAAGGCCGGCGCCTATGATGAGAACGTCATGTGAATACATTCGAACTTACCTCTGGACTTGCGAATTCCGCCAATGAACATAGCATACCAAGAGATATGAGTCTAGCTAAGATGGTCGGCTCTCCAAGGGCCTTTGCAAAGTCGGCGCTGAGCAAATGCTGTCGGACGGCGGGCGGATCTGACGAGTCATATATCTTGGTTTATAAAGCTGCAGGTGGCAACAGGTGGCTTAACTGGTGACCGACACCTGAAAAGGTCACCTGCATTTCACCTGTTAAGACCTGCATTAGCTACGGGGGAAAATTTCAGGCCCCCGGAATTTCGTTAGTATAATGTTGTATTTATGTATGTTGGCGTTAAAGGCATCGGCAGTCGGCGCTCCGTCACTAGTGTTCCAACATTGTTGGATTGACGGTTTATATACCCTCACCCTAACCCTCTCCCAAGGGGAGAGGGGATAATTCGGAATCTGGATATCCATCACAACTAAGTTGTCTGACTATTAGTTTGTATGTTCGCATTATAGCGCATAGAGGAATCGGATGTGTAGTTTTCTGGGAAATGGGGGAGGACTTCGAAAATGCCCCGGTCGGCTCCAAACAGCTTTTCACCCTCCACGTCTAAATACGTGGCTGCGAGCGGCGCGCGCCTCCGCCGCTTCTTTAACGACGGCGAGATGCTTTCGGATAACCCGATGAAACATGGGTCTTGTGTATATCACTCCGCCAAACCAGCCGAAGAATGGGAAGGTCTTCCAGATAAAACTGCCGCTGTGAGTCATTACCGTCTGCCCGTCGCCTGTCTCCTCAAAAGAAAACTCTTCCTCAGAAAAGCGCAACGGACCCTCCAAGCACTTGAAAGCAATTCTTTCCGGTGGAAGAAGCCTGACCTCTTCAACCGTCGTGTAGGTGAACGGGCCGGCCTTGGTCCTGAATTCCACCACCTTCGTATTGCCATCTTCGGAAATCAGCTTAGAGGACTCCGTGTCGTCGCCCGCAATTCGACCGCCTCTGAAGGCGGAAACCATCTGGAAAACTAATTCACGCGGAGCGTCTATCGTGACACTGTGGTCTTTCAATGCAATTGGCTTCGACATCCGGCATTCACCCTGCTGACCTGACCGCCGCCGCAAACGCTCTAATCTTCTCGTCGTCCTTCACGCCATCCGTCTCGACCCCACTCGATACGTCAACGCCCCATGGCGCGGAAGTCTCAATGGCTTGGGCCACGTTTCCAGGGTCAAGCCCACCCGCGACAATCACCGATCTATCTCGCGCCACTTCCCGGGCTATATTCCAGTCGAACGCCATTCCAGTACCGCCAAGCGCGCCGGGCTGATGCTTGTCGAGCATCGCCAGGTGGCCGGCGTCAAGCGCCTCCTCGACTTGTTCAGACGCCAATGCTATCGCTTCGAGCCGCGGCAGGCGCTCACGTACTTTGACCTGCCTGATTACCGGCGCCGCCAGATCGTCCCAGAATCGAGTTGGCTCATCTCCGCAAAGCTGAACATAGTCCAGACCGCACTGATGGATAGCGCTGTTGACGAACTCAGCAGTCTGATTCGCGAATAGGCCGACGATCCCAGGGATTTTGTCCCCCTCGAACGACATACGGAACTGGTAGATAATCTCGCTGCCCTCGCGCGGCTGAAGTTGACGGCGCACACCTTCGACAAAAACAAAGCCGAGAAAGTCCGCGCCGGATTCGGCGGCGACCAAGGCGTTGGACACATCTCGCAGGCCACATATCTTGAATCGCGTCATGTCAGTTCCCTCAGCTTGGCTCCCGGGTCGGGCGAGGAGACGAGCGCGTCGCCTATCAGTACCGCGGACGCCCCAGCCCGACTGACACGTTCGAGGTCTTCCCGCGTCCTGAGTCCACTCTCGCTAACGAGAATACACCCGGGCGGCACTTTATGCGCCAGATTGTCGGTAATGTCAAGCGTCGTGTGAAATGTTCGCAGGTCTCGGT
Organism: Dehalococcoidia bacterium; assembly: GCA_965261525.1. Taxonomy (GTDB): domain Bacteria; phylum Chloroflexota; class Dehalococcoidia; order Lucifugimonadales; family UBA1123; genus VXRN01. The sequence goes on from OZ253472.1 coordinate 3,058,243, forward strand.
TGTTGATGCCTATGATCTGCGCTCCGATCTCGATTGCCGTATCCATTTCGTCTTCGTCGTGGACTTCCACCAGGCAATGCATTCCATAGCTCTCGGCGAGCTCCTTCAGAGTCGCCAGTGTGTCAATATCCAGCATTGAGACGATGAGCAGTATCGCGTCGGCTCCGTAAGCGCGCGCCTCGTGTACCTGGTATGGGTCGAATACGAACTCTTTGCGGAGTACGGGTACGATATGTGTGTGGGCAACCGCGCCGGCGGCCTCCAGGTCCGTGAGACTGCCCTGAAAGTGGTCCTTGTTTGTCAGGACGGATATGGCCGCCGCGCCGTTATTGGCGTACTGAGCGGCGAGCCAGGCCGGGTTGAGATTCTCTCTGAGAATTCCCCTGGACGGCGATGCCCTCTTCACCTCTGCTATGACCTTGACGTTACTGCCAGTCAGGCTGGCGGCGAAGTCCAGCGGCGCTGACTGCCACTCTATCCTTGCAAGCAAGGTATCGAGCGGAACTTCGGTCTTGAGACGCTCCACTTCGGCGCTCTTGACCTCGACTATCTCCTTCAGAATATCGGGTGAGTCAGTTCTTACAACCATAGGGGATTGTCTTCACCTTTCCACTTACATACCTGATTCCCATTGTCCATTCGGTGAGCGACCAAACCAAGCAAGATAACCGTATTCTATCAAATTTCGTCCTGAACAAGACCGGCTACGCCGGAGAGTATAGCCAGGTTGGGGTAGCCCGCGAACGTTTCCGCCGCGGTAGTTCCCGACAGTACACCGACAAACGGCATACCCGCGGACTGCGCCGCGCCCGCGTCAACATGGCTGTCGCCCATGTACACGCAGTCCTCGATTGCCACACCCAGTTCCCCCGCGGCCTTGATCAGACCCTCTGGGGCAGGCTTGTGCTTGGTGACGTCTTCGCCCCCGATTATGACATCCAGGTGATGGCGAAGCCCGTTCCCTTCCATTATGGATTTTATGCGGTAACGGTACTTGGTAGAAACAATGCCCACAAGATAACCGAGCCGGTCGAGCGCCGGAATCACTGTGAACGCTCCGGGAAACAGCAGTGTTCCATCCAGCATTACGTCGTCGGCCTTTTCCGTAAAATAACCAAAGAACTCCTGGCCCTTTGGACGGTATTCCTCGCCTACAAGCGCGACGAGCGCCTCCGGGATGTATAAGCCGACCGTCTCAAGAATCTCTTGTGGCGCAGCTTCGGGCAGACCCAATTTGGTGAGAGCGTAGTTAATGCAGGCGATGATTCCCACCGACGAATCCGCAAGAGTGAAGTCGAAGTCGAATAAGACCGCCCTGGAATCTCTTATAACAGGATGAAGGCTGGAACGTTCCGATACTACCGCCATCAGTCCAGAGTCCCGCTGAGCGCGATTAGCGCGTTCATCCTCGACTCCGCCTCCCCACTGTCAATCGAGACCGCGGCCAGTTCGACCCCGGCCGCCAGTGTGTCTGATCGTCCCGCCGCCACAAGCGCGGCCGCGGCGTTCATAAGAACTACGTCACGATGCGCTCCAGGGTCTCCCGCAAGAACAGAGCGGACAATTCGCGCGCTGTCCTCAGGGCTTTCGGCGCGGATCGAATCGGCGTCCGATACGGTCAGTCCCAGTTCGTCGGGAGTGACCTCGTAGGTCGAGACCTCGCCGTTTTCAAGTTGCCACACAGTGGACGGCCCTCTGATGGTCAGTTCGTCCATGCCATCCGAGCCGTGCGCCACCAGCGCCTTCTCGCTGCCAAGCTGCCTCAGAACCAGCGCCATGCGCTCCGCGATGGACGGGTCGGCGACACCGATAAGCTGCCGGGAAGCGTTCGCGGGATTGGTCAGTGGGCCGAGAATGTTGAACACGGTCCTTATGCCTATTTCCCGCCTGGGACCGGCCGCGAAGCGCATGGACGGGTGAAACCCCTGCGCGAACATGAAGCCGAATCCGACTTCATCTATGCACCTGGCGACCGATTCCGGGGTCAGGTCTATCTTTACTCCGAGCGCTTCCAGGACATCCGCCGAGCCTGTCGAGCCGGACATAGAGCGGTTGCCGTGCTTGGCGACCTTCTCCCCTGCCCCCGCCACCACAAACGCGGCTGTGGTAGAGATGTTGAAGCTGCCGGAGTTGTCGCCGCCGGTGCCACAGGTGTCAACGACTCTGCCCATCGCCTCGACGCGCAGAGACTTGTCGCGCATCACTCTCGCCATACCCGCTATCTCGTCAACCGTCTCGCCCTTCATTCTGAGCGCGGTCACAAGCGCGCCGAACTGGGATGGGGTCGCCTCTCCGCTCATAATCTCATCCATTGCGGCGGCGGCCTGGTCAGCGCTTAGCGACCGGCCCTCCACCACCGCCTGTATCGCGTCTTGTATCATCATTGCCCTCCCACCGCGCTGATGGGCGCGTCCAGAAAATTCTTCAGAAGGTCTTTTCCCACCTTCGTCATAATGGACTCCGGGTGGAACTGAATCCCCTCTATAGGATGCTCCCTGTGCCGAACTCCCATAATCAGGCCGCTTTCCGTCCATGCGGTAATCTCTAGCTCATCGGGCAGGTCGTCCCGGTACACCGCCAGAGAGTGATACCTTATCGCCTCGAACGGGTTTGGCAGGCCGCTGAAGACGCCTTCTCCCGTATGGTGGATCAGCGACATTTTGCCGTGCATTATCTCGCCCGCGCCGCCGACCGTCCCTCCGAAGGCGTAACCTACACACTGGTGTCCCAGGCATACGCCCAGAGTAGGCAGTCTCGGCCCGAATCGCCTCAGTACATCGTTGGAGATACCCGCCTGTTCGGGCGTGCATGGTCCTGGGGATATGACTATCCGCTCGGGGGACATATCCTCTATCTCTTCCAAGGCTATCTTATCGTTGCGAGCCACCCGCACGTCCGCGCCTAGCTCGCACAGGTACTGGTATAGGTTGTATGTGAAGCTGTCGTAGTTGTCTATCAGGAGAATCATAGCCGCGCTCCTAGAATGTCCCACGTCGGACTATATGTCTATGTCTATTTCCCGCTCGGCCTGGTCTATCGCTTTGAACACAGCGGACGCCTTGTGGATCGTCTCCATATACTCGTCTTCGGGATTCGAGTCGTAAACGATTCCGCCTCCCGCCTGTACATGCGCCACACCGTCCTTGAGTACCATGGTGCGTATGGCGATTGCGGTATCCATGTTGCCGGAAAAGTCGAAATATCCGACCGCGCCCGCGTAAACGCTGCGGCGATCTGGCTCTAGTTCGGCTATTATCTCCATCGCGCGTATCTTGGGCGCGCCGGATACGGTGCCAGCCGGGAAGCAGGCCCTCAACGCGTCGTAGTTCGTGTACTCGTCCCTGAGCTGTCCTGTCACGTGCGACACCAGATGTATGACGTGCGAGTAGCGTTCTATGTCGAGTATCTGAGTCACTTCGACGGTTCCGGGCTTGGACACCCGGCCAACATCGTTACGTCCCAGGTCCAGCAGCATTATGTGTTCGGCCCGCTCCTTTTCGTCGGTGCGTAGTTCCTCTTCAAGCTCGAGATCCTCAGCCTCGTCCCTCCCCCGCCGCCTGGTGCCGGCGATTGGATGGACAGCAACTTTGCCATCAACCACCTGAACCAGAAGTTCGGGCGACGCGCCTACTATCTGGAAATCGCCCATGTCCAGGTAGTACATATACGGTGAGGGATTGACGGCCCTCAGCGAGCGATAAATCTGGAACGGATGCGCGGAAGTAGGACGCGACATACGCTGCGCGACCACCGTTTGTATAACGTCCCCCGCTATGATGTATTCGCGGGTCTTCTCCACCATGTCCTCGTAGTATTCGCGGCTCATGTTGAACTCGATATCCGCGTCGGTCTGCATATCCAGGTTCGGCTCCGGAATGTTCGGGAAGCGCTTCAGCCTACGCGCTACCTCCTCGATTCTGCCGACAGCCTCCTTGTAGGCGCGCCTGGTGTCACCCTTCAGGTGAGCGTGGCTAACGACCTTGATCTTGTGGCGCAGGTGGTCGAATACGAGGTAGGTCGTTGACAGCATGAATATGGATTCGGGCAGCCCGAACGGGTCAATCTCCGGCGTGGGAAGCTCCTCGAAGTAGCGCACCGCGTCGTATGCGATGTAGCCCACCGCGCCGCCGTTAAACTTGTCCAGATAGTCAACATCCGCCAGCTTGTACTCGGAAAGCATCTCCTCCACCGGCTTCAGCGGGTCAACCGCTCCGAGTTCCTCGCCCGCTCCCGTCTTAATTATCTTCTGTGGGTCCGTGCCAATGAAACTGTATCGCGCCATCCTCTCGCCACCCTCGACACTCTCGAGGAGGTATGAATACGGCCCGTTGGCGACTTTCAGGTATGCTGACACCGGGGTTTCCAGGTCGGCGTTGATCTCCCGATAAACGGGTACAAGATTGGCCTTTCCCTCATAGGACGCGACCTGCTCCGGTGATGGATAGTACATTTCGCGTCTCCTTATCCAGGCAGGACAAAGCCAACCTTTTCCTTCATCTCTTCAAGTTTCGGCTCGGATATGCCGCGAGCGTGGTCGGCTCCAATGGCGAGCAGCCTGTCCAGTTCCGCCACGTCGTCCATAAGTTCGTAGTATCGCTCCCTGATTGGCCTGAGTTCCTCTATTACGACCTCAGCGACGCGACGCTTCAGGTCGCCATAGCCTCTCGCGTCCGCGAAGTCCCGCTCGACCTCGACCTCAGCCTTATCTGTGATGACCTTGTATATTCCCAGCAAGTTGTTCACGCCCGCCTTTTCCGGGTCGTCGCTGAACATTATCTCGTTGCCCGAGTCGGTCACCGCCCTCATTATCGAGCGTTGTATCTCCTTTGGCTCGTCAAGCAATCGCACGGCGTGGCCCCGAATGTGGGAGTAGCTCTTGGACATTTTGACGTTCGGATCGTTGAGTCCCATCACGCGACCGCCGACTTCCGGTATCACCGCTTCCGGCAGCACGAACGTCTCGCCGAAAAGCCGGTTGAACCTGCCCCCGATGTCCCGGGTCAACTCGACGTGCTGGCGCTGGTCGTCCCCGACCGGCACCTCGTGCGCGCTGTACATCAGAATGTCCCCGGCCATAAGCACCGGGTAGTCCAGCAGGCCGGTTGAGACGCTCTCCTGCCCGACCGACTTATCCTTGTACTGGGTCATTCTTTCGAGCCAGCTCACCGGCGTAACGCAGTTCAATATCCAGCATCCCTCGGCGTGGGTCGTTACGTGACTCTGGACGAAGAGCGTGCTCTTGTCGGGATCAATCCCGCAGGCGAACAGAATGGCCGCCAACTCGCGCGTCTGTCGCCGCAGCGCGTCCGGGTCGAAGTCCACCGTGATGGCGTGGAGATCCACAATGGGGAAGAGGCTCTCCTTTTCGTCCTGGTTCTCGGCCCACCTCTTGAACGCGCCGACATAGTTGCCAAGATGCGCGTCTCCACTCGGCTGAACCCCGCTCAAGACGCGCCTTCGGGTTGCGGCATAAGGTTGTTGAACAGTCATCGCACTCTTCTCCAATTAGCGATTTGCAATTATCAATTATCAGTTCTTAGCGTATTTCGAATAGTGCCGATAATCCGGCAAAGCTCGTCGGCGTCCGCGTGGACGCCTTTGAATTCCCTTGTCAAATAATCGGTATCTTTTAACAGGTGATAACAGGCGCAGCCAATATCTGGATTCGCGCGCTTCCTTATATGCGATAGCCAACTTCATATGCGATAGCCAACTTCGCTCCGAAATCCGCGCGAGACTGCCCTCCAATCGCCTCTTCCACGTTAGCCCCAATACTCGTACCAGACCTCAACAACTGCCGTGAGAGTACATATTCCCTCTTCTCCGACCTCAGATACTGGCACAGTTTCACGATCCGAACCGCGAAAGCGTAACTCTTCACCTGAACAACATTATCCTTCAACCCGTGCCTCAATTCTTAATTCTCAATTTCTAATTCTCAATTCAAATAAAAAAACCCGACCCCCAAAAGGGACGGGTATGGTGTATCCGTGTTGCCACCCTGATTCGCCGCGGACCGCTAAACGCAATCCACAGCCTCATTGCCAGGCACGGAAGTCAATTGACCTCGATGCCCCGGGCCTAGGTAACGGGGCCCTCACCGACCAAGCCTACAACCGCGTATCGCGGCTTCGGGTGGCAACTCCCAGGTCCATTCGACCATCTCGCAAGCACCGGGCTTTCACCTGTCCCCGGCTCTCTGCCGCTCCGCCTGATGGCGTACTAATCCTGTTCTCAGTCTTTGCGTTTGAATTGTGGGATTGAGTATAGGGAAGGATTTCGGCGGGTGTCAAGAGAACGCGAAGTACTAAGGGCGTTTTCTCTTTGGTGGTTGAATTTATAGCATGGGATAGGGAGGCGAGTTTTCCAAGCTGGAACCGGGTTGCCGAGCGGTTGCGAGGACAAATCTTCCACCTGAAAGGAAACGCTGTCAAGGGGATGCAGGGGACGGGTGCCACACCTGAATTCCTTAATCCATTCACCAATCGGTTCGTTACTCAGCCACTTTCTCTTATCGTCCCAAGCATCACCGTCCGTGGCTTCATATAGCGCGATTAGAGCGGCTTTGTCAGTGGTAGGCGATCCTCCTGGGACTGGTTGAGGACTTGGAGTAGGTGTAGCAACTACCTACCCTGGCTGAGACGCCCCGGGGTGAAGCGCGAACCAGAGCTTATCCCCGAAAGTTGGCTCCCATAGCAGCATAAGGGTGGATATATCCTCCTCAGGAACTACGAAGCATATATTGCCTGATAAACTGCCTCCAGGATACACGTCAGCCCACTCCAGGTCGTTTGGAATAACGCCGCATCTGGTACTACGAATTGCTACATTCGTTCCCTCACCCAAAACCTCAGAATCCGAATCCGCTGTAATGGAATTTCGCTCGACACTACCTTGATTGAGAACGAATACTTCAACCATCACAAACTTATGATCCGCGGGAGGTGGGTCATTAAAACTATTCTCGGCTTCAATCTCAGGCCATGCGTCCCAATCCACGGAGAGAACGCCGAAGCAAAAGCCGTTCGCAGGGCCGTAGCATGTACCATCCATAGGCTGGGGATTGTAACGGGACATACCTTGTCCGGTGGGAATCGGCGTAGGACTTGGAGTAGGTGTTGCCGTAACAACTACCTGCTGGACTTCAGGCTGAGGCGCACCGGGCAGGTTCTCGCAGGCTATGCCGTTTCCGTCCTGATCCAGTCCGTGCGAATCGTTCTGGGTCGCCAGGAAGAACGCCTGTGCTTCCCGCCATGTGGTGAAGTCATCGCAGTTGCGGTCCTGTCCTGCCGGGTCGTACTTCAGGGTAAGGCTAGGCTGCATTGTAGGAGTCGGCTGGGCCTGTTGAGTAGGCGTCGGCTGAGGTGTACCCGTCACAGACGGCACTGGTATGGCGTAGTTCGTCGAGTCAAACGTAGCGGCCAGGCTCTCGATATCATCGCGCTTGAGAAACTTCGCCGAGGCGTTCAGGTCCTCCGCAGTGGTGAAGAATTCGACGTAGTACAGCGGCAGAAGTTTGTGAATTATGTTCAGCAGCGTATCGTCCGAGGCGAGACGATAGGACTCCACCATCACCGCTGTGAACCTGTCTTCCTCGGGGACAGACTGAAGACGCGCTTTCACCTGATCAGGGGTCTCGCCGGTGTACGGAGTTATGAATCCGGTTATGTATATGTCGGAGAGAGCGGTGTCCAGGCTGGACAGCACGGGAATGTTGGCCGACTTTACGTCGGCGGGCGTGGGCTGGGAGCGGATGTACCGCATGATAGCGACGAACTTAGCGAGGTCATCCGAGTCCGCAGGATTTTGCGCCCGAGTCTGCGATAGAGTTAGCGTTATCAGCCCAAACGCCAGAACGGCGATGATTATACCTGCGACGACTTTGGCCTTCATATCAGTAGCCCCCTTGCGACAAGGTTTGCGCATAATGCGCATAGGTTAATACAATATCGAGGCTTTGGAAACACCCTCTTAGACTTGTGGCGAGTCCGACATCAATATAAGCAAGTTGGACGGGATTGTCAATCGGTATAAATATGCAGGTAGCGTTTCCTCTTTGGTGGTTGAACTGCGGTACCGGGCAAGGACGCGCGTTTTCTGAAGCTGGAATCCGAGAATCGAATGGCTATGCGAGCCAGCCTTCCACCTGAAAGGAAACGCTACCAAATATGCATCATGCTACAATGCCGCCTGAAACAATCCACTGACAGGCCCAGAATGACCGAAGACACCAACCTGACCCCCTACAACCCCATGATCCGCGACCTGCGCGTGGATATGAAGCCGCGTGCGTTATCTTTCGCCGTTGAGGGCGCGGCAGAGAAACTCCACTCGCTCGACGGCGGAGCGCGCGCGTTGTGGGTCAGGAACTTCCGACAAGAAGACGACCGCCAGCATCGCCGCCGCGTCCAGTCGAAGCAACAGATTCAGTGACGGGGGCAATTCAGTCTCCCAGTTCGAACCGCCATATCCGTCCAGAAAGTCTCTGTTCAATACTCCGTACTCCGCCATGCGAGCCAATTCAAGAGCGGGATCGCCGAAGAGCGCGTTATCCCAGTCCACCACACCCGCTATCTTGCCGCCGCTGGTCAGAACGTTCTCCGGACGCAAGTCCATGTCGAGAACCGAACGCCTGTCGCCGAGTCCTTTCAAGATCGTCCTCAATTCGGCCAGCGATGGAGGACTCAATCGCCTCCCGGACGCGGCCTCGATTACGCATAATCGTCTGTCCAGACGCAGGGCTATCGCCTCTTCGGTAGAAGCGCCGGTCTGAGCGGCCAATCGTATGTCGGGCAGCGGACAATCATGAATCAGACGGACCAACTCGCCAAGCTGTCGGCTGTCATAGGCCGTTCCATCGTGGCCGATGTGTTCGGACACCAGGAAATCCAGACCATCGTCCTCGATGACCAATGCGTGAACCTCGGGAACCGGGACTCCGAATGTCAGCATATGAGAGGCCAGGGCAGCCTCTTGTCTCAGCGAATCCCGCGAGTCCAGGCACGGATCGTTGTCATTCGCTATCCAGCGTTTCATCGGGATTCTGATAGCGATGCGCCCGAAAGCCCTCGACTCTGCCCGAAAGACAAGCGATTGCAGTCCCAGCCCAGCCAATTCGATCCCGGTCACGCCCCACTCCTCGTTGTCCGAGGCGAGTTGCGCGCGGAGCCGCCCAAGGACAAGTCCTATTGAATCCTGCATGGCGTCCTCCTAAACGAGAGCCGTACAATCAGTATGAAATGTTGTGCAACTCTCCACTCGCTATGTTACAATACGCCTGTTGCAGAACAAAAGTGCCTAAATTATATAAGGTGGAATTTATCAATGACGACAAATCGGCTCACAACTTTTTTTCCGCAGGTCAGTTTCAGGTGAATTCATAGCTAAATCCGCCGATTTTCAGGTCACTTCCCACCTGAAACGTCACCAGAACCCCACCTGGGCTTCACCTGAAACAACATAAGTCGGAATATATGTCATGCTGTCTTGTCAGCCGATTTCCCACAGAACCGCCGACTTCGAAAAGTCCCTGCCTCTCTGAAGCAAAGTTCTGATTGCATACGCACAACGTGATACAATGCGGTCAGACAAAGTTCCCCGACACACTCAGGATGCAAGAGAAAGCCGATCAGATCCAGAAACCCTACAACCCCATGATCCGCGATATGCCCGTGGACATGAGGCCGCGAGAGAGGCTTATCGGCCTCGGAGCGGGCGCTCTCTCAAATTCGGACCTGATTGCCATTCTGCTCCGTACCGGCGTCAAGGGCGAGAATGTGTTGAGCCTGTCCAACAAGCTGCTCTCCAGGCTGGGCGGACTGTCGGGCCTATCGGACGCCACTATCGGAGATATGTGCGACCTCCATGGCATCAGCGAGGCGAAGGCCTGCCAGGTTATGGCCGCCGTGGAGCTCGGCAAGCGGGCGGCGAGCATGAACCCGCAGAACAGGCCCGCCATAGGCTCGCCTGAAGACGTGAACAACTTGGTCGGACTCGAGATGTCCCAACTAACGCAGGAGAAACTGCGTGTTCTACTTCTAAATACGAAGAACCGCGTAATAGCTATGAGGGACGTGTACCAGGGAACCGTGAACTCCGCCTCGATCAGGGTCGCGGAGATTCTACGGCCCGCAGTCAGGGAGAACTGCCCGTACATGGTCGTCGTCCACAACCATCCGTCCGGCGATCCCACCCCAAGCCCGGAGGACATCCTGGTAACGAGGCGGCTGAATCAAAGCGCTGATATGATGGACATTGAGTTGCTCGACCACATCGTGATTGGACAAAAGAGTTTCGTGAGCATGAAGCAGAGAAAGCTGGGCTTTTAGCCCATCAAGGAGATAGACATGGAACGCGAAATGGGAGACGTAGGGACTCAGTTCCTGTGGGAAGACGATCACGTGAAGACATGGGACCTCGTCCTCGAGCCGGGCGCGTCCAGCGACTGGCACAGGCACACGAGGCCCTATGTGTTCACTGTAACAAGAGCGGGCAGACTGAAGACTGAATACGAAGACGGCTCAGTCTCAGTAAGTGACCTTGCGTTGGGCCAGGTAGTGCAGGGACATCACGGCTCGGTTCACAGGGTAACCAACGTCGGTGACGCGCTGTACAGCAACTCCATCGTGGAAATAAAGCAGGACTGACAACACGACTCGACAACACAGGGAGGAGAAGAGAAAAATGCCAAGAGGCAGCGAACCGTTGGGCGACATAGCCACCGACGTACTCTTTGAAAACGACAACGTTAAGATATGGAATCTGGTAGTCAACCCCGGCGAGGCCAGCGACTGGCATATGCACGAACGGGACTATGTCACAGTCGTCGTCGAAGGCGCGGGACTGACCGTCGAGTACGACGACGGCGCATCCGATGACAGTCCATCGGGTCCAGGCACGTGGCGATACCACGGCGACCACAAGATTCACAGAGTCATCAACAACACGGACACCCGGTACGTGAACGTGCTGGTCGAACTGAAGAAATAGGCGGTCCGGGGCAAATGAAAATTCTCGTGATGGCCGCCGGCGCGGTCGGCGGATACTATGGAAGCCTGCTCGCCCGCGCTGGGAACGAAGTGACATTTGTGGCCCGAGGCGACAATCTGGACGCTATCAGGCGGCGCGGTCTCAAAGTAAACAGCGTCAATTCCGGTAACTTTACGGTTCGCGGGAACGCGGTCGAATCGTTCGATGGAAGTTGGACGGCCGACCTCGCACTATTCTGCGTCAAGGGCTACCAGAACGCTCTGGCCATCGAGACCATAGCGCCCGCCATAGGCGACGGCTCTACAATCCTGACTCTGCAAAACGGCATAGGCTCAGGGGCCGACCTCTCCGCCGCGTTCGGCTTTGACAAAGTCCTGCTTGGCGCGGCCTACGTGGACGCCGCCCACCCTGAACCGGGCGTGTTCGACGAACTCGGCGGCACCTGCCGAATAGTCTTCGCGGAACAGGACGGACGGCCTTCCGCTCGCCGCTCGGAAATCCTCGATACGCTGCAATCGGCGGGAATCGAGTCCGAGATTGCCGAGGACATAGACGTCGCGCTGTGGAACAAGCTGGTTTACATCTGCGGTCTGAGCGGCATGACCTGCATCACTCGTTCCTCATTCAAGGAAGTATTGGAAACACCCCAGACGGCTGAGTTGACCCATCGGGTGATGGAAGAAGCGGCGACTGTGGGCAGATCCGCGGGAGTGAATCTCGCGGAGGATGTTGTTGAGACAACTATGGCCCACCTGTTCGAGGAGAAGGACGGCCTGGTCTCCTCGATGCACGCAGACCTGAACGCCGGCAAGCCGCTTGAGCTTGCCAATCTGAACGGAAAGGTATCGGAACTGGGGCGAGAACTCGGCGTCCCTGTCCCTACCCCGCTCAACGACTTCATCACCGCCTGCCTGACTCCGGCCCACAACAGGGCCGTGTCCGGCGCCTGAGTATTGTACATCCAATTCCACGGAGGCATGGAGGATCTCAATTTGACGTACACCTACAACCCCGACGAGATTAACCGCAGAGAACTCGCGCCCGGCGTCTTTCTCAGGACGATGTGGGGCGAGAAGATCATGATGAGCATCGTGGAGATTTCGGCCAACTCCGAAGTGCCGATGCACCAGCATCCTCATGAGCAGGCCGGCATGGTTCTGGAGGGCGAGTTCGACTTCACGATAGGCGGAGTAACGTCAAGGGTCAAGAAGGGCGACACATACGTAATTCCGGGCGGAGTGGAACACTGCGTGAGGGCGACGGACGAACCCGCGGTCGCGCTGGACATCTTCAGCCCGCCCCGCGCGAGGACTATAAGCATTGATCCCGATGTGAAACGAAAAGGGGGGCGTTCGACTGAACGCCCCCGCGCTTTTCCGTTAAATGAATTCCTATACGCCGTAGCGGACAGCGGCGTTAGGGTCGCTGTACTCGACGCCCTTGGTGGACCAGAATACTGTCGCGATGTCATCTACCGCGGCAACAAGGGCCTCGGCGTTCTCCATGCTTACGGTCTGCTTGCACTGGCTCGCCAACTTGAGCGCCGCGTTGAATTTGGCGGCGATTTCATTGGCGTCGGCGCCGGGCCAGGTGTAGTCGGCCCACAGAATTCGAAGCTCGTGCTTGCACAATTCGGCGTGTTCTTCCTTCACGGTGATATAGCGAGAAAGAGTGTTGGATGAAGAAGCGTCGTCGGATGAGTCCAGAGACTCAATCCGAAGCGCCATTTTCTGCACGGTCTGGGCCGCTATCTTTGCCGAAACGGGGTCGTAGATTCCGCACGGGATGTCGCAGTGGGCGCTGGCTTCCCGCACCCTAATTAGTTTTGCAAGGGCAAACGTGATTGTCATAGCCTGCATTCTCCTTTCAGAAAGCTGGGGGTGTATATTGCACATATGAAGATACAAAAATCGGCGGGGTCGCGCAACCCCGACGCTCGGTCACCCCAACTCATCCAGAAACATGGCGACGTCGGAGTTGAAACGCGACGGAATCGAACAGTGCAGTGAATGGCCCACTCCCGCATACACCTTCAACCGGGAATTCGGTATTAGCCGCAACGCGGTCAATCCCTGTTCCGTAGGAAAATAGAGGTCTTTAGACCCCCACAGCAGGAGAGTCTCACAGGAGAGCGATTCAAATATTGACGGATCTCTCTCGACCATGGGAAAGTCGAGCGGCGGGTACGGTGACTTGAGGCCCAATACACCGTACAGCCACCAACGCGCTATGCTAAACAGCCTGCCCGGCCACCAGAGTTCGCCGAATCCCAATGGAGCTTCCAGAACCAGCCCGCTGACTCTTTCGGGATGCCTGAGCGCCATCTCCAGGCAAACTCTGGCGCCCAGCGAATGACCTACCAGCGCCGCCTCATCAATGCCCACGACGTTCATGAATTCGGCGAGAAAGTCCGCGATGTACTGGGGAGTATGCAAGAACTCGCGCCTCGGCGTATCGCCAAAACCAATAAGGTCGGGCGCATAAACGGCGTTTCCTTTAGAGAGCGCCGGAATCACGTCCAACCAGTCCTTGCGCATGGCGCCCGCGCCATGAACCAGAAGAACGCGCCTCTCGGATTCTCCCGCAAAGAGATAGGGTATATCGTCGCCGTTAACGCAAGCGCTTCTCTCCACCATCTCCGTGGAGGCGTCTGCGCTAATGTTAGGGAATGTTTTTGCTGAGGACATTGCAGTGTTATCTATTATAACGTGGCCAACACTGTTCAGGTTACGAGGAGCGAGCATGGAACCGTCACTGTACGATGGCGACCTTTTGCTTGTTACAAAGTCTCGCCGCGCGCCGCGCAGAGGACAAATCGCCATCCTACGGATGCGCTCTGGGTATGGACCGCGCTGGCAAGTCAAACGCATCGTAGGTTTGCCGGGAGAGAAGCTGACATTTGAGGACGGCCTACTGTTCATCAACGGAATTCGACACAGGGAACCCTATCTTCACGGCCTTCCGGCCAATCTGGGACTCCACAAAACATCATTCGAAGTGGAAGAAGGCCACTACTTCGTCCTGGGCGACAACCGCGCCCACAGTGAAGACAGCAGATCCTTCGGCGCGACCAGCGCGAGCCGCATAGTCGGGATTGTTGCCACGCGGCTATGGCCACTCTTCAGGCGGACCTGAGACTCGACTAACGCCCTTCGCGCGCCAACTCACCATTGAGTTCTATCTCTTGGGATGTGACTTCACTATTATCGCTGGGGGCGCCGCCTTCTCCGAGTCGGCCAATGGGAATGGCGGGAAGAGTCGTGATATGCACTCCTGCGCTGACACCAAGATGCAGCGAGAACTGCGCCACCTCTTCATTGCCGGGCGCAGAAACAATCCCGACGAAGTCGTACTCACCGAGAACCGCGTACATTCCCAGAACCCCCGTGTCCGGCACGTTTATGGCATGGGCCGAGGCGAGCATACTCTCGGTATCGGCCAACATCTTGCGCCGTCCCTTCTGGGTCATTTTCATAAGCAGAATGTAAGTCGCCATATCGTAATTCTTATCTCCACTCGGACTGAAGCCACTCAGCCACTTCTTTTGCGTGATAGCTGAGAATTACGTCAGCGCCGGCGCGCTTGATTCCGGTGAGAATCTCCATCGTTATGCGCCTGCCATCAATCCACTCGTTCTCGGCGGCGGCCTTCACCATAGAGTACTCGCCGCTTACATTGTAGGCCGCAATCGGCGTAGCGAACTTTTCCCTGGCAGTCCTTAGAACGTCCAGATAGGCCAATGCGGGCTTGACCATGACCATGTCCGCGCCTTCCTCTATGTCCAGCGCGATTTCACGCATCGCCTCTCTGACGTTCGGCGTGTCCATCTGGTATCCGGCCCTGTCTCCGAACTGCGGAGTTGAGTCCGCCGCTACCCTAAATGGACCGTAGAAGCCAGAAGCGTACTTCGCTGAGTAGGCCATTATCGGCACGTTTCCGAAGTCGGCGTCATCCAGTCCGGCGCGAATCGCGGCGACCTGCCCGTCCATCATCGCGGATGGCGCCACCATGTCAACGCCGGCCTCAGCCTGCCGCACCGCCATCCGCGCCAGCAGTTCAAGCGTGGCGTCGTTATCAACCTTGTCACCGTTAATCACGCCGCAGTGTCCATGACTCGTAAACTCGCAGAGGCATACGTCTCCTATCACGGTCATCTCGGGTACGGTCTGCTTGATTACTTCGATTGCTCCCTGGATAATCCCTGTGGGGCTGTATGCGTCGCTACCCCACTCGTCCTTGTAGGCGGGAATCCCGAAGAGCATCACTGAACGGATCCCCAGTTCATACAATTCCCCGACCTCGAGAACGAGATGGTCGAGTGACATCTGGTAGATCCCCGGCATCGGAGGCACTTCAACTCTGGTGTCTCGGCCATGAACGACGAACATCGGGTAGATAAAGTCGGATGCGGAAAGGCTGGTCTCGCGGACCATGCCGCGCAGCCCAGGATTGTCTCTCAGGCGCCGCATTCTGGTTGTTGGGAATTCCGGCATCGCTGCCCTCCTCTATTTCCCGGAAAAGTGTTCGCTCAAAGACTCTGCCATACTGTCCAACGCAGCGACACTAGCAACTATATCAACTTTCAATCCAAGCCTGCCAGCGGTCGCGGCGGTCACCGGGCCGATGCACGCTACTTTGACACCGGACAGCAAGGAAACGTCTTCGTTCAGTATTCTCAGCAAGTTGGTGACGGTGGACGAACTGGTAAATGTTATCGCGTCAACCCCCTGGCGAATCGCCTCTTTGGCGGCGGCCACGGAGTCGGCTGGAATCACCGTCCTATAGGCGTCCAACTCGCGGACAATTGCGCCATTGGAGCGCAGACGAGTTGGCAATTCGGGAGTCGCGATATCAGATCTTGGCAGCAGGATTCGACTGCCACTGATGCCAGATTCGATCAGCGCGGACGCGAGGTCCCCCGAAGTAGCCCTGTCTGGCAGCAGGTCGGCTCTCACTCCTCTCCTGAGCAGTTCCGAGGAAGTGGCCCGACCCACAGCGGCGATCTTGACCCCGTGGAACGCTCTTATGTCCATTCCGATTTCGATCAATCTGTCACAGACCGCTCGGGCGGCGTTGGCGCTGGTGAACGCGACCCAGTCGAACTCCGACACTGAGCGCAGGCATGAGTCCAGTTCACCAGAGTCCTCCAGAGAACGAACCTCGATAGTGGGAATCTCCACGGGAGACGCCCCCAATTCCGCCAGCCGCGCTGACAGTTCACCGGCCTGGGTCCTCGTCCGCGTTACCATGATGCGTCGTCCGAATAGAGGCAGAGTCTCGAACCAACTCAGACGATCATGCAACCGCGCCACTTCGCCTACGACAATGGCGGCCGGCGCGCCAAGGCCGGCGCGACTGGCCGCTTCCGCGATAGAGTCAATGCGACCGGATATGGACTTCTGATCCGCGGTAGCGCCCCAACTTACAATCGCGGCGGGCGTGTCCTCCGGCTTCCCGGCGGAGATGAGCGCGGACATTATCTCTTCGACACGATGCCATGCCATGAGAATGACCAGAGTGCCCGGCATTCGCGCTACTGCCGACCAATCAGGGTCACCATCTGCCCTGCCCTCCGCGACGCTGCCGGTGATCACAGTGAACGACGAAGCGTGGTCCCTATGGGTTAGCGGTATGCCCGCGTAGGCAGGCGCCGCGACCGCCGACGTGACACCCGGCGAGATCTCAAAAGGAATGCCCGCGTCGCGCAGCGTTTCCGCTTCCTCACCACCCCTGCCGAATATGAAAGGGTCGCCACCTTTCAGTCTCACGACGCGCTTACCCTCCAGGGCCTTCCTCACCAGCAGGTCGCTAATGTGGGCCTGGGTTCGCCCGCGCTTTCCTGGAGTCTTCCCCACGTCCACCAACTCCGCGTCATACTCACAATGTTCGAGCAGCCGCCTGTCAATCAGCCTGTCATACACCACCACGTCAGCGTTCCTAAGCAGACGCAGACCTTTGAGCGTAAGCAGTTCCGGGTCGCCCGGCCCCGCTCCGACGAGGTAAACCCTGCCCTTGCTCAACTTCCGCGTTCCCCGTACACAATCCCGTCCGCGCCGGTTTCCATTAAAGAGATAGCCGCCTTTCGGCCCGCCGATTCGGCATCGGCAATCGGCGCTTCTAGCCGTTTCCGATAGATTCGCGAGCCATCCGGCAGGCAGGCCATCGTCATTATGTCGAGGTAGTCGCCCCGATGAATAGCGTAGGCCGCGACCGGAACCCTACATCCCCCGCCAATTGTATCTACGAAAGCGCGCTCGGCCGTAACCGCGGCCCAGGTCGGCGCGTGATTCACCGCTTTCACCATCTCCTTCATATCCTCATCTCCGGCGAGCGTCTCGACCGCGAGCGCGCCCTGTCCCGCGTCCGGCACGCAGGTTTCGGGATCGAGTAGTTCCGTCGCCTCTTCGATCCGTCCGAGACGCTCAAGGCCGGCCGCGGCCAATACCACGCCATCGAGGGCGTCGCTGCCGACTTTCGACATTCGCGTGTCAACGTTTCCCCGGATTGGGACAATCTCTATGTCCGCGCGCGCCGCAAGCAACTGACCCGACCTTCTGGGACTGCTCGTGCCAAGCCTCGTTCCCACGGGAAGTTCATAGAACCGCGCATTCAATCTATTGACAATCAGGTCCCGCGCGTCCTTTCGTTCCGGGTACGCCGCGATCACAAGACCATACGGAAGGGTCGCAGGCATATCCTTTGCCGAATGCACCGCCATATCAATCCGCCCGTCCAGGAGCCACTCCTCCACACCCTTGGCGAAAGCGCCGCGACCCAGGCTCAGCAGTGGAGCGCTCTTTCTGCGGTCTCCGTCCGGCGTTATCCGAACAATCTGGAAGCGAACCTCGGGCCAAGCAAGGCGCAACGCGGACACGACCTCCTCGGTCTGCGCGATTGCCAGCGCGCTGCCCCGAGTGCCGACTCTTACAGCGCGCCTGTTCATATACTCTATATCGGCTCCGAGCCGGTCACGAGACCTTCAATAAGCGTGTTGTACGCTTTCTCAGTCTTGCCAGCCTGTACCGTATCCAGAAGTTCTTCCGTAATGCACGTCTGCCAGTGGTCGGGAGGAACGCGCAGGCCCCTGCGCCTAAGCTCAGCCCGCGCATCGGAGAGAACAGGCGCCAGGTCGGCGTACTCGAGTATCCGGCTGCTTTCCAGCTTCTCCCTGAAAGTGCGCGCGAGCGCGGGACTCGCCCCTCCTGTCGAGGTAGCGACGGTCACCTCTCCTCTGCGAGCGACGGAAGGCGCAAT
This sequence comes from Dehalococcoidia bacterium, assembly GCA_965261525.1. Classification (GTDB taxonomy): domain Bacteria; phylum Chloroflexota; class Dehalococcoidia; order Lucifugimonadales; family UBA1123; genus VXRN01. Next base: position 3,076,486 of record OZ253472.1, read on the forward strand.
GAACGTGCACAGGTGGGTTACGTCAACCACGTTCAGGATCACGTTGCGCTCCTCTGCCTCTCGGTATATCCGCTTGTCCATTTCGCTGTCGCCCGTATTCGCAATCGCGATGAACGCTCGCTCCAGGTCGCCATCCTCGTAATCCCGCATGATCCATTCTACATTGCCTTCATCAGCGAGTTCCCGCACCTTCGAAGTAACGTTGGAACTGATTACGATGACCCTGGCGTCGCATTCGAGGAGTTTCACCACCTTTTCCTCGCCCAGGTCACCGCAGCCGATAACGACGCAGTCTCGACCCCGGACATCTATGAAGGCAGGGTAATATCTCGGCACCTGTGTCCCCCTGAATCTAGCTTATTGCCCCCCATTATAGCCGAGAGTCGCCGACAACCCAAAAATTTCGGCCAATCGCGCCAGAGTCCTTTCATTTTCGACTCGTCATTCTCGTGAAGACGGGGAAGGGGAATCCATGTCTTCGTGTTGAATTCATGCAAGGGAATCGTCAATCAACTTGCAGGCTACAAGAAAATAAAGCAGCCAATTTATTCCACGGAGACCCTGCCTGAGTTTCCGGGAAAGGTACACAATAGGGCAAACTATGCTAAAATATCCGCGTGGCAGAACTTATAATCTCATATACGCTGAGTTCGCCCGTAAAACCCTACTACCTGTTCCTCCCAACCAAACTTGCAGACAACAGGCTTGACACTATATGAGGCATATTCAATTAGCGCTTCTTGCTCAACATAAAATACAATGAATATCAATTATAATCATTGATAATTAAAACCCCGAATGTAGGGTCAGCTCAGGAGCGGAAAAATAGACGAAGTGACCCTAAAGCGCCTCTTATTTCAAAGCTAATGGGGGCAGAAGAGGCAGAAAAGTCAGCTTTTTCAAAAATTCTCTGACCGCGACAAGTGCGCATTATCAACTCAGCGACATTGATACTATTTGTATCAATATGTCATCCGCCATACGAATCCACGATGAGACGGCCGGCCACTCTGCGACAGCCTACGCCGCCGCTAGGTCTCTCCCTGTGAAACAGGAAATCGAGAACATGAAACACTCCAAACGCAGGCTCCTCAAGAGACTGGCCTCAGAAATTACGGACAGCCGTGTCCTGGACGCAATGCGTCGAGTCCCCAGGGAAAGATTCGTAAACTCGACCACCACCGACTACGCCTACGATGACATCGCCCTCCCCATCTCCGCAGGACAGACAATCTCACAGCCGACAATGGTCGCCATCATGGTCAGCGAGCTCGAACTTCGCAGGTCGGACAAGGTTCTGGAAATAGGCGCCGGCAGCGGATACCAGGCCGCCATCCTCGCCGAACTGGCCAGAGAAGTAATCACGCTGGAGCGCATCCCAGAACTCGCCAAGTCCGCCCAGGCCACGCTGTCTGCGCTCGGATATCGCAACATTCAGGTCGAAATGGCAGGACCCCGGCTCGGAAGGGAGGAGGACGCTCCATACAACGCAATAATAGTGGCGGCGGCGGCCCCACGCCTGCCTCTGTCTCTGCTGGATCAGATGGAACCCGGCGGAAGGATGGTCGTTCCGGTCGGCGACCGACATGAGCAGACTCTTATCAAGGTCGTCAAAGGCGCGGAAGGATTTACTATGAAGACGCTCACCGCCTGCCGATTCGTGCCTCTCATCGCCGAAGACGCCTGGCCCGACGACCACGCCGTCTCGACAGTGTTGTAAACCTCTCATCCCGTTAAATATACTGAATACCAATCACACACATACCACAGACAGTCAGCCGAGGCTCCGCCAATAATGAAGTACGAAGTTGTCATCGGGCTTGAGGTACACGCCCAGCTATTGACTCAGAGCAAGATGTTCTGCTCGTGCAGCGCCGCGTATCAGAACGCCGATCCCAATACGGTTGTGTGCCCCGTTTGTATGGGGATGCCCGGCGTGCTTCCAGTTATAAACAGGAAGGCGGTGGAGCACGTCATAAGGACAGGCTTGGCCCTCAACTGCGAAATCGCCGGATACACCAAGTTCGACAGGAAGAACTACCCCTACCCGGACCTCATGAAGGGCTACCAGATTTCCCAGTTCGACCTGCCCATTGCCTTAAACGGCAGTTTGCCCATCGAGGTTGACGGCGTCGAGCGCGTAGCCGGCGTGACCCGCGTTCATCTCGAGGAGGACGTTGCCCGCCTGCTGCACCGCACCGAGGACTACGGCGAGGGATACTCTCTACTGGACATCAACCGCGCGGGAGCGCCTCTGATGGAGATAGTCGGCGAACCCGACCTCAGAAGCGCGGAAGAGGCGCGCGCCTACCTGATGCAGCTGCACTCGATCCTCCAGTACATTGGCGTCAGCACAGCCAACATGGAAGATGGCAACTTCCGCTGCGACGCCAACATCAGCGTCCGCCCCGAGGGGGAAACTTGGCTTGGCACAAAGGTCGAGATCAAGAACATGAACAGCTTTCGATCCGTGTTTCGCGCCCTGGAGCATGAAGCCGAGAGGCAAGTATCGGTCATAGAGAGCGGCGGGAGAATAGTGCAGGAGACGCGCGGCTGGGTTGAAACCGACGCCATAACGGTATCACAGAGAACCAAGGAAGGCGCGTCCGACTACCGCTACTTCCCCGAACCCGACCTGCCTCCGCTCCGGATCTCCCGCGAATGGGTATCTGAAATCGGGGCGTCACTGCCCGAACTCCCGCACCATCGAAAAGCCCGCTTCGTCGAGGAGCTTGAACTGCCCGCCTACGATGCCGCGCTTCTGACCGCAAACCAGGCCACAGCCGACTACTTCGAGCGTGTCCTCGAAGCAGGGCCTTCTCAGACAACCGCGACTTTCTCAAAGGCGGTAAGCAACTGGATGCTTGGCGAGATGGCGCGTCTTTTGAATCAGGGTAACGGTCGCATTTCTGAAGTCAAGATCCAGCCGAAACAGCTTGCCGACCTGCAAGCCATGGTTGACGAGGGAACGCTAAGTTCCACTATGGCCAAGACGGTATTCGAGAAAATGTACGAGACAGGCGACAGCCCCAGGGACATAGCGCAGGCCGAGGGGCTAGCGCAGATCTCCGACACCGATGCGGTTCTCGCCGCGGTTCAGCAGGCGATAGCGGACAACCCTGGGCCGGTGCAGGAATATCTTGGCGGAAAACAGCAAGTAATGGGATTCATAATCGGACAGGTGATGAAAGCGACGCGCGGCAAGGCCAACCCCAGGGTGGCCAGTCAACTTGTCAGAGAAAAGCTAGAGGCCTTGCGCGAATGAACCCGCGCATGATCGCAACTGACACCGCGTCGAGCGGCTCTCTCGCCTCTCGCGCGCGCATTTTCCTGCGCCTCCTGTATCCTGGTGTCGGGCTGAAACGCTGGGCGGCAATTGGAGCGCTAGGGGTAATCGGTTGCTCCATCGGAATGGCATTTCTGCTCAGAAAGCTCTTCGCGCTGCCATTCCCCGACTTTCTGCCGTGGTACTTCGAGGGTTTCCTGATGCTCGGGGTCGGCGGAGGATTCATACTCCTCTCCATGTATGGTTTTTACAGGACACTCACGCCTTTCATGGCGCGCTCGCAGCCCATTGACTCTCTGGCCGATTCGATTTACAACCGCTGGCACAGGGGCCGAGGCCCCAGGATAGTAACGATAGGCGGAGGCACGGGACTATCCGTTCTGCTGAGAGGCCTCCGAAAACACACCGACAACCTGACCGCCGTTATCACAGTCGCGGACGACGGTGGAAGTTCGGGAAGGCTTCGGCGCGAACTCGGAGCGCTGCCCCCGGGCGACTTTCGGAACTGCCTCGTTGCGATGTCCGAGGACGAACCTCTTCTGGCCGAACTCTTCCAGTACAGGTTCGAAGAGGGTGACGGCCTCAAGGGACACAGCTTTGGGAACCTGTTCATTGTCGCCATGGCGAACGTGACCGACGGATTCGACCAGGCCCTGGTCGAGTCAAGCCGCGTACTTGCCGTGCGTGGCAGGGTCGTGCCTGCCACGACATCCAATCTTCAGTTGTCAGCCCGCTTCAAGGACGGCAGCGTTGTCAACGGCGAGTCCAAAATCACCCAGCACAGTGGCGAGATAGAAAAGTTGATGATAGAGCCGGAAGAGGCAGCGGCCCATCCACTTGCGGTTCGCGCGATTGCCGAAGCCGAACTGGTGGTCATAGGCCCCGGAAGCCTGTACTCCAGCATATTGCCTAACCTGCTTGTAGGCGGAATATCCGACGCGGTGAGACTGACTTCGGCGACAGTAGTGTATGTTTGCAACGTCGCGACACAGATAGGAGAGACTGGCGGATACACTCTCGCGGAACACGTGGACGCGCTCCGAAGGCACACGTTCGAGGAGATTGCGGATTATGTCGTCGGAAACAGCAATCCTCCCGACATTGGAGACCGATTCGAGGGGGAAAGTGTGGTTCACGACGGCAGTCCTCTGAAGAACATTACCATTCTTCTTTCCGACCTGTTTGACGAATCGCACCCAGTGCGCCACGACTCGGACAAGTTGGCGGATGCTTTAATGCAAATTCACGGCGCGAATGACGGACGACTCTCAGCGATAACAGTAGAATAGCTTTCTACGACAGACATGATTTACAGAATATAGTCATCAGTTTACGGGAGCGCTGAAAAAGAAATGGAACTGGCCCTCAACATCGTTCATATTTTGGTATCGGTCCTTTTGATAGCCATCATCCTGCTCCAGGTGAAAGGACAGGGTACAGGGCTGTTCGGAGCCGCCGACAATTCATTCAGGACGCGCCGCGGTTTCGAGTTGGCCCTGTTCAGGTTTACTATCGGACTCGTGGTCGTCTTCATCGCGCTCTCAATAGTCAGCGCGAGCAAGCTCCTAGACCTGACGTGACCCGACCTATCATAACGCTCACGACCGACTTCGGCGCGAGCGACGCATACGTAGCCGCGATGAAGGGCGTAATATTGAACCTGTGCGCGGGTGTGACCATCGTGGACGTATCCCACCGCATAACGCGCCATGATGTCGCGGAGGCAGCATACGTCCTGGTTTCGGCGTCCACGCACTACCCTTCCCACGCAGTCCATGTCGCCGTCGTTGACCCAGGTGTAGGCTCTTCCAGAAGACATCTCATCCTCCAGACCCCGCGCGGTATCTACGTATCCCCCGACAACGGCGCTCTTACTCACATCCTGAACGAATTCGGGGCGCACACCGTTGAAACAGAGTCTGACGGGGAACCTTGCATGGTCACCATCCCGGAAAGTTGCCAAGCATTCGAACTGGACAAGCCCGGCTATTGGCTTCCGCGCGTGTCTCGCACTTTCCACGGTAGGGACATTTTTGCCCCGACCGCCGCCCATTTGGCAAACGGAACGCCAGCCCCCGAACTTGGCTCGCCTATTGGGTCAGCTGTGTGCCTGCCCATTCCCAGGTTCTTGTCAACCCAAGACTCGACGACCGGAGCAGTCGTACACATAGACACATACGGCAATCTCATCACCAACATCCCTGAGGAAGTCGTACCGAACGACTCGGAGATACAGATTTCTGACCGCGTCATACTGGGACTGAGCGAATCCTATCAGGAATCTTTAGGCAAACTGCTGGCAATAATCGGAAGCAGGAACACACTGGAAATCGCCGTTGGTCAGGGAAACGCGAGAACTTACCTGAACGCGTCCATCGGAGATCAGGTTGTCGTCCAACGGCGCGGGACTAATCCCATAACTTGCCCGGGTTGAGTATGCCCCCGGGATCCAGCGCCTTCTTAATCCTGCGGGCGGCGGACATCCCGCTCCCAAGTTCGGCTTCCACGAGGTGAGCCAACTTCATCCCAACTCCGTGGCAGTATTCCATGCTGCCACCCATCGCCTGGGCCAAAGTCAATACACGATCAACCGTTTGCCCTAGATCGCTGGCTCCCTCTTCGACATCATCACTCTCGGAAATCAGGAAAGAGAAGAACTCCGGCCTTCCCCACACTGACCACTCTCTGGCCGCTATCCCCTCATGCGCCAGAAGCCTCTCACATTCTCTGCGATACTCCAACACCCTACCCACCGGCAGCGATACGTGCAGATAGTCCATCCTGTAAGCCGACCTGTTTTTCCGCGCAATGTCGGAGTTGTCGCTTTCGAGAACCATCTCCCTGTACCGATGCGCGGACGCATGGCGATTCCCCCAGTATCGTTCGATTTCCGCCTCGTTCCCGTGTCTGCCGTCGTGTCGCGAGCAGATAGCGACTGTTTCCGCCACATCAGCCTCTACCCTGCTCTCTGTCCCCTCGAACGCGAGATATAACGTCGCGGTCTCGCGTCGGTCGGAGCCATCAGAAGCAAGTTCGTCACCGTAGTCCATCACCGTCGGCCTCAAGCCCTGAGCGTACATCATGTTGACGGCATCGAACCCAGAATCGAATTCGGGAAAGTCGAAGCTGATCATCTTCCGACAGTCAGGTGTCGGGAAGGCCTGAACGGTAGCCTCCGCGACAACTCCAAAAGCGCCTTCCGCGCCGATGAAGACGTGGTTCAGGGATGATCCGAAGAACGATTCCGGCACGGCGCGTGTCTCTACAATCTCGCCGTCCCCCAGTACGACCCGCATTCCAAGCGTCTGGTCGCCCATCGCGCCATGGCCTGAAGCGGTATATCCGACGCCGTTCGTGGATATGGCCCCGCCAATCGTCGCGATTGGTCGGCTCCAGGGATCATGTCCCAGCCGGAGTTCGCGTGACATCAGCGCGCGATGCGCGTCTTCCAGGACAACACCGGCTTGAAACGAGCCGGTACGACTCTCGGCATCCACTTCAACCACCCGGTTCATGCGCCCCGTGTTCAAAACGATTGACGAATCAACCGCCATTGCAGCGCCCATGACGCCGGTCCCTCCACCATAGGGCACGACCGGCACGGAGTTGCGAGTTGCATACTCCAGCGTCTTTGAGATAGCCTCCGCGCTCCCCGGCCAAACAATCACGCCGGGGCGCTCATTCAGCAGATGCGCCGACCGAAACGCCCTGAACACGCCGAGAGCGTCGCCCCCGTAGCGCAGGAGATCGGCCTCTTCTGATGATACCGCGCCTCTTCCGAACAGGGCGACCATATCTCTTGCTAAGGTGTCTGGCATCATTCCCCTGTACGAATCAACAATTCGTTCCTGAATTCAATAGAAACCGGATGAACCAAGTTACCATTGCCCAGGAAATGCTCGATGGTCTTGTCCAGATACTCCAGGATAGCAAGGTCTAGGCTATGCTTCGATTTATCGGCAACCCTTTCGAGATACGGAAACCGGGCGATCTTGCGCGGGTCGAGTTTGTCGGCAAGGAAGACCACCTTGGCGACCTCACTCATACCCGGTCTGCCAGTCGTATGCCATGCAACCGACTCGAGCACGACCTCATCCAATACGCCGTCGGCATCCATAAGCCACCGGGCGGCAACCGGCCCGTGCAGCAGAATAGGTTCGTGCCTCTCCACAAAACCTATGTGGAGACCCATATCCTCTGCCTCCGAAAGCAGTTTTCGACGGTCCAAGGCCCTGGCCAGGTCATGCGCCGCAACGCCAATGTCGGCAGTCCAAGCGTCCACGTTATGACGAATGGCTAGTTCCTGGGAAACTACGCGCGAACGCTCGATATGGTCTCTCAAGCCGGCAGGAAGACTCCTAAGTCGGGCCTCAATCGTGTCTGGAAGACCGGTCACCAGGAATACCCAGTCCACCAAGGAGACGACCACCCATGACGTGCATGTGAAGATGCGGAACTTCCTGGCCGCCATCTTTACCCTGGTTAATCATCAACCGATAACCACTGTCCGACACGCCTTCTGCGCTTGCCGTGTCCCTTGCGGCAGCGAACATTGCTCCAAATGTCTGGTCGAAGCGCGACTCCAGTTCCGACAATTGTTCGAAGTGTTCTGTTGGTATGACGAGCAAGTGTGTCTGCGCCACAGGCGCTATGTCACGTATCACGAAGCAGAGTTCGTCCCGATATAGGATGTCGGACGGAATCTCACCGTCTCTGATTTTGCAGAAGATACAGTCTTCAGCCATCTTTTTCGCTCTCCGCGCTCAGATTACGGCTATGGCCTCAATCTCTACCAAGCACTTCGGATTCACCAGCCCGCTGATAAAGACCGTGCTGGAAGCAGGGCCGGGATTGCCAAAGAATTCCAGCCTTGCCTCGGCGTATGCGGGGTAGTCGTCGGCGTTGACCAGGAAAGCCGTAATCTTCGTGACATCGGCGCGGGTCGCCCCTGCCGCCTGAAGAGCCTGTTCGACATTCTCGAGACACTGCGCCGACTGCGCCAGCGCATCGGCTTCGCCGACCAGGTTCCCCTCTGCGTCAACAGATACCTGGCCGGACACGAAGACGATGTTCCCCGCTCGCGTAGCGGGCGAGAAACCCGATGGTTTATTGTCAGGATTCGGAAAGAAAACTCGTCTGGGCATCTTTCACCCCCTTCTATTCTTGAGCTTGTTGTGTCTATCCGGGCAGTTGGAGCAGTTCTATACGTGTGTCGTCCGGCCCTGCAATGAAGGCAATTCGAGGCCCGTTGGGAACGTCTATCGGACCCTCTTTGAGAACCGCGCCCATCTCGGTCAGACGCTCCAATTCGACATCCAGGTCGTCAACCGTAATGCCGATGTGCTCGAGTCCCCAATGAACATCCGCGTTTCCCTCGCCCATTTCTTCACCGGCGCGAGCGCCCGATATATTGACCGTAACGCCGTCTGGAGTCCTCGTTACAACAAACTGGTCGCCGTAGGGCCGCGCGATATCGCTTACGATTGTGAAGTCGAAAGCCGTGGCGTACCACTCCGCCGTCCTGCGCGGGTCCGGGGCCTTAAGGTGGACATGATTGAATTCGTAACCCATCGAAAATTCTCCTGATTTTAATATTTCACGCATGGAAATGCTGTCTGGCAGTTTATAGCAAAACGTCCACTTGCGACCACCAGATTCGTCAATCCAGTTCGCGCAGAATGTTATACATATGAAGATACAGCTTGAACGACTCTCTGGCGTAAACAGGAAGACTTACGGCACGCGTGGGATCCACGTGCTGAAACAGGGAAAACTCAGTGTGATAGACACCTCCTCGCTCCGAAAGGGCATTCGCCAAACGGCGAGACTCCTCAGAAGGAACAAGTCTGTCCTCCCGGTCGTGCATTATCAGTATCCGAGCGTCCAGGTCCTGTATCCTGGCGGCCGGCGAAATTGCGTCCAGATCCGATCTCATCGAGTCCGGCAGCCCTGAAATCAGTTCCTTCGCTTCTGGAAGAGTCATGCCCGAGAGCAGCCGGTGTACTGCCTGCGCCTCAGCGGACATAGCTGATAACAGGCGTTCATCCACAATCGCGTCTCGCTCGATGAATACTCTCTCCAGCAATGCGCGTTCCCCGGCGTCGGATAGTCCGTCTATGAGATGCGAGGTAACGACCTCTACACTCAGTTTGTCGGGCTCCCACGGTTCGACTACGTCTCCGTAGAAGCGGCTCCCCGAAGCGACTGACGCCGCTAGGTCGCTCGCGTCGTAGTATCCGCCGAAGAAGTTGACAAACCGCACCCGGTCTCGAATTCTCTCGTCCTGCGCCGCTACCGTCGCGAACGACGCGCCGACGCAGAACCCGCCCATACCGGACCTGTCGGGGTCAACTCGATCAAGAGCCAGCAAGTATGTGTATGCGTGGACCAGAGAATCAATCTCGCTTGGCGACACTTTCTTTTCGGTCATTGTTTCAGACCACGGGATCATAACTATGACACCCGACTGCGCCAATCCCTCGGCCAGACCAACTACCCTGGGGTCGTCCCTACCGGCGGGATTCACTCCAAGAAATAGCAACACCGCGCCATGAGTCCCATCTCCCGCCGGCGTGTACAGGTCCGCCACTCCCATGCCACCTTCGGTTGGGAAGTTAACCTCCTCCACATATGGGTCGCCTGTGAACCACTCCTGCGGCTTGACCGGAATAGTCGGAAGTACCTGGGGGAGAAACAGAGCCGTCTTAAGTGCGGTACGGCCCTGCGCGGGAACGGCAACTAGCAGCGCAATGACCAATAACACAGCAATAGCGCCTATCGCGATGCGTTTGAGCCATCCAACTATCACGATTCGGGCGCCTCTATGGGCTGAAAGTATTCTGATTCATTTGAGCAAGGATTCCGGAAAGCCACCATCGCTCCATTCGATTTGACAACTGCCACAAACATTAGGAAATACGAATGCGCATTCCCTTCGTATATTATTTAACGACACCATGAAACGATGCAATTCTTGGTCGTGTAATGTATAATAGCGCAAGTAAGCTAAATTGTTTTTTGTAGCGTGCGGTTCTTTTCCCGATGAAACTGCAAGGTAAGGGTTGCGCCCCTCCCTTTCCGCAGTGATACCTTGATCTTAAAGTAGATACGAGAGGCCCGTACCACTCGATGAGTTTGAAAGGGCTTTCTCGTAACAAACGAAAGAAACCTGATAATGGTCGCGGATTTAGTTTCCCGTATCGTTGGGGGCGCTTTCCTGGCCACTGCCGGATGGGGCCTCGGCGAGTATATAACAGACATTTGGGGACCTGAGCGCTATGTGCTCTGGGTCTTTGGACTCGCCATATCCGGCGGAGCCATCGGCCTCATCGCAACCCCGTATGTTCTAGGCAAACTCTATCGAAGCCTCGCGGAACAGACACACTCGATTCCAACGTCGAGAATGTTGTCCGGTGTCGTTGGACTAATTATGGGGCTTCTCGTCGCCCTTCTTTTCTCCATTCTGCTTTGGCGCATACCCGGATGGCCCGGCGTTACTTTCCCGATTGTATTGAGCCTCCTGCTGGCATACATGGGCGGGATGATTATGTTCGCTCCATCCCGCGATCTGTTCCAGAAATTTGTCCCTGAACACTCTGCCCATTCACTGAACGGCGACGCTCCCCATATTCAGGATAACCAGGCAGCGATTATGCTGATTGACACGAGCGCAATCATTGATGGTCGCATAGCTTCCGTGTCTGAGACCGGATTCCTGCAAGGAACGCTGGTAATACCTCGCTTCGTCCTGAACGAACTTCGGCACGTAGCCGATTCCGGCGACTCGGTGAGAAGAGCGCGCGGCAGACGCGGCCTGGAGATTCTAAATCAGATACGCATGGATGGCAAAGTTCGCACTGAGGTGCTGGAGATTGACTACCCCCGGGCCAGAGACGTGGACGCCAAGTTGGTGGGTCTGGCAAAGGACATGGGAGCGTCCATAGTCACCACGGATTTCAACCTAAACCGGGTTGCCCAGATTGACGGCATAACCGTTCTCAATGTCAACGAGCTCGCCGGGTCCCTGAGACCTGTCGTAATTCCGGGCGAGAATATGAGGCTCAGAATCATCCAGGAGGGCAAGGAGGCGGGACAGGGTGTGGGCTTCCTCGAAGACGGCACAATGGTCGTGGTCGAATCCGGCAGTCGCTATCTGGACACTGAGCTCAATGTCACCGCGACACGTATATTGCAGACTGCCGCGGGTCGCATAATTTTCGCCCAGCCTTCCCGGAACTAGCGCGAATTGGCAGGTCCTATGCAGCCCGATCCGTCCGCAATACGCCCCAAAGTGGGTGTCGCCGTGGTTGCGGCGGGCGAAAGCAGGCGAATGGGCGGTATTGACAAGATGTTCGTCTCGCTCGGTGGCCTGCCCCTACTGACACATTGCCTGAAGACTTTCAATGATTCCCCATCGGTTGACGCTATAGTCATTGCAACGTCTCGTCACAATATCGAGAATGTGGAAAGGCTCGTTAGCAACTCCGGGATGACGAAAGTCGAGCGACTTGTAGAAGGTGGAGCGCGAAGGCGGGACTCGGTACTGAGCGCATTGCAAGCCCTGAGGGGAAACGACATCGTTCTGGTGCATGACGGCGCGCGTCCATTCGTTGACGAACCGACCATCGAACGCGCTGTATCGGCAGCCTTGGAATCTGGAGCCGCAAGCGTCGCGGTTCCTGTCAAGGACACTATAAAGGTCTCCAACCCGGACATGAGCGTAAAAGAGACGCCGCCCAGGGATTCGCTGTGGGCCGCGCAGACACCGCAAGCATTCGAATATGGTCTCATTGTCAAAGCGCACACGCGCATTCAACACGACACCACCGACGATGCGGCCATGATCGAGGCCATCGGGCATCCTGTGAAGCTGGTAATGGGTTCATACGACAACATCAAGGTAACAACTCCCGAAGATCTGTATATCGCGGAAGCCATCCTGCGGTCACGAGAAGGAGACGACGCGAATTGAGTCATCGGACCGGAATTGGGGTAGATGTCCATCCGCTAGTCGAGGGACGTGAACTCGCTCTCGGGGGCATCATAGTGCCGCATAGTCACGGTCTGGACGGCCACAGTGACGGCGACGCGCTCATCCATGCCATAATTGACGCTTGCCTCGGCGCGGCCAACCTTGGAGACATAGGTACACACTTCTCGTCCAAAGACCCACGTTATTCAGGAATTCACAGTACAGAACTCCTCTCGGAGACTATGTTGATTCTCGCCAGCCAAGATTGGCGAGTGGAATACATAGATGCTACAATACTCGCCGAACGTCCCGCGCTCAGGCCTTACATTGCCGATATGCGCGCCGCGCTGGCCAAAGTTCTGAACATAGACGTGGAATTGATCAGTCTCAAGGCAACCACCACGGATCATCTCGGTTTCATTGGACGCCGCGAAGGAATCTGTTGCATGGCAGTAGCCACCATAACCGGAAAATGAAACTCTACGACACTCTAAGAGCGCAAGTCAGTGACTTTGACTCACCCAATGGACTGGTCCGTATGTACGTTTGCGGTATCACTCCCTACTCGTCCTCCCACATCGGGCACGCTATGTCCGCGGTTACATTTGACGCGCTGAGGCGATACCTTGAATTCAAGGGGTTCAAGGTCAAGCACATTCAGAACTTCACTGACATTGACGACAAGATGATCGCCGCCGCAAACGAACGGAATATAACTGTGTCTGAACTCGCGGAGGCGAATATAGACGAATACGTCAACGCCATGAGTGAGTTGAATGTGGAACCCGCCCACGAATACCCGAGAGCCACTCGTGAGATAAACAAGATAGTAGAGATAATCGAAAGCCTAATTGAAAAAGGCTACGCCTACGATGTCCAAGGTGATGTCTATTTCAGGGTGAGGCGAGATGAGGACTACGGCAAGTTGAGCCGTAGAAGCGTTGATGACCTGCTTTCCGGCGCGCGGATAGAGGCTGACGAAAGAAAAGAGGATGCTCTGGACTTCGCCTTATGGAAGTCCCAGAAGCCCGGGGAGCCAGCGTGGAATAGCCCATGGGGAAAGGGCAGGCCCGGATGGCACATCGAATGCAGCGCAATGTCGATCAAGTACCTCGGCGAAACGATTGATATACATGGCGGCGGTGAGGATCTAGTCTTCCCCCACCATGAAAACGAGATAGCGCAGTCGGAGTCTTACACCGACCAGATTCCATTCTCCAGGTTCTGGCTACACAATGGTATGCTCCGACTAGGTACTGAGAAAATGAGCAAGTCTCTAGGCAATATCATCTCTCTGCCCGAAGCCCTCGAATTCTACGACCCGCAGGCGCTGAGACTATTCTTCCTGAGTTCGCACTACCGCTCTCCTCTTTTCTACAGCGAGGAAAGCGTACGATCTCAGGAACGCGCCATCCAACGACTGCGACAAGCCGCCAGCGCTAACTCTGACGATGGCCCTCTGCTTGAAGCCGCGCAATTCCGAGAACGATTCATAGAGGCCATGGACGATGATCTCAACACCCCCAGAGCCCTGGCCGCTCTGTTCGATCTCGCGAGAGAGATTAACCGGGGACGTGAAAGCGGCTCAGACATCACAGGGGCGCAAGACACCCTGCGCGAACTCGCGGGAGTCCTGGGACTCACACTCGACGAACCACAGGTCGAAAGCGCGGAAGCCTCCCCCTTTATACAGACCCTTGTGGACGTGCGAAACGAACTCCGCGGGGCCCGCCAATTCCAACTCGCCGACAGCATTCGCGACCGACTGACCGAACTCGGAGTCACACTCGAAGACAGTCCGGACGGAACAACCTGGCGTCTCGCCTAGCGCGCCTGAGAGATTGGCGACTCACAAAGGGCGACAGAATCTTGGGGACTGGAGCCAACGGGCGGATTCGAACCGCCGACCTGCGGTTTACGAAACCGCGATACCCCACCGCGCACCGCGTCTCACAGCGTCATACAAAGCCATTTTAGCTACGATTTCCAGTCTATATCGTCAATGGGCGTCAGTGAGAACCCCTGCAATTCGCATAGAGGGTGGGCAAAATGTGGGCAGAGCCCCACTTTCCGCCAAAACCGCAGCCGCCTCATACAGGCTGCGACCCGATCCCCCGACGCAAGCTCTGCCACATTAGTTCCTTACCGACAAAAGCGAATGTCTAAGGACAGTCCGGTCATCTGGGCAAAGACCCGCCATCCAATGCGTCGCCGGAGGAAAACTCCGCGTTCATCCGGACCCTCTGCCGTAAAATGAAGGGAATCCCCATAAGGACGCCAGGATTGACCGAACGCTGCAACATAAGATGCCAGAAAGCCAGGAGCTACCGATGCCGGCGCTCATGCGACGGAACGTCTCACGCGAGCATATCGTCCAGGACCGCCAGACTGACCGCCCCGACGCTGTCCACCGATATGCAGCCCGACAGCAGATTCTGGACAAGGCGAAAGACCGCGCAGGGGATAAAACCCATTCCAATCAAGATTCCGCAGCCCATGCAGATGGAGTTCGCTCAAATAACGGCGATCTGGCCGGACCCGGAGCCGCCCGGCGACTAAGACCGGGGTTCGCCGTTCCGCCCATAGATCCCCTCGACAGACCGCCATGAGATCAATGAGAGCAGGGCAATCAACTGCCCTGTCCATAGGAACCAAACAGCCTTCCGGCAATGACCGCCACCGCCATAAGGCCGAGAATCAGTCCAACAAATACGACTCCCAGCAACTTTGCGGGCAGAAAAGAGCGAACCAGCCCCCCCCCCAGCAAGCCGACCAGAAGCGCGATAACCGCCAGGATAAAGACAGATGAAAGCGCATCCATTCTGGCCCACCTACCTCCATATCCACTGAGATCACACGAAATCCCCACGGGATGTCCGTGGGTCCATAGACGAGCAGGCTGGTGGAACACCCCCGCCCCGGGGAGAAATCAAACCCGGAACCCAGGATGCCCGCCGGCCCATCGCGGCTAGACAGACACCTCGGCGAGCTTGCCGATCCCCGAGACCTTGCGTCCGCAGACCTCGCACTCGCCCCGAATCGAGGGCCTGCCATCCTTCATGATCACCTGCTCCGCGTTCTTCACATCCCGATGAGTCCTGCACACTTCAGGCAAAATACCCGCATATTCTTCCTCCGTTTCCATTGCTTCTCGCCAACTTTCAAACATGATAGGGCGAAAGGTCAGGCCGCCGCCTTTTCGCCCCCAATTTCAATTTTCGCCCCCAGCCCCCGGCGGCGGGTCCGACCCGAACCAGGTGGAGTCGCTCGCCATCTTCACCAGCCTGCCATCGGGGCCCTGGCCCAGAAGCGTGATGGTATAGACGCCGTGCTTTATCCTGTCGCAAATTCCAACGCCGTCGCACAGATACCGAAGGGACATCTGCTCGGAAACCACGAACTCGAAGGCGCGCCCGTCAATCTGAAATTCAATCGGAACGAACTCGTACACCGCCGTGTACGAGCCCAAGGGTGTCTTCGCTATCTCAAAGAGCGTATTCACCTCCGTCTCACTCGCAGGCTCCGGCTCATCGCTCATCTCATAGGGATCGGCGTACTCCGTGACATTCACCGACCTGCTGCCCGCCTGGTCGCTCGCGACCATCAGCAGCTTGCCCTCCTCATAAAACGACGTGCGCGCGAGCTTACCGCGAGTCATCGCCATAGGCGGTGGGTCATAGCGGACCTCCGCGAGACTGAGCCTGTATCCGGCGGCATACGCCTCCTCAGTTAAAAAGCCCGACGATATAACTCTGCCGGACTCGTCAAGATACAATACCGACGTCCCGGTATCCTCCACGAAGTCGGACTCAAAGACAGCCACGACCCGCCAGTTATGCGAGTCATAGGCCAGTCCGTAGTTGACCGCATGATAATCTGGGTCGAATAGCACGGAGGCATGCGCCGGACTCAGGGACCACCGGGCGACGGCCTCGGCCGCCAGCCCCAAAACGTCGCTCGCGCTCACTATGCGCGGCTCCCCCTCACTCACGCAGAAGGACGTGGTGCCTGCCGACCCATATCTCGGCGTTGGCGCTAACGCCGCCCGCCAGACTGTATCTCATGTATGGCTTCAGTCCCCGGTCGTCCCAGTGGGAGGAGTAGCACCCGTCTATCATGCTCTCCGCATAACTCTGGGCAATCATTCTCCCGCCGTCCCTGACCGGATGAAGACCATATCCGGCCCTGGCCGCGTTGATCTCCTCCAGCAGCCTCTCGCCGAACCCGCCGTAGCTGACGGAGCTTAGCGACAGCTCCACCTCGAACTCATCGGAGCTGAAGACCTGCGAGTGGACCACGGTTCCTCCCCTGTCCAGAAGGAACGCCTCGATCTCATACGGCGGATTGGGGAAGTACCGGCCCCCCGAGGATATGCACCTGCTCATATAGCCGCCGAAGCCCGCGCTGTAGCGAAGGCGCTCGTCGGCAATCGCGGGAGCGAAGAGAACCCCGCTGTCAGCGCGGCAGCCGTCATATCCAAAGGGATCGCTGACTTGCACGTAAACCTCTCGCCGCGGCCCTCAATGCCGCTGATTCCGACGACGAACCTGTCAGTGGCCATGCTCGCATGCTCGATCCGAAGTTCGTAGACCGGCGCGGAAACAGGCGCGACATACTCGTTCGTAAGACGCATTATCAGAAGGTCGGGAAGCTCATAGACTATCTCCTCGCCGGACGCCGCAAGCGTTACCCGCTCGCCCAGCTCGGGATCCCGCCGCCAGTCCAGAACGTAAAACGCCGAGGGATATTCCGAACGGTCGAACCAGAGCGCCCGCGCGCCACCGGGACCTGCGGCGAACGCCCGCGACTGCCGCGTCATCTCCAGCTCGAAGCCGTCCGCCCACAAGCGCACGTTCCCCTCGACCCTCACATTCTCGGCAAAGCACACGCCAACCCGATAGTCCGGCTCCATTACCTGGATTCCCGCCAGCAGCCCCGCCTCGTCCAGCTGGCACTCGGTTCCGACAATGCCGACCGTTCCCCCGAGCGATGACCGCTCAGACGCGGACGGCGTCGCAACCAACGCCACAGCCGGCGGGGTCATGTACACATCCCCCGCTGGCGCGGACGAAGAGGCCTGGGACGAAAGGTCCCCGCCCCCGGGAGATGATCCCTGCGGACCGGGGCCATCGGTCCATCTCTCTCCGCCAACCGCCTGGGGCGCCGCGAACGCCGCCCCAGGCCGCTGGGCCACAGGAGTTGGCCGCAGGCCCTCGCCCGGTTCCTGAGACGACGACGCGACATCCCCGGGACCTGAGTCAGGCGAATCCTCCGCCGAGCCGATCTATACCCACAGCGCGCCCAGCGCGAGCAGCGCGGCGAGCCAGCCGCCCACGAGCCATATGAAAATCCTGGATCTCATTCAGCAAACCTCGTACCTGAACCCGGAGAGAGGCGACCAGCTGCGGCTGTAGAATCTCCCATTGTCGGCCACCATCCGATAAGCCTCCTCCCCACACTCGCCGCAGTACCCATAGTAACGGCCAAGCGCGGAGATCACCCTTCGCTTCATCGCCGCGGGCGCCTTGGAGGCGGCCTCCTCCGAAACTGCCTGACGTCGACAAGCGTCGTTCGCTCAATATACTCGCCCACGCTCTTATTGCGGTCGTAGCGAAGCTACCCCTGTCGATGATCTCGTTCACCATTCGCATGGCATCTTCGGGAAGCACAAGCAGCGGGTCGTCGCTGAAGCGGCATCCATTCACCCGAAAGCCCATCCCCCGCCCGAATTTCTCGATATACACGGCCATGCAGTCCATGAGAGTTTCAATGAGCTCTGAACTCTCGTCATAGCTGTCCACGCGGGCGAACACGACCCGCGGCCTGCGGTCCGGGGCCCTCTCGGCCACCTCTCCGCCAATCGCGTTTCTGATCGCCACAATCATTCTGAGAACGCCGGAAGACACGCCCTTCACAAGAGGTCCCTCTCCCTGCTTGTCCATAAGCTCCATTCCGTAGGCGATTGCATTCCGAAAGCCCATCGGCGCGCTCACCGGAATGTAGGTATGATTTCTCACGAGATCCAGACGCTCCTCAAGATTGTAGAGCTTCCTCTCTTTGGACTCTCTGACCGCGCCGAGCACATCCTCGCTGAACTTAACCATTCCTCAACTCCTCTACATAATGAAAAGCCGGACAGAACTCTGTCCTCTTCAATTATCATCCTAACCAAAGATATAAAACGGGCATCCGCCTTTTCATGCCAAAAGGAGAAAAAATGGCCGACAGAACCGACTACAACACCGCCGTAAGACTGCTCAGGGGATCTGAAAAGTCGAACGAGCCAGGCCTGAAGAAGATCATGCGGGAGGAATCAGCGCCCTACTTTCTGAGGGACATAGCCGACAGCCTTGCGGTCATAAGCGAAAGAAGCGAGAAAGACCGCGCCGGCTGACAGATACATCCGGCTCAAAGTCTCACCGCCCAGATTCCCACCTATCGGACGAAGCCATGAGAGCCCAGACCCACGACATCGACAGACGGAGCTAGGCGGACCGCTGGTACCCATATTCGGACGATGCGGGCGTGACCGACGAAATATCAGAGAGGCGAACCCGCCTGTAATCGTCCCTGTCGTAGGCCACGCGCCATAACGTCCTCCAGCGGCCCCTGGCTCTGAAGCAGCTCGTCCGTCGCGCACAGGAACGGAACTCTCACCCCGCTGCGGTCCATATCACGCCAGACCGACCTCACGAAGACCGTCTCCTGCTCCGCCGTTCCAAAGACGAACAGAACCAGCGGAAGTCCCTCCGAGTCCTCATAGGCCATTCCCGAATCGAAGTAACGGCGGTAGGGCTCTATCTTCTTGCCCATGAAGGAGGCGTGCTTCGCCCTGCGCTCGTATTCGATCATCGCCGAAATCACGCGTCCGTCCTCAGACACAAGCTCGACTATCGCGTCGGGCATGACGAACTGAATGTCCTTGTTATGCGTGAAACGCCTCTTCGCCCTGTGGGTGGGAATCGTCATCATCCTCTCCCATCCCCCCGGGGGGTCGGACCAGAGCCTGCTCAGCACGTAGTTCAGCCCGTCGTTGTGATCCAGCTCCTTCACGACGGTCCGCACCGTCCCGCCCCTGAAATCCCCGTCGGCCCTGGGCGCGACGCTCATCCTGTTGAGCTTCGCCTTCACCTCCACCCTGTCGCGCCTGCACAGGTAGGTTATCCCCCTGTCGGTGAGCGCGTAACGCTTTATTCCCCTTCCGCCCAACCGAACCGTCTCCACCAGTCCCATATCCCCCAGGGTCGAGGCTATCTTGGTAAGACAGGAGGCGCTCACGTCCATCATGGACATGAAGTGCGACCGGGAAGACAGCGGCCAGTCATGGATTATGTCCATGAGCCGCTTCTCAGATCTCGTCATCACGAACGAGGGAGACTCGTCGAACATCTCCTCCTCATCGTCGAACGACACCCGCTTGTCCCGCGCGTGCCATCTCCAGTACTCCGAGAAGTCCTGGCCGCTCCCGCTGGCGTTTCCGATACTGTTCATCAGGTCCGAGACCATGAAGTCATTTCCCTCATGGTCCGGAAGGGTCCAGCTCTGTCCCGAACGCTCGGCGTCGAGAACCTCGAACTCGCAGACCGCGAGCGAGGGCAGGTCCGGATACTCGTCAAGCCGCTTTATCGCCTCCTTGCGCTCCATCCCGTCGGAGACCATGACAAACGTGAGAGTGGGCGGACCGCCCTCCCTTCCGCTCATGCGCCAGAATCTGTCGCGCATGGCGTACCTGCTCATCGCCAGACCCTGCCTCAGAACCCCGACCATCACGCCGTTGGGAAACTCCAAAAAGGCGTCCCACGGCCCGCGCAGACAGCTGTTCACATAGACCGGCGCCATGCCGGACTCTATCGCCATGGAGGCGGCGAAGCGGTATATCGAGGCCATGGAGTCCATTCGCTGAACGAAGGTCCTGCGCCACACCCTGCTCAGCGGATAGACGTCCTCAAGACCCTGCCCCCGATGCTTCGCAGAAGCCTCACGCCCCGTCGGGTCAGATAATACCGCCGGCTGCTCCTGAGATGCCGGGTACAGTGATTGAACCACCGCACGAACCCCGCCTTCTCCATGAGTTCGAGATAGCGGTAGCAGGTCGTCGCGGAGATCCCATACAGATAGGAGAGCTCCAGCCTGTCCAGAAACGGCATTCTGCCGAGCATCTGGTAGACGGTTATCCCAAGATCCAGGCCCATGGCCTCCATCTCCGATAGAGAGCGAATATCCGACTGAGAGCGCCGGACGTCCCCCGGAAGAACCTCCGTCTCGGTCATCGCCGCTTCGACTGTCATACGACTCCTCCGTCGCTAGATATTCGTATGGCTGTTCTTCGTCGTTCCGTCCTCGCCGCCTGCTCGCATAGCTCTTCTCCCTGGACGCCATATTCCATCCCTGGCCGGAGGCCCTCCCCTTCGGGCTGTTCCCAATCGTGATCTCGCCCGCGGCGTCATAGGGCTGTTCGGACATATAGACGCGCCTGGCCAGGAGTTTGTCCACGTCTCCGACCAGCTCGGTATAGCCCGACATCCGCTCCCTGATGCCCGCGACCGAGGCCGCGTTGCCCTCCGATGGCGGATGCACCCTCATGGAGAGCGTGGACACCCCACCGGAGAGAGACGAGAGCTTCATATAGCACTCATGGCGGGGCAGCGAGACTATGTCATGCTCCTCCACCCTGTCCGCCCCTATCTCGCCCCTGAGCCTCTGAGCCTCTGAGCGTCATGCCCGGAGACCTGGAAGACCCCCAGGCATCCGATATTCGCCAGTATCGTGTCCCTCATGGTCATCGAGAGCTCGTCCAGCTTGGTCAGCGACTGAGTCGCCAGAACCAGCGACCCGCCGAACTTTCCGACCTCGCTGAGCATTCCCTCATAGTCCACGCCGGGTATCGACTGCATTTCGTCGACCACGACCAGGCAACCCCTCCGCTCATTCGCGGGCAGAGTCCCCTGGCTGCGAATCACCGCGTCCACAAGGTTCAGAATGCAGGCCCCCAGCAGGGACGCCACGTTTCGTCCCAGGTAAGCCTGCGACGTGGCGACAAGCAGGATTCCACCGCTCTGAATCGTCTCCCTGATGTCCAGCGTGGACTGAGGCTGGCCCAGAACCCGCCTGGCGCGCTGATCAGAGGCGTAGTAGGCGCGAGACGCGTCTGCACCGGCGCGCACGCCTCCACCTGCATCCGCTTGTCCCAGCTCTTGAACTCGTTATTCCACCAGCGGCTGAGATACGGGTCGTCTATCAGACTGAGCATCTTCCTTCTGGCCGCGTCGCTCTTGGCGCTGATGCCCAGCATGTCGTGACCGTCCAGGAGCGTGTACTGCTCCGATCTCTTCCCGTCGCTGAGCGCGTTCGCCTCGTGCATGGACTTCACCAGATGCTCAAGGATGTTCTGCATCCTCGACCCCCAGTTGTCCCACAATCCCTTCGCGACCCGCACTATGCCGTCGCAGGTCAGGTCCCTGTCCCTGAACACCTCCGTATCCAGCAGGTTGATGCCAACCACTCTCTCTGCGTCCCCAAGGTCTATGATTCTGACCTTGTCGGCTATCTCCGGCGGGCACAGCTCCATCAGGCCGTGAACGAGGTCCGAGTGAGGATCTATCACCACTATCGCGTCCTCATCCTTCCCCTGCGCCTTCTGCTGCATCTTGTGTTCCACGATATGGCGCATCATGTGCTCTTGCCCATTCTTGTGCGCGCCACATAGAAATGGCGGCTTCTGAGCACCTCGTCGGGAAGCAGCACAGGGTCGTCGTTCTTATCGGTCCCGACGAAAGCGCCGTCGGTGACCCTGTTGTAGCGCGGAATGAGCCTGCGGGCCGTCATCCGCTCCATCGACTGCACGTCGTCCTCAGAGGAGGGCGGATGCCACAGAGAGGCGGCTTCCAGCGATCCCATGACCGACGACTCCGGTGACCCGAAGACCGTCTTGAACGCCCCGAGTCCCGTTGGAATGGGCTCCCCCATGCTCTCGATCATGGCGAGCGAACCCATCTGGTCCCTGTCGTTCTCCGCGATTTCGCCTATCGAAAAGCGCGAGCCGAACGGATTGTCGTAATGGACATACGCCGACGCCACATCGTCCAGTATCGCCGCCGCCCGGCCCCTGGAAGGCGTGAAGCTTCACCTCCGCGTCGAACACGGCCCCCGACACTCGCCTCTCCACTTGCCGCGGATCGAGATAGACTGCCTTCTTGGGCTTCAGGAACTTGAAATAGACGTATCCTCCCGCGGCCGAGGCCACCAGGGCCCCGCCGCCGATGAGAACGGCCTTCATCACGTCCCCCTCCGACCAGGAGTTATAGACATTCAGCCCCACCATCGCGAACACGGCGAGGGGAATCAGCCCAATCGGAGCACCGCCGCCCTCCCCCTTCGGACTCTCACGCGCCCTGACCGCGTCGTAGGCCAGTTGATTCGCGCTCCCGACCCCGGACATGGCATGCGCCATATACCGCTCCGCCCAGCCGCGCTCCTTTCCCGAGAGCGCCAGGCGGGCGACCAGGCGCTCCCCGTCGCCCAGCGAGGACATGGCGCCGAAGATGCCCAGCCGCGGGTCCGTTCCCTGCATGCTGAGATCCTCGTCGAAGGTCAGAAGCGGCAGCGCCTCATGTCCGCTCACCCTGAGGGTGCGCGTCCACACGCGCTCGTCGGCGCCGAGAACGAGCGGGTCCTCCGCCATCGGGACCTCCTCTATGTACGCCTGGGGATAGTATCCCCCCAGCGCGCGGCAGAAGGAGGACGCCCCCGTGCCGCCGCAGCGGGCCATCAGCCTTATGCCGCTGTCGTCGCCCACTATCTCAAGACTGAATATGCCGAGAGAGCCGAACGCCGCGAGCATATTGCGAACGCTCTGAAAGGTGCGCTCGCTCTGTCTCGGAAGCCTGATTTTGACCAGCGTCGGATGCTGCGGGGCCTGAACGGAAGCATCCTTCCGTACTCCCCCGATAATCGGAATTCTCATGAGACAATTCTCCCCATATTCATTCAGACGACTCCCCGCTGAAGAGTCTTCTGTCGCGGCCCGCCTTCCATTCCAGTATCTCCGTCTCCTCCGGGGTCGCCTCTATCTGCACCGGAATATAGGTCTGGGAGGACACCAGCAGCCCGCTTCCCACACGCGCGCTCACAAGTCCCCGCGCCGCCTCGTCGGGAAGATCGAATGTACCTTTTATCGCATTCACGGCGGCGGCGTCTTGCTTGATCAGAAGCTTTACCGACGCATTCTGAAGAAGCGCCCTTCCGGAATTGGCGACCACCCCGCCCGCCTCGGACTGCGCCAGAAGGTCCTGAACGTCCTGCGTTATGGAGGTCACTCCGAACCTGTGCTTTCGGGCGCGCTTGGCGACGTTCAGCATGAACTCGGCCCCTGCCGCGCGCTTGATTATCGCCCAGACCTCGTCCACTATCAGCCGGCGCGGGCGCGGGTCTCGCGCCGCCATCGCCCACACCGTCTCGGTGCATATCATCGCAGCGACCGCGCGCATGTCGTCCTCGACCAGGTGAAGGTCGAACACCGTTATCATCGGCTCATTTACCAGCAGGTCCTCGCCCTCGTCGCTCAGAAGATAACGAAGGCTGCCGACCGAGAACGGACGCAGCATGCTCGCTATCTCCATTCTCTCCGGTATGGAGTCGTCCTCCTCCAGATACCTGCAGAACGAGCTGAATCCCACCACCCCGTCCGTATGCTCTCCGAGCCTCACCTTCTCATAGAACTCGGTGAGAGCGTAGTCCAGCGCGCCCCGCCGCAGAGCGTCGAGGTGATCGCCTATCATCATGCGAACCACCCGCTGAAGATTCCCTATCCTGAAGGTAATGTCCTCAGCCTCCAGGTCGTCTATGGTGAAGGGGTTCATTCCCTGTCCCAGAACCCCCGGGGTCATCACCCTGCCCCCGGCGTAGTCCGCCATATCCACGTACTCGCCCTCAGGGTCTATGATGTAGAGCCTCACGCCCCGCATCATATCCCGCAGCCCCGCCAGCTTTACCGAGAAGGACTTTCCCGCGCCGCTCGTGGCGAGCACGGCCATGTTATGATTCGGAAAATCGGTGAATATATCGAAGGTGATGGGAGAGGCCGCGCGCTCATCCAGCCCGAACAGCGTTCCCGTGCGATTATCCAGGTCCGGCGGATTGAAGGGAAAGAGCACGGCTATGTTCGAGGTCTTGAGTATGTTCCACTCCCCGACCGAATTATTTCGCAGCGGAAAGACCGAGCGCGCTCCGGC
This sequence comes from Dehalococcoidia bacterium, assembly GCA_965261525.1. Classification (GTDB taxonomy): domain Bacteria; phylum Chloroflexota; class Dehalococcoidia; order Lucifugimonadales; family UBA1123; genus VXRN01. The sequence goes on from OZ253472.1 coordinate 3,100,973, forward strand.
AAGCTGACGGGAGTAGAGAGCGTCCACCTCACCGACGACGGAGGAGAAATAACTCGAGATCATGTAGGAATAGTCCCTGAACTTCTCGACAGTGTCGGCGTACACCATAATGCTCACGGAGACATCGAATATCTTCTCGATTCCCCTCTGAACCGCGTCCCGCAGGTTCATTATGTCCTCTATCGCTATATCGATTCCCGGGTCCACCGAGCGCTTCTGCCTGATGGCCATGTTTCGGGACGATTCCATCCGCACCTTCTGAAATTCCAGCTTGGACGCGGCGGCCGCTCCCTCAATCGGGCTGAGGTGCATGGAGAATTCCAACGGAATTCCCATCTGCATTATCCGCTGGATAAAGCCGAGCCTGATGGTGCGGGGCCACTTCCTCACCGCTATGACCTTGCGAAATCCCCCGCGCGAGTCCTCCAGCCTGTTCATCCTGACCCTGAGGTCGAAGTCTCCGTCCAGCTCATCTATCGTCGGGGCTCTTGGAGACGAGCCGTCCAGAATGGAGAAGGCAAGCTCCCTGAGCGGCCTGCCCGACAGCATCCACATCGGAACGTCCAGGGCGCGGAGCTCCGAATAGATCTTCTCCCTGTCCTCCTGGTCGCAGATGATATAGAAGCGCCTGTCGAATATGCCGTCGCGCGTCTCAAAGCTGTCGAGCAGCCTGTCGAGCGACTCCGCGGCCTCGTGTATCTTCGGCGTCAGCCCGGGCTCCCGGTTATTCCGAAGGTCCTCGCGCATCGCGGCCATGGATGGCTGATGCTGGCGGATGAGTATCTGCACATTGAAGTTGAGCGTGTTGAGAAGCCGTCCGAAGCTGCCCACCGACTCGGCGGAGAACTCCTTGCCGCCTATCTCGAACACCGAGACGCGCCTGCCGTCCAACGCCACAAGGGCCTCGTCCTCGATATGGGACAGCCCGAACATTCTCCGAAAGTCGGGACCATGGCTCTTTGGCTTTTCCTTGGTCTTCGGCCTGTGGCGAGACCGCTTTTTTATTCCCAATACCATCGCGCAAAACCCCCGGGGTTCTATCGCGGGACAATGTCCCACGGTATGTAAAAATTCACGCCCAGATCGATAAGACTCGCGAATATGTAGCAGCACATCACCACGACAAGCCCGATGACCGAGGACCAGAGCAGTTGCCTGCCCCTCGACTTTCCCTCGGACGCCGGCGTGGAGATGATGTGAATGCCCGCCCAGGCGACGCCCAGAAGGGAGACGCCGAAGGTCGCGGCCACTATGGTCTCGACGACCCGCTTCACCTCGCAGTTGAGCATGCCCCACGCCTCGCCCCTCTTGTGGGCGCTGGGCCTTGGGCCCGGCTCTGAGCATACCCTGGGCCCGGAGATGACCGGAGCGTCAATGATGAAGTCCTCACCCGGCGCTATCTCCTGCGGCTGATACACGCCCGGACCGGCGGTGACCGCCTTCTTGCTGTGAGTATGCGCCCTTCCGTACTGTTCATAAAGACCAACCGCAGAACCCCCGCTATTCCACCATGAGTGAGTGTGATTGTCGGCGCACAGATGCGTTACGTGAGACTCCTCTATCTCCACGTCCCCGCTGCCGGTCGGATTACTGGCGATCTCGCAATCGAATATCTCCCCGCCAAACTCGTCCGGAAGAGAGGCCGGGGTCGACTCAGGAGGAGTCTGCGCCGACAGAGGCGAATAGAGCGCCGCGGCGAAGCACACGACGGCGATAACGACAGCAAGATGTCTCACCCTGGAAATTCGACTCACCCTCTTCCGCGCCAGAATCCGGTCTCGGAGATAAAGACCGAACTCAGGGTATCGGGAATTAAAAGAGGGAGAGGATTCGGCGGGGAGACATTTCAGGCTCCTCAGCTTTCACCATCGGATGGAGGCCCGCAATCGCTCGTTCTTTTTCTCTTTCGAATTTCACTGGCATGAAAAAACGCCGCCAAAAACCGCCCCGCGCGCCGCTGAAACCATCAACGGACACCCAGACGTCACCCAGACCTCACCCCAGCGAATATCCCCGTCCCAAGGCCGCATGGGCGAAAAGCCCGCCGAGCCTTCGCGGGCTCTCTGTTAAATGAGAGAGCAGGTCTCTTTTACAGAAACGGAGCTTTCGATGACCGATATAAACGTCTTTCGAAGAAGGAGAAACACCCGGGACGGCGCGTGTCCGACAGGCGAGCGTCATAATGAACGCGCGCTCAGAAAGCCTGAAAATCAAGGGAGTCTTCCTTTTGTCGGAACTCAGAGGACAACAGCGCCTGAACAGCAGATAAGAAATCAGGAGTTCCACATGAAAAGAGTCAGAACAGCCATAGGAAAATCCCATCGCATCTTATGGCAGGCCACAGCGATCATGCTAATTCTGATAGTCGCAAGGTCCGCATGGCGTTATGTCGGCGGACAAGAGGCCCTGCCCGGAATCTCGGGGACCCAGCATCTCTTCTATATCGTTTACGGGGCGGCGGGGCCACGTTTGTCGTTCTATCCCTGTTGAGAGTCGGTCTGTGGGCGTTTCCCACCGTCAGAGAAAGGGCGGAACGAGCATGCCAGAAAATTGACTCCCTTGGATGCAGCGCTCGCCTGGCGATCATGGCAGGACTGAGCCTCAGTCTCCTCGCCGTCGCGTTCATAGCCCACTCCATAAACATACCGTTAGTCCTTCCCATCTCCATCGCGTTCACATCCCTGAACCTGCTTATGATAGGCGCCATGGCGCTGCTGATGATCGCGCGGACTCTGAGAAAATAGCGCGGCGGAAATACCGTCCATGAAACATCCTGAGTGAGGCGGAAAGTTGGAATTCGTCGGACCCGATAAGTGGTGTCAAGGGCGGCGACATATTGGACCACCGGGGCGGCGGAACAGTGTACCACCAAGGCCTAAGCGCCCAGGGAAAATGTCCGCTTTGATTGATGAGGATCTGGGGACGGAAGTCAGTCCGAAGAGAGCAATGCGGCGGCCTGCCCGCTCTGTCTGAGCCTGTAGCTCTCGCCGTTCATCTCCAGGATGCGCACGTGGTGGGTCAGCCTGTCCAGCAGGGCCCCGGTCAGCCTCTCTGACCCGAAGACCTCGGTCCACTCGTCGAAGGGCAGGTTGGTGGTAACCAGGATCGAGCCTCTCTCGTACCGCTGGCTGAAGATCTCGAAGAGCAGCTCGGCGCCGGTCCTGGACAAGGGAACGAAGCCAAGCTCATCTATGATCAGCAGCTTGAGCCGAGACAGTTTCTTCTGTAGGTTCAGCAGCCTTCTCTCGTCCCTGGCCTCCATGAGCTCGTGTACAAGGGCGGCCGCTGTTGTGAACCCCACCGACAGTCCCCTCTGGCAGGCGGCGAGACCAAGCCCCAGCGCGATGTGAGTCTTGCCCGTTCCGCTGTTGCCCATGGCGATGACGTTTTCTCTACGCTCAACGTACTCGCACCGGGCCAGTTGGTTCACGAGTTGCTTGTTCACTGACGGGATCGCAAGGAAGTCGAATGTGTCCAGACTCTTGACCGCGGGAAAGCGCGCCGCCTTGATCCTGCGTTCCACCATGCGGTGATGACGGTCTATGAGCTCAAGCTCGGACAGCCTGAGCAGGTAGTCCGGGTGATCAACGCCCTCGGCGGCGCACTACTGCGCCATTTTGCCGTACTCCCTGAGGAAGGTAGGCAGCCTCAGCTCCTTGAGATGATGTTCCAGCAGCAGAGTCGACCTGTCGCTCACGACGCTCTCCCGGTGAGAAGACCCATATAGTCGGTGGCTGAGGTCTTGCCGACGCTGACCCTGGGAAGGTACGGGTACAGCTCGAGGTCCAGTCTCGGCGGTCGTCCCTCGATGTTGCACAGCAGGAGATGCTTTACCGCGTCGAAGCTGATCGCTCCCAGCCTGATCGCGTCTCTGACTGCGGAGTGAACCTCGTCGGCTGAGAAGGTCTCCATGAGCCTGAGGACCTGAACGAACTCCTTCTTGCCGCGCCTTTCCATCCTCGACTCCATCAGACGGCGCAGCGTGTCGAACTCCTCCGGCAGGTCCCATCCATGGAGGGGAGCCGCCTGGTCGAGAGCCGCGGTCTTCCGCTCCAGGAGCGGCAGGTAGTGGATGGGGTCGAACACGAAGTCGTCCCGTTCGTAGGAACGCCGGTGTCTGGCTATGACCTCGGCGCCGCAGCTTATGACCACCTCATGGACATACCCTCTGACCAGAACGTCCCTGTGACCGTACGCCACCGGAACCGAGTAGTCATTGATCCTGTACCTGACCAGCGACAGCGAGTTGACGCGCGTCCCATGCTTGTCGCTCGCGTCATACGGGACCGCCGGCAGCGGCAGAAGAGCCGTGAGGTCTTGCTTCATACGCTCGCCTATGGTCTCGCGGTGTCCCCTGAGCCTCGCCTCCATGCGCTCAAGGCAGCGTCCCTCCAGATAGAGGTTGAGGGCGTCGAAGCTATCGAACGACGGTATGGGCACGAGGAAGTTACGACGGCTATAGCCCACCATGCCCTCGACGTTGCCCTTGTCGTTGCCCCTACCCGGCCGTCCGAACCTGTGGGTGAACAGGTAGTGGGACTGTAGCTCGGTGAACACCCGGGTGCGGACGCGCCTCCCGTCTCCCAGGATCTTCGCAACCGCCAACTTCGTGTTGTCGTACAAGACGCTCTGGGGAACTCCGCCCAGGAAGCGGAACGCAGATATGTGTCCGTCGCAGAACGCCTCGGTGGTCTCGGCCGGGTACGCCTTCACGAAGACGCCGTCGCTGTGGGGAAGGGACAGCACGAAGAAGTGGATCTTGCGCTTCACCCCGGCTATCACCGCCCACGCCTCTCCGAACGTGGCGCTGGGCGTGCCCGGCGGGATGGGAAAGGGGAACGAACATCTCCCGGGTCGTGCGCCGACGCTCTCGAACGTAGTCCTTGACGATGGTGTACTTGCCCTCGAACCCGCGCTCGTCCCTCAGCCGCTCGTAGATGCGCTTGGCGGTGTGGCGCCGCTTCTTCGGCAGACTCATATCTGAGCGCAGTATCTCGTCTATGACTCCTGTGTACGGACCTATCTTGGGTCTTCTGGGAGGCTTTCGCCTGCGGTAGCCCGGCGGAGCGGCGTACTTGATCATCTTGCGAACGGTGTCTCTGTGCAGGCCGAACACGCGGGACGCCTCCCGGACGCTCATGCCGTCCACCATGCAGGCTCTTCGGACACGCATATACAGTTCCACGCTGTACATCCTTCTCACCTCCCTTTGGGTCGGGTTCGACCCTATGGGAGACGATAGACGGTACGGTTTTCAACCGCCACAATCAGGCTGTCGAGCCGCCTACACGGTCCATTTTATCTCCACCTTTTACATGGGTGCCATCCTCGGCAAGCGCGTCCTCATATTCGGGCAGGGCAGCATCGGCCTTTCCTTCACCGCCATCACCGCGCGCTCCGGCGCGCGACAGGTCATCGCCGTGGACCTCGAAGACTACCGCCTCGAATACTCCAGGAAATTTGGCGCGACCCACACCATAAATCCCACGAAGGACAACCTCGACGAGGCGATAGCCGAGATAACCGGCGGACGCGGCGCCGAAATCTCGGTCGAGGCCGCCGGCTATCCCGACACGCTCAACAACGTATTCAAGCACGTATCCAGGTTCGGACGCTGCATCATCTTCGGCCTGATAGGCGGAACCGAGGAAATGACCCCGCTCAACTTCAGGCAGTTCTTTATGAACACGCCCACCATCGTACCCACAGCGGGCGCGGCAAGCGGCGACGCCGTCGGACACATCCGGCGCATGGTCGAACTTAAACAGCGCGGCTGGTGGGACCCCGGCGAAATGGTCACCCACCGCATGACATTCGACGACATCAAAACCGCCTACGACATGTACGAAAACCGCGAGGACTACATAGCTGGACTTTGTACAAAAGCTAGACAGAATATAAAAGCGGGGTGAGCTAGTCGGAGCCAGACTACGACGAAAGGTCCGACTTATGCTCACCCTGCCTGATCCCATTATACCCATACTCCAACCCTTCTCAACTCTGTTTCAACGCAGAACCTGGATGAAGGTTCAGGTATTGCTGGTCGGAGTCATTCTAGCTCCGCGAAAGCGCACCATCACATCCGCTCTTCGCGTCATGGGCCTTGACGACGATGACGGCTTCGCAAAGTACCACCACGTTCTCAATCGCGCCGCATGGTCGTCCCTGCGGCTGAGCCGAGTTCTGCTGACGCTTCTGATTCAGCATCTTGCCCAAGGGGACGGTCCATTGGTATTCGGGATAGACGAAACAATTGAGCGGCGGCGGGGCAGTCGCATCAGGGCAAAGGGCATCTACCGAGACGCTGCGCGCTCCAGCGACAGCCATCTGGTCAAGGCCTCGGGCCTGCGCTGGATAAGCCTGATGTGGCTGACCACCATACCCTGGGCGCATAGGACATGGGCATTGCCTGTACTGACGGCTCTGGCTCCTTCCGAACGCTACAACCGGAAGATGGGACGGACTCACAAGAAAATCACCGACTGGGCGCGCCAGATGATACTCCAACTCCGGCGTTGGCTTCCAGACCGTCCCATCGTCATGGTGGCTGACAGCGGCTGCGCCGCACTCGACCCGCTCCACTTCTGCCAGTCTATGTCCCAACCCGTTACCTTCATCACCAGACTGAGGCTCGACGCCGCGCTCTACGAACCCGCTCCAACCCGACTGCCCGGTCAGATGGGACACCCGCGTCTCAAGGGCCAGCGCCTGCCCACGCTCAGGGAACTCCTCGACCGCCCCGATACACGCTGGAGCCGGACATCGGTCGCATGGTACGACAACGATACCCGGGCGGTGGAACTCAGCTCTCACACCGCGCTCTGGTATCACAGCGGCAAGCCGCCTGTGCCCATTCGCTGGGTTCTCATTCGAGACCCACTGGGGCAGTTGAACTCTCAGGCGCTGCTATGCGCCGATCCTGCGGTCGCGCCGATCCGGATCGTCGAATGGTTCGCGCTGCGCTGGCGGATTGAAGTTACATTCCAGGAGGTTCTCGCTCACCTCGGAGTGGGTACGCAACGTCAATGGTCGGACCTTGCCATAGCCCGTACCACGCCCGCGCTGTTGGCGCTGTTCTCTTGGATAACTCTCGCAGCCGAACTGCTAAGGCGAGAAGGTTCAGTTCCAACGCGTTCAGCCGCATGGTACGCCAAGTCTGAACCCACGTTCAGCGACGCAATCGCGTTGGCGCGTCGTCATATGTGGAGAGCGTCTGAGACTTTTTGTGTGTTTGAGCGCAAACCCGACATCGTTAAAGTCCCCGCGCTTCTGTTCAACCGACTCATAGAATCCCTGACTTACGCCGCCTGAATGTACAAAGTCCAGCTTATAGGGCGAATCAATTCAGCCCCCAGCCGCCTTCAAATCGGCGTTGCGCTCCCGCGCGCAGGATGAGTCTTCGTTATATTATGATGGGCAATGTCTGTTTCACATATTTATCTCAACGCGCTCAACCTCTTTATCCCATTACCGAATTCGGAGGAACAAGATGGGCGTTTCGCTGGACTGGCTGGGAGTTTCCACCTATCGGTTGGTGGTGGATGACCTGGTGATCTTCCTCGACGCCTACATTGACCGGAACCCATTGGTGCCGGTTGGTATGCGAGTAGCGGATGTGCAAAGGGCCGACTACGCGCTGGTGGGGCACTCCTACTTCGACCATCTCTGGGGAGCCGAGCGAATCGCCCACCAGACGGGCGCGACCATTATCGGCTCCCACGAGTCGGTAAGGCTGATGGAAGCAGAAGATGTGCCCGATGAACAACTGGTGGCCGTAGCGGGCGGGGAGCGGATCAGGTTGTCGGACAGCGTGTCGGCGCGGGTGTTTCCCAGCCAGCACTCATGCATCTGGAGTACCGCGGGGGCTTCGGGAGAGGTCTGCCTCGGGGACCTGGGCTTGACGTTGGAGCAACGGCAGGCGAACCTCGACAGCCGGGCGGCCCTTCGCGCCTCGTCCGGCGCGCCGGGAATGGCGGAGGCCGAAGCCCACATGAGGGAATGCGCCCAGCAGCTGCGCGGCGAGGGCGGGGCGCTGGCATACCTCATCGAGACCCCGCTGGGCAGCATACTCTGGAAAGACACGTCGGGGCATTGGACCGGGATATTGCGCGACCTGCGGCCGGACGCGGCGCTTCTGGCGGCGGCAGGCCGGGGCAACATAGACGGCGAGCCTATCCAGGGTACATTGGCCCAATTCGTCGCCCGGGAGGCGGACCTGCTGCGTCCGAGGCGCATTGCGCTCGGCCATCACGACGACTGGAACCCGCCGGTGACCAGTCCCACCGACATGGAACCCATAGAGCGGGAGCTTTCCCGACAGGCGTCCGGAGTGGAGTTGGTACAGATGGACTACCTGGAAGGCTATCCCATCCTGGGCCGGTGAAACAGCCCACCAGACTAAGTAACTATCTCAAGACCCGACCTTAAGGAATTTCACCCTCACCCCAGCCCTCTCCCTCAAGGGAGAGGGGGTCTGTTATTGAAATTCATAGCTGACTGGACATTTACCTACCCCTCTCAGCCCTCAAGGGAGAGGGAGATTGTGTCCTCCTGCCATCCGCTTGAGCGAAGAGTTTTGAGATAGTCTCTTAGCTCGACTTTGTACATTCAGGCGGCGTAAGTCAGGGATTCTATGAGTCGGTTGAACAGAAGCGCGGGGACTTTAACGATGTCGGGTTTGCGCTCAGACACACAAAAAGTCTCAGACGCTCTCCACATATGATGACGCGCCAACGTGATTGCGTCGCTGAACGTGGGTTCAGACTTGGCGTACCATGCGGCTGAACGCGTTGGAACTGAACCTTCTCGCCTTAGCAGTTCGGCTGCGAGTGTAACCCAGGAGAACAGCGCCAACAGCGCGGGCGTGGTACGGGCTATGGCAAGGTCCGACCATTGACGCTGCGTACCCACTCCAAGGTGAGCGCGTACCTCTTGGAAGGTCACCTCGAGCTGCCAGCGCAGCGTGAACCATTCAACGATCTGCGTAGGGGATACTGAAAGATCTGTGCACAGCAGGGACTGGGAGTGGAACTGCCCCAGTGGGTCTCGAATGAGAACCCAGCGAATGGGCACAGGTGGCTTGCCCGCATGATACCAGACGGCGGTATGAGAGCTGAGTTCCACTGTTCGGGTGTCGTCGCCGTACCATGCGACAGATGTCCGGCTCCAGCGCGTATCGGGGCGGTCGAGGAGTTCCCTGAGCGTGGGCAGGCGCTGGCCCTTGAGACGCGGGCGTCCCATTTGACCGGGCAGTCGGGTTGGAGCGGGTTCGTAGAGCGCGGCGTCCAGCCTCAGTCTGGTGATGAAGGCAACGGGTTGGGACATAGACTGGCAGAAGTGGAGCAGGTCGAGTGCGGCGTAGCCGCTGTCCGCCACCACCACGATGGGACGGTCCGGCAGCCAGCGTCGGAGTTGGAGTATCATCTGGCGCGCCCAGTCGGTGATTTTCTTGTGAGTCCGTCCCATCTTCCGGTTGTAGCGTTCGGAAGGAGCCAGAGCCGTCAGTACAGGCAATGCCCATGTCCTATGCGCCCAGGGTATGGTGATCAGCCACATCAGGCTTATCCAACGCAGGCCCGAGGCCTTGACCAGATGGCTGTCGCTGGAGCGCGCAGCGTCTCGGTAGATGCCCTTTGCCTTGATGCGACTGCCCCGCCGCCGCTCAATTGTTTCGTCTATCCCGAATACCAATGGACCGTCCCCTTGGGCAAGATGCTGAATCAGAAGCGTCAGCAGAACTCGGCTCAGCCGCAGGGACGACCATGCGGCGCGATTGAGAACGTGGTGGTACTTTGCGAAGCCGTCATCGTCGTCGAGGCCCATGACGCGAAGAGCGGATGTGATGGTGCGCTTTCGCGGAGCTAGAATGACTCCGACCAGCAATACCTGAACCTTCATCCAGGTTCTGCGTTGAAACAGAGTTGAGAAGGGTTGGAGTATGGGTATAATGGGATCAGGCAGGGTGAGCATAAGTCGGACCTTTCGTCGTAGTCTGGCTCCGACTAGCTCACCCCGCTTTTATATTCTGTCCACCTTTTGTACAAAGTCGAGATAAGTCATTGACAAACAAGGTCATCCGATTCATCCGCGTCGGCTCGGTTCTCCAAACCATCCCCCAGCCCGATGAACAGATACTGGACTCCGGCAAATGACAACGTGATAGAATAGGAGCGAGCGAGGAGGAGTCCATGACCACCGGGGCCGCCACTGCCATATTCTATCCCGAATCGGACGGTATGCCATTGCCTGACGGAGAATTTCAAGCTCCGCTGTACATCAGAGTTGTCGGAATGCTCAGAGTTCACTTCAGCGACGTTCCGGGCGCGAGGGTGAACGGCGACACGTTCTTATACTACGTCGAGGGCAACCCTCGCCGCTCCGTCTCGCCGGACTGCTACGTCGTCTTCGGCCTGTCTGAGGCCGCCCAGAAATCACTGTCTCTGGAAAGGTACAATGCCTATCTGATGTGGGAGGTCGGCAAGCCGCCGGACTTCATCTTGGAGATAGCTTCGCCGAGTACGGCCACGGCTGATCTTGTCGGGAAGCGCGACTTGTACGCCGAGCTGGGTGTGCCCGAGTACTGGCGTTACGACGCGACGGGCGGAGACTTCTATGGCGAGCCGCTGGTTGGCGAGCGCCTGGTGAATGGAGAGTATCGCCGTTTCGAGATGCGTCGTGAGAACGACGGTAGGGTGTGGTCTCACAGTGATGTCCTGAACCTGGACTTGTGGTGGGATGATGGAGAATTGCGTTTCTACGACCCGGTGGCCGGTCACTGGCTTCTGAGTCACGAGGAAGAAAGAGCCGGTCGCCTGGTCGCCCAGAATCGCGCCCAGGGAGAAAGAACCGGTCGCGTGGTCGCCCAGAATAGAGCCGAGACAGCCGAGGCCCGTCTGGCGGAACTCGAGGCCGAACTGCAACGGCTGCGCGGTGACTAGGCAGTTTTAACCTTTCCCGTCCCAAGGTCATTCGACTATCCTGACTAGCCCGGATTCACTCGAAGCTCCTCCTACCTTGAGAAAGGAAACTGGGAGAAAGGAAACTGGGACGCGTGGGACTGATAACTGAATACTGAAAGCCCCCTGTTCCTCGTCGTTTCAAGTTCCCATTCAAAGCGCATATCCCACCCTGACGGAGCGAAACTGACAACCGGCGAACCATGATATAATCCCCGTATGAAGATAATTCCTATTCCAATCATATGATTTAACCCAAAATGACCCAACCCCAGCGCATAGTGTCAGGAAACGTCCAGGAAGAAGATCACCTGGATACCACCCTGCGCCCTCGCAGGCTTCAGGATTATATTGGCCAGGAACTTCTCAAGTCCAACCTGGAAATCGGAGTCAAGGCCGCTAGACAGCGCGGCGAACCTCTCGACCACACCCTGCTGTACGGCCCTCCCGGACTCGGCAAGACCACCCTGGCCAACATCCTCGCCACCGAGATGGGCGTCCGAATCAAGATCACCTCAGGACCCGCTATCGAGCGTCCCGGCGACATGGTCGCCGTCCTCACGCAACTCCGCGAGGACGACATTCTCTTCATAGACGAAATACACCGTCTCAGCCGCGTCGTGGAGGAGGTTCTGTATCCCGCGATGGAAGACGGTTTCGTCTCCTGGGTCATTGACAAGGGACTCAAGGCCCGCAGCATGAACCTCACCCTCAAGCCCTTCACCCTCGTCGGAGCGACTACGAGATTCGGCATGGTCAGCGCGCCTCTCAGAGACCGCTTCGGCTCCGTACACCGCCTCGACTTCTACGACGACGACGCCATGCGCACCATAGTCGCCCGCTCCGCCCGCATCATGGATATAGAGGCCGATGGCAAAGGCGTAGTCGAGATAGCCCGCCGCTCTCGCGGAACTCCCAGGGTCGCCAACAGGCTCCTGCGTCGCGTCCGCGACTACGCGCAGGTCATCGCCGACAACGTCATCACCGCGGATGTCTCCCGAGAAGCGTTGGCCCGTCTCCAGGTTGACGATCTCGGACTGGACGACATTGACCGCCGCGTTCTCATCTCCATCATAGACAAGTTCGACGGCGGACCCGTGGGTCTGGACACCCTCGCCGCTTCAATCAGCGAGGACTCCGACACCATAGAAGACGTGTACGAACCCTACCTCTTGCAGCTTGGCTTCCTCGACCGCACCAAGCGCGGGCGCATGGCCACCCGCCGCGCCTACGACCACCTCAACTTCGACTACACCCCCGACCCCGGCCAGCCAAGCCTGTTCTAGGCTGTGTTGACATTTATCGTCATTCCCGCGAAGGCGGGAACCCCGAAGGGCTCGCCGCTCGGCAATCCAGGGGGGGGGGGGGTGGATTGTGGCTACTTAAGTCGCATTCACGCTTGTTTGGAATACTGAAAATCCGATCATGGACTGAATGACAGGATGAGATTCCGAATGTCAACAGAACCTAGTGAGTCAATAATGCGATATCCAATCGTAATTCATAAAGACGAAGGTAGCTGCTACGGAGTAGCCGTCCCCGACCTGCCCGGGTGCTTCTCGGCCGGAGACACTTTCGAAGAAGCCATTGCGAATTCCCACGAGGCAATCTGTTGCCACATTGAAGGCATTCTCATGGACGAAGACTATATTCCTGAACCTATGCCCATGCAGACCCATCTGGATAGCGGATACTACGACGATGGCATCTGGGCCCTCGTTGACGTTGACATCTCGAAAGTCTGCGTCGAAACCAGGCGAATAGAAATCGAACTGCCATCTCCTATCCTGGCCATGATTGACGAATTTGCGGCGCGGGAAAGGGAGTCGCGCTCAGGGTTCCTTGCGCGCGCGGCTCTGCGCTACGCGGACGAGCGACTGGACGTCTAGCGCAATCGCCTCCACGAGTGTTTATGCTCCGCTCCCGTTCGCATTCGCTCCGTGTGAGCGGATTGGAGCCTTCCGTCCGAGGGGAATTAGCGGGAGATTCACAGAATGCGTGTAGGAATTCAAGACATCGCCGAACAGCTGGCAGTCCTCATCGCCCGCGCCGCGCTCGGACTGTTCCTGTCCGGCATCCTGGGATTAGGATTGTACATCCTGATCCTGCCCATCGTTCAGTCCTTCTGGGAAGTGAAAGACATCAACTTCGCGCTGATGGGCGTCCTCACAATCGGATTCGGCGCTGGCGTCGGCAGCTTTCTGGCGTGGCTCAACCGCGACCTAGACCGTGCCGCGACGCTTCTCATGCTATTCATGGCCATTGCCGCGGCCCTGATAGCCGGGTGGATCGGACTTCACCAAAGCCGCGACGTATTCAAACTCGGCGGCTTGCCTGGAATCCCCGCCCTCACCGGCATCTCCATCGGCGCGGTCCTCGGCGCCAATCTGCTCAATCTCCCCTTCTGGATATTGAAGACCATCCGCAACCCACGACTCTGAAAACCGACAGGGCTACTCTCGTCATTCCCGCGAAGGGCGGGAATCCAGAACTGCGCTGCCCCCGAACCCGTGATAGCGCCGACTTTGAAAAAGCCTTGGGAGGGGGAGAACTAAGCTGGACTTTGTACAAAAGCTAGACAGGATATGAGAGCGAGGTAAGATAGCCGAGCAAACTATCACGAAAGGTCCGGCTATGCTCACCCTGCCCGAAGCCATTATACCCATACTCCAGCCCTTCTCAACGCTGTTTCAGCGCAGAACCTGGGTGAAAGCTCAGGTACTGCTGGTCGGCGCCGTCCTGGCTCCGCGCAAGCGAACCGTAACCTCCGCGCTTGGTGTCATGGGACTCAGCGACGATGACGGCTTTGCGATATACCACCATGTCCTCAACCGCGCCGTGTGGTCGTCCCTGCGGCTGAGCCGAGTTCTGCTGACGCTTCTGATTCAGCATCTTGCCCAAGGGGACGGTCCATTGGTATTCGGGATAGACGAAACAATTGAGCGGCGGCGGGGCAGTCGCATCAGGCAAAGGGCATCTACCGAGACGCTGCGCGCTCCAGCGACAGCCATCTGGTCAAGGCCTCGGGCCTGCGTTGGATAAGCCTGATGTGGCTGATCACCATACCCTGGGCGCATCGGACATGGGCATTGCCTGTACTGACGGCTCTGGCTCCTTCCGAACGCTACAACCGGAAGATGGGACGGACTCACAAGAAAATCACCGACTGGGCGCGCCAGATGATACTCCAACTCCGGCGTTGGCTTCCAGACCGTCCCATCGTCATGGTGGCTGACAGCGGCTGCGCCGCACTCGACCCGCTCCACTTCTGCCAGTCTATGTCCCAACCCGTTACCTTCATCACCAGACTGAGGCTCGACGCCGCGCTCTACGAACCCGCTCCAACCCGACTGCCCGGTCAGATGGGACGCCCGCGTCTCAAGGGCCAGCGCCTGCCCACGCTCAGGGAACTCCTCGACCGCCCCGATACACGCTGGAGCCGGACATCGGTCGCATGGTACGACAACGATACCCGTACGGTGGAACTCAGCTCTCACACCGCGCTCTGGTATCACAGCGGCAAGCCGCCTGTGCCCATTCGCTGGGTTCTCGTTCGAGACCCACTGGGGCAGTTCCACTCCCAGTCCCTGCTGTGCACAGATCTTTCAGTATCCCCTACGCAGATCGTCGAATGGTTCGCGCTGCGCTGGCGGATTGAAGTTACATTCCAGGAGGTTCGCGCTCACCTTGGAGTGGGTACGCAACGTCAATGGTCGGACCTCGCCATAGCCCGTACCACGCCCGCGCTGTTGGCGCTGTTCTCCTGGATAACTCTCGCAGCCGAACTGCTAAGGCGAGAAGGTTCAGTTCCAACGCGTTCAGCCGCATGGTACGCCAAGTCTGAACCCACGTTCAGCGACGCAATCGCGTTGGCGCGTCATCATATGTGGAGAGCGTCTGAGACTTTTTGTGTGTCTGAGCGCAAACCCGACATCGTTAAAGTCCCCGCGCTTCTGTTCAACCGACTCATAGAATCGCTGACTTACGCCGCCTGAATGTACAAAGTCCAGCTTAGAGATCGTCGGCGTAATACCGTCCCTCTCCAATAATTATGTGTATTTCTTCCTTCGCGCCGTTACAGGGTCCGGCAATGTGAGAAACAGGGAACCCCACAAATGCGACGATATGAGATGGTTCGACCTTCACGCAATCCCTGACAACACGGTCTTCTACGTCAAATGGGCGATAGAGAATTATTTTGACGGGAAGTGGTTCAGCGAAGTTGACACCATTATGCGGTAGAACTCCACACCGAATCCGCAAGTCGTTTACCCTCACTAAAGACGCCTTTGTACGTCCACGACACGCTTTGTCATGTGGCAGAAAAGCGTGGGAGGCACAAAGCCCCCGGACACGCCAAGATTCGGTGCATTACTTCTCGGATTGATTTAACGGCTACTCTGAGTTTTGCCAATCCCGTATCCGCCGAAGCCTCCTGCCGCAAGTCCCCCAAGTAAACAAAGTAAACCTTGAACTAATGGACTTTCGTCAAGGAGAACTAGAACTACTACAAGAACCCCCAGTAGCAAAAGGACTCCTACCGCAAAGAGAAGATACGATATTCGTGCATGACGGGAATCACTACTCTCCAAAGCTGACTCTTCACGTGAGTGGTCAATCATGGAGGTGATATGTTCCGGCGTGATTTTGTCTGCTAAGGGATGAATCATTGGCCCCATCCCCATCATTATACCATTTCATCCTGATGTGAGGGTGAAGGAGCTGGTCGAAGTCTGATATTTCACTTATGCTCAAGCCAACTCAGGCGTTGGAGGGTAGCAGATGATTGGACGCCCGTTCAGGATGGCATGGCATGAGCAAGACACACCGGAAGCGCTGAAGGAAGCCTACCAGTCCCAGAGAGATGTCTATATTCGTACCCGGCTGCGCGCGCTGAGGCTGATACGTCGCGGCTGGCAGATCAAAGCGGCGGCTGAAGCTGTGGGTGTTCACTGCCGGAGCGCGCAGAGATGGGTTGGGTGGTATAGAGAAGGCGGTCTGGACGAGGTACTGTCCTGCAAGATGGGAGGAGTGGGTCAGCCGAGGTTTCTGAGCGAGTCTCAGGAACGGAGATTGGTTGGGGAGATTGGAAGTGGACGTTTCAGGACTGCTGGTGAGATCGCCGATTGGGTGGAGTCGGAGTACGGTGTGAGGTTCAAGGGGAACAGCATATACAGTGTGCTTGAGCGGCTGGGATGTTCACCGAAGGTTCCCAGCCCCCGGCATGAGAAGGCGGACCTGTACGCTCAGGAGCGGTGGAAAAAGGGGGGCTTGGCCGTTCCCTTCGGAGAGCGGGAGTTAGTTCGGGAACGCTGATCGGGTTTGCCGATGAGATGCGAGTCGGACTTCGCGGGATGGTGCGCCGGGTGTGGGGAGTTCGTGGGGTGAAGGTGGTTCAGCGGTTGCAGTTGGTTTATGAGTGGAAGTACCTGTTCCTGGTGGTGGACTTTGGCAGAGGCAAACCGGAGTGGGCGTGGATAGACTCGATGAGGTCTGAGACGGTGGCGCGCGCGGCGCTGAGCGTTAGGCGATACACGGAAGTGAGAGCGCTTGTGTGGGACGGAGCGGGCAGTCATCGCAGCGAGTTGGTGAGGAGTATAGCGGGGATGAAGACGATAACGCTGCCTGCCTATAGTCCTGAGCTTAATCCTGCCGAGCGGGTGTTCGAGGAGGTTCGCAGGTGGGTAGAGGGCAGGGTCTATGGGAGTATAGATGAGAAGGTTGAGGCGGTGAATACCTGCCTGAGCAGGCTGGAATCGGATCCCGAACGAGTAAAGTCGCTGGTAGGTTGGGATTGGATCAAGCGGAACATTCAGCGGCTACCTGAATACTACGCGGCCTCATCAAGCTGAATTGGTCTTACTTCCCGACGCATCACTCCTTCTATATGTCCTACTTCAGAGTCATCCATGTCAGGTAGGCCAGAAAAAGGCAACGTGTCTGGCTGTGGAGCGAGTTGAGGTGATACCTGCTCGCTATCTGTTTGACTCGATTCCTGTTCTCTACTCACGCCAACCTCCGTAGTGTGCTCTTGGATACGGTACAGGTGAAAGCGGCGGTGCAGGTGTTGGTACGGAGCCTAGCATCCCTCGTAAGTAGCCTCTTGATGTCTGCGCTAGACGAGGCTCATTCGATACGGATAAGACAGCATTGGTCATCTCATTTACCATCTGTTCAACTCTACGCGATACGATGGCAGTGATGAATTCCCTGATCAGTCTATCTCGATGTTCAGAATCTATGACCCCTCTTTCAGACAATGCTAAGATAGATCGGATGGCTTGCCTGAAGTGTTCGTCGGCAACGGACGGACTTATCGGTTCAGGATACTGAATGCTGCGCAACAACTCCTGCGTTAAGTTAAGGTATGTCATTAGCCTCCAATGCTCCTTGTTCACGTCGCAGAATACTTATTGTAACAAATTTCGTCAAGTAACGCCGGACGCACACGATGGTCAATCAACGTCCTCGCCCCGATTCTCTGTCAGCGAGAAGATATTCAGGCTTGAACCACGGGTGCAAGCTCTTGGCTTTCTCCACCAGACGCGGTCAAATCCTCATATCGTAGCCTCTTGTATTCCATCCCCCTGACCATCGCGGTCATCTGCGTTACAGTATCCAGTGGACGGTCATTGTGCTGTCCCTCGAACTCCACGACATAGCGGTGCAGGTGCTTCGGACTCATCTTGTGGTATGTCCCGACGTACCCGCGCTTCAGCAGGCTCCAGAACGATTCCATGCCGTTTGTTGTAATCTGGCCTCTGACGTACTCGCCTGTGCTGTGCTTAACCGATTCGTGCGGTCGGGGCAGACCCACGTATGCCCGCGCCTCGTCCGTGTAAACGGGAGTGTCCGGCTCAGTTCGGTCAACCACAAATCCCTGAAGCGTTACCTTGTCGGTTGCATCCACCACTTTGGCGTCGACCTGATTTGTCTCACGGTCTTTCATGCTCTTCCCAACCGTACCTCGTCCAGCCCTGAGTTTCTGAGAGGCGTGCTTGTTCTTTTCCTTCCCGCCGATATACGTCTCGTCCACTTCGACCAGGCCAGTAAACGGGCTGTCGGTGTCGTCTTCCCAGGACTCACGAATCCCGTGTGCCAAGTGTCACGCCGCCTTCTGAGAGATACCGAGGTCGCGGTGCAATTTCATGCTGGATGTTTCCTTGAGTCCAGTGGTGAGCAGGTACAGTGCCACGCCCCACGTGTGCAGACCCAACTTAGACCCGTGCATCAGCGTTCCTGTCTTGACAGAGAAATCGAATCTGCAATCTCGGCATCAGAACGGCTGAGGCTTTCGAGTAGGGCGTTCTTGGACGTTGGAAGACTCACACTTGGGGTAGGTCAGGTCACGCCATCAGGCCATCGTTGCGAAATAAACCACTTTTCAACCGTTGCATTATCTTTGACATATCGGTTGCTTCAAAGAGTGTGAGTCCTTTTCTAAAGCTCTTTCCTGGCCCGTTCGCACTCATTGGTCACTGTCTCCTATATATCTGTTAGGAAACAGTTTGCTTTATACGAACACATGTATCAAGTCAATTTGGGTAAAATGCGTATAATTCGCTTTCTTATCCATTTCAGCGGTATGGCGGTCCCTGGATACCAGCGCAAGCGGGAATGACCAATCGCGGGAGTATTTTCGACTTGCGACAATCGAAATACCCTGTTCGGGAACCTCCGTCTATTTACACTGCCGTCTTCAGGCGTTAGGCTTTTGCGGACTGAATTCGGCCAACTGCCAATATGGAGATGCCCAGATGATAGGTTTTATTGGAGGAACCGGACCCGAAGGCAAAGGACTCGCGCTTCGCTTTGCGATGGCGGGCGAGTCGGTAGCGATAGGCTCGCGAGACGCTCAGCGGGCGCAGGACGCGGCGGATGAGGTCGGGGAGCTACGGGACGGTCTGCGGGTGAGCGGCGGACTGAATGAGGATGTCGCGGACGGGTCGGACATCGTCTTCATCGCTGTTCCATACTCCGGGCATCGCCCGACGCTGGAATCGCTCAGCGATAGTCTGGACGGCAAGCTGGTGGTGGACGTGGTGGCTCCGATGCGATTCAGCAGGGGCGTCGCGAGCGCGATTACGGTGCATGAGGGTTCAGCCGCTCAGCAGGCCCAGATTCTCGTTCCTAACTCCAGGGTCGTTGGAGCGTTTCATAATTTGAGCGCCGAAGATCTTATGCAGCCCGACGTGACGATAGTGTCCGACGTGATCGTGTGCGCCGATGACGCGGAGGCCAAGTCCGACGTGATGAAGTTGGCGGAAACCATCAACGCGGTCAGAGCGGTTGACGGCGGCGGATTACAGAACTCTCGATATGTAGAGGAGTTGACGGCTCTTCTAATCAACATCAACCGAATCTACAAGGCCCACTCGACAATCAAAATAGTAGGAATATAGATCGGGCCAATGAAATCCTGCTGTTGAAACCCTGGAGAGTAATAGCGTGCTTCTTCTATCAGTCATAGCTGCTATAGCGAGTCTGTTCGGCGGCGGCGGTCTCCAGGACGACAGCGTAAACAGTCACGCCGTCAGGATAGTCGAGGCCAGCCATCGCATCGAGTTCCCGGACCGTATCGTTTTCACGCTGGAAGCGGAAGCTCCACCTGACGTTCAGTCCGCTCGTCTCTATTACACAGTAGGCTCGCGGGGGGTAAAGGTCTATACGTACCCCGTCCGCTTCACCAACTCGGATAATATCGAGGCCGAGTTCGTCGTCAACACCGGTAAGGATGGGTTCATACCCCAGGGAGCGGATATAGAGTACTACTACGTATTTACCGACTCTCTGGGCAACAGCGCGATGTCCGATTCCCGCGCGTTCGAGTATCTGGATCCCCGATACAATTGGCAAAGGCTCGTTCAGGATGATTACACTCTGATCTGGCACAATCGGTCGGAGCGCGCGGTGAGGAGTATGGCGGCGGATGTTTCCATACGACTGAGAGCGGTCAGAGACCTGTTCGGCCTCGATGACGACTACGACTTCAAGGCAGTAATCGTAAACAGTCGCTCAGAGTCCAATCGCAGTTTTCCGCCCGTAAGTGATACCGCGCAGGACACCTCTCTGTACGGCGGGTTCGCGTTCGACAGGTACGGCGTTTTGGTAGTGGCCGGACTCAATCGGGACAGTCTGATCCATGAACTCACGCACCTTATGTTCGCCGAAAGGGTTGACTCGCCCCGCGCCAAACCTCCGGCATGGCTGAACGAGGGATTGGCGATGTACTTCGAGCCGGGTGGAGGCTACCGCGAGTCGGACGTGCAGAGAGCGCTCAGGACTGGCGACCTGATTCCGTTGCGGTATATGCGCGCCGTTCCGGGCAGGCCGGATGAGGTCAGGCTGTTCTACTCGCAGTCCGCCAGCGTAGTGAGATTCCTGATGGACGAGTTCGGCCATGAGCGGATGGACACTCTGCTGACGGAAATCAACGAGGGACGCAAGATCGAAGACGCGCTGATGGTCACATACGGGGTTGGAGTGGATGAACTCGACACGGGTTGGCGGAGGCATCTGGCCGGAGAGACCTCGATATTCGAGATCATGGACCCGGGCGCGCTGGGCACATCGGCCATTATCGGAGCGGCTCTGCTGGTTACGACCTCGGCCATCCTTATACGCTGGCTCAAGCAGTTCCGTCGCGGCGAGCAGACAACGGACGGGGAGGAACGCTTATAGACTGGCCCGGCGTTCCGCGGCCAGATGGCGAACGCGCTCGACTATGTCCCCCGTAGGCGTTCCGGGGCCATAGACCGCGCATACACCCATCTCTTCAAGCGCAATTCTATCGGATTCAGGAATGATGCCTCCCGCAATTACAGGAACATCCCGCATCTCGTTGAGCTCGAGCCCAGCGAATATCTGCGGGAACAGATCCATATGCGCGCCGGAGAGTATGCTGAGTCCAATCACGTCAACATCTTCCTGGAGCGCGGCCTCGACTATCATCTGAGGCGTCTGGCGTATGCCGGTGTATATGACGTCCATTCCCGCGTCCCGGAGCGCGCGCGCGATTATCTTCGCGCCGCGATCATGGCCGTCGAGGCCGGGCTTGGCGACAAGCACTCGAATTGGATACTGGGTCGTCATGCGTCTTACCTCCGAGCCGTGTCCTGGTCCACCAGTTCTATCAGCACTCCGCGCGTCGCCCTGGGGTGAATGAAGCCGATCATCCCGGAGAGACCTTCTCTGGGCGCGGTGTCTATGAGTTGGACTCCGCTCTCCTTGAGGGCGTCAAGGCGTTCCTGGAGATTCTCGACCTCGAAGCAGATGTGATGAACGCCCTCGCCCCTGCGTTCTATGAATCGCGCGACGCCGCCGTCTGGATCGGTTGGCTGTATGAACTCCAACTGCGAACCCCCGACACGAACGAGCGCGGCCCTGACCGCCTGGTCTTCGATGTCTTCCACCTCGGCCTCGCCGGCGCCGAACACGTCGCGGTAGAATGCGAGCGTGTCCTCGATGTCCTTTACTGCGATGCAGACGTGGTTGATGTGGCGCGCTGTGCAGGGTGCTTCCTGAGTTCCTGAGCTCAAAATAATTCCTCCGTGTTTAGTGGTTTTTCGTACATTCAGTCGCGCAGCAGGTTGCGGGCGATGATGAGGCGCTGGACTTCGGACGTGCCTTCGTAGATTTCGGTGACCTTGGCGTCGCGGTAGTAGCGCTCGACGTTGGTGGGCGCGAAGTATCCGACTCCGCCGTGCATCTGGACGGCCTTGTCGGCGCACTCCACTGCTACGCGGGAGCAGTAGAGTTTTGCCATGGAAGCCTCGGTTATGAACGGTCTGCCCTCGTCCTTGAGGGTAGCGGACTTCAGCGTCAGGAGACGCGCGGTCTCGATGTTAGTCGCCATCTCGACCAGATACCACTGCAATCCCTGGAACTCCGACAACTTTTGTCCGAACACCTCGCGCTCTTTTACGTATGCGAGCGCGGCGTCATAGGCGGCCTGGGCTATTCCGACACACTGAGCGGCTATCGCCATGCGGCTCGCGTTCAGGACTTCCATCGTCATCCGAAAACCGTCGCCCTCGCTGCCCATGCGGTTCTCTTCCTGGACGGCGCAGTTGTCGAACACGATTTCCGCCGCGGAGGACGCTCTTATGCCCATCTTGCCGCGCAGCGGGTTTATCTCGATTCCCGGCGTGTCCGCTTCCACGATGAACGAGTTGATGCCCCTCGAACCCAACGCCCTGTCCTGGGTCGCCATTACGACCATCGTATGCGCCTCGGGCGCGTTGGTAATGAATGTCTTTGTTCCGTTCAGGACGTATCCGCCATTAGAGCGCGTTCCGGTCGTGCGGAGCGCAGCCGCGTCTGAGCCCGCGCCCGGCTCGGTAAGCGCGAACGCGCCGATTTTCTCTCCCGATGCCAATGGGGGTATGAACTCGCGCTTCTGGCCCTCGGTTCCAAACATAGCTATGTACTGGGCGCAGAGCGACAGATGAGCGCCCAGTATGGTGGCGGTGGCGGCGCAGCCTCGGGCTATCTCCTCGACCGCGACTACCATCTGGCGAGTCGTTCCTCCGCTGCCGCCGTACTCTTCGTCTATCCCCAGACCGAGTACGCCGATCTGGGCCAGGCCCTTAAAGTTCTCATACGGAAACTCGCCGCTCTCGTCGTATCCCGCCGCCCTTGGAGCGAGTTCGGAGTCGGCGAACTCGCGGACGGCGCTTCTAAGCATCATTTCTTCTTCGTTGAGAAGCAGTTCGGTCATGAGTCAACTCCGGTATCGGTCATGTGGAATAATCCGCGGTCAACGCCGCCACAGTCAACTATATCAAAGGTAGGAACTCCCAGCGCAACATAGGACGGCAGATCGAGAGATTTCCAGATATCAAAGGGGTCTGCTTTGGTATGTTGTCTTATGAAACTGGTCATCGCGGTCCCGTGTGTAATGATCAGGACGTTTTCGGTTGGGGAAATCGCCAGCGCGCGTCGAATTTCGGATTCGATACGGCTCGCCACCTAGTCGGACGTTTCGTTTCCATAGACGATGCCGGCCGGGGACTCGAAGAATCTGTGTATGTTATCGTGGAATTCGTCGTGTGGCAGAAATCGCGTCGGGCGCCGATGCTCGCGCAAGTTCTCACTGACAGAGAATCCGATATTGAGACTTAATCCAATTCGTTCAGCGGTCTTTAACGCCTTGGTCTCCGGACTGGATAGCAAGATAGCGGGCAGGAACCGCTTCAGTTCCGACGCAAGGGTTTCGCAGCGGTTGATTCCCTCCGCGCTCAGCGCCCATTCAGAGGCGGGCCGCTCCGGGTCCACTTCGGGACCAGAGTGCCTGATCAGGACGACGATCCGACCTGGGGATTTCAACACTGATCCGCTCCGGATGGCGCCCGGTTATTCGACTTCCAGTAGGGACTCGGGAAGTTCATACCAGAACACGTCGTTTGGGTCTATGTCCTCGATTCTTCTGTCACGGCGCAGCCCGGCTATGGCAGCCCTGGAATCGCGGCCCGTAAACCTTTTCAGGTATTCGGCGTTTCGGATGGCGCGGGTAGTGTCCCTGTGGTCGGCGGTATAGGACATTTCTAAGGCGATGTAGGATTCTATGTCTCGCGTGTCGGTTACTTGCATGATCAGGTCTGCCCTGTGAAAGCTCCTGAGGTCGCCAGGGGAGATGCCGGACAGGTCATTACCATCCGTCAACGCAAACATATCAACAGGATTCAGAGTTCGCACGTATTTGAACCCCATGTCTTGAGCGATAAACGGAGCTTCCATAATGGCTGCGTTGCGTACATGAGCGGCCTTGAGGGGACCGATGTCAATTCGCAGTTGTTCGACCTCGCTCTTGGTCGCCAGTTGTTCGACCTCGCTCTTGGTCGCCAGTTGCTCCAAATCTTCTTTGGTCGCGAAGCGTTCAAGGTCATCCTTGGTCGCCATGCGAGCGGTTATGCGCTCTTCGAGATCGGCCAGGTCTTCTTTGGTGGCAAAGCGTTCCAAGTCTTCCTTGGTGGCCATGCGCTCTTCCAAGTTGGCAAGGTCATCCTTGGTCGCTACGTTTTCAAATGCGTCTTCAAGCCTGCTGACGCGCGACTCTAACGTCGCCATCTTTCCGCTCCTACATCACTGACAGAAATACGCTACAAACGTAACACGCAATCGCGTCGCTTCACAATCTACGATCCGATGCCAAGTCTGAACTTTATAATGCCGTGAGGGCTAGAACGGCGAGAATTCCTGCTGCTCTCCGAAGACCTTTCTGAACACGTCTGATATTTCGCCGAGGGTGGCGTAGGACTCGACGCACTCCAGGATGGCGGGCATGGTATTGTCTGTTCCGCGCGCAACTTCTTCCAGCCGGGACAGGGCAGCCAAGGCGGTGGACTCGTCCCTCTCGCTTTTCACTTTGGTGAGCCTGTCCAACTGCCGTTGGGTCTCGGCGCGCTCGATGATCTGCAACTTTTCTATGGGGGGAGTGGGAGACTGGAAGCGATTCACTCCGACTACGATACGGTCCTCCGACTCCACCAGTTGCTGATGCTTGAAGGCGCTTTCGTGTATCTCCTGGATCTGGTAGCCCCTGTCGAGAGCTGACAGCGCGCCGCCCATCTCATCCATTTCGGCTATGTACCCGAACGCTTTCTCCTCCACCTGGTCGGTGAGGCTTTCAATGTAGTATGAACCGGCGAGCGGGTCCACGGTGTCCGCGACGCCCATTTCATAGGCGAGAACCTGCTGAGTTCTGAGCGAGAGTTGGACGGATTCTTCGGTCGGCAGCGCGAGAGCCTCGTCCTTCGAGTTCACGTGCAGCGACTGGGTACCTCCGAGAATGGCCGCAAGCGCCTGGATGGTAGTGCGTATGACGTTGTTATCCGGCTGCTGGGCGGTGAGGGTGACGCCGGCGGTCTGGGTGTGGAATCGGCAGGTCCAGGATCTCGGATTCTCCGCGCCGAACCGCTCCCGCATGATCTTGGCCCACATTCGCCTCGCAGCCCGGAACTTGGCGACTTCCTCGAACAGGTGGCTCTGGGCCACGAAGAAGAAGCTGAGCCTGGGCGCGAATGAGTCAACCGCCAGTCCCGCGTCAACCGCTGCCTGGACGTATGCGATGGCGTTGGAGAAGGTGAACGCGAGCTCCTGGGCTGCTGTCGCGCCGGCCTCGGCCATGTGGTAGCCGCTGATGCTGATTGTGTTCCAGCGTGGCACGTTCTGGGAGCAGTAGGCGAATGTGTCCGTTACAAGACGCATCGAGGGCTTGGGAGGGTATATATAGGTCCCGCGCGCGATGTATTCCTTGAGAATGTCGTTCTGGATGGTGCCGTTGAGCTTTTCGGGGCCGACGCCCTGTTTTCTCGCGACCGCGATGTACAGAGCCAGCAGTACGGACGCGGTGGCGTTGATGGTCATGGAGGTGCTGACCCTATCGAGCGGAATCCCGTCGAAGAGCGCCTCCATGTCGGCCAGGCTGCTTATCGGGACGCCGGCGCGTCCGATTTCGCCCTGCGCCATGGGATGATCTGAGTCGTATCCGGTCTGCGTTGGCAGGTCGAACGCCACGCTCAGCCCAGTCTGTCCCTGTTCGAGCAGGTATCGGTAGCGACGGTTGGACTCCTCAGGGGAGGCCATACCAGCGTACTGGCGCATCGTCCAGAGGCGGCCACGGTACATGGTGGGCTGGACGCCGCGCGTGTAGGGATACTCTCCGGGGTAGCCGAGATTGCCGTCCGGGTCAGGCCGGTCTTCCTGAGTGTAGAGGATGTCCTCTTCGATGCCGGAGCCGGTCTCGAAAGTGTCCCGCCGCTCTCCGAACCGCTTGAGTACGGGGTCGAGTGTGTTCTCTCGCCACTCTTGCTTACTGTCGCTGGGCATAGCGTTTCTCCGTAGGGTTGTCACCGTGATGTGGGTACTCGAAATGATACCAGTAATTCGGGACGTTGGCGTGAATTCCGCGTGTTCTGGCCGGGCCAATCGCGTCTGAATTTCAGCAGTCTTATATATTGTGGTTTATATCGCGCAGGTCAGTTAACAGGTGACGCCTAGTGGGACGCTGGTGATTTCGACCTGGAATTCACCTGCGTTCATCAGGGTTTGTAGCTAATTGGCGGGAAAAAAATTCTCTATCATGACTGACATATATCGCAATTTATGGTTTTCAGGGTTCAGTTGCAGGTTTCGGGCGCTGGGCATCCGGTTGAATGTTTCATATTCATAATGGCGAGTCATGGGGGAATTGTAATGAAATTAGCACGAATGTACAAGGACGGTGGGCCGTAGGACAGCGTTTCCCCTGTTTGGCGTGTCTGGGCTACACGAGTTACCGGGACCATAGGTCGGGGTAATAGTCCTGGGCTTTGGATACTAATCCATGCGGAGTATTTGGGGGCAATGGTTCCAGACGGAATACATCAGATTTCCAAATTGCGCCGTTGACCGGAGGATAGTATTTTAGCTGACCGCCTGATTGTCCATACCACTCAAAAATGGTCCCGCTATCGTCGTCCGCGCATATACGGTTTCCCGTTCTTGCAACGCCTCTTCTGGTGACCTCTGGACAATACCAGTGTAGTTCTGCGGGATCAGGCAGATGGATTCCGAATTGGCTTAACTGGTACTCGCCACGTTTGTTCCACATGAGAGCCAGGTAGCAACTTCCCTCAAGGTCAATGTCTCCCCCATTTTCAATGCTCGCAGACAAGTGCCACTCACGAACCAAGTCTATGATGATACTCCCGACTTGATGCGCGTTATCACGATAGTTACCGGGAGTGATAGCATAATTTCCCAGCCTGTCCCAAAACGCTCGCGCAGCGTTGGACAACTCTATGGTTACTTGACCAACACGCCTGGTCTTATCTAACTCTCTCCTCATCTTGCAAGAAATTCCAAAGAAGGTATTTTCACGTGTAGGGTCCGGCAGGCGTACATCCATGATATCTTTGTTCTCTGAAGATACGCCTTCGAACGCTAATGCTGTCGCTCTCTCGAAATCTCGCCAGCCTGGGATGGTTGCCCCACTAGGCGTTGCCAGCATCCCCGTGCCATCTTGGAATGTACTGAGCAGTAACCTGAACTTGGTAAGCTCCGTTTCAGTAGGTGGCCTATGAGCAAACGCGATAGTCGCGATAGTATTGTCAGGATGTGTTATTGGATTAGGCAAATCCATTCTCGTCGCATGGCGGCAATTCAAACTCGTCTTTGAGAAGAGCGTCCACGCTCACTCCAAAGAGACGGGAGACTTTAAGTACCAAAGCGGCGGTCGGGGATTTCTTGCCAGATTCGATTTCGCTCAAATAGCCATGCGCCCTGTACCCCAATTGTTCCGAGAGCTGAATCAATGTGAGATTCCGACGGGTTCTAAGAATTCTCAGTTTCTCGCCGAATCGGACAAAATCGGGGCTATTAGTGGTTGACATCGCGATACACCTGTGCTAAATTGTCTCTATCAGGGACATCAGGTTTTCTCCTCCTGCAAGCTAAGCGATAGGATTCCATCCTTATGCGAAAGGCTATATAGAATGATCAACAGTCCTTTTAAGTGGGTGGGCGGGAAGTCGCGGCTCAGGAAATCTATTATTCCGCTGATTCCTCCTCACAAGTGTTACGTGGAACCTTTTGGCGGAGCGGCGTGGGTTCTCTTCGGAAAGGCTCCGAGTCCGATAGAGGTTCTCAACGACATTGACGAGGAGTTGATCAACTTCTTCAGGGTGGTAAAGCACAGGCCCAAAGATCTGCTCAAGTCGTTCGATCTTGAGTTGGTGTCCAGGAGTGAGTTTTACAGGTTGGCGGATACCGACCCGCAGTCGCTGCCAGATATAGAGCGGGCGCATCGGTTCTATTATCTGATAATGGCAGGCTGGGGCGGCGAGGCGCGGTATCCCAGATTTCAGACCAGTACGTCGGACGGCGGACATGGCAACAGGCTGGTCGGCGCTCTCAAATCTCTCAGAAAGAGAATAGAGCCGGTTCACGAGCGTCTCAAGACTGTCATAATCGAAAACCTTGATTGGACAGAGTGTATAGATAAGTACGACCGCCCCGAGTCGTTTATGTACCTTGATCCTCCTTATCCAGGTAATGGGGCGAACTACAAGCATAATATGAGGTCAATGGAAGAACACTCTGCCATTGCAGACCGGCTCGACAAGGTCCAGTCCAAGTGGATGCTTTCTTCATACGATACGGAAGATGTGAGAATTCAATATCAGCGGTACAACGTCATCCCTATTCGTTCTGCGTCAGGAATGCGTTCGTCCAGAACCGAAATCAGAACATCTGGGAGAAAGAGAACTCTCAATCGAGAAATTCTAGTTCTCAATTATGACCCATCACCTGAAAATGACCTCCATTCTCTGAATAATTCAGATTACGTTCCAGATCAAGGCACATTGTTCAAAAATCCATCCAAACGTATGTCAGTGTCCTAAGCAGAGTGTAATGATTGACATTCAATGTGTCAATTTAGGCACGGTTGGCATGAGTCACTGGTGACCGTTGGGAGTCGTGTACCGGTCTATGCTTATGGCGCGCGCTCCGCGAGTGTAGCGTACGCGGATGTGTTCTCCGATGCCCAGAGTGTGGTAAGTAGGATGGTCAATGGAAATCGGAGCGCCATTGACCAGCAGGATGTATCTGCCTCTGTCGTCAACTCTCTTGGATTCCAGAGTTCCCTCTACAACGTAGTACGGCGGCAGCGCGTCCACCAGGGACAATGCCCATGCCTCCACTTTCTGTGAAGCGGATTTCACCGTATCCCGCGCGTTCATGTCGGGAACTGCGAATCTGTAGGGTTTACCTTGCAGCATGGATAAGCGCCCTCGGTGTGGTTAATCGGAAACTTCGCGTTGATTAGGACGGGTTCACACTGAAAACCGCACGAACTATGGGAGTCGGCTAGCGTTTACTTCGTGAGGGCGTGTCTGACCGCTCCTTCGCCCGCTATCTTGCCGAATACCGACCCGGCCATAAGGCCGGATCCGCCCGGGTAGTTGTGGTAGAAGAGGCCGCCCACCAACTCGCCCGCAGCGTACAGGCCCGGGATTGGCGCGTCCTCGGTGTCGAGCGCACGCCCGGTTTCGTCAATTTTCAGACCGCCGAATGTGAAGGTGATTCCACAGGTAACGGCGTAGCCCATGTAGGGCGGGGAGTCTATAGGCAAGGCCCAATTGGACTTGGGCGGCTCAATGCCGATAGCGCTCTTTCCGTCCAGGATAGTGGGGTTGTACTCGCCGTCCTGAACTGCGTCGTTGAATTGGCTCACGGTTTCGACGAGTCCGTCGCCGTCTATTCCAAGTCCGTCGGCGAGAGCCTCGATGCTGTTCGCCTCTACCATCGAGACCTGGGGGATGTGGTATTCATCCCTGAGAAGGTGCTTCGTCTTCTGGTCGAATATCTGGAACGCGGCCCGCTGCGGCTGGAAGAGTATCTCTCTGCCATACTTGGCGTAGGTGTAGTTTCGGAAGTCCGCGCCTTCGTCAACGAACCTCTCACCGTCCACGTTGACTATTATGCCGAACGGGTACGAGTGTTTCTGAAACAGGTCGGCTATGTTGCGGTCGCCGGTGGGAGGCGCGTTGAGGTCCCACGCTACGGCGTGGCAGCCGCTCCAGTGTCCGAAGGACTGCGCTCCAATGTCCAAGGCCATTCTGATGCCGTCGCCTGTATTGAACTGCGTGCCGCGAACCTTGGCAAGCTCCCAGCCGGACCCCAGATAGCGTGTGCGCATCTCGGCGTTGGCCTCGAATCCGCCGCAGGCGAGAACGACCGAGTCGCACTCTATTTCGTGAAAGCCGTTCTCGTCGCGTATGGTGAGGCCGGTGACCTCGCCCCGCCTGTTCATCGTCAGATCCGTGGCCTTCGTACCGTACCGTATAGTTCCGCCCTTCCGCTTTACGAGCTCGAACTGAGTGTCGGACAGACCCTTGCCGCCGCCGACAGCCTCGACTATCAGCCCACCCCAGAACCGAAGAATGCCTTCGTGCCTGAAAGCCTGCCGTCCGTATGCGAGAATCCAGGGGACGCCCTGTTCTCCGAGCCATCGCATAGTGGGGAGTGACTGGGAAACGAGTGTCTGCACTAGCTGGGCGTCGGACAGGCCCTCGGTCATGCGCATTATGTCTTCGTAGAACGCGCTCTGTGTGTAAGAGCCAACATCAATGCCGGACTTTTCGTCCTCTGACATTTCGGGCAGGAGTGAGAGGAGGTCTTCAATGCCGTCATAGGCGAATCTGAACAGTCCGCCGGTGAAGTACGAATTGCCTCCGCGCAGGTATTCGGGAGCCTTCTCGAGCGCAAGCACGTTCGCACCCCGCTCGATGGCCGCCAGCGCGGCTGAGAGAGCGGCATTTCCTCCGCCTACGACAACAACGTCATGATGGGCGTCTGAAGTCAATTAAGCCTCCGGAATTGGTGGAAGTTGTGAACGGCTACTTCGCGCTTGTCTTAGAGTGGAGTAATAATACAGCAAAGTAGCATGTGATGCGACTGGGATTTTAGTTGGCAGAACCGGAGTCGGCATACCACGCGGAGAAGAAATTCGGTATAGTTATATTAGTGTGGAGCCGAGTGCGTATCGCGCATTTTTCGCTCCGACTTCCCCAATTGATACTGCCCGGTGGTGTAGTGGTAGCACAGGGGCCTTTGGAGCCTCTGACCCAGGTTCGAACCCTGGCCGGGCAGCCATTCATTCCTCTAAATGGATTCAAAACAGAATATATCGCATTTGGTTATCGCTTGAGTTATTGCTCTATTGAGCGATGAACAACGAATCCAATCTCGCCAATCCACTAAATTCCGTTTCCTAGAATCGTCGAACAGAGGCCACGCTGAATATAGACCCCAATGAGTTTGTCGTCCGAAGATGCCCCCAGTGTTCGGTTGGAAAGTCATAGATGGTCACGTGTTCTGCAACGATTTGGGCAAACCATACCATCCGAGCAGCCTGACACATTCTTCCAAGCCAGTAGCGCGCCGGGCGGGATTTCCCGACGTAAAAGGCCGCGCGACATGAGGCGCGGTCACGCGACCGCGCCGCTGATGGCCGAGTCTCATCCGAAGGTTGTACAAGAGGGGCTCGGACATAGTACAATTGCTGCCACGATGGACATCTACTCTCACGTTCTGAAGGAGATGGACGCGGCTGAGGCGTTCGAGAGGCAGTTCGATGACGTTGGTTAGCAAATATGTTAGCAAAAGTCGTAATTGGTCTGGCGATTCCATCAATCCAGCTTTGCAGGAGCGTAGCTCAGGCTGGTAGAGCATCGGTCTCCAAAACCGAGGGTCGCGGGTTCGAATCCTGCCGCTCCTGCCATTTCCCCTTTGGTTTAGCTATGGATTTCGGCTTTTGAGCATCTTGTCTCTTATGCGTTATTCTGCTCTGCCGACATTTTGCCGACAATAATATCCAGTTTATTGCCGGCCTCTATGTCTGAGGTGGGCATAAGGTGTCCGTACACGTCCACTGTTGTCTGGATGCTGGTATGTCCCATTCGCGCCTGAACGACGTGAATCGGAATTCCTGCCGCAAGAAGAAGGCTTGCGTGGGTGTGACGCAGGTCATGAAAGCGGATGTCCGGCATGTCGCACTGCCTGGCTATTCGCTTGTACCCCTTTGTGACCGCATTCGGTTTCATAATGTGTCCGTTGGCGCGGACACATACTTGGGTGTCTTCGGTAAGCGTCATGTTCAGAGAGCGAAGCTGGATGGCGCGAAGTTCGCGATGGGCGCGCAGTATTGCGGAGGTGTCTTCGCTGATTGAGACCGCGCGCATCGAGCGACGAGACTTGGTTCGTTTATATGAGTGGCGTCGCCGATCATGTCCACCATCGTTCTTGCCACAGTGAGCCTGTGGTTTTCGATGTCTATGTCCCGCCATCTGAGGCCCAGTATCTCCGAGCGGCGAAGGCCTGTGAATATCGCCAGGTGAATGGGGAGATGGTAGTCGGTTTTTTCCGCGCCTTGCAGTAGCGCGCGCGCCTCCTCCGGCGATAGAGAGCGAAGCTCGGGCTTACGCCGGGGTGGGGGAGTTATGCCATCGAGTACGTTGTGGTAGAGCATCTTCCAACGTACAGCCTGCTTGAGCGTCTGGCTCAGCAGGCGATGGATATGCATGACGGTCTGGGCGGAGAGTCCAGACCGGATGCAGTCGGCGTAGTAGGTCTGTACATCATGCGTGTTGAGGTCTATGAGCCTCATGGGGCCGAACGTTCTCTTTATATGTGTCTCGATGATGTGCTGGTAGCCCTGCAGCGTTCGCGGGCGCACTGAGATCTGGGCATAGTCGCGTGTCCATATATCGAGGTATTCCGCAACGGTTAGCTTGGTTGGCTCAAGGTATTGGCCCTGGTTGATCTCGTGCTCGGCTTTGGTCAGGCGGGCCTGGGCCATTTTCTTGGGACCGCGAACCGTCTCGAACCGTCTTCTTCTTTCTCCGTCGGGACCGCGTGGTAGTTCGTAAGTGATCTCCCATCGATTGGTCCCTCGTTTTCTTATTGAGCCCATGTTGGTCAGCTATCTCCGAATTTTTCGACCATCTGAGTAGGGATTCCGAAGTATTCGGCGATCTCGGAGGCGTGGGTCATGCGTTGGTCGTATATGTCGCGCCGGTCTGTAAGCAGGTGGTAGGCGAACCTTTCCGCGTCGCTCTCGATCTTGTCTGTGAGCAGGGTGTGGGCGCGAAGCCAGAGTTGGTTGATTCTTGAGCCATGCAGAACTATGTGTCCGATGGCATGGGCGACCGCCCATCTTTGGGACGGCGCGTCTATTTTGGTCGAGACGGCGATATTGGAGCCGACGGTTATCTCATGCAGGTCGGAGCGGAGGGGGACAAAATCTATCTCGAGTCCCATCTCCTGGGCCACGTCATAGATGTCCAGCGAACCCTCAAGGGAGAGCTCTTTCTTCAGATTAAGGGCCTTGGCCTTAGCGTTTATTACGCCTTCTCCTATCGCGTTCCTGCACGAATTGCACATACTCGTTTATGTCGGCTATCGCCTCCTGGGAGAGGGTTCCTTCGGTGATTCTCATCACGACGGAGGGATAGGACATGACGGTCTTCATCGCAGCCTCGTGGTCCATTGGGTTGTGGTGAATGATGTCCTCATGCTCGGTGATAAGCCAGTCTACCGACACATTGAGGAACTTGGCGAGGGCGGCCAGCGCCTTGGTGTTAGGGTCCTGGGCGTCTCTCTCGTACTTCGAGACAGTGACTGCGTGGATACCGATGGCCTCGGCGACTTCTTCCTGTGAATAGTCCGCGTTCATGCGGGCTTCTTTCAGCCGCATTCCCAGCGTTCGTATCGCTTTATTTTTCATTTTCGACCTCGTGATGTTCATTGTGCGGATATTCAGTCTTGACCACTATAACTGAATGGGTTAATATACCTCTCTTTACAAACCTAAACAGGATGAAAATATCTCTCATAGGTTGATAGACTACTCTGAGATATTCATTTGAGGTGGATGACAAATGAAAACGGGAGAGGGCCGCGAACCTATTTTCGTGTTGGACAGTCCAACGTCGGTGGCCTGCGCGGTCGGTTTTAGACAGCAAGGGGCGTTTTGAAAATGCGCGGGTTTTATGAACGTGATAAATCGTGCCCTGTCGATGGATGAGACCCGGCGGCCTCTTAACCCGAATCCACCGAAGAGGGTTAGTATCGCCGCCGGGGCGTGGGTGAGGGACGTGTCAAAGTGGCGGTGCGGTTATGATGTCAGCGCCTGGGTCGTTCTGAAGGTCCGCGGTCGTGATTTTGGACGCCAATGGAGGCCCACAGTGGCGATTTGGGGCGAGTTTGACGAATCTGCGGGCAACAGTGGACACCCGCGGTCCGGTCCGGAGCGATCTTACGGACAAGACAGGCTGTGGTGTGTACGGTGGTCAGTAGTAGACACTGCCGTCAGGCCGGCAGAGGAATGGCTCGCAGTCTGGTCAGTGCGCGACCGAACTGTGTTTCCCAGGGCCAGCGCTGCGGGAGATGCAAAGTAAGGCGGCGGGCCGAGTGGGTGAGCCGTCCGGCGAGGGAGAACAAGCGTCTGCGCAGGGTCTTGGTGGTCGCCACCGGCTCGCGCAGACCGATGCGTCCGATCCAGCGAGCCAGGTTGTGAGCCATTACCTGTATGGCCATCCAGGCGGCGTTGGCTGCAAAGCGCCCCGAGGGCAGATGGTTCAGCCCGACACCGTACTTGAGGTCTCGGATGGCGTTCTCGATCTCGGCGTGGCGGCGATGGTCGGCCTCCAGTTGGAGGGTGTCGCCCTGTCGGTCGGTGATGAAGGCGTGATAGCTGTAGTCGACGAAGAGGGCCAGTTGTGAACCGGGCGTGGGCTTCACCCTGCGGACGATGAGACGCACCGGTGCGGCATCGGGCTCGTTCCGAAAAGGGGTGTAGGTGGTCTCAGCCACGTCGGCTGCGCCGTCCATCCAGTAGGGTATGGGAGTCCAGTCCTCCTCAGGTATGGCCTCTATGAGATTGCGCAGTCGGGTGTGCTGACGGACGGTGATGGAGAAGCGGACACCTGTCTTTCGGCATACGGAGACGATGTCATGGGTGTAGAAGCCACTGTCGGCGCGTACGGTGAGTTGTCCTGTGGCCCCGGCGCAGCGCACCCGGCTCACCGTCTCACGCAGGAAGTGGGCTGCGCCCCGGGCGGTGTTGGCTCGACCCTGTCGCAACCGGGCCATCAGCACGTCGCCGGTTCCTGCGGCGACGGCCACAAGCGGGTGATAGCCTCTCTGGCCGGTGTAGTTGTGGCGGCGGGCGCCCTCCTTGCCCAGTCCGTAGGTCTCGCAGATGGTGGAGTCCAGGTCGATGGTCAACGGCTCATCGCCGGGACCCGCGCCAGCGGCCCAGGCCCGCGCCAGCAACTCCCGGCTCACCCGGTCCAACTGCCGCACATGTCCCCACCTGAAGCTGCGCAGGAAGGTCCCCAGGGTGGATGGCGCCTTCACTGTACAGCCCAACACCCGCCCGGTCCCACCGGCACGCAGCGCGTCGGCGTCATCGATGCAGTCCCCACCGGCCAGCGCCGAGGCAACCAGGGTCAGCGTCTTGTCTCCCGGGTTCGCCCGTCCCGGCGCATCGCCCAGGTCAACGTTGCTGTCCACCAGTTCACTCAGTCCCAGGCGCTGAGCGAGAGTGGCCGGCACGAGCAGCCCGGCATTGGCCACCAGCCGGGGATCGTCGAAGGCGATTCGGATGCGGTCGGGACGCTCAGGTGGTAACATCTATTAAGTGCTCCTGCTCTGGGGTTGGTTCTTGTCTTCAAACCCATTATCCCAGATTCAATGGAGCGCTTTCTCACCCCTTTTGCACGACGACTCATCCATCCCTTCGGTGGATCCGGGCTTAGACCGGATTGCGCCGAACCGACGCCAGTGGCTGTGGGCCGCGGGACTGTACACGAGTCCCAAGCGGAACGGCCAGGCCACGCTGCCGCTCTCGATGGAGGAATCGGTCCCGAACCCCGCGGACTTCTCGGACGAGGAACGGATGGCGGGCGAATACCGAACCATGGGCATCTACCCCAGGGGACACCTCATGCAGTTCGTCAGGCCGCGTCTGCCCTCGGAAGTGATGACCTGCGCGGAGGTGGAGGGATTGTGCGACGAGGACTTCGCGGTCGTCGCCGGCTGGCCGATAGCCAGGCAGCATCCGAAGGGGCGGGACGGGACGATATTCGTAACGCTGGAAGACGAGACCGGAGACACCCAGGTCATCCTGTGGCCACGCGTGTACGCGGAGTATCGCGGGGAACTGAACAGCCAGGTTGTACTGGTTAGAGGGCGAATCTCCGCGTGGGATGGAACGGTGAACCTGGTGGCCTCAGAGGTTTGCGCCGTCCGCTCCGGCGTCAGAATACCTCGGTCCCACGATTGGCGGTGAAATGTTGCCGTGATAGGAGGATGCCGGCATCCTCCTATCACGGCGCATTAGCGTTCTTTTCTGGCGGCGTTTTCGCAGCGCTCGGCGTAGTCGCTGAGATGTTGAGGCTGTATGTCCGGGGAATACTCGATCATCTGAATTGCAAGGTTGGCGTATGCCGCGGCGTATATGTCGTCCCTGCTACTTTCGGGCGCGGTGTCCGCGATGCAGGTTGCCACAATGTGCAAACGCTCCCGGTTGAACTCCACCAAGTCTATCTTCCTTGATTCTCAGACCGCGAGAGTGAGAATGAGCGTGGACGCCGCAATTGCGCCAAGTATAAGTCTGCGCGAGATGATTAACATAGAATGACTCCACGTGGTTTGAACAACCCTATATGTATTCTAATCGCTCGCCTCGATGCCGCCGCCGGCATTGGCCTGTGGCAGTCGTCGCCAGAAGATATAGCCGACGAGGTTGCGTCCGGTGATCCATTCCTCATCCCAGTTCAACCAGTCGCGCGGATATTTCGTATTTACTCCACTGACCGGATCCACGGTACTTTGCGGGTATACCTGCTCTGCGACACCACGATGCCGGGATCCGACAAACTATTCCCCGTCGTGATCGAGAACCAGCTGTATGCCGCCTGCCGGCGCCTGCGGAGCAGGTCACGCAGCGCTTCGCGCTCTGGCTCCAGCTCGCGCTGCGGTGTTCGTTTATCCGGAAATACCTGTCCGTATCGCGAGAGCGCCTGGGCGTCCCGCGGGTCGGTCTTGGCTTCGTACCCGCACGCTTTCGCGAACGCGCGCGCGGTTCGGGTGGGCCACGTGTATCGCAATCTCGGTCTTCCTCGACGGGTTACCAGTAGTCGTTCGTACCCACCTGTGGCCTCGCACACGACCAAGGTAGCGTTCTGCTCCTTCAGGTGCTTCAGTAGCTTTCCAATCCCTTTAACCGTGTTGTCAAAGCGTATCACCGGACCCTCAGAAATTGAGACGTCCAGACTGTCCTTGCCCATGTCAACCCCGGCTGTGACTACCATGTTCCACCTCCCGGTGAGATAATGCCTGATGTCCTCCACACTTGTAGATGCGGGCCCTGAGCCCTTATACCAATCCACTGTGATGTCACCATGTTCTGCGGAGCCAAGCTGGATGGATTCCCGCTTTCGTGAGGAATGACGGTACGCAACCTGATACTGAGAGACATGGCGCAGTCAAACTGAAACGGTATTAGTACCGGGATGCAAGACTGGCCGGAGAGCTCATATACACCCTCGTCCAAGAGCTCGCTCTACCCGCTCAATCTCTCGGGTTTCCTAACCCCCTAATGTGTCCCACTTTCGCTGACGGTCTACAGTGGATTCTCAATTGTTCCTCGGGCGAGCGTCGAGCATCTCGACCCGTACCTCCATTGCTCTGGGATATAGCGTCGGGCCAAACTGGTTGAATATCGCCACGTCGGCCGCATCGCGCCCATAAGCGACGGCAACTCGCCCTCCACGTGGAACGGCCTGCGTTGCATCGAAGGTGTACCAACGGCCACCTACGTACGCCTCGAACCAAGCGTGAAAATCCATCGGCTCGAGTTCGTGCAGATAGCCTACAACGATACGCGCTGGGATACAGAGACTGCGGGATAACGCGATGCCCAAATGAGCGAGCTCGCGGCATACGCCCTCGCGCTGCTGGTTGACCTCGACTGCCGACATCTGAAAATTGATAGAATCTGGATTGAAGCGCACGGACGTACGGATCCACTCTACAATTCTAGCCACTTGATCGTAGCCGGGCTCGACGCCGTCTACGACTTCCCTACCGAGGTCTATAAACCGGTCGGACTCGCAATAACGGCTGGGAAAAAGATAGGTTAGAACCTCGTCCGGTAGATTATGCACCTCGTCAAATGGCGCGCCAGGCGACACGTCAATGCCGTCTGCGGTTGAAACGTCCGCAGATCTACGGATAGAAAACTCACCTGGGGGTGCTATCAATCGCTCGCACAGGTTACCGTAACTGTCCGCATACTCTGTGATCGGTACGCTTGGCGTCAACGTGCAGTCTTCATGCGCCACCCGCTGATGTGCTCCGCTTCGAGGGCGGAGCATCAGGATAAAAGGCGTAGGGACGCTCACATCAAAGGTAATATCACAACTTATACGAAGCCACATTTCGATTCCCTTACTTGTCAAAACCACGTTATCAGCTGGCTATGGTCCGG
Organism: Dehalococcoidia bacterium; assembly: GCA_965261525.1. GTDB lineage: Bacteria > Chloroflexota > Dehalococcoidia > Lucifugimonadales > UBA1123 > VXRN01. The sequence goes on from OZ253472.1 coordinate 3,138,968, forward strand.
TGAGAACGGTGTCGCTGTCCAGGATAAGTGTCAGGTTAAGCCCGAATCCACCGAAGAGGGTTAGTATCGCCGCCGGGGCGTGGGTGAGGGACGTGTCAAAGTGGCGGTGCGGTTATGATGTCAGCGCCTGGGTCGTTCTGAAGGTCCGCGGTCGTGATTTTGGACGCCAATGGAGGCCCACAGTGGCGATTTGGGGCGAGTTTGACGAATCTGCGGGCAACAGTGGACACCCGCGGTCCGGTCCGGAGCGATCTTACGGACAAGACAGGCTGTGGTGTGTACGGTGGTCAGTAGTAGACACTGCCGTCAGGCCGGCAGAGGAATGGCTCGCAGTCTGGTCAGTGCGCGACCGAACTGTGTTTCCCAGGGCCAGCGCTGCGGGAGATGCAAAGTAAGGCGGCGGGCCGAGTGGGTGAGCCGTCCGGCGAGGGAGAACAAGCGTCTGCGCAGGGTCTTGGTGGTCGCCACCGGCTCGCGCAGACCGATGCGTCCGATCCAGCGAGCCAGGTTGTGAGCCATTACCTGTATGGCCATCCAGGCGGCGTTGGCTGCAAAGCGCCCCGAGGGCAGATGGTTCAGCCCGACACCGTACTTGAGGTCTCGGATGGCGTTCTCGATCTCGGCGTGGCGGCGATGGTCGGCCTCCAGTTGGAGGGTGTCGCCCTGTCGGTCGGTGATGAAGGCGTGATAGCTGTAGTCGACGAAGAGGGCCAGTTGTGAACCGGGCGTGGGCTTCACCCTGCGGACGATGAGACGCACCGGTGCGGCATCGGGCTCGTTCCGAAAAGGGGTGTAGGTGGTCTCAGCCACGTCGGCTGCGCCGTCCATCCAGTAGGGTATGGGAGTCCAGTCCTCCTCAGGTATGGCCTCTATGAGATTGCGCAGTCGGGTGTGCTGACGGACGGTGATGGAGAAGCGGACACCTGTCTTTCGGCATACGGAGACGATGTCATGGGTGTAGAAGCCACTGTCGGCGCGTACGGTGAGTTGTCCTGTGGCCCCGGCGCAGCGCACCCGGCTCACCGTCTCACGCAGGAAGTGGGCTGCGCCCCGGGCGGTGTTGGCTCGACCCTGTCGCAACCGGGCCATCAGCACGTCGCCGGTTCCTGCGGCGACGGCCACAAGCGGGTGATAGCCTCTCTGGCCGGTGTAGTTGTGGCGGCGGGCGCCCTCCTTGCCCAGTCCGTAGGTCTCGCAGATGGTGGAGTCCAGGTCGATGGTCAACGGCTCATCGCCGGGACCCGCGCCAGCGGCCCAGGCCCGCGCCAGCAACTCCCGGCTCACCCGGTCCAACTGCCGCACATGTCCCCACCTGAAGCTGCGCAGGAAGGTCCCCAGGGTGGATGGCGCCTTCACTGTACAGCCCAACACCCGCCCGGTCCCACCGGCACGCAGCGCGTCGGCGTCATCGATGCAGTCCCCACCGGCCAGCGCCGAGGCAACCAGGGTCAGCGTCTTGTCTCCCGGGTTCGCCCGTCCCGGCGCATCGCCCAGGTCAACGTTGCTGTCCACCAGTTCACTCAGTCCCAGGCGCTGAGCGAGAGTGGCCGGCACGAGCAGCCCGGCATTGGCCACCAGCCGGGGATCGTCGAAGGCGATTCGGATGCGGTCGGGACGCTCAGGTGGTAACATCTATTAAGTGCTCCTGCTCTGGGGTTGGTTCTTGTCTTCAAACCCATTATCCCAGATTCAATGGAGCGCTTTCTCACCCCTTTTGCACGACGACTCATCCATCCCTTCGGTGGATCCGGGTTAAGTGGCCAGCATAAATGTCATCAACTCGCTCCGTGATGGTATCAGATCATGCTCGATGCGATGTAAGTCGATGGCGCGTCATTGGCGGACTCTCGGCGTTCATATACTTCTTTACGGTGTCTCTGTGTATGCCCAGTTCCCGGGCGATCCCACGAATGGACAGGCCCTTACGCTTCGCCTTCTGTACCGCTTTCCACCTGGCAGTCTGTAGTGGCGTTGGCTTCCTGTGTCGCCGCAGCTCATGCAGACCAGGTACGCTCCATACTGGTCGCCGCGCTCGACCACCGGGCCGTCTCCGCATCGTTTGCACCTGCGAGGGGCCATGTCCAATTCTCCCTCAGAAATATACTTTCAGCATATCAGCGCGACTCGACTTTTGGGACGGATCGTGGGATTGGCGAGGCCACAGGATGCGCGTAGAGCGTCTTTTTTCGGGTCGGACTACCCAGGAGAGTGCCTGACGCTCTCCAAACGAAAGGTCGTGGCGCGCCTGAAGCGATGTGGGCCATGTTCAGCCGTTGGTCGCTTCACCGACGCTGAGTGCCCGTCCCGTTACAGCCGAATAACCTCAGAAAGCCGACCATGCCGAACCAATGTATCCGAGGTCCTCGTGTCTTCGGTATAATGCAGGCCGTACAAGTGTTCTGTATTCAGGAAACAGGAGAGAATACCATGCCGAAGAATTGCGACCATCCCTGGATCATGGAGTCGTCCTCGACAGAGAGCGTCGATGAGGAGGGAGTCCTGGTGAACCGGGAGGAAGCCTGCGTCATGTGCGGGTACAGGCGTACCGTGGTCGAGAGGAACGGAGAGGTCTCCGAGGGCCTCTGGGAACCCTATCGAATCCGCGTCACCCCGGACCCTGCCATCTGACCCGCCTCGGCGATGCGTTCACGGCAGAAGACATGACGCCGGGTGCGTCCGCGGACGGCTGGAAGTTCCGAATGGCGATGGAACAGGATTCGGAGGGTCGCTAGGATGGGGCGAGTGAACCCTCCGAGTCCAACGCCATCCACGGAGCGGCGGCTCGGAGGCAGGCGGTCGGTGGCGCGGCGCGCAGTTGCGCCTGGGGTGAAAGCGGACTAGGATAAAGCGCAAGCTGCCCTTCATCCATAGTTGGCGCAGTCTAGAGGCCGCCGAACTTTCACTTCGACGGCCTCACTCTTTCTAAATTGAGGTTCACCCTGGCGCTGCAATAGGTACTCCGGCGGGAGCCGCGCCCTGCTCGGTCCGGCCCCCGCCAAGCATCTTTTCCCTGCCCCCATCAGCCCGCCCGCGCTGATTATTCACCCTCTTGCCAGGCTGACATGGCCGCTATCCGGCCTCCGCTGACCGTGAGTGGCACTTCACAAGCCAGTCTGCGGCACCCTCCCGCCTCCTTCGGTATCCGGCCCCGCTGCTTCCTGGCGGCGGCTGCCCCTTCTGCCAGCAGGTACGGCAGCAGCCGCAGTCCCTGTGAACTGCGCAAGCCCCGGTCTTCCGTGCCTCCACGCACCGGCCCGGTCAGTCGTAATTGTAACGCCTGGGGACAAATTGACACAATACTGGTACACAAAAAGGCTTGAATAACACACCTGTGATATAGTAACCGTGTATAATAGAAGTCGGTCTTCAACCAATGAATTTTGGAGATGTTCGCTGGGCGTTCGATAAGCGACTGCCTGAACTAGAGACAGCAGGCGACCCGGCCCCGACTGTAGCAGTGCCCGCGTTTGAGGCCGCCATAGCCGAGGTGCCTATCACAAACATTCTACCCCTCCCCCACGATTTTCGTCATCTTGCATCCCCGCCAAGTCCGTTTCCTACCGGAATGGACCGGCCCCACTACTACCATCACGCCGGGCGACTCCGTCAGGGTGATAGCGAGGCGGTTGAATACTACGCTCGGCACGCTCAATATGATCGGGCAACCGGCTTATGACTTCATTATCGCGTGGAAAACCGATGAGGGCACGGCCACCGCCCATTCCGATTTTGAGTACGTCGATTGGGCCACACAGAGCAACAACGACTTGGCAGCGGCGTATGCGCTTCCGCGGGCTGAAGTTTGACTCGGACACTTCCGGCGCAGCGGCAGTATTCGCCACCGTGAGGTCCGGCTCCGCCCCTCGCAACCAGGAGATCTGACAATGCGCGCCCTAATCACAGTAATCCCGATCATCGCTCTTATCCTGTCAATTGCTGCCTGCCAGGGAGCCGCCGGGCCCGCTGGGGGGCAGGGGCCTCCCGGGCCGCAGGGCTCCTCAGGCGCACCCGGACCAGCCGGACCTCCAGGGCCCGCGGGCGCACCCGCCCTCGTGGATGAGGCCACCGTCGCGTCTCTCATTGAGCAGATACAGGAGCAGTTAGACACGGGTTATGCCACGGCCACCGTACCTCCCAAGTCGACGCCCGCCGACTACACCAAGTTCCTAGTAAGAGACGCCATCAGTAGATACGAATCGGAAGGACTAGATGCCACCGTCGCCTACTACAACACCAAGGAGAGCGTTGACGGCCAGTGGTACGTCTTCATGAGCGATGAGAACCAGACCGTCGTCGCTCATGCCCCCGACCCCGACCTGGTGGGCAAGCACATCTCCCAGGCTTTGGGACCCAACTCCTACCCCACCGGGTCCGCCGTCGCCGACCAGGACGGCGCCTGGTTCGACTACACCTATGCCAATCCCGCCTCTGGCGTTGTGGAGACCAAGCACTCCTGGATTGTGATCCACGACGGCATTACCTTCGGCTCCGGCTGGTACGAACGCGGCCCCGGCAAGTCCGACGCCCCCGCCTACACCAGGGCCTTCGTGCAGCAGGCCATGAACCTCTACGTCGCCCTCGGCCTGGAGGAGACCGTCGCATACTACAACACCAAGGAGAGTGTTGACGGCCAGTGGTACGTCTTCATCATCGATGAGAACCAGACCATCGTCGCTCATGCCCCCGACCCCGACCTGGTGGGCAAGCACGTTTCCCAGGCTCTGGGACCCAACTCCTACCCCACCGGGTCCGCCGTCGCCGACCAGGACGGCGCCTGGTTCGACTACACCTATGCCAATCCCGCCTCTGGCGTTGTGGAGACCAAGCACTCCTGGATTGTGATCCACGACGGCATTACCTTCGGCTCCGGCTGGTACGAACGCGGCCCCGGCAAGTCCGACGCCCCCGCCTACACCAGGGCCTTCGTGCAGCAGGCCATGAACCTCTACGTCGCCCTCGGCCTGGAGGAGACCGTCGCATACTACAACACCAAGGAGAGTGTTGACGGCCAGCGGTACGTCTTCATCATCGACCCAGACGGCTACACGATAGCCCACCATAACCCGCAGTTTCGAGGGCGTGATCCCAGCCTCCGTGTGGACGCCACGGGGTATTTCTATGGCGACGACTTACAGAGCGCCACTGAGGCGGGTCATTGGGTGGACTATGTGTTGCTCAACCCGGAATCGGGCGAGAACCGTCAGAAGCACACTTGGATTGTGCGGCATGACGGACTGCTATTTGGGTCGGGCTGGTATGAGTAGTAGCAACCCGCCTCGAAACTAGGTAGCGTTCTACGATCCGGCCTTCATATTGAGACGGCCCACCGGAAAGTTCGCAATTCAGTCCCTTTAGGCCCACCAAACTGGACTCCTTACAGCAGGACCTCCCAGCGAAAAGTTCGCAGTACGGTACACTCTGGCCCACCAACGCATACGATAGATACCACCATCTTCGAAATGTGGCTCGGCAACCTATCGACGCACCAAGGTCTCTCAATTCCTGTAGTGTGACGCGTCGGGACGCAGGGACGCTGATGCGTCGTGACCGGGTAGTAGGCCGACACGGATGGTAGGTGGGGAAGTCTTCCAGATGTGGCCTGCGACCCTAAGTAGGCCCGAAGAATCGGTTCGATCCTTACCAAGTGGGCTGTGTAAGACTGAATTGCGAACTTTCGCTGGGAGGTGCTTATTCCGGATGGGCCAGAGCGCACCCGGCGAGGTGGCGGAGATGGACTTCGGTCGTCTGGGATGCTCCTTTAGTGTGGATTTCCCGGAAGGCCTCACCTTACACGGCATCCATCACGGTCCCGCCAACCACGGCTCCGGCTCGGCCCAACCGTCACATCGGCCTCCGCCGCGACCTGGTTCCGGCGCACCCGCGTTGTGGTCGGGCGTGCACGCTGTGTTCGAGGATCAGATAGCGTGCAACATTGTCGCAAGGTCGGAAGGGATCCGCACGTCGTAACGGGCTTCGAAATCAGGAACGCCACCAAAGATGGCGCGGAACGACGAAGCGACCAGCACACCCTCTTGCCTTGCCGTCTCAAAGTCACTCTTTGCCTTCCCCCAGTCCTGCCGGGCGCATCGTGCAACTGCTCGGTAGAAGTGCCCGTCGCCATCCCCGATCCAACTGCCTCTCACACGCATACGCGCGATTGCCGTGTCAAGATCTTCGATCGCCCGCTCTAGCGACCCGCTTTCGCGATGCATGTTGCCACGATCGATGAGCGGCGCAACCAGCTCCGGATTCATACGCATGGCCTCCTCCAAGTCAGCCATCGCGCGGTCGACATTGCCTTGATGCCTGCACGCGTTGCCGCGGCCGTGATATGCCTCCGGCATCTTCGGATCTCTGTCCAGAGCCTCAGCAAAGTCGCGTATCGCTAGGTCAGCAGCGCCCTCGTGCAGGTACGCCTCGCCGCGCCGACAGTAGGCCTCCCCTATCTGTATGGCGTCCTTCTTGTTCTCAATTAGATGCGTGAACACAGCGACGATCTCTTCCGCGTTCAGGTCGCAGGAAAAGAATTCTGTAGCCGGGCCAACAAGGTTTCTAAAGCTGAACGAACTGCCTTCGGAATCCTCGTACATCAGCCCTCGCTGGTGATAGGCGTGCCGAATGCGCTCCAAGTGAGGACTGGTCCACTGCCCGTTAAGGTAAGGTGCCAGGAATCGGATCGGGTCGGGACGCAGTCTCGGGAGCGACTCCCGAAACGTGCGCGCATAGCGGCTTCGGCTCGGGGTCTGATGCCTGATGAACCCGTGGATGTCGTTGTAGACAGTCGTCTTCGAAATGCCGTGAAAGCGTTCCAAGAACGTCAAGATGCTGCCCTTCAAATCACGTGGTACGAGGACGGTCTCTTGGCTGGCATCCGGCACGATGAACCCTCGCCGCGGGCGAACGAACACGCTCCTCTGTGAGACGATCCTATTCATCGTATGCTTCGGCCTCAGCACCGATTCAGGCTCGGGCCAGTGCAACACGACTCTCCCGTCTGTCTCATCGTTCTCGACACTCGCGAAGAACAACGCAATGAGATAATCGTCCGTGAAATCGATCAGGTTTGTCATGCCCCCGAAATGCTGTATCTCCGTGAGAATCTCTTCGTCGCCAGCCAGCGTCGTGTACCTCCGCGCGTCCGCTACTATCTCCTCCTCAACGCGCGCGACGTCGAACGCCTCGTTCGAACTATCAGGACACGCCCGGAACAAGCCGGACGACACTATGGAATAGCACGCTGGTTCACCGCGGTACACGCAAGCGTCCTTCCCTTTCGACGACTTATCCACGACGTCGGCCATCAAGCCACGGATCCGCTCCAGTTCGGAGCCATCCGGCACTTCGGTCTTGTTGGTCACATGGCCTCCCAGTACTGCGGGCTCGTCAAACACCGAACATGTACTCCTATATAATCGTCGCCGCAGGCCTTTCCAGCAATGGGAGAAGACCCGAGATGTTTCGGACGGGGCGACCGGTCCCGGTAGCGGCAAGACGACGGGCCTGAGTGGACGGTAGATGGCACCGTCTTCGAGATGTGGCTGGGAAGGCCGTGAGCCTACCAATTCCCCCGACCCAGCTATTGTGGTGCGCCGGGGCAGTGCAACGCAAGGGTCATTCCCCTTCTGCCATGAGGCTTCGCATGGCCTACTCGCCTGTGGGTTGTACGGAACCCGCTCCCTCACCGTTGAGGTCGTCGACGCAGCGCCATCAGTCCCAGACCTGCCAGGGCTGCGCCGATTCCCGCCAGCAGGACTACTGCCCACACCGGCGGCTTCCAGCCGCCGGTATTAGGAGGCTCCACGATGCTCAGCGTGTAGGAGATGCGGGAATAGTAGAAGGCGCTCAGGCCCTCGAACCCCGAGTCCGTGCCGACGATCAGCCAGACCCGGCCTTCGCCGTCCGTGGACACGGACAGGGGCTGGTCCATGTTGTCGAGCGTCTTGATCCGGTACTCTCGGTTCACCACCTCGCCGTGAGCCACGTTGCCCAGGACGATCATGTCCTCGCCGCCGTTGGCCTGGTTGCCCTTGTCGATGTTCATTCTGAGGTATCGGTTGCGGCCCTCCTCGGCCACGGGCTCGACGGTGGACGCTCCCGCCTTCACGAAAACGCTCTCGCCGGGCGACCCGCCGATGCCGAACGTAGCTGTAGGGACGTTGGTCGCCAGATCCAGGGATACGGAGACCGCATATGCCGCGTTCGGCCTCAGCCCGCCAACCTGTCTCTTCAGGAACATGAAGAGGTCGTCGCTGCGGTTGTGCCCCTGGACGTAGACGCCGCTGCCCTCCAGACGGTCGGGAAGCGGGCGGTGTTCGTGGTCGAGCTCGAAGATCGACTGGTCGTGCCCGACGGGCAGGTCCGCGAACCCAACAGTCCATCCCTCGGCGTCGCTCCCGAAGTCGTACTCGTAGACTGCCTCAGTACCATCCTGCACCAGCGCCCCCGACAGGCTCAACAGGACGGCCATTGCGACGAATGCGGCAATGGGCAACATCCACCTGATGCGCACCTTGGGGCGAGGGCTTCGGTGTGAGTTAGGCAACGTATCCTCCTAGTGGCTGACAATCCGAGTGCCGATTGGTGTGTCCCTCTAATCGCCAAATACGCAATCCCCAGCAACATCGCCGTCGCCAACACCGCCAGGATAGGCAACACAACTTCACTCCTGGCCAGATATCAGATCGGCAGTTCATGCTGTCCTAGCTAAATGGTCCGTGCATCAGATTTCACCGCTGCGGCCACTGGAGCCACACGGTCGTTATAGAAGCTCATTTCGCTATTCCGCGCCGCCTCTATCAGACCCGACTTCTCCTCGAAGACCGTGTTTCGAAACTCGAAGAAAGCGGACTCCTCCCAGGACTCCTTGGGCACCTGCCACGAGACCTCATAGCGGTTACGGAACCCATTGCAACCGAAGCAAGCCAAGACAATGTTGCTGTACGACTCATACCAGCTCTTGGGAATTCCCAGCCGGCGTCCTTCGGAAACTGGAATCACATGATCCACCGTTAGCAGCAGCCAATGCCCGTAGCTATCAACGAGGCTCATACCGCAATAGGCGCAAGACGTTTGGCCATTCTCTACCAACCAGTGCCCGTACTGTCGTCGAGCATTGCCCCCCTTCAATTTGGGCAGCATCGTGTAGCCGCCTCCGTGATAGTCGTCGAACGGTCTCATTGAACTGCCTCCGATGCGATAGCCATGACAAGAACACGGTATTGCCTACGACCCCAACGACCCCTCCGTTCCCTGCCCCTCCCCCTGGGCATCCGGTAGCCGACACGGGGCTCGGTGAAGATGTAGGTGGGGGTGTCGGCGTCGTCCCCCAGCTTGCGGCGCAGGTTCTTGACGAAGGTGCGCACCGCCCCCGGCTGCCCGGAGTGTTCCGGCCCCCACACCCGCTGGAGCAGTTGCTCGTGAGTCAGCGCCCGCCCGGCGTTGACCGAAAGCTCGAAGAGCAGCCGGTACTCGATGTTGGTCAACCGGACCGCGCTGCCCGCCAGGGAGACGCGGCGTTCGGCGTAGTCGATGGTCAACTCGCCCCGCCGGTAGGGTTCCGGCGGCTCGGACAGATCGGACGCGGCCCTGCGGCGCAGCACCGTCTGGACCCTCGCCACCAGCTCCGTCGGCGAGAAGGGCTTGACGACGTAATCCTCGGCCCCCGCCTCCAGCGCCCGCGCTATTACCTGGTCTCTGCCATAGGCGGACAGGAAGATGACGGGCACGCCGGCGAGCTCGGGGACGCTCTCGATCAGCTCGATGCCGTCCATTCCCGGCAGCATCAGGTCGAGCAGCGCCAGGTGGGGTCTCTCCTCCTCCACCAGGCGGCCCACCTGCTCGGGGTCGCCCGTCACTGTCACCGTGTACCCGGCATTCGAGAGCGCGTCCCGGACGAACCTGAGCGTCTGCGGGTCGTCATCGACCGCCAGGACTCGCGTCCGCCCCTGCCCCGCGCGGCGGGAGCCCGCGGATGTTCGAGATTCACCGGCCGGGGCCACGGGTACGGCCTCGGTGGCCACCGGCAGCCTGAAGGCGAACCGGGAGCCCAGGCCCGGCCCTTCGCTCTCCGCCCATATGCGGCCTCCGTGGGCCTCCACTATCCCCTTGCAGATGGCGAGGCCCAGTCCCGAACCCGCAATGCCGCTCTCACGGTCGGCCCCGTCGATCAGGGAGAACTTCCTGAACAGCTGGGGCAGAAGATCGTCGGACAGGCCCGTGCCGTCGTCGCCGACGGTAAAGGCGACCTGCACGCCGTCCCGCGCGGCAGCCAGTCGGATGACGGACGACTCCGGCGAGTGCCTTGCCGCGTTGGACAGGAGATTGCCGATGACCTGGACGATGCGCCGCCGGTCCGCCATGACAGGGGGCAGGTCCGGCTCAACGTCTATCCGGATGTTGTCCCGGCCGCCGCCGCTCAGGAACGAGTTCCTGGCCCTGTCCACCAGGGCGGCGGCGTCCGAGGGCTCCGGGGACACCGACAACGTGCCGCTCTCGATGCGGGCCATGTCGAGCAGGTCGGTGATGAGGTCGCTCATCTGGTCGGCCTGCTGCTCGATGATCCGGAAGAACAGGTCCATCTCCGCCGGGTCCAGCGAGTTGGCCGACTCCTTCAGGGTCGTTGCCGACCCCTTGATGGAGGCGAGGGGAGTCCGGAGCTCGTGGCTCACCACGCCCAGGAACTCGGCCCGCTGCCGCTCCAACTCCTCCAGCGGCGTCAGGTCCTGTAGGGTGACGACGAAGGACTCCACCTCGCCGTCTATGGCGCGGATGGGCGTGGCGTTGACCAGCGTGGCGACGCTCCGGCCGTCGGGGACGGTAATGACGATCTCCTCGGCCCGCACCGCCTGGCCCGCGCCCAGCGCCCGGGCCAGCGGAAACTCCGCCAGAGAGATCTCCCGTCCGTTGGCTCGCCGGAAGGTCAGGACCTCGAGGAGCTGTTCCACGTCCTGTTCCGGCGTCCGCAGCCCTTCCAGAATCCTTCTCGTCTCCCGGTTGATCGACACCGGGACCGCCGTCCTGGCGTCGAAGACGACGACGCCCTGGCGGTAGACGGTCCCCTGTCCGGGGACCTCTCCCAAGACCGCCGCGATCTTCTCCCGCATCTTCGGCGTCCACGGCCTGCCCCCGTTCGCAATCTGCGACAGGTATCCCGCGCTCACGCCCATCAGGGCCGCCAGCTCCTTCATGGTGAGCCCCCGCCGCCTTGCCGCAGCCCTCAGCTCGCTCTCCGCCGCCGTCCTCGTCGTCTTCGTTCCGGTTGCCATCGTTGCCGTCGTCATCACGACCTCCTTCTGTTGTGTGGTGTTGCCTCTGGCCTGCGCCCGCTTGCGGGCAAAGAAGAAGGGCCGCCTCCGTGTGGAGACGACCCTTGTGAATGGGGATGTGTTGTGAGACCCGGAGGCCCCGCCGTCAGCAGCGATGGACCTCGTTGACGTACATAGACTCCTCCTTTCCGTTGCTGACCCGTGCAGGCATCCGTGGCGCGGGTACTTCGTGATGGGGTTGACGCTGGACGCACTCCGCCCACGGTCGGATGCCGGACGCGGGAGACGGAGCGGGGGTGAAGAAGACGCAGCTCGGCCCAGGGTGATTCGTTGGGGAATCGACTCCGGGGGAGCTGCTATGAGGGAAGCGGCTGTCCTACGACTTCATGGCAGGCCAGCGCATGGGAGATAGACGCAGCTTGCTCAGGGTGCGTAGCGTCCGAGTTGAGGGGAAGCTGCGAGACGTGGCCGCAGGCCAGCGCATGGGAGAAAGACGCAGCTCGGCCCAGGGTGAACAACGTCAGTGGGGAAGCTGCGAGACGTGAAGCGGTCGGCCCGAGACGTGGCCGCAGGCCAGCGCATGGGAGAAAGACGCAGCTTGGCCCAGGGTGAACAACGTCAGTGGGAAAGCTGCGAGACGTGAAGCGGCCAGCCTGCTTTCAACGGCAGACCGGCGCATGGTGAGGCGGCTGTCCTGCAACATCCGTTGCAAGCCAGCGCATGTCGAAGGTGCGGCCTAACCGTCAGTCAGCTATGCCGCGGGCATGAGGAGCCGGTCGAAGCGACAGACCTGTCTGCAACAGGCAGGCGCACTCCGACCAGCTTGCTGAGGACGAAGCACAGGGCGCGCTCCGTCCCTGAGTCCAGCGGATGAGGCGATCAACCCCAACCGCCAGACTGATGTCCAGCGGGATGAAGCGAGCAACTCCAACTCGCCGAACGGGTGCCCAGCGGGTGAAGGACCAACGTCAACTCCAACCGCCGGACTTGGATCGAGGACGGAGAGCTACGTCAAATCCGCCGGTTCGATCCGCGCTGCCTGCGAAGGACCAACGTCAACTCCGCTTCAGCAGCAGTACCCTCGTGGGAGACCGGGGGAGAGCGAATCATCCTCCGGTCGTACCCGTGCAACAGGGATCACGCACCCAGGTTTCTATGGTCGGAAACCTTGGAAAAAGCCAAACAGTGAAGTCATTATCGCCGGCCCGAGACCCGCAGAAGAGGGCCTGCGAAGCCCCTTTGCAAGATTGCCGCCAAATCGTTCACAAAACTTCACTGGCAACCCTTCGCACTCGCCGTCCTGCTACCGCCACAGGAGTCCGAAGCTAAGCCTGTTCAGAAGCTCCCGCTTTCTCAGCGCTCTCCGCGTGTCGAAGAGCGCCGTCTGCCGCCAGTTGACCTGCCCGTTGCGGTCGAAGCCCCTCAGCGGAAACCGCGCCGGGGGAAGCGTCATGCCGTGGTCTTCGAGCAGGGCCACCTCCACCGACAGGAACCGCTCCTCGGTGCGCAGCCAGGACAGGCCCTTCCCTTCGTTGGGGTGCGACGCCTTCAGCTCCCGCCACTCGACGATCAGCGGCCACGCCTCCCCGAACACGTCCTCGTCGTCCTCGGCGGGCTCAAGGGTCACGAGGTCGGGGTACTCCCGCCGCAACCTGGGCCTCGGCGGGGGTTTTCTGCCCATGCCCGACGCACCGGCCTCCGAGCCGTCCGCTTCCGCCTGGGAGGGACCGGCGCCGGCATGACCGGCCCCGGTCCCCTGTGCGCCATCCCGACGCAGGGCTTCGACCTGGCCCTCGACGGCGGCCACTCGACTGCGCACCTCCTTGCCCAGCGAGTCGTGACCCTTCCCCAACGCCTCGTGGCCCTTCTCCAGCGCCTCGACCCGCTCCTCCAGCTTCTCGTTGCGCTCCCGCTGACGGGCCGCCGCCGACCCGACGCCCTCCTGCAACGCCCGCTCCAGGGCCTGCCGCACCCGCCGGGACAGCTGCCCCGTCTTGGCGCACTCGGACACCGTCCGCTGGTCGACCTCCAGCACCCGCGCCGCGCCCTTGAAGCCCTTGTCCCGCACCAGCTCTTGCAGCAGCGTCATGAGCCGCATGTGGTGCATATTCTCGATGTCTTTGCTGTCTTCGATGCCGTGTTCAGTGGTTTTCATGGCTCTTTCTCCCTCGCAGAATCCCACCCAAGTCTCCGGTCAACTGCGGTCCAGGCTTTCCCCCGGTCTATTGCCGCGTCTTTGGGGCACGTCATGCACCCCCGCTTCAATCGCATTTTCCGGGGCCTGATGTCATTGAGACGCCGCTCCGACCGGCCCGCCGATGTCATGCCCCACGTTTGGCGATGTCATTGCAGTCCGGAACGCACCCTTTCTAAAAGTGTTCACTGGTTACGTCCTGTAGGGGGGCGATTTACCCCTGTTCCAGCTACGAAATCACGACTATGGCCGCTCTGTTACCAAACTCAAACTCCTGTACACCCCCAATACTGCACGAAAGGGGCCGAAAAAAAGAGAGCCTGTAGCACCCCGCATCCCTGCGCAGCCCTATGAGGGGACGGCCCGTAACACTCCGCATCCTTGCGCAGAGCTATGAGGGGTCTTTTTTCTCGTTTGATTTGTTCACACTTTTTTGCGACTGCCGCGGTCCGGTGAATCGCGGCGAACGGAAGAGAGGTGAACGAGTTGGCGTTGAAAGCAAGACTCCGGTCGATAAGACGGCTCTTACCCCTGTCAGCCGCGCTGCTCCTGGCGGCGCTTCTGGCAATCCCCGCAAGCAACATCGCCCAAGCCCAAGCCCCGCCCGGTAACGAGCTAACCCTGGTCAACGCCGACCGGGAGTTCGTGGAGCGCAAGGGCGGCGGCGAGTTCGTCGCCCGCCCCGTCTTCGACCGGGAGATCGAGACCCTCTTCTACGCGGTCCGGGACGCCGACACCGGCGACTGGATCACCGGCATGTACCGGGTCAAGGGCGGCGAGAAGAAGAGAGGCGACGGCTGGGAGTATTCCTGGGAGTACCCCGACCTGGACGAGCACCCCGAGCTCGACCGGGACCTGGCCTACCTGCTGGTCAACTCGGGGCGCTCGCCCTCCGGTCGCATCCGCCGCCGGATGCTCAAGGCCCTGGAAGTAACAGAGTTCCAAGACCTATTCAGATTGGAGGAGAGAGATGAACAAGACTGACGACTCGACCCGTTTCGACGGGCGCGACAACCCCGTGGCCGATGGGACCCAGCCCCTGGAGGGCGGCGTCCTGCCGGAGGACTTCGGTGAGCGCATCGAACGCCTGAAGGAGGCCAGCGGCCTCTCATGGCGCGGCTTCGCCAAGGCCCTCGGCGTGGACCCCAAGCAGCTGCGCATGTGGCGCAGGAAGGGCGTCGAGCCCTGTGGGGGAGCCATGCTCTCCATAGCCCGCTTCGCCTCCGGGATACCCGGAGGCATGGAGATCCTCCTGGGCGAGGGGTTCCAGATGACCTTCTTCGAGGAGGGTAGCTAGACCGGAGGCCCCGCCGGGCGCACGGCGCAACGGCGGCGCGACGGGGCCGGAACCGACGACGCCCGCGCTCGCCCCTTTCCGTCGGCGCGGGCGGCCCGTCACAGACCCGTAACGAGAGGCCGGCGGCCCAACCGATTCGCCGCTGCGACTGCGCAACATGAAAGATACCACCGGAAAGACCAAAAACAACAGACGGCGGAGGCCCGGAGGACAGGAGCTTGAAGACGCCCTGGAGCGCTCCATGCCGTCCTATACGCCTGAACATCGCAGGGCGGTCCTGAAGGGGCTGCGCATCCTTGCCCGCGTCGCCATCCGCTCCTACATGGAGGAGCAGGCGGCCGCACCGCACCGTACTGAAACCGGTGAGGACGGCGGCGAGGGGGTGGGCTGATGGGGTGCGAGGGGGAGCGGCAGACCCGATGGGATGCGGAAGGCTGAGATGCGGGGGAAGAAGGAGCGCAGCGTCCTAGTAGAGGATCATGCTTGTGGGGACCAGCCGCTGAGCCTCCGGGTCCACCGCCAGGGCGAGACCCTCCAGGGTGTATGCCCCCAGCAGCGGAGGGGCCTCGTCCTCTCCGAAGACCACGATCGTGACCACGCTCTCGCCGTCTATTGTGGCCCACGCCTGTCCGTAGTTCATGTCAACCCGCCGACCATCCGCCAGCAGGAACCCGCGCTTGCCCGTGGCCTTGATGCCCAGCTCACGCAGAAGGCTTGCAGGCAGCGTGGTGAACGATGCGCCGGTGTCCACCGTCGCCTCTATGTCCCGGGCCTGTTGACCGTCCATGCTGGCAATGCGCAGCGGCCACTTGAATGTCCCCATAGGGAAACCTCTATATCGCAGTGTCTACCGCCCCATTTTACTCCATTCAGAGTGCCCGTTATAGGGGCTGCGTCCATTGACAACGGCGGCCCAATTCGTCCATGATAAGGGTAAGACAGTGTGCGACATCAAAGGGCGAAAAAACATGCCGAAAAAACGAAGGACCGTCACCTTCTCTCTGCCGCCGGAGATGGACGACCAGCTCAGGCAGGCGGTCAGGGAGGACGGCCGCACGCTGAGCGAGCTTCTGCGCGAGGCATTCCGCCTCTACCTGGAGGAGAGGGAGTGGCGCAGACAGGAAAGGACGCAGATGCGGCGCTCACGCCGAACCAGCAGGAAGCAACAAGGAGGAGCAACAGATGAGTGAACGAAACGACCGCACGCCGGCGGCCCTCTACGCCAGGGTCTCCAGCGACCGTCAGGACGTGGACCTGTCCGTGTCCGCACAGATGAGGGCGCTCAGGGACTACGCCGACAAGAACGACTACGAGGTCGTCCGGGAGTACGTGGACGAGGCGGAGAGCGGACGCGTGATGAACCGCCCCAACTTCCACAAGATGATAGAGGAGGCCAAGAGGACCGAGGCCCCCTTCAAGGAGATTTTGGTCTGGAAGTTCAGCCGCTTCACCCGCAAGCGGGAGCACGCCGTCATTCTGAAGTCCTTGCTCCGGCGCAAGGGCCTCCGTGTCGTCTCCATCACCGAGCAGGCCGAAGACAACCCCACGGGCAGGCTCCTGGAGGGCATCATCGAGACCGTGGACGAGTTCTACAGCGAGAATTTGGCGCAGGATGTCTTGCGGGGTATGAGGGAGGCCGCATCCAGGGGATTCTGGGTCGCTCCCATGGCCCCCTATGGCTACAGGAAGGTCAAGGTGCTGGACGGCCCCAAGGAGAGGCCCACCCTGGAGCCGGACCCCGAAACGACCGGCATCGTCAAGCGCATCTTCGACCTGGCCGAGTCCCGCAAGGGGATGATGAAGATCGTCCGTATCCTCAACGACGAGGGCATCGCCAGCCCCAGGGGTAAGCTCTGGAACAAGCCCACCGTCCACAACATCCTCAGAAACGAGGCGTACCTGGGCATCCTCGTCTGGGGCAACAACGCCAAGGACGGGGCCGAGCCGGTGCGGGTGGAAAAGGCGTTCCCCGCCACCGTCACCAAGGCCCAGTCCGACCGGGTGAACAGGATACTGCGCTCCCGCGCTCCCAAGGTCTCCCACCCCCGCAGGGTCGGAAGCACCTTCCTGCTGAGCGGCCTGGTCAAGTGCTACAGGTGCAAGAGGGCGCTCTCGGGCCGCTACTCCAGCAGGGGCACGTTCCCCTACTACGTCTGCCACTCCTTCGTAAAGCGCGCGCCCGGGTCCTGCGACTCGCCCAGGGTCGACGCCCGGAAGTTCGAGGAGCTGGTCGTCGGCTTGATTCGCTCCAACATCCTGACCGAGGGCAACATTCGGAGCCTGGTCAATGTCGTGGACGAGCAGATGGACGACGTGGCCGGCGACGAGCGCAAGCGGCTGGAGACCATCCAGTCGGAGCTTGCCGACGTGAGGGGCAGGCTGGACCGGCTCTACGACCTCGTGGAGACGACGACCGAGTTCAACATGGCCGACTTCGCCCATCGCATCAGAGACCACAAGGAGCGTCAGGAGCGCCTTGAGTCCGCCGCGGAGGGGGCGAGGGCAATCCTGGCCCAGCGCAGGGCGGTCCTCGATGACGTCAAGACGATCACGGCCTACGCTCAGGACATGAGCAGGTTCCTGCAAAAGAGCGAGCTGACCGAGCGCAGGGCCTTCATCGAGACCTTCGTCAAGGAGATCGAGCTTCTACCCGACAACGCCGTCGTCCGCTACACCGTTCCCATGCCCGACGACAGCTTGATTCCGGGGAAAAAAGTCCAGGAGATACCGCTGAACGGCTCGGTGGTATCTTCCGTAAACGGTAGTCCACCTGGGTGGACTCGAACTTTTCACTGTGTGACTGAGAAATAGTTAGCTGCCAAGTTACTGATTTCGGAATGAAACATTCTACGTACTTTTGTTGCATTCCGTCCGCCTCTCCCTAGCTGAGCCCTCCCCTTAAACCTGACAAGTTAGCCTGGATATGCAACAATGTCTCGGAGACACCGTTGCGCTGAAACGAGGGCCGTCCGAATGACCACGCAAGCTATCGCCCGCCGGCGCAGACCGCGCGGGCTGCATCCCAGAAGAACCGACGGGGAGCCGCAGCCGCGGCGACTCCCGGAGTACCTCGAGGCCGAGGAGGTGAACACCATCATCAGGGCCGCCGAGGACCCCAGGGCGAAACTTCTCATGCTCACCCAGTGGCGCGCCGGCCTTCGGGTATCCGAGGCGCTGGCGCTCGACGTGTCCGACCTATCCCTGGACTCTGACCTGCCCACGGTCAGGGTGCGCTCCGGCAAGGGCAGGAAGGCTAGGGTCGTTCCGGTCCACCCGGAGCTGGCCGCGGCGTTCAGGATGGCGCTGTCCTACGGGAATGTCGCGGAGGGCCGTCTCATCGAGGCGCACAGGTCCACGGCATGGCGGTGGGTGCAGGCGGCGGTGGAGCGCGCTGAACGGCTTGGCGCCATCGTGCCCGGCCGGAGAGTAGGGACCCATACGCTCGCCACAGCTACGCGCGGCATCTTCTGATGCACGGGGTGCCGATAAATTACCTGTCGCGCTGGCTGGGGCACAGTAGCATCCAGACGACGCTGATTTACCTGGAGCTGGTGCCGGATCCGACGGGGAGTTTGGCGGCAGTGCCGTGAGGACACGGTTTCGAGATGCGCCACGAAGGAAGGTCTACCTTGTGGATATGATGCAATCATCTTGGCGAAGTACTGCATACGTCATATTGTGCCACCGTATCGCCCCTTCACCGCCTCCGCAGCTTTTTCGAGTCCTGGAAACATCGTCTCTTCAGTAATGTTCAATGACCATAGTTGTCGTCGAATGTGTTCCTTATGTTCATGATGTTCATGTGGAATTACAAAACTGTATTGATGGTAGAAAGGTGTGTACCTGTAAACCCTAGTAACCTCGCTTTCATCGAACCGATCGTGGAATGCTGACAGGAGGAAAGCTCCAGACTGAGCCCTGATGCGTTCGTTCGTTTGCTGCGGTTCAACCACGAATACTCGAAAGAAGTCGTATGGATTTATTCGGTCTTCGAATGAAGGACGTTCCGCTCTGATGTACTGGAACAGACGAGACATTGCAGACAAGTAATTACTGCGCCTCGGATATGTCGGATAATCGGTCGGTCGGCGATCACCCTGCTCGTCGGTGTACTCCGTGGTCTTGGTCAAGAGAAGATTCTGCTCATCTCTCGGTAATCGAGTGAAGTTGGCGACAATGCTTATACCAATCCATAGTGATGACGCCATGTTTTCCAAGCCGGATTCACTGGATTCTCGCCTTCGCGGGAATGACGATACACAACTTGTAACTGGCGTTCACGGCGCAGTCAGGATGAAATGGTATTATGCTAGGGCTGCTATATGTCTTCACCATCGACTTCCGCACGGCGAGCGCGTGTAAATGTCCATCCTGGTCATCTCCTGATTGCTTCTTGGAAGTAGCGTGAAATAGCGCAACCAAGGGATTCCGGGTTATACCATTTTAGTCTGACTATGCCGTGAACTCCCGAGGCAGGCCGTGTACCGTCATTCCCGCTTTTGCGGGAATCCACCGAGTCTAGTCAACACAAATATGACCACGTTACTCCGAATTGGTATTACATCCAGCAGTCTGGTCGGCAGCCCGAAATGCTGGGCCGTCACCAGTTGCCCAAGGGCGGTCTGCTCACCGGCGAAGTCATCGGGGCGACGTGTCATAAGCTCCACCAACATATCCGACTCGCTAGATCTCAGTGGATGTTCGCCCGACTCATTGGCGCGCATTACGCTAGGCGTAAGGTTTGGAAATTTCTCCGCTTCTCCTCGGTAGTACAACCGAGTTAGTTCAGAACTATCCCTGGAAGCATAACTGCTGTTCAGTCTTTCCATGTAGAGCAGAAGGTCTTCGACGCTTTCAATCTTTAATTCTTCGTCCAGTTCTGCCCTTGAATAAGACCACGTCGGCTCACGAATGGTTAAGTTATTCAATCTCCAGAGCATGGCGTGCGTACAGTCAGCACTGATCAGTTCTCCCTCAATAAGTTTGACGTCGGTAAGGATAATGTCGGTAAGGTTGGCGTCCCTGAAATTTGTAAAAGGCGGAGATAAAATGGACCGTGTAGGCGGCTCGACAGCCTGATTGTGGCGGTTGAAAACCGTACCGTCTATCGTCTCCCATAGGGTCGAACCCGACCCGAAGGGAGGTGAGAAGGATGTACAGCGTGGAACTGTATATGCGTGTCCGAAGAGCCTGCATGGTGGACGGCATGAGCGTCCGGGAGGCGTCCCGCGTGTTCGGCCTGCACAGAGACACCGTTCGCAAGATGATCAAGTACGCCGCTCCGCCGGGCTACCGCAGGCGAAAGCCTCCCAGAAGACCCAAGATAGGCCCGTACACAGGAGTCATAGACGAGATACTGCGCTCAGATATGAGTCTGCCGAAGAAGCGGCGCCACACCGCCAAGCGCATCTACGAGCGGCTGAGGGACGAGCGCGGGTTCGAGGGCAAGTACACCATCGTCAAGGACTACGCGCGTGAGCGTCGGCGCACGACCCGGGAGATGTTCGTTCCACTTTCCCATCCCGCCGGGCACGCCCAGCGCGACTTCGGAGAGGCGTGGGCGGTGATAGACGGGGTGAAGCGCAATGTCCACTTCTTCGTGCTGTCCCTTCCCCACAGCGACGGCGTCTTCGTGAAGGCGTACCCGGCCGAGACCACCGAGGCGTTCTGCGACGGACACATATCGGCGTTCCGCTTCCTGGGCGGAGTTCCCCAGAGCGTCCTGTACGACAACACGAAGTTGGCGGTTGCGAAGATCCTGGGAGACGGGAGGCGCGTCCGCACCCGGGTGTTCACCGAGCTACAGTCCCACTACCTGTTCACCGACAGGTTCGGACGGCCGGGTAGGGGCAACGACAAGGGCAACGTCGAGGGCATGGTGGGCTATAGCCGTCGTAACTTCCTCGTGCCCATACCGTCGTTCGATAGCTTCGACGCCCTCAACCTCTATCTTGAGGGACGCTGCCTTGAGCGCATGGAGGCGAGGCTCAGGGGACACCGCGAGACCATTGGCGAGCGTATGAAGCAAGACCTCACGGCTCTTCTGCCGCTGCCGGCGGTCCCGTATGACGCGAGCGACAAGCATGGGACGCGCGTCAACTCGCTGTCGCTGGTGCGCTATCGCACCAACGACTACTCGGTTCCGGTGGCGTACGGCTACAGGGACGTTCTGGTCAGAGGGTATGTCCATGAGGTGGTCATAAGCTGCGGCGCCGAGGTCATAGCCAGACACCGGCGTTCCTACGAACGGGACGACTTCGTGTTCGACCCGATCCACTACCTGCCTCTGCTGGAGCGGAAGACCGCGGCTCTCGACCAGGCGGCTCCCCTCCAGGGATGGGACCTGCCGGAGGAGTTCGACACGCTGCGCCGTCTGATGGAGTCGAGGATGGAAAGGCGCGGCAAGAAGGAGTTCGTTCAGGTCCTCAGGCTCATGGAGACCTTCTCAGCCGACGAGGTTCACTCCGCAGTCAGAGACGCGATCAGGCTGGGAGCGATCAGCTTCGACGCGGTCAAGCATCTCCTGCTGTGCAGCATCGAGGGACGACCGCCGAGACTCGACCTTGAGCTGTACCCGTACCTTCCCAGGGTCAGCGTCGGCAAGACCTCGGCCACCGACTATATGGGTCTTCTCACCGGGAGAGCGTCGTGAGCGACAGGTCAACTCTGCTGCTGGAACATCATCTCAAGGAGCTGAGGCTGCCTACCTTCCTCAGGGAGTACGGCAAAATGGCGCAGCAGTGCGCCGCCGAGGGCGTTGATCACCCCGACTACCTTCTCAGACTGTCGGAGCTTGAGCTCATAGACCGTCATCACCGCATGGTGGAACGCAGGATCAAGGCGGCGCGCTTTCCCGCGGTCAAGAGTCTGGACACATTCGACTTCCTTGCGATCCCGTCAGTGAACAAGCAACTCGTGAACCAACTGGCCCGGTGCGAGTACGTTGAGCGTAGAGAAAACGTCATCGCCATGGGCAACAGCGGAACGGGCAAGACTCACATCGCGCTGGGGCTTGGTCTCGCCGCCTGCCAGAGGGGACTGTCGGTGGGGTTCACAACAGCGGCCGCCCTTGTACACGAGCTCATGGAGGCCAGGGACGAGAGAAGGCTGCTGAACCTACAGAAGAAACTGTCTCGGCTCAAGCTGCTGATCATAGATGAGCTTGGCTTCGTTCCCTTGTCCAGGACCGGCGCCGAGCTGCTCTTCGAGATCTTCAGCCAGCGGTACGAGAGAGGCTCGATCCTGGTTACCACCAACCTGCCCTTCGACGAGTGGACCGAGGTCTTCGGGTCAGAGAGGCTGACCGGGGCCCTGCTGGACAGGCTGACCCACCACGTGCGCATCCTGGAGATGAACGGCGAGAGCTACAGGCTCAGACAGAGCGGGCAGGCCGCCGCATTGCTCTCTTCGGACTGACTTCCGTCCCCAGATCCTCATCAATCAAAGCGGACATTTTCCCTGGGCGCTTAGGCCTTGGTGGTACACTTTTCCGCCGCCCCGGTTGTTGTTGTTCAGCATAAGCGTCACAACTAACTGTTCAGCAAGAATGTCACATCATGGAGAATGTGACGTTGAACCAAAGGGAACAGGCAAGACTTCAGGTACTCAACAGTTTGCTGACGGGGTACATGACGATAGAACAGGCATCTACGCTGATGGGAGTGAGCATACGCCATACCTGGCGCATACTGGCGGCATACAGGAAGGAAGGCGCAGCCGCCCTTGCTCATGGTCATCGAGGTCGCAGAGCGCCCAATGCGATATCGGAGGCAACGAGGGCTGCTGTGCTGCACCTGGCGCGCACGCGGTATTCGGGAACCAACCACACTCATATGAGCGAGTTGTTGAGAGAACACGAAGGCATAGACATAACTCGCAGCACGCTGCGGCGTCTGCTGGTGAACGCCGGCGAGAATAGTCCGCGTGGGAGGCGTCCGCCCAAGCGCCGAGTCCGGCGTCAGCGTATGCCACGTGAAGGTATGCTGATACAGATAGACGGAAGTCATCATCGATGGCTTGGAGACGACGGACCGCAGTTCACATTGCTGCTGGCAGTGGATGACGCCACCGGCATCGTGGTCAATGCTCTTTTCAGTGAATTGGAGAACACACGCAGCTACTTCCTGTTGATGCGAGGTCTGATACGTAGCTGCGGCATACCGCTCGCGCTTTATGCAGACCGCCATGCCGTCTTCAAGCACACTCCACCGTCAGAGACCGCCGCTGGTCCCACTCAGTTCAGTCGAGCTATGGGTGAACTGGGCGTACAGCTAATATTCGCTCGATCGCCGCAAGCTAAAGGTCGAGTGGAACGCACCGCGGGTACACTCCAGGACAGGCTGGTCACGGAGCTCCGGCTTGCGGGCGCGACCACCATCGATGACGCCAACCGCGTGCTGGAGGACTTCCTTCCACGCTTCAATAACCGCTTCAAGGCGCCTGCTCAGGAGTCTGAAGTCGCCTATCGTACTGTGGGCGAGGAGATATGCCTGGAGGGGATCCTGTGCTTCAAGTACAGACGCAGAGTCGCCAGGGACAACACGGTCAGATACCGCTGGCGCACTCTGCAACTACTGCCAGGCACGGACCGGCCGAGCTACGCCGGAGCAGCCGTGGATGTACTTGAGGAACTGGGTGGAACCCTGCGGGTGCAGCACGAAGAACGTGACATCCCCTCTCAGGAGGCGCCACC
Organism: Dehalococcoidia bacterium; assembly: GCA_965261525.1. Taxonomy (GTDB): domain Bacteria; phylum Chloroflexota; class Dehalococcoidia; order Lucifugimonadales; family UBA1123; genus VXRN01. The sequence goes on from OZ253472.1 coordinate 3,162,415, forward strand.
ACGTCCGAGCCTCCTTCGCGGCTTCGCTGGCAGAACCGTACATACGCCTATACTCCATCCCCCCAACAACGGTCTGGGAAGAAAATGGACGGACAGACTGGCGACTGCGGACGCCACTCGCGATGCCGAAGAGCCCCTTGACGCCTCCGGTCACAACGACACTGAAAGGTCTCGCAAAGCTGTGACGCGGCGACACAGGAAGCCAACGCCACTACAGACTGCCAGGTGGAAAGCGGTACAGAAGGCGAAGCGTAAGGGCCTGTCCATTCGTGGGATCGCCCGGGAACTGGGCATACACAGAGACACCGTAAAGAAGTATATGAACGCCGAGAGTCCGCCAATGACGCGCCATCGACTTACATCGCATCGAGCATGATCTGATACCATCACGGAGCGAGTTGATGACATTTATGCTGGCCACTTATCCTGACACTTATACTGGACAGCGACACGGGGCTCCCCCGAGTATGTGTGGAAAATCCTGCCACCCAGTAGTTCCAGGCGTTCGTCCTCGGCCAGAATGCCAGCGTCGGCCATAGCGTAGTATTCATCTACGTTGAACAGTCGGGTTGGCATCCTAGTGCGAGTTGTTATGGGATCCGTTTACCTAGCCTGAGAGCTTCATCAAGCGAGCCATTCGCGCCTTGTGGTACACGTGGTCGCCGAGGTAGTGCTGAAGGGTTCGGGCGCGCTTTGTGTACTGGGTCAGACCGTAGTCTAGGTCCGCGCCAATACCGGCATGGACATGGTGAGCGGCGTCGCAGGCCCTGGGGAAGCCGAGGCTCGCTACCGACTTTGCGGTGGACACGCCGACGGGCGCGTCAGCCATACCCTCGTCCAGCTGCCAGAGAGCCTCGAAGGCTGTCCACTTGGCGGAGTCCGCGTCGGTCAGCGCGTCAATTACGTGATCCTGAACGCGCTGGAATGTGCCGATTGGCACACCGAACGCGATGCGGGTCTGGCTGTATTCGCGCGTCATATCATATACGGCCTGGGTTCCGCCTGCCATGAAAGCGCACAGCACCGCGGTTGCCCTGTCCATCGCGGACTCGATAGCGCCCCACGCGCTTCCTGGCTCACCCAGCACGTCTCCGGCGCCTACTTCGACGTTCTCGAAATTCACCTCACACGCCTTGGGGCCAATCCAGCCCTGCATTACGCGAACTGAGACTCCAGGGGCTGTCCTGTCCACCGCCATCAGGCTCAGGCCGTCATCCGGCGCGGCGCCGTTGGATGCGCGGGCCGCGACCAGGATGCGGTCGGCGACATTCGCGTCGGGTATGAACAGCTTAACGCCGTTCAGCACATATCCGCCGTTGCTCTCGGATGCCTGAAGCTGAATCGCGTCGGGCGACCATGAATAGTCAGGCTCGGTGTACGCAAGCGCGTAGATCTGCTGTCCCATTGCGATACCGGGAAGCATTGCCTGCTTCTGGTCTTCGGAGCCTGCGGCCAGGATAGCCTGCGCCGACAATACAGCCGATGACAGAAGGGGACTGGGGCAGGCGTAATAGCCCATCACCTCGGATACTACTCCCAAGTCAACCCATCCCTGACCTAGTCCGCCATATTCTTCAGGTATGGCCAGGGACGGCCAACCCAGCTCCGACATCCGCTCCCAGAGGCCGGGATCGAAGCCGGATTCACTGTCGTCTATTTCAAGCACCCGGGTCTTGGGTACCTGGTCTTCCATGAACTCCCTCGCGGAGGACCGGAGCATGGTCTGAATTTCATTGAGAGTAAGATCCATTATTCAAAGCCTCACCGTTTGAATTTGTTAACAACGTCAGGGCTGGCAAACGCCAAGTACCTCACAGATTATACTTTGGCGAGACACGCAGGGCAATCTCAACCGGATTGCGGAGGCTGTATCAGTTTGGTCGGCGACAAGGGCGCCCAGAAGGGACGCCCCTACATATTGGATGACCGAGTAGGATGATGCAGGCTCGGATTGCGCGCGGGACCTTTCCAGAGTCGATAGGTGTGTGGAAAATCGGCTGGATTATATATATTCTGATTTATGTTGGTTCAGGTGGACCCCTAGTGGACTTCAGGTGACGTTTCAGGTGGGTATTGACCTGAAAATCGTCGGATTTAGCTATGAATTCGCATGGAATTGACCTGCAGAAAAAAAGTGTAGGACATTTTTGTCGTCATTGATAAATTCCACGTTATATAATTTAGGCACTTTTGTTCTGTAATAAGTATATTGTAACATAGCGAGCGGAGAGTCGCGCAACATTTCGTACCGGCTTGAATTGGTGGCGGTAATCACCCTCACCCCAGCCCTCTCCCTCAAGGGAGAGGGGGTCTGTTGATTGAAATTCATAGATAGCTGGACATTTACATACCCTTCTCAGCCCTCAAGGGAGAGGGGGTCTGTTGATTGAAATTCTTAGCTGGCTGGACATTTACCTACCCTTCTCAGCCCGTCGAGGGAGAGGGGGTCTGTTGGTAGGTATTGACGGTTGACCGTACGTTTACATACCCCTGTAAGCCCTCGACGCGAGAGGGGCTAGGGTGAGGGTGAATACGATGCGCCGCGCTTCTTGAGCTCGTTCCCGATTGATTCCAGCACCGATTCCAGCTGAGTCAGTACATCGTTGTCCCAGTACCGGAGCACATCGTATCCTTGTGACCGAAGCCATTCAGTCCTGACCGCGTCGTACTCCTGCTGGTCCGCGTGATGTCCTCCGTCGATCTCTATGATGAGATTGTGCTTACGACACACGAAGTCCGCGATGTACCTGCCGGTCGGAAACTGTCTGCGAAACTTGCAATTCATCATCCGACGGTCGCGGAGTTTCGACCAGAGTACTCGTTCGGCGTCCGTGGACTGTCTTCTCATCTGTCTGGCTCTGGATATCTGTGACATCACCCTCACCCCAACCCTCTCCCTTGAGGGAGAGGGGGCTGTACGTTGGTATTCATAGTTGACTGTACACTTTCACCTAGCCATCGCGTGTCGAGGGAGAGGGGATTTTCGCGCCACAGGCAGCGCCGACTTGTATTCCGGGATTGTGTGGGGTGGGCCGAATCGAGTCGGCTATACTTGTCGGAGCCTGGGGTCGAAGGTGTCGCGCATCCAATCCCCTAAGAAATTCAGGGCGAAGACGGTGAGGCCGATGGCTACGCCAGCGAAGACGGACACCCACCAAGCATCCCTGAGGTACTCTCTGCCGTCGGCTATTATGCCGCCCCAGGTTGGTGTGGGAGACGGTATTCCCGCTCCCAGGAAGCTGAGGAACGCCTCGGTAAGGATCAGCTGCCCTATGCGAAGCGTGGCGATTACCAACACGGTGTTCATGACGCCGGGCAGGATGTGTCGGATGAGTATTCTGGAAGAGGACGCTCCCGAAATTTTCGCCAGCGCCACATAGTCGCGCTCCCTGAGCGTGAGCACCTCGGCGCGCACATTTCGGACGAATGCAGGCCAGGCGGCGAGTGCGAGCAGGCCCATCATGGTCCACAATCCGGGGCCGATGGTTACGGCCACTATGAGAGCCAACAGGATGAAGGGGAGTCCGAGCCAGATGTCAACGATGCGTGTTATCACCTCGTCAACGATTCCGCCCGCGTAACCGGCAATCATTCCGAGCCCTGTGCCGACGACGGTGCCACTGACCATCGCCACGATTACGACCATCATGGAGATTCGCGCGCCGTGAATCAGCCTGCTCAGCACGCCGCGTCCGATAGGGTCCGCGCCGAGTATGTAAGTTCGCGTGACCTTATCGTTCTCCTCGTACCACTCGGTGTACCAGAAGGGGGGCGCGTTCCTGTCGCGCAGATTGTTTTCTATCGGGCTTTGTGGGGATAGTATTGGGGCGAAAATCGCCACAAACGCCAGTATAGAGATAAGGACAATTGATACAATCGGCCATCTGCGAAATGCGCCAATGGTTCTGGAAAGGAGGTTTTCTCTCCCTCCGAGAGCTATCTCAGGTTGAACTTGTTCCATGTGCCTCTATTCCAGCGGATAGATTCTTGCGTGACTCGATTACGAATAGCGAATCCTGGGGTCTATCATGCCGTAGATGATGTCCACCATGAAATTGGCGACGACGTATATGAGCGTGAACATGAGCGTGATTACGGAGAGGGTCGTCAAGTTGTTGGTCTGAACCGCCTCCACTGCGAGTCTTGCGATGCCGGGCCATCCGAAGACGACCTCGACAGAGACCGAGCCGGTTATGAATCCGGCAAGGACAAGGCCGGAGAAGGTGAGCGGCGCGATGGCGGCGTTCTTGAAGGCGTGCTTCCAGATGATGGTATTGACTCCGACGCCCTTGGCGCGAGCGAGTTTGATGTACTCGGAATCCAGCACGTCCAGCATTGAAGAGCGCATCAGTCTGAGATAGCCCGCCGCAGGGAGCCAGGCTAGCGTGAGCGTCGGCAGTATGTAATGCTTGATGGAGAACCCCTCTCCCTGAGTTCCGGCGGGCAGCAAGTCGAGCCAGACCGCGAATATCAGGATGGCCAAGATGGCTATCCAGAATGCCGGCAGCGACTGACCCAGCAGCGCGAATGTGCGCCCGGCCATGTCCCAGACCGACCCGCGCTTGACCGCAGACAGCACTCCCAGGGGAATCCCTATCAGTGTCGCCAAGATGTATCCGGCGAAGGCCAGTCGAAGCGTGGGCGGCAACTTGTCCCGCAGCTTGGTTGAGATCGGATGCCTATCGCCGAGGTCCTGGCCCAGGTCTCCTTGCAGAAGGTCGCCTACCCAGAAGGCGTACTGGAGCGGGACCGGCTTGTCGAGGTGAAGGCGCTTTCTGGCTTTTTCGAGTTCGTCCGAGTCGAGTCCGTAGCCCTCTTCGGGGAGAAGCAGGACGGTGGGATCTCCCAGCACTCTGGATGCGGCGAATATGATGATGGTGGCGCCCATTAAAGCCAGAATAGAGGTGAAGAATCGTCTGATTACGAATGTAGTTATGACGACACCTCCGGGGCGATGGGCAAATTCAGGGGATTGAGAAAAATGAGGTAATGGAGTCCCCTCTCATTTCAGGGGACTCCATTATTTGCGCGCTACGCTACTTGGCGAGGATGATGTTCTCCAGGGACTTCATGCCGCCGACTCTGAAGTTGGTCATGGGCCGCATTTCCCAGGAATCTATTACTTCGGGGTTATAGATCGTGTTGTTGGGCATTGTGCCCACCGTGAAGCCGAATCTTTCCTCGAAGATGAAGTCCACCCAGTCCAGGGTGAACTGTTCGAGTTCCTCCTGGTTGGTGGTCTGCTCCTTGGCAAGCACCGTCTCGCTGGCTTCTGGCAGTTCGTTGCCGGAGTTGTAACCGGCGGGCGAGGCTACCGCGCTCCAGGTCCACTCATTCGCCCATATCGGAGGAGCGGTGCCGGGATTGAAGCTGCCGTGGACGCCATTGACGGTTCTTGATATAAGCCCCGGGCGCCAGGTGGAATAGCTTTGCCGGTCGAGTTCGACCTTGATGTTGAGTTCGGACAGCCATGTGGCCGCCATAGCCTCAGCCATCTCCACCACTACACCGCTGGGACCCGCCCAGTAGTCGTTGATCGTGAATCCGTCGCTCAGGCCGTGTTTGGCCAGAAGCGCCTTTGAGCCTTCGCAGTCGAATGGAATGTTCCAGCGGGTGTCGCCGTCCACCTTCCCGTAGAGGGCCGTGTCGGGGTGTATGTACTGTACGTAGGCGACTCGTCCCTGCCCTGCGAGGATGGTGTCGAGTATCGCTTCGCGGTCAACACACTGCGAGATGGCTATGCGGACGTCTCTTGCCCGCTCTCTGCCTGCCATGTCGTCCATCTTGGCAATCCATGGTTTCGAGTCGTCTATCATGCGTTCCAGCGTGTCTCCGAATCGCGGATGCTCGGTTTCCCAGTAGTTGCCCTGGAACAGAATACCGCGAGCATTGCTGACGCCCTCGGACGAGCGCGCCATGCCCTGCTCGAGCAGGGCAGTCCAGTCCTTGATGGGTATTTCACCCATTTCCGCCTGGCCGCTTTCGACCATGGCGCGGCGCGTAGCAGATTCCGGCACTTCGATCATGTCGAATCGCTCAATGTGAGGCATTCCCTTCCAGTGTTCACCGTCGGAGCGCGCTTCCAGGTAGATGCCCTTCTGCTGTGTCCACTCAGGGACCTCAAACGGGCCGGAGAGGATGATGTTTTGCCGCATCCAGTCGGTGCCCTGGTCTGCCTGTACTCTGCTGGACATTATCGGCACACCCTCTCCCAGGTCGGATATAGAGAGGAACGTATTGGCAGAGAATGAGTTCAGGTGCATACGGGCAACATATTTGCTGAGCAATTCCAGACTCCCGATTGTGGGACTGGGGAGCGTATCGTGGACCGCCTCGGGCGTGATACCGGGGTTGCCCGCGTTGTAGGTGTAAACCACATCCTCGGCGGTGAGTTCGCCCCAGTCCTTGTGGAACTGGATGCCCTCCCGGACCTTCCAGTCTATGTAACTCTGGTCGGGGGCCAGGTCCCAGGACTCGGCGACCCAGGGCTCAACGATGAAGGCCCCCGAGGTCGACCTTGTGGCCGTGACGAGAACCTCTCCGGCACCTATGTTCGGGAAGGTTGCGCACCATACGCAGTCCGTAGGCCAGCCGCTGGAGGTTCCGACGCTCACGACCGCTCCGGTTACCTTGCCGCTCGGCCCCATCATCATGGAGTCGTCCATCATGGTATCGGCGGGCGTTGGCACGGCCATGGCGACGGCGTCCGTCACTGCCTTGGTGATGTCATCCTGAGTTATTCCCGGCCTTTCGGCCAGAACCTTCGCAATGGCTTCCGACACCTCGGCTTCGGTGAGTCCGGGGGTCTGCTGTCGCAGCGCGCTCGCGATGGTGTCCGCGACCTGGCCTTCGGTTACGCCCGGCCTGTCGGCCAGAGCGCCGGCAATCGCTTCCGCGACCTCCGCTTGCGTAACGCTGGGCGTCTGCTGTCGCATAGCCTGAGCGATGGCGTCCGCTACTTCAGCCTGCGTGACTCCCGGCTGGGAGGCCATAGCGCTCTGAACCGCCTTGGCGACATCCTCAGCCGTCATACTTTGCGGCTGCGGCTGCGCCTGCATGGCCTCTTGAATAATGGCCGACACGTTTATTGGCGTCGGTGTTGGTGGAGTATCTTCTGTGCCTGCGCAGGCCATTGCCAATGTGGCTATAAGCGCGAGCGAGATTGTCAGTGTTATCAATCGCATCTTTTTCACTTTAGCGCTCCTATCCTTTCCCGGTTATACGGCGTCACTCTATATCGGTCCCGCGGCTGACGCTACCTGCCGCGATTGCGGTCACACTACGCCAATACAACAATCTTTGCAAGAACCTGTTCTCAGGTATTTATAAGTATGGATAATCTGTCCGAATGAAATAAGTAGCGGTAAGGAAACAGCGTCAGGAAAGTTGTCCACGAGATTTCGGGCGACCTCATCAAGGTCGCCCGAAACACAGACTATTGAACTAATTAGGCGTCAGGTCAGCTGCCTGAGACGTGGGTCTAGACGGTCTCGCAGCCAATCCCCAGTAAAGTTGAGCGACATGACGACTAAGAAGATGGCGACTCCCGGCAAGACTGTCGGCCATGGCGCGACTTCAAGATAGCCCCTGCCTTCGGAGACCATGCTTCCCCAGGTTGGCGTGGGCGACGGCACGCCCGCGCCCAGGAAGCTCAGAGCGGCCTCGGCGAGTATCAATGACCCGACGCTAAGGGTCGCTATCACGACGGCGGTGTTTATCACGCCGGGCAGTATGTGGCGTATGAGAATTCGCACCTGGGAGCAGCCCGCGACACGAGCGAGGTCAACGTATGGCTCATTCTTGATAACGAGCGTCTGGCTTCTGATGACCCTGACGAACGGGTTCCACGCCAGCGCGACCATCAGACATAAAAGCAGTACCGTGCTCTGACCGAAGAGGAGCACACACACCAGCGCGACCATCAGGAAAGGAAGAGCCTGCCATATGTCCACTATTCTCGTTATGACCTCGTCCACCCAACCGCCGGAGTAGCCGCTGAGAATTCCGAGCGTCGTGCCTGTAATGAATCCGCTGAGTAGGGCGATAGCGGCCACCACCAGCGATATGCGCGCTCCATACAACATTCTGGAGAATACATCGCGTCCGGCATGGTCTGTGCCAAGAATATGTTCCGCCCGAACTTCAGGGTCCACCATCAACACCTCGGACACGAATCTGTCCGGAAACCAGGGTGGAGGCTGCTGACGGCTCCTTATGGCGCCTGCATAGGGATCATGCGTGGCAAGCGCGGGCGCGAATACGCCACAGAATATGAGCAAGGCCAGAATTGCCATTGGTATTACAGGCCAACGCCTCATGAACATCCAAAAGGATCGCAACTCCCGAATTACCGGAGGCCGGTCGCGAATCCCCCGCAGGTCGCGTTCGATTTGGCTCATTTCCATATTGGACATTTTCTACTCGTATCGAATTCGGGGGTCAATCAGCGCGTATGCGATGTCCGCAAGAAATGCGAAGAAGACGTAGATTCCAATGAAGCAGAACACGGTGCCCGCAAGCAGGGGCCAATCGTTATCATACACAGCCTGGTTGAGCGCGACGGTGCCGATGCCTAGCATGGAGAAAATGATCTCAACCACAAGGGCTCCGTTGAGATAGTCGGCGAGCAACACAAAAGCCGAGGTCAGAGGGGGTATGACCGCGTTTCGCAATCCGTGTTTGAATATGATCGTTATTGGCCCGACACCTTTCGCGCGGGCCAGCTTGATGTACTCCGAGTCGAGTATCTCGAACATGGCCGAGCGTGTCAGTCTCATTATGCCGGCAGAGGCGGGCCAGCCCAGAACTATGCACGGCAGAACATAGAACTTGACATTTCCCCTATCCTGGGGAAATGTGCCTTCGTCGGGTCCTCCCGACCATCCGGGAGGAAACCACCTGACCCATACAGTGAACACCAGAATGGCCATGACTCCGGTCCAGAACTGGGGCATCGCCTGTCCGAACAGCGCGAATATGCGGCCTACGTAGTCCCAAACAGTGGCGCGCTTGACCGCAGCCAGAACGCCGACGCCAACGCCGACTATCACCGCGAATATCCAGGCGCCCGCTGCGAGTCGTAAAGTCATCCCCAAGTGCTGTCTGATTATGTCACTTACTGGTCGCAGCGTTCCCAGCGACTGCCCCATGTCGAATCGTACCAGGTTCCAGACCCAACTGAGGTAGCGCAGCGGAAGAGGTTTGTCCAATCCGAGGTGTCGCTCGATCTCCGCGATCTGCTCTTGAGTGAGCTCGACCTGGGCGTCTCCGATGTACAATACCAAGGGGTCCGGGCCGAGCGTCGTCAGGATGAATATAACTAACGTAGCCCCGATAATCGAGATCAGGATTGATAGCGCTCTTCTGACTAGAAATCGAGCCATCTTGGGCTAGAACCTCATTGCGACCGTCTTCCGAGAGGCGGGCATAGAAAATGTGTGGTTGAAAATTTGGGAACTTAGCGGGCGACGCGCAAACGATGTTGATTTCCTCTCGCGATTCTGAAACTGGATGTACATGGGAGAGGAGCGCGGCCACTCCTCTCCCTGAATCCTAGTATCTACTTCACGGGGACGATGTGCTGCGGCCTGCCCCAGAAGCCGGCGGCGGTGGAACGGGAGTTCCAGGACACCACGGTTTCAGGGTTGGCGGCGACGCCGCGAGGCGGCTGCACCAGTCCGCTGTAAAGCTGCCAGTAGTAGTAGTCAACCATGTCAAGGTGTAGGTCTTCGCGCGCCTGCTTGTCTCTTTCGCCATTGATGTTGATGTACATATAGTCGAGGAACTTGCTTTCGAACGCGCAGCCCCAGGCCGGACGGCTGAATGTGCTGTCCGCTGGCGGGGGAGGCCAGTCGAATGGGTAGTTCGCGGTCTCGACCGAGCAGTTCTTGACGACCGGGTAGGCCTGCGTGCGGTCTCTCATGCGAGGCACGACCACTCCGCCGTACTCTTCGGTCAGAAGCTCGACCCTGACCCCGACCGATTCCCAGTCCGCCGCCACCGCGTCCGCCTGCTCCAGGCAGACGTCGCCGGTTTCGCAGCGATACTTGTTCATCTTGATCTCGAAGCGTGGTTGGCCTCCGGGGCCGTCAGGATCGGGGAAGCCCGCGAGGTCGAGCAGCCTTGCGGCCTCTGCCTTGTCGGTGGGAATTTCCCACGGCCATTCGTAGCCGGGCTCGGCGGCGTTGTCGTACTCGCCGTATTCTATCCAGCTTGTGCCGGCGCCGAGTATTTGGCTGTCTCCGTACTTTTCGTGCGCGGCCTTGATCATGGCGGCGGTGACGGTGCGCTCAGGACGCCAGCCGGGGAACTTGGGACCCATCAGCTCGAGGTAGATGGGAGTGCCGAGTCCGGTATGCAGAACATCCACTATGCCCTGCCTGTCGATGGCGTGCGAGAGTCCCCAGCGAACCAGGCGCGCCTGCTCCATGTCGCTCATGCCGGCAGGATTGTTGGTGTCTTCGTAAGGGCAGTTATCTCCCCATGGGCAGCCTATCCAGGCGTAGTCCTGCTCATAAACCGAGGACGTCCAGGGTTCGATCCCCGGCTTAACCCGAATCCACCGAAGAGGGTTAGTATCGCCGCCGGGGCGTGGGTGAGGGACGTGTCAAAGTGGCGGTGCGGTTATGATGTCAGCGCCTGGGTCGTTCTGAAGGTCCGCGGTCGTGATTTTGGACGCCAATGGAGGCCCACAGTGGCGATTTGGGGCGAGTTTGACGAATCTGCGGGCAACAGTGGACACCCGCGGTCCGGTCCGGAGCGATCTTACGGACAAGACAGGCTGTGGTGTGTACGGTGGTCAGTAGTAGACACTGCCGTCAGGCCGGCAGAGGAATGGCTCGCAGTCTGGTCAGTGCGCGACCGAACTGTGTTTCCCAGGGCCAGCGCTGCGGGAGATGCAAAGTAAGGCGGCGGGCCGAGTGGGTGAGCCGTCCGGCGAGGGAGAACAAGCGTCTGCGCAGGGTCTTGGTGGTCGCCACCGGCTCGCGCAGACCGATGCGTCCGATCCAGCGAGCCAGGTTGTGAGCCATTACCTGTATGGCCATCCAGGCGGCGTTGGCTGCAAAGCGCCCCGAGGGCAGATGGTTCAGCCCGACACCGTACTTGAGGTCTCGGATGGCGTTCTCGATCTCGGCGTGGCGGCGATGGTCGGCCTCCAGTTGGAGGGTGTCGCCCTGTCGGTCGGTGATGAAGGCGTGATAGCTGTAGTCGACGAAGAGGGCCAGTTGTGAACCGGGCGTGGGCTTCACCCTGCGGACGATGAGACGCACCGGTGCGGCATCGGGCTCGTTCCGAAAAGGGGTGTAGGTGGTCTCAGCCACGTCGGCTGCGCCGTCCATCCAGTAGGGTATGGGAGTCCAGTCCTCCTCAGGTATGGCCTCTATGAGATTGCGCAGTCGGGTGTGCTGACGGACGGTGATGGAGAAGCGGACACCTGTCTTTCGGCATACGGAGACGATGTCATGGGTGTAGAAGCCACTGTCGGCGCGTACGGTGAGTTGTCCTGTGGCCCCGGCGCAGCGCACCCGGCTCACCGTCTCACGCAGGAAGTGGGCTGCGCCCCGGGCGGTGTTGGCTCGACCCTGCCGCAACCGGGCCATCAGCACGTCGCCGGTTCCTGCGGCGACGGCCACAAGCGGGTGATAGCCTCTCTGGCCGGTGTAGTTGTGGCGGCGGGCGCCCTCCTTGCCCAGTCCGTAGGTCTCGCAGATGGTGGAGTCCAGGTCGATGGTCAACGGCTCATCGCCGGGACCCGCGCCAGCGGCCCAGGCCCGCGCCAGCAACTCCCGGCTCACCCGGTCCAACTGCCGCACATGTCCCCACCTGAAGCTGCGCAGGAAGGTCCCCAGGGTGGATGGCGCCTTCACTGTACAGCCCAACACCCGCCCGGTCCCACCGGCACGCAGCGCGTCGGCGTCATCGATGCAGTCCCCACCGGCCAGCGCCGAGGCAACCAGGGTCAGCGTCTTGTCTCCCGGGTTCGCCCGTCCCGGCGCATCGCCCAGGTCAACGTTGCTGTCCACCAGTTCACTCAGTCCCAGGCGCTGAGCGAGAGTGGCCGGCACGAGCAGCCCGGCATTGGCCACCAGCCGGGGATCGTCGAAGGCGATTCGGATGCGGTCGGGACGCTCAGGTGGTAACATCTATTAAGTGCTCCTGCTCTGGGGTTGGTTCTTGTCTTCAAACCCATTATCCCAGATTCAATGGAGCGCTTTCTCACCCCTTTTGCACGACGACTCATCCATCCCTTCGGTGGATCCGGGCTTAAGCGGATTTCCATTCTCATCCATCGGCGTCTCGCCCTTGGCGATGTTGGAAGCTGTCTTGGCGTTGGTATCGGTCCAGAGGTTGCCGGGCCAGATAGCGCTCAGGGTCATCGTGTCCTTGTCTGACATGGTGGTGATGAACTTGAGGCCTTTGCCCTCCAACTCTCGCAGCCTTGCGAAGTCAATTGAAGCGATGTCCGCTTCGCCTGCCGACATCATTGCCATGCGGGTGGTGATTTCCGGTGCCTGCACCACGCGGAACGTTCCGATGTGGGGAGGCTCTACCCAGTGGTCGGGAACGGCGTGAACGAGGCCGTGGCTGTTCGGAACCCAGTCCCCCATGGTGAAGGGGCCGGATCCGACGGGCACTAGCAAGATGGATTCAGCGCCGACCGTCTCGTAGGCGGCCTTGCTGTCCAGTCGAACAGTGGTGTCGTTGATGTCGAACTCGCTGATTGGAATGCCCCAGAATATGTCAGTTACCAGCGGAGCCTTCACTGTATATTCGTCAACGGCTATGGCCTCGCCGAACGTGCCGCCAAGCTGAGCGCCGATAGCGGCGCCCAGGCTGGGGTTGATGACGGCGTTCTGCCTGTTCATGTTCCAAGCCACGTCCTCGGCCTTTATGTAGCCGAAGTCCTGGCCCATGAAAGCCTCTGGGGTGTTGACCTTGAGGTCGTCCCTGATGACCAGCGTCAACTGATCACCCGCGTTGTTGATCTCCCACGACTCGGCGGCGAACGGCGAAAGCGGATCTTCACCGTCGTGTACCAGCAACTGGTCGAAGAAGCCCATCTGGATCTCGCCCGGGCTTCCGCCGTAGGTCTGATTCTCGAAGTCGCCGAACTGCTCCTCCACCGACGGGATAGCCATAGTGATTCTTATGTCACTAGCCATCATGCCCTGCTCCGGCGCGGGCGCTATTGTGGGTGAGCCACGGCTGCGGGGGCCTGTGTGGGCGCCATGGCCGCGGGGGCCTGTGTGGGCGCCACTGCCGGCTCGGGCTGCGCCGGGGTTTCTTCCTCGCTGCTACACGCTACTCCAAGCAGAGCCGCCGCGCTTGGAATGTACAGGATGTTCAGGCACAACGAAGTATGATGACGCCGACACAAGTTCACCTTGGCCTCAATCCGTGAAGCGATCAGTATGTAATCAGCGACTCTGTCCGGTGAGGCGTGAGGGTTTCACGGCCGCCGAGCTCTGAAAGCTCGATCACGACGCCAATGCCCGCAACCACTCCCCCGGCGCGCTCGACCAGCTTCGCCGTTGCCGCCAGCGTGCCGCCCGTGGCCAGAAGGTCGTCGGCGATTAGTACACGGTTACCCGTGGATATCGAGTCCACATGTACCTCCAGCGCGTCGGTTCCATACTCCAGTACGTAGTCCTGGGAGTAGGTCTTGAATGGGAGCTTGCCCTTCTTCCGTATGACGACTAGCGGCAGGCCGAGCCCATATGCGAGCGGAGCGGCAAACAGGAATCCCCTCGACTCGACGCCGGCGACCGCGTCAAGGCCCGACACCTCGAAACGGGCCGCCATTTCATCCACCGCGTACTTGAACGCTTCTGGATTCTTCAGGAGCGGGGTTATGTCTCTGAACAGGATTCCGGGCTGGGGATAATCGGGAATGTCTCGTATATAGTATTTGAGGTCCAATGTAATTCGCTCCCGTCCAGAGTTCGTGGTGCGGAGATGATATGAATACCGAATGGGCAGGTCAAGCGCGATGACCGCAGCCCTACAACTCCGCCCCATGCGTCGGTCTTTCCAATCTGATATTCTTCGGCGCAAGTATCAACTGTAGAGGTTTACATTGACCAACCCTGAACTCTCATTCCAACAGTTCGAGATGGACTACGAGAACGCGCTGGCCATGCTCGCCGAACGCCACGCTGACGATGCGGCTCTCGACGCCCTTATGTTCGCCGAAGAAGCGAGGCCAAACGCGGGCGCCGACCAGTACAGCCCCGATTGGATTCGTCCGTTCGTAGCTGTAGCCGCAAACCTGGCGCAGGAAAATTTGATCCGACTCGCCTCAAGTTCCGGGGGATTCGGCTCGGCGATCCCGCAAGCCATAGCGCCGGCCATTGTCAGGGCGGTCCAGCTCGGATACGTCGAGGGCTATTTCGCGGCCAAAGACGATTGACTTGAGCTATGAATCTGGCTGACCTACTTATACCGGGACGCCGCAAGAGACGGCGAAACCTTGAGCTTTCCATAGACGGCGTGACTCAGGTTGCGCACGACAGGGCCGGAGAATTGGACGACCACAGCGCAGCCCTCTGGATTATGCTCTGTGACGCTTCTCGCGAGACCCTCCGCCAACTGCTCATCAGGAATGACGACGAACTTCTGGACTGGGGACTTAAACGGCACATCAGGCGCGTTGACGACCTGAACCTGGTGATCTTCTTCGGGTGGATGCTACTGTACCAGATCGTGCTTTTCAAGACTCGCGGTCTCGATGGGTACGATCTCGCCGCCGATGCCGGTCGTATGCACGACCTTACACGGAAATTCGTGACAGCCGAGTTGAACAAGCTGGGGAGGGGATTGGGACCGCCCGCTTCCTGGGCTGACGACTGGGAACGACAGTTCCCGCTGGAATCGGCAATGTCCATGTACAACAGTGTTTACAATCTGCTGGGCCTGAGCGGCGACCTGACAGTCCGAATCCGGCACGTGTCCCATTTCACTACTATTACCGAGAAGGCGTATGACCGGCTGAGCGCTGAGTAAGACGCCCCCGCATCTCGCCCCGTGAGACTTCGGACTCTTGTCTAGGTATTTCAGGTCATTATTTTCGCAATTTCGCCTTCACTGTGAATTGCGTATTTTTTGTAAAAGATATAGCCTTTATTCGGAAATTGCGTTCTGAACAAAGGTCTTCCACGATGCGCCAAACACGTCGTCCCCTGCCGCAGCAGATGGACAAGCCCCTGAAAGAGTCTCTCAGCGTACATATGCCGCCCTCATCGAGCGGCGTTCCGCCGATATACAGGGAGACCACCAAGTGCATCGCATATATGTGCGTGTACGCCTACGGATGCGGTGAGCGTACCCGGCGTCCGGCCCAGGTTATGATGCGGCGCTGTATGCGCTATATGCCGGAGAATCTCAGGATAAGGCCGAAGTTGTCCGACTACGCTCTCGACCTACTCGCCAAACAACGTCAGTCGGGAGTCAAACTTGCCAGTGAAACGTTCGCGATTCTGGATGAACACCGTCCCGATGGCCCAATCCGTAAGGTAGCTTAGTAACTATCTCAAAACCCGACCTTAAGGAATTTCACCCTCACCCCAGCCCTCTCCCTCAAGGGAGAGGGAGATTGTGTCCTCCTGCCATCCGCTTGAGCGAAGAGTTTTGAGATAGTCTCTTAGAGGGTGTTTCCAAAGCCTTCGAATTGACCTATACTACTTGCATTATGCGCAAACCCTATCCCAGCGACCTCACCGATGAACAGTGGGATATTCTCGCTCCCCTGCTCCCACCAGCCAAACCTGGAGGACGCCCTCGCGCAGTAGACCTTCGGGAGGTGGTCAACGGCATCCTGTACGCGCTTCGGAGCGGATGCGCCTGGCGTATGCTCCCCAACGATCTTCCTCCCTGGCAAACAGTGTACAAATACTTTCGGAAGTGGACAACGGACGGAACGTGGAAACGGGTCAATGGGACTCTGCGCTCCGCCGTTCGAGAGGCGGAGGGCAGGAATCCGACGCCCAGCGCGGCGATCATAGACAGCCAGTCAGTGAAGACTACTGAAAAAGGGGGCCTCGCGGCTATGACGCGGGCAAGAAGATCAAAGGTCGAAAGCGACACATCATAGTGGATGCCATGGGGTTGTTGTTGGACGTGGTGGTGCATCCCGCCGATATTCAGGACCGAGACGGAGCGAAGTTGGTTATCTCTAAATTGAAAGGACGATTTCGGCGTATGCGTTTGATCTGGGCTGACGCGGGCTATGGGGGAAAACTGATCGAGTGGGTGCGGAAGTTGACAGGATGGACGCTTGAAATCGTGAGGCGTCCCCGGGACAGTCACCAGTTCAAGGCGCTGCCGCGCAGATGGGTGGTTGAGCGAACATTCGCGTGGCTGGGAAGGTGTCGCAGGTTGAGCAAGGACTACGAGGCGCTGCCTGAAACAACCGAGGCCTGGGTCAACATAGCCATGACTCATCTCATGCTCCGACGGTTGAATCCTTCATGACATATCCTTTGGAAACACCCTCTTAGTAAGCTCGCCGAATTCAATCAATGTATGCTCAGGAAAGTCAGTGGGGTCGGATGATACGGAAAGCTCAATCGCTTGGCATTCCGCAACCGAAACCGACACCACGCCATCCGATTTAAGCTCCAACGTTCCGGTGTAATGCTCCCATGCCGCCGCCGCGCTAATCATGTCACCATGATACACCGAAAGTCGGTTATTGTCCTTTGGAGTTGGGGTAAACGCTTGAGATGTGGCTTCGCCGTTCCTGATGAAATTATACCATTTCATCCTGATGTGAGCGTAGAGGAGCTGGTCGAAGTCTGATATTTCATTTATGCTCAAGCCAACTCAGGCGTTGGAGGGTAGCAGATGATTGGACGCCCGTTCAGGATGGCATGGCATGAGCAAGACACACCGGAAGCGCTGAAGGAAGCGTACCAGTCCCAGAGAGATGTCTATATTCGTACCCGGCTGCGCGCGCTGTGGCTGATACGTCGCGGCTGGCAGATCAAAGCGGCGGCTGAAGCTGTGGGTGTTCACTGCCGGAGCGCGCAGAGATGGGTTGGGTGGTATAGAGAAGGCGGTCTGGACGAGGTCCTGTCCCGCAAGATGGGCGGAGTGGGTCAGCCGAGGTTTCTGAGCGAGTCTCAGGAACGGAGATTGGTTGGGGAGATTGGAAGTGGACGTTTCAGGACTGCTGGTGAGATCGCCGATTGGGTGGAGTCGGAGTACGGTGTGAGGTTCAAGGGGAACAGCATATACAGTGTGCTTGAGCGGCTGGGATGTTCACCGAAGGTTCCCAGACCCCGGCATGAGAAGGCGGACCTGTACGCTCAGGAGCGGTGGAAAAAGGGGGGCTTGGCCGTTCCCTTCGGAGAGCGGGAGTTAGTTCGGGAACGCTGATCGGGTTCGCCGATGAGATGCGAGTCGGACTTCGCGGGATGGTGCGCCGGGTGTGGGGAGTTCGTGGGGTGAAGGTGGTTCAGCGGTTGCAGTTGGTTTATGAGTGGAAGTACCTGTTCCTGGTGGTGGACTTTGGCAGAGGCAAACCGGAGTGGGCGTGGATAGACTCGATGAGGTCTGAGACGGTGGCGCGCGCGGCGCTGAGCGTTAGGCGATACACGGAAGTGAGAGCGCTTGTGTGGGACGGAGCGGGCAGTCATCGCAGCGAGTTGGTGAGGAGTATAGCGGGGATGAAGACGATAACGCTGCCTGCCTATAGTCCTGAGCTTAATCCTGCCGAGCGGGTGTTCGAGGAGGTTCGCAGGTGGGTAGAGGGCAGGGTCTATGGGAGTATAGATGAGAAGGTTGAGGCGGTGAATACCTGCCTGAGCAGGCTGGAATCGGATCCCGAACGAGTGAAGTCGCTGGTAGGTTGGGATTGGATCAAGCGGAACATTCAGCGGCTACCTGAATACTACGAGGCCTCATCAAGCTGAATTGGTATTAGGATGCACCTGCCTATACAGCAAGGTATCCTGGTTCATTCCACGCTCTCCGTTAAGCTCCGAAGCCTAGCGTTAAGCCAATCCCATTCTCCGCTATCCCCTAAGTTCAACAGTCGTTCTTCGTCTTTGCCCTTCCGCAAATTCAGGTTGTGCCAGTAGCCCGAGTAGTCGGAAAGATTCATCTCAAGGCTGGCGTCGTTTGGCCCGATTGACCATTCCAATTGGACGCCACCTTCAAACGTTGGATAGATTCGCGGAAGCGGCAGGTGATCGGGATATTCATTGAAGAGCCTGGCGTCAAGCCAGTCCAGCCCTTCATGGCTGGGCGCCAAACCGTCACCGTCATACCAACCATCTTTCAGATTACGGAGGTCATCCAGCTGTGCGGCCACATTTTTTTCCTGGTTCTCCGTAGATATGCGGTAGTAGCCACGTATCTACTCCTTAAATTGCTGGCAGAGGCGGAACGCGTCCCCCAACGGAGGCCCCCAGGGGCGTCCGCAGTGGGACGCTCCTGAGGTGTTTGGCTTTAGAGGCCGAGTTCGGCTTCGACCTTGCCAATCGAGTCGTCGAGGCGGGAGACGAGTTCGTCAACTTCGTCGCGGGTGATGCAGAGTGGCGGGGAGATCGGTATTACGTCTCCGCCGCGCCCCATTATGCGATTCTCATTGAAGTGGTTCGTGAACTTGTCGCCTATCTTCGCATCTTTGGGGAACTTCTCCTTGGTATCGCGGTCTTTGACTATCTCGACGGCGGCGAGCAGGCCCATGCCGCCGCGAACGTCGCCGACGATGCTGTGTTCGTAGAGCGTCTGAAGGCGTTCGTAGAGGTAGTCGCCCATCTCGGCGGAGTTCTGGACCATGCCCTCGCCTTCCATGATGTCGAGGTTGGCGAGTCCGGCGGCGCAGGAGGCGGGGTTTCCGCCGAAGGTTATCAGGTGGCGGAAGGTGGCGTCGTCGTCGCCAATGAAGGCGTCCGCGATCTCCTTACGGGCTATGGCGGCGCCGATGGGGAGGTATCCGCTGGTCAAAGCCTTGGCGACAGTGGTTATGTCCGGCTGAACTCCCCAGTGCTCGGTGGCGAACATCTTGCCGGTGCGCCCGAAGCCGGTTATGACTTCGTCACAGATCATAATTACGCCGTGCTTCTCGCATATTTCCTGAACCGCGGGCCAGTAGTCCGGGTGCGGGACGTGAGTTCCGGCAGCCATCGAGATCGGCTCTCCTATGAAAGCGGCGACGGTTCTGGGGCCTTCGTGTTCGATGGCGCGGTCTATCTCCATGGCGCATTCAAGCGTGCAATTGCCGTTCTCGTCGCCGCATATGCCCCTGTATGGGTCATGCTGGGCGACGTGTATGTTACCGGGCATAAGCGGGCCTATTTGCGAGACTGCTCCGCCGGACTGTCCGAGAGACATACAGGCGTGAGTAGCTCCGTGATAGGAGCCCTTCCTGCTGAGGACTTTCCACCTGCCGGCCTCGCCGTTGTTGTTGTGGTACTGCTTGGCCATCTTGAGGGCGGTCTCGACAGCCTCGGAACCTCCGCTGACGAAATAGAGCCTGGAGTCTTTGTCCGGCGCGAGTCCGGCTACTCTGGCCGCCAACTGGGCGGTCGCAGGGGTTACCGTTCCGCCGGGCGAGTAGCTTATGCCCAGCATCTGTTCATAAACCGCTTCCGCTATCTCTCTTCTGCCGTGTCCTATGTTCTTGAGAAACATACCGGAGATCAGGTCGAACCACGGCTCTCCGGCCGCATCGTCAACCCAAACACCGTGGGCGCTGGTGACGACCTTCAGGCCGGAATCATCAGAGACGTTTCCTGCCTGTCGGGCGTGGGGCCAAAAGTGGTCCGCGGCCTGCTGTTTTACCTCTTCCAGTTGCTCTCCGGTTAGTGTTGTCACCATCGGGTGTGGACCTCCGTGCGGGGTTAGTTGTTGGCTATTAGTTTTCGGTTGTCAGTTTACACATGTTGCGTTCTATTGTCATTTAATGGATTCAGGACGTGAATATCCTATCCAGATCAACTGAGAAGCCTTCGAGGGTAGGCGAGGTAAGGATGTCTTCTATGCCGTACTCCCCGACGGTCTCGAAAGCGCCGTCTTTGAGCAGCATCACGACAACGGTCTGGGCTTCGGGGTCGGCTATCCAGTATTCTTTGACGCCATGCCGCGCGTAGAGGTCGCGCTTAGTCGTTCTATCCAACCTGCCGGTGGACGGTGATAGGATTTCGACAATCAGGTCGGGCACTCCCTGTATGTTGGCGCGCGTGATGATATTTTCGCGCTCTCTGGAGACGAAGATGATGTCGGGCTGAACGATATTTATGCCTTCAGGATCGGTTAAGAGGACCTCAAAGGGGGCGACAAATACTCGTCCCAAGTCGTTATCTTCTTCCGCGAAGAAATACATCCGCGAACCAAGTCTGATTTCGACTGTCTGATGACCCGTGTTAGGCGCGGAAACCAAGATAAACTCTCCATCAATAAGCTCACAGCGGTCATCATCCGGGATGTTCAGGTAGTCTTGGTATGTGGGTCTGGGCTTTGTGCTTGCGGTTGTCATGTTTGCCCCCCTTTCAACGAAATCCTCGGAGCGGGACCCATTGTATTCAGTGAACCACGTCTTTAGCTAACGTGGAAGCCTCTTTAGCTGATCAACTATGTCCAGCCCTACCCTCTCGCTCCATGCCGCCAGCAACTGGTTGGTTACCGGGCCGGGGATGTCGTCTCCTATCTCCCTGTTGTCAACTCGACCGACCGGCAGTATGCAGTACGGCGTGCTACAGAAGAACGCTTCGTCCGCGGTGTAAACGTCGTATGGCTGAATGTCGTCCTCGACGGTGGGTATTCCCAGCGTGTCCGCTATCTCCATCACCATCATTCTGGACACGCCCTGAAGCGAACTGACATCTTTTGAAGTCCTGAGAGTACCATCCGTAACGACAAAGAAGTTGGCGCCTGTGCCTTCACTCAGATTCCCGTCTGTATCCAGAAGAACCGGCAAGGCGTCGGGGTCAACATCCGACGCCTCAAGCTCCGCGAGTACGAAGTTCAGGCGGCTATAATGCTTGACCTTGGGATCGAGGCTCTCGGATGAATAGCTTCGCGTCCTCGGAATCACGGCGTGCGCGCCGACATCGTACGCGGGCGCCCATCTGGGCGAGCCAAGGGGGTCTATCCAGATGGAGACGTTCGGATCGCCGTCGCCCCTTCTGCCCACTCCGCCGGTTACTATCTGCGTAATCATGTAGTCGTCGTTGAGGCTCTTGCGCAGGTCTTCGTTATGCTCCACGACATTCAGGGTCAGCCGCTCCATCTCGTCGAGCGACATTCCGGGGTCAATCCGCACGTACTTGAGCGAGCGGTAAAGCCTCGTAAGATGGTCTCTCAGCCTGAACACCTTCCCTTCGAACGTTCTGGAGGTATCGAATACCACGTCGCCAAGCCGGAAGCCGCGGTCGGTCATTCCGATCCGCGCCTTGTCGCGGTCCACATATTCGCCATTCAGCCAGATTTGATACTCCATCAGTCACCTCTTTCAAAGACTCGGTTTTCGACATTTCCACTATATTCAATTTATGGACGCACCGCCCTCTTTGGTCTCTGGGCCAATTTATGCAGCATCGGCTGCGCGAGCTTTACGAACCGGCACGCAAGCTGACGGGTTTCACGCGGGTCTATCATATCCACGACATCGCCCTTGTAAGCCGCCCTGAACGGTGACCTCAGCCTGAGCAAGCGGTTTTCGATCATCTCGCGGTGGGCCTCAGGGTCGGGCGCGTTCTCGATTTCTCGACGATAGGCGGCAGCGACTCCGCCCTCTATTGGGATTCCGCCCCACTCTCCGGCGGGCCAGCCGAATCGCAGGTTGAGACCATTGGGATGGCCGAGGCTGTGCGGGGCGTCCGCCGCGACTCCGTAGGCCTTGCGGACATTGAACTCGATTTTGGGCACGTCCGCCTCGGCGCTGGCAATAAGAGCGCGCACTCCCCTACGCATTGTCGCCTTTCGCTCGGCGTGAGAGCCGAGCATGAATCCGGGCATATCCAGGAATATCACGACCGGCAGGTTGAAGGCGTCGCACAGGTCAACGAAGTGAGCGTACTTCTCCGCCGCCCAGCCGTCCATGGCGCCGGCCATCGAGCGCGGATCACTGCCGATTACCCCGACACTGTAACCGTCGAGACGCGCGAAACCCGTAATCACCGCCCCACCCCAATGCCGACGCATTTCGAAGAACTCGCCATTGTCCACTACGAGACGGATCAACTTGCGAGGATCGTAGGAACGCTTGCGGTTAGTCGGGATGATGTTCAGCAACTCTTCCGGTCTGCGGTCCGGCGGATCGCCGGTTTCGACTCTTGGAGCTACGTCGTTCGTCGTGTTTGGCAGATACGATATGAAAGTCTTGATCTGCTCGAAAGCGTCCTCTTCTGATTCCGCTTCGTTGTCCACCTGTCCGCTGTCGTGGACGTGCATCTGATAGCCGCCGAGCTCCTCCTTATCCAGCATTTCTCCTATCGCTCGACGCACGACCGGCGGCCCGGACGGGAAAATCTGGGACTGTCCCTTTATCATCACCGTAAAGTGAGACATGAGCGCGAACGCGGCGGGAGCGCCCGCGACAGAACCCATTATGCCGGCGGCCACCGGAACCCGACGCAGGAGTTCGACGTTCCTCCACCAGAGGTCGCCTCCGGGCAGACCCATATGTCCCGAGGCCTCGTCCGACTTGGAGCTGTGCCCTACTCCTTCGACGAGCTGTATATACGGAATGCCGTACTGAATGGCGAGCGGCTGAGTGAACTGTCTCGCCCCCTTGTGAACGTTGTGAGGACTGCCGCCGGATATGGTGAAGTCGTCTCCGCCGATGGCAACGGGCCTGCCATCAATCTCCGCCAGTCCCATGACGTAGGCGCCGGGGGTGAATCCCCGGATATTGCCGTCCTCGTCGAATTCGGCGGCTCCTACCATAGGCCCGGCTTCCATGAAACTGCCCGGATCCGCCATCTTCTCTATTCGTTCGCGGACCGTATATCGTCCGCCGTCGTGCTGTCTCTTGACACGTTCCGGCCCGCCAAGCTCCTTGGCCAGGCCTCGAACGTAGTGGGTGTCTTCAATCGCCTTCTCCCAACTGTCGCCGGGCTTCCAGCTCTTGCGATTCATATCTACCGGCATATTCGCCTCCGCTAAGTTGCATGGATTGTTTGGGTTGAGTTTACAATGAATGGGGCTGGATATGAACCCATCGCCCTGATCCGCTTTCGTTGACACGACACATCGCCGCTAATAAACTCCGAATCAGCTTGGCTAGGAGCGAATAATGACGATCTCGACCAACACCATCCTCTATGAAACACGCAACAACATCGCATACATCACGCTGAACAGGCCGGAGTCACTGAACGCGATCAGCCGCGAACTGGGCAGGGGCTTGCGCGAGGCATTGAACGAGTTTCGGGATGACCCCGACTTGTATGTGGCCATCCTGATAGGCAGCGGCGGGCGGGCGTTCTCCGCGGGCATGGACCTGAAGGAGCGCGCCGCGCTGGACGCGGCCGGGGACAGGCCCGAAAGCCCGATACGCAGGCCGCTGGTCAGTTCCTACGCGGACAGGGGCGTATTCAAGCCGGTAATCGCGGCCATAGACGGCTACTGTGTCGCCGGCGGACTGGAAATGTCCTTGTCTTGCGACATCAGGGTCGCCACGCGGCAATCGCAGTTCGGCTTGCCGGAACCACGCTGGAGCATCTTCCCAGGCCACGCCGTCCACAACCTTTCGCGAATGATACCGCTGGGTGAGGCTCTGAACATGATGCTCACCGGAACTCGGATAGACTCCGAGCGCGCCTACCAGATCGGCCTGATACAGCACCTGGTCGAGGATAGGGACGCGCTGCTCAGAAAGTGCGACGAAATCGCGGAGGAGATCAAGCTGTGCGCGCCGCTGGCAGTGCAGGGAATCAAGCGAATTGTCTATGGCGGCAAGGACGTGCCGGTCGAGCACTCGGTCCGACTCGGAGCTCCCATCATGGAGCGCGTGCAGGCCACCGAGGACGCAATCGAAGGGCCACGGGCGTTCTCGGAAAAGCGGCGTCCGGTCTGGAAGTCGGGATAGAGAGAATCTGCAACGAACAGACAATGAACTGACATAGGGAGGGCTGAAATATGTAAGAAATGAGGTCGGCGTCGCGGCGCTTGCGGCCGGGCCGGGAGTCACTAACGGCGTGACCGGGGCCCACGTAGCCTTCGATAACTGTATGCCCCTTGTGATAATCGGCGGCTCCGGGCCGCAGACGGGTCGCTACTCCGGGACGTTCCAGGAGACCGATAATGCGCCGATGTTCCGCGGCATCACGACTATGGCGAACGAGTTGCGCGCTATGTTCAGGACATTCGCTACGACAAGATGATGGAGGCGTTCGGAGGACACACAGAGCACGTAACAGACCCTGACGACATCCGGCCCGCGCTCGAGCGCGCATACGCGGCAAGCTAGGACGGAATTCCGTCCTGCGTCAACGTTATCACCGATCCGATGGAACAGATGATAACCCGCTCCAACCGCGCCAGCGCGCTCATGGGTTACTGATACAGGCAAAGACCTCAATCAATCATCGTGAGCGATTCACAAGACCACTGCCCGCGTGTTAGTCTTCACGCAAGTCAGGCGCAGGCTTGGCGTTGATGAAAATTCGGCGTGAGGAATCGCTCCAATCGCCAGTAACTCACACAAAAGGAGTCGAAATGATATATGAGTTCAGGACATACGACCTCAAACCCCGGTCAGTGCCGGAGTTCGAGAAGCGCACATACGAGAAGTGGCAGGAAGGCCGGGGCAACTACTCCGACCTGTTCGGTTTCTGGCACACCGAGGCCGGGCCTCTGAACCAAGTGGTGCATATCTGGCCTTACGAAGACCTCGGCCAGCGGAGTGAAGTCCGAGCCGAGGTTGTCGAAAAAGGTGTCTGGCCCCCTAACAACAGTGAGTTCACCCTCAATATGCAGTCCGAGATATTCCTGCCCGCGCCCTTCATGGAATATCGCGGAGCGGCGAAGCTCGGGCCTGTGTACGAAATGCGAATCTACACATACGCGGCGGGCGACATCCCCAAGGTGATAGACAAGTGGGGCGAACACATAGAGGAGAGGCAGAAATACTCCCCGCTAGTGGGCGCGTGGTACTCCGAGCTCGGCAGCCTCAACACCTGGATACATATGTGGGCATACGAGAGCTATGACCAACGCGCGCAGGTTCGCGCCGAGACTCGAGAGAAGGGCGTCTGGCCTCCTCCGGGAGGAATCGCGCCCCTTAAGCAGGAGAACAAGCTGCTCCTCCCGCTGACTGTCTCGCCACTCCAGTAAGTCAGCCCGCGCCAACCATCCGACAAGAATAAGACGCCCCCGAATTGGGGGCGTCTTAGCTACTGAAACTCGACTGCTGAAAACTCAATACGTCTGGGTCTTGATAACGCCACTCAGTCCCAGAGCCAGTCGAGTTCGGAGAAGGCGAGTTTCCGCTCGAAGTTCTCGATATTGTCTCTAACATTAAGGATTAGGCAGCGGTCGTTGCCGCCGTTCTTCACTCCGCGCAGCCCTCTGCCGATCATCTGGAAGTACAGGTTCGGGCTGTACACGGGGCGGGCGACAATGATTGCCCTGGTTTTCGGCGCGTCGAATCCCTCTCGGAATATGCCGTAGTTGACGAGCACATTTATCTCTCCGGCGCGAAATTCCTCTACGATGCGGCGGCGTGTATATCTATCGGTGTCCGCGCTCACGGCTCGCGCCCTCACTCCCATAGAGGTAAGCAACGCCGCCAAGACTTGGGAGTGTTCGACGGACGTGGCGAATATAAGCGTGGGCGCGTTCGGGTCAATCTTCTCCCTGTACGCCTTGACTATGCGCCGTGTGCGGTCGGTATCTTGGGCTATCCTGTTTTCAACACTCTGTGGTAGCCAAGGCGTTTGTCTGGCCTGTTGCGTTTCATAGTCGGACAGCGAGAAACTTCCGCCTTCGATGGTGCCGTGGTCGGCGCGGGCTAGAACGCGCATATCCTGGAGTTCTCTGATTACGTCTTCAGGGTCATCGCTCTTGAACGCGCCCGCGTCCAGCCGATTTTGTCCGTAGCGATTTACGAGTCGCGCCGTCTCGCGCTCATCATATCCCCTGTATGGGGTGGCGGTGAGACCTATCAGCAACGGCTCGTCTGCCCTTCGCCAGCGTGTCAGCCCAAGTTCCTGCATTACAGAGGTGAATGTCGGCGCTACCGACCTGTGCGCCTCGTCGAATACCAGTAGATTGAAGTCGGACAGGAATTCGTATGCGTCGGGCTGATTGTTTATCTTGGCCGAAAGCGTCTGGATGGTTGCCACGATCACGTGCATCTGGGCGGAGGGCAGAGGCGCGGGCTGTCCACCCCACATTCTTGATATTCGCAGCTTCTTGCCCTGAGCGCCCTCGCTCGACCAAACCTGAAGCCACGCCTCGACGGCCTGCTCGCACAGTTCGTCGCGGTCCGCCACCCACAGGATTCCTCCCTCGAACCCGTCCTCTCGCATCGCTTCCACTATGGACTGGACGGCGACGCGGGTCTTTCCCGATCCGGTTGGCATACTTATCATCCCGCGTCGCTCGCCAAGCTCTCCGCCCGACCGTATCAAACTCCTCACCTTGTTGACGATGCTGCACTGATAGTCGTGCAGGGGCGGAAGAGAGTAAGGCCCTTCCACCTCGATATAGGGGTCGCGCCGAGAGTTCCGCTCCATCGCCCATTCTTCACTGAATCCGAGCGACTGGACAAAAGCGACCGCGCCGGGACTCCCTGCCCATCGCTTTGGCGGCTCCAGATGTCCGAGCGAGTCACGATACTCGCGGAGGGCGCCGGTATGGTAAGTAGCAATCGCGGCCTGCGCGACCTGGACTCCGTTGAGAGTTCCGTAGTTATCGGCTTCGAGAATCTTTATGAGCCCTTCCGGTAGGCGCAGGCGTAGGCTGGCCTCGCCTACGGCGGCGAGCAACCGCAACTCGTCCGTTGCCCACTTCCGCACCTCTCCTCGGGCGCGCCTTACCTCACCATCGGTGGGAAGCCAATAGTCGTAAATGTCATCTGACTCAGATTCCTCAGCGCTAATTCCGAATGCTTTGCGAATCAAGTCAGCCTGTGGGTGGGAAAGCAACTTTTCGCACACGGCCGGATTCAGTGGCGGGGCACCAAGGCCGTCGGAGAGTTTGTGAATCCCGTCGTCGGTTCTGATGCGTCCGTGTTCGCGCAGTGTCTCTAAGGCGGGCGAGTCGAAATCAAGTTCCGGGCAGGCGCAGTTATAAGTGACATTATGGTACATAGTCCATTTCTTGTAGGTGCCTGGCAAATTCAGCAGAAATTCCGTGTAGAGAACCTTGCCTTCTTCGGAAAGTTCTTGAAACAGACCTAGGGGACCGCTGATGTTACTAAAGTTGTACTTAAAGTCTAGTTTGTTCCGAGCTGGTTTGTGCTGAAGATCTTGGTTACGAAACTTTCTCTCGCAACTCTGCTTGAAATTCCAATAGGCACCATAGGCACCCCTAGACAGTTGATAACTATCGTGTGGCGAATCTACCGCCCCCAGTTCCTTGAGCAAATCTAAGTCGTTTTGGTGGAATTGAACATCTACGGCAATGTGTGCGTCTCGGCTGCCGTCTTCCGGCACAACAGGGCCAGGCAAGAGAGCATTGAACAACGCCCTCCAATTTCCGTCAGCGGTACGGACTTTAAGTACATTACGCCAGTCATGCTTGGACTCTCGAATTATCCCGGCCGCCGCGCGTGAGTCAACATCGCGGGCGAATGGCCAGAACATAGACCAGTATTTATCCATCCACACTGCATAGTCAGGACGAACAGTGTATCCATCATTTAGCAAGCTATACAGTATACGTAAACCAGATACATCATTACGGGCTGAAAACGATTTAAGTTCTTTTTGTATAGTATCTGGGTCTAGTGTTGAAGACACAGACCAATCTATGTTGTTCGTCTTCTCCCGATTATAATATCCGCGAGGAGATAAATATCCTTTGAGAAAATTTGACTGCCATGGAGTCCAAGCAGAAACAGCTTCCTTAAATGCTATCTCAGACGATACAGGCTTGAGTCCCAATTCCCTTAACACGCTCAACGTATCCGGGTCTGCCTGCAACTCAGAATGAACCATCTTGCCTGAGATAGAAGCGTCTCCTCCTCCAAGAAACACTGACTCGGGATCGGGTTCAACCCAGCTTTCGGATGATGTAAGCACAATCGCGCCAAGATCGTTGTTCCCTCGGACCGATTCAGGAATCAGAATCGCAGTCTGAAGCGCGGCCATTGACGCCTGAACCTTGTCTTGCTCTGAGTCTGCTCTCTTTGTGAGTGCCTCCAGCCATTCGGAAATGATTGTCCTGGGAATCGAAACCGTGTTCAAAGGCGCCACGCCAACACTATCGAGCCTAGCCATACGGTTGCGAGTCAACGCACTGTGGTGAATCCAATCTAATGGACGGTTGCCATACTCAGCCCAGCGTTGCAACGCATCTCTACCTATCAAACCGTCAGGAGGATATGAGATTTCCGTTGTCTTACGGAGCGTGCCGCTCTGATCAGGGGCGACATTTCGATTTCTCAGAATCGAGTTCAGTTCCCGCCTCAAATAGCTGCTGTGGTCATTGTCGCCAAACTCATACCGTCGTGGAAGCGCATCCAAGTGTTTGGCTGGATCTTCTGATGTAGATAGTTTCGGCAAGGCGTCAGAGACCATAGACGCCGCCGCGTCAATCAGTTCGTCGTTGCAAGGGCCTTCAAGTAGATTCTGCCTATCGTTATTGGTCTTCCAAGGGGCGTTCAGAATCCCGGCCAGCAGACTTGTTGTAACAGTAGGAAAGGAAGCCCAGAACTTACCAGGAGCATTCAGGTGGTCAAGTGGTGCGGCCCATGATATGCGGACTTCGTCCCCGTCGTCCAGGCTTCCTCTATCGTCTTGCGCTTCCGAGGACAGTTCGTGTATGCGCTTCACTACCATCCAGCGGGTTGTATTCTCTCCGTCGTTGAGGAAGCACAGGTCATCTTCGCGGGAGAGGCTGAACGTCCGCAGGGTTACACGGTTGTCGTTTTGCAGGGTTAGTTTGGAGACGTGTTCGACGAACAGAAGGAACTCTGGCGGGAAGTCCTCAATCTGCTTCTCAAGGTTTTCATACGCTCCTTCTTTCAATGGAAGGCGGACTATGTTCGAGGCCCAATCCATCAGCCTGTGTAGAACAGGGTCGCCTGCCATCGCTGAATCTGGGTCAATGGCTTCCGGCAAACGCAGGACGGGGTAGCGTTCGGCGTCCGGGGCGATGTTCTGTACAAGATTGGCCGCCTTCTCGCGGTCGAAGCGGAACGAACCGGAGCGGCTGAAGAATTCGGGCTTGTCCGTAACCTCCAGCACCGACTTGAAACCCAGGCCGAACCGCCCTATCTCGTCTGTTCCACGCTTGGGGGACAGGTGAGAGAACATGAGCGCGGTTACGCCTTCCTGGTCTATCGGCTGTCCCTCGTCGGCGCAGTAGAGATGTTTTCGCGACAGCCCAATCCAGATGCGCCCGCCGTCCGACCCGGCCAGCGCGTCCGCGCTGTTCTGCACAAGCTCGAATAGCTGACGTCGGGCGTAGCCGCCCCGCGCCGTGTCCTCTTCGTGATTGGCGTGTTCAGCAACCAGGTTCGGCTGACTGCGATAGGCGTCAAGCGTCTTGCTGGTTTCTTCGGCGATATACGCGCCGATGTATCCGGTTGGCGGAGCCCAATCGTATTTTGTCCACTCACCAGCGTGAGCGTCCTCCGAACGTCTGCTCCTGAGTTCTTTTAGCGCCTTGCTGCGCTCAGCGGCGGACATATGAAACAGACCGCGTACCGCCCCAGACCAGTCTCGAATCTCAGGAATGTCGGTGGTGTCTATCTGGTCGTCGGGCAATGCGTCAAACGCATCCAATTCGTCTCTCTGGGCTTGCGTCAATTCAGGCTTTTGACTATTCATAGGCTTGTCTCTCATGGCTGGTTGGCTTCCTCGCGCTGATGATTCTCCCGGTTTCAGCGCCTGTCTCATTCTCGTGTTCGGACCACGTATGAACCACGAGTATGAGTCTTCCTTCTACCATTCCTATCGTTCGGAATCTCTCTTCATATGGATACGGATCATTGTGTGTTATGTACAGTGGGTCGTCGAATACGCGCTCCGCAATCTCAAAGCTGATCTTGTGTTTTCGCTTATTGGCATCGTTTTTGTCCGGGTCCCATGTACAGATCAATGACCAGTCTCCATCCGGTTACGATAGCAGCATATGGCCGGATCGTTGGCGCATTGTTTCCTATGAATCCAGCTAGGCACTGGAAGCGATGGGCTGGGGCGTCCAGGTGTCTGCGAGGGTCTTCAGTCAGAGAGTTTGCACGGCTCTTATAGAGAAACTCCCTCACGTACCGCCAAGCCACGGGTCCAACGTAACCTTCACTTCACGCTCCGACCCGAGCTTGAAGAGGGTGAGAGTAACCTCGTCCCCAGGAATCTTGGAGTTCAGGTAGCTGACCATATCCTCGACCGATTCCACCGGGATGTCGTCAACGGCGGTAATGATGTCGCCGAGCGTGTCGTCGGTGAGTCCTCTGAACACGGTGAGCCCGGCCCTTCTGGCAGGGCTGTCCGCGAATATGCCTGTTATGGCAATTCCCTTGGGAAAGTCCATCCTGTCCGCTAATTCTCGCGTTACGGCCATCCCCTGAATTCCAATCCAAGGCCTCTTTAATTCGACCGAAGTCGTGAGTTGGGGCAGTATGCTTATCGCCGTATTGCTCGGAACCGCGAACCCTATCCTGAAGTCCTCTACCAGCGCGTTGGGCGCGCTGACTCTGATAGAGGAGTTTATTCCGATTACCTGTCCGTCCGAGTTCAGAAGAGGTCCGCCCGAATTTCCCGGATTCAGCGGGACATCGGTCTGAATCATGTCTGGAATAGGCCGGTTTAATACACTCGACTGTCCCCTGCCAATACCGCTTACGACCCCAACGGCAACCGAATTGAATTCTCTGAACGGACTGCCGATTGCGATGGCCATCTGTCCAGGCCTGACCTTTGACGAATCGGCCAGTATGAGCGGCGTTATTTCGCTTATTTCGTCGAGGTCAACCTTGAGCACCGCCAGGTCGTCGGCCTCACTGATTCCGAGCTTCTCAGCCTCCAATTCTCGCCCATCCGACAGGCGCACAACAAATTCGTTGCCGGCGGAGACGATATGGTTGTTGGTAAGAATATGTCCCTGGTCGTCAACGAAGAAACCTGAGCCGGAGTACGCGCCCGGAGTAGTTCGATTCCCGAATGTACGCGCCACGTCAATTTCTACGACCGCCGGTCCCGCGGCGTCAAAGATACGTGAGACACTCTCCTCGTCGAAGAGCGCCGCGCCCCCATCTGTCCCAGGATTTACTACAGAGGAATATAGAAATCCCAGAGCGAAACCTATCGCAATGCCAATCGCCAGCATCCCAAACACAATTCGGCGCCTGTAGGATGACTTCGGAGGGGACGTAAGTTCTTCGTCTCTTCCATATCCTCTGTAATCGTCTGGGACCACTGCTGTTCTGGAAATCCTCTCTCGCTTGCCCGACTGCATCTGATTCATTATAACGTGAGACGGGACGAAATGGTTATGGTCGGAAGTCTAATACGCGGCCTCGGGTTTCTTCAGGGCCTTTGCAAAGTTGGCGCTGAGCAAATCCTGTCGGACGGCGCGCGGACCTGACGAGTCATATATTCTGGTTTATAAAGCTACAGGTGGCAACAGGTGGCTTAACTGGTGACCGACACCTGAAAAGGTCACCTGCATTTCACCTGTTAAGACCTGCATTAGCTACGGGAAAATTTTTCAGGCCCCCAGAATTTCGTTAGTATAATGTTGTATTTATGTTTATTGGCGTTAAAAGTCATCGGAATTTGGTTCTCCGTCATTAGTTTATACGTTCGTATTATAGCGCATAGGGGAATTGGATGTGTAGTTCTTTGGGAAACTAACGGACATTGCAAAGGCACTGGGGTTTCTTACACGTCCATATGCCAGCGGTCCCCTACTCAGAAATCAAGCGCGGCGGGCCCCCCAGAGACGGGATCGCGCCCATAGACGATCCAGTGTTCGAAACAGCGCCGGAAGCCTCAACCTATATGACGGACCACGAATCTGTTATAGCTGTTGAAGAGTCTTTCTCCGGCGGCAGCGTCCTGTCCAGAGACACGGGATTCCCTCGAAACTACTCCCGTCCTCCCTACGCCGGCTACGATTCGCGCAACGGCTGCCCCTTCATGTTTGTCGGTGAGATGGACGACAGACTCCCGGCTACCGAAAGGGTCGTCGGCTTGAACATAGGTCACACAGCCGTCGCCTATCCCTTCACGCTCTTCGAATCGTCTCCCGTGATCAACGACAGCATTGTCGGAACGGATATCGCGATATTCTACGCGCCTCATACGCTATCCCCATTCCTGGGTATGTTCGCGGGCTAAAGCCCAGTAGTCGGATCCACAGGAGTATATGACCGCAACCTCGGCGGTCGCAAGCTCACGTTCAAGTCCGAGGACGGCTTGATAGTTGACGAGCGGACAGGCTCGAAGTGGAACATATTCGGCGAAGCGACAGACGGGACCATTGGCGGGAAGCGCTCTGTCGCCTGTCATTCACGCCAACCACTTCTGGTTCGCCCGGTGGGTCTTCTATCCTGACACGCTGATAAAGAAGCCGGGGAAACTCCAAGACTAGTGTTCCAAAATTTTTGGATTGACGGTTTATATACCCTCACCCTAACCCTCTCCCAAAAGGAGAGGGGATAATTCGGAATCTGGATATCCATCACAACTAAGTTGTCGGACTACTAGGGCGCCGACCGAAAGTGTCTGAATAAGCATGTACAGGATGATAAGACAAACGGGAAAAATGGTATAATCTCAAAATACAACCTCCTCGCCCAATGGAGATTTTGGTGAGACAGCATAACGGAGAACCCGGCTATGACGACCCAAACCACCGTCAAACAGTCCCGTACCGCCGACTATTCTCATATAGAGCCGCTGCCCGACCCACCGCGGGAGCCTGATATGCGGCAATTCGAAGGAATATACGCCTTCGCCTCGATACTAAGACCCTACTTCGCGCATCGGGATGACGTTCTGATTTCGGGCGCGGGATACCTTATCCGCAGTGCGGGGGATACAGGCGAGTTCGCTCCCGACTGCGTGTTCGCTGAGGGCGTGGGCGACCCGAGGAGAATCATCTGGCGCAATGGGTATGTGATAAGCGAGGTGGGCAAGCCGCCGGATTTCGTTCTGGAGGTGGCTTCTCGCAGCACGGGCAGACGGGACTACACGGTGAAGCGCGAGGGCTACGCACGCTACGGAGTGCGAGAATACTGGCGGTTCGACCCGACCGGAGGCGAGTATCACGACGCTCCGCTTGCGGGCGACACTCTGGTTGACGGGGAGTATGAGCCGCTGGAGATAGTGAGCGAGTCGGATGGTCGTCATTGGGGGTACAGCGAGGTACTGGGGCTGGAGTTGTGGTGGGACGATGAGACGCTGCGCTTCCGCGACCCCATAAGGGAAGAGTTCCTACCGACACCTGAGGAGTCGTGGACAGAGTCAGAATCTGAGCGAGCGGCGCGGCTGGCGGCGGAAGAGCGGGCGGATGCGGAACGAGTGGCGCGGCTGGCGGCGGAAGAGCGGGTGGATGCGGAACGAACGGCGCGGCTGGCGGCGGAAGCGCGACTGGCCGAGATGCAGGCCGAATTGCGCCGGCGCGCGCGGGAATGACGGTTGGGCGGCGAGTCGCCTGAACTGATACAGGTTCTGAGCAAGCAACAAGCGTTGACCGCGCAATTCACCATCGCTATCATATACTGAAAGACGCAAACGTAAGGAGTCACGTGATGCCGTTTCGCATTGGCCCAATGGAACTGATAATCATTCTGGTCATAGTGATGATCATATTCGGTGTGGGCAGGCTGACTGATATAGGCGGAGCTTTGGGCAAGTCCATCAGGGAGTTCCGAAAGTCCTCGATGGACGACGCGCCCGAACAGACTTCGGAAACGAAGGACGGAGCGGGACAGAAGACCACCTAAGCCGACTGCAACCTACGAAAACCCATAAAGCCGTCCCGAGTGGGCGGCTTTTCTATTGCCTGCTCTGTTCAGGCTCCAACGTCCGGGACTTACGTCCCCTCGCAGCCAGCTTGGCAAGCCAGATGCTCACCTCGTAAAGGACGATAATCGGCCCCGCGACCAAGCTCTGATTGACCGGATCGAAAGTGGGCGTTATCACCGCGCCGAGTATGAACGCGATAACGATGGCATACCTGCGATGCCTGCCAAGGAAACCGGACGTTACCAGCCCAATTTTGGCAAGGAAGAAGATCACAACCGGCATCTCGAAGATGATGCCCATCCAGAACAACAGGGAAAGTATCAGATTGATATAGCTGCTGATGCTGATTAGTGGAATAGCTATATCTCTTCCGAAGTTCAACAGGAAGTCGATCATCGGTGGGAACAAGACCCGATACCCGAATGCAGCTCCCAATACGAACACCAACAGACTAACCGGCATTAGCACATACAGGTATCGCCGTTCGGAGCGATTCAAGCCGGGCGCAACGAACATCACGATTTGGTACAGGACGAAGGGAAGAGAAGCAAAAATTCCGACCAATAACGACGCTTTGAAAGCGATGCTGATGAACTCCGTCAGGCTGGTGTAAATCGGCTTGCCCAGGGGGATTTCCACAAACTGTTCAGCAGGTTCCATCAGGAGCCGGAGTATCTGCTGATGGAATACGAACGCAATGGCGGTGGTCACCACCACTGAAATTGCCGCGTAGGTCATTCTGCGGCGAAGTTCGAGCAGATGGGACTTAAGAGGAAGCGGTTCGTCGTTCATGGCGTCTTTTCGCGCTCTGACGATTGGCCGGCTTCCGCGCTCCGCGTAACCGATTCGGAAGGTGACGCGAATGCGACAGGCCCATCGTCTTCCGCCTGATCCGTGGATTGCGACTCTTCGCTATCTGTCTCCACGGCCCTCCGACCCACATCGCGAGTAAGGCTGATAGTCTCACCCGCGTTGACGACCTTGATGTCGTCATCCTCCATAACAATGCGCGGCATCTCGGACGCCAGTTTACGCCCCTCGCCCACCATCCGTCCAAGGAAGCGCGCCGCATCAGTCATGCGGTCGGGCCCCAGCACGATAAAGGCGATAAGCAGCACCACCAGGATTTCCATGGGACCCATACCCAGGATGCTCATGACTCACTCTCCGATACGCCTTGCAAACGACAGTCGCTACACCGGTCATAGTAAGGGATTTGGTCGAGAGGGCGCAATTTGGGCTTGGCCCCCAGCCGGTCAAGCAATCCAATCAGCAGGCACATCGGCAAACCAACCACGTTCAGATAGCACCCCTTGACCCGTATCACGGGATTGAACACATCGTCCTGAACGGCATATGCGCCCGCCTTGTCGAAAGGCTCCCCTCTCGCTATATACGCTTCAACATCCCCGTCCGGGTAGTTCCGAGTGAAAATGTCGGAAGTCTCGGTTCCTGTACGCACCCGTCCAGATTCAGCGTCCAGCGCCGCCAGTCCGGTGACGACCTGGTGACGCCGATCCCTCAGTCGCCTGAGCATATGCCGCGCCTCTTCATCCGACTTCGGTTTTCCCAGTATTTCACCGTCCAGCGCGACAACAGTGTCGGCGCCAACCAACCAACCCTCATCGGCGGTCCACACACCTTCGCCAAGTTTAGATATCGCAGAGCGCACGACATACTTCTCAGGCGCTTCGTCAACATCCGGCCTCGGCTCCTCGCCGCGCGAGTCCGATATTGACACTGGATTCAGGAGCGATTTAATGAGTTCCCTCCTCCTCGGCGAGGAAGACAGGAGTAAGATTCTGCCGGAGTCAGTCAAAGCATATATCCTTTGGCGCACGGGGGAATGTCTGATTTAAGCTGAATTCGCTTGCAGAATTGTTACCGACTCAACGTGATAAGTTTGAGGGAACATATCCACGGGCTGAACCCTTCTGATTTCATATCCGCCCTTTACCAGAACATCCAGGTCGCGAGCCAACGATGGAGGGTCGCAGGAAACATACGCCACCTTCTTCGGCTTTAGTCTCAATAGAGATTTTATCGCCTGCGGGTGGCAGCCCGTCCTTGGCGGATCAAGGATAACCGCTTCGGGCGTTTTGTCGAGGCCGCATATCTCTATGAGATTCACCAGCGCGTCTTCGGTCTTGAGCTGAACGAACTCCACGTTGTCCAGACCCTCGGCGTTCGACTTGCCGTCCTGAATCGCCGATGCCGACTCCTCGATTGCAATGGCTCGCGCAACATAAGGCGACAGAAGTATCGCGAACACTCCTACGCCGGCATATGCGTCAACCAGAACGTCACTCTCTTTGAGTTCCAGCCCTCCACGCGTCAGCCGCATCAGGTTCGCGGCCTGCGCAGTGTTCACCTGGAAGAAGGACGGTGAAGCGACTCTGAGATCGTGTCCCATCATTCTCTCGACATAGTGAGTCTGGCCGGATTGAATGCCGATGTCCGGATTCTGGAAGGTAGGCTGCACCAGAAGGTCCCCCGTATTCGCGCCCACTCGCAGAGACATATTCGTCGTCTCGGCAGCTCTGTCTTGAAACTCCGCCAGCGCGCCATTTATCACGGGGTCCATCAACATACAGTGCTCGATCCTGATGAACCTGCGCGTGATCCGGTTCGAGAATCCCAGCTGGCCTCCCATGCGGACCGTAAACCTGGCGTGGTTGCGGTAGTAGAACTCACTGGGAGCCGCCAGTGTGGGTAAGACATTCGCCCCCAATAGCGATTCATAACTCCTGAGACAGCCCTCAATCGTCTCGCGCTTGAGTCTGAGTTGAGCGGGATATGCTATATGCTGCCATTGGCAACCCGAACACGGTCCACAGTATCCGCACCTCGGCGCGGCGCGATTCGGCGACGCCTTGAGAACCCGGGATACGATCCCCGAAACCACGTCCTTGCGACGCCGTCTATAGCGGTAAATCCTCACCAACGCCCGCTCGCCCGGAATTCCGCCCGCCACGTTGATGGTTCCCCCCTCGAACTCAGCCATCGTATCTCCAAGTTCGCCGAGCGTTCCAAGTTCAAGTTCGGCGAACTCTGCGGGCATCTCTGAATAGCGCGGTCGTTTATTTTTTCTCTGCGCCAATTCTGACACCACCGCCATCCTGTCTGCCAATGCTCTGTGAATATGTTGAGACGAATAAATATAGCATAGCCGCGTACATTCGCTCGCGCAGTGTCAGATACGCTGTCCCAAATCTGTTATCATCTACTTAGCGAAAAAGGGGGATTAGGATGACAGTAACGCGTCGTCTTCCGGAGTGGTTCAAGGTCCCGATGCCGGGTGGACCGAACTATATGAGTCTGCGTGAGCAGTTCAGGTCCGAAGATCTTCATACAGTTTGCGAAGAAGCGAGATGTCCCAACATCGGCGACTGCTGGGAACGCGGGACCGCCACATTCATGATTCTGGGCGACATTTGCACACGCGCCTGCGCCTACTGCGCCGTAACAACAGGCATCCCCCAGGGCCTTGATCTTCAGGAACCCATAAGACTAGCCGAGACGGTCAAGCGGCTCGGTCTCAAATATGTCGTCATAACCTCGGTCAACAGGGACGACCTGCCGGATGGCGGAGCCTTCATATTCGCTCAGTGCGTCAGGCAAATACGCAACCGAACGCCTGGCTGCAAGGTGGAGTTGCTGATTCCCGATTTCGAGGGAAACTGGGACGCGCTCGCCTTTACGATGGATTCACGGCCCGACACCCTGAATCACAACATAGAGACAGTGAGGCGTGTGTTCAGGCGCGTGCGTCCAAAAGGCGACTACGACCAGTCGCTTGAGCTTCTCAGGCGAGTTAAGGAGATGTCCCCGGACGCAGTTACGAAGTCCGGCATGATGGTCGGGCTTGGCGAGACATGGGACGAGATAGTCGAAACCATGAGTGACCTCAGATCCGTGGAATGCGACCTATTGACCATAGGGCAGTATCTCAGGCCATCCCAGAGACACGCTCCGGTTACCAAGTGGTACACGCCCGCCGAGTTCGACGAACTGCGGCTGGAAGGAGAAGCGCTGGGATTCCATCACGTAGCCTCAGGGCCGCTTGTGCGAAGCTCATACCACGCTGACGAGCAACACGAGACCGCAACCCGTGGAGCGCTTACCCTCTCACCTATCTGACCTTCAGGTCGGAATCAGTCGGACGAAGGCAACTTTCTGGGCTGCTGGACTTCCATGACCTCGCCATTGTATCTCAGGTCGCATTGTCCGGCCTTGGTCACCAGTACAGTTACGGCGCCGTCGGGGGATTGGTAACGTCTGCCAAGGTTGATCGTCTGAACTTCGTCGCCCGGAGCGTACCCATTGTCGAATCCGGACCCGGACCCCTTTTCCTGCAAATTGACCTCGCCATCCGACAATACGCCATCGCCGCCCTTAGTTACGATCAGTTCAGCGCCCGTAGGTGTAACGTACCTGGTACCTGCCTTAATCATTCCTACATACCTCGCGAATTTTGGACTTGTATCCAGTTGCTCCGGCCCTTACGCAAGCCTGCTTTCACACAAAATCTTATGCTTCCGCACAAGTTATCATTCAAGCATAAGACAGACTATAAGACGATATATTTAGCCTTGTCAAATTCAGCTTGCCCCGCCGCGAAACACGGATGTCATACTTCTGCCAATTCCATGCCCCTTATGTGTTGAATCAGTTCGTTGGCCCGCTCATAGTCTCTTGCGCCGCCTCTGAGAATGGGGGGCGCTACGTAGAAGCGCCTCACTCCGACATCCCACAGTTCGCGAGCGCACTGTTTTGCGATCTCCAGTCCATCGCCGCCCAGTCTCACCTCCTCGACAACTTGATTCGGCACGTTGCCGAAATTCACTCCCTCTACATCGAATACCTGCACGCCATGGAAAATCAGTGGTTCGTGGGCGGTTTCGTTTTCCTCGTCTCTTGAAACGCGACTGGCGAAGTCTTTGGCCCGACCTGCGTCGAATTGCGCCTGACACAGAATGAAATCAGACCCGAATCGTATCTTCCTGCGTGTCAACGCTACCTCATCATCCACTCCCAGCGAGGGGTCGGTCACGACTCCCGCACAGAACGACGTCCCGGACCTCAAAGGGAGTCCGCGAAAGTCCACGCCAAGATTCATCCTGTGAATGTCCTTGACCAATGCGGTCGTCGTATAGTCGTTGACAGAGCGAACGGCCGGCCTATCTCTTTTTCGTATCGGGTCTCCCCTCAGCGCGACCACATTCTCCAGACCCGCCATTGAAGCGCCCAGCAGCAGGCTCTGAATAGCGATGCGGTTCATATCCCTGGTCGCGAGCGTGAATATCGCGGGCTTGCCGAACTCGTTTTGAATATGAGCCGCGCAAATCACCGGGTTTACCCGCACAGACTGTCCTGGACTATATGCGACGCTCAGAAAGTCCGCGTCAATGTCGTTTATTTCAGACATTAAATCTGGCGTCCCTCCTCGAGGAGGTGAGATATCGCAAATGACAACAGGAGTTTCTCCGGCCGATTTCGATACTGCCGCAACGGTCGTCATACCTACCTCGCAGGAACTTTCTCAGGACTGTCCGGTGACAAAGCGAAAGGGCCGAAGGCTGGTTTTCTACCCTCGGCCCTTTGAATTTCCTTTATTGGAACCTATCGAACTCACTTCCACCCCATGCTTCCGTTCTTGCGCGGTATGAGTGAAACCCTGTGACCCTGAACGCATTTGTAACGTTCCTCCCGAATTTCGCGGCGCTTGCCACTCAGCGAAGACTGGTCCATCTGCGACAGGCAGAACGGGCAAGTTACCGCATAGACGATGCGATTCCGAATCCGGCGTAATTGAACGTAAACGAGCGTCTCCTTGAGATTGGTAGAATCGCCGATGTACCTGAATACGAACCGCGTCGCAGAACTCATCAGGTTCTTGGCGGTTATCGGGGTGGGAGGCATATATTTGTAGTCCACAAACCCACACTGGATGCATTCAGGCTCATTGTAGGTCTTGATCAGGCTTGCCTCGCAACGCGGGCATACCTGCTGTGGCCGAGTTTGTACTGCGGTGTTTGGTACGGCTGAAGTAACCATTTGCATAACTCTCTCTAGTACGCGCGAACTTC
Organism: Dehalococcoidia bacterium; assembly: GCA_965261525.1. Classification (GTDB taxonomy): domain Bacteria; phylum Chloroflexota; class Dehalococcoidia; order Lucifugimonadales; family UBA1123; genus VXRN01. Next base: position 3,202,595 of record OZ253472.1, read on the forward strand.
CAGAAAATCTGGAATATCCGGATACTCCACGCGCACTTATACTAAGGTCTGACTAGATGTTTGATTGCCGATCAAAGCCGGCCTGACGATAGAACCCTAGAGGTTCATGCTGGCAGATATGCCCCACGCATTACTGCGAGCAGTGGTTAGGATGTTCGTCAGAGTCTAAGACTCAAAAGACGAGACGACCAAGTCATGTTTAATTATAATTTAGCGACCCTAAAGCTCCGCAAGGTGGAAAATCGGAGAAAATAAGTAATTTTTGAGAATTTTGATAGGAAATATATTGTCCAAGTATGAATATTGGCGCAATCTTCTTTGGCGAGATTTTTACTTGAAGCGGCCGTCCATATTTGAGGAATGCATTCTTTACCTCAACTGTCTGTGCAAAAGACACACATCGCGATCAGCGATCAGCGGCAGAATTCCGCATTGTTGACTGATTCGCATACGGATGCGTAACATATGGTTCATGCCCACAACCCAAGCAGGTCGGCAGACACTTAATCCTATCTGGGAGTTGTACAATGAACGTCATTTGGGTCGTCGCTGACACGTTCAGGCGAGATCACCTTGGAGCTTATGGCAACGAGTACATCGAGACTCCGACCCTTGACCGGCTTGCCTCCGGAGGCTCCCTGTTCAACCGCCACTATGCAGGTGGATTCCCAACAATGCCAACGAGGGCGGACCATGCCACCGGGCGCTGGACCATGTCTTTCATGGGATGGGAACCGCTCCCTGAAGAGGTAACAACCCTTGCAGAAATTCTCGCCGTTCAAGGCTATCACACGGCGGCAATGGTTGATACTCCCTTCTACGTCCGAGGAGGCATGAACTACGACCAGGGCTTCCAGACATTCGTGATGCACTCCGGTCAGGAAGGCTCTGGCACAAGGGTCCAGCACGTCGGCAATCACGAGTCCAGGGACGTGCGCGCCGGCCGGCGCGTTGAAGAGGACTGCAACGCACCCCGAACCTTTACGAACGCAATGCAATGGCTGGAACGTCACTATAAGGAAGATTTCTTTCTGTATATTGACACTTGGGACCCCCACGAACCCTGGGACGCGCCCAACTACTACACCGAAATGTACATGAAGGACTTCGACGGTGAGGTGGTGCAGCCCATTTACGGCTTCTGGAAAGACGTGGAAGGTTTTTCACAGGCCCGCGTTGACAAGGCTCATGCCGCCTACTGCGGTGAGATTACTATGGTGGATAGCTGGCTCGGACACCTGATGCGGCGTGTAGAAAACATGGGGCTGCTCGACAACACAGTCTTCGTGTTTACGTCCGACCACGGCTTCTACTTCGGCGAGCACGGTGGACTCTTCGGAAAAATGACCTTCGCCAAAAGGCCGGACGGGACCCTCTACGAGCACGGTGACCCCGACTCCCAGTGGCAGCGCTCCCCATTATATGAGGAACTTGTAAACATTCCGTTGATCATCTCCGCTCCGGGTTTGGCGCCCGGCAAGTATGATGGACTGACCTCGGTCGTTGATGTGATGCCTACGGTTCTCGATGCGCTGAAAGTCGCGCCGCCCGACAATCTGGACGGACGCTCTCTACTGCCCGCTATGTCGGACTTAGGAATCTCCGGCCGCGAGTACACGGTCAGCACGATTCCGTTCGCCAATCCCGGCGATCCGGTACGGAGCGTTGACAACATCCGACGCCAATTGCAGGCTTCCCCGATGACCACCATTACCGCGGGGGATATGACGCTGCTCTACAGCATGGATGCCGGCGAATCTGAACTCTACGACCTTTCACAAGACCCAGGTCAACTCAGAAATATCATCGCCGATAGACCCGAAGACGCTGACGAACTGCACAAGTCGCTGATTCGCTTTATGAAAGAAACGGGAGTTTCTGAAGGCCTTCTGAAGCCGCGTCTTGAACTCCGAATCTAATAGTGATAACAGAATCGCTCGAAGATGCTAAGAACGCTGTAAATCCCGATTAAGATTTGAGGAACCCACATGGCAGGACCACTGGAAGGCATTAAGGTACTGGAGTTCACCCAGATAATCGCCGGACCGTTTGGAGGGATGATGCTCGCGGACATGGGAGCCGACGTAATCAAAGTGGAACCCGTAGAGGGTGAACCCTGGCGTCTTGCTCTGGAGTTCATTCCGGGGGAATCCAAGACCTACATGTCCCTCAACAGAGGTAAGCGCAGCCTTCCGCTCGACCTCACCAAGCCTGAAGCGGTGGCCGTCGTCCACCGGATGATGCCCGACATTGACGTCGTAGTTATCAACGCCCGCCCGGACGTTCCCGAAAAGTTGGGGATTGACTACGAGACGCTCTCCGCCATCAACCCGCAACTCATCTACTGCGACAACACGGCCTTCGGGCGAAACGGCCCTGACAGTTACCGGCCCGGTTACGACCTGATTATTCAGGCCATGAGCGGGCTGATGGCGGCTGAGGGTAAGATCAGGAACGGCGTTCCCCAGCTCATTACCTCGACCGCGGTGGCCGACTTCGCCACTGGCATTGCCATTGCATGGGGAGTGTGCGCCGCGCTGTTCCACAGGGAGCGTACCGGGCGCGGTCAGAAAGTGGAAACTACTCTCCTCGGAACCGCGCTCGGCGTTCAGACGGGCAGCTTTATGGAGATTGACGCTTTCGACGCCGAACGAAGGGCGGAATTTCTTGCGATTCTCAATGCGATGCGTGAATCCGGCGCGTCTTATGAAGATATGCACGAGCAGTATGTTCAAATTGTCTCGCCCTGGCGCGGCGGGAACATATACTATCGCACATATCAGGCCAGAGACGGTGCGCTGGCCGTCGCCTGCCTCAGCGACCGCCTCAGGAAACGAGTCGCCGACGTTCTCGGCATTGATGACCCGCGCTTCAAACTTGGATTCGACCCGTTTGACGAGGAAACGATTGCCCACTCGGAGGAACTTGTCAAACAGGCTGAGGCCCTGTTCCTGAACAGAACCGTTGACCAATGGCTGGAGACGTTCGACAGTGTTGGCGTACCCGCAGGCCCTGTTCGATACATACAGGAACTAATGGAGGACGAGCAGGTCAGGGCCAATGGTCTCAGCGTAGAGCTCGAACACTCCCTGGCAGGCAGGGTAAAGATGGTAGGCCCGATTATCGGCATGAGCGAAACTCCGCTCGAAGCCGCGTCCGCCTCCCCAGCGCTTGGGGAACACACCGATGAGATACTGTTGACGATGGGTTATTCGCAAGACGAAATATCCGGGTTGAAAACGGACGGAGTCACGCGCTGATATTCTCTCTCATACGGACATCCGGATTCTGTCTGTTTCAGGACGCCAGCGCGAAAATAGCGACTCAGGTTATACGACGTTCGCAAATCTACATTCTTGGGGCAATCCGCAGATAGACAGCCCGATTCTTACCAGGTTCTGTTGACATTCGGATTCTCATCCTGTCATTCAGTCCATGATCGGAAATTCAGTATTCCAAACAAGCGTGAATGCGACTAAAGTAGCCACAGTCCACCCTGTACGTTTCAGACGGAAGGGCTGAGGGCTCCGACACTACGATCATAATAGTCGAAAACCAGGGTTCGGACACGTTCGCCATTCCCATCAATCCCGTTCTCAAACTACAGTGACCAAAACGCCTGCGGTTTGACGCTGTTGAGCGCTCGGCGCTATATTTGAACGTGGTCTGACGCCATGAATCTTTACTCCGCAATGAGGTACTCTTCGTGCCAGTTAACATAGTCGTCTGCGCAAAACAGGTTGTGGACCCGGAGACACCGGCGTCCGCGTTTAGAATAGACCCCGAAACCAAAAGGGTCGTCCCCGCGGCGGGCATTCCGCCAGTAGTCAACGGTTTCGACGAGAACGCCGTTGAGGCTGCGCTCCGACTCAAAGAGAATGGGGGAGCCAAGATAACAGTAATATCGGTCGGCAACGGCTTCGTCATGGATGTAATGAAGAAACCGCTTTCCATGGGCGCCGACGAGCTTATCCTCGTTGACGACCCTCTTACTGCCGAACTCGACGCCTTTGCGACCGCGCAGGCTTTGGCCGAAGCAATCAAAAAAGTCGGCGAATTTGACCTGGTGCTATGTGGAAGGCAGGCCTCCGACTGGGATAACTCGATGGTTCCTCTGGGCGTGGCCGAACTGCTCGGTCTCCCATGTGTGACCATGGCCCAGAAGATAGAAACACAGGATGACGGAATCGTCGTACAGAGGGCCCTGACCGACGGATACGAAGTTGTCCGCGCGCCGCTTCCCGCTTTGGTCACCGTCAGCAACGAACTTGGCGCGCCGCGCTACCCCACCCTGCGCGGCATTATGATGGCTGGCCGAAAGCGGCCGACTGTGTGGACCGCTTCCGACATCGGCCTTGATGAGTCCGCTCTCGCGCCCAAGCTCACCTTGGAAGAACTGTACGTGCCGGTAAGCAATAAGCAATGCGAGTTCATCGAGGGCGAGGACGATGCTGACGCAGGAAGGCAGCTTGCTCTGAAACTGCGCGAAGCTCGCCTGGTTTAGGTAACGCCATACATTCGAACACATGACAACCATTGGAGATTACTGATGCAGGGGATTCTGGTCTTAGGAGAATTGGATCAAAACGGTCTCGGCAGCATATCCGGCGAACTGCTCTCGCTCGCCCGCTCGCTGGCCGATGAAACCGGCGATGACGTGTCGGTCTCATTGCAGGGTGAGTCGGTCGGAAGCGAAGCCGATGACGCCGTTGCCATGGGCGCCGACAAGGTTTACAAAGTGGAAAGCCCGGTCCTGAGCGAACCGCAAATTGACGCCCACCTATCCGCTCTGGAACAGGTTGCCAGGCAGACCGATCCCTCCATAATTCTGATCGGGAGAACACCCCTCGGCAGAGACGTAGGCCCCAGGCTTGCGTTCCGTCTTGGCGTAGCCGTCGCTCAGGACTGCGTCGAGGTGTCTGTAAACGCCGATACCGGGCGAGTACTCGCAACCAGGCCCGTGTACGGAGGAAACGCTATGGCAAGCGTTTCATTTCCCGGCGACGGCGTCCAGGTCGTGATCGTCAGACCCAAGACTATCGAAGCCGACGAACCGGACCCAAGCCGCGCGGGAAGCGTCGAAGACTTCTCAGCCGACCTCGACGATTCAGTCATCAAAGCCCGTCTCATTGAGACGGTTGCCCAGGAATCAGAGGGCGTTCGACTCGAGGACGCCGGTATTGTCGTAAGTGGTGGTCGCGGACTCGGTGGCCCGGAGCCTTTCGAGCAGCTTCGAGCGTTGAGCAACCTACTTGGTGGCGCTCTCGGCGCCTCACGCGCCGCCTGCGACGCGGGATGGATAGACCACAGCTACCAGGTGGGCTTGACCGGAAAGACCATCACGCCAGACCTGTACATAACGGTCGGCATATCCGGCGCGAGCCAGCATATGGCAGGCTGCTCGGCTTCCAAGAACATAGTCGCAATAAACCGCGACGAGGACGCCAACATTTTCAAGTCCGCCACATACGGCGTTGTCGGCGACTGGAACAGAGTCCTCCCTTCCTTCATCGAAACGGTCCGGGAATTAAGGGACAGCTAAACGACTGGCAAAATCTCAGGACGGAGGAGTCATGGAAGGGAATTTCCTTTTCGACATCCGAGACGTTATCCAAAACATAGAGCGCGCCGAAGTAATGTCGGTCTTCTTCCCCACGTTCCGCCGCGCCCTGATTGTTGATACGCGCTACAAGGACGATGTGGGCCCATTGGTAAGGCTGATGCCCATGGCAAGGTCACCCCAGGACCGCATGAGGTCCATACGCCGAATCAGGCCCGAATTCCCCAGACCTACGAATCTCACTCTTGTTCCATGGCAGAGATACGTTGGCAGCCTTATCAGTTCTGGCGTCTGGGACAAGATTCTCGCCCGCTTGGAAGAATCCGGCGATGAGGCCGTTCTGGCAGCCTGCGAGGAAGCCCTGTCGGAACTTCAGCGACTGGAGAGCGAGGAACTCACCGCCGCCATTACCGGCAAGAACTATCACACACTCTGGTCCAGCGAAGAGTCATCTGGTTGAGTTACCAATGCTGACCGTAACCGCGCAGGCGAAGCGAGAACTCAAGAACATTCTTGAACAGCGCAATCTGGGGGCTGGCCGATGTCTTAGACTGGCGATTCCTCCCGCCTGGCCAGGGCCGGGCGACTTCGGAATAGTTATTGACGACGAGAAAAGCGACGACCTGACTGTGACGCTGAGAGGGTCCAAAATACTCCTGATGAGCCAGCAACTCGCCCCTCAAATGTCCACTTCCGTACTTGACTACAAGGAAACGCCCGAAGGGACGGGTTTCACCCTGGACGTTTACTAAACTCCGGCGGTCGCGTAAGTTGACGCCAATGCCAGATTCCACTTGTCCGCTGTGCCTGAACAGAGGGACGCAATTCCTACACAGGTCGGACGACAGGCACGGAACCCGAGAATTCTATGAATGCGGCGTCTGCGACTTGGCATTTGTGCCGCCGGAATTCCACTTGCCGCCCGACGCGGAGATGGAACGCTACCTGATGCACAACAACGATCCTGACGACGAAGGGTACAGGACATTTCTTTCCAGATTGTGGTACGTACTGAGGCCCGCGCTGTCCCAAGGTCAATGCGGTCTGGACTACGGCTGCGGGCCCGGTCCCGCTCTTGCCCAAATGATGCAAGAGGACGGTTTCTGCGTGAAGAAGTACGACCTGTACTTCTTCCCCGATCCCGAGCCGCTTACTAAGGACTACGACTTCATAACCTGCACCGAAACGGTCGAACACATCAGGAACCCGATGGGAGTCTTTACCATGTTCGGCGCCCTGCTAAAGCCGCGCGGCAGGCTGGGAATAATGACCGGAATGCTCGACGACCGCTCCAATTTCGGAGATTGGCACTACCAGCGAGATCCGACCCACATAGCCTTCTACACACGCAGAACCATGGGGTGGATAGCGGACCGGATGGGCTGGGATGTCGAGTTCCCAGCCGACAACGTCGCCATTTTCATCAAGCGATCCCTACTGGGGTAAATCTGACTCAGATAGAATGACACTCTATTCCGAGCCTTTCCAGAAATTCCAATGCATCGCTGGTTACAAAATCCCCGACAGGTACCCCTACTATTTGACTAGCCAGCCATTTCACTCCCACGCGGTCAGCCTCCAATTGAACGTACCACTTTTGAAAATTGTAAGGGTTGCCTGAGCCTCGCTCTATTGCACCGCGACCTATTTCGAGAACTTCATCGGTACTTAGAGACACTCTAACTCCCCTGAATGTGGCGGAGCGTTTAGTTGGGGCCGGGTACATATCTCTTCCCTGATCTTGGAGTAATTCTCCCCGTGAACCGATTTCGCTCCTGATCTCCGACACCCGGCGCCTCATGTCATTCAGTAGGACAGACGGAGGCGGAGGAGCAACGTGAGTGTATCCTACGCCCAACTCCATAAGGTCTCTCGGACCCAGCGGCAGAGCCGCGTGGTTGATCGGAATTTGGAGCTTCGCCTTCCCCACCGCCTTCACCACATCCGCGACCTCTCTGACTTTGTCGATCAGACGTGGGTCAGACGGTCCGGAAGCCCCTATCGCCTGAGACAGATCCGTAGGTCCAATAGCTACCAGATCAATGCCGTCCAGGGCCGCTATCTGGTCAACTTCGTCCAGAGCCTTCGCATCCTCAGTCATAACCGACAGGAGAATGCTGTCGTTCGATGTTCTGACGTGCTCATCCCATGACACGGTTCCGAATCTTGCTGCCCGGGTGCCTCCCGCTCCGCCGCGCTCCCCCAATGGCGGATAACGCACAGCGGCAACCGCTTCTTTCGCCCCTTCTAACCCATTGACGTGAGGAATGATGATTCCCTGGGCTCCCATATCCAGAAGACGCAGAATCAACTTTGAGTCATTGTCCGGAACCCGAACCATGGGCGTAATTCCAACCAAATCAGCCGCTACTATCATCTGCTGAATAAGTGGAAGGTCGAAGGCCGTGTGTTCCATATCAATGAAAGCGGCATCGAATCCTGCTAGTCCTATTATCTCTACTATCTGGGGATCGGTGAAGCTGACATAGGTACCCAATGCCAGTTCCCCCGCGCGAATCTTGTTCATTACACGATTGTTCATAATCTGAGGCACTTCCACTTCTTACACGCTATTACTTGCGCCCTTGGAATCTCAGCAGATTGTAGGTTCAGACTTCCGAAACGTCAATGTAACCAAGCCGAACGTGTCAAATATCTTGAGATAGGGTTCCGGCATCATCTTCACTTCACTGACTCTCGGTCCCTGTGTTACAATCTACACGAGACAGAACAACAGTACTGAGACATATAGTAGAGTTTATCGGTGAAAATATCCCAGCATCGAAAACTCTCTGAACTGGTAAATACAGAACTATGCAGGTGAAATACAGGCGCCAGACCCCACTTGCGGAGCGCCAGCAGGTCACTTGCATATTCACCAGCACAACCATAAGGTCGGATATATATCCAATCAATCATCCTAACTTTGACAAGACCACACCGGAGGAATAGATGCAACTCAACCTGATTTCGGAATTCAAGGCCCATCCGAGACACGCGCAGTCTGTACTGTTCTCACATGACGGAACCGAATTGGCAACCACCGGTATGGACGCTCTTGTTCAAGTGTGGTCGGTTCCCGACTTCGCGCATTCACGGAGTTTCCAAGGCCACCAGAAGAGCGTCAACGCCATTGACCTGTCGCCGGATGAGACTATTGCCATAACGGGTTCCACTGATCGAACCGTCGTAGTCTGGGACTGGAAATCGGGCGAGCGACTCCACCATCTGTCAGGTCACCGCAATACCGTTGCGGCGGTCGAGTTTTCTCCGAAGGGAGACGTAGCGGCCAGTTCTTCATACGGCGGCAGAGTCGGCCTCTGGGAGAGAGGGTCGGACGCGCTTGAGATATTCAAGTCTCATCCCAGGCACGTGACCTCGCTCAGCTTCTCCAAGGACGGCGATTCATTGGCCACTGCCGGCATCGGGAACATCGTGAAGATATGGGACGTCCAAAGCCGTGAACTAATGACCGAGTTAGAGGCTCCCGGTCAGTCGGCCACGAATTGTATATTCCTTCCCGACGGCAGCCTCTGCTGCACAACCTACGAGGGCGAAGTCGCTATATACTCTGAGAAATCGCATGACTTGATCTCCTCAGGCTCCCCGCAGGGCGGCAGAGTATCCTCGTCAGCCTTTCTGCCCGGCTCAAACAGCCTCGTGCGCTCTGTGGATGGAGGGATAGTCGTACTTGACCTCGGCGCAATGGAGATTTCGGCGCGGTACGAGACCGGCATCAGAGGAATGTACGGAGTGGCCTGTTCGACGGACGGCAGTATGGTGGCAGCCGCAAGCGCAGACGGTCGGTGCAGGGTATGGGAAGTCCACCAGTAGAGCTAGGAACAGAGATATCCGTCCGGTCAGCGCCTCTTACTCCGGCTTTACAGTTTCAGGATAATCTTTTGACAAGTTCCGGCAGAAGCTCTCCGCTAGCCCCGCGAAGGATAACATCCGACATCTCGGACAGCGGCGTTGGGTTAGGATTCGCCTCTATCAGACTTCCGCCATTCTCCTTGACGATACGTGGGAAACTGGCGGCCGGAAAGACCGTCGCCGAGGTACCGCATACTATCATGCAGTCACACATCGCCGTCTCTCGGAAGCAGGCGTCAATCACCGACGGCGGAATCGGCTCACCGAACATAACGGTGTCCCCTTTGACCAGACTGCCGCATTCCGGACATAGGGGCGGCAGGGTTTCGTAGTCGAACGCCTCGCGCAGCCATCGTGACTCACACCCAATACAGCGTACTTTGGTACGGTTGCCGTGAATCTCTACGAGCCTGGTCGCTCCCGCTCGAATGTGAAGGTTATCTACATTCTGCGTAATGGTCATCTTCAGCGCGCCCATACGCTCCATACTCACGAGCGCGTAGTGCCCGGCGTTGGGTTCTGCGCTGTCTATCGTCTGCCTGAACTCCGTGCGGGCTGGGTCGGCGTCAGGGTTGAGTTGATGTTCCCACCACCGGATGGGGTCCCGCAGGAACTGCTCATACCCATTCATGCTTGGTTCACCCACTCTAGTCCATAGGCCGCCAGCGCCCCTGAAAGTGGGAATCCCGCTCTCCGCCGAAAGCCCGGCTCCCGCCAGAGCGACTACGTACTCCGAGGCGCTTATGAGTTCCGCCGCCTTCTCTATCACCGATTCATCGTCTCGCAAGGTCAACCTCTCAAGCTCGAGTAGAATCTCGTCATTCGGACGAAGTAACCCTTCCGGAGTCAACAGAAAGCCTCCGAACTGCATTGTCCCCAGTCACATAACGAAGATCAGTCTCAGCAGTGGTGATGATTACCTGTTCGTATCGCCCGATTCGGTTGAACACATAACTCCTGCGCTCTTCGTCCAATTCAGACATCACATCGTCAAGCAGCACAACGGGATTGTCTCCGACTTCGCTACTGATGAGTTGAACTTCACCAAGTTTCATCGCCAGTATGACAGTCCTCGCTTGTCCTCTCGATGCGTAAGGGCCGACTTCCATCCCGCCGAGATTCGCATTAAAGTCGTCGCGGTGGGGGCCAATCAGGCAGAAGCCCGCTCCGATTTCACGCTGACGCATGGATTGAATGGTTCCGAGGATAGTCATCGAAAGCTCTCGTGTATTCCTGTAGTCTCCCATATCCAGTGACGGAGAATATGCCAGTGAAAACTCTTGGTTCAGACCGCTCAGCTCATTGTGTATCATACTCGCGACCACGCTGAGCTCCTTAATCACCCGTAGGCGCGCGTCCATGATTCGCGCCGCATGAATGGATAACTGTACATCCCAGAAATCCAGTTCCGACTCTCTGCCCTCACGCTCCCTGATCGCTTTCAGAAGATGATTGCGCTGCGTAAGTACCTTCTGGTACTCCTGCGCCTCTCTCAGGTGGTCAGAAACCAGCTGAGAAGTAAGAATATCAACGTACCGTCTCCGAACAGCCGGCGGGCCACTCAAAAGATCCAAGTCTTCTGCCGCGAATAATACGGCCTTAAGAATGCCGGCAAAGTCCGAGAATCTCTTCGGCGCCCCATTAACTCTGAATGTCTTCTGAATCCTACGCGATTGGGACCGTTCGATATCGTCTGGAGCGCTGGCGTTTCCGGTATCGGAAGAAAGATCAACCTGGAGGTTGACTCTTCCATGAGAAGCTAATACTTCCCCATGAACCTGGGCGTGCGCAATGAAATCATTCAATGCATCCGATCTCACCAATTGGCGGTCTGTCGCACCTCTTGGAGATCGGCCAATTGCCATCAGGTAAATCGCTTCCAGCAGATTAGTCTTGCCATGTCCGTTGCGTCCATGTATCAGTGTAGTTCCCCGGTTCAGGCATAAATCCAAACCGACATAATTTCGAAAGTTGGAGAGTCTGAGTCTGCGAACCCGAATTGGCCAGCCTCTACGATGTAATGTGTACGATGTTAGCATACGAGCGTTGAATATTGATTCAGTTGACACCCTTAATGTTGGTTGTTAACTCTGCGACATGTTACAGTTATTCAAGCATAGTCGTTGGTGGAACCGACTTCACTTTACTAATGCGGAGGGAACTGAGATGAAAGCGCTCGCGCTGACCGGTGGCGTCGGCGGCGCCAAGTTATGCTTCGGTTTGGCTCACATATTGAAGCCGGATGAGCTAAGAATTGTCGTCAACACCGGAGATGACGAGGAGTTTCATGGGCTATACGTGTGTCCTGATATTGACACGGTTATGTACGCCTTAGCGGAACTTTCTAATCCACACACAGGGTGGGGCATCAAGAATGAGACCTTCGCCGCGCTGTCTGCGCTGGATAGACTAGGCCAGGAAACCTGGTTTGGACTTGGCGACCAAGACCTGGCCACACACATAATTAGAACACAGATGCTTAGGCAAGGCAAGTCGCTTTCGGAAGTAACGGAGTATTTATACCGCCATTTGGGACTAGAATACCCAATCATTCCGATGTCGGACGACAATGTCAGAACGAGAGTCATTACCGATAGAGGCACATTATCGTTCCAGACATACTTCGTAAGATATCGCTGTGAACCATCTGTCTCTGGACTGATATTTGATGGCTCGCACTCGGCTGAAATTTCCGCAAAATTCAGGGAGAGTCTAGACTCATGCGACGCACTCATTTTCTGTCCGTCAAACCCATACCTCAGCGTCGCGCCAATCCTATCCGTTCCCGGTGTCCGGGAACGGATACAGAACTTTAAGGGTCCGAGACTAGCAGTGAGTCCGATAGTCGGCGGTCAGGCGTTAAAGGGTCCCGCGGCCAAAATACTGGGAGAGCTAGGAGAGGATGTATCATGTGTCGGCGTGGCACGCCAATTTCTTGGACTGTGCGATACATTCGTAATAGACGAAATGGATAGAGACCTAGCTGGTGACGTCTCAGACTTGGGAATGAACGCCCTTGTTTTGAACACAATCATGAACAACAATCGTGACAAGGTTGAACTCGCTCAAAATCTGTTGAAGGCGTTGACTGAAACCGATGACAGGTAAGTCCAGAATCACGGCGGTTGTGCCAATGAAGCCGCTGTCAGATTCCAAGACACGCCTCAGCGATCACCTTTCGCCTTCACAAAGAGCTTCTCTCTCCCTCAGTATGCTCTCATGGGTTCTGGGCGAATTGAGGAAGTCCAGGGTATCACGAACCATCGTTATTGGCGGCGACGACCAGGTGAAATCCGCCTCGCTTCAAGAAGGCGCGAAGTGGGTACGGGATGATTTCCTGGAATTGAATAAGGCTATCGAATATGTATTCGATTTCGTATGGCAAGAGGGCAGGAGCGCCGCCTACATACCGGCCGACCTCCCGCTGCTGACCAGTTCAGATGTCGACGACGCCATCGAGGCTTCTGCGGAAGGTCACTACCTGACATTGTGTCGAGCTCACGACGGCGGGACCAATGGACTGATAATACCCCCCAACACGGGATTCAGGCCATGTCTTGGGACGGACAGTTTCAGGCGTCATACTGAAATTGCGGGAAATTTGGGGTTGGAATTGCGTAATCATCACTCGGAAGGGTTCCACCACGATGTTGATACTATCACGGACTTGTTGTTCTGCATGGAGAAGCGGCCGAGATGTCTGACAGTCATAGCTGACACATTAGAGGTTAAGATAGAGTGAAATTCGGATTACTTCTCCCTACCAGGCGGCTCGTTATGGAAGGCGGCGATCCGGGATTGTTCAGTGAGATAATCACGCTTGCCCAGACCTCAGAGCAAGCTGGCCTAGACTCCGTTTGGGTGGGAGACAGCCTGACAGCCAAGCCCAGACTGGAGCCACTCTCAACCTTGACGGCAGTTGCCTCGCACACGGAGCGCATCCGTCTCGGTACTGCCGTGCTGCTTCCGGCGCTTCGACATCCAGTACATTTGGCGCACCAAGCCGCCACGGTTGACTTCATATCGGGAGGCAGGCTGATACTAGGCGCCGGAATCGGCGGCGCATTCAACGAAGCCCAACGAAATGAGTGGAGTCATGCGGGTGTGGAAGCGCGTAGTCGCGCATCGAGATTCGAGGAAGTAGTAGAGATTGTGAAGAGGCTCACTTCAGGGGAAACGGTGGACTTTAATGGCAAGCACTTCTCACTTGAAAGCGCAAGCATCGCGCCGAAGTCGCCACAGGACGGTGGCGTTCCCTTCCTGATCGCATCTCATTGGCGGGCAGGTAAAGACGCGCAGTTTGCGCGCGCCGCTCGACTAGGCAGTGGCATCATCTCTATCTCCGACTATCCAGATGAGTACGCGAAGGTAGTGAAAAGGGTTGGAGACCACGCGAAACTGCTATCCCGGGACCCCGGCAAGGTCGAGAAGACCTTCTATGTGACCGTGAATCTTGGCGCCGACCCCGACGAATCCGCCAGTGAGGCGGACAGATTTCTCAAGCTATATTACGGAATGAATTTCTGGGGGGACCGCTGGGGTCCTTACGGCCCGGCGGAGTTGGCCGTCGAGCGGATCAGCAGGTACCAAGAGGCAGGCGCAGAAACCATGATTGTTCGATTCGCGTCGTTCAACCAAGAAATGCAGCTTCACCGGTTCCTTGAAGAGGTCGTACCTCAATTCGCTTAAGTTTGAGTCCAGATCGTTCAGCGTCTTCCTAGCTCGCCATTCCCATGTCTAACTGCCCTCCTAAATCGGATCCCATTCTATTGGACACTAGATTTTCGAAGTCGTGTTCGGACAGAACCTGTACTCCCAGCCTCTCGGCTTCCACGGCCTTGGAACCCGCATCCTCCCCCGCTACGAGATAATCCGTGCGCTTGCTGACCGAACCGGAGACGGAACCGCCGAGTTCCTTGATTCTGTCCTGGATAGCCGAACGGCTGTAACTCTCCAGTCTTCCGGTCACCACGAACCTCAAGCCGGTGAGAGGGGTTGCGCCATTTCCATTAGCGTCGCCGGTATCCTCGGTCATGTTCACTCCGGCGGCGGCCAGCTTGTCCACAACCTGAATGTTGGGCGGGTTACTGAAGAATTCACAGACCGCCTCGGCTATTTTCGGGCCAATCGAGTTCAGCTCTTCCACCTCTTCCCTCGTAACCCGTCTTATCCTTTCCATAGAACCGAAGTGACGCGCCAGTACGCTCGCGACCTCAGAACCAACATGAGCTATACCCAACGCCACGAGTACCCTGGTCAGAGAACGGCTCTTGCTCCTCTCAATAGCAGACAGCAAATTCAATGCGCTCTTTTGTCGCAAGGTCTCCGGGTGGAGCAGGTACTTTGTATTCACATAGTACAGATCATTCTGATTATCAATAACACCCTGTTTAACGAATACGCTACCCCGCTCTCGCACGACGGTCCGTAGATTCTCGTCCTGGAAATAGCCAACTACGCTATTCGCAATTCTTTCGTTTATTCCATCAATTGTGGTCAGGTCTTCCTTAGAGGCTGTAATGATCCGCTCAAAGGAGCCATAATTCTCAGCAAGAATTACAGCTGTCTTTTTGCCAACGTTCGGAATGCCAATCCTGTCCAAAACGATAGAGAAATCAATTGACTTTGCCGCCGCAACGGCGTCGAGGAGGTTCATCTGAGCAAGGTCGCTCTTCTTTAGGCAGTAGATATCGGCCACATCGCTGACCAATCCCTGAGCTATCAGGACAGCCCCCCACTTTTCACCCAAGCCCTCAATGTCCATCGCGCCCTTGCTCACGAAGTGTTCCACTCGACGGACAAGTTGGTCGGGACACGAGGCGTTTACGCAATAGGACATCGCCTCGTCTTCTCTGCGTACGATAGTCTCCCCGCAACAAGGGCAATCCTTCGGCATGGAAACGATAGTCTGACTTCCATCGCGGTCGGCGGTAAGCGGTCTTACAACCTGCGGAATCACCTCTCCCGCGCGCTCTACCACAACTCTGTCTCCAACTCGCAAGTCCTTGGAAGCTATATAGTCCTCGTTGTGCAGAGTCGCCCGCGACACGGTCGCGCCGCCCACATAAACAGGATCCAGTACCGCGTAAGGATTGATGGAACCTGTGCGACCGACGTTGAATCGCACATCCAGAAGAGTTGTAGTCGCCTGCTCGGCGGGAAATTTGTAAGCTATCGCCCACCTGGGCTCTCTGCCAACTTCCCCGAGGTGCCGTTGGTAGTCAAAGCGATTCACTTTGACCACAAGTCCATCACAGCCATAGTCGAGAGTATGAATATCATCAAGCCAATATCTATACCAGTCTAGAACATCCCCCACTTCGGCAAAGATCCTGTTATGACTATTGACCTTGAAGCCCAGTTCATCCAAGTACCTCAGAGTATCATGCTGATTCGTTGGGACAGCGCCACCCTCCGAATAGCCGACACTGTATGCGAATATGTCCAATGGTCTCTCGGCTGTCATGCGGGGGTCTAATTGACGAAGTGAGCCGGACGCGGTATTTCTAGGATTGACATAAGTTGGCAATCCCTGGGCCTTACGCAGCGCGTTGAACTCATCAAACTTCGACTTTGGGAAATACACCTCGCCCCTGACCTCAAGGAGGTCAGGGAACCCAGCATGGTTGAGTCGGAGCGGTATGCTATTGATGGTTCTCAGGTTGGAGGTCACATCTTCACCGACTACGCCATTGCCCCTGGTCGCGCCGCGAACGAAAACTCCATCAATGTATGTCAGGGCAACCGCCAGACCGTCGAATTTCAATTCACACACCATGTCGAATTGATCTGTTTCCAGCAGTCCCGCGACGCGCTCGCGCCAAGCGCGGAATTCGGCATCGTCAAAGGCATTGGCGAGACTCAGCATCGTCCGATGGTGAGTCACTTCTGAAAATCCCTCAGCCGGCGCGCCGGCCACTCTCTGGGTGGGCGAGTCCGGAGTCACAAGATCTGGAAAATGGATCTCTAGTCGCCGAAGTTCGCGCATGAGCCCGTCGTATTCCGCATCAGGAACACTGGGTTGTTCCTTAACGTAGTACAGGTAGTCGTGCTTTCGGATCAGGTCGCGAAGTTCGGCGATTCGATCTCGTTTATTGCGGCTGAGTGTCATGTCCAAGTCCTCAGTACGAACTCACTCATTGAATTCAAATATCGTCAAAAATAGATCGGGTAAGCAAAGAAATTTTAAGGCGCGCAATCATCTTCCAGCTAGCTTGTTTGGGTCCAGATTCTCCATCGTCGTCCCACGTATGAGTCCTTTCACCCTATCCATCATCCTTCGCATGACATGATCATCGAACTATCGCCCGGAAAATAGTTCGATGCCAACGGTCTCTTCAGCACAGAAAGTGAAGGTCACCATAAAGTCTCATTTATAGATTTCCGGTGAGTCTACAGGCGGCCTTCTGATGCGCTGCGGGCGGGGTCCGGTACCTGCACTTCACCAGCGGTGTCCTGTATTCTCCAGTTCAGAGGGTTTTTTGATTCGGTATAGCTTGCTTCATAAGTTCTACTACATAGTTCAGCACTGGCGTTCTGTATAGAGGGTAGGATAGCACAGCTCGGAGAAAATATATAGTGAAGAGGGAGCCGAGAATTAGTTTTCCGGTTATGCAGGCAATACTATGGAGCAAATTCTGGATTCCAGCGTCCGCGACAATGACCGATGATGGGAGACTCATCTGTTTGACAACAATCGAAAGCCGCTAAAGGGACGATTGCGGACATACTGACCACGAATGCGTTCGCGGGTTGCTCACTAGACTACTTTTGACCAAAGTGGCTATACTCAGTAACGGTTAAGAAATCAGATTCAGTCTCAAATCGGAAGGGTAAAGGGTACTAACTTGGCTCCTTCAAAGGAGTTTCTAGAATTCATAGAGGGCTATCCGCCACTCAAGGCAATCGGAAACACTCCGTTGGTCAGGATCGAGCTTGACCGACCTATCGGCGAGGCTCAGGTGTATGCCAAGTATGAACATTTGAATCCTGGCGGATCCATCAAGGACAGGCCAGTTCTGCGAATGTTGGTAGAAGCTATACTTTCCGGCGACCTGACACCCAGCAAGACGATACTGGACGCGACATCCGGCAATGCCGGGATCGCCTACGCGATGATCGGAGCGGTGCTCGGATACAAGGTCGCGCTGGTAATGCCTGAAAACGCGAGCGAGGAACGCAAGAAGCGGGTGCTCGCCCACGGCGCTGAGATCATCTACACCGACCCCATGCTCGGTTACGATGAAACTCTTTATGAAGTAAAGCGACGGTATGAGTCGGACCCGGACAAATACTTCTGGTGCGACCAGTATTCCAACCTGAATAATCCCCAAGCGCACTATGACACGACTGCCGAGGAGATTCTCAAACAGGCTCCCGACATTACCCACTTTGTAGCGGGCGTCGGCACCGGGGGTACTATCAGCGGAGTGGGACGCCGGCTGAAGGAACATAGCGCAGACATTCGGATTGTCGGCATCAACCCGCCCGAATGGCCCGGAGTTGAAGGCCTTAAACCTCTTGGCGAAGGCCACATTATCCCAGATACCCTGGACCAGAGTGTAATAGATGAGATGCTGCCTATAGACGTTGACGAGGCAAGAGAGATATCCCTCGCGTTGTCAGGGAAGGGTCTGTTCGCAGGCCAGAGTTCGGGCGCTTACATGCTGGGGGCTTTCACGACCGCTGAGCGCGCGGGAACCGGGACAATTGTAACTATTTTCAACGACATCGGAGAGCGATACTTCAGCACGGGTATGTGGGACTGACTAGTGTTCCAACATTTTTGGATTGACGGTTTATATACCCTCACCCTAACCCTCTCCCAAAGGGAGAGGGGATAATTCGGAATCTGGATATCCATCACAACTAAGTTGTCGGACTACTAGAACAAAGTATCCGTGGGTTATCGAACGGGCGGCGCGATTTTCGCGCCGCCCGCGCCATGTAGTGAGTTGATTAGCGAGCCTAGACGTCCAGGTTCTTCACCTCAAGCGCGTGAGTCTGTATGAAATTTCGCCTTGGAGCGACGATGTCACCCATAAGCATGGAAAAGACCTCGTCCGCATTCGCCGCATCCTCTATCGTTACCTGAAGCAAGGTGCGTCTTTCGGGGTCCATTGTCGTCTCCCATAGTTGTTCCGCATTCATTTCGCCAAGACCCTTGTATCTCTGTATGGTCACGTTTCTGCGATTCTTCAGCTGAATCATCACTCCTTCACGCTCGCCCTCGCTGTAGGTGTAATGTATGTCTCGCCCCGCCGCAATCTTGTAGAGCGGAGGTTGAGCTATATAGACATAGCCGTGTTCAATCAGCTCCAGCATATGACGGAAGAAGAACGTGAGTATGAGTGTCCTGATATGGGAACCATCCACATCGGCATCCGTCATGATTATGACTCTGTGGTAGCGAACCCTGGAAACATCGAGTTCCTCGTCGAGCCCTGCGCCAATGGCCGTAATCATCGAGCGAATTCCGTCATGGCTCAACACTTTGTCGGCGCGGGCCTTTTCCACGTTCAGAATCTTACCCCACAAAGGGAGGATGGCCTGAGTTCGACGATCCCTGCCCGACTTGGCGGTGCCACCTGCGGAGTCACCCTCCACAAGGTACAACTCGCACAGGGCAGGATTTTTTTCGGAACAGTCAGCGAGCTTGCCGGGCAAGCCGCCCCCGTCCATAGCATTCTTACGAATGATGAGGTCGCGCGCCTTTCGCGCCGCTTCCCTAGCCCGTTGGGCGGTCAGGCACTTCTCCACGATTTTCTTGGAATCGGTTGGATTGTCCTCAAGGTAGTACTGTAACGCTTCGGCCACCACACTCTGAACCTGATTGGCGACTTCCGGATTACCCAGTTTATTTTTAGTCTGCCCTTCGAATTGGGGATCAGTCAGCTTGACACTAACTACGGCGGTCAGTCCCTCGCGCGTCTCTTCACCTGCCAGGTTCGGCTCGTTTTCCTTGATGAGATTCTGTTTGCGTCCGTAATCATTAAGGACTCTAGTCAGAGCTGATCTGAACCCCGTGATGTGGGTTCCACCGTCAACTGTGTTAATGCAATTCGCAAATGAATGTACGAACTCATTGAAGCTGTCGTTGTATTGGAGGGCGATTTCTACAATCGTCCCGCCATCCAGCTGTTTTTCCACATATATCGGATTGGCGTGAACCACCTCTCGGGTCTGATTCAGATTGGTGACAAAGCTGGCTATCCCGCCATCAAAATAGTATGTCTGCTGATTCTGCGGCCAGCGGCTGGCATGATAGTAGCTCGTAAATCTGATATGGAGTCCCTTGTTCAAGTACGCCATTTCTTTGAACCGTTGGACCAAAATATTGAAGTCGTATTCGTATTCGTAGAATATCTCCTTGTCGGGGAGGAAGGTAATTGTAGTTCCCGTTTCCGGCAAATCAATTTCGTCTTCTCGGGCCTGCCTGTACTTCAGGTCACTCATCCGTTTGCCCCTGGAAAAGTCCTGGTAATATATCCGGCTCGATCTACGAACCTCTACTCTCGTATGTTCTGACAGAGCGTTGACGACCGACGCCCCGACTCCATGCAGTCCACCCGACACGGTGTATGCTTTGCCGCCAAACTTGCCGCCCGCGTGCAATGTTGTCATGACAGTTTCTACACCGGACAGGCCTGTGGTGGGATGTTTATCCACAGGTATTCCTCGTCCATCATCCTGAACCCTGACCGAGCCGTCCTCTCTTAGAATAATATCTACACTGGAACAGAAACCCGCCATGAATTCATCCACCGAGTTATCAACGATCTCGAAAATCAGGTGATGCAAACCGCGTTGGTCTGTGCTGCCAACGTACATACCGGGACGCCGCCGAACAGCTTCCATTCCTTCAAGGACCTGAATATCGGTCGCGGTGTACTGGTCGTCAATATGTTCTGGTTTCGATGCCATTCGTCGCTCCTATCAGTACGCAAGCCGACCTTGGTTTCAGAAATTCTCGTTGGCGTTCTGCGGTAAGAACACGGCGCAGCAGATACACAGCCAGAGTTGACAGGTTCGCAAAGATCAGCAGAGGGTAAGGATGCCTACCTGTCGGATATTCAAGTGCAAGCCACTATGCGGAGTTCGTGGACAAAGGAAGAACTTCAAAAGCCTTTTCCCGATTGCACATGTGCAATTGTTACATATAGATTCTACCATTTTCGCATTGAATTCTCAATCACTTTACACCTGATAGATTGCATATTCAGAACGCATGAAATGGTAATCTCCAGTAATTTTGTCAGACTTGACACGGACATCACGCAAGTCCATTATTGTGTGTGTCGCGTACAATTAAAAACTGAACACTGACGGTGAGAGTGCCCGTCACTGGGATCAAAAGAGGAAGCTGGTCGAAGTCCAGCGCTGTCCCGCAACGGTAGGTTCCACGAAGTTGGAGCAAGCCCGATCCACTGCTCTCGTCAATGTCATGGCCTTCGAGGAAAGGTACAGGCATGGCTTGCGAGCCATGACAGGCCCCACTTCCAGGAGAAGCGGGGCTTTTATTTTTGTCGTATCCAAAGCTGTGGCTCAGGCCGTCTGACCACATTTTGATATTTTGGAGTCCCAGTTGATCAGATTCAATCTCATCATACCAGCATTGCTACTGTTCGCAGTCTTTTCGACACTTGCAGCAGGTTGTTCGAGTGAAGCGCCTGAGGAGCCGCAGCCACCCCAGCAGCCTGCGCCCGCCGCGCCGGCTATGGCAGCGGCAGCGCCACAATCCGCAGAGCCAGCCGCGCCAGCCCAACCCGAGGCAGCTTCACCTGCCGCGCCCGCAATCGCGCCTTTACAGCCATCAAGCCTGAATGTGAACCAAGCCCAGCCACGGAAGCGTATCACCCGCTCGATGCCAGCGGAACCAACGCCATTGCCAGTAGTTTTTCCAGTCACCGTGCAGTCGGAGGACGGGCGCGAGATAGTGTTCGAAGAACCCCCGGAAAGGATAGTAGCCTTTGACTCATCGGTCGTCGAAATGCTGTTCGCAATGGGTGAAAGCGATCGAATAGTCGCCACTCATGACTTCGTTTCGTATCCGCCGGAGGCGGCGGGTATCGCCAGGGTGGGCAACGCATTCGACATGGATATCGAGGCCACTGTGGAACTTGAACCGGACCTGGTTTACATCTTCTTCGACAGGTTCAATGAAGACCTGGAACGCGCGGGCCTGAAGGTACTGTACATCCCTACTCTATCCGATGATTTCACCAAAATCGCGGACAACATTCGGCTGTGGGGCCGTATCGTGGGAAATCCCAACGCCGCTGAGACGGTGGCTCTGGAGTTCGAGTCCAAGCTCGAAAGCATCAGTGAAGTGATGGCGCCGATTGGGGCGGGACCCAGTGTATTCCAAGACGTGGGTTCCTATTGGACTCCGGGTCGCGGCACACTGATCCAGGAAGTTTTCGACCTTCTCCGCCTCGAAAACATCGCCTCGGATATCGAAGGTTACGCGCAGATAAGCCCTGAAGTGATAGTCGAGAAGGACCCGAACATAATCATAACCTCGTCTCCGGACACGATTCTGGCAGAGCCTGCGCTGGCTGAGGTATGGGCCGTAAGGAACGAGGCGTTCTACACTCCCAGCAGCGACTCTCTCAGCATCCCCAGCCCGCGATTCATAGATGGAGTCGAGGAACTTGCCCGATGGGTGTATCCGGGACTGTTCAGGTAGATCGAAATGGTGGACCAGAGCGGCGGACAGACAAGCGCGCGCGATGTAGAGGCAATAAGCCTAGATAGAATCGCGGTTCGGTTGATCGGCCTCAGGTATCCGTGGTGGCGACTGGTAATTGGCGCCTGCATTGTTGTTCTGGTCGCCATCTTCGCCTCGACCCAGGGTTCGGTGGACATACCATTCATGGCTGTGGTGAAGATACTAGTCTCGCGTCTTCCGGGCATCGCCCCGGCCACCGAGCTTCCTTCGACCTGGGACACGATTCTCTGGCAACTGCGTATCCCCAGAGTAGTTTTGGCGGCGATTGTGGGGGGGGCGCTCGCAATGTCGGGCGCCGCCTACCAGGGGCTGTTCAAGAACCCTCTGGCCGATCCCTACCTGATAGGGGTAGCGTCCGGGGCGGGACTGGCGGCGACGATAGTTCTCTTGACAGGCATCCCGCTGTTCATTTTCGGGATCAGCATTTTGCCAATTGCGGCATTCCTGGGTGGAATTGGGGCAGTCGCGGCGGCTTACTCAATTGCGAGGAGTTCGCGAGGCACACCATTGACGACCCTGATTCTGGCCGGTGTCGCAATCTCATCGTTGGCAGGGGCCGTGAGCAGCTTGTTGATGATAAGGAGTGATCCTGATCTCAGGCCCGTACTGAGTTGGCTGCTCGGGAGCTTCATTTCCGCGGAGTGGAACGAGAGTGGGATTGCGCTACTGTACTTGATTCCCAGCCTGGGCGTAGTCATGGGCTTCGCGCGGACACTGAACGTCCTTCAATTCAGCGAGGAACACGCTGTCGCCCTGGGAGTGGATGTAGAAAAGGTTAAGTTAGTACTTATCGTGATGGCTACAATGGCCACGGCCACGGCAGTCTCCTTCAGCGGTCTTATTGGATTCGTGGGTCTGGTGGCGCCTCATGTTGTACGCCTTATCTGGGGGGTTGACTACCGGTTCATATTGCCAATGTCCGGCCTCGTAGGGGCGACTTTCCTGGTGCTCGCGGACCTCATTGCCAGGACTGCCGTCAGCCCCGCGGAACTTCCCGTAGGAATTGTAACCGCATTCTGTGGAGCGCCGTTCTTCCTCTACATACTCAGGCGCAGACGTGTGCGGGGTATCTGAGCCGCCCGCGTTATGAAGTACGAAAATTCTCAGGATCTGATGATGGGCAAATCGGGCATATCCGTCAAGGATGTATGGGCGTCCTATGGAGAGCGTGAGATACTCAATGGATTTGACTTGAATGTCGAACAGGGAAGTTTTGTCGCGCTCGCCGGTCCGAATGGCGTCGGAAAGTCCACTCTTCTTCGTCTGGTGTCGGGAGTCATTAAGCCCACTCGGGGCAGTATAGAAGTGGCAGGGCGCAACATCCTGGCTCTTTCGGCGCGAGAGAGGGCGCGGTTGGTTGCAGTTGTACCACAAGACCCTGAATTGCCCAACGGAGCGCCCGCGATAGAGGTAGTTCTGATGGGGCGCAACCCTCATCTTGGGCTGCTGTCGTGGGAGAGCGATTCTGATGTTCAGACAGCGGTTGAAGCGATGCAGATGACATACACCGATGATCTGTTTGAGAGGCCGGTGGACGAACTGTCGGGCGGAGAAAGGCAGCGAGTGGCAATTGCGATAGCTTTGGCGCAACAGACACCCATCATATTATTGGATGAGCCCACCGCGAACCTGGACCTCGCCTATCAGCCCGCGATAATGGAGCTGATGCGCGGGCTAGTCTCTTCGGGCAAGACAATCCTTGCCGCGGTCCATGACCTAACGCTCGCGGCGCAATTCTGCGACGAAGTGGCTCTCATGCGCGGCGGAGTCATCCTGACCATTGGCCCGCCTGAAGAAGCGCTCACAGAGGAGAACATCAGAACGGTGTACGGCGCGGATGTCAGGATCATGGAACATCCGGATACGGGCAAGCCGGTAATAGTGAACTCGTGGCGGTGAGCAAGGACTCGGGTTCTCGGGGTATGGTGGTTTCGGGCTACGAAATCCATGTGGGCGTCACCGAGTCGGAGGAGGGCGTTTCCGGGGTCATCGAGACGACTGATGGTGAGACTGTCATCGGATACGCAGACAGAACCGGGCGGGCGCTCGGCGCCTATGTCCATGATTTGTTCAAGAACAAGGAATTCGCCGCCTGCATCGTGAATAATGTCGCGCGGATGAAGGGATTGGACCACCCCACCGAATCGGAGCCGTTCTCACAGGAAGCGGAGTTCGACAAGCTGGCTTCTCATCTCAGAAAGCACCTTGACATGGGTAGAGTCTATGAGGCTTTAAGCGCGAGTGTAGAGTATAGAATTTCCGACCAAATGTATGCGGACGATGTTGTTGAAACACCGTCCGCATTTTCACTGAGTTCCTATTGCCAAGGGCGAAGTTTACTACCGGTTATCTTATGGCTATGCCGGCGACATCAGGCCGACGCCCGCCCCCTGGGGATCCATGATGAAGGCTATTCGACGACCCGCTTCCGGAATATCCATTGGCTCCAGCGCGACCTGCGCGCCCCCAGACTTGGCCTTCTCCAACGTGGCGTCAACATCGTCAACCTGGAAGTAGGCGCTCCAGTGTGGCGGCACGTTCATGGCAGTTAGATGTTCCGGCATCTGCATAACACCCGCCACCCCGACCCCGTCCACTGTAAGTATGTGGTATTCTCCGCCGTCAGCCATTGGGTAGGTCTCCGACTCCACACCGAGGAGACCCTCGTAGAACTTAATCGCTTTCGCCGGGTCGCCGGTGAGAAGCTCACACCAGGCGATTGCCCCATGCTCACTCTGCACCCCTGCTCCGATGTGCTGTTTCGCCTGCCAGAGCGCGATCACGGCGCCGGTAGGGTCGTTCGCCACGATCATGCGGCCCGCGTCGAACACGTCGAAGGGCTCATCCATCAGCAGGTTGCCTCCATGCTCAGACACATGGGTGGCGAGTTCGTCAACATCCTCCACTGTCATATAGACATTCCAGTGTGGAGGTATGCCCATCTCCTTTTCGTGATCCATCTGCGTGAACATGGCCGCGGCGTATGAGCCGTCCGAGACGGCCATGGAATAGACCATGCCGCCCATATCGTCCATCGCGTTGTCCTCATAGGTCCACCCGAACAGGTCGGAGTAGAAGGACTTGGCGGCATCCTGATCCGTGGCAGCAAGGTCGGTCCATGAGGGAGTACCCTGTTTGTAGCTTTCGATCTTCGGCAAAATTATTCTCCTTGCGCATTGTTTCGTTTTCCTAGCTCTAGTGAGCCGATTTCGCACAAGAATAGAATATCGGTTCTTATGGAGTCAAGCCGTTTTCGGACAATTATTTAACCGATTCACAAAGATGCGCCGGGGGAGGTACAGGGAGATCTCGCCTAAACATCAACGGTCTTATATATTTCCATTTATGTCGTTCAGGTCACGCTGCTGGTAGCCTGCAGGTGGTCTGCTAGTGGCCTACAGGCGAGGTCTGGTACCTGCATTTGACCTGCATTCACCAGCATTTGTAGCTAACCAGCCGAAATTTCTTTTCTTGCCGCGATTGTCATATATTGGGATTTATGGTTTTCAGGGTTCAGTTGTAGTTTCGGATACCCGGCGCCCGGTTGAGAGTTGGACAATGGCAAGTGATTTGACTTTGGGCTATTGTAGCTAAATCAGCACGGATGTACAAGGACGCTGAGCGCCGTGATGCTGTATCAGTTTGGTCGGTGACAGTAATCACCCTCACCCCAGCCCTCTCCCTCAAGGGAGAGGGGGTCTGTTGATCGAAATTCTTAGTTGGCCGCACATTTACATACCCTTCTCAGCGTCGAGGGGGAGGGGATTTTCGCGCCGCAAGGAACGCCGACTAAGTTGATACAGGTTGAGCGCCGTCGCGCGTCTGGACGCAATCGCCCTGCCCTCGCGACGCCTACTTTCGCTTCTTTCCCAGCCAGGCCATGAACTCGTCCACGCCCATACAATTCACGATGTCGCCCTTTTCGCACCACCCTCGGCGCGCCTGCGACACGCCGTACTCCATGTTGCCCAGTCCCTCAGTCGTGTGCGCGTCGGTGTTGATAACCAGGGCGGCGCCCAATTCGCGAGCGCGGCTGATATGGGCATCCTTCAAGTCCAGCCGCTCCAGAGAACCATTTATCTCAAGGGCCGTCCCGGTGTCCGCCGCCGCCCTGAAAATCGCGTCGTAGTCGGCATCCACCGGCCTGCGCTCACCTATCAGCCGAGTGGAGAGATGGCCGATGACGGACACGCGCGGATTCCGCATCGCCGCGATAATCCTCTGAGTCATGGTCGCCGAATCCTGACCCATCGCACTGTGAACCGACGCCACCACCCAATCAAGGTTGTCCAGAACCTCGTCGGGATAGTCCAGACTTCCGTCGGCTCGAATGTCCATCTCGGTGCCACGCAGGATCCGTATGCCGCCGATGTCGGACTCCAGTTCATTCAGCCGCCTGCCGTGATTCTCCAAGCGTTCGACACTCAGTCCGTTCGCTATGCCCCGCCCCGCCGAATGGTCGGTCACGGCGATATACTCCAGTCCTCTGGCCTTCGCCTCAAGTATCATCTCCTCCATCGTGTCACGTCCGTCGCTCCAGTCGGTGTGGGTGTGCAGGTCACCGCGTATGTCAGACAACTTCACCAATCTTGGGATGTCGCCATTCCGGGCCAACTCGACCTCTCCCGCGCCCTGCCTCAATTCCGGAGGTATGTACTGAAGGCCAAGCCTCTCGTACAGCGCTTCTTCGGTGGGATAGGTCTCAAGCGCGCCGGTCTCCACGTTCTTCAGGCCGTATTCGTTGAGGGACAGCCCAAGCCGGGTCGCGATCTCCCGAAGCCTGACGTTGTGGCGCAGGTTTCCGGTGAAGTATTGGAGCATCGCGCCCAGGCGCTCCGGCTCGCACACGCGCAGGTCTATCTGCATCCCCGACTTCAATACCACCGAGGTCTTCTTCTCACCGTGTCCCAGAACCTCAGCCACGCCATCCATCCCAGCCATCGCGTCCATAGCCCCGGCCGGGTCGGACGTTACGCACACCAGGTCAAGGTCTCCCACCGTCTCCTCGAAGCGCCTCATGCTGCCGCACACAACGAGATCGGAGATTCCCGCACAGTTCTCGCGCAGATAGGCGGTCAGCCGGCGAGATATGTCCATCGCCCTCGCTATGGGGAACCTGTCGCTCTTCGACTTGGCGAACTGGATGGCGCGACCAATGTTCTCCGCGCTCTTCTTGCCCATACGGGGCAGAGAGGCCACACGACCATCCTCGACGGCGGCCTCGAGCGCGTCAACAGAAGTGACATCCAGTTCCTTCCACAGACGCACAACGGTCTTCGGCCCCAGACCGGGTATCTCGATGAGACCAAGAACGCCGTCTGGAAATTCAGCCTTCAGACGCTCCAGATAAGACATCCTCCCAGTGGTGACAAGCTCGGTAATCTTGTCCGAGATGGCCTTGCCAACGCCCGGAATTTTGGTCAGGTCATCGCCCTCGGCAACCATCGCATCCATATCTCGCGGAAACCGCTCGATAGTCCGTTCCGCGCGCTGGTAAGCGCGCACCGTGAACGACTTCTCGCCCTTCATTTGAAGAAGGCTGACAATGGTTCCGAAGCGTTCGGCGATCTCGCTGTTGGTCATATCTTCCTGGCCTTACTGTCCTACAAGTGAGTCCGCGCATCCATCGGAGACTACTAGAAATAGCATTGATACTAGAACGACAGCCAGGACTGAGTATCTAACCCACGGCACAAAACTGTCTCGTTTGCCCTTCTCACCGTTCGCTAATGTCCTGGCCCTCTTTCCGACAAGAGCTATGACATTGCCAAACTGCGCCAGATGGTTTCAGGTACATGCCTGCTGGCACTGACCATAAACGGTCAGACATCATTGCGCGCGGGGAGATCGCCTCGCAGAAGTCCCAGCTGTGACTATTCGTAACCGTACTCGGGAAAGAGGTCGTGGGATGGCCAGTGGGAGACTTCTCTATACCCCTGCCACAGCAGGTCGTCAGCTTCGTCAATGAACAGGCCCCATTCCTCCGGTCGCGAGTTGAACAGCGCGGCCCATGCGAAGCCGTGATCGGTTCTTACCAAGAGAGAGAACGTTCCAGGTAGGCTGCCATTATGCCACCAGTTGGCATCATCTGTTATCGGTCTGACCAGCCAACCCATTCCGTAAAAATATGCACTGTCCTCCCAAAGCGGTGGAGCTGGGCGGGACACCATCTCCTGTACAGTGGTGGGTTTCAGCGCCGAGGGAGGTCTGCTCCCGTCAACGGACGTGGCGAACCGCACCAGGTCAATCGCCGACGCTATCCAGCCTCCGGCTGAGTCCATTCCCTGCAGGTAGAATCCGCCGTCGGGCCAGGGCACCCATTCATGGGTTCCCGGCATTACTGAGTATGCAAGCTTCTGGTCCGGGTAGCCGTAGTACGTTACCTCGCCCTCCGCCCGGTTCCCGGGCAGGGTTCCGCCGATTTTCATGCGGGTGATTCCCAGTGGCTCCAGCACCCGTTCACTCACATACTCTTCGTATGACCGGCCGGTCTTCTCCTCTAGGACCCGCCCCAGCAGGCAGTACCCGAAGTTGGAATAGGCGTACCGGGAGCCGGGGGCGAAGTCCAGGGGCTGACCCAGCATGAAGCGAATAACATCACGGCAGGTGACCGGTTTGGGCACGCCAAGCTCTCGCTCAATGCTTCCGGGAATC
Source organism: Dehalococcoidia bacterium (assembly GCA_965261525.1). Lineage (GTDB taxonomy): Bacteria > Chloroflexota > Dehalococcoidia > Lucifugimonadales > UBA1123 > VXRN01. The sequence continues at coordinate 3,231,412 of OZ253472.1, forward strand.
CACATGGGGTCGTAGCTCTGGTCTCTGTCCCAGCTCCCCGAGTGCTGCAGCAGATGTCGGACCGTAATCTCGTCCAGCCGTGGGTCTATGGACGCTCCCTCCGGAGGCTCGAATTCATCGAGTATCTGAAATACCCTATCATCCAGGTCAAGCAGACCCTCCTCGACCAGTTGCAGAGTGGCGGCTGCGGTTATGGGCTTGGAGATGCTCGCAATGCGGAAGAGGGAGTCGGGCTCGACCGGCTCCTCGTTCTCCACGTTGGCCAGGCCGTATCCCCTGGCCAGTACCAGCCTGCCGTCCCTGACTATTGCGATGGCGGCGCCCGGCACGCCCCATTTTTCCAGCAGTTCGGGGATGAGCCTGTCGAAGACCGCATCCGCATCTGGCGTTGGAGTGGGTTCAGGAGTACTTGTGGGAGGCACGGGCGTGACCGTGGGTTCCGGGGTGCTGGTGGGTACGGGTGTGGTGGTGGCTGTCGGTGTATGTGTCGCGGTCGCTGTGGGCGTTGGCTCAGCCGTAGGCATGGGTGTTGGCGTGTTGGTGGGCAGAAATGTGGCGGTGGCTGTCGGTTCCGGCGTGTGTGTCGCGGTCGGCGTGGGCTCAGGCGTGCTTGTAGGGGTTGGCGTGCTGGTCTGTACGGGCGCCAGCGTGGCGGTTGGCAACGGCGTATCTGTCGCTGTGGGTGTGGCCGTTGCGGCCTGGAGAAATGCGACTGATGGCCCCGCTGTGAGGGTGGGACTGGGAACACTCTCAGTCAGAGGCAGCTCCCTGCTCACCTCGGACTCCCTGGAGCATCCGACGGCCATTGCGAGGAGCAGAGCCATTAGAACGGAGATGAACCGCGCCAAGATATTCACATCGCGTGCTCTGGTGAATTGAATCACTTCCCCCTGTCTCCTGAGTCTGGGTCTGGCGCATTATACCTGCCGCCATCAGCGCCCATGATGGCGTGGAAGCAGTCAGATGGGCGAACGATAGGACATTTGCGGGCAAAATGTCCCTCCTGAGATACGAAGCAGCGCTCCGCGTTTCCCCGCAAAGCGCCGCTCACGAAATTATCAGGAGAAAAATCATTCGCGCAAGGCAAATCTTCATCCAGATTCGCCCCACAGATCCCGTGTTTTCGGCTCCTAGTGTTCCAACATTTTTGGATTGACGGTTTATATACCCTCACCCTAACCCTCTCCCTTTGGGAGAGGGTATAATTCGGAATCTGGATATCCATCACAACTAAGTTGTCGGACTACTAGCCTTCAGAATCTGGGAGCCTGCATCCATCCGCCATTCCTACTACCCCCCGTGACAGCGCTTGTACTTCTTGCCGCTTCCACAGGGACAGGGCTGGTTTCGGCCCACCTTGCCCGAACCGACCGCCTGATCCTGGCGTCTTCCGCCTCCTGCCCTCGACATGACCGTCTCCCGCGCGGGCCTGCGTACCGCAGATCGGCCCCGACCGCGGTTGTCGGTCCCATTCCGAGCGCCGTTTCGTTGAGCGCCATTCGAGGCATTCACGTCCAGCGCATCCTGCAGCCTGTACACCGAGTGCGCGATGTCGCTCTGAATCTTGTACTGAAGGCTCTGGAATTGCTCCATCCCCTCCTTCTTGTACATCACAAGCGGGTCGCGCTGACCGTAGGCGTACAGTCCGATGCCCTGCCTCAGGTTCTCCATCGAGGTAAGATGATGCACCCAGTTCGAGTCCACGGAGCGCAGCATCAGCCACCGTTCGATGTCCCGCATCGTATCTTCGCCGACTGCCGCCTCCATCTGGTCGTATGCCTGCTCCGCGTGCGCCAGCAGTCTGTCCTCGATGCCGTCTATGCCAAGGTTCATCGAATGTTCATGGTCGTACAGATCGTCCGGCGGCGGCAGGACTGTCCCAATTTCAGCGAGGAATGAATCAACGTCCCAGTCCAAGGGCCGCCCGTCTCCCAGGGACGACTGCACAATCTCACTAAGCTGCGACCCAACCATTTCCTGTATGTTCGCCTTCAGGTCCGCCCCGGACAGAATCTTGTTGCGCTCCCCGTATATGACGTCTCGGTGGGTATTCACAACATCGTCATACTCTACGAGGTGTTTTCTCAGGTCGAAGTGGTGGGCTTCCACCTTAGTCTGCGCGTTCTCGATGGACTTGTTCACCATCCCGTTCTCAATCGGGACGTCGTCGTCCATGCCCGCCCAGTCCATGACCGATTTTATCCTGTCGCCACCAAACCGACGTATCAGGTCATCGTCCAGCGCCACGTAGAACTGAGTTCTCCCAGGATCCCCCTGGCGACCCGAACGGCCCCGAAGCTGGTTATCAATCCTTCGCGCCTCGTGTCGCTCGGTCCCTATTATGTGCAGGCCGCCGGCATCCAGAACCCTTTGGTGGTTCTCATTCCATTCCCGATCCGACATCCCTTCCATTTCGGCATTGCCGCCCAGTACGATATCCGTGCCGCGTCCCGCCATATTCGTCGCGACGGTCACCGACCCCTGTTTGCCCGCCTGCGCCACGATCAGCGCCTCCCGCTCATGCTGCTTCGCGTTCAGGACCTCGTGCGATACTCCCGCCTTCCGCAACATGCCGCTCAGAATCTCCGACTTGTCTATGTCGGTCGTTCCGACCAGTACCGGCTGTCCGCCCTTGATCCTGTTGTCTATCTCGCGCACCACCGCGCGATACTTCGCCGCCTGGTCCCTGAAAATCAAATCCTGCGTATCCTCACGCACCATGGGCTGGTTGGTGGGAATTGAGACGACTTCCAGTTTGTATATCTTGTCGAACTCCTCAGCCTCAGTCGCGGCCGTGCCTGTCATCCCTGACAGCTTGTCGTACAACCTGAAATAGTTTTGGAGAGTGATAGTTGCGTAGGTTATGGACTCCGCTCTTACTCTTACTCCCTCTTTCGCCTCTATCGCCTGGTGAAGCCCGTCCGAATAGCGTCTGCCCGTCATCATCCTCCCGGTGAACTCGTCAACGATAACGACCTCCCCGTCCTGCACCACATACTCGCGATCCCGCTGGAATACCACGTGAGCCTTCAGCGCGTTCTCGACCTGATGCACAACGCCGAAGTTCTCCGGCGCGTACAGATTGCTCACATTCAGGGCGCGTTCCAGTTTGGAAATCCCATCCTGGGTGAGCGCGACGGTCCTGTGCTTCTCATCCAGTGTGTAGTCCTGCTCCATCCGCAGCGTCGGCGCGACCTTTGCGTACCTTACATAGTCCCTAGCGGACATTTCCGCGGGACCGCTTATGATAAGCGGCGTCCGCGCCTCGTCAATCAGAATGTTGTCAACCTCGTCAACTATCCCGTAGGAGCGATCCCTCTGCACCCGGGCAGATAACTCGGTGACCATGTTGTCACGCAGGTAGTCGAAACCAAATTCGTTATTCGTCCCATATGTGATGTCAGCCTCGTATGCCTCTTTCCTGGTGGCTGGCCTCATGCGCTCGAATCCACGCTCCCCATCCACAAAGTCGGCGTCATAAACAAAAGCCTTCTGATTCTGGAGCGCTCCCACCGTAACGCCCAGTTTCACGTACACCGCTCCCATCCAGTGCGCGTCCCGACGAGCCAGGTAGTCGTTCACCGTAACAACATGAACTCCTGTCCCCGCCAGCGAATTCAGGTACGCGGGAAGCGTAGCCACAAGGGTCTTACCCTCCCCCGTCCGCATCTCCGCGATCTTCCCCTGGTGGAGTACGATTCCGCCGATAAGCTGAACGTCATAGTGCCGCTGCCCCAATGTCCGCTTCGCAGCCTCCCGCACCGCGGCATACGCCTCCGGCAGAATGTCGTCTAACGTGTTCCCCTGCGCCAGTTTCCGGCTCAACTCATGAGTCTTCCCCAGAAGCTCCAGGTCGGACAGCCGCTCATACTCCCTCTCCAGCCCATTAATCTCATCCACCATCGGCTGCATCTTTGAAATAACCTTCTCATCCGAACCGCCGAATAGTTTCGCGATGGACTTGAACATCTCAGCCAGCCCCTTTCATCTCATAGCATTCTCAAGCTAAACTCCCTGACACCCACATCTCAGTATGCAAATCGAATAGCCACCGCTACCCGCAGCGCTCCACCGTCCACCTTCCCATTTATCTCGTTTCAGCATACCAAATATACTATGACAGTGTTCCGAATTACGGATTGGATAAAATACACCGGATTCTGATCGGACTCAAACTGAATATCGTCGGCTTCGTTCAATGCCTCGCAGCGCACATTGCGGTCGCTGAATGTGGTGCGATAACATCGGTGCGACTTGCTCATATCTGAGCGGACTCTTGAATCGGAAACGATTAGCTATGGTCAATCTCAGGGGGACTGCGTGTACGACGCTCTGATAGTAGGCGCGGGGCCTGCAGGAAACACGGCCGCGCTGGAACTCGCAAAGCGCGGGTTTAGTGTCGCCGTGCTTGACTACCGCGAGCGTATCGGCGATAAGCTCTGCACCGGCGTCATAGGTATGGAATGCTCTGAGCGGTTTCCTGTCCCGCCCGAACTGATATACCGTCGGGCGAAAACGGCGGCAATTCATTCCCCAAGCGGTTATTTGTACAGGGTCGAACGCCCTGATACCCAGGCGCTGATAGTTGACCGCGTTGGCTACGTGAACTCGATAGCCGTGTCGGCGGCGCGGCATGGCGCGCATTACCGGCTTGGCTGGCGCGCAGGTGAAGTATCTCATTCTCCAACTGACATCAGCGTGAGGGGACAGCGGGGCGACTCGTCGGAAACGCTGCGCGGCCGCATATTGCTTGTAGCTTCCGGTTTCGGTTCATCCCTGACCGAGGCCGTATGTCCAACGAATGGCAGGGAACGAGAGCGACTTGTCGGCGCGCAGGTCGAGGTCATTACCCGCAACGTGACCGAGACTCAGGTATATGTTGGAGACAACGTGGCTCCAGGTTCGTTTGGCTGGCTTGTACCGACACTCGAGTCGCGCGGTCTTCTTGGCCTGATGTCGCGAGAGAAGTCGTCCGGCCTATTGGAACGACTTTGCGACAGACTTATGCGCGAGGGGAAGGTCTTGAGAGCCGAGTCTTCGCCGAGTAGATGGGGAATACCGATAAGGCCACTATCCAGGACATATGCCGAGCGCGTCCTGGTTCTGGGCGACGCGGCGGGGTTCGCGAAGCCCACAACCGGGGGTGGGATATACTATGCAATGCTGTCCGGTCAGATTGCCGCAGAGACCGCGGCAGAGGCCATGAAATCCAACACGCTTACCGACGGCGCGCTTCGCGCCTATGAAGATCGCTGGAAAGCCGAATTCGGCGCAGAACTCAAGGTCGGCTACTATGCCCGGATGCTGTTCGAATCTATGAATGACAGCCGTCTCGAGAGCCTGATGGAGGTATTTCTCTCGGAAGACATGCAGAACGAGCTCATCAGGTCTCCGATTTTCTCATTCGACAGGCACAGTGGAATTATTCTGAAGACCATTGGTCATCGTCGCATGATTGGATTGATCAGGAGCGCAGGTCCTTCTGTCCTCCCCTTCCTAAGAAGGCTGGCCAGGTCGTCGGTTTCAGCCTGACGGAATATATGCTAAGGGAACAGGCTGTAAAGAACAGCCATCCTGGCATAGAGGGCATTCTCCGCCTGACGGTAGAATGCCAGCCTATCATCCCGTACCTCGACGCTGAAGTCGCCACTTCTCTGCATCGGATCCATCACAATGCACTGCGGCTTTAGAGAGTCCATGAACTCCTGATCAATAACCAGCCTGCCTTTTCCCCTGGAGGCGAGCAGCTGCATATGGGCAAGCGTGCGGGGGCCGTTCAGGTATATAACGTCAGCCTCTGAGACTGTGTCCAGTTCGGCGTCCGGCTGAAAAGTGACGCCGCGCTCGGCGCAGTGACGCATAACTCTCTCCGGCATTTGCCCGCTGAAGGGTACAGGAATGACATTCACACCCTCGAACATGGCAAGCCCCTTGAGAAGCGCGCTCACATTTCGGTGGTCGAGCCGGCCTACAACGGCGACGGTCGCGCCGTCAATTTTTCCTCGCTCACGCTGAATGGTATAGAGGTCGGCAAGGGCCTGTGTAGGATGGTCATCGGAGCTGCCTCCGTTTATCACATGCATCGCGCCGGTCGCTGCCGCGCGTTCAGTAACATGCGGGTCTCCGGTACGTATAACCACAACATCCATCTTCAAACTGGCCAGTATGTTTATGATGTCGTCAACGAACTGAGTATTATGCACCGGAAAGAACTGCGAGGCGTCCTCTGTGTGGTAGGCCTTCCCGCCAAGCAGTTCGCAGGCGCGTTCGAACGACGTCCGGGTGAGGAAACTAGGTTCGTAGAACAGGCAGTACAATGCCCTGTCATCCATCGGCGAGCGAGCGCTGTCGCCGTTTCTGAGGGCGTCGCATCGGGGGAACATTATATCTTCGATCCACTCGCGGTCCATGTCAGTTGTCTGCGTGAAATGTTGATAATCGGCCATCTGGTGTCTCCTGAGAGAATCGAATATAATCCCAACAGAAGATTGTACATGAGCCGTATCTGGCATAGCTACGCTGGCATTTGACACATCTCCAAGCCCAATGCTAGATTTGAGGGGCGGCTGGCAGTCAGCGGGTACGACTGCTAAGAGCAGAGTGAACTGGGAGATAGTAACTTGCCGAGGTATGATTATCGTTGTATAGGCTGCGGCCACCAGTTCGAGTTGCGGCAAAGTTTTAGCGCGGCCACCGTTCAGGAATGCCCAGAATGCGGCGCGGACTCCAACAGGAAAATTCATGCTCCCCCGGTAATTTTCAAGGGGTCGGGCTGGTATGTGAATGACTACGGGAAAGGTCGCGGCAACAACGACGTGTCCTCCGACAAGTCTGAGGAGAGGGAAGATAAGAAGGCGACTTCCTCCGAAAAGTCTTCCTCCACTGAAGGCAAGAAAACCGAGACAGCATCCGCTTCCAAGTCTGGGTCGAACGACTGAAGATTGCGCGCCCTCGTCCAGCGAGTAACGGAGGCGTCAGTTTCCGTAGATGGAGAAGTCCTGGGTCAGATAGGCCCGGGACTTGTTGTTCTTGTGGGAATCGCGGGCGCCGACGAAGACCGTCACATTGATTACATAGTATCCAAGACAGTCAACCTTCGGATTTTCGAGGACGACGAGGGCCGATTCAACCTGTCCTCCTTGGACATAGGGGCCGACCTTCTGGTCATCAGCCAGTTCACGCTCTATGCCGATACGCGCCGAGGCCGTAGGCCCGGATTCACCGATGCCGCTCCTCCTGAAATGGCCGCCATGACTTTCGAGGCGACGCTGGACAGATTCAAAGAAAGCGGCCTGCGAGTCGAGACAGGCCGCTTTCAAGCGCACATGCACGTCGAAATTCACAACGACGGCCCGGTGACAATCATGCTCGATACCGCAGACAGGGGTCTGTAATTTCGTCGCTGCCCATTCCTGGCAGGTCAGTCTTCAGAATCAAGGAGACCCATTCGCGCGGCCTGCTCCAGAAGAGCTTGGGCCCGCTTGACGACCGGCACGTCAACCACCTTCCCGTCGAGTGAAGTTGAACCCCTACCCATAGCGGCAGCCTCCTCGAACGCCTCTATAACCCTGCGGGCGTGATTGATCTCCTCCTCTGAGGGCGAGAACACCTCGTTCAGAACGTCAATCTGCGTGGGATGAATCGCGAACCGCCCCCTGAACCCGATGCCACGCGATGCAAGGGAGTTCTCCCTGAGCGCATCAGGCTCCCGGAACGCGAAGAATGGCGTGTCCAATGCAAGGATGCCTGCGGCGCGGGCCGCAATGGCTATGGCCGAGCGGGCATAAGCTATCTCGGCGTCGCTGTCAGTGCGCTCAATCTCCATGTCGTTGGTGAAGTCTTCAGCGCCGAGGGCAATGGCGACTATCCGAGGTGACGAACGGCATATGTCGCGCAGTTTGACAATTGACTCGGCGGACTCTATCCATGGGACGAGTTTCGTTGTTCCAATGGGCAGGCCGGCCTTTAGTTCGAGCTTCTGAATAACTCCCACGACCTCGTTGAGTATCTGGGGGTTGTCCATCTTTCCGACGGAAACTCCGTAGATGTGCGGTCCGATGACTGCGGAAAGGTCGTATTCAAGCAGTCCTGTATCCAGAGAGTTGACTCTGGGGATAACTGCCGCTCCGGTCTGGGCCATTTGCGGTATATAAGCGGCAGTGACCCCGCGGGCGTTTGCCTTTTCGTCCCAGGGGACAGAGTCCTCCATATCTGGTATGAAGGCGTCGGGTCTCAGATTCAGAGCCCTGTCGAGCATCCTGGGCGTGTTTCCCGGGACAAACAGAAGGCTTCTAAGTATTGGTGGCATATCTTAGTCCTTGGTTCTTCATGGTTGGCTGTCAGGCTGTCACTCTCAGAAAAGAGCGAGTTGCCTCGATGAATTCGGCTGGCTTGTCCACTGTTACAACGTGCCCGGCGTCGGGAATGTCAATTGACGTCAGGTCCTTCGCTACCGGCTTCATCCGGTCCAGGATCTCGTCCGACACCAGTGGGCTGTCGGCTCCACGAACTTCGAGGATAGGACAGGGTATGGTCTCAAGCGCGCTCCAATACCGGGATATGAGTCCTGTGTCGCTCATGTCGGGCAGCGGAGTGTTGAAGAGTCGGGGATCGGCCTTCCACGTCCAGGATCCTTCCGCCTTTTGTTTCATCTTGTCGCGGGCGTCCTGCATCAGGCGTTCATCCGAGGCCCAAGGGTTGGATGAACGCATCCACGAGAAAGCCTCTTCAAGCGATGTAAACTCCATTGGAGTTGCGGGACGACTGGAAGCTCCTGCCTTAGCAGCTTCGGATGGTTCTGGTCCAATGTCCACGATGACGATGCGCTCTACACGGTCAGGATGGTCGGCGGTGTACAGCATCGAGTGCCAACCGCCCATTGACAAACCGGCGAGAGTGAATTTCTCGAGTCCCAGCGCATCGACAAAGGCAGCCACATCTTCGACGAAGCGGTCGCGAGCGTATCCATCATCCGCGTATCCGGATTCGCCGTGTCCTCGCTGGTCGAGAGTGTAAACGTGGTACGAGCCGCGCATTGCCCCCGCGAACTCATCCCATATATGAGCCTGGCCTGTGTGTCCATGAAGGCAGACCAAGGGCGGCAAGCCTTCAGTTCCCCAGTCCAGGTAGCGGAGGTTAACACTGTTTATGTCTATGTAGTTGGATCTGGGAGGTGTTGAAGACATACTGATCTCCGTTTCTGGTTGTCATTCGCCAGCGTTCAGGTAGGTCGAGATAGCTTGGTTCATGTTATCCCGGGCGCTCTGGGCCAACTCCGTCGGGTGTCCGTCGAAGCCATGAGGCCCGCCCGGGTAAATGGCGAGTTCGGCCTGGTTCCCGGCGGCCGTCCATCGGGAGTGCATGAAGAGAGTGTCGTCAAGCAGCGGATCGAGGGTACCGACCGTAAACAGCGCCGGAGGCAAGTTCGAGAGGTCTGCGTACAGAGGAGACACGTCAGGGTCACGCCTGATGTCCGCAGGCGCGAAGTGATCATAGAACCAGTCCATAATCGGAGTGTTGAGCACAAGGAGGCGGTCCCCCCAGTTTCGCTGGGACGGCGTCATGCTGAGGTCGTAAACTCCATAGACGAGGTTGGCGCCGGAGAATCCGGTGAAGTCGCGCTTGTCGCGCATTCTAATGAGCGTAGTGGCGGCAAGGTGTCCGCCGGCTGATTCACCGCCTATAGTTAGCTTGTCCACGCCGTACTCGGACATGGCGTTTTGGGCAACCCAGAGAGCGGCGGCTTCGCAGTCGTCGAGAGCGGCGGGATATGGATACTCAGGCGCGAGTCGGTAGTCAACGCTGATAACAACGGCGGAGCAAGTCTTGGCTATCTCCTCGTTCCGCTGATCCTGGAAGCGCGCGCGCCCAAGTACCCAGCCGCCGCCGTGGATATGGAGGTAGATACCCTGCGGGTCATGGGGAACGAAGACCCGTAGTGTGAGGGGACCGCCTGGGCCTTCGATGGCGCGTTCCTGCGCCATGTCGGAGAGTAGCACGGGGCCCGAGATGGAAGTCCCCTCCTCCCTTGCCTTTCGGGTCTGCTCGACAGGAACCGTGTTTGTAGCCGGTACCTCGGCGAGAAGGGCCTCAAGCCGAGCGTTGAACTCGGCGGTCTCGGCGGCTATCGCTTCTGGGGTGAAGAATCCTGGATCGGGCATTGTTGAGTCCTTTGTCTTTACCATTAGCGGTTCGTTAATGGTTTCCAGTTGTCAGGGATTGGTGGCTGTGCATTCACCGAAGGCGATGCCCGCAAATGCCTTCCGATCTGGGGATGGCCGCCGTTGCCGGCAATGAGGCCTGGCCTGAGGTATGGCAAGAGATATGAAGCATCCTGTTCAATACTATGTCACTATGTCGTTGGACCCGCTACAGGAAATCTTCGCTGTAACCCCTAGTGTTCCAACATTTTTGGATTGACGGTTTATATACCCTCACCCTAACCCTCTCCCAAGGGGAGAGGGGATAATTCGGAATCTGGATATCCATCACAACTAAGTTGTCGGACTACTAGTGTAGTCGGATCGGTACGATATCCGCTCCTACATTCTACTCTCTCTGTACACAAGCATTGGGTGTTGAAGTGCAGTTTACAATCTTTCGCAGTTTGTAGTCAGTATTACCGCCCTTGCATCAGTGCCTTTTCAAAGTCAGGAAATGTTTCCAGATATGCTACGCAACTCCACTCTCGCTATGTTACAATATGCCTGTTGCAGAACACACGTTTACATAATCTGGAGTTTATTTATGACTACTCCTATGGCGAATAACTTTTTTCTTCCAGGTCAATCATAGCTAAGTTGACGCCTCTCCAGGTCACTTTTAACCTGCGCGCTCACCTGGACACCGCCTAGAGGCCACCTGAAACTTATCTGGATAATATAAATTAGGATATATGTCATGATGTCTTGTCAGCCGATTTCGACCGGAGCCGCTGACTTTGAAAAGACCCTGCATTGCATGGAAACTGGACAAAGTGACGGATTTAAGGCATTATCTGTACATGGATGAGTGCAAATCCACTCTTGAAACATCAGAATCTCAGGCTGTCACGCAGCTGAGGCGAGAATTGTTGAATGGCTCTGACTGGCCTGACGCACTAATGGGGGCAATCGCCCTCTGGACAACTCCCGAGGAGATTTTCGAGGGAACGAGGCTTGTCTATCTGATCGCCTCGGAAGCATTCGACTGGCTAACACTGGCCAATCGGCTAAGTTGTGAAGCGCGGGACCTTATACCTGAAGATGAGCTGGAGAATCTGCTTTTTACAGGCCGATTCCCACCTCGCGTGGACGAGAGCGACTTCAGGGACGTACTGGGAGTTGATAAGAACAGCGCATATCTGAACTACTTCTACGGAGTGGAAGTAGAAACGGCTCTGCAGCAGGTGGTGGAGGCGGAAATCGAGAAGCGATTCTATGCCAGTGGAAGGCAGTATGCGACTGACCATACAAATGAGGCATTTCTGAGAATTTACAACTCGACGAGGGATGACCTCCTGGTCGCATACTGGGAACATATGAGGCGTCCGTACCGCAAAATTACCACACTAACCGAGTTGAAGGAATTCACATACTGGTTATTCAAGCGCAGACTGAATGTTTCGGACAAGGCGAGGATAGCCTCAGACACAAAGAAAGGGATGGCTGCTCTGGATCCGGCAGTTCGCATTCCGGGGGCATTTATCTTTTAGTATTATCTTCCGTCCCTGTCAGTATTATCTAAACATATCACGGCCTCGGTCGCGTATGAGGGACGAATACCCGGGATCCCCTGTTTGGTAGGGGTATCCCCGAATTACGGACACGGGAACGCCAATGGCTTTGAACTGCACAAGTTCAGCGGCGGCGGCCAATTCATCCGCGACTGCAATCGTGGTAACGTGCATCTCTCGCCCCTGGGCATCATGTGTACCGCGATAGTCGGTCATCGGCTCCATTCCGGCGATGCCGATCGCGAAGTTGACGTGCCCTTCTCGCCATGCCCGTCCAAACGTATCGGACACTATCACAGGAATAGAGAAGCCTGTCGTTTCGTGTATCTGGGCGCTGATTCTGCGCGCCGACGCGTCTGAGTCTTCAGGAAGCAGACACACGACATCATCTCCCGGCACATTCGACTGATCAATTCCCGCGTTTGCGCATACAAATCCGTGATGTGTCTCGGAGATAATCACGCCTCGGTCAGGATCCATTCGGACGATTGACCTGCTCTCGCGCAGAACCAGCTCGACGAGTCTGGGATCGCGACCCGCGCGCTGAGCGAAATGAATCGCAAATTCGGAAGGGGTGATTGTTGACAGACTGACAAGCCTTCCTTCAGCCTTCGACACAATCTTCTGGGTCACGACCAGAATGTCGCCCTCTTCCAGAGGACTGCCCTGGTCGCTAGCGGCGCGCGCTATGAGAGATCCCAGTCGGTTTCCCGGCTGAACTTCGGGAATTCCAGTCAATCCAAAAACAGTGATTGAGTATCGTTGGCCGTCATTATAAGACATGGGTTGGCGCACTCCTGAACGGTCAGGCATATAATAACGCGCCCGCGATGGATACGACCGAGCCGCCGTTGTGGTCAGCGGCACATTGATCGTATCCCATATGGACGCCGGACGCGCCTTCAAGCAAGCTGAGCATTAGGTATATTGGCGAGAGTCCGCAAATTTTTCTGGCATCTGATTCAGCGACTGAAATTTCCAGGAAGTCACGCGAGTTGCCGGAACATATCGCGGTTATGGATTCGTCATCTTCAGCCCTGAGCTTCGTTTTGGCAACGGTATCCAGTGGCGCAGCGTCCCCGAACGCCGGTCCTACGTGAGCAAGGTCTCCTGCGGCAATAACCAGCGTCCTGCGCCCTCGTATGGCTCGCCTCAGCGCATCCAGAACCCCGCTTATATTGTCATCTTGCCAAGGAGAAGAATCGCCTCTTATGAAATGATGGAACGAACCACAGAGAATTGGAAGCACCGACAATTCCTTGTTTCGCATGAAGTGGCGCATCCATACAAGGGCCAATTCAATCGAGTGTTCAGTCTTGTGGTGGAGTTCTTCGTCGAACGCAGACTTTCCCAATACTCGGACAATATCGTCAACCGTCTCTTTATCGGTGCGAAGGGAGCCATAGGGGGTTCGGTAGTTCTGAAGTGTGGGGGTGATTCTGCCCAGCCCCCCCTGATGGTCAGTTCCCAGTACAACCACCAATTCGACAGAGTCGAGGTCATCCTGAGCCTGCTGCCAAAGCTGGGCATAGGTCGCATGACCGCGATTGTAGTCTATATGAGGGCAGAGCATTCCCACGAGGTCGCCATCCGGCCTCGATACGGGAGTGTCCGGCGGGAAGCGGTCACACCATTCACCAATTGCCGAGTCAAGTTGGGTGGGAGATTCAGGATAGACGGCTCCGGCATGGGACATGGGTCTGTGGTCTGCGCTCCTGAAATCCTCGAGCGCGCGCCTCCTCGCTCTGCGGTAGGAGCCATTTTCTATCATCAGAGCTTGATCAAGCTGGCCAATAATTGACTGAAGATCTTCGTAACTGAGATCGAGACCCGTCCTGAGAGTCATAGCCGCCCGAATTGCGGTTAGGTCTCTCGTTCCGTCCAGAAAGGCGACAAGCGGCGCCAGGTAAGAAGGGAGCATAACCGCGGATTCAGACATCTCAATGGGATCACGCAAGTACAGGAATCGTTGTCCCAAGTGTTCAACCCATAAGGGTTCAACAGGGCGGAGTTTCGGTTTTGATGGTATGGATATACTGGTCATTCGCGGTCAATCTTTAGCTCTCGACGCTGGCGCTATTCGGTCGCCAGGGAAATGTTATCACACGGATGCGCGAATATGGTGAGAACAACGACCTGCGCATTGTGTGCGGTTCGGAATTTGGCTGTGCTACAATTTCATCGTCTCGCTAATGTTCCGAGCGCATGGAGACCGGACAATGCCAATATCAGAGGACCTGAAAGTATTCACTGGCAACGCTCATCCGCAGTTGTCGTATGACATATGCTCGTATCTGGGCATAAAGCCCGGACAGATAGATGTGTTCAAGTTCAAGAACGATAACACGTTCGTGAAGATACTTGAAAACATTCGCGAGCGGGATGTATTTATCGTTCAGCCGTTCAGCGCTCCAGTGAACGACAGCATAATGGAACTTATGATAATGCTGGACGCGGCGAAGCGCGCATCCGCCAGGCGAATTACAGCCGTTCTCCCTTACTACGCCTATGGACGCAGCGACAAGAAGGACCAGCCTCGTGTCCCGATAACCGCTCGGCTGGTCGCCACGATGATCGAGGCGGCCGGGGCCGACAGAGTGCTGACGCTCGATCTGCACGCCGGACAGATTCAGGGTTTTTTCGACATTCCGGTTGACGAGCTGACCGCGATTCCTATGCTTGCCCGCCACTTCGCCAACGGGGAAGACCTTGTTGTGGCGGCGACTGACGCGGGTGGCGCAAAGCGCGCCAGGGACACGGCGGACCTGATCGGCGCTGATTTAGCCATAGCGGAAAAACGCCGTCTGGGAAACTCGGACAAAGTCGTGGTTGATCAAGTGATTGGTAACGTGGATAACAGAAAAGTGATCATAGTGGATGAGGAGATTAGCACCGGCGGCACTGTGGTCGCGGCGGCTACATCCCTCATAACGCACGGCGCCAGAGAGGTGTACTGCGCCGCCACCCACGGCGTCCTGTGCGGTGACGCTCCGATTCTTATGGAACAAAGCCCTATCATCGAGACAGCGGTGACCGATTCGCTTCCTATAAGCGGTGAGAAACTGGGTTCAAAGACACGAGTCATTTCAATAGCGTCCATGCTGGGAGAAGCGATCTGGCGAATTCACAGCGGTCATTCGGTAGGGGCAATGTTCGAGGGCGCGTCGGAAGACGGTGGCTAGCTTGTGAAAACTATTCTCAAACTGATAGAATCGAGATGATATGGTAAATTCAAACACCCCCAATAAACTCCAAAACAGAACTGGCATTTACGCCGACATCCAGAACCTTCAGGACATTTCAAGAGAGATTCTCGTAGTTCTCATCCGTCGCTGGCCTGAGAATGTTCCTCCGCCCGGCAAGTTGAACCTTTACGTAAGAGCCGACCACGCTGACTTATGGCGTGTGTGGGCGAGTCACGAGTTTTCTGATATTGAGGTCATGGTAAAGGGCGTCCAGCACTACACGCTATCGGCGACCAAGAACGCCGCCGACATGGCCATTGCGGTTGACGCAATAAGCGACTTTAATCACAGCCGTGTGAATCATGTGGCTGTTGTCAGCGACGATAGCGATTTCATATCACTCTACGCCAAATTGGCGGAAGAGGTTAACGGATTCGAAGCGACGTACAGCAACGGAAACATACCCTTCTTATGGGTTTTCACTGACCGAATGGGAACCCGCTCGGCCTTGCTTCAGGAGTTCTTCCCGCACGAGTACATCCATATAGTAGATCATAGACTGTTCGACCGAGTCGAAATGGAGAGAGAACGAGAGGAGGCCAGACAAAGACGCTACCTTCGCGTAGCTGGATCAGGAGAACGAGAAGAAGCCGCGCTAGAAGAGGAAGAGGCGATTGAAGAGGAGACGGATGCGGTAGAATCAGAATCACACGCAGCCGAAAAGCCTTTGGTTCCCGAAGCCGACGAATCCAAGCGGGCGCCTGAGCCGGAACCTGAGCCTATCGAAGATCAGCCGCTGCTGTCAGAAGCGCAGCGCGAGGCATCAGAGACCGAGCGCATCGCTCTCCAGTTGATTCGTGATATGCCGGTGGGCAAGTTCAAGAGCATGGACTGCCAGAACATTATACGCACCAACTTCCCTGGACATCACTTGTCAAGCGCCGACGGCCCCGCATTCGGCACTATTTTCAGGAGGGAAGTGTTGCCCTTTATGGAAAATCGTGGTGTCAAAGAGCTGGGAAATCAGAGCCCACGTCAATACGAGATGACGCATGAAGCGAAACGGTCGCTGGCGCACGCGCACGCCTGAGATTCAGGCTTAAGTTTATGGAACTCGCATGAGGCCGGCAGTTTTCCTCCGGCCCCTTCTCTTTGCATCCAAACGGCGAACTTCAGGCTTGTAGCGCTCCTTCTTGCGTACCATTCTCACATGGCCCTGTGTCCACAGCTACTCCTGTGCCTTTAGGCGCGAGGCGAAGATAAGGTACAGAATAGAAACGACCAGCCCTAGCAGTGACATGGCCGTCAGCGCCCATGTCACTGAAGTCACTCCAGCGAACCAGCCCACGAGCAGGCTCGATCCGACGACGAATCCCTGCCCTATTCGCTGAAGGCTGGTGATCCTTCCTCGCAGTTCGTCGGGCGCCAACATCTGAGTAAGAGTGCCGTTGGTAGTCCTGAACGCCGTCTGCGTCGAAGCGAACAGCGCGATAACAAGCAGGGCAACCGGAAGCCAGACAGCCTGCGTCAGGACGAGGGCTAGCGCAGAGCTGGCGATGGCGGTGACAAGGCAAACGAGTCCCCGCTTGAAGAAAAATCCGAATGAGGCGATAGTGAACGCCATGAGCAGCCCGCCGAGGCCATTTATGGCGAGCATGTACCCCCCTACGTCCGCGCCACGATTGAGTACTTCGTCGGTAAAGAGCGGCAGTGAGAAGATCACCGGCTGCAATATCACGTTGGGGACTACAGTCAGAGTTATCAAGTAGAACAGTACCCGGTTCCCGGACCAAATGTATCTGAATCCCTCTACCAGGTCTGTTATAAATCCCCCGGTTCCCGCCGTCGGACTTGGGCGCGCGGCGGTCGCGTAGGGCGTGCGCATGGGCAGAAACGCCAGAATCATGCCGAGATAGAGCAGCGACTCGATAGTGAAGTTCCAAAAGAATCCCAGAGTCGCGACGAGTATCCCGCCGATGAATGGCCCGATGGCCCTTGTGCCTGGAATCGTCAGAACGTTTGTGGCGTAGGCGTTCCCGAGCATGTGTCTGGGCACTGTGTTGGCAATGAGCGCCTGCCGCATGGGCTGAGTTATAGACAGGCAAATCCCACTGACGATGGCGTAAGCGAAGACGTGCCAGACTTCCACGATGTGCAGGTGGATGATCCAGGCGAAACCGAAAGAAAACGCCGCCATGAAGGCCTGAAGAGAGATGATCAGCCTGCGACGGTCAACTCTGTCCCCGAGAACGCCTCCTAGCGGACCTACGATTAGCCCGGGAAGAGTGTTTATGCCTCCTACGCCTATTACCAGCAGCGCGGACGCCTCGGTGCCCTGTGTGAGATGCTGTACAAGCCATCCGAGCGTGAGCAGCTGAAGCCAGTTTGCAGTATTGGCGAAGAAGTTGCCGATCCATAGAAGCCGATAGTCTCGCGACACTATCCACGCGTCGAAAGTTCGAAGTCTGGGCAGGGATACTCGTCGAGCTATTGGAGGGCCTCCGACCGAAGTAGGTCGCGCGTATGATACAGGTATCGGTGGCGAGTTGTCAGTTTGGCTTACGCGCCGAGATGACCACCGCGAACGGAACCCTGGTAAGCCGTTCCCAATGGTCGGCCCAGTATCGGCCCGCGTATGGTGAACGAGGATCGTCGGGAAAACCAACAGGATAGGGTTCGACCAATCTCTCTATCGAAAGTCCCGCGCTCGTCACCGACGACACCAGTTCCTCGATAGTACGGAAGAAAGTGAGGCCGGGAGAGTATCCCTCAGGCACCGGGTCTTCCCATACCTCTACTGGCGGGTTGAAGTAGTCGGTAAGATTCAGTGAACGTGTCGTAACGTTCCAATCGAAAGCGCTGAGAGGATGCGCCGTTGACATCACAAGCTGACCGCCAGGACGAAGTATCTCGGCGCAACGCTCCAGGCAGCCGCCAAGGTCGGGGATGAATTCCCAGCCAAAGGACGACAGTACCGCGTCGAAGGAGGCAGGCTTGAACATTGTTGGGAACTCCATGTCGCCGTTCACCAACTCGAATTCAATGCCTGAATCCCCCCTCAGCGACTGAGCATAGCGAAGCTGGCTGGGAGAAAAGTCCACCGCGACGGTCTCTGCGCCCCAATTGGCGAGGGCAATGGAGTTCTGAGCGCCGCCGCACGCGAGTTCCAGAATTCGCTTGCCCGATACGTCGCCCATTAGCCCGTAGTACCGCTCGCCCGGCGCGAATGGGGCGTAATGTACATCGTCCAATGCAATGCGGCTATCGGCCTGGTAGGAAGGAGACATGGCGTCCCAGCCTGCCCTGATCGATATCTTGACTTCCCGCGTATCCATGTGGACGCTATTGCTGGTGTCCAGCGACGCAGACCGCTGACCGCAGTTGAGCCATTGCCTCGGCAACAGTGATACTATCGTTGAACACCGCGGACCCAGCTACTAACTGGTCTGCTCCGGCCCCAACTACGAGCGCCGCGTTGTCGGGCTTGATCCCACCGTCAACCTCGATAGTAGCTCCTGTGTTTACCTGGTTGAGCATTGCCCTGGCGCGCGAGACTTTGTCCAGTGTAGCGGGGATGAAGGGCTGTCCTCCCCAGCCCGGGTTGACTGTCATAATGAGAAGCAGATCAATTTCGGAAATCACTTCATCCACGGTGGACAGACTCGTTCCGGGGTTGACTGCCACTCCGGACTCCATGCCAAGCTGGCGTATCTGGCCGACGGAAAGATGCAAATGGGCTGTCGCTTCCTGGTGAATGATAATCCTATCTGCCCCCGCGTCCTTGAGTTGATGAAAGTGATTCTCCGGCCGTACCACCATCATGTGTATTTCAAGTGGCAGGTTGGTTATCGGCCGGATGGCTTCAACTACGACTGGTCCAAAGGTAATCGGCGGGACGAATTGCCCGTCCATAACATCTATATGAAGACAGTCTGCCCCGGCTTGCTCGGCTTCTGCGACCTGATCTCCGAGTCGAGCGAAATCGGCGGACAGGATGGACGGGGCAATCTTCACCGGTCTATTGGACTCCACGCTGCTCCTCCAAATCCGACTTGGCGACGGCAATGGCTTTCGCGACCCTCGATTGCGCCGTTCCTCCGAGTACGTCCCGCGCCGCAATCGAGGACTCGACCGTTACGTTGAACACATCCTCGCAGAACAGCTGTGAGTGCGACTTGTACTCTTCGAGCGAGAGTTCATCGAAGCCGACTCCCTTCTCCAGCGCGTAATCTGACAAACGAGACACCACACGATATGCCTCCCTGAACGGGGCGCCGCGCGCTACGAGGTAATCCGCTATGTCCGTGGCTAAGACATAGCTTTCGCCCGCAGCTTTTCTCATCCCAGCCACGTTGATCTCGATGCCCGAAACAAGATCGGCGAATATCCTGAGTGTGGCCAGAATTGTGTCCGACGTGTCGAAGAAGCCTTCTTTATCTTCCTGCATATCGCGATTGTACGTCAGGGGAAGACCTTTCAGCACTGTCAACAGTCCAATCAAACTGCCGTACACGCGGCCCGTCTTGCCTCGCGCAATCTCCGCGAAGTCCGGGTTGCGTTTCTGAGGCATTATGCTGCTGCCCGTCGTGTATTGGTCCGGCATTTGAACGAATCCGAACTCGTCCGATGACCAGATAACAAGCTCCTCAGCGATCCTCGAAAGGTGCATAGCGCAGATAGACGACGCGGACAGAAAATCGAGCAGGAAGTCTCGGTCAGACACCGCGTCCATACTGTTAGTCGAGATTCGGGAGAAGCCGAGTTCGTCGGCGACGAATTGGCGATCTATCGGATATGGAAGTCCGGCCAGCGCTCCGCTTCCCAGAGGCATAACATCAGTGCGGTCGTAAGCCTGCCCGAAGCGCTCGGAATCACGGGAAAACATCTCGTAGTACGCCAGCATATGGTGCGCAACCAAAACAGGCTGGGCGCGCTGTACGTGCGTGTAGCCTGGCATCGGCGCGCCAGGGTGTCGCTCTGCGAGTGCAACAAGGTTCCATCGCAGGTCGAACAGAGCCGAAATTATCTCCGAGATGGATTCCTTGGCATACATCCTGACGTCGAGCGCGACCTGGTCGTTTCTGGAACGCGCGGTGTGGAGACGGAGCGCGGGCTCTCCGATTAGCTCGAATAGCCGACGCTCGATGTTCATATGAATATCTTCCAGCTCGGGCTTCCACTCGAACCTCCCGCCTCCAATCTCTTCGCTGATCTCAGTGAGACCGACGACGATTGCTTCGGAGTCCGAACCGGAGATTATACCCTGCCTGGACAACATTCGAGCATGGGCGATTGAACCGGCTATGTCCTGCTTGTACAAGTGCCTATCGTAATGTATGGAGACCGTATAGTCGGAGAATACTTCTTTGAGTCCCATGTTCAACTCTAGTCCGGCCGCTTAGGTACAAGGAAACGCCGTCGCATCGTGAGAATTTTCTCATCGCGATTATTGCGCGCCGTGGTTTCTATATAGACGATTCCGCGATCTGGGCGGGAGCGGGACTCTGTCACTTCGAGTATCTCGCTCTCGGCGTAGATGGTGTCACCGTGGAATGTCGGCCCTGTGTGTACTATCTTCTCGTACTCCAAGTTGGCTATGGCCTTGCCGGACATTTCAGGAACGCTCATGCCCACCACCAAGCTCAGCACCAACGCCCCGTTCACCAGAATCTTCCCATGCTGATGCTCGGACATATACTGTTCGTCTATATGCAGGGGGTTGTGGTTCATGGTGAGCAGAGAGAAGAGATGATTATCCATCTCTGTGATCGTCTTGCCGGGCCAGTGCTTGAAAACGTCGCCCGGCACAAAGTCCTCGAGATATCCACCGAAAGTGTCTCGTCTGTCGTGAATCATATATTGGTACCCTTACCCGCTCTGCGCGTGTCCGTATTCAGCTTTCTTCTCCCGGACCGCGGCGAACTCCGCGCGCAGTTCAGAGTCGGAGACCGGCGGCCCATGCTCGACATATTCGAGTGTCTTGAGTTCTTCAAGATCAAGTCTCGAGGAAGCGTCAAGTATTTCGATCCCTACCACCGCGCGATTTTCGCCTATGTCAACCATTATTTCCTCTTCCTCAATCACATGAGTAGTCAGTTCATGCTTCTTAGTCGTCAGGTATATGTACACCGCGTCCGCGTATGGGTCGTATGTAACTTTCACTCTGTCCACTCCCCGTATCTGGTTATTACCGTTACCACCACCGTTGCTGGAGCTTCCTCAACATAGAATACCCTGACCAGCTTATGAGGGTAACGCCTTCCCTTGTGTTCATAGCCATCTCGGAACACCATCTCCCTGCCCAGCTTGGGCGGATGCGCCGGATACTCAGTTCCCGTTTGAATTGCATCAGCGACCTCGGACTCCGTAGCCCCGCGTTCCCCCATATTCTCCCTAGAGTGTTTGGTATGCCTTATCATGGCATTCGCCTAGATCGCGTGGCGTTCCAGCAGACGACGCGCTATCAGCAGTTGCTGGATCTCGTTGGTGCCCTCGCCAATGATCATCAGAGGCGCGTCTCGATAGTATCGTTCGACGTTGAAGTCCTTTATGTAGCCGTAGCCGCCGTGGATACGCATAGCTTCCATTGCGACTTCCCCACACACCTCTGAGGCGAAGAGTTTTGCCATACCCACTTCCAGGTCCACGCGCTCCTGTCCGGCGTCCTTCTTGGCGGCGGCGTCATAGGTCAACAGGCGCGCCGCCTGTATTTTGGTCGCCATCTCAGCCAGCTTGATCTGAATCGCCTGGTGCTGGGCTATCGGCTTGCCGAACGCTTCCCGCTGCTGCGCGTACTTGATTGCGGCGTCGAATGCGGCGGTCGCCACTCCCACAGCCCTCGCCGCCACGTTGATGCGTCCGGTCTCCAGGCCCGCCATCACCTGCTTGAAGCCTTGGCCTTCGACTCCACCCACAAGAGTTTCCACGCCGACACGGCAATTGTCGAAGATAAGCTCTGACGAGTCGAGCCCCCTATACCCCAGCTTATCCAGGCGCTGACCGACACGGACGCCGGGGTTCGGCTTCTCGACCACGAAACAACTCATCCCGCGATGGCGCGGCTGGGCTTCGAGGTCAGTCTTTGTCAGGACTGCGAACACGTTGCCATACTCGGCATTCGTTATGAACATCTTCGTTCCGTTGATAACATATTCCTCGCCATCTCGCTTGGCGGTGGTTTTCCCGTTTTGGACATCGCTGCCGGCGTCCGGCTCAGTTAGCGCAAGTCCCCCTCTGAGAGCGCCGCTAGCTAGTCTGGGCAGGTAGTCCTCCTTCTGCTCTTCTGTGCCGAAGTTCGTGACTACATGAGCGAGCACATGATGAGTACCAATTATTCCGCTGACACTCATCCAGCCCCTGCTCAGTTCCTCGAAAATCGTCGCGAATGTCGTGTGGTCCAGGCCCAGCCCACCATACTCTTCGGGTATCGTGATACCGAACAGGCCCATCTCGCGCATCGGCTCAATGAGTTGCTGCGGGTATATATCCTCGTTGTCATACTCCTGCGCTATTGGTTCGACCTCACGCCTAACGAAGTCTCTTACGAGCGTAGTTATTTGGTTCCTGACTTCGGAAGAATCCACTGCGGTTGTCATTGTTTTCTCCGTATCATCATATCCGGACCTGGTGTTCCGGTTTAGTCAAGTAGGTCCAGCGCCGAGCTATCTTCAAGCGCCTCCCAGAGTCGCGACATAATCGCCCCAGATAACTCTAAGCCGCGAGCCGACCCAAAGTCCAGAGTTGACCCGATTATCCCAACGAACGTAACGATGTCCAGCAGGGACCAACCGAAGTCTTCCACGCAGTCCATTTGCGTGTACCCCGCTACTCCGTTCATGCTGAGCGTCTCCAGGTAACTTGAAATGAATTCGTCCTGTCGCTGTCTTCTAATCTCCACCGGAACCGACGTGGACAAGAAATAGGCGAGGTCATATACTCCCCTGCCCAACCGAATCGCCTGCCAGTCAATCAGCTTTATGCGGCCTGCGCCCGGACCATCTCCGAAGAACACATTGTCCAGGCGCAGATCTCCATGCACCAGGGTCACCGGTGTACGCGACAGTCGCGCCTTCACATCGGACACCCGCGGACCGATACGCCCGGCGGCTTCGATCAGCCCTTCCGGTATCCCTTCCATGGTTTTAGCCAATCTGTTCCACGCTATCGAGTGCATTCGCTCGAAGTAACCCGAACCACCGTCGAATGTCGGCGCCCAGGGGAGTCGGTCACCGACTTGTTCCGACCAGAATTGCGAGTGAAGCCGCGCCGCCTCGGTGGTGACTTCCAGGGCCTCTGCGAACGTGCAGCCTTCTATCTGATCAGATTGCTTCATATGCGAAAGGTCCTCTGTGATCAGACAGAATGTCCCATTCTCAGGATCGAATTGGGAGAAGTAAGGATAGGGCGCTACCTCGACACTGCCGGCCAAACTCTCATAGAACCGCGATTCTCTCTCATACACGCCCAGCGTGGTCAGAAATCGGCGTGTACTCTCATCATTCGAGACCGTTTTCCAGATTAGCGTCTTCGCGAGGCCTGTGTCAGAGTCATCATACGCGAGGCGGATCCGATAAACTGAGCCTGCGAAGCCCGCGCCCGCGCCGATGGGTTCGACTTCCGCACTCGCTATTCTCACGCCGAGTACGGATTCCAACCAGGAGGCCGTCATATGCTCCGGTAGAATCGGAAAGCGTTCTCCACTCAATATGCAATCCTGCAAGTTTGGATTACAGGTTTATCCCCTGTTTGCGTCCCAGGTTCTTGGCGGATATTCCCAACACACGCAGAAATCCCTCGGCGTCGGAATGATCATAAGTCCCCATCGCCTCCATCGAACTGTCGTCTGTGTACAGGGAATGAGGCATGGCGTCCGGCGTATCCTCCGCTGTATCGAAATAAATCTGGCCCTTATACAACCGTACCGAAATTGTGCCGGTCGCGAGTTCCGTAATAGGCTCGAGCGCGGCCAGCGCCGCCCTTGTCGCAAGGTCGAGCCAGTATCCCTGGTATATCTGGAGACTGATTACCTGCGAAACATGGCTGTAAAATTCTCGCGCGCGTCGGTCGAGAACAAACTGGAGCAGATATTCGTAACTCTGTCCCAGCAGTTCCATCCCGGGCGACTCATAGATTCCCCTCGACTTCACGCCTACAAACCGATTCTCCACCACGTGAGCGCCGATACCCACACCGTGGCGGCCCGCGATACTATTGGCGGTCTCAAACGCTCCCTCCAGGTCCAGCGGTTCACCGTCAATAGCGGCTGGAACGCCGCGCTCCCATCGAATCGTCACCACTTGCGACTGGTTCGGCGCGTCCCAGGGCCAAACGCCCATGCCCGGCTCCACAAAAGTGGGCGAAATCGTCACATCCTCCAGGTCTCCCGCCTCGTGTGTCAGACCAAGGAAGTTCGCATCCGTGGAATAACGCGCCTCGCGCGCTGGTCGTATTGGCAAACTATTCGATTCGCAATACTCAATCATCTCCCGCCGCCCGGGGAACCGTTCTATAAACTCCGGATCTCTCCAGGGCGCGTAAATCTCGGCGTCTGGATCAATCATATTCGCCGCGAGCTGGAATCTCACTTGGTCGTTGCCTCTGCCGGTCGCGCCATGAAACATCACGCCGATTTCGCGTTCCCGCATTTCGGAGAGTATTGCGGCGACAGTAATCGGACGAGCGATGCCGGTCGTATTCCAGTATCCACCTTCATACCGCGCCTGCGACTGTATGACTTTCAGGCCCGCCTCAGCCAGCGCCGCTCGCCCCGGCACAATCACCGCGTCCGAAGCCCCGCAGCCTACCATCCTGTCCGTGATGGCGTCCAGGTTCTCCTCGTCCGGCTGTCCGAGGTCAACGGTGAACGCCTGCACCTCAAACCCGTTCTCACGCAGCCAGTGCGTCACAGTGCAGCTATCCAACCCACCGGACACCGCTCCGCCCATCACGCTCACGTTCTTCTCTCTCAACTCGCGCCAGTTCATGTTTCAGCAGTTCCTTATCTATATGTTGATGAGTCAAGATGGCGCCGCGATTTTCGCGCTTGTCTTATCCCGCGAGGCGCGGCTCTTAAGCCATTTGTCGAACGAACTCTGGCTCTCCCCCGACGCATTGCCAATCAGCAATCCTTTCACGCTAATGTCTTCATCGAGATCGGGCCAGTGAATGCTCCATCCCGCGCCGCTGACACGCCAGTTGCCGCGTTCCTCAGGCGTTCCATGCGCCAGACGAGGATACCACACGAGTGGTACGGATATAGTGCGCCCGTCACTTAAGTCAACAGCCAGTGTGTCTTCCATAACCGCCACACTCTGCGCCCGCGCCGAAGACAGCTTTGTTTCAATCAACTCAGCCAAGGAAGTATTCATCCCATCTTCCCATCAGATACTCTCGGTGTTCAATTATCAACGCTTCAACGCGATTCAGTTCAGCGCGGCTGAATCCCTCCGACCGTTGAATCCTGACCGGATCAAGCCAGAACTTAGCCTCACTGTTATCTCTCACAATATGAATATGCGGAGGTTCGCCATGGTCGCCTGAGTAAAAACGAAAGCTATAAGGACCTCTTATCAGTACCGTCGGCATAGCCTATTTTGACATCCAATCCATTCCTGAGCCGGTTCATGCTTTCTTTCAGCCTTTCACCGTAAGATTGTCATACAGAAACTCAGGAGCGAAATCAGCCCCGTTCCGCCAGCATATTGTATTCAGTTCCTTGTCAAGCCGGGCGGTCTTGAAAAATTCCCGCTTCTTGAGCGGCTCAAACACCTCGCCCCAAAGCTCACCCTTCAGGTCAATTCCCCCCTCTTTTCCATCCTCAAACCTGAGCCACACTTTGTAGCCCGATGTATGTTTCATTTCAGCTATGCGTGGAATCATGCGGTTCACCTCTATCTATCTCTCACCTGCCAAAGGAACAGGTCAAGTTTTTTGACATCCGTGAAGTGGGCATACTGAGGAAATGTTGTGTCGAAGCGTGTTCTCAACTCTCCGAACTTGCTGTTTTGCCTTAGCTCAAAGGACTTGTCTTGAATTTGAGAGTACACATCAATCAGCCTACAAATGCGTCTTTGAGCAGGCTTCCTAGCATATGGTATTTTCAGATTGAGGTTCTGTACGACCTCTTTATCGTAAACAATCAATTCTGGGTTGATTGTAGCGACCATCTTGGAAGAGAATGAAGGTTCGACACGACCTGTTGTTCTGTATATTTCGATGAGGATTTCCTTGAATGAAATTGTACTGTTGAATTTCTCCCTTTCCAAAATCGAAAAAAAGAATTCGTACCAACATCGTGGTCGCTGTCTCATTCTGTAGAATCCATTGAATTTAGTTTGGTATGAACGATCCGCTGTGACGTTACTTTTCAGTAATTGCCTTTGAAGATAATCGTAGTTCCCTAGATTTGCGTTTCTCAGAGAACGGATAATGCTATCTGCATTATCCAAGAGCATATTGAGTATCGCTCCATTGTTTCTATTCTGAGACATTTTCTAATTCTTCTGCGCGGACACAGACTGTGAAATACCAAGAACCGAACCCAGCAATTCTGCCGCGTGATCAAGCGTGAATCCGACAACTTCTCCATCCCGACCGAAGTCAACTATCAGATTCTCCGCTACATCGGCCCCTTCACTCACGGGTCGTCCGTTCCACAAGGAAAGCGTGTCCGTTTCGCTGTCGTAGTAGATATCCAGTTTCACGGCCTTACCCCATTTCGGTTTTCCCTTACAAACGTGACTGCCATTGATTCGGCTCTCTGCTATTGTGAAACACTCCGATGATGAGTATGCCGTCGTCTTCAACGATGTACACGATTCCATAAGGAAAACGCGCTACTTCCGCCCTACTAACTTCATTATGCACGATGGGATAAATCCTAGGATGACGCTCGATGGTGTCGAGGGCATCCTGTACTGATTGTAGGAAGGCGCTTCCCAACCCTTCACTGCGCCTTTCATACCATCTGGAAGCGTCTTCCAGATCCAATTCCGCCGCGCGGAGAAACGATATGCTACGAGTCATAGACTGTTTTCTACCCTCGCCTTGACCACCTCCCATGGAATTGCCATATCGGGATTCGCCCTATACGACGCCAACCGCCTGTCAATCTCATCCCGTTGAGCGTCAGTTAGCTCAAACTCTCCTCGCTCTTCAGCGATACTATCCCAAATCTCCCCCACCAACTGGATACGCTCCTCAACGCTCAACGCCCTGATATTCAACTTATCCAACAACTGAGTCATCGAAAAGCTCCTCACCGCCGTTATTCAAAAGGCGCCCGTCTTGGACGGACGCCTTTGATCTAATACCATCCCAGTTTGATAGTGTCATATAGTATGCGGTGGGATTCTGAATATGCCTATTAGTCCAGCCCCATCTGACAGTCTATTTACGCTCACATCAGTCTGAAATGGTATAACTACTCTGAAATGCCCTAACCGACCGCCTTGATCGCCGTCTCCAGCCGCTCCATCGCCTCGTCTATCTCCTCTGCCGATACAGTGAGAGGGGGCATCAGCCTGACCGCGTTAGGCCGCAGAGGATTTGTCAGCAGACCCTCGTTGTTGCAGTTAGCGACCACATCCGGGCCTATGTCTGAGTCGAACAGTACCGCCCACAGCAGTCCCATTCCTCGCACTTCGGACACGTGGCTATTGTTGGCCTTGATAGTGTTCAGCGCTTCACCCATGCGCTCACCCATTTCGGTGGCATTCTGAGGCAGGTCATTGTCAATGATGTATTTCGTGGAGGCATACCCTGCCGCGCAGGTAAGCGCGTTGCCGCCGAATGTCGAGCCGTGGTCGCCCGGCTCGAAGGCGCACGCGTCGTCCTTGGCCATGAATGCCCCGATTGGAACTCCCCCGCCCAGACCTTTGGCAAGCGTCATAATGTCCGGCTCCACGCCGAACTTCTCATATCCGAACAGCGTACCGAGACGACCCATTCCGGTCTGCACCTCATCGAATATCAGCAGCAGCCCTTCCTGGTCGCAGAATTCGCGGACGTTTTCAAGATAGCCTTCGGGGGGGATATTCACGCCACCCTCGGCCTGAACGGGCTCCAGCATTACCGCAACCGTGTTCTCCGACACCGAGCCTTTGAGTTCCTCGAAGTCGCCGAAGGACACGTGCTTGTATCCGGGCGGTATGGGCTGGAAAAGCTCCTGGTAGTGCGGCTGGCCCGTGGCTGATACGTTCGCCATCGTGCGACCGTGGAACGAGTTCAGCGCGGTTATGATCTCGAACGCTCCATTGCGATTCTTGGCGCCATAGCGACGCGCCAGCTTCATCGCGCCCTCGTTCGCCTCCGCTCCGCTGTTGCAGAAGAACACCTTGTCCATCGCCGAGTTCTCCACCAGTATCTCCGCAAGCTGGAGCTGCGGAATGGTGTAGAACTGGTTCGAAGTCTGCAGTAACGTGCGCGCCTGCTCTGAAATTGCGTCGGCGATGGCTTTATTGGCGTGTCCGGCGTTGTTCACTGCCCAGCCGGACGTGAAATCCAGGTACTCCTTGCCATCTACGTCCCACACCTTTGTTCCGTCGCCCTTCACAATGACTATGGGCTGACGGCGAACGACGAACATATAGTATTTGCTCTCTACGTCTTTCCAATCGGTGGTCATACTATTCTCCTCCGGTGAGTTCCTTCAAACGCTCGATTGCCTCATCCAGTGAGTCCAGATCGAGCTTCATCTTCTCGATGGTGTCCACGAGAACCTGTATCTGCTGTTCAAACTCATTTCCTGGCTCGGTAACGGTAACCGACGTCTCCTCCGCTCGTGCGGGTTCGGGTTCGCCGATAGTCGCCAGAGAATCAACTCCGGTCAGCGCGGCGAGGGCAAGTCCCAGGGAATCCTCCATTACCACTTTGTGTCCGGTCGCCAGTATCACGCGCTTCAACTCCGGGAAGTTTACTCCCTCCGCCCGTATGTACACAGGCTCGGCGTAAAGCAGACTGTTCCCTACAGGAATAACCAGCAGATTGCCCCGCGTACACGTAGAACCCTCGGAACATCTGAGAGTGAACCACGCAGATATGTCCTGGTCATTGTCTATTCGCGCTTCCACCTGCTCAGGACCGTCAATTTGCCGGTCCTTCGGGAAGTTGAAAGCCACCAGCTTTCCGTAATTCTCACCGTCGCTGCGCGCGGCCAGCCAGCCCACCAGATTCTGGCGCTGGCTTGGAGTGTACGGCATGAGCAGAACGAACTCCTCCTCCTGCTGGTCCGGAAGCCGCATTATCACGTAGTACGGCTCCACTTCCTGGACCGTCGACTCCGGCCCGAACTTCTCATTCGGAATCGCCCACAGGTCTTCGTTGTTATAGAAGTTCTCCGGGACCTGCATATGGTACTTGAGGTACTTTTCCGCCTGCACCGAGAAGAAGTCCTGCGGATAGCGAACATGCGACTTCAGACCTTCCGGCATCTCGTCCTTGCTCTTGAACAACTCCGGGAATATGCGCGCGTAGGTCCGTACTATCGGATCGGTTTCGTCCCAGATATAGTAGCTGAGAGAGCCGTCATAGGCGTCTATCACCGCCTTTACGCTGTTCCGCATATAGTTAATCTGTCCGGTTGTCGGATTGCCGATTGGGTCCGAGTAGGGATAGTGGTCCGAAGTCGTGTAGGCGTCCTGCACCCAGAACAGCTGACCCTCGGCCGCGACGATGTAAGGGTCTTTATCCAGAACGAGGAACGGAGTCGCCTTCGCCACACGCTCCTGTATGGCGCGGTGATACTGAATCCTGCTTTCTGGAATAATCTCCCCGCTGATCAGTATATTGAAGTCCCCAAACTGCCAGGCGTAAGCGAGCCGACGGAAGATAGACGACAACTTTACGCCGCCAATTCCGCCGTATTTGGTCCTGAAGAGGTCTCCCTCAGCGGTCTGGTAGTCAAGTTCGTCCGTATTCGAGTTGACGATCACGTAGTTCAGCGTGTTCTCGCCGTAGTAGATACGCGGATTATCCACGACAAGATCGGGCGGTGTTGATCCGTCCTGCAGGCCAATCGGTATCGCGCCGTCCGTGGGAATGTCCTTCGCGAAGAATTCCGGACGGCCCTCGGGCGTAAACTCCGTTACCGGACTCATTGCGATACCGATCCCGTGTGTATAGACCAGCGTGTTGTTGACCCAGTTCTGAGATTCAATTTCGAGATTCTCAGGGGCCACCTCACGCGCCGACAAAAGGACCTGTCGGTACTCCCCCGCAATGTTGTATCTGTCAACATCCGCGTCCTTGAAGTCGTAATACAGCCTGATCAGCTGTATCTGCCGATAAACGTCCGACAGCGGGCGATAGTCCCACAATCGGATGTTGTTCACTGTCTTGAGATTGTCCTGGATGAGGTCGGCGCCGACCTCGCTCTCCGCCGGATAGAATTCTTCTTCTATCCGATTCAAGGCAAACGCCTGCCGCGTAAACTCGATGTTTCTGGCGATGTACGGCTGCTCCCTGACGAACTCGTTCGGAGTCACCGAGAACTGCTGTATCAGCGCGGGCCACGCGGTAGTAAGTACAAGGCCCAGCACGATCCACAGAACCACCGACCCAACTACTATCCGAAGTCCTCTGAAATAGATGTTTGCCAGCATCAGAATCGCCGCGGCCACCGCGACAATGGTCATGATGAGCATCGCTGGCCTGCGAGCGCTGAGGTCCGCGTATGCCGCGCCGAATACCGCGCCGTCCTCCGACAACACCAGCGCCAGCCGGTCGAACCAGTGTCCCGCGGCTATCGTCAGCATCAGCGCCGCGCCGATAACGGACAGGTGAATTATCACCCTGCCGGTAAACTCATAGCTCGCGCCGCGCAGAGTGTAATTGATGAAGTGCAGAGCGATAGTTCCAATCAGCGTTACTATCCCCAGCCCCATTACCCAGCCCTGAATGAAAGAGTAAATGGGCAGATTGAAGATGTAAAAGCTCAGGTCCCGTCCATAGACCGGATCCGTCTGACCGAACGAGGCCGCGTTGGCGAACCTTAGAAACAGTTCCCACTGCGCCGAAAGCACTGACCCGAAAATCAGGCTCAACAGCAATACCACGACTATCGAGCCCCACACGACTATGCGGGATACGAAGTTGCTGACATCCTCCGGCAGTGGAAGCGTCACCTGACCCTTGGTGTGAAGGTAGGCGATCCTGAAACTCGCGGACAGCGCAACCGCCGCAATCACCGCCCCGATGGCGAACAGCGCGACCCGCGTCAGCGCCACCTTGACGAAGATGCTGCGCAGATCGAGCGACTCATACCATAGAAGGTCAGTATATATCCCCCTGCCGAAGGAAAATATACCGAACAAGACTATCAGCCCTATGATGACCGCACCCCACTTGAACGAGGAGCCCGAGGGCCTCAGACCGACTTCAGGCGTTAGGCTATCGTTATCGTCGCCGTTGCGCGAATATTCTTCAGCCATTGTTTCTCCTAACCCACGCGTGTGCCGAGATTCTCGCCGGTAAGCGAGCGGCGAAGAGCGCCGGGGCTTCTTCCGTCTATTATATGAGATGAACTGTTATTGACGAGCGCGTTGACGCACGCCTCGATCTTCGGAATCATGCCACCGGAAATTGTACCCGAACCGCTTAGCTGTCTCGCCTGCTGTACGGTGAGCCTCGGTATCAGTCGCCGGTTGCGGTCCAGTACGCCCTCTACATCGGTCATGAATACCATCTTCTCCGCCCCAAGCGCCTTGGCTATCTCCCCCGCGGCCGTATCCGCGTTGATGTTGAGCAAGGAGTTGTGATAATCGGGATCATCCGACGAGCATATGCCCACCGGAGCGATGACGGGAATGAAGCCCGCCTCCAATGCGGAACTTATGGGAAGTGTGTTTACGGATACGACCTCGCCCACAAAGCCGAGACCGGGATCTTTGACCTTGGAAACAAGCATCCCGCCGTCCGCGCCGCTCATTCCCAGCGCGTTTGCGCCGAAGGCGCGCATCTCCGCCACCAGCTGCTTGTTGATTAGTCCGCCAAGTACCGCGACGACAATCTGTAGACTCTCCTTGTCGGTAACGCGAAGACCCTCCCTGAATACGGGACGGATGTTTTGCGCGGCCATCCAGTCGCTGATCGTCTTCCCGCCCCCGTGTACCACCACTGGATTGTAGCCCTCCTCCCGAATCGCGACCACATCCTCCAATGTCGTGTCGTGATCTCCGAGAGTGCTGCCACCGATCTTGACTACAATCGTCCCATTTGGATAGCGCTCCTTTGGCAAAGTGGGGTCATTAGATTGCTGCAATCCCAAAAGCCCCACGCTATTCGTCATTTCCGCGAAAGCGGGATCCCTCGAAGAGGCTCGCCGCTCGGCAATCTATGTGTTGAACCGATACTGAAACTGTTTAGATGTAGGACCCTGAGGCAGAATGCTATCCTACGTCGAGTAGGCCGAGTTGAACGTCACGTACTCTTCCGTCAGGTCCGAACCCCATGCGGTCGCCGACGCCTCCCCGATGTTCAGGCTCACCCTGAAACTTACCTCTTCGGCGGACATTCCGCTGATGACCGAGTCGGCGTGATACGAAATAGCCTTGCCCCCATCAACAATATGTATTCTGTTGATGAAAATGTCAATCTTCGATTCGTCGAGTTCGACACCGCTCTTACCCAGGGCCATCATAATCCGACCCCAGTTCGGGTCGCGGCCATGTACCATAGCCTTAACCAGGTTCGAGGACGAAATCTCCCTCGCCGCGCATCTCGCGTCCGCCATACTAACCGCGCCGTCCACAGTGACTTCCATCACGTGACCTGCCCCCTCGCCGTCCCGCACCAGTTCCTTGGCAAGATGTATGGAGACCGCGTTCAGCGCGCTCTGAAAACTCTCAGCTCCCTCCGAACCCTTCGCAATATGCTCTCCGTCCGCCGCTCCGTTGGCGAACAGCAGGACCGTGTCATTAGTGGACTGGTCCCCATCCACATCTATCATGTTGAAGCTCAGGTTGACCGCCTCTCTCAGCGCCTCCCGCAGAAAGCCCAGCCTTACATTCGCGTCGCAGGTAATGAACGACAGCATCGTCGCCATGTCAGGGTGAATCATTCCCACCCCCTTCGCCACGCCGCCAATCGTGTAGGTCTTTCCACTCGCGCTGAAACTCGCCGCGATATGCTTGGGACGCGAGTCCGTCGTCATAATCGAGCGCGCGAACGCCTCGCCGCCATCCTCCGTCAACTCCACGCTG
The DNA here is from genome assembly GCA_965261525.1 of Dehalococcoidia bacterium. Classification (GTDB taxonomy): domain Bacteria; phylum Chloroflexota; class Dehalococcoidia; order Lucifugimonadales; family UBA1123; genus VXRN01. The sequence continues at coordinate 3,264,507 of OZ253472.1, forward strand.
CCTATTGACCAGCGTATGAGCGCCATCGGCAGTTCAACGCCGATCATCCCGGTGGACGCGACACACATATCCTCCACGGCGACACCGACATGAGCCGCCGCCAGGCGAGTCATCTCCTCCGCGTCCAGGAGTCCCTGCTCTCCTACCGAACAGTTCGCGCAGCCGCTATTGGCCACGACTCCCCTCGATTGGCCGCCCTCGGTCCGACGCCTGCTCACCGTTATCGATGGAGACAGTATCTTGTTCGTGCTGAAAGTCCCCGCGACCGCCGCCGGTCGCTCCGACACCAGTATCCCTAGGTCCAGAACACCCTCACCGGCGCTCTTCATGCCCGCATAAACGCCGCCCGCCCTGTAACCCTTTGGCGAGGTTACGGACCCGCCTTCGATTAGTTCGATACCGTCTGGCATTTTCAGTCCTTCAGATTCAATCGCCGCAGATGATGGGCGCCTCCGTGTCAAATCCTACGGCAATTGTAACAGCCATGCTACAAATGCCCTCGAAAAGCTATGGCAGTATAGCACAACGACCCCACCACGAAAAAGAATTCCTGACGCCCCGACAGAGTACGTCAATCCATCCTCTTCATCCCCTCATCCCGCAAATCCTGACCCGACAAGGCGCCAATCCCATCAATCAAAGCCCATCACCCCAATCAAACAAATCACAGTTCGGACAATGTTTCCCTTGACGACACAGAACATAATTGCTGTTCTGTGTCCAGCTATTGACCACATGAACCAACCACACACGCAACCAACCACCAGGAGCTTACGACAGGTTTCCAATGCCCTACGACCAAAGAGCGGAACTGGCCCAGGCCATCCTCGCCGAGATCAATCCGGTGTCCACCGCTCAGTGGCTCATTGACGTGATGCAGGGACGAACCCCGGCCATAGAGACCGGACTGAACACCGTCTCCGCGCTAGCCGAATACCTCGCGACTCTGGAACATAGATACAGACAGGCGACGCTTGAGGAAATGAGACCAGGCTTGCCCGCTGGCATGGCTACTAAAATCGAATATCGCCGGCCTCGACAACCAAACCCGTCTGGCTGCGGATATGACCCCAGACTCAAGAACCCATCAGTCCGCGTTGGCGTTGCCCGACAGTTTAGCCCGCGCCGACATTTATCGTCATTCCGGCTTTCGCGGGAACCCTCGAAGAGGCTCGCCACTCGGCAATCCACGTCTTCGTGTTGAATTCATGCAGCGGGACCGTCAATCAACTTGCAGGCTATATGGAAATAAGGCAGCCGATTCACGCCGGACGGGATAATGAGAAGACCCTGGCCTACTCGCTCCCGATACTTGCCTAACAATCACGATTAAGATAGAGTACCGCCTAGAATAGGTAGCCGCGCGCCGGTCGCCGACAACCTATTCAAGACACACAGAATACTCGTTAACCAACTGACATACCAAGCATCCAACAGGAGGAGAAACGTGACCACCCAAACGGTACTCGGTGAGAGCATTAAACGCCGCGAAGACCCTAGGCTGATTACCGGCAGGGGCGCCTATGTTGACGACGTTCGCCTGGTGGGAATGTTGAACCTGGCCCTCGCCAGAAGCCCTCACGCACACGCCAGAATCACCGGCGTTGACACCTCTGCCGCAATGGATGTTGAAGGAGTCGAGGCCGTGTACACCGGCGCCGACCTCCAGGAACAGCTCGGCTCGCTCATCTGCGGATGGGTCGTTCCCGACACCAAGGAAGTCCCCCACCCGCCCATTGCCTTTGACAAGGTCAACTGCGTCGGCGACGTGGTTGCCGCGGTCGTCGCCAATGATCCGCGAGTCGCCGCTGACGCCGCTGAACTCGTCGTTGTGGACTACGATGTTTTCGACGCCGTTGTGGACATGGAAGCCGGCATACAGGACGGCGCGCCCCAGATTCACGAGGACGCCCCCAACAACGTGGCCTTCGAATGGGAAGTCGGCGGAGGCGATTTCGACGAAGCCGCCTCAGGCGCGGAAGTCCGCGTCACCGAACGCATAGTCAACCAGCGCCTCATTCCCAATTCTATGGAGACGCGAGGCGTCGTCGCTGACTTCAACCAGGGCACAAACCAGCTTACGGTCTATACATCCACGCAGATACCCCACCTTGTCAGGCTGCTCCTCGCTCTGGTCACCGGACACCCCGAGCACCAGATCAGGGTAATCGCTCCCGACGTGGGCGGCGGTTTCGGCTGCAAGCTCTACCTCTACGCCGAAGAAGTAATCGCGGGCATGATTGCCAAGAACCTCGGCAAGCCCGTCAAGTGGACCGAAGGCAGGCAGGAAAACTTCCTCGCCACCACACACGGCCGCGACCATGTGGGCGAGGTTGAGATGGTCGGCGACTCAGAGGGCAACGTAACCGGACTCAGAGCGGATATATTCGCCAATATGGGCGCATACCTCTCCACATTCGCCCCCGCCATACCGACCTACCTCTTCGGCTTGATGCTAGTAGGCCCGTACAGCATAGACAACATACAGTGCAAAGTTACCGGCGTGTTTACCACCACCACCCCCGTTGACGCCTATCGCGGCGCCGGACGCCCGGAGGCCACCTATCTTGTCGAACGCATGATAGACCGATACGCCGCCGAAATCGGCATGGACCCCGCGGAAGTCAGGCGCAAGAATCTCATACCCCCGTTCGAGGACGGACACGAGGTCGCCACCACCGTCATTTACGACAGCGGCAACTACGAAGCCGGCCTCGACCGCGCTCTTGAGCTCGTCGGCTACGACGACTTCAGAAAAGAGCAGGCAGCCGCCCGCGAACAGGGCCGCTACCTCGGAATCGGCCTCTCCACCTACGTAGAAATTTGCGGCATGGCCCCCTCCGCCGTCGCCTACACCCTCGGCGCACGCGCCGGCGTCTGGGAAAGCGCGCTGGTACGAGTGCATCCCACAGGCAAAGTCACCGTCTTCTCAGGCTCATCGGGACACGGACAGGGACACCACACCACCTTCGCCCAGCTTGCCGCAGCCGAACTTGGCGTACCCATCGAGGACGTAGAGGTCGTGCAGGGCGACACCGACAAGGTTCAGATGGGAACAGGCACCTTCGGCTCCCGCAGCGCCGTCTGCGGCGGCAACGCCATCCACATGAGTATCGAAAAGATCCAGGACAAGGCAAAGCGAATCGCCGCCAACCTGCTCGAAGCCGCCCCCGAGGATATAGTCAACGAAAACGGACAGTACTTCGTGCAGGGCGCGCCCGCCAACGCCAAGACCTTCCAGGAAGTCGCCCTCGCCGCCTACTGGTATGAGAGTCTCCCCGAAGGCACTGAGCCCGGGCTTGAGGCCGTCAGCATCTTCGACCCGAAGAACTTCACCTGGCCCTTCGGCACCCACATCGCGGTTGTCGAGGTGGACGGCGACACCGGCGAGGTCGAGTTGCAGAAGTACGTCGCGCTCGACGACGTTGGCAACGTCATCAACCCGATGATAGTCGAGGGCATGGTGCACGGCGGAGTCGCCCAGGGCGTCGGACAGGCGCTCCAGGAAGAGGCCATCTACGACGAATCCGGTCAGCTAATCACGGGTAGCATGATGGACTACGCCCTCCCCACCGCCGAGGACCTTCCATCCTTCATCACCGACCGCACCGTCACCCCGTCCCCGACCAACCCGCTCGGAGTCAAGGGCGCCGGAGAGACCGGCACCATAGCCGCCTCCCCCGCCGTCATGAACGCCGTCATAGACGCGCTCTCCCCCTTCGGCGTCAAGCACATGAACATGCCCGCCAAGCCGGAGAAGGTCTGGCGCGCCATGCAAACCTAACAGGAAAGCGCTCCCTCCACCAGGAGCGACATATCAGAAACCAGCCACATCAGCCCTCTCCGCATAGTTGGAGAGGGCTGATTAGTAGTAGATAGCCATCGCTAATCGGAGAAATGCTATGTACCAGACCGGAAGAACCATCAAGGAAACTCTTGACCAAATACAACGAAACGAACTCGTACTACCAGCTATCCAACGTGAGTTTGTATGGGGGGCTAATCAAGTTTGCCGTCTGTTTGATAGCCTTATGCAAGGTTATCCCTTTGGTGCATTCCTCTACTGGCAGATTGAGCCTGAAAACAGTGGCAAATTCAAATACTATGATTTCGTTCGCAATTATCACCAGTGGAATAATGCTCATTGTCCGCCTCTGCCGGATATGCCGAATCAGAGATTGACTGCTGTGCTCGACGGTCAGCAACGCCTAACAGCCGTGAATATTGGCTGCGCGGGACTATGGCGTGGAAACTTCCGCGTATGCGCAGAAGCAACCCTAAGGCATATCCTGTCCGTAAACTCTATCTGGACTTGCTTTGGCAGCCTGACGAAGATGACGAGGTGAAGTATCGTTTCAGTTTCCGAGCCAACAAACAGTATAACGAGCCTGGAGAAGGGGAATTCTGGTATCCCGTCAGCGATGTATTGGCAATGACAGAAGGGGCTGACCTGAATGACTGGCTATTCGACAATTTGCCTCCTGACCAGGTAGGTCCAGCCTATAAGACAGCTTATAGAACGCTGGATAAACTCTATCGCGTCGTAAACACTGAGAAAATGCTGGCATACTACGAAGAGCGTGAACAGGATATTGAAAAAGTCCTCCAGATTTTCATTCGCACGAATAGTGGCGGCACATTCCTGTCGTATTCCGACCTTCTGCTATCCGTTGCGGTAGCCCAATGGAATGACCTTGACGCCAAAGAAGAGATTCATGGGCTGGTTGATGAACTCAATAAAATTGGCTCTGGATTCAGATTCTCTAAAGACTTGGTTCTAAAGGCAGGCCTGATGTTGAGCGACATCGGCAGCGTGGGATTTAAGGTAGAGAACTTCAACAAACAGAATATGGATATATTTGAGGGTAAGTGGGACTCTATCAAACAAGCCCTTACCTTGACTGTACATTTAATTTCAGACTTCGGGTTCACTGAGGATTCCCTAAGAGCTCATAATGCTATCCTCCCGATTGCATATTATCTCTACGACAAGAATCCCAGAGAGTTATATCTGACGCATAACCGATACAAAGACGACAGAGAGTTGGTCAGGGAATGGTTGGTCCGGAGCCTGCTGAAATCCGGTGTATGGGGTAGCGGCTTGGATACCCTGCTAACCGTTCTCAGGCAGGTCATCAGAAATAATTCGAGCGAGGCTTTTCCTATTGGACAGATTTATGAGGAAATGGCGCGCCGGGGACGGTCGCTTATATTCGATGATGAGGAAATAGAAGACTTGGCGGATATGCAGTACGGCAACCGACTCACCTTCGCCCTGCTGTCAATGATCTTCCCCTTCGTTAACTTGCGTAACCACTTCCACGTTGACCACATCTTCCCAAGAGCGCGATTCACAAGACGGAGACTCAGAGATGCCTGCGTTCCCGAATACAAAATAGACGACTTCATCCAACTCAGAGACGGACTCGCCAATCTCCAACTGCTCCCAGGCCCGGAGAATTTAGAGAAAAGCGCAAAAATGCCTGCCGAATGGCTGACCGAAACTTATTCTGACCTCACAGATAGAAAGGCATACCAAGACCTTCACCTACTCGGAGATGTACCCGTGTCCATAACCAAGTTCGACAATTTCTACAATGCCAGAAGAGAGCGACTGAAGTCAAAAATCACGCAGTTGCTGGGCCGACAAGATAATCAAAGCTAGTCCACGTCCATCACTTTACTTTTATGAACACCGCACCATCATTGAAGAATTGCTGAGAAGGGAGTGAATAATGACACCAGAGGAACGGAGTTCACTATCTAGGTTTTCGGATAACCCCTTCCGTCCAATAAATCCCACACCAGAGCAGCAAGACTGGTACGAAAAGCGAGACGAAGCTCTGCGCATCTATCGGGAAACCGGCGACGATTCCATGGCTGTTGAAATTGGCCTATTCCCGTCTGACGAAGAAGATGCGCAGTTGAATGAAGAGAAAGAAGAAGGAATGACTCTCGTCAAGAGAATTTACGAGTACAGGGGAGAGCAGTTCAAGGTCACACGTACATCGCCAGACTCTATCATAATCAGTCTGAACTGTGAGGAACACGATCACGAAGATTTTATCATCGGCAAGATCGAACGCCATGCTGGATGGGGAGTTGGCAGAAAGACATCAGGCGGTTACACCCTTGATGACGTTTCATTCTTAGAGGCTGTAAACCATTGCGCCGATGCGCTTTCTGTGGAATGCGATAACATTGTAGCAATTGACGAAGTTGACTCGATGGTTGACACTCAATTCTATGATGGCGAAAGCGTCCCCACATTGAAAGAAAGATTGGATATGCTCGCGGCATTCTTGCCGGAGTTCGAATCGCCAGGATTTGAGTTCGGCAGAATGAGAGAGAGGTCAGACGGAACGCGCTCCTATCATCCATCCCCCAACGCTTCTCGCTTCCTCAAGGTCTGTTCCAACTTAGAATGGGTGGAGCCTTTTGACTGGTTCGATTGGAAAGATTCCCCTGAAGCCAACAAGTTATGGGAGGATCCATCCGCTGTAGAGGAGGCCACGCCCGAGCAGTTGGGGAGACTGTTAGCGGTTCTCATACGGCTGGATCGTATCGCTGAAGGTACCATGATCACCGCATCGGATTCCGATCTACTGGTTGGTATTCTTCAGAGAGCCGCAACTCTGGCAGAAGATATTGAAATGGAAGAGGCCGACAGCCTTGATTAGACACATAGCTAATATCATCGCATCTCCCGGAAATCGGCGAGACATCTAAGTATTATCAGGAGAAGATATGACAGAAGGTAAGACTTCTATATCCAAAGCGAGTTCCTACCAGGAAATCGGCGAATTCTGGGATACACACGACCTCGCCGACTATTGGGAACAAACTCATCTTGTGGACTTTGACATAATAGAGGATATTCATCCCAGCAAAATCTACTATCACATAGAAACCGAATTGTCCGACCAAATACGCGCCATCGCCAAGCGCAAAGGCGTATCCGGCACAACCTTGCTGAATTCGTGGATACGAGAAAAACTGCGCCAGAGGATACACTCCCCGGAAACAGCGAGCTAATGCCCCGCAACAAGGATGCAAACCAATACGACGGATGAATCAACGACAAGCGCATCGCCGAAAATCTGTAGGGCGCCAACATCTTGTTGCATATATAGAATCTATCATGTAATAATACAAGGCAAACTAAGGTGGGAATGATCAAGTGGCGACGATAGACTTTCACACCCACACAAGCCAGAACCTCATTCAGCAGGCGGAGGACGAACTGCATCGTGGCGACAGTCTCCAAGCGTCTGAAAAAGCCTGGGGCGCGGCGGCTCACGCCCTCAAGTCCATTGCCGAAAGACAAGGTTGGCCTCACGAAAGGCATGGACATCTATATGACGCTATCTTTACGATACGAGATTCGACGGGAGATAAAGAAATCGAATCCCTCTTCAGAAGGGCGGGCGGACTCCACCAGAATTTCTATGAAGGCTGGTACGACCACGACGCCATCGAATCGGGCATAACAGAAGTGAAAAGACTGCTCGCCAAGCTGGACGCCGTTTGCCCAGACCTCGGACTGCTCCCTTCCGCGGACGCCAATGGGAGCCGCCCTGGATGACCTCGCATTCCAACCGGCGTCCCAAGACCCCAATTGCGGCAACTGATACATGGCAAAGCCAGCTTGCCCCATGCTAATCTGAACTAAGAATATAATCCAATGGCGACCACCGAATTCCATACAGACACCAGCCGTCGCTTCATCGAGCAGGCGGAGGACGAACTGCATCGTGGCGACAGTCTCCAAGCGTCTGAAAAAGCCTGGGGCGCGGTGGCTCACGCCCTCAAGTCCATCGCCGAACGCGAAGGATGGAGACATAATAATCATAGTGACCTATTCAGGGCTGCCGACAACATAGTCGAGCGAACAGGAGACCAGGAAATACGCACTCTATTCTCCGTAGCGAACAGCCTCCACCAAAATTTCTATGAAGGCTGGTTCAGTGATGATTTCATCGCCTCAAACATAGAAGACGTCAATAGACTGCTGGACAAACTTGAACGTGTCTGACCATCCCGACCCCGTAAGAAACATCGTCCGCGAACTCGAGGCCCGCGACTACATAGCCGACCCGGCTATCGCGACATCCATCTACATGGCCCAGGCTCTCGAACGCCCTCTTCTGATTGAGGGTCGAGCCGGAGTCGGCAAGACCGAGATCGCCAACGTCATGGCGAAACTCCTCGACACTGACCTCATTCGACTCCAGTGCTACGAGGGACTCGACGTTACCACCGCCCTCTACGAGTGGAACTACGCCAAGCAGCTCCTCTGGATACGCCTCGACGAGGGCAGCGGACTCTCCACCGACGAGCGTGAGCTCCAGATATTCAGCCGCGACTTCCTCTTGGAACGCCCCCTGCTTGCCGCGCTCACCCAGCCCGACAAGCCTCCGGTCCTGCTCATTGACGAAATAGACCGCGCCGACGAGGAATTTGAGGCTTTTCTCATGGAAGTCCTCTCCGAATTCCAGGTCACCATCCCCGAAATAGGCACAATCCACGCGAAACACAAGCCGCTGGTCATCCTGACATCCAACCGCACCCGCGATCTCTCCGACGCCCTGCGCCGACGCTGTCTTTACCTGTGGATAGACTACCCCGACCTCGAAAAGGAGCTCCGTATAGTCCGCCGCAAAGTCGAGGGCATAGACGCAAAGCTGGCCCGACAAGTCTGCCGCTTCGTAGAAAACGCGCGAGAGTCAGGACTGGAAAAAGTGCCAGGCATCTCCGAAACCCTGGACTGGGCAAAGGCCATGGTCATTCTCCACTACGACCACCTCGACAGGGAATCAGTCGAGCGCACGCTGGGAACGCTGGTCAAAGACGCCGACGACCTGGACCGCTTCCGCGAAGAATCCATTGACCGCATCATTGCCCTCGTCCAGGACTAGCCCCGCGCCCGGACGCGCTTCTGTCTCTCCGTGAGAAAAATCCCGTTCACGATGGGAGACCGTCTTCCAGCGTTGACCACGCCAAAAGCGCGCACTTGATACGCACGGGGAATTCACGGACCTTTGCCAATGCTCCCAAGTCGCCCAGGCTGGTCAATTGCTCCGGCGACGGTTGGGAACCTTGCATCACTTTGTGAAATTGGTCGGATAGCGTTGCGGCCTCGTCAAGCGTCAGACCCTTGATGGCCTCGGACAGCATCGAACCGGTGGCCTGATTTATCGAACAGCCCTCTCCCTGGAAGCCGACTTGGGTGACACGGCCATTCGAGTCCAGCCTGATTTGCAGGTGTATCTCATCACCGCAAAATGGATTGACGCCGTCCATAACTATGTCGGCGTCATCTATCCTGTCAGGATTTCGGGAGTTGCGACGGTGATCCAGAATCACGTCATCGCGATATATCTCGTCCAGACTATCCAACGCCATCAGAGAAATACCTGATCCCCCGCTTCACTGAATCCACCAGGGTATCTATCTCTTCTTCCGTGTTGTACAGATAGTGACTGGAGCGCACGGTAGCGACCACTCCGAGTTCCCTCATCAACGGCATAGTGCAGTGGTGTCCCGTGCGGACGGCAATGCCATCCCTATCCAGGAATGTACCGAGATCGTGTGGATGCGCGACTTCGGAGTAGAATGAGAATATTCCTCCGCGCTTCTCGGGGTCACGCGGTCCGAAAATGTCAATATCCTCTTCCAGTTCCTTGAAGGCATTCAGTGCATGAACATTCAACTTGACCTCGTGGGCGCGAATGTTGTCCATGCCTATCTCATTCAAATAGTCCACTGCCGCGCCGAAGCCGATTGCGTCCGCTATATTGGGCGTACCGGCCTCGAACTTCATAGGCAAGTCATTCCATGTGGCCCTGTCGTACCACACCTCAAGAACCATCTCGCCGCCGCGCAGGAAGGGTTCCATGTTCTCCAGAATTTCACGCCTGCCGTACAGAACGCCTATTCCGGTCGGCCCCAGCATCTTGTGGCCGCTCAGTGTCAGGAAGTCGCAGTCCAAGTCATGGACATCCACGGCCATGTGAGGAGCGCTCTGAGTGGCGTCAATCAGAACAGTCGCGCCGACAGCGCGGGCCTTTGCCGCAAGCTCTCTAACAGGATTCAGAATCCCTATGCCGTTGGACATATGGACGACCGATACCAGTTTTGTGCGAGGGGTGATGAATTCATCAACGCGCGACATATCCAGACTCTGGTCGTGACTGGACATTGGAAGGATACGGAGATTCGCGCCCTTGTCCGCCGCGACCTTTTGCCAGGGAACCAGATTCGAATGATGCTCGTAGGGCGTAACGACTATCTCGTCGCCCTTCCGGATGTTTTCCACGGCCCATGTATGGGCTACAAGATTCAGCGACTCCGATGCATTGCGCGTCCAGATAATCTCCTCCGGATGCTCGGCGCCAATGAACCGCGCTATCTTGCCGCGCGCGTCTTCGTAGAGCTCCGTAGCCTCCTGGCTGAGAGCGTGGACTCCGCGATGAACATTGGCGTTGGAGGATTCGTAGTAGTCAACCAACGCCTGTATGACCTGACGTGGTTTCTGGGTCGTGGCGGCGTTGTCCAGATAGACCAAGGGCTTGCCATAGACCTTCCGGGACAGTATTGGGAAATCCTCCCGGACTTTCTGCACGTCAAACATGTTCACTATCCTTGAAGTCTTGGATGAAATTCAGACAGTAGAGTTTAGACATCCAGCTCGATATCGTCGCCTTCTACGCGAACCGGAAACGTATCCACCGGAACGACCGCTGGCAATGCTGTCGCACGGCCGGTTCGCACATCGAAACGGGCGCCGTGCCTCGGGCACTCTATCTCGCAGTCTTCCAGAAACCCCTGCTCCAATGAGGCTTCGTCGTGTGTGCAAACGTCATCTATAGCGTAGAAGTCGCCATCCACGTTACAGACAGCTACGGCCCTATCGCCAATCTCGAAAACCTTGGAGGTTCCAGCCGGTATTTCGGACGCCTTCCCTACTTTCACAAATGCCATTTCCTGTAACTCCTGTTTGAGACTCTAATTTCGTCTGTCGTGTAACGTGGCAGTCTGAGTTCCCGACGCCCTGTTCCTTAATATCTCGTGGCTTCTGTCAACCAGATGTCCAATTGTGCGCGATTCAAGAATACGATACACGGCAAGTTCCACTTCCTGCCAGACCTCTCTCTGCGCGCATGAGGGGGCGTGAATACACACGGCTGTATCATCCAGGCAGTACACCAGGTTTTCAGATGACCCGAGGCATTCCATAACTTCGCTCAGACGGATATCTTCAGGGTCGAGGGCAAGAGTATGTCCACCGTGAGGTCCACGCTGCGCTTTGACCATGCCCGCTTTGCCTAGCGCGTACAGCACCTGCGCGAGATAGGCTTCGGGAATCATTGTCCTGCCCGCTATTTCGCTCGCTCGCAGGGGAGAATTCTGGCGATGAATCGCCAGGTCAACCAGCGCTCTCACTCCATAGTCCACTTTTATTGGTATCTGCATGTCTCCACTCCTTCCAAAGCCGCCTAATTTTCCGGGCTCGCTCTATTTCATGGAAACTGATCGCTCGCTGTCGCTGTTTATCGCCGACGCCAGTGTGTGCAGTGGCAGCGTGGCGCACTTTATTCGCGTTGGATATTTGGACACGCCTTCCAGTATCTCCAGGTCGCCCATTATCTCATAATCTGGCTCGACGCCATCCCTGACGGTAAGCATATGCCGGAATTCAGAGATCACGCGCTGCGCATTTTCCAAGCTCTGACCCTTGACTGCCTCGCTCATCATGGACGCCGCCGCCTTGGAGATGGCGCATCCCACCGCGACATACCCGATATCCCTTATCGAATCTTCCTCGTCCAGGTTGAGATATAGCGAAATCTGGTCTCCGCACAGTGGATTGAAACCTTCCGCCTCACAATCGGCCTCTTCTATTTTCTTAAAATTTCGCGGCCTGCGATTGTGGTCCATGACCACCTCGGCGTACAGGTCTTGGAGGTCGTTCATAAATGCGATTCCTTAAAATCTGAACTCGTACTTAGGTATGGCTTCCAGGAAGGAGCGTTCGAGATATTCGTGTAGTTCTGGCACCGCGACAGTATCTATAATCTCGGAAGCGAATCCGAATATAAGCAGACGGCTAGCAGTTTCCAAGTCCACGCCGCGGCTCCTCATATAGAAGACAGCGTCCTCATCCACATTTCCGGCAGTTGCGCCGTGTCCGCACTTCACGTCATCCGCCCAGATGAACAAGGCAGGTTTGGAGTCCACCTCCGCGTCCGGCGATAGCAGCAGGTTCTTGTCCGACTGGAGAGCGTCTGTCTTATCCGCGCCCTCGCGCACAAACACCGTTCCACCGAATACCGCCCTCGACCTGCCCGACAGGATGCCCTTGTAGTAAAGCCTGCTAGTAGAGTTCGGACTCGCGTGGTCTATGTTTATGAAGCTGTCCATGTGCCGGTTTCCAGCCGTGATGTACAGACCGCTTAGATCTGTCTCGCACCCGTCCCCTATGAGAACATAAAGGTCGTGTCTGCCCAGGCCGACTCCCTTATAGAAAGCCCGCGACGAGAAGGCGCTCCCGTCCTTCTGATGAACTCTGGCGACGCCTACGTGGTAGGCATCGTCGCTCTCGTCCATCACACGGTAATGTTCGAGCCGCGCGCGCTCTTCTACTACTATCTCGGCGACAGCGTTGGTGAAGTAAGCGTTCTCTCCAAGACCGATGTAGCTCTCAATCACGGTCGCCTCGGATTCTGAACCGGCCACGACAAGAACGCGCGGATGCGCGACGAAATTCTCTTCCTCCGTTGACACGAACGCCAGGTGAACGGGCCGTTCTACTCTGGCGCCATCCGAAACATGAACGACCGCGCCATCGCCAATGAAGGCGGTATTGAGCGCCGTGAACCCCTCGTCTTCCACCGACGCCAGCATACCAAGATGTCGTTGAGCAATTGCGCCGTCCGACTCCACCAAGCCGGACAGGTTGGCGATAGTGACGCTCTCCGTGTCATGGATAGTGGACAGTTCAGGTGAAAACCGCCCGTTCACAAAAATTAGAGTATTCCACTCTTCCACCAATGGAAGAGCGTTGCGCATAATCTCTACAGGTGGCATATCAGTGGCGACGGGAGCGGAAAATTCCGCTCGCGCCACTCGCGCGACATTTGTGTACTTCCAAGCTTCGTTTCCCTTCCTGGCGGTTGGAAATCCAAGCCGGGCGAAATTATCAAAGCCTTTTTTTCTCAGTTCGCGCAGCCATACCGGGCCGGCGCCCGATGTATTAGCGTACTGCTCGGCGTAGCGGTCGTATTCTGTCAGTGTTTGCGTCATGTCCAATCCAGAGTCGTCAGTCTTTAGTTATCGCTGGTAGGTCATCTGCCTAGGCGCCGACAGCGGCCGTGGCCTCTTTTATGATCCAGTCATAGCCCTTGTCCTCGAGTTCCATGGCCAGTTCTTTCCCGCCGGAGCGGACTATGCGGCCATCCACCAGAACATGCACGTAGTCGGGAGTGATGTAATTGAGGATACGCTGGTAATGGGTAACAAGCACGATAGCCTTGTCCGCGCCCCTGAAAGTGTTGACGCCCTCGGCCACGATTCGCAGCGCGTCAATGTCCAGACCCGAGTCTGTCTCGTCCAGCAGCGCGAGCCGCGGGTCGAGCAGCACGAGCTGGAGAATCTCATTGCGCTTCTTCTCGCCGCCGGAATAGCCCTCGTTGACTGAGCGTCGCACCAGGTCGTCATCTATGTTGACGAGTTCGCGTTTGGAATCGAGCAGACGGTCGAACTGCCGCACCGAGAGTTCCGACTCGCCCTTGTGCTTTCGTATCGTGTCCACCGCAGCCTTGAGAAACTGCCAGGTTCGAACTCCGGGAAGTTCCACCGGGTATTGCATGGCCAGGAAGATGCCCTCTCGGGCGCGGTTTTCAGGGAACCAAGCCGCGATGTCCTGGCCGTCGAAGAATATCTCTCCCGAGGTTATCTTATATTCGGGCCGGCCCGAAACGACGTTGGCAAGCGTACTCTTGCCGGAGCCGTTAGGCCCCATTATGGCGTGAACCTCGCCCGGGTTGACCGTCAGGCTGATACCCTTGAGAATTTCGGTGTCTTCTATCGAAACGTGCAGATCGCGTATTTCAAGCATTTTCTGTTGCGCTTTTCCCTATTCGTGTGTGTTCGTCTGATAATTCTCTCTATCGCTGCCGTCTGGCCCGCGATGGTCTGCTTTCAGCGGGAGGTCTTGTCCGACTCTCCAGCCTATGAATCAATTCACCTGCATCGTTTATGAAATTCGCTACCAACCGATACGTAAGGTTGTCCTCATAGAAATTTACGTGCAACCGGCCCGCAGATTTGTACAGATTGTTTACTCTATCGAAACTTTCTGTTTCATGCGCTAAGTCAAACGCAGTATCGTTCAGGTCTCTATGCGATTCGTTCGGCCATCCCCTGTATTTGGCGATAGACTTCAGGTAGTGCGCCACTGCTCCCCAAGCCTTCTCCGACGCCTGCAACCTATCCCCACTCTCAAATTCGTGTTCAGCCTGATGGAGAAACTGCTCGCTTATCTCTAAATGATTGTCTATCTCCGATTGAGTCATAGACCGCCATGATGTTTATCGTCGTATCTGTCCAGCAGAGAGCGACGCTTTCCAACATCCGCGAAACCGATTGCCCGACTTCGCCATCCTCTCCTTCTGTTCCATATTCCATTGCCGTTCACGTTCCCGGTCCATCTGAGACAGCCGGACTTTTCGCTGCGGCCTGTACCTACTCTCCATCAGAGAAATCCACTTCCTAGCGTCGTCCAGGCCACCCTCGACCAGCCAACTCCTATGGTGGGAACCGTAAAATTTTATGGCAAAGCCGCCCTCAGCCGCTCCGTACAAGGTCATAGCTTCCTGGGCGTCATCGGTCTCGTAGGCCAGATCTGTGGCGATGTCGCACAAGTCGCGCTTCGACTCGCGCACCCAGCCACGCTGTTCACCGACCATCCTCAGATAGTGGTTCACAGCCTCCAGGCCCTTCTCGCACGCCTTGTAGAGATCGTCGTTTTCAAGATGCCGCTCGGCTTCGTCAATAAGGCGCAGGCTTGTTTCTACGCATTTGGCTGTTTTCGCTTGGGTCATAGTTCCGATTTCAGCTATCTCAATGGGGGACGGTAAGGGGTTGGTTGGGTATTCAGAGGTAGGACCATCGGGTGGCGGGGCTGGCTATTAGTCTTGGTCAAGCCCAAATGAAAAGTTCTGCATAACAATCCATTGTCTTTCAGCATTTGAAGGACAATTCTACTTCTGTCCCTACGATACCTCTTATCTTTGGAACGACCCTTGCCTTCTCCCCAAGCGCGCACAATCATATTAGCTTGGTGGGAGTACCTCAGAGTATAGCTATCGTTGTTCTCCCCTATATGAGATTCGTCCTTGATCGCATCAGATTCAGCGGCTCGAAAAGCGAACAAGTTACAAGTCCAAAGTGTACCGTAGCGCTGTTCCCCTGCGAAACGCTCGCAATTCTTTCGGGTAACGTGGTTCTTTCGTTCTTCACCAGCCTCGGTGCCTGGGTTCAGCATGATGAACAATATGGCGCCGGGTTTTTCAGGTTTCTCATATAGTTTCGCTTCCAGCCAGTAGCGGTATTTCTTATCCTGGGAATACAGGTAACGATACTTTCCATCCTCAGAGCAACAGTAGAAGTCTGCCCCTTCGGTTTGAACGAGTTCCGTCCTCGTTTCCACGGCCTAGCCCACCGTACCCTCAAGACTCACCCTCAGGAGTTGGCTTGCCTCAGCAGCGAACTCGAAGGGCAGCTCTTTGAAAATGCCCCGGCAGAAGCCGTTGATTATCATGTAGTTGGCTTCTTCCTGGTCAATGCCTCGTTGCTGAAGGTAGAAAAGCTGGTCGTCATTGACCTTGGAGGTCGTCGCCTCGTGGCCCATCTGCGCCGTCGGGTTCCTCACCTCGATATAAGGAATGGTGTGCGCGCCGCATTCGCTTCCAATCAGAAGGCTGTCGCACTGTGTGAAATTACGCGCGCCCGATGCGGACGGCATTATCCTGACCATGCCGCGATAGGTGTTCTGAGCGTGGCCCGCGCTTATGCCTTTGGCCACAATGGTGCTTTTCGTGTTCTTGCCCATGTGGATCATCTTGGTGCCGGTGTCCGCCTGCTGGTAATTGTTCACCAGAGCGACAGAGTAGAACTCTCCTACAGAATCGTCGCCCTGAAGAATCACGCTCGGATACTTCCAAGTGATGGCAGAGCCGGTCTCCACCTGGGTCCAGCTTATCTTGGAGTTCTTCCCGCGGCACGCGCCACGCTTGGTCACGAAGTTGTACACTCCACCGTTGCCTTCTTTGTCACCGGGATACCAATTCTGGAGCGTGGAGTACTTGATCTCAGCATCATCCAGCGTTACAAGCTCGACCACCGCCGCATGAAGCTGGTTCGTCCTACGGATAGGGGCGGTGCATCCTTCCAGGTAGCTGACATAGCTGCCCTTGTCCGCGATAATCAGCGTCCTCTCAAACTGGCCGGAGTCGAGAGCGTTGATTCGGAAGTAGGTCATAAGCTCGATTGGGCACCGGACTCCGGGAGGCACGTAGCAGAAAGAGCCGTCGCTGAAGACCGCCGAGTTGAGCGTCGCGTAGAAGTTGTCGGTGTACGGCACCACGGAACCGAGGTACTTTCGCACAAGGTCAGGGTACTTCTGCACCGCCTCGGAGATTGGGCAGAAGATGACGCCTACGTCCTCCAGCATCTTCTTGTAGGTCGTCGCGACCGAAACGCTGTCCAGCACGGCGTCAATCGCGACGCCGCTCAACTTCTTTTGCTCCTCCAGTGGAATCCCCAGTTTGTCGAACGCTTCCAGAATCTCGGGGTCCACATCTTCCAAGCTCTTCGGGCCGTCGTCCTGCGACTTGGGCGCGGCATAGTAAACGATGTCCTGGAAGTCAATTTGCGGATAGCTCACATTGGCCCATGTAGGCTCTTCGAGGCCAAGCCGCTCCCAGTGCCTGAACGCTCTTAGACGCCATTCAAGCATCCATTCCGGCTCATTCTTCTTGTGAGAGATGAAACGGACCGTATCTTCCGATAAGCCCTTGGGAGCCGTTTCAGATTCATAATCGAAGTCGAAGCCCCACTTATACTGGGAGTCCTCTATTACTGTTTTCCTGGAAATGACGTTCGCTGTGGTCATGCGAATCACCGCTCCTGATATTTGTTGATCTATTAGGTCAAGAATATGGACTCAGTATAGCGAAGCATGTTTCGGCCGGTCAAGAATGCCGACGAGCTAGATGCTGTATCAGTTTGGTCGGTGGCAGTAATCACCCTCACCCCAGCCCTATCAGCCCTCGATGGGAGAGGGGATTTTCGCGCCACAGGCAGCGGCGACCAAGCTGATACAGGTTCGCTGATAGAGAGCATGACATATATCCTGATTTATATTACTTCAGGTGAAGTCCTGGTGGAGCCGTGGTGACATTTCAGGTGGATTTTGACCTGAGAACCGGCGGATTCAGCTATGAATTCGCATGGAATTCACCTACAGAAAAAAAATTGTAGGTAAGTTTTTTCGTCATTGATAAACTCTACATTATATATATCAGGCACTTTTGTTCTATAATCGGCATATTGTAACATAGCGAGTGGAGAGTTGGGAAACATACAGCGCCGACTGACGCTGTATCAGTTTGGTCGGTGGCAGTAATCACCCTCACCCCAGCCCTCTCCCTCAAGGGAGAGGGGGTCTGTTGATTGAAATTCTTAGATGGCTGCACATTTACCTATCCTTCTCAGCTCAAGGGAGGGGGTCTGTTGATTGAAATTCTTAGATGGCTGCACATTTACATACCCTTCTCAGCGTCGAGGGAGAGGGGGTCTGTTGATTGAAATTCTTAGTTGGCTGGATATTTACATACCCTTCTCAGGCCCTCAAGGGGGAGGGGGTCTGTTGATTGAAATTCTTAGTTGGCTGCACATTTACCTATCCCTCTCAGCCCGTCGAGGGAGAGGGGATTTTCGCGCCGCAAGGAACGCCGATTAAGTTGATGCAGGTTCGCAGCGAGGACGGCGCCTTTACGAAACCGCGTTGAAGGAAATTTGATTTACGGATGTGGACTCTTAAAGTCATTTATTTAGGACTTACGCAGTTGAGAACGATTTCGTAGCTGGATTAGGTCATACTTAGCTAGGATTTCATATCCAAGTATGTAACTCCTATTATTATGATTTATACTGTACCTGGTGGACTCTGACGGAGTAACTGGCGACCGAACAGGTGAAATTCCACCTGAGTTTCACCTGTGTTAACCTGAGTTTTGCTATAGAGTAAATTTTTATGAGCCTGCGATTTCACGAGACATAATGTCACATTTGTACCTGTTGGATATGAGCCGCGTACACGATGGAGAAAATTGTAGCGGTTCGGGTGCATCGCTTTATAGCGAAAAGAGTAACTCTTAAGTAACCGTCCCACAGGCGGTGTGTAAAGAAAATGGCAGGGAATCCTGCTAAGGTGTTGAAAACCAAACCAACACCGGAGGCCCCCTGCCATGCCCAGAGTACGATTCACACTCCCCCAGGTCAAGGATTACCCCGATTCCAGGCCATCGGCCTGTCCAAACTGCGGCAGCGTCTTGTTGAACCGACATGGTCCGGTTACAAAGCGCATCACAGACCCCTACATAAGCGAGGTTACCGTGATCAGGTATCGTTGCACCGACTGTCTGAGGACGTTCAGACACTACCCGGAAGGTGTGTGGACAGCCATGATCAGAGTCTGAGACTCAGGGCTCTGGGCGCGCTGAGTTGGGCATTGGGTCTGTCGCTGCGTTCGGTGAGCCATCTGTTGTCTGCGCTGGGCTGCCGTCTGTCTCGGATGAGTGTATGGCGAGACGTGCAGGAGTCGGGGTCTGGCGCACTGAGGGGCTGGTTGAACAGGACGCGCTCGCGGGTGAGGGTGATGGGAGCGGATGAGACTGTGGTCAAGCTCAAGGGCAAAAAGACAGTGGTGGGGTTTGTAACGGACGCCCAAAGCGGTCAGCTTGTGGGGATGGACGTGTTGGTGGACAGGGACAGCGCGGGCTTTACGAGGTGGCTTCAGCGATATGTGAGCCGCTTCGGAGTGGAGGCGATGGTGACCGATGACCTGTCTACCTACAAGCCGGTGGCCGAGCGTTTGGGTGTTGAACACCAGGTGTGCATAGCGCATGTGAGAAAGAACGCGCGCAGGCGTCTTGATGAGATAGATGGGTGGGACGGCTGCAAGGCGATGATATGGCGTCTGCTGACTGAACTGCCCGAGGACGGCGGCCGGAAACTGCTGAGAATGGAACCGAGTGTTCGTACTGAACCTAAACTTCGTCGGTTGGTGGTGGAACTGTGTGAGAAGTGGCCGAGTCTGTTGTGTCACCGGCGAGTGAGGGGTATGCCTCAGACCAACAACTGCACTGAACGGACGATAGGAAGGAGCAAGATCAGGTATAAGACAGTCAGGGGCTACAAGAGCGAAGAGGGTATGATGAACGGGTTGGGTCTGACACAGTGGGTGTGGAGCGGACAGGAAGGTCTGGACCTGGGCGAGTTGGTCGCGGCCTAAGCAGAATCCCTCCTCTTGAGAAAACTGACTCTCCCAGCTACATCTCAAATCCGCACACCGCCTGTGGGACGGTTACACTCTTAATCGCGCAGAGACAACCTGACCAAAATGCGAGATACTGTACCAGTTTGATAGGTGAGTTCAAATGGATACTCCGAACCCCTATGGATTGCCGAGCGGCGAGCCCTTCGGGGTTCCCGCCTTTGCGGGAATGACGGCTGTGCGGGAGACCGACTAATTTGATACAGGTTCAAAATGCGAACAGAGTTTGCCTGCTGCGCCTGTCAATAATATAATTCCGTCCAGGACTGATGAAATACGGATCAGACGCCAGACCGACATAGGGTGGACCGCTTCAGTGTGCACATCAGCAAGAAATTTGGAGACGAAAACAATGGCGAACGACGACCTCTCTCTAATGGCGCACCTGATGAGGAGGGCGGGATTTGGCGCAACCCGCGAGGAACTGGAGGAATGCCTCGAAAAGGGATATGAGGCAGTGGTAGAAGAACTCCTACAACCTGAGGACCATGAGCCCGTGGACATCTACGAGTTCTTGCGCTACTACCAATACCAGTGGAAGCCCGGTACGGCCGGTGGTCTTGGACAAACCGGCTGGGTCTGGCGGATGGTAAACACGGATGCCCCCCTTCAGGAGAAGATGTGCCTGTTCTGGCACCAGATTTTCGCGACCGGCGTATCCAAGGTTGACCACTACGACGAAATAACGGACATGATTGACCTATTTCGTGATAAGGGCATGGGAAAGTACAGAGACCTGCTGGTAGAAGTCTCCAGAAACCCGGCAATGCTTTTCTGGCTGGACAACCACGAAAACCATGCCACCGCAGTCAACGAAAATTGGGGCCGCGAACTCCTGGAACTCTTCACCATGGGCGTGGGGAATTACACTGAAGAAGACGTTTACGAGTGTTCGCGCACTTTCACCGGATGGACAATGACACCAAAATTGCCTCGTTTCCACATGGGGCGATGGGACTGGTACTTTGAGTTCAAAGACGACGACCACGACTATGGTGAGAAGTCGTTCCTCGGTCACAAGGGCAACTTCGACGGCGAGGACATAATTGACATCGTCCTGGCGCATCCCGCCACTGCGCGATTCATCGCTCGCCACCTGTACAGTTTCTTTGTTGCCGACGAAGTGCAGGTGCCTGCATGGTCGGTTACGCCTCCAAAGGATCCGGATGCTATCGAGACCATTGCGAACGCGCTCACCGAGTCGGACTTCGACATGACCCATGTGCTGCGGGCGCTGTTCAATTCCGACTTCTTCAAGGAGGCGCGCTTCACCAAGGTGAAGAATCCGACCGAGGTCGTGGTAAGCACGGTAAGAATGGCCGGGGGCGTGGAACTCCCTGGGCCGGACGTATTCGAATGGGCAAATCAGATAACCTATATGGGGCAGGAACTGCTGAATCCCCCCAGCGTGGAGGGTTGGCATGCGGGTGCAGAGTGGATAAACAGTGGTTCTTTGATGAAGAGAGCGAACTTCGTTTCCGACATGATGAGCGATTTGGACCGCCCGGGCGTGCGTGGGATCGTGGAACAGGTGAAGAGCAAAGATACGTCCCCGGAAGCCGTAGTGTCCGAATGTCTCCAGCAGCTGGGAGTCGTCGAAGTAACCGATGAAACGATGTCCGAACTTGTGGGACACGCCGCGCTCGAAGGGAACCTCTCTTGGGACAAAGCCAATGAGGCTGAGTCCGCGCGGCGCGTTTCAGAGATTCTGCAACTGATAGTAGCAACCCGTGAGTACCAGTTCGCCTAGCGGGTGAACCAGCATACTTAGGTACGCGGACAGTCAACAGCGTAAGGAATCGAATAGATGCTGACCAAGATTGTAGATGAACGTGTTTATGACTTCAGCCACGTGGTTGGCGGAAGAAATGAGGTGATGGGCCCGGTGGCCTTAGCGCCCGGCCTGGAAGGAGATATGTTCGCGGTTATCACTCGGATAGACCGAACGTGCGACGTCACAAGGTTTCACGTCGGCGACAGAGCGGGCGAAGAAGAGGTCATCGAGCATATGGGCGGCAAAGGTGAAGAACCGGGGCAGTTTACATGGCCGTCGGGAATCGCGCTGGATGGCGAGTCAAGGGTATATGTCACGGACGCATGGTCAGACAGGGTGTCAGTGTTCAGCCGTGAGGGTTCGTTTCTGGGAATGTTCGGGGAGTCAGGTCATGGACCAGGCCAGTTCAGACGTCCCTCTGGCATAACTATTGACGGCGAAGGGAACTTGCTGGTTGTCGACACGCACAATCACAGGGTGCAGAAATTCACCACCGACGGGCAGTACATCTCAGAGTGGGGAACCCGAGGCTCCGCTGAGGGTGAGTTGGACTCGCCGTGGGGAATTACGACCGACCTGGAAGGATTCATCTACGTCGCAGACCACAAGAATCACCGGATACAGAAATTCGACTCCGACGGCAAGTTCGTGTTCGCGCTCGGCAGCTACGGCAACGGGAACTATGAATTCGACCACCCGTCAGACGTGGCGATTGACCCAGATGGCGACATTTACGTGTGCGACTGGGCGAATCATCGCGTCCAGGCATTCGACTCGGAAGGTAATTACCTCACGTCGTTTATTGGGGACGCGCAAGAGCTTTCAAAATGGCAAAAGGAATACGTTCAGAGCAACCCGGACGTTTACAAGGCGCGCCGTCGCGTGTATTCACTCGAACCGGAGTGGCGGTTCGCGCTGCCCACGGCGGTTGCGTTCGATGCGTCGAACTCGAGGCTGATGGTCGCGGATACGCAGAGATGGCGCATCCAGATATATAACAAACTCCTGGACTACAGCGATCCGCAGTTCAATATATGACACATGACGAGGCCAGCCATGACCATCAGCAGAGCTTATGATCCCGGTGCAGTGGATTACGAGGGCATTCTGCCTGACCCGCCCAGGAAATTCGACATGAGGCAACGCAGACAGATATACCGCATAGACAGCGCACTGAAGCCGCGCTACGCTGAATGCGAGGATGTTCTTGTATGCGGAGAGGGCTATCTGGTGGGAGCGCCGGGCGGTCCACTCGAGTTCTCGCCCGACCTGGTGTTCGCGTGCGGCGTGAATGATCCGGACGCCATCATAGACAGAAACGGATACGTGATAAGCGAGGTGGGCAAACCGCCGGACCTGGTTCTGGAAGTGGCGTCCAAAAGCACGGGCAGACGCGACTACACCGTCAAGCGCGAAGGATACGCGAGATACGGAATCCAGGAATACTGGCGGTTCGATGAGACGGGTGGCAGTTACCATGACGCGCCGCTGGCCGGGGATACGCTGGTGGATGGGGAGTACAGTCCAATCCCTATCAGCAGGGAGCCGGACGGGTTGATATGGGGTCACAGCGAGGTTCTTGGGCTTGATGTATGCTGGGACAAGGGGATGCTGCGTTTCTACGATCCGGTGGAGGGCAGATTCTTGCCCAATGCGGAGGAACTGGCGGTGGAGCGGGACGCCGAGCGAACGGCGCGGGAAGCGGCTGAGGAGGATAGGAATGTAGCCGAAGCCGGACGCGACATAGCTGAAGCCGAGCGGAACGCAGAGCGCAGAGCGCGGGAAGCGGCTGAGGAGGAGGCGCGGCGGCTAAGGGAAGAGTTGCGGCGGCTCCGGTCGAAATAGTGGATACGTCCGTTTTGCGCGTGATATGATATGAGGCTGTGAATGATGAAATATCTCAAAACCATCGGATTCAACTCCAACCAGCCGATAGGCCGGGGATTCAACTATCCCTATGACATCGCGTTCAGCCGGGATGGACGGATATTCGTCCTGAATAGGATGGGCGGACTTAACCCACGCGGCATACGCATCCAGATATGCACGTTCGACGAGGATTGGCTTGGCGAGTTCAGCGCGGGACCAGGTGACGGCGATGACCAGTTCAGGGTGCCGGTCTGCATGGCCTTCGACGCGCAGGACAACCTGTATGTGACGGACGAGTCTCTGAATGAGGTCAAGGTTTTTGATAGCCGGGGCAACTTTGTGAGGAAGTGGGGCAAGGATGTGGACGGAGTAGGCGCTCTCGGCGGGCCCGCCGGCATAGCCCACGGCCAAGACGGTTCGGTGTATGTGGTGGAACAGTATGCCTCCAGAGTTCACAAGTTGACCTCTGACGGCGAGCCGTTGACGTCCTGGGGAGAAGAAGGAAGCGGTCCTGGTCAATTCGATTTGCCCTGGGGCGCGACAACCGATGCCGACGGCAATGTTTACATAGCCGATTGGCGCAATGATCGGATACAGAAATTCACGTCGGACGGGGAGTACATCGCCGCATACGGAGAATCCGGCGACGGTGACGGACAATTCCACCGCCCGAGTTCAGTGGCGGTTGACGCGGATGGGAAGATACATGTGGCGGACTGGGGTAACGAACGCGTTCAGATTCTTGAACCGGACGGCTCATTTCACCAATTGCTGCGAGGGCAAGCGACACTATCTAAGTGGGCTGAGGAGTGGTTGGAGGTAAATCCGGACGAGTACGGCGTTCGCAAGGAGTCTCAACTCCTGGTAGAGGAACTGCCCGACCATCTACAGGAACCTTATCATGTCGCGTCTCAGACCGAGCCCCTATTCTGGGGTCCGGTATCGGTAAAGCTGGATTCTGAAGACCGCCTGTACGTGACGGAGCACAGCAGGCACAGGATACAGATATACGAGCAATTGGCATAAGTTTCGCGTAACTACACATTCCGCTCAGTCCGTAATATAATGCGCCCATCACAGAACAAGCCTGCGCGATAGGCATAGCGCAACAGGCGTAGTGTACTCGCACTCTTATGGTCGAAAGTCCATAATCGGAAACAAACTCGTTTCAGAGGCGAGATGACCGCATCGGCATGAATAGAGACCAGGGTATGTTTAGTCGCGTCAAAACCCATTTTCAGTCCAAGATAGTGGACGGACTGATTGAACTAGCTCCGACCCTCATAACCTTAATCGTCGTTTTCTTTCTGATAGGCTACGCCGATGGATTTGTGAGACCATTTGTGGAGCGCTTCCACTTCTCCTTCATAGGCGACCGGTCGCTGTATTTTCCGGGAATCGGCGTGGTCGTCGGAATTATCGTCTCCTACATCATTGGCCTGTTCATATCCTCTCGAGCCGGGGCGAAGTGCATGAGAGGAATGGATGCCGTCATGCTCCACATACCCTTTGTAAAGTCGGTCTTCGGCGTATCGCGCCAGATAATGTCCTCGATGACCAACCAGTACAACTTCTCCCGCGTAGTCTTTATCGAGTGGCCCAGGGAGAATATGATAGCGATGGGATTCGTTACGGGCCGCGCGTATTCGGAGAGAACCGGAGCGGCTCTGGCTGTCGTCTATGTCCCAACCGTCCCGAACCCGACCAGCGGCAACATGGCGCTGGTGCTGGAGGATCATATTATAGAGACCGATATGTCGGTGGAGGACGCCATGAAACTGGTCTTCTCCGGCGGCATATCCCTGCCCGATGATTTCGCGCTGGCGCGTGTGCCTTTCGAACACGAAACCGACACATTCAGTTCCTACGGCGGATTCACGGTCGAAAGTTCGCGTCATATGACGACCCCGGACGCCTCCGAGTCCTAGACGCTTCGTATCCGGCAAATACACACGATTGTTTCGGAAGGAAAGAGAAATGAGTTCAGAAGAAAGAAATTTGATAGCGCACCTGGCGAGGCGCGCCGGTTTTGGCGCGACGCCCGAAGAACTTGACCACTATGAGAAAATCGGCTACGAGGCGCTGGTGGAGGAGTTTCTGAACCCGGAAGACTCGCGGCATATCTCCGACGACCTGATCTTCAGGCGGCACGTTGACCTCCACACCATGCAGGGACACAACGCCGCATATTGGGCATACAGACTTATCTCGACCCAATGCCCGCTTGAAGAGAAGATCGCGCTCTTCTGGCATGGCGTGTTCGCTACGGGCGAGGGCAAGCTAAACAACCTCGGGTCGCTCACTAACCAGATCGAAACCTTCAGAAGGCGCGGTTTGGGCCGCTTCGACGATTTGCTGATCGAATTGTCCAAGGACCCGGCTATGACGATTTGGCTGGACAACCATACCAACCAGAAGGACTCTATCAACGAGAACTACGGTCGCGAGATCCTCGAACTCTTCTCGATGGGAGTGGGAAATTACACTGAGGAAGACATAAAAGAGTGCGCCCGCGCATTCACCGGCTGGACTGTGAAAAATGGCGATTATATGGCGATGATGGCGCAGAAAGACTCCATCTGGCCGTATGGCAGGATTCTTTGGCATCACGAATACCGCGACCACGACCACGACGATGGTTACAAGACCTTCCTCGGAAAACAGGGGCGATTCAACGGAGAGGACGTTGTTCGAATAATATGCCAACAGCGGGCTACGGCGCGCTTCGTGGCAAGACATCTCTACAATTTCTTCGTGGCTGACGAAGTTCCGGCGCCGCAGTGGTCGGACACGCCGCCTCTGGATCCGCGCGCGATAGATACGCTGGCAGCCGCATACGAGCAATATGATCACGACATCCGCTCAACGCTTCGAGTTCTGTTCAATTCTCGCTTTTTCAAAGACGCGCAGTTCAGGAGGGTCAAAAGCCCGACCGAGGTCATTATCGGGACACTACGTAAGACCGGGGAATACAAAATCCCCGACGGCGGCGACAACGGAATCTTCATGGTGATGGAAGAGTCCGGCTTCATGGGTCAGAAGCTGCTGGACCCGCCCTCGGTCGAAGGCTGGCATACCGGCGAAGAGTGGATAACCAGCGGGTCCCTCGTGGACAGGGTAAATTTCGCATCGCAGCGGCTCGGCGACGTGTCCAAGCCCGGCGTAAGAGACCTGATTGACCGCGTGAGCGAGGTGGGGGATTCTTCCGACCCGTCCGAATTGGTAGAGGCTTGCCTGGACGCGCTGGGGCCGATGGAAGTATCAGACGATACAATGACCCTGCTCATAGACCTGGCAACACGCGGAATTCAGGCGGAACCGTCCGGTGGCGCCTCACAGGAGCTGATCCTGTCGATCTTCAAACTTATCGTGTCGAGTCGGGAGTACCAGCTCTGCTGAGTACGCGGCAAAAATCGTACTCATAAGCGAACTTACCCAGGCAGAACCTGGCGGCGGTCGTTCCCGATCCTGAATATGGGCATATTGGAATGGCCGCCGCTTTATTGGACGCGCCAACGCCAGACCGGAACCGGGGTCAACCAACGCCGCCCAGTGAGCAAGCTGGAACTGGACGTATTATTCCGCGACGCACAGATTCCTAGGTGTGCAACTCAATTATATCCCTGTCACTGAGTTGGTGAGTTCGACCTACGTGCTGGCCGTTGAACTTGCCCGATTCTCCCCACAGAACAGCGTACTTGAGTCCCTGTCCGATCTCCTTGTGAACGCCCTGCGCGGCCTCGATTACGGTCGCGCCTATGGGCAGCACCAGTGGTTCAGTTGGTACGTAGTCCTCCACCTTGACCCGCGGCGACTTAGTGTAAACACGTATCACCTTCAACGCCTCGAACACTTCTTCCGCGATTTCATCGAATCCTACCTTCTCTTCCGCGCTGGTCATTATCACGGGATATTCTTCGCCCATATTCTCCTCAAGAATCATGTACTGGTCGAGAGCGCCCGGGATGTCGGCCTTGTTTCCGACAACGATAGTCGGCTTGTTCAGCCATGAATTGTCCCCGGGCGGAGCCTCGCCTTTGTGGAGCATTCGGAATCCCCACTGTTCAAGCGCGGAAAACACTTCCCGCGCCTGCGCCTGAGCGTCCATAGACAGATCGAGAACAACGACGAAAACGTCAGTGTTCCTGAGAAGGCCGTATAAGCGTCCCTGTGTGGATGGGTTGGATATCGGGGGTGTATCCACTAGCTGAATCAGAACGTCCTCATATACGAGCATTCCCGGAACAGGTTCGATAGTGCTTAGTTCGTAGGCCCCTACCCTACTCCTGGCTCCGGTAGAGTTGTTGAGCAGCAGCGATTTTCCGACATTCGTAGGACCTATTAGTGTCGCGCGGCCGCCGCCCTCTTTCGGCATGGAGAACGGTTCTGTCCTGCCGCTTCCCTTGCCTTTGGATGAACTCTGTTCGAGATCCGACATCAGTTTAGACAATCTGGACCGAAGCTGCGCCTTTAGATGGTCGGTGCCCTTGTGTTTGGGCATTATGGCGAGCATCTCCTGAAGCGAGGCGATTTTCGCCTGTATTGTCGACGCCTGCCTGTATCGCTCCTCGGCCTCTCTATACTGTGGAGGTACGTTTGTGGGCATAGAAACCTCCTTTCGCCCATGTTGTGGGTACGTATTGTTCTTCAGATAATACCACTCGGCGGCCGTTTTTCGTACAATTGACCTTTGCGGATACATAACGTATATTCGCTATCAACTCCAATCTGTGTGGTCCTGGGGAAAATGGTCATCAGGGTGCGTCGTCCCACCAGCGTAAGAAGACGCGAGATTATAGATGCTGCCCGTCTCGCGGTAACCGAACACGGCATGCGGTCGCTGACTATTGGCAACCTCGCCCGCGCGGTGGGAGTGAGTGAAGGCGCGATATACAGGCACTTCCGCGGCAAAAAGCAGATTCTTGCGGGGCTCATCGAAGACATAGATTATAGACTGACGCGACGTATGGACCTGATTGACGGCGATCCAGATTCCGGTCTGAAGAGGCTTGGGCAGGTGCTGCGCCACAACGTGGCCCCATCTACCCTGACGGGTGTGTCTTTTCTCGTGATCGCCGAAGTTCTGATGAACGGGGACAACGAACTGCGACGGCTTATGCAGGCCTCGATTGACAAGCACCTTGCCATGATAGAGGCTCAGTTGACAGTAGGAGTACAGAAGGGCGAAGTGAAGCCGGAGGTTGATCTGAAAGCTGCGGCCCTGCATTTCTATGGGCTCATACAGGCTGTCAATACGCTGAACCACTTCGGAAGCGAGGAGTATCCCATTGGAGACAGCCAGGAACTGTGGCAGATATTCAACGGCGGCGTCACCGGCGTCACAAGCGAGGAGAGTTCCAAATCGTAGAATCATCCGAATACCAGATAGAAGTCTCGGGCCTGTGGAAAGTATTCGGCAATAGGCCGGAACGCGCGCTCGATCCGGCCTACGCTTCCAAAAGCAGGGCCGAAATACAGGAACAACTGGATCTGGTTGTCGGCCTTCGCGATATTTCGTTCAATGTGAGGGCGGGTGAAATATTCGTCGTCATGGGACTATCTGGAAGCGGCAAGTCAACCTTGGTGCGTTGCCTTATCAGACTCATCGAATCCACAGAGGGACGGATTCTATTCGACGGAGAAGACGTTCTAGAATACACGCAGGAACAACTAATTGAATTCAGACGCAACAAAGTCGCGATGGTCTTCCAGAACTACGGCCTACTGCCGCACAGGTCGGTGGTTGACAATGTGGCCTATGGCCTCGAAATCCGAGGAGTGGATAAGCCTGAGCGTTACAAGGTAGCATCGGAGGTCATCGAGACAGTGGGACTGAGCGGCTGGGAAGACTACTACCCCAGAGAAATGAGCGGCGGAATGCAGCAGCGAGTCGGACTCGCGCGCGCTCTTGCGGTCAATTCTCCCGCCTTGCTGATGGACGAACCATTCAGCGGCCTCGACCCGCTGATACGACGTGAAATGCAGGACGAGCTAATCTCTCTGCAAACCGGACTTCACAAGACCATAGTTTTCATTACGCACGACCTGGACGAGGCGCTGAAGCTTGGAGACCAAATAGTAATACTGCGCGATGGCGAGGTCGCTCAGGAAGGCTCCCCCCAGGAGATAGTGGCTAACCCGGCGGATGACTACGTAGAGGAATTCGTAAAAGACGTCTCGAGGTCTAAGGTAATACAGGCCGCCTCTATTATGCGGGAATCCAGATCCGTCGTCCGACGTCGCCAGGGACCTGGAGACGCGCTCGAATCTATGCGCCGCGCCACTGCCCATATGGCCTTCATCGTAGAGGATGACAACTCATTGGTGGGAACTCTCACCGCCGGACGCGCCGACGCGCTTGTGTCACAGGGTGTAACTAGCCTTCAGAGTATTCCAGTCGAACTCCCGGCCAGCATTGATGCGGGCGCTTATCTGGATGAAATAGTGCCACTGTCCGCCAGTACCGAATATCCCGTCGCTGTGGTGGACGGCAAGGGTCGCCTGCTCGGCGAGGTTCATAGAGGCGAGTTGCTGGCGGGTATGTCCGAAAGCGCCAAAGAGGTCTAATATGGCTCGGCTCGATAACCTTCAACTGGACACCAAAACCAAGGGGGGCGGCATTGCGCTAATCGCTGTCGCGCGGCGATACCCCTTGGGAATCGGCCTGGGCGCGTTTCTTGTTGTATTGGTGGCAAGCTTGGCGCTCTGGGGATCAGACATGGACTTTCCAACCAGCGTGTCAAGCTCAGAGATACAGACATCGAGCGGCAATGTGGTGACTCTCGACAAGACAGTGCGAGAGGTCACCGGCGATGCGATTGACGACGTGGTTAGCTGGATAACGCGGGAGGGCAGTTGGCTGTTCGACGGCCTGAGCACGGGCGTTACCTATGCTCTGGTCTGGATAGAGAATGGCCTGAAGTGGCTGCCCTGGCCCGCGGTCGTGGTGGGATTGGCGCTGCTGTCTTTCGTGGTGGGACGCTGGAGCCTGTTTGCGTTCACTACAGTCGCGCTTCTATTTGTCGGTTTTATGGGACTTTGGGAGAACACGATAGACACCGTCGCGCTCATGGCAGTCGCTGTTGCCATAGCTATAACGGTCGGACTTCCTCTCGGCGTTTTGGGCGCGCGCAGCCGGATGGCGGACAATCTGATGCGTCCAATTCTGGACGCAATGCAGACGATGCCCAGCTTCGTCTATCTTCTGCCCGGAATTCTCTTTTTTGGACTGGGCAAGCCCGCGGGAATCTTCGCAACGATAATATACGCTGTGCCGCCCGTCATCCGTCTCACCAACCTGGGAATCCGGCAGGTCTCCGCGGAAGCGGTCGAGGCGGCGCGCTCTTTCGGAACGACTCCGTACCAACTTCTCACAAAAGTGCAAATTCCGATGGCGATGCCCACAATCATGGCGGGAATCAACCAGACGATGATGATGGCGCTGGCTATGGTTACCATAGCCAGCATGGTAGCGGCGGGCGGACTCGGCGATAATGTATTGCGCGCCCTGCAAAAGAACCAGCCCGGAAACGGGGCGATTGCGGGACTTGCTATCGTCTTTCTTGCTATCGTCATAGACCGGCTTACTCAGTCGGTCGCGCGAGGCCGACAGGAATCGCTCAGAAGCGCAGGCTAGGATTTTCGACGACGATACTGACCAAAAGTTTGGAGGAAAAATGTTAGGACTTAGCCCGGATCCACCGAAGGGATGGATGAGTCGTCGTGCAAAAGGGGTGAGAAAGCGCTCCATTGAATCTGGGATAATGGGTTTGAAGACAAGAACCAACCCCAGAGCAGGAGCACTTAATAGATGTTACCACCTGAGCGTCCCGACCGCATCCGAATCGCCTTCGACGATCCCCGGCTGGTGGCCAATGCCGGGCTGCTCGTGCCGGCCACTCTCGCTCAGCGCCTGGGACTGAGTGAACTGGTGGACAGCAACGTTGACCTGGGCGATGCGCCGGGACGGGCGAACCCGGGAGACAAGACGCTGACCCTGGTTGCCTCGGCGCTGGCCGGTGGGGACTGCATCGATGACGCCGACGCGCTGCGTGCCGGTGGGACCGGGCGGGTGTTGGGCTGTACAGTGAAGGCGCCATCCACCCTGGGGACCTTCCTGCGCAGCTTCAGGTGGGGACATGTGCGGCAGTTGGACCGGGTGAGCCGGGAGTTGCTGGCGCGGGCCTGGGCCGCTGGCGCGGGTCCCGGCGATGAGCCGTTGACCATCGACCTGGACTCCACCATCTGCGAGACCTACGGACTGGGCAAGGAGGGCGCCCGCCGCCACAACTACACCGGCCAGAGAGGCTATCACCCGCTTGTGGCCGTCGCCGCAGGAACCGGCGACGTGCTGATGGCCCGGTTGCGACAGGGTCGAGCCAACACCGCCCGGGGCGCAGCCCACTTCCTGCGTGAGACGGTGAGCCGGGTGCGCTGCGCCGGGGCCACAGGACAACTCACCGTACGCGCCGACAGTGGCTTCTACACCCATGACATCGTCTCCGTATGCCGAAAGACAGGTGTCCGCTTCTCCATCACCGTCCGTCAGCACACCCGACTGCGCAATCTCATAGAGGCCATACCTGAGGAGGACTGGACTCCCATACCCTACTGGATGGACGGCGCAGCCGACGTGGCTGAGACCACCTACACCCCTTTTCGGAACGAGCCCGATGCCGCACCGGTGCGTCTCATCGTCCGCAGGGTGAAGCCCACGCCCGGTTCACAACTGGCCCTCTTCGTCGACTACAGCTATCACGCCTTCATCACCGACCGACAGGGCGACACCCTCCAACTGGAGGCCGACCATCGCCGCCACGCCGAGATCGAGAACGCCATCCGAGACCTCAAGTACGGTGTCGGGCTGAACCATCTGCCCTCGGGGCGCTTTGCAGCCAACGCCGCCTGGATGGCCATACAGGTAATGGCTCACAACCTGGCTCGCTGGATCGGACGCATCGGTCTGCGCGAGCCGGTGGCGACCACCAAGACCCTGCGCAGACGCTTGTTCTCCCTCGCCGGACGGCTCACCCACTCGGCCCGCCGCCTTACTTTGCATCTCCCGCAGCGCTGGCCCTGGGAAACACAGTTCGGTCGCGCACTGACCAGACTGCGAGCCATTCCTCTGCCGGCCTGACGGCAGTGTCTACTACTGACCACCGTACACACCACAGCCTGTCTTGTCCGTAAGATCGCTCCGGACCGGACCGCGGGTGTCCACTGTTGCCCGCAGATTCGTCAAACTCGCCCCAAATCGCCACTGTGGGCCTCCATTGGCGTCCAAAATCACGACCGCGGACCTTCAGAACGACCCAGGCGCTGACATCATAACCGCACCGCCACTTTGACACGTCCCTCACCCACGCCCCGGCGGCGATACTAACCCTCTTCGGTGGATTCGGGCTTAGAGTGAAAACAACAATTATCGTGATAGGGGCGCTGCTTGCGATAGCGTCAATCGCGGCGCTCGGCTGTTCTTCGGAACCCGCTCCCGCAATGGACGAGGCGCAGTTGAAGCGTATCGTAGAGGGCGCGGTGGCCAATGCCGTGCCCGCTCCGCAGCCACAGGTTTCGGCGGCCGAAATCCAGTCCATGGTCGAAAGCGCCATGCCTGCCCCGCAGCCACAGGTTTCGGCGACCGAAATCCAGTCCATGGTCGAAGGCGCCATGATGGGTGCAGCTAGTTCGCAGGTGTCGGCCTCGGAGATCCGGTCCATGGTGGAGAGCGCTGTCTCTTCCGCCGCCAGTGAAGGCGCGTCGGCTTCGGAGATCCGGTCCATGGTGGAGAGCGCTGTGATGGCCGCAACCGCGGACTCTGTCACCGGCGCGGACGTCGAGTCCGCAATCTCCAAGGCGGTCATGGAATCCCAGGCGAACATGATGACCAGCGAAGACATGGACAATGCCATATCTTCCGCCGTCATGCAGGCCATGGAGGGAACGCTCTCCGCAGCGGACGTGAAAGGCATCCTGGAAGAGGGAGCGCAGGACGCGCTCACGGCGGAGCAGGTTCAGAGTATCGTTGACCAGGCCATGGCATCCGACGACATGATGATGGGCATGGATATGAGTGAACGGGAAACCATAATCTTCAGCGACCTCAACTGGGCGAGCGCGCAGGTTCAGAACCGCATCGCGCAGTATATAGTTGAGAAGGGATACCACCATCCCACCGACGTGGTGTTCGGCTCCACCCTGCCCCTGTTCCAGGGTCTGAGGCGCGGCGACACGCACGTAACGATGGAAATATGGCTGCCCAACCAGGACGAATCCTGGATGGAGGCGCAGGCCGGCGGAGAGGTGGTCTCGGTGGGCGAAAGCCTGGGCAAGGACTGGCAGTCCGCCTTTGTGATACCCGCCTATCTGCAAGAGCAGTACCCCGACCTGGACAGCGTGGACGACCTGATGGACGATCAGTACAAGATGCTGTTCGATACGGCTGAGACCGGCGGAAAAGCGCGGCTGGTGTCCTGCGTCATCGGCTGGGCGTGCGAAGGCGTGAACGCGGCGCAGATTACCGGCTACGGCCTGGACGAACACGTGCATATAATCAATCCGGGAGACGGCGCGGCGGCGAACGCCGACCTGTACGGAGCCTACGAAAAGAAGGAGCCATGGCTGGGCTACCAGTGGGGAACCAACGATCCCGCCCTGCTGCTTGACCTCGTCCGGCTGGACGAGCCTGCATACAGCGACGAGTGCTGGTTTACGACCAAAGCCTGCGCATACGAGGACGCCACCATCCTTATCGCGGTAATTCCGGGCCTGCTGACTACCGCCCCGGAGGTGGTCAACATGCTGAGGGCCTGGGACTTCAACATCGGCGTCTATAAGGAAGTAGCGGCCTGGATGTCGGAGAACGACGGCTCTACCACCCATGACGCCGCGCTCTGGTGGCTCAACAGCAACCCGGACCTGTGGGGAACCTGGGTCACCGAGGCGGCGGCGATGGACATCAACGCGGCCCTCTCCATGGGAGACATCCCCGAAGGCTGGCCTGAAGAGTAGTAACCGACAACACGACAGGCGTAGCGCATCAATGGACAATGGGCGTTCCTGAAATCAGGGACGCCCATTTCTGTCAGGTCTGTTCAAAATCCGCCCGGGTTTCCTGTTTCACTACACGTCCATTCTGAAATACGCTATAATACGAACACATAAACTAATCACGGAGATCCGGTTGCCGATGACTTTTGACATCAAAACACATAAATGCGAAATTATACTAACGAACTTCTGGGCGCCTGAAAAAACCCCGTAGCTAAACTCAGGTCAACACAGGTGAAACTCAGGTGACATTTTCACCTGTTGGTCGCCAGTTAAGCCACCTGTTGCCACCTGTTGATTTATAAGTCGAGATATATCACACGACCAACCGCCCGCCCTCCGACAAATACGTCCATCGCTCATCTTGAAAAGGCCCCGGCCCTCGATTGAACCTGTTAGGACTTACGCAGTTGAGAACGATTTCGTAGCTGGATCAGGTCATACTTACCTAGGATTTCATATCCAAGTGCGTAACTCCTACCTGTATCAACTTAATCGGCGTTCCTCGCGGCGCGAAAATCCCCTCCCCCTCGACGCTGAGAAGGGTATGTAAATGTGCAGCCATCTAAGAATTTCAATCAACAGACCCCCCTCCCTTGAGCTGAGAGGGATAGGTAAATGTGCAGCCATCTAAGAATTTCAATCAACAGACCCCCTCTCCCTTGAGGGCTGACAGGGGTAGGTAAATGTCCAGTCAGCTATGAATTTCAATCAACAGACCCCCTCTCCCTTGAGCTGAGAAGGGTAGGTAAATGTCCAGTCAGCTATGAATTTCAATAACAGACCCCCTCTCCCTTGAGGGAGAGGGCTGGGGTGAGGGTGACTACTGCCACCGACCAGACTGATACGGCTTCAAGTCAGTACGAAGTGTTGCGCGGCTCTCCGCTCGCTATGTTACAATATGCCTGTTACAGAACAAAAGTGCCTAAATTATATAACGTGGAGTTTATCAATGACGACAAAAATGTCTGACACTTTTTTTCTGCAGGTCAATTCCATGTGAATTCATAGCTAAATCCGCCGATTTTCAGGTCAATACCCACCTGAAACGTCACCTGAAGTCCACCAGGAGTCCACCTGGGGTCACATAAATCAGAATATATAACCCAGCCAATTTTCCACACACCTATCGACTTTGGAAAAACCCTGTGAACGACAACAGCCTGTATCAACTTAGTCGGCGTTCCTTGCGGCGCGAAAATCCTCTCAGCCCTCGACGGGAGAGGGCTGGGGTGAGGGTGATTACTGCCACCGACCAAGCTGATACGGCATCCCCTCGATTGGCGATAATTGACCTCATCCATTCACTAATGTATATTGAATGCGAGCGTTCACTTACTTATTGAACGTTGTCTTGTAAAAGAACCAAATTGATTGACAAACCCTTGAAAGGAGTAGGTATGTTGAAACACGCTAAGACAAAATCGTTTGTCCTGATCGCCGCGCTACTGTCAGTAGTCATAGTTGCGGCGATTGGCTGCGCTTCAGACCCCGAAGTCGTCGAGAAAATCGTTGAGGTTGAAAAGATCGTCGAAGTCGAAAAGGTCGTCGAAGTCGAAAAAGAGGTGGTGAAAGAAGTTAAGGTCGAGGTTGAGAAGGAGGTCGTCAAGGAAGTCGAAGTAATGGTGACCGCGGTTCCCGCCATGCCGAGTTCCGATCCGGTTTCTGGCGGCACCATCCGATTTGGAATGATCGCATTCAACTCGCTCGACCCGATGCTCGCGGGCTTGGCCCAGGCGGAAGGGCCATACAGTGAGCTTACCTACGACAGCATGGTAATGTACTGGTACGATGGCGAATTAACTCCCTGGGCAGTCGAGTCGTGGTCTTCCAAAGAAGATCTATCGCAGTACACTTTCAAGATTCGGGACGGAATAAAGTTCCACAGTGGGGATCCGCTCACATCGGCTGATGTCAAATTCACGCTCGACCGCATCCGTCACGAGGACTCGGCGTCGCCCCACAAGGACAACATCTCTTACATTGACACCATAAACACACCGGACAAAAACACCGTCGTTCTGGAACTGGGTGACCCCAACGCATTCATTCTGGGCGATCTGACTGACTATCACGTGCGGATAGTTCCAGACGGAATTACCAACGATGAGATCACCACGGGCGAGTATGGATCGGGTCCGTACACCCTCCAAGACCACAACCCAACCGAGCGGTCGGTCATGGATCGTTCCCCTGATTACTGGCGCGAAAACAGGCCATACGCGGATCAGATGATATTCTTCTATATGCCCGAGGCGGTCACTCGCGTCGAAGCTCTCAAGACAGGCGCGATAGACGTGATATTGGAGCCTCCCCTTTCGTCCCTCGGATCTTTGGCAGGCAACCCCGACATCCGCATCGCCGAAACACCGACCGCAGGTGTCGGCGTGATTGATATGCACACCAGCTACGAGCACCTTCAGGGCGATGATAAATTCGCGCCGTTCCAGGGCGTCGAAGAGCCCCTGTTCGCAAACAAGAACCTGCGTAAGGCGATGCAGTACGCCGTGGACCGCAACTTTGTGGTGGACGCCGCATTCTTCGGACGCGGACATCCGGCGAATGACCATCCGGTAGGCATCAACGACCAGTACTACTGGGACGAACAGCCCATCATCAAGCAGGACATCGCCAAGGCGAAGGAGTTCCTGGCCGCGGCAGGATATCCGGACGGTATTGACGTCGTTCTGAACACGTCCGACTTCAACCAGATGCAGGATGTCGCGCTCGCGTTCAAAGAGTCCGTCAAGGCGGCCGGAATCAACGTGGAAGTAGCCCCTCATGATGAATCAACCTACTGGACAGCGCAGTGGATGAATCCCTGCTGCCCGTTCACATCCAGCACCTGGGGCGGGCGTTCTGCCAGCGCTGCGATAAATGTACAGCTCAAGAGCGGCGGAGTTTGGAACGAGTCGTTCTACAACAACCCTCGGCTGGACGAATTGCTTGATATGGCGTCGGTGGAAGCTGATTTCGACAAGCGCAAGGAGTACTTCCGCGAGATGCAGGAGATCCTCATCGAGGATGTTCCGGTTCTATATCTCACGTACAGCCCCATCCTTTACGCTCACCGCGCCAACATAAAGGACGTACGGGCACACGCCGCGCTCGCGCATTGGCTGTTCGAGGAGTGGTGGGTCTCGGATAACTAGCGCGCGCATCTGACCTGCTAAGCGACAAGATGTGGGCAGGCACCGCTGCCCACATCTGCCCATATACATTCAAAAATCCAGAACAATCACATAAGAAGCGGATGATATGGCAAGATTCCTTATAGTCAGACTGTCACTCATAGTTGTGACTCTTCTGGCCGTCTCTATCGCTATTTTTACGCTGATAGAGTTGGTGCCGGGCGATGCCGCTCAGGTCATGCTCGGCCAGCAGGCCACGCCCGATAACCTGAGAAATCTGCGTAAGCAGATGGGGCTGGACCGCCCCCCGCACGTCCGTTATCTTGACTGGATTGGCGGCGCAGTAACGGGAGACCTCGGTGAATCAGCAAAATCCAGGGCCTCGATATCGGGGCTACTGGGTGGACGACTCGCCAACTCCGCGCTGCTCGCCGGGCTAGCTTTCCTGATAGCGGTCCCATTAGGGTTGGCTTTGGGCGTGTGGGTCGGAACCAAGGTAGATACCAAGATTGATCGCTTCCTGACAATGGGCGGGCTAGTCACTATATCGTTGCCGGAGTTCGTAACCGGAGTGGTGATGATACTGATATTCTCTTCGACCCTGCAATGGCTGCCCTCGTCCAGCATAATGATGCCCGGCGAGTCTATACTGAGCAAGCCGCAGGTGTTGATAATGCCAGTTCTCACGGTCACTGGAGCGCTATTCGCGTACATTCTCAGGATGGCGCGCGCCAACGTGATAGAAGTGATGGAGAGCAACTATGTCCGCACCGCGATTCTTAAGGGATTGCCCATGCGAACAGTCATTATCAGACACGTTCTGCCCAACGCCATGCTTCCCACAATAACGGTTATAGCGAACAATGTCGGCTGGATGTTCGGAGGACTCATCATAATAGAGAACCTCTTCTCCTATCCCGGCATGGGTAGCATGCTGATATCTGCGATAAACACTCGCGACATACCGCTCCTTCAGTCCACCGCAATGGTTATCGCTTCGGTCTATGCATTCAGCAACCTCGCCGCCGATATCACTTACGGTTCGTTCAATCCTAGGGTGAGGTTAGCCTGATGGCAGTCAGAGATGCCACGCTGGGAACACAGCGACAGGAAGTCCGTGTCCTATCGAGGGCAGGAGGCGCGGTGTGGAGTGCGCTGTCGCTCATTCTACGCACCAACACCGGGCGCATTGGGTTCGCCATCGTAGCAGTCCACGTCACGCTTGCGCTGATAGGCTCATGGATCACGCCATATCCGCCAACCGACTATCACCTCGCCGACCGTTTCAGCGGCCCATCCCCTCCCACCTACTGGTTAGGAACGGATGAATTTGGACGCGACGTTCTGAGCCGAGTTCTGGCCGGCGCCCGCTCGATAATGTGGATTTCGTTCATAGGAACTATATTAGGAGTCACGCTCGGCACCATCGTTGGCGTAACCAGTGGATATCTAGGCGGCAAGGTAGATCAGGCCATTATGAGAGTCGTGGACTGGTTCTTGGCGATTCCCTCACTGCTTCTGACGATTCTAGTCATTAATATGGTATCCCAGCGTTTCGCTGGCATAGATCACTCTTGGATAATCATTTTCGTAATAGGTATCTCGTTCATGCCCAACAACAGCCGCGTCATCAGGAGCGCGACTCTCTCGGTCAAGCCGCTGGAGTTCGTGCAGAGCGCGCGTCTGAGGGGAGAGCCAACGCTGTACATAATGTTCCGCGAGGTTTTGCCGAACGTTTTTCCGGTCGTGGCGGTCGAGGCTACGATACGAATGAGTTTCGCGTTATTGCTGACCGCCGGGCTCGGGTTCCTCGGGCTCGGAGTGAAGCCGCCGGAACCCGACTGGGGCTTGATGGTGAGCGAGAATGCCGAAAACCTCGGAACAATTCCCTGGGCCGCGCTCGCGCCAGGAATCGCTATGGCGTCTCTGGTCGTCGGGATAAA
Organism: Dehalococcoidia bacterium; assembly: GCA_965261525.1. Taxonomy (GTDB): domain Bacteria; phylum Chloroflexota; class Dehalococcoidia; order Lucifugimonadales; family UBA1123; genus VXRN01. The sequence goes on from OZ253472.1 coordinate 3,303,891, forward strand.
CCTGCTGGCGGACGGCATACGACAGGCCCAGAATCTGCCCGAAACCGGAGGGTGATACACATGAACCACGACGACAGCTCAGGCGCCCCGATAATACAGCTTGAGAACCTGGCGGTAACTTTCCACACTCCCAGGGGCCCGTTTCGCGCGGTGCGCAGCGCGTCTCTCGAAATCGCTCGCGGAGAGGTTCTTGGGCTGGTGGGCGAGTCTGGCTGTGGAAAGTCCACGGTCGCGTTCGCCATGATGAACTACCTTCCCGCAACCGCGCAGGTGGAGGGCGCTGTTCGATTCGAGGGCATGGATATTGCCGAATTTAGCGACGCCGAACTGCGAGAACTCAGAGGCAACCGGATAGCGATGGTCTATCAGGATCCTCTCACGTCCCTCAGCCCCTCGATGAGAGTCGGGCCACAGATAGAAGAGGTAATCAAGCATCATCTCAACTTGGATTCTGAAGCAGCCCAGCAGCGTGTAGTCGAGCTTTTCGAGAGTGTCGGCCTGGCAGATCCCGGACGCATAGGCAGACGCTATCCGCATCAGTTGAGCGGCGGTATGCAGCAGCGCGTGGTCATAGCCATGGCCCTCGCCTGCGACCCTCACTTGCTCATTATGGACGAGCCTACGACAGGTCTTGATGTTACAACGGAGGCGACTATTCTCGACCTGATAGTCGAACTCAAGGATAGGGTCAACGCGGGAATCCTCTTCGTCAGTCACAATTTGGGTGTCATAGCCAGAGTGGCTGACAGGGTAGCGGTTATGTACGCGGGCGAAATTGTGGAGGAATCTCCGGTACGCGATCTGTTCAAAAGCCCGAGCCACCCATACACTGCGGGGCTGCTGTCCTGCGTTCCGCAACCACCGGAAGATGACGGGGTAGAACGGCAGCTCAGAAGCATACCCGGAGCGGTGTTCGACGCGCAGAACGAGCAGACCGACTCCTGCCTATTCGCGCCGCGCTGTCCATTGGCAAGTGACACGTGCGTTCAGGCCGCGCCGCCACTCGTTCAAGTGTCGGATGGCCACGCCGCCAGGTGTTTCTATCACTCGGATGTCAACCAGGACATCTGGGGCGAGTTGCGTGAACGGATTGAAAAGCCCGATTCGGACGGAGCGGTACCGGTGCTCAACGCGGAAGAACTCCGCAAATTTTACGGTGGCGGACGCAAGAAGTACATCTTCTTCGGCCCTACGGTTCGCCAGCCGGTTCGCGCTCTGGTTGACATTGATATGCGTGTCGAAGGCGGACGTACCCTTGGCATTGTCGGCGAAAGCGGATCTGGGAAGAGTACCGCGGCCCGCGCCATCGTCGGCCTGGAAGCGAGGGATCGCGGTAAACTCGAACTGCGCGGCGACGCTCTTGAAGGTGACGTGGAGGACCGAACCGAGGATCAACGCTCTTCTATGCGCATGGTGTTCCAGAACCCGACCTCTTCCTTGAATCCAAAGCTGCCCATAAAGCACGCGATTACCAGGGCGCTCAGAAAGTTCGCGGGTGTAGGACGTGAGGAGAGCCAGGAACGCGCCGAAGAGCTTATGAACGCGGTCGGGCTCGATCCCCTGTATCTGGACAGACGCCCGTCGGAATTGAGTGGAGGCCAGCAGCAGAGAGTAGCGCTCGCAAGCGCGTTTGCGGCGAACCCTGATCTGGTAGTCGCAGACGAGGCGGTGTCCGCTCTCGACGTATCTGTGCAGGCGCAGGTTCTCAACCTGCTTGAGCGGCACCAGCGAGAGACCGGAAATTCCTACGTATTCATAACCCACGACCTGGGCGTCGTGCGCTACATATCCGACGATATATTGGTGCTGTACGCGGGGCACGTCGCGGAGTACGGGCCGTCTAACGCGGTGTTGTCCACGCCGTCCCATCCCTACACCGAGGCGCTGCTGTCAGCCGCCCCGGTGCCTGACCCCGACGCTGAGCCTACTCACATACGTTTGGAAGGATCGGTGCCGACGCTGCGTTCGGCGTTCAAAGGATGCTTCTTCGCGGGCAGATGCCCCAGAAAAATAGGGGATATCTGCGATACACAGCCTCCCCCAGAGAGGCACGGCCCAGGCGGCGAGAGCCACCTGATAAACTGCCACATTCCTGTAGAAGAGCTAGAGCGACTCCAGCGAGCGGACGTCAATGGCTCCGGTCGCAATAGCCTGAGTACAACCTCAAAACGGGCGGTTTAGGCTGATCACACCTCGCTGAATCAATGAAACACTAGATGACGCCCTCCACCTTGAGTTCGGTCAAACGCTCATTGGTTATTTCCAACTCGCCGAGATACACTTGCTCGTTGTGTTCGCCGAGAAGCGGCGCGCGATTCGAGATTCTCCATGGCGACTTTGTGAACCTGTAAGGAGCTCCCGGGTATATGAAAGTCTCATCCAGTTCCGGGTGTTCCACCTCGACGGGGAAGCCGCGCGCCTGAAAGTGGGGATCGTTCAAAACCTCCTCCGGCGAGTTTATGATTCCCCACTGGAAGCCTAGTTCCTGCGCGCGCGCGAACAGATCGTAAGAGTCTGTCTTAGCCGCCATTCGTCGGAGGGTGTCTGCCACGCGGCGCTGTTGCGCCATAGCATCCGGGTCGCCTCTTCGCATAGCCTCGCGGCTGGGATAGCTCAGGTACTCACCCAGGTTCTCGACGAGACCCTCTTCTTCCATCCACGCAAGCAGGTGGAACCACTGCTCCTCTGTGCGAGCGCCGATGCCCACGTTCACGTAGCGACCATCCTTGCAAAGCGCCTGAGCCTGCGGCGTCGGGATCACGGACGCGTGTCGTCCTGTTTGCCTCTGAACGGTATCTCCGGCAACCAGCCAGCTATATGTGGCCCCTTCCGTCGTGATGTTCAGCGCGGCGTGCATATTTGCGTCAATATATTGACCTATCCCGGTGAATTGGCGATGCACGAGCGCGGTCATTATCCCTATGGAGGCATAGTGGCCGACAGTGTGATATGCCTGATTTCCGCCACCGCGCACGGGTGGGATGTCGTGGTCGTCGTATCCGCAACTCCACACGGGACCTCCGAACGCCAGCGCCGTCAGATCCGTGCTCGCGTAGTCCCTGTAAGGCCCGTCCTGTCCAAACGGCGTTATCGAGGCCATGATCAGTGAAGTATCCGATATGCTTAGGTCTGAGTAACCTAGTCCAAGTGAAGGCAGATACCCAGGCGGAGCGCTGTCAACAATAACATCGGCCAGAGAGGCCAAGTCCCTGAAAACACTCTGTCCGCTCTCCCGCTCTATGTCGAGCGTAACGCTGCGCTTGCTGGTGTTGTAGTGCCAGAAGAAGAGACTTCTGTCCGGCCCCGGCTCGTTCTCGTAGAACGGCTCGTAAGAGCGGGTAGGGTCTCCGCCCGGAGGCTCGACCTTTATCACGTCCGCGCCCATATCAGCCAGCAGCTTGCCGCACCACGCCCCTATCTCTCCACCAATCTCTAGCACACGGACATCTTCGAGGACGCTGTTTCCCATCTCGGCTTCCACTTCAGATAACCCCCTCGCCGGTCAGCGCCTGCACAGTCTCGGAGGTTATTCCGAGAATCCCGCCGAACACTTCTTCGTTGTGCTGGCCGAGAATGGGAGCCCCCTTTTCGATTGTCGCCGGTGTCTCCGACAGCCTGGTCGCCATTCCGTCCACCCGCACCTTGCCCATCTCTTCGTGTTCAATGGTCGGAAATAGGCCCCACGCTTTGGTATTCGGGTCATGATCTATCCGATCTTCTGGATGCTGCACTGAGGCGGCAGGAACGCCCCTCGACTGAAGCAATCTCATCACTTCCATCGGCTTCCTGGTCGCGGTCCATCTCGTGATTTTCTTGTCAAGTTCGTCGTTGCGTTCTATTCGGCATTCTACTTTACCGAGAGATTCGTCCGCCGAGAGGTCGGAGAATCCCATAACGTCGCACAATGCAATCCAGTCCTCGCTGTGTCGGACAGAGATCGCGGCCCACTGGTCGTCCCCGGCGCATTTGTATATGCCGTGCGGGGCCATTTTCGGGTATATGCTCCGGTTACTGTCCGGGTTGCCGGGACGCCTGGCAGGAACGCCGTTGACCGTGTAGTCGAGTACGGCCGGACCGTTAAGAGCAGCCGCCCCATCCGAGCAGGACATATCCACCCACTGACCCACCCCGGTGCGGTTGCGATGATACACAGCCATCAGAATCGCTATCGCCATGTGGTATCCACCGGTGTGATCCATATAAGAGTACCCCCAGCCCGCGGGAGGCATACCCGCAAGCCCCGACTGAAACGTGAGCCCGGACACGGCTTGTACAATCGGCCCCCACGTCTTGAATTCGGAGTATGGCCCCACGTGTCCAAAACCGCTGTTGGATACATATATTATGTCCGGCTTAATCTTGACCATCTCGTCGTACGAGAAACCCCACCTGTCCAGCACGCCCTTGCTGAAGTTCTCAGTCACGACATCGCTGACGGATATGAGTTCCCTGAGAATGTCGCTGGCCTCGCTCTTACGCATATCGAGGGTGACACCCATCTTCTCGACGTTATGGTTATTGAAAGCGCCGCCCAGGTTGATGCTCCTGCGTTCGTCGGCCCAGGGACCATTGCCACGGAATATGTCCCATTGTCCCTGCCTGAGTCTATCCTCCACCCGGATAACCTGCGCCCCGAACATAGCGAGAATCTTGGTAGCGCCCGCTCCGGCAAGCTGGCCAGTGAAGTCGCAGATTCGTATTTGGGACAGCGCAGGACAGAGCCCGTTCGTTGCGGTCATGTGTCGAATGTCTCCCGTTCTTTCACAGCGTTTCCAGAAAGCGGCGGACACCGGCCAAAACCGAGTGGTCCAAGTCCCCGTAGCCCCTCTGCGCCGCTACACCCACTGAGGATTGCGGTTCATAGTATGTCGAGATATAGGCGTGAGCGCGGATCGTTCACGCCGCCGAAATTCTGTACCTCGATATTTTCAAGCGTCAAATGCCTTATGAACGCTTCAAAGAAGTTTCGTTGGTCATTCCCCTCAACAAGTAACTGTGTATTTGACACGATTGAACTGAATACGGGCATTCCTAGCGAATCTCCATATAGTGGCGTAGGGCTGTTTCGATCATCTCCGGGGTACAGGTAACGAATCGGTTTGGCGCAACCGGGGTCAGTTGCGCGTCTCGTGTACTGACTCTGTGGAATCGGTAGTTTCGTATCCGCAAACTCTCGACCCTTTGACTCCCCCGGGCATGTGTAGCTAGTGGGCATCGTTTGAATAACGCTGTGGCAGGCCGATCATTGACTGACCGCCTGCCACAGACGTAGAAGCGATGAATTGCGGGTGGGCGCGAACTACGTGACTTCCAGCGTCACGTTTCTGAGCGGAGCTGAGAACTGGGTGCGGTCAAGTTCTATCGCGTCCTTCTGGTATATCTGGATGCGGTAGGATTCGTAGTCGGGAATGAACAAGCGGAACTCTTCATCTATCCTGACAGACCTGGGACGCCGCAAGTACTTCTCTTCCTCCAACCGGCCCATTTCCCTCAGACGGTTCGACATCGCGTTGGTCAGCATATAGTTGCGCGCGACTCTCGAAAGCGACGCTTCCCCCGCGAAGCTCCAGATGTATTTGCCTTCCGAGTTGAACATCAGAACGCGGTTATTGCCCCAGTCCGAGACGTATATGTCGCCGTGCGCGTCAACCGCCACGCCGGTCGGCCGGACGAACTCTCCGTCGCCCGAACCTTGTCGTCCGATCACGTTCTTGAGTTCGCCGTCCGCGTCGAATATCTGGAGCCTGTTGTTGCCCCAGTCCACGACGTAGATATCGCCGAACTCATCCACATGAACACCCCAGGGCAGGTTGAACTCTCCCGGCGCGTCGCCTTGAGCGCCGCCGAATCCGCCAAGGTACTCGCCATCGGGAGTGTACCTCTGGACGCGATTGTTCTGAGAGTCAACCACCACCATATTGCCGTCCGGGTCGAATCCGATTCCGTTAGGACGGTCGAATTCGCCTTCAGCATTTCCATGAACGCCCCACTTGGCGACAAATTCGCCATCCGGGTCGAACTTGGTTATCCTGTGGACCGCTTCGTCGCTGACATAAATGTACCCTTCGTCATCGGTGATAATCTGAACGGGCCAGATGAACTGTCCATCCCCAGCGCCATAGCCGCCAATGCCTTTCATGTCCGACGTGAAGGCAGCCATGTCCTCCAGCGGCCAGACCCTTATGCTCGATCCGCCCTCAGAGCGCATTAGTATGTAGGTGTCGCCCGTACCCGAAAAGGCTATGTCCGTAGGAAAGCCTATGACTCTTCTCATGCCCAGCGTCTTCAGGTACGGGTAGCCCGCCCTCAGCAATCCGTAAGGTCTGCTCATGATCATGTCTCCTAGTTTGCGAACGGGGAAATCTGCTCGTACTCGCCCTTGACTATTGGCCGCGCCTCGACTTCGAGTATCTGCTCGAGCAGTGTCGAGTAGATACCCCTGAAGTCTATCGTGTGCTTAAGGTCTTCGCCGTGCTCCCACTCCGCCGGATCAAGGGACGGGTACTCGCTGTAAAGCCCGCCTATCACGTTGTTGCCGAATATATACGCGCCGCCTCCCGTCCCATGGTCGGTGCCGCTGCCGTTATCGCGCATCCGGCGTCCGAACTCGGTGAACACGAAGATAGTCACGTCGTCCGCGGCGTCATGCGCGTTCAGGTCGTCCAAGAAGTCCGATATAGCTCCGGACAGGTCCGCCAACAGCTTGGGATGCGAAGGCATCTCGTTGGCGTGCGTATCATATCCGCCGTGCGCGGTGTAGAAGATGCGTGTGCCAAGGTCAGCCAGATGTATCCTGGCCACGTCGCGCATATTCTTGGCGATAACATTATCCGCGTACTCTATGTCCGATTCGTAGCGGTCTGCCACATCGGCCAGCAGGTCCGCGCCCTTCAGCACATCCAGACCTGTCTGCCCGATGTATTCGGCGACGGGGCCAGTTCCAATCGCCTGGCCGTAAATGCCCTTGAACGTCTCAAGCGCCTTGTCCCGCAGACGCTGCTGCTCAATGCTGTTCATCACACCGTAGCCCTCGAGGTCGCCGACCGAGGTCACCGGGACCCCGCTTACCGACATCGCGCGAGGCAGGCCCATGCCGACGTTGACACCGGTCAGGACATTCTTGGCGTTCGGATCCAGATCCCTGATTGCCTGTCCCAACCAGCCCTCGTTGCCGACGCGGTCAGGTTCTGCGGTGTGCCAGATATCCATGCCCCGGAAGTGCGAACGGTTCGAGTTCGGGTAACCGATACCCTGGATTATCGCCATCTTTCCTTCATCATAGAAGCGCTTGAACGGGGCGGCGTTGGCGTTAATCGCCAGTTCGTCGTTGATGGGCAGGACATCGTCCTGGCTCATTACGACTTTCTTGCGGGCGTCGTAGTAGCGCTCATTCGTGTACGGCACTATCGTGTTCATAAAGTCGTTGCCGCCGGTGAGCTGAACAACTACCAGCGTCTTTTCCCTGCTCTTGGTGGTCATGGTTTCCCCCATGCGCTTGCGCGTATTTTGTCTAGTAGGCTATGCGAACTGGTAGTCAACTGTAGAAGCGGTCATCTGTAGAAGGTTGTGTACGCCAACGGAATCATCTTCGCCTCCGCCCAGCGCGTTCAACTCACCCGCATACGAGACCAACGAAGCGTATGTGCTCTCGCTCACGCTGATGCCGCCGAGAATATCCAAGCAGCGGTCAACTATCTGGGACGGATCATCGTCCAGGCTTCCCACCCGTTCCACCATGTCCCTCACGCCGGGTTTGGATATGTCCTCGAACTGGCTTTCAACGAACCCTATACGCTCGCTGAGCGTGCCACAGTCTATCCATTCGTGACCGGTGTGCCAACCTTCCACTGTCGGAGGGTTCATCAGGCGCTGCCCCATAATACCCATCGGGCCTTCGTAGGGAAAGTCGTCCAGCGTGCTAACCGCAATGAGGAAAAGTCCCGGCGTGGGATTGCTGAACTCGCCCGTCTGCTTCAGGACGCCGGCCACCAGTTCCGCCGGACTCTTCACCTTCTTGAACTCGGTAGCGTTCTTGAAGAAGTCGGAGTTGAACAGTTCCTTCAGAACCGCGCGCATCTGCCCGCCCGTCTGCATGAACACGTCGGAAAGCCGCTGAATGGCAGCCTCGTCCTTCGGCGGTTCGGTCGCCCAGGACGGAACCTGCACCTCGTCCTCTACGAAGAAGTTGTACAGGTGGCGCGAGATGAACCGCGCCGTCGCGGGCTGTTTCACGATTATGTCAATGATGTCCTCGCCGTCGAAGTCGCCGGTGTTCCCCAGGAATGTCTTCTCGCGGTAGTCGTGGTCGTCCGGGTCGAATACGAACACCGTGCTGTAGTTACCGACGGGGTAGAGAGAGAGTGGCTGCCTGAATGTCCAGCCCGTGAAGGCCCTGGACGCCGCCTTTATGTCGTCCTCGGTGTAGTTGCCCACGCCCATCGAGAACAGTTCGAGCAATTCGCGTCCGTAGTTTTCGTTTATCTCGTCCTTGTGGTTCTCGTTGTTGTCCAGCCAGAATATCATCGCGGGATCTTTGGAAATCTCCAGAAGAATGGTCTTCATGTCCAACAGTCCAACCCGTCGGAACATATCTATCTCATTGTAGAGTGACGGGTTGTGTTCGCCTTTTCCCCAAGCCACGGGGAAGATGTGGTGAAGGAAAAGCGACATCTTCTCCTCCAATGGCCTCTGAGTGTTCACCATCCGGTACATCCACTTGCCAACGTGCACAGCGACCGGCTCGCCGCCGTAGTACCTGTCAATGTAGGACTGGTCCGTCTCGGGGAACCTCTCGGGGTTTACGAGGTCATCAACTATCTCTTCGTAGGTTTTCTCGCGGGTCAGGACATCAAGCTCAGCCGGTGTCGCGCCGAAGCCCACTCGTCTCATAAGATGCGCCACAAGCGCCCTATCCGATTTCATTTTCCTCCCCCCTATTTCTGAATGTGACCCCATTCGCCAATGCCCAACATCCCACCGGACATTGGCCCAGATTACACACATTGTAACCGCAAATTTGCCCCAATTGACAACTTTCTGAGAGGAATCTACCCCGTCCGCTCTCCTGTATGAAAGCGGTCTGTTTGCTGTGCTACTGCCCACGTATTTCCCCTTTCAGGGCAGTCATATTCACTTTATCCGCTATCGCGTTTCACCTGGACTACGAGAACTGGTAATCAACGGTCGAGGCGGTCATTTGCAGAAGATTGTGAACGCCCACCGAACCATCATCGTCTCCACCAAGCGAGTTCAACTCACTCGCGTATGCGACCAGAGAATCGTATGTACTCTCGCTCACGTTTATTCCGCCCAGAATGTCCAGGCAGCGGTCAACTATCTGGGACGGATCATCGTCCAGGCTTCCCACCCGTTCCACCATGTCCCTCACGCCGGGTTTGGATATGTCCTCGAACTGGCTTTCAACGAACCCTATACGCTCGCTGAGCGTGCCAGAATCTATCCATTCGTGACCGGTGTGCCAACCCTCCACTGTCGGGGGGTTCATCAGACGCTGGCCCATGATAGCCATTGGGCCTTCGACAAGAGAGCCGTTGAGCGTCGTGATAGCGAACTGGTGAATGCCGGGCGTCGGACTGCTAAACTCTCCTGTCTGCTTCAGAACACCAGCCACCAGTTCCGTCGGGCTCTTTACCTTCTTGAACTCGGTTGCGCGCTTGAAGAAGTCGGAGTTGAACAGTTCCTTTAGAATCGCGCGCATCTGCCCACCCGATTGCATAAACACGTCCGCAAGCCGCTGAATCGCGGCCTCGTCCTTCGGCGGCTCGGTCGCCCAGGACGGAACCTGTAGCTCATCCTCGACGAAGAAGTTGTACAGATGGCGTGATATGAACCTGGCAGTGGCGGGCTGCCTCACTATTATGTCAATGATGTCCTCGCCATCGAAGTTGCCCGTCTCACCGAGGAAGGTCTTAGAACCGTAATCGTGATCGTCGGGGTCGAAAACGAATACCGCATTGTGGTGACCGACCGGATAGAGCGAAAGCGGCTGTCTGAACGACCAGCCGGTGAATGCCCTGGAAGCGGCCTTGATGTCATCCTCAGTGTAGTTACCCACACCCATCGAGAACAACTCGAGCAGTTCGCGCCCGTAGTTCTCGTTTATCTCGTCCTTGTGATTCTCGTTGTTGTCCAGCCAAAATATCATTGCCGGATCTTTGGAGAGTTCCAGGAGGATTGTCCTCATATCAGTCATACCCACTCTACGGAACATATCAATCTCGTCGTAAAGAGACGGGCCATGTTCGCTCTTTCCCCAGGCAACAGGGAAGATGTGGTGAAGGAAAAGCGACATCTTCTCCTCCAACGGCCTCTGAGTATTTACCATCCGGTACATCCACTTGCCGACATGCACGGCCACCGGCTCGCCGCCGTAGTACCTGTCTATGTATGACTGGTCCAGTTCGGGGAACCTCTCAGGGCTTACGAGGTCGTCAACTATCTCTTCGTAGGTCTTCTCACGGATCAGGTGGTCAAGCTCGATCGGTGTCGCCCCAAAGCCCGCCCGTCTCATAAGATGCGCCACAAGCGCCCTATCTGATTTCATATCGCATTCCTCCTGAATGGATTCGCATATTTTAACGCTAAATGTCCAGTTGAATAGTACCCGCACATTATAACTCCAAATTCGACCCAATGGGCAATTTTCGCGGGTGAATTCATCACCTTCCCGTTAATACGCCGCTTATTCGAGTTTCCTCGCCACTTCAAGGGCAGCCACGCGCCCCAATCCCGATCCCGCTCTAGAAGGTGGGCGGCTATGATGGCGACCACCGGAATCATCTGGGCGTGAAATCTGCCCTCCCCATGAGTCATTAGATGAAAAGCCGCCCAATAGACCAGCGCTAGCGGAAACAAGAGCGCCGGATGCTTCAGCCAATAGCCATGAATTGGCCTGCTAACCGCCATCGCGCCGGCCGCTACCACGAGAATCGTCCAGTACCCTTGGGCCACCACCCAAAGGACAGGAACGAGACCTCCGTACCGTTCAGGCAATACTCCATAACCTACGTGGTATCTGTCGCTTGCCCAGACATGGAAGAACTTTACGGGCAGAAGCGCAAGCCATTGGTCAGGATGGGCGACGATATGCTCCAGCGCCGACTTTGCGAAAGCCCTTCCCTGAAGGCAGGCCGACTGCAAAGTTACGATTTTTGTCTTCGGGACTCCGATCCGTCTTTCTCGCGAAATGGGGAATCCAGAGTCACGCCGCCGACGGAACCATGATAGCGCCGATTTTGCGAAAGCCCTGCCCTGAAGACAAGCAACTTGTCCCTCGATGGATGCTGGCATATACTTGGGACAGACGCCCTAATGAGAGGATTAGCGAATGCAGGTTGGTTTCTTCACAATGCCGCTTCATCCGCCGGGGTCCGACATCACTCAGACCCTGGAGGACGACCTTCACCAGTTGGAGGTTCTGGACAAGCTCGGATATTCGGAGGCGTGGATAGGCGAGCACTTCACGACCGTCTGGGAGAACATACCCGCTCCAGATATATTTATCGCCGGGGCTCTCGCTCGAACGCAGAATATCAAGCTAGGCACCGGCGTAACCTGTATGCCGAACCACAACCCGTTTATGATCGCGCACCGCATTGCCCAGCTCGATCACATGGCGAAAGGGCGCTTTCAGTGGGGAGTCGGTTCGGGCGGATTCCCCGGCGATTTCGAGGTGTTCGGCTTCGATCCGAGAGCGGACGACCATCGGAGAATGACGCGGGAGGCAATAGATACGGTCCTTCGCATATGGGACGACCCCCAACCCGGCTCTTACGACAGCGAGTTCTGGAAGTTCACGATCCCGGAACCTGTTGACGAATTCGGACTCAGATTTCATCTGACGCCGTACCAGAAACCCCACCCACCCATCGGAGTGGCAGGAGTGTCTCCTAACTCCGATACGTTGATACTGGCCGGACAGCGCGGCTGGATACCTATGAGTATAAACCTGGTGCCTTCCCGCATACTGCGGACGCATTGGGACGCCGTGCAGGAGGGCGCGGACACGGCGGGGCTGTCACCCAATCGGGCCGAATGGCGAATTGCCAGAGAGATATACGTCGCCGAAACCAGCGAACAGGCGCGTGAGGACGCGCTCAACGGAGTTCTGCGCCGCGACTTCGAGCAGTATTTCCTGCGCCTTATGCCCAAGATGGGTATGCTGAACCTGTTCAAGGTTGATCCTGATATGCCGGATTCCGATGTTGACATCGAATATCTTGTAGATAACGTATTCGTGGTGGGAAGCGTGGACGAAGTAGCGGAGAAACTCGGACAGCTTTACGACGATGTAGGTGGATTTGGGGTGCTTCTGGCGATGGGACACGAGTGGCAGCCATACGACAAGTGGGTGCGCTCGATGGAACTGCTTGCGAAGGAAGTCGTCCCCGCGCTTCCAACGCCAAGCTAATCGTTCAGAGTGTCCATATGCAACTAGGTGACATAATCGTCGTCAGACTCGACTCAGGCCCGCGCCTGGGCCGGTTCATAGAAACAAAGTCCAACAGGGTACGTCTATCCATAGGGCGCAACCGCGAGGCGCGTCTTCCCGTTTCACGGGTCATTCACGAGACGGGCCTGAGCGCCGCGCGGTTCGATGCGGTTGAAGAACTGAGTCTCAAGGCAACTTCCGTCGCCGACGGGATAGACCTGGAAGAGGTATGGGACGTTGTGTGCGACGATGGCGACGCGCTCACCCTGACGGATATTGCCGAACTGTACTGGGGAACTGAACCTACACCCCAACAGAGCGTGGGCTTGCTGTTTCACCTTCTCAACAGTGAACTTAGGTTCGCCAGGGACGGCAATCACTACATTCCGCGAGATCGGGAGACGGTCTCGCGGACTCTAGAGCGGATTCAGCGACAGACTCAACGCGCCGCCGATTCGGAAGCCCTCGTTGCCGCCGTCAGGTCGGGCAAACTTCCAAGCGCTCTCACGGACTACCAGTCGGATATGCTCGACCAGATTCGGGGTTTTGTACTTCACGGAGATGACTATACTCGGGCCAATCCCGCAAAACGATTTCTGGACGAGGCGGGAGTGAAGGGACGCGACCTTCAGCGGTCGGCGTTTGAATTACTGGTCTCTATTGGGCTGATGCGTGAGGATGAGCATCTCGCGCTAGAACGGGAAGAGATCACGCCCGACTTTCCAGACGATGTGATTGCCGAGGCTGAAACCATTGAATCGGTTCTCCTAATCTCGGATCCTGACCGTGTAGATCTGACCGATCTGCTCGTTTTTTCAATTGACGACCAGGATACGAAGGATAGGGACGACGCTCTTTCTATTGAGATACTCGACATACCAGAAGGGTCGCGCGCTTTCCGGGTTGGAATACACATCACCGATGTCGGGGCGCTCATTCCGCAAGGGTCGGCCCTGGACGTGGAAGCCGACCGCCGTATGTCGTCTCTGTATCTTCCCGAACAGACCATCAGTATGCTTCCGCGCCGGGTTTCCACCGACCGGGGAAGCATAAACCCGGGCGAGCCTCGCGCCGCCATGAGTCTCATCGCTGAATTAAACGAGAATGCGGAGGTCACGAACTGGAAGGTAGAGCGGTCACTGATACGGAGCGGATATGCGCTATCTTACGTTGAAGCTGACCGAATAATCAGTGATTCCAAGCGTCCGCCGCACAGCGAACTCGAGACGCTGCACAATTTATCAAAATTATTGCGCAGCCAGAGAGAGGCGAGAGGCGCGCTCAACCTCGACCGCGATGAACTTTCGGTAAAGGTGAACCCCGACGGCGATGTAATCGTTGCCGTAATACCCAGAAACACTCCGTCCCGCAGTCTGGTCCAAGAGTACATGGTCTTGTGCAACTCGCTGCTGGCCCGCTATTGTTCGGAGGCGGAATTGCCCGCGCCTTTCAGGTCTCAGGCGCTGCCCGGCGTGTCGGATATAGAAGCGCAGTTTCCGCCAGGCCCTCTGCGCTCGTACTTGATGATGCGTAGGCTAACGCCGGCGATAGTGTCAACGAAGCCGGGCGCGCATGGCGGTCTTGGCGTAGAGGCATACACACAGGCGACTTCACCACTCCGACGATATCCCGACCTGATGGTACAGCGTCAAATATCCCACCACCTGCGCATGGGAGAAGCGCTTTACGACAACGAGGCTGTAACCTCGGTCGCTCACCGCGCCGACGCTCAGATCAGGCAGATGTCGAGAATAGAGAATCAGCGGCGGCAATACTTCTTCCTCAAGTGGCTGGACGCGCGTCGAGCGGAAACTGAAGAGCGTGGGGACCAGTATATTCTGCAAGGAATCGTACTGGAGAATCCGCCGAATCGCGCCGCTACGGTAGATCTGTCGGACTGGCCGTTCAGGACGCGAGCCGCGCTGCCAAATTCGGCCTCTCCTGGCGATGAAGTTTCATTACATCTTCACGGCGTTGACCTATGGAGACGGACAGCGCAATTTACGCTGGCTGTTGTACAATCCTAGGTATTGTGATTATAATATCCTGCATCGGTTCGAAATGTAGCGTCGTGTCTTGAGTATGCCGAGGTGGTGGAATTGGTAGACACGCAGCGTTGAGGGCGCTGTGGCCGCTTAGGCTGTGGGAGTTCGAGTCTCCCCCTCGGCACCAAACCCGGCACATTCTGCAAAGTACGAACGATAGATAAGGCGACGTAGCCAAGCGGTCTAAGGCGGGGGTCTGCAAAACCCCTATTCGGCGGTTCGAATCCGCCCGTCGCCTCCAACCCTCAAAAATCAGAGCGGCCTCCGAGCGCAGCCCGGAGGCCACTTTCATGTTAGAAGCGCATCCTCTTGCCACTCCCCAGTACAGAATCCACAGCCGTGAGAAGACTCCTTGACCCATAAAGCTGCTGAGGCCAGTGAAGGCCGCTCGGTTTCGGTGGACCCCCGTCGTCCCGCGGGACTTCTGCCAAGCGCTTTCTCCATATTCATAGCGCTGCTGTGGGGCGGCCTCCCAGTAAGTATCAAGACATCCCTGAAGTACGGCGCGCCCCTCCAGATCGGCTGGATGCGATTCACCCTTGGCGGTTTAGTGACCCTGGTCTATATGGTCGCGCGTCGGGAATCCTTCAGTCTCAAAAAATCCGAGATCAGACCCATCCTGATTGTGAGCCTCCTGTTTTCCGTTCAACTTGTGTTCATGAACATAGGACAGGACCTGACGACGGCCGGTCACGCCACTGCCATCGGAACGACAATGCCGATATGGGCCGTGACCATCGCACAGATAATGATACCTTCGGAAACGCTGAGTCGCTGGAAGGTACTCGCCATAGCGTTTTCATACGCCGGTGTACTGGCAGTGGTACTCGGAGACAGCGCCGAATCAGCGGAGGGCGTCTCCCTCCTGGGAGATTCGCTCAGTCTCGTGTCGGCGATTCTCCTTGGACTGCGGATCGTACTCATATCCAATTTCGCGCAGAATGTATCCGAGTCGAAGTTGATGCTCGGACAGCAGGTTATCGGAACCGCGCTATTTCTGGTGGCGAGTTACACTTTTGAAAGTCCGACGTACACGTTGGAATCGGAATTCTGGCTCGCGATGGGATACCAGGGACTTGTCATAGCGGGCTTCGGGTTTCTGGCGAACGCCTGGCTGGTGAAGAGATACCTGCCCTCCACCATCGCCTTTTTCTATTTCGTCATGCCGGTTGCGGGGGTAGCGCTGGCATGGCTTATTCTGGGCGAAGACCCGGGGCGTGGGCTAATCGCCGGCATGGCTCTGGTATGCGTCGGCGCGCTGGTGTACGGGGGCGAAGCGTACATGAAGGCAGCGCGCGGGACTGAAAGGTAATTAGAGATGGCAGAAGTTTCAGCATAGGCTATACTGCCATGTACAAGAGTTGCATTGAATGACTATCCTACTGTTACATAATCTGATCGCTCACGTAGTTACCGAGCTCGCCGACATGGAAGTGGGCTTTGGCAAGACCAAGTTGGTCAAACTGCTGTATCTGATAGACGTGGAAAACTGTCGAAGGCGGCGCGGGACGCTATCTGGGTTGGAATGGCACTTCTACCACTACGGGCCGTATGCCTTTGAAATTGACGATGCCCTTGACGAACTCGCTTTGGATATCCCTCAAGAAACAGTCAGTACGCTGCGAGGACACAAAGTCATCATATTCAGACCAGATGGAGATTTGAGACCAAGACTGGCTGATTACGTCCAGTTGCGAGAATTGAGATTGGTCAACAAAGTCATTCGAGAATGGGGGGAGACCGACCTAAATTCACTGCTGAATCATGTGTATTTCCACACAGAGCCTATGATAAATGCCAAGAGAGGCGACTTGCTGGATTTCTCAACAGTTCAGCGTCGCAAGATCAGCCAAAGTGCGGCTCGTGTCGTACAACTGCCCACTAACCGTTTGGACGAATACAAGGCTCTCTTCAAAGAGGCGATGACGAAGCACGCCCAGCGCCCCTTGGATCCTCCTCCTCGGTTCGACCAAGTTTTCAGGGAAGGACTTGTCAGCATGAGCCGAGAAGAAGAACAAAGACCTAGGATACTGAGCGGAGAACTATACATATCTGAAGAAGCCAAGGCGGGTATACGAGAGCAAGAGGGTGAGTAGCTGTTGGTTGAACTCGTCGAGGAATTCTATCGCAGCGTTGAACCAATAGAAGCCAGACAACTCAACAGAGGACAAATCTGCTGGGGGCCGTTTCTGTATATGTCCTCTCAAATTCAGAGTGTTGCATTATCATCATATGGCCCTCAGGATGAACGCCGCAATCGTTACACTATACTGCATTCTGAACCCGACGACCCGTCGCTGTTTGACCATACACCCGTGCATGAACTGAGATTGCAGAACGACGAAGAACTCCTAGTCCACAAGGCTAAGCGCCGTCCTCTGATAGTAGTATCTCAGAAGAACCACTTCTGGAATATGGGAGGAGCAAGGATTGCTGAGCGCGGCATTGCATGTATTCCTATGTACAGTTTTCAAGACACCGATTCCAGCGAGTTTCGCGATAGGATAAAGGCGCAGGAATATCCTTGGTGGATATACCTTCCGGGGAGTCATGGATTCAGAGAGGGATTCGCTCGTCTCGATAGGTTCAGATGATTGAAGAAAGTCACCTGCAACCAAGACGTAGCGCTCTTACAGACGATGCGCTCTGGTTCGTATAGGAATGGCTTCGATACTACATGACAGAGGAGATTGATCCTCTGCTATTGGAGTTTAGGCGAGAATCCATTCAATCCCTCTTGTAGCAGGCCACTTACTATTCTTCCCAGAGTTTGTGGAAATGGTTCAGGGGGCCGTGTCCCTGTCCGACGGGATAGCTCGCGCGCATCGCGGCGGTGACGTAATCCTTAGCCCGCTGTATAGCGTCCGGCACATCAAGGCCCTTGGCTAGTCCGGCGGCGATAGCGGACGCGAGAGTGCAGCCGGTGCCGTGGGTGTTGCGGGTGTCAATGCGCTCCGTCGTAAAGATGGTGAAGTCGGAGCCGTCATACAGAATGTCCGTCGCCGGGCCCTCGAGGTGGCCGCCCTTCACAATGGCATTCTGAGCGCCGAAATCTTCGACGAGCGCTTTCGCGGCGGCCTTGGCCTCGTCAACGGTGTTGACTTCCATACCGGTGAGCGTACTCGCCTCGCGGGTGTTTGGGGTCAGTATGGTCGCCATCGGAGTGAGAACATCCCTCATGGCGCCCACTGCGTCTTCCCGGAGCAGAGGCGCGCCAGTCGAGGCTACCATGACAGGATCTATGACCGCGACATTCAGGTTGTGGAACTCCAACCTCTCTGCGACGGCGTGGATTATCTCGTCGCTGGAGAGCATGCCGGTCTTCACCGCGTCAGTCCCGATGTCCGAGATGATTGCGTCTATCTGCGCTTCGATGAGCGGCACAGGCGTCTCCAGAACGTCACTTACCCCCAGGGTATTCTGAGCGGTGATAGTCGTGATGGCGCAGGTGCCGAATACGCCCAGGGCGCCGAATGTCTTCAGGTCGGCCTGGATTCCGGCTCCACCACCGGAGTCGGAGCCTGCTATCGTCATTACTCGGGCAACGCGCCGTTCACTCATCACGGTCTCCTGTCTTTGGGCCGAGACGCGGCCTTTTCTCCGGCAGTTCGGCTCTTCTTCAGAATAATATCCTGGAGCTTGCGCACACTCGCGCCGCTGACGCCCATATTGCGCCTGCGCCGACGTTTTCGTTCCCGGCGTTCGCCCCTGGTTGTGTATTCCTCTCTCATTGTTCGATCCTAGATGTCCGGCCAATTGTCCCCATTATAGGCCGCTTCCCAGAAGAGGTACTCGTATCGGAGCGCCGTGAGGAATACCTGCTCTATCCGAGTTCGACGCTCTCCACTCACGCCGGCTCCGTTCAGGTATTCCTCACACCACGCGACGAATCCACCCAGAAAGTCCGGCCCGTGCAGATCAATCCACTCCCTGTATATAGGATTCTCGGGACGCTTGCCCTCGTTCAGAAGCCGCGTTCCCCAGTCGAGATATGTGCCCTCGGTCACATAGCATATAGTAACGATGTCCTCGAAACTGCCTTCGAGTCCGGTTCTCACAAGAAAGTCGCCGAAAGCCTGTGTGACGGGAGCCGCTGTTGCGGACGAGTAATCTTCTTCCGTTGCTCCAAGTATATCAAAGGCTCGCATGAAGAAGTCGTTCTCTTCGGCGTTGTCAGGATCCAGGATGACCGAAAGAAATGCATACAGGTGGCTGGCAGCCTCGAAATTCGGAGCCTTCGCGGTACCGTGAGCTATCATAGACATGAGGTCGTTGACGAACACGTAGTCCTGGAGAAAGTAACGGCGCGCCCTCTCATGCGAAAGCGTCCCTTCGCCCATTTCAACAACGAACGGGTGGAAGACCATCCTCTGCCAGAGGTCGGCATATTTGTCCTTTAGATCCTGGGTGAGTAACATACAATCCTCGCTTTCGGCGCGCTGTCTAGTTGCCCAGGTCGGCGCGGAAGGCCGCCGAGGCATCAAGGGACTGATCCAGCATATTGTTGTCCTTCATCCACTGAACGAAACTGTTCCACCTTTCGGGCTCCTGTGTACCAAAACCGCCACCGGACGGAAGTTGCCACATCGGAACAAGCAGATCCGCGCCGGGCCGGTCAATGCTTTCATCAATCTCACCTTCGTTCTCAGCCACCAGTACGTCCACGCCCGCCTGCGGGTCTCCAATGG
Source organism: Dehalococcoidia bacterium (assembly GCA_965261525.1). Taxonomy (GTDB): domain Bacteria; phylum Chloroflexota; class Dehalococcoidia; order Lucifugimonadales; family UBA1123; genus VXRN01. The sequence continues at coordinate 3,323,075 of OZ253472.1, forward strand.
CTTCCTCGTACCCGCGCTTGATTGCGCGAATGAAACGCTCTACTACATCTTCGTTCTCGGCCAGATAGTCTTCACTGGTGACCAGCACGAGTTCGTAGTAGTCTGGCACTCCCCACTCTTCCATCCGCATGACGTTCACCGGGTATCCGATGTTCTCCATGTTGATGCTCTCATGCGTCCAGTAAGCGCCCACCACGCCGTCAACTTTCTCGCCTATCAGGGACTCAGAGATATTCCAGCCAATGTTGACGAGTTCCACATCATCTAGTCCGTTCAGGCCGTCCGCCTTCAGCATTGTTTCCAATAGCGGCTCGTTGGTGGGAATGCCGGGATAACCGACCTTCTTGCCAGCGAGCTGGCCAGGGCGGGTTATCTCAGACGACTTCAGCGTCATCAATGAGTTCAGGGGATGCTGTACAACTCCCAGGATGGAGACGACCGGCACGTCCTTGTTGCGGGCGAGCAGAACGTCGGGCTGGTAGCTCATTCCGAAGTCGTCCTGTCCGGCGCCGACGGTCTGGAGAACCGTTGACGGGTCGGACGGCGTGTACATCGTCACGTCGAGGTTCTCGTCTTCGAAGTAACCCTTCCGCTGCGCTATAAACAGGCCGAGGTGGTTGGCGTTCGGATACCAGTCCAGCGCGAGCTTGACGGAGGCTGTTTCAGGCTCCCTGTCGCACGACATTGCCAGGAGCATGGCGAGTGACAGCGCAAGGATTGTGATGGACATGGTGGTTAGCTTCTTCATGAGCATTAGTCTCCGTAAATTTCAATGGTTTCTCGAGTTGCTAGCTTTGGGTTTCGAGATATTCCGACGAGGGTCGCCGCCATGGAATGGCGAGGCGTTCCATTATTCCGACGGACGCGAACAGACCTATTCCCAGGACGGACAGGATTACGATGGAAGCAAACACGCGCTCAGTCAGGAACTGGGGCTTAGAGCGAAGCATCAGGTATCCGAGTCCCTCGCTGGAACCGACCCACTCCCCTATGACCGCGCCGATGACGCTGACAGCGACGGCGACTCTCATCCCGCTGAACAGGTATGGGAGCGAAGTGGGAACCTGGACCTTGAAGAACACCTGACGCCGGTTGGCTCCAAGCGTCCTCATCAGGTTGACCATGTCTCGATCCACTGACTTCAGGCCGTCAACCATGTTGACGACTATGGGGAAAAAGCTGATGAGCGCGACCACGATGACTTTGGGGGCAAGCCCGTATCCCACCCAGATAAGCAGCATGGGAGCTATTACTATGATGGGAATGGTCTGGGAGGCGATGATGAATGGGTAAAGGGCGCGTTCCAGCGTTCGGGACATTCCGACTGCGGTGGCAAGAAGAACGCCCGATACAAGAGCGACTCCGAACCCGACAATAATCTCGGACAGCGTGGCGCGAGTGTGCCGCCAAAGGAGTCCGGAGTCTTCAAGCAGGGCCACGCCAATAGCCGAAGGAGCGGGCAGAAGCCAAGTCTGCACGTCGAATATGCGGACGTAAGTCTCCCAGAGCGCGAGTATCCCGAGAACTATAAGCAGCGCGGGCAGCCATCTTCGGGCTGTCCTGTCAATGCTTCTCATCCACGACCCGGAGCTGTCGGACACGGGGGAAATGCCTGTATCCGCGCTCATCGCCGGTACTCCGAATGGTCTTCTTCCCTTATCGCGGTTAGGAGAGCGGACTTGATGTCCATGAACTCTCGCGTGACTATGACGTCCGTGCTCCTGGGCCTGGAAATGTCGACGTCCCTGACCATCTTCATCGTTCCGGGTCTCGCGGTCATCACATAAACGCGGTCGGAAAGGAAGATGGCCTCGTCCACATCGTGAGTAACCATTACGACGGTCTTCCGCATAGATTCCCAGAGTCCGGTGAACCACTGGTGGATGCGTGTCCTGTTGAGCGCGTCGAGAGCGCCGAAGGGTTCGTCCAGGAGGAACAACTCCTGATCGGCGAGGACGGTTCGGAGAAAGGCGGCCCGTTGACGCATACCGCCCGACAATTTATGCGGATAGGAAGTCTCGAATCCATCCAGGCCGAACCGAGACATATGCTCGTTGGCCCGCGCTATGGCAACCTGTCTTGGAACACCCTGAAGTTCGAGTCCGAGAATGGCATTGTCGAGTACGCTTCGCCAGGGGAGCAGAAGGTCTTTCTGCTGCATATATCCGACTGAGCCGAGACGCGCCGTGGCCTGTCTGCCGTACAGGGACAGGCCTCCCGACGTCGGCTCGTCGAGGCCGGCGATTATGTTCAGCAGCGTACTTTTACCGCATCCGGAAGGGCCGATGATGCTGACGAACTCGCCGTCGAGGGCGTGGAAGTTGACATTTCGCAGGGTCGGGAGGGGTTGGCCCTCACGCTCGAACGTCTTAAAGAGCGCCTCCGTCCGAATGGCAAATCGCGCCCCATTCGTCTCGGTAGAAACCGCGCCCTGTCCGGCGTTTGTATATTCAACTATGTCCTGTATCGGCATGAGTCCAAAAGATAACCGCCCACCTGTGCGGGTGGGCGGTTATTAGTCTCTGTGGACCTTACCACATCCCTCCGCTGGCATTACCCAGATCAGGTTCTTAGGGGTCGACAGCATTCGGGCTGCCCTCTCAGCCTGGCCTTCCAAGCTCCCCCAGGGCATATGTTTAATTGTCAGGGAAGTTTATCCTGAACGGGGACGGGTGTCAACTATAGGCGCGCGCGGGATGCTGTATCAGTTTGGTCGGTGGCAGTAATCACCCTCACCCCAGCCCTCTCCCTCAAGGGAGAGGGGGTCTGTTGATTGAAATTCTTAGATGGCTGCACATTTACATACCCTTCTCAGCCCGTCGAGGGGGAGGGGATTTTCGCGCCTCAGGGAACGCCGATTAAGTTGATAGTTGTATGGAAAATCGACTGGGTTATATATTCTGATTTATGTGACCTCAGGTGGACCCCTGGTGGACTTCAGGTGACGTTTCAGGTGGGTATTGACCTGAAAATCGGCGGATTTAGCTATGAATTCGCCTGGAATTGACCTGCAGAAAAAAAGTGTCGGACAGTTTTGCCGTCATTGATAAACTCCACATTATATAATTTAGGCACTTTTGTTCTGCAACAAGCATATTGTAACATAGCGAGCGGAGAGTCGCGCAACATTTCGTACTGACTTGAAGCCGTATCAGTTTGGTCGGTGGCAGTAGTCACCCTCACCCCAGCCCTCTCCCTCAAGGGAGAGGGGGTCTGTTGATTGAAATTCTTAGATGGCTGCACATTTACATACCCTTCTCAGCTCGTCGAGGGAGAGGGGATTTTCGCGCCGCAAGGAACGCCAATTAAGTTGATACAGGTTCAGCGCTGGGCCAGGGTCTTTTCGTTTTCGTCTCGTCATTCCCGCAAAAACGGGAATCCATGCCATAAGCGAATGAGTGTCATAAAATCTTGCGTTATCTGATAATGAAAAGACCCCGGCACGGGGCCCAAGGTGTTTCGATTATTCGGAAACAGTATTAGACTGAGGTCATGAATAAGGAAGGATTGGGAGAAAGCCCGCTCGGTGCGTTCGAAGAGGTTCCCGATCCCCGTTCAACCCACGGTCGTCGCCATCCCTTGAGCTCTATTCTGGCTCTTTCGGTGTGCGCGATGGTCAGCAGCGTGCGCAGTCTATACGCCATAGCCCAATGGGGAAGGATGCAGGAACCCGCCGTACTTGAGGAGCTGGGGTTCACAAGAGACAGAACCCCAGCGGTGTCCACGCCGCACAAGGTATTTTCAAGTATGGACACCGACGCGTTCGAGTCGGTATTGGGGGAATGGATCGAATCCCGGTTGGGAGCGGGAGAGGAGGCGATAGCGGTAGATGGCAAAGCGTTGAGAGGGATACACGGGGATCAGAGTCCGGCTTGTGGCGGCCTACACCCATGAGCTTGGTCTTGTGGTGGGACAAAAAGGGGGACCGCTCGGCGAAACGAAAGTCCGAACTGAACATGGCGGGCAAGTTTCTGAACAGAGTCGTTCTGACAGACAGGGGCGTAACCGGAGACGCGCTTTACCGCAACAGGCGTTTTGTGTGAGCGGATTGTCTCCGAAGGTGGAGACTATCTGATGATAGTCAAGGGCAATGACAAGAGTGTGTACGAGGACATAGGGTTGTGTTTTCAGGAGCCGTTATCTGGCTTCTGCGCCTATGCTGAGACGGAGGGCAGACATGGAGACCGCCGGGAACATCGCAGACTGTGGGCTATGGATATGCTGAGGACATACATGGACTGGCCCGGACAGCGGCAGGTGATCAAAATGGAGAGTTGGCGCGCAGTGAAAGGCAAGGCGACCTGCCAGGCGCGATATGCCATAACCAGTCTCGGAACTCAGACACCCGCCGCAAGGCTCCTGAACTTGGTGAGAGGTCATTGGGGAATAGAGAATCGTCTGCGCTATGTGAGGGATGTTACGATGGGAGAGGATGGCAGCCAGGCGCGTACTGATTCAGCGCCACAGATGATGGCTGCGGTGAGAAACCTGGTACTGAACATACTGAGACTGCGTGGTGAGAGGAACATAACGGCTGCGATCAGGAAGATAGGCTGGAAGCCCAACGGCGCTCTCGGATTGACGACATGACAATAATCGAAAGACCCTGGGGGGGGACGACCGGCGTAATGAAATCAGAGAGAGTAACCGTGAAGCACTTGAGAGCATCAAAAATATAATAACCTCACAGGTTGAACATAGAGAATGTACCTGTAGGGCGCTTGGGGAAGTATTCCGGAGACTCTACACACTACGCAATCAGATTTTTCACGGCGGGACTACATATTGGACAGGCTTAGGTCGGAAATAGATTGACGACGGAAGTCGTATTATGGGCGACCTTTTACCGGCGATGTTGAAAATCATGGACGACGACATCCGAAATGCTCCATGGTCAGATGCTTGGGGATGGGTGGCATATCCTAGCCATGTCGGACAACCGATATGACAGACCTGAGTGGTATCGCCTCGTATAAACTAAACAACAATTAACCATACGGATCGTAAGCGCCGACATGATAGTACGGTGGGGGCAGAACTATGTTAAGCTCGGATACCAGATGGCCTAACTTCACCGACAAGGACCTGGACTTCGTCGTGGAGAACGTCGCGCCAGATGCGAAGAACGCGGACGCGCTGAAGAAGCTGGTGAGAGAAGACCCTGAGTTCAGAGCGGCGATGGTCGGGGACAAGAGTCTGCTTGACCGCGTACTGAGCGACGAGGAGATATTCCTTCATATATCGCCGTCGCTGTACTTCGAGATACTGCTGCGCCGCTCGTACCACGAGCTCGAGACGGTCACCTACACGGAGGAGCGCGAGGGAAGAGCCTCGATCCCTGTATTCGATACATCTGAGGTGCTCGAATTCATGGAAAGGCCCGGCGTGGTGGAGTACATGGCCTCGATGATGGCGTCGTTTACGCGTATTCAAAGCTACACAGTGCCTGTGAGGGTGCGGAAGGGAATCAGACGGCGAGTACGGTACAACGACATGGACGTTGACAGCCTGGTGAAGTTCGCGGCGAACGCAGACCCCGAGCAGCGTTTCGGGTACTACAAGCGCATCGCAGACGTGTGCCTGTTCCTGTCGGGAGTGTTCCCGGACAGTGCGCAGCGCGGGTATGGCCGCATGGTGGGAGGCGGCGCCCTACCGCTCAGGGGAAGCCGACGGATGCGGCGCACAATTGAGGACTATGAGCGTGATGGCCGCAGGTTCTACGCGCTGGCAGAGGGGCATCCCGTTGCGCGCGCGCTGGAATTGTCTTCCGTGTTCGGCATACTGAAGGACAATTTTACGTCCGCGCGCAAGCCGCTGAACTTCGTGGCGACTAGGTTCTTGCACGCGAGCCGTCGCAATCTGTTCGGCGTCGCGCTCGGTTGACCGGATTTCCGCTTTCGCGGGAATCACCCGATGAGGCAACGCCGGTTAGACTTCGGAGTTGATCTCGCACCACTCGCGCACTGACGCGGGAATCGCCATCAGGTTCTCCAGCTTGGTCGCGAGCGGTATGGCGCATTCGGGGGCTATCATCTGTACACCGGCGTCCATGCAGGCGAACACCTCATCCCTGACCTCTGACGGGCCGCGGGCATAGAGCGTGGTCGGGTTGTTGATGTTGCCGACAAGCCCTATCTTGCCCTCGACGGCGTCCATTGCGGCCTGCGGGTCGTTCTTGGAGTCGAAGTGGAAGTAGGCCATACCGGTGTCGGCTATGTAGGGCATACGGTCGAGAGTGTTGCCGCAAATGTGCAGTATGAGGGGGATGTCCAGACGTTCCGCCATCTCTATGTGGATGTCCTGGAGGAAGCGCCTGTAGTATTCGCCGCTCACGAGGTCGCCGGTGGCGTGGTCGGGGAAGGTGAGCGCGTCGGCTCCGGCGTTTATCTGCGCCTCGCCGAACAGGACTGAGAGCTCTTTCAATTTGTGAAGGCAGCGCATCGTCTCTTCGGGATCGTCAATCGTCATGAGCAGGAAGTTCTCGACACCGAATACGTGGTAAGCCAGCGTCCAGGGGCCCATCGTCTTTCCGATTATGGCTGCCTCGCTACCTATCTCCTGCTTGAGTATCTCTATGGACTTGGTGATCGTGATGTTGTCGGGGTGCTCAAGGAATCCTGATGGAACGTGAATGTCGCGGGAGTCCTTCCAGATGGGGCGGTACATCCTGACGGTAGGCCAGTTGTCCTTCTCCTCCCACTGCATATCGCAGCCCAGGGCCGAGGATTCCTGAATAATCGTGAAGTAAGGGGCGACGGCGTCGAAACCGAGTTCAGTATATCCGGTGGCCGCGAGCCTGGCCGCTAATTCGGGGTCGCGGCAGGCGTCCGGGAACGGAGCGTCAACGAGGTCCATGAGCTCGACCGTGGCTACGTTGGTAGGATTTGCAACAGGCGGCCTGTCCACGGGCTGTCGGTTGAGCGCGGCAAGGGTTCGTTCTCTGGGAGTCATCGTTTCTGTGAATGTCATTCGGGGCCTCCTCTTACTCTCGCGCTCTATTGTACATCATCCAGTCCGCGCGGTGAGTTTTGAGCGGGCGACGGGAGTGTATTAGTTCGGATTTATGTCGTGCAGGTGGGCGTGCAGGCGGTCTGCTGGTGGCCTGCAAATGACTGCTGATGGCAGTTTTCACCTGTTCGTCACCTGCACTCAAGGATGCGGGGAAACAACTTGATACAGTCGGTCAATGGGAGGCTGCTATGGAAGAATCGCTAACCGTCAAATACGCTCTCGATTCCGAACAGGCGAAGCGTCTGCGAGAATCGTTGGGAGACCCGGCTGAGGCGGCGGCTATCGAAAGGTTCGAGGAACTTTTCAAACTCATGGCCACTGAACGTAAAGAACTGGTGAAAATATACCCCGACCAGTGGGTGGCTATGAGTGATGACGGCATAGTAACTATCTCAAAACCCGACCTTAAGGAATTTCACCCTCACCCCAGCCCTCTCCCTTGAGGGAGAGGGAGATTGTGTCCTCCTGCCATCCGCTTGAGCGAAGAGTTTTGAGATAATACCGGCGCCGACAGGACAGCCCTGCATCCGGGAGACTGTGCAGGGATGCGCTACGCTCTGCTCGGCAACGCCAACGAAACCAGAGGAATAGGGGGCTCATCCAAGTATTACGGAGAATCCGCCCGCATATATCTCTGGGACCGCGCCCACTCGTGTTTCCACGCTTATAGACATAGCCGAGCCGACCGAAAACAACGGCTGGGTCCCGTCTCTGGTTGAGCAGGACATCATGAGGCGCTGGCGTGTCGTCCATGATCGGCCCACCAACACACTAACTTTCGAGCCTCGTCAAGCGGATTTCAGACTCTTCAGGAGGTCGTAGCCGTACGTTTCCAAACTCTAATCATCCAATCGCGTCCCTGATGGCTTCGGGGGTGGTGTTGACTTTTACGCCGGCGCGTTCTTCCTGGAGGACCATGGCTACGCGGGAGTCGCGGTCGGCCCAGCCGCGGTTGAGCGCCTCGGTCATCTCGGCCAGGGCGAGGTTCGCCAGCTTCATAGGCACATCGTACTGTCTTCCGACCTGGCAGGCGAGGTCCATGTCCTTTCGCGCAAGCCTGAGAGCGAAATCGGGCGGGTCGTAGCTGTCTATCAGGAAGTGGTCCGCAAGACGCTCGAACGCTCCGCGCCGTCCCTGAGCTCCCTGTCGCACGGCGAGCCACAGGTCGAGCGGGTCCACGCCCGCCTTGACGCCCATGGTGAAGACCTCGGCAAGTCCGGCCTGGATTATGTATCCGGCGCAGTTGTGAACGAGTTTGGCGACGGACCCGGCTCCCACAGGCCCGACGTAGTAGGGCTGGTCGCCTATCGAGTCGAGCGCGGGCTTGACTCGCTCGTAAACGTCCCTGTCACCGCCGACCCAGATGGCCAGTCTGCCGGTGCGCGCGCCCTCCGGCCCACCGCTAACCGGCGCGTCCAGGACATGGATGCCGCGCGGCGCGAGTTCGGCGTGTATCCTGCGAATCAGGTCGGGGGAAGAGGTGCTGAGGTCGAGATAGACCTTGCCCTCACTGAGGCCATCGGCAAGTCCGTCTTCGCCAAGCGCGACCGCCTCCACTTCGACGGGGCCGGGCAAGGATGTCAGTACGATCTCAGACCGCTCGGCGACCTCGTGCGGGGTGTCCGCCCATTCGGCGCCCATCTCCAGGTGCGGGTGGCGGACTCGCGCCTGATGTCGTGGACGACCAGATTGTGGCCGCCGCGTATGGCGTTGAGGGCCATGGAGCCGCCCATCGTTCCGAGTCCGATAAATCCTATGTTCATGGGGTCTTTCCTCGCTTCTCAATAGTTCAACCGGCTTGCAGCCAGGCGTCGCGGAACTGGGCGACGGTCTGGAAGCGGGCGTCCGGGGCCTCCCTGCATGCTCGCAGCATAGTATCATACTGGGCATCGTTTCCCCTGAATGGCTTTCTGTCCAGGGAGTTGTCGGAGAGCAGGACGGCGGCGGTTCGGCCCAGGGTGAAGACTGTGGTGCGCTCGTCAATCGTCGCGCCCAGTTCGAACTCATCGGGGGCCATGAAGCGGGTGGAGCCGAACATTCGGCCCATGTGGTTAGTGGCAGGCCCGAGGTGGTAGGTGTCGAGGTCAACTGCATGAAGTTGTCGGCGCCGGAAGTCGTATATCATGGAGCCGTCGTAGAAGTCGTTGGCAATCCAACCGCGTTTCACGAGTTCTACGTGCAGGTCGTAAACGTCGTTCAACAGGCCAACAATCTCGCCGACAGGAAGACACCGAACTTGTTGAAGGGCGTTTCTCACCAGTTGCCCTTCAACCCAGTCGTAGAACAGCATCGGGCCGTCGGGGGATTCTATGACCTGACGGAGCGGGGGCTGGGCTGGGTGGTCGCAACTTTGGGCGAGGCGGATGGCGTTTCTGAGGACATCTACGCGGGCGGCGTGGTCGAGGTATGGCTTGTCGTCGTCAGCGAGGCCGGCGGTCTTGACGAAGTAGCGGCGGTTTGCGATTTGGACGCCGAAGGAGATGTTGCCGGATTCCTGGGTGTGGTGGTCGAAGGTGGCGAAGATGCTGGCGTTGGCGGTTAAGAAATCGGCGGGGGATTGAGCGATGTAGTCTGTCGTTGGAAAAGGCGTAGTCTTAATTGGCGACACTGGAAATCTAAAGACTCCGGTGGAATTACTTGCATAATCGCGGCTGTAGGAATGTGTACTCAAGTTGTCTAGCGGACGGGAAATTCCTCATCGGGTCCTAATTCAAGTTCTTCCAGTGTTATTCTTGGGTAGTGAAGAGGCCCCATTCCAATTTTGGACCTTCACCTTCCATCATCAGGTATATGAAATTAGGTACAAGAGCTTCCATTATAGTTGCCCCCTCCATAACTTGACTTCGACTTATTCCGCTATTCCACGAAGACCCCCCATGAACCAGCTGGTTGCGTAGGGTATAGAGCCTCTCAAATAGGATGCAGAGAATCTTTTCTGTGTTTCGGCTGTCAATCGAATTGTTTACAGCTTTCTCTTCCCGTCGAAAAGCAACATCCCAATTATCACATTCATGCGTCGGTTCACATTCGTGCGCTGTATTATAGTGATTCCAGAAATTCTGAAATACGAATCTATTGTTTATGAAGTTCTTAATTAGTTCTGAGTAATTACTGCTAACGACTTCTGAGTATCTAATCCAAACAGCACTGAAGATTCTGTTGTCAACGTCAAGGCTGAGGATATTCTCGAAGTATTTCTTGAAGCAACTTTTATCCCCAGTATTTACATATTGCGCGTAGGCAGCGTTGAACGCGATCCAGTAGAAGATGAACTTGGCATCGAGATCATCAGTCTCTTTCTCAGCGCGTTTGACCCAGCTAATGGCGCGGTGTATGCGTAGCGCAGACTCACATCCTTTGCGATACCACTCCGCATCTGGAGGCTGACCTGACCAGATAGATCCAAACTTTTTTCTCAAATCGTCGGCAGTCAGATCACCTGACATTGGACACCCCCTTTTTCATTGCACGCGCTGGCGATTCATACTGCAAACCGCCAGCGCGTATCAGAAATGCCGATCCAATGAAACCTAGTCGCTGATTCCTGACTGGACGGGTGCTACGGCTTCAGTCGCTCCGTTCGACTCTTCCATAGGCTCGTTGGTCCACGGACTTAGCTCGAATGGGCCCTTGAGTTCGAGTTCGTCGCCTATCTCGCGGACGGCGGGGATAACGTACTCGCCCATGAGACGCAGGCTGCGCATCTGGTCCTCGTGAGTCATCGCGCCGTCGCCGTCCCAGAAGAAGACGCTGCCGGGGCGGAGGGTTTCAAGGACGTGCCGAATCTTGGGTATGACGGTATCGGGGGTTCCGGTGACGATCGTGTAGTCGTTTGCCTGCTCATCGTAGGTGCGGCGGTTGGTGCCGAAGCGCCCCGTGGGTCCGAACCTTGAAGCCTCAAGGCGGCGAGACGTGCGGGATGTGTGTCCGGGCAGCGACATGACAGCCGGGTTCACCATGCCCTCGTTGCCGCTCAGGAACGGATTAGATACGCCGGAGAGGTACTTGCGTCCTACTTCCGCGGCCTTCTCCTCGGTCTCGTCCACGTGGACTTTCCAGAGGTAGGAGACGTGCTGAGTGCCGGACTCGTAGCCGAATTCGGCAGCCGCGTCGTGGTACATATCGAAGGCGTCCTTAGTGGGGCCGAGACGGGTGGCGAGAAGCACGAGCGGATAGCGGCGCTGGGCGGACCAGCGCACGGTCTCGACGCTGACGGTGGAGGGAATCCAGACCTGCGGATGGGGCTTCTGGTATGGCCGCATCCAGGGGTTCACGTAGCGGTAGTGGTAGTGCCTGCCCTCCCAGCGGAACGGGCCCGGATCTGTCCACGCTTTGATTACGAAGTCGTGCGCTTCCTCAAAGCGTTCGCGGTTGAACACGGGCGGGGAGTTGTGGGACACGCTTTCGCGTCCGCCGCCGCGAACGAAGCCGGAGACCAGCCTGCCGTGGCTTATCATGTCTATCATCGCAAGCTGTTCGGCCAGCCAGAGGGGATCGTCCCAGATGGGCAGAATGTTGCCCAGTATGACGATCTTCGCCTTGGTGGTCTGGCGAGCAAGGATGGACGCGCCGATGTTCGTTACGCCCTGCATACAGAACGGCGTGCTGTGATGCTCGTTAAGCATGAGGCCGTCGAAGCCCATCTCCTCGGCGTACAGCTTTTCGTCAAGATACCTGTTGTAAAGCGCCGCGCCGACCTCGGGGTCGTACACCTCGTTGCTGATGCTCAGATCGGTCGTCTGAGTGCCCATCAGCCCGGTCTTGTCGTCCTGCCACGGCTGCTCGGTGAAATGACCTATAAACATAATCTCTCCCCTGCTGCTTGGAGCCTGAAGACAGCTCGCCACTCCAAGATGATCGCAGTCTATCACCGAGCATAACTTGTGTCGAGATTGCCGAAATCCTATGCTAGGAGCCCTGTGGTTCTGTGAGACAGCATTGACGCATCTGCCTCATTCACGCGGGAATTTGGAATGAATGTCCCAAGGGCTCGAACTCTCCCACATCCTGGGTCGCCAGCTTGTGTCGGATTTTCTCGAAAAGTTTGACCGTCTCTACCGAATAGAGATACTCTCCGCAACGCCTGCAAACTTCGGCGGGAACGGTCACAGCAGCGAAGTTGTCACCGCCGCGCAGGAGTTTTTCGACCCTCTTTTCCTCCAGTTCACTACCGCACCTTGGGCACTTGCCGAGCAGAATCATTTTAGCCTCCTTGTACGCCGGGCGATATACGGTAATCCAGTATAGAGGGCACAGTTTGGGTGTGAAAGGACGGCTTTCATTAGGCGCTGGCCGATGTTATATACTTACTTGGCATTTTGCCCCTATGTAGTGAATGTCCTCTTGGAGCGCGACTTGACCAAAACAGTTCCACTTCTCCAGGCGCGGGATGTAGTCAAGGATTTTGGCGGCGTTCGCGCCGTTGACAGTTGTACGCTGGATGTTATGCCCGGCACTATTACGGGGCTGATCGGGCCGAACGGCGCGGGCAAGACGACCCTGTTCAACCTCATCTCGGGCGCAATTCCGCTCACCAGTGGACGGATCGTATTCGACGGGGTTGAGATCCAGGGCATGAAGATGCACCAGACCTTCACGCGCGGCCTTATGCGAACGTTTCAGATTCCCCGTGAGATGAAAGGCATGACTGTGCTGGAGAATCTCATGGTGGTCCCGGCGCGTCAGACAGGCGAGCGGCTCTGGGCGTCGTGGCTGATGCCGTGGCGGGTGTCCCGTGAGGAGCGTGAGATAGAGGAACGCGCTATGGAGACACTTGAATTCGTGAGGCTCTCGCACCTGTCGGACGAGTACGCCGGCAACCTTTCCACGGGCCAGAAGAAACTGCTGGAGCTTGCGAGAACCTTGATGGCGGAACCGAAGATGGTTCTTCTGGACGAGCCGGCGGCGGGGATAAATCGCACTCTGCTGAGGGACCTGGCGGAGGACATCAGACGAGCGTGCGACGAGCGGGGAGTCACCTTCATGCTCATAGAGCACGATATGGAACTGGTGGCGCGACTCTGCAACCCGGTGATCGTAATGGCGAACGGCGCGGTAATCGCCGAGGGGACGCCGCGCGAGGTGCAGAACGATCCGCAGGTGCTAGACGTCTATCTGGGAGGTGTGACCGGTGGCTCTGCTTGAGGCGCGGGACGTCGTTGCCGGGTATGGCGAGACGGAAATCCTTCACGGCGTGTCCATAACCGTGGACACCGGAGAGATAGTCACGATTATCGGGCCGAACGGCTGCGGAAAGTCCACGGTTATGAAGTCCATCGTCGGGCTGGTGAACGTGGGAGCCGGCAGTGTGACGTTCAGGGGCGAAGAGATAGCAAATCTTCCGCCTGAACAGATTGTCAGAACCGGGCTGTGCTACGTGCCGCAAACCGCAAATGTCTTCCCTTCCCTGACGATACGTGAAAATCTGGACATGGGCGCGTTCATCCGCAAGGACGACTACAGGGAACGCATGGAGGAGATGTTCGACATATTTCCCGATCTGGCGGACCGTCCGAATCGAAATGCGGGAAGCCTTTCGGGCGGGCAGCGGCAGATGCTGGCGATTGCGCGCGCTCTGATGCTCGACCCGGCGATGCTTCTGTTGGACGAACCTTCGGCGGGGCTGTCTCCGCTGATGATGAGTACGGTCTTCGAGCGTATAAGAGGAATAAACCAGACGGGGGTATCCATTCTTCTCGTCGAGCAGAACGCGAGGGAGGCCCTGAGTATGTCGGACAGGGGCTACGCGCTCTCTGCCGGAGAGAACAGGTTGGAGGACGAAGGACCCGCGCTGCTGGACAATCCTGAAATAGCGAGGCTGTACCTGGGAGGATAGCGCCGGGACGTGACCGAAAAACGAGGAATACTGAATATGTTGGAAAGGATCAATGGCCGCAATTAGTCAAAGCGCCGCGTGGTTCAGGACTGAGTGGACGCCGTGGCATACGACAGTCTCGCTCGTGGCAGTCGCGCTGGTTGCCGGAGCGCTTCCGGGCGTGAAGATGTCGCTGGTGGTGAACGGTCTGTTCCTCGCGTCCATCATCGCGCTGGGAGCAATAGGTCTGACGCTCATATTCGGGATATTGAAGTTCGCCAACGTCGCGCACGGAGACTACATGATGATGGGCGCGTATGTGACGTTCTTCATCGCAGAAAGTGTATTGGAACCGCTGGGACTGGAGGGCGCGGGATTGGGACCGTTCACTTTTGGATACCCACTGCTGATCGCTCTGCCGATGGGCGCTGCGATAGTCGCTGGCGGCGCAATTCTGCTGGACATAGGCATCTACCGACGGCTGCGCAGTCGCGGAGTAAACGTAGTTACGCTGTCAATGGCGTCGCTCGGCGTGGCTATCGCGCTCCGTGGGCTGGCGCAGATATTATGGACAACCGACGCGCAAGCCTTTCCAAGAGAGTCGAGGCAGGTCTTCCGTCTGCCGATGGATGTTCGCGTTCCTCCGGACAGCCTGTTCATTGGGATAGCCGCAGTAGCTCTGGTCGCTGCGCTATACGTAGTCTTGACCCACACGAAGATGGGCAAGGCGATGAGGGCGACGGCGGACAACCCCGACCTCGCGCGCGTGACGGGCATCAACACGCAACAGGTGATCTGGTGGACATGGGCCATCGGTGGAGGAATGGCGGCAATCGCGGGGATTTTGCTATCAGTATCTCAGGCGCATATGCTGCCGATTATGGGATGGAAGTTCCTGATTCCTCTATTCGCGGCCGTGATTCTGGGGGGCATCGGAAATCCGTATGGGGCGCTGGTCGGCGCGTTCGTTATAGGTGTGACGACGGAGGTGTCCACGCAGTGGATAAATCCGAGCTATAAGCCCGCCGTGGCATTCGCGATAATGATAGCGATGCTTCTGGCAAGGCCGAGGGGTTTGTTCGGAGGCTCGCAATGAGGAGAGCGCGGACGTGGAAGTAATCGGCCTCACAAACTATGCGGTGGGCTTCGTCATTATGGCGGGGATATATTCCATTTTCGCGCTGGGACTGAACGTTCACTGGGGATTCACCGGCCTGTTCAACATCGGCATAGCCGGATTCTTCGCGGTCGGCGCGTACACCTCGGCGCTGCTTACCACGCCTCCGCCCGACTCGGCGCAGTTCGAGGACTTCATCTTCGGGGGAAACTGGGCGCGGCCCGGATTTTTTGACTTTGGCATAGACGCATGGTTTGTTCTGGCCCTGGGCGGCGCGGGTCTGGCGTGCGCTCTCGTCGCGCTGGTGATAGGCTACGTAACGCTGCGCTTGAACGACGACTACCTGGCCATCGCGACGCTTGGAATCGCGGAGGCGGTGCGCCTGTTTTTCCTGAACGAGAAGTGGGTGGCGAACGGCTCCAAGGGACTGTATAGAATCCCTGAGTTCCTTGGCGATTGGGTATCCCCGGATAGATACGACTACCTGTACATGGTGGTTGTCCTGGTTGTCCTGGCCGCCCTGTTCGTAGCCGTGCAGCGCGCGGTCAATTCGCCCTGGGGGCGGGTACTTCGGGCGATCCGGGAAGACGAGGTGGCCGCTGAGGCGAGCGGCAAGAACGTCTTCAACTTCAAGCTCCAGTCCTTCGTTTTTGGGGCGGTGATAATGGGAATCGGCGGCGCGCTCTACGCTCACCACATCCGATTCCTGGCCCCTCCCACTTTCGATCCTCTGCTTGCGACGTTCGTCATTTGGGCCATGCTAATGGTCGGCGGGACGGGCAATAACCTGGGCGCGATTATCGGGGCGTTCGTGGTATGGGGAATCTGGACGGGAACCCAATTCCTGCCCGGAGCGCTCTCCGACCCTAATGTCCGCTTCTTTATGATAGGTGTGTTTATAGTGGCGGTTATGCTCCTGCGGCCCGACGGAATACTCGGAGAGGTTCGGAGAGTGGCTCGTCCGTCAGCGACATCCAACCGCTGAAGCGCAGTCATTCGCAGAGTACGCGAAGACGAAGCGGCGACTCCTCAAATCGGGAGTCGCCGCTTCCGGTTCCTGTATCTATTCAGAATCGGAGCTACGGAAGCTCGAACCTGCCGGTGGACTGGATTGCGCCATCCGAGATAGTCCAGATTTCGATTGTGCCGGACACGTCTCCATGTTCGTCGAAGTCCACGTTACCGCCCGCGCCGTTGTAATCAATGTCCTTGCCTTCGGCAATGAGGGCGAGCGCTCTGGCGATTTCGTCGCGTCCAGGACCGACGACTTCGCCCGGGGCATTGGCCACGTCCCGGAGCGCGTCGCGTATGGCGACGGCGTCCGTGGTGCTGCCCGCCTTGGCGGCGGCCAGCGCAATCAGCACAGTTGCGTCATAGTGCTCGGCCATGAACGGATGGGTTACCGGAAATCCGTAGGTCTCTTCATATGCGGTCTCGAAGGAATCTTTCCCCGGGCTTCCGGGCGCTCCCGGCGCGGTGCCGTATGAGCCGTCCAGAGCATCCCATGCATCAATTTCGTCAATCCACTCGGAGCCCTTGGTTCCGTCAACGAACAGGAACTCGTCGGCGTATCCACCCTCTAGCGCCTCGCGGATATAGACTCGCGCCTGTCCGGTGTAGCTCATTGCCGCAAGCACGTCGGGGTCGCCTTCAGTGGCTTTCTCCAGTTCGGAGGCAAATGTGGGCTGCACGTCCTCGTGCGGAACCTTGGCGGTCACCGTCCCGCCCAGAGCGGTAAAGCTATTCTCGAACTGGTTGGCCAGACCCTCGCCATAGGCGTTGTTGATGTACATGATGCCCACTTTTTCGTAGCCCTGCTCTCGCGCGAGACGGGCCAGAACTATGCCCTGGGAAGCGTCGGACGGAGTTGTGCGGAAGACGAAGTCGTCGTCGTCGAGCGTGGTGATGGTAGGCGCGGTCGAAGCGCCGGAAATGATAATCCGCTGCTTGGGTATCGTGACCGACTGCGCCGCCGCGATGGTGACACCGCTGGAGAGAGCGCCAACTATCGCCACCGCGCCCTCTACGTCAACCAGCGCTCTGGCCGCGTCAACTCCCTGTACAGGATTTACGGCCGTATCCCGGCTGATGATGAGCATCGAGCCGCCGCCGATTCCGCCCGCGCGATTGACGTGGCTGGCGGCAAGCTGCACCGAGTTTCGGAGCGGTGGCCCGAATTCAGCGAGCGAGCCGGTGAACACGTTGAGGTTTCCTACGACAAGAGGGGGCAGCGCTTCGCGCTCGACCTCGACCATGACCTCTTTCTCGACGACGAGGGCTTTGCCAGGAACCTCAACTGTCTTTACGACTTCCTTCTCGACCACCACGGTCTCGCCGGGGACCATCACTTCCTTTACGACTTCCTTCTCGACGACCACGGTTTTGCCGGGGACCTCGACAGTCTTGACGACTTCCTGGGTTACTATTCTTTCTACCGGAACTTCCACCGTCTCGGTACCGCAGGCAGTGGCCAGCGACAGAATGACGGCAACTATAAGACCCGCTATAAGAAAAATCTTGGCGTCTTTCATTCTCTTCCTCTCTTTACACACCAGTAGAAATCCGACCGTCCGTAGTCGTGACATTGAGCGAAATAAAGCAACAACCGAACCTGACTACTGAGAATCCAATGTAAAGAATTCGTACATAGTCCGAGACCGTCGGACTGTAATTCTACCAGCGCGCAAGTCTCACTGTCCAAGCCCCGGAGACCCGGTCAACCTATTTTTTCGAGGCTCCACCACCCTGGGAGCTTCCAGGCTCACGGAGTCTCTGCCCACGACCTATCCGACCTCGACTGCGGACCCGGAACTTCCGATTTCTCCTCCCAGTTTCGTTGCCTTCACTGTCTTCATTTCTCATAACCATCCTGGATGCTGTATCAGTTTGGCGGGTAGGGGCAATCACCCTCACCCTAGCCCTCTCCCATCGAGGGAGAGGGGATTTTCGCGCCACAGGCGGCGACTAAATTGATACAGGTTCGCTGATAGAGAGCATGACATATATCCTGATTTATATTATTTCACGTGAAGCGCTGGTGGAGTCCTGGTGGAGCCGTGGTGACATTTCAGGTGGATTTTGACCTGAAAATCGGCGGATTCAGCTATGAGATCGGCATGAATTCACCTACAGAAAAAAAATTGTGAGCCGGATTTTTCGTCATTGATAAACTCTACATTATATATCTGAGGCACTTTTGTTCTATAATAGGCATATTGTAACATAGCGAGTGGAGAGTTGGGAAACATACAGCGCCGACTGACGCTGTATCAATGTATTAGTGAAACCGACCAAATTGGTACAGGCCCACCATCCTGATCGCCCAATACTTCGCAGTCTGAACTCTGATACGATGAGCGCGTGAGACCAGCGGAAATCGTCATTTGGAAGTATCCCCTTACGATTCTGAGATATGAGATGCGCGGAGCTAACCTTACGCCAAATCCTCAGGCGGAGTTGCTCGAACTCCACGATAGACTGCTGTCGGATGATCCCGTGGCGACAGAAGAGATATTCAACATCGTGGCTCCAGAGCTTGAAAGACATCTTCGGCTACGGTTTCCGAGTCTGGCCGCCGGAGTTGATCCCGACATATACGTTTCGGCGGTGTACGAAGCGCTCACAGATTACTTCAAGAACCCCGGCAAATATGATTCCTCCAAGAGCGGCCTCGTGACGTATCTGAGGCTCGCGGCCAGGCGGGATATGCAGAACCTTCTCAGGAAAGAATCCCGACATGTGACCGGCAGAATTTCTCTCGAGAGTGTCGAATTCAGCCGCTCGGACGGGAATGATATATCTGAAAGGGTCGCTGACGATTTAGACCTCCAGCGCCTTGTAGAGGATCTGACCCAAGGGATGACATCAGAGGAACGAGCGGTGTTCTCGCTGATGCTGGAGGGCGAACGCAGTACCGAGGCCGCCGCCGAAGCCATGGGCATCGGCCACCTCCCGCCTGAAGATCGAGCAAGAGATGTGAAGCGTGTGAAGGACAGGATCAAGAAGCGC
Source organism: Dehalococcoidia bacterium (assembly GCA_965261525.1). Lineage (GTDB taxonomy): Bacteria > Chloroflexota > Dehalococcoidia > Lucifugimonadales > UBA1123 > VXRN01. Next base: position 3,342,025 of record OZ253472.1, read on the forward strand.
ATACAGCGCAGGGGCATAACTTTAAGATGAACAGCGAGACGCTATTGAAGATTTCCTCCCTCGCGTCCCGCGACGCTTTCTATTTGGGCTGGCACTTGGCTCGCTACTCGGAGATGAAGGGTATGAGCATGGCAGAAGTAAGCGAGGAACTGGGTTGTTTGCCGGAGACTATCAGCTCGATATCGCTCTGTCGCGCTCCGCGAGCGGAGCCGCCCCGCTTTCAGAATGACATCGAGAGAGTGGCGGAGAGGTTTCAGGTACGCGCGGACAGGCTAATGAGGATTGTCCGGTACGCGCAGGTCGCGTCCGAAGAATCCACGCTGTTGGCGGCGAGGGATCGCAGTGTGGGAGAAGACCAGGACGGTGGGCCTGATGAGTGAGCATGGCGTCTCGGTGGAATACTGGGCAGGCTGGTTCTGGAAACGGGCTGGCGGACGGGCCGGCTTTCCCGTTGACATTGGCTATGCGGCCATGTGCGCGCTCGAAGTCTATATCCAAGAGGCGGCGGGTCTCACCACATTCTCAGCCGTCTCACGGCTCAAACGCGACGGCATCCGAAGCGCTGACGGGATTGATGAGCGGAGATTGCATGGCTGCATCCGCGTCAGCGAGCGGGGCGCGGTGATTCTTGTGGAAGAGAAAGACGACGAGGCGCAGAAACGTTTTACCATCGCTCACGAGGTCGCTCACTATATCCTGGAAGTGAGACGGCATCAGGAGCGCGCGGCAGACAGGCTGGGATACGATTTTGCCCGCGTTCTCCACGGATTTCGGGAGGCGACTCCGCCCGAACGGATTGACGCGTGGCTCCACAACATCCGCACGGACGGGCTTCTGCACTTCATGGATCGCGCTCCCGCCGGAGGGTACGGATGCGCTCGGACGCGGGAGGCCGAGCGCCTCGCCGATGACCTGGCCGTCGAGATTCTGGCTCCCCGCTCGGAACTGACGGGCGGCATATACTCATTCGGGCGGATGGGATTTCCCGAATCACTGGACGCGGCGCGGCAGATAGCCGAGCGGCGATTCGGGCTGCCGGATGGCATTGCGGAGCGGTACGCGAAGCGGGTCGTGTGGCAGATAAAAGGCGGCCCATCCATCACCGAGCGATTCGGGTTCAGCCGTTAGCTCCTATCCGATAGCGGCATGTCGAACTTTGGGGGGTTGCCGGGAATAGAACTTCAGATGACGACAGACAAGATTCTTGCCGCGAAGATAGATGAGTCCGACCCGGCCGACGGTCCGGCGGGAACGGACACGTTCAGCCGCATTTTCGGGGAGAGTCTGGACAGCCTTCTGGATCCGGCGTCCTGGACACCCGGGGCGGATCTGGCGAACACGTATGCCCGCATGGAGCGTGAGACTCGCCTTGCGGTGGACCTGGAGCGCGGGGTCGCCAGCACGATTCGGGAGAGTCTATTTCCCAGAATAGGGGCGAACGCGCTCGCCGGCGGCGCCTCAGGCGTTTACCGGGCGACGACCGCGCAGATAGGCAGAGTACACAACGGGCTTCTGCTCAACGGCAATGTCGAGGCGTGCGCCGGAATCAGCATGAAGCACGAGACGCTGGCTATGACGTTCATCCAGGTTGGCGTATGCCTGGTCACATATCAGGGGGATCAGCAGTCCTGGTCGCAGCGTATGTTTCGGCGCGACTACCGCCCGGACGGAGGCGACCGGATCACGGAGATGCTGTCGGTTCTGGAAAGGCGGCGCTCCAATCGGGGGGAGGGAGCGTCAGTGGATAGAATGAGTCTACTGGCGCGAAGGGGAATACTATCCTACGCGGAGAGGATGTTCCTGACCCGAAATTCCGCCGCGCGATGGAGAATGTGCGAAGGGACGCCCGCCCCGTTCGAGCTCATATCCGGGGCCGGACTGCTCAGCCCCGGCGAAACCGGGCTGACGTACCCGCTCATGGAAGCGGGAATGGATATCCTGAGGGAACTGCTGCTTGGACACCGGAGATTCGTGTTCGTTCCGAAGCGGGCGCGCGACAGGGCCATGTTGACAATCGGATATGCGCTGGCTCCTCTCGAGTACGCGGTGATAGATACGATAAGCGACCAGATCGAATCGGTCGAGCAAACCGGCCACTATGACGACAACCAGCGGGCGGTGGCGGCGCGGTTCAGGAAGGATGTGGGCGATGTCGTGGTGAGAGGGGTATTCCGGGCGTCGAGGATGGGGCCGCCGCAGGTATTCTACGCGCATAGGGATCATGTTCACGGCGCGGCGCTCATCGCGCTGGCGGACAGCGTTCTTCAGGAAGAGAGAAGCTACCCTGTTCTGCTGGACCTGGCGCGGATGGTCTGCGAGACGACTTTCGGGATTGACAGCTTCGCGCCGCAACTGAGAATCGCCTACACGGACGCGGGAGCGCCCTGGACGACGATTGACTCGTGAACCGTCGGGGGCGTTCGGGCGCGGCGGCTTCGGTGTGATGTCAGAATCAGGATGTACAGGATATGGATTGCCGAGCGAAGGATGTCAACAGAAGCGGGAGGGTGATTATGGAGACAAGCCCAGATAGGTCAGACAGGGAGGACGTAAACGGGCCATCGCCTTCGGTTGTGCGAGAGGCGCCGGACGAGATGATACGGGCGGAACTGGACGGGTTGGAGGCGTTTACTCCCCCGCGACGGGATGGGGTGATCGGCTGGACGATGTTCGATACGCCGACGGCGCGTGACGATACGGTTGTCGCGCTGCTGCCGAAGGACAAGATAGGGGCGGTTCCGAACCGCGGATTGGTGAGGATCGAGAGCGAGGGGGACAGCCGAACGTACCTGGGGATAGTGCAGGCGGGACCGTTCGCGGAGCCGGACGGTCTGAGGGGAGACGCTCCGCTCGTGGTGACGGTGCAGGTTCGGAGCGGGCAGATGCTTCTGCCGCAGTTCCACGGCCGGATTCACATAGAGATCATGGGGCAGAGGTCGGGGAAGGCGGTGGTTCCGCCGAGGTTCCGGCCTCTGCCGTCGAGTCCGGTGTTCCTGCTGGACGCGGAGGAGACGCGGGGGTTGCTGCGGTGCGACGGGGGTATGGCGCTGGGGTTGGCCGCGGGGCATGATGATCTGTCGGTTGGGATACCGTCTGATCGGAAGTCGGTCTTGCCGAGGCACACGGGGGTTCTGGGGACGACGGGGGCGGGCAAGTCCACGACGGTGTCTCGGATGATACAGCAGGCGCGGAAGGCGGGGATGGCGGTGGTTCTGCTGGACGTGGAGGGGGAGTACACGGAGATCGGGAGGCCGGCGGACAATCCTGAGATGGTGGAGCTGCTGGCGGAGCGGGGCATGGAACCGGAGGGGGTGAGCGGGACGTCGCTGTATCACCTTGCGGGGACTGAGACGACGAACTTTCGGCATCCCGACAGGCGGGAGTTTTCGCCGGCGTTCTCGCGGCTGTCGCCGTACATGGTATGCGAGATTCTGGATATGACGGACGCTCAACAGACGCGGTATTGGCAGGCGTATGAGGCTTGCAAGGCGCTGTTGAGGGAGTTGGGGGTGTATCCGCAGAGGGTGATGGGCAGGGTTGACGGGGATCAGGAGCGGCGGATAGAGCGGCTGGATGAGTTCAGCGAGGGTTACCCGGGGATGAGGCTGCAGGCGCTGCTGGATGTGGTGTCGGCCTTTCTGCACAGGGTGGAGCGGCAGGATGGGAGTCCGAGGCTGTATTCGTCGGAGTTCCGGGATCATGCCGAGAGGGTGATGGGGCGGGTGAATCAGGGGCGGGTGGATTCGGCGGTGAGTTGGCGGGCGCTGAGGGCGCGGCTGTTCAGGCTGATGCGGCTGAATGCGCTAGACTCGCGGAACACGGGGGTTCGGAGCATGGATTACGACGGGCTGGTTCGACCCGGCGCGGTTTCTATCATTGATCTGTCGGATATGGAGGCGCCGGAGCTTCGGAATCTGGTGATAGCGGATGTGCTTCGGGGGGTGGAGGAGGCGCAGGAGCGGGCGTTCAACGCGGCGGCGCGGTCTGGGTCGGCGCTGCCGAGGACGCTGGTCGTGGTGGAGGAGGCGCATGAGTTTCTGTCGGCGGAGCGGGTGCGGCGTATGCCGAATTTGTTCCAGACGGTGAGCCGGATAGCGAAGCGGGGCCGGAAGCGTTGGCTGGGTCTGGTGTTCGTGACTCAGCATCCTCAGCATCTGCCGGATGAGCTTCTGGGGTTGATGAACAATTATGTTCTGCACCGTATCAATGACGCGAATACTATCAGTCGTTTGCGGCGCTCGATTGGGGGGATAGACGCGGGTCTGTGGGAGCGGGTTACGTCGCTGGCTCCGGGGCAGGCGGTGGCGAGTTTCACGCATCTGAGCCGGGCGATGCTGGTGACGGTTGATCCGACGCAGTGTCGTCTGCGGATGGCGGAGGAGTGAGGTTTGATATATTCGGGTTTATAGTTGTGCTGGTGAGGGCCAGGTGGAGTCCTGGTGGCTTTGCAGGTGGTTGTGACCTGGAGTTTGGGGGGGGGGTTAGCTTTGGTTTTGGCGATTTGACCTGCAAAAGATTTTTTGTCGGTCGGAAAAGTGGTTGTTGATAATCTCGGGTTTATGTTTATTGGCGCTCGATTGTGGGTTATATGTTGGGGAGTATTGTAGCATGGGGTGGGGATGGAGGGGTAGGGTGTCGCCTTGAAATCCAAGAGTTTGGGTGTTGCGTATTAGGCAGATACAGCATGGTTTATAGTATCCAGAAATACGTTGTGAAATTATTTATGGGCTGATATATTGCCTAAACCAACAGGGAGAGTGCGATTGCAACCTAGCCGGGTGGCTATTTGGAGCGTGCTGGAAGAGGACCAACGATGGTACGCTTGGCTATTCCCCGGACTATGGCTGCTAGGAACACTGTACCATGCCTATCTCAGATTTCAGGTGGAACCCGAGGAGCATTTGGCGCTTACGATTGGGGAGTTCACGAAGGATATAGGAATTGTCGGTCTGTCCGCCGCGATTCTGGCGCTTATGATAATATTCGCACGGAGGTTTGGCATGGCGCTGTTTGATTGGGGAAATAGAGATAAGACCAGGGCGCAGAGGGATGAGGAGTGGAGGAGGTGGTTGGAGCGTAAAGAGCGCGCCGAGCGGGATAAGGTTGAGTTCAATGAGCCATCTCCCGCCGAACGAAGAGAAAAGGCTGAAGTAGCTTAACGTAAGAGGATGCCCCGGGAATCCGGGGCATCTTGCTTTTACCGATCTTCCCCTAAAATCGAAAATAGGGCCTTATCGGGAAGAGGGGTGGATGGGTAGGGATGGGCGAGACCCCGCGACCGGGGGTCTTGCAATGGGGCCTCGCTCTTTCGAGCGAGGAAATACGCGGTATTACGTGTCTGACAAGGCTATAAACCTATGCTTCAATTGAGCCTCGGTAGATTGGCCGAGGGAAATACAGTGAATAGCTCCCAGATGCTATTGACAAGCGCGGGATGGGGGGATTAACCTGTTGATAGGATTATACCCTTCCAAAATCCTGGAGGTAGTATGATGCAAGATCACGCAAGCACACGCTCGCAAGATAAACAGGCTAATGAAATACTACTGAACATAGCCCGAACTCAGAGAGTTAGCCAGCGGGAATTTGACATCCTCGTCTCATACATTCATCGTCTGCGCCGTCTGACGGGTTCTTCACATAGGACAGTATAGCATCCCGAAATCGGAGTAAGTCCATGACTTTCGATCAATTCTTCCATAAGGCGACAGGACACCGACCCTATCCTTACCAAGCCAGGCTTGCCGAGTCCGTTAATCTTTATAACCTGCTGAGGATTCCAACGGGGGCGGGCAAGACTGAGGCGGCGATTCTGGGGTGGCTGTACAGAAGGTTTTATCATCCTGATCACGACGTTCGAGATGGCACGCCCGGCAGGTTGGTCTATTGTCTGCCGATGAGGACGCTGGTGGAGCAGACCGAGAAGCGTGTTCAGGGGTGGCTTGAAAATCTGGGCATGGCAGACAAAGTGGGCATGGTTGTTCTGATGGGCGGGGAGCCGCGGGCTCAGTGGTATCTCGAACCGGAGAAGCCGACTATCGTCGTCGGCACACAAGATATGCTGCTGTCGCGCGCGCTCAATCGGGGTTACGGAAACAGTCCGTTTATGTGGCCCGTCGAGTATGGGTTGCTGAACAATGATTGCCTGTGGGTAATGGACGAGGTTCAGCTTATGGCGAACGGGCTGCCGACCTCCACACAGTTGGCGGGGCTTCGGCGCAAGCTCAAGACATTCGGGCCGACGGCTTCGATATGGATGTCGGCGACGGCGAAAGCGCAGTGGCTTGACACGATAGACCATCCGGCGCCCTGCGATGATGATGTTATGGAGCTTGGCGATGATGATATGGAGAATTCCAACCTTGCGAAACGGCATAACGCTCGCAAGTTGGTGACTGAGGTATCCGTCAGGAGTGGGGCAAGCTACAAGGGCGACATGGCCAAACTTATCGCGTCCAACCACAAGCGAGGAACGCTGACGCTGGCGATATTCAATACTGTGGAACGCGCTCAGGATGTTTATAAGTCTCTGAAAACCAGCCGCCAGATTAAGCTAGACGCGGAGACAATGCTGATTCACTCGCGCTTTCGGGGTAGGGACAGGGAGCGGCAACGGGAATGGCTTGGGGAAGAGGTGGATAAGTCGGGCGCGGGCAGGGTTGCCGTGGCGACGCAAGCGGTAGAAGCGGGGGTTGATATATCGGCGCGAACGCTGATAACGGAACTTGCTCCCTGGCCTTCTATGGTTCAGCGGTTCGGGCGGTGCAATCGCGCGGGGGAATGCGAACAGGGGGAAATCTTCTGGGTGGATATGGGGGAACGGAAACAGGATACCGCGCCTTATGAACCGGGAGACGTGGAAGACGCTCGCAAGTTGATGAAGGGTCTGGAAGGGGAGTCTGCAGGGCCGTCGGATATTGAGAAGTTGGGTGATGTGATGGATGACATCGAACACCTGACGGTTATTCGCAGGCGGGACGTGGGAGGGCTTTTCGATACTACCCCTGATCTGTCGGGCGGGTATCTGGACGTGTCACAGTATGTGCGGGGGATTGATGAACGGAACGTTTCGGTGTTCTGGCGAGATATGCCGCAAGACAAACCCGGAGATAGCGAATCGAAGCCACGCCACGATGAAATCGTAAGCGTTCCACTGGGAACAAAGGGTATCAATGATTACCTGAAGGACCGTGAGCGCAGGGCATGGCGATGGGATTTTCTGGATGACCAATGGACGGAGGTTCGCTCACGGGACGTTCATCCCGGCATGACGCTTATGCTGGACGCCAAGCGGGGTGGCTATTCTTCAGAAACAGGCTGGGATATATCAGTCAAAGACGCGGTGGAGGTCATTGGGGATAATCGCGGTGAATCGGAGGATGGGCAGGGTTTGGATCCCAATTCCACTTCACAGGGAAAGTGGGTGACGCTGTCCTGCCATTCGCGGCACGTGGAAGGGGAGGTGGAGAAGGTTCTGGAAGCGGCGTCGGATTGGATTGACGATACCGACATTCGGGAAGCGGTCAGGGTAGCCGCGTTGCATCACGACGTGGGCAAGGCGCATTGCGCGTTCCAAAAGATGCTGCGTGAGTCTCTGCCGGAAGGCGAAACCCCGTATGACGAAGACGTGCATATGGCTAAGAGTCCGGGCAGAGGGAGAAATGAACGCCGTCATTTTCGGCATGAGCTTGGCAGCGCGTTGGCGGTTCTGGAACACGCGGAGGGGCTTCACGGGAAATATAAGGACCTAGCGGCGTATCTGGCGGCGGCGCATCATGGCAAGATACGGCTGGGGATAAGGTCTCTGCCCGGTCGGCGGGATGGTTATAAGGACAGCAACCCGGACGCTGGCTACCTGCTGGGCTACAAGACAGCGGAAACTGAAACGCTGCCGTGTGTTGATTTCGGGGAAGGTGTGAGAATAGGCGAGACTGCGTTGGATATGTCCATCGCGCAGATTGGTCTTAGCGATGAAGGACGGCACTCGTGGCTGGAGCGCAGTCTTGGGCTGTTGGAGTGGCTCGGACCGTTCCGATTGGCGTACCTGGAAGCGATAGTCCGCGCCGCTGATATGCGGGCGAGCAAGAAAGAGAGGGAGGACGCGCAATGACTCAGATACATGAACTCGAACTCAGGGGGTGTTCTCCTGATCCTCTGATGTCTTACCTGAAGGCGCTGGGCGTGTTTCGGCTGGTGTCGGAGCAGGCGGACCCAGACCTGCGGGCATGGTGGGAGAACGACATATTCCACCTGCGTTCTACTCTTGACAATAGCGAGTTAGTAGAATTTTTCGCTGAAGATTACGCGCCGACGCCTGTTGTGTCGCCTTGGAACAGAAGCAGCACTATAACCTTACAAAAGAATTTCCAAGCGTTGGAGGATTTGCTTGGATTGGAACAACCCAGATTCCATCTATGGCGCGAAGTAGTGTCAATAAGCAGAGAAATCTATCTTCAGTCTCCTGAACTGACAAAGTGGCAGAAGCAAAGGGTCCTTGCTCAATGCCGCTCTCGATTCCCCGATGAAGCTCTGGACTGGCTTGACGCTACATACGTATTAACGGCTGACGGGCCAAAGTATCCGCCTCTACTCGGCACTGGTGGCCTTGATGGCAGACTAGAGTTCAGCAATAATTTCATGCAGAACTTAGTTTTTGCACTCGGACTAGATGGTAAGAAAAATAGCCTGTCAGCAGTAAACGGGCGAATCCGAGCAGCTCTGTTCGGCGATGAGTCTCCTCAACTTGTAAAGAATCAGTCTAACGGGTTCTTCAATCCAGGAAGCGTGGGAGGAGCAAACGCATCGGTGGGATTCAATGCCGATTCAATGACCAATCCATGGGACTATGTTCTTATGTTCGAGGGGGCGTTGATGTTCGCGGGCGCGGCGGCGCGCAGACTTTCGGCGCAAGGAACTTCCAAAGCGGTGTACCCGTTTACTGTGGACAACTCCGCCGCAGGGTATGGCACTTCATCTGATTCCGAGTATGGTGATTCATCCAGGGCAGAGTTCTGGGCGCCGCTCTGGAATCGTCCAACCAGTCTGCGCGAACTGGAACGGCTGATGTCGGAAGGCAGGGCGCAACTTGGTCGCAGGCAGGTGTCCAACGGTTCGGACTTCGCACGGGCGGTGACTGGTCTGGGAACTGAACGCGGGATTTCCGAGTTTCAGAGATATGGCTTTCTGGTGAGAAATGGGTTAGCGTACCTGGCCGCGCCTCTGGGACGATTCTACTCAGACTCGGACAATCGGGACGCGGCGGAACGCGCCAATGTTCTGTTTGACCTAGATCCCTGGTTGGACAGCCTAAGACGGGCGGCGTCCGGGCGCAACGCGCCCGCCGAACTCGGCTCTGTGAGAATGCGGATTGACAACGCGATAATCGAGTTCTGCCAGCGCGGACAGCCGCGAGACTTGCAGGATGTCCTGATAGCGTTCGGGCAAGCGGAGCGGTGGATATCCAGGTCGGGCATTCGTGAGAGTGTGAGGCCGCTCAGGAATCTCTCATGGAATTGGATCAGGTACGCTTACGACGACGGCTACAAGCCAGTGGAATTTCGGTTGGCTCGCGCTATGGCGTCAATTCTGTCCGAATCTAAAGGTGGTGGGCGTGTTGGGCCTATTCGTGAGAATTTGGAGCCGGTGGCAACGCAGCCTCTGGTGGAATGGAAAGATGGAAGCGTGTCCTGCGTCTGGGCTGCGGGCGGTCCGCTTTCCAATATGCTGTCCGTTCTCCAGCGGCGTTGTATGGAGGGGCGTATGCGGGGGCTAGGTCATCCGCCGCTCGATTCGGGGTACTCGGCTAATCTGAACGACATTGTGCGCTTTCTGAACGATGAAGTAGATGTTCAGCGCATAGTTGATCTGGCTCTGCCGCTTTCGTTTATCGGTTATCGGCATCGTCCAGAGAGTGATGATATGCAGCGGCGTCAGTCGTTCAGAGCGCCTTTCGACCTTTCTTTCGCCTATGCCGCAATGAAGTTGACGCTTCTGCCGAATAAGTTCAGGTGTTCAGAGTTCGGCGAAGACAAGGATATAAGAATGGAACCCCGGATGCTCGCTATGCTGCGGGCGGGCCGGGTCAATGACGCTTACGAGGTGGCGAGTCGCCGGCTGGTAGCTTCCGGTCTGCGTCCTATTTCGGATAGTCCGGGCATACCGGATAGGTCGGAGGCAGGACGTCGTCTAGCCGCCGGGTTGCTGTTCCCGATAGAAGAACGCTCAAACGGAGCGTTGGCAGAACGGGCTTTGCGAAAGCCGGAAGACAAGAATTCTGAAGCCGCTTAAAAGTAAATCAATACGGGAGATTACAATGACGATTGATTACGGAAGATTGGACGACCAGCCTCGCCTTCTGATGGAGGCGGAACTGGAGCCGATACAGGGAACGCGCATCCAGCCGACGGGTTTCCCCGACTTGGCGGCGGCGGTGTACGACGCTCCAAGCGCAAATGGCGGTTCTACACAGATGATTCTGGTGGAGTCGGCGCAGTCGGTGGCGAACAGACTGGAAGATGTGTGCTGGGATGAAGCGACAGATTCTCCGCACGCCGCGCTTGTGGGGATGCCGTATGTGAATGTCACTCTGTGGGACAGTGGCGATACGACGAACTCATTACAGGAAGCGCACAGGCTCAATTCGCCGTACATCATGCGGGACGAAGATTTCAAAGAGAGACTCAGGACCGACGCCAAACTGCCTGTACGAGATTCAGGGGCAGGGGTACTCAGCAGGGCAACGCTCGCTAGAGCGGTGTTCAAGTACGATCCAGGATCCATACTTCACGGGGTATTTCTGGAGAAGTTAGTTGGACGCGCTCGTTTGCAGCGTTGCATCTCGGGCTTCATCGAAGCTGAGAACGCCAATCCAGCCGACAGCGGCGGCGTAAAGAATGACCAAGTGGCTCCCGCGCCTTCTTCTCTGAGAGAGATAGGACTGACTGTCAGCGCGGCGGACGGATTCGGAAACGTTCCCTTTCACCGCACCGAATACACCGCCAAACCCATCACTGCCTATTTCAACCTGGATCTGGCGCAGATAAGGGCATATGGACTTGGGGAGAACGCGGAACGCTTCCTGATTACGCTGGCGCTGTGGAAGGTTCGCAAGTTCATGGACACCGGCCTGCGGCTACGTACAGCCTGCGATCTTGATATGGCAGGCGATCTGAACATCACCCGTCCCAAAGAGTTCGATATTCCAGCCGCGTCTGAACTAGAATCCGATCTGCCCGGACTGATAGCCGCTTGCGCGTCGGATGGGTTGTTCGCCAACCCGCCCGTAACTCAACTCACTTTCCAGAGGAAATAAGATGCTCGCCATCAAGTTCAAGTTCACGGCAAATCGCTATCACGCCACGCAGTGGGGCCGGCACGTCAACGAGGGTGTACAGGAATGGCCGCCGTCGCCCTGGCGATTGCTCAGGGGGATAGTTGCTACCTGGCGGCGGACTCTTCCTGATGTTCCTAGCGACCGCGTGGTTTCCATACTGGAAGCGCTGGCGTCGGAGTACCCCAGATTTCACCTACCGCCCGCTTCGACAGGGCATACTCGCCACTTTATGCCATACAATGAAGGAACGCGGGAACGAACGACTCTCGTGATAGATTCATTCGTAGCGACCTGTCCAGACAAGCCGCTGTTCGCAGTGTGGCAGAACCTGGAACTGAGTGACCAACAGCGCACAGACCTGAAGACTATTCTCCACAATATGCCGTATCTGGGACGGGCGGAGTCTTGGGTAGAAGCGTCTCTCGCTTCAGATTGTCCAGAGGTAAATTCCCGCCCACTGGAAGACGGGGCGCTTCCTGAAGGCGATTGGGAAATCGTGCGAACGCTGATGCCGCGCTCGCCTGTCAGGTTGGAGGACCTCGAAAGGGAGACCTCCACGCTAAGACGCTCGGGCCGCATAGACCCGGAAGGCGCTCAGTGGTGTCCCTATGTCCGCGAGCGGGACTGCTTCACGAAGTTTCGTTCGGAAAGTCGGCAGACACGCAAGCGCGGCGCGGGTACCACGGTGGTCAGGTTCGCCATGGACGGCAATCCGCTTCCTATGGCGTTCGACACATTGCGATGGGGGGAGTTGGCGCGTAGGTGTGCAATGGCCCAATACGGCAGACGGAATGAAGGCGCGAAATCTGAAACGCTATCCGGCAAAGATTCTTCAGGGAAGCCTTTGAGCGGACACCGGCACGCCTTCTATCTACCAACCGATGAGGACGGCGACGGCCGGCTCGACCATGTCACAGTATGGGCGCCCGGCGAACTGGATGAAAAAGAATTCAGGGCGATTGTATCTGTGGAGGAGCTCAATCTCGGCGGTGGGCGCGCTCCTGTCCGTCTGTCTTACCTATCGCATGGGAAGGAAGATGATTTCGTAGGTGTATCTCCACTGTTCCGCAAGTCGCGCCGATGGCGGTCGCTGACGCCGTATGTTCTGCCGCGTCACGTCAAGTTTCGCGGGATCAAGGACGAAAACGGGCGAAAGCACATGGTGGATGGACCCGAGGAGCAGATAAGACGTGAAATATCCCTGCGCTGTCCTGACTGGCCAGGCTTGCGCGACGTGAAGATAGCCCACAACCGAGAGCGTATTCTGCCCATGCACAGTGGGCGTTCCGGCGGCTTCCGTCCGTTCGAGTTCTTCAGGTACAGGCGAGGCGGTGGATCCAGCGGTGGCGGCGCGTTCAATTTCACATTGGAGTTCGAGTCGGCTGTTTGCGGCCCCATCGCGCTGGGTTTCGCGTGTCATTATGGGCTGGGGATATTCGTTCCAGAGTAGCCAGCCTGACAATCACTTGCACCTTAACAATTGAATCATGTTTAGTTGAATGTCGAGTTTGCTCCGCGTCGTCGGAATAGGGTTGTACTACACCCGGCGATGTGGAGGCTCGATTATGGCTACAAGTGAGTCCGTTGTTGAAGGTAATGTCCTTGCTCGAAGGAGTGAGGCCCCATTGAAGGTTGAACGGAAGGGGGTGACGGAGCTTGTTCCGGCGCGGATGTTGAATGAGTTCGCGTATTGTCCGAGGTTGTGTTACCTGGAGTGGGTGCAGGGGGAGTTCGCGCATAGCGCGGATACGCTGGATGGGCGTTTCCAGCATCGGCGGGTGGATCGGGAGTCGGGGAGTCTGCCGGGCGCGGATTCCGAGGATGATTCGGTGATTCACGCGAGGTCGGTTCTGTTGTCGGATGAGGGGCTGGGGGCGATTGCGCGGATTGATCTGGTGGAGGCGCAGGGGAGTCGGGCGACGCCGGTTGATTATAAGCGGGGGACGGTTCCGAATGTGCCTGAGGGGGCGTATGAGCCGGAGCGGGTTCAGCTTTGCGTGCAGGGGCTTTTGCTGAGGGCGCATGGGTATGAGTGCGATGAGGGGGTTATCTATTTCGTGGCGTCGAAGCGGAGGGTGCGCGTCCGGTTCGATGATGAGCTTGTGGAGCGGACGCTGGAGTTGATGGGTGGGGCGCGGGCGATGTCCACGCTGGAGGAGGTTCCGCCGCCGCTGGAGGATAGTCCGAAATGTCCGCGATGTTCGCTGGTGGGGATATGTTTGCCGGATGAGGTGTCGTTTCTGAAGGGGAGCGCCTATGTGGTGAAGCCGGATGATGTTCGGCGGATGGCGCCGGCGAGGGATGACGCGCTGCCGATGTACGTGCAGGCGCAGGGGGCGGTGGTCGGGAAGTCGGGGGATAATGTGACGGTGCGGGTGAAGGGGGAGGTTGTTTCGAAGACTCGTATGCTGGATGTGTCGAGTGTTTCTATATTCGGGAACGCGCAGGTTACGGCGCAGGCGGTTCGGGAGTTTCTGGACAGGGGAATACCTATCTGCCATTTCAGCTATGGCGGCTGGCTGAAGGGGGTGACGTGGGGGATGGGGCATAAGAATGTGGATTTGCGGATTCACCAGTTCGCGGCGGCGGGGGACAGGATCGAGTCGGTGATGATAGCGCGGGAGCTCGTGATAGCGAAGCTAAGGAACAGCCGAGTGATGCTGAGGCGGAATCACCCTGACGCGCCTGAGAGTGCGCTGAAGGAGATGATGCGGTTGTCTCGGAACGCTCGGAAGGCGGATTCGCTGCAGACGCTGCTGGGGATCGAGGGCGCGGGGGCGAGCGTGTATTTCTCGAATTTCGGGGAGATGATACGGTCGGAGGACGGGGCGTTCGATTTCAGGACGCGGAATCGGAGGCCGCCGAAGGATCCGGTGAACGCGGTGTTGTCGTTTCTGTATTCGATGCTGATAAAGCAGGCGCTGGTGTCGGCGATTACGGTGGGTTTCGATCCGTATATGGGGTTCTACCACCAGCCGAAGTACGGCAAGCCGGCGCTGGCGCTTGACTTGGCGGAGGAGTTCAGGCCGATAGTGGCGGATTCGGCGGCGCTGACGCTGTTCAACAATTCGGAGCTTGGCGAGGGGGATTTCGTCCAGAGGTCGGGGGCGGTGGCTCTGACGCAGTTGGGGCGGAAGGCGGTGATACGGGCGTTCGAGCGTCGTCTGGACACGCTGATAACTCATCCGCTGTTCGGGTATTCGATAAGCTATCGGCGGATAATGGAGGTGCAGGCGCGGCTGCTGGGTCGTCATGTCCTAGGAGAGCTGCCGAAGTATCCGGCTTTTACGACGAGGTGAGTGATGCGGAACCGATTTATCGTGGCGTATGATGTGAGCGACGCGAAGAGATTGCGCCGGACGTTCAAGAAGATGAACGGGTTCGGGGAGCCGTTGCAGTATTCGGTGTTCGCGTGCGATCTGTCGAAGAAGGAGCGGGTTCTGCTGGAGGAGGCGCTGACGGAGATAATCAACTTGAAGGAGGACAGGGTTCTTATCATAGACACTGGGCCATGTGAAGGTCGGGCCGGAGGGTCGCTGCGGACACTGGGACGACAGTTGGTCCCGGAGTCGCGGGATGTTACTGTTGTTTGAGGAATTTGGTAGAATTGAGGCGGCGTTTTTGCGATTCGAACCGGGTTGCGAGGGGTGGGGTGATGAGGCCGGCAGGTATGGAGCGCTCGCAGTTTTGGGCGGCGAAATCGCTCTTAGAGTCGGTATCGGTGATGAAATCGGAGGTTGGCTGGATGGAGATGAGTCGGAGTTGCGCGAAACGCTCAGGATTAGGGTTCTGGTCGTCGGTAATCGAGGCGGGTAGGCTGTTTCCTCGCTCGAAAGAGTGAGGCCCCATTGAAGCCTGATTCAAGAATACAGATGCAGTATACACTTGACAGTTTCCTCGCTCGAAAGAGTGAGGCCCCATTGAAGCGTGTCGTAGTCAGGATCGTCTGACCGGAATTCGGAAGTTTCCTCGCTCGAAAGAGTGAGGCCCCATTGAAGCGACTTGCCCGGTGTCAGAGAAATGTTGATGCTCCTCGTTTCCTCGCTCGAAAGAGTGAGGCCCCATTGAAGCGGGTTGACGCAGACCGCAAAAAAGCATAGTATTATAGTTTCCTCGCTCGAAAGAGTGAGGCCCCATTGAAGCAGCCTCAGTTCCAGCGATAAGCTCTGGGTGTCTGTCATGTTTCCTCGCTCGAAAGAGTGAGGCCCCATTGAAGCCTCGAGCACAGCAGCACAACCCTAAACCGGAAGAAGGTTTCCTCGCTCGAAAGAGTGAGGCCCCATTGAAGCCTTGAATTGTTTGGCGGTGGTGGTGGTGGCCTGAGCGTTTCCTCGCTCGAAAGAGTGAGGCCCCATTGAAGCCAGCACCCAGAAATCATCTTCGGGCGAAGAGAGCCCGTTTCCTCGCTCGAAAGAGTGAGGCCCCATTGAAGCTAGTTGCGCCGGGTTCCGACGGGGAGCTGCTCGGTGTTTCCTCGCTCGAAAGAGTGAGGCCCCATTGAAGCCTTTTGGCGGTGTGCCTGGTGTTGCCCAGGTGTTAAGTTTCCTCGCTCGAAAGAGTGAGGCCCCATTGAAGCACAGAGCTTATTGAACCGCAGTTCCAGCTCTGCGGGAGTTTCCTCGCTCGAAAGAGTGAGGCCCCATTGAAGCACGCTATATATCGACCAAAGCCTGGCATTTATCTCGGTTTCCTCGCTCGAAAGAGTGAGGCCCCATTGAAGCTAGGTGGTTGCTGTTCGGCGCACTCGCTGCACGCCAGGTTTCCTCGCTCGAAAGAGTGAGGCCCCATTGAAGCACGCAATTTATCGCCCAAAGCCTGGCATTTACCTCGGGTTTCCTCGCTCGAAAGAGTGAGGCCCCATTGAAGCGTAGCTGGATTGCCCCGTGTGGCCTTAGTTCCTGGTTTCCTCGCTCGAAAGAGTGAGGCCCCATTGAAGCGGGACATATACCTTCGCAGATTTCGACCACACTCCACGTTTCCTCGCTCGAAAGAGTGAGGCCCCATTGAAGCTACACCGCATCTGGCCTTAAGAAACAAACACCCCCCGTTTCCTCGCTCGAAAGAGTGAGGCCCCATTGAAGCATATCGACGAAGGTGTAAGTCCCGAAGATAATACCAGGTTTCCTCGCTCGAAAGAGTGAGGCCCCATTGAAGCGCCATGAGGTCGAGGAGGTAGTTGTTGGCGAAAACGAGTTTCCTCGCTCGAAAGAGTGAGGCCCCATTGAAGCACCTCGCTCGACGACCACGACGCCATCCCGTACCAGTTTCCTCGCTCGAAAGAGTGAGGCCCCATTGAAGCTGGGTGTTGTCGGACTGAGGAGTTGACACAACTCCTGGTTTCCTCGCTCGAAAGAGTGAGGCCCCATTGAAGCGTCGCTAAGGCGCTCCCCCCCGGAGTCGTGCCCCGAGTTTCCTCGCTCGAAAGAGTGAGGCCCCATTGAAGCACCCCGCCGCACTCCGCGACAGCATCATCACGGCGCGTTTCCTCGCTCGAAAGAGTGAGGCCCCATTGAAGCGTTCGTTGTGTATTATTATTGCATAGCTGTTTCAGGTTTCCTCGCTCGAAAGAGTGAGGCCCCATTGAAGCATCATCCAGGTCGTCTCAGTATGCAGCACGGCCGTAGTTTCCTCGCTCGAAAGAGTGAGGCCCCATTGAAGCGCGCGTTCCGTAGCCGCCGTATCCGCCGTAGGCTGCGTTTCCTCGCTCGAAAGAGTGAGGCCCCATTGAAGCACCCCGCAGCTCTGAGGGACACCATCATCACCTCCCTGTTTCCTCGCTCGAAAGAGTGAGGCCCCATTGAAGCATTCGGTAACATGCGTGGAGGTGTCGGCGTCCATGTCGTTTCCTCGCTCGAAAGAGTGAGGCCCCATTGAAGCGCCACGAGTCCACACAGACGTCCGTCTTTGTTGACGTTTCCTCGCTCGAAAGAGTGAGGCCCCATTGAAGCATCACCGCCCTCGGAGCGTACCGCACGGGAGGCTGGGTTTCCTCGCTCGAAAGAGTGAGGCCCCATTGAAGCCGGGGTCTCTTAGTCGGTCCATGACTCGCCTTCGGAGTTTCCTCGCTCGAAAGAGTGAGGCCCCATTGAAGCGGTTTCTTGTCGTCATCGACCTGAGCCGAATCGTCGAAGTTTCCTCGCTCGAAAGAGTGAGGCCCCATTGAAGCCATTGGTGTCTCCTGCTGAAATGAAGAGAGTGCTCACGTTTCCTCGCTCGAAAGAGTGAGGCCCCATTGAAGCTACTTGACTGAGACCACTATGCAATCAATACAGAAGTTTCCTCGCTCGAAAGAGTGAGGCCCCATTGAAGCCCCACGGGCGTGAGTTCTACGAACATACCCACCTTGTTTCCTCGCTCGAAAGAGTGAGGCCCCATTGAAGCGGGCTGGTGTCGTCGTCGTCGAGCGAGGTGACCGAGTTTCCTCGCTCGAAAGAGTGAGGCCCCATTGAAGCTAAGTGTGAGTCAGCGAATTGACGGTGCCGGAGTCGGGTTTCCTCGCTCGAAAGAGTGAGGCCCCATTGAAGCAGTCCTGCAGCACCCAGAAATCATCCTCGGGTGAAGGTTTCCTCGCTCGAAAGAGTGAGGCCCCATTGAAGCGCCTGTTTTGGGCTTTTTATCGTCGTCTACTTGCGCGTTTCCTCGCTCGAAAGAGTGAGGCCCCATTGAAGCAAGTCTGACATAACCTGCCGTCCACATACTGGCCAGGTTTCCTCGCTCGAAAGAGTGAGGCCCCATTGAAGCTGCGAGATGTCCGTGTCCCCGTCCGGTTCGGCTCCCTGTTTCCTCGCTCGAAAGAGTGAGGCCCCATTGAAGCAGTTCCAGCAATGAGCTCCGGTTTTCGGTCATAATTGTTTCCTCGCTCGAAAGAGTGAGGCCCCATTGAAGCAGGTTTGTACCGAAGGCTGAAGCGTCCAACACAACAGTTTCCTCGCTCGAAAGAGTGAGGCCCCATTGAAGCTACATTCTAAACTGCCGCCAAGCGTCTCTAACGGCCTGTTTCCTCGCTCGAAAGAGTGAGGCCCCATTGAAGCCACTTCAGTTCTGAAGCGTGGGCTAGGCTGACAGAGAGGTTTCCTCGCTCGAAAGAGTGAGGCCCCATTGAAGCTGTCCGACTTGAGGCCGCTTCATCGGAGCAGCACGTGTTTCCTCGCTCGAAAGAGTGAGGCCCCATTGAAGCCCAGGTGGAGGATATAGTGCGATTCCGAGAAGAGCCGTTTCCTCGCTCGAAAGAGTGAGGCCCCATTGAAGCGCCGACTCCCCTGCTGGCGCGGCCGTGGTTCGCGACGTTTCCTCGCTCGAAAGAGTGAGGCCCCATTGAAGCATCCACTACGTCCTCCACGCTATCTGGTCGTAACATGTTTCCTCGCTCGAAAGAGTGAGGCCCCATTGAAGCGATTGGAATGTTGCGGTAGCTCTCAAGAAGCACGTTGTTTCCTCGCTCGAAAGAGTGAGGCCCCATTGAAGCGAGGTTCAGGTGTGCGACTTCAAAATGCCTTGGCACGTTTCCTCGCTCGAAAGAGTGAGGCCCCATTGAAGCTACTCCCGCGTAATAGATCGGCATCCGCGTGATAATGGTTTCCTCGCTCGAAAGAGTGAGGCCCCATTGAAGCTGGCTATCAGGGCGGCGAGTACACCATGATCGGCATGTTTCCTCGCTCGAAAGAGTGAGGCCCCATTGAAGCTGTTTATGGTCTGTTCCATGGTGTCTCCTAATAGAAAGTTTCCTCGCTCGAAAGAGTGAGGCCCCATTGAAGCGCAGATTTACCTGCCATAGCGGACAGGACGCCTGCAAGTTTCCTCGCTCGAAAGAGTGAGGCCCCATTGAAGCCCCAGTCCGCTAATTGATTGTGAGTTCGTTGACCCGTTTCCTCGCTCGAAAGAGTGAGGCCCCATTGAAGCAAATGTGGAACCGGGGGGCGCAGGGGACATCGACAAGTTTCCTCGCTCGAAAGAGTGAGGCCCCATTGAAGCCTGCTGGCCGCGTCGATGACGACTGGTTTGAGTCGAGTTTCCTCGCTCGAAAGAGTGAGGCCCCATTGAAGCGTTCGGAATCGCCGTCGAGAGTCCCTATTTGCCGGGGGTTTCCTCGCTCGAAAGAGTGAGGCCCCATTGAAGCTGGGTCCACCGTCGCGCTTGCCAGCGCCCTTGCCCAGAGTTTCCTCGCTCGAAAGAGTGAGGCCCCATTGAAGCATCTCCCCGATTCCCCGATAGGCCATGACGTCTATGTTTCCTCGCTCGAAAGAGTGAGGCCCCATTGAAGCTGCCGTAATTGCCGCCACGCCAATCCGCCAGAGCATGTTTCCTCGCTCGAAAGAGTGAGGCCCCATTGAAGCTACCATGGCGGCACTCATCTCCCGCCCGTATTCCTGTTTCCTCGCTCGAAAGAGTGAGGCCCCATTGAAGCGGCGGCGAGGTCTAAAGTAGCGGGCCAGGTGTTGCCAGTTTCCTCGCTCGAAAGAGTGAGGCCCCATTGAAGCCGGGCAGCCCATTCACTCCCTATCTCTGCCTGCGCTGTTTCCTCGCTCGAAAGAGTGAGGCCCCATTGAAGCGACATATACTTGGCTACGTAATTTACCACGTGCTGTGTTTCCTCGCTCGAAAGAGTGAGGCCCCATTGAAGCGCTCCCTTTTTGGGCTCCGAAGTCGCGGGGCCTCTAGTTTCCTCGCTCGAAAGAGTGAGGCCCCATTGAAGCTATTTATTGCATACCTGTTGCAGTCAAGTATAAGAGGTTTCCTCGCTCGAAAGAGTGAGGCCCCATTGAAGCAATCACCTCTGTGAGCCTAGCCGAGCCTTCCGGACTGAGTTTCCTCGCTCGAAAGAGTGAGGCCCCATTGAAGCCACCTCAGTTCCTGCGACCATTTCCGGTTTTCTGTCATGTTTCCTCGCTCGAAAGAGTGAGGCCCCATTGAAGCGTGCACAGCGATCCGAATCTCGATTTCGAGAAGTACAGTTTCCTCGCTCGAAAGAGTGAGGCCCCATTGAAGCTCGAACAACTCCGTCGTGTCCCACTGGAAGTACCTTGTTTCCTCGCTCGAAAGAGTGAGGCCCCATTGAAGCAACCGCAGTTCCAGTTCGCTCGGATCTGTGTAGCTAGTTTCCTCGCTCGAAAGAGTGAGGCCCCATTGAAGCGTAACTACGACGATCCAGCCGAGCTGGAAATGCGGTGTTTCCTCGCTCGAAAGAGTGAGGCCCCATTGAAGCCATGGTTTCTCCTTCTGCTGTGGGCTCCGAAGTCGCGTTTCCTCGCTCGAAAGAGTGAGGCCCCATTGAAGCCGGTCGGCTCAGGCGGCGCGTGATGGACAGGTTGCGAGTTTCCTCGCTCGAAAGAGTGAGGCCCCATTGAAGCACGCGGCTTATCGACTTAAATCTGGAATTTATCTTGGTTTCCTCGCTCGAAAGAGTGAGGCCCCATTGAAGCTCGCGGACAGCCCCGCTGATGCGGCAGTGGTACGCGTTTCCTCGCTCGAAAGAGTGAGGCCCCATTGAAGCGTCCCCGACCGATTACCCCTCGGCTGCGATTTCCTCGTTTCCTCGCTCGAAAGAGTGAGGCCCCATTGAAGCCTAGCCCCCGAAAAAAGTCGGTTCCGCTGGTAGATGTTTCCTCGCTCGAAAGAGTGAGGCCCCATTGAAGCACGACGCGACAGTCGCCACGGCCGCAGTGCCGACCGGTTTCCTCGCTCGAAAGAGTGAGGCCCCATTGAAGCCTGGGTGTTGCAGGACTAAAGAACTGATGAGTTGACCGTTTCCTCGCTCGAAAGAGTGAGGCCCCATTGAAGCCAAGACACGGACGACTGGGATCAGCTCGTGAGACGCGTTTCCTCGCTCGAAAGAGTGAGGCCCCATTGAAGCGCAAAGCCCACCCTTTTTCCTAATGACATGTTGCCAGTTTCCTCGCTCGAAAGAGTGAGGCCCCATTGAAGCTAGGTTCACAGAGATTGTTGAACCGCATCTCCAGCTCGTTTCCTCGCTCGAAAGAGTGAGGCCCCATTGAAGCAGCGAGGTGAGCGACATAACCGCCGACACCTGCACGGGTTTCCTCGCTCGAAAGAGTGAGGCCCCATTGAAGCGATACTGTGGACACGGCGGTTACAACCGGATTCGAGGTTTCCTCGCTCGAAAGAGTGAGGCCCCATTGAAGCGGCATCGGTCTGAACCCAAGGTGTAGGAATGCTCGTATTTCCTCGCTCGAAAGAGTGAGGCCCCATTGAAGCAAGGACGAGATAGAGTTGCCCGGTTCCTATATGCTCGAGTTTCCTCGCTCGAAAGAGTGAGGCCCCATTCGGCTTGTCGTCCGGAGTGGCTGAGCGTGAGGCATCGCATGAATCACTTTGCGTTGAGAACACAGATGTATCTCAAGGCTGTCCGATACGCCTTTGACGAACTGCAAGCTCTCAAGGCTGCGTAAGGTCAGTTATCTTATTCTCATTCACCCAACTGCGTAAGTCCTATTCCATTGTATTAGGACTTACGCAGTTGAGAACGATTTCGTAGCTGGGTTAGGTCATACTTAGCTAGGATTTCATATCCAAGTGCGTAACTCCTATGTATATCCTCTGCCTTCCAAGAACTTTGTGGAAAGTCGCATCGCGCGCCAAGCGCCACAGCCTTTCGGTTGTCAATTTTCACCATATGTATTGGGAAGCGACCCGGCGTCCCTTATCCGTTCTTCAGGTCACTGCACTAAAAGAATATGCGTTCGTGAAAATAGTGTACAAAGAGCGAGAGACTTTGTAAATGGCAATTTTAGTTGTTGGCAGTTGTCTGCCAACTGTCATGTCAGAGGATGTCATGCAGACGGAGAGGAAGGGCGTCTCTTATGGAATCCCAGAAAATTGGAATATCCCGACCTGAGTCTCACCAGCGTTGACCGCCCTGCCCCGCCCACATATAATTTCCCCCAAAACAACCCACCCTGCGGAGAAGCGTCCCATGGCAGAGATAAGCCTAAGCCCGACGGCCATCATCGAACAGTTCAAGAAGAACGAGGTGACCCACATAGTCTGGCTGCCGGACACCGAGACGAACTTCATGTACAACCAGATCATATCGGACGACGATCTCAGCCTAGTGCCCATATGCCGGGAGGGTGAGTCCATGCCCATCGCGGCCGGCCTGTGGATTGGCGGAAAGAAGCCCGTCGTTCTGATTCAGAACACGGGTATGTTCGAGGCGGGCGACTCGATACGCGGCATGGGAATAGATCTCGGCATCCCCATGGTCATGGTTGTTGGATACAGGGGTTGGATGGGCGAAGACGGCGAGATGACCGACTCGGCGGGTATATTCACGGAACCGATTCTCGACGCCTGGGGCATCAGGCGCTACATGGTGGAGACGGACCACGACGTTGGCCGCATCTCCGAGGCTTTCGAGGACGCGGAGGAGAACCAGACGCTGGTTGCCTGTCTTCTTGGCGCGGAATACGGATGATACGCTAAGTGATTATCTCAAAACCCAATCGGAAGGAATTTCGCCCTCACCTCAATCCTCTCCCTCAAGGGAGAGGAGGCTATCCTGGGCCTTGTGGCTCGTTTCCCGCGACAGGTTTTGAGATAGTTTCTAAGTCATTCTCCGAAGTTAGACTCCATATCCAGCACTTTGTCCAGGCGGCGCTGGAAGCGCTCCTCGGGAACAAATTCCGCTGACAGAAACGCGTCTGCCAGTTCCCGCGCAAGCTCGATTCCAATGATCCGGGCTCCCATGCAAAGGACGTTCATATCGTCGTGCTCTACACCCTGGTGAGCCGAGTAGGTATCGTGACAGACGCTCGCGCGCACTCCCCTGACCTTGTTGGCCGCCACTGACGCTCCCACTCCGCTGCCGCAGATCATAATGCCGCGCGCCGCCTTGCCCGAGGTCACAGAATACGCCACAGACTTAGTAAAGTCGGGAAAATCGTCCGCCGGGTCCAGTTCGTGAGCGCCCACGTCCACAATCTCGTGTCCCAGGGACTCGACGTATCCCTTCAACTCTTCCTTCAGAGGGTATCCCCCGTGGTCCGCTCCTATTACAACGCGCATATCAGCCCCTTTCGATAATCTCCGCGCCGCGCAACTTTCCTCAGTGTAGGAATTGGATCGTAACGGCGTCAACCGCGCCGCATCATGGGTCAGGGTCTATTG
This sequence comes from Dehalococcoidia bacterium, assembly GCA_965261525.1. Taxonomy (GTDB): domain Bacteria; phylum Chloroflexota; class Dehalococcoidia; order Lucifugimonadales; family UBA1123; genus VXRN01. The sequence continues at coordinate 3,365,480 of OZ253472.1, forward strand.
ACCGCGCAGGCGTCGGAGTTCGGCCTCCAGTTCCTCAAGTCTGGCTTCGGCTGCGATGCGGCTTGCCCGCTCTTGCTCGGCGCGAGTCTCGGCTTCCAGGCGCCCGGCCCGCTCTTCCTCCTGGCTCAGCAGCCAGCGTCCGACAACGGGGTCCCAGAATCTAAGGTCGCCGTCCTCATACCACAGGTCCAGGTTCAGCGCGTCGCTGTGAGACCGCACCCTGCCGTCTCTCTCGTGGCGCAACTCGATGGGGCGGTACTCGCCGTCCACCAGACGCTCCCCCACCAGCGGCTCACCGTAGAACTCCCCTCCGGTCGAGTCGTAGCGCCAGTACTCCCTCACTCCCAACCCGGCGTACAGGTCGCGCTTACTGCCAAGGTCAACGTTCGCCGTGCTCTTTGAGCCTATCTCGAGAATGAAGTCCGGCGGCTTGCCCACCTCCCACAGCAGATAGGTGTTGTTCCTTTCCAGCGACAGCGATTCCTGCGCCGCCTCAGACAGGTCGAAGACGACGTAGCAGTCGGGTGACACCGAGCGTCGAGGGTCGCCCTCTACGTAGTAGATGAACGTGTCGCCGTTCACCCTGGCGCCCGGAACGTCTCTGAAGTGAACTTCAAGGTCGCGGACGATTCTGCGATACAGCGGCGCTTGAAACTCTCCGTCTGGCAATGGCATACCGTCCGTTTCGGGATAGAAGATGGCGGTCCGGGTGGTCATGGACTTCTCCTTGCTCCAGGCGATTTTACCATAGGCCAATGTCCAAACATTGGCGACTCCCAGACGCAGGCAGGGCAATCGCATCTAAATTTCAGCCGGCAGGACTGTTTTATATATTTCGGTTTATCTCGCTCAGGTCGTCCAACAGGTGAGTGCAGGTGGCTCAACTGGTGACCTAACAGGTGGACGCTGAACCTGCATCCACCTGCATTTCACCTGCATTAGCTTTGAAGGAGTTTTTCCAGGCGCCCGGAATTTCCATCATATAACTTTGTATTTATGGTTTTCAGGATTCAGTTGTAGATTTCGGGCGGCGGGTGTCCGGTCGAGTGTTTCATGATAATGGCGAGCCATGGGGATACTGTAGTCAAATCAGCACAAATGTACAAGGGTATTGTGCCTATTTAGATGCAATCTCCCTGTAGAAGCCGGCCAGAATGTTGACGCTTCCCGGTCGCAGTACCCGGGGACTGCGCAAAGGCTATTGGCCGCGCAGTCGTCGGAGTTCGGCCTCAAGTTCCGCAAGTCTGGCGTCGGAGGCGGCGCGAACGGAGCGTTCTTCCTCGGCGCGAGCGGCAGCTGCGATGCGGCCTGCGCGCTCTTGCTCGGCGCGAGCGTCGGCGTCGGAGGCGCGATTCTCGGCGTCATGGGCGTGACCCTCAGCAGCGGCGGCGCGAGCGTCGGCTGCGATGCGGCTTGCCCATTCTTGCTCGGCGCGAGTCTCGGCGACGTGGGCGCGAGCGTCGGAGGCGATGCGCCCGGTCTGCTCTTCCTCATGGGTCAGCAGCCAGCGTCCGGCAACGGGGTCCCAGAAGCGAAGGTCGCCGTCCTCATACCACAGGTCCAGGTTCAGCGCGTCGCTGTGAGACCATATCCTGCCATCTCTCTCGTGGCGCAGGGTGATGGGGCGGTACTCGTCGTCCACAAGAACCTCGCCCACCAGCGGCTCGCCATAGAAGTCTCCTCCCGTCGCGTCATACCGCCAGTATTCCCCAACGCCCAACTCGGCGTACAGGTCGCGCTTCCTGCCAAGGTCCGCAGAAGCCGTACTGGGGGAACCTATCTCAAGTATGAAGTCCGGCGGCTTGCCCACCTCCCACAGCAGATAGGTGTTGTTCCCTTCCAGAGACAGCGAATGCTGGGCGGCCTCGGACAGATCGAAGACGACATAGCAGTCAGGAGACACCGAGCGGCGCGGGTTGCCTTCGATGTAGTATAGGAACGTGTCGCCGTTCACCCTGGCGCCCGGAACGTTTCTGAAGTGAACCCTGAGCGTTCCGACAACTCTGATGTACAGCGGCGCTTGAAACTCTCCGTCTGGCAATGGCATACCGTCCGTTTCGGGATAGAAGATGGCAGTCTGGGTGGTCATGGACTTCTCCTTGCTGGAAGCGATTGTACCACAGGCGGAGTGTATGGCGGCTCGTACGTTCTGTCGCGCTGGCAGTTGACGCCAAAAGAGATTGACTCTGCCCATGGCGCGGCCTGGCGCTAGTACCATGTCCACTTAGCTCGACTTTGTACATTCAGGCGGCGTAAGTCAGGGATTCTATGAGTCGGTTGAACAGAAGCGCGGGGATTTTCACGATATCGGGTTTCCGTTCAGACAAGCAAAAAGTCTCAGAGGCTCTCCACATATGATGACGCGCCAATGCGATTGCGTCACTGAACGTGGGTTCAGACTTTGTGTACCAGGCAGCGGATCGCAGAGCAGTCGGACGCTCCCGCCGCAACAGCTTAGCGGCGAGTGTAACCCAGGAGAACAGTCCCAGCAGCAATGGCGTGGTACGCGCTATGGCGAGGTCCGACCACTGGCGCTGCGTCTCCACTCCTAGGTGAGCGCGAACCTCCTGGAATGTAACTTCAACCCGCCAGCGCAGCGCGAACCATTCGACGATCCGGATCGGCGCGACCGCAGGATCGGCGCATAGCAGCGCCTGAGAGTTCAACTGCCCCAGTGGGTCTCGAACGAGAACCCAGCGAATGGACACAGGCGGCTTGCCGCTGTGATACCAGAGCGCGGTGTGAGAGTTGAGTTCCACCGTACGGGTACCGTTGTCGTACCATGCGACCGATGTCCGGCTCCAGCGCGTATCGGGGCGGTCGAGGAGTTCCCTGAGCGTGGGCAGGTGCTGGCCCTTGAGACGCGGGCGTCCCATCTGACCGGGCAGTCGGGTTGGAGCGGGTTCGTAGCGAGCGGCGCTACCCGGTCCGGTTCGGTCCAGGTGACGATTCACCCCCGGTTCGCGGCCTCTGTCGCAAATTTGACGGTTCCGTACTACCACGAAACCGAAACCATGTGCAGCCACTATGTTCCTTCCGGAAGCGGCACTGTGTGCGTAGGACGAATCCCCCTACCGAACTTCCCTATAGAGCTGACTGGTAACCTCATTGACAATGGGCAATACGGCACCATCTGGCATAACATAGAGTACACTTGGGAGCAGATAAACGGGCCGGCCGGCAGTCTGGAAACCGGCCTAAACCTCCTATATTTCACACCCTCGAATTACGATATCGATATCCCGACGGTCGGCACATACACATTCCGCTATACTATCAGGTCGTACGCGCGCGTCGGCGGCGTTACCCGCGTTACCTACGAGATTCACACATCGAGCGCCACAGCCACGCTCATTGTCCTAGCTGGGGATTCCGACTCCAGCCCGCCTGTCAGCAGAGAATTGCCGCCTCCTGTGGAAATAGTGGAAGCTCCGCCGCTCACTGCGGACTCGAACCTGCAGAATACGCCGACAGCGCACGAGGGCAATCCCTTCAGATTCCGCATCGCGTTCAGCGAGCCTATCAGCATCAGCTACCGCACCATCAGGGATCACTCGCTGAGCGTGACCGGTGGCAGGGTGACGGGCGTTGGCCGCGTTGACAAGCGCAGCGATCTCTGGAAGGTGATCGTGGCGCCCGATTCGACCGATGAAGTGACGGTCGTTCTTGAGGGAGACCGGCCCTGCGACGTCCAGGGCGCTATCTGCGCGACCGACGGTCGGCGGCTCTCCAACAGCCTCGAAGTGCGGTTCCCCGGAGTCGTGTCCACCGGACGGTCGGAGCAGGCCCGCACGCCCGAACCCACACCGGAACCGACGCCTGTACCCACACCCGAGCCGACTCCAGAACCCAGGTCGTCATCCGTAACCTCCTGCGCGACGGGTGTGGGCGAACTGACCGCGGCCGTCTCGTTCAGCGGCGACTGGAGCGACAGCGGCTGCCGGGCGCATCACCGAACGGACAGCGCGGCGCGGTACTTCCGGTTCAGCCTGTCTGAGCGGACCTCTGTGTCCATAAGCCTGAGCGGAGACGGCGTGCTGTTCGTCTCCAAAGGCGCTCCCAAGAATGGCTGGGGAACGCCGCCCAAGGGCCCGATGACGCATCGCATCAACGTCCCCTGAACAACGGCAAGCTGCTGCACAACGGAGGCGCCCAGGCCAGCCTGACGCTCCCCGCCGGAAGTTACACTGCCGAAGCGGTCTCGACCGGCGACGGCGACTCATTCACCCTGAGTATAGAGTAGAGTCGCGGCAACCCCGCGCGTCGGACGGCGCTCCGATTCTTCCAGCCGGAAGGGTCGGAGCGCCTTTCGCCGGCTCGCCAACGCGAATATCCCCGGTCGAACCTGTATCATCTTGGTCGGTCTGCCGCTCACGGGAACGATACTGGCAGCCACGGTCATTCCCGCGAAGCAACGTCACCCCGTACCACGATACGGGATTGTCCTCGTGAAAACGGGGAGCGGGAACCCTCGAAGAGGCTCGCCGCTCGGCAATCCATATCGGCAATACCGACGAAACCGCGCAAAACTGACCTTGCACAGACCCTGATCGGTTTCCCGGAGAACTACACATTCGCATCCCACATGCGCTATAATACGAACATACAAACTAATGAAGGAACGCTGACTGCCAATGGCTTTTAACCTCAATATACATAAATACAAAATTATAATATGGAAATTCTGGACGCCTGAAAAATTCCTCCATAGCTAATGCAGGTGAAATGCAGGTCAATGCAGGTGGAAAAGTCACCTGTTGGTCACCAGTTAAGCCGCCAGTGTCCACCTGTTGATTTATAAATCAAGATATATGACTCGTTAGATCCGCTCGCCATATGACAAGATTCGTTCAGCGCCAACCTTACAAAAGCCCTACTTAATGTGGGAGATCGAGAAGGTAATACGTTCGTCAGGGCGGCTCGCCTTCGTAGTCCTCCAAATCATTTTCGCGTACAGTTGGAAAACGTATTCTCGGATGAAGTACCATCGTAATGGCCGAGCGCTAAAATCACCGCTGCCGCGCCGCTCAACAAGCTCGTCCCGCCTCACTTAGTATCGTGGAGAGATATAGAATGGCTACAGACCGACTGACCGACAAGATATACGGATGCCTTCTGGGAGGTCTCATTGGAGATGCAATGGGCGCGCCCACTGAGGGGATGCATTACAAGCGGATCATCGAAAAGTTTGGACCCGAGGGCGTTACCGACTTCGAAGGGGTCGGCACCGACGATACCGCTATCAGGGGCCAGTTGATAGACGCCATATTCAAGAGCGACGGTCATCCGACAGTGGACCACTTCGCCCAGTCGTTCGCAGACTTCAGGGATCAGAATAGACATCTCTGGTTCATTCCTGTACGGAACGCTTTCCACAAGTTCGATCAGGGCCTGGAACTGCCGGCCTACGCCGGATGGGGCAACATGCAGAGTTCCTCGACCGCCATGGCCATATCTCCAATGGGAATCATCAACGCCTGCGATCCTCGCCAGGCGGCGCTGGAGACCATGGACGTGGCGTCGTTCATCCACAACGGCCCATCGGGCTACTGTCGCGACGCCGCCTGCGCGATGGCGGCATCGGTGGCGGCCGCTTTCGATGAAAGCGCGACGGTCGAGTCCGTCGTGGACGCCGCTACCCGGTATCTCCTGCCCGTAAGCGCCGCCGGGATCAAGCGCACCATCGCGGCCGCGCTGGATCTGGCTGCCGAGACCGGCTCATACGAGCTGTTCCGCGAGAGCTACTACGCGAGGTTCCAGCGGACCGTGCTGGCGGACTCCATGGAGACTATCCCCGCGACCCTGGCGATACTGACGCTGGCCGAAGGTGACCCTGAGCGCGCGATAACGTGGAGCGCCAACTTTGGGCGAGACGCCGACACAATCGCCACGATGGTTGGAGGCATAGTCGGCGCGCTGCGCGGCGCGTCCGGACTCCCGTCCTTGTGGGTCGCCAAGGTAGAGGCAAATCCGGACGTCACCTACCGAGACGATTCCCAGCGGCTGGCGCAGGTAGTCCGAGGACGCATCGAAGAGTCAAAGGAGAGACTGGCCGCATTGGAGTCGCTGGCGTAGGTCTCTCTATCTGCCTCGCCGAGGCGCAGTACAGCCCGACGCCAATTATTAGCGCCATGCGAGGCGCCGATACCATAGCCATATAGCCATAATACGCCTGAATTGCCTTTTCACGGCCCGCTGCTGGCATAGCGGCCCGGTCCTGGTAGTACCCGTACTGCCAGGACTTCAAGACTGGCAGCGCTTCTTTGGCAAAGAACTTGAGGCCCCGCTCCGCAATATGCAACGGAGCGCCACCGAATCGGAAGGAAACGTTCAACTCGAAATCGCCCAGCAGCGCCCTGCGTTCCTCAAGCCCGCGTAGAATAAGGAATAGTCGTTGAAATGGCGCTCCGCTGACCAGAGGCAGTCGAACCCCGCGTCTGCGGCGATTTCAGCAAGGCGCAGTTCCTCCTTCCACATCTGGCCGTCCGAGCCATCTTCCCAGCCGTAGCTGGAGAAGATCATCATCATTCCGACATCCATCCAGGTATTCCTTCCTGTTTACTGATGTTACGCACTGAACTCTGCGCGTTCGGCAAATGAAATCCGGCATGACACGCCTGCCGGATAATCTATTGCGTGTTGGGATTCTGCTCCTCCATACGGCGCAACCGTTCGCGCAGTCGCTCCAACTCGGCTTCCGCTTCAGCCCGAGCCATAGCTTCCGCTTCCGCGCGGGTTTCGGCGTCTTCTGCGCGGGTCTCGGCGTCTTCCGCGCGGGTCTCGGCGAACCGACGCCTGACCCTCTCTGTATCCCTTTCTTCTATGGCGTCTTCCGCGCGGACCTCCGCCAACCGACGTCCGGCCATCTCCGCGTCGCGCTGTCCCTTGATCTCCCTGTATTCGGGCAGAAACTCGCCTCTCTCATAGTCGTAGAAGCGCAGATTCCCTTCCTCCCAGTAAAGGTCGAGTCCCAGCGCCGCGCTCCGTCCCCAGATGGATCCGGACGGCTCGTAATGAGTCTCTATCGGCTCATAAGCCCCATCCACCAGCAGGTCCCCCGCCAGCGGCCGGTCGTGATACTCTCCACCGCTCGGGTCGAACCGCCAGTATTCCACAACCCCCAGCCTCGCGTATCCGTCGCGCTTGGTCGTATAATCCGCTCTGCCCGTACTTGGCGACGCGACTTCCAGAACGAAGTCCGGGGGCTTGCCAACCTCGTCTATCACGTATCCGTTCTGGATTTTGACGACGGTGTCGGGTTCATCCACCCGCGCGAATATCAGGTCCGGCACATACCGGTCCGGATATGATCTCGCCGACTGGCAGAGGTAGCCTTCCGACCCCACCAGAACATCGCCCTGGCCGGCGTGGAAGTCTTTGATCATGTAAAAGGCTATCCCTATGGTTGGCATCTGTTCCATACGTTCAGGATCTTTCGGAGGGTCTGGGAGTATCGTCAGTCTCTTGCCATTTAGCCACGTGTACCTGACGGGCGGCGGCGGGAACGATGCGTCTCTGGTTGCCATGCCGGGCGGCGAGTAGGCTGTCGTTTTGGTTGTCATATCTGGCCTCGCGGTTCAGGCGCTGAGGGCGGGAGTCCGATTATCTCGGATAAGTATATCATTTCCGGTAATGATGTGAGTGACTGTCCTCATGCAGTTGAGCGCGATTTCGTAGCTAAAGCGTACCATTCCCGGGCAGGAATTCATACCTGAGCGCGTAACGTCAGCTGTTTATTCGAGTTGCCCGCCCGCGGCAATAGGCGTCAAAAACTCGGCTTGTTGGCAAAGGGGGTCAATTGAAGCTCGTGGGTCCAGCAGGACTTGTCCTGCGTGTGAAGATAATAGAATGCCTCGGCTATCTTGACGGGATTAATCAGCGATTCAGGATGCTGCTGAGCGCGCGGCATGGCCCTGGTGCCAGGAGAATCTATGGTCCCGTCAATCACCACGTTGGCTACATGCACGCCGTACTCGGAGTATTCCTCAGTCAACGTCTGCGCCAGCGTCCGCATCAACACTCTCGGATAGTATAGCGACTGTCCGGTGTATCGCTTCTTCCCCCGCAGCGACGACGAGTTATTGGAAATCAGAATAGAGCCTTCGCCTCGCTCCCGCATGGCGGGCAACACTTCCTTGGCGACCAGGAAGGGTCCGCTGACGGCGATGTGCTGCGCGGTTTCGAGTATTTCGAAGGGAATATGCTCCAGCAGTTCTTTTTCCGGCGGAAGGTCGCGCCCTTCCAGGTAGCCCGCGTTATAGACCAGGACGTCCGGGTCGCCGGCCTGCTCCCTGATCCGCGCGAACGCCCTGGTTATGGAGTCGCGAGACGCGAGGTCAAGCTCGACGATCATGCTTTCGCCGCCCTGTTCCCGGATCGCTTCCTCCAGCGCGGCCGCGTTGGATGCGTTGCGGGTGGTCAACACGGTGAAGAAGCCCTCTTTCGCGAACTTCTGGGAGATGGCTCCCCCTACGCCCCAGCGCACGCCTATGGGCAGATCGCTGTCGTCCAGCGCTCTACCGTGGATTAGGTGTGTGTTGCGGCCGTCTGACTGCCACTTGGACGTCGCCCCCACCACGACGGCGACTGGTTTTCGGGTTGAGTTCATGTTGGACTCCTTTTGTAGAGGGTTCTACCGCCCGCCTTCACAGGAATTTGAGACTGCTGGCGGCGATCATTTCGTTCACGAGGCATCACACTCTGTCCGCCACGAATACTCACATTGCTGTCCACGGACTCAAAAGCTATCCGCCGTTTGCGGCTGTCGCCTCTGACTTCTTGAACTCCGGGATTACGTATTTCCCGAACAGTTCGATGGACTTCATCACCTTTTCGTGAGGGATGGTTTCGGTCTGCATCATTATCATCATCTGGTCTATGCCCGTCGCCTCGTGCTTCTTGAGCGCCTCGATGCAGCTGTCCGGGTCTCCGGCGATAACCACGCCCCGATCCGCCAGAGTATCGGCGTCGAGATCCTCCCACACCTTGTGGGCTATAGCCTGCCCGCCCGAGAAATCCAGAACGTCGGTGGCTTCTTCGTCGGAATCTCCGTCCTGTACGTACCTCGAGAAATTCTGCCTGAGATGGTCAGGCACTCCGCCCCACTGTTCCAACAGCCGGGCGTACACGTCCTTCTGTCCCTGGACGTAGGGCCTGTCGGGGCCGAAGAAGTTCTTCAAAGACGCCGCGCCGAGTTCGCGCGCTTCCCGGTTGTCTTCGAGACATATTCCGAGTGTGGAGTTGGCCCACTGGTCGTTGATGAAAGCTCCCACAGGGTTCGCCTTCTTGACGTTCTCCTTATAGGCGCGAACGTATGGTTCGAGAGACGAGGGCGCGCTGGACCCGAACGCCAGCACGCCGATGCCCTTGGAAGCGGCTATCTCGTAGGTGGAAGGCTGGAGGGCGGCGACCCAGATTGGCGGATGCGGGTCCTGATACGGCTTGGGCAGCACCTGCCTCGATGGAACCTGCCAGAATTTGCCCTCATACTCGAACCAGTCCGACTCCCATATCTTGGGAACCATGGCGAGGGACTCCTCCCACATTTCGCGGCTGTCCCTGGGGTCTATTCCCATTCCGGTGAGTTCATACGGCGCCGACCGGCCCGTGCCAAAGTCCACCCTGCCATTGGAAAGGTGATCAAGCATGGCCACACGCTCGGCAACCCGGTTCGGATGGTGGTACGGGAGGATCACAACGCCGAGACCGAGACGAATCCGGCTGGTGCGCTGGCTGAGCGCGGCATACACTAGATCCGGGCACGGGGACGCGGAAAATCCGGTCAGGAAGTGATGCTCCACGAACCATAGATAGTCGAAGCCGACCTCGTCGGCCAGTATGCACTGCTCCATCGTTTCCTGGAGGACGAGCCGGTCGTCGAGACTCGGCCTCTGCATTTCGTACTGTAGCGCCAATTTCATGGTGTGCCCCCAAGGTCGCGTCGGCTGCGCCGGATTTTCGGCGTATTCTACTTTGGAGGGCCTCCGTTTACAACAAGCGCGCGGAACTCCCAGGGCCTTTTCAAAGTCTTCCTCAGTTTCCCATAGAACTACACATCCACATCCTATTTGTGCTATAGTACGAACATACAAACTAATAAGGAACGCCGACCACCGATGACTTTGAGCGTCAATATACATAAATACGAAATTATACAACCAAAATTCCGGGAGCGTGAAAAAAACTCCCCAAAGCTAACGCAGGTGAATCGCAGGTCAATACAGGTGGAAAAGTCACCTGTTCGTCACCAGTCAACCCACCAGTCGCCACCTGTTAAATCACCTATTGATTTATAAATCAAGATATATGACTCGGCGAATTCGTCCGATGTACGAAAGGATCTGTCCAGCGCCGACTTTGCAAAAGCCCTGCGGAACTCCCACGATGATTGCAAAGTTACGATTTTTTCTTCTGGACTCCGATCCGTCATTCCCGCTGCTGACGGAACCATGATAACGCCGACTTTGCTATCGTCCTGGGCCTTCGTCTGAAACGCATTGAACCTGCCTCGATTCCTGCGCTACGCTTAATTCAAGCCAACCGCAATCGGGGATTGATTAACTCAGCCACGTTGCGATTGAGCAGGTTAGAGTTGTCAGGACGGAGGTCAATAATTTGGACGCCAAGACCCGGAAGCGCCTCGATGCCCTGTTGCGCGACTTCGACGAACTCAGGTCCCGGATAGTCGGCTATCCCTGTAACCAGGACTTCGACTACTCGGCGCTGCTCCCGTTCCTGAGCTACTGCGCGAACAACGTTGGCGATCCCTTCCACGACAGCAATTTCCTAAGAGGGTGTTTCCAAAGGATATGTCATGAAGGCTTCAATCGTCGGAGCATGAGATGAGTCATAGCTATGTTGACCCAGGCCTCGGTTGTTTCAGGCAGCGCCTCGTAGTCCTTGCTCAACCTGCGACACCTTCCCAGCCAGGCGAATGTTCGCTCAACCACCCATCTGCGCGGCAGCGCCTTGAACTGGTGACTGTCCCGGGGACGCCTCACGATTTCAAGCGTCCATCCTGTCAACTCCCGCACCCACTCGATCAGTTTTCCCCCATAGCCCGCGTCAGCCCAGATCAAACGCATACGCCGAAAGCGTCCTTTCAATTTAGAGATAACCAACTTCGCTCCGTCCCGGTCCTGAATGTCGGCGGGATGCACCACCACGTCCAACAACAACCCCATGGCATCCACTATGATGTGTCGCTTTCTACCTTTGATCTTCTTGCCTGCGTCATAGCCGCGAGGCCCCCTTTTTCAGTAGTCTTCACTGACTGGCTGTCTATGATCGCCGCGCTGGGCGTCGGATTCCTGCCCTCCGCCTCTCGAACGGCGGAGCGCAGAGTCCCATTGACCCGTTTCCACGTTCCGTCCGTTGTCCACTTTCGAAAGTATTTGTACACTGTTTGCCAGGGAGGAAGGTCGTTGGGGAGCATACGCCAGGCGCATCCGCTCCGAAGCGCGTACAGGATGCCGTTGACCACCTCCCGAAGGTCTACTGCGCGAGGGCGTCCTCCAGGTTTGGCTGGTGGGAGCAGGGGAGCGAGAATATCCCACTGTTCGTCGGTGAGGTCGCTGGGATAGGGTTTGCGCATAATGCGAGTAGTATAGGTCAATTCGAAGGCTTTGGAAACACCCTCTAAGCAACACTCACGATATGGAGCGCGAGGTCGTCGGCCAATTCGCCGACATGATGCGCCTGCCCCGCGACGAGGCATGGGGATACGTCACCTCCGGCGGCACCGAGGGCAATATGTACGGGCTATACATTGGCCGCGAGACGTTCCCCGATGGCATCGTTTACTTCTCGCAGGATACCCACTACAGCGTCGTCAAGATTCTGCGTGTCCTGAAGGCGCGCAACATCATGATCAAGAGCATGGACAACGGCGAGATAGATTACGAGGACCTCCACGAAAGCATCCGAATCAATCGCGACGTGCCCGTCATCTTCATGGCGAACATCGGGACCACCATGAAGGGCGCGGTGGACGACGTGAGCAAAGTGCGGGACATCCTCGACGATCTTGCTATTACGAACTACTATATTCACGCCGACGCGGCGCTGAGCGGCATGATCCTGCCGTTCGTGGATGATCCGCAGCCCTTTGGATTCGACGCGGGCTTCGACAGCGTGGCGGTCAGCGGACACAAGATGATCGGCTCGCCCATGCCCTGCGGCGTGGCGCTGACCCGGAACAACTATGTCGGACGCATAGCCCGCTCGATTGAGTACGTTGGCGTGCTGGACACCACTCTGACAGGGTCGCGAAACGCGATCACGCCGCTAATGATGTGGTACGCGTTTCAGCAGCATGGACTGGACGGATTTCGTGAAATAGTGGGCGAGTGTCTGAACGTCGCCGAGTACGCGGTCGCCCGATTCAACGACAGTGGAATCCCCTCATGGCGGAACAGGAACTCTGTCACGGTCGTCTTTCCGAGGCCGTCGGACGAAGTGGTCCGGAAGTGGCAGCTTGCCCCCTACGAGGACATCGCCCACCTCATCACTATGCCCCACGTAACCCGCGAGACAATAGACATGGTGGTTGACGACTGCCTGGAAGATATTCAGAAGAACCGGAGCGCATCCGTATGAACAGAATCATCGTCATGGCCAAGAACGAAGTGGGTGTAATCGCCGACATCAGCAGGGCGCTCGCCGACAGCGGGGTCAACATAGAGACGATCAGCGCCGAGAGACAGGCCAAAGAGGGCTTCATCACTCTCACCACCGACGCCTACGACGACGCCCTGCGAGCGTTGACTCACGCCGGTTTCAAGACCGTCTCGGACGACTCGCTGCTTGTCAGGCTCCCGGACGAGCCCGGCGCTCTCGCGAGGGTGGCCGAGAGGTTCAAGGACGCGGGCGTGAACATACAGAGTCTGCACATCGTTGACCGCAGGAACGGCTACTCCATCGTCGCGATCTCCGCCGACGACCGCGCCAAAGCCGAATCCCTCGTGGACAGGGCAACTGTGGTGTAGCCACCCTTATAGCCCCCTGACCATTCCGAGTTCCACACCTTAAATCGCAGGCGTTCAGGGCCGTTGGACTGCGTTGACTCGTCCCAATGTACCTGTCACGCCCACTCTCGATGTCCTGTGTGATAGCATGGCCTCACGTCGGGCGCCTGCCGACCCCGACCGATTCAGTCTCGTAAAGACATAAGGAGGGTTGATCGAATGCTGAACAGGATGCTTGGAGCCGCCCTGCTGCGATCCGATACCTACGAAGATGTGGAGAACGACAACAGCGCAACCGTGCAGGCGTTGTTGGTTGTGGTAATCGTTGCCATCGCGAGTGGAGTGGGCGGACTCCTGAGCGGAGACGGCGATCTTGTCCGGGGACTGGTCTTCGGAATTATTCGTGGATTGGTGACCTGGGCCGTGTGGGCGTTGGTAGCCCTATTTGTAGGCGCAACTCTGCTGAAGACAGCGGATACTCGCGCAGACTGGGGTGAATTGGCGAGGGGCACAGGATTCGCGCAGACGCCGGGTATCCTGAATATACTCGTCTTCATACCGCAGGTAGGAACCGTCATCACGACGCTCGTATTCTTCTGGCAGTGGGCGGCGATGGTCGTAGCCGCCAGGCAGAGCCTGGACTACACCTCGACGCTGAGGGCCTTCTTCGTAATCCTGATTGCCGCCATTCCGGTCTTCATCATCAACGTCATCGTGTTCTGGGTGTTGAACATCGGGGACTGATACGTCCTACGAGAACTCCGGCGGCCACAGACTGCTCTCCAAGACCTCCTCGCACCAGCGCGCGACGCCAAGCAGTTTGCCTTCCTGGAAGGGCAGTCCCGCCAACTGCGCCGCCAGAGGCAGCCCGGATCCGCTCATTCCGGACGGAATGACGATGGCGGGCAGTCCGGCGGAAGTCCACGGAGACTGAAACGCGGGATCCCCGGTGGTGGACAGGTCACGGGGAGCGGGCTCCGGGATAGCGGGCGTCAACGCCGCGTCCACACCCTGAAGAGCGCTAACCATGTCAACACGGAAACTGCGGCGCAATCGCTGCGCCTGAAGGTATCTGACGCCCGGGACCAGCATCCCCATTTCTATACTCGCCCGAATCTTCGGACCGTAGTCGTCGGCCCTCTCCAGGAAATTCTCCTCGTGGAAGGCGGCAGCCTCGACGTTGCTGACGATGCGCTGGCAATTGTGGGCGGACCCGAAACTCTCAGGCAGCCCAATCTCTACTACGGTAGCCCCCGCCTCCGACAGCTTACGGACAACCTCCTCCGTGTGGTCTTGCACTTCCTGGGTGGATCGGTCATAGAAGAACTCCTTGATCAGCCCGATTCTCGGAGCGCGCCTATTCGAGTCCATCTCCTCGAGATAGTCCGGTACCGGCATGGCATACGATCCCGGGTCCTTCGGGTCGTAGCCCGCCATGGCTTGGAGCATGACCGCCGCGTCCTCCACGCTGCGAGTCAGGATGCCCACCGTGTCCAGCGACCAGCTCAGCGGCGCCACACCGTAGCGGCTGATGCGCCCGTAGGTCGGTTTCAGTCCCACCACGCCGTTGTAGGCAGCGGGCCGTCCGGTGGAGCCTCCCGTCTGCGACCCCAGCGCCGCCGGGCACATCCCTGTCGCGACCGCCACCGCCGATCCGCTGCTCGATCCGCCCGGCGTGTGAGCCGCGTCCCACGGGTTGAGCGTCGGGGAAGGGTCGCCCGAGGCGAACTCGGTCGTTACCGCCTTGCCCAGAACGATGGCTCCGGCCTCTTTCAGCATGGCTACGCAGGTCGCGTCGTAATCCGGCGCGAAGTCCGCGTAAATGGGAGAGCAGGCGGTCGTCTTCATCCCCTCGGTGTAGAAGATGTCCTTCAGGCCAATGGGTACGCCGTGCAGCGGCCCACTGACATCGCCCGCATCCCGTTCCTCATCCCGACGCCTGGCTTCGGTAAGTACATCCTCGCGGTCAACAGTTACCCACGCCTGCAGCGCGGGATCGAACGATTCGATACGCTTCAGCAGCGCCTGGGCAAGGTCTGTGGACGAGACTTGACCGTCCCGAATCCGTTTCGCCGAATCCGCGACGCCGAGTTTATGCAATTCCGACATGACTCCTCCTTCGCTTCCGAGCCTGGGGGTGTTACTGCGATTGGGCGGACTCCATCCGATCAGGGATAAAATCACGGCTCCACGTCTCTGTCGGGAAGATTGTCGCGCAACTCCACCAGAATACGCGCCGTGTCCTCAAGCGACTCTTGCAGTTCGGCGGTCCGCCGCTCGCCCCACAGCGCCTTCGCCTGTTCGTTCAACTGCTTTGCTATGTCTGCGGTGGATGGTCTGAGTATGCTGCCCGCCATGGATGCGCCTCCACTTTTCAATTTCTGGGGTATAATACCACCATTCCACACGGACAGTAGGGAGAAGAAGCGCCAGTCACAATTTTCATATTCGGCAATCCTAAATTGTTCACCCTGCGAGTTTCTCAACGGATTTCAGACAAGATAGGAGGCGAAACGATGAAGAAGTTAGCGCTAATAATCACCTTGGCCATCTTCGGCCTCGCAACCATAGCTTCTGGACCCCCGACAACCGCGACGACCTGCCTCAGAGTCCCCAGACGTTCACGTCCGAGACCAGTGTGTCCGACTTCCTCCGATAGCCTTTCCAGTCTGGTGGATATGCGTGCAAGGTGTACGCATCGGATCCATTTAAGACCAACATGGACATCAATGGAGACGGGTTCGTCAACTGCATCGGCGACTTCACGTCGGTGCGGCTCACGGTCGCGGTCCAGAGACACCTCTTTGGCCGCTGAATACCTTAGCGTCGGATACAACCCCGTACACTACAGTTGCGTATGCTACCACAGGCGCATTTGCGACGTGTGTGCAGGGAACACACACTTACAGGGTGGTCAGGCAGAGGTGATAGACAATCGCGGACGGGACATTATATACAGGATCAAGTCCCGGGAGGAGTTGAGGACGCCGTGTCCCTAGATCCAACAGATGCATTCAGACGAGTAATGTCTGAACCCCTAGTACAGATCTCGTTGGGTGAACGAGAGGCTTCGATCCATACCGATCCGACCAAAGGGTGGCTGTGGATCCTCTACACCACCCCGGATGGTCGGGACATTAGCCGAATCCGAAGCGCCGACCCCTGCGAGTACGCTTCCGCATACATCGGCGGATCACACTACATCGCAGGGCATATGCCCGACAAGGCCGAGGAAGTAGAAATAGAAGGAACTGAACTGGCGGCGTCCGCGACAGGGCATGGGATGTGGATCACAATCCTCCCCTCGGCGGACGCCGCCATTGTGCGATTTCTGGATGCGGACAGGAACGTTGTACAGGAATGCCCCGTCGAAGCAGTTCCCCCACGTACTTCGAGATGGTTCGACAGGATTCTCAATCTTTTCCCTAGAACACCACGCGGCAGGCATACTTTCCGAGGATAGGTTTCCCAAGAAGAATGTATCACAAAGTGGTTGGACACCCTCACCTTCGAGGGAGAGGGAACTTTCGCTCTGCCCATTGCAGCAGATTGTCTTATAGACACTCACCGGATATTTGATGCTTCTCTATTCGTACACTTTGGATGCAATTGACCGCGCAGTAAGCGCTTTATACACTGCGACCTGTACGCAACGTCCACAGGCGGGAGGAGACCATGAATGTCGGAATACTTGGAGCTGTGAGCTACGAGGTTATCGAGCAATTGCGAAGCCGCGGCCGGGAACTTGTGGCCGAGGAGCTAGTCGAACTGCTCCGCAACATTCAAGAGGATCCTTATGACGACGTTGAAATCCAGATGTTCTCTCTTCAGGCGATGGCGCGGTTCCTCATTGAGCATGACCAGTTTGCCGACCCCCTGGTCGGGCCTGACCCAGAGGGCCTGATGCAGATAGAGTGGCGCATCTTTGGAGACGGGCTGCTGGTCATGGCCTTTCTGAAGGACGAATATATACACTGTGTCGCGCAGGCGGAATCCCCAGACAGCGCATCGTCGCTGGATGTAAGCGTAGAACTGCCGATGGAGCAAGCTGCTAAGGAATATGGCTACCTTGTCCCGCGACGGTGAATTGAACCGCTGTGACCCCCTGCTGGATAGTGACGAGGTTAGCCGATACTGTAGCCCCGGCCGCGTTAGTCACAGGGATTGTGAGCCCGATACCCACGAGCGATGTGAGCCGAATGTAAGCGCCTTTCAGAAAAGTGCCAAGGAACCCGATTTGTCTGTCAACAGGCTTCAATTCTTTCAGACAGACGACAGAGCAATCGCCATCGAACGAATCAAATGGGAATTTCGCGCGATCAACTACAACCTCAGACCGAATGGCAGGTTTGTAGTATTCAATGTCGGGCGGGCATTTCAAGCAGTGAAGGAGAAGGGATACGACATTACGTTTATGTACACTCCCAAGAAACCACATCAACCTTCACACTCTTCAATCTACTGTCTTTCGATTATTCGGGAATCCAATGGCGCCGCGTTACTCGTCATTCCCGCGAAGGCGGGAATCCATAGGCGACTACACTGCGAATCTGGATAATCGAAATACCCTGCTCTTCAATCTACGGTCTTCCTCGGGAGGGGGATAGGAAGCTAAGATTGGTAACTGCCACTGCTCTCAAGCGGCTGATTTCCAAGGCGGACATTTATGACGCCGTTCCTTAACCCCTTCAATTTTCGGACGATTGTCAATTGACTGTGGACCCTGTCACCAAAATTCACGTCGGGCCAGGCACGAACTCCGATCAATTAGGGTAGTCTAGTAGTCCGACAACTTAGTTGTGATGGATATCCAGATTCCGAATTATCCCCTCTCCCCTTGGGAGAGGGTTAGGGTGAGGGTATATAAACCGTCAATCCAAAAATGTTGGAACACTAGGGTGGAGAAGCGG
Organism: Dehalococcoidia bacterium; assembly: GCA_965261525.1. GTDB lineage: Bacteria > Chloroflexota > Dehalococcoidia > Lucifugimonadales > UBA1123 > VXRN01. The sequence goes on from OZ253472.1 coordinate 3,383,355, forward strand.
ACGATCCACATCAAGAGTTAGCTGGGCGCCGTCCTGTTCATATGTAAGTGCCAGGCATAGCCGCAGCGAAGGGTCCAGGGAAGGACTCCTGCAATCATCTTCCAACAGCCGCAACCTGTATCAACCTAGTCGGCGTTCCTTGCGGCGCGAAAATCCCCTCCCCCTCGACGCTGAGAAGGGTATGTAAATGTGCGGCCAACTAAGAATTTCAATCAACAGACCCCCTCTCCCTTGAGGGAGAGGGCTGGGGTGAGGGTGACTACTGCCGCCGACCAAACTGATACAGCATCCAACAGCCGCTTCCCCTTGACATCCCCCTCAGAACGCATATACTCTATTCAGTAACAAGAACAGAAGTTCCTAATCCAAGCCAACAACATGACCAGAACAACCCGAAAACCAAATACACAACTCAGAAACATCGTCCTCGAAGAGACCGACAACGGGCGCGACGTCGTCCGCTACCTCAAGAGTGTCTTCATGGAAGTGGATGACGCGCCGCGCCTCTTCGGACTTGCACCCGACGAATACGCTCGCACTCACAAGATAGCCGCCGCCCGGATACTCGCGAGACTCGGACTCGAAGAGGGCAAGCGCTATCTCAGGAGAAACTACGTCCAGACACCCTTCAAGAGAGTCCACCCCGAGGACGAAGACGGCCCCAAAAGGGACATGGCGTCCGCAACCGCGGACCTCTACCGCCTCGTCAGAAAAGAGACCAACGACGGCCGGGACATCATGATCTACTTCGTCGGCATAATGAAGGGCTGCCACAACGGATACAAGCCCCATCTGCGATTGGCCGCCGCCAAAGAACTCGTCCGCCAGATAGAATTCGAATACGACGACCAACCCACAGCGCCCGCCGCTCCCTCGCGCCCCGAACCCACCCAGACGCAGCCGGTCTCCGCGGACGCCGCTCCTGTGGACACGCCCACCCACAACGAACCCGAAACCGCCATTCACGCCGAACCCACCCATGAACTCGCCGTCGCGGACTCTGAAATAACAGCCCATCCCCAAAATCACACAAATCACAGTTCAGAAAAAGTCACGCCCGAACAAGAAAATCACGACTCAGACGCCGCGCTCCAGGCACACCACGAATACGCCGGCCGGAACTGCGCCGAGGAAGCCGAATCCATCTACCGGTCCATCATCCGCCGAGCATCCGACCAGCCCGACCTGGACTCCGCAAAGCTCGATGCCGAACGACTCATAGATGAATTCAACCAATTCGCAGCCGACCGCGACCCTGATTTCCAACCCGTGACCGTACCGGACGATCTTCTGTCCAAGTCGCTCACCCAGCGAATGGAAGAACCCGAATCCTATCTCTTCGATCCCGCCGAATACTACGACTTCGATCAGGACGACTTCTACTTCTGCAGGTGTGGGTCCTGTGAGGAGTGCGACGAGCTCGAGTTCTTCTTCGAATTCCTGCGCGAACTTGAAGAAGAAACAGACTACCTCTACGAAGACCCCTGACCGCCCAGAATCACAGCCTGCGCCAATCTGAAATCCGAATGGCTCCAACGGACGCTCGAATCCGTCTCGGCTTGCTATCCATGCGCATTCTTTGAGAGAATGACCAGGATAAGCCTCCCGCCGATTTCCTTCTGACCGGCAGCGACAGTCACTGACCGCCGCGCCCGAATCGGCATCGGCAGGCTTGATGAATAGTACCGGCGAAAGAAGTGAAAGCCCCAGTTACCGCCGTTGCGCGCATAACCTCAATGTGCAGCGGCGTGGGCGGATGATGAAAAAAGGCGTTCTCGAAAAATACCGGGACTATCTGCCGCTGACGGACGATACGCCCATCTTCTCCCTGGGAGAGGGTGACACTCCCCTTGTGAAGTCCCGCGCCATAGGCGACATGGTCGGCTGCGAGGAACTATACTTCAAGTTGGAGGGTTGCAACCCCACGGGTTCGTTCAAGGACCGCGGGATGGTCGTGGCGGTCGCCAAGGCGCTCGAGGCGGGCGGACAGAGCATCGCCTGCGCCTCCACCGGCAACACAAGCGCGTCCGCCGCCGCCTACGGCGCGTACATGGGCATTCCCACCACAGTCATAGTGCCCAAGGGAAACGTATCCAGGGGCAAGCTGGCGCAGGCCATCGCGTACGGCGCGCGGATTATGCTGATACAGGGCAGTTTCGACCACGCGCTCAAGCTCGTCCGCGAACTAACGAGCAGGCATCCGATAATACTGGTAAATTCGCTCAATCCGCACCGAATACAGGGACAAAAGACGGCCGCGTTCGAGATCATCGAAGATCTGGGCACAGCGCCCGACTTCGTATTCATGCCCGTCGGAAACGCGGGCAACATTACCGCATACTGGCAGGGATTTCAGGAGGCTTTCGGCGCGGAGTGGACTTCCGCCCGCCCGCGCATGATGGGCTTCCAGGCCCAGGGCGCCGCTCCGATAGTGCGCGGCGACGTTGTGCTGGAGCCTGAGACAATCGCCTCCGCCATTCGCATCGGCAATCCCGCAAGCTGGAACGCCGCCATAAACGCGCGCGACCAGTCGGGCGGCGCAATAGACATGGTTTCGGACGAGGACATCCTGGACGCGTACAAGTTGCTGGCCGGTAAGGAAGGCGTGTTCTGCGAACCGGCGTCGGCGGCCAGTGTCGCCGGACTGCTGAAGCGCTCCGAGGCGGGCCTGGACCTGGAAGGCAAGAAAGTCGTCTGCATCATCACCGGCTCCGGGCTGAAAGACCCCGACCTCGCCAACGAAATCGAACCTGAATGGATGGAAGAGTACCCACCTGACCTGTCAGCCGTCGAACAGGCGCTGTCGGTAGGATAGGAGCGCAGAGGAAATATGACGGTTTCGGTTCGAGAGGAAAATTTCGACTCCATCTGGGATCGCTGGGAGAAAATTCTTCCGATGTCGGCGACAAACACCGTATTCGTTACTCCCTGGTGGCACAAGACTTGGTGGGACAACTTCGGCGAGGGCAACCACCCCCTGATACTCTCCGTCGCCGACGACTCCGAACTCCTAGGCGTCGCGCCGCTTATGACAGATGGAAATGGAACGCTTACTTTCCTTGGCGACAAGGACCTGTCCGACTATTTCGACTTCGTGGTCCGACGCGACAGTGAAGACCGATTCTACCCCGCCGTCGTCGAGCGCCTGTCCGCTCTGGAGTGGACGAGTCTCGATCTTCCCTCGCTGCCCAGCGGGTCGCCCACTCTGGAATACATTCCCGACCTCGCCGCGAAGAAGGGATGGGATGTCGCGATTGAAGAGGAAGAGACGACACCCAAAGCCGAACTGCCCGGTACCTGGGACGAATTCCTCCTGGGACTCAGGAAGAAAGACAGGCACGAACTCAGGCGCAAGATACGAAGGCTGGACCGCGAGAGCGAAAACAGGCAGTACGCCGCCGCGAACGGCGATTCGCTGGACGGCTCGATGCGGGAGTTCTTCACGCTGCTGAAAGCCAGCCGCGAGGATAAAAACGAATTCCTGACTCCCGACAGGGAGCGGTTCTTCCTGGACATGGCGCATGAATTGGCAAGTCGCGACCAGTTCAGGCTATACTTTCTTGAGGTTGACGGTGAGAAGGTCGCCGCGTGCATATGCTTCGATTATGGCGGTGATTTCCTCCTGTACAACAGCGGCTACGAACCCGGCTATTCGAGGCTCAGCGTGGGACTTATAAACAAGGCGTTGAGCATTCGAACGGCAATCGAGGAAAACCGAAAGGTATTCAACTTCCTCAAGGGCAACGAAAGATACAAATACAATCTGGGCGGCAGGGACGAAGCGGTGTTCCATATGTCGGTGACGCGCTGACGGCGCGGGCCGGAATGTCCCTCGGGGGCGTGAGGCGAACAGGTGGTGGGCCGCGCTCTTAGTCGGAGATGTTTATGTGTAGTAGGTTGGCGCTGTTGAGTTTTCACGGGTGTCCGGTGGCGAGGTTGGGGGAGAAGGACACCGGCGGGATGAACGTATATGTACTTCAGTTGGCTCGCGAGTTCGCCGCAAAGGGCTACGAAGTTGATGTTTTCACCCGGTATCACGACCCCAACGATCCCGAAATAGTTGAACTGGAAGATGGCGCCAGAGTTATCCATCTCAAAGCGGGCCCGCTCGACGCCGCTAAAGAAGACCTCTTCAACTACATCCCCATGTTCATCCGCGAACTGTGCGACTTCCAGGCGTCGGAGGAGACGCGGTACGACATAATCCACAGCCACTACTGGCTTTCGGGCAGGGTGGGCATGACCCTGAGCCGCGAGTGGAACGTCCCGCATACGACCACTTTTCACACCCTGGCCAAGACCAAGCTGAGAGCGCGGGTCGGAGAGCGTGAACCGCAGCTTAGACAGGATATAGAGGCGCTCGTAATGTCCGACTCGGACGGGATAATCGTATCCACCGAGGAGGAGAAACACGATGTCATCACCCTCTACAACGCCCCGCCTCACAAGGTCGAAGTGATACCAGCGGGCGTGAATCTCGATATGTTTACACCCGTAGAACAGAACTACGCCCGCCGCGAACTCGGCATCGAAGAAGAGAACATCATCCTGTACGTCGGGCGCATCGAGCCGCTGAAGGGCATAGACATCCTGCTCCGCGCCGTGCCTCTGCTGGAGTGCGCGAATGACCTGCGCGTGCTGGTGGTAGGCGGCAATCCGAGCGGCGACACGGAGATGGAGCGGCTGAAAACGATAGTGGAAGAACTTGGCATACGGGACTCGGTGACGTTCACCGGCCCGGTCCCACAGGATCGGCTGCCTGCTTACTACAGCGCAGCCGATATTTTTGTGCTGCCCTCCCACTCGGAGAGCTTCGGACTCGCCGCGCTGGAGGCGATGGCCTGCGGCACGCCGGTCGTCGTGTCCAGGGTCGGCGGTCTCAAGACGTTCGTGGACAACGCGAAGACCGGCTACCTGGTTCCCTGGCGCTGCCCGGAGGCGTTCGCCCAGCGACTGGATATGCTTCTGGCGACACCGGACCTCAGGCGCGCGATGGGCCGCGCGGCGCGGGAAAAGGCGCTCAGCATGGGCTGGAGCCGCGTCGCCGACAGGATGCTCGGATACTACGCCAGCCTCGCGCCGGATGCGTGGGCGGCCATGGCGGGAGACTGAAGCCCGCGCAATCCTCACTGCGGCGACGCAGGTGTAACCACCGCCACGCGCGAATCCGCCACCGGCTCCGCGCCCTCGGCGACGACGGCCCGTATTCGGTAGATGTAGTGAGTATTCGGCGCGATGTCCGTCGTGTCCACATATACGGTCGAGTCCCTGCCGACCTCCGCAATCTGCCTGAACTCCGTCTGACCCTGTATCTGCCTCAGTATCCGATACCCCGTAACCGCGTCCGTATCCAGCGCCTCCCAGCTCAGCGTTACCGAGTCGTGGGCCGCCTCTGCCGCCAGACTCCGACCCCGGGGCCACGGACCAGGGGGCGCCGGAGTCGGCAAGGACACAGGATTGGAGACGCAGAGCCGGTCGTTGATGGCTCCGCTCAGGTCAGCGGGGCTCTCGCTCATACGAATCATCAGCAGGTCTCCATCCCGCCAGGGTTGATCGCACACCCCCCAAATCAGCGCGCTTCCCCCGCTCTCGGTGGTGGTCGCCGTGGCGTCGTCGAAATCCAGCCGCAGCGCGACCGAGCCGTCCAGCGCGATGAAATCCATGTGGTGATCGGTCAGCGGCGCTGGGGATGACAGTTCCATCCGTGTCCTGTCCGATTCCCACTCGATACGCTCTATTGTGGTAGCGCCGACGCCCTCGAAAGTAAAAGAAGCGGGCTTCAGAACCCCGTTCTCGCTATCAGCGCCGACAGCGGAACCGATGTTCACGGGGTCGAAGAAGGCTTCGTGCAGGGTTCCTTGGGGGGCCTCACGCTCACGACATTCTCGAACAGCCCTCTCAGCGCCTCAGGGTCTCCGTCACATGGCTGCATCAACGGAGCGCCACATTCGGAATGCCTTGTACTCCCCCATGGGCAGCGGTCGCTTGGAAATCGCGAAGCCCGGATACTCGTAATCGAACAGCGGCGCATCCCTCCCCTCATACCAGACATTGCCCTCCACCCATGCGGGAGTCGTCGTCCCGTGTCTACTGAGGTTTAGCCAGATGTCGTCGGGGTACTTCACCATTCTGGTTCCGGCGGGCAGACCGGATCGTATGGCTCCGTCCGTCCGCGAGTACTTGGTGGCGAATCTGGTTATTCTGTTGTACCTGTAGGTCAAACGCACGCATTCCCTGTACTCTTGGGAACCGCCTCCTGCCGCCATCCTCGCCTCCATAACGTTCACGCGCGACTTGATATCTGACAGGCTGACGGTCGACGTACTCTGCGACGCAGTTGTCGCGCTGGCGGCCCCGCTGGCCCCGGCTCCGGAGGTCTGGACGGCATCGGGGTCATCCAGGAGGAAATACTGCCCCGCAGCCCCGGATGTCCCGGAGGCCCCGCCCGGGGCCGTTGAAGTGGCTACCGCATCCGGCAGCCACACGGGGTACCTACCTCCCAGCATTATGGCGTGGGTTGCACCCATCCACAGATAGCCATCCTCTGACTGCCGCATGAACACGATAGCCTGCCATCCGTCCCAGCGAGTGTCCCGCCGGTCGATATGCGGTCTGGCCAGGTCCGCGGCCGCAGCGGCAGTATCCGCGAACGTGTCATACCACACCGTGGCCACGGCCTGTAGCTGGTTGGCGCCGCTGCCCTTCAGGTACTCATGTACCGTGAAGGTGTACTCCAACCCACCGATGTACCTCCCAGGGGCCAGGAGTTCATCCTGCACACCCACTGCTCGCACCGAGTCAAAGGTCCCCCTGATGACGACCGATGACCAGGCTATGTCCTCTTCGAGCGAGCGTCGCCCCCAGTAGGGCGGTGGTGATGATGTTTGGAAGAAATGCTCAACCACCACCGTATCGCTCGCCTGAGCGGTCGGCGAGGGAGTCGGCACAGTGGCTATGCGTTGTGTGGTCGGCGAGGGAGTCGGCACGGTGGCAGTGACCTGGATGGTCGGCACAGGAGACGGCACTGCCACCGGAACCTGGGCGGTCGGCGAGGGAGTCGGCGCCGTCACAGCGATATTAGCGATCGGCAACGGAGACGACACGGTGGCTGTGACCTGTGCAAGTGGAGAGAGAGTCGGCACGGTGGCTATGCGTTGTGCGGTCGGCACAGGGGACGGCTCCTGTGTGACACCGGAGCCGAACGCGCAACTAACCAGTAGCAGACCGGCGATTGACGATAACAGCGTTCGGATCATCGGGAACTCCTCCACGGGTGTCTAGTCCGGGTACTGCCGGTAGATCTGCTTCAAGTAGTTTCTGTCCCCCGACGGTATTGTCCGAAGTAATCCAGGGTCGGCCATCACGTAGCCGTCATATCTGTTCGGCAACGGAGCCTTAGCCCGAATCCACCGAAGAGGGTTAGTATCGCCGCCGGGGCGTGGGTGAGGGACGTGTCAAAGTGGCGGTGCGGTTATGATGTCAGCGCCTGGGTCGTTCTGAAGGTCCGCGGTCGTGATTTTGGACGCCAATGGAGGCCCACAGTGGCGATTTGGGGCGAGTTTGACGAATCTGCGGGCAACAGTGGACACCCGCGGTCCGGTCCGGAGCGATCTTACGGACAAGACAGGCTGTGGTGTGTACGGTGGTCAGTAGTAGACACTGCCGTCAGGCCGGCAGAGGAATGGCTCGCAGTCTGGTCAGTGCGCGACCGAACTGTGTTTCCCAGGGCCAGCGCTGCGGGAGATGCAAAGTAAGGCGGCGGGCCGAGTGGGTGAGCCGTCCGGCGAGGGAGAACAAGCGTCTGCGCAGGGTCTTGGTGGTCGCCACCGGCTCGCGCAGACCGATGCGTCCGATCCAGCGAGCCAGGTTGTGAGCCATTACCTGTATGGCCATCCAGGCGGCGTTGGCTGCAAAGCGCCCCGAGGGCAGATGGTTCAGCCCGACACCGTACTTGAGGTCTCGGATGGCGTTCTCGATCTCGGCGTGGCGGCGATGGTCGGCCTCCAGTTGGAGGGTGTCGCCCTGTCGGTCGGTGATGAAGGCGTGATAGCTGTAGTCGACGAAGAGGGCCAGTTGTGAACCGGGCGTGGGCTTCACCCTGCGGACGATGAGACGCACCGGTGCGGCATCGGGCTCGTTCCGAAAAGGGGTGTAGGTGGTCTCAGCCACGTCGGCTGCGCCGTCCATCCAGTAGGGTATGGGAGTCCAGTCCTCCTCAGGTATGGCCTCTATGAGATTGCGCAGTCGGGTGTGCTGACGGACGGTGATGGAGAAGCGGACACCTGTCTTTCGGCATACGGAGACGATGTCATGGGTGTAGAAGCCACTGTCGGCGCGTACGGTGAGTTGTCCTGTGGCCCCGGCGCAGCGCACCCGGCTCACCGTCTCACGCAGGAAGTGGGCTGCGCCCCGGGCGGTGTTGGCTCGACCCTGTCGCAACCGGGCCATCAGCACGTCGCCGGTTCCTGCGGCGACGGCCACAAGCGGGTGATAGCCTCTCTGGCCGGTGTAGTTGTGGCGGCGGGCGCCCTCCTTGCCCAGTCCGTAGGTCTCGCAGATGGTGGAGTCCAGGTCGATGGTCAACGGCTCATCGCCGGGACCCGCGCCAGCGGCCCAGGCCCGCGCCAGCAACTCCCGGCTCACCCGGTCCAACTGCCGCACATGTCCCCACCTGAAGCTGCGCAGGAAGGTCCCCAGGGTGGATGGCGCCTTCACTGTACAGCCCAACACCCGCCCGGTCCCACCGGCACGCAGCGCGTCGGCGTCATCGATGCAGTCCCCACCGGCCAGCGCCGAGGCAACCAGGGTCAGCGTCTTGTCTCCCGGGTTCGCCCGTCCCGGCGCATCGCCCAGGTCAACGTTGCTGTCCACCAGTTCACTCAGTCCCAGGCGCTGAGCGAGAGTGGCCGGCACGAGCAGCCCGGCATTGGCCACCAGCCGGGGATCGTCGAAGGCGATTCGGATGCGGTCGGGACGCTCAGGTGGTAACATCTATTAAGTGCTCCTGCTCTGGGGTTGGTTCTTGTCTTCAAACCCATTATCCCAGATTCAATGGAGCGCTTTCTCACCCCTTTTGCACGACGACTCATCCATCCCTTCGGTGGATCCGGGATTAGGGGATGATGATGTGTAGTTTTCCAAGAAACCGGAGAGGGCTTTAAGAATATCCTACCTCGGCCTCCGCTTGCCGCCATGCGCCGAGGCCTCCTGTCGCCACTTCGCCGACAGCCGACGCACCGCCTCACGGGTGTCCCGACCGAACCCGAGCGGATCGCGGACCACCCGCTTGTCCGGCAGCGCGGGATTCGGGCCCGCGTCCGCGGATGTAAGCCGGCTTAAGCTCCTTTTCTCTGAATGAATGCGGATGTACCGAGATATATAGCTTGTACTCCCATTCACTCTATGGCCGATATGAGCTATAATCCTCAGCGTGGACATCATTTTTACAGATCACGCTTCATACCAGATGCGAATGCGCCGGATCACAATGGAACACATCATGTTGATTCTCGACCTTGGGCAACACTCTGAGGGAGAAGAGGAACAGACTATGGAAGCGCGCGCTGAGATTGACGGTAGGCCCATCACAGTCATCTACGACGAATTGGATCACAAATTCAGAGATATATTCCGCGTGATTACAGTAATCAGAAAGAGGTGTCGGGAATGAAAGTCACATACGATAGAGACGCTGATGCTATGTCAATCGTTCTCGCGGACGCGGAAGTGGAAGAAACCAAGTCCCTCGCCCCCGGATTCTTTGCCGACTACGACTCGGACGGCAGGGTGGTCGCGCTCGAAATACTGAAGGCAGGTCAGAAGTACGACTTTGACCAAACCGACATCGAGGCTCCGGACCCCTACCTTTCCCTCTCAGACGCCGGAGAGATGTTCGGCCTAAGCCCCACGACCCTGCGACACCAGATTACCAGGGGAGTCCTGAAAGGCAGCAAATTCGGGCGCAACTGGATGGTCCGCCACGACCACATGGCCGCTTATGTCCGAGAGCGAAGCAGGAAAGTTCGGAAGTCCAGAATCGCGCATCAAGGAGAGAAGTGATGTCGGATATTCTCGCAGAAATGTTGCCCCATCTTCTGGTCAGTCATATGCGCGGTAGTGGTTGCAGTAGCAGGAGTGATCGGATTCTTGGTAGTTAGGAGATGGACATATAGCAAGCTGACGATAAATCCGGTGCGTCCCCAGATACTGATAGCTTTGCTATCACTGTCGGTCGTAGCGACTTTGGCTATTGTCACCGATAAAGACAACATAGGGATAGGTGCAGTTGGCGGGCTTATTGCGTTGGCGATGCGCCTTATTGAGACAGATGGCAGTAATGGAGCGAGCAGTGATGACGACTAGAGAAGGTGGGCTGATATTCTCTCAAATCTGAAATTATTATGATACCCGTGTGTTTTCCAGACTTGACATACAATGATAATCGTGTGATCATATTCATAGAGTCGGGCGGGATTCCTTGCGGGGGTCACATCTGACTCTTTGACTTTTATGAATCACCTGTACCCAAGCGGTGAAGACCGGGTCTGCCAAAGCCGTCGTGACTTATGAGGTCGCGGGATCTTTGTTCGATGATGCCATACCAACGGCGGATTGCGTATAGGTACGGATCACCTGCGGGCGGAGAGGTTCTGAACAGATCGGCTTCCTGATACTGCCGCACAACCGACGCCACCATGTCGGCTATCTGTATTCCTGCCGACGTTTGTGAATCTACGAAAGACGGCGCGTCTGTAATTCGGTCGCACGCCCTGCCTTCCTCCGACCTGTACAGAAAGCTGTTGAATTGCCAGCCTATGCCGCCGTATAAATTGGCGGACCCGTCAAACATAATAACAGCCATCTTGTTATTCTCTTCAGCAAGAAGCTGAATTCTCTGAACCAGGTACCGGAATCGGTTGGGTAGAAAGCTATCGTCCTCAGCAGTCTCTTCAAACGGGGCTTGCATGATTACCCCGAAAACTGTGATTGGCAGGTTATTTAACAGATTGCCATAGAATTCTTCCAGAAAGTTCACATAATCGGGTTTTCTCCTGAAAGTTCGCCTATTCAGCAGGTTAACCCCCTTCAATTCCATCCTCTCGCGTTTGAGCAGGTCACGTTTCAGGGCGTGGACGCGACCGCTCACCAATCGCAAGTCCTCTTCCTCTATGCAGACAGCTACGACGACGGGGCGAGTACTGGAATCATTTGGGTGCGGATATCCACTTTCGTCTATAAATGCGAGCATTCAATTGACCTTACATATGAACGTTTTCTTCGGTCTAGTCTATCACATCACCAGCCCCGCCCCTTTCGGCCTCCGCTTCCCGCCATGCACCGACGGCTCGGCGCACCACTTGGCGGACAGGCGACGGACGGCCTCGTAGGTGTCGCGGTCGAAGCCGAGCAGGTCGCAGACTACGCGCTTGTCGAGGAGGGCGCGGTTCGGGTCTGCGTCCGCGATGTACGCTGGCTTCAGCTCTTTCTCCCTGAATTCCTCGAAGATGTCTTGGGCTTTGTCCAGCTGTTCGTCGCTCAGGGCGCGGAAGTCGAGGACGGGCAGGGATTCGGCGGAGCGGATTGTTACGCTCGCCTTGCTCGATTGCTGGCGTGTGGAATGCCACCAGTAACCCAGCAGACTCAGAGTGCAGTTGCCCCAAACTGCGAAAGCGTAATCGAATCTATCGTCGTCAAAAATCACGTTGGGCCACACACGCCCGCCGATGGATGCCTGCTCGGTGAATGCAACTGCAAGAGGCTGGGAACCGAAGGTAAAGTCGCGATTGATGTGAGTTCGACTGGTAGTAGCCCAAACGTTAGCTGCCTTGTCTTCCATTCCCTGTCGCACTCGCAATTGAGAGTCGGGGGCGCAGACCATCCGTGTTTCGTTCCTGGCGTTGTGGTTCCACAGTGCTGGATACGTGGCGGTCGGGCTGGGCGTTGTTTTGTCGAAAGGGCCGCGCGGATGTGGGCCGGTTATGTCACGGTCAACCAGTCCAAGTTTGCCTAATACTCCCAGAGACTCCATGATCAGTTCGATGGCACTGGGACTTCCGGGAAGCCAAAGCCTTGACTCCGACAGCGCGTAGGCCGTCTGAGCCAGCGCGTAGTCGGACACGCGCACTCCACCCCACACCGAGCCGTCCGCGAGGTAGGGCGCATCTATCGTTTCACCGGACGGTTTGTCTCCCAGCGTCAGTTCAGCGCCGCCGTATGGTCCGTCTTCCAGCCGCCTGACCTGTTCGCTCGCCAATACGCTCTGCGCCACCGAACTCGCCTGAATGAACCCATTCGGACGCGCGGCAAGCGATACGAAACGTCCCCGACGCGCCGAGTCCGCTTTCTTGCCCGTCTTGCGCGCTATCACCAGGCACTCCGCCATCCCCGTATCCGACGAGAACGACATATCACGTCCGTTCGCCGCGATGCTGAATACCGTCAGGTCTGTGTAGTCCTCGGCGAGCGTCTGCCTGAACTTCCGCCACGAAAGGCCAGCTGCCGCGGACAGCGGCAGAACCATCGCCAGAACTCCGCCACGTCTGAGTTTTCGATGCCCCAGAGCCGCGAACGCCGACGCTATCCCCGCGTTGCCGTGGTAGCATGAGTCCCTGCCCAGTTCGTTGACTCTGCTACCCATCCGCGTCTGGTCGTTGCGGGTCGCGTTGAAGGCGGCGAACGCTGGATTGGTAACGTCGGCGTGCGCTCCCTCGTGGTTGGTTGCCCTCGTAAACGGCGGATTCATTATCACCAGGTCGAAGCCCTCTTCCGGTATGTCTATTTCGACCTGCGCCCCGGTCTCTGGGCCCGCGCTGCCGATTCGTAGGGCCGGGTTGTTGGTATTGAACGGTAGCGATAACTGCGATGACTGGAGCAGTTCCAGCGAGCCTATCTTCACGCTCCCGTCTTCCTGCCGTCCGTAGGGCATGGTGTAGAGGCGCGACTGTCCGAATCCAACGTTCGGCTGCATACCGGAGAGCGTGGAGCCGGTGATGTGTATGGCGGACGGCATCACGTCGCAGCCGTACAGGACTTCTTCCATCATAGCGCTGTGCAGGTCCGCCGGATTTCCGCCCGCCCGCTCGTGTCGCGCCGCAAACTGGTCATACACCGCGGACAGCAGCGCGCCTGTTCCGCACGCGAAGTCCCCGATTCGCAGCCTGCTGATGGCGTCCGCGTCCGACCAGTCCACGCCCTCCATCTTGGCGACCGCGAGCCTCGCGAGCAGCGCGGCGGACGCGGGCAGCGTGTAGAAGGTTGCCAGGTACTTCCTGTCAGCTATCAGCCGCTGGAAGATGCGCCCGGTGAGGTCGTGGGCGTTGGTCACACCGGCCGCGTCAATCCTCTGCGCGGTACGCCTGAGCGTGTGGAGAATGCGCGCCGCGTCGCCGGACGGCAGCTGTTCCAGCACGTCTTTCGCGATTGCGAATATCGGCCAGTAGTTTATGCCCAGTATCACCGCCCACGCGCCCAGCGTCTCCTCCTGCGGGTCCTGGACCCCGTCACCGCACACGTGGCGGAGCGGCTTAACCTCATCGTGCATCCCGGAAATCTGCTCGTGGAACACCATCGCGTTGGCGATAATGGCGCACGCCATCCTGCGCGTCTGGCGCACGTCGGACATACCGAGGAGGTCGGCGATGGCGCGGGTGATGGCGGGCTTCAGCATCGCCATGTCGTCCAGAACCGCCACCGCGCCCTCTATGCCCTCCTGTAGCGCGGTCGCCGCCCTGTCCACGGCCTCCTGAGGCACGGACACCAGTCTGATGAGGTCCGCGAGGTCCGACACCGGCCCGTCCAGCCAGCCGGATTCGGGGAAGCGTTCGATTTTGCCATCCGCCGTGGTGAACACGCAGTAGCGCAGGTTGGCGTCGGACAGCGCGTCGGCAAGGTCGTCGGAGTCCGCGACCGACTCGGGGTATATCAGCGCGACCGCCGCCTCGATCTTGCGGCGTCCCTCGACGACCACAAGACCCAGCCGCTCCTTAGCCTCGTCCTCGACGTTTCGCGCCGGATCGAATTCCGCCTCGACGACCACCGGCGCGCGCTCCGCAGCCGTGATAAGAATGTCGGGCTGGAGCGCGGCCCGGTCCACGATGGCGCGCACGTTCTCCGAGCGCACGCTGCATCCGCTCATCATTCCCTGGAGCAATCCGCCCAGCGCGTTGTTGGCGCTCGGCTCCGTCTGTCTCGGCATAGCCAACCTCGGCAGTGAACTCTATGATATGGGGAGTCTCAAATGGCCCATAAAGGCCTCCGCACCGCTCGTTCATAGACGGCGACTGCCGCCGATTCGTCGAATGTCTCCGACATATCATAGTCCGCGCGCCTTCTCAAGTCATTAAGCCTGCCAATCAGGGCCTTTCGATTATCTGAAAATCGGGTCAGTCAACCAGATAATTGTCCCCCTACCTCGATGGACTGATAAGGCTAGGCAAACGTGCAAACTGACCATGATACAGTCCCTTCCCCCTCGACGGGGGAAGGTTAGGATGGGGGTGATTCCTTATACCGACCAAATTGATACAGCATCCATACAGCATCTATACGGTATATCACCCTTCACTAATACATCCGTTCTATGCTAAGATGCCCTCATAGAAACGGATGACATACACATAAAGACGACCTTATGAAACAGGATTGCGAGGCCCAAGAAAAAATTCCCCCGTAGCTAATCTCTGGTAAACTCTGGTGGATCTCTGGTGGGCGATTCACCAGTTGCCCATCAGTCGCCCCACCAGTTGTCACCAGAGCAGTTATAACCAACGATTTATGCCAGTCTCCCGGAGGTCGAAAATCCAGTGAGTCAAAACGACATGAACAGGACACAGGTACTCAGCCATCTCGAGCGGCACGAAGCGGAACTCGCGCGCCGCTTCGGAGTCGCGTCTCTCACCCTGTTCGGATCATTCGCCCGAGACCAGGCCACGGACCAGAGCGACGTTGACATACTCGTCAGCTTCGACAACGATCCAGACTTGAGAAGCCTGTTCGGCGCCCAATCGTACCTGGAAGACGTTCTCGGACGAACCGTGGATCTTGTCCTATGGGACGACCTGCGTGAAGAAATACGCCCCCATGTGGAAAGAGACATATCAATGCCCGACTCCCCGTGCCTTCCGCGCGAATGGCGCTTATACATCCAGGACATGATCGAATTCTGCGAGAATGTTCAGACATTTACCGAGGGCCTGGATCAGGAATCCTTCCTGGCCGATATGCGAACTTACCATGCCACCCTGCGCAATATAGAACTCATCGGCGAAGCCGCGAACCGAGTTCCCGATGAGGTGCGAGAATCCAACCCGGACATCCCCTGGGGCGAAATCGTGGGAACCCGAAATCGTCTGGCCCACGACTACAGAAGAATATCCGACGACAGGATATGGATGATAATCCAGAGCCACATCCCCCCAATGCCGCCAATGCTCCGCGACATCCTCGAACATCCCGCCAAGAATAGCGGCTGACCCCGTTTGCGTTTCTGCCCGATGACACCGCTTCCATAGCCCCAGGGCCTTTCGATTATCTGAAAATCAGGTGGGGCAGCCGGATAATCGTCCCTTCTCCCTCGGGGAGAGGGCTAGGGTGAGGGTGAGTTATGTCGCTTCACTGCCACTTGTAGGACAATCGAAAGACCCTGTCCATAGTTCCCAGCCTATGGAAGCCATAAACCCCGGATTGCTATAATTCGGTGCAACATTCCGATTATACCCAACCTTTTTGCAGAGGCGGCGTTATATATATAGAATCCGCCGGAAAACCGAGGTCCGACCAGATGTTAGATATGAGAGGCCGCTTGGCCGAGATACGCTCCCGCATAACCGATCTCATGGTGCGTCTTTGACCTAGATAACAAAGGGAAAGAGATTGCTGAGTTGGAAAAACAGGCCTCCGATCCCGCGATATGGGATGATAACCAGCGCGCCCAGCGTGTGATGCGCAAGATGGCAGACCTTAAGCGGGAATCCGAGTCCTGGACCGGCCTCGACGCGAGGTCGTCTGAGCTCGATGAACTCCTGGAACTCGCGATGGACGAGCGCGACCAATCCCTCACCGAGTCCATTGGCGAGGACCTCGCCGCGCTCGAGTCCGAACTCGCTGACCTGGAGTTCAGGCTCATGCTTTCCGGCGAGTACGACGACCACAACGCCATACTCGCGCTCCATGCGGGCGCTGGCGGCGTTGACTCTCAGGACTGGGTGCAGATGCTTATGCGTATGTATCTCCGCTGGTCGGAGAGCAGGGGATACAAGACTGAGGTGCTCGATATATCCGCAGGCGACGAGGCCGGCATCAAGAGCGTAGTGGTGCAGGTGTCCGGCGACCACGCCTACGGCTACCTGAAGGCCGAAAAGGGCGTCCATCGCCTTGTTAGGATATCGCCCTTCGACGGCAACCACGCCCGCCATACCTCGTTTGCCCTGGCCGAGGTCATGCCCGAGGTAGAGGAGGGCGTCGATGTCGAAATCGGCCCCGACGACCTCAGAATTGATACCTTCAGGGCGGGCGGACACGGCGGCCAGAACGTGCAGAAGAACTCCACCGCCATCAGGATAACCCACCTGCCGACCGGCACCAGGGTTAGCTGCCAGAACGAACGCTCCCTGCGTCAGAACAGGGAGATCGCCATGCGTATTCTCATGGCGCGCCTCATCGAATTGGAAATGCAGAAGAAGGCCGAGCGGATGGCCCTGATCAAGGGAGAGCACATCTCCCCTGAATGGGGCAACCAGATAAGAAGTTACGTCCTCCATCCCTATCAGATGGTCAAGGATCATCGCATGGATTACTCCGTCTCCGACACAGGCGCGGTCCTCGACGGTGATCTGGATGGGTTCATTACATCGTATCTTAAGACAACAGTCGGTGATTCTCTCCGCGATTAGGTCGAATCGTCGAGTATGACACCGAAGCTGATGTTATACCAATTCACAGTAACGCCGTCGTGTTTACGTTGGCTGCTTCAGTAGATTCCCGCTTTCACGGGAATGGCGATACGCGATTTGCCACAGAGATTCGCGGCGTAGTCAGAATTAATTGGTATTAGGTGCATCTAAATTTATCGAACACGTTAAAACCAGACCAAAGAGAGATGAACAAATGAGAAAAATCGCGATCTTTGCCACGATTTTTGCGCTCGCTTTCGCGCTGGCGTGCGGCGACTCGGAGACCGACGCGCCCGTAACTGATGAAGTTGCCAAGTCCGAAACCGCCGCCGCCCCGACAACCGCCCCCGAGCCAACAACCGCGCCCGCCAGCGCTTCTTCCCAGCAGGCCCCGCCCAAACCCGCGTCGGCTCCGGTTGCGGCTATGGAAGAGAAGAGCGCGGAGTCGGAAGATGTTTCCGGCGGCATATTCCGCAGACTGTGGGCCGACCCGCCAACGCTCGACCCGCACCTTATGACCGACACCACTTCGGCCGGACTTGTCGTCGAACTGTTCAGCGGACTTGTCGCCATGAACACCGACCTCCAGCTTGTGCCTGACATAGCCGAAAAGTGGGAGGTTGACGATACAGGCACCGTTTACATCTTCCATCTCCGCGACAACGCCAAGTTCCACGACGGCAAGCCGATAACCGCCCATGACTTCAAGTGGTCTATTGAAAGGGCGGTGAACCCGGAGACCGCCTCGCCGGTCGCCGACACGTACCTCTCGGACATCATCGGCGTAAATGACGCTATCGAAGGCATTACATCTGATATAAGCGGCGTTACCGTCCTCGACGACAGTACGCTTCAGATACGGATAGACGCGCCCAAGGCCTACTTCCTCGCCAAGCTCACATATCCCACCGCTTACGTGCTGGACAGGAAGAATGTCGAATCCGGCGGCAGAAACTGGACCGAGAACCTGAACGGCAGCGGTCCCTTCAAGCTGAAGGAATACAGGATTGGCGAGCGCATCATCCTCGAGCGCAACGAAAACTACTACCGTGAGCAGGCGCACCTGGATTCCATAACGATGAACCTCGCGGGCGGCCAGGCCATGGCCATGTACGAGAACGACGAGATAGACATCACCGGCGTCGGCCTGTTCGATCTGGACAGGGTTCTCGACCCCAGCGAAGATCTGAACAAGGAACTGATCATAGCCCCTCCCGACTTCAGCGTCTCCTATGTCGGTTTCAACACCAGTCAGCCTCCGTTCGACGACCTCAAGTTCAGACAGGCCCTCAACCACGCCGTGGACAAGGAACTCATCGCGACCGAAGTGCTCTCCGAGCTGGTTGAGCCGGCATATGGCATACTGCCGCCCGGCTTCCCAGGCTACAACGAGAATCTCATCGGCCTCGAATACGACCCTGAACTGGCGCGCCAGTTGCTCGCCGAGTCCAAGTATCCGGACGCTGACACACGGCCCAGAATCGAAGTAACCGTGCCTGGCACCGGCGGAACCATCGGGCTGGACCTTGAAGTGATTATCGAGATGTGGCGGCAGGAACTCGGCGTGGAGGTCGAGATACAGCAGGTCGAGTGGGCTACCTACCTACAGGACCTGAACCAGCAGAAGTTCCAGGCATACGCCGGACTCGGCTGGGAGGCGGACTATCCCGACCCGCAGGACTTCCTCGACATCCTGTTCCACACCGAAAGTTCCCTGAATCACGGCGCGTACTCGAACGCCGATCTGGACGCTATTCTGGAAGAAGCGCGCACCGAGCCGGACCTGGAACGGCGCGTGAACCTGTATCATAAGGCCGAGAAGAAGATTGTGGATGACGCCGCGTGGCTGCCTCTCTGGTACGCGGGCGAACGATACGTGCTGATTAAGTCGCACATCGAGAACTACCGAGTCACTCCGATGATCATTCCCAAGCTGAAGGAAATCCGCATTACCGACGGCTAGCCGAAACGATCAAATGGGAGCCGAGTTTCCAGTCGAGACTCGCGCAGCGCCTCCGGCGGGGGCGAACCACAATTCGCCCCCGCTCATATCTCGACCGTCCCGCATGGCCGTTTCGATAACCAGACTCCGCTTGATGCGGGTCGGAATGTGTACTACCCTGACCCTTAATCATAAACGGCTGGCAAACAGACCATGTGGCTCTACATAACCCGAAGACTTCTCTGGCTACCGTTTCTGCTTCTCGTGGTGTCTCTTGTCACGTTCACACTGGGCAGGTTCGGCCCCGGAGACCCGGTGCAGGTCGCTCTCGGCAATCGCTACGATCCCGACTCGGCGGCAACCAAGAACCTCCGAGCGCAGTGGGGCCTGGACAGGCCGTTCGCCGAACAGTACGCGAGGTACATCGGGAACGCGCTCCGGGGGGACTTTGGCGAAAGTTACAGGTTCAGAGGGCGCTCGGTGGGTTCTCTCATCGCGTCCAAGATATGGGTGTCCTTTCAGGTGAACCTTGCCGCGATGGTGGTGAGCGTCGGCATCGGGCTTCCGCTCGGATTCTACATCGCGCACAAGCAGGGCTCCTGGTTCGATCCCGCGACGGTCACCACCTTCCTGATGTTGCTTTCCATCCCGATAATGGTCAGCATCCCCGCATTTCTGTGGGCGGTATGCGTTAAGTCGGACTTGCTCCCTTGCTCCGGCTGGGGGGGCCTCTGGGACGTCAGGATAATCACCCCTGCCGTAACCATGGGCATACCTGGTGTCGCCGGACTGCTTCGCCTCATGCGCGCCAGCACCCTGGACGTAATGGGCCAGGATTTCATCCGAACCGCCTACGCGAAGGGACTGACCGCCGTCGCGGTTGACTACGGACACGTACTCAAGAACGCGATGATTCCCATAATCACTGTCTTGTCCTTCGCTCTGGCCGGTATGCTGAGCACCGGAATAATCGCCGAGCGAATACTCGGCATACCGGGTGTCGGCAACCTGGCCATTGATTCCATTTTCAACCGGGACTATCCGGTTATCATGGCATTTACCCTCATAACTTCTACCGCGTTCGTGCTGGCCAATCTCCTCGCCGACATCGCCTACGCTTATGTTGACCCCAGGATAAGGTACCAGTGAGCTCGGAAGAACGCCGCGCCCTTGCCTCCACCCTGGAAGAGGCCGCCGCCCCTGAAAGGCGCGCGCAGGGTCACTTAGCCAGGGCATGGTCGCGCCTGCTTCGCAAGAAGCTGGCGATGATATGTCTCGTCACCCTGGCCCTCATCTACTCGGCCGGCATATTCGCGCCGCTCATCACGCCATACAACTACACCGATCAGGACTATACCGTTATTCGCAAGCCGCCAAGCGTGAGCCACTGGGCCGGCACCGACTTGAAGGGCCGCGATGTCCTCACCAGGGTGATGTGGGGCATACAGAACACCGTCATCATCACTGCCATCGCCATGATCACCGGGGGCCTCTTGATTGGAGTTACTCTGGGACTCATCTCCGGTTACTTCGGCAGATGGGTTGACTCCCTGATTATGCGCATCGGCGAAATCTTCGCTTCATTTCCCGACATACTGCTTGTAATCATACTAGCCGCCACACTCGGCCCCAGAATCAGGGAAACGATGCGGTGGCTGGAAGACAACACCTTCCTGTCAGGGCTGGTTTCCTCCGGCGCGGCCGACTATCTGATCATATCTTTCGCGCTTGTGTCATTCGGGTGGATAGGCATGGCGCGGCTGGTGCGCGGCCAAGTTCTGTACCTGAAGGCAACGCAGTATGTTGAGTCGGCGCAGGCCACGGGCGCCAAGACTTCCAGAATACTCTTCGTCCACCTCCTCCCCAATGCCATAAGCCCCATAGTCGTGTCCGTATCTATGAGTATGGGCGGCATAGTGGGCGCCGAGATAATTCTGAGTTGGCTTGGACTTGGCATCCAGCCACCGAGGCCAAGCCTCGGCAATATGCTTCTGGAGGCCGGAAGCCTAAGCGCTCTCAGAGAAGTGCCCTGGATGCTGCTGACGCCCGGTATCGTCGCCTGGACGCTAGTCCTGTGCTGGAACCTGCTCGGCGACTCCCTGAACGATGTGCTCAACCCAAGAACGAGATAATATCTTCCATACCCTGACAACATTTACGAAGAAACTGGAGACTGACATATGGGTTTCAACCTGATGATTTTGCGTACAGGCGGCCAGTCCGACAGCGAAAGCGTTGATCGCTGGCCCGATCTGCTCAGAGAAGCTATACCGGACATCGAGGTAAACATTGCCCGATCCGTCGGCGAGGCTATGGAGATGATTGGGGAAGCGGACGCCGCGTTCGGCAACATCGTCCCGGAGATCTTCGAGAAGCAGACCAAGCTGCGCTGGATATCCTGTCCCCAGGCCGGGCCTCCGGCTGGCTACTACCACAGCGATTTGATAAGCAGCGAAGTGACCGTCACGAACACCCGCGACATATACAACGACCACATATCCAACCATATCATGTCCTATGTTCTTGCCTTCGCGCGTGGCCTGCACACGTATATTCGCAGCCAGGTCAATGGGGAGTGGAAGCCCGGATACGAAATCGTGAACCTGCCCGACGCCACGGCCGTCGTCGTCGGAATCGGGGGCATCGGCGGCGAGACCGCGCGGCTGTGCTCGGAGTTTGGCATTACGGTCATCGGCGTTGATCCCAGGGTGGAGGACCCGCCCGAGGGTGTGTCTGAGATTGTGTCTCCTGACGACCTGGACAACGCGCTTGCCAGGGCCGACTTCGTTATCGTGACCGTCCCTGAGACGCCGCAGACACAGAGTCTCTTCACTATCGAGAAGTTCAGGCGGATGCGGTCCACCGCTCACTTCATAAACATAGGGCGTGGCGCGACAGTAGCGCTCGACGACCTTGTGACCGCTCTGGAAGAAGGCGAGATTCGCGGCGCCGCCCTGGACGTGTTTGAAGTCGAGCCGCTGCCTTTGGATCATCCGCTTTGGGAAATGCCGAATGTCATCATAACCCCCCACTGCGCGGGCGCCGGACCCTATCTGGAAGACCGACGCACCGAGCTGTTCCTGGAGAACTGTGTTCGCTTTAGCGAGGGCAGGGAACTCAAGAACGTCGTGGACAAGGCCAACTGGTTCTGATTGATGAGACTCTACCTCGTTGACGGCACCTACGAACTCTTTCGCGCCCACTTTGGCGCCCCGCCTCGTACCGCGCCGGACGGACGACCTATCGGCGCTGTGACCGGACTGATGCAGTCGTTGCTCTTGCTGCTAAGAGAGGAGCGCCCGGACTTTATGGCTTGCGCCTTCGACCATGTTGTCGAGTCCTTCAGGAACGACCTGTTTGACGGCTACAAGACCGGCGACGGCGTGCCCGAAGACCTGTTCGCCCAGTTCGGCCTGGCCGAGACGGCGGCGCGTTCACTTGGCATCGAAGTCTGGCCCATGGTCGAGTTCGAGGCCGACGACGCAATAGCCTCCGCTGTCGCGAAATGGAAAGACGATTCGAGACTTGAAAAGATATTCATATGTTCGGTGGACAAGGACCTCATGAATCTCGTGGATGGCTCGCGCGTGGTCGTCTGGGACCGGCGACGCAAGCTCACTTACACCGAGGCCGAAGTCGTGGAGCGCTTTGGAGTTCCCCCATCCTCGATACCCGATTATCTCGCGCTGGTGGGCGATTCCGCTGACGGGATTCCGGGAGTGGCGCGGTGGGGCGCGAAAGGAACGGCAACTGTACTGTCCGAGTACGGCCATATGGAGAATATCCCCGAATCATGCGACGACTGGACCATAACCGTTAGAAGTGGCAAGACGCTGGCCCGGAATCTGGCCGCCAATCGCGACAATGCTGCCTTGTACAAAAGGCTCGCCACCCTGCGGACCGACGCCCCGATTTCGGACTCCCTGGACTGCGTGAGGTGGGAGGGTATTCCTAAGCGCGAGTATCTGGACTTGTGCGACGATCTGGGTCTGGGGCGACTTCGGGACCTTCCGTTTATGTGGCGGTGAATAACCCGGCGGCGAGAGTACCCCCGGTGGGACTCGAACCCACGCGCCTGGCTCCGGAGGCCAGCGCTCTATCCTCTGAGCTACGGGGGCGCATTCGGATTATCAATATAACAAGATGAAATGGCCTATACAAGTATAAGCCTTGGGTTAAGAAAATTGCATAAGTCTGTCCCTGCCGATTACTCGTCATTCCCGCTTTCGCGGCAATCCAGGGAGCCGCGTCCCTCGACTGCTATAATTCCACTGATGCAAGATTCTCTTGGGTTAGAAAAGTAAGAGGGCGACCCGAATTGGAGCTGATTTGTCGGTGGCGAGACTCACCTGCAAAGGAGCTAAATGGTACTTGACATAGAGGTTTGAGGTGAATATGATTATCCAGCGTTGAGGTTGCGTCGAAGAATCGGCGTGGCACATGTGCGCGAAGTTATCGTTTATCTGGTAATCGGGTTAAGTTAAATCAAATTTGTAAGTGTAGGAATCATTCATCTCGAGAGGGGGTCAGATGAAAAGCCGTTTCCCCATCAGGGTAATAATTACAACCCTGCTTTCTTCAATCCTAGTATTTGCGTTAATCGCCTGTCAGGGTCCTCCGGGTGAGCCTGGTCTGCCAGGACTTTCCGGAAATTCCGGCGCTCCTGGACCGCAAGGCGCTCCGGGTGAGGCTGGTCTGCCAGGACTTCCTGGAAACCCCGGTAACCCCGGCGCTCCGGGACCTCCGGGACCTCCGGGCGTTCCTGGATCTGCCGGTATTGACGGCGTATCGCCTCAGGCGATGATCATGCTGAGCAAGAGTTCTATCGCGGCCAGTGGCGACTCGTTCGCGGTCATGGGCTCTGGCTTCATTCCGGGCGAGCCCGTACAGTTGAGCGTCGTGGTTGACCCAAGTAATTCCGTAATGCCGGAAGGTGGCGAGGTTCAGGCCAACGCCTCCGGCGCCTTCAGCGTCGCCCTTGCCGAGATTGGCGAGACCGACGCCGCTGGATATCTCACATTACTCGCCGAGGGCGCGGACGGCAGTTTGGCCAGCGCTCCGGTCAGGGTAGTGTCTTCACCGGTAAACGTCACCGCGGTGGACACGAGTCTGTCGGCTAATATCGCTGTCGTTGGTGCGAGCGCTTTTGTCACGGGCGCAGGTTTTGTGCCCGGCGAGGCGGTTACGCTGTCGGTAGTGGGCGTAGCAGGCGGAAGCGACCGAATTCTGGTTGGCGCCAACGCGAACGACTCCGGCGCTTTCATGGCGGACGCCCCGAACCCGCTTGACGTCGGCGTTTACACTCTCAGGGCTGTTGGCAGCAGGGGTTCCTCAGCCACCGTCCCACTCTTAGTGTGTTCTGCTGAAACTCCGAAATGTAATAAGTAGCAGTCGGAGAGATTTTAACCTCTCTTCCGTAAAGTAAGAGACATAAGACGCCTCCCCACTTTCGGGAGGCGTCTTATTCTTGTCGCGATCACCCAGCGATGTGATTGGGTGATACTTAGAGACTATCTCAAAACTCTTCACTCAAGCGGATGGCAGGAGGACACAATCTCCCTCTCCCTTGAAGGAGAGGGCTGGGGTGAGGGTGAAATTCCTTAAGGTCGGGTTTTGAGATAGTTACTTAGTCGGGGATTCATGTCACACTACTACTGGAATCGGCGTTATTGTATAATCCGTATCTATTAACCCTACGCCCCTGCCTTATCGTGGAGAATGGTGATTGGATGCCCTAGGCTCTCATTTGCTTCTTGAACTTAAAGATTGTGACGCAGTATTGCTGGATGACATGGACTGTGTGCGTCAGGTTCTCATTCAAGCGGCCATTGAATCCGGGGCCACAATAGTAGGCGACACGTTCCATAAGTTCGAGCCGATTGGAGTTACCGGAATAGTGGCAATTGCCGAATCGCACATCGGGATACACACCTGGCCGGAGTATTCCTACGCCGCGGCGGACATATTCACTTGCGGAGAGTCTCTTCACCCCTATCGCGCCGCCGACTTGATTATCCAGGGCCTCCGGTGCAGCGAACCATCCATCACCGAGATTAAACGGGGCCTCGTGGCGCCTCAAGCCGTGACTACGGGCCTTAGGTAGGAAATCCGTATGCAAGGTCCACCACCCGGAGACTGGCACTGCGAACTGATAACGCCGGATCTCTATCAGGCCGAACGCATCCGGCAGGTGTACTATTCCGGACGTACGCCGTTTCAAGATGTTGTTGTCATGGAGGGAGCCGCCTTTGGACGCAGCCTTGTACTCGACGGCAAGACGCAGTCAACGGAGGTGGACGAGTTCGTCTATCACGAAGGGCTCGTGCATCCCTCGATGATAGCGCACAACCAGCCCAGGTCTGTGTTCGTGGCCGGAGGCGGCGAGGGAGCCACCATCCGGGAAGTTCTGAAGCATAAGACGGTTGACAGGGTAGTAATGGTGGACATAGATCGTAAAGTAGTGGAACTGTGTCGGGAGCATCTTCCCAACCACCACCAGAACTCCTTCGAGGACCCCAGAGTCGAGCTAATACATGACGACTGCCTTGCATACCTGGAGAAGAACGATGAACTCTTCGACGTGTTCATCATAGATGTGCCGGATCCGCTTGAAGCGGGTCCAGCTTACTTGCTGTTCACTCAGGAGTTCTACTCGCTGCTGAAAGATCGAATGCGCCCGGGCGGCCTGATGGTAGCTCAGTCGGGACCGACCGGGCCGTCTTTCTATGGGCAGTGCTTTTCGGCGGTCGCCAACACCGTATCGAGTGTGTTTCCGGTGGTAGCCTTGTCGGAGACCTTCGTGCCGAGCTTCGGTTCGACCTGGGGGTTTGTCATAGGCTCGCTTGGTCCGGACCCCGCGCAATTGTCTGTGGAAGAGATTGACATGAGAGTCTCGGACCGGGTCGGCGGCGAACTACGCTACTTCGATGGCACGACATTGATGGGCATGGTTTCGGTTCCAAAATACCTCCGCGCCTCGGTCGCCGCGGAGACGAGGATAATTACCCGCGACAACCCGCTGTTCGTGGTCTAGCGACGAGCCGTATTTCACCGAAAATTTAGGCTTACGTGCTATAATGACTTCCCATAATTCGGGGCGGGAATGCGGGCGCTCCAGGTGAAAGACGTGAGGAAACTATGAGTACGGGCGAGATAGTTGCGATAGTTGGAGTGTCTATTTCGGTGATAGCGGTTCTGTTAGCCGTAGTCGGCATGGGGCTGGTTATCATCCAGCGTATGGACGCGGTGGAGGGCAGCTTGGACGCGAAGATTGATGGAGTCAGAGAGAGCCTGGGCTCGCGCATAGGGGAAGTCGAGCGCGAACAGGCCCGACAGAGCGGCGTCACCAGCGTCTTGGTGCAGTTGGCCCGGTCGCCCAGCGACCCGGATACGTCCTGATATGACTCGAGACATACTATCTGGCCTGAACGAGAGGCAGCGGGAAGCGGTCGAAGCCATTGACGGCCCGCTTCTGATAGTTGCTGGCCCGGGAAGTGGCAAGACGCGGCTGATTACTTCGCGGATCGCGTATCTCCTGAGCGTCGTCGGCGTGTATCCCAGCCGAATAGCCGCCGTTACCTTCACCAACAAAGCGGCGCGTGAAATGAGGGCCAGGGTGGAGGCGGTCGCCTCCCACGACGCCCCTCGACTAACTATGGGAACGTTCCATGCCTTCTGCGCTAGAGCATTGAGACAGGATGGCGAGACGTTAGGTCTGGACAGAAACTTCGGCATCTATGACGACTCAGACCAGTTGGAAATGATAAAGCGGAGTATGGGCGAGTTGGAGATTGACACCAAGCAATTCTCGCCCAGGGCAATTCTGTCGGCTATATCAGGGGCGAAGAGCCAGCTTCTGACCGCAGAGGGATTCAGGATGCGAACTGGCAGCTACTTCGACGAAGTCGTCGGTCGCGTCTATGAGCGATATGAGACCCTCATGGCCCGGTCTGACGCCGTGGACTTCGACGACTTGCTCCTGAAGACCTACTTCATGCTCAGCCAGCGCCAGGATATAGCTGCCAAGTACCAGGACCGCTTCGTCCACTTCATGATTGACGAGTTCCAGGACACCAACGTCGCGCAGTATGCCATAGCCCGACTTATTGCCGAGAAGCATCGAAATCTCTGCGTCGTCGGAGACCCTGATCAGTCCATTTACTCATGGAGAAACGCTGATATACGGAACATACTGAGCTTCCAGAAGGACTTTCCTGACGCAAAGATCGTAGCTCTGGAGCAAAATTACAGATCTACACAGACAATTCTGGATGCAGCGTCCCGACTCATATCCGCCAACTCGCAGAGAGTCGAAAAGGAACTTTTTACTGACAACGGCGCAGGTGTCCCGATAGAAATGGCCGAGGGATACGACGAGGAGGAAGAGGCGCAATTCGTACTCCGAGAGGTTGGCTCTCTTACTCGTCGAAGCTCCGGCTCGCCCGCGCGGTATAAGCTCGGCGACATAGCCGTCATGTACAGGGTGAACGCCCAGTCCCGCGCCCTGGAGGAGTCCTGCCTGCGCTATGGTGTTCCGTACCAGGTGGTCGGGGGCATGAAGTTCTACCAGAGGCAGGAGGTGAAAGACCTAGCCGCCTACCTTAAGCTGATTACCAATCAGCACGACGACGTAAACCTGCTTCGCGTCATTAATCTGCCGACGAGGGGCATAGGCCGCCGCACCCTCGACGAACTCAGGCGGCTGGCTCGGGACAGCGAAATATCCATGTTCGACGCGATATTGAACGCAACGCCCGACTCGGCGCTGGGAGGACCAATGGTGTCAGGGCCGTTCACGCCCCGGGCCGCTCGCGCGTTGGGCAACTTCAGAGAACTTATTGTGAATTTGCAGGCCGAAGTCGAGTCCGGAGACCTCACAGAACTGATTGACAAGGTTCTGGACAGATCAGGATACAGGAAATACCTGGCAGACTCAGGCGAGCGCGCCGACGAACGACTCGACAACATCAACGAGTTCAAGAACGCCGCCCGCGACTATCTCGATCTTCCGACACCGGAGGGCTTGAACGCGTTTATGGAGAGCGTCGCTCTTGTCAGCGATATTGACAGCATGGAAGACAAGCTCGATTCGCTCACGCTGATAACGCTCCACCAGGCCAAGGGTCTGGAGTATCCGGTAGTCTTCATGGTCGGAATGGAGGATGGACTTCTGCCGCACTCGCGCTCACTCGACGATCCGGCGTCACTCGAGGAAGAACGTCGCCTGTGCTACGTTGGAATGACCAGGGCGAAGGAACGACTGTACCTGGTGCGTGCATTCAGGCGCGGATTCAGGGGCGGAGTTGGTCCCAATATGCCGTCGCGGTTCTTACTTGATATTCCACAGGAACTCGTATCCAGACCGGATGTTAGCGAACCGGTCCCACAGCCGCGCGCAAATGCGCGAGACAGTCGGGACGTCTCTAGCTCGGTACGCTCGCAGACTCGTTCGGGCAATGCTCACGCGAGCGAACAGGGCAGCGGCTTCCGGTTCTCCCGTCGCTCCAGGCCGTCCGCCGGTGTCGAGTCCGCTCCGGTTAGAAAAAGCGGAAGACGCGCTTCGCCGCCCACACGTCGCAGGGGAGCGAGAAGGCCCGCTTCGGATGCGGTTGCCGCGGTCTCCACAGGCGACAAGGTTCGTCACTCCACCTTCGGCGAGGGCATCGTGATGAGTTGCGAGCCGTCGGGCGCGGACTTCGAGGTTACGGTTGCCTTCGCGGACGGAGGCGGAGTCAAGAAACTCCTGCTCAGCATGGCGAAATTGGAGAAGATAGAGTAGGGAGTGTGAGTGTCATAACCCCATTGAGACTACTGAGAGTCGTACTACTTTAAGACACCTCTGTTTCAATGAGAAATCTTGCGCTCAGAACAGACGCCCCCTTGCCCTTGCCCACTCGATAGGATCCTTGTCGTGCTTACTGAGATTGCACTCTGCACAAGCTATTACCAAGTTATCAATAATGGTCTCCCCTTCTTTGGCAAGCGGTTTTATGTGGTCAATATGCGTCTTACGCTTACTCCCTGGCGGTGGCGTTGGTTTAGCGCACCAATAGCATTTCCTACTTTGCTCCTCCCATTGCTTCTTTGGGAAATCTGTCGGGATGGAGCCGCTGCCTCGACGGTTGGCGGTCCTTACAATCGCGGCGTTGCGGTATTCGAGATCATCTTGATACAATTGCCTCTGATTTTCGTTGCGACGAGAACGCACCTCTGGCCGATTACGATATTCTCTCTGTTTCGCTAGGGTTTCAGGCTTCTTTCCATATTCTCGATTAGCCGCCTTAATTTTATCTTGCCACTCGGGATCGCTCGTCCAGCGTTCTCGCAAGGCGGCGTTTCTATCTTCTTTGTGTCGAGCATGGGATGCGCGTGATATCTTTCGTTTAAGCTCACGGTATTCATAGTCGGTTGACCGCCTACTGCGTTCTGCAGCATTCTGACCCTCTCGCCACTCATGATCTGTCTCCCGACGTAAACGACGAGCAACGTTTATTTGTTTCTTTTTCTTACCATATCGATCTGCCGACTTTTTGATCTGAGCGACTCTATATTCGGGATCCTCTTCATACCGAATTTTCCTAAGTTCGTTTTTGCGCGCTCGTACATCGGGACGACGCACTCTTGCTTTGATAATTTCACGGTATTCAGGATTTTCGGCATAACGGGTGTTACTATGCACTCTGAAGCAAACCACGCAATCAGTTCTGTATCCGTCTGGAGAGTCCTTGCGTTTGTAAAAATCTTCTAATGGTTTGGTTTCACCGCACTTGGTACAGGTCTTGTTCATGTGAATATCGCTGCCCACTCAGTCCGAATTGGTATTATTTCACGTAATTTCAGTCAGACTTAATAGATATGTTTAGATACAGAGTATCATACGCCTGAGCTATCCCACGATCAACTGAATCATCGCCGCCGCTAGACCCAGGTAGATCAGGAATCCAGCCACGTCCGTTACTGTTGTAACTGCGACGGCGGAAGCGAGGGCGGGATCTATCTTCAGCGCTCTGAGTCCGATTGGAACCAGTATTCCGCTGACCCCGGCAACAGTTACGTTCGCGAGCATGGCGATACCGACTACGATTGCGATGTACTCGTTCTGTTGCCACCCGAACGCTATCGCAGCTACCAGCGCTCCAACTATCAGTCCGTGAATCAGTCCTAGCCTCAACTCTTTCCAGAGCAGCTTCCAGGTAGAGACGGCATTCAATTCCCCCAGCGCGATGGAGCGGACTATCAGCGTAAGCGTCTGAGTTCCAGAGATTCCCCCTTGGCCGGCAACCACGGGCAGGAACGCCGCCAAGGCGATTGCCTGTGCTATAGTGGACTCGAACAGTGTTATAATCAGCCCCGCCAAGACTGCCGTGGCGAGATTCACGCATAGCCAGGGAAGCCTGCTGCGGACTGATCGCCAGAACGGGCCTGACGCCTTCTCCGTCTCTGACACGCCTATCATCCTGTACATGTCTTCTGTGGCTTCTTCTTCGAACACGTCAATGATGTCTTCGACGACAATGACGCCGAGCAGCGTTCCGCCTTCGTCGGTTACTGGAATCTGTTTTAAGTCATACCTCTCGACAAGACGCGCTACCTCTTCCTGGTCAGTCTCGGTTGTCACCGATATAACCTGCGAGTCCATGATCAGCGACACAAGTTGATGCGGACGCGCCAGGACAAGGCTGGCTAGACTAGCACTGCCTCTAAGGATGCCATCCCTGTCAACAACGAATGCCTGCGTGACCTCCTCAGACGAAAACTCCGCGGCCCACTGCCGTATGAAAGTCATTGCCTGGGAGACGGTCATATTTTCATATAGCGCGACGAACTCAGGCGTCATAAGTCCGCCCGCTTCATCGTCGGCGTATTCGAGCAGGGGTACGACCTCGGCGCCGGTTTCCATTTGGCCAATCACCGTGGCGGCGGCCTCGCCGGACATTCCCTTCAGAATGTCTGCCGCGACGTCGGGGCTGACGATGTCCAGGATATGCGGCAGTGAGGGCAGCCCGATTAACTCGGCGAATTTAATTGCCCTGTCTGTATCCAGGTACTCTATCAGGCCGGCCATGCCCGCCGCGGACAGGTTTGTGATGAGGAGCTCCCGGTGTCCATCAGAGAGTTGCGTAAAGACCTCAGCCTGGTCGGGAGGGAGCAGTCTCTGAAATCTGACAAATGCTTCGAGTCCCTGCTCTTGTTCCAAGAGGGATGACACGATGCGCGCCGCTTCTTCTGGCGCGATGTTTTCTCGGATTCCCGTGTCGTTTGACATGATTGCCCCCGGCGCGCGTTTTCAAGCTGGGAAGTCGTTAAGGGCGAGAGAGAATCGGACGGGCTGTTTCGCCCTGTTTTCGAAGTTCCGACCATCGGGTTGGAATTGGTAGCGCATACGGGACTCGAACCCGTGTCTCCACCTTGAAAGGGTGGTATCCTAGACCCCTAGACGAATGCGCCATATGAGCGGTTCCGTACCGCTGGTGGGGGATATGACTTGGTAATGTTTGGTAGCGCGTACGGGATTCGAACCCGTGATCTCCACCTTGAGAGGGTGGTGTCCTAGGCCGCTAGACGAACGCGCCGCACACTGGAACAGCGGCTTGGGGATTACATTTTAACGGGATCTGTGGCTGGGGATAGAGGATTCGAACCTCTGCTTACAGATCCAGAGTCTGTCGTCCTACCACTAGACGAATCCCCAGAGATAGAACCCTTCCGCCTGTGCGATTATAAACAATCCCGTCCCGCGTTGGCAAACGCGGCGGGTGTCTATAAAATGTCCAAGTCCAAATAAGATCGCGTATTCACTTGAGGAGAAGGTATGTCTGCATCCAAGTCGGTTTCGGGTAGCGAACTCATCGCCAGGGCATTGAAACTGGAGGGCGTTGAAACTGTTTTCACCCTCGCCGGTGACCACATTTTGCCCGCGCTCGACGCAATGGCGGACAGCGGCTTCCGCTTCATTGATACCCGCCATGAGCAGGCGGCGACGCACATGGCCGACGCCTGGGGCAGGATCACGGGTCAACCCGGAGTCGCCATGTACACGACACCCGGGTTCGCCAATGCTATCCCCGGCCTGGCCAACGCAATGCACTCCGAGAGCCCTCTTCTCTCCATAAGCGGCAGCGCGGAACTTCTGGAGCTGGGCCGTGGCGCGATGCAGGAGATAGATCAGGTCGGCATGGCGATGCCCACAACCAAAGCGGCCTGGATGGTAAACGACGCCCGACGCATACCGGATATGATTGCCACAGCTCTGAGAATCGCCTATGAGGGTAGGCGTGGGCCTGTCCACCTCACGATACCGGTTGATATACAACAGCAGATTGTTGATGAAAACGAGGTCTCTTTCTACGCTCCGGGCGAATACCGAGACCTCGGCGCGCCGGAGGCTTCCACGCAGCGCATTCGCGACGCGGTGGAAATACTCAGAAACGCTGAGAGGCCGCTGATCATAGTGGGCAGCGCGGGTTCATACTCCCGATCCGGAGAGACGCTGGAACGTCTCGTGGAGACGACCCGGATCCCAATTATAACCGAAGGCGACGCGCGTGGGCTAATCTCCGACGAGCACCCGTACTGCTGTGGGTTCTTCGACTCCGGCCTGAATCGCGCGGCCAGGCTTCTCAGAGAGGCGGACGCGGTTGTTCTGATGGGACGGAAGCAGGACCTGATTGTGGGGTACGCAATGGAGCCGAACGTCTCCGCGGACGCGAAGGTGATTCAGATTGACCCGTCGGCGGCTGAAATAGCTCGCAATAGAGGCGTGGACGTCGGCATCGTCGGCGATGTGGACGCGGTGGCGCGTCAGATTGACAAGGAGGCTTCCAAGTACACATGGACTGATTCGGAGTGGCTCGGACGACTCCAGGAACAGAGGGCTGTGCAAAGGGAAATGCTGGACTCTTTGTCTGGACAAGAGACTCCTATGCACGCGGTATATGTTCACAAGACGGTGAGGAACCAGATTGGCCGGAATGATTTCGTCGTTTACGATGGCGGAGACTTCTGTCACTTCGGGCGCGCCTATAATCCTGCCCTGTCTCCCTACACTTGGTGGTATCTGCCCCCGCTCGGGATGCTGGGGCAATCACTCCCAACTGCGATTGCGGCTAAGGCCGCCTATCCCGAGAGACGTGTGTTTATGTTCACCGGGGACGGCGCCTTCGGATTCAACGGTATGGAGTATGACACTGCGGTCAGGCATAATCTTCCGATTGTGGGTATAATGGGGAACGACTCGGCATGGGGAATAGATCGTCAGATACAGGTGGGCGTGTATGGCAAACCTGTGGCTACAGATCTTCTGCCGTCGAGATATGATCAGGTGGTCCGTGGTCTGGGTGGATATGGAGAATTGGTCGAGCGCCCGGACGAACTCGCCCCCGCGCTGGAAAGGGCTATCAAGATGGAGCGTCCCGCCCTGCTGAATGTCCAAGTCCAGAACGCCATAAGTCCGCGCGCGGAGGCGGCGATCAACCGGTGGAAGAGTCACACTCCTCTGCCTATGTAGGCCCGATGGGATAACCGATGTTCAGATCGCTTTTCGGCAGAAAAAAGAAGAAGGCGTCGGGCGAAGAGCCGGGCGATGATTCGATCCGCGCGGCCCGCATTGGCGACATAGTCTTCATTCCGGGATTCTGGGAAACCGGCGACGACGCATACCTGATTGTCGAGGAGATAAACAGGCTGGAATCGGCGTATGGCGAGTCCAAAGAGGTCATTGGCGTGGACGGCGAACGCCACGCAAGTTTGGAGTGGACAGAGGATGGCGGTCTGCACATATCCGCTACCACACAGGAGCGGCCCCTCGGTCTGTCGGCAGTGAGCCTCGACTATGATACGCTCGTGGAGTGGGACGACAACAAGTCTATCGAGAACAGCATAGAGTATGAGGGTCAGCGATACTTCTATCGCAACAGCTATGAAGTTCTCCATTTCAAGGGAGATTCCCATGACGGAGATGGCTTCTGGATTTGGGAGTTCATCAGGGATGACGAAGAAGGGGCGGTAACTGTGGTCAAGTGGGAGGGGCTGGCGTTCGAGGTTTACGCATCCGTCAATTTATCTCCTCACCTTGTTACATTATATAAGAAGTAGCGAACATACAAAGAAAGGCGCATGATGGCTGAGATATTTGTGGACGTGCTGGAACAGATCCCGAGAGGGCTGGTGTATGTCGCATTGGGAGTTGTTGTGATGGTCATAGCGCGTGTGGCGCAAGACCTGACCACACCCTACAAGATACAGGAGCAGCTGAATCACAAGGACAACGTTGCCCTCGCCCTGAGCATATCCGGCTACTACCTGGGAGTGATAATCGTCTTTCTGGGGGCTTTGTACCAGCCCTTCGCGGTAGTGATTGACGACAGCCTGGGCTTTACGACCGGTTACTGGCAGGACGTGGGAATCGTGTTCCTGTACTCGGTCGTGGGAATTCTGGTTCTGAACGTGGCCAGGATAGTCGTTGACCGCCTGGTGCTGTACGATTTCAGCACGGTGGACGAGATAGTCAACGATCAAAACGCAGGCACGGGCGCGGTGGAGTTCGCGGTGTACGTCGCGGTCGGGCTGGTGATAGCCGGCTCGATTTCCGGCGAGGGCGGAGGCCCGGAGACGGCGGCGGCCTTCCTCATATTGGGCTTGGCGGCGCTGATCATCTACACGCTGTTCTACGAGTGGACGACCTCATTCAACATTCACGAGGAGATAGAGCGGGACAACGTGGCGGTAGGCGTCGCGCTGGCCGGAAACCTGATAGCGATAGGCATAGTAGTATTCAAGGCCGTTTTCGGCGAGTTCGTGGGCTGGAGCGAAAGCATCATCGGCTTCCTGGTGTACGCGGTTGTGGGATTCGTTCTTCTCTACGGCATCAGGTTCCTTGTGGACCTTGCGCTGTTCCCGAAGGTGAAGCTGGCTGACGAACTGGCAATTGACCGCAACCTCGGGGCCGCCTTCATAGAGGGAGCCGCGCTCATCAGCGTGAGCCTGATTCTGTTCTTCGCAATATAGACAGTTTAGCGTTACCCAGTCCTATAATCGAGAAACGAAGATGCCGGGGCATATCGGAGCCGGAGTATTTGGGCTATGTGAACGAGAATGATCGGTGGAAAAGCAATGTGTCCCATCGAGATAATGTAATCACAAAATCCTTACCAACATCTCACTCAGCTCCCCCTCGGTCATAGGGTTGGGCATTAAGCCCACACGCTCCCAGCGCGAGTGTTCGACGATGTGGGAGATGTCGTCCCTCCCCACGCCCAAACCGGAAAGCCTTGTATGCAGACCGCAGCGTTCTATGATTTCTGTGATCTTGTCGCAGGCGGACTCAGTGTCTTCGACGCCAAGGGCGGCCAGCAGCGCGGGCATCTTGTGAGCCATCGCGCGGGCGTTCCAGCGCAGCAGCGGCGCGAGCGATATTCCGACCGCCTGACCATGTTCCACGTTCCAGAATAGCGTGAGTGGGCTGCCTATTCCGTGGCAGGCGTTCGGAGGGCTGTTGCTATACCCGACGCCGGACATTGACGCGGCAATGGCGCACGCGGCGCGAGACTCCATATCGCCCTGAATCGCGGAGCGCACCAGGTTCTGCGAGTAGATACGGATTACCTCCAACGCGAGCGCGTCCGATATAGGCTCGGCGTTCACGTTCCAGTAGCTCTCGAACGCGCTCGTGAAAGCGTCCATGCCCGTATTGGCGGCAAGGTTCTGGTCCATCGTCATTGCCAACTTGGGGTCAACTATCGCTATCTCCGGGAACATCATCGGCGACGAAAGCCCGAAGTGATTCTTGGCGTCCCAGTCCCACAGCGCGGACCCCGACGTCACCTCGCTGCTGCTCCCCGACGTCGTCGGAACAGCGATGAAGGGCAGCCCGGAATTCTCGAAACTCACGCCTCCGCCCATATAGTCCCTGGAAGTTCCGTCCTGAGTGGCGAGTATAGCGGCGGCTTTAGCGAGATCGAGCGCGCTGCCGCCCCCGATTGCAACCACGACGTTCGCATCCGACTCGCGGCAATGCTTCGCTGCCGCATCCGCGTCGTCAGGCGATGGAAACGGATTCGCCTTGTCGTGAAGCGTCACAGAGAAGTCCGCGAGGTCGTCCAGCACACTTTGAAGGATACCACGCTCGCGCAGGAAACTGCGTCCGGTGACCAGGAAGACATTCGCGCCGTTGCCCGCGATACCTCTGACCTCATTGGCGAGGCTCTCCAGCTTGCCGATGCCATAAACGACCCTGGTTGGATTCCGCCACACGAAAGACGATACGAACTGCTCACTCACGATTGATCTCCTTTTTCTTGCGCGTCTGATACCGTCGGCATTGTATCACCCTCTCCAAGATTTCAGCGCTTGAATTCGAGAAGGCGCTCAGGCTGCGACCTGCACTATGTTACAATCCTGCCCTACCTGCGAATCGAGTACCCAAACTGAGCGACCAGAACCCAAAACTGAACGCGGGCAAGCTCCCGCTCGATCTCCTCGGAAGCCTCCTGGGCGAGATTGACATATCCGACCGCCGCGTGGTCCTCGGCCCCAAGCCCGGCGAAGACGCCGCGCTCATTGACTTCGGCGACAGATACCTAGTCGCCAAGACCGACCCGATTACGTTCGCGACTGACCTGATTGGGTGGTACATGGTAAACGTCAACGCCAACGACCTAGCCGTCATGGGAGCTACTCCCAAGTGGATTCTGGCCACTCTGCTTCTTCCGGACGGAACTCTCGAATCGAAGGTCGCCGAGATTTTTCAGCAGCTGCGGGACGCCTGCTCAGAGATAAACGTTACACTGATTGGCGGACACACAGAGGTCACATACGGACTCGACCGCCCCATCGCTGTCGGCGCGATGCTCGGGGAGGTGGACAAGGACAAGGCTATCCTCAGCTCGGGCGTCCGCCCCGGCGACTCACTCATTTTGACTAAGGGAGTGGCGGTGGAAGGAACATCCATCCTCGCCCGCGAGGCCGCGGACGAACTCGCCGAAAAGGGCATTGGTATAGATACGCTGAACAGAGCCGCCAAGTTCCTGTTCGATCCAGGAATCAGCGTCCTTAAAGATGCGCGGATTGCCGCAGAAGCCGGTGAGGTACACGCCATGCACGACCCTACTGAAGGCGGTCTGTCCGGCGGCCTGTACGAACTGGCGGTAGCATCCGGCGTAGGATTCGATATAGGCGCCGACGCAATCCCCGTCCTGCCAGAGTGCCGGCAGATCTGCGATGTCCTGGGACTTGACCCGCTCGGCCTCATCGCATCGGGCTCGCTACTGGCCGCCGTCGCGCCAAGCTCAGCCGACACTGTTGTGGACGCGCTAGCGCGGGAGGGCATCAGCGCAGGGGAAATCGGCGTAGCCAACGAGAGCGCGGGAGACATCACACTGCACTCTTCAAGTGCCGCGTCCGAATTTCCCAGGTTCCAGCGCGACGAACTAGCCCGGTTCTTCAGTCCTTAAATCAGCGTGGCACGATCTTTGTAGCCCGTTTTCGGGGGCGTGACGGACATCACCTAGTTTCCCACAAGAAAGCCTTCGAACGTCACCGAATGTTTTGAATTAGCCGTAGCCGTGTACTCCTGTCCGCCTTCGAAGTCGGACCCCAGAGGTATGAGAGTCTCTACTAACGCCGACCACCCGGAGGCGCAGGCGACCGACGGGTCTGTGACCCAGTGATGAGTGAGCGCCACGTCTATTCTCGTCGGTTCGGTTCGCCTGATCTCGTAGCCGTTGAATGCTGTACATCTGCCTTCTTTGGGCAGCCCCAAAATTACGCGCAGCGCATATCGCGAGTCCGGGCCCTCCGGCATGACTAACTCCACATTCTCTATCGGCGTTGCGGCGATAATCGAGTTCCCAAAGTCCGGTTCGGTCAATGTGAAAGCTGTCGTGTGGCGACCGTTTACGCTGACCCGGTACATCTGGCCCGGAGTAAGTGTCTCGGTGACGCGCACAATGTCCTCGACCTGAATCAGGTCCTCGTCGCAGGGCAGGCCCCATGGTGTGGGCGGCGGAGTCATCAGGGTTACCTCGGCGATTATGTCGTTGCCGTCCAACTCATACCGCTGATTTCCGGGTATCCCACAGCCTTCGACGGTGGAGCGGAGATACTGGACCATGAGTATGACTTCGGGCTCGGTCTCGACAAGACGGACACCGGTTACAGGGACTTGAGTTTCGATCCACTTTGGAAGATCCTTGTATTTGCCCGAGGCGTCCGGCGGCGGCTCGACCATTACGAGCAGCATATCCACCTTACTGGCATTGCCGCTAATTATCACCTCGTAAGCGGTGTCGTTCGTGAACGCCATCCGACCGTCGGACTCGAATATCGTGGCCTGCACTGAGTATGTGTTCCTCGGATTGATGTCTTCCTGGTCGTACTCGATTTCGAACTCTATTGGTACCTGCCCCGGGTTGTGTATCACCTGCTCAGCGATGAGTGGAGCCGCCACGTCCTGATAAGATACGTCCCTCAGCTGCACTTCCAGCCACGCGCCAGGCGAAAGCGCAATACGTTCCCGGTAGGTCACGCTGCCCGTGACTGAATTGCCTGAGCCGAACAGCGTACTGCACGCGACCGCAAGCAGGACAACGGCAATACCTATGACAGCGTTCATTTTCCGGCCTTGATCATTTCATCACTTCGACGGATTTCTGTGGATTGACTCATCCTTATATATACGACTTTCGGCCCGGATACGATTTCACTGCCCAGCCGGGGGAGAAAGCATTCTTCCTCCTCGACCAGTCCAATGCGATCAGAATACCAAAGGTCTCATATATTTCGATTTATAAAGCCGCAGATGGTCTGCTGGTGGGGCCGCAGATGGTCTGCTGTAGCCCTGCAGGTGGGGTCTGGTACCTGCATTGACCTGCATTTCACCTGCATTAGCTTCGGAGCGTTTTTTCATGCTCCCCGGAGTTTTGGTTGTATAACTTCTCATTTATGTATATTGACGCTCAAAGTCATCGGTATTCGGCATTCCATCATTAGTTTCTATGTTCGTATTATAGCGTACATGGGATGAGGGCGTGTAGTTCTATGGGAAACCGGCGAAAGATTTTGAAAGGGTACTGCTCGACATCTTCTCAGTTACACATCGGGAAAAGGGTCTGGTATCATGGCGACAGTTCAATCAAGGAGAGTCAGCGAATGGCTACGGAAACCAAGACCCTCAGAGTCGGGTACGGGAATTACGTTTATGAGCATGTGCCGGGCTGGGGGAAACTGCCGGACGGATGGGAATGGAACCACGCGGTCGGCGTCGGCGTTGACGCGCAGGACCGCGTCTTCGTGTACAACCGCAGCGCTCACCCGATCATTGTTCTGGACAAGGACGGCAATGTACTCGACCATTGGGGCGAGGGGCTGTTCGGGTCGGCGCACCACGTCACAGTCGCGCCGGACGGTACTTTGTTCACGACGGACATTGGTGACCACACAGTCAGGAAGTGGTCCGCGGAGGGCGACCTCATCATGACGCTCGGCACTCCGAACGAGCCCGCCGAGGCGATGAGCGGCGACCCGTTCAACCGTCCCACCGACGTGGAAGTCGCGCATGACGGCTCTCTCTACATCGCGGACGGCTACGGCAACGCGCGCATCCACCACTTCACCGCCAATGGCAAGCATATGCACTCGTGGGGGGAGCCGGGCGACGGCCCCGGACAGTTCCGCATTCCGCACAGCGTGTGCCAGGACAACGCCGGCAACATCTACGTCGCCGACCGCGAGAACAGCCGCATACAGATATTCACGCCGGACGGCCAGTACATGAGCGAGTGGGGCGGCGTACACAGACCCGACCACATCTGGCAGGGGCCGGACGGCAATATGTACGTGACAGAGCTTGGTTTCCGGCAGGGACTCGGAGCGGACCAGCCCACTCCGAATCATGTATCACACCCCGCGGGCGTCAAGATACTCACGCCGACCGGCCAGTGGGTCGGCGGATGGGGCATGAGCTCCGACACTCCGGGCGACATCATCGCCGGACACGCCATAGCCAGGGACTCCGAGGACAGCCTCTACGTCGGCGAGACCCTCGACGGCGCAAAGGTCCAGAAGTTCGTCCGAGTCGAGTAGCACTGCGATTCAAGTACTGGGCGGTCAACCAATGGCCGCCCGACAACGCCTGACTCTATCTGCCCTCGCGCGACTTCAGTTCCGGCCAGATACTCCGCATCTGCCAGCAGTCCAGCGACAGCAGCCGAGCGCCGCCGCCCCTCGCGAACAGCGAGACGCCCCGGCTCAGCTGGTGGGGATAGACCCTGACCGTCAGGCACTGGCGGTCGTTGGCGAACACCTCGATGACGCTGTGGTCTATGAAGACGCGCAGTTCCAGCGGTTCTCCGGGAGACAGCTTGATAGGGCCGATTTCCGGCGAGCGCGCCCATACGAACCCGCTCTGCGACGACTCCGAGACATCTATCTGGAGCGAGCTTGTATCGAATCGCCTGTGGTCGTTGGGATAGAGCGATACGCGGGTTCGCTCCGCGCCGTTCGGCGACCGCAGTACATACAGGCCAACCTCGCGGGCGGATTCAGGCGCGATGGTCGCCCTTATCTCGATGGACTGTCCACCGATGCCGTCCAGGGGAAACTCACGATTCGGCGCGATGTAGAACGGCTCCACGCTCCGGTGATCGAATCTTAGCGACTCCACCTCATCCACCGGGGCCATCAGTAGCGAGTCGTCCGAGTCGAGCCAGTAGCGGCGCGGCAGGGTCATCATCTCGTCCGTGTCGCCGGAGTCCTTGCCGGTGTGCATATTGAAGATTCCGAGATAGCGGCCCGAATCGTCAATCGTGGCTGACGGCGCGTGAAGGCTTCCGACCACCCAGGGACCGTAGTTCATCCGCCCGTGCGACTCCGGCTTGAACCTGTGCGTCTCGGCGTCGTACTCGCCGATGTAATAGCGTCCGGCGCGCTTGTGGCTGAACAGCAGCAGCATATGTTTGCCGTTGCCGATGGGCCAGAAGTTCGGGACAGCGGCGTCCTCGCCCGGCTCCGCGAAGAAGGCGTCCTCCATCAGCGGGCCGAGATATTCCCACTCGGCGAGGTCTTTGGACCTGAAAAGGTGATCAACGCCGACCGCGTCCACGCCCCGCTCGCCGTCCTGGAAAGTGCCGGACACGGAGTAGTAGAAGCCGTCCTCCTCCTTCCAGATGCAGGGGTCGAAGACTCGGTAGCCTTCATGGTTGGGCGTTATGTCCGCGCCCGTCATACTGCGGTTGTCGCCCGGAATGACCGGGTTGTTCGGATGCTTCGCCCAGTTGAGCAGCAGCGGATCCGAGGCCGTGGCGATAGCGTTCCCCGACTGCGTTCCGTGGTAGATGGCGACAACGCGGTCCGCTTCCACGAGCGTCTGTCCGCTGAAACAGTCGCGCTCTGTCGTCGGATAGATCGCGGGCGGCAGGTCGCGCCAGTGAATCAGGTCGTCGCTGACCGTATGCCCCCAGTGAACCCTGTCAACGCCAGTCGGCCTGAACTGGTAGAACATATGGTAGCGTCCCTGCCACTGGCACAGCCCGTTCGGGTCGTTCATATAGTTCTCGGGCGACGAGAAATGATACAGCGGGCGATACTGGTCGGACTCCACCAACCGCATTCTGGATCTGGTGAACCGACGTATCCAGTCGTCAGACTCGAGCGCGCGGAGTTGTTCATCGAGGACGGAGGGGTACGTATCACCGGATAGCGGTTCGTATTCGGGTAAGATGGTCATGCGTATTCACATTCCTTTGTTCGGAGTAGTATGTCAGTTGGCTTCATATTGTTCTAAAATGCTGGTGAGGCCGGACAGCGGCGCCACCTCGTAGCCGCTTCGGCGCTGGGTGTCCGACCCGCCATAGATGACGGCCTTCCCGGAGACTTGCGGTAATAGTTCTGATACGCGGTCGAGCGAGTTAAAGTAGTCGGAAGCGATTGTGGAGCCGGACTTGACCTCGATTGCGCCGATGCCGTATCCGGTCTCAT
Source organism: Dehalococcoidia bacterium (assembly GCA_965261525.1). GTDB lineage: Bacteria > Chloroflexota > Dehalococcoidia > Lucifugimonadales > UBA1123 > VXRN01. The sequence continues at coordinate 3,425,157 of OZ253472.1, forward strand.
AGAGCAGGTCGCACTCCAGGCCCCTGGAATCGCGGAAGAATGAGAGATTGGGTCGGTAACCTCGGTTGAAGCGATACTTGAGTGCCTCGGCGACGACCGCGTTCTCGAAGAGCTGTCCTCGCAGGGGGTGTGTCGTTATCTGCCGGGCGGTTTCGATTCCTATCAGATAGCTGGCCAGACCGACATCGTAGAAGTAGAGTTTGGGCGCCTTGACCAGACGCTTTCGGATGTTGGCGTAAAACGGCTGGAGCTGGAAGATGACGTAGCTTGTCTCCAGTACAGTCAGCCATTCACGCGCCGTCGTGCGGGATACTCCCGCGTCCGAACCCAGCGATGTGAGGTTGACCAACTGGCCGATGCGACCCGCGCACAGGCGGACAAAGTGGCGAAAGCTGGAAAGGTTGCGTATTCCTCCTAGGCGACGCACGTCGCGCTCGACGTAGGTCTCAAGATAGTCGCCGAGCGCCTGGCGCGGTTCCAGTCCCTGGTCGTGAATCCTGGGGTAGAATCCCGAATAAAGAATATCGTCTATCGCGTCGCTCGCACCCGTTCGCTGTCGTTCTGCCATGGAGAATGGCAACAGTCGGAGCAGCGCGGTGCGCCCCGCCAGAGACTGACTTATGGCTTCCGACAGCCTGAACTGTTCGCTGCCGGTGAGAACGAATAGACCATTCCGTCCGATTTCGTCGGAGATGACCTGGAGGTACGATAGGAGTTGGGGAACGTGCTGTACCTCGTCAATGATCGCGCCTTCTCCGAGTTGGGCAAGAAACCCTCTCGGATCGGATTCGGCGAAGTCCCGCTGGTCGGGAGCTTCGAGATTGACGTATTTCAGGTTCGGCAACGCTGTTCGGCATAGCGTAGTCTTGCCGGACTGACGCGGCCCTGTCACCGTTACGAAGGGGTACTGTTGAAACAGTGAGATCAGAAGGGGCGTAATTTCGCGCTCAATCATGGAATCAATGTACCAGCGTTTTGCACAAATCGCAAGTGCTACTTGCGATTTGTGCAAACTATCATGTCCAGATAGAGCTAATCCTTAGCTTCTTTGGCAACTTTCTACGTGATTGTACGACGGACTCCGCTTATACCTCAACGAACTGCACCATTGCCTGCGGTTCCGGAATCGGATCGCCATATTCCCTCATCATGTCCAAGTGGTATGTGATGGCCTCCTGTATCAGCGTTTCCACTTCTGGAAGGGTTTCGGCGGCGGCTATGCAGCCCGTCAAATCGGGGACGTATGCCGAGTAGTTGTTGGGAGCTTTCTCTATGACTACGGCGTATTTCATTACTGCGCCTGCCCCCCGTTTTGCATCATCAGTCCGCGTACTGGTATCAGCCGCTTCGCAACCGGATCAACACCCAAGTAGGCCCCTTCAAGCGCCATCGCTCCGAGTAATGGTTCAGAATCTTCCTGGTTGAATAGCACTTGAGTCATTATCTCTTTACCCGCGAACCTTACCCAGGTGTAGCCAACGTCCATAAACCTCACCTCACCTTGGGCAAACTCAAAAATCTCCTTCGTCTCAGGTTCTACCCCTAACTCTCGGAAAAGAGACGCAGGCGCGGACACGATAGACGCGCCAGTATCTACCAGCGCGTCCATAGCTACCCACCGCTCGCGGTTGGCGTCTCCAATTTCGATCTGTATGCTGAAAGTCCCCATCACAACAGTCCTCGACTCCAGAATACCTCCCATATTACCGCCTTCTCCGCATCGGCGCGACCAGAATCAGGACGCCCGACGCCAGTGTCAGGATGCCCGAGTAGTAGTACACCGAGCCGTACCCGCCGAAGTTCTCGATAACCAGGAACGCCAGGAACGGAGAGACCGCGCCAAGTATCCCATTGAGTCCGAAGATGAACCCCACCGCCGTCGCCTCCGTCCCTCTGCCAACCTCGTCCAGCACCGCCGCCTGCACTATCTGGTGCAGAGCGAAGCTGAACAGACCGGTTCCCGCCAGAACCAGCGTGAGCCAAAGCCCGCCGCCCGCCGCCACCGTAACAAGCGAGAGAGCGCCTGCGAGAACGAACCCGGGAACCAGCACGAACTTGCGCCCGTACCTGTCGGACAGGTAGCCGAGCGCGGGAGTGGATAGTATTCCCATACCGGTCAGAAGAGCGTAGTGGAAGCCGGCGTCCAGGTGCCCCTTGTCCAGGGTCTCCTCCAGGTAGAAGGGCGACCACGCGAACAGCGCGTCCAGTCCGATACCCCTCAGCATAGCCGCGCCGACCATGAGCATCACCGCCGGATTGCGCGCCAGTTGCGCCGACTCTCGCAGCTGCCTCCGCAGTCCGCGCCTTTGGACCTCCCCGATCTTGCCGACGTTTCTCAGGAACATCCAGACCACTATGCTCATCACCAGCGCGGGCGCGACGTAGATGAACATCACCCCGCGCCACGACCCCAGCCGCTCCAGCAGGAACACAGCCGTCAGCGGGCCAATCAAGTTACCGAGATTCGCGCCGAACCCGTGTATGGCGAGCGCGAATCCGCGCCTCTCAGGGAATATCTGCGACAGAGAAGCCGCCGAAGGCAGATGCCACAGCGCACCCGGTATATTCACCACCGGAACGATGAGCAGCAGCGCGAGGTAGTTCGGAGCCGAGCCGACGAGCGCGAAGAGCAGGCTGGCGAAAACCATGCAGCCGGTCAGCATCAGGCCCCAGTGGCGCTTGAGCATATCCACCGCCAGACCCCCGCCGATGTTGACGACCCCAAAGCCTGTGAACCTGAGCGCGAGAAGGACCGATACCTGGAACGAACTCAGCCCGAAGTAGGTTGCGATAGTCGGCATGAGTACAGGAAAGCCCTGGTCGTACAGGTGCGCCACGCCGTGCCCTGCGGACATGACGCCGAGAATTGTGCGCCTGTTGCGTACCCGCTCAGGCGATGCCGCCGCCGACTCCAAAGACCGCGCTCCCCACTAGTGTGATTGGTGGCGCGATTGTACGGGGGAAGTCGGTCGGCGTCCAGAGTACAGGGTCTTTTCATTTTCGTCTCGTCATTCCCGCGGAAACGGGGACCCATAGCGTTTCCGGAGGCTCTATTTGAGTCCACCGACCTGACTACTGGTACAGCATCGAAAAATCCTATCGTCCTTGATCCTCTACAAGGTGGGTTATAGGATATACCCTGCACCCTAGTCGCCGGAGGTACGCAGTGACGACAAGTCTGTTACAACGGAAATTAGATATAGATGACGTAGCGGAAAGGCTGCTTCGCGCGGGAGTCGGCTCCAAGTGTTCTGTATGCGCTAGTGATAGCGGCTATGATGGCTGGATGATAGCGGATGAATATGTCTCTGTTGTTCCATGGAGAGGAACTCAGTTTGTTTTCGACGGTGGATACCCTTGTGTTCTAGTGTCATGTCGCGTGTGTGGGCACACGTCTCTATTCAATGCGCATATATTAGGACTGATGGATTAGTATGCCCCAGAATAATCCTTCTGACAGTGGCTCAGTTTCCGAAGTCGGAGAACAACAGCATAATCTCATTGTTAAAGTTGCAGTCCGGACCAGTCAGTCGGCATTCACGGTGTCTGATGAACAGTGGGAGCATATTACACAACAGGTAGGCCGTATCCGTTCTGGTGAAAATGCGTGGTTGGTAGTGTCATCGGTCTGCTGGGGAGCGTTTCCTTCTTATTGATTGCCTCCACTCAGACTGGCCCCATAGATGACTGGGTTGGAATTGGAATATGGATGGGTGTAGCGGCTGCGTTCGTTGGCGGAGCGTTGTCTGTGGTCGCATATCGGCTCGATAAGAAAGACCGCGAAGACGATATCGAATCCGTGCAGAGTTACATGGACGGGATCAAGAAAATGTACGAGGATGTGAGCGTGACTCGGTGACATCCCAATCCTCGCATCCTACACATTACCGATTCTCCAACCCTTCGCTCCAATCCTCTTCCAGGTCATTCGGCCGGCTGAACATTGATTGCAGTCCCATCGCTGCACACTCATGCTTGTCCCTGTCGCCGGACACTATCAGGTAGCCGTCTTCCCAATAAGCCATGCCGCCTACCACATCCATCGTCTTCACGCTCACCGCGCACACCCGCCTGAGCAGGTCTATCACACGCTCCTTGTGATCCGTGAAGCGATACGTGTTGAACCGCTCCCGTATCGTCGGATCGCGCGGCTTCTTTTCCTTGTACTGGTCGAGGACTCATTTGAGCGCTGAGCGGTTGCCCAGCTTATATCGCCACGCCGATTCCGGCACTCCGCTCATCGTGGTCTGGTCGTCTATGCGGATGACACCGCGTTCCTTGTCCTGCTTGTTCGCTCGGAGCATGACCCTGGTGGCGGACTTGTCGGCGTCGCGGCGTTCCAGCGGATATGGCTCCACATTCTCGAACCCGATATGCAAATCCAGCAACTCGCGCCCCATATCCCGCCACACGTCGAAATCGTGATACAGCGGCAGGCGCGGGAACTCGCGCAGCAGGTCAACCCGGTAGTCGTACCGATACACGGGGTCATGCAACACGGCGTAGATGTAAGCGAAGATGTCCTCCGCCGTGATGCTATCTCCGCCGACCGCCTCCTAGAAATGCCTGCCGAACTCCTTGCGGTAGTGGTCGTTGACCCGCTTGAGGCCCCAGTCGGTGATGTTGGATACACGCTCGCCTTCCTCGGTGTAGCGGTACAGGAGGAGGGATTGAGTACCGTCAAAGAACAGGTGCAAGTCAGCCACTCTGTCTGAGGCAAGCGCGGCAAATGGTCTTCGCGCGCCTGCCGTCCCAGTTGTCTCGATTGGTACTGACCCCCATTGCTGAGAGGGGTAGGTATTCATTGTTTCAGGTTTCGGGATGGTAGATGACCTTCATGTCGGGTGGCGACTTAGGCCAGGGTTCATCAAGCAGCCAGACCCTCTTCCAGAGTCTTCCTTTGTGCAGCAGCCGACTCAAACAGCTTATGCCCAGACGAAAGACGCTGACCACTCGTCTCGACGCGTCGCTATGAGAGGGCGACAGCGATTTGGTCGGCGCTCTGAGCCGTCCGGGAGCTATCCCCCCGTCATTGGCGTCTTCGACCCGACTGCCATATGCCAGAACCGGCAGAGTCGCCACACTCAGCGCCAGCCAATGCCGACTGACCCGTTCAGGGTGCCGCGACGACGTTTGGCTGTGTCCTTGAACGCTGTTCCGTAGCCCACATAGGCGTGTCCGGGTCCGGGCGCAAGAGCGCGCGCTGGCAGACGAGTTCCCCCGTCAGGACAGAACACTGTGTTGATAGACTGGCGCACATAGGGATGGAAGCCCACAGAACATATCTGATTCCACAGTCTCGGGCTTCTCAGGCCTCGGTCGCACATCACCAACACAGTCATGTTCTTGGGAACAGCCTCAGACAGCAGTCCCAAAAGCCCGACCACAGGAACTATCCACTCGCCCGGCCTGTTGGCTGGCAGAATGCGCCATGCGATGGGAATGGCGCAACTGCGATACACAACGCTTATGACTATGGAGTTTATCTGATCGCCCCTCATCGTCGGGTCTATCGCCAGAGTCATCCTGTCCGACTGCCACCACGCGAGTACCCACCTGAGCAGAGGGACAAAGCGCAACCTCACATCCAACCGCGTTTGGCATGGACTGGTTCTATCTTGTCCATCGTACAGCCACTCTCTGAGATACTGACGCATCGTGTTGAAACCCGCCACGAACGAAAGGGCGCAGACAACCGCGTTCTGGCAGCTACTGCCCGCGGTTATGGTTCCGTACACCCACAGGGTCAGGCCGGTTATCTGAGACCGCCGAAGGTGAGGCATATGGTCTTGTATGGTCTGTCGCATCTGGTAACATTCGGTTGGGAGGCGCATAGGGAAGTTCTGGCATCCTTTCTGTCTGATACCAAAAAGATGCCAGAACCCCGCGCGCTTTCCAAGTTCTTATACCTGTCTCTGACTTTACCTACCCCTCTCAGGCCCCTCATCTCCATTACCCTCTCAGAGAGATTCGGATATCCATGGGCAGGTGGACAATGATGGCAGTCCCTGGATCAAGTGGTCGGGAGACAAGGTCTCTAGGGCGGCGGGGCGTTTCGGGCGGCGACTGTAATTACAGATCAGGCAGGCCCGTTTCAGGAGCCCTCGAACGTACGTCGATTACAGTGATATGAGGACTCCAGGGAGAAGACAGTCGAGATGACACATGAAAGATAAGCCGCGGCGGATCTACTACGGCTGGGTGATCGTCGCGGTGATGGCCACATCCAGGGCGGTCACCATGGGCATGGGATCGCTCAATTTCGGCCTGTTCATAAAGCCCATGGGCGACCAGTTGGGCATAGGACGCGCCAGCTTCGGCTGGGCGCAGACCGCCCGGCAGACCGCAAGTTCCGCCACCAGCCCGGTCGTCGGCTGGCTGATCGACAGGTACGGCGTCCGCGTCATGCTGCCCGTCGCAGTGAGTCTGACCGGCCTGTCCATGATCGGGGTTGCGCACATCAGCCATACATGGCAGCTTATCGCCCTGTTCGCCGTCATGGGACTCGTCGGGTTGAGCGGTCCCGGCGCGCTGGTTACGTCCGTGCCGGCGCTGAAGTGGTTCGTGGTCAACCGCGGCAAGGCCATCGCCTTCATGTCTTTGGGAGTTCCCATCGGCGCGATGATCTTCGTTCCGCTCACCCAGTACATCATAGACACCGCCGGCTGGGAAATGGCTTGGATAGTCCTGGGCATAACCGGCATGGTCGTGGTCGTTCCACTCACTGGTATATTCGTCCGGCGGCAGCCCGAGGATATGGGACTGCTCCCGGACGGAGACATAGAACCGGACTCCGCGGAGAGTGATTCGTGCGGGTCGGAGAGAGCCCAGGTCGAGGTCTCATGGACCGTATCAGAAGCTGTACGGACCGCAACACTGTGGAAACTGGTTGTCGTGTTCAGCGCGGTATCGCTCGCCACCAGCACCGTCGGCCTGCACAGAATCGCCTCCTTCATGGACAAGGGACTCGATCCCACCCTCATATCCTTCGCCACCGCTTTCGACGCCGTGTGCGCGGGCGTGTCGACCTTCACGTTCGGTATGCTGGTCGCATATATCCCGGCGCGAATCCTCGGGGCGACCGGCTTCATGATGCTTGCCGTGGCCAGCGTACTCACGATCTACGCCAACAACATAACGATCGTGTTCATATCCATGGCGGTTTTCGGTCTGGGAATAGGCGGCATGATGTTTTTGCAGAACTTCATCTGGGCCGACTACTTCGGGCGTGAGAGCGTGGGCAGCATTCGAGGACTCGTGAACCCGATCAACCTGGTTGTCGGCGGACTGGGCGCGCCCGTAGCTGGCTACGTCCGCGACTTCACCGGCACATATGATCCCGCCTGGTGGGTGGGCGTCGGCCTCATGGTCTTCGCCGCTGTCCTCACCCTAGCCACGCCGGCGCCGACAAAGTCAGTCGAGAGCGAGTAAAACAAATCTCCCAAGTGTCTTGAGAGGTAATTAGAGACTATCTCAAAACTCTTCGCTCAAGCGGATGGCAGGAGGACACAATCTCCCTCTCCCTTGAGGGCTGAGAGGGGTAGGTAAATGTCCAGTCAGCTATGAATTTCAATAACAGACCCCCTCTCCCTTGAGGGAGAGGGCTGGGGTGAGGGTGAGGGTGACTGAGAGAGAGCTAAAGTCGAGTTTTCAGCTTTATGAACCATAGACCGAACCACCTTTGGCTTGATGCCCATTAACTTGACATAAAAATACCTACCCCTGTCAGCTCCCTTGAGGGAGAGGGCTGGGGTGAGGGTGATTACTGCCACCGACCAAACTGATACAGCATCGGAACGTGAACCCTCATTGAAGCCCGTCAACTAACCTTTCTCCATTCATCCTCGTTGTATTGCCCGTAACCAGGACGCCAGGGATTCCAAAGTCGCCATCTCCGAATTCAGGAAGTCTGTGAGTTGGTCCACCTGATTTAACGAAGAAGCAAACGATCCCTCGCCGATCTGAACCACGCGGTCAGCGGTTGCGCCGTTCAGCAAGAAATTCATACCCGGCGTATGTCTGCCGCGGGTTGAAGTCTGGACCAGGATGCGGCACTCATGAGGAACCGCGCTCTATTGGTCTCCTGTGAGCGCCGTTTAAGCCCGGATCCACCGAAGGGATGGATGAGTCGTCGTGCAAAAGGGGTGAGAAAGCGCTCCATTGAATCTGGGATAATGGGTTTGAAGACAAGAACCAACCCCAGAGCAGGAGCACTTAATAGATGTTACCACCTGAGCGTCCCGACCGCATCCGAATCGCCTTCGACGATCCCCGGCTGGTGGCCAATGCCGGGCTGCTCGTGCCGGCCACTCTCGCTCAGCGCCTGGGACTGAGTGAACTGGTGGACAGCAACGTTGACCTGGGCGATGCGCCGGGACGGGCGAACCCGGGAGACAAGACGCTGACCCTGGTTGCCTCGGCGCTGGCCGGTGGGGACTGCATCGATGACGCCGACGCGCTGCGTGCCGGTGGGACCGGGCGGGTGTTGGGCTGTACAGTGAAGGCGCCATCCACCCTGGGGACCTTCCTGCGCAGCTTCAGGTGGGGACATGTGCGGCAGTTGGACCGGGTGAGCCGGGAGTTGCTGGCGCGGGCCTGGGCCGCTGGCGCGGGTCCCGGCGATGAGCCGTTGACCATCGACCTGGACTCCACCATCTGCGAGACCTACGGACTGGGCAAGGAGGGCGCCCGCCGCCACAACTACACCGGCCAGAGAGGCTATCACCCGCTTGTGGCCGTCGCCGCAGGAACCGGCGACGTGCTGATGGCCCGGTTGCGACAGGGTCGAGCCAACACCGCCCGGGGCGCAGCCCACTTCCTGCGTGAGACGGTGAGCCGGGTGCGCTGCGCCGGGGCCACAGGACAACTCACCGTACGCGCCGACAGTGGCTTCTACACCCATGACATCGTCTCCGTATGCCGAAAGACAGGTGTCCGCTTCTCCATCACCGTCCGTCAGCACACCCGACTGCGCAATCTCATAGAGGCCATACCTGAGGAGGACTGGACTCCCATACCCTACTGGATGGACGGCGCAGCCGACGTGGCTGAGACCACCTACACCCCTTTTCGGAACGAGCCCGATGCCGCACCGGTGCGTCTCATCGTCCGCAGGGTGAAGCCCACGCCCGGTTCACAACTGGCCCTCTTCGTCGACTACAGCTATCACGCCTTCATCACCGACCGACAGGGCGACACCCTCCAACTGGAGGCCGACCATCGCCGCCACGCCGAGATCGAGAACGCCATCCGAGACCTCAAGTACGGTGTCGGGCTGAACCATCTGCCCTCGGGGCGCTTTGCAGCCAACGCCGCCTGGATGGCCATACAGGTAATGGCTCACAACCTGGCTCGCTGGATCGGACGCATCGGTCTGCGCGAGCCGGTGGCGACCACCAAGACCCTGCGCAGACGCTTGTTCTCCCTCGCCGGACGGCTCACCCACTCGGCCCGCCGCCTTACTTTGCATCTCCCGCAGCGCTGGCCCTGGGAAACACAGTTCGGTCGCGCACTGACCAGACTGCGAGCCATTCCTCTGCCGGCCTGACGGCAGTGTCTACTACTGACCACCGTACACACCACAGCCTGTCTTGTCCGTAAGATCGCTCCGGACCGGACCGCGGGTGTCCACTGTTGCCCGCAGATTCGTCAAACTCGCCCCAAATCGCCACTGTGGGCCTCCATTGGCGTCCAAAATCACGACCGCGGACCTTCAGAACGACCCAGGCGCTGACATCATAACCGCACCGCCACTTTGACACGTCCCTCACCCACGCCCCGGCGGCGATACTAACCCTCTTCGGTGGATTCGGGTTAAGCCTCATTAAAGGACTGGATCCTTCCCGAACCACAAGAAACCATGTCCCCAACATCGAGGCCTATGCGTGGTCTGAGTCTGAGGATTGGGGAGAGGTTGAATATATACTCGATTATCTGGCGTTGAAAGGGTGGATAGAGTATGTGCGAAACGATGGGAGTGGTGTCAACTGCATAGTTACGGTAGATGGATATGCGAAGATCGAAGAGGTGGCTACTCGATCAGACTCCTCTCAGTGTTTCGTCGCCATGTGGTTCGACCCGAGCATGGACGAGGCTTACGATAATGGTATTATACCAATTCGGGGTAATGTCGCCATATTTTACTGGCCAGCCCTGAATGGATTCCCGCCTTCGCGGGAATGACGATACACAACTTGTAACCGGCGTTCACGGCGCAGTCAGCCTGAAATGGTATTAGACCCGCCATTGAAGCAGCGGGGTACAAGCCCCAGCGCATAGATCGGAAAGAAGATATCCTCGACAAGATTGATGACGTTATCATCGCGGAGATCCGAAAGTCTCGGTTCATCGTGGCTGACTTCACTCACGGCGACGATGGTGCTAGGGGCGGCGTCTATTACGAAGCGGGCTTTGCGCATGGATTGGGCATTCCCGTGATTTTCCTCTGCAAAAAGAAGAGGATGAAGGATCTGCACTTCGACACACGTCAGTTCCCCCATATTGATTGGAGAACGCATGAGGAACTCCGTGAGCGACTCAAGAGCAGAATCGTGGCGATTTTAGGAGAGGGACCTGAATTGATTGGCCAGTAGGCGTGCCCCATCCACATCGACCTCCCCCCTAGCAAGTCTACGGCACCGCTACCAGGCTCCCCGTCGGATCCGGCACAAGCTCAAGGTAGATCAACGTCGTCTGAATCGAAGAATGCCCCAGCCAGCGGGAGAGGTAGTTTATCGGTATCCCATTCACCAACAGATGTCGGGCATATGAATGCCTCAACGTATGACTCGAAATACGCCGGTCGGTCGGTATCGCGCCCGCCGCCTTGGCCTTGGCCGCCCGTATCCACCTGTCCGCTGTTGACCTCGAAGCGCTGAACAGCCTGTCGCCCTGCACGATATTCCCGAACTGGAGCGAGCTGGCGAGCGCGGAGTGCAACTCGGGATGGACCGGTACGATACGAGGCTTCGCGCCCTTACCCTGCCTCACGTGAATCGTCGGCAGGCCGGAGTCCAGCGACAGGTCCCGGACCTCGAGCGCCAGTGCCTCCGACACCCGGAGTCCCGCCCTCCACTGGACCAAGAACAGAAGACGCGCCCTGGCATTTGGTGCGGCGCGTAGAAGCGCGTCAACTTCATGAGCTTCCAGGTATTCGGGAAGCGGCTTAGGCCGGCTGTCAGATTCCTGCCGCCTGGGGTACTGTCCCCTGGGCCTTCGGTATCGCTGGATGGCTGTGGTCTGTGTTGTCATGATCCAAGTTATACCAATCCACTGTGATGTCACCATGTTCTGCGGAGCCAAGCTGGATGGATTCCCGCTTTCGTGAGGAATGACGGTACGCAACCTGATACTGAGAGACATGGCGCAGTCAAACTGAAACGGTATTACCTCCAGCGTCATGCGACCTCGATGCCCGTGAGCGCGAAGTCCTCGCCCTTTGATTAGCTCATGCGGAGTGGGCTTGGCCTAAATGCCAAGTCACACCGGCGCTGGTGGCCAATCCAAACTATCCAGTTCTGCTTGAGTAATCATCCCATGTTCTTGGAAAGCTGCCTCAAGCCGTTCGGTGATCCACAGAAACCCCTCGTTGGAGAGTTTTACCGCAGCCTGTTGCCGGTATGAGCGTCGTGGATCGGTATTGCCCCTGCCCTGGGCAGAGTTGCTTTGTGTCGATGCAAATGAATCTGCACCTAACGTGTCCATCAACTCGTTCAGTGATATGCCGTTCTCCATCGGCCCCGTGATAAACTCACCGTGATGCACTCTGACATAACGCGACCAGTCTTTCTTCCAAGACCGCTCTTGAATGTATTCCTTTGTCGCATCGTCTCTCCCTGGTTTGTGCCTCATGCCGATGGCCCTGCCGAATATACGAATATCATTTGGATCCAATGTAAGGCGACCCAGGAAGATCACGTCGCCGTCCTCTACATTACGCGGACGTCTGTTTGTTGGATATCCCACAGCCCAGTGACAACCCCCGCTCGAGAGCTCGTCGAAGATTGGCGACGACATCGGCGCGCGGTTATCATCGTTACCAAGCAGTTTCACGAATGCCTGCGACGCATCAGAGAAGATCCCCTGCTGAACAGGCTGTTGTGTGCCCATAATGCCCGCATCCACGCCAAAGTCCTTCAGGCTGTCGTCCTTTATGGGACGACCGCCCGTCGTGTGGTTTTTTGTTATGGTCTTGTCCCACTCAGTTGCCTGGTAGTGGTTGAGATCCGGTCCGGATCGTTGCCAAAGATCATCGAAGTATCTCTGGCACTCCGCTACGACTTTCACGTCGTCGGATACTATTCCGAACTCGTGATTTTTGCTGAGGGCGCTTGCAGTGAGATTGGCAGAGGTTATGATCGCCCTGTCCTCACCAAAAATGTACAGTTTGGTATGAAGGTTTCGGACACCGCGCACAGTCGCCCCGGCGTCGAGGAGGCTCTTCAAGGCGCCGACATCGCTTACCCCAGCCGCGAAGTCGGCCAGGTTGAACCTTGTTATAACCCGGATGTTCTGAGGTTTATAACTTAGTAGCTCTTTGACGACTTTCGTCTTTATGAATGGGCAGATGAGACTGAGGCTACTGCGGTCTGCTTCTAGAGCCTTCTTGAATTGCTCTTTCCATCCTTTATCAATTACCTGCACGGTCATGTCTCACATCCTTGACTTACCAAAGGGCCTTCGCGGTCCCGGATATAGAAAACTGGCTCCCATCGCGGCCCGCGGAGCTCTTTCGAGGGCTGACCTCGGCGCGGCGCTCCGCAGCCCCGTCTCGCATGAGCAGACCGGTGTCCAGAGACAGGTCCCGAACCTCGAGCGCCAGCGCCTCCGACACCCTGAGCCCGGCCCTCCACTGGACCAGGAACAGAAGACTCGCCCTGGGATTGGGCGCGGCGCGTATCAGCGCGTCAACTTCGTGGGCCTCCAGGTACTCGGGCAGGGACTTCGGGCAACGCTCTGTCTCCTGTCGCCTGGGGTACTGGCCCCTGGGCCTTCTGTATCGCTGTACGGCGGTCTGCTGTGTGGTCAAAGCCCGGAACTCCTAACTGTACAATGTGTTCATACGACCTGGGCCTGAAATCCAGACCCCCTATGATCTGGGATCCAGCACACGGCCCATGAATAGGATACTCCCCGTCGCTCTGTCCCGGATCAGAAAAACGAATGACCGGTCAACGGTGACCTCAACCGGCGGTCCCGGCGCAGCACTGACAGGGAATACGAGCACGGCGGTCGCCGCCGCGGCCTCGGTGCCCTCTTCGTCCACCGACACGAATGCCTTATGAATGACCCTCGAGATCGCAAGGCACGGAGTGTCCCCCGCCGCGCACGACCGGTCGTCCATACCCGAGAAGTCGGCGAGACGGTCGTCGAAGGGATCAGACATACCCATCGCCCTGAGCGTGTCCGCGAGAGCGAATGTCGAGGAGAACTCGAACTTCGGCATCGTTAGCGCGACACCCCTGGTCTCGATGTCCTCAAGTATCCGTCGCACGAGCTCACCATCCAGCGAGAACTCGAATGCTTCGAAGTTCCCGCTGTCCGGCAGCAGAATAGTCATGCTCATGTCTGCGAACTTGTACTCCAGGTCCACCGCCTGGTAACCGTCGCCGCTGGCGTAACCGCTCTTGCTCGTTCGCTGCATCATTGGCACGGCGACCTCACCCCCATCGATCAGGTGGAAGGGGATGGGCCTGGGCAACTCCCTGAATTCATGCAGCCACGCGGCATTGAAGTATATGGCGTTCACGAGCGCCAGCGCCGGCGGCCGCCTCTCGAATGTCTCCGGAGGAATCAGGTCCCCGATCCTGTCCCCGGTTTCGCCGGCGACCCATTCGTTGATCCTGAGGCGCGACTCCTCGGGTTCTCCCCGAAAGTCCACCGGTATCACCCCGGCGCCGTAGTTCGCCGCGATAACGGCAAAGAACTCGTCGAGGAACCGGTGGTCATGCTGTGCCCAGAGGGAGTTGGCGACGTTCAATCTGAACCCGGAGGGATCGTTGTTCCCCTTTCCGCCGCCGCGGGAGTCGAGGTCCAGGTGAAGAGAGTTGAACGCGGGATGGAGCGTGTCCCGGGGAAGCATGAAATGCAGCGTGTCCGCCATCTGCCGCTCGGTGTCGCCCCTCGCGCCCGCGTATGTCATTGCCAGGGCCTGCGGGATGCTGTAGGGGGAGAAGAACAGGTTCATGTCCTCTCCGCCACTCAGAGTGCGATAGAGATCGAGCGCGAAGGCGCTGTTGCCGGCCACAAGGCGGCCCAACTCTTCATCGGTGGCTGCCGGCGCGGCCCGGGCAGGCAGCGCTGTTGGAACGGGTGTGGCCCGAGGGGGGACGGGTGTGGCAGTCGGCGTGGCCGCGGAGGGGATGGCGGCAGCGACTGGCGTCACCTGAGTGAGGGCGGTGGTTGGAACTGGCGCCGGGCCCGATCTTGGCGTCTCCGTCGGTGTTACTGTTGGTTCCCTCATCGGAGTGGGTGATGGGAGTGAACGGGGTGGCACAGCAGGGGCTTGGGATACTGAGGTAGATGTCGGCGTTGGTCCGACGTCCTCGGACAGTGGGGGCTCTCCGGCGCAGGCCAGGAAAGCCGGGAGGGAGGCCAGCGTCAGTATCCCCACACCGGCGAATGCTAGTGGATGTCTCGCAGGACCCTTCCGAATCGCCGCGCATATCCGACAGAAGGCGCTGACTATCCGCAGCGCGACACCTGGCACGCCGAACATTGGCGCGATGAAACGCATTTCGAGTGAACCTCAACGAGTAGCAGAAGTGGATTCCTGAAGATCGGTGGGATGCCCGACGCACCTGTCGAAAAGCCGATTCAGGCCATCGGACAAGTTCCCCGAGTGATTGTCCCAGAACGGGCGGAGGTTGACAAGTTTAAGAGGTGCCATCAGCTACGGGGGAGCTTAGGAAACGGGACATTTGATAGCAAATTGTCTCACAGGGATCTGGAGGAGATTTCAGAACGCTTCGGGAGACTCTACTGCCCGCGCAGTCGGCGAAGTTCGGCCTCAAGTTCGGCAACGCGAGTCTCGGCCGCTTCGGCGCGGACGCGCTCCTCCAAGCGTCCGGCACGCTCTTCTAGCCGACCGGCACGCTCCTCATCGCGCCTCAGCAGCCAGCGCCCCGCTACAGGGTCCTGGAACCGAAGGTCACCGTCCGTCCACCACAGCTCCAGGTTCAGTATCTCGCTGTGGGACCACACCCGACCGTCACCCTCATGACGAACCTCGAAGCGGCGGTACTCATCATCAACCAGGTACTCGCCCACAAGGGGCTCGCCGTAGAACTCCCCACCAGTGGCGTCGAATCGCCAGTATTCACTCACACCGATCTCTGCGTACCGGTCCCTCTTGCGGCCCAGGTCAGCATCCGCGGTGCTCTTCGAACCTATCTCCAGCACGAAGTCCGGCGCCTTGCCAACCTCCCACAATAGATACGTGTTGTTCCCTCCCAGAGACAGCGAATGTTGCGCTGCTTCAGACAGACCGAAGACCACGTAGCAGTCGGGAGACATTGAACGCCGGGGGTTGCCCTCGACGTAGTAGAGGAAGGTGTTTCCATTCACGTGCGCGCCCGGGACATCCCTGAAATGCTCTTCAAGGTCGCCCACTATCCTGCGGAACAGGGGCGATTGGTATTCTCCGTCGGGCAATGGCATTCCGTCCGTTTCAGGATAGACTATGGCAGTGGCGGCTCGGGTGGTCATTGACTCCTCCTGGCTCGGGTGAATTCTACCACAGCGGTTGGATTGTATGGCCTACGTCCAACTGGTTAGATACGCGACAGAAGGGGGCAAAAGCAACTGTCTTAATTGTCAAGTCGTGGCGATCGTTGTAACCGTCCCATAGACGGTGGTTGAAGAAAATGGCAGGGAATCCTGCTAAGGTGTTGAAACCCAAACCAGCACCGGAGGCTCCCTGCCATGTCCAGAGTACGATTCACACTCCCACAGGTCAAGGACTATCCCGATTCCAGGCCGTCGGCCTGTCCACACTGCGGCAGCGTCTTGCTGAACCGACATGGCCCGGTTGCAAAGCGCATCACAGACCTCTACATAAGCGAGGTTACCGCGATCAGGTATCGCTGCGCCGACTGTCTGAGGACGTTCAGACACTACCCGGAAGGTGTGGACAGCCATGATCAGAGCCGGAGACTCAGGGCTCTGGGCGCTCTGAGTTGGGCATTGGGTCTGTCGCTGCGTTCGGTGAGCCATCTGTTGGCCGCGCTGGGCTGCCGTCTGTCTCGGATGAGTGTATGGCGAGACGTGCAAGAGTCGGGGTCTGGCGCACTGAGCGGCTGGGTGAACAGGACGCGCTCGCGGGTGAGGGTGATGGGAGCGGACAGTTCATTGACCTTTTTGGTGTCTGATTCTCCATCCTGTTGAGCGACGGTCCAGCAATGAGTCACGACCCTGAGTTTTCCGAGTCCTTTTACAGGCGTCATGCGCAGCGTTACGCCGAGGTGAGCCACAACTTCATTCAGTCGGTCTACAGCGATGTCTCCCACCCTGGGCTCCAAGGGGATACCGACCTGATGGACCGTCTGCAGGAACTTGTCCCGCCGGGGCACCGAGGGCTGGACGCCGGTTGCGGCGCAGGGGCACGGGACGTCTTCTTCTACTGGCAGAAGGGGTACGACATCTATGGGGTGGATACCGTGGATGAGAACATCGTGGAGGCGCGCAGGCTTCACCCCGAAATCGCCTCAAGGGTGTCGGTCGCCGACCTCCGCGAGCCCCTCAGCTACCCGGACGCCTCTTTCGACTTCGTCCTGTGCAACGCGGTCATCCAGCATATCGAGCCGGCCATCGCCTTGGGGAGCACCCTGCCGGGATTTGCCAGGGTTCTGAGGGCAGGCGGTGTCCTCCAGTTGATGTTCAAGTACGGAAACGGGGTCGCCACGGTCTACGACAGGGACTACGGCGCCGAAAGGATTTTCCAGCTATACGATGTAGATGACGTGCTGGGCATCCTGGAGGGACGGGACTTGAGGGTGATTCCGGCAGAAGGAGTGAAGCTGGGAGGAGTCATGTACTTCAAGGACCCCAAGCCCATGGACCATTGCGTCTTTTTCGCGCGGAAGGACGGGTGAGGTGAGGGGCTCTTCTTCTCCGAGGGCTGATCAGCCGGCCGCAGGACCGAGATGAGCAGCTTGAGAGTTCCCAAAGACCTTCGGGAAATCACGCCCTGCTGGCTGACCAAGGCCCTCAACAGGAACAGGGGACCGGCAGGCCCATCTTTGACCGGATACTCGGTTGAGACCATAGCCGAAGGCAAGGGTTTCATGAACCAGCTCTTCCGGCTGACGCTCGACTACGACTCTGGACTCCCCGAACCTGCCGCGCACCGTAGTAGCCAAGCTCCCATCGGCAGACCCCCTGCTGAGGACGGTCTTCGACAGGCTGGGACAGAACCGGCGAGAGGTCAGGTTTTACGATGAATTGGCAGACAGCGTCCACCTGGAGACTCCTCGCAGTTACCACTGGGGAATGGACCCAGGCACCTGGGACACCATCCTGCTGCTGGAGGATATGAGCTATGCTCAGCAGGGCGACAGCGTGGCCGGCTGCTCCATGAACGAGGCCCGCCGCTGCATAGGCCGGTTAGCCAGGTTCCAGGCATCCTGGTGAGACAGCCCGCTCCTGGACCGTCTGTACTGGATGCCCTTGAAGGAAGCCGAAGCGAGTGCGTACCAGGAGATATACGCCGGCGCGTGGAGGTCGCTGCTGGAGAAGGCCGGTAGCGGAATCCCCCAAGGCCTGCGGCTGTTGGGGGACCGTCTGGCCCCGGAGGTCTATGGGATCAAAGCCGAGCTCACGCCGCCCCCCAGGACTATTGTTCACGGGGACTATCGGCTTGACAATTGCTTCTTCTCTACAACTGCGGGCACCCAGTCGGTGGTTGTCTTCGATTGGGAGTTCTGTGGAAGAGGCCGCGGCACCTACGATGTTGCCACTTTCATCAGCGAGGCGTTTCCTCCGCTGCGGCGAAGGGAGGAGGAGTTGGGCCTTCTGGGCGAGTACCACTCCATCCTGGAGGACAATGGCGTCAGGGGTTACACGTTCGAAGAATGCCTGTATGACTACCGGCTCTCGATGCTCGAAATCCTTGTCTTCTGGATAATCACCGGAGGTTACTGCAATTACGAAGGCGAGCGGGCCGTAGCGTACTTGCGCAACTCACTGGAGCGATTCGACGCTGCCGTGTCCGACCTTGCCTCTACTGAAACAGTCGATCTGAAATAGGTGAAGTTGCCAACCCGGCAAGTCAGCAAAGGCCAGGGATGGGCTGCCGACTTGCCGACTCAACCAAGCGCAGGAACTATGATGGATAGCCTTGGTTCCCAGAGGTGGACACAGGAAGCCGGACAGGTAGTTGGGCGAGACTCCCGCTCCGGCACTGAAGGCAGCGGTTGCTGTCAATGAGGAGTGGGAAACGTCCAGAGAACGGATAGAGCCCAGCCTGGCCTTGAAGGCCAAGGCGGCCTTTGGAGGCGGAGAAGGGGTAAGACGGCACTCCCAGTGGCTGCCCTTGACACGGGTCCACCCCAGCCAGAATCAGGCTTGGGAGAAGGCCCTCACGACTGGGGCCGCCGGCGTCTACAGCAACGCTCAGTCAGGAGCAGCTCCCGGTTCGCCACGGCCCACGCCGGGCTCAAGTGCCATGTGGCCGGCCAGTGCGCCGCCGAGGGCGTCGACCGGCGAGAGAACGTCATCGCCATAGGCAATAGTGGGACCGGCAAAACTCACGTCGCCCTCGGCCTGGGGGCCGCTGCCTGCTAGAGGGGGCTGTCGGTCGGCTTCACCACGGCCGCCGCGCTGGTCCACCAGCTGATCGAGGCCAGGGACGAGCGACGACTGCTCAACCTCCAGAAGAAGCTGGCATGGCTCAGGCTGCTTATCGTCGACGAGCGCGGCCTAGTCCCACTCTCAAAGACCGGCGCAGAACTCCTCTTCGAGGTCTCCAGCCAGAGATACGGGAGGGGGTCTGTCCTCGTGACCACCAACCTGCCCTTCGACGAGTGGGTGGAGGTCCTGGACTCGGAGAGGCTAACCGGCGCCCTGCTGGACCGCCTCACCCACCGCGTTCACATCCTGAAGATCAACGGGGAGAGCAATCGCCTCAGGCAGAGCAGGACGAGCGCCGCCCTCCGATCCGCTGGCCATCCTCCTGACGCCTAGACCCCACCGCACTCACTCCTACCAACGGCTCCTGCTGAGACCCGCCGCAGGGTGACATTCTCGCTGGACACCGGCGCTCAAGTGGTACACTCTTGCTTCGCCACGTGTTCCAATATCCTGCCGCCCTTGACATCCGGACGTGCTCCCTGTAAAAGTCTAGTGAGTCGAATTGCATGTGGACACCCTTGAAGAGGTCGGATTACGTTGCGACCGAGAGTTACTCTAAATATGGATTTACGATGTACTTTAGACTCCATATTTTGTAAACCAAGTTTTTATCCTCAAATGATCTAGAACAGGTGCCCGTTTTGGTTGATTGCGTTTGGGGATTCTTGAGGTGGCGAAATGAATTTTGCAGAGAGTGGCTTGCATCAGCTTTTCAAGGCTCAAGCGAAGGCAACTCCAGACACTCCGGCAATAGTCTTCGGCGCCGAGCAGACATCCTATGCACAACTGGACCAGGCGACGGACGACTTAGGCGCCTACCTTCGACGTTGCGGCGTATCAACCGATGATCCGGTGGGCATATACATGGAGACCTGCCCGGAGTACATCGTCGCGAGCATTGGAACATTGAAGGCCGGTGCGGCCTTCATGCCTGTGGCCCTGGACCTCCCCGATTCTCTGCTTGGTAAACTGGTGTCCGAGTCCCAAGCCAAGGTGGTGCTCACCCAGGCGCGGCACCTGCCGAGACTGGGTAAATTCGCTGGGCCTCGTCTATTGGCCGTTGACTCCGACCAGTCTTGGAGAGTGCTAGATCCCGCGACTGATGAGGTATGCGTTGACACCGGTAACCTGGCGTTCCTCCCCTACACCTCCGGCACAACAGGACAGTCAAAGGGCGTGATGCAGACAAGCGGCGCCCTGATTTCGTCCTACCTCGCCAGGTACAGGTTCAGTTCCTACAGCGTCGGAGACAGGGTCGCCTGCAATATTTTCTTTCCCTGGGAGTTCCTCCGGCCGCTGTTGAAGGGAGGAACGGTGTACGTAATTCCCGATGACGTGGTGTTCGCACCGCGCTCTCTTACCAAGTTTATAGCAGAGCACCGGATAACCGAGATCCTGTTCACTCCGTCGTTGCTGCAGGGAGTATTGAATTCGGCCGACCACAATTGTCTGCGGTCGGCCTTGTCGTCCCTCCGAGTGGTCTGGCTGAACGGCGAGGTGGTGCCGTCCAGTCTGCTGAGGCTGTCGTTGGACGTGTTGCCCCGTTCCGCGCGTGTGTTCAACACCTACAGTATCAGTGAGGCCCACGACGTTTGCACCATTGAACTGACGGACTTGCGCCTAGACACCATGGATGCGTGCCCGGTCGGTTACGCAATGGACGGGGTAACGCTCCGGGCGCTCCCGGAAGGGCAGTCGGATCTGGCTTCCAGCGGAGTCGGGGAGCTCTTCATTGGCGGTCGCGGACTGGCTCGGGGCTATCTGAAGAGGCCCGACCTGGATGCCGAGAAGTTCGTCAGATGGGACGGCGAGAGATATTACGCCACCGGAGACCTGGCCGAGGTTGATGGGCGGGGTATGACGACGATCATTGGCCGGAATGATTCGATGGTCAAGATCAGGGGCTACACCGTTTACCTGAGCGCCATAGAGGAGACCCTCCGCAAGCACTGTGATGCTGCCGATGCGGCGGTTTTGGCCGAGAACGAGGACGAGGCCAACAAGCGGCTCGTGGCCTACGTTGTCAGGGGGCCGCAGGCGGCGTGGAAGGTCGATGGGAAGAGCCGTTCTAGCAGAGACCTGCGTGCTCTGCTAGAACGGTATCTGCCGCTTTACATGGTACCCAGCCACTTCATGGAACTGGAGACGCTCCCGATAAATCAACAGACGGGCAAACTGGAGCGTAAAGCATTGCCCGTACTACGGGAAAAGAGACCTGCGGTCAAGCAGCACACCCGGCTTCCCAAGTACGCTACCGCGAGTGAGCGTCACAGGGCCTTGCGGGAGCTATGGAGCGAAGCACTGGATGTCGACGGCGACTCACTGGAAGATGACTGGAACTTCTTTGATCTTGGCGGCCACTCCCTGACGGGCCTGGACCTAACCCTGGGTATCGAACAGCTGTTTGGAATTGAACTAAAGGGCACGGAGATCTACGAGTACCCCACCATAAGTGAGCTGGGCGCGTACTTGGAGAATAGAGGGCCGAACATGGAATCTGGGATTTCGCTGGCCGAGGACTCAACCCTGGATCCGGAGATTGCACCAAGAGGTGCCCCGAGAATAACACGTCTCAGCGAGGCGTCCTCGGTCCTTGTGACGGGAACAACCGGATTCCTAGGAGCCTTTTTGCTCGACGAACTGGTGCGTGCCGCGGGACAGGATACCCGGTTCTACTGCCTGGTAAGGGACCGGGGCTCAGGACAGGGCGGGTCCACCAACCGCGTGTTGGACACCCTGAGGTTTTACGGGCTGGCCGGTCATTCCGCAGGAGACCGGATTGTCCCGGTGGCTGGAGACCTCACCCAGCCCAGGATGGGACTGGACAATGACAAGTACCGGCGGTTGGCTGAAGAGGTCGACTTGATATTCCATTGCGCGGCCTCGGTCAATTATGCCTACCCCTATTCTGCAGCCAAGCCCCACACCGTCGGCGGAACATTGGAGGTGCTCAAGTTCGCCTGCAGTGGCGCAACAAAACCAATTCAATACATTTCTTCCAACGGCATCTTCCCCGGAGGAGACGACACCCCCTACCTGGAAAGCAACGAGATAGACGGCTTCATGGACAGCATGGCGGGAGGCTACAACCAGGCCAAATGGGTGGCGGAACGGCTTGTCTGGTCGGCTGCTTCTCGAGGACTACCGGTATGCATCTTCCGTCCGGGCAACATCGGCCACCACAGCGGTACGGGTATGGTCAATCCGAATGACTTCCTGTCGTCGATAATCAAGGCCTGCGCACGCCTCGGATGTGCCCCCTTGGCGCCGGAATGGTTCTTCGAGATGACCCCTGTCGACTTTCTGGTTAGCGCCATAGCCAAAATTTCCGACGACCCCAGGCACCTGGGCATGGCATACAACGTGGTTCAACAGGACCCCGTACCCGCCGATCAAGTTTTTGCATATATGGAGCACCGCGGATACGTGGCGGACCGCACTCAATTAGGGGCCTGGAAATCAAGATTGGGAACAATGGCCGACAGGGATGAGGACATGGAGTTGAAAGTTCTGGTTCGGTCCCTGGAGTCAGTCGAACCGTACCTATCCGATACCAGCGTCTACGACATCAGCCGGTTCTCCGAAGCATTGTCGGAAATCGGTCTGGGAATGCCCGCAGTCGACGTTGACTACGTGACCAAATTCCTACGGAAGTGACCAGCAAAGTGAGTCTGCGGCGGATTCGATCTCTCCAGACAGTCGTTCTCGGTAAGAGGTAGGGCCAGAAATCGGGCCACGCTAGGGAGGACACCACCGTACCAAACGCGCCAGCACCAAAAAGCCTGCTCCAACAGCCCGACACACCGGGCATCATCGGCCGCCAGTCTTTCTGCAGCCATGACCACTTCCGCTGCTCCAAGGTGTTGATCATTTTCCGCAAAATGTTTCCTGTCCGGCTGTCTCCGTAACCGTCCCATAGACGGTGGTTGAAGAAAATGGCAGGGAATCCTGCTAAGGTGTTGAAACCCAAACCAGCACCGGAGGCTCCCTGCCATGTCCAGAGTACGATTCACACTCCCACAGGTCAAGGACTATCCCGATTCCAGGCCGTCGGCCTGTCCACACTGCGGCAGCGTCTTGCTGAACCGACATGGCCCGGTTGCAAAGCGCATCACAGACCTCTACATAAGCGAGGTTACCGCGATCAAGTATCGCTGCGCCGACTGTCTGAGGACGTTAAGACACTACCCGGAAGGTGTGGACAGCCATGATCAGAGCCGGAGACTCAGGGCTCTGGGCGCTCTGAGTTGGGCATTGGGTCTGTCGCTGCGTTCGGTGAGCCATCTGTTGGCCGCGCTGGGCTGCCGTCTGTCTCGGATGAGCGTATGGCGAGACGTACAGGAGTCGGGGTCTGGCGCGCTGAGCGGCTGGTTGAACAGGACGCGGGGGCGTGTGAGGGTGGTGGGAGCGGACGAGACGGTGGTCAAGCTCAGGGGTAAAAAGACAGTGGTGGGGTTTGTAACGGACGCTCAGAGCGGTCAGCTTGTGGGGATGGACGTGTTGGTAGACAGGGACAGCGAGGCCTTCATGAGGTGGCTTCAGAGATATGTGAGCCGCTTCGGAGTGGAGGCGATGGTGACCGACGACCTGTCCACATACAAGCCTGTGGCCGAGCGTCTGGGTGTTGAACACCAGGTGTGCATAGCGCACGTGAGGAAGAACGTGCGCAGGCGTGTTGATGAGATAGAGGGATGGGACGGCTGCAAGGCGATGATATGGCGTCTGCTGGCTGAACTGCCCGAAGACGGCGGTCGGAAACTGCTGAGAATGGAACCGAGCGTTCGAGGTGAACCGAAACTTCGTCGGTTGGTGGTGGAACTGTGTGAGAAGTGGCCGAGTCTGTTGTGTCACCGGCGAGTGAGGGGTATGCCTCAGACCAACAACTGCACTGAACGGACGATAGGAAGGAGCAAGATCAGGTATAAGACGGTCAGGGGGTACAAGAGCATGGAGGGGATGATGAATGGGTTGGGTCTGACGCAGTGGGTATGGAGCGGACAGGAAGGTCTGGACCTGGGCGAGTTGGTCGCGGCCTAAGCAGAATCCCTCCTCTTGAGAAAACTGACTCTCCCAGCTACATCTCAAATCCGCACACCGCCTGTGGGACGATTACTGTCTCCACCAGACTTGACGAAATCAAGAACCTTCATTCGACGGACACAATAGACACGGAACCCTGAGGTACTCGTGGGCGGTCGATTTGGGTCCATTCAAGCCAGGTCGGTAAAGCGGACTCACAACTGGGTGTGTCACGTCGTTCCCGCGTACCCGAACGTATCAGCAAGCCCGATGAACGGTTCGATTCTTCTCAGGTGGCCCAGAGTGTACCGTACTGAGCCTGTCTCAAAAGTCTGATCTGGCAACAGGTATGTCTTCCGATGTACCTTTGATGCGACATTAGTTAGGGAGATTCTGAGATGCCGCTTCGACCGATGAACAGAGAGCAGATGTGGATGTTGCCGCCAAGGCTTGACGAGCTGTTGCCGTTGGATCATCCTGCGCGATTCGTGGCCGAGTTCGTCGACGTTTTGGACAGGGGTGCGTGGGCGGAGCTTGGCGTGGCGATAGAGAGTGATTCACTGGGAGCGCCAGCCTACCACCCCCGTGCACTGTTGAGTGTGTGGCTGTACGGCTTCATGACCGGGGTGCGGTCGTGCCGGAAGCTGGAGGCGGCCTGCCGGGACCAGATACCATACCTGTGGCTGACCGGGTGGCAGCATCCGGACCACAACACCCTGTGGAGGTTCTACAAAGGGCATCGGCAAGCCATGAGGAAGCTGTTCGAGCAGACGGTGCGCACGGCGGTGGCCATGAAGCTGGTGGACCTGGCGGTCCAGGCGGTGGATGGTACAAAGGTGGCCGCCAACGCCTCAGTGAACAGAAGCTACGATGCCGAGGGACTGAGTGGGCTGCTGGGTCGGTTGGACAAGGCGATAGACGACCTTGAGGCTCAGAACGAAGCAGGAGGAGACGCTGCCGTTGCCCATCTGCCTGGTGAGTTGGCCGACAAGGAAGTCTTGAGAGAGAAGGTGAGGCAGGCGATGGCCGACCTTGGGAGTCAGAAGCGCCATAAGCGTATCAATCTGACCGACATGGACGCCCGGCTTATGAAGGGCAGGCAGGGCATCGTGGCTGGCTACAACGCCCAGGCTATGGTCTCGCCCACGGACACGAAAGAGGGAGCGTCCGGCATGTTGGTCACCGCTGTGGACGTGGTGGAGCAGGCCAACGACAATGCCCTGCTGGCGCCGATGGTTGAGCAGGCCGAAGAGACGACGGGGACGAGGGCGCCGATGACGTTGGCTGACGCCGGATATTTCGCCGCGAGTCACCTGGCAGAGTGCGACCGTCGAGGTCAGCAGGTGGTGGTGTCAGAGGCAAGACAACGGTTCCTAAAAGACCCGTATCACAAGGACAGATTCACCTATGACGGGCACAGCGACAGCTTTACGTGTCCACAGGGGCAGACGCTCGAGTTCGTCCGGATACAGCATGCGAACAGAGTCCCGTTGCGCCTGTACCGGGCTTCCGGGGCCGTTTGTCAGGCATGCCCAGTCTTCAGGGTCTGTACCAAGGCCAAGGAGATTGGGCGAAGTCTGGCCATAGGGCCGCACGACGCAGTGCTACGTCGCCATCGCGCCTGGATGTCCACCGCAGCAGCCAAAGAGGCTTACGGGCTGAGAAAGCAGCTAGTCGAGCCGGTTTTCGGAATCATCAAGGAGCAACAGGGAGCACGGAGATTCCTGCTGCGTGGCCTCGCCAACGTGGCGGCCGAGTGGACCGTATTGGCCACCGCTTTCAACCTGCGCACCCTGTGGCGGGCCTGGCGCTCCCGCTCCTTCATCCAGCTACCCCACGGGCCGAATCTCCATCCCACTTCCTGATCCCAACTGGGCCGGCAATCACCCTTCGCCAATCCATCGCCACCTTCAACTCTCCCGGCAAGGGTTGTTCAATAAATCCCACCGGCTTAATCCAACTGCTCCTACCTCCCACCCTCTACATCACTTTTGGGACAGGCTCTACTGCGAACTTTTCGCTGGGAGGTCCTGCTGTAAGGAGTCCAGTTTGGTGGACCCGGCTGTCCTGCCACAGGTTCGTGGCCAACCAGGTGCGACTGGCTCTGTTCATACTAGCCTACAACCTGGGGAACTTGGTGCGCAGGCTATGCCTGCCCAGGGCGGTCAAGCACTGGTCGTTGGGA
The DNA here is from genome assembly GCA_965261525.1 of Dehalococcoidia bacterium. Taxonomy (GTDB): domain Bacteria; phylum Chloroflexota; class Dehalococcoidia; order Lucifugimonadales; family UBA1123; genus VXRN01. The sequence continues at coordinate 3,451,207 of OZ253472.1, forward strand.
AGCCTCCAGGTCAAACTTATCAAGATCGGGGGGAGGCTAGTTCGCCACGCCCGGCGGCTGGTGTTTCAGCTAGCCGAGGTAGCAGTGCCTCGGGAGGTATTTCGACAAGTGCTGGAGCGTATCGGCGGGCTCCATCCAGCACCAGGGTAGCGAGTATCCTTGGGATCATCGGAGGTGACGAGGATAGCCAAGGGGGAGCTGTGCGCCTGGATGAGTTGAAGAGTGTGCAAACGTGCTGAAAGCTGCCTCCGTTGCCTGGCGGACGCTAATTCACGGCGCAGAGAGATGGTTTTGTGAGCCCGATGGGATAGTTGACGGCGTTCGTGGATGCCCCTACCATAACCGTCGTGAAGGATGGCGGGTTCTTTGGACACCCGCAGTCTGATATGGGGAATGTCGGTTTATTCTCTTGGGGAGTTGCTGGCCATGTAGCACAACCTCCGGTGCAGCGTCAGCGGGTAAGGTATCCCAGATTCATCTAGGGGCGACTTTCTTATTGGGCAGGAAAACGATTGGTCCGGCCAATAACGGATTTTTCGATGAGTTCGCCTTACAGGGCCATTACCTGCTGAGGGAGGAGAGGTTATGATCGGAGGCGGGATATAAACATCGGCATGAACGGCGTCTCGCTCAAGGTGGATAGCGAGGGCTTCTGGGTGGCGTCGGAGGTCCCGCTCCAGGTGCTTAGCTCTTCAGTAGGGGGGCGACCTCGAAGAGACCAGCCATATCCTCAGCGCGGGAGTGCCGGCTGACCCTGAGCAGCGGGAGTACGCCCTTCGTAGACCCAGAGCCTTCGTCCGGGAACGAGCCCGGGCCCTGGGGATCAGCGACCCGGTCGTGGGCCTGATCACCGGCCTGGACCACGATCGGATCCAGGTGGCGACCTACGCCGAAGGGGAGACCTAAGTGGCCGCTCTGGCTATCGGCCCCCCTCGCCACAGTGGCTAAAACTCTGGCGTTGTTCGAGGCCGGGGTAAAGACCGAGGGAGGGTCAACGGCTACTGGGACTTCCTTGGACGCGATGGTCGTAGCCTCCACCGGCGGTGGCGTCTTTTCTCAGTAGGCGGCACATCCACCCTGGTAGGCAATCTGATCGGTCTGGCCGTCTACGATGCCGTGGCCGAAGGAGTACGCTTGGAACAGGAAGCATCGGGAAAATCCTTGGGATCCGCGGTCGCTCGGAGCGTAATGTTGGTCCTGACCACGTCGCAACGCTAAGGGCATCAAAATGGCCCTAGCGAGCGCCTGCTCTTGGGCCGTGTAACGGTATTGTCCCGACCGACATCAGGGGGTAGAAGACACAAATCAAGACAAGACGGACTGGTACATTAGGCTTGATGCAAGGAGGTTCTGTGTCGACTGGCGACCTGCCCAAGTATGCTGCCAAGGGGGAAAGGCAGAAACTGGACCTTGATTGGATAAAATTGCTGCACCAAGAGGGACTGCCTCCTTTTTTGCCGGTAGCGTCCGATCCACCGGCCAAGTTTGGGCAAGCGATACGCGAGTTCAATCGAGCACAATACTGGCAATGTCACGAAACCCTGGAAGAACTTTGGCTGCCCGAAGGGTATCCCCTGCGCTTGTTTTACCATGGACTGATCAAGGCGGCGGTTGGCCTCCTGCACCTAGAGCGACATAACCGCCATGGAGGGACAGCTAAGCTCCGTGACGCCCAATATGCCCTGACCCCCTTTTCTCCCAAATTCATGGGCGTTGAAATCGGAAACTTGCTCAGCGATATCGGCAAGCGTTTGGCCTATTGCCAGGATGCAGAAGTAGCAGACTGGTACGCCATAGACCAACTTGCTCCAGTCTATTTACACTTTGAGAACCCCTAGAAACCATGCTAGTATAGCTCGGTGAACGCCAGCAGGAGAACCAGGGGAACCTATGGTAAATCGAGAAATTCAAGCCACCTGGTATTACCACAACGGCACCAAGCACCCCCACGGGAATCTGATGGACCCTCGGCACTCCTTTGACCCGTCGAGCCAACCCCTGCTGTTCAAAACATACCCGGACCTAGATCCGATTCCGTTGCCGTTTGAGGCATCGCCATCGGTGGTGCCCGCGCTATCCGCGATCTCCATGGAGGTTATTCCCTCAGTCAGTGACGGAACACTGGATATCACCACCTTGAGCAGCATTCTGTACTTCTCAGCTGGGATTACCAAGAGGTTGAACTTCCCCTGGGGATCCATGCCGTTTCGTGCCGCGGCCTGTACCGGCGCTCTGTACCACATCGAGCTTTATGTGGTATGTGGAGACCTGCCTGGTTTAGCAGCCGGAGTCTACCACTATAATCCCGGAGGGCCGGCCCTAACCCGGCTACGGCCGGGCGACTATCGGGGAACCCTGGTGGCTGCCAGTGGCAACGAGCCGAGCTTGACCGATGCTCCCGCCATAATCCTCTATACCGATGTATTTTGGCGGAACGCCTGTAAGTACCAGGCCCGGGAATACCGTCACTCCTATTGGGACAGCGGAACCATTCTGGCGAACACTTTAGCCATAGCCGCGGCGCACGGCCTACCTGCTAAGGTGGTGGCCGGATTCGTGGACAGCTCGGTTAACCGCCTGCTGGATCTGGAGAACCGGCAGGAAGTAGCTCTCGTGTTGGTACCAGTTGGATTCGTTCCCGAGCCGTCAATCGGATCCTCTTCCGACATAGAGCCACTTTCGCTGGATACTCAGCCGATTTCGGAGTACGAGGTAGAATTACCCGCCATTTGGGAGATGCACGGTGCCTCCTCTCTGACGGATGAAGCAGAGGTGGTTTCTTGGCGAGGCGAAGGCCCGGCAATGCTGATGCCCCATCCTTCGGGACGCCTCGTACCGTTAAATCGCTACTCTGACGGCGAGGCGCCCCAGGACTCCATCGAGTCGGTCATCGTTCGGCGCGGGTCCGCACGCCGTTTCAGCCACGAATCGATAACCCTCCGGGAGCTGTCGACGGTGCTCGAAAAGGCCACGCAGGGCATACCGGCAGACTTTTTAGGACAACCTGGCGCTGCTCTCAATGATATTTATCTGATCGTGAACACTGTGGACGACCTCCCATCTGGCGCATATGTGTTCCACCGAGACCTGAAGGCTCTGGAGCTGCTGAAAGAAGGAGACTACCGTCGGCAAGCTGGTCATCTGGGGCTCGATCAGCCGCTTCCGGCCGATGCCAGCGTCGACTTTTTCTTCATGACTAATCTGAATCCGATACTGGAGCGTTTTGGTAACCGGGGTTACCGGTTGGCTCAGCTGGATGCCAGTATCACAGCGGGCAAAATCTACCTGGCAGCCTATGCCCAAAGACTGGGGGCCTCTGGCCTGACGTTTTACGACGACCAAGTATCCGGATTCTTCTCGCCCCACGCGGAAGGTAAAAGCGTGATGTTCCTGGTGGCGCTGGGGAAGCGAGCCAGGCGTAGGCTAGTCACCCTCGACACCAGTCGGCTGAGGCAACAGGCCAACTTGTAAAGGGCACGCCACTTAAGGAACTTGACCATCGCCGAGGAGTTGCCATACTTGGAGAGAGAACACACCTCTCCGAGACCAAGCGAGCAAATTTTAGAAGTAGAGACTATCAAGGTCCCAAAACCGTCAAGCTAGAAACCGGAGTCGAGGAGGGTTTGCATGAGAGTGTATTGGCGAAAGGTAAAAAGGGGAGAGAACCTGATTCTCAGTGACGAAAACGACGGCCATGAAGAGGAGCTTGGAGGGTTCCGAGACACCAAACGGGGCATCGACGCGTTGGCGAAGACTTTTAGCTACGACCCGAGCCGCTCCCGGAAGGGGTTCCCATCTATCGAAGAAGCGAAGGATTTCGTGGAGTCCTTCAGACCTTGGGAGCTATTCGGTACCCAGGGCGTTACTGTTGACCCTGGGGTTAGGCCAGCCCTAGATTCGGCCACAACAGACACAGCGGGCACGCCAGACTAGCCGGCGCAGTCGATGGTGGCGGACCTGCGATCAACGAGAGGATGGTGGCAGTTCTGGAAGAAGAGTTAGACGCTCCATGACCCTCCCGCCAGAGACCCGTGCGTTCTGTTCGCGCCGCTGTCCATGTTGGCGGCTGGGGGTGTCCTCACTCTTTTCTGCGGCAATGCCCCGGCGGCGAGGGAGCTTATATAAAATGCTTATAAAAAGATTGATGGCCGCGATGTCGGCATTGGGCGTTCTCTCTCAGGGGTCGGGTCAGGCCGCCGGCATATCCTCAGAACTCAGGGCCGCGAGGCGGGCGGCCCGGCGTCGCCGAGGGCGCAATGACGACCGCCGAGAACATAAAAAGTCTTCCCGGCGGGGACAAGGAAGAAACCCCGTGAGGATCTCACGCTCCACTTCTTAAACGCGATAGCCGACGCCCCGGGCGGCAAGATGGATACAGCGCAGGACCCGGATAAACCGCCCCCGACAGGGGCTGGACGTCCAAACGATATCGCTGGTCGGCGCGAAGCGAGCGCCGGATATATTCAAAGCCGGCGTTGGACTCAAATTCTCAGCGCAAGGCGCGGATACCCGGTTTATTGGCTGAGTTCAGCTTTGGAGGCGACGAGAGTTGACCCGGTTCATGTCACAATCGCATGAATGTACCTGAAATCCCCCTAATATGAAAATCGATCGGGTGGAATATTATTCTTATTGATGACGCGCCAATGCGACTGGGGCGCTGAACGTCAGTTCGGACTTTGCGCGCCGGGCGGCAGAACGCAGAGCGGACGGACGCGCCTGCCGCAACGGCCCGGCGGCGAGCGTAACCCGGGAGAGCGGTCCCGACGGCAGTGGCGCGGCGCGCGCTATGGCGAGGTCCGACCGCCGGCGCCCGTCTCCCTCCGAGGCGAGCGCGTACATCCTGGAATGTGACTTCAATCCGCCAGCGCGGCGCGAACCAGTCGACGATCCGGAGCGACCCATAGCGGCCTGAAAGTGGAACTGCCCCGGCGGGTCTCTAACGAGAACCCGGCGAATGGACACAGGCGGCCTGCCAGTGTGACAGCTGAGTTCCGCCGCCCTGGCTTCGTGGGGTACCGCCCTCGCTCAGGACTCTGGCGGGAATACTGAATTCCCGCGCGACCTCGGAAAAACCCCGTCTTCGCAATGGGCGCCGCATTCGGGAACGCTTTCGCGGGATTGACAGCGGACATGATTCCTCTGCGCCCGGGCGTATGGGTCACGGACTTCAGTCCGCTGCCTATATTCGTTCCGGCCCCGGAAGGCGTTAGCGGGTGTCGGCGTTACCAAGCCTGAGACGCTGAGGATATAAAACCGGTTACGACAGAACGGAACTTCAACAACCCGGGCGCGTTCGCCTCAGAGGGTCGGGACGACTGCGACGACTCGGTATGGGAGCGTCCCGGCGGCGGCGGCGAGGCGCTAATTGAAGACGGCGATGATTTATCGGATTTTGCGCGAAGCGGGAAAGTTGAAGAGCGCTTGGGCGAAGCCGTCCGTCGCGGCTGGCGCGATGACGGACGGCTGAGGACATAAACGCAAGGCTCGCAGGCGACGGTCGGGGGTCGCAGGATACAATCATGAAGTCCTTCACGGCTCCGGCGACCACCATAAATTCGGGAGACGAATTCGGCTAAAGGCCGATAGGGGCGGAACGCCTGAACGACGCGGCGCGACCGCCCGGACTATTGCGAAAGAGCGGATAGGTTTGAACGGTCAGCGTAAGGCGCGGATTGAAGACCCGACTCAAGCGCTCACGGCGGCGGGACGATAGATAAAACGCCCCACACTTCGGACTTGCGGGAGACGGTAAAAAATTATGAAAGGGCATGGTCTTCCGGTGTGCCGCGAAAGCGAAAGGCGCCATCGGGTCCCGGTAGAAAATCTATTGTCGGTTATGTTCGTAGAAAAAGAGGCTGAGGGGAAAGCGGCGCGATAAAATGTCCGACCGCGCGCCAAACGCGCGTGACGCGGCCACAGAGTCCGCGCGGACTTTTGTAGAAATAAAATGTTGTCACGGGCGCGAGAACGCGGCGCCCGCCCGCCCGCGTGGGCCGGTCGCCGGTCTATGAAGTCCTAAATTGGCCGAAAAGGGGGCTCTGAAAGGGGCGTCGAGCCGAAAAAGGGGCATTTGGAGCCGAAACCCCCTGTTTCACCCCAAAACACGCTCAAACACATTCAAATCACCCTCGGGACTCTCTAAATCGTTCCATAACTGATCAAAATCCCCGCTATATAAAAGTGTCACGCCCTAGAAATATATTTATATTAAAAGATAAACGGTAATCTCGTGTAGAGCCGAAGGCGGCTGTGATGTAGCCCGGAAGGCGCATAAAGCCTATTGGGCGTCGTCGTCCTCTCAAAGGCTCGGGGGCGGTCATGATTTCAGCTCGGGACCTCGGATTTTCTGGGCCTTGGATATGAGGATCCGAGATTCGCCCCCAGCGTGAGGATGTGGACGGACCCGGGCGACGGTGGGGACCGCCGAAGCCGTGTTCCGCAGAAGCCCGCAGAGCCGTTTTTCAAAGGCCCCCTACCCGGATTGCGCGTGACAGCCCCGAAATATGGCAATGGAGGCGGCAGACGCGCCGTGAGAGCGATGCGAAAGCCCCGCGTGGTCGTGGAATCGAAGGACGGGGACGGGACACATGACCAACGACAGAGGATACCGCCTGGACACCACTGAGGAGATCATATCAGCCGAGTCCTGGGCCGGCGAACATTGGACCGGCGCGGTGTCGAAGCTCGGGGAAATTGTCCGCTTAACCCGGATCCACCGAAGGGATGGATGAGTCGTCGTGCAAAAGGGGTGAGAAAGCGCTCCATCGAATCTGGGATAATGGGTTTGAAGACAAGAACCAACCCCAGAGCAGGAGCACTTAATAGATGTTACCACCTGAGCGTCCCGACCGCATCCGAATCGCCTTCGACGATCCCCGGCTGGTGGCCAATGCCGGGCTGCTCGTGCCGGCCACTCTCGCTCAGCGCCTGGGACTGAGTGAACTGGTGGACAGCAACGTTGACCTGGGCGATGCGCCGGGACGGGCGAACCCGGGAGACAAGACGCTGACCCTGGTTGCCTCGGCGCTGGCCGGTGGGGACTGCATCGATGACGCCGACGCGCTGCGTGCCGGTGGGACCGGGCGGGTGTTGGGCTGTACAGTGAAGGCGCCATCCACCCTGGGGACCTTCCTGCGCAGCTTCAGGTGGGGACATGTGCGGCAGTTGGACCGGGTGAGCCGGGAGTTGCTGGCGCGGGCCTGGGCCGCTGGCGCGGGTCCCGGCGATGAGCCGTTGACCATCGACCTGGACTCCACCATCTGCGAGACCTACGGACTGGGCAAGGAGGGCGCCCGCCGCCACAACTACACCGGCCAGAGAGGCTATCACCCGCTTGTGGCCGTCGCCGCAGGAACCGGCGACGTGCTGATGGCCCGGTTGCGACAGGGTCGAGCCAACACCGCCCGGGGCGCAGCCCACTTCCTGCGTGAGACGGTGAGCCGGGTGCGCTGCGCCGGGGCCACAGGACAACTCACCGTACGCGCCGACAGTGGCTTCTACACCCATGACATCGTCTCCGTATGCCGAAAGACAGGTGTCCGCTTCTCCATCACCGTCCGTCAGCACACCCGACTGCGCAATCTCATAGAGGCCATACCTGAGGAGGACTGGACTCCCATACCCTACTGGATGGACGGCGCAGCCGACGTGGCTGAGACCACCTACACCCCTTTTCGGAACGAGCCCGATGCCGCACCGGTGCGTCTCATCGTCCGCAGGGTGAAGCCCACGCCCGGTTCACAACTGGCCCTCTTCGTCGACTACAGCTATCACGCCTTCATCACCGACCGACAGGGCGACACCCTCCAACTGGAGGCCGACCATCGCCGCCACGCCGAGATCGAGAACGCCATCCGAGACCTCAAGTACGGTGTCGGGCTGAACCATCTGCCCTCGGGGCGCTTTGCAGCCAACGCCGCCTGGATGGCCATACAGGTAATGGCTCACAACCTGGCTCGCTGGATCGGACGCATCGGTCTGCGCGAGCCGGTGGCGACCACCAAGACCCTGCGCAGACGCTTGTTCTCCCTCGCCGGACGGCTCACCCACTCGGCCCGCCGCCTTACTTTGCATCTCCCGCAGCGCTGGCCCTGGGAAACACAGTTCGGTCGCGCACTGACCAGACTGCGAGCCATTCCTCTGCCGGCCTGACGGCAGTGTCTACTACTGACCACCGTACACACCACAGCCTGTCTTGTCCGTAAGATCGCTCCGGACCGGACCGCGGGTGTCCACTGTTGCCCGCAGATTCGTCAAACTCGCCCCAAATCGCCACTGTGGGCCTCCATTGGCGTCCAAAATCACGACCGCGGACCTTCAGAACGACCCAGGCGCTGACATCATAACCGCACCGCCACTTTGACACGTCCCTCACCCACGCCCCGGCGGCGATACTAACCCTCTTCGGTGGATTCGGGTTAAGTGGCCAGCATAAATGTCATCAACTCGCTCCGTGATGGTATCAGATCATGCTCGATGCGATGTAAGTCGATGGCGCGTCATTGGCGGACTCTCGGCGTTCATATACTTCTTTACGGTGTCTCTGTGTATGCCCAGTTCCCGGGCGATCCCACGAATGGACAGGCCCTTACGCTTCGCCTTCTGTACCGCTTTCCACCTGGCAGTCTGTAGTCGCGTTGGCTTCCTGTGTCGCCGCGTCACAGCTTTGCGAGACCTTTCAGTGTCGTTGTGACCGGAGGCGTCAAGGGGCTCTTCGGCATCGCGAGTGGCGTCCGCAGTCGCCAGTCTGTCCGTCCATTTTCTTCCCAGACCGTTGTTGGGGGGATGGAGTATAGGCGTATGTACGGTTCTGCCAGCGAAGCCGCGAAGGAGGCTCGGACGTGGTGGCGCCTCCTGAGAGGGGATGTCACGTTCTTCGTGCTGCACCCGCAGGGTTCCACCCAGTTCCTCAAGTACATCCACGGCTGCTCCGGCGTAGCTCGGCCGGTCCGTGCCTGGCAGTAGTTGCAGAGTGCGCCAGCGGTATCTGACCGTGTTGTCCCTGGCGACTCTGCGTCTGTACTTGAAGCACAGGATCCCCTCCAGGCATATCTCCTCGCCCACAGTACGATAGGCGACTTCAGACTCCTGAGCAGGCGCCTTGAAGCGGTTATTGAAGCGTGGAAGGAAGTCCTCCAGCACGCGGTTGGCGTCATCGATGGTGGTCGCGCCCGCAAGCCGGAGCTCCGTGACCAGCCTGTCCTGGAGTGTACCCGCGGTGCGTTCCACTCGACCTTTAGCTTGCGGCGATCGAGCGAATATTAGCTGTACGCCCAGTTCACCCATAGCTCGACTGAACTGAGTGGGACCAGCGGCGGTCTCTGACGGTGGAGTGTGCTTGAAGACGGCATGGCGGTCTGCATAAAGCGCGAGCGGTATGCCGCAGCTACGTATCAGACCTCGCATCAACAGGAAGTAGCTGCGTGTGTTCTCCAATTCACTGAAAAGAGCATTGACCACGATGCCGGTGGCGTCATCCACTGCCAGCAGCAATGTGAACTGCGGTCCGTCGTCTCCAAGCCATCGATGATGACTTCCGTCTATCTGTATCAGCATACCTTCACGTGGCATACGCTGACGCCGGACTCGGCGCTTGGGCGGACGCCTCCCACGCGGACTATTCTCGCCGGCGTTCACCAGCAGACGCCGCAGCGTGCTGCGAGTTATGTCTATGCCTTCGTGTTCTCTCAACAACTCGCTCATATGAGTGTGGTTGGTTCCCGAATACCGCGTGCGCGCCAGGTGCAGCACAGCAGCCCTCGTTGCCTCCGATATCGCATTGGGCGCTCTGCGACCTCGATGACCATGAGCAAGGGCGGCTGCGCCTTCCTTCCTGTATGCCGCCAGTATGCGCCAGGTATGGCGTATGCTCACTCCCATCAGCGTAGATGCCTGTTCTATCGTCATGTACCCCGTCAGCAAACTGTTGAGTACCTGAAGTCTTGCCTGTTCCCTTTGGTTCAACGTCACATTCTCCATGATGTGACATTCTTGCTGAACAGTTAGTTGTGACGCTTATGCTGAACAACAACAACCGGGGCGGCGGAAAAGTGTACCACGAAGGCGGCTCAACACGCTGACAGCTCTGAAGCGGTTTCGGCAGGACTCCGAGGCCTGGAGCGATGACGAGCCGGTGTTCGGTCTTTCGATGTCGCAGATAAGTCGGCGCGTGGACAGAATGGCGAGAGCCGCGGGTCTGGGCGACGGGTACTCGGGTCATTCAGGACGCGTGGGACTTGCAATCAGGATGACCCGTCGGGGAGCTCCGCCGCAGGCGGTACAGACTCGGGCGCTGGAAGTCGCCGTCAATGCCCGCGAGGTACACCAGGAGCCGACGGCAACGGCCCCTTGTGCCAGTTCCGCACCGACCTCTCGCTCATACCTGATGCCGCCCCTACTGCCTGTTGACTCTTGCCTCTCATAAGCTTCTGCCTCATCAGTACTACCTGTCGATCGGTGATCAATCTCCTCACCTCCTGCGAGGGAGATAATCACCTGTAACGATACGCAAATTCTAGTGTCGTGACCGGCAAAAGTTATTGTCGCGTATCACCTGTCCGATTGAGGCGATTATATCACCCTGAATCCGCCCCACGCCTGCACAGGCGGGCGCAGGGCGTTTATTTCTGAAACTTCAGGATGGGATGGATGCCAGTGCCCTGAAATACGTCCCTCTACGGCGATTCTGCGGGGATGGACTTCTTGGAATCAGTGCAGTAAACGCCGATTGCACCACTTCGGTGGGACGCACAGTCTTGATCTCATTTTCTGTCGCGTATCAGCCCATAACCAGTTCGATCCGGTCTTCGTAGCGGCGGAAGTCTGCGGTATTGAGCGTCAGCAGCCTGCGCTCGCCGTATGCGAGCATCGTCGCCACGATGTTCGCGTCATGAATCTGCTTGCCGCCGACCGTTACACTACTGCACAAATCGAGCAGCAGATCAGTGACCACAGGCCCGTCTTCAAGTACCTCATAGGTTGAGAGAAGTCTGCTCACGTCCACCAGCGCCTCTTCGCGTGTGATGGGGAAAGGCCAGTTCTGTGGACGGGTTACGACCGCCAGGTATTCTCTGATTATCTGGCGACTTATGGTCAGCGGTTCATCGCCGCTGAACGCTCGCTCCAGGTTCAGCCTTGCAATTTCGTGTTGAGGCGCTTCCAAAACCCGGGCATTGACCAATATATTGGTATCTATGAACATCGACTTCTATGCCCTGCCTTCGTATATGTCGGCTCGGTCGAGAGACAGACCTTGCGGCCACCCGCCTGCCGAGTGAACCGGCCAGACCTCATCAAGAGCGGGCCTGTGTATCGTCTTGGTTTCTCGACGGCGAAACAGCAGAGTCTCGCCACGTACATCGACCTCAGTCGTCTCCCAGCCCGCCGTCATCCATGCGATTGCCTGGCTATGCCCGTCTATCTGATTCGACCACCAGGGCCTATGCAAGCGTGCGGACTCCGGCAGCTCAAAGCCCAGGACGGCCTCGATGTCTGCGAACGACACCTTCCATTCCCGGTCCGGCAGGCTGCACAGGTACGAGTAGAGTCTCTGGTATCTGCCCCTGGCAGCCATTTGACTATGTTTTCGAGTGCGGTCTATAACCATCTGCGGTCTCCTTACTAAGGCGTGTTGACTATGATGGACACTAACATAGTTATTTAGTGCCTACTTGTCAACTGTCCGGACGGGCCTCAATCGCGCAGAGTTGGGTCGTAGGGCTTCTCGCGGAACGTGCGGATTCCAAACGACGGGTGGCCGTCTGTGTTATCGCCAAGCTTAAAATGCACAAAAACGCCAACTTGGAATTGACCCACCCCTAAGCCCGGATCCACCGAAGGGATGGATGAGTCGTCGTGCAAAAGGGGTGAGAAAGCGCTCCATTGAATCTGGGATAATGGGTTTGAAGACAAGAACCAACCCCAGAGCAGGAGCACTTAATAGATGTTACCACCTGAGCGTCCCGACCGCATCCGAATCGCCTTCGACGATCCCCGGCTGGTGGCCAATGCCGGGCTGCTCGTGCCGGCCACTCTCGCTCAGCGCCTGGGACTGAGTGAACTGGTGGACAGCAACGTTGACCTGGGCGATGCGCCGGGACGGGCGAACCCGGGAGACAAGACGCTGACCCTGGTTGCCTCGGCGCTGGCCGGTGGGGACTGCATCGATGACGCCGACGCGCTGCGTGCCGGTGGGACCGGGCGGGTGTTGGGCTGTACAGTGAAGGCGCCATCCACCCTGGGGACCTTCCTGCGCAGCTTCAGGTGGGGACATGTGCGGCAGTTGGACCGGGTGAGCCGGGAGTTGCTGGCGCGGGCCTGGGCCGCTGGCGCGGGTCCCGGCGATGAGCCGTTGACCATCGACCTGGACTCCACCATCTGCGAGACCTACGGACTGGGCAAGGAGGGCGCCCGCCGCCACAACTACACCGGCCAGAGAGGCTATCACCCGCTTGTGGCCGTCGCCGCAGGAACCGGCGACGTGCTGATGGCCCGGTTGCGACAGGGTCGAGCCAACACCGCCCGGGGCGCAGCCCACTTCCTGCGTGAGACGGTGAGCCGGGTGCGCTGCGCCGGGGCCACAGGACAACTCACCGTACGCGCCGACAGTGGCTTCTACACCCATGACATCGTCTCCGTATGCCGAAAGACAGGTGTCCGCTTCTCCATCACCGTCCGTCAGCACACCCGACTGCGCAATCTCATAGAGGCCATACCTGAGGAGGACTGGACTCCCATACCCTACTGGATGGACGGCGCAGCCGACGTGGCTGAGACCACCTACACCCCTTTTCGGAACGAGCCCGATGCCGCACCGGTGCGTCTCATCGTCCGCAGGGTGAAGCCCACGCCCGGTTCACAACGGGCCCTCTTCGTCGACTACAGCTATCACGCCTTCATCACCGACCGACAGGGCGACACCCTCCAACTGGAGGCCGACCATCGCCGCCACGCCGAGATCGAGAACGCCATCCGAGACCTCAAGTACGGTGTCGGGCTGAACCATCTGCCCTCGGGGCGCTTTGCAGCCAACGCCGCCTGGATGGCCATACAGGTAATGGCTCACAACCTGGCTCGCTGGATCGGACGCATCGGTCTGCGCGAGCCGGTGGCGACCACCAAGACCCTGCGCAGACGCTTGTTCTCCCTCGCCGGACGGCTCACCCACTCGGCCCGCCGCCTTACTTTGCATCTCCCGCAGCGCTGGCCCTGGGAAACACAGTTCGGTCGCGCACTGACCAGACTGCGAGCCATTCCTCTGCCGGCCTGACGGCAGTGTCTACTACTGACCACCGTACACACCACAGCCTGTCTTGTCCGTAAGATCGCTCCGGACCGGACCGCGGGTGTCCACTGTTGCCCGCAGATTCGTCAAACTCGCCCCAAATCGCCACTGTGGGCCTCCATTGGCGTCCAAAATCACGACCGCGGACCTTCAGAACGACCCAGGCGCTGACATCATAACCGCACCGCCACTTTGACACGTCCCTCACCCACGCCCCGGCGGCGATACTAACCCTCTTCGGTGGATTCGGGCTAAGCCTCGATCAATATATAAGGCTTGGAAGATTCCTTTCCCAAAAAGAGGGCATAGTCAACTCTGCGGGCATATTCACCATCAGGGTTCACCCCATATTCCAGCTTTACCTGAGTCGGATCCTCTGTGTTCCAGCCAAGTGACCGTAGAATCGGATCAATGAGCGCATACTTCGTTCGTGTCTCACGCTCTCCAGTGGATAGGTATTCCCAGTGGTCTTGCGCCCTAGACCTGAGTTGCCTGATCATGGCGTCGGTATTCAAGCTCATATCTCGCTCCCATCCTTTGAAATATCAGGCAAGACGCTATCACGAAAAATACTGATCGGCAAGAATTCCGAGCGACGATTGTACTTTCCTGTGCGCACTACGACTGCTATAGAATCGCAACTGATTTGCATACGCCCGGTCGGTAGTATCGGTGACTCTTCATTCTCTCGTTTGGCTTAATTTCAGTGCGCCGACTGCTGGTATTTACAATATGCGCTGGTAATCTAAAGTGTAGTTCCAATATTACACGGAGGACGATACAGACGGCCCGTCCACGCGCGTACAACCATGACATTCGCTGCCCACACTGCGGTTCCAACTGGACACCCAAAGACGGACACTCAAGAGGCAGGCAGACCTATCGCTGTGGGGACTGTCTTTACCGATTCACCCCCGACGGTCTGTGTGGATATGGACAGCGGTTGTGGAGGAGAGCGATGGCGAGCGTTGGATGGACTTCGAGGTTGGTGATCGTGGACGCGAGACCTTCGTGATGTTGTACAGAAGACTGCCCACGGATAAGTGCCGAAGCGACGCTTATGAGGCGTATGGGTGGCTTGAGCCTGGTTCCCACGTGGTGGGAAAGGGGAGCGAGGTGAACCGGAACGAGGGACTGCACTCTGCGCTCAGAGGGAAGCTGAATCGTCTGGCGCGCAGAACCAAGGGATACAGCAAGAGCGTGGAGATGCTGTGTGGATCGCTGGCGATGGTGTGGCTCAGAGAGGGTCTGATCTAATGCCAGCTCGTTCTATGAATACCCCATTTTCAGGTGCGCGGATGTGATTCCATGATAGAGTATTGAGCGAAATTCTTGAATTGAAAAGGAGAATTGGATGCCGATACTGGATAAATCAGGAACGGATATGACCGAAATGTACACTGGCTTCAAGCGCTGGTCGGTGGTGGACGGGACGAGGGGTTCGACACAGTTGAGCGTCAGCGAAGTGCTCATGGAGCCGGGTTCTGCGCCGCCTCTTCACGCTCATCCAACAGAGGAGACTATCCTTATCGCCGAGGGCGAACTGGAAGCCTACATTGGGGATGAGACGCGAATGGTCACTGCGGGACAGTTTGTTCTCGCTCCGCCGGGGGTGAAGCATGGCTTTTCGAACAAGTCCGGGGAGCGCGCGGTGATATACGGGATTCACCCGACTCCCGCTGTTCAGACGGAGTGGGACGAGGAATAGCGCTTTCCGGCTGGCCGATAATTCGGGGTCGTTCGTCCCTAGCAGGGGTCCAACGGCTCCAGTTTCTCTTCATCGAGTTGATACCAGAGAACGGCGTCTTCGTCCCGCGCTTCGACGAACCTGGAGACATCGTTGAATATGCTGCTCTTGACGCCCGGCCCCAATCTCACCGCCGCGACAACGGCGTAAGATTCCTTTCCCGTGGCGTGTCGCAGAATCTTGGCGTGGTCGGTCGCTCGCAGCGCGTCCTCCCGGTCCCCCGTGTAAGACGCTTCTACCGCGATATAGAAGCCCATCTTCGAGTTTCTGATCCCTGTGACCTCAGCTATAAGATCGGGGTTCTGGAATGTGAGCCACGACCTGTCCCGAAGTCCCAGCGCATCCACGGCTTCATAATGTTCGTCGAGTATATCGCTCAGTTCGGCCCTGGCAAGCGGTCTGATTCCTATATGCCGAAACCCTAGCAGCCGCGAAAAAGGCTGGGCTATCTCGAAGTCATTCTCTCTCATGGCGGAGATGGCGTAGTTTCCGCGGAACCTGCCGAGGTCGTCATGCTGCCGTCTGTACATATCGTGCAACGCGCGTATGTCTCCGCTCATCTTTCGCTGTTCAGCCAGCATGACGTTCTGAGTCGCCAGCATGGCATTCTGGGTCCCGCGGAGTTCGGCCTGTTCTTCCAGTATGGCGGCCAGGGTTCGCCGGAACTCGACCTGTTCTTCGAGCATGGCGTTCTGGGTCTCGAGCATGGTGGCCTGAGTCAGGCGTGTTTCAGCGAGTTCAGCCAGTATCCTATTCTGAGTCTCGAGCATGGTGTTCTGGGTCCGCCGGAACTCGGCCTGTTCTTCGAGCATGGCGTTCTGGGTCCGCCGGAACTCGGCCTGTTCTTCGAGCATGGCGTTCTGGGTCTCGATCATGGTGGCCTGAGTCAGGCGTGTTTCAGCGAGTTCAGCCAGTATCCTATTCTGGGTCTCGATCATGGTGGCCTGAGTCAGGCGTGTTTCAGCGAGTTCAGCCAGTATCCTATTCTGGGTCTCGAGCATGGCGTTCTGGGTCCGCCGGAACTCGGCCTGTTCTTCGAGCATGGCGTTCTGAGTCTCGAGCATGGCGTTCTGGGTCCGCCGGAACTCGGCCTGTTCTTCGAGCATGGCGTTCTGGGTCCGCCGGAACTCGGCCTGTTCTTCGAGCATGGCGTTCTGAGTCTCGAGCATGGCGTTCTGGATTCGCCGGAACTCGACCTGTTCTTCGAGCATGGCGTTCTGGGTCTCGAGCATGGCGTTCTGGGTTTCCCGCATAGCGGCGAATCGACTTGGCAATGCCAAGAGTTCTTCGGTCAGCAACTCACGCCTCATTGCGGCGCGAAACCCCTCGTTCTCACGCGCGATTCGCAGCAGATCGTCTATGGTGTTAATCGTAGTCATACAAACATCCTCAGTCGCGGTAGCGCCGCCCCAGATCGGTTGCGTTGAACAGATTACCGTCTCGGATCTCTTTCACTTCGTCGGCCATTTCCAGCAATGTGGAGTCGTGGGTGGCGGATACAACGCTGATGCCACGGTTCTTCACCATCTCCTTGAACAAGCCGAAGATAGACCGGGCGTTGTTGGAGTCCAGTTCGCCGGTTGGTTCGTCGGCGAGTATTAGCGGCGGCTCGTTCACGATGGCGCGGGCTATGGCTACGCGCTGCTGTTCTCCACCGGACAGTTCGTAGGGTCTGTGCTTTGCCCTGTTCCAGAGGCCGACTATCTCAAGGGCATCGCGTGTACGCTCTTCGCGGTCGCGGGCGCCGACTCCTGCTATCCTTAACGGAAGCTCGACGTTTTCGAAAGCCGAGAGTAGGGGCAGCAGTCCGAATGACTGGAACACGAATCCGATCTTGTGCCTTCGCAATTCGGTCAGGTCGTGTTCGCCCATCTCCGCTATGTCCCGGTCCTCGAACATCACCTTGCCTGAGGTGGGCTTGTCCAGTCCGGCCAGTATGTTGAGCAGGGTGGTCTTGCCCGATCCCGAACGTCCGACGACTGCGATGAACTGTCCGGGCATTACTGTCAGGTTGATGCCCCTCAACGCGCTGATTTCCTCCGAGCCGAGCGTGTATGTCCGGCGGAGGTCCAAGGTTGTTATGAGGGGTAGGACTCTGCTCATGTGTTTAGTCTCCGGGTCTTAGCGTGACCGTGCCGTCTTCGATCTGGACACGCGCTTTTTCGCCGATATTGAGTTGTTCCAGCAGGTCGCGCGGTATCTGGACGCGCCCATTGTTGTCCACGAGGACAAATTCTTCAAGCGGCTGGTCAGTCTCGACTTCTCCGCTGATGCGCTGAAAGGTAACTCTTCGGCGTATCTCTGTGGACATTTTGCCGTCTCGTATCATGACCACGCGGCCAACCTTGTAGGCGATGTCAGGGTCGTGGGTGACGATCAATATGGTGGTGCCCATCTCGCGGTTGACGGCCCCGAATAAATCCAGAATCTCGGCGGCGGTGGCGTCGTCGAGTTCACCGGTGGGTTCGTCGGCCAGTAGGAGAGGCGGTTCGTTGGCGAGGGCTACCGCAATGGCTACGCGCTGCTGTTCTCCGCCGGAGAGCTTTTCGGGCGTGTGGCCGAGCCGGTGTCCGAGGCCGACGATGTTGAGCAATTCCTCGGCCCTTTCTCGTCTTTCCTTACCTGGAGTGTTGGTCAGCATCATGGGAAGGGAGACATTTTCGAGAGTTGTCAGGTACGGGAACAGATTTCGGCTCGTCTGCTGCCAGATGAATCCGATGTCTTCGCGCCTGTACTCCTCGATGTCGCGTCCGCGCATTCTGAGAAGGTCCTTGCCTCCGACCATAACGTTTCCCGCTGACGGGGCGTCGTAGCCCGCGAGTATGTTTAGCAGCGTGCTCTTGCCGCTGCCGCTGGCGCCGACGATGGCAACGACCTCGCCCCGCTCGACCGCCAGATCAAGTCCCCTGAGCGCGACGACTTCGAGGTCCGCAATCTTGTAAATCTTGAACACGTCCTGGCAGAAGACGTAGTAGTCGCTGTGGCTGTTAGTCATATATGACACTCCGAGCCGGAAGTTTGGGCTTGTTGTCAGTCGTCAGTCGTATTCTTGCCGCCTGTACAGTATAGACCATCTATGACCGAATGCTTAGCCCGGATCCACCGAAGGGATGGATGAGTCGTCGTGCAAAAGGGGTGAGAAAGCGCTCCATTGAATCTGGGATAATGGGTTTGAAGACAAGAACCAACCCCAGAGCAGGAGCACTTAATAGATGTTACCACCTGAGCGTCCCGACCGCATCCGAATCGCCTTCGACGATCCCCGGCTGGTGGCCAATGCCGGGCTGCTCGTGCCGGCCACTCTCGCTCAGCGCCTGGGACTGAGTGAACTGGTGGACAGCAACGTTGACCTGGGCGATGCGCCGGGACGGGCGAACCCGGGAGACAAGACGCTGACCCTGGTTGCCTCGGCGCTGGCCGGTGGGGACTGCATCGATGACGCCGACGCGCTGCGTGCCGGTGGGACCGGGCGGGTGTTGGGCTGTACAGTGAAGGCGCCATCCACCCTGGGGACCTTCCTGCGCAGCTTCAGGTGGGGACATGTGCGGCAGTTGGACCGGGTGAGCCGGGAGTTGCTGGCGCGGGCCTGGGCCGCTGGCGCGGGTCCCGGCGATGAGCCGTTGACCATCGACCTGGACTCCACCATCTGCGAGACCTACGGACTGGGCAAGGAGGGCGCCCGCCGCCACAACTACACCGGCCAGAGAGGCTATCACCCGCTTGTGGCCGTCGCCGCAGGAACCGGCGACGTGCTGATGGCCCGGTTGCGACAGGGTCGAGCCAACACCGCCCGGGGCGCAGCCCACTTCCTGCGTGAGACGGTGAGCCGGGTGCGCTGCGCCGGGGCCACAGGACAACTCACCGTACGCGCCGACAGTGGCTTCTACACCCATGACATCGTCTCCGTATGCCGAAAGACAGGTGTCCGCTTCTCCATCACCGTCCGTCAGCACACCCGACTGCGCAATCTCATAGAGGCCATACCTGAGGAGGACTGGACTCCCATACCCTACTGGATGGACGGCGCAGCCGACGTGGCTGAGACCACCTACACCCCTTTTCGGAACGAGCCCGATGCCGCACCGGTGCGTCTCATCGTCCGCAGGGTGAAGCCCACGCCCGGTTCACAACTGGCCCTCTTCGTCGACTACAGCTATCACGCCTTCATCACCGACCGACAGGGCGACACCCTCCAACTGGAGGCCGACCATCGCCGCCACGCCGAGATCGAGAACGCCATCCGAGACCTCAAGTACGGTGTCGGGCTGAACCATCTGCCCTCGGGGCGCTTTGCAGCCAACGCCGCCTGGATGGCCATACAGGTAATGGCTCACAACCTGGCTCGCTGGATCGGACGCATCGGTCTGCGCGAGCCGGTGGCGACCACCAAGACCCTGCGCAGACGCTTGTTCTCCCTCGCCGGACGGCTCACCCACTCGGCCCGCCGCCTTACTTTGCATCTCCCGCAGCGCTGGCCCTGGGAAACACAGTTCGGTCGCGCACTGACCAGACTGCGAGCCATTCCTCTGCCGGCCTGACGGCAGTGTCTACTACTGACCACCGTACACACCACAGCCTGTCTTGTCCGTAAGATCGCTCCGGACCGGACCGCGGGTGTCCACTGTTGCCCGCAGATTCGTCAAACTCGCCCCAAATCGCCACTGTGGGCCTCCATTGGCGTCCAAAATCACGACCGCGGACCTTCAGAACGACCCAGGCGCTGACATCATAACCGCACCGCCACTTTGACACGTCCCTCACCCACGCCCCGGCGGCGATACTAACCCTCTTCGGTGGATTCGGGCTTAGGGGGAATTCAGGGCAACCACATTTTGACCGCGCCATGCCTGAGCCTCACGGCGAGTTCGAAAACCGCTGTTCCAGGCTCTACCAGGTTGAAATAGAGCAGGCCGAACAGAGAGGCGTCATCGCAGAAATGAAGCAATAGACCGTCTTAATCAGCGCAACCAAAAATCAGCGCGTAACTTAGATATGGCTACCTGAAAACTACATTTCACCTGACAGTGAAGTGATGACAACTGTGATACAATTGCCGTCAAGTGGTTTCAACGCTTCGATTGTCCAAGAAGGCAGGGCTCTATTTCAATCCGCGCCGACAGCAGACCCACACTCTCGGACCATATTTCGGACGCTATTTCTTCGCGCCTGTCTGCGCGAGAATGTAACCTGTCGCAATACGCGGCGCGCGCAGAGACAAGCCCTGGCAGGGAAAGGCCCGAGACTCCCTCTCCCACCCGGTCCGAGTTCCAGCGCGACCGCGACCGTATTCTGCATACCAAATCCTTCCGTCGGCTGAAACACAAGACGCAGGTATTCATCGCCCCACTCGGCGACCACTACGCCACCCGGCTGACGCACACGCTGGAAGTCTCCCAGATAGCGCGGACAATAGCCCGCGCCCTCGATCTGAACGAAGACCTTGCCGAAGCCATAGCCACGGGGCACGACCTGGGGCACACTCCATTCGGACATGTTGGCGAATACGCCATGGACCAACTGCACCCGACCGGCTTCCGACACAATCGTCAGAGCCTGAGAATCGTGGAGCAACTGGAGAATGACGGAAACGGATTGAACCTGATGTGGGAGGTACGTCAGGGAATACTCAACCATTCCAAGCCGCGCGGCGACTTTCTTGGAGAGCGACCCATCGAAGACCTGTCGCTCGAAGGACAGATATGCCGGATATCCGACGCGGTCGCCTACCTCAACCACGACCTCGCTGACTCGTTCAGGGCAGAGATACTCACCCTGGATACGCTCCCTCGCGAGGTGTCGGAGGTACTGGGCGAAACTCACTCGCAGCGTATCAACACGATGGTATCGAACATCGTCGAAACTTCATGGGACGCCTGCGGCGAGACCGAGTCCGTGGATACTCCGGTTATTGGTATGAGCGACGATGTTCGCATCGCGTTCTATACGTTGCGAGAGTTCATGTTCGACAATGTCTATCTTCCCGAATCCAACGGAGTTCTGGGCAGGACCGCCGAGGACATAGTGAGCCTGCTATACTCTCACTTCACCGCTAACAGGAGCGAGATACCGTCAGAATACGGACAAAGAAGCAAATCAGAGGACATGGCCGTAGTGGACTATATATCGGGTATGACCGACCATTATGCGATAAGGCTCGCCGAGCGCGTCAGGCCGGGAATCGCGGCGCCTTTTACGGAGCGTCGAGTTATATGACACCCCAGGACCGAATACGTGTCCGCACTGTCGGAAACAAGGTTCGTATGATACGTGAACACCTTGAGGCGATGCAGCGAGACGCTCACGGTCTTGAATACGCGCCGTGGAAAGTGGAGGTGGACGAACTCTGGAAGGATGTCTTCATAAACATCAATAGCCTGAACGCCGAGTCCCAGCCCGCGGCGCTGGAATCGGTAAAAGACCTTTGGATGACGTACATAACTCACTACAACGTCGGGCTTAACTAATACGCAATCCCGGACGCCTCTCCTGAATTGACGAAATCAGAACGAGGCGCGGGTGAAGGGACACAAATTGGCCTCGGAAGAATCTCTCGACCAACATCTGGACCAGCCTCCAGCGCTTGAGCAGGCCAGACGCGCGTCCGTGGTGGCGCACAGCGTCGTCATCAAGCTCAAGGAAATGGGACTGCCAGACGAAATGGACGCAGACCTCTCCAAGTTCTGCACAGACCTGGGCGACCTTTGGAGCGCGCAGATAACTCTCGTTTCACAGGTCGAAAGTTTTCTGAAGAAGCCCCACGACTCCGAAAAAGCGGGCGACGACCTGGTTGACCTCAGAGCTACAATTGATCATATGGCGTGGCATCTGAAGGCCATAAGCCAGCCAATGGACAACATAACCAACTGGGCGTACAGCCAATCAGAGGCATAGAATAGAGGCGATGAGCGTAACCGACGACATTAAGGCGAAACTCGACATCATTGACGTCGTATCTCCGCATGTGTCGCTCCAGAAATCCGGGCGCACGTTCAAGGCCAACTGCCCGTTTCACACAGAAAAAACGCCTTCTTTCATTGTGAATCCTGAACGGCAGAGTTGGCGCTGCTTCGGCGCTTGCGCTACCGGCGGGGACATTTTCAACTTCGTCATGCGAGCCGAGAACCTGCAATTCGGGGACGCGCTGAGAATGCTTGCCCAGCGCGCGGGGGTCGAGCTTTCCGACGCGCCGAATCGAGAGCAGTCGAACGCCATTCATAGCGTCAACAACGCGGCGGCGGCATACTTCCAGGAAGTCCTGGAATCTGAGTCCGGCGGTGTAGCGCGAGAGTATCTGGACCACCGTAAAGTAGGTCCACAGGCGCGGGAGCAGTTCAAGCTGGGACTGAGCGCAGACAAGTGGGACGGCCTTATCCAGTACCTGAGAACACATGGCTACAAGAAAGAAGACGCGATAGCGGCGGGCCTGATACGAGAGGGCGAAAACGGCCAGGTCTGGGACTTCTTCAGAAACAGGCTGATGTTTCCCATATTCGACCGCCAGGGAAATATCGTCGGATTCGGAGCCCGCGCCCTCGACGACTCCACGCCCAAGTACATCAACACAGCCCAGACGGACACTTTCGACAAGCGCAGCACACTCTACGCGCTCCATTTCGCGAACGCCGAGATTCGTCAAACAGGGATAGCGGTCATTGTCGAAGGCTATATGGATGCGATAGCGGCGCACGAACACGGCTACAAGAACGTGGTAGCTTCCATGGGCACCGCCCTGACGGAAAACCAGGTGTCGCAGCTTCGGACGCTGGCCCGCGAGTTCGTTCTCGCCCTCGACCCTGACGACGCAGGACAGGAGGCGACGCTCCGCAGTCTTGAATCGTCCTGGCACGTGTTCCGAAACGTTATTTCCAGGAGAAATACAGCCAACCAGAGCGTCTTGAGCCAGTGGACGCCGCCCACGCTGACAATCGCGGCCTTGCCCACGGGCCTTGACCCTGACGCGCTCATACGAACCGACGCGACCAGATGGAAGACCATCATCTCCGGCGCCCAACCGCTTCTGGACTTCGTGATTCCCGCCCTCGTCCAGCGTTCCGATTTGAACGTGCCCGGCAGCCGCGCCGGGATTGTATCCGAGTTGGCTCGCCTGATAAATCGGCTGGACGACATGGACCAGCACGACTACTGGCGCAAACTCGCGGACGAGCTTGGCGTTCCATTGGAAGCCCTGCAGGCCTCCATATCCAGCGTTGGAAACAGACGCGCCCGTGGACGTAACAACCTTCCGCCCTGGGAGGGCACTGAACAGTCGGTGGACGTATCTCCCAACGCTCTGCGAACTCAGGACTCTGATCCGATAGAAGAATATACGCTGGGGATACTGATTCAGAATCCCGATCTGGTTGAATCAGTTCGGCTTGCAAATCCCGAATGCTTCTACAGAACTGAGAACAGGGAGTTGTTTACCGCACTGATTTCTTACCCTACAATAGAGGAACTCCGCGACAATGTTGCTCATGTTCTCAGTGAGAACATGAGACGTTTGGAATCTCTTGACTTGCCGGGAACCGGAATCGAGCGGGCGCTCGCACAGTGCCTGAGAAGGCTGGAATTAAGATATGAACGCGACAGCCAGCAGTTGATGCTCGACACCGAAGATGTTCGGACACCCCCGTCCAGGGAGGTCGAAGACGAGGTTAAACGAGTCAGTTTGCGAATCAAGGAACTGGAAACGATGTCACTCAGATAGTCTGGACCCTTTCGGAAGAGTGATATTTACCTTAAAGATTTTTCTATCAGTTTTAATTTAGCAGCGTCACGAGGTTACATCAATGAATAGAAGTATCGGCTCAGACGGCGGCGACAGTCTATACGGCAGAGTGATGCCAGAGGCATCAACGACTGCCGACCTAATAAGCACTACCCGGACCACCGAGGACGGCTTTCAGAAGAGCGAACACGATAATTCGAACCGCTCGGAAGAAATTTTTGCGGACATGGACGATTCGGATGCCGCAGCGCCCAGAATCGGATTCAATGGTCTGAGTTCAGAAGGAGTGTTGGAAAAAGACATCAGCACCCCAGAGATGATAGACGATCCGGTTCGGATGTACCTCCGTGAGATAGGGAGAGTTGACCTTCTCAAGGCCGCCGAGGAGAGAATTCTCGCCCGCCGCTTCGAGGCCGGAAGATTCATTAAGGGAATAGAGGAAGACTGGGGCTCACCCGACAGACAACCTCTACGGGCAGCGCAGATCGTGACCGACTTCCTAGCCGATATTTCCGACAATCACCATGTTGTCGGCGCGGTCGCCAGATACCACGGCATAGAGTACACGGGCAGACTGTCTGAGGTGATGTCCGACCCTGAACTCCACGATCAACTCGAACTCTACGACGCGCGAAACTCGCGCAACAGCCAGGACTCTAAGTTCCTCAAGTTCCTGAACGACAGGCTGTCCGAGGAAGAAGCGTTTACTTTTCTGTCCAAAGCTCTGGAGCTGCCCGAAGACCACCCCAGGATTCAGGAAATCTATGAATCCCGAGAGGCTCTCAAACTTCGCAACAGGCTTGACGGCGAACTAAAAGAGGAACTTGTGGATTATCTCTCCAAGACGCTCAACATGGATCCGGAAGACGCCAAGGCCCGCGTCCAGCAATTCTCTCTTAGCAGCCGACTTCTGCCCCCGCAGACTCTTGGAGCCATATCCCAGGTGTACGACGACGCCGAAGAGCGCGACCCTGAGCTCAAGCAGGACATCAAAGACGCCGTTGCCCGATACCCCGGTTCTCCTGAAGACGACACTGGTGACGAAAAGCTCATAAACTTCGTGGCCGAGATTCTCAACATAGAGCCGGAAGAGGTGAGAGAGCATCTGCACCAGCCGGACCCGATCCCCTCTCCGAATCCTAATATAGACCAGATTCGAGACCTTCTGGACAGGCCGGACATATCGGACAGCTTGAGGGAGCGCGAACTCGTCTTTAGAGGGCACGTAAGGGCCATAAAATATCTCGGCGACGACGCTCAACAGCATCTGGCCAAGGCAAACCTGAGACTCGTTGTCAGCGTTGCGAAGAAGTACATCGGTCGTGGGATGTCCCTGCTCGACCTGATTCAGGAAGGGAACATTGGACTCATAAGAGCCGTAGAGAAGTTCGACTACCGCAAGGGCTACAAATTCTCCACGTACGCCACATGGTGGATACGACAGGCGATAACGCGCGCCATCGCAGACCAGGCCCGCACGATCCGCATTCCTGTTCATATGGTTGAGACCATACACAAACTTCTCAGGGTGACTCGCCGCCTGATACAGGAGTATGGGCGAGAGCCCACCAGTGAGGAAATTGCGCGGCACATGGAAATACCCACCGAGAAGGTGCGTGAGATACTGAAGATTTCCCAGGAGCCTGTATCGCTGAACACCCCGATAGGTGAGGAGGAAGACAGCCATCTGGGCGACTTCATAGAGGACACGACCGCGCCCGCTCCTTCCGAAGCGGCTTCTCACCAACTTCTCAAGGAGCACGTCGAGGATGTTCTCGTCAGCCTCAACGACCGAGAGGCCGAGGTACTGAGAAAACGCTTCGGACTTGAGGATGGGCGCGCCAGAACGCTCGAGGAGGTCGGTCGCTGCTTCGGGGTAACGAGGGAGCGGATAAGGCAGATTGAGGCAAAGGCGCTTCGCAAGTTGCGCCATCCCAAACGCTCCACCAAGCTGAAGGACTTCCTGGAATAGATAGAGATAGTCTTTCCTATCCCAGGAGAATCACCAGGATTTAGGCAAGCCGTATGACACTAGCTACGCAAACTCAGGCTGAGTCTCGGACTTCTGCCCTGGCAAGGCCGACAGTCTCCGTGGTTTATACCCGCCCGGAGACTGTTCTGGATGATGTCCGGCGGGCGATGGAACTCGCCGGGTTCAGGTCCGCGCTGCCCCGGGATGTCGAAACCCTGCTCAAGATAAACATATCCTGGCAACACTACTATCCCGCCTGCTCCACCAGTCCGTGGCAGTTGGACGGCGTCATAGGTGCCCTCAAGTCCGCCGGGTACGACGACCTCACCCCAATTCATAATGGCACCGTGGTTGTGGACCCCAGAGAAGGCGCGCTGAACAACAAGCACGAGTCTGTCACGGAAAAGCACGGTCTGGAATCAGTATTCCTGGAAGACGCGCGCTGGGTGGACTATGAGCCGAAGTCGCCGCTACTGGCGCTAGACAAGGTCTATCCCAACGGCTTCCAGATTCCAGAAATGATGGCGGGCAAGAATGTCGTACACTTGCCTACGGTCAAAACGCATGTATTCACCACTATGACAGGCGCGATGAAGAACGCTTTCGGCGGACTGCTCAACTACCAGCGCCACTGGACGCACTCAGTCATTCACGAAACGCTTGTTGACCTGCTGCGAATTCAGCGGGATATACACCCGGGCATATTTGCCGTAACCGACGGAACATTCGCAGGGGACGGCCCCGGTCCCCGAGCGATGCGCTGGCACGTGAAGAACGTTATTCTCGCGGGGGCCGACCAAGTCGCCATTGACGCCGTCTCAGCCAAGATGATGGGCTTCGATCCCATGAGCATTGGATTCATTCGGCTCGCCCACGAGGAGGGACTGGGAACCGGACGAGTAGAAGAGATAGATGTGGTAGGCGAAGACATCGAAGAGGTGAACTGGAACTTCAAGTCCGCCGAAAATACCTTCGCCAGCCGGGGCCAGAAGTTGATCTACTGGGGGCCGCTCAAACCGCTGGAGAATATGCTTCTCAGGTCTCCGGTCACGCCGTGGGCCTACGCCGCATCCAATATCTACCACAACGACTACTGGCTGCGATTTATAGGAAGGAAGCGCGTTCAGGAAGCCATGAAGACCGAATGGGGCAGGCTGTTCCGGTCATACTGAGCCGATTCGAGCCGCTGCTAACGCTCCGCGAGTTCTACCGTTGCCTCGAACAGCTTATTGGACCTGTTGTAGCTTATCTCCACTGAGTCGCCAACTTCGTAGCTCCACAGCAGAGTCAGGAACTCGCTGACGCCCTTGGTCGGTATGCCGTCCAGGCTTGTGATTACGTCGCCCGCCTGAAGTCCTGCGTTGAATGCCGCTCCCCTCTGCGCGAGACGGGTTACAATGACCCCTTCCTGCACGTTGAGTCCCAGACGGTTCGCTATGGCGGGCGTGACATCCTCCACGCTTACATCCATGGACGGGCGAACAACCTGCCCGTGCTCGATCAGGCTCTCGATGATGGGCAGCGCCGTTTCCGAACTGACCGCGAAACCGATGCCCTGCGCCTGGCTCAACATGGCGGTGCTTATGCCGATCACTTTTCCGTCCAGGCTGACGAGCGGCCCTCCACTGTTGCCCCTGTTGATGGCGGCATCGGTCTGGATCATGTCGTACAGGGGCACTCTCTCAGTCGGCACTGTGCGTCCAAGCGCGCTGATAATCCCCAGCGTGACCGTCGGGCCTCCCTTGAGAGAAAGCGCGTTGCCCAGGGCCACAACCCAGTCTCCCACTCTCATGCTATCCGAGTTGCCCCAATCCACAACCGGAAGATCGGACTCCGGCTCGATCTTCAGAACCGCCAAATCGGTTACTACGTCCCATCCAACTATTTTCGCGTCGTAGCTGTCCCCGCTGGGAAGGTCCACCTTCACGGCAATTACGTCGTGAATGACGTGATAGTTTGTGACTATGTACCCATCGGGGCTAACAATAATGCCCGTCCCCGCGCCCTCGTCGGTGAAATCGAAGAACAGTCCCCTGTTCAACGACTCGACAGAGATAGTCGCTACCACTTGCTCCACGCTGTCCACAAGGTCTGCGATGGAGGGCAATTGACCGGATCCTGACGATTCCGACGTACCCACAAACGCGCTTACAATCGGGGGAGCCTGCAAAATAACGGGCGCAATGGGAGTTGGAGTCTGAGGAACTTCGGCAGGCGCGGGAGTAGGCGCGCGGGCGGGAGCCGGCGCGGGAGACCCGCACGCCAACGCCAACGCGACAGCGGCGCTCAGAAAAACCAACTGCGGGTACAGCAACAACAGAGGACTGAATTTCTGCTTCACCCGTCGGCCACAACCCTGAGTCTGACACGCGTAAGCCCCGTCCACATCAGTTTATGCCCACGCACCCCATAGCTCACGCCTCTTGTGATGTTGGCGTAACGCGAGGTTAAAAGAGCGCCGAAGAGTAAAATGATCGCCGAGACATATACCCAGGTCAACAGAGCCATTACTGCCCCGACCGATCCATATAGAATATTGTACACTGGATAAGTGTTCACGTACTGTAGAAACCCCCATTTGGCTCCCTCGAAACCCAGGCAGGAGAACAAGGCTCCCAGCCAGACGTCCCTGAATCTGACTTCCGTGTTCGGCATATACCGATAAAGAATCATAAACGTCGAGAATGACAAAATGGGCGAATCCGCCTGAGAAACGATCCTCGACAACAACTCGAAGCTTATATCAGGGAATACGAGCGCCAGCCACTTGTGGATTGAGGATGCCGTCGGCGTGACGAAAAGCAGCATGACCATTAGTATCCCGGCGCCTGTTACCAGGGCCATGTCAATCAGGCGCTCCTTGATGAAGGGCCGTGTCTTCTGAATTCCCCATGCTATGTTTATACCCTTCCGAATAGCCCCGAAAGCCGCCGAAGATGCCCACATCAGAAATAGAACAGACGCAATTCCGGTTATCACTCTCGCGGACGCGACGCCTCGCACCGTCTGCGCTATGAAGCCCGAGGACACTGGAATAACCTCCGCCACCTGCTCGGCAAGTTCCACCTGGTCCACGTTTGGGCCAAGGAAAAATCCCCAAACCGAAATCGTCGCCAGGATAAGCGGGAACAACGAGAAGAGCATATAGAACGCAATCGCCCCTGCGATGTAGGGGCAGTTCTTGCTCAGAAAGTCGTTCACCATTTCGGTGCAAAGTAGAACAAGCCTGACGAAATACATTGATACAGTGACGCGCTCTGCGCCCGCTTCTCCTTTCTGGCAACCTTCGGATTTCCACCGATGCTACCTAATCGAACTTCACCGGTCAAGCCGAACCGTTACAGACCAGGGCCTTTGCAAAGTCCGTCAGTTTCCCATAGAACTACACATCCGATTCCCATATGCGCTATAATACGAACGTATAAACTAATGACGGAGAGCCAAATTCCGATGACTTTTAACGCCAATAAACATAAATACAACATTATACTAACGAAATTCTGGGGACCTGAAATTTTTTTCCGTAGCTAATGCAGGTCTTAACAGGTGAAATGCAGGTGACCTTTTCAGGTGTCGGGCACCAGTTAAGCCACCTGTTGCCACCTGCAGCTTTATAAACCAGAATATATGACTCGTCATGTCCGCACGCCGTCCGACAGGATTTGCTCAGCGCCGACTTTGCAAAGGCCCTGGTTACCGACAGGCGATTCGCGGATCCCCCATTGTTGCCCACGCCTCCGAATCTCTGTAAACTTGTCTGCGATGCACAGTTCAGCGGGAAGATTTCGGAAATCGGATTATGGTAATAAGACGTAAAGTTGACAAGCGCGCCCAACTTCGCAATATGCGCGAAGAGGCTGCCCTCGGCGGAGGGCAGCGGCGCATAGAGTCCCAGCACAGGCGCGGCAAGCTCACCGCAAGAGAGCGTATCACGCTTCTCCTGGACGAAGGCTCCTTCCAGGAACTCGACACCTTCGTCACCCACCGCGCCACCGATTTCGGACTCTCCGACCAGAAATATCTCGGTGACGCGGTCGTCACCGGCTACGGTAAAGTCGAAGGTCGGTTCGTTTATGTGTACTCCCAGGACTTCACTGTTCTCGGCGGGTCGCTGTCCGAAGCCGTAGCCGGCAAGATCTGCAAGGTGATGGACCTCGCCATGAACAACGGCGCGCCCGTTGTCGGCCTGATAGATTCAGGCGGCGCCCGGATACAGGAGGGCGTGGACAGCCTCGCGGGATACAGCGACATCTTCCACCGTAACGTCTGGGCCTCCGGCGTGATTCCTCAGATCTCCGTGATACTCGGTCCGGCGGCAGGCGGGGCGACCTACTCCCCAGCGCTTACTGATTTCATTTTCATGGCCTCCGGCATCGGACAAATGTACATAACCGGCCCGGACGTCATACGCTCCGTTACCGGCGAGGACGTGTCCCACGAAGAACTCGGCGGGGCGGCCGCGCACTCCACCCGGAGCGGCGTGGCCCACTTTGCGATAGAAGGCGAAGAGGCCTGCATCGGTCAGGTCAGAAGACTCCTCGGATTCCTTCCATCCAACAATATGGAAGACCCTCCCTTGCTGGACACGGGCGACGACCCTGAGCGTCGCGATTACGACCTGGCCTACGTCGTACCCGATAACCCCAATCAGCCGTACAGTATGCTGGACGTGGTGCATCGAGTCGTTGACGGCGGCGACTTCATGCAGGTGCACGAGCATTTCGCTCCAAACGTCATTGTTGGTTTCGCCAGGTTCGGTGGACGCGCGGTGGGCATTGTCGGCAATCAGCCCGACCAGATAGCCGGAGTCCTGGACATAGACGCCTCGGTGAAGGCCGCCAGATTCGTCAGATTCTGCGATGCCTTCAATATCCCGCTCGTAACTTTCGTTGACGTTCCGGGATTCATGCCCGGAACCAATCAGGAGTACGGCGGAATAATCAGACATGGCGCGAAGCTCATATTCGCATACGCAGAGGCAACCGTCCCGAAGATCAGCGTCCTTACCAGAAAGGCCTACGGCGGCGCGTACATAGTTATGAGCAGCAAGAATCTGCGCAGCGACGTGAACTTCGCATGGCCGACGGGCGAGGTAGCGGTCATGGGAGCGGGGGGCGCGGTCAACATCATCCATCGCAACGAGATACGAAATTCCGAAGACCCCGAAGCCACCCGCGCCGGCCTCACCGCCGAATACGAGGGACGCCTGGTGAATCCATACGTCGCGGCGGGACGCGGACTGATAGACGACGTCATTGACCCACTCGAAACAAGACCCAAGATCATCCGCTCTCTTGAAATGCTCGCCAACAAACGGGAGCGGCTCCCACACAAAAAGCACGGGAGCATACCCCTGTGAACATACGAACTACCGGAGAGTCCGGCAGCTTGAGTTCTGAACTGATCGCTGCCATGACCGCGGCGGTCCGCGCATTCCTCGAACAAGAATCCTCCATGTCGTCCGAACGGAGCGTCGGCATTTCCGCGTGGCGCAGATTCACGCACGCCGGATTCGGCTCCGGTCCCAGCGGCTGGCGAGGACGCGACTGATCAATCCAGCCTTCCCAAAGAGCCAGACGATGACTATTGCACCACTCAAACTCAGCGACACCACCTTCCGAGACGCTCACCAGAGCCTCATGGCCACCCGGCTCCGCACCGAGGATATGACCCCGCTGGCAGAAAAGATGGACTCGGTTGGCTTCTTCTCCATGGAAGTATGGGGTGGCGCGACCTTCGACTCCGCCACGAGATTCCTCGCGGAAGACCCATGGGAGCGCCTCCGCGCATTCAAGTCCCTGATGCCCAATACCCGGCTCTCGATGCTGCTGCGCGGACAGTCCCTTGTTGGATATCGCAACTACGCAGACGACGTGGTGGATAAGTTCGTCGAACGCTCAGCCGAGAACGGCATTGACATCTTCCGTGTCTTCGACGCCCTGAACTACGAACCCAACATCGAGCGCGCCGCCGCCGCCGTGAAGCGCTCGGGCAGACACCTTCAACTCGCCATCTGCTACACCATAGGTGAAGAGGGCCGAATGGGAGGCGACATCTACAATCTCGATTACTTTCTATCCAAGGCGCGCAGTTTCAGGGACATGGGCGCGGACAGCATATGTATAAAGGATATGGGCGGCCTGCTCGCCCCCTATGACGCTTCCGAACTCGTGACCGCTATCAAGTCCGAGATAGACCTTCCCCTCCAGCTACACGCACACTACACCAGCGGTATGGCATCCATGACCGCTCTTAAGGCCATTGAAGCCGGGCTGGATATTCTGGACGTATGCCTGGCCCCGCTCGCCCTCAGAACCTCGCAGCCCGCCGTCGAACCAATCGTCGTAACCCTGCGCGGAAGCGAGCGCGACCCCGGCGTTGACCTAAACGCCCTGCTAGACCTGGGCGACGAACTCGAAGAAGTGCTGCCCAAGTACGCGGACCACCTCGAGACGACGCGCTCCGCCGTCATTGACGTCCGCGTCCTGAGCCACCAGATACCGGGAGGAATGGCGTCCAACATGGTGTCCCAACTCCGTGAGGCCGACGCTCTGGACAGAATGACCGAGGTTCTTGAAGAAATTCCCAGAACGCGAGCCGACCTCGGCTTCCCGCCGCTCGTCACGCCGATGAGTCAGATGGTCGGGGCGCAGGCCGTCAACAACGTCATACTCGGACGCTATACAGTGGTGTCGGAGCCTGTGAAGGAATACCTGCGCGGCAACTACGGCAAGCCTGTGTCCCCCGTGCGCGACGAGCTAATGGACAAGCTCGCCGAGTCCGAGGAAATCACTCCCGCCCCGGAAAGGCCGGGAGCCGTCATCGAGCCGGAGCTTGCGGCGGCAATAGAAGCTGTATCCGATCTGACTGACGACATAGATGACGCGCTGATATACGCGCTCTACCCGCAGACCGGCGAACGTTTCCTCCGAATAAAGCACGGACTGGAACCCGTACCGGATGAGATGAAGCCCAAGACCCTTGAGGAAGTCCGGCAGGCCGCGATGCAATCGCGGCAGCCAGCCACGCCCGCTCCGCCAAAGAGTTCAAGAGCAAGAAGATTCAACATCTACGTGGCCGACCAGTTCTTTGAAGTTGACGTAGATCCAGTCGGACTTGGCGCCGCCCCGTCGCCAACCGCTTCGACGGCCCCCGTTTCGGCGCCAGCGCCCACACAGGGAACGCAGCCCGAACTGGCCGAAGGCGAGACCGCGGTGACATCCCCGATGCCCGGCATTCTCATCAGCCTCGCCGTTGACGTGGGTGAAACGGTCGAGGCTGGCGACCCGCTGCTCATACTCGAAGCAATGAAGATGCAGAACACAATACCGTCCCCGGTGAACGGCACGGTCATGTCTCTTCCCGTCGTCGCCGGAACGCAGGTGGCCAAGGGCCAGGCGCTGGCCATAATTAAAACTTAGGATTTTCTATGCGTTCGCCGGGCGCCCCCGTCCCGGAAACCCATGCAATAACAATAACCGGAAAGGAGCCAAAACGTGGCTGATAATCAGATTTTGGATGCGGCAAAAGAGCATTTCGGGCAGGTCGTCGCGCAGCAGTTGGAGCGCGTCGAAAGACTGAAAAACGAACCGGACTGGCTGGACTACTCGAGTGTATCCCCGATAGTGGTCGGAATGCTGGGCGGAGACGGAATCGGCCCGCGAATCAGCGCCGAGAGCCAAACCGTCCTCGAACATCTACTCAAGGAGGAAGTCGACGCCGGAAAGGTCGAGTTCAGGATCATAGACGGCCTGACCATTGAGAACCGCGCCGAGCGTATGCAGTCCATACCCGACGACGTGCTCGCCGAGATCAAGGACTGCCATGTCACCCTGAAGGGCCCAACCCACACCCCTGAACGGGGCGACGGCTGGCCGAACCTCGAGAGCGCCAACGTCTCTATGCGCAAGGAACTCGACCTGTTCGCCAATATAAGGCCGGTGCGAATTCCTTCCCAGGGCATTGACTGGACTTTCTTCCGAGAAAACACTGAGGATATGTACGCTGTCGGCAGCCAGGGCATAAACGTCACCGAAGACCTCGCCATGGACTTCCGCGTCATAACCACGCAGGGTTCGCGCCGCATCATAGACGCCGCCTTCGCCCACGCCGAGAGGACAGGGCGAGACCGCGTGACCATCGTCACCAAGGCCAACATCGTCAAGACTACCGATGGCAAGTTCCTCGACATCGCCCGCGAGGTCTCCGAGAACTATCCCGGCATCGAGTGGGACGGCTGGTACATAGACATAATGACCGCCGCCCTCATCAATCCCGCCCGCCAAAAGGACTTCCAGGTACTCGCGCTGCCCAACCTCTACGGCGACATCCTCACCGATGAAGCCGCCCAGATACAGGGTGGAGTCGGCACTGCCGGCAGCGCGAATGTCGGTAAGCGGTACGCTATGTTCGAGGCCATTCACGGCAGCGCGCCAAGAATGGTCAGGGAGAACCGCGACCAGTACGCCGACCCCAGTTCCCTGCTCCGAGCGGGCGCTATGATGCTCGAGCACATCGGTTACACCGACATCGGCGCCAAGCTGCACAAGGCAATAGACATCTGCGGCCAGTACGAGCGCAAGATAGTCATGACCGGACGCGGCACAGGCTCTACCAGCGCGGAGTTCGGTAAGTACCTCATGGACACAGTCGCAGACTCGGCTATCGAGGACCGCTGGCAGGAATACGTAGATGCTTCGGCGTAGTCAGCGCAGGCTTTAGCGATTACGAGCAAGGTGAGCCATTCAGATATGGAATGACTCATCACAGCCAAGTTGGGGCGGGTTATGATACCCGCCCCAACTAATGACATACGGAAGCCAACCGTTAAGAGATTACGACATAAATCCCGGAGGAAGATAATGCCAAGAAGCAAAGTCACAGTTGTGGGCGCGGGCAACGTGGGAGCCACTGCCGCCCAGAGAGTTTTCGACAAGGGCTATGCCGACGTCGTGCTGGTGGACATAGTGGAGGGCCTGCCGCAGGGAAAGGCGCTCGATATGCTCGAGTCAGGCCCAGTCATCGGCTCCGACGCCAGCGTGGTCGGCACGAACGACTACCAGGACACCGCCGGCTCGGATGTCGTAGTGATCACATCCGGCATCGCCCGCAGGCCCGGAATGAGCCGCGACGACCTGCTCCTGACTAACATGAATATCATAACGTCGGTCACCCAATCCGTGGTCGAGCATTCTCCGGACGCGATTCTCGTTATCGTGACCAACCCTCTTGACGCGATGGCGCAGCGCGCCTTCCAGGTCAGCGGATTCCCCAAGAACCGCGTGGTGGGAATGGCCGGAATCCTGGACACCGCCCGATTCAGGACGTTCCTCGCCGAGGAACTGAACGTATCAGTCAACTCGGTCGAGGCCTATGTCCTTGGAGGCCACGGTGACACAATGGTCCCGGTCACGGCCAGCACGACCGTCGGCGGACAGCCGATCACGGAAGTTCTGTCCGAGGACCGCATTGACTCTATCGTAAAGCGCACCCAGGACGGCGGCGCGGAAATCGTCAACCTGTTAAAGACAGGCAGCGCTTACTACGCGCCATCAGCCGCCATCGCTCAGATGGTAGAGGCGATCCTGTTGGACAGACAGGAGATCCTTCCCTGCACCGCCTATCTCCAGGGCGAATATGGAATAGACGGCCTCTACGTAGGAGTGCCTGTCCGTCTCGGAGCCGGGGGCGTCGAAGACATCATCAAGTTCAATCTCACTGAGTCCGAACAGGCCGCGCTGATGAACTCAGCCGAAGCCGTCCGCGAACTCGTAGAAGTCATGGCCCAGAACTCCTGATAGCGCGCAGTCTTACCCAAATCCACGGGGGCGTCCGTCACAGGCGTCCCTATTTCAAACCCACCTCAATATCGGCTCCAGATTCACCACTGTGCGGCATGGCGAGCTTTCGAAGACCGCGCTGTTCGCTATGCTTCGTCAGTTCGGCGTCAGAATAGAAGAATTCTAAGCTATGATATACACATACCCTTGCGATCTCATACCTGACGAGGAAGGAGGGTTTCTGGTCACATTCCCTGACGTACCCGAGGCTATCACGGGCGGCAAGACCCGCGCCGAAGCGCTCGAAATGGGCGAAAACGCGCTCACTGTCGCGCTCGCCGGATATGTGATCGCCAATTGGGATATACCCGACCCAAGCCCAGCGTCAGAAGGACAGGAGCTAATCCCCCTCGAACCTATACCGGACGCCAAACTCGCCCTCTACATCGCTATGCGAGAACAGGATATATCAGAAGCGGAACTCGCCCGCCGCCTCGACACCACCGAGGCCGTCGTCAATAAACTCCTGATTCCAGACCGCTACACCCACATCACCTCCGTTATGAAAGCCTTGAGAGCCGTCGGACGCTCGCTAATTATTCAGGACGCCGACTCCCACGCTCAACAACCCGCCATCCGCGAACTCGCCGCGACCGCCGCCACCACAGCCGCCCCCAGCCCCGACCCGTCCCGCAGATAGCAAACCTGGACCCGTCCTGCCCTTTCGCCGAGAATGTTCTTCAGGCCTCGCTCCACCTCCGCCTGGTACCCCGGGATCCCCCTGAACACGCTGCCGTCAGTCGCTACTATGTGGTCGTCTTCCAGACATGGATCAATATAGGTTGCGGTCGCGGCGACGCTTGCCGCGACAACACGCGCGGAGCGTCGCGCGACAGAGACGCATATCTCCCGAAGAAGAATCCTGTCAACAGCCGCGGTGTCAGACAGGCCAAGACGCCCCAGCTGCATGGCGGTCGCGGTCAGGTCTTCCGAATCGTCGAAGGCAATATCCGAAAGATGCTCAGTCGTGAATGCGTAGGGAACAGCGAAGCCCCCGTCCTCTTTCAGCCACCCGTCAAACCCCTCTCCACGCGATGCGACCTCCGACACACTCAGTCGAACAACCTCGCCAAGATAACGTCCGGCTATCATCTTCTCCATGAGTTGTCCGCTCGTGCCGGATTCAGCGTCCAGTCGCCTGTCCGCGTCTGTCTGCATCGAGTCCACGTCGTCGAAGTTCCCGCACTCCATGTTGAAAATCATCTCATCGAGACTTCCAGCAGAGGCAGCCAGATCCTCCCTTGCAATCATGCCCTTGGGAACTGCGACGGCAAGATTGGCTCCGGTCCCGACTATCAGACCCATGTCGCAGCGCGGGTCGAGATACGCGCCTGCCGCAAGAACGCCCACCGTATCGTTCGCCAACGCGCCGATTCCGAACTCACTCGCCTTGTCGGTCCGCGCGCGAATAGCCCGCTCCAGCGGCATAACCACATCCTCATCCTCCACCCCGTCGAACGCGAACTCCTTCGTCCACTTGGTCAGCCGACCGCTGCGAATGCCCGTCTGATCCATTGGGAATGCGAATATGAACCCGATGCTGTGTGGACCGCTGTCAGCGAGGATGTCAACCACGAACTCTGCGACCGGGCCGAAAAGGTCGTCCGCAACTCCGGTCGTGGAGGTCAGACGGAAAGACTGGTGTTCGAGTACCCGGATGGAACGCTGTCCACCAAGTTCTACGAGCGTGGCTCTAACGTTGGTGCCACCGAGGTCGAGGGCCAGAAAACGGCCTCTCTCCGAGCCGGAGGGTCGGCTCACGAAAGAGGGATGCATAGCGATAGAGCGGGGCTTCCCGGCTAGGCCCCGCCGAATTTCATCCTGAAAGGAAGTAACGAGCCGCAAAGTGGACATCTTGGAGAACGACGGGCTATCTACGGCAGGCGGCCTCAGTAGGGACGCCACTTGTCCTCTCTATAACGCTCTTCGATTTCGCGCCGCCGTCGCCTGAGATCCTTGAGAGTTCTGTCTAAATCCTCCGAATGCTCCCGCGCAAGTCTGACAATGCGCTCAAACTTGCGTCTCGGTATCATCACCATCTCTTCAGACTTCGCCATCATCACCCTCGTTATCCGCTTCAGAGGCTGTCAACTCTTCAATCAAGCTAGCATACTTCAATTCCATTTCCAACAGTTTCGACTCGTTTTCCAGAACAGTTTCTGAAATCTCGTTCAACTTGGCGGACGCTCTCGATTCCGCGTCCTGCGCCCGCTTCAGCCTGGAGCGGTTGAAGTAGTAGCCCAGTATCACCCCTGTAACACCCGACGACACCGAGCCAGCCGTGGCCAGCATATCCGGGTTGTCACTGAATATCGCCGCATGAACGATGATAGCTATTGCCATGAAACTGAATGACAACGCCAATGTGTTCGTTACGATCTCTGTCCAGTTGGCTTCTCTAGCCAGGAAATTCCACACGGGTCGCCCGCCTTACTGTCAATAATTATGGCTATCAGAAGACTATCGGCCTCGTAACCGCCGCCGACGCCACCTTGGGCAGTTCGCTAAGAATGACCGAGCATCGGTACCCGCTCGCGTCCGGCGCGCCCGCCCGTACCACGAGAATATCGTCCGGCTCCGGCACGAAACTGGCGAAGTTCTGGTAGTCCGCAGGCTCAACGTGGCCCTCCAGGACTCTCACAATCTTCAGGTCCGCTATTGAGCGTCCTATCCTGGGATGCAGATACTCTCTCACGTCCCGCTTCGTCCAGTCCCCCCAGAAGTCCGCCGACCCGCCTATCGTTATTACAACCTGGCCCTGTCGCACCGGCAGCGTGTCATCGCCAACCGAGTCCGAAGACGCCAGCGACGACCCAAGAACAGACGCCACATCCGCCACAGTGTCCAGCACAACCTCCTGCGAATAGGACGCCGAACGCACCTGTCTCGGCTCCCAGGCCGCGAACACAGTCACCGCGCTCTGGTCTGCGGACAACCCACGCTCTACGTGCAGTGGCAGCCAGTCGGAGTCAGTCTCGTTCTCGGCGATGCAGAAGGTGTACTTTCCGGGGTGACCTATAACCGTTCTGTCGAATAGACCGGGTATGGAGGCGCAGGCGTTCATCAGAATCAGCCTGATAGCTCTGCCGATTGTGGCGTTGGCGCGATTGCCCGGCCCAAACAGGTTATTCTTGGAGTTGATGTCGAGTTCCTCGACGACTGGGCCGTTGACAACAACCAGCACGGCTGCCCCTCCCTGGCTGGAGGATGGCGCTATCAGGTTGAATTCGGGCGTAAGCATCGCTTCAGTAGCCGCAAGCACGACCGGAAAATACTCCGGCAGGCAGCCCGCCATAACTGCGTTGGCCGCGGTCTTCGCCACGGTGATTTCCCGCCTGCGCTCCGGTATCTCGCCCAGGACCTCATCCGGCGAGCGTCCGGCGTAATCCAGGAACTCGTTCACCCGCTCCAGAGTGGGCGGGACCACCGGCAGGCCGTCAGTCCAGCCAAGCTCGAAGCACCGCTCTATCGCTTCAACCGCGTCGCCCCATTCAGCCGTGACAAGGTCTTGCATATCGTCGCCTCCTTTTGGTGAGCGCAGTATAAGGGATTGACACTCGGGTGTCAGGAAGGCGCTTTTGGATTACAAATCACCCCCCTGTTTGGCGCTATAATGATTCGGGTTCCAGGACTCAACTGGCCCCGCAGGCTCACACTCGCTTCCGAACAAGTCCCAAAAGGCGCGGTCCAGACAGTTATGAGCGGAAACAAGGACACTTCAGCCCGTCCATATCGCCGCGTCGTGGTGAAAGTAGGCACGACACTCATTACCGATGGAACCAACCGCCTTGACCTGGAAGCGATGGCCAGCATTGTAGGCCAGATTGCGCGCCTGCAAAGGAACGGATCCGAGATGCTGCTGGTATCATCCGGCGCCGTGGCCGCCGGAAGGCATGTTCTCGACCCAACCGGGCAGATCAGAAACGTGCTTATGCGCCAGGCGCTGGCCGCGATAGGTCAGGGCAGGCTGATGCACGCCTACGAACAGCTTTTCGACTGGCACGACGTACACGTCGCCCAGACGCTGCTAACTCGAAATGACTTGAGTGATCGCATGGGGTATCTCAACGTACGCAACACCCTGTTGGGTCTCATTGATTACAGGGTAGTCCCAATCATCAACGAGAACGACGTAGTATCCGTAGATGAACTCGAAGGCGACATCATTGGCGACAACGACACGCTGTCTGCCATGGTGGCCAACATTGTTGACGCAGACCTACTGATAATCCTGGGACAGACGGAGGGGCTATTCACTGCCGACCCGAATCTCGATCCCCATGCCCTGCTCATCCAGAAGGTGTCTTCATTTACGGACGAAATCGAGGCACTTGGAGGCCCGTCCTTCGATTCTCGCGGCAGAGGTGGAATGTCGGCCAAGCTCAACGCCGCCAGGTTGGCCACCGCTTCCGGCGTGGACACAGTATTCGCCAGCGGTTCGATACCAAACGTTGTGCCGCGCCTTGTGAGCGGAGAATCGCTCGGAACTTACTTTCCCACAGGAGCAAGCAGGATGGAGAGCCGGAAGCGCTACCTGCTTAGCCAGATTCGCGAATCCGACGTGATCGTTGTGGATCCCGGCGCGGTTCGTGCCCTTGTCCATGGAAACAAGAGTTTGCTCCCGGCGGGAATCGTGGGCGCTCTTGGAGAATTCGAGCGTGGAGACGTGGTACTTGTCGAAGATGCGGATAAGCGCAAGATTGCCTGTGGAATCTCAGGCTACAATTCTCAGGATGTGCTCAAGATTCGGCGACTGCGCTCAGGCCAGATATCGCCGACTCTGGGCTACCACTATGGCGATGAAGTCATTCACCGGGATAATCTCGTCATACTCGCCGTGGCCGAAGCTGAACGTGTATAGCATCGCTGTCTGATAGGAGTTGAACGATGATGAAGACAATCGCTGATGAACTTGTCCAGAAGGGCGAGGCCGCGAGAAAGGCCGCGCGGGGGCTTGCGAAAGTTACCGGCGCCGTCAGGAATCGCACTCTGCTCAAAATAGCGGACCGCATCATCGAGCGACAGGACAGAATACTTGGCGCTAACAGGCTCGACCTCCACGCCGGGAAACGGAAAGTGCTTCCGGAATACTATCTTGACCGCATGATGCTGAACCCGGAGCGTCTCGAGGCTATCGCGTCCGACGTTCGCAGCGTCGCGTCCCTGCCGGATCCCGTTGGCGAAATAATTGAAATGAGAACTATGCCCAACGGCCTCCAGGTGGGCCGCAGACGCGTACCGCTCGGAGTGGTCGGCGTTATATACGAGAGCAGGCCGAACGTAACGGTGGATATTTCAACCCTGTGCCTCAAGTCGGGGAACGCTGTCATCCTCCGCGGCGGCAGCGACACGATAAACTCCAACACCACTCTCGCCGACGTAATACGCGAAGCCGTAGCCGACGCGGGCGCGCCCGAAAACTCCGTTCAGCTTATCGAATCAACCGACCGGGAACTCGTCGGGAAGATGCTCAAGGCGCGGGAACACATAGACCTTCTGATTCCCAGGGGCGGACAGGACCTGATAAACAGAGTCGCCCGCGACGCCACGATGCCCGCCATTACCGGGGGCGTAGGTGTCTGCCATACCTACGTGGACAAGGAGGCCAATCTGGATATGGCGGCGGACATCGTATTCAACGCGAAAGTGCAGCGATACTCGGTCTGCAACGCGATGGATACACTGCTGGTCCACTCCTCGGTAGCCCCCGCCTATCTACCCAGGATGGCAAGCAGGTTCGCAGAGGCGGGAGTCGAGATGCGCTGCGACCGGCGCGCCCTGAGCCTTCTCGGACCATCTAACGGCGGCGGCGCGCTCACTGCGATCCCTGCCACCGATGAGGACTGGAGCACCGAGTTCCTCGCGCTCATAGCGGGCGTCCGGGTGGTTGACTCCCTCGACGACGCGCTTGATCATATCGAGACCTACGGGTCCGGCCATTCCGACGCGATTGTGACCGAGGACTACTCAGCCGCAATGAGGTTCGTTGACGAGGTTGACTCGAGCGCCGTGTTCGTCAACTGCTCCACCCGCTTCAACGACGGCGGACAGTTCGGACTGGGCGCGGAAGTCGCCATAAGCACGAACAAGTTCCACGCTCGCGGACCGATGGGACTGAAGGAACTCACTTCATACAAGTGGACCGTTATGGGCAGTGGACAGATCAGAAACTAAGCCAGGCAACAGACCACAACCTTACTCGTCATTCCCGCGTTCGCGGGAACCCCGAAGGGCTCGCCGCTCGGCAATCCATGAGCCACGGCGAATGACCACACTCCATACAACGCTACTACCCCAGACAGGAAAAGACCCTTACATGGCAAAATACGACTTCCAGCGAGAGACCCGCACACCATACTCCGAATGCTACATAGTGCTGGAGAATGAGACCGTCGTGGGCAGGCTGGACATCCACTTCGCCGACGCCGTGGTACACGCCACTCTCAACGTCGAGGAGACGGTTACGTCGGACGAGATTCAGGACCTTATAGACGACATAGAAGCCGAGCTACTCGACGCTGTCGGCATCGTGCGCCAGGAGATAATAATCCACGTTCACCAGGGACGGGACCTCGGCGTGTACAGCACAAGCGACTTCGAGGGCACCAACGGCGGCGGCATCAGGTTCAACTGATCAACGGGCGTCTATCAAGAGAGGAATGGATGATGACAAGCGCCAATGCACAGAGCGTCATTGAAAGCGCAATCAGCACGGTAGCTGAGAAAAGCCCTCGCCATACGGATTTGTACCATATAGGCTTGGTGTATCGCTTTAGCGAACCGGCCCTAA
The DNA here is from genome assembly GCA_965261525.1 of Dehalococcoidia bacterium. Lineage (GTDB taxonomy): Bacteria > Chloroflexota > Dehalococcoidia > Lucifugimonadales > UBA1123 > VXRN01. Next base: position 3,493,568 of record OZ253472.1, read on the forward strand.
GACATGAGACCTCGAATCCTTAATGAGGGGCCAGAATTAAGTCAACTTCACAAGTAGGTTTCTTTGGAGCGCCACCCCGACTGTATGGTTTAGTACGATGCTCAGGTTGCAAGGGCTGTACTCTTTCTGACACCTGTTTTTCAGGATATACTTCTGACAGAACTGATCTTGTAATGTCCAACGTCTTCTTTCTACGATCAGTTCTGACATAGATGATTGCATCCTCGGCGAGGACATTCTTAGCCTTGCCGAACACTTTCCTGAGAAGATCCCTGTATCTCGTCAAGTTGCTGAACTTGCCTCCATATCGGTTGGCGTAAACGGGGCTTTCAGGTCCGCCTAGCAACCAGAGCCTGATCCATTGATCGTAGTAGTAGTTGGTGACGTTGTGGTAGGGTGGTGACGTCAACAATAAATTGACTTTTGGGCGCTTGTTGAGCTTTACATCCCTGATCAAATATGGGAGTTTCTTGACACTATCGTGTAGATATACTGTAGCGTCAGTAATCCGGGGTTTGCCATGTGCGTATCGCCAGTCAATCCGCTTGGTAAGGAATGCAACGGGATCAATGTCCGGCGGCGTGAGATTTCTCTCTGTCCACCACCGTACAGAATATTTCGGAGCCATAGCTGTCATTTGGCGCATCTGATTCGATAGTGATTGCTCCCTCTTGCCATGAAGGGAGATGAGTATTAGGGCCATCAGCGTCCTGTCAACATTACTTCTGCGCCAATTCAGGGTAGAACGTGCTGTGACCAAAAACCTGCGAACCTGCTGTGCGTAGCCGTGATGAAAGAAGGTAGGAAGGCGAGCCGCTTCTGATTCCATGTCCTTGGAAATATCTGCCAGTTCATGCAGACGGCAGAGCACAGCGGCATGGTCTCCCTGCTTCAACTTTGCCTTGGCATAGACATAACCAACAGGGCTGATCTCTATTCCGGTGGCTTGTCGCTCCTGAATAGCCGCACTGAATATGGCTGTCCCTCTCCCTGCGAACGGGTCCAGCACCGCGTCACCTGGTTTGGTAAATTCAGCGACAACTTCATCGGAAAATGATGTTGGAAACATAGCGTAGTAAGGCCCCACTCCAGCCCAACGACCTTCTGCAGTGCTGTATTTCCCCTGAGGTCGTGACGTATTCATTGCCTTGCGAATAACCTTCGTAGTATTTCAGCCCCGCTCTTTAGTGGAATCGCAGCATGGGCATGAGCTCGCACCAGAGGAGCAAACCCATCTTCATAAAGGTAGGTTGATAGCTCGTCCAAGATGTTAAGAGTTTCTCCCAGCCGCGGAAAAACTTCCAGGTCAGCGCAATTCGTATCTTCTCCCGCCTTATTGATTATCGGGGTCGTAACAACTGAGCGTTGCCCGTTTCGGTTCTTGTACATGATCTTACGGCCATAATACGTTTGCCTGCCGAAATCTTTAGAATCCACGGGACGGTGGACTATATGGCGATTTATGTACTCCATTGTGGGAGCGAGTGCGATACTATTAGGTAAGGCCCGCCCATCCCCATCAACATCTGACCAATCCATTTGTCTAAGATGCTCGACGAAATGTCCAGACTTCTCGACTCCAAACAACAAGATTCCCGGAAACCCCCCATCAGTGTAAAGGGAATGTATGCGCTGAACCTCTCGCTGTATCCATGAGTGTAGCCAAGCTGCACTGCCAAAAACAGCTAGTGGGCCATCCATAATAAAGGCTGTGTCGCGTACGAATTCAGGGTTGCCAACTCGTTCACAATAACGCAGGATATTGATGAGAGTCAGCTGTTCGGTTACCTGCTGGGTAAGGGTATAAACTTGGCCGTTCGACCCAGAGTCATCAAAGCGCTCGTGGATTCGGAGCGAATCGGTCTGATAAATTGTCTCCCTCTTGAAGCAAGGACACTTTACTTCTCCAATCGGAGGATAGACCATCTTCTCGCATCCTTCAATCGGACAGTTAATTTTCTGATCTCCCCGACGGGCAGTGATAGCTGTCAACGTATCCAGCAGTGATTCATGCCCCTTCTCAACCGAGCCTTGCAAGGTCTTGTAGATTGTGCGCCTAAAGAAGCGGCGAGGTGAATCATCAGGAACATCTCGTTCACTGACATTGCAGCCAGGCAGAACTGCATCGACTGCGTCACAGTCTTCCAACTCTCGGATTTCACTCGGGCGGGGTATCCAATTGGGATCAGGATTTCTGAGGGCTTTCAAGTCCAACACTACAGCGGCAATACGCATCAACGCGGCCTCGGCTCCTGGGTAGCCATTAGTAATAGCGCTAGGAACAACCGAGCCATCGACTGCAACCACTCTGGTAATACTATCGCCCGTTCGATCAGGATTTAGACGGCTGGGTAATTCATGTCGTTCATTGGCGTCCTTCTTGTGAATTATGCCATCAAACTCAAGCACACTCTGGCTTCTGGTCAGGCCGGACAATGATTCACCGCTGGCGAATTCATTTTGATATGGCATGGATGTGTCTCCTAACGTCTGGTCCGTTTAGACATAAAGCCAACTTCATCCATTCAACATCATTTAACGAGATTGACATCGCTGATGAAGAAAGGCAATCGCTCTAGTCAGATAGCACATCCCTGGGAACCCCATTGTCTCCCTATGGTTGTCCTGGTGGCCTAAACTCATGTATCTGCACTGACAAGGTAAAGGGATTAGAGTGAGTCTTCATTCTGACAAATCCGGGTACGTTGACCTTGCGTATGCCTGCCGTGAAATCAGCGAAATCGTTGTGCTTGTCCAACTGGCGCGTCTCGTCTGTGCTGTTGAGATGGGACAAGAACCAGTTCTCCGTGTTGGTCATAATGTTAGTCTGGATTGAAGAAGGCTCCTGAGTGGAATAGACCAGACCTATACTGTATTTCGCTCCCTCCTTGGCGATGCGCGGCCATATCTTGGTGTTATCCTTCTCTTCACCCCTCGGTAGCAGGGTGTGCGCCTCTTCAACATAAACGATTATAGGTGGCGGCTTTTCCAAATTTCCACTCTCATCTGTTTGGGGGTTCACAAATTTATACTGCTGATTCTGAAGAATCTGCCACATGATTTGCTCCGCCGACCTCTGGTTCATTTCGGGATTGCCCAAGGCTTGATCAACAATCACCAGTCGCCCAGCAGCCAAGTCATTCATGATTCGCTGTACAGGGTCCTCTTCGTTCTGGGTTTCACCATGCCATGCTCGGCATTCTCGGATGGCCCGTATCCCGCGTGAGTTCTCAAATATCCCGAGCAGACCATCTATACGGTCATCGTGCCAGTTTCTGCCATTGTGCGTCCTCTGATACCCTTGATTGAAATTCCTATAGTTGTTGCTACCATCTCTCTTCCAGACAGATAAGCTTCGGCAAAGGTCAGAAGCTTCGTCCCAGGTCAGAGAGGCCTGCTTCCCTTCCAGTTTGGACGCAAATCTGCTCATATTATCGTCTTTGGACATCGCTTTCCGGATGTCATCGCCGAACAGCCCAGAAACCGGTACCCTCTCGCTGGACGGGCTGAAGCCGGCAGAGTGAAGAACAGCGCGGTAGAGAAACACTGAACGGTTGTATCGTGTTCGGGTGTCATATTCTTCCACTCCCACAGGTGCTGTCATATCCGTCGAAACAAAGGCCTGTACATAGCCACCACTTTCTGTCTGGAGTCTGTCATTGATTATCTCTTTGCCTGCGTAGAGGCTTGCGAGTGTTTCATCATATTCAGCCTTATCGCTCCTTGGGGCTGGAAGGCGGCCACCGTAGAAGTTGATCTTCATAATGCGGCGGTAGGGGTCATCGTCCCTCTCTATAAAGCTGTGTATGACGGCGTCACCGTCGACCGAGGGGGCGATGTTGTTGAGATTTCGTATTGCTCCCCGGTCTTGCGCGTTTTCGTTGGCGTACTCTCCTTCGGGATCGAATATAAGTTGAGCCACCCGAATCGGCTCATCGCGCAAACGCATCCGAAACACGGCACTGGCAATCGTCTTGACAGTATTGGACTTTCCGGTGCGAGTCATACCAAACAGAGCTGTGCGCTTAGAGACAATATCGGCTGTCGTCATCTCTACAGCCACCGATTCAGGCGCATCTAGATCATAGGCGCTATCAGAGTAACGGAGCAGACCTACTTCTATTCGTGGTTCGCCCGCATTTTCTCCCTTAGCCCGGATCCACCGAAGGGATGGATGAGTCGTCGTGCAAAAGGGGTGAGAAAGCGCTCCATTGAATCTGGGATAATGGGTTTGAAGACAAGAACCAACCCCAGAGCAGGAGCACTTAATAGATGTTACCACCTGAGCGTCCCGACCGCATCCGAATCGCCTTCGACGATCCCCGGCTGGTGGCCAATGCCGGGCTGCTCGTGCCGGCCACTCTCGCTCAGCGCCTGGGACTGAGTGAACTGGTGGACAGCAACGTTGACCTGGGCGATGCGCCGGGACGGGCGAACCCGGGAGACAAGACGCTGACCCTGGTTGCCTCGGCGCTGGCCGGTGGGGACTGCATCGATGACGCCGACGCGCTGCGTGCCGGTGGGACCGGGCGGGTGTTGGGCTGTACAGTGAAGGCGCCATCCACCCTGGGGACCTTCCTGCGCAGCTTCAGGTGGGGACATGTGCGGCAGTTGGACCGGGTGAGCCGGGAGTTGCTGGCGCGGGCCTGGGCCGCTGGCGCGGGTCCCGGCGATGAGCCGTTGACCATCGACCTGGACTCCACCATCTGCGAGACCTACGGACTGGGCAAGGAGGGCGCCCGCCGCCACAACTACACCGGCCAGAGAGGCTATCACCCGCTTGTGGCCGTCGCCGCAGGAACCGGCGACGTGCTGATGGCCCGGTTGCGACAGGGTCGAGCCAACACCGCCCGGGGCGCAGCCCACTTCCTGCGTGAGACGGTGAGCCGGGTGCGCTGCGCCGGGGCCACAGGACAACTCACCGTACGCGCCGACAGTGGCTTCTACACCCATGACATCGTCTCCGTATGCCGAAAGACAGGTGTCCGCTTCTCCATCACCGTCCGTCAGCACACCCGACTGCGCAATCTCATAGAGGCCATACCTGAGGAGGACTGGACTCCCATACCCTACTGGATGGACGGCGCAGCCGACGTGGCTGAGACCGCCTACACCCCTTTTCGGAACGAGCCCGATGCCGCACCGGTGCGTCTCATCGTCCGCAGGGTGAAGCCCACGCCCGGTTCACAACTGGCCCTCTTCGTCGACTACAGCTATCACGCCTTCATCACCGACCGACAGGGCGACACCCTCCAACTGGAGGCCGACCATCGCCGCCACGCCGAGATCGAGAACGCCATCCGAGACCTCAAGTACGGTGTCGGGCTGAACCATCTGCCCTCGGGGCGCTTTGCAGCCAACGCCGCCTGGATGGCCATACAGGTAATGGCTCACAACCTGGCTCGCTGGATCGGACGCATCGGTCTGCGCGAGCCGGTGGCGACCACCAAGACCCTGCGCAGACGCTTGTTCTCCCTCGCCGGACGGCTCACCCACTCGGCCCGCCGCCTTACTTTGCATCTCCCGCAGCGCTGGCCCTGGGAAACACAGTTCGGTCGCGCACTGACCAGACTGCGAGCCATTCCTCTGCCGGCCTGACGGCAGTGTCTACTACTGACCACCGTACACACCACAGCCTGTCTTGTCCGTAAGATCGCTCCGGACCGGACCGCGGGTGTCCACTGTTGCCCGCAGATTCGTCAAACTCGCCCCAAATCGCCACTGTGGGCCTCCATTGGCGTCCAAAATCACGACCGCGGACCTTCAGAACGACCCAGGCGCTGACATCATAACCGCACCGCCACTTTGACACGTCCCTCACCCACGCCCCGGCGGCGATACTAACCCTCTTCGGTGGATTCGGGCTTAGACGCGCATCCAAGTAAGATAGGGAGCCGCAGGCACAAAGATGGGCAACACCTATTGAAAACTGTCTAATACTCCTAAACTTAGGCCCCACTGTTGTTTGTCTTCCAAAGTGGCTCCATGTATAGAATGGTTGAAGTTCTTCCACCTGCACAAGCTGGAGCAGCATACACACAGTCGGAGCACGGCAAGTCTCCAGAATTGTGCACAATTCTGGGATACAACGATCCAGTGAACTGCGACAACAGCAACGAAATTAGTAGGAAAGATATGTTCTCCGACATGAGTTTGAGTCTGCTACAATTGGCGTTGGAGTGAATAAACACAATTGTCCCACACATTCAGCGCACAATCCGGCGAACCCCCGCAAACGGACGAAATTCACACGTTAGAAGACCTCCGCGAATCCGCGCTCAGGCTGCTTGACTTCGATGAGATTCGTAGTCGCCTGGCGGACCATACGACTTTCTACGAGGCCAGAAAGCTCGCTCTTGAGATTCAGCCTTCATTCGACGCTGCCCATATCGAACAGCTTCAGCGCGAAACTGCGGACGCCAAGGCGCTCCTTGAAGAGGTTGGCGACCTGACGCTCCAGTCGGACACTGACACCTCCGAGTCCGTAACGCGCGCCGCTCTCGGGGGCGTCCTGACCGGCAACGAACTGCTCGCGGTCGCCGAATCACTGGAAGTTCACAGACGAGCGAAGTCATCCGTCCGCCGCGCGGACAAAGTCGCCCCGATGATGGCTGGGTTGGCGCGGATTATCCCCGATCTCCGGGAGATCCAGCGCCAGGTGCGTTCCAAGATAACGCGGCGCGGGGAGGTCTCAGATAACGCTACTCCCTCCCTACGAGCGCTCAGGTCGCAGGTCCGACAGGCATACGAGCGGGTCAATGAGTCACTTCAGAGCTTCATACAGTCATCTAACGTCCGCGACGCCCTCCAGGATCCTATCATCGCCGTTAGAGGCGACCGGCTTGTAGTTCCGGTGAAGGCTGAAAGGCGGCATCGAATATCCGGTATAGTTCACGACGCCTCCAACACCGGGGCGACGGTTTTCGTGGAACCATTCTCCACGGTCGAAATGTGCAACCAGTGGAGGGAGCTGTCGCTGGAAGAAGAACGCGAAGCGATGCGTGTCCGGAGAGACCTTTCATCCCTGGTCGGCGCGGTCGCGGAGGACATTCGCCTCGCCAATCGGATGACCGCCAAGCTGGACTTTGCCCTGGCGCGCGCCAGATACGCGCGCCGCCTCAATGCCGTGAAGCCCGAAATAGTCGGCGACGATCAAAGCCTGCGCCTCATGAACGTCAGGCACCCGCTGCTCGGCTCCGACTCCGTACCGCTGACTGTAACCATCGGCCCGGGCTGGTCCGCTCTGGTTATTACCGGCCCTAATACGGGCGGCAAGACAGTCGCAATGAAGAATGTCGGCCTGGCAGCCCTGATGCACCAGTCCGGTCTGCAGATTCCCGCCGAGGAGGGCAGCGCGCTGCCCATATTCGAGGGGGTGTTCGCGGACATCGGCGACAGCCAGAGCATAGCCGACTCGGTGTCAACATTCGGCTCGCATATGCGCAGCGTGATAGCGATTCTCCAACACGCGGGTCCGCGTTCCCTCGTACTTCTCGACGAGCTCGGAACTAGTACAGACCCCGAGGAAGGCTCCGCGCTTGCCAAGGCGATCATAGCGCATCTCGCGCGCAAGAAAGCCACGACAATAGTAACTACGCACCACAGGAACGTAGCCGCCTTTGCGGAAGTGTCCGAAGACATGATGAACGCCAGCTTCCAACTCGAACCGCACACTCTTGAACCGACGTATCGTATGACGATAGGTGTCCCAGGACGAAGCTACGCCATGGCAGTGGCTGAGCGTCTCGGATTGCCCACAGACATACTCCAGGACTCACGCGACCTTATGGAGCCACAGCACCTTCTTTTCGAGGACTGGCTAAACGAACTCCAGAGGGAGCGGCTTCAACTTCAGACCAATCTGGAAGACACGTCAAGGATGAGAGCCGAGGCTGAATCGCTGCGCCGCCAACTTGAGGAGCAGGTAGAATACCTTGTCGGAAGCCGCGACGATATGCTCGACTCCGCTCGCGCCGCAATTATGGGCAGGTTCCAGCAGATAAGTCGCAGACTTGAGGGTGCCGAGGCGTCCCTGCAGTGGGGGGCCGTCCCGGAAACCGCCGGTGTCGGAACTGCCCCAACTCGGGACAGGATAGAGCGCATCCGCCGAGACCTTGCCGCTGTCGAACCGCCCGCCCCCACTCCCATCCGTCGTAGAAAACCCGACGACCGGCCGCTCGCCGCCGGAGACACTGTGTTCATAAGAGGCATGAACCTACATGGCCGCATAATCACTATCGCCGACAACGGCGGAGACGCTGAGGTCAGCATAGGCAGAGTGAGAGTAAACGTTGATATACAAAGGCTGTCACGTATTGCAGAGTCCGAATCTGACGACCTAGCGCCGGAAAAGCCCAACGTGGAGACCGACCTGGCTCCGTCTTTGGACAGCCTGGAACTCGACCTGCGCGGGTTGCGCGCCGACGACGCCCAGATCAGACTCGACGAATTTCTCGACCACGCAGTACGCGACGGACATTCCAGGCTGAGAGTGATACACGGCAGGGGAACGGGAGCGCTCCGAAACGTCGTTCGCGAACACCTTAGACACCATCGCGCCGTCAGAAACTTTGGTCCGGAGCCCAGAGAACGCGGCGGCAACGGCGCGACATGGGTCGAACTCGCTTAGCTTGAATTCACTATTACCCAACGCTGATACACCACTTACCCGAACACTCACAGAGTGGCCCAATTCAATCGCGCGAACACTCGGCGCTGCGCTGCTTCTACCCTTAGCCGCACTCGTGATTGCCTGCTCTGGCGGAAATGCCCCCGTACCAACCCCGGTCGGGACAGCCGAACCAGTTGCCGCATCAACCCTAGAGATCACCGCTACTCGAACGCCCCGACCGGAACCTACACTCGCGCCAACTCAAGCGCCGACAGCGACAGATAACACCCTACCCGAACCTACCCATACTTCGGAACCAGAAGCGACAGCGACACATTCGCCGCAGCCCAAACCCACTCAGACACCGCTTCCGACTTTCACGCCGGAACCGACCGCCACGCCCACCCCCCAGATAAGTCCGACGCCCCAGCCTTTCATTGCCATTGATCCGAGCCAGGGTGTACCCACCATAACCATTGGAGATATTGTCTTTGAACTCGAACTCGCGTTTACGCCCGAATTAAGAACTCAGGGACTATCCGACCGCGAAAGCCTGCCTGAAACGACCGGTATGCTCTTCGTTTTCAACGAGGCCAGGACGCCCACATTCTGGATGTACCATGTGCGATTCGACCTCGACTTCATATGGATAGGCGAAAACTGCGAGGTCCTCGACTTGCACCAGAATGTGCCCCGTCAAGCTGACGGCCAGGAGAGATCCGACCTGCCGCGCTACGGCCCTAATGTCCCCGTACTGTACAATCTTGAGATTAACGCGGGTCTGGTGGAAGCCTTGGGGATAGAAATTGGTGACATAGTAACTTTCAGCGGTTTCACAGGTACAGGAGCGGTTTGCCGATGACAGAGAGACCTCTTCGCCTGATATTCATGGGGACACCCTCGTTCGCTGTCCCGGCGCTGGGCGCATTGCTCGACACAGGCCATGACATCGCAGGAGTTTTCACTCAGCCCGACCGCCGCTCCGGCCGCGGGCGTAGGTTGTCGGCCCCGCCCGTAAAGGAGTTTGCGGAGAGTAGAGGGCTGAAAGTAATGCAGCCCGCCTCTCTAAGGGAAGACACCGAGGCAAGACAGCATATAGCCGACCTTGCTCCCGACGCCATAATCGTCGCCGCGTATGGTCTATTACTTCCAGAGGACATCTTGGCAGTCCCGCGACTTGGCTGCCTAAACATTCACCCGTCGCTGCTACCACGCCATAGAGGACCTTCTCCCGTCGCGACGGCCATCCTGGAAGGCGACGAGATCACTGGCGTAACGATAATGCTCCTGGACGAAGGAATGGATACTGGCCCTATCCTGGCCCGGCAGGAAACCGAAATCGCCCCGGAAGAGCCATGCGATATGCTGACGATGAGGCTCTTCGACATCGGCGCTGACCTCCTGACGACAACCCTGGACGGCTGGAGAGATCGTTCTATCGCGCCAACCCCACAGGACGACGCGAGCGCCACCGTGACCAGGCGATTACAGAGAACCGACGGACAAATTCACTGGAATCAGACCTCACTTGAGATAGCGCGCAGAGTTCGGGCATTCACGCCCTGGCCCGGAACGTTCACCGCCTGGCAAGGCAGGACACTGAAGATTCTGGAATCCGAGCCGCTGGACGCGACACACGCCGAACCGCCCGGCAGAGTCATCGCCATGAACGGCTTCCAAGTCGCGGTAGCCGCCGGTCAAGGCGTCCTGCGCCTTGTGAGCGTACAGATGGAGGGCCGGCGGCCCTCTAACGCCGCCGACTTCGCGCGCGGCTACCCTGATTTCATAGGCTCGATTCTCAGGGACTGAACCCAGAATCCCGGCCCGGAGCGGGGTAATGAGAGGAAGCAGTCGGTTCAGCCCGCTTGCCGACTATGGTGAGCGGGCTGAAGTCTAAGCCCGGATCCACCGAAGGGATGGATGAGTCGTCGTGCAAAAGGGGTGAGAAAGCGCTCCATTGAATCTGGGATAATGGGTTTGAAGACAAGAACCAACCCCAGAGCAGGAGCACTTAATAGATGTTACCACCTGAGCGTCCCGACCGCATCCGAATCGCCTTCGACGATCCCCGGCTGGTGGCCAATGCCGGGCTGCTCGTGCCGGCCACTCTCGCTCAGCGCCTGGGACTGAGTGAACTGGTGGACAGCAACGTTGACCTGGGCGATGCGCCGGGACGGGCGAACCCGGGAGACAAGACGCTGACCCTGGTTGCCTCGGCGCTGGCCGGTGGGGACTGCATCGATGACGCCGACGCGCTGCGTGCCGGTGGGACCGGGCGGGTGTTGGGCTGTACAGTGAAGGCGCCATCCACCCTGGGGACCTTCCTGCGCAGCTTCAGGTGGGGACATGTGCGGCAGTTGGACCGGGTGAGCCGGGAGTTGCTGGCGCGGGCCTGGGCCGCTGGCGCGGGTCCCGGCGATGAGCCGTTGACCATCGACCTGGACTCCACCATCTGCGAGACCTACGGACTGGGCAAGGAGGGCGCCCGCCGCCACAACTACACCGGCCAGAGAGGCTATCACCCGCTTGTGGCCGTCGCCGCAGGAACCGGCGACGTGCTGATGGCCCGGTTGCGACAGGGTCGAGCCAACACCGCCCGGGGCGCAGCCCACTTCCTGCGTGAGACGGTGAGCCGGGTGCGCTGCGCCGGGGCCACAGGACAACTCACCGTACGCGCCGACAGTGGCTTCTACACCCATGACATCGTCTCCGTATGCCGAAAGACAGGTGTCCGCTTCTCCATCACCGTCCGTCAGCACACCCGACTGCGCAATCTCATAGAGGCCATACCTGAGGAGGACTGGACTCCCATACCCTACTGGATGGACGGCGCAGCCGACGTGGCTGAGACCACCTACACCCCTTTTCGGAACGAGCCCGATGCCGCACCGGTGCGTCTCATCGTCCGCAGGGTGAAGCCCACGCCCGGTTCACAACTGGCCCTCTTCGTCGACTACAGCTATCACGCCTTCATCACCGACCGACAGGGCGACACCCTCCAACTGGAGGCCGACCATCGCCGCCACGCCGAGATCGAGAACGCCATCCGAGACCTCAAGTACGGTGTCGGGCTGAACCATCTGCCCTCGGGGCGCTTTGCAGCCAACGCCGCCTGGATGGCCATACAGGTAATGGCTCACAACCTGGCTCGCTGGATCGGACGCATCGGTCTGCGCGAGCCGGTGGCGACCACCAAGACCCTGCGCAGACGCTTGTTCTCCCTCGCCGGACGGCTCACCCACTCGGCCCGCCGCCTTACTTTGCATCTCCCGCAGCGCTGGCCCTGGGAAACACAGTTCGGTCGCGCACTGACCAGACTGCGAGCCATTCCTCTGCCGGCCTGACGGCAGTGTCTACTACTGACCACCGTACACACCACAGCCTGTCTTGTCCGTAAGATCGCTCCGGACCGGACCGCGGGTGTCCACTGTTGCCCGCAGATTCGTCAAACTCGCCCCAAATCGCCACTGTGGGCCTCCATTGGCGTCCAAAATCACGACCGCGGACCTTCAGAACGACCCAGGCGCTGACATCATAACCGCACCGCCACTTTGACACGTCCCTCACCCACGCCCCGGCGGCGATACTAACCCTCTTCGGTGGATTCGGGCTAAGGGGCACTTTCACATCTCAGAAATCCTGTACGACCGCTGAGGATAGAAGGCGACACTTTCAGTGAGTAACTGGACCCGCTCGATAGGTTCGACCCAACCATTCTCAGGGTAGTCGCGTCACCTACGTCGAGAGAAGTCTCCCCCAGGGTGAGCGATATACTGGGAGCGGAATTGCCGCTGGCTCCGCCCTGACCCGATGGCTCCACATCATCTTCCGAAACCGGCTCCATCGTTACAGTACAGGTTGATTCGCCCGTTTCGACGTTTTCCGAGCATATAGTGATGGTTGCCATGTTGGTGGCCGATTCGTCCTGACCGGATTAGGCGTGGTCGTGGCGGCGGCGGATGGCGTGGACGTCGCATTTCCGTCATCCTGTCCAACCGCCGTCTTCGGTGTCATCACTTCACGATTATGGCGGCCAGGGCAAGAACCAGCAAGGCCGTCAACCCAATTATGAAGCAAGTTTCGTCTAGTCTGAACGGACAATCCAGGTTCCTCCATCGTTTCTGTTAGGTATTCACCAATCGCGGACAAGCCTACCCTACTGCCGATCTGTATAGTCGCGCCCGCCGCGTCCAGTTTGCTAGACTTTAGCCCTGCCCCTACTCTGAACCATCGCGTCAACCGACTTGCGCAACCTCCGACGTCCCAGAAACATATTCTACGGCTGGTATCTGGTAGGCATCTCCAGTTTCATGCTGATGCTGATGTCAACTACGGTATTCCAAGGCGTCGGCACATTCTTTGTAGCCCTCGAGCGCAACTTCGGATGGAACCGCACTACCCTGTCCGGCGCGTTCGCGCTTGCCCGCGCAGAGGGGGCGTTGTTCGGGCCGTTGGAAGGTTTCCTCGTGGATCGCCTCGGTACCCGCAGAATGGTCGTAATTGGCTATTTTGTTATGGGTCTGGGGTTCATCTTCTACTCCCAGATACAGTCGGTCTGGCAGTTCTACGCAGCCTACCTGGCCATTTCGCTTGGATCAGGAGTGGGCGGCTGGATTGCCATAGTTACCCTGATAAACAACTGGTTCTCGCGGCGGCGCGCCATGGCTATGTCACTCGCGGTGTCCGGCGTTCAGCTTGGCGGATTCCTGGTGCCACTGATGGCATGGGGGATAGAGAACCACGACTTTCGCATGACGTCGCTGGGAATCGGAATTGTTCTTATTGTGGTGGCGGTTCCGGCCTCCCGTCTTATGCGGAACGTCCCCGAGGACATGGGCCTGCGACCGGATGGCGACCCAAGTCCACTCACTAGAGATTCCAGCGCATCTACCGAGCGCACTTCAGATCAGGCCACCGAAATGACCCCGCGACAGGCATTGAGAACGGTTGCGTTCTGGATAATCGCTGTCGCGCGGCTCACTTCGGTGGTATCTATCATCACGCTTTCAGTGCATCTCGTTCCCAAGCTGACCGACTCCGGCATGTCGCTCATCACCGCCAATTTCGTGGTGACGCTCTATACGTTTGTCGCATTTCTGAGCGGATTCGTCGCAGGATACCTGGCCGACCGCACCTCTAAAGTGATCGTACTATTCGTGTGCATGTTTATGCAGGCGGTGGCAATGGGTATCCTGGCGCTGACCGATACCTTGCCAATGGTCCTTGTTTTCGCCGTGCTGTGGGGCGCGGGCTTTGGCGGGCGCGTACCACTTCTGACGGCAATAATCGGCGATTTCTTCGGCAGAAAGAACTTCGGCTCGATACTCGGCATGAACATGGTGCCGTCCAATATAGCGATGATATTCGCCCCGCTGTTCGCCGGTTTCATGTACGACCTCAGACAGAGCTACTTCATTCCGTTCGCGACCTTCGCCATAATGGGATTCATTGGGACATTCGTCATTCTGCTGGCCCGGCAGCCAGAGTCACCGGCAGAACCCACATAGGCTCCCGCCCAACATCGTATGTCCCGACGCGGTCCAACCCGCCCCAGGATTCATTGATTTTATAAGCGGCGAGTCTGCCTGAATCAAGTCCAGCCGCGTACAGGAATTTCCCCAGCGGATCCAGGTTCAGGGCGCGAGGAACCGGCTCGGACGGAACTATCGCGGTCCGAGTGAGTCGTCCCGAATCCCGGTCGATGCGAAAGCAGGCGATGCTGTCATGTCCCCTATTGGGCGCGAACAGCATCGCGCCGGACGGATTTATCCGAATCTGGGCGCACGAGTTTCTGCCGCTCCAGCGCGGCGGCAGGGTCGAAACTGTTTGAAACGCGGACAGCGTACCCTGGCCGGAGTCGAAATCGTAGGCCGTGACGCTGCATCCCTGTTCGTTGGAGAAGTAGAGAACGTCCAGAGACGGGTGGAAGCAGTAGTGCCTGGGGCCGAGGTCGCCGTCCTGCGGAACGGTCGCGGGGTCGTTCGGTGTGATCGTTCCGTTCTCCTCGTCGAAGAGGAACTGGAATATGGCGTTTGCTCCGTTGCCGCCGCCGATATGCGGCACGAAAGCGAATCGGTTCGACCTGTCCGTCTGCATCGAGTGCGCCCCCCGCGCAGTCGTCCTCCACTCAACGGGCGGCGACTGCGCGACGCCATTCTCGTCTATGGGATGGACGGCGCACCTGCCCGCAAGGTAGTAGGCCGACAGCAGCCAGCGGCCAGTCTTGTCTGTTGCCAGAAAGTTGGGATCGGACTCCAGGTCAGAAACACCCAGCAGGTGGAGGCCGCCGGTCTCTTGATCAATCGAGTAGCTGGAGAGCTCGTTGGCGTCCCGCCTGGCAACGTACAGGAAGCGCCGTTCAGGGTCCGCGGCAAGCGGAGCGGGCCGTCCGGCGGCCTCTACTTCACCCAACTTCTCCAGCGCGCCGGAATCTTCGTCCTGTCCGAAAATCATAATCTTGTCATCGCCCGACGCGGTTACGTAAACGAAAGTCGGCATTGTCAGCGCATCCCTCTAAGGTGTCTATGTCATTTCAGCGAACTTGAACACCGATTCTCGGTGCATCGGAGGTAAAGATAACATCTGCTCATACCTCGCGCCATAAACTCATCCCCAGTTGCAATTCTTCATTTAGAGTGGATCAGACAGTTGAGCAGCAACCCAGTCTCCCATCTGCCCCATGCTACAATATCCCACGACAGAAACAACGCAAACTATTGCCGAGGTGAATCATGCCACTGGTACCCATCAACGGAACACAACTCGACTATCAGGAGTACGGACAGGGAGAGGCGATAGTCTTCTGCCACGGCGCGGGAGGCAACCTGCTCTCCTGGTGGCAGCAGATACCATACTTCTCCGAAAGCTACCGCTGTGTTACCTTTTCCCATCGCGGATTCGGACATTCCTACGACGAGCCCGACGGACCGGGCATGAAATCGTTCGTTGACGACCTTGTCGCGCTGCTCGACCACCTGGGCATAGACTCTGTCCATCTTGTGGCGCAGTCTATGGGCGGTAGGACAGCGCTCGGATTCGCGGTGGAGCATTCGGCGCGGACCCGCAGCCTCACGCTCGCCGATACGACCGGCGGAATGGGCGAGCCGGACGTGGAGCGGGCGCTTGCCGACTGGCGCGCCAAACAGGCCTCGACGCGCGAGTTGGGTTTCCGGGCGTTGGCAACCGGATTCGGCATACGCCAACCCGAGCTTGCCAACCTCTATCTCCAGATCTCGCGCACCAACCCTCCCATGCCGAACCTCGCGGGAGTGATGAGCGGTGGGCCAACTGGCGCGGACCTGTCCAACCTGCGCGTCCCTACTCTATTCGTCGTGGGTGAGGAAGACGACATTACGCCGCCCCACGTAATAGAGGCGGCTTCGAGACACATTCCCGGCTCCGAAGTTTTGCGTGTGCCGGGCTGCGGTCACTCCGTTTACTTCGAGAACCCCAACGTGTTCAACTTCGAGGTTTCCCGCTTCATAGCGCAGACCGGAGCGCCCGGGGCGTAGCGCAACAAACGCGGAGGACACGCATGACAACCGATACACAGAGAGACGCGGTTGCCGACATCATTAGGGATATCCTGGTCGGCAAGTTCGGCGAAACCCTGGTATTCGACTCAATTACCGTGAAGGATGCGGTAGATCCAGTGGATGGACAGGAATTTCTGAACATCCTGATCGTATTCGACGGAGACCAGAAACTTCTGGATGCCAGGTGGACAGTCGGACTGACTGGACGCATCCGCCGTAGGATGGCCGAGTTGGACATACACGAATTTCCAGTAACCTCATTCACGGAAAAGTCCGAATGGGAAGCGGTTCTCGCGGGGGAATACTTTGAATCCACATGACCTGCTGAGAGTCGCCTATCAGTTGGCGCTCGAACCCAGTGTTGGACGCCCCCGCCAAGCTAGTCTGAGGCGAGCGATTAGCTCCGCCTACTACGCCCTGTTCCACGCGCTGGCGAACTGCTGCGCCGATATGCTTGCAGGTTCCACCAGGGCCAGCCGCAGCCAGCGAGCGTGGCGGCAGGCGTACCGAGCGCTTGAACACGGATTCGCCAAAAACCAATGCATAAATCAATCTGTCATGACACGATTCCCGTCTGAAATACAAGGTTTTGGAGAAGTATTCGCAGGTATGCAGGTACTGCGCCATATTGCCGATTATGACCCTGACCCCGACTATGTGTTTACCCGGTCCAGGGCGCTACAACGTATTGAGGATTCCGAGGAAGCCATACGTGGATTCGAGAATACAGCCACGAGCGACCGCAGGGCGTTCGCCATCTACGTATTGCTCAGACTGAGAAGCGGGTGACTCAGGCCGGACGCCAAGTTCCGTATAGACTTTGACCCGAATCCTCCGACCCGTGCGCCTCTATTCCAGCCCGCGAGCGCTGATCGCCACGGTATGGTCCCATGGCGCGATCCATTCGTCTCGGATCTCCATGCCGAAGCCCGGAGCGTCCGACGGGGTTACGTAGCCGTCCCTGGGCATCGGCATACCCGGTATCGGGCATACCTCGTCCAGGGGAATGCCCGGATCACTTCCCATCCAGAACTCCGCCATGGGCGACTCAGGCATAGAGACAGCGAAGTGCTGGCCCCATGGTGAAGCCGCCGCCGCGTGCGGTATCGTGATTATCCCGGCGGCCTCTCCTATCGTGTATATCTTCAATGCCTCGGACAGTCCGCCGCACCACTTCATATCCGGCTGGAGAACGTCAACCGCCCTATGTTCGACAAGCTGTCGGAATGTCCATCGTCCGTGATGGTCCTCGCCCGTAGCAAGCGGTACCCAGTTGATCGCCTTCCTCAGTTCGATATGTCCCTCCAGGTCGGTAGGAATCAGAGGCTCTTCCAGCCACCGCAGCCCGTATGGCCTCAAACGCTCCGCCAGACGGACAGCGAACTCGACGTTGAAGCTCATCACCGGATTGTACATGAGTTCGGCGTTCGGACCAACGACCTCGCGCGCGTTTGCGATCTTATCCTCGACGATGTTGATGCCGTCTATGCCCTCGTCATAGTGGGCTGGATTAGAGACCTTGAAGTGCTTGAAACCCAGCTCTTTCGACCAGTCGAGGTCGTCCGAGGTGCAGTAGATCAGTATCTTGTCCCTGCAAGGGCCGCCTATAAGCGAATACACAGGCTGTCCGAGCAGCTTGCCCTTGAGGTCCCACAGCGCTAAATCAACGCCGGACTGGGCGACTGTCGCCAGTCCACCGGCTCCGAATCTCTGTGTCGAACGCCACATCAGGTCGTTGAGATACTCCAGCGCCATACAGTCCCTACCCTCCAGCAGCGGACCGAAATGGTAGTCAACAAGCGCTGCCGTCGGCTCACCAAAACTGCACTGACCCAATCCCCAGGTTCCGTCCTCGGCAATCACCTGCACCCATACTTCCGCAGATGTGTTGGCGCCCGGCATCTGGCCGTGAAGCCTGGAAAATTCAGGATACTTATTTATGGGAAGCGCGCGCCGAGCGTGAGTGTTCCAGTTGGGCCGACGAGACTTCGACTTCGGTGGCGTCCGGGGTATGTTGACTTCAACCGCTCTGACCCGCTTGATTTTCATGTGCATCACCCTTGTTACCTACTGAATTTGTCGCATGAATGAAATCCACGTGATTGTCTCACAATACTCCAATCGTGTCTGTTGTAGAATAGACCCAGAACACAGACCTTGGGAGGCATCGAATGGTTACAAGATTGTACACGGGAGATGATGGACAGTCGCACTTTGAAGAAATGGACATGGAAGCGGGCGAGTTTCCCTGGGGAGAGTTGAAGACCGCGACCGGCATCATGTTCAGGTACGACGAGCCTGGCAAGTTCATAGACTGGCACATAGCCCCGCGACGACAGTTTATAATTACATTGTCGGGGCAGGTGGAAATAGGTCTCGGCGACGGTACGCTGCGTTACTTTGGCGCAGGCGACGTCATGCTCGCGGACGACCTCACGGGGCAGGGGCATACGACTCGCGCATACGGCGACGTACCGAGAATCTCTGTCGCGATACCACTGGACTGAAACGCCTAATGACAGAGAATTGGTGACTGATAAACCTGAACCGGAGGTTCCTCATGGCGCAGAACGGACATCGAACCCACATTTACGTTGGACTGGCGGGCGAAGGGGATAACATAGCCGAGGGAGGACTGCTTCGCAGCGTCGAGGGCGAAGGCGAATGGCAGAACGTTACCAACGGTCTGCCGTCAGAGCCTCAGGTCAGGGCCCTGCTGGTACATCCCGAAAATCCTGCGGTCGTCTATGCCGGGACTCAGGCGGGAGTCTATCGCAGCGACGACCGGGGAGAGCATTGGGATGCGCTGGAATCTCCGCGTGATGGCATGGACGTCTGGTCTCTGGCGTTCCACCCTTCCAACCCGGACATAATCTACGCGGGGTATGAACCCTGCTCCATATACCGGACCGAAAACGGCGGGGAGTCCTGGTCGGAGATGAACACCGACAGAGTGTCATACCCCAACGTGACAACATATATGCCACCTTTGGCAAAGCGCGTAATAGGAATCTCAGCCGACCCGTCCGATCCGTCGGATATGTACGCATCCATTGAAGTCGGCGGGCTGCTCGGCAGTCGCGACGGCGGCGAAAGCTGGGACTCGATGACCGACGGCCTCTACACGGAGAATCATACTGTTGACCTGCATGGCGTTCAGGTAAGTTCGGCGGCTCCTGGGACCGTATTCATAATCGCGCAGGTGGCGATGTTCCGAAGCCGTGACCGAGGGCATCGTTGGGAGCATATCAGGTTCGGCGAGATGTTCCCGGGGGGCTCGTACTGTCGCGGCCTGATAGTCGCGCCCGACGACCCCAGCACCCTGTATCTGGCGGCGGGCGCGGGAGGTGGCGGAGCTCCAGCCGGAACGCAGGAGGCAGGCGCCTTGTTCAGAAGCCGCGACACCGGCGAGACGTGGAAGCGCGTGGATATAGGCGATACGCCCCCAAGCCGTATGTTCCAGATTGCCATAGACAGGGCCGCGCCCTCCAACGTCTATTGCTGCACCGGCTACGGTCACTTCTACGCCAGCAACGACGGCGGAGAGACTTGGGACGGTTCAAGCCTGCCAGTGGAACTGTCACGCAGACGACACGTCTATCCGATGGTGGCTGGATAACTAAGTAACTATCTCAAAACCCGACCTTAAGCCCGAATCCACCGAAGAGGGTTAGTATCGCCGCCGGGGCGTGGGTGAGGGACGTGTCAAAGTGGCGGTGCGGTTATGATGTCAGCGCCTGGGTCGTTCTGAAGGTCCGCGGTCGTGATTTTGGACGCCAATGGAGGCCCACAGTGGCGATTTGGGGCGAGTTTGACGAATCTGCGGGCAACAGTGGACACCCGCGGTCCGGTCCGGAGCGATCTTACGGACAAGACAGGCTGTGGTGTGTACGGTGGTCAGTAGTAGACACTGCCGTCAGGCCGGCAGAGGAATGGCTCGCAGTCTGGTCAGTGCGCGACCGAACTGTGTTTCCCAGGGCCAGCGCTGCGGGAGATGCAAAGTAAGGCGGCGGGCCGAGTGGGTGAGCCGTCCGGCGAGGGAGAACAAGCGTCTGCGCAGGGTCTTGGTGGTCGCCACCGGCTCGCGCAGACCGATGCGTCCGATCCAGCGAGCCAGGTTGTGAGCCATTACCTGTATGGCCATCCAGGCGGCGTTGGCTGCAAAGCGCCCCGAGGGCAGATGGTTCAGCCCGACACCGTACTTGAGGTCTCGGATGGCGTTCTCGATCTCGGCGTGGCGGCGATGGTCGGCCTCCAGTTGGAGGGTGTCGCCCTGTCGGTCGGTGATGAAGGCGTGATAGCTGTAGTCGACGAAGAGGGCCAGTTGTGAACCGGGCGTGGGCTTCACCCTGCGGACGATGAGACGCACCGGTGCGGCATCGGGCTCGTTCCGAAAAGGGGTGTAGGCGGTCTCAGCCACGTCGGCTGCGCCGTCCATCCAGTAGGGTATGGGAGTCCAGTCCTCCTCAGGTATGGCCTCTATGAGATTGCGCAGTCGGGTGTGCTGACGGACGGTGATGGAGAAGCGGACACCTGTCTTTCGGCATACGGAGACGATGTCATGGGTGTAGAAGCCACTGTCGGCGCGTACGGTGAGTTGTCCTGTGGCCCCGGCGCAGCGCACCCGGCTCACCGTCTCACGCAGGAAGTGGGCTGCGCCCCGGGCGGTGTTGGCTCGACCCTGTCGCAACCGGGCCATCAGCACGTCGCCGGTTCCTGCGGCGACGGCCACAAGCGGGTGATAGCCTCTCTGGCCGGTGTAGTTGTGGCGGCGGGCGCCCTCCTTGCCCAGTCCGTAGGTCTCGCAGATGGTGGAGTCCAGGTCGATGGTCAACGGCTCATCGCCGGGACCCGCGCCAGCGGCCCAGGCCCGCGCCAGCAACTCCCGGCTCACCCGGTCCAACTGCCGCACATGTCCCCACCTGAAGCTGCGCAGGAAGGTCCCCAGGGTGGATGGCGCCTTCACTGTACAGCCCAACACCCGCCCGGTCCCACCGGCACGCAGCGCGTCGGCGTCATCGATGCAGTCCCCACCGGCCAGCGCCGAGGCAACCAGGGTCAGCGTCTTGTCTCCCGGGTTCGCCCGTCCCGGCGCATCGCCCAGGTCAACGTTGCTGTCCACCAGTTCACTCAGTCCCAGGCGCTGAGCGAGAGTGGCCGGCACGAGCAGCCCGGCATTGGCCACCAGCCGGGGATCGTCGAAGGCGATTCGGATGCGGTCGGGACGCTCAGGTGGTAACATCTATTAAGTGCTCCTGCTCTGGGGTTGGTTCTTGTCTTCAAACCCATTATCCCAGATTCAATGGAGCGCTTTCTCACCCCTTTTGCACGACGACTCATCCATCCCTTCGGTGGATCCGGGTTAAGGAATTTCACCCTCACCCCAGCCCTCTCCCTCAAGGGAGAGGGAGATTGTGTCCTCCTGCCATCCGCTTGAGCGAAGAGTTTTGAGATAGTCTCTAAGAGGGTGTTTCCAAAGGATATGTCATGAAGGATTCAATCGTCGGAGCATGAGATGAGTCATAGCTATGTTGACCCAGGCCTCGGTTGTTTCAGGCAGCGCCTCGTAATCCTTGCTCAACCTGCGACACCTTCCCAGCCACGCGAATGTTCGCTCAACCACCCATCTGCGCGGCAGCGCCTTGAACTGGTGACTGTCCCGGGGACGCCTCACGATTTCAAGCGTCCATCCTGTCAACTCCCGCACCCACTCGATCAGTTTCCCCCATAGCCCGCGTCAGCCCAGATCAAACGCATACGCCGAAATCGTCCTTTCAATTTAGAGATAACCAACTTCGCTCCGTCCCGGTCCTGAATATCGGCGGGATGCACCACCACGTCCAACAACAACCCCATGGTATCCACTATGATGTGTCGCTTTCTACCTTTGATCTTCTTGCCCGCGTCATAGCCGCGAGGCCCCCTTTTTCAGTAGTCTTCACTGACTGGCTGTCTATGATTGCCGCGCTGGGCGTCGGATTCCTGCCCTCCGCCTCTCGAACGGCGGAGCGCAGAGTCCCATTGACCCGTTTCCACGTTCCGTCCGTTGTCCACTTCCGAAAGTATTTGTACACTGTTTGCCAGGGAGGAAGGTCGTTGGGGAGCATACGCCAGGCGCATCCGCTCCGAAGCGCGTACAGGATGCCGTTGACCACCTCCCGAAGGTCTACTGTGCGAGGGCGTCCTCCAGGTTTGGCTGCTGGCAGCAGGGGAGCGAGAATATCCCACTGTTCATCGGTGAGGTCGCTCGGATAGGGTTTGCGCATAATGCGAGTAGTATAGGTCAATTCGAAGGCTTTGGAAACACCCTCTTAGGCGAGAAGGTTCAGTTCCAACGCGTTCAGCCGCATGGTATGTCAAGTCTGAACCCACGTTCAGCGACGCAATCGCGTTGGCGCGTCATCATATGTGGAGAGCGTCTGAGACTTTTTGTGTGTCTGAGCGCAAACCCGACATCGTTAAAGTCCCCGCGCTTCTGTTCAACCGACTCATAGAATCGCTGACTTACGCCGCCTGAATGTACAAAGTCCAGCTAAGTAACTATCTCAAAACCTGACCTTAAGGAATTTCACCCTCACCCCAGCCCTCTCCCTCAAGGGAGAGGGCGATTGTGTTCTCCTGCCATCCGCTTGAGCGAAGAGTTTTGAGATAGTCTCTAAGCAGTCTTCAGTCCGCAATAGCCCGAGGAAGTAAAAGCTAAATCGGACCGGGCGCAAGGCGAATAGGGAACGGAACATCGGGATTTTCGCTGACAAGCCGACTCCAGACATCGTGCCCTATTCGTTCAGCGCGCTCGACTATGTCTTCTTCATCAATCGTCAGCGTCCGCCCGTCTCTCATTACCCAGTTGCCATTGACCATCAAATGCGTAATGTCCGCCGGCTGTCCCTGGTGAACGAAACCGGACACTATTCTCAGCGTGGGCACCAGATGGGCGCGTTTGGCGTCGATCATAAAAAGATCGGCCTTCTTACCCGTCTCAAGGCTGCCAACCTCATCCGCTATACCCAGCGCCCTCGCGCCGCCGATAGTCGCCCATTCAAGAACATCCTCCGGCGCGGGCCACATCTCGTCGTTCCGCCTGACTCGCTCGTGAAACAACCCGGCTCTCATCACTTCCACCATGTCCTCAGCCATGTTGTCCGACCCCATGCCTATTGTGCAGCCCGCCGCCTGGAGTTCCAAGACCGGAGCCGCCGCCCCGCGCCTGGCCGCGATTGCCGCATTGTTGGACACCGCAACGCTGTGCTGTCCCAGAAGCGCGATCTCAGAATCGTCAACATATCGGCAGTGGGCCACTATGAGCCGCTCGCTCAAGAGACCATTGGCGAACAGGTACTGCGTCGGACGCACACCGCGAACCCTCATCACGCCTTCGATCTCTTTATGGCTCTGGGACAGATGAATCGTGCTTCGCAGATCGTGTCTTTCGGCCATCTCTACGGACTGCGTGAGCAGTTCGGGCGAGCATAGCTCTGGCGCGTGTGGAGAAACCATGCAGCGAACACGCCCATCCTCCCTGTTATGCCAGCGGGATATGAGGTCCTCGCCGCGTCGCAGTCCGGCTTCCAACTTACTGGCGGAAAATTCGTAACGGCCCTGCTCGAACTTCGCGTCGTCAATGTCATTGAAGTTCTCGGCGAGAAACAGGCGCATACCTGTCGCGACCAGACTCTCCGCATACTCCGGGATGTCGTTGGAAATCTCCAGCATCGTCGTCGTGCCGCTGCGTATCGCCTCGAGCACCCCAAGCAGCCCGAACACGTTGCGCCCTTCATCGTCCAGCAGGCCACGCCCGGTCGTCGGAAAGCGCAGCGTCGTGGGAAAGCCGAAGTCCTCCAGAATCCCCCTGTCCGCTGTGGCGAGAAGGTGAGTATGGCAGTTCACCAGACCGGGAAAGATAGCCTTTCCGCGCGCCCCGACGCGCTCGGCATCGAGGTATCTGGACTCAAGTTCATCGCTGGGCCCGATGTCAGAGATGCGGTCGCCGTCCACAGCGAGAGCGGCATTGTAGTGAATGTTTCGTTGCTCGTCGCAGGTAACGATTGTCGTGTTGGTTATCAGGATAGTCATAATTCCACCAACCAGGGACTATTCTCCGCGCAGGCGTCGAAGTTCGGCTTGCATCTCAGCCATTCGCGCTTCGGCAGTTTCGGCGCGCGCTTCGGCGGCTTCGGCGCGCGCTTCGGCAACTTCAGCGCGAGTGACGGACTCGGCATTATTCTCCAGCCAGCGCCCCGCTGCGGGGTCGTAGAAGTGGAGGCGATCTTCTTCCCAGCGCAGATCCAGATTCAGAAGCGGGCTGTGAGCGCGGGGCAGCCCGTCGGGGTCGGCCATCATCTCGAAACGGCGGTACTCCCCCTCGACAAGATATTCGCCAACCAGCGGTTCCCCGTAATGGTCGCCGCCCGTCGGATCGTAGCGCCAGTACTCGCGCGCACCCAGACGGGCGTACAGGTCACGCTTGGGCCCCAGGTCGTTGTCCACCGTGCTGGGGGAACCAATCTCGAGAACGAAGTCCGGGAACTTGCCCGCTTCCCACACACGATAGGTTCTATGGCGCTCCAGCAGCGACGCCCTGCCGACTCCAAAGACAACATAGCAGTCGGGGGCCACGCTGAGGGTCGGGTCGCCTTCTACGTAGTAGATAATCGTGTTTCCGCTTACCAGGACCGACAGGTCTTCCAGGAAAGCCTTGAGGGTCGCGAGAATTTCTATGAAGAAGTGGTCCTGTTCCAGGCTGTCAGGCAATGGCAAACCGTCCGTGTCCGGGTAGATGATTTCCTGTTCGGCGTATGTCGGTATAGACAGTTTCGCAGTCATAGAGCTCGCTCCTGAAAACGTTCTACCTTTGGGATGCGACTGACCAGTTGGGATATATATGGTAGCACGTTTTCTCCGCTACTCTAGCGGGCCGCGGAATGACCAGCGCCGGCCATCGTCTATTTTCAGTCTCAGCGTATGTTGTAGGAATAGTGTCCCATGCCGGATTCCAGATCCCACTCCGAGAACCAGCGATTTACGTATGGAAGGATGTCCTCCGAAAGACGCGCGCCTCTGACCTCCCTGTCGGTCAACTCACGTGAGAGGGACTCCTTCAGACGCGCCACCACCTCGGCCTTGTCCATCTTCAGGAATTTCTTGTCCTTGAGAAGAACCTCTCCGTCCACCATGACAGTGTCCACGTCCAGTCCCTTGCCGCGGTAAACCAGGGCGTCAACAATGTCGGTGTCCGGGTGAAGGTACGGCTCCTCGATTCGCTCCATGTCTATCAGTACCAGGTCGGCGCGTTTGCCTGGCTCAATGGTTCCCACGTCGTCGAAGAGCGTTACTTTGGCGGCATTGGTCGTAGCGAGACGGAATATGTCATGGGAGGTGGGATGGGGGGAGGAGACGCCCGGCTCACGGTGTATCTTCTGAGCCATGCGCATCTCCTGAAGAATGTCGTTGTCGTCGTTTATGCCCGCCTCGTCTATGCCGAGGGCGACATTGACGCCTCGCTCCAGCAGCCTATTGACGGGCGCGATCCCGCTCTTGAGCCTCAGATTGGAGCTTGGGTTGGCGCAGATGGCCGTCTGGGTTTCAGCAAGGATATCCAGATCGGACTCGGACAGCCAGACGCCATGGGCGCAGGAAACTTCCGGCCCCAGAGTTCCAAGCTCGGCCAGATGAGCCAGCGGCGTCTTATTCCAGTGGCGCAATCCGTACATACGCTGGTATATGGTCTCCTGTAAATGTACATGGAACTCGGTTTCCAGACGCCGCGCCAGGTCGCTCATAGCGGTCAGCATCTCGTCCGAACACCAGTGTACGTTGTGCGGGCTTACGAATATGTTGGTTTTCGGCCCGCTTCTCCGCGCGTGAAGTTCGGTGGTGGAAGACAGATAATCTTCCAGGGTTGTGGGCCTGATCTTGAGCCGTTCGCGCGTCCGGTCCGCGAGGCGGGAGGGCAGAGTCGAAAGGAATCGCTCGTCATCTTCATAGACAAGGAAATTCTGGTCCCGCGTGAACATCGAAAAGGCGACCCTCATACCGCTGGCGTCGTAGGCGTCCAGAACCTGGGACGCAGCATCATAAAGGCTCATCTCCGGCGGCAGCCTGGCAGCCATGTGATTGTGCTGGACGGTCGTAATTCCGGACTCTATCATCTGGATGGCGCACCACAGCGTATCCAGGTACGGGTCAACCTCTCTTAGCGCCCAGCGAGCGATTATCCATGTTTCCAAGGGCATATCCAGAGATCCCAGTTGGAATGGCGTAAGCCCCACATGGTGGTGGGCGTTTATCAGACCGGGTATGACGACGTGGCGTGAGGAGCCTATCACTTCATCGGGCTGATAGCGGTCGAGCAACTCGTCGTACCTGCCCACCTCGGTTATCGCGCCCTCGCGGACCACGACGGCTCCGCCATGAATCACCTCAGCCGAATCCCGACCTGTGATCCCGCATACAACTTGCCTGCCTCTGACAATCGTGGTCTTCATATCTACCTCGCAGAATAATATACAGAATTAAACAGAGCCTTGTACGTTCCCCCTGCCTGAGCCCTGAAATGCGGCCCGAATCCGAACTATATCACTCTGCCCAACCCCGCAGCTGTAGATTTTAGCGCCGACAGTACTTCTATATACTCGATCCAATGGGCGCCATCAGGGCAATCGGCTTCAACACTTTACTCGCCCGCCTCCCGCACATATAATTTCAATAAGGCGCATCGAAACGCCGCACGGAGGAAGGGAATATGACTCGCAGATCGGCAAATGTTGTGGTAATCGGCGGCGGCGTGAACGGTACAAGCATCGCCATGCACTTATCTCGGATGGGAGCGGGCAAGGTTATTCTTGTTGAGAAGGGTCATCTAGCAGGGGGCGCAAGCGGCAGATCGGGCGCGATGGTTCGCGAGCACTATCTCCACCCCACGCTTGTCAAAATGGCGATGGAAGCCAGCGACATATTCCACAACTTCGGAGACGCGGTAGGCGGCGACGCGCGTTTCATCGAAACCGGGAGGCTCCTCTTATTCGGGGAGAGAGACGCGAACGCGGCGAGAGCGAACGTGGAAATGAACCGCGAGCTTGGAGTGGACATCCAGACTCTTGCGCCTTCAGAGATACTCGAAATCGTTCCACAAGTACACATGGGCGGTATCGCGCTGGGTGTATATGAGCCGAACTCCGGCTACGCCGATCCCATGGCTACAACCTACGCTTACGCCGAGCAGGCGCGAATCCACGGCGCCGAAATCCTGACCGGATGCGCGGTCACCGGCATCAGGACCGCGGGCGGGCGTGTCACTGGAGTCGAGACTGAGGACGGGACGATAGAGACGGATGCGGTTGTGGCGGCCATCGGCCCCTGGGTAAACAAGTTGGCCGCGCCACTGGGCGAGTTTCTTCCGGTCACTCCAATTCGTGTGCAGATGGTACACCTGCGCCGACCGCCGACACTGGAATCTCTGAACACCAACATTATTGACTACACGACCGGCGCTTATTTCCGCGTGGACGCCGGTTACAGCACGCTCGTCGGCGGGGAAGACTGGGACGACCTGAGTGAAGTAGTCAACCCCGACGCTTTCGGACTGAACGCAGACCACGATACCATTACCCGATTCTGGGACAGGGCCAGGCTGCGCTTCCCGGAATTCGGCGCGGCGACCCAGAGGGGCGGATACGGTTCGCTCTACGACATGACTCCTGACGGCAACCCGATTCTGGACAGCGCCGGGACCATCGAGGGCCTGTATTGGGCAACCGGATTCAGCGGACACGGATTCAAGCTGTCCCCTGTCGTTGGCAGAATGGTAGCGGAATTAGTTCTGCATGGCGACAGTAGTGACCATCCCATACGAGAATTCCGAGCAAGCCGCTTCGATGAGGGCGACCTGCTGGAGGCGGAACATCCATACCAAGGCCGGAGACACCAGTGAGAAGGGGCAATAGGCGCCAGTAATGACGCAGGACTGGACATTCTACTACGACGCCGACTGCGGAATGTGTTCCGCGGTCGTGCGCTGGCTGAGCCGATTCGATACTCGGAATCGGCTCACCTGGGCCGCGATCCAGACGCTGGATACGCCCCCCCAAGGACTTCACCACGACGACCTGGAGAAGGCGGCTTACCTCGTCTGCGGCCCGGGCGACAACCATGAGGGCTTCTTCGCGTTCCGAAAGCTCCTGCTGAAACTCCCCGCGCTGTCTCCACTGGGCGCGCTGATGTGGCTGCCCGGCGTCAACCTGATAGGCGTCCCCGCCTACCGTTGGGTCGCTCGCAACAGGTACAGGATTTCAGGATGCCGCGCGCCCGGGATCGGCAGGCGCTAAGTAACTATCTCAAAACCCAACCTTAAGGAATTTCACCCTCACCCCGGCCCTCTCCCTCAAGGGAGAGGGCGATTGTGTCCTCCTGCCATCCGCTTGAGCGAAGAGTTTTGAGATAGTCTCTAAGTCCGGCCTTGACTGACTTCATTCCCACCACACGCCTCCTTTCCCCGCGGATTTGACCTTATTCCCTTTGAGCAACTCACATCCCATTGGGATATAATGTCGCCGCTCGGCGCGATCCAGTGAAAGGGACATTCTTATAACGATGCAAGGAACACAGGTATCCCCTGAAATCAGGCGAGGCCGCAATCAGCTTGCAGCCACGGTCGTTCTCGGTCACGCCGTAAAGCATATATACAACTCCGGTCTTAACTCCGTAATAATGGCGGCCATCAAGGACGACATGGGGTTGACCGGGGCGCAATTCGGACTGCTGTCCACCTCCCAGCGCATGACCAGTGGCGCCACGACAATGTTGGCGGGCTACCTGGGAGACCGATTCGCCAACAGGTCCGGTCTCATGCTCCTGATTTCGCTCAGCGTCATGGGCATCTCCTTCTACCTGCTCGGCAGCGCTCCGAATTACTCGCTCCTGTTGGCGATTATGCTTCTGGTGGGAATTGGGCCATCCCTCTACCACTCACCGGCGATAGCGTCGCTCTCACGAAAGTTCCCCGACAGACGCGGATTCGCCATTTCGCTGCACGGAACCGGAGGCAGCGTCGGAGAAGTCGTAGGGCCCGTGCTTGTGGGTGGCCTCATAAGCGGCACCTACCTTGTCGCGTTCGAGTGGAGCGACGTCCTTCACATCAGCGTCGGACCCGCTCTGTTCTTCGCAGCGCTCATCTACCTGATGATGCGGAATATCCCCACTGCCGCCACAGACATAGAGTCTGCAAGCGCATACTTCAACTCATTGAAGTCGTTGCTGCGCCGTCCCGCGATGATCTCCCTAGTCGGAGTAACCGCTCTCAGAAGCACCGGGCAATCCGCTGTCATGGCGTTCCTTCCCGTCTATCTGAACGAGGAACTCGGTTACGAATTCGTCGTAATCGGACTGTTCATGTCAGGCGCGCAGGTCACCGGCATAGTCGTGCAGCCCATCATGGGCTATCTCTCAGACAGGTTCGGTCGAAAGATCGTCCTCGTGCCCTGCACCGCAATAATGGGACTGCTGATTGCCACGCTCAAGTTCGCCGACCCCGGCGTGTTCCTGATTCTGACAGTTCTTGCGATGGGCGCGTTCCTGTACTCGCTGCACACCATCTACATAGCCAGCGCGATGGACGTCGCGGAGGGACAGGCGCAGTCCACGGTAGTGTCCCTGATATACGGGGCCAGTTTCCTGGGCGCATTCTCCCCATGGGTAGCGGGAGTTATAGTTGATCAGACGGAGACATCAAACGCCTTCATCTACGGCGGAGTAATGGTGATAATCGGCGCAATCATACTCGCGTTTACGAAACTGCCGCAGACAGTAAACCAGCAGAGCGCTCAATAGGTTTCTGGGAATCCCCACCTTGCGAGAACATTACACGTTATGGCTACGAGGATTAATCAATGGGAACGTTCAGTGTCAACATTCAACTGGGAAATCTCCAGGGGCTCGAATTCGAAGAACTGGAAGCCTTGGCGGATACTGGCGCGACAACAACAGTAATACCAGCCTCGGTTCTGAGAGACCTGGGAGTCACACCCACTACCAGCCAGACATTTGAGTACGCAAGCGGCGAGCGAGTAGAGTTGGATATGGCCGAAGTAAGAGTGCGCGTTGAAGATAGAGAAACGTTGACATGGGTAGTCTTCGGGAACGATGATGCGGGCGCGTTGCTTGGCGGCTATACACTTGAGGGAGTGTTTCTGGGTGTTGACCCCTACAACCGACGGCTAATACCCATTCAGGGGATACTGAAATAGTTACCTGCCTATCAGCGTCACGTCGCGCTGCATCTGTGTGGTCACCTGAGGGCCGTCCTCGGATATGAACACGTCTATCTCAGAACGCACGCCGAACTCGGGTATGTAGATGCCGGGCTCGATTGTAACAGCGATGCCCGGTATCAACTGTCGGGTGTCGTGTGTCTCCCACGAGTCGAGATTCACCGCGTTTGAGTGTACTTCGCGCCCGAGGCTGTGACCCAATCGGTGGTTGAAATAGTCGCCGTAACCGGCCGCCGATATGTAGTCGCGCGCGACCTTGTCCAGCTGCCAACCCTCAAGGATTCGCCCCTCGTCGAAGGCCTTCTCCATCTCAGCGAGGGCGGCGTCACGCGAACCTATCACGATGTCGAACACCTCCCGGTGCTTGGCGGGCACATTGTCGCCGACGTAGGCAGTCCAGGTTATGTCGCCGAACATATCGTCATCGCCGGGCAGGCGGGTCCACAGGTCTATCAGCACCCAGTCGCCGCGCTTTATACGCACGGAGTTTTCGGGCGTCGGGTCGAAATGTGGGTCTGAGGCGTGTTCGTTCACCGCGACAGCAGGGCCGTCCGTCACGATCATGCCCTCTTCGAGGAAACGGCTGCGTATGAACACCTTCACATCGTACTCGGTCACTCCCGTGTCAATACTGTCCCCGATGTACCGGAACGCTTCCTGCACGATGACGCTGAGTTTTTCCGCCGCGAACAGATGGGACTCCAACTGCTCGTCGTTCCACCTCTGCGTGGCGTACTGGAGAAGATCGGCGGACGGAACAACCTCGACTCCGAGACTCCTTACCAGTTCCAGTGTCCCGCCGTCCACGTTCGACACCCTCGGCAGCGCGCACTCCGGGGTGTACTCCATCGCGACCCTGACGCGCCTCGTCCCCAGTTCTCGGCGCAACTCGGCTATCATATCGCCATGGTCTCCAGTCGGCTCGTCCCCGGTCACGCGCTCCAGGACAGCGCTGCCCGACGACAGGCCCACTATCTCGCCCAGCTTGTCAATCATGTCCCGGCGGTTGATGAACAGCGTCGTATCGAGGTCCAGATGGTCGAAACGGCTCTGGTCAACGAAACTGAGCAACAGGCGTGGCTCCTCACTCGCCGGTATCCAGAGCCAGACGGGGCGTGTCACGTGTCCGACACTGCCCACCGTATCGGCGAATATCGGATTCAGACCCCTGTAATCGTAGAGGAGCCATCCATTGATATCATGCTCCCCCATGTACTCCTGAGCCGGTTCGATAACCTGTTGTAGCGACATCTGGACAATCCCTCAAAAACCCTGATTCACTAAAATTGAATAGATTGCCACCAATGTAACAGCCTCGCAAACAGACCGACAAGCTGAACGGCATAACGATCAGGGCTATTCAATATAGACCCTGTACAGATGCTGTCTGACGGGCGACGGATTGCCGGTTCATATAGCTGGCTTTATAAATCTGTAGGTGGATGCTGGTGGGGATGCTGGCGGTCTGCTGGCGGGCTGCAAGAGGGGTCTGGCACCTGCATTGACCTGCATTTCACCTGTATTAGCTTTGGAGCGGTTTTTCATGCTCCCTCTTTTTTTCGTTTTATAATCTGGCGTTTATGTATATTGAGGCTCAGGGTCATTGGTGGCGGGCGTTCCATCATTAGTTTCTTTGTTCGTATTATAGCGTAATTAGGATGTGAATGTGTAGTTCTATGGGAAAACGAGCAGGACTTTTTTCATCCCCCCCCCCGGATACCCGTTTTCACGGGTATGACGGTAGTTATGCAAAGGTCTCCCTTCGTGGGAATGACGGTCCGGAGTTCAAGGGCGACTTTGCAAAGACTCTGGAAACCGCGAAGGACGATGAAGAGGCTCTGCTTAGTCATGAATACATTTGACACGCTCCAAGCCCTATGCTACCAATCAGACGAGCGACAATCAGGAAAGACACACATGACCGACGTATGCTGCGCCCCCTCATCCGAGGGACGCGAAAACTCCCCGACGACCGCACCGACTGGCATCGCCAGGACCGCCGCGCCGCGCCGCGCTCCCAAGGACATGGCCTATATACCCGGCGGACGCTTTATCATGGGCACCGACGAAACAATCGGCTTCCCGTCGGACGGTGAAGGTCCCGCGAGAGAGGTCGAAGTCTCGCCCTTCTACATTGACGAAACGACCGTCACCAACGCCCAATTCGGCAGATTCGTTCGGGCAACCGGATACAGGACCGAGGCGGAGAGGTTCGGCTGGTCTTTCGTCTTTCACATGTTCGTGCATCCCAGACTCGCCCGCAAGGTCAGCCAGGCCGTGGCGAATGCCCAGTGGTGGTGGAAGATTGACGGCGCCAGTTGGCGCCGTCCCGAGGGCCCCGGCTCAGGCATAAGTCGCAGGATGGATCACCCGGTGACGCACATATCCTGGAACGACGCGCAGGCATACTGCCGCTGGGCGGGCAAGCGTCTGCCGACCGAGGCGGAGTGGGAGATGGCGGCGCGCGGCGGACTGGACGGCAAACGCTACGCCTGGGGCGACGACCTGACTCCGGGCGGACGGCATATGTGCAACATATGGCAGGGCGACTTCCCTACTTCCAACACCGAAGAGGACGGATTCGCCGCCACCGCACCCGCGAAGTCCTTTGACCCCAACGGCTTTGGCCTCTACAACATGAGCGGAAACGTGTGGGAGTGGCAGTCCGACTGGTTCAGCCCCAGCTACCATCTCGGCGGCCCCAGGCAGGACCCCACCGGCCCTCCGACCGGCATGAGCCGCGTCATCAAGGGCGGCTCGTACCTGTGCCACGACTCGTACTGCAACCGCTACCGCGTCGCGGCGCGGAGCGCGAACACCCCCGACAGCTCCACCGGCAACCTCGGCTTCCGGTGCGTGGTGGACGCGGCATAGCGACTATGGCCGTCCCCGAATCCGAACAAACCGACGTAATCGTCATAGGCGGCGGGCCGGGAGGCAGTACCGCCGCCGCCCTGCTCGCCCGACACGGCTTCGATGTCGTCCTGCTGGAACGCGAACGCTTCCCGCGTGAACACGTCGGGGAATCGCTCCTGCCGGCGTCCATGCCTGTACTCGAAGACCTTGGCGTGATGCAGCAGGTCGAAAACGCGGGCTTCCCCAGGAAGTACGGCGCGACAATGCTCTGGGGAAGCGATCCTCAGCCCTGGAGCTGGCGCTTCAGCGAGACCAACCGCACCTATCCCCACGCCTACCAGGTCTGGCGTCCGACTTTCGACAAGATACTGCTCGACAACGCTCGCGCCCGCGGCGTCCGGGTACGCGAAGAGCGCTCCGTCACCGGCCCCATACTCGACGGCGACCGCGTAGCAGGCGTCACATATCGGACGCCGGATGGCTCCACCGCCTCCATCCACGCCGACTGGGTTATTGACGCCAGCGGACAGTCCGCGACCCTGGGCAGGGCGATGAATCTGCGACAGTGGGACGACTACTTCCGCAACATGGCGGTCTATGCCTACTTCGAGGGAGCGAGCCGTCTGCCCGATCCCGACTCCACCAACATCTTCATAGAGTCCTACGAACACGGCTGGACGTGGAACATACCGTTCGCCGACGACAAGGCCAGCGTCGGCATAGTCGTGGACTCGGAACTCGGACAGCGCGGCATCTCCGAGTACGGAGTGGAAGACTACTACCACGCCCAGATTCGCTCGGCAGATCGCACTGCCCAGACGCTCTCCGGCGCACGGATGATCTCGGCCCCCAAAGTCGTGAAGGACTGGTCATACACATCCACGCGGATGATCGGGGACGGCTGGATACTCGTCGGAGACGCCGCCTGCTTCGTGGACCCGCTATTCTCATCGGGCGTCCACCTCGCCATGATGTCAGCGGTCATGGCTGCCGCCTACGTCCAGGCCGTCAGGGCCGACCCTTCTATGCGCGAACCCGCCGCCCGTCTGTACCAGCAACTCTATCGCAAGGAGTACGGCCACTTCAGAGAACTCGCCCGCCTCTTCTACGCCAGCAACCGCGCTGTCAGTTCGTACTTCTGGGAGGCGCGCCGCCTGCTCGGAGACGATGACCAGGAATCCCGCCACTCATTCATCAGAGCAGTCGCCGGACAGGCGCCACGCGGATACGAGCGCGCCGTCCTGGACAAAGGACACCTGCCCGCCGACCTCACCCAGGCCATACACCACATCGAGTCCGACAGAACAGACAGAGCCGAGCACTTCGACCGCACCCATATCCACAACGCCGTACCCAGGCTGGCCGTGGGCGTCCGCCTGGAACGCGGACTCACCTTCGCCGACGACCAATTCCAGTGGAGCGCGCTGCTCATCACCCCCGACCGACCCGAAGGCGCGCCCGTAAGCCAGCTCGTAGCCGCGCTCGTAACCTGCATAGACGGACAGCGCACGGTCGCCCAGATCATAGCCCGCCTGACGGCTGGCATTGAGTCCGCAGGCCAGAGAGAACTTGCGATTGAGGCGATTACGACCGCGCTGCGCATACTGTGTACGGAGGGGGCGATAGAAATCTAGACTGCCATTCCTGATTTAAGCAAGTCCTGCGTAATCTCATCTCAGTCAGACAAAAAGAACGCATACCAATTGTGGACCGTTTCAACTCCTCGTCGTGCATCTGTGACACTAAGGTCGAATCTGTCGGCAAGAACCTTAGAGACTGAAGTAATTTCTTCATCTCTCAATTGCAAAACAGCCTGTACAAAAGTTGAAGTCAGAAAAGCCAACGATACCTGATTCTCAATGTCTTCTCCTGTCATTCCTTGAGGCATATGAAGGATGTCCAGATCTCGTTTTGCAGACCTTAGTTCGTCGGATGAAGCAATCTCGTCTTGGAATCCCCAGTAGGCCAAGAGTAAGTTGGAAGGATCACGAGTCGTTGGTCGCCATGTGTTGAGATGGGGCCACTTGTGTTCGGAGAATTCCTTCCTATCGTCTTGAGAAATCGTACTCTCAATGGATTGCCAACGAGCAAATTCTCTGTCGCCGATCTCACGTGAATCTTCAACCAGCATCGTTTCGAAAGTAGCCGCATCAAAGTCTGCGCCAGGTGAACAGAGTATCTCAACATTCGGTTCAGTCGCCCAACCCAGAGCGGAGTTCGTTACATTTGCGGAACCTATTAGGATATGTTCATCTGCCCGGAAGTACTTGGCATGGAGACTCGGGTGGAGTCTGAACTCTCCACCAACCTGTTTTATGGTGGAATAACAGTCCACGTCGGAGGCTCCAGCTACGACGTCCTCCACTTGCCAACGAGTTACGCAGGTCAAAGAGACATCGTTACCGACTTTGCCAATTACTCGAGACAAAGCATCTGCCTTGATATACGGAGCTACTATAACGATGTCTTTGGCATCTTCATATATTCCTGTCAGCAAATCGCCGGGACGTGAATCTACCCCCATTCTTCGCGCTCTCGCAGTTGACTCAGCATTTTTTCCGCCTGCCTGCCCCAGAGCGTTGCTATGTATTGAATGTTCGCCCTATCCTCTCTGCTGGTCATCTGATCCTCCATACGCGCCCATGAGGATAGTAGCAATCTAATGGCAACAGTGGCTTGGAATGCAGGGTCGTTCTCATCGACATCTTCATCAAGCCCATCTTCGACATGCCTGAGTAGGTCATACATTGCATGGTCGGTGTTGAGATTGATGTGTAGCACTCCTTGGTCGGAACGCACATTAAAAATCATGTAAGCGTCAAGCTGGGTCGAGTTAAACCGATACCCTAACCCTCTCTCAACTATTGACTTTGCCAGATTTTCGGCTTCTTCCCTAGATTGACCCAGTTCCTCAAACTGACTTCTGAGACCTCTGATTCTTTCAGCCGGATCCTTTTCCTCGCGCTCTATATCAGTGTTTGTCCGTTCTTCCCTTCCCGCTTTAATGGCCTCGTGATCGGCTTTAGTGGCAGTCTCGGTTGCAGTACTTTCGGGCGTTGGCTTTTCGTCATCGGTTTTTGTAGGTTTCCGCTTCTGAGCAAACATCTGCCGAATTTTACTCATCATGGCTCGAGTCTGGTCACGTATATCGCCCACGATTTCATGGATAACATCGTCATCAAGACCCAACTCATCTAGAATTACCTGATTGGGACGATCATCTCTAGCAAGGGTTTTGGCTGCTTGGGTGAAGTTCGCAACCATCTGCTTGTTGTGGTCAAGACCAAATACCTCATCACTGCCACGCCGAAAGCTCACTTCACATCCCCACCATCGATTCTGAGGATTCTCAGCGCTACCGCCCTCCCGAAGGAAGGAATCTTCAAGAACTATTTCTCTATCCTCTCTGACAACTGAAACCCCTATGTTGTGCCTAGCGTGCTTGCCACGCGGAGCATCTCCGGGATTCTGCGTCACCAATTCTGTCTTAAGCGCGTCTGACTTAACGATGGAGTATTTAACTTCTATGACTTCCTCTTTACCATCAGAAATGTGTGGGTATCGGACAATCGGTCCCCATTGCTCAAACATAGGTTCATCATCCCAAGGACTTTCAGGAACCGACGTTGGGGCCATTAGGTACAGGGGGTCATTGGACACAAAGGGAGTTTCACTCGTGAACAGCCTTGGTTGCCTATCGCGAAAGGATTTGGCAGCTATGGTATGAATCGTGGCGTCAATGTAATGGCGGTGTATCCGTCCTACTTCCCGGGATGCGTTCTGGATAATCGCATTCGCCGTTTTCCATTGAATTTTATCCAAGTTACTCCACACTACCAATGTTCCGGTAGCATTATTAAATATCTGAGAATTACCGGCGACCATCCACTCTTGAGGTATGGGTGTCTCCTGATCAGGAAACGGAACAAGATGATTCCCTTTTTCAATCTTCTCAGCATCTATACATGAATGCCACACTGAGCTCGGTCCATCTTGCCAAGTCCACACGTCAACCTTCTTACACTGAGAAAGTGAGGCTGTCGGTAATCCCATGCCATACTTGCCGATTCCTCGTATCGATTCGTGCCGCGTTCCACCACCAAACTTAAGGGCTTCCAAGAGAGTCCTTGTGTCCATCCCCTCTCCGTCGTCAAGAACTGCAATGCCCGATACTCGATTTCGGCTTTGGATTCCGACTACCTGGGTTGATTCCATACATAGAACCTCAATCTGCGGTGCATTCGCCTCGATGGAATTGTCGATCAGCTCTGCAATAGCATACGCAGTATTGTGATACCTGCTATCTCGGAGGGCGCGTATTGTGAAGCTACCGGGGAAGAGGCTTCTATCCGCATCTTTCAAATGGCTTAGCTCTGTGGATTGTTCGACCATAATTCCTCCCAGTTAGTAAACGCATCAGCCATTGAGCCGAACCCGGGTAGATTTATGTCAACGACTGTCAATATTTCCGACTTTGCATTCCCTCCAGACCGAGGCCCTCGCATTGCCCTACCAACCATCTGGGAGTAAAGCACGAGTGATTTTGTAGGGCGTGCGATAATTGCACAACGTGTTCGTGGTGCGTCGAAACCGGCGGTCAGAACCCCGTAGTTGAACATGACCATATGCTCGCGACTATCGCTCTTGAACCTTGCTATGACGTTACTGCGCTCTTCCTGTCCTGTTTCAGCGGTCACGGTAAATGCCTGGATGTTATCAGCACGAAGGGCGGCTCCGCATTTTTCCGCGCTTTCAACCGACGGACAAAATACAATGGTCCGAGGGTGGCGTGAAGCAGACTTCTGAGCAAGTTCGATTATCTTGCGGTTTCGCTCGGTGTCATTTCCAAGCGCGTCAAGGACTTCCCCGCTGTAATCCTCTCCATTCGTGTTGTCAACGATCTCATAGTCAGACTCAAAGCTGAATTGTATGAAGCGAGGTTCTGCAAGATAACGATTCTGAATCAAGTAAGTGACGGGGTTGTCGTGTCCCATTGGATCTATCGAGACCTTGTTGTAAGAGAACATCTTAGCGAGTTGGTAATCTTCAGGGGAAAATCCGGCCGTGCGCCCAGGTGTAGCTGTAAGTCCTAGCAACGGTGGTCTTCTGCTACAAAGTTGCTCGGTCATGAAAGAGTAGGTCTGTGCCACCGCCTGATGAGCTTCATCATATATGACAGCCGCCGCGCGGCTGGCTATATCAGCCAACAAAGTATTGTCTTTGGAAGAGACTGAACGCAGCTTTGCCAGACTTGAAACTAAGAATCCAGTTGATAGCTGGTGTAGGTCAAGTGTGCTCCTACCCCAGTTTCGATGAACACTTGCAGGCCGCCACCCGAGGTGCGCCCATGCCCGTGCGATTTCATCAGCGGCTTGTTCGCACAGTTCCCCGCTAGACGCAAGCCAGATAACAAGTGCATCGTCATCATCCTTTCGATTAAGCATATGACAAGCTAAATGCGACGCTATTCTAGTCTTGCCAGCGCCGGTAGGAAGATGAGCGACAGTTCGCCCTTCTGGAGAAGACAGGGCCCGCATAATCCCTGACAACACTCCCCTCTGATACGGGTAAAGTGCATATTCAGGAGTGACTGGATACGCGTACACGTCAGACACCGCAATGCCCTTCACATTCGTTATTGAAGTGGTTGATAATATCGATGACGTCAGTTTCGCGTTCCGCTATCACACTGCTAAGAGGTCGTCTGGACGAGTGGAGGTAAGGACGCCCATTCACTATCCTTCTAACGGGGTTAGTTTTGCTGTTTCTGAGCCAACGATCAAATCTCACAGCCTCATCAAAGCTGTCCGGCTCGTTTTGCTTTAGCTCTATCCAGTGTTCATCGGATCGATAAGGGCAAATGACGCACGCCGAGCGCCGCAAACGCCTATTGGGGAATTTTGAGACAAACCAATCTGTACAGTCTTGCCGTGACATACCAATATCTACCAATGGCCACCGATGCTCAACCCACGGTTCACGACTCGGTTTCATCCGGGTTACTTCGTCCATCGAGATGCCAAGCCACATTTCGACATATCGGTTTCTTGGAAATGGGCGGCCACGCTGACCACCTGCCAGTTCGCGGACGTGCTTGTGAATGGGTCTTATCTTGTAGTGGTTCGTACATTGGCGCCACAACATCCCCTTCTTCCCATCCTCATCCACAAGGTAGAAAGGAATGTCAATGAAAGCGTGACCAGACGGTGTGAGCCCCTTCTTCACATTCTTCTTGATATTACCACTCGATACCTTGATCAGTGGAAATGTCAGTTGCTCTTCGAGCCATTCTAGGTGTTGATAAACATAGTCAGGTTCCCAGCCAGTGTCCGCAAAGATTGCTATATCCGGTTTGTGATAGCCCTGTTCAGCCAGCCTTGGAGATTCCTCAGACAGCAGAAGAGCCAATACAGAACTTTGGACGCCAGCCCCCAAGCTGAGGACCCGGTAGCACACTTCCTTTTGCTCTACATCGTGTGGCATTCATACTCCTCAAATCGTCCAAGCATTCCTGTAATATCGCAACGCCACCCAGTATTGCCGTTAGCAGCCTAATATTTCGGGTCAATGGTTGCATCACCAGTTACACACGGGAGGTGCATAACCTTCCCAATCAATTTTAATACACCGATGCGCTGAGATATTAACGGTATTATCCAAATCTTTGTCGCCAGACTGATAAAAGAACCTGAGCGATTGTATGCTCCTAACGTTGACGTGTCAAAAGGACAGGGCATTACTATTCTGCACCTCTAGTGCTATTAAATTTCTCTCTTGGTTTCCCACCCACCTCCCCACCATGCTACATCATACCCATGGTAAGTGCGATTACGGCAACGACCGAGATAAATGCGGGGTTATGTAGTAGGAAATCACAGGTGAGAGAAAAATTCCCCCGTAGCCAAACTCAGGTCAACACAGGTGAATCTCAGGTGGATAAATCACCTGTTGCCCATCAGTTCGGCCACCTGTTCCCACCTGTTGACTTATAAATCCGAATTTATGACCACACAATCCATCCGCCGGCCCACAGTTCCCAAACCGCCGACCCTGAAAAACTCCGACTCGCCCGCGACAGCCGTTGACTGGCCCAAGCCTGCGCCCATATCATTTCAGCGTGGACGAGCACAAACAGACTGGCATACTTCCGACCATTCGCGCGCTGATTAGATCGGCGCGACCGCGTCAGTGGACGAAGAATCTCGCCGTCTTTCTGCCCCTGTTCTTCAGTGTCAACGAAGCCTGGACCCTCGATGAGCCACAGACTGCGCTGCTCTTCGCGGCCCGCGCAATAGGGGCCGCGTTCGTCTTCTGCCTGGTCAGCGGCGCAGTCTATCTCTTCAACGACCTCGCCGACGCCGACCGCGACCGCGCTCACCCCACAAAGCGAAACAGGCCCATAGCGTCCGGCGCGCTATCGCCTCGGCTCGCGTTGGCCGTCGCGTTGGTCCTGGCACTCGCAGGGCTGTCCTCCGCGTTCGCCCTCGGTCTGACATTCGGCATCGTCGTCTCGATCTACATCCTGATACAGGTCGTGTACTCCGCGCGTCTCAAGAACATCGCGCTGCTGGACGTATTCTCGGTCGCGTCAGGGTTCGTCCTGCGGGTGCTGGGCGGCGCAGTCGTGATTGGCGTGCCCATATCGCCCTGGCTGTACATCTGCGCCGGTCTCGGCTCCCTCTTCATAGCGCTCGCAAAGCGAAGAAGCGAACTCGCTCGCGCGGGAGATACAGCCGGAGACCAGCGCGACGCTCTCGGCGCCTACACGCTCGGAATGCTCGACCAGATGATAGGCGTCGTCGCCACGTCCGCCCTCGTGAGCTACGCGCTCTACACCTTCACCGCCGACAACCTGCCCGACAACCACTCGATGACGCTAACCCTGCCCTTTGTGTTGTACGGCGTGTTCAGGTACATCTATCTCGTCCACGCGCGCGACATCGCCGAAAGCCCCGAAGACATACTCCTGAGCGATGCCCCCATGATACTGGCCGTGGTCCTGTGGCTCGCCACCGGAGCCACGATTCTCCTGCTGTACAAATAGCGGAATAGCGGCGCGTTTGGCGCTGTGCTAGACTCCGCTACACTCAGTCCTCCATTCGCAATCAGAACACACAGGAGTTTGACTATGGTCCCGCCCGGAGACGTGTTCGGAATCATCCCAATCTGGCTGGCAGTATATGCGCTGTCCATCGGCGCGTTCGCCGCCGCCGCGTACATCCTCTACCTCCGCGTGTTCAGGCTCGTCCTGCTCGGCAGGAACCCCGAACGATTCGACCAGCCCGTCCGCCGCTTCTTTGGCGCGATCCCCTACGTTTTCGGTCAAAGAAAGGTACTACAGAGCGTCTCGCTCAGGGACCGCGCCGGACTCGCCCACTTCTTCATCTTCTGGGGATTCCTCTCCTTCACCGCCAGCTACCTTCTCTACATCTTCGCCGATTCGATATGGCCCCAATTCTCCGAAACCATTCTCACCGACGCCGGCGTCAGGATATTCACCGCATACCTCGACATACTGGCCGTCGTGTTCTTTGTCGTCCTGGTGTGGGCGGCAGTCAGACGCTGGGGAATAAAGCCGCGCCGCCTGAGCTTCGACCTGACCCAGAAGGGCGAGTCCGCGATAATACTGCTGCTCATAGCCTGCCTGATGCTGTTCACGCTGCTCACCGAGGCGTTCTACGTGGCCTCCGGCGGCCACGGCCCCCACGCCGACGCGCTGATCGGGCGTCCGCTTGGCGAAGCATTCGCCAACGCCGGAATTGACGGGGGCCTGGCCAACGGATTGCAAGGCGTGTTCTGGTGGCTGCACCTCGCCATCATACTCGGATTCTCGCTCTACATACCGCTCTCCAAGCATATGCACATAGTCGCCGCCCCTGTCAGCTTCTTCACCCGCAATCTCGATGAGCGCGGCACACTGCCCACCCCCGACCTCGAGGCCGCCCTCGACAACGAGGAGGCGCTGGGCGCGAGCAAGATCCAGGACTTCACCTGGAAGGAACTTCTCGACGGCTACTCGTGCGCCGTCTGCGGGCGCTGCACTGATAACTGTCCCGCCAACATCACGGGCAAGATACTCTCGCCCATGCACATCGTCGAAAACATGAAAGAGCATGTCCTCGAATTTGGCGACGGCGTATCATCCGGCAAAGACGAGCAGGAATCCAAGCCGCTTATCGGCAACTGGATAGCGGAGGAAGCGCTCTGGGACTGCGTCACCTGCGGGGCGTGCATTCAGGAATGTCCGGTCGGCGTCGAGCATATTGATTCCATCGTGGATATGCGCCGCTTCCTCGTGATGGAACAGGCGTCCATGCCGGACACCGCGATGAATGCCCTCCTCAGCATGGAGCAGCGCGGCCACCCCTGGCGCGGCACCACCTACTCGCGCACCGACTGGGCAGACGGCCTGAACGTGCCGACACTCGCTGAGAAACCTGACGCTGAGATTCTCTTCTGGGTCGGCTGCACCGCAGCGCTCGAACAGCGCAGCCAGAGCGTCGCGCGCGCGATGGCCTCCGTCCTGAAGCGCGCGGGGGTGGATTTCGCCATTCTGGGCAGCGAGGAGTCATGCACCGGAGACCCCGCGCGACGCATGGGCAACGAGTACCTCTACCAAGTAATGGCGCAGCAGAACATCGAGACCATGAACACCTACAACGTCAAGAAGGTCGTAACGATCTGCCCTCACTGCTTCAACACCATGAAGAACGAGTATCCACACCTCGGCGGCGACTATGAGGTCATGCACTACACCGAGTTCGTCAACGACCTCATCAGCGAGGG
Organism: Dehalococcoidia bacterium; assembly: GCA_965261525.1. GTDB lineage: Bacteria > Chloroflexota > Dehalococcoidia > Lucifugimonadales > UBA1123 > VXRN01. The sequence goes on from OZ253472.1 coordinate 3,536,620, forward strand.
CAAGATAAGGCCGGTCGCCGAGATAAACACGACTGTCGCCTATCACGACTCGTGCTACCTCGGCAGACACAACGGCATATACGATGCCCCGAGGCAGATCGCCAACGCGATACCCGGCGTCAAGCTGGTCGAGATGACTCGCAGCCGTGAGCGCGGATTCTGCTGCGGCGCGGGAGGCGGCCATATGTGGATCGAAGAGTCGAAGGGCCCGCGAATCAACCACGCCCGCACGGAGCAGTTCCTGGAGACCGAGGCCACGACGGTCGGCGTCTCATGTCCCTTCTGTCTCCAGATGTTCGAGGAAGGCATCGGATCGCTCGGACAGGACGGCCAGAAGCAGGCCAAAGACCTACTCGAAGTGCTCGACGAAAGCCTTTCGGGCTAAGATAGAATGGAACAAGCCACTGGTGAGGGGAGGCGAACATGGTTGCCGTGAAGATAAAGAACAAATTCACATACGAAGACTACCGCAACACGCCGGACGACATCCGCTACGAGCTTCTGGACGGGGAGTTGATAATGGTTCCAGCACCAAATATGTTCCACCAGACGACTAGTAAGAAGTTGTTCTGGAAGTTGGAGCCCCTAGAAGAGCGGGGCTTGGGACCGGTCTTTCATCCCCCTACCGACGTCGTATTCTCAGACACGGATACTGTACAGCCGGACATAGTCTTTGTCTCCACGGAACGAGCGCATATCATTACCGAGCAAAACATCCGCGGCGCACCCGACCTCATAGTAGAAATCCTTTCGCCCTCCACGGCAAATAGGGACAGAACCTTCAAACGAACATTGTACGAGCGATACGGCGTCACGGAGTATTGGATGGTTGACCCTGCCACCAGAAACATCACCGTCCTGCTTCTGGGCGAAAACGGATACGAGCTTGCCGGCATCTACGGCGAGGGGCAGACCCTGACCTCACCCACGCTTCCCGGCTTCGGCCTGAACCTGGACGACATCTTCTAAGAAAGGAGGACGCCATGGTCATCACGAAGACCCGCAGAAAGTTCACATACGAAGACTACCGCAACACGCCGGACGGCATACGCTACGAGCTTCTGGACGGGGAGTTGATAATGGTTCCGGCGCCGAATATGGTCCACCAGGGTCTTAGCACTATACTGCTGAGACTGATTGATACACTTGTGACCCTTCAGAAACTCGGCAAGGTATTCCATGCGCCTACCGATGTCGTATTCTCAGACACGGACACGGTTCAGCCCGATCTGATATTCGTTTCCAACGAACGCGCCCATATAATTACCGAGAACAATATCCGAGGCGCGCCCGACTTGGTAATAGAAATACTTTCACCTTCGACCGCTGGCAGGGACAGGACTTTCAAGCGTACATTGTACGAACGGCATGGCGTCAGAGAGTATTGGATGGTTGACCCTGCCGCCAGAAACATCACCGTCCTGCTTCTGGGCGAAAACGGATACGAGCTTGCCGGCATCTACGGCGAGGGGCAGACCCTGACCTCACCCACGCTTCCCGGCTTCGGCCTGAACCTGGACGACATCTTCTAAGAAAGGAGGACGCCATGGTCACCACGAAGACCCGCAGAAAGTTCACATACGAAGACTATCGCAACACGCCGGACGACATCCGCTACGAACTTCTGGACGGAGAACTAATAATTATGACATCGCCGAGTAGAGTCCACCAAAGGCTTGTTCTGAAATTGGCGGGGCTATTCACGGCGTTTGTCACTACAGGGAACTTGGGCGAGATACTCATAGCTCCTTTCGATGTCGTATTCTCAGACACGGATACTGTGCAGCCGGACATAGTCTTTGTCTCCACGGAACGAGCGCATATCATCACCGAGAACAATATCCGAGGCGCGCCCGACTTGGTAATAGAAATCCTTTCGCCTTCGACCGTTGGCAGGGACAGGACTTTCAAGCGTACATTGTACGAACGGCATGGCGTCAGAGAGTATTGGATGGTTGACCCTGCCGCCAGAAACATCACCGTCCTGCTTCTGGGCGAAAACGGATACGAGCTTGCCGGCATCTACGGCGAGGGGCAGACCCTGACCTCACCCACGCTTCCCGGCTTCGACTTGAACCTAGGCGACATCTTCTAAAACACCCATCCGAATCAAATAGCGCGCCAAGCGGGTAGGAAACACATGGAAAGCGCAAGGTTGGACTTGGCGAGTTGGCCGATTCGTCTGGCTGCGTATCTAAGGTAATGGACACATACATCGTCCGCGTTCCCGGACGCTGACGGCAAGCCCTAGACGATACTCGCCGCCCGAAGCCTTGAAGTCTCCTCCTCCGTGTAGCCCAGCATCTCGCCCAGCACTTCATCCGTGTGCTGCCCCAGCAGCGGCGGAGACGTCACCTGAACCGGCGAGTCCTCCAACTGCACCGGACAGCCGGGCATCGTGAAACGCCCGCGCTCCGGGTGTTCGTAGCTGACTATCATGCCGCGTTCTTTCAGGTGCGGGTCGTTGTAGATGTCGTCCGCGTTCAGGCACGCGCTGCATGGAACCCCAGCCTCTCCCAGAATCCGCATCGCCTCATGCTTGGTATGCTTCATCGTCCACGCTTCGATCATATCGTTGATTTCGTCCGAAACCTCCGGGTGATTGTTGGGATCCGAATACACGGGGTCCTCTATCAAGTCCTCCCTGCCGATGGCGGTCAGCAGAGCGTTCCACATTCGGCTTCTGCGAGCGAGAGCGGTCATGTAGATGTAGTCGTCCGGCCCGCCGGGAGCGCACTTGAACAGCCCGGAGCCCGGCCGCCCCGGCCAGCGTTCCGCCCCGCGTCTCGGCGGCGACTGCCCTGTGTCGGCGTACGAATTCATCCATATCCGCGCGATGTTCACAACCGCGTCCTGCATGGACACCTCGACTACCTGCCCCTTGCCGGTCGCCTGTCTCTGCCACAGCGCCGCGAGTATGCCGATTACCGTGTGCATCCCCGTTCCTGTGTCGCCTATCGTGATTCCGGGGCGCACCGGGGGCGAGTCGGCGGATCCGGTGGCGCACACCGCGCCGCCCGCCGCCTGCGCCACCGGGTCGAAGCTCTTGTACTCGCTGTACGGCCCATATGTACCAAACCCCTTGATACGCGCGAGTATCACTCTCGGATTCGCTTCCTTGAGGGCGTCCCATCCCACACCCAGCCTTTCGATAGCGCCGGGAGCCATATTCTCCGCCACGATGTCGGCCTGCTTCACGAGGTCGAAGAAGATACCGCGACCCTCCTCGCTCTTCAGGTTCAGAGTGACGCTTCTCTTATTGGAATTGAGGTTCAGAAAGTAGGAAGAGTCCGCCCCATTACCGGAAGCGCTGGCCATAGCCGACCGACCCGGGTCGCCGCGCGTCGGCTCCTCCACTTTGATTACGTCCGCCCCCAGCCACGCCAGCATCTGGGTGCAGGAAGTCCCCGCCTCGAACTGGGTGAGATCAATTATCCGAACGCCATCAAGTGCCTTATCCATTATGTTCCCCTTTCCTTGACAGGAGCGCCTACATTTTCATCGTGGTTGTGTATTCCAGGTCCTCGTCACGACCGACTAATATCCGACAACCAGTCGCGTAGGTCGCCGGCCAGATCGTCTCTCTTTAACGCCTCCGTAACCGACGCCTTCAGCGCGCCAAGAGGCGTCCCAACATCCTGGTGCTCACCGCCGAAGTGGTAGCCGTACACACCGGGCGACTCTATATGCATCGCTATCGCGTCCGTAAGCTGTATCTCCCCGAGCGCGCCCGCCGGAGTGTTGTCCAGCGTATCGAATATCTCCGCGCTCAGGACGTACCTGCCCACGATTGCCAAATTCGACGGCGCGTCCTCCAGAACCGGCTTTTCCACCATATCCAGAATCCGAGACGTGGTCTCCGACACCCTCTCTATCGCCACGATTCCCTTGCTCGGCACATCCTCGTTAGAGACTTCTTCCAGGGCCACGACGTTTCCGCCCGTTTCCCTGTGAACCTCTATCATATCCCCGATTGTCGGGCTATCCGCCCATATTACGTCGTCCGGCAGAAAGACCGCGAAAGCCTCGTCTCCGATCTCCTCACGCGCCATCAGGACCGCGTGGCCGAGTCCCTTCTGTTCGGTCTGGGTAACGCATGTGACATTGGCCATTCGCGCTATATCGCGCATCTGTTGCAGGGCAACTGTGTTGTCCCTGGACGCCAGCGCATTTTCCAATGCGGGCTGCGGTCTGAAATAGCGGGCTATCGGCTCCTCCTGTCCCTCGGACACGATGAATACAATTTCTTCGATGCCCGACGCTACCGCTTCCTCAACGCACAGATGAATGGAAGGGCGGTCGAATACCGGTAGGAGGTTCTTCGGCACCGCGCGCGTGACCGGGAGGAATCTCGTCCCGAATCCCGCCACTGGAATGACTGCTTTACGAATTGTCAAGTTGCTTACCTCGAATTGATGCCGGATGCGCGATCACGCTACGGCGCGGCCCGTTCTGTAGACGCGGCGCAGGTCAGGGAGCGTGATACCGAAAGCTGACAGGAACGCCAGGAACAGTATAGCCGAGATATACAGTATGGGCGGGGCCGAGAACGCGTCCGCGGTAAATCCGTATCCCAGATTGGCGAAAGCCATTATCCCTCCCGCGTGCAGAATGTACAGGCTGGATATTCTGCCTCTCAGTCGGTCCGGCGCAATCGTCTGAACGTAGGTGGTCGTCAGCGCCATGAAAGTTGAGTGCGACGCTCCCATGACCACGCACACTGAAATAGCGATCATGGCGTTCGGACTGAACGCCAGTAGAATGGGCGTCAGGCCGCTGACGATACCCGTCCACATCAGCCATTGCCCTTTCCGCCGATCATTCCTGACCCCCGCCATAATAAATGTGCCTATCAGCGAACCCGCCCCGAATCCCATCACCATGTATCCCAGGATAGAACCGTCAACCGCCCCCAGTTCGCTGCGAGAAAACACCGGAAGAATCGAGTCGTTGGACATCACCAGCGCGCAGTGGAACGCCACCAGCAGAATGAAAATCGATATCATCCGGTTGGCGTAGATATAAGCAAGCCCGTCAACCATACTGCGAATAATCCCGGTCTGAGCCAATGCGTCGCCTGTGGATCGCGTCCGGGTCATGCTGATGAATATGGTTCCCACGATCTGACAAACCACGCTCAGTACAAGGACTCCCGACACGCCAATGACTGGAATCGCCAGCAGCGGAGAAGCCACCAGCAATCCGAAGAAGCGGGCTCCGTGCCGGGTGGCGGCGTTCAGCGTAATAGCATTCAGAAGGTCTTCCCGCGGCACTTGGTTCGGGATTAGCGATGCCATCGCCGGCTCCTGCATTGACCTCATCGAACCCGACACGAATGTAAGAACGACGAGATGCCACAGCACGATGACATCCGCGATGGCCAGCGCGGCCACAACCGCGGTGACCATCCCATTCGCTATGAATGTGAACCGCGCCACCCTCTGGCGGTCCAGACGGTCCGCTACAAGTCCTGCCACAGGCGAGACCAGTAGGAATGGCAGCATGGACGCGAACGTAACTATGCCTACGTCGCCGGACCTGTCCGACTTCTGAAGGATCAGCCACGAAACCGCAACGATAAACGTCCACATCGCCGCGCCGGAGAACATGTTCGCAGTCCAAGTGAGGCGGTAGTCCTTGTGCTTGAGCGCCGCCAGGTGTGGCACATCAACCAGTCTTCGAACATCTCGTAGTTTGGTCAATGCCATGTATGCCACACCTGTCTCTGCTGCGAGTAAGGGTGCGATTATAACAGCCAACTACCGCATCCGCATCGCTATAAAACGCGAGTCTAGTCCGAAATGCCCTTGACAAGAACTATAGTTCGTTCTATATTTGTTCTATACAAACTCTAAAAGGAGAAGCAATGGCAAACCCAGTAGTACACTTTGAAATCGCGGGCCCCGACGGTCCCGCTTTACAGCAATTCTACCGAGACCTCTTCGGCTGGAACATCGAGGCTCAAGGCGAAGAGATGGGCTTCTACGGCGTGGTTCAGTGGAATGAAGGCGGCATCGGAGGAGGCGTATTCCAGACCGAGGAAGGTATGCCGTCCAATTACGTTACGGTCTATATCCAGGTTGACGACCTTCAGGCCACTCTGGACAAGATGTCCAGCGCCGGCGGCGGCGCGGCGGTTCCACCCATGGAGATCGCGCCCGGCGTGGGATCCATCGCAATGTTCACAGACCCGGCAAACAACCTTATGGGTCTGTACTCAATGCCCACCGAATCGAACGGGGAAATGCCCCCGAAAGGCGGCGGCCCGCCGGTCGTGCACTTCGAGGTCGGCGGCAGCGACATTCAGACACTCGAGAGCTTTTACTCGCAGATGTTCGGATGGCAGATCAACTACATCGAGGAAGCCAACTACCGCATGGTTCAGCAGGAATCTGACGGCATAGGCGGCGGCATGTTTGAACATGTGGAAGGGATGCCGCCCAACGCCCCTTCAATCACCGTGTCCGTCGACGATCTTCAAGCGTATCTCGACAAGGCCGTGAGCCTGGGAGGCACAGCGCTGATGCAGCCGATGGACATACCCGGCGGTTTCGGTTCGCTCGCGATTTTCAACGACATCGCGGGCAATCGGATAGCGCTCTTCAAGTAGGCGGAAGACCATACACACTCGTACAACTTAGTAACTATCTCAAAACCCGACCTTAAGGAATTTCACCCTCACCCCAGCCCTCTCCCTCGAGGGAGAGGGAGATTGTGTCCTCCTGCCATCCGCTTGAGCGAAGAGTTTTGAGATAGTCTCTTAGTTGCGTCTTTCGAAGCACACACCCCCGCAGCCGGCTATCCCAGGCAGAAGTGGCTCGGGGGTGACTCTTGAGACGATCTCATCCCGCATAGACTTGCCTCCTCTATACTTTACCCTGACGCAGAACTGTGTGTCCCGGCATTTCCTCAACTCGCTACTTCGCCGTAAGCGACGGCATCCCGCCATTGCCCGTTGCGCCCGCTCTGCGTAAACTTACACAAACACTACAGAGGAGACACCCATGCCAGAAGACATCGGACTGTTCGACGCTCTCTACACTCAGCGAGCCATTCGCTATTTCAAGCCCGACCCTGTTTCAGACGAACTCATACATAAGCTGATTGAAGCCGCGACTAAGGCTCCCAGCGGAGGAAACCGGCAGGGCTGGAAATTCCTCGTCATACGCGACCAGGACACCAAGAACGTCATCGGCGACTACTACGAAAGGGGCTGGGAGGCCGCCTACGGCAGTGACAACCCCAATCCGCCCTCTATCCAGTCCCACGTTCGCCGCTCCGCCGACTATCTCGCGAGGCACATGGCAGAGTCTCCCATCCTCATAATGGCATGCATCGAACACGACGGCGGACCCTCCATGATGGGACGCGGCAGTTCCATATTTCCGGCCATTCAGAACCTGCTGCTCGCCGCGCGGGGCCTTGGACTCGGAAGCTGCCTCACCAGTCTGCACAAGCGCTACGAAGACGAGATAAAGGAACTTCTCGGCATACCGGACAACGTGGAAACCGCCGCCCTCCTGCCAGTCGGATTTCCTGCCGACAACGCGAGGTACGGACCCACCCGCCGCGCGCCCATAGAAGAGGTTGCCTACCGCGAAAAGTGGAATCAGGCTTGGTAACAAGACTCTCTGTTATACTCTCGAAAGTCCAAAACACTACTGAGATACAGAGGAAACACGCCATGTCATACGAATTTCTGACCTACGAACAGAAGGAACGCATCACTTATGTGACTATCAACCGCCCCGAGCGGCTAAACGCCCTGCACCCTCCCGCTAACGCCGAGCTCTACGACGCCTTCACGCGATTCAACGACGACCCCGACGCATGGGTCGCCATAATCACCGGCGCGGGCGAGAGAGCCTTCAGCGCGGGCAACGATCTCAGGTACACGGCGGAGCGCGACCAGCGCCGCGACGAGCCGGGAGCCCGCGCCAATCGCGCTCCCTTTGGCGGCATAACTTCAGACTTCGAGTGCTGGAAGCCCATAATTGCGGCAGTCAACGGATACGCGCTCGGCGGCGGCCTTGAAGTAGCGATGGCCTGCGACATAATAATCGCCGCCGACCACGCCCAGCTCGGCCTGCCTGAGCCCCGCGTCGGACTCTACGCCGGAGCCGGGGGTGTCTTCCGCCTGCCGCGCCACGTGCCTACCAAAATCGCGATGGGCATGATGCTCACCGCGAGGCGCATATCCGCTCAGGAAGCCTTACGAATAGGTCTCGTGAATGAAGTCGTACCTCTGTCAGACCTTATGGACACCGCCGAACGCTGGGCGAATGAAATCCTGGAATGCGCCCCGCTTTCCGTCCGCGCCAGCAAGCAGATGGCCTACCAGGGCGCGGATATGCCCTACGATATAGCCTTCAGCAGGAACTACAGCGAGCAGCAGAAGCAGATTTCTTCCGCAGACCGTATTGAAGGCCCACGAGCCTTCTCCGAAAAGCGCGCGCCAAACTGGACTGCCTCCTAAATCGGAACAGGAAACAAGAATGACATCCTCCAACGAGTGGAAACTCTCCACAAACGTCAGACCCACGCTGTACACCCTGACCCTCGAGCCCGATCTGGACAACTTCACCTTCGCGGGAAGCGAGACAATCGCAATAGAGATTGACGAACCCACGTTGGCCGTGAAGATGAACAGCTCCGAGATCGAGGTTCAGTCCGCCGCGCTTACCCTGCCGGATGGCTCAGTTCGGCAGCCCAAATCTATCGCATTCGACGAAGAGAAGGAGACGGTGTCCTTCGACTTCTCTGAAGCAATCCCAGCGGGAGCCGCTGAACTAGCTATCGAATTCACGGGCGAACTGAACGACAAGCTGCGCGGCTTTTACCGCTCCTCCTATACTGATGTGGATGGTAACCAACGCTGGATGGCAACGACGCAGTTCGAGGCCACCGACGCCCGACGCGCTTTCCCATGCTGGGACGAACCGGCGGTAAAAGCGGCTTTCGATGTAACGCTCGTCGCGCCGCAGGAATTGGAAGTTATTTCCAACACCGAACCCGTGTCCACAGCCAGCGCAGATGACGGCAGGAAAGTCGTCCGGTTCGCCGAAACCCCGGTGATGTCAACGTATCTACTCGCCTTCATAGTCGGCGATCTGGCGTGTGCGCAGGACAGGACTCAGGACGGCACACTCATGCGGGTGTGGGCGACCCGCGGCAACGAGGACAAAGGACAGTTCGCGCTCGAGACATCCATGGCGCTGCTCGACTACTTCCACGACTACTTTGGCGTGCCCTACCCGCTCTCCAAGCTCGACCACATAGCGATACCGGACTTCGCCGCCGGCGCGATGGAGAACTGGGGCGCGATAACCTACCGCGAGGTAGCCCTGCTCGTTGACCCGGTGGACAGTTCAGCGGGAACCCGCGAGATAGTCGCGGCCATAATCTCGCACGAAATGGCGCACCAGTGGTTCGGCGATCTGGTTACCATGGAGTGGTGGGACGATCTCTGGCTCAACGAAAGTTTCGCGTCCTGGATGGGAGACAAAGCGGTTGACTACCTCCACCCCGAATGGGAAATGTGGACTCAATTCCTTACACACGACACCAGTTCTGCCCTTAATCTGGACGGACTTCGCAACTCCCACCCTATAGAGCAGCCCGTCAATAACCCAGCCGAGATCGGAGAGTTATTCGACGCTATCAGCTACTCCAAGGGGGGCTCCGTCCTACGTATGCTGGAGCATTTCCTGGGCGAGGACGCATTCCGCGAAGGACTCCGGATATACATTCAGCGGCACCAGTATGCCAACGCTCGCACACGCGATCTTTGGAACGCTCTCGGTGAGGCCTCCGGGCAGCCAGTAGCCGAGATCATGGACAGTTGGACTTCCCAGACCGGATACCCCGTCATCGAGGCGTCCGTCAACCGCGCGGGCGAGTCCATTGAAGTTGGACTTTCTCAATCCCGCTTCTTATACGACGAAATCCTCGGCGAGGACGAGGAGCCGGACGACACGATTTGGAAAGTTCCGGTAACCGCCAGAACCGCGTCCAACGCAGAACCTGCGCGCGGCCTGATGGAAACCCCCGAGTCCGGACTGACCCTAAGTCCCGCTTCTTTCGGCTCCAACGACGAGTGGATCAAGATCAATCCCGGCCAGTCCGGCTTTTTCAGGGTTATGTACACCGACGAGGAAATAGATCGGCTGAAGACGCCGATTTCCAATCTCACACTTCCCGCTCAGGACAGGCTCGGTCTCCAGTCCGACGCATACGCTTTAGCTAAGGCTGGCCGCATACCCGCCTCCGCGTACCTGAATCTCGTCGAGGCATATTCCAATGAGAACGACGCCTCGGTAGCGGGCGACCTCGCCGCCGCTCTGAACGCTCTCGACAATCTACTGTCCACCGAGGACTTCCACACCGCGTACCAGGCATTCGGACGGCGCGTGTTCAAGCCCATAGGGGACCGGGTGGGCTGGGAGCCACAGGCGGAAGAAGGACACCGCGCCGCGCTTCTGCGTTCCACGGCTCTGGCCCAGCTTGGGCGTTTTGACGACGAGGAAACACTCTCCGAGGCCCGTCGCAGGTTCGACGCCTACGTCGAAGACCCGTCCAATCTGCCCGCCGACCTCCGCGTCGCCACATTCTCAATGGCCGCCCAGCGTGGCGACTCCGCACTCTATGACACGATGTGGGACCTCGAAAAGAGCGCGACTCTGCATGAAGAAAAGTTGCGCTTTCTCAGGGCGCTTTCAGGCTTCCCCGACCCCCACCTGGTACAGGAGACGCTTGACAGGTCTCTGAATGAGGATCATGTTCGCAGCCAGGACACCATAAGCGTCATGGTTGCCACCGCATCCAATCCGAAAGGCCGCGAACTCGCGTGGCATTTCCTCAAGGACAACTGGGACGAGCTTGACCGGCGCTACGGAGAGGGCGGATTCGCAATTATGCGATTGGTCAGCATAGCCTCGGTATTCAACACGACGGAGAAGCGCGAAGAGGTCAGGGAGTTCTTCGACACTCACCCCGTCCCGTCCGCAGTACGCACAATCCGACAGGTTCTGGAGAGAATGTCCAACAACATAGCCTGGCTGGACAAGAACCGCGACGACCTCGACAGATGGCTGGTTGGCTAGCCCACCCCCCGATGAACAGCATTGTCGAAAGGGCCGTTGGTCTTTGGACTCCGGCCCTGGACATCCTGTTCCCGCGCAGATGCCTGGGCTGTGGAATACCCGGAGGATTCATGTGCGCGGAATGCGTCGAGCGATTGCCGACGCTTGAAGAGCCATACTGTGAGATATGCGCCAGTCCCGGAACCGACGGTATCTGCGGCTGGTGCTTAGACAAAGAGCCCGCGATAGACCAGATAAGAGCTCCCTATCTCTACCTGCCCCCCAGTCCTATACACAAGGCGATAAGGCTGCTGAAATATCGTGGCATTCGCGCGCTTGCCCCCGAACTCGCTGAACTTCTCACCCGATATGTGGAAGAGTCTTCCGCCCATTTCGACTGTATCGTCCCTGTCGTAAGCCATCGCTCCAGGGTAAGAAAGCGGGGGTACAGCCAGGCCTCGCTGATAGCCTCCCATTTGGGCAAGCGTCTCAACATACCCGTGCTGGAAGACGGCCTGATTCGCGTCCGCAACGCGCCGTCCCAGCTAACCACCCGGTCCAGGGAAGAACGTTGGAACAACGTTCAGGGAAACTTCACGTCCCAGCATGATCTGAGCGGGCTGGTCATACTCTTGGTTGACGACCTCGTAACAACCGGCTCCACCGCCGCGTCCGCCGCCCAGGCCCTCAAAAATGCGGGCGCTCTAAGCGTGTTCTGCCTCGCCGTAGCGAGAGCCGGTTCGCAACCTGCGCAGAAGCAAAAGGGCGGGTCCAGTTAACCCGCCCTCAAATCGTTGTCCTGTCAAACTCTACACGCGGACGAACTTGGACACCCTCTCGCCCCGGCCTATCTCGGTTACGTATATGCTTCCCTGTGAGTCAACGCAGATGCCGTGTCCGCCGATAAGCGTGCCCAGCCCCGCGCCCTCGTTGCCACGCCAACGAGTCAGCAGCTCGCCATCCATCGTCCAAATGCTCACGCCGTTGCCGCCGCCCTGCTCTATGACATAGATGATGTCGCCATGTATCCACAGATCGCCCGGCGCGGTCATGTCGGTCCACTCCTCGATGAAGTTGCCCTCATCGTCGAAGATCTGCATTCGGTCGTTCTCGCGGTCCGCGATGTAAACGCGGCTGTTCTTGTCCACCCAGACGTTGTGAAGCAAGGCGAACTCGCCCGGCCCCGTTCCCTCTTTGCCCCACGACTTGATGAGTTCGCCGTCCGCCGAGAACTTGTGAACCCGATGTCCCCCGTATCCGTCCGATACGAACAGGCACCCGTCCGGGGCGATTGCCAGGCCGGACGGCATATTGAATGGCAGTCCCTGAAAAGATGGCGATGGCGCCAGCTTCTCGCCCAGCGTCCGTATAACCTCGCCTCCAGGTGTATATTCGGTGGCGATATGGTAGTCCCGATCCACAAGCCAGACATTATCGTTCGGCGCGATATATATCCCGTGCGGATTCGCGGAGAATGTCCCCTCGCCCCACGAGCTAATGAAGTTGCCGTCCGTATCCCAGATAGTCAGCGGATGCAAGCCCCGGCTGAATATATAGACCTCGTCTTTAGAGTTCACCGCCCCATCAGAAGCCGCGCCGAACTCCCAGTATTTGGGCATATTCGGCCATTCTTCTACTCTCTCATATTGAAAATCACCCGATCCTACAACTACCACAGTCTCTCACCTCCTAAAGTTATCAAGATGCCCTGTGAGCGATATGATTCTATGTGCCGTTAAATAGCTCGTCAACCTAATACCGCTTCCAAGTGTATTTGGCAAGTATAATAGATAGGTTAGTCTTGTGTATGATCCCAGGAGGAGGACATACGGAGACACGCCTGCCCTCAAGTACAAAGCAAGTAGAGTTGAACGAGTCGGAGCGGACACATCTCAAGCGGATAGCGAGTCGTGGCGAGACTTCGGCCCGTAAGGTCAAGCGAGCCTTGGCATTGCTGAAATCAGACGTGGGAAGTATGACGGCGGCGTGGGTCGTGATATGATTGTTGGCGGATGGAGTGGTAAACAGGACTATGAGGAAAGTGTAGCGTTGTCAGGCACGTTCGCGTTGGGTCGGTTGTTTGGAGTGACTGTGAGGTTCCACTTCTCGTGGATATTCATTTTCGCGCTTGTTTCGTGGTCGTTGGCATCGTCATGGCTCCCGTCGCAATATCTGGGATGGAGCAGTAGGCAGTACTGGACGGTTGGAATAGTCGGCAGCGCGCTATTATTCGTGTGCGTCCTTATTCATGAATTGAGCCATTCCCTCGAAGCGATGCGGCGAGGCCGCAGGGTACGCAGCATTACCTTGTTCTTTCTCGGTGGAGTCTCGGAGATTGAGGATGAATCAAAATCGGCGGGCGAGGAATTCTGGGTATCCATCGTAGGCCCGCTGACCAGCTTGGCGCTAGGCACGCTCTTCTGGCTTATGTTTCTCAATCTGCGCTCGAGTGGCGGTCAGTTGGCCGCGCTCACGCAGTACCTGATGATAGTGAACCTCGCGATTGGAGTGTTCAACCTGTTTCCGGCATTCCCCCTGGACGGAGGACGGGTGCTGCGTGCGCTGGTTTGGCGGGCGACCAACAGCCATGATCGGGCGACGCGGGTGGCGAGTTTCACAGGCTCGGTTCTTGGATTCGGGTTGATTGGCCTGGGAATCGTGTCCGTGTTCACCAACAGTCTGGTGACAGGCATATGGCTGGTGTTTATAGGCTGGTTTATACAGTCGACGGCATCTTCTGTACGACGCGACAATGTGGATCGGCAGGTTATGTCAGGAAGGACAGTTGGGGAAGCGATGGAAGAGACCTTTCCAATCGTGCCACCCGGGATGTCGATTCAACGACTGTTGGATGACCACATATCGAAGGACTTTCAGAGGGCATACGTAGTATTGCTCGGAGACACTTTTCACGGACTAATCACCGCAACGGATGTGCGAAAGATTCCTGTGGAGCAGAGGGTCGAGAAGTGGGTCTCGGAAGTGATGACCAGGGCCGAGAATGTGTTAACCCTGCCGCCGGACGCTCCGTTGGAAGAGGGTCTCCGAATCCTGGCGCAACGAAACATTCATCAGCTGGTAGTCATGGAATCCGGCGCGCCTGTTGGGCTCTTGACACGCGCCGGAGTGTTGCGCGTGATGGAGGTCGCGGAACTCCTGCCACGCAATAATGCGCCTGAGAAGTTCGGCTGATCTTTTATGTATTTCACGTTTGCCGCGCGATGCGCGCGGGTGGGCAATCAGCCTGGCTGCGAGCTAACTTCCAGGCTATTGGGCCAGCGCCTGGCGGATCGAGGTTTCGAATTCTTTTCGCTGCCAGCGACGGATCGTGGGGGCGCGTATCTCGGTCTCCAGGTCCTGAGGGGACGTTGCGATTGACTTTAGGCTTGCCATGGGCCAGACAAGCGCGGGATCGAGCGAGAGTGCGTTGCCCTGGGCAGTCCTCCATTTCTTGAGTACGTCCAGGCGCTGTGACGCCGCCGCAACCTGCGCCTTTGATAGATTGACTCTCCTTCGCCTCGCAATGGGTCGTCTGAGCGGGTCGGCGTCCTGTCCCCTGCGAATCGCGTCGCGAAGTTCGGAGGCGAGTTTGCCTTGCGCGAATCTTCCAAGTCCGCGCACTTTATTCAGATTTGAGTCGGGATTTGCGGCCAGGGATACCAAGGCCATGTCGGGAATTACACGGAAGTGGGGCCTGCCCGCTTTCAGGGTATGGAATTCCCGGTAGTCCACCAGGGACTTGAGGACAGCCAGAGCTCGACCGTTCAGGTGTCTGGACCCCTTTACTCTGAATACGGCAGCGCTGGGATCCGGCTGTATGTATCTGATTGCCGCTATGCGCGCCGATTCCTCGGTGACCCAATCCAGACGACCGAGTTCGTTGAGCCTTTTCTTAAGGGTGTCTGCCAGTTCGAGAAGGTGGCGCACGTCGTCCGCGGCATAGTTGAGCGCTTTCGGCTTGAGAGGGCGGAGTGTCCAGTCGGATCGTTGGAGTTTCTTGTCCTTGGCGATGGAGATGCCCAGAGAAGGTTCGAGCACCGAGGCGAGTCCCAGCCGTTCCATTCCGGTAAAGGCCGCGGCTATGCTGGTATCGAAGAGAGAGGTCATCCGGAAACCCCAGTCTCGGTCCAGACTGCGAATGTCCTGGTCGCCGGAATGCAGGATTATCTGGATACCCTCGTCCGAGAGAACATCGCCGAGGGGCGTCACGTCGTCCAGCGCGAGGGGGTCAATCAGGAATACCTGGCCGGGAAGGGCTATTTGTACCAGGCATACACGTTCGGGATACCTGAAGAAACCGTTGGATTCCAGGTCAACCGCAATTCGGGGCTGCCCTCGCAGCGTATCCACTACGCCGAGGAATCGGGATTGAGTGTCTATGAGTTGGAAGTCTGAAGTGTGGACTGGGCGCCTCCCATGACAATCGCATCTAAGTTCGTCGGGCCGGGTCAATAGATATATTTCCGTTTATATCGTTCAGGTCATATAGCAGACGGGATAAGGCAGCCCGCAGGCGGGGTCTGGTACCTGCATTTGACCTGTATTTGACCTGCATTCACCAGAATTTGTAGCTAAATCGCCGAAAATTTTTCCCCCGACAGGCTTATTATATATCCTGATTTATGATTTTCAGGGCCAAGTGCCTGTTTCGGTCGTCCAGTCGAGAACTTGGCGCTGGCGAATCATGGGGGCATTGTAGCCAAGTTAGCACGAATGTACAAGGCGTGGAGTGGGACGCTTTAGAGGCGATTGTCCTGCTGGAGGATGATGTACCAGTTTGGTCGGTCAACTCCGTTTTGCTCAATGAGGGGAATAGCGCCGAATGCAGCGCGATCTGAAGCCACAACTTCAGGGCTGGCAAGTTTCTCTGCCGCGGTCATCCTTAGCTCTGTCGGGCGTCCTCACCGGGGGGCGGTTCGTCGAAGGGTTCTTCGCTCGCTTCGGCGGCTAGTCTTCGTTCGTTCCAAGCAGCGACTTCGGCTGCCAGTTTCGCTCTGCCCTCGGCGATGCCCTCGGCGATGCCCTCGGCGCGGGCTTTCTCGCGGCGCTTCTCCAGCCAGTCGTTCACCGCGTCTCTCGTACCCATCATAGCGTCCCATACCTCCATCAATACTATGGCGCTAATCACCGCTTTGGCGCCGTCGCGCTCCAGTTCGCTCAGGCTGACGGCGGCTATATCCAGGAGTTTGCCCTGGTCAATCGCCGACGACAATGCCTGCCAGAAGGAGACGGACTCAGTATCCAGCCGCTCCACGAGCGCGATGTAGAATCGTCGCGCTATCAGGCCGAAGGTCCAATACGAACAGCATCGTGTAGAAGGGCCGCGCTTCCCTGCGCACCGTCAGCGCGGACTCTCTGCGACTTTCTGGGGGGCTGTCCATATCTCGCTTTGAATGTATTCTACTTTTTGCGCGAGTTCAAGAGAAATCATAGCCGAGTTAGCACGGATGTACAAGGGCGCGGGGTTGTCTGAACTGTGATTTGTATGATTGGGTGATGGGCAGGATGGGTTGGAGTAGGGCAGTTCGTGGCGGTGAGGGAGGTCAGAGTTGGGCGTAGGCGGAGTTTTCGGCTATTTCTTTAGCGAGAGTTCCGGTTATCCATTCGTTGATACTCATGCCGTTCGCCGCGGACTCGACCGCCACCTGCCGGTGTAAGTCTGATCCCAAACGCAGGTTCAGCTTGCCGGAGAATGGGCGAGGCGACGCGGCTCAACGCCGTCTTCCTCGCACCAGGCCAGGTAGTCGTCTATGGATGTTTCGAACTCTCGCTTCAGGCTCGCTACATCTGCGGCTTCGAACATCACTATTGGATATGGCGCCGCATTGATTACCTCTCCATGCAGCATTTCCACGGAATCATCTAGGTGCTGTCTCCGATTCTTGGATGTGTTCGGATCTCTGAAGCTTTCGAGGTTGACTCGATTGACGCCTCTGCGAATACACTGATAGTATTTTTCTATGCAACAGATTCGATTCTGGACTGAAAGTTAATGGGAGGTGAAGTGTTGGTTACTACTGAACATTCAACACTGACAACTAATGGTGCGGGCAACGCGCTTGCAAGTGCCATCCAGAGCCACAACATTGAGTCGAGCCAGCAAGAGGCCATTTCTTTCATGAGCGATATGGTACATGAGGACCGTCTAGTAGGCGACCTTATCAGTATGGATTATGAAACAGCCGAGGTGCTCATTCACGACTCGATGAAGCGTCAAGTTAGTGGTGTGCCTCTCGGTTGCCTTCTTATTGCGACTCGGATGAAGCCTGGAATTACCCCTGACCTAGATGACCCCAATTCAAGATTCATTCTGTTGCGTGTACTCGGATCAAGCAAATTGCCCAATGATATCGAAGTTCAGTTGAATCGGATAAATGCTGCCAAGAGAGCTTCCGAGAGAGATGGTCGAGGTGAGGAACCGCCTCTCAACTATGACGAGGGGAACATAACCGATACACTCACCTTGCACCAAATGAGATTCTCTGGAACCCATTGCCGCATAGTGGGAACTTATTACCCCAGAATAAATCCACAGACCGGTATGTGCGAAATCGCATTCGGCTCCGACATTGATAATTTCTACGCTGGACAAGGTATGAAAATCTATAAGCCTGCTGGAGATGGCTTGCATCGGATAGTCAACTACACTAAGCCCGAATCCACCGAAGAGGGTTAGTATCGCCGCCGGGGCGTGGGTGAGGGACGTGTCAAAGTGGCGGTGCGGTTATGATGTCAGCGCCTGGGTCGTTCTGAAGGTCCGCGGTCGTGATTTTGGACGCCAATGGAGGCCCACAGTGGCGATTTGGGGCGAGTTTGACGAATCTGCGGGCAACAGTGGACACCCGCGGTCCGGTCCGGAGCGATCTTACGGACAAGACAGGCTGTGGTGTGTACGGTGGTCAGTAGTAGACACTGCCGTCAGGCCGGCAGAGGAATGGCTCGCAGTCTGGTCAGTGCGCGACCGAACTGTGTTTCCCAGGGCCAGCGCTGCGGGAGATGCAAAGTAAGGCGGCGGGCCGAGTGGGTGAGCCGTCCGGCGAGGGAGAACAAGCGTCTGCGCAGGGTCTTGGTGGTCGCCACCGGCTCGCGCAGACCGATGCGTCCGATCCAGCGAGCCAGGTTGTGAGCCATTACCTGTATGGCCATCCAGGCGGCGTTGGCTGCAAAGCGCCCCGAGGGCAGATGGTTCAGCCCGACACCGTACTTGAGGTCTCGGATGGCGTTCTCGATCTCGGCGTGGCGGCGATGGTCGGCCTCCAGTTGGAGGGTGTCGCCCTGTCGGTCGGTGATGAAGGCGTGATAGCTGTAGTCGACGAAGAGGGCCAGTTGTGAACCGGGCGTGGGCTTCACCCTGCGGACGATGAGACGCACCGGTGCGGCATCGGGCTCGTTCCGAAAAGGGGTGTAGGTGGTCTCAGCCACGTCGGCTGCGCCGTCCATCCAGTAGGGTATGGGAGTCCAGTCCTCCTCAGGTATGGCCTCTATGAGATTGCGCAGTCGGGTGTGCTGACGGACGGTGATGGAGAAGCGGACACCTGTCTTTCGGCATACGGAGACGATGTCATGGGTGTAGAAGCCACTGTCGGCGCGTACGGTGAGTTGTCCTGTGGCCCCGGCGCAGCGCACCCGGCTCACCGTCTCACGCAGGAAGTGGGCTGCGCCCCGGGCGGTGTTGGCTCGACCCTGTCGCAACCGGGCCATCAGCACGTCGCCGGTTCCTGCGGCGACGGCCACAAGCGGGTGATAGCCTCTCTGGCCGGTGTAGTTGTGGCGGCGGGCGCCCTCCTTGCCCAGTCCGTAGGTCTCGCAGATGGTGGAGTCCAGGTCGATGGTCAACGGCTCATCGCCGGGACCCGCGCCAGCGGCCCAGGCCCGCGCCAGCAACTCCCGGCTCACCCGGTCCAACTGCCGCACATGTCCCCACCTGAAGCTGCGCAGGAAGGTCCCCAGGGTGGATGGCGCCTTCACTGTACAGCCCAACACCCGCCCGGTCCCACCGGCACGCAGCGCGTCGGCGTCATCGATGCAGTCCCCACCGGCCAGCGCCGAGGCAACCAGGGTCAGCGTCTTGTCTCCCGGGTTCGCCCGTCCCGGCGCATCGCCCAGGTCAACGTTGCTGTCCACCAGTTCACTCAGTCCCAGGCGCTGAGCGAGAGTGGCCGGCACGAGCAGCCCGGCATTGGCCACCAGCCGGGGATCGTCGAAGGCGATTCGGATGCGGTCGGGACGCTCAGGTGGTAACATCTATTAAGTGCTCCTGCTCTGGGGTTGGTTCTTGTCTTCAAACCCATTATCCCAGATTCAATGGAGCGCTTTCTCACCCCTTTTGCACGACGACTCATCCATCCCTTCGGTGGATCCGGGTTAAGGGAGAGGGGTGGGGTGAGGGTGATTACCGCCACCGACCAAACTGATACAGCTTCAAGTCAGTACGAAGTGTTGCGCGACTCTCCGCTCGCTATGTTACAATATGTCTGTTGCAGAACAAAAGTGCCTAAATTATATAATGTGGAGTTTATCAATGACGACAAAACTGACCTACAATTTTTTTCTGCAGGTCAATTCCATGCGAATTCATAGCTAAATCCGCCGATTTTCAGGTCAATACCCACCTGAAACGTCACCTGAAGTCCACCAGGGGTCCACCTGAGGTCACATAAATCAGAATATATAACCCAGCCGATTTTCCACACACCTATCGACTTTGGAAAGACCCTGTGAACACCAACAACATGTACCAACTTAGTCCGCCCTGCCTGTGGCGCGAAAACCCCCTCCCCCTCGATGGGCTGAGAAGGGTATGTAAATGTGCAGCCAGCTAAGAATTTCAATCAACAGACCCCCTCTCCCTCAAGGGAGAGGGCTGGGGTGAGGGTGATTACTGCCACCGACCAAACTGATACAGCATCGGCCTGCAGGATACACCACATGGTCTGGAAGCCCGAAATCGAGGAACTTGAGCGTCGCAAACGCCTCGCCGCGCGGATGGGCGGCGAGGAGCGCATAGCGCACCAGCATTCCGAGCGCAAGCTCACCGTCCGCGAGAGGGTGGACACCCTCCTCGACCCCGGAACCTTCTTCGAGATAGGCGAACTCGCCGGCTACGGCGAATACGACGAGGACCGCGCGCTCACCGGCTTCACCCCCTCCCCCTACGTGACCGGACTCGGCAGGGTGAACGGCCAGCTTGTCGTGGTCGGCGGCGAGGACTTCACCATACGAGGCGGCGCCGCTGCCGGACCGCCTAGGCGCCGCGCCAAAAACAACAAGTGGGCCGACAGCTTCGCCCTCCGCTTCGGCGTCCCCCTCATCTACATGGCCGACGGCGCGGGCGCCAGCGTGCGCGGTGTCCAGTACGACCAGGGCGGACACCTCCCAAGCTCCGACGACTTCGGCAGCGAGGTCGAGCTTCTGGGCAAAGTCCCGGTTGTGGCTGCCATAGTCGGACCGGTCGCGGGCCGCCCGGCGGGACGCGCGATGATGGCGCACTGGACTATCATGACTAGGGGGTCGAGCCAGATATTCCCGGGCGGCCCCCCGGTCGTGCGCCGCGCAATATCCGAGGAGATAGACAAGGAGAGCCTGGGCGGTTCCCATGTCCACGTACACCGGAGCGGCGCGGTACACAACGAGGCCGAGAGCGAGGAAGACCTCTTCGCCCAGGTGCGCCGCTATCTGAGCTATATGCCCCCCAACGTCTGGGAGATGGCCCCGCGAACGACCCCGACCGACGACCCCAACCGTCGCTCCGAGGAGCTAATCAACATCATCCCGCGCAACACGCGACGCGCCTATGACATGAGGAAGCTGATCGGTCTCGTCGTTGACGAAGGCAGTTTCTTCGAGATACGCCCCCACTGGGGCCGAACCGCCATAACCGGCCTCGCCCGCATGAACGGCTACGTAGTCGGCGTCGCCGCCAACGACCCGCGTCATCTGGCCGAAGCCATAGACGCGGACGGCGCGAACAAGCAGACCCACTTCCTGGACGTCTGCGACACGTTCAACATCCCGATAGTTCTGTTCAACGACGTGCCGGGATTCATGGTCGGCAGCAAGGCCGAACTTCAGGGCACGATTCGTCATGGGATGCGTACTCTGATGGTCAACGCCTAATTGAGCGTTCCCGTCATACAGCTTCACGTTCGCAAGGCGTTCGGACTTGCCGCCGCCGCTACGGGCAGCTCCGTTCCGGTGCATCTCAGAATGGGCTGGCCTTCCGGCGACTGGGGTTCCATCCCGGTCGAGGGCGGTGTCGAGGCCGCCTACCGGCGGGACATAGCAGCCTCTCCCGACCCGGACGCGAGGCGAGCGGAACTTGAGGCGAATATGAACAAGTTCCGCTCACCGTTCCTTGTGGCCGAGGCGTTCGACATCGAAAAGATGATAGACCCCAGAGACACCCGCCCGTTCCTCTCCATGCTCGTCGAGGCCGCCCAGTCACCCCTGAAACGCAACCTCGGCCCAAAGCCCAAATACGGCGTCCGACCGTGACATCGGACATGGGCTCGCGCTCCGATAATGCCAGCCGAACGCTGACATTAATATGCTATGATGATTCCTGACTCAAGAACGAGAAAGACGGCTTGGCAATGACTATGACCATTCAGGACGTAATCAGGTGGATACAAGAAGACCCGGAGGCGAAGGAAGAACTCCGGCGAATTCTGCTGACCGAAGAACTGCTCAACCTGCCGCAGCGATTCGACAGGCTGGTAGAGCTTGTCGAACAGAACAGTCGGGACATCGCCAGGCTGTTCGAGCTTGCCGAGCGGAACAGTCGGATTGCCGAACAAAACAGTCGGGACATCTCTAGGCTGGTAGAGGACTTCGGTAGACTGGTCAAGATAGTGGAACAGCAGGGCCAGAATATCGGTGTGCTCAGGGGGCTCGCGCTTGAATCGGCTTTGCAAGGACGTGCGATCTCGTTGTTGAGCGGCAGATTCAAACTGCGCCGCGGCAGGGTGATGAGGGGCCCGGTTATGCTCGATATAAACCACGATTTCGAGGACGCTGTTGACGCAGCCACCGACGCCGGAGTCATCACCGAAGATCAGAACCAGCGAATCTTCAATACGGACCTTGTAGCGCAGGCCAGGGACCGCGCCACCGGCGATGTCGTTTACGTCGCGGCGGAAGCCTCTTTCACAATCGAGCCGAGAGACATTCAGCGCGTGTGCGAAACCGCCCGCACGCTCAGCCTTGTCTTTCCGGCCAACGACATCAAGACAGCCGTGTTCGGAGCGGCGATTAGTCTCCAGGACTCCGATTGGGCCAAGCAAGAGGGAGTGGAGGTATTCACCGTAGAGCTTCCTAGCTGATTGAACGGTCCAAACGGTAGAGAGGCATTGCGCTACATAGGATGCAATGCCTTCCGACTTCTGGTTGTGTCTCCGACTGCGCGGCTTTACGCCGTCATAGGCCTGACATTCTCGGTAAAGCGTTCCAACAACCCGAACGTCCCCTCCAGCGTCTCGCCCTGGAAATTGAGCATCAGGTGGTTGACGCCCATATCCTCCAGCCGCTTGACGTCATCGGCAATCACTTCGGGATTCCCCGTAAGCAGCCGGCGCTCGCCGTCAACGATCTGCGCTTCGGTGTCGTCGTACCAGTTCACGCTGTACGCGAAGTCCATCGAGGACGGATCTCGCCCCGCGTCCTCGGCGTGAGAGCGAACCCGACCTTGGTAGGCGGCCATCTGCTCGAACGTGCCCACAGGGAACTTCGGATTGCTGCATATCGGATACCAGGCGTCTCCGATCTGGCCTGCGCGCCTCAGCGCCGGCGGACTCTCTCCTCCAATCCAAATGGGCGGGTGAGGCTTCTGAACCGGCTTGGGCGCGAACGCGATGTCCGAGAAGCTGGCGTAGTCGCCGTCGAAAGTCGGGTCTTCACTCGTCCAAAGCTCTTTGAATACACGGATATACTCGCTCCCGACCGCGCCGCGCTCCTCGTATGGCGGCGCGCCGATTGCCTCGAACTCCTCCTTCATCCACCCGACCCCGCAGCCAACGATCAGCCGCCCGTTCGATAGCACGTCAATAGTTGACAATATCTTCGCTGTTAGCACAGGACTGCGATGCGGCAGCACCATCACCGACGTAAGCAGCTTTATCTTCGAGGTGATGCCCGCGATATAGCTGATCGTCGTCAACTGCTCCATATACTCCCCGGCCACCGAGCTTACGAACGAGCCGCTCTCGTTGTAGGGATAGACGGACGCGATGCTGTTGGGTACGACAATGTGATCGCTCACGCTTAGTATCTCGAATCCCAGCTCTTCGCCATTCTGCGCGAGCGCGACAAGATTCTCAGGCGATGCCAGAGGCCCGCGACTGGGCGCTCCGAATCCAAATTCCATGTGATTCTCCTTTCGGTTGGTACACTTCGCGCCATATTATATGCGCTAGAATGAGAAGTGGATAGACGGGAAGCCAGAAGACAGTCGGAATGGGAGGCGCTTGAGAGATGGATTGGCAAGAACACATTGTATTCGATCCTGAAATCTGCTTCGGCAAGCCCACGGTGAAAGGAACACGCATAACCGTGGACTTGGTGATCGAACTGCTGGTCGACGGGTGGGGGCATGACGAGATTCTGGAAAACTACCCGCGTCTAACCCGAAACGATATTCAGGCATGTCTTGGTTATGTATCCGACATGATCAAGGAACAAACATTCTACCCTTCCGTTAAACGTTGACACTCTTGCGTTTCCTGGCAGATGAGAACTTTCCCGGATATGTGGTGCGTTCGCTTAGAGGGCGTGGCTTTGATGTCGAATGGATAAGTGAAATCAGTCCAAGCGTTAGAGATACCGAGGTGGTCCAGCCCGAAAGCTAGGCAGCGCTGACGTTTCTCGCCCATTGTATTTTTCAAATGGTACTTATACCATTTCAGTCTGATATTGGCATGAAGGAACTGGTAGGAGTCTGATATTTCGTTTATGCTTGGTCCAACCCAGACATTGGAGGGCAGCAGATGATCGGACGACCGCTCAGGATAGATTGGTATGAGAACGACACCCAGGAGACTCTGAAAGAGGCCTACCAGTCCCAGACAGATGTTAGTATTCGCACCCGAGTGCACTTGCTGTGGCTGATACGCTGTGGTTGGCAGATCAGGGTTGCTGCTGAAGCGATGGGCGTTCACTACCGGAGCGCGCAGAGGTGGGTGGAGTGGTACAGGGAAGGAGGCCTGGACGAGGTAGTGTCTCGCAGGATGGGAGGAGTGGGTCAGCCACGCTTTCTGAGCGATGAGCAGGAAAGCAGGTTGGTGGAGGAGGTAGGAAGCGGACGCTTCAGGACAGCGGGAGAGATCTCAGACTGGGTGGAGTCTGAGTATGGAGTGAGGTTCAAGGGGAACAGCATGTATAGTGTGCTTGAGCGATTGGGGTGTTCCCCAAAGGTTCCAAGACCTAGACACCAGAAGGCGGACATGGAAGCTCAGGAGCGGTGGAAAAAGGGGGGCTTGGCCGTTCGCTCAGGAGAGCGGGGGTGAATTCGGGAACTCTGGTCGGTTTCGCCGACGAGATGAGAGTTGGGCTTCGGGGCATGGTTCGAAGGGTGTGGGGAGTGCGAGGGCTGAAGGTGGTTCAGCGGTTGCAGTTGGTATATGAATGGAAGTACCTGTTCTTGGTGGTGGACTTTGTTCGTGGGAAGTTGGAGTGGGCGTGGATGGACTCTATGAAGTCGGAGACAGTGGCGCGAGCGGTTCTGGGAGTGAGGCGACATACGCAGGTGAGAGCGCTGGTGTGGGACGGAGCGCGGAGTCATAGAAGTGAGTTGGTGAGGAGCGTGGTGGGAGTGAATACGGTAGTTCAGCCTGCGTACAGTCCTGAGTTGAACCCCGCCGAGCGGGTGTTTGAGGAAGTTCGCAGGTGGGTGGAAGGCAGGATGTATGGGAGTGTCGAGGAGAAGATGGCTGCGGTGAATGACTGTCTGAGCAAGCTGGAATCTGATCCTGAAAGAGTTAAGTCTCTTGTGGGTTGGGAGTGGATCAAGAGAAACGTTCGGGAACTGTCTGAAGACTATGCGGCTTCATCAAGCTGAAATGGTATTATACGGGCTAGTTCCTCACCCTTCCGCCCTTAACGAGGATGGATAGTGAATCTGCCCAATACAATCAATGTAGCGTCAACAGTTTACTCTCAGTTGACGTCTCCAGTCCGGGAAACCTCCACTCTCAATGACCTTCAGAATTGACTGTAGGCACAACCTCCAAATGGATGCCTCACATTGAGCAGGCCGTTGTACAGTGATGAAACAGTCGGTGGATACCGGTTTCTAATAGTCCTAAAGGGATATCTGTGTCCGTCGAAAACTACGGAGTCTCGGGGGAGATGAACGTGCGCAGCGCCTCGAAATACGCTTCCCCTCCGACATAAACCGTATCATTATGGCTCGCGCCGCGTATGGGGTACAGCGTCTTCGGATCATTGGCCGCGCCGTATAGCTTCTCTGCCATCCAGTACGGCACTGTGTCGTCGCGGTCGCCATGCAGAATCATCACCGGCGACTCCACGCGCCCGATCTTCGATATCGAATCGTACCTCGCCTCGAACAACAAGAGGACGAGCGAAATTGGCAGCTTGGAGTCCGATGAGTCCGCCATCTCCCGGATGGATGTGAAGCCGGATTCGAGTATGACACCCCTGACCCTGTGCCGCGTCGCCATCTCCACCACCACGCCCGCGCCGAGCGAGCGTCCGAGCAGGATGACATCGCGCTCGGAGTCCAGACCGAGATCGGATGTCAGGTAGTCCAAAGCGGCCTCGGCGTCCATATACAGGCCTCTCTCGGAGGGCTTTCCTTCGCTCAGGCCGTAGCCACGGTAGTCTATTATCAGTATTCCCACGCCCAGACGCCGGTTGAGCATGAGGATGTTGTCCAGCCGGTGGCTGATGTTGCCGGAGTTGCCATGAAACCAGAGCAAGGTGACTTCGGAGCGTCCGGGGATGCGCCAGCCGTGTATTCGCGTCCCGTCGGCGGCTGTGAGATTCACGTCCTCGTAATACAGGCCAACGCTGTCCGGCGTGGCGTCGAGGTCGCGCTCGGGGAAGTATATCAAGTTGCGGTCGAGTATCAGCATATATCTCACGACAAGGGAGACCATGATAAGCGCGGCGAACAGGACAGCGAGCGTTCGGGTGGCGCGCGCTATGTGTCTGAAACGCCTGTCCGCCGATTTCGCCGCTGTCGCCATACGGCGATTCTAACGCGAACCGGCGGAGGCGACAACTGGTATGATGCGCTCGCGCTACTGCGCGGCTGTCAGTTCAGCTATGTCCGGCGCCAGAAAATGCAGTTCGTGGTAGTTGAGCAGGCCCCAATAGAAATCCGTTCCCGCCGCGCCGCCGAAAGCCGCCTCGCGCTCGATTGCGGGACAGGCGGCTACCAAAACCGACGACTCATCGAATACTATCGCTTGTGTCTCCAGTGGAGCGCAGAGCTCCGTGAACGGAATATCATCTCCCCGCTTGGGATCCTGATAAGATAATCCCCACGACGATTGGCTTATGACAAGCGGCGTCTCCTGGCTTCGCAGGTCCAGGTGAGCCGACTTCCATCTCCGCTTCAGTTCCAGCGCGTTCCTGTCCGCCGCTTCAGGGTTGGGATGGTACATAGCGATGATA
The DNA here is from genome assembly GCA_965261525.1 of Dehalococcoidia bacterium. Lineage (GTDB taxonomy): Bacteria > Chloroflexota > Dehalococcoidia > Lucifugimonadales > UBA1123 > VXRN01. The sequence goes on from OZ253472.1 coordinate 3,563,334, forward strand.
GTTCCCTCGACCCCATCCTGAATACTGTACCCAATAGTCAACGCCGTGTACGGTTCAAGCGTTCCCCAGGCGTCCGGCCCCTCCGTGTAGCGAGTCCAGTCCTCCAGAATCTCCGGGCCGGTTCGCGCGCCTTTCCCCCATTTCTCAGCCTCGAATGGCCGAGTGACATACTTGGGGTCTATCAGAAACCCTCCCAATATCTCATCGCCCACCGTCCGCCCCAGCGTTCTCCACCGCTCCTCGTCCCACATACTCTGAACAAGCCCTTCACGCGCGTCAATGATCCGCTTCAAGTCTCGCGTATGCCTGGCGGTAACCAGCGTTCCATCGTCCAGGAAGGCCACATTGTTGATGATACTGTAAAGCATTACACCTTGCGGATGCTTGTCCACGGCCGAGCGAAAGTCAGCGGCGAAATGGTAGTATTCCGCCCCTTTGTACTCTCCCCGACTGTAACCGACATCGGAAAGCCTTGCCCCGACCTGCGCTGGATCTCCGAGTTCGCCCGTATGTATTCCGAAGAATTCGCCATGCAGCCAGACCGCCTGGTCTCGGTGACGGAAATCCAGTCCAATCAGATCGTTCATATGCCGCGCGTTCTCCCAGAATTCCCCCGCTATCGGAGAGCCGACAAAACTCCGAGGAGGGTCATTTGCGGCTCCGGGGGTTGCTGACATTCGCGCCGCCTGGTAATTGGTTACCCGCAGGTAGGGAAGATACGGGAGGTCATTTTCATCTCGCGCTGGCGTTGCCCGCAGCATCTCAGACAGCCACGGCTCCGGCTGCGGGCCGAAGTCTTCCCAAAGCCCGCAGCCCACAGCGCATACAACAATCACGGCGGCGAGGAAGAATGATTTCAGCCCGTTCATTGCTACGACCTTCTTGAGTGTAAATTCAGGCAGAATTACCTGAAGCCTGTCTTCCGCCACCGCTCATTGCGCGGCTACGAGTTCCGCCATGTCTGGCGCCAGAAAGTGCAGTTCGTGGTGTTCCACCGGCCCCCTCCAGAAACCCCTCCCTAGAATAGCCGCCAGGGTCGGATTCGACTGCTCTACTACCGGACAAGTCGCGATAAGTACAGATGAATTCTCGTATGCCTCGACCCTCGTTTCGAGCGGTGAGCACAGTTCGGAGAACAGGATGTCATGCTTGGGATCGAGTGTCTGATCCGACGGACCTGAATATATGTATCGTCGCAAATCAAGGCGCGCCGACTCCCATCGCCGCTTTAACTCCGCCGAGTTGCGCTCCGCGCCATCCGGGCCGGGGTGATACATGGCGATAGTCATGCCTTCCACTTCATCCCGAACGCTGTATCCAAGAACCAGCGCGGTGTAGGGATCCAGCGTTCCCCATGCGTCCGGCCCGGAGGCGTACCGCTCCCAGTCCTCCAGCCGCTCCTCCGCCGACCGATTTATGTATGCGCCCGTCGCCGACGGCGATGCCACATACTCCGGTGACAACAGCGCGCCGCCAATCAGCTCATCCCCAACCATCCGCGTCAGAACTCGCCACGACTCCTCGTCCCACAGGCTGGGAGCGTTCCCTTCCTGAACGTCAATCAGACCCTCCAGAGTCTGAACTTTCCTGGATATCGACAGCGTATCCTTGATTGACGCTATCGCGTTGAGTTCAAACAGATTCATCCGCATAGGATGTTCCCATGTGACCCTCGGCTGCGGCGGCGTATCGCGCCAGAAGCGCCAGAAGTTCACTCCGTCATACACATCCGTCTTGTATCCCGCGTCCATCAGCCTTGTAGGAAGATTCGGCGCGTCATCCAGCCCGCCTACGGTGATGGCGAATGGCGGCTTGGGAGGAGCTCCGACCACTGGACTCCACATCCCCCGGTCTAGTAATAGCGTGTCCAGTCCCAGCGTCTCCTCGGCCTCCGACGAGTAGTTTGTAAATACACTCTGACTTATATCCGGCAACCCACCATACGTCCATGGGTAGCTGGATAGCCCGTAGATGTACAGGGCGTCTGTGCCTATGAAATCTTCCGCTTCGGCTTCCACTCTGGCCGCCTCTTGGTTGGCGAACATCAGGTAGTCCGCGCCCATATCCGAGGGAACCATTCGAATCATCTCCGACAACCACGTATCAGGCAGATCCGGCGGCGGGCCGGAGTCACCCCAAAGCCCGCAGCCGACAGCGCATACAACAATCATAGTGGTGAGAAATATCGCTTTCATAGAGTCCACACCGCTCATTGCGCCGCCGTCAACTCCGCTATGTCCGGTACAAGAAAATGCAGTTCGTGGTGTTCCACCGTCCCTTTCCAGAAATCCCTCCCCAACGTGCCTGTCAAGGTCGGGGCTGACTGCTCTATCGCCGCACAGGTCGCGATAAGTACCGATGAATTCTCGTATTCCTCAACCCTCGTTTCGAGCGGCGAGCACAGTTCGGTGAACGGGATGTCGAACTTGGAGTCCGAGCTTGCATATCGCCGCAAATCCAGACGCGCCGACTCCCATCGCCGCTTCAGTTCTGCCCCGTTGCGCTCCGCGCTGTCCGGGTCGGAGTGGTACATGGCCATGATCGCGCTTTCCACTCCATACGGAACGCCGTATCCGATAACCAGCGCCGTATAAGGTTCCAAGCGTTCCCCATGCGTCTGATCCGACGGTATATCGCTCCCAATCTTCAAGCCGTTCGTCCGCAGACCGGCCAAACTCGCTCCCTATCGCCGTCCGCGATACCATGTATTCCGGCGGTATCAGCGCTCCCCCCAGCAGCTCATCTCCAACGCTCTGTGTCAGAACCCGCCAGGGCAGTTCATCCCACAGGCCGGGTACCTTGCCGTCGTGTACTTCGATTATCCGCTCCAGCGTCTTGACTTCCCGGGCCACCGCCAGCCTGTCCTCGATTGGAGCTATCGCGTTCAGTTCCAACAGGTTCGTCCGCATCGGATGTTCCATGAGTTCTTTCGGCGCGGGCGGGTCGTCACGCCAGAAGTACAACAAGAGAATCCCATAATGAAAAGTGGTATTGAAACCGGCCTCCCCCAGTCTTGTGTAGATATGTCGTTGGTCTTCCAACCCGCCAACCGTAATAGAGAACGGCGGCTTGGAAGACCCCTCCACCGGACTCCATATCCCCTGGTCGAGTCCGAGCGTGTCCAGCCCGATGACGTCCCTGGCCGACTGAGAGTAGCTTATGAACATACCCTTGGTCGGCAGCATCTCATAAGTCCACGGAACGCTCTCCGGCCCCTCAGCGATCAGGGTGTCGGAGCCCTTGAAGTCCGGCGCGTCCGCTTTCCACCGGGCTGCCTCGTAGTTGGCGAACATCAGGTAGTCCGCGCCCATATCCGAGGGAACCATTCGAATCATCTCCGACAACCACGTATCATGCAACTCCGGCGGCGGACCTGAGTCCTCCCAAAGCCCGCAGCCGACAACGCAAACAAGTATCACGGCGGCGAGGAAGAATGATTTCAGCCCGTTCATTGTAACGACCTTCTTGAGTGTAAATTCAGGCAGAATTACCTGAAGCCTGTCTTCCGCCGCCGCCTACTGTCCGCCTGTCAGCTCCGCTATGTCTGGCGCCAGAAAGTGCAGTTCGTGGTGTTCCACCGTCCCTTTCCAGAAATCCCTCCCCAACGTGCCTGTCAAGGTCGGGGCTGACTGCTCTATCGCCGCGCAGGTCGCGATAAGAATAGATGTCTCGGCGTATGTCTCGGTTCTCGTTTCGAGCGGCGAGCACAGTTCGGTGAACGGGATGTCGAACCTGGAGTCCGAGCTTGCATATCGCCCCAAGTCCAGACGCGCCGAGTTCCAACCAATGTTCTCACCCATCAGTGGGAACATTGGTCAGAGGCATGGTCAGGGCCATGTCCACCACGGTTTCGCCAATGCCGAGACCGTTGAACTCTATTGTGATCTCCTCATCTGGCGGCACGTCGTCCATGCCAACGGTGAATGAGTATGCGACAGCGTGTTCCCCCACCGGATTGGAGAACAGCTGAACCCACGAATCGCTGCCCGGCTCTTTCTCCAGCAGGGCGGTGGTCCATAACAGTTCAGCCTGTCCTTCCGCGGTATCGGTACGCCACCGGACGTCCTTCATATCGAGTTTTCCCGAAAGGCCTCTCAATACATCTAACCCCACGGTTACCTCAACTCGGGTTCCCGCCCTGTGGACTGTCTTAACATCGTGGCGCAGCCGTCTGACGGAGAATGGACGGCTTTCGACCGGTTGCACGTTGGTCTGCAATCCTTGTACGGACGGGGTATCTAGGTCTGCCCATTCGAGGCCGCGAGCGTACTGTCTATCCAGCCAGCTTGCCCATCGGAGGGCGGACGGGCCCGGGTCGAATTCCAGGCCGCCGTCGCCGGACCTGCGCAGCGTGAGGGCAAACAGTGGGGCCTGCTTCAGCTGGACGATGACCGCTTCACCGAATTGCTGCGCCCTCCAGCTATCCGGGTTATCGTAGCCCGGTATGACCGCTATGTGCGTGGGCGAGACGGACTGGGACATGACGGCCCGCTCAAGCGCTTCAAGGTCGAAGTCCCTGAACTCCTCGACCATCACATCTCTCATCTCCTCCCAGTTCCTTTCCCTTCCCAGGGTCGCCAGGCGGATTGCGAACTCAATCGGATCGGATGGTACATCTGAGCCGCCGGGCCACAACCCGCAGCCGACGGCGCACACAAGAATCGCGGCGGTGAGAAATACCGCCTTCCTAGTGGTCATGGTCTTATCCTTTCGGATGTAACTCTTCTGTCAGGGGCTTTCCGAAATCCAATGACAAGACGTACCGCGAACCAACCAACCGGCTGGCCCGCGGTACGCTGGTTAGTCGCTTCAGTTCCCCGTATTGCCAGTTGGCCCAGTGGGAGAATCGGAGCCGGAACCAGGCCCATGCGGAGCGCCGTTAGCTCCTGTGTCCTCAGACACGAGGCCGACGGGCATCACGACGCTATCTCTTGCGATTTCGCTGTATTTTGTAATCACCAGCTCTACACCATCGCGCTCCATCAACTCCTGTGCCTCGATTGGGAAGACCAGACGCCCAAAGATAAACCGGTTCGATGAGTCGAACTCGCCTCCGGCGCGTATTGCATATACCGATTCCCCACCGGCATGGAGCCTGGCGCCGGTGATTCTGGGGGAGGCAGGATCGTCGGGCTCGTATTCGATGCGGAATCGCATCGTGCCGGAATCGTTGTTGGATTCGCGATGGGTGAATCTGTACGTGAAGTCCATGGGACCGATGAAAGTTTCAGCAGTGGGATCAACCGATATGGATGCATCTTGATCGAAGCTGACGGCGGGCAGGTCCAGCGTTGCGTTGTCTATGTCGCCCGGCGGGTTCGTTACTATCACGTCGAACTCGCCATCGGTGATGGAGCTGAAACTCACAGCGCCCTGTTCGGCCCCCTTCGACAGGGTGACCTCCTCAAACGGCTCGGGGTAAAGGACATTGGACCTCAATGTCAGCACAAGTTTGTCACCCTCATACACGGCCCTCTGGGGAGTGAACATATCTCCCTCGTATTCAGGAAGCTGGAAGTCCGCCTCCGCAACGCCGACCGACAGGTTGGATGCGACCTCCTCAGATGGGTTGTTGATGAACCAGTTGGTTCCGACGGCGCCCACGGTAAATCCGACAGCTATGATGACTGCGAATTGCCAGAGCTTGATCTTCTTCATAAAGTCACCTCCTGATGAGTACAATTATAGTGGGTAAAACGTCTCCGGCAGATCCGGCTGCGGCCCGGAGTCGCCCCAAAGCCCGCAGCCGACAACGCAAACAAGTATCACGGCGGCGAGGAAGAATGATTTCAGCCCGTTCATTGCTACGACCTTCTTGAGTGTAAATTCAGGCAGAATTACCTGAAGCCTGTCTTCCGCCACCGTAATTGATTAGCGGCGTCGGATTGCATCTGGCTGAGCATATTCTTATACTGCGGCTATGTGTACGGACAAAGACCTTTCACCCTCTGAACGCGACGAGCTGACGTCCTCGGTCAACCGGCTGCAAATGCAAGTTGCGCGGCAGTTGGCCACGATCCGAGAGTTACAGAAGCAACTCGCTGAGGCTCAGAGAGCGGGAAAGCGCCAGGCCGCTCCGTTCTCCAAGGGCAAGCGAGCCGCAAAGCCCAAGCGGCCGGGCCGAAAGCCGGGAACAGGGTCATTCAGCTTCCGAAAGCCCCCCTCTGCCGATGAACTGACAGAACCGATCATTGACGTTTCGGTGTCGGCGGACAGTTGCCCGGGATGCGGGGGCGCCCTCGAACACGAGGGAGTGGGGTATGCGTATGTGACCGACCTTCCCCCAATGCCCAGACCCCAGGTGAAGGGATACAGGGTACAGATATGCCGGCGCCGGTCATGCGGCAAGAGGGTTCGTGGTCGCCATCGGCAAGTCGCCCCTGACCAGTATGGCGCGAGCGCTCACAGAATGGGCAAGCGTGTGATGTCGGCGGCCCATGTACTGCATCACAGCGCGGGTGTTCCGGTGAGGAAGATTCCCTCTATACTCAGGACTCTGACCGGAGTGAAGATAACTCAGAGCGCAATCACACAGGACGCTCTGCGACGCGCTAAGGGAGAGGTGGGAGACGCCTACCGCAGTCTGCGCGGTTCAGTTCGTTCAAGTTCAGTGGTACACACCGACGATACGGGCTGGCGTGTGGGCGGAGAGCCTGCTTACCTGATGGCGTTCGAGACTGATGAGGCCAGCGTGTACCAGATACGCGCTCGCCACCGAAACGAGGAGGTCAGAGAGTTGATCCCCTCAGACTATGGCGGAGTGATGGTTACGGACAGGGGCCGGAGCTATGACTCCCATACCCTGTCCGGTGTCAGACAACAGAAGTGCATGGCGCGCGTTATACGTTCCGTCAGTGAGGTGGTTCAGACCAAGGTGGGTAGAGGACGGAGCTTCGGAAAGCGGTTGATCGAACTTCTGAGAGAGTCGATTGAGCTGCGGGAGTCAGAGTTGCGTGGAGAGGCGGTGGACTTTGCAGGAGAGTCTGAGCGGTTGAAACGTGAGGTGTCCCACCATCTGCGAGACCGTCGGATGCCGGACCCGGACAATCAGAGACTGCTGAACGAACTCGGCAGGCACAACGACCGTGGCAACCTGCTGCGCTTTCTGGATGATCCGAGAATAGAGCCTACCAACAATCGGGCAGAACGGGCCTTGCGCGGGGCGGTGATAGCTCGGAAGGTGTCTCATTGCTCCAAGACCTATGAAGGGGCTGAGGCGTACTCTGCATTCACGAGCGTGATCAGGACTCTGGCGAGGAAGGTTGATGGCGATACGCTGTTGGATGCGCTCTGTGATGTGTTCGGCGGCGCTCCTGTTCCACTTCGCTCATTCTGAATCTCTTCTGCCGACTCCGCAACCCGCTAATCAATTACCCGCCACCGCTCATTGCGTGGCTACGAGTTCCTCTATGTCCGGTACCAGAAAATGAAGTTCGTGGTGGTCCACCGGCCCTTTCCAGAAACCCCTCCCTAGAATAGCCGCCAGGGTCGGATTCGACTGCTCTATCGCCGCGCAGGTCGCGATAAGTACCGATGAATTCTCGTATGCCTCGACCCTCGTTTCAAGCGGCGAGCACAACTCCGAGAACGGGATGTCATGCTTGGGATCGAGTGTCTGATTCGACGGGCCTGAATATATGTATCGTCGCAAGTCCAGACGCGCCGACTCCCATCGCCGCTTTAACTCCGCTGCGTTGCGCTCCGCGCTGTCCGGGTCCGGGTGATACATGGCTATGGTCGCGCCTTCCACTTCATCCCGAACGCTGTATCCAAGAACCAGCGCGGTGTAGGGCTCCAGCGTTCCCCATGCGTCCGGCCCGGAGGCGTACCGCTCCCAGTCCTCCAGCCGCTCCTCCGCCGACCGATTTATGAATGTGCCCGTCGCCGTCCGCGACGCCACGTATTCCGGCGACAACAGCGCGCCGCCAATCAGCTCATCCCCAACCATCCGCGTCAGAACTCGCCACGACTCCTCGTCCCACAGGCTGGGAGCGTTCCCTTCCTGAACGTCAATCAGCCCCTCCAGCATCGGCGGTTTCATGGCGATGACCAGCTTGTCTTCGATTAGAGCTATCGCGTTGAGATTCAGAACGGTCATCCTCATCGGATGCTCTTTTTGGAATCTTGGCGCTGGCGGCTTATCGCGCCAGAAGTACAAGAAACTGGTCTCGCCATGCGCGTCTGCCTTGTACCCCACTTCCATGAGTCTTGTGGAAAGATTGGGGGGATCATCCAATCCTCCAATCGTGATAGAGAAGATAGGCTTGGAATCCCATATCCCTTGGTCGAATACCAGCGTGTCCAGTCCGAGCGTCTCCACGGCATACCCAGAGTGGTAACTTGTGAATAGAGGCATATCCGGCAACCCGTCATACGTCCAGGGTATGCTGGATAATCCACCCGAACCGAATACTGTGTCGAGTCCCTGGAAATCCGTCGCGTCCGCTTCCACCCTGGCCGCTTCCGGGTTAGCGAACATCAGATGTTCCGCGCCCATATCAGAGGGAACCGTCCGTATGATCTCCGACAGCCATGTGTCGGGCAGGTCAGGCGGAGGCCTGGAGTCATCCCAAAGCCCGCAGCCCATAGCGCAGACAAGGGCTACGGTGGGCAGAAAGATTGACTTCAGAAGGTTCGCTCTGTTCATTTTTCGTAACCCATGACTCATGGAGCTTCCCAAGCGAACTTCAGTGGCTATATTCTTCTAAGCAGTCCAGATGAATCGTCCGCGCCGGGAAAATCAGGGAAGCCGTAACCTTCCGGGTCATCTGAGGGATCTTCGTTGTAATCCGGCAGGCGGGTGGCAACAGTCTCCAGGCTTCTCAGCCAGTAGGTCTGCTCAGCGTGCCATGATTCCAGCATTGTCCACCCGGCCGAGGATTCGTAACGGCCCTGCTCGGTCGTCAGAAGCCCACCCAAGCTCAGATGAACTCCGTCCCATTCTTCAGATACGGCTCCCCAATTCGGAACCAGACGGTCGTCCTCAGTGCCTCTTGCCGGATATCGCACGCACAACTCATGCCAGTCCGACGGACCGTGAATCTCGAACACCCGCGCATCTTGCGGGAAGCGCATTGCCCACCACGCCAGCGGGAACTCACACCGATAGTCTCCAACCCATTCATTGTAGGCGATGAGTTGGGATGTCAGGCGCGGGCCGTAGAGGGTCGAGGTGTGCTGGTTGCCCAGAGGCTTCTGAGCATAGCGTTCCCAAGGGCGGGATGGATTCTCAGGACGATGCCATCCATTCGTATTCGGCGGAGTCCCATAGATGAACTTGTCCAGTGTTCCATATATAGAGAGCCAGGCCTGGCGGTTCAAGTCCACCGGTTCGAACCACCAGGCCGTTCCGGGATGTTCGATGAGTGCGTGCGCCTGGGGTACTTTCTCGCTTGCGAGAGCCAGTACCCCAGGCGCAACTGATTCATAGTTCGATCTATACTTATCCACGAAGTCAGCGCACGCCGCTGCCATTCGTAGGCTGGTCTCTGGATCCGCCACATCGCCCGGTGCGAGATTATTTTCTTCGAGCGCGACCACAAACGCGCAACCGAGAATGGAGTTCAGAAGATGTTCAACTCGTGTTTTACTGTCTGTCATTGGACTGATTTGTCCCTTCTAAGGGCCTACGCATCTTACATTCTCTCGCTGACCCCTAAGTCGTGAATAGGTGACACCCTCGACGGTCAACTCCGCGACAGCTAAGTGGACATATCGCTTTGTAGTACCAACCTCGCATCGAGCATTGATTACTGCCCTCATAAGTAGCCCTTTCTTCAACATAGGGTGACACTTAGGCCCCCCTGTCCTCGAAGGGCATTCACTTGTCTTTGTTGCCTCAATGGTGAAGTCCGAGCCTCCCCACTTAGAGGGTGTTTCCAAAGCCTTCGAATTGACCTATACTACTCGCATTATGCGCAAACCCTATCCCAGCGACCTGACCGATGAACAGTGGGATATTCTCGCTCCCCTGCTCCCAGCAGCCAAACCTGGAGGACGCCCTCGCGCAGTAGACCTTCGGGAGGTGGTCAACGGCATCCTGTACGCGCTTCGGAGCGGATGCGCCTGGCGTATGCTCCCCAACGACCTTCCTCCCTGGCAAACAGTGTACAAATACTTTCGGAAGTGGACAACGGATGGAACGTGGAAACGGGTCAATGGGACTCTGCGCTCCGCCGTTCGAGAGGCGGAGGGCAGGAATCCGACGCCCAGCGCGGCAATCATAGACAGCCAGTCAGTGAAGACTACTGAAAAAGGGGGCCTCGCGGCTATGACGCGGGCAAGAAGATCAAAGGTCGAAAGCGACACATCATAGTGGATGCCATGGGGTTGTTGTTGGACGTGGTGGTGCATCCCGCCGATATTCAGGACCGGGACGGAGCGAAGTTGGTTATCTCTAAATTGAAAGGACGATTTCGGCGTATGCGTTTGATCTGGGCTGACGCCGGCTATGGGGGAAAACTGATCGAGTGGGTGCGGGAGCTGACAGGATGGACGCTTGAAATCGTGAGGCGTCCCCGGGACAGTCACCAGTTCAAAGCGCTGCCGCGCAGATGGGTGGTTGAGCGAACATTCGCGTGGCTGGGAAGGTGTCGCGGGTTGAGCAAGGACTACGAGGCGCTGCCTGAAACAACCGAGGCCTGGGTCAACATAGCTATGACTCATCTCATGCTCCGACGATTGAATCCTTCATGACATATCCTTTGGAAACACCCTCTTAGACAGTTCTTGCCAAATAGAGGCAGTATGAGGGGGAGGAGGTGTGTCACATTTGATCCTTGCTTTCCCCTGAACCCAACCACGTCCAGGATCGCGAAGTGATTCGTGCGGGTTGTCGACTTCGAGGCGGCATCCCCAAGGATTCGGAACACCACCCGACTGTATCGCAGAACCGCTTGCCCCTGCGGCCTCGTCGCTTGAAACGATGACCATAAGGCCAGAATCATCCTCTTCGTCCGTGCCGGGGTCTGCTGCGACTGGTGTGGGGCTGGAGACTATCGTCGCCGCTACCGTCAGTATGGCAATAATAGCCATCGCTATGTAAGTGCGCTTATGGTTAGGTATCAAGTTGCCAGTGATATGGTCTGTCAATCGCTTGATCATTTCACGCCTCCATATGATTGGTTTCCACTAACCCTACACCCAATCCCGCACCTCGCATATCACCCGAAAGAACTATCTTTATATAGTCCGTCCGAACTATGACAAACGTTCTCGCATAGTCCGCAAGAACTATGACAAACGTTCTTCACGCGGATTTGCGCCGTCCAACACTCCCAAGCGCGACTGCGGACAATGGTGTATGATTGGCCCGAATACAGCCTGCGCTGGGAGAGGAGGCCGAGGATGAAGCCCATCAGGCTGATGATAGTTGACGACTACGAGCCGCTCCGCGTCGGCCTTCGGACAGTGTTCGAGAATGAACCGGACTTCCAGGTCATCGCGGACTTTGAAGATGGCAAGTCCGCGCTTAGCCAGGTGGACAGAATCCGGCCCGACGTGGTTCTGATGAACGTCCATATGCCGGGCATGGAGGGCATCCAGGCCTGCCGTCTTCTGCGAGATACGGTCCCGGACGCCAAAGTGGTCATGCTCACCTCCAGTGAGGACGAACGGGCGACGACCGCTTCGATAGTGGCTGGCGCGCACTGCCTCATGCTCAAGAGAGGTGATACGGACAAACTGTTCCGAGCCGCCCGCGCCGCGGCGAGAGGCGAGACCCTCATGGATCCGGCTCTCATACGCCGCGCCCTGGACGGCGTGAAACAGCCCGCCGACGCCCAACATGACCGCGAATCATCCCGCGGGCGCGATGCCGACGCGGTGCTGTCCGACAGAGAAAAGCAGGTTCTCCACCTCATGGCTCAGATGAAGACCAACAAGCAGATAGCCCAAAGCCTCTACATAAGCGAGAACACCGTCAAGAACCACGTCAGCCACATCATGCGAAAGCTCAACCTCCACGACCGCCACGAGATAGCCGCCGCCTTCGCCTCCCACGAACCCACCCCCTGATTCACACACCCGCCTCTTCCGCATAGGGAATCACCGCGAGTTCGGCAGCTTCTCCGGTCTGTTCAAACAGGCGCTCGACCCTCACCATGACCTGATCCTCTATGGAGAATTCCGCGCAATTGCCGCACTCCAGAACCGGCAGCCGCTTGACAACGACTATTGTAGTCGGGCCAAGTCGAAAAGGAAGGTCCGAGATTGTCGGATTCAAGCGTTCGCCGCATACATGACAGGTCATTGTGAGATTCTCCGTGTCTTATAGTCTGGCTGCCAGACTGTATCGCTCGGTCGGTATGCGGTAACTATACGAACATTCTCACCCTCAGTATCCGTAGCGAACAGAACATGAAATCGTTCACCCGCATACTCAGTACATACCAGGTAGCTCGGTAGATACTTGTATTCAGGGTACGACCAACCTGTATCAACTTAATCGGCGTTCCTTGCGGCGCGAAAATCCCCTCTCCCTCGACGGGCTGAGAAGGGTATGTAAATGTGCAGCCAGCTAAGAATTTCAATCAACAGACCCCCTCTCCCTTGAGGGAGAGGACTGGGGTGAGGGTGATTACCCGCCACCAATTCAAGCCAGTACGAAGTGTTGCGCGGCTCTCCGCTCGCTATGTTACAATATGCTTATTACAGAACAAAAGTGCCTGAATTATATAACGTGAAGTTTATCAATGACTACAAAAATGTCCGACACTTTTTTTCTGTAGGTCAATTCCAGGCGAATTCATAGCTAAATCCGCCGATTTTCAGGTCAATACCCACCTGAAACGTCACCTGAAGTCCACCAGGGGTCCACCTGAGGTCACATAAATCAGAATATATATAACCCAGCCGATTTTCCATACAACTATCAGCTTAGTCGGCGTTCCTTGCGGCGCGAAAATCCCCTCTCCCTCGACGGGCTGAGAAGGGTATGTAAATGTGCAGCCAACTAAGAATTTCAATCAACAGACCCCCTCGGGCTTAAGCCCGGATCCACCGAAGGGATGGATGAGTCGTCGTGCAAAAGGGGTGAGAAAGCGCTCCATTGAATCTGGGATAATGGGTTTGAAGACAAGAACCAACCCCAGAGCAGGAGCACTTAATAGATGTTACCACCTGAGCGTCCCGACCGCATCCGAATCGCCTTCGACGATCCCCGGCTGGTGGCCAATGCCGGGCTGCTCGTGCCGGCCACTCTCGCTCAGCGCCTGGGACTGAGTGAACTGGTGGACAGCAACGTTGACCTGGGCGATGCGCCGGGACGGGCGAACCCGGGAGACAAGACGCTGACCCTGGTTGCCTCGGCGCTGGCCGGTGGGGACTGCATCGATGACGCCGACGCGCTGCGTGCCGGTGGGACCGGGCGGGTGTTGGGCTGTACAGTGAAGGCGCCATCCACCCTGGGGACCTTCCTGCGCAGCTTCAGGTGGGGACATGTGCGGCAGTTGGACCGGGTGAGCCGGGAGTTGCTGGCGCGGGCCTGGGCCGCTGGCGCGGGTCCCGGCGATGAGCCGTTGACCATCGACCTGGACTCCACCATCTGCGAGACCTACGGACTGGGCAAGGAGGGCGCCCGCCGCCACAACTACACCGGCCAGAGAGGCTATCACCCGCTTGTGGCCGTCGCCGCAGGAACCGGCGACGTGCTGATGGCCCGGTTGCGACAGGGTCGAGCCAACACCGCCCGGGGCGCAGCCCACTTCCTGCGTGAGACGGTGAGCCGGGTGCGCTGCGCCGGGGCCACAGGACAACTCACCGTACGCGCCGACAGTGGCTTCTACACCCATGACATCGTCTCCGTATGCCGAAAGACAGGTGTCCGCTTCTCCATCACCGTCCGTCAGCACACCCGACTGCGCAATCTCATAGAGGCCATACCTGAGGAGGACTGGACTCCCATACCCTACTGGATGGACGGCGCAGCCGACGTGGCTGAGACCACCTACACCCCTTTTCGGAACGAGCCCGATGCCGCACCGGTGCGTCTCATCGTCCGCAGGGTGAAGCCCACGCCCGGTTCACAACTGGCCCTCTTCGTCGACTACAGCTATCACGCCTTCATCACCGACCGACAGGGCGACACCCTCCAACTGGAGGCCGACCATCGCCGCCACGCCGAGATCGAGAACGCCATCCGAGACCTCAAGTACGGTGTCGGGCTGAACCATCTGCCCTCGGGGCGCTTTGCAGCCAACGCCGCCTGGATGGCCATACAGGTAATGGCTCACAACCTGGCTCGCTGGATCGGACGCATCGGTCTGCGCGAGCCGGTGGCGACCACCAAGACCCTGCGCAGACGCTTGTTCTCCCTCGCCGGACGGCTCACCCACTCGGCCCGCCGCCTTACTTTGCATCTCCCGCAGCGCTGGCCCTGGGAAACACAGTTCGGTCGCGCACTGACCAGACTGCGAGCCATTCCTCTGCCGGCCTGACGGCAGTGTCTACTACTGACCACCGTACACACCACAGCCTGTCTTGTCCGTAAGATCGCTCCGGACCGGACCGCGGGTGTCCACTGTTGCCCGCAGATTCGTCAAACTCGCCCCAAATCGCCACTGTGGGCCTCCATTGGCGTCCAAAATCACGACCGCGGACCTTCAGAACGACCCAGGCGCTGACATCATAACCGCACCGCCACTTTGACACGTCCCTCACCCACGCCCCGGCGGCGATACTAACCCTCTTCGGTGGATTCGGGTTAAGGGAGAGGGCTGGGGTGAGGGTGACTACTCCACCGACCAAACTGATACAGCTTCAATGTGCCGACGGCGCAACGCTCTTGCACATTTGTGCTGATCTGACTACAATTGCACCATGACTTGTCGCTATGAAACTTCCGACCGTACGCCCAGCGTCCAGAACCGACGACTGCGCTCCACAAACCATAAGTCACGATATATGACAAGCCTGACGGAAAGAGATTTTTCCGTCCATTTAGCTACAAACTCTGGTGGAACGCAGGTGAATTCCAGGTCGAAATCACCTGCGCCCCTCACCAGCGTCCCACTAGGCGTCACCTGTTAAGCGACCTGCGTGGTATAAATCACAATATATAATATCGCTGAAATTTAGATGCGATTGCCATGGGAGCAGAGATGACCGACGACCTGATCGTGCGCGAGGACGAACACGTAGCCACATTCATCATCAACAGGCCGGAGAAGCGCAACGCGCTGAACCCGGAGATACACGCGGGCATGGTTCGGCACATAGACAGGATGTCGGAGGAGGGCAATGTCCGCTGCCTCGTCATCAGGGGAGCGGGCGACCTTGCATTCTCGGCGGGAGACGACCTGCGCCGCGCTCCGGGCGACCCCGGTCCTCAGCCCACGCCGGACAAGCCGGAGGAGATGCAGTGGCCGCATCGGAAGACGGTGCAGGCCATATTCGACGCTCCCTTCCCGGTGATAGCGATGATTGACGGCTACTGTGTCGGTGGCGGACTCGCGCTGGCCACGGAGTGCGACATACGCATCGCTGCCGACCGCGCGCAACTCGGCATTCCCCCTTCTCGATTGGGAATCATCTACGACTTCGAACGCATACAGGTGTTCATTGACCTGGTGGGGCCGGCGTTCACCAAGGAGTTGTTCTGCTCCGGGCTCAGGGTGGACGCGCGGCGCGCGCTGGACATGGGTCTAGTGAACAAGGTCGTCGCGCCGGATGAGCTTGAGGACGAGGTATATTCACTGGCCGGCGAATTCGCCTACAACGCGCCGCTTTCGGTCCGTGGACACAAGCGGATAATCAACACCCTCGTGTCTCGGAGGATCGAGGGCGCGGCCCTGACCGCCGAGGACATAGCCGCGATGCGCCTCGACCAGTCCGAAGCCCGCGCCAGCCGGGACGCCACTGAGGGCAGAGTAGCATTCGCCGAGAAGCGAACACCGGCGTTCGAGGGCCGGTGAGGGGGTGGCGGATGATTCAAAGCTGGCTGCTGGCGCTCAGCCGGGCGACTTTGTACTCAGGGTAATTCCTGTTCCACGAGTCTATATTGAACACTCCGCAGAACTCGACAATTGGGCGTGGCCATGCTGTTGCGCCTGGCCCACGAAGAGGTAAATTCCGTTCCAAGGCCCTTGTTCTGTCAATGAGCACCGCGTCAGTCAACCTATCAAATCCAACCAGTATCAGGTAGTGGATTGGCTTGTTCGCTCGTCCTGACGCCCATTCATAGAGGAACGAGTCTCGGTACTTATACTTGAGATCCTCGTCAATCTGACCGCTTTGGAATTCTTGAATAAATGCCTCAAGCCTCTGATTCGGAACTTGGGGGGCTTGAGGATCCTTGACTTCGATAAACAAGTAGCGGTCAGACAATTCAACGATGAAGTCCACCGCCTTCATGCAGTGACTCATTCCGTGGCTGGAGTCGTCGAACTTGCGGGCATCTACTACATCATGGGTGAATGTGATCTGAATGTCACGTTCCGTGAGCGACGTCATTTTCCGATACTGCCCAAGCTGCGCTCAATCATCCGGTCGTAGATGCTGGTGAAGGCTTCAGCAATAGCGTTGGGGTGTATGCCGAGATAGTGGTTCGAGGTGTTGCAGGCTATTTCGCCGGTTTCTCCATCGCGGTAGAGGGAATGGAATGCCACGTCGTCCTCTTCTTTTTGACGCAGGTGTATTTCTTCAAGAACGACGTAGTCGTGCGTGGCCAGAAATATCTGAACGCCACTGCGCTGCAATTCCAGAAGAATGTCCATCACCGTGCCGAGTAACTTGGGATTCAAGTTTGTCTCGGGTTCGTCCCAGAACAAGACTGAGCCTTCTTGTAGAGATCCGTTTCGTATCAGGAGCCAGAGCAGCCCGAGCTTGCGAAAGCCTTCAGCGAGCAGAGTGAATTCGAGGAGGCCTTGTTCTGTGTGTACAAAGAACTCCTCGCCCTTGATGACCACTTCGCCGCCAATGGAGGATTGCAGCTTGTCAAGCAAGTGTTTGTTCCCTGGCGCGCGCAGAGGCGGCAGATAGGCGCGGTCTATGATGTCCGTGTACACTTCCTCGAAATGAATCTCTCGAAGCGCGTAGAGCGACCTGAACCCGGGCGCGTTGGCGAGCATATCCTTAGTCGGGATATAGGTGGTTTCAATTGGGTACTCTGTCCAGGGATTCGGAGACGGGATACCATAATCAATCTCTGCGGGGTAGTTGGAGAACTTGGTTCCAATCGATATTCTGTCTTTCGCGCTTATATGAATATCGGCCCACGCTTCTTCGCCATCTCCGCGACGTTTAACCAAGCGTCCTAACACACGACCTGATGGATAAAACGCTCGCATCACTTTCTCGGGAAAAGCTAACCCGGTCTTAGAGACATCGCACGCCGAGTAGCAGACTTTCATTATGTGCGTCTTGCCTGTGCCATTCGCTCCCACGAAGACGTTGATGCCCGGCGAGAGTTCCAGGTCGAGACTCTCGAAGGCGGTGAAATTTTCCAGTTTTACTCTTGTGAGAGGCATGCAGTTCACCCCTGTCTGAAGGAAAAATGAGCGGGCTAGGGTCAGCGTTAATCCCCCAGCCCGCTCGGTTGACCGTGTAACCAATCCTACATGAACTCGGACATGAGGTTGATGTTGTCGGACTCCGACTTGAGTTCGCCGCGCTCGACTCGCTTTACCAGGTCGGTTATGCGGTCGCAGGCCGGGGTTGCCACGCCGACCTCGCGTCCGCGCCGCGCTACGTAGCCGTCGAGGTACTCAATCTCAGTGCGCCGGCCTTTGATCACGTCCTGGAGCATGGACGGGCGGCCGTCGCCGAGTTCTCTCGCGCCCTCGGCGAGCGTGGACTTCAGGTCTTCCAGAGCGGTCGCATCCTCGGTCGCCTCAACGTACTGCTGGGACGGGATGTTGTTGATAGGCTCCACCGATACGCCCAGGCCGCTGCCGACTCGCACCACCTCCGCGCCGATCTTGATGGTAACGTCCACGACGCCCGGCGTGTCCCGGGAGCCGGCCGACCCCAGCCCGGTCAGCGCGCATATCGGATTGGCCATGGAGTTGGTGGCCAGCTTGGCCCAACGGTGTCCCCACAGGTTGGGGGTGACCTTAGTGGGGCCGACCGAGCCCAGCATGTCGGATATAGCGTGGGCGCGGACGGACTCGATTCCGCTCGGCTCGCCTATGGTGAAGGCAAGGCGCGACGCTATGCTGGTCCTGACCGGGTTGGCGGGTTCGTACATACCCGCGCCGAGGGTTATGACGCAGCCGAGAACTCGGCTCCAGCCCGCGATTGGGCCTATGCGTTCGTCGTTGATGCCGTTCTGGGCGGAGACTATCGCGCCGTTCTCGGACAGGTGGGGCAGGATGAAGTGGGTCGCCCACTCGGTGTCGTATGACTTCATCGCCAGGAACACCAGGTCGAACGGCTCCACTATGTTGCACACCTCGCCGAGGTGGACGGCGTTCGCCTCGACGGTGAAATCGCCCTCCTGCGTGGAGACGGTCAGGCCCTTCTCCCGTATAGCCTCAACGTTCGCGGGCCACTGGTCTATGAGCGTAACGTCGTGTCCCGATTTGGTCAGATACCCGCCGATTATGCCGCCAATCGCTCCAACTCCAAGAACCGCTACTCTGTTGAACATATCTCATCCTCTCTTAGTGAATTGATTGGGCGGATTATATCAAGTTCGGATTGCCAATTCGCGGCTGTGCGCGTAAGGTGTACCGATTCCCAGTAGCGACTCAGAGTAGGCGATGGTCTCTTTCATAACCAAAGCCCCCCGTTCGCGCCGAACGCTCATGTTCGGCTCGACGATGCACGTGTGGAGCGATCTGTTCTTCGCGCTCCTCGTGCCTCTGCTGCCGTTCATCAAGGAGGACATGGGGCTGTCGTTCACGGAGGTCGGCTTGCTGCGCTCAGTGTTCAGCGGCGCGTCCGCGATTCTCCAAGTCCCGGCAGGGTTCCTCGCAGAGAGCGCGGGTGAGTTCTGGCTTCTGATCCTGGGCAACGTGTGGGTGTCCGCCGGACTGGTGGCGATGGCGATGGCGCCCGCTTTCCTGGTTCTGGTGGCGGTATCGGGCGTAGGCGGACTGGGCGGCGGGACACAGCACCCGCTCGCGTCCAGCATGGTATCCCGCGCCTACGACGACAAGGGGCGCGCCACCGCCGTCGGGACGGTCAACTTCGCGGGCGACCTTGGCAAGATGATAGCGCCGCTGGTCGCCGGACTGCTTGCCATTAGCATGGGTTGGCGGACGGCCTTCATGGTCGTCGGACTGGCGGGGCTGGCGTTCATGCTGGCTTCCATGTTTACACGGCGGGTGGTGGACATCGGCAGGCCGCCTGCAAGCTCCACAATCTCGCCTGACACCCCGGCCGTGGATGATGGCTCGGACTCCAAAATTGCGGGTTTTGTCGCGCTTAGCGGTGTCGGTCTCCTCGATTCGGCGACGCGAACCTCCGCGCTCGTGTTCCTCCCGTTCGTGATGGAGAGCAAGGGCATGGGCGCGGGACAGATAAGCGCGATGCTGTTCCTGCTGTTTGGAGGAGGCGCGATAGGCAAGTACGTGTGCGGCTGGCTCGGCGACCGGATGGGAACTCTCAGCCTGGTGTGGGGAACGAAGGGTATGACCGCGCTTCTGCTGGTCGCGGCGCTGTTCACGCCCGCGCTTCTGATGGCGCCGCTTGTGATACTCATAGGGATCGGGTTGAACGGCACGTCGTCGGTGCTGTACGCGACGGTCGCGGAGTTCGTTCCCGCCGGGAGGCGAGCGCGCTTCTATGGCTTCTTCTACACCACCAACGAGGTCGGCACCGTCATCGCGCCACTCGCTTACGGCCTCGTGGCGGATGTCTTCAGCCTGCGTACCACGATGCTGGCAATGGGCGTGGCTACCGCCGCTATCCTGCCCGCGAGCCTGACGCTGCGGCGTCACCTGGAACGTGCGGGGTTCTGAAGCCGCGCTAACTCCTGTGGAACAATCGAAAAATATATCCGCCAGGATGTATGTCTGTATAGAGGCAATAAAATTGATTCGCTGCGACTCAGTATATGGCATCGAGAAAGAGTTTTGAAAAAAGCTGCCCTAACTGCCCTGGCTGCCCTGTTTGTAGCTAAATCGAGGCTGAAATCAGGGCAGTTGTGAAGATTTGCCTGTCCTGAACCTGCCCTAGCCTGCCCTTTCATACTCGAAACCCCTCTCTATGTCTGCGAGCCGAATTCCGTTCAGGAGCCTGCGACCATTGGATTTGTACGTGGATACGCCCAGTATTTCATTGACGGTTTGATAAAGGATTTGCGGTCTGACGGGTCTGACTTTGTGGAGGGCACACCATTTCTTGTAGGCGGCGTAGAGTTCGGAGCGCAATACACAGGCTTCTTCGTCGGCTTCGACTTGCTCTTCGAGGAAGAGGCGCGTTGGGTCGGACAGGACATTGAAGCGGGCCCTGGTGTAGAGCATCGCGGGGCTTTCTATGAGTCGGCCATGGTTGAGCAGGTGTCGGTAGGAGGCGACGGCATGGTTGAGGAGGCCTGAGATCTCTCCGGGAGTGGTGAGCTTTTCCAGGAGGAAAGGGTCGAGGTCGTCGTCATCCAGTTCGGCGTCGAATGGTATGACCAGCCAGTGACGGAGGTATCCGTAAGAGGAGTCGGTGGAGTCGGGAACGCGGTTGGCGCTGAAGATGAGTCGGGCGAAGGAACTGAATCCGAAGGACTTTCCGTACCTGCGGCGCGCGCGAATCGTGGAGAGTCGTCCGTCCACTAACCGCTTGAAGAGAGCGGTGTCCGTTATTGTCCTGTCGGGCAGGTCTGAGGATAGGTTGAGGAGCTTGTCCTGGAGTTCGGCGGCGGCGAAGCGATTTTCGGCGAATTCGTGCAGCGGCAGGGAGGAGACGTTCTGAGGACCGAGGAATTCCTGAAGAAGCGCGAGGGTGAGGCTCTTGCCGTTGGAGCCGGAGCCGAGCAGTAAAGCGGCCTTCTGGTATCGGGTGTCGGGGAGGACGTAGAGACCGGCGAGTTGGTAGAAGAGTTCGCCCGCGTCGTCGGGGAATACCTGTCGAACAAAGCGGTCTATCGTCGGGCGCTCGGCGCCCGGGTCCCAGGCGGCGTTGATCTGTATAGGGGACAGGAACTCGTGGGAATGGGGTTCCAGCTCGCCGGTGAAGACATCGAGGATTCCGTTGAGAACGTTGATCCGGTCGAGGGGCGGAGCGTCCCAGAGTTCGGGGGAGTTGTCGGTGGCCCACTTTACGGCCAAGTTGGCGGCGGCGGGTGTCCAATGCTCTCTCATATCCGTGGCAAGGCGACGCCTGAGGCGGGTCTCGCCCTGCGCGTAGCGTCCGAGTTTGTCGTTGTACATGAAGAGTGAGCGGCGCTGGGTGGCGAAGCAGTATCCCATGACGGTGAGATACATCATTGGAGTCCAGGAGCCGTCATACATTCCGGCGCGGTGGGTTTCGCAGCATTCGTCATCGCCGCAGCCCTCCCAGCAGTCGTCACAGATGTCGCAGCAGTCGTCGCAGCAGTTGTACATGGTCGCTATCCTCGGTCGGATTTTGCGGGCGGCAGCCCGGGGTCTGTTGCCTTTATGGTAGCATAGTATAAGTACATAAGTTCTTGCAAGAAATCATTGAGATAGAGACCTTTGGGAAACCTCTCCCCACTTCAATCCGTATAGTCCGCATAATTGCGCAAAGCGCTCGTTCCAAGCTACGGCGGGTTGTTTGCAGCCCGATGGATACCCGTTTTCATGGGTATGACGGTGGTTATGCCAGGGTATCGAGATAGGCAGCGTATTCAGGTTATCAGTTAGCTGATACAGGTTCCCTGCGTTCATGGATGGTGGACATCCGGCGTTTCCACTGAGACGACGGCGCGGACGATGATGCTATAATCCCGACGCATAGGCCCAAACAGACGGAGATTTCGGTGGGACAGAACGGCGGAGAGTCGAATCATGACGACCCAAAACACGCTCGTACAGAGGCATACCGGCGACTACTCTCTTCCGGAGCGGCTTCCGGACCCGCCAAGGGAGCCTGACATGCTTCAGGAAGAGTCTCTGTACCAATTCAGAGGCACACTCACGCCGCACTACGCGGACCGTGACGACGTCCTGGTTTCGGGAGCGGGCTATCTGCGCCGCGCCGCGCGGGATCCGGGGGAACTGGCCCCTGACGGGGTGGTCGCGCTGGGCGTGAGCGATCCGCGGGCCATCATCGCGCGCAACGGCTACGTGATAAGCGAGGTGGGAAAGCCGCCGGACTTCGTTCTGGAGGTCGCTTCTCGCAGTGCCGGCAGGCGAGACTACACGCTTAAGCGCGCGGGTTACGCGGAATACGGGACGCGGGAATACTGGCGGTTCGACCCGACGGGCGGCGAGTATCACGACGCTCCGATTGCAGGGGACGCGCTGGTGGACGGGGAGTACGTTCCGATAGAGATAGCCAGTGAGTCGGACACCCGGCATTGTGGGTACAGCGAGGTTCTGGGGTTGGAGTTGTGGTGGGACGAGGGTTTTCTGCGTTTCCGCGATCCGGTGTCCGGGGAGTTCCTGCCGACACCGGAGGAGTCGCGGTCAGCGCGATTGCTCGCCGAGGGACGCGCCGAATCTGAGAGAGTGGCAAGGATGTCCGCCGAGGAGCGTGTAGCCGAGCTCGAGGCCGAATTGCGCGGGCTGCGCGGCGGATAGCGAACGGGCATGGAGTCCGGCATTCCGGGCCGGGCTATTTCCATATCGAGACCCGGACTTGATAATGACGCGAGCAAACGAGAATATCCGCTACGAACCGGACGACCGTTCTCCTCATCTGATCTCCGCCGGACTCGGATTTCAGATTACCGCCATCGCGCTGGCGCCCGTGGCGGTGACTGTCGCGATAATCGCGCGGGCCGCAGACCAGCCCGAGAACTACATCGCCTGGGCAGTGTTCGCCGCCGTGGCGGTCAGCGGGAAGGACAGACTTGCCTATCTGGATGAGCAATCCGAGACGCCGGACGAGCGCGAAATCTCGTTCCGGCTGCTGCGACACTACGCCTCTTCAGTGAACCATCGCAAATACCACGACATAGGCGTGGTCAGCGTGCAGGTGCAGGGTTCGCGTTAGCCGGGGCCTGTGATGTTGATGGGCGTCAGCCCCGCTCCATGCGCCGAATCTGTTCTCTCAGTCTGGCGACCTCGGCCTCGGCCTGCGCCTGGGCGGCGTCGCGTTCGGCCTCGGCCTGGTCGGCGCGCGCTTGGGCCTGGTCGGCCTGCGCCTGGGCGGCGTCGCGTTCGGCCTCGGCCTGGTCGGCGCGCGTTTGGGCCTGGTCGGCCTGCGCCTGGGTCTGGTCGGCGTGCGCCTGGGCCTGGTCGGCGTGCGCCTGGGCGTCGTCGCGTTCGGCCTCGGCCTGGTCGGCGCGCGCAGTATGCCCCGGCGCGTTCAGAAGATACAACCCCGTCTCCGTGTTCTGAAACAGTAACTGTGCGGGGTAGTAGTCCTGGTAGAAGACTATGCTCGGCTGGATAGCCACCAACTCGGATTGTCTCGACCTCTCCACCGAACACAGCCTCAGCCTCAGCGCGTCGCTGTACCCGCTATCAAGTCCATGTTCGTTCGGGGCCATCTCAATCGGCTCGTACGCCCCGTCCACAAGCCGGAAGCCCGTCAACGCTTGTCCGTACAATTCGCCTCCCGTAGGGTCGAACATCCAGTACTCGCTGATGCCTATGTAGGCGTATATGGCTGGCTTTTGGTACAGGTCTCTCCTGTAAGTGGAGGGAGAGGCCACCTCCAGGGCGAACTCGGGCGGCTTTCCGACCTCCCACAGGTCGTAGGATGTCTTTTGGCGGATGGCGGCTACGTCCACGTTGAAGGAGATGTACCAGTCCGGGGCGATGAACACGCGGCGGTTTGTGGGGTCGTATCGAATTGGGATGTTGGAGATCATGAACAGAGACGCTATGTCTCCGAGGTGTTCTTCGAGGTCTCTGAGGAATTGCGGGATCTGTTCGATAGTCGGAGCCTGGATCATCTCGATGGGTATCCGTTCGGGCAGTTCATCGTAGGGCCAGGGCAGGCTACCCTCGTCGTAGTATTCAGGTATTTTGTCTGTGAGCCTGGTGACCACTATTGATTCCATATGCGGAATGGCGTATATCGCAAGCCCATGATAGCCGCCCGCTCCGCGCGGAGCAAGTCTGTCTTGCCATAGTCGGCCAATATCAATATGCTTATAGCCGATTCTCGCCACAGTAGCGAAGCGACCGATGAGTATAGAAGAAGACCTCTCCCACTTTGAGTCTGACCGTGACTCGACCATCACGATAGGCGTGTTCGACGGCGTTCACCGTGGACACCGCCATCTCATTGGCGCGCTCGTTCAAGAAGCGCGAAGCGCGGGCGTTCTCGCCGGAGTGCTGACCTTCAAAAACCATCCGATTACGGTACTCAGGCCCGGGGTTGAGGTGCGCTTTCTGACTGGCCTCGACGAACGGGTCCGGCTTCTGAAAGAGCTTGGAGTTGACTTCGTGGTTCCCGTCCGGTTCGACCGCGAACTAGCGGGCCTGTCTTCGCGTGACTTCCTGCTCCGACTGTATGAAAAGCTGAGAATGCGCAGGCTGATCGTCGGCCCGGATTTCGCGATGGGACGAGACCGCGACGGCACCCTGGAGACTCTACCCGCGATTGGCGAGAGCATCGGCTTCACTTTCGAGTTCGTTGACCTCATGACCGACACTGCCGGGGTAGTCAAGAGCACTACGATACGCAATAGCATCACCGAAGGGGACGTATCGCGCGCCGCCCGTCTGCTGGGCAGAAATTTCGCCGTCAACGGAGTCGTGGGACATGGTGAGGAGCGCGGGCGCGAACTTGGTTTTCCAACCGCGAATCTCAACGTGCCTCCGGAGTTTATATTTCCGGGCGACGGTATCTATGCGGCGTGGGCGCACCTGGAATCAGGCACATACATGGCCGCTGCCAGCATCGGTGTCCGTCCGACGTTTGACGATGGCGAGAACAGGACAATAGAAGCCTACCTGCTCGACTTCTCTGGCAACATATACGACCAGCCTCTCCGCCTCGAATTTGTCCGACGCCTGCGGGGGGAGGAAAAGTTCGACACCGTACAGGCGCTTCTCGATCAGATGGACGAAGACGTGAGCCGGACGCGGGATGTCCTGGCTATGTCCGGGCCTCCGGTATCCTGAAAACAGGGTCGGAATCCAAGCGGCCTGAAGACAGTCTGACCGGGCCTACTGGACGCTGATTTTCCTGAACAGCGTGTTGAACTTTTCTTATATTGAGAATATACTTATGCCAAGTCTTCGTCTTGATTGTCATATTCACACTCCGCGCGGCGCCTCCTCTCGTTGCTGTGGGAACCTTCATTTAGGGGAATCATCCTAACTATTACTATATAAATCTCACCGGGGGGATTTTTAATGCAAGCGTACTGTCTGAAATGTCGAGCGCATCGAGATGTATCCAACGCCGAGCAGGTTACGCTTAAGAACGGCCGTCCCGCCACACGTGGGAAGTGTTCAGTTTGCAACTCAACCGTGTTCCGAATCGGAAGGGCGGAGTAATTTTCATTCCGACCATTTACAGCGCAAAGGGAGCGTGTCCAACGCTCCCTTTCTCTTTCCTGGCAGGAGTCGGCGCGTCTATCCCGCTAGATTCGACCCCTGGAATGACATAACCTTATGCGACTGACTCGAATCCTGTTCATCGCCGCTGCGCTCGCCATGTTCTCTCTAGCCGTGTCTCCGGTGTATGGACACGCCTTCGGTCAGCGATACGACCTTCCCATCCCGCTGAGCTATTTCCTCATGGGCGCCGCGGCGACGGTCGCCCTGTCGTTCGTAGTGATAGGGATGTTCGTCCAGAAGGGGCGAGAGAAGTTCGCGTACCCTCGCCTGAATCTGCTGGGAATTCCGCTGGTTGGCGCGATACTTTCAAGCGGGGTTGCGGCGGTCGTCGTTCGAGCGGTCTCAGTGGCGCTGTTTCTGCTTCTGCTTCTGACCGGATTCCTTGGAACCAACCGGCCCATAGACAACCTGTCCCCTACGTTCATCTGGATAATCTGGTGGGTGGGAATGGGCTATGTGGCCGCGCTGCTGGGCAACGTGTGGATGTTCGTCAATCCGTGGAAGATTACCTTTGAGTGGTTCCAGAGGATAAGCGGATATTCCGACGACGAGGAAGACGCTCCCTTCCGCTATCCCGACGGGCTGGACGTCTGGCCCGCGCTCCTGCTGTTCTTCCTGTTCACCTGGTCGGAAAACGTCTATACCGGCGCGTTCCGTCCGTTCACGCTTTCCATCATGGTCCTGCTGTATTCGATCATTACATGGGTGGGTATGGCGGCCTTCGGAAAGCAAACATGGCTCCGGCGAGGCGAGGCCTTTACGGTTCTATTTAGCCTGTTCGCGCGGTTCTCGCCCACCGAGGTCAGGGTTACGGACCGGAGCCTCTGCGCGCGCTGCGCCTCGGAGTGCTCGCTCGAGTCCGTGTGCGTTGACTGTTACGACTGCTACGAGCGCGCGGGCGCTGGGAGCAAGGAGCTGAACCTTCGCCCATTCGCTGTGGGACTTGCCGTTCAGCATCGGGTCTCCATCGCCATGGCGGCGTTCGTGATACTGACTCTCGCGGCCGTCAGTTTCGACGGCTTTCAGGATACCGAGACATGGGCGTCCTGGCGCGCCGACCTTCTGACGATTACGTCCACGGACGTTGTGGACACGCTGGGCCTGTTCATCGCTCCGCTTCTGTTCGCCTGCGTGTATGCCGCCTTCTGCTGGGGAGTGAGGCTGATGTCGGGAGACCGCGGCGACTTCGCATCGCTGGCCGCGGCTTTCGTATTCTCATTGGTCCCGATAGCGCTGGCGTACAACATCGCGCACTTCGTAACGCTCCTGCTGATACAGGGCCAGCTAATAATCCCGCTCGCGTCCGACCCGTTCGGCTTCGGCTGGGACATATTCGGCGGCGCGGACTACAACGTCAACCTGAACATCATCAGCGCAAAGGCTGTATGGTTCATCAGCCTTGCGGCCATAGTAATTGGGCACGTCGTCTCGGTCTATCTGGCGCATGTAACGTCGCTGCGCCTCTCGACTCGCGCGCCCAACGCGCTCAAAGGCCAGATCCCGATACTGGCGCTGATGGTTCTCTACACGGTCAGCAGCCTGTGGATAATCGGCCAGCCGATAGTGAACTGAGGGCTGTTGCCGTTTCGTTGTCCGTTTAGGCTATATGCGCTAGACTGAACCCATGGACAGGGTCACACTCCAGAACTATCGTTGTTTCAGGGAAAAGCAGACCGCGCGTCTCGCTCCGCTGACTTTCCTGGTCGGCGAGAACAGCACGGGGAAGACATCTTTCCTGGCGCTGCTGCGCGCGCTTTGGGAGGTCGCGTTTCAGGACAGGATTCCCGACTTCAGACAACCGCCCTATGACCTCGGCGCGTTTGAGGACATAGTTCACCATGGCGGCGCAAAAAATGGAAGGCCGGATTCGTTCGAGGCCGGATTTGAATATGTCATACTGAGCGACTCGTGCGATGGATTGACTTATCACGTGACATTTGAAGATCGCGGAGGTTATCCGTTCCCATCAACACGAATGTTACAACATAAGAAAGCATGGATTGAGATAAGAAACGACGAGAACAGAACAGCGCTTGTCCATTTCGGGATGGGTCAGAATCAGTATAGACACACTTACCAAGACTATCCGATTATTGCTTCCAATGGGACGCTGTTCTCCATAGAAGGAATGCTTATGGATATCCTCTATGATACGAATCAGGGGGTACATAGGAAGTCTGCGGGCGCTGAGTACACTGACCAAGCGGAAACTTTGGATAATCTGCAAGACAGTCTTGTGGACCTATCATTTGTTCTAGAGAAACGATTCGCCCCGTTCGCCAGCGCGCCCGTCCGCGCCCGCCCAAAGCGAACTTACGACCCCTCCCGTCCCGCGCAAGACCCGGAAGGTGAATACATTCCCGACTACCTCGCAAATATGTCTCGTAACGCGCCGGAACAGTGGGAGCGCCTGAAGGCCGACCTCGAAGACTTTGGCCGTGATTCCGGCCTGTTCGACGAGATAGCCGTCCTGTCATTCGGCAAGACGGCGGGACCACCGTTCCATGTACAGATAAGGAAATTCGGCAAGAGACTCAAAGGCCCCAAGCGAAACCTCATTGACGTAGGTTACGGCGTCAGCTAGTAGTCCGACAACTTAGTTGTGATGGATATCCAGATTCCGAATTATCCCCTCTCCCTTTGGGAGAGGGTTAGGGTGAGGGTATATAAACCGTCAATCCAAAAATGTTGCTACACTAGGCTCTGCCGATCCTCACCGAGCTACTGCGTGAAGACTCCCCCAAGATGTTCCTGTTGCAGCAACCCGAAGTCCACCTCCACCCCAGGGCGCAGGCCGCCCTCGGAAGCCTGTTCTGCAACCTCGCCGCGTCCGGCAAGCAGATCATAGTCGAGACCCACAGCGACTACATACTCGACCGCGCCCGTATGGATATACGCGACGGCAAGACCAACCTAAAGCCGGACGACATCTCCATCCTGTACTTCGAGCGGGACGAACTCGACGTGAACATCCACTCGCTCAGGGTTGACGAGGACGGCAATGTCGTGGATTCTCCGCCCGGCTACGGACAATTCTTCATGGACGAGATGCGGCAGTCTGTCGGCCTTTAGATGTGCGCTATCGTTGACGCTAACGTCGGACACGAAGTGTTCGGAGACGCTCAGTCTGAAGCGGGCAGGTATTTTCTGGACTGGCTGAATCGAACGAATGGCGGAACGCTGGTAATCGGCGGAAAGTTACGGGAAGAACTCTGCTCGAACAGAAATTTCTTACGGTGGCTGAGTGTTGCTGAACGGCTTGGACGTGCCATAAGCGTCAACGACGATAGAGTTGACGCCGAGACCGAGTTGCTCCAATCCCAGGGAGATTGCAGAGCCAACGACGAACACGTCCTCGCCCTCGCCAGAATTAGCGGAGCTCGCCTCCTGTTCACCAACGACCGGGCGCTCCAGGACGACTTTCGGGATCACGCGATAGTCGGCGGTGTCAGGGGAAGAATCTATACCACTCGTGAACGCCCCGATGTTCGCAGAACCCACCGGGACCTGCTCCGCCGCCGCGACCTGTGCAACGTCCGCGGATAACTGCTCATACTTCGGCGGGTCAGGGCCTTTGCAAAGTCCGTCAGCTTCCCAAAGAACTATACACCCACATCCCTGTTACGCTATAATACGAACATGCAAACTAATGACGGAGCGACGACCACCGATGACTTTGAGCGTCAATATACATAAATGCGAAATTATACGACCCAAAATAGAGGGAGCATGAAAAAACTCCCCAAAGCTAACGCAGGTGAATCGCAGGTCAACGCAGGTGGATAAGTCACCTGTTCGTCACCAGCCAACCAACCAGTCGCCACCTGTTAAATCACCTCTTGATTTATAAACCAAGATATATGAGACCGCAAATCCGCCCGGCTTCCGACAGAATCTGTCCAACGCCGACTTTGCAAAAGCCCCGTCGGCGGGTCAGGATCTTTCGATTATTCTAAAATCCAGCGGTGCCGCGTTACTCGTCGCTCCCGCGAAGCTTGTCCCCGTGGAAACGGGGAGCGGCAATCCATAGGCGACTACACTGCGAGTCTGGATAACCGGAACACCCTGGTCGGCGGGTAGCTGCGTGAGAACTGAATCCCGCCCCCGTGCTACAATTGATGGGTTATGAATCGCATATTGGCCAGACTTTGGATGGTTGCGCTGGCGGCGCTGGTGGTGGCGCTTCCGTCGTTGGGGCCGCTGTTCGACCACCACTTCGCCGAACGCCAGCCCTATCACGCCCACGTCGGCGCGCCGGTTGACCACGAGCATGGTTACCGGCACATCCATGCCCACGATGCGGAGCGGTCGCCCGACTGGAGTCCCGCGCTGTACGATCTGGACACTTCTCCCACCGTACTGACCATCATCCTGTCTCCGGCATCCGAGTCTGGCGGCGGGTTCATGCCCGATACCGGCTCGGCTCTCCGAATCCTCGGACTGGAGCCTGACGCTCCCAGGTCCGCATACATATCTCCTCCTGACAGACCGCCCAGGGACGGCCTTTCGGCCTCTGCTTCTCTCTAGGATAGTATCCCGTAATTTGTGGAACGGCGCGCTGTTCCCGGCCCGTATGCGGCAAGGAGATGGTTGCTATTTCCGCTAAGATCGTTCTCGTCCTCTGCGCCTTTCTGGTTCTGCCGTGCGTCCTCATGTCATGCTCCAATAGCGTGTACGCTCACGGCGGCGGTTTCCAACTGAACAAGCGCGCGAGCGCGGGCCCCTACAACCTCACCATCGGAACGATACCCGACCCTCCCATCGTCGGAGAGGCCATCCTCATACTTGAGGTGACCAACCCCGACACCAATGAACGGATTCCGGGGCTCAACGTGACCATAGTACCAAGGGGACCTGAATACTCGGACGATATATCCGACGCCCTTTACGGGATAGCGGACTCATACGACCCGTCACTCTACGAAACACGCGCCGAGTTGCCGAGCCCCGGCCCATGGACATTCAATGTGATTGTGAATGGACAGGCGGGCAGCGGTGAGGCCCAATTCTCATATGACGTGAAGCGGGTAAACCCAATCGGCGGGATCATAACGCTATTGACATTGCTCGCGTTCCTGATCGTAATCGGGCTTTCGATGCGGGCTTTCCTGAAAGAGAGAGGCAAGGGCCAAAGAGTGAGACGCCGCAAGGCGTAGGCGCGGAAGATACCGTGCGGCATTCAGCCGCGCTCGGGCTGAACGCTCTTTGGAGGTCTGTTTTGATAAAGATAATCACAGCGATGTTGCTGGTGGTCGCGCTCACGATGCTTGCCGCGGCGGCCGTGTTCGCGCACGAGGACAGCGAGGAAGGGGATTACAGATTCGTCGTGGGATTCCTGCGCGAGCCCGCATACGAAGGCGAGAAGAACGCGGTGAGCATCCGCGTTACAAAAGTCGTCGCCGAGGAAGAAGAGGGGCCTTCGGGCTACGGATACGGCGACTCGATGAGCGTGGACGTGAATGAACATGGGGCCATATTCCTATCGCCGATACTGCCAGTCGGGGGCGCATTCGAGTTCCATGTGCCGGACACGCTCGCCGGAACGATGATTCCGTTTCACAATCATCTAAACCCGGACATGACGGGAGTCATAACCGTCGGCGAAACGGGCGGCGACAGCGGCATGGCCGAACAGGTTATGGTGACCATCGAGGGCGGCGCATTCGATCCAGCCGAAGTCAGCGTGAAGCCCGGCTCCACAGTCGTGTTTACGAACCACTCAACCGCGGCCAAGAACGTAACGAGCGGGCTTATGGGCGAGAGCGACATGGCCGCGATGGAATCCGGCGGCGGTCGCCACGCGGAGAATACCATGCCGGTCGAGGGACTTCAGGATACGCTTCAGGTCGAGGTGACTCACGTCCCATCCGAGGTGTCGAGGACGATGGCCCTGCGAACCGTCTTTGGGGAGCCGGGACACTATGTCGCGGACCTGATGCCAACCTCGCCTGGTCACTATCGCTTCCGGTTCTTCGGTACGATAGAAGGCGCGTCTATTGACAAGTCGTTCGACTCCAGGGCTGGCGGCGGTGGCTTCGACGACGTACAGGCGGCCTCGGTCATACACTTCCCGGAGACGGTGGCGTCCGCCCGCGAGGTGGAGGGCGCGGTGAGAGGCGCCCATGCGACCGCGCGGCAGGCGCAGGATGAGGCCATGAACGCCAGCAATGGCGTCTCCGGCGCGACCGCCCTGGGAATAGTAGGAATAGTAGTTGGCGCGATTGGCATAGCGCTTGGCGGTGGAGCCTTGCTTCTGTCTGCGCGCCGCGGGAACTAAAATGAATACAGGGAGGAACTGCATATGAATACCAAGCTGGAAGAGATAGCGCGTTCACTACCCGCATGGCTTGTGTCCGCAGTTCTTCTCGGCGCTCTGCTATCGGCTGCCTGCGGTTCGGAGCCGCAGGCAGCCGAACAGGAACCGATGCCGGATGAAGAAAAAGCGCCGTCGTTCGAGCTTCCCGCCGCGCGGGGCGACATGACATCACTGGCGCAACTTCTCGAAGGGCGTGACGCGCTCGTGATGGTGTTTTACAGGGGATTCTTCTGAGGGGTTTGCAGGGGCCAGCTAGGAGAGCTGGTGGAGGCGTATCCGAAGTTCCAGGAACGCAACATAGCCCTCGCGGCCATTAGCGTGGATGACAGGACATACGCGTTTCTCATGGCGGACCTTGTGGGCGCCGAGTTTCCGGTGCTTGCGGACGCGACCCAGTACGTCACCAAGAGTTACGGAGTTTACAATCTTCTAAACGACAACGTGGCGGCGCCCGCCACTTTCATAATCAGGCCGAACGGCGGGATAGCGTGGCGTCACATAGCGGAGAGCATCACCGACCGTCCCACCTCCTCCGAGATACTGGCTGAGATAGACCGGCTGATAAAGTAGGGGAATCTGGCGATGATGCGCGCTGCCGCGATAGTCCTGCTGCTGGCCGCGTTCGCCCTGATACCGGGGCGCGCCGCCGCGCACGCCAACCTCGCGGAGTCCAGCCCGGCGGCCAACTCGGTTCTTGAGTCGCCACCAGACCGCATTTCCATTCGTTTCACGGAGCCTCTGGAGGCCGCGCTGAGCGAAATCCGAGCGCTGGACTCGCAAGGCGAACAGGTTGACCTCGGCGACAGCGCGCTCGATCCCGACGATCCCACTATCATGTCCGTGTCGCTTGGCGCGCTGGACAATGGCGCCTACACTGTCGCCTGGACTAACGTATCCACTGTGGACGGTCACCGTGTGCGGGGAGCGTTCCTGTTCTCGGTCGGCGAGCCGCTGTCGGCGTCCGCGTCCGCTCAGATAGAAGAGCAACCTCTTCTCCAGTCCCCCCTTGAGCCGTTCGTGCGATGGCTTGTGCTGGTGAGCGGGCTGGCTCTTGTCGGCGTCCTCACATTCCGACTGCTTGTATCCACGCCAGCGCTGGCCGGATTGGAGTCGGATGGAATTGACAGGTTGCGCTCATCCCTCTCGCGCAACACCGTGATGCTGACTTGGGCTGCGCTGGCAGTATTCCTGGTCATGTCCGCGCTCCGTCTTATGATACAGGCCTCAGTCGTGTACGACACATCGCCTCTTGGCGCGCTGGCTGGGCCGGCATGGTCGCTTGTGTCCGAGACGGAATGGGGCAGATTATGGATTTTGCGCGTGGCGTTTGCCGCGGCAACGGGAGTCGTTCTGTTCGTCATGCGCGGGCGTGTCGGAAATGCCGCGCTTACCTTGTTTGCAATCGCTCTCGGCGCGGGGGCGCTTCTCGCCATCAGTAGATCGAGTCACGCGGCTGCGCTCGTCGAGATTGGCGACATATCGCTGCTGAACGACTTCATACATATGCTGGCGGCAGCCGTATGGGTGGGCGGACTGTTCAGCTTGGCCCTGGACATTCCGGCGGCTATGCGTCTTCTCGACGAAGGCGACAGACGCAAGGTACTTTCCGCGCTGATACCGAGGTTCTCTGTGGTCGCGGGGATGTCCGTCGCGGCGCTCGCGCTGACTGGGATCTACAGCGCATGGACACAGGTCACCGTCCCCGAAGCCCTGTCCACTCCATATGGAAATACGCTCATCATCAAGATTGGGCTCGTCGGGGCGGTGCTGCTGATAGCCGCCGTCAACCTGATATGGGTAAGGCCCCGTTTGGCAGGCGACAGCCGGGCGGCGCGCTGGCTGAGACGACTGGTCACAGCCGAGGTGATCGTCGCTGTTGTAACGTTGTTGTCCGTCGGCTTCCTCACGTCGCTCGAACCCGCCCGTCAGACTGCCTCGAGAGAAGGTATCGGAGTAGAAGACAGCCTGGTATTTCAAGATACTGCCGAGGGCGCGGACATGATCCTTGAAATCACGCCGGGACGGGTAGGTCTGAATACGATAAAGGTCACGCTCAGAGACGGATTCGGCAGTCCGATAACCAACGCGACCGACGTCCGTGCGCGTCTGTCATATCTCGACGCGGACCTGGGCGAGACGGCGGTGTCCGCAACACCCCTCGGAGATGGCGAATTCACGCTGGCCGACCAGATCATCGGGATAGCCGGGGCGTGGGAGGTCGCGCTCGTTGTGCAGCGTCCCGACGCCTTCGACGCGCGAACAGCCTTCAGGTTCGAGGCATCCGGCGGAGGCGGCGCTTCGGCTATCGCTCCGTCGCGGGACACCGCGTATATTCTGCTGGGAGGGATATTCGGCGCGCTGGGATTGATGTTCCTGGTATCTGCGTTGCGGCTAGGAGGATTCCAGACTCGCGCGGGAGCGACTGCGATGACCCTGGGGGTTCTGGGCGTGATTGGAGCGACTGCGCTGCTTGCGGGCGCATTGGGTTCAGAAGACGGCATTCCGGAGCGAAATCCCATTCCTCCGACATCTGAATCGGTGGCGGCTGGGCTGTCTCTGTACACGACTCACTGTCACCAGTGTCACGGGACAGGAGGACTGGGCGATGGTCCCGCGTCCGCAGGCCTGAATCCCCCGCCAGCCGACCTGATAGTTCACGTTCCCCTTCACCCCGACCACGCTTTGTACGGCTTCATTTATGACGGGATACAGGGCGCGGCGATGCCTGCTTTGGGCGAAACCTTGTCCGACGACGAGGTATGGCACATAGTCAACTATATTCGGACGCTGGAGTGAACTGGATTAGCTGGAATCCGACATCCTATGCGCTTGGGGACAATGATTCCCCGTCGGCGGATTAGATGGGCAGCCGCTACTCCAAGTCTTCGAGTTCTTTGATGCGTTGCCGAAGTCTGAGGAGTTCGGATTCCGCGCTTTCTGCGCGCCTTTCGGCATTCTCGGCGCGTTCAACCTCGTCCGCGTGAGTGCGGATGTAACTCTGGGTTCTGGGATCGTACCATCGCAACTCACCGTCTTCCCAGCAGACGTAAAGCCCCAGGAATGCACTGAAACCCCGGCAACGTCGCTGATCCAGCCACTCTATCTCGATGGGTTGATAGGAACCGTCAACCAGGCGGTCTCCGGCCAGGGGAGCGTCGTAGTAGTTTCCGCCGGACGGGTCGAATCGCCAGTATTCGGATACCCCATAGGCTTCGTAGTCGCGCCGCTTGTGAGTGTAGTCGTTTCGCCCAGTCGTCACGGATGCGACTTCCAATACAAAGTCGGGCGGCTTGTTTTGTCTCTCGATTGCGTAACCGCGCTGTTCGATGATCTCCGCGCGGTTAACGTTGTCGGCTATCAAGAGGTCAGGCCTTCGAACGCCTGTCGTCTGTCCGGGCGTCCATGCTAGGGGAACCTCTGCCAGGACAATAGTGGTGTCAGGGGCGCCGAGGAATAATTCAAGCGCATAGATGCAAGAAGGTCGGTACAGATAGAGTGGATTCTGCATATCGTCGCGTGGAGGGAACTCGGGAAATAGTTCGAGTCCTGTGTCCGTCTTGTTGAGGGTAATTGTCTTACTGGTCATCACGCGCCTCTCAAGGCTGGGTGAACTTGGACTTGTCGTTCTGTGACAATATACCATTTCCAGACATCGGTTGTTAGCATTTATTTGTTATCAAGGCGATTCTAATTGGTCATCTTGACTACCCCCGCCGCCTAGCAGTGAACTCCGGAGCGCGAACTTGACAATGCCGTTACCGGTTGCGAATAATCTCAGAAACTCAGGGACAGGATTCCAATGCAGATAACTTCTCACGTTTACAATATGCACATTGACGATGGCGCGATCTCGCATCCGGGAGGCTCCAACAACTACTTTGTCGGCGACCCGAACGGCGAGATGGTACTCATTGACACCGGTGACCACTGGCGAGAGTGGACGCAGGCGATACTCGACTACTACGACGAGCTAGGGCGTCCCAACATCAGCGCCATCCTTATAACGCATGGCCACGTTGACCACATCGGCGGCCTGGATCGCGTGCATGAGGCGATGGGCGCGCCCGTCCGATGTCATCCCGAACTCGCCGAGAAGTTGAGCAAGATTCTTGGCGGCGATGAAGCGGTCATCCCACTGGAGTCCGACGAGATTGCGCGAGTGGCCGGAGTTACGCTGCGGGCTCTGTTCACGCCGGGGCACGAGGTTGACCACGTATGCTACTACCTGGCCGAGGACGGTGTTATGTTCACGGGCGACACCGTTCTGGGCGCGTCCTCCACATCGGTGGGAGACCTGTCCGCTTACATGAAGTCGCTGGAACTTCTGATGAGTTTTGAACACTCGACGGTATGTCCCGCGCACGGCCCCGTAGTCCCGCCGCCAAAGGGGGCGGGTCTCGTCCGATGGCAGTACGATCATCGCGCTGGCCGCGAACAGCAGGTTCTGGACGCCCTGCGCGAAGGACACGCTACGGCTGAGGACATTACGACCGCCATATACCCGCGCGACCTGAAAGAGGGTCTGCGTCGCTCTGCCCAGCGCAACGTCACCACCCATCTGACGAAGCTCAACAAGGAAGGCGTCGTCGAGGAGATCCCCGCGAGTTTCAAGCTGTCTGAGTGAGCGCGAGGCGAGGAGCCTGACCTCTTTAGCCTTGGTCCCGGTGGCGGGGAATGCCGATCAGGAGCGCGATGGGGCCGGCGAGGAGCAGCCGGATCGCCGCGCCCAAGCCCCAGGTTCGGGCCGCCAGCCCGATGCCCAGGGGAACCAGACCGCTCACCAGGGAGGATACGTCGTTGACTGCCATCACCGTTCCGCTCTGAGCGAGAGGTCGTCGCGGATGAGGGGCCACGCCGCCGCCATCGCTCCGAAGAATTCGTCTATAAACTCGATAATCAGAAGGGCGAGGACAAGCGCGCCGCCACCGGCAAACAGGTTTCTGAATCGCGTGATGCGTCTCATCCGGGGGTGGGAGCCTGAGATGCGGTGACTGCCGCTGCCAAACCCTGCGTTCGCGGGAGAGTATCACGGGAAAGGGGGTGACTCGCGCACGATGGATGGCAATAGATTTGCGCCGTGGCCGTGGGATGTGGATGGTGGGCGGTACTGGATTTGAACCGGTGACCTCTGCGATGTCAACGCAGCGCTCTAAACCACTGAGCTAACCGCCCGGGGAACTCCGTCAGGGTTAAAGTCTAGCAAGGACTTGATATATGGTCAAGATAGTATTGGCAGCCGATGCTGTATCAGTTTGGTGGGTGGCAGTAATCACCCTCACCCCAGCCCTCTCCCTCAAGGGAGAGGGGGTCTGTTGATTGAAATTCATAGCTGACAGGGGTAGGTGTTTTTATGTCAAGTTAATGGGCATCAAGCCAAAGGTGGTTCGGTCTATGGTTCATAAAGCTGAAAACTCGACTTTAGCGCGCTCTCAGCCACCCTCACCCCAGCCCTCTCCCTCAAGGGAGAGGGGGTCTGTTGATTGAAATTCATAGCTGACTGGACATTTACCTACCCCTATCAGCCCTCAAGGGAGAGGGGATTTTCGCGCCGCAAGGAACGCCGACTGACGCTGTATCAGTGAAACCGACCACCGACCAAATTGGTACAGGCCCTTGGCAGCTGTCCAGGATGATTGCAAAGTCGGCGTTATCGTGGTTCCGTCAGCGGCGCGGCTCTGGATTGCCGAGCGGCGAGCCCTTCGGGGTTCCCGCTTTTGCGGGAGTGACAGACCTGAACCCCTGAAGGCTGAAATCGTAACTTTGCAATCGTCCTGGCTGTGACCCACCGAGGCAGGGCAATCGCATCTAAATTTCAGCAGGCAGGACTGTTTTATATATTTCGGTTTATATCGCTCAGGTCGTCCAACAGGTGAGTACAGGTGGCTCAACTGGTGACCTAACAGGTGGACGCTGAACCTGCATCCACCTGCATTTCACCTGCATTAGCTTTGAAGGAATTTCCCCAAGCGCCCGGAATTTCCATCATATAACTTTGTATTTATGGTTTTCAGGGTTCAGTTGTAGATTTCGGGCGGCGGGTGTCCGGTCGAGTGTTTCATGATAATGGCGAGTCATGGGGATATTGTAGTCAAATCAGCACAAACGTACAAGGACATCGCGCATATTTAGATGCAATCTCCCTGCCCACCGGGGCCGTGAGTGTGAAGGGCGCGTCTTTTATACTGGATGTATAGAATTCAGTTCTGCAGTCGCCATACCTTGATGGAGCTTCATGTTCATGTGGGATCCCAGAGCGGAATTGACATTCGAGGGCATTTCCATGAGTTACTCTCGAGTATTGGACGAATGTACTAAGTAACTGACCTTACGCAGTTGAGAGCGATTTCGTAGCTGCGTTGGCTAATTCTTATATAAGAATTCATAGCTGAGTGCGTAACATCAGTAAGTAACTATCTCAAAACCCGACCTTAAGCCCGAATCCACCGAAGAGGGTTAGTATCGCCGCCGGGGCGTGGGTGAGGGACGTGTCAAAGTGGCGGTGCGGTTATGATGTCAGCGCCTGGGTCGTTCTGAAGGTCCGCGGTCGTGATTTTGGACGCCAATGGAGGCCCACAGTGGCGATTTGGGGCGAGTTTGACGAATCTGCGGGCAACAGTGGACACCCGCGGTCCGGTCCGGAGCGATCTTACGGACAAGACAGGCTGTGGTGTGTACGGTGGTCAGTAGTAGACACTGCCGTCAGGCCGGCAGAGGAATGGCTCGCAGTCTGGTCAGTGCGCGACCGAACTGTGTTTCCCAGGGCCAGCGCTGCGGGAGATGCAAAGTAAGGCGGCGGGCCGAGTGGGTGAGCCGTCCGGCGAGGGAGAACAAGCGTCTGCGCAGGGTCTTGGTGGTCGCCACCGGCTCGCGCAGACCGATGCGTCCGATCCAGCGAGCCAGGTTGTGAGCCATTACCTGTATGGCCATCCAGGCGGCGTTGGCTGCAAAGCGCCCCGAGGGCAGATGGTTCAGCCCGACACCGTACTTGAGGTCTCGGATGGCGTTCTCGATCTCGGCGTGGCGGCGATGGTCGGCCTCCAGTTGGAGGGTGTCGCCCTGTCGGTCGGTGATGAAGGCGTGATAGCTGTAGTCGACGAAGAGGGCCAGTTGTGAACCGGGCGTGGGCTTCACCCTGCGGACGATGAGACGCACCGGTGCGGCATCGGGCTCGTTCCGAAAAGGGGTGTAGGTGGTCTCAGCCACGTCGGCTGCGCCGTCCATCCAGTAGGGTATGGGAGTCCAGTCCTCCTCAGGTATGGCCTCTATGAGATTGCGCAGTCGGGTGTGCTGACGGACGGTGATGGAGAAGCGGACACCTGTCTTTCGGCATACGGAGACGATGTCATGGGTGTAGAAGCCACTGTCGGCGCGTACGGTGAGTTGTCCTGTGGCCCCGGCGCAGCGCACCCGGCTCACCGTCTCACGCAGGAAGTGGGCTGCGCCCCGGGCGGTGTTGGCTCGACCCTGTCGCAACCGGGCCATCAGCACGTCGCCGGTTCCTGCGGCGACGGCCACAAGCGGGTGATAGCCTCTCTGGCCGGTGTAGTTGTGGCGGCGGGCGCCCTCCTTGCCCAGTCCGTAGGTCTCGCAGATGGTGGAGTCCAGGTCGATGGTCAACGGCTCATCGCCGGGACCCGCGCCAGCGGCCCAGGCCCGCGCCAGCAACTCCCGGCTCACCCGGTCCAACTGCCGCACATGTCCCCACCTGAAGCTGCGCAGGAAGGTCCCCAGGGTGGATGGCGCCTTCACTGTACAGCCCAACACCCGCCCGGTCCCACCGGCACGCAGCGCGTCGGCGTCATCGATGCAGTCCCCACCGGCCAGCGCCGAGGCAACCAGGGTCAGCGTCTTGTCTCCCGGGTTCGCCCGTCCCGGCGCATCGCCCAGGTCAACGTTGCTGTCCACCAGTTCACTCAGTCCCAGGCGCTGAGCGAGAGTGGCCGGCACGAGCAGCCCGGCATTGGCCACCAGCCGGGGATCGTCGAAGGCGATTCGGATGCGGTCGGGACGCTCAGGTGGTAACATCTATTAAGTGCTCCTGCTCTGGGGTTGGTTCTTGTCTTCAAACCCATTATCCCAGATTCAATGGAGCGCTTTCTCACCCCTTTTGCACGACGACTCATCCATCCCTTCGGTGGATCCGGGCTTAGGTGTCGCTATACATCGTAAATGGGCGTGAGTGATTGAGTTCCCACTTTGTCACGCCAACTTGCTGAAGTCGAAGCGGCCCCAGAAATTGTGTCTGACCTCGTTTCCCATCTGGGTTAGCGTGCGCCATGGGAATTCGGCGGCCTGCTCGTCTTCGGGCAAGTGTTTGAATCCGGGGTCCCACAGCGCGTCCACGTAGAAGGTGAAGAAGTGACGGCCTAAGAATCGGGGCAGGCGGCGCATCCAGACAGGATCGAGCGCGTTCATCTGACGGCTCGTAACTCTTCGTGAGAGCGTGCATCCTGCCTACCAGCGCGCGCCACTGTTCGAATAGTTCAGGTGTCCAATCTCGCCAGTCCACCGGCGCGCCCGGAACCTTTTCGTATGCTGTGGCTAGGAAGTATCCGGAATCGGCTTCCAGCGTCTCGACCAATTTGCCGTCTAAAGACGGAATGGCGCGCGATACGTTCATGCTGTTGTCCGCCAGATAGTTGGTGAAGTCGAGTTCTCCCAGTATCTGCTGGACTTGTCAGTGGGAACTGTGGGTTATCTTCAGGATGACCGGAGACCCGTCCATAGGGTAGTCGAAGACGTAGCTGTGGCTGCCGTCCAGTGGAAGCGACCCGGATCGTTTCAAACCGAATCTGCGTTCGGCCTCGGAGCGAATGTCGTCGCGGTAGAGGGGCCCGAATTCTTTCAGCATGGGTTATCGACAGGATACAACATAAACGAAAGCGAAAACTGAAAGGAAAGCCAGCTATCCCGTGTTCCGAAATGCTAGCTGCAATAGGGAGAAAGAACTGGCTCCGCAGGTAGGACTCGAACCTACGACCAATCGGTTAACAGCCGACCGCTCTACCACTGAGCTACTGCGGAGCGTTGAAGTGGGATAATCGGACATTACGACCATCTGTCATATGATAGCATTGGCTGATTCGGGGCTTCAAGCCAATTGTCCCAGTAGAACCTGTATCAACTCAGTCGGCGTTCCTTGCGGCGCGAAAATCCCCTCCCCTCGACGGGCTGAGAAGGGTATGTAAATGTGCAGCCATCTAAGAATTTCAATCAACAGACCCCCTCTCCCTTGGGGGAGAGGGCTGGGGTGAGGGGGACTACTGCCACCGACCAAACTGATACAGCATCGTCCCAGTATATGGGATGTCTGAGAAGGTGTTGAATGGCCTAGTCCGCGAACCTGTGATAAATTGTTGCCGCAACACGCTTTCGACCACAGAATAGGGAAGGATTCAGCGATTTTGAGAGTTCAGGGCTCTTATACTTTCGATACCGATATTCAAACCGTTTGGAATTCTATGCAGTCGCCTGAAGTTCTTTCAGGATGTATTCCGGGCTGCGAGAGTTTTGAGCCTGCGGGCGAGAACAGATACATCGTCCAGGTGCAGGTTAGGGTCTCGGCTATAACCGGCTCCTACAAGGGGGAAGTCAGGATCGAGAACAGCGAGCGCCTGAACTCATACACTATGATCGTGGAGGGAAGCGGCAGGGGAGGCACGGTGAAGGGGACCGGTGACCTCAACTTCTCGGAGTCAGGCGGTCGCACAACCATTGATATTCAAGGTGACGTCCTGGTTACAGGCATCGTCGCGCGGGTAGGGCAGCGACTGCTCGGCGGCGCGTCTCGAATGATGATGAACCAGTTCTTCGACTGCCTCAAGACGAAAATCGAGTCCCAGTAAACGTATCCGCAGAGGTCTTCAAATATGACGTACAAGTTCATAGACACACAGGAGTTGGATGGAGTCCTCATTATCACGATGGACGATCCACCTACACGCAACGCCATCGGCGACGAGATGGCCGGGGAGATAAATCAGGAATTCGACAGGCTTGAGGCGTCATCGGACCTGCGCGCCGTCGTCCTGACAGGACGTGACCCGTCTTTCTGCTCGGGAGCGAATGTGAAGCGAATGGACGATGCCAACCGCGCTCGTGCCGAAGAATCTTCGTTGCCCACGGAAAGGACGGCATGGGATGTACTGGATGAGGAGTGGAAGCGACTGGATGAGTCCGAGCCTCCCGGCTCCGAAGAGATTGACGGGGTTCGATTCGTTCCTCTCAGGCTGCACAGACTCCAAAAGCCGTCAATAGCTGCCGTGAACGGATATGCGATGGGGCTGGGCATGGGAATCGCCCTGTCCTGCGATATACGGATCGCGTCTGATAAAGCGCGGATGTCGGAGACTTTCATCCGGCGCGGCCTCATACCCGCCGATGGGTCTTGCTGGCAACTGCCGAGAATGATCGGATTGGGCAATACAATGCTGCTCCAGTACACGGGAAAAGTCATGGACGCGGAGGAGTGTTCGCGGTTGGGAATCGTCAACGAGGTCGTCGAACACGCCGACCTGATGGAGCGCACGCTGGATTTGGCGCGACAGATAGCGGGCGGGCCAACTTACTCGATGGCCCTGATAAAGAGACTTGTGCAGGAATCGCTGTACGTTGACTTCGCCGAAAGCCTTCGACTCGCGGGCCCGGCGCAGAGCTTAGCGCGCCGCACTCAAGACCATAAGGAAGGCGTCCGCGCGTTTGTCGAGAAGAGGCAG
Organism: Dehalococcoidia bacterium; assembly: GCA_965261525.1. GTDB lineage: Bacteria > Chloroflexota > Dehalococcoidia > Lucifugimonadales > UBA1123 > VXRN01. The sequence goes on from OZ253472.1 coordinate 3,605,939, forward strand.
CCGAAATACCAGGGACGGTGATCGCTGACGCGTCGTATCGGATGGGTGACGATGGATTGGTCCGGCGCTTTGACCGCCGCCGATTGTAGTTTCGCGCTATTCTCCGGCGACCGCAGGTACCGCTATCTGCTAAGACGTCGGGTTTCCGAGTCGCGCAAGCGAATTCTGTTCATTATGCTCAACCCTTCCAGAGCGGACGAGAAACGAAATGACCCCACCATACGCAGGTGCATCGGTTTCGCGCGTGACTGGGGATTTGGATTGCTGGATGTCGTGAACCTATTCGCGTTGGCGTCCACAGACCCCTTGGTACTGCTGAATGTTGAGGACCCCGTTGGCAAGGACAACGACGCGGCCATCTGTGCCGCGCTGGAAGTCGCCGACATGACCGTGCTGGCATGGGGCAATCATGGACTCAACCATGAGAAGAGAGCGGTGGAAGTGACCGCGATGGCTCGCGGAACCTCGCAGTCTTACTGCCTTGGTTTGACCATGAAAGGCGCGCCAAAGCACCCGTTGCGTCTCGCCAGGAGTACAACCCTCAGGCGATACTGAACCATTTCAAGTGAAAGCATTAAATAAGGAAAGCCGCCAGAGGGCGCCATACTGTCGCTTGGCCAAGAGATATTGCCGGAATATGTACGAGCTAGCCGGATTAGCGGGGTCTTTTCGTTTTCGTCTCGTCATTTCCGCGAATGCGGGAACCCCGAAGGGCTCGCCGCTCGGCAATCCATCTCTCCGGTATGAGCGAATGTAGTTGTAACGTCAATCCTGAGACGGGAGATAAGACACTTAGAGACTATCTCAAAACTCTTCGCTCAAGCGGATGGCAGGAGGACACAATCTCCCTCTCCCTCAAGGGAGAGGGCTGGGGTGAGGGTGAAATTCCTTAAGGTCGGGTTTTGAGATAGTTACTTAATGTTGTCCCAAACAGGATAATGAAAAGACCCTGGCCGGATTAGGAAGCCTTGACACTGAAAAGGCGCAAAGCCTAACATATATGTTACCGGGTCGCCGAGGTAGCTCAGTTGGTAGAGCACAGCACTGAAAATGCTGGTGTCGTCAGTTCGATTCTGACCCTCGGCACCATGCGCTCGCTTCGAGCGGGAGTAGCTCAGTGGTAGAGCACTTCCTTGCCAAGGAAGATGTCGGGGGTTCGAATCCCCTCTCCCGCTCCAGTCTCTCAGCCGCTGGCTGATTGACTCCCCCACAGGCCAACTCAGGCGGTGCGCTTGTTCTCAAGTACTCCGGCGACACCCTTGGTGTAAGCGAGCGCCAGCATGAAGAATCCGGTTGCTACCAATGCCATCGCCGGCCCCGACGGCAGGTTGTAATGAAATGACAGGTACAGCCCCACAATCGCGGATGTAGCCCCAATTGCCGCGCCGAGCGCCATGGACTGGGTGAAGTTTCTCACCAAAAGCTGGGCGGTTGCCGCCGGTGTAATCAGCATCGAGATGACCAGCACTATGCCCACTGCTTGAAGGGCTATCACTATGACCAGGGCCAACAGTACCAGAAGAGTGTAGTCCAGAACCTGCGTGGGTATTCCGATTACGGACGCGCCTGTCGGATCGAAGCTGGCGAATACAAACTCCTTGTGCAGTGCCCATAGCAGTATCAGGACGCCCGCCGCAAGACCAAGAGTTATCAGCACGTCGCCCCCGGAAGTGCCCAGCACTTGTCCAAGAAGTACATCCTCGACATTCACGGGCAGCCCCCCGGCTGTTGTTAGCATTACCAGACCCAGGGCGAAGAGTCCGGCGAACAGGATTCCGATGGAAGTATCCTCGCTCACTCCCGCCCGCATTGTCATGTAGCCTATGAGAAGCGCGATAGCGACTGCGCCGGGAATTATGCCGATGAAGGGACTGAGTCCTAGCATGAACGCGAGCGCCATTCCAGGAAGCGCCGCGTGCGCTAGCGCGTCGCCCATGAAGCCCAGACCCCTTGTAACTACGTACGCGCCTACCGCGGGGCACATTATGCCCACCGTTACGGACACTATCAGCGCCCTTACCATGAAACTGTATTCGAATGGAGTGAAAAAGGCCTCAGTGATGATGTCCATCCGGGGGCCCTCCATGAATCGGTGCCGCGCCGTATGGCCCGTACAGCTCTTCCAATACCTTAGGCGTAAGAACGTCCCGCGGCGCTCCGCAGGCGCATACGTGGTTGTTGATGCACAGACACTCGTCGCAGTAGTGGGCCACATGGTCAATGTCGTGAGAGGACAGCAGGATAGTCCGGCCTTCGTCTCGGAGTTGATGCAGCACGTTTACGAGAGATTCCTGCGAGGCTATGTCAACCCCACTGAACACCTCGTCAAGAAGCAGGACATCGGCGCCCTGCGCCAGCGCGCGCGCTACGAAGACTCGCTGGCGCTGGCCGCCGGACAATTCGCTGACAAGTGAGGAGCGCAGCTCCCACATTCTCACCTGCTCGAGCGCTTGACGCGCCGCCTCGCGGTCCGAGCGTCCGGGACGGCGAAACCACCCGATCCTGCGGGTTCTACCCATCATAACCACGTCTTCCGCTCTCATCGGCATTCGCGCGTTGATCTTCTCGTACTGCGGAACGTAGGCGATGACCCCCCGAGAATCGTCAATGCCCTTGCCGTGAATGAGAATCCTGCCTTCATTGACAGGAATCAGCCCCACCAGCGCGTTGAATAGAGTGCTCTTCCCCGCGCCGTTTGGACCGACAACCCCCATCAGGCAGCCGGGACCCGCGCTGAAGGTAACGCTGTCCAGAATCGTAACGCTGCCGAACTTTACAGTTACGTTTTCTGCCGACAGCGGTGGATTATCGGGATCGGGTGACGCGACTGTCATTTCAGAGCCTCCACGATTGTGTTGACGTTGAATCTCATCATCTCTGCATAGGTCCCTGCCTCGCCTCCTGGTTCTCCTAGCGAACCCGTGTACAGCGAGCCGACGACGGCGGCGCCTGTCTCTTCCGCGATCCGCTGAGCGAGTCGGTCCGAATGGACGTTTTCTCCGAAGACCACGCGCGCTCCTTCGTGTTCTATCGTCTTTACCAGAGCCGCCAGATCCTGAGCGGTAGGCTCGGCTTCGGTTGTTGTCGGGAAGATAGCGCCAACTACCTCAAAGTCGTAACGTGTCGCGAAGTACTGGAAACTGTCGTGAGATGTTACCAAAATCCTGTTCTCTTTGGGAATTGCTTTAACCCGCTCCTGAACCCACGAATGCAGTTCGCCCAGCTCGCGTATGTAAGAATCCGCGTTGCTGGTATAGTACTCCGCGCCTTCGGGATCGAGCGTCGAGAGGCGGGCCGCGATCTCGTTGACCGCGCTCTGTACCCTCAGCGGGTCGAACCAGAAATGAGGGTCGAGCGAGCCGTGTTCCTGGTCATCTTCCTCTTCCCCGTCGCTGTCGCCGTCCTCCTCGTGGTCATCTTCGCCGAAAATACCAGCGAACTCTATCGGTTCGGCCAACTCACCCAGTGACACGATGGACTCGTGATCCCGGGCGGCGTTCTCGATAAGCTCGTCGAGCCAGCCCCCCTCGAGCGAAAGGCCAACGCTGAGTATAAGATCGGCGTCTGCGACCCTGGCTACATCCCTGGCCCCTGGCTGGAATGTGTGCGGGTCGGCGTCGGGAGGTAGAAGGGAGAAGAGACTCACCCTTTCGCCGCCGACCCGCCTGACCCAGTCACCGACGATGTTGCTGGTGCTAACGACACTCAGCGCTGGCGTGTCAGTGGTCTGGGATGGGGGAGAAATCTGGGATTTGGCCGTAGCCGTCGCGGGCTGAGACGCGGGCTGAGGAACGGCTGTCGGCGCGGCTGAAGTCGGTGGCGGAGCGCTATCCTCCGCGTCTTCTCCGCACGCGCCCGCAATCACCGCTGCGCTCAGCATGGCGATTAGTATAAGCGTGATGAACCTTGAGATCATGTTTGCTTCCCCGTAGTAGTAATGGTAGTCAATATCAATACCGACTCTGATCTACCTGTTTGACGGTATCATCTGGAAAATTACTGATATTGAGTATCAGAAAATTGACCATATTATATCTTATTTCGCGCTGTCTTAATTGTCAAGTGCTGGTTTCGGGCGTCGAATTCTGGATATTGTCATTTGATGTATGATGTATTACACCGGAGTTGGTTTCCACTGGGAAATCACCCGCTCAAAGTTATAAGATGGAGGTAAGATATGCCGCACGACAGCCACGAATGCGACGAACACGAACACCACGCTCACGAGCATGACTCCCACGAATGCGACGAGCATGAGCGCCACGCCCATGACCATCAGGCTCACGAGTGCGATGATCATGAACATCATGGCGACGAGCCGGGGCATGTCCACGACTCCCACGAGTGTGACGACCATGAGCGCCATGCCCATGTCCACGATTCCCACGAGTGTGACGACCACGAGCGCCACGACCACTAAGAATCCCTCGCCCAGTTAGCCTCGCCGCTGACGGGGCGAACTTCGATCATCAGCCCCTTTAGCTGCCCTGGGAATGCTATGACCCAACACAGCCACGACGACCACGGTCACGGAGGGCATGACGACCATGATGACCACGCTGGACACGACGACCACGACCACAGCGGCCACGCCCACGACTTCAGGGAGGCAAGCCGCCGCAGCCTGATAGTATCCCTGGTTCTGATTAGCGGATATATGGTCGCCGAGATTGTGGGCGGTGTCCTGTCCGGCAGCCTCGCTCTCATAGCCGACGCCGGCCATATGCTCACCGACGCTGCTGCCATAGCGCTGGCCCTATTCGCGATGTGGCTGTCGAGCCGCGGCTCTTCCACCACTCGAACCTGGGGCTTTCACAGAACCGAAGTGCTCGCCGCGATGATAAACGCGCTCGCCCTCTGGCTCATTGCCGCCTGGATAGTATTCGAAGCGGTCGAGCGCTTCTCAATGCATCACACACTCGAGATCGAGGGCGGCCTCATGATGGCGGTCGGAATCGGCGGCCTGATAGTCAACATCATCGCCGCTTGGATACTTCACGCATCCTCAGAGCACAGCATGAACGTCGAAGGCGCGTTCCAGCACGTTCTGGCAGACTTGTTGGGCTCCATAGGCGTCATCGTGTCCGGCATACTCGTCCTGGCCTTTGGATGGACGATTGCCGACCCGATAATCAGCGTCATAATTGCCGTACTTATCGTGCTTGGCTCATGGCGGCTGGTGGCGCAGGTAGTCCACGTACTGCTCGAAGGCACTCCTGAGCGCATAAATATATACCGGCTCTGCTATGAAATGGGAGAGGTCCAGGGCGTGACCGTTATCCACGACGTCCACTGTTCCACGATAACCTCCGGCTATGAGGCGCTCACCGCCCATGTGCTGATTGACTCGGAACACCAAAGCGACCTCGATCCGATTCTCCGAGAGTTGCGCCGTATAGCGACAGAAGACTTCGGCATCGCCCATGTCACAATCCAAGTGGAGCAGTCTGTCGAGGGTTGCACTGAGGAACACCACTTGGACGATCTGCTCCACGAGGCGCGTCCGACTTAGAGACTATCTCAAAACTCTTCGCTCAAGCGGATGGCAGGAGGACACAATCTCCCTCAAGGGAGAGGGAGAGGGCTGGGGTGAGGGTGAAATTCCTTAAGGTCGGGTTTTTGAGATAGTTACTTAGTTAGCGGTGGCGCTAGGTGGCGATAGACTGCTAGACAGATGGGCCGCCTATCCGCCTCCCACCGCCCGCACTATTTCAAGCTGGTCCCCGTCCCTGAGCGTGATTCCTCCCAGTTCCGTTCGCCGAACCACCTCTCCATTGTGCGCCACCGCGATCGCCTTCTGCGTAACGCCTATCTCCGCCAGGTAGCGCTCTATGGACACCGGGCCGCTCGTCTCTCGTGGCTTGCCGTTCACCGTAAGAGTTATCATCTTATCCACTCCCCAGGATTGGAGTACGCCTGCCTCATAGTCTCCGACAGCCCCGAAGACGCCGCCTTTGGGTCCGAGGCCATTGATATAGCCGTGATGACCGCCGCCCCCGCCGCGCCCGCCTCCACAAGCCCGGCGACGTTGGACTCCGATATGCCCCCTATGCCAATGACCGGAATTCCGACCCGGTTGGTCACATCCCTCACAAGCTCCAGACCGCCCGTGTCCGCTCCGGGGTGCGAAGCCGTCTCGAATATCGTGCCAAGCACAAGGAAATCCGCGCCGTCCGACTCTGCCGCCTCAGCCCCCTTCACCGAGTGAACCGAACGACCAATGAGCGTATCGGGGCCGACCAGCCTGCGCGCCGACACCGCGTCCAGCGCGTTCTCGCCCAGTTGAACCCCGTCCGCTCCGCTGAGCAGAGCGATGTCCACCCTGTCGTTCACTACCAGCATCGCACGCCCATCCGTTACGCTTCGCAGTTCGCGCGCCAGCGCCAGCAGTTCTCCGGCGAGACAATCCTTCTCCCGAATCTGAACCATCCCCACGCCTCCGTCCACCGCCGCGCGCGCCATATCCACCAGACCCCCCGAAGCAACGCGCTCCCTGTCCGTAACCAGGCACAGGCAGGGCAGGGCTAGTTTCGGCTTCATAGGGCTACGCGGTCGCCGCGGCGGCGACCCCTTCCACCGGGCTGGACGGCACGCCCGTCTCCCTGCGCGCAATGCGTCCCGCCTGGTACGCCATCCGGCCCGCCTGGACACCCAGCTTGAATGCCTCTCCCATGCCCGCCGGATCCTCTGCCTGTGCTATCGCCGTGTTCACCAGAACCGCGTCCGCGCCCGCTTCCAGCGCCACTGAGGCGTCGGACGGGACCGCCAGACCCGCGTCCACCACTACCGGCACGTTAGACTGCCTGATGATCAGCCTTATCTCGTCAATCGTTTGCACCCCTTGGCCCGAACCTATCGCCGAACCCAGCGGCATCACCGTCGCGCAGCCCAGATCCTCCAAGTCTTTGGCCAGAACGGGATCAGCGTGGATGTAGGGCAGAACCACGAAGCCTTCCTCGATAAGCCGCTTCGCCGCGTCGTATGTTCCGCGAGGGTCGGGCAGAAGGTACTCGGGATACGGAATCACTTCCAGCTTTATCCAGTCCGTCCCCGTCACCTCGCGCGCCAGCCGCGCTGTGAAGATGGCTTCCTCCGCAGTCTTGCATCCGGCGGTGTTCGGCAGAATTGTGTACTCGTCCCAGTCGAAGTAGTCCAGAATGTTCTTCTCTTCCAGGTTGTCCAGATCCAGCCTGCGAACCGCCACCGTGATTATCTCCGCCCCGGATGCCCTGACCGAATCCACCATCTCCTCGTTCGTCCGGTGTCTTCCTGTGCCGACCATCAGGCGTGAATCGAACTCCTTGCCCGCTATCACCAACTTGTCGTCCATTGTTTCCTCCATCAAACGCAAAACACCGCTGGTTGACATGCCAGCGGTGTATCATAGCCTTATATAATGTCCCTGCGCTGGCATTACCCAGATCAGGTGATCGCGGTCGGCGGCGATGTTCGGCATCCGCCCTCTCAGCCCGGTTTCCCCAAGCTCCCGCTACCCATCTGTCCCGTTCAGAATAGACCACGCCCCCCTAAAAGTCAATCGAATCGAATCGGCATTCAGCGTCTTTTCAAAGTCGGTATAAAAGATACATCTCCAGCATCTTCCAGTGGGCCAGATTGGGGCAGTTTGATATATCTTGGTTTATATATACGCTGGAGGGCACTGATTTTTGAACAGGGACTGCGCTGGGTGAACGCTGGGCACAATCACCCAGCGTTTTTCCCACAACCCCATCTGCATCTGACCTGTATCCACTTGCATCAGCTTTGGGAGAGAGAATTTTCTTCGGGTAAGCGATTTCTCATTGATAACCGATAGTTTATAGTTATTAGTCAGTAATCTCGTAGTCTTTAGTTAGTGGCTGTTGGTTTTCGCAGGTGTATTGTAGCACAGTGGGCAGGTGTGCATGTAGTTATTCAGGAAACCATGCCAACTTTGAAAAGGCCCTGGCATTGGCATTGATATTGTGTGAACTGACGTTTACAGTGTAGCTATGATTGAGGTCATCCAGAGTTTGACATTCAGACGCTGGGTTCGGAGTCTGAGGGATCGCCGCGCCGTCGCCCGCATCAACGCGCGTATGAGAAACGCTTCGCTAGGCAATCTGGGCGATACAAGGTCGGTTGGTCATGGCCTATTCGAGATGCGCATTCACTATGGCCCGGGATACAGGCTCTATTTTATACGGGACGGTCAGACAGTCATCGTGTTGCTCTGTGGCGGAGACAAGGACAGTCAGCCGCGCGACGTAGCGCGCGCCAGGCAGTTGGCGCGGGAATGGAGGTAAGCGGTGCCTGAAACATTCACTAGATGGGACGTAACCGACGATCTGCTCACCAAGGAGGATATTCGGCTCTACCTTGAGGCGTGCGCGGAAGAAGACCCGGGTGACGGCAGCCTGATTCGGGCGGCGCTGAATGATATTGCGCGGGCGAAGAATATGAGCCAACTGGCGCGTGAAATAGGCATGACCCGAGAGGGGCTGTACAAGGCGTTGGGACAGAACGGCAACCCGACTTTCGCAACGGTCATGCGAATAACCAAGGCCCTGGGGTTGCAGCTGCGCATCACTGTGTAGCAGAGCTTTCGATTGCTCCAAAACTGAAAATCCTCCAGCTATCGGTCATTCCCGCGAAAGTGGGAACCCTGAAGGGCTCGCCGCTCGGCAATCCACAAGCCCCACCAGTGTCAGTCACATAGCTGTCTAACCGACGCTTTTCCACCCGACCAGCCGACTCTGAAAATGCCCTGGTCAATCGAATGAGAGTCCCCTCAGCCCTCGATGGGCTGACAGGGGTAGGTAAATGTCCAGTCATCTATGAATTTCAATAACAGACCCCCTCTCCCTTGAGGGAGAGGGCTGGGGTGAGGGTGATTAGGTTCGACACCTTCCACTCTCAGGGAATAGACGAACGAGTAATAAGCTCGACTTTGTACATAATTAGGACTTACGCAGTTGAGAACGATTTCGTAGCTGGATTAGGTCATACTTACCTAGGATTTCATATCCAAGTGCGTAACTCCTAATAATATAGACAGAACATGAAAACAGGGTAAGATAGCCGAGCCAAGCTATCACGAAAGGTCCGGCTACGCTCACCCTGCCCGAAGCCATTATACCCATACTCCAGCCCTTCTCAACGCTGTTTCAGCGCAGAACCTGGGTGAAAGCTCAGGTACTGCTGGTCGGCGCCGTCCTGGCTCCGCGCAAGCGAACCGTAACCTCCGCGCTTGGTGTCATGGGACTCAGCGACGATGACGGCTTTGCGATATACCACCATGTCCTCAACCGCGCCGTGTGGTCGTCCCTGCGGCTGAGCCGAGTTCTGCTGACGCTTCTGATTCAGCATCTTGCCCAAGGGGACGGTCCACTGGTATTCGGGATAGACGAAACAATTGAGCGGCGGCGGGGCAGTCGCATCAAGGCAAAGGGCATCTACCGAGACGCTGCGCGCTCCAGCGACAGCCATCTGGTCAAGGCCTCGGGCCTGCGCTGGATAAGCCTGATGTGGCTGACCACCATACCCTGGGCGCATAGGACATGGGCATTGCCTGTACTGACAGCTCTTGCGCCCTCAGAACGCTACAACCGGAAGATGGGACGGACTCACAAGAAAATCACCGACTGGGCGCGCCAGATGATACTCCAACTCCGGCGTTGGCTTCCAGACCGTCCCATCGTCATGGTGGCTGACAGCGGCTACGCCGCACTCGACCCGCTCCACTTCTGCCAGTCTATGTCCCAACCCGTTGCCTTCATCACCAGACTGAGGCTCGACGCCGCGCTCTACGAACCCGCTCCAACCCGACTGCCCGGTCAGATGGGACGCCCGCGTCTCAAGGGCCAGCGCCTGCCCACGCTCAGGGAACTCCTCGACCGCCCCGATACACGCTGGAGCCGGACATCGGTCGCATGGTACGACAACGATACCCGTACGGTGGAACTCAACTCTCACACCGCGCTCTGGTATCACAGCGGCAAGCCGCCTGTGCCCATTCGCTGGGTTCTCATTCGAGACCCACTGGGGCAGTTCCACTCCCAGTCCCTGCTGTGCACAGATCTTTCAGTATCCCCTACGCAGATCGTTGAATGGTTCACGCTGCGCTGGCAGCTCGAGGTGACCTTCCAGGAGGTACGCGCTCACCTTGGAGTGGGTACGCAGCGCCAATGGTCGGACCTTGCCATAGCCCGTACCACGCCCGCGCTGTTGGCGCTGTTCTCCTGGATAACTCTCGCAGCCGAACCGCTAAGGCGAGAAGGTTCAGTTCCAACGCGTTCAGCCGCATGGTACGCCAAGTCTGAACCCACGTTCAGCGACGCAATCGCGTTGGCGCGTCATCATATGTGGAGAGCGTCTGAGACTTTTTGCTTGTCTGAACGCAAACCCGACATCGTTAAAGTCCCCGCGCTTCTGTTCAACCGACTCATAGAATCCCTGACTTACGCCGCCTGAATGTACAAAGTCCAGATTAGAACCACCTGACCCCTGCCAGGGCAAGGCTCCTAGCACAATCAGCCCCGCTGGATCGAATACATAGCGGAGCTCTTCTATTTGTGTGGAAACCGTTAGTTCATGTGCGAAATTCACTTCCCGTACTATGAGAGATTACATGGTCTGTCGGTGCTTTACATTTGGCAGTTGTGATGTATTTCACATAAATATTTATGCAATATAACGAAATATGCTAGTTAAATCTTTTACAATATTGACAATACACAAATATCTACTATAATGAATGTAACGCTGAGTAATGGGAGGTACTTATGGTCATGTATGAGAGTCCCTATTCAGGGGGGAGTTAAAATACCCTGTCTCGACTCTGCTCTCACTGCATAGACTCAGTTGGCAAGAGGCAATTCAAGCACGTGAACAGGAGGAACGAGATGATTCAGACAGTGCATACCCACAATAGGGTGTATAGATAACGTTCACCCCTCAATAGATAAGATCCAGTATGGAAATGGCAGTTCCACATGGTCGTACTGACGCTACTGACTGCGTGAATATGCAATCTGGAGGAGATTCAAATGGGTGGGTTGAGGGCGGTTCTGCTGTATAGTCCCATCTTCATAGCGCCGCTGGTCGTGGGACAAAAGTTGATCAGACACAAGCGAGCTCAGGAGTCTCATGTAATCTGGCTGGCGGGGGTAATAATGGTTGCGCTCGGAGCGATGGCGGGAATGATATGGCTGTTTTTGTTCATAATCGTTCTGATAGCAGGGCGATGGTGATTGAACAGGTCCATATATCCAGTTTGACGATGCCACATAATAGCCGAGGCGCTTTTGAATACGACTGCTCACCCATACCAGACTCCCTTCATGTCATGGTCACATCAGTCCAAATTGGTATCAAACACCACAGGGGGTGTCCGGTGCGGACACCCCCTGTGGTGTTTGGGCTAGAGGCCGAGTTCGGATTCGGTTTTGCCTATGGCGTCGTCGAGGCGGGAGACGAGTTCGTCAATTTCGTCGCGGGTGGATGCAAAGTGGCGCGCTATCTGAGGCTACCTGACAAGGTCAAGTCGGCGGAGGTCTTCGTCTGTCCAAGAAGCGTCGAGCATCATGCTTCTGAGTGTCTTGGGAGGGAACGTATCTCCGAGCCGATGGTAGGCTACGACTACTCTTCGACCACCTGAATGGCGGTATATCCGGTGACTACCCCTGGTTCGCCTCAGTGTGAAGCCATCCTGAATCAATGCCCTGATGAAACGCCGCGCAGACATGCCTCTCGGAAGAGGCCCAATCATACAGTGACCATTACTGACGGGGATTCATGCTCTGCGGTCTGGCTGGCTGTATGAATCCGTGGGGATTTCTTCCCCGGCTTCGAGTATATCTTCAAGGTACAATGCGATAGCTTCCCGGATGTTGGTCTGGGCTTCCTGGCAGGTGTATCCCCAAGTGTGGCAGCCCGGAAGGGCTGGGCAGTAGGCGTGGTAGGCAGACCGACCATCATCGAATTGGTCGTCTTCGATTATGACTCGGAAGGTGTGAGAAGACGACATTAGCAATCTCCATGGTTTCTGGATTGCTTTGAGGAATGATCGGGGCGTCCATGATGGACGCCCCTGTGGTGTTTGGGTTAGAGGCCGAGTTCGGCTTCTACCTTGCCAATGGAGTCGTCGAGGCGGGAGACGAGTTCGTCAACTTCGTTGCGGGTGATGCGAGAGCATCGGCTCCAACTTGAAGATGGCGCGATACATGGTTTGTATTATGGACGGAAAATCCAGCCGCGGGTGTTTGCGTACTCGCGCAGTTGCTTGGCTTTTGTTGTCGTTTGCCTCTTAGAGGGTGTTTCCAAAGCCTTCGAATTGACCTATACTACTCGCATTATGCGCAAACCCTATCCCAGCGACCTCACCGATGAACAGTGGGATATTCTCGCTCCCCTGCTCCCACCAGCCAAACCTGGAGGACGCCCTCGCGCAGTAGACCTTCGGGAGGTGGTCAACGGCATCCTGTACGCGCTTCGGAGCGGATGCGCCTGGCGTATGCTCCCCAACGACCTTCCTCCCTGGCAAACAGTGTACAAATACTTTCGGAAGTGGACAACGGACGGAACGTGGAAACGGGTCAATGGGACTCTGCGCTCCGCCGTTCGAGAGGCGGAGGGCAGGAATCCGACGCCCAGCGCGGCAATCATAGACAGCCAGTCAGTGAAGACTACTGAAAAAGGGGGCCTCGCGGTTATGACGCGGGCAAGAAGATCAAAGGTAGAAAGCGACACATCATAGTGGATACCATGGGGTTGTTGTTGGACGTGGTGGTGCATCCCGCCGACATTCAGGACCGGGACGGAGCGAAGTTGGTTATCTCTAAATTGAAAGGACGCTTTCGGCGTATGCGTTTGATCTGGGCTGACGCGGGCTATGGGGGAAAACTGATCGAGTGGGTGCGGGAGTTGACAGGATGGACGCTTGAAATCGTGAGGCGTCCCCGGGACAGTCACCAGTTCAAAGCGCTGCCGCGCAGATGGGTGGTTGAGCGAACATTCGCGTGGCTGGGAAGGTGTCGCAGGTTGAGCAAGGACTACGAGGCGCTGCCTGAAACAACCGAGGCCTGGGTCAACATAGCTATGACTCATCTCATGCTCCGACGATTGAAGCCTTCATGACATATCCTTTGGAAACACCCTCTAAGACATTCCACAGAGCCAATTCAAGTGGCGGGCGTCCCGCCAACAGCCAAGTCGTGATGGCTATTCCCCAAGGCGCTATCAGGAAGTGAATGACAGCCCAATGTTTCGCGATCAGGGACAATATCCGCCTAAACACAGACTATCGCATCCAAGTACCCCCATCCTCCAACGCTTCAGTCATCTGTGCTCCTGGCACCCTTACTCCGTCCGTTATTTTGCAGGTCGGCCATTAGGTCTTCCAGCAATTCTTCGGGAGATAGGTCCGGGGACTCTTTGAACTTGGCGCGTATAGAGTCTATCGTACTGGCTACGCCCTCAGCCATGCCCTCAGCCCTACCCTCAGCCCTACCCTCAACTCTGCCCTCAGCTCTTTCCTCGGCTATGCGTCTCCGACGCATGGCACGCTCGTTCTTGATTTTCTCATATGCGTAGAATGCCATAGGTACCCCCAATTCCAGAGCCGACATGATCATGCCGTATATCATGGCTCCCATGCTTACCATGTTAGCAAAGGGAGCAGGCTCGTAGTATATCGTCAATAGCCATGTTGCCAGCGCGGTTCCCCAAGGTGCTGCTAAGACATGGCGTTTAGGCCATTGACTGGTCAATTGGATTCTCACGCGCTAGTCCGCGAACTCAGTTTCCACCCGCGCCGACTGTTCGAAGAAGTACTGGAAGGTCTGGTTGTACCTGAAGAACATATCCTGGCGATACTGGTCGCCGGTGTATGAGTGCGCCAGGCCGTCCAGACTGTCCAGGTCTATTGTGTTGAGCGAGTGATCGAGGTCGGCCTCTCCGTTCTCGCGGATGTTCTCCAGCATATCCTCCCAGTCGTCCATGGGCATATCGAGGTAGAAGTCCGTGTCCTCAAGGTCGGACTCCGCTATCTCGGACGCTGACGAACACTCGAATCCCTCGAACACGAGCAGAAATATATGTCCGCCGGCCTTGACGCCGACTCTGGCGTCGCACATTCCGCCGCCGGCAGTTCGCACGGCGTCGTTGGTGTTGAATTCATGGCGCACGGCGTCGAACCACTCTACGGTCGGGAAGGCGGGCACTCTTAGTCCTCCAGATACTTGGCCAGGTCGGGAGATAAGGGGGCGGCGCGTTGTATGCCGAGCCACTCGCAGGCGGCCATGTATCCGTTCAGCCAGTCGGCCATCATGCGCTTCACATGCCCCATTCCGGCGCGCGCTCCCTCGATGCCGCCGCCGAATACGATTGCGAGCGGTTCGAGCATGGCGGGGTCTTGGAGTTCCTTGGCGAATACGCGCTCGCCTATGAACAAGAGTCGCTGGAATATCAGCGCCTTGTCCTGCTGATGGGTGACGGCGTATCGCAGGTGCTGGAGTCCGTAGGCGACATGGCGCGCCTTGTCCTGCATTGCTCGGGCGAAGAGGACTTTCTCGGCGGGGTTGTTGGCGAAGCGTTCGCAATGCCTGTAAACGGTGAGGAGGAAAGTCCCCCTGAGAAGGTGAAGGAACAGGCTCGTCTCCGACCAACCGCCCTTGCTCTCCAGGATCATGCGATTGATCTCGCCGCGGCTTTCGAGTCCGAGCCCGCCGCCGTTGGACAAGGCCCGCTTTCTGAAAGCCTCGTGATGTCGTCCGGCGTCGAACATATTGGTGGCGAGGAACAGCTTGACCTCGTGGTATCCGTAGGACATGTGCTGAAGCCAGTAGCCTATGGTCTCGAACTCGACGTTGGCGGCCTGGCTCAACTCGGTGCAGAGTTGGCACATGGCGGCCTCTACATCGTCGGGCAGCGGCTCGATGGTGTGCCAGGGAATGTCGGTCGCCGCTATCCAGCGTCTCTGGATGGCCTCTTCGTACAGGTCGGCGGCATTGTCGGCCCACATATCGCGCTTGTTCTTGAGCGCGAATCCGAGCGGCGGAATGCCGGCGAGAGGATACGCGCCGCGAGGCATACGGGTCGGCTCATCCCAGTGGTCAGGGATCTCGCCATAAATGCCGACGTTGAGGTCGCCGATTCTGAGTCCGGCCTTACCCGGCTTGACGCGCGTCTCCCACTGGAGCGTGCGCGGCATCCATGCGAATGAAGGATCGGGAACTTCTACGTTTTCGTCTGTGTTGAGGGCTCGCCTTCGTCTGGGGCGTTCCCACACCTCGGCCTTCTGTCCCGCTACTCTCTTCTGGCGGTCTTCATCTGCCAAGCGACTAGCTCCTGACGTATTCCATAAGCTCGGAATTTGCCCGGCCGTTCTCGAACCTCTCTCCGAACCCGGCGGAGCGGATGCGCTGGACGTATTCCTCCGCCTGCCGCTTGCGGATGGCGAGCAGCTTGCGGTAGCCCTCGTCGAAGTTCTTCTGGCCGCCGCCGAGCAATATGGACAGCGACTCGCTCTGCGCGGAATCGCGGGCGGCGGGGTTCTGGCTTCCGGCTACAAGGCCGCGTTCGCCCTCGTCCAGGTACTCGTGAATCTCCTCCTTGCGGTCCGGCTCGGTCTCGGCGAGGTAGCGCATGTGCATCACGCCGAACGCTACGTGTCGAGACTCGTCCTGGGCGGCGAGGCGGTAGATGCGCTTCTCAGCGTCGTTGTACGCCATGAGTTCGCCCATACGGAAGATGGTGAGCACCGCGCCCTCGCCCGATATGTGCAGGCGGGAGGACATCTCGGTGAAATCCCTGGACAGGTCAATGCTGCCCACGACTCCGCTGGTGGTCACGTTGATGTCGGGGCGCTGCATGAGTCCGCCGCCGTTGGCAAGCGCGCGCTTGCGGAACACGTCTAGGTGGCGGGACTCGTCCATGATCTGGGTTATGAGGAACATACGCGGCTCGAAGTAGTCCGGCGTGGTGCTGGCGACCCATCGGCCGGGTATGTCGGCGGCTACGAACTCCACCTCCGTCAGGAACGTGGCAAGCTGGCACTGCGCTCGCTCGATGTCGTCGGGCAGCGGCTTGATGGCTTGCCACGGGATGTCGGTGGCCGAACTCCACTGCCGCTGAAGCGCCTCTTCGTAGAGCATGGAGGCGTTGGTGAGCCAGATGTCCGACTTGGTGCGGACCTGGTATCCGCCGATGCGGTAGGCGTTGGGCCTTGCCGCCGCGCCTCTCGGCTTGCCGGTCATGTTGTCCGACTCGTCCGGTGGGTCGCCGTAGCTTCCGATCTGGGTGTCGTTGAGTGTGAGGCCCTTCTGCCCGTCGGCGGATGCCCTGATTCCCCATTCGCCCTGCTTGTCAATCCAGCTAAGATCGAGTCCCTGGTCGTCGGCGTATTCCTGAATGCCGTTGAAATTATCCTTGAGAGAGGTCATGCGCGGCCCCCTTTAATTGTAGCTATCTTATACTTGTACTATACCCGCTGGGGTATCAGTCCGCAATAGATGTGATGGGGCAGGTATGTAGGCTGAGGGGAGGTTGGGGCAGCGTTGGGGAGACAGTTGTTACTCTGGCGGGCATGAGGTGGGTTCTAGCCTACTGTGTTGGAACGCCGGGTCAGGCAGCAGGGAAGATAACACTGATTCCTGGAGGAGCAGAGATGAACGAGGCCGTGCATACGGTTATTGTCATCTTGATCGAACTTAGGAATCATCCTGTCGAATTGCGAGGCGTGTCCCGATTCGTATCTTCCGTACACAGTGTTGGCGATTAGATCCGCTATCTGAAGCATCCTGCTGTTTTTGGACAATGTGAAGAAAGGTATGTCAACTATGTCCCGGAGTTCATGCCATCTTGTCCCCTCCAGCGCCAATTGCCGCGCCACCACCTCAAGACGATCTCGATAGCTGGAATCGGCTATGACGATAAGTCCTTTAACACGATCCCCACGCTCTCTATATCTCCGGTTCAGGAACTGATCGAATCTGGACAGCATATCTTCCAAGGCTCGTTCGTAAGGGTCCTCACCTTCTGGTCTGCCGCCCAGTAGATATTGGTCTCGTAAACGGAAACGCCCGCCATTTCGTATTGGCGGGCGTTCGACTGGGTTCCTGATTCGTCCAGATAGAGTAGATACATTAAAGGGCTGTGTAAGCCACCCTGAGATATTGTAAGGTGGCCGAGTGAAATATTTATCTCAGCGAACCGGGTACCAGTGGTCCTCCCAGCCCGAGTACAATGTATATTACGCCGTGATATTTGTCAACTGTTTTTGATTTGCGAACTTGCGTGGTATCCTTGCCCCATCTTCAGTGTAGAGGTTTGGATAATGGATAAGGTTCGGCTGGCTATAGTAGGTTGCGGCACAATTTCACAGCTCAACGCGCCGGGGTATCTGGCGCATGAGAATTGCGAGGTGGTCGCGCTGTGCGACCCTGTTCGAGAGAGAGCGGAAGGTCGCGCCAAAGAGTGGGGCATAAGCGCCCGCATCTACACGGACTACGCCGACGTTCTCAACGACTCTGACGTGGACGCCGTGGAGTTGCTGACGCCGACACCGCTGCATCCTGAGCAGATAATCTCCGGCCTCGAGGCGGGCAAGCACGTCTCGTGTCAGAAGCCGACCGCGGGCAGTCTCGATGAGATGCGCGCAATCGCGGAAGCGGCGAGCGGGGCGGACACGTTCTTCAGGACGACCGAGAACTTTCTGTACTACCCGCCTATCGTAAAGGCGAAGGAGTTAATCAGCGATGGGACGCTGGGCGATATTACCATGGTGAGTATTCGCACGTTGCGGGGTGGAGGCAGCGAGGTCGCGATTCCCATAACCGAGGGCGCGTACGTATGGCGCCAGGACAGGGAACGCAACATGGGCGGCCATATGTACGACGACGGATGGCACAAGGTTTCTACTGCTATGTGGTGGGGCGGCAGTGTGGAGAAGGTGTCCGCGATCATCACGCGGACGGAAAACTTCATACAGGAGATTCCGAGCGTGGCAACCTGGAAGTACGCGGACAAGGACTGTCTCGCGGTGTTCGAGTACGCCAGCGCGAGGGAGATGCCGATACGCTCCCGGTACTACCCTGCGGACGAGTTCATGGAGGTCATAGGCTCGAAGGGCGTGCTGTGGGTGACGCGCTGCACCGGCGAAATGCTGGATATGCCGCCGTTGGTATTGCATCTTGGGAACGAAAGTGTCTCGTACCAGATGCCTATGGACTGGATAGAGAGCTTCAACGGCGCGGCGGCGGACTTTGTCGAGGGCATACTTGAGGGCCGTCAGCCGATGATGGACGCGGAGTTCTCGGACGATGTTCTCAGGGCGATAATCGCTATGTACAGGTCGTCGGACAGCGGCGAGTGGAAGGTTCCGGGAGAACTGGAGTAGGTAGCCTAACCGTGATGGGTTACAGGATCTGCCGCGGGGGTGGGAGAGCGTCCCTTATCCACGTCTGCGGCGGCTCGCTTCGAGAATGACCGGGCGTAATCTTGGTAGCGCCTGATTTCGGATTCCAGATTCTCGACAGACCGCCATTCGCCGCGCTCGAAGGAGTCTTCAAGTCCCCGCTCTTCCTCGTCGAGTTCGACCTTGTCAAAATCAATCATTATCATCTCTCTTGCGACAAGTAGTCTCTGGTAGCTTTCCGACTGGGGTAAACTGTCTTCAGTATGATCCCACGCTCAGTTTCTTCAAACGGAACCATGTAGGTGTAATCTCCGATACGAACTACGAATATGCGCTGACCGGGATACATGGCTTGGTTGTGATGGTTTACCACATTCAACAAGTCGCCATGTTCTATATGGAAGACCACATCCTCAAAGGACACATACCCACGGGTTTGATCCCGCTTCAGGATTTCATTCTTGTGTTCGTCCCAATAGAAATCCGGCACGCCGGCATTATACCAGAGTAGGCGGTACATCGCTGAGACATTGAGGTAATCGTGATATAATCCACGCGATGGAATATCCCTCATTAGCTAATTGATTACGCTCTGTAGAGAGGAACGATATGCCCAAATTTGCCGCCAACCTGACTATGCTGTTCAACGAAGTGGACTTCCTCGACAGGTTCGAGGCGGCGGCGGGCGCGGGATTCCAGGGCGTCGAGTTCCTCTTCCCGTACGACTACGACGCCGACGCGCTGGTGGAGCGACTCCAGGAGCATGGGCTCGCGCAGGTTCTCCACAACCTGCCCGCGGGCGACTGGAACGCCGGCGAGCGCGGCATCGCCTGCCACCCGGACAGGGTGAGCGAGTTCCGGGACGGCGTAGCCAAGGCGATTGAGTACGCGACCGCGCTGGGCTGCAAGCAGGTCAACTGCCTTGCGGGCATAGCTCCCAGAAGCGTGTCGGAGCAGAGGGCGCACGAGACTTTCGTGGAAAATCTCAGGTTCGCCGCGCCCGCGTTGGAAGAGACGGGAGTACGGCTTCTGATAGAGCCCATCAACACGATTGATATACCCGGCTTCTTCCTGACTCGCACGTACCAGGGCAGGTCAATTATCAGCGAAGTGGCTTCGCCTAACCTGTCCTTGCAGCACGACATCTACCACATGCAGATTATGGAGGGCGACCTTGCCCGCACAATAGAGCAGAACCTGGACATAATTGCCCATATGCAGCTCGCGGATAACCCGGGGCGGCACGAGCCCGGCACCGGCGAGATTAACTACCCGTTCCTGTTCGACCTGATTGACTCCTCCGGCTACGATGGCTGGATAGGCTGCGAATACATACCCAGCTCGACGACTGAAGAGGGTTTGGGCTGGATGCGGGGGCGTGTATGATTTTGACCCTATGGCGCAAACGGCTCAATGCCGCATTGAAGAGGCAACCGTCTTGAAGAAGTGGATAGGGATGCCACTCAACAACCTATATCAGGAAGGATAAGTTATCATGTTCTCACAGAAGTACGAAGATTTGGAACGCAGATTCTGTGAGCAGGTTCAGAAGGATTTCGACTGTTGTAGCCTCGAAAGCGGTATGTTACGCAACATTCAACCGGATGGACCTGTTGACTTCATTCTGATAGCCCAAGAGCCAGCGTGGGGTGGACATACTCCGACCGGCAGACGCCTGCCCGACTGGGAATGCGTCAAGGATAGGGAGAATCGAAACTTCTGTGGCAGCATATACGACTTTATGTTCCATTTCTGCGTCAGGAAATACCTGTGCGAAGAGGATCAGACATACTATCTGACAGACCTATCAAAAGGCGCGATGTCGGTTAAACAGGCAACGGCTACTAGCCGCGAGACATACAAGAGATGGTATCCGCTATTGGTCGAGGAGCTCAACCTCATGGCAAAATCGGAGGGTACTCATATCATCGCCATCGGCAGGAAGGTTCAAACATTCCTCAGAAAGCGCACGGAGTTTGAAAGAATAGATTGGGTATCGCACTACTCCAGAAATGCAACGCCGTATAAAATAAAAGCAATACAACCGTGTATCAATGAGTTCCCGGGATTCGCCGAGACGTTGAACTTCGACGATGTTCTGAACACGACCGAAGATGTGCTGAATCGAGCGGGATACTGCGAGAAATCGCGCAAGGACAAGCGGCAGCAACTTAAAAGTGGATCGCGCTTGACCGACGTCCGCAAGAAGTCGGTCTTCTACTACAAGAAGCGGTTTGAAGAACTGAAGGTCAGTAAGGGTCTGATCTGGAAAGGCGAATCATAATGCCGGACGAGAGACATAGCCGCTGGACCGACAACCCGTTTCAGCCGCCGAACGCGTCGCCTGAGCTCTTGGAGTGGTATGAAAAGCGCGACAGAGCGATACGGATCTGGCGGGAGACCGGGGACGACAGCATGGCTATTGAGATCGGACTGTTCCCAAGCCCGGAGGAAGAGGAGGCGGCAGGAGCGAAGTTCAGAAATACGGAAGTCGAAGATCGCGAGTGAACCCCCTCTGTGTATTAGGCATCGGCGTCAGTCGTTGATTGTGGCTTATTGATTCCCGCACCCCGATTGCGCGGTAATGAAGGCATTAAAGAAGAGAGGACGGCATCATGGTCACCACAGCGACCAGCGCAGATACGGAAGGCTTCATTGACCGCGACCATGCGCTGGGGCAGATACAGGACCGCCTTCTGTGGCTTTCGATGAACATGATTCATCACGCCAACAACGTGCGTCCCAGTCCGGACGGCGCCAAGGTTGGCGGACACCAGGCGTCGAGCGCGTCCGTCGCCACGATAATGACATCTCTGTACTTCGACTTCATGCGCGCGGGCGACCGCATATCGGTCAAGCCGCACGCGGCGCCCGTATATCACGCTATCCAGTACCTGCTGGACAACCTCGACCCCAAGTATCTGACCATGCTGCGCGAGTATCACGGTCTCCAGGCGTATCCCAGCCGCACGAAGGACCCGGACGACGTGGACTTTTCCACCGGCTCGGTCGGGCTTGGCCCGGTCGCCCCCAACTTCGCGGCGCTGGTGGACAAGTACAACAAGGCGCACCTGTTCACACACTCCAGGGTTGACCACCGCTATATAGCGATAGTGGGCGACGCGGAACTGGACGAAGGCTCGGTCTGGGAAGCCATCGCGGAGCCGGAGATGCAGGAGCTTGGCAACGTTCTATGGGTGGTTGACCTGAACAGGCAGAGCCTCGACCGCGTGATACCCGGGATACGAGTTCGCGCGTGGCGAGAGATGTTCTACGCCAACGGCTGGAACGTGATTGACGCCAAGTACGGCAAGAAGCTCCAGGCCAAGTTCGCGGAGCCGAACGGCGAACTGCTTCGGCTGGCGATAGACGAAATGCCGAACGAGGTCTATCAGCGGCTGCTGAGAGTGCCGCCCCAGCGTCTGCGCGAATGGCTTCCCAGGACTTCGCGCTACCCCAGGGACATGGCTCGGCTGGTGGCGCGCTGGGATGACGACGATCTGCAGGAATCTTTCCGCAACCTGGGCGGACACGATTTCTCCGAACTGCGCGACGCCTTCTCGCAGGTTGACTTCGGCTCCGGCCCCAATATCGTGTTCGCGTACACGCTGAAGGGATGGCGTCTGCCGTCTGTCGGCGACCCGCAGAATCACTCGGTCGTGCTGTCCGACAGACAGATGGAGCAACTGCGTGACGAGTTGAACGTCGAGGCGGGCGGAGAGTGGGACAGGCTTTCCCCGGACGTCCCGGCGGGCCGTATATGCTCCGATACGGGACGTATGCTGGGCATAGGCCGCAAGCCCAGGTTCGACATACCGGAGATGCGTATTCCCGACGACTTCAATCAGCGATACTCCGGCAGCATGGCCACGCAGCAGACATTCGGACTCATCATGACCGCCATCTCGCGCGAACTGCTGGAGGTGTCCGACCGGATGGTCACCGTCAGCCCCGACGTGGCGAGTTCGACCAACCTGGGCGGCTGGATAAACAAGGTCGGCGTGTGGGGAGAAGACAACAAGGAACCGATGCCTGAGGAGTCCATAGTCAGGGCGCTCAGGTGGGATATGCACGCGCGCGGGCAGCATATAGAACTGGGCATATCCGAGAACAATCTGTTTATGATGCTCGGACAGTTGGGGTCGTCCTTCGAGGACAATGGGGAGATGCTCTTTCCCATAGGAACCCTGTACGACCCGTTCATCAGGCGTGGTCTGGACGCCTTCGTGTACAGCGTCTATTCGGGCGCGAAGTTCATGGTGGTCGGTACGCCATCGGGCGTGTCCCTGGCCCCGGAGGGCGGCGCGCACCAGTCGCAGATAACCCCGTCCATAGGGACAGAAATCTCTGAACTCGATTTCTATGAACCCTGCTTCGGGCAGGAACTTGAGTGGATAATGCTGGCCGCTCTGGAACAGATCAGGCAGCGGAGCAGGTCAACGTATCTCAGACTGACCAGCAAGCGTGTTGACCAGGGTTTGCTGAAGACGCCGGAAGACCCCATCGCCAGAAGTCGGCTGCGGCGGCAGGTGTTGAACGGCGCTTACAGGCTGGTTGACAGAAGTTCGAGCCGGGGATACAAGCCGGGTGAGAACGTGGTTCATATAATGGCGAGCGGCGCGATGATCCCTGAGGCCGCCGCCGCCAGCAACGCCCTGCTCAATGAGGGGATATTCGCCAACGTGGTCAACGTAACCGGGCCCGGCCCTCTGTACAGGTCGTTCCAGCGTTCGGTTTACGATTCGATGGACGGTCGAGGCAGCCTGGATATGTTCATGGCGGACTCGGTCTCGCCGGACGCTCGAAACGCCCCGGTCGTAACGGTCGTGGACGGACACCCGCACTCGCTGGCCTGGGTGGGCAGCGCGCTGAAGACGCTGGTCATCCCCGTGGGCGTAACCGAGTTCGGGCAGTCCGGTTCAAGGGACGAGTTGTACCGGGAATACCGCATAGACAGGGACAGTATAATGGCCGCAAGCTACGCTGCCCTCGGCATGTAGCTCCGGAAGGAAGAGAAGAACATGGTTATACCAATCCATAATGATGACGCCATGTTTTCCAAGCCGGATTCACTGGATTCCCGCCTTCGCGGGAATGACGATACACAACTTGCAACCGGCGTTCACGGCGCAGTCAGGATGAAATGGTATTAGACCCATTAGAGTAGAAACCCGACCGGGATACCGGATATGGCTGGAATACTCGGACGGCGTCTCCGGCGAGATTGACCTCTCGGACATGGCAGGCAAGGGTGTGTTTAAGGCATGGAATGAACCAGGCTATTTCGACAGGGTACATATAGCCCCAAGTGGAGCGATAGCCTGGGACGAAAACCTTGATCTTTGCCCGGAGTCCCTGTACATGGAACTCACAGGCAAGACATTTGAGGAATTGCTGGCGTATGAAGAATCTTTGACTGAGACTCAGACTGCGCTTGGCGATGCCTGAGCTTTGTAGATTCTACGGGATCATCATACGTATGTACGCTGAAGATCATCCGCCGCCCACTTCCATGTAGAATACAGCGGACGCCAAGCCCAGGTGGGAATTGAGCCTATTGAGATTTTGCGGGGCAGGCTTCCGCAGGTTGGGCGTCCATTCGCCAAACGGAGTTGCGTGAAGCGTGGAAGCGATTACAGCGCATGGAATCGCCCGGTAAAATAGCGCCGTTGGAGCAGGGAGATTGCATCTAAATATGCGCGATGTCCTTGTACATTTGTGCTTATTTGACTACAATATCCCCATGACTCGCCATTACCATGAAACACTCGACCGGACACCCGCCGCCCGAAATCTACAACTGAACCCTGAAAACCATAAATACAAAGTTATATGATGGAAATTCCGGGCGCTTGGGAAAACTCCTTCAAAGCTAATGCAGGTGAAATGCAGGTGGATGCAGGTTCAGCGTCCACCTGTTAGGTCACCAGTTGAGCCACCTGCACTCACCTGCAGGACGACCTGAGCGATATAAACCGAAATATATAAAACAGTCCTGCCTGCTGAAATTTAGATGCGATTGCCCTGGCCGTTGGAGTAGTACGACATAGTATCTGACACGTCTAACAAGCTGGTCTCTCATACTCGGCAGTAATAAAATCGGAGGAACTCCCTTGGCTAAAATACTCGTTTTGCACGGTCTCGGAATGAATATGCGGGGCAAGGTCCAGACGCATATCTTCGGCACGGAAACGCTCGATCAATATGACGAGCGGATCAACTCCTATGCTGAAGAACTCGGCGTCAAGGTGGAGATCTTCCACTCCAACATAGAGGGCGAAGTCGTCAACAAGATATACGACGCCCACGAGAGCGGCGACGTGAGCGCGGCCCTTTTCAACCCCGCGGCATACTCCTCCGGCCATCCCGGGGTCATCGCGGCGATAGCCCAGGTGGACTTTCCGTTTTACGAGATTCACATATCCAACCCCTACTCCAGGGGCGGTCAGTCCCAGGTTGCTGGAGTCTCTAAGGGCGTCATTACAGGGTTCGGTCTGTTCGGATACTACTTGGGCATGAGGGGCGTTCTGGCGTCCTAGTAAGGGTGAGGACTGGCGCCGGAAAGTCAGAGCGTTAAGAAGAAATCACATATCCGCGCCTTAATACCGATATGCTTGAAATAGCCCTCACACTCGTCATAGCCTTCGTACTTGGCTCGTTCCCGACGGCGTACATAGCGGGAAGAGTTTTGTCTGAGTCGGACATACGCGAAGTTGGCAGCGGCAATCCGGGCGCGCTGAACGCGGCGCGGAGCATGGGTATAGGCGTCGGAGTGGCGGTGCTGCTGATTGACGCCGCTAAGGGCATCCTCGCCGTATTCGTCGCGCTCCAGATGCCGGTCTCCGACCTGTGGGTGTACGCCTCAGCCCTTATGGTCACGCTTGGGCACAACTTCTCGCCGTTCACCGGATTCAGGGGCGGGAAGGGCGCCGCGAGCGTTCTGGGCATTTCCGCGTTCATGCTATGGCATATTACCGCCATCACATTCGCGGTCGGCCTCGTCGTCTATCTCGCCACCCGTCAGGCGGTTGTGTCCATGACGGTCGTGTTCATAGTTCTCAACGCGCTGACCATAGCGACCGGGCAGTCAACCGGCCAGATAGTCCTCTGCCTCATACTTTCCCTGCTCGTCGCGGGAACACACCTCTTGCGGGAGCGCGACAGGGTTTCGTCTTCAATCAGAGAGAGGAACTGGCGCCGATTCATGTCCATAGAGTAACGATCCGCGACTCATACCTTGTTCGTCGGTCGTCGGTGGCGT
The DNA here is from genome assembly GCA_965261525.1 of Dehalococcoidia bacterium. Taxonomy (GTDB): domain Bacteria; phylum Chloroflexota; class Dehalococcoidia; order Lucifugimonadales; family UBA1123; genus VXRN01. Next base: position 3,631,594 of record OZ253472.1, read on the forward strand.
ATCCGAATCAAAATGGGTAGAATGGCGCCAGCATAAAGCGCGGCGCAGGATGAAGCCGTGCAATCTATTTTCGGAGCGCCAGGACACCATGAGACTTACGATATTGCTAACCGCGCTTGCCATTATCGCGTTTGCAGCCTTCGCGTGCAGTTCGGAAGAAGAACCCGAACCTGCGCCGGCCTCGGCAAACCAGACCCAGACGCAACCCGCACCCCAGCCCCAGAGCGGTCCCAAGCAGTGGGACTCCCCGCCCGCGATGGTCATAGACACGTCGAAGAGCTACAAGGCCGTTTTCGAACTCGAGAAGGGCGACGAGTTCGAGGTCGAACTGTACGCGGACAAGGTTCCGTCCGTGGTCAACAACTTCGTCTTCCTCGCGCGTGAGGGCTTCTACGACGGCGTTACGTTCCACCGCGTGCTGGAAGGCTTCATGGCTCAGACGGGCGACCCGTTCGGAACCGGCAGGGGTGGCCCCGGCTACCGATTCGAGAGCGAGTTCCACCCCGACCTCAGCCACGACAGCGCAGGCATACTGTCCATGGCGAACGCGGGCGGACTAAACACCAACGGAAGCCAGTTCTTCATCACCTTCGTCCCGACGCCGATGCTGGACGGCTACAACCCCGACGGGTCGGAGAAGAACTGCGCTCAGCGAGGCGTGTCCTGCCACTCGGTATTCGGCAAGGTCACCAGTGGAATGGACGTGGTGAACAACATCACACTGCGCGACCCTTCCTCAGCCACCACGCCCGGAGACGTCATAACCACGATTCGGATCGTCGAAGAGTAAAATCTGGTGAGGGTATGCAATGAAATTCGTGATAACCTTGGAAGATGGCGAGGACGGTTTTGTAGTGGCCGGTTGTCCCGCTCTACCTGGATGCTACTCACAGGGCATTGACATGGAAGACGCCATCGCCAATATCTCCGAAGCCATTCAGGCATATACAGAGAGCATGAAAAAGCGCGGGGAGCCATTGCCGTCATACTCTGAACTTCAGGAGATCGAGGTAAAGGTCTAGTATGGCGCGCCTTCCGGTCATGTCCGGTTCTGATTTCGTCAGAGCCATGAGGCGCATCGGCTATATACATGACCACGCTCGATGCAGTCATATGATCTGGATACACCCATCCAGACCCAAGTTGTCAGTTTCCAGGCATAGGCAACTTTGGTCGGGGACTGCTCAGGAGTCTCTTGCGGGAATAGGGCGTGTCGAGAGACGAGTTCGCAAGACTTATCTGACAGGCAACAAAATGCCCTTCCCCCGCAGGAGTAGCGAGGGAAGGGCCGAATGCAGGGTGAGAGTCTTCGCCCCTACTCCGAACTCTCGCCCTGTGGATCAGTCTGAGGTAGGTATCTGAAGAAGTACAGCCTGCCCGACGCGCCTATAAGGCTATTGTCATGTATAGGCATCGTGTCCGTAACAGGCTGGTTGTTCACTCTGACCGTATTGGGCAGCACACGTATCGAGACCATCGTTACGGTCTCCGAGCCGAACACGAACGACACTCCACCGAATCCGGGCAGGTCAAGTTCGTCTCCGTCAATCCTGCTGCGTTTCATAAAGTTGTCAATGGGCCTGCGGACGACCTCGGCGAGGTCCGCCAGCAATTCGCCTTCCTCGGTGTACATATAGCCGAACGGGGTGGGCCTTGTCATCCAGTACAGGATTACTCCCAGTATGGCTATTCCGATTGCCGCCAGCGCGATTATGATAGCCGCAGTCGGGATTCGAGTCGCCGAGTCTTCTGGCTGCTCTGTCGGCGCGGGCGGCGGAGCCGCGGTCGGCGCGGGCTGTGCAGGCGGAGCGGTTGTTGGCGCGGGCGCCGGTGTAGGAGCCGGCGCTGGCGCAACCGGCGCGGGGACGGGCGTCGGGACCGGAATCGAAGACACAACTATCGAATCGGTCGAATAGATATAGCGTCTGCCGGCGTACTCGATATCCAGCCCGAAGATCACCGTGGCCCGCGACTCGGATTGCGGCGTATAGTAAATGTCGAAACCATACGCCTTGTCCACGGTGACTATTTCATGCGGTATCTTGGTTACTTCGCCCGCGGGCACCTCGTCATTGGTGTTTACAGACACTGCCAACTCGTCCACCAGCACAGTATAAGGCTGGCCGTTGATGTTTACGAACACCGAGGCTACCTTCGCCGTAGCGCCGCTCTCCAGTTCGCCAACTATCTCGGGTGTCACCTCGATGGTTGGGAAACTCTGCGCTTCGAACTCCGCCAGTGAAATTATCGAGTGGCCAACATCGGGCCAGGACAGCCGGAGTTCAACCTCGTATCTGCCTTCTGCGTTGACCGGAGGAAGCGTGAGCGAGAAATACCCGTCAAGCGGAATCGAGTCCCCTTCCAGACCCGCGTCATTCAATTCGTGAACGATAGTGTCTCCCGAAGGGGCTGTGATTCGCGCCGTAACCGTAGCGTCCGGCGAGACCGGTTCGACCAGTTCGCCCCTGTCTAGAACTGCGGCCACAATCAGGGTCTCGGGATGGTCAACCGGCACCGCGCCGAGGTCCTGAAGCTCTACCGTGTACCTGTTGATCGTGTGAAGACTGGCCGACACGACACCGCTGTTGCCGCGCACCTCGGCTTTCCAGTTTCCCTGGACCGGGTCGGTCACTTGCCAGATAACCATATGTGGGAGCTCTATGACTGACGACGAGGTACGGTCTCCGTCCGAAGACTCCATTCCGTCGGGATTGGTTATCCTGAACGAGGTTTCGGGGTTGTCTCTTACAAAGAGGATATTCGCCCAGCGTGTGCTCGGCACGATACTCAAGTCAACCTCGAACACCGGGTTGTCGGACAGATTCGCCCGCGCGATGTGAGAGAGCGCGCCCCTGCTCTCCATTCGCAGACTTCGGTCCACGAATTCTTCGATTCCGTCGGGTATCGAAAGCGTGAACGATTCTCCGCCGGTGTCTATGCTGATTGTGTTGAGGTCCGAGGCCAGCGCGTCGTTCGCGCCGGGAATTGTGACGCTATATACGCTCCAGCCCTTCTCAATTATGGGATCCAGGGCAGAGTCAATCTCGGATGATACCTGCTCTGAACTCGTGTAATCGGGACTGGCGGATACCAGATATATGCTTCCTTCCTCGCGCACGTGTACCGAGGTCATATAATCGTATATCCTCGTTAGTGAGGAGGAGAGGTCAACCGGCGCGGACGCGGAACCCGATCCGACCGCGGCGCTCACCTGAGATTGCAGTTCCGCGAATCCGTCGGTGTCAGTGTTGAGAGGCCCGTAGATTTTGCTCGTATCGTCCGTAAACACTAATGCAACCGGCTCGCCTTCTTTCAGATTGACGAGCAACCCGAGAAAGGTCTTGACCAGTTGATCGTTCGCATCGCCCGAGGAGATCGAATAGCGGTCTATCGCAACAACGGTCAGCCTGTCGAAAATCTGCTGCGCTTTGACTGCCTGCGCGGTTGCGCCCAGCCCCAGCAGGATTACGACTGCCAGTAAGGTTAATATCAGTGGCTTTCTCATTGACTCTCTCATTTCGCACTCGCCTTAGACTAAACGGTAAAGACATCTCCAATAGATAGTCAATTTGAAATATGTTCAAGTTTTTCTTAAACAAGCGCCAAAGTCGTCTGTTATAGCCATCGCGCTCGCATTCGGGTCATACTGCGGAGGTGGCGGAGGAGGAACGGACACCTCTGAAGAAGTGTTCGAGGGGCTGATTACGAGTGTCGAGGCGAGGACGCTCCTCGACATCGAGTCAATAGAAGTTACGGACGATACGGGAGCGTCGCTGGAGTTTCACGCCGACGGACGGCGATTTGCGGAATTTACCCCAAGCCACGTCAAGGAACATATGCTTCAGGGTCTCGGGGTGATAGTCACATATCGGAAATCGGATGACGGCGCCCTGCGCATCGTCGGTATCAGAGACCGGCCTCCCTAGCGGCCCTCGCTCTTCTGCTGGACATGAAGAGGTAGATGCTGCCGCCGACCAGAACTATCACGATGCCCAGAAACACCCAGCCACCCTCGAGCCCCGGCTCTATCGGGGCGGGCAGCACCACGATGGGCGCCCGAAAGTCCGCCCGGCCGGACGTCGGGCTGTCAACCTGTATGTGCAGAATCCAGTTGCCAGCTTCCTCGAACTTCATGTTGGCGCGATATACGGTCGGACTGTCCGGGCTATTCACCGCCACAACCTCGAAGACAGGCTCTTCCACCGCTTCCTCGGCGACTACAAGGATGCGCGCGTCGGCGACAGACTCGCCGGTGGCGGCGATTGTCGGCTTGAGCGCGATATTTACGTAGCCGACCTGCGGAGCGGGAGGCAGCCACCTGACGGCAACCTCGTAGTCTCCGGCCGGCCGCCTGAAAAGCGGGTCGAAATCCTCGTCCGACTGCGCCCATGCGACCGCTGCGGTCAGCGTCGCCAGCAGCAGACACAGGACGACCGTGAAGGCGGAGATTCTGAATAGTCGGGGCATTCTTTTGTGGATAGTATGTCTCACTTATCCTACCTCAGCGTAGCTGCAACGGCGTCAAACGCATTGTCGAAGGTCTTGATCTCTCTAACATCCCGCCTGCGGCAACTTGCAAGGTGGCAAAGATCACGAGGGTCCAGCATTTTTCTACGAGACTCACATATGACTTCCAGGTGTTCCTCCCATTCCGGCTCCAACGCAGGCCCTTCCAGCGTGTCGCGCATATCAAAGAATGCCTCAAGCTCTTCCGTAGAGTTGAACAGAGGAGACGGTTTTCGCTCTCCGAGACGCTCATAAGCGGCAAGCCTTAGCCATGCGCTTAGTGACAATCCTTCACTCTGCGCCTGCTGGACAAAGCGGTCCCGATCCTCATCGGAAACTGTTATCTGGACTCTGGCCATTGTTCCTGCTGCTTCCTAATGGGCGATTGCAACTTCAAGAATGTCGAGCCAATTCTTCTCTGCTGAAATTGTAGCGCTCTCGACGTTGATGGGGTAAGTTCATGAGGTGATTGGGACTGCCGGACAGCGCCATCTGGTTCTGGGGCTCTCCCACAACCCAGTAGCCGCCGATTCCGGCCACAAGGTAAGTGTGTAGCCGGAGGATTCGGGCGCTCTCACACAAGCGTGATAGGCCGTCACTCGATCCGGAAATGGGGATTCCATGCGATTTCCCAAAGATAGCCCTCCGGGTCGGCAAAGTAGCCTGAGTATCCGCCCCAGAACGTGTCCTCCGCTGGCTTGACCAGGGTGGCGCCGGCGGCCACGGCCACATCCAGCAGGGGATCTACCTCCTCCCGCGCGCGGACGTTATGAGCCAATGTGACGCCGGAAAAGCCGCTGCCCTCCGTGGGAACACCCGCGTCCGCAGCCAGCGCCTCCCGTGAGTACAGGGCCAACCAGGTTCCATGAATCTGGAAAAAGGCGATGGACTCGGTGTTTTCGTCATAGAGGGGCAGCCCCAATCCATCCCTGTAAAACTCCACCGAGCGGGGCAAATCGGTAACGCCCAACGTGATAATGCTGATCCGCGGTTCCATAGAAAATCCTCACTTGGCCTGGTGGGCGCTTACACACTCTGTCATTACGGAGCGTCCAACCTTCTCTGAATGAACCACAATAAGTAGCCATAATACTTGCGCTGCAACTCTTCTTTCATCCAGTCGTACCCTGTTATCACCTTCCGGCAGGTCGGAGCGCCGCAGTTGCACTCCATCCCATACGGCTCGTCTTCCGTCATAGCATAGTCGAACGTGAGCTCCTCGGCGGCGGCGATGTCACGCAGCGCGACGAAAGCGATCTGCCCCTGCAATCCGAGGTTGGGCTCGCGCGAGTGGTTGAGATGCATCATGCCTCCCCCGCGTTCCGACTGCGTGACCGGTCCGATGAACAGGTCCTCAGTCACCTGAATCTCAGCAGGGCCCAACCCGCGCCCGACCTCATCCCGCTGATCCCGCGTCATCACATAACCCCCCTTGACCACTACAACCTCACCCCTGGAGATAGACTCGCGCGCAAAAAGCCCGCGCCCTTCGATCCCGCTAACGCGCTTCTCAGTCTTCGGGGAGAAATAGGTCATGTCCGCGGTTTCACATCCAGCGCTTCGTGTTGAACGCTCTAAGCCTGCACGTACCACCTGGATACTTCGCTCTCTGCGGAGATCGTTTTTGAGCTGGGCAGTCACAACGCCAACCAAGATAGTGGAGTCTCTATTCACCCCGCAGGCGTCGAAGCTCCGCCTCTAGTTCGGCCACGCGCGCTTCGGCTTCCAGACGGCCCGCCTGCTGCTGCTCGGCGCGACTTTCGGCTTCCAGGCGGCCCGCCTGTTCCTCCTCATGGGTAGGGAGATAGCTCTCCGAAGCAGGGTCGTAGAACCTCAGGGTTCCCTCCTCCCAGCACACGTACAGTCCCAGCGCCTCGCTGTATCCACGGCAGCGACCTTTGTCCAGCCACTCCATTTCGATGCGTCGGTACTTCCCGTCGGCCAGGCTGTCTCCGGCCAATGCCTCGTCATGGTACTCACCGCCGCTCGGATCGAATCGCCAGTACTCCGGTATCCCGTAATGCTCGTAGTCCCCACGCTTGACCGTGTAGTCCCTCACGCCCGTGGTCCGCGACGCCACCTCCAGCGCGAAATCCGGCGGCTTGCCCTGGCGGTCTATCGCGTAACCGCCCAGATCATAGACGGCCCCAACGTCGCAGTCGAAAGCCACTATCAGGTCCGGTATCCGGTAGTCTTCCCATGTATCCAGAGTCGGAGCCACCGGGACCTCTCCATGCACAAGCGTCCTCTCCGGTTGGGCATAGTGGATGAGCAGGCTGGTCATGATCGAGCGTAGGTGTAGGTGGGAGGTGTTCTGCATATCTTCCCGGGGCGGAAAGTCGGGAAAGCGTTCGAGCTTGCCCTCTTCCTGTGTGAGCGTAATCGTCTTGCTGGTCATCAGCGTTTTCCCCTGTTTGGCCGGGCGGCGCGCTAAGTTGTCTTGCGCTCGCATTATATCACGGGGCGCCGCGGCGCCCCGTTTTTGTCCACTTGGATTCCAGGGTCCTCAGTCACCTGAATCTCAGCAGGCCCCAACCTGCGCCCGACCTCATCCCGCTGGGCGCGGTCATCACATAGCCGCCCTTGACCACCACCTCCTCCCCCTCGGAGATAGACTCGCGCGCAAACAGCCCCCGTCCCTCGATCCCGCTAACGCGCTTCTCAGTTTTGGGGGAGAAGTAAGTCAGATCCACGGTTTTGCGCCCAATGCTTCACGGCGAACGACCTCTGCCGACATGTCCCCTTCATACCTGCCGAGTCACTTGGTCGCCCTGATCGAGAACATCTGCGGGTACGACTCGTTGTGCTTCGTGAAGCGCCACCACCCGTCATCGCCCTGCTCCATCACGGGACGTATTGGATAGCTATTGAATGGGAATTCGTGAAGGAACTCGATTCGCAATCCAGCGGTCACCAACGCAGTCACGATTTCTCCCAGACTATGTTGCCACTCGTAGGTCGGGCTCTCGATCATCTGGGACCCTGCATAGCTCGGCTCGTTGCCATCGAAGAATAGTTCGTTACGCAAGTATCCATATGTCGGTATCATGTCCCCCGAATCCGATTGCTCGAACACATCCGAGAACGGGTGAAACTCCACGATATAGAACGTGCCGCCGGGCTTGAGGCGCTTGACGATAACTTCGGCCCATCTGTCGAGGTCCGGTAGCCAGGTCAAGACGCCGTACGACGTGAACACGATGTCGAATTGTTCGTCGAGCGCGTCCGGCAGATCGTAAACGTTGGCGCAGATGAATCGAGCTTCCAGCCCCAATTCCTCATTCAGCGACCGCGCCAGTTCGATGGCGGCTTCGGAGAAGTCAACGCCCGTCGCCACCGCGTTCAGCCGCGACCAGGACATCGTATCCAGACCGAAATGACATTGGAGGTGAAGGAGCGTCTTGCCGGATACGTCGCCAACCTCCCGTCGTTCGATGTCGGTGAGCGTTATACGGCCCGCCTTGAACCCTTCCACATCATAGAAGTCTGACGCCGCATGGACTGGCGCGCGCTCGTTCCAGTTGTTTCGATTGACTTCGAGTCGCTTATCCATGGATATGAAACCAGATCCGACGAGAGTCTAGGGACATCACAGTGGCGCGTGCGCCACGGCCAGTCAATACGCAAAACTGAACGTCAATGAGAGGATTCTTGATCTTGCGCAGTTTGGTGGGCCTAAGCGTACCATATTGCGAACTTTTCGCTGGGAGGTTGCGCTGTGACCTCAATCAGCCAACCTCCCGTCACCGTCCGGCGTGTATCGGCCGACGCTCCTACGGTTTGATGCTCAGGGTGAACGCCCCGCCGGAGCCTGCCGCTTCCGCCGTGTAGTCTCCGGGGGCCAGGGTCAGCGTGACGCTGTTGGAGCCGTCATGCGCCAGCTTGCCATTGTTGCGCCGCGCGTTGACGCGATGCTCATAGGTGGCCCCGGGCGGCGTTCCCCAGCCGTTCTGCGGCGCGCCCTTCGACACGAACAGCGCCCCGCCCGACTCCGACGTGAGGGTGACGCTCACCTCGGTCACCTCCGACAGTGTGAAGTGGAAGTACCTGGCGGAGCTGTCTTGGTGGTGGGCGCGGCAGTCCGCGTCGTCCCAGGCTCCGCTGAACTCCGCCGCCGCGGTGAGTTCGTTCAGGTCCGTGATGCAGGACGTGATCGGCGTCGGCTCCGGCTCAGGCGGCTGGCTGACGGCAATGGTCGTCTCGGCGCTGGCCGATAGTCCGCCCTCGTCGGTGACCGTCAGTCGGAAGGTCAGCTCCGTCTCCTCAGTCACGCCCGGGGCGGTGAAGCCGGCCGTGGCCGCGCCTGCGCCGGCGATGGACGCCGACGGCGTTCCTCCCACCTGGCTCCAGGCGAAGGTCAGGGACGCCGTCGTAAGCGCCCTCCGCCGCAAGCTGGAGCGCAGGCGCGGTCCTGCCCATCTGCATATTCAACGAGCCGAGAGTGGGGTATAGGATGGCGGATGGGGAGCCGCCGGAGAGGCAATGACCGGGCTGAGCAGCGACTTTTGAGCCGCCGGCCAGCCTCTACATAAAGAAAAGTCCCCGCTGACACAGTGGGGGCTCGGCGTTCAACCTTTTCATCAAAGACTCACCGTTCCATGTCCGGTGATTTCACCGGCAGCCGGGGCGGTGCGCCAAGCTGATTAAAGCGCCAAGGACTAACCGAATCACGAAGGTTCTTGATCTTGTACAGTTTGGTGGGCCCGGCAGGGATCGAACCTGCGACCAATCGGTTATGAGCCGACCGCTCTACCACTGAGCTACAGGCCCACTGAGGGGTAGAACCTAGCCTAACCAAACCTCCAGAAAACTGTCAAGCGGATTCCCCGGGCGCGCTTTGCGCGATAAAGGCAGTTCCACCCGGAAATTAACGCATTACGCCCGCAAAATTCGGTAGAGCTTAACGGGGTGGTGGATTGACCCCCTCCCATCGCCATGTTCTATACAACACACAACATATATGGTCTATAATCGAATGAGGAGATGGATCATGGTGGTTACGATCAGAAATACCGACGACTTCATACGTGCTCTGCGAGAGAACGAGGAATTTCAAGCCGCCGCTAGGCGCGAGTTAATGACTCAGGACCTGCTTGAGCTGCCGAAGGAGGTCGGGGAATTCAGGGCAGAGGCCAGGGAATTCAGGGCAACGGTTGATGAGAGATTTGACGGCGTTGAAAAGGAGGCTAGGGAATTCAGGGCAACGGTTGATGAGCGATTTGACGGCGTTGAAAAGGAGGCTAGGGAATTCAGGGCAACGGTTGATGAGAGATTTGACGGCGTTGAAAAGGAGGCCAGGGAATTCAGGGCAACGGTTGATGAGAGATTTGACGGCGTTGAAAAGGAGGCCAGGGAATTCAGGGCAACGGTTGATGAGCGATTTGACGGCGTTGAAGAGGGCATCGAAGTTGTCCGGAAAGACATCAACGGACTGGGAGAATCGTTCAGGCGAGAGGTGCGGGCTCAGTCCAGCTACCGCGGCAACTATGCCCAGAGCGCCGCGCGTGGAGACGATCTGGAAATTGCCGCTCTGTTCGCTGGACGATACGGATTGGAGGATATAGACACTAGACACATATCCGCCAATACACGGAGGACATGGCTGAGAGTTCATAGAGACTTGATAGAGTCCTTGAATCTTCGACCAAGAGCAAGGAGAACCTTCCTGCGCCCCGACATGATCGTGGCGGTAATGGATCTGTACGCGGGAGACGACGCGGAACCGGAATTCTACATCGTGGTGGAATCCTCCTACACGGGGGACGAAGAGGACATAAACAGGGCGACCGACCATGCCAGAATCGTGCGATCTGTGACTGGGATGGACGCCTACGCGGTTGTGGCCGCGGTGACGCTGGACGACAAGATGGACGCTGGGACGCAGAACCGGCTCTACGACGATGTGAGTCAGTTCGTCGAGGTCCACGACGACAATGCCGCATTCTGGCATCGGCTGAACTCTGCGGACCTGAGGCCACTCGAACCCCGCTAGGCAATCCCCAATCCCACTGAGTTCCCCATTTCACTACCCATCCACATCCTCCCTCCAAACAAGACTCGCGGGGCGCCCTGATTGATCCGAAACGACTCATATTTGATTGACAATCCTGACAATCATAAAGCGGGACATCTGATATGAATAACTGACCTTACGCAGTTGAGAGCGATTTCGTAGCTGCGTTGGCTAATTCTCATATAAGAATTCATAGCTGAGTGCGTAACATCAGTGAATAAATCAAAACTAATCTCACAGGGCAGGCTGGGGCAGGTTCAGGGCAGGAAAATTCTCCAAAGCGCCCTGAAAATCACTTCGTTTCCGTAGCTGACAGGGCAGGTAGGGCAGGTATTTTGAAAACTCTTTTCGCCGGAGGCCATCTTCCGCTTTTCTTCCGAATTGAGATAACAGTATATGACACGATCCATATCAATGGTCAGAGGGCGGACTCCAGGCGGAGCGTCCTTGCGATGTCACCCCGCGTGGGATATAAATTGCGGCGGCAAATGGAAGAGGAGATTACCCCACGAAAACCGCCCGAATCAGCGCTCCCAAGACCTGGGATATAATGGACACTGAAACGCCTGCCATCCAGGATGGCCAGTGCCTGGTTAAGCTGGAACGATGGTCCGTCTGCGAGAGCGACATCCGGCACGATTACGGAGACGTGTACCCCGAAGAGGAATACCCCATGAAGGTCGGCAGCCCCTGCCACGATTGCGCCGGTACCATAGTCGAAAGTCGCGACGACCGGTTCCGCGAAGGCCAGCGCGTCATCGTGCTGCCCGGAGTTGACGGCAATGGCGGACTCGTCGAGTACATGGCCGGTACCCCCGACCGCATGGTCGCGCTGCCCGACGACGGCAGCCTCGACGAGTGGGTCATGTGCCAGCCCTCAGGCGCCGTGCTCTACTCCTGCCAGCAGATGGGCGTGTCAAGGGCGGTGACATATTGGACAACCGGGGCGGCGGAAAAGTGTACCACCAAGGCCTAAGCGCCCAGGGAAAATGTCCGCTTTGATTGATGAGGATCTGGGGACGGAAGTCAGTCCGAAGAGAGCAATGCGGCGGCCTGCCCGCTCTGTCTGAGCCTGTAGCTCTCGCCGTTCATCTCCAGGATGTGTACGCGGTGGGTCAGCCTGTCCAGCAGGGCCCCGGTCAGCCTCTCTGACCCGAAGACCTCGGTCCACTCGTCGAAGGGCAGGTTGGTGGTAACCAGGATCGAGCCTCTCTCGTACCGCTGGCTGAAGATCTCGAAGAGCAGCTCGGCGCCGGTCCTGGACAAGGGAACGAAGCCAAGCTCATCTATGATCAGCAGCTTGAGCCGAGACAGCTTCTTCTGAAGGTTCAGCAGCCTTCTCTCGTCCCTGGCCTCCATGAGCTCGTGTACAAGGGCGGCCGCTGTTGTGAACCCCACCGACAGTCCCCTCTGGCAGGCGGCGAGACCAAGCCCCAGCGCGATGTGAGTCTTGCCCGTTCCGCTGTTGCCCATGGCGATGACGTTTTCTCTACGCTCAACGTACTCGCACCGGGCCAGTTGGTTCACGAGTTGCTTGTTCACTGACGGGATCGCAAGGAAGTCGAATGTGTCCAGACTCTTGACCGCGGGAAAGCGCGCCGCCTTGATCCTGCGTTCCACCATGCGGTGATGACGGTCTATGAGCTCAAGCTCCGACAGTCTGAGAAGGTAGTCGGGGTGATCAACGCCCTCGGCGGCGCACTGCTGCGCCATTTTGCCGTACTCCCTGAGGAAGGTAGGCAGCCTCAGCTCCTTGAGATGATGTTCCAGCAGCAGAGTTGACCTGTCGCTCACGACGCTCTCCCGGTGAGAAGACCCATATAGTCGGTGGCCGAGGTCTTGCCGACGCTGACCCTGGGAAGGTACGGGTACAGCTCAAGGTCGAGTCTCGGCGGTCGTCCCTCGATGCTGCACAGCAGGAGATGCTTGACCGCGTCGAAGCTGATCGCTCCCAGCCTGATCGCGTCTCTGACTGCGGAGTGAACCTCGTCGGCTGAGAAGGTCTCCATGAGCCTGAGGACCTGAACGAACTCCTTCTTGCCGCGCCTTTCCATCCTCGACTCCATCAGACGGCGCAGCGTGTCGAACTCCTCCGGCAGGTCCCATCCCTGGAGGGGAGCCGCCTGGTCGAGAGCCGCGGTCTTCCGCTCCAGCAGAGGCAGGTAGTGGATCGGGTCGAACACGAAGTCGTCCCGTTCGTAGGAACGCCGGTGTCTGGCTATGACCTCGGCGCCGCAGCTTATGACCACCTCATGGACATACCCTCTGACCAGAACGTCCCTGTAGCCGTACGCCACCGGAACCGAGTAGTCGTTGGTGCGATAGCGCACCAGCGACAGCGAGTTGACGCGCGTCCCATGCTTGTCGCTCGCGTCATACGGGACCGCCGGCAGCGGCAGAAGAGCCGTGAGGTCTTGCTTCATACGCTCGCCAATGGTCTCGCGGTGTCCCCTGAGCCTCGCCTCCATGCGCTCAAGGCAGCGTCCCTCAAGATAGAGGTTGAGGGCGTCGAAGCTGTCGAACGACGGTATGGGCACGAGGAAGTTACGACGACTATAGCCCACCATGCCCTCGACGTTGCCCTTGTCGTTACCCCTTCCCGGCCGTCCGAACCTGTCGGTGAACAGGTAGTGGGACTGTAGCTCGGTGAACACCCGGGTGCGGACGCGCCTCCCGTCTCCCAGTATCTTCGCAACCGCCAACTTCGTGTTGTCGTACAGGACGCTCTGGGGAACTCCGCCCAGGAAGCGGAACGCAGATATGTGTCCGTCGCAGAACGCCTCGGTGGTCTCGGCCGGGTACGCCTTCACGAAGACGCCGTCGCTGTGGGGAAGGGACAGCACGAAGAAGTGGACATTGCGCTTCACCCCGTCTATCACCGCCCACGCCTCTCCGAAGTCGCGCTGGGCGTGCCCGGCGGGATGGGAAAGGGGAACGAACATCTCCCGGGTCGTGCGCCGGCGCTCACGCGCGTAGTCCTTGACGATGGTGTACTTGCCCTCGAACCCGCGCTCGTCCCTCAGCCGCTCGTAGATGCGCTTGGCGGTGTGGCGCCGCTTCTTCGGCAGACTCATATCTGAGCGCAGTATCTCGTCTATGACTCCTGTGTACGGGCCTATCTTGGGTCTTCTGGGAGGCTTTCGCCTGCGGTAGCCCGGCGGAGCGGCGTACTTGATCATCTTGCGAACGGTGTCTCTGTGCAGGCCGAACACGCGGGACGCCTCCCGGACGCTCATGCCGTCCACCATGCAGGCTCTTCGGACACGCATATACAGTTCCACGCTGTACATCCTTCTCACCTCCCTTCGGGTCGGGTTCGACCCTATGGGAGACGATAGACGGTACGGTTTTCAACCGCCACAATCAGGCTGTCGAGCCGCCTACACGGTCCATTTTATCTCCGCCTTTTACATACAATCGAGCCAGTGGCTTTGTGTCGCGATTCGATCATGATCGCTGACGCCCCGTCTCCCCGCTCGCATCGAACCAGGGAAAGTGTCGAGGCTGAGGTCCTGTACGGAGTCCTGGTAGTTGAAGGAAGAGACGAGTAGTCGCATCTAGAGCCGATGTAAACCCCCGTAGCTGAAGGCGCGGTTATCCGGAATTCATAATCACTGGGATCTACGCCATATGGGCCGTTGATCTCGATGCGAACCTTCAATGATTTCAGAATCAACCAATATTTCGCATACTTTATCAAGCTCGATTCGATGGAGGTGGGTGGACTCTCACCGTCTATATAAGCAATCTTCGCGTGTATTTGCAACTGGGAAACGGGCGTCGGAACCGGAGTCGGTGGAACCGGAGTGTTGGTCGGTGGCGGTCTGCGCGTTGGCGTGGGCCTGGGCGTGTAGGTGGCTGTCGGCACAGGCGTGTTGGTCGGCGTGGGCCTTGGGGTGCGTGTAGGTGCGTGTGTCTTGGTCGCCGTAGGACACAGATGGGGGAAATCCTCGCAGAAGCACGCGTCGCATTCGCCTTCAGGCCCCTCCTCCCGCTCAGAGCCATCAGAAGCCGGGGGAGTAAGGGTGGGAGCAATCTGAGGTGTGGGTCGCTGTCGACTCAGGCGTTTGCGCTATTGCCCCCTGGCTGAGGACCACTGCCAGAATCAGCCCGAAGATACCCCCAATAACCGTAACAAGCCTGATATTCATGCCTGACATATCATCACCTCAGCGCATAGGAAACATCTCTGGACTAGATATAATATATATTGCGCAACGATTTGTCAAATCACAGGTGTTTTCGGCGTGCGCTGGTATTCATATCTGGAATTGCCAACTTATTTTACGCGGTTTAGAATTATTTCGTAGCTGATATGGCTCGTTCTCAGTCGTTAATTCATCTGGAGTTACGCGCTTGAATACGGCTTGACCCTCGTCATTCCCGCGAAAGCGGGAATCTACTTCTACCCAACTGCGTAAGTCCTATTCATATCTGAGTGCGTAACATCAGTTAGTCAATCATGCCGCGGGCTGTATTTCATTCATACTTGAAGATAAAGCGCAGACAGTCTCGATTTGGCGGGCGCGCGAGATTATACTTGAGGAACCCGAGTATGGGCTGAGAAAAGCGATTGGGGAGACGTCCGGTGAAAATAACCGACCTGAAACTACGGGAACTAAACGGCGTGATGGAGCGCCCTGACCCCTTCTGGGAAGAACGGCTTGTCAGGCCGCAGGACATCTACCCGGAGTACAGGAAGCAGGGCGCGGACTACTCGACAAGCCTGGGCAGCGGACGCTACGCGATGCGCTCCGTCTTTCTGGAGATACACACCGACGACGGCGTGGTGGGGCTGTCCGGCCCTTGCTCCCGGATCGAGGCTTTCATTATAGACACCGCGCTGAGGCCGCTGCTTATGGGGAATGACCCACTGGCTATCGAGCGGCTGTGGGACGTGATGTATCGCTCCATGATCCACGGTCGCAAGGGCGAGACGATGATGGCGATAAGCGTCGTGGACTGCGGACTGTGGGATCTGAAGGGCAAGGCGCTGGGACAGCCGGTGTACAGGCTGTTGGGCGGGCCGACGCGCACCCGCTTCCCCGCATACGCCAGCGCGCTGGGGTTCTCGATAGAGCCGGAGGCCGCCGCGGAACGCGCGAAGTGGATAGTGAGCCAAGGATACACGGCTACCAAGTGGTTCTTCAGGGACGGACCCACGGACGGGCGCGACGGCGAGCGCAGGAATCTCACTCTGGCGCGGACGCTCAGGGATGCGGTCGGTGACGACGTGGACATCATGCTAGACGCCTGGAGCTCCTGGAACGTTCCCTACGCCATCCGAATGTCCAACCGGCTCGCCGAGTACAACATCCGGTGGCTGGAGGAACCTGTGCTGGCCGACAAGCTCGACAGCTACGCGGAGATCCGCCGCAACTCGCCGATAGACATTTCAGGCGGCGAACACGAGTACACCCGCTGGGGGTTCAGGCAGATCGTCGAGAAGCGCGCGATGGACGTGCTTCAGCCGGACATCTACTGGTGCGGCGGCATAAGCGAGACCCTGAAGATATGCGCCCTGGCGTCGGCGTTCGACCTGCCGGTAATACCTCACGGCCACAGTTCGCACGCCACCGCGCACCTGATAGCGTCTCAGCCGCCGACGACCACGCCTATCCAGGAATTCCTGCTAAAGTGGAACGCTGTCCACCAGTTCTTCCTGAAGTACCCGCTCGTTCCGGTTGACGGGACGATCACCGTGCCGGACTCCCCTGGCCTGGGCCTCGAGATAGACGAATCCAAGGTGGATTCGAGCCGGGAACTGAATTTCAGGAATATCTAGCAAAACGCCGGCTGACCCCCATGATAAGATGCGCACTCAGTCAAGGGAAGTAGGCAACATGGTCGCTTCAGCCCGGTTCCGTCAGTACATCAAAGACATCCAGGATAACCTCAAACTCGGCAGCGCCACCGAGCATACACATAGGCCCGCATTCAAAGCGCTTCTCGAATCCGCCTACGACGGCATTACAGCGACCAACGAACCGGGCAGAATAGAGTGCGGCGCGCCCGACTTCTCCATCAGCAAGGGCGACGCCCCTGGGCAGGTTACCATTGGCTACATTGAGGCGAAGGACGTCGGTGTTGACCTGTATGCTATAGAACGCGACAGTAACCGCGCCAATCCGACCACGCCTAACGGGAAGCAGTTGAAGCGATACCGACAGGCGCTTCCCAACCTGATTCTCACCAACTACACCGAATTCCGCTGGTACTCGGACAGCGAACTCCGCGTGACCGCCGCGCTTACTGAACACAGCGACGCTGCTTTGTCTGTCAGCAATGACGGCGTTTCCAAGACCGATGATCTGCTGTCTGCTTTTCTTGTCCACTCCCCTGAACTCGTATCCAACCCCAGAGACCTTGCCGAGCGTATGGCCAGACTTACTCACATGATACGAGACATAGTTCGAGAGGGGATGAGCAAAGAGCGATCATCTCAAGATGTCAACGACCTGTATCAGGCGGCAAGAGAAGCGCTGGTTCCCAATCTGACGCTGGACGACTTCGCCGACATGTTCGCTCAAACTCTCGCCTACGGCCTGTTTGCCGCCAGAGTAAACCACGATTCCGGCAGCTTCCACAGGCGGGACGCCGTTTACGACATTCCCGCCGCCAATCCGTTCCTGCGCCAGATATTCAACCTGACCGCTGGACCGAACGCGGAGAACGAACCATTCATCGGATTCGTGGACGACCTCGCCCAGCTTCTCGCGAACTCCGATATGGAAGCGATACTCGCCGACTTTGGCAAGCGCGACGTTCGTCAGGACCCTGTGATGCACTTCTACGAGACCTTTCTCGCCGCCTACGATCCTGAACTTCGTGAGCGTCGCGGCGTGTACTACACCCCGGAGCCTGTCATATCCTATATAGTCCGCTCGGTTGACATCCTTCTCAAAGAACGCTTCGGATGCGCGGAGGGCCTCGCGGACTACCAGCAGGCGGAGTATGAAGTCCTTGAACAGGTGGATGGGGAGCAGCAGAAAGTCACGAAACAGGCGCACCGCGTACTTGTACTCGACCCCGCCTGTGGAACGGGATCATTTCTCTACGCGGTCATTGACCACATACGCCAATACTATCGAGATAACGGCAACGCTGGAATGTGGAACGGCTATGTTCGAGAACATCTGCTGAATCGCGTTTTCGGGTTTGAGCTGATGATGGCCCCCTACGCGATGAGCCACCTGAAACTTGGTATGCAACTTGCCGCTCAGGATATGCCGGAAGATGTGCGAAATGAATGGTCGTATGAATTTGGAGACGACGAGCGACTCGGCGTGTACCTGACCAACTCTCTTGAGCAGGCGGAACAGCAGACAACCACGTTGTTCGGTCCAATGCGAGCTATCACCGATGAAGCGAACGCCGCGTCCGAGATAAAGCGTGACCTGCCCATCATGGTCGTATTGGGCAACCCGCCCTATTCGGGCCATTCGTCCAACGCCAGTAGGCGGGGCCGGAAACTCACCTGGATAGGCGAACTTATCGAGGACTACAAGAAAGTTGATGGAAAGCCGCTTGGTGAGAAGAATCCAAAGTGGCTCCAGGATGACTATGTGAAGTTCATACGTTTCGGACAGTGGCGCATCAGTCAGTCCGGCGCGGGCATATTGGCGTTCATCACCAACAACGGCTATCTGGATAACCCTACGTTCAGGGGTATGCGACAGCAGCTTATGGACACATTCGCGGATATATACCTGCTTGACTTGCACGGCAATTCCAATAAAAAGGAGAGTACCCCGGACGGCGGCTCTGACCAGAATGTGTTCGACATACAGCAGGGCGTCTCGATTGCCATATTCGTCAGAGAACCGGGAAATTCCGGACCTGCGAAGGTTCACCATGCTGACCTATGGGGAGACCGGGCGACCAAGTACTCGGTACTGGAAGAATCGGATGTGTCAACTACCAATTGGGAACTCCTGGAGCCTGTCTCACCCAGATATAGGTTCAGACCTTGGGAAGATGAGTTTGAAGATGAGTATCTCCGGTGGCCCACAATCAGAGAAGTCATGCCAATCAACTCGTCAGGCGTCACAACGGCACGAGACAAATTGACCATTCGATGGTCCCGGGATGAAATGATGAGTGTGGTCCGTGACTTCTCTGGACGTGAGCCAGAAGATGCTCGGAACAAGTATAAATTACCTAAGGACGTTCGAGATTGGAAAGTTCATTGGGCGCAGGCCGATCTGAAAGAAGCGGGCATTGACGAAGATTTAGTAAAGCCTGTCTTGTATAGACCATTCGACACTCGATACACGTACTATACAGGCAAGACTCGCGGTTTCATTTGTAGGCCACGCTCCCAAGTCATGCGGCATATGCTGACCGGCGACAATCTAGGATTATCAACAACACGTTCAATCGAAATACAGTCGGGTTTCGAGCATATCTTTGTCAGTAAAGACATCACGCAGCTTCACACTGTTTCAATTAAAGAAGTGAACTATCTATACCCTCTCTACACCTACCCTTCGGAACAGGAAATCGCCCAGGGTCTTTACGAGGCCGGAGAGCGGCAGCCAAATCTTGCTCCTAAATTCATCGAGGATTTAGAACAGCGGCTTGGCTTGCGATTTGTCAGCGACAGCGAAGGCAATCTGAGAGAAACATTCGGCCCTGAGGATGTCTTATACTACATCTACGCAGTCTTCCATTCGCCTACCTATCGAGAGCGTTACGACCAGTTCCTTCGCTCCGACTTTCCCCGCGTCCCTGTCCCCAACACGCCTGATTTGTTTCAGGCGCTTGCAAAGATTGGCCGAAGACTCACCGACGCTCACCTAATGAATTCTGCTGCGCCAAGCCCGTCTCCAATCAGATTCCCCGTAACGGGCGACAACATAATCGAGAAAGCGCATCCCAAATACTACGCCCCGGGAGAAAAAACTCCGGGCGTCGAGTCGTCTCTTGAGCGCGGCAGGGTCTATATCAGCAAAAACAACCGACGCTCCGGCAAGCGTGGTCAGTATTTCGATGGCATAACGCCGGAGGTATGGGGATTTCGCGTTGGCGGCTACCAGCCCATGGACAAGTGGCTTAAGGACCGCAAGGGGAGAACGCTGACCTTCGATGACCAAGAGCATTACCGGCGCATATCCGCATCCATTGAGGAGACAATTCGGCTCATGCAAGCTGTGGACGATGCGATAGCGGAGAATGGCGGGCTGTGGTAGATTTTACATAGAGACTGAGTTTCGCAATGAGGATGGCTACATTTACCACAGAGGGAGTAAAGGCATGGATGCTAAGCAACTAGACGACAATTACCTGAAGACGCTGGAAGAGACCAAAAAGCAATATCAGCAGTATGTGGAAGTCAGTAAGCTCTATGAGTTGCCAACCAAACAAGATGAAACTCAAGTGCAGTATCGTATCCCTAGCCTCCAACATCCCTTGACGACGAACAGAATTCGCACAAACTGAAATGGAGTCGTAAATGCCTTCATGGAGCGACCTTCTTTCGGAATTCCAGAATCATCAGAACGAACCTGGTTGGTTGGATAAGCGGCTCACAGAGCGCTTGACCTCTATATCAGAACGTCGCGATGGAGCCTGCGTCCATTTTGTATGCTTCGGCTTTCCTGCAAAAACCCAGGGGCGAAGTTTCCATAACCAGAGAAGATATGAATGGCTTCATGAATGCGTTGTATGAAGCCTCGACAGAACAGGGGCTGGTTCTGATATTGCATACGCCCGGCGGTGACCCGAATGCTGTTGAGAGCATAGTAGAATACCTGCACTCCAAATTTCACCGAATCGCAACTATTGTCCCATATCTTGCTATGTCCGGCGGCGCGATGATGAGCTTGGCGAGCGACCTGCTGATACTTGGTAAGCAGAGCCAGCTAGGTCCTACGGATCCACAAATTCAGATAGGCAATGCGGGTTCCTATTCTGCTAGGGCAATTCAAGAAGGCTTCAGCAAGGCAAGAGAGGACATTGAAAAGGATATCAAGCTAGCCCACCTTTGGGCTCCCATCTTGCAGAACATGGGACCGTCTCTCGCTTTGGAGTCCGAAAAGGCCCTGTCTTACAGCAAAGGATTGGTAACCAAGTGGTTGCGTAAGAGATGTCTTATTGGGGATGGGGCGGACAGTAAAGCCGAGACCATCGCTGCCTACTTCAACGCGGAACCTTCGACCAAGCATGGCCAGGTTTATGTGCATGGTCAAAGAATCGGAACGGAAAAACTCGCTGAACTTGGTATTGACATAGAATATCTTGAGAATGACCAGAGCCTGCAAGACGATGTTCTAACCACGTATCACCTGATGACCCTGATTTTTGAAACAGGCCCCTCCGTAAAATTCATCGCAAGCGACAAAGGAAAGATGTGGGCTAAGGAGCAGCTTCAAAGACAGGTCTCTGATTCCGAACAGGAACCTGTCGAATAGAGTGAACGCGCATAGTGAGCTTCACCCCCCACCCATCCGCCGAAGCCGCTCCCTGAGCCTCGCCACCTCCGCTTCAGCTTCAGCCGCCCGACTTTCAGCAGCCTCACTCACGGCTTGTTCTTTCTGAAGAAGGCTTCTGGCAGCCTCAAGCTCATCCTCCAACCCATACACGCGCGCTTCCAAGTCGTCCATTGGATCTGGTAACGGTTCCAAGTGAGTATAGTCAGGGGTATGTGGCAGTTCAGATTGATTCCCGGCGGCCATGGTTAGCTTCTCCGTTTAGCGGTGATTAAAGACTCCCCGTCTGTCAAAAATCATAACACAGACCTCTGATCCCCATAGTCACCTTCCAAGGCTGTCCCAGCCTGTCTCCATATTCCCAATTTCGCTACGCATCTAGTCCCCTATTCTGCTACAATCCTCGTATGCCAAACGAAAACCGACAATTCACGAACAATCACTATGAACCATAAATCCACGGTTATAAATGAGAGCGGGCAACCGCAAAAAACCCTCTAAACTGGTGAATACAGGTCTATACAGGTGATATGCAGGTACCAGACCCCTCCAGCAGGCCACTTGCAGACCGCCTGCACAGCCACCAGTAATCGCACTGATATATAAGTCCACGTAAATGGCAAAGACTGAAATTGAAGATCACCGACGTTAAGATAGAAGTAGTCCGCCGAACCCTGCCCGACACCGGGCTCGACTCCGACCTGGGTCGCTTCTCTGGCGATGTCGAGCAGGGTATGCTGCGCATCATGACCGACGAGGGCATAGAGGGCAACTGCTTCATCGGCGACTTCAGAGGCGGCGGACACGGGCAGTTCGGTCCCATTCTCAACGTCCTCAAGCCCGAAATACTTGGCCGCGACCCGTTCGAGCGCGAACGCCTGTGGAGTCGTCTGCCCATCCTCAGCGGACGGCGCGGATTGAGCATGAACGCCTGGGCCCCCGTGGACGTGGCGCTGTGGGACATCGCGGGCAAGGCCGCCGGAGTTCCCGTGTACAAGCTGCTCGGCGCCAGCCGCGACGAGACCGAGGTTTACGCCACCTACCCGCCGCGACACGAGACCTCGCAGGGTTACTTCGGAGAGGCGCATCAGATACGCGCCGCCGGATTCCGCGCCTACAAGATACACCCGGGTGTCATGGACACCGCCGCCGTCTTCGAGATGATGGCCGGCGTGAGGGACGTCGTTGGCGACGATATGGAGCTTATGCTCGACCCCAACAACGGCTACGACTTTCGCAAGGCGCTGGACGTGGGAAGCGCGGCGGACGACCTCGGCTTCTACTGGTACGAGGACCCAATCCCGCCCCACGAATACGACAACATCGCCGAACTCAGCAGGCGTCTCCTCACTCCAATCTGTATGAGCGACAAGCCTGAGAACCAGTTCCAGACCGGCTATCACTACATCCGTCTCAAGGCGCTGAGGCTCGTGCGCGGCACTGCCAGAAAGCTCGGCATCACCGGCCTGAAGAAACTCTGCTCCATGGCCGAGGGATTCGGGATGAACTGCGAGATCGGCACGGCTGGCAATTCGCTGCTCAATATAGCCAACCTTCATGTGATCTGCTCTGTGCGGAACTGCGCCTACTACGAGTACTGGATGCCGACCGAGGCGCACCAGTTCGGCCTGGTCGAGGACATTAAGCTGAACGAGCGCGGCGTTCTCGAAGCGCCGACCGCTCCCGGGCTGGGTTTCGAGCTCGACTGGAATTGGATCAACGCCCACAGGGTAGCCACCCTGGATTAGACCGCGACTGTAAACATTCCTAATTCCAAATTCACAATTCCTAATTTCTACTATGGCTGGTGGATGGTCGGTGGCGCGGTCGTCAGCCTGTTTGCGTGGATGGGAGTCAGTCAGGCCGCGGCCGGAGTGTTCCTCAAGCCGGTCGTGGATGATCTTGGCTGGCAGGTCTGGCAATTCACGCTCGGCGCTTCACTCGCTTCGGGCGCGGGCGGACTTTCGGGTGTATTCGCGGGATCCATAGTTGACAAGCGCGGTCCGCGACTTCTGATCCTTGTCGGGGCGCTGGTTGCCGCCGCCTGCCTGATCGGTCTGAGCAGACAGTCCCACCTATGGATGTTCCTCGTCTTGTACACCGTCGGGGGACTCTTTGGGTGGAGCCTGTTTAGCTCGACCGTCATAAACCCCACGATTACCAAGTGGTTCATCAGGAAGCGCGGATGGGCGCTGGCATTGGGTTCGATAGGCGTGTCCATGGCCGGACTCATCGCGCCGGTGACCATGACCTTCATCGTGGACACCTGGAACTGGAGAGTGGGCTACGCCGTGATGGGGGTGTTCGTACTTGTTGCCGTCGTTCCTGTGTCTTTCATTATGCGGCGGACGCCCGAGGACCACGGCCTTCTGCCCGACGGCGATTCATCCGATCTGGCTGTTCAATTCAATCAACCCACGCGAGCCGTCGAGACTCCTTCCTTCACTCGCTGGGAGGCAGTCCGCACGAGTGGGTTCTGGCTGCTGTTGATCGGATTCGCATTCAATATGGCTGCTCTCATCTCCGTTCTGGTCCACGCCATCCCGCTCCTCACCGACTCGGGATTCTCCAGGACGATAGCGGCCTCCGCGCTTGCGGTCAACGGGCTTGGCAACCTGGCATCCAAGGCGGCGTGGGGCTACGGACTCCAGCGAGTCCATCCACGCCTGCTCGTGATAACCGCGTTCATGATCTCGGCCGCCGGCGTCATCCTGATACTGATCGCCACCGCCACAGGACTCTACATCGTCCTGTTCCCCGCGTTCTTCATGTACGGCTTCGGGTTCGGAGGAACCATACCATTGGGCGAGTTCACCTGGGCGAAGTATTTCGGCAGGCGTCACATCGGAGCTATTCGAGGCATCGGAAACCCGGTAGCGATCCTGTTCTCCGGCATCGGGCCCATACTGGTCGGCTTGTGGTTCGACATCGTGGGCGCGTATCAGCCCGCCTTCTTCGCCGTCATAGCGTCGTTCTTCGTGGGCGCCGCGCTTGTAGCAGTGTCGAGGGAGCCGCGCAAGGCGGAGTGACCCCGAGGCGCGGATTGCCATACAAGTAGTCTCGCTGCCAGTGCCCGATGGAAAAACACGGGTGAAGCAAAAAGCGACCCAAGTACACGAAAACAGTGTAAAATAGAACCATTAATGCCGATTGGCGGAGGGTGTGAGCGTGAAGAATATAACGTTGAGCGCCGACGAAAATCTAATAGAAGCGGCGCGTCGGCGTGCGACGGAAGAGCGGACTACCCTGAACGCTCAATTCCGGTTGTGGCTCGAAACCTATGCTCAGAATGAATGGCAGGCTGAGCAGGCCATGAACGTCATCCGTGAACTGCAAGGCAAATTGCAAGTGGGTCGCAAGTTGACACGTGAGGAAATGAATGAGCGCTGAGTATTTCTATGACTCTATTATTGTCGCCGCCGCATTGGAGGCGGGATGCAGACGATTGTACAGTGAAGATATGCAGCATGGTCAGAGGATACACGGCCTGACTATCGAGAACCCTTTCGCTGGATAATCTCGGCAACGTCCTCGATGAACGGCGAACCCGGATTCCTCGACGGCGGGCCGTTTATCAGCCGAATCTCGCCAGCGTCGGCGCCGGACCGAAGGCCGCAATCGTGTAGAAGAGAATTGAGAGTGAAACGGCGAGCAGGTATGGTCCATATATGCTTAACCACCCGCGAGTCGAATCGCGCAGTGTATAAATAAGCAAGGAGCCGATTCCGAAGATCGCGCCGGCCATAAGGCCGGTGAACAGCCCGAATACTCCGTGCGTGAATGAGAACGACGGTACGCGGAACAGCGCGCCTGACATCTGAGATGGAATCTCTCCCAAGGTGATGACTCCCTTTTCAAGGCTCAGAAAGACTGTGGTTATGGGGAGTGTGCTTCCGGTTATAATCGGCGAGAGAAGGCCGAATATGAATCCGAATGACAGCCATTGGACAATGGTTCGCGGCGCGCTATCCCGTTCTCCCGAACTGTATGCCATGAGGCCGCCAATTATGGCGCAGACTACGAAGGCCCCACCCGACAGGAACAGCGTCGGCGTGAACATCATATGCTCGGGAGTGTCCGGGTACTTCGTGCGGGAAAGCAGATTTATAAGCAGAGAGGCAGCCCCCAGCGACCCGCCGTAAATGGCAAGGCAGATGATCAGGTATCCACGCCGCGCAAGTCTGCTCTCGCTCAGCGGCGGCGGAGCCAGTCGGGGATATGACCTTAGTGAAATGTCTTGGTTCTGCATTGGAGTCTTCTAGTGCGTCCGAGTAGGTCTCGAAATAGTGGACAGGCTGTTCGATTCACAAGAAAGAGGCCATCTTTGAAATGCCTGTGCCACATAGTCTATCAATGCCAGGCCACACGTGGCAATTCGCGTTCCGAGTTCGCGTATTCAGGCTGTGAATCCCGTAAACGAGCGGACTTAATTGCCCGAACTCGCTAACGCGCCCGCCAGGGTCAGCTCTTCGGCGCGGTGGCAGCTTGCGTAGTGGTTCGGGGCTATCTCGCGGAGCTGAGGAGTCTCGCTTCGGCATATATCGGTCGCGTATTCGCAACGTGGATTGAAATAGCACCCGGTAGGCGGGTTGGCGGGATTGGCGACCTCTCCCTGGAGCACGACGCGGTCGCGCCGCACACGAGGGTCGGGCTCCGGCACGGAGGACAGCAGCGCCGCCGTGTATGGATGCTTGGGCGAATTGAAGAGCTCGTCGGTCGGAGCCATCTCGACCAGCTTGCCGACGTACATAACCGCGATTCGGTCGCTGATGTGCTTGACCACGCTGAGGTCGTGCGCGACGAACAGGTACGTCAGGCCCAGTTCACTCTGGAGGTCCATCATAAGATTGAGCACCTGCGCCTGCACCGACACATCCAGCGCGGAGACGGGTTCGTCCGCGACTATGAGGCGCGGGTTGAGCGCCAGCGCTCTCGCTATGCCTATACGCTGTCTCTGACCACCGCTGAAGGCGTGAGGGAACCTGCGCATATACTCGGGCCGGAGACCGACCACCCTGAGAAGTTCCGCGACCCTGTCCTCCCGCTCCGATTTAGGGTAGCCGCTTATGATCAGCGGTTCGCCCACAATATCCATCAGCGTCATACGCGGGTTCAGCGACGAGAACGGGTCCTGGAAGATCATCTGCATTTCCTGGCGCAGGCTTCTCATCTGCGCTCGCGGCGCGATGGCCACGTCCACTGTTCCGCCATTTTCCGACCGGAACAGTATCTCGCCGCTCGTTGGCTCTATCGCTCTGAGAATGCACCTCGCGGTGGTGGTCTTTCCACATCCGCTTTCGCCCACGAGCCCGAGGGTCTCGCCCTCGTTAATGTAGAAGCTCACGTCATCAACGGCGCGAATGTTGCCAATCTCGCGTCTCAGCAAGCCCTGTTGTATCGGGAAGTATTTGCGGAGATTGTTTATCTCCAGCAGTCGCTCGCCATTTTGTGCAGTTGGTGTTTCCACGGTCAAATCCTATACTCCGTGATGGAGAAAGCAGCTTACCTGATGATTGGAGGAGATGGGCTTCAGGGTCGGTGCGTTTGTGTCGCATATCCCTGACATGAAGGCCGGACAGCGCGGATTGAACGGACATCCGGTCGGCCTGTCGTATGGGTGAGGCACCGATCCCGTGATGGACGCCAAACGCTCTTGTGAACTGTCGGACTGGATGCGCGGTATGGACTGCAAGAGCGCCTGGGTGTACGGATGCTGCGGGTTGTGGAATATGTCGTCCACGGGGGCGCTCTCCACCACCCTGCCGAGGTACATCACTACCACGTAGTCCGCCATCTCAGCTATCACGCCCAAGTCGTGAGTGATAAGCATGATGGCCATGTCCTCTTCCTGCTGAAGATTAATCATCAAGTCGAGGATCTGCGCCTGGGTCGTTACATCCAACGCGGTCGTCGGCTCGTCGGCTATCAGTATGCGCGGGCTGCACGACAGCGCCATCGCGATCATGGCCCTCTGGCGCAGGCCGCCGCTGAGCTGGAACGAATACTCGTTCATTCTCTGTTCGGCCAGCGGTATCCCGACGCGCCGAAGCATCTCGATGCCTATCTCCCGAGCTTCAGCCTTGTGAACGTCTCTGTGCAGCATGATCGCTTCCATAAGCTGGTTGCCGACAGTGTGTACGGGGCTGAAAGAAGTCATGGGTTCCTGGAAGACATACGCGATTTCGCCGCCCCTGATGTCGCGCATTTCCGTTCCGTCAGGGTCGAAGGCGGTGAGGTCCCGCATCTCCTCCCGGTCACTGTTCCTGCTCTTGTAGCGGAACTTAATCTCCCCGCCAACTATCTCCCCCGGCTTGTCCAGTATGCCAAGTATAGAGCGCGCTGTAACGCTCTTGCCGCATCCGCTCTCACCCACGATGCCCAGCGTCTGGCTGGGGTACAGGTCGAAACTAGCGCCGTCCACCGCTACCACCGTCCCCTCGTCGAGCGGAAAGTGGGTACTGAGGTCGCGCACCGAAAGGAGCGGCTCCGGCTGCCCGTTACTTGTTGTCATTTCATTATCCATAAGGGTCGGCGGCATCTCTAAGACCATCTCCAAGGAAATTAAAAGCGAGAACGGCGATAATCACTGGAACCGCCGGAACCAGAAGCCACGGCGTAAGCGCGATGGCCTGAACCTGCTGGGCGGCCTGGAGGAGTACACCCCAGCTTATGGCGGGAGGACGCATTCCCAGGCCCAGGAAACTGAGCGACGTCTCCGCGATTATTATCGCGGGGAAGGCCAGTGTCGTCGCGGCGATGATGTGGCTGAGGAAAGAGGGGACCATGTGCCTGAATATGATTCGCATCTGGCTGGCTCCCGCCAATTCCGCGGCCGCCACAAAGTCCTCCTCGCGCAATGAAAGGAAGCGTCCTCGCACCACCCTGGCGACCTCAGTCCAGCCTATGATAGCTATGATGATAGTGATTGCGAAATACACCTTCAGAACGGACCAGTCCCTCGGCACGCTCGCGGCTATTCCCATCCACAACGGGATAGTCGGTATCGAACGCAGTATCTCGATTATGCGCTGGATAACGATGTCCAGCCAGCCGCCGTAGTATCCGGATATGCCTCCAAGCAGAACTCCGAGGAACAGAGTTATCGCGACGCTGACCAATCCGATAGTCATGGATATCCGCGACGCGTGCAGCAGCCGCGACCACAGGTCCCGTCCCTGGAGGTCGGTTCCCAGTATGAAAACTGTATCTTCCGCTTTGTAGGGCTGGTCAACGCCTATCAAGTGGCGGTCCGTCGTAATCAGTCCCAGGAACTTGTACTCGAATCCGCGCGCGAATAGTCGAATCGGGATCTTTGTTTCGGTATCTATCTCATAGACCCTCTGGAACGTTATCGGATCGCGCTTACCGGAGATAGCGAGCGCATGAGGACTCGGTTTCCATCCGTCAAAGAGATGTATGCGTTGCGGCGACATAAGTCCGCGCTGCGCCTCGGGCTGGGTCGGGTTCGACGTTGCGAGGAAGTCCGCGCCAAGCACGACGCAGTAGAAGGCTATCAGCACAATCCCCGCCACCATGGCCAGCTTGTGCTTGCGAAGGCGCCACCACATCAACTGCCACTGCGACGCGGCGTATATTTGCTCTTCGTTGCGGACAGATTCCGCCGCTTCCGTCAAGACCCCTTCGAGAGAGGTCGTGTTCTCAGCCATATTAGGTGCTCTCCAGTCGAATGCGAGGATCCACCCAGGCTAACAAGATGTCCGAAATAAAAGTGCCGACGACAGTCATAAGCCCGATCATCAGAATTATCGTTCCCGCCAGGAACATATCCTGAGCGATCAGCGCCTTCAGCAGGAGCGGTCCGACGGTTGGCAGACTCATCACTACGGACACGATGATGCTGCCTGATACGATCAGGGGGAGGAGATAGCCGATTGTGCTTATGAGCGGATTGAGCGCCACCCGGAACGGGTATTTGAGAACAACCCGCCACTCGGACAGGCCCTTGGCGCGGGCTGTCACCACGTATGGCTTCTGAAGTTCGTCCAATAGATTCGCTCGCAGAACCCTGATGAGCTGCGCCGTTCCCGCTATAGCGAGAATCAGCGAGGGCATCCACAGGTGATTGAGCAAATCAAGCACCTTGGCCACGCCGTATGGCGCGTCAACCATCTCAGGGGAGAACAACCCTCCCACGTTTGCCCCGAACCACACAAATCCCGCGTACAGAACCACCAGCGCGAGCAGGAAGTTGGGCACTCCCAGCCCGATGAAGCCTATAAAGGTGAAGGTGTAGTCTCCAACCGAATACTGCTTTACCGCCGAGTATATGCCTATCGGAATAGCGAGAATCCAGGTGAAGATTATCGAGGTAAACGTCAGCGCCGCTGTGAGCAGCAGGCGGTCTCCAATGACATCGCTGACAGGTCTCCTGTACTCCATCGCCACCCCGAAATTGCCTTTCAGAGCCTGTCTCATCCACTTGTAATACTGTACGGGGAATGGCTGCTCCAGGCCATATTCGGCGCGAAGGTTGATCGCCTCGTCCTCGGACACGAAGTCGCCCTGCGCCTCAAGCTGCGCAATGTACGCGGTCACATAGTCGCCCGGAGGAAGCTGAATAATGGCGAATGCGATGACAGAGATCGCCCAGGTGGTGATGAGAGCCAAAACAAGGCGACGCGTAAGGAAAGATAGCACTCTAAGACCCCTTGACTTCGGGAATCTGATCAAAGATTGGATATAGGGACTGTGGGGAGCGGGTAGAGCGCGTGCGGATTAACCGGCGCTCTCCTACCCGCTCCCGAGTATGAACGGGTGAATGCTGACTACCGGATGCTCAGCTCCTGAGGCTGGCGATTTGCCTCGCTCTTCCAGAAGAACGTAACCGGCCGGGAGATTCCCGGAGTCTTTCCGTCCGGGCTGTTGTAGTGCCTCGACGGTATGTTGCCGAGATCGGTCTTGGCGATGCGGACGCCCATAGAAGCGGGTCCGGGCCCGACTATTCCAATGTTGTTGATATTGTCAACCGCAAGCTGCCAGACCTCTTTGCAGAGTTTAATACGCTCTTCTTTCGGAACGCTGAAGCCCTTGCGCCAGTTCTCCATTATCGTCTTCAGGTACGGCTGCGGCTCCATGCCTTCTTCGCCGTTGGTCTGGAACCACAGACCGATCTGGGCGCCGCCCGAACTGCCCGAGTCAAATGGGAAGAT
Source organism: Dehalococcoidia bacterium (assembly GCA_965261525.1). Taxonomy (GTDB): domain Bacteria; phylum Chloroflexota; class Dehalococcoidia; order Lucifugimonadales; family UBA1123; genus VXRN01. Next base: position 3,661,713 of record OZ253472.1, read on the forward strand.
GTGTCCTGGGAAGGTGAATAGGTGCTCGCTGCCGTCGTTGTTCCACGCGGACAACTGTTGCTGGTTCGCCCTGTAAATCTGAGCGGCCAGGCTGCGCTCCACTTCCTTAACATCCAGCCCAACTCCGATGTCCGCCCACTGTTCCTTGATAGCTTCCATGATCTGAGTGTACTGCACGAACTGTCCGCCCAGCGTGGTGACAACCAATGTCAGAGAGCCGTTGCCGTCTTTCCTCATACGGATGCCTTCGGCGTTCTTGTCAGTGTAGCCCAGTCCGTCCAGCATGGAGTTCGCCTGGTCGGGGTCGAACGTGTGCCACTTCGTCTCGTATTCCTGTCCCGGGTAGCACTCGTTGGAAGCCACGGGCGCGACGCTGCGAGGCGGCGCGATGCCCAGGAAGAACGTCTCGCTTATCTGTCCGCGATCAACTCCGAGCGACAATGCGCGCCGGAAGTCAACAGTCCGCAGTAGGTCTCCGATCTCAGGGTCGTCCACATAACTCTTGTTGATCTTTACCTGCATGTCCGATCCGTAGTCGCCGGGGTCCAGGTAGAGCTTGTAGGCGCCTTTCTCCTCGTTTTCGAGGAACACCGGAACCTTCTGAATGTCCACGTGTCGAGCCTGCATGTCGTACTCACCCGCGACTGCGCGAAGGTTATGCACTTCCAGGTTCTCGAAGACGGTCATAATTACCTTGTCTATGTATGGAAGCTGGTTGCCTTCGGTGTCGACCCAGATGCTGTACGGGTTGCGCTCCAGCACCCACGTGGGTTCGGTAATGGGTTGGACAGTCCTCCAAGGGGTTACGACCGGCAGATCCGTGTTCAGCGCCCAGTCGTTCTTCTGCTTGAACAGCGTTACCCAGTTATCGAGCTCTTCCGACTCGACCAACTTGTCCAGTTCCTCCTGGCCTAGGAACGCCGGGTGGAACTGCTCCATGTAGTGCGCGGGCGCGAACATACCCCTGGCGTTTAGACCCTGGTAGGCGTGTCCGCCCAGGTGAGTCGCCCCTGCCAGCACGTCAATGAACAGGTAGTATGGATCCTTGAAGGTTATCTTGACGGTAAGGTCGTCAACCTTCTCCAGAGTTCCTGGCCCACTTGGCGTCTGGAAGTAGGATGTCTTGACCGGAATCAATTCTTCGTTGTTATGCATGTGTTCATACCAGAACACGAAGTCGTCCGCTGTGAGCGGGTGGCCGTCCGACCACTTCATCCCGTCGCGGAGGAAGAGGGTGAAGGTCTTTCCATCCGCGCTGGATTCCCATCCCTTGGCTATGTTTGGCCTGGCAGCGCTTCCGGTATAGTCCCAGTACAGAACGTGGTCCGTTCCTGTGCAGCACCTGTAACCGTTCCACTTGTCGGCCGGCCCGCTGAAGCCGCGTCTCCAGATGCCGCCATACTCGCCTATCTCATGTACGGGTTCTATAACCAGCGGGTCGTTGCCGATACGCTCGGCCACCGGAGGCAGCTTGCCCGCGCTGACCAATGCGGCGAACTGTGGCGCTTCGCTAAAGCTGGTCGGCCACATGCTTTCATCATCTATTATCGTTGGGCCCTCAAGTTCTCCTACGAGGGCCGCTCCCATTTGCGGCTCGCTTGATGCGGGTGGCGCGACCTTCGCGGCCACTGGCGCAGTAGTCGGCTGGACTGCGGGCACAGCGGCGGCTGGCGCGGGCGCTGGGGCCGCAGGCTCTGGTTCGTCAGATGTGCCGCAGGCCGCCAATATAAGTACCGAGACCACCAATGCCAAGGGGAGCAATATACCGATCTTCTTCAACCTCATCCGACAACCTCCTCCAGTATTCCTGTGTCTTATGTCTAATGAACTTTATTTCGGGAAACACCACGTCATTTCCGAAATTTGAAGCAATCCTATGTCTGTAATGGGATGTTGTCAAGAGTGGGAGCCGTGAATCCAAGCGCGGGACTCTTGCCCATCTCCACCGCTTTCTGAAAAAATGGCAATGAGGAGACGAAGATGGTAATCAACACAGACGCCGACGTAATTCGCGTGATCCGGCAGAATCCGCGCCTGATATTCCAGGCCATGAATGATGACCCCGAATTGCTGGCCGAAGTTCGTCGCGCCATTCTGACCGACGAACTTCTCGGCCTTCCCGCCCAGTTCGCCGAGATGAAGGTGACACAGGAGGAGATGCTGGCTGAGTTGGCCGATTTGCGCAGAGTTCAGAATGGGATGCTGGAAACCCAGAATCGCATTCTCGACAGGTTGGATCGGAACGAAAGGATTCAGAACAGGATATCGGGGAGGCTGGGCAATATCGAGGGTGCCGACCTGGAACGCAAGATGTTCCGAATTCTGCCGGGGCGTCTGTACCCAATGTACGGTCTCCGGCGTCCTCGGATACTGATGCACCCGATCACGGCATCTCAGCATACCGAGGATTTCACAGATAAAATCGCCGACGCCAATGAGGACGGGGTTATCACTGATACCCAGTACAATAGACTCATGGATACTGACATGATTCTAAGAGCAAGTCAGCGCGAGAGCGGAGAAACCGTGTACTGCGCTATAGAAGCGTCGAGCGTCATTGACAACAACGACGTCACCAGGGCGGTGGAATCGTCTCAAGCCCTTCATGCCGTCTATGGAGATAGGACAATCCCGGTCGTGATGGGTTACAGTATTACCGACGACGCGATGAAAATGGCTGACGGCCTGGAAGTGGGTATCGCAATCGTGGGTCGGTCGTATTAGAGAAGAGAACCCTCAGTTGACGGGCAGAAACTCGAGCGTGTATCTCGCGTTGTGGCGCGTGTCGGGAGTGGTTGGCGAGACGACGATGACGACCTCTCTGTTTGGCGTATCGAGCCCACTCAGGGTTGTTTCACCGAAGTTGTCGCCGTCCAGGTCTAGTCGGGATACGTCAAATTCGCCATTTGGACCGATTGTAATTACTTGTACTATGAACCTCTGTGGCAGGCTTTCGCGCGCCATCGTGAAGCCTTCGGCGTTCCAGCCGTTCATCCCTTCACTGTCAGCGAGTTGCGGTATGGTTACGTCCGCGACCATGAATCCGTCGCGGTAAACGGCATCGTCGGTCACGTACTCGAACCTGACCAGTACGGGGCCGCCTATGAAGGCCGTGAGGTCTATGGAATCCTGCTTCCAGTCCCGGCTGCGGCCTGTGTACCCAGGTCCGTAGGCGTTGCCGCTCGCGTCATCGTCCGAGGTGTGCTGTCCATCGAGGATGTTCCACGCGCGCCCACCGTCATCCGACACTTCCACGTAGCCATAATCCCAGCCGTCTTCTATATCGTGCCAGACCATGTATTCCAGCGTGGCGGCATCGAGTTCTGTCAGGTCGAACTCGCGGGTCAGTTTGGTGTTGATCGAGTCTCCCCGACCGCTCCACCAGCATCCTGTCTCGCTGACGCATTCAGCCTCGACCTGACGGACTGTCGTATCTCCTCTGAACCTGAGTGTCCCTGCCGACGCATTGCTTCTCAGCGCGTAATATCGCGCCGAGAACTGCGGCAGCGACCTCTCACGTCCCTTGCCGTCTCCCAGTGGACGCGCCCGGCGGATTCTCACATCGTTGTCCATGTAGCCGTATCTGTCATCATCGGCGTCCAGGTAGTTGGCTACTACCCAGTCCGCGAACACATCCTCGAATCGCAGCCCGAAGGCTTGTAGGAAGGTATCCACTCCAGCCACGCCGTCCAGTCTCTCGGTCATCAGATCCTTGAGGTACGCGGTTCCACCTATTCTCTGCGTGAGATAGATGAAGAACAGCGCGGCGGCTCCGTAGTGCGCGATTTTTCTTGCGGATGCTTCGGGCCAGTAGTTCAACTGGGTGTCGGGGTGCGGAAGAAATGCATCGAATGAGGCGACCTCGTACCCAGACACCTCGGTGGCCAGTTCCGAAAGACCCTCATTGACCCATGAATCCTCACCCACATCCTGATTGAAGTGTATAGCGTGCTGAAATTCATGAGCCAGGACCGACAAATAGAAGTCGGAGCCGGGTTCAAGGAGTTCCGCGTCAATATATATGACCTCGCCCTCGTTGCTGTGGGGATGCACCTCGACCGGATACTCGTCATTCGCGCCGTAGTAACCTGCGGCCCCGTCCAATTTGGAATGCAGGACGATCAGGCGTGGATCGCCGTCTATGCCCGGACTCCGTATGTCGCCAAAGGCATCCACGACCGCGGGCCTTACCTGCTGTTCGAACAGACGCGCGCCTTGCTCCAGCCCCTCCTGGCTGACGCTTACCGCATCGTCCGTGAACCAGTACGCGTTCTCACTTACGACCCTGAGCGTCGTACCTATTTTTCTTGCCGAGCCGTCGTCAAGATTGGTTAGCCAGAAGTCACGCCTGTCTCCGACGGACATTGGCTCGGCGGACTCAATCGGACGGTCGTCAACCTCAGCGCCCCTGAGCCTGACCGCGAGATCTACCAGGTCCCTGTCGGGGGGCGCGGGCCGGGTTGGCATCGCCCGGGACTGCGGCGCGGGCGACAGTCTGCCGCTGTTGGACAAACTCGGCGGCGTGGGACCAGGGGTCGCCGTCGGCGTGGCGTCCTGTGTTTCAGCCCGCTCTGCCGGACGGGGCGTGGGATATGCCGTGGAGACTGGAGACGGCCCCGCCGCCAGAATTTGGGTCGCGGAAACGGTGGTCGGCGCCTGAGAATCTGAAGGTTCTCCTCCGCAGGCCAACGCCAAAATCGCGAAGGCGACCAATACGTACACTAACACTGATCTCACCGGTCGCGGCTGTTCATCTCTCATTTTTAAGCGGTCGCTCTCTATATCATACCCATGTCATATAAAGATACGACCGCTCTTCCCGCTGCCGATCCGGTTACGCGCCGGGTATCGCTGTGCCGGGCGTCTTCATAACCATGCTGTATATAGACGTGTTCGCCGTGAAGAACATGGTGCGGTTCTCAGGACCGCCCCACCCACAGTTGGCGGGATATTCCGGCAGGCGAATGATGCCCATTAGCTCGCCGGAAGGGTCGAATACCCAGCATCCGTCGGGCCCGGTACAGTACACGCGGCCCTCGATATCCACTTTCATGCCGTCTGGCACGCCGTTGGTCGCGGACTCGGACGGCATATCGGCGAAGTGTCTGACGCCGGAGACGTCGCCGTCCGAATTGAGGTCAAAGACGAGGATGTACTGGCCGGGCCGGGTGTTCGCGACGTAGAGAACGCTTTCGTCCGGGGAGAAGGCTATGCCGTTGGGATACTCGATGCCGGGAGCGACGATGTCCACCGCGCCGTCCGGTCGGATGCGGTGGACGCTGTTGAACTGCATATCCACCTCCGCGGGGTCGAGCCGCTCCCTGCCCGGGTTGGTGAAGTACAGGCTGCCGTCCGACTTGCCCACCACGTCGTTGGGACGGTTCAGGCGCTGACCGTTCCATCTGTCAGCGAGAACGCTGTACGATCCGTCGGACTCCAGGCGGGTAATCTGGCGGTTTATCATCTCGCAAATCACCTGCCTGCCCTGCATATCGAACGTCATGCCGTTGGACTCGCCGCTGTTCTCTCGCGCAAGCTCAGGCTCTCCCCCGGGAACCAGCCTGAATATCTGGCTGCGCCGGATGTCCACGAACAGCAGATAGCCGTCCGGGCGCCACAGCGGACCTTCGGTGAACACGAAGCCGGTAGCCAATTGTTCCGCTTCCGCCGATTCCACGATTTCACTAAGCCTGTCGGTCATTGAGCGTTCTCCTGTTTCTGAGGTGTTATGTCAGCGTCTCGACGCCTGCGCTTGCCGCGGCCTGCGCGAGTTGGCGATCCAGTGTGGCAAGAGGCAGTCTGTGGCGGACAGCCAACTCAAGATACATAGCGTCGTACATGGTCAGGTTGTAGAGTCTCGCCAAGTGGAAAATTGCGTCCAGGTTAGCCTCAGTATCGGTTTGCGCCGACAGTCCGTTCAAGAAGGCCAGCCTGTCACCAATGTCTTCTTGGGAAATTCGTCCCCTGCGCTCACCCATAAGCAGGGCATTCCGCACTTCGATATGCCAGTGACCAGTAACAATTCCGCCGCCGCCGCCGCGAATCTCAGCCAGCGCAATGTCCGCGATAGAATGAGACTCGTCCTCGAACATCCACACGACTGCAACGGACGCATCTACGATGAAAGAGATCACTCTCTGGCGTATCGCCATTCAAGAATCTCCTCCAGCGAGACCTTTTTCGTTTTCCCCCACCCTTTTCTGGCTTCTAACAACTTCTCCATCGCCTGCCTTCGCAGCTCGGGATCTTCCTTCCAGCTGTCATCCTCGACCGGAACGATAGCTGCGAACTTCTTACCGTCGCGTGTTATGGCGATGGACTCGCCCCGTTCGACGTCATCGAGCAGTTCGGTAAGTCGCTCTTTTGCTTCCTCTTCCCGAATCTTTCGCATACATGCCTCCGGTCAATCGTTATAGACGGCGCCATTGTAGCAGGCCGCGCTATCTACTCTTCCCTGAATATCTCGTCCCCACGCTGCAACCTCACGGCGATGCCGTATGTCTGGTTCACCGCCCTGGGGGTAGGATAGTGCGCGGCCAGGAACCTTGCCAGCCCTACCAGTACGTGCCTCGCGGAGTCCGTTCCCCTGCGGTCCTCGTACTGCTTCAGCGCGGCCTCGACTATCTGGAAGTGGTGGAAGGTCGAGTCCTCTCGCAGCATGGCGTGGGCGAGGACGGGCAGCACACCGTCCGGATCGGGTGAGCCGGATACATAGTCGCTGACGAGCCGGGCGGACTGCTCGACCTGCTGCTGGGAATCCATCGCCTTCAGTATGCTTTCGCCAAGGTCTCCTCCAGTCCGAGCGCCGTTGAGTTCGGGGAGACGCTGCGCGGGCATATTGAGGAAGCGGTCGAGGTATATGCTTATGGCGACATCGAAAACTGCTCGCGCAAGCTCGATTGACGGCGCGCGCTTCAGCGCCTGGTGCAGCGCGTTTGCGGCGGTCAGCGTGTTATGCACCGTGTCCCAGTCCCCGAACTCGTTGGAGGTGTGGAATCGCGCCATTCTCAGGAAGGCGGCGTAGGCGACCGCGCCGCCCAGTTGTTCGGCGGTCGCACCCTCTCTTACGGCCTCTTTCAGGGCGGCGAGGGCGGCGGCAGGGTCGTCTTTAAGGATAACGCCGACAAGCGCCTCCTCGTTGTCCCAGGCTCCACGCGCGCCCGCTCCCCGCTCCCATAGATCGGGGAGCGCGGCGCGCGCCTCCCATACCAGCGACGACAGGTCTATCGGGTTGCGCCAGGAGTTCAACTCCTCGCTCCGCCTCGCGGAGGCCATGCCATGCACCAGACTGGTCAGGATATGGCCCGCGTGTTCCCAGCCTATGTGGTCGAGAATCTCGAACGCCTTGTTGCAGAAGTCGAGAATGTGGCCCGCGTCGAGGTATATCCTGTCCGTGGCAGCCGCGAATACCATATCCGCGATGTCTCGCTGGGAGATGCCGAGGTCTATCGCCGTCCGCAGGCACCGTTCCGCGCCCTCGTCGTCCCGCACTTCGATGAAACTTCGGAACCAGTCCTTGAAGACCTCCGGCCTGGTTTCGCCCGTGGGCAGGGGGTCCACCAGGAACCTGGGTGGCCTGCCGGCGCACTCGGATGCAACCTGCCTGAGTCCCTGGTACAGCGCTCGGGGTCTGTCCTCATCATTCAGTCGTTCGTGGATGTTCGCGGCGCAGGTCAGCATCGTCATGGCCTGTCCCCAACCCTGCGCCGAGTAAGTCGCGCCAAACTGCGCGCCTATGGTCAGCGGAACGCGGTAATCGGCGCCGGACGAATTCAGTCCCAGCGCCGACTTGGCTATCACCAGTCGTATGTTGTGCTCCAGACCGTCTTCGAGTCGGTGTGTCCAGCGCTGCGCGGGGTCGGCCTCAGGCGGAGCGGGGTCAACCCATACGTCCCCATCGAGGACGGAAACGGGGAACGACCTCACGTCGTCCGCAAAGGGGTCGAATGTCCCGCCGCTCGAAAGATCGAACCGCGCGTGGTGCCAGTGGCAGGTCAGGATACCGTTCTTGACTGTTCCCCTGTCCAATGGGAAGCCCATATGCGGACACCTGTTGTCCACGGCGGCGAACCCGTTTTCGCGCTGGAACACCGCAATCGTGTGTCCGCCACCGGTCACGACGGTACAGCCGCGCTGCTTCACTTCTTCCACACTGCCGACTCGGAGCAGGTTTCTTGTCGTTGTGGTCATAATGGTCTCCCTTCGGAATTGCAGTTGTGACGCTTCGGCCCTGATACAAGTGATGTGAATGAAATTGCCTAATCCGGCGCGTTAATCTGTTCGGACAGTCAAAGCCGAGAGCAATGAGTTCGTATATGTTCTCATTCATGATGGCGCTGGCGGATAACAGGGGCTACGAGGAAGCTGCGCCGGAGAAACGCCGAGACCATTAATACCAGGGTTAACCCAGTGTTTAGCTATGGGGATATTCTTACGGGTGGAGACTCTGACTTGCTGGATCGCAGGTTATGACACTCAGCGATTTAAGGCGTACATCCCAGTAGAAATCCCAATTGTCATGTATGTATTGTATCAGAGTTCAGAATTGAAAATGTTGATTGTGTTGCAAACAGTAGCGGGCTTGACAGATGACCTGAATTGTACGCGGGGAGTTTCGATTATCCAAACTCGGAATGTGGTCGCCCATGGATTGCCGAGCGGCGAGCCCTTCGGGGTTCTCGCTCTTGGAGACCTTTGCGAAACCCTGTTCCCCTTAGATTCGAAAGGGGGTAGGTAAATGTCCAGCCATCTTAAGAATTTCAATCAACAGACCCCCTCTTCCTCAAGGGAGATGGCTGGGGTGAGGGTGATTGTATTGTGAATACCTATCCCTCTCAGCTCCCTTGACGAGCTGAGAGGGTAGGTGAATGTGCAGCCAGCTAAGAATTTCAATCAACAGACCCCCCTCTCCCTCAAGGGAGATGGCTGGGGTGAGGGTGATTGTATTGTGAATACCTATCCCTCTCAGCTACCTCGACGGGCTGAGAGGGGTAGGTAAATGTGCAGCCAACTAAGAATTTCAATCAACAGACCCCCTCTCCCTCAAGGGAGAGGGCTGGGGTGAGGGTGATTACTGCCACCGACCAAACTGATACGGCTTCAAGTCAGTACGAAGTGTTGCGCGACTCTCCGTTCGTTATGTTATAATATGCTTATTACAGAACAAAAGTGACTAGATTATATAATGTGGAGTTTATCAATTACGACAAAAATGTCTGACAATTTTTTTCCGCAGGTCAATTCCAGGCGGATTCATAGCTAAATCCGCCGATTTTCAGGTCAATACCCACCTGAAACGTCACCTGAAGTCCACCAGGGGTCCATCTGAGGTCACATAAATCAGAATATATAACCCAGCCGATTTTCCACACACCTATCGACTTTGGAAAGACCCTGTGAACGACAACAACCTGTATCAACTTAATCGGCGTTCCTTGCGGCGCGAAAATCCCCTCTCCCTCGACGCTGCTGACAGGGGTACGTATTTTTATGTCAAGTTAATGGGCATCAAGCCAAAGATGGTTCGGTCTATGGTTCATAAAGCTGAAAACTCGACTTTAGCGCACTCTCAGCGCTGTGATGAGTAGGTGCCAGATTCTTGCATCTTCCAAGATTTCATAGCTAATTCCAGACTTTACCTACCCCTGTCAGCCCTCGATGGGAGAGGTCTGGGTAAATGTCCAATCAGCTATGAATTTCAATCAACAGACCCCCTCTCCCTCAAGGGAGAGGGCTGGGGTGAGGGTGATTGTATTGTGAATACCTACCCCTGTCAGCCCTCGACGGGCTGAGATGGGTAGGTAAATGTCCAATCAGCTATGAATTTCAATCAACAGACCCCCTCTCCCCTGAGGGAGAGGGCTGGGGTGAGGGTGATTACTGCCACCGACCAAACTGATACAGCATCAATTGTGCGGCCTGCCCTTTTCTTGGCAGGGTTTTTTTTCTATACTTAGAAATCGGTCAAATGCCGATTAGTGGCGGTGTGTTTTAATACCATGGAATTGAAATCGAGTGGATCAGGAGAGACGAATGAAGAAATTACAGGTTTTTATATTAGGAGCGGCGCTTTTGGCTGCCGCGCTCGCGCTTGTGGTGTGTTCACAGGAAATGTCTAGTTCCGAAATCCGGGCTGAGGCTATAAAAATTGGTATGGTGGACGAGGCCGATGCCATGATGACCGACGATCAGGTCATGGCCAGGGCCGGTGAAATGGGCATGATGACCGAGGAAGCAGCCAACGCCATGATGATGGAGGGCGGACGGCTTCAGCAGGTCATGGACAGGGACAAGGTAATCTGCGCCAGCCGCAACGACGTGCCGGGCTATGGCTCTCTGGACGCTTCCGGCAACAACGTGGGCTTCGACATTGACCTGTGCCGCGCGTTGGCGGCCGCTGTGCTGGGCGACCCGAACAAGATAGAGATTCGACTGATTTCCGCCTCAGAGCGAGGCCCGACGATCCAGTCCGGCGAAGTTGACATGCTCGTTCGCACGGTTACCTGGACGACCTCCCGCGACGCGCAGTGGGGCAACTACGCCCAGACGATGTTTTATGACGGCCAGGGATTCCTGGTGAACAAGGACCTCGGCATATCCAGCGCGCTCGATCTCGACGACGCCAGCGTCTGTGTGACGCAGGGCACCACGACCGAGCTCAACCTTGCTGATTTCGCTAGCCAGAACAACCTGAACATCGAAGCGCTCACGTTCGAGGACACCGACGCCGTCATAGCCGCCTACGAAAGCGGACAGTGCGACGCATTCACAAACGACCGCTCGCAGTTGGCCGCGCTTGGTTCCGCGATGTCCGACCCCAGCGCGCACGTCATCCTGCCTGAGACCATTTCGGAAGAGCCTCTTGGCCCCGTGGTCCCGCATGGCGACGACCAGTGGTTCGACATAGTCAAGGCCGTCATGGGCATACTGATCTATGCCGAAGCCTACGGAGTGGACTCCGGCAACGTTCCTAGCGGAGTTACCGGCGACACCAAGGTTGATCGTCTTTTCGGACTGGAAGGTTCCTTCGGACAGGAGAGCCTGGGTATAAGCCAGACCGCCGCGCAGGACGTGATCAAGGCCGTTGGCAACTACGGTGAGATATACGACCGCAACCTCGGTCCAGACGGTATCAACCTCCCAAGAGAGAACGGGCGCAACGCGCTGTGGGCGGATGCCACCTGCATGGGATGCCCGAAGGGCGGACAGATTTACGCCGCGCCTCTGAGGTAGCGGGCTTCGGTCTTCGCGCCTGACGCGAGTCAAGCATAATCAAAAGAGCGGTCGGCGAATCTTCGCCGACCGCTCTCTTTGTCGTTCTTGTCGCGCCATCTTGTCTCCGAGCGTTCACTCGGCGTACATCTCTCCGATGATACGTCTCAGTTTGGCAGCGTCATCGGTTTGCAACCTGTCGATACGCTGTCCCAGACGATGCTTGCTGATGGCGCGAATCTGATCTACCGCAATTTCAGCGTCTTGTTCGGCGCATCGCACCTGAAGTCGTCCACGCCATTGCGGGTGCAACCTGGTGGTCAAAGGACAGACAACCACGGTATTCAAGTAACGGTTCATTTCGTTTCCGCTAATTACGACAACCGGGCGGGTCTTTCGGATTTCGCCTCCGACAGTGGGATCGAGGTTGGCGATATATATGTCGTATCGCCGGGGGAACGCGGCCATCAGTCCACTCCGTCGGCGGTAGTTACGTCGAAATCGCTCCAATCTTCGGACTCGGCTGCCATAGCGCGGTAGGTTTCTTCCCAGGAGAGATGCTGGGTATCTTTGCCTCGCAGGGTCACGCCTTCTTCCAACTCTTCCAGCACCAGCCAGTCGCTCCACCCGTACTTGTCCAACACCGCCTTTGGGATACGGATTCCCCTGGAATTTCCGATGGCGACTAGCTTCACTTCTCTCTTGACAGTCAAATCGCTCGTCATGTTCTTCTCCTATGATTGGGAGTGTGTAATTATAGTGATTACTATGCCGGATATGTCAATCTACTTGAGACCGAGCGAATTTCGTGATTTGCGCCGAACCTCTATCAACTTAATCGGTGTTCCTTGCGGCGCGAAAATCCCCTCTCAGCCCTCGACGGGTAGAACCTGCCACGTACTGCGATATGGGGGTGAGGGTGATTACTGCCACCGACCAAACTGATACGGCATCTGTATGTGTTGACGTAGTTGTCTGTCCGCCTGACTATGATATAGTCTCGGTGGACCGCCTTGCGTAGGTAGGTAGATAGAGATCCGATGAGACAGCGTAACGGAGAACCCTGCCATGACCACTCAAACCGCGCTCAAACAGTCCCGCGTCACCCACTTTTCTCAGGTAGAGCAGTTGCCAGACCCGCCTCGGAGATGCGATATGTGGCAAGATGAGATAGTGGCATACTTCCATAGCATACTCAGACCATATTTCGCGGGCCAGGACGATGTGCTGGTTGGGGGAGGGGGATACCTTATCCGCAATGCGGGCGACGTGGGCGAGTTCTATCCCGACGGCTTGGTCGCCAGGGGCGTGAGCGACCCGCAGGGAATAATCTGGCGCAACGGCTATGTGATAAGCGAGGTGGGCAAGCCGCCGGACTTCGTTCTGGAGGTGGCGTCTCGCAGCACTGGCAGGCGGGACTACACGGTGAAGCGGGAGGGCTACGCCCGCTATGGAGTGGGGGAGTACTGGCGGTTCGACCCGACGGGGGGACGGTATCACGACGCTCCGATCGCGGGGGACAGGTTGGTGGGCGGTGTGTATGAACCGCTGGAGATAGTGAACGAGCCAGATGGTCGTCATTGGGGATACAGCGAGGCGTTGGGGCTGGAGTTGTGGTGGGACAATAAGGAACTGCGCTTCAGGGACCCCGTGTCGGGAGAATTCCTGCCGACGCCGGAAGAGTTGGGGGCTGCACTGGAGTCGGAGCGGGCGGCGCGTGACTCCGCAGACGCGCGGGCGAACGCGGCAGACGCGCGAGCGGATGCGGAACAGGCGGCGCGTGAGTCGGCGGAGGCGCGCGTGGCAGAGATGGAAGCGGAGTTGCGCCGGCTGGGAGATGAACGGCGGGAATCGTAATGTCCGGCGTGGATGGGCAGCGGCAAAGCGCGCGCCGTTGTGATAGCATCTGCGACGCAGACCATAGTACGAGAGTATCTTCAACCCAATGATGAGTTTTCTGACCTACCAGGGTATTCCGATCTGGAGACACGCCCGAGCTATACAGTGGGCCGCGCAGATTGTGTCCGGTATTCTGGTTGTGTTCTTCGTCGCCTGGTTCTTCACCAACATTTACAGTGCCATTCACGACCGCAATATCCCGTTTGGCTTCAGCTTCCTGGACAGGTCCTACCAGACTCCCATAGGGCAGCACTTCCTGCCCTACGAAAAGTCGGACACTTTCCTCTACGCTCTCGGTGTCGCGGTCACCAATACCATCGTCGTCTCGATTATCGGAGTCATACTGGCAACGATACTGGGCATTGTCATCGGCGTAGCCCGGATGTCCAACAACTGGCTCGTGTCCAAGATTGCGACCGTGTATGTCGAGTTCTTCCGAAACGTGCCGCTGCTAGTGCAGCTCTTCTTCTGGTTCTACATCGTGCTCGCGCTGCCGCGAGTGCGCGACGGCTACGTTGTCGCCGACGCCTTCTTCTTCAACAACGCGGGACTGTCCATGCCCTGGGCGTCCGCGCCCGATCCGGGCGTCGGTCTGATCTGGCTGGCCCTGGCGGTTGTATCAATCGCTGCGGGAGTTGTCATCTATCGGATGCAGGCGCGGAGGGAAATCCTCACCGGAAAGGCGTCCTATCCCGTCATCTACGGATGCGGTGTGACAGTAGTAGCGGGCGCCGTGTTCTGGATATTGGTTATGTCAGTAAGTGGAGGGGCGCCCTTCGTCGTCTCTATGCCCGCTCCCCAGGGCGCTTTCGGGCGCATTAGCGGAGGATTCACCGCCCCGGCGGGCTTGCTGGTGCTGCTGGTTGGACTTGTAATTTACACGTCTTCGTTCATCGCGGAGATAGTTCGCGCGGGCATACAGTCGGTCGGGCGCGGGCAGACGGAGGCGGCGCGCTCGCTGGGTCTGTCACCCATGGCGACGCTGCGGCAGGTGACATTCCCGCAGGCCCTGCGTGTCATCATTCCTCCGCTCATTAGCCAGTTCCTCAACCTGACCAAGAACAGCAGCCTTGCAGGCGCGATCGGGTACTCCGACCTCACCAACGTCGCCAAGACCATGACCCAGACAGCGCCCGCGGTATCCATTTTCATAATCATCATGCTGGCGTATCTCGCCATGAGCCTGACGTATTCGCTTATCGGCAACCTGTACAACAGGCGCATCAGGTTCGTGGGAAGCTAAAAGATGGCTGCGACTATCAACCGTCCCCCGCCAAGTATGCCGCCGCCGCGTTCCGAGACCGGAGCGGTCGGATGGATGCGCGCCAATCTGTTCAGTTCATGGTACAACGGGCTCCTCACAGTCGTGATTGTAATAGTCCTTGTGACTGCGCTGTGGTTCGGCGGACGATGGGCGGTAACCGACGCCGACTGGACGGTCATCGGAGTGCTTGGCGGCCAGATGGTCATAGGCCAGTACAACATCGAGTCATCTTGCCCCGGTCAGAACTGCTTCTGGAGACCACAGGTAGGGCATCTGATGGTAACTGCCCTGCTGGGAATGGCGTGGGCGGTTGCCGGCGGCGGCGTCGCAAGGCGCATAGCCATCGGGGTCGCGGCTATTTCCGCAGCTTTCTCTCTGCTGCCCTACAGTTTTGAAGATATGGGAATAGACGTGCGTCTGCTGCTGCTGGCGAATCTGCCCGCTGTTCTGGCGGGATGGGCGGTCGCGCGTTACACGCCGCTCGGAACACCCAAGTGGATAGGCATTCTGGGCGTCGCCTCTTTCCTGATCATACTGGTGCTTCTGCGCGGAATAGAGGGTGTACCGGGTTTGCAGCCGGTGTCGGTCTTACACTGGGGCGGCATAACCCTGAACCTGCTGCTGGCGGTGGCGGGCATCACGCTCAGCCTGCCCATAGGAATCGCGCTCGCGCTGGGACGGCGCAGCAGTTTGCCCGTCGTAAAACTGCTCTGCGTAGTATTCATCGAGATGTTCAGGGGCGTTCCCTTGATCACCCTGCTTTTCATGTCACAGGTGCTGGTTCCTCTGGCGTTTCCGGAGGAACTGAAGCCGAATTCGCTGCTCCGCGCCGCGATAGTTATTACCCTGTTCAGCTCGGCATACATGGCCGAGAACATCCGAGGCGGCTTGCAGGCGATCCATCCCGGACAGGTTGAAGCCGCCCGCGCGCTCGGACTCCCAGGTTGGCAGACTACGTTGTTCATCTCCCTGCCGCAGGCGATACGAAACGTGATTCCGGCAATCGTGGGACAGTTCATTTCGCTGTTCAAGGACACCAGCCTCGTGTACATCATAGGTATGCTGGACGTGGTGGAGATAAGCCGCGCGTTCATCCAGGGCAACACCGAGTATCTCTCAAGCGCGCGTGAGCTATTCATCTTCCTCGCGCTGGTCTTCTGGATTTTCACGTACAGCATGTCATACGTGAGCGGGCGGGTAGAGCGGCACATGGGCGTCGGTGAGCGCTGACGTCGAAAGCGGCAATGAGTTCAAGAGAGGTTGACATGACTATCAGTGATAAACAGGGCGAGTCCGAGAGCGTCATCGTCTGCCGCGACGTACACAAGTGGTTCGGCGACTTCCACGTTATCAAAGGCATATCTACGGAGATCGGAAAGGGCCAGGTGGTCGTCGTTTTCGGGCCGTCCGGCTCCGGCAAGTCCACTTTCATAAGAATGCTCAACCGGCTGGAGGAACACCAGCGGGGACAGATAATCATAGACGGCATAGAGCTGACCAACGACATAAGGAACATCAACGCCATACGTCGGGACGTGGGGATGGTCTTCCAGTCTTTCAACCTCTTTCCCCACCTGAGCGTCTTGAGAAATATCACGCTCGGCCCGACGCAGGTCAGAAAGATGCCAAGCGCCGACGCGGAGGAAGCTGCCCATCAACTTCTTGAACGAGTGGGCATATCCGAGCAGGCCGACAAGTTTCCGGCAGAGCTTTCCGGTGGTCAGCAGCAGCGAGTGGCCATAGCCCGCGCGCTTGCCATGCAGCCCAACATCATGCTCTTCGATGAGCCGACTTCGGCCCTCGACCCCGAGATGATTAAGGAAGTGCTGGACGTGATGCAGGAACTGGCCAAGTCCGGCATGACGATGGTCGTCGTCACCCACGAGATGGGATTCGCCAGAGAGGTCGCCGACCGCATGATAATGTTCGACGAGGGCGTCATTGTTGAAGAAGGCCCGCCGGAGCAGATATTCGAGAACCCGCAGAGCGACCGGACAAAGCTGTTCCTGTCGCAGATACTCTGATACTCAACTACTCAACACTCAGGCGCAACGGGAATAACACGGGAGAAATATATGCGATTCGGCTCGATGGTGTTTCCGGTCAGCCACGAACCCGACAACGACGCCGCCGTAATAGCCAGCACGTTGGTCGAGATAGAACTCCAGGACAGGATGGGATTCGAGGCCGCGTGGCTGACAGAGCACCACTTCGACGGCGCGTGCGCCTACGTGGACCCGCTCGTGTTCGGCGCGGCGGTGGCGACCGTAACCAGCCGAATCAAGATTGGCTTCGCGGTGGTCGAGATGGCCTTTCACCACCCGGTGCGGCTCGCGGCGCAGACCGCCCTGCTGGACAACCTGAGCCAGGGCAGGCTCATTGTAGGCGTCGGACGTGGGTCAGCCTTCAATACGTATGAGTACATGGGTTTCGGGGTGCCTATGGACGAGGGCGCGGAGAGGCTCGCGGAGGCCGAAGACCTGCTCGTTAAGGCATGGACGACAGAAGACGTGAGACACAAGGGCCGGTTTTGGGACGTGACTTTCCCCAGGCTCAGGCCGCAGCCCTACCAGAAGCCTCACCCGCGACTGGTGCGCGCCTGTATCAGCGAAGCCTCCACCCTGGCAATGGCGCGAATAGGACGTCCAATCCTGATGGGAGTGCAGGAGCCGGATGTGTTCGTCTCGCGCATGACCGCGTACAGGGACGAGATGGTGAAGGCCGGATTCGACGAGGCCCGAATCGAAGCGACCCTGGACCAGTGCTGGTTCTCCAAGAACGTCTTCGTGGCGGAGACGTATGAACGCGCCAGGGAGCTGTGTGAACCGGGATTCCTCAGAGAGCGCAAGCACTTCCGCGAAGCGCGCGAAACCTACAATCCCGAAGGGTTTCCGCCACTCGATCCCACCAAGCCGCTTCCGGCGGGCGAGGACTTCGAGAAGGCGTGCATCGTTGGAACGCCGGACCAGGTGGCCGAACAGATAGCCGAACTACGCGACATTGGCGTTCGCAATCTCATGATGAAGATGAACATCGGCGAGATGGATACGGACGGCGTCCAGAACTCCATCCGTCTGTTCGGCGAGAAGGTAATGCCGCTGTTCGTAGTCGAATAGCCCGGGACTGCGGCGCCAAGAAAATAGAACTTGCCCGCCGAGCCGCAATGTATATGGCGGCCTTTTGTCGGTCCCCATGATTCGCGGGCAAGTCGAGAGAGCGGCCTAATTCCGTTCAGTCTGTTCCATCTCGGACGTCACCGCTTTCACCAACTCCTTGACGGACGCCTGAGGGTTCTCATTCGCCTTGAGTATCATGTTGCGAGAGAACATACGCATAGCCTCCTGCCTGCCCTCCCGCACAGCCTCTTCCCGCATCCGCACAGCCTCTTCTCGCATCCGCACAGCCTCTTCTCGCATCTTCTCCTGTCGCTTCTTTCTCTGTTCGAGCGCGTAGAATGCCATTCCTATGAGTACCTCCACTAAAGATGCGCCGACCGCATAGACCACAATGCCCAAGTCCACCATATCAGACAGGGTAACAAGGTTGCCGCGGTCGCCCCAAATGTTCCAACCAACTGCCTTGACATACGTCGTCAGCGCATACGTCGCCGCCAATATTCCCTAGGGCGCGAACAGCGCGTGCCGCGCCGCCCAATTCGGAAATCTGCTATCCATACTATACTTATTCTATTCTCTCTTTCAGGACTCAACCAGACCTCATGACAGGACCGCCTCCGCTATCTGATCCAGCTGCGCGAAGGTAGCGTCTTCGTCTGCCGTCTCGACTCGAATCATCACGCGGTCCGCGCCCGCCTCGAACAGGCCGGAGACCAGTTCCCTGTCTGCGGGCTGTCCGAATACTGAGATGTTTATCGAATTGGGATCGCGACCCGCCTCGGACGCCAGGTCGTTCAGTTTCTGCCGACCCGCGCTAATGTCTTCCGGCGTAACCCGATTCGGCATCCATCCGTCGCCCCACTCTACGACGCGCTTGAATACGTTGCGCGCCATTCCTCCAAGATAGACCGGCGGATGCGGACGCTGAGTGGGACGGGGGAAAGAGTACACCGCAGGGAAGTCGTAATATTTGCCGTGGTACTCGCTTTCAACCTCGGTCCAGAGAGACTTCATGGCGAGGATGGACTCTTTGGTCTGCGTCCAGCGGTGGGCGAAGTCGCCCCCCATGATCTCGGTCTCTTCCCTGTGCCAGCCAGCCCCGATTCCAAAAAGGAATCTGCCGCCCGAGTACATATCCAGCGTGGCGACTTCCTTGGCCAGCAGCAGCGGATTGCGCTCAGGCACCAGGCAGATGCCGGTTCCCAGCTTCATGGCGCTCGTCACCGCGGACGCCCTTGCGAGCGCGACAAACGGGTCAACGATGTCGGCGTACACCCTTGGGATCACGCCGTCCGCGGATCCTGGCCAGGGCGAACCTGCATTCACCGGCAAAATCGGATGCTCAGGCACCCACAGCGACTCGAACCCGATTTCCTCGGCTCTCTTGGCCAGTACCGCTATATCAACCGAGTAGTCAGTCGGAAAAGTCGAAATGCCGATGTTCATTCGCGGATCTCCTTATCTTTGTTGGTCTGTTCAAACGCTTCGCTGAGGTTGAGCGCGAAGCCCGGAAGGATAGGGGAGGTGAGAGTGTCTTCTTTATCATAGACGCCCGCGACGACGTAGCGCCCGTTTTCGGCCAGGACGAGAACCCAGACGCGCTCTTGGGCGACCTCTACGCTCGCAAGCCAATACTCTCTGACGCCGCGCTCGGCGTAGAGTCGCAGTTTGTCCGTCCAGTCCCTGCTTGCGGTGGAAGGGGATAGTATTTCGACAACCAGATCGGGAGGCCCTTGGATGTTTTCGGGAGTGATGATGTCCGCCCGTTCGACGGAGACGAAGATCAGGTCGGGCTGGACGGTGTCCGAATCGGTCAGTACCACATCCGTGGGGGATAGAAACACCTCTCCCAGGCCGTTTTCACGAACGAAAGCGTTGACATGGGTGTATAGAGACCCCAGAAGTCTCTGGTGGGCTATGCGCGGGGCGGTCAATTCTATTAGCTCTCCGTTCAGAAGCTCGTATCGCGCGCCTTCAGGGGTCTTTCGGTAGTCTTCGTAGGTGAGTTTTGGTTTGTGGGCGACTACCATGCTCGCGCTCCTATACGGACGGATCTGCGGGTCCGGGCGACCTATATGAGAGTCAAGCCTTCTCCGGGTGGCGGGATTATATCACAAGGCCTGGCAACCGAGTGGATTGCGGATGATACAATAGACTTCATACCGTAAACTGAGGGGTTCCCGTGGAAGTATCTCCGTGCATACATATGATTCCCAGCGCCAAGTGGTCCAGGGTTTACCTGATTGCCGGGGAAACCCTGACGCTTGTGGATTCCGGCTTGCCCTGGCACCCTGGCGGAATCCTCAAGTACATCCGCTCCATCGGCAGAAGCCCGTCCGAGTTGAAGCACGTCCTGGTCACCCACAGCCACCCTGATCACGTGGGCGGGACTCTGCCCCTGGTGAGAAAGACGGGCGCGGCGGTCATAGCCCACAGATTGGAGGCAAGGCGCGCGAAGAACAACGATCTGAGTCTGGGCTACATGGGCCTACTCGGAACCGCCCCAATCCCGATTCCACTACTCGGCCAGACCAGGGTGAGCCTGCTCGCCGAGGACGGCGATGTTCTTCCGATGCACGGCGGGATCAGGGTAATTCACACACCCGGCCACACGCGCGGCAGTGTGTGCTTCCTTTTGGAAGAGGAAAAAATCCTGTTCTCCGGAGACACCATATTCAGCGACGGACAGCGGCTGAGCAGGTCTGTCCAGTTCCCGGGTTACGACCGCGACAGCTATATCCGCTCTCTCAAGCGGCTGTCTGAGTTTGAGTTCGAGGGCGTGTGCGGCGGGCATGGTTTCCCGATGCTTCGGGGCGGCAGCTATGTCCTCGGCCAACTGCTCGAGTCCCACCCCGATCCGCCCACCTGGGGAGACTTCTTCAGCAGCGTACCGGCCCGTGTCAGGCGTTCGCTGCCCATGACCGGCGAATTCAACATGACCCACCGCCACAAGTAAGCGTCAGGTTTTCAGAAAACCTGGTAGAGGACTAATCTGGACTTTGTACATTCAGGCGGCGTAAGTCAGGGATTCTATGAGTCGGTTGAACAGAAGCGCGGGGACTTTAACGATGTCGGGTTTGCGCTCAGACACACAAAAAGTCTCAGACGCTCTCCACATATGATGACGCGCCAACGTGATTGCGTCGCTGAACGTGGGTTCAGACTTGGCGTACCATGCGGCTGAACGCGTTGGAACTGAACCTTCTCGCCTTAGCAGTTCGGCTGCGAGAGTTATCCAAGAGAACAGCGCCAACAGCGCGGGCGTGGTACGGGCTATGGCAAGGTCCGACCATTGACGTTGCGTACCCACTCCGAGGTGAGCGAGAACCTCCTGGAATGTAACTTCAATCCGCCAGCGCAGCGCGAACCATTCGACGATCCGGATCGGCGCGACCGCAGGATCGGCGCATAGCAGCGCCTGAGAGTTCAACTGCCCCAGTGGGTCTCGAATGAGAACCCAGCGAATGGACACAGGCGGCTTGCCGCTGTGATACCAGAGCGCGGTGTGAGAGTTGAGTTCCACCGCCCGGGTATCGTTGTCGTACCATGCGACCGATGTCCGGCTCCAGCGTGTATCGGGGCGGTCGAGGAGTTCCCTGAGCGTGGGCAGGCGCTGGCCCTTGAGACGCGGGCGTCCCATTTGACCGGGCAGTCGGGTTGGAGCGGGTTCGTAGAGCGCGGCGTCGAGCCTCAGTCTGGTGATGAAGGTAACGGGTTGGGACATAGACTGGCAGAAGTGGAGCAGGTCGAGTGCGGCGCAGCCGCTGTCAGCCACCATGACGATGGGACGGTCTGGAAGCCAACGCCGGAGTTGGAGTATCATCTGGCGCGCCCAGTCGGTGATTTTCTTGTGAGTCCGTCCCATCTTCCGGTTGTAGCGTTCGGAAGGAGCCAGAGCCGTCAGTACAGGCAATGCCCATGTCCTATGCGCCCAGGGTATGGTGGTCAGCCACATCAGGCTTATCCAGCGCAGGCCCGAGGCCTTGACCAGATGGCTGTCGCTGGAGCGCGCAGCGTCTCGGTAGATGCCCTTTGCCCTGATGCGACTGCCCCGCCGCCGCTCAATTGTTTCGTCTATCCCGAATACCAGTGGACCGTCCCCTTGGGCAAGATGCTGAATCAGAAGCGTCAGCAGAACTCGGCTTAGCCGCAGGGACGACCACACGGCGCGGTTGAGGACATGGTGGTATATCGCAAAGCCGTCATCGTCGCTGAGTCCCATGACACCAAGCGCGGAGGTTACGGTTCGCTTGCGCGGAGCCAGGACGGCGCCGACCAGCAGTACCTGAGCTTTCACCCAGGTTCTGCGCTGAAACAGCGTTGAGAAGGGCTGGAGTATGGGTATAATGGCTTCGGGCAGGGTGAGCGTAGCCGGACCTTTCGTGATAGCTTGCTCGGCTATCTTACCTCGCTCTCATATCCTGTCTAGCTTTTGTACAAAGTCCAGATAAGTAGTCGTATTCTGTAAGAGGGTGTTTCCAAAGGATATGTCATGAAGGATTCAATCGTCGGAGCATGAGATGAGTCATAGCTATGTTGACCCAGGCCTCGGTTGTTTCAGGCAGCGCCTCGTAGTCCTTGCTCAACCTGCGACACCTTCCCAGCCACGCGAATGTTCGCTCAACCACCCATCTGCGCGGCAGCGCTTTGAACTGGTGACTGTCCCGGGGACGCCTCACGATTTCAAGCGTCCATCCTGTCAACTCCCGCACCCACTCGATCAGTTTTCCCCCATAGCCCGCGTCAGCCCAGATCAAACGCATACGCCGAAATCGTCCTTTCAATTTAGAGATAACCAACTTCGCTCCGTCTCGGTCCTGAATGTCGGCGGGATGTACCACCACGTCCAACAACAACCCCATGGCATCCACTATGATGTGTCGCTTTCTACCTTTGATCTTCTTGCCTGCGTCATAGCCGCGAGGCCCCCTTTTTCAGTAGTCTTCACTGACTGGCTGTCTATGATCGCCGCGCTGGGCGTCGGATTCCTGCCCTCCGCCTCTCGAACGGCGGAGCGCAGAGTCTCATTGACCCGTTTCCACGTTCCGTCCGTTGTCCATTTCCGAAAGTATTTGTACACTGTTTGCCAGGGAGGAAGGTCGTTGGGGAGCATACGCCAGGCGCATCCGCTCCGAAGCGCGTACAGGATGCCGTTGACCACCTCCCGAAGGTCTACTGCGCGAGGGCGTCCTCCAGGTTTGGCTGGTGGGAGCAGGGGAGCGAGAATATCCCACTGTTCATCGGTGAGGTCGCTGGGATAGGGTTTGCGCATAATGCGAGTAGTATAGGTCAATTCGAAGGCTTTGGAAACACCCTCTAAGGTCTATCAGTCGGTTTCATCGGAGCATGGGCGTAAACCTAACCAAATTGTTAGATCCTCTAAATGGATGTAAGTTCGACTCAATGGCGGGCAAATGGCCTATCCGCTGACGATGCTATAATGCGGACTGAAGTATCGCCCGGATGGAGATTTCATTGGGACAGCATCACGGAGAGTCCAATCATGACGACCCAAGCCGCTCTTACACAGCCACAGACCGAAGACTACTCTCGCATCGAGCCGTTGCCAGATCCGCCGCGCGAGCCTGATATGATTCAGGAAGATTCCATGTATCATTTCTACGGTGCGCTCAGACCGCACTTCGGGCATCGCGGCGATGTTCTGATTTCGGGGGCGGGCTATCTGCTCCGCGATGCAGCCGACGCTGGCAACGCTGGTAACTTCGCCCCCGACGGCGTGGTGGCGCTTGGCGTAAGCGATCCCCGAAGGATTATCCGGCGCAACGGCTACGTGATAAGCGAGGTGGGCAAGCCGCCCGACTTCGTTCTGGAGGTCGCTTCTCGCAGTACCGGCAGACGAGACTACACCGTCAAGCGCGAGGGTTATGCCGACTATGGAGTGCGGGAATACTGGCGCTTTGATCCGTCGGGCGGCGAGTTTCACGACGCGCCGCTTGCGGGTGACACGCTGGTTGATGGAGAGTACTCGCCGTTTGAGATAGTCAGCGAGTCGGACTCTCGCCATTGGGGATACAGCGAGGTTCTGGGGCTGGAGTTGTGGTGGTACGACGAACTACTGCGCTTCCGCGACCCGGAGACGGGCGAATTCCTTCCGATACCTGAAGAGTTGCGTCAAGCGCGCGAGTCCGCTGAGAGGCGCGCCGACGAGGCGGAGGCCCGTATAGCGGCGATGGAAGCCGAACTGCGCCGACTGCGCGGTGAGTGACAGTTCGTTTAGAATTGGCCCATGAAAAAGGAGAAATAACTTGGCAGACCTGCGATTCGGCGCGTTTCTCGCGCCACACCACCCGATAGGCGAAAACCCCACGTTACAATTGCAGAGCGATCTGGAACTGGTCGAGCATATGGACCGCTTGGGATACGACGAGTTCTGGTGCGGTGAGCATCACTCCACAGGATGGGAGATAATAGCATCTCCAGAACTGTTCCTGGCGGCGGCCGCCGAGCGGACGCACCGGATTATGCTCGGCACGGGCGTGGTGTCGCTGCCCTACCACCATCCCTTCATGGTGGCCCAGCGAATCGTGCAGCTCGACCACCAGTCGCGCGGCCGGGTGATTTTCGGCTCAGGCCCGGGAGCGCTGCCGTCCGACGCCCACACGCTCGGCGTTGACCCGATGCTGCTGCGCGACCGCCAGGACGAGGCGATGGGCGTCATCCGTCGCCTGTTCGAGTCGGATGAGCGCTTCACATACGAGTCCGAGTGGTTCAAGCTCCGCGACGCCAAGCTCCAGTTGAAGCCTCTGCAGAGAGACATGGAGTTCGCGGTCGCCTCGATTGTGAGTCCATCGGGCATGACGCTGGCCGGAAAGCACCGGGCGGGGGTACTCTCCATAGGTTCTCTCTCCAAGGAGGGAATCAGGGCCTTACCCCTGCAGTGGAGCTTCGCCGAGGAATCCGCCGCGCTGCACGGCAACGCCGTTGACCGCAAGAACTGGCGCATCGTGCTGAACTGGCATATCGCCGAGACGCGGAAGGAAGCCCGCGAACAGGCGCGGGACGGCCTGATGAGACACAACAACGAGTACACCATCGGCACTCTGGCGGGCGGCGTCGGCCCGATCTACAAGACAGGGGACGAAGCCGTGGACGACGTCGCCTTCTCCGATCTGAGCACCGCGGTCATCGGCACTCCGGACGATCTCGTCGCCAGGATACGCGATATGATGGAACTCACCGGCGGGTTTGGCTGCGTCATTGGATTCGTCCACGACTGGGCGAACCGCGAGAACACCCTTAGAAGCTGGGACATGGTCGCCCGATACGTGGTTCCGAGGGTCAACGGCCTACTCGACGACTACTACGAGTCGCACAGGTTCGTGACGGATAATCGCGACACATGGAACCGCGCGACGCAGGCCGTCAGGACCAAGATACTTGAGAATGAGCGGGCCGCCGAGGCTCTGGCCCTGGACGAGGCTAAGGAAAAGGCCGCGAAAGAAGCCAAGCAGCAGGCGTAACAGAGTCGCCACTCGGCGAAGAGTCTCACGTATAAGTGAGAGCATTACACACACGAGCGAGGAGCAAGGGCAACAGTGAGCGAC
Source organism: Dehalococcoidia bacterium (assembly GCA_965261525.1). Classification (GTDB taxonomy): domain Bacteria; phylum Chloroflexota; class Dehalococcoidia; order Lucifugimonadales; family UBA1123; genus VXRN01. The sequence goes on from OZ253472.1 coordinate 3,686,768, forward strand.
AACACACTATCCACGCTGCTTCCAATCGCGGGATGGGATCCGAAACGCGCCGCCGACGTGGAGATTTGCGGCGGCGACGACCCTATTCTGCCGACACCCTTCCGAATAGGCGAGACAGCCGCCGCCAGCCTGGCGGCCGTCGGACTCGCGGCTTCCGACCTGTGGAAGCTGCGCACCGGACGCGGCCAGCAGATCGCCGTTGATACCCGCCATGCCACGGCGTCGCTGCGCAGCAGCAAATACATGACTATGGACGGCAAGCCCGCCGGGGCTGAACGCCACCCGATTATGGGCGTATATCCCGCGAAAAACGGTCGCTGGAGTTACCTCCACTGCAACTTCCCCAATCACCGGGACGCGGCTCTCGGGGTACTCGGCGTCGAAGAAGAGGACGGGGAGGCAGTGCGCCGGGCGGTCGCCGGGTGGGACGCGCTCGAACTCGAAGAGGCGATCATCGCGGCAAACGGCGCCGGCGGAATGGCGCGCTCCATGGAAGAGTGGGCCCGGCACCCCCAGTCCGCCGCCGTAGCCTCTCTGCCCCTGTTGGAAATCGAGAAAATCGGCGAGAGTCCGCCCGAAGCGCTTCCTGATGGCTCCAGGCCCCTGTCCGGAGTAAGGGTTCTCGACCTCACGCGGGTGCTGGCCGGTCCCACCTGCGCCCGCACACTGGCCGAACACGGCGCGGACGTTATGAAGATCACCTCCCCTCACCTTCCCAGCATCCCTGCCCAGGAGTACGACACGGGGCACGGCAAGCTCTCCGCACACCTCGACCTGCGCCAGCCCGAAGACCTGGAAACAATGCGCGGACTGGCGCGTGAAGCCGATGTCTTCTCGCAGGGATACCGGCCCGGCGCTCTTGCCAAGCGTGGGCTGTCGCCGGAAGCCTTGGCCGCGCTGCGACCGGGCATCATCTATATTTCCCTGTCGGCTTTCGGACGCCTGGGTCCGTGGTCGTCGCGTCGCGGCTTCGACACCGTAGTGCAGACCGTAAGCGGCATAACCGTCCGCCAAGGAGAACTGTTCCCGGGCGCGGAACCGGGCCCCCAGTTCTATCCGGTCTCCGCCATAGACTACCTGACAGGCTATCTCATGGCCTTCGGGTCTATGGTGGCTCTAGCGCGGCGGGTTCGTGAGGGTGGCAGTTGGCTGGTCCGAATTTCGCTGGCCCAGACCGGACGCTGGCTTGTGAATCGAGGCCAAGTACCCGAGTCGGAGCTCCGAGATGCGCCTGAGGACTTCACCCCCCAGGAAGTAGAACGCTGGTCAACGGTCAGCGATGTACCCGGCGGGCGATTGGGGCATCTCGCTCCTGTGCTGCAACTCTCGGAGACGCAACCCTACTGGGCGCGTCCTTCCGCGCCTCTCGGCTACCACCAACCGGTATGGTCGGAGCGCACAGGATAGCTTCGCCCCAAATAGAGACACGTCGGCGAACTTCCCTGAACCGCGGGCATCCTGGGGAACCCGTTTCACGCTGTCGCGACTGGAAATACCTAGAAAACATGCGGCTCCCATGCCAGTGTCTATCACAGATAGGCCGATGCTGCGCCGCGTCAGTAAATGATAGTCGAACTGCCCTTGTCCGAATCCGCGCCGGCGCTTTAGGAGGCAGGCCGACTCCCTGCGGAGAGCGGGGCTTAGTTCGACTTATCCGGCTTATGGATCGTCCTTTATCCAGGACATTCTGAATCCGTCCATCAGGGTTTCGATTTCCTCCAGGTCGCCGGGGGTCAGGCGCCAGTCAGCGGCTCCGGCGTTGTGATAGACCTGCTCCGCAGACTTGGCGCCTACGAGCGCGGACGAAACGGCCGGGTTCGCCAACACCCACGCGATTGCGAGCTGCACGATGTCCCTGCCCTGGTCTCTCGCCCACTCGTCCAGGCGCAGCGCCACCTCATATGTCTGCTCGAACAACTCACCCCGGAAGAAGTTGAACAGCCTGCGCTCATCGTCCGGCGCGAAACGATGTCCCGGCTTGCGCTTGCCGCCAAGCACCCCCTTGCACAACACTGAGTGCGGTATGACGCCGATGCCATTCTTCAGACAGTACGGGAGAACGTCGTCCTCAAGATCGCGCCACATCATGTTGTAGCGGGGCTGAGAGCTATGAATCGCGGCGTACTGCATGGCGTCCTGAGTTTGTTCGGGCGAAAAGTTGGACACGCCGATATAGCGTATCTTGCCAGTGTCCCGCAATCGCATGAGGTTCTCCATCGTGTCGGCGATGGGCCATTCGGGAGACGGACTGTGAAGTTGGTACAGGTCTATGTAGTCGGCGCCGAGCGTGCGCAGGCTCGTTTCGATGGCGTTTGTCATGCGCTCCGCCGAGTGGTCGCTTCCTGAGAGCTTGGTCGCCAGAAACACCTCGTCGCGCCTTCCCCTGATCGCCTTGCCGACCACCGTCTCGCTCGACTGATAGCCCTCCGCCGTATCAATGAAGGTCATCCCGACTTCCAGCGCCGCCTTCACCGCGGCTATGCCCTGCTCTTCGGGCACGCTGCCAAGTCCCCCGCCGATTGGCCACGCCCCAAATGCGATAACGGACACAAGAGGGCCGTTTGTGCCGAGCTGACGCTTGTCCATTTTCGCTGTCACTCCTTATGTCTAGCCGATTCCGATTTCCATTATAACCGCAACACGGATCATCATTATGCCGGCGCGCTAACTAACGCGCAAACCTCCGTTCGCTGTACAGTCTCCGGCGTTAGTCCTCCGGTCTGTACACCCACCAGAACCCCAGGTACGGCGGCGCGACTGACTTTAGATGCTCCCAGGAGCCAGGCTCCAGATCGGCCTCCCTGTCGAAATTCGCGCCCTCGCGTATCCGCAGCAGGACGAATCCCAGCTCGATGAGCCCATTCACGAGCGTCTCCATGCTGTGCCTGAACTCCCTGGGTCCCTGTATCCTCTGAGCGGAGCCGTCCGGCGCGGTAAATGTCCACTCATCTCCGGTCGAGTAGATAACCTCGCCCTCCACGTACCTGTTTCTGAGTGGGTAGGCGTCGCCGTTCCACTCCTGCTCGTCTATGCCGTGGAAATACGGGTTGCTGCAGGAAAGGCGGTAGATTCCCCCCGCTTTCAACACGCGACTCACCTGTCGAAACACGACACGCGCGTCCGGCACGAAATTCAGCGAATGCCCGTGCCACACCACGTCGAACTCGGACTCGCCGAACGCCGACAGGTCTCGCATATCACCCTGAACCGTCTTTACATCAAGCCCGTAGTGGTCCGCGGCCTTGCGGTCTCCGTCCAACTGCGCCTCCGACAGATCTACGACCGTAACGTTCGCTCCCAGCAGCCCGAACGCCGGAGTCTGCTGACCTCCGCCCGCCGCAAGGCACAGGACATCCAGCCCCCGAGCGTCTCCGATGAGGCCTTCGTCGTCAACCAGCGCTCGAGCCGAGCTTTCATCCAAGTCCAGGCACGGCCTCGCGTACTCCACGCCCGACCGGGCCAACTCGTCCCACCGCTCCTGATTGAATTTCGCTAACTTGTCCAGTGCCATATCCACAACCTTCATATACTCGTCTTTTAACCCAGAACCTACCCGAACGTTATAAATAGTACAGAGTCCGCTATGCTTAAACCCGAATCCACCGAAGAGGGTTAGTATCGCCGCCGGGGCGTGGGTGAGGGACGTGTCAAAGTGGCGGTGCGGTTATGATGTCAGCGCCTGGGTCGTTCTGAAGGTCCGCGGTCGTGATTTTGGACGCCAATGGAGGCCCACAGTGGCGATTTGGGGCGAGTTTGACGAATCTGCGGGCAACAGTGGACACCCGCGGTCCGGTCCGGAGCGATCTTACGGACAAGACAGGCTGTGGTGTGTACGGTGGTCAGTAGTAGACACTGCCGTCAGGCCGGCAGAGGAATGGCTCGCAGTCTGGTCAGTGCGCGACCGAACTGTGTTTCCCAGGGCCAGCGCTGCGGGAGATGCAAAGTAAGGCGGCGGGCCGAGTGGGTGAGCCGTCCGGCGAGGGAGAACAAGCGTCTGCGCAGGGTCTTGGTGGTCGCCACCGGCTCGCGCAGACCGATGCGTCCGATCCAGCGAGCCAGGTTGTGAGCCATTACCTGTATGGCCATCCAGGCGGCGTTGGCTGCAAAGCGCCCCGAGGGCAGATGGTTCAGCCCGACACCGTACTTGAGGTCTCGGATGGCGTTCTCGATCTCGGCGTGGCGGCGATGGTCGGCCTCCAGTTGGAGGGTGTCGCCCTGTCGGTCGGTGATGAAGGCGTGATAGCTGTAGTCGACGAAGAGGGCCAGTTGTGAACCGGGCGTGGGCTTCACCCTGCGGACGATGAGACGCACCGGTGCGGCATCGGGCTCGTTCCGAAAAGGGGTGTAGGTGGTCTCAGCCACGTCGGCTGCGCCGTCCATCCAGTAGGGTATGGGAGTCCAGTCCTCCTCAGGTATGGCCTCTATGAGATTGCGCAGTCGGGTGTGCTGACGGACGGTGATGGAGAAGCGGACACCTGTCTTTCGGCATACGGAGACGATGTCATGGGTGTAGAAGCCACTGTCGGCGCGTACGGTGAGTTGTCCTGTGGCCCCGGCGCAGCGCACCCGGCTCACCGTCTCACGCAGGAAGTGGGCTGCGCCCCGGGCGGTGTTGGCTCGACCCTGTCGCAACCGGGCCATCAGCACGTCGCCGGTTCCTGCGGCGACGGCCACAAGCGGGTGATAGCCTCTCTGGCCGGTGTAGTTGTGGCGGCGGGCGCCCTCCTTGCCCAGTCCGTAGGTCTCGCAGATGGTGGAGTCCAGGTCGATGGTCAACGGCTCATCGCCGGGACCCGCGCCAGCGGCCCAGGCCCGCGCCAGCAACTCCCGGCTCACCCGGTCCAACTGCCGCACATGTCCCCACCTGAAGCTGCGCAGGAAGGTCCCCAGGGTGGATGGCGCCTTCACTGTACAGCCCAACACCCGCCCGGTCCCACCGGCACGCAGCGCGTCGGCGTCATCGATGCAGTCCCCACCGGCCAGCGCCGAGGCAACCAGGGTCAGCGTCTTGTCTCCCGGGTTCGCCCGTCCCGGCGCATCGCCCAGGTCAACGTTGCTGTCCACCAGTTCACTCAGTCCCAGGCGCTGAGCGAGAGTGGCCGGCACGAGCAGCCCGGCATTGGCCACCAGCCGGGGATCGTCGAAGGCGATTCGGATGCGGTCGGGACGCTCAGGTGGTAACATCTATTAAGTGCTCCTGCTCTGGGGTTGGTTCTTGTCTTCAAACCCATTATCCCAGATTCAATGGAGCGCTTTCTCACCCCTTTTGCACGACGACTCATCCATCCCTTCGGTGGATCCGGGCTAAAGACTAACAACCAAAAACCGACCCTCTGTTACAATCCCATCATCACACCAAGGAGCGAACCAACATGATGCAGAACATCTCCCCCGGACAGGAAGCCATCCTCGAAGTCGAAGTAACCGCCGACCTCACCACCAACCGCATGGGCAAAGAGGGCGCCGATGTTCTCTCCACCCCCCACCTTCTCGGACTCATGGAAAACGCCAGCATCAAGGCCACCGATCCCCACCTGCCCGATGGCTACACCAGCGTCGGTTACGCCGTGGACGGACTCCGCCACATCGCCCCCACCAACGTCGGACAGACCGTCCGCGTCCGCTCCGTCCTCACCGAAATAGACCGCAACCGCCTCACCTACCAGATAGAAGCCTTCGAAGGAGACAACCAAATAGGCAGAGCCGTACACAAACGCGCCGTCATACCCATATCCTGACAGCGCCTCGACACACCCACGAACAGCCAACCGGAGCCAGCCCCATGGTCCAGACAATTCAAAGACCGTCACCCCGCGTGTCAGACGCCGGCGACATACCCCCCATAGTCCTGAAACTGAGCCCGCTCATCGAACTCACCGACAGACAGTTCGCGGACTTCTGCGGACTCAACCGCGACCTTCGCATAGAACGCGCCATGACCGGAAAGTTAGAAATAATGTCCCCAACCAAAGGGCTTACCGACAATCGGAACGTCAAGATCACCACTCAACTGGAAATATGGACGCAGCGCGATGGTACTGGCATGGCCTTTGGTCCTTCCATGGGATACACATTGCCCAATGGTGCGATGCGCTCTCCCGATGCTTCCTGGGTCTCCCTGTCCCGGCTGGCGGCATTGACGTCCGAAGACCTCAACCGATTCATCCCCATCTGCCCCGACTTCGTAGTCGAACTCCGCTCCGACACCGACCGCCTGAGCGTCCTCCAAGCCAAAATGCAGGAATACATGGACAACGCCGCCCGCCTCGGCTGGCTCATAGACCCACAGGAAAGGCGCGTGTACATCTATCGCCCAAACCAGGAAGTCCAGACCCTCGAAAACCCCGAAAGCCTCTCAGCCGACCCAACTCTCCCCGGTTTCACACTGGACCTCAGAGAAATCTGGGACCCCTGGCATCGGCTGTCTCCAGAGACCCGCGAATAGAATAACGGAGCCAGCCCCATGGTCCAGACAATACGAAGACCGTCACCCCGCGTGTCAGACGCCAGCGAAATTCTCCCCATAGTCCTGAAACTAGGCCCACTCATCGAACTGACCGAAGAACAGTTCGCCGACTTCTGCGAACTCAACGGAGACCTCCGCATAGAGCGAACAGTGAACGGAGAACTGGAAATTATGTCGCCCGCGAAAGGGTTTACCGGAGCAAAAGAACTAGAAGTTGCTAGACAGGTTGCAAACTGGGCTCGGAGACATCGCGGTGGTATGGCCTTTGGCCCGACCATGGGCTATACACTGCCCAGCGGTGCGATGCGTTCCCCGGACGCTTCCTGGGTTTCCCTGTCCCGGCTAGCGGCATTGACGCCCGAAGACCTCAATCGCTTCATCCCCATCTGCCCCGACTTCGTAGTCGAACTCCGCTCCGACACCGACCGCCTGAGCGTCCTCCGCGCCAAGATGCAGGAATACATGGACAACGGCGCCCGCCTCGGCTGGCTCATAGACCCCCAGACCAAGAGCGTCCACACCTACCGCCCAAACCAGGAAGTCCAGACCCTCCAAAACCCCGAAAGCCTCTCAGCCGACCCAATTCTCCCCGGTTTCACACTGGACCTCAGAGAAATCTGGGACCCTTGGCGTCGCCTGTCCGCCCAAAATCCCCAATAGCCAACCGGAGCCACAACCATGGTCATCACAGCCCCAAAACCCTCGCCCCAGGCCGCCGACAGCGTCACCGATGCCATCGGGACCCCGCCCATCGTTCTCAAGCTCAGCCCGGTCATCGAACTCACCGACAGGCAGTTCGCCGAGTTCTGCAGCCTCAACCGCGACCTCCGCATCGAACGTACCTCCACCGGAGAGTTAGAAATAATGGCCCCCGCATTCAGCGAAACAGGAAACAGGCAAAGCAAAATCACCACCCAACTCGAAATATGGACGTCCCGTAATGACTCCGGCATGGCCTTCGCCCCACCCGCCGGATTCACCCTGCCCAACGGCGCCATCCGCGAGCCTGACGCATCCTGGATCTCGAGGTCTCGTCTCCAGGCCCTCACCCCCAAACAGCGAAGCGGTTTCTTCCATATCTGCCCCGACTTCGTTATCGAACTCCGCTCCGACACCGACCGCCTGAGTGTCCTCCAAGCCAAGATGCAAGAATACATGGACAACGGCGCCCGCCTCGGCTGGCTCATAGACCCACAGACCAAGAGCGTCCACACCTACCGCCCAAACCAGGAAGTCCAGACCCTCGAAAACCCCGAAAGCATCTCAGCCGACCCCGTACTCCCCGGCTTCGTTCTCGATCTCACAGAAGTTTGGGATCCTTGGCATCGGCTGTCTCCAGAGACCCGCGAATAGAATAACGGAGCCAGCCCCATGGTCCAGACAATACAAAGACCGCCACCCCGCACAGCGGACACCATCGACATACTCCCCATAGTCCTGAAACTGAGCCCGCTCATCGAACTGACCGAAGAACAGTTCGCCGAGTTCTGCAGCCTCAACCGCGACCTTCGCATAGAACGCGCCGCGACCGGAGAACTCGAAATAATGGCCCCCGCATTCAGCGAAATTTCCAGAAGAAACAGCGAAATCTGCAGACAGCTTGCGAACTGGACCCGGCAGGATGACACAGGCTTGTCCTATGACTCATCTGCCGGTTTCACCCTGCCCAACGGCGCGATTCGTGGCCCCGACGCCTCCTGGATTTCACTATCTCGTCTGCAGTCCCTGACTCCCGAACAGCGAAGCGGCTTTTACCACATCTGCCCCGACTTCGTTATCGAACTCCGCTCCGACACCGACTGCCTGAGCGTCCTCCGCGCCAAGATGCAGGAATACATGGACAACGGCGCCCACCTCGGCTGGCTCATAGACCCCCAAAACAAGCGCGTGTACATCTATCGCCCCGATCAGGAAGTCCAGACCCTCCAAAACCCCGAAAGCCTCTCAGCCGACCCCATCCTCCCCGGCTTTGTTCTCGACCTCGCTGAAGTCTGGGATCCTTGGCGTCGTCTGTCGCCTGAAAACCAAGAATAGCCAACCGGAGCCAGCCCCATGGTCCAGACAATACAAAGACCGCCACCCCGCGCAGCGGACGCCGGCGACATACTCCCCATAGTCCTGAGACTGAGCCCGCTCATCGAACTGACAGACAGACAGTTCGCCCAATTCTGCGGGCTTAACCCAGATTTATACATAGAGCGTACCTCGACTGGAGAATTGGAGATTATGGCGCCCGCAATAGGGTTTACGGGAGGCAAGGAATTAGAAATTGCGAGGCAGCTTGGAAATTGGGCGCGACAGGACGGTAGTGGAGCCGCGTTCGGGCCATCTATGGGCTACACACTGCCCAATGGCGCGGTTCGCTCTCCTGACGCTTCATGGGTTCCCAGATCCCGGCGAGTGGAGTTGACGCCGGAAGACCGCAATCGCTTCATCCCCATCTGCCCCGACTTCATTATCGAACTCCGCTCCGACACCGACCGCCTGAGCATCCTCCAAGCCAAGATGCAGGAATACATGGACAACGGCGCCCGCCTCGGCTGGCTCATAGACCCACAGAACAAGCGCGTGTACATATATCGCCCCGAAGCCGAGGTCGAGACTCTCGAAAACCCCGAAAGCGTCTCAGCCGACCCAATTCTCCCCGACTTCACCCTGGACCTCAAAGAAATCTGGGAGTGGGAATTCTAGGCAGTATTGTTAGTTGGTCGGACGCTCGCCGAGGGTCAGCCGAATGGTCAACTGCTCACCCTCGCGCAGGGCGAGCGCTTCCATGGTGTCCCCTGGCGGGTGCATCATCAGGAACTTGAGCAGTTCTCCGGTGGTGGACATCGGCTGGCCGTTCGCGGAGAGTATTACGTCCCCCGGGCGGAGTCCGGCGTTCCATGCAGGGGTGTCGGGGACGACCTCGGTGAGAAGGACGCCCTCCGCGTCCATGTCGAGTCCAAGCTGGGCTATGAAGGCGGGCGTGAGGTCGGCGAACAGGACTCCCATGTAGCCGCGCCGCACGGCTCCGCGTTCCACCAGCTGATCCGCCACAGTCCTTGCGTCGTTTATGTTTACGGCGAAGCCGATGCCCTGGCCTACTCGCAGCATCGAGGTGTTGATTCCCACGACTTCAGCCTGCGTACTCACGAGTGGACCTCCGCTGTTGCCCAGGTTGATGGAGGCGTCAGTCTGTATCAGGTCCACCATTGTAGTGTTGCGCTCTGTGCCTATGGTGCGGTCGAGGGCGCTCACGACGCCCTTGCTGACAGTAGGCGCGCCTCCCAGTCCCAGGGCGTGTCCGATAGCTATGACGTCCTGTCCGACGAGGAGGCCGGATGAGTCTCCGAGCAGCGCGGGGTGGAGCCCTTCCGCTGGGACTTTGATCACCGCGATGTCCGTATGCGGGTCGCGTCCGACGACCCAGGCGTCGAGCGTCCTGCCGTCGTACAGGGTTACGGTGATGTCCTCGATCCCCTCGACGACGTGGTTGCTCGTGAGGATGTGGCCGGCGGCGTCTATTATCACGCCGGTGCCGAGTCCAATTAGAGACAGCCCGTCGCTCTGGCCGCCTGCTTCGGTGACTATCTTCACCACCGAGGGCGCGAGTATCCTGACGACCTCGGTCGTGGGAAGGTCCGCTCCGACCTGTGTGTGAGTGTGCTGGGGCGTGGGAACGGGAGTAGATGTCGGTACTGGCGTCGGAGTAGGAATGCGTGTCGGAGCGGGCGTCGCGGTAGCGGTAGGAATCGGCGGCGGCGGAGTAGGAGTGCTTGTCGGAACTGGCGTCGCGGTAGCGGTAGGGATCGGCGGCAGCGGCGGAGTAGGAGTGTGTGTCGGAGCGGGCGTGGCGGTAGCGGTAGGGATCGGCGGCGGCGGTGGTGGCGGCGTACCCGTCGGAACGGGAATCGGGGTTGGGAACGGAGTTTCCGTCGGCGGAGGCGCTGTCCGGGCGACGGAAAGGGATATGGCGGTTGGCGCTGGAGCGCGCGCGGACTCGCTGCCGCAGGAGATTATCAGGATCGCGGCGGTGACGATTATTGCTGGTGTTGTGATGTAATTCTTCATTTGGTCCCTCCCCGGCGGGAGTTGTAATAATAGAGTAAAGTTCCTTTCGATGGCGGCGGACGCTTTCCTCAGGATTTGGCGATGCTTTAACCCGGATCCACCGAAGGGATGGATGAGTCGTCGTGCAAAAGGGGTGAGAAAGCGCTCCATTGAATCTGGGATAATGGGTTTGAAGACAAGAACCAACCCCAGAGCAGGAGCACTTAATAGATGTTACCACCTGAGCGTCCCGACCGCATCCGAATCGCCTTCGACGATCCCCGGCTGGTGGCCAATGCCGGGCTGCTCGTGCCGGCCACTCTCGCTCAGCGCCTGGGACTGAGTGAACTGGTGGACAGCAACGTTGACCTGGGCGATGCGCCGGGACGGGCGAACCCGGGAGACAAGACGCTGACCCTGGTTGCCTCGGCGCTGGCCGGTGGGGACTGCATCGATGACGCCGACGCGCTGCGTGCCGGTGGGACCGGGCGGGTGTTGGGCTGTACAGTGAAGGCGCCATCCACCCTGGGGACCTTCCTGCGCAGCTTCAGGTGGGGACATGTGCGGCAGTTGGACCGGGTGAGCCGGGAGTTGCTGGCGCGGGCCTGGGCCGCTGGCGCGGGTCCCGGCGATGAGCCGTTGACCATCGACCTGGACTCCACCATCTGCGAGACCTACGGACTGGGCAAGGAGGGCGCCCGCCGCCACAACTACACCGGCCAGAGAGGCTATCACCCGCTTGTGGCCGTCGCCGCAGGAACCGGCGACGTGCTGATGGCCCGGTTGCGACAGGGTCGAGCCAACACCGCCCGGGGCGCAGCCCACTTCCTGCGTGAGACGGTGAGCCGGGTGCGCTGCGCCGGGGCCACAGGACAACTCACCGTACGCGCCGACAGTGGCTTCTACACCCATGACATCGTCTCCGTATGCCGAAAGACAGGTGTCCGCTTCTCCATCACCGTCCGTCAGCACACCCGACTGCGCAATCTCATAGAGGCCATACCTGAGGAGGACTGGACTCCCATACCCTACTGGATGGACGGCGCAGCCGACGTGGCTGAGACCACCTACACCCCTTTTCGGAACGAGCCCGATGCCGCACCGGTGCGTCTCATCGTCCGCAGGGTGAAGCCCACGCCCGGTTCACAACTGGCCCTCTTCGTCGACTACAGCTATCACGCCTTCATCACCGACCGACAGGGCGACACCCTCCAACTGGAGGCCGACCATCGCCGCCACGCCGAGATCGAGAACGCCATCCGAGACCTCAAGTACGGTGTCGGGCTGAACCATCTGCCCTCGGGGCGCTTTGCAGCCAACGCCGCCTGGATGGCCATACAGGTAATGGCTCACAACCTGGCTCGCTGGATCGGACGCATCGGTCTGCGCGAGCCGGTGGCGACCACCAAGACCCTGCGCAGACGCTTGTTCTCCCTCGCCGGACGGCTCACCCACTCGGCCCGCCGCCTTACTTTGCATCTCCCGCAGCGCTGGCCCTGGGAAACACAGTTCGGTCGCGCACTGACCAGACTGCGAGCCATTCCTCTGCCGGCCTGACGGCAGTGTCTACTACTGACCACCGTACACACCACAGCCTGTCTTGTCCGTAAGATCGCTCCGGACCGGACCGCGGGTGTCCACTGTTGCCCGCAGATTCGTCAAACTCGCCCCAAATCGCCACTGTGGGCCTCCATTGGCGTCCAAAATCACGACCGCGGACCTTCAGAACGACCCAGGCGCTGACATCATAACCGCACCGCCACTTTGACACGTCCCTCACCCACGCCCCGGCGGCGATACTAACCCTCTTCGGTGGATTCGGGCCAAGGGAGAGGAGGTTTGTTGGTCGGCATTAGCGGTCGACCGCACGTTTACATACCCTCGTCAACCCATCGAGGGAGAGGGGGCTGTTACAATCCTCTCCGACTCGTCCAAAGGGGAAATTCGGTTGCGGAAATATGTACAATAGACCGGAATCCAGATTACATATCGAGGACAGGAGCAAAAATATGGATCTCGAGCTACAAGGCAAAACCGCGCTCGTAACGGGCGGAAGCAAAGGCATCGGCAAGGCGATAGCGCTCGAGCTGGCCAAGGAGGGCGTGGACGTAGCAATCGCCGCCCGGTCCCAGGACGCGCTGGACGAGACGGCGGAAGAAATAAGGTCGGTGACCGGACGAAAAGTCGTCGCTATTTCAGCCGATACCACAAGCTGGGACGATGTGCAGAGAATGGTGGACACGACTGTATCCGAACTGGGTGGAGTGGACATTCTGGTGAACAGCGCGGCTATGGTGGGCGGCCAGGTGCGCGGCACGATTGACGACGCCGAGGAGAAGGATCTGATAGAAGACCTGGACACGAAGGTCGTGGGTTATTTCAGGAGCATCAAAGCCGTTGTGCCGCATATGCGCGCGAAGAAGTGGGGGCGCGTCATCAGCATCGGCGGCGTATCGGCGCGCCAGTCCACGATCTACGGCCTTCGCAACGCGGCGGTGGTTCACCTGACCAAGACGCTTTCCGACCAGCTCGGCCCGGACGGGATTACGCTGAACGTCGTTCACCCCGGACTGACGCTCACAGACGCGATACTCGAGCGCTTGGACAGCCAGGCCGAGCAGCAGGGTGTGTCGCGCGACGAGGTCGTCGCCCGGATGGGGCAGAATGTCGCCATACGCAGGACGATTGCTCCTGAGGAACTCGCATGGCTCACGGTGTACCTTGCGTCACCGAAGGCCGAGTGCATTACCGGAGAGGTGATAGCCGCGGGCGGCGGAGCGCTCGGCGCGGTCCACCAGTAGGATTCCCATAAAGTTTCCGTGACGCCTGAAATGTCCTGGCCCTCGTCCTCGCCTGAACCCACCGGCGTGAGGGCCGCGTCCGTCCGATTCCATGAGCTCGACGCGCTGCGGGCGGTGGCTATGCTGCTGGGAATCGCGCTGCACGCCGCAGTGTTTCTGATTCCGGGCGTTTGGTCCACCGACTATCCGGATGAGGCGTCCGACTTCTACGCGCTCCTCTTTTTCGCCATACACGGATTTCGGATGCCGGTGTTCTTCCTGCTCAGCGGCTTCTTCACCGCAATGTTGTGGAGACGCAGGGGTTTGAGGGAACTCGGCAAGCAGCGACTCAAGCGCATCGCGCTGCCGTTGGCGGTGGGGGCTATGACGGTCATGCCAGTCACGGTGTGGGCGTTCGCGCCGGACGATTTCGAACTCGTGTGGTGGTCGTTCATCTGGCTAAGTACGTTTACGCATCTGTGGTTCCTGTGGCACCTGCTCTGGCTGGCCGGAGCGTTCATGCTCGCCGCGAGGCTGGGGGTGAGGTTCGACCATTCGTGGGTGTGGTGGCTGGTGATTCCGCTCTCGGTAGTTCCGCAGATTATGATGGTCGAACCCGTGTTTGGGCCGGATACCTCGGATGGGCTGATTCCCAATCCCGTGGTATTGGTGTATTATGCGCTGTTCTTCGTATTTGGCGCGTTCTTCTATCAGCGCGGGATCGAAATGCGCGGCTGGTGGGCGGTCGCCATTCTGCCCGCGCTGACCGTTGTGTTCTGGCCAGTGCTCGGGCTGATGTACGAAACGAAGGCTGAGTGGGCGATACCGGCGTCCGGACCGCTTCAGGTCGGCTATGCCTGGCTCATGTGCTTCGGAATGATTGGTCTGTTCCGGCTGGTGGCCTCTAAAGGGCGCGACTGGGTGCGCTATATGTCGGACGCTTCCTACTGGCTTTACCTTTGGCACCTGCCGCTGATACTGGTCGCTTTCAGGCTGATGACTGACTGGCCTGTCAGCGTTCACGCGAAGTTCGCGCTGGTATGCGCAGGCACGATGGCTGTCCTGTTGTGCACTTACCACCTGGGCGTCCGGTACACGCCGGTCGGGACGATGCTGAGTGGCAGGCGGGTACGAGGGTTGGGGTAGGCGCGCAGGCGCGCTCCCTTTTAGGTCAGCTTACCGTACACTTCCGGCAAAGTCTCTTCCAGGCGTTCGAAGCCTCGCCATCCTCCGTAGCGAGGAGTGAGAGCGGCGACTGTGAAGGAGGCCGCGTCCTGTTCGTCCCTGCCGTCTCTGATAGCGGCCTTGAGACTGCCGACGAGATCGTGAATGAAGTCTCTCGCTTCCGCTAACGCGGAATGTTCTCCGACCGGGCCGTGTCCGGAGACGAATCGCTCGATTGGCAGATCAACCAGCCGGTCGTCGGTGTCGGGCCACTCCTCCGGGTAGCAATCGCCCAGATAGGGGACTCCGCCATCCTGCGCGACATCCCCGCAGAAGACGATGCCGTCGTCCGGCAGGTGTATGTGAGTGTCGCCGCCAGTGTGCGCCCTGCCCAAGTGCTTGAGATGTAGTTCCCTCCCGCCGAAGTAGAGCCTCATGCCGGTCTCGAACGTGAGATTGGGAGGCGTAATCGTTACCAGCCCGGCTTCTTCGGACCAGGGGTCGCCGGAACTCATTACACTCTCGCGCCATCGCTCGTTCCACTCGACGTCCACCATCTCGCTGTAGCAGTTTTGGTGTCCGATGATCGTGGCTTCGGGGAACTCCTCGTTGCCCCAGGAGTGATCCCAGTGCGAGTGTGTGTCCACCAGGTACTGAATCGGCTTGTCGGTGACGCGCCTGACGTCCCGGATCAGATCCCGCGCGAATGAAGGGACGCGCAGCGAGTCTATCACCAGCACGCCGTCATCGCCGACGATGACGCCTGCGTTGGTAAGGCCTTCGTGCAGCCGGGCGAAGACGCCCGTTTCGAGTTCTATCAGTTCGGTTCCCGGTGTAGTAGTCATTAGGATACTCCTTCTTTGGCAGCTTGTTCCTTCGCCTCGTCGGCCAGGGCCTCATACCATTTCATCCTGACTGCGCCGTGAACGCCAGTTACAAGTTGTGTATCGTCATTCCCGCGAAGGCGGGAATCCAGCGAATCCGGCTTGGAAAACATGGCGTCATCACTATGGATTGGTATTAGCTAGGATTTCATATCCAAGTGCGTAACTCCTAAATACAAAGATTGGATACTTGCTGAAGCAATTCCGGCAATAATACGAATTGAACATCTCTATGCAGGAGGCAATGCAATGAAATTCACGACCTTTCAAAAGCACATAGTCCGAAAAATTACTGTAGGTACCGTGATGATCGATATGGCTACTATCGTGGCAATATAATGTACAAGAATAGTGGATTTTCGCAAATTGAAAAGAAGCGAAATTACCGACCCGGAGAACTTACCATCGCCATACTTGTATTATACCAATCCACTGTGATGTCACCATATTCTGCGGAGCCAAGCTGGATGGATTCCCGCTTTCGTGAGGAATGACGGTACGCAACCTGATACTGAGAGATATGGCGCAGTCAAACTGAAACGGTATTAGGCTGTGTTGACATTTATCGTCATTCCCGCGAAAGCGGGAATCCATAGGGGTGGACTGTGGCTACTCTAGTCGCATTTACGCTTGTTTGGAATACTGAATTTCCGATTATGGACTGAATGACAGGATGGGATTCCGAATGTCAACAGAACCTAGTTGTATTCGTGTTGGTGTATATCTTCTCAATTTCCGATCTGAGAGGACAAGAAGAAACATTCGAACCCCGAGTGCATACAATGACCGCATCTTGACTATTGGCGAGATTACGGTTGAGTTGTCCGAGATCCGCGAAAGCGCCGATACCCTGGAGTTGAGTCATTCCGACTACACAGATCTCCCAGATGACGCCTTCATGCGGCTGGACAGCCTGGAGGTGTGGAAACAGGGCCGGGAAATCGGAAGGTTACACTCAGAAACCGAATCTGCCGAATCTACGGTCAGCGCCGTCAAGTGGGACCCGTTCGCGCTGGATTCCGATGAGAGCGTGGACATAAAGATAGGCTCATTCATCGTGGATAGGCCCGGAATAACAGGCAGTACCGTTATCCAACTTGACCCTGGGTTCGCGGCGACAATCAGGGACGGCGGAGAAATCGTTAAAATCCCTGTCAATGCCGACCTGTCGGTGGACGGGCGACAGTATCGCATAACCAGGCTGGACATTATCCGCATCCGCGTACCTGGCTACCAGCTCACCTTCAACCTCGAAATAGTTCCCGCTAACGACAAGGCTCGAATGACTGAACTCGCGGGATTCGGTGAGATGTCGCAAGCCACTCTCTCGGATGACACGGGCATAACATACCAGTGGAACAGCAGTCGCACACGATGGAATGTAACCCAGACCAGCAGGACAGTCGCATGGCAGCAGTTGAGCTTTCAGGGCCTCCCTTCGTCCTCCGCGACCCGGCTGACCTTAGAGGGTGTTTCCAAAGCCTTCGAATTGACCTATACTACTTGCATTATGCGCAAACCCTATCCCAGCGACCTGACCGATGAACAGTGGGATGTTCTCGCTCCCCTGCTCCCACCAGCCAAACCTGGAGGACGCCCTCGCGCAGTAGACCTTCGGGAGGTGGTCAACGGCATCCTGTACGCGCTTCGGAGCGGATGCGCCTGG
Organism: Dehalococcoidia bacterium; assembly: GCA_965261525.1. Taxonomy (GTDB): domain Bacteria; phylum Chloroflexota; class Dehalococcoidia; order Lucifugimonadales; family UBA1123; genus VXRN01. The sequence continues at coordinate 3,703,760 of OZ253472.1, forward strand.
CGTATGCTCCCCAACGACCTTCCTCCCTGGCAAACAGTGTACAAATACTTTCGAAAGTGGACAACGGACGGAACGTGGAAACGGGTCAATGGGACTCTGCGCTCCGCCGTTCGAGAGGCGGAGGGCAGGAATCCGACGCCCAGCGCGGCGATCATAGACAGCCAGTCAGTGAAGACTACTGAAAAAGGGGGCCTCGCGGCTATGACGCGGGCAAGAAGATCAAAGGTAGAAAGCGACACATCATAGTGGATGCCATGGGGTTGTTGTTGGACGTGGTGGTGCATCCCGCCGACATTCAGGACCGGGACGGAGCGAAGTTGGTTATCTCTAAATTGAAAGGACGCTTTCGGCGTATGCGTTTGATCTGGGCTGACGCGGGCTATGGGGGAAAACTGATCGAGTGGGTGCGGGAGTTGACAGGATGGACGCTTGAAATCGTGAGGCGTCCCCGGGACAGTCACCAGTTCAAGGCGCTGCCGCGCAGATGGGTGGTTGAGCGAACATTCGCGTGGCTGGGAAGGTGTCGCAGGTTGAGCAAGGACTACGAGGCGCTGCCTGAAACAACCGAGGCCTGGGTCAACATAGCCATGACTCATCTCATGCTCCGACGGTTGAATCCTTCATGACATATCCTTACATATCCTTTGGAAACACCCTCTAAGATATTCGTGGCGGTGGAGATGTGATTGGGCCGTTCGTCTTCGAGGACATTTACCTGGCGAACATGGAAGCGCAGTCCGAAGGCGAACCGGGCGGCCCCGGTGAGGATGACAACGATTTGCCCGGAGGACCCCTCGGCAACTCCAACAACTGATAACAAACCGAATTCGGGCGAATATGCCCTGTGTGGCCCTCCGGTATAATGACCGCAAGGCCGCGCCGGGTATGCGAGGTTTTCCGATGAACAGGGGCGCGGGGATTTTCACGACATCGGGTTTCCGCTCAGACAAGCAAAAAGTCTCAGAGGCTCTCCAGATATGATGACGCGTCAATGCGATTGCGTCGCTGAAGGTCGGTTCAGCTTTCAAGGGTGCGGGCGGCGATTAGTTTCGCTTCGTCCATGTCTTTGGCGAAGTCTTCCCTGGTAACGCTGTCGAAGATGCCAAGGGAGTTGAGGTTCTGCTCAAGCTGGTCCGAAAGGCCGGACACGATGCAGACTTTGTCCTGGTCGCGGACGATTGAGTTAATGAGGTCTTCGACGGCCATGGCGGCGCTGTCGTCCATGCCGGTCGTTTCGCTGAAGTCGAAGATGACTATCTCGTGGTCGGCGAGGTCGGGGCTGATGACACGCACTATCTCCCTGGCTGAGGCTATGGAGTAGCTTCCGCGCAGCGAGAGAAGCCCGACGCGGGCGCGGAACGGATCGAAGTCGGGGTCATCCATCTCGTCCGGGAAGATAACCATGTCCAGCAGGGGCGTGGAGATGGTCTGATTCAGCTGCTGGCTCTGGGAACGCAGCGCGTTCGCCATGCTGGAAACGATGAATCCCACGGCGATTGCGGATATGACATCTACGACGAGGGAGAGAATGGCGGTGAGCAGGGTAACGAGCCCAATGTCCGGGGACAGCTTGGGGATTCGGCGCAGGAAACGCAAGTCCATCATGTCCCAGCCGACCTTGATGAGAATTCCGGCGAAGGCGGCGTGAGGAATGTAGGAGATCGCCCTGCCCAGTCCGAAGAGAACAGCGAGGAGGACGCCGGCGCAGACCATGCCTGTCACCGCCGATCTACCCCCGGCGCGCGCCGCGAGCAGCGAGCAGGGGGCGGAAGCCGCGCCGGGCAGTCCCCCGAGCGCGCCCGTCACGATGTTGCCGATACCGAGTCCGACGAGTTCGCGGTTGGGCTGATGCGTTCGACCTGTAAGGGGATCAATTATCAGGGCGGTGAGCAGGTTGTACATGGAACTGAGAAAGGCGAGGATGAGGGCGGGCTGTATGGCGTCTATGAGGAGGTGGACGTGTAATACCGGCATCTGAATTTCAGGTAGGCCTATTGGCGTATCCCCGAGACGCGGAGCCGAATCGAAAATGAAGACGCCCGCGAGCGCACCTACTATCAAGGCTACAAGAGCGTCCGGGACAAAGCGATGGAATCTGTCAGGCCAGGAGATGAACACGGCCAGCGTTATGACCGCCACCGCAAGCGCGTGAATGTTCAGGTTGAGGATCGCGTTCGGCCAGGAGGCGATAATGTCGAACAGTCCTATTCCTGGCTCGATGGGTGAGCCGAGAAACCAGAGTGTCTGGGTGATGAATATGTAACCGCCCACGCCTATGAATACTCCCCGAACCACGGAGAAAGGCAGCCAGTTGGCGAATCTGCCCAGACGCAGAAGGCCAAAAGCGATCTGGATGAGTCCGGCCATCATTACTATCGTGAAGGCTTCGGCCAGACTGTCGGCGTAGGAACTGATTATGACGGCGGTGAATATGGTGATCAGGGCGCTGGGCCCCGAGATCATGGGAGCGGCGCCGCCAAGCGCGGCAGTGGAGAATCCGACCACAATCGCGCCGTAGAAGGCCGCCACGGGGCCAAGACCGGACAGCGCGCCGAATCCCAGCGCGACCGGCACCATCATGACGGCGGACACCAGACCGCCGAACAGGTCTCCTTTCAGGTTTGGTATCCCGTATCCAGGAGACCATCCGGTTATCCTGACTATTATTCTACGTATGATGGTTCATCTCTCCTGGTACGCGCGGGGCGGCGATTCACGTCAGCGTCGCGAAAGAACTCCGCCCGAATCAACTTTCCAGCAGCCTTCTTGCCACAACTTTGGCGTCTTCCAGATCGTCCGCGAAGTTTTCTCGTGGAAAATCATCCAGAATTCCGAGAGAATCCAGAGAGATTTTGACGCCGCCGGAAACGCCCGCTATTACGCAGCCTTTCCCTTGTCCGATAACGCCTGTCACGATCAATTCTTCTATGGACATGGTCGCGCTGTCATCTATGGACTCGGTCTGGCTGAAGTCGAAAATGACCACTTCATGCCCCGCGAGGTCAGGGGTGAGGAGACGGACGACCTCCCTGGCGGAAGCGAGCGAATAGTGTCCGCGCAGAGACAACAGCCCGACACGCGCGTGGAACGGATCCGAATCGGGGTCGTCCGACCGTTCGGGGAATATCTCGCTGTCCAGAATCGGCGTGGACACAGTCTGTTCTAACTCGCGCCGCTGGCTTCGGACCGCGGTCGCCAGGATAGCGGCTATGAATCCAATCTCTATCGCGGTTATCAGATCAACGAATATGGTGAGCGCGGCGGTGAGCGCGGTCACCAGCGCGATGTGCGGGGGCATCCTGGGCAGGCGTCTGAGGAATTGAAAATTCATCATCTCCCAGCCTATGGCGATGAAGATGCCGGCGAACGCCGCGTGCGGAATCCAGGCTATCAGGTCGCCCATGCCTATCAGAACCGCGAGAAGAACCGCCGAGCATATTACTCCGGTCATCGCGGTGTGAGCTCCGGCGCGCGCCGCGAGAAAAGAGCACGGCACGGAGGCCGCGCCCGGCAATCCGCCGATGAAACCCGTTATGAAGTTCCCTATTCCCAGTCCCATCAACTCCCTGTTGGGTCTGTGGTTCCTGCCTGTGATGGGGTCTATGACCTGCGCGGTCAGCAGGCTGTATATGGAGCCGACCAAAGCGAGGATAAGCGCGGGCTGAATCGAATTAACAAGTATGTTAGTCGAAATGGTGGGTATGTAAATCTCGGGCAGCCCGACGTGAGCCTCGATGTGCTGCGGCGCCGAATGGAATATGAAATTCGCCGCCAGCGTACTCAGGACCAGCGCGACCAGCGCGTTCGGCAGTATTCGATGGAGTTTCCCCGGCCATAAGACGAAGATGAGCAGCGACATGAGCGCGACCACAAGCGTGTCGGTGTGGAAGTGAACCGCGGCGTCCGGCAGGGCGCGGATGATCTTCACCAGGCTCATGCCGGGTTCGATTTCAGACCCAAGCGCGGGCAGTGTCTGAACCATAATGATGTATCCGCCCACGCCCGCGAAAACCCCGCGCACCACCGCGAAGGGCACCCAGTTGACCAGACGACCAAGGCGCAAGGCGCCGAACGCTATCTGAAAGAGACCGGACAGAATGACGATGGTAAAGACTTCGGTGATGTTGTGGGCGTAGGCGCTTACTATGACCGCCGTGAAGATGGTGACTATCGCGCTGGGACCGGAGATCATCGGCGCGGCTCCGCCCAGCGCGGCGACGACCAGGCTGAGGACAATCGCGCCGTAGAACGCCGCCACGGGTCCAAGTCCTGACAATACCCCGAATCCCAGCGCCTCCGGAACCATCATAACCGCCGCCACGCCGCCGCCGAAAGCGTCCCGCTTGAGGTTGTCGAATCCGTAGGGAGGCTTCGATGGCCTCCATCCTTTTATGCGCTCGGCGGTTCTGATTACGATAATTCACCCTCCGAGGCACGATCCGATTTCAGACAAGCGTTCCGCTTGCATTTTCATACAAATCTTGTCTTATGTAAACATCGGGCCGCGCCGGAGATGCTGTATCAGTTTGGTCGGTGGCAGTAATCACCCTCACCCCAGCCCTCTCCCTCAAGGGAGAGGGGGTCTGTTGATTGAAATTCTTAGCTGGCTGCACATTTACATACCCTTCTCAGCCCGTCGAGGGAGAGGGGATTTTCGCGCCGCAAGGAACGCCGACTAAGTTGATACAGGTTCCGCGCCGGACGCTTACTCCGAAGATTCGCGCAGTTCTCGCGCGGTCAGAAAGTCTTTGTACGACGCGTGGGAGTTGCCAAGCAGGTGATTGAGGACACTTCTATGGCGGTAGGATGTCCAGTAACGGGGGTCGAGGGCTATCGCGCGGTCGAAATCGGCGAGGGCAAGGGTGAGTTCTCCGGTTTCGGAACGCGCGAGGGCGCGGTTATGATAGGCGTCGCGGTATTCGGGTTCCAGCTCAATTGCCGCGGTTGTATTCTGCGTCGCAGCCTCGAATTCGCCCAGGCATAAGTTTGCAACGCCCAGATTGTTGTGCGCCATGGCGTTTGTGGGGTCGAGCGTGAGTACCCTCTGCATATCCTCTCTTGCCTCGACGTACTGCCTCCTGTTGGAGTGAGCGTTTCCGCGCCTGAAGTATGCGCGCGAGTCCGCAGGGTCGCGCGCAATGGCCTCTGTCATGTTCTCTATAATATCGTCGAGGTCGGATTGGGCAGACGGTGAACTCATGCGCTTACACCGGACTGACCGAGTGATCGGAAAGCGCGTCCAGAACCTTCCTTCCCAGCGTATAGCTCTCCTTGTCGGTCGGGAACTGTCCGGCGCGAACGTCGTTGATATAGTCCGAGGTGGCGTTTACTATTGTCTCTCCGAGGTTGGCGTACTTTCGGGCGTGTTTCGGGACGAAATCCTGGTACAGGCCGAGCAGGTCGTGAAATACCTGAACCTGACCATCGCAGCCGACTCCCGCGCCGATGCCGATGGTCGGAACAGCCACGCGCTCGCTTATCATCCGCGCAAGGGGAGCGGGCACGCATTCCAGGACAATCGAGTATGCCCCGGCCTCTTCCAGCGCGCGCGCGTCCTCCATAAGCTGGAGCGCGGCTTTCAGGCTCTTGCCCTGCACGCGATAGCCGCCCATCTGGTTGACCGACTGGGGCGTAAGTCCGATATGGCCCATTACGGGGATGCCGCTTTCTACGATGCGGCTCACGGTGGGGGCCTGGCTCTGTCCACCCTCGAGTTTCACTGACTGGGCGCCGCCCTCTTTCAGCAACCGACCCGCATTGCGCAAGGCGTCGAAAACTGATATGTGGTAGCTGAGGAACGGCAGGTCGCCGACTATATGCGCCTTTTCGGTTCCGCGCACGACCGTCTTTATGTGATGGATCATGTCGTCCATCGTGACTGGCACGGTGGAGTCGTGTCCGAGCACCACCTGTCCAAGGCTGTCGCCCACGAGTATCAGGGGAATGCCGGCCTTCTCGACCAGTTGCGCCGAGGTGTAGTCGTAGGCGGTAATCATGGGGATTTTCTCCCCGTTCCGTTTCATCCGTTTCAGGTCTCTTATCGTTACTCGCATTGCTGGTACCTCCTCATTTCGAGTGAAGTCCGTTTTTACCGATAACTCCTGACGATCCGCGCTATCTCCTCGGCCAGTTCGGGCTTGAGCGCCCCCTTCTCGACGGCGAATGGGAGACCGGCAAGGGCTAATTCGCAGTATAGCGGAAGATACTCCGGCGCGCTTGCGCTGAGCGCTTCCAGGTGCTTGCGGATAGTACCGATGTCGCCACGCGGATAGGGACCGGCGACACCCTGCGGCACGCCGTTGGCGTCCATGTTGCGGGCGACGGCGACCATCATGGGAGTGAGGGCATGGATGCCCTCGTCGCGGTCGCGGTCGAATTTGGGCCATACCGACGCCGCGACAGAGGCGAGTACCGAGAGCAGGTTGCCCATAAGCACGCCGGAGATGTGGTACAGAACCTTGTCCTCCGGTCTGAGGAAGATGGGGTTGCCGCCTATGTCCAGCGCCATTCGTTCGAGGTAGTCGCGCAGTTCAGGTCCCGCTTCGATTCCAAAGGTTGCGCCTGGTATGTTCCGGATGCCCTCCTCTACGGATGAGAATGCCTGGAGCGGGTGAAACGCGCCCGAGGCCGCGTCGCTTTCGACTGCGCCGTTAAGCGGGTCGAGTCCGGTCGCGCCGGAGCAGTGCGCGACGCCCTGGCCCTCTCTCCATCGGATGGAGTCGCAGACCGGGCCTATCGCGTCGTCAGACGTTGTTATGAACACGAATCCCACTGAATCAGCCAGCTTCTGGAGGCTGCGATAGGGCGCGCAGCCGGGAATGCGCGCGGCGAATGTCTGCGCGGAGGCGTGAGTCCGGCTGGCGACGGCCACGACGGGATAGCCGGCGTTGTGAAGCGCGACGGCGAGAGAGCCGCCGACCGCTCCGGCTCCAATGAAGCCTATGGGGGTGGATTTGTCGAAAGTCGTCATGTTTTTGGTGTGAGCTCTGATTACTCTAAGGCGAATGTTAAAGCCAGTTGGGTACGTCCTCTTGCAACTCTACATATTGACTCATAGCAATGCCTTGGTTGACCTCAACACTTACACTTGCCCTTAGTCCAGTTCCATCGACCTTTGGTATCTTGGCTATTTTCTGAAGATCGGTCATTGATATTGAGCTTATTTCGTTCGCGTATTTGATTCCGAATAGAATAAGGGAGATTGTCTTCTCCTTATCCGGCGCTTTCGCGTTCATGGCACTGATCTTTCTGGCAGCTTCATAAACATCCACAGGTTTCCTCCCAGATTTAAGTCCTAGAGTTCCGAAACCGCCTTCACTCCGCCTAGTCCGGTGGCCTTTTTGATTGCGCGGACTATGGCGCGGCTTGTACACAGGGCGGTGGCGGCGCACAGGCGGTTCATGTTCGTTTCGCCGTCGTGTTCGCCGGTTGCGAGCGCGAACATGGTATCACCGTCGCTCATAAGGTGCGCGGGACGGACGGCCATCGCAAGCCCGTCGTGGGAGACGGCGGCGAGCTTGTTCGCCTGGGACTTGGTGAGTCCGGCGTTGGTGGCGACGACTCCAATTGTGGTGTTCTCTCCGGCGCGCGGACGTGTCCCGTCGAATCCGGGCGCTGTTATGAGAGCCATGGAATCGAGCATGGTGACGCCGTCGTCGTCCAGCGGTCCGGCTACTATGTCGGAGGTCTCGGGATCCACAACACCGCCGACCGCGTTCACGGCGACTATCGCGCCGACCATGAGTCCGTCACCCAGGTCGAGGCTTGACGCGCCGATGCCTCCCTTGACGCACCTGTCGCGTCCGAGCAGCTTGGCGACGGTCGCTCCCGTTCCGGCTCCAACGCTTCCCTCGTCCACGATGCCGGAAGACGCGGCAAGACACGCGGCTCGGCCTTCGTCCATGCCCGGACGCACAGCGCCGTTCACGAGACCGAGGTCGAACAGAATCGCTCCTGAGACTATTGGAATCGTGGTGTTTCCGAACTCGATGCCTATTCCCTTTTCTTCAAGGTAGTTCACGACGCCCGCGACTGTGTTGAGTCCGAATGCGCTACCGCCGCTGAGAACGACCGCGTGAATATGTTCTACCAGAGCGGTGGGGGCGAGGGAGTCGGTGCCGAGAGTGCCGGGCGCGGAGCCACGAACGTCAACGCCGCCTACCGCGCCATCCTCGCAGAGGACGACGGTGCAGCCGGTGGCGTTGAGGGAGTCGGTGTAGTGGCCGACGCGAATGCCGGGGATTGAGGTTATGCCAGTGGTAGTCAATACGCGCTCCGAACGCCGAGTATATACGCGCGCCGATTCTATCAACGGCTCGTTAGGGGCGCAATGTCGGAAGTCGGGGCGGCAGGGCCTTTGCAAAATCCTCCTAAGTTTCCGGGGCTTTTGCAAAGTCGGCGCTGGACAAATCCTGTCGTACATCAGACGGATCTGCCGGGTCATATATCTTGGTTTATATATCTGCAGGTGGCTTGCTGATGGCTTGCAGGTGGTCTGCTGGTGGCTTTTCTGGTGACCAACAGGTGAAAAGGTCACCTGCATCGACCTGCAAATCACCAGTATTAGCTTTGGAGCCTTTTTCATTACGCTTACGGAATGTTGGTTGCATAATTTCATATTTATGTATATTGACTCTCAAAGTCATCGGTGGTCGGCCTCGGCATTAGTTTGCATGTTCGTATTATAGCGCATATGGAACATGAATATGCTGTCCCTGTTCCCACTTTGATGATGCTGGGCGGCGCTGTTGTCATGGTAGTGGGAGCGACGCGACTTGTAAGACGCTGGCTGTACCTCTGACGCAATTCAGAACAGACATGATTCGCAAGCAATTCAAACTGATGCAGCAAGGAGAGCATAACCAAATGAAGCGTTACGAATATATCAATGACCCGGATGTAAGCGCTTTCGTAGAGTGGGCGCCAAATTTGGTGACCGGTGAGTGGGGGCTGGATCAGAGTTGGACCAACGGGAAAGGCAAGAGTTTCGAGTGCGGGTCTCTCTACGAAGCTTATAAGAACTACGACTGGCCAAGTAAGGTGAAATTTGCGGACGGTTCAATCAGACGTACAAGGACGTTTGACGAAACATCTGCGCTTTTCGACGAGTTCAGGCGCGAACTTAAAGAGGCGACCGACGCAAACCCCGCTACTGATGAGGACAAGCATTCGTTCCTGGAGAATGCCGACAAGATCGTAAAATGGGGTGGCATCAATAATCTTGAGAGTCTCACCAACATGGGGAGAGATGCGCCTGCAACCCTGAAGAGATGCGCCATTCTTCTGGATCCGAGGAATGCAGACACAGAGAACCTCGGGATTGTCAGGTACATGAACGCGAGTTACAGCAAGATATACTCCGCCATGATTGACGATTTCCCAATCTACGACAGCCGTGTCGCGTGCGCTCTCACATCTATGATCTGGCTGTTCTGCAAAGAAAGACGATGCAACGGAGTTCCGCCTTTGCTCAGCTTAGGCGTTCCACCGGGCAGGGGCGACACTGGCGAAAATCGAAACCCTTCGCATGGCCTTTATTCGTTTCCTAATATCCGAGGAGCGCAATATCGTAAGCACGCAGACTCCAACCTGAAAGCCGCATGGATACTTGGAGAGCTGGTGAAGCGGCCGGGGCCTTTTAGGGAATTGCCGGAGGAGATGCGCGTAATGGCGTTGCAGTCCGCGCTGTTCATGATTGGCTATCAGCCATTGGAGAAGGATGCTATCAGGAAGCCGTGAGATGTCGGATTATATCGCCTCGTTTCACCCGACGGCCACCGTCTCTCGGACATCGTCCGGTGGAACTCCACGCAGGCCGTCTTCGAGTCGGTCTTGTAAAATGAGCGCGATGGCTTCGGACAGGCTTTCGAGGACTTCTTCTTTGGTTCTGCCCTGGCCGTTCGCGCCCGGGATCTCGGGGCAGTATGCGATATACCAATCTTCATCCTTTTCTATGATGGCGGTGAATTCGTTGCGCATCCTTGCCTCAGCTTGTTTGTTTGGATGTTAAGTTAGCGCATATCCTCTGTCAAACGGCGGATTTAGCTTGATCCCGTATCCTCATAATATAATTCCTCACTGTGATACAATCCGGGTGTCAGCTATGTATGGAAATCAGTTATAAGCTCCAGGTTATCAACCACGAATCGAGCGCCTTGAGATAATCGCTCCCAAAGTTGAACTCGGACGGGAACAGGTGAAGACCCCACCTGCGCTTCACCATGAGTCGCCAGTTGATTGCCAGCGTGATTATAATAGGAGTTACGCACTTGGATATGAAATCCTAGGTAAGTATGACCTGATCCAGCTATGAAATCGTTCTCAACTGCGTAAGTCCTATATAATCTGAAATATATGATAATGCTCCCAAAGGGAAGGAACTTATGGCAATCAATAAAGCGAAACAGAGAATGCTTGAGGGAAAGCCGGCTTTCGGCGCGGAGGTGGGACTTGGGTCGGCGCTGTCGGCGGAGCTGATTTCTCCGCTGGGGTTCGACTTCATCTTGGTGGACAACCAGCATGGAGCATGGGACGACAACAGCTCGATGACCGCGTTTCGGAGTATCGCGCTCGGGGTGGCTACTCCGATGGCGCGTGTCCGCAAGAACGAGTTCGGCGCAATCGGCAGGCTGCTCGACCGCGGCGCGATGGGAATCGTGGTTCCGATGGTGAACTCGGTCGAAGAGGCGCAGGCCGCAGTCGAGGCGGTGCGCTATCCACCCATCGGCGGGCGGTCCGGCGGCGCATTTGGGACCGGCTACCTCGGCGACGGGTATATGCAGTGGGCGGACGAGGAGATATTCCTGGCTGTGCAGATCGAGACGGTCAGGGCCGCGGAGGTTGCCGAGGAAATCCTTGCCGTCGAGGGTATAGACGGATGCTGGGTTGGGCCGGGCGACCTGAGTATGTCCATGGGGGTTGCCCTCTCCGATGATGAAGGATGGAAGGCACACGACGACCTTATCGTGGAGATATTCGAGGCCACGAAGCGCGCCGGCAAGTTACCCGGCATATGGACCGGGAGCGCGTCGGAGGCGCTGCGCCGAGCAGAACAGGGCGGGCTGTTCCTCACGACGGGCGGGGACGGCCCGTGGGTGGTGGATGGCGCGCGCCGGACGCTCGCTGAGCTTGGCAGGCCCTAACTTCCGGCGCTTAAAGCTATGGGGATTAGCAGTGAGAGTGTTCCACCTTGACTGTCTGACATACGTACACTTTCCAAATCTTTAGGCGCTTAGTAACTATCTCAAAACCCGACCTTAAGGAATTTCACCCTCACCCCAACCCTCTCCCTCAAGGGAGAGGGAGATTGTGTCCTCCCGCCATCCGCTTGAGCGAAGAGTTTTGAGATAGTCTCTAAGAAATAACTTTACTGACGCTGAACCACCCGGCTCATTGTTTCGCCCATATTTTGTTGCGAGAGTCACGTTTCAGGCTCATTTGTGCTTGCACAGTAGTAAATTCCGTCCATTTTGGGGATCCGCAGTATCACGAAGCCGAACAACGGGGCTAAGCGTGGTCGCCTTGGCTTGGCAGGCAGGTTGGGCTTGTCGGACGTGAGGCTATGGTATGATGTACACACAACTTCCCGAGGAGAACGCAGCCATGGAACTTGCGGGAGACTCCACCGGAGTGATAGCGATTGTGGTGGCGATCTTTCTCGCCACCGGCGTGTATATGTGGCAGTCAAGCCGTTCAGACGCCAAGATTGACAGGGTCGAGGCCAAGCTGGAGACCGAAATCAAAGAGCAGGGCGGAAGGCTGGAGTCCGAAATCAAAGAGCGGGGCGAAAGGCTGGAGGCCGAAATCAGGCTGATGAGCCGGAGGGTATCTGATTCTGAGTTGGAGCAGGCGCGTCTCAATGGAGTCAACAGCGTACTGGCGAACCAGACGCACACTCATGAGGGCGCCGCAGACTAGCGAATATCCCATTTTGGTGGTGGGTCCGGGTGAATTCTGTGTTATGTTAAGGCCCAAACCAAGGGAGGAATCGCTATGGCTGAGACAATCTCGATGGAAGAGTTTCGGGCGCTGGCGAATCGCGTGGGGCTGGAGCTCTACGATGATGAACTGGAGCGTCTGAAGCCGATGTACGAGCACTTCCTGGGGCCGGTGGCTCGCATGAACTCGCTCGAATTGGATGTTGAGGACCTGGCGGTCGTATTCTCGCCGGGCTGGGACCCGGAGGTGTAGCCATGACGACGGAACTGCACTACCTGACTATCGGCGAAGCGGGCGGCCTTCTGAAAGACGGCAAACTCTCACCTGTCGAGCTTACGCGCGCTTTCCTGGATCGAATCGAGGCGCTTGACGAGACGCTGGAGTGCTACATAACGGTTCTGCTCTATGAAGCTATGTCGGAGGCGCGTCAGGCGGAGGCCGAAATCCTGCGTGGCGAGTACAGGGGGCCGATGCACGGCATTCCCATCGCGCTGAAGGACCTGTATGACACCGAAGGGGTGCGAACGACTGCCAGTTCGAAGGTGATGGCAGACAGGGTGCCGAGCGAGGATGCGACCACGACCGCGCGGCTGCGGGCGTCGGGAGCGGTCCTGCTGGGCAAGCTGGCGATGCACGAGTTCGCGCTGGGCGGTCCGGACCCGTCGAACGGATTTCCGCTGGCTCGCAACCCGTGGAACCTAGACCACATTCCGGGCGGTTCGAGCAGTGGGTCGGGCGCGGGAATCGCTGCGGGATTGTGCATGGGCACGCTGGGTTCATGCACGGGCGGCTCGATACGCGGTCCGGCGTCCTATTGCGGCATCGCGGGCATCAAGGCGACCTACGGGCGAGTCAGCCGATACGGAGTCGTGCCTCTGAGCTGGACGCTCGACCACTGCGGGCCTATGACGTGGACAGTGGAGGACTCGGCCATCATGCTCCAGACCATAGCGGGCTACGACCCGAAAGACCCGACGACCAGTCGCGCGCAGGTCCCGGACTACACCGCATCCCTGACAGAGGATATACGCGGTCTGAGAATCGGGGTGCCGAGACACTTCTTCTTCGCGGACGACCCCAGCATAAATGGAGACACCCTCTCTGCCGTGGACGACGCTCTGAAGTCTCTCGAGGACATGGGAGCTCACGTGGAAGAGGTGAGCGTTCCCATGCTCGAACACGCGGGCGCGGCGCAGCCTGTAATCATGCTGAGCGAGGCGTTCGCGTATCACCAGAATAACCTACGCGCCAAGCCGGAGCTGTTCGGCGAGATGGTCAGGGCGCGATTCAGGACGGGCGGGTTGTTCGCGTCGTCGGACTACGTGCAGGCGCAGCGCGTCAGGAACGTGCTGAAGTGGGAGTTCGCGCAGGCGCTGAGAGAGGTTGACGTGATAGCGTCGCCCACGATGTCCAACCCCGCTCCGCGCTTCGACGAGATGGACGCGATGACCACGTCGAGGGTTCCGAGTTTCACCGGCCCGTACAATCTGACGGGGATGCCCGCCATCTCCGTGCCGTGCGGATTCACGCAGGACGGACTGCCGGTTGGACTACAAATCGCGGGCAAGCCGTTCGACGAGCCGACTGTGTTCCGCGTTGCCTACGCCTACGAACAAAATGCACGGCTATTCGAGACGAGGCCGCCTGTCTAGGTTCGGTGATTGCCGTTCAGTCCGTCTATGTCTTTCAGGAACGGAGGCGGTTCGATCTCTCCGGATTCTATCGCCTTCTGGATAGCCTCCTGGATTGTCGGGCTATGGCTGACCAATGCCGCCCATTCTTTCTGCGCGTCTTCTCTGCCTTTCCTGTATCGCTTTTCCAGGATTCCGTCAACTAACATTCTCACTCCCTCCACTATTACTGCCAATGCCATCGAATACGCCGCTATCGCGGGTACATGGGGTGAAACCCCTTTGAGAATAGCGAGATACGTATCCGTGATTGGATCGCTGCTTACGACGACCACCTGTCTATATATGATGATAACCGAAACGACTACGAGTTGGATTCCGAAAGTGGAGTAGTAGAACCAGGCCCACGGGCTGGTTAGTCTGAGTCTGAGTATCCGTCCGCTACTGTCTTCATACTGATTGTCTTCTTCCAAATTTGCCGGTCCTCTATACCTGCCTCACCACTATTTGATGTCCCCATGGTGATAGGATTACACTTCCATAATATCACAGATTAGGAGACAGCTAAGATGCCCGACCTGACACTGCGTACCTCTATCGGAAACTATGGGCATACAACGCCGTTGAAGGACGGAACCATCACCTCCGAGAGATTTGACATGGAGCATATAGAGATTATACCCGTGCCCATGATATTCCGTCGAATGGTGCGTAGTCTGGAGTTCGATGTCGCGGAGATGGCGCTGGCGACGTATTTATGCGCTCGCGCTCACGGCAAGAAGTTCACCGGGATACCGATCTTCCTCACGAGGGACTTCTATCATGGCGCTCTGGTGTACAACAGTCGCAGCGGGATAGAGTCGCCGAAAGACCTTGAGGGACGCAAGGTCGGGGTGCGCAGTTACACCTTCACCCCGGGCGTCTGGACGCGGGGGATACTGATTTCAGAGTACGGCGTTGACCTGAGCGCGGTCACCTGGGTTCTGTCGGGGGACGAACACGTGGAGGAGTATGTCGCGCCTTCCAACGTGGTGGTGTCGCCAAACAACGACCTCGTGGAAATGCTTCTTTCGGGGGAGATAGACGCGGCAATCGCGCCGGGGCCTGTGGATTCGCCGGACGTACTGCCGCTGTTCCCGGAGGCGCGCGAGGCGGACGACGCCTGGCATCACAAGACGGGTATTTATCCGATAAGCCATCTGCTGGTGGCTAAGGACGCCACGCTGGAGGCGAACGACGGTCTGGCGACCGAGTTGTTCGAGATGTTCAACGAGGCCAAGTCGCAATACCTATGCAGCCTGCTGTCAGGGGACGCGACCGCTCCCATGGATCAGGCGCTGCTGAAAATGGCAGAGATAGTGGGGGACGACCCGATACCCTATGGTTACGAGAGCTCAAAGAAGTCACTCGAAACCTTCATCGGCTTCAACGTGGAACAGGGTGTGATACCAGAGGCTGTTGATCCCACAGACCTGTTCGCGCCGGAGACGCTCTCGCTTGGCGATTCCGTTTAGCAAACATCACTGGCGGCGCACTGGTGAGATCCCACCGGGGGCGTGGTCCCTCTGACGGAATACGGCTCACTGCAATTCTGACAGAAGTCGTAAACGTGTACGCCCGCGTCCAGTCGGCCATGCGCGGCGAATGCGCGTATCTGGTCAAGAGGAGCTACGCTCGGGGGTATATCGGCATTTGCGATCAGCGCGTCCCGATCAACTCGTGTCTTCACCACTTCCAGCGCTTCTGAGTCGTTGATCGCGAATATGGGCGTCCAGTGAGTGATATGGCCGCCCCAGTACCGCTTCTCCCATATCCGATATTCGTAGATATCCATTGTCCGGTTACTCCTTACTCAAGCGACCGGCGCAGTCGTGAATTGTCAAACTTATGGGTGACGGGCGCGCCGTCTTCGTGGAATGCGACCAGCACAGGGCGATAGCGGTCCGCGCAAGGGTCATCTAGTCGGTGTTCTGGGGTAATTGGCGCCAGATATATTGTCGCAGGGAGTTGATACTCAGTCAATAGGGTGTTCCAAAAAGCGATTGATCCTGAGTCGAAATGGCAAGTCCACGGCGACCTGTGGCTTGCGGACACCCGATATACAAGATGGAGCCCGACAGCGGCGAGGTCCGGAGCGAGGTTTCCGTGCCGGAGCCCGAGCTGCACGGCATGACTCTGCGCGACGGGCAGATATGGTTCTGTTGCGCTACGACGCGGCGGGTGCGCTCGGTGGATCTTCCGGCGTGAGTTGAATGAAGGTCAGACCGGAGCGGCGGCGCACTGAGTATGTCTAGTACCGACTTGCTGGCTAATTAAGATGCCCTCTGAGCCTTGGGTCGAGATAGTCTCTCAGCGCGTCTCCCAGAAGGTTGAACGCCAGTATTGTAATTGTGATCGCCACACCCGGGAATATGACGAGCCACCACGGGGGCTGGAACAGTTCGTTGAGAACGCCGCCGAGCATATTGCCCCATGTAGGCGTCGGCGGGGGCACGCCCATGCCCAGGAAGCTCAGAGCGGCCTCCGTGAAAATCGCAGAACCAAGTCCCGCGCTCGCCACCACGAACAATGGCGCCATGCACTGGGGCGCGACGTGACGCATCATGATTCTTAGCTGAGACGCGCCTATCGCTCGGGCGGCCTCCACGTACTGCGTGGACCGGGTCGAAAGCGCCACGGACCTGATGACTCTGGCGGTTCCAGGAATCCTGATTACCGCGATTGCAATGATGATGGTCACCAGGCCTGCGCCAAGCGCGGCGAGCAGCAGCAGCGCCAGTATGATCGTGGGGAAGGCGATGAACATGTCAACCACTCGCTGGGATGCCATGTCGAACTTTCCCCCAAGGTACCCCGACATCACCCCCCACGCGAACCCAATAGTGTCGCCGATGAACACCGAAACGAATGCCACCAGCAGCGTGATTCGCGCCCCGAATATGATCCGAGAAAGGCTGTCCCTGGAGATGAAGTCAGTACCTGCCCAGTGTTCCATGGAGGGAGGCTGCTTCAGGTTTACATAGAAAAGCTGGTCTGGATCATACGGAGCTACCAAATGAGGAAGCAGTCCCACGAACAGAAGCAGCGTGAGCAGGATCAGCGACGCAGAACCAAGCGCGGAGGAACGCGCGAATCCCAGCAGGCTGTCGAAGGGCTGCCTGCTGGCTGACGCCATCGCCATCATAGCGCGCTGCCCTGATCCACTTTTCCCCTGTGTCGCCACTACCTGATCTTCCTTCCGGTCTTATGAAACCGTAACTATTCGTACCTGATCCTGGGGTCAACCAGACCGTAGATGATGTCCACGACCAGGTTGATGATTACGTATGCGACCGCGAACAGCAGCACGAGGCTCTGTATGACTGTCCAGTCGCGCGCCTGCACCGCGTATATCAGGCTGTAGCCGAGGCCCGGCACCGAGAACGCGCGCTCCACGGCGACCGAGCCGCCCAGCGTCGCGCCCAGGTACAGGCTGGAAAGCGTGATGGTGGGCAGCAGGGCGTTTCGCAGCGCGTGCCTCACGATCACGGTCCTGCTCGTGAGGCCCTTGGCCATCGCGGTCCGGACGTAGTCCTCGGTCAGAACTTCCAGCATCCCGGACCGCACCATTCTGGCTATTATCGCGCCGAAGCCGAGTCCCATGGCTATGGCCGGGCCGATAGTCATCTGCAAATTAGTCCACGGCGATTCCCACAGGGAGACAAGCTCGATGGGCGGCCGCCAATTCCATATGAGGATTGTAGCCAGGATCATCGCCAGCCCGAGCCAGAAATTCGGCATGGCCATCAGCAGGGTTACGAGGCCCCGAACTCCGTAGTCGAGAGAAGTGTTGCGCCACACGGCGGTCAATATGCCCGCGGGGAGGCCGATAACCCAAGCGAGCAGCAGCGCCATTAGCGATATCTGGAGCGTGATAGGCCCCCTCCTGATTACCATATCGGCTATGGACTTATCCCTCTGCCAGAAGGAGTAGCCCAGGTCGCCCTTGGCGACGTCCCGCATCCACACCAGGTACTGGATTACCAACGGCTTGTCGTATCCAAGCGAAGCCTTGACCGCCGCGAGTTCCTCGTCGCTCAGAACGTAAATCTGCCCCTCGCCGATTATGGACCTCAGGGGGTCGCCGGGAATAACGCGCATTGCGAGGAATATCATTATGGTGACCCCGATTACTGTCGGGAGCGCCAGCATTAGCCTGCGCACTAGGTAGGGTCGCATATGTTCTGCACCGCCATTAGCTCGTGATGCGCGCGTACCCGACTATCAATGCGATGTAGTGGGGGAAACGCGGGCGACTTTATTCTATTCCAAACCTTCAGCGCGACCGGATGAAACTGTCCGGTCGCGCCGATCTATCACGCTTTAAGTTGACTACCTGTCCAGCCAGACCGTTTCGTAGCGTCCCCACGGGTATCCGCCAATGTCCTCGATCATGATTCCCCTGACGTGTACGCCACCCATCGGGAGGCCGCTGCCCGCTCCCGCCATGTAGCCGGGCGGGTTCTCGTCCAGCATATCCATCGCCTGGTGAAGCAGTTTCACGCGCTCGCCAGGCTCGAATTCCACGAGCAACTGGTCAAGCAGCGCATCGAACGCAGGGTTGCAGTACCTGTAGTAGTTTCCGTCGGCGCCGCACCTGAATATGCCGTTCCACTGCGCGGTCGGGTCGGCCACGTCGGAGCCGGTGCCGGTAACGAAGGCGACGTGCCACTCGCCGTCCACGAGTATCTCACCCTCGATGCCCCTCTCGATGATCTCCAGGTCTGAGGTGATTCCGAGAATGTCCTCGGCCTGCTGGAGCCACGAAACTCCGCGAACCTCGCCGCCGGCCGGGGTGTTGTTGCCCACGGCCTTGATGTGGAAGCCGTCCGGGTATCCGGCCTCGGCCATGAGGCGCTTCGCCTCGGCTATGTCGGCGGCCCTGCCCTCCGGGTCTTCCCGCCAGCCCGGCAGCTTCAGAATCTCTTCATCAGACATATGGCCCGGAACCGCCCTGGTTATCCAGCGCGCCTTGTAGTTGGGCAGCGCGATTGCGCCCGCCACTTCCAGGTCGAACTTCTTGTCCAGCCCGATGTGTATGGCCCGTCGGACGCGAACGTCGTCGAGCGGCGCCTTTGAGTTGTTCGTCCACATCGGCGAGGTCCCATTGATGGGAGGATTGCTCCCATGGAACTGGTCCGGCTGGGCCATGGCCCTTGCCCAGGTTTCCTGGTTGCCGTTCCATGTAAAGTCAACGATGCCCGTCAGCACGGCAGCGCCCCTGTTGGCCCACACCGGTATGTGCAGCGCCTTGATGCCGTCAACATAGGGAAGGTCCGGGTTCCAGTAATTCGCGTTCGCTTCCAGTTCCAGGTATTCTCCGGGAACGCGCTCCTTGAAGATGAACGCGCCGGTTCCGGGAGGCAGGTTCTCGCGTACGTTCTGGTTGTGAGCGTCCAGGAAGTGCTTCGGGTAAATGACCGGGTAGCCGAAGTGCGGGGCCGCGCCCAGCACATTCACGAACCACGGCGTGGGCCGTATAAGGTCGAAAGCCACCTTGTACGTGTCGAGGAGTCGCACTTCCTCGACAGGCTCGAAGCTCTGTCTGATAGAGCCTGTAATGACTCCTTCGGGCGGGTCCATAATCCTGTCGAAGGTGCCGATTACGTCCAGCGCGGTGAATTCCACGCCGTCGTGCCACTCGGCTCCCTCTCTGAGGGTGAACGTGTATGTAAGCCCGTCGTTGGAGACCTCCCATCCGGTGGCGAGGTCGGGGACTATGTCACGCTGTCCCTCTCCAACGTTTCGGTAGGTGATGTTGTTGTAGATATTGGTAATGCCGGTATATGCCGGCGCGCCCTGGTGCAGGTCCCAGTGGGCCATCTCGACAGGTCCCCCCGTCCTGACAATGCCGCCGCGCTTGATGTTGGACTCGCGGGCGCGCATCAAGTAACCAAAAGTGGACGCGTCCATCTTGATAGGTTCGGGCGTCGCCTTCGGCTCGATCATCACCTCGACTATGACTTCCTTGATGACCTCTTTGGTGACTACGACCTCTTTCGGCACCTCAACGGTCTTAATTACCTGTTGGGTGACGATCTTTTCGACCGGCACTTCCTTGATTACCTGCTTCTCCACCACCACCTCTGTCTCCACTATCTGTGTTTCGGCGCCGCTGCACGCCGCCATGGCGAGCCCCGCCAGCAGCGTCAAAACAACTGCCAGCCCAAACAGACGCCATACTCGAACTTCACGAAACCCTACCTGCATTACAACCCTCCTAGGCATTGCATTTTGGGGAAACAATTTTATCTTTCTGAGCGTATTTCACCCGGCGACGAAACAGAGCGAATGAGGCCGGGCATTGGATACGGGTCGAAACCCCCAGAAAGAATTGATTCGCATGAAAAGACATTCACACAACGAATTACGCGAACAGTATCATCGCATTCGGATACTGTCAATCGGGCGGTCCGGTCACACCCTGAAGGGAACAAGCCGCTTCGGTCTCCCGCTCTCTTTCACGTCTAACGACAGACGATACGACTCTGATAGACTGGAAATGGTCCTGCGCCGAGGCGAAGATTAGCAGAATCCAGGAGTGTAAACGTTGCTCATTACCACCATGGAAGATATACCCGGCGTGAAGATAACCGACGTGAAGGGCATGGTTCGCGGGAACACTGTCCGAGCTCGCTCCATAGGAAGAGACATTACCGCGGGCCTGCGCAATCTGGTCGGCGGCGAGTTGCCGGAATATACGGAACTGATCGCCGAATCGCGCGACGTGGCCGTTGAGAGAATGACTCGACAGGCTGAGTCTCTGGGCGCCAACGCGATAGTCGCCGCCCGTTTCACGACCGCCTCCATATCGCAGGGGGCGTCGGAGATACTCGCATACGGCACCGCCGTTGTGGTGGAGGACTGACGCGCGCCTCATAATGGTCCTCATAGCCGCCCCTGAGCCTGGGGTCTAGCAGGTCTCATACGGCGTGGCCGGAAAGGGGATCTTGGCCTAGGCTCCGACCAGCCGTCCGTTCCTGGGCCTGGGATCTGCCGGACAGTTTCTCCGAGTGATTGTCTCAAGTGCGGCCTAGGTGGACGAGTTGCGGCCTAGGTGGACGAGTTTAAGGGAGGCGCTCAGCTATGAGGGGCTGGGTGGGATGAGGTATTTTGCCCTATTTTTGTCTCACGGGGTCTATAAGGGTTCTGATCGAGCGACCACTACGGAATAGAAAAGCACAGAAATGCATACAGAGAAGACATCGTGATGTGCGAGCATCTAGGTACTGTCGTCTTCCTTAGTCTTGTGAAGAGCCGTGACGCATAGAGCAATCATGTCTCCAATCTTATCTGCCAGCACGGGATCTTCAGGTATCGGCATACCGACAAGTTCACAGTGTGTCGGATCTTCTTGGGGATACTTGGGAGGATTGGGGGGAGACGGCTTATGAAGAAAACGAGGTTCGTCTAATTCTTCGGAGATGTGGCCTAGAACGGTGCCCACATTCAACTCCGCAAGCTTTCCGTTTGGTCCCATTTGCAAATGTATCAATTCTCTAACTTTGCCTATCTGCTCTTCCTTGGATAAATATCCAAAGTATTCCAACCAGTTTGCGGAAAGCCCAGACCCTCTACCATTCCAAACAAAAACGGATCCGTCCACTTGTCCTAACTGAGCATCAACTAGAGAAGGCTTGGCATATAAGACAACATTGTCCGAGTGTGGTATTTCTTGATCAGTCATCCATTCACAAAAGAGAGCAGATCTAATTCACGGAGCTGTTTTATAATGTCGTCGAACGTTCCTATCCCTGCTGTCCGTTCAGTTTCTCCTTCATTGGAATGGCGTTTGAACATCACATACAAGACTGACTGTTCACCCTGAAACTGCAATCCCACGTTGTGCCCGCCATTTTCCCGCCATATAGCTCTCAGGTTCCCATTGTCCAGCATCATCAATCCGGCACGGCGCAAGAAACCCGTAATCTCCATAAATGACCAGAAGTCATTTATGGAAGATTCGTTGACCGCTTCGATTTCTTCATCGTGCTCTGCGTAGCTGCGCAATTCCTCGATGCGATCCTCATAAGCTTGGTGATTAACAACTTGTACCTGTTCAGTAGGAGATGAAGTAAAGCCCGTGTGGTAGATGACCCATCCGTAGTATTCCCGCACTCCCTTTTCAACAGGTTCAGACCACGCGGGTATGATTCTATCTGCCATCTCACCCGAAACAATATACTTACCACTGCCCAAGTAATACGGTGTCATAGTGTTTGACGCACCAAAGATCAAGGTAGGTCCATCGTCATCCCCACCTAAGCTGGCGGCGAGTTGAGTGTAAACTTGCAGGCCGGTAGAACCACCGACGGGATTATTCTGCTCTAAATCTATTGGGATAGTCTTCCACTTATCCAACTCTTCTGAACTATCTATAAGGTTCGCATTGGTCCTCAGGCCGGTAAGGTCGTTGACTGGTTCATCCAGTATCAGTTGGATACGCTCTGATTCCGCAGTATGAATTGATGGCTGACTGTGCTCTAAATTGAATCTGTCAATTACGTACGGTGATCTCGTGTCTTCATTCGAAGATTCACGAGGCAACATACGAATCCGCGTATTGCCCTGGATCAAAGCCCCTTCGAGGTGAAGTATGGCTGGTCGTTGAGATTTCGCAATTCGACGAATTGCTTCCCGATTCTTCTCACGAGCTATTAGCATAGCCTTACTAGGCTCACCTGTATTAGCGATATGTACATTGCGTTCAACGACGGATGCCGATCTACGAGTATCTGCTGACTCCAGAGCATCTATATCGTTGTCAAACGAAAGGGCTGTTACCATCTAAGTACCTACACGTAGTAATTGCTCCACCAAGTATGTAGACCGTCGTAGAGACTCATTGAGTGCAGAATTTATGGATTCTTGCATAGGTAGTCTCGTATCGGCTATATGCTGGTTGACCGTCATATATAGCTTCTTGCTCGCAACATCGTCTCGTGGACGTGGTTCCAGCAAGAATGTCCACTTGCGCTCATCGTCATCGGTGAATACCAGGCTCCCGTATCCCCCCGTGTTCGTCCAGTCATCCATAGTGAAGACATCAGTGGAAAAAAGATGCTCGCCAAGATATTGTATCGTGGGTTCCTGCCAGCCAGGATCAAACACTATGACCATATTATAGCCATACGCCGACAATTGTTGTTCTTCAAAGTCGGTGTTATCCAGAACTACTGTGGTGACATACGCTAATCGGGCAAAATCGTCGGATGGCGGAGGCGATGGGAACTCTCTCTGAATTGATGTTCTGGCAATATCGACGTCCACAGAAATTCTATCGCGCTGAAGAATGTACCTACGAGGGGATGGGAGTGTACTGCTTGCAGAGGAAGGCGGCATTCCAACAAGCTCTGTCAAGATGTCAGAACTTGCTGCACGGGCTAGGTTGTCTCCTGATTCTGGCTTATTCATCAATTCGACACCAGCGAAGACCACGTTTATACTGAGAATATCCGGGACGACCGAATTCATTTTTCTTTGATCCTCCACGTTACCGATACGAACAGGGTGTGGAACAGAGCTTATCACAAATTAGTCCAGCTAGAGCGAATTATGCTAGTCTTCCTTGGATGTTCTTATACCATTTCAGTTTGGCTAGGCCATGAATGACAATACACAACTTGTAACCGGCGTTCACGGCGCAGTCAGGATGAAATGGTATTATTTTCTACGGGTGTCATGTGGAGCCGTATTCCCCGAATTCGGCCCTGGAACGAGATTTACGGGTGGCTTCGGCGAGATTCCGCGTTGCTTGGGCCAGCACTTATCTGCCTCGAGTGCCGTGATTCCGCTCCGGCTGGGATTTTGGGTCCTGACTACGCGAACACTGATTAGTTGACATAACAATAACAGTCCGAACTTCCCGTCGTCTGTCGGCGCCTTGGATTTCCCACCCATCGCCGCATCAGGGAATCCGCGAAACTCGAAGCCCTGTTCGGTGTGAAGCATACACTTCTCCGACTCGGCGGTGACCTGCTACGCTGACGTATCGGCTGCCGATCTGGAGGCGCGCAACGATACTTCCACAAAGGGCCAGACAGCGGGATACGCCGGATGGCAGGTTAGCGGCCGGTGAATTATTCCAGGGGAAGAAGCTCCGAGGATCGGTCCACTCAACCCATGCCATCACTCCAGATAGTCGAAAGCGTCCGTCGCGACCTGCGCCACTGGCTGATCGTGATGATCGTGTTCGGCATCACGGGATTCAGCGCGCTCGCGTTCAGCAGGCTGCTGTTCAACGTGCTTCTCGACATGGAGGGCAGCCTGTGGTCCGGCCCCTGGTCATACCGGATTATGTACCTGGCCGTGATCCCGCCGTTCTACTCCGCCATGCTGGTGCTTGTCGGCTCCATATTCGGCAAGCGCGAGTATTTCGCGCAGAGAGTCGTGAAGATGTGGAGTCGTCTGATACCCCGCCGGAATCGCGGGTAGCTCAGAACACGTACTCCGGCCCGGGAACATACTCGAACCTGTCGAAAACGTCGTCCCCGATTCCTCGCCTCGCGGCGCTCACCCTGCGTATGGTGTTCTCGACCGAAAAGCCGTCCCGTCCGACCACGCGCATCTTGACCGCGCTGAACCCCTTTGCGGCGTACCCGCCCATCTCCTGTTCGGACTCGTCGCCGGGCGAACATCCGTTATCTTCAAGGTTTTCGCTCCAACATGAATAGAAGCTCCGCGCGGGGGAACTCGAACCGTTTATGACTCTCGCGCCGGAGAACGGCGTATTAGGGAAGGGGAGAGATACCTGTGTGGAGACTTAGACTTCCACTTGCTTGCGGGCGGCTCGGTAAGCCTGGGCCATCTTGATGCCCTGGCGCACGACTTCCTGCTCCTCGTTAGTGAAGTCGCCCCACTCGTACTGGCGGAAGAAGAGGCGAAGATCCGGGTCTTCGACCTCGAAGACTTCTTCACGACCCTCTATAAGCCACTGGACGGAACGCCCGAGTATCTCTGCCGCGTTGGGGATCTGCTCGGCTGACAGTCCGATCTGGCCTGCCTCCACTTTCCATGCCCAGTGCCGGCCTGACTTCCCCATGAGCTTGGAGAATTCTTCCTGGCTCATGGATATGGCCTGCCTAGCCTCTTTGACTCTGAGTCCGATTTCCAGCTTTCGGCCACCAATAGTTTTGGGTTGCGGCATTATTACCAGCCTCATATATAGTATGGCTTACATAATACCTTGTTTTCGACCAAAAATACATTGATACATTTGTTCTGGCAGGTGCGGAAGGAGAATAGGTAGTGGAAATCCCATCCTCCCGCCGCATTTCGATTATACCCCCTTGATGACCACTTGTACCAGAACCCCTATCACTGTCGTCAGGACCGCGCCTATGCCGGTCAGCAGAATGCCCTGCAGAATCCTGATTATCCGGTCGAGCTTGCCCTCCAGAATGTCCGTGTCATTCTCGAGCATGGCCAGACGGTTCTCCATTTCCATGTGCCTCCTCTGTTCGAATCTGCTTGGTAGTTGTCTCATTGCATTATCCTTTCAGTGTTGCCGCCTGCTCTATACACCGGCCGCGAGAGGCGTAAGCGATGCGCTGATCTCGAATGTCACGCCGGACGGGTCCGCGGCATCGTCCCGCGCGACGTATATGCGGGTGTCCTCCGGCCCTACTGTGAACGGAACCCCCTCGAAGTCAGCGGGACCGAGTATTACGTCCGTCTCATCCAGCAGGTACACTCCCGCCCCCGTCTGGCTCAGTGTGTCGAGCAATACTCGCTCCGGTGGGCTGACTCCATTCACCACCACATCCCCTTCGTCAATTGGCAGAAGCGCCACATAGTCAACCGACCACCTGAAGTGGTGAGCGCCGAGAGCATTCTCTGCGCCTGCGCCGCTGAAGGTTCCATGAACATCCAGGTTGAACTCAGGCGTCGAGTAGCCCTCCGGCACAGGCAAAGGCGGCAGTGTCAGTTCGCCCAGATCGAGCGTCCTGAACTCCGATGCCGTCTGCGGAAAAACGGCGGCGCCCGCGTCCGGTGTCTCGGATCTCGTTCCGAAAGACCAGCCCAGCGCGAATCCCATGTGTCCAACCTGCAACTCGGCGTTGTCCGTGTCTGTCCGAACCCTGGCGAGAACCCTGAACCGCCCGCGCGGGATGTTGGAAGCGGCAACCGTGATACGCGCAGAGCCGCACAGCGTGAATTCCGGGCGGGTGGTGTAGAGGCCCGCCTTGGTCCAAGCCATGCGCGCGTACTCACCGCCGCTCGCCTCCGACAGCGACTGCGCGTTCCCCGACCATACTGCGCCGCCATCCTCGAATGGCGCGCTTCCCCGCGCTATCGAGCCGCGCTCTCCCTGAAAGAACAGGTTGTCCGCGCGTCCCTCTCCTGACCTCTTGCCTATCCACATCTTCCCGGATCCGGACCACGTACCGGTGGGGTCAAGAATCCTGATCTGCGCCAGCGCGCCAGGAGCGCCCGGGATGCGGGAAATGTCAGCGTAGTTGCGATTCGCCCCCTCCCGCTCGTTCCAGAGCGTGTCCGAGGACTCTACGACGGGCAACCTGCCCAACGCCTCCACACTCAGACTGAGCTTCACCCCAAGCCCGGGGTCGTCCCCGCCGGACGCGAGTTCCACTCGACCCCACAACAACCTGTACTCGATGTTCGTGTCGCCATATCCACGCCTGAGCTTCACCTCCGACCCGCTCAGATTCTCTGCGCGGGCGCACATCGAATCGAGCCTGTTCAACCCGTCCCGAATCTGCCCGGCGGACGACTCTCTCATTGCCAACTCGATCTGCGCCGTTCGTGGAGCATATACGCCGCTTATGCCCGGCTGGCCCGCCTCCGAATCCTTCGGAACCCGTTCCAGGGGCGTGAATCTCGCATCGCCACCGGCAAAGTAAGGCTCACTCATCAGGTCAATGACCTCGGAGCCGTCATCCAGTTCCAGGGCAGCCTCCACACCCGTCCGCTTCTCGACCCGAATCCTGAAGTCCGCGCCCGCGTACCGCCCGCCGCCCATCCTCACAATGCGGATGTTCCCCACGCCCACCGGATGCGCCCAGTCCACAGCGCCTCCAAGCGTCCGGTCGCCTTCGATGGCCGCCTCTATGCTCCTTTCGCCGACCGATGCGATGTAGGAGTCAAGTGTGTCGTATGCCTCGCGCCTCTTCGCCCCGCCCGTCATGACCGTAACCGCGAACTCCATCGCGAACCGCGCCCCACTCGTTCCGACACGCGATCCGCTCCTGCGGTCCAGCTTGATAACCGCGACGGGAAAGTCGCGCCAGTCCTCCGGCTCGAAGGTGATCGCCCTCAGTCCCGGAATACTCTCCAGCCGTGCCTTGATGCCTCTCTTTATGCTGAATATCTCGTTTGTCATTCTCTCTCAGACTCCTGTTTCGACTACCGGGCTATGAGCTTGCGATAGGGCGCGAGCAGTTCGACCGCGTCCGGGTCGAAGCCGCCCGCGAAACCGGACGCATCCGCGAATGCGGAATCCTTGCGCTTCCACAGCCGCGACGCCTGAATAATCACCGCCTCGCTTACGGGCCCCGGATACTGGTAAATGCCGAATTCCGCGCCCGCTGCCTGAGCCGACGCCTCACTCCCGTTCACTCCGCGCATTACCCCCAGCCTGTCCCCGGTTCGGCTATGGACGTAAATCTGCTCGGATCCGACCAGCAGAGTGTTCCCCACTCCGATGTCCTCCCCTCCGCTGACCTCTATCTCGGTGGAATCGGCGTCGAAAGCCCCGGCCACACTCTCGGACGCCCGCCTTATCCGCCGCCAGTACCCCCACTCGCCTGAGATGCGCGCCCTGCGCATTCCCGCCGTGAACCCGCTCCTCGAGCCCGCCTCGGTATCCACCAGAATCCCGGTGTACGGCGATGACAGGTCATGCCCGCCCAGCGGGTCCGCGTTCGCCGGATGCAGAAGGTAGTCCGATTCGTCCCAGACGCTCTCGAATACCCGGTCGCTGTCTTCGTCCGTGATCAGGCCGTCCGCGTCCACCGATACGAGGTCCGGGATACGCAGCGCCGTCGAGCCGTCACCGTCGAACACCATTGCCGCGCGGAGTGTGAAGAAGTGCCTGTTGCAGTAGAAGTCCACCTGGCGCGAGACGCTCTCCAGCAGCATCAGCAGGCGTCCGTCGTCCTCAGATCCCGCAATATCCAGAACCGCCGCGCTCTTCAGAAGATCGAGTGTCGTGTATGCGTTCATATATTTCTCCTCAATTAAGTAGGGGCAGGGAATTACCCTGCCCCGATTCCGGATTCGACTCTGCCAGTTTCCAGCGCCGGAAACTAACCACTAACCACTAACCACTAAAAACTCCCTACGCCACCCCCTTGATGTTGTACTGGAGGGCCGTGTGCCTCGCCTTGGAGCGATTTCCGCTCCGTTCGGCGAGCGCGTGCCTGAAGCTGACGGTTACTACCGTCTGCCGCTTCTGCGTATCGCGGTCCACGTCCACCCTGAGCTGACGCCTGAAGCCCTGCGCCCACTGCATGCGATTCAACAGCAGCAGGCGTCCGGTGTCCGTCGTGTTGCCCGCGTCGGTCACCTTGCCGTCAGCGTCCGCCAGCCGCATATGCTCCGACACAATGACGGGTATGCCCTCCACCGCGCCCAGCATTCCGCTCAGCAGGGTCGCGTTCGGCCCCAGCTTGTCCATCGTCCTGAACGCCTCGACCGACTGCGCGCGAATAAACGTGTTGACGTCCATCACCCACGCCAGCTCCGACGGGCGCACTCCGTAGCGGCCCATCTTCGCCCGGATCTCATTGAACATATCCGCCGACGCCTCCGCGTTATGGTTGTTAGCCATTGCCGTGTTCTCCACGAGCGGCAGGTGTATGAGGCCGTTATAGCCCAGCAGCCAGTGCGCCTTTCCGGCGGTGTCTTTCCTGATGCTCGCGCCGTCCGCGTTGAGGTTGTTGGTCTGACTCGTGTCCGCGTTCAGGATGATGTCGTCCAGGACCTCCGCTGTGTTCCGCACCAGGCTCGACCGGATCTCTCCCAGCAGCGAGGCCAGCACGTTGTCCTCCTCGAGCGAGAAGCTGAACGGCACCTGCGCCACGAGTTCGTGCGACGAAAGCGAGACCTTCCCCGTACCCGACGCGGACGAATTGACCGCCACGTTCTCCGCGCCTGGGAAGAAGTTCACGTCACCAAGCTGGGTCGGTATGTCGAACGGCTGGCTCGGCATGGGGAAAGTCGGAATCAGACCCGCGACCAGCGTCCGGAGATTCACGTCCATCCACAGTTCGGCCCGCTCCAGTGTCGGGACGAGCTCGTCGCCCGAACCCTCCGTCGTGGAGTCCAGCGCCGCCCTTATCGCCAGGTCGCGCAGGTGCGTCAGCATCGGCTGGATCACCTGCCTGTACTGGAGCTCAGGGTCCCGCGCCAGCGTCCCCGGAAGCGACTCCTGTACATACGCTTTTCGCAGACGCCTCTCCATACTCTGGAAGTGGCGGTCAACGTCGTCCGCGCCGATGCCGCTTATCAGCGAGCGTGTGGCTTCCCTGAGCTGTTCCGCCCAGACCCGCGCGTGCGGCGCGTCCGGATCGTCGCGGTGATTCTGAGCCACCACCCGCATTATTCCCACGTCCAGAGGAGTGTAGCCCGCGAACCTGCCCTCTCTCACCCTGATGCCGCGCTCCGCGCCGTCCACGCGTGCGATCTCCACGCGCCGGCGCTCCCGCATCCGCTCCTGCATCCTCCCCACATCCAGCTTCAGCCGCTCGTTCTCCTCCTTCAGCAGCGTAACGTCGCCGCCCAACTCGTCGGTGCGCTCCTTCACGAAGCTGCCGATCTCCCCGATGCTCCGGTTGATAGCCCGTATCTCTTCAATTGCGTTCGTCAATCCTATTTCTCCCTTCTTCTCTCTATTGCCCATACGCCAAACCCGTAGGGGCGTCCCTTGTGGGCGCCCGTCTCACGTGGGCGCCCCTTAAACCTCCGTCTCGAATTCCGTCATCGTTATTCTTATCACTCACCTCCGTTCCCACTGCCTACCGCTATCCCCTGATTATGGGCCATCCTGTACATCCCACTAATCCCGTAAATCTCGGTTCAGACAGTCATCCGCTCCCTGAAATCCGTCAGCAGCCTTCGGGTCTCGTTCAAATCAAATTCGCTCTCCTCCTGCGGCGACTCACTTGTCTCAACCCTGTGGTCGAATATCACCGACTCGCCGACATCCGTCCCGTCCGCAGGCGGATTCAGCATCGCCCTCACCACCCGCAGATACACGTCCCGCAGCGCGTCCGGGTCCGCCGGAACCGCCACGATTGACCACTCCAGCAACTCAGACCTCACCGCTCTCACTCCGCGACCGGATGGCCGCGTCTCCACCGGGCGCCAGCCGATGGAAGCCCCGCGCAGGAACCCCTGCTCCCAGGCGTTCCGCACCCGTTCAGCGAACGCGTCGCCCGCCAGAAACTCGAAGTCCGCCCTGATGTGTCCGTCCCGCGTCTGCGCAAGCCTCAGAGTCCGGCCTATCGGCAGACCTCCCGAATCCGTCCTGCCCATGTGGTCGTGGGCATACAGCACCACCGGGTTCTTCTCGTAGTTGGAGAAGTCCATCCCGTCCAGGTCCACACTCATTCCGTCTCTGGAAAGCTCGTTGGCGAAAATCGTCACCGAGTACACGTCCCCGTCAACCGGCCTGCTTTCCCCGATGGCCGCCGCCGACCTGAACGCCGCCCCGGCATGCCCGTCGTCGCCCCCGGACCGCGCGGCTGCCACGCACCTTTCTTCGCCATGTATTCCGTCATGCGTCACGAGTCCACCTCTCTTTCCACTCATCCCCACTAACGCGGAAACCCCGAAGGGCTCGCCGCTCGGCAATCCACATCCTGACCATCCTCCCATCCTGTAAATCCTGATTCTGACAATCCCTACAAACGCAAAACGGCCCTCCGGGGCGATTCACTCGCCAAAGAGGGCCGTTTACAGACCTGTGTGGGACGGTTACTCCGTCTCTATTCGATTGTCGCGGCGACCCTGCCGCCGCTGCCGCCCGATTTCACATCAGGCAACAATCTATGCCCTATATCATTGCGAACAATTGTACGCTTGTCAAGAGCAATTTCCAAAATTGCGTCCGTCACAGGGAAATTGTGTGGGTACGGAGGTGTCGCGGGTCTCGTCTTCTCCGTGAACCTGGCGGCAACCATGCTCTCCAATCCCTATCTCGCGCCAGCAGATGAACCGCCACTATCACAATCACGGGTATAACTTGCATATGGTATCTCCCTTCTCCCTGAAACACCATGTGGAACGCCGTCCAGTACAATAGCGTCAGGGGCATTAGCGCTGCAGGGAAGCTCAGCCAGTAGCCTCGAACCGGTCTCGTAAACGCCGCCGCCATTGCGACGAGCGCGACAACGACCCAAAACGCCTGGGCGACCAGCATCGGGAGCGTAACCAGGTCCGCGGGATAGCCTCTGCTCAACGTAGTGTAAGCGACCCCTGACCAGTCGCTTGCCCATAGATGAAAGAATTTCCTCGGCAGAACCTTGAACCACTCAACGGGATGCTCCACCATATATTCGAGAGCCAGCCTGTACGCCTCTCGGTACATGGTAATCTCCGAAGAATCCGAGAATGTGCCATCAGGTATGCTTCTGTGAATCCCTGTCGTCCCTGGTCCGTTGCCTATGTAGAAGATCAGACTCCCGTTCGTTGAGGTCAGAACAGGCTCGCCCATGAAAACATGATTCCGAACCGTCCACGGCAATATAGTCAACAGCATTGCTATCGTCGCTACGCAGGTCAGTCCGACCGAAGTTCTATATCTACCCCCCCCCCCGCATCCATATAAGCAACATTGCTACAATCGGAAATAGTAGCAGTATCGAGCGTACATAGACGCCAAGACCTATAATCAGTCCAAGTAGAACAGCGTTCCTCCAGTTCGGACGGCGCGCCAAGCGGATAGTCCCTATCAGAGCCGCCATCACGAATACAGTGTGAAGAGATTCTGTCCCCATAAACGCCGTATAAGAAAAGTGACTTGGAAACACAGCCATTATCCCGGCCGCGGCAAGAGACAGCCGGCTGCAAAGAAACTCGCGCGCCAGGCTATACGTCAGTATCACGGCGGCTGTACTGAGAATAGCGTTCGCGATATATCCGGCTATCCACGAATGGCCGAAGACCGCGTAAATCGTTGCTAAGAAAGCGGGATACCCGACGGGTCGAAAAGCGGTGGGAGTTCCATCGGGTGCCACATACCCTTCCCCAGTCGCCAGCCGCCACGCCAGCCCGTCATAATCCGCGGCGTCCCAGTTCGGCATTGGAACCGTCGCGAGAACCCACGCCACCCTCACGGCCAGCGCCACGCCCGCAATCAGTGCCAGCCATTTCCAGTTATCCCCTTCCAGCCGCAGCCAAACACAGACCGTCCGCAGACAGCGTGAGAGAACGTTCACGTCAACCAACATCAAGCCCTCAAAGTCTCCACCTCATAGCGCGCTATATCGCGGTCCCGCGTCACCATCACAAGGTCCTCAACCTGCGCCTGAGCCACCAGCATCCTGTCGAAAGGGTCCCTGTGGTGTAGAGGCAGCCTTCCAGCCCGGTCCGCGTGCTCGAAAGTAATCGGAAGTTGGACAAAGCGTGTCCCTTCTATCTGGGATACCAGATCGTCAGGAGCGTCGAGCTTGCCCGTTGAACGTTTGATAGATATCTCCCAAACGCTCGCCACGTTCACGAACACCTCATTCGATTGGTCGTGTATAGATTCCCGCGCCTAGGAGTTCAACGTCGGATCATTCCGGAGCGTCCATATCAGCGCATTGGTATCCAGCAGCAGACGCAACGTCACGCCTCCTCCCCGTCCTCGCGTTTGGGTCTGTCGGGATAATCGCGCGGAAGAGGTATCTCGAACAGCGGCTCATCGAAGTCCGGCGCCATCCACACCTTCCCCTCCCATCCGCCCAACTTGCGCGGTCTCTTCTTGCGCTTCTCCTGGTACTCGGCACACGGAACAAGCTCCAGGTACGGCTCCCCGTCCTTCGTTATCACCACCTTTTCACCTATCTGTGCGTAGCTGCCCAGCTTGGACAACCGCTTCCCCGCCTCCTCTATGTCTATTCGCATCGCGAACCTCCAGCTTCTCCGCCAACCCACGATTCCTAAGGAGTGTCCACGCCGGACACCCCATTCTTAATTGATATTCACTCCGCCGTCCCCGTGTACTCACGCTTCACGAGTTCCCAGTCTATCTCGTAACCCAGACCCGGCTCCGTCGGAGCGTGGACCATGCCGCCCGTCATATCAATGTCGTTCACCAGCCCGTACATATTGTCCCCGGTGCAGGGGAAGAACTCGAAGAACTCGCAGTTCGGAACCGCCATCATGATATGCAGATTCGCCACGTTGTTCAGAGAATTGCCCCCATGATGAATCTCGCACTTCATGTTGAAACCCTCCGCCAGGTGGCACAGCCGCACCATTGGAGTTATGCCGCCCGTAACTGCCACGTCCCCGCGCAGAATGTCCGTCGCGTACTGCGTGATCCACGAGGTCATCCCATAGTACCGACCCGGAGCATACTCCGTGGACATGATCGGGATGTCCAGCTTCTGGTGCAGCTTCACGTAGTTGTAGATGTCCTCCTCCACCAGCGGGTCCTCGTACCAGTAGTAATTCAGCTCCTCGATGGCCCTGCCGACCCGCATCGCGTCCTCATACTGGTACGCCCACATCGAGTCCAGCATCAGCTTCATGTCGTCGCCGACCGCCTCGCGCACCGCCCGGCATATCTCGATGTCGTACTTCGGATTCCCGTGCGGATGAATCTTGTGCGCCTGCCAGCCCATCTCCTTGAACCGAATGGCCTCCTCCGCGTACTCCTCCTTCGTCTCGTGATACGCCGTGCTCGAATACACCGGCATAGAGTCCTTGCACGTTCCCAGCAGCCTGTGAATCGGCTGACCCGCGATCTTCCCGTTGATGTCCCACAGGCAAATGTCAATCGCCCCGATTACATACGTCGAGACCGACCTGTTCATCTTCCACATATCCCACCAGATAGCCCCGATGTCCTGCGGATTCCGGCCCATGACAATAGGCTTGATGAACTCGATGAGCCCTGGCGCGAAATGATTCGCCCCCATCCGCGACGACCCCAGGAACGCGTTCCCCTTCACCCCCTCATCCGTCTCCACCGTAACGATCCCAAGCTGCCGCGTCTCCCCGAACGTCGTCCCGACCCCTGTCTTCCACGGCTCCGACCTCCAGTTGAACATCTCCACCTTCACATTCGTTATCTTCATATCCAAGTTCCTTTCACCGCGGTCTAAACCGAATTTATCCAAGGTGCGGGAATGCCACGACAGGCTGCCCCGACTGTCCCAGATTCTAGCAGAAACCTCAACGGCCCTCTGAAATACGATGTCTGGACTTGGCTTGCTACAATGGAACTTCTTGACTATGGAGATGTTTGGCCGGGAAGGTAAGCCGATATGAGAAATAGACTTGATAAGATAACCCTCAAGGGCTTCAAGACAGTCAAATCGCTGGAGAATTTCGAGCCCGGTCCCCTGACAGCGCTCATCGGTCCCAACGGTGTCGGAAAGTCCAACTTTATCTCTTTCTTTCGCATGATGAGTTGGTCCCTGGCCGACCCGGACAATCTCCCGTTCTACATAAGCCAGCAAGGGGGAGCCAGCGCCCTCTTGCGCGACGGTCCGAGTGTGACGCCTCAGATAGAGGCCGAATTAACCCTTTTGACAGATAGAGGTCAAAACCAGTATGCCTTCCGCCTGTTTCACGCTGCGGGAGACACGCTGATTTTCGCCGAAGAGAATTACAGATTCTCCGACCTGAGTTTTGGCAGGCTCGCTGACTGGACTGGAACGGGCGCGGGGCATCGCTATCCACAAATCATCGAAAGGGCTGTCGGCGATACCACCGCCCGTGTCATTCTGGACATCATGCGCAGAATCAGTGTGTATCAATTCCACAACACATCTGAAACCGCCCGCATTCGCGGAAAGTGGCATATGAATGATGGCCGATACCTGAAAGAAGACGCCGCCAACATCGCGTCTGTTCTATTTCGCCTGAGAGAGACCGACGGCAGATGTTATCAGCGAATCGTGGACACAATTCGCCTGATTCTGCCATTCTTCTCCGATTTTGAACTGGCGCCTGACTACGGCAGCCTTTTTCTGCAATGGCGCGAACGGAACAGTGATCAGATATTCAGCGTGTCCCAAGCCTCCGACGGTATGTTGAGAGTCATAGCTCTCGTTACCTTGCTGCTTCAGCCGGAACAGGATTTGCCCGATGTCCTGATACTCGACGAACCGGAGCTTGGGCTGCACCCTTACGCCATTAACATCGTCGGAGGCCTGATTAGCGCCGTAGCTGCTCGAACGCAAGTCATCGTCGCCACCCAGTCCATGCCCCTCATAGACTGCTTTGAACCAGAGAACATCGTTGTCGTCGAACGCGACGGACGCAGTTCCACCTTCAGACGACTGGAATCCAAAGCCCTTGATGCATGGCTCGCGGATTACTCTATTTCCGAATTGTGGGAAAAGAACGTCATCGGCGGTCGCCCCTAATGTCCACAAGGTTAAACTTCACTGTCGAAGGTCAGACCGAAGAGACTTTCGTCAATAGGCTTCTAAAACCACACCTCGCTCACAGATCTGTCTGGGCAAGCGCCCGGTGCGTTCTGACTAGTCGTAAGCGCCGCGTCGAACATCGTGGAGGCATGACCACATACCAACGCGCTAGAAACGACATCGCGCGCTGGATGCTGGAAGACCAGAACCCCGACGCTCGCTTCACGACTATGTTCGACCTGTACGCGCTGCCCAGCGACTTCCCCGGATACCAGGATTCCCTTAATACGTCAGACTCCTACGGGCGCGTCAGTGTCGTTGAAGACGCCCTGCGTGAAGACCTGGACGACCGGAGATTCATCCCATATATCCAGCTTCACGAATTCGAGACGCTCCTGCTGGCTGACCCTCAAAAACTGGACTCTCAGTTTTATGACCGCGAGCTAGAAATCGAGAATCTTGTGAAAATAGTATGCGAGTTCACTTCGCCGGAACTGATTGACGATGGCCCTGATACCGCGCCTTCGAAGCGAATCATCGCTGAGATTCCTGAATATGATGGAATGAAGGTGTCAGCCGGTCCCATAGTCGCCGAGAGAATTGGACTACCCACCCTACGCGCCAAATGCGAACACTTCAGCGGCTGGCTTGATAGACTCGAATCCCTCGACGACTCACCTTCTGCTATCTGAGTGACTTCACGCAAGTGTGGTCCTCACCCCAACCCAACCTCCGCCCGCGCCTCCTCCACCGTCATCACCCCAGCCGACACGTACATCTTGATTCGCCTCGCCCGCTCCGTCTCCGACTCCCGCAGGGCCTCGATATTCGACGTGTCGAACTCAGCCACCAGCGACGGGTCCCCGAACATCGGCAGCAGATACTCCCGCAGCGCCTCCTCGAAGAACTTCAACTCCGGCACGATGCACGTCTCCCAGAACATCCGCCGCGTCGTCTCGATATTCGCGTAAGTCGCCCTCTCCAGGTCGTGCAATAGCGGCTTCGGAACATTGAACGCCCGCGCCACATCCTCCACCGTCCAGCGCAGCGTGTTCAGATACTCCATGTCCTTCGGAGAAAACCCCACCTGCGACGCCTTCATTCCCGGCGAAAGCACCCCCGGGCGCAGCTTGTTCTTCGGCCCCTCGTGCTTCAGCGCCCAGTTCTTGTAGAACGCGTCAATTTCAGCCTCCGAGAACTGCATATCAGTCTCGAACAAAACGCCGGGAGTAGCGTCGTTCTCCATCCCTGACCTGTTCCCTTTGAGAGCGTCCCTTCCCATATCAACCGACAGCCGCGCCGGCCTGATGGGCGACAGTCCCGCGTACTCGTCCATCGGATTGAAATACCGCAGACGCACCACCTCGTCCGTCGCCAGCGGAACTGAGTTCCCAGACGGTCCCGTATAGACATACCCGCGTATGTACTCCCGCTCGTCCGGCACGATCCTCACCCTGTCCGGTCGCAGCGGCCACAGCTCGAAGGGGACACCGGCCTCATCCCTCTCCACCGCCCAGTACGACTCGCCCCACAGATTCAGATACGTCTCCGTCGCCCGCCAGAGGTCGCCGCCCGTCCAGTGCGGATTCACCCTGTCCAGCAACTCCTGCGCCGGATGGTCGTACCCTACCCACTCCCTGCGCCGCTGACCGTTCACCATGCTGACCCGGTACACCTTCAGCCCCGGCCTCGACACCGCGTCCGCCCTCAGCTTGACAGCCGCGTACACCGGCGCCGACGTAAAGAAATAGTCCGCGTACCCGCCCGAAGTCCTGTGATCCAAGACTCCGAGCGGTCCCACCATCGGGTCCGAATACCGCGCGGGCAGGGGAGCGGCATCAGTCCTCCGCTTTCCGCGCCCAAAATGCCTCGACATCCATCCCGCAATCCCACCGCCGACACCGTTCCGTCCCACAATCTGCGTCATCACCCGAATCTCTCCCTAATCTAATGCAATAGTATGTACGTTCTATTACTAAAGATAGGGAATCAAAATAGTTGCGTCAAGAGGAGCTTATGCGCCCGGAAAGATTCACGCGCAGAGAAACTGGAAAATTAAGAACTGACAACTAATGATAACGCCAAGGCAGCCTGTAAGCCGAGTTCTGTATCCGCGACAGCGGATGACGGTCATCTATCTGGGCCTGCCGTTGCCGACAGGCTCGAGCGGCCAACCCGGGGATGGGCCGGACACCCGTAACTCCCCATATTCGGCCTTGCTTCGGATGGGGCTTGCCTGGACCCCCGCTGTTACCAGCGGAGCGGTGACGCTCTTACCTCACCTTTTCACCCTTACTCGCGCGAGGCGAGCGGTATATCTCTGCGGCGCTTTCCGTCGGGTCGCCCCGCCCCGCCGTTAGCGGGCATCCTGTCCGGTGAAGCTCGGACTTTCCTCTACCCCAGCATAGACTGGGACAGCGACCGCCCAGCCGCCTTGGCCATATCAGTGTACAACCATCCCACCCATTCTGTCAGTCTTCAACCGCCACAGATCCGGGCAGTCAGCCAGCGCCGTCCCTCCAGGAAGCTCCAAAAGTCGGGGGTCGGCCAATTCCGGGCCGGTCAGGGACGTTTCCCGCGACTCACTGGCAAAGCAACGCGCGTGTCTCCGCATCATCCTCAGGGACTACGTCGCAAGCCGTCTCGCCGATATTGTTGGTCGCCGCGATGTCCGCCCGCCCCATGGTCCGGCAGCGTCCGCGCAATATCCACCGCTGGAATGTCAAACCAGGGTTCGCTCGCTCTCGCTGTCAAGTGAAGAGGCGTATTTGACTCATCGTTACTTCCGCGCCCGATTCCAGCAACTGCCTGACCAGTTTCGGGTCGGCGTTGTAGGACTCGCCCTCGGTTAACGTCCCAAAGTAAATGAACAGGACTGATTGTCCATGAGCGTCTCTCGCCGCGGCGTCAGCGCCATGTTCCAGCAACAACTCGGCCATCCCGAGCGATGGACAGAACGAATGCGTACATGGATAAGGCGTTCGATAGATATATCCTCAGAAACTCTCTCATCTCGCATATCCTGATTCTGACAAAAATCCTTACCGCATCGTCGCCCGCGACAGCAGAGTATGAAGCAGACGCTCCGGCAGAATCCGCGTCCCGACCGCCACAGCCCACGCCTCCGCGCTCACCGGATACCTGAAAGACGGATGACGCGCGCTGATAGCCCTCTCTATCACCCTCGCCACCTTTATCGGGTCCGAAGCCAGTCGGTCATACTGCCCGTGACGCTGCCTGTATCGCCGCACGTAGGGCGCGTATGCGAGAGAGGGATCGCCGGACCTCGCCGCATTCACCTGGTTCTTCTGAAAGTCCGTAGCGAACAAGCCCGGCTCTATCAGGCAGACCTTCACTCCGAACGGCGCGACCTCCGTCCTGAGGGACTCGCTCAACCCCTCCAGCGCGTACTTGCTCGACACATACGCACCGTTGAAAGGTGTTCCGATCCTGCCCAGTACCGAGCTTATGTTCACGATCCTGCCCGAACCCCGCGACAGCATCCCCGGAAGAACCGCCTGGATCATCCTCGCAGCCCCGAAGAAATTCGCCTCGAACTGAATCTTCAGTTCCTCTATCGAGAGGCTCTCCACAGGCCCCCACACCCCGAACCCCGCGTTGTTCACCAGCGCGTGGACGCTCCCGAACTGTCCGATGAGTCCCGGAACGACCGACTCCACCGACTCATCCGAATTCACGTCCATCTCCACGCCCCACACCCTCAGCCCGCGCTCCTCCGCGTCATCGAACAGCCCCGCCAGCCTCTCCAGCGACCGGCTAGTCCCAATCACCGTGTACCCCCTCTCCGCCAGGTGAAGACACGTCACCCTCCCAATCCCCGACGAAGCCCCCGTAATCAGAACAGTCTCGATTCCCTTGCCAGCCATTCAAATCCCCATCCAAATCAGTCTATCCCTTACCTGAAAACAACCGAAAATGAGAAGCCCGAAAGTGGATCCCTGCTTTGATATAGAGGTGAATATCTCTAGAAATAACCGCGAGGCACCACATCATCTTCGACCTCACTGACTAAGAGTTGGTGTATATGATCCAAGAATCTTTCGAATATCTCGGTGGAAAAGGGATTGTTTCTTAAATGGCTTATGTACAGTTCCCTATTGCCACGCCGTCCTTCCGGCGTAGAAAATGACGCTCTTATATTTGAGGACAATCGTTTTGAACGACGCAAAATCAAAATTTCGTCAATGGCTGTAAATGTAGTGCTGATCGGAGTCATATCTAACCACTCACATAAGAGATAGTACTTCGCTCCGGGAACGATAGTCTTTACATCCAGCGCCGTCGCGGTGGCTTCCTGAAACATAGTCTTGTCCAGATTCGTCTTGATTTCTGAAGCGACATAGGCAATGTTGGCTTCGCCTGTCAGCCCTTCTGTAAAGTCTGACTGATGTGATGCGCGAATAAATATCTTCCTGCTTATTGTGAAATCTTGGTCCTTGGTCCTTATCCTCATTCCCGCCCCCGGCGCAATTGACCTGATCTCTTCTTCAAAGCTCAATCCTGAAAAACTCTTTGTAGGGCCAAATGATAGGTCGAGTCCTCTCAGTTCATCGCCGAGTGCGGCTGTAACAAGAAGAGGCAAAAATTCCTCTAAAATTGTATTATCCAGTTTAAGCTGTCCTTTCTGGCGATAAAGAAAATTATCGTCGCTGTCAAAAATAAACTGTATGTCAATATATAATTTGTACTGATTCAAGAGGGATATGAAAGCCACAATCACTTCATCCGTTGAATCTCTTACTCCCTCTAATAATCTTATCCACTCCTCGTATCGTTGAATTGCTTCTTGCAATCTTGGCCCGTCGGTTTCTGGCAACTTTTCATTTCTTGAGAGTGCCCTTAGTTTATCACCGTGCGGGGTGGGAAGGTCGAACATTCTATATTGCCTGCTATGGAAGAATGGTATTGGTTCGATTGGATAAGTGGTTTTGCTAATACCGTTCCAGTTTGATGATGCCATGTGATAGCTGAGGTGCTTTTGAATACGACTGCTCACCCAGACCAGACCAGGGCCTGTGCAAAGTTGCGACTTTAGGCTCCAAGACTCAATTCGGTCATTCCCGCGAAAGCGGGAATCCAGATGGCGTTGCTGACCAAATCGTGATAATACCGACTTTGCACAGCCCCTGCAGACCAGACTCGATTCATGGTCACATCAGTCCGAATTGGTATAATATCACGGATTGAATAGAGGGGATGGTGATACTCTATTCAATCCGTTCAGAGCTGCGTCTATATCCTTTTTTACAGATATGGGGACCGACTGATATGCTCTTTTCAAGGTATCTTCGGCAATTTCTCTGGATTTTTCTTCGCACGAAATATTTGGAATCGAAGTTCCCGGCGAAAAATGCAGAATATCCTCGTATATTTTTCGTCCGAATCTGTTGGTGAACACTCTTTCCTGACGGAGAATAAAGTTACATTCGAAAGCCCTGCACGCAATTTCAGAGACTATTTCACCATTGTAAATCTTTGTTCCTCTAACACTGGATTCTCTGCCCACAACGAATATGATTCGTGCATCATCTGTACACACCCTGTGTAATTCCTTTATGGACTGAGCAATATCGAGACAGAATTGTATCACAGTGAGAAATCTATTGCTTCTGAATTTCCTATTCGAACCAATTTCAGATTTTGCTACATCCAGAAGATTCCATTGAAGTGATTCCATTGAAGCGCGATACTGCTGGTGATAGTTGTGAACATTTATGTAAGGAGGAGAAGTAATGACAAGATTGACTGATGAATCTATCAACGGCACATTCCGAGCGTCTGAATGACGGGCTTCGATTATACACCTTGAAAACGGCAGACTAAGAACGAGTTTTGAGAGTCTCGTCCATTCTCTGAAAACTTTCCCCATTGATATATCCGACTTATAAAAATCCATCAGCGCAATTAACGTATGTATAAGTATCTTTTCCCGAGGTTCGTGAATGTTTTCTTCCAACCTCACCAAAGATTCCTTGACCATAGTGTCAGTAATAATCGGAGATAATTCACCAATAGGCGACACGATTGGAAATATGTCATTCAATGCTTGCTCAAGATTATCTAATATAACCTTACGATCTTCTCTCGGGATATTGATATAATGATATGTTCTCGCCAAAATAACCGCAGCTGGATTTATTTCTGTTCCATAGGCGGTAAGCTTGGCTCGACCTGCTTCGAGAAGGACAGTGCCACTCCCTAGAAATGGGTCTAGCACAACCATGTCAGGTTCAGAGTATTTTTCAAGAATCGTCTCAACTAATTGCGGAGAAAACTGTCCCTTCCAAGGCAACGGATTGGATAGCTTCTTGTTTTCGATATTCAGACTATGCTGTGGTATCTCTGAAGTATCGAGTGGAGTTTTGCCATAGATACCCTTGACGAAATGCATTCAAGAACTCCTGGATATATAGAATTGTCGGAAAAATCTGCATAAGTTTTGGCGATGTCATTTTATCATACAAACTCGCGTTGCCTGTAATTGCTATTCAGCAGTGATGCACGCTGGTATCCCCCGATATCAGGATTGGCGGTTAGGATAACCTACGCCTGTTGATGCCTAGAATATCAAATTTTGGTTCCAACTCAAAGAAGCCTGGAACCAAATCGCCCAAACATAAGCGGCGTTTCCGATCACTCTCAGATTCCCAAGCCGCTATGCCCGGGGCCCTGGAAGCTCGCTCCCGCTCCTTTTGCCCCTGCACAACCGCTCCACCCCGTGTTATAATATCCCAGCGACAGAACTTATGTACTCAATACATAAACAGGAATTTATCAATGACTCCATATCGCCGGAGAGAATTTTCTCCCAAAGCTAAATCCAGGTGATTTAGGACAACTCCAAAGCTAATCCGACCCGAAAAGCTCACCTGAACCTCACCTGAAGTCACCAGGAACCCCACCTGCGGAGAGATAAACCAGAATAAATGATAGCGTCCACCCAACGCCCTGCGACCCGCATCACCGACCACTCATCGAGGAGATACATGAACTGATGCCGCGCCAGATTGTGTTAGAATTTCAAGATATACCATCCCGCGCCAGGAATGTGCGCGGGTTTGTTAACTGGACTTCATCAGAAAGGAGGCTTCTGAAGTGGACATCAAAATTTACGCTAGAAACCTGGACATAAACCCCAACGCCGAGGACTACGTGCAGAAGAAGTTCAACCGCGTCCGGCGACACCTGCCCAACATGGACGACGCCAAGCTGGAGGTCTCCCGCCGCTCCGCGCGTTCCACCGGGGAGCGGGTTCACGCCCAGATGACACTCAAAATCGGCGGATACACCCTGCGCGGACAGGATAGCGGAGCCAACCTCTTCGCCGCGGTGGACGCCGTTACCGACATAGTTGACAGGCAGATCCGCCGCTTCAAGGGAAAGGTGTACCGCTCACAGAAGGACAGAAAGTACCGCGCCGCGCTGCGCGACATACCCCTCGACTCCATCATAGAAATGCCCGGATCCGCCGAAGCGGAGGCGATAGAGGACATCGGCGAGGTCGTCCGCACCAAGCGGTTCTCAATGACCCCAATGTCCATCGAAGACGCTATTCTCCAGATGGAGATGCTCGGGCACCGCTTCTTCCTCTTCTTCAACACCGACACCAGCGAGTACAACGTCGCCTATCGCCGCGATGACGGCGACTATGGCCTCATCGAGCCGGAACTGGTATAGCGTGGACTGAAAGACCGACTGAAGCAAGGGCCGCTCCCGTAGATCGGAGAAACACATGACTGCCCTTCACGAACGAGACCCCCGGGTCGCCGACGCTATCGAGAACGAATTACGCAGGCAGCGGGAGAACATCAACCTGATAGCGTCCGAGAACTACGCCAGCCGAGCCGTCCTCGAGGCCCAGGGGTCAGTCTTCACCAACAAGTACGCCGAGGGTTACCCCGGAAGGCGCTACTACGGCGGCTGCGAGTTCGTGGACATCGTGGAACAGCTCGCCATAGATCGCGCCAGGGAACTCTTCGGAGCCGAGCGCGCCAACGTCCAGCCCCACGCCGGCGCGCAGGCGAACATGGCCGCCTACTTCGCCTCCCTCGAACCCGGAGACACCGTAATGGGTCTCGGCCTCGACCACGGCGGACACCTCACCCACGGCAGCCCCGTCAACTTCTCCGCCAAGCTCTACAACTTCGTGTCATACAGCGTGGACAGGGAACTAGAGACCATTGACTACGATGAAGTGGAGCGACAGGCCAGAGAAAGCCGCCCCAAGCTGATTGTCACCGGCGCCACAGCCTACACCCGCACGATTGACTTCGCCCGATTCCGGCAGATAGCCGACGAGGTCGGAGCGAAACTCATGGTGGACATGGCCCATATCGCTGGACTTGTGGCCGCCGGAGAACATCCCTCTCCCATCGGCGAGGCCCAGATCGTCACCTCCACCACCCACAAGACGCTCCGCGGTCCCCGGGGCGGCATGATCCTCTGCGACGCCGACAACGCTCGCGCTATAAACAGCGCGGTCTTCCCCAACGCCCAGGGCGGCCCGATGGAACACACCATTGCGGCCAAGGCTGTCGCGTTCGGCGAGGCGATGACTGATGAATTCATCCAATACCAGCGCCAGGTCAGGGCAAACGCCGTCGCCCTCGCCGACACCCTCTCTAAGGGAGGACTCCGACTCGTGACTGGCGGCACCGACAATCACATGACGCTCGTTGACCTCAGGCCCCTCGACGTCACAGGAAGGCAGGCTGAAGAAGCGCTCGGCATGGCCAACATCGTGGTCAACCGCAACGCCATCCCATACGACCCCAAACCCCCCAGGACCGCCAGCGGAGTCCGCCTCGGGACCCCAGCCATAACCAGCCGCGGCTTCAAAGAGAAGGATGCGAGCAGGGTCGGCCAACTCATCCTCGAAACCCTCGGAGACATCGGCAACAAATATACCCAGTCCCGCGTCCGCGAACAAGTCCTCGAAATGACAAAATCCTTCCCCATCCCCGGCATAGACTACTGAAATACATACGACCGTATATAGGAGTTGCGTGATGCCAGATAATACCAAAGAAAAAGACTCAAAAGCGCGAACTCGCAATGAACGTATGAAAGAACTCCTCCTCAAAGGCAGTCGCGTGGATGGTTTTAACGAGCCCACGACCGAAAGTTGGATGCTTCCACCAGAAATGCTGAAGCCTGGCGGTCCTTCCCCTCTTACTCATAGCGTAGTGCCCAAAAACAAGAAACAGTCCTAAATCATTCAATGGCGGTTGCATTCGTATCGGAGTCTTGAACTGCGTATATTTGGCGTAAAACTATTTCAGGGCAGTCATTCCATTTGGCTATCCGCGTTTGTCTTTAGCCTGCTGGTAATAGCGATTTCCATATCCATAGCATTCGGCTTGGGAACATTATTCAGGTTAGACGCGGCCACAACCGCAAGATGGTATAGTGCCGTATTCATATCGTTCAGTCTGTGTATGGGAGGCTTTGTCGCATATAGGAAGCTCGAAATTTTCCGGGACTTCGAACCGAACATAACTGTGTCTCACAGGATAACGCATCGCCCGATGGGGCCTGGTTACAGAGTATTGACTGTTACCGCCGACCTGCGCAACGACTCAAAAGTGTCAACTTCGATTCAAAGCGGATACTTCAGAATCTATTGGCTTGCGCCCTACTCCGCTAAGAATATAGATTCCATAATAGACCAAGCTAGAATTACCCAACATGACGATGATTCT
Source organism: Dehalococcoidia bacterium (assembly GCA_965261525.1). Lineage (GTDB taxonomy): Bacteria > Chloroflexota > Dehalococcoidia > Lucifugimonadales > UBA1123 > VXRN01. Next base: position 3,748,637 of record OZ253472.1, read on the forward strand.
CTGCTAGTCATCGGTAATCTTGATTTGATCTCTATCATCGATCTGGACATATCAAAAGAACGAGACATCATAATAGAACCTGGCGAGACCCATTCGGAAACCTACAACTTCCCGCTGAGAGACGATGTTCTGGAATCCGTATTCATTGAGACGTATTTTGAAAATCCTATTTGGACCTCTGAAGGCTCATCCGCCAGATTCTGGGGAACTCGCAGCGCATACGACTTCAAAGATGTTTGATTGACATATCATCCTGTAAATCCCGATCCCGACCAAACCGCAATGAAAATCGTCACCGCCAACCAGATGCGAGAAATAGAGGCGCGCTCCGAAGCGGCGGGCGTCTCTACCGACACCCTCATGGAGAACGCCGGCCTCGCCGTCGCTCGAACTGCACGTAGAGTCCTCGGCCCTCTGAGCGGCGTCCCCATCCTCGCCCTCATAGGCCCGGGCAACAACGGCGCCGACGGCCTGGTCACCGCTCGACATCTCCGGCGATGGGGCGCGACCGTCACTGCCTACCTCTGCCGTGAGCGCGCGACTCCCGATCCCAAGCTGAACGCTGCCACTGCCGTAGGCGTCAGTGTCATCTCCGTCTCCGATGACCCTGCCTACTCTCACTTGAAAGCGACTTTGGAATCCGCGCACCTCGTCCTCGACGCCATACTCGGAACCGGACGCGCCAGACCCATACAGGGCGCGTTCAATGACATCCTCGCCGCCCTGGCCGAAGCGAGGTCACGCAACTCAAGACTCCGCCTGATCTCGATGGACCTTCCCACCGGCCTGAACTGCGACACCGGCGAGGTTGACCCCGCCTGCGTCGCCTCGGACGTCACCGTGTCGCTGGGATACCCCAAGCGCGGCCATCTCGCATTCCCGGGCGCCGACTTCACCGGAACGCTGGAGATAGCGGACATCGGCATACCATCCAGCCTCGACTCCGACGTAACCCTCGACCTGATTGACCGTGACTGGGCTGCTGACGCGCTCCCCCCGCGCCCCTCCAACTCGCACAAAGGCACATACGGACGCGCTATGATAGTAGCCGGGTCCCGCAACTTCCTCGGCGCGGCATATCTCGCCGCCACAGCCGCGACCCGCGTCGGAGCCGGACTCGTCACCATAGCCATTCCCGAAAGCCTCGTCCCGTCCGTCGCTTCCAAAGCCATCGAGCCGACTTTTCTGCCCCTGCCCGAATCCGGCCCTGGCATAGTCTCCCGACACGCCGCGCAGATCATTCTCGACTCGCTTGGCGCCTACAACGCGCTGCTCGTGGGCTGCGGACTCGGACAGGCCGCCGAAACCCGTCTAATGGTCGAGAGCCTTCTGTTGTTTGGCTCCGCGCTTCCGCCCAGCGTAGTTGACGCCGACGGCCTGAACACGCTCGCACAAATCCCCGATTGGTGGAAACTCTGGCCCTCCGACGCAATCCTCACGCCCCACCCGGGCGAAATGGCTCGACTGACTGGCATGAGCGCCCGCTCCGACCGTATCGCAATCGCCCAGAATTCAGCCTCCGCGTGGGGCAAGACCGTGATACTAAAGGGCGCGTACACAATCGTGGCCGGCGCAGATGGTCGCGCGATGATTTCCCCATTCTCCAATCCCGGACTCGCCACCGCCGGCACAGGCGACGTTCTCGCCGGAGCGATTGTCGGCCTATTGTCGCAGGGCGCGTCCCTCTCCGACGCCGCCTCCCTCGGAGTGTACCTGCATGGCGAAGCAGGCGAGAAAGTCCGCTCCTCCCTCGGCGATACCGGAATGCTGGCAAGCGATCTGCTCCCCCAACTCCCCAAAGCCATCAGGCATTTACGCTCGGCCAATCGCGCCTAAGACGCTGAGAGAACCGCAAAACCCCTCTCAGCCCTTGATGGGTGAGGGGCGGGGTGAGGGTGATCGGACTCGGCGACTGCCACTACAAGGCAGTGGACAGCGTCGTAAGGAGTCTGTTGCAATCTTCTTAAAACGCAGCGCCACTCTTGTACATTTGTACTAATTTGACTACAATAGCCTCATGACTCACCACTTTGTAACTTTCGACCGGATGCCGGCGCCCGAGACCGCTGGCTGTGCCCAGAAAGGCATAAGGCACAATATGCCAAGCGCGACAGAAGAAGTTTTCCCCGGCCATTTAGCTACAAACTCAGGTTCAGTACTCACCTGTTAAGCCACTTGTTCCACCTATTAAATGATCTGAACGATATAAGCGAAGATTTATAAGACTGCCGCGAAATTCCGTCATTCCCGCGAAAGAGGGAATCCATCCTCTAAAGAGACTATCTCAAAACTCTTCGCTCAAGCGGATGGCAGGAGGACACAATCTCCCTCTCCCTTGAGGGAGAGGGCTGGGGTGAGGGTGAAATTCCTTAAGGTCGGGTTTTGAGATAGTTACTAAGTATTAAAACACCTGGATGGACAGTCAATCCAGATAAGTCAACGTAAAGAACCAACACATCCAGAACCAAGCCATATAGAATAATGAAGAGACTCTGGAACTGGAGCTCAACTCTTTGACGATTACCCTATGTCGTGAAATAATGGGACTCCACTCGAAAAGTGCGCGCCAACTCACCGTTTGAGCATCGGTTTCGTCATCCCCGCTTTCGCGGGAATCCATGGATCGAGGACAAAGGACTTTCTTAATATGCCCGTTAGAGGTATGCACATGGCAGATGTGGACATTGGAGTGTTTCCCGCGGATGCGATGACTGGCGCTCGCCTGTCCGACACCGACCTTCTGGAGATGTACCGGCGGATGACCCTCGTCCGCACCCTGGACGAGCGCATCTGGATGCTCAACCGCCAGGGCAAGGCCGCAATCGTGGCGTCCTCACAGGGACACGAGGCCGGGCAGATCGGCAGCGTCTGGGCGTTGGAAAAGGGCAAAGACCAGTTCTACATATACTACCGCGACCTCGCCGTGATGCTCATGCTCGGCATGACCCCCGTCGAGATTATGTCCGGCTTTCTCGCAAAAGAGGGCGAGCCTCTCAGCGGAGCGCGCCAGTTCCCCACCCACGGCGCATACCCCGAAATCGGCCTCTTCAACATATCCAACGTCGTCGGAACGCACATCCCCCAGGCCGTCGGCGCCGCCCTCGCCAACAGGATGCGCGGCGACGACGGCATTGTCATTACCTACTTCGGCGACGGCGCGTCCAGCGTCGGCGACTGCCATGAGGCCATGAACTTCGCCGCCATCTACGATCTGCCCGTCATCTTCTTCTGCGAAAACAACAAGTACGCCATCTCCGTGCCAATCAATAAGCAGATGGCCGTGGACAGCATAGCCTCCCGCGCCGAGGGCTACGGAATGCCCGGAATCGAGGTGGACGGCTGCGACATAATGGCAGTGTACGAGGCGACTTCCGAGGCCGCCCGCCGCGCCCGCTCAGGCCAGGGCCCCACTCTCATAGAGGCCCACGTAGAACGATACCTGCCACACACCTCCGACGACGACGATACACTTTACAGGCCGCGCGAGGAACTTGAAGAGGCCCGCAAGCGAGACCCGTTAAAGATACTGTCCGAACAGCTCCGCGAATTTGGCGTCCTCACCGACGAAATCGAAGAAGGCTTCAAGCGCGACGCCCGGAACATCGTCAACCAGGCCACCGACGCCGTGGAATCCGCCCCTTACCCGGAAATCACCGACTTCCACAAACACGTTTACGCCGTCTGAACAAAGGCGCGGCGATTCGGAGGAATTTCCAGATGACTCAAAACTTGTCGAATGCCCCTATCGCCAGCGAAAAGTCGGCGGTTGGCGCCCATCACAAGAGCGTTGGCTCTATTGAATGTATAATCAAGCCGACGCAGTGTAGCTTGTATGGAAGTTTCGAACTGTATCAGGCTATTTCTCGGAAGGTGGTGCGCTGCGATTTTCCCGAAGTGATGCGAGAAGAGATAGAGGAGGCATCGAAAAGACGACAAAGGGTGGCAGTTTCCGGTGTAATATCCTACAACTCTCTCGGAGAACCCTTGAGTATTCAGATACAAAGGCCACTGCGGATACTCCGGAGGGAATCGGAATTGCCGGGTCCCGCGGAAATGGTCGGTCTCGCGCCGGATTTGACGGGCGATCTGGACACCGAAGACTACATTAAGAGCGTGAGAAATTCCTGATCCAGCATCCGATATCCCAAATGCGCCGATTCAACCGCCGCCTCGATATGAACGACCATATCTCGATTCGTCGGTCTTCTTCGCTCATATCAAAGGAGAGCCAGACATTGGCTATGGCGGATTGCCCAGACATGAGATTACCCGCCGCATATTCGAGGATGCGAGTCAAGGGCGATTTACAATCTACACTTCCACGGTCACCCTTGCTGAAGTACGGCGAATCAGGACTAAAGCAGCGCAACTTGACCAATACGAGATAGAACAGATACGTATGTTCTTCGAGCATGAATATATACGCCTGATTGAGGTCAATCGCGAGATTGGAGAGATGGCCCAGGAGTTCGGCGCCTTACATGGGATTCAACCAATGGACGCAATTCATCTGGCATCGGCGGTGTGGTGGAAATGCGACGCGCCGCTAGTAGTCCGACAACTTAGTTGTGATGGATATCCAGATTCCGAATTATCCCCTCTCCCCTTGGGAGAGGGTTAGGGTGAGGGTATATAAACCGTCAATCCAAAAATGTTGGAACACTGGTATAGGATAAAAGGTTTGCGCGAAATTTCCAATCGGGAACAGTGCATGGTGTGTTGGTCACAGAACCGTATTACTACGGAGATATGAATCATGGCTGAGCAGAGTGTCATAGAAGCGGTTCGGGACGCCATGCGCGAGGAGATGCGACGCGACGAAAGCATCTTCGTCATGGGCGAGGACATCGGCGCGCGCGGAGGGGTGTTTCTCGCCACAGAGGGCTTTCTCGATGAGTTCGGCGAGGCGCGCGTCATAGACACGCCGCTTGCCGAGTCATCCATAGCTGCCATCGCTATCGGCGCGGCAATGAACGGGATGCGGCCCATCGCCGAAATAGAGTTCGCCGACTTCATATGGCCCACCATCAACCAGATAGTGGGCGAGGCCGCCCGAATTAGATACGGCACCAACGGCAAGGTGAACGTCCCCATGGTGCTCAGAGCTCCGCAGGGCGGAGGCGTGCGCGGCGCGCTCTATCATTCCCAGAGCGTCGAAGCGTTCTTTGCCCATACCCCCGGCCTCAAGGTCGTGACCCCCGCCACCCCATACGACGCCAAGGGACTCCTCAAGTCCGCCATCAGAGATAACGATCCGGTCGTTTTCCTCGAACACAAGAGGACCTACCGGCTCGTGCGCGGCGAGGTGCCGGAAGGCGATTACACCGTCCCGATTGGCGTGGCAGACGTCAAGATCGTGGGCGAGGACGTGAGCGTCATAACCTACGGACTTATGGTTCACCACTGCATCGAGGCGGCCCGCGAACTACTGTCAGAAGGCATAAGCGCGGAGGTCGTTGACCTGCGAACCGTCAGACCCATTGACTCTCAGACTATCCTCGAATCAGTGCGGAAGACCGGCAAAGCCCTGATAGTCCACGAGGACACCAAGGCCGGAGGAATCGGCGCGGAGGTCGCGGGCATAATCGGAGAGGAAGCGTTCGAGTATCTCGACGGCCCCGTAACACGTCTGGCAGGCCCTGAGGTCCCCGCGATGCCCTTCGCTCCCACGCTCGAAGCCGAATTCATGCTCGACTCCAACAAAATAACCGCCGCCATAAGAAAGTTGGCCGAGTATTGAACATGATTCATAGTAGTCGGTTTACAGTGGACGACCCTATAACCCCTGCCTGCCTGAAAACTAGCAACTAAACACTGAGAACAAGACATGATAATTGAACTGCCCCAAGTCGGAGAGTCCGTAACAGAAGGCGTCATCGGAAAGTGGCTGAAGTCGGTCGGCGACCGCGTCGAACGCTACGATCCGCTCGTCGAGGTCGTAACCGACAAGGTCAACATGGAAATGCCGTCCCCGGTCACAGGTACGCTGAAGGCGATTCTTGTAGAGGAGGGCGCAACCATCCCTATGGGAACCCCCATCGCCGAGATGGACGCCGAAGGCGGAGAACCAGCGCCTGAGACGCCACCCACCCAAACCGAAACTCGCGTAGATGACATACCACAGCCGTCCCCCGACAGGATAGGCACACTGCTGAAAAATGTCGCCCCCGTGGGACCCACCGGCTCCGGCGGCCCGATCTCCGCCGACAAGCCTACCGAGTCGCCCCGGCAGTCTCGCGCCCGCAGACGCTACTCCCCCGCCGTTCTCAGGCTCGCCGACGAGCGCAACGTTGACCTCGACCGTATTCAGGGCACCGGCCTCAATGGGCGCGTGACGCTCAAGGATGTCCGCCGCTTCCTCGAGACCCAGCCCGGACCTCCACAGCCGGCCGAGCCGGCCGCTACTCCGGCCCCGACCGTTCAGCCGTCACCTATCTCTCAGGATGACGAGCGAGCGCCGCTCAGTCCAGTCCGCCGGATGATTGCCGATAACATGGTCAGGAGCGCGACGCAGATTCCGCAGGCTTGGACTTTCGTCGAGGTGGATGTCAGCGGACTCGTCGCCCGCCGTCGCGCCGTCCGGGACGACTTCCAACTGCGCGAGGGAGTCAACATCACCTATCTGCCGTTCATAATGAAAGCGGTCGCCGAGTCCCTGAAAGAAAACCCGCTGCTCAACTCCACCTGGGACAACGACGCCATCATCTACAAGAGGCGAATCAACATCGGCATTGCCGCCGCCGGCCGCGATGGACTTATCGTGCCGGTCGTACACGACGCCGACGCGCTGAGCGTCGCTGGCCTCGCCCGCAAGATAGCCGACCTGACAGACCGCGCCCGCCGCGGCGCCCTCATCCTCGACGACGTTCAGGGCGGGACATTCACCCTAAACAACACCGGCGCGCTCGGATCTGTCCTCAGCCAGCCGCTCGTCAACTTCCCTCAGGCCGCCATCCTCACCACAGAGGCCATCGTCAGCCGCCCCGTCGTCATTGGAGACGGCATAGCCATCCGATCTATGATGAACCTCTGCATGAGCTTCGACCACCGCATCATGGACGGCGCCGAAGCCAGCGCATTCATCAACTCAGTAAAAACCCGCATCGAGTCCATAGGCCCCGACACCGGCCTGTATTGAGTCGGTGGAGCGGCACAGAACAGGCATTACCTTTATTGCAGGAAAGCCTACCGACTAAGAGAGTAATCGGCGAGGAGTATTCTCAATGGACTGGAAGCAGAACGAGTCTGAGGATGTCATTATGACGCCCGCGCTGCACGACGGGGAAGGAGTGGTAACACGCCGCAGGTTCTTCCGCGACGCTACCCGTCTGCCTGTTCAGATAGAGGTATGGGAACTGCCTCCCGGCGCGAGCGAAGGTTCCCATATCCACGAGGGGGACAATACCCTGGAGGAGTTCTACTACTTCATCGCCGGTCAGGGGGTAATGTGGATGGGCGACGAGGAGATGCCGGTCGGTCCTGGCGACGCAGTCATGGCCCCTCCCGGAGTAGATCATGGCTTCCGAAGCACAGGGGATGAAAACCTGAAACTGGTAATCGTCTGGGGCGTCCCGAAGATGTCGTGAACCCAGTTCATGGTCGGTGACGTGAACGATCAGGTCACGCTAAGATTTGACAAATATGACGTCAGTTGCAGGTTGACTAACCTGGCTTCCAGGACTCAAGTCCAATCAAAAATAGAAGGAAGACAATACAGGCTTCAAGATAGACTCATAAACTTGATGGAAGAATTCCAAGAAAGATGTATGTGAGACAATGCCTGCAACAACTAGAAGAAGTCTCGAGAAAGCAGCGTTCGACCTGTTGGTAACCAAGTACAGGGCCAACCCCAAGTCTTTCGAGCGCCAATTCCCCAGTGATGTCAGCCAAATCGTGCGCCAGGCGATGGAACCGTACCGCGTCTCACGCCCTCCATTCAGGATGACCGAACGGGAAAAGCGCCACCGCGCCGATTCCCTGAACGCCGTCCTGGACATGGAAGAGATACCACCGCAGGATGCGATCAAGGGCATTGAGCATTGCGCCGTTCTTATTCAGGACGAAACGCTTACTCCTCATGTGAACCGGGACAGGGTGTTGACCCTGTTCAAGGCTGCCTACGGAAAATCGCCCGAGTCGTACAGAAAGAACACAGCCATTCCAATCGAGGGCAGCGGAACAGGCGCTCCCATTTACCATTCATCCCTGTTGCGAGGCGTAGTAGCCGACCTCGACTTGGAAATGCGTCTTGTGTCCATAACAATCACCCCGAGCAAGATACGTGAGGGCAAGAGAATGATGAGCATCGTCGGGATAGGTCGTGGCGACTCCAGCGACGACGTATCTATCAACCACGACGACTACCTTGCCGAAATCTACTACGATGAACTACATGGACGCGGCTGGCGAGACAGTGACCGAGATGGCAGCTAGCCCGTTCGCGCGTCTCATACCCGAAATTCACTTCAGTGAGATATATGGAACTTCCTGAAAAGTATGTCATTGACAGTTCAGCCCTTTATGCTGTGGTTTCGTATGAAGACAGATTTCACAATACAGCAATCAGATATTACGAAGAGCTAAAGGACCGTAATTCCGAACTCTGGACTACTTCCTACGCCTTTTCTGAGACGGTGGCCTTAGTACATCGCCGCTTTGGATTCGATACGGTTGCCCAACTTCTTGAAATCATCGAGCCGTCCATCAAAATATACTGGGTAGATGACACAGTGCATTCCGAGGCAATGGCCGAATACAAGGCCGCCGAGGGCAGGGGACTTAGCCTTGTGGACTGGACTATCGTTATCGTTTCGCGGATGATGTCCGCTTGCGTCTTCACCTTCGACGCCGGGATGACGCATCAGGTCGTGGACGCGATACCCCGGCAATAGATGAGGCCCGTCCTGACTCAGATACGCAGAGCGTCGTCGCCTACTCCACAATCCGGGCCTTGATTACATCCTCGTCGAACTCGATCCCTAAACCGGGGCCCGTCGGCGGCGTGATAAACCCATTCTCGAATACCAGCGGCTCTTTGAAGATAGTCTTATGCAGCGGCCCCTGGTTCGCTTCCTGTATCAGGAAATTGGGCGAGCAGGTATCCACTTGTATGGCGGCGGCCGCCGCGACCGGCCCGCACGCCATATGCGGGGCGATCACCGCGTAGTGCGCCTCCGCGATGCTCGCTATCTTCTTCGCCTCCATGATCCCGCCGCACTGACCGACGTCCAACTGGATAATCTGCGCCGCCTGCTTCTCCAGAAGATTGGAGAACTCGTACTTGGTCACAAGACGTTCGCCCGTCGCGATGGGTATGCTCGTGTGCGCCGCGACCCGCGCCATCTCCTCCACATTCTCCGGCGGCACGGGCTCCTCGAACCAGAACGGGTGATATTGCTCCAGCATATCCGCCACCCTGATTGCGCTGTACGTAGTGAGCTGTCCGTGCGTGCCTATGCCGACTTCCATGTCGTTGCCCACCGCATTGCGAATGCTCTCGAATATCTTGGCCGCGCGCTCTATCTCCCACAATGGAATGTCGCGCGGAATCGGCCACAGCGGGGTGAACGGGTCGAGCTTGCAGGCCGTGTTGCCCTCTTCCAGAAGCTGCACCGCTATCTCGCCCGCGCGCTCCGGATTCTCGCGGAAACCGCCCTCCGGCATATAGGCGTATGCGCGGAGCTTCTCGTGATACTTGCCGCCCAGCAGATTGTATATAGGCTGGCCGACCGCCTTGCCCACAATGTCCCACAGCGCCATTTCGATGCCGCTCAACACTGGTGTCGCCTGGAGGCTCGGATGACGGAAGTCGTGCCTTGCTGAGTACATTCTGTCCCAGATAAGCTCGATGTTGAACGGGTTCTGGCCTATCACGAACAGCCCCGCCATTTCGTGAATCAGGCTAATCTGCGACTTTAGGTCCCCCAGCCTGTCCGAGTACGTATTGCCCGTAATTCGTTCGCCGAGTCCGGTGATTCCCTCGTCCGTCTCGACCTGTATGAACAGCAGATATCGCCCGCCCCTGTACGGCGGTTCGTTCTCCACCACCATCGTCTTTACGTCTGTAACTTTCATCAGTCGCCTCCTTGCAACTTTAGGTTGACGTCGCGCATTGTACAGCGATTGCCATGTCCCCGAAACGCGCCTCTTGCGATGGTCAGGGCTTTTGCACAGCCTGCGCTGAACAAATCCTGTCGGACAGCGGACGGACTTGCCGAGTCATATACCTTGATTTATAAATCAACAAGTGGATGCTGGTGGGTCAACAGGTGGTCTGCTGGTGTCCAGCAGGTGGGGTCTGGTACCTGTATTTCACCTGCATTTCACCTGTATTAGCTTTGGAGCGGTTTTTCATGCTCCCACGAATTCTGGTTGTATAATTTCGTATTTATATATTGATGCTCAAAGCCATCGGTGGTCGGCGCTCCATTACTAGATGTTGCGTTCGTATTATAGCGCATGTTGGATGTGAATATGTAGTCCTATGGGAAACCGAGGAAGACTTTGAGAAGGCCCTGTGCGAAGGTATCTGTGTCAATACAATCGGAGTATGACTCTGGTAGTGCATGGCCTCCTCCTCCGTCATGCTCACAGAGCGTATCCTCGTAAAGACGGGAGCGGGTATCCACTAGGGTCTCTACTTGACCCTGATTCTTGATCGGTCCACTGGTATATAATCCGATACGCCTGAGATACACCGTGCGGAGAGTGCAGGAACAGTGATAATCGCCGTAATCGGAGAAAGCAATGCCCGTCCTCACATCGCGGCGCTGGCTGAACAGGTGGGACGCGAACTGGCGCGTCGGGAGATAGACCTCGTCTGCGGAGGCACGGGAGGAGTCATGGAGGCCGCTTGCCGTGGAGCCAAGTCCGGCGGCGGCAGAACGATAGCCATTCTCGCCGGCAGCGACCCACTCCAGCGCAACGACTACATAGACATTCCTATCCTCACCGGCCTCGGATACGCCCGCAACGTCATAGTCGTCAAGACCGGCATGGCAGTCATCGCGGTCGGTGGCGCTTACGGCACACTTTCCGAGATAGGACACGCGCTGGCTGAAGACATCCCCGTCATCGGCCTCGAGACCTGGGGACTCACCCGATCCGGCGAGGACCCGGACACATCCATCACACTCGCCTCCGACCCCACCGACGCAGTGAACAAAGCCGTCCGCGCCGCCACCGACCGTCTTGAAGCGTTCAGGCAACGACGGTTGATCAAGTAAACTGTAACACTTATGCTGATCGCGCTCTGCCGCTGATCCGCGCCTCTCGTGAGATCACATCGAGAGACCTCTCATGGGATAGAGCAGCACGGATGGAATCTTGGGCCTCTCCTTTCCGAAGCCGAGCGAGCTTTGATCTGGAAATACCGAATCGCTGAACTCCAAGTTCGGCTATTTGCTCCTTGGTATAGGCGTCGTTGTCAAGTATCTTCTCAATTTCGTCTTGATTTAGGGACTCGAGTTCGACTGGCAGTGCTACTTTTGGTCTGTTTGAAGGACGCTTGGCGATTCTCTGTAGGGCTGGTTGTCTGAGGACCGAAGGTAGTTCCGATACCGGAGCGTCAGCGTAGGGACGCAGGGCATTCGCCAAGTGTCGTAACCCTATACTCAATCTCATGTTGCCGGTTTTTTCCGCTTCGTGGAGTTTAGCCAAGTCTGTCAGAAAGCCCACTATATCAATGACGAGCACCTCGTCTTTTTCTGTGTCAGTGGGCAATCTGTTACGGAGATCAGGGTTACTACTCATCATAAGCCATCAACCCTTCCTTTAATTTCATCCGTTAGATCTATATATTGCTGGTCGATACCCCGTTTACCTATGTTCTGGGTACCGCTCCTGGTATAGAGTGGGACACTATCCGACAAAGCCTCGGATACACCGATACCGTCAGATATATAAGGCTGGATCAAGGAATCTCCCCAGAGTCTTCTCAGTGATGCTAAGTGCTGACTGTGGTCGTTGGTGTATCTTCGTATTCGAGTGATCACCAATCCAACCAACTCAGTATCAGGCACATGAATTGCGCGTGGTTCACCAAACTGAGAGAGGGCCTTCAATCGTTCATCAATGCCTGTTCGCATCATCTCGCGGAGATGAGGTGCACCACGCTCCATCACCGCTTCAGGCACTACTGGAATGATGTAACCGTGGCTTGCCGCAATCGCGTTCTGAGAGACAATCTTCGTGGCCGCGGGCAGTCGAAGATGATGTAATCATATTCCGCGTCAATTCCAGTCTCTTCAATCCAACGGCATAAGAGGGTTCGTTTGTTCCATTCAGAGCGAATAGCATTTCCCTGATGAGAAGCTGTTAACTCAATTTCAAGGTCATCAAGACTGAGACTAGCTGGCACGATGTCCATCTTGTTGTAGGTAGAACTCACGTCTGACAGAGGAGACTCAAAAATGACCTCTTTACCGGGCAGGCCGGTCTGTTCACCCGAGAATGATCGGAACACCTCATCAACGGTTTGTCCGTCTTCGACAACCGATTGCCAGCCATCAGGACTCAAACAGAGAATGGACAAGCTGCTTTGATGGTCCATGTCTACAAGCAACACACGGGCGTCATGAAACCGCGAAAGTCCGGCGCCAAGATGGAATGCGAGGGTGGTCTTGCCAACACCTCCCTTGAAATTGATGATGCTTATGCGTTTCGCCAATTCTATGTTCCTCTATTCAGGTTGAATAATACTGATACGACCCAGAGGATACTTACTCGTGAAGAGATTCTATAAGAAAACCGCCTCGGTCTGCTAGAATCTTTAAGTGTTAAGCCCCCGAACTCCTGCCTGCACCGACGCTCGCGCTGTAACACGGCTGTCGCCCCGCATAAGATTGGAATAGGTGTCGAGTCCAGCAGAACCCTCATTTCCACATAGCCTCATCAACGACCTCGAAATCCTCCGGCGCGGCGTCTATTTCGTCCGCTTCGGCGGGAGTCCATGTACCAATCAGATGATCCTGCGAAGAGCCGACTGTGGCCGCGCCATTCTCGGATGGTTGCTCGTCGCATTTGGATTTCATATCTGGTTTCGCGTGGAATAAGCGCAAACGGACGCCGGGCCTAACCCATCGGAGGCGGTTCGTCGAACTTCTCTCCGCGCGCCTCGGCCTCCAGTCGGCGTTCGTTCCAGGCTGAGATTTCAGCCGCCAGTTCCGCCCTGCCCTCGGTTTTGCCTTCGGTTTTGCCCTCGGCTATACCTTGAGCTATACCTTGAGCTATGAGTTCGGACTTGAATTTCTCTCTGCGCTCTTTCAGTCTATCAGCTATGCCCTGAGCCAGAACCATGATCAGCCTCCCTAAGCCCGAATCCACCGAAGAGGGTTAGTATCGCCGCCGGGGCGTGGGTGAGGGACGTGTCAAAGTGGCGGTGCGGTTATGATGTCAGCGCCTGGGTCGTTCTGAAGGTCCGCGGTCGTGATTTTGGACGCCAATGGAGGCCCACAGTGGCGATTTGGGGCGAGTTTGACGAATCTGCGGGCAACAGTGGACACCCGCGGTCCGGTCCGGAGCGATCTTACGGACAAGACAGGCTGTGGTGTGTACGGTGGTCAGTAGTAGACACTGCCGTCAGGCCGGCAGAGGAATGGCTCGCAGTCTGGTCAGTGCGCGACCGAACTGTGTTTCCCAGGGCCAGCGCTGCGGGAGATGCAAAGTAAGGCGGCGGGCCGAGTGGGTGAGCCGTCCGGCGAGGGAGAACAAGCGTCTGCGCAGGGTCTTGGTGGTCGCCACCGGCTCGCGCAGACCGATGCGTCCGATCCAGCGAGCCAGGTTGTGAGCCATTACCTGTATGGCCATCCAGGCGGCGTTGGCTGCAAAGCGCCCCGAGGGCAGATGGTTCAGCCCGACACCGTACTTGAGGTCTCGGATGGCGTTCTCGATCTCGGCGTGGCGGCGATGGTCGGCCTCCAGTTGGAGGGTGTCGCCCTGTCGGTCGGTGATGAAGGCGTGATAGCTGTAGTCGACGAAGAGGGCCAGTTGTGAACCGGGCGTGGGCTTCACCCTGCGGACGATGAGACGCACCGGTGCGGCATCGGGCTCGTTCCGAAAAGGGGTGTAGGTGGTCTCAGCCACGTCGGCTGCGCCGTCCATCCAGTAGGGTATGGGAGTCCAGTCCTCCTCAGGTATGGCCTCTATGAGATTGCGCAGTCGGGTGTGCTGACGGACGGTGATGGAGAAGCGGACACCTGTCTTTCGGCATACGGAGACGATGTCATGGGTGTAGAAGCCACTGTCGGCGCGTACGGTGAGTTGTCCTGTGGCCCCGGCGCAGCGCACCCGGCTCACCGTCTCACGCAGGAAGTGGGCTGCGCCCCGGGCGGTGTTGGCTCGACCCTGTCGCAACCGGGCCATCAGCACGTCGCCGGTTCCTGCGGCGACGGCCACAAGCGGGTGATAGCCTCTCTGGCCGGTGTAGTTGTGGCGGCGGGCGCCCTCCTTGCCCAGTCCGTAGGTCTCGCAGATGGTGGAGTCCAGGTCGATGGTCAACGGCTCATCGCCGGGACCCGCGCCAGCGGCCCAGGCCCGCGCCAGCAACTCCCGGCTCACCCGGTCCAACTGCCGCACATGTCCCCACCTGAAGCTGCGCAGGAAGGTCCCCAGGGTGGATGGCGCCTTCACTGTACAGCCCAACACCCGCCCGGTCCCACCGGCACGCAGCGCGTCGGCGTCATCGATGCAGTCCCCACCGGCCAGCGCCGAGGCAACCAGGGTCAGCGTCTTGTCTCCCGGGTTCGCCCGTCCCGGCGCATCGCCCAGGTCAACGTTGCTGTCCACCAGTTCACTCAGTCCCAGGCGCTGAGCGAGAGTGGCCGGCACGAGCAGCCCGGCATTGGCCACCAGCCGGGGATCGTCGAAGGCGATTCGGATGCGGTCGGGACGCTCAGGTGGTAACATCTATTAAGTGCTCCTGCTCTGGGGTTGGTTCTTGTCTTCAAACCCATTATCCCAGATTCAATGGAGCGCTTTCTCACCCCTTTTGCACGACGACTCATCCATCCCTTCGGTGGATCCGGGCTAAGCGCTAGGACACAGTAAATGTCTCTTTGCAATTTCGGGGTTGCACTATCGAGAAATAGATCACCCTATCGCTCGGCGGGAAGGAGCCAGGTTGCGACCATTCTCTACTGTGGACATTAAATTAGGCCACCTGCTTAGTACAGTTTCCATGTGTTTCTGATGTACGGTATCCCCAGCCCCACCTCTGGATTGCCGAGCAGCGAGCCTTCGGGGTTCCCGTTTTCGCGGGAATGACATCTAGGTGTGGGAGTATGGCTTTTTCACATGGATGTGGTACTAACCCATCGGAGGCGGTTCGTCGAATTTCTCTCCGCGCGCCTCGGCCTCCAGTCGGCGTTTGTTCCAGGCTGAGATTTCAGCCGCCAGTTCTGCCCTGCCCTCGGTTTTGCCTTCGGTTTTGCCCTCGGCTATGCCCTCGGCTATGCCCTCGGCTTTGCCCTCGGCTATGCCTTGAGCTATGAGATCGGACTTGAATTTCTCTCTACGCTCTTTCAGTCTATCAGCTATGCCCTGAGCCAGAACCATGATCAGCCTCCCTAGTTCAACTACACCAATAGTGTTCAGGACGAACATCTGGGCCATGGGGGACGAATCTCGCCCGACCGCTCTCAGGTACTCGATGACACGAGCGTGACCGCCATAGACGGCCTCGTCCCACGCTACCATGAGCGTCCAGCCCACCATCTGCGCGAAGAAGGCCGCCAAGTAGGCGTACCACCATCCTTCATGGACGCTCATCACCGAGACGCGAAGTTCGTTGAGAAACTTGCCCATAAACTCCTCTCTTAAACTATATCACCAAATCGTATGATGGGTGACCGCGGGGACTTCTCGAACTGCTCTCATCTAAGCCCGCGCCGGCAAGGACACTCTCGCCGCAACCCGGCTCCGTCTTGGCGACAGCGCCAGCAGCGTGCCGAGTACCATGATCGGCCCCGACGCCCACATCCACCAGACCATCGGATTTATCAGCACCCGGAAGATGGCCTCGCCATTGCCGGCGAACTCTGACGGCACGATGTAGAAATCCTCTATCGGCGTGCTGTGAATCGCGCCTATCGTGGACGCTATTCGGAAGGCCGGGTACTCCGCCCTGAACGGCACCATGACGCCGAGGTAGCTGTCGCCCGAATACACCTCGAAGCGGGCGTAGTCCTCCTCCCGGTCCGGAAAGGATGCGTGGTCCGTTCCTATGTAGGTGAACCTGTACTCTCCGAGAGTTTCCGTGTCGCCCGGACTCATCGCGAAGTCGCGCTGTATGGAGTAGAACGACGACCCAGTCGCGCCCGCCGCGAGCAGGATGATGGCGAGATGCACCACGTATCCGCCGTATCTGGGCCTGTTCGCCGACAGCAGCCTCACGAACGCCGTGTGATACGCCTCGCCGCGCCTGTGGCGCGTGACCGTCCCTCTTATCCACTCTTGCAGTATGCCCGCCGTTACCATCACGCAAGTCATAAACGCGACCAGCGCGACCGGGCGGGTTATGCCCGTCGCATACAGCGCGATTCCCACGACAAGCGCGGCCAGAGCCGGGTATCGCAGCATGAGAAGGATGTTTCGCGGCGCTGCCCTGCGCCAGGGCAGCATCGGCCCCACCCCCATCAGCATCACAATTATCAGAAGCGCGGGCCCGTTCACGCGGTTGAAGAAAGGCTGGCCCACTGTAACAACCGTGTCGCTCGCCGCTTCCGAGAATATGGGGAAAATGGTTCCCCACAGCGTGACGAAAGCCACCGTCAGGAACAGGACGTTCTGAGCCAGGAACGCGCTCTCCCGCGACAGCAGCGATTCCAGCTTGCCGCGACTCCTGAGCGTGTCCGACTTCCATATGAACGCCGCGATTGCCGCGATCATAGTAGTCGCCATGAACGCGAGGAACAGCCATCCCATGGACGACTGAGCGAACGAATGCACCGACGGAACCGGCCCTCCGCGATTGATGAACATTCCAAGCTGCGCCATCGTGAACGCGATGATGATTATCACCATGTTCCACATTCGGAACATTCCGCGCCGCTTCTGCACCATGATGGAGTGTACGAACGCCGTCATGGCCAGCCAGGGCATCAGAGCGGAGTTTTCCACCGGGTCCCACGCCCAGTATCCGCCCCATCCGAGTATCGTATAAGCCCACCACGATCCGAGCAGCAACCCGACGGTCAGCACCAGCCAGGACAGCATCCCCCACAGTCGTCCCTGGTCAACCCACTCGTCGTTGCCCCCCTTGTTGGCGAGGAGAGCGCCTATCGCTATGGAAAACGGAATCGCCACCGACACCAGCCCCGCCATCTGGAGGGGAGGGTGTATGAACATTCCAAAATGCACCAATAGCGGGTTGATGCCCTGACCGTCCATCGGCGTTACTTCCAGCCGAGAGAGTGGGTTGGCCAGGAACACCATCACGCCGAGAAGGAACGCCAGAACCAGCGCCATTATCCCCACCGCGTAGGGCGACGTGTAAGGCAGGTTTTTGCGGATTGCCACAATCGCCACGACTGCCATGAGCGCGAATACGATGGCGAGGTATAGCATCGAGCCCGCGTTTCCAGCATAGAACGCGACCCATGTGTAAGCTCGCGGCATGGCGAGATTGCTGTTCTCCGCCACGTAGCGTACCGAGAAGTCGTTGTTGACGAATGCGTAGATCAGCGCGCCCGTCGCTACGAGGAGTAGAGCGGGTACACTGTACATTCCGAATCGGCCGCTGACCAGCAGCTCGGGCGAACGTCGCGCCACACCTAGAAACGATGCGGCTGCCGCGTACAACGAAACAATGAATGCCAGCGCCAGCGCTATCTGCCCCGCTTCTACGATCACTGGACGCTCTCCCCTCGTTCTCGCTCTGTTTCGCCTGTGTTCTCAGCGCCACGCTGTGTTGCCGCTTCCAGCCTGCGTATATATCTCATACGCTCTGCGTCCTCGACCTCGTTCTCATCGCGCTCCTCCGATGTCCTGCGCATCCAGCGCAGCGTGAGAAGCAGAGACGCAATTGCTAGCGCGAACGCGAGAGGCGGCACTATCCAGGCTGCTATTCCGAAGCCCGCGGATGGCGGCTCGAGAAGGACGCTCGGCCCGTATCTCTCGACGAAGAAGTCCTTTATCCGCCCTTCGTCCCATCCTTCTGCCAGCTTCTCACCCACTATCGCGCGCATCTGCGCCGCCAGCGGATTCTGGCTCTGGTCTATGGACTCGCCCGGACATACGGGACACATAATGGCCTTGTTCAGCGCAGAGGCTCTCCGCTCCACTTCCGGCACGTCGGGGGCGTCTGTGGTTAGGCAAGCCGAGGTCAGCGCGGCGAGCGCTATGAGAACTGAGGCGAATATCGCTCTCGAACGCGGCATCAGCGAACTATCTCCCTTGTGGACGGCTGGCCTGAATAGTCGCGCTGGATTAAGATAACGTCCATCCTGCCAATCCTAGTATCCAGAAAATCCTGATTCAGACAACTAATTATAGCCCCCGCGCGCCAAAACAGGGTAGGAGATAAAAACTGACAACTAACGACCGAAAACTTGCTATAATCGGCGGCGTTGAAGCCACACTACCACCATTCAGGAACGCTCCATGTCTCTTCTAATAATAGCCTCCGACAGCCCCGGCGCCGGCAAGACCGCCACCACCCTCGCCCTGGCGAGCATTTCAAACGAAAATGGCAGGAATACCTCTGCCTTCAAGCCCTTCTCGCACGGAGACGAAGACCCCGACCACGCTGTTTTCTCCGAACTCGCCAATCCCGCCCCGGGCGGATGGCCAATTCAAATAGGAGATTCGGGACCGACGGGCAGGGACGCGGAGGCTGCCGCATACGCGTTGTCCATTGCCGCCGCGGGCGACAACCTGGCGATTGTGGAGATACCGAATGTCATTGGGCCGGAGAGTATGGCCGAGTTGGCGAACGGGTGGGACGCGAACGTACTACTGGTAGCCGCCTATCGCCGCGACCTGCGCGCCTCGGACCTGGGCGAATGGCAATCCTCGCTTGGCGACAGGCTCGCGGGCGTTCTGGTCAATGGACTCACCCGCTATCTCGGAACCGAGGCGAAGGAGCGTCTGCTTCCCTCACTGGACGAGGCGGGAATCCCGCTGGTAGGACTCATACCGGAGGACAGGATGCTGCTGTCTGTAACCGTGGACGAGGTTCGGAGCGGTCTGAATGGCCGCTACGTAGTGGAAGAGGGCGACGTGAACGCGCCAATCGAGTGGTTCCAGGTGGGCGCAATGACCATGGACCCGGGCGAACTCCGATTCGGACTCTACGAGAATAACGCTGTCGTGGTGCGCGGAGACCGCCCCGACATTCAGATGTCCGCGCTCAACGCCTCGGTCTCATGCCTTGTTCTGACAGGGGGGATCGAACCCATCGAGTACATAACCTACGAGGCGGGCGAGGAAGAGGTGCCGGTTATGGTCGTCGAAACCGACACGGACTCCACGATGTCGGCACTCAACGACGTAACGATGGGCGCGCGAATGAACAACTCGCTGAAGGTTCAACGCTTCGCTGAACTGCTCAGAACGCGCGCCGATTCCGATTTGCTTCGATCAATCCTCTAGGCTGCCCGGAAACTCGCCGTCGAAGAGGTCGCCTTCCTCCGGCCATTCGTCCTTGGGCATCTCGTAATACGCCTCGATCTCGTTGCCGTCAGGGTCCGTGAAATAGACGCCCAACGATATGCCGTGGTCGCCGACGCTCTTCACATTCACGTCGTTCGACTTCATGCGAGCGTACAACTGCTTCAGGTCGTCGAGCGACTCCATCTCCCACGCGAAGTGGAACAGTCCGACCCTGTTCTCCTCCGGTCCGGGCGCGTCCGCTCCGACAGGCACCAGCGCCAGTTCGTGGGATGAGCTGTCAACCGCGCTCATGAATGTCATCTGCCCCGGCCGCTTGTTCGTCACGTCGAGTCCCAGAATGTTTGTGTAGAACTGTTCCGACTTCTCAAGGTCTCTGACCCTGATAACCAGGTGCCCAAGCTGTTTCGGCTTTATCATAATGCAGTCTCCTGCGTATCCAGCTTATGGGGGAAGCGTCTCCCCGCGTTTTTCTGAGTGTAGCGTCGGTTTCGCCTGCGGTCAATTTTCTGACTTACGTCGCTTCAGCGGGCGCGATTCTGAGATTTGGGGTCAGAGGCTTAAATTGACACTCCATACACCCCAGCATTAGACTTTGCAGGAAGCATATGCAAGGGAGGCAAGGATGGCGACGACAGGGAAATGTGCCAGTCCTGGTGGTGGAACGCAAACCAATACGAAGCGCTATTACAATCTGTCATACGTTATATACAGCCCAGCCGAATCAACCGAACCGGACAAGTACATGGCCGAAATCCCGGATTTGCCGGGCTGTCGCGCATGGGCTGATACCCCAGACGAAGCAATAGAGATTCTTGAAAGCCTTGCCCCCGCATTTGTCGAACTGCAAATAGAACGAGGCGAGAGTGAAAATCTAATCGAGATATTTCAACAAGGCGTTGCCGCGTCTCCCGTTAATAGCTACTTCGTGGTCTCAGTTTGAACCACCGGGACCTCACTCGAAAACTGAGAAACTTAGGTTGTTCATTTGACAGGCAGGGTAAAGGAAGTCACGAAATCTGGCACAATCCCGCTACCCGCTCGAAAACAGCGATCCCGAACTGGGGCAGCCGTGATTTGTCGCCAGGCACATTGAGCGCGATTCTCCGAGACTTGGGTATCTCAAATAGAGACTTCGACAACGCATAGCTCACATATTATGAACGTGCGCCTAGAGTTCTGCCAAGTCCAGACGCTTCGTCTGTCCCGCTCGATGCGCCGCCAGCGTCTCGTCCGCCAGCCGCTCCAGCAAATCCTCCGAGTCGGGGCGATTGAACAGCTCTTGCCAGCGTTGTTCAGAGTCCAATTCGGCCAGCATGAATCGCACGAACGCATCCTGCTGTTTCTGCGGGAGTTCGGAGGCCTTGTCAAAAGCGCATTGGAGAAGTTCAGTCATAATGCGACCATTCTAACATATCCATTCAGTCTCCACGCCTTCCTTGACACGAGCGCGGACAGCCATGTACTTTGCCTGTCGTAGTATGTCCTTATAGACAGGGGTCTCCTATGCAAAGCAGAGACTATGAATCAGGCGATCTTCCGCCAATAGAACAGACAAGTGAACTGGCGAGTCCCTGGGTGCGCCTGGCTGCGTACATATAGACATTTTTATATTCATGGCCGTTGTCATCCCGATCTCAGTCATAGTCTTCAGGGCCGATCACAGGACAGTTCACGATCTGTACTCCGGTACTCGTGTAGATATGGTCAATGCCTGAAAGCGGCAACAATGAACGCTCAAGGCAGCCTGCGCAAGTTCTATGGGAAACGAGTCCGCGCCAAATACATATGCGGCGGAGATGGGGCCGCGACTTCCATCCCATAGTCCTTCTCCCTAGCCAGATAGTCTCACTCGAAGCCACCGCCTCAAGGAGTGTCTTTCAGATCGCCGCATCCGGCGGCAATCGGAATTTCGAGGTGCCGCACTCGCCCCGCTTGACGTGTTTCGAGCCTAGAACCTAGAATTGCACTCGGAAAACAGGTTACTAACCTATGGCAAGAAAGAGCAATACCGAGTACATGATGTCCGCCGGGGGTGTGGTGTATCGCGTCAACGGCGCCGGGCAGGTCGAGGTGGCGATATGCGGCCTAAGCTATCCCGAAAACTGGAGGCTTCCCAAAGGAACGCCGGACGCGGGAGAAACGGTTATACAGACGGCGCTGCGCGAGGTGCGCGAGGAGACAGGGCTTCAGGTGGTATCAGACGAATACATTGACAGCATAGAATACTGGTTCGTGCGCGCCCTGGATGGCAAACGCTGCCACAAAGTTGTGCATTTCTATCTGATGAAGCCGGTAGGCGGCGATGTCTCACAGCACGACCACGAGTTTGACTACGTGAAATGGGCGCCGGTCGAAGACGCCTGCAATTCTCTCACCTACGAAAGTGAGGTAGATATTGTTCGGAAGGGTGTTTCAATGGTCGGGCAGCAAGTCCGAACCGGATAGGCGACGCAATAGCGTCAACATCAGCAGCAGCCGCATGGTCCTGCGCGAGAAGAAGAAGTCGGACATCCCCGACGACTACAGGTGGCGCAGCGACCCCGAACTGGCTGAACTAGACGCTACGCGGCCCTTGAGCCTCAGCTACAAGGACTTCGAGCGACTGTCTAAAGATGAAATGTCCTACCCGTCCCCACGCTCCAAGCGCCTGTCTGTGGATACCCTCGATGGTCAGCACATTGGCAACGTCATGTTCTACGACATAGACCTTCGCGGTGGAAAGGCCGAACTGGGAATAATGATAGGCGAAAAGGACTACTGGAGCAGGGGATTTGGCACCGAGACTGTAAATCTGCTGCTCAACCATATGTTTGACGAATATCCCTTCAACCGCGTATATCTTCACACTCTTTCCTGGAACCACCGCGCCCAGAAGAGCTTCCACAAGGCGGGTTTCAGCGACATTGCCCCTGTCCGGCGCAGTGGACGCGACTTCATCAAGATGGAAATATGGCGGTACGAATGGGAAGCTATGCGTACCGAGGCAGCTCGAAATCAGAGTTCGAACGACATGAGTTCGTCGGTGAACAGCAACTCCCCGTCGTAGATGCGCTTCACGTCCCCGATACCCTTCTCCATGGCTCCGTGGCCGGACAGATGCGGGCCTATATGCACCAGCGCCAACTTCTGTACTCCCGCTTCCTGGGCCATGCGCGCCGCCCCCACCGTCCCGCACTGACCGCCACCCTCTCCCGTCTCATCCATCACGTCCTGATCGTCCCAGCACATACACAGCATCAGGTCGGCGTCCCGCGCCAGCTCTCTCACGCTGTCGCATGGCTGGGTATCGCCTGTGAACACGACGCTCCCGTCCGGCGTGTCGAACCTGTACGCGAGCGAATCGAGATACGGCTGAACGTGTTCGGCGGGAGCCGCCGTCACTTCCCAGTCCTTGCCTGAGTACACCTTGCCCGGCCCCACGTCCTTGGCGAACACATCCGGCGCCGGTCGCGGCAGCGTCCCGCCCCGATTGACGAATATCTGCTGGCTCAGTGGATGGTTGACTCTCGCCTTCCAGTCGTGGGCGAACACGCCGTCCTCGCCCAGAATCCCCTCCGTAATCTTCTCGGTCAGCGTCGGGCCATAGACCTGAAGCCTGTTCTCCTTCCCGACGCTCTGGTCCCAGCGGCACAGCAGGAAGCACGGATAGTCAATATCGTGGTCGAAGTGATGATGCGTAAAGAAAAGGTAATCAATCTCGGTAGGCCACAGCCCCGCCTTCACCAGCTTGTCAGTAGCCGCCGGACCGCAGTCCACCATTATCTTGTCGTCCCCCGTATCAAGTACGAACGAACTGCCGAACCGCGTCGGCGTGGGCGTGGGCGTCCCCGCCCCGAGTACATAGATGCGCGTCATATCGCTGCCGTCACCTCCAAGCGTGAACCTCATGGGAAATCGTATATCATGTCCGTTTTACTGCCCTGTCTGCGCGCGCCCTATCCCTGCCCCCGAAGCCGCCGCAGTTCCGCCTCCAACTCCGCCAGCCGCGACTCAGCAGTCTCACGCGCCGTCCGCTCCACCTCGACAGCCGCCTCAGCAGTCTCACGCGCCGTCCGCTCCACCTCGACAGCCGCCTCAGCAGTCTCACGCGCCGCCCGCTCAGACTCAGCCCGCGACTCGGCAATCGTCCGCTCAGCCTCCAACTCACTTGGAGTCTGGAACCAACGCTCACCCAACGGATCATACAACCGCAGACTCTCTTCCACCCAATGCAACTCCAGGTTCAGCGTCGGGCTATGCCCCCAAACCCCGCCATCCGCGTCCTCCCGCATATCCAGCCGCCGATACTCCCCATCCGCCAACCGCTCACCGCGCAGCGGAAACCCGTAATGCTCTCCGCCGCTCGGATCGAACATCCAGTACTCGCCAATCCCAAGACTCGCGTACAAGTCCCGCTTCCGTCCCAGGTCGTTCATGGCCGTACTCGGCGAACCTATCTCCAACACGAAATCCGGCGACTTGCCCACGTCCCACATCAGATACGTATTGTTCATCTCGAACGACTCCACGCTCACCCCAATCACCACGAAACAGTCCGGCGCAACCGTCAGACTGGCATCACCCTCCACATAGTAGATGAATATATCCCCCCCTACCACGACATCCTCGCGCAGAGCGAAGAACATCTTCAACATGGTGATCAGATCATAGAGATGCTCGGATTGATAATATCCGTCAGGCAATGGCATACCGTCCGTTTCAGGATAGAATACTTCCGTCCGAGTGGGTGCGTCCGCGCTCAGCGCAGCGTTCTTCACTGCCATGCTCCACCTCCTGCCACAATACTACCACACCCGCGCGCGCCACTATCACGGCCCGTCAGCCAAATCAACGAACTCACAGTTCCAACTACTCCCACAGCGTCATTAGCGTCATTCAATTATTTCCAGCGGCCTGACTCTGACAGCAAGCGTACCCTGCCTCGACCGTCCCGAAAACAACCGGCAACTGATAACTTACAAATGAAATATCCTGCTGAACGCGCTATCCTTCCAGAAACTCCACCAACCGCGCGGTCGCAGTCTCCATGTCTCGCAACTGGCATTCCCACGTGGTTATCGCAGACCACCCCACCTCTTCCAGCAGAGCTAGATTACGCTCGTCCCTGTCCCGATTCCGCACCAGCTTCGCCACCCAGTAATCCTGATTCGTCGCCGGAATTCTCACACGCTCGCAGTCCCTGTGATAGTGCCAGAAACAGCCGTTCACGAACACGACCTTTCTACGCGACGGGAAAACCAGATCAGGACGCCCGGGCAAGTCGGAACGGTGCAGACGATAGCGATAACCCAGACCATGAAGCAAGCGACGCACCTTCATCTCCGGCTTCATGCCCTTAGACTTCACCTGCGCCATTATCCGACTGCGGACTTCAGGCGATACCGTGTCCACCATATCAGCGTCCCCGCTAGAGGAAAGTTACCCATTCGTCGGTGTATCCGACACTCTCAAGTACCTGATTGGGATTCTGTGGTTGAGGCTTTTGAATTTCAAATGAACGCGCCGAACCGCTTACCTCTTGGATGATAGTGAACTGGGAACCGTTAGGCTGCCAAGTAAAGAAATGACTCTGGTCTTGAACTCTGATCCCTTCCAGATTGTTTCTCCTGTTTAGGCGCCAGGTATAGTCGGCGGGGTCGAACAGTTCTGTGGAAAGTTCAAAAACCTTGAAGCGAAAAGTTTCCATATCGCGAATCAGGACCACCCTTCTGAGTTGCGAATATTCCTCCATGGCCTCCTCGACACGCGCGTTCCATATTTCCAACACCTGCCGCCCCGTCTCTTGTATATCAGCTAGAGGCTCGTGGTTATCGTAAGAATAGCCTACGTTGTTACGTCCCGATATTAGGCGAACCCGATTGGCGCGTTCAGGGTCTCGGTCCTGAACGGTCTTAGCTGACCAGGCGGTATTTCCAAGCGCGACGTCAACTATTCCTAGAGGGCTGTTCAAGTGAGTCGCGTTGAGCGCGGCGGCGAAAATATCTCCCCAGTCTTCACCCGATAACTGGACTCTCCCGACCGCGCTCAGGTAAACGATGTTGCTTGCGATTGAGAGAATAATGGAGTCAGGAATTTGCCCCAACGGGTACGGCGTCGAACCGGTTCGTCTCCCGCACAGCCTCGGCCCTTGATAAGCCATGAACCATCTTCTCCAAAACCGCTTTCGCAACTGGCGCTGGGACCGCGTTGCCCGTCTGCCTTCTTATCTGCTGATAGCTGCCGGGCAGTTCAAACGATTCGGGAAAGCCCTGAAGCCTGAGCATCTCCCTGGGCGTCAGCCGTCTTTCACCGTTCACAAGCAGATAGTTGTATGATGCCCCGGCGCGCAGGGCGCATGAGAACGGGTGACTGCTTACATTGCCTCCCTTGTTCTCATGCCAGATGCCCAACTCGTATGCGCTCTGATGTTTCGCCTGTCGCTTGCGACGTATGCGCTCGCTTGCGAAGTAGCGGTCGGGAACGGAGCTCTCCAGTATCGTTGTCAGTGGAGGCGGTTCTCCGGGAGGAATGGGCCAGTCGAATGTAACCGAGTGGTCCCTGAAACCCACAATAAAGGTACGCTCACGCTTCTGCGCCAACTTGAAATCCAGGGCGTTCAGGAGTCTCCAGTCCGTTCGATAGCCCAACTCGTTCAGGACTTCGATGATTCTGGTCAGCGTCCCGCCCTTGTTGTGCGTGGATAGCTGTCGCACGTTTTCCAGCAGAATGGCGGCGGGCTTCTTTACTTCAATCGTCTCGGCCAGATTGAAGAATAGCGTTCCCCGGACGTCCTCGAAGCCCCGCATATCTCCGATAATGCTGAATGGCTGGCACGGAAACCCCGCCATCAGAACATCATGGTCGGGTATGGAGTCGGGATGAATCCCGGTGATGTCGCCCGCGGGTTCTATCCCGAAATTGTGGAGATACGCCCGCCGCGCCTCCGCGTCAATGTCGCACGCGAAGACGCACTCCATGTCCAGTTGTGACGCGGCTATGTGAAAGCCGCCAATGCCGCAGAACATATCCGCGAATCTCAAAGGTGAGTCGAAATTCATTCTCGCCGCGCTTGCTGAAACTCTTGCTTATCCCAAATGACTTAGAGACTATCTCAAAACTCTTCGCTCAAGCGGATGGCAGGAGGACACAATCTCCCTCTCCCTCAAGGGCTGAGAGGGATAGGTAAATGTCCAGTCAGCTATGCATTTCAATCAACAGACCCCCTCTCCCTCAAGGGAGAGGGCTGGGGTGAGGGTGAAATTCCTTAAGGTCGGGTTTTGAGATAGTTACTTAGACAATTCTATCCTGTGCGCCGCGCATAGTATAGCGGCGCATAGTACAAATGCGCTCAAATTGTTGACATCGCCATCCCTCGCAAATACACTCTGCGCGTACCCAATCCAAATGACCGCGCCTTAAATGTCAGGGAGATAATCATGTTCTGCCCATCTTGCGGAAGAGAAAACAGCGATGACGCGAGTTTCTGCGCAAGCTGCGGCAGGCGCATATCCGACCGCGAAGCGCGCGCCTCCGACGATTCCGGGTACAGAACATACGAAACCCGTTCACCCTCCCAGATGCCTTACGTCCCCAACTATCTGGTTCAGGCGATATTGGTGACCATCTTCTGCTGCCTGCCCGCCGGCGTGGTCTCCATAGTGTTCGCGGCGCAGGTCAACGGAAAACTGGCGGCAGGCGACCTGGCCGGAGCGCGGCAGGACTCCGCCAGGGCCAAAACCTGGGCATGGGCGTCGTTTGGAGTGGGGCGGGCGGGCGGATTGATATGGCTGATACTGGTGATTGCATTGTCAGTATTCTCGTGAGAACCATGTCCGGGACAACAGTTTTTGATATAAGTCTAAGCCCGAATCCACCGAAGAGGGTTAGTATCGCCGCCGGGGCGTGGGTGAGGGACGTGTCAAAGTGGCGGTGCGGTTATGATGTCAGCGCCTGGGTCGTTCTGAAGGTCCGCGGTCGTGATTTTGGACGCCAATGGAGGCCCACAGTGGCGATTTGGGGCGAGTTTGACGAATCTGCGGGCAACAGTGGACACCCGCGGTCCGGTCCGGAGCGATCTTACGGACAAGACAGGCTGTGGTGTGTACGGTGGTCAGTAGTAGACACTGCCGTCAGGCCGGCAGAGGAATGGCTCGCAGTCTGGTCAGTGCGCGACCGAACTGTGTTTCCCAGGGCCAGCGCTGCGGGAGATGCAAAGTAAGGCGGCGGGCCGAGTGGGTGAGCCGTCCGGCGAGGGAGAACAAGCGTCTGCGCAGGGTCTTGGTGGTCGCCACCGGCTCGCGCAGACCGATGCGTCCGATCCAGCGAGCCAGGTTGTGAGCCATTACCTGTATGGCCATCCAGGCGGCGTTGGCTGCAAAGCGCCCCGAGGGCAGATGGTTCAGCCCGACACCGTACTTGAGGTCTCGGATGGCGTTCTCGATCTCGGCGTGGCGGCGATGGTCGGCCTCCAGTTGGAGGGTGTCGCCCTGTCGGTCGGTGATGAAGGCGTGATAGCTGTAGTCGACGAAGAGGGCCAGTTGTGAACCGGGCGTGGGCTTCACCCTGCGGACGATGAGACGCACCGGTGCGGCATCGGGCTCGTTCCGAAAAGGGGTGTAGGTGGTCTCAGCCACGTCGGCTGCGCCGTCCATCCAGTAGGGTATGGGAGTCCAGTCCTCCTCAGGTATGGCCTCTATGAGATTGCGCAGTCGGGTGTGCTGACGGACGGTGATGGAGAAGCGGACACCTGTCTTTCGGCATACGGAGACGATGTCATGGGTGTAGAAGCCACTGTCGGCGCGTACGGTGAGTTGTCCTGTGGCCCCGGCGCAGCGCACCCGGCTCACCGTCTCACGCAGGAAGTGGGCTGCGCCCCGGGCGGTGTTGGCTCGACCCTGTCGCAACCGGGCCATCAGCACGTCGCCGGTTCCTGCGGCGACGGCCACAAGCGGGTGATAGCCTCTCTGGCCGGTGTAGTTGTGGCGGCGGGCGCCCTCCTTGCCCAGTCCGTAGGTCTCGCAGATGGTGGAGTCCAGGTCGATGGTCAACGGCTCATCGCCGGGACCCGCGCCAGCGGCCCAGGCCCGCGCCAGCAACTCCCGGCTCACCCGGTCCAACTGCCGCACATGTCCCCACCTGAAGCTGCGCAGGAAGGTCCCCAGGGTGGATGGCGCCTTCACTGTACAGCCCAACACCCGCCCGGTCCCACCGGCACGCAGCGCGTCGGCGTCATCGATGCAGTCCCCACCGGCCAGCGCCGAGGCAACCAGGGTCAGCGTCTTGTCTCCCGGGTTCGCCCGTCCCGGCGCATCGCCCAGGTCAACGTTGCTGTCCACCAGTTCACTCAGTCCCAGGCGCTGAGCGAGAGTGGCCGGCACGAGCAGCCCGGCATTGGCCACCAGCCGGGGATCGTCGAAGGCGATTCGGATGCGGTCGGGACGCTCAGGTGGTAACATCTATTAAGTGCTCCTGCTCTGGGGTTGGTTCTTGTCTTCAAACCCATTATCCCAGATTCAATGGAGCGCTTTCTCACCCCTTTTGCACGACGACTCATCCATCCCTTCGGTGGATCCGGGCTAAGCCGGAAAGCCACGTATGTGGCGATTGCGTTGCTCGGACTTGCGGGCGTTGCGGTGATCTATATCTTCGACCCGCGTATTCAGGGCATATATCCGGTCTGTCCGTTCTTCGGACTCACCGGCTACCACTGCGCGGGCTGCGGCACGCTCCGCGCTCTGCACAGCCTTCTTCACGCCGACTTGATTGGCGCGCTGGGCTATAACCTGTTCGCGGTAGCCGCGCTGCCCTTCATCACCTACTCGTACCTGTCCGGCGCGGCGCGGGCATTCACGGGACGGTCTCTCCCGAGAGTGTTCGTGCCGCAGCGCTGGATATGGACGCTGCTGGCGGCCGTCATCTCTTTCTGGATCATCCGAAACCTGCCCATTCAGCCGTTCAGCCTCCTCGCTCCTTAAGCCGCGCCCTTCGGAAGAATTTTCCGTCCCGCGACTCGATGAACCTGTACCGGATTGGCCGGCGTTGCCCGTAGCGCTAGATCTCCGCACCCCCTTTGCCTCCGACCCAATTCACGCGGGCGGCAACGCTCACGCGAAACTACGCATCCATCCCCGCGCTGTGCTACAATAACCATGTGGAAGAACAAAACATCTACATAAGCGAGAGTTTATCAATGACGACAAAACTGGCTGACATTTTTTTCTGCAAGTCAATTCTAGTAATCCGACAACTTAGCTATGATGGATGTACAAATTCCGAATTATCCCCTCTCCTCTTGGGAGAGGGTTAGGGTGAGGGTATATAAACCGTCAATCCAAAAATGTTGGAACACTAGGTCAATCCATAGTTGAATCCTCCGATTTTCAGGTCACTTCCCACCTGAAACGTCACCACGGCTTCACCTGAACCCCACCTGGACTAATATAAATCAGGATATATGTAACCCTGTCCTGTCAGCCGATTTTCCACAGAACCGACAACTCTGAAAACCCGCTGCCGACAGGACGGATGCTGTATTGTCTTGCCGAACGCTTTATCATACGCTGTGATGAAATCTAGCTGGAGTTGACCCATGGTAACGACCAAAGCAATAACCGAACGGGTATTGCCCGACATATTCTATGAAGACCCGGAGCCGGTAGAGGACCATATGCTGCAAGAGCCGACAATAACCAATCTGGCGTTTGTGTTGAGGAGATGGTTCAGCAAACGTAATGACGTGTTCGTCAGCGCGGGTGGATTCGTCTTCTGGAATCCCGCCAACGGCAACGAGAGGGTGGCGCCGGACTGCTATATCGCGCTGCAGACTGACCCCGACTTCGTATATCAATTCCCAAACTATTTCATATGGGAGGTGGGCAAACCGCCCGACTTCGTTCTGGAGGTGGCCTCTCCAAGCACGGCCCCGAACGATCTCGGACGCAAGCGCGCCCTGTACGCCCGGTTGGGAATCACCGAATACTGGAGGATCGATCCGACTGGAGGCGACCTCTACGGAGATGCGCTCGTGGGGGAGCGTCTGGTGGATGGCGAATACGTTCCCTATGACACGAACGTCGAACCGGACGGCTCCGTCTGGTCGCGCAGCGAAGCTCTCTACCTGAACTTTTACTGGGACGGAGAACATTTCGACATATACGATCCGCTGACAGGTAAGACAATAGACCCCGTAGAGACTGAGCGTCAGGCTCGCCTGGAGTTTGAGGCTCAGGCCGAGTCTGAAAGGCAAGCGCGCCTGGACGCCGAAGCGCAGGCCGAGTCTGAGAGGCGAGCGCGCCTGGACGCCGAAGCGCAGGCCGAGTCTGAGCGTCAAGCGCGCCTGGACGCCGAAGCGCAGGTTCGGCGACTGATGGAGAAGAACGAGCGTCTGCGCCGACATCAGTCGGAGGGATGACGCCAACATAGTGGAAATAATCGGCGGGGACGGGATCGTAGGTCTTACCCCCGACATGAGATATAAATTTCAGGAGGACATCAGTGGGAAAACTTGATGGCAAGGTAGCCGTAATCACTGGCGCGAGCCGGGGCATTGGCAGGGACATGGCGGTCGTGTTCGCGCGCGAAGGCGCGAAGGTGGTCGTCTCCGCGCGCACCGAGAACGAGGGCGACTTCCGAATACCCGGCAGCATCCAGACCGCCGTGAACAGAATCACCGAAGAGGGTGGTGAGGCTATCGGCATACGCTGCGACGTGACCCAGGAAGACGACTTCGCCGCCATGTACGAGCAGACCGTCGAACGATGGGGACGCATAGATATTCTGGTCAACAACGCCGCCATCCTCATACCCGGCACGGTCGCCGATATGCGGATCAGGCACTGGGACCTGCTCTACCGCGTAAACATCCGCGGACCTTTCGTGGGTTGCAAGCTGGTCATTCCTCACATGAAGGAACAGGGTGGCGGGCACATTATCAACATCAGCTCGGAGGGCGCGTTTGGTCCGGGTGAGGGTCCCTATGAGTCAGCAAGGCCCGACGGCGCAGCCTACGGCTCCGGCAAAGCGCACCTCGAACGCTTCACACAAGGGCTGGCCAGTGAACTCTACCAGCATAACATCGCCGTGAACGCGCTATCTCCCAGGGGCGCCATCGCGTCCGAGGGCCAGCGCTGGTTCAGGGGCGACAGACCAT
Organism: Dehalococcoidia bacterium; assembly: GCA_965261525.1. Lineage (GTDB taxonomy): Bacteria > Chloroflexota > Dehalococcoidia > Lucifugimonadales > UBA1123 > VXRN01. The sequence goes on from OZ253472.1 coordinate 3,780,372, forward strand.
ACACCGGCGCGCGCGAGGACGGCATCATCATGGGCGACGCGGGCGCGATAATATGTGAGAAGGAGCCCAAGTCCTACACCGGCAAGATACTCTACGACGAAGACGTGCTTGCCGAGGCGGGCATAACCGACCTCTCACCATATCCCCGCATCGAATAAAATAGGAACGTGGAGAGATGCTCCACAAATACCATTTTCCGGGAGGAAACAGAGTAATGGTAGTCGAGGAACATATCGAGACAGCATGGGATTTCATAGAGGAGTCCGACAACTATTTTGCAAAGGGTGACACTCTTCAAGGCTCTGAAAAGACATGGGGAGCCGCAGCCCACATAGTAATGGCGATAGCCCAGCGGAGAGGTTGGCCTTTCGGGACTCATCGTTCTTTGAACATCGCCGTTCGCCGTCTCGCGGACGAATACGACGATCCGACTTTGGAACCGGCATTCGGGGTTGCGGAGAAATTTCGCGCCAACTTCTATCACAAGTTCATGGAAGACTTTGAATACGAGAGCGGCCGTCCGGCCGTCCGCGAGTTTGTAGAGAAGATGCAAGCGCTGATGGACGGAGATTAGACGCCTGCGCATAAAACGGAAAGGCCACCATGCTCTCTGACCTCGTAGAAGTGACCACCCAAGACAGCGTTCTGCTGGGAGGCGCGTACTTCGCGCCGAGTGTGGAACGCCGCCCCTCCTCCGTAGAAGCCGTCTGCTTCTTTCATGGAGATGGCGGACACTTCTATCGCAAGCTCTACCTGGAACTCGGCGTTCGTCTCGCTGCAAACGGAATAGCTTTCCTTGCCGCGAACCGTCGAGGCCACGACATCGTCTCCAACGGAGCGCCCGACGGCCCTCTCGCCGGATACGCTCACGAGTCGGTAAACGACTCGCGCCTGGACTACGCCGCATGGCTCGACTTTCTGAAAGAGCGCGGGCACACGAAAATCGTCATTGGAGGCCACAGCGGCGGCGCGGTCCGAGCGGTGTACTCCCAGTCGAAAGAGCGATTTTCGGCTGTGACCGGGGTGATAGCCGTCTCGCCCGGCGAGTACGATCACGAGGGTATATTCACTCTCCATCCCGGCGAGTTTGCCGACGCCTACTCATGGTGTGTCGAGCGTGTGGAGTCGGGCGACCCCGACGCCTATATCAAGCCCGGCATACCCTGGGGCTCGACTTGGACCGCCCGCGCCTTCATTGACTGCTTCAACCCCGACAATCGTTACAGCGTCACACGACGCGCCGCCGAACTGGACTGTCCGGCGCTCTTCGTCTTCGGCGAGCGGGAGTGCGGCGACGGCCCGAGCGAACTTCCGGTCTGCGGAGCCGCGATGAGAAGCCTGCGTGGCGCCGCTTACGAAAACATTGTCGTTCAGGTCATAGAAGGAGCCGATCACGGCTACCGCGAGCGCGACGCCCAGCTATTCACCACGATCCTTGGCTGGCTCTCCGGCCTCTAGCCCGGCGCCGTAAAGCGCGCCGCCTATTTCCTCGGATGGGGGTACAATCAGCTTGCGAACGGGATAGTTTATCTCGATTCCTTCCTGTCGGAATTTCAGGTGAAGTCTTTTGATCAGTTCATGCTTTACGACGAAAGATCCGAGCCTGTCGCTTGCCTGCATTATCAAGTTGAAGTCTATGTTGGACTCCCCAAAGTCGCTGAATCGTACCACCGGGTCGAAATCGTCAACCGCCTCATCCAGGTCATCCCTCACACCATTCGCAACCTCCAGCGACACGCTCTCCACCCGCTCAAGATCAGATTCATAGCTGACCCCACAGGGAACGATTATGGTCATCACCATGGACTGGCTATAGTAGTTCGTCATTATGCTTTCCATAATCTTCGAGTTGGGAATCATTATCAGATTGTTGAACCTGTCCCTTATCTTCGTGCTGCGCCAACTGACATCCACCACGAACCCGGATGGCCCACCGTCCAATTCGATGAAATCCCCTTCGTTCAGTTCGCCCTCCGAAACCATGAACGTCCCCGAAAACAGGTTGCTCAGCGTCGGCTGCAATGCCAGCGCGACCGCAATCCCGCCGATACCCAGACCAGCTATCAGCGGGGCTATGGTGATTCCCAACATGTCCAGCGCCATCAGCGCGCCCACCGCGTATATCACCACCGGAGTCATCTTGCGCGCCTGCGGCAGCAGCCTGTCGTCGAGGTCACTCTCTGTCCTTTGAGAGATATTCTCGGCGTACCACTGCAACATCTCTTGTATGAACCGCGAGCCGAGATGGCTGGCCTGAGCAATAACGGTGACCAGCCAAAGCCTAACAGTCCAGCGATCATGCCCATTTGCAAAGTCAAAAGCCGGGTGCCCGTGATGAGTAACCAGGAGATAGGCTAGGAAAATACCCAGTATCACGAGGAATAGAACTGCCGGACCCCGGGATGCGCTCAGTATCCGCGTATGATGCGTGTCTGGTCCGTCGCGCTGACTGTACTTAATCAGTAGAGAAAAGACGACGTGCGCAATACCCGCCACGACGCACATAACCACCACCACACCGACGACCGCGATAAGGCCGCCAAACCCGGACTCGTTTACGAAATCAGGCATCACCGCAATCTCCTCGCGCAGAACATGACAGGCGTTGCGTCATTCGATCAGCGAACCTCCACCAGGTCACGGATCGAGTCGGTAATCTTCTCGCCAATCCCGCCCACATTCATCAGATCGTCAACACTGCCGAACGGCCCCTCTCGCTCCCTGTAATCCACAATTGCGGCTGCCCTGCTCGGTCCGATGTTGGGCAGTGACGTAAACTCCTCAATCGTCGCTGTGTTGATATTCAGCTTTCCAGCGCCGCCCGGCCCCACCGCGCTTGCTGAAGAAGGCGCAAGACTCGCTTCAACCCGGGGAAGCGTGGCCTCCCTGTCGGACTGTCCAGGTATGTGGATATGCTCCTCGTCGGAAAGCCTCTTCGCCAGATTCACAAGCTCCAATGCCGCGACCGAAGTCGGCCCACCCGCGGCCTGTAGAGCGTCATCTACGCGCGCGTCCGCTGACAGTTCGTAAACACCTGGTTGGCGAGCCTCACCGCTTATATAGACCTTTATTGTCGCTGGCGCTGCTGCGGTATATTCGGCAAGAGCGGGCGCGGATTCCGGTTCTTCCAGCGTGATAGTCACGCCATCCGCCGTCCCGGAATCCCTGAACAACAATACAGCCCCGCCTGCCACCGTGGCTGCAATTCCCACCACCAGCAGAATGTTCAGTCCCAGCCTTACACTCAATTCCGCTCTTCGCAATCGAGTACATCCGTTCGCCACGGATTGATGACATCAATACCACAACCTTCGAAGTCATCAATACTTCTTGTTGCGATTCGCGCTCCGCTCGAGCGTGCAATTGCCGCTATCTGACAGTCGAATTGGCTGATAGGACGACCGGCGGATCGTCTGCTTGCTGCAATCGTCGCGTATGCGCGTGCGGCCTCGCTATCGAAAGGCAGAGTTCTCTCGGCGAATAATTCACGAAAAGCGCGGTCGGCGGCGGCGGTCAGGCTACGCTGACGCATTCCCCTTGCTAGATATTCGATGCCTGTTCTAATTTCCGCTTCGGTTATAGTCGTGACGAATAGGGTACTTATAACCTGGTTGTCTAGCCATGCGACCACTTCCGCGTGCGGTTCCTCGCGCATGACTTCTGAGATGACATTGGTGTCCAGAACAATCATCTCAATGATCTCAGCTCAGGTGTGGAGGCTTACGCATCGGCTCTCTCGCAGGAATATCCAGACGATCAACGCTGAAGGGCTTGAATAGCTGGTGAAGTGCGGTTCCCAAGTTTACCTCTGGAGCTGACTTTTGCGCCAATGCTTCCCGCAAAATCTCCAGGACCTCTTCTTCCAACGAGCGTCCGTTCTCTGATGCTCGTTCCCGCAGCCTCTGTTCCAGTGCGCATTCAAGGTTTTTTACTGTGATGCTGTTCACAATTCTGGCTCCTTATACCTTGCCTCCATAGCGTACCATACATACTTTCAGACTCTGCGCTTGCTAGAACCTGTACAGAGGATCGCCCGACTGCCTCGCTGCCCCGCCGCTGAAGCCCGCTGGAACGCCATCCGCTCGGTAACACGCCGCGCCTCGAATAACGCCGTTCGCGTGATCGAACATCACCCCGTTCATCCCGCCCGCGACCCTCGGCGTCACCTGCGCGTCATGTCCCATCGCCTTCAAACCATCGCGTACATCGTCCGCAATGCCGGGCTCGACCTCCAGCGCCTGCCCCTGAGTCCAGACTCTCGGAGCCTCCACGGCTTCCTGCAGCGTCATTCCGTGATCTATCACATTGACGATTGCTTGGAGCACCGAAGGGAATATCCGCGTAGCCCCTGGTGTCCCGAGCGCCATGAAAGGCTTCCCATCCTTCATCACGATGGTCGGGGACATACTGCTAACCATGCGCTTGCCGGGCGCGATGGAGTTAGCGTTGCCCGGGTGCGGGTCGAATATGTTCATCGTGTTGTTCAGCAGCATACCCGTTCCCGGAGTCGTCACCTTCGACCCGAACACCGCGTGAATAGTCTGGGTTGTGGACACCACATTGCCGTCGGAGTCTGCGGTTGTCAGATGTGTAGTGTCCGCTCCTTCCCCAACGTACAGCGAAGGGTTGCCATAGCTGTACTCACGTGCGCGGGCGGGATCAATCTCGCTTCTCCGCTCGGCTGCATACTGCTTGTCTGTGAGCGCGCCGACCGGAACCTCGACGAAAGCCGGATCGCCCATGTACTCGAAGCGGTCTGCGAAAGCTATCTTCATCGCTTCCGCCAGCAGGTGCGACCCTTCCGCCGTTCCGAACCCCAGAGACGCCACGTCGAACCCCTCCAGAATGTTCAGAATCTCGATTATCGCGGTCCCGCCGGAACTCGTGGGCGCGACCGATACGATCTCGTATCCCCTGTAAGCGCCTCGTACTGGCTCCCTGAGATGTATGCGGTAGTCAGCGAAATCGTCCTCAGTGATAATGCCGTCGTTCGCCGCCATGTCCGCGGCTACCATCTCGCCGATGCGTCCCTTGTACAGAACGTCCGACCCCTCCTCCGCCACGGCTTCAAGCGTCTTTGCATAGTCCGGCCTTACAATAGTCTGGCCGACCAGGGGCGGGGCGGCGTTCGGCAGGAACACCTCCGCGCTCGCCGGAAACATCGCCAGATCGTCCCGGTTGAGACGGATGATGTCCACAAGATAGCGGCTGGCCGCGAACCCGCGCTTGGCGTAACGTATGGCGGGCTGGATAACGGTATCGAGTCCGAGCCTGCCGTATTTCTCCTCAGCGTAACTCCATCCCATCAGCGCGCCCGGAACGCCCACCGACTTGTAACCCACAAGATTGGCGCGGTCCGCCGTCTCCATATAGTCCGGCCACGTGTCGGATACGGTCTCGTACATATCCGGCGAGGCTGCTGCGGGCGCGACCGAGTAGTTGTCTATATTGACGAACTCGCCGCTGGATGCGTCGTAGTAATTGATGAAACCGGCCCCGAATATGCCCACCATCATGGGCTCGACCACGCTAAGCGCGAACACGGACGCGACAGCCGCGTCCATCGCGTTGCCGCCCATAGCCAGCATCTCCAGTCCGGCCACTGAGCCAAGAGGGTGGTTCGTAGCCACCATCCCCTTGGACGCAACCGCGTCCCTCTTATACGTTTCAAATGGGCTTCCCGCAAACTTCTTCCAGGACATTCGCGCCTCCGTTTAGAGAGTGGTTTTGTTCTTACATCGAGCAATGGGACTTATTTGTGAGAATCGAGAGTGCCAGTTCAATGCGAAATGTATAGACGACGCAGAAATTCATTAATCTCTGCTCCGACTACCTCCAATCCTCTCCGGGCATGATGCGCAACATAAACTGATCGAACATGGGAACCGTGAATGCAGTATCCCCATGACTGGGGCTCCATATCATGCCGTTATTGATCAATTGGCTGCGAGTGGGAGCCAAAGACGTTACTGGACGGTCCAGCACATTGGCAATATCACCCGAACGATGAGGTCCCGCTCCGAGTTGCGCCATCGCTCGTATATACCTCTTCTGTGTGGGAGTGAGTCTGTCAAATCTGACGCGGAAGAAACTCTCGTCGAGGCCGGCGATAGTCTGTATGGATGCGACTTCAACACTGGAAACCGTTATAGGAGAACCTTCTGCGACATCCCATAAATGCTTTCCCCATTCCTGAAGAAAGTAAGGATAGCATTGAGTGTGAGAAGCGATGGCGTCCAGCGCGGGGTCTTCTATCTCCACTCCCTCGTCTTTCGCGGGCTTGTAAATCGCCAGCTTTGCGTCTTCATGGGACAGCGCGCCGATTTCAGTAAACTCAAAGAGCCTCTCAGCATAAGACTTCGCCTTACCCATGCGACCTCGCACCTGGGGCAAACCTGCCCCGATCATTGTCAAGGGGAGACGCCTCTGGGATATTCGATGTAGCGCAATGATCAATGCCGCAAGCTCATCCTCTTTCACGTACTGAAGCTCGTCAACGAAAAGCGCTACGCAGCTTTCGTCTGCCTTTGCGGCGCTGCCGACGACTTCAAGCAAGTCCTGTAAGTCGGTTTCAAGGTCGCCGTTGTCTGCCAGCCCTGGTTCGGGGTCGAAGTCCAGACCGACCTCGATATCTTGGTACTTCACTTTCAAGGCGCCGGCAAATCCGGCGAGCGCTCTCAGAGCGCGCTGCGCCTGTTGTTTCACGGCCTCCTTATTCGAGAGTCTCAGCAAAGTCATACGTAGTTGAGGCGCTATGATAGAGGGAAGTGAGCGATTTTCAGGCGCTTCGATTCGCACTGTATGTATGTTGTTCCCCTCGGCGTCCTCTCGGATTCGGTCCAGCAGCACAGTTTTCCCCACGCCCCGCAATCCGACCATAATCATGCTTTTGCTCGGACGCCCTATCCTTATCCGCTCCAGGGAAATACGCGCAGTCTCGCGCATCTCCTGGCGGCCTGCCATCTCAGGAGGTTGTGTTCCCGCGCCTGGCGCATATGGGTTGCGAATAGGGTCCATGCAATCCAGTTTATACTAAAATTACTTATCTTACAATAAAAGGATAAGATCGCTAATTTCAGTATAAATCGAGTAATGCTTCAGTTTGAAATTTTCAGATATTTCAGTATATTGGATACTGTCGGCCCTCGCGCCTGCATCAGAATCAAACTCCCCTCTATCTTAAACGGCAAGGCTCCGATGTGAATGTGAAATACACCTCTGAAAGCGAGATACGCCATCAACATGAACTACTGGACAGAACCCCAACTCGCCTCTATCCACAAAATGCTCAACCCCCGCTCCATAGCCGTCGTCGGCGCCACAGAGCGGATGCAGTACGGCGGCCGATTTCTGCGCTCGGTCATGCAGGCCGGAGACCGCGTCAATGTCTATCCTGTTAACCCTCGCTACGACGAACTGCTCGGTCTCCCCTGTTATTCGAGCGTTGCCGACCTGCCCGAAAGTCCCGACGCCGTCGGCATAATCGTGCCATATCACCGCGTGATACCCGTCCTGAGAGAGAGCGCCGAAAAAGGAGCGGGTTCCGCGATAGTCATATCCGCCGGATTCTCGGAGCGCGGCGTCGAGGAACGCCGCCGGTTGCAGCTTGAACTCGGCGGCGTCGCGCGTGAGACAGGCGTCCGAATCTCAGGACCCAACTGCCTCGGACTAGCGAATGTGAAGGACAATATCTGGGCCTGTTCCTCATCTTCGCTCTCCGGTATGCAGCTCAGGAGCGGCAACATCGGACTCGTCTGCCAGAGCGGAGCTTCAGCTTTCGGGCCGTTTCTGTCAAGGGCAATAGGACGGGGTGTCGGATACTCCTACATCGTATCCACCGGAAACGAGGCCGACCTCGAAGCCGCCGATTTCGCCCGCTACCTGCTGGACGATGACGACACGAAGGTCATCGCCCTCTTCATAGAGGGCTTCAGGGACGCGCGCAAGTTCATTGAGGTCGCGCGGCTTGCGGCTGAGAGAGGCAAGCCTATCGTCGCCGTCAAGATAGGACGTTCCGACGCCGGAGCCCGCGCCGCCCGGTCCCACACCGCGGCCCTTACCGGATCCGACGCGGCCTACGACGCCGCGTTCAGGCAGTACGGAGTCACCCGCGTCCACGACTGGGACAAGCTGCTCGAGGTTGCCCAACTTCTCGCCGACAGTCCTCCCACCAGACAGCGCGGCATCGCTCTGGTCTCCCATTCGGGCGGCGTATGCTCCCTCACCGCGGACAACCTCGGCGAAGCCGGACTCGGACTGCCCGAACTCTCCGAACCTGCCCGCAATGGCATAAACGAGATTCTTGAAGGCTTTGGTTGGGCCGCCAACCCCGCCGACATTACCGGACACGCCAGTAGAGACACTGTCGCGCCGATAATGGAGCACATGATTACTGAGCCTGAGGTCGGAGCTTTGCTGATAGCCAGTTCTGCGAGCGAAGATCAGGCAAAGCGCATAATTGACGTGCGAGACAAGCACGACAAGCTCGTCGCCTTCCTGTACACCGGAAACGAACTCGGCGCGTCCACCGGACTTGAACTGCTCAAGGACGCCCGCGTCCCGGTATTCCACAGCCCGCAGAACCTGGCCTCCGCTATGCGTCAACTCCACGACTACTATGACTGGCGCGATCAACGTGCCGGGACCGGATTTGCGACGCTTCCCGCAATGTCCCCTGAGCAGCGCGCCGCCCTCGCTGGTCTGAGGTCGTCGGACCGCTCCGCTCTTACGGAACACGAGGCCAAGTGGGCGCTGGAAAAGTGGGGAATCCCCGCCACCTTAGAACGCCGCGCTTCTAACGCCGACGAAGCGGTGGAGGCCGCCCGTGAGATCGGATATCCCGTCGTTCTCAAGATAGAGTCGCCCGACATACTCCACAAGACCGAGATAGGCGCGCTCAGAGCCGGACTCTTAGACGAACAGGCAGTGCGAGAGGCATGCGGCCAGATAATGGATAACGTCGCCGCCCACGCCCCGGATGCCGAAGTAAGAGGCGTTCTGGTTCAGGAAATGGTCTCCGGCGGAGTAGAGGTAATTGTGGGCGTCAGCTACGACTCACAGCTCGGCCCCGTTCTTCTCTACGGCCTCGGCGGTATATTCGTCGAAGCCCTGCGCGATGTCTCTCTGCGCCTCTGCCCGGTATCCAGACTCGACGCCCGCGAGATGATATCCGAGGTAGCTGGGAGCCGACTGCTTCAAGGATTCCGAGGTAGCCCCAAGGCAGATGTCGAGGCTCTGGTAGATGTCTTAGTCAGCGTTTCCCATATGGCCGCAGACATGGAGGGCACAATCTCCGAACTCGATATCAATCCCCTCTCAGTCTTGCCACAGGGCCAGGGGGTAAAGGCCTTGGACGCCCTGATAGCTATTCGCCGGTAACATTCAAGCCGAGAGCGTTTCAAGACCGCGCAAGCGTTCGACAGGGTCTTTGCAAGGTGCGTTAGCCTCTCCGGGGCCTTTCATTTTAGGTTCGTCATTCCCAGTGTAGTGGTCCGACAACTTAGTTGTGATGGATATCCAGATTCCGAATTATCCCCTCTCCCTTTGGGAGAGGGTTAGGGTGAGGGTATATAAACCGTCAATCCAAAAATGTTGAAACAGTAGTTTGTCCTCGTGAAAACGGGGAACGGGAACCCTCGAATAGGCTCGCCGCTCGGCAATCCATGTATTCGTGTTCAATTCATGCCGCGCTGGATAATGAAAATACCCTGCTAGTAGTCCGACAACTTAGTTGTGATGGATATCCAGATTCCGAATTATCCCCTCTCCCCTTGGGAGAGGGTTAGGGTGAGGGTATATAAACCGTCAATCCAAAAATGTTGAAACAGTAGTTTGTCCTCGTGAAAACGGGGAACGGGAACCCTCGAATAGGCTCGCCGCTCGGCAATCCATGTATTCGTGTTCAATTCATGCCGCGCTGGATAATGAAAATACCCTGCTAGTAGTCCGACAACTTAGTTGTGATGGATATCCAGATTCCGAATTATCCCCTCTCCCCTTGGGAGAGGGTTAGGGTGAGGGTATATAAACCGTCAATCCAAAAATGTTGGAACACTAGCCTCCCAAAGAACTACACACTCATCTCCCCTTTACGCTATAATACGAACATCTAAACTAATGATGGAGCGCCGACTGCCGATGACTTTTTACCTCAACATTCATAAATACGAATTTATACAACCCAAAATAGAGGGAGTATGAAAAAAACTCCCCAGAGCTAACGCAGGTAAATCGCAGGTCAACGCAGGTGGGAAAGTCACCTGCTCGTCACCAGTCAACCCACCAGCCGCCACCTGCTAAATCACCTGTTGATTTATAAATCACGATATATCAAACAGGGCCAATCCGGCCCATTGTAAGCTGCTGGAGATGTATCTCTTATACCGACTTTGAAAAGTCCCTGAGAGTTCGAAGCGCCTGCGGTTGTTAGTGAGCGACGTCAAGTCGTGACGTATTGCGGTTGCTCCGAAAAGACTTGTTAAGGGCGCCTCGGAGTTTTCCAAAGACGTCGGATCGCGAAGCCCCGATCTATCCCTGAAACCCGGCGAATCCCGATTCAGACAATAACCTTCGCGAACGCTCGGGATCCCCGATTTTCGGAAAAGTTCAAAAATGCGCTTGACGCTCTTAGGAAGCGTCTGTATAATCCCTGATTACTGCTGAGTCGGATGGTTGAAGTGGCATTACTGCCAAATCAATCCAACTGTCCCTCTCATCACATAAACCGGCCAGTCGGTCGGACAGCACATTAACAATTGAATCCTGTCTCTTAGTAACAGCAATTTTATCGTTAGATAGGCCCCAATGTGGGCCAAGTTACTAAGGGTCAACGGTGGATGCCTAGGGGCCAAGGGCCGAAGAAGGGCGTGGCAAGACTGCGATAAGCCTCGGTAAGCTGTCTAGCAAGCTGAGCCGAGGATTCCCGAATGGGGAAACCCCCTTTGGGTCATACCAAAGGACTCGCCTAGCGCGAGAGGTAAGCGGGTGAACTGAAACATCTAAGTAACCCGAGGAAAGGAAATCAACCGAGACTCCCTGAGTAGTGGTGAACGAAAGGGGAATAGCCCAAACCTGGCTGGCTTAGTGGTATGAGAGCCTATGTCTGTCAGGTGTTGCAACACACGCCCGCTCCATTCTCAGTAGGGAGCGGGGAGTAAGAAATCCGCCGCCAAGCCGAATGTTCCTGGAAAGGACAATCATAGAGGGTGAAAGTCCCGTAGGCGAAAGGCAGCGGACTCCTGGCGTGTTGTTGAGTACCACGGGACACGTGAAATCTTGTGGGAAGCTGGGGAGACCACTCTCCAAGGCTAAGTACTCTTGGCCACCGATAGTGAACCAGTACCGTGAGGGAAAGGTGAAAAGTACCCCAGATGGGGAGTGAAATAGACCTGAAACCGTTGACCTACAAGCCGTGGAAGGCCGTCTAAGACGGCTAACTGCGTGCCTATTGAAGAATGAGCCGGCGAGTTAATCTTTGCAGCAAGGTTAAGGGATACAAGTCCCGGAGCCGAAGCGAAAGCGAGTCCGAATAGGGCGGCGAGCGGCCTTGAGCCGCGATGTTGTTTGGATTAGACCCGAAACCGGGTGAGCTACCCATGGCCAGGCTGAAGCTCGAGTAATGTCGAGTGAAGGGCCGAACCCGTGTCTGGTACAAAAGGCTGGGATGAGCTGTGGGTAGAGGTGAAATGCCAATCGAACCCGGAGATAGCTGGTTCTCCCCGAAATGTATTTAGGTACAGCCTCAACGATAGTCTGAGGGAGGTAGGGCACTGGATGGGCTAGGGGGCGTGAGCCTGCCAACCCCAACCAAACCACGAATGCCCTTAGATGTTTCTTGGGAGTGAGTCAGTGGGGGATAAGCTCCATTGGCGAAAGGGAAACAACCCAGACCGCAGGCTAAGGTCCCTAAGTGTGAACTAAGTGTGAAAGGAAGTGGGATTCCCCAAACAGCTAGGAGGTTGGCTTAGAAGCAGCCACCCTTTAAAGAGTGCGTAATAGCTCACTAGTCGAGGGATCCTGCGCCGAAAATGTAACGGGGCTAAAGTTCACCACCGAAGCCGCGGATCCGCTTCGAGCGGATGGTAGGGGAGCGTTGCCAGGGCATTGAAGTCGAGGTGTGAACCTCGGTGGAGCGCTGGGAAGTGAGAATGCCGGCATGAGTAGCGTTAATTCTGGTAAGAATCCAGAACACCGAAAGTCTAAGGTTTCCTACGCAACGCTGATCGTCGTAGGGTAAGTCGGGCCTAAGCCGTAGCGTACAGCGAAGGCGATGGACAGCAGGTCAAAATTCCTGCACCACTGATTTTTCGTTATAAAGCAGAGGGGGGACGCGGAAAGGTAGGCGACGCGCGCGATTGGATACCGCGCGTTTGGCCCTGAAGGCCATGCCGGAGTAGGCAAATCCGCTCCGGCGCACGAGCTGAGGGGGCTGAAAATCTTAGGGCCAGAGCCCTGGGAAATGCCGTTGAACCTATGCCGCCAAGAAAAGCCTCGCTGCAAGAGAATTTGGTGTCCGTACCGCAAACCGACACTGGTAGACTGGGGTAAAAGTCCCGAGGTGTTCGAGCGAACCCTCGTTAAGGAATTCGACAACTTGGCCCTGTAACTTTGGGAGAAAGGGTGCCCGTGGGGTGTAGCCGCTTGCCGGTGAAGCCTTTGCGGGCCGCAGTAAAGAGGCCCAGGCGACTGTTTATCAAAAACACAGGTCTCTGCAAAGCCGAAAGGCGAAGTATAGGGGCTGACGCCTGCCCAGTGCCGGAAGGTTAAAAGGAGGGGTTCGGATTCGTCCAAAGCTCTGAATTGAAGCCCCGGTGAACGGCGGCCGTAACTATAACGGTCCTAAGGTAGCGAAATCCCTTGTCGGGTAAGTTCCGACCCGCACGAATGGCGTAACGACCTGGGCGTTGTCTCAACGAGGGGCTCGGTGAAATTGCAAGACCCGTGAAGATGCGGGTTACCCGTGGCAGGACAAAAAGACCCCGTGGAGCTTTACTGTAGCTTGGCAGTGGACTGGAATTATGAATGTGTAGGATAGGCGGGAGACTTTGAAGCCGCGACGCCAGTCGTGGTGGAGTCAACCTTGAAATACCGCTCTTTTATCGTTTCGGCCCTAATCCACCGAAAGTGGAGACATTGCCAGGTGGGCAGTTTGACTGGGGCGGTCGCCTCCTAAAAGGTAACGGAGGCGCACAAAGGTTCCCTCAAGGTGGATGGAAATCACCTTTAGAGTGTATTGGCATAAGGGAGCTTGACTGTGAGACCTACAAGTCGAGCAGGGACGAAAGTCGGTCAAAGTGATCCTACGGTTCCGTGTGGAAGGGCCGTGGCTTAACGGATAAAAGCTACCCCGGGGATAACAGGCTTATCTCGCCCAAGAGTTCATATCGACGGCGAGGTTTGGCACCTCGATGTCGGCTCGTCGCATCCTGGGGCTGAAGAAGGTCCCAAGGGTCCGTCTGTTCGCCGGTGAAAGCGGCACGCGAGCTGGGTTCAGAACGTCGTGAGACAGTTCGGTCTCTATCCGCCATGGGCGCAGGAAATTTGAGGAGAGCTCTCCCTAGTACGAGAGGACCGGGAGGGACAGACCTCTGGTGTACCGGTTGTTTCGCCAGAAGCACCGCCGGGTAGCCATGTCTGGATGCGATAAGCGCTGAAAGCATCTAAGCGCGAAGCCAACTCCAAGATTAGATTTCCCAAATATCAACTTAGGTTGTGAGTAAGGTCCCCGGGAGACTACCGGGTAGATAGGCCGCAGGTGTAAGGCGGGCAACCGCCTCAGCTGAGCGGTACTAATCGACCGAGGACTTGGCCCACATTTGGGCTTATCTAATGCGATTGCTATACTAAGAGAATAATCACAGGATTCAGAAATCCCTGTTGACAGTCGTCAGTTAAGATTCTGACCGCTGGATACTTATAATCGAATACCAAAATGTCGCGGGGTGGAGCAGCGGCAGCTCGTTGGGCTCATAACCCAAAGGTCGCAGGTTCGAGTCCTGCCCCCGCTACCAGACAACCAAAATGCCCGCCAACCCACCGGCGGGCATTTACTGTATATGGCCCATCCATTTCTGGAGGAGAAATTATGTCTTCCGAAAAAGCGGGTCTCACCTTTGCCTACCGTAAGATTGGTCTGTGGACAGTCCCGACATTGGAGTTCCCTGACTCCGAATTCCCGTCATTACATCTACCAGTGCCAGGATACATTGCAAATTCAATCCCTACGTCTTCCCCGGGGAGGGATAAACTCGAAATCTGGAAGGCGTTGGTAGCGTCCCAAGTCAAAGCCTCACGAGGTGGAATGGCTTGGAATCCTCAAGTTGATTATGCAATCGCTGTTAGTTTCAGCTTCAATCCTAGAAACCACGGGAATCGCCGTCGTAGTGATGGCCAATGCCACTTAGACGTCGAGAACTTTGTCAAGCCGGTTATTGATGCGTTGGCCGCCGGTCTATTCTGCGACGAGAGGACAGACGTAAGAAGTATCCCACGCTGGGATTACGACGACTCGAACTTCAACACCTTGCTGATTCATCGGCTTGAAGATACCCACAAGCCTGAAGAAGAAGGAATAGCTATCTGCGTATCTGCGTTGAGTTTGGGAGGTTGAGCTAGTGCAGCCGACCGACCAATACGTGGACAATGGCAGTCTCCGCCTTCACTACCTCGACTACGGAAACTCGGAACTGCAACCGATGCTGCTGCTCCACGGAATGCGCGACTCCGCCCTCAGTTGGGACATATTCGCCCGCGCGATGTCCGACGAGTACAGGGCGCTCTCCCTCGACAGCAGAGGACACGGCGACAGCGACAGCGCCGGACCGCGCGGCTACCGCTTCGACGATTACATCTCCGACATAGAAACGCTCGCCGACAGCCTCGATCTGAACGACATGATAATAGCGGGACACTCGGCTGGCGGCAGATACGCCTGGAGCTACGCCGTAAGGCATCCCGACCGGGTTCGCGCCCTTGTCATAGTGGACATAGATCCCGACGCCCAGAATCCCCAGACCGCCAGGGACTTTCGGGCCATCGCCGACGAACCGGATTCATGGGAATTCGAAGACGACTTCGTCGCCTACCTGAAGGCTCGTCGCGTTTACACTCCCGAACACGCTCTCAGAAAACAGGTTCCGGCCATCTCCAGGCGAACCCCGGACGGAAGCTACGTCTGGAAGGCCGACATAAGAATAGTGACCGAGTACGAACGCCCCGACCTGTGGGACTCCTGGGGCAGGATCTCATGCCCCGTCTTATTGGTGCGAGGCCGCCAGAGCCCACTGCTCACCCACGAAACGGCCGTCAGGATGAGGGAAACCCTGCCAACATCCCATGTGCGTCTGGCAGAGTTAGAGGGCGGCGGCCACTGGTTCTACCAGGATTTCCCCGAGGCCTTCGAGATAACCGTGCGTTGGTTCCTCGACGACCTCGTGACCGCGCGCCCTCGATGAGGAGAGGCTAATACTGTCGTTCTTCTATGCCGGCTGAAGCGTTCTCTGCGTGGAACGACGGACCTCGGCGGACCGCGCCATCGCTCCCGACACCATCCGAGCCGCGCTCTCTACCGACAGGCGATTCATGTTCACCGTCATGTCATATCGGGTGTTGCTCAGGGGATGCGCTCCGAGCAGGTTCTTGTGCATGGAGATGAACTCCCGGTCCGCGCGCCTCAGAATCCTGAGAGCGTCCTCCATCGTGAGGCCCTCCTCGAACTGGGCCTTCTGCGCTCGTCGTTCGAGTGGCATGTCAACGAATACGTGGAACGTCGGACGGTTTTCGGGAATGAAAAGCGGCGCTCCGTATTCGTGCAGAACCACGGGCGCGTCCGCTACCGATTCGCGTATCACCGATTTCAGTCCGGTCAGGTACTCCTCTTTCGTCAGGTAGTCGAACGGCCCCGAATCCAGGTAGTACTCGGTTGGAATTACGCCCATTAACTCGGCTGAGTAGTCCATCGCCCCATAGCGTTCCCAGGGCGCGAGCATCGCCCGGAGCATTCGCGCCCACGTCGAGGTGTAGGACGCTTCCAGCGCCTCTATCTCGCCTGCCGTGTGGTCCAGCTTGTCCGAAAGCGCCTCGATGATGATGTCCCCGTCCACGAACTTCGCCTTGATCAGCCGCGCGATCTCAGCCGCTACGACCTCGGAGCCGCTTCCGGGCAGTCCAGTTACGGTGACGATAGGAGACAGCGCCCCTTGCGCCGCCGCGGGCTGCAACTTGCGGCTATGGTACTCGGCGGATTGCAGGGCGAGGGTAGTCGCGCGAAGCCTGTCGCCGCTCCAGTCAGTGCATAGATAGGCCTCACTGATAGGCGCGAAGCCCAGCCCTGTGAAGAGACGCAGCGCGGCGGTGTTATCTTGCGGAATACTTACCCAAGTCTGCTCTACGTTGTAGTCGTAGAATATCCGGTCCAGAAGCTGGATCGCGGCAGATGCGCCATAGCCATGCTGCCACAGCTCGCGGCGTCCAATGAGCAGCGATATTTCAACGTCGCCATGCTCGTCGAACACTGCCTGGCACTCGCCGATATGCCCCTCGCCTCCGGCGTAGATCGAGAAGATCAGGTGTCCCCGGTTGTGGTCGAACACCCGTATCCAGTCCTCGTTGTTCGCGCTGAGCATCAGGGTCGGCTCGTATCCGCGATGAACGGGGTCGCCGCAGGCATAGTGTCCGAACCAGCGAGACGCAACCTCTTCATCGTTCAGCCAGCGGGCTATTCGTTTTACGTCGTCTCTTGTTACGTGTCTGAGCTGGATAATCGGCAACATGATCTCGACTCCTTCTCTCTTCTCACAAGGCTCCGATTGACAGAACCTTATTTTGGTGATCTTGTCGTCCTATTGCATTCGCTCGATTGCGGAACTCTCTCTGACTGCGGTCAGGACGCGCGCGATCTGTTGAAGACGGCGGGCCACCACTTCGGATAGGGATCGCATGATTCGGAATCCCACGTCCGGGTTCAGCTCCATAGCCCTGCGCAGCAGCGACGCCCTGATTATCAGCAACTGAGACGGCTCCCAAGCGGTCGCGGACAGCGTGTATTGGTAAGGCTCGACCAACGCTGACCAGCCCACTATCTCGTCCGGGCAGCAGAACGCAATGGTTGCCGAGCTGCGCTGGGAACGTATTCGGTGGTCGCCAAGACTCTTGTGCAACGCTATCCTTCCGTCGGTAACTATGTAGATGCGCTCAGCCGCCTGGCCTTCCAGAAACAGACGGTCACCTTCGGCCATGCTGATCCTGGAGCATATGATCGCTATATTCGATAGCTCTTCGTCATTCAATCCGTTGAGCAGTTCACAGTCTCTGAGAGGAAATATCGTATCTATCACGGTTTGCCATGCCCTCATTCCAGAATATGATAATAAACTTAGATAAGAGGATAGAGGGATAAATCCGGTCTGTCAACATTGTGCGTCAAAGTACAAATCGCCCCATCCGCGCTTACCTGGCGGATGGGGCGAAAATGAACCGCAACCCTACCGGACGCGGCTCACTTGAATTGACGCTGCCAAGGGGCGTCAGCCTTTGTTCACCACGAGTCCAATCGTGGCGCTGATGCCGTCGAAGCTCTGGAGTTCGGTGTGCGCATTCTCGGGCGGGGAAGAGTTGAGAAGGTCGGAGCTCAGGGTCTCCTGCCTTACGTAGTCGCCGTGCTGCGCGAGAATATCGTCCAGATCGTCGCCGGTGTAGTAGGTGACTATGTGATCCGCGATGTCGAACCCGGCGTCCCTTCGCATATTCTGGATGCGGTGTACAAGTTCGCGAGCCTGCCCTTCGAGCAGCAGATCGGGCGTAACGTTGGTGGTTACGGCAACCGTGTATCCGGCGTCGGAGGATACGCTCAGCCCCGGCTTGTTTTCGGCTGAGACAATGACATGCTCCGGCTCAAGCTCGAATTCGCCGAGCGAGACGCTACTACCCGCGTTGACCGAAGCAACCACTTGCATCAGATCCGCCTGTGACAGCGCCTGTCGCACCTCTCCGACTCTTCTTCCGTACATCGGGCCGAGAAGGGCGAGGTTCGGTCGGATGATGTACTCCACAAGGTCGTTGTCCTCGACGGCTTCCAAGGCTCGCACGTTAAGTTCGTCCAGCGCTTGGGGCGCGGCTGAGGACAGCAGTTCGCGCTCGGCGGCGGTTCGTGTTTTCACCAGTACTTTTTCGAGTGGCTGACGCACCTTGATCTGCGCCCTGCCGCGCGCGGCGCGTCCCATGGACGATACACGCTGCGCGAGGCGGGTTATGTCGTTCAGTCTGCCGTCCACGAGCGACAGGTCGGCAACCGGATAGTCCTCGAGGTGAACACTCTCGCTTGAGTAGTTGACCAGGTTGCGGTACATGACGTCGGTCACAAACGGGACTATTGGAGCCAGCAGCTTGGTCAGTGTCAGCAGGGTTTCATAGAGTGTCGCGTAGGCTGAGAGTTTGTCCGTTACGTCTTCACTGGACTCAGAACCGTTCTTCTCGTCCAGGAGGCCGCTCTTCCAGAAGCGGCGGCGGCTCCGGCGCACGTACCAGTTGGACAGTGACTCGACGAACTCCTCCGACCGCCGCGCCGCGACTTCGGGATTGAAGTTCTCCAGGCTGTGCGTAACGTCCGCGATAAGCTGGTGGAGTTCGGACAGTATCCACCTGTCGAGATCGGGACGCTCGGAGACGGGCGGCGGTTCGACGGCGGATGGGTCGAAGCGGTCAATGTTGGCGTAGGTAACGAAGAAGCTGTACACGTTCCAGAGCGGTATGATGAACCGTCTGCGGACCTCGTCCGCCGCGCCGAATCCGAAGTTGATGTTGTTCGCGGGAGGGTGTCTCGCGAACGTCCAGCGCATCGCGTCAACACCCATGTTCTCAGCGGCGTCCTCGAACCAGATGGCGTTGCCCTTGGACTTGTGCATCTCCTCGCCGTTCTCGTCGCGCATCAGCGCATAGCTGAATACCAGCTTGAAAGGTTCAGTCTCCTGG
Source organism: Dehalococcoidia bacterium (assembly GCA_965261525.1). Classification (GTDB taxonomy): domain Bacteria; phylum Chloroflexota; class Dehalococcoidia; order Lucifugimonadales; family UBA1123; genus VXRN01. The sequence continues at coordinate 3,799,338 of OZ253472.1, forward strand.
AGCACCGCGCCCATCGTGAGCAGGCTGTAGAACCAGTTTCTGAATTGGCCCGGGAAGCTCTCCGAAATCCAGTCGGCGGGGAACCACTCCTTCCAGTAATCCGGGTTCTGTCTGTATTCAAGGGTTGAGAACGATACTATTCCCGCGTCCAGCCACGGGTTGCCCACATCGCGGATTCGGGACAGCTTCTGCCCGCAGCCGTTGCACTGGATCTTCACGGCGTCAATCCACGGGCGGTGCGGTGAGTGGCCCTCGAAGTCTTCCCATCCCTCGACGGCGCGCTCGCGCAGTTCGTTCTCCGACCCCATTATCTCGAAAGTGTCGCAGTCGGCGCACTTGTATAGCGGCAGAGCGAGGCCGTAGTAGCGCTTCTTGGAGATCATCCAGTCGTCCATATTGCGAAGCCAGTCGAGCTCACGCGCCTTCCCGAACTCCGGCACCCAGCGAATGTTTTCGGTAAGTCGCATAAGCAGGTCGCGGATTGGGTCCATCCTGATAAACCACTCGTCCACAAGCCGGAAGACCAACTCAGTTCCGCATCTCCAGCAGACTGGGTAGCGGTGCGGATAGCGCTCGACGTAGTAGAAGTAGCCCTTCTCTCGCAGGCTGTCGTAAATAGGCTCGTTCACGTCGAATACGCTCATTCCGGTCAGCCAGTCGAAGCCTTCTACAAACACGCCCTCGTCGTCGAGCGGGGCTATTACGGCCAGGTCGTGTTCCTTGCCCAGCGCGAAGTCTTCCTTGCCCGCGCCCGGAGCGGTATGCACGATGCCTGTGCCTTCGCTCTCGGAAACCTCGTCCCACTCCAGGACGAAGTGTCGGACCCCGGACTGCGCGGGCAGTTCGTCGAAGGGGCCGCTGTACTCGAGGCCGGCGAGCTCGCTGCCGGGCATCTCTTCCAGGACTTCGTACTCCCCCCGCAGAACCGACAGCCTCCCCTTGACCAGGTATAGTACGTCGTCGCCGTTCCTGACCTTCACGTAAGTGAGTTCAGGATGAACGGCCGCCGCGACGTTGGAAGAGAGCGTCCAGGGGGTGGTCGTCCATACGAGGAGCGATTCGTTGTCCCGATCCACCAACGGGAACTTGACGAACAGGCCGGGATGGACGATCTCGACGTAACCCTCGGTCACTATCTCGTGTTCGGACAGCCCGGTGCTGCATCGCGGACACCAGGGCATGACGTCTGTGCCTTCGTACACCAGGCCCTTTTCGTGGCAGGTCTTGAGGAAGCGCCAGATGGTGTAGTTGTTCTCGTCGGACTTGGTGTGGTACGAGTTGTCCCAGTCCATCCAGTAGCCGAGTCTCTTGGACTGCTCGGTGATGATGTCCGCGAACCGGTCAACGCGCGCCTTGCACATTTCGACGAACTCGCCGATACCGAACTCCTCGATGTCCTTCTTGGATTTGAAGCCGAGTTCCTTTTCGACCTCGACCTCTATCCACAGACCCTGACCGTCGTAGCCGTTCTGGAATCGCTGGCGATAGCCCTGCATATTGCGGAAGCGCAGAAACAGGTCCTTGTAGCTTCGCCCCCAGGCGTGATGGACTCCCATCGGGTTGTTCGCGGTGATGGGGCCGTCTATGAACGAGTATGTCTTGTCCGCGTTCTCATTGCGCTTGCGATACTTCAGAGGAATATCGCGCTCATTCCAAGAGTTGATTGTGTCCTGCTCCAGGGCTACGAAATCCACTCTGGAGCTTACAAGATCAAACATTCTATACCCCCTATTCTCAATGGCGCTTGCCCTGTATTGGGGCAAGCGTCGAAAACACTCTTACTTCTGCTGGCACGCCAAATTCGGTGAATAATCCAGACAGCGCTTCAACCTCTTGCGGGGCGTGTTCCCTTGCCTGCTCCAGGAAGGGCAGGTAGAGTTCGGCGTTTTCAACAAAGAGCTTGCGCGTCCAGTGGACTTCGGGATCGTCGTCGTGTTCCCTCATAAGTCGTCTTTCGATAGCTAAAACAAAAACTCCCGTCCCTCGATTCAGGGACGGGAGCGTATTCTCAGAATAGCGGCATACCCGCGGTACCACCCAGATTTCCGCCGACAGCGGACTCTCAGCCCCGGCGGCGGCTACGCGACCGGGCCGCCCGTGTAACGTGGGGCGATTTCGTCGGAATCTACTGGCCGCCGGAAGCGGTGTTCGGTCCGAAGCTCTGGAGGGATGTTCGGAAGGTTTTCCGGCGCCTGCTCTCACCTTGTCAGGCTCTCTGAGCCGGGGAATGCCTACCTACTCGTCTCCATCTTAGCCGTTAGTATGTTCGTTGTTCTATCAAATCAGCTTAGTCAAGTGGAAATCGGGCTGTCAAGGAAGGCTGAGCCTTCACCCTTATTCGGACAGCATGGTTATAGGCCTGCCAGGATAGCGCTTGCCCTGGCTTATTTCTTATTGCATCGAGGCATTAAGCCAGCGACACTGATTCTAGGCTGATCTCTACGCCTGCCAGCGCGCGGGAGATGGGGCAGCCTGCCTTGGCGGTCTCGGCGGCCTCAGCGAACTGATCGGCGGTTACGCCCGGAACGCTTCCGGTAACGCTGAGTACGCTGGTCGTGACGGTCGGGGCGCCGTCAACCATGTCGAAGGTCACGCTTGCGCTCACGTCGAGGCTGTCAGGGGGTGTGCCGGCCCTGGTGAGTCCGGCGGACAGCGCCATGCTGTAGCAGGAGGCGTGCGCCGCGGCTATCAGTTCTTCAGGGCTGGTGTTGCCTTCCGCCGCGCCGCTGCGGGTGGGAAGAGTCACGTCGAGGTCGGTGAAAGAGCCGGAGGTAACGGCGGTCACTTTTCCGCCCCCCTCGGTCACGCTGCCTGTCCAGACCGACCTTGCGGTTCTTACTTCTGCCATTATGTTTCCTCCTCGAAGGGTATGTTTGCTCACAAGAGCGGACGGCGGCTGTGTCCGCGCCGCCCGCCGCGCCCAATTGTAGCAGTTTGGCGGGAGCTATGTGTGTATGAGTTTTCCACGCGCTTATCTCATGGCGGCGGCGGAGGAAGCAATCCTGTGCGGAGTGGGATCAGGGGTCTTCGAGGCCGAGGGCCTCGGCCCGGCGTTTCATGCCGGACATAACCCATTCCTTAATCCTCTCGCTCTGTTCGTCGCTTATCTCCGGGAATTCTATCCAGTAGTAGGGGCAGTCGTCGTTGTTGGGGCAGCTATCCCCACCGTCGTCGGCGCACGGGCAGTCCAGAGGCTTGTCGCTCTCGAGTATCTTCATGACCTCGGGCGGGAATATCTCCTCAAAGGGGTTGGGCATAGGCTCATACTCCTGAATGGGCTGGGCAGAGGATTTGGTCGGGGTCGCGGGTTCGGGAATCGTGGCGGCGGCTGGGCCGAAGCCTATGGCGATGAGTTCCCTGGCGGCGGTCATTCGGTGGATTGCTTTCACGGATGGGGCAGGCGGGCATAGTGATATGGCGATGAGTTCCCTGGCGGCGGTCATTCGGTGGTGCGGCATGAAGCCTTCGGAGTAGAGCCTGATGACGGTTCGACCATCCTGGGTGAGTTCCCTGGCGTACTTGGCGAGTTCCTCACGCGCCTCTTCTATCTCCGGGGACAGGTCGTTGTCGGAACGCCTGGGTTTGGAGTTCCTGGGTTTGGGGGTGTGGAGTTGGCCTGAATGTAGTCTTCGAACTCGGTGAGTCCAATCTTGACGAGTTCTTTGGCGGCATCAATGCGGTGGTTGGGTTTGAATCCTTCGGAGTCGAGTCTGCCGTCGGCGACTTGTATGAAGAACTGGACGATGCGTCGCCCGTCGCTGGTTTCTTCAGCGACTATTCTGGCGAGTCGTTCTCGCGGTGTCAGGTTGTCGTTGGATAGGGTCATGTTCTTGTGGACTCCGTTTGGTATATACGTTCGTATTGGGTAATGTACAGATGTTCGAGTGGAATTACAAGGGTAATCTGGGGTGGGATGCTGTATCAGTTTGGTGGGTAGGAGCAATCACCCTCACCCCAGCCCTCTCCCTCAAGGGAGAGGGGGTCTGTTATTGAAATTCATAGCTGACTGGACATTTACCTACCCCTCTCAGCCCATCGAGGGAGAGGGTATTTTCGCGCCACAGGCAGCGGCGACCAAGCTGATACAGGTTCGCTGATAGAGAGCATGACATATATCCTGATTTATATTACTTCAGGTGAAGTCCTGGTGGAGCCGTGGTGACATTTCAGGTGGATTTTGACCTGAAAATCGGCGGATTCAGCTATGAAATCGGCACGAATTCACCTGAAGAAAAAAATTGTGAGCCGGATTTTTCGTCATTGATAAACTCTACATTATATATCTCAGGCACCTTTGTTCTATAATCGGCATATTGTAACATAGCGAGTGGAGAGTTGGGAAACATACAGCGCCGACTGACGCTGTATCAGTGAAACCGACCACCGACCAAATTGGCACAGGCCCCTGGGGTGGGGTTGATAGCAGGCGGTGTAGGGATTGCCGATTTTCGGTTGCCGTCCGCCGTCGTTATTCTCCCACGAGCGGAATGTAGTCGTCTCCGGACATCGACTCGTGCTTCTCCCACCGTCCGCGCATCTCAATCAGGGCTCGCTGGCCAGTCCTGTCCGATTTGCCGGGGACGTGAACCACTTTCGCCTCATACTCGCCCGGCGGCTCTGACATCGCGGTCGCCAGGTCTTGTACAAGATAGCGCGGCGCCCATCCTATCATGTGATAGTCTGTCGTCTGAATTTGAACTCCGAAAGTAGTCGCCGGATTATTTAATTCCATGGCTACGTACAGTTCTTCCCCGGGCGTAAGGCTGTAACGTCGTTCTTGGGCCGCTTTATTAGTGTAGCGTCGCCCGTGCAGGAAAAAGCGGCAGACGAAGCGCCCGCCGTCCCCCTTGACCAGTTTCGGAAACACCTCAAAATTGTCCGTAGCGCGATAGCCGCCGTTTACGTACAGAATCTCGATGGGGTCCGCGTTTTCGGGAAGATGGAGACTGCGCATATAATCTGCGAAATCAGGTCGGCGCGGCGACATGATCCGGTTTTTGAAAAGAGGGAAAATCCTCGGCGAACGATAATCCCTATTGAGGTCAGGGAAGTCCCAGAGTGGTGGAAATCCGACTTCGCAATTCGCCCGTTTCACGCCCTTGATGTATCGAAAGCGGTACTTGGTATCTTTCTCAGATACATCCAGCCTGCCAATCGGAAACCAGGCTTTGCTTCTCGCCTTATCCTGCCAGGCCAGAAAAAGAGTTCGCTCACTCATCGGATAGCCTCATCCATCTTCCCAAGATTATACCGCATTAGAGTGACAGCGAACTCACGCGCGGTTGGACTCATCCAGTCTTCCGGTGTTTCCCTTTTGGTAAGCTCTTCAATCCACCGCTTGGATTAACTGCCAGCGACTCTCTATGATTTCAATCCATCCATTGCGTTTAAGGCTCTGCTGTGCGCCACGTACCCGATGTTTCCAAGCTTTGCCAAACCGCACACCGTTGATTGTCCTCTCCACATCATCATCACACAGATCTGGATGAATGTTTTGTATCAGCGGGTGCATCTCTCGTGTGGTCAGCGATCCATTTCTCAGAAGATAGAGTATAGTCCTCGCGAAAATCGCATTGGCGGACTCCCCGGGTTTGCCTCGAAGTTGCATCAAGGATTCACGGACGCTCTCTAGCTGGTTTTCGAACTCTTGTCTCAGACTCCACCGAGCAGATTTCAGTTGTCGGGAGTGCTTATCCTTTAGAGTTGCGGCGACATCAGCTATATGATCCAATTCTTCGACAGAAACGCTTGCGCCTAGATTGCCGTACTCTCGCAAGTCGCTGGCGACTCTGCGAACCATCGCGGGCTCAGTGATTTGAATTCCATACTCATAGTTCTGATATAGAGAACCGCGAGTAAGGTTGCCAGAGGTTATTATCGCAGTGTGTTCATCAGCCACATATGCTTTTGCGTGTAACCCTGGGAAGTGTCGAACAGTGACAGTTGGAATCGCTCTGCAAAACTCGGCGATTGCTTTTCCGTCAACGGAACCTTGAAGAAGACTATCCGCCGACAAATTGGTTAACAGGCTAATCTTCGGCTCATTAACAGTATCGAGTATGGACGCGAATTGCTGAAGCGGTTGAGCGGTAACAAAGGGTGCGACGATTAACGCATAGCTGTCAATCGAACGTACAAACCGTTCGAAGGTTTCAGACCAAGGTGATAGAACTGGCAGCATATCGAGTCACTCACAAGCGTCGTGAGGAAGCAGACTAATCTCATCTACATAGAGCAAGCGTTCGTCGCCATCATCGAACTGTACCACTAGCGATTCCTCATCCACTATCCTCTGTACAATCCCACAATCTCCAATGTGCGTCTGTATTGGCCTTCCTGACTTACCCAACTCGCACCACTCTTCAAACTTCAACGGATCGGTAGGTGGGTAAGGTTCTTCCTCCAAGCACGTTATCATCTGTACCCTGTGTCCCCTTACATCATGGAGATGGACAATCACAGAGTACCTCTCATAGCCTGCGTAAATACCAGTGTTGCTAGTTGAGGGCCGCGGAGCCGGTCTCCCTGCTCGGCGGCCCTGTTTCTATTCTCTGTTGGCTATCCCACGCGCTCGAATATCGTCGCGACGCCCTGGCCGCCGCCTACGCACATGGTTACGAGGCCGAGGTTCTGGTCGCGGAGTTCGATTTCCTCGAGCAGCTTTACGGTCATGACCGCGCCGGTCGCTCCCACCGGGTGGCCGAGGCTGATGCCGCTTCCGTTCACGTTGGTCTTTTCGAGGTCGAGGTTTAGCTCCCTAATACAGTAGATGGCCTGCGCCGCGAATGCCTCGTTCAGCTCTATGAGGTCAATGTCTTCGACTTCCATGCCTGCCTTGCCGAGCGCCTTCTGAACTGCCGGCACCGGGCCGATGCCCATTATGGCGGGATCCACTCCCGCGACTCCCCTGGAGCGCCAGCGCAGCTTGGGCGTGATCCCAAGTTCGGCGGCCTTGCGCTCGGACATCAGGACGACCGCGGCGGCTCCGTCGTTGATGCTGGAGGCGTTTCCCGCGGTTACACTGCCGTCTCTCTTGAACACGGGACGCAGGGTCGAGAGCCGTTCCAGGCTGGTGTCCGCCCTGGGGCCTTCGTCCGCGCTGACCATAATCGGGTCGCCGCGCCGCTGCGGAACGGACACCGGGGTTATCTGACCGTCGAACCGTCCTCCCTCGATGGCCGCCACCGCTCGCTGGTGGCTCATAAGCGCCAACTCGTCCTGGTCCTCTCGGCTCACGCCGAACCGCTCCGCCACGTTCTCGGCGGTTACGCCCATGTGGTAACGGTTGACCGGGCAGCCCAGACCCTCGACCAGTCCGTCCCTGAGATTGCCGTCGCCCATTCGCAGTCCATCAAATCGAACATGATATTCGAGCATAAATGGCGCCTGGCTCATGTTTTCCGTGCCGCCCGCAACCGCGATGTCCACCTCGCCGGTTCGCACAAGCTGGGCGGCCATGTTGATCGCCTCAAGGCCGGAGGAGCACTGCCTGTTGACGGCGATAGTGGGCGTCTCCTGGGGAATCCCCGCGTTCAGGGAGGACAAGCGAGCCGCGTATCCCGCCTCGGCGGCCTGGAGCGCGTTGCCCATGACGACTTCCTCGACCATGTCCGGCGAGATGTTGGCGCGTTCGAGGGCCGCCTTTATTGCGGCAGCTCCCAGGTCGGGCGCGGCCACGTCCTTGAATGACCCGCCGAACCTGCCCATAGGCGTCCTGGCTCCGCTTACTATTACTGCGTTCTCCATGGTCTTTCTCCTTGCTGAACCGCTGTATTCTGACTTTTCCCGATTATACGCTATTCTCGCCGTCTTCCAATCCCGTCTTGCGATTTACGGGTTGGCCACTGTCTGATATGCTTGCCGAACTTCCAGGCGCAACCGCCTGATGGGAACACCCTCTTTGGACATTCAGGAGACACAGGCCCCCACGACCGGACTGGCCAGATTCATTAATATACCCCCGGCGCTGAGGTATCCGAAGTACCGCGCCTACTGGCTTGGGACTCTGGCCTCTGTGGGCGGCTTCCAGATGCTGATGTTCGGGCAAGGTTGGCTGGCGTTCGAGCTGACCGGGTCGCCTCTATATCTCGGATACATCGGTCTGGCCAACGCCTCGTCCGCTATTGCGCTCAACCTGTTCGGCGGCGTGTTCGCGGACAAGCTGGACAAGCGCAAGCTCATCTTTATAACCCAGCTCATCACAGCGTCACTCATATTCCTGCTCGCCACGCTCACGATCACCAACGTGGTGGAGGTGTGGCATATCATAGTGATCGCGTTCGTCGCGGGCGCGGTGAACGCATTCGACCAGCCCGCGCGACAGGCTCTCTACCCTCACCTGATAGACCGCAAGGTGATGATGAGCGCGGTCGCGCTGAACTCGGCGATATGGCAGGGAACTCGGATTGTGGCGCCCGCTGTGGCGGGATTGGTCATCAGTCTGACTGGGACGGGGACTGCGTTCTTCCTGGCGGGCGCGGGCTTCGTGGCCATGGCTCTGGTCATACTCTTTCTGAGGATTCCCAGGATAGAGTCGTCCTCGGGCGGCAGTCCTATGCAGGATATGATGGAGGGGTTGAAGTTCATCGGCGGCAGCGCGGTGTTCTCGTTCCTGATAGGAATGACGTTCTTCAACAGCTTCTTCGGCATGGCGTACATTATGATGATGCCCGCGTTCGCGGTGGACATACTCAAGGTGGGCGCGGACGGGCAGGGCGTCTTGATGAGCGTTGGCGGCGTTGGCGCGTTGGCGGTTACTATGGTCTTGGGTTCGATAAGCGGGTCTTCTTACCGCGGCCTTATGATAGTGGGCGGCGGCGCGGCGTTCGGACTCGCGGTAGCGGCGTTCGCGCTGACTTCGCAATACATAGGCTCGTTCTCACTCGCGCTGTTCCTGATGTTCATCATGGGAACAGCGAGCTCCACGTACATGATAGCGATAATGAGTTCTCTGCAACTGCTGGTGCCGGACAATATGCGCGGCAGGGTCATGGGCTTCTACGGCATGACCTGGAGTATCATGCCGCTGGGCGCGTTCCAGGCGGGAGCGATAGCTGAGTTCGTCGGCGTTCCGGTGGCGGTGGCCATAGGCGGTGTGTTAGTAACGCTGTTCGCGCTGGGTCCCGCGATGATAAACAGGCAGGTGCGTAATCTCGGCGTGATACTTCAGGAACGCGAGTCGAGAGCCGTGGGGTTCCCTGCTTCGGCTCCATCCGACCCCGAGAAAGAAGTGATTCTCCAGGAACGTGAGTCGAGAGCCGTGGAGTGAGGGTCGGCGGGGCCAGGTTATTCAACATACCCCCGGCGCTCCGGTATCCGAAATACCGCGCTTACTGGATTGGGGCGCTGGCGTCGGTCTGCGGTTACCAGACACTCATATTCAGTCAGGGCTGGCTGACATTCGAATTGACCGGATCGCCCCTGTACCTGGGCTACATCGGCCTCGCCAGCGCCTCATCCTCGATAGCGCTCAACCTGTTCGGGGGTGTATTCGCTGACAAGCTGGACAAGCGCAGGCTCATTGTCATAACCCAACTCATAACCGCCTCGCTCGTATTTTTGCTCGCGTTCATTACGCTGTTGGATGTGGTGCAGGTATGGCACATCATACTCATCGCGTTCGTCGCGGGCGGTGTGGGCGCATTCGACCAACCGGCTCAGCAGGCGCTGTATCCGCACCTGATAGATCGAAAGGCGATAGTGAGCGCGGTGGCGCTGGACTCTGCCGTCTGGCAGGGGATGCGGATTGTGGCGCCCGCTGTGGCGGGATTTGTGATCAGCCAGGCTGGGACAGCGACGGCGTTCTTCCTCGCGGGCGCGGGATTCGTCACGATGGCCGCGGTCATGCTTCTGCTGAAAGTTCCCAGAATAGAGTCCACTTCAGGCCGCAACCCTATTCACGACATGATAGAGGGACTGAAATTCATCGGCGGCAGCGCGGCCTTCTCGTTCCTGATAGGAATGGCCTTCTTCAACAGTTTCTTCGGCATGGCATATATGATGATGCTGCCCGCGTTCGCGGTTGACATACTCAAGGTGGGCGCGGACGGGCAGGGAATGCTGATGGGCATGGGCGGGATAGGCTCGCTCGCTGTAACCATGGTCATGAGTTCCATGAGCGGCTCAGCCCACAGAGGCCCGATGATAGTTGGCGGAGGCGCGGTATTCGGACTCTCGGTAGCGACGTTCGCCCTGACGTCGCTCTACGTAGGCTCTATCCCTCTCGCGCTGACGATGATGTTGGTTATGGGAGTATCGAATTCGATGTACATGATCTCGATAAGAAGTTCGTTGCAACTGCTGACGCCGGACACTATGCGCGGCAGGTTAATGGGGTTCTTTGGCATGACCTGGAGCATCATGCCGCTTGGGGCGTTTCAGGCGGGCGCGATAGCGGAGTTCGTGGGAGTTCCGGTGGCGGTCGCCATGGGCGGCGGTCTGGTGACGCTATTCGCGCTGGGGCCGGCGATGATGAACAGGCAGGTGCGTAATCTAGACGTGATCCTGCAGGAGCGCGAGTCGAGGGCGGTGGGATGATAACGTGATGACGGCAATTTTCAATCTGTCATATTATGTATGATAGAGATATGTACGAATGGGATGAAGTCAAGCGTACATCTAACTCGGACAAACACTATATTGACTTTACTGCGATTGAGGATTTCGATTGGGACAGCGCCGTTATCGAGTGGAACGTCCGAAACTTTGAGTTGCGCTTCACAGCCATCGGATATATCGGGGCCAGACTCCATTTCGTGGTCTATACTTGGAGAGGCGACAACAAACGTATAATTAGTCTGCGAGTTGCCAGCAACGAGGAGCGAGATCGTTATGCCCAAACTTAGACCCGATGATGTTCCGCTGACACAAGAAGAAAATGCCGCTGTCATGGCCGGAATCGCCGCCGACCCTGACACTTTTGAAGCGGATGACGAGTGGTTCAATCGCGCTCGTCCAGCAACCGAGGTAGAGCCGGAATTCGTCGAGCGTTGGCGTGAGAGTCGCTCCGGCGCCAACGCGAAATAGGCCGAGTCTGTCGGTTTACTGAGACGATCTTTAGAGACTATCTCAAAACTCTTCGCTCAAGCGGATGGCAGGAGGACACAATCTCCCTCTCCCTTGAGGGAGAGGGCTGGGGTGAGGGTGAAATTCCTTAAGGTCGGGTTTTGAGATAGTTACTTAGTTTTCCAGCAGAGAGGGACGTAGAAATTCGGTCCAGGGGTCGGTAATGTCTGTTCCTCGGACGCTCTCTACCAGGCTCGCGACCTCGCCGCCATAGAGGGCCGCGAGTTGATTGACGTCGGCATCTCCGGCGAGCGCCGAGATCGCGGCCCGCAGCCTGTTCACGTACTCCACCGTTTCGCGGATAGCGGACTCGCGGTCCTGGCGCGCCTTGATGATTTCGAGCCGCTCGAGCCAGTCAATTCCCTGCTGCGCTCTATCGAAATCGTCATCGCTGCCACGGGCAGTAATGGTGGTCATCTTGGATACTCCCTCCGGCGGCGCAGGCCCCTGATTTGTCGTCGAATTGTATCACGCGGGCCCAGCCATTTATGGCTGTGGACTCCCGATTTAACGTGAGAAAGAAGGGAAGCGCGATGCTGTCTCCTCAAGCTGACTACACAGTCTCACAACGACGACGCAGGATGGACCAAGTCAGTTCGTTTAGTACGACGACCTTTCTACCAGTCTGCCAGTTACATATTTGTGAAGTACGCTTGCCATAAGGGTCTGGTAAGGTATGCCTTCCTCGATAGCTCGTACTTGTATCGCCTCCAGGTCCCGACTGGAGATTCGTATGTTCACGCGCTTGTTCTTCCTGAGAGTGTTGCGGGCGTATTCCTGGTGGCGCTTGATTTCGGCCTCGACGTTCGGGACTGATTTCCATTCCCCCCTTTCAAATGACTCTTCTATTGCCCGTTCCTCGTCGTCCAACTCAAGTGTACCGGCTTCCGCCTTTCTGATGACTTCGTCCCGTTTTTCATACCTGTTCATTATCGCTCCTAGGTCTCATTGGTCAGATATATTCTAGTGGCCTTCCTACTTGGATATACAGTCTTCAGAAATATGTGCGAGTCCTCTTGGATGAATGGGGCTATCCAAACATAGTTTCTCATACGTATGACATACATATTCTGATTTGGATAGTTGGGATTGGGAGTTATGTCCAGTACATCCCCTCCTTCGATATGAGAGACAACCTCTTCGAATGATATGCTCCGTTCTCGTTTCAGCCACTCGTTCTTATCATATGACCAGTTGAATCGGATAGGTTCGCTATTCATAGGGACCTTTACACTATATTTCTGGCATTGTAGCACATTGTATGCCTTTTGTATGCCATGTTTTCTGAACGCCGGTTACTCACGTTGCAGGTGACGACTTTTGTAAAATTCCAATGTACAATGCCACGAGCCTTGTCAATGTCACCTATTGGAGCGAACACAACGATGCCATCACGAGACATATCCCAAGAGACGCTGCGAGCGCAGGCCCGTATGATCGGCCTCGACATTGACGGCGCCGAACTCGGCAGCCTGGTCGAACGCGCCAGGGCCGCGCTCGACGACATAGACGCGCTTGACGAGTTCGATCTGTCCGGCCACGAGCCCGCCATTGTATTCGGACACACGCCAGGGACAGGCGCAGACCAATGAATGCCGACGAACTCTGCTTTCTATCAATCACCGAGGCCGCCGGGCTGATAGAGTCGCGGCAGCTTTCCCCAGTGGCTCTGACGCAAGCGCACCTGGACCGTATCGAGCGGACCGAACCTGCCCTAAACGCCTTCATCACGCTTCTGTCCGAAGAAGCCGTGGCAAGCGCAGAGGCCGCGGAACGGGAGATAGCGAACGGCGAGTACAGGGGGCCGCTGCACGGCATCCCTGTCGGACTGAAAGACCTCTACTACACCAAGGGGATACGCACCACCGTCGGCACGAAGATACTTCGCGATTTCATTCCCGATTACGACGCTGCCGTAACCGAGAAGTTCGCCGACGCTGGCGCGATACTCATGGGCAAGCTGCAAATGCACGAGTTCGCGCTCGGCGCGACCAGTGTCAACCCGCACGACGGCCCCGCGCGAAACCCGTGGAATCCCGACAGGATCACGGGCGGATCGAGTGGTGGATCGGGAGCCGCGGTCGCGGCGGGCCAGTGTATGGCCGCGCTCGGAAGTGACACGGGCGGCTCTATCAGGATACCGGGCGCTCTCTGCGGAATCGTCGGACTCAAGCCGACCTTCGGCAGGGTATCCAGGCACGGAGTGTATCCGCTGTCGTGGAGCCTGGACACTGTGGGTCCGATGACTCGCGCCGTCCGCGACTCCGCGATTGTTCTCAACGCGCTTGCGGGACACGACCCGCGCGACCCGTCATCGGCGAACGTTCCGACAGAGGATTTCACCGAGGGTATAGAAAACGGAATATCCGGGCTTCGAATAGGCATACCCGACGATTTCTTCTACGACGTTATCTCTCCCGAGGTGGCGGAGGCCGTATGCAGGGCGGCTGGCGTTCTCGCTGATCTCGGCGCGGAGGTGGAACGCTGCTCGATTCCCGCGCTTAATCACGCGCTCGGCATATCGAGCGCGATTCTGGTTACCGAGGCCGCCGAGACCGTTTTCGACAAGCTAAGGGACCGGCCGGAGGACATAGGCGCGGACGTTCGCGCGCGCCTCCGCCTCGGCGCGGTCACGCCCGCGGTTGACTACATCAAGGCGCAGAGAGCGCGGAGCGCGTACAACACACAGCTAGGAGAGGCGATGCGGCGATATGACCTGCTTCTCGCGCCCTCGGTAGCTGTCGGCGCGACAGGCATAGACCAGGAGTTTGTCGAGGTTGCGGGCAAGCGGGAGAACGCGCCGTCGCTGATGTCTCGGCTCACCCGCCCCTTCAATCTGACCGGTCAGCCGACGATTTCCGTCCCCTGTGGGTTCACAGACGAAGGAATGCCCATCGGGATGCAGCTTGCCGGGAGGCAGTGGCAGGAAGCGACAGTTCTGCGCGCCGCCCACGCCTACGAACAGGCCACCGAGTGGCATACGCGCAGGCCGGCTTTGAACGCTGAATACTAAATATAGAATCATTCGGAGATGAAAACGTGACGACAACTTCAGAGAACCGGGGACTTTCCCTCCACGACGCGGCCCGAGCGCAGGGCGTAACCTTCGAGCGTGAGGCCGTGCCGCAGGACAGATACGTCGAGGCCAACGGCATGAGATTCCACTACCTCGACTGGGGAAACCCCGACGCTCCCGATATGCTGCTCCTGCATGGATTCGCGCAGACCTGTCACTCCTGGGACTTCGTGGCCCTCGCGTTCTGCGACAGGTTTCATGTCGTCTCACTCGATCAGCGTGGACACGGCGACAGCGACTGGTCGGAGGAGGGAGACTATTCGCCCGAAACGCAGCAGGAGGATATAGCGGCGGTCGTCGAGTCCATCGGCCTGAGCGATTTTGTCCTCATGGGTCTCTCGATGGGCGGACGCAATTCGTTCACCTACGCCGCGAACCACCGCGACGATATTCGCGCCCTGGTAATTGTGGACGCAGGCCCTCAGAATATGCGCTCAGGTTCTCAGAATATTCGCGCGTTTGTTCAGCAGGAAGACGAGCTCGACTCGGTGGACGATTTCGTTCAGCGTGTTCTCAAGTTCAACCCGCGGCGTGACCCGGTACAGGTTCGCGGCTCGATCCTCCACAACCTCAAACAGCTCCCAAGCGGCAAGTGGACGTGGAAATACGACAAGCGCTTCCGCCAGCCCGGAGGGCGCAGCTTCAGGAGCGATCCTGAAATGACCGCGCGCCTGTGGGGATACCTGGAAAGCCTTGCATGTCCAACGCTCGTCGTGCGCGGAGCGCAGAGCGACATCATCGCCCTCGACACGGCGGGCAATATGCACGAGCGTATCCCCAACGGACGGGTGGCGACTGTGGAGAACGCGGGCCATCTGGTCATGGGCGACAACCCTGCGGGGTTCGAGCGGGCGGTGACCGAGTTTCTTGCCGGCGTCGGGTAGCAAGGCTTCAGCGGAGGGTATCGTTATGGTTCAAGCGCTCCAGGCTCCGCCGCGGACGACGCGGGAGATTCCGCCCATCGTCCTCAGGCTTCACCCTGTCATCCAGCTTACCGAGGAGGAGTTCGCCACGTTCTGCGAACAGAATCGAGAAGTGCGAATCGAGCGGAGATGCACGGGGGAGCTGGAGCTTATGTCGCCGACGAAGGGATATACGGGCAACCACGAGGCTGAAGTCGTCAGGCAGTTGGGGAATTGGACGAAGCGCGACGGCGGGGGCGTATTCTTCGGCCCGTCCGCGGGGTTCACGCTGCCCAACGGCGCGATGCGCTCGCCCGACGCTTCCTGGATTCCAAAAGCGCGGCTTGCCGAGATGACGCCGGAGGACGAGAATCGTTTCATGCCCATATGCCCGGACTTCGTGGTGGAAGTGCGCTCGATTACGGACAGACTGAGAATTCTCCAGAATAAGATGGAAGAGTACATGGAGAATGGAGCGCGACTGGGATTGCTGATTGACCCGCTCGAAAAGCGCGTTCATGTCTATCGCCCGGGAGCGCGTGTCGAGGTTTATGAGAACCCGGAGATCGTCTCGGCGGAGCCGGAACTGCTTGGTTTCACACTGAACATCAAGGACGTTTGGGAACACCCGTCATAGGAAAGGTCCTATATGAAAATGCTAGCGGCCATATCCAGAACAGCCTGGCGACTCTCGCTGATTCTGCGTCCGTTCGGTTTCGGGGCGCCGGGAAGTCTGAAGATCGGCGAGTACAACTCGCTCTGCGAGGCGGAGCACGCTTCGACGTCGGTGAAACAGGACAAGGACCCTGTGTCGGATTAGTAGGTGGCGTTCATTAACGATTGTCTCTCGACCTTAAGATGCTCTTAAGTTCACTCCCTCTCCGAAGTCGTGTCTGCCAGGAAATCATCTGGAAACCGCGGAAGACCGTATCTCACGGAAGTTGGACATGGTAACGCCATATTCATCGGAGTAACCGCTTGGATCACGATTTGCGCGTCCCAATCTCCATTTGCCGCCGTCGTTGTCGGCGTGCTAAACTCATTGGCGAAGAAGAAAAGATAATCACACTAGGAACCCAGGAGACGGGATTGGACGCGGCTGAGAAGCAGGCAATAATCACTGAGTACAAGACGAGCGATGATGACACAGGGTCCACCGAAGTTCAGGTGGCGCTGCTTTCGGGCCGAATAAATCGTCTGACCCAGCACCTGAGAGAAAACAAGCATGACGAGTCCACACGGCGTGGACTTCTCAAGATGGTAGGCCGGCGCAGGAGGCTCCTGCGATACCTCAACCGTGAGGACGTAGGCCGGTACAGAACGCTTATCTCCAGGCTTGGCCTGAGAGGATAATCCCCCACTACAATAGCGCCCGCGCAAAGGGCGCTTTTTCTTCTTCCTATGGGTTCCATGCACGTAGGAGGCATTGAGTTAATGACAACCCCCTTTCAAACCGACATCGGGAGCGGAACGCTCTCATTTGAATGCGGCAAACTGGCGCAGAAAGCCAACGGATCGGTTCTCGTAAGACATCACGACAACGTTCTTCTGGTTACCGCCACGACGGCGGCGCCCAGAGAAGGCATAGACTTCTTCCCGTTGACTGTGGACGTAGAGGAGAGACTCTACGCAAGAGGCAAGATTCCCGGAAGTTTCCCCAAGCGCGAAGGACGCCCTTCCACACATTCGATACTGATAGCCCGACTAACCGACCGACCGATCAGACCCCTGTTCCCCAAGGACTTCAAGAACGAAGTCCAGCTCATCGTCACCCCGCTCTCCGTGGACACCATAAACCCCTACGATGTCACTACCATCATAGGCGCGTCCACTGCGCTGACCATCTCGGACATCCCGTTCGAAGGCCCTATTTCCGCCACCCGCATCGGATTCCTGGACGGCGAGTTCGTAGTCAATCCCACCTATGAAGAACTCGAACGCGGCCTGCTCGACCTCATTGTCGCCGGTTCGCGCTCAGGCGTCATCATGATGGAGGCGGGCGCAAGCGAGGTGTCCGAGGACATCGTTCTGCAGGCCATCGAGTACGCCCAGGAGGTCAATATACAGGGGATAGAACTCCAGGAGCAGCTTGCTGAAGAGTACGGCAAGCCGCCTATGGTATATGTCCCCAGGGGATACAGCGCGGAACTTACAGAGAAAGTAGCTGAAGAGGTGTCCGTACCGCTAAGCGAAGCTCTTGGGCTGCCGGCCGAAGAGAGCGGCGAAAAGGTTGCGGAAATCGAAGGCGGCGTCACCGAGAAGTTCAGTGATGACTACCAGCCGCAGGAAATAGCGGCGGCGCTCGATGAAGCCATGGAGGTCGCCTTCAAGCAGAGGGTTCTCGACCTCGGCGAGCGCCCCGACGGTCGCGCGCTGAACGAGATTCGCCCCTTGTCCAGCGAGGTCAGCCTGCTTCCGAGAACCCACGGCACCGGCCTGTTCACCAGGGGCGAGACCCAGGTGCTTGGCGTCTGCACGCTCGGTTCGGTTGGCGACGCTCAGAAACTCGACAACCTCACCCCCGACGAGACCAAGCGATTCATGCTTCACTACAACTTCCCGCCCTTCTCAGTAGGCGAGGCGCGCCCCCTTCGTGGGCCCGGACGCAGGGAGATTGGGCACGGCGCTCTCGCTGAGAGAGCCTTGTCCTCGGTCATTCCGGGCGAAGAAGTGTTCCCATACACGATTCGAGTAGTGGGCGAGTGCCTCAGCTCCAACGGTTCTACCTCGATGGGCACCGTGTGCGCCAGTACCCTCGCGCTCATGGACGCCGGCGTCCCGATTAAGGCGCCCGTCGCGGGCATATCCATCGGCCTTGTAACAGGCGATGGCGGCCGATACGTAACGCTCACCGACATACAAGGCAAGGAAGACCATCTCGGCGACATGGACTTCAAGGTCGCGGGCACTTCCGATGGCATAACAGCGATACAACTCGACATAAAGGTCAAGAGCATCGGCTACGACGTGATATCCGACGCGCTTCGCCAGGCAAAGGAAGCTCGCGGCGTTATTCTTGAGAACATCCAGGAGACCTTGCCCGCGTACCGCGCCGAAATGAGCCGATACGCGCCGCGAATGGAGTCTATCCGGATAGCCGTTGACAAGATAGGCACCGTCATCGGTCCGGGCGGCAAGACGATACGCGGCATAGTGGACGCGACCGGCGCGACCGTTGACATACAGGATGACGGCACGATAATCATAGGGTCGAGCGAGGGCAGCGCCTCCGCAAAAGCGATCCAGATGATCAAAGACCTCACCCGCGAGATCGAGATTGGCGAAATCTACACTGGCAAAGTCGTTCGCACCACGGACTTCGGCGCATTCATCGAGCTTCTTCCTGGGAAAGACGGCATGGTTCACATCAGCGAACTCGCCAATTACCGGGTGCCGTCCGTAGAGGACGAGGTGAAGGTCGGAGATGATGTTACCGTCATGGTGATCGAAGTGGACTCGACCGGACGGGTTCGCCTGTCCCGCCGCGCGCTTCTGAGCGATGGCGACAGTGGCGAGGACCCGCTCGAGGCGGCGCGCAGTCGCCAGCGCGCAGGCCGCAGCGGCGCCGGCCAGAGAAGAGACGGCGGCAATAGAGGAGGCCCACGCGGCGGTGGCGACCGTGACGGCGGCGACAGAGGAGGCTTCCGCGGCGGCGGCGACCGTGACGGCGGCAATAGAGGAGGCCCGCGTGACGGCGGCGGCAGAGGCGGCTTCCGCGGCGGCGGCGACAGAAACAGGGGCGATGATCGGTCGTCCGGCTTCCGTAGCGACAGAGGCGGCTATCGTGGTGGTAGAGACCGCGACGGCGGTGGTGACAGAGGCGGCGACGGCGGCGGCGGCAGAGGCGGCTATCGTGGTGGCAGAGACCGTGACGGCGGTGGTGACAGAGGCGGCTATCGTGGCGGCGGCAGAGGCGGCGACGGCGGCGGTGACAGAGGCGGCTATCGCGGCGGCGGCGGCGGTAGAGGCAGAAGCGAAGGCAGAGGCTATCGCGACTAAACCGCGTAAAGAAACCGAGTAGCAAAAAGAGGGCGGCCTGATCAGGCCGCCCTCTTTCAGATATACTACGGGCATACATATTCAGGAGGTATCTCATGTCGTCCATAAATGTCGCTGTACACGGAGCGCTGGGGAAAATGGGGCAGGAGGTCCTCCGAACCGTAACCAACGCGCCCGATATGAACCCGGTTGGCGCAGCCGACGGAATGGCCGAACCCGGCCGGGTCTCGCTGCCGGACGGCTCCGGCAGTGTCCCGCTCTCCAATAATCTTGCCGACGTTCTGTCCGGCGCGGACGTCGTCGTGGACTTCTCCAGCGCCGAGGGCGCGATGTCGGTTATAAGAACCGCGTCCGCCCACAACGTAAACGCGGTCATAGGCTCCACCGGCCTCTCCGAATCCAACTACCAGGAAGCCGACGAACTCGCAAACGAGCATTCGGTCGGCGTGATAATAGCTCCCAACTTCGCCATGGGCGCCGTGATTATGATCCACCTCGCCAGGATAGCCTCTCAGTTCTTCGACTACGCCGACCTCACCGAGATGCACCATGAAGCGAAGATAGACGCCCCGTCCGGCACCGCGCTCGCAATCGCCAGAGCGGCCGTGGATGGAAAGGGTGGCGACTTCACCAACGTCAAGGCAGAAAAGGAACTGATAGCGGGCCCTCGCGGCGGCGACTTCCAGGGCGTCAGCGTACACAGCGCCAGAATGGCCGGCCTGGTGGCGCATCACCAGCTCGTATTCGGCGCTCTTGGACAGACGCTCACCATCAGGCACGACTCCATGAACCGCGAGAGCTTCATGCCCGGCGTAACCATGGCCATCCGAGAAGTGGTCAACCGCGACGGCCTCACCGTCGGCCTCGAAAACATCATGGGCCTGGCATAGCCTCTTTCACGATGATTGAGGCCGGCACTTCGATATAAGGAGGTGGACTGATGAATAATCAGAAAGCAGAGACGTTTGACCAGCGGATAGCCCCGATCCCGCGTTGCTGCACGGCCGGCTGAAAAACGTGAACCTCGAACGGCGGACAGCCGAACTGCATCGCTACCAGGATGTCTGCGTTCCATTATTCTTCGACGCCGACCTGGACGACGAAATGCTCAGGATTGAGAATAGATACATCGAGGTAAGCGGACACGGCATAATCAACGAGGACGACAAGTGGGAAAGCGTTCACGCCGAGCGGATAACCGATAGGCCCGACGGCCGTAATTCTTTCAATTTGGATGAGTTCATGAACAATCCGAATCCAAAGATTTTCGACCCGGATAATCTCGTAACCATCAGTGAACCCTTCGACGTAGATGAGTTCCTACGTATCATCCGCCCAGGATGCGACATCAGAACGGGAGGCTCTTCCGATGAGTAACGAAAGCAAAAGCGACAAGCGGAGAGATAATGGACTGAGGACACCACTCAGAAAGTCATATCACACGATTCCGCCACAAACCGGCGAGTTCAGAAACCTCTTCGAGGAAATGCGGAATAAGCAGAACAGAACAGAGGCCAGGAGTCAGGTACGACTCCATGAACCCGAGGGGCTTCATGCCCAGAGTAATCATGACCATCCGGGAGTCGCGGCGTCGAATCGCACAGGCAACACAGAGGGAATAATTTCTTACTTGGATCGTATATTATGCGGCGATTCAGTCAGTGTAATGTCGGATCTTCCAGATGAATGCGTAGATACTGTCATAACCAGCCCGCCATATTTCGGACAGAGAGATTATCAGCACCCCGAGCAGATTGGAATTGAACCGGAACCGGAACTGTACGTTTCTCGAATAAGGGCGGTCTTTAGAGAGGCTTATAGGCTACTCAAAAGCAGCGGAACCCTGTGGCTAGTCTTAGGCGATAAGTACTTGGACAAGCGGTTGTGCGGATTGCCTTGGCGTTGTGCATTGGCGTTGATTGGAGACGGTTGGATTCTCCGCTCTGACATCATTTGGCATAAACCAAACGCCATGCCGTCATCTGTCAAAACGCGCCCTACGACCGATCACGAGTATATATTTCTGTTTTCCAAGTCGGACAATTACTACTACGACGCCGATTCCATCCGTGAGCCACACGTCACGTTCACAGACAAATCTCGCATGAAAGGTGGCAGAGGACACTTCGGAAAAGCTGGAGGCACCCCAGAGAAAGGTAAGAATAAAAGCAATCCCAACTTACACAATGGAAGGTGGGATCTGGCGTTCCATCCCAAGGGAAGAAACAAACGGACAGTATGGAGCGTGCCGCTATCAAAGTTTCGAGACGCGCATTTCTCTGTTTTCCCGGAAGAACTGATTGAACCTTGCGTCTTAGCAGGCTCTCCAGTGAACGGCGTGGTTCTCGATCCTTTCGTCGGTTCTGGCACTGCCGCCTTAGTAGCCAAGAAGAACAGCCGGCATTATATTGGCATAGACATAAACCCAGGATACTGCACAATGGCCCGCGATAGATTGAAAGGCTTACTCATATAGGCATACTTGCCGTATATAATCCTCGATTCCGGAAAATTCATTCCTCAAAGATTCTTCAACGGCGTTGATCCGATTCGGATTCATTTTTATGTAGATCGTCTTTTCGCAGCCGAGAGATTCCAAATCGCCTGTCCAAGATTCCGCGATTATTATTGGAACGCAAACATATCCCGTCTCGTGCGCGGCTGAGATTGACTTGTGTATGTCTCTGGTAAAAAGCAAAGCATGTCCACCGCCCATGGTCTCGCGCGTTTTGACCGGAATCAAGATAGTTCCTTTCGCGCCGCTAATAGATACGTCGTAGGTTTCACCCTCCATCTGGACCTGTGTATTGGCAATTTCCAGGCCGGAATTCTGACCGCCGAATATTTCTCTTAGTATCCTGCGGACAATCTCTTCAATCAGGCCTCCCCTTAGAGATCTTCTGCTTCCTTCCAATCTGTCAATAAACACTTCTCGGATGTTCGGCCATTGCCAATATATTTCGTCAGGGAACGACGCGAGAACATCTTTCCTGATCATGTTCAGCAATCTCGCCCTCTTGGCGTTGATAGTAGGTTCCGCCATTGATGACACCATCGGACGAAGACGCTGTTCCGGCGCATCCCTGAACAGCCACCCAAGTAACAGCCATTTCGCTCTGTTCTGAGGATATGGCCGCGCCACTCCGTTGTAAAGCGCTATACCTTCGGGAATCTCTCTGTTTAGATATTCCAAGATCGTTCCGAACGCGACGGCATCGTCTGCATCCGAAACAAATTCATAGATAGAGTTGTACCCTTTGCTGGTGAGAAAATCCACAAAGTCATTGAAAAATGCCACGTTCATATCCGCGATTGTGGCCAATTCGCTTAGTCGTATGTTCTCATACGCAAAGACCACTACACCAAGTCCTTTGGACTAACCTGCAACGCATTGGCTATTTTGGAGATGTTTATCAAACTGATATTGCGCTCTCCTCTTTCAACTATAGGTTCTATCCAAGCCCGCTTCATGTCCCAGACTTTCTTGAGACATACCTCTAGAGAGACGAGTTTCTCTTACACGCGCTCCGAACTGTTTTCGTATGTTTTCTCGTTCCTGTGACTCCATTGACTAACCATCAGGCCTTGATGACTTTGCATCTACGGACTTTAAGTATCATCAAGATGAGAGCCTCGTTATCCAAGCTATTGCACGGCCTCCCCTCAACGCCTAGATTTGCCTGCTCCTAACGCGGTATGCTTATCAAGCGATACTAGGTCATGCGGGAGTAACTACATTGAACGAGTGCAGCATCGCCATAATCGGCGCGACCGGCGCCGTGGGACAGGTTTTCCTCAGCATCCTCGAAGAGCGCGACTTCCCGCTGAAGTCCGTTCGCCTCTGCGCCTCCGAGCGTTCCGTCGGCAAGAGGCTCAAGCTCAGGGGCGAGGAGATCGAGGTCGAACTCGCCACGCCCGAACTCCTTGCAGAAGTGGACTTCGCCTTCATCGCCGCCTCCACCGCGATCAGCCGCGAACTGGCCCCGCTCGCAGCCCAGAACGGCGCGATAGCCATTGACGACAGCTCCGCTTTCCGCATGAACGACGATGTTCCGCTCGTGGTCCCGGAAGTCAACGGCGACGATCTCGACTACCACAGGGGCATCGTATCCATCCCGAACTGCACCACAACCCCGCTCGTCATGGCGCTCAAGCCGCTGCACGAGCAGAACGCCGTCAGGCGTGTTATAGCCGCTACCTACCAGTCGGTGACCGGCACGGGCGCCGCCGCCGCGCGGGAACTCCGAGACCAGTCCGGCGACATCCTCGCCGGCAGAGAGACCTCCGCCGAGATATATCCGCATCGGATAGCCTTCAGCGTATTCCCGCACGTCGAGCCCTTCTGGGAGAACGGCTACACCAACGAAGAGATGAAGATGCAGAACGAGACGCGCAAGATAATGCACGCGCCCGGCATAAGAGTCTCTTCGACCTGCGTCCGCGTCCCGGTCGTCGTCAGCCACAGCGAAGCCGTGAACGTCGAGTTCTCAGACGCCATCAGCCCGGGCGAGGTGCGTGAGATTCTTGCCGGAGCCGTCGGCGTTCGCGTGGTGGACGACCCAGGCTCAAACGTGTATCCTACGCCAATCGAGGCCGAAGGTCAGGACGATGTGTTCGTTGGACGAATTCGTCAAGACATCGCGCTCGATAACGGCATAGCTATGTGGCTTTCGTGCGACAACCTGCGAAAGGGCGCCGCGCTTAACTCCATACAGATTGCCGAAGAGATTCTCGAACGAGACCTGCTGCTGAAGTAGAACGCCGACCGAGGAGGTTGATATGGCTGAGATTGGACGCCTTCTGACTGCGATGGTTACGCCCTTCGACGAAGAGGGCGAGATTGACTACACAAAGGCGCGCAAACTCTCGCGCGCGCTTCTCGACTCCGGCTCCGACGGACTTGTCATCGGCGGCACGACCGGCGAATCTCCGTCCATGAGCGACGATGAGAAGATACGCCTGTTCGCCGAGGTGAAGGAAGAGATCGGCGACGAGGGCGCAGTCATAGCCGGAACTACGGACAACAACCACAGGAAGTCTGTTGAGTTGTCCATTGAGGCCGAGAAGATCGGCGCGGACGGTCTGCTTCTCACGGTGCCCGCATACAACAAGCCCACCCAGGAGGGGCTGTACCAGCACTTCAAGGCGATAGCCGAGGCTACCTCGCTTCCCGGCATCCTGTACAACGTGCCGTCCCGCACATCGCTCAACATGACCGACGACACCACGCTCCGCCTCGCCGAGATAGACAACATCGTCGGCGTGAAAGAGGCTTCCAGCGATCCGGTCCAGATAACCCGCGTCATAGACGGCGCGCCCGACGGGTTCCGAGTCTGGTCCGGCAATGACGACGAGACCTTCTCCATAATGTGTACCGGCGGCTACGGCATTGTCAGCGTCGCGGCGCACATAGTCGGCCTTCAGATAAAGGCGATGATGGGCATGATACTCGAAGGCGACATCGAGCGCGCAGCCGCCGAGCACCGCAGACTGCTGCCCATATTCAAGGGCATCTTCTGGGTGACCAACCCCATACCCATCAAGTACGCCGTCAACCGCGCCGGATTCGACATCGGCGCGCCCAGGCTCCCCCTCTGGGAGGCGGACGAAGACTTCACCAGCAAGTTCGACCCCCTGATGGACGAGTACCACATAGACCTTCCTGTCAACGGGGCATAGATAGGCGATGCTCAGGGTAGAGTTGGGCGTCGGACACCCTGATGGCGGCGAGTTGGTCACGGTAAAGCCACTGGTCAATGCCGTCGCCACTCACTCCATGATGCCGGAGTCCCTGCTGGAGCGTCTTGGCGTCATGCCCAGGCGACGATTGGAGTTCACCCTGGCGGACGGGAGTACAGCGAAGTTCGGCTACGGGATCGCTCGTTTCAGACTTGAAGGCGAGGAGTGGCCCTGCCCCGTTCTGTTCGGACCTGAGGACACTTATGCGCTGGGAGGTTCGGCCCTGGATATATTCAACCTGGAGGAGGGCGACGAACGCCTGTTGCCGTCGAAGTGGCTATCTCTGGGCGGCGCGGGGCCGGACTCCATCGCAGCGGAAGACGTTCGTCCCACTTCGGTCGTTCCCCTGGAAGGCTATCACATCTGGCTGCGCTTTTCGGATGGTGTCAAGGGCGAGGTATATCTCTCGCGCCTGGCGGGGAGTGGAGTTTTTTCCGCGTGGGACGATAGGGCGGTTTTCGAGTCCGCGCGGGTGGACTCCCATGGGGCGGTCGTATGGGACACCGGCATAGAACCCTGCGGCGACGCGCTCTATATGCAGCTTACAGGCGAGGTCGCCCGCGACGCGCTGTCAGGAACTCAAGTCTCTGCCGGAAATGCCTGAAGTCTGCCGATTCCGCGGCATTGTCATCCAAATCTACTATGCCGACCATTCGCCAGCGCACTTTCACGCAATATATGGTAGGCATGAGATGAAGATAGAAGATAGGTATAGAAACCCTCGAAGTTCTAAGTGGTCGTCTGCCATCCAGGCAGCGGAGGCTTACGCTTCATTGGGCGTCGCTGCGCCGGACCGACCTGATGGACGCCTGGGAACGGGCGCAACATAGGGAACTTCCAGGGAAAATAGCTCCCCCCGATAGACTATGAGCCTGCATATCGGGATGGGACGAAAACTGAATCCACGCGGCAGACGCATCCTTGCTTTGGATACGGTCATGACTGAGACGACTGAACTCAAATCCGAATCGTTCTGGGAGCCTGGCGCGCAGATTCTCCAGCAAGATCTGTGGGGAGCCCGGCTTGTGACCTCTCGACCCGTAACGGTAGTGGAAGACAGTTCAAAGCATCTGGCGCTATATACGCACCCGAACGCGCCATTCCGATCTGATGCGATCAGGGATCGCTACTCAATGCCGGTCTCTCAACGCATTGATATCTACATGGAGATGACCAGTCCTTGCATCGAACAGCTTGAAGAGCGTGTGTCTGGAAGCTATCACGTACTAACCCTGACTCATCCGAACTCTTGGAGCTCAGTTTGGCTATTCTGGACGGTCCCGTGGAAGTTCGAGAGATATTACGTTAACCTTCAAGCTCCAATATGTCGAACGTCTCGCGGGATTCTGGTACGAGATTACGCACTGGACATTGCTGTAAATCCCGACATGTCATGGTCGTGGAAAGACGAGGATGAATTTGAGGAATTGATCAGCCGAGGATTCTTCACTGAACGGCAGGTTTTGTCAATTCAGACCGAGGCTGACCGGATGGTTCAGGCAATCGAAAATAAGGGTTCCCCGTTTTCCGAAGGGTGGGATAAGTGGAGGCCCGACCCGAACTGGCCTGTTCCCGAAGTACCGGAAGACTGGGATATCCTCGACTGTTAGTCTCCGCCCCAGCTACGCCACAACCTGCATCATCGCCCTGACCATCACCGTCTCCTCGCGGTGAGGGCCGGTGGAAATCACGTCCACCGGGCAGCCGATTAGCTCCTCCAGACGCTTGACGTAATTCCGCGCGGCCTGCGGCAGGTCTTCATAGTGCCGTACGCTGGCCGTGGGCCGGTCCCATCCGGGCATCTCCTCTAACACCGGGCGAACCTTTCCGAGAGCGGCCACGCCACCCGGGAAGTCGTCCGTAAGCTCGCCGTCCTCGGTGATGTAGTGCGTGCATATCTTCACCGTCTCGAACCCATCGAGCACGTCCAGACGTGTCAGCACCGCCGAAGTGTATCCGTTGATCAGAGCGCTATACTTCGCCGCCACCGCGTCGAACCAGCCCACCCTGCGCGGCCTGCCCGTGGTCGTGCCGAATTCCTGCGCCAGTTCGCGGATGGTGTCGCCTGTCTCGTCGGTCAACTCCGATGGAAGCGGCCCCGATCCGACCCGCGTGGTGTACGCCTTGAACACGCCTGTAATCCCCTCGATATGGATCGGACTCACGCCCGCGCCGACCGACGCGCCGCCAATCGTCGGATTCGACGAGGTCACGAACGGATACGTGCCGTGGTCGAGGTCGAGCAGGACTCCCTGCGCCCCTTCCAGCAGCACGTTCTCGCCCGCCGCGAGCGCCTGGTTGACTATCTTCTCAGCCGGTCCGATGTACTGCGCCATGCGCTCGCTCCAACTGCGGCACTTGTCGAACACGTCGTCGAACTCAAGCGCCTCGCCCCCGTATATCTTGGTGATTACGGCGTTGGTGTACTCCAGAATACCTTCCAGCCTGGGAATGAGCGCCTCTATGTCCAGAAGATCGGCGGCTCGGATTCCGGTTCTGGCAGCCTTGTCCGCGTAAGCCGGGCCGATGCCCTTGCCCGTCGTTCCGATTCTGGATGCGCCACGCGCCTTCTCGGAGAGTTCGTCTATCATCACATGATAGGGCATTATCAGGTGGGCTCGCTCGCTCACCACGATCCGGTCGGATACGTCAATGCCCCGACCCTTGAGGTCGTCTATCTCCTGGAGAAGTACATCGGGATCAATCACGACCCCATTGCCGATTACATTCAGCGCCTGCGGCCAGAACACGCCGCACGGTATGAGGTGGAAGCTGAATTTGCCTTCGTCGTTGACGACCGTATGGCCGGCGTTGTTTCCGCCAGCGAATCGCGCTACCACGTGCGCGTCCCTTGCAAGATAGTCCACTATCTTGCCTTTGCCTTCGTCACCCCATTGAGCGCCTAAGACCGCGTAAGCAGGCATCCCCTTACCCCTGTTCTATCTCTAACTCAAGTCCGTCCGACATGATTTGGCGCGTGCCAATCCCCTTCGAAAACTGGATAAGTGAGAGGGGACATAGCGCATACGGTCACACACGCCTTTCATTATATCAAAACGAGGCGGAGAACAAACACCGATTTTTGCGTATAGAGAAAGTTTCAGAAGCGTGAGTCCCTGGAAGTAAGACACATCCTACACTGTGGCTGCAAACCACCAGATGAGTACAGGCAAAGCTGTCCGGGAAGACTGGGCAGTCAATTTCTGAGCGCGTATCACTCCTAGGCCAAACTTCAGCCCTTCGATGATTTGACCGGAAACAAGACTACAGGCTCCAATTGAAAACTGGACTTAGAAACTCCCACATTCTATATTGGCTAAAATGGCTCAGTCGAAGAATATCCTTATAATTGCCGGCCCAAACGGGGCGGGCAAGACCACTTTCGCAACCGAGTTCCTTCTCAACGAAGCGAACTGCCCTACTTTCGTCAACGCGGATATGATAGCGGCGGGGCTGAACCCGTTTCAGCCTGAACGATCTGCTGTTCGGGCGGGCAGGCTGATGCTAAACACGATAGATACATATGTCAGCGACGGGGAGAGTTTCGCTATCGAAACCACCCTGAGCGGTCGCGGTTATGCCCGTCTCATTCCGCTTTGGCGAGCGCAAGGTTATCGGATATATCTGTATTTCTTGCAGTTGCCCACTCCTGAGCTGGCGCTGGCGCGAGTGCGGAATCGAGTTCTTGAGGGCGGTCACGATGTGCCGGAGGAGGTAGTTCGTCGCAGATTCTATGCCGGGTGGCGAAATTTTCAACAAATCTATCGGGATATTGTTGATGAGTGGGCGTTATATGACGCCTCGGGAAGTATGCCCGCGGTTATTCAGGAGGGATGGAAATGAATGAAAAGCAAGGTCGGGAAGAGCGGAAGCCCGTGAAGACTCCGCGTCCGGCGCACTTCGTCGGAGCCGAAGCCGCTCTGCGTCGGGCCGCGGTCAAAGCCCGGCGACGGGCCATAGAGAATACAGGCTCAGTCCCCGTGTGGAAGGACGGCAAGATCATCTACGAGACTGAAGTGTAGTCTCAACATTACTTCACCACGGTTTCCAACGTGGATGGGGCGACTCTGCTACGCAACCCCCAGCGCCCTCTCAACCCTGCCAAACGCCCGGTCGAGCTTGGAGGCCAGTTCGTCCGCCTCGGTGTGAGTGATGCAGAGGGGCGGGCCGATTGTAACTCTGTCGCCACGGCTTTGAAGGATGAGGCCCTCCGCCTCGAACGCGCCGTTTAGCCTTTCGCCCATCTGTGCGTCCTTGGGGAAGCGGGACCTGGAATCTCTGTCCGCCACTATCTCCATTCCCATCAAAAGTCCGATGCCTCGCGCGCTGCCGATTATCGGGTGTTCACCGGCCAGGTCTTTCAGGTTGTCCAGCAGATGCGCGCCCACGTCTCGGGAGTTGTCCGCCAGTCCCTCCGACTCCATGATCTCAATGTTCTTCAGCGCGACCGCCGCCGTCACCGGATGCCCTCCGAAGGTCAGCGCCTGCTTGAAGATGTTGTCCGTCCCCGCGAACACGTCGGCGACCTCAGACGTCACAATCGTGTTAGCCATCGGCACGTAGGCTGAGGTTATCCCCTTCGCCATCGTCATAATGTCCGGTGTCACGCCCCAGTGCTCCATCGCGAACATCTTGCCGGTTCGACCGAATCCTGTTATCACCTCGTCCGCGATCAGAATCACGCCGTACCTGTCGCAGATCTGACGCAGCATCGGCCAGTACTCGTCTCCCGGCACAGCCGCGCCCGCCGAGGACGACACAGGCTCCGCAATCACAGCCGCGACGCTCGACGCGCCGTGGAACTTGATCAGGTCCTCGACAGTCTGCGCGGACCTGATAGCGCACTCGGCGTCGCTCTCGTCCAGCCCGGAGTTGTAGGCGTCCGGCTGCGGAGCATAGACCATACCCGGGAACGCCGGTTCATAGTCCTCGCGCCCGCCGTTGCCGCCCAGCCACATCGTCGCGCCCAGCGCGCCGTGATACGACTCGCGCCTGCTGATTATCTTGTACCGACCCGATTCGCCCCGCCGCTTGTGATAGGCGCGCGCTATCTTGATAGCCGTCTCGTTCGCCTCCGACCCGCCCGTCACCGGCCACGACCTCTCCAGGTTGCCCGGAGCTATCTCGGCCAGCTTCTCTGCGAGTTCGACGAGAGGCTGCGTGGTCGCGCCCTGAGGGAAGTACACCAACTTCGACATCTGCTCGCGCATCGCATCCGCGAGTTCGCGCCTGCCATAGCCTATGTTGACGCACATATAGCCGCCGTTCACGTCTATCCACTCACGCCCCTCGGCGTCCGTGACTCGTATGCCGCTGCCGTTGCTGATTAGCGCAGGGCCGCCGCCCTCTGCCGCCGCCGCCCAGCTCTTATTGTGCATCCACAGGTGATCGAGCGCGGCGTTTCGAGCGTCGCTGATTGGGTTGACTGCTGTATCAGGCATATTGTCCCATCCCCAGGTCGCCCTCGAACTCCCAAAGGCTCAGGTCGAGGGCGTGAATTATCTCGTCAACTTCCGATGTCGTTATGCACAGTGGAGGTCCCATGTTGATTATCGGGCCGCCCACGCGCAGTATCAGGCCGTGCTTCTTGAAGCTCTCGTTGAGCCGGTCGGCGACTCGGTCCTCAGGGGCGAACGGCTCCTTGGTAAGCCGGTCCTTCACCAACTCGATTGCAATAAGAAGACCGATTCCGCGAACGTCGCCCATAGAGGGATGGTCGCCCATCATCCCCTCCACCTGCTCCTTGAAGTACGCGCCCACCGTCGCCGCGTTCTCCACCATGTTCTCCGTCTCGATTATCTCGATGTTCTTAAGAGACGCCGCCGCCGACACCGGATGCCCGCTCGACGTGAGCACGTGCCTCAGATAGTCCTCCTCGCCCGCGAACACCCCCGCGACCTCTTCCGTCGCAATCGTCGCCGCCAACGGCAGGTACGAGCTGATTATCCCCTTGGCGACCGACATGATGTCTGGCACCACGTCCCAGTGCTCCACCGCGAACATCTTCCCGGTCCGACCAAACCCGTTGATAACCTCGTCCGCGATAAGCAGCACTCCATAGCGGTCGCAGATGTCGCGCAGCATCGGCCAGTACTCATCTCCCGGCACCACCGTCCCCATCGGCATCGCCACCGGCTCCGCTATCACCGCCGCCACAGTCTCCGGCCCCTCGAACTTGATTAGCTCTTCCACCGCCTCGGCGCAGCGTATGGCGCACTCCGACGGCGTCTCGTCGCTCAGATAGGGCAGGGGTTGCGGAGCATACACCATTCCGGGATACGCGGGCTCGAAGTCGTCGCGCGTCGTCGTCGGAGTCCCGCCGAGCCACACGACACCCGCCGTCGTCCCATGATACGAACCCATCCGGCTGATAATCTTGTACCGGCCCTTGTCGCCCCTGCGCCGGTGATACGCCCGCGCAATCTTGATGGCGGTCTCATTCGCCTCCGACCCGCCCGACACCGGAAACACGCGCGACAGCGTGCCCGGGGTGATCTCCGCCAACTTCCTGGCCAGAAGCGCGGTCGGCTCGGTAGTAGTCCCGCTCGGGAAATAGGCGAGGCGGTTCATCTGCTCATAGGCGGCGTCCGCGATCTCCTGCCTTCCGTAGCCCACATTCACCGAGTTATAGCCGCCATTCACGTCAATCCAGCTATTGCCGTCCGAGTCAACGATCCTCACGCCGTCGCCCTCCACGGCAATCATCGGCTCGCCCTCCTCCGCCATCTGAATCCAATCCCGATTGTGCATCCACAGATACCGGACCGAACTCTGTCTCAGCGCTTCAGCAGTTCTTTGCGCGACCATAATCTCCACTCCCTGACCATACAGGCTATTTCCAAGCCCAAGTGTATCCCCGCAGGGCCGATGCCGCAACCCTCGCCGCGTACAGAGCACGGCATTTCGTTTTCCCCTAGTCAATTCCGCGAAAGCGGGATTCCATGCTAGCCACACAGGGGAATCTGGAGCGCGTATTTACCGTGAACTTCCAGCCATCCCAGTTACTGTTTCAGGATTCGGACACTGGACATTACATTCTGGACATGAAAGCGCTTATAGCGGAGTACGGACGGAGGTCGAGCGGAACATCGAACGAAACCGCGCCGGTCAAGCCCAATCCGCATTGGTCGCCGAAAGCGCCGCCCACGGAGAAACCCGAACAGCCCTGCAAGAGCGCGACTCCCTAATCCACGAGCTAAAAGAAAGGCTACGATAGTTAGAGAGAGAACGCTAGGGACGCCCAAAGTTCGCCTCCTCCTTCTCCATTCACTTCCTATTGATTAGCTCGCTGCCCTGAACGCGCTTCGGTGCTTCCTATAGCAGGACAAACATACGGGCTTCGCCATGCTGCTGCTATGCTCAGATCCGCAGGTGTGGCAATGCTTTTCCTCGTAGTCCTCGTTCTTGAATCTTGCCCAGCTTCTGTAATGGGCGTTGCAGTAAGGGCGTTCCAACGCGCATGGAATCTCCGCCCCGCAGCGCAGGCAAAATCCAAGCTCAGGGAGCGCAGTCTGTCGCCCGCCATTCACCGATTCTCGCTGTGGTTCAGAGCGGACAGAGCTATCAGGCTGGCTCCAAGGAAGGTCTTCGCCGCCATCATCAACTCTCGTGACTGTGAGTTTGATCTCATCACTCATTACGAGAATACGATCAGCGTCTTTCTTGATGTCCATGTATAGGGGATGGTCGTCTTTTGCTGATACCAAGATGCCCATCTCGTCATTATTTTTCTGAGAGAACTCATAGAGGTTCATTGATGTGATAAGCGCGTGACTCTCGTTCATATAGCACTTTGCGTGAAGATGTTCCCGGAAGCTGGTTCTTATTTCCGTGCTCGCTAACCACTCGGATTCTTCCGGGCGAAGCTCATTTTTGCCATACACAACGCGGATGTCCCGCTTCAACACATTTTGGTATTCCAGTTGCTCTCGGATACGGCGACTGAACTTGAGATAAGGGCTGATGAGCAGCAAACGACCACTCCCATTCTTAATTATTTCCGACAAGTGGTGTGATATCCCGTCAGTGTCCAGGAATTGCGGCATATCTCCCTCCGTTTCCCGTTTAGGTCCTTCTGAGACCTTATTATAGATAAACGCCTTGTTATTCTGCACATTCAACTTTGGGTTCACAGGGCACTTGGGAATTCCACGCAGGTTTCCCACATCTCCACCCTGAGCAGGCACTATGCCTGATTGTAAGATTACGGAGAAAAGGCTTGAATGCGAAAGACCCCACTGCTCATCCGGTGGAGTCTTTGGCAAGTGAAACCGAGCCCTTTCAGCTACTTCGTGTAAGCATCGCTTCAGGTATAGGCTCAATCCCAGAGATCGCTTTATTCGCCGCCTCCAAGTCGTAGTCCGATTGCAGGCTCAGCCAGAACTCAGGCGTCATGTCCAATCCTGGCAGCAACTTCCTCAGTGAAGGACTCAAGTGTTTCGATAAGGTAGCGCAAGCTTCCTTACTTCGTTAGAATGGGCAAAAGCCATGGCCCCCGCTTTAGAGGAACGTAAATGACCCAACTGTCTGATCCACAAGAGTTGCTAGGTTCAATTGATAGGATGCCGTACTCCATCTGGCAGCCACTTGGAGCCGGTATGTCTCCCGCGGAAGCGCCGAGGACCTCTGTAGCCGGATCGGACGCTCCACGCGCGGATGAACAGGAATCTATGGAAACGGTGTGGAATCACATCAGAAATCTTCTGATGTCTGATACTAACGACAGGCTAGACTATTTGCAACAGGCGTCACCGGCGCTCACCGAAGACCACCTCAATCAAATCGTTACAGCCACAGATAGCTGGTTGAATGACGAAGCCCGTGACCGGCTGCGAGCTCTGGTCCAACAGCGTTTTGACGATTGTGACAGCCCGGCTGACATCCTGAAGGTTTGGTTAACATCACAGGAAATCCAGAGACTGGTCGAACTACTGGATCAATCCGAGGTCCCAGACCATACTCTCGCATTGTGTTACACATTATGTGAAGCGCTTGGTGTAGTGCACGCCGCTTACTTCGTATATGAGGGCCGTGCACGCCGTAAGACTGACTTCACCAGCGTCAACCAGACACCGGAGGATATTGCCGCTGACCTGCGTTTCGTCAATGCGTGATAGGAGATAATCAGCAAATTGCCGTCCGCTGCCAGAGGAAGCGTTCACTGGTATGACTACGGTCCGGTTGTCGGAAACGAGCTATCAGATGTTCGCCCCGCTCTGATCATCAGCAGTGCTGAGTTGAATCACGGCCTGACCGTCGCGATTACACTCCCAATGTCCAGTACCACGCCGCCGGTCCGACATCTCCGAAATCATGTGTTTGTGGAGTCTGCCTGTTCCTGGGCGTCAGTGCGCCAAATCAAGTCGGTTGACCAAGGAAGGTTGGGCGACAAAATTGGAGAGGCGACGTCGCAGGAACTAGAGAAAGCCTTGGAAATACTTGTAGAGCGTCTGGCTAACACGCGAAACAAGCCGGGAGTAGTCCTCACTCAATCTGGATATGAGCGGATAGAACCGGGCACAATTTGGGATGTCGAGTTTCACGCTCAAGGTGACACCCGTATGCTCGTAATTGACTATAACGACGGCAACAAAATGGCCGTCGGAGTAGAGGTTGAGTACCTGCAAAAACCAAACTCGCCGGTCAGGGTCCCCATCAACATAAACAACTCCTCGGAGTCAGCGTCGGCTCTCATACATCGGGCGAGGTCATTCGATGCGGAAGCCAGACCTATGATCAAGATAGATTCAGTTGACGAATATAGTTTGATGTCAGTCAATTCCGCTCTATTATCGGCAATTGACTATTAGAAACCCACTGCAAACAGGAATTACAGCCACCCCTGTTAGATCTGCGACAAATAGGGAGAATCGCCGAGTCAACGCCCTCAACTCGCATAAAACATCCCATTCTCTCGAAGCGACCTCACCCTTCCGCCCCACCCCCACCCTCTGCTACAATACACCCATGAAACAAAAGTTCTGCAACACCAAAAACATAAACACCAGATTATCTATCACCCAACTTTCCGGCCTCAGAAAAAATTCTGCCTCGTAATGCAGGTGAATACAGGTCATATGCAGGTGACATTTCACCTGCACACCGCACCAGCACACCACCAGCAGCCACCTGTTAAGGTCACCAGCACAAACGCAGCATTCATAAACTGCATCTTATAACCACCGCTCCGACCCCCGACTCCCGCCCACCCCGATCAGATCGGAGACTCTGGCCTACGACCCACTCAAAACCGATTACTGACAGCCAAGAACTGTTATAATCCCCGCTGGAACATCACCCACCAGACCCGGAGAACGACTTGGCAGCCGCGCTCGAAGGCATAAAGGTACTCGACCTCACCCACCATGTGGCAGGCCCTTACAGCGCCAAGCTCATGGCCGACTTCGGAGCCTGCGTCACCAAGATCGAGCGTCCCCGCTCCGGCGACCCCGCCCGCTCCATGCCCCCGTTCGCGGGCGACGACCCGCACCCCGACAAGTCCCTCCCATTCCTCTATCTCAACACCAACAAGCGCTCTGTCACTCTCGATCTCAAGTCCGATACCGGACGCGCGCTGCTCCATCGCATGGCAGCGTCCGCCGACATCGTAGTCGAGAACTTCCGCCCCCGATCCCTGCCCGCGATGGGCATAACCTACGAAAGCCTGAGCCGCGACAACCCCGCCCTCGTAATGGTCTCCATATCCAACTTCGGACAGACCGGCCCCTACCGCGACTACGAGGCAACCGACATAGTCGAGTACGCCCTGAGCGGCATACAGTACATATTCGGCTCCAACGAGCGCGAGCCTCTCAAGCACGCCTTCAGCCAGGCCCAGTACAAGGCCGGAACCAACGCCGCCGCCGCCGCGCTCATAGCCATGTACCACCGCATGATGACCGGCGAGGGACAGCGCGTTGACATCTCCATCCAGGAGTCCATAGCCACCGGACTCAGAGACACCACCCTGGCATACGCCTACAACGGGCAGGTCAAGTGGCGTCAGCCCAAAGAGGCCGGCGAGATACCCAGGTCGCCCGTCGCAACCTCGGACGGCCACGTCGTCCCCATTGTGTTCGGTGGCCCCAACTGGGACGCGATAGTAGATTTCCTCGACTCCGAAAAACTCTCGGACGAGAAATTCTCCACGCCCGAACTCCGCGTCCGCAATTCCGCCGAACTCGACCGCATCGTAACCGAGACCTTTGCCGCGCACGAGAAATTTGACCTCTTCTACCGCGCCAACCGCATCCGGGGACTCATCTACGGCGTCGTCCAGAACGCCTCCGAACTGCGCGAAAATCCCCAGTACGTCCACCGCGAGTACTTCAGGGAGGTCTCCCACCCTGTCGCCGGAACCGCCGAGATACCCGGCCCGCCTCTGAACATGGAGGGCACCCCATGGAAGGTGAATTCGCCCGCGCCCACCCTCGGACAGCACAACCGCGAGGTCTATTGCGATGAACTCGGCCTGTCCACGGACGAGTTGGCGCGATTAGCCGCAGAGGGGGTGGTGTGATGGGCAGGTTGCCCTTGGAGGGCGTGCGAATCGTCGAGTTCGGGCAGCTTATCGCCATACCCTTCGCCACCAAGCTGCTCGCCGACATGGGCGCCGAGGTAATTCGTATCGAGTCCTGCACACGTCTGGACGGCTACCGCGTCTCCGGCTTCTACAAGAATGATACCTCCGGCGAATTCTGGAACAGGGCGGTCAACTTCTACGAACAGAACCGCAATAAAAAGAGCCTCACCCTCGACCTCGCCCAGGAACGCGCCCGCGAGACGCTCAGAGACCTGATCGCCGTCAGCGACGTGTTCGCCGAGAACTTCACGCCTCGCGTCATCAGGAACTTCGGCCTCGAATACGAAGACCTGCGCCGCATCAGGCCCGACATCATCATGGTTTCCTCCACCGGCTACGGACACACCGGCCCCTGGAGCGGGTTCGGCGCTATCGGCTTCGGAACGGAAGCCGCGTCCGGCCTGTCCTCGGTCACCGGATACCGCGACGGCCCGCCCACCATTCCCGAACTCCCCTACGCCGACTACACCGCGGGCGAGCACACGGTGTTCGCGATAATGGCAGCTCTTGCCCACCGCGCAATGACCGGACAGGGGCAGTTCATAGACATCTCCCAGACCCAGACTCTCAGCGCGACCATCCCCGAACCTCTCATGGACTACACCTTCAACGGGCGAGTGCAGGGCAGGGCGGGCAACCGAGACGACATCTACGCCCCGCAGGG
This sequence comes from Dehalococcoidia bacterium, assembly GCA_965261525.1. Taxonomy (GTDB): domain Bacteria; phylum Chloroflexota; class Dehalococcoidia; order Lucifugimonadales; family UBA1123; genus VXRN01. Next base: position 3,836,363 of record OZ253472.1, read on the forward strand.
CACATACCCCTGCGCCGGCGACGACAGCTGGATCTCACTCAGCATAAGATCGGATGAGGAATGGGCCTCGCTGTGCCAGGTACTGGAACGTCCCGAATGGACTGACGACCCACGCTTCGCATCCGGTCCTGCCCGCCACGCCAACCACGACAGTCTGGATGAAATGCTCGCTCAGGCCACGCAAACATGGAACGCCCGCGAACTCGAGGCCGCCCTCCAGTCGCGCCGAGTCCCTGCCGGCGCAGTGCTGGACGGAAAGGCGTTGCTCTTCGACGACCACCTGAACGAGCGCGGATTCTTCGAGGTTGTGGAGCATCCGACGAGTTCTTCCATTCCTCCATTGCCCTATGCAAGCCGTCCTTGGAAGTTCGACAAGACGCCCGGCTCCATCAGGCGCGCCGCGCCCACGCTCGGCGAACACAACACCGAGGCGCTGCAAGACATCCTCGGACTGTCAGTGTCCGACACGACCGCGATGGAACAGGCGGGCATAATCGGGACCGCCCCCACGAATCCGAGGCCCACCAACCCGTCCTCCAACGAACTGCTCATCGAGCAGGGCCGAATCGTCAGGTGGGAACCCGGCTTTGAAGAGCAAGTCAGCCAGGAATTCGGAATTTCCCGATAACTTTCGGTTGGGTCTATGGGTTATAATCATAGCCAGTACAATAGATTCACGGAGGCCCGGATAGAATTTTGCTCGACAAAGCGGTTGCGATAGACGGCCCGGGAGCCTCGGGCAAGACCAGCGTAGGTAGAGAGGTCGCGAGATTTCTTGACTTCAGATTTATGGATACCGGCCTCATGTACCGCGCCGCCACATGGCAGGCGATACGGCTGCGCATCCCTGTCCACGACGCCGACGCGCTAACACAGATGACCCAGGCGATGGATATAAGTCTGACCTCTTCGGAATTCGGAGACCGGCTGCTGATAAATGGAGTTGACGCCACTTCAGAACTGCGTACCCTCGATATAGACCGCAACGTGTCAGCCGTGTCAGCCGTCCCGGGAGTCAGGCGCGAACTTGTGCCTCAGCAGCGCAGAATCGCTGAACAGGGGCCGATAGTCATGGTGGGACGCGACATATGCACAGCCGTCCTGCCCGACGCGCGGACGAAGATATACCTCGACGCATCCGTCGAGGTTCGCGTCGAAAGACGATACGCCGAGATGAATCAGATCGGCATGGCCGTAACCCCCCAGCAGGTGCGCGTGGACATCGAACGCCGCGACCGGATTGACTCAGACCGCGCCTCCTCGCCCCTCGCAATCGCTAAAGGCGCCGTCGTGATTGAAACGGACGACCTCACAGTACCCGAAGTAGTCAGTAAAATCGTTGAAGCCGTGCAAGGCAGCCAATGAGTACAATCTACAACATCACCAATATCCTGCAGCGCGGAACGCTTAGGCTGTTCTCGGACTGGAAAGTGTCCGGAACGGAGAACGTCCCCCCGGTCGGGCCTGTGGTGATCGTGTGCAATCACCTGAGCAACCTCGACCCCTCGCTTCTCAGTTGCAGCCTGCCCAGAAGATTGAACTACCTCGCCAAGGATGGAATATTCAAAGCGGTGGGCCCTCCCGGAAGATGGTATCTGAAACACTACGGCGCGTTCCCGATAGACCGGGACGGGGCGGACGTCGCGGCTTTCAGATGGTCGCTGCGCCAGCTTCAGCGCGACGCGGCGCTCGTGATATTCCCGGAAGGCACCCGGAGCCAGTCCACCGGAATGAACCCTGCCAAAGCCGGTGTTGTAAGCCTGATCCTGAGATCGGGCGCGCCGGTGCTCCCGGTCGGAATTACTGGTACCGAGCGCCTGGGAGCCTTCCTCAGGGTCGTCAACCCGACAGGCAAGATAAGGGTGAACGTAGGACAGCCCTTCTCGCTCCCCAGCATAGAGGGCCGTCCACCACGCGAACTCCTCGAGTCCATGACCACGGACATCATGCACAGGGTATGTGACTTGCTCCCCGAGAGCTACCACGGCTACTACGCCAGACCGGAGCTGGGCCGCCGCGCCAGCTTCGAAAGACGTTGAATTCGCCGACGATCTGCGCCGTTCGATTGAGGCGAAGTAAGCATTCAGGTTTCCGACTTGCTTCTCCATGTCTTATGACATAAAATTGTAGGGCAGTAGTGCTATGGAGTTGCAGGTGCGCGAATCCATTTGGAGCATATCCTCGGAAAATCTACGTCTGTATTCCGTACTGTTCCCGTTGTTCTGGATTGCAGGCACAACCTACTATGCGATATATATGATTACATGGCCGGCGGGGTGGATTGTTGTCACTGGGCATCTTATGATGAATATAGGAATCATCGGTGTCTCATCTGCTGTATTGTCAATGATGGTTATAGCTGGCAAGGAGGCGATTATGACGCTGTTTGACTGGAGGAAGCAGTTGGAGGAGCGCAAAATCAGACGTGTCCGGGCCGAAATGGAAGACGAAGTCCGGGCTGAGATGGAAGACGAAGTCCGGGCTGCGATTCTTTCCGAATGGCAGGCGTGGCAGCGGCGGAAGGATGCAGCCGAATCTGAAGGCAAGCCCTTCAATGAGCCCTCTCCTGCCGACAAATATATGGCGAGCATACACAATGGAACTCGCTAAGGCTTCGCATATTCCCGTCGTTTATTGGAAAGTCCCGCCGATCACCGAGCGGGGCTTTTGACTTGGATGCGAATAACTGACCAGGCTTCTTTTGAGGCGCTTGACCGAGGTAGTAATAGCTATCCAGGCTCTTAAGTCGGTATGATGTCATATAATTCGTCCGACACCCTTCCGAAAGGTCCGAATATGTGCGGCATCATAGGCTATACCGGCAAGAATCAGGCCGCGCCGATTCTGCTCGAAGGCCTGTCGTCACTTACGTATAGAGGATATGACAGCGCCGGGATCGCCGTGATGGGCCCCGACGGACTCCCGCAGGTGTACAAGAAGACCGGCAAGCTGGAGAATCTTACTGCTTCCCTCGATGGCGCGATGCCCCGCGGCTCCACCGGAATAGGCCACACTCGATGGGCGACACATGGCGGCCCTACGGACGCCAACGCCCACCCCCACATGGACTGCCGGGGCGAGGTCGTAGTAGTACACAACGGAATCGTCGAAAACTATATCGCTCTCAAGCGGGAACTCGTCGCCGAAGGTCACGAATTCTCGTCCCAGACCGACTCAGAGTGCATATCCCACATGATCGAGCGCTACCTCGACAAGGAGTTCACGCTGGAAGAAGCGACGAGACTGACCGCGCGCGAAATCAGAGGCGCGAATGCCGTCGTCGCGTTCAGCGCGCGTGAGCCGGATCGCATTGTGGCCTTCCGCCTTGGCAACGCGGGCGGTATAGTGGTTGGACGAGACTCAGAGGGCGGCGCGATCCTCTCCTCCGACCTCCCCGCGCTACTGCCCTATGGCCGCGACGTCATATACCTGTCCGGTGGTGAGATGGTCTCGATGGCCCGTGGGGATGCCGCATTTCTCACACTCGATGGCGACCCAATAGAAAAGAAGAGCGTACACATCCCTTACGGCCCTCTGTCGGCGAGTCGGGGCGCATACAAACACTTCATGCACAAGGAGATACACGAGCAGCCCGAGGCTATCATCAACGCGCTGAAGGGCCGGATCTCCTTCGACGACCTGACAGTGAATCTCAACGAGATAGCCCACACCGCCGCGCAAGTCAATGACATAAAGCGCGTCATATTCATTGGCATGGGAACAAGCCTGCACGCCGCGATGGTAGGCAGACACTGGATGGAGACGCTTGCCCGAATCCCCTGCGAGTACGACAACTCATCCGAATTCAGATACCGCAACCCCGTGCTGGACGAGAATACCCTTATTGTATCCGTCTGCCAGTCAGGCGAGACTGTGGATACGCTCGCCGCTATGGAGTTGGCCGCCGACAGCGGCGCGAACCAGATCACCCTCTGCAATTACCCCGGCACTCAGACCACGCGCATCGCGGAAGACACGATCCTCGTCCGCGCCGGGCTCGAGATCGGCGTCGCCGCATCCAAGACCTTCACCTCTTCTCTGGTGGCCTTGTACCTTCTGGCGGTCGAGTTCGGGGTGAGGCGTGGCGTGATAGGAGAAGAGGCCAGGCGCGAACTCATTGGTGAGCTGGTCAGGCTGCCCGATATGCTTGGAAAGATGCTCCTGGACGAGAGTCCTTACAAAGAGATCGCAAGGCGATACGGCAGACGCTCAGACTTCCTCTACCTCGGCAGAGGACTGGGATTCCCGCTCGCTATGGAGGGAGCGCTGAAGCTGAAAGAGATCAGCTATATGCACGCGGAGGGTTACCCCGCCGGAGAGATGAAGCACGGCCCTATTTCCCTTATTGACCGACAAATGCCCGTCGTCGCCATTGCCCCGCGCGACTCTCTGCGCGACAAGATGCTGTCCAACATAAATGAGGTAAAAGCGAGAGATGGGCAGATTGTGGGCATCATCACAGAGGGCGACGATGAGATAGCCGAGCGCTCCGACTACGTAATCGCCATTCCACAAGCGTCCGAGACGCTCAATCCCCTACTGGTCTCGATACCTATGCAGTTGATCGCGTATCATCTTGCGGTGCAGCGAGGATGCGACGTTGACCAGCCCCGAAACCTGGCGAAGACCGTTACGGTAGAATGAGAACTGATTACTGAAAACTGAAGACTAATCAGGAGCGATAAGTTGCTGCCACACGTGGAAAAGTTCGGAATCTACCTCAACCCGTCCGATGGCAAGGTTGTGCGCATAACCTCGCCCTACTGGTTTCCCGAGGAACCGGACTGGGTTTACGTCACAAGCGAGGTCAACGCAACGCTGCTCGCCATCAGGGACATGATCCGCGAACAATCCCTCTCGGACGCCGCCGACTCTGTGACCTGGGGCAGAATCCCGCTTCTGGACTGAGGCCTGCTTTCCCTGCGCGGCGGTATGTTAAAATATATGCCGTTTCGCGTAATTTTCAGGACTTCGGATTTGGCATCAGGCCCACAGACCCAATCTCGAACCGTAGTATGGGTCATAAGACTTGTCGTACTGGTCGCGTTCATGGACCTGTTCATGCAGGTCCCGATTATCTCCACCTACGCGCGGTCCCTCGGCGCTACCGCCGCCATGGGTGGTCTGATAGTAGGCATATACTCTGCCTCCAATATCTTTGGCAATGTTGGCGCCGGCATACTGCTCGACAGGGTGAATCGCAAGTGGATGGTTGTGGCCGGTCTGTTGCTGACCGCAGTGTTGCTGTACGCATACGGACTCGCCGATTCGCCCGCGCAACTCCTGGCGCTCAGAGTCCTTCACGGACTTGCCGCCGGAACCCTCGCCCCCGGCGCCTTCACTATGCTGGCGGACCGCACCGACGACGACCAGCACACCCGCTCGATGGGACTTAGCGGCGCGCTCATTTCCGCCTCCGCTGTTATCGGCCCTCTACTTTCCGTGGGCATCCGCGACGCCGTGGGTGGAGACGCCGGATTCGCCGCGGTCTTCGCCACCAGTGGCTCTCTGATGCTTCTGTCCGCCGTCGCGTTCGCCGCTTTCGTTCCTGGCGGATCGTATGCGCCAAGCGGAACCACCGCTAAAGGCGAATCACTCTCCTTGTCGAAAAACGTCGCCCTGGGGAGAGTGTATCTCGGTGTGCTGGCCATGACTTTCGCGATAGGCTGCCTCATCAACCTCTTGCCCATAACGCTGGAGGATGTCGGAGCGGCCCCTCGTATGGCCGGTATCGCCTTCGCGACCTTCTCGCTCGCGGGTATGGCGATAATGGCAAGCCCCTTCCAACGCTCCATTAGGGAAAATGCCCGCGCCAGGGCCATAGCCGCCGGCCTGCTCCTTCTGGGAGTCAGCAATCTTACTCTAGCCATCTTTGGCGGTTCCGCGCTCTCCATGGCCGTGTTCCCCGCGATGATCCTGTTCGGATTCGGATTCGGTCTGCTGTTCCCATCCCTCAGCGCATCCGTCGCCGACCGAACCGCCGGCGGACACAGGGGCGCGGCATTCGGCATCTTCTATGCTATGTACTCGCTCGGCGTCTTCCTTGGCGCATCAATATCGGGGGCGATACCAACTTTTGGAGCGGAAGCGGGCGTCCAATTCTACGTGCCTGCCCTGCTCCTTCTCCTGATGCTGCTTGTGTCGGTTCGGCCTGGATCCCTCCGAGGCTGACGGCCTTGCCCTCCGAACTCCCCGACGCTACCATTCTCGTAACTCCACACACAGGAAAGTCTTATGAGCGTAGCGCCGAAGCCAAGACGCAGTTTCTGGACATGGGGACTGCAAGCCGACGAACCCACCGACGCCCAGAGAGCCGCGCACGCCGCAGATCTGTCGGCGCGATTCGGCGTCGAGATAGTCCCCCCGCCTATACCCAAAGCCGAGAATCTGACTTTAAGGAAGCCTCGAATTCGCATTCCGGACTCGCTATCCGGATTCTGCTTGACTGACAACTACGAGCGTGCGCTTCACTCCTACAGCGCGGATGACCGCGCTCCCGCTGTGTTTGGCCGCTTCCCGAACCCGCCGGACGTTGTCGCTCATCCCCGAACAGAACACGAGCTCGAACAAACTCTCGAATGGTGCGATTCCAATGGATACGTGGTCATTCCTTTCGGCGGCGGCTCATCCGTGGTGGGCGGCGTTACACCACCGGAAGCTGACGCGGTTGTCACGCTGGATATGGACGAGTTTGACAGCGTCCTCGAGATTGACGAGACGTCACGCGCCGCCCGGATACAGGCAGGGGTCTTCGGCCCGCGCCTCGAAAACCAGCTAAGACCGCACGGCTGCACTCTCAGACACTACCCGCAGAGCTTTACCGGCTCCACTCTCGGCGGTTGGATAGCGACCCGCTCAGGCGGCCACTATGCTACCAACCACACCCACATTGATGAATTCGTCGAGTCCGTGAGAATGCTCACTCCGTCCGGCTGGTGGGAGAGCAGACGGCTTCCGTCGAGCGGCGCGGGCCCCGACCCGAACCGCCTCGCAATCGGCAGCGAGGGAATTCTGGGCATAATAACCGAGGCCTGGATGAGGATTCAGCGTCGCCCCGTCTATCGCGCCACGGCGGGCGTCACCTTCCCCACCTGGGAGCAGAGCTATGAGGCCGCGCGAAACATCGTACAATCCAAACTGTGGCCCGCCAACCTGCGCCTTCTCGACCCCGTTCTATCTCGCGATGCCGCGGGTTTGGACGGCTCTCACGCGCTTCTGATAATCGGCTTCGAGTCCGCTGAACTGCCCCAGGATTGGAACATCAGCGCGGCGGTCGGCATAGCGCGCGCCGCCGGAGGCGAGGTCCCGGATGACGAGATTGTCATAGACGATGGCTCAGGTAGGCCCACCGGACACAGCGGCGCGGTCGGAGCGTGGCGCAACGCCTTCATCACCATAGACGAAGGGCTGACCGCCGGACTCGGTCTGGTTACTGGAACGTTCGAGACCGCCGTTACGTGGGACAACTGGCCCGCGCTGGATGACCACGTGCGCGACCTTGTTGGACGCGCGCTCGGGGATGTCTGTGGCGCTGGTTCCCTCAACTGCCGCTTCACCCACGTCTATCCAGACGGCCCCGCTCCTTACTACACCTACGCCGGCGCGTACAAAAGTGGTGACTACGCCGCGCGGCAGGCCGCGATAAAACAGGCCGCCTCCGACGCCATCATCGAGGCGGGCGGCACCATAACCCACCACCATGCGGTCGGCAGGCTTCACCGCCCCTGGTACGACCAGGAGCGCCCCGACCTGTTTGCCCAGGCCCTGCGCGCCGCCAAGAAATCCCTCGACCCTAACTCAATACTGAACCCGGGCGTACTCATAGATCCAATGTAGCGATGTCTTTTACCCTCGAATCCAGCGACCAGAAGCGAGGCTGGCGCCGCTATCGCTTCTGGTCAGCAATCATACACACCCGTATAATGACGCGACTAGATGATAATTCAAGAATCGCGTTTACCTTACGTCAGAAGACACCAAGTCGCGCTAGAATACGAGGAGCGAGATGACTGAGGCGATGGTCACTCCCAAGCTCTTGACTTGGGCGCGACAGCGGCGAGGGATGGATTTATCCGATCTCGCCTCCAGTTTGAAGGTGAAGCCTGAGGTTGTGGCCGCCTGGGAGTCTGGAGAGCGGAGGCCAACTTTTCGTCAAGCCCAAAGATTCGCCCAAGCTCTCTACGTCCCCTTCGGCTATCTTTACCTCCCGGAACCCCCGGTTGAGGAACTTCCGATTGCCGACTTTCGGACTATACCCGGGCAAGCTCCGCTAAGACCTAGTCCGGACCTCTTGGACCTGCTCAGAGATGTCCTTGGCAAACAACAATGGTTTCAGGAATACAGGGAGTCGGAGGGCATAGAAGAACTTCCCTTCATCGGACGCTTCACCACCGCGGATTCCGAAGAATCGGTGGCAGCCGATATAAGGGATGTGATTGACGTTGATGGCGCTAGACAGCAGGCATCCAATTGGGAAGGGTTCATGCGGGTACTCGCCCGCAACGCTGAAATCTCGGGCATCATGGTCATGCGCAGTGATGTTGTTGGAAACAACGCACGTCGCCTGCTGGACATGAAAGAGTTTCGCGGTTTTTCAATAAGCGACCATATTGCTCCCCTCATCTTCATTAACGGACGAGACTTCAAGGGCGCTCAACTCTTTACTCTAGCCCACGAGATGGCCCACATTTGGACTGGAGAAGGTGGCGTATCGAATCCTGACTACAGCCTCCAATCTGAACATCACGATAATGCCGTGGAACTGTTCTGCAATCGTGTTGCCGCGGAAACTCTGGTTCCAAGCGAGGATTTTCAGTCCCGGTGGTCATCCAACAGCCCTTCCCTCGCCAATAATCTCAACGAACTCAGCAGCCATTATAAGGTCAGTTCGATGGTTATCCTACGCCAGGCGCTTGATCACAATCTGGTGACGGACTTCGCGTATCGAGAGCGTTATAGCAAACTGGTAGCGCAGGCTGGTCAGCTCACGTCGGCAGGCGAAACTGGCGGAAATTTCTACTATACCCTCGCTGAGCGAAACGGAACGGCTTTTATGAAGGCCGTCATTACCAGCGCGGCAGATGGGACGTTGATGAGTAGCGAAGCCGCCGATATGCTCGGAGTGAACATCAAGACTCTCGCCACAGTTGCCAACCATTTTTTCGGGAGTTCTCTGAATCTTGGTTGATTATTGGTTGGATAGCAACGTGTTCATTGAAGGTGAGAAAGGGCCTTATGGTTTCGATATAGCTCCCCGTTTCTGGAATATGTTAGACGAACTGATAGATGCTGACATAGTTTCGTGTCCAGCGCTGGTTTACTCCGAATTGCCGGATGTACAGGATGACTTGTCCACTTGGGCCAAAGAACGGCGGAGGAAAAGTCTGTTCGTAGAACCGAGCGCGGAGGTACAACGGACATTCCAATTGCCGGATGTACAGGATGACTTGTCCACTTGGGCCAAAGAACGGCGGAGGAAAAGTCTGTTCGTAGAACCGAGCGCGGAAGTACAACGGACATTCCAAGAAGTCATTGTGTATGTGATGCAGCGTTATCCTGAAAACCAGTCCAGACGAAGATTCCTGGATCGCGCCGACCCCTAGGGTGATAGCTCATGCCATCGCTCAAGGAGGCGTCGTAGTAAGTCTGGAAGGAAGCGCCCCGGATACATCCCGAAAAGTGAAGATCCCTAACGTCTGCTCGCATTTCAACGTCACTTGCGTCAATACCTACCAGATGCTCAGGCAGTTGGGGGCAGCATGGAGCGCTTAGAGACTATCTCAAAACTCTTCGCTCAAGCGGATGGCAGGAGGACACAATCTCCCTCTCCCTTGAGGGCTGAGAGGGGTAGGTAAATGTCCAGTCAGCTATGAATTTCAATAACAGACCCCCTCTCCCTTGAGGGCCTGAGATGGGTAGGTAAATGTCCAGTCAGCTATGAATACCAACGTACAGCCCCCTCTCCCTCAGGGAGAGGGTTGGGGTGAGGGTGATTACCGCCACCGAGTCAGCCCTCGACGGGCTGAGATGGGTAGGTAAATGTCCAGTCAGCTATGAATACCAACGTACAGCCCCCTCTCCCTGAGGGAGAGGGTTGGGGTGAGGGTGATTACCGCCACCGAGTCAGCCCTCGACGGGCTGAGATGGGTAGGTAATGTCCAGTCAGCTATGAATTTCAATAGCAGACGCCCCCCTCTCCCTCGACGGGCTGAGATGGGTAGGTAAATGTCCAGTCAGCTATGAATTTCAATAGCAGACCCCCTCTCCCTCAAGGGAGAGGGCTGGGGTGAGGGTGAAATTCCTTAAGGTCGGGTTTTGAGATAGTTACTTAAGGCCGCGACAAGGACGGATATACTGTTCAGACGTCACAAATACCGGCATTGCCGCCCGCGAATTGAGATTGGTTCTAACCAAAAGGCCGCCGGTGGCTGAACTCGCCCTCCTCACTTGTGATGAATTCCAGCAGCGCCGCCTGCCCATTCTCGGTCGCGGACTTGGCTCTCAGTATCGCCTGTCCCACATCGGACGGATCCTCGATCTTTTCGGCCCACCCTCCCATCGCGCGGGCCAAGTCGGCGTACTGGCCTCCCAGGTCTCGCGTGCGGTACAACTCGTGAGACCGCGTCATGTGTGAGGTCTCGATAGCCATGGTGGAGTTGTTCAGCACCACGGTCAGGATGGGAATGCCGGAGCGGACCGCGGTCTCGAAGTCGAGGCCGGTCATTCCGAACGCTGCGTCGCCCATGAAATTGACTACGAACTTGTCCGGCGCGGCCAGCTTCGCCCCTATGTTGAGCCCAAGTCCGGTGCCCAGGCCGTGCGACTTCCCCCAGCCGACGTAGGTGTGTGGGCCGCCCGATTGGTAGAACGGCATAAGCTGGTCACGCGGACTGCCGGAGTCATGCGTCACGATAGCGTGGTCAGAGTCCACGTTCTGCATGAACTCCCACATTACACGGTAAGGGTTTATGGGTACTTCGTCCGAGGCCAGCTTTCGCATCCAGCTGCCCAGCCACTGCTCTCGAACTGTCGCTATCTCCTCGGCGGTCGCTCCGTTTCTCGCCTTGCCGCCGAGCCGGTCCTTGCAGGCCTCGATGAGTTGCCTTACTATAAGCCTCGCGTCGCCAAGCAGAGGATATTCGACATCGTAGTTCTTGCCTATGTCTATCGGATCGTTCGTGGCGTGAATGAGTGTCTTGTCTTCCGGGATTGTCATTGTCATGCCGTGCTTGGTCAGACTGGAGCCGACTGCGAACACCAGGTCGGCGCGCCTGATGAAGTTGTACGCGGCGCCGTTCATAACGCCGGATGCGGAGCCAAGCGAGAGAGGATGTTTCTCGGGGAAGCCGCTCTTTCCCGCCATGCTGGTCGTCACCGGGATCTGGAGCAATTCCGCCAGTTCGACCAGGGCGTCGGTCGCCTCAGCGTGCATCACTCCCTGTCCGGCATAGACCACCGGACTCCGAGCCGATAATAGAGCGGCCGCGGCTTCATCAACCGCTGCGACATCCGCGCCCGCAATCGCGGCCTTCACCGGCTTGTACCCCTCCACAATGCCCTCCGGAACCTCAGCGTCACCGATGTCTGAAGGTATCTCGACCATCACAGGGCCGGGACGTCCCATCTTCAGCAGCGCGAATGCGCGACGCATGGTATCGGCCACAAGGTCCGGCGACTGGAGCCGCTCGACATTCTTTGTAACCGATTCGTAGCTGCGTACGGAGCTGAAGTGCGGGTAAACACCGTCCCTGCCCGAAGGATGTCCGAGGGGCAGCAGAAGCATCGGCACGGCGTCCGAGAACGCGGTGGCTACTCCGGCGTAAGCGTTCTCGGCGCCCGGACCATACTGCATCGCGAAGACGCCCGCCGGTCTTCCATTCGTAACGCGACTGTATCCGTCCGCGATTCCCACTCCCACACGTTCCTGGCGACAGATAATTGGCCTGATGCCTATATCGGCGGCCGACTCGATCACTGAGGTTGTGGGAAACGCGCTCAGATATTCGATGCCTTCCTTCTTCAGAATATGTGCGATGGCGTCCAGTGTGCGCATAGCCTAATCTCCTCTACTGCTTTCTGCTCTCTCCGTCTGTCATGTATATATATCACAAAGAGGTAGCGCGTACAGCGCGGTTGAGGAGAAGAAACGGCGCGGTCTCGCTGCCCTGTGGGCCTGTACCAATTTGGTCGGTGGTCGGTTTCACTGATACAGCGTCAGTCGGCGCAGTATGTTTCCCAACTCTCCACTCGCTATGTTACAATATGTCTGTCATAGAACAAAAGTGCCTGAAATATATAATGTAGAGTTTATCAATGACAAAAAATCCGGCTCACAATTTTTTTCTGTAGGTGAATTCATGCCGATTTCATAGCTAAATCCACCGATGTTCAGGTCAAAATCCACCTGAACAGGCCCCCTCTCCCTCAAGGGAGAGGGCTGGGGTGAGGGTGATTATATTGTGAATACCTACCCCTCCCAGCCCTCGATGCGAGAGGGCTGGGTAAATGTCCAGTCAGCTATGAATTTCAATAACAGGCCCCCTCTCCCTCAAGGGAGAGGGCTGGGGTGAGGGTGATTATATTGTGAATACCTACCCGTCTCAGCCCTCGACGGGAGAGGGCTGGGTAAATGTCCAGTCAGCTATGAATTTCAATAACAGACCCCCTCTCCCTCAAGGGAGAGGGCTGGGGTGAGGGTGATTATATTGTGAATACCTACCCCTCCCAGCCTTCGATGGGAGAGGGCTGGGTAAATGTCCAGTCAGCTATGAATTTCAATAACAGACCCCCTCTCCCTCAAGGGAGAGGGCTGGGGTGAGGGTGATTATATTGTGAATACCTACCCCTCCCAGCCCTCGACGGGAGAGGGCTGGGTAAATGTCCAGTCAGCTATGAATTTCAATAACAGACCCCCTCTCCCTCAAGGGAGAGGGCTGGGGTGAGGGTGATTGCCCCTACCCACCAAACTGATACAGCATCCTGCCCTGTCCCACGGTTGCCGAGTATTCAGCCTTTGGAGTATCCTACCCTTGAAGTATCAAGGCTGAAACATCATGCCGCGCCGAAGAGGCGGCGGAATGAAAGGAGAAACAGGTGGACGGACTTTCTGCTATTGCGAAGATTCTTAAGCTCGAAGGTGTGGAGTGGGTCGCGTGTTACCCATCCAACAACCTGATCGAGGCTGTGGCGATGGAAGGCATTCGCACGGTCATGTTCAGACACGAACGCGGCGCCGTAATGGCCGCCGACGGTTACAGCCGCGCCAACAACAGGCAGAAGTTCGGCGTCGTCATAACCCAGGGCGCCTCCGGCGCGGAAAACGCGATGGGCGGCATCGCCCAGGCTTTTGGCGACAATACACCCATACTCCTGCTGCCCGGCGGGAACCCGCTGTCCTCCTGGAGCATAAGGCCAAACTTCTCCCCCGCAAGGGCATACGCGCCCATATCCAAGCAAACCGAAGCCATCTTCACCCCATCCGAAGTAGGCAACGCGATGCGCCGCGCGTTCCACGCCCTCCGAAACGGCAGCGGCGGTCCGGTTACGGTTGAAACCCCCGCCGACATTATGGCCGCCGACATGCCGGACGACCTGATTGACAACTACCACTCGCCAAGCCGTTCTCTCATGGCCCCGTCACGCTCGGACGTCAAAGACGCTGTGAAACTCCTGCTGGAAGCCAACAACCCTGTCCTATGGGCCGGCGGTGGCGTCCTGTTCGGCGACGCCACCGATGAATTAAGAGAACTTGCCGAGCTTCTGGACGTGCCGGTATTTACCACCATGCAGGGCAAGAGTTCCTTCCCTGAGACCCACCCGCTTTCCCTGGGCGCCGGTTCGGGAGCTACAACCTGGCCCGCCCGCAAGTGGCTTACTGAGTGCGACCTGCTGTTCGCTATCGGCTCCAGCCTCACCCGCACGGGTTACGGACAGCCCGTTCCTCCCGTCAGAACACTCATCCAGAACACAGACAACGTTGACGAGATCAATAAGCAGGAAAACGTTGACCTCGGCCTGCCCGGCGACTCCAAGGAAACACTGGCCATGGTCATAGACGAGGTGAAGGCCGCAATAGGCGAGACGCCCAGAAACACCGGCGTCCGAAACCGGATCGCCGCCGAGCGCGAGAAGTGGATGGAAGAGTGGACGCCCCTCCTCCAGTCCGATGAAACGCCCATCAACACCTACCGCGTAATCCACGAGATCAACACCACCCTCGACAAGTCCAGGTCAGTCGTGACTCACGATGCGGGCGCGCCTAGAGACTCCATCATCCCGTTCTACGAATCCACCACCCCGCACGGCTACGTCGGCTGGGGCAAGACCACACACCTCGGATTCGGCATACCCCTGATGATAGGCTCCAAAATCGCCAGCCCCGACAAGTTCTGCCTGAACCTCATGGGCGACGGCGCGTTCGGTATGTCCGGCCTCGATACCGAGACAGCGCAGCGCTCGGGCGCTCCGATTACCACCGTTGTTCTGAACAACGGCGGCATGGCTACCTATCCGGGCGGCTATCCCGTAGCTAGCGAACAGTACGGCTTCACCCGTATGACCGGTGACTACGCAGGCGTAGCCGACGCGTTCGGCGGCGTCGGAATAACGGTCACCAAGCCCGGCGAGATGAAGCAGGCCCTGATTGACGCCCAGCGCCACAACGAAGAAGGTCGCACCGTCATAATAGACGTGCATTCCAACTTCGAGGCTAAGAAGTCTCGGTTCTAGGAATCCTGCGAATACGCCGTCAGGCGCATAGATTCCGAACAGCGCATGGGCCGCTCACTACAAGCGGCCCGTGTTTTATTACGAGATGAGCCGCAGCTCAGGAAGTGCATCCCCACTGATATAATGGCCTTCAACACTTCGATTCAGAGAGTCCCGCCATGTCAATCGTCCCCGGAATTGTGAAGAATGCGCTGAGGCCCACCGTCATTGGCGCGCTGCTGGCATGGGAACGTATGGAGTCCGGTGTCAGCTACGATCCGACTTCTGACAGCATCAGGAACTATCCCTACGACACCTATGACCGGATGCGCGAGAAGGACCCCGTCCACCGTATGCGGATGCTGGATGCCTGGGTCCTGACCCGCTACGAAGACGTGGACATGGTTCTCCGAGACCACCGGCGCTTTCTGAAGGACGATGAATCGAGCGACGGGTACAGAAGTATGCTGTACAGCAATCCGCCCGACCATACCCGCCTGAGGTCGCTCGTCTCGAAGGCATTCACGCCCAGGTCCGTAGCGGCGCTCCAACCCCGTATTCAGCGAATGGTTGAAGAGCTTCTGGACGACCTCGAAGGCAAAGACAGAATAGACCTGATCGAAAGTTTCGCGTTCCCTCTCCCGGTTACGGTCATCGCCGAAATGCTCGGCGTTCCCCCTCAAGATATGGACAGGTTCAAGGACTGGTCGAACGACATCTCACTTACAATCGAACCTTCGCTCACCGACGAGCAGATTCGACGCGTGCAGAAGGCATCGGAGGAGTTATTCGAATATTTCGAGGGCATCATGGAGCAGAGGCGCCGCGAACCCCGGGACGACATGATAACCGCTCTGATGAACGCCGAGGAGGAGGGCGACAGGCTCACCCACGAAGAACTGCTCGCAACGCTGATGTTGCTGCTTGTCGCAGGCAACGAGACCACCCGGAATCTTATCGGAAACGGAACGCTCGCCCTCCTCAGAAATCCTGACCAACTCCAATTGCTCAGGGAAAACCCCGATATGCTGGATACCGCCATAAACGAACTCCTGCGATACGATAGCCCTGTGCAGCTCGACGGTCGAATCGTCCGCGACGAAGTTGAAATAGATGGCAACCGGATACGTCCGGGACAGCGGGTTCTCTGCGCCATCGGGGCGGCGAACCGCGACCCGGCGGTCTTCGCCAACCCCAATGTACTCGACATCGGACGCAGGGAAAAGAGCCACATAGCCTTTGGGCGCGGGATACACCACTGCCTGGGCGCGCCTCTCGCGATGCTGGAAGGGCGCGTCGCCTTCTCCGCGCTGCTCGACCGCTTCCCGTCAATGAGCCTGATTGCGGAACCTGAATTCAGGGAGCAAGTCGTACTCAGGGGAGTCGAAGAACTCTGGGTAGAGGTCGAACAGCCACTTATATGACATGAAGGCGTTAGAAAGAGCGGCCCTCCTCCCAACTCTTGCCGCGGGATTCGTCGCCGGGCTGATATTCGGAGCGCTATGGAATGCTCCGTCCGGCGTCCTTTCTCTCTTCATACTCGCGGCGTTCTTACTGGCAGCTCTTTCAATCTCGATTCGCCGGTCGGTACTGCCTGCGCTGGCGTTGGCCGCCATACTGTTCGGGATTCTGAGAGCCGGTACGGTAGAGCCACCCGGCGCCGAACTCGAGCCCTACCATGACGCGCCTCACTCTGTGGTTGAGGGCGTGGTGACGGATGATCCTACAAGTTCAGGCACAATTCTCACATTTCGGTTGTCCGCCGAACGCCTGCGACCCGATAGCGGTTCCCCATGGAACGAAGTTACGGGTTATGTCAGGGTGACAGCTCGAGTCCCTGCCGCCCTTGCCGGCTCTAGGGAAGCGCCATTCATAAGGTACGGCGACAAGCTCATTCTCGATGGAAGCCTTGAGGACCCGCAGAAGTTCGACGGATTCGACTTCCCAGCCTATCTGGAGTCACAGGGCATAGGCTCGATCATGCGATTCCCGAACCCGGAACTGATCGCTGAAGACGGCGGCAGGCCCTTCTACCGATGGCTCTATTCACTTCGCCGCGACATGTCAAGGGTCATATCCGCTGTCATACCGGAACCGCAGGCGTCTTTCGGTCAGGCCATACTGCTGGGTATCCGCGACAATCTGCCCGATTCGCTGACCGAGCGCTTCCGCAGATCCGGGACAGCGCACCTCCTCGCCATCTCCGGCCTCCACGTGAGCGTACTGCTCGCTCTCGGCGTATCCGTGAGCGAGTTCCTGATAGGAAGACGGCGACAGTTCTATCTGTTATTCCCGCTGCTGACTATATGGATATATGCCCTCATTTCCGGCGCGCCGGACTCCGCCATGCGCGCGGCCATAATGGGAACGGTGTATCTTGCGGCGATTGCCGTCGGCAGACCGCGAAGCCTCATTCCGGCGCTCGCTCTCGCCGCCGCTGCAATGGCAGCGCTCGAACCGCGAGTTCTAACGAGGGTATCCTTCCAACTCAGCTTCGCCGCCATGATGGGGATCGCAATCTACTACGAATTCCTCTCAGACAGGATTGTCGAGTGGCTCCGTATTGGTTCTGAGCGCGAGGAATGGTGGGCCACCTCATTGCGTGGCTTTGTCGGAGCGGTAGGAATTACAGTTGCTGCTACTCTGGCTACTACGCCACTCGCGATGTTCTACTTCGAGCGAGTGTCTGTCGTGGGCCTGCCTGCCACTTTGCTGAGTATGCCCGCGTTGCCCTTCGCGCTTGCCTCCCACGCCGCCGCCGCTCTCATCGGGATCGTATCGGAAACTGCGGCGACTCCTTTCGGCTTGCTTGCTTGGGGGCTGTCCGCTTACATCATTCGCGTTGCGACCCTGTTCGCCGCCATTCCACTTGCATCGTTGGATACAGGTGAATTAGCGCGGGGATTCGTGTGGGCGTATTACGCCGCGATTGTGGGAGTGGCGATTCTGATGTACAGCCCGATCAGATGGAGACGCCTGCAACTGCGTGTCCGACCGAAAATATGGGAATCGGCGATCCCATGGCAGTCAACCGCTCTGGTACTCATTGCTGCGATGACGATTTGGTCAGTCGCGCTGAGTCGGCCCGATGGAACACTCAAGGTCGTATTCGCCGATGTTGGACAGGGTGACATGACAGTTGTAACAACACCTTCCGGTCAGACGATTGTCGTGGACGGAGGCCCTGACCCCGGCCGAGCGGTTCAAGTTCTGGACGACCGGATGCCCTTCTGGAAGCGTTCGCTGTCTCTGTTAATACTCAGTCACCCGCACAGCGACCACGTATCCGGCCTTAACGAAGTTATGCGCCGCTACAATGTCGAGCGCGTCCTGGAATTTCGCGGTGAATATGAAAGCGCGGACTATCTGGCATGGAAAAGGCTGTCTGAATCCGAAGGAGCGCAGATGCTGGAGGCTCGCCCAGGAATGCGCCTGACATTCCACGACGGGGTTGAAGTCCATGTACTCGGACCGCCCGATGCCCGCGCCGAAGCTGCATACGCAGATGCGAACGACGCATCCGTGGTCATCCGCGTGACTTATGGAAACGCCAGCTTCCTGCTGACCGGCGACGTCACGACTGGCGGCGAGAGATGGCTTCTCCGTTCTGGCCTGAATTTGGACAGCGACGTGCTCAAAGTCGCCCATCACGGTAGCAAGACATCATCGAGCGCATCGTTTCTAAGCGTGGTCTCGCCCCGCGCCGCCGTAATTTCAGCCGGACTTGACAACAGATTCGGACACCCTGACCCCGAGATTGTTGAAAGACTGGAGAGTCTGATTCCCGCCTCTCGAATACTGAAGACATACGAGAGCGGAACGATAACATTCGAGACCGACGGCAGGTCGCTAAGCGTCAAGACCGAGCGATGACTTCAGCCCTGTTCCCTACGTCGAATCTGTTCCCGCAATCTGGCGACTTCGGTCTCGGCGCTAGTGGCGCGCGCGTTGGCGGAATCGCGCTCCGCCTCGGCTTCTTCGGCGCGGTTTTGTGCAGCCTCGCGCTCCGCCTCGGCCCGCTCATACACCGATTTCAGTCCGGTCATGTTCAGGATGTACAAACCCGTCTCTATGTCTTGGAACAACAGCGACGCAGGGTTGTAATCCTTTTCAAACACAAGCGCTAGCGCCGGCTGAATTTGCAGCAACTCCTCGCGCCGCGAATTTTCCACACTGCACAGCCTCACGCCCAGTTCCTCGCTGTAACCGCTCATGAGGCCATGCTCGTTCATAGCTATCTCTACAGGCTCATACCTCCCGTTCACCAGCCTGAATCCCATCAGAGCCTGTCCGTACAACTCTCCGCCCTTCGGGTCGAACATCCAATACTCGCCAATGCCTATACCGGCGTAGATGTCCGGCTTTTCGTACAGATCCCTCTCATAAGTGGATGGCGAGGCCACCTCCAGCGCGAACTCGGGCGGCTTGCCCACTTCCCACAGGTTGTAAGCTGTCTGATCCCGGATGTTGGCGAGATTGACGTTTCGGGAGAAAATGTAATCAGGGGCTACGTGTTTTCGGAGGTCGTTGGGGTCGAGCCGAATGGGTAGGTTGGAGTCCATGAAGGCGAATTCATCATCGTCCAGGATGTAGTCAAGGGCCATTGATGCGTACTTGATGGTCTGAGACTGGAGCATTTCGATAGGGACTCGTTCTCCGAGCAGTCCGTACATACCGGGGTCGTCGTGGTAGTCGGTATAGGATGATTTCTGAATTGTTGCCGTGGTTCTGGAGGTCATTGGTTGTTCCCCCTGCTGTTGTACGACCTTGCTGAACATATGATAGCGATGACCCTCCTATCGGGCAAGCAAGACTCGGCTTAGAGACTATCTCAAAACTCTTCACTCAAGCGGATGGCAGGAGGACACAATCTCCCTCTCCCTTGAGGGCTGAGAGGGGTAGGTAAATGTCCAGTCAGCTATGAATTTCAATAACGGACCCCCCTCTCCCTTGAGGGCTGAGAGGGGTAGGTAAATGTCCAGTCAGCTATGAATTTCAATAACAGACCCCCTCTCCCTTGAGGGCTGAGAGGGGTAGGTAAATGTCCAGTCAGCTATGAATTTCAATAACGGACCCCCTCTCCCTTGAGGGCTGAGAGGGGTAGGTAAATGTCCAGTCAGCTATGAATTTCAATAACGGACCCCCTCTCCCTTGAGGGCATGAGAGGGGTAGGTAAATGTCCAGTCAGCTATGAATTTCAATAACGGACCCCCTCTCCCTTGAGGGCTGAGAGGGGTAGGTGAATGTCCAGTCAGCTATGAATTTCAATAACGGACCCCCTCTCCCTTGAGGGCTGAGAGGGGTAGGTGAATGTCCAGTCAGCTATGAATTTCAATCAACAGACCCCCTCTCCCTTGAGGGCTGAGAGGGGTAGGTGAATGTCCAGTCAGCTATGAATTTCAATCAACAGACCCCCTCTCCCTTGAGGGAGAGGGCTGGGGTGAGGGTGAAATTCCTTAAGGTCGGGTTTTGAGATAGTTACTAAGCTCGACTTTGTACATTCAGGCGGCGTAAGTCAGGGATTCTATGAGTCGGTTGAACAGAAGCGCGGGGACTTTAACGATGTCGGGTTTGCGCTCAGACACACAAAAAGTCTCAGACGCTCTCCACATATGATGACGCGCCAACGCGATTGCGTCGCTGAACGTGGGTTCAGACTTGGCGTACCATGCGGCTGAACGCGTTGGAACTGAACCTTCTCGCCTTAGCGGTTCGGCTGCGAGGGTTATCCAGGAGAACAGCGCCAACAGCGCGGGCGTGGTACGGGCTATGGCAAGGTCCGACCATTGACGCTGCGTACCCACTCCAAGGTGAGCGCGTACCTCCTGGAAGGTCACCTCGAGCTGCCAGCGCAGCGTGAACCATTCAACGATCTGCGTAGGGGATACTGAAAGATCTGTGCACAGCAGCGCCTGAGAGTTCAACTGCCCCAGTGGGTCTCGAATGAGAACCCAGCGAATGGGCACAGGCGGCTTGCCGCTGTGATACCAGAGCGCGGTGTGAGAGCTGAGTTCCACCGTACGGGTATCGTTGTCGTACCATGCGACCGATGTCCGGCTCCAGCGTGTATCGGGGCGGTCGAGGAGTTCCCTGAGCGTGGGCAGGCGCTGGCCCTTGAGACGCGGGCGTCCCATCTGACCGGGCAGTCGGGTTGGAGCGGGTTCGTAGAGCGCGGCGTCGAGCCTCAGTCTGGTGATGAAGGCAACGGGTTGGGACATAGACTGGCAGAAGTGGAGCAGGTCGAGTGCGGCGCAGCCGCTGTCAGCCACCATGACGATGGGACGGTCTGGAAGCCAACGCCGGAGTTGGAGTATCATCTGGCGCGCCCAGTCGGTGATTTTCTTGTGTGGGCGTCCCATCTTCCGGTTGTAGCGTTCTGAGGGCGCAAGCGCTGTCAGAACGGGGAGCGCCCATGTCCTATGCGCCCAGGGTATGGTGGTCAGCCACATCAGGCTTATCCAGCGCAGGCCCGAGGCCTTGACCAGATGGCTGTCGCTGGAGCGCGCAGCGTCTCGGTAGATGCCCTTTGCCCTGATGCGACTGCCCCGCCGCCGCTCAATTGTTTCGTCTATCCCGAATACCAGTGGACCGTCCCCTTGGGCAAGATGCTGAATCAGAAGCGTCAGCAGAACTCGGCTTAGCCCGAATCCACCGAAGAGGGTTAGTATCGCCGCCGGGGCGTGGGTGAGGGACGTGTCAAAGTGGCGGTGCGGTTATGATGTCAGCGCCTGGGTCGTTCTGAAGGTCCGCGGTCGTGATTTTGGACGCCAATGGAGGCCCACAGTGGCGATTTGGGGCGAGTTTGACGAATCTGCGGGCAACAGTGGACACCCGCGGTCCGGTCCGGAGCGATCTTACGGACAAGACAGGCTGTGGTGTGTACGGTGGTCAGTAGTAGACACTGCCGTCAGGCCGGCAGAGGAATGGCTCGCAGTCTGGTCAGTGCGCGACCGAACTGTGTTTCCCAGGGCCAGCGCTGCGGGAGATGCAAAGTAAGGCGGCGGGCCGAGTGGGTGAGCCGTCCGGCGAGGGAGAACAAGCGTCTGCGCAGGGTCTTGGTGGTCGCCACCGGCTCGCGCAGACCGATGCGTCCGATCCAGCGAGCCAGGTTGTGAGCCATTACCTGTATGGCCATCCAGGCGGCGTTGGCTGCAAAGCGCCCCGAGGGCAGATGGTTCAGCCCGACACCGTACTTGAGGTCTCGGATGGCGTTCTCGATCTCGGCGTGGCGGCGATGGTCGGCCTCCAGTTGGAGGGTGTCGCCCTGTCGGTCGGTGATGAAGGCGTGATAGCTGTAGTCGACGAAGAGGGCCAGTTGTGAACCGGGCGTGGGCTTCACCCTGCGGACGATGAGACGCACCGGTGCGGCATCGGGCTCGTTCCGAAAAGGGGTGTAGGTGGTCTCAGCCACGTCGGCTGCGCCGTCCATCCAGTAGGGTATGGGAGTCCAGTCCTCCTCAGGTATGGCCTCTATGAGATTGCGCAGTCGGGTGTGCTGACGGACGGTGATGGAGAAGCGGACACCTGTCTTTCGGCATACGGAGACGATGTCATGGGTGTAGAAGCCACTGTCGGCGCGTACGGTGAGTTGTCCTGTGGCCCCGGCGCAGCGCACCCGGCTCACCGTCTCACGCAGGAAGTGGGCTGCGCCCCGGGCGGTGTTGGCTCGACCCTGTCGCAACCGGGCCATCAGCACGTCGCCGGTTCCTGCGGCGACGGCCACAAGCGGGTGATAGCCTCTCTGGCCGGTGTAGTTGTGGCGGCGGGCGCCCTCCTTGCCCAGTCCGTAGGTCTCGCAGATGGTGGAGTCCAGGTCGATGGTCAACGGCTCATCGCCGGGACCCGCGCCAGCGGCCCAGGCCCGCGCCAGCAACTCCCGGCTCACCCGGTCCAACTGCCGCACATGTCCCCACCTGAAGCTGCGCAGGAAGGTCCCCAGGGTGGATGGCGCCTTCACTGTACAGCCCAACACCCGCCCGGTCCCACCGGCACGCAGCGCGTCGGCGTCATCGATGCAGTCCCCACCGGCCAGCGCCGAGGCAACCAGGGTCAGCGTCTTGTCTCCCGGGTTCGCCCGTCCCGGCGCATCGCCCAGGTCAACGTTGCTGTCCACCAGTTCACTCAGTCCCAGGCGCTGAGCGAGAGTGGCCGGCACGAGCAGCCCGGCATTGGCCACCAGCCGGGGATCGTCGAAGGCGATTCGGATGCGGTCGGGACGCTCAGGTGGTAACATCTATTAAGTGCTCCTGCTCTGGGGTTGGTTCTTGTCTTCAAACCCATTATCCCAGATTCAATGGAGCGCTTTCTCACCCCTTTTGCACGACGACTCATCCATCCCTTCGGTGGATCCGGGCTTAGCCGCAGGGACGACCACACGGCGCGGTTGAGGACATGGTGGTATATCGCAAAGCCGTCATCGTCGCTGAGTCCCATGACACCAAGCGCGGAGGTTACGGTTCGCTTGCGCGGAGCCAGGACGGCGCCGACCAGCAGTACCTGAGCTTTCACCCAGGTTCTGCGCTGAAACAGCGTTGAGAAGGGCTGGAGTATGGGTATAATGGCTTCGGGCAGGGTGAGCGTAGCCGGACCTTTCGTGATAGTTTGCTCGGCTATCTTACCCCGCTCTCATATCCTGTCTAGCTTTTGTACAAAGTCCAGCTTAGACCAGGGTCTTTTCGTTTTCTTCCCGTCATACCCGCGAAAGCGGGTATCCGCCCGTCCTGCATGAATGAATATAGCCGTATCGTCAATCTCGCCGTGGGAGACAGGCCATTAAAATTATGCCAAACTGGATAATGAAAAGCCCCCGCGGCTTATCAGCAGGCCGACTTGACTCACATACAGTCGCCCTGAGCCAAACATTATTTCCATATCCCCCGATTTCGCGCTCAGTTATAATATGCTCCAGACTGCGCGATATGCGTCTTCAGGAGAAGTGTTGAACAGAACAAACTATCAGCGACCCCGAACTTTGTTGAGCGCCGCTCCACTGGTTCTTGTTTCAATTCTGGTAGCGATTATTCTCGCCTGCGGCGGCTCAGATCCTGAGCCTACCCCTGTACCGCCTACGAACACACCCATACCACCTTCGGCTACCCCAGTACCGCCTACTGCCACTCCCGTTCCTACCAACACGCCCATACCACCTTCGGCTACCCCCGTTCCAACGAATACGCCTGTCCCGCCTGCGACACCCATGCCTGCCGATACGCCCACACCGGAGCCCGCGCCCAAAGACGACCGTCCTCCTTCCGAGATACTCGCGGACGCCTCGGCTGCGCTAGATGAACTCGACAGTTTCCACATATTTATCGAATTGGTCATCTCGACAACTCAGGGAGGCGCGTCCATACAATTCCCTGTTACGATCCAGGCGGACTTCCAGAAGCCGTTCGACTCGAAGGGCGCAACGAAGATAGACATTGGCTTCTTCAGCGTGGAGGTCGAGTTCATCGCAAAAGATGGTGAATTCTACATAACCGATCCCGAAACAGGAGATTGGATACTGGGCGCGAGCGCTAGCGAGTTTTTGCCTCTGAACCCTTCCGACTTCTCCCATACCGACAATTTCATCGGCCCCGAACTCTTCATGGAGTCGGATAAACTGACACTTGAAGGTACGGAAGCGATTGACGGAATCAACGCTTACCGCATTACGGCATCCGCCGACAGCGAGTCGGTGGCCTTGCTCGAAGGGGTTGGTGGCGAACTGGACATAACGTTCTGGGTGGGCGTCGAGGACGGACTGCTGCACAGGATGATAGCGAACGGCCAGTTGGAATTGCCCGATGCGGGAGCCGCGCCGACCGACAGTCTCTTGGGAGGCTTTGGCGGCGGAGACACCGGCTTCGAGATACTCATCGAGTACTCCGACTTCGACGTTCCGGTCCAGATTGAGGCGCCCGAAGAATTCACGGATATAGGCTCCCTTTTTCCGGATTTTGAAAAAGGCGAGGAGCCACGCGACATAGAAGTGGTCCAAACGACCCTCGAATCCGGCTGGATAAGATCCGACCTGCCGGCCGAGGGGCTATCCATTACTACGCCGCCATCCTGGATGACACTGCCACTGGACACAGATTCCATTGACTCCGCTCTGGAGATTTTCGAATCTTCAAGTGACGCCAGATTCGATGTCGTCGCCGGTCAACTGGAACAATATCGGCGCGCGCTTGAATTTAAGCTGTTCGGTTTTGAGCAAGAACCGTCCCCATCCGAGACCTTCCACGCCAACATGAGTGTCCTCTTGAACGAAGTCGCTGTGCCGGACACACTCGACACATATACGGACGTAAATATCCAGCAGCTGGAAACATATTGGGGAGTAACCGACATCGAACGGCAAAGGATCAGATTGGCGTCTGGTGAAGTCGTACAGATCGGATACACCCTGCCTCTCCCTGGCTCTGAAGATCCTCTGGAGGCCGCGATAACCCAGTACTTGCTCTTGCGGTGCTCAACGGGTGTGATTGTGACATTCACCGCTTCCGAAGAGTACGCGGAGGAACTCGCCCCGCTGTTCACGCAGATAGTGGACACCATCGAAATACGCGAAACACAGGAAAGGACTTGTCCTAAAGTGGCAAAGCAATACAACTCTCCTCCGTCCATGGTAATAGACCCGTCCAAGAGCTACACGGCCACTTTCAATATGGAGAACGGCTCCGAATTTACAATCCAACTCTTCGCGGAGGAAGCGCCGAGGACTACCAATAACTTCGTCTTTCTGGCCAAAGACGGCTACTATGACGGTGTTACGTTTCATCGCGTAATACCCGGTTTCATGGCGCAGAGTGGCGACCCTACCGGAACAGGGCGGGGTGGCCCGGGATACCAGTTCGCGGACGAATTTCATCCTGATCTGAGACACGA
Source organism: Dehalococcoidia bacterium (assembly GCA_965261525.1). GTDB lineage: Bacteria > Chloroflexota > Dehalococcoidia > Lucifugimonadales > UBA1123 > VXRN01. Next base: position 3,861,941 of record OZ253472.1, read on the forward strand.
CAAGCCGGGCATTCTGTCCATGGCGAACGCCGGGCCCAACACCAACGGAAGCCAGTTCTTCATTACGTTCGTCCCAACCCCGAATCTCGACGACCGCCACGCCGTGTTTGGCGAAGTCATAGAGGGTATGGACGTCGTAAACTCCATACCGCCAAGAGACCCTATGTCCGCCTCCACGCCGGGCGACGCGATAGCCTCCATAACCATCAACGAATCCTGAATTCCTGTCCCGGAACTCATAGAACCAGCGCTCCGGGGGGACAGAAACATGAAAGACAACAGAGTGCGCCAGCGGGTCAAGGCGGGGAAGCCGGTCATAGGCTGCTTCCTGGGTCTCGGCAGTCCCAGCCTAGCGGAAATGATGGCTCGCGCGGGCATGGATTGGCTCGTCATAGAGACGGAACACAACGCCCTGGACGCTGCTGAAATTCAGCATATGCTCATGGCGATGAACGGCGCCGCCGCCGTTCCCATCGTTCGCGTTCCGAACCGGGACCAGGTGTACATTCAGCGCGCCCTCGACATGGGAGCAATGGGCATACTGGTTCCCGGCGTCAGAACCGCAGATGAGGCCCGCGCCATAGTCTCATACACACGCTTCCCACCCGCCGGTGTCAGAAGTTGGGGACCGCTCCGGGCTACCGACTACACCCTGGACAACGACGACTACCTATCACGCGCCGACGACAACATCCTCGTCTGCCTGATACTCGAAACCCACGACGCCGTCCAGAACCTCCAGGAGATATGCGAAGTGCCGGGCATAGACGTGCTGACCATCGGCCCTTGGGACTTGTCTCTTGAACTTGGACTCGACCCTCGCGAATTGCCGCTGCCGGAGATCGAAGAGATAACCCGTAACGCGCTCGAAATAGCGCGCCCGTGCGGGGTCGAGATTGGCGTCTCGGCCAGCTCACCCGATGGACTTCGAGAACGACAGCGGCAGGGATTCACCTTCATCCAGTACGGACCCGACTACAACCTCTTCCTGAACACGGTCAACGCCGGACTGATGGCGTTCGACCGAGGCGAGTGACCCTTCCCCACAACGCGCCCGCCATCCGATATACTGTGCCAAGCGCTCGCATCTGCTCAGATTAGGTACCACAAGCGGTAAAGGAGGAGCGAAATGAAGCTCGGCCTGTTTCTCATGCCATCCCACCCACCCGAACGCTCGACATGGGACGCCCACCAGTGGGACCTCGACTGCCTCGAAATGGCGGACAGGTACGGCCTGAGCGAGGCTTGGATCGGAGAACACTTCACCGCGCCCTGGGAACCTGTGCCTACTCCCGACCTTCTCATCGCCCAGGCGCTGATGCGGACGAAGAACATCATGCTCGGAACGGGCGCGCACCTGCTCCCATTCCATCACCCCGTCGAACTCGCCCACCGGGTAGCGTACCTGGATCATCTGGCGCAGGGCCGATACATGTTCGGAATCGGATCGGGCGGCCTTCTGTCAGACCACGAACTGTTTGACGTGGACTTTGACGCCAGCCAGCACCGCGAGATGACGCGCGAGTCTCTGGACATCATCCTGAACGTCTGGGAACACATAGAGGGCCCGTTCCGATACGAGGGCAAATTCTGGAACTTCAACATTCCCGATCCAAAAGAATACGAATACGCCACGCTGCGCGCATTCCTGACCCCATTCCAGAAGCCGCACCCGCCCATTGGCGTCGCGGGCGCGAGTCCGGGGTCTGAGACGCTCAAAATAGCGGGCGAGCGTGGCTACATCCCCATGAGCCTGGGGCTGAACGCCGTTTACGTCGCCAGCCATTGGGATGCGGTGGAGCAAGGAGCGCAGGACGCAGGCAGGCAGCAGCCGTCACGCGGTGAATGGCGAATCGTCCGCGACGTATGGGTCGCCGACACCGACGAAGAGGCGCGAGAGGGCGCTATGAACGGAATGTTGGGCAGGGCGTGGCGAGACTACCTCCACCCGCTCTTCTCATTTGGCGCGTATCCATTCGTCAGCTTCATGAAGCACGACGAGTCCATCGCCGACGAAGACGTGACTCTGGAATACATGATGGACAACCTGTGGATAGTCGGCTCGCCCGACACCGTGGAAGAAAAACTCCGCGCCCTGTATGAGACCGTCGGCGGATTCGGAACATTGCTCTGGCTCACCTTCGACCACTCCGAAGACCGAGACGCCTACGAGAAATCCGTCCGACTCCTGTCTCAGGATGTCGTGCCTCGTCTCGCGGACTTGAACGGAACTGTCTGAGCGAACTCGCATCCCCGATAAAATCTCTGAATGGAGGACTAGACCCATGTCAGGATGGTACACGTGCAAAGCTGTCGAACGCGACCCCGAAAAGCTCGGCGGCGTATGGTTGTTCAAAGGCGCCCGTGTACCTGTGTCGGCTCTGTTTGCGAACATCAGAGACGGGGCCTCGGTGGATGAGTTCCTGGAGTGGTTCCCGGGAGTCAAAGCGGAGCAGGTCAGAGTGGTTCTCGAACACGAACTGGAATCGCTCGATGAATCCAGGGTATCGTGAGAATCCTGCTGGATCACTGTACGCCCGCGCCCCTAATACCGTTTCAGTTTGACTGCGCCATATCTCTCAGTATCAGGTTGCGTACCGTCATTCCTCACGAAAGCGGGAATCCATCCAGCTTGGCTCCGCAGAATATGGTGACATCACAGTGGATTGGTATAAGAGACTATCTCAAAACTCTTCGCTCAAGCGGATGGCAGGAGGACACAATCTCCCTCTCCCTCAAGGGAGAGGGCTGGGGTGAGGGTGAAATTCCTTAAGGTCGGGTTTTGAGGTAGTTACTAAGTCGGCGCTTGAATGAACATTCCGTTCAAACAGCCGCAAGAAGGGGATGGGCTACCTTGCGAAACTGCGACCTTCTGCGTCGAGCCGAGGCGGACGGATACGAACTTCTTATAACGACAGACCAGAGTATGCGTTATAAGCAGAATCTATTGGACAGAAAAATTTCCATCTTGATTCTGCTCTCAAGTTCGTGGCCTCGCATTAGACCGCAAATCGCCAGAATCCACCAAGTTATAACAGAAATACCCCCTGGTCAGATACGAGAATTAGAAATACCCAACAGAGTGAGTAAATGAACGAACAGGACAATCGCGCCCTCGAAATACTGAGAGAACTCGGACAGCGGCCCGCAGTGCCTTTCCACGAGAGTGGCCCCGCAAGTTACATCGTCGAAACACTGCAAAGCATCGGTCTGGACGCGCGCGCCGACGACTTCGGAAACGTGATAGCCCGCTATCGCAACTCCCACAGCGGTGACCCGCCGCTCGCGCTGATCGCCCATATGGACCACCCGGGCTTCGAGATAGTCGAGGCGTCGGAGCGTGGACTGCTCGCCGTCGCGCTGGGTGGCGTGCCGGAAGTGTCTCTGTCTAATCCCGCCGACGTTCTCGTCATTCTGGAAGACGGCGTTCGGCTGCCCGCGCAAGTTGTACCGTTCCCCGACGGAGACGGCAGGACCGTCCGTGTCGAACTCAGCGAGGACGCAAAGATAGAACCGCCCGTTCCCGTCGTGTTTGATCTGCCCGACTTCATGCTTGAAGATGGATTCATCAGGATGCGCGCTCTGGACGACCTCGCCGGATGCGCCGCCGCCCTTTCCACCATGGAGCGGCTGGTTGCGGAGGGTGCCGAGTGCGACGTTTACGCCGTCTTCACCCGCGCCGAGGAGGGCGGTCTGTTCGGCGCCAGGCTCATGGCCGAGGCGCGAACTCTACCGCCTGAGACTTTGGTCGTGTCCATAGAATCCAGCCCACTCATACCGGGCGTGGAGCAGGGAGCCGGGCCTGTCATAAGGACGGGCGACGCGCTATACACCTTCGACGCCCAGGCCGAACAGGTTCTCATTGTGGCAAGAGAATCGCTCAGACAGCTAAACCACGACTTCAAGAGCCAGCGCCAGCTTATGAGTGGCGGAGTGTGCGAAGGAACAGCATTCGCCGTCTGGGGATACAGGGCCACCGGAATGGCGTTCCCGCTTGGCAACTACCACAACGCTACCACCAGCATACGCGACCCCGAGTCCGGCATAGGCGCGGAGTACATCCGCGTCGAGGACTTCCTCGGCGGCGTGGAACTACTCACCGAGGCAGCGAAATACGTGTGCAAGCGCAACGACTCCCCCGCCCGAGAAAGGGTACGGGAAGTCCCCGACGAGATTCGGGCGCGAATGACCGGAATCGTCTAGTGAAACCGCCTCTCTCGTGACCATCAACATGGGTTGTCAGTTCCGGGAGGCGGTTCGTTAAAGGGATCTCCGTTCGCTTCGGCGGCCAGTCTTCGCTCGTTCCAGGCCGCGACTTCGGCGGCCAGTTCCGCCCTGCCCTTGGCGCGGCCCTCGACCCTACCCTCTGCGATACCCTCTGCGATGCCCTCTGCGATGCCCTCTGCGCGCGCTTTTTCCCTACGCTTCTCCAGCCAGTCGTTTACCGCGTCCCTCGTTGCCATCATGGCGTCCCATACCTCCATCAATACTATCGTGCTTATCACCGCTTTCGCGCCGTCGCGCTCCAGTTCGCTCAGGCTGACAGCCGCAATGTCCAGAACCTTCCCATCGTTCACCGCCGCCGCCAACGCCTGCCAGAACGCGCCATCCGATTCCTCCATGAGAGCGAGATAGAATCGTCGCGCAATAAGTGCGAACGTCTGCAACACGAACAGAACTGCGTAGAAGGGCCTCGCCTCTCTGCGCATCGTCAAGGCGGACTCACGCCGATTCTCTGTGGGACGGTTCGCGTCCCCGATGTCTCGCCTCAATATATTCTACTTTCCTTCCGATTGTAATGGGTACTAGTACTGTTTCCATCTGAAAATGCCATATTCCAACTACAATCCGTCATTCCCCGAAGGGCTCGCCGCTCGGCAATCCAGGGGTGGGAGGGAATGTTCGCTGTACGTCAGAATCACATAGATGCTGTACTAGCTATCAAGCGGCAGGCGACCGGGGTGTCCAAGATACTATCCAGCTTGGTTTGTATGCTTGGTGGTCGCCCATCGTCATAATGCAGCGAAAGTCGTGTAGCTTTGCCGTCATGCAGAGCTTTGAGGGTGTCGCGGTCATAATCCGATAGACAGCCGTATAGTGCAATCCTATTGTGCCACGACTTCATCCGTGGCCAAATGAATTTCCAAACTTTTCCGGCTGCCAAACCTCCTGTTGAAACCGCTGTGACAGTTGCCGCGACTGCCGTAACTGCTTGCCAATCCATATATTGCTAACCCCCGCTACTCCACTAGCTAGCCGTCCTGAACGCGCTGCGGTATTTCCTGAAGCAGGACAGGCACAGGGGCTTCGCCATGTTGGTGTCATGTTCTGCGCCGCAGGTGTGGCAATGGTTTTCTTCGTAGTCCTCGTTCTTGAATCTAGCCCAGGTTCTGTAATGCGAGTTGCAGTACGGCTTGTCCAAGTCTAATGGGATTTCAGTTTGACATCGGAGACAGAAACCGGACTCCTGCAGAACGATTTCTGTTTCAGCGTCCGATGATGTAAATAGATGATCCTTCTTCCAGTGTTCCTCTATCTCACCATCGTCAAAATGCACCTCTGTCATAACACTGCGAATGCGCCGCACTTCATTTTCTATCTGCCAATAGAGTTCAGGTTCTGTGTCGCTGGATACCAGTATGCCCATTTCGTAGTTGTTAACCTGTGAGTATTCATAAAAGGTTCATTGAGGTTATAAGAGCTTCCTTTTCGTTAAGATAGCACTTGGCGTGGATGTCTTCGCAGAATCCCGCTAAAGTATAGGGCAGAGAGTGAAACCACTCTTCCAGTTCAAGGTCTTGTGTCTCATGCCGATATATTATAACCACGGTAAGAGGATGATCCACGTTTGTTTTTAGTAGATATTCCCAACATTTACTCTGAATATAGTTTTGGATACGGGAGTTCACCCTGATATACGGGCTTATTATCACAAGCCAGTCCTCAGCCTCATTGATTATCTTCTCAAGGTGATAAGACACTGCCACCGTCGTTAGAAATTTCGCCATTTCTCTATACCTCTCAGGTTCAAGCTATCCTGAAATCCCGTAATACAACAAAGCAGACCTATTCAGCGCGGTCTGCTTTGAGAGTGAACGACCAGAGGTTTTTAAGCCTCGCTTACATCCCAGCCGTCAACCGCCCAGTATCCGACTCTCGGCACCTCGGACACCGTAGGCAATCCCTGCGCGCGCTTCAGACGCTGTATGTTGAAGAGGTGGGTAGTCTCCTCGAAATAGATGTGCCGAACCATCGCCTCGAAATTCATTATGCGCTTCGTCCCGTCTTCAGAGATAGATATGCCTGTGGGATGCGCCTGCAGCATCAGGTCCCATGAGGCGCTCATCTCCGACGCGACCGAGTGAGAACGCATGAATCCCACACTGCGCTCCGACAGGACGCGCTGGGCCAGTTGTATGCCCCCATCCAGAATTTCCAGAATCGCTGGAAGTTCCCAATACTTGTCGTCGTCGAGACGCCGGTCGGACGGAGAGTCGGCTATGCTCTGCACCTCCTCAATCCCGTGGTCGCCATCAGGGAAGAGCGTATCGCCGCATCTTAATATCAGCCAGCGGTAGGTGAGCGAAGCCATATGGCTCAACTGGTTTCGGATGCTCCACTCCGCCCACGCGTATTCCTCGGACGTCCAGTCCAACTGCTCGTCAGTCAGTCCTTCCGCCTCGTTGGCTATCAGGTCGTATAGCGTGTCGAACTCCGGGAACAGCGCGGAGGCGGGCGAGTCGTCGTTAATCTGTTGGTTCGTCAATGTCAGTCCTCTCACATCGAATCAGGTAGCCTGCGCCAGCGCGATCTTCAGGTGCTCTATGGACAGATTTCCCCCGCTGCATATGATAACGACCTTCTTGCCCGCGAGCCGTTCCCGTATCTTCAGCGCCCCTGCCAGGGACGCCGCGCCCGCGTGTTCCACGAGGTTGTGAGTCTGTTCAAGATGGGTGACGATTGCGGCGTTCATCTCCTCTTCGGTCACAAGTATGAAATCATCCAGGTACTGACGCAGGATACCAATAGCGAATTCGTAGCCCGATCCCGTGGCCAGTCCTTCCGCCGTAGTCTTCATCGGCGCTTCGACGACCTCCCCCCGCTTCCAGGATAGATACGCGGCAGGGGCCTGCTCGGCCTGCACCCCGATAATCTCTATATCGGGATTTATCGCTTTCGCCACTATGCAGGCGCTTCCCGCCCCGCTGCCGCCACCGACAGGAACCACGATCACGTCAACATCGGGAAGGTCTTCGAGTATCTCCAGCGTGTATGTGCCCACACCCGCGTACAGGCGAGGTTCGTTTATCGGGTGAATGAACTTGTATCCCTCCTCTTTGGAGAGCCGCTCGATGTAATCTCTGGACTCATCGAAGAACGCGCCGTAGTGAATCACCTCGGCGCCGAGATTCCGCATGGACGCCACCTTGCCCGGATTTGCGTTCTCCGGCACCGCGACATACGCTTTCGCTCCAAACACACTTGCGGCGTACGCAATGGACTGACCATGATTCCCGCTCGACGCGGTGGACACCCCTCTCTCGAGGTCGGCGGCGGACATCTGCGCCAGCAGGTTGATGCCCCCGCGCATCTTGAACGCGCCAAGCCGCTGGTGGTTCTCATGCTTTACATAGACCTCTTCCGCGCCAATCAGCTTTTCGAGTCCGATATACCGATGAAGCGGAGTTCGCGTCACGTGCCCGGCTATTCGCTTCTTTGCCTGTATAACGTCTTGTAAGGTTGGTGGCTGCAAAGGTATCGTTCCTTCCTATATTATTGCGCATATTATAGCCCAAATCGCAAACGGGCCGTTAGTTCGGCCTGCCTCTGAGTGAAATTCGCCAGAACCTGTATCAACTTAATCGGCGTTCCTTGCGACGCGAAAATCCCCTCTCCCTCGACGCTGAGAAGGGTATGTAAATGTGCAGCCATCTAAGAATTTCAATCAACCGACCCCCTCTCCCTCGACGCTGAGAAGGGTATGTAAATGTACAGCCAACTAAGAATTTCAATAACAGACCCCCTCTCCCTTGAGGGAGAGGGCTGGGGTGAGGGTGAAATTCCTTAAGGTCGGGTTTTGAGATAGTTACTTAGCTCGGCGTTCCTTGCGGCGCGAAAATCCCCTCCCCCTCGACGGGCAGAGAAGGGTATGTAAATGTGCAGCCAACTAAGAATTTCAATCAACAGACCCCCTCCCCCTCGACGGGCAGAGAAGGGTATGTAAATGTGCAGCCAACTAAGAATTTCAATCAACAGACCCCCTCCCCCTCGACGGGCAGAGAAGGGTATGTAAATGTGCAGCCAACTAAGAATTTCAATCAACAGACCCCCTCTCCCTCAAGGGAGAGGGCTGGGGTGAGGGTGATTACTGCCACCGACCAAACTGATACGGCTTCAAGTCGCCACTCCAAATTCACAATTCCTCACACTGATGATAGGATTGGCTCAATACTCAGACAGTGGGGCAGGTGCTACTATGGTTACAGCGACAAGGCCACGAATCGAGACCGGAAGAAACACAGTTTATAGTAACGGCGGCATGGTCGTGTCCATATCGCCCTTGGCCGCCTCCGCGGGCGCGAGAGTTCTGGCCGATGGCGGCAACGCTTTTGATGCGGCCATAGCCACTGCCGCTGTGGAGGCGGTGACCGTTCCACCCGCGTGCGGCGTGGGCGGCGAGCCCTTCGTCATTATGTACGACGCCAAGACCGGACAGGTACACGGGATGAACGGCAGCGGCAAGGCGCCCATGGCTGCCAGCCGCGAATTCTTCGTCAAGCGCGGACACAAGCATATGCCGCTGCAAGGGCCCCTGGCCGCCGCGATGCCCGGCGAGGTGCTGGGCTGGGAGCAGATAAACGAGCGATTCGGCGCCCGATCTCTCGCGAAACTGATCGAACCCGCCATAGGCTACGCGGAGGAAGGCTACGCGGTCAGCGAGCAACTGGCGAACGGCTTCAAGACGCTTAACGAAAAACTTGCGCAGTTCCCATATTCTCGGGATATATTCACCCGAGACGGCATTCCGCTCCTACCGGGCGACATTCTCGTGCAGAAGAACCTGGCCCAGACCCTGAAGAAGGTAGCCTCAGGCGGCGCTGAGGCATTCTACACCGGCGACACTGCCCGCGAGATGGCGCGCGCCATACAGGAAGCCGGAGGACTGTACACCGAGCAGGAATTCGCCGACCATCGGAGTGTGTGGTACCAGCCTCCCATATCATCAACCTATCGCGGTCATACCATCTATGAAACAACGCCCCCATCGCACGGCTTCATGCTGCTGGAGATCCTGAATATACTCGAGGGATACGACCTCGCGGGAATGGGCTACTATACCGCCGAGTCGGTTCACACCATGGTCGAAGCCAAGAAACTGGCCTTCGCCGACCGTAATAGGTACGCGGGCGACCCCGATTTCGTGGATACGCCGCTCTCAGAGCTTATCTCCAAGCCGTTCGCCGCGCTGCGACGCCGTCTTATCGAGGCGACTTCGGGATTCTACGAGCCTGGGCCTGTCGCCGCCCCGATTCCGGGCGACGGCAACACCAGTTACTTCTGCGTCGTGGATAAGGACGGTAACGCGCTGTCCTTCATTCACAGCCTCTCTATGGGCTTCGGCAGCGGCTTCGTCGCTGGCAACACCGGAGTCCTGCTCAACAACCGCATCGGTCGTGGATTCAGCCTCGTCGAGGGTCACCCCAACGTGATAGAGGGCGGGAAGCGCACGATGCACACGCTGAACGCCTACATGGTAATGCGAGAAGGCAGACCGTACCTGGTCGGCGGAACGCCGGGCGGAGACCGGCAGATTGCCTGGAACGCGCAGGTCATTACCAACGTCCTGGACCACGGCATGACCGCCCAGGAAGCGGTCGAAGCCCCGCGCTGGACGTCCACTCCCGGAACCGACCCGCATAACGTGGAAGACCCGTTCGTCCTGGAACTGGAAGGCGGCATGAGCGACAGCGATGTCGAGTTGTTGAGAGACAAGGGCCACGACGTAGTGACACACCCTGGCAGAGTCTTCGGAGGCTCCGCCAAGCTGATAGTCATAGACCCTGCGACCCACGTCCGAACAGCCGGCTCCGACCCGAGGACCGACGGCCACGCTGCCGCCGTCTGATAGAGAGGCTTCGCGTGCCACTCGCAGTAACAGGCAAAGCCGACCCGAAAGCGGTAGCGGTAGCGCGCGCCGTGTACGACGCCGTTCGCCCCGAATCCGTAATCCTGTTCGGCTCTCGCGCTCGTGGAGACCACCGCGCCGACTCCGACATTGACCTGCTCATAATATCCGATGACCTGTCCAGGAGCGGATACATGAAGGCGCAGAGCGCGGCTAGAGAGGCCGCCCAGCGGATATACGGCGACTACTTCGGCGCCGACCTGGTGCGGATGCCGAGAGAAAAGTACATGGAGTGTCGAAACGGTATCAACCACCTGGCGGCCCAGGCCGCCAGAGACGGAGTCGACATGAACGGCGAGAAGGAAGAGTATCAGCGCGACTTGAGTGCACCGTTCGACTGGCCGGACGCTGGGCAGCGTGTGGTCAACGCTGACAGAGAACTCATAGCGATGAAGGGGTTGATAGCTGGAAATTCCTCCCAGGAGGCCATAGGTTTCCACGGTCAGCAGGCACTCGAAAACATCCTGAAGGGCTGGATCTCAGCGTTGGGCGCCGAGTATCCGAACACCCACGACTTGGCAGAGCTCACAGCTATTGTCAGGGAAAACCCGGGAGAGCTCGACATACCGGCGGGAGAGGGCCTCGCGTGGCTGACTCTCTATACAGTGAAGTACCTCTATGAGGGATCCCGCGTCGTCATGGACGATCCCATCGAGGTCTATTTCGGGATAGACCGGGTGGTGTCGGCGGTCGAGGAACGGATCAAGGCGCTGACCGGTGTTACTGAACTGCCACGATATACGCCGCCGACTCGGAGGCGGACAGAAAATGTAGGGGACGATGGCGGTGCGGAACAGGATTGAATTTGGATATGTCGAATGGGCATTGGTTTTGGCCCATACCCACTGAGTTTAAGTTGACAGTCATTGTTGAATTTCCACATACCGCCCGGTAACAGGCTGGAAGCGCTCAAAGGCAGACTATCGGGCCGATACTCGATTCGGATAAACGACCAGTGGCGCATAGTATTCCGATGGTCTGAGTCTGGACCTGAAGAAGTTTCCATAGTTGATTATCACTGACGTGCAGTGTGTGTTCCATTGACAGCGCACCTATAACGTTATAGGTTATGCAGAGTCTATATGGGCCATAGTTATACCGTTTCAGTTTGACTGCGCCATATCTCTCAGTATCAGGTTGCGTACCGTCATTCCTCACGAAAGCGGGAATCCATCCAGCTTGGCTCCGCAGAACATGGTGACATCACAGTGGATTGGTATTAGATAGGGAATAATATGGTTGATCCGATCACGCCCGGCGAGGTCCTTCTTGAAGAATACCTCACGCCGATGGGAATTTCGCAGAACGCGATGGCTCGGGCGATTGGAGTCTCACCGCGAGCCATCAATGAGATAGTGCGTGGACGACGCTCCATTACGCCTGCCATGTCCATTCGCTTCGGCGCGTTCTTCGGGCAGTCGGACGAGTTCTGGTACGGCATCCAGGTCGAGTGCGACTTCCGAAAACTCGCTCGTGATAAAGAAAAGCTAATTTCAGGTATCCGGCCCGCTTCAACTTTGGCGCGAAATTCGTCATAGCGTCAGGATGTTCTTCCTACTGTCAGACATTGGTAAATTTGAGAAACTCCAAGGAGTACCCCCATGAAATTCGGACTTCTATTTGAGATGCAGCGCCCGTTCGAAGGCAACGACATTGACTGGAATACGCTCTACAAAGAGACGCTGGAACAGTGTGAGCTTGCCGACCAGGTTGGTTTCGACAAGCTGTGGTTCGTCGAGCATCACTTCCTTCTTGGCTTCTCAGGCTCCCCCTGCCCGGAGGTGATGTTCGGCGCCCTGAGTCAGCGAACCAAGAACATCAAGATTGGATTCGGCGTGTCCATTCTCCCGCACGCCCATCCCGTTCGCATCGCTGAACGGGTCGCCATGGTGGACCAGCTAACCGACGGGCGCGTCGAGTTTGGCACAGGACGCTCCAATGCCTACGAGCAGATGGGGCTGGGCGTTGACCCAAGGGACACGCGCGAAATGTGGAGCGAATCCATTGAGATGATTCCCCAGATTTGGCAGTCAGAGGACGAATTTTCTTGGGAGGGCAAGTTCTGGAACGTCCCCGCGCGGCGCGTGCTTCCCAAGATATACCAGAAGCCTCACCCGAATATGTATCTGGCCTGCACACAGTCCGCGAGCTTCGATCTCGCCGCTGAGAAGGGTATCGGAGTGCTGTCGTCCGCATCCTACGCTCCGACTGTGCTCGCGCAGCACGTCAAGACCTACAAGGAGAAGATCAAGAACGCCAATCCGGTGGGCGCGTTCACGACCAACTATTGGGCTAACAACGTTCATGCCTACTGCGGCCCGGACAATAGCGAAGCGCGCGAATTGGCCGCAGAGTCTATGAAGACGTTCTTCGGCCCCGACAAGCCGTACATTGCCGGGCGTGTCGGCGCTTATGAGGAACTGCTGGAGGCATGGGGCGGGGTTCCCGACCACCTTCAGGCCGACTTCGGACGCTGGCTCAGGCAGTCCGACGAGGAGCACAAGCAGCAGGCTGAGGAGGTCGGCATATCCCTCGACTCCGGCCCGGGCGCGGCGCGCGCCGCCATCGCCGAACTGGACGGCGACACCCTCGCAGACCGTGGAGTAACGATAGCCGGAGACCCCGAAAGCTGTATCAACGCGATTATGAAGTATGACCAGATTGGCGTGGACGAGGTGATGATGATTATTCAGACCGAGACCATTCCGCACGAAAGGGTGCTGAGTTCCATCGAGCTTTTCGGCAAGGAGGTATTCCCAGCCGTTCGTGAGATGGTCGGAGCCAAGGCTGCCGCCGTCGCGGATTAGGGATAGGTGATTCCGATTTAACTGGTGAAGTGTGGAAGTAGCTTTCGCCAACCGATGTCTCCATAGAGGAAGCAGGGCTTGGGGAGATTCCATAGCGCGCGTATGTCAGGTGCGTTGATCTGTTGATCTATTAAGAGACTATCTCAAAACTCTTCGCTCAAGCGGATGGCAGGAGGACACAATCTCCCTCTCCCTTGAGGGCTGAGAGGGGTAGGTAAATGTCCAGTCAGCTATGAATTTCAATAACAGACCCCCTCTCCCTCAAGGGAGAGGGCTGGGGTGAGGGTGAAATTCCTTAAGGTCGGGTTTTGAGATAGTTACTAACTGAGATTGACGAGTTTCACTTACTTTGCACACTTCGTTCGATTAGATTGCATCGGCTTTCCGGTCAAAGGGCAGGACAATTTTCGATGAGCTTATGGATCAACTTGGAGACCAGATACCAACTCACCAAAGCGCTCAAGAAGCCTTCTCCGTCAAAGCATTAGGCAGACAGACTTCATGAAGATTTAGAATATGGCGAATGCGAATATCCAGCAATGCCATTGAATCAGGCTGATATTGACGAAAGGACTTCAAATGACCATAGACGCAGCCACCGCGATAGCCCGAATTCTCAAGCAGGAGGGAATTGAGTGGGTCTCCACCTTCCCCGTGTGCAGGGTGAACAACGCCCTGGGACGCGAGGGCGTTCCGATGGTTATGATGCGGGATGACCGCTACGCCATAGCGCTCGCCGACGCCTTCTCCCGCGTTACGGGCGGCGACCGGATAGGCGTCTGCACCGTGCAGGGAGGCGTCAACGCGGCTGGCATACAGGTCGCCTACGCGGGACTGGCGCAGGCCTACGAGGACGGCTCTCCGATCCTGTGCATAACCGACGGCGTTCCCGCGGGCAGTTCCGAGAACAGCCAGTTCGACGTCACTACCAGCCTGAAGTCCGTCTCCAAGTGGTACGGCTACATAGACAAGCCCGAACGAACGCCGGAGTTCATGCGGCGCGCCTTCACGATGCTCAGAAGTGGACGGCCCGGCCCGGTCGTGCTGTCGGTCCCGAACGCTGCTGGTACATACGACGAGACCGCCGACCCATACACTCCGGTCAAGGGCTGGAAGTCCGCTCCCGATCCGGGGGATGTCGCCATTGCGGCGGACCTGCTTCTGAACGCCGAGAATCCTCTGATATACGCTGGCGAGGGGGTTATCTACGCTGGAGCCTCAGCCGAGTTGAAGACGCTGGCTGAGCTTGTCGGCGCCCCCGTCATTTCGACCCTCAAGGCTAAGGGCGCATTCCCTGAAGACCATCCCCTGTTCGTTGGAGTTCGTGGAGAACCCTCTGCCCACTACCTGCAAAAGAGCGACCTGATACTTGCGATAGGATCGAGCCTGTCTCCGGGCCGATTCAGTCACGCTATTCCCGACGCCGCCAACAAGACGATAATCCAGTGCAATCTGGACGAACTCCACGTCAACAAAATATATCCCACGGCGCACGCCGTCCTTGGCGACGCCCGCTTCACCATACAGGCGCTGACCAAAGAGGTGTCGGACAGAACAAATGGGGCGGGAAGAGACTCGAATGACATCGAGGCCGAGATAAAGGAAGTACGCGATTCTGGGCTTGCGGTGTACAGAGAGGCCATGGCGTCCGATGAAACGCCCATCAACCCGTACAGGGTTTACGCTGGCCTGATGGAGGTACTGGACCCGCAAAACTCGTTCGTTACCCACGACTCCGGCAACACCCGCGACCAGCTTAGCACCGTGTATGACACCCTTATCCCGCGCGGCTTCCTGGGATGGGGCAACGTCTCTACACTCGGTTTCAGCCTGGCGGCGGCGATGGGCGCGAAGATAGCCTTCCCCGAGAGGCAATGCGTCGCTGTGACCGGAGAGGCGGGTGTCGGATATATGCTCGGCAACCTGGAGGTTCCGGTACGGCAGAATCTGGGCGTGACGGTCGTTCATATCAGCAACGGCGGCTTCGCTGGATACGGCCCTGGGTTCTGGGGCGAGGGACACGATCCATACACACACCGCGTGCTCGGTCCTGACGAAGTGGATATGTCCAGGGTCATCGCGGAACTGGGACTGCGCGCCGAGCGCGTCACCGAGCCGTCCGAGATCGTTCCCGCTCTGGAACGCGCCCTGGCCGCGAACGAGAACGGCCAGCCGTCCTATATCGAGTTTATCTGCTGCCAGTACCCGGTGTACGGCGGCTGGGTGACCGGTGCCATCGCACACTAGCGGTTCGCCCGAAACGGGCGGCGGCGAAGAAAGCTCCTGGTCACGCGAGTTCTTGATTGCGCAAGTCGCGACGTTGTTCATTGTAGCCGTCGCGCTTGTGTTTGCGCTGATTTCTGAGGACAGGGGGCTGATCCCTGATCCTGACCAAGGGCCTGCATACGGAGGTCCTGCGGTCGGCATCGGTTCAGACTTGGGAATGTCGGACGCGCCTGTCGAGTGTACGGACACGGGAGGTATTGCCGAGGACTGCGTGATACTGCTGTCTGTTCTAGAGACTCTGGCAGGGGAGGCGGACTTGGATTGGAGTAAGGACGCTCCGGTATCCGACTGGAAGGGTGTACTGGTTCGCGGTGATCCGCCTCGCGTTGTCGCGCTGAACCTGACTACTTCCGGGTTGACCGGGCGCATCCCGCCGGCGCTCGGCGGTCTGACGGAACTCAGGGCGCTGCATCTATATGGCAATGAGCTGACCGGAGTGATACCTGACGAACTTGGAAAGCTGGCAAAGTTGGATACACTTGATCTTGGCGACAATCGGATTACGGGGGCTATCCCACCCGAACTAGGGCGCATCGAGGGGCTGCAATCGTTAGATCTGAGCTTTAATCAACTGACGGGGGAAGTTCCATCCCAAATAGGAGATATCGAAAGGCTGGAATGGCTCGTTATCGCGGAGAACGAGCTAACGGGCAGCATTACCGAGATTCTCGAGAGCCTGCCCGATCTGGGCTATCTGAGCATTTACGGCAATCAGATCAGTGGGTGTATTCCAAGCAAACTGAGAGAAGTGGACGGCTTTCTGGGGGATCTGCCACTCTGTGATGCTCGGTGACCGCTTGTGTCCAACAGTGTTTGTTGGTAAGCCGACTCATCTGATGCGCCGCAACCGCCTCTCGCTTTTCCTTCAAATGGTCAAGATACGCCTTGCCGATCTCTGAGGGGACTGGGCGATAATAGAGGCTGCTCAATCTACCATCGCGCACCGCAAGAGGGGATATAATGAATCTGGGGCAATTCTCGGTCAGTCTCGCCGTAAAGGACATCTCCGCGTCTCTCGATTTCTACCGGAAGTTCGGTTTCGAGGTGATAGACGGCGGACACACGCATATGGACGACGCCTTCGCGGACACCGAGACGCACAAGTGGCGGATACTAAAGAACGACAGCGCGGCGATTGGACTCTTTCAGGGAATGTTCGACGACAACATTTTAACCTTCAACCCTGAAGACCTTCGCCCGATTCAGAAGGCGCTCAAAGATTCGGGATTGGAGTTCCAGTCCGAGGCGGACATGACGACCACTGGTCCGTGCAGCGCGGTCCTGACCGATCCCGACGGTAACACGATCCTCCTCGACCAGCACTACTAGCCGGAACGCTATCAAGCGTTGGAGGCAGAGGCTTCATCCAGTACGGATTCCCAGTCGTCCCTCCGATGGGTTACAAAGAAGTCCCTGATAAGCATTCGCAAGATGTCGCTAATGGACACATGGCCCGTTGGCAGGTGAGTGTCGCCGATCTCTGGACGCGCCGCCATCGCGCCATGCCCGATATGCAGGTGTGGCGTTACGATTGGGCTTTGCCCTACAGGGTGCCAGTGATATTCCAAGACATCCCTGCCGTCTGCGTCAATGATCGCATAGCGATAGCCTGTTCCCATGACCATCCAAGAAGTTCCTGGCGAGTCGGATTCAACTATGCGGTAGTACTGGCGAAACTGTAGCCAGAGCCTTGACACTCCACCTAGTAGTCCGACAACTTAGTTGTGATGGATATCCAGATTCCGAATTATCCCCTCTCCCTTTGGGAGAGGGTTAGGGTGAGGGTATATAAACCGTCAATCCAAAAATGTTGGAAGACTAGTCTAACCGGTGTGTTTTCATTCATAACCAGAGTGTGTGAAGTATTCGAGGGATAGTAACCGCCTCTGACATTGACAACAGCATCCGATACACAAGACACCGCAAGTTGAATCGGGTCAACATAGTTGTTGACAGCTTCCGCTGGCGTTCTTCCCCACATCAAGTTTTCCCCAACTCCCAAGCTTCAGGTATCATCATCGCTAAACTGATAACTTCGCCGTGTCTCTCGCGGTCGTTGTCGAACTCCCCAGTTTTCCATGCCTCGAAAAATTCGGCCACGCTCATGCCAAATTCCTCTTGGGCGGTTCTCTCCATCATAGCTTGCCATTCATCTTCAGATAGGAATTGCGGCTTGGGTAGTTCGATTTCTTCTTTTTTGGATTTGGTAGTCATGGTAGGTCTCCTGTCTCGGTCCTGCTCCGCCTATCGAGTGTGGCAGGTGGGCAGGTTTAGCGAATTCAGAGCAGGACGCAGGCGGTCGCTGACCCCCGTGCGTCGGAGACTTCGGGGATCTGGCGATAAGGCCGACGCTGGGCTACTGAGCAGTCATGCCGCCGTCTATGACCAACTCGCTGCCGGTCATGTAGGACGATTCATCAGAGGCCAGAAACATGACGCCCTTGGCTACGTCTTCGGACACCCCAAGGCGTCCGATTGGCACTCTTGCGCGCCAGTCACGCTCCCCATCGGGCGTATCCAGCGTTTCTTTGGTCATGTCGGTGTATATCAGACCCGGGTGAACTGAGTTGCAGCGGATGCCTTCCAGAGCGTATTGAACGGCGGTTGACTTGGTCAGGATTCGCACCGCTCCTTTGGTCGAGCTGTATGCCGCCGCCCCCGGACTGCCCTGCAATCCCGCCACCGACGAGATGTTGATGATGGAGCCGCCGCCCGCCTCGCGCATCGCGGGAATCGCGGCCTTGGTTCCCAGGAATACGCCCTTGGCGTTGATGTCCATGATGCGGTCCCAGTCCTCTTCGGTCGTGTCCTCCACGCCGGCGCGTATGAGAATGCCCGCGTTGTTCACGAGAATGTCCAGCTTGCCGTATCGCTCCACCGCGGCGCTAACCGCGGCGTTCCACTCCGATTCGCTGGTTACGTCGAGGTGGACGTAGGTCGCGCTGCCGCCGGACTCGGCAATCTCCGCTTCGACCTGTCTGCCCGCGTCGTCCAGGATGTCTCCTATGACCACACTCGCGCCTTCGCTGGCGAACAGCTTCGCCTCCACCGCGCCCTGACCACGCGCGCCGCCGCTAATTAACGCGACTTTCCCTTCCAGTCTCATGTCGGCCCTCCTGTTATCAGTTATTGGTCGTCAGTTTTCAGAGGGTTTATTTGAGATAGTCGGATCAGAACTGTGTGTACAGCGTCGGCGACCTCTGAGGCTCGGTGATTTCGTCCGGCCCCAGCGGGTAGGCTTCCTTCTTGTATATCTGGATGCGGTCGGAGCCGTAGTCGGCTATATACATCATGTGGTCATAGACGCGCACCGACACCGGCCAGCGGATTCGCTTCTGCGGCTCGATGGACGCCATCTCCCGCAGCCTGAGCGCCTTGACGTTCGACCTCATGTAGTGAAGCGCCTGCTTGGAGAGTGTTGCGTCTCCCCGGAAAAGCTCCACGAAAACGCCGTCCGGCCTGAATAGCTGAACGCGGCTGTTCGCCCAGTCCGCGACGTAAATGTCGCCGTCCTGGTCAACGGTGACGCCGGACGGTCGGTTGAACTCGCCCTCTCCATCACCCGACCTGCCTATGCTGAAGATGAACTCGCCGTCCGCGGTGAATTTCTGGATGCGGTCGTTGCGCCAGTCCGCGACATAGACATCGCCGAGTTCGTCCACGTAGATGCCCCATGGCATATTGAATTGGCCTTCGGCGGAACCGAAGTCGCCGAACTCCATGAGAAACTCGCCATCCCTGGTGAACTTCTGTATGCGATGGTTGCGGGTATCCGCGACGTAGAGGTTCTCGTCCGGGTCGAGCGCGATTCCGGACTGCCGGTCGAACTGACCTTCTCCACTGCCGGACTCACCCCACTGCCCGAGAATCTCGCCCCGCTTGTCAATGATGGTTATCTGGTTGGTGCCTTCGTCGGAGATCCACAGGTTCTCCTCTCCATCCATAACCATCGAGGCAGGCCACACGAACCTGGAGTTCACCGAGTGTGTTCCGCCTATCTGCGCCGCGCCTCCGACGCCGAGGTTGATCCCTCCGATGTCCTCGTCGTCCTGCGAGAGATGCCTGATGAACGATATGCCGCCGCGACACAGGATGAACAGATCGCCTGAACTGTCAACGGCGAGGTCAACCGGCGTGTTAGTCAGACGCCTCATACCAAGCGTCTTGTCGTAGCTGAATCCTACCCTCAGAAGCGCATACGGCCTGCTCATTTTCTCACCTCTATGTCTCTCTGCGCCAACGCGGTCAAATTGTATTTCGAGCCCGGTTTTGTCTGGATTACCGCTTTCGCGGAAATGACGGTTGGGGGCGTGATCTGGTCCTCTCCGTACAAATTGCGAGTTGCGAACTATGCCGCAATTATGGGCAGCTTCTCGTAGTGTCCGCCGACAATCGGAGCGGCCTCCACCCCCATCCACTGTTCGATCAGCGTCGTGTAGAGGCCGCGGAAGTCGTAAGTGTGCGCCATGTCTCCGTCAGTCTGCTTGTCCAGGTCGAGAGACGGGTACTCGGCGTACAGACCGCCCTTCACCCGGTCTCCAATGACGAACGAGCCTCCTCCGGCTCCGTGGTCGCAGCCACTGCCGTTGTCCCTGATTCGTCGTCCGAACTCGGTGAACACAAGCATCACGACGTTGTCGGATGCGTTATGGTCTCTAATGTCCTGGAAGAAGTCCATTATCGCGCCGGAAAGCTCAGTCAGCAGCCTGGGATGATTGGGGACCTCGTTGGCGTGCGTGTCGTATCCGCCGTGCTGGGTGTAGATGATGCGTGTACCGAGATCGGCGAGATGGACACGCGCGGCGTCCCTGAGACTGCGCGCTATCGGATTGCTCGCGTACTCCACATCGGAGGAGTACACCTCCGGGGCCTTCTTCAGGATGTCCGCGCCCTTGAGAACGTCCAGTCCGGTACGCGCGACGTACTCTCTTACCGGGCCGCTGCCTATTGCCTGTCCGTACATTTTCTGGAATATCTCGAGCGCCTGCTTGCGCCGCGCCTCCTCAGTAATCCCGCTCATGACGCCGTAGTTGTCCAGGTCACCGACCGAGGTAATTGGTACGCCCCGCTTGGCCATGGCGCGGGGGAGTCCACGCCCGATGTTGACGCACGTCAGCGGGTTCTCTTTCATCGGGTCCATCTGCGCCACGACCTGTCCGAGCCAGCCCTCCGTCCCAATCCTGTTCGGCTCCGAGGTGTGCCAGATGTCCATTCCGCGGAAGTGCGACCTGCTTGAATTTGGATAGCCGACTCCCTGCACAATGGCGACGCTGCCCTCGTCGTAGAGTTCCTTGACCGGGGCGAAGTTCGGATTGAAGCCGAGATAGTCGTCCAGCGGCAGAACGTCCTGCTGGGGTATTCCGATAACCGGCCTGGAGTCGTAGTAGATGTCGTTTCCATACGGAATCAACGTGTTCATAAAGTCGTTGCCACCGGTGAGCTGCACTACCACAAAGACCGTCTGCTTGCCGTTTGCTTCCACTTCTATTCCTCCTGCGGCGCTCCCGCGATAACTATGCGAACTGATACTCGACCGACGCCACTATGAACTGAACCATGCGGGCGACCCGCTCCGCGCTCTCCTCGCGCTGTTCCGCGCTGTCGAACAGCAGGTCGCCCCCCGATTCGGCGAAGTCCAGAAGCGCCTCTCGCGTATGAGGGTCAACCGAAATCGGGCCTACGAGGTCGAGAGTTCTGTCCACGAAATCGTCCGGCGAGATTTGCTTGCCTTCCGACGCAAGCCTGTCCGAAATCGCGCGGACGCCGGGCAGGTCGTAATCCGAGAACTCGTTGACCGCGAAGTTGATGCGCTCGGCAAGCGTTCCGCAGTCAATCCACTCGCTGCCGGTGTGCCAGCCTTCGACCGTGGGCGGCGTCATCAGGCGCTGTCCCATCAGACCGGCAGCGGCTGGAGCGCCGTGCAGGTTGGGCTCAGGGAATCTGTGGTTGCCCGTCAGTTTGATTGTGCCTGCTACCAGTTCCGCCGGACTCTTGACCTTCTTGAAGCGAGCTTCTTTGAAGAAGTCGGAGTTGAACAGGGCGCGCAGGACGGCGCGAATGTTGCCGTCGTTGTCGAAGTATGCTTGGTAGAGCGTCTCGACGGCCTGCGGGTCCTGTGGCGGAACGTCGTTCCAGGACGGCGTCTGCGGCTCGTCCGCAACGAAGAAGTTGTAGAGATGCCGGGATATGAACCTGGCGCTGGCGGGCTGTTGGACGATGATGCCAATGATGTCCTCGCCGTTGAAGCGGCCGGTGTGTCCCAGGAACGTCTTTTCGCTGTCGTCGTGGTCCTCGTCGCGATATACGAACTCCGACGGGTAGCGGCCGTAGGGGTCGAGCGGGATGGGCTGCGTGAATGTCCAGCCGGTGAAGGCGCGGGAGGCCATCTTGATGTCCTCCTCGGTGTAGTTGCCCACGCCCATCGAGAACAGTTCCAGCAGTTCGCGCCCCCAATTCTCGTTGGGACGGTCGCCGTAGTTCTCACAGTTGTCCAGCCAGAAGATCATCGCGGGATCTTTGGCGAGGTCCACCAGTACAGTCCGCATATCCGCCATTGCGTTCCG
The DNA here is from genome assembly GCA_965261525.1 of Dehalococcoidia bacterium. Classification (GTDB taxonomy): domain Bacteria; phylum Chloroflexota; class Dehalococcoidia; order Lucifugimonadales; family UBA1123; genus VXRN01. Next base: position 3,883,783 of record OZ253472.1, read on the forward strand.
GCGGAACAGATCTATCTGCGTCTTGGCTGAAGGGCCGTGCTCGCTCTTGCCCACCGAGGTGGCGAATACATGGTGCCAGAAAAGCGCCATCTTCTCTTCGAGTGGACGCCGGGTGTTCACCATGCGGTAGATCCACCGGGTGTTCCACGGCTCCACCGAGTCGGGATTATTGAGTTCCAGCCAGTAGCGGATGATCACATCGTCGTCCACTTCGGGGAACAGTTCCGGGTGAAGCAGGTCTTCCACTATGGCTTCATAGCTTTGAGTCGTGTAGGCCTCGAGTTCGTCACGGGTCGCGCCGAATCCCGCTCGGCGCAGAAGGTGGGCGACCAGCGCCAGGTCGGATTGTGCCATCTTCATCTTCTCCTGTTTAGTCTATCCCATAGCAGGGGTGACGCCGGATGCGTTAGCCTGGCGTCAGAGGGACTACATTCCTGCCAGAGGATAGCAAGCATTATATTCCACTTTCTGAAAAAAATCTCAGGTTTCCGGCCGCGAGCCAGGGTCTATTGAGTAACTGATGTTACGAGCTGAACTCTGCGCGTTCGGCAAATGAAATTCGGCATGACGCGCCTGCCGGATAATCTATTGCGTGTTGGGATTCCGCTCCTCTATACGGCGCAGCCGTTCACGCAGCCGCTCCAACTCGGCTTCCGCTTCAGCCCGAGCCATAGCTTCCGCTTCCGCGCGGGTTTCGGCGAACCGACGCCTGACCCTCTCCGTATCCCTTTCTTCTATGGCGTCTTCCGCGCGGACCTCCGCCAACCGACGTCCGGCCATCTCCGCGTCGCGCTGTCCCTTGATCTCCCTGTATTCGGGCAGAAACTCGCCTCTCTCATAGTCGTAGAAGCGCAGATTCCCTTCCTCCCAGTAAAGGTCGAGTCCCAGCGCCGCGCTCCGTCCCCAGATGGATCCGGACGGCTCGTAATGAGTCTCTATCGGCTCATAAGCCCCATCCACCAGCAGGTCCCCCGCCAGCGGCCGGTCGTGATACTCTCCACCGCTCGGGTCGAACCGCCAGTATTCCACAACCCCCAGCCTCGCGTATCCGTCGCGCTTGGTCGTATAATCCGCTCTGCCCGTACTTGGCGACGCGACTTCCAGAACGAAGTCCGGGGGCTTGCCAACCTCGTCTATCACGTATCCGTTCTGGATTTTGACGACGGTGTCGGGTTCATCCACCCGCGCGAATATCAGGTCCGGCACATACCGGTCCGGATATGATCTCGCCGACTGGCAGAGGTAGCCTTCCGACCCCACCAGAACATCGCCCTGACCGGCGTGGAAGTCTTTGATTATGTAAAAGGCTATCCCTATGGTTGGCATCTGTTCCATACGTTCAGGATCTTTCGGAGGGTCTGGGAGTATCGTCAGTCTCTTGCCATTTAGCCACGTGTGCTTGACGGGCGGCGGCGGGAACGATGCGTCCCTTGTTGCCATGCCGGGCGGCGAGTAGGCTGTCGTTTTGGTTGTCATATCTGGCCTCGCGGTTCGGGCGCTCTATCGCTGAGGGCGGGAGTCCGATTATCTCGGATAAGTATATCATTTCCGGTAATGATGTTAGTGACTGTCCTCACGCGGTTGAGCGCGATTTCGTAGCTAAGGCGTACCATTTCCGGGCAGGAACTCATACCTGAGCGCGTAACGTCAGTTAATAGTCCTAAGGATGGGATGGGACCATCAGGGTGTTTTGGTTATCCAATATGGCGCCGCAGTTAAAGGGCAGCCAGGAGGGTTGCCCCTATAATGCATGAATGTGTAGTACAACCAGAAACTAAGGCGGACTTTGCATTATTGAATGTGTCATATTTTTACGGCGCGATCTGTTGATGTTCTACACTTGGATTGAGGAATTGTGTCGTCTTGGAGAAGTGGATTGCCGAGCGGCGAGCCTCTTTGAGGGTTCCCGCCTTCGCGGGAATGACGAGACGAAAACGAAAAGACCCTGGGTCTTGACGTCGAAATAGCGACTTTTGTATATATAGGGCTCACGCAGTTGGGGTGGAGTGGATTCTCGAGAAAGCGGGAATGAAGAGAACAGGGGCGGGAAGGGCGAACTTCTGCGAATTTCTCATCGTTGAATACGCGAAAGGCTGTGCCAATGAGGCAAAATACATCGGCGACGCCCGATTACACAATGGGCTTCAGTGAACAATTTCTTGAGGCTCTCAGGCGATTCACCGCGGCGACCAACGCCGCGCGTCTGCTCCCGTATCTCAGGCCCGGCCTTCGCGTTCTGGACTTCGGCTGCGGGCCCGGAACCATATCGGTGGGACTGGCCAAAGCAGTACATCCCGGCGAGATGCACGGCATTGACATGGAGGAGTCGCAGATCGAGTTGGCGAGGCGCGTCGCCGAGGCGGGTGGACACAGCAACGCGATATTCCACGTTGGCGACGTGACCGACCTTCCCTTCGAGGACGGCTTCTTCGACGCGGCGCACTGTCATACCGTTCTGATGCACGTTCCCGATACCCGGGCGGTACTCGCCGAGGTGAAGCGAGTCCTGAAGCCCGGCGGCATCCTCGCCTGCCGCGAGATGATGTGCGGGTCATCTTTCACGCATCCCGAATTCGGCGTTCTCAGAAAAGCGTGGGATATGTTCGAAGATATTCTCGCTGCCGACGACGGACATCCACAGATGGGGAAGGATATGAAGGGTCATATCCTGGAGGCGGGGTTTACGAACATCAGGGTGACCGCTTCTTCAGATACTTACAGCGCGCCCCCGGACGTCGCTTTCATTCATAGCTTCGCCAACCAGTGGTTCTTGTCGCCCGAGATCACCGAAGCCGCCATAAAGTACGGCGCGGCGACCGAAGAACTATGCGACAGAATACGTGTCGCATATGATAAGTGGAAAGACCATCCGGGCGCCGTTGCCGCGCTCGCGTTTGACGAGGCCGTAGCCAACAAGCCCTGATTATGACCGATATGGCCCGAATGGATAATAGGGCATTGACGCAGCCGGGATGGAACGGATTGCCGGGCGGCAAGTCGTACACAAGCGCGTAACTCCTGTGATTGAGAGAATCGCCAAAATTTGTCCTTGTCGCTTACTCGCCGTTCTGGTGAGAACGAGGCGCGGGAGTCCAAGCCCAGCCCAAATGTGTTAGGCTGTCAACAATGTGGATGCCAACGCTGCCTGAGGAGCGTGCGGGAATGACTGACAGGACATGGGCAACACTCGACTACACGTCGGGCTTCAGCGAAAGTTATCTGCGGTATCTTACGAGACACACCGCGGAGACCAACGTCGCGTACCTGCTCCCATATCTCAGGCCGGGCCTTCGCGTTCTGGACGTGGGCTGCGGACCCGGAACCATATCGGTGGGACTGGCCAGGGCCATAGATCCTGGCTGCCTGCACGGAGTTGACATGGAGGAGTCGCAGATCGAGTTGGCGAGGCGCGTCGCCGAGGCGGGCGGACACAGCAACGCGATATTCCACGTTGGAGACGTGACCGACCTTCCCTTCGAGGACGGCTTCTTCGACATCGCGCACTGCCACAGCATTCTACAGCACGTTCCCGATACCAAGGCCGTACTCGCCGAGGTGAAGCGAGTTCTGAAGCCGGGCGGCATCCTCGGCTGCCGCGAAATAATATGCGGGTCAAGTTTCATGCACCCTGACCTCGGCGGCGTCGGAAAAGCGTGGGATGTGTTCGAAGACCTTCTCGCGGCCGACGACGGACATCCACAGATGGGGAAGGATATGAAAGGCTATATCCTGGAGGCGGGATTCACCAACATACGGTTGACCGCTTCTTTCGACACCTTCAGCGCGCCCGAGGACATCGCTTTCGTATATGGATTCATCAGCGGGTGGCTATTGTCGCCCGAAATCACCGAAGCGGCTATAAAGTACGGCGCGGCGACCAAAGAGCTATGCGACAGGATACGCTTCGCCTTTGACAAGTGGAAAGACCATCCCGGGTCCCTTGCCGCAGTCGCATTTGGGGAGGCCATAGCCAGCAGTCCGTGACCCCGGCCCCCTGCGACCATGTATATGGCGGCGTGAGTCGCGCTGATACGGGACGCTTAGATTCCGTTGCCATTATCTAACCATCCAGGTCCTCAGGCCAACCATGATGCTTGGCAAATGCTATCCAGATACGTCTCGTCTGCTGGCTTTCACGCCTTGCCTCTTCAATCATCTGCTGACTTTCACGCCTTGTCTCTTCAATCATCTCCACGACTCGCTCGATCAAGACTAGTGTCTTTTCCTGCACCTCGACAATCTTGGCGTTCGTTTCCTCAACGGCTATGAGGCGTTCGTCCGTTGTCATTGATCCCTTCTCCTGCCCTGACGATGTGACCACATCATCACGGTCTGTGTATTATAATACGCTTGACAGCCTTCTAACAACGTGAGAGGTTCGTGTAAAGATGGCAATGCCACAGCGGTCAATCTACTGGAGTCAGACTCAGATTGAGTTGGGGCCCGTTTGGGCTCCCCTTTCCGGCTCTCTTAGATTGCGGACTGCCGTGGCGCTGTGGCGGTAGGCCACTATCTCGAGCTGGAGGGGAGCATCTTCCTATCTGACGTTACGCGCTCAGGTATGAACGCCTGCCCGGAAATGGTACGCCTTAGCTACGAAATCGCGCTCAACCGCGTGAGGACAGACACTAACATAATTACCGGAAGTGATATACTTATCCGAGATAATCGGACTCCCGCTCTCAGCGATAGAGCGCCTGAACCGCGAGGCCAGATATGACAACCAAAACGACAGCCTACTCGCCGCCCGGCATGGCAACGAGGGACGCATCGTTCCCGCCGCCGCCCGTCAAGCACACGTGGCTACGCGGCAAGAGACTGACGATACTCCCAGACCCTCCGAAAGATCCTGAACGTATGGAACAGATGCCAACCATAGGGATAGCCTTTTACATGATCAAAGACTTCCACGCCGGTCAGGGCGATGTTCTGGTGGGGTCGGAAGGCTACCTGTGCCAGTCGGCGAGGTCATATCCGGACCGATATGTGCCGGACCTGATATTCGCGCGGGTGGATGAACCCGACACCGTCGTCAAAATCCAGAACGGATACGTGATAGACGAGGTGGGCAAGCCGCCGGACTTCGTTCTGGAAGTCGCGTCGCCAAGCACGGGCAGAGCGGACTATACCACTAAGCGCGACGGATACGCGAGGCTGGGGGTTGTGGAGTACTGGCGGTTCGACCCGAGCGGTGGAGAGTATCACGACCTGCCGCTGGCGGGGGACCTGCTGGTGGATGGGGCTTATGAGCCGATAGAGACTCATTACGAGCCGGACGGGTCCATCTGGGGTCGAAGCGCGGCGCTGGCGCTCGACCTTTACTGGCAGGAAGGGAATCTGCGCTTCTACGATTACGGGAGGGGCGTGTTTCTGCCCGAATACAGGGAGATCAGGGGACAGCGCGACGCGGAGATAGCCGGACGTCGGTTGGCGGAGGCCCGAGCGGAAGACGCTGAAACCCGAGCGGAAGACGCCGAGACACGCGTGGAAGACGCCATAGAAGAAAGGGATACGGAGAGGGTCAGGCGTCAGTCCGCCGAGATCCGCGCTGAAGCGGAAACTATAGCCCGGGCTGAAGCGGAAGCCGAGTTGGAGCGACTGCGTGAACGGCTGCGCCGTATAGAGGAGCGGAATCCCGACACGCAATAGATTATCCGGCAGGCGCGTCATGCCGAATTTCATTTGCCGAACGCGCAGAGTTCAGCGCGTAACATCAGTTAACATTATCGAATCCAGAATCATCATGCGATTTTATCATTCCCGCGAGGCCTTCCCTCGTGAAAATGGAGAGCCGGAACTCACACCCTGGCCGGACTTTATCAGGCTGCCGATAACGCAAGTGTCAACACTGTCCGAGGAGCGCGTAAATGACTCATCAGACATCTGCAACACCCGACTACACGTCGGGCTTCAGCGAAGAATATGTGCGGTATCTGATGAGACACACCGCAGAGTCCAATGCCGCGTTCCTGCTCCCATATCTGAGGCCCGGCCTCCGCGTTCTGGACTTCGGATGCGGACCGGGCACAATATCCGTCGGTCTGGCCAAAGCCGCCGACCCCGGCGAACTGCACGGCGTTGACATGGAGGAATCCCAGATAGACCTGGCCAGGTCCGTCGCCAGGGCGGCCGGACGCGAAAACGCGATATTCCACGTTGGGGACGTGACCGATCTTAACTTCGAGGACGGCTTCTTCGACGTGGCGTACTGCCATGAAGTTCTGCAGTACGTCCCTGATACCCAGGCCGTGCTTGCCGAGGTGAAGCGTGTCCTGAAGCCGGGCGGCATTCTCGGCTGCCGCGAGATAATACTCGAGTCATGTTTCACGCATCCCGACTTCGGCATTCTCAGAAAAGGGTGGGATATGTTAGAGGGTGTTTCCAAAGCCTTCGAATTGACCTATACTACTCGCATTATGCGCAAACCCTATCCCAGCGACCTGACCGATGAACAGTGGGATATTCTCGCACCCCTGCTCCCACCAGCCAAACCTGGAGGACGCCCTCGCGCAGTAGACCTTCGGGAGGTGGTCAACGGCATCCTGTACGCGCTTCGGAGCGGATGCGCCTGGCGTATGCTCCCCAACGACCTTCCTCCCTGGCAAACAGTGTACAAATACTTTCGGAAATGGACAACGGACGGAACGTGGAAACGGGTCAATGGGACTCTGCGCTCCGCCGTTCGAGAGGCGGAGGGCAGGAATCCGACGCCCAGCGCGGCAATCATAGACAGCCAGTCAGTGAAGACTACTGAAAAAGGGGGCCTCGCGGCTATGACGCGGGCAAGAAGATCAAAGGTAGAAAGCGACACATCATAGTGGATACCATGGGGTTGTTGTTGGACGTGGTGGTGCATCCCGCCGATATTCAGGACCGGGACGGAGCGAAGTTGGTTATCTCTAAATTGAAAGGACGCTTTCGGCGTATGCGTTTGATCTGGGCTGACGCGGGCTATGGGGGAAAACTGATCGAGTGGGTGCGGGAGTTGACAGGATGGACGCTTGAAATCGTGAGGCGTCCCCGGGACAGTCACCAGTTCAAGGCGCTGCCGCGCAGATGGGTGGTTGAGCGAACATTCGCGTGGCTGGGAAGGTGTCGCAGGTTGAGCAAGGACTACGAGGCGCTGCCTGAAACAACCGAGGCCTGGGTCAACATAGCTATGACTCATCTCATGCTCCGACGATTGAATCCTTCATGACATATCCTTTGGAAACACCCTCTTAGAGGACGTTCTCGCCTCTGACGACGGTCATCCACAGATGGGGAAGGACATGAAAGGCCAGATTCTGGAGGCGGGGTTCACGAACATTCGGGTGGACGCCTCTTTCGACATCTACAGCGCGCCCGCGGACGTCGCCTTCATATACGACCTCGCGAACAATTGGCTCTTGTCGCCCGAAATGACCGAGGTGGCCATAATGTATGGCGCGACGACTCAAGAACTATGCGACAGAATACGCGCCACCCTCCCCAGGTGGAAAGACCATCCCGGCGCCTTTGCCGCAACCGCGTTTGGCGAGGCCGTAGCCAGCCGGCCCTGATCCCGACAGCCGTCTCCGTCACACTACTGCGGCGGTCTCGTGGCGGTGTAGTTGGCGAGCATCTTTAACATGGTAGATAAGAAAAGGCTCATCTCTTCCTCGCTGACATCCTGCGTGAGCGTGGCGTAATACACCTCCACCCGCCTGCGGATATTCAAGGTCACCTCATTCCCCTCTTCGGACAGTCGCAGCATCACCACTCGCCGGTCATCGCTCATACGACGCCTTGTCAGCAGTCCTCTCTCAACCAGCCCGTTCACCATACGGCTTATGCGGGAAGTGTCCACGGGCAGCAGTACGGCAAGCTGAGTAGCCGTGGCCTCTCCTCTTTCCATGCAGGCGCTGAGCAAGCTGTACTCCACGGAAGTCAGGTCAAATGGCGCCGCCTCGTCTCTTATTCCCTCATCAACCGCGTTCACCAGGGCCAACATATACGTCCCCAGGTCTGAGGCCTGCGTGTCAGTCTGGCAGTCGTAGTCGCCGGAGGGTCGCTGAGTTGTCACTCTTTGACCAACTGTAAAGGGATTTGGGTACTGGCATTCATTGTTATCATCCTGAGTATAAATCATCCCCCGCCCTAACTCCAACTGCGGGCGCGGCCTCGAATCGTCACAAATGCTGGTGGGCGGCGGCAGATCCGCTTCTGTCCACGAAGCTTCACAAAGTGGCTGGCGGCAGCGCAAGCGCATCTCACAGACAGGCATCGCGCGCCGGCGTCACATATACGCCAATCAGTATTCCGGCGCTTCCGCCCGACCAGAACCTGTATCAGCCCTGGAAGCATCAAAGTTCTAATAAGTCGTATTGACACTCCTGAAATTAGTGTCTGATGTTACGCGCTGAACTCTGCGCGTTCGGCAAATGAAATTCGGCATGACGCGCCTGCCGGATAATCTATTGCGTGTCGGGATTCCGCTCCTCTATACGGCGCAGCCGTTCACGCAGTCGCTCCAACTCGGTTTCCGCTTCAGCCCGAACCATAGCTTCCGCTTCCACGCGGGTCTCGGCGAACTGACGCCTGACCCTCTCCGTATCCCTTTCTTCTATGGCGTCTTCCACGCGGGTCTCGGCGAACCGACGCCTGACCCTCTCTGTATCCCTTTCTTCTAACGCGTCTTCCGCGCGGGCCTCGGCCAACCGACGTCCGGCTATCTCCGCGTCGCGCTGTCCCTTGATCTCCCTGTATTCGGGCAGAAACTCGCCTCTCTCATAGTCATAGAAGCGCAGATTCCCTTCCTGCCAGTACAGGTCGAGTCCCAGCGCCGCGCTCCGTCCCCAGATGGATCCGTCCGGCTCGTAATGCGTCTCTATCGGCTCATAAGCCCCATCCACCAGCAGGTCACCCGCCAGCGGCCGGTCGTGATACTCGCCGCCGCTCGGGTCGAACCGCCAGTACTCCACAACCCCCAGCCTCGCGTATCCGTCGCGCTTGGTCGTATAGTCCGCCCTCCCCGTGCTTGGCGACGCGACTTCCAGAACCAAGTCCGGGGGCTTGCCAACCTCGTCTATCACGTATCCGTTCTGGATTTTGACGACGGTGTCGGGTTCATCCACCCGCGCGAATATCAGGTCCGGCACATACCGGTCCGGATATGACCTCGCCGACTGGCACAGGTAGCCTTCCGACCCCACCAGAACATCGCCCTGACCGGCGTGGAAGTCTTTGATTATGTAAAAGGCTATCCCTATGGTTGGCATCTGTTCCATACGTTCAGGATCTTTCGGAGGGTCTGGGAGTATCGTCAGTCTCTTGCCGCGTAGCCACGTGTACTTGACGGGCGGCGGCGGGAACGATGCGTCTCTGGTTGCCATGCCGGGCGGCGAGTAGGCTGTCGTTTTGGTTGTCATATCTGGCCTCGCGGTTCAGGCGCTGAGGGCGGGAGTCCGATTATCTCGGATAAGTATATCATTTCCGGTAATTATGTTAGTGTCTGATGTTACGCGCTGAACTCTGCGCGTTCGGCAAATGAAATTCGGCATGACGCGCCTGCCGGATAATCTATTGCGTGTTGGGATTCCGCTCCTCTATACGGCGCAGCCGTTCACGCAGTCGCTCCAACTCGGCTTCGCTTCAGCCCGAACCATAGCTTCCGCTTCCACGCGGGTCTCGGCGAACTGACGCCTGACCCTCTCCGTATCCCTTTCTTCTATGGCGTCTTCCGCGCGGGTTTCAGCGAACCGACGCCTGACCCTCTCCGTATCCCTTTCTTCTATGGCGTCTTCCACGCGGGTTTCGGCGAACCGACGCCTGACCCTCTCTGTATCCCTTTCTTCTAACGCGTCTTCCGCTCGGGTCTCGGCCAACCGACGTCCGGCCATCTCCGCGTCGCGCTGTCCCTTGATCTCCCTGTATTCGGGCAGAAACTCGCCTCTCTCATAGTCATAGAAGCGCAGACTGCCCTCCTCCCAGTAAAGGTCGAGTCCCAGCGCCGCGCTCCGTCCCCAGATGGATCCGTCCGGCTCGTAATGCGTCTCTATCGGCTCATAAGCCCCATCCACCAGCAGGTCCCCCGCCAGCGGCCGGTCGTGATACTCGCCGCCGCTCGGGTCGAACCGCCAGTACTCCACAACCCCCAGCCTCGCGTATCCGTCGCGCTTGGTCGTATAATCCGCCCTCCCCGTGCTGGGCGAGGCGACTTCCAGAACCAAGTCCGGGGGCTTGCCAACCTCGTCTATCACGTATCCGTTCTGGATTTTGACGACGGTGTCGGGTTCATCCACCCGCGCGAATATCAGGTCCGGCACATACCGGTCCGGATATGACCTCGCCGACTGGCACAGGTAGCCTTCCGACCCCACCAGAACATCGCCCTGACCGGCGTGGAAGTCTTTGATTATGTAAAAGGCTATCCCTATGGTTGGCATCTGTTCCATACGTTCAGGATCTTTCGGAGGGTCTGGGAGTATCGTCAGTCTCCTGCCATTTAGCCATGTGTGCTTGACGGGCAGCGGCGGGAACGATGCGTCTCTGGTTGCCATGCCGGGCGGCGAGTAGGCTGTCGTTTTGGTTGTCATATCTGGCCTCGCGGTTCGGGCGCTCTATCGCTGAGGGCGGGAGTCCGATTATCTCGGATAAGTATATCACTTCCGGTAATTATGTTAGTGTCTGATGTTACGCGCTGAACTCTGCGCGTTCGGCAAATGAAATTCGGCATGACGCGCCTGCCGGATAATCTATTGCGTGTTGGGATTCCGCTCCTCTATACGGCGCAGCCGTTCACGCAGTCGCTCCAACTCGGCTTCCGCTTCAGCCCGAACCATAGCTTCCGCTTCCACGCGGGTCTCGGCGAACTGACGCCTGACCCTCTCCGTATCCCTTTCTTCTATGGCGTCTTCCGCGCGGGTTTCAGCGAACCGACGCCTGACCCTCTCCGTATCCCTTTCTTCTATGGCGTCTTCCACGCGGGTTTCAGCGTCTTCCGCGCGGCTTTCAGCCAACCGACGTCCGGCTATCTCCGCGTCGCGCTGTCCCTTGATCTCCCTGTATTCGGGCAGAAACTCGCCTCTCTCATAGTCATAGAAGCGCAGATTCCCTTCCTCCCAGTAAAGGTCGAGTCCCAGCGCCGCGCTCCGTCCCCAGATGGATCCGGACGGCTCGTAATGCGTCTCTATCGGCTCATAAGCCCCATCCACCAGCAGGTCCCCCGCCAGCGGCCGGTCGTGATACTCGCCGCCGCTCGGGTCGAACCGCCAGTACTCCACGACCCCCAGCCTCGCGTACCCATCGCGCTTGGTCGTATAATCCGCTCTGCCCGTACTTGGCGAGGCGACTTCCAGAACCAAGTCCGGGGGCTTGCCAACCTCGTCTATCACGTATCCGTTCTGGATTTTGACGACGGTGTCGGGTTCATCCACCCGCGCGAATATCAGGTCCGGCACATACCGGTCCGGATATGACCTCGCCGACTGGCACAGGTAGCCTTCCGACCCCACCAGAACATCGCCCTGACCGGCGTGGAAGTCTTTGATTATGTAAAAGGCTATCCCTATGGTTGGCATCTGTTCCATACGTTCAGGATCTTTCGGAGGGTCTGGGAGTATCGTCAGTCTCTTGCCGCGTAGCCACGTGTACTTGACGGGCGGCGGCGGGAACGATGCGTCTCTGGTTGCCATGCCGGGCGGCGAGTAGGCTGTCGTTTTGGTTGTCATATCTGGCCTCGCGGTTCAGGCGCTGAGGGCGGGAGTCCGATTATCTCGGATAAGTATATCATTTCCGGTAATTATGTTAGTGACTGTCCTCACGCGGTTGAGCGCGATTTCGTAGCTAAGGCGTACCATTTCCGGGCAGGCGTTCATACCTGAGCGCGTAACGTCAATTAGTCTCATCATGCCATCCCGTCATTCCAGATTCCGGCGCTTCCGCCCTGCCTTGAACCTGTATCAGCCCCGGAAGCATCAAAGTTCCAATAGATTGTATTGACACTCCCGGAGTTAGTCTCATCATGCCGTCTCGTCATTCCAGAAAAGCCTGTCCTCATGAAAACCGGGGAGAGCGAAGCCTATGCGGGACAGTATATTCTATCACCCCCCTCCCCCTCCCCCCGCGCAATATTTTATTACAACAATGATTCAGTGTTGACAATGGTTGTAAAGCATATAATATCTCGGCAATCTTTTCAACAGATATACATTGTACGTAACATTCATTGCGACACTGAAGAATCGGAGCGGCTCGATGACGGAAGCCACTGAAGATATAGGCCACTTGATGACCGGCCTGACCGCCGCGGTCGCCAGGGCGACGGAATTGACCCTGGAGCCGTCATGCTCTCCCCGTTGGATTACGGGATCATTGACAGGTGTCACAGGGAGGAGGCCAACATCGCCACGGAGTTGGCGCGGGTCTTTCCCGTGGACGTTTCGGTCATAAGCTGTCGGGTGAACGATCTGGTGGACAGGGGCCTGCTCAGCAGGCGGCGTCTGCCCGGCGACCGGCGCAGGATCCGGCTGAGTCTGACTGAGGAGGGGCGATCCGTGGAGCGCACGCTCGCCGAGCGCGTCCAGGAGAGCCGCGCCACTCTTATGAACCGCATCAGCGGCGACGAATGGGCAGCCTTCATCGCTGCCTCTCACAAGATAATGGCGAACCTGGAAGCCGCGACAGCGCCCTCACCGGCGCGGCGTGAGTGGGACGACATATCCCCGACCAGGCGTCTCACTACTTACGGAATCAGGAATAGAAGGATGATAGAGGATGGATAACACCTCAGTGTGTAGAAGCCCGGCCCCTGGCTGGGACCGGGAAACACGCAAAAAACGCTCCGATGCGTCCGAATCTCACCTCGAAGCCGCATCAGGAACTCCAGCCCATACATCTTATGCCACCCGCGTTCGGCTGTTCAAGCCGCTTCCCGCGGGCGGTTCCCCTACCTTCCACCTGTCGCGGGGGCGTCATCCTCCGCGATACGGACCCTGCGCCCCGGAATCCGCTCTCAGAGAACTCACTTTCATCGGCGGACTCTTCATACAGGGCGCGCTCACGTCCACTCTCTCACAGCTATCAGCATTCATTCAGCGTCGCGACGGGCGCCAGCTCTAACAAGGGGAACCATATATGCTCGCAGGCAGCCACAACTTCAGAATCGGACTTGTACACATAGCGGCGACCGCTCTGATAATCGTCGTCGCGGCATTGGCGATCTCGCTCTCCTCTCCGCAGATTGCGGCGCAGGGGGCGACGCCCGACCCCAGCGCGACCTCCACGCCGGAGACAACTCCCGACCCCAGCGCGACCACGACGCCTGAGACCGTCGCCGACCCCGACCCCAACGCGACCTCCACGCCTGAGACCGTCGCCGACCCCAACGCGACCACGACGCCTGAGACCGTCGCCGACCCCGACCCCAGCGCGACCTCCACGCCTGAGACCGTCGCCGACCCCAACGCGACCACGACGCCTGAGACGACTCCCGAAGCGGACATGGCGCCCACGGTGTCGGACACGTCGGAACTGCGAACCCACACCGTCGTTCTCGGCGAGGAGTTCAGCGTCACGCTGCCCGCCGCCGACCCCGACAGCGGCAGCGGCGGCCCCTACGACTATAACGTCTGGCATCAGGGGCAGGCCGCCAGCTTCACCAACGGGATAGACGGCATCGCCTTCGACCCCGCCGCGCGGACCCTTTCCGGTACGCCGCGGCAGGCAGGGCTGTACTATATGAGCTACGTCATCCACGACGGCGACGGCAACCGGGACCGCGAAGACGCCTTCCGCGAGAGGGACGCGCTGCGCGTCGAGGTGACCGCGCCAGCCCTCGTCCGGGGGCAGAGCGCCCCGCCCTCCTTCCCTGCGAGCGTGGACGACTTCACCTTCATACAGGGGCAGGACATTGGCGCTCAGACGCTGCCCGAGGCGGCCGGCGGCGCCGGCGGCTTCACATACACCCTCTCGCCCGACCTGCCCGAGGGACTGTCCTTCGACCCGGCGAGCCGCGTCATATCCGGCGCGCCCGCCGCGACCTCCGAGAGCGCAGCGTACACCTACACCGCCACCGACTCCGAGGGCGCGCAGGCCGAACTGACTTTCAACATCGCGGTCCTGCTGACTCTGCCGCCCTACTTCCCGGCGAGCGTGAGCTACGCCTTCACCCAGGGGCGGGACATCGGGACGCAGACCCTGCCCGAGGCGGACGGCGGTGCCTGCGGCTTCACATACACCCTCTCGCCCGACCTGCCCGAGGGACTGTCCTTCGACCCGGCGAGCCGCGTCATATCCGGCGCGCCCGCCGCGACTTCCGAGAGCGCGGAGTACACCTACACCGCCACCGACTCCGAGGGCGCGCAGGCCGAATTGACCTTCACCATCCAGATCTTGCGCACTGGCCAATCGAATGCGGCGGCGGTCCGCGTCAGGGGCGACACTCCCAGCCTGCAAGTGACCTGGAACGCCTCCCCCCAATATCTGATAAAGGCGCGACGTTAATACGTTACGATGTGCGGTACCAAAAGGATGGATCCACCACTTGGAGTGAAATCCGAAGTGTGAATTCGGACTCCACGAGTTCCATATTCCGGAACCTGGAGCACAGCGTCACCTATCAGTTCGAGAAGGTCGCCTATTACGAAATTTGCGCGACAGGATATGGCTGCGCCAATTACCCTGATGGCGTATTTACGAAGTTCGCTTCAGGGATGACCAACCAGCCGCCCACTCTTGCCGGCGGGGGGCTCGACACACTATGGATTGATTTCACCGAGGCTCAGAGTACATTCACCCTGAATAGCCTGTTCAACGTGAACGACCCTGACGACAATCCGCTGTTCAGTTCGCTAACCTACACGGCGACGTCCGGCGACCCTTCCATACTGGGCGTGTCCGTGGAGTTTATCCCTGGGTTTCTTGCTGTCCCTGGGGTTGCTGTCCCTGGGTTTTGGAATGTGACTTTCGCTCCCAAACGGCCCGGCTCCGCGACGGTCACCTATGTCGTCCAAGACGGTTACGGCGGCTCCCTGACTGTCAGCCACACCGTGGTCTTCAATAGCTTGAGGCGCTCCGTTGTCGAAAACTCCAACGCCGGAGTCAACGTGGGCCTCCCTGTGTCAGGTCCCGCCGTCCCGGAGGGAAGCGTGACCCTCACCGGCGTGGCCGCCGGCACTTTCGCCATCAACGCGGAATCCGGCCAGATCACGGTGAAGGAAGGCGCCAATCTGGACTATGAGAGCATAGACTCGTACGCCGGGACGCTGAACTACCTCACCGTCGGGGGGGTGGTCTCCACCGTCGGCCTCACCATTTATGTGACTGACGCTCCGACGATGGCCGCTCCGACGGTCAGCAAACACTGGTTCGGCTATAGCGAGTTCCCAAGTAGGCCCGCGATGGATGTCTCCTGGACCGCCCCGGCGGACTTTACGGTCACCGGGTACGACCTGCGCTATAGCTTCTGCTCAGACTGCCCCGGTTATGAGGGATTCATCTACCATTCCAATAAGAAGACGAGCGAGACCATTTGGAACCGGCTCAATGGGGAAAAGCTGCCCAAGGGCACAATATTCAAGGTACAGATTCGCGCGCTCGGCGCTGACGGCGCCACCGACTGGGCGTATGGGCCGGATAATGCCAGGACCAACAGCGCGCCTGCTCCTAGAGTGCGCCAAGTCACCCTTCTTCCACACACAAACCATTACCTGACAGACATAACCGCCGACCGAGCTGCCCGCCACACCATCGGCCAAACTAGCATCAATGCGATATTCCGCGACGACGATGGCGATCTACCTGACTTCCTCGCATCCCTCGTTGGTCACTCCCAGGCATAACCCCGATGGCACGGCGGAACTCCTGGCTCAGAACGAGGGCAGTTCAACCATCACCTACTCGGCAACGGACGGCTACGGAGGCAAGGCGTCCAACATTTTGAAAAACAGCCGTTTCGTGTATACAGTGACTGACAACAGTCGAGTCCTGCAGATATTCGAACAGTCCCCGCCTGGTACCAATGCCCTCCCCGGGGTGTGGGGGACCCCCTTCCGTAGTGACCTGCCGCTTACGGACTTCACTCTGTCGGGCGAGGCCACCGAAGCCTTTGTCATCAACCAGTCAACCAGTAACCCGTCCATCGCCTATCTTACGTGAAGGAGGGGGCCGTCCTTGACTACGAAAATGGCAAGAAGAGCTACTCGGGGCAGGTGAAGTACCACGCGCCGCCAAAAGTTGCTCGCATTGCCTATAAATCAACAATGAACATCACCATCAACGTGATAAACATCACGCCCGACAAGCCCGGTACACCGGTGTTGACCCGCCGTCCGTTCGAGGGCGAATCTCTGCCGGCGCTGGACGTGACCTGGACCCGGCCCACCGACAATGGAAACCATGGAATTGCCATCACCGGCTACAAGGTGCAGCTCCAGCGGCACACCGATACGGAGTGGAGGGACTTTGGCCGCGACTTCGCCGCCGATGAGACCGGCTTCACCCTCTGGAACCTGGTACACGGCGGATTCTACGCCGTGCAGGTGCGCGCCCTATCCGACGCTGGCGTCAGCCCTTGGTCGGAAAACGGTTGGAAGAATGCCAACCGCGTCCCCCTGATGGCAAACAATCTGCCCTCGCGCGATCCCAATGTCCCCATGACGGAAGGGAGGAACAACTGCCAGGCGGGCATCACCGAGCAGAGGTTTACCGACCCGGACGGCGACACTCTCCGCATCGTCGGGGCGACCTCCAGCCATCCCGGCATAGCCGCCGCCAGCGTCCAGGAGGACGGAACGGCGACCGTCTGCCTGATTCACCCCGTCTCGGCGGAAATTACCTACACGGTGGAAGACGGTTACGGAGGACAGGCCAGCAGGGTAGAGCCTTACACCGGAGTCATGAACGTCACCCGCTATATCGCGGAGAACGTGCGCGAACGCATCGAGGTGGGCGCTCCGGTGTCCGGCCCCCCATACCTTTTCCAACCTATCGAAAGCTACTCACTCACCGGCCACGCCACGAACTACTTCGAGATCGAGTCTTCGACCGGACAGATTTACATGAAACAGTATCCGGCGGCTTACATAGATTACGAACTTAAGCCCGAATCCACCGAAGAGGGTTAGTATCGCCGCCGGGGCGTGGGTGAGGGACGTGTCAAAGTGGCGGTGCGGTTATGATGTCAGCGCCTGGGTCGTTCTGAAGGTCCGCGGTCGTGATTTTGGACGCCAATGGAGGCCCACAGTGGCGATTTGGGGCGAGTTTGACGAATCTGCGGGCAACAGTGGACACCCGCGGTCCGGTCCGGAGCGATCTTAACCCGAATCCACCGAAGAGGGTTAGTATCGCCGCCGGGGCGTGGGTGAGGGACGTGTCAAAGTGGCGGTGCGGTTATGATGTCAGCGCCTGGGTCGTTCTGAAGGTCCGCGGTCGTGATTTTGGACGCCAATGGAGGCCCACAGTGGCGATTTGGGGCGAGTTTGACGAATCTGCGGGCAACAGTGGACACCCGCGGTCCGGTCCGGAGCGATCTTACGGACAAGACAGGCTGTGGTGTGTACGGTGGTCAGTAGTAGACACTGCCGTCAGGCCGGCAGAGGAATGGCTCGCAGTCTGGTCAGTGCGCGACCGAACTGTGTTTCCCAGGGCCAGCGCTGCGGGAGATGCAAAGTAAGGCGGCGGGCCGAGTGGGTGAGCCGTCCGGCGAGGGAGAACAAGCGTCTGCGCAGGGTCTTGGTGGTCGCCACCGGCTCGCGCAGACCGATGCGTCCGATCCAGCGAGCCAGGTTGTGAGCCATTACCTGTATGGCCATCCAGGCGGCGTTGGCTGCAAAGCGCCCCGAGGGCAGATGGTTCAGCCCGACACCGTACTTGAGGTCTCGGATGGCGTTCTCGATCTCGGCGTGGCGGCGATGGTCGGCCTCCAGTTGGAGGGTGTCGCCCTGTCGGTCGGTGATGAAGGCGTGATAGCTGTAGTCGACGAAGAGGGCCAGTTGTGAACCGGGCGTGGGCTTCACCCTGCGGACGATGAGACGCACCGGTGCGGCATCGGGCTCGTTCCGAAAAGGGGTGTAGGTGGTCTCAGCCACGTCGGCTGCGCCGTCCATCCAGTAGGGTATGGGAGTCCAGTCCTCCTCAGGTATGGCCTCTATGAGATTGCGCAGTCGGGTGTGCTGACGGACGGTGATGGAGAAGCGGACACCTGTCTTTCGGCATACGGAGACGATGTCATGGGTGTAGAAGCCACTGTCGGCGCGTACGGTGAGTTGTCCTGTGGCCCCGGCGCAGCGCACCCGGCTCACCGTCTCACGCAGGAAGTGGGCTGCGCCCCGGGCGGTGTTGGCTCGACCCTGTCGCAACCGGGCCATCAGCACGTCGCCGGTTCCTGCGGCGACGGCCACAAGCGGGTGATAGCCTCTCTGGCCGGTGTAGTTGTGGCGGCGGGCGCCCTCCTTGCCCAGTCCGTAGGTCTCGCAGATGGTGGAGTCCAGGTCGATGGTCAACGGCTCATCGCCGGGACCCGCGCCAGCGGCCCAGGCCCGCGCCAGCAACTCCCGGCTCACCCGGTCCAACTGCCGCACATGTCCCCACCTGAAGCTGCGCAGGAAGGTCCCCAGGGTGGATGGCGCCTTCACTGTACAGCCCAACACCCGCCCGGTCCCACCGGCACGCAGCGCGTCGGCGTCATCGATGCAGTCCCCACCGGCCAGCGCCGAGGCAACCAGGGTCAGCGTCTTGTCTCCCGGGTTCGCCCGTCCCGGCGCATCGCCCAGGTCAACGTTGCTGTCCACCAGTTCACTCAGTCCCAGGCGCTGAGCGAGAGTGGCCGGCACGAGCAGCCCGGCATTGGCCACCAGCCGGGGATCGTCGAAGGCGATTCGGATGCGGTCGGGACGCTCAGGTGGTAACATCTATTAAGTGCTCCTGCTCTGGGGTTGGTTCTTGTCTTCAAACCCATTATCCCAGATTCAATGGAGCGCTTTCTCACCCCTTTTGCACGACGACTCATCCATCCCTTCGGTGGATCCGGGTTAAGGCGTGTCAGCAGGTCTCTATCCCCACCAGAGAGGGAGCGTATGCCTATACCTGCGCAGACTTGCCCGCGAACAAGTCAATATCCGGGCAGGTGACCTACTCCGTAGGCGGCGCGCCGGCGACGATAGCCGTCGCCATCGAAGTTACCGACGTCGCGCCCGTCGCGCCCAATACGCCCACTGTCACCCGCGCTCCCTTCGACGTGGAGACGCCCCCGGCGCTGGACGTTGCATGGACGCTGCCCGTGGACGACGTTTACGATGACATAGGCGTCAATGCCGTCAAAAGCTACGAACTTCAGTACCGCAAGCAGGGGGACGCCGAGTGGACATCCTACGGAGGCAGCCTGGGGGCTGGGACGACAGGTCTGAGATTACCCAGCCTGGAGCCGGGCGCGACCTACAAATTCCATGTACGCGCCGACACCACTGAGGGCATCAGCCCCTGGTCCGGAGTGGGCAGAGAAACGGCGAATAATCCGCCTGAGCTCGATTCCCCCATACCGGACCAGGATGTCATCCGTGGAGCCATTCAGTCCATGACGGGCGTGACGGATTACTTCACCGACCTGGACGAAGACTTGCTGCGGATCAAGGCGGTCTCGGAGTATCCGGACCTGGTCTCGGTCTCGGCGGGGCCCGAAAATGGCGGAACGCTGGAGTTCAGCGTCAGCGCCGTGGGGCAGTCCAGGATAGACTACACTGCCCACGACGGTTATGGCGGCGTCGCGTCCGGCAGTTTCAACTTCACTGCCGCCTGGCCAAGCGCCACGAGGCAAATCGCCGAGAGGTCCCCCGCCGGAACACCTGTGGGCGACCCGGTGACCGACCTTTCCAATGAAGGCGAATCGCTGACCTACTCGCTCGCGGGCGAGGTCGCCAACGCCTTCGTCATAGACCCTGACAGCGGACAGCTCGGCGTGAAGTCGGGCGCGGCTCTGGACTACGAAACGAAGTCTTCATACGCCGGACAGGTGACTTACACCCTCCATGGCGTGAACCTGCAGATAGTACTCACCCCAGATAGTACTCACCCCAGATAGTACTCACCATAGAAGTGACAGACGTCGCTCCGGGCCAGCCCGGAAAACCCTCGGTCTCCCGCACTCCCTTCGATGTCGAGACACCCCCGGCGCTGGACGTCGAATGGACGCCGCCCGGCGCCAACGGCGTGACCATCACGGCCTACAAACTTCAGTATCGGCGCAGCGAGCTGTTTGACACCGAGTGGACCGAGTGGACTCTCTATGGCAGCGTCAGCCCCACGGACACGACCGGCGCCGACCCGGAGGTGGGTGATCCGGACGACAACGACAACGACCGCATCCCCGTGGACACCACGAGCGTCAACCTCCCCGGCCTGGAACCCGGCGCAACCTATGAATTTCAGGTGCGCGTCGACAGCGATGAGGGTTTCGGCCCCTGGTCTGACACGGGTTCGGGCATTGCCAACAACGCGCCGCACCCCAAAAGGGGCTATTCCTTGATCCGGGAGAGTCCGGTGGGAGTGACTCTGAACGCGGCGAAGCTGCTGGGAGGCATGTTCATTGATCCGGACAGGGACACTCTCGCCCCCTGGGGCGAATCCGACAGCCCCGAAACGCTCCGGACGCAGCTCGATTCCGACGGAACTTTCCAATACCGCTTCCTTCACCCGTTCGGAGCGACCATGACCTACGGAGTGAACGACGGCTACGGCGGCTGGGTGTCCGAGGAGCTTGACCTCGTCGGAGTCAGGGAAGAGGTCCGGCGGATCGTCGAAAACTCCCCCGCCGGCTCCGCCGTGGGCGACCCGGTGACCGCCGTTTCGCCTTCAGATGAAACGCTGAGCTACACCCTGACAGGCGAGGCGGCGGACTCCTTCGTCATCAACGCCGCCAGCGGCCAGATAAGCGTGAAGCCGGGCGCCACGCTGGACTACGAAACCAAAACCTCCTATACCGGACAGGTGGGCTACATTGTTAACGGCGAGAACGCCGTCGTCGGGCTGACCATCGAGGTGACCGACGTCGCCCCGGGCCCGCCCGGCGCGCCTACGGCCGCCCGCACCCGCTTCGAGGTCAAGATGTACCCGGCGCTGGACCTGGCGTGGACACCGCCGACCGGCGAGGGATTCATCATCACCGGCTACCAGCTTCAGTACCGCGAGCAGGGCGACGCGGAGTGGACCCCCTACGAAGACAGCCTCGCGGCGGATGTGACCGGTCTCAACTTCCCGGGACTGCTTTATGGCGCGAAATACGAATTTCATGCGCGCGCCGACAGCGACGAGGGACTCGGCCCCTGGTCTGACACGGGTTCGGGTACCGCCAACCGGCCCCCGCAGCCAGTCGGCTCTACCCGAAGCGTAAGAGGGTACATGGACGAGGAACCCCAGGCGCTGGCCCCGACCCTGAGCGGCCTGTTCACCGACTATGAAGACGACAGCCTGACCTATGAAGTCGTATCGGATGACCCTGGCGCAGCGAGCGTCCTGGTCCGGAACGGCGTCGTGAACGTGACCGCCAACCGCCAGGGGGACACCGACATCTACGTCACCGCCAACGACGGCTACGGCGGCGTCACCCGTTCGATTGCCTGGAACGTCGAGGTCCATATCAGTCGGATCGTACTGACGCCGACACCCACGCCGACGCCGACTGCTACACCCGGGCCAACGCCCGGAACCAATCCCGATGCGACGCCCGGCCTCACGTCTGAGGAGGCCCCCGGCGGAGGCGGTTGGCTGAGCGTCGGGGCCACCGGCACGACCACCGATGAATTCAACCCGTTCGTGTCCCGGAGCATGGCCGACCGCATCGGAATCCACGCCGTGTACGACAGCCTCGCCTTTACGGTCGGCTCAGATGTGAAACTGGGAATCGCCGAGTCAATAACTCCCAATGAGGACGGCAGCGAGTGGACAATCGTACTGAAGGAGGCCACGTTCCACGACGGCAGCCCCGTGCGGCCTGAAGACGTAGTGTACTCGCTGCGGACTCTGGCCGACCCCGAACAGTCGCCATACTGGTCACGCTTCTTTGGCGCGGTTGACGCCGACGACATCACCATCCCACCGGCCAGTCCCGACGACCCGGACGTCCTCAGTACCACCACCCTCGTGGTAGCGCTGCGCGAACCGAGGGGAGACTTCCTCGACCATACCCTCGCCATCATCTCAGTCGTTGCGCCCGAAGACTCCATCGGCGGCGAGGAAGCAATCGGGAGCGGCCCGTTCAGGCTGGTGTCATACGAGCCGGGCGAGAAGGTCCGCCTCGCCCGCAACGTGGACTACTGGGACGACCGACTCCCGCTGATTGGCGGCTTCGATGTGGTGGTCATAAACGATCACGACAAGCGGTTCGCGGCGCTGAAAGCCGGCCGGGTTGACTTCATCCTCGGGATGACGCCCGCCGACGCCCGCGCCGAGGCGGACAACGAGGACATCCTCTTGCAGCCCGACCACGACGGGAAGGTCTCCGCGCGCTCATTCGTGATGAACACCGCCCTCGCCCCGTTCGACAACCCGGACGTGGTCCGCGCGTTCAAGCTGGCGATAGACCGCCAGGAACTCCTGGACGACGCGCTGTTCGGGCTGGGCGAGATAGGCAACGACCTGGTGGGCAAGGACCTGCCGGGCTACAACGACTCGCTTCCGCAGACCGAGCGCGACATCGAGGAAGCTCGCCGCCTCTTCGAGGACGCCGGGGTCGCGGAGTTGACCATGCGGACATACGAGGTCGTGCCAGGAACGCTCGCCGCCGCCAAATTGCTGGCGACCCAACTGGCGGAGGTCGGCGTCACGCTCACCCTGTAGGAGATCCCCGCCGACCGCTACTACCTGGACTCAGAGGAACTCCTGGCCGCGCCATTGCAATCCATACAATGGAGCAACCGCGCCGCTCCGACCCACGCGGCCCTGTTCACAGGTTCGGATGGAGGATTCAACCTCACCGGCATAGCGGGCGAGGAATACGACGCTATGCTCGGATATCTCCGCGCCGAGATAGACGTGGAGCGTCGCCTGGAATTGTCTCAGGACATCCAGGCGTACCTGCTCGAACACGACGGCATGGTAGTCTGGGCGTTCCAGGACGACCTCAACGCCTCAGCGCCCGGCCTGACGGGGGTGACCTACCGCCAGTCGGCGCCGCTCTTCCACCTAGCGACCCTCTCTGAGTAAACCCTCAACAGACCCCCTCTCCCTAGCAGAGACCCCCTCTCCCTCAAGGGAGAGGGCTGGGGTGAGGGTGAATGCAAACAGCCCCTCTCTCCCTAGCAGCCCCCCTCTCCCTTAGCAGCCCCCCTCTCCCTAGCAGAGACCCCCTCTCCCTTAGCAGACCCCCTCTCCCTAGCAGAGACCCCCTCTCCCTCAAGGGAGAGGGCTGGGGTGAGGGTGATTGCAAACAGCCCCTCTCTCCCTAGCAGCCCCCCTCTCCCTAGCAGAGACCCCCTCTCCCTCAAGGGAGAGGGCTGGGGTGAGGGTGAATGCAAACAGCCCCTCTCTCCCTAGCAGCCCCCCTCTCCCTCAACAGACCCCCTCTCCCTAGCAGAGACCCCCTCTCCCTCAAGGGAGAGGGCTGGGGTGAGGGTGATTGTATTGTGAATACATACCCCTCTCAGCTGAGTAAACCCGAGTGACAGGGTCGCTCGACCCAATGCCGGACCGCCGCGAATACCAGCGCCGCGGCGGTCCGGCTGCCCGCAGCCACCGCAGCCGGACTCACGAATGATTCCGTAAGTACGCCTGTCGCTCTCGGATTCATCATCCCCTCCACTGTGAACGTAGCGGCGTGAATCATACATGACGCCCACAGACTACCCTTCTATATAATGCGACTGAGCTGGTTGCCGCTCAAATGCAAATTGACCAATGCGATTCGACGTGATAGTATCCCTTCACATCGCTGATATAGCTGATGCTGATATAGATGTGTTATGTACACGTTATAGGCGCGTTTCCGTATAGAGGAGAATTAACCTAATTGCTGGCCTACATCGTTCGTCGTTCCTTTGTAGCAATTGGCACCCTCTGGGTTGTATCTCTAATCGCCTTCATCATCATACAGTTGCCCCCTGGAGACTACGTTACGGCCTACATCGCCGCGCAGCAAACTTCAGGAACGATAGTCACTGATGATGAGGCCGAGACCCTGCGAGATTTGTACGGGCTGAACGATCAGATGCACATGCAGTACACCAAGTGGCTCATACGCGTGGTGCAAGGCGACTTCGGATTGTCGATGGAGTACAGGCTTCCGGTTACGGATGTTATCGGAGACAGGCTGTGGACCACGATCGCGGTGGCCGGCATAGCGGTGCTGTTCGTGTGGGTCGTTGCCCTTCCAATAGGGGTGTACTCTGCGGTCAAACAATACTCCCTGGCAGACTACACAATGACATTCATCGGCTTTCTGGGTTTGGCTATCCCGAACTTCCTGCTTGCCCTGGTGCTGATGTACCTGGGGTTCAAGTACCTGAACGCTAATATCGGTGGGCTTTTCTCCTCCGAATACGTGGATTCCCCCTGGAGTTTCGCCCGGTTATGGGACATGATGAAGCATCTGTGGCTGCCTGGAATCGTGCTGGGCAGCGCGGGCACCGCTCAGCTCATTCGGATCATGCGGGCAAACCTGCTTGACGAATTGCACAAACCCTACGTCGTGACCGCGCGCGCCAAAGGCATGAAGGAATGGAAGTTGGTGCTGAAGTATCCGGTGCGTGTCGCTCTCAATCCGTTCGCCAGCACCATCGGGTACATATTCCCGTACATAGTATCAGGGAGCATCATCGTCTCGGTGGTGCTCAGTCTGCCCACTGTGGGTCCGCTTCTGCTCCGCGCGCTCCTCGCCCAGGATATGTTCCTGGCTGGCACCATCATACTGTTGATCGGTATGTTG
The DNA here is from genome assembly GCA_965261525.1 of Dehalococcoidia bacterium. Taxonomy (GTDB): domain Bacteria; phylum Chloroflexota; class Dehalococcoidia; order Lucifugimonadales; family UBA1123; genus VXRN01. The sequence continues at coordinate 3,908,654 of OZ253472.1, forward strand.
ACCGTGATCGGGACCTTTATATCGGACATTGTTCTGATTATCGTTGACCCGCGCATCCAATTCGAGGGCCAGTAGCCGATGGCAGATCAGACCCTGGCCGCCCGCCTTGAAGACGTTGCCGACCAGCGCGTGTATGCCGCTTCGCAGTGGCAGCTTATGTGGTGGCGCTTTCGCAAGCACAGGATCGCCCAGGTTGCGCTGGTCGTTCTGGCCATCTTTTATTTCATAGCCATATTCGCGGAGTTTCTGGCCACCACGGAGACCAGGCTGCAGGACGCAAACCGTTCTTACATCAGCCCACAGCCGGTCCACTGGTTTGACGGATGGAAGTTCGGCCCGCACGTGTTTCCTGTGGAGGGAGAGCGCGACCCTGTAAGCATGAAGCGGGTGTACACCGTGAACGAAGAGGAGAAGATACCTCTCCGATTCTTCGCTCGTGGATTCGAGTACAAAATTCTCGGCTTAATTCCAACCGACCGTCACCTGATAGGCGTTCCCCAGGAGTACACCGCTTACGAGTCGGTCAACCTGTTCGGTACCGATAATCAGGGTAGAGACGTGTACTCGCGTTTGCTTCTGGCCGTGCGAGTCTCTATGTCTATCGGACTGGTCGGCGTGGGGCTCAGCCTCGTTCTGGGTATAACCCTGGGCGGTATCTCCGGGTATTACGGCGGGTTAATGGACACGGTCATCCAACGGGCAATCGAGATCGTGCGCTCCGTGCCGACAATTCCCCTTTGGATGGGTCTCGCGGCTTCCCTACCGCGGGACTGGTCTATTCTGAAGATATATTTTGCCATTACCGTCATTATCTCTCTGTTCGCATGGACAGAGTTGGCGCGAGTGGTGCGCGGACGCTTCCTGGCTCTAAGAGAAGAGGATTTTGTCACGGCCGCGGAACTGGCTGGCGCTAGTCGGACGCGCATTATCTTCAGGCACATGGTGCCTTCCTTCCTGAGTCATATCATCGCCGCGACCACATTGGCGGTACCCGAAATGATAATCAGCGAAACGTCGCTCAGCTTCCTCGGGCTGGGACTGCGCCCGCCTGCGATCAGCTTTGGAGTTATGCTGAATCAGGCCCAAAACATACAGACAGTGGCGTTATATTCATGGTTGATGATTCCCGCGATTCCTGTGATCATTGTCGTGCTCGCCTTCAACTTCCTGGGGGACGGACTGCGAGACGCGGCAGACCCATATAGCCAGTAGCGCCGCTTTACACAATCAGAACCGGGACCTAATATCCGTCCACAAAGCATTCCCGTATTCGTAGTGGTAGATTAGAGTAATCCAGACCGTTGAATCGAAATGATGCCTAGGGGGATCACATGCGAAAGAAACTGATATTCCAAATATGGGCGCCGCTGGCAATCGTGATGTTGGCGCTTGCCTGCGGTACAGACTCGACGCCTGCCGCGGCGCCTGAAACGGTGGTTGTCGAGAAGGAAGTCATCAAAGAAGTCGAGGTCGTCAAGGAAGTCATCAAAGAAGTCGAAGTCATCAAAGAAGTCGAGGTCGTCAGGGAAGTTGAGGCCACGATGGAGATGGAGCCCAAGCGGTCTCCTCTCATCGGCGACATCGAGGGCGTTACGGTGCTCAGGGACGTCGTGCCTTCGACCTACAGCGAGGCGCCTGAACTCGCCGCAATGGTCGCGGCCGGCGACCTTCCGCCCGTCGAGGAGCGAGTTGGCTCCGAGCCGCTGGTGATACGGCCCACCCACGAGATCGGCAAGTACGGCGGAGTGTGGAGACGAGGCTTTATCGGACCTAACGATACCGCCAACGCGATCCGAGCGGTCAACCATGACAGGCTCCTGTTCTGGAATCCTGAAGGCACCGAGATCGTTCCGCACATGGCCAAGGCCGTGGAAGTCAGCGATGACGGTAAGACCTCGACCATCCACCTCCGAAAGGGACATAAGTGGTCGGACGGAGCGCCCTTCACCGCCGACGACTTTATCTTCTGGTATGAGGATATGTACCTCAACGAAGATCTCAACCCTGCCAAGAGGGCTGAACTGACCGTCGGCGGCGAGCAGGCAGTCTTCAAGAAGGTGGACGAGACCACGGTACAGGTCATAACCAAAGAGCCTTACTATGTGCTTCCCACCTACCTGTCCAGCACCTCGGCCCTCAGCGGCCATGCCAGGTGGGGCCGGAGTGCTCTCGGGGGTTTCGCCCCGGCGCACTACCTGAAACAATTCCATCCCGATTACGCGCAGGGAGGACTCGACGGCGTCATGCAAATGGCGGAAGCCGAAAGCTTTGACAACTGGGCTGACTTCTTCAAACAGAAGAACAGCGTGTTCCACAATACCGAACTCCCCGCGCTAACCGCGTGGATTCTCGAAAAGCCCATCACCGAACCCGTCTGGGTGATGAAGCGCAACCCGTACAGCATCTGGATGGACGAGGCGGGCAACCAGCTTCCGTACATGGACAAGGTGCAGATGACTTTCGGTGAGGACCTCGAAGTGCTGAACCTGCGGGCGATTTCGGGAGAGTTCGACCAGCAGGCCCGCCATATGGATCTTCAGAAGCTGCCAGTGATGCTCGAGAACGCGGAGAAAGGCAACTACACGGTGCGTCTCGACCCGACACGGCACGGCGGCGATGCGATGCTGTGCCCGAACCTGAACTACGACGCCGACCCTGAGATTGCCAAGTGGCTGACCAACGCCGACTTCCGCCGAGCGCTGTCGTTAGGTATAGATCGCGACCAGATTAACGAGGGACTATTCCTCGGACTCGGAGTTCCCGGCTCCATCGCGCCAAGCGCGGGCTCAATCTACAGCCCTGGCCCGGAGTCGGAGTGGCGCACTCTGTGGTCCACACACGATACCGAGCTTGCCAACCAGATGCTCGACGGACTGGGCCTGACCGAGAAGGACTCGGAAGGATTCCGGATGCGGACTGACGGCAAGGGCCGCCTGATCGTTGAGATGCAGACATACCTGTCGTTCATGAACTTCACCGAACTGGGTGAAATGGTCAAGGAACACTGGCGCGATATCGGCATAGACGTCGACGTCAGGCAGTATGAGCGGAGCCTGGCCGCCCAGCGCAGGACAGCCAACGAGCACCAGTTCCACGTTGAAGTCACCTGGGGCGCCGAGGATATGTACGGCCACCCCGTCGTATTCTTCCCAAGCGGCAGCAGTTCATGCTTCGGACCTAAGTACGGCGCATGGTTCCAGAGCAACGGTGAAGCAGGCGAGGAGCCGCCCGCGCAACTGGCGCGCGTTTTCGAGTTGTACCGCAAGGGAATATCTCTGCCCGACAAGGCCCGCGCCGAAGCCGGCAAGGAGCTGTGGAGGATCGTGCTCGACCAGGTGTACGGAATCGGCACCGTCGGTCAGACACCCGCAATTCAGGGCGTGAGGATTGTCAACAACAATCTCGGAAACACCGCGGCTCGCCACATCAACAGCGCCGCGAAGGACAACCCGGCTTCGTCCCATCCTGAGCAGTACTACTTCAAGTGCCTGCCCGACCGTGATGGCTCCTGTCCGTAGCGAATACATACATTGAACTAGTAGTCCGACAACTTAGTTGTGATGGATATCCAGATTCCGAATTATCCCCTCTCCCCTTGGGAGAGGGTTAGGGTGAGGGTATATAAACCGTCAATCCAAAAATGTTGGAACACTAGTAGTCCGACAACTTAGTTGTGATGGATATCCAGATTCCGAATTATCCCCTCTCCCCTTGGGAGAGGGTTAGGGTGAGGGTATATAAACCGTCAATCCAAAAATGTTGGAACACTAGTAGTCCGACAACTTAGTTATGATGGACATCCAGATTCCGAATTATCCCCTCTCCCCTTGGGAGAGGGTTAGGGTGAGGGTATATAAACCGTCAATCCAAAAATGTTGGAACGCTAGTAGTCCGACAACTTAGTTATGATGGACATCCAGATTCCGAATTATCCCCTCTCCCCTTGGGAGAGGGTTAGGGTGAGGGTATATAAACCGTCAATCCAAAAATGTTGGAACACTAGAGTAAGTCGGAGCGGGCGCCGGTTAGGCGCCCGCTCCGCTTTGTCGCGCCACAGTCGTCCTGATTCTCTACCACACTCAGAGCAACTCGAAGAGTCAATGCTTGAAAACTATTCCTCTCAGTTTTCACTCGACGGCCAAACCACATATGCGGGCCGTTACCAGTACCAGTAGCAAGACCGGCCTAGATAACGGAGGACTTAGCTCGACTTTGTACAAAAGCTGGATAGAATATGAAAGCGGGGTAAGCTAACCGGACCAAACCACGACGAAAGGTCCGGCTATGCTCACCCCGCCCAACGCCATTATACCCCTACTTCATCCCTTCTCAACTCTGTTTCAGCAAAGAACCTGGATGAAAGCTCAGGCGCTGCTCGTCGGAGCCATTCTCGCTCCACGCAAGCGCGCCATCACCTCTGGATAGCTCTCGCGGCCACATGGCTTTGACGTTCATCGGGATAGCGAATATGCCTTCCCGAGTAGTCTGTGAATGCGATAGGAGGCGCTGTTAGCCAAGCAGTTCCCGCCTGATTTCGTCCAGACGAGCGCGCTCCTCCGGGGTCGCCTCCGGGTATGGCTCGCCTTTCATTCGTATGGAACCCGTGAACTCCGGCGGACGCTTCTCCAGGAAGGCCGCCCGTCCCTCGTCGCCGTCCGCGCTGAACTGCGTCAGAAGCGCGTTCATAAGTGTCTGCACCCGCCACGCCTCGGTCACCGGAATATCGCGGAACCTGAGAACAAGCTCTTTCATCATCCTCACCGCGAGCGGCGGCATGCCCACGATATGCGCGGCAAGTTCCTCCGCCCGAGACATCAGCTGTTCGTGCGGAACTACCTCGTTCACAAGGTTGATTCTCAGCGCCTCGGCAGCGTCGAAAGGCTCGTCCATCAGAAGGATACGCATTGCGTCCGCGTGCGAAATCTGCCGCGTCAGGTACGTAGCGCCCGGGCCACCACCGACCCAGCCCTGGCTCAGAAGCGCGAACTTGAACCGGGCGTGCTCGGCGCACGCGATACGTATATCCATCGAGGTCAGCATCAGGTAGAAACCCGCGCCCGCGGCCCAGCCGTTTATCGCTCCGATCACCGGCTTGTAGATCTGAGGGTAGTGGTCGCCAAGCCGACCGTCCGCGCCTATTCTCGCGCCGTTCACGTTTCCGCTCAGCGGCCAGAAAACGCCCTCTGCGCGAAGACGTTCTCGTTCTTCCGGTGTTATGTCCGGTCGGCTCGCCAGGTTGTGCCCGGCGCAGAAGTGGCGGTCGCCAACGCCCGTCAGGATGGCGACACGAATATCTCGGTCATCCCAAACCTCTTTCCATATCTCGGCTATCTCAAAAGAAATCTGCCTGTCCAGAATGTTCGCCTTCTGCGGATTATTTATCGTTATGTACGCGACTTTGTCTCGCTTCTCGTAATCTACCGGCATCTCGTGTTCTCCATATGTCACTCGGTGAATCTTGATTATCGGATTCTATGTGCCAATGGGTAGCAGGTCAATGGAGAGTGGATTGAATACAATCTGTTCAGACAACTCGCTTCACCTGCTTATTTATGAATTCTTTCATAGGGAATAGGGGTTGATACCGGCATCCAATGTGACTACAATGAGTATCATTTTGGAGGCCTTCGATTGACTATTTCACACAAAACTTCGGCATTTGACCAGATCTGCTCCATACTTGGCAAACCTGCATTTGATTCGCATGGGGTAATACTATTTGAATGCGACTCACTTGATGCTATGGAGAAGCTGCCCAGGAACATAATAGATCTGTGTGTGACCAGTCCCCCATACAACATCGGTAAAGAATATGAAACAAAAATGCCACTAGAGAATTATCTCGAATGGAGTAAGAAATGGATTAACCTAGTGTACGGCTTGTGCAAGCCCTTTGGGGCACTCTGGCTCAATCTAGGATACACTGAGGTACGAGGCAGTGGGAGAGCAGTTCCAATTCCGTACCTATTGTGGGGTAAAACAGATTTTTACTTGCTACAAGAGATAGTCTGGAATTATGGGGCCGGAGTAGCTACGAAACAAATATTCTCACCAAGAAACGAAAAGTTTCTCTGGTTTGTAAAGTCTGCAGATCATTACACATTCAACTTAGATGCTGTCCGAGACCCTAATGTCAAATACCCCAATCAGAGAAAAAATGGAAAACTGCGCGTAAATCCTCTAGGCAAGAATCCGACGGATACTTGGCAATTTCCAAAAGTAACTACTGGAAAGGGTCTAACTGGTCAGCGAGCTTCGCCAGAGAGAACTAAACATCCTGCTCAGTTTCCAGTGTCTGTGATAGACAGAATAGTAAAGGCGTGTTCCAATGAAGGCGACTTGATCTTCGACCCATTTATGGGATCTGGGACCACTGCCGAAGTAGCTATGAGAAACCGTCGCAACGCCATCGGCTTTGAAATAAAGTCAGAGTATATTGCTATCGCAGTCGAACGTTTGGAACAGGTCGCCAGAGATTTAGATCAGAAGAAGGATCAAGGGATACTATTCTGACACTGGGTATAGATCAAGGAGCTTTTTGCCTCTAGCGTCTATATTCAGTCTGGCTTGTTGGCCGGTAGGGGCCCTCTGTCCAATCCAGTCAGTATGGTCCAGCCAACCCATTCGTATCCTTGTAATCTTCGGGCTGTTCATGTTCTGAGTGAACTTTTCAAAATTTATAGCAAGATAGTATCCAGCCTTGTGTTTTTTGGAAGTGGGGGAGGGTTGAGCATAACTTCGATTGGCATAGATACTGTTCGGGCTGGAAGAAGCCTTGATCTCAAACGAGTAACTGTCATCTGGTATATGCACGACGTCCTTCTCAGTGGGAGAGTTGTCTCTACGCCATATCCCAGGATGAAGTAGACCAAGTTCCAATGGAATCAATTCGTGGAGCAAGAATGCCATTATCTGAGGATTCGGGAAGACATCAACACCAATCTGATGTCTTCCCGCTCCAATACGAGTATCGAGAATGCCAGACCAAGAATTAATTACGATTTCAACTAACTCGGCACTTTCCAAGGGGTGTTCAACGACAAGTTCGTGTGTCTTTTCTTTCCATCTATCTACAGTAAGACCATCGTAAGGTGATTCTGGCAAATTATCTAATACCATGTAACAACTTACCAATATCTATTTCAAGGGCCTGCGCCAAGCGTACTAAGTTAAGGAGGCTGACGTTTCTTTCACCCCTCTCAATACCGCCAATATACGTCCTGTGCAGTCCAGAGCGTTCTGCCAGTTGTTCTTGGGAAAACCCTCTTGCTAACCTAATGGCGCGAACATTTTTGCCAAGAGTGGCGAGGTAGTGTTTGTTCATAGGCACATAGTCTGTGTGCATGATGACAATAAGTCCACATAAAATAAGTAGCATTGTGAATGTGCACACTTCGAAAACATCGCAAGCACCGGGCTTCGATACCAGTTGCAGACTGGTACGATAATAAGGATATTAGGAATAGGTTATCCGTGATTGGAGAGACGGTTTGAAGAAAGTAACCATCTATACGGACGGCGCGTGCTCGGGCAATCCCGGTCCCGGCGGCTACGGCGCCGTGCTCAGATACGGCGGCAATTCTAAGGAACTAAGCGGCGGCTTTCGCAGAACAACCAACAACCGCATGGAACTCCTCGCCGTCATCTCCGGCCTTGAGACTCTCAAAGACCCCTGCGAAGTGACCATTTACAGCGACTCAAGATACATAGTTGACACCGTGAATAAAGGTTGGGCAGTTCGCTGGAAAGCGAACGATTGGCGTAGAAACAAGAAGGAGAAGGCCCTCAACCCCGACCTCTGGGCGCGACTTCTCACGCTGCTCTACACCCACGACGCCAAATTCCGCTGGGTCAAGGGACACGCGGGCAACGAAGGCAACGAGAGGGCGGACACGCTCGCCGTCGCCGCCTCCAACGCCGACGACCTGGCCGTTGACGAAGGATATGAATCGCCCAACGCGCACGCGCTTATCTGAATATGCCTATAAGCAAGCAGCGCCTTTTCAGAGTCGCCCTCGGTCTCCAAAAGAACTACACATTCACATCCCCTCTGCGCTATAATATGAACATATAAACTAACAGCCAGCGACCAAAGCCTGAAAACTATAAATACAAAGTTATGTAACCAAAATCCATAGGCCCATGGAAAAGTTCCTCCTTAGCTAACACAGGTGAAACTCAGGTCAACGCAGGCGTTCTAATTACCTGTTAGCCACCTGTCGGTCATCTCTTAACCCGCCTGTCACTCACTTGTTACTCACCTGTTGTTTTATAAATCAAGATATATGACTAGTAGTCCGACAACTTAGTTGTGATGGATATCCAGATTCCGAATTATCCCCTCTCCCTTTGGGAGAGGGTTAGGGTGAGGGTATATAAACCGTCAATCCAAAAATGTTGGAACACTAGTAGTCCGACAACTTAGTTGTGATGAATATCCAGATTCCGAATGATCCCCTCTCCTTTTGGGAGAGGGTTAGGGTGAGGGTATATAAACCGTCAATCCAAAAATGTTGGAACGACTAGTAGTCCGACAACTTAGTTGTGATGGATATCCAGATTCCGAATGATCCCCTCTCCCCTTGGGAGAGGGTTAGGGTGAGGGTATATAAACCGTCAATCCAAAAATGTTGGAACGACTAGTAGTCCGACAACTTAGTTGTGATGGATATCCAGATTCCGAATTATCCCCTCTCCTTTTGGGAGAGGGTTAGGGTGAGGGTATATAAACCGTCAATCCAAAAATGTTGGAACGACTAGGCTGTGTTGACATTTATCGTCATTCCCCCGAAGGGCTCGCCGCTTGGCAATCCAGCGGGGTGGACTGTGGCTACTTAAGTCGCATTCACGCTTGTTTGGAATACTGAAAATCCGATCATGGACTGAATGACAGGATGAGATTCCGAATGTCAACAGAACCTAGCCAGATCACTCGGCGTCCGACAGTATCTGGTCACCGCCAACTTTGAAAAGGCCCTGACAAGCAAGGTGAGACCCTTGACCGGCGCTAGACAATCCCAACTTACCCACGTTGACCGGAGCGGCAAGGCGCAGATGGTGGACGTTGGCGACAAGCCGGACACGCAGCGTGAGGCCATTGCGAGGGGTCGCGTGGTCATGCAGCCCGAAACCCTCGCCCTGATACGCGACAACGCATTCGACAAGGGCGACGTGCTTGGCGTCGCGCGGGTCGCGGGCATCATGGGCGCTAAGAACACCTCCCAGCTTATCCCACTGTGCCATCCTTTACCGCTAAACAAGGTCGCCGTAGAATTCGACCTCGATTCCGACGCCAGCGCGGTCAATATCACCGCCACCGCGCGTACCACAGGCAAGACCGGCGTCGAGATGGAGGCGCTGACAGCAGTCAGCATAGCCGCGCTCACCATCTATGATATGTGCAAGGCGGTTGACCGCGCGATGCGTATCGAGGCGGTCCGACTGGCTCGAAAGACGGGCGGCAAGAGCGGCGACATAATTCTCGAAGACGTTTAGCGCGAAAGTTGCGACACTCATAGCAAGGAATTCCCCATGCGTGGTTCACGCTCCATAGACTCGATTTGCGCCGCGGCAGGCTCGGATATGCCATCCGCCACAAGGCCGCTCACCGCGCCGATATATCAGAACTCCGTGTTCGAGATTGAAAGCCTCGAGCAGGTGGACGACATATACGAAGGTCGTCAGGACGGCTTCATCTACTCCCGCGACGCCAACCCGAACGTCTCTATCCTGGAACGCGTTGTCGCCGACCTCGAAGACGCCGATGATGCGGTCGCATTTTCCTCCGGCATGGCAGCGGTGGGAATCACTCTCCTCGCTCTCGTGGAGTCGGGAGACACTGTACTCGCCGCGGACGCGCTCTACGGCGGGACAAACCTTCTCCTGCGTCAACATCTCACGAGGCTGGGCGTCCGAACGGAGTTCGTTGACGCAACCGATCTGGACGCGGTGGAGCGGTCGCTCACGAGCGGCCCCAAAACCATGCTCATCGAGTCCATCGCCAACCCGCTCCTCAGCCTGCCTGACATAGAGGCGATATCTGGGCTCGCGCATGAACGGGGAACAACGCTTGTAGTTGACAACACCCTCGCGACGCCCGTCCTGTTGAGGCCGCTGGAATTGGGAGCGGACGTGGTCATTCACAGCGCGACCAAGGCCCTGGGCGGTCATTCGGACGTGACGGGTGGAGTAGCCGCCGCGCGAGCGGACATTGCTATGCGGATACGGCAGTCCAATCGCGTCTGGGGCAGTACGCCGGACCCGTTCGCCGCTTGGCTCATAGCGCGCGGCATCCGAACCATGCCGCTCAGAGTCGAGCGCGCCTGCGACAATGCGCTACGCGCCGCCGCCTTCCTCTCAGACCATCCAAGGATCAGCGCAGTTCATTACCCTGGGCTTCCCGGACACCCACAGCACGACCTGGCCAAATCTACACTGGACGGCGGTTTCGGAGGCATGGTCTCCTACGAGCTGGAAGGTGGTGGCGCGGCAGCGTCGAAATTCGTGCGCGCCCTGGACATGATAAAATTCGCTCCCAGCCTCGGCGAATCCCGCACAACCATATCCCACCCCGCCAAGACCTCCCATCGCTCCCTGTCCGAGGACGAGCGCAGCCAGTCGGGCATCTCCGACGGCCTGATCCGAATGTCTTGCGGCCTCGAGTCCCCGAAAGACATAATCGCCGACCTGGAACAGGCGCTCGACAGCGTTTAGCTTTTCAAACCCACTTCATTCCACTGTTTTTGACAATGAAGAACATTTGTGCAATAATCTCACACATAGATGACCTGACCGATCTGAAAAGGAGATAACTTTGCCTCCTCAGACAACTGTATGGCCCCTTGATGCTCATACTCGCGGAAAGCATATGGTTCTGGAAAGCTACATGAACGCATGGCTTCCAATTATCCTGAGCCAATATGAGAGAGCGCTTTTCGTTGATGCGTTTGCCGGACCAGGGGAATATGAGAGGGGAGAGCCGGGCTCACCAGTCATTGCTATGAGATCGCTTTCTGAACACGCCCGCCAAGATATGATGACAGGTGAAATGGACTATGTTTCCATTGAGAAAGATGCCAGACGGGCAACTCATCTCAAAAATGTGATTGACCGAGAGAGAGCAAATGTTCCTTCTATGTGTCGAGTTACGTCACTAAATGACAGCTTTGAAGGTGCATTTCCCAAACTTACCAACTTCCTGGACTCAAATAGTGTCCCTACATTCGTGATGATTGATCCATTTGGAGTATCGGGTGTCTCAATGAATCAGGTAAAGACTCTTATGGGATATCCCAGCACCGAAGTCTACATTTCTTTCATGTACGATTGGATCAACAGGTTTCCCTCTGAACTCGCTGATCATCTTGACAACTTGTTCGGATGTGCTGATTGGAGACAAGTCGAAAAAATTGAAGATCCGCAGTCTCGAAGGAGGTTCTTACACGAGACGTATGTGCGTCAACTTAAGCAATCGGGGGCAACACACGTATTGACGTTTGAGATGTATGAAGGAAATAGACACGTTTACACCCTCTTCTTTGCCACTCAGAACGATCAAGGCTGCGACAAAATGAAGCAAGCAATGTGGAAGGCTGCACCGTTCGGCGACTTCCGATTCAAAGGAGGAATGGATCGCCAGTTCACTCTTGGACCCGAGATAGTTGACTTCAGTCCCCTTGAGGATGATCTCCGTCGAGAATTCGGCCTAGATCAGTATGTGCCAATTGAGTCGGTAAGAAAATTTACACGCTCTGACAAAACCGCATTCCACACAGGCCATCTCAGAAATGTCTTATCAGCCATGGAAAGGCAGGAGATGCTTGCAATCAAGGACAGCGCACGAAAAAGAAGAAAAGGAAATTACCCGAACGGGACATCCATCATGTTCGTTGAACCATCACCTCCACCACCTCCGGAAGCGATTCAAACATCATTGTTCTGAGTTCAGGTGACCAAACTCTATGTCAACGTCATCCAAAATCGAATGGACTGAAACCACTTGGAACCCCGTCACCGGCTGCACCAAGATTAGCTACGGGTGCAAGTTCTGCTATGCGGAACGTATGTCGAAGAGACTCAAGGCGATGGGCATGGAAAAGTATCGCAACGGATTCAGCGTTACTCTCCACGAATCTGTCCTCGATGAACCGCTGAAATGGAAGAAGCCGCGCGTGGTGTTCGTAAACTCCATGAGCGACCTATTCCACGAATCTGTCCCTACGGAGTTTATACAGTCAGCCTTCGACGTTATGAACGAAGCCTCTCAGCACACATTCCAGATTCTAACCAAGCGTCCCAGCCGAGTGAGTCAACTCAATGACAAAGTGAACTGGACGCCAAACATCTGGATGGGAGTGAGCGTAGAGTCGGAGAAATGGATGAATCGCCTAGACATTCTGAAGAATACAGACGCTCAGACCAAATTCCTCTCTCTAGAACCCCTGCTGGGACCGTTGCCCAGTCTGGACTTGAACGGCATTGACTGGGTAATCACCGGTGGTGAATCAGGTCCGGGCGCCAGACCCATGTCCCCGGAGTGGGTGAGAGATATACGCGACAACTGCGTCAGAAACGAAGTTCCCTTCTTCTTCAAGCAGTGGGGAGGCGTGTTCAAGAAACGCGCCGGGCGCACTCTCGACAGTCGCACATGGGACGAAATGCCCCAGACAGCAGTTCGCCAAAGTTAATTCCCAGCAAATGGGAACGACCGTAGCGACAGAAACTAAGAGGCCGCCGGAACTTCCAGCGGCCCTTTGACTAACAGCCCACTGACCTATGGGTCAGCGATTCTTACAGGACGTGATATAGGAGAAGATGCTCGCGCAGCACGTCGTTGGCGAAGTCGTTCTCGACGTCGCGCCAGACCGAGTGAATGTGGTTGGCGCCGTTCTGCCGGTTGTCGAACTCGACGACAAAGTTGCCGCCGTGGATTCGGTAGTAGTGCTCCTTGCTTTCCTCGACCGATCCGCCCCAGGCCCAGTGCAGGCCGTCGAAGCCCTCTTCCTCAAGCCTCTGGAGCTTCTCCTGCGCCATGTCGGTACGCACCTGGTTGACATAGACATTCACCAGGTTTCGGAGGATGTCCTTCTGCGTGTCGTTCATCTTGGACGCGGGCAGCCCCTCTTCCGGTGGAAGTGAGACGCGCGAGGAGTTGTATGTGATGATGTCGTATGGCGCTTCACCGTAGATTGTCGCCTTGCTTGCCTGTCCCTGGTCGAGGCTGTTCATTAGCTCGAAGCCTAGGTCCTCACGCTGGTCAAGAATTCGCAGACCCTTTTTCGGCCCCTTGCGAACCTCGGCGGGATTGGAGCCAAAGAAGAAAGGCGTCATGGAGATGAACTTGTCGCCCCACAGGCTGAAGTTCAGGGAGACATGGTGTCCCTCGACTCGCCAACCCCACGGCTCCTTGTCGCTGCCCGGGTCTCCGAATACTGTCCAGTAATACAGGTCAGGGTCGCGGACGAAACTCCTTACTCCGGCCTCCTTCTCCAACGGGCCGAGTACGGATTCGTGCTCGATAATCAGCTTGGCCTGGTCGAACGACCTGTCGGTCAACCCGGTCTCCATAAGAGAGTAGGCGAGCTGCCTCTGATCGTCATCCATGTCCCTGAGCGGGAGTCCGTGCCTGTTGACGGGCGGGTAATACCAGAAGATTCGCTCGCCGTCCATATACTCGTAGATGGTCTTGTCGCGCTGGTCGCCGCTGAGGCTCTCTACGAACCTCTTAGCCGCCTTGGTCATGCCCGCGGCCGACGCGTGCTTGTGTGCAGTGGTCATTGAATAGCCTCCTTCGCGTTCATGGGCTGAGGGTAGCATATATCATATGCGTCGGCAATCGAGAGGTTAATTACTGAACTATCCGCTTGCGTGGAACTGCCAAACCAATTCCTCCTCCCGGATAGAAATGTCGTTTGGGGCGCTCGTTCCAGAAGTGGAATTCAAAGGCTTCGCTCTCTGCAAAGTTCATCAGCGCCCTTCCCGTATGGGCATTGTCGGATATGACAACTGCGCTGTTGGCGAGTTTGTCCCTGATGAGGACGTATTCCTGCGCTTCATGGCTGTCGTTGTGGTTGCTGTCATGGATGAATATGTCTATTGGCAGACTGAACTCGTTTAGAGCGGTGTGGGAGTCATTGAAAATCAATTCCACCACCTGATTGTATGGATGGGTAATGAGCCAACCTGCATTGGGATCAATATCTATTGTATAAAGTCTTCCGGGAAATCCTTCCTGCTCATTACGAAGCAATGCCGCTGCCAGAACACAACTTCCTAACCCCTTATCAGTTCCAGATTCGATTATCACTCTCGGTTTCAGAATCCTAAGAATTGCGTACCAGCCAATACGACGACCATAACGCGCTTCTGAGTCAGCCTCGAATCTGTGATTGCTGGTTACGACTCTATCGGATATGCGCTCACTCAGCGCAGTATCTCTCAGAACCTCATCCAGATATCCAAACACTTTTCGGTGGTCAATATCGAGAGCTACACTTATGAAATGGGCTAAATAGCGGACGTTGAGGTCGGTGAGGTGGTATGTATAATTCGTATGCTCGTTAGAGAATATGACCCATCTAATCAATAGACGCCCATATCCGAGCGCCATTTTGAGAGCTCTTTTCCACCTCAAAAAGAACAGGGCTACCTTAAATAGGAGTACCCTGTTCCTTATACTTCTTTTGGTGCGTGTCCAGATAGTATTATCCTACGTTGGCAATCTACCTTGACCTTTAACCATGTCTTTCGAGATTAGGCAACTCTCGCCAGTTTCTGGAAGGCGCGGACGTTGGGCGGCGGCGTCTCGGTGTGGCTGATGTTGGTGTGGGCGACTTCTGCCACGTAGATGCTTTCTTCGGAGTCGAGGCAGATGCCGTGCGGAGCGATGAACTGTCCGGCGTCAAGTCCGAAACCGTTTCCAAGTCGCTCCAGCACTTTGCCTGCAGTCGTCATAATGGCGACGCGAGGGCCGATGTTCGGCGTGTCGCGGTTGACCGACATTCCAAATCCGAGTTCGCCGACGTAAACGCGCTGGTCGTCGCTGATGTATATGGCGCAGGGCCGGTGAAGATTGTGCCACACATCTTCGAGCTTTCCGTCGCGGTCGAAGACCTGGATACGGTGGTTCTCACGGTCGCAGACGTACACGTAGCCGTCGCGGTCGGTAGCTATGTTGTGGACGATGTTGAACTGTCCAGGGTCGGTTCCCGGGCTGCCCCAGGACTTGATATGCTCTCCGTTCGCGCTGAACTTGTGGACGCTGCCGTTGCCGTAGCCGTCCGAAATGAACAGGTCGCCGTTGGCGGGGTCGGTTGCGACGTGTGTACACCGGTTGAACGGCTTGCCGCTGTGCGCCTCGGCAGGCTGGTTCGGGACGCCGATGGTCATCAGCACCTCGCCGTCCAGCGTACACTGGCGGACGGTGTGGTCGCCGTCGTCCGTGCAGTAGAGTGTGTTGTCCGGGCCGACGCTGACGCCATGCGCGCGGGTGAATACACCCTCGCCCCAGGTCTTGATGAAGTTGCCGTCCTTGTCGAATACGACCATGGGGTGATCGCCTCGGCTGAATACGTAAACGTTGTCGTCGGCGTCCGTAATGACGCCCGCCGTCTCCCGCCCGCCGATCCCGTCCGGCAACTTCTCCCAGTTGACCACAACTTCATACGCGAACTGCCCGCTGCCCAATGTTACACTGCTTGCCAATTTCTTCCTCCTGGAGTTTGTACTTGATGATATGCTCACGCATAGAACAGTTGGTTTTCTAACTCGTCCGCCGCGAAGTGATTCAATATCTCAGCCACCTCATTCGCTGTCCGATACGGGGATGCGGGGAACTTGTTAGCCAATATGATACCTGAGTGAGAAATGCCCATATCCAGATAGCGCGTGTGCAGATTCAAGTAGTCTATATAGTCATGGGTTAGGATAGCCATTCGATTTCGGGCGGCGAACTCCAACTGCGAGTCGTCGGATTCTTGCAGCATACCGGCGTCGCGGACAGTGACGGCATGGAATCCCTTGGCGCGCAGCAACTCTCCGACGAGAACATCCACGTCCTCGTCAATATAAACCGAGCCGAACAGCCTGCTCATCGGCCACGCCTTTTTCGCATTTCCTGTATCAGCGGATGAACCTTTTCAGGCGGTATGCGGTTCATCTCGATGTACTTGTTGATCTCCTTCATGTGGTCCTGGTAGTAGCTCAGCGCGTCGAATACGGCGGCCAGGCTCACGTGCGGCAACGCCTGGACTATCCGTTCCGGCTGGTAGCCTCCTCTCCAGTACTCCACAATCGCGCGCACCGATGTCGCCGTCCCCTTGATAATCGGCTCTCCGTGTCGCAGCTTCTCGTTGGTCACTATGTACGGGTGTTCGGTTGGATGTTCTGTCGCGGCGTATGAGTGTTTGGTTGGATGCTCTATCACGGGATTCTCCTCGATGGGCAGAATTGAAACTTCACCCTGCGCTGCATTATATCTATTTTCCCGACCGTTCGGAAATTCACCCCGTCGCCGATTGACCGCGACGCCGCACTAGACTACATTACCTCTCAAGAATTATTGCGAGTGAGAGAATCCAAGGGGGACATGATGAGCGGTTCGGTGGTTTCGATTCAGATCTGCGTAGGGCATAGGGATCCGATGAAATCGGTTGAGTCGGCGCAGATGAAGGCAGAGTATGGCATCGAGGGCGATAGGCACGCGGTGTCGGAGGGTGTAAGGACGAAGCGGCAGGTGCTGCTGACGGATGTGGAGACGCTTGCGAAGTTCGGACTGTCGCGCGGTGACATCCGGGAGAACATTACAGCCACCGGCATCGAGATACACTCGCTGAAGGAAGGCGACCGCGTATCGCTCGGCGGTGACGCGGTGGTTGAGATAACCGGACACTGCGCCCCCTGCGCCCGCATGGACGAGATACGGGACGGCCTCAGAGTGGCGTTGGAGGGGCAGCGTGGAATGCTTGCCACCGTCATCAGCGGCGGAACTGTGAATGTCGGCGACGAGGTAAGGGCGTTAAAGCCGGCGATGAGTTAGCGAACTTATCCCCATCGAGCCACTACTGGCTGTGGTGTTTCTCCAGGAGCTTTCTGAACTGAGTTTCGGGTTTCCCCACTCGTGGGTCGTATTCACCCAAAGGGTATTCGTGTGGAAGTTGCTCGGCCCACCTGACTGCCATCTCGCGGTAGGATAGGCCAGACTCTTGCCAACTTCTTCCCATTCTGACCATATCCTGGCGTATGCGGTAACGCTTTCCAAGCCAGAAGGGAAGCCAAAACGGCAGGGTCAGCGCCTTCAATACTATCCTGATGACAAACATTGAGTTGCTAAAGTGGGAGTCAAGCACCCTGCCATACATTCTGCCACCCTCCCCGAAGGGGTCGCTGTTTAAGTAGGCCGGTGGCCTCTCGATACGACGCTCACGCTCCCCGAACGGGTCTTTGGTCACATCATACGCTCCTAACTTGTTCTAGTCTGGCAAATTCTCTTCCTCAAACGCGAACAATTAGCCCACACGAACACCCAACGCAAGTGCAATAGCGCGGATATTTTTGAGTGCCGGGTTTCGCCTCCCCCTCTCTATGCCGGACAGATACGTTACATGGATATTTGCGCGGTGCGCCAAATCCTCCTGCGTGAAACGCCTTAGCTCCCGCATATAGCGTATGTGTCGGCCAAATGCTCGCTGGTAAGTGTGTGCGTCCATCTAAGTTGACAGAGACGCTATCCATGCTTAGACTATGAGTCCATAGAATATAAGTAAACTCAGTCATTTTCAGCACGCTTCATAATTTCATTTCTCCCCAATTCGTGTCGCATTGCGTCGGAACAGATGGGAATAGGGGGATTAACGAATGACAGCAATAGACAATCAAATACCAAGTGGATAGTGGATATAGGAGGCGCAAACGTATGGTGAGTTGGTTCAAAAGACTGGACACTAAATGGCAGGTCGCAGTTCTGGCGATTGGCGCATTGTTCATTTTAGGCGTCCTGAACACAATATTTGGTGAATCAGATACACCGAGTTCAACTCAGACTGGTACTGTAGAGCAATCTCAAGACGCCAGCCCAACTAGAAACGCCGCTAAGGATGTACCGCCAACTCTGGAGTTCACCCCGACTAGAATCGCAGAAGCAAAAGAGACCTCAACAACGCCTCCGACGCCTCTCGCACAACCATCCCATGAACTCATCCCGGCGCTCAGAGTCTCGGACAGCGGATGCAATGACGACTACGACCGCGATCAGTGGGCGCCGTCGAGTTCCAAATGGAGCGCCGCGCGTCAGGCCACGGCCCATGAGGAGGGGCCGGAATTGATCGGGTACTGGACTGGACTGCCCATCGCCACCCTCAGCGACGCAGACATAGACCACCACGTCCCGGTCAAACACGCTCACATATCGGGCGGCTGCCACTGGAACGAATCCCGCCGCAACGCCTTCTACACAGACCTCGACAATCTGAACGTCACCACCCCAAGCATGAACCGCTCTAAATCCGACAGGGCCCCCGGCCACTGGGGTCGCCAGGACGAATTCATTGACACGCCCGCCGAACGCTGCGAGTACGCCGCCCAGTGGATCAACATCAAGCGCCAGTACGAACTTCACTTCATCACCGCGCAAGAGATCGCCGATCTGACGGATATGCTGAGTGACTGCGGAAAATCTCCATCCCTGATAACCACCACTCGCTCGGCGACTCCAGTTCCAGCGGCTGCGCCAAGCCCAACGATCACTCGCCCAGAGACTCCAACTCCAACGGCTGCGCCAAGCCCAACGATCACTCGCCCAGAGACTCCAACTCCAACGGCTGCGCCAAGCCCAACGATCACTCGCCCAGAGACTCCAACTCCAACGGCTGCGCCAAGCCCAACGATCACTCGCCCAGAGACTCCAACTCCAACGGCTGCGCCAAGCCCAACTATGGACACCCCAAGCGACGTGAAGGTGTACAAAAACTGCACTGAACTTCGTAAGGACTTTCCGAACGGTATTACTAAGGTTGAACATCCCGAAGTGTATGCCGCCAATATACAACGCGACCGTGACAAGGACGGCAGCGCCTGCGAATAAGTCCGACAAGTATGCATTTATGTCACTCGGCGAACCTGTATATCTCACCATCCAGATCGAGTATGTACAGTTCGCCGTCCGTGTCCTCGGCAAAGGAAGAAATTCTGATCTTGGTGTCGGCAAGTTGGATTGACTCGGTCACTCTCGATCCGTCGTATCTGAGCGCCCAGATTTTGCCGCTGCAAAAGTCTCCATAGACGTAAGCCCCGTACAGGCTTGGGAACCGAGAGCCTCGATAGACGTATCCGCCGGTTATCGAACAGCCGTCGTCGCGCCCGTACACGGCAATCGGTAGTTCAAGTCCCCGCTCGTCACATGAGCGAGTGTAGCACTCATCGCCTCCATAATGTTCCACCCGTAGTTCAATCCCGCACGGACTAGGTCAACCTCTTCCAATTCGTTCTGGCCGACATCCGCCGCCCACAAGTCGCCGGTCTCACTGTCGAACGTGAAACGCCACGGGTTGCGCAGTCCGTAGGACCATATCTCCGGTCGGGCGCCCTCGATGCCGACAAACGGATTATCGGGCGGAATTGAGTAGCTTCCGCTGGAATCCAGTGTCGAAACGTCCAGTCGCAGGATTGTGCCCAGCAGTGTTCCCGTGTTCTGACCGTTGCGCTTCGGGTCTCCAGCGCTGCCACCGTCGCCCAATCCCACATACAGGAAGCCGTCCGGGCTGAATGCTATCTGGCCGCCGTTGTGATTGGCATAGGGCTGTTCGACCTCGAGGACGAGCGTTTCGCTGCTGGGATCCGCTGTTATATCTCCCGGATTCTCGCTGAACCTGGATATTACAGAGCGCCTGGGACCGTCCGCGGAGTAGTAAACGTAGAAAAAGCGGTTGGACTCGAAATCCGGGTCGAACGCGAGTCCGAGAAGTCCTTCCTCCTCGCCACGGTCGTTCACCCTGTCCCGGATGTCCAGGAACGTACTGACTTCGCTGTCGTCGTTCAGCAGGATAATCCGACCCTCCTGCTTGACGACGAAGCCGCGGTCCGTACCATCATCCGGGAACACGAGCGCAACTGGTCGGTCGAACGGCAGTCCGGGGTACACGCGCTCTGTATCTAATTCTCTGAGCGGCTCTTCCTGTCCGAATCCCTGCCACTTTGGGATGGGCGTGATAGTTGGCGCGAGCGTGAATGTGGGTAGAGGAGCGGCGGTCGGCGCGAGTCCGAATTTGGGCATTGGCGTGATTGTCGGAGGCAAATAGAATACAGAAAGCGGCGTCACAGTGGGTAGGGACCCACCTGGGGAAGACACTTCGCTCCGGCCGGGAGTCGGGAAAGCCTCAAGAACCTCGTCGGCATCTATGCACCCTACGCACAGCATGGCGACGAGGAATCCAAGTAGTACGATTCTCATATGTACATTATATATATACGGAAATGATATATGGACGGAAATATTAAAGCGCCGGGGTCGCTTTTGGCGTATCCGGCGCTCTGTAAAGGGGAGGAGGGACGCGGCGCTCTTGCATACTGGAAGCATTCGCAAGCTCCGGGATGCGGAGAGAGGAGTGAGCTTCCGCGTCCCCTTCAGTGGGTTGTACGACCGAGACGGTCGTTTCAATTAGCTGCGAAAAGCGGAGAACCTGCTATGAATCTCGCGGAAGTCCTTCTGAGCCTCCTCGAAAGTGGGGCCGCCGTAGTCCCCCGGCCTGTTGACAGTTCCGAAGTAGCTCTCGATACTGGTCGCGGTCGAAAGACGCGGTCTGCCAAGTATTCTTTTGACTCTGTTAATCATGGTGCGTCTCCTTTTGATTTTTCCGTCCCGACGGGATCGGAATAGACTAAATTGTGATCTACATATACAATTATCCCAACAACATTGCATCTTGAAAAGTGATATTCAATGATATGCTACATCATTATTATTGATAACAGGGTCGTAAATTGGAGATAAGAGAACTTAGGAGCTTCTGCATGGCCGCTCGCCTCAGGAGCATTTCGCGCGCAGCCGAGCGACTTGGTATAGGTCAGCCGACGGTCACGACGCACATCAAGAAGCTGGAGAGAGAACTCAACACAATCCTCTTCGACCGCGTAAAGCGTCCCATTCAACTTACCCTGGCGGGCAGACGACTGTCCGAATTGGCCTCCCCACTGGTCGAGGGCATTGACGCGCTGGCAGTCACCACCGCAGAGGCCGAAGAGCGTGGTCCAGTTGTTCTGGCCGCCACACCAGACGTAATTCCCCACACGCTGCTCCGGGTCGTGAGGGTGTTCCAGGTCCGCCATCCTCACATTCATCTGACAATTAAGTCGGCGACCAGAATACAGGTAAGCCAGATGATCTCGGAAGGCGAAGCGGACATCGGCATCATCCAGCACTATGATCGCGACGATGCATTCGCCTTCGAAGGGTTGTTCGTATATGAACGAGTGCTCATCACTCCGATTGATCATCCCCTAGCCAGCAAACCCGTCGAGTCCCTGGAACAGATTGCCCGCTATCCACTTATACTCATGAACAAGGGAACCCATACCCGTGATCTGCTGGAGTCCGAACTCAGGAGGCGCGGGGTCAATTATGAGATAGTCGTTGATCTGGATAGCATGGACATGATAAAGCGGTACGTCGCTCTGGGGATGGGAGTATCCGTAGGACCCAGGCTCGCTATAGATCCGGAAGACAACGACATTCTTGGGGTTGTCAGCCTGGCGCATATATTGCCGGTTGAACAGGGCGGCATCATAACCCTTAAAGGCAAAAGGCTTTCTAAACCGACACAGCGCTTCATAGACGTGATGCGCGACGTGCTTTCGGTGGGGGGTCCAGGAATAGTCTAGGCCGGCTTTCTTATACCAACCAGTTTGCCCGTGACTACTATGCGTCGGTCGTAAACTAGCCTGGGTACGCAGGATACCAGCGTAATCGTTGCGTCATCCGTATCGTACAATGACAGGTCGTCTCTATGCACGACAGATGTGCTGGTGATCTGGTACATGAACTCCTCCCCATCCTTGTTCAGAAGGGCGACATATACCGGATCTCCGTTTTTCAGAATCTCCGGAATCTCCGGCAGCCTTCTGAATACGCTGCCCTCGCCTCGGATAGGGCTTTCGAGGTGGCCGAACAGCCACGTATTGCCCGTTTCGCCAGGGTTCGAGGTCTCAGGTATTCTGCCAACCACATGGGCGGGAGTCTCGTACTGCCTGCTGTCGCCGAGGTCCAATATAGCCAGATTGGTTACTTCCGAATCAACCCCTATGCTTGGAATGCGGATGTGATTGGCATCGGACAACGTTCCTTTCGGCAGACCGTTCGCGGACGATACTTCCAAGAATCCGTCTTCTCGCCAGATGACGCCGTATGTGTACTCATCGGAGCCCGCCGTCAAAGGACTGTCCCAGTACTTGGGATGGATCTTGTGTCCCGGGTAGGTGGTATTGTACACAGAGACCAGTTCGCCGGCGTCAACGTCAGTGGAGTCTTCCGACTGTTCGGAGACGGCCGCTTCTTCAATAATAGGCGCTGGCGCCGGAACGGCCGCACTCGCCGTCTTCGTTGATTGCCCCGAGATGGCCGTCTCTTCGGACGGGAAGGTGATGCCGGAATCGGGCGCCGCCGGTCTGGTTACAGAGAAAAACTCTATTGTGGATTCGTCTTTGACCACAGGCTGAACGTTTTTGATGACCTCTATGGGTTTCAATGAACCGTCTGGTAAAAGCGAGACTTGTACCCGCATTTGGGAGACGGGCAGTTCTGGCAGCGCGACCGGGCCCTGAATCGAGGTATTCAATTCCTCCAGATTCGATGTGTTGTATAGCCCGAACAACGTGTATATGCAGACTCCGATCAGAACCATAATGCCCATGAGTGTCATGAATATGCCGACAAAGAACATCCTGCGCGGTCGGCGCGGCGTCGGATTGGAGTATGTTCTTTGCGGATAGTAATACATCCGGCAGGACTTCCCACAGTGTACAGATAATAAGCCTACTCTAAGCGATTATATCATTTGATGACTTCCCAGACACATGGGGTTCAGTACATTTTTCAAGAGACTAAGGCAACGTCGCCGGCTTCGTAATAGCCACTTACTTCGTTTAACGAAACCCATTCCAAGTCACAAAAAACAGCCCGCGACATTGAGGGCTGTTTTTTGTCTCAGGGCGTCTGAATCAGCTATCGAAAACGCGGCGAGTATGTAGCTCCACTTGCGATAGGCTCGTTCAGATACACGTCCCCGTTGCGAATCTTGATGTTGAATCCGCAATCAGGATTGCTGCATACCCAAGCCTTATAGTGAATAGGAGCACCCTGGCTTCCAAAATCGGACAACGGCAACAGGTTGCCCGCCGAACAACTCATACAACTGGGGAAATCTCTACCTTCCACGAAATCCTCCTCTCCCCTATTTTCAAAGCGCACAAAGTATAGCATCGAGAGTCGCAGTTAACAAGTTTAGCGCTGAAATCACTTGGCGCTCTCGCTCGGTTCCGATCTAAACGGACAGTCTGCGTACCGCATTTTCGTCTATTTCTATCCCCAATCCCGGCCCCTCAGGAACCGAAAGAAAGCCGTCTTCCTGATCGAATGGAGCTTCCATAAGCCCCTCACGAATCAGAGACGGCGTCCGGTCGAACTCCATCACCGGCTCCTATAAGGTTCGGGATATCCTGAAGGCGGACAGGACGGTATGGTAGATGCGACGTGCAGGCTTGCCGCGATCATGACCGGAGATCCCCATACGTGCGGATTGACCTGAATGCCGTGCGTGTTCGCGGTCATAGCCACGTTTCGCATCTCAGTGATTCCGCCCACATTTATCACGTCGGGCTGGGCTATGTCATATGCGCGGCGGGACAGGAACTGAGAGAACTCATAACGGGTTCGTAGATTCTCGCCTCCGGCGACTGACATTGGCAGCGCGGACTTTACTTGAAGATATCCGTCAATGTCCTGGGCGTTCACAGGCTCCTCAAACCACAGTATGTCGAGTTCGGCCAAACGCCTCCCTATCCGAATCGCGCTGGCGACATTGTATGCCTGGTTCGCGTCCACCATCAGCTTTATATCCGGGCCTATCGCTTCTCTCAGAGCGGTTACTCGCCTGACATCTTCGTCCATCGGGAGACCTCCAACCTTGGTCTTCATACCCTTGAACCCAGCCTCGACGTATCCACGCGCCTCATCTAGCAGACGGTTCGGAAACTCACCTTCAGTGTAGTACAGACCGGTCGCATAGACCGCGACCTTATCCCGCGACCTGCCTCCGAGAAGCTGGTACACCGGCTGGTTGAATGCCTTACCCGTGATGTCCCAAAGCGCCGTATCCACCGCGCTGATGGCCGACCCGCCCAGCCCAACCGCGACATTGGCGTTGTACTGCATGGCGAACATTTTCTGCCACAATCCTATGCGATTAGTGGGGTCCTGGCCGATGAGCATAGGAGCGAAATCATTCTCAACGACCGCGGCCGCCGCGCCTCCGCATCCCTCGCCCCATCCGACAATGCCATCGTCGGTGGTTACTTTGACAAGCCCGACACTCCGGTGTCCTATCCAACCCTGCGACCAGCCAAAGGGCCGCTCCAGAGGTGAACTGAGTTGAAAAGTCTCGATACTGGCTATTTTCATCACACACCTATGCCCGCCAGATTTCTTATGCCGTCCCGAAATACCTGAAAACTCTTCGACTCGTTGCTGTCCACATCCATGTGCGTAGTTATTGCCTCAGCCCAATCGCATTTCACTATCCCGATGTCAGGATACCCCGCTTTCTTTAGACTTGCGGATCCGCCCGCATGAACCGCGTCCGCAAGGGTTTCCCATGTGCCGCATATGCTGTCCTGCGCATAGCTATTAAGAACCGCGTCTTTCGCGTTGGAGTAGGCTGTCTTGACGGCGTCGCGGTCTCCAAGGAGCCAGGCTTCGCCTTCCTCTATGGCTATCCTGAACAGCGTATTGGGTCGTGGGTCGCAAACTTCAAGGACTGCCAGCAATTCACGCTTGAACTCCATGCAATCCCTTTCGTCCAAGTCCACCACAACCACAACGGTGGCGGGGAAGTGTTGGAGACTTTTGCCATAACCCCGAATCAGTTGAGGCAACCGATCTAAGAGTATCCGTTTTTCCGGATCTGTCACTCCATGCAGGTTTTTCGGTAGGCGACCAATCCCTTTGTAGGGTATTATTTTCCACGAGTATTCATCATCATCGTCTCCGAGAATCTTGGGCAAAATCCTTTCAAGCGCAATGCTTCCTGATTTATCCTCGACCAATACTTCAAAGTGCACTATCTATCTCCGGTCAAGATAATCGCTGTACCATAGGCCGCCCAGCGGCAGGCCCTCGTCCACCATAGCCTTGACGATTTCGTCATCACTGGCCCTGCGGATGGTTGAGAATCCGTCTTCTTCCTTCTCCAACACCCATGTCTCATCAGGCCGGAGCGCGTCCACGAAATAAGGCTGGTGTGTTGTAACGAATATTTGGGGCGCGTTTCTTCTCCCCGTAGAGTGAGCGCGGAATTCGGTGGCCAGAACCTCCAGCAATTTGTGGTAGAGGCCGTTCTCTGGCTCTTCGATACATATGAACGGTGGAGGATTCGGGTCTTCCAGCATCAGGAGGTAGGCGAAGACTTTCAGCGTGCCGTCTGACATTTGCTGTGCGTAGAAGGGATCTTCAAATCCTCTGTCGTTGAAACGAAGAAGCAGACGCCCGTCCGGACTGCGCTCGGTATCAATGCGCTCGATGCCGGGCACCTTCTCGGCTATTTCTCTCAGGATGCGTTCAAACCTGTCAGGATGTTCACGCTCCATGAACTGCACGACATTTCCGAGATTGTCGCCGTGGACATTCAGGCGTCTCTGGGGGCCGGCCAGAGGCAGGCTGCGAGCGGCGTCCGGCGTGAAGTAGCTCAGGTACCACCCCTCGATGAATTGGCGAAATGCGACCATCCTGGGATGCTGCTTCAATGCGCCCAGGGTCGCTATGCCAAGCTTGCGCTTGTCCTGAAGTTCCACAATTTCCGTTTCGGCGCTTTCCTCATCTCCGGGCCTTATCATAAGACGCTGAATCAGTTCACTCAGCGTAAACTCGCCTTCGTTACTATCTTCATTGACCTGCCGACCCTGGGCTTCTCCTCTCCACGCAACTCCTACGCCGTCGTTCAGTATCAAGAACGAGACGGGCCATCCATGTCTCTGCCCGCCCCGTCTCTGACGAAGCCGTTCACGTAGAACATGGGGACGACCGGAGTCATCTTTACCAATCCCCAACTCGTATGTGATAGGTCTGGACCGAGCGCTTTCCCTGTAATAGACCTCGAACGAAATCGGCTCTTCTATCCCCTGAGAACGGATTCGCTCGAATCCGCCGCGCCCACGCGCGTCACAGGCTTCTTCGACGCCCAGTTTCAGGCAGTCCGCAAGAAACCCAAAGGCGTCGAACAGAGAACTCTTGCCAACTCCGTTCTTTCCTATCACCGCTGTCATCGGCGTCAAGGGCTGGGATTTCTGCGTATTCCACAGTTTCCCTAGCGTCACATCTCTTAGAACTCGATAGTTCCTGATTCTGATACCCTCGATTTTCGCCATCGGTTCGTATCCTTCCCTACATAAGCTCCACCACAGTTACGACATCCAACAGGCTCTTCACCGAATTATTCGCTAGGTTCTGTTGACATTCGGAATTTCAGCCTGCCATCAAGGCTTTGAGATGGAATTCAGCACTCCAAACAGTGGTTATAGTAGCGAAATTAGCTATAGCCCGCACTTCTGGATTCCCGCGAAAGCGGGAATGATGAGAAAAGTCAACAGAACCTAGGCAATAGAGGGCAGTTCCTTGACGAAACCGGAGAATCGACTCCCGCACTTTGGTCGCAATTGTAGCAGAGGGTGTGAGAGATACCCTTTATCACGCAATTACTCCCACCTTCTGATACGATACTTCCATCATAGGGCCAAAACCAATCCAGATATGAGATTGCCTTCAGAATACTACCCGTCCAACACTGGAACAGAAAGGCCAGTTATCTTCCCTAATGTCCGTATCGGTAATTCCATCTTATAGAGTGATGATGCACATGGCGCGGCGCGCCAGCGGACTGGCTTATGCCGACGCGCTCGATTCGTTAGAGAACGGTATGCGCGACTATGTGAGGGCTCAGCTCGCGCAGGTGCACGCGTCGCTCGTCGAACTGGGCGTCCGCTCCGTCATTGGACAGCTCGGAGACCCGGAACCGGACCAACTCGTCTCGGCTCTCACCGAGCTTGACGAAGCCAGACCGCAGGCAGTCGCCCAGGAAGCGTTGAGGATCGCGTCCGAGGCTCTGCCGAGGCCGGACCTGTCGGCGAGGATGTTCATGTTTCCCGGCGACGGTGAAAGCGCGGTTCTAGTCAATCAGTTGGGAGGTGTGCTGGGCTTCAGCCTTGGCGCGAGCGCGACCCTGCTGTTCGTGTGGCCGCGCGGCGACTGGCGCATGAACCTGCGCTACAACGTAGTCCACGAGTACGCCCACCTGGTCCGCAATCTGCTGTTCCCAAGAGGAATATCGGGCGGCAGACTCGTCTATATGAAAACTCAGCAGCCCGAAACCCTGCTGGACGCGATGGTCGCGGAGGGAATATCGGACTGCTTGGCTCAGGATTGTCTGGAAGGAGCGCGTCCTCGCTGGATGGATACGCGGGACGAGGTTGAGGCCCGTAGAATGTGGCCCAGAATCCACAGGCGTTTCGGAATTTCCGATACCACGGAGATACGAAGATTCCTGTTCGGAGACGGGGACAGGGTTCCTGCCTGGACAGGCTATGCGCTCGGATACATGATAGTGCGGAGATACTTGGACAAGAACCCTGACACAACTATGCGGCGGCTGGTTTCGATGCCCGCTTCCGACGTGTATGATGGATCGGGGATTGAGTCGGATGGAATAAGTTAAAGAACCTCGGAAGCCAATTAGGAGAATCGCGCGATGCGGTACTACACGCTTTTATCCAACGACGGGGACGCCCGTCTAATTGTCGAAACGGCGAGGGGTGTGGCAATGGATCTGACCAGCCTGGACCCGGATGTCTCCGACCTGTCAGATCTGCTCCTGGCATCGTCCCTGTCGGGAATGTCCGTGGACGAAATAGCGAATCTGACACTGGAAACAGGTAGCGCGGACAGATTCGACATGAACGAGGTCATGGACACGGCCAGGAGCGGCGAGGGATTCTACCGGCTCGACCGCCCATTCGAACCATCAGAGGTTTGGGCGGCGGGCGTCACTTACAAGACCAGCGAAATGGAACGACGGCGCGAGAGCGACACGCCGGATGTTTACAGCAAGGTCTATAACTCCGAGCGACCCGAGGTCTTCTTCAAGGCGTCGTCGGATCGGTGTGTCGGACCGTTCGAGTCCGTCGGAATCAGGGGCGACTCGGACTGGAACATACCCGAACCTGAGTTGGCATTCGTCCTGTACAGGGGTGACATCGTCGGCTACACGATAGGGAACGACATGAGCAGTCGCTCCATAGAGGGAGAAAATCCCCTCTATCTGCCGCAGGCCAAGGTGTTCGACAGGTGCTGTTCGATTGGCCCATGTTTCGTCACCGCCGAGGAAATCAACCCAACGGACCTGGAGATAAGTTGCGTGATCGCACGGGACGGCGTCGAAATATGGGACGACAGCACCTCAACCTCTCTCATGGCCAGAAGTTGTGAGGAGATAGCGGACTGGCTCCAGCGTCACAATTTCGTTCCCGACCTCACGACGGTTCTCACGGGAACCGCCATCGTCCCGCCGCCGGAGTTCTCGCTTCAGGAAGGCGACGTTGTGAAGATCACCATCGAGGGAATCGGCGCGCTTGAGAACGACGTTGTGGAAGTGTAAGCGTCAGGCGTGACTGAGGCCGCCATCTATGAAAAGCGTCTCGCCTGTCATGTAGGCGGACGCGTCCGAGGCCAGATACAGGGCCAGTAAACCGACCTCTCTCAGTTCTCCCACGCGACCGAGCGGTACGTTGCTCCTGGCGTTCTCTCTTGACGTTGCTATCTGTTGAGGGTCGCCGGTTTCGGGATCGGGGAATATGCCCGGCGCAATGCAGTTTACGTTTATGCCATATGGCGCCCATTCAAGCGCCAGTGTCTGGGTCATGCGCGCGAGTCCGGCCTTCGCGGTGGAATAGACGAGCGATTCAGGGCTTCCCTTTCGCGCCGCGAACCCGCTTATGTTGATGACGCGCCCACTGCCCCGCTCTATCATGTGAGGCCCAACAGCGCGGCATCCCTTGAACGCCTCTGTGAGGTTGATGTCCAGCACGAATCGCCACTCGTCGTCGGATATGGGCGTGCCACCCGATCCGGGAGCCGGCACCAAGGGCTTGCGAATGGAGTCTCCCAGATTGTTGATCAG
Source organism: Dehalococcoidia bacterium (assembly GCA_965261525.1). Classification (GTDB taxonomy): domain Bacteria; phylum Chloroflexota; class Dehalococcoidia; order Lucifugimonadales; family UBA1123; genus VXRN01. The sequence goes on from OZ253472.1 coordinate 3,938,083, forward strand.
AACGTCAATCTGCCCCCACGCCTCGAGCGCGGTATCAACCGTGCGCTGCCAGTCGTCGGAGTCGGTCGCGTCCGCCGTGACCGGGATTATGGGATGCCCGGCCGCTTCCATCTCCTCGGCCAGCGGTGTCAGGTAGCGGTCTGTCAGCGCGGTAACCATCACTTTCGCGCCCGACTCGGCGAACACCCTCGCTATCCCTTTGCCTATTCCGCGTGCCGCTCCGGTGACAATCACGCTCTTGCCGCTAACGTCGAACTCTTTGGGAAGCATATCTCACTCCGTTCGTCATTCTGCGCCGACCGGATCGGCCTCGATCTCTCTCTGCAGCGTCGCTATCACAACCCGTTGAAGGGTTTCCACGCTGCCCTTGATCTCCGACTGGCCCTGTTCAACAGCTTGCAGACGGCTGTCTATCGAGTCCAAGCGTCTGCCATGGTCATATTTGAGGTCATTTATATGCTGTGTCAGGTCGGCCTTCTGTTCGTCCATCCGATTGCTGAGACGGGTTTCGACTCCATTTATATGCTGTGTCAGGTCGGCCTTCTGTTCGTCCATCCGATTGCTGAGACGGGTTTCGACTCCATTTATATGCTGTGTCAGGTCGGCCTTCTGTTCGTCCATCCGATTGCTGAGACGTGTTTCGACTCCATTTATATGCTGTGTCAGGTCGGCCTTCTGTTCGTCCATCCGACTGTTGAGCCGTGTTTCGACTTCATTTATATGCTGTGTCAGGTCGGCCTTCTGTTCGTCCATCCGACTGTTGAGCCGTGTTTCGACTTCATTTATATGCTGTGTCAGGTCGGCCTTCTGTTCGTCCATCCGATTGCTGAGCCGGGTTTCGACTCCATTTATATGCTGGTTGAGCCGCCTCTCCATTCTGCTAAGGGATACGAACATAAATCCCGCCAAAGTAGAGGTCAACGCTCCGAGCGCTATGGCAGCCGCAATAATCCCAATCAACTCGGTCGTCACAGTTCCCATCCTTTCAGAAGATTCGCTCAGGCGGCGCTCCCGCACCTTATTGTATCCTATGGTAGCTGGCAGCGTTTTCTCTCTTTCATATTGCTTTCTGCGTCTTGGACAATCTCATTCATCGGACAGCAAATCCAATGTCCGCTGAACGAAGTCGAAGCCGACGATCTCCTTCCATCTCGTAAGAAGCCTCGCCGTAAGCGGGCCAGGGACAGAGTCGCCAAGCGGATAGCCGTTTATCGTCGCCACGGGCAGAAGACAGTAGCGGGTACTGGATACGAAAGCCTCGTCGGCGTCGTACAGTTCCCGCTGACTGTACAGTCCCTCATCAACAACTATTCCAAGATAATCGGCTATCTCCAATACCGTCTGCATACTGACGCCCGGCAGCACGTTGCTCCGGTCCGGCAGCTTGATTCTGCCGTCGGATACGAACATGAAGTTCGCGCCTCTGCACTCGGTAATGTGGCCGCGAGCGTTGGATATGAGCGGCAATGCCTGGACCGCGCCGGTCTTTCCATCGCCCACGGTCTGTCCCTGCGGCTCCGGGTAGGTGTTCGGTGTGTATATCTGCACCCCTTCCACGTAGCTTCGCGCAAACGCGGAGACATCCAGCGGCGCGCAATATATCGCGACATCCACGCCGGGCAGATCGTCGGCGGATTCGGGACGGCTTATCGTTACGGTCTGAGTTACCGTCATCTCGTGGCCCTCGCCTTCCATGAGCGAGTGGTTCGTCTCCACCAAGCCAATCGAAATAGTCTCGAGGTCCGAGATAGATAATCTCGTATCTATGTTGGAGTAGGCAAGACCGTTGAAGAGCCTTTCCAGATGTTGGCGAAGTTTGAAGGGCTTCCCGCCAAAGGTGCGAGCGGTGTCGTAGTATCCGCCCTCGGAGCGCGCGTTTATTCGCTGTAGGATGAGCGCTGCCTCAGAATATGACATTACCCGCCCGTTGATGTACGTGAGAAAATCTCTCTGGTTGTATGTCATCTGCGAAAGACGCGCTTTTTGATCTTCGTCATGGTTGTTACCGCGTGGATGAGAGGCGTCATCTTCCTCGCGTGAATCGTGCCCTCGGCGAGCGCGGTCTTGAATCCCTCCGGGGTTCCGTCGAATTCAGGCATGGTCACGTATGTTCTGCCCAGTTCGATGGGAGTATGCGCGTCGCTTACGCCGGAGGTCAGCAGACCATGTTCATGGGCGAACTCGTAGGCTTTTTGATTGTCCGCGCTCATATTGTTGCGCGAATTGAAGACCTCAACGATGTCGGCGTAAGGAAGAACATCCTCAATTCCGCTGCGGGTTATGACCTCGCTTCTGAAACGGTCGAACGGGTGCGGAAGGCTCACCAGCCCGCCCTGCTCCCTTATGCGCTTGGCTGTCTCGACGGGCGACAGCCTCATCGGGATGGTCTCTTGGAGGAAAAGGCCGGTGACCTCGCCCTCGCTGGTGGCGACTTCCTCGGCGATGATGACCATGAAGGGAGCAATTCTCTGGACGTGGAACGCGCCGTCCGTCGTGTTGTGGTCTGTGACGGCGATGCAGTTCAGCCCTACTTTCAGGCAGCGTTCGACCAGTTTTTCAGGAGCCATCTCCGAATCGGGCGAATAGCTCGTGTGCATATGGAAGTCGGCTTTGAGCATTATCCGATGTCTTCAATGCTGTCGAATCCGTCATCTTCGGGAGCGACCATCCTGATCTGCTCGCCGTAAGTCGTGCGTATTCTGGTAATGCGGGCCTCCGCCGAGTTCAGCATCTCGTTGCAGATCCGCGCGAGTTTCATGCCGCGCTCATACATGGCGGTGGACTCGGCCAGTGTCAGCCCGCCGGACTCAAGCGCCCGCACTGTCTGTTCGAGAAGGCTTACCGCCTCCTCGAACGACAGGTTTTCCGGCGTCGGCTGATTCTCCGTTGCTCCCTCGGACGTCATTGTTGCTCCTGTCTAGTCTTCGAACCTGAAGGGCGGATACCTGTCGGTAGTCAGCAGAAACGCGTAGGCGGTTACGCGGTTGCTCCAGCGCATAACGCCTACCGTAAAGTCGAACATTCCACTGGGGTAGCGCCCGGTTATCAGTATGGCCAGCCACGCAATAAACGACACGACCAGCACGATCAGCGACAGGACGTACAGAACTATGAAATGCGGAATGGCGAGCAGCCACTTGACGATTGGCATGAACCTGTTCAATTCACCTTCGTCGGGATAGGCGATATCCAGGTGAACGGCCTGTTCGTCGTCGGTAGCCGGATACTCGTCGCGCAGCAACAGCACGTAGGAGTTGACCCTGGATGTGAATCTCTGCACTTCCAGGTTCCAGTCGAACCACCATCGGGGATACTTGTTGCGGAACAGTATCATGAAGAAGGTGGGGACAACCACCTGCCAAGTCAGGAATATGCTGATTATGATGATCGGAATGGCCAAAATTAGCCTCAACAGTGTAGTGAGCCTGTTTCTGGGACCTTCGGGATAATCCACGCTGTATTGGAGTGGGTATGTGTCGAGGGTGTAGGTCATATTGTTCCTCCCGCGATTCGCCGCTAGCTTAGACTGAAGGGCGGATACCTGTCGGTGGTCAGCAGGAATGCGTAGGCGGTAACCCTGTACGCCCAGCGCGACACTCCCACCACGAAGTCAAATATCCCCCTGGGGTATGTTCCCGTTATCAGTATACCCAGCCACGCGATGACGGTGAGTATGAGCGCAACGATAGCGAGAACTATCAGGACGATGTAGTGGGGAATAGCCAGCAGCCACTTGACGATGGGCATGAACCTGTTTAGCTGGCCTTCCACGTCCGGGTAGGCTATGTCCAGATGCACAGCCTGTTCTTCGTCGGTGGAGGGGTATTCATCGCGCAGCAAGAAGATATAGGCTCCCACACGGGCGCTAAATCTCTGTACCTCCAATCCCCAGTCAAACCACCAGCGCGGATACTTGTGCCGGAACAGGATCATGAGTATCGTAGCGATCCATATGCCCCCGCCGGCGATCAAGGCTATCGAAAAGGTATTGATGTATCCGACTATCAGGGCCAATATCACCAAGATTGGGATGGCGAGTATGACTCTTACCAAGGCAGTGAGCCGGTTTCTGGGTTCTTCGGGGTAGTCAACGCTGAACTGGACCGGATACATATCATCTGTGTAAAACGCCATTTATTTCCTCTCGAATTCTGGTCATTAAAGCCAAACTGCCCGACGCGTTATCCCTTTATGTACAGACCGATGATGGCCGCCATTAGCGTAATCCACGAACCGGCTATCAGTATGTAGAGGTTGTTGAATCGGCTGTTCATTTCGTTCCGCAGGCTATTTATCTCGGTCCACAGTCTGTCTATGGACAGGCTCATATCGTCCAGGCGCTTATCAACCTGTTCATAGGCTCCTTCGAGCCTGCTGATTCTTTCTTGTTGTTCTACTACCATTCTCTACCTCGGCAATGTATGAAATTTAGTCGTGTCAGGTGTCCGGGGACGTTGATTCTACGGACGCGACGACCTTGCCTCTGTGCAGGATGATGTCCAGTATATCACCGGTGGTGACATTGCGGTTGTGGGTCAGAACTCCGTCGGAATCGCGTGGCGATACGATCGCGTATCCACGCCGCAGCGTCTTATATGGCGATAGAGGAGAGAGCGTGGACGACAGTCCCGAGACATGCGCGCGCGACAACTCGATATTATGCGACAGCGCGGTCTGCGCGTCCTGGAGAAGGTCGTCAGCACGGAGCCGTAAGCCATCAAGTTCAGGAACGGCGCGCGCCAGGCGGTCGTACAGCGCGTCCACGTCGTCTGACGCGCGACCGATTTGTGTGGTGACGGAGTTCTCAACGAACTGTGTCGCGCCCACTACTCTGGCGAGTGCCTCCGCGCGGTCGGGGACCACAAGTTCGGCTGCCGCGGACGGTGTTGGCGCCCGCAGATCAGCCACCATGTCGCAAATCGTGAAGTCGGTCTCGTGGCCTATCGCGCTTACCACCGGCGTCGCGCTGGCGAATACGGAGCGCGCGACAGACTCCTCGTTGAACGGCCACAGGTCTTCGAGCGAGCCTCCTCCCCTCGCAATGATTATGACGTCAACGTCGGGTTCAGAGTTGAGGGCGGCGAGCGCCTCGACTATCGTGGGAGCCGCGCCGTCTCCCTGCACCATCGCGGGAGCCAGGAGCAGTTCCACCAATGGCCATCGTCGTCCGATGACGCTCTGAATGTCGTGCCAGACCGACCCTGTTGGAGAAGTTACGACACCGATGCGCTTGGGAACTTCCGGCAGCGGCCTCTTGCGCGAAGGATCGAAAAGGCCCTCGCGTTCGAGTTGGAGTGTCAGTTGCTCCAGTCGCATCTGCAACTCGCCGACGCCTTCCGGCTGGATTATGTCGGCTATCAGTTGGAGATCGCCCCGGACTTCGTACAGCGATATACGGCCATGCGCGACGACAGCCGATCCGTCCTTAAGGTGTTCGAATCCGCGCGAATTGCGAAACAGGACGCCGCGAAGCGAGCTCTGTGAGTCTCTGAGAGTGAAGTACGCGTGTCCCGAACCCGGCCGGCGCAGATTGGCTACCTCGCCCTCTATCCAGATGTCCGCGAGCACATCGTCGTAGGCGAGCAATTCGCGGAGATACGCGGTTACCTGCGCGACTCCGTATATGACAGCCATGTCAGACCCTGGACAAGTAAGTGGCGTTGCGGGTATCTACCTTAACGTACTCGCCCTCGTTCACGAACAGCGGCACCTGTATCAGGAGTCCGGTTTCGAGAGTCGCGGGCTTCGTCGCGCCGGTGGCGGTGTCGCCTTTCAGACCCGGCGGCGAGTCCACCACTTGCAGGTCAACGTTAATAGGAAGTTCGAGGGATATGGGGCTGTCTTCGTAGAAAATCAGGTCCACCGTCATCTCTTCTTTGAGGTAGTTGAGCTCCTCGGATATCTTGTCCTTCAGCAGAGGAAACTGGTCGTAGGACTCTGTATCCATGAAGTAGCACACGTCGTCCTCGTCGTAAATGTACTGGGCGGAGCGGCGTTCCACATCGGCCAGTGTGAGCTTGACGTCGTAGCCTGAGAAACTGCGGTCCAGAACCTTGCCACTGCGTATCTCACGGAAGCGGATTCGCATAGTGGGCGCGCGCTGCTGCATCTTGCTTCGCTCGTAGTCCACCACCGTGTAGGGCTCGCCGTCGAGCTCGATGGCCATTCCCTTTCTCAGGTCTCCGTATCCGATTGTCATTGGTCTCGCTCCTTAACTATTCTCTCAAGTTCCACTACGTACCCTGCAACGTACTGCCTTAATCACACGACCTTGCTTCGACAGCCTTATGGCGAAGGTCTCCCTGAGCGCCGAACAATTCCCTGCTCTATTCCCGCGCTTTACGCTCTTCCTCAAGCTGCTTTGCCAAAGCCTCACGCGCTTCGCGCTCCTCCTCAAGCTGCTTTGCCAAAGCCTCACGCGCTTCGCGCTCCTCCTCAATCAGACTCGCCTGCTTCTCTCGCTCATACTCACGACCTTGTTCGAACCGCTTTCGGGCGAATGTCTCCCAGGTACTCAGCATCGCGTCCCTCCCTTTCAGAATGATGAAAGCTAAGATAGCCGACGCCATTGCGACGGGCCCCGTATCCAACAGGATTTTCATGATTATATCAAGATAATCGGACTCAGCGTCGCTCCGGTAGATTTCATACCATACCAGAAATAGCTCCCCGAGAATGCACAGCGCCGAGAATACGTTGAAGTATAGCTCCCGCCACCTTGCGGGGACGCTCATCATCGAGGGTCTGGACTGGTCGTGGATGTTTGGCTGCATAGAGTGGGGCTACTTGTGGGAACCTGTCAGGATCCTGGCGCGGCCGTTTTCCATTGCGACTATGTCCTCTATTCTGACGCCGCCCCAGCCCGAGATATATATGCCGGGCTCGATGGTGAAGATCATCCCATCTTCGATTATGTCTTCGGATGTCGGCACCACCATTGGTCGCTCATGGACCGCCAGCCCCACACCATGCCCGAGACCATGCCCGAACTCGTCTCCGTAGCCCGCGTCTTCGATCACCGTCCGCGCTATCTTATCCACATCCTGTCCGGTCATTCCGGGCCTGACTTCCCGAATCGCCGTCTCCTGGGCTTGCAAGACGATTGAGTAGATGGAAAGAAACTCGTCGTCCGGGTTTCCTACATAGAACGTCCGAGTAAGGTCGCTGTTGTATCCCTCGTAGTTCGCTCCCATGTCTATGACCACGGGGTCGCCCTGCCGGAGGATTGAATCGTCAGCGCGGTGATGAGGCAGCGCGCCGTTCGGCCCCGCGCCGACGATAATGTCGAAAGCCGGACCTTCCGCGCCCAACCTTCGCATCTCCAGTTCAAGCTCCCACGCAATCCGGGCCTCGGTAATTCCGGGCTCGATTCCAGACGCGACTGTCGCCAGGGCGCGGTCCGCTATCTCCACCGCCTCCTGGATAAGAACCAATTCGGAAGCGTCCTTCACCGCTCGTACACCCTCGATGACGCCTGTCGTCTCCTCGATGAAGAGATCAGCTGCGTTTTCGGACTCGTCGAGGACAGATGTCATAGCGCTGTGTGAGGCGACCGTCATATGGTCGGCTTCGATGGCGAGCGCGCCGACTCCCAACTCTGCCAGCATATCGGGTAACCACGCGGTACCGCCCCTGGTGCGATGGACTCTGTAGGAAGGCGATTCAGCCTCCGCCTGCTTGACATAGCGGAAGTCGGTAGCCAGTACCGCGTCGGACTCGGTTATGAGCAGGTAGCCTGCTGATCCGGTGAACCCTGACAGGTAGCGCCTGTTCGCAGGCGCGGAGACGAGAAACCCGTCAACTTCCAGATCCTCTATTTCGGAACGGAGCCGCGCAATCCTTCGAGATGCGCTCATTCAGAGCCTCGTTCGCCTATATGCGCGACGAGGAAGTCCAGCGCGTACAGATAGCCCCGCCATCCGAAACCGGCAATCTGACCCACAGCCATGTCGGCTACGACCGAGCGCCTGCGGTACTCGTCGCGGGCGTGGATGTTGGACAGGTGCACCTCTATGATAGGCAGTCGGGCGTCTGTCAGAGCGTCGCGCATGGATAGTCCATAGTGAGTGAGCGCGCCCGCGTTGATGATGACGCCGTCCGCTTCGTCCGAAGACTGCTGGATGAAGTCAACTATGCCGCCCTCGTGATTCGTCTGAAAGAATGCGACCTCGACGTTCAGGTCTGCGGCCTTCTCGGCAATGTTCCGCTCGATGTCGGCGAGAGTTCTGCTTCCGTAGCGCTCTGGATCACGCCTGCCGAGATTGTTGAGGTTCGGGCCATTGACTATCAGTATCTTCACCGGCTGGCCTCTCGTCCTGCTCTCTCGGCGTAGGCATGGCGTCGTTTCCTGCGCGTGGGTGCGCGGACATATATGCCTTCCTCGCCTCTTTTCCGGTTATGTGAGTGTAGATCTGCGTCGTGGCCGGACTGGAGTGCCCCAGCAACTCCTGCACCACTCTCAGGTCTGCGCCCCCCTCCAGCATGTGCGTGGCGAACGAGTGTCGCAGCGTGTGGGTATGTACCTGGCTTCCGAGGCCCGACCGTGTCGCGTACTCCCGCACTATCTTCTGGATGCTGCGCTCGCTGAGCCGATTTCCATAGCGATTCAAGAACAGCGCGTCTCCCGACTGCGCCGAGGCCACCGCCGACCTGGCTTCTGAAATGTACATCTTGATGGCGTCTCTCGCGGATTTACCAATAAGCACAATTCGGTCCTTAGACCCCTTGCCCGTGACCCTGAGTTCGCGCGTGTCCAAGTTGGCGCTGTCAAGATTCAGGTCGCCGACCTCGCTCACCCTCAGTCCGGCCGCATACACGAGTTCCAGGAGCGCCTTGTCCCTGATCCGCTTGTCGGACGTTGGGTCGGGCGAGCTTACCAACTTGGCGGCCTCTTCCTGAGAAAGAAATCGAGGCAAGCGCGAGTCGAGCTTGAACGCGCCGCGCGGCGGTAGCGGGTCGTGCGACACTATCTCCATTCGGTTCAGCCACTTGAACAGGGTTCTAAGAGTGCTCAACTTTCGGGAGACGCTGGAGCGCTTGTAGCCTATCTGCTGGAGCCAGGCGAGATACGCCCGGACGCGGCGACGGTCTAGCTCCATGAACGACTCTATCTCCCGCTCGGACATGAACTCGCGCAACGGTTCCAGGTCGGAAAGATAGTTGCGGACCGTGAGCGGCGCGAGGCCGCGCTCCGCCACAAGGTGATCGCGGAAGCGGCCCGTCAGCTCTTGCCAGTCGGAGGCTTCCATATCAGGAAGCCTTTTCCAGTTCCTGCGACTCCGGCGTAGGGCCTTTGAATCCGCACTCATTGTCGAGGCAGCGGGCGTTCTTTCGTCCACGCCCCTGGGTTACAAGCAGCTTGCCGCAATCGGGACACGGCTGGGGCAGCGGATTCGCGGTGAACTTGCACTCCGGATAGTTGACGCAGCCGTAGAATACTCTGCCGTTGCGTCCCTTCTGCTTGCGCTCCGCCAGATCGCCGCCGCAGTCGGGGCAATCCACGCCGACGAGGAACGGCTTGGCGTTCTTGCACTCAGGATAGCCGCTGCAAGCTAGGAATCGCCCGTTGCGTCCCGTCTTGACCACCATTGGTCGTTCGCACTTCTCGCAGAACTCGTCAACTTCCTCGCTGATGCGCTCTCTCAGCGCGCGTTCCTCCTCGCTCTCGACCGGCCTCGTATTCTTGCATTCGGGATAGCCTGTGCAGGCGAGGAAGCGACCGTAGCGCCCGGACTTGATCACCATGGGACTCTCACACTTCTCGCAGACCTCGTCGGTCTCTTCGTCCAGAAGCTCCCGAGGGACGCGCTCAGCCTCCTTCATGGCCTTCTCTATTGAAAGGTCGAATGGATGATAGAATTCCTTGAGGACCGGCTCCCACTCCCGGTCGCCCTCGGCAACTTCGTCGAGCTGCTCCTCCATCGCCGCGGTGAAGCCGACATCCATGATGTCCGGGAAGTTCGCGGTCAGAAGGTCGGTAACCACTGTTCCGAGCCTGGTCGGGACGAACCTGTTGTTCTCCTTCTGAACGTAGTCCCGATCCATTATCGTGGCCAGGATAGGGGCGTAGGTGCTGGGACGTCCGATTCCCTGCTCCTCGAGCGCGCGGATGAGCGTCGCTTCCGTGAAGCGCGGCGGCGGCTGGGTGAAGCGCTGATCCGACGCCAGCCCCATGCAGTCCAGTCCGTCACCCTTTTCGAGTTCCGGCAAGGGCGGAGTCTCCTCGTTCTCCGAGACAGCGTCGTCCGCGCCCTCCATGTACAGTACACGGAATCCGGGGAACTTGAGCACCGAGCCGGTTGCGCGGAAGACGTACTCGGTGTCCGACCTTCGGCCCTTGGCATTGATGTCCACCCTGGTCGAATCGAACAGCGCGTCATTCATCTGGCTTGCGAGCATACGCTTCCAGATGAGGTCGTACAGCCTGTACTGCTCGTTGCTCAGGTATTGGCGCATGGCCTGTGGAGCCCGCATTATGGAGGTGGGCCGGATGGCCTCGTGCGCTTCCTGCGCGCCCTTCACCTTTCGGGTATATACCCTGGGCGACTTGGGCGCGTACTCGGCGCCAAACTTATCCTTGATATAGTCCCCCGCTTCCTTGAGGGCCGCCGCCGCGACATTGGTGGAGTCGGTACGCATATACGTAATCAGACCGACCGACCCCTCGTCGCCGATATTCAGACCCTCGTATAACTGCTGCGCCACGACCATAGTGCGACGCGCCGTGAATCTGATCTTCCTGGACGCCTCCTGCTGGAGAGTAGAAGTGATGAACGGCGGCGCGGGACGGCTCCGGGTTTGTCGCTTGCGGACCGAGTCAACGACGTAATCCGCTCCGTCCAGATCGGAGGTGAGTCTTGCGGCCTCCTCCCCGTTGGAGATCTCAATTTTCTTTCGCTTGCCCTTGAGGGAATGCAGAGCGGCCTTGAACTCGATGCGCTTTTCGTCTGCCCGGAGATGCTTCGCTAGCTTGGCGTCAATCGTCCAGTACTCTACCGGAACGAACGCCGTTATCTCGCGTTCGCGGTCAACAACCAGTCGCAGCGCGACCGACTGCACCCGGCCAGCGGACAGCCCGCGCTTCACCTTGCCCCACAGTACGGGGCTGAGGCGGTAGCCCACCAGCCTGTCCAGCAAGCGACGCGCCTGCTGCGCGTCAATCAGGTTGTAGTCCAACTCTCGCGGGTGGTCGAAGGCTTCGTGTATAGCCTCCCGCGTGATTTCGTGGAACACTACCCTTTTTGTCTTGTCGAGCGGTATCTTGGCGGCTTCTACCAGGTGCCAGGATATGGCTTCGCCCTCCCTGTCCGGGTCGGTGGCGAGATATACGGTGCCAGCGCTCTTCGCGCTCTTGGTCAGTTCGGACACTACCTTGCGCTTGTCGTTCATCACGCGGTAGGTGGGCTTGAAGCCGTCCTCTTCTATTTCGATGCCCATCTTGGTCTTGGGCAGGTCTCGGACATGTCCCATGGACGCCTTGGCCACGTACTTGTTTCCAAGAAACCGCTGGACCGTCCTTGCTTTGGCGGGAGATTCTACTATTACTAGGTCCTTAGCCATTTTCACCTTGCGCAGTCTGGTACTCTTCTTTGGTTTCCCTGAGTCTGACGTAGTTCATGCCGCCCACCTGCCTGATTAGGCCGCGCAGTTCCATCATAGTGAGGGCCCCGCTGACTGTCGAGGACGCGAGAGACGAGTTTCTGGTTATTTCATCAATGTGTATCGGGTCAAACGTTACATACTTTAGCACTGCGGCCTGCGCCTCGTCTTCAGGGAAAAACGCGGCAAGTTCTATCTGGTACTCGATGGTGGAAAGGTTCAATTCTTCGATAATGTCGTCGGCGCATGTTACCAGCTTGGCCGCCGAGTCGCGTATAAGGCGATTGCCGCCCCTGGAGTTCCGGGAGAGTATGCTGCCGGGTATGCAGAATACCTCTCTGTCCTGTTCGAGCGCGTGCCTTGCGGTCAGCAGCGCGCCGCTGCCTTCCGGCGCTTCCGCGACCAGTGTTCCGAGACTCATGCCGCTTATTATGCGATTGCGTCTTGGGAAATTCTGAGAGCCCGGCCTTGTGCCGAGCGGAAACTCCGACACCACCGCGCCGCTCTTAGCTATCTGGGCAGCCAGTTGGGCGTGCTCACGAGGATACATGACATCAAGGCCGCTTCCAAGTACCGCGATAGTGCGTGCGCCCGACTCCAGCGCCGCGCGATGCGCGACCCCGTCCACGCCCTTTGCGAGGCCGCTGACTATCGTAAGCCCATTCTTGGCCAGGTCCGACGTGACCTGCCTTGCCACCTCGCGCCCGTAGGCGGTCGGTCGGCGAGTCCCGACCACCGCGATAGACCGCTCGTCTTCCGGAAGGATTTCTCCTTTCACGTACAGAACGGGAGGCTTGTCGTATATCTCCTTGAGCCTGGGAGGATAGCGCTCGTCGTGCCAGGTAATCGCGGTAACGCCCGCCTGCTGAACGCGTTCCATTTCGGCGTCCGGGTCAAACCTGTTCCAGGACCGGGCAGCGCTCGCGGCGGTCCTTCGGTCCAGGCCCGCCTGCTGCAACTGCGCCGAGTTCGCGCCCCACGCCTCGGCGAGGGAGCCGAAATGGGCTTCCAGCATCGTCACTCTGGCGCGGCCAACCCGGCGCACCCGGTTGAAAGCTATCCAGTATTTTAGCTCAGAAATTTCCATAGGTGAGTGAGAAGGGAAAACAAAACTATGGCGGAGAGGGTGGGATTCGAACCCACGGTCGCCTTCTTCAGACGACACGCGATTTCCAGTCGCGCCTATTCGGCCACTCTAGCACCTCTCCGCGTCGGCGACTTAAGCGCGTCTCCGCGAGGCCGCGGCAACAAGCGGGAACCGCGCCTGACACTATACACTGCGCGACAGTATATATGGGCATCGGGCGAGAAATCGAGACCCGCTTTCTCACGCTGGCGGAGAGGGTGGGATTCGAACCCACGATGGAGTTGCCCCCATACTGGTTTTCGAGACCAGCGCCTTAAACCGCTCGGCCACCTCTCCTATCCTAGACCGTCGCCAATTATAACATAGCGACCCAGCGTAGTTAAAAATGCCGGAGCCGCCGAAGCCTGTATCAGTTTGGTCGGTGGCAGTAGCCACCCTCACCCCAGCCCTCTCCCTTGAGGGAGAGGGGGTCTGTTGATTGAAATTCTTAGATGGCTGCACATTTACATACCCTTCTCAGCGTCGAGGGAGAGGGGATTTTCGCGCCGCAAGGAACGCCGACCAAGTTGATACAGGTTCCAGATGCCGAAGCCTGTATAAAGTTAGTCGGGCTGCCCCGAACCGTCGTTCCCAGAGGCCCTGTTAGAACACACCGACCAAACTGGTACAGGTTCCAGATGCCGAAGCCTATAACAAACTCAGTCAAGTCTTCTTATCGGGACTGGTTACCGTCAGTTTGGCTCTTCGGCGGTTGCCTTCAATGCAGAAAATCCGCAGAATCTCGTAATGTCGGTCATTCTCGCGCAGCCTGTCCTTGTGAAAACCGTGAGCGAGGAGCCCCTCCCAGGCTCCCCGCTCGACAGTCCCAATTCTTACATATCAGGAATCTGTTAAACCGAAAGGTCCAGCGCTAATCCTCCGTCTCAGTCCCCTGTCCGCGTTTCGCCTGCGCGCGCGCCGCTCCCGCCGCAACGCCGCTCTCCTTCAGAATGGCCGATGCCAGACCGTCGTCCGCGAGCGCCAGACCCACCAGAAGATGTTCGGCGCCGACAACGCCCTCAACCGCTTCCGACTTCGCCAACTCGATTACTTTCCGGCTACGCTCACTGAATTTCAGCGGCAGTTCACCGCTAACGGCCTCGGATTGCAGTCTTTCCTTGATCCTTTCCAGGTCGGCGCCGAGATTCAGGAGAGACTTTGTTGCCGCGCAGTCAGCGTTGTTGATGAGCGCGAGGAACATATCCTCCGGCTCGATTTCACTTCTTGTCATACCTCTCGCGGATATGCCCGCGACTTCCAAAATCTCGCGGAACCGTTCTGAGTATTCACGACCCTGTCCACCGCGCGACGGTATCTCACCCGTATAGGGGTCAAGCTCCACTCCGACCTTGTCGAGAACTTTCTGCGTAGCGAAGACGGGGGATCCACTGTGGACGGCTAGAGCGATTGCGTCGCTCGGTCTGGTATCGAAATCAATCGCGGACTCTCCGTTCTTCACCCTGACGTTGGCGAAGAACACGTCGTTCACAATGTCATTGACCACGATCCGCTCGACCTCTCCTCCCAGTTCGCGTATCATCGAGTCCATTATGCGATGCGTCAGCGGACGCGGCATTTCCTGCCCCTGCAGCTTGAGCGCGATGGCGTCTCCCTCAGCCTGCCCGACCCAAATGGGCAAATACCTGTCCGATTCCTTTTCCTTCAATACTACTACTCGCAGATTCGTGACGTTGTTCACTTTTACATGGTCAACTGTCATCTCAAACATTAGGGCATTTTCCTTTCGTTCGACGTAGTTCCGCATACTCAACCAATCGGGGAATCCATACTCCGCGGCAACGACGCGCTGAGCGTCGCCAAGTGACAGCGACAGTCGCGCGAGGGCGTCGTCCGTAAGTTCGGAGTAATGGGGTAACGATGCCCGAAAGCGCGCAAGCGCCGACGCATGGCCGGATCGGTACGCTTTCAGGATGTCCTTCGCCTGATTCCTGAGATGCTCAAGATTCGGGCGCGTGGGTAGAGAAGAATGTGGCATAAGCACTCCTTTCCCGCGGCCCGGCGTCCGCTTTGACGGGCAGAAAAGAGTGTCCGAAGTTCAGGTGTCTGAACGAAAGTGGGGTAGGCTCGGCCTTTGCGCGGACTCGGTGGCTCCCCCAAGAGCACGCTTAAATACTAGCAATGAGAGAAATTACTGTCAATCCGAATGCTCAGTTGAGCGAGTTGCAAAAGTCCCCTCTCCCTCAAGGGCTGACAGGGGTAGGTATTTTTATGTCAAGTTAATGGGCATCAAGCCAAAGGTGGTTCGGTCTATGGTTCATAAAGCTGAAAACTCGACTTTAGCGCTCTCTCAGCCACCCTCACCCTACTAAACCGATACAGCAGCATCACTCGCCAACCCCCAGTTCCGCCAGCCTCTCCCGAAGCCTGCGAAGTTCCACTTCCGCCTCAGCCGCGCGGGCCTCCGCCTGACGACGGGCGGCTGCCTCCCGGTCGGCCCTGAGAGTCTCCACCTGACGTTCAGCAATCTCCTCGTCGTGGGTGCGGAGATAATCCTCAGTCTTGAGATCGTAAAACCGCAATTCCCCATACTCCCAGACATACAACCCCAATGCCTCGCTGTACTCACGACATCGAGACTCGTCCAGCCACTCGATTTCGACGGGTTGATACTTCCGGTCAACCAGACGGTCCCCCGCCAACGCGGTGTCGTGGCACTCGCCTACTGTCGGGTCGAAGCGCCAGTACTCGCCTACTCCATATCGCTCGTAGTCGTCGCGCTTCTCTGTGTAGTCATTCACACCCGTGGTCTTCGACGCCACCTCCAGAACGAAGTCCGGCGGCTTCCCCTGGCGGTCTATAGCGTATCCGCCGTGTTCCTGGATCAGATCGGGTTTGGAGTCGCGCGACATCATAAAGTCCGGTATCCGTCTGTCCCTCGGATTGTCCAGCGTCGGGCCTACCGGGATTTCGCATCCAGCGGTCATGGTGTCGCTGTCGCCAAGATGGAGCGCCAGCCCGGTCGCGTGACCTCTTGAGTAGAGATAGTTCCAGTTCTGCATATCGTCCATGGGAGGAGATTCGGGAAACGGCTCGAATTCGCTGTCAGTCTTTGTGAAGGTGATAGCCTTGCTGGTCATCACAGACCTCTCAGGACATTGTGAACTACAGTGTTATTGAATTCGATTATATATCATCCGCGACTATACTGGACATCGCCGAGTCACTGAAGAAATCTGCAAAATCGTCACCATCGCGGTCTGACTTAATTCGCCCGACACCGTCTGGCAAATCCTGACAACCCAACCCCGTCCTGTGATACAATACACTCATGACAGAACAAACGTGCCAGGTGAATAAATATGAATTTAGGCCAAAAAACCCGCAGAACTGGTGAAAACAGGACTATACAGGTGAAATGCAGGTACCAGACCCCTACAGCAGGCCGCCAGCAGCCCACCTGCAAGCTCACCAGCATCATATAAAGCCTAAAGCCGCGCTTATGCGCACCGACCAAAACACCGATTACTGAGAACCGGACCAAGGATACCCACATTGACCACCAACGACTGGCGCAACAAACTCTACTTCGGCGACAACCTTGGCATCCTGCGCGAGAACGTCGCCGACGAGAGCGTTGACCTCATATACCTCGACCCGCCCTTCAACTCAAACGCCACATACAACGTGCTGTTCCGGGAGCGCGGCGGCCAGGACTCCGCAGCCCAGATAACCGCCTTCGAGGACACCTGGCGCTGGAGCATGGAGTCCGAGTACGCCTTCCAGGACGTGGTCACCGGCGGCCCCGAAAAGCTCGGCAACCTTCTCCAAGCGATGCGCGGCTTCCTCGGACAGAACGACATGATGGCGTACCTCACCATGATGGCCCAGCGCGTGGCAGAACTCCACTGCGTTCTCAAGCCCACCGGCAGCATCTACCTACACTGCGATCCCACCGCAAGTCACTATCTCAAGCTCATGATGGACGCCGTGTTCGGCCATCGCAATTTTAGGAATGAGATAATTTGGCGGCGTACGAACGCTCACAATAATTCCAGGGTGTTCGGTCGTATTCACGACACGATATTGTTCTATTCCAAAGGTAGTAGATACTTTTTTGAACCCCAAGTTCGTCCCTACTCAGTAGGATACATAGAAAGTGCATTCAGATTTGAAGATGAGCACGGTGTTTACCGTCATGCTGATGCTACGGCCGCCGAGGTTAGAACTGGGGATTCCGGGCGGACTTGGCAGAACTACAATCCTACGAACGCTGGGAGGCACTGGGCGATACCAGCATACCTGCGTGAAGAGTTGGAAGAGCGAGGGGAATGCCTCGAAGGCTTGGTTACACAAGAAGTGTTGGACTTAGCGCTAAGCCATGACTTGATCTACTTACCTCAAAGGGAAGGAGGTCAACCAAGTATTAAGCGGTACCTCTCACGGAGAGATGGGACAAGACTACAAGACGTGTGGGCATATCAGCCCTATACAGAAAACTTGCTCTGGGAAACCAATGAGGCCATCGATGAAGATGTAAAATGGATTCAGAGGAATGAAGACCTAGGCTACCCTACTCAAAAACCAGAAGGATTGTTGAGCAGGATCGTACGTACATCTTGTCCAAGTGATGGGGTCGTCCTCGACCCCTTTTGTGGATGCGGCACCGCCATCGCCGTCGCCGAACGCCTCCAGCGCAGGTGGATAGGCATAGACATAACCCACCTCGCCATATCCCTGATGAAGAGCCGACTCCGCGACACCTTCGGCCCCGACCTCTCCGACTACGACGTGGTGGGCGTCCCGCAGGACGTCGAAAGCGCACGAGCGCTCGCGGTCGAGAGCGAACACGACGGACGCTACCAGTTCGAGTACTGGGCATTGGGACTGGTTGACGCCCGCCCCTCCAACAGGGGCCGCCGCGGCGCCGATTCCGGCATAGACGGCTACATCAACTTCTTCGACGACAACAGCGGTCGCGCCAAGCGCATCATCGTCCAGGTCAAGAGCGGCCACGTCCGCCGCGACATGATAGCCACCCTCAAGGGCGACATGGCCCGCGAGAACGCCGAGATCAGCCTGTTCATCACCCTCAACCCGCCCACTCGCCCCATGACGCAGGAAGCCGCCTCAGCCGGCATCTACACCCCCGAATACTACCCCGACCACCGCTATCCGCGCGTCCAGATACTCACCATCGAGGACCTGCTTTCCGGCGTCCAGGCCGACTATCCCCGCTTCGCCCCGGAAGCCACCCTGCCCCGCGCCCCGCGCCGCCGCCTCTCATCCCCTGCCCAACCCCGCCTCACATGAACCGAAATCAGGATACTGCAATTGCTGCCCAATTCTCTTGGCTATACAAGAGTCTCCTTTCACCGAGAAATCTTAAGAGGTGACGAATCTTCAAGAGGCTCTCAGGGCAATCGCATTATCACTGAGAGACCACAGCGAGCGGATAGTCATCGTCCCAGCCCGCCTTTTTACGTTTGGCCTTGATGGAAGTTTTTATGGTCTTATCCTGTTTGAGCAGATTGAGAGCCATGTGTCTGATACCATTTCAGTTTGGCTATGCCATGAATGTCAGCGGCAAGTCGTATATCGTCATTCCCGTGAAAGCGGGAATCCATTCAGGGCCGGCCAGTAAAATATGGCAACATTACTCCGAATTGTTCTGACCACCGCCAGATTCTCAGCCGCATTGCCAACTCTGGCGCGGCTGAGGCGCGAGAACGAATGTGGAGATGTGTGGGAGCTCAGGTCCGCGACAAACACAGTGATAGCGGTTCGGCGCGTGAACGCGCGCCGAGAGACAATGGCAACTGACATGAAAATGCCCAGGCTAAAAATCAACAAGAAAGCAGGCGAGCTAAGTAACTATCTCAAAACCTGACCTTAAGGAATTTCACCCTCACCCCAGCCCTCTCCCTCAAGGGAGAGGGGGTCTGTTGATTGAAATTCATAGCTGACTGGACATTTACCTACCCCTCTCAGCCCTCAAGGGAGAGGGGGTCTGTTATTGAAATTCATAGCTGACTGGACATTTACCTACCCCTCTCAGCCCTCAAGGGAGAGGGAGATTGTGTCTTCCTGCCATCCGCTTGAGCGAAGAGTTTTGAGATAGTCTCTAAGCGTAATCCTCGGAGCCTCCATCGGCATAGGGATTCTTCACTCGCGTCGCAACGGACGAGTGGGACGAACAGTTTCCCACCTAACCCGCGCGGTCGGAAGGTTCTTTCTGCGCGAATGGCGGGACTCGCGCGATCAGCGCGTTTCCGATAAAGCCTTCGAGCGCAGCGCAAGGGGAGCGATATCCGATGACGGATCCGAGCGCGGATAGACCGCATTGAGGCCGAGCGTGAAAAGCAGGCGGGGATATGAGACCCATGTACTATAATTTTGCAAAAAGGCGAGGAGACCGATATGAAGCCCGAACTTACAAAACGCCAGAGCCAGATACTCGAATTTACGCGGAACTTCATCTCGCGCAAGGGCTATCCGCCCTCGATGCGTGACATCACAAGCGGATGCCAGATAAGCTCGACGTCCGTAACCGATTACAACCTGAACAAGCTCGCGGACAAGGGTTACATACACCGCGATGAGGGGGTATCGCGCGGTATCTTCCTGACAGATAAGAACGACGCCAAGTCCGCCCCGGTGACGATAAGTGTGCCGATTCTCGAAACGTTCGCGGCAATTGGAGAGGCCAGGGGCGCCGCGCTTCCCAGCAGCACTCCTATCCCGCAGATTTCGGACTGGATGGCGAAGGGCAGAACCAACCCGGTGAGCGTAAGGGTCACAGACGACTCGATGACCGACGCTCTTATCGCGAAGGGTGACCTGGTTGTCGTCGAAGCCACGGAGGATGTCGAAGAGGACGAGACCGCGGTCGTATGGCTGAGACATCTGCGGAGAGCGACCATCGGCAGGATAAGACGAACGCGAGACAAGATGTTTGTAACGCCACAGGCCAGACAGCCATCCTCGTATCCGATTGACGCGACACAAGTAAAGGGTAGAGTGGTCTGCGTTCTGAGAATCCTCTGATCTTTCGCCCCGCCTACTCTCCGCATCTATCACGCCACACTGAGAACAGGTCTGGCTTGTGTATTTCGGGTCCACAACCAGCAGTTCCCTACCGGCCCATTCTGCCTTGTAGGAAAGCTGCCGCATGATCGTCCCCCACGTCTGTTCCAGGATGCTCCGGTTCAGCCCGGTCTTGGCCGACACGTTCCTGCCGGGGGCCTCCACTGTTCCGCTCGCAGAGCGCGTCATATTTCCGATTCGCAGGTTCTCCATCGCGATGAGGCCATAGCGTCTTGCGAGCTCGGTGGTTATCTCGTGGCAGGCGTTTCTGTTGCGAACCCTGTTTATATACGTTTCCCCGCTGAGGGAGCGCACGCGCTTACGCCTCGTGGCGCTGCCCTTCCGACAGCGAGAAACCGCCCGTCTAAGACGCCCTATCCACTCTTTTGAGTACCCCGCGTCCAATCTGCTGGCTCATCAGCCCCCGTTCAGGAATATCCTGCCGAACCCCGACGAATGACTTGCACTGGTCGTAGTAGCTGATTGACTCACGCGCCATGCGTCGCGCCTCTCCCGGAACGCGGCATTATAGAGTCGGGCGCACTCGCGGAACGCATCGTCGCTGCGGCGATGGCCCGAGCGGCGCAGGAATGCCCTGCGCCGGTATGTGGCGTGAACCGTGGTCATACAGGAATTGCAGCAGAACACCAGTGCGGGGGCGGTCGAGTTAGAGGTTAGCGGCATGGACAGGCTGTGTGTCCAAACAGCAGCATGACTTGGCCTTGTCAAGTTGAGTATATAACTGATGTTACGCACTCAGCTATGAATTCTTATATGAGAATTAGCCAACGCAGCTACGAAATCGCTCTTAACTGCGTAACATCAGTTATCTAACTGAGGGGTGTGCATAAATGCTTCTCAATGCAAATGTTTTGTTATCGCAGGACCGGGATCCGGTGGAATCAGCCTGATTTCTGCGACATGAAACCAGAATTCACCGAAAATTCTGGCCGATGAGCCTATATAGTCGGTCAAATCGGCGGCCTCGAGTTATGCACACCCCTATCTCAAGGCTGTCCGATACGCCTTTGACGAACTGCAACTCCTTAAGGCTGCGTAACATCAGTTAGATAAGACAATTTTGACAGACCCCCATGTCGGCTTTACAATGCGGCTAGATCACAATGACCGCAAACGCGGGTCAGTTTGGAGGAAACAAATGGCAGATCAAGTTAAAGTTGATGTTTGGTACGACTATGCTTGACCGTGGGTTTACAATGCAGCCGTGTGGCTGGATCAGGTAAAGAAAGAGTACGGCGACAATCTGCAAATTAATTGGCGACACTTCTCTCTTCAGCAGATAAACAGCAGAGAGGGGGCCGACTGGAAGGTATGGGACGAGATGGACCTGCGAGAGGCCAGCGCGCTGCTCGCGTCGGTAGCCGGCGAAGCCGCCAAAC
This sequence comes from Dehalococcoidia bacterium, assembly GCA_965261525.1. Classification (GTDB taxonomy): domain Bacteria; phylum Chloroflexota; class Dehalococcoidia; order Lucifugimonadales; family UBA1123; genus VXRN01. Next base: position 3,959,251 of record OZ253472.1, read on the forward strand.
GGCAGGGAAACCCGGAGGCGTTCGACCGCTTCCATCTCGCGCTGCTGACCGCGCGACATGCCGGCGACAGGACGCCACTCAACCAGGACGACCCCCTCATAGCGATAGCGGAGGAAGCGGGCCTGGACGTGGAGCGGTTCAAGAATGACCTGAACGACCCGGAGCTCGTGCAGTCTGTGGCCACCGACCATGAGGCCGCCGGCGAGCGCGGTATCTTCGGCACGCCGACGTTCCTGTTCGAGAACGGACACGCGGCATACATGAAGACGTTCATCCCGCCCGAAGACGAGGCGGTGGAGGTGTTCGACAGTTTCGTGTCTCTGTTCGGCGGACGCACCTACGTGGGCGAGGTGAAGTCGCCGCAGCCGCCGTGGCCGAAGGGCGCGCTGGACTAGACTAAAAGCGGTAAATGGATACGCCCGCTCTGCGCCGAAGTTTCGGTGGTGGAGCGGGCGTTGTTTTTCTAGCGCGTTTTGCGCGAAGTCGCTTTGCTTTCCGAATAGAATCCATAGGCTCTCAGATTCGGGAGGTGGTATATGGTCGTCTTCATACTGAAGCGACTGGCGCGTGCGGCGATGGTGATTGTCGTAGCAACACTAGCCATGTTCTCGCTCACCCGGCTGGAAGGCGAAGGTGGAGTCATCTACCTCTATGTAGGAAGCGCGTGTATCCAGGGTTGCGAGGAATGGCCGGTTCCGGACCAGCGCCTCGCGGCGGACGCCGACAGATTCGACTTCTCACTGATCCAGAATTACCACCCCGACTACGGAATTAGCGAGGAGACCTATAACAAGCTCATCGAAACGCATCATCTCGACGAGTCTCTCCCCGTCCAGTATATCTACTGGGTATATGACCACCTGATCCAACTGGACTACAAAGTATCGTCAGAAACGCAGGAGCCGGTCACCGACATTGTTCGTAAGAGAATGTCCACTACCATACAGTTATGGCTGATGGCGGCGGGGTTCGTGGCGGCGGCGGGGCTGCTAATCAGCGTAATAGCCGCGATCATGCCCGGACGCGGGTGGAATACATCGGCCAAAGTCCTGGGGTTCCATTGTCCGGGCAGCGCCCGTATTCTGGCCGGCGCTGATGGTTGCGCTGGTTTACTGGGCGTTATCAGATGTCATGCCGATTTCGGATTCTGCCAGTTTCTGGCATATATACAACAGTCCGATTGATAACCGCCCCGTGGAACTCATCGCTGCGGCAGTCTCGCTTGGGATTACGACATCCGCCTATCTGATAGTGGCGCTGCGGCAGTCTATGCAGAACACTTTGGAAAAGGACTTCATCATTCAGGCGCGGATGAAAGGCGTGAGCGCAAGAAGGGTTATATGGAAACACGCGCTGCCCAATGCCGTCCTTCCGCCCTCCAAATTAGCGTCGCCAATTTTAATGGCGCTCATAACCAACACCGTTGTTCTGGAAGCAGTGTTTGGTTGGAGAGGAGTCGGACATATGGTAGCGCAGGCGGTTTGGGTAAATGACTACCCTGTTCTTCTAGCTGCCTTCATGCTGTTCTTGGTCATGTGTGTAGTGGTGATGCTTACGCTGGACGTGTTGTATGCCTGCGTGGACCCAAGGATAAGACGACCTCAACATCTTCCCAAAGGGGCAACGACTTGGCATTGACCGAAACCGCCACGCGCCTAATGTCTGTCCGATTCAATCCCGCCCGCCAAGTCTATCTGTAACACAGCCGTCACAATGCAGTCGTTACACCGTCAGGACCAGCTTGCCGAAGAAGTTGCGGCTTTCCATTACTTCGTGGGCTTTCGCCGCGTCTTCCAACGGGAATGTCTGGTGGATGATGCCGTGTATCAGGCCGCGCCCGACTGCCTCCACTATCTGGCGCATGTCCTCTTTTCGTCCCATGAACACGCCGAACACCGTCTGGTAGCGGGTGAACATAGCGCCCATGTGCAGTTCGGCCCTGTAACCTGTGGTGACGCCGCATATGCCGTAGCGTCCACCGACCGCGAGGGAGCGCGTGGCGGCGGGCCAGAAGTCCGCGCCAACGTGGTCCAGAACCACATTAACGCCGCGCCCTCCGGTTATCTCCTTCACACGCTCCGCTATGTCTTCTGTCGAGTAGTTGATGACGTGGTCCGCGCCAATCTCTCTCGCCCTCTCCGCCTTCTCATCGGAGCTTGTCGTGGTTATGACAGTCGCGCCGACGACGCGCTTGGCGACCTGTATCCCGGCTGTCCCGACTCCCGCCGAGGCCGACAGTACCAGGGCCGTTTCCCATGGCTTCAGCGCGCCTTTGCGAACGAGGATTGTCCAGCTTGGAAGATAGACGGTGGGCAGGGAGGCGGCTTCCTCGAACGAGAGCGAATCGGGGATGGCGACGGCGCTGGTCGTGGGTACGCTCACGAACTCGGCGTAGCTGCCGCTCCTGGACGAACCGAGCATCCCCGAGTTTTCGCAAAACTCGTCCTCTCCCGATGAACAGAACCGGCACTGGTTGCAGGTCATTCGCGGGTTGACCAGCACACGCTCACCCACTTCTCGCCCGCAGACCTCCGACCCTATCTCCACGATTTCCCCAGCCGCGTCTCCACCAAGGATATGGGGGCTATCGAAGTTACGTCGGCGCGTTCCACGGACGCCGGCGCGGGTATAGACGTCGAGCCGGTTCAAGGCCGACGCCCGAACGCGCACCTTTACGTCGTTAGGGCCGACTTCTGGTTCAGGGAGGTCGCCATATTGCAGCGCCTCAGTTCCGCCATGCTCGGTTATATAGACAGCTTTCATATCAACTCCTACATTGCGGTCGAGTCGGCGTCGCTAGGCTGTGTTGACATTTATCGTCATTCCCGCGAAAACGGGAATCCAGAAGGGTGGACTATGGCTACTTTAGTAACTATCTCAAAACCCGACCTTAAGGAATTTCACCCTCACCCCAGCCCTCTCCCTCAAGGGAGAGGGAGATTGTGTCCTCCTGCCATCCGCTTGAGCGAAGAGTTTTGAGATAGTCTCTTAGTCGCATTCACGCTTGTTTGGAATACTGAATTTCCGATCATGGACTGAATGACAGGATGAGATTCCGAATGTCAACAGAACCTAGGCTGCGCCAACCTCTTCACGCCGAAGTGTCGCAACCACGATGGTCTGCATCATTTCCACGGCTCCTATTACCGTTTCAGTTTGACTGCGCTATGTCTCTCAGTATCAGGTTGCGTACCGTCATTCCTCACGAAAGCGGGAATCCATCCAGCTTGGCTCCGCAGAACATGGTGACATCACAGTGGATTGGTATATCACCCTGGCCTGTCCCTGTTCGACTGTACGGAGTCTGGCGTCAAGACCGTCAATCCTTGTTCCAAGTTCCGTCTCAACCCCGTCTATTCTGGCGTTGAGTCTCGCTTCGACCTGTCGCAAATCTTCTCTGAGTTCCCTGAGGTTCTTCTCTACCCCATCTATCCTGTCGTTCACTCGTTTCTCAGAGCGTTCACTCTCCTCTATCAAGAGATTGACGCTATCCCGCAAGTCTTTCCTCAACTCGGAAATCTGCGAATTGAGGAATGTGAAAAGAGCGCCCACAACAGTGGCGCTCCCCACACCCACCCCAATGATGGCCCAAAATTCGGCAGTCACGTCACAAGTCCTTCCGGTTGACAAGAAAGATAACATCTTCGTCCCTGAAAACCAACGCAAGAATGGTAGATTCAGATACTCATGTCGCGTCCGTCCGCTGGTGCTGTCCGATGTAGCCCACGACGACAATCTTTTCTTCCCTGTCCCAGTCGAACGCTATTCGAATCGTATGCCGGGCGTCTTTGCTGCTGCCAGTGCCTATATGCTCAACCAGCCATCGTCTATCGCCGTTCACGCGCGTGGTGTACCAGTTCCTGTACTTATTTCGTGTCGTCTTATGCTGGTCGCTCTTATACCACCATCCGCACATCTCCCGGATCGACAGATCGAAATCCGGCACGCTGGACTCTCCCATCTTCGCGCTGTGATAGGTGGTAGCCAGCCATTCCAACGCGCGCCAGACATCTTCCGGCCTTTCGAACGGGTTGTCCTGGACTACGGACTTCGAGTTGGTTCTCAAGACGAGGCGTTCCGGGAACATTTCCCTGGCATATTTGACCGCGTCTCCGACGGTGTTTAATTGCCGGGGAACATCCTCTACGGTCAGTCGGGGTTTCTGAGATTCTTCCTCGTATGCCCGTCTCCACATCTCAACCTCATCAGCCTTGGCAGTCAACTTAGATTGCAACGCTTCTGAATTATTCTTGATATCCGCGTTATCGGCTCGCAGGAACTGGACATCATTGTCCAGCGTCCGGTTTTCCGACGTCAGAGTTTCGTTCTCGCTCTCCAGCTTCCGGACATCCGCCCTCAGCCTTTCATTATCTCCTCTCAGTTTGTCTCTCTCTGACTGAAGAGAAAGGTTCTCTCGATAAAGTCGCTCACTTTCGAATACGGGGAAAACGTCGAGGGAGCCAGGCGTGGGACTCGATTCGTCCCGTGGGGCATTGGGATGATCGGTTCGGGCAGCGTCACCGCCTTCGGGCTGTTCTTCGGCGCGGGTAGGGACGCCGGGCGGGTCGTCGTCAGGCATCGGTTCACCCGACATAAGTCGGCCTATTCCATCCAGCAATCCGGACGCCCTGTTTTCCAGTTCGTCGTTCTTAACCCTGCGCTCTCTTTCCTCTCTGCCGGTGGAAGGGAGTGGGTTCTCTCGTATGGATTCGCGGAATGCGTGAAATTCTGCCAGCGTGGAGCGCAGTTCTTCGCAGGTACCCAGCGTTTTGGCGATGTCGCCACTCTCAAAGAGCTTGTCGGCTGACCACGAAGCTATATCTGATTCGAGGTATGCGAGTTCTGTCGAGAAGTCGTTCCTGATGTCGGCGATGAACGAGTCTAATGTGGTCGCGCGACTGCGTTCCTCCTGCTTCGCGCCGACAGTCTCGGCGATCTTGCCCGCAAGTTCGGGTATGTCGCTCTCCCATTCCGGCGCGGATATCGGCAGGTCTGCGAGGTCAACCGCGCAGAGGGCCAGAAGTTTGAGGATGACAGGAATCTGTTCAACCGCCTCCGACGCCGGATCCTGCTCGCCGTCTGAGCCCGCTATCCCCGGCAGTCTCCCCGATACGTAACACATCATCAGCGCGATGTCGTCCTGCTCGAAGTAGTCGTGAAGCTCGGCGAATCTGCCCTTTTCACGATCCCAGGCCTCTTCCGGCCAGTGACCTCTGAGGCAGTTCTCTGAGAAATCGGGGTACTCGGCTGATACGCTGATGTAGGTTCCGATGTCAGCTATTCGCTCTATCACGATGTCGCGCAGGCGCTGGTGGGATTCGGCCCATACTTTTAGCGTGGCGCCCGCGAGTTTGTCCGAGGCCAATAAGCCATGCCGGACGGGATCTTTGAGTCGCTGAGGGTTGCTCCGCAACGCGACTGACGCATTGCGAAATCCTGGGACGTTCAGGTTTAACTTATCGAGTTCGGTATGGAACGCGCGTTTTGATTCGGGAGACGCTCTCCCCAGAGAGTTCAGGACTTGATTGACCATGTTTCCTGTATATTCTTCATTCATACACACGAATAAGGCGTGTATTCCGAAAGCGGCTGAGCCATCCGCGAATTTGTCTTTCATTGGGGTCATCTCCGTAGGTTGTGTGAGACGGGCTTTTCATTGACTGTTATGTATTATATCTTCTTTGAGGCAACAACGGATTCATCGCGTAATCGCCTTTCTTTGACGCTCGCCATAGGCTCGGTTACACTTTCGCCAATCCTGTTACACCCACATCTTATATATGGAGATTCCCCACCATGGCGCTACTACTTGACAGGCAGACCATAGAAGGCCTGCTGGACATGGATAAAATGATTGAGATACTTGAACAGGCATTCGGCGAACTCTCTACAGGGACGGCGATCATGCCTCAGCGAACCGCGGTTGCGGACGCCGACGTGAACGGCTGGTACGCATTCATGCCCGCGCAGCTCAAGAACATGGGGGCGCTAGGCGTCAAGTCGGTCACCGTGTACAAGGACAATCCTTCCGCGCACAGCCTGCCCGCGACGCTCGCTACCATAGTCCTTATGGACAGCCAGACCGGACGTACAATCGCCGTCATGGACGGCGGCTACATAACCGCCATGAGGACCGGAGCGGTCACCGGACTCGCCACCAAATACCTTGCCCGCAAGAACTCCAAGGTGGCGGGGGTAATGGGAGCCGGGGTTCAGGCGCGCACTCAGCTTTGGGGAATGGCCGCGGGCGCCGACTTGGAACGAGTCCTCGTATTCTCTCTCGATCCGCCCGACGCCCAGAGAGCGTTCGCGGACAGCTGCTCCGAGATGATCGGGCTTCCGGTCGAACTTGCCTCATCAAGTGAGGAACTCGTTCGGAGCGTGGACATACTCTCGATGGCAACGACCGCCATTACGCCGATAATTGACGGCGACTGGGTTCAGCCCGGCCTTCACATAAACGGCATTGGCTCCCACGCGGTCGGTGTCAGGGAGATTGACACGAAGACCATGGTGAAGTCCAAGCTCGTGTGCGACCAGGTGGACGCCTGTCTCGCGGAGGCTGGGGACGTGCAGATTCCCATCGAAGAGGGCGCGATGTCGGCGGAGGACATATACGGGGAGATTGGGGAGCTAATCACCGGGGCCAAGCCTGGGCGAGAGAGTGACGACGAAATCACGCTGTTCAAGAGCGTGGGGCTGTCCATCCAGGACATATCCGCGGCGCACTACGTCTATCAGCGCGCGCTGGAAGAGAGCGTCGGGACGGAGTTCGCGTTCTCGTAGAATCTTCAGCCCTCGCTTCGGTAAGCTATACGCGCCTTTCGACACTCCGTCGAAAGGCGCATATATTTTTGACACCGGAGAAAGAGACCTACGACTATGAACAGAGTATTCAAGACAATTGTATTGGCGGCTGTGGCCGCTCTTGTCTCGGTATTGGCGATAGCCTGCGGATACAGACACGGATACAAACCTGTCCCGCGCGGACGTGGAGGGCATAGCGCGTTCGGAGATGGCGAACGCCGCCGAAGCCGGACTTTCCCGCGCCGAGGTCGAACAGATAGCGTAGGCGGCGGTCGCCGACAGCCTGACCTACGAGGATGTCGAGACGATAATGCGGGAGTCCATGGCCGATATGGCCCCCGGCGACGGCGGCCTGACCCGCGCGGACGTGGATGCGATGATACGGGCCGCGATGGACAGTATACCGCAGCCCGAACCCGGCCTGACTCGCGTGGACGTGGAACAGGCTATACGGGACGCTATGGCGGGTATGGAGAAGCCGGAACCCGGCCTGACTCGCGTGGACGTGGAACAGATAGCGCGCGCGGCCATGCCCATCATGCCGCCGCCAATCCCGCCCGAACCGGGCCTGTCGCGCGCCGAGGTCTCGCAGAGAGTCGCGGCGTCCATTCCTCCCAGGTCCGAACAGGCGGAGTACACAAGGTTCTTCGTGGACAACGCCTTAGAGGGTGTTTCCAAAGGATATGTCATGAAGGATTCAATCGTCGGAGCATGAGATGAGTCATAGCTATGTTGACCCAGGCCTCGGTTGTTTCAGGCAGCGCCTCGTAGTCCTTGCTCAACCTGCGACACCTTCCCAGCCACGCGAATGTTCGCTCAACCACCCATCTGCGCGGCAGCGCCTTGAACTGGTGACTGTCCCGGGGACGCCTCACGATTTCAAGCGTCCATCCTGTCAACTCCCGCACCCACTCGATCAGTTTTCCCCCATAGCCCGCGTCAGCCCAGATCAAACGCATACGCCGAAATCGTCCTTTCAATTTAGAGATAACCAACTTCGCTCCGTCCCGGTCCTGAATATCGGCGGGATGCACCACCACGTCCAACAACAACCCCATGGCATCCACTATGATGTGTCGCTTTCTACCTTTGATCTTCTTGCCTGCGTCATAGCCGCGAGGCCCCCTTTTTCAGTAGTCTTCACTGACTGGCTGTCTATGATTGCCGCGCTGGGCGTCGGATTCCTGCCCTCCGCCTCTCGAACGGCGGAGCGCAGAGTCCCATTGACCCGTTTCCACGTTCCGTCCGTTGTCCACTTCCGAAAGTATTTGTACACTGTTTGCCAGGGAGGAAGGTCGTTGGGGAGCATACGCCAGGCGCATCCGCTCCGAAGCGCGTACAGGATGCCGTTGACCACCTCCCGAAGGTCTACTGCGCGAGGGCGTCCTCCAGGTTTGGCTGGTGGGAGCAGGGGAGCGAGAATATCCCACTGTTCGTCGGTGAGGTCGCTGGGATAGGGTTTGCGCATAATGCGAGTAGTATAGGTCAATTCGAAGGCTTTGGAAACACCCTCTTAAGGAATTTCACCCTCACCCCAGCCCTCTCCCTCAAGGGAGAGGGGGTCTGTTATTGAAATTCATAGCTGACTGGACATTTACCTACCCTTCTCAGCCCTCAAGGGAGAGGGAGATTGTGTCCTCCTGCCATCCGCTTGAGCGAAGAGTTTTGAGATAGTCTCTTAGCCATTTACGAAGCGGACGGACTGGAGGATACGCTGGCATATTACAACACGTCGGAGAGCGTTGATGGGCAGGGGTACGTGTTCGTGATTGCGGAGGACGGCGAGCTAATCGGTCATTACGATCCCGAAGTCCTCGGTCAGAACCTCAACGGCCCGCTCGGAACCGACGTGAACGGCTACAACTACGGGCCGGATATGCCGGCGGCGGATGAGGATGGCAAGTGGGTGTCCTACGTGTTCAATAACCCGGCGACGGGCGACCCCAATTCCAAGCATTCGTGGGTAGTCAGGCGCGACGAGTTGATATTCGGGTCGGGATGGTACGAAACGGTCCAGAATTAACCGATCACTCGAACGCGGCGCGCTGAAATAGGGGAACGCCTCCACCCGGGAGCGGGATGGAGGCGTTTTCGTCCTAGTACAGCGTCCAGATGTTTCTGACGTAGGGCGACCAGCCCCCCACCCCTGGATTCCCGCCTTCGCGGGAATGACGAATGGAAGTTGAAAGTACACTGAATGCAACAAAACTAAGTGGACATGGCACTAGTCAGCGTCCAGTTGATTTTGCGATGTACCAGTCCGCCGCAATCTCTGGATTCCCGCCTTTGCGGGAATGACGAATGGAAGTTGAAAGTACACTGAATGCAACAAAACTAAGTGGACATGGCACTAGTCAGCGTCCAGTTGATTTTGCGATGTACCAGTCCGCCGCAATCTCTGGATTCCCGCCTTCGCGGGAATGACGAATGGAAGTTGAAAGTACACTGAATGCAACAAAACTAAGTGGACATGGCACTAGGTTCTGTTGACATTCCGAATCTCATCCTGCCATCCAGTCCATGATCTGAAATTCAGTATTCCAAATAAACGTGAATGCGACTAAAGTAGCCACAGTCCACCCCTCTGGATTGCCGAGCGGCGAGCCCTTCGGGGTTCCCGCTTTCGCGGGAATGACGATAAATGTCAGCACAGCTTATACCAATCCACTGTGATGTCACCATGTTCTGCGGAGCCAAGCTGGAGGGATTCCCGCTTTCGTGAGGAATGACGGTACGCAACCTGATACTGAGAGATATGGCGCAGTCAAACTGAAACGGTATTAGGTCGTTGCGCGGGGTTAGGTTCTGTACTGGTCTATGCCGACGGTGGAGACGCCCTCGCCGGTGGGCATTACGAGGGTCTTGGCCCTGTCCGCTCTCACAACGACGATGTACCAGCGGTCAACGCTCTCGAGGACGGGGACGGTTATGTCCAGCCGCTCCTGTTCGGTGAGGCCCTCCAGCCAGCGCCACTGGGCTCCGACGCGCGCGTCGTCTATCGGCATATACTGGATCATCTTGCCCAGGCTGTCGTTGGCGTGGAAGTGGATGAATTGCTTGGTCTCCTGCTTGGAGAAGCCCTCCGCTCCGACGGGACGGGCGACGTCCGGCGGCATGAAGATGAGGCGCTCGGATCCGTGGCTCGCGCCCAATCCTCGCGTTCCGAATGTGCTGCCGTAGCCAATCGCCATGCGCCTCTCCTTTAGAGAATTGAGCGACACCCCGATCCGATAGGATTACCTGCACTGCTCCGAACGTGTAGCAAGACTTCAACTAGGCTTGCCGGAGTGTCGCCAGAGCATTATGCATCATCATTCTGGCACTACGAACGTCCTCTCGTCCGGTACTTCTGAATGCCAGACACTGACTGCCAGGACGGGCGAGACCTGTTTATCTCTGAGGTCGATTTCTCCTTTCGTGACTGCGACCGCCTCAGTAACGAACAATGCGTTACTGAGGCAGTTGTCTTAGCTGTTATCTATGACGCCGCTCACTCACACTTATCATCAACTGGTACACAACTTGCTATGCTGGTGTAGTCCTTGCCCTTCAAGTCCGTAACCGAGAAAGGTCGGTCTGTATTGCTTCCTGACCTGTCTCTAAGTCCAGAGGACAGGAACTCTTCATGCCAGGGACCATCTCGCCCGTTATCGTCCGTGATATTTGCCTTGTGCCCAAAGTTGAGAGGCGCAACTACTGAACTAACGTCTCCATACCTAGCCCAAATCTCTTGTCCGTACTCAGTAACAGGTGCTACGTCCCATGAGGTCGGAACCATCGCTAGATTCTTCCAGTAGCCTAGCCAAATGTCTATCTTCCACGCTCCGTCTATCCATTCGGGAGAGTCTCCAATCTCATCCGTCCAGTACATCTTAAACGTCAGTGCGCTCGTGTCGTTCACGAATATGCCAGTTCCAAAGTCCTTGCATACTGCGTGCGCTCTAGTCGTTGTGCTAGGTGGAGCATAATAGTATGTCTCTACCATCACCTCGTTGTCATAGTATCCATCAACGAACCGTCCAGTAGCTAATCCTACCCCTAAGAACTCATCAACCCGCAATCCGTTAGGACAGGTCAGACCCTTGCCTGGATGCGATAGGTGCGCCCTATTAAAGTAGTGATAGTTACGCCAGAACTTCAAATCACTATCTAATCGTGGTTCACGTGTACTCATACCAATCCACTGTGATGTCACCATGTTCTGCGGAGCCAAGCTGGATGGATTCCCGCTTTCGTGAGGAATGACGGTACGCAACCTGATACTGAGAGATATGGCGCAGTCAAACTGAAACGGTATCAGGTTGACCCATAGTTGAGTTGCTCCTGAATCAGAACGTCGCGGACAGGGATAGTCTTCACATTCCATATAGTGAGTGGCATGAGCATATCTACTGCCTGTCTGAGTCGGCGGTCTGGTTCCTGAATCTCCCCGCATAAGGACAGATCAATCTCCCGCCTTCACGATAACAATAGTTCTCCTTCATTGTACTTGGCATACTAGGCCCGCCAGGAGGCCCTATATCACCTGACTGACCGGATGCTCCACCTGTGGGCGTTGGTGGTACATGAATGCAACTTGGAGTATCGGACCTCTCCTCAGGTGATGGAGTCGGGCCGGGCGTAACTGTCTGCTCTATACATTCTGTCGGTTGTGGAGCCTGAGCGTCTGCCCTGAACTGGGTTCTAGCTAACGCTATCAGCCCTACAACTACTACCATCACCGCGATTATTAAGGGTATTCTCATTCACCTCTCCTTTTACTGGGAGAGAAGACTAACGAACCTTAAACGAACCTTAAACGAACCTTATTTGATGATGTCAAGTATCTCATTCTGACGGGAGTATCACAAAAAGGTGGGCTTAGGGGCACCTTGCTGATAGGCGTCACCCCCTGCCCCGTATCAAGTACGGGGCAGGCTCTAATACCATTTCATTCTGACCACGACATGAATCTCGGCGGCAGTCTGTGTATCGTCATTCCCGCGAAAGCGGGAATCCATTCAAATCTAGTCAGTTACAATACGCCGACGTTACTCCGAATTGGTATAACTTTCCCCCGTCAAGGGGGAAGGGACTTTGCCTACCCTTGCGAGCCCAGTCGAGGGGAAGGGACTTTTGTGTGGCTAGGGTCTGTACTGGTCTATGGCGACGGTGGAGGCGCCTTCGCCGGTGGGCATTACGAGGGTCTTGGCCCTGTCGGCGCCCACGACGACGATGTACCAGCGGTCAACGCTCTCCAGGACGGGAACTGTGATGTCCAGCCGCTCCCGCTCGGTGAGGCCTTCCAGCCATTTCCACTGCGCGCCGACGCGGGCATCGTCTATCGGCATGTACTGGATCATCTTGCCCAGGCTGTCGTTGGCGTGGAAGTGGATGAACTGCTTGGTCTCCTGCTTGGAGAAGCCCTGCGCTCCGACGGGTCGGGCCACGTCGGGGGGCATGAATATGAGCCGTTCGGATCCGTGGCTCGCGCCGAGTCCGCGCGTTCCGAAGGTGCTGCCGTAGGCGATGGTCTTCAGGAGACCCTCGGCGGAGGTGTTGCCCTGGTCCTGCACGTCGAGTTCACCGTCGGTGATGAAGACGCTGACGGCGCTCTCGTCCGCGCCGAATCCCTGGTCAACGTGGAAGGGCTGCCACGGGGTCATGTCCTCGTTCTCTGCGACGCAATGGACGAACTTGCGGGTGGTGCCGATAGTGTCCATGTCCATCTGGCCGGGATACCAGTAGCCCAGGTTTCGGAGGCAGAGGGAGAAGGCTCTGCCGATGGTGATGTTGACCTCGTTGTCGCGTCCCGGTCCCAGACCGGAGCGCGGGTTTATGCCGAGTTCTTTGGCTATCGGGCCGTTAACGACGAGCATCGGGGCGTGGGGACTTGTGGACATGAGCAGTGACTTGCCGCCGTGGGAGCCGACTTCGGACAGCGCCTTGACGGCGGCGATTATGACGGGCATCTGCTCAGGGGACGCGCCGGCCATGGCGGCGTTGATGGCTATCTTCTCGACGGTTGCCAACCCGAATCCGGGAGGCATATCGCAGACCAGATCATCGCGGTCGAGTCCGGTTCCGGCTACGAGTTGAGCGACGGCCTCAGGGGTTGGCGGGTGCATAACGAGCGAGTCTCCCCAGTCGCGCATGAGCCACTGTTCGTTCATCTTAAGGATTGCGTCCCACCTGTCCTCGCCCTCGAATCGCTCGATGGGGGTCGTGGTATCGCGCTCGCGGCGGGCGTGGGCCTGGTCAACGGTGAGGACTTCGATGATGTCGTCTATCACAGCCTCGGTCTGGCTTACGCAGAGTTCGGGGGCGAGGTTGCGGTATATGCGCGGCACGATGACGAACTGGAGGTCGGGCATGGCGAAGGCGCGGGAACTTGCGATGGCGTCTTCCTCGAAACGTCCGGATACAATCGGGATGGCGGGCTTGCCCGTCTTCTCGATTTCGATCATGTCGTGGACCATCCACGACGCGCAGGTCCCTCAATCGGCGGTGGCGCCGATTACGACGTCACACTCCCTCGCGGCCTGCTGAACTATCGGCGGCGGCGCGGGGTAGTTGCCGCCAGTGTAGAAGTTGACGGTTACGTCGTCGAATCGTTCCTGTATCATCTCGCCCGTTCGTCTCAGAGCCAGATCGCCACCGTGCGTGCCGCTCCAGAGCAGGCCGACTGTCTTGTTGTCGAGCGATTCGGGCCTATCGCTTATGGTCATGGCGTTCAGCAGTCCGCGCTGCTGCCCGACCGGGTTCAATACTTCGAGCAGGTGCATTGGGTAGCCTCCTTGTGGTTTGATTTTAGTTTACAGCGCGTCGGGGAGGTTGTATATCCCCGGCGCAGCTCTTCACAACTACCGGCCAGAGATTCGGGCATGAAGCGCTGATCCATATATGACAGGTTATATATTTACAGGTGGACTCTCAGGTGACTCCAGATGGGGTTCAGGTGTTCGGAACACCTGAGAAATGGGGTATTTTAGCTTGAAATCACCTGACTTTAGCTTTGAGGAATTTTTTCTTCGACTCAGCATTTCGTTTATCATAACCTTGAATTTATGTATATTCAGAACTGTCGTGCGTGTATTGTAGCAGAGAGTGAAAGGAAGCTCCAGCCCGATAGACGATCAGCGCTTGTGGAGAATGGGAGTATAGACATACGGGAAAATGTACTCCATAATAGCGTTGCGCTCCCGACAGGGAGCCAGATTATGAATTCAGCCAATTGGAGGAGAGGATAGGATGAAACCAACCATCTTCGTTTTACTATTTGCCACCATATGTGCCGTGGCGCTTCTGGCTGCCTGCGGCGATGACGAACCAGCCAGCCAGCCTCCGCCTACTATCGCTCCGGCTCCGGCGGTCCAACCAACCACCGCTCCCGCCCCGGCCCCTACGACGGCCCCTGCCCCTGCGGCGCCGGTCACCACAATGGCTCCTGTTGCTATTCAGCCGACCGCGGCTCCCGCTCAGGCCAGTTCTGAGGCGCCAGAGCCGAAGAATGATATGGGAAACATTTTCTTCGCGCTGTCCGACTTGGGTTGCAGCCCTGGCGCTGGTACCGTGTTCTGCTACCAGTACCAAGCAGTCGCCTGGGGCGTGGGTGAGGACCTGTTCACCTGGCGGTGGCGAGACGATGGAACTGTGGAGTACACCGCCGGTCAGCTTTCGGCCGGATGGGACCTGGCTTCGGACGGTCTGAGCGTCTCGATTGACGTGAGAACCGACGCCGAGTTCCACAAAGGCTGGGGAACGATGACAGCGCAGGACGTAGCCTGGAGCTACAACCAGGTGAACCCGCTGATCACGAAGCACAGCATCGCGCCGAGCGCATCGTACTTCTCTACACTGTTCGGAGAAAACGCGGCGGTGGCGACTGACGACGACACAGTCGAGTACACGTTCGCCGCGGTTGACTCCCACTGGCACACGTACATGATGAACGGAAACGGCTTCGTCGGGATGGTCGTACATCCCCAGAAGGCGCAGGAAGAGAACGGCGAAGACTGGATGCGGGAGAACTTCATCGGAACAGGCCCGTTCCAAGTTGAAGAGTGGATTAGAGACGACCGGGCGATATTCACCAAGACCGGACATCACTGGGAATTCGATCCCGCCGTCGAGAGAATCGTGATACTGGAGATGCCTGAGGACGCGACGCGGGTGGCGGCGCTGAGGACGGGCGAACTGGACGCGACCGAACTGGCGGTAAAGAGCGTGCCGCAAGCTCTGGAGGCGGGCTTCGCAAGCACTGGTTCGGGGAACGCGAGCCAGCAGGGCGTTATCTTCTCGGGCAATCTCTGGGAAACGCACAACGCGCTGACCGGAGTGGACCTGAACACGCCGGCGAACGGCGTGTATGCCCGTGACCTGGAGTGGATAGGGAACCCATACAGCCCCAATGACGGCAACAACCCGGACGCGCTCGATTGCCCGGACGGCGCGGACTCGATGCAGATGGACCAGAGTTGCGGCGACATGGAACAGGCTCGGCTGGTGCGCTGGGCAGTGGCTATGGCGATTGACAAAGAGACTATCAACGAACAGCTTCTGAACGGTCTGGGTTGGCCTGTTCACGTGGGATACGCGGACGAAAAGAGTGAGTTCTGGGACACCAAATGGGAGTATCCCTATGACCCCGCGATGGCGGAAGAATACCTGGACAAGGCAGGCTATCCGAGAAAGAGCAATGGCTCCAGGTTCGATATGCCTCTGTTCATATCATCCGGTCACACCGGAGGTCTCGGAGAAGAAATCGGCGACGCTATCGGAGGCATGATGAGCGATATCGGCATCAATACCGCGGTGCTGAAGTACCCCTACGCGGTATATCGGCCGGGATTGGTCAACCGCAGCGCAACGATTCCGAGACTGACTGCCGGGGACGACGGGCAGACAATCTACCCGTTCGACTGGCCGAAGGGCATCGAGGAGTCCAGCCTGTCCCGTGGCGGCTACTGCATGTGCTACGAGACTGAGTGGATCAGCGAGATATATCTCGGGGTGGCCGAGGAGAACGATCCGCAGAAGCGGATAGACCTCAACAGGCAATACTTCGACAATATGCACTTCTGGGCGCTGAAGCCCGGCGTGGTCGCGGTGCCGAATCTGACGATCTACAACCCGAATTCGATAGCGGAGTGGGTCATGGAGCCCACGCCGTTCGGAACTTCGGCGTTCTGGAACATAGTTCCCGCCAACAGATAGGCGATCACTTCGATTGCAACTGTTCCCCCGCCCGTCATGCGAGCGGGGGAACATCATTTTGACCATGCAACCAGATTCGCGAGCGTCTATTCCTGTTGATTCCTAAACCTGCCAGAGAGCGAAGATGAGAAGTTACCTAATCAGGCGGGCATATTTTGCCTTCTTGTCGCTGATCGCCGCGACGATGATCGTCTTTGGTCTTTCCAGGGTGTATGGCGACCCTCTTCTCGTTTACACACAGGAAGGCGGCGGCTACGGACTGAGCGAAGCGCAGAAGGAAGAGGTTTCCAGATACCTGGGACTGGACAAGCCGCTGGTTTTTCAGTACCTGGTATGGATTGGCAACTCTCTCAGAGGTGACTTCGGCAAGACGCTCCTGGACCGCGCGCCGGTTTACGGGCTGATAAAAGGCAAGCTGGGAGCGACGGTGCAACTCGCCATCGTAGCCTGGGTGTTCGCGGTGGTTACCGGCGTTCCTCTAGGCGTACTGTCCGCCACGCGGCGGGGCGGGGCGCTGGACTACATTGGCAGGTCCTTCGCGCTGTTCGGCCAGGCTCTGCCCCAGTTCTGGATAGCCATTATGGCCATAGTGATTTTCGCCGTTCAACTCGACTGGCTGCCCGCGTCAGGGCGCGGGCTTCCGGGTGACGACGTCTGGAAGCAGATCAGACACTTCATTCTGCCGACGGTGACTCTGGGCTGGCTGGGGTCGGCCACTTATCTACGACTTGTGCGTTCTTCAATGCTCGAGGTTCTGGACTCCGAGTTCGTAAAGCTGGCGCGCGCCAAGGGGGTGTCTCAGTGGAAGGTGATATGGAAACACGCCTTCAGGAACGCGCTGATTTCTCCGATAACTTATTCCAGCCTGTTCTTGGCCAGTTTCATCACCGGCGCGACGGTGGTGGAATTGGTATTCGCCTGGCCCGGAATCGGTCGGCTGGCGCTTACCGCGGTGCAAAATAATGACTTCGCGCTGCTGACCGGAATAGTGTTGTTCTTCGCGGTAGCCTATATATTCTTCAACTTTGTCGCGGACGTTCTATATGGCTATGTTGACCCCAGAATTCGCTACAACTAGGCAGTGTTGAAATTTGGGTTACTGAGTAACCTGCCACAGTTTGGCCAGATGGGCGGGGAGTGCGGGAATGACGAATGGAAGTTGAAAGTAAACTGCATACAACAAAACTGAATGGAAGTGGTATCAGGTAAGGGCATGATAGATCAGGCAGGTCAGACTCGGGCCATAGAAGCCAGCCTAATATCAGAAGGCATATCCAGCAAGGTATGGCAGGTACTGACGCGCTGGCCCATACTGCCGATTATCGTCCTCATGCTGCTGGTGGTAGCCGGATTGTTTGCGCCGCTCGTAGCTCCCGCCGATCCTCTGAAGCAGGAACTCACACTTAGAAACGCACCGCCCTTCTGGTACACCGAGTATTGGAGCAACCAGGACGAGTTCAAGGCAACCGCCCGGCTGCTCGGAGCGGACCACGTGGGAAGAGATGTACTTAGCCGTGTCATTCATGGCGCTCGCATATCGCTCCAGGTCATGGCAGTATCTCTCACGACCGGCGTAATCATAGGAACGTCGCTCGGGCTGTTGGCGGGCTACCTAGGGGGGCTGGCGGATGAGCTGATAATGCGGATGGTGGATGTGTGGCTCGCGCTGCCGTTCGTTCTTCTTGCACTTGTCGCCGTCATTGTTTTCGGGGGCAGTCTGTTTCTGGTAATGATCCTACTAGCGCTGTTCACATGGGCTTCTTTCGTGCGCTTCGTGAGGGGAGAGGTGCTGTCTCTCAAGGAGCGCGATTACGTGGCGCTGGCGAGAATAGCGGGCGCGTCCACCACGCGCATAGTCTTGCGTCACATTCTGCCCGGCGTGATGAACACCGTCATCGTGGTTACGACTCTCAGGGTGGGCCAGCTAATACTAACCGAGGCGACTCTGAGTTTTATCGGAGCCGGCATTCCGGCGCCCACGCCCGCGTGGGGACTGATAATATCCGAGGGGCGCTCTTACGTGACCACCGCCTGGTGGAGCACGTTCTTCCCCGGTCTGGCGATATTCCTAGTGGTGATGTCTCTGAACTTCCTTGGGGACTGGATGCGGGACCGCTTCGATCCGAGGCTCAGGCAGCTTTAGAACTGACGGTTTTTAGTTGTCAGTAACTATCTCAAAACCCGACCTTAAGGAATTTCACCCTCACCCCAGCCCTCTCCCTTGAGGGAGAGGGAGATTGTGTCCTCCTGCCATCCGCTTGAGCGAAGAGTTTTGAGATAGTCTCTAAGCTCGACTTTGTACATTCAGGCGGCGTAAGTCAGGGATTCTATGAGTCGGTTGAACAGAAGCGCGGGGACTTTAACGATGTCGGGTTTGCGCTCAGACACACAAAAAGTCTCAGACGCTCTCCACATATGATGACGCGCCAATGCGATTGCGTCGCTGAACGTGGGCTCAGACTTGACATACCATGCGGCTGAACGCGTTGGAACTGAACCTTCTCGCCTTAGCGGTTCGGCTGCGAGAGTTATCCAGGAGAACAGCGCCAGCAGCGCGGGCGTGGTACGGGCTATGGCAAGGTCCGACCATTGACGCTGCGTACCCACTCCAAGGTGAGCGCGTACCTCCTGGAAGGTCACCTCGAGCTGCCAGCGCAGCGTGAACCATTCAACGATCTGCGTAGGGGATACTGAAAGATCTGTGCACAGCAGCGCCTGGGAGTGGAACTGCCCCAGTGGGTCTCGAACGAGAACCCAGCGAATGGGCACAGGTGGCTTGCCCGCATGATACCAGACGGCGGTATGAGAGCTGAGTTCCACTGTTCGGGTGTCGTCGCCGTACCATGCGACAGATGTCCGGCTCCAGCGCGTATCGGGGCGGTCGAGGAGTTCTTTGAGCGTGGGCAGGCGCTGGCCCTTGAGACGCGGGCGACCCATCTGACCGGGCAGTCGTCTTGGAGCGGGTTCGTAGAGCGCGGCGTCCAGCCTCAGTCTGGTGATGAAGGCAACGGGTTGGGACATAGACTGGCAGAAGTGGAGCAGGTCGAGTGCGGCGTAGCCGCTGTCAGCCACCATGACGATGGGACGGTCTAGAAGCCAACGCCGGAGTTGGAGTATCATCTGGCGCGCCCAGTCAGTGATTTTCTTGTGTGGGCGTCCCATCTTCCGGTTGTAGCGTTCTGAGGGCGCAAGCGCTGTCAGAACGGGGAGCGCCCATGTCCTATGCGCCCAGGGTATGGTGGTCAGCCACATCAGGCTTATCCAGCGCAGGCCCGAGGCCTTGACCAGATGGCTGTCGCTGGAGCGCGCAGCGTCTCGGTAGATGCCCTTTGCCCTGATGCGACTGCCCCGCCGCCGCTCAATTGTTTCGTCTATCCCGAATACCAGTGGACCGTCCCCTTGGGCAAGATGCTGAATCAGAAGCGTCAGCAGAACTCGGCTCAGCCGCAGGGACGACCACACGGCGCGGTTGAGGACATGGTGGTATATCGCAAAGCCGTCATCGTCGCTGAGTCCCATGACACCAAGCGCGGAGGTTACGGTTCGCTTGCGCGGAGCCAGGACGGCGCCGACCAGCAGTACCTGGGCTTTCACCCAGGTTCTGCGCTGGAACAGCGTTGAGAAGGGCTGGAGTATGGGTATAATGGCTTCGGGCGGGGTGAGCATAGCCGGACCTTTCGTGATAGTTTGCTCGGCTATCTTACCCCGCTCTCATATCCTGTCTAGCTTTTGTACAAAGTCCAGTTAAGGTTCTCACCTTCTTCGACATGACCGGAGACCAAGCCGTACTCACCGTCCTTGTAGCCGGTGTTGAATCTTCGCAGCATGAGAATTTCATCATCATCGTTTGCCAGGATGAGGT
Organism: Dehalococcoidia bacterium; assembly: GCA_965261525.1. Lineage (GTDB taxonomy): Bacteria > Chloroflexota > Dehalococcoidia > Lucifugimonadales > UBA1123 > VXRN01. Next base: position 3,979,115 of record OZ253472.1, read on the forward strand.
TGACCGCGACTTTGGCTTCGAGCGACATAGCGATCTATATCTACATGCGGTGGGCGAGCTTGGGGTCCAGGATGTCGCGGAGGCCGTCTCCGGCCAGGTTGATGGCGGTGACGGCTACAGAGAGCACGAGGCCGGGATAGAAGATTACCCAGATGGCCTTGCGGATGAAGCGGCGGCCCTCGGCCATTATGTTGCCCCAGCTTGGGATTTCGTCGGCTGGGATTCCTGCTCCGAGGAAACTGAGGTAGGCTTCGGTGAGCATGGCTCCGGCGGCTACGAACGTTCCCATGACGATGAGGGGGGCGAGCAGGTTGGGTATGACGTGGCGGATCAGTATGCGGCTGTTTCGTGCGCCTATGGCGCGGGCGGCGTCAACGAAGGGCTGTTCGCGCAGGCTGAGGACGGAGGCGCGGGCGACACGAGTCATTCGGGGTGTGTCCACGACGACTATGGCGATGATTACGTTCTGGAGGTTGGCGCCGAGGATTACGGTGAGGGCTATGGCTAGAAGAACGGTCGGTATTGCCATGAGGCCGTCCATGATGCGCATGAGTACGGAGTCAACGGGGCGGAAGTAGCCCGCGAGAGAGCCGAATGCGGCTCCGAGCAGCATCGAGAGTATGGCGACAGTAGCGCCGACGAACAGAGAGATGCGGCCACCGATGATGGTACGGGTGAAAACGTCCCTGCCAAATTCGTCGGCTCCGAACCAGTGCGTGGCGGACGGGGCTTGAAGGCGCTCGTCCATGTTTATCTTGGATGGGTCGGTGGAAAACAGGAAGGGAGCGAAAAGGCTTATCAGCACGAGTACGGCGAGGATAAGCAGTCCAGCGGTCATTGTGGGTTCGCGCCTGGCGGAGCTGAGCAGCGAACGCCACGCGCGGGCCAGGCGTGATGGCCTGAATGGAGTGATTGTCTGTTCGCCCGAGCGCGCCATCAGTATCTTATCCTGGGGTCTAGAAATGCGTAGGCTATGTCCACGGCTAGGTTTATGAATACGTAGAAGGTTCCTATCAGGATTATCAAGGCTTGGATTATCGGATAGTCCCTGGTGGCTATTGCGTCCACGGCGAGGCGTCCGAGTCCGGGTATGGCGAAGACGCTTTCGGTGACGACCGCCCCGGACAGCAGACCGGCGAGCCCGAGTCCGATGATGGTCAGGATGGGAAGGGAGGCATTGCGGAGCGCGTGTCTTATCAGAACCTTGGACTCGGTTATGCCCTTTGCGCGGGCGGTTCTAACGTAGTCCTCCTTCAGAACCTCGAGGACGCTGGCGCGTGTCATGCGGGCTATGAGCGCTATCACGACCAGCCCGAGGCTGAGCGCGGGCAGGGCGAGGTGGCGGAGGTATTCGACAAAATCGTCGTCAATCCTGGTGTATCCGGCTACGGGGAGTATAGGGTTGTCGAGTCCGAATGCCCAGAGTCCGAATATCCATATGAGTATGAATCCAAGCCAGAAAATAGGCACCGAGAAGCCGATGGCTGCGAACACCATGACCACGCGGTCTATGATGGAGTTGGCTTTCCATGCGGCGAGAACGCCGAGCGGGATGGCAACGAATACGGCGACTATTTCGGTGGCTATGGTCAGGGATAAGGACGGGCCGATACGGGTCTTTATGAGGTCGAACACGGGCTGGCCGGACCTGATGGATTTTCCGAAGTCGCCGCTGAGTATCTGTGATGACCACTTTCCCAGCTGTATGTAAATGGGGTCATCGAGGCCGAGCCTGTCCCTTATGGCAAGGTACTCTTCGTGGGTAGCTTCGTTTCCGGCTATGACGGCGGCCGGGTCGCCCGGCGTCAGACGCAGGAGAAAGAACGTGAAGAGGCCGACGACGATCAGGACGGGTATCGTGGCGAGTAGTCTGCGGATAAGATAAGCCAGCAAGTGGTTTTTCAGTCCTTAGTTTTTGGTTATTAGTCGTTTATGCCGTCGCGGTTACGATGACTCGGATAGATTATCTTACGACTGCCTCAGGGGTCGGCTGGACTTCCGAATTCGCTTCACCTTCCACGTCCTTATCGTGAAGCAATTGCAAATGGAGCCACGACTCAGGCGTCATATCCAATTCCTTTGCCACTCTTTTGGCTATATCCGGCGTGATGGGATGCCCTGCTTCGATAAGGTGGTTTACAAGGTCAACGCTCATCCCTGTCGCTTGCGCGAATGCCTCTGCGCTAATGTTCAGCTCATTCAGGATTTCAAGCAGTTCCTCGCCGGGATGAGTCGAGGGTACGGCTGCCATTGGGATTCTCCTATACGAGAAGAAGTGTCGGCCATACAGGTCAATCGTCTCCCAGTTGGTGGAGGGCAAGTTTCAAAAAATCATGTGATATGTCCCCGGGGACGTCGGTTCGTATCCGAACGCGCTCTCCGTCTGCCCAACCAATATATAGAACGCTTCCGTCGGGGTAGCAGAACACGCCGATGCGGTGCTTGCCGCCACCATCAATAACCACTTCCCCATCGTCCATAGGGTAGATGTCATACCTCATGGGGCGTATATCGTACATTATCTTTACTAGCAAACGCGCGTTCTCTATCGCCTGCGGCGTGGGATCCGGGTAACTGTCCTCTCTTGCTTCCTCTATGACTCCATCCAACTCTTCCAGGGCGGCGTTTAAGTCAGCGAGGGCCATGGGCTTCGGGTTACGGCGTTCCGTTGACTTACGGCTCTCCTCCCGCATAGACCTCTGGATTGCCACGGAAGTCGCCGAGCCAACGGAGTCAGCCCCGTATGTATCTGCTGTATCAGATGGCCGAACATCCATCTTTCGTACACTCCGCCTTGTATCGGCGCATTTTGTGTAGGAATTCTATATAGCGCCTGCCACCTCGTCAATTGCTATGGACTATTCGGGCGATTCCGCAGTCCTTATTTTTGGTTGTCAGTCGTTTATGCCGTCTCTGTTGAGGACAGTTCTGAAGGTCAGTGAGAGGCGGCGTTTGCGCTGCCGGCGTCCGCTGTCCAAGACCTCGTTCTTGCGGGGCGCGATTCCATGCTGCCAGTCGGAGCGGGACTGTCCTGTGAGCAGTACGCAGGAGCCGCGCTTCAACAATGCGGGAGTTTTGTCCCGCCTTTCCGAAAAGTCCATCTCCCAATCGTCCAGCAGCGATATTGTGCAGACCGTCGGGCCGAAGCCTCGGTGGTCTATGTGCATCGCTATGCCCTGGCCGGGCTCGTAATTGTTGACGATGACCTGTTCAGGCACACAGTCGAAGAGGCCAGTATCATCGTACAACTTCTGGGCCAGTTGGGAAAGCCAATCTGGTAATGCGCCGATGCGCATATCGGGGGTGATGGCTCGCGCCTTGTAGTCGTATCGCCAGCCGTAGTGCTGAACCCGTCGGCTGAGGTCGTTGCGCCATTCATCTACGGCGGCGTCAACGCGGTCAACACATTCGTCTTGTTCCTCAGGGGGCAGAAAGTCCTCTATGAATTTGAGACCGGGGACGGATTCGATTTCCTGCAAGCCGGGCTTACCGCTGACTTCGTGGTTGAGGTGGCGGGGGGTTACCAAGCCTGTCTGGTCATTCGCCACATCCATTTCGAGTAGAGGCATCTGGGTCGTAATCTCAAGACTCCGTATTCTTCTCGACCGTCTCGTTGTTTACGCATTCTAGGTGAACCCACCATCTCAGGGGTTCATTAGACGTTGTTGTAACTGTGGTGGCTGCTACAACATTCGTTCCGACAATCCCAACTTTGCTACATATACGGCATATTCGCTCCTGACCTATATGCTCACATTCCCTTTGTATGTTTTCTTCAAAAATATTTCTGGATCCAGTCATGTCATTCTTTCTCCTTAGTCTCAGCCCTTTCCCGTTTGGGATGTACCACTCTACGATAGCAGAGAGCCTGCCAAAGTTCTGACTTGTGGCAGGCTCTTCTGATTCAGTGTGTCGGCGTTACGTTAGCGTGGGTCTTCGGCTCGGCGGTCGCTGTCGGCCCACCACATATTGAGGAACATCGGAGAGCCGACAGGGGCGCCGCGGACTTCGACGTCCATTATGTCCTTGTTGTATATCCTGAGCTGGAAGAACTGGCCGAAAGTGACTCTTCTGGGGTCTTCCCAGGCTACGTCAGCTATCTTGCGGGTTACGGCGAACTGTTCTTCGATTGTTCCCGCGTTGGCGAATTCTCTGTGCAACTGGGTCATTATCATGCCGGTTTCGGAGTCCTCAGGGTAGGTGGTCTCGCCAACCCGGTAGTGAGTGGCAACCAGCGGATGATAGAGGTTGCTGCTGTTCCAGTTGGTGAAGATATGCCACCCGTCGGTCTGGCGAGAGGTGGATATCTGTCCGGCCCAGTCGGTTGACTTGATCTCTGCATTGATGCCCGCGGCGGTCAGCTGCTCTTTGAGAACGGGCGCGATTGGGTGAATGGTCGGGAAGTCGGTCGGGTCGAGAATGATAATCGGCTCGCCCGCGTAACCTGCCATCTCAAGCAGTTCCCTGGCCTTCTCAGGGTTGTCCTGGTTATAGAGTTCCTCGTTGCTGGAGTACTCGGCCCAGGGGGTGCCGCACATCTGGAGGGACGGGCAGAGCTCCCATAGTCGCTCGTCGCCGTAGCCCTTCATTATCTCCTCGGCGTTGACGGCGGCCTGAATGGCCTGCCTGAGCGCCTTGCCGCTTGCGGTGAATCCGAGAAGCGGGTCGCGGGTGTTGAGGCCGATGTCGGGCTGCGCTCCCGGTATGCCGATGTGAACGGATACGCGGTCTGAGTTGTTGAGCGCCTCTTCGTAGAAGTCGGAAGAGACCACGTCGAGGTAGTCCACGGTTCCGGTCAGAACGGCTGAGACACGGGTCTCCTGGTCAGGAATCTCTTTCATATCGAGGCGGTCGAAGTATGCGAGCTTTGCGCCCGCGCGGTAGCTCGGCGTCTCGCGTCTGGGGACATAACCTTCGTACCGGTCGAGTATTATCTCGTTTCCGGGGTCCCAGCTAACGAACTTATAAGGGCCGGACGCGATGAAGGTCTGGACCAGTTCGCCCGGAGGGACGGACTCGGCCGTCTCTTTGGGCATTATGTTGGGCTGCGTTCCGCCTACGTATCCGAGCGCGGTCATCAGGAGGGCGGAGGGTTCGCTGAGTTCTATCTTGAAGGTCTTGTCGTCAACAGTCTCGAAGCCCACCCAGATTTCGTTCAGGATGGGAGAGAATGACCTGTCCCACGCCAGGAAGCGGGTAAGGGAGGCTTCGACGTCTTCGGGCAGAACCTGTGTGCCATCATGCCACGTCAGGTCGTCGCGGAGAGTGAATGTGTATGTGCCGCCATCCACTTCCCAACTGTCGGCCATGTCCGGCTGTATGAAGCCCTGGGAGTCCCACTGCGCGAGTGATTCCCAGAAGTGCCAGGATACGCCTCTTCCGACTGCTGTGCCGGAGGTCATGGAGTCCAGGTTGGGTACTGTGCCCTGGGGTACCCAGACGAGTTTTCCACCGAATCTGTCAGCCGAGAAGATGTTCGAGTCGGCGTCGGAGACGGGCGCCATTCTGGATGTAGGCGCGGTTGAAGGGATTATGGGCTCGGGCGCGGCTGGCGCGCCGGGGGGCGCCGCGGCCGGCGCTGCGGGCGCGGGCTGGGCCGGCGCCTGCGGCTGCGCCATCGAGGCGGCGGGAGCTGCTGCGGCGGGAGCTGCGGGAACTGCTGCGGCCGGAGCCTGCGGCTGTTCGGGGGCCGCGGTATCGCTGCTGCACGCTATCGCCAGAGCCGCCAGGGCGACTGCCAGCAGGGGCAGGATGAATTTGAGACGTGTCATATAGTCCTCCATTTTCTACATAACTTGGGATACGTTTAATCGTGTAACCATAAACAATAGGTGTGAGATCAGTCAACAAGGTAGTTTTGTGGTAACCGTCCCACAGGCGGTGTGCGGATTTGAGATGTAGCTGGGAGAGTCAGTTTTCTCAAGAGGAGGGATTCTGCTTAGGCCGCGACCAACTCGCCCAGGTCCAGACCTTCCTGTCCGCTCCACACCCACTGTGTCAGACCCAACCCGTTCATCATACCCTCTTCGCTCTTGTAGCCCCTGACTGTCTTATACCTGATCTTGCTCCTTCCTATCGTCCGTTCAGTGCAGTTGTTGGTCTGAGGCATACCCCTCACTCGCCGGTGACACAACAGACTCGGCCACTTCTCACACAGTTCCACCACCAACCGACGAAGTTTAGGTTCAGTACGAACACTCGGTTCCATTCTCAGCAGTTTCCGGCCGCCGTCCTCGGGCAGTTCAGTCAGCAGACGCCATATCATCGCCTTGCAGCCGTCCCACCCATCTATCTCATCAAGACGCCTGCGCGCGTTCTTTCTCACATGCGCTATGCACACCTGGTGTTCAACACCCAAACGCTCGGCCACCGGCTTGTAGGTAGACAGGTCATCGGTCACCATCGCCTCCACTCCGAAGCGGCTCACATATCGCTGAAGCCACCTCGTAAAGCCCGCGCTGTCCCTGTCCACCAACACGTCCATCCCCACAAGCTGACCGCTTTGAGCGTCCGTTACAAACCCCACCACTGTCTTTTTGCCCCTGAGCTTGACCACAGTCTCATCCGCTCCCATCACCCTCACCCGCGAGCGCGTCCTGTTCAACCAGCCCCTCAGTGCGCCAGACCCCGACTCCTGCACGTCTCGCCATACACTCATCCGAGACAGACAGCGGCCCAGCGCAGACAACAGATGGCTCACCGAACGCAGCGACAGACCCAATGCCCAACTCAGCGCGCCCAGAGCCCTGAGTCTCAGACTCTGATCATGGCTGTCCACACCCCTTCCGGGTAGTGTCTGAACGTCCTCAGACAGTCGGTGCAACGATACCTGATCACGGTAACCTCGCTTATGTAGGGGTCTGTGATGCGCTTTGTAACCGGACCATGTCGGTTCAACAAGACGCTGCCGCAGTTTGGACAGGCCGATGGCCTGGAATCGGGGTAATCCTTGACCTGGGGGAGTGTGAATCGTACTCTGGGCATGGCAGGGGGCCTCCGGTGTTGGTTTGGTTTTCAACACCTTAGCAGGATTCCCTGCCATTTTCTTTACACACCGTCTATGGGACGATTACGCAAGCAGAGGGGCCTGTACCAATTTGGTCGGTGGTCGGTTTCACTGATACAGCGTCAGTCGGCGCTGTATGTTTCCCAACTCTCCACTCGCTATGTTACAATATGCCGATTATAGAACAAAAGTGCCTGAGATATATAATGTAGAATTTATCAATAACGAAAAATCCGGCTCACAATTTTTCCTCGCAGGTGAGTTCATGCCGATTTCATAGCTGAATCCGCCGATTTTCAGGTCAAAATCCACCTGAAATGTCACCACGGCTCCACCAGGACTTCACCTGAAGTAATATAAATCAGGATATATGCCATGCTCTCTATCAGCGAACCTGTATCAGCTTGGTCGCCGCTGCCTGTGGCGCGAAAATCCCCTCTCCCTCGATGGGCCTGACAGGGGTAGGTAAATGTCCAGTCAGCTATGAATTTCAATAACAGACCCCCTCTCCCTTGAGGGAGAGGGCTGGGGTGAGGGTGGCTGAGAGCGCGCTAAAGTCGAGTTTTCAGCTTTATGAACCATAGACCGAACCACCTTTGGCTTGATGCCCATTAACTTGACATAAAAATACCTACCCCTCTCAGCCCTCGATGGGAGAGGGCTAGGGTGAGGGTGATTGCCCCTACCCACCAAACTTATACAGCATCCAAGCGGAGCGAGCTTTAGTTCGTCGCGTTTGAGTCTGTCGCAAGGGATAACCGCAGCCTGTTTTCAGTTGTAATGCCAACGGACTCTACAAAAGAGATGGGCAGTCCTGAATTCAGCCTACCTGGTTTCCACGAAAGTAAGCAGACGCCTGGGGTTTTCGACCATAATGCGGCGGATGTCGGATGCGGCCACGCCGAGCGTCCCAAGGTATGGCAGGAAGGTTTCCTGGATGTAGGTGTATCCCGCGCCGCCGTATTTCTTGAGGTGCATTTTCCAGCATACGTCCTGGGACAGTAGGATGCGGTCCGCGTACCCGGCTTCTATCATCTTCGGGATGGCTGTGGCGACAATGTGATCGCGTCCTATCTCGGTGGTCTTGACCACGCCGAGAGTGTCGAACTGGATGCAGACGCCCCTTTCGAGCAGGCTGAGCATATAGGGCAGGTCGTCGGCCATGTGGCAGGAGTGTCCGAGTATGACGCGGGTCAGGTCGGCTCCCTCTTCTTCCACTATGTCCAGGACGGCCTGCTTCTCGTCCTTGAGCGGCGGGGAGTGGAAGGAGATTGCGGCTCCGGTTGCGACGCTGGCGCGGGCTGCGGCGCGGATGTTCTTGACCTCGTTGGCCGTTATTGGGTCGCCGTTGACGCCGATCTCGCCGATTATGCCTGAGCGGACGCCGGCGCCGGGTATGCCGACGGTAATGTCGCGGACTATCTCATCGGTGAGCGACCCGACGCTTCGGTCGTCCATGTCCTCGGGGTGGAAGAGTTTCTGATACCAGCCGGAGCCGAGAACGATGTTGATGCCCGCGGCCTCGGCGGCCCTGGCTATGGCGGGTACATCTCTCTTGAGACCCCTGCTGGTGACGTCAACGAGCGTTCCGCCCCCGAGCGTGGCGAAATCTGAGACCTCGGCTATGGCGTCGGCTTCGCTGGAGAGGATGTAGTTGTCCACGATGGGCAGGACGCGGCGGGCGAGATGCAGGTTGGAGAGTTGTAGCGGGGCGAACCAGGAGTCTAGCTCGGTCGCGGTGGAGTCCGCGTCCGGCCAATGGTTCTTGCGGAGGTCGAGGTAGAGATGCTCGTGCATGAGGGTGAAGCCGAGCTGGTCGGGTTCAAGGGGACCTGCTACGGTCATCGCTTTTCCGGTCATACTTGTCATGGGGGCGCTCCGGTTGGGGGTGGTAGATTACTCTACGCTTTTGAACTCTGGAAAGTAGGTGTCGTAAAAACCTCGGTCTCTTGTCAGGAAGGTGTCCGCAGAAGCGAGGGCGTGGGACCCAATCAGGAAGTCGGCGATGATTCGGCTGCGCGGTCCCCCGACTCGTCGATATTGCATCCACCTGTATCCAGCGTCATAAGCTATGGACGAACTGATAGGCGACAGAGTTGCGTGAATTTCGTGTAATGCTCTCTCTAACGCGTCGCGGTCACCAAAAGCGGGAACAAGTTCAGCAAATACTATGTCGCAGACAATGATGGCGCCTTGGTCGTAGGCGGTTCGCAGGCGTTCGAGGGACTCAGGTCCATACTGGTCGTCAACCAGAAGCACGTCCAGAAGGACGTTGGTATCTACCGCTGTTATCACCTTCCTCTTATCTCCTCGATGTAGTCGTCGGTATTTCCACCGCGACCGAGGATGCCATAAATGCGCTCTACGGGGTGCTTGGCAGTTGTTCGCTTCTGAATGAGAAGCCCTTTCTCTGTGGGAGTAATCTCGACTTCCACGTTGTGATGCATTCCGAAGCGCTCTCTGAGATGCTTTGGAATGGTGATCTGGCCTCTTTCGGATACTCGCATGATTTCACCAATATGAATAACGGATTTGTAAAATCATACCAGTCGTGAATATGAGCGCACAACTTCCCGAAGGATATGCATATTAGGAAAGTCGGACTTTGAACTGGGCGGGGTCTTGACCCACGGCACTGATTACATGACGCGCTTTACTGGCGGAGCGCATAGAAGGCATGCCTGAAATAGCCTCGACATGCAAAGAGCCTACTTGGTGTCCTCTTCTAAACGAGTTCCCAGTTGAATGAATTGGAGAAGTGTGAACTATATAGTAATCGTGGGCGTATGGAGATTTAATGGGGCAGTTACTTTCCCTTAGGTAGCCTCCATCCACCAGCCAGCGTGTGCACTCGACAAGCATTGACCACCAGGTTTTAATACTGGCAGTAGAACTATCAGGGAACGACATTTCAGCTGGTCTGGATTTTGGAGGTGGTTCGAATTCTGATTCTGATAAAGGGTACCAAGCAGTGCCATTGTTGATCGTGGGAACAACAGGCTCGGGCTGGGGAGTAATTTCTGTGGGAAGAACTTGAGACGGTTTGGGCTGATTCGGCGACAAAGGTAAAACCGGGGTCTGCGCTTCGAATACGTGACCAGTCTCTACACTGGGCTGCCACAACGCCAACGCATTCAGGCACGCTTGGGCCGGGTTGTCTTTAAGGTCGAAACTTATCGCTGGGGTGGTATTGCTAGATTCGTATATTTCCCATTGCCTGCCGTCGGTTAATACGAAATGCTTGGAGCCTGTATGCGCACAGTAGAGTATCCCCTGATCAAGCGCTTTGCCGCTCTGCAAGGGTTCGTCCAGCTTCTTAGATTCCACGACCATCGCAGGATGTCCATCGTTAAATAGGACGTAATCTGCAATTTGATTGTTAGGAACTCGGAACTCCGGTATCACCATATCGGGGTCCGCGGTGTCCCAGCCGAGTCCCCGGAGCAGTGGGTCTATCAGGGCGTAGCGGGTGAGCGCTTCGCTCTGTCTGAGGGCGGGACCGTGCTGGTCAATGCGACTGCTGAGCGTCTGTACCAGTTCGAGCAGGCTTTCGAGCGGCATTTCCACCTGATCCTTCCAAAGAATTCTTGAATTGACACGGCTTTGGTGAAAGTAATCCCTTCCCACGTCTCTATACTATATGCTTATGGATATATCTTGTCATGTGAGGACTCGCGATGAAGACCCTAACTATGGAAGACGATCTTTACACGGCGTTGGAAGAAGAAGCTCAAAGGGCGGGCTGTACTGTCGGCGAAATAGTGGCCGAGGCTGTCTCATCCTGGCTTGCGGATACTAGGTTGGACGAAAGAGAACGCGCCGAGATCGAGGCCGCCCGTAAGGAGGCGGAGGAAATGGGAGGCATGGAGGTTGATGAGTTCTTTGACCAGCTTCTGAATGATCCGGGCTGACCTCCATGCCCTATCGCGTTGACATATCTCCCGCCGCACAACGCCAGTCTCGCAGAATTCCCAGGAACGATGTTCGTCGCGTCCGGGATTCAGTTCGCGCATTGAGGAATGACCCGCGACCTGCCGGAAGCGTCAAGCTAAGCGGATATGACTCTGTATGGCGAATACGGGTCGGTGATTACAGGGTTGTCTATGAAATCTACGACGCGGGTCGGGAGATAATGGTACTGAGAATTTCCCGTCGGAATGAAGCTACATATAGCCGACTATGAAATCCGGGAGCGGCGCTGACTACCGGCGGCCGGTCGGATACATCCTGTCCGGGGCATTGAAGCCGAGTTGGTCGTTTTCTCGCTGTCTTTCGCGTTCCTCGTCTTCTTCATCAGGGAGCAGCCAGCCCCTGATGATGCTCTTGTGCGTGAGTTCGCGCGGGTCGGGGGGCGAGGGTATCGAGATGGCTACCACAATCAGGGTTAGCTGCAAGGATACGCAGAAAGCGGGAACGACTACCCACGAGGTGGTCTCGTTGGGGATGATGAGTCCGAAGCCGACGGTTGCGACGAGGGACGCGAGGAACAGGATGGCCTTCGTTACCCGCTCCGAGCGTTTCTTCTTTCTGTATGGCCGCAATGTCCGACTCCGTCGCTGCATCTGCTAGCATATCACAGATTCTTACGGGGCAATTACGTCTAATATGTGCCGGAACCTGTACCAGTTTGGTCGGTGTGTTCTAACAGGGCCTCCGGGAACGACGGTTCGGGGCAGCCCGACTAACTTGATACAGGCTTCGGCGGCTCCAACCTGTATCAACTTGGTCGGCGTTCCTTGCGGCGCGAAAATCCCCTCTCCCTCGACGGGCTGAGAAGGGTATGTAAATGTGCAGCCAGCTAAGAATTTCAATCAACAGATCCCCTCTCCCTTGAGGGAGAGGGCTGGGGTGAGGGTGATTGTATTGTGAATACCTACCCCTGTCAGCCCTCGACGGGCTGAGAAGGGTATGTAAATGTGCAACCAACTAAGAATTTCAATAACAGACCCCCTCTCCCTTAACCCGGATCCACCGAAGGGATGGATGAGTCGTCGTGCAAAAGGGGTGAGAAAGCGCTCCATTGAATCTGGGATAATGGGTTTGAAGACAAGAACCAACCCCAGAGCAGGAGCACTTAATAGATGTTACCACCTGAGCGTCCCGACCGCATCCGAATCGCCTTCGACGATCCCCGGCTGGTGGCCAATGCCGGGCTGCTCGTGCCGGCCACTCTCGCTCAGCGCCTGGGACTGAGTGAACTGGTGGACAGCAACGTTGACCTGGGCGATGCGCCGGGACGGGCGAACCCGGGAGACAAGACGCTGACCCTGGTTGCCTCGGCGCTGGCCGGTGGGGACTGCATCGATGACGCCGACGCGCTGCGTGCCGGTGGGACCGGGCGGGTGTTGGGCTGTACAGTGAAGGCGCCATCCACCCTGGGGACCTTCCTGCGCAGCTTCAGGTGGGGACATGTGCGGCAGTTGGACCGGGTGAGCCGGGAGTTGCTGGCGCGGGCCTGGGCCGCTGGCGCGGGTCCCGGCGATGAGCCGTTGACCATCGACCTGGACTCCACCATCTGCGAGACCTACGGACTGGGCAAGGAGGGCGCCCGCCGCCACAACTACACCGGCCAGAGAGGCTATCACCCGCTTGTGGCCGTCGCCGCAGGAACCGGCGACGTGCTGATGGCCCGGTTGCGACAGGGTCGAGCCAACACCGCCCGGGGCGCAGCCCACTTCCTGCGTGAGACGGTGAGCCGGGTGCGCTGCGCCGGGGCCACAGGACAACTCACCGTACGCGCCGACAGTGGCTTCTACACCCATGACATCGTCTCCGTATGCCGAAAGACAGGTGTCCGCTTCTCCATCACCGTCCGTCAGCACACCCGACTGCGCAATCTCATAGAGGCCATACCTGAGGAGGACTGGACTCCCATACCCTACTGGATGGACGGCGCAGCCGACGTGGCTGAGACCACCTACACCCCTTTTCGGAACGAGCCCGATGCCGCACCGGTGCGTCTCATCGTCCGCAGGGTGAAGCCCACGCCCGGTTCACAACTGGCCCTCTTCGTCGACTACAGCTATCACGCCTTCATCACCGACCGACAGGGCGACACCCTCCAACTGGAGGCCGACCATCGCCGCCACGCCGAGATCGAGAACGCCATCCGAGACCTCAAGTACGGTGTCGGGCTGAACCATCTGCCCTCGGGGCGCTTTGCAGCCAACGCCGCCTGGATGGCCATACAGGTAATGGCTCACAACCTGGCTCGCTGGATCGGACGCATCGGTCTGCGCGAGCCGGTGGCGACCACCAAGACCCTGCGCAGACGCTTGTTCTCCCTCGCCGGACGGCTCACCCACTCGGCCCGCCGCCTTACTTTGCATCTCCCGCAGCGCTGGCCCTGGGAAACACAGTTCGGTCGCGCACTGACCAGACTGCGAGCCATTCCTCTGCCGGCCTGACGGCAGTGTCTACTACTGACCACCGTACACACCACAGCCTGTCTTGTCCGTAAGATCGCTCCGGACCGGACCGCGGGTGTCCACTGTTGCCCGCAGATTCGTCAAACTCGCCCCAAATCGCCACTGTGGGCCTCCATTGGCGTCCAAAATCACGACCGCGGACCTTCAGAACGACCCAGGCGCTGACATCATAACCGCACCGCCACTTTGACACGTCCCTCACCCACGCCCCGGCGGCGATACTAACCCTCTTCGGTGGATTCGGGCTTAGGCTGCCGACAAACAGTCAGGACGCTTTTTCTATCCTGAACATCGTGGTCCCACACTCGCCGCACTTGCCCCGGGTGGCGGGCCTTCCGTTCTTCATCGTCACCTGCTGAGGCTCCTGGATCTCACGGCTCTCACGACATTTCATGCAGTACCCTGTCATTGAAATAACCTCTGAATTTACAGTCATCTGTCTCACGGCGCGCAAGATAATATCACTGAAATACGAAGGACGGTAGGGGTGCCTCACGCGGAGGATGGATGGGATATGAGGCGGCGATGGCGCAGTGACAGGATCCACTCACTCTGTTACGGCCGGCCCCGGATACTTCCTTCGTTCAAGAGCCGGAATCGTCGATTGATGTCGTGAGCGGGGGAGATAATCTCGGCGATCCCGTGAGGATTTTTCATGCGGCGTCTGTGGAGCTATTGACAGGTCTGACGAAACTGAATTGGATGGCTTTCCATTCTCCGCTCCGCGTCCACTCCCGACCTAGGAAACAGGGGTTGTCTCTCAGGTGTTCAGGTGTCTGATGAAAGTTCTGTTGAGTATAGCCCTGCGGTGATGATTCTCTTTAGAAAAAGTGAGGCCGCCGAACTTTCACTTCGGCAGCCTCGATAGACTGCGCCAACTGTGTAGATGAAGGGCAGCTTGCGCTTTATCCTAGTCCGCTTTTCCCCAGGCGCAACCGCCCGCCTCTGAGCCGCCCCATGGATGGAGTTGGAGTCGAAAGGCTCACTCGCCCCATCCCCGCGATCCTCCGGATTCTGGCCCATCGCCATTCGGAACTTCCACCCGCTCCTGGGTGCCATGTCTTCTGCCGTGAACGCGTCGCCGAGGCCAGCTAGATTGAAGGGTCCGGGGTAACGCGGATCCGATAGGGTTCCCAGGGGCCCTCGAGTGCCTAGCCGTTCCTCTCGACCACGGCGCGCCTGTACCCGCATAGGAATCTCATCTCCGGCTGTCCCGTGTCATATGTTTCCCGAAGCTGGCGGCAGTCAGGCCCGCGGATACCCTGGACTCTGAGATCTCAGGGGCAGATGCGGCGCGCCTGCGGCCTGCTCCCCATATCCCGGTTGGGATAGAAACCGCGGACGCGCGCAAGGGAAAGTCTATAGGGGTGGGATACGCATGTATACGACCCAGGGGGACACGATTGGACGAGCGGGGCGACAGGGTCTGCGGATTGCTCCGAGGGCCCTGGCGGAAGGTCCCGATTCCGTCCCGTCAGTCAGGGACGCGGCATCTGCCGCTCCGGTCATTGCTTATTCAAGGTGGCGCCCGGCTCGAAGTCGTCGCCGAGCCATCGCACGAAATGTTCGGCATGGAGGATGTAGGTCTTCTTTGTATTCCGCGTCATGGGCGTGTCCGAGATCTCCGCCTCGTATCTTTCCAGAGCGTCTCGCACCGCTTTGAGGACTTCGCTGCTGACTTTCGGCATTAGCTGTTCACCCTGATAGCCGAGCGCTACGAGCGGTGTTCCTTGGGTATCACCTCGAACCTGGTATTCAGTGAGTGGGAGAAGGTGTTCGACAACCCGATGGCTACGGCCGTGGCAATAGACAGGATCGTTCACCACTCGGTCATACTGGGGTTCGACGTTCCCAGCTATCGAACCGATGCGGCACAGAATCGTTGGATAGAGGAGGAGTCAGACCGGCAAAAATGATTGTCGCATAACCGGCAAGAATGGTTGACGTGGAATACCGGTCTTTGGACTGGAGTTTCTCTCTGGACTGTTCCATGCTTTTGGGGCAGCGGGCTTCGCGCGTTGGCGAATCTTCTCGCTTTCTGCGGAGTCGATTCTGCCCGCGCGTTCCGTCCGGCTCTGATCGCTGACATGGTTGAGATCGGCGATGATCCGGTCGAGTCCCGACCTGGTCATTGTCCTGGCGACCGCGTGCTTTCGTGGACAGAGTCCGTGGACGGTCAGCGCGCCGTTGGGAGCGCTTCTGTGATACTGCGGCGCGATCGCGCCGTGCGCGTCGCATTTCCCGCAGTGCTCGCGGTGCTCGCGTTCGTCCATGATCATTCCGAAGTCGATCATGAGCCTGAGAATGTCGGACTCAGCGGCGCTATTTTGAGGTCGTGGGTCGGATATGGACACTGAATAAGGTTGCATATTTCTCCTTTTTCCTAGCTATGTTCTGTCGTATCTTCTGTTGAAAATAAAACGGGGTTCCGCAGACTGCGCCAACTATGGATGAAGGGCAGCTTGCGCTTTATCCTAGTCCGCTTCCCCCCAAGCGCAACTGCGCGCCGCGCCGCCGACCGCCTGCCTCCGAGCCGCCGCTCCGTGGATGGAGTGGGACTCGGAAGGCTCACTCGCCCCATCCCAGCGATCCTCCGAATTCTGTCCCATCGCCATTCGGAACTTCCAGCCGTCCACGGACGCACCCGGCGTCATGTCTTCTGCCGTGAACGCATCGCCGAGGCGGGTCAGATGGCAGGGTCCGGGGTGACGCGGATTCGATAGGGTTCCCAGAGGCCCTCGGAGACCTCTCCGTTCCTCTCGACCACGGTACGCCTGTACCCGCACATGACGCAGGCTTCCTCCCGGCTCACCATGACTCCTTCTTCATCGACGCTCTCTGTCGAGAACGACTCCATGATCCAGGGATGGTCGCAATTCTTCGGCATGGCTCTGTCTCCTGTATCTCACACTCAGAACACTTGTACGGCCTGCATTATACCGAAGACACGAGGACCTCGGATACATTGGTTCGGCTTGGTCGGCTTTCTGAGGTTATTCGGCTGTAACGGGACGGGCGCTCAGCGTCGGTGAAGCGACCAACGGCGGGCGTTCTCCGGTCTGCCGACATTCGGGAGCTGGGCCAACGGCTGAACATGGCCCACATCGCCTCAGCCGCGCCACAACCTTTCGTTTGGAGAACGTCAGGCGCTCTCCTGGGTGTCAAGGGCGGGCGAACATTGGACCATCGCGGCGGCGGGAAAGTGTACCACCAAGGCCTAAGCGCTCAGGGAAAATGTCACAATGGAGAACGTGACATTGAACAAGCAGGAACAGACAAGACTTCAGATCCTTAACAGTCTATTGGCGGACCACATGACGATAGCTCAGGCAGCTACTCTGATGGGAGTGAGCGCGCGCCACACCTGGCGACTTCGGGCGGCTTACAGAAAGGATGGCGCAGCCGCACTCGCTCACGGCCACCGAGGACGCAGGGCTCCCAACACAACACCGGAGGAGACAAAGGCCGAAGCGCTGCGTCTCGCTCGAACCCGGTACTCAGGAACCAACCACACTCACCTTAGCGAACTGCTGAGAGAACGCGAGGGCATAGATATAGCTCGCAGCACTCTGCGACGGATACTGGTCGAAGCCGGTCTCGTCAGTCCACGTCGGCGTCGTCCGCCGAAGCACCGTGTTCGTCGGCAGCGTATGCCGCTCGAGGGGATGCTGGTACAGATAGACGGCAGCTACCACAAGTGGCTTGGAGACCGTGGACCTCAGTTCATGCTGCTTCTGGCCGTGGACGACGCCACAGGCAAAGTGGCAAACGCACTGTTCTGTGAGTATGAGAACATCCGGGACTACTTCCTGCTGCTGCGCGGACTGATCGAGAGCTATGGAATACCCATCGCTCTGTACACCGACCGACACTCTGTCTTCAAGCACGTACCGGGAGGCGGAGCGCCGAGCGCACCAACCCAGTTCTCTCGTGCGATGGACGAGTTGGGGATACAGATGATATTCGCCCTGTCGCCCCAGGCCAAAGGTCGTGTGGAGAGAGTGGCCGGAACCTTCCAGGACAGACTTGTAGCCGAGCTTCAACTCGCAGACGCGACCACTATCGGAGACGCGAACGTCGTTCTGAAGGCCTTCATAGACCACTTCAACGAGCGCTTCGGGGTACCGGCGCGGGAACCTGAAGTCGCATATCGTCCGGTGGACAAGGAGACGTGTCTGGATCGGGTTCTATGCTTCAAGCATCGTCGCAAGGTGGCAAAGGACAACACCGTGAAATACCGCCGGAGTACGCTTAAGCCCGAATCCACCGAAGAGGGTTAGTATCGCCGCCGGGGCGTGGGTGAGGGACGTGTCAAAGTGGCGGTGCGGTTATGATGTCAGCGCCTGGGTCGTTCTGAAGGTCCGCGGTCGTGATTTTGGACGCCAATGGAGGCCCACAGTGGCGATTTGGGGCGAGTTTGACGAATCTGCGGGCAACAGTGGACACCCGCGGTCCGGTCCGGAGCGATCTTACGGACAAGACAGGCTGTGGTGTGTACGGTGGTCAGTAGTAGACACTGCCGTCAGGCCGGCAGAGGAATGGCTCGCAGTCTGGTCAGTGCGCGACCGAACTGTGTTTCCCAGGGCCAGCGCTGCGGGAGATGCAAAGTAAGGCGGCGGGCCGAGTGGGTGAGCCGTCCGGCGAGGGAGAACAAGCGTCTGCGCAGGGTCTTGGTGGTCGCCACCGGCTCGCGCAGACCGATGCGTCCGATCCAGCGAGCCAGGTTGTGAGCCATTACCTGTATGGCCATCCAGGCGGCGTTGGCTGCAAAGCGCCCCGAGGGCAGATGGTTCAGCCCGACACCGTACTTGAGGTCTCGGATGGCGTTCTCGATCTCGGCGTGGCGGCGATGGTCGGCCTCCAGTTGGAGGGTGTCGCCCTGTCGGTCGGTGATGAAGGCGTGATAGCTGTAGTCGACGAAGAGGGCCAGTTGTGAACCGGGCGTGGGCTTCACCCTGCGGACGATGAGACGCACCGGTGCGGCATCGGGCTCGTTCCGAAAAGGGGTGTAGGTGGTCTCAGCCACGTCGGCTGCGCCGTCCATCCAGTAGGGTATGGGAGTCCAGTCCTCCTCAGGTATGGCCTCTATGAGATTGCGCAGTCGGGTGTGCTGACGGACGGTGATGGAGAAGCGGACACCTGTCTTTCGGCATACGGAGACGATGTCATGGGTGTAGAAGCCACTGTCGGCGCGTACGGTGAGTTGTCCTGTGGCCCCGGCGCAGCGCACCCGGCTCACCGTCTCACGCAGGAAGTGGGCTGCGCCCCGGGCGGTGTTGGCTCGACCCTGTCGCAACCGGGCCATCAGCACGTCGCCGGTTCCTGCGGCGACGGCCACAAGCGGGTGATAGCCTCTCTGGCCGGTGTAGTTGTGGCGGCGGGCGCCCTCCTTGCCCAGTCCGTAGGTCTCGCAGATGGTGGAGTCCAGGTCGATGGTCAACGGCTCATCGCCGGGACCCGCGCCAGCGGCCCAGGCCCGCGCCAGCAACTCCCGGCTCACCCGGTCCAACTGCCGCACATGTCCCCACCTGAAGCTGCGCAGGAAGGTCCCCAGGGTGGATGGCGCCTTCACTGTACAGCCCAACACCCGCCCGGTCCCACCGGCACGCAGCGCGTCGGCGTCATCGATGCAGTCCCCACCGGCCAGCGCCGAGGCAACCAGGGTCAGCGTCTTGTCTCCCGGGTTCGCCCGTCCCGGCGCATCGCCCAGGTCAACGTTGCTGTCCACCAGTTCACTCAGTCCCAGGCGCTGAGCGAGAGTGGCCGGCACGAGCAGCCCGGCATTGGCCACCAGCCGGGGATCGTCGAAGGCGATTCGGATGCGGTCGGGACGCTCAGGTGGTAACATCTATTAAGTGCTCCTGCTCTGGGGTTGGTTCTTGTCTTCAAACCCATTATCCCAGATTCAATGGAGCGCTTTCTCACCCCTTTTGCACGACGACTCATCCATCCCTTCGGTGGATCCGGGCTTAGGAGCGGCCCGGTACTGAGAGACCTACCTACGCCGGATCGAAGGTGGACATGCTTGAGACACTGGACGGTCAACTGGTCGTTGAGTACGAGGGTCGTGTCATCCCCAGCCAGGAGGCTCCACCTCGTCCGAACACCCTGCGCAACGTCGATGGACACTCCTCAAATACCCCACCGAACCGTAACGGTCTGGGCAGTCGCTGGGCGACGGTTCTGGCATCACTCGACAGGGAGAGAGCCGAAGAGAGCGACCGAGAGGTCGTTCACAGGGAACGAAGGAAAGCGACGCCCTTGCCAAGGAAGCCCACTCCGAAGCAGGTAGCAAGGTGGGAGGCTGTTCACGCGGCGAAGCGCAAGGGACTATCCATCAGAGGCATCACCCGGGAGACGGGAGTCCACAGGATCACGGTGAAAAAATACCTGAAAGCTGATAGTCCACCGATGACGCCCTCTCGGAGAAAGGTGGAAGCAACGTAGTCTGATACCGTGGCGACCCAAGCAGGTGACATTCTTGCTGGTCACTTACCCTGACATTTATGCTGAACTTCGACAGGATCTGTGTTATTGCAAGCCATTAGCTCTGCGGTCTCTAGACAGGAGGGCGCTGCCATACTCCTTCCTAGAGATTCGGTATCCGCAGTAGGAATCGAAGCATGTCCCCAGTTCTGATTTCGATTGCAGCAACTTGACTGGGACTGTAGGGACTCTCCACAGAATGGACTCCTTTCTGGAGAAGGTTAAGCAATTCCAGAAAAGCTGTTACATCTTTGACGATGAAATCACTGAAGGCCGCATCATTGACACCCCGGGCGATAAAGTGCAGTCTTGCTCGTCGTGTTGGCTTACTGTCGCTGTAATGACTCGGGGCATTACTCCACTGTTCCACTTCGTGATCAGGTGCGAGTGTGTGTATCACTTGAGTGGACAGTTCTCGCAGTGACGTCGAAGAGTGCCTGGTCGAGTCCTCACCACCAGAATTTCTCGCTGCCACCGTTCCATGCCACAAAGGAATCAACTCGGGATTCAGTTCGTTAAGAAGTTCCTCAATTGAGTTACTAGTAGAAGGCCGAGACGCTATGTCCAGGTCTTCTTGCTCTTCCGGGGTCTCGCTCTCTTTAGTCTCTAATGTCGTTGTTACGAGATTCTGAAGTAATGCCGTCTCGTTGGAATATTCAAGATAGGACGAAGATAATGCGATTTGGTTGATGAACAAGCTCTGCGACAGTGATTCTTCCATCGATGACTGAAGGATTGACAACGACTGAGAGAACTCGACATGAGTATGAGTCAGATACCTTGAAAAGGCTGGGGTGAATACATCCCTGGCTGCCAATCTGTTCCATTGGTCCCGTATCCTCAGCCCAGCGGCCATGCTCTCCCGCAACTCTTGGGAGATGTCCCGCATCCTCAGCCCAGCGGCCATGCTCTCCTGCAACTTCCGGGAGGTGTCCAAACCCCTCACTATTGAATCAAATCCGTGCAGTGAGTTCCGAGCCATGAAATCAATACCCCTGGTGAACTCATCGGGGGCGTGTCGGCGGCTAGACATAAGTTTACTCCAAGTATGATTTTAGTTTAACGGCGCGGACATTGAGGCTAGTTTGTGATCCCGACCAGAATTTGGACACTGAACCCGACATCTGCGGTTGCTCGCCGGCACCCAAGCTGAGTATCCCCGCGTCGCTCGTTGGCCACGCAGCCTCGGCTCACATAACGCCAGTTCAAAATCAAGCAACCCCGATTAGCTACGGACTTTACATAAAAGTTATAGGGCGAACCAGTCTGACCCATTTGTCCTATTCGCTGAACGGTTAATCTACACGAGCGACTTAGCCTTCAAGCCGCTGACGACTTCCATGATCCGGCCCAGACTGGCCGAGGCGTAGTCTGTCGCCTCGTAACGCTGAATCTGCTGCTCCTTCAGCCCGATTCGCTCTGCCAATTCCTTCTGACTTATTCCCTGGGCGATACGTGCTCCAATGAGCATGTTGGACAGTTCGGAGACGACTTCCAGTTGCTCCAGAGAGAATGTGCTGGCCTTCATGGATTCATACAGCTGGAGTTCTTCCTTCAGGTCCACTATCTGTCCGCTCACCGCGTCCTCCTGGGCCTTGGCGACAAGTGGATGTAAGCCAGTGTCTTCCGGATTGCGACTTCTGAGTTCTGCGAGCGTCCGCTCAAAGCGTTTCACCTGGGTCTTGGTGAACTTATACTGGCGTTCGTTCTTTATCATGTCAGTCCCTCCAGGTCGATTTTGACGATTCCTTTAGGCACATTTGCCGCAGTGGTCTGAAAGAATTCGAGGAATGACAGTCCCGAGGGGTCTGCAGGAATCGACGCTGGGAACAGCTCGCCGTGGTACTTGAGCTTCTGGGCAAGTCGTTTGGGACGGAGATCCAAGAGAACCGGGTCCAGCGCTGATCCATCGACTCCATCCTCTTCCCAGCAGGCATCGAAATCGCCGGGGAGTTCCTTGGACGCGACAAAACTCCCGTCGATATAGGCCGTTCGACACCCAGCGTTCTTCAGGCTCTCCAAGGCGTCTCTCAGTCCACTCAGGAGAGACATCCTCCAAGGGTTGTAACCGAACCTGGCGACCACTTCGTCCCACTCAGCCTCGTGTATTCCTGACGGAAGCAACCCATCGAGAGTAAAATCTGGCAGCATACCACAACATTAACGTTGTGCTATAAGTTTGTCAACCCCGGTCCCAGGACATACGCCAAGAGTCGGTCTCCATAGATCCCCTCGGTCCATCCTGGGCAAGATGCCCTAAAAGGTCTCATTCATATGTCCCGACACAATCTAATGGTGCAGCACTAGCACCCAGCCTAAGCCCGAATCCACCGAAGAGGGTTAGTATCGCCGCCGGGGCGTGGGTGAGGGACGTGTCAAAGTGGCGGTGCGGTTATGATGTCAGCGCCTGGGTCGTTCTGAAGGTCCGCGGTCGTGATTTTGGACGCCAATGGAGGCCCACAGTGGCGATTTGGGGCGAGTTTGACGAATCTGCGGGCAACAGTGGACACCCGCGGTCCGGTCCGGAGCGATCTTACGGACAAGACAGGCTGTGGTGTGTACGGTGGTCAGTAGTAGACACTGCCGTCAGGCCGGCAGAGGAATGGCTCGCAGTCTGGTCAGTGCGCGACCGAACTGTGTTTCCCAGGGCCAGCGCTGCGGGAGATGCAAAGTAAGGCGGCGGGCCGAGTGGGTGAGCCGTCCGGCGAGGGAGAACAAGCGTCTGCGCAGGGTCTTGGTGGTCGCCACCGGCTCGCGCAGACCGATGCGTCCGATCCAGCGAGCCAGGTTGTGAGCCATTACCTGTATGGCCATCCAGGCGGCGTTGGCTGCAAAGCGCCCCGAGGGCAGATGGTTCAGCCCGACACCGTACTTGAGGTCTCGGATGGCGTTCTCGATCTCGGCGTGGCGGCGATGGTCGGCCTCCAGTTGGAGGGTGTCGCCCTGTCGGTCGGTGATGAAGGCGTGATAGCTGTAGTCGACGAAGAGGGCCAGTTGTGAACCGGGCGTGGGCTTCACCCTGCGGACGATGAGACGCACCGGTGCGGCATCGGGCTCGTTCCGAAAAGGGGTGTAGGTGGTCTCAGCCACGTCGGCTGCGCCGTCCATCCAGTAGGGTATGGGAGTCCAGTCCTCCTCAGGTATGGCCTCTATGAGATTGCGCAGTCGGGTGTGCTGACGGACGGTGATGGAGAAGCGGACACCTGTCTTTCGGCATACGGAGACGATGTCATGGGTGTAGAAGCCACTGTCGGCGCGTACGGTGAGTTGTCCTGTGGCCCCGGCGCAGCGCACCCGGCTCACCGTCTCACGCAGGAAGTGGGCTGCGCCCCGGGCGGTGTTGGCTCGACCCTGTCGCAACCGGGCCATCAGCACGTCGCCGGTTCCTGCGGCGACGGCCACAAGCGGGTGATAGCCTCTCTGGCCGGTGTAGTTGTGGCGGCGGGCGCCCTCCTTGCCCAGTCCGTAGGTCTCGCAGATGGTGGAGTCCAGGTCGATGGTCAACGGCTCATCGCCGGGACCCGCGCCAGCGGCCCAGGCCCGCGCCAGCAACTCCCGGCTCACCCGGTCCAACTGCCGCACATGTCCCCACCTGAAGCTGCGCAGGAAGGTCCCCAGGGTGGATGGCGCCTTCACTGTACAGCCCAACACCCGCCCGGTCCCACCGGCACGCAGCGCGTCGGCGTCATCGATGCAGTCCCCACCGGCCAGCGCCGAGGCAACCAGGGTCAGCGTCTTGTCTCCCGGGTTCGCCCGTCCCGGCGCATCGCCCAGGTCAACGTTGCTGTCCACCAGTTCACTCAGTCCCAGGCGCTGAGCGAGAGTGGCCGGCACGAGCAGCCCGGCATTGGCCACCAGCCGGGGATCGTCGAAGGCGATTCGGATGCGGTCGGGACGCTCAGGTGGTAACATCTATTAAGTGCTCCTGCTCTGGGGTTGGTTCTTGTCTTCAAACCCATTATCCCAGATTCAATGGAGCGCTTTCTCACCCCTTTTGCACGACGACTCATCCATCCCTTCGGTGGATCCGGGCTTATGAAGCGGTTGTCAGGACGAGGGCCGGGGACGAGGTGGAGATACCTTGGGACTTCGCGCGGCATTTCGGTGACGCCGAGCATAGGGACCACATGGCTAAAGAGGCTCTGCGCGGACAACGTGAGTTTGCGGCGAGACTACGCAGGTTACGGCGAATCTCCGACTTGTCTCAACAGAGATTGGCCGACCTGAGCGGCATAGGCAGGGTCACAATAGCCAGAATAGAGGCGGCGGCCCAGTCCCCCCGATTGGACACGATCCAGAAGTTGGCGGCCGCGATGGGCTACCCGGTTCAGGCGCTGATGATGGATGACTGGGCCGACTTTACAGCCGGTGACGCGGAGTGAAGTCAGAGGCAATGCCCCGTCCCAATAGGCGGTGGCGCTGCCGTCCAACATTCACTACCACTGAACGAACATCGGCATGACGACGTGGGTGTACTTGTATGCCTCGGATTCAGCGGCTGGCTTGATTACGCCCGGACTGGAGGGTGTTGTAGTTTCCATAGCCACTTCACCGTCTCCCAGGACATCCAGCACATCGGTGAGATACTTGCTGTTGAACGCGATTTTCGCCTCGCCGCCCTCGACACTGGCGTCCACCTCGCCTACGTTATCGCCAAGTTCCTCGGCGCGTGAGGATATGGCAATCTTGCCCACCGACTGGTCCTCATCGTGAGGCGTGACGTTGAGCCGCACTATGCCGGAACCGTCTCTTGCGAAGATCGAGGCGGTTCTCGTCGCCTGGAGGAAAGCTCCCTGGTTCGCGACTGCCCTGGTCTCGTAGTTTTCAGGCACAAGCTGTTTGTAGTTCGGGAACGTTCCCTGAATAAGCTGGGACACGAGTTCCACGTTGTCCAGCTTGAACATTGCCTGGCTCTTCTGCTGGGTTACGGTGAACTCTACGGGATCGGACTGGCCGCCTATCAGACGGTTGACCTCAAGAAGCGCGCGCGCGGGGATAATGAATTCGAGACTTTCGGCGTCCGCTATTGGCTCGGCGAGTTTCCCTTCGTAAACGGCGAGTCTGAAGCCGTCCGCCGCGGCGAAGGTGAACGTGTCTCCCGAAATCTCGACCTTTATGCCGGTAAGCACAGGACGCGAGTCCTCGGTCGCGGCCGCGAAGGCAACCCGGTTTATGGCGTCTCGAAGCACGTCGGACGCCACGCGCCCAATCACCCCTTCCGTAACACTGGGAATAGCTGGAAAGTCGTCAGCGTCCTGACCGTTGATATGGGCCTGGAAGCGGGCGCATTTGAGATCCAGTCCCGTCGTCTGTTCCGAGGACGTGACGTCAATGCGCTCGGCAGGCAGGGAGTTTACGAACTCGTTCAGCATCCTCGCCGGTATCGTAATCGTGCCTTCTTCCTCGATCTGGGCGCCGATCCATGTGCTTATGGCTATATCGAGGTTGGTCGCAGACAGCTTCAGGCGCGAGTTGTCTGTCGCGATTAGCACGTTTTGGGTTATCGGAAGCGTGGTTCTGGTAGCGACGGCGCGCTGAACCACCGACAGCCCGCGGTTCAGGTTCTCTTGCAGACATGATAGCTGCATGGCATAAGTCCTCTGTATTCAGGATTCCCGGACGCTCACGCAGTTGGACGACAAGCCAAAGGATATAAGGCTTACGGCGACGCGGATTTTATCCGGGTAAGTATGGATTAGAATAGTATAAAATCGTCAAATCGGGAGCGTCAACGCAGATTGCGTCCACTATCGAGCGAAATGCGGCGGATTCAAGTTCTGGAGTCTTACTGAGGGGACGTCGGCTCCAAAGCGGCGTTGATGTCGAGTTCCAGACGAATCTCGTCCTCCACGCTCACGATGAACGCCAGCGACGGCTTGGACAGTTCGAACTGGTCGAACGTGACGACCGTCTTGGCCTGACCCCTTACCGTACCGTCCAGGGACTGCGCTTCCACATCCCAAGTCACCGGACTGGTTACGTCCCTTATGGTCATTTCGCTGGTGAGCTGGAAGGTGGATTCGCCGGAATCGGGGAAGGGCCAATCAAGCCCCTTGGCGCCGGTTACTACCAATTCGGCGTTCGGATACCGCGATGTGTCGAATACCCTGTTTCTGACGTATCCGTCGCGCTTGGATTCATCACTGGTCAACCCGGCCAGGACAACGGTTATGATCGAGCGAGCCGGGTCAACGTTCCCGTCGGCGTCGAACACTATCGCGCCCGCGACGTCTCCCGTCTCGCCTACCGCGTCAATGGGGGAACTCAATCGCGCGAGTTGCTCGGTGACGCTGTATCGAGCGACGGACCCGTCCGAGACAGACACCATCACCCCGCCCGTACCGGACCCGGGAGCCTGAGTGGAATTTACCATCGCGGACTGCGAGGCCGCGGTCGGTTCGGCAGCGGCCGTCGTCGGAGCGGGAACGGTGGGGACAGCAGCTAGAGCCGGGGCCGGAGTCGGAGGTTCGGGCTCATCGCCGCCTGAGCACGCCAGGAACATTACGGAGGCCAAGGCCGCCGCTGCGGCGAAAATGAACAACACTCCAGGCGAAGTCGGTCTGTTCACGAGTGGAGTGGCAGGGTTTCTCATAGACGATTCGGGGAAAGACTCTGCCTGACTGAGCAAGTTGGCGCAGTCAGCGCCTTTCCGCGCCCCTTTCTAGGGTTTCATTCCCGTTCACATCCTTTAGATAGGAACGGTTCATTGTGTATAACGACCGGAAGCCGTCAAAGGTTGCGGCGGCTTCCGTGATAATTATGGGGCTTGGTTACTGGACAGTAATAGTGCCGATCATGCCGAGCGCTTCGTGCGGGATGCAGGTGAGTTCGTAAGTTCCGGCAACGTCGAAAACGAAGTCCAGACCGACCGTTTCGCCCGCCTCCACTTCCTCATCTATATCCAGGTCCGGGACTGTGAAGGTATGAAACGCCGCCTCGCCAATCAGGGTGAAGTTCACAACTTCCCCTGTGCTGAAGGTGAGGTCAATCGGATCGTATCCGAACGGACCCGCCCCTCCGTTGTCCTTGAGTCTGACTGTTATGGGGGTTCCTACCAGCGCTTCTCCGGGACCGCCGTTGGAATCGTCGGGAGAGACAGTAGGAGCCGGGGGCGGTATGGGCGGCGACGCGCGATGGATTGTAACCTTGGACGGTTCAGTGGGCGCGGGTTGGCCGCAGGCCAGTATTACGGAAAAGATTGCACATGCCATGAGTGTCAGGGCAGCGAGCTTCTTCAACATTTCCCCCTTGCGACAGATGTTAGTTGACTTCGGGCAGAGGGCTCAGCATCCCCATCAGACATCGCCCTCAATCAAGCCGATCAATAGGTGCAATCCACTCATTGGTCATGCCGATTAGTGAATACTTTCACATAATAATATCACCCCCAAAATGGGCGGTCAATCTAATTCCCGCAACGGTATTCTCTACACGCGCTGATTATCCTGTCGCCAGTCATCAGATCGCCTTCCATACTCCGCCGGTCACTCCCGCGAAGCTTGTCCTCGTGAAAACGGGAAGCGGGAACCATCGAAGAGGCTCGCCGCTCGGCAATCCATCCTACCTACGCGAACTACCAAACAGGAATCGCCAGCGCGTACTATGAGCGCCGTGCGTGGAATGTGTAGTCGCGTCGGAAACTCAGGACGGACTTGGGCCAAATTGTCCCGAAAACGCGCTCCGAAACACAAGACATCTGTTCGATAACATGGTATCCTTGCAACAATATGACTCTCCCGGAGGAACTAGGCCATGCCCACCCTCGACTTCAAGGGCAAGCAGCACATCTACGCCCACCATCTCACTGTTCCCTACCGCCCGCTTGTTCCCGACGCCGAACGCTCCCTGAACCCGGGCGACGCTGACGATAACCTTATCATCCACGGCGACAACCTCCACGCGCTCAAGGCGCTGCTTCCCCGATACGCCGGCCGCGTCAAGTGCATCTACATTGATCCGCCCTACAACACGGGCAACGAGAGCTGGATATACAACGACAGGGTGAACAGCCCGCTTATGAAGGCGTGGCTGAAAGAGAACGGCCCGGTGGACAACGAAGACCTGGAACGCCATGACAAGTGGCTCTGCATGATGTGGCCGCGCCTTCACCTTCTCAAGGAACTGCTGTCAGAGGACGGCGTTATCTTCATCTCCATTGACGACAACGAACAGCATCACCTGAGGATGATGATGGATGAAATTTTCGGAGAAAGAAATTTCGTTGCAAATATAATCTGGAATCATAGAAAGTCCAGCCAGAACGATATAGACGTTTCACTTTCCCATAATCACATAGTCTGTTATGCCAATGACCGTTCATCATTTTCGTTCAATGCCGGCGACGTTGATGAAAGTAAATTCTCAAATCCGGACAATGACCGTCGAGGACCTTGGGTAGCTGATCCAATGGATGCTCCTAATATCAGGGAGAATCTGACCTATGAAATCGTAAATCCGAACACTAGCGCAGTTTATTTGCCTCCTGCTGGAAGGCACTGGAGGTTCACTAGGGAAAATCATGACGAGGCGCTAGCCGACAATCGCATAATATTCGGCAGGTCTGGAAGAGCGAGACCTCAGTATAAGCGGTTTCTTAGCCCGAATCCACCGAAGAGGGTTAGTATCGCCGCCGGGGCGTGGGTGAGGGACGTGTCAAAGTGGCGGTGCGGTTATGATGTCAGCGCCTGGGTCGTTCTGAAGGTCCGCGGTCGTGATTTTGGACGCCAATGGAGGCCCACAGTGGCGATTTGGGGCGAGTTTGACGAATCTGCGGGCAACAGTGGACACCCGCGGTCCGGTCCGGAGCGATCTTACGGACAAGACAGGCTGTGGTGTGTACGGTGGTCAGTAGTAGACACTGCCGTCAGGCCGGCAGAGGAATGGCTCGCAGTCTGGTCAGTGCGCGACCGAACTGTGTTTCCCAGGGCCAGCGCTGCGGGAGATGCAAAGTAAGGCGGCGGGCCGAGTGGGTGAGCCGTCCGGCGAGGGAGAACAAGCGTCTGCGCAGGGTCTTGGTGGTCGCCACCGGCTCGCGCAGACCGATGCGTCCGATCCAGCGAGCCAGGTTGTGAGCCATTACCTGTATGGCCATCCAGGCGGCGTTGGCTGCAAAGCGCCCCGAGGGCAGATGGTTCAGCCCGACACCGTACTTGAGGTCTCGGATGGCGTTCTCGATCTCGGCGTGGCGGCGATGGTCGGCCTCCAGTTGGAGGGTGTCGCCCTGTCGGTCGGTGATGAAGGCGTGATAGCTGTAGTCGACGAAGAGGGCCAGTTGTGAACCGGGCGTGGGCTTCACCCTGCGGACGATGAGACGCACCGGTGCGGCATCGGGCTCGTTCCGAAAAGGGGTGTAGGTGGTCTCAGCCACGTCGGCTGCGCCGTCCATCCAGTAGGGTATGGGAGTCCAGTCCTCCTCAGGTATGGCCTCTATGAGATTGCGCAGTCGGGTGTGCTGACGGACGGTGATGGAGAAGCGGACACCTGTCTTTCGGCATACGGAGACGATGTCATGGGTGTAGAAGCCACTGTCGGCGCGTACGGTGAGTTGTCCTGTGGCCCCGGCGCAGCGCACCCGGCTCACCGTCTCACGCAGGAAGTGGGCTGCGCCCCGGGCGGTGTTGGCTCGACCCTGTCGCAACCGGGCCATCAGCACGTCGCCGGTTCCTGCGGCGACGGCCACAAGCGGGTGATAGCCTCTCTGGCCGGTGTAGTTGTGGCGGCGGGCGCCCTCCTTGCCCAGTCCGTAGGTCTCGCAGATGGTGGAGTCCAGGTCGATGGTCAACGGCTCATCGCCGGGACCCGCGCCAGCGGCCCAGGCCCGCGCCAGCAACTCCCGGCTCACCCGGTCCAACTGCCGCACATGTCCCCACCTGAAGCTGCGCAGGAAGGTCCCCAGGGTGGATGGCGCCTTCACTGTACAGCCCAACACCCGCCCGGTCCCACCGGCACGCAGCGCGTCGGCGTCATCGATGCAGTCCCCACCGGCCAGCGCCGAGGCAACCAGGGTCAGCGTCTTGTCTCCCGGGTTCGCCCGTCCCGGCGCATCGCCCAGGTCAACGTTGCTGTCCACCAGTTCACTCAGTCCCAGGCGCTGAGCGAGAGTGGCCGGCACGAGCAGCCCGGCATTGGCCACCAGCCGGGGATCGTCGAAGGCGATTCGGATGCGGTCGGGACGCTCAGGTGGTAACATCTATTAAGTGCTCCTGCTCTGGGGTTGGTTCTTGTCTTCAAACCCATTATCCCAGATTCAATGGAGCGCTTTCTCACCCCTTTTGCACGACGACTCATCCATCCCTTCGGTGGATCCGGGCTTAGTGAAGCGAGGGAAAGAGGTACGAACATATTCACCATTTGGAGCGACGTAGGAACTGCCACCGACGCTACCAGAGAATTACAGCGTATCTTTGGGCGGGGTCAATCTTTCCCAACCCCCAAACCCACTAATTTGCTTGAAAAGATAATCAGGATATCCACAGGCCCCAAAGACATCATATTGGATTCCTTCGCAGGATCCGGCACAACCGCTCACGCCGTCCTTGCGCTGAACAAAGAGGACGGCGGCAACCGCAGGTTCATCATGGTGGAGTGTGAGGACTACGCCGACACCATCACAGCCGAGCGCGTCCGCCGCGTCATAAACGGCGTACCCGACACCCGCGACAAGTCCCTTCAAGAAGGCTTGGGCGGATCGTTCACCTACTGTACTCTCGGCGAACCGATAGACGTGGAGATGATGCTCAACGGCGAGGCGCTGCCCTCTTATTCGTCCCTGGCGGCCTATCTGCTGTACACCGCATCCGGCGTATCCGCCGGGGAATCCGAGTTGCAGCCGCAGAACGAGGACGGCCTGTTCTACTCCGACGACAGGACCGACTACTATATGCTCTACAAGCCGGACACCGACTACCTGTGCGGCAACGATCCCATCCTGAACGAAGAACGCGCCAAGCGAATAAGCGCGGCCAGCCGGGAGCGCGGCAGGAAAGCGGTGATGTTCGCGCCCGCCAAATACATGGGCCAGCGCGACCTTACGAGCATGGGAATCACCTTCTGTCAACTGCCATACGAACTGTACCGCGCAGGCAGGTAAGGAGTGAAGCGTTGGAACTGAAAGAGTACCAGTCCCGAACCCTGGAAGCCGTTGGCCGTTGGCTGGAAGCGCTGGAGACCGCGTGGGTTCAGTCCGAGACCGTAATCGCCGCCCTGCGGGGAGTCGGCGCGGACATTCCCGAGGATGTCCGCAACTACCCGAAGTCCGCATGGCAAAAGCTGACCGAGACAGGCAATGTCGCGGAGTGCGCGGGCGAGCACGTTGACCGCACCGACGACGCCGGGCGTCCCATCCCCAACGTGTGCTTCAAGATACCCACCGGCGGCGGAAAGACGCTGCTCGCCGCCGCCGCGCTCGAACGCCTCAACCGTCCCACCGGACTCACGCTGTGGCTGGTTCCTTCCCGCGCCATATATCAGCAGACCAGGGCCGCCCTCTGGAATCGTGAGCATCCCTACCGCCAGATGCTGGAACGCGCCAGCGGCGGGCGCGTCAAGATGCTGGAAAAGGACGACCCGTTCACCAAGATGGACGTCGCCAACTATCTCTGCGTCATGCTCGTGTCCATGCAGTCAATGAACAGAAGGAACAACAAGAACTTCTTGCGTATGTTCCGCGACTCAGGCCGCTATCCGACGCTGTTCCCTGACAGCGACGACGCGCTTGCGGACGGTCGGATGCTTGAAAGATTCCCGGACCTTGAGAGAGCCAGCGGCAATGGCCCCGTTCTTCACAGCCTGCTCAATGTCTTGAAGATGAACCGCCCGGTGATAATTCTTGATGAGGCGCACAAAGCCTATGGAACATCCCCGCGATCCACGGACATACATAGCGATAAAGTGATGGTATGGGTCAGCCGCCTCAGTCCCAGCATGGTTATCGAACTTTCAGCTACTCCGAGTGTGAGTAAGAGCAACCTTCTGGTGAACATATCCGGCGTTGACCTGAAGAACGAGGAGATGATCAAGCTGCCCGTGCGGGTGACCTCTATCCCCGACTCGGATTGGCGGCACACATTGGCGCAGGCGTTCGACGAACTTGAGCGACTGGATGATGAAGCCGAATCCCTGAACCATAGCGAAGGCCAATATATCCGTCCCATCGCGCTGGTTAGGGTGGAGCGCACGGGTAAAAACCAGCGCGATGGAGAGCGCGTTCACGCCGAGGATGTCCGCGAGTATCTCAACGTGAACCTCGGCGTTCCGGCTGAAGCGATTCGCGTCAAGTCCGCCGAGAAGGACGAACTCCGCAATGAAGACCTGCTGTCCGAGCTTTCCCAGGTTCGCTGGATAATCACCAGGTCGGCGCTCATGGAGGGCTGGGACTGTCCCTTCGCGTATCTGCTGGTGATGCTGGACAACACTCAGGCACAGCGCGCCCTAACTCAGCTTGTGGGCCGCGTAATGCGCCAGCCCCACGCGAGGCGCACCGGACGGGAGGCGCTCGACCGATGCTATGTGTATTGCCTCAACGCCGATGTGGGTGTTGCGGTGGAGCAGGTCAAGAACGGGCTGGAACAGGAAGGCTTGACCGGACTCGGCGACGACGTGCGAACCGACCAGTCTGGAAGTTCGGAGCGGGTCACCATAAGGCGGCGGAGTGAATTTCGCGGCCAGAATATCTTCCTGCCCAGAGTTCTGCACAGGGACGGCGACGACTGGATAGAACTGGACTACCAGAGACACATCCTGCCCAGCATAGACTGGGGTGGGATTCAGGCGCCCGATCCCCAGAGTGTCCTGCCGCAAAGCCTCAGGATACAAACCGCGTCCGTTGACGTGGGCGATTCTCAGCCCAGCTATCTGGCCGAGCGCGAACTGGACATCGAAAGGGACGTCACCACGTCGTACTTCGCGCGCCGCCTGTCCGACATCGTTCCCAATCCATGGCAGGCCGCGCGTGTGGCGCGGGACATGATCCGTCAATTGCGGGACGCGGGCGAGAGTGAAGACCGAATCTACAATCAGCGTTCCTATCAGGCGTTCGCCCTGCGGACATATCTGACAGGCGAGGTCGAAAGACAAGCCGAGAACGTATTCCGAGACAAGTTGACCGCGCGAGAACTGCGCTTCGACCTCGAAGCGAGTTCATCCAACTATCGCATGACCGACTCTTACGAAATACTCGTCGGAGAAAACGAGGGCATATTCCACAACAGGGGCAAGCCGATCCAATTCAGCCTGTTCGAGCCGCTTTACCAGAGCCAGTTCGATTCCACTCTGGAAAGCAGATTCGCGCGATACCTCGACGAACAGAAGGCGCTCACCTGGTGGCATAGAGTGGCGGCGCGTCAGCGGAACGAATACTACCTTCGCGGCTGGAAGCGCGAACGCATCTGGCCCGACTTCATCGCCATGGCCGGACAGACCGAGGGCAAGCCCCACCTGCTCGTATTCGAGACAAAGGGCAAGCATCTGGACAACCCCGACACCGACTACAAGCGCCGCGTGTTCGAGACCCTCGAAAACGCCTTCAACGTCGGCTCCATGACAATATGCGACGGTCCGGCCAGAGGCGCTTTCAGGCTGGTATTCAGCGAAGAAGAATTTCCGGCGGCTATGGCGAACCTGAAAGAGCGCTATAACGCCTGACTGCCCAAGCGACGCTCTTCTCAAATCCCTCAGACTTCTATGTTACAATATGCCCAAGACAGAACAAAAGTGCCTACCTTGTATAAGGTGGAGTTTATCAATGACGACAAATCGGCTCACAACTTTTTTCCGCAGGTCAATTCCAGGCGAATTCATAGCTAAATCCACCGATTTTCAGGTCACTTCCCACCTGAAACGTCACCACGGCTCCACTTGAACCCCACCTGGACTTTTATAAATCAGGATATATGTAACCCTGCCTTGTCAGCCGATTTTCCACAGAACCGCCGACTTTGAGAAGGCGCCGGGCGAACACTCCGCTTTCTTGACAATCAAACCAGCCCGTTGCTACGATTTGGCTGTTCAATAACCCTTCCCGATTGAGACAAACCCTTCCAAACTCCTCTTATGTCAAGCGCTCCTCACACCTGCCCGAAAAGCAGCCCCCAGGTAGATACGACATCTGACAGTTGGATCAGGCGGTCTCAGCGGGCGATGGAGGAGTGAGGAGTTGTCCCACGTAAGCTGTCTGCGTTGCCGCGGGTGCGACAGGGAATACCCTGTAGAAGCGCTCAATGCGTGCGACTTCTGCTTTGGACCGCTGGAGGTGGAATACGACTACGCCAGCATATCCAGGGCAGTGAGTCGGGAGAGTATCGCAGAAGGTCCCCTCACAATATGGCGCTACCACGACTTTCTGCCCGTGGAAGCCGACCGCGCCCTTGACATGGGCACGGGTTTCACGCCGCTCATCCACGCCAAGAACCTGGGCAGGCGCCTGGGCCTCGAAAACCTGTACATCAAGAATGACAGCGTAAACCCCACATACTCGTTCAAGGACAGGGTGGTGTCAGTGGCGGCGGCCAAGGCGTTGGAGTTCGAGTTCGACACGCTGGCTTGCGCTTCAACAGGAAACCTGATGGGTTCTGTCGCCGCGCATGGCGCCAAAGCGGGAGTCCCGACGATGGTCTTCTTCCCTTCCAACCTGGAAAAGGGGAAGGTTCTGGGAGCGGGCATTTACGGCGCGACTCTGATAGCCGTAGATGGAACCTACGACCAAGTGAACCGACTGTGCAGCGAACTAGCGGACAATCATCGCTGGGCGTTCGTGAACGTAAATATGCGCCCATACTATGCCGAGGGCAGCAAGACACTTGGCTACGAGGTTGCCGAGCAGCTGGGATGGAAGTCCCCGGCCCACTGCATCGTGCCGGGCGCGTCGGGCGAACTGTTCACCAAGATACATAAGGGTCTTACCGAGATGGCCGACGTCGGCCTGATTGGCGACGTGGATACGCGCATGCACATTGCGCAAGCCGAAGGCTGCTCTCCCATAGTGCAGGCGTACCAGAGGGGCGACGACCAGGTACTGCCCGTTCGTCCGGATACCATCGCCAAGTCGCTCGCCATCGGCAACCCGGCTTCCGGCCCGTTCGCGCTGAAGACAATCAAGGAGTCGGCCGGCTCGGGAGTGATCGCATTTGAGAACGAAGTCGTGGAAGGCATCAAGCTGCTTGCCGAAACCGAGGGCATATTTACCGAGACGGCGGGCGGCGTTGTAATTTCAGGTCTGAAGAGGCTTGTCGAGAACGGGCTTATCAAGTCCGATGAACTAACCGTGGCTTACGTGACCGGCAACGGTCTGAAGACCATCGAGGTGGTCGAGCCCTTTGTGTCACCAATTACGATAGCCCCCACTTACAGTTCTTTCGAAAACGCAATGTCCGCCAGATAATTTGATCGGATCTAGGAGAAGGTGAACATGGCTACAAGACGCGTCAAATTCACGTTTCCAACAAAACTGATCACCGAACCTATCATCTACGAGCTTGGACACAGGTTTAAGCTCGTGACCAACATTCGACGCGCCGACGTTCGGGAGGACATGGGCTGGGTGGTGCTGGAACTGGAGGGAGCGGAAGAAGAGGTCGCAAACGGTCTCGAGTGGGTGACCAGCACGGGAGTCCGAGTAGATCCGGTGAGCGGCGACGTCATCCAAGGTTAAGCCATAACACAATCCCCCTTTGCCGACAACAAAAACTGGAGGTCTCAGACAATATGGCCATTACGGTCAGGATACCCACACCACTTCGCCGCGTAACCGACGGCCAGGACAGAGTGAACGCCGATGGCGCGACACTCAAAGAGATAATTGACTCCATGGAGGGCCAGTACCCGGGGATCAAGGAGCGCATCTGCGACCCGGACGGCAACCTCAGAAATTTCGTAAACGTTTACGTAAACGGCGAGGATGTCCGATTCCTGGACGGAATCAACTCTTCCACCGGCGACGGCGACGAGGTCAGCATAGTCCCGGCGGTAGCGGGCGGCCTTTAGCAATCACACGCCGCTCATTCTCAGTCAGCGTAGGCTGAACGCGGTTCCAACTCAAGTTCCATATTCAGGACGCCCTTTGTCGTCTGTATAAGCTCTTCTACAAGCGCGGCGTCGAAATCGGGCGTCGTGAAGCCGTGGGCGTATGCGTTGCGATACCTTAGAATCCGTCGCAGGATTTCATAGTCGTCTCTGTGTATCAGGCCCTCCCACATAATCTGAGAGAGAGCGGCGTTCGAAGGGACGTTTTCGGGCGGTTCCTCTCCCTCTTCCTCCAGGATAATCCGCACGATAGCGTCCGCCGCCGCCCAGCAACGCAGGAAGGCCGCTTCGGTAAATCCGTCCGCGAGAAGCCGTTCGGATTCTTCCACGATTAGCAGAACGTCTTCCCTTGTGAGCAGACGCGAGTCACGGTGAATGTCTATCCGGTCGCCCGTATTTACTACTACCAGGTCGAGTCTCCACCCTGGTTTGCTTCGCAGAAGGTCAGCCAAATCTCCGAGCTTAGGATAACCGATCAGCGACTCTCTGGATTTCACCTCCAGAACGATAGATTCTCCACCCTTTCGCAGTATCATATCGGGACGATAGCCCGCCATGAAATCCGGCAACTGGTTCGGAGCGGGTTCTTCAATCACTTCATAGCCTTTTCTGCGGTATCTATCAGCAAGGGACTTGGCTCGCAATCTCTCCAAAGAAAAGGTTGTTTCCATTATTCGATCACCTCCTGATTAGGAGCTTCCTCAACTGTAACATAGAGGAAATCGCTGTCTCTATCCATAGCTTCAGATAGAACACGTGAGGTATTGTCGCCTCTAAACTCACTGCGAACGTAACGCTTGCGACACACTAAATCAGTTACTTGATTGTCGTCCAGAAAAACGAGTCCTTTCAAGGCATCGAGAATCGGCTTGGGAACGTTGTCAACATCCAGAGCGCGTCTATCGTAGAAGTACATGATAGTGAACATGACCGGCCCATTTACAGGCGATACTTCCGCCGGCCAATGCTGTTCTGCCACAAGTCGCACCTTCTCACGCCACTCATACAGACCCGCCTTGTTGCGTGTCTGCTGGGAAACGGGCGAGCCGTCTATGATGAATTCAAACGGAGCCGCCAAATCTTCAGAGTTCATCAGAACGACGTGTAGCCGCCGTCCACGGGCAGCGAGACTCCGGTGACATAGTCTGAGGCCGCGCTCGCCAGGAAGACCGCCGCTCCACCCATTTCGTCAGGTTCGCCCCAGCGACCATGAGGAATGCGGGACCTGATGTACTCGTAGCGTTCAGCGAACTGACTGCGAATCGGCTCGGTGAGATCCGTGTGTATCCAGCCGGGCAGAATCGCGTTGACCTGTATGTTGTCCTCGGCCCACGCACCGCCAGGCTCTTTGTCAGCTGTACCACCCCGCCCTTGCTTGCCGAGTAGGCTGCTACCCAGTCCGACCCGAACACAGAGGTCATGGAGCCGATATTGATAATCTTCCCCGCGCCCGCGTTCTTCATGTGAGGATAGACCTCCCGCGAGCAGAGGAACGTCCCGTCCAGGTTTATGCCTACCACCTGCCGCCACTCTTCCAGGGAGTAGTCCTGCGGCGGCTTGCGTATGCCTATTCCGGCGTTGTTGACCAGTATGTTGATGCCTCCGAACTCGGATACCGCCGCGGACACGCCCCCTGAAACCGAGTCTTCGTCCATAACGTCCATCGTCACGCCAATTGCGCCGACACCCAGGGCGGATATTTCTCGAACCGCTTCCTCTGTCTTGGCCTGATTGCGCGCCGCTACGACTATGTTCGCGCCGGCTCCCGCGAGTCCCCGCGCGATGCCCAGCCCGATGCCCCCATTGCCACCCGTAACTAGCGCCGTCTTGCCGCTGAGATAGAAAAGACCGGACATGTCAATACCTCTAAGAGGGTGTTTCCAAAGGATATGTCATGAAGGATTCAATCGTCGGAGCATGAGATGAGTCATAGCTATGTTGACCCAGGCCTCGGTTGTTTCAGGCAGCGCCTCGTAGTCCTTGCTCAACCTGCGACACCTTCCCAGCCAGGCGAATGTTCGCTCAACCACCCATCTGCGCGGCAGCGCTTTGAACTGGTGACTGTCCCGGGGACGCCTCACGATTTCAAGCGTCCATCCTGTCAACTCCCGCACCCACTCGATCAGTTTTCCCCCATAGCCGGCGTCAGCCCAGATCAAACGCAGACGCCGAAAGCGTCCTTTCAATTTAGAGATAACCAACTTCGCTCCGTCCCGGTCCTGAATGTCGGCGGGATGCACCACCACGTCCAACAACAACCCCATGGCATCCACTATGATGTGTCGCTTTCTACCTTTGATCTTCTTGCCCCCGTCATAGCCGCGAGGCCCCCTTTTTCAGTAGTCTTCACTGACTGGCTGTCTATGATTGCCGCGCTGGGCGTCGGATTCCTGCCCTCCGCCTCTCGAACGGCGGAGCGCAGAGTCCCATTGATCCGTTTCCACGTTCCGTCCGTTGTCCACTTCCGAAAGTATTTGTACACTGTTTGCCAGGGAGGAAGGTCGTTGGGGAGCATACGCCAGGCGCATCCGCTCCGAAGCGCGTACAGGATGCCGTTGACCACCTCCCGAAGGTCTACTGTGCGAGGGCGTCCTCCAGGTTTGGCTGCCGGCAGCAGGGGAGCGAGAATATCCCACTGTTCATCGGTGAGGTCGCTGGGATAGGGTTTGCGCATAATGCGAGTAGTATAGGTCAATTCGAAGGCTTTGGAAACACCCTCTAAGTTTCCAGTGCTGAGTTCGTGGATCTTGGGGCTGTTGTATATGGTTGGTTTATAACGGTATTCGAGGGGGTGATTAGAATGGCGTTCTGGGCAATAGCGGAGTCGTATGAGAAACTCGAGAAAATACGGCAGGAAGGCCGTGAGCAAGGTCGCGAGCAAGGCAGGAAGGAGGGAAGGCCGCGAGCAAGGCAGGACACAACTGCTTAAAGATATGCAGGCTATCCCTGAATTTGAGCAATTCCTCGAACAGAATCCCGAATTGCGTGAACAATTGGAGAAAGAGGAATCCGATCTGTAATCGGATGAATAGGATTACAGACGGCCTGACGCACTCCTACACCGGCGACCAGTATCGCCAGGATATGTTCTTCCGCTATAACCAGACGTTCCAGTACTTCTTCGACCAGTCGGCGCGGGTTGAAACCGAGTTCGGGGATTAGCTCTATATAGGGGCGTCGGTATTGGATTGGAGGTAACGATGGCATTCCCGTTCTATGCGTATGAAAAAATCAAGGACGACCGGGCCAACCTTCGGAGACAGGGCAGGGCCGAGGGCGTGGCTGAGACCCTAGACGCGATGCGCGCCAAATTCAAAGAGGATCCCGATCTATCTCCCGAAGGACTGCTGGAAGTCTTAATGGCCGACCTGCAAAATAATGGACGGAGCAACTGCGATAGAGGAGTCCAAGATAGTTGAAGACGCAAGATTCATATCTAGTGTCGTATTCATTCGTACAAATCACTTGCAGGCAAATTTCACGGGGTACTTGAATAATGCAGAAAAGCAGTAAACAAACGTGGTCTCAGAATTTATTGAAGATAGGTGTTCCTGTTGGTGGCGAGCTAAGGCTTTGCAAGAATCCCGATATAACAGTCGAAGTGCTCAGTGCTCAGCGCGTAAAGTATCATGGGGAAAAGTGGGGCTTCGGAGATGTCACTAGACACCTATTAAATGATGATACTATCGACAGAGACCATACAAAATACTGGACATATGGAGGACGGTGCGTCAGAGAGATACACGAAGAGTACTGGAATGCGCAAGAATCATGAATGTCATTGATCCCTCAATAATTTCCGAGGTCTAGCCCATGCCAACCTTCCCACCCACAGAATGATTCGAGTGCGTTCGCGTCAGCGAGGCGCGTGTTCGACAGCCATGTCCATTGACACACTGCCGGGGTTCTCCAGAATGAACTCCAGCAGGCTCCTCCGAAACGCCTTCATCGCTTCAGATGAATCACCCAGGAGTTCGCAGTCGAGGTCATACTCAGAGAATATGCCGACCAGATTATATGTGACTTTTGTTGTATCCGGATCGGAATCACCAAATCGAAAATCGTGAAGAACATTCTCGGACACACATTCGTCCAGTTGCCGAAAAGTCAGATCTCCGTCAAGAAATCGTTTAGCCTGTTCGAGTAAAGTACGTCCATCCATGTCCCACAATCCTTTGCCAGAGCGATTTGTTTCACCGTCCATTATAATCTCCACTTTGTACAAAAGCTGGACAGAATGTAAAAGCGGGGTAAGATAGCCGAGCCAAGCTATCACGAAAGGTCCGGCTATGCTCACCCTGCCCGAAGCCATTATACCCATACTCCAGCCCTTCTCAACGCTGTTTCAGCGCAGAACCTGGGTGAAAGCTCAGGTACTGCTGGTCGGCGCCGTCCTGGCTCCGCGCAAGCGAACCGTAACCTCCGCGCTTGGTGTCATGGGACTCAGCGACGATGACGGCTTTGCGATATACCACCATGTCCTCAACCGCGCCGTGTGGTCGTCCCTGCGGCTGAGCCGAGTTCTGCTGACGCTTCTGATTCAGCATCTTGCCCAAGGGGACGGTCCATTGGTATTCGGGATAGACGAAACAATTGAGCGGCGGCGGGGCAGTCGCATCGGGGCAAAGGGCATCTACCGAGACGCTGCGCGCTCCAGAGACAGCCATCTGGTCAAGGCCTCGGGCCTGCGCTGGATAAGCCTGATGTGGCTGACCACCATACCCTGGGCGCATAGGACATGGGCATTGCCTGTACTGACGGCTCTGGCTCCTTCCGAACGCTACAACCGGAAGATGGGACGGACTCACAAGAAAATCACCGACTGGGCGCGCCAGATGATACTCCAACTCCGACGCTGGCTGCCGGACCGTCCCATCGTGGTGGTGGCTGACAGCGGCTACGCCGCACTCGACCCGCTCCACTTCTGCCAGTCCATGGTTCAGCCCGTCACCCTCATCACCAGGTTGAGGCTCGACGCCGCGCTCTACGAACCCGCTCCAACCCGACTGCCCGGTCAGATGGGGCGCCCGCGTCTCAAGGGCCAGCGCCTGCCCACGCTCAAAGAACTCCTCAATCGTTCCGATACACGCTGGAGCCGGACGTCGGTCGCATGGTACAACAACGATACCCGTACGGTGGAACTCAACTCTCACACCGCGCTCTGGTATCACGGCGGCAAGCCGCCTGTGCCCATTCGCTGGGTTCTCGTTCGAGACCCACTGGGGCAGTTCCACTCCCAGTCCCTGCTGTGCACAGATCTTTCAGTATCCCCTACGCAGATCGTTGAATGGTTCACGCTGCGCTGGCAGCTCGAGGTGACCTTCCAGGAGGTACGCGCTCACCTTGGAGTGGGTACGCAGCGTCAATGGTCGGACCTTGCCATAGCCCGTACCACGCCCGCGCTGCTGGCGCTGTTCTCCTGGGTTACACTCGCAGCCGAACCGCTAAGGCGAGAAGGTTCAGTTCCAACGCGTTCAGCCGCATGGTACGCCAAGTCTGAACCCACGTTCAGCGACGCAATCACGTTGGCGCGTCATCATATGTGGAGAGCGTCTGAGACTTTTTGTGTGTCTGAGCGCAAACCCGACATCGTTAAAGTCCCCGCGCTTCTGTTCAACCGACTCATAGAATCCCTGACTTACGCCGCCTGAATGTACAAAGTCCAGCTTATAGACTATCTCAAAACTCTTCGCTCAAGCGGATGGCGGGAGGACACAATCTCCCTCTCCCTTGAGGGAGAGGGCTGGGGTGAGGGTGATTACTGCCACCGACCAAACTGATACAGCATCGAAGAGATGCGCTCTGTTGCATTTCCAGCAGGCGAGCCGTAACATTCGTTGCCAGCGGACACATAGAATCAGGCGTATGGGGGTACACATGAATATCGCTCGCTTTCTGTCGAACGACCGTGTCCAGTGGGGCATAATCGAGGGGGATGAAGTATGTGCGCTACACGGCAGCGTATTCAGTTCGCCCCGGCCAGGCCGCGTTCTCTGCTCGCTTTCGGAAGTTCGGCTTCTCGCGCCCATAGACACGCGAGTGAACAAGGTTGTGGCCGCGGCCGCGAACTACGGTGAGCCCGACGACAGAGACGGCCCCGGCATCTTCCTGAAACAGCCGGGAACAGTGGTGGCGCACAACGAACCCATCATATACCCGCGTGTGTGCCGATCCGTTATTCATGAAGCCGAGCTGGGCATCGTTATCGGCAGGAGCGCCAGAAGGGTCAGCGTGACGGACGCGCTGGACTACGTTTTCGGATACACCTGCGTAAATGACGTGAGCGCCAGTGTACTGGCCACCAGCGATACGGGCCGTGGAACCAGCATGAGGGTGAAGCACTTCGACACCTTCTGACCCATCGGCCCCTGGATAACGACCGGACTGGATGGCGATAACCTGCATATTGGATGCAGGGTCAACGGCGAAACCCACGTTGACGGCTCCACCCACGACATGATCTGGGGGGTGGCCGAACTCATAAGCTGGATGTCCGAGGTAATGACGCTGAACCCGGGCGACATCATTCCAAGCGGCTGCCCAGGTGTGGGGGAGATAAGCGTCGGAGACAGCGTAGAGGTGGAAGTCGAAGGTATAGGGATACTCAGGAACCCTGTGGTCGCCGACTTCTGAGCGCGAACGGCTCTCTAACCTGGAATCTCCGCCCAGGCCTCCTTCCGGCAATTCACGAAAGCGACGCTTTTCCGGGCCGCAGGCTCCCGGCAAGCTGCATTTACTGTGGCGCATAAGGCCCAACTAGACGCGCATTGTGAAACGGTCGCGGCTTTTTACCCCACAAACTGCTTTGCAATCTGGGATAAGGCTGCATTATGCTATACTGATTGAACAGAAATCAGAGATCAGGAGCCCCAAGTTGAAGATTACTCAAGAAGAAGTTGTGGACAACCAGACGACGCTCCGCATCGAACTTGAGGAAGCGGACCTGAATCCATACTTGGATCAGGGATACAGACGACTGGCCCCGCAGATTTCTCTGCCCGGATTTCGCAAAGGCAAAGTCCCCAGGCATATTGTCGAAGGTTTCATGGGCCGCGAGAGCCTGCTCAACGAAGTCCTCGATAACATGGTTTACGAAGTAACCAGCAAGGCCATCGAAGAACAGGACATTGACGCGGCAGGGGTCCCTAAAATAGATGACCTCGACCTTGACCCCGTCAGATTCACCGCCATCGTCGCCCTGAAACCCGAAGTGCGGCTGGGTGACTATAAGTCCATTCGCATGCCATTCGAACCGGATGAAGTAACCGACGAAGCCGTTACCCAGAGAATTGACAACATACGCGAGAGTATGGGCAGTTGGGAAACGGTCGAAAGGCCCCCGCAGATAGGGGACCTGCTCAATCTCGACGCGCGCGGAGAGATTGAGGGCGAAGAGTTCTGGAGTCGCGAAGACGGTGTACTATACCTTGACGAAGAGGGTTCTGTGCCGGTAACCGGATTCCCGCAGGCAATGGTAGGAATCGAACCCGGACAGGAAACTGAGTTTA
Organism: Dehalococcoidia bacterium; assembly: GCA_965261525.1. Classification (GTDB taxonomy): domain Bacteria; phylum Chloroflexota; class Dehalococcoidia; order Lucifugimonadales; family UBA1123; genus VXRN01. The sequence goes on from OZ253472.1 coordinate 4,022,560, forward strand.
CGCTCTTGATTCCCGAAGATTTCAGAGACGCCTCGATAGCCGGTAAAGAGGCGTCTTTTACTGTAACCGCAAAAGAGGTCAGGGAACGCAGTCTGCCGGAACTGAACGACGAATTCGCCCAGAGCCTGCCCGACGGATACGAGAATCTGGAAGCGCTCCGTGAGGAAGTCAGAAAGGGTATGACAGCGGACGCGGAGGCGAGGCTGGAGCAGGAATATGAGGCCAGGGTAATACAGTCCCTGATAGACGAGGCGACTATTACGATACCGCCCGTCATGCTGGAGAATGAGGCCAACAGAATCCAGAACACCCAGAATCAGATCCTCGAAAGCGCGAACATACGCAGGGACGATTACCTCCGCTCCACCGGAAAAACCGAAGAAGAAGCCCAGAAGGAGGCCGAAGAGGAAGCGGAGCAGCGCATAAGGCGCACGTTTGCCTTGAACAAGGTTTCCGAACTGGAAGAGGTTGAAGTAACGGATCAAGAGATAGACGAGCGGTTCAACGAGATGTACGCGGGACAGCGCATGAGACGTCGAGAACGACGCATCCGCCGTGAACCTCTGGATGATATGCTCAAATATGAAAAGACGACCGCGCTCCTCGTAGAGATCGCCAAGTCAGAAGACCTGCCCACAGAAGGGCAGACAGAATCCAACCAGGAAACTTCCCAGGATGCTCAAGAAGGAGATGCTCAAGATGATGAATAGGCCTGAGAACATCATCCCCATGGTGGTCGAATCCGGTTCCAGGGGAGAGCGAGCCTACGATATATATTCGCTGCTCCTGAAAGAGCGGATCATATTTCTGAGTACGGCGATCTACGACCAGGTCGCGAACAACATAATCGCCCAGCTCCTCTACCTCGACAGAGAAGACCCGGAACGCGACATCAGCTTGTACATAAGCTCACCGGGTGGTTCGATACCCGCGGGACTGGCCATTTACGACACCATCCAGCTAATACGCCCGGACGTTTCCACCATATGCGTGGGAATGGCCGCCAGTATGGCAACTGTGATTCTGTGCTCAGGCGCGCCCGGAAAGCGGTTCGCGCTTCCCAATTCCACGGTACATATGCACCAGGCTATGAGCGCGGCCCAGGGACAGGCTTCCGACATCGAGATAGCCGCGCGGGAGGTGCTTCGCCAGCAGGACATAATCCGAAAGATTATCTCCAACCGGACCGGACAGCCCATAGACAAGATCGCGGTCGACTCCGACAGAGACTTCTATCTGAGCGCCGTGGAGGCCAAAGAGTACGGACTGGTGGACGATGTGCTGGATAATCAGGGAATGGCAGCCGCGGCCGACTGACCGCTTCCCCCTTCCCAACCGTACAATACAAATCCCATTGGGGATATCCTGATCAGCAAGGCGGTCCACTTCTATGACTACGGGGCGAAGCGAGTATCAATGCTCTTTCTGTGGTAAACCAAAGGAGCAAGTCAAGCGCCTGATAGCTGGCCTTGATCGCGTGTATATATGCGATCAGTGCGTCGGACTGTGTGACCAGATCATCTCTGAGGAGAGGCCGGCCCAGAGAAACCAGAGCGCCCAGAACAAGTTCCTGCATCAGGGACTGAGCCCCAAGCTCATCTACAAGAAGCTGGAAGAGTACGTAATAGGCCAGGAACAGGCCAAGAAAACCCTCAGCGTGGCGGTTTACAACCACTATAAGCGCATCTGGTCCAACCTCAGACACCCTGACGTAGAGCTTCAGAAAGCCAACATCCTGATGCTAGGCCCGTCAGGGTCCGGCAAGACCTACCTCGCCCAGACCCTCGCGCATATCCTCGAAGTTCCATTCGCCATAGCCGACGCCACAACCCTTACTGAAGCGGGATACGTCGGAGAGGACGTGGAGAACATTCTGCTCAGGCTGATACAGGCGGCGGACTTCGACATATCGCTCGCCGAGAACGGCATCATCTACATTGACGAAATAGACAAGATAGCCCGCAAGAGTCCAAATGTCTCAATCACGAGGGACGTGTCCGGTGAAGGCGTGCAGCAGTCACTTCTGAAGATAATAGAGGGTTGCGTCGCGAACGTCCCGCCCCAGGGTGGACGAAAACACCCCCATCAGGAACTGATTCAGATACGAACCGACAACATTCTGTTCATCTGCGGCGGCGCCTTCGAGGGTATCAACGACATCATAGAAAGACGCGCCTTCAAAGGCTACAGGCGCATCGGCTTTAACACCGACAGCGCAACCGGAATCTCGAAAGAACGCACCGCCGACCAAGTACGCAGACACGTCAACGGCGATGACCTGATGGAATACGGATTCATAACCGAACTCGTCGGACGCCTGCCCGTCGTCGTCAGCCTGGACTCGCTGTACAGGGAAGACCTGGTGCGTGTGCTCACGGAGCCCAAGAACGCTTTCGTCAAGCAGTACCAAGCTCTATTCGCCATAGACGAACTCGAATTGCTCTTCACCGACGACGCGCTGGAAGCCTCCGCTGAACAGGCCATCAGCCATAAGTCCGGCGCGCGCGGCTTACGCACAATTCTCGAGCAGACGCTTCTCGACGTCATGTACGAGCTGCCCGGCACAAAAGGCATCAAACAGTGCATCGTGGACGCGGGCGCGGTAAACGGAACATCCCCAATCGTTTTGGTCACCGGGGAAGGCCACAGGATTCCACTCCATCTGAATGCTCCGGAGGCCAAACAGAAAACCGCCTAGGAGCGCGTAAATGGGAGCGACACACGTAACCGTCACCATCAGGAATCCAGCGGAGCCGGATCGGACATGGGAGGGACTGTTCTTGGTAGATACCGGAGCTACTGATTCCCTGGTTCCCAGACCGCATCTGGAGGCTATCGGTTTGGAACCCAGGGGTAAACGAATCTACGAACTGGCCTATGGCAGCGAACTCAGGCTGGACATCACCGTCGCGGAAATCGAATTTATGGGTGAAATCGTCGGAGGCACTATCATTTATGGTGAGCCGGATGTCGAGCCGCTGTTGGGAGTGACCGCCCTCGAGTCCGTGGGCATCGAGATAGATCCGCTGAATCAGCGCTTGAAGAGATTGCCGGCGGTGCGGCTCAAGAGTCTCGCCCAGAAACGCTGACAACCAAGAACCATTTGTGATATATTGCACATACTATGACCCAATTGGCTGTCTCGCAACAACCAGTCCCATCCCCGGCCCGCGGCCTCGTCAGGGACGCCCTGCTCATAGCCAGCGCCCTCCTCATGGCGTTCACCCTGTACCTGGTGTACTTCTGGGTACCGACCGAACAGAACCTCGGCGTCTCACAGCGCATCTTCTACTTCCATGTCCCGCTGGGCTGGATAGGAATGGTTTCCATAATCGTTGTGGCAATAGCCAGTCTGCTGCACCTGATAACCGGACGGCAAAGATGGGACGATCTGGCGTACTCGACCGCGGAACTCGGCGTGATCTACGCCAGCCTCATACTCGTAACAGGAGCGATTTGGGGCAAGCCCGCCTGGGGAGTCTGGTGGACATGGGACCCAAAGCTGACAACCACGCTGGTTCTTTGGTTCATTTATGTCGCCTACCTGATGATACGCGCCTACGGACCAATGGGCAGCCAGGGCAAGCGCTTCGCTTCGGTCATCGCCCTCATCGGCGCGATTGACGCGCCCATCATCTATATGGCGTCAATCTGGTGGCGGACGGCGCACCCCGCCCTGAACATAGGCCCAGCCGCAGCCGAGGGTGAAGCCCTGGGATCTTCAAGAATATATGTCGCTCTGCTGGTTTCCGTCGTCACATTCACTGTGATGTACATAGCCCTGTTGACAGAACGATACGCAATGAGAAAGTCAGAGTCTGACCTGGATGAACTTCACCAGAGAATGGCATAGCCGCTCGGCCCTGCGCATGACCCTTCTGGGAGCGCTGATCAGCCTGGCGCTGATCTCGTGGTCTGTGTCGGGCGGCGTGGAGGCGATTTCTCCCGTTCAGCAGGGCAGCGACCCGGAAGCGAACCTTCCCTTCCTGTTTGCCGTATTCATAATCACCTGGGCGGCTTTTTTCGTGTACGTATTCTACGTGTCCAGAAGACAGAGAGAGATGCAGGGCGAGATAGAAGCGCTCAAGCGCGCCCTGGAAGAGCGCGACAGGCAGGCATCCGAACAAAACTGACGAAACTCCGGTATCCAGACGAAAATCCCCCAGGCCAGATATGTCACAGACACTCGAGCCCCTACCCGAATCCCAACCCTCCCCCGACGGCATGGTGTCATCCCACCTCACAAAGCTGCTGATTGCCTTCGTGGTGTTGGTTGGCGCCGGCGCCCTCGGATACTTCACCTTTCATGCATTCTCGGGAGCGACGGTTTACTACTATACCGTTGGCGAGATGAACGAGATAGGCCCGTCGCCCGAGGGCAGGATAGTCCGTGTCAGCGGGAAGCTGGAGCCCGACTCGTTCCATCGCGCCACAGGCTCGACACTAGCCGAGTTCAAACTGACCGACGGCGCGGAGTTTCTCGCCGCCGAGCACGAAGGCGTGCTGCCCGACCTGTTCTTCAACGAACACTCGGAAATTATCCTGGAAGGCAGCTACGACCCCGACGGCGTGTTCATGAGCGAGAACGTCATAGTGAAATGCCCGTCCAAGTACGTCGCCCTGGAAGAATCGGAAAACGAGGCAGGCTGACCGCCCCCTTCTGGGCTGGGAACGGCGCGGCGGGCGTTTGTTGAAGCCCGAACTCGCTCCTGCTATCGTAGAGTCACAGGACTCTACTTTGTTTTCAAGACCCCATGACCCAGAAGATTCCCCAGATAGCGCGAGGTTACCCCCCGGCCTTGACCGAACGCCGTATGTAACTTGGCTGCTTCTTGGCGCTAACGTTGTCCTCTATCTGCTGACCGAGTTGCAGGGCGGATCAACCGCAGCGGACGTGCTCATACGGCTCGGAGCCATGGAGAGCTGGCTCATAGCCTCCGGTGAATACTGGCGTCTGTTCAGCGCCATGTTCCTCCATTCGGGGCTAGTTCACCTGGGATTCAATGTCATCGGACTGCTCATATTCGGTCAGCAGCTCGAACGGCTTTATGGTTACAGTCGTTTCCTGGTCATATATATCCTTGCCGGGTTGGCGGGGAGCATCACAAGCTACGCATTTAATCTCAGCTCCGCTCCCAACGCAATTGGAGTTGGCGCAAGCGGCGCGGTGTTCGGAATACTGGGCGCGCTGGTCGCGTTCTTCCTCTCGAATCGTAACCTGCTGGGCCAAATGGGGCGCCAGACCCTGACCGGACTGCTGGTTCTCGCGGCCATCAACCTGGCCGTCGGCTTCGTTATGCCGAGTATAGACAACTTCGCCCACATGGGCGGCTTCGCGGGAGGATTCCTGCTGGGATTCGCCTACTCGCCCAACTACAGAGAGACCTATAGCTTTGCGGGCTGGCCTGAGGGTCTTCGGGATACCAACTCTATGTACAGGCGGTTATGGGTCCTGCCGGTTGCCGTCATCATTCTTGTGGCCGGTGTCATCGTAGGAGACTTCCTGGTTGGAGACACGCCGATTACATACATCAGGCAGGCCGTAGAACACCACGAGAGTGGAGAATTCGGACTTGCGCTGAATTCAGTGGAACAGGCATTGAATATACAACCCAACTACGGCCCCGCGTATCTTCGGCGCGCGCTGATAATGACCGACATGGGGAATATTGACCGCGCCATGGATGACCTCGGTCGGTCGGTACGGCTCGGCCTCTCCGACTCCGACAGGTCTCGAGCGATCAACCTGCTCCTGGAACTTCGCGCCAGTCGCTAGACTGCGACTTTCACAATCAGGCCAATCAGCATATAATCGCCATGCACCGCACCCCTATGGAGCATATCTTAAATTGCGTATTTCCTATAACTTCGACAGGCTGTCGGGAGACATATTCGGAGGCGTTACGGCGACAATAATCGCGCTGCCTGTGGCCTTGGCTTTTGGCATAGCCTCCGGATTGGGACCCGTAGCTGGAATATACAGCGCGATAGCCGTCGGATTCTTTGCGGCGGTATTCGGCGGCACACCCTCCCAGATAAGCGGGCCGACCGGACCCATGACCATTGCTATGGCCGTCATCGTAACCCAGCACGCAGACGGCGACCTTACCAAAGCATTTACCATCGTTATGATGGCGGGTCTTCTGCAGATAGCTTTCGGCATACTCAGAATAGGTAGTTTCGTCACATATACTCCCTATTCGGTCATCTCAGGATTCATGTCGGGCATTGGCGTAATCGTCATGACCATACAGGTACTTCCATTCATGGGAGCCGCAACGGTGTCGGGAGGGCCGCTCGACTCGATCCGGGAATGGCCCGATGCGTTCGCGAGCCTCAATCCGGACGCCCTTATCGTCGGCCTTATCTCTCTCGTGGCGGGCATCTTATGGCCCAGCAAACTAAGCAAATTCGTGCCCGGTCCTCTGGTAGCCCTGATCCTGGGAACGATTGCGGCGTTCTTCTTTTTCGTCGACGCCCCGGTCATTGGAGCCGTGCCAACCGGACTGCCGAAATTCTTCGTTCCTGACATCACACCGGGTTTCCTGGCAAGCGCTCTTCAGCCCGCGTTCATACTCGCGCTTCTCGGCTCCATTGACAGCCTTCTGACTTCGCTGGTGGCCGACTCGATAACGCGAACCAGGCACAGCCCCAACCGGGAACTGATGGGACAGGGACTCGGCAACCTTGTCGCGGGCGTTGTTGGAGCGCTTCCGGGCGCGGGAGCGACCATGGGAACCGTGGTCAACATCCGCGCCGGTGGACGCACCCCGGTCTCTGGCGCGCTGCGCTCCGTCGTGTTGCTGGCCCTGGTTCTCGGACTAGGACAGATAGCCGAACCTATTCCCCATGCTGTTCTAGCCGGCATTCTCATGAAAGTGGGCTGGGACATCGTTGACTGGCGATTTGTCACTCGTATCCGACATGTCCCCGGTCAATATCTCATGGTAATGCTGATGACGCTGTTCCTGACCGTCTTCGTTGACCTGGTAACAGCCGTGGCGTTGGGTCTGATAGCGTCGGCAGTCATGCGCGCGCGACAGTCCGAACAGATGGAACTCGACAGCGTCGTGTCTGTCCCTCTTCTGGACCAGGCCTTCCTATCCGACCCGGACAGTGACGACGAAGACGAATACGATATGTTCCAGGCCCGCGCCGGACTCTTGGCGTTTCGAGGGCACTTCTCCGTCGCCTCGGCCAATGAGCTTGTGCGCGTCGTCAGCGCGGACATTCAGGAACACGAGGTGGTTATCTTCGACTTCTCGGACACCTCTTACATGGACGACAGCGCGGCCCTCATAATGGAGCAGCTGATAAGCGGCGCGGGCGACGAAGACACGGAGTGCATAGTGATGAACCTCTCAGGTTCCGTGGCCAACAGCCTGAATTCATTCAACGTGTTCAAAGACATACCGGAGGAGCGCTTCGTTGACAATCTGGATGAGGCCAGAGAGGTCGCGAGAAACATCCTCAATGCCTGAAGAGGACGGCGAGAATTCCGAATCCGCGGAACCTATACAGGCTCACGCGCAATCCGCTATCCGCCACGAAGTCGGCGCAACTCCGCTTCCACCTCCGCAAGCCGCGCCTCCGCCGACTCTCGAGCGGTCCGCTCCATCTCCGAGCGCGCCTCCGCTGATTCCGCGCGTACCTCCGCTGATTCCACGCGTACCTCCGCCGACTCCGCGCGTACCTCCGCAAGCTCACGCGCCATGTCCGTCTCCTCCATGTTCTTAAGCCAACGACCTCCCACAGGGTCATAGAACCGCAGACGACCATCCTCCCAATGCAGGTCCAGGTTCAGCGTCGGACTGTGGGCCCACATCGTCCCGTCCACATTCCGAATCATCTCCAACTCTCGATATTCGCCCTCCACCAGACGCTCGCCAACCAGAGCCTCGCCATAATGCTCACCGCCGCTCGGATCGAACCGCCAGTACTCGACTATTCCCAAGCGAGCGTACAACTCTCGCTTGTTTCCAAGGTCATTCCTCGACGTACTCGGCGAACCTATCTCCAGAACAAAGTCCGGCGCCTTGCCCATTCCCCACAGCCGATAGGTGTTGTTCTTCATCAACAAGTCCACGCTGACGCCGAACGCCACGTAGCAGTCCGGCGACACCCAGAGCCGTGGATTGCCCTCCACGTAGTATATGAACGTATTGCCGCTGACCGCGATATCGGGATAGTCCTTGAAGAAGAACTTCAGTAAGAGTTGTATATCCAGGAAATGTTCGAGTTGGTAATTCCCGTCGGGCAATGGCATACCGTCCGTTTCAGGGTAGAAAACTCCGGTTTGTGTGGATGTGTCCGCGACCAGCGCCGAGTTTTTCGCTATCATATCTTCCACTCCTCCGTTCAATGCTATCACAGACTTGCTGAACTGAAACAGGATCGAGAAATCAGGTATTCATGGCGCGCGCCGATATGCAATCTTCATAAACCATCAAGTAGTGAGAATACCAGGAATCAAGAAAATTGCATAAGCCCGTCTCTCTCGCTCACCCGTCATCCCCTCCCCGCGCGCTGTCATTCCTGCGAAGCTTGTCCTCGTGAAAACGAGGAGCGGGAATCCAGATATTGGCGGCTCCTCGACTACTATAATTCCACTTATGCGATTTTCTCAGGAATCGAACCTGTTTGACCGTCAATTTCGAAGCTGTTAGCATCTCGCTATTCGACTGAAGATGGCGACATTTCAAGTAAGGTGACATCTTAGTGAACCTGGCCCCACGCTTGGCCCGCCGGACCCCGTTTTTCTACGGATGGGCTATTCTCTTCTCCGCCGGCGCTTCTATCTTTGTCCGCAATGCCGCCGCCAGCCTTACGATAGCAGTCTTCGTTTACCCGCTGTCGGACGAACTCGGCTGGAGCCGAACACTCATTGCGGGCGCGTCGAGCCTGGGAGGCCTGGCAGCCACCTTCACGTCTCCCATAATCGGCTGGCTGGTGGACCGTTTCGGAGCGCGCCTGGTGCTGACGGCAAGCGTACTGATTCTTGGAATCTCGACCATTTCACTGGCTTGGGCGACATCTACAATCTCGATATTCGGAGCCGCGATTCCCTGGGTGTTCTATCTCGCATACGGCACGGGAAGGGTCATATTCTCCAGTCCCATACAGATAGGCGCGTCTGTCGTCGTTTCCCGCTGGTTCATACGGATGAGGGGCAGGGTCAACGGAATCCTCTCCATGACCCACTCGGCAGGAATGGTGCTGTTCCCGCTCATAGCGTCCCTTATAATCGCTCAGAGCGGCTGGAGAGACGCATGGTTCGTGCTGGGAGTCATGGTATGGGTCATCGCGCTGCTTCCGGTTTCTCTGCTCCTGGCGCAGAGTCCTGAGGATGTCGGCCTTCACCCCGACGGCGACGAGAGCGAGGAGTCTTCCGACGAATCGGCCGCGCAGCAGGAAGAACCGGAGTGGACGCTCAGGGAAGCGATGAAAACTCCGGCGCTCTGGATTCTCGCGATTGGGACCGGACTGTTGTTCCTGATTCAGGCAGGGACTAATACCCACGCGGCGGCGTTCTTCCGCGATCAGGGACTTACCGCGACGACTGCCGGTCTCGGCATCAGCCTTAACGCGGCTTTTCTGGGCATCGGCGGCATCGTCTGGGGGCGAATCGTCGAGAACATCTCCGTCCGGTACGTCATGGCCGCAGTCGCGCTTGTAATGGCTGTGGGGTCGGCGCTGTTCATAACCACGGACACCACTGTCGAGGCTCTGCTATATTCCGCGATTTTCGGTTTCGGCCTGGGAGGAATGCTGACCATTCCCCCCGTCGCTTACGCGGATTACTTCGGACGGCAGTCTCTCGGCGCCATCAGGGGAATGACCGAGCCGTTCACCACATTTGGGCAGGCCATAGGCGCGCTGGCGCCGGGCGTCGTGTTCGACTATCTGACTGCGGCGGACGACAAAAGCTACGGCCCCGCATTCGTAGCGTTCGCAGCGCTGGGATTGTTCACGATGCTCATAGTCCTGTTTGCGAAACAGCCCCGCAAGCAGCCGGTGAGCGACTGACGCGAATCGGGCGCGATTGAATGTCCGAACCGCGCCCGCAATCTAGTCCCTGTAAACCAATCAGTGTATTCAGCCGGACCCAGGCCCGCGTTCCATGGAGTACGGTTGCCAGCGCACTAGATCGGTCTTGTTGAGCACCGTGGGATTCACGCATGTCCTGGGCCAGCGTCCGCTTAGCACAAGCGAGATCTCCTGACCCACTCTCCGGCGCGCCTCCGGCGACATCCTGGACGACGCCGACGCCACGTGCGGCGTGAGTATCACGTTCTCCATTTCCAGCAGCGGGTTGTCCGGTTCGGGCGGCTCGATCTCGGTCACGTCCAGTCCGGCGCCAGCGATCCAGCCTTCTTGAAGGGCCTTGATTAGCGCGGCCTCGTCCACCGTCGGCCCGCGCCCGTTGTTGATGAAAAGAGCGGTCGGCTTCATCATGCTGAAGTGTCGCTCCGTGAGCATATGATGAACCTCCGACGTGGAGGGCGCGTGCATGGACACTATGTCCGAGCGTTGAAGAAGCTCGTCCAGGCTGACAGGCTCAACCCCATAGCTCGTAATCGTAAGCTCTTCTATGTATGGGTCGAAGGCGAGCATCCGTAGTCCGAAGGGCTGAGCGCGGATGGCGGTAGCGCGCGCAACGTGTCCAAACGATACGAATCCCAGCGTCTGACCGAACAATCGAGGGAACTGGTTCAGGTACGGCCTGCCCTCCCCCCATCTCTCGTCGCGCGAGTACCTGTCCATAAGCGTCAGCCGACGGAAAGTTGCCAGCAAGAGCATCATCGTATGGTCGGCGACCTCTTCGATGAACGTGTCCGGGACGTTGGTAACCGGGATGTTGTGCGCGGTCGCAGCGCCAACGTCAACAGTGTCCGCTCCGACGCTCCCCAGCGAGATCACCTTGCAGTTCTGCAGGTTCTCGATGATGTTCGCGGTGATCCTGTCACCCCTGGCAATCAGCGCGTCGCAGTCCTTCACCTGCTCTATGAACTCGCCCTCGCTTGCAGCCTCTATCTCTACGATCTCGGCATCTATAGTGGACAGGTATTCCATTTCATAGTCATATCCTCCGCCACCCAAAGCGTAGGTAACGTTGCTCGGCCTCTGTATAGCCACCTTGAATCTAGCCAATCTGGGACTCCTTTCAGAATATACGGGAGGGGTAATCCCATCCGAATCTGGTGATTAGGATAAGGTAGCTACAATCGCTTGTCCAGCCTCATATTTCGACGCTATGTTATACTAAAATATACTGAGAATTGAGCGGCATCTAGGAGTGCAGAAGGTGGCGGCCACAGCTAGGCAACAGTTGCGGAAAGAATTTCAATTCTACCGCGATAACCAGGATGAGATGGTTGATAAATACGACGGAAAGGTCGTCGCAATTAAGGACGGTAAAGTTCTTGGAGCCTACAACAGCGCGGGTGAAGCGCTAAACAAAACCCAGAAAACCCACGAGCTAGGATCTTTCCTCATTCAGAAGGTCTCCAGGGGCAACAAAGATTACACCCGAACCATCCGTTCACGCGTACCGCTCCCATAATGCGAAACCCACTCTCAATCAGTTTCACCATACATTACGAACATCTGGTAAACGAGGTACAGACTAATTGCTCGATATCCTCCGTGAATGACCTCTCCTCAGAATGGTCACTATTCAGAGCTGTATGGGATACCGGAGCCACGAACAGCGTGATCGCTCACAGTGTTGTCGAGAAGTGCAACCTGCTTTCGACCGGTCTCACGGAAGTCTTCCAGACCAATGGCCCCCCTTACTTGGCAAACACCTACTTGGCAAGAGTCATGTTGCCCAACGATCTTGAGTTTCACGACATTTTGGTCACAAGCAGCGACCTGGCTGAAGATGACGCTGATGTTCTGATAGGGATGGACATAATTAGTCAAGGCGATTTTGCGATTACACACCCAAATGGCCGGACAAAGTTCTCATTTCGCTTTCCGTCGGAAGCGGACATAGATTTTATAGCGGACGTCATCAAATGATGCTCCCTTCTTGGAGAAGCAACACGCGACATCTCGCTGTGCAGTTGGCCCAGATCTCAAATTACCCAGGAGTGATATAAACATGGATCCATTCAACAAGATGAACGGCGTGGTTCTGCCCATGAACCGGGTCAACGTGGATACCGACCAGATTATCCCCAAACAATTCCTGAAGCGCGTGGAGCGCACCGGCTTCGGCGAGTTCCTGTTCTTCGACTGGCGATACAACGAAGACGGTTCACCCAATCCCGATTTCGTTCTCAACAAGCCGGGCTATGAAAACGCCGAGATCATCGTCGCGGGCAGAAACTTCGGAGCCGGCTCTTCCAGGGAACACGCTCCCTGGGCTCTTGGACAGTACGGCATCAAGGTCGTCATAGCGCCGAGTTTCGCCGACATTTTCCACAGCAACTGCTTCCAGAACGGTCTGCTCCCCGTAGCGCTTCCGGAAGAGACGGTCCAGAAGATCATGGCGAACGCGGAGAACGACCCCGGCTATCAACTCCACGTTGACCTCGAAGCCGAGCGCGTCTGGGACAGCAATGAAGACGTGGTCGCCAACTTCAGCGTCGAGCCATTCCGCCGATACTGCCTGCTGAACGGCCTGGATGACATCGGCCTGACACTTGAGAACGAGGACGACATATCAGCGTTCGAGACGAGCCGGAGTTCCAAGGGCGGCGTTCTGACGTTCTAGTCCATGAAGGTTGATATTCACTGCCATCTGATACCGCGCCGTTTCTGGGACTCCGCGGACCGGGGCCGAGACTGGTATCGCGCCACTCTCGACACGGAAGGCGGACGCCAGTTCATCAATACGCGCGACCGCAAAGCGGGGCCGGTAGAGCCGAACTGGCGCCTGACAATGGGCGAACGTGTCGCGCTGATGGACGAAATCGGCGTTGATATGCAGGTTCTCTCCACCCCGCCCTACTTCTTCAACTACCACCTGCCGACCGCAGAGGCGCTGGCGGCATCGAGGGAGTTGAACGACGAAATAGCCGAGGCCATCAGTGAATATCCTCGCAGGTTCGGCGGACTTGCCACGGTCCCCCTTCAGGACATGGACGCGGCGATTGGCGAACTCGAAAGGTGTATGGACAACGGACTCAGGGGCGCGGAGTTATGCACCCACGTCAACGGGGCCAACTATGACGACCGCAGTCTATGGCCTTTCTTCGAGGCCGCTGAGAGCATGGGGGCGTTCATCTTCTTCCACCCGCACGCCCCGACGGCGGCTGAGCGCACCCGCTCCTACTATCTCAGCAATCTGATAGGCAATCCTCTGGAAACGACGATTGCGGTAGCCAGCGTCATATTCGGCGGACTGCTCGACAGATATCCCGATCTGAAACTGTGTTTCGCTCACGGAGGCGGTTACGCCTGCTACGGCATCGGCAGGATGGACAGGGGCTACGAAGTCCGCGACGAAGGCAAAGTAAACGATATTTCAGGGGCGCCGAGTTCGTACCTGTCGAAACTGTACTTTGACTGCCTGACTCACAGCTACACTGCGCTGGACTATCTCCTGAAAACCGTCTCGGCGGACAATGTGCTGCTTGGCAGCGATTTCCCATTCGACATGGGATTCGATTCGCCCGCGCAATGGGTGATGGACGCCCCCGGTCTGTCTGAATCTGAGCGAAACAAGATACTGGGCGACAATGCCGCCCGCCTGCTGGGGCTGTAGATTGGTGGACTTGCGCCGCATGGCCGACCCGTTGATAGTAGCCCCTACCCCGACGCCGTTCGACGGGAACGACCGCGTGGATCAGGACGCGCTCGCGCGCAACATAGAGCGTTGGAACCACACCTCGTTATCCGGCTTCGTTCTCGGTACGGCCAACGGCGAGGAGCTTTCGCTGAGCGATGACGAAAAGAGACTGATCGTCAGTGTCGTTGCGGAGGCAAGAGAGCGAGACCGCATGGTGATAGCGGGGATAGACACGCCTTCAACAACCTACACTCTCAGCCTGGCTGAACAGTATGCCGCCGCTGGCGCGGACATGGTTCGCGTCAGGATTCCGAGGCAGGGCGGCGACGGAGCCGCTCGACGATACTTCACCGAAGTATGCTTGCGCAGTCCGCTTCCGGTCATCGTGATTCACCAGACCTTCACCGGCGTTCCAGCCGCATCCCCGGATGTCATTTCCGAAATATGCTCTCACGACAATGTCTTTGGATACATCACGGACCATGACATTCGCTTCGAGGGCAGGGTCGCGCTGAGTTTCCCGGAAAACAGGCGCTTCTGGATATGTAATGGCGGTCTTCTGCTGGCAGGAGCGGTCATGGGGGCGAACGGCGCGTGTATGTGGCTTGGCAACATCGCGCCCGAGTTGTGCGCCGGCATAATGTCTAGCGGGCTAAGTGGCGGATTTGTAGAGGCGCAGTCGTTACAGCGCGCCGCTGCCATGCTGGACATGGTCATCAACAGATACGGCGTAGCGGGAGTCAAGCGCGCTCTGGGGATGATGGGCTTCGAGGGGATGACGCCACGCTCGCCTCTCGCGCAAGTTTCCGGGCAGGGTGAAACTGAGATAGCCGAGGCGCTCGACCGGACAGGACTGCTTCCCCATGCTTGAATTTCGTTCCGATCAGTCGTCCGCCCCGTACAGGCTTCCGTTCTTCATAACCTGCTCGATTGTGTACTCCATAGTCGGCTGAGACCGCTTTCTTCGAGGCAGTCTCTCCCAGCCAGCCCGTACCAGGTTCTGTATGGAGTTGACCTCTTTGGCTATCTTCACCCTGATGCGGGAGTTGTACTCGCCCATGCTGCGGTACTTTTTGTAGCGATCCCTGTCGCGTTTCTTCTGAGACATGGACTGGAGCGCGGACAACTCGGACACGATTGCGCGGTGCAGCAGCCTGGCGGCTTCATCAGGGTCGGAGTGGGCGCCGCTCGGCGGCTCCGCCACCACGTGGTCTATGATGCCCAGGTCGAAGCAGTCTCGCGCGGTCAGACGCATCGAAGACGCGGCTTCCTCCGCTCGGGATGCGTCCTGGTAAATCACCTCTGCGGCCTCCTCGGGCGAGACGGCGGTATAGATGGCGTGTTCGAGCATCAGAACGCGGTCCGCCGCTCCGAAAGCGAGCGCCCCCCCACTGCCCGCCTGCCCTATCACGACCGAGATTGTGGGGCATTCCAGACCGGACATCAGCGCCATCGTATTGGCTATGGCATTGCCCAGACCCCTCTCTTCCGCGGCTTCGCTCAGGTCCGGCCCTGTCGTATCCACCAAGGTTACGAGAGGCAAAGAGAACTTAGCCGCCAGCTTCATAGCGCGCTGGGACTTTCGGAAACCCTCCGGTGTCGTGCGGCTCTCACTGCCGATGCTGCCATTAGAAACGGGAGCTCTCTGCTGTCCTATGACCGCGACCGTCTGGCCCGCGATCTGCCCCAACCCCGATATGACCGTCGGATCGTCCCCGTAAGAGCGGTCACCGTGAAGTTCGACGAACTGGCCGAAGATGCGAGATATATAGTCGGCCGCCGTCGGACGAGACCGATGTCTGGACATCTGCACTGAGGTCCACGCCTGCGGCCTGGGGATACCGGTAGCCGGTCCAACGCCCCGGCTGAAGTTGGACATCTTATACTTAGTCCCTAGAAGATCGAGCAGAACTCCCAGAACCGCGCGCAGTTCCGTGCGCTGCACTACTGCGTCGAGCATCCCGTGCATGAGATGAGACTCTGCTGTGTGGAACTCCAGTGGAAGCGGCATATCGCTCGCTCTGTCTATCACCCGCAGAGACGAGAACCCAACTATCGCCCCAGGCTCGGCGAGAATGATGTCCGCGAGATTGGCGAAGCTGCCGTATGCCTGTCCGGTGGCGGGATTTGCCAGTATGGTTATGAGGGGCAGACCCGCCTCATTGAGACGGTTGGCGGCGACCGTCGTCTTCGCCATCTGCATAAGAGACAGAACGCCTTCCTGTATGCGCGTGCCGCCGCTGGTAATTATTGCCACTGTGGGCAACCCCATCCTGGTGGCCCGTTCCAGCGTTAGCGCTATCTTCTCACCGACTGCGCACCCCATCGTGCCGCCCATAAACCCGAAGTCCAAGACAATGAGCATGACCCCTGCGCCGGCAATCGAGGCCGTACCAGTCAGGACCGCTTCGGTCAGGCCGGTTCTCTGCTGGTCCTGGAAGAGGCTGCTGTTGTAGGACTTGGCGGACGCGAACGACAGAGGATCGAGCGAAATCAGGGAGCGGTTTGTCTCCCTGAAGCTGTTCAGGTCAACCAGGGACTCGATGCGCTCACCGGCGCTCATGCTGTAGTGGAAGCGACAGCGAGAGCAAATTTTGTAACCGAGGTAAGTATCGTCTTCTCTGAAGTCCAGAGCGCACACTATACAATCGGTTCTGCCCCCCTCAGTCTCTTCCTGAGCGGCGCTTCCACGTATAAGCGATCCGAAGATGCCTGGCAGATTATTTACCATAATCTCCCGCCCGGAGCGTGAAGTTCGGAACCCGGCGCCATATTTGGTTAGATGCGCGACCTTCGCCGTCCATTCCCGCACTCCTTACAGTCATTCCCGCGAAGCCTGTCCGTCCTCGTGAAAACGGGGAGCGGGAATCCATATACTGCAATGGAAACGAATAGTGGGAACCCTCTGAAATGTTCGCCGCTTGGCAATTCAGAGATCACTACGCGCCGATTCCCGTAACAATTCTTGGACTTTGGCTAGTTTTGATTCATTATAACATCTCTGGACTTGGAGCCGTCACCGGGCCCCACTATTCCCTCTTCTTCGAGCTGGTCCACCAGGCGCGCAGCGCGTGGGTAGCCGATGCGAAGCCTCCGCTGAAGCAGCGACGTGGACAACTTACGATGGCTGAGCGCGATTTCGATAGCCTTGTCTATCATCTCGTCCCTGTCGGGGTCGTATTCAACCGATTCGCTGCCCATCTCAGCCTCGCCTCCACCAAGAAGATCAAGATCTTCAAGCGGCGGCCAGGGCGTGGACTGCCAGAAGCTGACAAGCTTTTCTATTTCAGAGTCGCCTATGAACACGCTCTGCACGCGCGACGGCTTGGATGCGTCAAGCGGCATATAGAGCATATCGCCCCGACCGAGCAGCTTGTCCGCCCCGCCAGTGTCGAGGATCGTGCGCGAGTCCACCTGCGAAGTGACCCCGAAGCTGATACGGCTCGGGAAGTTCGCCTTGATAAGCCCGGTCAGTACGTCCACCGAAGGACGCTGGGTGGCGATTATCATGTGTATCCCGGTCGCTCTGCCAAGCTGAGCCAGCCTGCAGATTGACTGCTCCACGTCAACCGCCGCGGTCATCATGAGGTCGGCAAGTTCGTCAATCACGACGCACAGGAACGGCATCTTGTCCGGCATACGGTTGTTGTACGCCTCGATGTTGCGAACGCCCACTTCTTCCATCCTGCGGTATCGGTCGAACATCTCGCGTATCAGCCCCTTCAAGTATCCGACCACCGTATCCGTTTCGACTATAACCGGCGCCAGAAGGTGCGGAACGCCATTATAAGGCGTCAACTCCACGCGCTTCGGATCCACCAGGATCATGCGCATCTCGGCGGGGGTCTTTTCGGTGATAAGACATGACACTATGGCGTTCAGACACACGCTCTTTCCGCTGCCCGTAGCTCCGGCAACCAGCAGGTGAGGCATCTTCGCCAAATCGAACACAATCGGCTCGCCGCCGCTGCCCTGGCCAAGCGCGACGGGAAGGTGCGCGCCGTCATCGCGCAGATTTTGGAATTCTGAACTCTCCATTATGCTGCGAAGCGTAACCAGGCTCGGATTCGGATTCGGGACTTCTATGCCTATCAGCGACTTACCCATTACGGGCGTTTCCAGGCGGATCGAGTGCGTCTTGAGGGCGAGAGACAGGTCTTTCTCCCGGGCAAGAATACTGTCCACTTTCACGCGCGTCTTCTCTTCGATCTGCTTCGTTACCAGCCTGCCCTTTTCATCTTTCAGAGGCATTCCATTGGCGTCAACCTGCTTGACAGTCTTATTCCTGCGAACCCAACCGGGCGTAAGCCCGTACATCGTGACCGTTGGTCCCGGGCGTATGTGCTTGACTCCCACCTCTATACCGTACTCCCCCAGTGTGCGGGTGATAGCATTGGCTGTCTCCTGCTGTTCCTCAACAGTAATCGAGTTGCTCGGCGCCGTGTTCAGCATCCTTATACTCGGTTTACGCCACGACGGTACAACGGGCACGTCAACCGACGTGGACTGGGCGGGCGTACTGTCAAACCCCACGGGGGGCGGAGCGGGAGACGCGGATACATCCGAGTCCATAGCCCAGTACTTGTTGGTCTTGACCTGTGTGCTGGGCTGTGCGCTTACGGGTTCCGGCATCGGCGAATCGGAGTCCTCCAGATAATCCGGATCGAATTCTTCTATGATCACACTTTCTGGCTCATTATCGAACGCAGAGGGCGTTTCTGTGACCGAGTCGTCGAACGTCGTCTGGTCGCTCGCATCCACTATCGTCGCCGACGAGTCGAAGTTGGTCAGAGAGTCGCCGGTGTCGGACCCGTCTTCATCTCTTGGAATGTCGGATAGTTCGCTGTCGGACAACGAGTCGAAGTCCGGCATCAACAAGTCGCCGCGATCCGAATCGTCGTACTCCAACAATGGACTGGATGAATCGCCCCCGGACGTCGAAGCGAGATCCGACATCAGGAAGTCGCCCCGGCCGGAGTCGTCTATCATCAGGTTTCCGGAATCGGAAGACGGCTCGATATGTGGGTCGCCGAACGAAGGCTGATCGCCGGCTTCTACAACCGCAGGCGCCGAGTCGAATTGGGACATGAAAAAGTCATCCTGTCCCGAATCACTAATCACCACGCCGACAGAGTCAGAGTCTTCCTCTATGATAACGGGAGCGCTATTCGCAGGCGCGGGCGTAGAATCAGCGGCGGGCTCGAAAGACGCGGCACTGTCGAAATCGAAGTCCTCGTCCTCTATGAGTTCATCTTCGGGTTCGTCGTATGTGTCCTCCGCCTGGTCGTCGAACTCTTCTATATCCGGCAATTCAGACACCGAAACATCCGGCGTATCGGGCTCGTCCTCTTCCTCGACTTCCGCCACAGGTTCAGGCTCAGTCCTGAACGCGAATACCGGCTCCGGCAGCTTACTCAGATTGAGCGGCTTGAACAGATCACCGTCGTCATAGGGTTTGGGTTCGCTTGCCTCAGGTTCGGGCGCCGGTGGCGCGGCGAGCGCGCTTCTGATTCCCGCTTCCAGCGAATCGCTGCCAGATATCCCGTCGAGATAGTTCGCTAATGACGGAACAGGAGCCGAGCGTCTTGGAACATTCCCAAAGTCAAAAGGCTCGCGAGGCTGAGAAAAACCCGGAGTCGAGTACGGAGGACTTGACTCCCCATTGGACCGAGTATCTAAAGATTCCCGTGCCCCGAACGTTCCCGAGTTTGTGTACGAAGTCCCAAGTCCATTACCTGATCCGACAGGGTTATTCGATACCCCCCAAGCCGGCGCGGGCGCAGCCCGCGTGTCGTCTTCCCGCTCGTCGAATAGCGGTGAAGTCGCCACTTGGAAATCAGTCATGGTTTCTCTTCGCCGATTGAACAGCGACAGCGGCGCGGCGCCAACTGCCCGGAATGCAGACAACGCGAATAGCGCTCCCGCCACGGCAAGAGCCGCGAATACACGAAGCCAGCCCGTCCAACCCTGGCTTCCGATGATCATGTCGCCTAGCCGCCCTCCCGGCGTCACCTCGCCTCCAAGCGCGAACCAGCCAAGAAGCCCCGCGGAAGGGCTCAGGAATGAAAGAGCGCCAATAGCCGTGATTACGAGCGCCGCCGACCCGAGCCAGAGATTGTATCGCCTCAGCCACTCCCGCCTGAAAGCCAGCGTGAATATGAAAGCGCCGGCCCATCCGGCTATTAGGACCGAGCCAAAGCCGACCGAGCGCAGTACCGCGTCGCGGATGCCTCCTCCACTTCCACCCACGACATATCCGATGGCAGTGAGCGCCGCCAACACCACGCTCGCCGCCAACGCCACCCCGAGCAGAAGCAACAGCAGTCGTTTTACATCCCGGCGTGTGGAAGTCGAATCGGTCTCTGAATTACTCCGGCGCATTAGCCTCATCATATGGCTATACCCTTTCGATAGAGTGGTTGCGAAACAACATTAATGACGAGACTCTATCGGAGACCTGAAAGGGTCGGTGTCCGGGGTTACCGAACTCGGATTCCGGCGGCGCCGGCGGAAATGTGCGTAACGGAAATCAGATGTGTTCGATTACCGTGAGTACCGTGGGGCGCTGCCTAGTCTCGCCGTAGATGAAATCCCTGGCGGACTTTGTCAGCCGAGACCTCACCTCTTCTAAATCTAAGGTCTCGCTGCCCAGGTCTTCTAGTGTTGAAGCAACCTTTTTAGAAATTTTTTCAAACAAAGTATTAGAATTGTTCGCGGCAATGAACCCCGATGACGTTATCCTTGGGTCAGTCAGAAGGAGACCTGTACGCGAACTCAGCGTTACCGTTACCGTCACCACACCACTTCGGGACAGCCGCATTCGCTCTCCGAGTATCGCGTTGTCCATATCCCACAGCCGGTTGCCATCTATGTAAACGTAGTTCGCGCGCACGGCGTCAACCACTTCCCCGCTGTCTTCGCCCAACTCCAGAACGTCGCCGTCCTCCAGCACAAAAATGCGCCCGCCCGGTATCCCCATGTCCGATGCGATTGCCGCGTGCTGCACCAAGTGGCGATACTCCCCGTGAATCGGCACAAAGTATCGAGGCTTGACAATGCTGAGCATCATCTTCAACTCTTCTCTTGCCGCGTGTCCATGCACATGCACCAGAGATATGCGACTGTACAAAACCTCCGCCCCCTGCTTCAGCAGGTTGTCTATAGTCCTGGCTACCAGCTTCTCATTGCCCGGAATCGGAGAAGCCGAAATGACAACCGTATCGCCGGGCGCCACTTCGATGTCCCTGTGCCTGCCGTTGGCGATTCGCACCAGGGCCGACGTAGGCTCGCCCTGGCTTCCCGTCGCCACGATTACTACCTTCTCATGCGGCAGCTGCCTGGCGGTGGCCAGCGGGACCACTGTGTCTTCAGGAGCCTCGAGGTATCCCATGTTCAACGCCATCTTGACGTTGTTAATCATGCTCCTGCCGACAACCGTAACTTTTCTGTCGTATCTGACCGCCGCGTTTATAACCTGCTGTATTCGGGAAATGAGCGACGCGAACGTGGCTATCATTACCCTGCCCGGGGCGTCTCCGATAACGCGGTCCAGCGCATCTCCGACTACCCGCTCGGAGGCGGTGTACCCCTCAACCTCCGCGTATGTGGAATCGGAGCAGAGCAGCAGCGCGCCATCACCCACTATACGGCTCAACGTCGTGAAATCGGTAGGATTGCCGTCCACCGGCGTGTGGTCAATCTTGAAGTCGCCCGTGTGGATAACCACTCCCAACGGTGTGGTTATCGCGATGCCCATCGCATCCGGGATCGAGTGGCAAACCCTGAAGAACTCCACTCTGAACGATTTCCCCACCCTGAATTGGGTGTGAGGTTCTACTACGTTCAGACGCGCCTCTTCGAGCATCCTGCGCTCGCGCAGTTTGACCGTAATCAGGCCATGAGTGAGCCTGGAAGAATACACCGGAACGTTGAGCTCGGCCAGAAGATAGGGCAGCGCGCCTATGTGGTCCTCGTGCCCGTGAGTTATCAGGACGGCCTGCACCTTATCCCTGTTTTCCCTGAGATACGTGAAATCCGGGATAGCGAAGTCAATACCGGGCATATCCTCTTCGGGGAAGAGCACACCCGCGTCAATGACGACTATCTCGTCATCGAACTCCAGCGCCATCATATTGCGCCCTATCTCACCGAGTCCGCCCAGGGGAATTATGCGAAGAGGTTGTTCTGGCATAGTCACTATTCAAACATACTTAGCTGCTGCGCCGGTTGCTCTTCCGGCTCAGACTCGCTTGTCTGCTGTTCGGTTACCTGATTTTCGATTACCTGACTGATGAGGTCGGGCAGAGCGCTGAAGTCTTTCTCCAGAACAGGACGCAGGCCCGGATTGTGCAGAGCCGCGGCGGGATGGTACATCGGGAATACCATGTAACCCCTCCACTTTCTGGGCTTGCCCCTGGACCTGCCGATGGCTTCACCCGGAAAGAACTTCGTAAAGGAAAATCTTCCCAGCGTCACTATGACCTTGGGATCAATGAGTTCCAACTGCTCATCGAGATAGGATGAGCAGGCCTCGAGTTCGCCTGGAAACGGGTCTCGGTTGTTGGGCGGACGACACTTCACCATGTTGGTGATGTAAACATCATCGCGCGACAGGCCAATCACCGACAGCATATGATTCAGCAGATTGCCCGCCTGACCGACGAAAGGTACACCCTGCTTGTCTTCATGAAAGCCGGGACCTTCCCCAATGAACATGATGTCGGCGTCCTGCGACCCTGCGCCCGGCACCGCCTGAATGCGCCCCTGGGATAGTCCGCAGTTTGTGCAGTTGGAGATTCGGCTTACCAGTAAATCGTAATCGGACACCACACAACCCGTTCTCTGAGATCAGTTGTCCTTTATATGCGCCAAAAAGATGGCAAGGGCGACGTAAGGTAAATGCTATACTAGCGGCATTGCCCAAGTAAAGCGTACATATGCCCTCAGCGCTCTCCTTTTGAGTCCGGCGGAACAGTCTCCCGCCGCCCCGCCGCTATATGCCGAACCCCACGGCCAGTCCCATAAGGGCGTCCATTCCGAAATACCCGGCAACGGCAATCACCGTTATCTTGATAGTCTTGCCAAGTGTCACAACCGGAATAAAGTGGATCAGCGGGTAATGCGCCGCTCCCGCCCAAATGCCCGCTATATCGAAGGGTACGGGCAGAATCGCGAACCAGAACAGAACGACCGCCCCCCATCTGCTGGTCCAGGACTTGAAACGCTCGACGCGCGGACTCTCAGGCAAGATAGCGCTGCCCCGTCGGCCAAGATAGTAGCCTATCAGTTCGCCAAACATAGCGAACGTTCCGCCTATGATACCGATGACAAATGGGTTGAGTATTGACCCCATCGCGAACGTGTAGGCGTAGGATGGGGTCGGGATTGCCAGCATCGCGCTGTTGCCGAACTCTACCGCCGCGACTCCGACATAACCCCAGTTTCCAAGCGATTCCAGACGGGATGCGAACTTGATGAGAAGCAAGGCAAGCCCAATAGAACATAACGCCATAAAACCCAGTTGCAGGATCGTGGATAGCGACATCCTGACAGCGAAGAAGTACGGCCTGGCTGTGGGAGTTTCAGGTTTATCATCAAGCGCGGCTTGACTGAAAACCAGATCATTCATGTGCGCTTCGAACTTGTCTTCAGTCGCAACATGATTGGAGAACGGCCTCGCCGTGAGAGTTTCAGTTCTGTCATTAACTAAAACATGGCCGGACGGTAGCTCAACCGTGGCTATTTCAGGTTTGTCATTAATCAAAACCTGACTATGGGCATTGTCGAACTTCGCGCTCAAATCGTATCCTCGCTAATACCAATAGGAGTTACGCACTTGGATATGAAATCCTAGGTAAGTATGACCTAATCCAGCTACGAAATCGTTCTCAACTGCGTAAGTCCTAACCAATTAATTCTGACTACGCCGCGAATCTCTGTGGCAAATCGCGTATCGCCATTCCCGTGAAAGCGGGAATCTACTGAAGCAGCCAACGTAAATACGACGGCGTTACTGTGAATTGGTATAATACCATTTCATCCTGACTGCGCCGTAAACGCCAGTTACAAGTTGTGTATCGTCATTCCCGCGAAGGCGAGAATCCAGTGAATCCGGCTTGGAAAACATGGCGTCATCACTATGGATTGGTATAAGGATAAATTGCTATCCTTCAATATATATTATATTAATTCTACGCGATTGGCGCATCTCTAACTTAGGTTATAGATTATCGAATTTTGATCTATTTCCAATACATGGCATGTATGTCGCGCAGGCATGAAGTCCGTAAATTTCACCCAATTTGACCCGCCGTCCAGATCACATCTTCCTCATTTCCGGCGACAGCGCATAGGTGAGCAGTATGACCGGCGTGCTGCATCTTCAAGCCGGGTATCCCGATCATCAACCCCACCCAGAACTGCGAATTAGTCAGCGTGAGCGCGGCCCATCCCATCGCGATCAGCCGCAGCTGAGCGGCAAAGTCGAACATCGCGTCCGAGACGAAGTAGTTTCTGAAGTCGCGTTCCGCAAGCAGTTGAAAAGACGCGGGTCTGCGTCGCAGAAAGTTCATCGAGATCGAGTCTCCGGTCCAGGACAATCAGAACAACGGCAGGTTTGAAAACTGCCGCAAGCCGTCAAAGCCTAAACGATGTTCAGGAGTCAGAACAACATTTCCGCCAATGGGAAGCTCTTGCCTCTTCCACCTGAAAAAGCCTGAGTCTCTGTTACAATGCCGCATAATCTCATATTGCGGAGGAACTTAATATGACGGGAAGGATTGCGCTTGTAGGGGGAGACGAGTTCAGAACCGGCTGCGAGCCGATGGACGAAGCCATACTGAACGCAACAGGGAAGCAAATCCCCGTCGTACTTGTAATACCGACCGCCGCGGCATCACAGAGGCCGGAACTCGCCGCCCGGAATGGAGTCCGACACTTCACATCCCTGGGCGCGGACGCCCACCCCCTGATGGTTCTCGACCGAAATGACGCCTCAGACGCAGGCCTGGCCTCCGAGATTGACTCCGCCGACCTGGTGTACCTGACCGGCGGCAACCCGGCGCACCTGCTGGACACCCTTTCCGGCTCCAAGCTGATTGCCGGCATCGAATCCGCCCTCGAGCGCGGCGCTGTACTGGCGGGATCGAGCGCGGGGGCTATGGTCATGGGAGGCTGGATGCGATTTCGGGAATGGAGACGCGCGCTGGGCATAGCGGACGGAATCGCCACACTGCCCCACCACGAACGCGCAGACCCTGATTCCACCCTGCAAGAACTCGCAACCTCCGCCCCGGACGACCTCGACGCCATCTTCGGCGTAGATGGACGCTGCGGCGCTCTGAGCGGACCGAATGGCTGGACCGCGCTCGGACCAGGCAGCGTAACAGTCTATCGAAACAACGCATGGCAGAAATTCGGGGATGGCGACACCTTCGCCATTGGATAACGACACTCCTCCGGAGGAATCCCGCTCAGAGGTCGTCCGCTAGTTCACGTCCAGTTCGCGCGCCAGGTTCGCCATCTGGACGGCGGCGACACCGGCGCTGTAGCCATTGTTGCCCTGCTTGCCGCCCGCGCGGTTGATGGCCTGCTCCATTGTGTCCGTAGTCAGAACGCCGAAGATCACAGGCACTCCGCTCGAAAGCGAAGCGTTCGCAATGCCCTTCGCCGCCTCTCCGGCGACATGGTGATAGTGGTCCGTTTCGCCGCGAATAACCGCGCCCAGACAGATAACCGCGTCATACTGGCCTGACTCCGACAGCTTCTTCGCCACCAGCGGTATTTCGAACGAGCCGGGAACCGTAACGACTGCAACGTCGTCGTCCCGAACACCGTGGCTGCTGAGCGCCGCTTTTGCGCCATCAAGAAGACGCGACGTAATGAAGTCGTTGAAGACCGCGACCACGATACCGACCCGCAGGCCGTCTCCGTTCAGCGAACCATGTATCTCGCGGGTCACTCGGCGGCCTCCGACATGATCTCTGGCATCGGATCGAGCATATGACCCATCCGAGTGCGCTTGGTCTCCAGGTAGCGACGGTTCTCAGGCGTAACGCCCGCTATGATTGGCTCCTGCGCTATTATCTCAAGACCGAACCCTTCCAACCCCACGCGCTTCTGTGGATTGTTAGTCAGCAGGCGCATCTTCTTCACGCCCAGATCTATGAGTATCTGCGCGCCGACTCCATACTGCCTGGGATCAGGCGCGAAGCCAAGCGCGATGTTCGCCTCAACCGTATCCAGCCCATCGTCCTGGAGAGCATAGGCTTTCAGCTTATTGTGAATCCCTATCCCGCGTCCCTCTTGTCGCATATACAGGAAGACACCCACGCCTTCCTTCTCGATTGCCTTCAGCGCAAGCTCCATCTGGCCGCCGCAGTCACAGCGCACACTCCCGAAAACATCCCCGGTCAAACATTCCGAGTGCACCCTGACCAGCACGGGCTTGTCCAAGTCGAGAGTGCCCTTTACCAGCGCGATGTGCTCGTTCGGGTCCACCATACTTTTGTAGGAGACCGCGGTGAACTCGCCATGCCTGGTCGGAACACGGGCCTCCGCGACCCTTTCTATCAGCTTTTCATGTTCGCGCCGGTATGTGATTATATCGGCTACTGTCGTTATCTTCACATCATGCGCTCGGGAGAATTCGGTGAGCGCGGGCATCCGCGCCATCGTTCCGTCTTCCGCCATTACCTCGCATATCACGGCGGCCGGATACAGACCCGCCAGACACGCAAGGTCAACCGACGCCTCGGTCTGGCCCGCGCGCTTGAGCACGCCGCCCTCCATATACCTCAGAGGGAATATATGACCCGGCCTGCCCAGGTCTTCAGGAAGAGTGTCAGGGGAAATCAGCGCCCTGATGGTCGCCGCCCTGTCGTATGCCGATATGCCGGTCGTCGCTCCCTTGAGAACATCTACCGACACGGTAAACGCGGTGCCCAGCCTCGCGGTGTTGTCCTGCGTCATCATCGGCAGTCTGAGATCTTCCAGACGCTTTCCGAGCATGGGAACGCAGATGAGGCCGCGTCCGTGCATCGCCATGAAGTTTATGGCGTCCGGGGTAATCTTCTCCGCCGCCATGGACAGATCGCCCTCATTCTCGCGGTCCTCATCGTCCACGATAATGACCATCTTCCCCGCCCGTATGTCTGCTATCGCCTCTTCGACTGTAGCTATGCTCATTGAAGGATCCTCGCGGCCGGAAAGGGGCTGTCCCACTCACGGCTCAGTCTTTCGTTACCCATGCGCTGAAAGCTCATTCCCTCTCAAAACGTACTTCGCCATAATGTCCGCTTCCAGATTGACGGCGTCTCCCACATTCAGCCCCGCAAACAGAGTGTGTTCGAGCGTATAGGGGATAATCGCCACCACAAACGCGCGATTGGTACAGTTTACAACTGTGAGACTCACTCCGTCCACAGCTATGAATCCTTTCTCCACCACACAGCGCATCACGCTGTCCGGCGCGTCGAACTCGAAGAGGTGGGAGTTGCCTTCGGGAGTGATGGATACCACGGTTCCGGTGGCGTCAACGTGGCCCTGCACTACGTGACCGCCGAACCGACCGTCAGCTCTCAGAGGGCGTTCGAGATTGACCGGCGAACCCGCGCTCAGACCGCCGAGGTTCGTCCTGCGCCTGGTTTCGGGGACGGTATCCACCCAGAACGCGTCACCCTCGATTTCGGTAACGGTCAGGCAGGCGCCGTTCACGCTAATACTGTCCGAAACCGCGATGTCTTCCATAACGACCGACGCCCGGATTCCCAGTCCCGTCTCGGAAACATCCACCACGCTCCCGACTTCCTCGACTATTCCGGTAAACATCTGACACCCCCTCTGAACGGCTGAATCAGATATTAACGAAACGGAGGGGAAATGTGAATACCATATCAGGAATTGAGATCACAGCGTCCGATGACCGCCACGTCGGCGCCGAATCGCTCGATCCTCACGTCACTCAGGCGTATGGCGTCCGACATCAGCGTCGCGCCTTGCCCGCCAACCGGAGAAAGAGCCCGGTCACCGCCGATGACCACTGGCGCGACGAACGCCACCACCCGATCCACCAGCCGCGCGTCGAAAAGCGACCCTGCCAGCGCGCCGCCACCCTCCACGAGGACACTCGTCACCCCGCGCCTACCCAGTTCGGTCAGCAGCGCTCTCAGGTCAACCTGACCATTGCCTGTCGGAGTTGCGAAAATCTCCGCGCCCGCCAACTCCAGCGCCTCTCTCGCTCCCTCTGAAATCTCCGACACCGCTACCAGACTCTTGCCCGGCTGCCTCAGCATCGTCGCGTCCGGTCGCAGGTTCCCACGGCTGTCAACCACCACGCGGAGCGGTTGTCTGGAAAATGGAACATCCATCCCGTCCCGCGCCGTCAACTGAGGATCATCCGCAAGCACAGTGCCAATCCCGGCCATAATCGCGTCACTACGCGCCCTGAGACTGTGTACGTACCGCCGCGACTCCTCGCAGGTAATCCACTTGGAATCGCCGGCGCGCGTCGCAATCTTCCCGTCAATACTCATCGCGAACTTCAGCGTAACCAGAGGCATCCCAGTCGTTACGAACATGGCATGAGGCGCGGCAAGCTCCTCCGCCTCCTCCCGCCCCTCGCCCAGCGTGACCCGTATCCCCGCCGCTCGCAGCGCCGTGATCCCGCGCCCGGCCACACGTGGATTCGGGTCCAACATCGAGGCATGAACTGCCGCCACCCCCGCCATGATGATAGCGTTTGTGCACGGCGGCGTCCGACCATAGTGCCAGCAGGGTTCCAACGTCACATACAGCGTCGCGTCGCGAGCCAACTCACCCGCCTGCCGGAGCGCGACAATCTCAGCGTGCGCCTGTCCCGTCGGCTGCGTCCTACCCTCCCCTACAATCCGCCCATCCCGCACAACCACGGCCCCCACCGGCGGATTCGGGCTTGTCTTCCCCACCGCGCCGTCAGCCAACTCCAGCGCCCGCGGCATATACGTCGAAATCATAGTGACGCGACCACGCTATCCGATCAGCCTCATCACGGCAATCACCAATCCGGTTATTCCTGCCATGCCCCCCAGCACAAGCCCAACCATCCACTTGATGAGACTGACCTGGAGCTTTCCCATGTCAGCTTTCAACTCGCCTATGTCGCTCTTGAACTCAGCCTTCAACTCCGCAACATCCGCTTTCGTCGCCAGATGCTCATGCTCAGCCTTCAACTCCGTAACATCCGCCTTAGTCGCCAGATACTCGTACGCGCCCTCCAGTCGGCTGACTCTGTCTTCCAGGCTTATGCGGTCTTCTACCGATGTGGTCATTATCGCGTCTCCGGCGATGATTCTCTGTCGCAGTTTTGATTATAGCATGGTAGAAACTCAAAGGGGCTGTCCCCATCTGAAAGAGGACAGCCCCTTATTCGACTATGGGGAATCAGGAGCAGAACGACAGCCCGAGTTCCGAAAGGTCGTTTACGGCTACCTTCCGCAAGGCGCTGGGGATACACCCGGTAAACTGGTTGCCGACCGAAAGGTTCAGCTTCTCCAGGTTCAGGAGGCCGCCCAACTCGACCGGGATTTCCCCGGTGAGCCGATTGCCAATGAGGAGCAGTTCTTCCAGGCTGGAGAGCATACCCAGTTCGGAAGGTATCTCCCCGCTCAGACTGTTCATCCACAGGTACAATCGTTCGAGCTTATCCAGATCGCCCAACTCCGCCGGCAGCTTCCCGCTCAGCTTATTCAGCCACAGATCAATCTCGATAACCCGCCCGTCGGCGTCGGTCGTAATCCCATGCCACTCGCCGAGCGGAGCGTCGCTCATCCAATTGGTATTGTTCGCCCAGTTCGCTCCGTCCGCGGCGTTGTAGAGCGCGACCAGCGCCTCCCTGTCCGTATCCGGCGATGTCGGCCCGGGCAGTCCGGCAATAGCCCAATCGCTCCAGACCCACTTGCCTTCGCTATTCCTGTCGGCTCTCGCCACCGCGTAGATATACTCTCTCCTGGGATCCAGTTCGCTTATAACCAGACTGTCCCCGTTCCCGGCCAGCGTCAACTCTTTATAGTAGCCAAGGTGAATCCCGATTCCGGTCACGTCCTTCTCTCCCAGCAGCAGCCTTCCGACATAGAAAAAGAGTTGATGTTCAGCCCCCTGGCTCGGGGTCCAAGTCGCGGTGGCCGACAGGCGGTCTTCACTCCTCTCGACCGTCAGCGTCCCCTCGTTCGCGGAAGCCGGCACAACTCCAAGCGCCAATAGCGCCAGCAGCATCGAAACGCCTACCATCATTTTCTTGATCATTGACTACTCACCCCCTTCCATTCCCGACTATAAATGATTTGCCCAAAACAGAAAAGGGCTGCTCCATACATGGGAGCAGCCCTGATTCACTAGGATTTCTATCGAATGTTTAGCGCCTTACGCGCGCCATGATTACCTTCGTACCGATGAGCGCCAGCATCGAGGCGGCGAACGCCATGGCCAGCAGCATCAGGAACGGCACGGATGTATCGCCCGTATCGGGCGCCACCACAGGCTCGGGCGTCGGCGTCGGAGGCACGGGCGTCGGCGTCGGAGGCACGGGCGTCGGAGGCACGGGCGTCGCGGTCGGGATCGGAGTGGCCGTCGGAGTGCCGAGAGCCATGCTCACCTGCATCCTCGCCTGCTCCACCACGTCCGCGTACACATTCAGCGCTATTACGCTGAAGCGCCGCGTCATCGCCGTAACCGTTACGCTCCCGTCCGAGTTCACCATGAAGTCGAACGGTATGCTGTTCCACTCGCCGCTCGCGTCGTCCATGAGCTGAAGCATTACGCCGCCCAGAGCGTTAGCCTGGAGAGCGACCGCCCCGCCGTCGAGTCCGGCGCCAAGCTCGCTGACCGCATCCGCGTCAAGCGTAATCGTGATCTCAGCCGCCGAAATAAGCCGCGCGTCCGATTCCATCTCGCCCTCGGCGTTGTAGATCGAGACCATCGCGCACGCCATAGCCATGTCGCCGCAGTCATCCGACTCCGACACCATCGCCTGGTACGTGCGGTCGCGCGACAGCGTCGGGAACTTGACCGACACGTTGCCGGCCATAAGCTCAACCTGCATATCGGGCTCGACCGTAGTCGCGCCCTCCACCGCAGTAACATCCGCCTTCTCTATATGCACCGGCGTCGCAGTTGCCCTGGGAGCGGGCGCGGGAACGCCGCCGGCAGTCACCGTCTTCTGCGCGATAGCTGTCCGGGTAATCCTCGCCGCCGCCGTGGCAGTCGCGTCCGCGTTCACTTGCGCGGTGGCCGCCGCGTTCGCCTCAGCGGTCACGGTCATCGCGGCTATCCCCGCCTCAGCAGTCGCGGTCGCGTCCGCATTAGCCTGCGCCGTAGCCGCCGCGTTCGCCACGGCCGTCGCTGTCATATCCGCGTTTGCCTGAGCGGTGGCTGCCGCGTTCGGTGTCGGAGTGCAATCCGCAAGGCCCAGGTCGCATAGCGCCTGAGGCACCGGAGACTCTTCAGGCTCAGGGGTCATGTCTGCGCCAGGTGTCGGAGTGCAGTCCGCAAGGCCCAGGTCGCATAGCGCCTGAGGTATCGGAGAAGCCTCTTGAGCTAACGTGCTCTCATTGGACATGGTCATCAGCATCGCCAGGGAGCCAACGAACGCAAGAGACACCGCCAAGAGCAGCATACTAATGCGCTTTGGGTTCTTCATGAGTTTCATAATGGATAAATCCCCTTTTTGTATGGTCCGGTTACCGACTCATGTGAACTGCGGGCGCCCGGGGAGCCGGGCGCCCGCAACTAACTGGCTTATCTGATTATTGCATTACCACCATCACGTAGTAGTTACCCTGCGAGCCGTAGCTGCCATTGGCGTCCAGTCCGATAACCGCGAACCTGTAAGTACCATCTTGCAGGTCGCTGAACATATGGCTGTCCGCGTCACCGGCGACCACCATGTACTGGAGAGTCGCGCTGGTGCCTTGGGTCGCCACTACTATCTGCATAGCCGCGTCGTCCCCCGGCCTCCAGGTGATAGTGGCGGAACTGCCACTCCTGGTGACCATCAGGTCCATCGGCGTGGAGCCTGGGTTCGGCTCCGGCTCAGTGACCGCGCAGCCCTGGACCGAGGCGTCGCAGACCCTTATGTTGAAGTTCAGCGTATCCGTGTCGCCGTTCTCGTCCGTCGCCGTGTAGGTCATGCGGTACATGGTGTCGTCCGCGTCCCTGACCAGCGTCGGCGTGCCGGAGAGCATACGGGTCGCCGCGGTGAAGACCAGTCCGTCAGGAGTGTTGCCTTCGTGGTCCATCAGACTGTACATCAGCGTTCCGTTGCCGCCTGTGGCGGCGGGCAGCTCTACCGGGTCCTCGATGGCCTGACCGCTCACGAACGTCATGTCCTCTACGGAGCCGGAGAAGACCGGATCCGTGTTAGCCACACGATTTGTATTGAGCGTGTAGGTCATCTCCGGGTGACCGGAGTGCCGCACTTTTATCGTGGCGGTCGGAGGCAGAACTATCTTCTGGCCGCTGTCTATTCTCACGTTGTTCATCGAAATTACCGCTGCCGGAGCCGCGCGCACGGCAGTAACCTGCACGTTCGTCGCGTCCGTCGGTATCTCCGCCGTGTACGGACCGGAATT
Source organism: Dehalococcoidia bacterium (assembly GCA_965261525.1). Lineage (GTDB taxonomy): Bacteria > Chloroflexota > Dehalococcoidia > Lucifugimonadales > UBA1123 > VXRN01. The sequence goes on from OZ253472.1 coordinate 4,054,900, forward strand.
GTCCGACATGAACATGGGGTTCAGTGCCGCGACCTTGCCCATAACGCCGCCGCGGTCGTACGTCACTACCAGTTCGCTCAGCTGATTAGGCCTGGCGGCCGCGTCAGGAGGAGTAGCCGTGCAGGCCGCGTTCGGGTCGTGCGTGATCGTTATCGTGAACTCAAGGGTGTCCGTGTCGCTTGCAGCGCTGTTCCCGTCCTCGTCGCTCACCGTGTAAACGATGTTGAAGTCGGACGAGTAGCCCTCGTCGAGCGTCGGCGTGCCGGTTATCATCCGCGTCGCGGCGTCGAAGTCGAGCCCGGGCGGAAGCTGCTCCATATTGACGGAGTAGGTCAGGGCGCCGTTGCCGCTGTCCTTCACCGCCGGAGGCAACGTTATCATCTTGCAAGGATCATCGCTCACTGAACTACCCACCATCCGCGTAATATCGGCGAACATAGCCGTGCCAAAGGACGGCGGATCGTCCGACTCGCGGGTAAGCGTGATCATGTACGACGAGTCCGCGACCTGCTGGTTTATCGAAGCGCCTAGCGTAATGGTGTTCTCACCCACAGTGAGGTCAACCACCGAGTATCCCGGAGGATCGGCTACCTCGAAGTCGTTCACGAACACCGTGGCGCTCGGATCGGAAGGCACCGCCATTACCTGGACGCTTCGCACCCAGGTCTCGACGCTCGCGGTATAGTCCAAGACCTCACGGTCGAATCCCTTCGTCATATCATCTGTCTGCTTCAGCGGGACACCGTCGGTAAGGCTTCCGCCGTCGCGCGCGTCCTCATCCTCAGTTACCGTTACGTCCAGAAGCTGGAGTCCGGGCTTTCTCAGGTTTATCACGTGCGTCGCGCTGATAGCGCCGCCATTGGAGACGGTAACCGCAACTTCGTTGTCCCCGGACCCAACGTTTATCTGGTGTCCGTCCTTGCTGGCGTCCGCGTCGGCGGGCAAGTAGCTCACCGATGCGCGCGCGGTGTCATAGGCCGCAGCCTCGAAGGTCACCATACTCACGCTGTGCGAGACATTGAAGGTGTATTCCTTGATGTCCGTATCGTCGTATCTGTAGGCGCGAGTACTCCTGTACTCTCGCGTGCTCGTGTCCAGATCGCTCTTCCTTACCCCGTCAACGGTGTAAGACTGTAGCGCGACGTTCCTGTACACGATTATGTCCACGTCTATCGAAGCCGAATCAGAATCGGCAGTGTTGTCGTCCGAGTCAATAACTGTGTAGCTCGCCAGCACTTCCGAACGGTCCGCATGACGAGTGGACACTGAGCCGTCCACGCTGGGAGTTCCCGTCAGTTTCGGTATGTCCGTCAGGTCGGGAACCAGTCCAAGGAAGTCGTTAGGGACAACCGTAGGAAGGTTAGCCGCCCTCCTCTTGAAGCTGTACATCAGCGCTCCGTTGCCGCTGTCCTTGACGGCGGCCGGCAGTTCCGAAAACTCCTTCGACAGGTCGCTCACGGGTATATCGTCGTAGTATTCGCGCATTATCTTGCTGTTGTCCGAGAACGTGGGCGGGATATCCGCCTTGCGAGTCACTGTGAGCCGGTAGGTCTTCGACGTCCCGTCCTCAGTCACGACCACGTCGTACACGTTTCGCACTGTGGCCGCGCCGCCGCGGTATATCTGGAACGCGTTCCACTCGTGGCGCGTACCCTCGCCCTCAGCGGCCCTCATGCTGGTATGTGTGCCTTCCAGCGTGACCATCGCGCCCGTGGCGGCGACGGCTTCCACGTCGGCGGTATCAATGTCAGTCGGAAGCTCCACCGTGTACGAATACGTCGTCCCAACGAAAGTCGGCGGCTTCAGCGGGTACTTCACGGTCGTACCCACACGGAGAACCCGAAGGTCAATCAGATCGCCCTTAGCGCGAGGGGTCGTCGTCGTGGGAGGAACCTGCTTGGGGTCCCTGACCACCTTGATGGTGAACCTCAGGGTGTCCTCATCCGAAGACCTGGTAATCGCGTCGCTGTCCGACACGCTAAGAACCAGGTAGTAGTACGACACGTCGCCGTCGCCTGTCAGATCCGGAGCCGTGTTCAGCCTACCGTTCATACCGTCAGAGCCTTCACCAGTGGGCAGAGTGTACAAACTCGTGGGGAGAGTCCTGGCAGTGCCACGGGCCTCGTCGCCTTCGAGCTTGTACATAAGAGCCCCGTTGCCTCCGTTCGCGAACGGCAGTTCATATGTCGGCGTGATGGCCATGTTCTTAACCACCACTATCTCTTTGCCCCGAAGCGAATGGTTGGTCGGGAATCTCGGCACCGAGTTGCCCCTCCGCTCTATCAGAACCCTATGAGTGGATATGTCCATCGGGTCTGAGGTGTCGCCGGTCTCGTAGTTGACATCGAACTCCAGCGTATTGGCGCCTTCACTCAAATCCACCGAGATATTCGACCCGTCATCCGGAACCGTGACGCCATTGATGGACACCTTGACGCCGCTGCGGCTGCCCCCAGAAGCCCCCATCAGGTCCGGAAGCTTCGGTTGAACTCTCATCTGGATAGAACTGGCGACCAGGAGATGGTCGTAGGTAATATCGGGAACCTCAACAACCAGATTATAAGACTTGCTCTGGGGTCCCAGCGTGAGGATGTGATTGCCCGAGCTAATGACCTCGTCGCTCGAGTCCAGCAGTGTGAAGTTGAGCGTCGGGGTCGGCTGCATTCGCGTAACCATGAGACTGTAGGTCTGCTTATTGCCCTCGATGCTCGCCTCGATGTCGAAGCTGTTGCTCCCTACCATTAGGTCTGTGGTAGTAGCAGAAAGAGAATCGGATGACGAAGCGATGAACTGCCCACCCCGCATCAGCTTAATCACGGTACCGGGGTTCGCCATTGCCGACACATCAATCGAGGTTTGCTCGTATTCCACTGAGGCATACGCCATAGTGTGCATGGCGGCATCAAACATAGCTCCGCCCGTAGCCTTAGACATCATGTCGGGGGACGGGTTGGCCAGAGTTATACCTGTCAGCGGAGTGCTCTCTCGCATTACCGTGAGAGGGTAATCCGTGTAATGAGTCGACGTCTTCGACGACTTGGCCCTGACCGTAACCGTGTTGCTGCCCTGCGCGAGGTTCATGTCGAAGGCGCCCGTGCCTCCGTCCGCGTCCCTGGCGCCCCTGTATTCGACAACGACCATATCGCCAGGCACAGGCACGACCCTGACGGAATCACGGGTATATTCCACCGCCGCGGTGTACCGCGTGGTGGTAACAATAAAGCCGGTACTATCGGGATTGCCCACCAGAGTGCCCGCAGCGGTCGTGGACGCGTTCTGCGGTCCATGTCTGGAAACCGCCGTGCCATCGCCGCCAAAGATAGCATCTCCCGGACTTACGTCCAGTTCCAGGCCCGTCAGCATTGGCTTGTTTCGCTTGAGCCTGACTGTGTAGGTCTCGTATTCACTCGGGCTGTCGGCGCCCTTCGCCTTGATCCTAATGTTGTTGTCACCCACTCTGAGATTCACGACCGCGTTGTAGGTGCCAGAGCTAACATCAGACGTGGACGAAGCCACAGGGACGCCAGAGAACTCAACTCGCGTCGAGTCGAAGTCATCTGCGGTCACTTGCACCGTCGTGGAAGCCACGTCGTAGTCCACCATGGCGTCATACGTCGTGGAAGCGGATGCGAAGCCCGCCAGGTCATCCGGACGCGTCAGGGCGACACTATCTCCGGTGTCAGCCTCTGGATCAGCTCCAACAGCCTCTTTGACAGTCAACGCGCTCAGGCGAGGCTTCTGCCTCGTCAAAGTAACTGTATAGTCCGAGTACAGCGCGGTATTGACGGTACTCCGAACCTTGAGCTTGATTGTGTTGGGGCCTACATTGAGATCCACGTCCGCTGAGTAAGCTTGGCCAGCGACTGTGGAAGTAGCCACTCTGGACTTCCACTCGACTCGCATATCGTTCGCCGCCGTCGCCACCACCGTAGTCGAATCCACCTGGTAGGGCACCGACCCGGAATACGTCGTGGAGGCCGACTCGAAGTCATCTTCGCCATCCGGACGCGTCAAGTCGACTCTGGGTGTGACTACCAAGGTGGTAAGCTGAGGATCGTCGGCCGCAAGCTGCGCCTGCGCACTCTGCGGCCCTCCCAAATTGATCAGCCCTATAATCAGGACCATTACTAGTACTGGTAAGACTATGGGTATGAACCCAAACCTATTTTTCACTTCCTAACCCCCTATGAGATTCTGGGTACTGGTTTTGTAGAGAGGTGACTGTTAGCTAATAAGCGCCTCTCGACCCATCCATTGGATGAAGGGTCGGAGGCGACGGGCCACTCTGCAGGAGCGGCATACTGAAAAAACGGGAATCCCCGCTGGTGTAGATGATTATTTCCGGTTGGCGCACTTCTCACGCTTCCCTATGATACAGAAACTACTGAATATTTCGCTGGATTATAATACAACACGCCCATGCCGAAAGGCATGGAAGCCTACAAATCCGAGAAAAACTATACAGAATGCTAAACCTAATGTCAATCATTTTCCAACCCCTCTAAAACCCCATTTCAGCGTCCAGCCCAGCCCCCGTCCACACCCTCCGACAACCTGAATCCAGACCCAAATCACGGTTCAGACTACCCACCTCGAAGCCGCCGCAGCTCCGCCTCCAACTCAGCCGCCCGAACCTCAGCCGACTCAGCGCGCGACTCAGCCGACTCACGCGCCAGTCTCTCACGCTCACGCTCCGCCTCCGCAGTCTCAGCGACCGCCTCCGCAGACTCACGCGCCAGTCTCTCACGCTCACGCTCCGCCTCGGCTGTATCAGCGCGAACTCCCGTCTCCTCCATGTTCTCAAGCCACCGACCGTCAACAGGGTCGTAGAACCGCAGACGGCCTTCATCCCAGTGCGGTTCCAGGTTCAACACCGGGCTGTAACCCCATACGCCGCCATCCGTTCCACGAACCATCTCCAACTCACGATACTCGCCGGCCGCCAACGTCTCGCCCACCAGCGGCTCACCGTAGTGATCGCCTCCGCTCGGATCGAACCGCCAGTACTCCACAACACCCAGGCTCGCGTACAACTCGCGCTTATCGCCCAGGTCGTTGCTCGCAGTACTCGGCGAACCTATCTCCAATACGAAATCCGGAGACTTGCCCATATCCCACACACGATAGTTGTTGTTCTCCAACAGCAACTCCACATCCACCCCGAACGCCACGTAACAGTCCGGCGACACGAACATTCGAGGGTTGCCTTCCTCGTAGTAGATGAATGTATTGCCGCTCACCGCGGCGTCGCGCAAGTCTCTGAAGAAATGCCCCAAGATCGAAATGATCTCTATGAAGTGCCGCAGTTGGTAATCTCCGTCTGGCAATGGCATACCATCCGTTTCAGGATAAAACACTTCCGTCCGAGTTGGCGCATCCACGGCCGCGGCCGCGTTCTTAATCACCATGCTTCACCTCCTGTCCCAATACTACCACACGCCCCGTCAGCCAAATCAAAAAAATCACAGTTCAGACTATCCACCCCGAAGCCGCCGCAGCTCCGCCTCCATCTCCGCCACCCGAACCTCAGCAGACTCAGCGCGCGACTCAGCCGACTCACGCGCCAGTCTCTCACGCTCACGCTCCGCTCTCTCCATCTCAGCGACCGACTCGGCTGTATCAGCGCGAACTCCCGTCTCCTCCATGTTCTCAAGCCACCGACCGTCAACAGGGTCGTAGAACCGCAGACGGCCTTCATCCCAGTGCGGTTCCAGGTTCAACACCGGGCTGTAACCCCATACGCCGCCATCCGTTCCACGAACCATCTCCAACTCACGATACTCGCCGGCCGCCAACGTCTCGCCCACCAGCGGCTCGCCGTAGTGATCGCCTCCGCTCGGATCGAACCGCCAGTACTCCACAACACCCAGGCTCGCGTACAACTCGCGCTTATCGCCCAGGTCGTTGCTCGCAGTACTCGGCGAACCTATCTCCAATACGAAATCCGGAGACTTGCCCATATCCCACACACGATAGTTGTTGTTCTCCAACAGCAACTCCACATCCACCCCGAACGCCACGTAACAGTCCGGCGACACGAACATTCGAGGGTTGCCTTCCTCGTAGTAGATGAATGTATTGCCGCTCACCGCGGCGTCGCGCAAGTCTCTGAAGAAATGCCCCAAGATCGAAATGATCTCTATGAAGTGCCGCAGTTGGTAATCTCCGTCTGGCAATGGCATACCATCCGTTTCAGGATAAAACACTTCCGTCCGAGTTGGCGCATCCACGGCCGCGGCCGCGTTCTTAATCACCATGCTTCACCTCCTGTCCCAATACTACCACACGCCCCGTCAGCCAAATCAAAAAAATCACAGTTCAGACTATCCACCCCGAAGCCGCCGCAGCTCCGCCTCCATCTCCGCCACCCGAACCTCAGCAGACTCAGCGCGCGACTCAGCCGACTCACGCGCCAGTCTCTCACGCTCACGCTCCGCTCTCTCCATCTCAGCGACCGACTCGGCTGTATCAGCGCGAACTCCCGTCTCCTCCATGTTCTCAAGCCACCGACCGTCAACAGGGTCGTAGAACCGCAGACGGCCTTCATCCCAGTGCGGTTCCAGGTTCAACACCGGGCTGTAACCCCATACGCCGCCATCCGTTCCACGAACCATCTCCAACTCACGATACTCGCCGGCCGCCAACGTCTCGCCCACCAGCGGCTCGCCGTAGTGATCGCCTCCGCTCGGATCGAACCGCCAGTACTCCACAACACCCAGGCTCGCGTACAACTCGCGCTTATCGCCCAGGTCGTTGCTCGCAGTACTCGGCGAACCTATCTCCAATACGAAATCCGGAGACTTGCCCATATCCCACACACGATAGTTGTTGTTCTCCAACAGCAACTCCACATCCACCCCGAACGCCACGTAACAGTCCGGCGACACGAACATTCGAGGGTTGCCTTCCTCGTAGTAGATGAATGTATTGCCGCTCACCGCGGCGTCGCCCAAGTCTCTGAAGAAATGCCGCAAGATCGAAATGATCTCTATGAAGTGCCGCAGTTGGTACTCTCCGTCCGGCAATGGCATACCATCCGTTTCAGGATAAAATACTTCCGTCCGAGTTGGCGCATCCACGGCCGCGGCCGCGTTCTTAATCACCATGCTCCACCTCCTGTCCCAATACTACCACACGCCCCGTCAGCCAAATCAGAAAAATCACGGTTCAGACTACCCTCCCCGAAGCCGCCGCAGCTCCGCCTCCATCTCCGCCACCCGCGCCTCCGACTCAGCCGCCCGAACCTCCGCAGTCTCACGCGCCAATCTCTCCCGCTCACGCTCCGCCTCAGCCGACTCACGCGCCAATCTCTCACGCTCACGCTCCGCCTCAGCCGACTCACGCGCCAATCTCTCACGCTCACGCTCCGCTCTCTCCATCTCAGCGACCGACTCGGCTGTATCAGCGCGAACTCCCGTCTCCTCCATGTTCTCAAGCCACCGACCGTCAACAGGGTCGTAGAACCGCAGACGGCCTTCATCCCAGTGCGGTTCCAGGTTCAACACCGGGCTGTAACCCCATACGCCGCCATCCGTTCCACGAACCATCTCCAACTCACGATACTCGCCGGCCGCCAACGTCTCGCCCACCAGCGGCTCGCCGTAGTGATCGCCTCCGCTCGGATCGAACCGCCAGTACTCCACAACACCCAGGCTCGCGTACAACTCGCGCTTATCGCCCAGGTCGTTGCTCGCAGTACTCGGCGAACCTATCTCCAATACGAAATCCGGAGACTTGCCCATATCCCACACACGATAGTTGTTGTTCTCCAACAGCAACTCCACATCCACCCCGAACGCCACGTAACAGTCCGGCGACACGAACATTCGAGGGTTGCCTTCCTCGTAGTAGATGAATGTATTGCCGCTCACCGCGGCGTCGCCCAAGTCTCTGAAGAAATGCCGCAAGATCGAAATGATCTCTATGAAGTGCCGCAGTTGGTACTCTCCGTCCGGCAATGGCATACCATCCGTTTCAGGATAAAATACTTCCGTCCGAGTTGGCGCATCCACGGCCGCGTTCTTAATCACCATGCTCCACCTCCTGTCCCAATACTACCACACGCCCGTCAGCCAAATCAGAAAAATCACGGTTCAGACTATCCACCCCGAAGCCGCCGCAGCTCCGCCTCCATCTCCGCCACCCGAACCTCAGCAGACTCAGCGCGCGACTCAGCCGACTCACGCGCCAGTCTCTCACGCTCACGCTCCGCTCTCTCCATCTCAGCGACCGACTCGGCTGTATCAGCGCGAACTCCCGTCTCCTCCATGTTCTCAAGCCACCGACCGTCAACAGGGTCGTAGAACCGCAGACGGCCTTCCTCCCAGTGCGGTTCCAGGTTCAACACCGGGCTGTAACCCCATACGCCGCCATCCGTTCCACGAACCATCTCCAACTCACGATACTCGCCGGCCGCCAACGTCTCGCCCACCAGCGGCTCACCGTAGTGATCGCCTCCGCTCGGATCGAACCGCCAGTACTCCACAACACCCAGGCTCGCGTACAACTCGCGCTTATCGCCCAGGTCGTTGCTCGCAGTACTGGGCGAACCTATCTCCAATACGAAATCCGGAGACTTGCCCATATCCCACACACGATAGTTGTTGTTCTCCAACAGCAACTCCACATCCACCCCGAACGCCACGTAACAGTCCGGCGACACGAACATTCGAGGGTTGCCTTCCTCGTAGTAGATGAATGTATTGCCGCTCACCGCGGCGTCGCGCAAGTCTCTGAAGAAATGCCCCAAGATCGAAATGATCTCTATGAAGTGCCGCAGTTGGTAATCTCCGTCTGGCAATGGCATACCATCCGTTTCAGGATAAAACACTTCCGTCCGAGTTGGCGCATCCACGGCCGCGGCCGCGTTCTTAATCACCATGCTTCACCTCCTGTCCCAATACTACCACACGCCCCGTCAGCCAAATCAAAAAAATCACAGTTCAGACTATCCACCCCGAAGCCGCCGCAGCTCCGCCTCCATCTCCGCCACCCGAACCTCAGCAGACTCAGCGCGCGACTCAGCCGACTCACGCGCCAGTCTCTCACGCTCACGCTCCGCTCTCTCCATCTCAGCGACCGACTCGGCTGTATCAGCGCGAACTCCCGTCTCCTCCATGTTCTCAAGCCACCGACCGTCAACAGGGTCGTAGAACCGCAGACGGCCTTCATCCCAGTGCGGTTCCAGGTTCAACACCGGGCTGTAACCCCATACGCCGCCATCCGTTCCACGAACCATCTCCAACTCACGATACTCGCCGGCCGCCAACGTCTCGCCCACCAGCGGCTCGCCGTAGTGATCGCCTCCGCTCGGATCGAACCGCCAGTACTCCACAACACCCAGGCTCGCGTACAACTCGCGCTTATCGCCCAGGTCGTTGCTCGCAGTACTGGGCGAACCTATCTCCAATACGAAATCCGGAGACTTGCCCATATCCCACACACGATAGTTGTTGTTCTCCAACAGCAACTCCACATCCACCCCGAACGCCACGTAACAGTCCGGCGACACGAACATTCGAGGGTTGCCTTCCTCGTAGTAGATGAATGTATTGCCGCTCACCGCGGCGTCGCGCAAGTCTCTGAAGAAATGCCCCAAGATCGAAATGATCTCTATGAAGTGCCGCAGTTGGTACTCTCCGTCCGGCAATGGCATACCATCCGTTTCAGGATAAAATACTTCCGTCCGAGTTGGCGCATCCACGGCCGCGGCCGCGTTCTTAATCACCATGCTCCACCTCCTGTCCCAATACTACCACACGCCCCGTCAGCCAAATCAGAAAAATCACGGTTCAGACTACCCTCTCAACAATCCCGGCAGCCTCTTCAGACTCTCCACGTCCCCAGCCGGCGCGAAATGGTCAACATACGGCATCGCCGCCCGAAGACCCCGCGCCAGCGGCTCGAAATCCTCCGTCCCAGCCAGCGGATTCAGCCATATCAGGCTCCGCACCCTCAGCCGCATCCGCGAAAGCTCCCGCGCCAGCCGTCCGGGGTCGCCCGTCTCCCACCCGTCGCTCAGCAGCAAAACCGTCGTGAACCTGTCCTCCAGGCGCTCATACAATGTATTGATAACGTGCAGGCTCTCCCCGATCCTCGTCCCGCCCGACCAGTGCTCCACCGCCCTGCCCGCCCTGTACAGCGCCTCGTCGAAGTTCGGGGCCGACAGCGCCCGCGTTATCCTCGTGATAGCGGTGCTGAAGGCGAACGTCTCCACCCTGCCCGTCTGCTGTCCCACCGCGTGCGCCAGCCTCAGCATCAGCCGCGCGTGCCTGTCCATCGAGCCGCTCACGTCAAGCAGTAGCAGAAGCCTCGGAGTCCGGTGTACCCGTCGCAGACGAGGAAGCCGTACAACGTCTCCGCCCGTCGAAAGACTCAGCCGCATCGCGCCGCGCAGGTCTGGAATCCCCCGCCTCCTATGCCTCTTCCGACGACGGCCCGGCCTCGACGCCAGCGCGCGAACCATCCGCGCCGCTATCCGCTGTATCTCCGCCGCGTCCTCACCCGCCGCCAGCGACGACAGGTCGCGTCCGCCCGTCGTGTGATGCGAACTCGCGCCCGTCCTTATCAGTTGGATGACCGTATCCTTAGAATAAGCATCGTCCTCCGGCGCACCGAGTCCGCGCGGCAGCCGACCCACCGTGCGCGTCTGCCCGAAACTCGTCTTCGGCCCGCCGTCCGACTCCGGACGCGACGACACCGGCTCGAAATTCCAGAACTGGTAGAAAAGCCTGTCGAAAGTCGGAAGATGCTCCCGTCTCGACACCAGCAGCGCGCGCAGCGACCAGTATATCCGCGCCTCCGACATCAGCCCCGCCCGCTCCACAGCCAGAATCGCGTCCGCCGTCTCCCGCGGCCCCACCAGCAGCCCATGCCCCCTCAACGCCCGGCAAAACCGCGTCAGATGCGCGATGAAATCATAATCCCGCAGGACAGAATGATCCTCCGCTGGTGTCGTGGAAGAGATGAAATCTATGTAGTCCTGATTAAAAACGTAATTATCCCTGCAATGAGAGTGACCACTATGCTTACCGATCCGGCTATTACCGCGATCAGTATTGAATGAAGACGGCTTTCCATACCGCTCATACGGTCATTCACCTCAGCGCGCAGACCGATCATCTCAGTGCGCAAATCCCCTAGTCTCCGATCAACCTGATCATAGGCCCCTCCAGCCTGGACAGCCTTTCCTCGGTAGCAACCATCGGAAATCTCCTTACCCCTATGGAAGATACGCCCTCACACCTACACAGTCAGCCAGAGCGTAACGATCACGCCTATGAGAGCCGCAAAAATCCCACCCCCCACCGCCATCATCCCAATGAATATCGCGGTCAGACGAGTCTCCATGATATTCATGCGATTGCCGATCTCAGTCCGAAGACCCCCTATCGCCCTGTTAGTTTCGTCTATCCGACCTCCCAACTCCGTCCGAAGACCCTCTATCGCCCTGTTCGTCTCATCTATCCGGCCGTTCAAGTCCGACCGCAGCCCGCGCATCTCTCCTCTGATATCCCCCAGCCGCCGGTCAACCTGCTCATAAGCGCCCTCGACCCTGGACAATCTTTCCTCGGTAGTAACCATCGAAAATCTCCTTACACCAGCTATGTATCGTCATTCCCGCGCGGAATACGCAACCAACCCCAGGCTCTCCACTCACCGCGTAAGTATAGTCCAGTACAACACGAAGATCAGAACCCATATAAGGACGACCTCCGCAATACATACCTTTATTAGAAAATCCATGAGTCTGAACGGCTTTCTGCGCGAGTCGCTACTCTCTTGGTCGCTCACGTAGGAACTAGCCCCGTATATAGGAAATGCCCTATGCGTACCATCGTATATATGCCTGGTCAAGCGGCTGTCCACATAGCTAACGCGGTCATCCATATCAGAACGCAACCTGCGAATGTCGGCGTACATCTCCCGTCTCAGCCTCGACGTCTCTGCGTACATCTCCCGTCGCAGTCTGGCAGTCTCAGACATCGTGACGCTTTCCCTGTCCCTAATCATATCATTCCTCCATTTCATTCCTCCATTTATTATTACGCTCGCGCGGTCCGGCAGGAACGGACGCGAGACAATCTTGTTTCGTCCCGCAAATCCTGATTCCGACTAAACCAGCGCCCCCGACTCATCCCCCCACTCCCGCGTCGCCCACGAACCCTGCTCCACAGCCGTCAGAAAGTCCAGCGCTATCCGGTTGAACAGGTCCGGATCCTCCAGATTGATCGCGTGACCCGCCTGCGGCATCACCACCAGCCCTGACCTCGGAATGCACCGCTTCATGAACACGCTCGGCTCGATGCAAGGCTCGTCCTCGTCCCCCGTCATGATAAGCGTCGGCACGTCCAGCGCGCGCATCCGCTCCTCCAGGTCGAAGATCGGCGGCCTCCGCCCCTGCACCCCAGAAAACGTCAGCGCCGACCCAATCGGCGAGTGCTCCAGGAACCCGCGCCTGAACTCCTCGTACCCCAGCGGGTCCTTCCGAAGAAGCTGCACCCGCGTCGGACTGTTGGAATAGTCTCCCATCGCCTCCATTCCACCCGCGCGCATCATGTCCGCCCGCGCGTTCACGTTCCGGCGGAACGGCTCCGGGTCCGTAGTTCCCGCCCCCGTGCCGGCCACGATGAGCGACCTAGCCATCTCAGGGTGCGTCAGACCAAAATTCAGCGCCACGTTCCCGCCCATCGAAAGACCGCCGATATGCGCCCGCTCGATATTCAGGTGAACGAGCAGACCTCGCAGATCATCCACCGACTGCTCCTGCGTGTAATCGTCCAGGCTCTCAGGCACATCCGAAGGCGGATACCCCCGCGCGTTGTACGTGATCACCCGGTATCGCCGGCTGAAGAACTGCACCTGCGGCTTCCACGAGCGATAGTCCCCCGCGAACTCATGACTCCACACCAGCGGAAACCCGCTCCCATGCTCCTCATAATATAAATTCACCCCATTCACATTCGCGTATGGCATAGCGCCCTCTCCGATCACTCAAATCAACAGTCAGCCTTCACCCAATCCCCCCCAATACCCTCCCAACCCAATCATCCCATCCTATATATCCCGCGAATCCCGCTTCTGACAAATAATCGCACATTCCCCCAATCCACGCTACAATATAAACATCCCACTCCAATTTCCAAATTCACAATTCTAAATTCTAAATTCGCCATGACCCAAGTCCGCACAATGTACTGGAAAGAGATCCCCGTCCAGGTCCAGGCCCGCGACGACTCCCAGACCGTCTCGCGCCAGCTAGACCCGCGCTTTCAGCAGGGCGTTGACGCCATCTCTATGTTCGACGGCTCCGCGGGCGCCGACGAATACCTCATGGCCTGGGAATGGGGCGAATTCATGGATACCGACGGAAACGCGGACGAGGCCGCCGACGCTCTGGTCGCCCGCCTCAACCACAACTTCCCCGCCGACTTCGTGGCCCGCATTCGAGACCTCCACCGACAGGGCCGCCGCGATCCCACCCCCGGCGCCATAGACCACTGGGCCAACGAATAGCCTCATGCCACAGCCAGCGTGAGTTTCCCAAACCTGACATATCCAGTCCATTACTATGCTACAATGTACGCTGGATGCCAAACGCGGCAACGCGATTTCGTCTCCACAACTATAAACTCAACATTATCAACGGGAAATTTCCCAGCCAGGGAGAAAACTCCCCCAGCTACAAATGCAAGTGAATACAGGTCGGATTCAGGTGCCAGACCCCACCTACAGGCCACTTGGACCCCACCTGCAGACCACTTGCAGACCACTTGCACACACCCGGACAAACATAAGGCGTCCTATATATAAGACGCTGAGAACCGAACAATAACCGAGAACTAATAACTCCCACCCGAAAGGCGGATACCAAATGCAATCCATACTGGAAAGGCTCCGGGACGGAGAACTCCTCATCTCCGACGGAGCCACCGGCACATACCTCCAGCAGCGCGGCCTGGAGGCCGGCGGCTGCCCCGAAGAGTTCAACTCCAGCCACCCCGAAGTCGTGCAGGGCATGGCCAAAGCCTACTTCGACTCAGGCTCCGACATGGTGCTCACCAACTCCTTCGGCGGCTCACGCTACATGCAGAAGAAGTACGGCTACGGAGACAGGGTCGTCGAGTTCAACAGGCTCGCCGCCCAGCTCGCCGCCAGCCAGAAGCCCGATGCCAACCACTACGTCCTCGGTTCCATCGGCCCCACGGGCGAGATGATGGAGCCCCTCCCCGACGGCGTGAGCGAGTCCGAGATGTACGACGCCCTCGCCGAGCAGGTAACCGCCCTCGCCGACGGCGGCGCCGACGTGATCCTGGTTGAAACCCAGATGGCCCTCGAAGAGGCCGTAACCGGCATCCGCGCCGCCAGGGACAACACTCCCCTGCCCGTCTTCGCCACTATGGTATTCGACCTCGGCCCGCGCGGATTCTTCACCATGATGGGAGTGACGCCGGAGAAGGCGGTCACCGAACTCCGAGAGGCAGGCGCGGACGTCGTCGGCGCCAACTGCGGCAACGGCATAGACCGGATGCTCGACCTCGCCGAGCGGATGCGCGCCGTGGACGACGGCCTCATGCTCATACACTCCAACGCCGGCATCCCCGACATGAAAGAAGGCCGCATCATATACAACGAGTCCCCAGAGTACATGGCCGAGCGATTCAAGCGCCTCGCCAACATGGGCATCAACATAATCGGCGGATGCTGCGGCACCGGCCCCGACCACATCCGAGCCATCCGCGCCGCAACCAGGGACGCCGTACAAACCCATTCCCCAATATAGGAAAAGGCATATGTGAAATGACAACATTCGAGGAACGTCTCAGCAGACTGGAAGGCGTGTACGAACACCTGGCCTCTAAAGCGGACGTGTCCGAACTAAAAGCGGACCTTCAGTCAGAAATTTATGAGCTAAAGATAGAACTTCAAAAGACAAATGGTCGCTTCGACACCGTTGACAGCCGATTCGACGCCGTTGAAAGCCGATTCGACGCCGTTGAAAGCCGTTTTGAAGGTCGCTTCGACGCCGTCAACGGCCGCTTCGACGCCGTTGAAAGCCGTTTTGAAGGTCGCTTCGACGCCGTCAACGGCCGCTTCGACGGCATTGATGGACGCTTCGGCGGCATTGATGGCAAATTCGATGGCGTTGATGGACGCTTCGACGGCATTGATGGACGCTTTGATAGCGTTGGAAGCCGGCTGGACAGGATTGAAAGTCGCCTGGACAAGCTCATATTCGCGTTGTTTGGCGCGGGTCTTGCCTTCGGAGTTGGCATGGCAGTCTTGATAGTTCGGTCGTTTGCCGGAGGATAGATGAACTCCCCTTTAAAAGCGGAGAAGACACAAGTTCAATAAGGACGCCGACAATATGACTCAATCAGCCATCGCCCAACGCGGACAGATAGCCCGCAAACTCGAAGAGATAGGAAACTGCATGGAACTGGTTTCGATGGACACCAACTTCGGCAACGTCTCCGTGGGCCTATATATAAAGGAAGGGGTCCTCACCGTCTGGAGCTTCAGCAGGGCCGACGGAATCCGCGACCGACTGCGCGTCATCCGCGACCAGATGGTCATGCTCGGCGGCCTCATGCCGGTTGAAGACTCCGACAACCAGATCATCTTCCCATGCGGCATGATCCACGAGCGCCCCGTCAAGTTCCTGCTCACCCAAGCCGTCACCAAGAACCCCGACTTCACCCACCCCGAAGGCCCCATGACAATCAAGGACTCCAAGTCCGCCCTCATGCTCACCACCACCGGCGTCTCCAACGGCTCCGAGTACGCTTACAGCGTCTCCGGCGAGGGCGAAGTCAGGAACGCCGCCCTGCGCCTTCGCATGGTCGTTGCCGGATTCGTCCGCTACGGCGAAATGGACAAAGTCGGCGACACCCAAGTCGCCTTCTCCTGCCGCCAGCGCCACGACGGCCTCGTTCGCCTTCTCCTCCCCTACTCCCGCAACATCAGCGCCGTCGAATCCATGCTCGAAGCCGAAGCCACCCGCGGCCAGATGACAACCAGCACCCTCGGCTTCACCCCGCTCTGAACCCTTTAAGGATAATAGGAAACCTGGACATGCCCATGACATTCACCATAGAAACCGAACAGGAAGAAGACGGACGCTGGATAGCCGAAGTCTTGGAGATCCCCGGCGCAATGGTTTACGGCGCAACCACCCACGACGCCATCGCCAAGGCGCAGGCCCTGGCCCTCCGCGTCCTCGCCGAACGCCTCGAACGCAACGCTAAGTAGAAGAGTGTGGATAACTATGGACAAACCACAAGCTATAAAAATGGTCAACGCGCACTTGGGTTATAACGAGTTGACAGCCCGTAACACTTCCTTCTCGAATGTGAATAAAGGCAAACCCGTTTGGTGGCTTAATATAAACCCCCAAAAATTCAGTAGCGAACTCCATATTCTGCTTGCCAAGGATCCAGGGTTGATATGGCTGAAAATTGAGGCGGACACTTTCCCAAACTTGGAAAATGTATTCAGAATACGAAATACCAACGGTTATATAGACTTGGAAATACCCATCCGCGGAAATTCATATATGCGTGACATCAAAAGCGGCGGACGTGGGTACGATTTCAAACCGCACATACAGCGGGAGTGGAACGAATCCAGGGATAGCGAGATGAGCAAACACGCGGCAAATGAAAAAGCAATCTTAACCAGACCCGGAGACCCCATCCCTCCGATTTTTGACCTCAGCGAGGTCCCCAAGGGAGACCCTGCTTTCGAGGGCGCCGACGTGCCGGTGCAATACTTGTTCGAGTATCTTGACAACGTGCATAACCTGTACGCCTTTCTCGATGACTTCCCGGATGTGAGCGCGGAGCAGGCATTGAAGGCGATCAGAGAGCGCATTAACTTGAACAGCGTCATTCACAGCGACAGAGACTACGTAAGCGGCACGCCCAGATTCAAAGGCACTCGTATGCCCGTCAGAATACTGTTCGACTACCTGGCAGACGGCTACACCATCGAAGGCTTTCTGGATTCCTTTGATACCGCAGTAACCAGGGAACAGGCAGTAAAGGCGCTAGAAACCGCGAGGGAGTCTTTGGAGAGCATGGCCTATGAGACTGCAACCCTAACCGCCAAGTCAGATGCCCGAAAAAATCAGCCCCGTGTAGCAAACCAGCGCGCCGCCACGCCCGAGCCCAGGTTCCGCAACCCACCAATCAAGAGACGAAAAACGCTTCCCAAACCGCCTTCTCTGATCAATAGCCGATCATGAGCTTACAATCTGCCGCTCGACCGACAATCTATCTGGACACTACTGTACTACTCGATGTGGTTGATAACAGAAGTGAGAGTGCCAACCAGATGTTGGAGACAATCAGGGATCAGAATTTCAATGTCATGGCTTCCCCATTCGGAATCCTGGAAATGCTCGAAGCAAGGAAAACCGATATGTGGGCCGAGAGTATGTTAGAGCGTGGATACACGGTCGTTCAGATTTCGCGTCGTATGGGATCGAGACGCACAGGCCCCACCGCTTTAATAGCAGAACACCTTGCGGAAGTGTACACATCCACTCGCCATGCCCTTCAAGGTCCCCTTGATATGGTGAGATTCCCCGAACCCTCTCCAGGACTGATGGACCAGGCAGAGGATATTTGCGCGGCAACCATGCTGGCGGCCGGAGATTCCCTACACCTCGCTACCGCGCTCTATTTCGACTGCCAACTACTCGTATCATCTGACTCTGACCTCATTCGCATAGCCCGAAACTACATAAATGCAACCCCGTCTCAGGGTTTCAGTAATGCTGTTGCCAACCTTTTCTGAAAACAGTGGTCACGCCACAAATAGAACGAACCCTCGCCTCTTACAGCTTCAGCAGCCCTGTCAGCCGCTTCCGACCTCTGCACGGCCCTACCACCGCCATATTCAGACCCTCAGTCACCAGCCGATCCGACGCCACCCGCCGAATATCCGACAGCGTTATCGAATTCACGCTCTCCACGACTTCATCAACACCCAGGATCGTCCCAAGCAAAAGCTCCTGGCTGCCCATCCACGCGGATACAGAGCGAGTATCCTCCATCCTGAGCATCATGCGCCCGGCCACCAGACGCTTCGCCCTGTCCATCTCCTCCTCCGGCAGGCAGTCACGAACATCCGCCACCTGCTCCAGGATAGTCGGAACCGCCTCATAAACGCTCGACGGGTCCACCCCCGCAGATATGACAAACGCGCCCGTGTCCTTGAAGTGCGCGACTCCGCTGTGAACGTCGTATGCAAGGCCGCGCTTCTCGCGAAGTTCTACGAACAGCCTGCTGCTCATCCCCTCCCCCAGGATCACGCTGAGCAAGTCCAGAGCATATCGGTCTGGGTGGCTCAGCGGAAGTCCGGGCAGTGCAATGGACATATGTACCTGCTCCGTGCTTCGGTACTCCAGCTTCATCTGTGACTCGTTCTGAACATGAGTGACCGGAGACGGCTCGCCACACTCACTATTCGGCCAATCGCGCGATAGCTCGGCGGCCCGCGCCACCACCTCCGAGTGCGGCACATTGCCCGCCACGCTGACCACGATGTTGCGCGGCGTATAGTATTCGGCCACGTGGTCCAGCAGCATACTCCGTGTGATCTCGTCAACCGACTCTTTCGTCCCCCCGATATCGCGTCCAAGTGGGTGATCGGGCCATAGCATTTCGTCTATCAACGAGTCCACCCGCGCCGTGGGATAGTCGTTGATCATCGCAAGCTCTTCCTGTATTACGCGACGCTCCTTCTCAACGTCGTCCGGCTTGTACAGCGAGTTGCGAAGCATATCGAACAGCAGGTCGAGCGACTCCGCGAAGAATGGCTGGGCGACCTTGCACCAATATACAGTCAGTTCCTGCTCGGTGCCCGCGTTCATAACCCCGCCCGTCCCCTCGATAGCGGAGCTTATATCCACAGGGTCGGGTCTGCGCTCGGTGCACTTGAACACCATGTGCTCTATGAAGTGAGACAGCCCCGCCTCGGCGTCGGCTTCGTAGCGTGAGCCCACCTTTACGAAAATGGAGATGGCTACCGACCGAGTGTGCGGCATATCGCACGAAACTACGCGCAGGCCATTGTCTAAGGTTGTCTTCTGGAAAATCTGGGTGGAGTCGCTAATTTCATTCATATCGGTTGATTCTATTGATACTCTGAACCGATAGTCAAAGGGTTTTCGTCGCGCGCAAGCGCGATCTCCTTTCCGCGTTGTATAATGGGCCCGATTCGACTTCCGGGAGGATGAAAAGATGGTACAGACAGCGGTACGCACACGGCACATTCTGGTTGACCCCACAACCGAGCCAATCATACCGGGATTCATCTCGGCTCCGAGGCTGGACTCACTAGCCGGCAAGAGGCTCGGTCTTATTGACGACGCGAAGGACGGAGCCCAGGTCCTCCTGGAGGAGATAGCCGACGTCCTCAAAGAGCGGTACGGAGTCGCCTCGGTGAACTACCATCGCAAGCCGTCCGCGTCCAAACCCGTGGAACCAGAGATACTCCGGGAGATGACAAAGGATTGCGACTACGTGGTAGTCGCAATCGGCAGTTGAGGGTCTTGCAGCGCGTGCAGTGTGCACGACGGAATTCACGCAGAGAAGGCCGGCATCCCATCGGTTACTATCTGCACCGACATATTCGAGACGACAGCCCGTTCGATGGCTCAAATGTGGGGCGCGCCCGCGTATCCCATCGTTCTTACTCAGCATCCGATTGCCGAACTCACCCGCGAGCAGTTGAGGGCAAGAGCGGAGGATATGCTGCCGGAGATGGAAGCCATCCTCCTCGGGATTAATACATAAGTCGAGTCAAGCGCTACGTGCGGACTTCAGAGTCCGCACGTCTCGTTCTCACGTTCGGTTCGAGCTAACCGCTCTCGGACAACTCCTGGAACAGTTCGCGCCACGTTTCGGCGTCACCGCCGCCCATTCTCTCGCGATATACGATTACACCTTCGGAATCGAAAGCGACCTTCGTCGACTGCCGAATCACGTTGAGGCGAAGCAGCGTGTCCCTGTCGGAATGGGTGAGCGGCCAGGGATAGCCTTGGTCGAGTTTGAAATCCTCCAGCTTGTCGAAGCTGTCTGATGGATCAATGTTTACGGCGTAGAAATCCACGTCTTCAGAGAACTCGGGCCAAACGTCTTTCAGGCTCCGCAACTCGGAGCGGCAAATCGTTCAAGTAGTGGCGAAAAAGAACAGGAAGGCCGGCCTTCCACTTTCAATCAGACTGGTGGATGTGAGCTTTTCGCCGTTGCTGGTAAGGGTAAGCTCGAAGTTCGGAAGGCGATTGCCGACCTCGTTGCCGACCTTCACTTCTATGGTCGTTTCCGGAGCCGCCGGAGCAGGTTCCGATTCCGACGAAGACCCGCAGGCCGCGACAAACAGCGCCCCGATGGCGAGTGCGGCCAATACGATGTACTTAAGCATTAGCACCCTCACATTGTAAACTTGCAATACGCGCTCCAATTGGCCGATTCCGAGTTAATTCAGTGGATGCCGCGCAGCTCTACTCCAATCCCATCGCCCTCACCACCGTCGCCAGGTCGTGGAACTCCATATCGGGCTTGGCGTCCGTGGGACGTGTCGCGCCGCCCTCACTTCCATGTCCACGGTTCACCCATACCGACGCGATGCCCAGCTCGTTGGCCGGGGCAATGTCGTGGTATAGGCTCTCGCCTATGTGCAGCCACTTGTCCTTTTGGATGCCCATACGCTCGAGAGCTATTCGGAAGTTTTTATGATCAGGCTTGTAGCTGCCGCACTGCTGCGCGGTGACCACTACGTCGAGTTCCACCCCCAGCGCATCCGCGGTTGGCGCGAAAAGACCGTCGTCCACGTTGGATATGATAGCCAGATTGTAGCGACTCTTCATGACCCTAAGCGCATCTCTTGTGTCAGCAAATACAGGCCAAGACCCGATGGTGTTCACAAGACAGTTCATCTCCGACTCGGAGAACTGCAATCCCAGCTTTATGCCTATCATCGCCATGACACGGCGCAGAACGCGACGATACTCTAAATATCTACCGCTCTGCTGTATCTGTGGTTCGACCTCCGCGAATAGAGCCAGAATCTCCGATCTGGACATCCGTATATCGTGCGGGTCGAGCGAATCGGCGACGGCGTCCGAAATGCCGGTCTCCCAGTCAACCAATGTGCCGTAGCAGTCAAAACTCAGCCATTCAAAACGTTCGAAATCAAGCAACTCTTACATCCTTGTCACTGGCGCCCCAATATATTCAGTTGCCAATATCATACAGAAAGTATCTTCGCGGCGCGTACTGGCGTCCGGCCAGAACGATGCGCGGGCAACGCTGCGATTCCCTGTCTGCGTTCGCATATGAGTTTCGGCTATCTGGAAAGGCCAAACATCTGAAGCGGGTCCGTTAACGCCTCGTCACCGGACTTCACCCAGGGTCTTTCGGTTATCTAATATGGCGCCGCAACTAAAGGGCAACCACAAGGGTTGCCCCTACCGGAAGACACGCATTGCGACCGCCTAAGGCGAACAATCGAAAGGCCCTGCATCGCACCAAACGATTTGACCGATTTCAGGTTCGCTCAGTGATACAATTCCCCGGTACCCGATATTGCAAGGATCCAACGGAGGTTCACTATGAGGCTCGAAGGCAAGGTAGCCCTTATCAGCGGCGGAGCAAGAGGCATGGGAGCGGCCGAGGCAAGACTTTTCGCCGAGGAGGGCGCGAAAGTTGTGCTGGGCGACGTGCTCGAGGAGGAAGGCCAGCAGGTAGCAGCCGAGATAGCGGAGTCGGGCGGAGAAGCCGTTTTCGTTCATCTGGATGTCACAAGCGAATCTGATTGGCAGAACGCGGTGAACACAGCGGTCGAACGATTCGGCAAGCTGGACATTCTGGTAAACAACGCGGGCATATTCAGCCGCGCATTCATACATGAACAGAGCGAAGAAGACTGGGATAGGGTGATGGACATCAATGGAAAGGGCGTTTTCCTCGGCACAAAGGCCGCAATTCCGGCCATGCGAGAAGCGGGCGGCGGCTCGATAGTCAACATATCATCCGTTGCCGGACTAATCGGGAGCATGGCCTCGACGGCCTACAACGCATCCAAGGGAGCGGTGCGGCTCCTGACAAAAAGCACGGCCCTTCAGTACGCGCAGGAAGGCATCCGCTGTAACTCGGTTCACCCTGGGCCAATCGAGACCCCGATGCTCGATCTGGTCTATCCCAACCCTGAAACGCGCGCCCAGAGACAGGACGAGATACCTATGGGTCGGCTGGGCAGGATGGAAGACGTCGCTAAGGGAGTCCTGTTCCTGGCCTCGGACGAAGCGTCATATATGACCGGAAGCGAGCTCGTCATAGACGGCGGCTACACCGCGATGTAGCTGAGTTACAGATATCTTTCGTTGACGCATAACGCCACTGCTGATAAGGTCATTCCTATGAAGACAACTCTGGACATTGACGATAACGTGATGCAGAAACTGCGCAAGGAAGCTGTCCGCCGAGGTACAACGGTGTCGGTTCTCGTGGAGGCTGGATTGAGACACGTCCTGGAAGAGTGCGACGAGACTCTGCCATCGGACAATGACTCTCTCCCGCCTCTACCTAAGTGGAAAAGCGGCGGACTGCTGATTGACATCTCGAACCGAGACGAACTCTATCGTATATTCGACGAAGATGCTAGTTTTCGATACTAACATACTGGTTTACGCTGTCGACGAAGACTCAGAGTTCCACTTGACCTGCCGCAATTTTCTGGAAAATTCGCGTCGTGATCCAGAGCCTTCTTTTCTCACCTGGAGTATCTGCTATGAATTTCTGCGTGTCTGTACACACCCTCGTATTCTGCGGTATCCCAGAAACTTCCCTGAAGCGTGGGGTTTCTTGGGAGCGCTGATTAGTGATGCCGGCTTTTCAATCCTAACCCCGACTCAACGCCACGCTGCGGTACTTTCCGAGATAGTGGAAGAGTTGCCCGACATAAGGGGAAACATAGCCCACGATCTCCATATCGCGGTTCTTATGCGGGAACATGGTATAAGCCGGATATGCAGTCGCGATAGCGACTTTCTACGATTTCCGTTTCTCTCTGTGATAGATCCCCTGCGCCAAGATGTGACGTAGATTACTGGAATCGGGAGAGCGCTATGCCCCACCATACAGAATTCTATCCCATGCCTATGTTCCCGACGCTCTCGGTCGGAGACATTGCCATGTCCACGTCATGGTACAGGGACAAGATAGGCTTTTCACAGGTCTTCACCATACCGGGCCCGGACGGAGAGGCAGCATTGGCGCATCTTCGCTGGCGAAAATACGCGGATCTGCTGCTCGTTCCAGATAACAACTCGCCTTATCCCGCACGGGAGAAAGGCGTAGGAGTAGCGCTTTCTTTCCTGGCCGACATAGAACCTATCGACGGTATGGCGGCGAGACTCGAAGCGAATGGCGTAGAACTTGAGGAAGGTCCAGTTGACCGCCCTTGGAACACACGGGACATTGTTGTTTTGGATCCTGACGGTTACAGACTGGTTTTCTTCCAACCCAGCGACACATCCAGAAGTTTTGAAGACGTGATTGAACGATCCACCGGACGGAGGTAAGAAAGCCCATGTCAACACAAGACAAACTCCAGCAAGAGATAGACCGCTTTGTCCACAGAACTCCTGTTTCCCAAAGCAAGCAGGCCGAGGCGCAGAAGTACCTCCCTGGCGGAAGTTCCAGAGGAACCGCGTTCTTCGATCCCTACCCGCACTTCATAGAGCGCGGTGAAGGCCACTACATATACGACGCCGACGGAAACCGTCTCCTGGACTTCATGATTAACGCCACCAGCCTTATTCTGGGTCACGCCCACCCGGACGTTACGAGCGCGATACAGGAGCAAGCTGCGAGAGGGACGGCGTTCACGGGCCCAACCGACCCGCAGGTACGACTCGCCAAGATACTTACGGAAAGAGTCCCCTCTCTGGACCTGATACGCTTCACAAACTCCGGCACTGAAGGCACGATGATGGCCATTCGCGCCGCCCGCGCTTTCACGGGCAGGCAGAAGATAGCCAAGTTCGAAGGCGGGTATCACGGCGCGCACGAATACGTCTCCGTCAGTGTCCACCCTCCGCTGGAAAAGCTGGACCCGTCAGGCCCCACGCCGATTGCCGAACATCCCGGCCTGCCAGACAGCATCCTGGAGCAGGTCATCGTTCTGCCATACAACGACCTCGACTGGTGCGAACGCGTCCTGCGCGAGAATGCGAGTGATTTGGCCTGCCTGATAATGGAGCCTGTCGTCTCCAGTTTTGGCTATTTGCACGGAGACGTCGAGTTCCTACGCGGCCTGCGCGATCTGACAACCGAATTGGGTATTGTGCTCATATTCGACGAGGTGCAGAGCTTTCGCATAGCGCCGGGCGGAGCGCAGGAAACGCTCGGCGTGATACCGGACATGACTTGCTTCGGCAAGATCATCGGAGGAGGAACTCCTGTCGGAGCGTTCGGAGGTCGAGCGGACATCATGGAGCTGTTCGATCCCACCAGGGGAGGCGCCATTCCCCATGCCGGAACCTTCAACGCCAACCCCGTGACCATGGTCGCGGGTGAGGTGGTTCATGACCACCTCACTCCCGAAGTTTATGATCGGATGAACGCTCTGGGCAGCGAACTCCGCGCCAAGCTCAGCTCCGTGTTCGACGAGTTCGAAGTTCCCACGCAGATTACTGGCATCGGCTCCTTGTTTGGTATTCACTTCACTTCCGAAGAGATCAGGGATTACCGATCGGTTGTCCAATCCGATCAGACGATGCGCCGCGCCCTGTTCACCGGCCTGCTCAATGAAGGAATTCTGCTCCAGACCAGCTCCGCGGGAGCAATGAACTCGCTGACGACAGCCGCCGATATTGACTCCCTTGTGGACGCCACTCGCCAGGTTGTCGAACGTGTAAGGTAGCTGTGAAGAAAACGGATGGCGGCGGTCCGGGCGGCCGCCATCCGTTTTCTCGCGGAACCGTCCACTAAACAGGGTTGCGAAAAAGCAAAATATTTGGCACGATAGATATATGAGAATAGGTGAATTTGAACTTGCGGACCCTTTACCGGAACTGAATCGCCCAATAGCCATCGCCATGCTTCGGCCTTGGATAGACGTGGGACGAGTCGGGACGCTCTCACTCAACATCCTGCAACGCCATCTGGGCGCGCGGGAACTGGGGAGACTTGCCGAGCCTGGAAAGTTCTTCGACTTTACCAGGTACAGGCCCCGTATGCGCACCGTCAATGGCGAGCGTGTCTTCACGACGCCCAACAGCATCATCCACTATGCGCACGACGACTCCACCGACCGGGACTACCTGTTCCTGCATGTCCGGGAACCTCACAATTTCGGAGAGACGTACTGCGGCGCCATTTCCGAGGTGCTGTCCTACTTCGATATTCAGGAGTACTGTCGCATCGGCGGTATGTATGACTCCGTGCCGCACACGCGGCCTCTGCTGGTAACAGGCACACTGTCGGGCGAGCAGGCTGCAAAGGCGCGCGGGCTGGTGTCCCAGCGGCGCAGCACATACCAGGGGCCCACAAGCATCGTCAACATGGTGACCGACCTGCTGACTGGCAACGAGGTCGTTACAACAAGCCTGATGGCGCATCTTCCTCAGTATATGCAGCTAGATGAGGATCACATGGGATCCGCGCGTATAGTGGAAATCCTGTGCGCTATGTACGATCTGCCTCGCTCCCTATCCGACACAGCGAGGGGGGAACGCCAGTACGAAGATGTCAACAGAGCCGTTGAGGGCAATTCAGAGGTTCGCTCGCTCATAAGCAGGTTGGAATCCTATTACGACCGCGTTCTGGCCAGCGACGAGGATGGGGAAGAAGAGGATCCGACTGCGGAACTTGCCCCAGACGTAGAACAGTTCCTGCGTGAAGTCACCGGCGAGGGCGACGTGGAGGAAGACCGCTGACCATCGCCGGCTCCAATACCCTTCCCCACGCATATATGAGCGGGACATGACCGAACGCAACTTTATTGGCTATGGACAACATCCTCCCAAAGTCGAGTGGCCCAATCGCGCTCGCATAGTTATATCTGTCGTAGTCAACTACGAAGAAGGGTCCGAATACTCGCTGCTCGATGGCGATCCGCAGCGCGAGACTAATAGCGAGGTACCCTCGCCTCTGCCCCTCAATGAACGTGATCTCGCCAACGAGTCCTTTTTCGAATACGGCA
The DNA here is from genome assembly GCA_965261525.1 of Dehalococcoidia bacterium. Classification (GTDB taxonomy): domain Bacteria; phylum Chloroflexota; class Dehalococcoidia; order Lucifugimonadales; family UBA1123; genus VXRN01. The sequence continues at coordinate 4,081,114 of OZ253472.1, forward strand.
GCAGAGCGGGTGTATGGCGAGTCATGCGGATTCTCAAGAGGTTCGATGTTCCCGCTACTTTCTACTGCTGCGCGCTCGCGCTGGAGCGCAACCCGGAGGTCGGACCGGAAATCGTGAAGCAGGGGCACGAGGTATTCGGACACGGCTACCGCTGGGAAGAATACTACCGCATGGACCGCGACGCCGAACGAGAGGCCATCGCCAAGGCAGTCGAGTCCATACGCCGCAGCACTGGCGAACGTCCACTTGGTTGGTACACGAGGTACGCTCCAAGCGTCAATACGCGTGAACTGGTGGTCGAGGAGGGCGGTTTCCTGTACGACTCCAACTCGTACGCTGACGATATTCCCTACTACGTGGATGTGGGCGGCAGACCCTGGCTGGTGATTCCGTACTCGCTCGAGGTCAACGACACCCGTTTCTGGCGCGGCGGCATGAACAGCCCGTCGGACTTCTACGAAACCCTCAAAAACACTTTCGATATCCTGTACGAAGAAGGCGCAGACTCACCGAAGATCATGAACGTCGGACTGCACTGCCGCATTGTGGGCCGTCCGTCACGCGCCGCCGCGCTCAGGGATTTCCTCGAATACGCGACCGGCTTCCCCGACGTATGGTTCGCCAGGCGCGTCGAGATAGCGCGCTGGTGGCTGGAGAAGTACCCTCCCGGTCAATAGACCTGAGCGCTGCTCACGCTCGTCTATAATTTGACTCAAACCAACACAACCATCTAACCTCTTTTCAGTCTCCATGAGACGATCCTAATGAAAGGAGGTATTGCTATGGCTAAAGGTAGATCCGGCGGCGGCAAAGGCAGAGGGATGACGCAGAAAGCCGCGTCGCGTATCCAGAGTTCGACCGCCAAGTCCGGCGGTGGCAAAGTTGGCAAGAGCAGCTTTGCGTCCCGCGCTCAGAGCGCGGGGACCAGGAGCTCGAAAAGGTAACTGCCCTTGCGGATTTCCGGCAATAAGTCGGGCAGATTCTATTTGAGAATCTGCCCGTTTTCTATAACTGTGCTACTATCTAATAAATCCCTGATTCTTGGCATCCTGTTGCAAACCATCCGACTGCCCGAACACTACACCGTCCTTGCGCCCGACGGCTCTGAAATACGAGAACTTGTCCAGACGAATATGGGCAGTATGGTACACTGCGCACTGCCACCCGGCGCGGTCTCCAAGCCTGTGTCGCATCGAACAGTGGAAGAGGTGTGGTACTTCATCTCAGGATTTGGACAGGTATGGCGAAAGTTCAAAGACAAAGAGTCCATCACCGAGGTCGAGCAGGGCATAAGCCTGACGATAGAGACGGGTACGCATTTCCAGTTCCGCAACACCTCGCCCGACGAGACTCTCAACTTCATCATCACAACCATGCCCCCTTGGCCCGGCCCTGACGAGGCATACTCCGTTCCCGGACGCTGGCCGGCTCATACTTAATAGCCCAATAAACACATTCACATCGGAAGGAACCATGGACAGCTATCTGACTCACCTGGAATGTACCTACTGCACCGCCACCTACTCAGCGGACGAACCGAATCGGCTCTGCGCCGAATGCGGCAAGGTACTCTATCCGCGCTACGACTTGGACGCAGCCGCGTCCGCGCTGGACAGAGAGACGCTTAAAGACCGTCCCGCGAATATGTGGCGATACTTCGAGGTGATGCCCATCAGGGACACGTCCAACGTCGTAACGCTCGGTGAAGGGTTCACTCCCATATTCAAAGCGGAACGATTCGGGCCGGAAATGGGCTGCTCCAACCTCCACATCAAGGACGAGGGCGTGAACCCGACGGCGTCCTTCAAGGCGAGAGGGCTGTCGGCAGCGGTGTCTAAGGCCAAGGAGCTTGGCATCACCAGGATAACCATGCCATCGGCTGGCAACGCGGCGGGCGCGATGACCGCCTATGCGGCAAAGGCAGGCATCGCGTCGTATGTGTTCATGCCGAGGGACGCCCCCGAGTCCAACCAGAAAGAGGTCGTCATAACCGGAGGGGAGCTGAATCTCATTGACGGGCTGATAAGCGACGCGGGAGTGCTGAGCCGCGCGCGCGCCGCCGAAGAAGGGCTGTTCGACATATCCACTCTACAAGAGCCGTACCGGGTGGAAGGCAAGAAGACGATGGGATACGAGATAGCCGAGCAGTCAGGCTGGACGCTGCCGGACGCAATCATATACCCGACGGGTGGCGGCACCGGAATAGTCGGGATGTGGAAGGCATTCGCGGAGATGGAGGCAATGGGGTGGATCGGGTCGCACAGGCCGAAGATGTTCGCGGTTCAGGCAGAGGGGTGCGCGCCAATGGTCCGCGCCTTCGAGCAGGGAACCGAGTTCGCCGAACCCTGGCAGGACGCTCAGACAATCGCGCCCGGGATACGGGTGCCCGGCGGGATCGGGGACTACCTGATACTGAACGCTATTCGCGAAAGCGGCGGGGGAGCTCTCACAGTGTCCGACGACGAGATACGAGACTACATGGGCCGGGTTGCGCGGTCAGAGGGAATGTTCATTTGTCCCGAGGGCGCAGCAACTGCCGCCGCGCTAGAAAAACTGCTGTCCGACGCCCTACTCGGCCCGGACGAGAACATTCTGCTGCTGAACACAGGCTCCGGTCTCAAGAATCTGGATCTGGTGTAGCTAACGCACCTCTATCTCGGTGATGTATGGCGCGTGTACGCTTACCGATGTCTTCATCATCATCTTGATAAGGTCGTGAGTGGGGACGCACTCGGGGCACTCTTCGTTTACGCCGGGCGTGTAATCCACGACGAGCTTGCCGCCGCTCGCCTCGACGAACTCAATCGAACCGCCCTCAGAGGCCGCCACGACCTGTACGTTTCTGAGGATGTTGTCAATGCCCGGGTCTGTGTTTGTCGTCATCTTCTGCCACTCCTGAAATCTGGGTCTGTAAATACTAACACGTATCACGTCATGGCTTCATGCCAACGTGAATCGCCACTGTTCCAAGAGCGAGCTTCTTGCAGGTCGAGACATCCAGCCCAGCGTCCTCCATCGCCTCCGTCAGTTCAGGAGCCGACATGAACCCCTGCGCCGACTGCGGGAGATAGGTGTAAGCCTCTCGGTCCCCGGCGAGCGCGCCCCCTATCCATGGAGTGATGTGTCGGAAGTGAAATCGAGCCAGCCTGCTTATCGGCCCATTGTCATCCTGTCTGACGATTTCCAGCGACACAACCCTTCCGCCCGGCACAACCACCCTGGACATTTCTCTCAGGGCTCGCGGCACGTCAATGAAGTTGCGTATCCCAAAGCCGACAGTCGCGCATATGAACGAATTGTCAGGGAACGGAAGGTCGTGCGCGTCACCCTCTGCGAACGACACGGATTGTCGGACACCCTGACGCTCCGCCTTCGGTATGCCGAGTTCCATCATTTCGCGCGTGAAGTCCAGCCCTACGACCGAGGCCACCTCCGGCCTGCGCGCGAGATCGAAGGCGAAATCCCCCGTGCCAGTCGCGACGTCCAATGTCCTGCCACGCAGACCTTCGACGGCCAACATCGTTGCCGTCCGGCGCCAGGCATAGTGCCTGCCGCCCGACATGACCGAGTTCATCAGGTCATATCGCCGCGAGATTCGAGCGAACATCTCGGTTACGTATCGCGCCCGCTCGTCGCCCTTAAGTTGCGCCAATTGCCATTCCCATCGTGAAGTATAAGTCTGGTTGATGATTGCGCTGGCAGTTGGCAGGCGTGGCGACAGGTGGATAACAGGAGAGTGACAGGTGGGCACTGTCGCCAGCGTTCACCTGCGTTTGACCTGCGTTAGCTATGGGGGTCTTTTTCCCCAACTCCCCGTTTTTCATTCATATTACCTTTGGGTTATGCGTTATTGGTGGTTAGGCTTTAGTACTCAGTTCTCAGAATCAGTTTATATGTTCGGATCATAGCATGGTCATGGACCGGATGTACAGCGTAATGAGAGGGGTATTGCTAACTTGAGTCGGGAATTTTCACACAAACCTAACAGTGGCTTAATTATGGGGTTAATAATGAGCCTGTATTCTAATAATCGTAATTGATTAGCGGGTTGCGGAGTCGGCAGAAGAGATTCAGAATGAGCGAAGTGGAACAGGAGCGCCGCCGAACACATCACAGAGCGCATCCAACAGCGTATCGCCATCAACCTTCCTCGCCAGAGTCCTGATCACGCTCGTGAATGCAGAGTACGCCTCAGCCCCTTCATAGGTCTTGGAGCAATGAGACACCTTCCGAGCTATCACCGCCCCGCGCAAGGCCCGTTCTGCCCGATTGTTGGTAGGCTCTATTCTCGGATCATCCAGAAAGCGCAGCAGGTTGCCACGGTCGTTGTGCCTGCCGAGTTCGTTCAGCAGTCTCTGATTGTCCGGGTCCGGCATCTGCCGGCCTCGCAGATGGAGGGACACCTCACGTTTCAACCGCTCAGACTCTCCTGCAAAGTCCACCGCCTCTCCACGCAACGTTCCGACTCCCGCAGCTCAATCGACTCTCTCAGAAGTTCGGTCAACCGCTTTCCGAAGCTCCGTCCTCTACCCACCTTGGTCTGTACCACCTCACTGACGGAACGTATAACGCGCGCCATGCACTTCTGTTGTCTGACACCGGACAGGGTATGGGAGTCATAGCTCCGGCCCCTGTCCGTAACCATCACTCCGCCATAGTCTGAGGGGATCAACTCTCTGACCTCCTCGTTTCGGTGGCGAGCGCGTACCTGGTACACGGTGGCTTCATCAGTCTCGAACGCCATCAGAAAGGCAGGCTCTCCGCCCACACGCCAGCCCGTGTCGTCGGTGTGTACGAACGAACTTGAGCGCACCGAACCGCGCAGACTTCGGTAGGCGTCTCCCACCTCTCCCTTAGCGCGTCGCAGAGCGTCCTGTGTGATTGCGCTCTGAGTTATCTTCACTCCGGTCAGAGTCCTGAGTATAGAGGGAATCTTCCTCACCGGGACACCCGCGCTGTGATGCAGTACATGGGCCGCCGACATCACACGCTTGCCCATTCTGTGAGCGCTCGCGCCATACTGGTCAGGGGCGACTTGCCGATGGCGACCACGAACCCTCTTGCCGCATGACTGACAACGGCATATCTGTACCCTGTATCCCTTCACCTCGGGCCTGGGCATAGGGGGAATGTCGGTCACATACGCATACCCCACTCCCTCGTGTTCGAGGGCGCCTCCGCATCCCGGGCAACTCTCCGCCGACACCGAAACGTCAATGATCGGTTCTGTCAGTTCATCGGCGGAAGGGGGCTTTCGGAAGCTGAATGACCCTGTTCCCGGCTTTCGGCCCGGACGCCTGGGCTTTGCGGCTCGCTTGCCCTTGGAGAACGGAGCGGCCTGGCGCTTTCCCGCTCGCTGAGCCTCAGCGAGTTGCTTCTGCAACTCTCGGATCGTCGCCATCTGTCGCGCAACTTGCATTTGCAGCCGGTTGACCGCGGACGTCAGCTCGTCGCGTTCAGAGGGTGAAAGGTCTTTGTCCGTACACATAGCCGCAGTATAAGAATATGCTCAGCCCGATGCAATCCGATGCCGCTAATCAATTACTAATAATCAGACAGCAAACAGATATTACTCCATCCCCTTCCCCTGCGATACGGTCCGCTGAAAGGCCACACCAGCGGACCGTATCTTTTTGTCCTGGACGCATTCGCGTGTGGCTGTATATCTGGTACAGTGTATGAAGCCTGATACCAGAGGATATTCACATGAGGATCAACAGTAGCGACGTAGTAGCGCCCGCAAGCTCGGTCAGCGTTTATGACGCGATTTTCCGCAGGCGCAACGTTAAGGAGTTCACGGGCGAGCCGGTCTCCGACGAGACCCTGGAGCGGCTGTTCTCAACCGCTGTCTGGGCGCCGAATCACAGGCTCACCGAGCCGACTCGATTCTTCGCGATTCGAAAAGACAGCCCCATGAGACAGAAGATCGCGCAGGTGGCGTGGCAGACCACGTACGATAACGTGGTCAACCCGAATCCCACCCAGAAGCAAAGGTCGGCGGACGCAAGCAGGGATCGCGTGCTGAACGCGCCCGCTATGGTGTACGTTTACAGTCTCGACGGGGACAACGACGAGGTGACCCGGGAGAACTACGCGACATCCTGCTGCGCGGTGCAGAACATCGCGCTCGCGTCGGTCGCGGAGGGGCTTTATCTCGACTGGAGCACCGGCGGTCTCACCAAACTCCCGGACCTGGCCCAGACGTTGGGAGCGGATGAGGGCTGGACGATGGTCGGGGTGGTGTTCATCGGAAAGTCGGATGCAGTTCCGAACACCCAGCGTATGCCGCACTCCGAAGTCGTATCCTGGCTGGAATAAGCGCGTCAAGGGGTGGTGGAAATCTGGTGACAGGTAAGGTCAAAAACTGATCTTGTCGCCATAAACAATTTGGATTTGGACATCCATTTGAGCCTGTGCCAATTTGGTCGGTGAACTTTAAGCCTCCTGAATCCCTATGGGTTCCCGCTTTCGCGGTCGGGAATTATTGCCGGGTAGCATACCGACCAAGCTGATACAGGTTCAGTCCATCTAATAATCTTGACAAGATACTGAAGCCGCACATATACTGAAATCAGTCGGTAGGGCTGCGAGCTAGGCCCGTGTGGAGTATTCCCGCCGACTTATTTTTTGCCCAAAGCTATGTATATCCTATACCTTGACGAGTCCGGTACTCACGCTGAAGCCAGTCATTTTGTGCTGGCAGGCTTGGCTGTGTTTGAGCGTGAAATATACTGGTATGGGCAAGACCTAGAGGACATTCAGTCCCAGTATTTCCCCGATCTATTCGAGCCGGTCCACTTCCACGCGTCACGCCTCCGAGTACGCCGTAATGCCAAGGTAGAACCCCCATGGGACAGGCTGACTGATCAGCAGAGGATAGATCTAAAGGGACGTATCTACAGTATTATCCGGAATCGCAGAGGTACGCTCTTCGCCTGTGTCGTCGAGAAGAAATATGCTGAAGGGCGTGGAGAGGATCCTTATGAACGCGCTTTTGAGGATGTAATCAGCCGTTTCGATTTGTATTTAAGGAGAGTCAACGACCTGGCTGTCAGAGAGGGCAGGGAGGAACAGCGCGGTTTAATTGTACTGGCGGAATCAGGCTATCAGAAGACTATGGGCAGACTCGCCCAACGCCTACGCCAGCAAGGAACCAGATGGGGCAGGCGACTGAGCAACGTTACTGATATTCCATTCTTCGCTCCCGCCCGAGATACACGGATGCTTCAGTTCGCCGATTTCTGCGCGAACGCAATATATGGCAGGTATCGCTCCGGCTTAGCGGGCGACTTCGATCTCATAGCCCCCCGGTTCGATATGGATGGGGGAACTGTGCATGGTCTTTCCCACCTGACAACAGATTCAATTTGCGCCTGCATAGCCTGTTTCAGCAGGCACAGTCGCTGACGCGCCGGCGCTATACATCTTCTGAAATAGAGCGCTTATAGTCCGAGTATCCGCCTCGCGTTTTCCAGCAGAATCTTGGGGCGAACTTCGTCTCGGACTTCGAGTCGCTCGAACCCGGATAGCCAGCGGTCGGGCGGCAGGTAGGGGAAATCGGACCCGAAAAGCACCTTGTCCTGAAGCCGGGTATTGGTCTCATTTATGAGCTGCTGCGGAATATACCTTGGCGCCCAGCCGGAAAGGTCAATATAGACGTTGGGCTTGTGCAAGGCGACAGCTATCTGCTCTTCGACCCAGGGCCACGCCGGATGAGCCATTATCACCGTGAGGTCGGGGAAGTCGGCTGCCACGTCGTCAATGTGAGGTATGGGAGCCGAATACTTGAGTTTCATGCCACCGCCGCCCGGCATCCCTATGCCAGCGGCGGCGAAACCGGAGTGGAAGAGGACAGGAATCCCAAGCTCGACGCACTTTTCGTATAGTGGGTAGAAGCGGGTGTCGTCCGGGAAGAATGCCTGGTGGATTGGGTGGAGTTTCAGGCCCTTCAGGCCAAGCTGGGTTACAGCGCGTTCCAACTCGTTGACCGCGCGGCCGTCCTTCCAGGGATCCACCGTGGCGAATCCGATGAACTGCTCGGGGTGCGCGTTTACAAGCTCGGCCACATAGTCGTTGGTGTCTGGACTGTCGCCCGTGGCCGTCTCCGCATCCACTGAGAACACGACGCCGAGAATGTCCCACTCGCTGTACCGGGTGTAGAGTTCTTCGGCCAGCCTGGGCGGGTCGTTCAGCCGGAAGTAGCGGCGCAGACTCTCCTCTATCACCATGTCGGGCAGGCCCGGCCGGCGCGGTATGTGGACGTGCATATCTATTGCGCGCATGAAAGACCCTTCTTGGGATATTGAAATCCCTCTCCATAAGAGAAGAGGGAGATGTTTTTTCTAAGGGTGAGCGTTGGAGCGTCCTGACTAACGGGACACTCCACTTTGACTCAGAATCAGTTGGCGGCGTGTTCGTGCCACTCCGCGCCCTCTTCACCGGGTTCGGGCAGGACCATGCCGCCTTCCATTGACCATGACGCTGGGGACTCGTTGATTCTGCCAGCGACAAGCTCCTGCGATACGCCTGTGATTTCGCTGAACGCGCCTGTCAGATCCGCGAGCAACTTCTGCTTGAAGTATTCCGGACGTCCGGCTCGATTGCCACCGTCAACGTAGTAAGGCGTCGGATAGCCGGAATCTTTTCCATCTGGCACTTCGTCGAACACTACGTGGACGAAACTGCGGGGCGCGCCGGTACTTCCGCAGTGAATGTCGGTAAACGCGGTCGCCACTTCTTGACGCTTCTCGAAAGGGACTGAGTCTTCGGGAACGATACATCGGTAGAAAGGCATTACAATCTCCTTTAAGTTTTTTCAGGCCGTTTATTGAGAGGATTGGATATGCCTTGTCGCTCGTCTATTCCGTGGCAATGGAGCTAATCACCCTCACCCTAGCCCTCTCCCTCGAGGGAGAGGGAATTTTCCAATTGTCTATCTCACTGTCTGTCGCGCGCGGATACTACGAGTTCGTCCGTCGCGCATCCTGTGACCCGACACCACACATCGCATATCCGCCGCATAAATTCAACACGCAATTCCTGTTCGCAGCCGGGCGGTATCTGCCCCCTAACGAGGGAAGTGGTGGACAACTCGCCACCTCTGAATCCGAATCCGTTTGGTATCTCCGTGAACTGAACATCCACATCATCAGGAGACGCGCCCATTACCGACGCGCTGACGCGAGTCAACTCTGAAACGAGTTCCGCGCGAATACTGTCGGGTATGCGGCCCTCCTGTATAGCGCAGTTGAATTCAATCATTGTCGCTCCTCCTCAGATATACCCAGGTATTCAACGGACAAGGCGAGAATACGAGCAGAGATTTTGCTGGAACCGGTTCGCTAAACGCTGGATTTTGGTTTCCGCCCTCTGCGCTTGGGTTCGGGTCCATCACCCTTTTCCCAGAAGAAAACCACGTTGTCCTGCCTGGTTATGACCAAGTCCTTTCCGGTCAACTCCGCCGCGGTTGCCAGTCGGCGGCGTATTGCGGCGGTCGTCTCATCGGCGTCGGCGATTAGTTTACCCGCCTGGTCGGGTTCACGTTGTTCAAGATACTCAATATACCTGCGTATAATCGCCCCGCGTTTGCCGGTAAGCGTTAGCTCAATCTGGGCATCCTTCATCGAAATCAGTTCGAATGTAGCCATTTTTCCAGCTCCAAAGTTATGATCTTGCATATCGTAAGAATTATGCGACAAATATGCAACATTGTAACAATCGCAATGAAGCTATTGCAGGGGTCTTCAATTATAAAATCGGCAGTAAACCATTTGATGATAGTCTTTCTTTTGTTCGCGGCGATACTGTTGGCGTTCGCAATGAGGCGTGACTCGTCGGAAGAGTTTGAATCCGAGGTAACACTTCTGGAAGGCGCGCGTCACTCTGAAGCCATATTTTCAGCGCGCCGAATCTCTTCCAAGTCGAGGGACTTACGGGAGTTGATCCACGAGCCTATTGGGACTCGAATCCGCCATTCCAGCGATTTGTTTAGAAATACATCGTGAGCACACGGAACGCCGCAGGTCCCATATGCTCACGGAAATTCGCTGAGTTAGTCTTGAAGCGCTGAGGCCTATGTAGTGACAGCGCCCTTGGAAGCGGACGATACGAGTTTGGCGTATTTGCCCATGACTCCGGTGGTGTGCCTGGGTTCGGGGGGCTGCCAAGCGGCGCGGCGACGCTCCATTTCCTCATCAGTTATATTGACGTTGAGGGTTCTGGACTCCACGTCCATGACGATTGTGTCGCCGCTATGGACGAGCGCAATCGGGCCGCCGACTGCGGCCTCGGGGGCGACGTGGCCTATGATCGGTCCGCGCGAGGCGCCGGAGAAGCGCCCGTCAGTCATCAGCAGGATGTCCTCGCCTATGCCGGTTCCCATCATCGCGCCGGTTACGGAGAGCATCTCCTGCATACCCGGGCCGCCCTTTGGACCTTCGTAGCGCAGCACCAGCACGTCGCCGGGTTCTATTTCGCCATTGGTAACGGCGTTGAATGCGGCGCGTTCACCATCATAGACCCTGGCGAGGCCTTCGTGCTTCAGCCTCGACGTGCCGGACACCTTCATGACGCAGCCCTCTGGGGCGAGGTTGCCCCTGAGTATGACCAGGCCGCCTGTGGGACTCTTGGCGTTGGGTATGGAGTAGATGACCCTGTTGTCAGGCTCGGTGTCGCATTCCTCCAGGTTTTCGCCGACCGTCTTGCCGGTAATGGTGAGGCAGTCCTCGTGAATGAGGCCGGCGCTGGCGAGTTCCTTCATAACTACCGGCACGCCGCCGACCTTATCCATGTCGGACATGACGAAGCGTCCGCCCGGCCGCAGGTCCGTGATATAGGGAGTGGTGCGGCTGAGGGAGTCGAAGTCGTCCAGAGTGAGTTCGACCTGCGCCTCGTGCGCGATTGCTATGAGGTGGAGCGCCGCGTTGGTCGAGCCGCCCATTGCCAGTACGACGCGGATGGCGTTCTGGAACGCCTCGCGGGTCATAATATCTCTCGGCTTGATGTCTTTTTCAAGCAGGTCGTAGATGACCTTTCCTGTGTCGAAAGCGACCTCGTCGTTGCGTGGGTCTATGGCCGGAATCGAGGCCGCGCCGGGCACTGACATACCAATCGCCTCTATCGCGGAGGACATGGTGTTGGCGGTGAACATTCCCGCGCACGCGCCCTCGCCCGGGCAGGCCACGCGCTCCATGCCGATAAGTTCGTCCAGCGTTATGCTGCCCTGCGAGTAGGCGCCGATGGCCTCGAACATATCCTGTATGTTGATGTCCTCGCCGTTCCAGCTTCCGGGCATGATAGCGCCGCCATAGACGAAAACGGAGGGGACGTTGCAGCGCGCCATCGCCATTATCGCGCCGGGCATATTTTTGTCGCAGGCGGCCACGACGACGAGGCCGTCCATGCTCTCACCAAATGTCACCGTCTCGATGGAGTCGGCTATCACTTCGCGGCTGACGAGCGACGCCTTCATTCCCTCTGTGCCCATGGATATGCCGTCGCTGATGGTGATTGTGCCAAACATGAAGGGGACGCTGTTCGCGGCGCGAAGACCCTCTTTGACCTTCAGGGCCTGCCGGTTCAGGTGAACGTTGCAGGGCGTAACGTCGGAGGCGAGATTGCCTATGGCGACGAACGGCTTTTCCATATCGTCATCGTCGAGTCCGGTGGCGCGCAGCATTGCGCGAGCGGCGGCGCGGTCCGCGCCCTCTGTAACGACTCTGCTCTTCTTTTTTAAGTCAACTTTGGCTGCGGTGGTCATCTGCTCTCTCCGTGGAATAGTTGTCGGATATCATAACGGATTATATATCAACGAGTGGCATAGTCCAAAATCAGCTTACATAAGTCAGAACGGCAACTGTACACTGAGACTCGCCATGCCGCTTATTTCACAGATTTCATCGGGACGGGGATGGGCCGTCTCTTTTCAGCGCAGGGACTTCAGGTTCCTGTGGACGGCGACCGTTATCCAGTCCATGGGCATGGGCATGGAGTTCGTCGCGCTCGGCTGGATAGTGTTCGAGCTTACCGACTCGGCCTTCCTGGTTGGAGTGTCGTCGGCGGCCCGGATGGCGCCATTCTTCTTTCTGGGACTTGTATCGGGCGCGGTGGCCGACCGTGTGGACCGCAGGATTTTCACTCGCTGGATAACGCTGATCGGAGCGATCATTGCCGGTCTGACCGGGCTGGTCCTCTACCTGGGCTATGGCAGCGTCTGGCCGATCATCGCGCTGAGCGTGGGAATGGGATGCGTATGGGCCTTCGCAATGACTCTGAGGCAGGCATATACCTACGACATCGTAGGGCCGGAGTTGGCGCTCAACGGAATGTCGCTGGCGACGCTCAGCCAGCAGATCGGCGGCGTGGTGGGATCGCTGGCCGCGGGGGTGATAATCGAACGCGCGGGCATCGCCAACCAGTACATGGCAATAGGGGTCTGCTACGCGCTGGCGCTGGGTGTGTTGATGTGGACGCGAGAGTCAGGACAGGCGGCGGTTCGTACAACCCAGTCCGTTCTGCAGAACCTGGTCGGCTACGTCGAGATTCTGCGGACGAACCGCATACTGCTGACGCTGATGATACTGGCCGGAGTCACCGAGATATTCGGATTCACTCACCAGAGCCTCCTGCCGGTGTTCGCCAAGGACATACTAGGGGTAGGCCCGGTTGGATTGGGAATAATGAGCGCTTTCCGACAGGGCGGCGGAATCGTCGGACTTGTGGTACTGGCAGGAATGGGCAACTTCAAGCGCAAGGGGCTGATGGTATTCATTATCGCGGCGGCCTTCGGAGCGGGCGAGATGGCCTTTTCTCTGGGAGGGAACTTCTTTTCGTTCGTCCTTATTCTTGCATTCATAAACGCCTGCGCCTCGGCGGTTGACACCCTTTACCGGACGCTTATGCAGGAGAACGTGTCGAATGAGGAACGCGGCAGGGCAATGGGGTCGTGGGTTTTGAGCATAGGAATCGGGCCGGTAGGACACCTGGGGGTGGGGGCGATGGGAGAGAGGTTCGGCGCGCCTGTGACGCTGCTGATAAACGGGTCTATCCTGCTGGGAGTCGGCATTTCAAGCGGGCTGGGACTGACTACGGTAAGGCGTCTGCCGTAGTCAACAACAGACCACGCTAGTCGGAGTGAATCGAGGACTGTGGAAGACCATACCAAAACACCTCGCTCTGCGATATTCGCTCTATCCTGTTATCGCGGCGCAACCCGACAATGGCGGCCCTGGCCTGTTTGCCCGTCAGCCTGCTCATATATTCGGCGTTTCGGATAGCCCGATTGGTGTCTCGCTCATCCACAGTAAAGGATATTTCCGCCGCTATATACGCCACTTCCCCCAGCGAGTCGGTTACCTCCATAATCAGGTCCGCCCTACGGAAACTCTTCATGTCATCATTGGACGCTCCGGGCAAACTCTTCCCATTGACCAGGCTCCTTATGTCCTTGCGCTCCAGAATCCGCCCAAACTCGAACCCCATCTCCTCCGCTATCAGGTCAACTTCCCTGATAGCCGCACCCATCGCGTGAGAATCTTTGATAGGGCCTATGTCGTCCCGCAACTGATTCAACTGAGAAGTCAGTCTATTCTCTACCTGTCCCACATAGTTCTGGGTCGCCATGTCCGCCCGGATATTCTTCTCGGTACGCGCCAAGTCATCTTTGGTCGCCATATCCGCCCGTATATTCTTCTCCACACGCGCCAAGTCATCCTTGGTCGCCATGTCCGCCCGAATGTTCTTCTCGAATCGCTCGAACTCGGCTGACATATCCGTCCGGATATTCTTCTCGACCCGCGCCAAGTCATCTTTGGTCGCCATGCGAGATTCCAGTCGTCTAATGTCGCCTTTAGTAGCGGTGTCTCCCTGCTGTTCTTCTGATGAGCGATTATCTTCCATCGTAGCCCTTTCAAAAATCCATCCACATCATTATGACATATATGAGTCAAAATGGATAATGCGTAGCCGACTGAGAATATGCTATAGTCCCATGCGGTGAAGATATGGACCTGAGAATAGTCAGACACGCAGAGAGTACGGGCAACGCCGCCGGACGCTGGCAAGGGCGCGATGATACCCAGTTGACGACCCACGGTCGAGAGCAGGCTTCTCGGCTAGGGAAGTCGTTCAAAGCGGAGGGCTACCGGCCTTCGCGCATTTACGCAAGTCCGCTCAGCCGCACCTTCAATACCGCCAGGATAGCGTCGTCGCACATCGGGCTGGGAGATTCCATTGTGCGCTGGGACGACCTTATGGAGACCGATGTGGGGATATTCTCCGGTCTGAATTGGGAGGATATAGAGACTCGCTACCCGGAGATCGCGCAGGAGTTTGCCGAGACCCGCAATATGGACATCGTAGAGGGGGCAGAAACGCTGGCCGAACGTAGAGGGCGGGCGCAGCGAGTGATTGACAAGCTCATCGCGGACCACGACAACGACGATCAGGTTTTGGTCGTTTCGCACGGCGGGATCATGCAAGTCTTCTTCTCCCAGCTTGTGGGGTCGAACCGCATCTGGGGGCTGTCTGTCAGAAACACGGGCGTATTCGACTTCAGCATAGACGTGGAGAAGTGGCACATGGACGGGCAGGCGCTCGGCAATGTGAACGTGTGCCGGATCAACAGGTTCAACGACGTGAGACACTTGGAAGTCGGTTAACCGACTCCCACATCCGGAATCATATACAGGCGGGCTTGTCCCGTCTTTTTGATTGCGTTGACATACTCACGATCCGGTGAATACACTCGTTTCACCAACATCAGGAGGCTTACTTCATGCAGCAGGAACCCACCGCGCTCAGGATGCAGGACCCGGGCATTCGCGACCTATTCTCGGACGACCAGAGACTCCAGTCCTGGCTGGACGTGGAGGCGGCTTTGGCGCAGGCGGAGGCGGAACTGGACATCGTTCCCACCGAGGCCGCGGAGGAGATCACGCGCAAATCGCGGCTGGAGAATCTCGACAGGGACGCCATCCAAGAGGGGCTGGCGCGGACGGGTCACGGACTGGTGCCCCTGATATGGGAACTTGACCGGGTATGCGACGGCGACGCGGGCGGATACGTTCACTGGGGAGCCACGACTCAGAACATCACTCAGACGGGCAAGCTGCTCCAACTCCGCAAGGCACACCATATCTACCTGTCGCAGTTGGCCCAGATTCTCACACTTTTCGGCGACCTCGCAGAGCGCACCAAGGATTACGCGCTTCCGGGCAGAACACACGGCCAGCACGCGGTGCCCGCTACGTTCGGGCTGAAGGTCGCGGTGTGGATAGACGAATTGAGCCGGCACATCGAGCGGCTGAGGGGCTGCGAGAGCAGGGTGTTCGTTGCGATGCTGGGCGGGGGCGCGGGAACTCTGGGGTCGCTTGGGCCAATCGGCTTGGATGTCCAGCAGAAGATGGCGGAGAAGCTGGGTATGCGACCCATGCCGATGCCATCTCGCACTACCGCAGACCATCTTGGGGAGTACGTGGTGATACTGGGTATGCTGGCGGCGACCTGCTCCAAGATAGGGCGCGAGATGTACACGCTGATGAAGCAGGAGTTCGGCGAGGTGGAGGAGCCGGTTCCGCCCGGAACGGTGGGGTCGAGCACCATGCCGCAGAAACGCAATCCGAAGCTGGGCCAGGATGTGGTCGCGTCAGCCGCCCAGATCAGGACGCTGGTTCCGCTCGCGCTGGAAGCGATGATGACCGAGCACGAGGCCGACCGCACTACGAGCGTGATGATGGACCGCGCTCTCACGCAGTCCGCGATACTGACCGGGGATATGCTTCAGTACATGATCGAACTGTTCAACGGGTTGCAGGTGTTTCCGGAGCGGATGCGCCGGAACCTGGATCTGTCCGGCGGGCTGATAATGTCGGAGGCTCTGATGCTGGAACTCGGTCGTCGCATAGGAAGGCAGCGCGCGCATGACGCGATATACGACGCGGCTCAGGCGTCGGTCGTCGAGGGGAGGTCGTTCACGGAGACTCTATCAGAGGTAGAAGACGTTCGGGACAATCTGAGCGCCGAACAGATAGCCTCGCTTCTCGACCCAACACAATATACGGGGGCGAGCAGCCTGATGGCCGAGCGTTTCGCACAGCAGGCGCGGGAGTTGGCGGCGGAAATAGGGTAGTTCTATACCAGTTGAGAGGGGGACACTCTCTCGATGTCTGTGCGAGTGAAATTACGGTCAAAGGTAACGAGCGTCAGCCCGTGTTTCCGCGCCGCAATGTATTGATAGGCGTCGTCGAAGTCAAGATTGAAGTCTTCGCAGGCCGTTATCACGTCCTTTAGTTCGTCGGGAGACAGACGGACTACGTTTACGTTGCCGTCAATCAGGTCATCAAGAAATTGCATGAGTTCTTGATCTAACTGACGCCGGGTCAGGGAGAGACATATCGAATATAGCGCGAACTCTGTGATGAACAGAGATTGCGATGGAGAGTTTTGAAGGAACGTTCTAGTGTTCCAACATTTTTGGATTGACGGTTTATATACCCTCACCCTAACCCTCTCCCAAGGGGAGAGGGGATAATTCGGAATCTGGATATCCATCACAACTAAGTTGTCGGACTACTAGCTTCATCAGCGCGTTCCTGCTCCAATAGGAATTCCAAGACTATGTTGGAATCAACCAGATACATCGTCCCTCGTAGTATGACCACTCACACCCTTCATAGCCATCTCCTCCCACCATTCCAGCGCCTTTTTCTGAAGTTCTACTGAGGTGTACTCGTCATAGTGTCCCTTGAGCGCGCCTCCCCAGTCCAGGCGAAGATACTTGTTCTTGGGCTTCTTCTTGGGAAGCAACGACTCAATGTATCTGATAACACCTTCGTGAAGCTCAGGCGGCAGCTCCTTGACCAGTGTTTGGAGCCGCTCTTGGGTGTCTGCGCCGTTCATGTCCGCTCCTTTCATACGTATCCATTACACATTATGCCATAGTAGAAAGGAGGCGTCCGGGAATCATCGGGAGAAGTCTGAAGACTGTCCTACTGTCCCACTATCTTGCCGTCCCTCATTCTGACAATCCGGTGGCACTGGTCCCCAATCTCTTGCGCGTGGGTAACGATGATGAATGTCTGCCCATTCCGGCTGTTCAGGTCCAGTATCAGATCCATTATCTCCTGCGCGGTCTCTGAGTCCAGGTCCCCAGTCGGCTCGTCCGCCCAGATTATATCGGGGTCGTTGACCAACGCGCGGGCGATAGTCACTCTCTGGCGCTGGCCGCCTGACAATTCCGCCGGCCTGTGCGTCGCCCAGTCCGCCAGCCCTACCATATCCAGCGACTCCATAGCCTGCCGCCTCGCTCTCCGCGCGTTCACTCCCCCAACCAGCATCGGCAGTTCCACGTTCTCAACCGAACTCAGCACCGGCAGCAGGTTGTAAAGCTGGAACACGAATCCCATCTCCCTCGCCCGGTAGTCAGTTCGAGCGTTGTCGTCCATCCCGCGAAGAGACACTCCACCTATCTTGATGTCCCCTTCGTCAATATCGTCCAGCCCCGACAGACAGTTGAGCAGCGTCGTCTTGCCGCATCCGCTTGGCCCCATAACGCCCACAACCTCAGCCCGACCCACCGTGAGGTCTATCCCGCGTATGGCATGGACTACGACTCCCTTCCCGCTGTTATAGGTCTTGTGAATGCCTGATGCCATAACTATCGGGGTATCAATGCTATCTGTCATGCGATTCTCCTAGTGGTATCTAAGCGCTTCGGCGGGGTATATCCGGGACGCCTGACGCGCGGGCAGGAACGTCGTCAGAAGCGAGAAGGCGTAGGCGATGGTTACGATTATGGCTATCTGAAGCCAGGGAACCGTGAACGACAGGCCCGGAACGTCGTCCGATATGTCTTTTACCAGGTTGTACGACAGCAGCGCGCCCAGTCCCACGCCAAGCAATATGCCCAGCAGCGCGATGAAACTCGACTCCATCAGGAAACTCGTCAGGACCATGCTCCGGCGATATCCGATGGCGCGCAGGACGCCTATCTGCTGTCGTCTTTCGACAACTGAGCGCAGGCTGATTACGCCGAGGGCGGCGATGCCCACCAGCAGACCCGACGCCATGAATCCCTGCAGCAGCCGGTTAATGGCGACGTTGGCCTCGCGCTGCTCCTCCAGATCATCAGCCAGCACACTCGGCTCCAGGCCGTTTTCCAGGAACGCCGACTCCAGTTTGTCTGCTATGGCGGCTGCGTCCGCGTCGTCTGCCAGCTTGAATCGGTAGGTCGTGACGGGCAGTTCGTCGGGCGATATGCCGTCCAGTACATTCTTGGGGAACATGATCACGCCAAACTGGTCGGACAGCAAATCCATCACCGCGATGACCGTCACGCGCGCCACCGCGCCGCTGCGCGGCTCGCGGATCTCTATCTCCAGAGGCTCCATGCTCTCGTCTTCGATGAACATACCCTCCACCCGGAATTCGGGGCCGCCGATGGAGAATCCTCCGCCCTCGCGCGTTGGAATGGCGAAGCCGTCTATTACCGCCAGGTTGGGGTTGGAGCGGAGCGCGCTCCATACCTCTTCCTTCGTATCCCCGTACCCGTCCGCGATTATCTTGAAGTCGTGTCCTGTGCTTTGGAGATATGAGTCCTGCGCCCCTCTGGCAGTGTAAGAGCGCCATTCCTGGTTCTCCGCGCCAACCTGCCGCAAGTCAACGGGCATGGAGGTGTAGCCGCCCACCGCGGCCACATTGTCCGCTTCCGCGCCCAGCGCGCCGGGCAGTTCGGACTTGATGTCCTCTATCGGGTTGTTGTAACTCACCGTCCCCACAATATCCCAGCCGCCGGTAACGGCGTCCACGTCTTCCAGCGCCGCGCTGAAGGCCGTAGTGAGCGAGGACATGACTATCAGGGTGAATATGACCAGCGCCAGCATCGCGAGAGTAAGCCCGGTTCGGAGGCGGGAGTTCAGCGGGTAGGCGATGGCGGTCTTGAGAGCGGGACGAATGCGCGAGAAGCGTCCGAATATGGCGGTCAGTACGCCCGTAACCAGGTCGGCGTTGTACACGATAACGAAGACGGGCGCTATCACGAGGCACAAGCCGGATACGAAGAACATTTCTATGTTGGAACTCATCTCAGGCGCTATCCATTCCAGCGAATCGAAGGGAGTTCCCCAGAACAGAAGCAGCGCCAGTCCGGTGAACGTGAAGGCGTTGCGCGACTCCAGGTCGGTCACTGCGGTCTCACCTCGAAGCGCGGCCTGCCGTATAAGCTCAAACCCCGCCGCCACGACCGCCAGCGCAATGGTCAGTGGCTGTCCCTGGACAATGCCTACCGCCAGCCAGAACGCCGACATCAGCAAGACCGCGCCCGCCGTCGCCAGGTTCTGTCTCCTGGCGTCCCAGTATGGGCGGTCGAACATCCATCTGAGCATCAGACCTATTCCTATCAGGCAGACCGTAATGCCTATCGAGTACGGGGCGAGTTGCTTGAGCGTGAGTCCCAGCGCTGTGAGGCCCGCGCCGAGTATGAACGTCAGCCAGCCCCTGGACAATGCCCCTGTGGAGACCCTCACAAGCGACCACAGTATAAGCGCGCCCCAGACAGGGGGCAGTATCTTCAGAAGTGCCAGCAGCAGGTTGACGAAGAACGAACCCACTCGTCTCTGCCCCAAGCGGCGGAACGCGAGCATCAGGCTCAGGAACGGCGTCGCCAGCGCCCGCCCGATGATTCGCAGCCTGGATTCCTGTGTCCTAGATTGCAGTGTATCAGGCAGGTCGCGGATCGCCGCGATTATGTTCAGCCTGCTCGCGCGATACGCCGAAAAGAATATCGTAACGAATGTCAAAATGACTCCGATACAGTACGAGATGACGAAGCTCTGCCAGCGATAGTTCATCAACAGTTGGAAGCCGTCGTCGTCGTCACTAAATATATTCGCCATTATGCCGACCATGGCCATTCCGACCCCGATTCCGAGCAGCGCTCCCACAAGAGCGGCCATCAGGTCATAGGCCATTCCCTCATAGACGAACGACTGCACCAGGTGACGACGCTGCATACCTATGGCGCGCGCTATTCCCATCTCCGGCTTGCGCTCGGCCGCCAACATCACGAATATCAGGAATATCAGCATCACGCCCGCCATCATCGAGAACAGACCGAAGATGATGAAGATGGACATTATCCCGCTGGCCGCGTTGTTCGCCAGGTCCAGAAGATCCGCCTTGATGTCCTGGACGCTAAGAATTTTCAGTTCGTTGAACAGCGTGAACACCTCAAACATCCGCCGCCGGTCGTCGCTGGCCGACTCGAAGGACAGAAGAAGCTGCGCCGCGGTCCCGTCGTCCGCCAGGTGAGACACCAGACGCGACGTCTGCTCCGGGGACAGACCGTCGGACTCCAGAAGACTCACGGTACCCAGCAGGTCTTCCTTCATCGCTTCGGGGAGGTCTTCGGCGCGCTCGCGTATGTTTGCGAGAACAGCGGGGATATTGAGAGCGTTCTTCAACTGAATGGCCACATCCTGGTCAGTCAGCAGGGTTCTCAGACGCTCAGTGACTTCCTCGCTCAGGTCCGCCCCGGAGCGTTCGCCGCCCAGGTTGGAAACCAGGATGGTGTTGATGCTGTCGGGCTGGTTGAACAAATGCTGGGCCTGGGCGAGCGAGAGCAGCGCGGTCTCGTCCTCTCCGGCCAAACCACCGTCCGATACGACCCCTGCGACCCTCATTTCTACCGAAGCGCCTTCGAGAAATAGGATTATGCGGTCGTCGAGGGACGCTTCCAGGCTCTCTGCGGCCTTTTCGTTGATGAGCACGCTGTCGCCTGTCAGCGCGGATATATTCATGGCAGCCCCGTCGGTATCGGACACGGGGCCGAATACGCCGAGGTCGGCGGTCTCGATTCCAAGAATGTTCATGCGCGCGACGCTCTCGCCGCTGGCGGGATTCGCGGCCGGGGCGTTCTCCGAGATGCCCGCAAGCAGGCCGTCAATCTTTTCGTATCCCGAAAGCTGCTCGCGCAGCGCGTCCAGCGTCTCCACAGGAAAGTAAGGGCTGCTGCCCGTTAGTCCAAGCGAGTCGCCCAGGTTCGCGGTGAGTATCTCGTCTATCTCGCCCAGTCCATCGGTGACTGAACTCCTGATGGAGTGGTTGAGTGTATCACCGGTTCCCAGCGCGGAGGAGATGATCAGGGTGCTGAGCATGAGTCCGACCACGATGAGCGCGGTCTGCGCGGGTCTGCGCGGAATGTTTCTCAGCCCGATCTTGAGAACTATCCGGTTGAGAACCGCAAACATTCCAACGCCGCAGGCGATGATCAAGAACCCGATCAGCGTCCCGAGCATGATAATATCGGTATCCAGGCCGAATATCTCTTCCATTCGCTCCTCCGGTGACTCTAGCGGACACCCATGTAAAATACTGAAATCTCACAGGCAAAGCAATCACATTTACAGGCGAATTAGCTTTGCGCGGCCCCGATTTCTTGTCGTATTTCCATATTGGACGCGCCCGAGCCACCGGCGAAATTTGTGCTGTTCACGGATGCATTCAAATTCGGCGACGCATAAATCTCATCCTGCCCAGCAAAGCGCCTTCGACAACAGAGAGACTTTATAAACGTGTTTATCCAATCCTCGCGCTCGCGTGTTTCCGGGATCAATCCAGGTCGCCCCAGGTGTCGCCGGTCTTCAGTTCGACGATAAGGGGGACTTCCAGCGGCAGAGAAGTAGGCATTAGCTCTTCCACGATGGCGGTCATCCGGTCGAGTTCGTCTCCGGGGACCTCGAAGATGAGTTCGTCGTGTACCTGGAGTATCATCTTGGAGCTCATGCGGAGTTCGGTCATGCGCTCCATTATGCGTATCATCGCAATCTTGATTATGTCGGCGGCGGTTCCCTGGATGGGCATATTGATGGCGGCGCGCTCGGTGGCCTGTCGCACGTGGAAGTTGCGAGTGTTAATGTCTGGCAGATAGCGTCTGCGACCGAGCGCGGTCTCTACGTATCCGGTGGCCCGGCAACGCTCGATGGTCTCATCAACATAGCCCTGGATCCCGGGGTATCGCTCGAAGTAGAGATTTATGAAATGCTGGCCCTGTTCCGGGTTCAGGTCGGTCTGGCGCGAAATGCCGTATGCGGTCAGACCGTACAGCACCCCGAAGTTGAGAATCTTGGCGAACCGACGCATATCGGCAGTGACCCGGTCTATCGGAACGTCATAGACAAGTGACGATGTCGCGCTGTGTATGTCTTCGCCCTTGTCGAAAGCCTCCAGGAGCGAAGGGTCTTTGGAGTAGTGCGCGAGAACGCGGAGTTCGATCTGCGAGTAGTCGGCGGCGAGCAGGGTTGAGTCCGGCGCGTTGGGAGCCACGAAGGCCCTGCGAACCTGGCGACCGAGTTCTGTCCTGACCGGGATGTTCTGGACGTTCGGGTCGTTGGAAGAGACTCGTCCGGTCGCGGAGCCGGTCTGGTTGTATTTGGTGTGTATCCTGCCCGTGTCGGGGTTGACCATTTCGGGGAGGGCGTCAACGTAGGTTGACTTGAGCTTGGACAACTGCCTGTGATCCAGAATCCCGTTCATGACGTCGTATGAGCGCGGGTCGGCGTCCGGGATCCCGCCCGAGTCCAGCCTGTGCTTGAGGTCATCCAGGGTCGCGGCATTGGTGGAATAGCCGGACTTGGTGCGCCTGATGTTGTTGGTGGGCAGGCGCAGTTCGTTGAACAGCACGTCGCCAAGTTGCTGAGAGGAGTTCAGGTTGAACTCATGTCCGATGGTCTCGTACATATCGTTGCGAATCATGTCGAGTCGCTCGCTGAGCTCGTCCGACATCCGCTTCAGGGTATCCACGTCTATGGCGACGCCGTCGCGCTGCATTCGTATAAGCACCGGCACGAGGGGCATCTCGTATTCTCGCAAGGTATCCACGAGATTCATCTTCTTGATCCGCGGTTCCAATTCACGCTTGAGGCGTTCGGTTAAATCGGTGTCCGCGGCGGCGTAGTCGGCGGCCTTGGCGATCTCTACTTCGGCCATGGTCACCTGCTTGCGCCCTCGTCCGATCAGGTCGGTGATGGGGGTCATGGTCTCGCCGAAGAACTTGAGAGCGAGGTCATTCAACCCGACCTGGCTTTCGCCCGACACATGGGCGGCGAGCATCGTGTCGAACGCGAGTCCCTCTACTCGAATGCCGTGGTTCTCCAGCACCATCATGTCGTAGTTGGCGTTGTGCGCGGTCTTCGGCACATCGGGATTGGTGAGTACCGGCTCCAGCCTGTCCAGTACCCCGGCCATCGAAAGCTGCCTGCCTTCGGCATGGCCGACGGGAACGTACCAGCCACTGTAAGGCTCGGTGGAGAAAGACAGTCCGACAAGCCGCGCGAGCATCGGGTCTTTGGAAGTAGTCTCGGTATCGAATGAGAAACCGGCCGGCGTGTCTATGGCTTTGATAAGGGCGTCCAGTTTATCGTCGGTGTCCACCGTGATGTAGTTGGTGGACGGCGCATCGTCGTCCAGGGCGAAGGCTCCCTGCTCAGACTCCGGCCCAGTCGGAGTATGCGGGATTCTGTCAATCATGCTGCGAAATTCGAGCTCGTTCAGCAGGTCTATTACTTCGGAGCGAGCGTAGTCTCCGAATCTGCACTGTTCGATATCGAGCGTAACGTCGGCATCGAGCTTGATAGTGGTCAGGAACTGCGCCTCGAAAGCGGTGTCCCTGTTCTCGGTGAGACTCTTCTTGACGCTGGGAGGCTTCACCTCGTCCAGATGATCGTAGATTCCCTGTATGGAGCCGTAGTCCAGAAGCAGCTTGATAGCGGTCTTGCGCCCTACTCTGGGAACGCCCGGTATGTTGTCGGACTTGTCTCCTTCGAGCGCCTTGATGTCGGCTACGACCTCGGGACCGAGGCCGCCGTAGCGTTCCCTGACGGCGGTTATGTCGTAGAGCGTCCTGTTGCCCACGGCGTGGCTTAGAAAAACCTTGACCCAGGGGGATACAAGCTGGAGAGTATCGGTGTCGCCGGTCAGAACGATTGTCTCGACTTCCCGCTCCCCGGCCTGTCTACACAGCGTACCGAGAAGATCATCGGCCTCGTATCCGGCCTGCTCGAATATAGGCACGTTGAAGGCGCGTATGAGATTTTTGATATGGTCGAACTGCGGCCTGAGTTCGGGGGGCGTGGGCGGCCTGTGGGCCTTGTACTCGGCGAAGCGCTCGTGTCTGAAGGTGGGGGCGGAGACATCGAAGGTTACGGCTATGTGGGTGGGCTTCCAGTCGCTCAGCGTCTTGAGGAATATGTTCAGAAAGCCGTAGATGGCGCGAACGTCCTCGCCGGTGGAGCGCAGGTTGAGCGGTTGGCGTATGGCGTGCCAGGCGCGGTGAACGAGGGCGTGGCCGTCTATAAGGATGAGGAGCGGCTTGCGCTCCAGCATGGGGAGGGTGTCGGGAGCGTCCATAGTGAAAACCTCGGCGGGGATGTTGTGATTATACAGCATACAGCCCCGATCAATTCGGCCTTCAAGGGGGATGGGTGATACGGGTTGCGCCGGTTTTGAGCGGCGCGGGGACTAATTAGGGTAGTAGGGTCAGAGGGGTTGCGTCAGCCTTGCTCGAGGCGTCTGATCTGATCTCTGAGCCTGGCGAGTTCGGCTTCGGCATCAAGGGCGCGGGACTCGGCGGCCTCACGCTCCTCTTCGGCATCAAGGGCGCGGGACTCGGCGCGCTGTCGGGCTTCCTGCGCCTCGCGCTCCGACTCGCGTCTGCCCTCGGCGTTGAGGAGATAGAGTCCGGTTGCGGGGTCCTGGAACATCAGTTGGACGGGGTTGTAGTCGTCCTGCTGAAAGACTACGTTCGGCTGGCTGCTCAGAATCCCGGCGCGCTGGTCCCTGTTCGCGCAGCACAGGTTTAATCCCAGCGCTTCGCTGTATCCGCTCACGAGGCCATCTTGGTTTTCGAACAGATCCACCATCTCATAAGAGCCGTTCACGAGGCTGCGTCCGGTGAGAGTCTGGCCGTAGAAATCGCCTCCCGTGGGGTCGAACATCCAGTATTCGGGGATACCTATTCTCTCGCATACACCGGGCTTTTCAAGAACATCGTTTTCATAGGTGGACGGAGACGCCAACTCCAGGGCGAAGTCGGGCGGCTTTCCAATTTCCCAAATGATGTATGAAAGGTGGGGGAGCGTTCTGATAGGTTCCGAGTCCACGTCCTCGGCGAATATGACGTCCGGCACGACCGCGTTGCGGAGGTCCGCGGGATTGAACCGGACAGGAGTTTCGGCGCCTATGTAAACCCTGGGACGATTTCTGTAATGGTCTTCGAGGATGAAGATGGCCTGCTGCATGGGTTTGTCTTGCATCATATCTATGGGCATCATCTCGCTACCCAGAACATCCATATCCACGACGGCTCTACTCTTCTGTTCGAAGAGTTCCCGGACACGTTCCGTGACTGAGTCTATGGCTGAAATTGTGGGTTTGGCGACCATGTTTTAGTTCCTAGTTCTTAGTTTTCAGTGTATCACGTTTTTGCCACAGGTTTGTGAGGATCGCAAACCTTTTTCGCAGCGTGAGGGGTGGGATCTTTGGATGTCGGACTTAGGCCGGACAATCCGAAAAGACCCCGCTGACGCGCAAGGTGAGCGTGTTACATGGTCATTATGACTTTTACTACGTTGTCCTCGATGTTTTCGTACATATCGTAGGCGGCTTTTACGTCGTCGAAGTTCATGCGGTGGGTGACCATTTCGCCGGGGTCCCACTAGCCGCGCTGTTTCAACTCGACCATGGTCCGGATGTGGTTGATGGCGTCCGCGCTTGCCGCACCCTGTGTCGGGACGACGGTGATGCCCTCTTTGGACATACCGCGGAAGACGAGAGGAATTGTGCCGCCGCCGCCTTCCTGGATGCCGAAGATTATCACCCTGCCGTCGTCGGAGCTGACGTGCTTGAAGGCGTTGTTGAGCGAGTCGGGGTATCCGGCGGCCTCGACCGTAATCTCCGCGCCCTCTCCTCCGGTGAGTTCAGCTATGGCCTCGTCGAGATTCTCTTTGGTGGGATTGATGGTGTGGGTCGCGCCGAAGCATTTGGCGAACTCAAGCCTGTTGTCCTCGGGGTCAACGGCGATCACCTTGCGGGCTCCGGCGCGGGCGGTGATGGCGGTGAAAGACAGGCCGATGCTGCCCTGCCCGAACACGACGACGCTCCTGCCCAGAATCGCGCCCATCTTCTGGCAGGAGTAGAGGACGGCGCCGGAGGGCTGGCACATTACCCATTCGCCGATGTCGCCCTCGTCGGGGAGCAGCGCCATGCGGTCGGGGGTTCCGGGGAGGTATTCGACGAGTCCGCCGGCGCCTTCCCTGCCGGGGAGGACTATGACGCGCTGGCCGACCCGGAACTCGTCGGTTCGGCTTTCGACTATGGCGCCGGCGCACTCGTGGCAGGGGGCGCCGGTTCGCATGGGGTATTCTTCTTCGGGATGCACGGGACCGTAGCCGTGCCTGATGTCGCTGCCGCACACCGACCATGTTTCCAGTTTGATGAGACACTGGCCGTCCTGGATGGTGGGCGTTTCGACGTCCATTACCTCCCATGTCTTGGGAGCGCTAATCCGGGCTGCTTTCATTCGGGAAGACTCCTTGTCAGTTATCAATTTTGAATTTGGGGGTGGCGCTGTATCAGTTTGGTCGGTGGCAGTAATCACCCTAGCCCTAGCCCGTCGAGGGAGAGGGGATTTTCGCGCCGCAAGGAACGCCGACTAAGTTTATACAGGTTGTTGTCGTTCACAGGGTCTTTCCAAAGTCGATAGGTGTGTGGAAAATCGGCTGGGTTATATATATTCTGACTTATGTGACCTCAGGTGGACCCCTGGTGGGCTTCAGGTGACGTTTCAGGTGGGTATTGACCTGAAAATCGGCGGATTTAGCTATGAATTCGCCTGGAATTGACCTGCAGAAAAAAAGTGTCGGACATTTTTGTCTCCATTGATAAACTCCACGTTATATAATTTAGGTACTTTTGTTCTGCAACAGGCATATTGTAACATAGCGAGCGGAGAGTCGCGCAACATTTCGTACTGACTTGAATCGGTGGCGGTAATCACCCTCACCCCAGCCCTCTCCCTCAAGGGAGAGGGGGTCTGTTATTGAAATTCATAGCTGACTGGACATTTACCTACCCCTCTCAGCCCTCAAGGGAGAGGGAGATTGTGTCCTCCTGCCATCCGCTTGAGCGAAGAGTTTTGAGATAGTTACTTAGCTCGACTTTGTACATTCAGGCGGCGTAAGTCAGGGATTCTATGAGTCGGTTGAACAGAAGCGCGGGGACTTTAACGATGTCGGGTTTGCGCTCAGACACACAAAAAGTCTCAGACGCTCTCCACATATGATGACGCGCCAATGCGATTGCGTCGCTGAACGTGGGTTCAGACTTGGCGTACCATGCGGCTGAACGCGTTGGAACTGAACCTTCTCGCCTTAGCAGTTCGGCTGCGAGAGTTATCCAGGAGAACAGCGCCAGCAGCGCGGGCGTGGTACGGGCTATGGCAAGGTCCGACCATTGACGCTGCGTACCCACTCCAAGGTGAGCGCGTACCTCCTGGAAGGTCACCTCGAGCTGCCAGCGCAGCGTGAACCATTCGACGATCTGCGTAGGGGATACTGAAAGATCTGTGCACAGCAGGGACTGGGAGTGGAACTGCCTGAGTGGGTCTCGAATGAGAACCCAGCGAATGGGCACAGGCGGCTTGCCGCTGTGATACCAGAGCGCGGTGTGAGAGCTGAGTTCCACCGCCCGGGTATCGTTGTCGTACCATGCGACCGATGTCCGGCTCCAGCGTGTATCGGGGCGGTCGAGGAGTTCCCTGAGCGTGGGCAGGCGCTGGCCCTTGAGACGCGGGCGTCCCATTTGACCGGGCAGTCGTCTTGGAGCGGGTTCGTAGAGCGCGGCGTCGAGCCTCAGCCTGGTGATGAAGGCAACGGGTTGGGACATAGACTGGCAGAAGTGGAGCGGGTCGAGTGCGGCGCAGCCGCTGTCAGCCACCATGACGATGGGACGGTCTGGAAGCCAACGCCGGAGTTGGAGTATCATCTGGCGCGCCCAGTCGGTGATTTTCTTGTGAGTCCGTCCCATCTTCCGGTTGTAGCGTTCGGAAGGAGCCAGAGCCGTCAGTACAGGCAATGCCCATGTCCGATGCGCCCAGGGTATGGTGATCAGCCACATCAGGCTTATCCAACGCAGGCCCGAGGCCTTGACCAGATGGCTGTCGCTGGAGCGCGCAGCGTCTCGGTAGATGCCCTTTGCCCTGATGCGACTGCCCCGCCGCCGCTCAATTGTTTCGTCTATCCCGAATACCAGTGGACCGTCCCCTTGGGCAAGATGCTGAATCAGAAGCGTCAGCAGAACTCGGCTCAGCCGCAGGGACGACCATGCGGCGCGATTGAGAACGTGGTGGTACTTTGCGAAGCCGTCATCGTCGTCGAGGCCCATGACGCGAAGAGCGGATGTGATGGTGCGCTTTCGCGGAGCTAGAATGACTCCGACCAGCAATACCTGAACCTTCATCCAGGTTCTGCGTTGAAACAGCGTTGAGAAGGGCTGGAGTATGGGTATAATGGCTTCGGGCAGGGTGAGCATAGCGGACCTTTCGTGATAGTTTGCTCGGCTATCTTACCCCGCTCTCATATCCTGTCTAGCTTTTGTACAAAGTCCAGCTAAGCCCGAATCCACCGAAGAGGGTTAGTATCGCCGCCGGGGCGTGGGTGAGGGACGTGTCAAAGTGGCGGTGCGGTTATGATGTCAGCGCCTGGGTCGTTCTGAAGGTCCGCGGTCGTGATTTTGGACGCCAATGGAGGCCCACAGTGGCGATTTGGGGCGAGTTTGACGAATCTGCGGGCAACAGTGGACACCCGCGGTCCGGTCCGGAGCGATCTTACGGACAAGACAGGCTGTGGTGTGTACGGTGGTCAGTAGTAGACACTGCCGTCAGGCCGGCAGAGGAATGGCTCGCAGTCTGGTCAGTGCGCGACCGAACTGTGTTTCCCAGGGCCAGCGCTGCGGGAGATGCAAAGTAAGGCGGCGGGCCGAGTGGGTGAGCCGTCCGGCGAGGGAGAACAAGCGTCTGCGCAGGGTCTTGGTGGTCGCCACCGGCTCGCGCAGACCGATGCGTCCGATCCAGCGAGCCAGGTTGTGAGCCATTACCTGTATGGCCATCCAGGCGGCGTTGGCTGCAAAGCGCCCCGAGGGCAGATGGTTCAGCCCGACACCGTACTTGAGGTCTCGGATGGCGTTCTCGATCTCGGCGTGGCGGCGATGGTCGGCCTCCAGTTGGAGGGTGTCGCCCTGTCGGTCGGTGATGAAGGCGTGATAGCTGTAGTCGACGAAGAGGGCCAGTTGTGAACCGGGCGTGGGCTTCACCCTGCGGACGATGAGACGCACCGGTGCGGCATCGGGCTCGTTCCGAAAAGGGGTGTAGGTGGTCTCAGCCACGTCGGCTGCGCCGTCCATCCAGTAGGGTATGGGAGTCCAGTCCTCCTCAGGTATGGCCTCTATGAGATTGCGCAGTCGGGTGTGCTGACGGACGGTGATGGAGAAGCGGACACCTGTCTTTCGGCATACGGAGACGATGTCATGGGTGTAGAAGCCACTGTCGGCGCGTACGGTGAGTTGTCCTGTGGCCCCGGCGCAGCGCACCCGGCTCACCGTCTCACGCAGGAAGTGGGCTGCGCCCCGGGCGGTGTTGGCTCGACCCTGTCGCAACCGGGCCATCAGCACGTCGCCGGTTCCTGCGGCGACGGCCACAAGCGGGTGATAGCCTCTCTGGCCGGTGTAGTTGTGGCGGCGGGCGCCCTCCTTGCCCAGTCCGTAGGTCTCGCAGATGGTGGAGTCCAGGTCGATGGTCAACGGCTCATCGCCGGGACCCGCGCCAGCGGCCCAGGCCCGCGCCAGCAACTCCCGGCTCACCCGGTCCAACTGCCGCACATGTCCCCACCTGAAGCTGCGCAGGAAGGTCCCCAGGGTGGATGGCGCCTTCACTGTACAGCCCAACACCCGCCCGGTCCCACCGGCACGCAGCGCGTCGGCGTCATCGATGCAGTCCCCACCGGCCAGCGCCGAGGCAACCAGGGTCAGCGTCTTGTCTCCCGGGTTCGCCCGTCCCGGCGCATCGCCCAGGTCAACGTTGCTGTCCACCAGTTCACTCAGTCCCAGGCGCTGAGCGAGAGTGGCCGGCACGAGCAGCCCGGCATTGGCCACCAGCCGGGGATCGTCGAAGGCGATTCGGATGCGGTCGGGACGCTCAGGTGGTAACATCTATTAAGTGCTCCTGCTCTGGGGTTGGTTCTTGTCTTCAAACCCATTATCCCAGATTCAATGGAGCGCTTTCTCACCCCTTTTGCACGACGACTCATCCATCCCTTCGGTGGATCCGGGCTAAGGAGCGGCCAACTCGATGCTGATGTCTTCAGCCATACCCAGATCCAGGCGTATCTGCGAATCCTGACGACTCCTCCTAACGGCAGTCTGGGCAATATGACCGAGATATTGCTCATACACCGCGCCGAGGATATCAGCATCAATCTCTGCGAAATTGTACTCAGCCAAGCCGCCCGGCACTTCGTACAGACCCAAAATGACCCCCTGAAGTGTCTCAGGGTCCATCTGGATCTGGCTGGGCGGACTGTCCAGTAGGTGCGTGGCGAACAGATCGCTATCGTACTCTTTGTCATAATCCGCGAACACATCTCGCAGTTCTGCCAGCAAGCCACGCTTTAGTTGATTATCTTGAGACTGGCGGGCAAGCGATAGAAGGCGTCTATCCTCGATCCTTCTATCTTCGCAAGTGCGTATGAAGACCAATCTGTTGAACAGCTTCTGAATTACCTCGTCAACGGTAGAAAGAGGTATGCTGGGGTTGTACGTATGTATGTCATTGAACAGCTTCTCTCGCCACTGTCGAAGTTGATCGTATAGTTGCTGCTCAATGGATATGCGGGAAGGTACGAGATTGAACTTAGCGGCTTCCGCCTCCAGAGCCCCGGAAGCCACACTTTCTCTGGAAAGCCATCCAAGCCGTTCGTCCGACTCAAAGCTATCAGTGTCGAGCCTCGGAAACCCGCGTTGGCTGGGGTCGCCAGCATCTCCTGGCAAAATCCACAGCGATTTGAAGTTTGTCAACACGACCCACGGAATGCCTTTGTTATAGGCGTAGCTCACGGCTTGTCTCAGCCATTCAGGATGAGCGTGCAGGTCATCTCTCAGTGGTTTTGCTTCCAGATAGAAGCGTGACACGCCATTCACACGAAATGCGTAGTCAACGCGCCTTCCCCGGCCTGTGGGGTGTTCTGCTGTAACTTCGCTTATGTCGTGAAAATCCCAACCCAACGCCTCGAACAGAGGTTGAATGAAAACATTCTTAGTGTTTTCTTCGTTGTACTGCCCTAGTTCGGTGGCAGTAATCTCTCTATACTTCTGCACCAGCGCAGATATCCGGGCATGAACGCTGTCATTCACCATCTCGTCCTCTTATTCTGCGTGAGCAGTAACTCGTTAGGTAACCCTCAGTCCACGAAGAACTCGCGCAGCTCCCTTATCAGGAAGTCCGGGTTGTCGCCGGTGATGCCGTGGCCGGAGTCCGGGACGTCCACCCAGGTCATCGAGGGTTGCGCCTCCATCATCCGAGCCTTGATTTCGCCGGAGAGGAAGTCGCTCTCGCCGCCCTTCATCTCCATTATCGGGCAGGTGATCTTGCCCCACTGCTCCCACAGGTAGGGGACTTCTCTCACGCCGAAACTGCCGTTTATCCAGAACATATCCGGGTCGGACTTGGCGACGTACTTCCCCGCGTAATTGAGACGCAGGCCGTGCTCGGCCTGGTTGCGATAGTAGTCCGCCCCCGGCCTCGGATTGCCCTGAAGCTGGATTTCCACGTACTCCTCAATGCTGCGGTATCCAAGGAGGCGCCTGTTCATGCCTGATATCTGGTTCCGCGCCGACGCGGCGCTCATCTCAGGGCCGTAGTCCAGGCACACGAAGTGCTTGAGGTGGTCGGAGTGGTCTCCCGCGTAAGCGATCCCGTTCCGCGCTCCCAGAGACGCGCCCACATAGTCGCAGGGCGCAATCCCGATTTTTTCTACGAATACCGCGAGGTCCCGCCCGAAGTCCGCCACTCCGTAGCCCTCCCACGTATGAGAAGAATCACCGTGCCCGCGCTGGTCCACCGAGATAACGCGGAACTCCTCGCGCAGCGCGCGCGCTATGTGGTCCCAGTTGTGCGCGTTCCCACCCTGCCCATGAGTGAGCAGCAGGTTTCGATTCGACGGCCCTCCCCAGTCCAGGTAATGGATGTTCAGGCCGTTGACTTCTACGTTGTGGTCGGTAGGGACGATGGCTGTCATGGACTCTTCTCCTGTGTATTGTTCACCCCTGTACAATAACATGGAGTCTCCAACATGGAGTCTCCAAAGTTTCTCGCTTTTCGCGTCAAACCGGAATGCCGCCTTCCCTATGCTCTGTCTCCACTGTGAATTAGAATGACCAGGGAAAAGACTGCCGTCTCTGATTGGAGTGGCCAGGGGCGTTTCTTCCCACGGTCGGCGCAATGCAAAGTGGCATTCATCAATAGTTTGGTGGTATGTTATTTTCGCTTTGACACAGAGTAAATCCGTGATATGCGACAGTCCCCGACAAGCCTCTCGGCGCGGCTGTTCAGACTGGCAGGGAGAGACAGAAGCGCAATGAATACGTCCGAGTTCCTAATGATTTCCGCAGCCATCGTCCCGGACAGGACTGCGATGGTATTCGAGGGAAAGCGCACCACTTTCGAGGAGCTTCAGAGCCGGGTCAATCGGCTGGCCTCCGCGCTCGGGGCCATTGGGGTGTCCGCCGGGGACAGGATTGCGGTTCTGCAGGTTAATACGGACTCGGTTATCGAGACATATTTCGCCGCCGCGAAACTGGACGCGGTTTTCGCGCCTCTCAACTTCCGCGCCCGCGCTGATGAGGTCGCGTACATGGTCAACGACTCCGGCCCGAAAGCGCTTCTGGCGGGAGAGCGATACATGGATATGGTCGAGTCCATTTCGAGCCAGTTGGAGAGCGTGGAACACCTGATAGCCATGGACAAGCCGAGAGAGGGCTGGCTGTCGTATTCGAACATGATAGAGGGAACCGAGGAAGAAGACCTGTGGCCGCTGTCGGACGACGACGATCTGTCGGTGCTGATGTTCACGGCTGGAACGACCGGATTCCCAAAGGGGGTCATGCTCAGTCACAACAGTTTCTCGTCGTATATCCTGAGCAACGTTTCGCCCGCCGACCCTGAAGTGGAGGAGTCGAACATCCTGACCGTGCCGCTGTATCACATAGCGGGTATGCAGGCGATGATGAGCGCGATATACGGCGGTCGAAGCCTGATTATACAGAGGCAGTTCGAGCCTAGTGAGTGGATGCGACTGGTGGAAAACGAGCGAGCTGACCGCGCGATGGTGGTCCCGACAATGCTCAAGATGCTGATGGACCACGAGAATTTTCATAAGTATGACATGAGCAGTCTTCGGGTAATTACATACGGCGCCGCGCCGATGCCCGTTGAGGTAATCAGACGGGCGATAATGGAGTTCCCCAACGCGCAGTTCATCAACGCATTTGGACAGACTGAGACGGCCGCCACGATAACAATGCTGCCGCCGGAGGACCACGTCTTGGACGGTACCCCCGACGAGGTGGAGCTGAAGCTGAAGCGTCTTGCGTCCATCGGAAAGCCGCTCGCTGATGTTGAGGTCCGCATCGTTTACGAGAACGGGGAGGACGTAAGCGACGGCGAGACAGGAGAGATTGTCGCCAGAGGCGACAGGCTGATGAAGGGCTATTGGGGGCAGGAGTCGGCGACTGCGGAGACCATCCGCGACGGCTGGCTGTTCACGGGCGACCTGGGCTACATGGACGAGGACGGCTACATTTTCCTCGCCGGTCGCGCCAAGGACTTCATCAAGCGCGGCGGCGAGATGATCTCGCCCGAAGAGGTGGAGCAGGTGCTCCACTCCCACCCCGACATAGACGAGGCGGCCATAATAGGAGTGCCCGACCTCGACTGGGGCGAGCGTGTGAGGGCGCTGGTTGTGGCCAGGCCCGGCTGCGACGTGGACGAGTCGGACGTAATCGAGTTCTGCCGCCAACGCATGTCCAGTTTCAAGAAGCCGGAGTCGGTGGTCGTTCTATCCGAACTGCCCCGAAACCCGCTGGGTAAAGTCCTCAAGCGTGTTCTCAGAGAAGATCACAGCTACCCTGTTGAAGCGGGCGGCTGAGCGTACGGCGTTTGAAACCTACGAAACTCCCTGCAATCAGTTATGCCTGACGCCAGAACTTAATCGTGTCCGGCGCGTGACCGTCTCCTGAATGTATGAAGCCTGTTCTCTCTGAGTCAGCTTAAACGTTTGGTTGAATTAAACTCAGTCTCTGCATTTCACCGTCTCCAGATGCATTCACTCTGCCGTGTGTCTCGTGATACCGTATGTGCGTAAAGTAATTTAAGGTAAAGCAGAATAATTTAGAGGTATATATGGCGGATTATGAGATTCTCACACTTGCCGAAGCTGCTCACTTGGTTCGAGTTAGCCAAAAGACATTAGGTGAATTAGCTCGTAATGGACATATTCCGGCGCAGAAGGTTGGTCGTGAGTGGCGTTTTCTTCGAGCCTCGCTGGAGTCGTGGTTGAGCGGAGAGTATAGTTCAGACGGATCCGCCAGGCTTGGTGATAAAGAATCCAAAATTGCAGAGCCGTTAATGCAATCTGAAATGCGGTTCGCGGGTTTCGGCGATACGGCCTTCTCGGAGAATCGAAATCGGCGGTTGCATCGCTGGGCGCCTTGGATTGCTGGATATTCCAGTTCATTTGTAACGGGGGTACTGGACAGCGTAAAGCGCAATGGTCGCGCGTTAAAAGTTCTTGATCCCTTCGCCGGCGTTGGAACGACGCTTATTGCCGCCCTTGAGGGCGGTAACGATGCCATTGGGTTTGAGATCAACCCTTATGCAGCCTTGGCTTGCCGCGCCAAAGTTGGGGCTATGAGCTACGATGTTGACCTACTGGAGACGGCCATCGAATGTTTTGACGATTTTGGGGACGACAAACTGTGGCTGAATGTCCCCCCAACCTCCGTTCCTCCTCCTGCATTCAAGAGTCGAGTTCCCTTTTTCAGCCCCGATGTTGAGACTCAAGTATTGGCGTGCATGGACTTCATAGTGGAAGAGACCGTTGGCTGGGTGAGGGAACTGTTCCAGCTTGCGCTGGGATCTGTCATGGTCAGTTTCTCCAACTACTCTTATGAGCCAAGTCTTGGTACGCGCGCAGCTGCCGGAAAACCCAATATTGAACAAGCGGATGTTCACGGAATCGTGAAGCGTAAGCTATGGGATATGTATGATGACATCGTTGCCTTTCAGAATGACATGGCGCAGCTTCATCCCACGCCTACCGCAAAGGTGTATCCGTTGTCGTACATGGAAAATACAGGCTGCATAACTCCACAAAGTATAGATATTGTCATTACGTCGCCTCCATATCTGAATAACTATCACTACATTCGCAATACCCGCCCACAGTTATTCTGGTTGGGGATGGTCAGTCAAACGTCGGATCTCAAAACCATTGAACGCAGGAGTTTCGGACAGTTTTGGCAAACTGTCCGAACGGGTCCTGAAATATCCCTTCGGCCCCAATTGCCACACCTGGCCGAGCAAATACAAGAGCTAAGAAGTCGCTACGCTGACAGAGGCGCCTATGGTGGCCCCGGGTGGGCCAACTATGCGGCATCATACTTCAACGACTGCCAGCGGTTTTGTCAGGCAACAAAACCGCTTATGCGACCTGGTGGAACAGTAGTGGCGGTCATTGGCAATAACATCATCCAAGGGATGGAGTTCCAGACTGATCGTCTGTTCGCCGAAATCGCGGAGACAGAGGGATTTAAGATATTAGGTATGCACGAAGTTCGGAGAAAACGAACTGGCAACAGCGTAGTGAATTCGTCAGTCAGGGTAGGAACAGTATCAAAGTCCACACGCCTTTATGAAACGGCGGTCGAATTGCAGTCTCTGTAAATGTCCGCGTCAAAGATTCAGTATCTCTGCGAGAATGTCCTCTCTATTCTCGTCAGCGCGCAGATTGTCTGCCCACGGACGTCCAGGATGCACGATGTCCCATCGGGGGCGAGCGCTGTTTGATTGCCCTCTGCCCGGATTATGATTCCCGAATCCGTCCAGAACCGTATTCCAGAGCGGATTGAAGTGGCTAAGCAAAAACTGCTCGGCCAGAGTGATCCAGACTGGCATGACCACCAGATATCTACACTCCGCATTCGAGAGCGCCAGATTGGTTGCCTGTTCAATTGAGCTGGCGTGCTGGCGCAATCGTTGGTAAAGAGACCTGTTAGTTGTCTGGCCGATGTTGTCTCTGCCTCTCCTTGCGCCCGGAGGTACAGATTGGCCCACATAAATCGGCGTCTCTGCAAGCGATTCTTCGGAGGCGTAATCCAGGGAACCCGTATAGTAGATCGCATAAACCCCTGACCCCTCGAACTGTGCGGGAGGCAGAGGCTCCCTCTCTGCGCTCAGCAGTGCGCTGACGACGCTTCGCGCCAAATTGTCATAGCTTAACGGGTCGTACACTTCCGCCATCTTGCCCTACCCTACATTCATCCTATTCGGTCGAAGCCGGTGTAGGGACGGAGGGCTTCGGGAATGACCACGCTGCCGTCTTCCTGTTGGTAGTTCTCCAGTATCGAGATTATGACCCTGGGAAGCGCAAGCCCCGACCCGTTTAGTGTGTGGACGAACCTGGGCCTGGCTCCTTTCTCCGTCCTGTATCGCACCCTTCCACGACGAGCCTGGAAGTCGGTGCAGTTGGAGCATGAGCTCACCTCGAGCCACCTGTCCGTGCCCGGCGCCCACATCTCCACGTCGAACGCCTTGACCGCGGGCGTGGCCATGTCTCCGGTGGCAAGCTCCAATACCCTGTACGGGATCTCGAGCGCTTTCACCACGTCCTCTGCGGCGACGACCAGCGACTCCAGTTCACGCGCGGAATCTTCCGGCGCGACGAACTTGTACATCTCCACCTTGTCGAACTGGTGAACGCGCATTATGCCCCGTGTATCTCGTCCGGCGGACGCCTTCTCTCGTCTCCAGCAGGGTGTGTGCGCGACGTAGTAGAGCGGCAGGTCTTCCGCCGAGAGAATCTCGTCCCTGTGCAGGCTTGTGATGGCGGCCTCCGCCGTGGGAAGCATCCAGAGGTCGTCTTCCTCGTCGTGGTACATCTCCTCGCTGAAGCCGGGCAGGTGTCCGCTGGCGCGAACGGTGTCGCGGTTGACCATATAGGGCAGATACACCTCGGTGTACCCGTGCCGTTCAACGTGCATATCTATCATGAACGAAATCAGCGCGCGCTGGAGCTTGGCCCCAAGGCCCCTGAGTACGAAGAAGCGCGACCCGGCGAGACGAACGCCGCGCTCGAAGTCCACGATTCCCAGGTCCTCGGCGATGTCCCAGTGCGCTTTCGGCTCGAAGTCGAAGGACGGCAGTTCGCCGACCCTCTTTACCTCTATGTTCGCTGACTCGTCTGGACCGACGGGCGCTGACTCATCCGGGATGTTCGGTGCCCTGAGCATGAGTGTGTCTAGCTCATCGTCGGTATCCCTTAGTTGCTCTTCGAGCTTCCTGATTCGCCCGCCGACGCTGCGCATCTCCTCTATAAACTCCTGTGGACGCTCTTTCGAGCGACCCATCTCACGGCTGACCTCGTTGCGTCTCGCGCGAAGCGCATCGGTCTCGGAGATTATCGAGCGTCGAGTCTGGTCAAGAGTTAGTATGCGGTCAATAGGGACATCAGCGTCCCTCTTCTTCATAGCCTCCTTTACGGCCTCAGGATTCTGGCGTATCAGTTCTATCGCTATCATTGGTTGACATCTACTCCAGTATCTCGCGCAGTCTGTCGGCGATTACCTGTTCCCCGCCGTCTTTCAGGGTCATCATGCGGATAGCGAACCTGTCTCCGAGTTCGCTCTCCCTGACCCAGATGCTGGGATTACCGTCTCTGAGCGCCTCGACAATCTCGGCGCCGGTCATGCCGGTTACGCTGGGATCGGAGATGACGGTCAGCCCCTCCAGCGGGCCGTCGGGAGTGAAGTCCTCCAGGGTAATGCCGTCTATGCCGAACAAAGACGGCCTGAGCGCGGTGACCCTGGCTTCGTATCCGGCTATCCTGTCCTCGTGGTTCATCGTGAGCCACTCTCTCAGCGCGCCGTAAACCGCTATCACTTCCTGTCGGTCCACCTTCATCGGACGACCAAACGAGCGTATCGGTGAAGACTCGAAGCCGATGAAACTGTGCGCGCGGGCGATGTCAACCATTTC
Source organism: Dehalococcoidia bacterium (assembly GCA_965261525.1). GTDB lineage: Bacteria > Chloroflexota > Dehalococcoidia > Lucifugimonadales > UBA1123 > VXRN01. Next base: position 4,119,464 of record OZ253472.1, read on the forward strand.
CTTGCGTCCTGTGAGGACGCCGCTGGAGTTGACCGCCCCGAAATACTTCGCGCCGTAGGCGACCAGGTCCGCTCCCATCTTCACGTAGCGGCTGAGCAGGTCGGTGGGATAGACCTGACCGGCGGCGTCCACGATGATGGGTACACTGCGCGAATGACCTATCTCTATGACCTCTTCCAGGGGCAGCGCGCCGGGATGCTGCGTTCCCGGCGCGAAGTAGTGTATCGCCGCCGTATTCGGACCTATCGCTTCGCTAAGCTGGTCCGCCGTCGTACGGTCGTCGTCCCCGATTTCCACCAGCCTGCCCCCGGGTATCGTCATGCAGCGGTCGTACTTCACGCGAAGCTGTCGCTGGATGATGATTTCGTTAGGCATACCGGATGTGTCGGGAATGCGTTCTATCTTCTCGTCGTCGTTCCCTGTCATGCAGGCCGCGGCGGCGTATGCAAGCGCCGCCGAACAGCCGGATGTAACGAGTGCGGCCTCCACATCCAGCATATCCGATATGCGTCCGCCGACCGCATCCATCAGCTCGCTTAGATTCACGTAGTATTCCTCGGCGGCGTTCATCATCTCCCGCACTTCGGGCGACGGCGTTCCTCCTCCAAGCAGGGTGCGGTTGCCCTGCGCATTTAATACCGGACGAACACCGAGCTCTTGAAAAATCGTGGTCATTGGATGCGGCTCCTTTTCATCTCCGAGTGAGAGTATTTTAGTGACAGACGCGGCTGGGGCGCAAGTGGGTGGGGATTATGGGTTACAATGAGGGTGAGAAACACTATTGGAATGTGTATATGAATTGGCTTTCTACGATTGAATTTTTGCGATTTTGCATTAGGCTGGTCGCCCGATCCGCTATTCTCACGTTAGTATTCAGTTGCTTCCCGCTGATTGGTATAGCGTTCGATTGGCTGATAAAATGGGCATTGGGGATACTGGATGCGTCCACATTTGTTCGGAACATCTTCTCACAGGTTACCCTCATGTACGTATTTTTGATAGCAATGGCAGGAACCCTAAGTAGCACCGTTCTGGTAGCTTATCTTAGAGGATGTTTCCAGAGGATATGTCATGAAGGATTCAATCGTCGGAGCATGAGATGAGTCATGGCTATGTTGACCCAGGCCTCGGTTGTTTCAGGCAGCGCCTCGTAGTCCTTGCTCAACCTGCGACACCTTCCCAGCCACGCGAATGTTCGCTCAACCACCCATCTGCGCGGCAGCGCTTTGAACTGGTGACTGTCCCGGGGACGCCTCACGATTTCAAGCGTCCATCCTGTCAACTCCCGCACCCACTCGATCAGTTTTCCCCCATAGCCCGCGTCAGCCCAGATCAAACGCATACGCCGAAAGCGTCCTTTCAATTTAGAGATAACCAACTTCGCTCCGTCCCGGTCCTGAATATCGGCGGGATGCACCACCACGTCCAACAACAACCCCATGGCATCCACTATGATGTGTCGCTTTCTACCTTTGATCTTCTTGCCCCCGTCATAGCCGCGAGGCCCCCTTTTTCAGTAGTCTTCACTGACTGGCTGTCTATGATTGCCGCGCTGGGCGTCGGATTCCTGCCCTCCGCCTCTCGAACGGCGGAGCGCAGAGTCCCATTGACCCGTTTCCACGTTCCGTCCGTTGTCCACTTCCGAAAGTATTTGTACACTGTTTGCCAGGGAGGAAGGTCGTTGGGGAGCATACGCCAGGCGCATCCGCTCCGAAGCGCGTACAGGATGCCGTTGACCACCTCCCGAAGGTCTACTGCGCGAGGGCGTCCTCCAGGTTTGGCTGGTGGGAGCAGGGGAGCGAGAATATCCCACTGTTCGTCGGTGAGGTCGCTGGGATAGGGTTTGCGCATAATGCGAGTAGTATAGGTCAATTCGAAGGCTTTGGAAACACCCTCTTACATTCGCGGATATGCGTAATCTTCTCAGCGAAGCCCAGGAAACGCGGAACGAAGGTGAAGGTCATGCTGAGTAAGAAACATTTCTCGCTCATAGTCGCAGAGATCAAACTGGCGATAGTATATGGTACCGTGTGGCTGCTGTTGCTATGGGCGTCGGGCCACCCGCTGGAAGAATGGGCGGTGACGTCGCTTATGCTGTACATAGCGCTGTGGGCATCGAAGGAGATTGTCTTGAGTCTGGGACTGCTGGCTCTGAGGCGGCAGTCCCAATACGGAGAGCGCATCATTCGGAAGGCTGGGGTTGAACTTCCTGAGAATCTGTCCGTGGAGCGAAACTTTGGAATCAGGCTGTTGTCAACCGGCGTGATTCTGTTGATGTTCGCGGTGGTAGTGGGAGCTTCTCTGAGCTTTGGGATTCCGGGAGCGACGCTTCTTGGAATCACTCCGCTCGCTTACTACTTCATCTGGATTGGCTGGGCGCTTCTCGATGTCGGGCTAACCGTCTTATCGCTCTTCTTCATCGTCGCATGGCTTGCGCTTGCTATATTGGATAATCTGGTTGATGGCCTGAATGAGAGTTCCGGTAGAGAACTCGTCAGCTTTTACGCGATTACTGAGAAGGCAGCGGCGTTCGCGGGCATTGCGCGCTGATTGAAATGCTGAATGGAGCGGAGGTAGGTGTTTTGCGAGACACACATTCATACGTAACCGACTACGCGGACGAACTGATCGAGACGCCGCGCGCTCACCTGCGCCTGACGCTGGCTCAGGACGAGCGCGGCCTGGTTCTTACATACCAGGACAGGGAACTCCTGCGATGCTTTCTTACCCCGAACGGTATGCTTGCGGGTGGCTTCGTGGCCAAGGCGCTGGGCGTAAGTCTTCCAGCATTGGGAGAGTCGGTCATAGCCAGGGTGTCCACGGGCGTTCTCTATCGCGTACTGGGCGTGTGCAGTCTGGATTACTCCGAGGACGCATCCTACGTAATTCTCCAGAGGTTGCTTGAAGAGGCGGAGATGCAAAGAGGCGCGAGGAACCTTTCTGATTAGTTCCGTTGCTTTGACTACACTGCCCCACTATAATCTTTGCTGATCCGTCAATCGTTGAGTGGAGGTAGAATCACGTTGGAATACGGAGAGTTGGAAGCCGGCCAGGAAGTTTCCAGGCACGACTATCGCCTCGATTCCGAGCTTGTTTCCAACTACGTGGGAGCTGTCCAGGACGATAGTGCGCCGCTGCGGGATGAAAGTGGCGCCCAGCTTGTCCCCGCTATGGCGGTTGCGGCCCTCAGCATGAGGAGCGTGGTTGAAGACCTGAGAATACCGGGCGGTACCCTCCACGTGGGTCAGGAGTTTGAGTTTTCGGGCGCGGTTATGGTCGGAGATTCTGTGAATTGCGTGGCGGAGCTCGCCCAGAACTCTGTGCGTGGGGACTGGCGTTTTCTCGTCGTCGAGTGTCTGGTATCGTCGTCATCCGATACCGAAATCATGAAGGGCAAGAGTACCATCATGATTCCGGCTGACCTCGGTCCGCGCAAGGTGGCGCAATGATGCAGAAGGGCGATTCGCTCCCGACTATCGAGAAGGTCGTGACACAAGACCAGATTGAGATGTACGCCCGCGCCTCCGGCGACTTTAATCCCATACACGTTGATCACAAGTTTGCCGCCTCTACGCAATTCGGTGGGACCATCGCGCACGGCATGATGATCGCGGCCACCATTTCAGAGATGATGGCCGCTGCCTTCGGAAGGCGCTGGCCCGAAAGCGGCAGCATGAAAATCAGGTTTCGTTCGCCGGTGAAGCCCGGTCAGCGCATTACTACACAGGGCAGTGTTCGACGTGTGGACATGTTGGAAGGCGCGAGCAGAATTACGTGTTCAGTATCGGTAGTGAAGGATGATGGCGAAACGGCGATAGCGGGACAGGCCAACGTAATCATCACGGATACCTTGGAATAATCCACAAAGGAGATAGCGCAGTTGGCTTCTGAAAATGGAATCGTCCGAATAGCCGTGGACGCGATGGGGGGCGATAACGCGCCCTCCGAGGTCGTCAGAGGCGCTGTGCAGTTCGCGTCAACCGGACAGGGTTACGTGATGCTTGTTGGCGATCCCGAAGTTCTGCAAGCCGAACTTGCCCAGTACGACGACGCCCGCCTCCCGATCCGCGTGATTCCGAGCGAAGGGGTCATACGCGAGGGCGAGCAGCCCGCGTTGGCGCTGCGCCAGAAGCCCAAGGCGTCGGTTCTGGTTTCCACCGGCATGGTGAGGCGCGGAATGGCGGACGCCTGCGTAACGATGGGTTCCACCGGCGCGGCGATGGCCGCCGCCGCCGTGGTGCTAGGACTCGCGAAAGGTGTGGAGCGCCCGGCGCTTGGCGGGCCCGCCGTAGGAGTGGCTCCACAGACCTGCATCCTCGATCTGGGCACAAACGTTGACTGCCGTCCGCGTCAACTGCTGAGTTTCGGCGTAATTGGAGATGTCTTCGCTCGTTCATTTTGGGGACATGACAATCCTCGCGTCGCGCTGCTTAGCGTGGGAGCGGAGGCAGGGAAGGGCAATCGGCAGGTGCGTGAGACCACTGAGATGTTCGAAAAGAGCGGCCTCAACTTCATCGGCAATATCGAGGCCAACGATATTCCCAAGGGAGCGGCGGAGGTTGTGGTCTGTGACGGCTTCGTCGGCAATATCATAATGAAGCTGACCGAAGGACTTGGCCAACATCTGAATGAGCGTCTGCGCGAGCGCCTGAGCGAAAAACTCCCGGAAGACGAATTGGAAGACCTGTTGAACGACTTTTACGGAGTAAGCAATGTCGTCGAAACGCGGGGTGGCGGTCCCCTGCTCGGCGTCAACGGAGTCAGCGTCGTGGGACACGGATCCGCCCGGGCGGACGCCGTGGAGCGGGCCATCAACACCGCAAAAATGGCAGTGGACACCGACTTCATCCTTCGGATGAACAGACAACTGGAAGAGTTGGATTCCAGGATTGAAGGGTAGCGCGTTCGCCGGAATCCGACGTAGGTTAATTTGACTAACACTGTTTACAGGTTGGCAGGGAGGAATTTTGGGCAAGTCTGATATAAGCGGACGATTCGCGTTGGTGACAGGTGCGTCGAAAGGCATTGGCAAGGCGTCGGCGCTGAAGCTCGGTGAACAGGGCGTCAGTGTGGCCGTCAATTACAACAAGTCACAGTCGGAGGCCGAGGACACGGTGGAGCGATTGACCACCCTGGGCGTGCAGGCCTTCATCGTGAAGGGCGACATCAGCAGCCGGGACGAAGTGTCCAGCATGGTTGACGAGGTGACCGAACGCTTCGGTCAGATAGATATACTTGTCAACAACGCTGGTATCATCAGCGACAGCCTGCTCATTCGGATGTCCGATGAAGCCTGGGAAGATGTCATAAACACCAATCTGAGTGGGACCTTCTACTGCACCAGGGCCGTTCTGCGCGGGATGATTCGGCGCAGGTGGGGCCGTATCATCAACATAGGGTCCGTAGTGGGAATTCGCGGCAACATCGGTCAGGTCAACTACTCCGCGTCCAAGGCGGGTATCATCGGTTTCACCAAAGCGCTTGCCAAAGAGGTAGCGTCGCGTAGCATTACGGTCAACACCGTCACCCCGGGATACATAAACACAGACACGGTTGACGTGCTTCCGCAGGCGACCAAAGACCGCATTATGACCTGGATCCCGCAGGGACACTTTGGCGAGGTGGACGACGTGGCGCACATGGTGGCATTCATCGCCAGCGAGAAAGCGAGCTACATGACCGGCCAGATAGTCAGCATAGATGGCGGTATGTCCATATGAGGGCCGGCGTATGAGGCTCGAAGGCAAGGTCGCGCTGGTCACGGGCGGCTCCCGTGGAATAGGCAAGGCGATTGCGCTCGAGTTCGCCAACCGCGGATCGGACGTGGTCTTCAACTATCTTCGCAACCACAGCGCCGCCCGCGAGACTCAAAAAGAAATAGAGGCTCTCGGGGTTCGGTGCGTGCGAGTGAGAGCGCATCTGGGTGACGAAGATAAGATCGCCGCCCTCTTTAGAGAGATTGCTGCCCAATTTGGAAAGCTGGACATTCTGGTGAATAACGCCGCAACCGGAGTGCAGCGTCCGGCTCTGGACTTAGAGTCCAAGCACTGGGACTGGACGATCAATGTCAACGCGAAGGCCGCCTGGATGTGCGCTGTGGAAGCCTCGAAACTGATGAAAGGCGGCGGGCATATCGTCAACATTACCAGCGAGGGTTCGCGCCGTGTGCTGCCGCTGTACTTCTTGGTAGGCGTGTCGAAGGCGTCGCTGGAGGCGATTACGCGCTATCTCGCGGTGGAACTCGCGCCGTTGAACATTTCTGTCAACGCGGTGTCCGGCGGTTACGTGGATACCGGCGCGCTCGACCACTTTCCGACGAAAGAAAAGATGCTGGAGGCAGGCAGAAACACGCCCGTGGGCCGAATGGTTACGGTGGAGGACATAGCGAAGACAGTCGCGTTCCTATGCTCGCCGGACGCGGAGATGATCCGCGGGCAGATCATCGTCGTTGACGGCGGAGTGACCCTCAGATCGGAAGGGTAGTTCGCCTCCCAGTCAGTCGTTACTCTCAGGTGGGCGAATGTCCCTGACGACAACGGGTATGCGCTTTCCGTCGGATTCAACAAGCGCTTCGCTGCCGTCCCGGTAATGGCGTTTACGCAGGAAAGCCAGGGCCATAGACGGAGCGGACGAAGTCACCTCCCCCACCGCGCTATCATCCACAATGATCGGGGAACCGGCCTCCACGACTATGCCGTCGTCGAACTCCAAGCGACACATGAATCGCTGAACGCGGTCATAGGTGTTCAGGCGCGCTACCACTTCCTGTCCGATGTAGCAGCCCTTGTTGAAGTTGATATGGGGCTTGAGGTTCGCTTCAAGGGGATTGCGGTCTTCGTTCATCTCGGTGGGATAAGCGGCAATCGCCTGTTCGATTCGGAGGGCGCGGAAGTCCTTGTCGTCCAGCGTTTGCAGGCCGAAGTCAGGCGGCGGCCGGTCTGCGGAGGCGATGAGTCTGTACGCGGACAGTTCGCCCAGGTCGGCGCGTACAACGGTGGTCTGGGCATCGTTGTCCCCGGTCTGTACGTGGCTGAGATTGGTGTCAAGCGAGTTGGGCAGATAACCTTCCTCCGCAAGCAGTTCCGCAACCTGTTCGCCTATGTAGAGGCGCTCGGAGGTATCGCCCGTAACATCCTTTACGATGACATCCTCGATGAATGTGTAGAAATCAATCCAGTCCGCCACCTTCTGCTGAGTTCCCGGGCTTGTGAGAACCAGAAGATCGTCACCCCGATGGAGCACGCGCAGAAGGTCTATTATTCGCCCCTTGTTCGTGGTTAGGACGCTGCTGATTCCGTGGCCTGGCTCAAGTTGCTCCAGATCGTTGGTCGAGAGGCGATTCAGCAGGTCAATCGCGTCTGAGCCAGTTACTACCAGCCTGCCAAAGTCGCTCATGTCGAACAACGCTGTCTCTGTCTGTAGGCGGGCTGTGAGAGTGGATGTGGCAATTGTAGTCACGGCGCGTCTCCCTGAGAGCATGAACGCCGCGTCTCAGGCGCGGCGTTTCGTTGTCGGACGGTCTTTCGCTGGATCTAAACGCTGAAGGATGTGCCGCAGCCACAGGTCGTCTTGGCGTTAGGGTTATTGAACACGAAGCCCTTCCCGTTGAGCCCGCCTGAGTATTCGAGGATGGTGCCTGCGAGGAAAATATAGGACTTGCGATCAACGTACAGCCTCATGCCGTGTTCCTCGACCACTTTGTCGTCTTCCCTCGGCTCGTCTATGAGGTCGAGCACGTAAGTCATGCCGGCGCAGCCACCGCCTTTGACTGCTACACGCAGGTTGGAGTCCGGCTTGCCCGACTGCGCGGAAAATACCCGCACATGGTCGGCGGCCTCTTCAGAGATATTTATTGTCAGCGGAGACGGCATTGTTTTGGTTGTCATTGTCCCATGCTCCCGGAGGTATTTAATGCTGTGACCGAATGCGATAATTAGAAGTCAACTAAATTCTACTATATATGGAATCCCGCGTCAATTTGGTTGGCTTACTCCGCAGGGCAGTCGCATCCAAATTTCAACGATCTTATATATCCTCGTTTATATAGTTCAGGTCATTTAACAGGTGGAACAGGTGGCTTAACTGGTGGCCCAACAGGTGGGTTCTGAACCAGCAATTGACCAGCATTTCACCTGCGTTGTAGCTAAACGGACGGGAAAATTCTTTTCCGACAGGCTCGTCATATATCGTGCCTTATGCCTTTCGGAGCGCAGCGACCATTTGGGACACTGGGCATCCGTTCGAAAGTTTCATAGCTGCAAGTCGTGGGGATATTGTAGCGAAATCAGCACAAACGTGCAAGGGCGTTGCGCCGACTGCACGGCACTTTAGATGCGACTGCCCCGGTTTACTCCGCTTCTGTGATGCACTGTTCCAGCAGAGCGAAGGCGTGTTCGGCGAATACCCACATATTGGCCTCGCGGTCGGAGTCGCCTGTCTCGACGGTGATGACGCGCTCGGCTGGACCGCTGACGGCGATGCAGGCGTGGCCGGCCGCGTCGCCGTAGCGGTTGCCGGTTGGACCGCTTGCGCCCGTCTCACCGAGACCCCAGGTCGTGCCGAGCAGTTCGCGGACCGCAGCCGCTTTCAGGGCGGCGTACTCCTCAGTACTCGCTCTCATGCCCTCCATGGCTTCATCTGGAACATCCAGGAGTCCCTTCCGCGACGTGTGGGTATAGACGACCGCCCCGCCAATGTAGTAGGCGGACGCGCCCGGTACGGCGACCAGAGAGGCGGACAGCAGACCGCCGCAAGAGGACTCGGACACTGCGATGGTCTGTTCCTTGTCTTTCAGTAGCTGGCCGACGTTCGCGGCCATCGAACTCAGATCAGGCATGACGATTCTCCTTGAATGAATTCTCGGCGTTAAACCCAGAAGCCGGTATCTATGTTAGTTCGGGCATGACTTTCTCAGCGAAGAGTCGCAGAGACTCTTTTATCTGCTCATCCGGGATGCGTCCTCGACGATTGAACTCGAGGATACACTCATTCATGCCAGGCATCTGCTCCTGGAGACTCCGGAGTTGTTCGATACATCCCTGCGGGTCGTCGTAGATAGAGTAGCCCAGGGCATCGTCGAAATTCCAGGTCGCCCATCCGCCGACCCCGCTCGAAAAGCTGTGTCTTGCGGTCCCAACCGAGGAGGCATCCTTATCGGGGACCGTGTTTAGTATGTCGTCGTCGCGCCAGTTGAGGCGCATGAGGTCGTGGGCCTTCTGCCTGGTTTCGGCTACGAAGAATGATATGTTGGCGTTGAAGGGCTGGGGCTGGTCGCTCCCCCCGGCGGGCTTGGCGTCCTCGAACTCTCGCAGTCTGTCCACCATACGCGGCATGGGCTGACTGAGAGTGGTCCCTATGACGCCTATGCCGAGTCGGGCGGCGTAGGGGAATGTCTCGTCGCTGTTGGCGGCGAGAAGAAGAGGCGGATGTGGCTGCTGCTCCGGTCTTGGAAGCACGGGCTGGTCCTTCACGCTCCAGTACCTGCCCTGGAAGTTGACGCGCTCGCGCGTCCAGGCCATCTTCACGAGTTCTATGCCCTCGGCCACGCGCTCGCGGCTTTCAGCGCCGCTAATGTCTCCGCGCTGACCGAAGACCTGGCCGGCCGGGGATCCCCAGCGTCCTCCGAGACACAGATCGAGCCTGCCATTAGTTAGTATGTCGCAAGTGGCGGCCTGGGTTGCCATGTGCAGTGGGTGGTGCAGGTTGAATTGGGCGGCGAGCGTGCCGAACCTGATCCGTTCGGTGTGCTGAGCCGCGGCGCAGGCGACCATCAGCGGATTGGACATCGGGCGGGCGGGGAAGAAGACCGACTCCGCCAGCCATGCCGTATCGAAACCCAGCTTGTCGGCCAGGGCTATCTGCTCTATCGTTTCCCAGTGTTTACGCGGGACGGATGAGTCCACAAACCCCGGAACCTGCCAAAATACTCCGAATCGCACGCGCTCCGCTCCTAACAGTGTAGTTACAACCCTACCTACGGCAAGGCTCTATCTCATATCTTTGTCGCAATCGGCTCCACCGGGTAACGCTCTCGCCAGGCTCGGAAGCCTCCTCTGAGAGTTGCTGCGTCGAAGCCTAGTTCGAGTAATTTCCGCGCCACACGGGCGCTGGTGTTCTCGTTTGGTCAAGTACAGTAAGTAACTATCAGCCTATCTCTGGGTTGATCCGAAGCCCATTCTATCACGCCGTCAGGCAAAACCCTTATATCTGAGGATATGCGCGCCATATCCGCGGCATAGCTCGACCTGGACCTGACATCCAATACTACGGGCATATCGTCAGACTGAATGCCGGCCCACAACTCTTCAGGGGTAATATAAGGAACTTCGGATTCGGATTCGACAAAGAGAGCGACAGCGCTGGCTTCGCGCTCTTCTTCAAGCGTACTTGCCGCGGTTCGTCCGGCATACCATGCCGACAGAGGTCCGGCTGAGGCGCCGTGTATCATGACCGAAGCCACTACGACGATTCCCACCGTGGCCAGCAGCATCTCGGAGCCGGGAATTCCTGCTTGCACCACCAGCAAAGCCAGCAGCAAAGAGTTCAACCCTCTGGGACCAAACCATGAGATGAATCCTCTGGCTTCCCAACTCATCTTAGCGCCAAGCAGAACGAGGTTTAGAACTCCGGGGCGAACAAGAAATATCACGATAGCCGCCAGGCCAGCAGCAGGGATTATGTCCACTTCGCCTATCATTCCCGACAGCGCCGCTCCGAACAGAACAAAAGATAGCAACATAGCGACTTCGGAAGTGGTCTCACCATAGTCCAGGAAGCATTCGCAAAGGGTCTGGTTCAGGACTACAACCGCAAAACCCGCCGCAAACGCCCCCAGAAAACCGTCGCCTCCCGCGGCGGTGGCCGCAGTGTATGCCGCCAGCACCAGACCGATTCCGTAGAGAGCCTGGTGCTCTTGTCGAACCTGGAATCGCCTATCTATTTGGTTCATCAACCACGCGCCGACGCCTCCGACGGCGAACCCGATAGCTGGTCCCACAACGAGCAGTTTTGACAAGAACCATATCCACGATCCAGGCCCTCCGACTTCGTGGACGGCCACGGCTATAAGTATGAGTACGGTGGGCAGCACCACAATATCGTTCATCCCCGCTTCTATTCTGAGAACCTGTCTTACCGAGCGGGGAATACGATGGTCGCGGACGATTTCGCGCAGTATCACAGGGTCGGTGGACGCGAGTACGGCGCCTCCGATGAAGGCGATTATCCATCCGAACCCTATCATCAGCGCCAAAGGCGCCGCGCCGAGAGCGATTATGATTCCCGTTCCGGGGCCCAGCACAAGGAACGGGATCAGCCAGCGTCGCCCCATCTCATAAACCTGGAGCTTGGTCGCGTCCAGAAACAGGACGAGAGCCATCGTGAGGGTCGCGACAACTTCCAGAATCATGTCGTGAGGACCCAGGAGAAGGATGCCAACTTCGCCGTGTCCCAGAAAGACGCCCAAACCCAGGAATATCAGGGGAAGAGAGATTGGCGACCTTTCCACTATGCCGGACGCCAGCGCGGTAGCAGTGAGAATCACCGCTACTACACTGAACATCAGCATCAGGTCGCTCAATAGAGTATCTCCTGGGGCTGAGGTCTTGTGGATGCCCGCGCCCGTTCTACAATGGGATGGACTCGGGGACAGACTCGGCCCGTGTATTCAAGGGCGAAAGTATGACGGTCCGGTGGAGCGCCCGTCAGTTGGTATCAACCAGCCGCTTCGTGAACCAGATCAATTGAGCGGCGGCCTGGTCCAACAGGTCGCCTACCTCAGGGTCCGTGATATTGCCCGATTCGTCCATGAAGTTGGCGACCTGCGGAAGCAGAACGCGTGGCTGGTGCAGGACGAAACTGCCCTCGGATTCGAGACTGTACGATGCGTGTACGTGCATTCGGGCACATGCCGAACGTCCCGGTCCGGTGCCTATGATGAAGAATACCTTGCCGTTGAGCAAGTTTCCCCGCCGGGACAGCCACTCCAGGGCGTTCTTCAGCGCGGCGGTCATCGAGCCGTTGTATTCGGGGCAGGCGACTATCACTGCGTTCGCCTCTTGAACGGCGTCCCGCAGCGTTTCCGCTCCGGCTGGAATGCCTTGCGCCTCGACGTCCGGGTGGAACATAGGCACACAATTGAGGTCGAAGAGCTTCGTCTCGACGCCCTTGTCGGCTGTCTTTTCCAGCATATTTCGCAACAACTTGAGGTTCCAGGAGTCCTTCCGAAGGGAACCGCATATGCCAAGTACTTTCATTTTGCTCCTTGCCGGGAATCTACTCGAATTTATTTCGGATGGCTGATATCGGGAGTATCCGAATCCGCCGTTGACCAGCGGGTAAAACTCCGATTACCTACGCCTGTCTGATTGTATCGCATCTCGACTTTCGTTGCGTCGCCAATACGGCTGCTTTGTGCAGGTAACCTATACCTATAATTCCGAAAGGAATAATCCACTACGGAGAGGGGGCTAACTGCATTGAATATTCCGTATTTGCTATTCATAAATAAGAATTACCGAAGAATTTGACTTATGTTTGAATTCATGGTCTAATCAGGCAGCGCAATACATTGAATAACAACAATTTATGGGATGGATGTACCGCAAGAACACAATATTTACGGCAAATGGGATTTACAGCCTGACCGAACTGCCGCAGTACACATTCAAGGGGAATCATCATGCCAGCATCTTTGCTCAGCCTCAGAATTTCAGCCATAGCTGTATTGGCGCTTACCATCTTCCTTGCGGTTGCCTGTGTCAGGGAGGTGCCAACAGAAGTCATTGTAGAAAGAGAAGTGGTGAAAGAGGTACAGGTACCCGGTGAGACCATCGTGGTTGAGAAGGAAGTGGTGAAAGAGGTAGTGAAGGAAGTCCCCATCGAGGTTGAAAGAATCGTGGAGCGCACCAAGACCTTGATAGCTACGCCCAGCCCGGCGGATCAGCAATTCTTCATGACGACTCTGGACCCGATGGCAAATCGAGGTGGCACGCTCATCACTTCTAACAACGGGCCGCCCGGACACTTCGACTTCTACGTATCCGGCTCGATCACCTGGCACGGTTGGATGACCCCGATGTACGACAACCTGCTGCGCAGGGATACGCGAACGCCGGACGTCACAATAGTGCCCGACCTTGCCCATAGCTGGTCCGCCAATGACAATCTTGATACTTATACTTTCAAGCTGCGCGAGGGCGTACAGTTCCACAACGGAGCCGAGATGACGTCTGAAGACGTCAAGAGGACGCTGGAGCGGGTCATCTTCCCAGATACGTTCGAAACGACGGGCCTGCGCAGCGCTTACCAGGCGATATTCCAGACCGCCAAGGTTACCGAGATAAACACGCCGGACAAGTACACGGTTGATATTGTGATGGCGGAGCCACGCAGCGTAGGCTGGGTGATGGCGGGCGCCTCCGAACAGGGAGTCAAGATATCTCAGGCTTCCGTGCTGGACGAGTACGACGGAAATCTGAGGGACGCCGACCCGACCGAGGTTTCCGGCACGGGCCCGTTCATTACCACGGAGAGAACGGACGACTATGTAATCCAGGAGGCCAACCCCAACTACTGGAATCCGAACGCGCCGTATATAGACAAGATACAGCACATATGGCTCCCACTTATGACGCCGCAGATCACGGCGGCGCTGGCGGCGAACCGGGTTGACTGGAGTATGTTCATTCCGCCCGGCGACATTCCGACCCTGCTGGAAGACCCGCAGTTCAAAGTGGCTATCCACCTGCGGCCCACGTACCACCTGATACCGCTGAACTTGACCAGGCCGCCGTTCGACGACGTGCGCGTCCGCAAGGCTGTCGCTCTGGTCTTCGACCAGGAAGCGCTCATCGAGGGAGGAAGCCAGGTCCAGGCGTTGCTGTTCGCGGGCGGTTGGTTCGGAGAGGGACAGGGCGTTTACTCGCTCTCGACCGAACAGCTCAGAGAAGAGAAGTATTGGCGAAGCCCGACCCCTGAAGACATCGCAGAGGCCCAGCAGCTTCTGGTCGAGGCAGGCTACCCGAACGGCGAGGGAATTCCGAAGTTGGACCTGCTCGGCAGGGCTGACGGTCCCTGGTGGGAGCTTGTTCTGGTGCTTGAGCAAGCCTGGCTGAAGCAGCACCTCAACATAGACTCTGAAATCAGGCTGGCTGAAGTATCCGTAGTTGGCGACGACGTCAGGGGGCTGAGGTTCGACATCTTCCCAGAGGTCAACTCCAGCATGAGAGTGCCGACTCCCGAGTACTACATCAAGAACGCGTTCGGACAGTGCGGCGGCGGCCCTTGCAACGCCAACATATTCAACTACGACGACCCGAAACTCGATGCCATGATCAGGGAGTTGGAGCTCGAATTCGATCCCGACAGGCGGATGACACTCTCCAAGGAACTATCCGATTATCTCACTCAGGAGATGATAATGGTGCCGTGGGACACTGGCGAAATCACCTACCACGTTTACAACGACGAGGTCAAGGGCTATATGCCCCACAACACCGAATTCAGAGGTGTCTATATAACCAACAAGTGGGATCACGTCTGGCTCGACCGGTGATAAGGCAGCGGAGATAACGAAGTCCGCGTATAGCTTGCATTAAAAGCCAGAAAGAAATTGAGGGGCAGGGCTTGGAGCCCTGCCCCTCCCCTGTATCATGGCTCTCTCACCTCAACATCCTGGAGTTCCCTCTTGAACAGGTATCTCACGCGAAGAATTCTCCTCGCCATTCCCACGCTCATCGGACTTACTGTGATGATTTTTGCGATCATGAGAATCCTGCCCGGCGACCCGCTTGGAACGTTCATGACGGGCGACTATTTCCAGATCATGACGGACGAGGAGATCAATCGCCTCAGGGCGGACTTGGGCCTTGACCGCCCGCTCATACTGCAATACTGGGACTGGACGAGCGACGTTCTGACAGGATCCTTCGGCAGATCGCATCACCGCAACGACCCTATCATCAACACGATACGAAGCAGGGGCCTGATCAGCATGGAGATTGGCGTTCTGGCCGTCATATTCTCATGGATCGTAGGACTGCCTGTGGGCATAATCAGCGCGTTGAAACCGCACTCATTCTCCGACATGGGGGTCAGCACGACGACCGTGCTGTTCCTGGCCATACCTAATTTCTGGCTCGGACTTCTCATCGTGCTGGTAACAGTCACCTTATGGGGGTATCATCCCCCACTTGCCGGCGTTCACTTCTGGGAGGACCCCTGGACCAACTTCCAGATAGTAATCTGGCCGGTCGTGGTTCTGGGAACTTCCATGGCAGCCATAATCGCGCGTATGGCCCGTTCCTCCCTCTTCGAGGTATTGAGAGAGGATTACGTCAGGACCGCAAGGGCCAAGGGATTGGTGGATAGAATGACCATCATGCGACACGCGGTTCCAAACGCTCTGCTTCCCGTGCTGACGCTCAGCGGTGTGATGCTCGGATTCGCTCTAGGGGGATCAGTAGCTGTCGAGGTCGCGTTCGGCACTCCCGGCATCGGGAAGACTTTGGTGAGCGCCGCTTGGGAGCGCGACATGAATGTGGTGCAGAGCCTGGTGCTTCTCTACGGTATGACCTTCGTGCTGGTAAACCTGGTCGTGGATCTTCTATACGGCTGGATAGACCCGAGGATAAGGCTTGCGTAGTTCGACCCCTTGTCCCACAGTCTGAACGATTGACCTCAGGAGCTATAAAGAGCGATGACTTCATGGAATCAATACTAGCTGAGAGAGCGGCACAGACACGAGTATCCCGGAGCGTGGAGGCCGTGGGCAATTTCGCGCGCAAGAGCCCTTGGCACGCCTTCTGGGGAATCGTGATAATAGTTCTCGTTCTGATGGCCGCGCTCGCGCCCGTCATCGCGCCTTACGACCCCATCCTGCCTGATGTCCGGAGGATGCGCCTGCCCCCGGACACGCAGAACTGGGCTGGCACCGACATCGTGGGAAGAGACGTCACATCGAGGCTGGTATATGGTGCGCGCGCCTCTCTTTTCATAGCCGTGAGTTCGGTCCTGACGGGTACGGTCATCGGTGGAGTCTGGGGACTGATCAGCGGGTTTGTAGGTGGGAGATTCGACCTCCTGAGCGAGAGATTTGTCGAAATTCTCCTCGCTCTGCCCGGTCTGATTCTAGCTTACCTGCTGGTACTTGTATTGGGCGCAAACTTCTGGACGGTGATCGGCGCTCTTGCCATCTCCCGCGTCCCAACCGTAGTGCGCGTTATTCGCTCGGTTGCATTGTCGGTGCGTGAGAGTATGTACGTGGACGCCGCGCGAGTCATAGGCGCGTCGCAGGCACGGATTATATGGAAGCACATCGGGCCCCAGTGCATTGCCCCTCTTATCGTCCTCATTACGGTCGATATCGGGGGCGTTATCATCGCGGAGGCATCCCTGAGCTATCTGGGCGTTGGAATTCCGCCGCCCACGCCGTCCTGGGGGCGTATGCTAGGCGACGCCAATCCGACACTTTACCCTATGTGGTGGCTCGTCGCTTTCCCCGGCCTTCTGATAACGCTCACTGTGCTCGCCTTCAATCTATTCGGAGACGGCATCCGCGACGCGCTCGATCCCAGGCTGAGAGGCACGACCTAGATTTACAGAGACGCTTCAGCGACGCGCTCCAGATCTTCGGCCATTTCTTCTTCGGTCTCTTTCAGGGCGGGGCGGACAATTACCCTGTTCGCTCCCGCGTTCAGGAAGTCCTGAGCGTTCTGACGGTCGGGTGGCTGGCCATAGACGGAGATGGTGATGGACTCTGGGTCGCGGCCTCGTTCTTCGGCCAGCGCGTCAAGCTGTCGGCGGCTGTCTTCCACGACTTGGGGAGTTACCCTGTTGGGAAGCCAGCCGTCGCCTACCTCGACGATACGTTGCAGCACGCGCCGCGCCATGCCGCCAATGAGGATGGGCGGGTGGGGCTTCTGCGCGGGCTTGGGGTACATCTGGACGGGCGGGAAGTCGTAATATTTCCCGTGGAACTCGGCCTCGTCCTTCGTCCAGAGCTCCTTCAGCGCGAGAAGGGACTCTTTCGTCTGAGTCCAGCGGTGATCGAAGTCGCCGCCCATTATCTCGGTTTCCTCGCGGTGCCAGCCGGTTCCGATGCCGAGTATGAAGCGACCGCCGCTGAAGAGGTCGAGCGTGGATACGGTCTTGGCGAGGACAAGCGGGTTGCGCTCGGGAATGAGGGTGATGCCTGTGCCGAGTTTGATTTTGCTGGTGGCTCCGGAGGCCTGGGCGAGCGCGATGTAGGGGTCAGCGAAGTGAGCGTAAGTCCAGGGGATTACGCCGTCCTCGGATCCTGGGAACGGGCTGTTGGAGTGGACGGGCAGGATGGGATGCTCGGCGTACCAGATGGACTCGAAGCCGAGTTCTTCGGCCTTGGAGGCCACAAAGGCTGCGGTCACCTTGTAGGCGGGCAGGGGTGTCGAGATTCCGATTGTCATGGGGTCTTGCTCCTGTTGCATATCCACATAACCTATTTTGGGTTATGGATTTGAGTCATTGTACACTTATCCTATCCAATGATTCCACGTTTCGCCACTCCCTACTTAAAATTGCAACGCCTGCTCGTTGAAGCGCGGCGCGCGCGGATTGACACAAGCTGATGTTGCCACTCATCTCCAAGTACCTCAGTCTTTCGTATCGAAGTACGAGCGGGGAGAACGGCGACTGGACGTAGTTGAGCTATCGCGGATTCTCAGAATTCTGGAAATGGATATAGGCGAGGCTCTGCGCCGAATTGAGATCAGCCCCGGTTCTTCTGAGACACCTGGCATTCTTGAAATATGGAAACTGTTACCTGATGAATTGACGATGATAGTCAATGAAAATCCGAGTTTGCGCGGTATGCTGCTGGGATACGTAGCTGAATATAAATTGAGAGAGATGTTGCTTTCGGAAGATGGAATCAATTACCTCGGCAAGCCCGATGACCACGACCGAACCAGCAAGGGAGACCACGTTATAGAATACCAAGGCCAAAGGTTTGCTATTGAAAGTAAGTCCCTACAATCGAGGATGATCGAGAAGGATGGAAATATCTGGCGTGGCAAAGCGCAGGTTGATGCCAGTGACCGCCGTTCTATCGTTCTGCAAGACGGCAGACAGATTGCAACGACTCTGCTGCAGGTTGGAGAGTTCGATGTTCTGGCAGTAAATTGTTTTGCGTTTGAACAAGAATGGAACTTTGTGTTCGGTAGGAATAGCGACCTGCCACGAAGCACATATCGCAGGTATCCTCCGCAAGTACGAAATCAACTCATCGCCAGTCTGGTATCTGTGTCATGGCCTCCTGAGCCGCCTTTCACGGATAATCTGATCGTGATACTGGAACAGCTTTTGAGTGAGCGCGATCCAGATAGGGCCTAGCCTCACCGACGCTTCGTCTTCACGAACACCAGGAAATACGAGTGGTTCTTCCGGGCGTGGACTTGCTTTTTCAGCCTGGTGATTGACGGCCTGTTGGAACGCACCACGACGAACAGGTCCTTTGTGTAGAAACCCATCGCTTCGTAGTCGTTGATGATCTCCACGTGGGTAAGCCACTGTCTATTCGCGCTCACTTCGTCCTGGCACTTGACTATCAGGACGCCGTTGGTCTTGAGAACGCGATACGCTTCAATCCCCGCCTCGCGGTAGAGTTCGGTCACCGCGGCGTGCCACTTCGAGCGTCCGGGCCGTTCATCTCCATTCGAGTAATGTTCACGAAAGGTCGAATGGCTGCCGCCGCCCGCCTTCTGGCTTCCGTGGTTCCGGTAGAATCCTTCCATGTAGGGCGGGTCTAGCGCCACGCAGTCTATTTCGCCATCGTGGTAAGGGAGGTCTCTGCAATCCACTCCCATAGAAATATCTGTGGCTCTGAGGTCATAGAGCGCTTCGTCAACCTTTCGCCAGAAAACGCCTTTACCCCAAGTGACGTCAGCCACGATTGAACCTTGAGGAACGTGCAACTCCAGTATTTGCGGAAACACATCCGCGTTCCCGCCGACATGGGCCGAGATGATAACGTCGCTTGTAGAAACGCCGCCCTGGACTCGCCGCTTTCCGCTATCTGCCGGGGATATGCCCATTCGGAGTTGTGACGCTGATCCAGCAGTTCTATCCACCATGCCGATTTCGCGCTCCTGTTTCGTTCTATGGGAGCGGAATCTCGTCCGCTCCCATAGCATTTATCTATACGGCCAGCGCGCCCATTGGGTCCCAGGGCGGGAGGGGGATGGGGTCGGTGTCGAGGGCGGCGAGCAGGTCTGGGGACAGGTACTTGCGTGGGGCTGCTATCTCGAATATGTGCTCGTCGTACCAGGAGTCGTTCATCAGGAAGAAGCCCTTGTCGCCGACTGTGTTGCCGTAGCTGTTCTCGACGCGCCATCGGCGGGGGCTGCTTTCTACGACATCCACGCCGGTGAACAGCATGGCGTGGGTCATCTGGGTCTGGCCGTATTCGAGGCGGGTTGCCTTGTCCATCTCGAACTCGGAGCCGTAAACCGCGCCGTAGTCGAACAGGTTGGCGTCCCAGAGTCCCAGCTTGCGGTGGTTCTGTTTGCCGGTGTCGCAGCCCATCCACACGGGGCGACCGTCGAGCAACTGGCGCAGGGTGATGTCCTTCATCACTTCGACCGGAACGTTCAGATAGCGCACGGACCTTGCCCCGACGACGTTGCCGAGATACGAGATTGTGTAGGTCTGGAAGTACGGGTGATCCGGGCGGGGGTCGTTCACTATGCAGACCATGTCGCGGTAGTCGGTGGAGATGTAGCGGTCGGCGAAGTCGAGCGGAGTCAGATCGCCGTCTCGGTGAAACTCCCCATCGCGGTCGCGCCACTGCCAATCAAGAACGGACGGAGGACTGCCGAGGTGAATGCACAGGATACGATAGACGGCTGTGAGAGTGTCCATCTTGACCTGCCGCATCGCATCCGGGCCGGCTTCGTCCTGGTAAAGCCGCCGAATCTTGGCCGCGCCCTGGCGCACCTGGTAGTAGAGCGAGGAGTTCATCTGGCGAGTGTTGCCGGAACTCTCGGTCTCCGGCATGGCCTCCTTTGGAACCACGCCGTATTTGTCCACCAGGTTGATGAACATATCCCATTGGCCTGCGTCCTCAACCGGCGCCAGCATCAGATGCTGGATGATCCGGTCGTCAACGGGGCGGTCGGCTGTCTCGATGACCGCCTCGAGGATGAAGTTGGCGCGTTCCACCTTGTCCCAGAACATCATGTAGCTCTGGCTGAACTCAAACTGCTTTACATTCAGCGTCTTCATCGTGTCCACCCGGAACAGGTTCAGGCCGCTAAAAAGCCAGCAGCGGCCTGAGTTTCCCTGGTGGGTCGGCGCCCACTCGTCCAGCAGCGTGGAGAAGGTGTGCGTGGCGTTGGTCACTATGTCGTGGTCGAGCGCCACTTCGTTCACGTCCCGCTGGGTTACCGTGTTCTGCATGAGGCGGTTACGCGGGTCGGAGGCGAAGTCGCCCCTGAATTCGTCCAAACGCTCAAGAGTGAGCGAGATATTCGTATCTGTCTGTGTATTCAATGACCTAGCCTCCGAGCCCTGCGAGTAATATTTACACCTTCACGAGTTTCTGCATAGAGCGGAGCTCTCGCTGCGGTTCCATCTTGCTGCCGTAGTCGCTCCAGGATACTTCGGCCACGTATATGTCGCCGCGTGAATCTACCGCTATGCCGTGCGGGGAGTAGAAGCGGCCGCTCTGGTCGCCGTAGCTTTGGCGTCCGACGCGCGCCAGCACCTCGCCCTTCTTGTTCATTATCGTAACGCGCGGGCCGAGGTCGGTGCCTATATCGTTGGTCCCGATTCCGGCGAAATATTCCCCGATGTACACCAGTTCTTCACCAGAGCCGTCGTCTATGTAGATAGTGGCGGCGCGAGACAGGTTTACCCACTGGGTCTCGAACTTGCCCTTGTCGCTGAATATCTGGATACGGTGATTCTCGCGGTCGGCGACATAAACCCAGCCGTCTGAGTCTGTGGTGATGTTGTGGACGATGTTGAACTGGCCCTCATCGGTGCCGGACTCTCCCCATGAGAACAGGTAGTCGCCGTCCGGCGTATATTTGTGGACGCGGGCGTTGGAGTAGCCGTCGGCGACGTAGAATTCGCCGTTTCGCTTGTCTATCGCGACATGGGCGGGTCTGTTGAAAGGCTTCCCGCTCATCTTGGGAGCCGGTTCGTGGGCCACGCCGAGCGTCATGAGGAGTTTGCCGTCCGCCGTGAACTTGCGGATCGTGCTGTCGCCGTTGTCCACGCAGAAGACGTTGCCGTCGGGCGCGATGGTAACGGCGTGCGGGTTAGCGAACACTCCTTCGCCCCAGGTGTCAACGATGTTGCCTTCTGAGTCGAAGATAATCATCGGGCAGGTGCCGCGGTTGAATACGTAAACCCGGTCGTTGGGGTCCACGTCCACCGAGGTGGCCTCTTTGTACGTCCAGCCTTCTGGCAGGGTTCCCCAGTCGAGGCCGGAAACCTCGTACCTGAATTCGCCTTCTCCAAGTACGACGGCGCCTTCCGCCCCTTCCTCGTGGCCCTCGGTTCGTAAGCCGTATTCCCAGTTCTCGTCGTGTGTGGTCATGGTCTTCTCCTTCGATGACGCTGGCTGAAGTTTATCAAGGTGCAGTTAATGAGGTTGTACACGATGGAAGTCGGCAGGTCAAATGACGCCGCAATATAGAACCTGTATCAACTTAGTCGGCGCTGCCCCCGAACCGTCATTCCCGCGAAAGCGGGAATCCATAGCGTTCCCGGAGGCTCTATTTGAACATACCGACCAAACTGATACAGCATCCGCTATGTAGCGCAGGGTCTTTCGATTGTTCGGGTCAGGCGGGCGCAATGCGTGTCTTCCGGTAGGGGCAATCCTTGTGGCCGCCCTTTAGTCGCGCCGCCATATTGGACAATCGAACGACCCTGCGAAGTCAGCGCGAAATGTTGCGCGACTCTCCGCTCGCTATGTTACAATATGTCTATTGCAGAACAAAAGTACCTGAATTATATAATGTGAAGTTTATCAATGACGACAAATCTGGCTCACAATTTTTCCCCGCAGGTGAATTCATGCCGATTTCGTAGCTAAATCCGCCGATTTCCAGGTCAAAACCCACCTGAAACGTCACCAGGAGTCCACCAGGACTCCACCAGTCCTGATATAAACCAAAATATATGCAACCCAGCGATTTTCCACAGAGCCCCCGACTTAGGAAAGCCCCTGCTGCGGAGCGATACGCCGGCTTGCCAGTTGATAATCGAATGACCCTGGCTATGTAGCGTCTTGCCCTGGACTGGGCTAGAATGACATTCACAATAATTCCAGGTGAGTCCCAATGATTCCACTAAAACTAACTGTCAAGAACTTCCTATGCTACAGGGACAATACTCCGACTCTCGATCTCGAAAGTGTTCACCTGGCGTGTCTGTGCGGCGATAATGGCCACGGGAAGAGCGCGTTGTTGGACGCTATTACTTTCGCGCTTTGGGGAAATTCGCGCCTTGGAGATCGGAACCACGATGATCTGATTCACAAGGGCCAGAGCGATATGCTGGTCGAATTGGAGTTCGAGTCGTCGGGTGAGAGATACCGTGTGGTCCGCCGACGGGCGAAAGGCAGGACACAGGGCCGGACCGGGCTTGAGTTCTTCATCCAGAACAGCGCAGGCGAATGGCGCGCGATAACCGGGAACACCGTCAGAGACACCCAGGAGTTCATAATCGAGCGGATACGAATGGATCACGAGACCTTCGTGAACACAGCGTTTCTTCGACAGGGCGACGCCGACAGATTCACCACTTCCAAACCCTCCGACCGGAAGCGCATCCTCGCCGAGGTGCTCGACCTTTCTTACTATGACGGCCTGGAACAGCGAGCGAAGGGCAAGGTGAGTGAACTGCGGTCCCGGACGCAGAGGCATGAGGCTGAAATCGAGATTCGAGAGCGCGAGGCCGATCAAAAGGCATCGCATGAAGAGGCGCTCGATGAGGTGTCGCGCGAGATAGCGGTCCTGGAGCCGCAGCTTGCCGAGGCGCGCGCGAACTTGGAGTCTGCGTCCAAGCTGGTTGCTGAACTGGAGGGCAAATGGAATGACCTTCACGAATTGACCGACCGCATTCCGCAGGTAGAGAAACTGTTGCGCGAAACTTCTGAACGGGTACAGCAATATCGCAAGAGGGTAAGCGAGGCCGAAGCCCTGATGTCGAGACAAGCTGAAATAGAGAGCGGTCACTCTGAGCTTACAGCTGTCCAGGAGGAGGACGAAATACTGACTCGCGCGCTCAATTCCAAGAATGAGATTGAGCTTCGTATCGCCGAACATCGGCAGGCTATCGCGGTAGAAAGGGAGCGTCTCATCACACAACGCGACCAATTATCCGATTCGATGGAATCCATGCGTCTTGCGGCAAGCGCCATCCCTGAACTTGAGCATGTGCTTGCCCAAATGCGCCCCAGGCGACAGAAGATAGAGGAGTTTCAGGGGCGCATTGAAGACTTCAGCCTGAGAGAGAAGCAGACCAGGCACAAGTTGGAGCAAATGGAGGGCTATCGCGCGGAGTATGAAAAGATGCGCGACCAGATGCTGGACATGGAAACGAATATCTTTAGGGAGAAAAGCAAGCTGGAAGCCGAGCGAGACAGCCTTGCTTCCACTCTCGAAAGGGATACACGCCCCCGCGCAGAACTTGTGCCCGGCCTGCTGAAGGAGAGAGAGGCCCTGAACAACGAGGCTGTGCAATTAGAATCTCTCACGAGCCAGATTGAGGATGCCAGGGAGAGGCTGAGCTCGATTGACGAGCGCATTGTCATCCTCAAAGGGGACAACGAGCGCCTCCGTGAGACGATGGGGGATACTCGCCAGAAGTTCGAACTGCTGAAAAGCGGCGACCTGGAATGCCCGCTCTGCGGACAGCAGCTTGACAGTGATGGGCGCGAACACTTGCGAGCCGAGTACGAAGAGATGGGTATGCGGAGTAAAGCGGAATTTCAGGACAACGAGAATGAAATAGCTGCCCTCACGCGAGAGAGAGAGCCTCTGGCCCGATCAATAACTCAGATGGATTCCAGGCGCCAGACGGCGACACGCCGGCTTCAGAACAGGCAGGGACAACTTTCGGCGCAGCTCGAAGAAGCCGAGACCGCTGGGAAAAGAGCGGAGAATTTGGAGTCGGAGATCGCAAGCCTCAATAGGACCCTGCAAGACGAGTCCTTTTTGCCCGAAGAGCGAAAGTTCACGGCACGGATCAAGGAGCTGATTAACAGCATTGAGTTCGACCCGCGTGATCTGGACAAACTTACGAGAGAACATCGCGGCATTACGGATGATATCAGGCAGTCTCAGCAGGACCTGGATGAACTGAGGTCGGAAGTGGAAAAAGTGGAAAGTAGAATAAGGCAAAGATTGAACGTCGCGGTCCAGGCGCGGGATGGAATTGAGCCTGCGCGGTCCCAATTGGCCCCGATACGTTCCGCGCTGGAAACGGGTGACTTTTCACAAGGCGCGCGCGTCCAAGTGGCCAAGCTGGAAGCGGAGATCGGCGAACTGGGCTACAATGCCGCGCGCCACGATGAGGTCCACGAAAGAATCATGGACCTCATTGGATTCACCAAGTTGCGTCAGCAACTGGATGTGACGCTGGGTCAAATCGAGTGGGACAGGGTTCAACTGGAGCAGTCCGAGTCCGCCGCCCGCAAGCTCGGCTCCGAAATGACAGAATTGAATGAACGGCGCAAATCACTCTCTGGCGATGTTGCGCGTTTGCCGGAATCGCAATCGGAAAAGGAGCAAAGTCGAGTCAGTTTCGACGACTTGGAGAGGCGGCTTACCGGCGGCAGGGTTCAAATGGGTATCGCGCGGGACGCGGTAGAGCGATGTATGAGGATGGCGAACGAGGCCGCCGAACTCGGTAGAGCGCGAGACGAGTTGGTAAGAGAGCGTAGCCTGTACGAGGAGCTGTCAATTGCCTTCGGACGGAACGGTATTCAGGCGCTCATCATCGAGGACGCTCTACCGCAGATAGAAAATGACGCCAACAACCTCCTCGCTCGCCTGACCGACAACCGTATGTCCCTGAAACTCCAGCTAATTGACGGTCGCCGTATAAGAGGGTCTGACGCTCTCTCCGAAGAGATGAGCATAGATATATCCGACGAGATGGGAACGCGAGCCTACGAGACCTTCAGCGGCGGCGAGGCATTCAGGATAAACTTCGCGCTGCGCATCGCGCTGTCGCGACTTCTGGCCCGACGTTCCGGCGCCCCGCTGCCCATACTATTTATTGATGAGGGATTCGGTTCGCAGGATGCCGCGGGACAGGAACGCCTTATCGAGGCGATACAGTCTATCCGCGACGACTTCGACAAGATTATAGTTATCACCCACGTAGAGGGCATTAAAGAGGCATTCGATACTCGCATCCAGGTTCAGAAGACGGATATGGGTTCGACCTTCGAGATAGTCTGGGCCTGATCCATTACAGGGCGAAGGACACAGGCATAGCGATGGCCCTCACTCACGTAGTTACGGGCGCGGCCGGATATACGGGTAGAGATACATAACTCGCAGGCTCCTGGACAGTGGCGCGAATGCGCTCTCTCTCACCGGACACCCCGACCGTTCCAGCCCGTTTGTCGACCGCGTGTGGATGTATCCATTCAACTTCGACGACCCCGACGAACTCGCCACAAGTCTAGAGGGAGCCGACACTCTGTTCAACACGTACTGGATACGGGTGAACTACAAGGACACAACCCATTTGCGTCGTGGTGGTATCCTGCTTCACACGACCGTTTTTCGATAGCCTGCCAGATCGCGCGCGCCTGCCGGGAGCGACCCGCAATAGTTTCATGGAGTGATGTTGATGAGAGACTTCGACGACTATCTGATGGAGTCCTACGAGATGCGGGAGAAGCTGGTCGCGGACAAGTTCAGGCCGAGGTATCACTTCGCGCCGCCGGAGGGCCGCTGGAATGACGTCAATGGCGCCGTCTTCTGGAAGGGCAGGTATCACATCGGCTATCTCCAGAAGATAGCCAACGGTCCCGGCGAGCGGGACTTCTCCAGCTGGCAGCACGTCTCGAGCGGGGACCTCCTCCACTGGCGTTACCACAAGGCGTCGCTGCGGGAGCCCCTGGAGGGCAAGAGGGGCGACTACTTCAACAGCGGCGACGTGATGGAGGGCGCGGACGTGCCTACCATCATCACCAATATGCCCAGGCGGGGCATCTGCATCTACCAGTGCCACGACGACAATCTGGACAACTGGGTCCCCCTGCCCGAGAACCCGGTCATACCCGTGGACCCGGCCCCTGAAGGTGATGAGGCCATGTCCTCCAGCAAGCTGCCGGAGTGCGTGATCTTCGATCCCAGCGGCTGGAAGGAGGGCGATATCTATTACGCCCTGATAGGCAACAAGAATCACCGCTCCGGCTACGAGGGAGACTCCACCAGCCTGTTCAAGTCCAGGGACCTGAGGGAGTGGGAGTACGTCGGGCCCTTCTACAAGTCGGATAGAAGGTGGACGGAGGAGATCGAAGACTGCGCGTGCTCCAACTTCTTCCCATTTGGGGACAAGCATATGCTGCTGATGCACACCCACCGACCCTACGGCAAGGCGCAGTACTACATCGGGCGGTACGAGAACGAGCGGTTCTACCCCGAGACCAACGGGCAGTTGAGCCATCTGGGCAGCCTGGTCGCCGGCCCCGAGACGCTGGTGGACGACAGGGACAGGAGGATATTCTGGGGTTGGGTCAGGGAGGCGCGGGGTGAGGACTGGGCGAAGTACGGCTGGAACAGCATGATGACGCTGCCCTGGCGCTTCACCCCGGCCAGCGACAACAGCCTGCTCATAGATCCGGTCGAAGAGATGCGCTCTCTGCGCTATGACGAGCGGCGGCACGGCGACGTCAGCCTGTCGGAGGGCGAGGAGATGACGGTTGAGGGGTTCGAGTCGGACTGCATGGAGATCAAGTTGATCATCGAGCCAGAAGACGCCTCCCGGTTCGGGATGAAGCTGCTGCGCTCGCCCGGAGGCGAAGAGGAGACGGTCGTGACCTACGACGCAGAGCGGCAGCAGTTCGTGGTTGATTTCGAGAGGGCCAGCGAAGACGGGGGTCTGACCTACGGCCGCGACGCGCGGGACCGCTCCAGGGGCGTCCGCCAGCAGATAGCGCCATTCCCTCTGGATGGCGAAGCGCGGCTGGACATAGACGTATTCGTGGATCGCTCCATCATCGAGATATTCGTCAACTCCCGGATCTGCGTCGTCCAGAGGGTCTATCCCACCAGGGACGACAGCAAGGGATTCAGGCTCTTCACCGAGGACAGGCCCATCGTCGTCAGGAACATCGTCAAGTGGGAGATGGACGCGACCAATCCCTGGTGATTCGGTGCAAGGCCAATTCGCAAGCGCCTATATGCTCGGCGGCCTTGTCAAGCGCAAGAGCCGGCGGCGGGCGCTCAACGGACTGGACGCCACTCGCGCGTACAACTCCCTATCCGCCCTTTACGATTGGGCGCATCGCTGAGATGTGCTCGGGGCCGGAGGCGCAGCATCCGCCGATGATCTGGGCGCCCATGCCCTTCCACTCCCCGGCAAACTCCGCCATCCGGGTGGGGTAGTACTCGCCATTCTGAAAGATGTCCTCGCCTGAGCTGGGCTTCCCGTTCGCGAGCGTCGGCCTGCTCGCAATGGGGCCGGTCGGGTTGTAGCCAAGATTCGCGTATGCCCCTACGGGACCAGCGAACGCCTCCCGAAGGGTCGGAAGTCCCACGGATATGTTTTCCGGGCCGCTGCACATAAGCATGACTGCAGCGACCGGGTGGCCCTCAAGCGCGCGAGCAAGGTCGGCGAGACACTCCCCAAATCTCATAGCGCCGTCGCTCCTGATTTCCCGCACTCCGAGGAATACAGGGAGTCCGGCCTCGGCGCATGCGTCAACCGCGATCACGCTGTCCTCGATGAAGCCCAGGAATTCGGCAAAAATCACGTCCGCACCCTGGTCGGCCAGGAGCTTCGCGTGGTCAGCCCACTCTTTCCGGCACGCCTCGACGCCCAATTGCCGGGTGTCGGAGACCGGATTTTGTCCGGGAGGGAGCTCTTCCTGCAGACTTGGCGGGGCGATGCCGCCGGCGACGTATGCTTCGGGACGCATCGCGTCGCGCGCCTGCACAGCGTTGCGAATCGCCGCGGTCGCGTACTTGCGCCAGTTATCGCGCTCGCCAATCCTTTCGAGCCGGGTGGGCGTCGTCCAGAAGTTGTTGCTAATGATGATGTCCGCGCCGACTCGCAGGTAGTCCGAGTGGACCTGCCGCACCACGTCGGCATACTCGATATTGGCCGTGGCCGACCAAGCCTTCAGCCGGTCCTCGGCCTCCTTGAGAACGTCGGCGCCGCGCCGCTGAAGCTCCGACCCGGTTCCCCCGTCCAAAAGGAGCGTATCTCCGCCGCTAAGCCTGTCAATAATTGAATGTGTCGTCATATCTCTTCCTCCTGCGGACATTCTGCCTCACCCAAGAGTCCGCCTTAGACCCCTGTGTTCGCAGCATAAGATGGAAATAATGATAAGCAATGATGATAAGCGCGGCAAGTATTCCTGAAGACCGGGCGCCTGAAAAGCGCCATCTACCCGGAATTGAATGCGGACAGCAGGGAAAGCGCCAGGGCAACACTTAGTAACTATCTCAAAACCCGACCTTAAGGAATTTCACCCTCACCCCAGCCCTCTCCCTCAAGGGAGAGGGAGATTGTGTCCTCCTGCCATCCGCTCGAGCGAAGAGTTTTGAGATAGTCTATAAGCTGGACTTTGTACAAAAGCTAGACAGGATATGAGAGCGGGGTAAGATAGCCGAGCAAACTATCACGAAAGGTCCGGCTACGCTCATCCTGCCCGAAGCCATTATACCCATACTCCAGCCCTTCTCAACGCTGTTCCAGCGCAGAACCTGGGTGAAAGCTCAGGTACTGCTGGTCGGCGCCGTCCTAACCCCTCGCAAGCGAACCGTAACCTCCGCGCTTGGTGTCATGGGACTCAGCGACGATGACGGCTTTGCGATATACCACCATGTCCTCAACCGCGCCGTGTGGTCGTCCCTGCGGCTGAGCCGAGTTCTGCTGACGCTTCTGATTCAGCATCTTGCCCAAGGGGACGGTCCACTGGTATTCGGGATAGACGAAACAATTGAGCGGCGGCGGGGCAGTCGCATCAGGGCAAAGGGCATCTACCGAGACGCTGCGCGCTCCAGCGACAGCCATCTGGTCAAGGCCTCGGGCCTGCGCTGGATAAGCCTGATGTGGCTGACCACCATACCCTGGGCGCATAGGACATGGGCATTGCCTGTACTGACAGCGCTTGCGCCCTCAGAACGCTACAACCGGAAGATGGGACGGACTCACAAGAGGATCACTGACTGGGCGCGCCAGATGATACTCCAACTCCGGCGTTGGCTTCCAGACCGTCCCATCGTCATGGTGGCTGACAGCGGCTACGCCGCACTAGACCTGCTCCACTTCTGCCAGTCTATGTCCCAACCCGTTGCCTTCATCACCAGACTGAGGCTCGACGCCGCGCTCTACGAACCCGCTCCAACCCGACTGCCCGGTCAGATGGGACGCCCGCGTCTCAAGGGCCAGCGCCTGCCCACGCTCAGGGAACTCCTCGACCGCCCCGATACACGCTGGAGCCGGACATCGGTCGCATGGTACGACAACGATACACGTACGGTGGAACTCAGCTCTCACACCGCGCTCTAGTATCACAGCGGCAAGCCGCCTGTGCCCATTCGCTGGGTTCTCGTTCGAGACCCACTGGGGCAGTTCCACTCTCAGGCGCTGCTATGCACGGATCCTGCGGTCGCGCCGATCCGGATCGTCGAATGGTTCGCGCTGCGCTGGCAGCTCGAGGTGACCTCCCAGGAGGTACGCGCTCACCTTGGAGTGGGTACGCAACGTCAATGGTCGGACCTTGCCATAGCCCGTACCACGCCCGCGCTGTTGGCGCTGTTCTCTTGGATAACTCTCGCAGCCGAACTGCTAAGGCGAGAAGGTTCAGTTCCAACGCGTTCAGCCGCATGGTACGCCAAGTCTGAACCAACATTCAGCGACGCAATCGCGTTGGCGCGTCATCATATGTGGAGAGCGTCTGAGACTTTTTGTGTGTCTGAGCGCAAACCCGATATCGTGAAAATCCCCGCGCCTCTGTTCAACCGACTCATAGAATCCCTGACTTACGCCGCCTGAATGTACAAAGTCCAGCTAAGCGCCACTAACGCGGTGTTCAAGATTTGGCTGTAATCGAACGATGCCTTGCCTTTCCGATGGTTATCTGTGGCAAATTTCTCTTGCAGAGAAGCTTTGCCGCTACCCAAATGGCGATTAGTATCACTATGAAGCTCAAGTCGTCCAAAACTTTATCGAGTATGATCAAGATTCTGCCTTCTCCATCGGCGCAGATGGCACCCCAGGGCATCGCACGCTCTGGAAGCTACCAAAGAACATGGCGACGACAACGACTGCGCCCAGGACCCAATGCCACCACCAGGTCAAGCCGATTGCGGGCGTTCCCGACTCGTCGGGCGGCGCTTGCGGATTTTCGGGTGACTGCTGAGACATCATGTCCACCTTATCTTATGCCAATCGGCTAACCGACCGCTGACCAACTCAGGACGATTGCAAAGTCGGCGTAATCATGGTTCCGTCAGCAGCGTGACTCTGGATTCCCGCTTTCGCGGGAAAGACGGATCGGAGTCCCGAAGACAAAAATCGTAACTTTGCAATCGTCCTGCTGACCAACTGATGCGCTTCCCGGTTTAACGCCGCCGTGAATCCGCCGTTCACTACCAGTTCCGCAACGATGGGGGCAGTCCGCGGGGCTTTGCGTGGCGTGAGGGCTTAGCGGCCGCCTGCGGACCTCCCGCCGTCAACCATGTACACGCCTCCGGTGCAGAAGCTGCTGTCGTCGCTGGCCAGGAACAACATTAGCCTCGCCACCTCCTCCGGGTCTCCATACCGCTGCAACGGTATGCGGTCTGCGACTGACTGCTTCGCCACCTCGACGGTTACGTTCGAGTCGTCTAACGCCGCCACCCGCATCTCTTCGATAGAACGCATCATGCGGGTTTCGATGGGCGCGGGATTGACAGTATTGACCCTGATGCCGTCCGGCGCGAACTCCAGAGCTGCGGTTCGCATGAGGCCGATCACCGCGTGCTTGCTGGCGCCGTATGCCGACATTTCCGGAGTCCCGCCAATCCCCGCTGTGGACGAGGTGATGACGATGCTGCCCCCTCCGCGTTCAAGCATCGCGGGGACCGCGTACTTGATTCCCAACCACACGCCACGCACGTTGACCGCCATCACGCGGTCGAAAACGTCTATGGGATAGTCGGTTATGAGGGACAGCGCTCCCTCGATTCCGGCGTTGGCCAGCAGCACGTCAATGCCGCCCCAGCGGGTCACGGCCGCATTGACGTAGGCCTGGGTCTGCTCCGGCTGAGTGACGTCGGCCACGGTGTAGCTGGCCTTGTCCTCGCCGATTGAGCGCACGGTTTCCTGGAGCGCCGCTTCGTCGAGGTCAACCAGGGCCACCCGCGCTCCTTCTTCCGCGAATAATCCGGCGGCGGCGCTTCCGATGCCTCCTGTGGCTCCAGTAATCACTGCCACTTTTCCTTCCAAGCGGGCCATTTCCAAACTCCTTGAGTCCAAGGTTAATGTCATTGCTCAGCATAAACGTCCTGACTAACTGTTCGGCAACACTGACGCGCCTCCCTGTTTTACGCCGCCGTTAATCCGCCGTCCACCACCAGTTCCGCTCCCGTTATGTAGGACGCTTCGTCCGACGCGAGGAACAGTACCGCGTAGCCGACCTCCTCGGTGCGCCCGAGACGGCGCATCGGCACCGCCGAGTCCACCATGTTGCTCCGCATCCCCGGATCCCTCGCCGCGCTGGACGAGCGCATCGGGGGCATGGCGCCCGGATGCACCGAGTTCACCCTTATTCCGTCCTGCGCGTACTGCACCGCCGCGGCCTTCGTTACGATCCGTACCGCGCCTTTGGACGCGTTGTATCCCATGTGTATGGCATTCTGTCCCACGATGCCGCTGATGGACGATATGTTCACGATGGAGCCGCCGCCGGCCCCCTGCATCTGCGGTATCACGCTCTTCATGCCCAGGAACACGCCCTTGGCGTTGATGTCCATGAAGGTGTCCCAGGCCTCGGTACTCATCGAATCCGGGTGGTGGGTGCCGCTGATGCCGGCGTTGTTCACCAGTATGTCCAGCTTGCCGTAGCGCGCCAGCGTCGCCTCGACGGCCTGCTCCCAGTTGGATTCGCTCGTAACGTCCAGCTTCATGAACACCGCATCGCCGCCCGTTTCGGCTATCTCCGCCTCCACCTGTCTGCCTTCCTCTTCCATGATGTCGGCGATGACGACCTTCGCGCCCTCACGCGCGAAGATCCTGCATTCTTCGGCGCCCATCCCGTTCGCGCCCCCTGTGATTATCGCAACCTTACCTTCGAGCCTCATAACTCACCTCAGAGTATCTTTACTAGCTTATGTTGTCGTTCACAGGGGTCTTTCCAAAGTCGATAGGTGTATGGAAAATCGGCTGGGTTATATATATTCTGATTTATGTTATTGCAGGTGAAGTCCAGGTGGGGCGCAGGTGACGTTTCAGGTGGGTATTGACCTGGCAATCGGTGGATTTAGCTATGAATTCGCATGGAATTGACCTGCAGAAAAAAAGTGTCGGACATTTTTGTCGTCATTGATAAACTCCACGTTATATAATTTAGGCACTTTTGTTCTGCAACAGGCATATTGTAACATAGCGAGTAGAGAGTCGCGCAACATTTCGCACCGGCTTTGAAAATGCCCCGGTTCACACCGAGTACTTCTCCACTGACGCGGGGCTTAGCTCCAGCCCGAGCCCCGGCCTGTCGGGATACGGAGACCACATGCCGTTCCGATGTTCGGGAAACTCTGTGTACCAGATGCGGTCGGCCTCGTCCGCTACTTTCAGGTACTCGACGACCTTTAGATTGGGCGTCGCGCAGCAGAGGTGCAGATGGACGAGTTGGACTCCGTGCGGCGCGACCGGCAGGTTGAAAGCGTGCGCCATGTGGGCGACCTTCATCCACTCGGTAATTCCCCCGACGCGCCCAACATCGGGCTGTACGATGTCGGCCCCGCCCCTTGAGATCAATTCCTTGAATCCGTATTTGGTGTACTCGTGCTCGCCGGTCGCCACAGGTATCGTGGTGGAGGCCGCGATTCTGGCGAGCCCTTCGATGTCGTCCGCCAGAACCGGCTCCTCGAACCAGCCTATCCGGTACTGCTCGAACTCCCTGGCCATGTAGATAGCCTGTTTGGGGTGATAACCGTTGTTGGCGTCTATGTAGATGGAAACCTCGTCCCCCAGCGCTCTTCGGACAGCGGCGACGCGCTCGATGTCCTCCCGCTCCGAGTTGCCGAAGTCTTTGCCCACCTTGATCTTCACGCGCTCTATACCCTGTTCGACCCATTCGGCGGTCTCAGCGATTAGCTCGTCAACCGAAAAGTTGGTCCATCCCCCGGAGCCGTAGATTGGAACCGACTCCTGGAATGGCCCCAGGAGTTTGTAGAGCGGCAACCCGAGCGCCTTCGCCTTCAGGTCCCAAAGGCCGATGTCCACGGCTGACAGCGCGCAGAAGGCGATGCCCTTGCGTCCGTATCCCCTTACACGCCAGAACATATCGTTCCAGAGCTTTTCGATGTTGAACGGGTCCTGTCCGACCAGAAGGTCCTTCAGGCCGCGTTCGATGACATCCCGGACGCCCGGGCTCGACTGTCCCAGTCCGAAGCCTTCGACACCCTCATCGGTGTGAATGTGGACGAAGAGTTGAGACCGTCCCCCCGAACCGGGTGGCGGAGGCGGAATTGTGGGGTCCTGGATTGGAGTGGCGTGGGGGTAACTGAGAACCGCGGTAGTTACGTCAGTGATTCGCATCTATTATGGTCTCCCGGCGTTGAAAATGCGGACGAAGGGGTTTCATGGCAGGGTAGAATTCGCGCTTGCCGTCTGGCGTTCTTCATTCCGGCGATTCTTATTGATGTGGGTTCCAAGTCTGTTGGGTATCGTAGGCGGTGTTCCAAATAAACACAACTTGCAACTAATGCGTGTTTCTGGGACTGTTTCACATTTCCGCCGCCGCGATGGCACAGGGTCTTTTCAGAGTTAGCGGCTCCGGTCGAAATCGGCTGACAAGACATCATGACATTTATTCTAGTTTATATTATCCAGATAAGTTCCAGGTGGTGCCCAGGTGAGCGCGCAGGTTAAAAATGACCTGAAGAAGCGTCAATATAGCTATGATTGACCTGGAAGAAAAAAGTTATTCGTCAGAGGAGTCGTCATAAATAAGCTTCAGGTTATATAAACGTTTGTTCTGCAACAGGCGTATTGTAACATAGTGAGAGTAGAGTTGCGCAGCATATCCGGAAACATATCCGGACTTAGAAAAGGCCCTGCTTCAGAGGGCGCGGCGCTTGAGAACGTTATCTCGGTAATGGTAATGGCGCAGTCGGCGACAATCACGGCCGAAAAGGGCTACGCGGAAATTGCCCATGCATTCATTGCCGATGCGGCCAGAACTAAAATAGAAACAAGAAGGCTGGCCGTTGATATGGTCGCCAAACCAGTAAAGGCGGTGAGACTAGCTATGAGGATCACAGTGTTGAGCATAACCCAAATCACCGCAATCCTCACGAGAGGGGCAACAATATGCGGATTTCTGCCGTTGATGAAGACAAACGCTATGCACATCACGACTAAGACGATCACGAGGACGAACCCAATAGCTGCGAGAGCCTCAGTAATCAGAGCGCCATCTATGAAATCGCTGGCTGTGTGGAAGACAAGCAGGCTGGTAAATACAATTTGTGGGCTTGTTACCGCAACTATAAGCGCGCATATAGTAAATCCAGGCTTCATCGGCAAGCCTCGAGGGAAATCCACTGATCATTGTTCGTCGGACAAACGCTCTTGACCGCCTTCAGTGTGATGCCGTTCATTTCGACCGAGATGAGGAACGCGCATCCCACAGGAAAGTTGAGCAAGTCCGGGGCTTCTGTTGATGTCATTCATTCATTCCCTTGTACTAATGACCAACCTCAATTGCCACGCCTCTGCTTGAGAATGTTCAATAGCGCGAGCGACACGACGAACACCGCAACTGGTCCGTAATACTTTGCGGTTACCAGGTAGAGTGGTGGCGCTACGGACGCTCCCAGATAGAGCAAGGCGATTCCGAGTCCAGCTAATCCCAAACGTCGGTTGTTGCGGCGATCACTCCGGAAGATTATGATCCCCGCAACGACTCCAACCAATCCAATCGAACCGAGTACGACAGCGATGGAGAAGCTGACGTCTATTCGATACACCGGTGTCACCATGAGTGAGAACACACTGAGGACCGCCGAGAGGCAAACTCCCGCCAAAGCCCCTATGGATATATAGCTCATGGTCTAATCCCTTCAGATGTACACGCCGAATCCCGCCGCGTCGGATGTCGGCGCGTCGTCGAACCTGGCGTGGGTCGCCTCGCGGGTGACAGGATCAATTCGGCTCACCCGGGTATCTCTGACAGGATCGAAGTCTCTTCCCAACTGCATGAAACAACCAGCAGAAACAACAGGGCCGCGGCAATTCCGAACAATCTTGTCATGTCCATGTCATAAACTGCTTTGTGACCGCGACCGCCGTGATTGTGAAATTGCTTCTCATGGCGTTTCTCATTTCTGCGGATTTTTGCGTATTCTTCATCGAGCTACGGCATCAGGATCAGCCACAAGTGTAGGTATCCGGTATGCTCGAGCGGTCACAAAGATGGTGACAATAATGCCAATCGCCAGAATGGTGGCGAGGACAGGTAGAGATTGTGTTTCTCCCCGGACGACGCTTCGACCGAAAGCGATGTTATAGCTGACGGCGAGCAGAAGGCCGGAAGAGACAGCCAACCTGAAGGCTATCATGAGAGGGGCAGCCAACAGCAGGCCGAGGTCAGAGGAGAGCAGCGCGCGCGTTGCGCCCAGACTGCGGAGTGTTCTGAACTCCGCCTGGCGCTGACTCAGGAGCAGCAGGACGCCATATAGCAGGGCGACGGCCGCCATCGCGGAGGCCACGGTTGCCATTACTAGCATATAGGGATTGAAAATCAGGGTGTCCGGGGTGATATTGGCAGTGAGCGCGGCGCGGGTGTTCGCGTACAGTTCTTCGGGCCTAGCTCGCAGAGCCTCCAGGACATTGCGCAGCGACTGTGAAGCCCCGTCGGTGGTTATGGGGAGAACAGCGCTGTTCGGAGTAGGCTGTCGCTCGACCATCAGCACGGGACGGCCACTGCCCTGCATCCATGACGCGGCGATCCTGCCTCCCACCGGATAGACGCCCGGGATGGACTCGTCTATATCTATGTTCGAGTCGCCGGATACCTCTACAAAAGCCGCCTCGGTATCGTCCTGGATGTAGATACTGCCCGCGACGCACGGCGCGTCCAATTCCACAGAGTCGGGAGCGTCATCGCAGGTCATCGTGTACAGCGATGTTTCTCTCCAGTCAATATCAACGGGAGTCCGTCCGATTGTGACGACGCGGGCGACGCCTTGAATAGCCGCGACCTCCTCAGCGATACGCTCGGGCGTCGAGAGGTTGGGCAGGTCAACAGCAACGTCAAAGTCGCCAATGTCTGGAGGACTGGAGTTGAAATTGGAGTGCGTCATAAACATAATGAACAGAACCGCCACAGCGGTTGCGGATACGCCGAGCAGAGCGTCGGCCCCGGCCCTGGACATTCTGGATCCTGCCACCTGCGCCCGCGAATGGCCGACTATCAACCTGCCCGAAACGCTCACGATCAGGTGCGCTAATCCCTCCAGGCCGACGACGCTCAGCGCTATCCCAAGCGTGATCAGCCACACTGAGAGGCTGAAATCTCGACTCCAGGCTGGGAGGAATCTCGGCGATGAATTCCACTATCACCATTTCGTTCGGGTGGGTAAGCGCGGCGTCGGGAAGCCGCCGGACGGCGCGGTCGCCCAACCATCCGGTCAACTCGCCCGTCCAATCGTCCCTGGACTGGGCGATTACCGCCGGCGAAGCGAATACGCTACCCGCAGATTCGACGAGGGGGATGCCCGGAAGGTCGAGAGGTTGTCCGGCTCGCCTGCGAAGACCGTAATTACCAGAGGGCCATAGCCTGTGACAACTGTTCGGGACGCCCGCAGGGGTCCCTGCGCAGGTTCCGACCTTGGAGGAAGTCCGGGCGGGCCGTCCCGCATCACGGCGGCTTCACTCTGCGCGATCACTCCGGCTCTCAGGCCCGTAGCCAGCGAAAGCCCGAAACAAGAGATAATGCCGACCAGTATCAGCGGGGCCCACACGGCAAACGACCGCCATGAACGAGGCCATATAAGTGTCAAGAATATCATCATGTTGTCACGCGCTCTTCAATTAGTATTCCGCGGTCGAGTCGCAGAACGCGGTCGGACGCCGCCGATACAGTGGGGTCGTGGGTGACTATCAGCGCTCCAACGCCGAACGCCCGGGTGATTCCGCGCAGTTCGCGGACAACCATGTCGGAGTTGGATTCGTCCAGCGCGCCGGTCGGCTCGTCGCAGAACACTATACTCGGTTCCATCGTCAACGCCCGCGCTATTGAGGCGCGCTGCGACTCGCCGCCCGACAGGGTCGAGGGGTACGTATCGGCAAGATGGGCCAGTCCAAAGCGTTCGATCAGTTCGCAGGCGCGCCGCCGCGCTTCACGCGGGTTGGTTCCTGACACTACGAGCGGAATGGCAACGTTAGCGGCTAAGGTCAGATCTTCCAGAAACGCGGGAAACTGGAATACAAAGCCGCACGTTCTTCTGCGAACCAGCGTGATGTCCGGCTCGCACAGGCTCCAGATGTTGGCATGGTCGGGCCAATCAACCACGCCCCCGTCCGGTTGGCGCAGACCGGCCAGCGCGTATAGAAGAGTGGATTTCCCGGATCCGCTCGCACCAACCACGGACAGCAACTCTCCTCGCTCCAGGTCGAGGTCAACCCCGCTCAGTACACCCCGCTCTCCAAAGTTCTGAATCAGCCCGCGCGCCGTAAGCGCGGACCCACCTGTCTCTGATCTGGTCATTTCAATCATCCTCCATCAAGCAAGTCCCCGCCCAGTCATACTAGATAAGGGCGAGGACCGCGGTTGATACATTGGTCTGAGCCAATCGCCAGGTCTTAGCCCGAATCCACCGAAGAGGGTTAGTATCGCCGCCGGGGCGTGGGTGAGGGACGTGTCAAAGTGGCGGTGCGGTTATGATGTCAGCGCCTGGGTCGTTCTGAAGGTCCGCGGTCGTGATTTTGGACGCCAATGGAGGCCCACAGTGGCGATTTGGGGCGAGTTTGACGAATCTGCGGGCAACAGTGGACACCCGCGGTCCGGTCCGGAGCGATCTTACGGACAAGACAGGCTGTGGTGTGTACGGTGGTCAGTAGTAGACACTGCCGTCAGGCCGGCAGAGGAATGGCTCGCAGTCTGGTCAGTGCGCGACCGAACTGTGTTTCCCAGGGCCAGCGCTGCGGGAGATGCAAAGTAAGGCGGCGGGCCGAGTGGGTGAGCCGTCCGGCGAGGGAGAACAAGCGTCTGCGCAGGGTCTTGGTGGTCGCCACCGGCTCGCGCAGACCGATGCGTCCGATCCAGCGAGCCAGGTTGTGAGCCATTACCTGTATGGCCATCCAGGCGGCGTTGGCTGCAAAGCGCCCCGAGGGCAGATGGTTCAGCCCGACACCGTACTTGAGGTCTCGGATGGCGTTCTCGATCTCGGCGTGGCGGCGATGGTCGGCCTCCAGTTGGAGGGTGTCGCCCTGTCGGTCGGTGATGAAGGCGTGATAGCTGTAGTCGACGAAGAGGGCCAGTTGTGAACCGGGCGTGGGCTTCACCCTGCGGACGATGAGACGCACCGGTGCGGCATCGGGCTCGTTCCGAAAAGGGGTGTAGGTGGTCTCAGCCACGTCGGCTGCGCCGTCCATCCAGTAGGGTATGGGAGTCCAGTCCTCCTCAGGTATGGCCTCTATGAGATTGCGCAGTCGGGTGTGCTGACGGACGGTGATGGAGAAGCGGACACCTGTCTTTCGGCATACGGAGACGATGTCATGGGTGTAGAAGCCACTGTCGGCGCGTACGGTGAGTTGTCCTGTGGCCCCGGCGCAGCGCACCCGGCTCACCGTCTCACGCAGGAAGTGGGCTGCGCCCCGGGCGGTGTTGGCTCGACCCTGTCGCAACCGGGCCATCAGCACGTCGCCGGTTCCTGCGGCGACGGCCACAAGCGGGTGATAGCCTCTCTGGCCGGTGTAGTTGTGGCGGCGGGCGCCCTCCTTGCCCAGTCCGTAGGTCTCGCAGATGGTGGAGTCCAGGTCGATGGTCAACGGCTCATCGCCGGGACCCGCGCCAGCGGCCCAGGCCCGCGCCAGCAACTCCCGGCTCACCCGGTCCAACTGCCGCACATGTCCCCACCTGAAGCTGCGCAGGAAGGTCCCCAGGGTGGATGGCGCCTTCACTGTACAGCCCAACACCCGCCCGGTCCCACCGGCACGCAGCGCGTCGGCGTCATCGATGCAGTCCCCACCGGCCAGCGCCGAGGCAACCAGGGTCAGCGTCTTGTCTCCCGGGTTCGCCCGTCCCGGCGCATCGCCCAGGTCAACGTTGCTGTCCACCAGTT
Source organism: Dehalococcoidia bacterium (assembly GCA_965261525.1). Lineage (GTDB taxonomy): Bacteria > Chloroflexota > Dehalococcoidia > Lucifugimonadales > UBA1123 > VXRN01. The sequence continues at coordinate 4,159,195 of OZ253472.1, forward strand.
CACTCAGTCCCAGGCGCTGAGCGAGAGTGGCCGGCACGAGCAGCCCGGCATTGGCCACCAGCCGGGGATCGTCGAAGGCGATTCGGATGCGGTCGGGACGCTCAGGTGGTAACATCTATTAAGTGCTCCTGCTCTGGGGTTGGTTCTTGTCTTCAAACCCATTATCCCAGATTCAATGGAGCGCTTTCTCACCCCTTTTGCACGACGACTCATCCATCCCTTCGGTGGATCCGGGTTTAGACACACGGGGCGATTGTCAGTCTCGCGGCGCGAGCATTGAGGCAACAGCAAGAGCGAAAGAATGCCGGCAGCCGCGCCAATCACGCGCACTATCTCTACTTTCGACGCCGCTTTGCCAGGATGTCTTCTCAGCGGTCCAGGAAAGCCGCGGTCTCTTCGCCGCTCGGTCCTACTGCGGCGGACTCGCGCGCCGATGGACATAGCCGACATACAGCCCCTCGCTTCCGCGCTCTCGCGACTTCTCAAACCCGGCGGGCGCTTCGTGTTCACGGCGCCTCACCCGTGCTTCAACATGGCGTCCGTCAAACGGGCTGTCGAAGAGGAGTGACGCGACGGAGGATCTGAGACGGTCTACTATGCGAAGGTCTCGGAGTACATCACTCCAAAAGCTGGGCTGGGTATTGGAATATCGGGGCAGCCTACCCTCAATACTATTTTAGGAAATTAATACGAATGTTCGGCAAACGGGATAAGGCCGCGGGAAATAACGCCCGCGAAGTGTTTTCTGGTCCCGGGGTGACTTCACCCAGCCTGCGTCGCCGCTGAATAGCGCAGGGTTACGTTGCGACTCAACCGGTGGCGGGGTTAACTGTCGCCGGCGCGCATCCGGCTCAAATGCCATATGCGACTTTGGTTGCCGTACCCCTATGTCAACGGAGTGGAAGACAGGACGCGCCGCTCTTCCTCACACGTCGCGCCCTCCCGACGCCGGCGACTCCATCCATATCTTCACGCTCATTGCGCCGGGCATGGCAACCATCCGGTTTGCCTTCTCTCACAGATTCCTGTCCGCGGGGCGGCGATCAACAAGATGGAACATCCCTCCACCCCCCGACGCTCTTGCGATGACCGGTCGTGTACTTTGTCTGCAGGTGGGGTATAATCTTCGAAAGTGATCTGCTGTTCCCCTCAAAGGAGGTCCTGATGACTGCGACGGATGATGTTCTCAAGAATAACGAACGCTACGCCCAGAGCTTCGACAAGGGCAGCTTGCCGCTGCCGCCTGCTCTCAACATGGCGGTAGTGGCCTGTATGGACGCGCGCCTCGACACCCACAAGCTGCTGGGACTTGAGGAGGGCGACGCCCACGTGATACGCAATGCCGGAGGCGTGGTCAGCGACGACGTGATCCGCTCGCTGGTGATCTCCCAGCGACTGCTGGGGACCCGGGAGATAGTGCTGATCCATCACACCGACTGTGGGATGCTGACCTTCCGGGATGATGATGTGAAGGACGAGATCGAGGCGGACACGGGCCTCCGGCCATCGTTCGCAATGGAGGCCTTCGGCGATCTGGAGCGGGACGTGCGCCAGTCGATCGGCCGCATACTAGCCTGCCCGTTCGTGCCCATAAAGGACAGCATTCGCGGATTCGTGTACGACTGCGCAACCGGGAGGCTCAACGAGATCTAGCCGACCCGAGCGCTTCTGCAACTGCCGCAGGCGGTGTCCAGCGAGCGGTTGTCCCCCGAACCTGACGCCGGATACCGGACTGGGATTGCACGCACTGCGCTGCGAACTTCAGGAATACCTTACAGGGGTAGCCTGCCCAGGATCCCCTTCCCCGTCGGCGCGGCATCCCGATGGTCCGGCGCAATACGATCTGGCCAGCGGGTGGCAAGGCGGCGGCGGGCGTCCAAACTATGCGGGACGTCCGTACCCTGTTGAAGCGATCCGCCCCTCCTGAGAGACAACGCATCAGGCATCGCGTAACATCCCGAACCTTCGAATCAGGTTCATTCTGTTCGAGATGTGTCATAGTGGTATTTCAAATGTGAAAGGCGGAACCAAGATGGACAGCGCAGGAGGCTCGACTGCCAGTTGAGGGCGGTTGAAAACCGTATCGTCCAAACCCTCCATTGGGTTGATTCCAAGCCGAAGGAAGGTTTGAAGGATGTACCGGTTGGAACTGTATTTGCACGTCCGCATGGCCCGCATGGTTGACGGTCGGTTCGTCTACAACCTCGCCACTGACCTGGCGCGGTTGTAGCGGTCGGGCCTCGGTATCATGGCGCAGGACCAGGGAGAAATGGAGAAATGAGGACGACGGTCCGGATAGCTCTACATGTGTTGATATTCATAGCCGCCTTCTTCGTATTCGGACTGGGGATCGGACTGACCCGGCAATCGGCACTCTGTTGTGGCTGGTCGCGGGTCTGATTGCAGTCGGCAACGTTGTGTGGATCGTCCGGTATTTTCGGAAGCGAAGTATTGAAACATGATCCGCTCAGTGGAGAGAGCGTCGCTCAACAGGTTACGGCGACGGCGGTTGGCCAGTGCGCGGGGCAGATGTGGCGACTGTGGCGCTGCGATATTCAGGATTGGGGGAGGGGAGAGACTCGCTGTCCGCTATGAAGTTGGACATGGCCTTCTCAGCGCCTCATAGAAACGGAATCGGTTCGCCGCCGCCGGCATGAGACGTCGTTCACGCATGAACCGCCTTCCTGCGGGGACGAGTCGCGGGACACCTCGGCATTTTCGAAATTGGTCTGTGAGATAACGCGCTGGGCCGACTCGGTCACGTTGAAGATCAATGGTAGAGAGGCGCATTGCTCGCCTCCCCTCTCTTCACACGGGGTCCTAGTATCTGCCAGCGACGCCCGACGCGCGCTGTCGTCTGAAGCAGTCGTCACAGTAGACCGGGCGGTCGCCCCTGGGCCTGAAGGGCACGGTGGTGTTCTTGCCGCACTCGGCGCAAACAGCCGGGTGCATTTCCCGGGGGCCTCGGTCATAACCACCACCACCGCTGCGCTGAGCGCGCTGCGTCTAACGGCAGGCCGGGCAGCGCTTGGGCTCGTTTGTGAAGCCCTTGTCGGCGTGGTACGCCTGGTCATCAGCGCTGAAGGTGAATGATTAGCCGCACTCAACACAGGAGAGGTTTCTGTCCTCGTAATTCAATAGTGTCCTCCGTTTTATTAGATAGTCGACAAGCAGACGGCCACCAAGGCAAAAGACGCAATGGGCCATGGGAAGTCCGGAGGGAAACCGACGAGGAACCGAAGGCTGAGCCAGGGAGCCAAGAAGCGACCGGGGGAACTCAGAGTGCCGCCACCACATACAGTATACCTGATTGCCTGGACTAAAGTCGTATCGAGCGGGGCAGCCGAATGAGTGTTCTTTTCCCAGAAACAATAGGCGCGGGCATTTATGGTGAGCAATGACAAGCGCATGAGACAAAGCGCCGTCTTCTGTGCGGCTCGGTGTTCTGCCTGATCGCGGAGGTGCCAGTCCCTCTACCGCAATCCGTCTGGGACATCCTGTGCCGGTTCGCCTTATTATAGTTATGTCAACTGGCTGGTAGGTCGTACGTACTACACTATCGTAGCAATCTATCATTCCATCACTGCCCCATCTAGGGGGCAGTCTTCTATGCGAATGTCAGGTTCTGTGAATAGGTTCGACCGCAAGGCCACCACTCTCCGAAAGGAATTGGCTTGGCAGCTCACCTCTTCACAGAACATTTCCTGACCGACGGAAGACGACTGTTCGTTAACTACCTCAATGTGGCGTTTGAGCGCTTCTATGACGGCCCGATTGACCATGACCTTCTCGCGGAACACAGCAAGGAAGTAGGTAGAAACTTACAGGAATACGAGTCCGACGAGCGTGTCTTACCGAAGTACACATGGATTGCCGCCTATCACGACTACGTTTGCCGCACATTCGCTGATGAATATTCAATTCGAGGCTGTGAGGAAGCCGATCCTTACAACTTGGCCATTGAAGCGGAAGCACGACGCGCACTTGAGCTCCTCGTGCATCTGGAGGCCCAGCCCGGGGGTCCGCCCCCACGCCCACTCGATGCGAAGCGACTACGACAGCGCCTCGCGACAACCTAGTACCGCGTCCAGATTATTTTGACGATTAACAAGACTTCATTTAGTCTTAGCCCGAATCCACCGAAGAGGGTTAGTATCGCCGCCGGGGCGTGGGTGAGGGACGTGTCAAAGTGGCGGTGCGGTTATGATGTCAGCGCCTGGGTCGTTCTGAAGGTCCGCGGTCGTGATTTTGGACGCCAATGGAGGCCCACAGTGGCGATTTGGGGCGAGTTTGACGAATCTGCGGGCAACAGTGGACACCCGCGGTCCGGTCCGGAGCGATCTTACGGACAAGACAGGCTGTGGTGTGTACGGTGGTCAGTAGTAGACACTGCCGTCAGGCCGGCAGAGGAATGGCTCGCAGTCTGGTCAGTGCGCGACCGAACTGTGTTTCCCAGGGCCAGCGCTGCGGGAGATGCAAAGTAAGGCGGCGGGCCGAGTGGGTGAGCCGTCCGGCGAGGGAGAACAAGCGTCTGCGCAGGGTCTTGGTGGTCGCCACCGGCTCGCGCAGACCGATGCGTCCGATCCAGCGAGCCAGGTTGTGAGCCATTACCTGTATGGCCATCCAGGCGGCGTTGGCTGCAAAGCGCCCCGAGGGCAGATGGTTCAGCCCGACACCGTACTTGAGGTCTCGGATGGCGTTCTCGATCTCGGCGTGGCGGCGATGGTCGGCCTCCAGTTGGAGGGTGTCGCCCTGTCGGTCGGTGATGAAGGCGTGATAGCTGTAGTCGACGAAGAGGGCCAGTTGTGAACCGGGCGTGGGCTTCACCCTGCGGACGATGAGACGCACCGGTGCGGCATCGGGCTCGTTCCGAAAAGGGGTGTAGGTGGTCTCAGCCACGTCGGCTGCGCCGTCCATCCAGTAGGGTATGGGAGTCCAGTCCTCCTCAGGTATGGCCTCTATGAGATTGCGCAGTCGGGTGTGCTGACGGACGGTGATGGAGAAGCGGACACCTGTCTTTCGGCATACGGAGACGATGTCATGGGTGTAGAAGCCACTGTCGGCGCGTACGGTGAGTTGTCCTGTGGCCCCGGCGCAGCGCACCCGGCTCACCGTCTCACGCAGGAAGTGGGCTGCGCCCCGGGCGGTGTTGGCTCGACCCTGTCGCAACCGGGCCATCAGCACGTCGCCGGTTCCTGCGGCGACGGCCACAAGCGGGTGATAGCCTCTCTGGCCGGTGTAGTTGTGGCGGCGGGCGCCCTCCTTGCCCAGTCCGTAGGTCTCGCAGATGGTGGAGTCCAGGTCGATGGTCAACGGCTCATCGCCGGGACCCGCGCCAGCGGCCCAGGCCCGCGCCAGCAACTCCCGGCTCACCCGGTCCAACTGCCGCACATGTCCCCACCTGAAGCTGCGCAGGAAGGTCCCCAGGGTGGATGGCGCCTTCACTGTACAGCCCAACACCCGCCCGGTCCCACCGGCACGCAGCGCGTCGGCGTCATCGATGCAGTCCCCACCGGCCAGCGCCGAGGCAACCAGGGTCAGCGTCTTGTCTCCCGGGTTCGCCCGTCCCGGCGCATCGCCCAGGTCAACGTTGCTGTCCACCAGTTCACTCAGTCCCAGGCGCTGAGCGAGAGTGGCCGGCACGAGCAGCCCGGCATTGGCCACCAGCCGGGGATCGTCGAAGGCGATTCGGATGCGGTCGGGACGCTCAGGTGGTAACATCTATTAAGTGCTCCTGCTCTGGGGTTGGTTCTTGTCTTCAAACCCATTATCCCAGATTCAATGGAGCGCTTTCTCACCCCTTTTGCACGACGACTCATCCATCCCTTCGGTGGATCCGGGTTAAGACGTTCCGCTACCCTGTACAGGTCATCGTCACTGGCGCGCGGCCAGCCCTTGTGTCCGGCAATATCGGACAGCGTATTCGAGGCGGCGTCTCGCAGCATATTCATCGCTTTCATCGCATTGCCATTCGAGAATTCCATATCGGCGGAACTCATCAGGTTTTCCGTCTCCCGCAACTGACTGGAAGCCAAAACCTTACTTTGCCCGCTTTCGACGTTAGAGTCGCACCCCGCCAGCTTGCGGGCGAGATTGACATGGCTGCGCGCTATGTATCGAGCGTCGGCGGCGTCTCCAATGGACATATCGAAGAATCCATAGCGAACCTTGTCCGGGAAGTGCTGCGTCGCTGAATACCCGCTCAACAGGAATCCCAATCCGGATATGTCCTTCTCGTTGAGTCGTTCGGCGACCTTGTACAGGTCATCGTCGTTGGCGCGTGACCAGCCCTTTTCGCGGGCTACATCGGCCAGAGTGGTCATTACGGCGTCACGCAGCATCTCAACTGCATTCAGAGCGTTGCCCTGTGAAAACTCCCAGTCAGCCGAGTCGAGCAGAGCGTCTGTCGCTCGCAATTGTTTGGAGGTCAGCATATGGGCTTGCTCCTTCCAGCTCTAGGGGAGACATCGTATCCTGGTTACAGAATCATATCCGAGATTCGTGAACCTCTCCATGCTGACACAGACCGACCCGAACGCTTCACCCCAGCGCATCAATCAAAGACTGAAGCTCTGTTGGCAGGGGAGAGTGAAAATGCACTCGCTCGCCGCTGGCAGGGTGATCGAATTCCAGGTAGGCGGCATGGAGGAAGTGCCTGCCGATGCGCGGATCCTCTCGACCGTATAGCGCGTCTCCTACTACGGGGCGGCCTATCGAGGCAAAGTGTACCCTTATCTGATGAGTCCTGCCGGTCCGGGGTCTGACATCGGCGTATGTGCAGCCCCGATAGTTGGCGATTGTCTTGTATCGGGTGGATGACGGGCGTCCGTCCTCTACTATCGCCATCTTCTTGCGGTTGTTGGGGTCTCGGCCTATTGGAGCGTCTATCACCGCCTCCGCCGGACTCAGGGCGCCGACGACAAGGGCGAGGTAGCCCTTGTTCACGGTTCTGTCGCGTAATTGCCCTGTGATGGAGGAGTGCGCGCGGTCGGTCCTGGCTATCGCTATGAGGCCGGATGTGTCCATGTCCAGCCTGTGAACGAGGCCGGGACGCATAGCTCCGCCCACCTCCCCGATAGCCGGGTTGAGCCCAAGAACCGCGTTCACAAGGGTAGAGTCGGGATGGCCGACGCCGGGATGAACGGGCATACCGGCGGGCTTGTCCACAACAAGCATATCTTCGTCGTCGTAAACCACGTCGAGCGGAATTTTCTGCGGGAGCATATGAGTAGGCGCCGGTTCAGGGACGGTGATGGCGACCGACTGTCCCGATCTGAGCCTGAAGCCCGCGTTCTGTCCGCGTCCGTCAACCGTGACTTCTCCATCCGCTATCAGCCGCTTGATTCTGGAACGGGACAGGTCGGCGCAACGGTCGGCGAGAAATCTGTCGAGACGCTCACCGGGACTTTCGCATATGAAGACCCGGACGCCGATCACCTTTTATCCGACTCCGAGGCCTCGACCTCCTCCGACATGGACGACTCGTTAGTCCTACCGCCGGCGAGTACGAGGCTGGCTATCAGCAGCGTGATGCCCACCGTTATGGACGAGTCGGCAAGGTTGAAGATGGGCCACGGGCCCACGTCAATGAAGTCCGTGACCCTTCCCCAGACCAGCCTGTCAATCAGATTGCCGACCGCGCCGCCCAGAAGAAGCCCGACCGTGACCTTTGTTATCCAGGAGCCGTCACCGTGAGACCGGTAGAAGTAGATTATGAAGCCTATGGCGAATATCGAAGCAATCGTGAGAATGATGGTCTGGCCCTGGAACAGGCCGAAGGCGGATCCGGTATTAGTGCCGTGTGTCAGCCGGAAGAACCCCTCGGCAGGCCAGGACTCGCCGAGCGCCATGTTTTCACGCACAAGGTACTTGCTGATCTGATCGGCCACGAGAGCGGCAACTGCGGTGGCCGCTACAATCCATTCGCGCCAAATCGCTTTTGTGAGGCTTTCAGCCTGTCGCTCGATGAGTGTTGTGTTCTCGCCGGATTCCATTACCTGGGCGTCGCTCCTTAGTGATTATCTCAAAACCCAACCGGAAGGAATTTCGCCCTCACCTCAATCCTCTCCCTCAAGGGAGAGGAGGCTATCCTGAGCCTTGTGGCTCGTTTCCCGCGACAGGTTTTGAGATAGTTTCTTAGTTCGGGCTGCGGCGCTCAGGATACCACAGTCGGGCGGGTACTATCCCTGCCATCACCGACCTCGAAGGCAGGGTCTTTCCAGAGTGGGCGGTTCTGTGGAAAATCGGCGGACAGGACAGGGTTACATATATTCTGATTTATAAAAGTCCTGGTGGGGTTCAGGTGGAGTCCTGGTGACGTTTCAGGTGGGAAGTGACCTGAAAATCGGAGGATTTAGCTACGGATTGACCTGGAATTCACCTACAGAAAAAAATTGTCGTCCGGTTTTGTCGTCATTGATAAACTCCACATTATATAATTTAGGCACTTTTGTTCTGCAACAGGCGTATTGTAACATAATGAGCGGAGAGTTGCGCAACACTTCGCACTGACTTTGAAAAGGTGCCGCCTCGAAGGAATCTCTCCTTGAGCGGCGACGCGCGTATCGCTTACGATGATCGGGCTATGAGAGACGCAGAAATTGAACCTATCCCTCGCAAAGCGCTTGTCACCGGAGGGGCCGGATACATTGGGAGTACCATTTGCTCGGCTCTGGAGGATTCGGGACACTCTCCGGTGGTTCTCGATTCGCTGGTGAACGGTCGAGAAGCGTTTGCGCGGTCGTATCCCCTTTATCGCGGAGACATAGCTGATCCCGACGTCGTGTCACGGATATTCAGGGAACACCCGGACATCAGCTTCGTCATTCACTGTGCAGCGCTGGCGGTAGTTCCCGACTCGGTCAGCAGGCCGTACGAGTATTACCGCAACAATGTGACGGGCTCAGCCGAGCTTTTCCGAATGCTGGCGCATCACGGTTGTGAAAACATAGTGTTCAGCTCGTCCGCCTCGGTTTACGACAACGTTCCGGGCTTTATGGTTACCGAGGAGTCTCCCACTCGTCCTCAGAGTCCATATGCAAGGAGCAAGTTGATGACCGAGATGATGCTGGAGGACATGGCGGCGAGCTACGGCCTTAAGGCAATCTCTCTAAGGTATTTCAATCCGATTGGAGCGGATCCCAAACTGCGGTCCGGCCAGGCGCAGAAGGAAGCCACCCAGATAGTGAACGTTCTGGTCGCGGTGGCGAAAGGCGAAAGACCGATCTTTCAAGTCACCGGCGCCGACTGGCCGACCAGGGACGGCACCGGAATAAGGGACTACGTTCACGTATGGGACCTCGCGCGGGCGCACGTCAGGGCAGTGGAACGCATAGACGATGTGTTCCCCGACGGTCCGGGTTTCATGGTCATCAACCTGGGTACTGGCGCGGGCGTCACGGTACGGGAGATAGTATCGGCGTTCGAGAGGGTTCACGGCTCAGCGATACCGCAGGAGGACGCGCCGCCGAGGCCGGGCGACGTTGCGGGCGCTTACGCCAACGCGGACAGGGCGGCTGAACTTCTGGGCTGGCAGACTACACTGAGCCTGGAGGACGGCATACGAGACGCGCTCGCGTGGGCGGAGAGACTATCGTACTCTTAACTTGTGAGAGCCAACGTCCATGCGCTAGAATTTCACCAGCGTAAACAGGGTTTTGAATACTGAAAACCGGACGTTGGACAGAGTGGCCGCCGCCGTATTAGCGGGGCGTCCAAGTGAGGGTAGGGTCTCTTGGCTGAAATCAATGTAGCGATAATAGGTCTTGGCAATTGCGCTTCCTCTCTGGTTCAGGGAGTTCACAAGTATGCCGACGCGGGGCCTGACGACAGCATACCGGGAATAATGCACCCGGTTCTCGGCGAGTACGGAATTGGCGACATCAACGTGGTCGCCGCCTTCGATGTTGACGCCAACAAAGTTGGGCTCGACATCTCCGAGGCGATCTACGCGGCGCCGAACAACACCATCAAGTTCCACGACGTTCCACACACGGGCGTTACTGTCCAGAGGGGCATGACTCTCGACGGTATAGGACAGTATATGTCCGAGATCATCGAGAAGGCGCCGGGCCCGACCGACGACATCGCCGGAATTCTCAGGGAACGTGAAGTTGACGTGGTAATCAACTATCTGCCCGTGGGTTCAGAGGACGCCACAAGGTGGTACACCGAACAGATTCTGGCCGCAGGCTCCGGGATGATCAACTGCATTCCGGTGTTCATTGCCAGCGGCGAGGGCGACTACTGGCAGCGCAGGTTCAGGGACGCCGGAGCGCCCATCATCGGCGACGACATCAAGTCCCAGGTTGGCGCTACCATTGTGCATCGTGTGCTTACCAGGCTGTTCATGGACCGCGGAGTTGATCTTGAGCGTACCTACCAGCTGAATTTCGGGGGCAACTCCGACTTCCTGAATATGCTGGAGCGCTCCCGCCTCACCTCCAAGAAAATCTCCAAGACCAACTCGGTGCAGTCTCAGATAGATACCGACCTCGAACCTGAAAACATCCACATAGGGCCTTCGGACCACGTACCGTGGCTGTCCGACCGCAAGTGGGCGCACATCCGGCTGGAAGGGAACAGCTTCGGCGACGTTCCCCTGAACATAGACCTGAAGCTGGAAGTGTGGGACAGTCCCAACTCCGCCGGAGTGGTGATAGACGCGATCCGGTGCGCCAAGATCGCCAGGGACAGGGGGCTTGGCGGCCCTATCTTGGGCCCGTCCGCGTACTTTATGAAGTCCCCGCCCGTCCAGTACACCGATTCGGTGGCGCGAGACATGGTTAAAGATTTCATAGCGGGACGGGACAACTGAATCCACTTATATTATGCTATTCGGCAGAATTTGAGTGGATCTGAGAACATACGCGAGTTTATGACAATACGCTGGATGCTGGCCCTGGCTGCGGTAGTGGTGGTGGCATTCACGGGCGGCGTACTCTACTCATAATACATCACTGACCCCGGACTCACGGCAGACGATGGGTCGGGTGATGACCTGATGGACGAGTCTGATGAGGGAAGCCAGGGAACGGTCGGCGAGGACGAATCTGACCAAGAAGAGGGCGCTGGCCCCTACGGCTTTCCGCAAGGCACAGTCATCAACACAGTCACGATTGATGGGGTGATTGTCGAGGAGGCTATCCTTCCTCCGGGGTTTACTCCGACGTTGTCCCCAAGTCTGATGGATATTCTCACCACTGCGGTGTCGGAGCGGGCTCCGTCCTCTTTTGACGAGGAGAAAGCCATAACCACGTACTCATCCGGTCCCGAAACCGCAGGCTCGAAGATAGTTCTACCGGACGGAACGGCCATCCAACTCCCCGAGAACGCCTACATAGACGCTTGGTATCCAAGTGTTCATTGCTTTGTGGGCCAAGAGATCTGCCCGGTATCGCCTCTCTATGTGATTGCACAGGGAGACGCGAGAATAGCGGTGGATGGGGAGGGCGTTGTCAGATTTTCGTTCGATGAAGCGCGCGGTTCCAGTACACCGGGGGACTTTGACTTCCTGAAACACCTGATAACAGACCCGGACGAACTTTGGAATACCAATACCTGAGTATCAGAAGAGGCGACTTCGACTCCAAATCTGCCGGAATAGGAGAACGAGCAATGCGTCCACGCATTAAGACATCTGGCGCTGATTACTCAGGACGAACCGTGCGTTCTCCTGAAATGCGAGTGGTGGTAGAGTTGTTCCGCCCACAACTAGCCATTTTGTCCAGATACATATACAATGGCGAGACAAATTCCATCAGGTGAAGAGATCGAGAATAAGACGCTGGCAAATTGCAGGGTGAGGTGAAGAGTATGGATCGGCCCCTGAAAATCGGCCTGTTTTCACCTTACGACCACGCTTTTCATGGTGGAGTGCGCAACCACATAAACCAGGTTGCCGACCAGTTCAGAAACTGGGACCATGAAGTTCGCATTGTCGCTCCGTGTTCCTCGCCCGAATCCATAGAAGACCCCGACTTCATTCCCATGGGCCGACCGGTTCCGCTTCCGGCCGCCGGCTCGGTGGCGAGAGTGTCGCTCTCAGTCTGGATTACCCCCAGCATAAAGAACGTTCTGGTGAACGAGCGTTTCGATATAGTTCATATTCACGAACCCTGCGCCGGCATGGTGCCTATGGGAACGCTCAGCTCTCTGAATATGCACACAACGGTAAACGTGGCGACGTTCCATAGTTACAGGGGAAGCAGGACATGGTGGGCGATTGGCTCGGACAAACTTGTAGTTCCGCTGATAGGGCGACTGCATGGCAGGATAGCCGTGTCCGAACCGGCTATGCAGTTCATAAGCAAGCACTTCCCCGGAGATTACAAGGTCATACCCAACGGTATCGATGTTGACGAATTCGCGCTTGCCGAGCCGATTCCAGAATTAATGGACGGCAAGATGAACCTTCTCTTCTTAGGCAGGCTGGAGAAGCGCAAGGGCCTGAAGTATCTTCTTCTCGCGTACAGCAAGCTGAAGTGGGACTTCCCAAACTTGCGCCTGATAGTCGTCGGCCCGGGCGAGCCGGACGCCGAATGCCACCGCATAATGAGCGAGAGAAATCTTCAGGATGTAATCTTCACGGGCCGCGTTTCGGATGAGATGCGCGCCAAGTATTTCAAGTCCGCCCATATATATTGCTCACCCGCTGTTGACAAAGAGAGCTTCGGCATAGTCCTGCTGGAGGCGATGGCCGCGGGCACGCCCGTAGTGGCGACGGACATAGTCGGCTACGCGAGCGTCGTTGAGCATGGCCGCGACGGCCTGCTTGTGCCGCCAAAGGATGAAGAGGCGCTGGCTGAGACTATCCACGCGCTCCTGCTTGATCCCGCGCTGCGAAATCGTCTGTCTGAACAGGGAGCGCGCACCGCAGACAGCTTCCGCTGGGAGAGTGTCGCCGGACGTGTCATGGAATACTATCACGAGCTGATTCCACGTCCCTATGCCGCCGCGAACCTGTAAGTTCGTGTTGACCGCCCAACCGGATACTTTCTAATATGTCCTGATGAACCAATTTAGGTGGTTGTATGATGATCGGACGGGACGAAGCTCGGCGCGCGATCTCGAATTACGTCGAAACTCCCGTCGCGGTCTTGTTGGGCCGAATGGGACTGACGCCCAATCTCGTTACCATAATCGGTCTGCTCATTGCCTGCGCCGGCGCGTTTCTCATTGGAATCGGTCAGTGGTGGGCCGGCGGATTGGTCGCGCTGTTTGCGGGTATATTCGATATGTTCGACGGCGCGCTTGCCAGGGCGACGGGTCGGGACTCAGCCTTCGGAGCGCTGCTGGACTCCACAATTGACCGTGTCTCCGAAGCGGTGGTTCTCCTGGGAGTTCTTGCCTACTATCTCACTAATGACAACGACATCGGCGCGATGCTCGTATATGGCGCGCTGGTTGGCTCCATCATGGTCAGCTACATGAGAGCGCGCTCAGAGGGCTTGGGAATAGACTGCAAGGTTGGCGTAATGACCAGACCCGAACGAGTCGCGCTGACTGGGTTCGGGCTGATTGTCGCGCACTGGATTCCTATTGTGATGATTGCTGCGCTCGGAGTGATCACCGCTCTGACGATTCTGACCGCGATTCACAGGCTGACCCATACCTGGCGGATGTTGGGATCGGAGGAGTAGGAATAGCAGCTGCTCGATTCAGTGAATCTCGCGCAAGCGCCGCGGACGTAATACACATACGGGGGAGTCCATGGTCGTCGGATTTATGGCCTCCGCAATTCGCCAAACAAGATACCTATCGTCACCAGAGGTTGGATGATATTGAAACTAGCCACCGGCTCTCTCAAACAAGGTCGCTTCACACTGCTGTTGGCAGTCGGGATCGCGCTACTCTTAGCCGCGGCAACGCCCGCCAGAGTATTCGCCGAGGGCGAAGACCAAAACATCAGATTGGTTTCTGCCGATGCGGTCAGCGAATTTCCTGAAGGAATGCGCTTTTCCCTTGCAGTGGAGGGCGACAAAGAGATTGAAGAGATTTCGGTCAGACTGAAAGTCGGTCAGAACGAAAACACCGTCTATGAGTATTTTGAGTTCGATCAGGCCGATCTGATAGAGTCCGAACTCCTCTGGCGCACCGGCGTAAGGGGCAAGTACATACCGCCCGGAACCATCATCACCTACTACTTCGAGATAATAGATGTCGAGGGCAATGAATTTTCCTCTGAGCCCGCGGAATTCATTTACCATGACGCGCGGTTCGAGTGGAAAGAGGTAATAGAGGGTCCCGTCGCAGTCGCCTACCACGGACCTGTCCAAAAACGCGCCGAGATCATTCTGGAAGCCATAATAGATACTCTGGATTTCATGGGGCCCCTTCTCGGAGCGGATATCACAATCCCGATTCGAGTCACTATGTACAACAACGTCAAGGAGATGCTTGAGGCTCTTCCGCCGGGCTCCAGCACAATCAGGCGTGAGCTTATTACCGAGGGCCAGGCGTTTACCGACCTCGGCACTCTTCTCGTGCTTGGCGGCGGACGCGGAGCGACTGGCACTGCGTCTCATGAGCTTACCCATATTCTGAATCACCGGGCGGGAGACAGCGTTGGACGCAGCGTTCCCTCATGGCTGGACGAGGGTCTCGCCGAATTCGGGAATGTCGCGCCGGGCTTCTCATATGACATAGCCCTGGAGTTCGCGCTGGGGACCGACAGGCTCCTGCCGATAACCTCGATGCCCGTTCTTCCCGGAGACCCGGAAGACGTAATTATCTTCTATGGCCAGGCCCGGAGTATAGTGGAGTTCATGATAATCGCATATGGACCTGATGCCATGCGTGAATTGCTCGCCGTTCTCAGGGAGGGCGCTAACATGGACAACGCTATTCAACAGACATATGGCGTCAGCCGTTTAGATCTGGAGAACCAATGGCGAGAGATCATAGGCGCGCCGGAGTATGAGCAGCCAGATCGCGAGCGCGCGAAGCCAACTCCGATTGCCAATTGGAATGTACAGCTGTACAGTCTCACGCCGCAGGCCGGTTCTGCGCCCATAGGGACAATCGAATCAACTCCAACGCCCACGCCGGAACCGCCCACGCCGGCGCCAATGCCTACGGAGCCGCCCGCGATTGCCAAGGTGGAACCCACTCCGGCGCCCGAAGCTGAACCTGCGGTCGTGACCGAAAAGGACGATGAACAGTCGGATTCAGGCGGCTCCTCGGGCTGCGGCCTCCCCGACAGAGAATCTTTGGGCCTTAGTGATCTAACAATGCCGCTGTTCGCGCTGGGTCTGGTCGGACTCGCGCTTTACAGGCGAAGAAGGTAGGCCAATGGAAGACGAACGCGACCTGATTCGCGCGGCGGAACAGACATGGGTTGTCAGGTATCCTAAACAGCATCTGGCTACATTCGGAATGACCAGCCTGTCCTACTACGTGGTCACAGAGCCTATCTACCGAGAGATACAACCTGAAGATACCGAGAGCGTTGTGCGGGAAGGGAAGGTCGTCGCTGAGAAACCGGCCATAGTAACTCCGTTCTATGCCATGAACCTTGAAGGCTTCAGCGACGACGCTTACAGCTATTTCAGACACCTGTCGCAGCGGTACGGCCCCAATAGTCCGGGCATACTGTACCAGTACCGCAACGAGCCTGAGAATACGAATATCGTGAGCGGCCGGCCCTCCGAAACGGCTCAGCGCATCAGCGACGACCTGGATAGATCGAAAGACGACCTATCCGTCGTAATGGTCGGCGTGGACGAACTCTGGGACGTGGCGCTGCTGAAGTTCATTTACGAGTTCACGTCGCGGTCCGCAGTCGAAAACGCGCAGGAGATGCGCTCCCACGGGATGTTCGATCCGAGCCCGTCCTCGGGCGGGCTTCCTCAGGCCGCGGTCCAGCGGATCGATCAAATGTTCAGGCAGGTGGAGCAGGGAAGAGACCCCGATGACCTGAGACGGGAAATAGACCGCTGGGGCGCGTTCGAATTCTACGAAGATAGATTCCTGAACCTGTTCCGTCGCCGCTAGCTCCTGCCTGCAATGTCAAACGCAGGTATGAATATGCCATGCTCAGCCGACGAATCATAGCGAAATCTCTCGGGTGGGCGGCTATCGCGCTTGTTTCCCTGCTGATGCTCTTCCTCCGGGGCGATGTGTTTACTTTGAGCCCGGCGCAGAAAGTCTCGTCAGAGTATGCCTTTGACCTGATAGGCTGGCACTTCACCAACTCGCTGAGCAAGTGGACCCACCGGCTCGTCATGTTCGTTCCAGGACAGACAGTATCCGACGCTGACCGCTTGGCTCTGGTGTATGAATACTTCCGACTGGGACGCGTCGAGGACGACCTGAAGAATCGGATAGACGCTGCGGCGTCACGAGAAGCGGCGTCGGAACCGGAGGTAAGCCGCCTCCAAAGCGAGGTGGAGCGAGCGCATAGGCTCCGGCTCAGTATCCGCAACGACGTTGAGGAAGCTCTTGAGTCGGAGATCAGTTCCGCCATCCGCGCGGAAGGGATGGGACTCTTGGGCGAAGTCGTGTTTCCGCCGGTGGACATTCGCCTTGTCGAGACGCCCAAGGCGCTTATCACATCGCCGCGCGACAGAATCGAGCGTCAGGAAGGTGTTCTTCTTGACTCGGACATAAGCGTGGAAAGTCGCGAGGAGGTTGAAGCGTATTTGCTGGAATCGGAGGACCTTTCCGCGCTGGTCATAGACATTGGCGGTGTCGCGACCTACCCGGCCTCCGTTTACCACGGAGCAGACCTCAATGGCACGCTTTCGATCATGGCGCACGAATGGCTTCACCACTATCTCTTCTTACATCCTCTCGGTCGGAATATGTTTAACTCGCCCGAAATGCTTGTCCTGAACGAGACGGTCGCCGACCTGGGCGGCCGGGAGCTGGGCGAACTTGCGCGCCAAGGCATCGAATCGAGAATGCCTGTTACCGTCCCCGCCGCGTTCGGCGTGACCCCCGACATACTCGATGCCGCTCCCATGCCCGCCGGGGACTTCGACTTCAGGCGCGAGATGCGGCAGACGCGCCTGACCGCGGACGCGCTCTTGTCCCGGGGCGAAATCGAGATCGCCGAGGCTTACATGGAAACCCGCCGAAAAATGTTCGTGGCTAACGGCCATCCGATTCGCAAGCTGAACCAGGCGTATTTCGCTTTCAACGGCACATACGCCGAGAGTCCGGCTTCGGTGAACCCCATTGGCGGCCAGGTGAGGCGTCTGAGAGAACTTTCGCCGAACTTTGGCGCGTTTATGTCGCTGGTATCCGGGGCAGCCAGTTACTCCGAGTTCCTGGAACTTCTGGATGAAATCGAAGCCGCGGATACAGCCGAAGGAATTCGCTCCGAGTGAACTTTCCCGTACACCTTTTGGTCACCAGTGTCCACATGTTGATTTATAAATCAAGATATATGACTCGTCTGACTCGTCCGCCGTCCGACAGGATCTGTTCAGCGCCGACTTTGCAAAAGCGCTGCTGACCGCAAAACATCTATCGAATGCCCTGTGCCAATGTGATACCATTAACCAAAGTGTTATCCATATTCGCGGACTGAAAGTTTGGATGCCGATGTATCGTCCTGAAGAGCCGGAAGTAAATTTTGACCAGGTGATGGAGCGGATTCGCAACTTCTTTGGGCGTTTTCGACTGGGCGGAGGAGGAAGGGGAAGCGGTATAGGGTCGCTTGTAGTAATCGGTCTCTTCCTTGTCGCGATTGCCGTGTGGCTGGGCAGCGGCCTCTTTACCGTTCAGCCCGGTGAAGAGGCCGCGCTCCGGCGGCTGGGCAAGTGGGAAAGCGTACGCAGCCCCGGACTGCACTGGTGGTGGCCCGCCCCGGTAGGCGCGCGGGATGTTGTCTTCGTGGACAGCGTTCGCCAACTCGAAGTGGGTGTCTCGGGAAGCAATCCTGTTATAAGCGAGTCCCTGATGATTACGGGCGACCCCGACGAAGAGGGGCAGCCCGGTGAAGCTCCCAACATCGTGGACCTTCAACTACTCGTCCAGTACGACATCAAGGACGTGGTGGACTACCTATACAACGTTACCGACCCTGATGGGCAGACCATAAAGGACGCTACGGAAACCGCGTTGCGCCAGGTTATCGGGAGCCGCCCAATTGACGACGCGCTAACTGATAAGAAAGAGGACATTCAGGCCGAAACCAAACTCCTGCTTCAGGGATTGCTGGACTATTACGGCACCGGCTTAAATGTTCGTGAAGTCAAGCTGCTCAACGTGTTCGCGCCCGAGCAGGTGAAAGACGCCTTTGACGACGTTGTCCGCGCGCGTGAAGACAAGGCTCGGATCATTAACCTTGCCGATGCCTATAAGGAATCAATTCTTCCGCAGGCCAGGGGTGAAGCGGCCAGGCTGGTCGAAGACGCGGAGGCGTACAAGCAGGAGCGCATAGCGATTGCCGAAGGCCAGGCGGAACGCTTCAAGGCGGTTCTGTTCGAGTATGAAAAGGCTCCGGAAGTCACGCGCCAGCGTCTGTTCCTGGAAGCTATGGAGGAAATCCTTCCGGGAGTTAAGATGTACATAGTGTCAAACGATACCGGAGGCAACCTCCTGAATTTCCTGCCTTTGACGGATGATGGACAGCTACCAACCACTCTTGGTCGGAACCAGTAAGGGCTAATAAATTGAAATTCATTGCGATCATACTCATACTCTTGGCGGTTATAGCCGCGGTCATTGGCCCGCAGCTTTTCTTCGTTGTGGACGAGAAGGAGCTTACCATAGTCACGCGGTTCGGGGAGGTTCAGAGGGCCATTAAAAGCCCTGGCCTGTATGTCAAGACGCCATTCATTGACGAGACTACCTATTTCGACAAGCGTCTGCTGATATTCGACGCGCCGCCGGACTCTCTGCTGACCAAGGACAAGAAACGCCTGATAATTGACGTTTACGCCAGGGGGCGGATAACTGATCCGGTTCTGTTCAGGGAGACCGTTCGGACCGAAACCGGTGGCAAGGCGCGGGCGATTGACATAATTTCATCCGAACTCCGTCGCGAAATCGCGAGCGACAACCAGGCCGAGATAATAACGACTTCGCGTGAAGACATAATGAATCAGGTAAGGGACAATGTCAGGCCCAAGCTGAAGGATTTCGGTCTGGACATAATAGACGTTCGCATCAAGCGCGCCGACTTCCCGCCTGAAATTGCTGAGTCTGTTTACGCCCGTATGCAGGCCGAACGCCAGCGAAAGGCCGACAAGGAGCGCGCGGAGGGCAGGGAAATTGACGCGCAGGTAAGGGCAACGGTTGACAGAGACGCTACTATCATCAGGGCTAGCGCCCAGAGAACGGCGGACATCACACGCGGTCAAGGCGACGCCCAGGCAATCCAGATTTTCGCCGACGCAGTCTCCGCCGACCCGGAGTTCTACTCGTTCCAGCGCTCTCTCGACGCGTACCGTAAGATACTCGAATCCAACTCCACAATGGTTCTGCCCGCGGACAGCAACCTGTTCGAGTTCCTCCAGTCTCCCAGCGGTCTCAGCGGAGATTTCGAGAACAATTAGGCCCTCTCCGCCATCTTCAACTCAGGCAGTTTCCGTGGCTCGCGGGGGCCTTTATCAGGTTTCCGCGGTCACATAGCGTCCGAGTCATTTTTGGCCCCTGAACTCAATAGTCCCGCTTTTCAATTGCCACATACGCCGTAGCCGCATGAAGTGACCACACTGTGGATGTCTTTGGACGGCAACTCTATGACCATCACCGCGGCCTCTTGCCAGAGAGCTTCCGTGAAGTCGGGGAGCGCGATGACGGCAATATCCAAGTCTATGAACGCCCGAAATGGTATTTCACTTCGTTCGACGAGTGGGAACCCCATTTGCGGAAGGCGATGGGGCACGTCAGGGGCCGAACACTCGATATCGGATGCGGCGCGGGACGAGTGGCCCTCCATCTCCAACAGAGCGGAGTGAGTGTTGTCGGAATAGACCATTCACCGCTGGCCATCCGAATATGCCGGGAACGAGGGCTTGAAGACGCAAGAGTATTCTCGATTACCCGTGTCAGCGCTAACAGTCTTGGCATATTCGACAGCATAGTGATGACAGGCAACAACTTTGGACTGTTAGGCAATCCGAACCGGGCGCGCTGGCTCCTGCGCCGCTTCTACCGTATGACAACGGATCAGGGTCGAATCATCGCTGAGACCACGGATCCGTACACTACCGACGATCCGGTCCACCTCGCCTATCAGGAGCGCAATAGAGCGCGAGGCAGGATGGGCGGCCAGTACCGTCATCGCGAACGCTATCGCAATCTCAAGGGCCCATGGTTCGACTGGCTGTTCGTATCGAGGGATGAGATGCGAGAGATCGTCGCCGGAACCGGATGGATAGTTCGCAAGTTCATCGAACCCGAGGGCGCCCAGTACGTCGCGGTGATCGAAAAGGACTTGGATGTCGTGAAGAATATCAAGTAGGGACTGGAAGCATCAAATATCTGGTGGGTAGTCATGGGGTCAACCTTCTCGGACCGCGTCTCGTCATTCCCGCGTTCGTGGGAACCCTGAAGGGCTCGCCGCTCGGCAATCCGGCGCGCGACTGCCAGCTGAACCGTTTCCACCCGCCACTTTTGCGATGCTTCCTTTCGCTGACATAGACTTGACAGATGTGTGACAGAATCCTAAACTGATCATTAAGGATTGGGCATTTCCCGGTCGACGAATAGGCTCTGGGTTAACCGGGGCCTATTTGTTTTCTATGGGAATGACTTCCTGTTCCATATCTTTATTATGTCATATGCCCTGTTGCTTTGATTTGGTCGGAGTATGCTCAGAGCTATCGGGCGGGCAACCAAGTCGGCAAGTTGCAGCCCGATGCGATGCTTCCTTTCGCTGACATAGACTTGACAGAGGTTTGTCAGAGTCCTATGCTACTTGATAAGGAATGGGCATTTCCCGTTCGACGAATAGGCTCTGGGCATACCGGAGCCTATTCGTTTTCTATGGGAACGTCTTCATGTCCCATATCTTTGGCTTGATTATGTCATATGCCCTATTGTTTTGATGCGGTCGCAATACACTTAGAGCTATCGGACGCGCCACTAAGTCCGCGAGTTGCAGCCCGATAGAGTTGGCTGCTTTTCTGACGAATACAGGTTCAAATCTCATTCGAGAAAAATCTACATTCCTGTAACCCCACCTGCCTTGATTGGCGCATATCTGCCTGAACTCCGATTCGAGCTCCCTATCCTCTCGTTTCCCGCGGCTTTCAAATACAACGTGAACTAGCTTTTCCAACTGATCCTGGTTGAGTAGGGTTTCGAGCAATCGCTCCATACAAAGTAGGAGCGATATTTCGTAGGGATTCCTAGGTATATTGTACGTCTCAGTTAGGCGATGTTTATCAATCACGGAGGCAATGACATTCATCTGCGCATTGGCCATCACAGCGCTCAGGTCAGCCATGAACCGCTCCTTGCGTGGATGGTCTGTGCGGAAGAACGCGAAGTCTTTCTCACTTTTCCGAATCTCGTGTTCATGCAGGACCACGGTGTCATGTCCCCAGGTCGAAAATTTCAGCGCTTGCATTTCCGGGACAATGTTATTGATGTACTCATCCACTCTCACTACGCAGAACGCAAGAGCGAAGACAGGGAACTCGGGATCAATACTCTCGAGCCCGTGGTCGCCGCTTTCGTCCGCGAACACTATGTAGTCGGAGTAGTTCTGCGGCTGGGTCGTCAAGAGCGTCAGCGAACCCTATCCCCGATAAGCCGGCAGCGGCTTGACGCTGTACCCCGTACCTGACCCCGACATACTCTCCACCGCGGCCCGCGCCGTATCCAGCGACGTGAAGCATGGAATCCTTGCCTCGGTCGCCGCCCTGCGTATGTCGAAACCGTCCTGCAATACCTCGCGGTCCCCGGTTACCGTGTTGATGACCGCCTGCACGGTTCCGTCCTCTATGATGTCAACCACGTTCGGGTGTCCCGACAACCGCTTGGGAATGGCAATCACCGGCAAGCCAAGACCCGCGATCATGGCCGCCGTGCCGTCCGTGGCGTATAGAGGACATCCGGCGGCGTGCAACTCTCGGATCATCTGCACCGATTCAGCCTTGTCTCGGTCCGCGATGCTAAGAAGCGCCGAGCCGCCCGGCTTGACGGAGAGGCCCGCCGCCATGAGAGCCTTGGCGACTGCGGGCGTGAACTCCGTGTCTATGCCCATCACCTCGCCGGTGGACTTCATCTCAGGACCGAGATACGTATCCACTCCCGTCAATTTGGACATCGAGAACACCGGCGCCTTTACCCCGACCAGCTTTTGTCGTTTCCACAGCCCTCCCTGGTAGCCCAGGTCCTTCAGCTTGTGGCCGAGCATCACCTTGACCGCCAGTTTGACCATGGGTACCCCGGTCACCTTGGATATGAAAGGAATCGTCCGACTGGAGCGAGGGTTGACCTCGATCACGTAAACCGAAGTTTTCTCCGAGCCGCTATCCATTGACTGCGGACTGCGGTACACAGGCCCCCCGACTACTACGTATTGAATGTTCATCAACCCGCGCACTTCCAGCGCGTTGCCGATGCGGGTCGTGTAGTCAACTACGGCGCTAACCTCGTCCTCGCTCAGGGTGAGGCCGGGGTAGATTGCCATTGAATCGCCGCTGTGTACCCCCGCCCGCTCGACGTGTTCCATGATCCCGGGAATGAGTACAGTTTCGCCGTCGCAAACGGCGTCCACCTCAACCTCTCGTCCCTCGAAGTATTTGTCAATCAGGACGCGGCGTCCCGAACCCGCCTCGAACGCGCTGTTCATGTAGCGCACAAGCTCGGTGGCGTTCTGGACTATCTCCATTGCCCGCCCGCCCAGGACGTAACTCGGCCTTACAAGCACCGGGTATCCTATCTCCTGCGCCACGTTCAGAGCGTGCTCCAATTCCATGACCGCCGCGCCGGGAGGGTTGGGAATTCCGACGCGCGCCAGGAACTCCTCGAACAGATGGCGGTCGGACGCTATATCAATTGACTGCGCGGTGGAGCCGAGTATAGGCAGGCTTGCCTTGTCCAGCGATTGGGACAGGTTGATCGCAGTTTGACCGCCGAACTGCACCATCGAGGGTGGCGCGACGACCCCGTTTCGGTCGGTCTCGACTGCCTCATTTTCCAGAATGTCGCGCACCGATTCCTCGTCGAGAGGCTCGAAGTAGAGCCTGTCGCTTGTATCGAAGTCAGTCGAGACCGTCTCCGGGTTCGAGTTGACCATAATGCTCTGGATGCCCTCCTCCTGGAGCGCCCAGGCCGCGTGAACCGAGCAATAATCGAACTCGATTCCCTGTCCGATTCGTATGGGACCGCTGCCAAGAACGAGCGCCTTGCTGACGGGGGAGGGGATTGCTTCGTTTTCCTGCTCGTAGGTACTGTAGAAATATGGGGTCTGAGCCTCGAACTCGGCGGCGCAGGTATCCACCATCTTATAAACGGGGTGGATACCCCACTCTTTTCTGGCGCTGCGAACCTGATCGGGCGTGCGGTCCGCGAGTACCGCAATCTTCTCGTCCCCAAATCCCAACCGCTTGGCCCTCCACAGAAGCTCCGCCGTCAGGGTTTCGTGGATCAGCCTGCCTTCCATCAGCGCGATGCGATTGAACGCTCTTGTGAACCACGGATCAATTCCCGTGGCGCGGGACAACTCTTCAGGCGTTACGTCTCGGCGGAGCGCGGCCATTAACGCCCACAGCCTTTCGTCGTTTGGATATATCGGCAGACGCTCCAGAATGTTCTCTTTGGATTGGTTCCATCCGTTGTCTTCCCACAGCAGCGAGCGGTTGGTTATTTCCAGAGACCTGACCGCCTTCTGAAAGGCCGCCTCGAAGGAGCGTTCTATTGCCATAACCTCGCCGGTCGCCTTCATCTGAGTCCCGATTCTGCGGTCTCCGCCCGGGAACTTGTCAAACGGCCAGCGCGGTATCTTGACGACGCAATAGTCCAGCGCGGGCTCGAAGGCGGCCAGCGTGCGCTTGGTAACTGCGTTCGGAATCTCGTCGAGCCGCTTGCCCACCGCGATCTTGGCTGCCACGCGCGCTATGGGGTATCCGGTCGCCTTGGACGCCAGCGCCGAACTCCGACTGACGCGCGGATTGACCTCTATGATGTAGTAGCTGCTCTCCGCCCTTCCACCACCCGGCAGCGTTTCGGCCACCACGTCCCCGGGCTCCAGGGCCATCTGGATGTTGCATCCGCCCTCTATGCCCAGAGCCCGGATTATCTTCAGGCTGGCCGAGCGCAGAAGCTGGTACTCCTTGTCGCTAAGAGTCTGGCTTGGCGCGACCACGATGCTGTCCCCTGTGTGGACGCCCATCGGGTCTATGTTTTCCATGTTGCAGATTGTGATGCAGTTGTCGGCGCCGTCGCGCATCACCTCGTACTCGATTTCCTTCCAGCCGACCAGGGACTTCTCTATCAACACCTGACCAATTGGGCTGGCCGCCAGTCCGCCGTTCACAATCTGGTCGAATTCCTCTTTAGTATTGGCTATGCCCCCGCCCGTGCCTCCGAGGGTATATGCCGGACGAATAACCATGGGCAGCCCAATCCCTTCGAGCGCGTCGTATGCGTCTTCCATAGACTCTACTACGGCGGACGGCGGCACAGGTTCGCCAATCTCCAACAGCAGATCCTTGAACAGTTCGCGGTCCTCGGCGTTCCTGATTGTCTGGAGCGGCGTGCCAAGAAGCCGAACTCCGTACCGGTCGAGTATTCCCGCGTCCGCGAGTTCGACAGCGAGATTCAGCCCGGTCTGTCCGCCCAGCGTGGGCAGTACGCCGTCGGGCCTCTCCTGAGCGATGACGCGCTCGAGTATCTCGACCGTCAGCGGCTCGATGTAAACAATGTCCGCGATATCCTCGTCAGTCATTATCGTGGCCGGGTTGGAGTTCACAAGGACGGTCGTCACTCCCTCCTCTCGCAGGGCCTTACAGGCCTGTGTTCCCGCGTAGTCGAACTCCGCCGCCTGTCCTATGACGATTGGCCCGGAGCCAATCACGAGCACTTTGCTTGGGCTGGGATTTGAATTGACGTTCTGCATTGCTAAGACATTTCTCTATGGGATTTCCGGCGTCTCGCGACTCCGACATACGGCATTCCGAAGGCTACATAAGGCTATCATAATGGAATGGTCAGAGTCAGATGAATCACCCTAGAGGCATCGTAGCTCGACTTTGTGAAATCCGGCTTCTGAAAGGCGCGCAATGTCGGTGGAGATATGGGAATCTTTGCCGGATATTATGCTAGAATGGCGCAAGCCGAGCAGGAATCAAGATTGTAACTGTCAGAGTGAGCTTTCATATGGATTTAACATTCGAGAGAGGTTCGGAGCAGAGTCCTAAGGGCCACGCCGTGATTTATTTTCACAACTCTCAGGACGCTTCTGAACTGCTTGCTACGTACATGATAGTCTTTCCCATTCAGACTGATGTGTCCAAGTATGTCCCGCCATTTCTGCTGAACCAGATCGGGGAGATGGGGGCCAACGAACTCTCCGCGTTCGCTTTTCCTCCCGCCCCGGAACCCGTGGGGGACTTCGAGTACATTACGAAACTTGCAAAAGCGCGTGAGGACGACATCATATACGGAGGTTCGATAAACGCCACAGACGTCATATCCCTGATTGGAATGGTCAATGAGGCGATCTCATGGTACTCCGAACTGTGGGAACAGTACGCCCAGCCTGAGAAAGGCATAGCCGAGGCAGCCGACCGCGGCGACGATGAAATTGGTCTGAGTGTCAACGACGTGCTGTATGGATTGATGAGCGATCAGGACAGACTGAATGAACTCACCAGGCTTGTCGGACGGCTTCGCGACGCGGTTAACTCAGACGATTTGTCCCTGACGGCCGAAACCCGCGGCGAGATAATCGCGCTTGGTCGTCATCTTCCTGACAATCATCAGGTGTCCAGTCTGGCGAAGGCCGCCGGTTCCGAGGGCGAGAACGCCGCCCGCCTGACCAGTCTCTACCTACAGCGCTGCTTCCACCTCACCTCCGAGGAATACGTCATGCTCGGACAGGTCGAAGACGAAATCCGCTCCATAGAAGAGCCGGAGTAAGACGCGCCGACTATTCCTGTCTGGCCCGGCCCGCCAGCCTATGTCAAGCGCCGATAGCTAAAGGGAATTACATATGCGACTCGACGCTACCGCATCCCCAGATTGGATATAGGCAGCCGATAGGGAGTATATCATGACTGAATCTCTTACCCTGTGTGATGAAGGTGTCATCTACTATGGTTACATACCGCCCGAGGTAACTTCCGTAAAACCAAGCGGAAATATGAAGATATGGCTGGAGTTCCAGGACGATGTGCGCGGGGAATTAGATGTATCATATTTAACGAACGAAGTTCTACGCGACGCAAACGTGTTCAATAGGGTCCATGTTACTGAGGCCGGAGCCGTATCTTGGGGCTATCTGGTCCCTGATGATCCCATGACGGAGTTGGATGCTTGCCCCCACACCATGTACGCTCGCCTGTTGGGAGTGGATGCGGCGGAGTTTGAGGACATGGACGCATACTACGATGAGATAGAGCGGCAGAGTATTCTATTCCATGCCCGAACTTAGTCGTTTTGACGGGATGGTTATTCAGATGTATCCTGACGACCACCCTTGGCCCCATTTTCATGTTCGTTATGCGGGAAGAAGCGCGATTGTCAGACTCAATGATATGACTATCCGGGGCTCTTTGCCTCGCAATAAAGCAAGGACACTTTTAGATTGGGCTGAACTCCACGAGTCTGAACTTTGGGACAATTGGAACTCCGCTGAGAGCCGCGGCGAGATGTTTAAGATAGCCGGTCAGTAAATCACCCGCTCCTCGGTCAGAGCCTCTACTTCTGAGTCGCCCAGCCCCAGTAACTCCGAATACACATACCCGCTGTCCTGGCCGAGTTGCGGCGCCGGATCCAAATGGTAGTCGGCCTGTCCGTCGAATCGCCAAGGCAGAGTGGGGAGGACGCGAGAACTTCCATCAGGATACTCGATTTCTCTGAGATAGCCGCCATCGTTCAGTTGTGGCTCGGAGTGAAGTCTTCCCATGTCCAGCGAGAGTCCACATGGGACACCGGCGCGCTGAAGGATATGGAACGCCTCGCGGTCGTTAATCTCTGATGCCCACTCGCCAATCACGCGGTCGAGATCGTCCTCTCGCGCCTTCCTTCCTTCCGCTGTATCGAGACCCGAATCCGCGCTCAGGTCTGTTCGGCCAATCACCTCGCACAGATTTAGCCACTGCTCCGAAGTATGTACCTCGACCGCTATCCATCGGTCGTCTCCGGCGCACTTGTAAACGCCGTGTGGCGCGGAGTTGCGGTCCCTGTTGCCTAGTGGAACCGGCTCACTCTCGTTCATCTGGTAGTCCAGAAGCGCCTCTGCCAGGCTTGCGGACAGTGCCTCCGCCATCGAGTAGTCCACGTACTGACCCTTGCCCGTTTCAAGCCTGTGGTTGAGCGCCGCCAAAGTTATCATCGCCAATTCCATGCCCACCCACGGGTCGGCCCACAGTCCGCCCTTGATAGGCTCTGAGTCCGGGTAGCCGGAGATAGAATTCCAGCCGGTATAATGCTGAAGCAGGCTTCCATAGGCGACGTAATCGCGGTCCGGGCCCGTGTGACCGGCGCCTGAGGAAGCGATCATGACCAGGTCCGGCCTGACCTTCGATAGAACGTCGTATCCCAACCCCAGTTTCTCGAACACGCCGGCGGCGTAGTTTTCGACCACAACGTCGCACTGAGCCACGAGGTCGAGCGCGAGTTCCTTCCCTCGCTGCTGCGAGAGGTTGAGCGCCGTGTACTTCTTGGACTGATTGTAAACGTGGAACGCCGCGCCGCGAGTCGAAGGGTCTGGGCGTCGCGCGCTCCCGACCTTGATGACCTCCGCTCCCATGAGCGCGAGATGGCGGGTGGCGGTCGGCCCCGCGATTATCCATGAAAAATCGGCGACGCGAACGCCGGACAGCGGCAAATTACTCATGGAAGAACCTCTTCGTTGTGCTGGCCCAGGGTGGGGGCGGGAAGACGGTCAAGGGGCAGAGCTGTCTCTGACAGCTTGTATGGCACTCCCGGATACCGCAACTCGCCCGCTTCCGGATGACTTATCGGGACGAAGAACCGTCGGTCTTCCAGGTGAGGGTCTGTCATCAGGTCTTTGATTGTGTTCACCGGGAAGCAGGGTATTCGTCGTCGCTGACCCTCGCGCGCTATATCGTATCTGGACCTCCGGCTTGTCCACTCCGACAGCAGCAGCCAAAGCTCGCCGGAGTTCTTCTGCCTGGCGTCCCGCGTGTTGAACTTCGGGTCTTCCGACCAGTCGGGATTCCCCATGAATTCCAGCCAGCGCGCCCACTGCGCCTCCTCGCGCGGAGATATGGCGACGAACCCGTCGCTGCACGGCAGCACACCGCCTATCGCGCCCACCTGTCCACCGATGGACGCTTCGCGCACCTCTGCCAGTTTACGGGTTGGGGATTCCCTGCCGAAAGCGGTGTTGGACAGCCCGGCTATCGCCTGTGTAGCCATCGCCTCGAACGCCGACACCACGATATGGCATCCTCGTCCGCTCATGCGCGCCGCGAACAGCGCGGTGAGCGTCGAGGTAACGGCGGCCATACCCGTGACCTGCTCTGACTGGTATCCGCCCGCCCGTATCGGGGGTTCGGAATTGGGGTCTTCCACGGGGCCGAGTATCCCGTGCGCGTTCGCGCTCATATGGAACACAGAGAGGTCGCCCGCGTCGTATCCCGCGTAAGGCCCCCAGTCGCCGAACGGGGTTATCTGGCACAGGATTACGTCCTCTCGAACAGCGCATAAGTCCTCGTACCCGATGCCGCGTTCCGAGAGCCATTCGGAGTTGTGGTTGTCCACCACTATTTGGCTGTCGGCGGCCAGCGCCAGAAATCGGGCGCGACCTTCCGCCGAATCCAGGTCGAGCGCAACCCCGCGCTTCCCGGCGTTGAGCGCAAGGAACAGCGCAGACTTCTCCGGGTGCGGAACATTGTCTGGAAAAGGCCCCATCCGACGCGTGAAATCGCCATACGGCGTTTCCACCTTTATCACGTCCGCTCCCAGCCAGGCGAGTGTTCGCGCGGCATATGGCCCCGACACGCCCTCTCCTACATCCAGAACCTTCACGCCACCCAGTAGTCCGTTGCTTCTATCAGCTTGTGATTTCATACGGGCGATTGTACACCCAACGACTATCAAATGTCAGTCGCGTGACATCGAGATCCAGGGCTTTCGAGTTTTGCAAGCCAAAGCGCCCCACTCTGTGTTGTCATTCCCGCGAAGCAACGTCACCCCGTACCACGATACGGGGCTGTCCTAGTGAAAACGGGGAGCGGGAACCCCGAAGGGCTCGCCGCTCGGCAATCCACACGCTACCCCGCAGACGAATCGGAAAACGAAATACCCTGGCTCGGCGCTGGATTGGCGTTGACACTTGATGTATTGTTTGCTTAGAGGAGGATCGCCATGCCTATGCAGCTAGACCACACAATCGTGCCCGCCTACGACAAAGTGAAGTCCGCGGAGTTCATCGCCCGCATCTTCGGACTGAAGTACGAGGGGACCTGGGGACACTTCGCGCCTGTCAAGGTCAACGACACATTGACGCTCGACTTCGATGACTCGGACGACCCACGCTCCAATCACTACGCCTTCCTGGCTTCGGACGAGGAGTTCGACGCGGCGCTACAGCGCGTCAAGGACGAGGAGGTCCCCTTCGGGAGCGGGCCACGCTCGCGAAGGGATGGCAAGATCAACCACCTGCACCAGGGACGCGGGTTCTACTTCGACTGCGAGAACGGTCATGTGTGGGAGGTTATCACCCACACATATATAACCGATTAAGATGCGTTGCCATGACATCAGAGCGGCAAGAATGATAGACGTCCGGCAAAAATAATTGACGTTAATCACCAGAGGATGCTGAGAATAACCCTGGCATGACTCTCACTCGTAGAAACTCGCTCGTAACGTTTGCCACACTCTCCCTTCCGCTGCTGGCGGTGGAGGCGTGGATTGCCACATTTGTAGAGACGAGTCGGCAGCCAGGTATTATGGCAATCGCAATTACAGCGGACCTTACAGTAGGAGTATCGCTTCTGTATTATCTACTTCTAGTACGTAAGAGGTTCCTGCCCCTTTTCAGCATTGCGCCCGTATTTATTTTGATGCTGTTTGTGGTCAGATTCATCCTGCCATCCTCTCAGCAGTCATACTTGGGATTCAGCGAATTCCTTATCCCAGCAATCGAACTCTCCCTGGTTGTCTTCGTATTATTCAAGCTCCGTCACGTTATCAGAGACGTTCGAAGCGCCAGACAGGAAAGACTTTACCTTAGCGACGCTCTAAGAACCGGCTTGCGAAAGTCGCTTAGAAGTGATTTTGCGACCGCCCTTTTGGCTACTGAGGTGTCACTGTACTCAACACTCAACACAGTTCCAACCCGAATACTCCCGCCGGTCTCACAAGACTGTAGATCCTCCGAGGTGAATCAATGCCCGCTCCATACAAGATTCTCGTCGTGGACGACGAGGCCGACCTCGAACCGCTCATGCTCCAGCGCATGAGACGACAGATCAGGTCCAGACAGTACACCTTCGCCTTCGCCAGAAACGGCGTCGAAGCGCTGGAGCTACTGAATCGGGACCAAAGCATAGATATGGTGGTCTCGGATATCAACATGCCTGAGATGAACGGTCTGACCCTGCTGAACGAGATTTCCAAACTGGACTACGACATGCGGGCAATTATCATCTCCGCCTACGGGGATATGGATAACATCAGGATGGCAATGAACAGGGGCGCGTTCGATTTCGTAACCAAGCCCCTGGACTTCTCGGACCTCAGGATAACCATAGACAGGACCCTCGCCCACATGGAGGAGTGGAGAGAGGCAATGGCGACAAGGGACAGGTTGGTCTCTCTCCAGAATGAACTGAACGTTGCGACTGTCATACAGAGGTCCATTCTGCCGACAGTATTTCCGAGCGGTCCCGGCTACCGCACCCACGCCGGGATGGAGCCTGCTCGCAACGTTGGAGGTGACTTCTTCGACTTCATGTCCCTGTACAACGACCGGGTTGGTCTCGCAGTGGCTGACGTCTCGGACAAGGGCGTTCCCGCCGCGCTGTTCATGATGTCGAGCCGAACGCTGCTCAAGGGTGCGGCTATCGGTTCACTCGGGCCTGGAGCGGTCCTGGGCGAGGTCAACCAGCTGCTGTGCGACGAGAACGAGGCGATGATGTTCGTGACCGTCTTCTACGGGACTTACAATCCGGGGAGTGGCGATTTGGTCTATGCCAACGGCGGGCATAATCCCCCGGTGCTGGTTCACGCCGACGGGAGTTCGAGCATTTTGCCGACGACAGACGGAATAGCGTTGGGGGTTGCGGATGGCTTTGAGTACGAGGAGCGTTCGGTAAGACTGAAGCACGGCGACACGCTGGTGTTGTACAGCGACGGAGTTACCGAGGCGATGAACGAAGTCGGAGAGGAGTATGGCCTGGACCGGCTCCAAGAGATGATTGCGGCTACGTCATCCGGGGGAGCGGAGGAAGTAACCAGGGCGATATTCGACAGCGTAAAGGAGTTTGCGGGCGATGCCCCTCAGTCGGATGATATCACCTGTCTGACACTCTGCCGGGTGTAAGGCACGGGCATACCGATGCTGATCGGAATGTCCTGTCGGCGTCTTTTCCCCGCTCTGCCACTAAGAAATTATCTCAAAACCTGTCGCGGGAAACGAGCCACAAGGCCCAGGATAGCCTCCTCTCCCTTGAGGGAGAGGATTGAGGTGAGGGCGAAATTCCTTCCGGTTGGGTTTTGAGATAATCACTAAAGCCAGAGGGTCAATCCACCCCTGCATACGGAACCGGAGATGAGAATATGCTGTTAGGCGCTGCGGGGCGAATCCCCGGAGATTGGCGAAACATTACCCCGGAGCTGCTGGCGGAGGTCGCTGGCGAGGGGTTCGGAGCGCTGAACGTCGTCGTTCAAGACCCGGCCTCGATGACAATACAGGACGCCGCTCGGCTGAAGGCGATGTTCGAGGAGGCCGGGGTTTTGATAGGTCAGACCAATGGCGCCTACGGCGGTGGACTGGTGAGTCCGGACTTTAGCGAGCGGGAGGCCGCTATCGAGTTCGCTAGGCGTATGTGCGGACTGACGGCCCAGCTTGGCTCGCCGAACACGTACCTGCGGCCGGGTAGCCTGAACCCAAAGGGGCCATGGCTGCCACATCCGGGCAATCGGAGCGACGAGGTATTCGACAGGCTGGTGGACTCCGCGCGGAAGTTCTGCCGAGCGGCGGAAGACCAGGGCGTGATGGTCGCGGTGGAAGGCGGCGCCGTCTCTCCGCTCTACTCCGCGCGCCGTGTGCGGGACTTCATCGAAGCCGTCGGATCACCGGCGCTGGGCTTCAACCAGGACCCGGTGAACTTCGTCGGCGGTCTGGAAGACGCCTACGACACGCCCCGTTTTCTTGCCGAGTTCTTTGAGCTGACCGGAGACCGCACGCTCGGCGCTCACGCCAAGGACTTCACGGTCGTGGACCAGCTCATGATGCGGTTCGAGGAGGCGGAGATCGGTTCGGGTATGCTGGACCACGTGACGTTTCTCCAGGGTATGCAGCGGGTGTGCCCTGCGGGTCACGTGCTTATCGAGCACCTGCCCCCGGAGCGCTACGCCGCCGCCGCGGTCGAGTATCGAAAGTACGCCTCGCTGGCAGGGATCGAGTGGGACAATCAGACAGGAGAAAATCATGGCGAATCTTAGTGGGAAACGGGCTCTCGTTACAGGCGCGTCAACCGGCATAGGCCGCGCCACCGCGATCCGTATCGCCTCAGAGGGCGGCCGCGTCGCGTTGTTCGACATCAACGACTCCGACGCTGAATCCACGCTCAGGACGATTCGGAACTCCGGCGGCGAGGCGCGCTACTGGCGCGTGGACGTGACGGATGAGCGGGAGGTCAGTCACAGCGTTGACGAGGCCGCCGACTGGCTGGGCGGCGGAATAGACGTTCTGGCGCATCTGGCCGGGATTCTGAAGGGGTCCGGACTCGAGGTCACCCATGTTGACGACTCTATTTGGGACCCCGTGATCGAGGTCAATCTCAAGGGGTCATACATCGTCGTCAAGCACGTCGCCAGATACATGATCCCCGTCAGAAGCGGCGTGATTATACTGACATCGTCGGGCGCAGGAGTGGTTGGCGGAAGCTCGTCCGTGGCCTACGGAGCCAGCAAAGGCGGAACTCACGGCCTGGCGATGACACTGGACACCCACTTGTCCAGGCACGGCATCAGGGTCAACGACGTGCTGCCGGGAAACCTGGAGACACCACTGAAGATCGGCGCGACCGAGGAGCAGCTAGTCAACACCGGGGACCGCGAGACGTACGACAACATAATGGCTGGGCTGTCATCGCCTGACGGGGTCGCGGCGGTCATCGCGTTCCTGGCGTCGTCCGACGCGGACTACGTTCGGGGCAGCGTCAGGACGATCTAGGTTTCCAAAAAGTAGGGTTGGTCGGCGACGGGATACAACCAGACTTGCTAACATTAGATATGGAAGATGACTCAGTCGAAGGGAAGATGAAAATGGCTCCATACAAGATCAACGACCGCGCCCTCTCCTGGGTTCCGCCGGAGCAGATCGAGGAGCAGACGCTGGACCAGATACGGAATATCTCCGGTATGCCGTTCGTGTTTCGGCACGTGGCGGTCATGCCCGACTGCCACTTCGGACTCGGCGCTACCGTCGGCTCCTGCATTCCCACAAAGGACGCGATCATCCCCGCCGCTGTAGGCGTTGACATCGGCTGCGGCATGATTGCGGTCAGGACGTCCTTGACCAGGTCCGATATGCCCGAAGACCTCTCAGACCTGCGAAAGGCGATAGAGAGCCGCATCCCCCTGAGCGCGGGCCGATACAACGGCAGAGTGAGAAAGACGGCCCGCCCCAGAGTCGAACTGCTCGAAGAAAAGGCGGGCGACAGGCTGGGGTTCTACGATAAGACAAGCAAGAACTGGCGGAAGCAGCTGGGTTCGCTCGGCTCCGGCAACCACTTCATAGAGATTGTCGTGGACGAGAACGACGGCATTTGGGCGTTCCTGCACTCCGGTTCACGAGGTGTCGGAAACAGGATAGCCACGCACCACATACGCAGGGCGCGCGCGCTGATGGACGAGATGGCAGTCTCCCTGCCGGACAAAGACCTGGCATACCTGACGGGCGATACGAAAGAGTTCGACGACTACATCCGCGACCTCTACTGGGCGCAGTATTTCGCGCTGCTGAACAGGGAAGAGATGATGGAGCGGGTACTGGGCGCGCTGCGCTATCGTACAAGTGACTTCGATGAAATCGAGAACATCCAGTGCCACCACAACTTCACGCAGAAGGAGAGCCACTTCGGCGAGGATGACGTCTGGGTCACCCGCAAGGGCGCTATTCAGGCCTGTGAGGGTCAGATGGGACTGATCCCCGGCTCTATGGGTACCGCGAGCTACGTCGTGCGCGGCAAGGGCGATCTCGAATCGTTCCAGACCGCGCCGCACGGCGCCGGACGCCGATTCTCCCGCAGGCGAGCCAGGGAGAATTTCAACATGGACGACTTCGACCGCTGGATGCAGGGCATCGAGGTGCGCCGGTCCGAGGCGTTCATTGACGAGCTGCCCGGCGCGTACAAGGACATTGACCTCGTCATGGAGCAGTCCAAAGACCTCGTTGACATGGTTCACACGTTCAGGCAGATAGTCAATGTGAAGGGAGCATGACACGTTCAGAGACACGCTACACCACGAATAGGGATACTCGGCGGCACGTTCGACCCCATTCACGACGGACATCTGATGATAGCGGAGTCCGCGCGGGTATGCCTGCGACTTGACAAGGTCATCTTCATTCCCGCCGGACGCCCCTGGCTTAAGTCCGACCGCCCCGTGACCAGCGCCGCCCACCGGCTCGCGATGGTGGAACTGGCTGTCCGGGACAATCCGCGCTTCGAGGTCTCTGCCATCGAGATAGAGCGTCCCGGCCCCACATACACGGTGGACACACTCGCGGAACTGCGGCATCGAATGGGAGACCGGACCGAGCTACACCTGATTCTCGGCATGGATTCGGTGCGCGAACTAGGACGCTGGCACAGGCCGGATCGAATCTTCGAGATGTGCGTGGTGGCCGCCGTATCCCGGCTATGCGTCACGGATGTCTCGATCCGTGACATTGAGCGCGACTTCCCCTCATCCAGGGGCAGGATTAGGATAGTAAGAGGACCGATGGTGAATACAAGCGCAACGGACATTCGATCCCGCGCCGGTAGGCATGAGGCACTGCGCGGCATACCTGATTCAGTGCGCGCCTACATCCGAGAACACGCTCTATACACCTACAGCAAGTAGTATCATGCCTATGTAAACCCAGCGCCCTTGAGGAGATATCCAATTGGAAAGCCAGGTAATAACCCAGGAAGCCCCCAACGCATTTTGAGACGGTTGAGCAGACCATATTACCCGTGAGGTAACCGCTCTGACCGGAATAGTGAACGTGAGCTTCGATATGGGCGCGAAGGTCGCCGCAGTGACTTACGACCCATCGGTTGCAGACCCCGACGCCATTCGAGCCGCCATTGACCGGGCCAACCGCTCCATGAGTTCGGACGATGATCAGGAAGATGACGCGAGCCGCATACTGGAATAGCAGCCTCTGAAAGGCGATCATTCCAGGTACAACTATGCTGAACCGATACTACATTACTTTGCTATATGGAAGACATATCTGTGGAATTATGGACAATTCACTCACCATTATATGCCCAGGTAGCTAAATCCCCAGAAATTGAGCCGAAATTGCAGAAAGATGGGTGGGTGAAAATCCAAATTAGCCTGATTGTGGTATTGGCGTAGATACGAATTTGGAGTAACCTTGGACTTTACATAGTCTTAATCCAAATTTCATCTACCAACAGGAGGAATAGTAATGACAGGGTACTGCATGAAGTGCAGGGAATCGCGTGAGATTGAGGAAGCCGAGCAGGTAACTATGAAGAATGGCAGGCCGGCTACCAGGGGCAAGTGTGGCGTCTGCGGTTCCACGATGTTCAGAATAGGCAAGGCATCCTAACAAGCAGAACAACCTTTAATATGAACACGGCCTTCGCAATCAGGGCCGCGTTCTGCTGTTCAGGTACTGGTGCCACGCGTCAGCCACCGACAGACCTTCGTCTTCCTCACTCAGCGGCTCTTCGTCGTAATCGTTGTCGTAATCATACGAGTCCGGATCCACGGTCTGGACGGGCTCGGCGTCGCCCACGTCCTTCAGGTATTGAAGAAACCTAAGCGCCGTGGAAAGTTCCTCTTCGGGAAGCTCGTCAACCAGCTGGTGTATAGATTCTTTGATCACCATCGTCCATCCTGAATCCCGCCGCCTGGGGGGCTATCCCGAGCATTGTATCACTATTGGCAATATCCGTCTGGCAATATCCGTCAGCGAACAACTTTGCGTTAGTTCGATAGATTTTCCGCCAGTCTCCAGTCTGGCCGCAAGCATTCCTTCCCATACCGCGACGTTCCTATATAGAATTGCCCGCACGCGATTCGCATTCCGCGCAGCGGCTCTGTCCTCATCTATCTCAAACAGTTAATTAACACTTTCTTAACATAAATACAACAGAAATGTTACATACTGGAAAAGATTCGGTAATATCCGTTCAGTATCGTGAATTACCGAACGGTTACAGCCCCCACCCACCTCAGGAGGTATAGGAATTGACAAGCGCCAGAATATTTAGCCTCACACCCTTCAAACTCAGAATCGCAATGATAGCGCTTCTGGGCATCGGAATTTTCGTTGGCGCTATCGGAGTCGCCTACGCTCAGGATGTTACAGCCGCAGACGTGAACAGCAAAGTGGATGACCTCGTTCTAACGGTCGCCGCCGCGCTGGTATTCTTCATGCAGGCCGGATTCGCGTTCCTTGGAGCGGGACTGATTCGCTCCAAGAACACGGTCAACTATATGACGAAGTCCTTCCTCGACTTCTGCATAGCGTCCCTGGGCTTCTGGGCATTCGGCTTCGCCCTTATGATGGGCGGAGGCGCCGCTTCCGGGATCATCGGCCTCGAGGGGTTCTTCCTCGCCGACTTCAGCGATTCCGAACTCGTCGGCTGGTTCTTCCAGATGGTGTTCGCAGGAACCGCCGCGACGATCATCGCGGGAGCGATGGCGGAGCGCACCAAGATCAACGCCTACTTCGCTTACAGCTTCCTGGTCGGCGCGGTCGTCTATCCCATTTATGGACACTGGGCGTGGAGCGACAACGGATGGCTGACCCAAATCGGTCCCGGACTCGCTGACTACGCCGGTTCTGCCGTCGTACACATGATTGGCGGCTTCCTCGCGCTGGCCGGCGCTATTGTCGTCGGACCCCGCAAAGGCTTCCGCGAGGGCGCTGAACTCAAGGGACACAACATACCCTACGTGGTAATCGGCACATTCATTCTGTTCTTCGGATGGTTCGGATTCAACATAAACTCCGACAGTCTCGGCCTGAACGCGGTCAACACCCTGCTCGCGGGCGCCGCGGGCGCTACCTCGGCCATATACGTCGTCCTGCTGCGGACCGGCAAGGCAGACATCGAAATAGCGTGCAACGGCGCGCTGGCCGGACTGGTTGGCATCACCGCGGGCTGCGCCTACGTTGACCCCTGGGGCGCGGTCGTGATCGGTCTTATCGCCGGCGTCATCATGATCTTCGGCGTTGACTTCGTGAAGAATGTCATCAAGGCTGACGATCCCGTTGGCGCGGTTACCGTGCATGGCATCTGTGGAGCTTGGGGCGTCCTGGCAGTCGGTATCTTCGCCGCCGGAAACAACGGCGTCGAGGGACTGGTCGCTGGCAACGCCGAACAGCTGATCCCGCAGATAGTCGGACTGCTAGTGGCCGCCGCATGGGGTTTCGGCGCCGGATTCGTCCTCTTCAAGGCCCTTGACCTCACCATGGGTCTGAGAGCCTCCGAAGAAGAGGAGCTGGAGGGTCTGGACGAGCCCGAACACGGCGCTTCAGCCTACCCGGAGATGACAGGCTAACCGCTAACTTAACCGAATAACCTTCCTTTCATTCACAAGGCTCTGACCGCTCCAAGGGGGCTTGAGCGGTCGGAGCCTTTACCTTTTCCCGGAACATCGGGGCGAATTTGCCCGCCTGTGTTATAGTTGTCATATGTTACACAAATTTAACATTTGAGTAACACCATCGAAACAATGATCCTGGATAATGTGAAACATAGAACAAACGCGATGCCGAACCGATAGAGCGGCCCCCGGCATCGGATCACTCAAACAGGAGTCAGGAAACAAGATGGGTATAGAGGCAATTCTCGGCGGCATAGCGTTTACGGGACTGTTCGGACTGTGGGTAATCCTCCCTAGCAGGGTCCGTAAGAGCAAAGAGCGGCAGTCGAGTTTACAAGCGCCTGCCTGTCAAGCCGACTGACCGGCTCCGGCAGAAGCGTCAAAACCGATAACCTTCACTTTATTTGCGCCTGGGCCGACTGACTCGACCAGGCGCATTCTAATGTAAGCGTTTAATGATAAAATGGCTTCGGCGCTCGCCCCCAACAGCCGACGGCAATACAGTGGGAATCCAAAACAAATACAAGGAGTGGAAGCATGACCCCAGAAGATGTCATAAAACTGATTCAGGACGAGGGTGTCGAAATAATTGACCTCAAGTTCACGGACCTCCCCGGAACCCTGCAGCACGTGGGAGTTCCGCCGAACGAGGTCAACGAAAGCCTGTTCGAGCACGGCACCGGATTCGACGGCTCCAGCATTCGCGGTTTCCAGACGATTGACGAGAGCGATATGCTCCTCGTCCCCGACGCCAGCACCGCGGTCATAGACCCTGTTTACAACATCAAGACCCTCAGCCTGATCTGCGACATTCGCGACCCGATGACGGGATCGGATTACAGCAGAGACCCCAGGTACGTCGCGCAGAAGGCGGAAGCCTATCTCGCCTCCACCGGCATCGGAGACACCAGCTACTGGGGCCCGGAGGCAGAGTTCTTCATCTTCGACTCCGCGCGTTTTGACCAGGACGCCCACTCCGCCTACTACAACGTGGACTCGGACGAGGGCATCTGGAACTCCGGCAACAAATATCAACTGGACGGCAAAACCCTCAGCAAGGGCTACAGACCGCGCTACAAGGGCGGCTACTTCCCCGTTCCTCCCGTGGACACGCTGAGCGACATTCGC
Source organism: Dehalococcoidia bacterium (assembly GCA_965261525.1). GTDB lineage: Bacteria > Chloroflexota > Dehalococcoidia > Lucifugimonadales > UBA1123 > VXRN01. The sequence continues at coordinate 4,198,453 of OZ253472.1, forward strand.
TCTGAGATGGTCATCGAGATGCAGAAGTTCGGCATGGTCATCGAAAAGCAGCACCACGAAGTGGCGACCGGGGGACAGGCCGAGATTGACATTGTATTTGACACCCTGACCAAGACCGCCGACAACATAATGATCTACAAGTACCTCGTCAAGAATGTCGCCGCGCGGCACGGCAAGACCGCCACGTTCATGCCCAAGCCTTTGTACGGCGACAATGGCACCGGTATGCACACGCACCAGAGCATCTGGAAAGACGGCGAGAACATCTTCTACGGTGACGGATACGCGCACATGAGCGACACGATGAAATACTACACCGGCGGCTTGCTCAAACACGCGCCCGCGCTTCTGGCGTTTGCCGCTCCTACTACCAATTCGTACCGGAGGCTGGTGCCCGGTTACGAGGCTCCGGTTAATCTGGCATACTCGGCGCGCAACCGCAGCGCCTGCTGCCGAATACCCGCATACTTCGATACCCCGCCCACCAAGCGCATCGAGTTCCGCTGCCCCGACCCGACCGCCAACCCGTACTTCGCCTTCAGCGCGATGCTCATGGCGGGCATAGACGGCATACGCAACCAGATTGACCCCGGCGACCCGCTCGACGTTGACCTCTACGACCTTTCCCCCGAAGAGGCCGCGAATGTCCCGCAAGTGCCGGGCAGCCTGGAAGAAGTTCTGGACGCGCTGGAAGAAGACCACGACTTCATGCTGGTCGGCGATGTGTTCACATCTGACCTTATCGAGACCTGGCTGGACTACAAGCGCACCAACGAAGTTGACGAATTGCGCCTCCGCCCCCATCCATACGAGTTCTTCCTCTACTACGACGCCTAAGAGACTAATCTCAAAACTCTTCGCTCAAGCGGATGGCAGGAGGACACAATCGCCCTCTCCCTTAAGGGAGAGGGCTGACAGGGGTAGGTAAAGTCTGGAATTAGCTATGAAATCTTGGAAGATGCAAGAATCTGGCGCCTACTCATCACAGTGCTGAGAGCGCGCTAAAGTCGAGTTTTCAGCTTTATGAACCATAGACCGAACCCATTAACTTGACATAAAAATACCTACCCCTGTCAGCTTGAGGGCTGAGAGGGGTAGGTAAATGTCCAGTCAGCTATGAATTTCAATAGCAGACCCCCTCTCCCTCAAGGGAGAGGGCTGGGGTGAGGGTGAAATTCCTTAAGGTCGGGTTTTGAGATAGTTACTAAGCGCATCCGGTAAAGAACGCTAACAAAAGGGGCGACCGGTTATGGTCGCCCCCTGGTCGTTTTGTCAGAATCAGACAATCATCATAACTGGCGGAGCCTTGGGTCGAAGTAGTCGCGCAGCCAGTCGCCCAGGAAGTTCAGCGAGAGCACGGTGAGGCCGATCCCCACGCCGGGTATGACCGCTATCCACCAGGCGGTCGCTATGTAGTTTCGTCCGTCGGCCACCATGCTGCCCCAGGCGGGATTGGGTGGCGGGATTCCGACACCCAGAAAGCTGAGGGTGGACTCGGCCAGGATGATATTCCCGGTTCCAAGTGTTGCTACCACTGTCAGGGTATTGGCTACGCCCGGCAACAGGTGCTTCAATATGATTCGAAGCGGAGACGCGCCCGCAACCCTGGCCAGCGCGACGTAGTCCATCTCCTTTAGCTGGAGTACTTCCCCCCTCACCTTGCCTGGCATAGCCGCCCCAGGCGAACAGGGACAGGATTACCAGAAGCGTGCGGAAACTGGCCCCGAAGACGCTTACGACGACGAGCGCGGCCAATAGGAAGGGCAGCGCGTTGGTCAGGTCCACGAGGCGCATGATGATCTCGTCCACGTGGCCTCCCGAGTAGCCCGAAACGGCTCCCAGCAGCGCGCCCAGCGCCACCCCGATTGCCATTGTCAGCGCGGCGAAGGTGAGGGACACCCGCGCGCCGTACATCATGCGGGTGAGGATGTCGCGCCCCTGTTGGTCGGTGCCGAGTACGTGGTCCATGGAGCCGCCCTCCTGCCAGAAGGGCGGCGTGGCGCGCGCTCCCAGGTCGCCCCGCACTGGATGGTAGGGCGCCAGGATAGGCGCGGTTATTGCAGCTAACGCTAGTATGACCAGGATGGCGACAGGGATGACGGGCCATTTTCTAAACTGCTCATAAATCTGGCGAAACCCGGTCTTCGGCTTCAGTTCGATCTGCGCGAGTTGGTTGTCATGTTCGGTCATGGCGAATTAGCTGTATCTGATGCGAGGATCTACGATTGCGTAAGTAACATCTATTAGAAACGCGGCTATGACATAAATGACCGCAAACACGAGCACCGCGCCGACAAGGATAGGGAAGTCGTTGTTGAATACAGCGTTGAGAGCGAGCACCCCTATTCCGGGCCACGCGAATATCTTCTCGGTGAGCACGCTGCCGGTGGCGAATCCAGCCATCAGCAGTCCGCCGAACGTAAGCGGCGCGATGATGGCGTTTCGGAGCGCGTGTTTCCAGACGATTGTCATCTTGCCGACGCCCTTTGCGCGGGCGAACGTCACGAATTCTGAGTCCATGACGTCAAGCATCGCGGAGCGGGTGAGGCGCAGGAATCCGGCGGCGGCCAGCCAGCCGAGTATGACGGACGGCATTATGAAGTGCTTGATGCCTCCTCTGCCAGACGTGGGCAGCCATTCAAGCTGGACCGAGAATATCAGGATGAATACGATTGCCCAAGAATAGCGAATGTCCTGCCGATGTAGTCCCAGAGCGAGCCCCTGTACACCGCCGACACGATTCCGAGCGGAATGCCGAAGACGGCGGCGAATATGAACCCGCCCGCTGTCATCTGCATGGTGACCGGCACTCGCTCCATCACGGCCTCGAAAGCGGGACGCCCATTGACGATGGACTGACCCCAGTCCCCGGTAGCCGCCTTTCCCAGCCAGATGATGTACTGCACGGGAAGCGGCTTGTCCAACCCCATCGCCTTGCCCCATGCTTCCCAGCGCTCCGGTTCGAGATGGGAATACTCGGTGAGATAGAGCAGGCGCGGGTCCCCGGACATACGGGACAGCGCGAATACAATCATCGAGGACAGAAGTATCGTCCACATAGAGTAGAACAGACGACGGGCCAGGAACTGCCTCATACCCACGTTACATACTCCCGCTTGGCGCCATGTATTTCTGACATATCCAGTTTGCCGCCTTCTTCGTCATGCCCACAGACGCGGAAATCCAGAAACCGTGGCAAAGACGAGAAGACTTCGATAATAACCGATAAGAAGTCGGAGTGTGTCATCTTGATATTAACCGGGTCCGGATAGAGAGACAGCCTCCGGATGTCCGGAGGCTGTCTTGGTTTGCGTTACTTGAGTGTAATTGACTCGAAATTCCGGCGGTTTGCGGGCTTCATGTCCCAACTGCCAACTATTTCGGGATTGAAGTAGAGCGGGTCTGGCGAGAACACGATTCCCACTCCTATCTTGGAATCGAAGAAGAAGTCGCCCATCTCGATGTTCGCCTTTATGCGGGCGTCCTTGTCGCGTGGCGCGTCATTGACCTTTTCCATCGCTTGGAATGTCTCAATCGCCTCGATACCCCAGTTCCAGTCGCCTTCGCTCCAGGTAGAACCCTCTGCCGCGGCGAACCTGGGCAGATCCATTTCTCTCTGGACTTAGGCCCCGCCTGCTGATTGGACTCTGAAGGCGGGGTTTCTCTTTGCCCGTAATATGCGGTCTCTCTATCTACACTAAAGATCGCAGAAGTTCATGGGCAAGGTAGGGAATCCCGAATCTGAGGCATTCTAAAATTGGCTACTTTACGTAGAGAATTGGTCATTCAATGACCAGACACGGGCAGTCTGCGACAGAAACGATCCGAGATAGGACAGAGTTCCTAGACTTGGCGAGGGATTAACGAGCGGACTGAGCGTCAAACAGGCCGAAATTGAGGTCGGTTTTGGGAGCATCAGGTCAAACCAGAATTGACGCGAGTCGGGTCTGTTCCCCTGCCGAGGAGTCGGTACAAAGGAAAACCCCCTTGGTCTTCCAAGGGGGTTGATTGTCTCGCGGGCAAATATTCAGTCCCGACTGTCTATCCCGACAGTCTTTCCAATGCCTCAGCTAACCGTTCGGCCACGTCCTCGTCCCATTTAGCAGCATCTTCCAATAGGAATTCCATACTTAAAGACCCATTGAATGGGGCGTGGAACATCAGAAGGCCGTCTCTTTTTCGCTCAAATGTGAAGGCGTCACTGGGTAGCGGATGGAAGTGAAGCGAGCGATAGGCTTCAGTAAGTTGCTTTATGTTGTAGTCCAGCACGGGCGCTTCCTTGAATTATGCCGCCGCCGCGAGTATGACGGGGGAATTCTGAGGCTGTTGCGTCTGCATAATCCAATTCTTGAGCAGGTCATTGGTATCTTCATATTCAGGAGAGTCCGGTGGGTATTCGTCCTCCCAATACCACGTTACATCGACCTGATTCAATCTGTCTGCGATTTCACCTCTGGCTCGGTATGCACGTATGAACTTGTTGAACAGCTTTTTGCAGGCCATAGTAGCTTCCGCTTTTGTGTGACCGTATGCCGTCAATCCGAGTTCTTCAAGACGGGCCGCCACAACCTTTTCAGTCAGGTGGTCGTAGAATGTCATGGGTGTCAATACGACAACCATTCTATCTTCCGCCATGATTCTCCTTTCTTGGTATGCCTCTCTCTAGGACGATACCTTATTAGTATCTTTCTCGTCCGCTACTACCAGTACCATACATTATGGAACTAAGGTATGACTCACGTCAATTCCAGTTCCTCACTCGCAAATGCCTTTTCTATTGCGTCTCTTGTCTCGTCGTTGAACTTGGACAAGCGGTAGGTTAACACCTCTTAGAGTGTTGTCAACCTTTGAGTCGTCAGTATGATATAAGCCGATTCTCGGCTTATATCATACTGAGAGGGGGTTTTGCAACAGGCTAGACGTCAGGGCCTGTGCCAATTTGGTCGGTGGTCGGGTTTCACTGATACAGCGTCAGTCGGCGCTGTATGTTTCCCAACTCTCCACGCGCTATGTTACAATATCTCTATTATAGAACAAAAGTGCCTGATATATATAATGTAGAGTTTATCAATGACGAAAAATCCGGCTCACAATTTTTTCTGCAGGTGAATTCATGCCGATTTCATAGCTGAATCCGCCGATTTTCAGGTCAAAATCCACCTGAAATGTCACCACGGCTCCACCAGGACTTCACCTGAAGTAATATAAATCAAGGTATATGTCATGCTCTCTATCAGCGAACCTGCATCAGCTTGGTCGCCGCTGCCTGTGGCGCGAAAATCCCCTCTCCCTCGATGCGAGAGGGCTAGGGTGAGGGTGATTGCCCCTGCCCACCAAACTGATTCAGCATCGCGTAACTCCTATAACTTTACAATATGGCAACATAACCCTTATTCTATAACTCCAATTTGAAAGTTTGGACTTTCGATGTAAGATACAGTGAATGGAGAACAAAGCACCCTTGGCTACCTGGACACCTGACCCGACATTCTACACCTCTCCCAAGAAGGCGATGGACGCTCCGCAGGAGGAGATAGCCTACGTCGCGATAGTAAACCCGAAAGACGACGGTCGCCCGGACGCGGTTGGCGTTATGGACGTCAATCCCGATTCTTCGGACTTTGGCAAGGTGATTAGTCGCCTGGAACTTCCTCATTCGGGCGACGAGCTTCACCATTTTGGCTGGAACGCCTGCAGCGCGTCGCTTTGCCCGAATATGCCACATCCTCATGTAGAACGACGCTATCTACTGTTCGGAGCTTTGCGCTCTTCAAGAATATATATCGTTGACACACAGCCTGATCCTCTCAACCCTACTATCGCCAAGGTCATCGAGGCTGAAGAGTTGGCTGAAAAGACCGGATACAGCCGCCCTCATACTGTGCACTGCGGCCCGGACGCGATATACATGAACGCGCTGGGCGCGCCGGACGGCGGTGGCCCGGGCGGGGTTTTCATGCTCGATCACGACACGTTTGACATCAAGGGCGCGTGGGAATCGGACAGAGGATCGCAGGTCCTCTCCTACGACTTCTGGTGGCACATAAACCACGACACCATGATAACCAGCGAGTGGGGCACTCCCAGCATGGTCGAGAACGGGGTCAACCCCGAACTGCTCATGAGCAGCAGCTATGGACACAAGTTGCACATCTGGGACCTGCGCGAGCGCAAGCATTTGGAAGAGCTCGATATGGGTCCGGAGAACCAGATGGCTCTGGAATTGCGACCGGCGCATGACCCCCGCAAGACCTACGGATTCGTGGGTGTGGTTACAAGCCTGAAAAACCTGTCCGGCTCGGTGTGGCTGTGGTACAGAGAAAACGGCAAGTGGGCGATTCGCAAGGTTATCGAGATTCCCGCCGAGCCCGCCGACGCCGACGATCTGCCGCCACTGCTTAAGGGATTCGGAGCGGTGCCGCCGGTGATAACGGACATCAACCTGTCGCTGGACGACAAGTTCCTGTATGTATCGTGCTGGGGGACTGGCGAGTTCCAGCAGTACGACGTGTCCGACCCGTTCAACCCGCAGCTTACTGGCTCCGTGCACCTGGGCGGCATCACGCGCAAGGCAGGGCATCCGAGCAACGGCAACATCAACGGCGGGCCCCAGATGGTCGAGGTCAGCCGGGATGGGCGTAGAATATACGTAACCAACTCGCTGTATGTCGCGTGGGACGAGCAGTTCTATCCCGAAGGCATTAAGGGATGGGCCGCCAAGATAAACGCATCGCCGGAGGGCGGTATGACCGTGGACAACGACTTCTTCATCGAATTCGGCGACGAGCGTCCGCACCAGATCAGGCTCCAGGGCGGCGATTCCTCGTCCGACTCTTTCTGCTACCCGGACTAAAGCGCGCCGAACAGGCGCATTCATGATAATAGAGGGCGATATGAACATCGCCCTCTATCTGTTAATCCCCACTATTTGACTGGAGTTGATTCTTCGTGTTGGAGATAGGCGAACTCTGGCCCTGGCTGGTACTGGTCGCGCTGGGGGCGTATCACGGCGTCAATCCCGCGATGGGCTGGCTGTTCGCGGTGGCTCTGGGACTCCAGGAAGGTCGGCGCGGCGCGGTCTATCAGGCGTTCGTTCCGATAGCCCTGGGGCATACGCTGTCGGTCGCTGTCATCGTGGGGGTTGTGCTGCTTGTGCGGGCGGTCATTCCGTTCGACTTCCTGAAGATAGTCGGCGCGGTCGTACTGGTCGGGTTCGGGATCTACAAACTTGCGCGCTCGACTCACCCGCGCTGGGTTGGGATGCAAGTCGGATTCCGAGACCTCACGGTCTGGTCTTTTCTGATGGCGTCGGCGCACGGCGCGGGGTTAATGCTCATACCCATCCTCTTCAACCTGCCGGGATACCGGCTGTCCATTGCGGAGACCATTGACATCCGGGACCTGCCGCACGCGGACTATATGCTGATCGGCGCTCCGAGCGGCATCGAGACAATCGCCGCCCAGATCACCGCCGTCTCGATTCACACTCTGGCGATGTTTGGAGTGATGGCGATTGTGGCGATTGTGATCTACGAAAAAGTCGGCGTCGCGATACTGCGCCGCGCCTGGTTCAACCTGGATAAGGTGTGGGCGATAGTTCTCATTGCAACGGGCCTGCTTACGCTCGCGCTGTAGTGTTGGCCTTTGGTCGTCAACTTCCCGTGGACAGGTAGTGGCGCTCACCGAATCTCCAGGCGCGGAGCGCGACTATCAGGAATGCTACGCCAATCATCGGAGCTACGTACTGGAACCACAGTGGCGAACCGAGCGGGTCATGCTTGCCAATTATGGCGATGGCAGGGAAGTAGCTGACACAGGCAAGCGGCACCCCGAACGTGAAGAGTTTCTGGAACCAGGGGCGGTAGATTGCCAGGGGATACTGGGTGGTCTCCACGCCTCCGTAGGTGACGGTGTTCATAATCTCGAGCGTTTCGGTCGTCCAGAAGGCCAAGGTCGCTTGGAGCGCGACAAGTCCGACGAACATACAGACGCCTCCCGCGACGGCTCCAATCAGAAGCGCGACGTCGGTCGCGGACCAGCTAACGTCCATCGCCACGCTTGCCCAGACCATGACTCCGAAGCCCTGCGCGAACCGACCGACACGCCTGAGCGTCAACTCCTGGCCCGCAAGCTGGAGCGCGGTGGAGCGCGGTCTGGTCAGCAGGCGGTCAAAGTCGCCGGACTTGACCATAGCGCCGAACGTGTCGAAGCCGCGAGACGCGGCGTCGGCTATGGAGAAGGAGATGTTAACCATCCCGTAGAGGAATGCGACTTCGTGGAGAGTCCATCCCTGGAGGTTGCCGAACCTGTCGAACAGCGCGAGTATGGCGACGAATTCAACTCCGGTTGCCAGAAGGTGTCCGACGCTTAGCATGACGAAAGAGGCGCGATACTGCATCTGTCCGCGGATGGAGATTTCGAGATAGCGCATGTATAGGTAGATGTTATTAAGCATGACTATCCTCCCTGTATGACCGCTTGTCGGAGACCCCTGGAGAGAACCCAGCGACCCAGGAGGATTATGGCGGCTGTCCAGGCTAACTGATGCGCCAGAAGCATTGGCAGTTCACTCGGCGGGATGTGGCCGAGGTAGAGACGGAAGGGTATGTCCACGAGTCCACGGAAGGGGAGTATGTTCAGGATGGTCTGCGCCCAGTCGGGATAGAGCGGTATGGGGACTATCATTCCCGAGAGTATGGTGATAATCGCGGGGGCGAGTCCGAGCATACCGTCCGCGGACAATGTCCAGAGTATGGTTATGTTGAAAAGGGTGCTAATCGCCGCGCTGAGAAGGACCGCGCCCGCCATTGACAGGATGAACGCGCCCGCCGACTCCCATGAAGGAGGCGCTCCCATGCCCATTACGATGAATGCGAACACTATCAGAAGCGGCGCCCTGAGAAGCGTTGGGGCGGCGCGCCATGCGAGTGAGCGGCTGAACCAGTAGTTGTACAGGTCAACGGGGCGGAGCAGTTCGTAGCCGATGCCGCCGGAGCGTATCTGCGCGCGCAGGTTCAGGTCTATGTTCCAGGGCAAGAGCGCGAGGAATGCTTGTCCGAGCCACACGTAGGTCATCACGTCGCCAAGTTCCATTGGGTGCGTTGCGCCGGACGATCGGTAGAAGGCCTCGAATATCATCACCCGGATCAGGCCCCAGAAGAGCTGTGTGCCCATGCCCGCGACCGCCGCGGCGCGGTACTGGAGCAATTCCCTGAAGCGCGCGCTGAGGACCGCCCAGTAGCTAATCACCCTGCATTATCCTCATACATGCGCGCTATGATTTCCTCGATGGGCGGGTTCTCCACGAAGAGGTCGCGCACCGGGTGGACGGCGGTGAGGCGCGAAATGAGATCGGCGGCCGATACCCGGTCGGGGTCGAAACTGAGGTGGACGCGATAGCCCTCGCGGTGCGTTACAACGGCGTCGGGGTCGGATACCTGAGCGTTTTCGTCGAGCAGGTGAACTACCAGAAGGCGTTCGTGAGTGATACGGCGTCGGAGTTCCTCGAGCGGGCCGTCGGACAGGATGCGCCCGCTGTTGATGACCATAACGCGGTCGCATAGCGCCTCGATATCGTCCATATCGTGAGTGGTGAGGATGACGGTGATGCCGCGCTCTTTGTTGAATCGGCGAATGAAGTCCCGGAACGCGAGCTTGGATACGGCGTCGAGGCCGATGGTGGGTTCGTCGAGAAAGAGGATGGAGGGAGAGTGTAGGAGCGCGGCGGCGAGGTCGCAGCGCATTCGCTGTCCGAGGCTCAGTTGGCGGACGGGGGTGTCGAGCAGGGATTCGAGCCGAAGCATTTCTATGAATTCGTCGCGGTTGCGGACATAGTCGGATTGTGGGACGCGGTAGATGTCGCGGAGCAGGTCGAACGACTCAATGACGGGGAGGTCCCACCATAGCTGGGTGCGCTGTCCGAAGACCACACCGATGCGGCTGACGTGGGCCTTGCGGTCCTGCCAGGGGACGCGGCCGAGTATCTCGCACCTGCCCGAATCGGGGACGAGTATGCCGGAGATGATCTTGATAGTGGTGGATTTCCCGGCTCCGTTCGGGCCGATGTATCCGACGAGTTCCCCCTGTTCGATGTCGAAGGATACGCCGTCGAGCGCTTCGACCGTGCGGTAGCGTCGGCTGAAGACGCCACGCAGCGCGCCCAGCAGTCCAGGCGGGCGTTCGGCGATACGGAATCGCTTGACGAGGTTTTGGACGACGATCTGCGGCACCGATCGAGTCCTTGGGTGGCGGCTTCGGACGGGGACAGAAAGCAATAAGTGTACAGGATTGGGCGGGAGAGGGGCGAATCGAGTCCAGAGGCAGGAAACATCACAAAAATCGTATTGAAGCCATGATTATGTAGTGGAAATGGAAGGCCGGGACCATTTTGAAAAAGCCCCGGCTCTGTCGAGATGACTCAGAAGGTATTGTAGAGTCTATGCAGTTGTTGGCGCATGAACTCCCGATTTCACGGGACCGACAAAGAACGGGCTGTTGGAGTTGAATCAATCTACCAAGTTTCGGACGACTATCCGCGGCGCTTATTCTCCACGGAGGTGTCGCAGTTCTGCCTTCAATTCTGCAAGGCGGGCTTCGGCGGACTCGGCGCGGACCCTCTCGGTTTCGGCGCGGACCCTCTCGGACTCGGCGCGGACCCTCTCGGACTCGGCGCGGGTACTCTCGGTTTCGGCGCGGGCTTGTTCAGCGGTGGCGCACGCCTCAGCTGACTGCGCGCGCGCCTCGATTTCCTCCATGTTCTGGAGCCAGCGACCGGCCACGGGGTCGTAGAATCTCAGCCGTCCTTCCTGCCAGTATAGATCGAGGTTGAGAGTAGGGCTGTGGCTCCAAATTGTCCCGTCGGGTTCGTGTCTCATTTCGAACCGGCGGTATTCTCCGTCCTCCAGATACTCGCCAACGAGCGCCTCTCTGTAGTGTTCACCCCCGGTCGGGTCGAACCGCCAATACTCGCCAAAGCCAAGACGAGCGTACAGGTCTCGCTTGTTGCCCAGATCGTTGGTCGCGGTACTGGGAGAGCCTATCTCCAGTGCGAAGTCGGGAGACTTGCCAACGGCCCAGATGCGGTAGGAGTTGTGGAGGTCAAGGATTGCTTTATTGACATTGAAGGATACAAAACAGTCCGGGGACAGCCGGAGTTGTGGATTGCCTTCCTGATAGTAGATAAACGTATTGCCGCTGACCTCGGTCGTGTCGCTCTTGAGATGCAGTTCGATGGTGGAAACTATCTCTCTGAAATATGGGTCCTGGTATCTTCCGTCAGGCAATGGCAATCCGTCCGTTTCAGGATAGAAGATTTCGGTTTCGGCAGTTAGAGTCTGGGGTTTGGCAATCATGGCGCTCACTCCTTCTCTCGATCCTTCTTCCATAGCGCCCGGTCATTTATTCATCCGACAGTATGCCGAGTTCCAGCGCCTTTGTCCGATCTCCAGCAGTGTTTAAGATTCCAATGGCTTCATTGTACTTGTCAACCCATTTTCGCTGTTCGGGTGTTGTACGCCAATCAGAAGCCACCTGGCGTCTCCTTGGCAGACTGGAGGTAAAAGCGCGATTCTTTGGAAACACCCTCTTGGAGCCTTCGGCTCGCTGCACATCTAATTTTTCACCCCCACTGCTCTGACGCTGGCAGTGGAGTAGTAGGCGTCGGGATGTTGTGCCCATTCGCGCATCCCGATACGAATAGAGCAGAGTTCCTCCTCCGATGTGAGCCCCAGGGTGACTGATTCCTGGAAGACCGGTACGTTGTCTATCCAGGAGATAAAGCCTTCCATTCCCCTGCTGACGGACTCTGTGTCGGTGTTGTTGGATGCCCGCGCCTCGAATTCGACTACTTCGAATCCGGCTTCCCTCATTTCCGACCGTAGGAAGCGACCTCGGTTGAGAGATCCGCCATATCGGTTGAATCCCTCCTCGAACAGCTCGAAGAAACGGCTGACTGCCGCGCTCTCCGGCGCTATGAGCGGGAACGACCATTCGGTTCGGACTATGCCGGCAATACCGCCGGGCCTGATGACGCGGCGCACTTCTCTGAGAGCGCTGACCGGGTCGGATAGGTGCTCGGTTACCGAGCTTGAAAATACTGCGTCGAACTCGCCGTCAGGGAAGGGCAGATCATAGATATCGGCCGCCTGGAATTCGACGTTGGCGATGCTTGCCTCCGAAGCGAGGCCCTGGGCCCGCTCGATCATAGTCGGCTCGAGGTCAATACCCACTGCGCGACCGGGCGATACAAGCTCTGCCAGTCCCAGGGTGATGCTGCCCGGGCCGCAGCCGCAGTCCAGTATGCTCATACCAGAAGACAGGCGCGGGAGTAGAAAGGCGGCCTCGGAATTGGCGGTGCGGGCCGCGTAGCCCTGCTGCACCTGTGCCGAGTCGTATCCGTAGAATGGCCTACCCTCGAATTCGGGGCTTTGTGGCGTTTCAACGGTCATGTCGCTTCTCTCCCGCTGCCTTGTACAATTCGCCTATGCTATACCCAGCTCTTCGCGGAGAGTGCTGATTGTCTCGGCGCGGCCACGCGAGGGTCGTCGTTCGCGCAGGCCAATCGGCGCGTTCTCCACCTCTGGCACGACCTTTATGGCGACGAACACAGGCCCTTCCTGCTCCAATATCTCTCCGACACTGGTACTGAACTCTTCAAGGTCGTCGAAGTTGTACGTGGAGGCGTATCCGGCGCCCTCCGCCATAAGCGCGTAGTCTATCCCCTGGGAGTTTGGCACGGGCTGTCCGCCGGTCGTGGCGTAGCACTCGTTGTCCAGCAGAAAGTGGAAGAAGTTGGCGGGCTTCTTTCCCGCAATGGAGGCTATCGCCCCCAGGTTCATAAGCAGCGAACCTTCGGCGTCGAACAAGACTACCTTTTCGTCCGGCAGTCCGAGCGCCAGGCCAAACGCGGCGGATGTGGTCTGTCCCATAGCGCCGCCCAGCGACACGTCGCGCTTCTCGTTTGTGCTGATGTCGTTCCAGTGTCGTCCGGCCGTTCCGGTCGCGCTCACTATCGCGTCTCCACGATGTTCCTGAAATGCTTTGAATACGTCTGCTGCCTCTATCAATATAGTCTCCCTGTGAAAGTCGGTCTGCTGTATGTGCGGTAAATTCGAGTGATGCAATGCGTTGGCGCGTTGCTCCCCGGCGCTTATCTGTTGAAGCCGTGGTACTCGTCGCCGACCAGGATAGCCACAGGCCTATTGGTGGACCTGGCTTCTCCGAAGGCGACAGAAATGCGTTCGCCGTCCTCATTCTGTTCGACGAGATAGTAGTTGATGCCGAACGCGGTGAGGAAAGGCTCGGTGTATTTGGCTACGGAGTCTGTGATCACGCCTCGGCGCGTCCATCCCCTGTATCCGATTACCATGACCAGGGGAAATCCCGCGTCAATCGCCATTCCGCGAATCGAGTCGCCGGACTCCAACATTCCGGTGTTCTGCACCAGTACAACCGGCACCTTTCCGGCTATGTTAAGCCCCATCGCGGTTCCCCAAGCCTCGCCCTCTCGTGAGACGGGGACGACATCCAGCCATTCCTGGGTCTCCATAAGTTCGTAAAGATAGTTCGTCTCGCTGTCGGGTATAGTTACGACGTGAGTTACGCCGTTCTTCTTGAACTCCTCGATCATAGTCTCGGGTCTTAGAATTGCGGCTTGCTGTTGTACCATTCGTCTGCCTCCATAGATAATTGATTGATTGATTGTGGGTAAGCCTAAGTATCCTGTGTCGGATGTTATCACATTAACAAGGACTTTTTTTGTCTTTGAACCAATGTTGTCGTATTTTATACTGGTGACATACGAGAATAGAAACCCAGAAGGAGCGGCTACGTTGGACTATACCATAGAGGGTAACCCTGACTATGGACACTTGATCGTCAGCCTGGAGCCGGGCGAGACTTTCATCGCTGAGGGCGGTTCGATGGCGTGGATGTCGGACGGCACCCGGATCAGCGCCAGACTGCTGGGCGGGTTCACGCGGGCCTTCGTGAGAAAGGTGGTTGGCGGGGAGTCGCTCTTTGTTGGTGAGTTCAGCCACCCGGAAGGCGGACAGGTGTCGTTTTCTCCCGCCGTACCCGGGACAGTGCGTCACCGTCAGGTGAACAACGATACGCTTATTCTGACCGGCGGATCGTTCATGGCTTGTACGCCGGGCGTGAAACTCAGCGCCCGGTTCGGCGGTCTAAGGTCCATGTTTTCAGGTGAGGGTCTGTTCTTCATCGAGTGCAGCGGTATGGGGGATATGTTCTTCAACTCATATGGCGCGCTTATCGAGAAAGATGTCGTTGGCAGCCTCACGGTGGACACTGGGCACGTAGTTGCCTGGGAGCCTACTCTCAGGTACACGATCCGGGGTATGGGAGGTCTGAAGAGTACGCTCCTCTCCGGTGAGGGCCTCGCGATGAACTTCAGCGGCGTAGGCAAGATTTATCTCCAGTCGCGAACGATGTCCTCGCTGGCGGGCTGGCTTACACCGTTTGGTTGACTACCAAATCGTTTGAATGAGAGCGGAGACCGATGCCCAATTACGAAGTATCCGAAGAAGGGTCGTACAGGTCCGTGATGGTCGAACTCGACCGCGGGGAGAAGTTCACATCCGAGGCCGGAGCGATGTTCCGCGCTTCGGACAATATCGAAATAGATGTAACGACGAGAAGCCGGGGCGTTGGAGGACTTCTGAGCGGTGTCAGGCGAATGATGTCGGGCGAGAGTTTCTTCCTCTCCACTTACAGGACGAGGGACGGCCGTCCGGGTGAAGTCGGACTTGCGCCGACTCTGGCAGGCGACGTGGTGGTCATAGAATGTTCGGGTATTGGCGGTTGGCTGTGCGCCGGAGGAAGTTATCTCGGTTCGTCGGATGGACTCAGCATAGATACCCAATTCCAGGGATTCAGGGGCATGTTCTCGGGCGAGTCCTTGTTCTTCCTCGACATCGAGGGCAGGGGGCAGCTTCTGGTCAGCGCATTCGGAAGCGTCAAAGAGGTTGAGGTGGACGACGCCCTCACAGTGGACACCGGTCATCTCGTGGCATTCGAGGACACTCTGGAGTACACGGTCGGTAAGGCCGGCGGAAGTTGGCTCCAGTCGTTTCTGTCCAGCGAGGGCGTAGTTATGCACTTTTCGGGTCAAGGAAAGGTGTATCTCCAGAGCCACAATCCGGACCAGTTCGGCCAGACTCTTGGCGGGCTGATGCCGCCCAGGAGTTAGATTATGGAGTACACGATTCAGTCGCAGCCCAGCTACAGTCTTCTGGAAGCCACGCTCGGCAACGGAGAGACTATCGTTGCAGAGTCAGGGGCGATGACCTGGATGAGCGGCGACATTCGCATGTCAACCTCCACTCGGGGCGGCGTACTCAGCGGGTTGGGCAGGTCGGTCCTGGGCGGGGAGAGTTTCTTTCAGAACACGTTTCATGCGGAGGGCGCCGGTGGCATGGTCGGGCTTGCGCCAGGCCAGCCCGGCGACATAGTTGCGCATGAGATGACCCGTGGCACGGAGTTGTATCTTGAAAAGAGCGCCTACCTCGCATCTGAAGAGGGTGTGAATATAAACACCGACTTTCAGGGCATGAGCGGTCTTTTCAATGAAGGTCTGTTCATCCTTCGCGCATCCGGCAGTGGGATGCTCTTCTTCAATGCCTATGGTGACGTCGAAGAGATAGAGGTGGATGGCGCATACCGTGTTGACAACGGTCACGCGGTTGCCTGGGAACCAACCCTGGACTACCAGATAATTCGAGGCGGACGCAGTATCCGCTCGTTCCTGTTCTCGGACCAGCTGATACTGCGATTTACCGGACACGGCAGACTATGGGTACAGTCGAGAAACCCACGGTCTCTGGCGAGTTGGGTCTTTCCATTTAGACCTCAATCAAGCGGGGACAATTAAGAATGCCCCTCTCAGCGCATGGAGGGGCATTTAGAAGTTAAAGACCTATTGAGTCGTGCCTAGACCCTTGTTCTGAAGTCCGAGTTAAGCGATACGAGTCCACGGTGGATGTCGCTCACGGTTCGGCATCCGCAGTAGGCCATCGCTCTGTCGAACTCGGTGCGCATAATGTCCAGCATCTTGCGTACTCCGGTTTCGCCACCGTTTGCCAGACCCCAGAATAGCGGTCGGCCAACGAACACTCCCCTAGCGCCGAGGGCAATTGCCTTGAGGGCGTCCATTCCGCGCCGCACTCCAGAATCGAGATAGACTTCCAAGTTGTCGCCGACCGCGTCGGCGATTTCGGGTAGTGTCTCAATGCTGGAACGGGTGCAGTCGAGCTGACGTCCTCCATGGTTTGATACGACGATAGCGTCGGCGCCGTACTCGGCGCACATAACGGCGTCCTCGATAGTTCTGACACCCTTGATGACGAGGGGGAGGCCAGTCAGGTTTCTCAGCCATTCCAGACGTTCCCAGGTGAGCCCAGTGTACTCGGGTGGCTCCCAGTCTATCATGTCAGGGATACCGACGTTACGGCGCTGTATCAGGTCGCTGCGGTCAACCGGGCGCAGCAGGCTTCCCCAATAGAGACCCGGAGTGGGCCTGTGGGCGTTCCTGACGTCGCGCTCCTTTGGGCTGGGGGCGGGAGTATCTATGGTGAGGCAGATGGCCTTGTATCCGGCGGCCTTGGCCCTGGTTACGAGCAGTTCGGTTACTTCGTCGTCGAAGTGGTATAGCTGGAACCAGAGCGGCCCGGTGGCTACTTCCGCCACCTCTTCGATGCTGTAACCCGAACCCGTCGGGAGAGTGTAGAGCGTACCCATAGACCCTGCCGCCGCCGCGGTCGCGCGCTCCCCGTCCGGGTGCACGTCGCGCTGGCTGCCCGCGGGGGCGACCATTACGGGAAAGTCTATCTTCTCTCCAAGCACTTCAATGGATGGGTCCCTGTTTCCCACATCCACCAGGAAGCGGGGGTTGATCGTGATTTCGTCGAAGGCTTCTCGATTTCTGCGGACCGTGATTGCGTCCGCGGCTCCGGCATCCACAAATGTCCACTTGTGGTGGGGCATGACTTGTTCCGCCATAGATTCAAGGTCGAATAGTGATACCGGGTTCATATCGAATGTAACCTCCCCAAAGTATCTGCAGGGTATAATGAACAATTTTTCAGTAGATTGCAAGTATGTCGAGAGTTAGTTTCTGAAAGAAAATACCCCCGGTTTGGCATTTCCGGGGGTATTTGACCTATTTTGTTACGCGTTCTGAAGAACGCGCTCAGATGGAGGCGAATAGCGGAGACTTGCGACTATACCGCCAGCGCTCCTATTTTCTCGTATTCACCCTTGACAATTGGCTTGGCATCTACTTCAAGCCAGTCTTCCAGTATCTCGGTATAGACGCTGCGGAAGTCG
The DNA here is from genome assembly GCA_965261525.1 of Dehalococcoidia bacterium. Lineage (GTDB taxonomy): Bacteria > Chloroflexota > Dehalococcoidia > Lucifugimonadales > UBA1123 > VXRN01. Next base: position 4,215,793 of record OZ253472.1, read on the forward strand.
AGGTTGAACGCGAGGTCGCCTTCGACCAGCTTGTCGGGATCAAGGGATGGGTAATCGCTGTAGTTGCCGCCCTTAACACCGTCGCCGATCATAAATGCGACGCCTCCCGACCCATGGTCGGTGCCGTTTCCGTTGTCCTTTACGCGCCTGCCGAACTCGGAGAAGACGAATATCAGCACGTCCTCGCTGGCGTCGTGTTCTTTGAGGTCGGTGTAGAGGTCGTAGATTCCACCGGCCACGTGGCCCCACAGGGTCTTGTGGAGGGCGACCTCGTTGGTATGGGTATCGAAGCTGCCATGCTGGGTGTAGCAGATACGGGTTCCGATGTCGGCGGTCAGCACCTGGGCGGTGTCTCTCGCGCGCTGTGCGAAGGGGTTGGATGCGTACTCGACGTTCGAGGAGTACATTTCCGGCACGCCGCTCAGGATGTCGGAGCCTTTCAGCGCGTCCAGACCTGTCTGGCTGAGGAAATCCATCACGGGGCCAGTGCCTATGGCGTGGGTGTACATATTGCGGAACGCTTCGAGGGCTTCGCTTCGCTGGTCTCCGCCGTCCATGTGGTTGAGCAGGCCATAGGAGCTGAGGTCGGAAACCGAGGCGACGGGAGCGTTCTTGGCGACAAGCGCCCTGGGGAGCGCAGCGCTAAAGTTGACGGCCGCGACCACGTGGTCGCCGTCGGGGTGCATTTCGCGGACGGCCTGGCCCAGCCAGCCTTCGTCGCCGACTTTCGTGGGCTCGGCGGTGTGCCATATGTCCATGGATCGGAAGTGGGACCTGTTGGGAACCGGATAGCCTACGCCGTGAATAATCGCAACCTTGCCCTGGTCGTACAGATCCTTGATAGGCCCCATCGCGGGGTTGAATCCGTACTGGTCGTCCAGCGGAATTACGTCTTCCTGCTCAATGCGGACATTAGGCCGGTTGTCTATATACTCCGAGTTGGTGTAAGGCACGACGCAGTTCAGGTAATCGTTGCCCCCGGACAACTGTACCACAACCAGTTTTCTGTTCTTTGCTTCACCCATAACGGCCTTGCCTCCTGTCGGTTGTCGGTTTTAAGTTATCAGATTTGGAGCCATGTATCTATGCGGCGAATTCTCTTTCCAGCCTGCCAACAAACTCTTTAGCGTTATCTATGCCGATTCTGACCGCATCGTTCTCAAGCCAGTCCCCATAGAAATTGACGCGCAGACTGTTCATACTCGTGTATAGAGTATGAACAGTCTATGAGAGTTATCGCTTTCGTTTGCCAATCTGTTTTTCGGCAAGGGTCATGCGGGCGCCTTTTCGTACACCTGGAATCGGTGGCGGCTGGTTTCCAGGACATAGACTCTCTCCTGGTCGTCCAGCGCGACCCGAACCGGGTCCCAGAAGTAAGTCTCTATTCTGGCAGAGACCTCGTTCTGGTCGTCGGTGTCCACCTCGAACACGGGGACGAACTTCGAGCGCGCCTCAAGTTCGTCGGCGTTGGCATTCAGGTATTCGACTGCCCAGGAGCCTAGTACCGCGTCGCCGCGCAGAGACTGGAGGAAGTTGCCCTCTGAGTCCAGTGCCTGAACACGCTGATTTCCCCAGTCCGCGACGTACATATTGCCGTCGGAGTCCACAGTCAGCCCGGATGGGCGGTTGAACTGGCCCTCGCCGTCGCCGGACTCTCCGAATTTGGCGACGAACTCGCCGTCCTGCGTAAACTTCTGGACGCGGTCGTTGCGCCAATCCGCGACATACAGGAAGCCCTTGCTGTCCTGGGCAATACCCCAAGGAAGATCGAATTCACCGTCGCCGTTTCCCTGGCTTCCCCACTTGTCCAGGAAGCGTCCATCCTTGGTGAACTTCTGGATCCTATTATTGCGGTGGTCAACCAGAAGCAGGTTGTCGTCTGCGTCGAACAGCAGACCGGAGACGCCGTCGAACTCGCCATCCCCTGTACCCTGTGTTCCCCAGGTCGAGGTCACGTTTCCGTCGCGGTCATATATGGTGATTCGCTGGAGGAAGTCGTCGGCGAGATAGAGGTTGTCCTCGCTGTCGAGCGCGAGCGCGGACGGCCACATCATATTGCCCACGCCCTGTCCATATGCTCCTATCTGGCCGAAGAACTCATGCTCTATCGTCGCCATCTGAATGCCCACGATGTCCAACGCGGACGTGTTGCTGCGGCTGGCGACGAATATACGCCCATCGGAGCGAATCGCGAAGTCGGTCGGCAGGTGAAAGCCGCGACCGCCCTGGTCTGCGACGAAGCCGACCGTGGTTACGGGTTTCAGGGTGAATTTTCTCGTTCTAGTTTCTGTAACCATTGTTTAGTCCTCAGTTTTTGGTTGTCACCAGTAAGTTTTCAGTCGTCGGTTCCAGTCGGACGAACTCAAACGCCGGAATCGTGACCCGCTTCGCTGGCTTCTGCTCATTGTCATGCAACATCTCGCCGACTTTCTCGGCATTATCAATGCTGAAGGTCAACTCCCCGCAGTTTACACACACTTTGACGGGAACGCCGTATACCAACACGTATTCCCCGTTGCTAATCTGATAAACTCTGTCGAGCGTCTCTTCGCGAATATCACCGCCAGGGCAGTCAGCGACAGCGCATTTATACATACTTACTTCCTCTACCCTCGTCTATCGTGATCAATCCACTTCTCAGGGTCCGGCTCATACACGGTGATCACCTTCACAAGCTGTGTATCCTTCAAAGATACCAGTATATGCAACGGCCTGCCCGTATGGGTGAAGCCCAATAGCAAACAGCTTGGAGAGTATTTGTCATCCGGGTAATTCTCTACGATGTTCGCTTGCGCTCCTGCCTGCGCTATCTCCAGCTTATTGATTGACCTTAGATATAATCGCCCTTCGGCGTGGTCGCTGAGGTCAATTTCCCCTAAGGATAGCTGAATTCGGACTCGTATGAGTGTTTTCACGCTTGTCTTATGTTCAGGTAGCTGATCTCATCCGGGGAACTCGTATGCGTCAAGAGTGACCCGCTTCGCGTACTTTTGTCCATTGCCATTCAGCATCACGCGAACCCACTCGATATCCTCGTCGCTAAAGGTCTCTTCTCCGCAATATACGCATACTGTGGCGGGAATGCCGTACACCATGACGAACTCCCCGTCAACCCGGAGAACCTTGTCGAGCGTATCCACTCGCCCACGCCGTCCGGGGCAGACTGGGCATTTCCACTCTATCTCTATGCCCCTGTCAGAGGCAGTTTTTGCATTCTCGGACATCGCGCCTGCCAGTCGCCTTTGCTCTATTCCAAGCCTCCCCTGTACTTCCGAATGGCCCATGCCATCGGTTGTCAGGGAGACGGCCTTTTCCTCTGCCCCTGCCATAGTTGCAATGCGAGCATGACCCGTCGTGAATCCTTACTTTGTTGGTCGGATCGTCCACATAGACATAGTAGTTCATGGAAAGACCTCAACTCGTCCCTACGCCAGCTGGTATTCCTGTGTCGTGACGACAAGCTGGATCAGGGTGACGATATTCTGATCTGCGCGGGTGGCGGATTCATCGTCGTCGAAGTTGAAGTCGCCCCACTTGGAGGCGTAGTCAACGAGGCCCTGCCGTGTGCTGTCCAGGACGGGCAGCGGGCCGAGTATATCCAGAACCGCGTCAACGACACGCTCGGCGGACATCGGCTGACCGCCGGACATATCCTCGATGCGCTCGATGATGGCGCGGATACCGCTTTTGTCAGGGCTGTTCAGAACACGGCTTGCGAAGTTGACCCGATGTACGTAGGCGCCGGTGTTTATCCACTCGCTGCCGCCCTGCCAGCCCTCCACGCTTGGAGGATTGAGCAGACCCTGGCCCATCGCCGCGCACGCCCCCGCCGCGGCGTATGTGTCGGTCGAGGGAAGGGATATCGGGCCTGCGATTCTCATTGTCCCAATGACCATTTCCGCCGGGCTCTTGATGCGAGCGAAGCGGGAGGCCTCGGCTTTGAAGAAATCGGAGTTGAACATGGCGCGCAGCATGGCCGAAATGTCGTAGCCGGAGTCGAAGTAGGCCTGGGACATTATCTCGATGGCCTCTGGGTCCTTAGGCTCAAAGTGCGGCCATTGCGGCACCGGCAGTTCGTCCGCGACGAAGAAGTGGTATAAGTGGCGCGCGATGAACTGAGCTGTCGCGGGTTGTCGAGATATGATCTCAACCACGTCCTCCCCATTGAAATCGCCGACCTCGCCCAGGAAATGCTTGTCGGCGTGGTCGTGATCATCGTCGTCGTACTCGAACTGCCATGCTATGTAGCCGTATGGCCGGGCGGTGTTGTTCCGCATCTTGATGGACATGTAATCCGGGTTCACGACGCGCCAGCCCGTGAAGGCGCGGGAGCACTCTTTTATGTCGTCCTCGGTGTAGTTGCCCACTCCCATGGAGAAGAGTTCGAGAATTTCGCGGCCATAGTTCTCGTTGATCGAGTCTTTGTGATTGTCCTGATTGTCGAGCCACATTAGCATCGCGGGGTCTCTGGACAACTCCACCAACAGGTCGCGGAAACTGCTCATGCCGTACTCGCGGAACATATCAACCTGATTGGTCACCATGCGGGCCTGAATGAGCTTGGTGGCGGCGGTAGCGAAGACGCGGTGCCAGAACAGGCACATCTTCTCAGTCAGTACGGCATCGGTGTTCACCATCCTATAAACCCAGTGGGCGGCGGCCGCCTGGCCGCTGCGAAGGTCCGACTGTTCCACGTGGTAGCGGCGGATCAGGTCGGTGGGCAACTCGTCGGGCGCGGGCCGCGCACTGAGAAGCTCTTCGACGGCTTCTTCATAGCTCATTCTCATGTAGTGGTCCAGCTCCTTGGCTGTGGCCCCGAATCCGGCCCGCCTGAGCAGATGCGCCATAAGCGCAACGTCTTGCTTCTGTTGAACGGTCGTCATTCGCAATCTCCTTGGCTCAATCGGGTTTCGATATGGAGTATATCAAAGGTAATGGGATTTTAGAATTGCCACCCCAGAAATTCCCAGAGCCTTTGCAAAGTCGGCGCTGAGCAAATCGTGTCGGACGGACCTGCTGAGACGGGACCAGCCATGCCGAGCGAGGAAACGACCTTCCGGGAGTCAGGAGGGAAGGCGCTGGGATGATACCAGTTCGGCCAGGAGAGCGTCGTACTCGGCGCGGTCGACCGGGATGTCCACTTGCTTGTTCCTGCATCCTGAGAGGGTTACGGCGGCCACGATTTCCTGCGATTTCAGTCCGTCCTCGCCCGTGATAGCCGGTTCCCGGTCCTCTATTATCGCGCTGGCGAAGTCGTCAATCGCGGGCGCGTGGGTGCGGCCGCCAGGCTCGAATGTGAAGGTTTCTGCGGTGGAGGCAGGGCTGCCGTAGGTGGGCGACTTATCGTGTTGGATGAAGTCGTCCACGGTGGTATCGAGGCGGTGGAGGGTGACGTTCCAGTCGTCCATGATTATCGCGCCCTCGTTTCCCCATAGTTCGAGACGCTGGTGGTTGGGGGCCTGGGAGGTGCTGCAATGAAGAGTCCCGTGTCCGCCGCCTTCGTAGCTCATAGCGGCTGTGGCGAAGTCCTCGACCTCTATGTCGTGTCTGCGGGTGGATACGATGCCCATGACGCCGGTGGGCAGTCCGCCTACCCACTGCATGAGGTCAATGGAGTGTATGCCCTGGTTGAGAAGCGCGCCGCCGCCTTCGGCTTGCCACTTGCCGCGCCAAGAAAGTCGGTCGTAGTAATCCTGGCTGCGTATCATGGCGGAGGACATCGAGACGCGGTATATCTCGCCGATTGCTCCCTGCTGCACGAGTTCGCGTATCTTGAGCGCCTCGGGGCGGAAGCGGTTGTTGAACAGGACTCCGAGCTTGACGCCCGCGTCTCTGCACACCTGTATCATGCGGTCGGCCTCGGAAAGCGTGACGGACATCGGCTTTTCGACCAGAACGTGCTTGCCTGCGGTCGCGGCCTTTTCCGTAATATCGGCGTGGGAGCGATGGGGCGTGGCTATGACGACGGCGTCAACGTCAGGGTCGGAGAGCGCATTGTCAAGGGTGGGGTGGGGGATAACGCCTAACTCGGCCGCCTGCTGTTGGAGCGGCTGCTGCGTTCGAGCGTTGATTCCAATGAGGCGGCATGAGTCGAGTTGGGCTATGGCGTCTATGTGTACGCGGCCTATGACGCCGGTGGATCCTATGATGGCGAGTCCTACTGTGTCCATTTGAGTATCCTGTCTTTTGAGTTATTAGCGCTTACTGATTATCTCAAAACCCGACCGGAAGGAATTTCACCCTCACCTTAATCCTCTCCCTCAAGGGAGAGGAGGCCATCCTAACCTTGTCGTTCGTTTCCCGCGATAGGTTTTGAGAGATGGGTTTCTTAGTCTTTAGTTGACATGAAGAGTATCATATTTATGGATATTCATAATGAAGGTATGGCTCACTAGAAAAAGTTTTGAAAAAAGTCTCTTTTTCTGCTCTATCTGCTCTGAGCGGTCTGATTCAGCTATAAAATGGGCTAAATTTCAGAGCAGTTCGGGTTGATTTTCTGCTCTGAAACTGCTCTGGCCTGCTCTTTATCTGCTCTGTTTCGCTCCGGTTGGCTGAGAATCATTATCCGTAGTTTATGTTAGTGTATTATCCGCTATTGGAAGCGCGCCGACGGTTCCGGCGGCCTATGAGTATTGTAACACGGCCAAGATTATGCGTTCTATGGGAATGGCCTGAGTGAACTAGTATCAACTTAATCGGCGTTCCTTGCGGCGCGAAAATCCACTCCCCCCTCGACGGGCTGAGAAGGGTATGTAAATGTGCAGCCATCTAAGAATTTCAATCAACAGACCCCCTCTCCATCGGCGCTGAGAAGGGTATGTAAATGTGCAGCCATCTAAGAATTTCAATCAACAGACCCCCTCTCCCTTGAGGGAGAGGGCTGGGGTGAGGGTGAAATTCCTTAAGGTCGGGTTTTGAGATAGTTACTTAATCGGCGTTCCTTGCGGCGCGAAAATCCCCTCTCCCTCGACGGGTAGAGCCTGCCCCGTACTGCGATACGAGGGTGAGGGTGATTACTGCCACCGACCAAATTGATACAGCATCGGCCTGAGTCAAGATTGCCGAGCGATGAGTCACTCCAGGTGTTTGCGGGATGTTGGAATGGGCAGGGAGTGGCGGGTGACGAAGCGCGGTACGCGGTGATGGGTTTTCCTCTCACACTGCCAACTTATATCAAGAAACTGGGTAAAACAGATTTGCTGTTAGAATGATTATTGGGGTTAGTCGCTCCGCGCGCGTTAGAATCCATATGAGCAAGGAGGAATCCATGACCACCGGAGCCGCCACTGCCATCTTCTATCCCGAATCGGACGGTATGCCATTGCCTGACGGAGAATTTCAAGCACCGCTGTACATCAGAGTTGTCGGTACGCTCAGGGTCCACTTCAAGGACGTTCCGGGCGCCAGGGTGAACGGCGACACGTTCCTATACTATGTCGAGGGCAACCCGCGCCGCTCGGTGTCGCCGGATTGCTATGTGGTCTTTGGTCTGTCCGAGGCCGCCCAACATTCGCTGTCTCTGGAAGGGAACAACACCTATCTGCTGTGGGAGGTCGGCAAACCGCCGGACTTCATACTCGAGATAGGTTCTCCCAGCACGGCTTCTGCGGACCTTGGCAGGAAGCGCGACCTGTACGCCGAGTTGGGCGTTGGGGAATACTGGCGCTATGACGCGACGGGAGGAGACTTCCATGGCGAGCCGCTGGTGGGGGAATACCTTGTGGATGGTGAGTACCGCCGTTTCGAGATGCGCCGTGAGACCGACGGACGGGTGTGGTCTCACAGCGATGTTCTGAACCTGGACCTGTGGTGGGATGACAGGGTTCTGAGTTTCTGGGATCCTGTGGACGAACGCTGGCTGCTGAGCCATGAGGAGGAGAAGGCGCGGGCGGATGAAGAGAGGTCCGGTCGCCTGGCAGCGGAGGCGCGTTTAGTGGAGCTAGAGGCGGAACTTCGACGGCTAAGGGGCGAATAGGCGCTCCCGTGCCTGGGGAGCCGGTTCAACAACCGATGGATAATGTACGCACAGTTTCTCAAATGAGAGTGGCGCAATGGCGGGATATGTAATAACGGATGTTGAGATAACAGACGCGGAGCGATACGCTGAGTTTATGGAGAAGGTAACACCGACAATCGAAAACCACGGAGGCAAGTTCGTGGCGCGCGGCGGGGCTGTTGACGTCATAGAGGGAAATTGGTCGCCCCCACGCCTGGCGATACTGGAATTCGGCAGCGTCGGGCAGGTGAGGGAGTGGCTGAACTCTACCGAATACAGCGAACTCAATGAGCTCCGAACCGGTTCCTCCAACATCAACATGGTAGTCGTCGAGGGTGTGTAACTCTGTCACACCGCAGCGCCGTCCGCCGCTGGGCAAATTGGAAAGTTCCGCGTATTCATCCGGGAACGCTGTGAACATGGCCTAATGCGCTAACGCGAGACATTCAAAGCAGGATCCACTGGTTTAGTTGTGATGACTGAGTCTCTCAGTCGCGCGATGCGGTCGGGTCAGATGGAGTAGGTGAACTATGTCCAAAATGAGTGGTGGCGAGGCCCTTGCCAAGTCTCTGGTAAATGAAGGCGTGGAAGTAGTTTTCGGTATCCCGGGCGTACAGATATACGGGATTGTCGCGGGGATACGGGACGAGCCTGGCCTCCGTATGATTACGACCAGGCATGAACAGGCAACGACATACATGGCAGACGGCTACGCGCGCGTCGGGGAAACCGGGGGTAGCGCTGGTGGTTCCGGGCGTGGGTCTTTACAATTCGGCATCCGGTCTGACAAACGCCTATTCGCGCTCCATTCCGGTTCTCTTAATCGCGGGCCAGGTGCCGCGCGGCGCGATTGGCAAGAATCTGGGAGCCGTTCACGAGATCGAAAATCAGGCGGACGTCGTGCGTCCGGTGACCAAGTGGCGACGACAGGTGTCCAGGCCCAGAGAGGCGCCGGACGCGGTGTTCGAAGCGTTCCGCCAGATGCGTACAGGGCGTCCGCGCCCGGTTCTTATCGAGATGCCGCCGGAGGCCGGGGTGGAGCGAGAGGAAGTCCGGATGCGGAGTCCGGCCCGCACCGCGCGAATCGTGCCGAGCGGAGAGATTCTTCGTGAAGCGGCCAGCGTCATTGCCCAGGCTCGAATGCCGCTGATATTCGCGGGCGGCGGCGTGGCGCACTCGGACGCCGAAGCGGCGCTCATCAAGCTGGCCGAAGCGACGAACATACCCGTGATTACGTCCAGCGGCGGAAAGGGAACCATACCGGACAACCACCCGCTGTCTTACGGCTCTTGTTTCAGCCCGAGAGGCGAGAGACAGGAGATGAACCAGCTATTCGAGGTGATGCAGTCCGCCGACGTAATAATCGGCATCGGAACGCGCTTCTCACTGGGCAATCCGGCGGGCGAGTCATCCACGCTGGTCAACATCAACATAGACGACACCGAACTCACGAGAATTCAATCCGACACTATTCCCCTGCATGGCGACGCCAGGGCGACGATAGAGGCGCTGCTTCCGCCACTCCTGGAGGCCGGAGCGGGAGAACGGGAGTCTCCCGCCGAGGCGGTCGTCGCGGCCCGCAGGCTGATAGCCTACTTCGGTATCCGGGAGGAGGAGCCGCAGTACCCGGCGCTGGAGGCGATCCAGAACGGCATTCCGGAGGATTCCTTCATAGTCTGGGATGTCACCCAGTTGGGGTTCTATGCCCGGACCCACTGCCAGGTGAATCATCCCAAGACGTACATAGATTCGGGGTATTCGTTCAACCTGGGCTACTCTTTTCCCACAGCGCTGGGAGTCAAGGTGGCGCAGCCTGAACGCTCTGTAGTGTGCGTGGTCGGAGACGGCGGGTTCATGTTCAATTCGTCCGAGTTGTCAACGGCGGTGCGGTACGGGATAAATGTGGTGACCGTCGTTCTCAGAAATGATTCCTACGGCAACGTCGCGTCCGACCTGGACGATATGTTTGGAGGAACCTATGAGACCGATCTGCACAACCCGGATTTCGTCAAGTTCGCCGAGTCGTTCGGAGCGGTGGGCATGAGGGCGGAAGACCCCATAGACATGGAGACGCTGATTCCTCGCGCCCTGGAACTGGACGCGCCGGTGGTCATTGACGTGCCGTTCGGGGAGATGCCGCCGCCGCGCGCTCACCAGTACGCCTTCGTGTACAATCTACCCTGGACACAGCCTCAGGAAGGGCTGATACAGTCCTGAGCGCCTTTCCGCTTCCAGAAACTCAGACGCCTTCGACGATGATGACGTGGGAGTTGGCGGAGCGGAAACGCATATCCTTTGCGGGGGCGTAATCGTCGGAGTCGTGCCAGGCCTTGGCTTGTTCCATGCCGGGGAACTCTATGATGACGGTGCGGTTGGGGGAGCGGTCGCCTTCGAGGAGTAAGGTCTCGCCGCCTCGCGCGATGTATTTGCCGCCGAAGGCGTTGACGGTCGGCTCCACCAACTCGCGGTACTCGGCGAAGAGTTCGGGGTCGGTGACTTCGACGTCGGCTATCAGGTAGGCTGGCATTGGGGACTCCTTTGGATGGCTTGGAGAAGTTGGTTTCGTATCTCTGTGGTCTGCGCCGCGAGGTCAACAGTCGTGAATCTTATCTCATGTCCCTGAATGGTAACGGATTCGTCAACCCTGTCGTTTATTACGGGGTGCAGCAGAACACCGGACGCTGAGCGCCACAGCGGATCATCGTCTTCTTCCTGAGACCTGAGATAGGCGTAGATCTGGTACAGGTCGGCGCTGCTGACTTTTCCGTCGCGCAAGATGGGCTTGAACTTGGTGTCAACAACGATGCGGCGGTCTCGGCTCGGGCTATCCAGAATTATATCAGGACGCATCGAAGGGAGGATGCCGCCATTTCCCGTAGATACAGGCCAGCGCTTGATGGTTTGTGGACGGACACTCCACCCCCGATTGTTCAGGACAAATCTGTAAAACCCGGCTACCGCCTTCTCGAATAATTCCCACCATTGCCGTTCCGTGTGAGGCTTGGACAGATAGCTTGCGCCGTCGGATTCGTTTGGCAGGGCGAGGTCGAAGGCGAGACGCGCCGCCGCTACTATCTGACGGTCGTCGGCGTCGAGGCGTCCGAATGAGCTTATCGAAACGTCATTCAGGTGGGATAGGTGGCTTCCTACGCCCATCCGCGCCAGTGTGGTCGCCAGGGTGCGGCAGCGACGCCCGAGGTCCGCGCGGTGAACGAATTTAGCTATTCTGGCCAACGCCGCGCGGACGAACCTGTTGCGTGGCGTGTCAATTGTCAGTTCGTCGAAGCGGCAGGCGATTTTGCCGCGCCGGAGAAGTTGGCCGCGCTCGGTTCTAAGCAGGTCAACGCGCCCGCGAAGTCGGCTCAGAACGGCGTCTTTCGACTGGTAGGCGAAGCTCATGTTGCGTTTGATTCGGCGTTCGACCGATCCCGCCAAAATCTCGGCCACCAGATCGGCTATGTCGTCGGGGTTTTCCTCGATTGAGGTTATTTTCTCGTCCCTGGTATGGCGATAGAGATCGGATGCGTAGAGCATCAGCAGCCAGATGTTGCGGACTGGGATTTTACTCTTGCCTATATACCGGATAGAGAGGGTCTCGTCGGATTGACTCTGGATATCCGATATAACCATCAGATGCCGTCCAACAGCCGATTTTGTTCCTCTTGGGATTTTTGGCGGTCGTCGTACCAGTACTCGTCGAGGAGCGGGCCTATCTCGGTTTCGACGACCTGCCTGAACCAGTCGCTGGCGTCAGTGACTTTGTCGGTTGGGGTTACGAAGCTGTGGCCTATCCTGAACTGAAGGCCGAGGTTCGGGTCGTCCGCGATGGTTTGATTCAGCGAGTCGAGCTTGTCCTTGATTCGGGAAAGGGAGTCGCGGTCAATTTCACAATGCTCATGCACCCAGCCCGACCAGCGTTCGTTCAGGGCGGGTTCCATGTTCACGAAAGCGAATCGCCGCCGGAGCGCGAAGTCAACCAGCGCGAGCGAACGGTCGGCCATGTTCATCGTCCCAATCACGTACAGGTTTTCGGGGATGTGAACGCGCTCACCGTCTTGTTTGCGGTGGGTCAGTTCCAGAGCTTCGTCCGGGTTTCTCTTGTCGGCTTCCAGAAGGGTCAGCATCTCGCCGAAAATCTGGGCGGGATTGCCTCGGTTGATTTCCTCGATGACTATGATGTATTTAGAATCAGGGTCCGCTTTCGCGGCGTCAATCATCTCGATAAACGGGCCATCCACCAGTTCGAGTTTACCGTCTCCGCTCGGTCTGTAACCTCTCACGAAATCCTCATACGATAGGTTGGGATGGAACTGGACGGAGCGAACCTTGTCAGTGTCTCGGCGACTGATCAGGGCATAGGCAAGTCGTTTGGCCAGCCATGTCTTGCCGGTACCGGGTGGTCCTTGGAGGATGAGGTTCTGTTTTTCCTCCAAGCGTTTGAGTATCTGAGTTAGCTTGGACTCTTCGAGGAAGCAGCCGTCTTTGATTATGTTGTCAATTGCGTAGTCTGGTTCAGGCGGAGGTGGTGGTGGGATGTTTACACCCGAATGTGCGACATACGATAGTTCCTGAAAGGAGTGGATCGGATAAATTTCCTGTTGGAATTTACTCTTGAGAATATCAATAAGCGATAGATAGTCCTCAGCGTTATTATTAACATTATGTACCATAGAAATTCTGAGAGTTTTAGATATATATGTCCGAGACTTTTCGTCCAAAGTCTGAAAAATTTTTGGTCTTATCCAGTAGAGTCCTATTGTGAGATTCCAATCTACTCCTGGGACCTGTGCAGCTGCATTATAGGATTGAACAAACGAATCTCGAATACCGGGGATATCACCGGATTCGGCAAAGCGAAGAGCATTTGAGAACACGTCCCAAAGCAGAGGAATGTCATCCTCAGAGAAGAAAACCTTTGAATGGAAGTTGTTGAGAGTAGGAATGCCTTCAAATGTATCTGGCACATCAACTTCCACACCGAGGAAATCTGCCAAATTCTTGGCAATAGCCTTCCTGTTATCATCGGTGATGCCACGGTTGAATATGCCCATTGTGGTAAATGGGCATATGTCTTTCAGGCGGATGTCTAGCCCATTCTTGTTCTTGTGTATTAAGTGACGGGCCATAGGTAGTTCTTTATTGTCATCGGCGATATGATAGATCTCGTTGATCAGTTTGTCGCTGGTACCTTTGTAAGCGAGTAGCTTATCAGCGAAATCCTGATAGAAGTGAGTCCATCTGAATTGATATGAGTTCATCTTCTAATTCTTCCTTCTCTATACTCCCAACTCCAAATCAGCCGTTCGACGGCGCGAACCAGGGTTTTTGGGCGGCTTCGTGCGGCCAGAGGAACTGGAAGCCGCAGCGTAGGGCCATCTGGCGGTCGAGGTCTTCGCGGTCGCCGATGTGCCAGTAGGCTTCGGCATCGAATTTGTTCTTGACGTCCTCGACGAGCCTGTGCTTGGCGCATACGAAGTCTGCCTGGATGTCGTGGTCGTCCCAGATTCTGCGCTGGGAGCTGGGGGGCCGGTCGGAGCAGCTGCCGATGATGACGCCCTTGGACTGGGCGATTCTGACCATGTCCATGGTGAGTTCGCCGGGTGGGTCGCCGACTTCCAGGGTGCCGTCTATGTCGAAACTTATGAGTATTGGCAAGTTGGTTTTTCCCCTCTTCTAAATCCCTGATTCACCATTGCGGAGAAATCTGCGCTCCACTTCCATTCGTGTATCTTTGTCTAGCATTCTGAGTACATGGACGATGCCCTCAGCGCGGGCCTCGACGCGTATTTCGTAATTCCGGCGCAGTTCGCATTCTACCTCTTTCCGCGTATCAGCATCAAGCAGGTCAAGCACATCGGCGCGGCCTTGAGAGCGGGCTTCGGCCCGTATCTTATTCTCACGACGGGCTTCCGCGAGCCCCTCAGCAATGCCTTCGTTGCGGATTCTTTCCTCACGCTTCTCTATGCGACTTTTCAGCCATTCTGCGGTAATCAACCGATACCTCCCAATCAGTCCTTAGAATCTGAGTCACCGTTGAGGCGGAGTTTGCGTTCGGCATCCATTCGCACGTCCTCGTCGAGTACGGCGAGCACTTCTTTACGGCCTTCGGCACGGCCTTCATCGCGTCCTTCGGCATGGCTTTCATTGCGGATTCTTTCCTCGCGCTTCTCTATGCGACTTTTCAGCCATTCTGCGGTAATCAAGGTATTCCTCCATATATCAACTAGCGCTATGGCGATGACCGCCGAGATTAGAATGTCGTCCGCTATCTCCGAGCGGATGAATCTCGCCTGTTCGACCAGGGCCATGGCGGACAGGCGAGACCGCTCATCTAATCCTACCATAATGGCTTCCAAGGCCAACTGTCCGACGAACAGCCAGAAGGTCATGGACCACCATGGCGACTGTACGCTCAGAAACGATTCGCGAGCGGGTTGGGACTTCTCCTCTGTCTCTTCCATGCTAGTCGGGGGTGGCGCTCCAGACGGTGAAGTTGCCGCCGAGGGGCATGGGGCCTCCGGACGCGGTTACCTCGGGCTTTACGCCGGTTACCTGGCGCGCTCCGGCCCTGCCCTGCAACTGCTGGATGGAGTCGGTGTGCATCCAGAAGCGGCTGCGTCCGCTGCCGATATTGCCGCCGCTGGGCAGGATGGGGTTCGGCCCTTCGACGCTGATGTCGGTCTGGTAGAAGTCGAGCGCGTCTCCGAAGCCCATGCCGCGGTATCCCAGGCCCTCGACGTGGAACTGGTGGAACTGCGCGAACCCGTCGTACATATTCTCGAAGGAGAGGTCGTCGGCTGTGATGCCCGCGGACTCGAATATCTTTCTGCCCGTGCTGGCCGTTTCAGCCTCGACCTCCGCGAGTGTGGGAGTGATGCTCCTGGTTGTGCCTCTGCTGGAGGCGTGTCCGAGAATGTAAACGGGTTTCTGCTTCATGTCCTGCGCCCGCTCGGCAGTGGTAAAGAGGTATGCCGCGGAGCACATGATGGGAATGTCATTGTCGAAGAGGTTTGCGGGCTTGGCTATCCATCGGGAGGAGAGGTAGTCCTCGGGGGGAAGTTCCTCGGGCCGGTGCTGATACCAGTATCCCTCTGGGAACATGAGGCCGTTTCGACGGGAGTTCTGCATGAAGGGGGCCATCATGTCGTGGTTCTTGCCGTACTTGTGACAGTATTCGGCGAATTGCAAGGCGGTGCCGTAGCATCCGGGCGGGCCCCACAGGGTACGCCCCGGGCCGATGGCTACTGAGCCGGAGACGGGGTCGGCTGCGCTGAGGCCGCCGTGGTTGTAGCGGCCTTCGAGGTTGTGCCAGCCCTTGACGACAAGGCAGGTGTTCGCGAGGCCGTCGCCTATGGCCTGGGCGGCGACTACCGTGGCGGCGGACATACAGCCGGGCGCGTACATGCTGAACTTCACGTTGGTGAGTTCGGGCATATTTTTCAGAAGCCACTCGACGCTGAGTTGTCCGATGCCGTCAAGCGGGTCGTCGGTTGTATTGAATGCGTTGGCGACGTCCATTGGCAGAGGGACGTCCTCGGGCCAGTGCGCCCCGGTGGTAGTGACAGGGACGATGATGAGGCCGTCAACTTGGTCGGGGGATACGCCCGCGTCCTCCATCGCGTTTCTCATTGAGAGGATGCTGTCGGCGCCAACGGTGGTCTCGGGTCTGCCGTCCCAGCGTCGGGATGTGGGCGAGTGTCCGATGCCGACGGCAGCCACCTTGCCTCGATGTTCCCAAACTCCCAGTCCCTCGGTGGATCTGTACATGGACTCCGGCGCGTCTATCGTTGTCATGGTCTGCTCCCTCTGGTCTGAATCAAGGTTTGTGGGATTTCAGGATGGACAGGATGCGGACTCTCGTGTCAGGCCACTACCTGCCACTCGGGCACGACTTGTCCGTTGGCGGTCTCCTCGAATATCACTTCCACGGCCGCGCCCAACGGAACGTCGTCAACCGGAGTTCCGGGCAGGTGAGAGTACATCTGGATGCCCGGGTCGTCGTCGAGCATTATGACGGCAAGGTTGAAGGGCTGGTCCTCCTGAAGCAAAGCAATGGGGCAGTCGTACACGACGCAGTAGTTGTATATAGCGCCGCGTCCGCTCATCCGCTTCCATTCGAGAGCGTCACCCGATCCGCACTGGGAGCAGGCGGGCAGGGGCGGGTTCTGAAGTCTGTCGCAGTCGGTACAGTTCTGGATGACGAGGCGGCCTTCGCTGGCGGCTTCCCAGAAGGGTCTTGTGAGGTCGTCGGGTATCACACCCTGCTTTACCATGTTTCATCTCCTGTCGCGGACAGCCCGTGCTGGTTGGCGGCGGCCCGTGTTGTATTCGGGGAGATGATAATACAGGGAGTCGGAGATGCCAAGTCTGGGAGTAGCGAGTAGTTAGTTCTTAGAATGAGCCTCTTTAGTGGAGGCAAGGCTTGGCGTGTCAAAGGGTAGTTTATATATTCCGATTTATAGATGTTGGGTGAATCTGGTGCGCCCTGCAGATGGTCTGCTGGTGGCCTGCAAGTGGGGTCTGGTACCTGTATTTCACCTGCATAGACCTGTATTTACCTGTTCAAAGGGTTTTTCGGATGGGCTGGATTCCGCTTGATAAATTTTGTTTATACCTTGAAGTACGTTTGTTCTGCGATGTGGGTATTATAGCAGAGGGCGGGGGTATTTGTGTAGTTGGTTGGGAAACTTCGTGAGTGTATTGGCGGCGGCAAAATCTCAGCTTGGCGATGCGGGCTGTAGGCTGAATTCTTTGCGGATGGCGTTGACCAGTGGCCAGTAGTCGTTATCGTAAAATTCCTGGATTGCATTCTCAACATTTGGTTGCATTTCGGGATCGAAAGGGTTGCATTCCTTTTTGCTGAGGAGTTCTTTCCAATACATTCGGAATTCGTTGTGCTCGGGTTTCTCTTTCCGGTGGTCATAGTCGGTTGGCGGCTTCATCTTGAGAAGGCGGTTTCGCGTTTCCAGATCGCGGGCGACCATAAGGCGGAGTCTCAACTCCCCTAGATGGTGCAAGAAATCAAAGCGGAACATGGGCTCTGGCTTATTCTCGCCAATGTGAAAATCGAGACGGAGGGAAGTGAAGTAGAAATGTTGCTTGTTGCAGGAGTGATTTTTGAAGTCTGGGGCATATTGTTCTACGACAGGCTCTACGATGTCCCAGAGCACATTACTTGGTTTCGCTTTGATAATGAGATCAATCGCCTGCCTATGGTTGTTGCATATCTGTAAGGCCAGCTTGTCTATATCGTTTGGCGTGTTCAATACACGCCTCCGGAGTATGTGATCGTACTGCTCCAGGAAACTGGCGACGTTTACGCTGATAGTCGAACGGTGCGTCTCCAGCATTCGCTCTACAAGGTCGGATACCATTTCGTAGTCAAGAGACACGTAGCGTTTGGCATCCTCGTCCTTCTTCGGTTTCCTTCCGTCCGGCGTCAGGAATATGGGGAACACCGTCATATTTTCATGCTCGCTCTCGACCGCTCGCAGGTAGCGGCTAAGTTGGCAAGTACCTTCGTCACTTCCTATCTTGTTCTCGATGCGACATACGAATTTATCGTTCTCGTTTGCCAAAAGGATGATGTCGCTGAACTTCCAGCCGTCAACGTCCGCTGGAGTGAATGGGACGCATTTAATTTCATGCTCTTTCGCCGCCGCCGCTTGGGACAGGAAGCCGCGCAGGAAGTAGTCGTCTAGGCCGTGCGACTTGCATGGGTCGAGTAACCATGCGATGACTCTGGAGTGATGGATTTCAGAACGCGCGATGCCAAGGACATTGAACAGGTTGAACTCGGCGAGCAGGGTTTCGAGCCGCTCAAGGTCGGGGTCCGAAATGAGGGCTTGCAGGGCTTGGGCGTCCTATTGAACGCTGTTGGCGCTGGGTTGCATATATATTCTTCCAGCGGGGATCAGTGGATGCCCGCGAAAGCGGGCATGACGGTACGCAAGCCCCATAGAAATTCATGGCGCAGCCAGAATCAAATGGTATTACACCATGTGGCCGTGGGCGGAGGCGGCTACGGATACCTGGATGTCGTAAATGGCCTGGGACATTGCCTGGCCGATGAGGTCGAGCCTGGCAACCTGGGAGATTCGAGGGGACGCCCGGTTGAATTCCTGTCTGGAAAGCAGTTTGCTGAATATGTCGCAGACGTCGGCGAGGCAGATGATCATTACGTCGCGGGGAGACGGGATCTCTTCGCTGAACAGCACTCCCATTATGCGCAACTTGACCTCGCGCTCGGCGGTTCCGTCAATGATCGGGTAGCGCCTGGATCGGAAGACCCAGAGGAAACGGTCGTCCTGGCGTTCGAGGATGCCGAGGTTGACGAGTCGCGCGAGGGCCTCTTCCTGGATCTCGTGGGAGCGTCTGGCGGTGTGTTCCACCCAGAAGCGGGTGTCGCGTTTCTCGTTAGCGGCGGCTATTTCGGCCAGAGTGGGGTCGAGAAGACTGTCGCCGGTCGGAGTGGAGTCAATGAGAATCAGGTTATCGAGGTCGGTGTCTATGCGGTTTTCCATAGCCAGTTCCATCAGGACGCCGCCCGCGATTGCATAGTCCAGAGACCAGCTTGGGACGCTAACGAATCTACCGTCTTCGTCGTGCAGGAGGAGGAGGAGAATTTCCTCGACGAATCTCAACATGGCGCGCTTCCTCCACAAAATTCCAAGATGCTGAATGTGCCAGCATGAACTTTAACATATAAGGCAGCGGTCTGCATAATTATTTGGTGGAGTTGAGAGGTTGTTTCGGCTATACAGATTCGGCAGCGGCGCAACCTGTGGATTCCCGCTTTCGCGGGAATGAATAAAGGGGTAAGGGGGTTTTCGGGTATCGAAGAAGGCTGGTGGAGCTGAGGGGAGCGGTATCAGCTATATATTAGGCCGTTTTTGCCGAATTATACCACATAAAATACCACACAGTGATTTTTCTTCCTATCCGGAATGTGTAGACAAGAACCTGTATAGATCAAATCGATGACTATTGCGTATCTGGCCTCTGAGGGAGCGAGTCTACGATCAAGAGTGTCAAGTGCGGGAAGATTGGGCCTGTTCAAAAAGCCGGAGTCAAGTAAGGCCGTTGTACCGAACGTTCTCTTTTCTCAGTTTCTCACACGGTCGTCTGAGATATCAGTTCGTTCCGAATCACCCAGTCTTTCGTTAAAAAGCCGATACCTGGCCTCCATTATCCTAAACCCGGATCCACCGAAGGGATGGATGAGTCGTCGTGCAAAAGGGGTGAGAAAGCGCTCCATTGAATCTGGGATAATGGGTTTGAAGACAAGAACCAACCCCAGAGCAGGAGCACTTAATAGATGTTACCACCTGAGCGTCCCGACCGCATCCGAATCGCCTTCGACGATCCCCGGCTGGTGGCCAATGCCGGGCTGCTCGTGCCGGCCACTCTCGCTCAGCGCCTGGGACTGAGTGAACTGGTGGACAGCAACGTTGACCTGGGCGATGCGCCGGGACGGGCGAACCCGGGAGACAAGACGCTGACCCTGGTTGCCTCGGCGCTGGCCGGTGGGGACTGCATCGATGACGCCGACGCGCTGCGTGCCGGTGGGACCGGGCGGGTGTTGGGCTGTACAGTGAAGGCGCCATCCACCCTGGGGACCTTCCTGCGCAGCTTCAGGTGGGGACATGTGCGGCAGTTGGACCGGGTGAGCCGGGAGTTGCTGGCGCGGGCCTGGGCCGCTGGCGCGGGTCCCGGCGATGAGCCGTTGACCATCGACCTGGACTCCACCATCTGCGAGACCTACGGACTGGGCAAGGAGGGCGCCCGCCGCCACAACTACACCGGCCAGAGAGGCTATCACCCGCTTGTGGCCGTCGCCGCAGGAACCGGCGACGTGCTGATGGCCCGGTTGCGACAGGGTCGAGCCAACACCGCCCGGGGCGCAGCCCACTTCCTGCGTGAGACGGTGAGCCGGGTGCGCTGCGCCGGGGCCACAGGACAACTCACCGTACGCGCCGACAGTGGCTTCTACACCCATGACATCGTCTCCGTATGCCGAAAGACAGGTGTCCGCTTCTCCATCACCGTCCGTCAGCACACCCGACTGCGCAATCTCATAGAGGCCATACCTGAGGAGGACTGGACTCCCATACCCTACTGGATGGACGGCGCAGCCGACGTGGCTGAGACCACCTACACCCCTTTTCGGAACGAGCCCGATGCCGCACCGGTGCGTCTCATCGTCCGCAGGGTGAAGCCCACGCCCGGTTCACAACTGGCCCTCTTCGTCGACTACAGCTATCACGCCTTCATCACCGACCGACAGGGCGACACCCTCCAACTGGAGGCCGACCATCGCCGCCACGCCGAGATCGAGAACGCCATCCGAGACCTCAAGTACGGTGTCGGGCTGAACCATCTGCCCTCGGGGCGCTTTGCAGCCAACGCCGCCTGGATGGCCATACAGGTAATGGCTCACAACCTGGCTCGCTGGATCGGACGCATCGGTCTGCGCGAGCCGGTGGCGACCACCAAGACCCTGCGCAGACGCTTGTTCTCCCTCGCCGGACGGCTCACCCACTCGGCCCGCCGCCTTACTTTGCATCTCCCGCAGCGCTGGCCCTGGGAAACACAGTTCGGTCGCGCACTGACCAGACTGCGAGCCATTCCTCTGCCGGCCTGACGGCAGTGTCTACTACTGACCACCGTACACACCACAGCCTGTCTTGTCCGTAAGATCGCTCCGGACCGGACCGCGGGTGTCCACTGTTGCCCGCAGATTCGTCAAACTCGCCCCAAATCGCCACTGTGGGCCTCCATTGGCGTCCAAAATCACGACCGCGGACCTTCAGAACGACCCAGGCGCTGACATCATAACCGCACCGCCACTTTGACACGTCCCTCACCCACGCCCCGGCGGCGATACTAACCCTCTTCGGTGGATTCGGGCTTAGCGCGAACAGACCGTTCTCCTCGACGGCCTTGTTCTTGAACTCGTCCACGCTCATGCCGCTGTGAGATAGATTGTGTCCTCCAACGTTCGCTCTCACCAGGCTGGAGTCGGCGTACATCTGACGCGACAGTAGCCCCATCCTCAAAAGCTCCTCGTTAAAGCGGTGGAACATCTCACCGAAGCCTTCATTACCTATGCGCTCTATGAGGTAACTGATGGTGGAGTGGTCGAAGACCTTGTCGTATATTGTCAGGAAGCAAAACCATCGAAAGGCGATATCCTCTGAGATCGCAGAGCATAGCCGCCGGAACGAAGTGATGTTATAGAGAGAAGAGATGAGCAGAGCTCTGACCAGAACCTCCGGGTGAATAGCAGGTCTGCCATTGTCGCGGCAGTAGTAGTCTTCAAGCGGTTCGATCAACCTGGCGAAGTCGAACCGCTCGTCTATCTGAATCAACAGGTGTTTGGGATCGATAAAGTCCCTTAACCCGAATCCACCGAAGAGGGTTAGTATCGCCGCCGGGGCGTGGGTGAGGGACGTGTCAAAGTGGCGGTGCGGTTATGATGTCAGCGCCTGGGTCGTTCTGAAGGTCCGCGGTCGTGATTTTGGACGCCAATGGAGGCCCACAGTGGCGATTTGGGGCGAGTTTGACGAATCTGCGGGCAACAGTGGACACCCGCGGTCCGGTCCGGAGCGATCTTACGGACAAGACAGGCTGTGGTGTGTACGGTGGTCAGTAGTAGACACTGCCGTCAGGCCGGCAGAGGAATGGCTCGCAGTCTGGTCAGTGCGCGACCGAACTGTGTTTCCCAGGGCCAGCGCTGCGGGAGATGCAAAGTAAGGCGGCGGGCCGAGTGGGTGAGCCGTCCGGCGAGGGAGAACAAGCGTCTGCGCAGGGTCTTGGTGGTCGCCACCGGCTCGCGCAGACCGATGCGTCCGATCCAGCGAGCCAGGTTGTGAGCCATTACCTGTATGGCCATCCAGGCGGCGTTGGCTGCAAAGCGCCCCGAGGGCAGATGGTTCAGCCCGACACCGTACTTGAGGTCTCGGATGGCGTTCTCGATCTCGGCGTGGCGGCGATGGTCGGCCTCCAGTTGGAGGGTGTCGCCCTGTCGGTCGGTGATGAAGGCGTGATAGCTGTAGTCGACGAAGAGGGCCAGTTGTGAACCGGGCGTGGGCTTCACCCTGCGGACGATGAGACGCACCGGTGCGGCATCGGGCTCGTTCCGAAAAGGGGTGTAGGTGGTCTCAGCCACGTCGGCTGCGCCGTCCATCCAGTAGGGTATGGGAGTCCAGTCCTCCTCAGGTATGGCCTCTATGAGATTGCGCAGTCGGGTGTGCTGACGGACGGTGATGGAGAAGCGGACACCTGTCTTTCGGCATACGGAGACGATGTCATGGGTGTAGAAGCCACTGTCGGCGCGTACGGTGAGTTGTCCTGTGGCCCCGGCGCAGCGCACCCGGCTCACCGTCTCACGCAGGAAGTGGGCTGCGCCCCGGGCGGTGTTGGCTCGACCCTGTCGCAACCGGGCCATCAGCACGTCGCCGGTTCCTGCGGCGACGGCCACAAGCGGGTGATAGCCTCTCTGGCCGGTGTAGTTGTGGCGGCGGGCGCCCTCCTTGCCCAGTCCGTAGGTCTCGCAGATGGTGGAGTCCAGGTCGATGGTCAACGGCTCATCGCCGGGACCCGCGCCAGCGGCCCAGGCCCGCGCCAGCAACTCCCGGCTCACCCGGTCCAACTGCCGCACATGTCCCCACCTGAAGCTGCGCAGGAAGGTCCCCAGGGTGGATGGCGCCTTCACTGTACAGCCCAACACCCGCCCGGTCCCACCGGCACGCAGCGCGTCGGCGTCATCGATGCAGTCCCCACCGGCCAGCGCCGAGGCAACCAGGGTCAGCGTCTTGTCTCCCGGGTTCGCCCGTCCCGGCGCATCGCCCAGGTCAACGTTGCTGTCCACCAGTTCACTCAGTCCCAGGCGCTGAGCGAGAGTGGCCGGCACGAGCAGCCCGGCATTGGCCACCAGCCGGGGATCGTCGAAGGCGATTCGGATGCGGTCGGGACGCTCAGGTGGTAACATCTATTAAGTGCTCCTGCTCTGGGGTTGGTTCTTGTCTTCAAACCCATTATCCCAGATTCAATGGAGCGCTTTCTCACCCCTTTTGCACGACGACTCATCCATCCCTTCGGTGGATCCGGGCTTAAGGAAAGACCACGACAGCTATGACGACGGCTAACTCCATACTGTTCCGCCACCCATGATCCTCAACCAAAAGATAATAGACGCGGACTGGGCGCTCACTCTAGCGGAGCAAGCCTCCAAACGCAGGTCAGACACCATTTCCGACGCCGCTCTGATTCATCGGCTCGCGGATTCGGCTCGCGTCGTATTCGCGGTAAAGTCGACCGAGCTGTCCGAAGAAGCGCTTGCGGACGCGCTCTCCATCGTTGACGCCGCCGTCAGGAGACGCATGGGCGTCTGGGAAGCCGTTCTCGCAGAGTCGGAGGAACTCTCTGGCCCCATTCGTCAGATACGACTTCTCGTGGACGAACTACTCGATCCGACCGATCCTAACGCGCCGATTCACTCGATCAGCCGATTCGACACGCTCCGTGAATGGGCCGCCGCGACAGCGACGAGCGAATGTGTGAAGCCGGAAACGCAAGCCGCGCTGCGCTGGTTGCTTATCGCCCGATTCAGGATACGCGCGGAGCATCCGCCACACATCCACTTTCCGCCCGATTTCTACCAATCCCTGCGCGGCCTGGACAAAGACGACTGCCTTCTATACGCCCCTACTCAACAGCAGTTGGCCGCCTCTGCCCTGCTGTTGCGCGGCGCAATCGTCGAGATGGACGCCGGAGAGGGTAAGACACTCGCGTCCGCCATCGCGGCGCTCGTATTCGCCGCCGCCGGACGCCGCGTGCATATCCTGACCGCCAATGACTATCTCGCCGCCCGGGACTGCGACGACCTCACTTACACGATGGAGTCGCTCGGAGTCGCGCCAGGCCTCGTCACCGCGAGCATGGACTCCGAGGAGCGCGGATTCCAGTACCCGCGCCCGATAGTGTTCGCCACGGCCCGGGAAGTCGGCTTCGATTATCTCAGGGACAACATCGCGCGCAGGCATGAGCGCCGTGTCTCCCCGATCTTCGACGTGGCAATCGTAGATGAGGCCGACCACCTGTTAATTGACCAGACTCGTACCCCGCTCATCATATCCGGCGGGCCTATCGCGAAATATGAGGAAGACGAGGCCCCGGAGAACCTCGCCATTCGCATGATAGAAGAACAGGCGGCTCACGTTGACTCACTCTATTCCGAGCTTGACGAATCCATCCACGCGAATGAGTCCACCGGCCGGATTCTCGCGACCATCCTGCTTGCAGAGGGCCTTACGGACAAGCTGGTATCCACATTGGAGCAGTATGAAAGGACTAGCAGCCAGGTACAGCGCGCGCTCCTGACCCTGAACGACGATGACGACGACAACCCGCTCGAGGCCGGTCTGCTCTTCACGATAGACGCCGCTAACCACGCCCTTAGAATTACCGCGCGAGGTTGGGACTTCATAACCGACCGTCTGGACCATCCCGCCGCGGCGTTCGAGGTGGCGCAGATACTCCGCGCGCGCGTCGTACACGGACTGGACGAAGACTATGTGATTGACCCGGACGGCATAACTCTTGTGGACAGGCTCGACGGCCGGCCAATGCACTCACATCGCTATGTCAACGGACTGCATGAGGCGATTGAGGCCAAAGAGGGAATCGAGGACGGCGTTCACGCCAACCCAGTGGCTCGCGCCACCATCCACGCGCTAATTTCCAACTACGCGACCATAGCCGGACTAACCGGAACCGCGACCGATGCCGCCGATATATTCGCCGTGGACTACGGTGCCTCAGCGGTCAGGGTTCCTCCGACATTCACACCACGCCGGATAGACCTGGCTTCGCGGATCTACTTCGACAAGAGTGAACATACCCGCGCCCTATCGGACGAAATAGTCCGATGCCGTAGAATCGGAAGGCCCGTTTTAGTTGCATTCGGGAGCGTCAGAGAGTCCGGGGACTTCAGCGGCGAGCTCGAACGGCAAGGCATCGCGCATCGCCTTCTCAACGCATCCAATCCCGCGCAGGAGTCTCGGATAGTGGCGCGCGCAGGGGAATTCGGCGCGGTTACCGTATCCACCGGAATGGCGGGACGAGGGACGGATATCATCGTCGGCGACGATGTTAACAGCAGGACCGCCGAGAGTCTCGGCCATACCACTTGCCACAGCGAAGAGTCGCGCGGCCTTTTGGTGATTATCGCGTCGCTGCCCTCATCCCGGAGAGTAGAACGCCAGTTGAGAGGACGCGCCGCCCGGCAAGGCAGCCCGGGCGCGTCCGTGATGACGCTTTACATAAACGACCCCGTTCTTGCCTTCACGCGACAGCAGACCGCTCTGTTCCAGATGAGAATTCCGGGCGACATCTATGTACGGGGGCCTCGAGTCGAGGAACTTCTGCGCCTGGTTCAGAGCGAGGCCGAATCCCAGAACCGGGCCATAGTAGAGGCGACCGCCGATTTCGCGGCGATAATCGAGTCCGAGTCCCGCGCCTATTACGCCCACCGAGGATCCATGATGGATTCACAAGCCTGCCGCCAACTTCTGGACAACGATGTATCGAGCTGGGTCGAGCGCAAGACAAAACCTCTGCGCGACATTCGCTCAAACTATTACATGACTTTCGACTCTGTCGCCGAATCGCTGTGGAACGAATACCGGATAGACATCGGTTCCGCCGACCATACCTCCCCTGCCGAGGCCGCTGACATCCTCACACATGAAGTCGAAAATCGTCTTTTCCGGCATAGAACAAGGCTTGGCGACAGGCGTTTCATCTTCGCCGCCTCTGATATGTACCTCGACGCCCTGGATGCCCTGTGGCCGGACCATCTCGCGGCGCTCCAGGACATCGCGCTCTCCTTAGCGATGACCGCAGAATCACACGCTGCCGCTCTGATTCAGTTTGGGGAGCAAGCGCTGGTCGCAAGATCAGAACTGCGAAACGCCGCCGCCAATGCGGTGATAGACTCGCTGCTGAACTCTGATTACATTGAGTCACCGACTGATTTAGACGACGATCAGACCGAGCAACTCCCAAGCCAACTATCCGACCTGATAACCTGATAGACTATTTGCATCAGGTAAGTGTCTTGAGTCAGACATGGGTGGACAGTCGTGAGTAGTCGCGCTCTGAATGTGGAAGCGCCGGCGCTCGTAAGAAGGAGGAGTGAACTATGGATCCGATTATAGTAATTTTCTTTGCTGTCTTGCTGGCAGGCGGGGTATGGTGGCTCATCAGGCGTTCACGCAGGCGCAGGGTTGAGCGTCAAGCGATGATGGACCGCGCCGATGCCGGTACAATGATGGGGGCCGGGTTCATCGCCGGCGGATTCTTCCACGGCGGCGGGTCAGGTCATGACGGCGGACACCACGGAGGCTCGGACTCAGGCGGCGGCTTCGACGGCGGTGGATCTGACGGCGGCGGGTTCTGATCCTAAATCGGAACGACTGTAAGCTAAGCGCGACCAATAGAGAGTGACAATGCTGCAAAAGAAGCGAACCAGAAAGACGACCTTTGCCCTCCTCGCGGGCGCGTCCCTGATTGCGGGGCCCGCGATTGCCGCGTGCGGCAGCAGCGGCCCGAGCTACGAAGAGTGGGCCGCTACCGACGGCGCCGCGGGAAGAATCAACCTCGATGAGGTGCAGAAGGCTTTCGAGGACGCCGAAAGCCCAACCGACTTCGAGAAGCGCGTCAACGAAATCTACGAGGGTGACGGCATAGTCATCATCCGGGTCGAGCAGGACGGCGACCGCATGAACTTAGAGGGCTGGGAAGACCTCAACAAGACCAAGGAGATAGAAGACGCCTCCGACGACCGCCTGTTCTCCATAGTGCGCAACCACGAGAACGAGCATGAGATGCGCGGCTATGGCTCGAACGGCTACTACCATAATTCGTTCGGCGCAGGCAACTTTCTGTTCACCTATATGTTGCTGAGCGCGTTCAACCCCATGGGCGGCTACTATTATAGAACGCCGATAAACAGGTACGACACGATTAGCAGGGACCGAACCAGCTATCGCAACTCCGGCAACTACCGCAGCCAGGTCTCGCGCAACTCCAACTACTTCAGCAAACAGAAGTCGTTCGCGGGATCGTCCTACGACCAGGCCAGTCGCAATGTAAGCTCATCCCGCCAGACATACATGAACAACCAGAAGACCACAGGGTCATTCAAGTCCAGTTCCACCGGAGTCCGCTCCAGTTGGGGCAGCTCCTCACGCGGTAGTTCCCTTGGCCGCACTTCCTCCGGCTTCACAGGCGGCGGCGGCTCCACACGGATAATAGGGTTCAGACGCCAGAGTACGCTGTAAAGACAGGGCGGCTATCGCCACAGGAAGTTTCTCTTGCGGAGGAAATCGTATGAAACAGAAACAGACTCCAATCTGGCATGAATTGACCTGAGACTTCATCCGCCAAATACTGACCTAATCAAGTCGCCCACAGGTTGCCATATCCAGTTCAGGAAGAACAATATGGCAGCAAGGGCGGCCAAGACGAAAGCAAAACGGACCAACCATCGCCCTTTCTTCTTGCTCCGGCCCCTCAGCCTGCGCCTGTGATCCCAGGGGCGAGTTTGCGATCCGCCGGACTTCCAGATCCCCAATCGCCGCTTTCTCGCGCGCGCCTCGGCTTCGGATATTCCGTCCAGCTTGCCGTATCTCTGGTAGGAATACGCCAACCCCGCCGCCACTATCATGTGATTCAGCGACTTCTTCCTATTCCGGCGGTACACTACACCAACCGTACGTCCATAGCGATCAGTGTTCACGACATCCAGGCGCAACGAACCACGAGCGATCTTTCGCATTCGCTCCCTGGCCTCGGCGCCGAATGGCTGGGACAACTCAGGCGCGTCTATAGCGTACAACCGAACGGGAAACGGCTTTGGCTTCAGAAAGAAGTTGAACCACCCGCGCCGCGCCACTTCCAGCGAATCGCCGTCCACGACCCGTGTCACTCGAACCTTGATTTTCTATCTCCCCAGTGAGTAGTCCTCGGTCTGCGGTCAATCCTATCCTGTGAGACAGCATGGTGTGTAGGAGTTTGGCGGGCGTCGTCTGTGCGTCTCAGCCTTCAATCGCAAAAGTTTTTATGTGTCGCGACGCAGATTCCGGGCTACTGCTGGGCCTGTTGTCCGCCAGTGGAACTCTGGATAAGGTTCCGGGCATCCTGAAAGGATGGGGTTTGACTATCAGGCATCGCCTTGCCAATAGCGACGTCGAGCCAGCCTGAACCTCGTGAACTGAAGGTTCCCTCGACCGGGGAAGCGTGCGTGTAGTCCATGCCTATGGCGAATTTGATGAGGTCGGCTTCCGCGGACAGCCGGAGTCCTCTCGTGGGGTCGGCTGGAAGCCAGCCGAAACTGGGGTGCAGGAACTCTATCCAAGCGTGCGTTTCACCCGCCTGCGTAGCGAGGAGTCCGCTCACGTACCTCGTCGGAATTCCAAGCGTCCTGAGCAGAGCTATGGCCAGGTGTGCCATATCCTGACATACGCCTGTTCGGGTTTCCAGAATGTGTTCGGCTGAAGTAGCGACCGAGGTCGCTCCTCTTACGTAGCGTATGTTGGCGTAAACCCAGTCAACCACTGCCCCCACCGTTTCCAGCAGGCCCAGGCTGTCCTTGGCTATCTGCCATGCGGCTTGAGATACCCTCTCAGGGTTGATAAGGGGTGACGCAGCCAGAAACCGGCGGGAGGCGACATCGTATTCAACTGCTCTCAGGCGTATTTCACTGGGTACGGGTGGCCTCTTCAGGCGCACTTTTCCAATTGAGAGTATGATCAATTCGCGGTGGGGAGAAGTCAGGCGAACATGGTGGGTCGGATTTCCGAAGTTGTCCTTGAATTCCATTGGCGTGGACATAGGTTCGGTGGCTATCGCGGACATCAGGGGCATCTGATAGAAGTCATGACAGGCGGTGATTCTCAGGAAGTTGTCGTTATGGGTAACTGTGTCTGTGTACAGATATCTGGCAGCGTATGCGAAACTAGGCATTGGAATGGTCCGAGTCGTCGTTGGTCACCCTTGGTTAGCGAAACGTGGATTCATGAAGTTTACACTCTTTCGCAACGATTAGGGACACGTTGAAGCTGATATTATACTGTTCACGGGTAAATGGTTGAACTATCTCACGACAAGAGTCCTATTTTTACTTTAGGGAGAAATCAGATGCAGAAATGGGAAGCAAAAGATTCGCACATCATCTACCGACGCTTCCAGGCTGGCGAGTCGCTTGTAGGCGACCTGGAAGCGTTCGCCCTGTCAGAGGGAATAAAGGAAGCCGCGATAATATCCTGCATAGGCAGTCTGCGTCATCTCAGGCTGCGCAACCTGTGCGGGCATGACGATGATGGCGCAGCGGAGTTCGAAAGGAGCGTCCTGGACGAAAACCTTGAGCTCGTAAGCGCCGAAGGGTACATTCAGCCCCTTCCTGAAGGCGGCGTCCGAGTGCATATCCACGTTGCCGCGGCGCGTCCGTCCGGCGAGATGGTCGGCGGCCACTGCGAGGAGGCAACCACATATACAGGCGCATTCATGTACCTTCACGCGCTGGAGACAGAAGGATAGCAAGCGGACATCTTTGACACCCTATTTCGCTTGGCTTACAATCGCTTGGCCTATGTTTCGACCGCTATTCCAATTGAGCATATTCTTATGTGTACGCCGGCCTACGGTCGAATGCGAAACACACTAGTGTTCCAACATTTTTGGATTGACGGTTTATATACCCTCACCCTAACCATCTCCCAAAGGGAGAGGGGATAATTCGGAATCTGGATATCCATCACAACTAAGTTGTCGGACTACTAGAGTCAAAGTACCGAACGGGAAGCCCCACCCATACCAGAGGAGACCAAATGGACTATACAGATCTGTTCACCAAGAACCTTCCCGCTGAGGTCGCGGGGCCTCCCGGACAGGCGGAGGATACCAAGTACGTATTCTCGGTGACTTACACTGACCGCGACACAATGCCTGTCCAGGGATTCGTTGACGCGCTGGCCGACATCATGCCCCGCGAGGGCGTGGAACTTGCCAAGTACCCGCCGCCCCAGGGCCATGTGGGACTTCGTGAATACATTGCCTCCGCTCTCCACGACAATAGAGGTATGGATGTCCCAGTGGACAACATATTCCTGAGTTCAGGAGCGGGCGGCGCTGTTGGGACCATACTGGACGCTCTCATAGACCAGGGGGATACTGTTCTGGTCGAGCAGTTCTGCTACTCAGGCACACTGGGTATGCTGCTCGGAAAGCAGGCGAACGTCATCCATATTCCGACCGACGAAGACGGCATGGACACCGAAGCGCTCGAACATACCATCAAAGACCTCGAATCCAAGGGCATCAAGCCCAAGCTGATTTACACCATCAGCGTGTATCAGAATCCGATGGGAGTAACCCTGAGCGCAGACCGGCGCAAGCACATGGTGGATATATCCCAGCGGCACGGCATTCCCATCCTGGAAAACGAGTCCTATGCCGACTTCCGAATAGACGGCGACCCTCTGCCCCAAGCGATGTACGGACTCGACGACGAGGACGGCGTAATGCACGTTTCCGCCTACACCAAGCTGCTGGGATGCGGATTGCGTCTCGGCTTCGGCGTTGTGCCAGACCCTGTGAAAGACGTGGTGGGAAGGCTGCGATTCGGAACGTCTCCCAGCCACCTGACCTCAATGGCCATATACGAGTACCTGCGCCAGAACGGTGACGAATACATCGAAGCAGTCGCTCAGTCTCTCGGCGCCAAGCGCGACGCCATGCTTGCGGCGCTCGGTGAAGGCTTCCCGCCAAGCTGCGAGTGGAGCAATCCGCACGGCGGAATGATGCTCTGGGGCAAGCTGCCCGAGGGCGTGGACACATGGAACACGCTGGAAAAGGCTGTCCAGGCAGGTGTCAAGTACAACCCCGGGGCAGTCTATCGAGCCAACCGCTCGCCGAACAACTACATGCGTCTGACCTACAGCTATCACGACACGGACGAGATCGCTGATGGCATCGCAATACTGGCCGACGTATTCGAGCGCGAGGGGTTGTTCGACAACGCGTGATTCCGTTTCGGTGGATGATTGAACCACGAGTAAGCCATACGCATGGCGCGGGGGCCGGGCAGGTTGAAAATTGTCCAGATAAAAGCCCGCGCCATTCACAAGAAGAGGCGATTTCCAAGGAGGAGTCCGTATGCCGGAAGAGAATAAGTTCAGCTTCGATAATCTATATTCGAGGCGCGCGCCCGAGGCGAGGGCAAGGGCGAGCATGGTCAAGCGGGGAAAGTATGATTTCGCGGTCGCCTATCCCGATCCCAAGTCTATCCCGTTCGACGGCCTCATTGAAGGTCTTCAGCAGGCGATTAGGGAAGAGGGCGAAGACTTGGCGCTATATGCCCATCCGCAGGGATACAGGCCTCTCCGAGAATTCGTGGCCGACAAGCTTGCCAGAGACAGGGACATTCATGTTTCTCCGGACGAGATTATCCTGGGCGACGGCTCCGGCCAGCCCATTCACATGCTTATCGAGGTGCTGATTGACCCGGGCGATGTGGCGTTAACTGATGATTTCGTGTACAGCGGTACGCTCGGTCAGTTGCGCCGGTTCGGGGCAGACGTTCGCGGCGTAGAGACCGACGACGAAGGAATGCTGCCCGACGCGCTCGAAGGCGCGATAACTAGGGCCGTCTCGCAGGGCAAACGTCCCAAGATGATCTACACCATTCCGACCTACCAGAATCCGATGGGATGGACGATGACGCTCGAACGTCGGAAGGCGATGGTGGAGATAGCCAACAGGCACGGAGTGCCCATTCTCGAGGACGACTGCTATGCCGATCTTCGACTCGACGGCGACGTTCAGCCGACATCCATCCACTCCCTGGACGAGACCGACAGCACAATGTACGTCGCCTCGTTCTCCAAGATAATCGCGCCCGGTATGCGGATCGGCTATGTAACAGCGCCGTCGCCGGTACTCGACCGCGCGCTGGTCGCCAAGAGCGGCGGATCGGCCAACACATTCGCGTCTTACGCGATTCACCGATATTCGACCGGCCAGCTCGACGCTCACATCGAAGAGATCAACGACGTTCAGCGAGCGAAGCGCGATGCGATGCTCGCGTCCCTGGGCGAGAATTTCGGCGACCGCGCCGAGTGGAGCAAGCCGGATGGCGGCCTGTTCGTCTGGCTCAAGTTGCCCGACGGAACCAATCTCACATCCATACGCGACGATGTCCTGAACAAATACGACGTTGGCTACCATGCCGGAGTCAACTTCGCCCCGGACGGAACATCCGGCAACAACTACGCCCGCCTGTGCTACGGCTTCAACACGCCTGAAGAGATCCACGAGGGCATAGCCCGTCTGGCAGAGGCGTTCGAGAAGGAAGGCGCGCTGTAAGCGGCTTTCCAAAGACGAAAACCGAAGCAATGACCCGCCCTGGACGTTCTAGGGCGGGTCATTATTTGTAATGCCGAATTCTCTCCGTTCTGAACGCTGATGGTGTATCCTTCTCACACAGTAAGACAGGCGCAACTGGACGCATGATTCGGGATACAGGAGAAGAGACCTATGCGCATTTGTACATTTCTTCCGAGCGCGACTGAGATAGTCTATTTGCTTGGCTTGGGGGACTCTCTGTACGGCGTGAGCCACGAGTGCGACTTTCCCTCGGATGCGGTTGCCATGCCAAAGGTAGTCCGCAGCCGATTCGATCCCGAAACGCTCAGCGGCAGCGAGATAGATTCGCTCGTGACCGATATGATGATGCGCGGTGAAAACATCTACGAGGTTGATGAGGATGCGCTGACCGAAGCGCGTCCCGACCTGGTTATAACTCAGCAACTCTGCGAGGTATGCGCCGTGTCCTTCGAGGAGGTTCAGCAGGCCGTCCAACGTCTCGACTCACCTCCCGAGGTGCTGTCTCTGGATCCGCATGGGATTGACGAGGTTCTGGAAGACATCCTGCGAGTTGGAGCGCACACCGGAAGGGACTCCTCCGCTCATCACGCCGTATTCAACCTGCGAGCCCGAATTGATGCGGTGCGGCGCGCGGTCTCTCAACGAGAAAATGCCCCGACCGTCGCCTGCGTGGAGTGGCTTGACCCGGTCATTGCCGCCGGACACTGGATACCTGAGATGGTCGAGATCTCGGGAGGGCGAGATGCGCTCGTCAGTCCCGGCTCGCCGTCTCCTCGGCTAGAGATGCAGAAAATTCTCGACGCCGACCCTGACATTCTTATTCTTATGCCCTGTGGCATGAATGTGGATCAAGCCCGCGCAGAGTTCGACTCTCTGGACAACCTCGATGAATGGCACGGGATGTCGGCCTTCCGCAATAGACGAGTCTATATTGTGGATTCAGGAGCTCTGTTCAGCCGCAGCGGTCCGCGTCTGGTGGACGGTCTGGAAATCATGGCCAATATAGTCCACCCGGACCTCTTCGGCGCTCCCGCATCGGAGGAGTTCTGCGTGCGGTTGTAAGGGCCGAATATCTATAACAATTCCATTATCGAATTCGCTGATTTTTGACCGACTTCAGACCTCGTGATAAAATCCAACGAGCGTCCTCGGCCCAACTAATCCATGTTTCACGCGAGATTCCGTGTTTGGATTTCGGTATTCGGAGGAACTCCGGGGCAGGCGCTAGTCACGATTCTTGGGGAGATTGGGATATGGCAGGACATTCAAAATGGGCGCAGATCAAGCACGCCAAGGCGGTAACCGACCACCGTCGAGGCAAATTGTTCACCAAGCTGGCTCGTGAAGTAATCGTGGCCGCGCGTCAGGGCGGGGGCGACCCCGACGCCAACTTCAGGCTGAGAATGGCCGTCCAGCGGGCCAAAGACGCGAATATGCCCAATGACAATATCGAGCGGGCGATCAAGCGTGGCACTGGCGAGAGCGGCGACGGCGTTCAGATGATCGAAGCGGTTTATGAAGGCTATGGGCCCGGCGGGGTGGCTATCATGCTGGAGACTCTCACCGACAACCGCAATCGAACCGTGTCCGACGTTCGCACGACGCTGACGAGAGCCGGCGGCAATCTCGCCGAGTCGGGGGCGGTCTCGTGGCAGTTCGACAAGCGCGGTGTCATTACCGTTGAGGCATCGGAAGAAGAGGCTGAGGACTACGCACTCGTAGCCATAGACGCCGGAGCGGATGATTTCGACGCAGACGCAGACATTCTCCAGGTATTCTCGGAGCCCGGTTCGCTCGAAGAGGTTCGCAGCGCGCTGGAATCGAGCGAAGCGGTTATTAGCTCATCCGAGGTATCTCTTTTTCCCAGCAACACCGTTCCATTGGACAGCAAATCCGCAGGGCAGATTCTAAGGCTCCTCGACCAGCTGGAAGAGCTCGACGACGTGCAGAAGGTGTACTCCAACGCGGACTTCCCGGACGAAGCGCTGGAACGCTACCAGAGCGCATAGGGAAATTACAGTCTGCGGTCTTCCGAACAGATCTACGGCGCTCTACCGGAATTCCGAAGTCGCTCCAAGGTTTATCTCAGAGGAAAGAACCCGTCAGTAGTCTTCCCATCAGATTCGTCTGAAGGAACAGAGCGGTCTATGAGCGCGCGGGTCCACGTCTCCAGCTTGTCCTCTGACACAGCGCCGACCCATCGGCCCTCCACTACCCCGTTCGCGCCTACGAAAAACGTCACGGGAAGACCGATAACCCCGTAATCCACGGTTATCTTGCCATCAGGATCACGACCATTGGGAAAGGTAATCTCAAACTCCTCGATATACCGCACGGCGTCCGTTTCCGAGTCTTGTATGTCCACTCCCACAAACAGGACGCCGGAGTCTTGGTACTTCTGCCATACCCTCTCGAAGCCGGGGGACTCGTCGCGGCACGGGGGACACCATGAAGCCCAGAAGTTTATTACCACGGGCTTTCCGGCATAATCTTCCAAGTGAAATTCGCCCCCATCCAAGAGAGTCATAGAGAATGGAGGCGCGGGCTTTCCGACTCTGGTCACTCCACTGCGTCCGGTAGCGGGCTCCCTGTTCGCGAGTCCGAACGCGAGCAGCGCGAAGAATGCAACAACCATAACGGCAAGCGACACGGTCGAGACGAATTTCCAGTGTTTCCGCACCTTACTCCAGCGCTAGTCCCGGCCTTCGCTTGGAACGCCGGTACGCTCGGTTTGGATTGGCGAGTATCCATTCCTTCGAAGGAACAGGGAAACCACCAGGGACAACGCAATTACTACCGCGCTGAGCGTAAATACGTCTCCAACGGCCCCGGCGAGCGCAGACTTCAGCGATCCCAAGAGAGCCTCAACCATCCGAGCGCCGTCCGGACCGGCCTGAGCGAAACCGGACTTGAGCCTATCTACCGCTAACGGGTCAACGAGCGCCTGCGGATTATCCTTGATAGCGTCGAGTTGACCGGGCGGAAGAGCGGCGGCAACATTCTCAGGGACCATATCCTCGAGCTTGGAAGCGAATCTATTCGCCATTACCGCGCCCAGAACGGCGAGGCCGAGCATCCCGCCAATCGACCGATAGAATTGCAGCGCTGAGGTCGATATCCCCATCAGCCTGAACGGGACCGAGTTCTGAACCGCAAGCGTGAACGTTGGGAAGGTAGCGCCAAGCCCCAGTCCCAAGATAACTATGTATCCGACGGCGCGAGCAAAGCTCGTATTGACGTCCATCGTAGAGATAAGGAACGTCCCCGCCACCATGACTCCTGTGCCGATAATGGCCTGTATCCGGTAGTGTCCGCCGGTCCTGGACAGCAGTTGTCCCGACATCGTTGCGCCGAACACGATTCCCAGCATCATGGGAGTCAGGAAACTGCCACTGCTGGTTGCCGAAGCGCCAAGCACACCTTGGAAGAACAATGGCACGAAGATTATCGCTCCGAACATCCCGAATCCTGTCAGGAATGTGGCCAGCAACGCGACGGCCACCATCTGGTTCCTGTATATCTCCAGGGGCATTATCGGCGAATCGGTCTTGGACTCTATGACTACGAACGCGACACCCATCGTCAGACCGAATGCGAGGAATCCAATGACCTGTGGAGAACCCCATTCATATTTGACGCCACCCCAGGACAGCGCGAGAAGGACTGGGGTCACCGACAGTATCAGGGTCACCATACCGGCGTAATCCAGCTTCCGGCTTTCGACCTCCGGCGTTATCTTGGGGAAGAGCCACGCTATCAGCAGAAGCACAGGAACTCCGACAGGAACGTTAATCAGAAATATCCAGTTCCAGGAGAAGTTGTCGGTAATAAACCCGCCAAGGGTCGGCCCGATGACCGACGACATTCCGAACACGACTCCTATGAAACCCTGGAACTTGCCCCTCTCCTCCGGTGGGAACAGATCGGCGATAGAGACAAAGCTGTTGGCCATGATGACGCCGCCACCAAGACCCTGTATCGCGCGGAAGGCGATGAGTTGGGTCATCGAGTCGCTAATGCCGGCCAGTACCGACCCCACAAGGAATACAGCTATACCACCGATGAAGAATATCTTCCGTCCGTAGATATCTGTGAGCCTGCCCACGATTGGGACGGATACAGTTGAAGCAACAAGGTAGGCGGTAGTAACCCATGTGTAACGGTCAAAGCCGCCAAGGTCGGCTATGATTCGAGGCATCGCTGTGGAGACGATAGTCTGGTCAAGCGCCGCCAAGAACATCGCCAGCATTACGCCGGCCATCGTCAGTATGACCTGTCTTCTGGGTAGCTGTACGAAATCTCTCGCAACCGACTGGCCGACAGCCGACTCCACCGGGGGAGCCGAATTGCTACTCATGCGGTTGTGCCTCCTTCCACGTTGGCGGATCTGGTTTGCGGGTATCCAAGTTTCTATCTAAACCTGGGCATTACCTCATCCGCAAACATACGCAGGCTCCGTTCGTTTTCGTCCCATGTCATTGGACCGACGCGGAAGTGGAGGATCAGGCCTCCCACACCTATGCGTCCCAGCCGCTCTATACGTTCGGCGACTGTATCGGGCGAGCCGAAAATCATGCTGTTTTCGACGCTGAACCTCGGATCGGAGAGGCTGATGTTCACTGAAGACATCTCCTCATCCGTATTCAGGCGCAGCCGGGTTTCCGAAATATGCCTGCGACTGGCTTCATGCACCCTGGCAGCAAGCCGCTCAGCCTCGGCGTCCGTGTCAGCGACGTAGATATTTCGCCATATCCAGCATTCGCCCATTACTCTCTGTACGGCCTTATCATCCAGACCCGTCTCACACAGCGTCCGCCGGTAAACCCCGAAGCGTCTCTCCGTTTCTTCGTCGGGCTGTACAACCAGCATAAGCGGGCGGCCCTGTTTCGCCATCTCGATCATCGAGCGCTCGGTCGCCACGGCGCGTATAACGGGAGGATGTGGATGCTGATAGACTTTCGGCCTCAGCACGGGCAGGTCGATATCAAAGAATTCGCCGGTATGGCGATAGTTCTCCATAGTCCACGCCTTTGGGAGTATTTCCTCTGACTCTACCAGCCTGCCCTGCGCTTCCGAGAAAGGGATTCCGTAACTTCGGTATTCGTAGAAGTTGTATGCCGTACCACGTCCGATGCCCAGGATGATTCGGCCCTTGCTGATATTGTCCAGGAGCGCGATCTGCTCGGCGAGCCTGATCGGGTGGTGGAGAGCCATCTGAACCGCCGCAAACCCGATCTTGACGCGCTCGGTGCGCGCCGCGACCGCGGCCGCAAATGTTACAGGGTCAACGTAGGCGCATGCGCCATCTATGTGGTGCTCGCCCAGCCAGACTCCATCGAAGCCGAGTTCCTCGGTTAGCTCGGCCTCTCGCAGGGCGTCGGTAACCGTGTCGTAGTCGGTGTCGGGCGTGTCGGACTGTGGGAAAAGAAAGTTGCTGAATTTCATGGTTCCTGGCGCGTCTCCGAAAGCGTTGGATAGATGGCATTACATATATTCAGATCTATATTTGTTCAGGCGAAGTCCAGGTGACGTTTCAGGTGGGAAATGACCTGAAAATCGGCGGATTTAGCTACGAATTCACCTGCAACAAAAAAAGTGTCGGCCAGTCGAGTCGTCATGGATAAATTTCTATTTATGTAAATTAGGAACTTTTGTTCCGCAACAAGTGTAGTGTATTGTAGCATAGCGCGGAGGTAATTGCGCAGTACAAGCAGTATATATGGAGTCGTTAGTATTCAGTCATCAGTTGTCAGATATTCTCGGCTGGAGTCTCTTTCATGCAGGCGGACGGCGCGCTCCGGCCTGCCGGCGGAGGTGCGCCCTGGCAAACCTCAGTTCCCAATAGCTGAAATCACCGCCGAGAGACTCATACGCCGGCTTCAACATTGAGTCGCCTGTATGCTCAAACGCCTGACTTATCCGCCCCAGGTCGCGGGCGATGGGGATGTATGGCGCGTAATCTTCTATCTGACCAGACTCGATAAGTCCCTCGACGTGAACAGCGATGGTTGACGGCGAGAGTGTTCTACGGGCGGCTATCTCTTCGATAGGAAGCCCTTCGCGGGCGAATTCAAGCGTCTTTTGCAGCGACGACCCAACGGCTGAGTCGCGGCTCTTTTCAGACCTCGCCTGAGGAGAGACGTCCCGGCTCCCACCGGATTGTTTCGCTAGACGATCCTCGATTCCTTTCGGCCCGGCATAATCGCGTATTGTCTCCAGGAAGTCATCGCCGAAGTCGCTGAGTTTCACGCGGCCCACGCCGGTTATCCTCAGAAAGCTGTCCTGGTTCTGCGGGTAGTAGTGCGCCATTTCGCGCAGGGATACGTCTCCGAACACAACGTAGGGCGGCACGCCGCGCTCGGCAGCCAGTCTTGTCCTTAGTTCTCTCAGCTTCTGGAACAGGTCGTCGTCGTAGTCCATTTCCGCGTTCGAGCGTTTCGATACCTGCTTGGTGCTTTCAAGAACGGGCAATTCTATGCTCTCACGTTCCTTGAGGAAGCGGCGTCCCTGCCGAGTCACGGCCAGCGTGGGGTACTGCGAATCGCTCCTCGCCAGCAGGCCTCGGCCTACCAAAGTAGCCATAATCTCCCGGATGGCTTTCGCGGTGTAGTCATCCACGATTCCGAATACCGACAGGCTGTCGTGGTTGCGCTCCACGACGCTCTTGACCCGCCTTCCGGTCAATACCTGTGACACATGGGTCGCCCCAAAGCGTTCACCCGTCCGTATCACGGCGGAGAGAATCTTCTGAGAGATTACCGTCGCGTCGAAAGTTTCAGCCTCGCACACGTCACAGGAATCGCAGCTTTCCTCGCCCGGCTCTTCCCCGAAGTATCGCAGCAGCGCGGCGCGCCTGCACGCTCCAGTCTGGCAGTAGCTGACCATGGCGTCCAGCTTGGCCTG
This sequence comes from Dehalococcoidia bacterium, assembly GCA_965261525.1. Classification (GTDB taxonomy): domain Bacteria; phylum Chloroflexota; class Dehalococcoidia; order Lucifugimonadales; family UBA1123; genus VXRN01. The sequence goes on from OZ253472.1 coordinate 4,255,142, forward strand.
GGCGGACTCGCGTTCCAGTTCGTTCTCCGTGCGCCCGATGAAGAACATCTCGCGCTCACGGTCCTGAGCCCCGTAGAACACAATGCAGTCTGACGACAGCCCGTCACGTCCGGCGCGCCCGGACTCCTGATAATAACGTTCAATAGATCCGGGCATGTCATAGTGGGCGACGAGGCGAATATCCGGCTTGTCTATGCCCATTCCGAAAGCGACCGTAGCGACTATCACCCGAACTTCGTCGCGCACAAAACGCTCCTGGTTGCGCTGCCTTATCGCGCTTCCCAGTCCGGCATGGTACGGCAGGGCTTTCATGCCGACCTCGTTGAGGTCGGCGGCCAACTCGTCACATCCCTTCTGGGAACCTCGATAGACAATCGCGCTGGCGCCATCGCGTCTCCGCAGATACTCGACCAGAAGGCCGTATTTGTCCGTGTTTGGGAAGACCGCGTACCTTAGATTCGGGCGATTTATGCTTCCCGTGAATATGGCGGGCGACTTCATATCGAGCTGAGCGAGGATGTCGTCCCGTACCCGCTGGGTGGCGGTGGCGGTCAGCGCGATAACCGGAGTATCTGTCGCAAGACGCCTGAGTTGCATTAGATTGCGGTAGTCGGGCCTGAACTCGTGTCCCCACTGGGATATGCAGTGAGCCTCGTCAACGGCTATAAGGCTGAGCTCAATTGACTCAAGGAATCGTTGAAAGCCGGGCCGGACGATGCGTTCGGGGGCCACGTAGAGGAGCTTGAGTTCGCCGCGACGCGCGCGCATCTGTACGCGGGACTGTTCTTCGCCGCTCATGCCGGAGTTGAGACAGTCCGCGGCTATGCCATTAGCCTTGAGAGCGTCAACCTGGTCTTTCATCAGGGCTATGAGTGGCGACACGATGAGGGTCACACCAGGGAGGGCAAGCGCGGGGAGTTGGAAGCAGAGCGACTTTCCGCCGCCGGTTGGCATAACCACCAGCGTGTCGTCCCCGTCCATAACGGCGTCCACGATTTCGGCCTGCAATGGACGAAACTCGTCATAGCCGAAGTGTTTTTTGAGAAGGTCGAGCATGGAGACATTATAGAGCAAGAGGGCATTCCAGGAGGGTATGCGCGGGGTCTATGTAAAACGCGGAAGTACGGGGGGATATACTTATTCTCAGTGGGTGGTCATGTAAGTATAATGTGATTACGCTATATAGAAGGAAATCGCCATGAAGACCAGAATAATACCAATAGGCAATTCCCGCGGCATTCGTATCCCCAAGTCATTCATAGAAGAGGCGGGATTCGAGAATGAAGTCGAGATTAGAGTAGTCGAGTCGGGAGTTCTGATAGAAAAGGTTCACGCTCCAAGAGCCGGTTGGGGTGAGGCCGCAGAGAAACTCAGAGAAAGGGGGGAGGACGGTTTGCTGGATGAACCCGTTCCTAACGACTTCGATGAATCCGAATGGGAATGGAAATGAGCATTCCGCAGCGGGGAGACGTTTATCTCGTCTCTCTTAATCCCACCAGAGGAGGAGAGATCAACAAGACGCGACCATGCGCGATTGTGTCGCCCGACGAACTGAACAAGGCTCTGATCACATTCATTATCGCTCCGATGACAACCGGAGGCCACGAGTATCCGTTCAGGGTCTCCTGTCAATTTCAAGAGAAGCGTGGTTACGTAGTGCTGGATCAGCTTCGCACCGTGGACCAACGAAGGCTGATTCGACGTCTGGGACGTCTGGACCAGGAAACCCTAGACGGGGTTCTTGACCTTCTGCGAGAGATGTTCGCAAAGTAATCCGAAAATCGGCTGGGGGAATGGCAGCGGCGTTTGCATGAGGCGCTCACGCAATTCTCCCAATGCCGTTCCCGCCTGAGAACATTATATTTCACGCCGCGCGCAGGTCAATCACGTCTGCGGGCTTGGCTCAGTCTTTCTGGGGCCGGCTATGGCGGCCACGATCATTGCGAGGGCCGAAGGGATGTATATGATTCCGATGGACAACGCTCCGAGCAGGCAGGCTAATATCAGCAGGATTGCGGATACCCACAGGACTATGCGGGCTATGAAGCGCGGGGTCGCGGTCGAGAGGGTGGCGAACAGACCCAGCCCCGTGATCGCAAGGGGGACAGCAAGGACGAGCAAGATATACATTCCGTTGACCGAAACCAGTGTCCCCTTGCACACACTTTCCGTAGTCGTCACGCCGCCCGGCAGAGTGGCAGTCGTTCCGACGTAGATGCAGGGCCAGAAGGCCAGGTACAGCAGAACCGCCCACGCGAGGCCATGCGCGACGCCAGCGGATATAATTCCGATTCTTCGTCTAAACATGGCGAAGTATCCATATTTCGCTTTGGCGTGTGATACCCTGTTCATCAATCGTAGCATATATCACCCAGACACGGAGGTTTGGCAATGCCTCGAATGACAGGAAAGCGCGCGCTCATGGAGATGCTCAGGGCCGAGGGCGTCAAGTATATATTCGGAAATCCCGGCACAAGTGAAAGCGCCATACTGGACGCGCTCGAAGATTACCCAGACATCGAGTACATACTCACCACCCAGGAGGGCGCCGCGATGGGAATGGCGGACGCATACGCCCGCTCTACACAACAGCCGTCGTTCGTGAATCTGCACATCGAGACCGGACTCGCCAACGGCATCAGCCTGCTGAACAACGCCAAGGAGGGCGGCACGCCTATGGTCGTCACGAGCGCGAACAAGGACGTTCGCAAGCTGGCCGAGGGGCGCACCCGGCTGGATGAGATGGTCAGGCTGTTCACCAAGTGGAGCGCGGAGGCGACCCACCCGGAGCAGATACCGTCCGTGATGCGCCGCGCTTTCAACGAGGCCAAGACTCCACCGACCGGGCCGGTGTATGTCGGCTTCTCTGCGAACGCGCTGGACGGCGAGGCGGAGGTGGAGATTGTCCCATCGTCCCCCGGGTACTTCAGGATGGCGCCCGACACGACCGCCATATCGGAGACCGCCGATCTTCTCGCGTCCGCGAGCAATCCGGTCATGATTGTTGGGGACCGACTGGCGCAATCGGGCGGGGTGGCCGAGGCCGTGCACGTCGCGGAACTCACCGGGGCGAAGGTGTATTCGTCGGCGTATTCCGAGATGAACTTCCCGACCGCGCACCCGCAGTTCATGGGACGGTCCGCTCCGGCGACTCCCTCGGCTCGCGCCGAGTTCGCGGACGCGGACGTAGTCCTGGCAGTCGGGGCCAATGTCTTCAGCGGATTCTTCTACTTCTCGGGCCGCGCGCTCGGGCCACAGACCAAGCTGATTCACATGGACCAGGCTCACACAGAAGTCGGAAAGAGTGAGCCTACGGACATTGGCATTATCGCGGACCCGAAAACCGGACTCGCGCATCTCGCCGAAGCCCTGGAGTCCACGATGAGCGGCTCGGACAGAGAGGCCGCCAAAGGCCGGGCAGCCAATCTCATGGAAGATAAGGTGGGGCTGAATGGCGCGGTCCAACTACGGCTGAAGGAACGATGGGACATGAGCCCCATGTCCACTGAGCGCATGATGCACGAGGTGGCAGGTGCGCTGCCTCTCGGTACGCTCATAGCGGACGACTCGGTCACCACGCGGGACGCGATACACGCCGCCGTTTCCTTCGATGAACCCGGCACAGTATTTGGTGAACGAGGCGGCGCGCTGGGCTGGGGAATGGGAGGCGCGCTCGGGCTGAAGCTGGCCAATCCCGACAACCCCGTCGTCGGAATTGTGGGAGACGGAAGTTCCATGATGACCGTTCAGGCGCTGTGGACTGCCGCTACGTACAACATCCCTGTGGTCTATATCATTTGCAACAACCGCGCCTATCGAATCCTGAAGCTGAACATGGACGTGTACAAGCGCGACATCCTTCGAGAAGAAGACCCACAGAGCAAGTACATGGCCATGGACTTCCCGATTCCCATGAACATAGCGGGCATGGCGGAGGCGATGGGAGTCGCCGGTCGCAGCATCACCGACCCGTCCGAGATCGCCCCGGCGCTGAGGGCCGCGCTGGAATCGGGGAAGCCTGCCGTCTTGGACGTATCCATAGACGGGGCGGTGTGAGGCCACTGGCCATGGTCTTGGTTAGTGTGTTTCAGGGAGGGCCGTCATGGATGACAGGATAGACCAACGTACTCACAACATGGACCGAATGCGACGCTCCCGTAGTTGGTTACGGCAAAGCGAGAGAACTGATTCTACTACTGAGAAATTCATTTTCCAGTGGATTGCGTTCAGTGCGGCCTATGGCATTCGGCTTCCTGGCCGACATACAAGTCCGACTCACTTCTGAGAAACTCGATTATCCTTGACCATTGGTGTGGAGATAGTTTAACTACTGACATATCTACACTATAATGCAAACGTCAACACAACCTGGAACTTCTCTGTGCGTAAAATGTAAACTGACAGATGACAACCCTCCGAAGAAAGAGCGATTACCTGTGACATCCCAGACCTGTCTTCCGACTTTCACCTGGTTTCTAATGGATGAAGATGGTCGCCCGGTTGGGCAGATACATCGGTCCGATATGCCCAAATCAAGCATGAATTTCTGTGCGGAAGGCAAATTCGAGGAAGCCGAGATAATCGAAGTTGTAGAATTGCGGCCCACCTGTTCGATGCGCCGCTTCAGGGTAGTCGTCAGAGTAATTCGATAGGCGCGCTTCAGAGGGTCATTAAAGACGAGGCATATTGAGAGTAGAGACTACAATCACCATCAACCGTCCCGTAGAAGAGGTCATGGGATTCCTGACCCAGGTCGAAAACCTTCCGATCTGGGCCGAGAACATAGTCGAGGCGGAGCAGACATCGCAGGGTCCTGTGGGCCAGGGTACGACGTGCCGTATAGTAAGCGAAGTAATGCAGCGCAGGCTTTCGCACGAATTTGCTGTTACCGAGTTCAGCCCCGGCGAAAAGTATGCCGCGCACAGCACCGACGGCCCTTTTTCGATGAGCCTGATATACAGCATCAAACCTTTCGAAAGCGGCTCGCAACTCCATTCGGTATCGGAGATCAGGTTAACCGGGATATTGGCTCTGGCCGAGTCCGCCATGAGCGCCAGAGCGCAGGCGCGCTTTGAGTCCGACCACCGAAATCTCAAGCGCATCCTTGAATCCTGAGCCACCCTAATGCTGCTTACCGCTTCACAACTGAAACTATTCTACGGCGACATGGAGATATTCGCCGACGTTAACGTAGAGGTTGGAGAACAAGCTCGTGTTGGGCTTGTTGGCCCGAACGGGAGCGGCAAGACGTCGCTACTGCGGGTGTTGACCGGCAGTCTCGAACCCGACGGCGGAAATGTTTCGATAGCTCCCGGCCTGCGGAGCGCTTATGTTTCGCAGATGCCCGAACATGACGCGCCCGGGACTCTGCGTGACGAGGTGCAAACTGCCTTTCAACAGCTGTTCGACCTTGAGGACGAACTCGCCGCCAGCGCGCTCGAAATACAGCAACGCGACGGACAGGCCCGACGACAGGCCGAAACACGTTACGCCCAGTTGCTCGAAGAGTATGAGGCTCTGGGGGGGCATGACTACCAGAACAGCATGGATCGCGTCGTGGAGGGCGTTGGAATGCCGCTGGAAACGCTGGAAACGGCGGCGGTGGCGGCCAGCGGCGGCGAACGCACACGGGCCGCGCTCGCACGCGCGCTGCTTGTGGATCCCGACCTGCTCGTACTCGACGAGCCCACGAACTACCTGGACTTCGACGGTCTGAACTGGCTTGAAGACTTCCTGTCCAAATTCAAGTATGCCGCGCTGGTAGTATCCCATGACCGCTACTTTCTGGACCACGTATGCACTGAGATATGGGAGATGGAGCGCGGACGAGTGCAGCGATTTCCAGGCAACTACTCTCAGTACAGAGAACTGAAGCGCGCCCAGGTCGAGCGCCAGCAGAAAGAGTTCGAGCGCCAGCGGGAATACATAGCTAAAGAAGAGTTCTTCATCCAGCGATACAAGGCGGGACAGCGTTCCCGCGAGGCCAGGGGACGCGAAAAGAAACTGGCGAGACTGGAACGCATAGACGCCCCGCAGAGCGAAAAGACCATTTCGATAAGCGCGGCGAGCGCATCCAGAACCGGGCATGTCGCGCTGAGCCTGCGCGGTCTTTCCGTCGGGTTCATAGATGGAGAAACCCGTACAACGCTGCTCCACTTACCCGACATTAACGTAGAGAGTGGCTCGCGAATCGCCATGTTCGGCGCGAACGGCATTGGAAAGACGACCTTGCTCCGCACAATTCTCGGTGAGCAGACGCCCCTTTCCGGTACCGCTACGCTGGGGCACAATGTCCAGACAGGGTATCTGAACCAGGGGACGTGGAACCTGCCGGATGACAAGAATGTACTTGACGCTTTTCTGGAAATCCGCAACCTCCCCATCGGAGAGGCTCGGGACTACCTCGCGCGCTTCCTGTTCCAGGGCGATGACGTTTTCAAGCAGGTGACAGCGCTGTCGGGCGGCGAGCGTACGCGGTTGTCTCTGGCGAGGCTGCTCATTACGTATCCAAATGTCCTGGTCCTCGACGAGCCTACGACTCATCTCGACATCGCCAGCCGAGAGGCGCTGGAAGACACGCTCGAGTCGTTCGACGGCACGCTGCTATTCGTGTCCCACGACCGCCACTTCATCGGCGTGATGGCAGAGCGTATCTGGGCGATTGAGGAAGGAACCGTCCGCCCATTCAGCGGCGGGTTCGCGGAATGGATGCGCGTGAATCGCCCCCCGGAACCTGAGCCGATTTCCAAGCGCGCCCGCGCCAGACATCGAAGGCGCGAACGCGAGTCTCGCAAACAGGACCGCAAGACGAAAGCGGCCACTCAGGTTCAGACTGTGGACTACGAGACCTTGATCCACGAACTTGAGTCCAAGGTTGCCGACATTGAGAAGCGGCTAGAAACCGCCTCCGCGCACCGCGACACCGACGCTATAACACGTCTCGGGCAAGAGTACACCGAAGCCCAGAAAGACATCGAGGACGCCTGGGAACGGTGGACGCTGACGTCTGGATAGTCCAGCGCCAAGTCCTGTCGGTTTCGCCGCTTCATTAATGTTGCCGTTTCCCCTTTCCTCGTCCTTCTCTTGATTAAGTCCAATTTACGCTGACGGCAGTAGTGAAAATGTCTCTTAATTACGCAATAATATATGTCCATTCCAGACGGCGTTCCCTGCTATAATTGAGTTATATACAGCGGCGAACGCTCTTTTTGTATTTATGGCGGACGTGACAAGGACCGTTTCGCCTTGCCGCACATTCCCACTGACGGGGTATCGTCGCAGCGCGAGGTCCTTTGGCGGCTTTAGGAGAACTGTTTTGATGAATGAAAACGGAAACCGCGAGATAGCCCTGCTTCTGGACTGGGAGAACATCCGGTTCGGACTACAGCAGCAAAATCTCGCGCCGAATATCAGCGCAATTATGGAAGAGGCGCAGGGGTTGGGCAGGGTTGTGGTAGCGCGGGCATACGCTGACTTCCAGAATCATGTTATGTTCAACGACCCGAGGCGGCTGTACGCGGCGGGCATCGAGCCGGTGTATGTGCCGGGACGGGTCTATCAGAACGACCGGGACGGGGTCATGTCAACCGTCCGCAAGAACAGCGTGGACGTGAAGCTAACTGCGGACTGCGTGGAGTTCTGCTACCGGTATCCCAACATAGACGCCTATATGCTGGTATCGGGGGACGGCGATTTCATTCATCTGGTCAAGACTCTCAGGCCCTATGGCAAGTTCGTCGCCATAGTCGCCCTTAGCTGGACCGCGTCTCCAAGACTCACCGAAAGCGCGGACTGGGTGAAGTTTTACGACGTTGACGTAGAACCTTCCGTGCAGCGAATTATGACTGCGTCGCTGCCGGACGCCCCCAAGGCGTCGGAGGGGCCCATTACGGACGAACTCCGGCAGGTGTACGAGACCGTCAGGGAAATAGCTAACGATCAGAAGAGTCCAATAGTGCTGGCAGCGCTCAAGCCGTTGCTCACTCACCGGATCAGGGACTTCGACGAGAGCAAGTTCGGGCACACGAAATTCAAGCCTCTGGTCATGGACGCTTTCGACAGGGGCTATGTCAAGGTGGTAACCGAGGGCCTCGTGGACTGGGTGATGTCCAGCGGGGCCAACTTCGACAGTATCGAAGACGACGCGGAGGCCATGGAATTCGACAGCGCCCAACCAGTCTTCAGAAGTGAGCTCGACGATCAAAACGGCTATGACCTTATGTCCAACGCAATCACCAAGGACACCATAAGATTCTGCGACAGCCTCGAACAGCGCAGCCGCTACATAACCTTCAGATACCTCACCCAGAACCTCAGCCAGCAGCCCTGGATGCAGTTGGACTACGATTATCTTGTGCGCGCGATGAACAAGGCCATAGAGGACGGCCTGTTCACAAGGGAAACATACGAGGACTTCGACGAATACACCGGCTACATACGCCGCCTGCCGACGCTGAAGCTAAACCGCGACCATCCTGAAGTGCATGAAATTCTCCAGACCACAACCTCAGAGCCCGACCGTCCATAATAAACGCGCGCTCGATCAAGGCAGCTTAACTGGACAGAGGGACGAACTAAACATTGTTCCCGATTAGGTCCGGGAAAGCGAATTATCGGCTCGCTCAGTTATCGCCCGCCCAGGCCTGTGCTGTAAATCGGCTCATATTTCGCGCCGTCCGGGCGCAGGACGCTTTGTATCAGGCATATACTCTCAGCCCGAATGGCAGGCCGCGCATACTCATGTGAGAAGAGAGCTTCCGTTACTCTTTGTCTGTCCGCGCGAGAAACGCTGTCTCGTATTCGCCCGACGGTAATGTGGGGATTGAATCCCCGGCGCTCCGGCCTGAACCCCAGACCAGACAGGGTTAGCTCCACGCGCTGTTGCAGGCGAGCCAGCCGCTTAAGGTCTCCTTTGACGCCGACCCACAAGACGCGCGCCATACCACGATTGGGAAAAACACCGGCGTCCCCGAGGGATAGAGTGAACGGTTCTGCGTCGGATACGGCAGCGTCCATAGCAGACCGGATTTTGGGGACACGCGCGACACTCACGTCGCCCAGGAACTTGAGAGTCAGGTGTATGCCGCCGGACCTGACCGTTCGCACGCCTCTCACACCCAGCGCGTCAATCGCGGAGACCAGGCCAGCGAACTCGGACTTCACCGCAGCGGGAAGTTCCACCGCGACGAACACCCTTATCTGTTCGACGTTCGTAGGTCCCGCCATCTAAGACGCCCTCCACAGGTCTATGTCCGCAAGCCAGTTTGCAATCGCCTCACCTATCTCGTCGGGGGAGTCTTCCTGTACGAAGTGGACACCCTTTACCGTCACCTCGTGCTGGTTCGGCCACGCGCGGCAGAACTCGCGCTGTTCCCCGGTTAGAATCGCGCCCGGCTCGGCATTGACGAACAGCTTGGGGATGTCGCTTTCCGAGAGCCACGATGAGTATGCGTCAACTATCTCGACGACATCGGCAGGCTCACCGTCCAGTGGAATATCGCGCGGCCAAGAGAGCGTCGGCCTCCGCGACTCGCCGGGTTCGAGGTATGGCCTGCGATATACGGTCATCTCTTCGTCGCTGAGGTCGCGGATAATGCTGCCCGGCAGGACTCGTTCGACGAATACGTTGTTATCCAAGACCATGCCTTCGCCCGCGTCTGAGCGAAATCCCTGGAATACTCGCCGCGCCGCTTCCGGCCACTGCTCCCAGGTGAGGCTCTGCACGATTGCCTCCATGTAGGCGATGCCCGCGATACGCTCCGGGTATCTGTACGCCCAGTGAAACGCCAACGCCGACCCCCAGTCGTGACAGACCAGAATCACGTTGCTGTCGAGTCCCAGTGCGTCGAACCAGGCATCCAGGTATCGCGCGTGCTCGACGAACCTGTACGTACCGGAGGGCATTTTGCCTGAGTCTCCCATACCAACGAGGTCGGGGGCGAGGCAGCGCGCGCCGTTCTGAACGTGCGGGATGATGTTGCGCCAGAGGTAAGCGCTGGTGGGATTGCCGTGCAGGAATACTACGGGCGCGCCCTGTCCGGTGTCCACGTAGGATATTTCGGTGTCGAGCGCTTGAACGCGCTTACGGGGGTGGGGGTCAAGGGATGATATGGGCATAGGGATGCGATCCTGGGAAAATGTTCGCAACGCCGACAGGCGTCGGTTCCGCCTATGGAGTCAACGCCGACTCCCGTTCACTCAGAGATCTGGTAACCTCATCAGAGACTCCCAGCAACGCCCCCTTTATCAGACCGACTTCGCCGATGAGAGTCTTCACATCCGCGTCGGTCGTTTCGAGACGTCTCTCTAGTGTCTGGATATCCCCCCGCAGGCGGCTCTCTGACGCCTGGTTATCCTCTTGCAGGCGCATCTCCAATGTCCGAATATTCTCCCGCAGGCGGCTCTCTAATCCCTGGCTATCCTCTTGCAGGCGCGTCTCCAACGTGCGGTTATCCTCCCGCAGGCGGCTCTCTAATCCCTGGCTATCTTCCCGCAGGCGTTTCTCTAATTCCTGGCTATCTCCCCGCAAGCGTCTCTCTAATTCCTGGCTATCCTCTCGCAGACGCTTCTCCATGGCGACATTCTGCCGCCACTGAAATCCCATGATGGTAATGCCCATGCCAATAACCACCAGGACAATCGTAACCAAAGACCCGTCAATCATGTTGCCATCCTCGGTTTCTATGATAAGGCCGGTCGCCCTAATTGACAACCGCCCCACAACTCTAAAGCCGTAGGGCAGTATCATAGCTTCCAGGTGAGACGTTTGGAAGACACTCGTTTGAATCTCCGCAACGCGGCGACATCATCATTCACCGTAGGGGCGGAGCGCTCAGGGACGGCCAACTGTCGCAGCGGGTGATCAAGCCGGATGGGTATGCGCTGGCGAGGCCTGCGAGTTGGCGGTGAATGAACAAGCATGAGTAAGTTTACGACAACGGCGATTATGCGCTTCTCTGGAGCGAGTCCATAGTGAAATAGAAGGGGGCGGATGGCCCCCTGTGAGTTGTTATTAGTCGTCGTACTGGGTGGTCTCGCTGCCGGTGCCGGTTAGGGAGATGTGGGAGAAGTCTTTCTCGTCAACGGCTCCGTGCCAGTGCTTTTCTCCGGCGGGTATGAAAGCGGTGTCGCCTTCGGTTATGACTATCTCCTCGTCCTCAGTGGCGACGATGCCCTCGCCGCCGGTCACAAACAGGACCTGGTCGGTAGTGTGGGAGTGGAACTTGTTCTTCGCTCCGTCGTAGAAGTTGACCTGGGCGAAGTTGAAGTAGTCGCTCTGCGCGCCGACTATGGGCTGACGGCTTACGGGGCCTCCGTAGAACAGCGGGGCGTTGGTGGCGTCTTCTTCAGGGACTGATCCGTTCTTGATTACTTCCATGGTGTTCTCCTTTGTTGGTTTTTGGTGGTTAGTTTTCACCCTCACCTCAGTCCTCTCCCGTCAAGGAGAGGATGTTTTATGTTAAGGGTCAAGGCTCAGCCTTGCTTGCCGCTGCGGGCGCGGAGGTTGGCCGCGCCACGCAGGTAGATGCGTTCGAGTTCTTCGGGGCGCTTGTCGGTATTTATGAGTATCATGACGCGGATGCAGCGTTCCTGTCCGCCCGGCACATACATTTCGTGGCCGCACATCATGGCGACTTCGGTCCAGCCCATATGCACGCGGGCGGCGACGGCCGGAAATTCGGCATTGAGTTCCTTGGTGGTACTGAAGGTGACGGCGGCTATGTCGTCGGCGCTAACGTCGTTGGCTTCGACGAGCTTTTCCAGAAGTTCGCGCGTCGCGTCCAGAATCGCTTCTTTTGTATTGGTGTCGGCGGTGGTCGCGCCCCGGAGTCCTCTGACTTTGCTCAATCTAGCTGCCCCTGCCGTCTGTTCCTTTGAGTGAGTGAATGAAGTCCCGCGCGGCGTCGAGTTTGCCGTCATCGGGAGCCTTGTCAACCGCGTCCAAGAGCGCGCTGGCGACAATCGCGCCGTCGGCGAACGCGGATATCTCTTCGATGTGTTCCCGTCTCGATACGCCGAAGCCGACCAGTATGGGCAGGTCGGTATATCGCCTGATGCGTTCCGCAAGATCGGGCGTTGATTGTGAAATAGAACTCCGCACGCCAGTTACTCCAGTAAGGCTAACGCAGTATATAAACCCGCCCGCCGATTCGCAAGCGTCGCGTATTCGCTCGTCGGAGCTTGTGGGCGCGAGCATCGGGATCAGATGTATGCCTCGATTCGCGGCCATTTCTGAGAACTGCGCGCCCTCTTCGGTGGGCAGGTCAGGGACTATCATGCCGTCCAATCCCACTGAAGCGGCATCGTCCAAAAACCTATCCAGGCCGTAGCGGAAGTAGGGATTGTAGTATCCCATTAAGATCAGCGGTGAATCCACGCCGCTGTCGCGGAGATTCTTGACTGCTTCGATGCACCTGGCGACAGTAACACCGTTCTGGAGAGCGCGGTAGCTGGTCATCTGTACGGTGGGGCCATCGGCGAGCGGGTCGCTGAACGGGACGCCGATTTCGAGCATATCTGCGCCGGAGTCGAGAATGACGCGGGCGAGCGACTCGGAGGTCGGGATGTCGGGGAAGCCGATGGTGACGAAGGGAACCAGGGCGGGCTGTCCAGCCTCGCGTAGTTTGCTTAGGGTCGTATCAATTCTGTTGGGCATTTCGGGCGATCCTTTATATCATCCCCAGTCCATCCCCTACCATGCCGCCAAATTCCGGCAGGGCGTAGCGGGAGGCAAGCAGGGCAAGCAGGTTCTGGGCGGAGTGAGCGGCTATGGGTATCCATACTGACCTGGTTGTATGGTACACCAGCGCGAACAGGATCCCTGTAACGGATATTGGAATAATTGTGGCAACGGAGAAGTGTACGAGCGCGAATAGAGCCGCGCTCGCGGCCACGCCAACGTACAATCCGTACTTTGCGGCGAGGCCGGCGAACAGGAAACCTCTGAAGAAGACCTCCTCTACGAACGGCACCCACACGCCAAGCGCAAGGGCGGTTATTGCAAAGTAGGCGCCGTTGCCCGCGAGTTCCGCGGGCAGTGGCTCCGGCACAAACGTATCGAGTTCGAGGGCGGATGCGATGAAGGCATAGGCGGCGGTGAAGGTCAGGCTTCCGAGAAGCGCGACTGCCGCGAGCATGAACGAATATGGGTGATCGGGCGTCCGGAGACCGACGACCTTCCAGGGCAGGCGGTACTTCTTGACGACTATCAGCCACACGGCGAGGAGCAGGACACTTTCGGCTAAGGCGGCCAGCCATGCCAGCAGGGACAGTTCGCGCTCCCATCGGTACACGGCAGATACACCGCCCACCGCCAAGAAGAAGACCCCGAATGCGCCGAGGCAAATGGCGGATGCCAGAACGATGTCACCGACGCTCCAGCGGACTTCGGAGCCTTCGCACTCGCTAGTATGGTTGCCGCGTAGTTCTGCCATGTATCCACCTACGACAACATATGGATTCCCGATTTCGCGGAAATGACGAAAAGTAGTTGATGTTTGTCATATTCGAGTCGTTATGGACCGCCCTATGCCGACAAACCTGTTGGCGTGGTCAGCTCGTTAGCCATTCGACATCGCCTTGCAGGTCGTCGGGGTGTTCCTTGGATGCGAATACCTGGTACTTGCCCATCTCGGTGGTCAGATCTCCCACGTCGCCGTGGCCGGGGAAGAATTCGCCGATTCCTTCGAGGGTGAACAGCCTGCTCGTTATGCTGCCGATAAGCTGCTTCAGGTTCTCGGGGCTTCCCGTCCTGCCCGGGCCGTTGGGGAAAAGCGTGTCTCCTGTGAACAGGTGGGGGCCGAAGGTGAAGCAGGTGGAGCCGGGTGTGTGTCCAGGGGTATGTACAGCGGTCAGGGTAACGTTTCCGGCGCTAACCTCGTCGCCGGCGGCGATTCTTATCTGGGGCGAGTTGGCGAGTTGGTCGGCGTCGTCCTGGCCGATGCCTACGGGCGCGCCGAGGGCGGAGGCCACTTCCTCAAGTCCTTCGATGTGGTCCCAGTGGTTGTGGGTGATCAGGATTGCCTTGACGTCGGTCTGCCGGGCGGCCTGGATAAGCGCGCCCGGGTCGGGGGGCGCGTCTATGACAATGCTCTCATTCGTCTCGGGACAGACTACGAGGTAGGCGTTGTTCCCGTAGGGGCCGCACTGGATTAGATGTATGGCAATGGCGCTATCCTGAAAGTGGACTGTCATGTATTCCTCCTGGTCGTTGTTGTATCGAGGGGATTATAGCAGTTGGCGGACGGCGGTTTTCAGTTGACGGTCGGTGGTTCGTTCGGGGGAAACCAGGGCTACTGTAAAGTCGGCTCTGAACAGGCGCTGTCGGGTGGCGGACGGATCTGACGATTCATATATCTTGGTTTATAAATCAACAGGTGGCAACAGGTGGCTTGACTGGCGACCAACAGGTGAAAAAGCTACCAGAGTTTCACCTGTGTTGACCTGAGTTTAGCTACGGGGGAATTTTTCAGGCGCCCAGAAGTTCGTTAGTATAATTTCGCATTTATGTATATTGATGTTAAGAGTCATCGGCAGTCGGCACTCCATCATTAGTTGATATGTTCGTATTATAGCGCATGTAGGGTGCGGATGTGTAGTTATATGGGAAACCGAGGGGAACTGAGGGAAGACCTCAGGGGAAGCGATTTCATGTATTTGGGATCATAATGCTGCTGGTATAATCGAGGGCGCGGCGCGGTCCGCAATTCAAGCAGGGCAAAGAGGTTTCTGGATGAGTGAATTCGGACTGAACGTAAAAACGGACAGCGGCGGGAAGCGGGTGGAACTGGAGTGCGAGCATCAGAACGGGCTGCTCTATGTGGTGCCCGCGGAGTCGTCGTGGGTGTGTTCGGAGGAGCTTATGCACGCGCACGCGATGGCGGGGTTCTTCAGGCAGCTGATGGAGCTCGAGGATGAGCGTGTGGAGGAGCTTATGCAGCGATGGGGGCTGTACTATCGTCCGCGTCCGCTGGCGGAGGGGTCTCAAGGCGCTGAGGATTAGCATGAAACCACAAGTGGATGGAGAGGTAATTCGCAGTATCGCCCCGGCGCTGCTGTTGCTAATTCTGTTGGTGTGCGCAGCTGTTGGATTCTTCGAAAGTCAGATAAACATTGGGCTGAACGATGTGGCGGAATGGGGCAATGTTGGGTACTCTTCGTCTGACGCCAATGTTGCATTCAGCTTCATCTTCTTCATATTCTTGGTATTGCCCGTTAGTTTCCTTGTGATGCCCTCATTACTTGTGGAACCCTGGATTCTGTCGTCTCTTGGGGTGTTGTGTATTGTTGCGGGAGTCTATATTCGGTTTAGGTATCGTAAGCGTGGGGAACGCGAGGTTTAGTATTAGGACGACGCGCTGAGGTCTGTGAACTATGCCCGCCCGGACACAAGAGAGGGTCAGTGCAGGATGCGCTGACCCTTTACGCCGTAAGTGGACCGGGTTAGAAGTCGGTGTCGGCGATCTCGCTGACTGGGGAGTTTATTATCCTGTGAATGACAGGGGCGAAGGCTTCGTCGTCTCCGGGCTCGGTGTCGTCGGACGACCAGTCCTTGACTGCGACGGCGGCAAGTTCAAGTTCTTCCTCTTCCCCATCGCCGACTTCATAGCCCATGACGGCGCTCGGCGCATAGACCCTGTAATCCGCGCCGCCGCGCAATGGGAATGAAACTATCCCCGACTGGGCCGGCGTCTTGTAGGTCTCGCGAATGATGATTGCGAGTTCGGACTCTTCGACGCTGGTAACGGCGGCTTCGTACAGGTTGCCTCCTCTGGCAAGACGAGCTATACGGGTCCCCGCCCTGGGCTCGACCTGTCCTATGTACTCGCCCGACTCGTCCCTTACACTCAGGCCGGAGCCGGACGCCTGAAGTTGTACGATGTCGCCCGGGGTGAGTTTGAGAAGTGTTTCGGCCGGCGCCAGCTTGATGAGAGACGTGACGCCCGCATTGCCGCTCTCCTCTATGAATGCGTACGACCTTCGCGCGGTGGTCTTCGACACTCGCGGGGGGTTGACGTCGGCCAGTTTCATAAGCCTACTGAGGTTTTTCCTGGCGATGGAGTTGTTGGGCGAACGCTTCAGGACAGAGCGGAACGCCTCTCGCGCCTCCCTGTTCCGTCCCAGTTCGCTCAGCGCTTTGCCGAGACGGTTGTATGACCCTATATCTTCGGGGAAGTCGCGAACGATGGTCTGGTTGACCGCGGCGGCCTCCTCCCATCTGTTTTTCGTGGCGAGCGCCACTGCCTTTTTGACCCTGTCCATTTTTATCTTTTCGTCCAGTCCGCGTGCGCTCATTTGCATCCGCCTCCCTGAATGGTCTAAGAATCTTAGCGAATATGAGAAAAACACGGCAAGGGTTTTTTAGCCAGTATTAGAATGTTCTCAATCTTAGCAGCGTCAATTTCCAAATCGCCTCCACTATGATGTGGACGGACATTTTGGATTTGCCCTTTGTCCTGTCTATGAATATGATGGGGTGTTCCAGCACGACATGGCCCCTGGACTGGCACTGATAGGCGACCTCGGGCTGGAATCCGAAGCCCTTGCAGCGAAACGCGCTCATGTCCAGAGAGCGCAGCGCGGCGGCGGTGTATGCCTTGAACCCGGATGTGACGTCCTTGACCTTAAGACCGGTGACGAACCGGATGACGTGATTGCCGAACGCGCTGAGCAGGCGTCGCTTAACTCCCCAGCTCGGATCGGAACCGCCGTTTTCGGTGTAACGCGAACCCACTACGACATCAGCGCCTTCCAGCTTACGGAGCATCGAGGGCAGGTGGTCCGGCACATGGGACAGGTCGGCGTCCATCTGCACGACATAGTCGCATCCGTCGTCCAGCGCCTTGGTGAATCCGGCCACGTATGCGGTGCCGAGGCCGAGTTTCGCCTGTCTGGTTATGACTTCGATTCTGCCGCCGTAGGTGTCGGACAGGCGACGCGCGACATCGGCGGTGCCGTCCGGGGAAGCGTCGTCCACGACGTAGAGGCGAAGACCGGCGATTTTGAGCGAGAACAGGCGACTCACGAGCTCGGGCATATTCGCGGCTTCGTTGTAGGTTGGCACCACAACGGCGACTCTCTCAGTAGGCATTTGTTCTCACCCGGACTGAATTTGTCAAAAGAGGAGTGGACTATATCTTTCAGCGGTACTTGCCGAATGTGTCTCTGAGTCTTATCAGAAGCGTGTCTTTCAGCATATCCAGAGAGTCCACGCCCGGTCTGACCTTGCTTCCTGCCTGGTGATGCCACTCGACGGGCATTTCCACAACCGAGTAGCCCTTTTTCAAGGCAAGAAACAGGATCTCGGCGTCGAAGCCCATTCTCTTGCTGCGCTGACGGCTGAAGAGTTCGTTGGCGGCATCTTCACGAAAACATTTGAAACCGCACTGTGTGTCCTGAAATCCCTTTACGGCGATAGCTCGAACGACCCAATTGAAGATTCTACCCATTATATGGCGGTATTGAGGCTCGTCAAAACGTCTCGCGCCTTCTATCTCGCGTGAGCCTATAGCAATATCAACGCCGGCGTCCATCTTGTCCAGAAATTTCTCCAGCCATTCGATGGGCATGGCAAGGTCGGCGTCGCACATAAAGCGATAGCTGCCCTGCGCTTCCAGCATTCCGGCTCTTACCGCCCAGCCCTTGCCGAAATGCTCCCTGGGAAGCAGTCTGACGCCGCCTATTTCTTCGGCGGTACGATTTACGAGCGACGCGGTGTCGTCCTCGCTTCCATCGTCAACGACCAGAATCTCCCATGTGTAGATTTGCGCTTCCAGGTAGGCTGTGACGCTCTTCAGAGTGGAGACTATCCGCTCGGACTCGTTGAAAGCGGGTATTATTACAGATAGGTGTGGTCTTTCGGACATATCCACCGCATGGTTCCAGGCCGTATTGCATTGTGTACGGGCATAGGCGTCTAGTACAGCGTCCATATATTTCTGCCGCGCAACCCACCGTGACCTCTGGATTGCCGAGCGGCGAGCCCTTCGGGGTTCCCGCTTTCGCGGGAATGACGGGAAATGTGTTCGGAGGTCGTCATATTGAAATGGATACGGCACTGGCGCGTTACCGGGGCGTGTCCAGGTCGAAGGCGGTGTGAAGCGCGCGGGACGCCTCGCCGACCTGCTCTTCGGACACGATACAGGTGATTCGTATCTCGGACGTGGTGATCATCTCGATGTTTATGCCCGCGTCGGCCAGCGCGCGGAACATGGCGCTGGCGTAGCCGGGGGCGTCCTGCATTCCAGTGCCAACGACACTCACTTTTGCGAGTCCGATGGATGTTACGACATCATCGCTATCCATACTCTCGGCAACCCGCTGGACAACGCCCTCGGCCCTGGCAAGGTCGTCGCGCTTGACGGTAAAGGTCAGGTCGGTCTTGCCGCCCGCGCTGGCGTTCTGGACTATTACGTCAACGCTTATGCCGTCGGCGGCGAGCGGCTCGAACAGGCTGGCCGCTATGCCCGGCCTGTCGGTTACTCCCTGAACGGTCACCTTGGCGACGTTGGTGTCCGTGGCTATGCCGGACACTCGGTTTCTTATCTCACCCACATTTCTATTCATATCAACTTCACCGTGAATCAGTGTACCCGCCCCGTCGGAAAAGCTGGATGTGACCAGAATCGGGGTCTGGTACACCATGCCAAGCTCAATCGAGCGCGGGTTCATCTTCGCTCCGTAGCTGGCAAGTTCCAGCATTTCTTCAAAACTTATCTCATTGATCTTGACCGCGTTGGGCACAAGACGGGGGTCCGCGGTGTAAATGCCTTCCACGTCGGTATAGACTTCGCAGCGGTTGGCGTCGAGTCCGGCGGCGATGGCGATGGCGGTAAGGTCCGACGCGCCGCGCCCCAGCGTGGTGGTATCCATGCCGGGTGTGATTCCCTGGAATCCGGCGACCACGACTATCTTGTCCTTGTCGAGTTCGTCCATAATACGCTGCGGATCGAGACCGGCTATCTTGGCCATTCCGAACTGGGCGTCCGTGCGTATCCCAGCCTGGGCTCCGCTCAGGCTGATCGCCTTGTGTCCCAGGGACATCAGGGCCATGGACACCAGAGCGCAGGAGCGCAGTTCGCCGGTTGAAAGCAGCACGTCGAGCTCACGTCGGTCAGGGCTGTATGAAACCTGCGAGGCGAGTTCGATGAGTTCATCTGTGGTGTCGCCCATCGCGCTGACCACAGCGACTACCCGGTTTCCCGCTTCTTTGGATCGGGCGATGCGGCTTGCCACATTCCTTATCTTATCGGCGTCGGCGAGAGAGCTTCCGCCGTACTTCTGCACAATCAGGTTCATTTCTCTTGTGTTTCCGCTGCTGGAGTCGGGGCGCTGAGGCCGTCCGCAATGATGGTTTAGCGCGATAGAAGGTCGGATGTCAAATCGGGAGGCTGATGAACCGCGTGGCGACTAGAATATGTCGCTCAGGTTGACGCTAAAGCCGTCGAGGACGGTTGAGGTTACGGTCTGGCCGTCGCCGTAAACGCCCGCGATCTCCAGTGCGCCGTCGCGTGGCGGCAAGAGCCATACGAGCCTGACTTCCGGCGCCACGATCCAGTACTCTTTCACGCCGTATTCGGCGTAGAGTTCGCGCTTGCGGTTCCAGTCCATGCTGGCGGTGGACGGGGAGAGTATTTCGACTACGAGATCGGGCGCGCCCTGTACGTTGGCCTCGGTGATGATGTCCAACCGCTCTTTGGAGATGAACAGCAGGTCGGGCTGAACGACGTTCGTTTCGGATAGATAGACGTCGAACGGGGCGGAAAGCACTTCACCGAGGTCGTTCCCCTCGACGTGCACAAAAAATCGCGTCCCCAACCTCATATCAATTCGCTGGTGTACGTGTTTTGGCGCGGCGGCCATAATCAGTTCTCCGTCTATGAGTTCGTATCGTTCGTCTTCGGGCGTGTTCTTGTAGTCTTCGTATGTGAGTTTAGTCTTTGGTTTCTGAGCTACCATATCCGGCCTCCCGATTCGCGCTTCTGAATGGGCGGTGTCGCTATATTTGTGAGCATATTCAATTTGGGGATGGTCATGCCAGTGTATGCGCGCCAAGGCTGGTCGGCTTGGTTATGACGACTTCTCCGTTCAGGCCGGACTTCACGGCGGCATCGGCCATTTCGTAGCCGATTGTGAACTCTTTTTCGGTGGCGAAGGCGAGGACTGTCGAACCCGCCCCCGACAGGAACGCGCCCATCGCTCCCGCGCCCATCGCGGCCCTTATGATGTTCTTCATCGGAAAGAAGATGGTCTGTCGGGCGGGCTGGTGAAGGAGGTCGTCGGTGGCTATATCCAGGTGTCGGAAGTCGCCTGATGCCATCGCGCGCACCAGCAGGGCGGCCCTTCCTATGTTGAATACGGCGTCCGACCTCAGCACCGAGCTTTGCAGAAGACCGCGCGCCTCCTCAGTCGGCATTGGCGTTTCGGGGACGTACAGGACGGCGGCCAGGTTTTCCGGTACTGAGACGGGCGCGCTGACGATACGTTCGTCGTGCGTGACCGCAATCTGCATTCCGCCGAACAGGGCCGGGGCTACGTTGTCGGGGTGTCCTTCCGCGTCCGCGGCCAACTGCAGCAGTTCTCCTTTGTCGAAGGGGTTGCCGCAGAGTTCGTTGCCCGCCACAAGCCCGCCAACAAGCGCGGCGGAACTTGAGCCGAGTCCGCGGGCCGTGGGAATGGCATTATAGCAGGTCAGCGATAACGGCGGCATTTTCCGCCCCGTCTCTCGAAATATCCTGGCAATGCTGGACCACACGAGATTCGATTCGTCCCGAGGGAGTTCGCGCTCGCCGTGGCCGTATATCTCGAACCCGTGTCCGCCGACCTCGACGATCACGCTGTTCCATATATCGAGCGCGATTCCGAGGCAGTCGAAGCCCGGGCCCATGTTGGCCGATGTCGCGGGGATTCTTACTGTTAGTTTGTCGTGGCGCATGATTCTGAGCATAGTAGTCTATCAAGCCCGGATAGCAGGACTTGGAAACTGGTCGAGGTATTTCGCTCCCTCGATAGAAAATTCGCCATTCTTCTCGCCCCACTGACTTTCTGGAACTGGGGCACGAGTCGTTTGAGCGCGTTCGAAGGCTGCTGAACGCTGTCCGGATCGCGGAATCGCGCCCTGCGCCCAATCCTTCGCAGCCGCTCGTTCCCGAACGCAAGGGCCAGAGCATCAGGGTCGCCTAAGTACCAGGCTTCCAGTTCATAGCAAGCAATCCTCACCAGCGTGTCCGGGCGTCCAGCCTCTTCACACATCGTGAGTAGTCTCTGTTTGAGGCTTACGCAATCGTTTTGATCTTTATCTCGTAGTATTACGAAACGTACCCCCGGCTCCCGCCATGCCCTGAGTTTGCGAGGAATGCTCTTTTCCAAATCATCCTTCCCCTCATGGGCTACACACTGGAAGGCAATGTCGGGAAACATACGTGGCAGAAGTCCTTCGAGTAGAAATTTCATAGATGGCTCTTCCAGCAAGAAGACAAATTTGTTCATCCAGGACCCGCTCCTTCAAAGAATCCCTGTCTCCACAATGCTCCCGGAAGGTCCCCTTCGGAGACTAAATTCCTCAGAAGTCCCTCGCCTGACGCTCGTCTGGCAGATGTGAAACCGTCCTTTTTAACCAGCCAGAATATCTCGTCCAACTCCGCGCCGTTCAGAAAATCGGGTGAGTGCGTGGAGACGAACACCTGACCGCCACGTCGAACGTAGTCTCGGAATTCCTCAACCAGTTCGCGCATAAGTTCAGGATAGAGTTGGTTTTCCGGCTCCTCAACCGCGAGCAGGGGGTGTGGCCTGGGGTCGTGTAGCAAAACGAGGTACGCGAACATTTTGATAGTCCCATCAGAGACGTATCTGGCAATGAATGGGTCTTTGAAACTACCATCCTGGAATCGGAGAACCAATCGTCCGTCCTCGGTAGGTCTGGCCTCGACAGCGCTTACACCAGGGACGCGCTCACGCATGACGCGGAGAACAGTATCGAATTGGTCAGGGTGGTTCTGGTACAGATACTGCGCTACTTGAGCGACATTGTCCCCTCTGGCTGAGAGATGTTCCGCATATCCTGCGTCTGCGCTTGGTCGGGCGTCTGCGATATGGAAGTCAGAAATATGCCAGTTCTCTATCAAATTCCGGAACTCAGACACCACTTGGAAACCGCGAAACTGCCCTAGTCCCTTTATGGCGAGTACGCTTGGGTCGTCCAACTCATATTCTTCCCTCTCCTCAACTGCGTTTTCCGTGCCATATACGGACTCGTTCGTGATGACCATACCAGTACCTTCACGGAAATCCACAAAATGCCAAGGTCTCCCATATTGACCTCGCCGGTAACTCAGTACCTCGCGCTCTACGATGACGCGCCCTCGGTTCTGTATGTTTACGTCCAGCCTGTACGTAGCCAGCCGTCCGCCACTCTCACGGAACTTTACCCTGATTGCGATAGGTCCTCTCTGCCCTCTGCTAACCAGTTCATGATACCCGCCGCGCCTGGCTACCGCTGTCGCAACGTTCTGAGCCAGGGCATCTTTCAGGAAAGTAAGCACATCAAAGAGCGTTGACTTACCCGATCCGTTCGCGCCCACAATAATTGTCATTCGCGGCAGGTCACCCAGAACAATGTTGCGAAAGCAACGATAGTTTCGTATATCAATGCTTTCAATCTGAGTGGAGTTTGGCATACCTTCTCTCTCCGCGCCAATCTAATTCCTCCAACGCGCGCGCCTTACAGAGCCCAGGAGCCGCCCTCCGAGTCTTTGTCCAGGCGGGAGAGGTACTGAGCTTCTATGTCTATTCCGACCATGCCGCTGTAAGCCTTTGTAAGTCGTTCTGTAACGGGACCCGGGACTGCTCCATCGCCTATCGCCGAACCGTTGACCGACGACACGGGGCATATGCAGAAGCTGGTGGATGTGACGAACGCCTCGTCGGCGGTGTAGGCGTCGAACAGGTCAATGTCCGCTTCCTGGACTCCAATGCCGAGTTCATGGGCGAGCTCGATGGTAACGCGGCGGCTGATGCCGGACAGCACGTACTGTTCTTTGGGAGTAAGAAGCTCGCCGTTCCTCACGACGAAGATATTGCTTCCGGGACCTTCGGCCAGGTTGCCGTTGGTGTCGAGCAGAATGGGCCAGGCGTCGGGATTGTGCGCCTTGGCCTCGAGTTCGGCCTGCACGAGGTTGACGTAGTTGTGCACCTTGGCCCTTGGGCTCTGGGCTTCGGGCGGAGTTCTGCGGACGGACGGCACCACCACTGGCAGGCCGTCGCGGTAGTACTTGGCTCTGACATCGAACGGGAGCGGCGCGCACTCGATTATCACGGTCGGCTTGTACTCACCGTCAACCATCACTCCTCTGGAAACGCGCTGGCTGACCCAGTAGTCATCGTCATCGTTTATCAAGGGAAGGTTAGCCTCGAGGACTTCCATCGTGATTCGGGCGAAGTCCTGCTTGGACAGGCCCGGTTCTATCCGCATGTACTTGAGCGAGTTGAAGAATCGGTCGAGATGTTCGTCGAGCCTGAATATCCTGTGGCCGAAGGTGCGCGTCGTGTCGAACACCGCGTCACCCTGTAGAAATCCCCTGTCTCTTATGGAGACGACGGCCCGGCTCTCGGGTACTATCTTTCCGTTGACGTAAGCGACTCTCTCTTGTGCCATGACTGACCTCCCTGTGTTGGTTTATCTGTTTTCCCTGAACTTGTATCCGACGTTCCAGATTGTCTCGATGAAGTTGTGCTCGGCGTTTTCAATTTTGCTTCTGAGACGACGGATATGTACGTCAACCGTTCTCGTGCCGCCAAAATACTCGTATCCCCATATCTGGTTGAGCAGCGCGTACCTTGAGAACACCCTGCCAGGATTTTCGGCCAGCAACTTGAGGAGTTCGTACTCCTTGAACGTCAGTCCTATCCGTCTTCCACGTATTGTTACCTCGTAGCTGGAGGTGTCTATCTGGATGTCGCCCGCTCGTATAATGTGGCTGTCGTCTTCTTCCTGCGTATTGCCCGATTCGAGAACGCGGCGCGCTCGGACCACGAGTTCGTCCGGGTCGGGTGGACTGGTAATAAAGTCAGCCAGCGGAAGCGAGGGTTCGAGTCCGGGGATACGAGTGCGAGGCACCAAGGCAATGGCCGGAACATCGGCTTCCACGCAGACCCGGACGTACTGCTCGACTTCGTATGATGTCATGTAGGCGGTGTCAATCAGGGCCAGACCGAGGTTGGATTCTGAGTTGACGCCGAGCGTAGCGGGTCCAGTATCCGAAGACAGAAACACCGAACTGACCCCCTGCCTGCGCAATAGCGCTACAAGCTCATGCTCTTCGTGCGCGGGAGCTCTCTCCAAAGACATACTTCATCCCTTGCAATGATTCTACGGGGGACAAGTATAACAGACGGAATCGGGTCGCGGATTACAGGCAGAGTCGGTTCCCGGTGATCAGTATATTTGCAGGGACTTTTCAAAGTCCTGCTCGGTTTCCCAGACAACCACGCATTCACATCTTACATGCGCTATGATGCGAACATACAAACTAATGACGGAGCGGTGACTGGCGGTGACTTTGAACATCGCTATACATAAATACAAATTATAATCTTGTAATCCAATACCTGTGTTGGCTTCAGGGTATAGTAACGAAACCGGACTTCGGCGACTCCATCAAGACCAATCAGCCGGCCAGCGAGATGATTATTCAATTCGCCCCGACCAGCCTACAGTTAGGTCCGTGCGCGACGCTCTTTGTCTAGTTGACAGGTTGCCGATTGGTGTCCTGTCTGCTGTCAAACGCGGCACGATCTGGGACGTAATCGGTCGGACATTCGCCCTGTTCGGACAAGCATTGCCGCCGTTCTGGCTGGGCATTATGTTGATCCTGATATTCGCGGTCAACCTGGACTTGCTTCATGAGGCAACGCGGGGACACGGCACGGAGTGACCGGAACGCCTGAAATTCTATGTCCTGCCTACTGTCACCCCGGGATGGCTTGCGTCGGCATCGGTGATGCGCCTGGTACGCTCATCAATGCTGGAGGTTCTGGACTCGGAATTTGTCAAGTTGGCAAGGGCGTTAGCTCCAATTCAGTAATTTGGAAGCGCACCTTCCGAAACTCCCTGATACCGCCTCTGACATACTCCGTGTTGATTCTTGCCGGCTTCATATCTGGAACAGTAGTGACGGAAACCGTGTTCGCGTGGCCCGGTTTGGGCCTTATGGTCTATAACGCGATAATCAACATTGACTTCCCGGTCGTGACCGCGACCGTGATGGTGGGCACGCTTCTCACAATGGCAGGGGCTTTCGGTTATCAACATAAAGCAGCTACAAGCCCCGCTCTCATAGTGAACCGTCATCTTACTCCGTAGGGGCAATCCTTGTGGTTGCCCCTTAGTTGCGTCGCCATATTGGATAATCGAAAGACCCTATGTTCCCATCCCGTCCTTAGAACGGTTAATCGCATACATGCTACAATGTGGGCAACGGGATCGGGACCTCTATATTCTCGGTTCCGACCAAACAAGACTCGCGGGGCGCCGTGATTGATCCGAAACGACTCATATTTGATTGACAATCCTGGCAATCATAAAGTGGGACAGGTGATATGCATAAATCAAAACTAATCTCTCAGGGCAGGCTGGGGCAGGTTCAGGGCAGGAAAATTCTCCAAAGCGCCCTGAAAACCACTTCGTTTCCGTAGCTGGCAGGGCAGGTAGGGCAGACAGGGCAGGTATTTTGAAAACTCTTTTCGCCGGAGGCCATCTTCCGCTTTTCTTCCGAATGGAGATAACAGTATATGACACGATCCATATCAATGGAGGGTAACCGACGTATTCACAGCCTTGCCGTATATTATTATCGCGCTTTCGATTGTGGTCGTTATGGGTCAGAGTTTCTGGGTTATTGCGCTTGTACCTACGCTGGCGAGTTGGCCCGGCATACTGCGCCTGGCGCGAGGCCATACTCTCCAGATACGAAACTTCGACTACACCGCTCCGGCTGCACCCCTGATTCTTATATATGCTATGCTTTCGATTACACTCTTGGATTTGTTGGGTGGGCTTTAAATGGTTACGGTGCGGTATTTGGGCGACAAGTTTCCCAAACATCTTCGAGAGAGGCAGAAGCGAATGCAGAGTGGGAGGCTTGGTATAACAGGCTCGAGGCCGCGAGATCGAACAATGAACCATTCGACGAACCGCCTCCTTCACGCCTCGATGGATGATAGTCCTGACAGGTAGTCAAGACCGACTGTAACAGCGGGATTGTTCCTATGCTGAAATACATAGTAGTATTCGGGATTGCCATGGCAATCTTCCTCGTATTCGCCACGGGTGACATTCCATTCATGGAACGCAATTACGCCACGTCTGAAGAGACGCGGGCCGCCGCCCAGGCCGCGAATATCCCAAAGTACACCCGACAGCAGGCTACCACGTTCGTCGAAGAAGACATTCGCGCTAATTGCGCCGTAGCGGACGAGTGCCTGCCCCACCTCAATAGCTTCGAGGTCACTTGGATGCGCCAGCCACGCACAGACGACCGCCACGAAAGGGGTTATCGGGAATGGACTGTTACCGATCCTCTTACCGGCGCGTACCGGCGACTGTACGAAGACAACAACGAGGTCGCCCCCGTCATCGGCAAATTCTAAATACGAGTCCCTGAAATACTTTACGGAGATAGTCTGTCCATTGCCCTCGCTATTCGATCTGCACGTACACACAAATCAAGGCAGCCCCGACAGCGGTCTGACACCGGAAGAGATGGTCGCGGACACCCGGCGCCTCGGGCTGACGGGAATCATGGTGACCGAACACGACGGATGGCCGCGCCACGACTTCGAGGCGTTCGCCGCCACCGTTGACGACATCGTACTGGTTCGCGCGCTGGAGGTTTATACTCCGCTGGGCCACGTCATTACCATGGGCCTCGATGGCCACGTGGCGGGCTACGGCGACAGTATCGAGGTTATTCGCACTCTGCGGAAAGAGGTGGATAGGGTCGGCGGATTCATGATCCTGGCGCACCCGTTCAGGTTCTTATTCGATCTGCCGCACTACACCCAGAATATGCTCTTTCAGGACGCCGACAGTATTCCAAAGACAGCCGAGGAGGCGTCCAAGCATCCTGTCTTCAAGATTGTTGACGAGATAGAGGTCGTCAACGGCGGCAACATCGAAGAGGAAAATCGGTTCGCTCAAGAGGTCGCCGCGATCATGGGATTCTGGGGAACCGGCGGCTCAGACGCCCACTCGCTCGATGGATTCGCGCGTGGGGTGACCGCCTTCAAAGGCGACGTCCGAGGCGAAGCGGACCTGCTGGAGGCTCTGCGGGCCGGAGATTTCGCGCCTGTAGAGGGCTTTCATGTTGGCAAAGCCGCCAACTACGGACGTTCCACATGGCTGAGACCTGACATGGTAAGCATGGCCGGACACAATGAGGCCGCGGGCTGAGCAGGCAACGTCTAAACTCCACTGGCCTGCTTCTCCCGTTCCAGCCGCTTCGCAAACGTCCCCGGTCCTACTCGCTCTACCAATCCGAAAACAGGTTTCCACGATTGATCGTCAAAGGAGGATGTAACAAGTCCACGGATGATGAGGTCTTTGAGATGGGCACCTAGTGTTCCAACATTTTTGGATTGACGGTTTATATACCCTCACCCTCACCCTCTCCCAAAGGGAGAGGGGATAATTCGGAATCTGGATATCCATCACAACTAAGTTGTCGGACTACTAGTTCGTTTCTGGACGGCCCAGTGGATGCCCCCAGACTGCCAAAAGTTCGCCACTCCCAATTCTTGTTAGCAATATCTTCTGCTCATCTATACTGAAATCTTTCTGACACTCAACTCTTGCTCAAATTCCCCAAATTCCTCAGAAGGCTTATCATCCATACGATACATGGCCCTCAACCTATCAGTCGAAAACTCCCTACTCGCAGTTTCTTCAAAATAGACAGCCATCAGATTGGGTGGTTGAACGAACATTCGCGTGGCCGGGAAGGTGTCTCTGGTTGAGCAAGGACTACGAGGCGTTGCCTGAAAAACCGAGTCCTGGGTCAACACAGCCATGACTCATCTCATGCTCCGACGATTGAAGCCTTCATGATATATCCTTTGGAAACACCCTCTGAGGCGAGAAGGTTCAGTTCCCCCGCGCTTAGCCGCATGGTACGCTAAGTCTGAGCCGACATTCAGCGACGCAATCGCATCTAATTCACGCATATGATCCAATGATACGGCACAAAAGTTCTTCTACATGCTATCATCAACCCATGCCTCGATAGACACACATTCCAGGCATACAGGACACGGCGGGAAACTCCCCACAACCCCGTCAAGCGAGAGGACTATAATGAGCGTATATGTCAGACGACCGGCCATACCAGAAATGCCCCTTGAAAAGCGAAAACTGGTCAGAACTGGTTGAAACAGACCAGTTTCTCCAACTCACTGGTATCAGTTTTCCACCAGTTCTGAAATGAAACTGTCACCAGTTTCCGGATGTGGCGCTCTGTTCGGACATATCAACTGAATTTATTCGCAGACCGAAATTTAGATGCGATTGACCTGGACTCTGGAAGCCAACGGTGAGGGCTGTTAGAATCCTAGAAGCCAAATTTTCCTTATGCCGAGGTCAGAATATGCCTGTAGTCAATGAAGGTCTCGAACAGGAACTTGGATACGTTACCAAGCCGTTCGAGCAGAAGCACATACGCGCGCAGTGGGATCACGCCGACCCACTGATGCAGAATATCAGCCACCAACTGATAGTTGGCAACCACATCGAGGTTGACAGGCTCACGCGGCAGGCGCTGGGTGACGAATTCTCCGCCAACACGATACTCGACGATGGCCTTATAGCCGGCATGGCAATCGTGGGTATTAAGTTCAGGGACAACGTTATCTTCGTGCCGGAGGTGCTGGTGGCCGCGCGCGCGATGAAGGCGGGAATGGCGCACATCGAGCCGATACTGTCGGCGTCCGGTGTCGAGCCGATTGGTACGATCATCATGGGAACGGTGAAGGGCGACCTTCACGACATCGGCAAGAACCTGTGCATAATGATGATGAGGGGAGCGGGCTTTGTCGTTCACGATCTGGGCGTGGACACCTCTCCTGACGAGTTTATAGAAGCGGTGATGGACAACGAGGCGGACGTATTGGGAATGTCCGCGTTGCTGACTACCACAATGCCGAACATGGGCAAGACGATAGACGCTTTCGAGGAGAACGGCCTGCGCGACGTCGTGAAGATAATGGTAGGAGGCGCGCCGCTGACGCAGGAGTTCGCGGATGATTTCGGCGCGGACGGATACGGCAAGGACGCTATGGAGTGCGTTGACCTGGCCAAACGCTTCCTTGGCATTGGGGAGGCCGAAGAGACGGCCTTCGTGGGCGGCTGACAAATGGATGGGGTGGACAAAGAGCGATATCGGCTCAGCATAGCGCGGCTGGAGGCAATCTTCCGCGACATCAACGAGACCGCGAACACCGTCTCGACCTATCGCTGTCCGTACAAGAACGCTCAGGACCGGTGCACCGCGAAGTTCGGATGCCGCAACCAGGAGCGGCGCGTACCGGACGGCGAATTGTTCATATGCGTGGGCGACGACAAGCTGGATTACCGCTCTGCCTGGGAAGTTTGAAGATTATTAATCCCGCGTTTAATCTCCCTTAACATTTGTCTGGTATCGTGAGAGCGTACAAGGCTATGCTCAAGACAAATAATCAGACAAAGACAGCCGGATGGATGCGGGACCTGGCCTCACACTATAACCGCGCCAGAGTAACCTATCCCAACGACCGCCTCATCATCCTGTTCGACGTGGATGGCGCCATAGTTGATCTCCGGTATATGATGCTGTCGCTTCTTCGTGAATATGACAGAATCCACGAGTCCGGTTTCTTCCGTCATCTGGGAATGACCGACATTGACGTGAACGAAAACCAGATGGGTGTCCTGCTCGCCCGGATGACTCACCTCTCCGATGAAGTGCGCGTAGAGGTCTCCGAAGGGTACGAGAGCCGTTATTGGGACCAGGATGTCATGTTCGAGTCGCACCGGCCCTTTTCCGGCGTAATGGAAGTGATGCGCTGGTTCCAGATCCAGCCAAACACGAGCGTCGGAATAAACGCCGCCCGGCCCGAGTATATGAGAGAAGACACGCTCCACTCACTCAACGGACTGGGCAAAGAGTTCAAGGTATCCTTCCCCAGCGAGCTTGTGTTCATGAGTCCATACGCATGGGACAGGGACATCGAGAACTCCAAGCGCCAGGGCATACGATACTTCCGCAACCTGGGATACCGGGTGGTCGCGTTCGTGGACAACGAGCTGGAGAACCTGGCGGCGGTGTTCGCTATGGAGGACTCGGACGAAATCATGCTTCTTCATGCCGATACACTCTTCGAGTCGGCGCGGTCCAGGCTGCCCCGGACGACAATCAGCGGCGACACATATGACATCACGGAACTTGCCTATGGGGATGCGCTTCCGCATCACGTACAGTTTGTATGGCACGGCGTCAGGGATAGCAACAGCCTGGCGGAGTTCATCGAATCGGGTATCAGGTGGTGCGAGGTGGACGTGCGAACCGACCCTGTCACCGGGCAGCTTGTCCTGACTCCCGAACCGATTGACGACACTCTTCCAGTCAATCTCACCAGTCTTGACGATGTTCTGGACGCGGTTATCCAGTCGGAACGATCTATCAAGATGGACATACGGGAAAACGGCCATACTCTCGACACGCTTGTGTACGAGATACGGGCCAGAAGGATTCCCGAGGACCGACTGTGGTTCAGCTCGAACATTGACGACCTGGGTGAACACGGGTTCAGGCGACTCCGGCAGACATTTCCGGACGCGGTGATCCAGTGTCCGGTGGACTTCATGGCTCCGCTGATTCTGGCAATGCCGGAAAGAGCGAAGGAGATACTGAGTTCGCTCACCGAATGGGGAATCAGCAGGGTCTCGATAAAGTGGGACAACCTCGCCAAGCGGCAGGCGCTTGACTCGCTCGAGAGTAGGAGATACGAGGTCAACATTTACAACGTGCAGGACCTGGAGGCATTTCTGAAGGCGGCATTGCTGCTGCCCACATCCCTGACAGCGGACTTCGATTCGCCGTCCTGGCCATACAGAACCACCCTGGCGTGAGGTATGGCGTCTTATGAATCGGTCAATTGACACCCTCCGACGCGGCCATGCGGGTTCTCGCGAACTCACCATATCGAGTTAAGACAGGCTTATGGTTAAAATCAAGTATATGACGAGACCGGATCAACGCAGACGCTCCGTTTTCGAGGCGTACGGCGTACGGAGACGATTCATCGGCGAGACGGTCGGGACGTACCTGATGGTGATGATCGGCACGTCGTCCGTCGCGGCTGCGGCGATAACGGGGGCGCAGGTGGGAATCTGGCAGGTGGCCGTTGTCTGGACTCTGGGGGTGAGCCTGAGCATCTACGCCACGGCGAACATATCCGGGGCGCATCTCAACCCTGCGGTGACGCTGGCGTTCGCTATTTTCAGGCGTGAGGATTTCGATTACCGGCTTATTCCCCTGTACTGGACTGCCCAGTTGATTGGCAGCATATTCGCGGGCCTGACGGTGTTGGGTATATTCGGATCGGCAATCGCGCGCTTCGAGGCGGAGAACGGCATAGTGCGTGGAGCGGCGGGCAGCCAGCGTTCAGCGATGGTGTTCGGTGAGTACTTCCCCAATCCCGGGATCTACGGCACGGAGACGGCGGGCTCTATCATCTCTCCGCTCGGCGCGCTGTTCGTGGAGGGGTTCGGCACGGCTATCCTCGCGCTGTCCATATTCGTTCTTACTGACAAGCGCAACGCCGGACTCATCGGGAATCTCGCGCCCTTGCTGATCGGGGCGACGGTTGGGATACTCATTTCCCTGTTCGCGCCTCTGACGCAAGGGGGCTGGAATCCGGCGAGGGACTTCGGCCCGCGTATCGTGGCCTACTTCGCGGGGTGGGAGAGCATCGCAATTCCGGGGCCTTCGGAGGGATTCTGGATATATATACTCGGGCCGCTGATAGGCGCCCCACTGGGAGCGGCGGTACACCATTTCCTGCTCAAACCCGCGCTCAGGCAGAGTTCCGATGACGAAAGCTGATATGGACGGGATGAAATGACGACTGCTCTGTTCGTTTGCGTACATAACGCGGGCCGAAGCCAGATAGCGGCGGCGATCTTCAACAGTCTTGCCCGCAAACTGGACATACCGCTTTCGGCGTCGTCGGCTGGGACAGAGCCGTCCGACCGTGTACACTCTAATGTCGTGAGCGTTATGGATGAGTGGGGAATTGACTTGTCTCAGAATCAGCCGCAGGCGCTGACGAACGACATGGCGGCGGGAGCGAGACGGGTTATCACAATGGGCTGCGAGGTTGACGAAGACGCCTGTCCCGCGCTGTTTCTGAAGGACATAGAGGACTGGGGACTACCTGATCCCGCCGGAAAGGGCGTGGATGAGACGCGCGAGGTACGCGAGGAGATATGCAGGAAGATTCTGAGCCTCGTCCTGGAGATGCCCGAGGCAGTGGAGCGGCGGGATATGCTGAGCGGATTGCTTCGGGATTCATCTATCCACTGACACAGGTTGTTCACCCTCACCTCAATCCTCTCCCTAGAGGGAGAGGAGGCCCTCTTTAGAAATCGAGATGCGGCGGATCTTCTTCATCGAGTGGCAATTCCAGTATCAGGAGGTCCTGCATGATTCCGTACATATCGCGGACACGGCCTTCCAGAACGGCGACTTCCTCGAAACCGGCGGCCTTGGCGGCCTGAATCGCGGGCATCTCTCTGGTGTCAACCAACTCGAATGCCAGCCGTTCGAGGCCCAGGTCCACCCCAAGCTGTATAAGCTCGTCAATTAGGCGCGCTCCCAGTCCTCGACCCCTATACTCGGGGTCCACGACGATGCGCAGATCGCCGACGTGTCTTCGCGCGGCGCGTCGGCTGCGGTGCAGGGTGGAGTCGGCCACAATCTTATCGCCCGACACAGCCACGAGTGGGATGGTCTGATCCATGTTGATATTTCCGGTGAACTCCTGAATGACCTCGGATGAGGTTACGTCGTTGTTCAGGTAGAACCTGTCCTCTTCCGGCACCCTGAGAAAGAATTGGAGCAGTTCCGCGCCGTCCTCAGACCGGAGCGGGCGAATTGTGACCTGATGTCCGTCGTTGAGAGTCGCGTCGCGCGGGAATTTTCTCAGAAAGGCGGGGGTATTCACTTCCAGGGTCACTATGCTTCCTCCTTGCGGTCAGGAGAATCTACATATCCGGCAAACCGTTCCGCGCCGAAACCGTCTATCGGGACATCGGTCGCGCCCGCAGTTATGAGGTCGGCGACCGCCTTGCCCATGCCCGGGCTTAACAGAATGCCCTTCTTGCCCGCGCCGGTGGCTAGGTAGGCGTTGTCCCAGCCGGGCGTCCTGCCGATTATGGGCATCCAGTCCGGCGATAGTGGTCTGAGGCAGGCGGTGTGAAGCACGAGTTCGGCGTTTTCCATCGCGGGCATGAGTCTCGCCGCGACCCGCAGCGACTTGGCGCGCGCCTCAGCAGACGGGTTCCTGTCGAAACCAACTCGTTCCTCTGTCGCGCCGATCCATATCTGTCCGTCCTCGCGGTGGTTGAGATCCACGTCCACGCTGTGGAAGTCCCTTTCCAGTGGGGGGCCGTTCAGCTTCATCCTGAGGATTTCGCCCTTGAACGGCTCGATGGGAATGGGGACGCCTAGCCACTCTTCGACCTGGCCGGACCACGGGCCGGTGGCGAACACGACGGCGTCGCAGGAGATCTCGCCGGAGTCGGTCAGGACTGCGGATACTCGTCCACCGCTGGTCTTGACGCCCGTAACGCATCCCGTCGCGATCTTCGCGCCCATCGTCTCGGCGGACTTGGCGAGCGCGAGTGTGTAGCGATGGCTGCTCAGTATCGCGTTGCCGCGCGCGTCGAGGGCGCGAATGGCGTCGGATGATATGCGGGGTTCGAGTTCCCTGAGTTGGGCAGGATTGAGCCACTCGGCGCTGAAATCGTCGTCGGCAGACTCGAATATGTCGTAGGACGTCTGCAACTCCACTAACTCGGACTCGTCGAACGCGACGCGGACGGAGGAGATGACCTTGTAGCCGAAGTCCAGGCCGGAGAGGTCGGTCAATTCGGGGCATATCTCGGCGTGCATCCGGTAGGACCGGATGGCGAGGGGGCCGAGCGGGCCCGGGATGCAGGCGCCCTCCAGTGGGTTGAGGCCGCCAGCGGAGTAGCCGGAAGCGTTGGCCGCGATGCCGTCGCGCTCTATTACAGTGGACTTTACGCCGGCCTTGGCGAGGTAGTAGCTGACTGCGCAGCCCGCGGCTCCGCCGCCCACTATGACAACATCTTCAATCTGGCTCATATATCTCTCGACTTCTTTACTGTGAAATTCGGTCGGTATCGAAGTTTTAGATAAATGTTACTTTATATAATTCAGTGGAGTGCAGGTGAAGGTATCAGGTGACCCCTGGTGGGACGCTGGTGAGGAGCGCAGGTGAAACTCACCTAAACTTCACCTGCGGTCACCAGAATTTAGCTTTGGCGAAGAGTTTTTCTCCTCGACATTTTAGGTATTGATAAGTCGTGATTTATAGTTCCTGGTCATTGGTCGTCAGTAAACAGCCATTGGTGAACCGGGTTTCCGGTTCCGAATTGTTGAGTTGATTGTAGCAGAGTAAGGGATGTATGTGTAGTGTCTTGGGAAACTTGTCAGAAGCAGGATGTACAGGATATAGGGATGTACAGGATTGATTGACGGACCGGCTAAGCCCGAGCCTGGTGTTCCAACATTTTTGGATTGACGGTTTATATACCCTCACCCTAACCCTCTCCCAGAGGGAGAGGGGATAATTCGGAATCTGGATATCCATCACAACTAAGTTGTCGGACTACTAGTACCACATCCATGTGAAAAAGCCATACTCCCACACCTAGATGTCATTCCCGCGAAAGGCTCGCTGCTCGGCAATCCAGAGGTGGGGCTGGGGATACCGTACATCAGAAACACATGGAAACTGTACTAGTGTATATCACTCAGGGGATCTATGGTAGGAGAGCGTTCCGGGAATCGCAGGCCGAATGCACACGAAAGAGCCGCTATAAAAAGAACTCGTCCACAGGCCTGTGGACGAGTTTATATTTGGCCTTGAGAAGTTCTCAAAACCGAAAGGAAATGCAGAGGGTCTTGCTCGCAGTATTCAGGAGTACATCACGGACTATCCGGGGTGGTGAAGAGGAGCGCCGGTTCGCCTATTCCTCTTCGCCAACGATGTTCTGACCAAACAGCCCTATGAGCAGGGTGATAACGCCGATCACGATTATCAGGTCGGCCACCCTGTCTGCCGCTATCGTCAGGTTTACGAGGGTCGACTCAAAATTCGCTCCGAGCAGATCCAGGTTGCCTTCCAGGAAGCCTTCAATGACGATGATCACCAGCCCCGCTACGGTCAGCATCCAACCCAGCCTTGTCAATCTTGTCCATCTGTCGCCCATGGAGTCACCTCTCCCGATTAGATTGTTAATGGACTCGTTCCTGACATATGCCCTCATAAGCATGATTCAGCGCTTATTGCAGTTCCAGAAACGAATTCCACATCTGCATCGTATATTAATGTTCAGGGACTGTCAACACCCGAGACTTCCAGGCGACTTGGCAAAGTCATGGTGGAAAGTGTGGGGAATATACCGCAGTCGCGATCGAGTCGGGCGAAGTCCCTTCCAGCGCAGTTCCTACGATAAGAAGCTGAAACGGGTCCAGATGGGCCTGCGTTATCTGATAGACGATGGACACCGTACTCGCGGTGAGAAACATCATCTGGCGAAAGAAGGCCATTGAGAGATAGACAGTAACGGGCGGCAGGAGGGTTCACTTCAAGGGCGAGCGTCTCTTGGGGTGGGCCTGCGCGCGCTGAATATGAGGAGCGCGCCGATTGCGTAGGCTCCGAGAGAGTAGTACCACATGACGGTGTACCCGTCGGTCAGGCCGTACAGGACCGCGCCGAACGTAGGGCCAAGTCCGAGGAACACCATCTGGAACGGGCCGGCGAGTCCGGTAATTGTCCCGAAAGACGCGCGACCGAAGTATTGCGCCAGCATCATGCTGCCCAGAACGTCCAGTCCACCAGACGCTATTCCCCAGGCTATGGCGAAGAAGAAACCCGATACGCCCCCACCAGTGAACAGCAAGAAGGCCGCCATCACCATAGCGAGAAGGGTTGCGACAGCGGCAAGAATCCTGGGCTGATATTTGTCCGCGAGCAGCCCCCAGCCCGGGTTAACCAGCGCGCCGAGCGACGAGCTGAGGCTGAGCGCAATGACGGCCACGGGCTGGGATACGCCCGAGTCCACCAGGAACGGGACTATCTGGTATCCCACCGTGCCGGAGGTCAGGATGGTGAGCATCTCCGCGGAGATGATGAACCAGAAGGCTGATGTGGCGAGCGCTTCTCCCGCCGTAAAATTGTGCTCACGCTGCGCCGCGCGGACGGACGACCGGCTTGCGGATGTGTCTGAGTGCGGGGTGTCGGCGATGGTTCGAGCATCACCGTCCGGCATTAGCCCTATGTCCTCCGGGCGTCGGCGCATTATAAGGAAAAGGGGAATTACAAGAAGCAGCGAGAATATCCCAAGAAGCCGGTAGGCGACTCGCCAGCTTGAGAATACGGCTATGACCGAGATTATCTGTATGTTGATCGCGCCTCCGACCGGCCTGAACGTGGAGACCAGTCCTATGGCGAGATTGCGCTTTCGCTGGAAGAAGTTGACGGCGACAGTCCGAGGCACCACGCCGACGAGATTCGGGTTTGCGATTGAGCGCGCCACCATGTACGCGACCCAGAAGTGCCAGACCTCCCGGATTCCGGCAAGAGCGAAGAAAGACAGCCCCACAACCATCGCGGCTATGGGCATGAGAAGTCGAGGGCCGTAGCGATCCGTCAACTTCCCGATGAACGGAGTGAGGAGACCGGAACCCCACGTCCCAGCAGTGACAGCGAACGCGACGGCGCTGCGGTCCCATCCCAGATCTTCGTATATCAGGTTCTGAATGCCGCCAAAGACGACCTGCGCCACGCCTGTGGCGGCATAGGTGCCGAGCGCGACCATTCCGAGGACGACCCATCCGTAGAAGATTGGAGTGCGCGGCGTCCAGTCAACGACGCTCTGGAGTGGCCTCATTGGGCAAATCGCCTGTCAGTGAGCGCGCGCGTCAGTCGCCGCCGGATGTTTTCGCCGCGTCGGAACATAGGGAGATTCTATGTCAGCGGGGGAGTGGATAGCAACGGGGGTGGGCGCCCGGAACAGGGTTTTCGATTGTTCGCCTCAGGCGGTCGCAATGCGTGTCTTCCGGTAGGGGCAACCCTTGTGGTTACCCTTTTGTGGTTACCCTTTAGTTGCGGCGCCATACTGGATAACCGAAAGACCCTGCCGGAGAACACCGCCTGATTGTGTTGATTGCTGCATACTGCTAGTATCGCAACGTCAGTTTATCCGGCAGGGTTATTCTCTGGAGGAATCTGAACCTGAGAGTACTGACATGAATCTAACGCAATAGCTCGCTCATAGTCGGACAAGAAGCGTCAGCTGCCATATTGGGCAATCTGTCGTTATAATACTAGACGGCAAACCAGCGCTCCAAATGACGCAGGTAAACGAAAACATCATCTATCAACCGGATGAGCGGCCAAGCCATCCGGCATCCCTGCTTCACGGATTCCAGAGTGTGATGACCCGCATGGCGTCAATGGCTGCCACGGTGTCTATCATCGCTGTGGCGGGCGGACAGTCCCAGGATTATCTGTCCTGGGTTTTCTTTTCGGCCCTCGTGGTTTGCGGAATAGGCACGACGCTGCAAACCTTTCGATTCTGGAGATTCGGGGCGGGATATTCCCTTGGCGTAAATTCCTCATCCACCTTCATCGCCATCTGTATCTCGGCGGTGTTGGCCGGCGGCCCGGCGTTGCTGTCGAGCCTGATAGTCGCTTCGTCATTGATACAGTTTGTGTTCATCTCGCGGCTCTCCTGGCTGCGGCGCGTCATCAGCCCGCTGGTTGCCGGAACGGTCCTCATGCTGCTGTCCGCGACGATAATAACCGTCGTACTCGGCAGGCTTTCTGATTTGCCGGAAGGCGCTCCCCCGGTGGCGGCGCCCATCCTGGCAGGAACGACCGTGTTCATCCTGATGGCGCTGACGCTGTTCGCGTCGCCCAAGCGGCAGCAATGGTCCCCGGTCGTCGCGATCGTGATCGGGTGCGCAATAGCGGCCCCTCTCGGCGCATACGATTGGCAGCACGTTATGGAAGCTTCCTTGATTGGTTTCCCCAGTTTTACCTGGCCTGGATTCGACCTGAGTTTTGGCGCGACCTTCTGGGGGCTTTTGCCGGGATTCGTGATAGTTTACATGGCTACCGCCATTAGTTCGATCACCGACACTGTCGTAATTCAGCAGGTGGCCTGGCGCAGGCCCCGGGCCACTGACTTCCGCGTAGTTCAA
The DNA here is from genome assembly GCA_965261525.1 of Dehalococcoidia bacterium. Classification (GTDB taxonomy): domain Bacteria; phylum Chloroflexota; class Dehalococcoidia; order Lucifugimonadales; family UBA1123; genus VXRN01. The sequence continues at coordinate 4,293,682 of OZ253472.1, forward strand.
GGGGCATACTACCTGCTGGTATTGACCAATCTTCTGGCAGCCGCCCTGGGCACGCTTCCCAACAGGATAGGAGCGAACAGTTCCGCGCGGGTTCTGCTCACCGGTGTCGCAGCGCGCCGCATGGGAGTCTATGGGGGTCTGATTCTGATAGCGACAGCGTTCTCTCCAAAGCTGATAGCGCTGGTTGTCGCCACTCCACGCCCCGTCTTGGTGGCCTACATGATCTTTATATTGTCGTCACTCTTTGTGCAGGGTATGAGGACGGTTTTAAGGGACGGCATAGACAGGCGAAAAGCCGCGGTGGTAGGAGTGTCCCTCTGGATAGGTATAGGTTTTCAGAACCAGGCGATTCTGCCCGATCTGCTGACTGGAACTCTGGGAACTCTGCTCAGCAACGGCATAACAACCGGCTCGGTCTGCGTAATTTTGCTCACTCTGCTGATGGAATTCAATTCCAGACGCAGCAAGCGGTTGAATGTGGCCATGAACCTTTCGTCGCTACCCAGAATTGACTCCTTTCTCCAGGAATTCGCTACAAGCGCCGACTGGAACGAGACATCAATAAACCGGCTCAGGTCAGCCGGGGAGGAAACTCTTTCGAGCCTGCTATCGCAGGATGGGGAGTCGGAACAGGATGCCGGAAAGCGCCTGATTGTCGCTGCCCGTCGCGCAGATGCCGCCATCGAGATGGAGTTTGTAGTGACTACCGAGGGCGAGAATCTGGAGGACAAGCTGGCCTATATGAGCGAACAGCCTCAGATACAGGACGAGCGCGAAATCTCTTTCCGCCTCTTGCGTCATTACGCTTCTTCGGTCCAGCACCATAAGTACCACGACATAGATATTATTACGGTGCAGGCCGCCCCGTCGTTATAGTACCGCAGGTCTGGCCAGTCGTTCTGCCCGGTTGATTTCGCCGATTCGCTCAGGCGGGGCATACCCCCAATTCCAACAGGAAAATGCGGGGCGACGATTCCTCGTTGAAGATTGAGCCGGTTGGCCCACCCTTTTTAGAAAGTGCGCGTCCCTTCCCTGCCCGATACCGTAGGTTCAACCACCAAAGAGGCAGTGATCACCCTCACCCCAGCCCTCTCCCTTGAGGGAGAGGGAGTCTGCTATTGAAATTCATAGCTGACTGGACATTTACCTACCCCTGTCAGCCCTCAAGGGAGAGGGGGTCTGCTATTGAAATTCATAGCTGACTGGACATTTACCTAGCCCTCTCGCGTCGAGGGAGAGGGGATTTTCGCGCCGCAAGGAACGCCGATTAAGTTGATACAGGTTGGAGTTCGCGCCGCCCGTTGAAGACGGGGTGCGACTAGGGTACAATGTCCAGTGTGGCGGATTGCGCGTCTGTTCGCTCGCGTATTCGTCTGTGTATCCTCATAAGCAATACCAAAACTGGGGGCTGAAGAATGTCGGATAAGGAAATCACTCTGGTCTCCCACCTGATGCGTCGCGCGGGATTCGGCGCGACCAGGACCGAGATAGAAGAGTTGTCTGAAAAGTCGTATGAAGACATCGTGGAAGACCTGCTCCACCCGGAGCGGGTCGAAGACCTGGAAGAGGACGTCCTGAAGCGGTACAACATCGAGCTCTCGTACCACGACGCCTATCAACTGTGGTCGGGACGCTGGATCTGGAGGATGATCAACTCCAAGAAGCCGCTCGAAGAGAAGATGGCGTTGTTCTGGCACCACGTCTTCGCCACCGCCTGGTACAAGAGCGAACATTCGCCCACGATAATTAACCAGATAGAGATGCTCCGACAGGTTGGAATGAGCGATCTTCGAACGATCCACATCGAGCTTTCCAAAGACCCGGCTATGAACTACTGGCTGGACAACTGCGAGAACCACGCCGGCCAGCCCAACGAGAACTGGGGCCGCGAACTTCTGGAACTGTTCAGCATGGGCGTCGGCAACTACACGGAGGACGATATAAAGAACGCGGCGCGCGCCTTCACAGGATGGACGTTCAAGCAGCCCATTCCTCTGTATCCCTTCGGGCACTACGAGTCCGGTTTCGAGTACATACCGGAAGACCACGACGACAGCGAGAAGACATTCCTCGGGCACACAGGGAACCTCAACGGCGAGGACATCGTGGATATAATCGTCCAGCAGGAGTCCACGTACAGATTCATGGCTCGCCACCTGTACAACTTCTTCGTGGCGGACGAGCCCCAGGTTCCGGCGTGGAACATTGAGCCTCCAAACGACCCGGAAGCCATTGACACACTGGTGGAAGCATTCAAGGAAAGCAATGGCGACATCAAGACAGCGCTGCGGACGCTGTTCAACTCCGACTTCTTCAAGCAGGCGCAGTTCAAGAAGGTGAAGAACCCCGCCGAGCTCGTCGCCGGCACCATAAAGCTGGTCGGCACATACGACTGGCTTCCAGCGCCCGGACAGTCTGTCGGCGCTCTCAGCAGCGCGACGACGGTCATGGGACAGGCGCTAATGAACCCGCCGACGGTCGAGGGCTGGCACACGGGCCACGAGTGGATAGACGGCGGAACGCTCAACGAGCGTGTGAACTTCGCGGTCAACCAGCTCAATGACACCTCCACACCCGGAGTTCAGGACATCATCTCCAGGCTCGCCGAGAGCGGAACGCTTTCGCCAGACCAGCTGGTGGATCGCTGCCTCGACCTCGTGGGTCCGCTGGAAGTGGGAGAGGACACGCGCACCGCGCTGTCGGCGTACGCGGACAGTGTCGGAGACGTAGATCTCGACACCGACGAAGCGAAGACGGAGAACGCAGGCAAGGTGGCGCGAATGCTCCAGCTCATCGTCGCGTCCCGCGAGTACCAGTTCGCATAACTCTATCCGTCTTTGTATGTTGAAAAATCCCCTCTCCCTCGATGGGAGAGGGCTAGGGTGAGGGTGAACTACGATTCAGCCATTCCCGCGAAATCGGGAGTCCACCGCCCAAATACATAAATCGCGCTCAATACCTTCAGGAGGTATAACCCAAATGGCAGGCAACGGAAACGGAAAAGATCCCGTCCTGGTAATCGTCCAGTTGACCGGCGGCAATGACTTCATGAACACCGTCGTTCCATATACCAACCCGGTATATTACGACAACCGCCCTCTTGTGGTCGTCCCACAGGATCAGGCTATCCCGATCAATGACACTCTGGCCTTCCACCCCGAAATGGGCGCGTTCAAAGACGTTTACGACCGCGGAATGGTGGGAATCGTGCAGGGCATCGGATACCCCAACTCGAACCGCTCCCACTTCAGGGGCATGGACATCTGGCACACCTGTGAGCCGGACAAGGTATCCACCGTCGGCTGGGTAGGCCGCACCTTAAGAGAACTGGATCCGGACGGAGAGAACCCGCTGACGGGCATCAACTTCGGCGTCGGTCTGCCGCGCGCGATGGCCATGCCCGGCGTTCCGGTAACCAGCGTGTCCAATCTGGACAACTACGGGCTTATGACCGGAATCGAGGCGCGGGAACAGCGTGACCAGGCGCTGGACATCTTCAGGCAGATGTACGGCCCTGCCGTCGGAACCGGCCACGTGATGGAATACCTGTCCAGGACCGGACAGGACGTGCTGACCGGCGCGGATATACTGAAGCCCGTTCCCGAACAGTACGAATCTACTATCGAGTACGCTGACAACGCAATCGCAAAGAGCCTGCGCGACGTGGTTAGAGTGCACACCGCAGACCTGGGTACGCGTATCTTCTACACGCAACACGGCGGATACGACACCCACGCCAACGAGCTCCCGACACATCCCAAGCTGATCGGCGACCTATCGGGCGCTATCTATGACTTCTTCGCCGACCTCGAAGAGCACGACGCGGACGACAACGTCGTCATGCTGGTGTTCACCGAATTCGGTCGCCGCATTTACGACAACGGTTCGGGAACGGACCACGGATCGGGCGGCGGCGCTTTCATCATAGGCAAGCCCGTCGAGGGCGGACTCTATTCCGAATACCCATCGCTGGAGCGCAGTCAGTGGGTGAAGGGCGAAGACCTGGCCCACACGATAGACTACCGCGGCATCTACGGCACGATGCTGGAGCAGTGGCTCAGCGTCGAGGCGGCCCCGATAGTCAACGGCCACTACGAGCAGATAAACCCGTTCAAATAGCGATTATGTGGAGGGAGCCGGGCGCTGAAATCCCGGCTCCTTTTGTTAACGGAGGTAATCGAAATGGCACGACCATACTCTCTACTCAGGTCCGGCTTTCCCTTCTATCTGACGATGGGACAGCGCAGGGTAACCACCAATCCGGTGGACGTCGGATTCGGGAAAGAGAATGTTTACGTTCTCACCCGGGGCGGTCTTGGAAATGACGTCAGGGTCATCAACTGGGAGGACGAGAACCTCGGCAGGCGCGGAGAGGGCAACTTCACCTGGCCGGCCGGGCTTCTGGTGGACGAGGATGAGAACCTGTACGTCTCGGACGAGGCGAAGAACAGCGTCACCGTCATGGACAAGGATGGGAATGTCCTGCGGACATGGGGCGAGCAGGGATCCGGTGACGGTCAGCTCGACCGCCCGTCTTCGCTGGAATTCGACCCTGACGGCAACATCCTGATTTCGGACACGATGAACCACCGCGTGCAGCGATTCACGCGCGACGGTCAGCATCTCCAGACCATCAGCGCCGGACAGGGCAGCGGCCCGGGCGAGATGAATATGCCCTGGGGCGTGGCGGTTGACGAGACGGGTGACGTTTACGTAGCCGACTGGCGCAACGACCGTGTTCAGAAGTTCTCGTCGGACGGCGAGTTCGTTTTCGAGTTCGGCTCTTCCGGCAAGGAGAAGGGTCAGTTCAACAGGCCCGCGTCCGTAGCCGTGGACGCGCACGGCGATATATACGTCTCCGACTGGCTGAACGACCGGGTGCAGATGTTCAACTCCGAGGGCCGCTTCGTGGAACAGTTCCTGGGCGACGCGAACCTGTCCATATCGGGCAGGCAGTACATTCTCGCCAACCCGACGACTCTGCGCCTGCGGGAGATGACCGACCTGGAGCCGACACGACGCCTGAGCGCGCCCGGCTCGGTGCGCGTGGACTCCGAGTTCCGCCTGTTCATCTGCGACTTCGGCCAGCACCGCATCCAGGTGTACAAGAAGGAAGCCTACGAACTAGGCGAGGATCAGATCCTGCCGCCGATGCGGAATCCGATACTGTTTACGACGTAGGCGACAGCTACATAAGACTGACGCTTGAAGGGCGGGCCTGTGAGGTCCGCCCTTTTTGTGTCTCACTGATGACGGCCTACTTAGAGATTTAGGGTATCGGCCAGGACAGATGTATCAGGAGGTTTTGGTTATTTCTTTGGACAGGGTTCTCTTTATCCATTCGTTGATGCTCATGCCATTTACCCTGGCCTCAACCGCCACCTGCCGATGCAGGTCCGACCCCAGACGCAGATTCAAATTGCCGGAGAATGGACGCCTGGGCTCGACGCCATCTTCTTCACACCAGGCCAGATAGTCATCAATGGATATTCGGAACTCGCGTTTTAGCCCCTCCACATCGGCGGCTTCAAACGTTACTATTGGATATGGAGCCGCGTTGATGACCTCTCCATGAAGCATTTCCACAGAATCATCGTACTCAATCGTGGCAATATATCCCTCGTATTCCATCATGGTCGAACCCCTATATGATAGATGAGGGCGTCAATCCTGATACAATGCTTGCGTTATGGCTAATCTCAATACGCCTTCGCCCATTGCCTTAAACAGAACCCGTCTTGCCGAGTTTGGTAAGACATGGGCAGATAATGGAAATCGGCTGCGCCGGAGTCCTCCGAATTCTAGTATGGATCTGGGGAAATTCATAGATTCATCCGTAGCGACCGTTCTGTCTGGGATGCTAGGGAATATACCTGTTCTGACGCCCAACGCCAATTCATTGCTTCCACCTGACCCTGATTGTATAGAGTCCGGCACATTTCGCGTGGTCGGAGGTGTCAGAGCGCAAAACTTTGACGTAGGATACAGACCCGATGGCGTCCGCATCGCATTTGACAGTAAGACACTGAACGATACCGACAGCGTCCGCAAGAACTATCAGAATATGATTAACGATCTTGCGACGGAGGCCACGACTGTCCACAGCAGATTCCCGTACGCGGTAGTCGCGTTCATTATTGCCATACCCAAGCCTTGTTTGGGTCCCACTCAGACGACAGGCCTAGTAGCCACTCTGGAACGGTTGACTGGTCGTAGGTCTGTTGTGAACCAGAATCACCTGGCGGAAGCGATCAGCTTCGTCGTGTGGAATCCTGATTCCGGCGAGATCGATTCGGAAGTGCCCGCAAAGGATTCGCCTCTGCGTATCGAAAATTTCTCAATCCAGATAGGCGAGACATACACCACTCGATATAAGGGGTTGCCGCCTCACTGAGTTCTGCGCCGCTTCCGACGGATGCGCCGTCCTGACATCTTCCGCCATATATCTCGTAGGGTCGCTACATCGGATGGTGTCAATCCTTCTGATTGCAATGTATCGCAGTCAATTCGGTCAACAGCTTCTGAAATAGCCCCTGACCTTACCAATGAGTCTAATTCATCTATGTCTAAAGTAGAGGTAGGAACTGGAAAGGGAATCGATTCTGCCTCAGTGGGTTCAAGCTCCAGAACGCCGCCGCCGTAGCTCCTGCCCCTTATCTCCGCGAATGCGGAAGTCAGTGAGTTCATGGAGGCCGCCGCCAAGTCTTTCCCAGACACCCATCCTTTAGTTCGGATTCTGTGAATCGTATCTGTGCAGACAGCGCCAGACCCATTGGATATTATCCGAGGCCCTTTATGAATCTGGCGGAGCATAAAAGCGTCGGGTGCCCACACGGAAGGAACATTCCACCACTTCGGCATTCGTATTCGACACTTATAGCCTTTGTGAAATCCTTGATCCTCACCCCACTGTACATATTTGAGAGCTTCAGATGACAACTCGTTGCGGTCCAGACTGCCCAGTTGCAACAGATAGCACTTATGACCGCCTTCTGCCAGCCTGTCCCACTCATCTCTATATATCGCCAGGCCGGGGATCTGAAACGACCTGCCTACTAGCGGAATCGTCCACTGGCCTAACTCCATTCGCTCTACCTGGTCTTCGGACAAAACGAAAAATTGGTTGCGCCCTGTAACGATTCCCACATCCACATCGGCGTACTCTCCAAGAGGCCGGAAAGTTCCACTTTCTTCAATCTCGCGTACAAGACCCAGTTCCGTATTGGACAGATAGTACTGGAGCCACTTCTCTTTATCGTGGTGGAGTTCATTCACATGGTCGGAGTTTTTATGAAGCCGCTCAACAGTGAGAGCGGAAGTGTCGTCTAGCTCAATGAATGAAACTTCCGCATTCCGGCACCTGCCCTTTACGCCGAGGACGATAATCGTCTCCTGTTGGATTTTCGGGAAAACTATTTCTCGGAAAGTAACGATCTTGAGTTCCGAAAACTCGCCCGCCAGGAATTTCCTCAACTCAGCAGCATAACCGACCTGGAGTAATTCTGCCGGCAGAACCATCGCCAGCAATCCACCTTCCCGCAATGCTCGGGTACCAACCGCGACGAATGGCAACCACTCATTCGTCAGCCGATTCGGATTGAGACCGATTTCACGCATTAGCTCAAATGACACTTCGCGGTGGCGTTCTGGAAAATCCTGAAACCTAATAAAGGGTGGATTGCCAATCACCGCGTCAAAATACTGATCGGGGGTGTTGGATTCATACCACGAAAAAAAGTCCCCGCAGAAGACGTCAATCCGACGGTCGCCCCGCCCCTCTGCCAATACTGCATCTTCCCCGGAGAGTTCTATCGCGGTTATCCTTGCTGATTGCGCCAGCTTGGGCGCCAGGGCTTGGATGAACGCTCCATCACCCGCGCTTGGTTCGAGAATACGAGTCGGGTTGACACGGGCTACCCACTCAGCCAGTACATCGGCAATTGCGCTAGGGGTATAGTATCCCCCCCTTAGCTTCCTATCCGAGTATTCGACTATCCCATCAACTAACTCATTCTCGCCGCCAATCTTAAAGACCGACTCCGTTTCTATAAATGACCTATGAAGGATTGCATTGGTTGCCATAGCCTATCCTCTGCGCTCTGGGTAGTATCCTACTCCATCCGTCGCTAAGAATGGCAGTAGTCTAGTACCATGTCCACTTAGTTTTGTTGTATTCAGTGTACTATCAACTTCCATTCGTCATTCCCGCGAAGGCGGGAATCCAGGGGTGGGGGGCTGGTTGCCCTACGTCAGAAACATCTGGACGCTGTACTAGTTGTACAACTTTTGAGCTTACCACTCAGAGTTGACCTTGCTCACGCAAATACCTAACATTCAGTTCATGGCCCCTATAGAGCATACTATCCAAATAATAGGGTGACGGTAGCAACTATACTATACAATGTCTGGTATTTCAAGCGTTGATGCCAGTGCCTGGGTCATTCTGACGGATATCTTGATTGGATGGTGAATCTGAATGAATGACGTTCAACAGCAAATCGCAAAGTTACAGTCCAAAGACTGGACACTGGCTGGAATCGCCAACGCTCTGGGCAACCATGTCAATACCATCGAGAAATGGAAAGCGGGTGACCGCTATCCCGCGAATGCCCAATCAGTGCTGCTAGCTATGGAGCAGTTGGCAGAACGTAGTCCCACGCCTGGCAGGAGAAATCGACCCAAAAGCCGATGACTGCAAACATACGCAGTCATATCCCCAAAACGTGACCTATCATCAAGGACATGAACCCAGTGGTCGCCCAAGAGATACAGAACAAAACTCACTCCGAACGCTATCGCGCCGTCGCGGCTGAGTTCGCGCGCAGGGTCACGGACGCCTTGGGCGACCAGGTTGACTCAATTGTGCTGTACGGCTCCACCGCGCGGGGAGAGGCAGGGCCTGAGAGCGATATTGATATTCTGGTCGTCGGTCCCAACACCACGTTCTTTTGGAACAGTGTGGGCGAGATTGCCTACGATCTGACGGATGAAGGCGACTTTTCCTTCGTCCTATCGGAATTCCTCCTAGATCGAGAGCAACTGATGGAGCTCGGGCGCATTGGGACTCCGTTTATAAGAGACGTGATATCCGAAGGCGAAGTTATCCATGACAATGGAACATTCTCAAGAGTTCGTAGTTGGGCAACTGAAGTGGGCTGAAGAGGCTCTCAGTGACGCGGAGTACCTCTTGGAGGACTATCGCTTGAGAGCGTCTGCGAATCGCGCCTACTATGCGATGTTTTACGCTGCCCAAGCGATTTTATCCCAGACGGACATCCAACTTCCGAAAACTCACAGTGGGGTAATCAACCAGTTTGGTCTTCATGTCGCGCGGCCCGGAATCGTAGATCGTCAACTTGGTACACACCTGCGAAACGCATATCGCCTGCGAATACGTACCGACTACGAACTGCACACCGCATACGCGGATGATCTGGTGGCTGAAACCGTCCAGAACGCGCGCGCCTTCGTCTCAGCGATAAGGCGCACGCTCTACCTGCCGCATTGAGACGCGACCAACTCGATTGACGACTCAGGCGATGGTTGTTACACTCGCGCCATAGTTGTCGAGGCTGATGAGGATGTCCCTTGCGGCATCCGGCTCAGAGGCTTCCCGCATACTCAGAGATTTCCATGGAGGGATATTATGAGCGCCGTCTATTCGGAACTGGATAAAGATGCGTTCCTGTGGATGTACAGGACCATGGTCACGATACGCAGATTCGAGGAGCAGTCCCGACGCGAGGCGGACGCGGGCAAGCTGCGCGGTATGCACTCGTCCATAGGCCAGGAGGCGGTGCCCACGGGCGTCTGCGCCCACCTCCGCGACGACGACTACGTTCTCGGCACGCACCGCAGCCACCACCACTGCATCGCCAAGGGTGTTGACCTCAAGGAGATGATGGCCGAACTGCTGGGCAAGTCCACCGGCACCAACAGGGGCAAGGGCGGCACCATGCACATCGCCGATATTAACAAGGGTATGCTCGGCGCAAACGGAGTGGTCGGGTCCAACATTCCGGTCGCCACCGGCGTGGGACTGAGCGCCAAGGTCAGAGGGACCGACCAGGTGAGCGTGGTATTCTTCGGCGACGGAGCGTCCAGTCAGGGCGTGCTGCACGAGTCCATGAACCTGGCGAGCATCTGGAAGCTGCCTGTGCTGTTCGTGTGTGAGAACAACCGTTACGCCGAGTCCACGCCGTTCGAATTCACGGTCGCGGGCGCGTCGGTCGCCAACCGCGCCGCCGGATACGATATGCCCGGCGTTGCGGTGGACGGGCAGGACGTTGTCGAAATGCACGAGGTGGCTCGTGAGGCGGTAGCGCGGGCGAGGCGAGGCGAAGGCCCGACGCTCATCGAGGCGCAGACGTACCGCTATCAGGGACACTTCGGCGCAGACGATCCTCTGGGATACAGAACACAAGAGGAAGAGGACTACTACGAGGCAAGGGACTGCATTGAGCAGTTGACAAGGCACATCCTGGACAACGGCATAGCCGACGAGTCCGAGTTGGAGTCGGTACAGGAGCAGGCGGCGCAGGCCGTGGCCGAAGCGATCGCATTCGCGGACGAAAGCCCGTTCCCCGAGCCCGAAGAGCTGATGACGGACGTGTACGTGTCTTATGCCTAAAGGCACGGGGCAGCCAGTTGTAGAAGACTGATTCCATATCTCATGACAAACGAAACTGCTATAGAGTTCGTGATGGAAAACTACGAAATTCACGAACGAAGACACGCAACCGCGATACTCAAGAACGACTTCCCGGATGAGTGGGCTGACATCATCGGAGTGCTATCTGCCTTTCGTCTGCTAAGAAGTAGTGTTCTAACACGAGGTGGTAGAAAGTCGCCGATTGCCAGTGCGCTTGACAGCGCTTTCTACCAACGCGGATGGGAAGAGAAGACCTTCCAGACGAGTGTGGTGGTTGACGATAAGGAGACTGAGAACCCTACCCATGGCATTGACTGCTTCAAGAACAGAGTTGCTCTAGAAGTCGAATGGAATAACAAAGATCCGTTCTATGACCGCGACCTCAATAATTTCCGTGTTCTGTTCGGTCTCCGTGCTATTAGCGTAGGTGTCATCATCACGAGAAGCGACGAACTTCAGGTGATCTTCGATGAACTGGGTAGAGGAAGGTCGTATGGAGCTTCGACTACTCACATGAGCCGGTTGTTGCCGCGCATTGATGGCGGTGGAGGTGGCGGTTGCCCGGTCCTAGTGTTCGGCATTACAGAGGAGCTTTACGTTGAGGATGATTTGCTATGACAGTAAACGGTGCACGAGCATCAATTACACTTCCGGATATGCAGCAGTTTGGGACGATTTTGGCCGATCCTCCGTGGCGGTTCGCGAATCGCACGGGCAAGATGGCTCCGGAACATAAACGGCTACTACGATACTCAACCATGTCTATGGAGCAGATTCACGAACTCCCGGTGTCTGACTTCGCGTTGGATCAGAGCCATCTGTATTTGTGGGTTCCGAATGCGCTGATCCGACACGGACTTGAGGTTATGGAGGCTTGGGGTTTCACATACAAGACAAACTTGGTGTGGTATAAAATCAGAAAGGATGGTGGCCCTGATGGTAGAGGTGTAGGATTCTACTTTAGGAACGTCACCGAATTGGTTCTGTTTGGAGTCCGAGGTTCTTTGCGAACGCTCCAGCCAGGGCGACGGCAGGTAAATATCATCAGCAGCCGGAAACGAGAGCACTCACGTAAACCTGACGAGCTATACGACATCATTGAAAGTTGCAGCCCGGGCCCCTACTTGGAACTATTCGCACGGCACCAGCGAGAGGGCTGGACGCAGTGGGGGGACGAACTGGAGGCCGATGCGTTCGTTACTAGATCGTCCGCACCGAGAGCTGAACCAAGATTAGGTTCCCGACGATTACTCGAAGGCCGCGAACTATACTGTGATGATGCCGACTAGCGTGATCGCCTTCCATGACAGCGTTAGATAAGACAGGAACGGCTCAGGACAAAAAGGTGTGGGTCAGTCCAACTCCCGTGCGCTTAGGGAACCCGACTGACCCACGGGTAAGGCATCTATATCTCGATTTTAGCATTACGTATTGATAATCGCAACGGAGGAATTGGAAGTAGAGTTTCTTTTTGGGTGGTTGAGTCTGTGGTGTCATGGTTAGGATACGATCTCTCAAAATAAGTCACTACCCGAAAAATATATGTATGGACCACCGAATACTAGAAATCTCTCGATCACCCCAATCACAAGGAGGAGTGCCATGGTAGCGGAAGCTGTACGACAAGTGTCTTACATACAGGCGGTCAACGAGGCCATACGACAGGAGATGGAGCGCGACGACAGTGTTATCGTCATGGGCGAGGACATAGCCGGAGGAGGCGACAGGGAGGACAAGCAGGACGCCTGGGGCGGCCCGATGCGGCTGACAAAAGGTCTGGTCGGCCAGTTCGGGCGCGAGCGAATCCGTGATACGCCCATATCCGAGGCCGGATTTGTCGGCGCCGGAGTCGGGGCGGCGGCATCGGGACTGCGACCCGTGGTTGACCTGATGTATGTGGGATTCTACGGCGTGTGCGCCGACCAGATTACCAACAACGCCGCCAAGATTCACTATATGTTCGGAGGCAAGGTCACCATACCCCTGACGATCATGACCGGTACCGGCGCCGGCACCAACTCGGCGGCGCAGCACTCGGAGACGCTGTACTCGATATTCACCCACTTCCCCGGACTGAAGTGTGTCGCGCCCTCCGATCCATATACCGCCAAGGGACTTATGACCGCAGCCATCCGGGACAACGACCCGGTTATCGTCTTCAACAACCGCCAGCTCATGGGCATCAGGTTCGACGTTGACGTGCCGGAGGAGTCGTATGAAATAAAGATAGGCAAAGCTCGCGTCGTGCAGGAAGGCGAGGACATTACCCTTGTCGGGATCAGCTACACCACCAATACCTGCCTTGACGCCGCCCAGGAACTCGAAGACCAGGGCTACTCGGTGGAGGTGGTGGACCTGCTGTCGCTGTCGCCGATGGACGATGAGGCGATCATCGAGTCGGTGAAGAAGACGCGCAAGATTGTGATTGTTGACGAGGACTACCCACGCTGCTCGATAGCGTCGGACATTTCCGCGCTGGTCGCCGAGCAAGCCTTCGACTACCTGGACGCGCCGCCTCGCAGATTGAACGCGCCCCATGCGCCCGTGCCTTACAGCCGACCGCTGGAAGCGCTCTTCGTCCCGAACAAGGACATGGTGGTTGATGCCGCGCTCGGCGTATTGGAGTGATTAGTTGTTAGTCGTTAGTTTTTAGTTCTCAGATTACTGAGAACCAATCACCGACCGCTGGCTACTATTCACTAAAGACCAATAACTACAAACTAATAACTTCCAAGGAGTAACCCGTGGCAACTCCGATAGTCATGCCCAGGCTGGGCGACTTCATGACCGAGGGAACCGTGATCAGCCTCGCAAAGACCCAGGGCGATGAGGTCAACCAAGGCGAGGTGATCGCCGAGATAGAGACCGAAAAGCTGAACTACGACCTCGAGTCGGTCGCGGGCGGCATATTCCATCCGGTGGTGGACGCGGGCGCGACCGTGGCGGTGGACGGCCTCATCGGCTATGTGCTGGAGGCGGGCGAAGACGTCCCTTCCCCCGAAATTCCATCAACCACAGCCACAGCGCGCTCCGCGAGACGCGGGTCGCCCGGTCGCAGATCCGCTCGTGGACGTGGCGATGGAGGGGATACCGCGCGTTCCACGCCCGGAGCCAGGCGACTCGCGGCCAACCTGAACGTTGACCTTTCGCGGGTCACGCCCACAGGCCCGGGCGGGCGGATAGTGGAAGCGGACGTCCGAGCGTTCGATGAACAGCAGAAGGCTGCGCCCGCGGTTACGCCGTCCACCCCCGGGGCGCGTCGGCTCGCGGCCAGCCTGAACATTGACCTTTCGCAGGTTACTCCAACCGGCCCCAGGGGTCGTATAGTGGAGGCAGATGTGAGGGCATTCGCCGACAGCCAGGCCGCCGAACAGGCTCCCGCCATGCCCCCGGGTCTGCCTGAGCCGTCGAGGAGCGAGCCTCTAAGCGGCATGAGACGCGGCATCGCCCAGCACATGACCGAGAGTCTGAGAAGCACAGCCCAGATTTCCTACTTCCTGGAAGTTGACGTAACCGAGGCTCAACGCCTGCGCCGCGAGAAGTCCGGTGAGAGTGATACGGTTATCACAATCGCGCACGCGCTTATCAAGGCGTGCGCCGAGACTCTGAAACGCATCCCGATTATGAACGTGGTTCTGGCGAATGGCGCCATTCATTATTTCGACCAGATAAACATTGGGGTCGCGGTCGCCCTGGACGATGGGTTGATAGTCCCCGTACTGCGCGATGTTGGCAGCATGGACATCTACCAGATTTCCGCCGCCACCCATGAAATGGCGATAAAGGCGCGTGAGGGTACGCTGTCCCCCGACGACGTTCTCGGAGGCACGTTCACTATCAGCGTCCTCGGAGTCGTAGACGGCTTCACGCCGATACTCAACAGGCCACAGAGCGCCATTCTGGGCGTTGGACGCAGCGTGCAGAAGCCGGTAGTCGCGCGCGGCGAGATCGTCGTGCGTGAGATGATGACGCTCAGTCTGACCGCCGACCATCAGGTGATAGACGGCGCGGTTGCAGCGAATTTCATGCGCAGGCTACAGGCAATGGTCGAAAGGCCCGCGGCGCTGTTCAGGTAGGAAATCAGGAACAATGCGATACGAATCTATTGATGTCCTACAAAATTCTCTCGCTAGGGATGTATTTCATTACACGCGGGACTCAAAGAAGGCTGCGGGACGGGCTCTAGGCACTTTAGTTGAAATAATCAACTTTTATACTCTGAAGGCATGGGGCTACGAAAAGCGGACTGCAATTGAGAGACGTATCCCAGAGTACGCAAATCCTGACCTAACACACAATGTTGAGTTCACTCTACATCCTACCGATAATATATCTAACATAGAATTGGCAGAATCCGATCTGCCATTCACAGCCCGGAAGATACAGAGAGAATTAGGAAGAGATAGCTGGGACACCAAAAGCCTCAAAAGCAATCAACTACTATCAAGCGCAAAATTACTGCGAAATGCGTGCACAATCTATGAGAGTGATGATGAGATAGTCGTAGCCTACCTTGGAAACAGGGTAAATGATAAATGGGAAATCTCAGTTGAGAAGCTTCACCTTCAGCCTTTCGCAATGTTCGAGTGTAAAAGGGTCGGTGTTGAAGAAGGTATGAAGAAGGGACCTCAAACAATTGAAAAAGCCAAACAAGGTGCATATGTCGCTCGAACTGTTTCATCGCTGCAAAGGATTAGAAAAGCAGACGGCTCATCGTACGGAGTATTACCCTTGCCTGATAGCAGTGTACAGATTAGGCCATATGAGGAATTTATCCAAGCAATCCTAAGATCTAATGAATTGGACTTATTGAAATATTTCGTTCTGACGGTTGGTATAGTAAGTAATCATGGCAATTGGTTTACATCTGACGATCACAACAAAGAGCTTAAAGTCCTAGCCCAATCTTATGATTGGTTACTCTTTTTGACAGACACAGGTTTAGCTCAGTTCATATATGATTTGTTGTTAGAGCCTGATAAAGATTATCAAGATGTAAGGGAAGCATTCGTAAATAGTTATAGTGGCGTGAGAGGTAGGAATAGGTTTACTAAAGTTAATATGAGTCTATCAGCAGACAGGGCAATTCAGATTTATTTTGAAAGGCGCTTGTCAGATATAGAAGAATGGTTCAACGTAATACCGTTTCAGTTTGACTGCGCCATGTCTCTCAGTATCAGGTTGCGTACCGTCATTCCTCACGAAAGCGGGAATCCATCCAGCTTGGCTCCGCAGAACATGGTGACA